>NZ_KE384533.1:0-350204 GCF_000426525.1 Nocardioides alkalitolerans DSM 16699
AACACGATCAAGAACGCCGAGGAAGTGACAAGTGTCGCCTCCGCGCCACTACTCGGAGCTATCGCGTTCGATGGTGCAACCAAGACCGAACCCCTCGTTACGTCTCTTCCGTCGCACGCCCCTCGAGCCGAGGCCTTCCGCGTCCTTCGGACCAACCTCCAGTTCGTCGACGTCGACGCTGAAAGCAAAATATTCGTCGTCACCTCGGCATTGCCGTCCGAGGGTAAGACAACGACCTCGGTCAACCTTGCTATCACGCTTGCGCAAGCAGGCCAGCGTGTCCTTCTCATTGAGGGGGACCTCAGGCGCCCGAAGGCTCTGGAGGCGCTTAACATTGACGCCGCCGTCGGAGTAACTACCGTTCTGGTTGGCAAGGTCAGCTTCCCAGATGCTATCCAGAAGCATTCCGAAAGTGACCTTCACGTACTTGGCGCCGGAGCCGTGCCGCCCAATCCGGCAGAACTTCTGCAATCTCGCGCCATGGCGGACCTACTATCTGAAGCGCGATCCGCATACGACATCGTCATCATCGACGCTCCCCCGTTGCTACCAGTGACTGACGCCGCACTAATCACTGCTCAGTCAGACGGCGCACTCCTGATCGTGCGCCATGGGAAGACGACGCGCGACCAGCTCACCGGGGCAGTAGATCGCCTCCAGCAGGTCGGCGGGGACCTCGTCGGCGTCGTGATGAACATGGTGCCAACGAAGCGCGGCGCGGGCTACGGAGACGGTTATGGCTACGGTTACGGCTACGGCTACGCTCCGCAGGCACCCGCGACGGCGGTACCGACACGCAGGAGTGAGAACACGCGGCGCGGACGTCGCGCCTCCAAGCCGTGAACTAGCAGGAAGACATGCAGCTCGGTCACAGTGGATCCGAGCCCGATTACGAACAGGCTGAAGGAACGGTCCGGTCTTTCTTCTCCGGCTCGATGCCGGCCGTCGTCTCGACCGAGACATTCCCCGTCTGATTTGACCCAGTCGTCATGTGCCATTCGACGTCAGCCGTGAACTTTGGCTCGAGATCCATCAGCACCGTGACAACAGGGCGGCCCTCAAGATCCACCGCGGGTGGGGTCACAATCTCAGCTCCATTGAACTGGACGTCAGAGATCGCGCCTCCTACGGGCCCGATTATCTGCATGGCGACACGCTGACTACCAGCGCTGATGCCGAAGATCTCCGCGCCCGTTACGTAGTCAGGTAACGAGGCCGCGTTTTCCGGAGCGTCCGAAAGCAGGTACGCACGACCGGTCAATCGCTGCACACCATCGACGCAACTATTGGCCGTGACTTGGACATCATGACGAAGAAAGTAAGACATCTTGGCGCCCGTGACGTCGTTGAGATAAGCGCCAACCTGCGGGTCCGCCGTGGGGCTGAAGACCAACTCTCCAGCAATCCGCGAACCCGCCAAAGCCGCCTGCTCAGCGTCGTCGAACGAGTGCACCTTGACACGGCCCTCATCGGTCCCGCGGGCGAGCGCCTCGATCATGGTTCGCGGATCCTCCGACCCCGCGAGGAACCGATCGAATACTGCCGCCGCGACCGCCGTGAAGTAGGCATCCTGGTCGGCCGGATCCTCGTAACGGAGATAGACCTGGTGGAGGAGTTCGTCGACGGCATTCTCGCTTGTCAGGGCGGGCCCTCCGGGCACCTCGATGGGACCAGTCGCACCAAGAAGGTAGGAAAGGGTCACTGGGTCCACGGTGAGAACCCCGTCGACGGTCTCGTACTCCTGCTCCCATCGCGCCTGCCATAACTCGGCGGTGCGCGGGAAGTCAGGGGTGAAGTTTGCGTCCAGGAAGAAGGTGCCCAGTTGGCGGTTCCAGATCTCGTCCTCGGCGTCCGTCAGCGGAAGCACCGGCTCGTCGGTGCGTCCAAACGAGCTGGCAGCCACCTGCCTAGTCAAGCTCACCCTTCCGGCGTTGGCTTCGACGAGCGAGACAGCACCCGGCAGTCCGCCGCCGGCTCGAATCTCAGCGTTGTTCTGGAACACCAGCAGATAGTTGCGCGACCCCTCGGCACCGAGCATCGTCGGCATGATCTCCAGCGCAGTGTCCGCCGTACCAAGCGCACGCGATGCCCGGTCGACCTGGCTCACCGCGTCTCGATACGGGCCCTGAAGCCGACCCGTGAAGCCGGCGGGATCGTGCTCGCTCAGCTTCTTCTGCGCATCCTCGAAAGCAGCCTTGCCGCGGGCCACCGGCTCACGCATGCTCTCCACAAGTGCCAGGTCCACGGCACCATCCCGAGGGCTCAGACCGCTGATGTCACGCGACACTTCCAGAAGCGGCTCAGCACCATCACGCGCGAGGTCATCGAGCACACCCGAGACGGTTCGCACACCGTCGAGGTCGTCACCGACGACGGGAGCCCACGTCAGCACGGACCAGACGGGGCCATCGGTGCGCGCGGCTGCCGACCTCGCACTCTCTTGCATTCGCGTCAACGCTGCTGCGGCGGCCGAGTCATCGCCGGAGGTCACCGCCTCTTGCAGCACCCTGGCGTCCTCAGACGCCGCGTTGAGGTCGGTGCTGACCTTCCAGACCTGCCATGCCGCGTACACACCGAAGACGACAACCAGAAGCACGATGAGCAGCACAGGAAGCTTCCAGCCGCGGAGAGCACGCATGCCTCGACCCTACCGAGGAAGTGACCTGGCTACTGACGCTCGGAGAAGCCTGTGAGGGATTCGAGACCGTTGCTGCGCAACGTCCTCATCCACCGAGGGTTCAGCGGAGCTTGGGGCGAACGTGAAGTCCAACCTCGGGGTCCACCAGGACCTCCTGGGTGGCAGGCAGCCCGCCCGCGTCGAGCTCGATGTCGAGCGACACGTTGCGCTTCACCATGGCCAGGGCGATGGGGCCCAACTCGTGGTGCCGGGCGGACGTGCCCACGAAGCCCACGACCTTCTCGCCGTTCCGCAGCTCGGCGCCATGCGCCGGGAGCAGGTTCTCGGAGCCGTCCAGGTGGAGGAGCGTCAGCCGACGCGGCGGCCGACCGAGGGTGTGGACGCGGGCCACTGTCTCCTGACCGCGGTAGCAGCCCTTGTCGAGGTGCACGGCCGGGCCGATCCAACCCGCCTCGTTCGGGATCGTGCGGTGGTCGGTGTCCAGTCCCAGACGCGGCTCACCGCGGGCGATGCGGAGCGCCTCGAAGGCCCACAGACCACAGGCGGGGCCGGCAGCCTCGGCGTACGAGAGCAGCTGGTCACGCGGGACGAACTCGTAGCCGGAGTAGGGCTCACCGGTCGCAGACGACGGCCGCCAGGTGAGAGCCAGGCTGGACGTGACGACCTCGACCTCGACCTCGGACCAGAAGCGCATCTTCACGAGGAAGTCGGCGAGTGCAGCGCCTTGGCCGGGCTCGGTCTGGACGAGCAGGGCCTCGCCGTCGTCGTACCCGTAGAAGGCGTGCTCGACGTGGCCGTTGGGACTGAGGAGGAGCATCCCGGTCCACTGCTTCGGCTGCAGGTCCGTGAGGTGCTGGGTGGTGAGGTTGTGGAGGAGCGTCAGGCGGTCCTTGCCGCTGATGCGCAGCACGTCGTGGTGGGAGAGGTCGACGAATCCCTCGCCGCTCTCCAGTGTTCGCTGCTCGGTGTTGAACGACCCGTAGTGCGCCGCCACCGGCGCGTCGATGCCTTCACCGGGAACGCCGCCGGGCAGGGCCACCAGGGGGCTGGTGGGCGCGGTCGGTGCGAGCGTCTCGTCAGTCATCGGTCTCCTCTGTCGCGTGCGGCCCGTGATCGTGGGCGACGACGGTCTCCGGGCACGTGCGGCACGTGCCGAACACCGCCAGGTGACCCACGTCGGTCACGAAGCCGTGGTGCTGGTCGAGCAGGGCGACGAAGTCCGCCGCCACGCTCTCTTCAACCGACGTGACCAGGCCGCAATTCCGACAGACGAGGTGGAAGTGCGTGTGGTCGTCGTCGATGGCGTGGTAGGTCGGCGCCCGATCGGTCAGATGGGCGTGTCGCACGAGCCCGAGCTGCTCGAGCACCTCGAGCGTGCGGTAGACCGTTGAGAGGTTGACCGCCGTGGAGTGCCGGCGCACCTCGACGTGGACCTCGTCGGGCGTGGCGTGGCGCAGCGTCGTGACCGCCTGGAGGATGAGCTCGCGCTGTGGCGTGAGCCGGTATCCCTGGGATCGCAGGCGAGCGCGCCAGTCGTCGGTCATGCGCGCTGCAGTCGAGCCCACGTGCGGGGCTGGAGCGGCTCGCCGCCCGCCGCGATGTCGTTCGCGTAGAGCAGGTCGCCCTCGACGTTGCCGTAGAGCCGCTTGCCGCCGGTGATCTCGGCGGCTCCCTCGACCCGACCGATGGCGTCGGTGACGATCTCGACCTTGCCCTCGCCTGCGTTGCCGAGCCAGATCTCGATGACGCCGCTCTCGTGGGCGAGGAGCAGCTCGACCTCGCCGCCGGGCTTGCCGCGGAGGAACCCGGTCTCGATCGCGTCCTCCCGCACCTTCTCGCCCGCCTCGTCGACCACCCAGGAGCGCGCCATGTAGTGGAAGAACGGTCGCCCGTCGTGGGTGAAGATCAGCTCCTGGCCGAACTGGTACGGCTCGATGCCCGGGTAGTCACCGTGCCCGTTGCCCCGCCACGTGCCGAGCATCCAGGCGATGGGCCCGCAGTCGGGGTGGAGGTTCTCCGGCAGCTCGAACGGCATCAGCCGACCCGCGGGGTGCGCAGCACGCGGACGGCGGCACGGAGGGCCACGGCAGCCAGCGCCAACGGCGCGGCGACGAGAACGGCGGTGAGGACGGCATCCATGCGATCGAGTCTAGGCCGAAATGAGCCGAGGCCCCCACCGCAGTGCGGTGGGGGCCTCGGAGAAGTCGTGCTAGGCGATCACGGACGGCCGGAGGGCGTGGCCCAGATCCAGTACGAACGCGTCGTGGAGCGGTACGTCGTGTCCGAAGGCACAAACGTGATCGAGACCTGGTAGCTGCCCTTGCGGGGGATGACCGGCGTGACGACGCGGGTCACGGAGCCGCCGTAGCTGTAGGCCGTGGCAGTGAACTGGCCCTGGCCCGCGAGACGCAGCGTCACGTAGGTGGTGCCCGTCACCTCCGTGCCGATGCCGTTGTTGCTGCCCTGAAAGAACACGGCGATGCCCTGGCCAGTGCCAACGCGACCGAAGCGCCACGGCGCGTCGACCTTGATGCTCGAGCCCACGGCGTACTGCCCCGGGTAACCGCCTTCGGCGGCAGCGACCGGCGAGGCGCCGGCTCCAGCGACCAACCCAGCAGCCATGACGACCGCCGAGATGACCGCGACGAGAAGCTTCTTCATGAGAACCCCTGACGTTGATCATGTCTGGCGGACGAACCCCTCATCCACCTGCAGAGAAGACTAGGGCAGAAACCCGCGTCCTTGCGCCAACAAAGGCAAATCCTCAGCGAACGCCGAGATATTCACGCCGCTGTAACCGATGACCGGCCCTCAGGAGCCTCTCAGCACGCGGAATCCAGGCCCAGCAGCGCACGGGCCCCTGCGCGCGACATCACATCCCGCTGGGCTAGACCACCCAGGGTGACCACCCGCTCCACCAGGGTCCGGTTGGATTCCACCGGCTGGCCGGGCGCGTAGGTCAAGGTGTCCTCCATGCCCACCCGGAGGTGGCCGCCCTTCGACAGCGACGCCAACGCGACGGGCAGCGACGCGCGCCCGATGCCCGTGGCGCCCCACGAGGTGACCTCGGGCGGCAGTGCGGCCACCGCCGCGACGAGAGCGTCCGCCGTCCCCGGCATCCCACCCGGGACGCCCATGACGAGGTCGCAGTGCACCTTGCCGCCGACGGGGAGCCCGTAGCGGCGCAGCAGCCGGCCGAGCGCGTGGACGTGACCGAGGTCGAAGAGCTCGAACTCCGGAGCGATCCCGAGACCCTGCGCCGCTTGGTAGAGGTCGCAGACGAACGGCCACGGGTTGAGGAAGACGTCGTCACCGAAGTTCGTCGTGCCCATGGTGAGGGAGCAGGAGTCGGGCGCCGCCTCCAGCACGCGGAGTCGAGCATCGAACGGGTCGTGCACCGACCCGCCCGTCGAGAGCTGGATGACGAGACCACTCCCCTCACGCAGCGCCGCGACGGTCTCCTGGAGCCGGGCCAGCTCGAGCGTCGGAGCGTGGACGTCGTCGCGGATGTGCACGTGGATCATCGCCGCCCCCGCCGCCTCGCACTCCTGCGCGGTCGCGACGAGCTCAGCGATCGTGGTCGGCAGCGCGGGGAAGTCGGCTTTCGCCGTCTCCGCGCCCGTCGGAGCGACGGTGATCAGCAGGGGGTTGATAGAGGCCTTCTCCATGTCGAGCATGCTGACAGAGGATCGTCCGGCACGAGAACCCTCGCGCCGCACTTCTTCCGCCTCTGGCGCACGTGTGGGAGCAGCCCGTCTACCGGACCTAAGATGTCCCCCGCCCCCACCGCCCCATCTCGGAGTAGTCCTGTGCCCGCCACCCCACGTCGTCCGACGGATGGTGGCCGCGTCGCCGGACGCCGGGTGGCGGGGCGCGATCCCGGTCGGCCCGTGAGCGCACGAGAACGGGCGCTCGAGGTCAACCGCGAGATCGCCAGGTCCCGTGACGCGGCTCCGGGCCGTCGGATCGCCGAGCACCCCCGCGGCCGCCGGGTGGCGGAGCGCCCCGACCGCACGTCCGAGGCCACCGGCGCCGAGCGGCGGGCGTCGCGGCGACGCTCCAGTCCCCGTCGCGCGCTGCGACCGAAGACCCGGGCCGACATCCAGGGCCTCCGCGCCGTCGCCGTGCTGCTCGTGGTGGCCGAGCACCTCACCGGCTGGCCACGCGGCGGGTTCGTCGGCGTCGACGTCTTCTTCGTGATCTCCGGGTTCCTGATCACCGGGATCCTCCTGCGCGAGCACCAGCACACCGGCCGTATCTCGTTCGCCGGCTTCTACCGCCGGCGCATCCGGCGGATCGTGCCGGCCGCGACCCTCGTGCTCGTGGTGACCGCCGCCCTCTCGTGGCTCGTCTACCCGGCCGCCCGCGCGTCGGCGATCACGCTCGACGGGGTCTGGGCGTTCTTCTTCGCCGGTAACTACCGCTTCGCGGTCGCCGACACCGACTACTTCGCCGCCACCGCCGGCGCCTCACCGCTCCAGCACTACTGGTCACTCGCGGTGGAGGAGCAGTTCTACCTCGTGTGGCCCGTCGTCATGCTCGTCGTGCTGACGCTGATGGGCCGCGCAGGGTGGCGCAGCCGCGGTCGGGTGGGGGTGGGCGTCGCGATCGGCGTGGTCATCCTCGCGTCGGTCGCATGGGGCTTCCACGAGACCGGCGAGCGGCCCGCCTGGGCCTACTTCTCCACCCTCTCGCGCGCCTGGGAGCTCGGCCTCGGCGCCCTGCTCGCGATCTGCACGCCGCTGCTGCTCCGCATCCGACCGATGCTGGGCGCCGTCGTCACCTGGACCGGCCTCCTCCTGATCGTGTCGGGTGCCTACGCGATCGGCGCCGACCAGGGATTCCCGGTGCCCGGCGCGATCCTCCCCGCCGTCGGCAGCGCGCTGGTGATCGCCGGCGGCACCGCCGGCCCCGCGCCGTACCTCTGGCCCCTCACCAACCGCGCCATGACCTACGTCGGCGACATCTCCTACTCGCTCTACCTCTGGCACTTTCCCGCCATCGTGCTGCTCGCCGGCCTCCTGCCGACCGGCTCGTTCCTGCACCTCGGCACCGCGGTCGTGGTCACGGCGATCGCGTCGATCACGGCCTACCACTGCTTCGAGAACGCGATCCATCACTCCCGTTGGCTCGAGCCGCGTCCGCACGCGCACCGGACCGTCGTGGCCCGCGCCGGCGGCCGCTCCCCCGCCGTGCGCCGGGGGCTCCTGGCCGGCACCAGCGTCGCCGTGACCGTCCTGGTGGTCGGCTCGGCCATCGCCGCGACCCCCCGGACCGAGGCCCCCGCCTCGAACGACCTCGAGACGCTCGCCGTCGAGCCCGCCGACGACGGTGCCCTCGCCGAGCAGCGTCAGGAGGTCGCGGAGGCCCTGCTCGCGACGACGTGGCCGGCCCTCGAGCCGAGCATCGACACCCTCGGACGCTCCGATCTCTCCGCCGCGTGGGTGCAGGACGACTGCCTCGGCTACGAGGGCAACGCGCTGCCGGACCCGATCGAGAACGCCCACACCTGCGTGTACGGCGACGAGACCGCCGACCGCACCATGGCCGTCTACGGCGACTCCATGGGCGTCTCGTGGGTGCCCGCCCTCGAGGCGGCCTTCGGCGACTCGTGGCGCATCGAGGTCTTCACCGCCCGCCAGTGCACCTTCGCGGACGTCGAGGTGCGGGAGACGAACGGCGGCCCCTTCCCGGAGTGCGCCGCGTTCCGCGCCGACGCGCTCGCCGACCTCGCCGCGCGCGCACCAGACGTGCTCGTGGTGTCGTCCGCCGGGGACCCCCGCCAGGTGGTCGGCGCCGCCGACGAACGCGACGCGATGGCCCAGCTGCAGGCGGGGGCCGTGCGCAGCACCCGCGACCTCTCGGGCGTCAGCCCGGCCACCGTCTACCTGCCCCCACCACCCGCGACCCGGTCGGTCGCCACCTGCCGCACCGCGGTCGCCGTACCCGCCGACTGCATCAGCGACCCCGCCGTCACCCAGCCCTGGGCCGACGGAATGCGGTGGGCCTCGCAGGCCACGGAGGGCGGGGTGTACGTCGACGTGCGCGACTGGTTCTGCGTCGAGGGCACGGGGTGCCCGGCCTTCGTGGGCGGGACGCCCGTGACCGCGGACGGCGCCCACCTCACCGACGCCATGGCCACGCGGCTCGGGCCGGTGGTCCGGGAGGTGCTGATGCGTGCCGTGCCCGCGCTGGCGGGCTGACGTCAGCCGTTGGACGACATCGCGAGGTAGACGAGCACGAGGGTCGCGATCGCGAGGACCGCGAGACCGAGAAACTGGGCCGTCTTCGCGCGACGGCGCTGCTCGACGGGGTGGGAACGAGAGCGGGCCATGGGGGACTTCCTTCGTTGGGGGGCGAAGGCGCTCGAACAGCTGAGATTGCTGGGGCGCGCAGACCACTCTGACGTGTCATGACAGAGCGGCGACAGCCAATACGACGGACTTGACCGTGACCTGCAACTCACTCTCAAAGGACCCGCAAGGCCTGGTTAAACGACGCACATCTCCCATTGAAGAAGCAGCGAGGGGCGCCACCCCTCGCGGGATGGCGCCCCTCGTCGTACAGCGGGAAGACCAGGTCAGAGCGTGATCGTGACCTCGGCCACGGAGCCCGTCTGAGCGACGACCTTGCGGTCCGTCGGCTCGGCCTTCGGCGCGAGCGTGCGCAGCGTCCACTCGCCGTCGTTCGCGAAGAACCGGAAGTGGCCGGTGGCGGAGGTCGGGACCTCGGCCGTGAACTCGCCCGTGCGGTCGAGCAGGCGCACGTAGGCGTTGCCGACCGGCTCACCCTCGCGCGTCACCTGACCCTGGATGACGGCCTCCTTCGCGACGTTCACGCCGTCGAGGGAGAGACCGCCTGCGGTTGCTCCACACATCTCAGGCCTCACCCGGCTCGTCGCCGAGGGCCACGGGGACGCCCACGAGGGAGCCGTACTCGGTCCACGAGCCGTCGTAGTTCTTGACGCTCTCGTGGCCCAGCAGCACCTTCAGCACGAACCAGGTCAGCGACGAGCGCTCACCGATGCGGCACAGCGCGATGGTCTCCTTGGAGTCGTCGATGCCGGCGTCGGCGTAGAGCGCCTTGAGGTCCTCGTCGGACTTGAAGGTGCCGTCGTCGTTGACGTTCTTGCTCCACGGCACGTTGATCGACGTGGGCACGTGGCCGGCGCGCTGCGCCTGCTCCTGCGGCAGGTGGGCCGGGGCGAGGAGGCGACCGGCGTACTCGTCGGGGCTGCGCACGTCGACCAGGTTCTTCACGCCGATGGCGGCGACGGCCTCGTCGCGGAACGCGCGGATCGAGTGGTCCTGCTCCTGCGCCGCGTACGTCGTCGTGGCGCGGCTCGGCACCTCGTCGGTCAGCTCGCGGGAGTCGAGCTCCCACTTCTTGCGGCCGCCGTCGAGCAGCTTGACGTCGCTGTGGCCGTAGAGCTTGAAGTACCAGAACGCGTAGGCGGCGAACCAGTTGTTGTTGCCGCCGTACAGCACGACCGTGTGGTCGTTGCCGATGCCCTTGGAGGAGAGGAGCTCCTCGAACTGCGCCTTGTTGACGAAGTCGCGACGCACCTGGTCCTGCAGCTCGGTGGTCCAGTCGAGCTTCACGGCGCCACGGATGTGGCCCTTGTCGTAGGCGGACGTGTCCTCGTCGACCTCGACGACCACGATGGTGTCGTTGTCGAGGTTGTCCTCCACCCACTGGGCGGAGACGAGCGAGTTCTCGCGGCTCATGCTGATTCCTATCGTCGGATGCAACTGGGAAGTCTGTGGATGATCTGGGTGGGTCAGGCGGTCGCCGTACGGCGCGAGGTCGCCCGCTTCGCGAGGAGGTAGACCTCGCAGCCGAGGCAGAACGCGAACACCGCGTTGAGCAGGGCCGCGGCGAGGGCGAAGCCGACGGCGACCTGGCCCACGAGCGTGGCCCCCGCGACGTACGCCACGAGCGCAACCACCGTGAAGGCGAGCCCGACGGTCTGGGCGAAGCGCGGCGGGGCCGCGTCCTCCAGCTCAGCGGGCGGCGAGAGGCGGGGACGCACGAGGGTGCGGAAGAGCAGGGAGTACGGCGTGTGCTGCACCCCGAGCGCCGCCCCCAGGCCGAAGACGACGACCTGCGCGGCCAGGAGGACCGTGCCGACGACGCTGTCACCGAGCAGCAGCACGGCAGCCAGGACCACCGAGGTGATCGCGGCGGCGACCTGCGGGCCACGGGGATCGATCAGCGTGCGCGCGGACGCGTCGGGAGCCGACGGCGACGCGGTGGCGTGGGCGGGCTGGGACATGGTGACGACCTGACGGACGGGGGTGGGCGAGGGCTCACGATGACGCGGAGGGTCGGCGTGCGCTGGGCGCGCACGACGACAGACCTCGGGCGTCGGTCAGGAGGGACGACAGAGCGCGGAACGGACGCGGCAGTGGTCGACTGCGCGTCGCTTCGTCAGCATGGTCGTGAACACGAGAGCCAATGTAGGCCGGGGTTCGGGGCGAACCGAACCCGTCGACCGGATCGTGAGACGGGTGTCCGATGGGTGGACGTGACCCGCGATCGACAGGTCAGCCGCGGGAGGTCTCGAGGACCTTCGTGCCGGTCGCCGAGTCGTCGGAGGCCGCCTCGGCGCCGTGCGGCTCGACGGTGGGCGGCTCGACGGTGGGGCCGGGGCGTCGTACGACGAGACCCACCCCGCGACGGCCACCCAGCCAGACCAGCGCACCGTCACGCAGCGGCGCGGCCCCCCGCACGCGGACGCCGTCGACGACGGTGCCGTTCGTGCTCCCGAGGTCGCCCACGAACCAGGTGCCGCCGGCGTTGTAGAGGATCGCGTGCCGGCGCGAGACCTCCGCGCTGGGGAGGTGGACGCCGCAGCCCGACGAGCGGCCGACGATCGTGCCGGAGCGCACCGTGGCGGTGAGGCCCGAGACCGTCACCACCGTGATCTCGTCGGCGCCGCGGAGCAGGGTGGCGCGGCGAGGGGCGGGCGGTCGCGAGCGGGCGGGCGCCGCCGAGCGAGCCGGTGCGACCAGCGGCGGCAGCGGGGCGCCGTACGCGTTGGCGGCCGGTCTCGGGAAGGGACGTGCGCTCGAGCGGGAGACGGACGGGCGCTGGGACCAGGCGTAGGCGAGCGAGGCGCCGGCCACCGCGCCCAGCACCGCGACCACCACGACGACGAGCACCTCGTTCACGACCCCTCCTCCTGCACCCCGGCCCGGCGTGCGGATCGCCGGCAGGAACGCCTGGGACGAGTAAGCCACGTGAGCCCGCGTCCCGTCGAGAACTTCGCCCAACCTCGACCCACGCGACCCACGCCCGGAGTAGGGGCGGAGGAGCGAAACGACCTACCAAAGAAGGAAGCGGCCGAGGGCGTCGGATCTCCTACACTTGCCGCGGCACGACGCACCAGTCGGCCAGGAGATTCAGGAGCACCGTGGCAGGCATCGAACGTGGCGACGACATGCTGCGCGTCCGGGAGACGCTCGCCTCCATCGCGCCGGGCACCGCGCTCCGGGACGGGCTGGAGCGGATCCTGCGCGGGCGCACCGGGGCACTCATCGTGCTCGGCCACAACGAGCTCGTCGACTCCATCGCGACCGGCGGGTTCACGCTCGACGTGCCGTTCAGCGCGACCGGCATGCGCGAGCTCGCGAAGATGGACGGCGCGATCATCCTCGACAGCAACGTCACCCGCATCCACCAGGCCGCCGTGCACCTGATGCCCGACCACACGATCCCGTCGGAGGAGACCGGCACCCGGCACCGGACGGCCGACCGCGTCGCCAAGCAGACCGGCTTCCCCGTCATCTCGGTCTCGCAGTCGATGCAGATCATCGCCGCGTACGTCGACTCGACGCGCCACGTGCTCGAGGACTCCGGCCAGATCCTCTCGCGCGCCAACCAGGCCCTCGCCACGCTCGAGCGCTACAAGCTGCGCCTCGACGAGGTGGCCACCACCCTCTCCGCGCTCGAGATCGAGGACCTCGTCACCGTGCGCGACGTCGCCGTCGTCGCCCAGCGCCTCGAGATGGTCACGCGCATCGCCCGCGAGATCGACGACTACGTGCTCGAGCTCGGCACCGACGGCCGTCTGCTGTCGCTGCAGCTCGAGGAGCTCATCACCGGCGTCGACGCCGAGCGCGAGCTCGTCGTGCGCGACTACCTGCCCGCTGGCAAGCGCGCGCCGTCGACCGAGAAGCTGCTCGAGCGTCTCGAGGGGCTCTCCGCCACCGAGCTCGTCGACCCCGCCTCCGTCGCCAAGGCCCTCGGCCTCGGCGCCAGCGAGCACCTCGACGGCGCCGTCGCCCCGCGCGGCTACCGCCTGCTCGCCAAGGTGCCGCGCCTGCCCGCTGCCGTCGTCGACCGCCTCGTCGAGCACTTCGGCACGCTGCAGAAGCTGCTCTCCGCCGGCGTCGACGACCTCCAGGCCGTCGACGGCGTGGGCGAGCTGCGCGCACGCAGCGTGCGCGAGGGACTCTCGCGGCTCGCCGAGTCGAGCATCCTGGAGCGGTACGTCTGAGGGGTGCTCCCTCGGTGGTCGAGGAGCGAGCGTCTCGAGACCCCCCGCGCGTTTGACGATTCCGAGGTCGCGCGGCCGCCGACGCCTTTACCCTGAACGCCGCCCGGTGAAGCGTCGCCGGACCGTACTGGGGAGAACAGCGTGAGCATGCAGCCGACCACCCGTCGCAACGTCATCCGGTCCGCCGCGTGGGTCGCGCCCGCCGTCGTCGTCGTGAGCGCCGCACCCGCGTTCGCCGCGAGCACGACCGGGACGCTCACGATCGACCCGGGGAGCACGCGGTACGGACCCACGCCCATCGAGCCGGAGTTCGGCGCCTTCGCCGTCCTCTTCCGCGGATTCACCATCACGCCGAGCGTGTCCGGCACCGGGCCGCTGACCCTGACCGTCACGAAGCCGTCCGGCTTCGACATCTACGACGACTACACCCCAGCGGCCCCGTCGCTCTGGACCAGGATCGGCTCCCCCGTCTTCCAGGAGACCACGCTCGTCTACCGGTACGACGGCGCCATCGCCGCCGGGCAGCCCATCGCGTTCGGACCGAGCAGCTCCGAGGCCGTCTACTTCGACGACCAGGGCGAGCGAAGCACGATGGTTCTCTCCTTCCAGGCGTCGGGCTTCGACGCGCAGAGCATCAGCTACGGCCCGCGGTAGTCGGGCGGCGGCCCCCGCCGTACGCGCACGACGAGCCACCACCGACGGTGGTTGAACGCTCGATCACGTCGAACGGGCTGGTCAGCCCTACTGTGACCCCCGTACGGCGAACTGCTCGCCGCCTTCGTTGGGGGAACAGCATGCCGATCGAGCCCACCACCCGCCGCAGCGTGCTCGCGGCCGCCGCGTGGAGCGCACCCGTCGTCGTGGTCGCCACCGCCGCCCCGGCGTACGCCGCCAGCGCGACCGGGACGCTCACCGTGTCCGCGGGCAGCACCCGGTACGGAGACTCGATCTCCGAGCCCGGCCTCGGCTACTCCGGCGTCATGTTCAACGGCTTCACCCTCACCCCGAGCGCCGATAGCGCCGGCCCCCTCACGCTCACCGTGACCCCGACCGCGGGACGCGTGTACTCCGACGGCACGGAGCCCGACGGGTGGGAGCGCACGGTCGTCGAGGACGAGGTCCTCGTCTTCGTCGGCGGCGGCCCTCTGACCGCCGGCACCCCCGTGTCGTTCGGTCCGGGCGGCAGCGAGGGCGTCTACTTCGACGACGACGGCAGCGGGGCTCCGTTCACGCTGACCTTCTCGGCTCCCGGGCTGACGTCGGTCGTCGTCAGCTACGGGCCGAGCCGCGCACCCCGGGCCAGGACCGCCCCCGGCCGGTAGGGCCGCGGCGCTTCCGACGTACCGGATGCGTCGGATCATTCACGGACCCGGCGCCCTCGGGCCCGCCCCTCGGGGTCGCGGTGTCAGCGACAGGCCGGACGGGGCGCCCACACCGCAACCCGCAACCCGCAACCCGCAACCCGCACACGGTCCGCCGTACCGACCGACAGCCTCAGCCCGTGGTCGCCGGGGCGGCGGGGTCGGCCGTCGGGTCGGGCGTCGGCGTCACGGCGCGCTCGATGACCTCGGGCTCCGGGGCCACGAGCTCGAACTGGGTGTCGGTCGGCTCGCCGGCGAGGGCGGCCGCCTCCGCGTGGTAGGAGCCCGGCAGCGACCACTGCATGAGGGTGCAGTCCGGGCCCGAGCGCCAGGCCGGCCACTGCAGCTGCACCGCGACGGGCTCGGCCTGCCGCACCACGACCCGGCTCACGGGGATGGCGTCGGGGCAGTGCTGGGTGGTCCAGATGTCGTCGTCGCCGGAGGTCACCTTCACGACGGTGGTCTCGGAGGAGACCTCCCACGTGCAGGCGGGCGTCTCCTTCGTGGTCAGCGCGAGCGCGATGGTGACGGGGCTGCCGCCGACGGCCTCGCCGACGAAGGGCTCCACCACGACGTCCTCGGGCGCGCACGGGCCGGACGGCTGCGCCGGGGGCGTCGTGGTCGGCGCGGCGGGGGTGGTCGGGGTCTCGACCGGAGCGGTCGGCTCCCCCGCAGCGTCGGTCGGGGGCGCCTCGGTCGTCGTACCGCTCGGGGTGCCGGCCACCTGCCGGGCCTCGTCGGCCGTCTCCTCGGCCCCACCGCCGCCCAGGAGCCGGGCGACCAGGACGACGAGCAGGGTGGCGACGCCGACGAGCAGCGCCCGCCGGACCCAGTACACGCGCGCCGGGTGACGGCGGCGCGGACGGGTGGAGGCAGACATGGGCGACACGCTAGCCAGCCGGACGCTCCCGGCCGGGCAGGCGCACCGACGTGGCGGACGCCTCAGGCGAGCCGGTCGAGCTCGTCGCGCTCGGGGCGCTGCTCGAGGGTGTCCAGCGCGGCGTCGACGGCGCGCTGGCGGGCCCGCTCCAGGCGTACCCACACGACGCCGACCACCACGGCCGGCACCCACAGCGGCGCCGTCACGAGCAGCCCGAACAGCATCCAGCCCCAGAAGACGTAGCCGACGACGAGCACCGGGACCGCGACGAGGGCGGCGAGGAGCCAGACGACGGGGTGGGTGGTGCGCACCTCCGCACGGTAGCGCCGCGACGGCCCGGTGGGGCGGGTTCCGGACTTCTGGCTAGGCTCCCAGACCGTGCCGACCCCGCCCGCCAGCCCGTCCTCCGAGCCGTCCCCCGAGCGGCTCCCGGCCGATGCCGTGGACGTCGACGCGCTGCACGCGGACGTCCTGGCCTGGTACGACGAGCACGCGCGCGAGCTGCCCTGGCGCGGGGTCGCGGCGACGCCGTGGTCGGTGATGGTCTCGGAGTTCATGCTGCAGCAGACGCCCGTGGTGCGCGTGCTGCCGGTGCACGCGGTCTGGATGGAGGCGTGGCCGACACCGGCGCACCTCGCCGCCGTACCGACCGGGGAGGCCGTGCGCGCGTGGGGCCGGCTCGGCTACCCGCGGCGCGCGCTGCGGCTGCACGCGGCGGCCACCGCGATCGTGGAGCGGCACGGCGGGGAGGTGCCCGCGTCGTACGACGAGCTGCTCGCCCTGCCCGGAATCGGCGACTACACGGCGGCCGCGATCGCGTCGTTCGCCTACGGGCGGCGGCACGTGGTGCTCGACACGAACGTACGGCGGGTGCTCGCCCGCGCGGTGGGCGGCGACGAGTTCCCCGCCCGCTCGGTGATGCGGTCCGAGCGCGACGTCGCGGCGGCGCTCCTGCCCGACGAGCCGGCCGACGCCGCCACCTGGAACGTCGGCCTCATGGAGCTCGGCGCCCTCGTCTGCAGCGCGGCCAACCCGGCCTGCGGGCGCTGCCCGCTCGAGGACCGCTGCGCCTGGGTCGCCGCGGGCCGCCCGGCGTACGACGGACCGCCCCGCCGCGCGCAGGCCTGGGCCGGCACCGACCGCCAGTGCCGTGGACGCCTGCTCGGCGCCGTGCGCGACGCCGACGGGCCCGTGCACACGAGCACCCTCGACGCCGCGTGGGCCGACGCCGACCAGCGCGAGCGGTGCCTCGCGAGCCTGGTCGCCGACGGCCTGCTGGCCCGGGTCGGGCCGGAGAGCTGGGCGCTCCCCTGACCCGACCCGGTCAGCCGGTCAGCCGGTCCGATCAGCCGGTCCGGTCAGCCGGTCCGGTCAGCCGGTCCGGTCAGGGCCCGTAGGCGGCGATCCGGATCTTGTAGAGCCCGTGCGCCTCGGCCTGGGCGTGCGCCCGCTCCCACGACGCCGACGGGATCCTCACCGTGCTCGCCCGGCGCTGCGCGAGGTAGCGCGCGTCGGCCGCGGCCAGGGTGGCGGCCCGGTCGTCGAGCGAGGCGTCGTACGCCGCCAGGTTGGCGGCCGCGATGCGCTCGGCGGACGACGCGGCGTACTCCTCGGCGCAGGTGCGCGCTTCCGCCTCGGTGGGCCGGGTGCAGCTGCGGGTGGCGTACGCGCCGGCGGTGACCGTACGGCGCCACTGGTCGCGGCGGGTGGCCGAATCGGACGCGGTCACGTAGACGTTGCCGGTGCCGAAGGCGGTCCAGGTGCGGCCCTTGGCGCGGGCCGTGACCTCCTTCTGGAACGACGTGCGCAGGACCGTCGCCGTACCCGTGCCGGTGCCCGTGCCCGAGACGATGCCGGAGACGCTCGCCGCGCTCCCCGTGGTCACCGTGACCGGCTCGCCCGGCTCCTCTGGCGCAGGGTCACCGACGGTGAAGGTGTCGATCACCTTCGGGGCCACGTCGGGGGTGCGCAGGTCGAACGAGTACGTCGTGATCGCCCCCGTGCCGGTGTTGAACTTCGTGAACACGGCCAGGTTGTTGTCCTGCACGAACGGCAGCGGCGTGCCCTCGGCGTTCGCGTAGGGCGCCACGTTCGGCACGATCGGCTCGAGGCCGCCCGGGTTGTCCTGCGCCCAGTAGTTCTCGGCGTTCCACGGGGCCGGCGGCACGGGACGCGAGCGCCCGCTCAGCGGGTGGTAGGCGCCGTACGAGTTGCCGGTGTTCGAGGTCTCGAGGAAGTTCGTGACGCCGTTGTCGGCGACGAAGCGGTTCCAGAGGTGGCTGTGGCCGTTGTGCACCAGGTCGACGCCGGCGTCCTCGAGGAGCGGCTGCAGGTCGTAGAGCAGCTCGTTCTCGGTGGCCGGGTAGTCGTAGCGCACGCCGACGAGGTTGCCCGCGTCGTCGCGCTCCTCGATGCGCTCGGGGTCGGCGAACTGCGGCATCACGTTGTCGCCGAGGCCCTGCGGACCCTCGTGCAGCATCACGACCTGGTAGCGCGCGTTCGCGAACTCGTCGCTGGCCAGCTCGTCCTGCAGCCAGGCGTACTGGTCGCTCGAGGAGTCGATCGCCTCGAAGATGTGCTCGCCGTACCCCTGGGCCAGCGGCGTCTCCAGCGTGGTGCGCGCCTCCTGGTAGCGGCTGCTGCCGGTGCGGGCCGCCGGGTCCGGCGTCGCGGTCGTGCCGCGCCAGATGCGGGTCGAGTAGAGCGACACCAGGCGCACGTCGCCGACCGTCGTCGCGTAGTAGGTCTCGCCGCCGGGCGAGCCGTCGGGCAGCGAGAAGACCTCCTCGTACGTCGCGGTCGAGAAGGAGTTGTCGACGATCCACTGCTCGCGCACCGCCGGGTCGCCGGACGGGTTCACGTCGGCGGCCACCGCGTCGTACGCCGTCTCGGCCACCTCACGGGGCACGGGGGCGTTGAAGGAGCCGCCCAGCGTCGTGGCGCCCGCGCGGCGGCCCTGGACCTCGTGGTTGCCCACGGCCGGGTAGAGCGGGGCGTTCTGGATGATCTCGCCGCCGACGTACTCCACGCCGCCCGTCGAGACCCGGCCGCCGTTGCCCTGCAGCACCGGGAAGAAGCCCGAACCGCGGGTGTCGTCGAACCACTCCGAGGCGCGGTCCGGGATGTTGACGAGGTCGCCCGCGAGGAAGACGGCGTCGATGTCGCCGATCGTCGCGGCGGCCTGCTGGAGGTTCGCGGGGGTGTTCACCATCGCCTGGTGGTCGCTGGTGAGCAGGATGTCGAGGTCGTCGCCGGCCTGGGCCGCGGGCTTCACGGTGAAGGTGCCGGAGCCCGCGAGCGCCTCGCCGTCGAGGCTGACGACGCGGTACGGCGCCTCGGTGCCCGGCGCGAGGCCCGACACGACGGCCTCGTGACGCCACACGTCGCGGTCGACGATGCCGGCCTCCTGCGCGGGCTTCACGTCGGCCGGGATGTTGGACTGGTAGTCCTCCCCCACCTGCGACAGCTGCGTGGTCTCGGGGGTGAAGCGGGTGACGCCCGGGAACGACGTACCGGCCGCGGCCGCCGCGAGCTGCTCGGCGCTCAGGTCGGCGACGCCCGCCCCGGTGAGCACCGCGTGGCGCGAGCCCGCGAACTCGGTGAACCAGACGACGGACGCGCCGTCGGCCGTGGGCGCCTGGAGGAACGGGTCCGTCAGGAGCTCGGCCTCACCGACGGGGTCGGACGAGGCGGCCGCTGCGGGTGCGGCTGCGGTGAGCGCCTGGGCGGTGAGCGAGGGCGACGTGGTCGCGGCGGTCGCGACGCTGGGCAGGACCGCGAGCGCGGCCCCGCTCACGGCGAAGCAGCTGGCGACGGCGACGAGACGCCGCCGCGCGCGGGGGTGGGTCATCAGGGTGCCTTTCGACGGCATCGGGAGCGGTGCGGGTGCGGTGGGCCGGCGTCGGTGGGACGGCCCTCGCGCCCTGACGCTGTCGTCGGCAGGTGGAGGTGGGATGAACGGCGGGAGCCCGGTCCCCGACGAGCGTGACAAGGGAGGGTCCGCGGGGCGTGGAGTGGGTCACGGGCATGGGGGGAGGTACGCATGTGGGGGTGCGGGGTGCGGGCGGGGGGGGTGAGTGCGCTCGGTCGCGGTGTGAGCGCCCCATCCGCCCTGTCGCTGACACCGCAACCGGGTGGGTGCGCTCGGTCGCGGTGTGGGCGCCCCATCCGCCCTGTCGCTGACACCGCAACCGGTCGTGGTGCCCGCGTCGCGGTGTGGGCGCCCCATCCGCCCTGTCGCTGACACCGCAACCGGTCGTGGTGCCTCGCTCCGTGTGACCCTCAGGCCCCACGCACGCAGAAACGGCCCGCACCGATCGGTGCGGGCCGTTCCGTGGTCGTGCGGGGCTAGCTGATCACTCGGTCTCGTCGGCCTTCTTGATGTCGACGGGGCCGTCCGGGTCCTCCGGGATGACCTCACCCTTCGTCATCTCGATGCCGGCCGCCTCGAAGGGCGGGAGGTCCGGGACCTCGCCGACCTTCTGGCCGTGGAACGTGAAGGTCGCGGTCGGACCCTCGCCCTCCACGTCGACCAGCACGATCTGACCGGGACCGATCTCGCCGAAGAGCATCTTCTCGGCCATGACGTCCTCGACCTCGCGCTGGATCGTGCGGCGCAGCGGTCGCGCACCCAGGACCGGGTCGAACCCGCGCTTGGCGAGCAGGTCCTTCGCGTTCTGGGTGAGCTCGAGGGACATGTCGCGGTCCTTCAGACGCAGCTCGACCGAGGCGATCATGTTGTCGACCATCGAGACGATCTGCTTCTCGTTGAGCGGCGGGAACACGATGATCTCGTCGACACGGTTGAGGAACTCGGGACGGAAGTGCTGCTTCAGCTCCTCCGACACCTTGTTCTTCATGCGGTCGTAGGAACCGGCCGCGTCGCCCGACTGGGCGAAACCGAGGTTGACGCCCTTCGCGATGTCTCGCGTGCCGAGGTTGGTCGTCATGATGATGACCGTGTTCTTGAAGTCGACGATCCGACCCTGGGAATCGGTCAGGCGGCCTTCCTCGAGAATCTGCAGCAGCGAGTTGAAGATATCCGGGTGCGCCTTCTCGACCTCGTCGAAGAGCACCACGGAGAACGGCTTGCGCCGCACCTTCTCCGTCAGCTGGCCACCCTCTTCGTAACCGACGTAGCCGGGGGGCGAACCGAAGAGACGCGACACCGTGTGCTTCTCGCCGAACTCGCTCATGTCGAGCTGGATCAGCGAGTCCTCGTCACCGAAGAGGAACTCGGCGAGCGTCTTCGACAGCCACGTCTTACCGACACCGGACGGACCGGCGAAGATGAACGAGCCACCGGGACGCTTCGGGTCCTTGAGGCCGGCACGCGTACGGCGGATCGCCCGCGAGAGCGCCTTGACGGCCTCGTCCTGGCCGATGACGCGCTTGTGGAGCTCGTCCTCCATCTTGAGCAGACGGGTGGACTCCTCCTCCGAGAGCTTCACGATCGGGATGCCCGTCGCGACGGCGAGCACCTCGGCGATGAGCTCCTCGTCGACCTCGGCCACGACGTCCATGTCGCCGGAGCGCCACTGCTTCTCGCGGTCGGCCTTCTTGAGGATGAGCTGCTTCTCCTCGTCACGCAGGGACGCAGCGGCCTCGAAGTCCTGGCCGTCGATGGCCGCCTCCTTGCGGACGCGCACCTCGGCGATCTTCTCGTCGTACTCCTTGAGGTCGGCCGGTGCCGTCATGCGACGGATGCGCAGGCGCGAGCCCGCCTCGTCGATGAGGTCGATGGCCTTGTCGGGGAGGAAGCGGTCGGAGATGTAGCGGTCGGCCAGCGTCGCCGCCGAGACCAGGGCCTCGTCGGTGATGGTGACGCGGTGGTGCGCCTCGTAGCGGTCACGCAGGCCCTTGAGCATCAGGATCGTGTTGGCGATCGAGGGCTCGGCGACCTGGATGGGCTGGAAGCGGCGCTCGAGGGCGGCGTCCTTCTCGAGGTACTTGCGGTACTCGTCGAGGGTGGTCGCACCGATCGTCTGCAGCTCGCCCCGGGCCAGCATCGGCTTCAGGATGCTGGCGGCGTCGATCGCGCCCTCGGCCGCACCGGCACCGACGAGGGTGTGGATCTCGTCGATGAACAGCACGATGTCGCCGCGGGTGCGGATCTCCTTGAGCACCTTCTTCAGGCGCTCCTCGAAGTCACCGCGGTAGCGCGAGCCGGCCACGAGCGCGCCGAGGTCGAGCGTGTAGATGTGCTTGTCCTTCAGCGTCTCGGGCACGTTGCCCTTGACGATGTCCTGCGCCAGGCCCTCGACGACGGTCGTCTTGCCGACGCCCGGCTCGCCGATGAGCACCGGGTTGTTCTTCGTGCGCCGCGAGAGGATCTGCATGACCCGCTCGATCTCGGACTCGCGCCCGATGACCGGGTCGAGCTTCCCCTCGCGCGCCGCCTGCGTCAGGTTGCGACCGAACTGGTCGAGCACCAGGGACGACGACGGGGCCTCGCTGCTGCTGCCACCGGTGGAGGCGGCCGCGCCGGCGCTCTCCTTGCCCTGGAAGCCGCTGAGCAGCTGGATGACCTGCTGCCGCACGCGGTTGAGGTCGGCGCCGAGCTTCTGCAGCACCTGGGCGGCGACGCCCTCGCCCTCACGGATGAGGCCGAGGAGGATGTGCTCCGTGCCGATGTAGGAGTGGCCCAGCTGCAGCGCCTCGCGCAGCGAGAGCTCCAGCACCTTCTTGGCACGGGGGGTGAAGGGGATGTGGCCGCTGGGCGCCTGCTGGCCCTGGCCGATGATCTCCTCGACCTGGGCGCGGACGGCCTCGAGCGAGATGTCGAGGCTCTCCAGAGCCTTGGCCGCGACACCCTCACCCTCGTGGATGAGGCCGAGCAGGATGTGCTCGGTCCCGATGTAGTTGTGGGAGAGCATGCGGGCCTCTTCCTGGGCCAGCACGACCACCCGGCGGGCTCGGTCAGTGAACCGCTCGAACATGTGCGCCTCGATCCTTCTCAAGTCGCGATGCCGAAGGCATCGCGGGCTGGGCCGGGCGACCTCGGAAAGTCGCTCGTACACCGGAGATCAACTCGTCGACCAGCCTACGTGTTCCTCCACAGCACCGGTCATGGGTCCGCTGACAGCGAACAGACCCGTACGGCGGCCGCCACGGCGTCGTACCGGTCGGGCGACCGACACCGCCACCGGCGAGAAGCACGAGGGGCCGCGGTGCGCCCCGTGGTCGTCGACCATCGGAGGCACCGCGACCCCTCGGAGCAGGTCGGGCCTGCGTCAGTGCTGCGTCAGTGCGCGGACTCGTACGCCTCGCGCACCTCGGCCGACACGCGGCCGCGGTCCGGGACGTCCCAGCCGTTCTCGCGCGCCCAGTCACGGATCTCCTTGGCGCTGGGCCCGTCGCTGGCGGCGCTGCTGGCGCTGCTGCCGCCCGACGTACGGCGCGCGCGGCGCTGGCCGCCGGCCTTGCGGGCGTGCCCGACGTACGGCGAGAGCGCCTCGCGCAGCGCGGCCCCGTGCTCGTCGTTCAGGTCGATCTCGTAGGTCACCCCGTCGAGGCCGAACGTGATCGTCTCGGTGGCCTCGGAGCCGTCGATGTCGTCGACGAGCACGATGTGCACTTTCTGCGCCATGTCATTCCCTTTCGAGCATTTCGCGGCCCCTCGGACGGCATTCCCGTCCACGCGTCGGAAGAAAAAGTAGCAGCGCGAATACCCACCTCACAATCGACAGGACGAAAGCGATGATTCACGTCGGTGAATTCGATGCGTGGCGATACTGGTGAATCGTCATGACACCCAGCCGGTGCGCGACAAAAGGGTGAGTGCGGATGATCGCGAATTCGCCGGAATCGGGGCGCCGGGAGGGCTGGGCCATTCGCGGTAGGTCGCACCCGTGCGATGGGTATCCCCTACCGCGAAAGCCCGGGGGCAGCCGGTGATCGAGCATTCGCGGTACGTCGTACCCGTGCGACGGGTATCTCCTACCGCGAATGATCGACGTTGCAGAAGTGCCGGCTCGGCGCAGACGCGACAGCTCGGCGCACACCCGACAACTCGGCGCACACCCGACAACTCGGCGCACACCCGACAACTCGGCGCACATCCGACAACTCGGCGCACACCCGACAACTCGGCGCAGACCCGACAGCTCGGCGTCAGGCGTTGCGGCGGAACACCAGCTCGAGGCCGCGCAGGGTGAGCCACGGGTCGTGGAGCCCGATGCAGGCGCACTCGTCGCTGACGAGGCCCGCGAGGTAGCCGGTGGAGACGACGGTGAGGTCGTCGACCGTCACGCCGAGCTCGGCGGCGACGCGCGCGACGAGGCCCTCGACCTGGGCGAGCACGCCGAAGTAGAGGCCCGACTGCAGCGCCTCGACGGTGTTCTTCGCGATCACCGAGCGGGGACGGCCCAGCTCGACGCGGCGCAGCTGGGCCCCCCGGCGTCCCAGGGCCTCCGCGGAGATCTCGACGCCCGGGGCGATGAGGCCCCCGACGTACTGGCCCTTCGCGTTCACCACGTCGAGGGTGGTCGCCGTACCGAAGTCGACCACCACCACCGGTCGGCCCGGCTCGGCGTGGTGGGTGACGGCGGCGAGGGCGTTGACGATGCGGTCCGCGCCGACCTCGCGGGGGTTGTCCATCAGCACGGGCACGCCCGTCTTCACGCCGGGCTCGACGATCACGCTCGGCACGTCCGCGAGGTGGCGGCGCAGCATCTCGCGCCACTCGTGCAGCACCGTCGGCACCGTCGAGGCGATGGCGACGCCGGTGAGCGAGCGCAGTCCGTCCGGCAGCGACGCGGTCGAGCCGCCGCCGACGAGGGAGGAGAGGAGGGCGGCCCACTCGTCGGCGGTGCGGCGCTCGTCGGTCGCGACCCGCCAGTCGGCCAGCGGGGTGGCGCCGTCGAAGAGCCCGAGCACGGTGCGGGTGTTGCCGATGTCGACGCAGAGCAGGCGCGACCCGGCGGTCGGCGCCGGCAGGGGCACGCTCACGGGAGGTCCCGCAGGTCCAGTCCGAGGTCGAACACCGTCACGGAGTGGGTGAGCGCGCCGACCGAGATGTAGTCGACGCCCGTCTCCGCGACCTCGC
Organism: Nocardioides alkalitolerans DSM 16699; assembly: GCF_000426525.1. Classification (GTDB taxonomy): domain Bacteria; phylum Actinomycetota; class Actinomycetes; order Propionibacteriales; family Nocardioidaceae; genus Nocardioides; species Nocardioides alkalitolerans. The sequence goes on from NZ_KE384533.1 coordinate 24,427, forward strand.
GGGCCCGGCCGATCGTGAGGCCCCCGGACGCCTCGAGCGTCGCCCGACCGGCGGTGATCGCCACCGCCTCCGTCATCGTCGCGGCGCTCATGTTGTCGAGCAGCACCCAGCCGCACCCGGCGTCCAGCAGCAGCCGCAGCTCGTCGAGCGTCGTCACCTCGACGACGACGTGCAGGTCGGGGTACGCCGCGCGCACCGCCTCGTACGCCGGCACCACGCCGCCGGCGGCCACCACGTGGTTGTCCTTCACCATCGCCACGTCCGAGAGGCTGAAGCGGTGGTTGACGCCACCGCCGCAGCGCACGGCGTACTTCTGCAGCGCCCGCATGCCCGGCAGCGTCTTGCGGGTGTCGAGCACCTTCGCCCGCGTGCCCGCCAGCGCGTCGACCCACGCGGACGTGGCCGTCGCGACGCCCGAGAGGTGGCAGGCGTAGTTCAAGGCGACCCGCTCGGCCGTCAGCAGCCCGCGGGTCGGACCGGTCACGCTCATCACGGCGTCCCCCACCGCGACCCGCGTGCCGTCGGCGAGCCGGCCAGTCACCTCGACGTCGTCGCCGAGCACTGCCCGGAACGCCAGCTCCGCCAGGCCCAGGCCCGCCACGACGCCGGGCTCCCGGGCGCCGAAGTCGGCCGTGCCGCGCGCGTCGGGGCTGATCGTGGCGACGCTCGTGACGTCCTCGGTCGGCACGTCCTCGTGCAGGGCGGCGCAGACCGCGTCGTACGTCGCCCGCGGGTCGAGGCCCGCCGCGGCCAGCTCGTCGAGCAGCGGGGCGGGCAGCGCGTCGTACGACGTGAGCTCGAGGCCGGCGGGGGCCGAGGGGCGGGTGGGGGCCGGGGCGGTCACACGCCCTCCTTCGCGGTCGGGGCGTTCTCGGGGTCAGCGAGGTCGGTGGCGAGGTCGGTGGCGGGCGCCGGGCGGAACAGCACGTCGACGGCGCCGGTCTCGCCGAGCGTGACGTCGACGTGGCCGGCCCAGGCGGCGTCGTCGCGGTCGGGGTGGTCCTCGCGCCAGTGCGACCCGCGGGTCTCCCGGCGCAGCCCGGCCGCGGCGGCGAGGGCCGCGGAGACGGTGACGAGGTTGGTGGTCTCCCACGCGGCGAGCTCGGGGTCGACGTCGGCGGGGGCGGCGAGGGCGGCGAGCCGGGCCGCGGCCTGCGCCAGCCCGGACTCCGAGCGCAGCACCCCGACGAGGCCGGTCATCGTCTCCTGCAGGTCACGCCGTACGGCGGGGTCGACCACGCCCGAGGGCGACCCCGCGGGCTCGGGGGCGGCGTCGACGAGGGTCGTCCGCTCCAGGTCGGCGGGCAGCGCCTCGGCGATCCGACGCGAGAAGACGAGGCCCTCGAGCAGGGAGTTGGAGGCGAGCCGGTTGGCGCCGTGGACCCCCGAGCAGGCGACCTCGCCGGTGGCGTAGAGGCCCGGCACGCTGCTGCGCCCCCAGAGGTCGGTGGCGACACCGCCCGACGCGTAGTGGCAGGCCGGGGCGACGGGGATGAGGTCGGTGGCCGGGTCGACGCCGTACCGCTCGCAGGTGGCGAGGATCGTCGGGAACCGACGCTCCCAGAACCCCCGGCCGAGGTGGCGGGCGTCGAGCCAGACGTGCGGACGGCCGGTGGCGTGCATGCGGCGGGTGATGGCCTTGGCGACGACGTCGCGCGGCGCGAGGTCGGCCAGCTCGTGCTCGCCCTGCATGAACCGCTCCCCCGCGTCGTCGACGAGGAACGCACCCTCACCACGGACCGCCTCGGAGATGAGGGGCTGCTGGCCGCGGGAGTCGGGGCCGAGGTACATCACGGTCGGGTGGAACTGCACGAACTCGAGGTCGCGCAGCACCGCGCCGGCCCGCAGGGCGAGGGCCATGCCGTCGCCCGTCGAGACCGCCGGGTTCGTGGTCTGGCTGAACACCTGGCCGAGGCCGCCGCTGGCCAGCACGACCGCGCGGCAGCGCACCGCGCCGACCCCGCCCCGCTGGCCCTCGCCCATCACGTGGAGCGTGAGGCCGGCGACCGCGCGGCGTCCCTCGGCGTCGGGGGCTCCGAGCAGCAGGTCGACGGCGTGCGCGTGGTGGGCCACCTCGATCTCGGGGGCCGCCTCGACGGCCGCGACGAGCGCCCGCTGGATCTCCGCACCGGTGGCGTCGCCGCCGGCGTGGGCGATGCGGTCGCGGTGGTGGCCGCCCTCGCGGGTCAGCGACAGCTCGCCGTCGACGCCCTGGTCGAAGACCGCGCCGAGGGCGATCAGCTCGCGCACGGCGGCCGGGCCCTCCGTCACCAGCGCCCGGACCGCGTCGACGTCGCAGACCCCGGCGCCCGCGACGAGGGTGTCGAGCTCGTGCTCGGCGGGGCTGTCACCCGGCCCGAGGGCCGCGGCGATGCCGCCCTGGGCCCACTGGGTGGAGCCCGCGCTCAGCACGTCCTTCGTCACGACCATCACGGTGCCGACGCCGGCGGCGTGCAGCCGCAGCGCGGCCGTCAGACCGGCGATGCCGGAGCCCACGACCACCACGTCGGCGTACGTCGCCCACCCCGGCTCGGCGGCCGAGAGGCGGCGCGGCAGGGTCGGGCGGCGGACCGGGTCGGGCCCCGGTGTGGTGGTCATGGGGAGAAGTGTCGCGCAGGGGGTCAGCGACGGGCGAGCGTGTCGCCGCGCACCAGCCCCGAGCCCTCGATCGCCTCGGCCGGGTCGAAGCCCGTCGCGAGCACCTTGTTGTCGGCGTCGACGAAGACGACGCTCGGCTTGAACTCCTTCGCCTCCGCGGTCTCCATCTGCGCGTAGGCGATGAGGATGACCAGGTCGCCCGGCTGCACGAGCCGCGCGGCGGCACCGTTGATGCCGATCACGCCCGAGCCGCGCTCACCGGCGATCGTGTAGGTCTCGAGGCGCGCGCCGTTGGTGATGTCGACGATGTGCACCAGCTCGCCCGCGAGGAGGTCGGCCGCGTCGAGGAGGTCCTCGTCGACCGTCACGGAGCCGACGTAGTGCAGGTCGGCCTGGGTCACCGTCGCGCGGTGGATCTTGCTCTTCATCATCGTGCGGAGCATCAGAGGTTCTCCTCGCTCGGGGTGCCGAGAGTCGTGGTGGAGGTGGTCGGGACGGGACCGGGGGTGGTCGGGGGCGCGTGCAGCGCCAGGGGCGCGTTGTCGAGCAGGCGGGTGGTGCCGACGCGGGCGGCGAGGAGCACGCGGCCCTCGCGGCCGTCGAGCCCGTCCAGGTCCACCGCCGCCAGGTCGCGCTCGGTGGCGACGAGGTAGTCGACCTCGACGTCGGGCTCGTGCGCCAGCTCGAAGTGGGCCGCGGCGAGGGCCGCGGGCACGCCGTACGGCGCGTTGTCGGCCGCCGCGCGCAGCGCCCGCGACAGCACGAGGGCCTGCTGGCGCTGGTCGTCGGTGAGGTAGCGGTTGCGGGAGCTCAGCGCGAGGCCGTCGGCCTCGCGGGCCGTCTCCGCGCCCACGACCTCGACGCCCAGGCAGAGGTCGGCCGCCATCCGCTGGATCAGCGCGAGCTGCTGGTAGTCCTTCTGGCCGAAGACGGCGACGTCCGGGCGCACCAGGCCGAAGAGCTTCGCGACCACGGTGAGGACGCCCCGGAAGTGACCGGGACGGCTCGCGCCCTCCAGGGTCGTCGCGACGGGGCCGGGCTCGACCGTGACCTGGGGGTCGCCGCCCGGGTAGACCTCGTCGACCGCCGGGGCGAACACGACGTCGACGCCGGCAGCGGCGCAGACGTCGAGGTCGGTGTCGAGGGTGCGGGGGTAGCGGTCGAGGTCCTCGCCCTCGCCGAACTGCAGCGGGTTCACGAAGATCGACACGACGACGGCGCCGTCGTCGCCCACGTGGTCGCGGGCCACCCGCATCAGGCTCGCGTGCCCCGCGTGCAGCGCCCCCATCGTGGGCACGAACGCGACCCGGCCACCGCGCGCCCGCACGGCGGCGAGCTCGTGGCCGAGCGCCTCACGGGTCGGGGCCAGGGCCGGGGCGGTCAGCGTGGTCATCGGGTGGGCTCCTCGGTGGTGGTGGTCGTCGTGGTGGCGTCCTGGTTCTCCGTCGCGTCGAGCACCCGCAGCATCCGGGCCGCGCGGATCGGCAGGAGACGGCCGTCGGTGGTCGCGCGGTCGGTGGTCGCGCGGGCGAGCGCGACGTACGAGCCCAGCGCCTGGGGCGCCTCGGCGGCGATCTCGCCGAGGTGGGCCTCGACGGTGCCGACGTCGCCGCGGACCACGGGGCCGGTCAGGGCCGCGTCGCCGGAGCGCAGGGCGTTGTCGAGCGCCGCGGCGAGCAGCGGACGCAGCACGTCGGCGGGGTCGGCAGACCCGGCGGACTCCCCCTCCGGAGCGACCGCGGCCAGCATCTCCATCGCCTCGGCGACCAGGGTGACCAGGTGGTTCGAGCCGTGGGCGAGCGCGGCGTGGTAGAGCGCGCGGCGGTCCTCCGCGACCCGGACCGTGCGGCCGCCCAGGTCGGCGACGAGCCGGTCGGCGAGCGCCTGGCCGGCGGGGGCGGCGGTCACGCCGTACGCGCAGCCGCCCACGCGCGGCAGGTCGGTCGCCGTACCGGTGAAGGTCATGGCCGGGTGGAGCGCCACGGGGACGGCGCCGGTCTCGACCACGGAGGCGAGGGCGGCGAGGCCGTGGGCGCCGGAGGTGTGCACGACGTGCTGCCCCGGGCGCAGGGAGCCGCTGGCCGCCAGCATGCTGGCGACGTTGACGAGCATGTCGTCGGGCACGGTCAGCAGGAGCACGTCGCAGGCGCGGGCGACGGCGCTGGGCTTGTCGCGGGGGACGCCGGGCAGCAGGGCGTCGGCACGGCGCACGGAGGCGTCGGACTCACCGGCGACGGCCACGATCTCGTGGCCCGCGTCGGCGAGCGCGCGGCCGAGCACGGCGCCGACGCGACCGGCACCGACGATGCCGATGCGCAGGGCGGAGCAGGGCATGTCAGTCGACATGGGTCCGAACCTTTCGTTCCCGTCCCGCCGACCACCCCGCGAGCGGGGCCGGTGTGGGTACCGGACGTTGTCCTCGAACGTCGACCGGAGGGACCCGGTCGCTTGGTGCAACGGGAACGTTACGCCCGGGCTTCCCGACTGTGAACAGACCGCCCGGTGACGTGGGTCACGCGGCCGCCGCGGGCCCGTCCGGCGGGCGTCAGGCGGGGTCGTGGACGATGCGCAGCGGCCCGTCGTCGTCGACGATCCGGCTGTCGGAGGCCTCCGCCACGGCGTCGAGGGCGACGTCGGCGACGAGGTCGCGCGTGCCGTCGGGCACCACGCTCCCGTACGCCGGCCCCGGCACCCGCAGGCTGCCGGCCCGGGGGCGCGTGGCCCGCAGGTGGCACGGCTCGAGCGCGACCGCCGACCCACCGGGCCCGAGGTTGCGGACCACGTCGCGCCACGCGGCGTCGCGCGCCGTACCGACCTCGGCGCGCGCGCCGACGCCGACCTCCGCCACCGGCCACCACTCCTGGAGCCAGCGACCCACCTGCTGCGGCACGCTCATCTCGATGAGGCGGGCGCCGAGCCGCTCGCGGCCGCTGAGGGGGTCGACGTGCACGAGGCGGGGGTAGCCCTCGGTGTCGACCTGGACGACGTGGGTCGGGACGTGCGCCAGCCAGTCGCCCGCGAGCACGAGGCCGCCGAAGCCGGGCGGGAGGTCGAAGCGCACGGCGACGCCGGGCACGGCCCGGACGATCTCCGGGGTCAGGACGCCGACGGAGCCGAGGAGCACGAGCTCGCGCGGCGCCGCGTCGGTGACGACGCCGAGCACGTCGTCGCGCCGCTGCAGCAGCGACGGCGGGTGGGAGCGCAGGTAGCCGGAGGGCGCGCCGTACAACGCCGAGTCCCAGGCCTGCTTCCAGGACGGCTCGGTGGGCGGCGGCAGCCCCGGCATGCCGAGGTTGGTGGACATCCCGGTCGACCCTAGGCGCAGGTGGTCGTCGTCAGGAGACCGGGACGTCCCTGTGCCAGGACTGCGTCATGTACGACGTCGTCCAGCCCATCGACGTGTAGAGGCCGTCGGCGCCCGTCGGGGAGTCGGCGTCGACCTCGAGGCCGACCCGGTTGCGGTCGCGGACCGCGGCGTCGGCGATCACGGTGTTCAGCAGGCCCTTGGCCACGCCCCGGCCGCGCGCGTTGGAGAGCACGCCCAGGTAGTCGACGTAGCTGCCGTTCGGGCCGTCGTCGGACTCGCTCTCGGTCGCGACCAGCGCGCCCGCCGCGACCGGCTCGCCACCGGCCTCGTCGACGATCTCGGCGAGCCACCAGTGGTCCCAGCGGTGGCCCGGGTCCTGGCGCAGGCGGTGCACGAACTCGGCGAACGTCTCCTCGCGCGAGTTGAAGTGGTCGGTGAAGGCGCCCTCGAGCACCTCGTGCACGGCCCGCAGGTCGGCCTCGGCCGGCATGCCGTCACCCTCGCGACCGACGGCGCGGAAGACGACGCCGTTCTTCTCCCAGCGCTCCGGGTCGGGCACGAGCCCGGCCTCGTCGGGGGTCACCGGGCGGCTCATCTGCCACCAGGCGCGCACCCGGTCGAAGCCCGCACGACCGAGCCACGCGTGCTGGCGGGCGTCGTCGGCGAAGGCGCCGGTGTCGATCTGCTGGACGTCGAGGCCGCGGGCGGCGCCGACCTCGCGGGCCTGGCCCTCGGCCCACGTGAAGAGGACCTTCGCGCAGCGGGCGGCATCGCGGTGGTCGAGGTCGCGGGCGACGACGTGGAGGAAGAGCATGCGGCCGGCGGCGCGGTCGTGCACGCTGCCCCAGGCGACGATGCGGCCCTCGGCGTCGCGGATCACGACGTTGGCGCGGGTGCGGATCCCGACGTCGGAGACCTCCAGCAGCACGTCGTCACGACCGGACGACGGCCAGCCGCGGCCCGCCGTCTCGTGGGCGCGGAGCAGCGCGGTGAGCTGCTCGACGTCGGCCTCGACCGCGGGGTCGGCTCCCCCGACGACCCACCCGTCGGGCAGGTGGGGCTCCTCGTCGAAGATCTCGTCGGGGTCGGTCTCGAAACGGCTGTCCTCCGGGATCACCCGAGTGATTGTGCCCTAGTCGGCGTCCCGCCCGCCGCGCGCGGGGGTGGAGGGGGGCGGCGGCGGTTTAACCGCTCGAGCGGCGAAACCGCCACCTTGCGCCCTGAATTCAGAGCGTAAAGCGGCGGTTTATCCGCTCAGGCGGTTAAACGACGGGCCAGAGTGACCCCTGTGACTCGACCCCAGGTCGCTGCGGCGGGCGTCGTACGACGCCGGGTCAGGCGTGCTTGCGCAGGTTGACGGCCGTCTGCTCCCAGGCCGTCAGCTCGGCGCGGACGACGTCGAGCTCGTGCTCCAGCTCGGCCAGGCGCACGATCGCCTCGGCGGCGCGCTCCTCGGCGGCGCCGGCCTTCGAGCGGGCCGTGTCGCGCTCGGCGACGGCGGTGTCGGCACGACGCGACTCGGCCGTGGCCTTGCGCGTCAGCTCGACGACCTTCGACTGCGCGAGGCTCACCGCCTCCTCGAGCTCGCGGATCGCGACCTCGCGGGCGTCGAGCGCGGCGTCGCGGTCGGCGAGGCGGGAGGTCATGGAGGTCACGAACTCGGCGTTCTCCTCGGCGCGGCGGGCCGAGAGAGCGGTGAACTCCTTGGCCTGGGTCGCGCGGTCGGAGGCCGCGTCGCGGCGGGTGGTCATCAGCTCGCTGTGGGCGATGCGGAGAGCGGCGGCGCCCAGGAGGACGGCGACGGACGCGGCGACGGCGACAGCGACGAAGGAACCAGTGGGGACGGTGGCTGCGATCAGCAGCCCCGAGGCAACGATGAGTGCGGTGGCAACAGCGAAACGCGTGCTGCGCTGCCGACGACGAGCGTTGGGGGAAGCCATGGTGGTCACCCTAGGTGCGCGGATCGTCCGATCGGACGCGACACGCACGCTCCAGGAGCAGCGCCGTGACGGCCACCGCGGCCCCGGCGACGGCCGCGACCAGCCCGCGCAGCACCCGCTCCTGCGCCACCTGGGAGCCGACACCCAGCCAGCTGACCGCGTGGCCCAGGTAGCCGCCGGCCAGCAGCACGCCCACCAGCGCGCAGGCCCGGGCCAGTGCGAGCCGGTTCACGGCCTGGTGCGGGAGCAGGTCGACGGGGGCCCGCTGGACCGTGCGGCGGGTGGCGAACGCCGTACCGCCGAGGATGGCCGCAACCAGCACCAGCAGCAGGATCTGGGTCCAGCTCACCTCGGGCACCGACCACCCGGCGGCGCGCGCCACGCGGCGCAGCAGCCAGCCGCCCACCAGGCCGACGACCAGCCAGGCGGTCAGCAGGCCGGGAGGGGTGGGGCGCAGCCGGCCGGGCTGCTCGCCCGGGGTCGGACGGTCGTCGTCGTCCGCGTCGATGCGCGGGTGGTCGTCCCGGCTCATCCGACGCCTCGACTCATGCGCTCACTCGACGTCTCGGGAGGGCCCGAGGGTCAGGACGGGAGCTCCAGCGCGAGGTCGTCACGGCGACGCACGCCGTCGGAGCCGACCTTCGCGAGCAGCTCGGCGACGGTGCCGTAGTCGGGGATCTCGGCGTCGGGCTCGAGGTCGTACCAGGGCTGCAGCACGAACGCGCGCTCCGCGGCCCGGGGGTGCGGCAGGCGCAGCCAGTCCTCGTTGCTGCGACGGTCGCCGACCACGATGAGGTCGACGTCGAGCGTGCGCGGGCCGTTGAGCTCGGTGCGCTCCCGGCCGAAGGCGTCCTCGACGGCGAGGGCGCGGTCGACGAGGCGGCTCGCGGAGAGCGTCGTGTCGAACAGCACGACCGCGTTGAGGAACGTGTCGGAGCCCTCGGGCGCGCCCACCGGGTCGGTCTCGTAGACGCCGGAGACACCGGTGACCCACACGTCGGGGGTGTCGGCGAGCGCGTCGACGGCACCCTGCAGGTTCGCGAACCGGTCACCGAGGTTGGACCCCAGGGAGACGACGGTGCGTCGGATCGGACGCATCTCGCCGGTCAGCGTGTCGGCGTCGATGATGTTGGGGTTCGGCGTCTCGGTCACGCGTGGCCTCGTTTCCGCTCGATCGTCAGCGCGACGTCGGCAAACGCCGCAGGTATGGGTGCATCGGGCTTGTGGAGCGTCACCCTCGCCCATTCAACACGACCGACCAACAGACAGACGTCGGCTATCCGCTGGGCGACCACCTCGATGAGATCGACGGGATCTGACTCCACGGCGGTCTTCACCGCCATGGTGAGACTTCCGTAGTCGACGGTGTCGTGCAAGTCGTCGGACGCCGCCGCGGGACGCGTGGCGACCCCGAGCACGAGGTCGACCACGAACCGCTGACCCTCGCGGCGCTCGTCGGCGAACACCCCGTGGTGGGCGAAGCACTCGATGCCGCTGACGGCGAGCTGGTCGAGCTGGTCGAGGGGCTGGTCGGTCATGCGTCTCCTCCGGCTGGGGCGGCGGCACGGCGCCAGGCCGACCACACCGCCAGGGCGTCACGGGCGGCGCGCACGTCGTGCACCCGCAGGCACCACACGCCGGCGTCGGCGAGCAGCACCGAGAGGGCCGTCGTGCCGTGCTCGCGCTGGTCCACCGGTCGCAGGCCGTCCGGGCCGGCGAGGAGGTGGCCCAGGAACGTCTTGCGGCTGGCCCCGACGAGCAGGCGCTGCCCGAGCTCGTCGAAGGCGTCGAGGTGGGCGAGCAGCTCCCAGTTGTGGCCCGCGTCCTTCGCGAACCCCAGGCCCGGGTCGAGCACGAGCCGGTCGGGGGCCACCCCGGCCGCCAGCGCCGCGTCGCGCCGTACGCGCAGCTCGTCGACCACGTCGGCGACCACACCTCCCGGGTAGGTCGCGAAGGCGGTCATGCGGTCGCTGTGGGCCCGCCAGTGCATGGCCACGTACGTCGCGTCCGCCGCCGCGGCGACCTCGAGGATGCGGGGGTCGGCCAGCCCGCCGGAGACGTCGTTGACGATCGTGGCGCCCGCGGCGACGGCGGCCTCGGCGACCTCCGCGCGCATGGTGTCGACCGAGATCGGCACGCCGGCGCCGGACAGCTCGGTGATCACCGGGACGACCCGGTCGAGCTCCTCGGCGAGCAGCGGACGGGTCGCGCCGGGACGCGTGGACTCGCCGCCGATGTCGAGCACGTCGGCCCCGTCGGCGATCAGCGAGAGACCGTGGGCGACGGCCCGCTCGGCGTCGGCCCAGCGGCCGCCGTCGGAGAACGAGTCGGGGGTGACGTTGACGACGCCCATCACGAGCGGACGGGCGAGGAGGGTGGGCGGTCGCACCGGCACCGCCGGGCTCAGCCGCGAGGGCTGTGGATCAGGGCCATGGCCTCGGCGCGCGTGGCCGGGTTGTGCATGACGCCGCGCACCGCCGACGTGATGGTGCGCGCGCCGGCCTTGCGGACACCGCGCATGGTCATGCAGAGGTGCTCCGCCTCGATCACGACGACGCAGCCGCGCGGTTCGAGGATCGACATCAGCGAGTCGGCGACCTGGGTGGTGAGCCGCTCCTGCACCTGGGGGCGCTTCGCGAAGACGTCGACGAGGCGCGCCAGCTTCGACAGCCCCGTGATCTTGCCGCTGGCGGCCGGGATGTAGCCGACGTGGGCGACGCCCGTGAACGGCACCAGGTGGTGCTCGCACATGCTCCACAGCTCGATGTCGCGCACGAGCACCATCTCGTCGTGGCCGATGTCGAAGGTGGTCGTCAGCACGTCCTCCGGACGCTGCCGGAGGCCGCCGGTGACCTCGGCGTACGCCCGGGCCACACGGGCCGGGGTGTCCTTGAGGCCCTCGCGCTCCGGGTCCTCGCCCATCGCGTGGAGGAGCTCACGGATCGCCGCCTCGGCGCGCGCGTGGTCGAACTCGGGCACGTCGTGGGGGTCGGTGTCCGACACCGAGATCCGGTCGGTCACTGGACGCCCGGGTCGTGGACGTCGCCGCCCGAGCCGGGAGGCGTGATGATCGCCCCGCCGGTCGAGCTCGAGTCCTTCGTCATGTCGATGCCGTGGAGACGGGCACGCTCGCGGATGGCCTCGGGGATCTCGACAGGCGGGATCGTGGACGGCACGCGCGTGGCGGACCCGGTCCAGGCCGGGCGCACGGCACGCCGCCGGAGGGGCTCGAAGATCTGCGCGATCTCGGCCTTGTCGAGGGTCTCGCGGTCGAGCAGCGCCAGCACGAGGCTGTCGAGCACGTCACGGTTCTCCTCGAGGATGTCGAACGCCTCCTGGTGCGCGGTCGCCAGCAGCTTCTTCGTCTCGTCGTCGACCGCGGCCGCGACGTCCTCCGAGTAGTTGCGCTGGTGGCCCATGTCGCGACCCAGGAACGGCTCGCCGCCGGAGTCGCCGAGCTTGATGGCGCCGAGGCGCTCGGTCATGCCGTACTGCGTGACCATCGCCCGGGCCAGGCTCGTGGCCTTCTCGATGTCGTTGCCGGCGCCGGTGGTCGGGTCGTGGAAGACCATCTCCTCCGCCGCGCGACCGCCGAGCATGTAGGCGAGCTTGTCGAGCATCTCGCTGCGGGTCTGGGAGTACTTGTCCTCGTCGGGCAGCACCATCGTGTAGCCCAGCGCGCGACCGCGCGGCAGGATCGTGACCTTGTGCACGGGGTCGGTGCCCGGGAGCGCCGCGGCGACGAGCGCGTGGCCGCCCTCGTGGTAGGCGGTGATGAGCTTCTCGTTCTCGCTCATCAGGCGCGTACGGCGCTGCGGGCCCGCGATCACGCGGTCGATCGCCTCGTCGAGGCTCGCGTTCGTGATCAGCTTCTCGTTCTGGCGGGCGGTGAGCAGCGCGGCCTCGTTGAGGACGTTGGCCAGGTCGGCGCCGGTGAAGCCCGGCGTACGACGGGCGATCGACAGCAGGTCGATGCCCTCGACCATCGGCTTGCCCCGCGAGTGGACCTGGAGCACCTTGTGGCGGCCGTTGAGGTCCGGCGCGTCGACCTGGATCTGGCGGTCGAAGCGGCCCGGGCGCAGCAGGGCCGGGTCGAGCACGTCGGGACGGTTCGTGGCCGCGATCAGGATGACCCCGCCGCGCACGTCGAAGCCGTCCATCTCGACGAGGAGCTGGTTGAGGGTCTGCTCGCGCTCGTCGTGGCCGCCGCCCATGCCGGCGCCGCGGTGGCGACCCACCGCGTCGATCTCGTCGATGAAGACGATGGCCGGTGCGTTCTCCTTGGCCTGCTCGAAGAGGTCACGGACGCGGCTCGCGCCGACACCCACGAACATCTCGACGAAGTCGGAGCCGGAGATCGAGTAGAACGGCACGCCCGCCTCGCCGGCGACGGCGCGGGCGAGCAGGGTCTTGCCGGTTCCGGGCGGGCCGTAGAGCAGGACGCCCTTCGGGATCTTCGCGCCCACGGCCTGGAACTTCGCGGGCTCGGAGAGGAACTCCTTGATCTCGCCGAGCTCCTCGATCGCCTCCTCGCAGCCGGCGACGTCGCTGAAGGTCGTCTTCGGCATGTCCTTGGTGATGAGCTTCGCCTTCGACTTGGCGAACTGCATGACACCGCGGCCGCCACCGCCCTGCACCTGGTTCATCAGGAAGATGAAGAGCGCGATGATGATGACGAACGGCAGCAGGCTCACCAGCAGCGTGCCCAGGAGGCTCGGCTGGGGGTTCTCGGAGTTCGACTTCTCGATCGTGCCCTCGGCGACCTGCTCGTCGACCGCGGCGATGATGCCGTCCTGCTGGCCCTGCACGTAGTAGGCGACGATGTCGGGTCCGCCCTCGCGGTCGACGTCGTCGTCGAGGACGGCCTGGATCTCCTGGTCGCCGTCGACGAAGGTGATCTCCTTGACCTGGCCCTCGGCAATGTACTGCTCCATGCGGGAGGTCTCGACCTCGTCGGCCCCCGTCCCGGCGGACAGGAACTGCAGGCCGATCAGGACCGCGAGGACGGCGAGGATGATCCAGACCCACGGGCCCTTGAACAAACGCTTCACAGGCTTCTTCCACTTTGACGCGGCAGGTGTGCCGCGATCGCCGCGGCGCAGGGATGTCAGAGATCGAAACTACAGGTCCGCACCACACGGGGCAGGCTGTCGGGACATTGTGTCAGGCAGGCCCACGCGACGGTCGGCGTACCCGCGGACGCGCCCCGGACGCTCACGGACGCGCCCCGACGGCGCGCACCGGGGGTCAGGAGTAGACGTGCGGGGCGAGCGTGCCGATGCACCGCAGGTTGCGGTAGCGCTCCTTGTAGTCGAGGCCGTAGCCCACGACGAACTCGTTCGGGATGTCCCAGCCGACGTACTTCGGGCTGACGGGCATCGCGAGCGCCTCCGGCTTGCGCAGCAGCGTCGCGATCTCGACGCTGGCCGGTGCACGGCTCGAGAGGTTGGAGATCAGCCAGCTGAGCGTGAGGCCGGTGTCGATGATCTCGTCGACCACCAGCACGTGCTTGCCGGAGATGTCGGTGTCGAGGTCCTTGAGGATGCGCACGACGCCGCTCGACTTGGTGCCCGAGCCGTAGGACGACACCGCCATCCAGTCCGTCTCGACGTGGCGGGTGAGCGCGCGGGAGAGGTCGGCCATGACCATGATCGCGCCGCGGAGGACGCCGACGACCAGCAGGTCCTTGCCCGCGTAGTCCGCCTCGATCCGTTGCGCCATCTCGTCCAGCTTCGCGAGGATCTCCTCCTCGGTGAAGAGGATGTTGACAAGGTCCTTCTCGACTGACGACGCGTCCACGTCGCCAGCCTCCCACAGGCGCGGGGCGAGGGGTGGTCCGGGGCGGGCGGGGGTGCGCGCCGTACGGGCTGACGGGGCGGGGCGGGCGCTGGCGCCGTCTGGGCGCTGGCGGCAGTTTCGCCGCTCGAGCGGCGAAACTTCCTGCAGCGTGTCCCATTGGTGTCACCAGGTGGCACCAAGGGGACACACTCGCGATCCGGGGCGAGGCGGGCGCCGTACGACGACGGGTCGCGGTGGGAGCGCCCCGTCCACCCTGTCGCTCACACCGCACGGGCCCGGCCCCCGCCGTACGACGACGGGTCGCGGTGTCCGCGCCCCATCCGCCCTGTCGCTCACACCGCACGGGCCCGGCCCGCCCCGCACGGGGCCGGCCCGCGCCGTACGGGCGGGGCACCCACTTCTGCGGTGCTGCGGTGTCCGGGTGGGTGTCCTGCCACGTGTGCAGACACCCGGACACCGCGTTACACGGGGTCGGTGCGGCGGAACCGGAGGCGCCGCCCGGCGGGCGCGCCGGTGACGTACGACGTGAGGTGGCCCGGGAGCTGGGCCTCGCCGTGGGGTGCCGCCTCCATGAGGTGGCGGAGCGCCTGGACGTGGGTGGCGAAGAGGTCCGCGTCGAGGGCGCCCGCTCGGACGGCCGCCCGGCGCAGCACCCGGTCGGCGACGGCACCCGGCTCCGCCGCCAGGGCCGCGGCGTCGACCGCCACCCCGAGCCCCTCCCCCGTGACCGCCGCGAGCTCGAGCGCGTCGGCGTAGTGGTCGAGGGCGGCGAGGTCGGCCTGCAGCTGGTCGGCGGTGCGGGCGAGCGTGCGGCGTACCTGCGGGTTCAGCTCGGCCTCCAGCACCGGCAGCACCGCGTGCCGCACCCGGGAGCGGAGGAAGCGGGGGTCCGCGTTGTGGGGGTCGGTCCACCACGCGATGCCCTCGGCCGAGCACGCCGCCTCGGTCTGGGCGCGGGAGACGTCGAGCAGCGGTCGCGCGAACGGGTCGAAGGCGCGGCGCATGCCCGCGATCGAGCGTCCGCCGGACCCGCGGGCCAGGCCCAGCAGCACCGTCTCGGCCTGGTCGTCGAGCGTGTGGCCGAGCAGCACGCGCTCGGCGGAGAAGTGGGTCGCGACCTGCCCGAGCACGGCGTAGCGGGCCTCGCGGGCCGCCGCCTCGACGCCGTGGCCGTCGGCCTCGACCCGCACCCGCGCGGCGACCGTCTCGTCGACGCCCAGCGCCGCCATCTGCTCGACGACCCGGGCGGCGTGCTCGTCGGAGCCGTCCTGCAGGCCGTGGTCGACGGTCACCCCGACGACGCGGGTGCCGGTGGCGTCCCGCGCGCGGTGCGCCACGAAGACGGTGGCGGCGAGCAGCGCCAGGGAGTCCGCGCCCCCGCTGCAGGCGACCGCCACCACCGCCGGGCCGGCAGCGCCGGCGGACCCGTCCCGTCCCGTCGGCGCCAGCACCGGGCGTACGGCGTTGCGCACCGCCGCGACGGCGGGGTCGAGCGTCACGTCGACCTCAGCCGAGCACCCGCGCCACCCAGGCGTCGGGTTCGGTGATCTCGGCCTTGCTCGGCAGGGTCTGCGGGGAGGTCCAGATGGCGTTGAAGTCGTCCATGCCGACGCGGTCGACGACGGAGCGCACGAAGGCGGCGCCGTCGCGGTACTGCGCCATCTTGGCCTCGAGGCCCAGGAGCCGCCGCAGCTGGCGGTCGACGAAGCCGAGGCCCACGCGCCGGTCGTTGAAGGCGGCGCGGATGCGCTTCACCGTCGGGATGACCTTCGGCCCCACGCCGTCCATCACGACGTCGGCGTGGCCCTCGAGCAGCGACATCATGCCGGTGACCCGGTCGACGATCTCCTTCTGCTCGGGCGTGCCGATGATGTCGATCAGGCTGCCGCGCCCGCCGTTGCGGACGGCGGTGGCCACCCGGGAGAGGCCGTCCTCCAGCACCGAGCCCGGGTCGACCGTGCCGGCCAGCGCCGAGACCTGGTCGCGCAGGTGGTCGCGGAGCCACGGGACGGTCGTGAACTGCACCCGGTGGGTCTCCTCGTGGAGGCAGACCCAGAGGCGGAAGTCGCGGGGGCGCGCGCCGATGTCGTCGCCGATCTTCCAGATGTTCGGCGCCACGAGCAGCAGGCGGCCGTCGGGGGCGACGTCGGCGGGCGCGAACGGGTCGAACTGGCCGAGCACCTTGCCCGACAGGAAGCCCAGCAGCAGGCCGACCTCGGTGCCGGTCACGCGCGAGCCGATCGCCGTGCCCACGCCGCGCACCGGGCCCAGCGCCTGCGTCAGCACGTTCGACTCGCGCTTCGTGACCAGCTTCTCGACGAACGGGTCCATCAGCATCGCGAAGCTCTGGGCGTTCGCCTCGATCCAGCGGGCCCGGTCGACGACGAGCACCGGCGCGCTGTGGGGGCGGGCCGCCAGGCCCGTGAACTCCTGCACCAGACCCGTCGAGCGCTCGGCGTCGGCCCGCAGCGCGGCGACGGTCTCGGCGACGGCGTCGGCCGGTACGTCGGGCTCGGGCGGCGCGAGCCGGGCACCGATCCGCACCGCGAGGTCCCAGTCGATCATCCCGCCGCCGGAAGGCTCCTGCTCCGCTGCCGTCATGCTCGCGACCCTACGGCCAGCGCGGTCATCCGGTGGCGGCGTCGGCGGGGTCGGTGGACGCGAGGGCGGACGGCGGGTCCGACGGCGGGTCCGACGGTGTCGGCTCCGGCTCGCCCAGCGGGGTCGAGCAGACGCAGGCGGCGAGCGCGGCGGCGGCGCGGTCGATCGCTGCCCGGGCGTCGAGCCCGTCGGCCTCCCCCACCGCGTCGGCCACGAGCACGAAGCGCAGGGGCGTGCCCGTCGCGTCGTGCAGCACCCCCGCGAGGCCCTGGACGCCGGTGAGCGTGCCCGTCTTGGCGCGTACGTCGCCCAGCCCCGCCGGGTCGGCCGTGTCGAAGCGCCCGGCCAGCGAGCCGCTGAACCCGGCGACCGGCAGCCCCGTGAGCGCCGGCCGCAGCTCGGGGTGCTCCTCGGCCGCCGCCACCTCGACGACCCCGAGCAGGGTGGCGGCCGACAGTGCGTTCTCCCGCGACAGCCCGCTGCCGTCGCGCAGGACGTCGCCGCCGAGGTCGACGCCGAGACCGGCGAGCACCTCGCGCGTCGCCGCGGCCCCGCCCTCGAAGGAGGCGTCGCCCGCGACGGCCAGCCCGACGTGGTGGGCGAGCACCTCCGTCGTCTCGTTGTCGCTCACCGAGATCAGCCGCTCGACGATGTTCTCCAGCGGGGCGCTCTCGGCGGTGGCGAGCGGCTCGCCGTTGCCGCCGAGGCCGGCCGTCGGCTCGCCGACCACCTGGATGCCGGCCTCCGCCAGCGCGCCCGCGAACCACGCGGCCGCGTCGGCGGCGGGGTCCGCGACGACGTCGTCGGCGTCGTCGGCCGCCCGCCCGCGGTCGACCCACAGCGAGGTGATCGGCGCGACCACGTCGTCGGGCACGTAGTCGGCGGGCCAGAACGGGTTGACGGCCGGCCCGGTGAACAGCGACGCGTCGTACGCGACCTGCACGCTCGTGCGGCCCCGGGCCTGCAGCGCGGCGGCCGTCTCCGTCGCCAGGGTGCGCAGGTCGGCGCGGATCGGCACGCGCGACGCCGCGGAGCCCGCCTCGACCGGCTCGCGGGCGAGGTAGGGATCGCCACCGCCGACGAGCACGACCCGGCCGGGTGCGTCCGCACCCGCCGCGGGGTCGGTGCCGTCGACGACGGAGGTGGTGAAGGTGTGGTCGCCGCCGAGCGCCTCGAGCGCGGCGACCGAGGTGAGGAGCTTGGTGGTGGACGCCGGGGTAACCCGCTCGGGCCCCGCGACGTACGTCTGCTGCCCCGACGTCGTCGCGTCGTCGGCGTCGAGCGGGGCGACCCCGACGAGGATGCGGCCCGCCAGCACCGGGTCGGCCAGCCAGGGCGTCAGCGCCGCCGCGACCGCCGCGGTGTCGACCACCGCACCGTCGGCCGCGGAGACGTCGAGGAGCGGGCTCGGGTCGGTGATCGAGGGCACCTCGAGGCCGGGCGGAGGCGCCACGGCGGCGGGATCGGTGGACGGGTCGGGCGACTCCCCCGTCACCCACCGGTCGACCAGGTCGAGGCGCCAGACGGCGAGTCCGGCGCCCGCCACGACGACCAGGACCAGCACGACGGGCAGCAGAACCTTTCGGCCCCGCCTGCGACGAGCCCCACGTGGCACCTAGGATCACCCCTGTTCGTACGGTCCGCGCCATTGTGCGCGACCGCACCGACACCCCGCACCTCGGCCCACCGGGCCACCGCAGCACCCGGCACCACGCCGGTGATCCACCCCGATACGACCTAAAGACAACGACCGCACCGCTGCGGTCAGACGTGGGAGGCAGAAGCCGTGCTGGAGTTCGACGTACTCGTGGAGATCCCCAAGGGCGAGCGCAACAAGTACGAGGTGGACCACCACAGCGGTCGCCTGCGCCTCGACCGGACGCTCTTCACGTCCACGCAGTACCCGGCCGACTACGGCTTCATCGAGAACACCCTCGGTCAGGACGGCGACCCGCTCGACGCGATGGTCATCCTCCCGGTGCCGACGTTCCCGGGCTGCCTCATCAAGTCCCGCGCGATCGGGATGTTCCGCATGACCGACGAGGCCGGCGGCGACGACAAGGTGCTGTGCGTGCCCGCCGGCGACCCGCGCGTCGACCACCTCAAGGACCTCGGCGACGTCTCCAAGTTCGACCTGCTCGAGATCCGCCACTTCTTCGAGGTCTACAAGGCGCTCGAGCCCGGCAAGTCCGTCGAGGGCGCCGACTGGGTCGGCCACACCGAGGCCGAGGCGGAGATCAAGGCGTCGTTCCAGCGCTACTCCGACAACGGTCACAAGTACTGAGCAGCACCCCGCTCCACCGCCGCTGCCCCCGGGTCCTCCCGGGGGCAGCGGTGTTTGTGGGCGCAGGACGAGGGGCACAGACGTCGCCGTGAGCTTCCACGTCGAGACCGGTGCGCTGCGCAGCGTGGGCGACGACCTGCGCGCGATGGCGGCCGCGATCCCCGCGGCCCTGACCTACGCCGAGACCCACGTCCGGGCTCCGACCGGGGGCGTCACCTTCGACAACATCGTCGCCGAGCTCGACCGGGCGCGGGCCGACCTCCAGGCCGCGTACGCCGGGAGCGGCCCCGTGCAGTCCTACCTCCAGGGCGCGGGCGACGCGCTGGGGGCGAACGCCGACGACTACGACGCCACCGACCTCGCGCAGCGCGCCCAGTTCGACGCACTCCTCGACGGGTCGCCGCCGCCGGACGCCGGCTACGGCTTCGACGCCGACGGCGAGACGGCCGGGATCACCACCGCCGACCTCAGCGCCGAGCTCGCCCCGCCCGGTGACTTCTTCGAGGGCCTCGACGTCTGGCGCGCGATCCTCGACAACACCAGCTACGTCGTCAGCCTCACCTGGGCCATCGACGGGCTCCTGCAGATCCCGCTGTTCGCCCACCTGCCCTCCCCGACCCAGGGCCTGCGCGACACCTTCGACGGCGACTGGACGACGATCGGCACCGCGTCGCTCTCGCTGGCCGAGCTCAAGGACTTCTTCGAGCGCGCCGAGGCCGAGGTCGCCGCCTCCGTGCTCGCGCTCCAGCCGCACTGGAGCGGCAACGCGGCCGACGCGGCGTACACCTCGCTCTCGGGCTTCTGCGAGGTGCTCGCCTCCCACCAGAGCGACCTCGGGCGCACCTCGAACGGCTTCCACGGCTTCGCGATGGGCATGCGGTTCCTCACCGACGCGCTCTGCGAGCTCATCGACTGGGCCGTCGGCGTGTTCATCGAGTGGATCGGCTTCGACCCCGAGGACATCCTCAACGCGATCCGGCGGGGCTCGAGCCAGACGCTGAAGTGGATCTTCGCGGTCGCCAAGGCGATCGACCTGATCTTCCTCATCATCGACCTGGTCTTCGCGCTCGTCGCGGTCTTCCCGCTCACGCTCGGCCAGATCGACACCTACCCGGGCCTCGCGATCCCCGACGGCGCCTCCACCACCTACACGCCCTCGGACGTGGACGGCCCGTGAGGCGCGCCGACGACGAGTGGCGCAGCCCGCTCGCCCGGGAGCTGCCGGCCCGCACGGACCCGCTGCCGGCGCCGCCCCGCACCGACGTCCGGGCGGTCACCGCCTACGCGACGGACCACCTGCCGCGGCTGCTGGCCGGCTTCCGCTCCGAGGCCGGACGACTGTCGCGCTTCGACTCCCCCGTCCCGGGTGCCCCGCGCCGCACGCTGGACGTCACGGCCGAGGTGCTGCGCCGCAGCGACGACGAGACCCTCCACGACCTCGCGGCCGCCGTACGACGCGGGACCGCCGACGAGCGCGACCTGCGCCGCCACCCCGAGTTCGGGCGGGTGCTGCGGGAGATCGCGGCCGAGCGGGCGGCGGCGTACGACGCCCTCGCTCAGGACGCGCGCCGACCCCGGAAGTAGCCGATCGCGCCGCTCGTCGTGACCTCGAGGTCGACGACGCCGTCGGCGGCGGCCCAGCGCCGTACGTCGTCGCTCGAGCACAGCGGGCCCAGCAGGCCGGAGAGCCGACCCAGCCGGCGCAGCGGCTCGAACCGCAGCCCGGAGTCGGTGAGCACCGCGCTGCCGACCAGCTCGCCGCCCGGCGCCAGCACGCGGGCCATCTCGGCGAACGCGGTGCGGGGGTCGGGGAAGCAGTGCAGCCCGGTGAAGCTGACGACCCGGTCGAACGCCCCGTCGTCATAGGGCAGGGCCGCGACGTCGGCGACGACCCCGGTGACCTGGTCGGCGACGCCGAGCCGCTCGGCGGTACGGCGGGTCCGCTCCAGCATCGCCGGGGCGATGTCGACGGCCTGGTAGTCGACGCCCTGCCCGGGACGCAGCCCGCGCAGCGCCACCCCCGAGCCGCACGGCACGTCGAGGACGCGCGAGCCCTCCGGCAGCCGGCCCGTGCCGTCGGCCACGTCGAGCAGCAGCCGCAGGTCGGAGCCGACCGCGAGGCGCCAGCCGAGCGCGCCGTACGCCGGGTGGTCGACCGACCAGCTGTAGACGTGCGCCCACGCCGGGTCACCGTCCCATCCGCCCGCGAGCGAGCGGAGGCGGGCGAGCGGACGGCGGACCACGGTCAGGCCTCGGCGGCGACGACCACGGGGCCGAGGAGGTCGGGGGCGCGGAGGATCTCCGGGGGCACGCCGAACGCGTCGACGAGGTCGCCGGCCAGCGGGCGGAGCTTGCGGCAGAGGTCGCCGACCTCCCGCGTGATGGCCTTCGAACGGGCCGCGGTCATGCGGCCGTGCTCGAGGAACCAGGCCCGGTCGCCCTCGATGGTCGACAGCGCGTGCAGGTCGACGAGCAGGTTGAGCGCGACCTTCTCGTCGCCCTCGGGCACCTGGTCGACGGCCGCGATGAACGCCTCCAGCACGACGCGGTCGACGTGCGCGCGGGCCGCGGCGATGACGTGGTCCTGCACGCGGGAGAAGACCGCGCCCGGGTTCTCGCCGTCGTCGACGCCGCGCTTGAGGCGGCGCGCGGCCGACGAGATGATCTGCTCCTCGCGGTAGCGCAGCATCGCGAGCTGGTAGGCGGGGTCGAGCAGGCCGGCCTCGGAGTCCCAGTCGTCGCCGCCCGGCAGCAGGTCGCGGACCCGCTCGAAGAGCTGGTGGGCCCGGGTGCGCTTCACGAGCTCGTCGAGCGTGATACCGGCGATGAGGCGCACCATCTCGAACTGGTCGGCGTCCTGGAAGTCGCCGGCGTAGTCGGTGAGCAGGCCCTTCGCCACGAGCTGGAACAGCACGTGGTTGTCGCCCTCGAAGGTCGTGAAGACGTCGGTGTCGGCCTTCAGCGCCGCGAACCGGCTGGCGGCCAGGTAGCCGGCGCCGCCGCACGCCTCGCGGCACTCCTGGATGGTGCGGGTCGCGTGCCACGTGCCGGCCGCCTTCATGCCGGCGGCCGCCGACTCGAGCGAGCGGCGGGCCAGCCCGTTGTCCTTGTCGTCTCCCCCGTCGGTCGAGAAGACCTCGTGCAGCTGGCGGGTGACGTCGGCCTGCGCGAAGTGCATCGCGTACGTCGACGCGAGCAGCGGCAGGAGCCGGCGCTGGTGCATGCCGTAGTCGAGCAGCAGCTGCTCCGACTCCTTGGAGCTGGCCTCGAACTGGCGGCGGCGCTCGGCGTACCTCACCGCGAGGACCATCGCGACCTTGCTGGCGTTGATCGCGCCGCCACCGACGCTCACGCGGCCCTGGACGAGCGTGCCGATCGTGGTGAAGAACCGACGGCCCGGGCTCTCGATCTCCGAGCTGTAGACGCCCGCGGCGGAGACGTCGGCGAAGCGGTTGAGCAGGTTCTCGCGCGGGATGCGCACGTCGTCGAACCACAGCCGGCCGTTGTCGACGCCGTTGAGGCCCATCTTGTGGCCGCAGTCCTCGATGCGCACGCCGGGCGCCGGCACGAGGTCGCCCGCGTCGTCGCGCACCCGGATCGGCACCAGGAAGGCGTGCACGCCCTGGCTCTCGCCACCGATGTGCAGCTGGGCGAACACGACGGCGAGCTCGCCGTGGGTGGCGGCGTTGCCGATGTAGTCCTTGCGGGCCGCGTCGTGCGGGGTGCGGACGACGAACTCGTCGGTGCCCACGTCGTACGTCGCGGTGGTCGCCAACGCCTGGACGTTCGAGCCGTGGCCCGACTCCGTCATGGCGAAGCAGCCCAGCGTGCGGCCGTGGATGATGTCGGAGAGGTGGGCGTCGTGGTGCCGCTTCGTGCCCAGCTGCAGCACCGCGCCGCCGAAGAGGCCGAACTGGACGCCGACCTTGACGAGCACGGAGAGGTCGCCCATCGCGAGGGTCTCGAACGCCGCGATCGAGGCGCCGACGTCGCCGCCCCCGCCGTACTCCTCGGGGAAGCCGAAGCCCGTCTGCCCGGTCTTCGCCATCTCCTGCACGATCTCGAGCACGCGCTCGCGGAACTCGGGGCCGGTCATGGTCTCGGCGTCCTCGAGCACGCCCGCGTACTCCGCCAGGTTCGTGCGCACGAGGTCGCGGACCTCGGCGTAGCGGCCGTCGAGGATGCGGGTCAGCACCGGCACGTCGACCGTCGGCTGGACGTAGCCGGAGGTCCCGGCGCGGTCGGCGCGGCCGGCGTGGTCGGACCGGTCGGCGGCCGCGGCGGGGCCGTCGGCGTCGTCGGTGGAGGTGGACAGCTCGGGGGCGACCGTGTCGGACATGCCGCCCAACCTACCCGCGGGTCACATACGGGTCCCATGGCCCGAACGGGCGAGATCCGGAGCGTCAGGCGGGGTCGCCGGCGGCGCCGGACCCCGTGCCGGAGCCCGTTGCCCCGCCGTCGTCGGCGCCCGCCGTACCGCGGCGCTTGCGCCTGCTCCAGGGGAACCGCAGGCGCGACGCCTCGGGGGACGCGTCGGAGGGGTCCTCGACACGGACGTCGGCGTCGCGGCCGCCCTCGGTGAGCGGCACCTTCGACGTCGTCGTCGTGGGGTGGCTGGTCAGACCTCTCCTGTCGAACTTCTGCCCGCTCGCGACCCCGCCGACGTAGAAGGCGACGATGGCGATCATCGCGCCCGCGATGTCGTCGGCCACGTAGTGCCAGCCGAAGTAGAGGGTCGCGATGATGGTGAGGCCGAAGTTGGCCCAGAAGATCCAGTGGATGATCCGGTTGCGGATCGTGTACTGCACCATCAGCGCCCACAGCAGGGTGATCGCGGTGTGCAGGCTCGCGAAGGCCGCGGTCGACTGCAGACCCTCGCCGTCGCCCCACAGGACGTTGGTCCTGCTGTAGAACAACGACTCCAGCAGGTCGCTCGCGCCCGTGCTGATGTCCTCGTAGAGCCAGGGGAACGCGAAGCCCGGGCCGAGCGCCGGCAGCATGTAGTAGGACGCCGTGCCGAGCGTCCAGGCGATGACCTGCGAGGTCACGAACCAGTAGCCGAACGAGATGTTGCGCGACCAGATGACCCAGATGGCCACGAGCACCGGCACCATCGGCAGGTACCAGAGGTAGATGGTCGAGATCAGCTGCTCGAACCAGACGAACCCGAAGAGCGTGTGCAGCACCGCCGACGGGTCGTTGCCCAGGAACAGCACCTTGTCGAGCGCGTGCAGCTCGTTGTCGTACTTCTTGTCGCCCAGCACGAACGGCAGGAACGACTTCAGGTTCCGGTAGCAGGCGTAGGTGACGTAGAAGCAGCCGATGCCCAGCGCGACCAGGGTGAACCGCTCGCGGGTCCAGTGCTGGTGCCAGCGCTCCTTGATGTGCACCGACGTCTCGCGCGGGTTGAGCCGGGCCCGCCACAGGGCGCGGGGCACGAGGTCCACGAGCAGCGCGGCGCCGACCAGCAGCGGGAACCGCAGCCACCCCGGGCCGAGGAAGCCCTCGGGGTCGACGACGGACCGATCGAGCGCGAGGGCGGTCGCGAAGGTGAGGACCGCCATCGTCGCTGCGACCCCGATGAGGAGGACATAGGCGCGGCGATACACGGCGGTCATCCTAGAGGTCGACGCCGCGCGGCACCCATCCGTCGGGCGTCGTCACGTCAGCCGGCGAGCACCGCGAGACCGGCCGGGTCGACCCGGACGGCGACCGCGTCGCCCGCCGCGGGCGGCTCCGGGACCCCGTCCGCCGGGGCCGCGTCGAGCTCACCGACGTCGGCGACCGCGACGGTGCACCGCGCCCCGGCGGCGGTCAGCCGGGTGGCGACCACCACGCCCGCGAGCGCGTCGGGGGTGCCGGCGGGCACGAGGCGGCAGGCCGTACGGCGGAGCGCGACGCCGACGGGGGTCGGGCTCGCCGGGCGCCCCGCGGCCCGCAGCACCCGGTCGGCGGCGTCGCCGTCGAGCACGACGCCGTACCCGAGGAGACGGGCCGTCGGGGCGTCGACGGGCGCGGCGAGGACGGCGGCGGCCGGTCCGGACTGCACGACCCGGCCGTCGCGCACGACCGCGATCCGGTCGGCGACCGCGAGCGCCTCGTCGACGTCGTGGGTGACGAGCAGGGCGGTGGTGCCGGCCGCGACGAGGATGCGCCGCAGGTCGCCCGCCAGCCGCTCGCGCAGGTGGCGGTCGAGGGCGGAGAGCGGCTCGTCGAGCAGCAGCAGCCGTGGGTCGCACGCGAGGGCCCGGGCGAGCGCGACCCGCTGCCGCTCGCCGCCCGAGAGCGTCGCGGGGAGGCGGTCGGCGTACCCCGTCAGCCCCACCAGCTCGAGCAGCCCGGCGACCCGGGCGGCCGTGTCGGGCCGGGGGGTACGGCGCAGCCGGAGCGGGTAGCCGACGTTGCGGGCCACGGAGAGGTGGGGGAAGAGCTGGCCGTCCTGGAACATCAGCGCGAACCCGCGGCGGTGGACCGGCACGCCCGCGAGGTCGGCAGCGTCGAAGGTCACCGTCCCGTCGTCGAGCGGTTCGAGCCCGGCGACGGCGCGCAGCAGCGTGGACTTCCCGCTGCCCGACGGGCCGAGCACGGCGAGCACCTCGCCGCGCGGCAGGTGCAGCGACGCGTCGCGCAGGGCCGGGCTCCCGTCGTACGCGACCGTGACGCCGCCGAGGCGGAGCCCGTCGGGCACGGCGGTGCCGTCGGGGCTGGTCGACGTCTCGTCCGGCATCTCAGAACGCTCCCACGCTCGGCACCCGCAGCCGCTCGACGAGCAGCATGACGACGGTGGTGGTGGCCGCCAGCACGACCGCGGCGGCGGTGGCCATGCCGTAGTTCGTGCCGCCCGGGGTGCCGATGAGGCGGGCGATGACGACGGGCAGGGTCGGACGGTCGGGCTGGGCGAGGAACGCGGTGGCGCCGAACTCGCCCAGCGACGCCGCGAAGGCGAAGCCGGTGGCCGCCAGCACGGGCCGCCAGGCGACGGGCAGGTCGACGACGAGCAGCGTGCGGGCCGGTGAGGCCCCCAGCGAGGCGGCCGCCTGCCGCTGCCGGTCGTCGATGCCGGCCAGCACCGGCACGAGGGTGCGCACCACCAGCGGCAGCGCCACCAGCGCCTGCGCCAGGGGCACGAGCAGCGGGTCGTCGCGCAGCGCCAGCGGCGGGCGCGCGACGGTGATGAGCAGGCCGAAGCCGAGCGTCACGGCCGAGACGCCCAGCGGCAGCATGAAGACGCCGTCGAGCACGCCGCGCACCGTGCGCTCGGTGCGGGTTCGGGCCCGGCGCGTCACCACGAGGGCCACGAGCAGGCCGAGCAGGAGCGCCATCCAGGTGGCGTCGACGGCGATCTGCAGCGAGTTGCGCAGCGCCTCGGTGACCGGCACGAGCAGCGCCGTGTCGTCACCGGTGCCCGTGAGCGCCCGGAAGTTCGCCGTGCTCCAGGCCCCGTCGACCCGGAACGCGGCGACCACGAGGCCCACGATCGGCAGGGCCGTGGCGGCCAGGACGGCGACCGTGGCGGCGACGGCGGGCACGTCGTACCCCTGCATGCGCCGCGGCGTCGTCGGCGCGCGCCCGGCCGCCGCGTCGTCGCTGCGCCGCAGCCGGCCGACCACCACGAGCAGGAGCACGACGCCGACGATCTGCACGACCGAGAGGCCGGCCGCCGCCGGCAGGTCGAAGGCGCGGGTGAGCAGGTAGATCTCGGTCTCGACGGTCGCGTAGCGCAGCCCGCCGAGCGTGAGCACGAGCCCGAAGGCGGTCGAGCAGAAGAGGAAGACGACCGACGCGGCCGAGGCGATCGCGGGCCGCAGCGCCGGCAGCGTCACCGTGCGCAGCACCGTCGCCGGGCTCGCCCCGAGCGCGGCCGCCGCCTCCCCGGCCCGCGGGTCGAGCGACGCCCAGGCCCCGCCGACGACCCGCACGACCACGGCCACGTTGAAGAACACGAGCGCCGCGACGATCGCGGTGGCCGAGCCGTCGAGACCGAGGGACCCGAGCAGTCCCCCGTCGCCCAGCAGCGCCCGGAACGCCACGCCCACCACCACGGTCGGCAGCACGAACGGCACCAGCAGCAGGCCCCGGGCGATGCGCACGCCCGGCAGGTCGAGCCGGTGCAGCACGTACGCCGCGGGCAGGCCGAGCAGCACGCTCAGCGCCGTGCCCGACCCCGCCGAGACGAGGGTGAACCACAGCACCCGCCCCGTGCGGTCGCGCCCCAGCACCTCGACGACGGCACCCGGGTCGAACGTGCCGTCGACGACGAACCCGCGCGCCACCATCGCGCCGACGGGCACGACGAAGAACACGGCGAGGACCGCCAGCGGCAGCGCCGCGAGCGTGAGGAGTCCGAGGGTGCGTCTCATGGGGAGGCGGCCGGTCGACGCCCGGGCGGCCCGGGCGTCGGGGGCGTCAGCGGGCGACGACGTCGCGCCAGGCGCTGATCCACGCCTCGCGGTTCTCGGCGATCTCGTCGGTCGGCAGCGTGAAGGGGTCCGTGGGGCGCTCGGTGAACGCGGCCCACTCCTCTGGCAGCGCCGCGTCGTCGGCGACGGGGTAGACGTACATGCTCGTCGGCAGCGCCTCCTGGACGTCGGCGGAGAGCAGCCACGACACGAGCGCGTCCGCGCCCTCGGGGTTGTCGGCGCCACGCAGCACCCCGGCGTACTCGACCTGCGTGAAGCACGTGTCGAGCAGCGCACGGGTGGTGGTGGCGCTGCCGTCCTCGGTCACCGTCGCGGCGGGCGAGGAGTCGTAGGAGGTCACGATCGGGCGGGTAGGGTTCTCGCCGGCCGCGGTGAAGTCGACGTAGTAGGCGTCGCTCCAGCCGTCGACGACCTTGGCGCCGTTGTCGACCAGCCGGGTCCAGTAGTCCTGCCAGCCGTCCTCGCCGTACGCCGCGACGGTCGTCAGCAGGAACGCCAGCCCCGGGCTCGAGTCGACGGGGCCGGGGGTGACGAACAGCGGTGCGTACGTCGGGGTCGCGAGGTCGTCGAGCGTCTCCGGCTCCGGGATGCCCTCCTCAGCGAACCAGGCGGTGTCGACGTTGACGCAGACGTTGCCGTTGTCGACGGGCACGAGGCGGTCGTCGCCGTCGAGGCGGAACGCCTCGGCGCCGGCGGGCAGCTCGCCGTCCCACGTCTCGAGCGCGTCGGCGTCGAGGAGGCGGCTGGCGAAGGTGGTGTCGACGCCGAAGACGACGTCGGCGCCCGCGTCGTCGGGGTTGAGGCCGATCTCGGTGACGACCGCGCCAGCGTCGCCGGGCTGGCGGATCTCGAGCTCGACGCCGTTCTCCTCCTCGAAGGCCGCGACGAGGTCGTCGGGCAGCGAGAACGAGTCGTGGGTGAGCAGCACGACCGTCTCGGCGCCGTCGGCCGACTCGTCGTCACCGCCCCCGACGAGCGAGCAGGCGCTGAGCGAGCCGAGCGTGAGGACGGACGCGAGCGCGAGCACGGGTGCGCGTCGGGTGCGGGCAGGCATGGGCAGGCGGAACATCGGACTCCCTTCGCCGGTGCTAACCGGAGCAGGTTCGAGGGTCTGCGGCGGATCCGCACTCTCAGCGCCCGTGGGCGCTCCCCTGTCGTGTGCGGGCCACCCTACGGCCACCCCGCGGCGGCGGACGTCGTGGGAGCGTGACCCCGTGACCGCACGCGTGCTCCCCGTCGGCTTCGACGACCTGTCCCCGCGCCTCGCCTACGCCGTCTGGCGGCTACGGCAGGACGTGTTCGTCGTCGAGCAGGACTGCCCCTACCCCGACCTCGACGGCCGCGACCTCGAGCCGACCACCCGGCACCTGCTGCTCGTGGAGGGGTCCGAGGGCTCGACGGACGGCGGGGACCTGCTCGGCTACGCCCGGGTGCTCGACGACGGTGACGACGACGGCGGGGTGGTGCGCGTCGGCCGGGTGCTGCTCGCGCGTACGGCGCGGGGCCGGGGGCTCGCGGACCTGCTGATGCACGCCGCGCTCGCCGAGGTGGGCGAGCGACCCAGCCGGCTCGACGCGCAGGCGCCGCTCGCGCGCTGGTACGCCACGTTCGGCTACGCCGTCGACGGGCCCGAGTTCCTGGAGGACGGGATCCCGCACGTGCCGATGGCGCGGCCGGGTCAGGCCCGCCAGTAGCGCCCGGGGGCGCCGTCCCCGCGTCGTACGACGGCCTGCCCGCGCGCCACGAGCACCTCGAGGTGCGCGCGGGTCTCGAGCGAGGCGAGAGCGGTGTTGAACGGGTCGAGGGAGGCGAGGGTGCGCTCGCGGCGCGTCCACGGCAGCTCGCCGGCGACGTCGTACGCCGACATCCCCGCCCCGCCGTCGGCCTGCGGCTCCAGCGCGCGCAGGCTCAGCTCGAGCCGGGTGTCGTGGTGGGCCAGCAGCGCCTCGACACGGCCGTGGGAGGAGCCGTGCACCGGGCCGTGGGCCGGGAGCAGGCTGAGGTCGGGCATCGCGCGCACCTTCGCGAGCGAGGCGAGGAAGTCGGCCAGCGGCTGGAGCCGGGTGTCGGGCTCGAACCCGATCGACGGCGTGATCGTGGGCAGCACGTGGTCGCCGGCGAAGAGCAGCCCGTCGGCGCGGTCGGCGAAGACGTAGTGGCCCTGGGTGTGGCCGGGGGTGTGGACGGCGTCGAGCGTGCGGGCGCCGACCGTCAGGGGCTGGTCGCCCTCGAGCCAGGTGTCCGGGAGCTCCCAGAGGTCGTTCGGGGTCGAGGCGTCGTCGGGCGCGCGCTTCCAGAGCTCCGCGATCTCGACGGCCCCGGCGTCGGCCAGCGCCCCGCCCATCCGGGTGCGGACCTCCTGCTCGGAGCCCCGGACCAGCGCGAGCGACGGCTCCTCCCGGCGGCCGAGCACGACCTCGGCGCCGTTGAGGCGGCGGAGCGCGACGGCCTGCGTGTAGTGGTCGCGGTGCACGTGGGTCACGAGGAAGCGCCGGATGTCGCCGAATCCGGCGCCGATGCTCGACAGTGCCTTCTCGAGCACCTCCTGGGCCTCCGCGATGGCCCACCCACCGTCGACGAGAGTCAGCGCCGTGCCGCGGTCGGCGTCGGGCGTCTCGATCGCGTAGACGTTCACCGCGAGGAGCCCGTCGTTGGGCAGCGGGAGGGGGATCCGGTGCACCCCCGGCGCCGCCGGCCAGGCGCCCGGGTCGCCCCACGGGCGGTCGGAGTCGGGCGAGATGGCCTTCGCGGTGCTCATCAGCGCAGGCTAGACCCTCGGCCAGCGCGGGGGCCGCAGGGTCCGCGGTGGGGCCGGACGGACCGCAGGACCCCGGAGAAATGACGAACCGCGGTGGAGTCTCGGGTCTCCACCGCGGTTCGATGACCAGTATGCACACCGCGCCCAACCGGTGTCCTCCATTTCTCCGCAATCACGCTCAAGAAATCGTGCGAACGCCCGGAACGGCCCGCCGCTCAGCAGGCGACGGCCGCGGAGGCCTCCCCGCCGGGAGCCGCACACGCACCGCAGGGGTCGGACGTCGGCAGCACCCCACCGGTCTCGGCGAGCACCTGCTTCACGCGGGAGTCGAGGGCCAGCACGGCGAGCACGACGACCGGACGGAGCTCGTCGCGCTTCGCCTCGGCGCGCAGGAACGCCAGGATGTCCTCCATCGCGTCGCGCTGCTCGGCGTCGAGGTCGGCCTCGAGCACGACCGTGCTCGCGGCGTCCGCGAACGCGGCCACCTTGTCGGGCGTCAGGTGGCGCAGGTGCGAGGAGCGGGCGGAGTCGCGCGAGCTCACGCGACGACGCCGCGGAGGGGGAGGTCGACCGGACCCGTGCCGGCCGGGGTGGTCCCGTCGACCGCCGGGCGTGCGCTGCCCGCCGTCCGCGCGCTGCCCGCCGTCCGCGCCGATCGGGCGGCCCGCCAGCTCTCCACCCTGAGGTGCCGCGAGCCGGTGAGGGTGCTCTGCCACCAGGGGGCGCGAGCCACGCCGAGGGTGACGACCGCACGACCGTCGTGCTCGACCCGCACCGTGACGCCGCGCTCGGCCATCGCGGCGGTCGCCCGCCGCACCTCGCGCGACGGACGCAGCCGGGTGTAGGCCGACGCGTCCTCCGTGCGCAGCACGAGCTGCCCGTCGGGGTCGCGCACGAGCAGGGCGGCGGAGGGACCCGTGACGCCCTGCACCGTGAGTGCGAGGCCGCCGACGTGTCCGTGGTGACGGTGCTGGTCCATGTCGCTGCTCCTGGTCGGCCGAAGAAATCGAAACCTCAACACTGTAATTGAACGTCTTGTTGAGGTATTGTCAGATCATGCCGGGCCACTCCAAGGAGCCGCACGAGGCTCTTCTCTCGATCGGCGACCTCGCCGAGCGCACGGGGCTCAGCGCCCCCACGCTCCGCATGTGGGAGCAGCGCCACGGCTTCGCGGTCGCCCAACGCCTCCCGAGCGGCCACAGGCGCTACCGCGGGGAGGACGTCGCGCTCGTCCAGCAGGTCGCGCGCCGCCGCGACGCCGGGGTCCGGCTCGAGCAGGCGATCGCCGGGGTGCGCACCACGTTCACTCCCCCGGCCGCCTCCGTCTTCGCAGAGCTGCGGCGCCTGAACCCCGCCCTGCCCGTCCACCGGCTCGGCAAGGGCACGCTGATCGCGATGTCGTGGGCGATCGAGGACGAGTTCGTCGCCCACGCCCGTCGCCCCCATCTGTACGGCGCGTTCCAGCGCGCCGAGTTCTACGACGCCTCGCGGCGCCGGTGGCGCGACCTCGCCCGGGTCGCGGCGTCGACGACCGTGCTCGCCGACTTCCCGTCGACCGACCCCGAGGCCCGCCGCGGCGAGCCCCGCCACGTGGCCCTCGCCGACGACTCCCCGATGCGCAACGAGTGGGCCGTGGTCTGCGATGCCGAGGACCTCCCCGTCGTGCTCACCGCCTGGGAGCTGCCCGGCCAGGACGACGTGCCCGACGACCGCCGCGAGTTCGAGGCGATGTGGTCGCTGCGTCCCGCCGACGTGCGCGCCGCCGCACGGGCCTGTGCCGCCGTGGCCGGCGACGACCTCGTCGAGCCGCCCCTGGCGGCCGGGCTCCGCGCCGTACGCCCCGACGAGCGGGCCGACGACGGCGCGGGCGACGCCGCCGCCGCCCTCTTCGGCCGCATGATCGCGTACGTCGACCGCCGGGCCCGCTGAGGCGGCGCCGCCCCTCGGTTCGCGGTAGGTGCCACCCGTGCGACGGGTACGAGGTACCGCGAAGGACCGGTGATCCACGTCGCCACGCGAATCGCGGTAGGTGACACCCACCTCACGGGTACCTCCTACCGCGAACGCCGCCGCCCGCGGACCGCGCGCTTGCCCCGCGCGGCATCGTGGGGAGCAGCGGTCGCCGCGCGGCGCCGTACCCCGGCTGCGGCCCGACCCGTCCCCCACGAGAGGAACCCCCTGATGACCGGCACCACCCTTCCCGGCTCGATCCCCAGCGTCACCCTCAACACCGGCGCGACCATGCCGCAGGTCGGCTTCGGCGTCTTCCAGGTGCCCGACGCCGAGACCCACGCGGCCGTCGCCACGGCGCTCGAGGCGGGCTACCGCAGCATCGACACCGCCACCGTCTACGGCAACGAGGCGGGCGTCGGCTCGGCGATCAAGGAGTCCGGGATCGCCCGCGACGACCTGTTCGTCACCACCAAGCTGTGGAACTCCGACCAGGGTCGCGAGGAGCCCCTCGCCGCGATCGACCGCAGCCTCGAGCTGCTCGGCCTCGACGCGGTCGACCTCTACCTCATCCACTGGCCGGCCCCGGGCCGCGGCGCCTACCAGGCCGCGTGGCAGGCGCTGGAGGAGATCCACGCCTCCGGCCGCGCCAAGGCGATCGGCGTCTCGAACTTCCTGCCCGAGCACCTCGACGCCCTCACCGCGCTCGGCGGCACCGTGCCGGCCGTGAACCAGATCGAGCTGCACCCCGCGCTCCAGCAGCGCGACGCCGTCGCCCGCAACCAGGCGCTCGGCATTGTCACCGAGGCGTGGAGCCCGCTGGCCCAGGCCGCCGTGCTCACCGACCCCGCGGTCACGTCCATCGCCGAGCGCCTCGGGCGCACGCCGGCCCAGGTCGTGCTGCGCTGGCACCTGCAGCACGGACGCGTGGTCATCCCGAAGTCGGTCACGCCGTCGCGCATCAAGGAGAATCTCGACGTCGCCGGCTTCGAGCTGACCGACGCCGACCTCGTCTCGATCGACGCGCTCGAGTCCGACGGCCGGATCGGGCCGCACCCGAACGAGCTGGACGGCTGAGCGAGCGCGGCGGGTCGCGCGGAACCGTCCGGGCGACCCGCCGCGTCAGACGGGTGTGAACCCCACCCGACGTGACACCTCCCGGTGCCTCGGCCTCGCCGCCGTCGTCGCCACCCCCCTGCTGCTCGTCGCCTGCACGGCCGACACCGGCGCACCGACCGCCACGGGCCCGAGCGGGGTCGCCAGCCTCGTCAGCTACTCCAGCTGCGACGAGCTGCTGACCTACTTCACCGACAACGCCCTCGAGCGCGTCACGGCGTGGGGGCTGGGAGACATGGCCCTGTACGGCGACGAGGCCTTCGCGCTGGCGGAATCCGGCGACGGCATGGCCATGCCCCGCGGCGGGACGGCGGCGTCCGCCGACTCTGCCCTCGTCGAGCCCCAGAACTCCGTGACGTTCTCCTCCGGTGACCAGGGCACCTCGGCCACCAACAACCAGGTCGAGGGCGTCGACGAGGCCGACATCGTGAAGACCGACGGCGACACCCTCGTGGCGATCGTCGCGGGCGAGGTGCAGGTGATCGACGCGGCGACGGCGGAGGCCGTGGCGACCGTCGACCTCGCGGGCGTCTCGACGCCCTCCGAGCTGCTGCTGCAGGGCTCGACGCTCGTCGTGCTCGGCGCGGCGGCCGACGCGCCGCCCGGCGAGGACCCCATGGTCCTGCAGGACGGCGTCTGGGGCGGCGGCTACGGCTGGGGCCGCCCCGCGCGCACCGTGCTGACCCAGGTCGACCTCTCCGATCCCGCCGCCCCGGAGGTGGTGCAGTCGACCCGCGTCGAGGGTGCCTACCGGAGCGCCCGGCTGATCGACTCGACGGTCCGGCTCGTCATGGTGAGCGACCCGCCCGGCCTGGAGTGGGTGCAGCCCGAGGGCAGCTCGCTCGAGGCCGAGACGGAGGCGCTGGACGCGAACCGCGCGCTCATCGAGGAGAGCACGATCACCGACTGGCTGCCGAACCTCTCGGTCGACGGTGGCGCGGTCGAGCCGCTGCTGGGCTGCGGCGACGTCGGCGTGCCCACCGAGTTCAGCGGCTTCACCTCGGTCTCGGTGGTGACGCTCGACGTCGACGGTGGCACCGTGCCGACCTCGTCGGCCGCCGTCCTGGGCTCGGGCGAGACCGTCTACGCCTCGTCGGAGCGCGTCATCGTCGCGTCGACGGGCTGGGACCTCTGGGGCGGCGGGTCCGGCGGGGGGACGACCGACCTCCACGCCTTCGACATCTCCGACCCCACCGCGACGTCGTACGTCGGCTCCGGCCGCGTCGAGGGGCGTGTGCTGAACCAGTTCGCGATCGACGAGGCCGACGGGGTCGTGCGGGTCGCGACCACGCAGGACGCCGCCGTCGAGCCGTCGAGCTCGTCGCTGGTCGTGCTCGACGAGCGTGAGGGCGTGGGCCTGGTCGTCACCGGGCGCGTCGACGGGCTCGGCGAGACCGAGCAGATCTACTCGGTGCGCTACCTCTCGCCCGACCTCGCCGCGGTCGTCACGTTCCGGCAGGTCGACCCGCTCTACCTCATCGACACCAGTGACCCGGCGGCGCCGGCGCTGGCCGGCGAGCTGTCGATCCCGGGCTACTCGGCCTACCTGCACCCCCTGGACGACGACTACCTGCTCGGCGTCGGGCAGGACGCGACGACGAACGGGGGCACGACCGGCCTGCAGGCGTCGCTGTTCGACATCTCCGACCCGAGCACGCCGCAGCGGGTCTCGACGGTCACGTGGCCGGGGCACCAGTCACCGGTCGAGGGCGACCACCGCGCCTTCCTGATGTGGCAGGACCGCGTCTACCTGCCGTCGCTGTCGTGGAGCAGTCCGCAGCCGGAGACGGTGCTGTCGGTGGACGTCGACCCGGGAGAGCTGACCCAGGGCCCGAAGATCCCCCTCGGCGGCAGCGACGTCACGGGACTGCGCGGCGGCTACGCGGACCTCCAGCGCGTGGTCGTGGTCGACGACCGCATCTGGCTGGTGGGCACGTCGGCCGTCGTCCAGGTCGCGGAGGGCAACCGTGCCGTGGCCGAGGTCCTCACCTTCTGAGGACGTCGACGCTCCTGCGCCTCAGGCGCCGGTGGCGCGCGCCAGCTCCGCGCCCATCTCCTCGACGAGCGCCTGCAGGCCGCGCAGCGGCCGCACCATCACCGTGAACTCCGTGACCCGTCCGTCGGCGCCCCACCGGACCATGTCGACGCCGTGCACGTCCCTGCCACCGACGACGGTGACGAACTCGAGGACGGCGGAGCCCTCGCCGTACCACTCGGCCTCGTAGCGCAACCCGGGCCCGAGCACGACGAGGGCGGCCCGCAGGTACGCCGCGGCCGTCGCCCGACCGAGCTGCGGCGTGTGCACGGCCGGCGACCGGAAGACCGCGTCCTCAGCCAGGAAGTCGTCGATCGCCGCGGGGTCGCGGTCGGCGACGATGTCGTGCCAGCGCTGGACGGTGGCGGGACGGGACACCGGGCCTCCTCGGTGGTGGGGGTCGGGCAGGTCGGGCGGAGCACCGACGGCGGCAGTCAAGCACGGGGCGGGCGTACGGTCGACGGCATGACGCCCGCCCAGCTGCTGACCGACGCCTACGACCGCGTGCAGGAGTCGACCGTCGCCGTGCTCGACGGCCTCACCCCCGACGAGCTCGCCCACCGGCCGACGCCCGACGCCAACTCGATCGCGTGGTTGGTGTGGCACCTGGCGCGGGTGGAGGACGACCACGTGGCCGACGTCGCCGGCACCGAGCAGGTGTGGACCGCCCAGGGCTTCGCCGACCGCTTCGACCTGCCGTTCGAGGTCGGGGCGATCGGCTACGGCCAGACCTCCGACGAGGTCGGGCAGGTCCGCGCCGGGGCCGAGCTGCTGGCCGAGTACGCCGCGGCCGTCCACGCCGCCAGCGTCGCCTACCTCGCGACCGTCACGCCCGACGACCTCGACCGGGTCGTCGACGACCGCTGGGACCCCCCGGTCAC
Source organism: Nocardioides alkalitolerans DSM 16699 (assembly GCF_000426525.1). Classification (GTDB taxonomy): domain Bacteria; phylum Actinomycetota; class Actinomycetes; order Propionibacteriales; family Nocardioidaceae; genus Nocardioides; species Nocardioides alkalitolerans. Next base: position 60,116 of record NZ_KE384533.1, read on the forward strand.
CCTCGGTGTGCGCCTCGTCAGCGTCGTCAACGACGCCACCCAGCACGTCGGCCAGGCGGCGTACCTGAGCGGCCTGCTCGGTCGCTGACCCGCCCGATCCCCCCGCGGGGGTGGGACACGCGCCGTACCGTGGAGGCATGACGCGTCTGCGCGCGGCGGCCCTGCTGCTCTCCCTGCCGTTGCTCACGGCCTGCGGCGGCGAGGGCGCGGAGACCGGCGCGACCGGGTCCACCCCGAGCGGGAGCCCGTCCGCGACCTCCAGCGCGCCGCCCGCGCCGACCAGCACCCCCACCACCCCGGAGGCCCCGGCCCCGACCACGCCGGCCGGTCCCCGGGCCAGCGACGGCACGCCGCAGCCGGCGCTGCTCACCATCCCGTCCCTCGACCTGGTCGACCTCGAGGTCGTGCCGTACGTCGGGTTCACCGACGACGCGCCCGGCACCGAGATCCAGAACGACGGGCGGGCGGCCAGCCCGTACGGCGAGCGCGGCGGCACGGGGCCGGGCGGCATCGGCAACTACCAGGTGACGGCCCACCGGCTCTCGTCGACGCGGGCGTTCGAGTTCCTGCCCGACCTGGTCGACGGCGACGTGGTGCACGTGGCGGCGGGCGGGGCGACGTACACCTACGAGATCGTCGAGACCCGCCAGACGTCGTTCCGGTCGGAGGCCTCGCTCGCGGCGCAGCGGGCCGCGGTGCCCGGCCAGCCGGGGGTCGCGCCCACGCGGGCGATGATCACGCTCTCGACCTGCCGCACCACTGAGGACCACGCCGAGGGCAACTACTGGTCGGACGAGTTCGACAACCCCGAGCACCGCATCGACAAGATCGGCGTGCTCGTGGAGGTCACCGGGGCGTGACCGCGCCCATCACCTCGGCGAGCGCGGCGTCGGAGGCGAGGAGGGCGTCGCGGTCGTAGGTCGACGTGCTCGCCAGCAGCTCGTCGGCCCCGCTGCGCTCGGCCAGGCGCTCGAGGGCGCGTCGCACCGTCGCCGGGCTCCCGGCCACCGCGTCGTCGAGCGCGGCCTCGACCCGGCGCCGTACCTGCTCGGGCCACTCGGCCGCCCGGATCGCGGCGACGGGCTCCAGCGGCGGGAACTCCCCCGTCTGCCGCGAGCGCGCCATCGCCCACGCCTCCGGGAGGGCGAGCTCGCGGGCGGTCGCGTCGTCGTCGGCGACCGTGACGTCGAGGGAGATCGTCACGCGGGGCTCGCTGCCGTGGTGGGGGCGGAAGTCCCTGCGGTACGACGCGAGCGTGGCGCCGAGGTCGTCGCTCGCCAGGATCGGGCCCCCGACCACCACCGGCAGGCCGAGCCGCGCGGCGACCGCGAGGCCGCGCCCGGTGGCGAGCACGTGCATCGGCACGACGCGGCCCGTCACCGGGCGGGCCGTCACCGGCGCGGTGCCCTCGAGGTAGGAGCGGAGCTCGACCAGGTCGGGCTCGAACGTGTCGGGGTCGTCGAGGTCCTGGCGCAGCGCCCGCCGGACGGGCGGGGTGAACCCGAGCGAGCGGCCGAGACCCAGGTCGAGCCGCCCCGGGTGGAGCGCGTCGAGCATGAGGAGCTGCTCGGCGACCACGAGCGGCTGGTGGTGCGGCAGCATCACGCCGCCGGAGCCGAGCCGGATCGTCGACGTGCGGGCCCCGACCGCCGCCAGCAGCACCGGCGGCGAGCCGGACGCGATGCCCGGTACGGCGTGGTGCTCGGCCACCCAGAAGCGGTCGTAGCCGACCTGCTCCGCGTGCACGGCCCGCTCGACCGAGCCGTGCAGCGCCTCGCCCTCCGGGCGGCCGGAACGGGTGCGGGAGCGGTCGAGCAGGGAGAGCCTCACGTCCGTCCCAACGCACGACGGGTGCCCCGGCTTCCCGCCGGGGCACCCGTCTCGCGTCACTGCGCGGTCAGTGGACCGCGGGCGCCTTCGTGGCGGCGTCGTCGCCGACGGTCGCCGGCGGGCGCCGTACGAACAGCGCCACCGCGACGGCGAGGGCCGAGATCACGCCGCCCCAGAAGAGCGCCGCGTGCACGCCCTCGGCGGTCGCCGTGACGACGCTCGCGCCGGCGGCCGTCTCGCTGGCGATGCGGGTGGTCATCACGGTGATGAACAGCGCCGTGCCGGCCGCACCGGCCACCTGCTGCACCGTGCCGACGATCGCGCTGCCGTGCGAGTAGAGGTGCTGCGGCAGCGACCCGAGGGCCGAGGTGAGCAGCGGCGTGAACATCAGCGCGAGACCGATGCTGAGCACGACGTGGATCGCGATGACCGCGCCGAGCGCCGTGCCCTCGCCGAGGGTCGACATCGCCCACAGCGCCGCCGACGCGACGACCGCGCCGGGGGCCACGAGCGGACGGGGGCCGTGGCGGTCGAAGAGGCGGCCGACGACCGGGGCCAGCAGACCCATCACGAGGCCGCCGGGCAGGAGCACCAGGCCGGTCTCGAGGGTGGTCGCGCCCAGCACGTTCTGCAGGTAGATCGGCAGCAGGATCAGCGTGCCGAACAGCGCCATCATCGTCACCGCGACGAGGCCGACGGCGATCGCGAAGGTCGTCGAGCCGAACGCGCGGAGGTCCATCAGCGCACGCTCGCGGAGCGAGAGCTGGCGCAGCACGAACGCGACGAGGGCGGCGGCACCGATCACGAGGGGCACCCACGGCGGCACGGGGGCGTGACCGCCGGCGGACTCGCCGATGCTGGAGAGACCGTAGATGAGCCCGGCGAAGCCGAGCGCGGAGAGCACGACGGAGACCTTGTCGAGGCTCGGGCGGCCCGGCGTCGTCACGTTGCGCACCCAGATCTGGCCGAGCGCCAGGGAGAGCAGGGCGATCGGCAGCACGAGCCAGAACATCCAGCGCCAGCTCAGCGACTGCAGGATCAGCCCGGAGACCGTCGGGCCGATCGCGGGGGCGACCGAGATGACGATGGAGATCGTGCCCATCATCTGGCCGCGCCGCTCCGGACGCACCAGGGTCATCACGGTGGTCATCAGCAGCGGCATCATCACCGCGGTGCCGGTGGCCTGGATGACCCGGGCGAGCAGCAGCACCTCGAAGCCCGGGGCGATCGCCGCCACGAACGTGCCGATCGAGAACGTCGTCATCGCGAAGGTGAAGACGGTGCGCACGTGGAAGCGCTGGAGGATCCAGCCCGTCAGCGGGATGACGACGGCCATCGTCAGCAGGAACGCCGAGGTGAGCCACTGCGCGCTGGTCGCGGTGATGGAGAGGTCCGTCATCAGCTGCGGCAGCGCCACGCCCATGATCGTCTCGTTGAGGATCACGACGAACGCCGAGACCACGAGCAGCGGCACGAGCCCGCGCGGGGCGCCACCGTCGGCCGCTCCGCCGGCGTCGTTCGGCACGCCGGGTCCCGGGTCGCCCCCGGGAACGGTCTCAGGGGTCTTCTGGTCGTGCACGGTCATCGCGTCTGTCCTTTCGCCACCCGATGATTGTGGCAGTCACTGCCAACTCGGCACAAAGTGGCGTCGACTACAGTGCGACAGCGTGGAGGCCAGATGACGACGGAGCAGGACGCACCGACCGGGTTGCGCGAGCGGCGGCGTCGCCAGACCGAGGAGGAGATCTCCGAGGCCGCGCTCGACCTCTTCGAGCGCCGGGGCGTGGCCGGCTGCACGGTGGACGACATCGCCGAGGCCGCGCAGGTCTCGCCGCGCACGTTCTTCCGCTACTTCGCCACCAAGGAGCGCGCGGCCCTGGTCGCGCACCGCGACGTGGAGGACACCTTCCAGCGGGTCGTCACGGGGTTGCGACCCGACGAGCCCCTGCTGCCCCAGATCGAGACGCTCTGGGTCGAGATGCTGGAGCAGCTGCGCGACGGCCAGAGCCCCGCCGGGCGCCAGATGCTGCGCCTGCGGCTGCTGATGCGCACCGAGCCGTCGCTCCGCCTCGCCGCCCTCCACCTCGACGAGGAGCGCCGCGACGAGTTCATCGCCCTCGTCGCCGGCGTGGTCGGCACGACGCCGGACGACCTCGACATCCGCGTGACGGTCGAGACCGCCGGCACCCTCGTGGGCGTGGCGCTCGACCGCTGGGCCGACGCCGTCGAGCGCCGCACGACCGGCCCGACCCCGGACCTCGTCGCGACCTACCGCGACACCTGCGCCGCGTTCCGGCGGCTCTGCCGGGGCTGAGGCCGCACACCCGGTCCGCCGCGCACGAGGGCCCGCCGACCGCGCCCCCGAGGCGCGCCCGACCACGCGGATCATGATCATGGAAGGATCGTCGCCATGACGGAGACGGTTCCCGAGCCCGCGGCGGGCCTGCCGCCCCACGGACTGCGCTGGGGCATCAAGACGTCGTTCATCGACTACGTACGGCGCATGCCCGGCGGCCGTGGGACCGTCGGCGAGGGGGCGACGCCGGTTGGCTCCCACGAGATGCTCTTCGCCCTCGACGCCGCACCCCCGCCCGCGGAGGCGACCGCGGGCGCGGTGCGCGCGTGGGCGTTCCGGGGCGACGTCCGGTTCACCGGGCACGGCGGCATGCTCTTCGTGCGCGTCGCGAACCCGTGGGTCGTGCTGGGGGCGGACGAGGCCGTGCTCTCCATCGAGGACCCGTACCAGACCCCGGACGCCCCGAGGCTGCCGCTCGTGACGATGCGGCTGCGCTCCGACCCGGCCGCCGAGGCCGACGGGCTCGAGGCGTGGTTCTCCACCGAGGTGCGCCTCACGCCGGAGGGCGTCGAGCTGTTCAACGACGTATACCAGGTCGGCGAGGCGTTCGAGCCGGTCGCGATCATCGCGCCGCTGCCGACGACCTGACGGCGGCCGGGTGTCGGGCCCGGGCTCCGCGGGCCACCCCGGGCTCCCGGCCCGACGCGTCAGGCGCGCTTGTTCAGCGCCTCGGTCATCTGCTCGACGGTGTCGTTGCCGATCTTCTCGAAGACGACCTTGACGGCGGGCGCGGCCAGCTTGGCGGCGCCGCTCATCTCGATGACGGCCTCGTAGGTGATCTCGCTGCCGGTCCCGGCCGGCACCACGGTGATGGTGTCGGTGGTGGTGGCGGTGTCGTTCTCGCCGCGGAACACGAGCTTGTCGGCGCTCAGCTCGGTGAGCGTGTAGACCAGCTCGGTGCTGATGCCGGCGATCTTCGAGACGTTCTTGAACTTCGAGCCGACGACGACCTCGCCGACGTCGATGCGCGAGCAGGACTCGGTGCCCGGGTCCCACTCCTCGGCGTTGCTGAAGTCCTTGAGGTAGTCGATCACGGTCGCGGGGGCGGGCTGCACCTCGAAGGTGCGGGTCACGGTGGTCATGCCTCCCCGGTTCCCGACGCACGGCGGCTCACCCCTCGCACGGAGGGGTGAGCCGTCGGGACGGAGCCGGAGTCAGCCGCCGAGGACCTCGGAGGCGCTGACCTCGCCGTGCTCCTCCTGGATCGCGTCGGCGAGCTTCGCGCGGTCGGCCTCGGAGATCTCGATGCCGGCCTCCTCGAAGCCCTTCTTCAGCTCGGCGTCGACGGTGCTCTCGGTGGCGCCGTCCTGCCAGGAGCTGACGCGGTCGACGACGGCCTGCACGGTCTCGAGCTCTTCGGGGGAGTAGTCAGTCATGCCGGAGAGGTACCCCGCCGTACGCGGTTCAGGCCGTCGGTCGGGCCGTGGTCGGGCCGTGGTCGGGCCGTCAGCCGCGAGTGACGACGGGCAGGCCGGAGACGCTCAGCACGCGGTGGGCGAGCGAGCCAGCGGAGGCCACGATCCGCAGCGTCGCGTCGTTCGCCGAGGCCCGGCGCATCGCCGCGACCATCGCGCCCACGGCGCGGCTGGGGAAGAAGTCGGTGTCGCTGAGGTCGACCGTGACAGTACGGGTGAGCCCGTCGCTCGAGTCGACGACGGCCGCCTGGAGGTCCTCGAGCTCGATGTCGTCGAAGACCCCACCGGTGACGCTGAGGGTCGCGCTCCGCTCGTCGTACTCGGTGACGAGCGGGCGTTCCTGCCGCCGCCCCCGGGCGCGCGCGTCGGGGGTGGAGGCGTCAGGCACGCCCGGGCGGTTCTCCGAGTCCGTCATCGAGCAGAAGCCTAGCCACGTCGAGGCCCGGGCCGACTCCTCCATCGGGGGGAGAATCCGGCCCCCATGCGCGGCGCGGATGCGTCAGCCGTGCGCGTACGACGGGGCGCCCGCGTCGGCGGCGCTCACCGGCGCCCCGGCGGCCGCGAGCACGTGCGCGCGCAGCACCGGCACGAAGTCGTCCGGCGACTCGAAGAACGGGAAGTGGGCCCCGCCCTCGGCGCGCGTGAAGACCCGCAGCGCGGCGCCGGGGATCTGCGCGGCGCTCCACGCCTGCGACGACGCGGCCACGTGGCTCACCTCGCCGCCGACGACCAGCGACGGCACGTCCACGCGGGGCAGCACGTCGCGCCAGTCCTGCACGACGTGGTCCAGGAGCAGCTGCGCGCCGTACGGCATCGCCAGCTTCCGGTTCTCGGCCAGCAGGAAGGCGAAGTCGTCGTCGGAGAGGTCCGGCGACAGCATCGAGCGCAGGAAGCCCTCCCGCACGGCGTCGGATTCGGGGCCGAGGAGCGACGCGACGAACGCCTCCGCACCAGCGAAGTCGAGGATGGCGCCGACCTCGGAGGCGTCCGACGGCGCCAGCCACGGCAGCAGCGCGCAGACGCTGGGCTGGTCGATCCACACCACGGAGGCGAGGCGGTCGGTGCCGTGGCTGTCGATGTGCGACCAGAGCACGGAGCAGCCCATCGAGTGGGCGACGACGTGGGCGCGGTCGACCTCGAGGTGGTCGAGCAGCTCGCGGAGGTCGGCGGCCAGCGTGGCGATGCGGGCGCCGTACGGCGTGCGCCCGGACTCGCCGTGGTTGCGGTGGTCGTAGGCGACGACCCGGAACTCGGGGCCGAGCAGCGCGACGGTGCGGTCGAACATCGCGGCGGTCTGCGACCACCCCGGCACGATGACGACGGTGTGCGGGCCGTCGCCGGTGACGCGGTAGCGCAGCGTGCAGCCGTCGCGGGTGGTGAGCTCGGTCATGACGGCGGGCCTCCTGCGGCCGGTGCGGGCCGGGTGTCGGTACGACGGGTCGGTGGGGTCGGTACGGGTGTCGGTGCGGCGGGGCGGGAGCCCCGGCGGCCGCACGCGCGGCCAGGACGAGGATCCACCGCGGGTGACCTGGGTCACCACCTCACTCTGACGCGACCGTCGCGCCACCTCTCCACTCTTTGTCGAACGCCGCCAGGTCGAGCAGCGACAGCCCGACGTCCAGGGCCAGCCGCGTGCGTCCGTCGTCGAGGTCGAGCCCGGTCAGCTGCCGCACGCGGTCGAGGCGGTAGTAGAGGGTCGTGCGGTGGATGTGCAGCGCGGTCGCGGTCGCCGGCATCGAGCCGGCGTGGGCCAGCAGCTGCCGGACGCTCTCGACCAGAGAGCCGTCCCGGTCGGCCGCCAGCAGGCGCTGCAGCTCGTCGGGCAGCAGGTCGGGGTCGAGCGCGCCGGGCGGCAGCTGCAGGAGGGTGCCGGTCGCCCCGAGGGCGGTCCACTGCACGACGCGGTCGGCCACGACACCGCGAGCGGCGCCCGACGCGAGGCGGGCCTGGCGCGCCGAGGCCCACGCCCGGTCGAGGCCGCGCACCGGGCCACCGACGCCCACCACGCTCACGAACCGGTCGGCCGCGATGCTCTCGAGGCTGCGCACGATCTGGGCCGCGTGGCGCTCGGTCGCGGTGTCGCCGACCTCGCGGGGCGACCCCAGCACGACGTGCGCCTCCGCCTCCCCGACGCACGTCAGGGTGACGGGCGCCGCCGCGTTGCCGCCGTGCTCGGCGAGCGCGAACCGGAGGGCGGCGCCGACGTGGGCCGAGCCCGGGACGCGCGGACCCGCCGACCGCGCCCCTCCCCCGGTCCGCACCTCGACGTGCAGCACCCGGACGTGCTCGACCGCGTCGACGTCGAGCAGGCCGGCGAGCTCCCGGACGGCGTCGCGCCGTACGGCGTGGGTGGCGCCGAGCAGGTCGCGGGTCGCCGCCTCGCGGGCGTCGGCCGCCCGGGTCGCCTCGCCGTCGCCCTCCGCCACCAGGAGCGGCGCGACCTCGTCGCCGACCCGGGTGATCTCGCCCAGCTCGGAGGTGGTGATCGAGCCGTCGGCGTCGACCACGAGGAGCAGCCCGATGAGGGCGCCGCGCCAGCGCACCGGGTGGCAGACGCGGGCACGCATGCCGATCTCGGGCAGCGGCGGGATGACCCCGGCCCGGGTCCAGCCGGCGACGCCCTGGGCGAGCACGTGGCCGACCGCGGCGCTCGAGGCGCGGCGCTGGAGCACGGCGTGGGTGCGCACCTCGTCCTCGTCGCCGTAGTGGCGGCTCGTGTAGAGCAGCCGGACCGCCGGGTCGTCGATCACCACCGAGCGACGCAGCCGCTCCGCGAGCCCGTCGATCAGGCGCTGCACCTCGGAGTCGGCCATGCGCGGATGCTACAGATCGTGGAGACGCGGCGTGCCGGTCTCGTCAGCGCGCGGTGCCGGAGGGCCGCTGCCGCGCGGATCATCGACGGCGACCCGCTGCACCGAGCACGCGCCGTACCCCCGGAGGCCCCATGTCGCACGCCGCACCCCCTGCTCCCGTCGGCAGGGCGCACGGGTCGGGCGAGCTGGCCGGCACGGTCGTGCTCGTCGTGGGCGCCGGCTCCAGCGGGTCGGGCGTCAGCAACGGCGAGGCGGCGGCCCTCACCTACGGCCGCGCGGGCGCGCTCGTCGCCTGCCTCGACCGCGACGCCGCGGAGGCCGAGCGGGTCGCGAAGCAGGTCGTCGCCGAGGGGGGCACGGCGAGGCCCGTTCGGGCGGACGTCACGCGGGAGGAGGACGTCGCGCGCGCCGTCGCCGAGGTGACCGCCGCCTGGGGCGCCCCGGGCGTGCTGCACCACAACGTCGGCGTCGCCGTCACGGGCGACGTGCTGACCCTCGACCGCCCGACGTGGGACGCCTCGCTCGCGGTCAACCTCACCGCCTGCTACCTCACGCTGCGCCACGTGCTGCCCGGCATGCTCAGCGCCGGCAAGGGCGCCGTCGTCACCGTCTCGTCGGTCGCCGCCATCCGCGACACCGGCTACGTCTACCCGGCCTACAGCGCGGCGAAGGCGGCGGTGGACCAGCTCACGGTCTCGGTGGCGCTCACGTACGCCGACCGCGGCATCCGCGCGAACGCCGTGCTGCCGGGCCTCATCGACACCCCCCTGGCCGCCGACCAGCTCGTCGACGACCCCGCCGCCGCGGAGCGGGCCCTGGCCGCCCGGCACGCCGCGAGCCCGACGGGCTCCATGGGCACGCCGTGGGAGGTCGCCGAGGTGGCGCTCTTCCTCGCGAGCGACCGCGCGTCGTACGTCAACGGCGTGCTGCTGCCCGTCGACGGCGGACTGTCGGCGCGCTGCCTCTGACCGGGGCACCCTTGCCACCGCCGATCCATGATCACTATGGTCATGGATCCGTGACGTAGGTCACGAGCCCGGCGACCCCGAGGAGCCCCGTGCCCCGCTCGACGACGATGCCCCCCGACCTCGCCGACGCCTTCGGGGCCGTGCTCGACGACGACGTGCGCGTCGACCGGCACGAGGTCTACGCCCGGCTGCGCCAGGAGAGCCCCGCGTTCCGCAGCGAGCGCCTCGGGGCCCGCGTCGTCACCCGGTACGACGACGTGCGCACCGTCCTGCGCGACACCGAGGGGTTCCGCGTGCCCACCGCCGGGGTCGGCTCCCCCGTCTACGGCCGCACGTTCCTGCACATGAGCGGCCAGGAGCACGCGAAGAAGGTCGGCGTCGTGGCCCGGGAGATCCGCAGCCGCAACGCCCTGCGCAACGGCCTCGACGACCGGGTCGAGGGCATCGCCCGCCGCACGACCGCCGACCTCGCCCTCGGCACCCCCGTCGACCTGCGCGACGACTTCGCCATGTGGATCCCGCTCGTCACGATCACCGAGCTGGCGGACCTCGGCCACGAGGGATCGTTCCGGCGCTGGTACCGCGCGATCGGCTCGGGCGGCACCAACAGCATCACCGACCCGGGCGCCCGCGACCTCGCCCTCGCGGCCCGCGACGAGCTGCACGACTTCCTCGTCACCCTCATCGACGAGCGCCGGCGCGCCCCCGGCGATGATCTGTTCTCTCGGTTGGCGACGACCGAGTACGACGGGGAGCCGCTCCCCGTCGACGAGATCGTGAGCTCGGTGATCTTCCTGCTCGCCGCCGGCGTCGAGACGACGGAGCGCGTGATCACGTCGACGCTGCGCCACGCCGCCCTGCACCCCGACGAGTGGCGGTGGCTGCGGGAGCACTCGGGCGACGAGGAGGCCCTGGCGGCGTACTCGGCCGAGGCCCTGCGGATCCTGCCGCCCGTCTGCGGCGTCATGCGCGAGGCGACCGCGCCGACGACCGTGGCCGGGGTGGAGGTCGCCGAGGGCGAGAGGCTCTGCGTGCTGATGGCGTCGGCGAACCTCGACGAGACCGTCTTCGACGACCCGCACACCTTCGACCGGGACCGGTTCGCCGGCCGCGGCTCGGCGCAGTTCACGGCCGCCGGACAGATCCTGCCGTTCGGCGCCGGCACCCACTACTGCGTCGGCGCCCGCCTCGCCCAGACCGAGATGCGCCACGCCTTCGCGGCGCTCGCCGAGCGGGTCGCGACGATCACGCCGGTGGGCGACCTGCCGACGGCGGTCGGGTTCATGCTGCGCTGCCCGCCCTCGCTGCCCGTGGTGCTCGGCGGGGCGTGAGGGGGCGGTCGGGGCCCGACGTGTGCGGACCCACGCCCGCGGAATCCGATGGCCCCGGTCCGCACCCCGATTCTGACCGGGCGGGTGCGGACCCACGCCCGCAGAATCCGATGGCCCCAGTCCGCACCCCGACTCCCCACCGGGCGGGTGCGGACCCACGCCCGCGGAATCCGACGGCCCCGGTCCGCACCCCGACTCCCACCGGACGGACGACCCGCCTCACAGGTTGATCATGTGGCCCTGCAGCCCGTGGAACGCCTCCTGCAGCGCCTCCGACAGCGTCGGGTGCGTGTGCACGTTGCGGCTGAGCTCGAAGGAGCCGAGGTCCCACTTCTGGGCCAGGGTCAGCTCGGGCAGCAGCTCGGAGACGTCCGGGCCGACGAGGTGGGCGCCGAGCAGCTCGCCGTGCGGCTGGGCCGCGACCACCTTGACGAACCCGACCGGCTCGCCGAGCCCGTGGGCCTTGCCGTTGGCCGAGAAGGGGAACTTCGCGACGAGCACGTCGTGGCCCTCCTCGCGGGCCTGGGCCTCGGTGAGCCCGAACGACGCGACCTGGGGGTGGCAGAAGGTGGCGCGCGGCATCATCCGGTAGTCGCCGAGCTCCATGGTGGTCGCGCCCGCGATGGTCTCGGCGGCCACGACGCCCTGCGCCTCGGCCACGTGGGCGAGCGCCAGCTTCATCGTCACGTCGCCGATGGCGTGCACGTGCGGGGCACTGGTGCGCATGCGGTCGTCGACGACGATCGCCCCGCGGGCGTCCACCTCGACGCCGGCGGCCTCGAGCCCCAGGCCCTCGGTGTTCGGCGTGAAGCCGGTCGACATCAGCACGCGGTCGACCACGACCGTCTCGACGGTGTCGCCGCGGCGGTAGATCACCTCGACGTCGTCGCCCCGGTCGACGACGGTCTCGACCGCCGCGCCCGTGACGGTGGTGACGCCGAGCTTGGCGTACGCCCGGGCGATCTCCTTGGAGACGTCGGCGTCCTCGGCGGGGAGCAGGCGGTCGGCGTACTCGACGACGGTGACCGCGACGCCGTACGCCTGCAGCACGTAGGCCATCTCCATCCCGATCGCGCCGGCGCCGACGACGAGCATCGAGCCGGGCAGGTCGCGGGCGAGGATCTGCTCCTCGTAGGTGACCACGCGTGCGCTGGTGGTGACGCCGGGCAGCATCGCGACGCGGGAGCCGGTGGCGATGATCGCGTGCTCGAAACGTACGGCGCGCTCGGCGCCGTCGGCGCCCGTGACCGCGAGCTCGTGGCTCCCGGTGAAGCGGGCGCGGCCGGCGATCTCGGTGATGCCGTTCTTCTTCATCAGGTAGTGGACGCCCTTGACCCGGCCGTCCGCCACGGTGCGGCTGCGGTCGAACGCCGCGCCGTAGTCGAACGTGAGCGCGCCACCGTCGACCCCGATGCCGAGCGCGGCCGCGTCGTGGCTCAGCGTGCTGACCAGGCCGGCGTTGTGGAGCAGCGCCTTGCTGGGGATGCAGCCGACGTTGAGGCAGACGCCACCCCAGTAGCGCTCCTCCACGACGGCGACGCGCCGGCCGAGCTGGGCGGCGCGGATGGCCGCGACGTACCCGCCCGGCCCCGCGCCCACGACCACGACGTCGAACCGGTCGTCGGACGGGGTCTCGGGCACAGCGGTCTCCTGGTGGGTCTCAGCGGCGCTCACAGGAGCGCCAGACCGGGGTCGGTGAGGATCGCGGCGGTGTCGGCGAGCAGCTCGGAGCCCTGCTGGCCGTCGAGCACCCGGTGGTCGAACGAGAGCGCGAGCTGGGTGACCCAGCGCGGCTCGATGCGCTCGGTGCCGTCCGCGTCGGTGACGACCCAGGGCGTGCGCCGCACGGCACCGAACGCCAGGATCGCCACCTCCCCCGGGTTGAGGATCGGGGTGCCGGTGTCGACACCGAAGACGCCCACATTGGTGATGGTGACGGTGCCGCCGGCCTGGTCGGCGGGCGACGTCCTCCCGGCCCGCGCCGTGGCGGCCAGGTCGTTGATCGCGGTGCTGAGCTCGCGCAGCGGGAGCCGCTGGGCGCTCTTGATGTTCGGCACGATGAGGCCGCGCGGGGTGGCGGCCGCGATGCCGAGGTTGACCTCGCGCAGCTGCACGATCTCCTGCGCCTCCTCGTCCCACCGCGAGTTGGCCTCGGGGGTGCGGGCCATCGCGAGCAGGAACGCCCGGGCCACGAACGCCAGCGGGCTGACCTTCACGTCGCGGAACTCGCGGCGCTTCACCACGGCGTCGCGCAGCTCCATCGTGCGCGTCATGTCGAGGGTGACGAACTCGGTGACGTGCGGCGCGGTGAACGCCGAGCGCACCATCGCGGCCGCGGTGTGCTTGCGGACGCCCTTGATCGGGATGCGCAGGTCGCCCTCCGGCGCCTGCTCCTCGGCCGGTGCGGCGGGCGCCGTGGCGGTCGGCTCGTCCCGTACGGCGGGGGCCGCCGTGGGGGCCGGGTGCGCCGGGGTCGGCGCCGCCGGCGCGCGGCCCTCGGACGCGTCGAGCACGTCGGCGCGGGTCGTCGTCCCGCCCGGACCGCTCGGCGTCAGCGACGCCAGGTCGACGCCGAGCACCTTCGCCAGCTTGCGCACCGGCGGCTTCGCGAGCACGGGCCGCTCGGCGGCGTCCGTCGTACCGGCGGCTGCTCCCCCGCGGCGACGGCGGCGGCGTCCGCCGGTGTCCTCGCGGGCGCCGTACCCGACGAGCAGCTTCGGCTCCGGCTCGGTCTCCTCCGCGGCGGGCTCCGGTGCGGCGGGCGCCGCCGGGGCCTCGGCAGCGGTCGCGGCCGGGGCCGCCTCGGTGGCGATGCTGATGATCGCGACGCCGACGTCGACGGTCTCGCCGACGGCGGCGTGCAGCTCGACGACGGTGCCGGCGTACGGGCTCGGCAGCTCGACGACCGACTTCGCGGTCTCGATGTCGACGAGCGGCTGGTTCACCTCGACGACGTCGCCGACGGCCACGTGCCAGGCGACGATCTCGGCCTCGGTGAGGCCCTCACCAACGTCGGGGAGGTGGAAACGGGAGACACCGGCGGGGGCGGGTGCGGAGACAGGGGACAACGGGAGACCTTCCGGTGCTCGGGCGTGCGGGCGCTCAGGCGATCGGGGCGAGGGGGCGGGTCAGTGCTCGAGGCTGCGGTCGACGGCGTCGACGATGCGGTCGACGCCCGGCAGCCAGTCCTCCTCGAGGCGGCTGGCGGGGTACGGCGTGTCGTAGCCCGTCACCCGGAGCACCGGGGCCTCGAGGGAGTAGAACGCCTCGTCCTGCACGCGCGCGGCGACCTCGGCGCCGAGCCCGGCGGTGCGCGACGCCTCGTGGGCGACGACCAGGCGGCCGGTGCGCCGCACGGACTCGAGGATCGTCGCGTCGTCGATCGGGGAGAGCGAGCGCAGGTCGATCACCTCGACGCCGACGCCCTCCTCGGCGTACTGCTGCGCCGCCTTGAGCGCGGCCGGCACCAGCGCGCCGTACGCGACGATCGTGACGTCGTCGCCCGGGTGCACGACCTGCGCGCGGTCGAACGCGGGCGCGGCGACGGTGGTGTCGACGTCGCCCTTGAGCCAGTAGGAGCGCTTGGGCTCGAGGAAGATGACCGGGTCGTCGCTCGCGATGGACTCGCGCAGCAGGTGGTAGGCCTCGTGGGCGTTCGACGGGCTGACCACGCGCAGGCCGGCCGTGTGGGCGAAGTAGGCCTCGGGCGACTCGGAGTGGTGCTCGATGGCGCCGATGCCGCCGCCGACCGGGATGCGGATCACGACGGGCAGCGAGACGGCGCCCTCGGAGCGGTGCCGGTACTTCGCGAGCTGCGTGATGATCTGGTTCATGGCCGGGAAGACGAACCCGTCGAACTGGATCTCGCAGACGGGGCGGTAGCCGGCCATCGCCAGGCCGATCGCGCTGCCGACGATGCCGGCCTCGCCGAGGGGCGAGTCGACGACGCGGAGGTCGCCGAAGTCCTTCTGCAGGCCGTCGGTGACGCGGAAGACGCCGCCGAGGCGGCCGATGTCCTCGCCGATCAGCATCACCCTGTCGTCGCCCGCGAGCGCGTCGCGCAGACCGCGGTTGAGGGCGTGGGCGATCGGCAGGCGCACGGGGCCGGCGACCGGCTCGTCGGCCTGCGCGGGCGGGGTGGGGACGGCGGGGGTGCTCATCGGTCCTGCTCCTCTCCGGCGGCCACGAACTCGAGGTGCTCGTGCATCTGCCGGGCCAGCTCGTCGGGCATGTCGGCCAAGGTGTTCTCGAACGGGGACGACGCGGTCGGCACGGGCAGCGCGCGGCAGCCCGAGCGCAGCCGCTCGGCCAGGGCCTGCTCGTCGGCGGCCAGCGCGGCCTCGGCGGCCTCGTCGAGCACGCCGGCCCCCGCGAGGTAGGTGCGCATCCGGGCCAGCGGGTCGCGGGCCTCCCACTCCTCGTTCTCCGTCACGGGCCGGTAGCGCCCGTCGTCGTCGGAGGTGGTGTGGGGGTTGCGGCGGTAGGTGAACGCCTCGATGAGCGTGGGTCCGTTGCCCTCGCGCGCCGACGCCAGCGCCTGCTCGGTGACCTGGCGGACAGCGACCACGTCGTTGCCGTCGACCCGCACGCCCTCGAAGCCGAAGCCCTGGGCGCGCTGGGCCACCGGCACGCGGCTCTGCACGCTGTACGGCGCCGAGATCGCCCACTGGTTGTTCTGCACGAAGAACACGACGGGCAGGTTCTGCGCGGCGGCCCAGACGAACGCCTCGTTGCTCTCGCCCTCGCTCAGCGCCCCGTCGCCGAGGAACACCAGCACGGCCCGGTCGCGCTCGGGGTCGCCGGTGCCGACGTCGCCGTCCCGCACGATGCCCATCGCGTAGCCGACCGCGTGCAGCGTCTGGGCGCCGATGACGAGCGTGTAGAGGTTGAAGTTGTTGTCGCGGGGGTTCCAGCCGCCCATCGTCGTGCCCCGGAAGAGGCCGAGGAGGTTGACCGGGTCGACCCCGCGGCACCAGGCCATGCCGTGCTCGCGGTAGGTCGGGAAGACGACGTCGCGGGGACGCAGCGCGTGGCCGGCGCCGACCTGGGCGGCCTCCTGGCCGAGCATCGAGGGCCACAGGCCGAGCTCGCCCTGGCGCTGCAGCGCGATCGCCTCGGTGTCGATGCGGCGGGCCATCACCATGTCGCGGTAGAGCGCGAGCCCGTCGGCGGGCGTGGGCGCGGCGGTGGCCGCGTCCAGCTGCCCGTCGGGCCCGAGGAGGGACAGGAGCGGGTGGTTCATGACGCCTCCGACGGGGTGGTTCGTGCACTTCCGGGTGGCTCAACTGTGGGTGGGGTGATCAGGACGGTCAACAACAACGCGAGCAACTGAGCAGGTGGGGCAGTACGGTGGTGAGAGGCGTCCGTGGACTGACCAGGATGCGCAGCCCCGACCCCGTCGACGTGACGGCGGTCACGACGAGAGGTGAGCCCGTGGTCGACCTCGACCGGCTCGACGCCGAGATCCTCGGCCGGCTGAGCGTGAACGCGCGCACCGGGATGGCCGAGCTGGCCGTCGCCCTGGGCGTCGCCCGCAACACCGTGCAGGCGCGGCTGCGGCGGCTCGAGGAGGAGGGCGTGCTCCGCGGCTACGGCACCGACGTCGACCTGCGCGCCGCGGGCCTGCACGTGCAGGCGTTCGTCGCCGTCGAGCTCGACCAGAAGCGGATGCCCGAGGTCACGGCCGCGCTCCGCGACATCCCCGAGGTGCTCGAGGTCGTCACCCAGGCGGGTCGCGAGGACCTCCTGGTGCGCGTCGCGGCCCCCGACCACCCGGCCCTCCAGGCCGTGGTGACGGCGATCATCGAGCTGCCCGCGGTACGCCACACGACCACCACCCTCGCCGTCGGCACCCCGGTCCGCTACCGGACGCAGCCGCTGCTCGACAAGGTCACCCGCACCCGGGGCTGGGGCCGCTCCACGCCCGCGCCGTCCTCGGGCGACGGGGGCTGAGGGGGGCTGAGGGGGGTGCCGGTCCGGGGCGCGAGGTAGTCCGTGACGATCTGCCGTCCGACACGCCGCAGGACGGCCGCAGAACGTCACGGACTACCCGCCACCGGGGGGCGGGACGGGCTCAGGCGAGCGGCACGTCCGCCATCAACCGCCGCAGCTTCAGCGCCAGCTGGATCTCGAGCACGCGCTCGGGGTCGCGCCAGTCGGGGCCGAGCACCTCGGCGAGGCGGTCGAGCCGCTGGTAGAGCGTGTTGGCGTGCACGTGCAGCTCGGCGCAGGTGCGGGCGTGGTGCTGGGCGAGGCGCAGGTAGGTCTCGAGCGTGACGGTGAGGTCACGCTGGCGCTCGGCGTCGTGGCGCACGACGGGGCCGACGGTGGCGTCGACGAAGGCGCCGATCTCCCCGCGGCCCGCGCGGCTGAAGAGCGAGCGGTAGACCCCGAGCTCGGCCGGCTGCGCGACCGCCGACTCCCGGCCCAGCGCGAGCAGGAGCGTCGCCGTCCGGCGGGCCTCCTCGTGGGCGGCGCGGATCGCGGGGCCTCCCCCGGCGCAGGGCGCGACCCCGACGGCGGCGGGCAGGGGGCCGTCGGTGAGCCCGAGCAGCCGCTCCCGCGCGACCTCCGGGCCGACGCGCGGCACCAGCACGACCGCGTGCCCGGCGTGCTCGGCCGACCACCCGCCGAGGGCGGCGGCGAGGCGGGTGCCGAGGCGTACGGCGGGGCCGTGGTCCCGGGCGCCCGCGTCGAGGACGACCACCGCGGTCACGGCGTCGAGCGCGATGCCCGCCGCGCGGGCCCGTCGCCGGAGGCTGGCGTCGTCGACGTCCGGGGCCAGCAGCGCGTTGACGAGCTCGCCGCGGGTGCGCAGCTCGGCCTCCGCGACCGTGCGCTCCGACGACACGACGAGGGCGACGGAGGTCGCGCCGATCTCGAGCAGCCGCACCTGCTGCTCGTCCACCGGTGCCGGACCCGCGGCCACGACGCAGCCGGCGTACCCGTCGCGCAGCGTGACCGGGGTGAGCGCCAGGTGGCGGCCGTCGCGCTCGACGCGGCGGGTGCGGCCCTCAGCCGCCCCGGGCGGGGCGTCGGCGGCGAACCAGTCCGCGTCGGGTGTCGTGCCGACGACGGCCTCGACCTCGGCGTCCGGGCCGGCCCGTTCGCCGTCGCCGTCCGCGACGCGCCCGTCGGCGACCAGCACCCGGACGGTCGCGTCGACGGCCCGGCCGATGGAGGCGGCCACCTCGGCGAGCCCGCCGCCGCGGATGACGACGTCGGTGAGCTCGGCCCGCAGGTCGGTGGCGCGCTGGCGCTCGTCGCTCGTGCGGCGGAGCGCGGCGTTGACGACCCGCTGCTCCTCGACGGCGGCCTGCACCTGCTCGAAGAGGGCCGCGTTGCGCAGCGCGATGGCGGCGTGGGAGGCGAGGCCGGCGAGCAGCTCGACCTCGTGCTCGGAGAAGCGGCGGGGCCGGCGGTCGGCGGCCAGCAGGACGCCGATCGTGTCCTCACCCACCCGCAGCGGGACACCGAGGATGCCGCCGAGCTGCTCGGTCACCGCCACCGCGTCGACGGAGCTGACACGGCGCAGGCGGTCGTCGTCGAGGTAGGCCTCGGTCCACATCGGGCTGCCGCCGCGCAGCACCATGCCGCCGATGCCCTCGCCGTCGCGCAGCACGACGCCGCGCAGGGCGCTGCCCATCGAGCCGTCGGCGACCTCGATGCGCAGGTCGGTCTCCTCGAAGCGCAGCATGATGTAGGCGACGTCGACGCCGAGCAGCCGCCGGGCCTGGGCGGCCACCTCCTGCAGCACCTCCGCGGTGTCGCGCAGGTGGGCGAGCCGACGGGCGAGGTCGTTGAGCACGACGAGCTCGCGGGCGGCCTGCGTGCGCTCGTCGAGCAGGCGCCGGATGACCTCGGCCTCCTCGGCCTCGGCCTCGATGCGCGCGCGGTCCGGCTCTCCCGCGGCGGCCAGCAGCGCGGTGCGGTGGGCGCGCAGCGCCTCGGCCGAACCGTCGTCCGCGAGTAGCCCGAGCCAGGAGGTCATGGGCCCCATCGTGCCCTCCCCCGCGCGCGCTGTCTCGACGTCCGGGCCCGGGTCAGCCGCGGGCGAGGCGGCGCAGGGCGGCGTACCGCGTCGCGAGCACCTGCCGCGAGACGGCCGCCTCGGGCGCCACGACCTCGAACGCGTGGACGGCGCCGGGCACGACGTGCAGCTCGAGGGGCACGCCGGCCGCCGCGAGGCGCCCGGCGAAGACGAGCACCTCGGCGCGGAAGAGGTCGAGGTCGCCGACGTCGAGGTACGTCGGGGGCAGGCCACCCAGGTCGGCCGCCCGGGCCGGGACGACGTACCCGTCCTCACCGGCCTCCCGGCCGCCCAGCACCGCGTCCCACGCGACCCCGTTGGCGACGTGGGTCCAGGTGGCGACGGGCGCGAGCACCGGGTCGGCCCCGCGGGTGCGGTCGTCGAGCATCGGGTAGACGAGCACCTGGCCGACGAGCGGACGGCGGCCCTGGTCGCGCCAGGTGAGCACGGTCGCCGCGGCGATCGCGCCGCCACCCGAGTCGCCCATGACGCCGACCGCGTCCGGGTCGACACCGAGCTCGTCGGCGCGCTCGTGCAGGAAGGCGAGCGCGGCGAGGCAGTCCTCGCGCGCGGCCGGGGCGGGGTGCTCCGGGGCGAGCCGGTACTCCACCGCCAGCAGCGGCACGCCGCTCTCGCCGGCGTAGCGCCGTACGAGCGGGTCGTAGTCGTCGAGGTCGGCCGCGACCTGCCCGCCGCCGTGCACGTAGAGCGCGGCGGCCGTGCGGCCCGGCGTCCGTGTCGGCGCGGCGTCGTGCGGGGCGTACCAGCGCAGCGAGAGCACGCTGCCGTCGTCGCGGAGCACGTCGTACTCGGTCACGGTGACGTCGTCGCGGGCCGGGACCAGGCTGCCGTAGTAGCCGAACGAGGCCGGGGTGCCCGCCCGCAGCGACGCCACGTCGACCGGGCCCGAGGGCGGCGGCAGCGCGGCGGCGAGAGCGGTGAACGCCGTGGTCAGGCCGGCGAGCACCTCCGGGTCGAGCGTCGGTACGGCGACCGCCCGCTGCTGCCGGGCGGTCACGCGAGGCCCGCGACGAACTCGAGCAGCGCGGCGTCGAACGCGTCGGGCTGGTCGAAGTTGGCGGCGTGCCCGCAGTCCTCGAGCACCACCGAGCGGCCCTGCGGCGCGAGCGCCGCCGTGGCGGCCGCGTGCTCGGCCGGCCAGTACTGGCTGTCGGCCCCGGCCACCACCAGCACCGGAACCGTCGTCCGCGCCACGACGTCGCGCCAGTCCTGCAGCGCGTGGTCCTGGAGCAGCGGCAGCGTGGTCGGGTGGAGGCCCGGCATCAGGGTGGCGATCGCCGCGGCGGGGTCGCCGCCGATGCGCTCGGCGAGCACCTGGAGCGTCGCGAGGGTGCGCTCCGGGCCCGCCCCGCGGCCGGTCTGCGGGATGGCCTCGGCGAAGTACGTCGCGGCGTTGCTCCGGTCGTACCCGTAGAACCCCAGCTCCCAGCCGTCGCCGTTGAGCATGCGCGGGGTCTGGTCGACGCTGACGACGGCCCGCACGCGGTCCGTGCCGTGGAGGTCGAGGCACGCCCAGATCGTGCTGGCGCCCTGCGAGCCGCCGACGAGCACGGCGTCCGTGAGGTCGAGCTGCACGAGCGCCTCGTGGAGGTCCTGCCCGTGGCGCCCCATCCGCTGCCCGTGGTCGGGGAAGTCGGAGCGCCCGTGGTTGCGCCGGTCGAGGGCCACGACGCGGTGGCCGGCCGCGACGAGGGCGTCGACCTGCAGCGCCCAGGTGGCGGCGGACGCCATGTAGCCCGCCACGAGGACGACCGTGGCACCACCGGGCGCGGACGCCGGTCCGGAGTCGGTGTGGTGCAGACGCACTCCGTCGGACGTGCGGATGGTGGTGCTCACGGTCTTCCTCCTGCGGGGGCGGCGGGTGGGACGGGTCAAACGGGTGGAACGGGTGGAACGGTGATTCAGGACGCGGGCGTCCAGGACAGCACGTCGAGCGCGCCGGCGTTCCCGACCGTGCCCACGTTGTCGATGCCCCGGGTGAACGCGTACGACGAGCTCTGGATGAGCGGCACGAACCAGGCCTGCTCGACCACGGCGCGGTTGAGGTCGACGGCGGCGGCCTCGGCCTCGGCCTCCGGGGCGAGCGCCAGCGCGTCGAAGGCGCCGATGACCTCGTCGCCCTGGCTGGCGAACGGGTTGAGCGGGGAGGCCGGCGAGGCGAAGTTCTGCAGCGCGTTCGTGAACATGCCCGTGCCGGCGTTGAAGAACACCGCGGAGTACTCGCGGCTGGCCATGTCGGAGATCAGCTGGTTGAGGTCCGCGCCGTCGCTCTTGACGTTGAGGGTCACGCCCACCTCGGCGAGCTGGGAGGCGACCGCCTGGGCCAGCGTGTCGGTCTGGAAGAGGCTGATGGAGAGCGCGTCGATCTCGAAGCCGTCGGCGTAGCCGGCCTCCGCGAGCATCTCGCGGGCGAGCTCCGGGTCGTAGGCGTAGGTGTCGTCGAGGCTGTCGTCGTGGCCGTCCGTGCCGACCGGCGCGATCTGCGCGGTCGGGGTGTAGTCGCCACCGAGGGCGGTCGCGATGGACTCGCGGTCGACGGCGTGGTTGAGCGCCTGGCGCACCCGGACGTCACCGAGGGGCTCGGCGACCTCGCCGGCGCGGTCCATGAGGAACATGGCCTGCACGGCGCCCGACCCCTCCACGACCTCGGCGTCGGAGATCTGGCGGGCCTGGTCGACGACCTCGGCGGTGGTGTTCATGTCGACCTGGATCTGGCCGCTCTGCAGCGCCTGGAGGGCGGCGTTGGTGTCGGGCAGCACCCGCACGACGACCCGCTCCCAGTGGATCGCCTCGGGGTTCCAGTAGTTCTCGTTCGGCACGAACGTGTAGTGGTCGCCGTCGACGGTCTCGGCGGTGTCCATCACGTAGGCGCCGGCACCGAAGGTCTCCGACGTCAGCTTCTCGGGGTTCGCGAGACCCGCCGGGCTGATCACGTTGCCCCAGTTCGACGACTGGCTGAAGACGATGGGCAGGATCGGGTTGGGCGCGGACAGGTTGACCGCGACGGTCTGCTCGTCCTTGACCTCGGCGCCGTCGACGCCGGTGAGGAAGTGGCTGAGCGGGCCCGGGTTGGCCACGTAGTGGTTGATCGTGTCGGCGACCGACTGCGCGGTGACGGGCGTGCCGTCGGCGAACTTCGCCTCGGTGCGGATGGTCATCTCGAAGGCCTGGTTGCCCTCGCCGACGTAGCCCCACTCGGTCGCGAGGCCCGGGCTGAACGTGCCGTCGCTGTTGTGGCGGATGAGCGGCTCGTAGGAGAGCCAGTGCACGATGTTCTGCCCGCCGTTGCCGTTCTTGCCCGGGTCGAGGCTCTGGGGCTTCAGCGCCAGGGCGACCGTCAGCGTGTCGGACTCGGTCGCGGCGCCGCCGGCACCGCCGCCGCTGCCGCAGGCGGCGAGCAGCGACGCGCCCAGCGCGAGGGCGACGGTCGAGCAGGCGACGCGCCAGGTACGGCGGGTGCGTCGGGGGGTGGTGGACATGGGGGCTCCTCGGGGGTGTGCGGTGGTGAGGGGAGGTCAGGCGCGGGCGAGCCGCGGGTCGGCGACGGGCGCCGAGGCGAGCAGGGTGCGGGTGTAGGGGTGCGCCGGGGCGGCGCAGACGGCGGCGGTGTCGCCGGTCTCGACGAGCTCGCCGCGCCGCAGGACGGCGACGCGGTGGCAGAGGTGGCGGACGACCGCCAGGTCGTGGGTGATGAAGAGGTAGGTGAGCCCGAGCTCGTCCTGCAGGTCGACGAGCAGGTTGAGCACCTGCGCCTGGATCGAGAGGTCGAGCGCGCTGACGGCCTCGTCGCAGACGACGACGTCGGGGCGGGGCACGAGGGC
Organism: Nocardioides alkalitolerans DSM 16699; assembly: GCF_000426525.1. GTDB lineage: Bacteria > Actinomycetota > Actinomycetes > Propionibacteriales > Nocardioidaceae > Nocardioides > Nocardioides alkalitolerans. The sequence continues at coordinate 82,700 of NZ_KE384533.1, forward strand.
GCGGGCGATCGCGATGCGCTGGCGCTGCCCGCCGGAGAAGGCGCCCGGGTAGCGGTCGGCGGAGGCCGGCGGGATGCCGACGCGCTCGAGCATCTCGAGGCTGCGGGCGCGGGCCTCGGCGCGGTCGACCTCGGGGCTGCTCGCCAGGGTCTCCATCACCGACTGCAGCACCGTGCGCTGCGGGTTGAGGGAGAGGTAGGGGTTCTGGAACACCACCTGGATCCGCTGGCTGAGGCGGCGACGCGTCCGGCGGTCGGCCCGCGTGATGTCCTCGCCGTCGAATCGGATGGCGCCCGCGCTGACGGGCACGAGGCCGAGCACGGCGCGACCGAGCGTGGTCTTGCCCGAGCCGGACTCCCCCACGAGACCGAGGGTCTCCCCGCGGTGGAGGTCGAGGGACACGTCGGCCAGCGCCGCCTTGCCGGTGGAGCGGCGGCCCGCGCGGCGGGCGCCGTACGTGACCGAGAGGTCGTCGATCTCAACGAGCGGCATCGGCGTACTCGCCCTTCTGGTCGGTGGACGGCCCGGTGGCGGGCTTCGTGGGCGAGGCACCGGTGACGGGGTGGAGGCAGCGCACGCGGCGGTCGCCCACCGCCCCCGTCGAGCCCGTGGTCGGGCCCGCGGTCAGCACGAGCGCGACCGGGGTCGACGTGCAGTCGCTCTCGCGGCGCTCGCAGCGGTCGGCGAACGCGCAGGCCGAGGAGCGCTCGCGCGGCGACGGCACCTGGCCGGGGATCGAGCGCAGGCGCTCCCGGAAGGCGGCGCCGGTCGGGTTCGCGGCCATGAGAGCCCGCGTGTAGGGGTGGGCCGGGTGGTCGAAGAGGTCGAGCACCGTGCCCTCCTCGACCACGCGCCCGGCGTACATGACGACGGCCCGGTCGCACAGCTCGGCGACCACGCCCCAGTCGTGGGTGACGATCACGATCGCCAGGCCGGTGCGCTCGCGCAGGTCGCGCAGCAGGGCGAGGATCTCGGCCTGCACCGTGACGTCGAGCGCGGTGGTGGGCTCGTCGGCGAGCAGCACGCGCGGCCGGCCGGCGAGCGCCCGGGCGATGGCGACGCGCTGGGCCATGCCCCCGGAGAGCTCGTGGGGGTACGACGCGAGCACGCGGTCGGCGTCGGGCAGCTGGACCTGCTCGAGCAGCTCCCGCACCCGGACGTCGGTCGCGGCCCGGTTGCCGCCGTCGCGCAGCCGCACGACCTCGCGCAGCTGGGCCCGGACGGTGAACGAGGGGTCGAGACCGGCCACCGGCTCCTGCGGCACGAAGGCGACGGCGGAGCCGCGCAGCGCGGCCATCCGGCGCTCGGTGAGGTCGAGGGCGTCGGCGCCGTCGATCTCGAGCCGCTCCGCCTCGAGCACGAGGCCGGGCGGCAGGAGCCGCAGCAGCGCGGAGAGGGTGAGGGTCTTGCCGCAGCCGGACTCGCCGACCAGGCCGACGACCTCGCCCGGCGCGACCCGCAGGTCGACGTCGTCGACGAGCGCGGTGCCCTCGTGCAGCACCCGGAGGCCCCGGAGCTCGAGGACGGCGTCGATCTTCGCGTCGGCGGCGTCGGTCTCCTTGCCGGCGACGTCGGCCGTGGCGTGGGCCTTCGCGTCGGCCGGCGTCGTACGACGCACGCGGGTGCGCAGCTGGCGCCACGAGGTGGGGGCGGTGTCGCTCCGGTCGGCGCTGACGTCGCGGACCACGTCGCCGAGCACGCCGAAGGCCAGCGCGGTGAGCACGATGACGCCGCCGCTGGGCACGAGCAGCCACGGGTGGCTGGCGATCGCGGCCGAGGCGTCGGTGACGAGACCGCCCCAGCTCGGGGTCGGGGGCTGCACGCCGAGGCCGAGGTAGTTGATGCCGGACTCGACGAGCAGCGCGGAGCAGGCCAGGAGCGACGCCTGCACCAGCACGGGCGGCAGCACCCGGGGCAGCACGTGGCGCGCCACGACCTGGTGGGCACGCAGGCCGGCCACCTCGGCGGCGAGCACGTAGTCGTCGGAGCGCACCGTCATCGCCGCCGCCCGCACCACGCGGCCGAGGCCGGCGGAGGCGAGGAACCCGAAGGTGAGCATCGCGGCCGTCTCGTTGCGGCTGAACACCGCGAGCACCACCAGCAGCGTGACCACGAGCGGGATCGCCAGCGCGACGTCGCACAGCCACATCAGCACCCGGTCGGTGCGGCCGCCGCGGTAGCCCGCGACCAGGCCGGTGAGGGTGCCGACGACGACGAACACGGTGACCGCCTGCGCCACGGCGAGGAGGCTGACCTGCCCGCCGTGGAGGATGCGGCTGAGCACGTCGCGGCCGAGCTGGTCGGCGCCGAGCAGGTGGGCGCCGCCGGGGCCGGCGAAGCTGGAGGAGAGGTCCTGGTCGAGCGGTCCGTACGGCGCGACGACGTCGGCGAGCACCGCACCGCCGACCACGAGGGCGATCCAGAGCAGGGCGAGGGCGCCGGCGGGGCGGCGCAGGACGCGGGCCCAGAGGCGACGGCGACGGGGCGCGGCGGCTGCGGCGGACGGCGCCAGGGGGGCGATCGAGGCGAGCTGCTCGGTCATCGGGAGACCTCCACGCGGGGGCTCAGCCAGGCGTAGCCCAGGTCGGTGAGCAGGTTGGAGCCGAGCACGACGAGCGTGTAGACGGTCACGACGCCGACGAGCACGGGCAGGTCGTGGCTGAGCGTCGCGGAGACCGCGAGCTGGCCGAGGCCGGGCAGGGCGAAGACCTGCTCGACGAGGATCGTGCCGCCGAGGAGGCCGATCATGACGAGGCCGACGACCGTGGTCACGGGCACGGCGGCGTTCTTGAGGCAGTGGGTGAGCACGATCCGCCGGTCGGGCACGCCGTTGGCGCGCAGGGCCCGGACGTGCTCGGTGGCCATGGCGTCGAGCACCGCGCCGCGGGTCTGCTTGGCGATGGTGGCGATGCCGCCGACCGAGAGCGCCAGCACCGGCAGCGTGAAGGAGCGCACCCAGCCGGCCGGGTCGACCGCGAACGGCACGAACCCGGTCGCCGGGAACCAGCCGAGGCGGGTCGCGAAGAGCAGGATGAGGAGCAGCCCGAGCCAGAAGGTCGGCACCGCCATGCCCAGCATCGCGAGGCCGTCGGTGACGCGGCCGGCGATCCCGCCGCGCACCGCGCCGACGAGCCCGAGCGTGACGCCGACGAGGGCGGCGAGCACGGTGGCGCTGAGGATGAGCGTGAGCGTCACCCCGAGCCGGGCGCCGATGATGTCGAGCACCGGCTCCCCGGTGAACAGCGACTGGCCGAGGTCGCCCTGGAAGGCACCGACGAGCCAGTCGCCGTACTGCGACCACAGCGGCTGGTCGAGACCGAGCTGGTCCCGCACCCGGTCGTAGGCGGCGGGGTCGGTGTTGGTGCCCAGCACGACCCGGGCGGCGTCGCCCGGGGTGAGGGACGCGAGCACGAACGTCAACGCGGAGACGATGCCGAGCGACGGCAGCGACCAGGCGATGCGACGGAGCACGAGCAGGTGCACGGTCTCCTCCTCTGGTGGGATCGGGCGGGGCGGGGGCGGATCAGGCGGTGCGGGTGACGGTCGTCACAACGGGCTCATCGGACCATGGGCGCGAGGGCGTCGGAACGGACCTTCTCTCCATCGCCCGGAGCGGCTCAGGGAGAACTCGTCCACTCCGCATCGGCGACGAGGGAACGGACGAGGCCCCGCGGCCCGACGGAGCGGACGAGCGCCTCCGCGGCCCGCACCTCGTCGCCGAAGCGGGGGTCGCCGGCGAGGTCGCCGAGCACCCGCGGGTCGCCCAGGAACGCGTCGAGGGCCTCGCCCTCGCCGCCCGGGAGGTCGACGTCCGGGGGCGCCTGGAGCGCCGGCGCACCGGTCGCGCCCGCCCGCCGCAGCGTCGTCCACCACAGCGCCACGAGCGCGGCGGTGACGGGCACGGGCCTCCCGACGGAGACCGACTCCGCGGCCGCGGCCAGCACGAAGCCCGGCACGCGGTCGGCCGAGTGCGCGGCGAGACGCACGAGCGTGTCGGGCAGCTCGGGCTGCGCGAAGCGCGCGAGCACCGTCTCGGCGTACGCCGCGGGGTCGGTGCCCGGGACCGGGTCGAGCGTCGGCAGCACCTCGGCGTGGAGGAAGCCACGCAGGAACGCGCGGACGTCGGGGTCGGTCGCCGCCTCGTGCACGGCGTGGTGGCCGAGCAGCAGCCCCGGCCAGGCGAGCGCCTGGTGGCCGCCGTTGAGCACGCGGAGCTTCAGCAGCTCGTACGGCGCGACGTCGGCCACGACCTGCACGCCGACCTCCTCGAGCGGGGGCCGCGCCGGGCCGGGGACGTCCTCGAGCACCCACTGCCGGAAGGGCTCCGCGACCACCGGGCAGGCGTCGTCGCGGCCCGTGGCCGCCCGGATGCGGGCGACGTCGGCGGGCGAGGTCGCCGGGGTGATCCGGTCGACCATGGACGACGGGAACCCGACCTCGTCCGCGATCCACCGCCCGAGGTCGGCGTCGACGTGGCCGGCCGCGGCGAGCACGGCGGCCCGCGCGACGCGGCCGTTGTGCTGGAGGTTGTCGCAGGACACGACGGCGAAGGGCGCCGTACCGGCCGCGCGGCGACGCCGCAGGGCCTCCACGAGCACCGCGAGCGTCGGCGTCGGCGGCCCGTCGACCGGGTAGCCGCCCTCGGTCACGGTGAGCGTCACCCAGCGCGTGCTCGGCCGCTCGAGGCGGTCGAGCACGGCGGTCGCCCCCGCCGGGTCGGTGAGCAGGAGGTGCTCGAGGTGGGACCCCACGACGAGGTGCTCGGCGCCGGCCGCCGTCCGCGTCTCGACGGTCCAGAGGTGGTCCTGCGCCCCCAGCGCGGCGTGGAGCCGCGCGTCGTACGACGTGGTGCCGACCCCGACGACACCCCAGTCGAGGGCGCGCCCGCGGGCGAACAGCTCGTGGAGGTAGACCGCCTGGTGGCTGCGGTGGAAGCCTCCGACGCCGAGGTGGACGACCCCCGGCGTCAGGTGGGCACGGTAGGCCGGCGCGACGAGCGCGCTCACCCCTGGTGCGCCGGGGCGGTGCGGGGGTCGACGTCGAGCGCCGCCACGACCTTGCCGGGGTTGAGGATGAGGGCCGGGTCGAGGGCGCGCTTGACCGCGCGGTGCATCGCCAGCACGGCCGGGTCGAGCTCGCGCTCGAGGCCGCCGCGCTTCAGGATGCCGACCCCGTGCTCGCCGGTCACGGTGCCGCCGAGCTCGAGGGCCGCGTCGAGGATCTCCTCGAACGCCGCCTGGGCGCGCTCGCGGGCCGCGTCGTCGCCCGGCGGCGTGATGATCAGCGGGTGCAGGTTGCCGTCGCCGGCGTGCGCGATGTTGGCGATGCGCACGTCGTGGCGCTCGGCGACCTTCTCGATGCGGGCGAGCATCGCGGGCACGTGCTCCTTGGGCACGCAGACGTCCTCGGTGAGCACCGGGCCGAGACGCTCGAGCGCCGGGTAGGCCAGCCGACGGGCCTCGAAGAGCGCCTCCGCTTCCTGCTCGTCGGTCGAGCGGTCGGCCCACGTGGCGCCGGACTCGGTGAAGCAGGCCACCACCCGGTCGGCGATCTGCTCGCCGACGGCGCCGGGCTCGTCGACGCGCGCCAGCAGCACGGCGTCGGCCTCGACCGAGAGACCCATCTGCTTCCAGGCGTCGACCGCCTCGAGGCAGTGCCGGTCCACGAGCTCGAGCGCCGCGGGGGTCAGCCCGGCAGCCGCCACCGCGCGTACGGCGGACCCGGCGTCGACCACGGAGGAGAAGTAGCCGGCGACGGTGATCGCCGGGGGCGGCAGTGGACGGAGCCGCAGGGTGACCTCGGTGACGATGCCGAGCGTGCCCTCGGAGCCCACGAGCAGGCCGGCGAGGTCGTAGCCGGCGACGCCCTTCGCCGTACGGCGACCCAGCCGCACCACCTCGCCGGTGCCCGTGACGACCTCGAGCGCGAGCACGTAGTCGCGCGTCACGCCGTACTTCACGCAGCACAGGCCACCGGCGTTGGTGGCCACGTTGCCGCCGATCGTCGACCACGGCGAGCTCGCCGGGTCGGGCGGGTACCAGAGGCCCTGCGGCGCGACGGCGGCGCGGAGGTGGTCGTTGACGACACCGGGCTGCACGACGGCGAGCCGCTCGAGCGGGTTGATCTCGAGCACGGCGTCCATCGCGGCCAGCGAGAGCACGATGCCGCCGTCGACCGCGTTGGCGCCGCCCGACAGGCCGGTGCCGGCACCGCGCGCGACGACCGGCACCCCGTGCCGGTGGCAGGCCGCGACGACCGCCTGCACGTCGGCCGTCGACCGGGCGCGCACGACCGCCAGCGGCGCACCGACCGGCGCCCACTCGGCGTGGTCGTGGCTCAGCGGACCCGTCGAGACGGGGTCGACGAGCACCTGGTCGGGCGTGAGCGCTGCGCGGATCTCCGCGAGCACGGGCGGGCCGGTGACGCTGTCGGGCATGGGTCCTCCGAGGGGTGACGGGCGTCACGGTGAACGCCCGGGCCCCAGAGGACCATCCCGGGCCGGGGGACGACTGCGGACGATTCCTCCACCATCGGCGGCGGAGGCCGGAGAGATGCTCCCCGCCCTCCGGGGTCGACGAGGCCGCCCGGGGCGGGCGCGACCGGAACCTTCTCCGTTCGGCCGCGTTCAAGTGGGTACCAACCGCACGACGGCCCGCCGCCTCCCGGGCCGTCGCCGAGAGGAGCACTTCTTCGATGGACCAGGTGACGGGTCACCGGCCACACCCCCCGCAGAGCCGCGAGCCACCGCACGACCCCTCCCAGCCCGGGCCAGGTCACCGCGAGGGCGCCTTCGTCGCCCGGGTGCCCGCCTCGACCACCTCGACGCGGCCCCTGCGCACGCTCATCTCCGAGGCGCTGCACCTCGCGGGGGCCGACAGCGAGCTCGTCGACGACGCCACGCTCGTGCTCCACGAGCTGGTGGTGAACGGGATCGAGCACGGCGTCCACGACGAGGACGGCACGATCGAGGTCACCTGGCACGTCGCCGACGACAGCGTGGAGCTCGCCGTGCGCGACCTCGGCACCACGCTCTCGGAGGCGGTCGCGAACCGGGCCGCGGCCACCGACCCGATGGAGTCCGTGCGCGGGCGGGGGCTGACGATCGTCGAGGCGCTCAGCGAGGCCTGGGGCGTCGAGGAGGCCGACGGCACGCGGGTGTGGGCCCGGCTGCGCGTACCACCGCGACCGGGCCTGCCTGACCGGGCGCCGCCCACCCCGGCCGACCGCACCGACGTCGCCTAGGACCATCGGCCTCGGACAGCCGGGCAGCCGGCTCAGCCGGGCAGCCTGCCCAGCCGCGGCGACAACGTCAGCACGGCGATGTCGTCGCTGGCCAGCCCGACCTGGTGCGCCAGCGCACCCTCGACCACCGCCGCCGTGATGGCCCGGGCGTCGTGGGGCGCCCCGGCGACCAGCCGGGCCAGTCCGTCCTCCCCCAGCATCCCGCTCGGCCCCTGCGCCTCGGTGACCCCGTCGGTGTAGAAGGTGACGGTCTCGTCGACCAGGTCGAGCGACACCGTGCCGAACTCCGGGCGGGGCAGGAGCCCGACCGGGGTGCCGTACTCGCCGACCTCGACGACGCTGCCGTCGGTCCTGCGCAGCAGCGGCGGCGGGTGCCCCGCCAGGGACACGTCGAGGCGCCACCGGTCACCCAGGAGGTCGAGCCGCCCGAGCGCGAGGGTGCAGAAGTGGTCGGTGGGGTCGTCCGCCAGCGTGCGGTCGAGGTGGCGCAGCACCTCGCTCGGATCGGCGTGCTGCATCGCGAGGGCGCGCACGTGGTGACGCACGGAGGCCGTGACCGCCGCGGCCAGCGCCCCCTTCCCGCTGACGTCGCCGAGCACGACCACCCACGAGCGCCCGCCGGTCTGGAAGACGTCGTAGAAGTCGCCACCGACCTCGTTGCCGTCGCCCGCGGGGCGGTAGCCCGCGGCGATGTCGAGGTGCTCCACCACCGGCGGCGCCGGCGGGATGAGGGTGGCCTGGAGGGCGACCGCCAGCGCGTCCGCCGCGGCCCTCGCGGACTCCGCCTCGCGGGTCGCCCGCAGGAGGTCGCTCTCGTAGCGGCGGCGCTCGCTGACCCCCACGACCAGCGCGCGCACGACCGCGGGCGTCACGTCGCCGTCGCGGGTGGCGCTCACCATGACGGGCACCCGCGTGCCGTCGGGCGTGACGACGTCGAGCGCGACCTCGTCGATCCGGCCCGTCCGCCGGAGCATCGGCAGGAGGTGGGTCTGCGTCATGATCCGGCCCCCCGCCGAGAGCAGGTCGCCGATCGGCCGGCCCACCACGTCCGGCTCGGGGCGGGCCGCCAGGTCGAGCATCGCGTGGTTCGCGGCCACCACGACCAGGGCGTCGTCGAGCAGCAGGGCACCCCCGGGCAGGAGCGACCACTCGACGCCCTCGGGTCGGTGCGGGGCGCTCACGCCCTCCCGCCGTCGACGAACGAGCGGATCGCGTCGGCGGTCGCGCCCGGCGCCGTCAGGTGCGGCGAGTGCCCGACCGTGTCGATGGTGACGAGCTGCGAGCCCCGCACGTTCTCGTGCACGAACCGGCCGGCCTCCGGGGGCGCGACGACGTCGACGGCGGACTGCAGCACGAGGGTCGGGGCCGCCACCCGGGCGAGGTCGGCGCGGTTGTCGCCGCGGAAGGTGAGGCTCGCGAACTGACGGGCGATGTCGGGCCGGGTGCGGCAGAAGCTCTCCTCGAGCTCGGCGGCCACACCCGTGTCGCCGCCGGCGGCGGTCGCCCCGACCATCCCGGCCAGGGGCGCCTGCCAGCCCAGGTGGTTCCGATCCATCGTCGCGAGCAGGTCGTCGATGTCGGCCTCGGAGAAGCCGCCCACGTAGTCGCCCTCGTCGATGTACCGCGCGGAGGGGGCCACCATCACGAGCGTCGAGACCCGCTCGGGGGCCAGGGCGTGGGCGAGCACGCCGATCATCGCCGACACGGAGTGGCCCACGAGCACCGCGTCGTCGAGGTCCAGCTCGACGAGGAGGTCGACGACGTCCTGGGCGTAGGCCTCCAGCCGGTCGTACCGCGCGGCGTCGTACGCACGGACGTCCGAACCGCCCGAGCCCGCCAGGTCGAGCAGCACCACCCGGTGGTCGTCGAACGCCGGGGCCACGAACCGCCACATCTGCTGCCCGCACCCGAACCCGTGGACGAACACCATCGGCCGTCCGTCCACCGCACCGTCGACGTGCGCGTTCAGGCGGGCGGCGACACTCACGCGCCCATCCTAGGGGCCTGCGCCGGTCCGGCGCCGAGGAACGACGGGGCGGCCGGACTGACTCACCGGCAGTCGGGTACCGCCTCCGACCAGACGCCACAGAAGGAGGCACGACCATGCGGAAGCTGACGTTGCTCGTCGGGATCGGGATCGGCTACGTGCTCGGCGCACGCGCCGGTCGCGCACGCTACGACCAGATCAAGACCCAGGCCCAGAACGCCTGGAACAACCCCACCGTCCAGGAGAAGGCCGCCGAGGCCCAGGCCAAGGTCCGTGAGACCGCGCCGAAGGTGGGCGAGGCGGTCACCGAGAAGGCCGGCGAGGTCGCCCACAAGGCGAGCGAGGTCGCGTCCGACGTCGCCGCCAAGGTCCGCCGCCACGACGACGACACCGACCCGGGCACGCCGATCGCCGACGGGCTCGCCCAGCCGGGCTCCTCGTTCGGTCGCTGAACCGGCGAGGTCCCACACGCACCACCTGCTCGACGGCACCACCCGTACGACGACGGGGCGGCCGGCGCACCCAGCGCCGACCGCCCCGTTCGCACGTCCCGACCCGTCGGGCCGTCGGGCCGCGGGCCGTCAGTTCAGAATGCGCACCGTCGAGGGCACGCCGCCGCCGGCGTGCACGTCCTCGACCAGCTCGGCCAGCGCGGTCAGGGCCACGTTCTGCGAGAGCGGGCCGTAGGAGACGCGGCCGACACCGAGCTCGGTGAGCCGGGCGAGCGACGGGATCCCCGGGATGCCGATGAGCGTGAGGCGACGCGGGCCGAACGCGTCGGCGAGCGTGCGCACCTGGTCCTCGTCGAGCTTGCCGGGCACGAACACGACGGGCGCGCCGGCCTCGAGGTAGGCCAGCCCGCGCCGTACGGCGTCGTCGAGCACCTCGGCGGGGTCGCGGTCGCCGGCCTTCACGAAGGCGTCGGTGCGGGCGTTGAGCACGAAGTCCGGTACGCCGGCCGCGGCGGCGGCCTGCATGATCGCCGCCACCTGGGCCGTGGCCTCCTCGACCGGCTTCATCTGGTCCTCGATGTTGGCCCCGACGACGCCGATCTCGATCGCGCGGCGCACCGTGTCGGCCGCGTCGCCGTACCCGCCCTCGAGGTCGGCGCTGACCGGCAGGTCGGTGGCGCGCACGATGCGCTCGACGGCGGCGAGCATCTCGTCGCGGGGGATGTTCTCCCCGTCCTCGTAGCCGAGCGAGGCGGCGATGGAGTGGCTCGCGGTGGCGAGCGCGGTCGTGCCGGGGATGTCGGCGACGACCTTGGCGGTGATGACGTCCCAGACGTTGACGACGGTGAGCAGCTCGTCGGCACGGTGGAGGTCGAGGAGCGCGGTGGCGCGCGATGCGGTGGTCATGCTCGTCAACGTAGCCGGGGGGCCGCAGTCGGGGTGGTCAGCCGCGTGGTCAGCCGGGTGGTCAGCCGGGGCAGGTGGCGAACACGTCGCCGTACGCCGGGTCCGCGGCCGTCGTCGCGGCGCCCGCGTCGACGACGGGGCCGCCGGTGACGGCGTAGCGGCCGTTCCAGCTGACGAAGCGCGCACCGTCGGCGCACTCGCGGTAGGGGGCGCCGGTCAGGGTGCCGTCGACGTCCAGGCAGCCGGCGTAGTCGCCGGGGAGGGTCTGGCCGACGGCCCAGGCGTCGACGCAGGCCGGAGGCTCCGCGGGGCTGTCGGCCTGCGCGACCCCCACGCCGTACACGGCTGCGGCGACCGCGCCGAGCACTCCGAGTCGCGTCAGCACCGAGATCACGTCGCGGAACCTAGCCACGCCCCGCGGCCGGCGGGTGAACGACGGGCGTCGGACCGGGGACGACTGGCCGCCCACCCGTCGGCTTGCCTAAATCCTTTAGGAAAACGACTATGTCTCTATGGTTCGCAAGGGACTCACCCCGACGTCGGTCACCGAGGCCGGAGCCCAGCTGGCCGACGAGGTCGGCTTCGCCCACGTGACGCCGTCCGCGCTCGCGCGCCGGCTCGACGTCCAGGTCGCGAGCCTCTACTCCCACGTGGCGGGCGCCGACGACCTGCGCACGCGCATCGCCCTGCTCGCCCTCACCGAGCTCGCCGACCGCGCCGCCGACGCCCTCGCGGGGCGCTCCGGCAAGGACGCCCTGCGCGCCCTGGGCGACGTCTTCCGCGACTACGCCCGCGACCACCCGGGCCGCTACGCCGCCGCCCGCCACCCGCTCGACCACGCCACGGCGATGGCCAGCGACGGTCCGCGGCACGCCCGGATGAGCCGGGCGGTGCTGCACGCCTACGGGCTCGACGAGCCCGACGAGACCCACGCCGTTCGCCTGCTCGGCAGCGTCTTCCACGGCTTCGTCAGCCTCGAGCTCACGGGCGCGTTCAGCCACAGCGCGCCCGACTCCGGCGCCACCTGGACGCGCATCGTCGACTCGCTCGACGTGCTGCTGCGCACCTGGACCGCCACCACCCCCACCGACGACACCGAGAGCATCTGAGATGACCACCCTCACCACGACCCCGATCACCGCCGACCTCGTCGCCGGCGCCCTCGAGCTGGAGGCGACCCCGCGCGGCCTCCTGCCCCACCGGCTACCCGCACGGGCCCGCGCCCAGAACACCGACCCGCAGCTCGCGATGGCCGAGTCGCAGCCGTCGGGCGTCCGTGTCGCCCTCCGCACCCGCGCGACGGTCGTCGAGCTCGACACGATCCCCACCAAGCGGGCGTACGTCGGGGTGCCGCCCCGCCCGGACGGCCTCTACGACCTCGTCGTCGACGGCGTGCCCGCCGGCCGGGGCAGCGTCACCGGGGGCGACCTGCTCACGATCGACATGCGCACGGGCGGCTTCGAGCACACGGCCGGCGATCCCGGCACCCTGCGCTTCGACGGACTGGCCGACGACCTCAAGACCGTCGAGATCTGGCTGCCCCACACCGAGACGACGGTGCTGGCGGCACTGCGCACCGACGCGCCCGTCGAGCCGGTACGGCGCGGGGACCGCCCCGTCTGGCTGCACCACGGCAGCTCGATCAGCCACGGGTCCGACGCCGCGAGCCCGAGCACGACCTGGCCGGCGCTCGCCGCCGCGCGGGGCGGGGTCGACCTCGTCAACCTCGGGTTCGGCGGCGGCGCGATGCTCGACCCGTTCACGGCGCGCGCGATGCGGGACACCCCGGCCGACCTGCTGAGCGTGAAGATCGGCATCAACGTCGTGAACGCCGACCTGATGCGGCTGCGCGCCTTCTCCCCCGCCGTCCACGGCTTCCTCGACACGGTCCGCGACGGCCACCCGACCGCCCCGCTGCTCGTCGTCTCCCCGATCTGGTGCCCGACCCACGAGGACACCCCCGGCCCGCTCGCGCCCGACGCCGAGGCCATGCGGGAGGGGCGCGTGCGGTTCGTCGCCACCGGCGACCCGGCCGAGGTCGCCGCCGGACGCCTCACCCTGGGCGTGGTCCGCACCGAGCTCGCGCGCATCGTGGCCGAGCGCGCCGCGAGCGACCCGCACCTCCACCTGCTCGACGGCCTCGAGCTGTACGGCGAGGCCGACCACGCCGAGCTCCCCCTGCCCGACGGGATCCACCCCGACGCCGCCACCCACCGCCGCATCGGCGAGCGGTTCGCGGAGCGGGCGTTCGGCGCGGGCGGGGCGTTCGGCGGCCGGGCCGGGGACCTTTCGCGGTAGGTCGTACCCGGGTCACGGGTGCCACCTACCGCGGACGACCGACCCGAGCCCCGCCCTCCGCCCCGAGGGACTTCTGCGGTGCTGTGGCGTCCGGGTGCGCGTTCTGCCGCGTGTGCAGTCACCCGGACACCGCGTTACCCGGGCTCGAGCGGCGACCACCCCATGAGACCCCGGATGTGTAACTCGCGTGACTCACTACAGTTTGACGCTCCGTCTCTCGAGGAGCACCCATGGCTGACGACGACACCCGGCCCGCACCCGCGGCCACCACCCCTCCCCCGACCGGTGAGACCGACGGCGTACGACGCTTCGCCCTCAACGAGGACTGGGCGGCCACCGGGGTCGGCCTCGCGATCGTGCTGCTCGCGGCAGCCGGCGTCATCACCGAGGGCTGGCTGCCGCTGTGAGCGCGTCGACGCACGACGGCGCCTCCCCCGGGTCGACGACCACCGGCGGGGCCACACCCCCGGACCGCTCCGTCGTCGAGGACGGCACCCGCGTCACCGGGGCCGGGTTCGTGCTCGGGCTCCTCGCGGTCCTCGCCGGCGGCGTCGCCACCCGGCTGCTCACCGAGAACGTGCCGGTCTGGGCCGAGGACACGGCGTTCGCCGACGTCGCCGGGGCGATCGAGTACCCCGTCTACGCCATCCTCCTCGGCCTCGGCGGCAACGCCCTGCTGAGCGCGCTGGGGGTGCGCGACCGGCTCGCCGGTGGCTTCCGGACCGAGTTCTTCATCAAGACCGGCCTCGTCGTGCTGGGCGCGACCGTGGTGCTGTCGGTCCTGGTGCGGGCGGCTGGGCCGGCGATCCTGCAGGGACTCCTGCTCATCACCGGCGTCTTCGCGTTCGCGTGGTGGCTGGGCGGGCGGCTCGGGCTCGACGACCGGTTGCGCGCCCTGCTCGCCTCGGCGGTCTCGATCTGCGGGGTGAGCGCCGCCATCGCGGCGGCGGGCGCCGTACGCGCGCGGCGGGAGCAGCTCGCCTACACCGCGAGCCTCGTCATCGCGTTCGCCCTGCCGTCGATCTTCCTGCTGCCCTGGCTGGCCGGGCTCCTCGGCCTCTCGGACGCCGTCACCGGCGCCTGGCTCGGCGGCAACATCGACACCACCGCGGCCGTGACCGCGGCCGGCGCCATCGCGGGCGAGGACACGCTCCAGGTCGCCTCGGTCGTGAAGCTCACCCAGAACGCGCTCATCGGTTTCGTGGCCGTCGGCCTCACCGCGTGGTTCGCGTTCAAGGTCGACCGCGGCGCGGAGAAGCCGCGGGCGATCGAGCTGTGGCACCGCTTCCCGAAGTTCGTGCTCGGCTTCGTCGCGGCCTCCGTGATCGCGACGATCTTCGTCGAGCAGGCCGACGCTGCGACCGTGGAGCAGTTCGACACGGTGGTGAAGGGCTTCCGCGACTACTTCCTCATCCTCGCGTTCGTCAGCATCGGCCTGGAGTTCAAGGTCTCCGACGTGAAGGAGGCCGGGTGGAAGCCCGTCGGCCTCTTCGCCGCGGCCACCGTGGTCAACGTGCTCCTCGCCCTCGCGCTGGCGTCGGTGCTCTTCCGGAACTTCACCCTCTGATGACCACCGACGAGCCCACCGGCGAGCCGACCGGGGACGAGCCTGCCGCGTTCTGGCGCGAGCGGCCGAGCAGCGAGGGGAAGCCGCCGCGGGTGCTGATCCGGGTGTTCCTGGCCCCCGGCACGCTCCGCGAGGGGATCACCTTCTACGAGCAGCTGCAGGGCACGCGGGCCGACGCCGTCTTCCCCTACCCGGAGGTGGGCCTGGCGCTCGCGACCGTCGGGGCGTTCCTGCTCCTCGAGGGCACCGACGAGGCCCTCGCCCCCTTCCGGGCGACGACGGGCACGCTGCTGGTCGACGAGGTGCAGCCCTACCACGACGCGCTCGTCGCCGCCGGCGCGGAGATCGTCGTACCGCTACGGGAGGTCCCGACCGGTGCCGGGTTCAACGCCCGGCACCCCGACGGCACCGTGGTCGAGTACGTGCAGCACCGCCCCCGGCCCGACGGCCGCTGAGCGCGTCAGCCCATCGACTTCCGACCGTCGATCGTCTCGCGCAGGATGTCGGCGTGGCCGGCGTGCTGCGCCGTCTCGGCGACGAGGTGCACGAAGACGCGTCGTGCGCTCCACGACGCCCCGGGCTCGAACCACGGGGCCTCGGGGAGCGGCTGACGGGCGGCGAGGTCCGTCGTCTCCACGAGGCGGTCGGTCGCGGCGGCGACCTCGTCGTACGCCGCGAGCAGCCCCGCGAGCGTCTCGCCCTCCAGCATGCGGAACCCGTCGGCGTACGCCTGGACCGCCGCCGGCGGGTTCGCCCAGTCGACGTTCGCCCAGTCGACGTCGGGCGCCGGCGCCGGTCCGTCGGTCACGAACGACGCCCACTCGGCCTCGGTCGACGACACGTGCTTGACGAGGCCGCCGAGGCTCAACGAGCTGACCGTCGGCGTGAGCCGGGCCTGCTCGTCGCTCAGCCCGGCGACCGTGACCCGGAAGAGGCCACGGTGCTTGCGCAGCGCCTCGAGGAGGTCGGCGCGCTCGGCGTCGAGGTCGCCGACAGCGGTGGTGGAAGTGGTGGTGGAAGTGGTGGAGGTGGACTGCTCGTTCGTCGTCATGCCTCCACGCTAGGAGCCCTTCCGGTCAGGTCCTGTCCTGAAAGCAGACGTGTTCCCGTCCCCTAGGCTCGCGGAGTGCGCCTCCTCCTCATCCGTCACGGCCAGACCCCGAACAACGTCGTCGGAGCGCTCGACACGGCCTTCCCGGGCGCCGGCCTCACCGAGCTCGGCCACACCCAGGCCCGCGCCGTGCCCGCCGCCCTGGCCGACGAGCCGATCGCCGGCCTCTACGCGTCGCGGCTGGTGCGCACGCAGCTGACCGCCGCACCGCTCGCCGAGGCGCGCGGCCTCGAGGTGGTCGTGCGCGACGGGCTGGAGGAGATCTCGGCGGGCGACCTCGAGATGCGCAGCGACCTCGACTCCGTCAAGGCGTACGCCGGCAGCGTCGGCGCGTGGCTGGAGGGCGACCTCGACCACCGCGTGCCGGGCGGCCCGAGCGGGCGGGAGTTCCGGGAGCGGTACGACGCGGCGGTCCGCGAGATCGCCGCCGCCCACGGGCCCGACGACACCGTCGCGGTCGTCAGCCACGGCGCGGCGATCCGGGCCTGGTCGACCCTGGCCGCGGGCATCGACCCCGACACGGCCACCGAGCTCTTCCTGCGCAACACCGGCCTCAGCGTGGTGGCGGGCAGCCCCGACGGCGGCTGGCGCCTCGAGCGCTGGTCGAGCGACCCCCTCGGCGGCCCCGGGCTCGCGGGCGAGCACGCCCACGACGTCACCGGCGAGAGCGCCGACGAGGTCGCGGAGGAGGAGTAGCCCTCCCGACGCCTACCGGGCGTCGGGGGCCGCGACGTCGTCCTGCGTCACGGCGGCCGGCGCC
This sequence comes from Nocardioides alkalitolerans DSM 16699, assembly GCF_000426525.1. GTDB lineage: Bacteria > Actinomycetota > Actinomycetes > Propionibacteriales > Nocardioidaceae > Nocardioides > Nocardioides alkalitolerans. The sequence goes on from NZ_KE384533.1 coordinate 99,023, forward strand.
GACCACGAGGCGAGGAGGCGCAGGCGCTCGGCCGAGGGCGAGCCGGGCTCGGCGGTGTAGACGAGCAGCACGAGGCCCGGCTCCGCGGTGACGGCCAGCTCCTCGTACGCCAGGCTCAGCTCGCCGACCACGGGGTGGCAGAACCGCTTGGTCCCGGAGCCGTGCGTGCGCACGTCGTGGGCCGCCCACAGCCGGCGGAAGACGTCGCTGCGGGTGGAGAGCTCGCCGACGAGGTCCTGCAGCCCGCGGTCGTGGGGGTCGCGACCGGCCTCGGCGCGCATGACCCCGACGCACATCTCGGCGAAGAGGTCCCAGTCCGGGTAGAAGTCGCGGGCGGCGGGGTCGAGGAACTGGAACCGGGCCAGGTTGGGCACGCGCCCCCCGTCGCCGATGACGGGCGAGTAGAACGCCCGCCCCAGGGCGTTCAGCGCCACGAGGTCCTGGCGCGGGTCGCGCACGAAGGCGACGCCGTCGGTGACGGCCTCGAGCGCCCACTGCAGGCTGAGGCGGGGTGCCGACCTGCCCGTCGTACGACGCCGCGCGCGCCCCGAGGTGGGGATGCCGTCCGCGGCGCGGGCGAGGTCGTGGAGGTGGGCCCGCTCGGTCTCGTCGAGCTGCAGCGCCCGGGCGAGGGCCTCGAGCACGCCGCTGGACGCGCCGCCGATCTGGCCACGCTCGAGACGCGCGTAGTACTCCATGCTGAGGCCGGCGATCGACGCCACCTCGCTGCGCCGCAGTCCCGGCACGCGACGCGCGCCCACGGTCGGCAGCCCGACCTGGTCGGGGGTGATGCGGGCGCGGCGGGTGGTGAGGAACTCGCGCACCTCGGAACGGTTGTCCACACGTCGAGCGTAGGCCGCCCGGGGCGCGCACGGGCCCGAGAAGGGTGCCCTGCCGGTACACCCGTCGAGATGCGGACGTCAGACGGAGGTCCGGGGGCCGCGAACGCGATGACGTCCGCCCTGGGAGCCGCGCCCGGCCGGGCGCCCGTCCCGCTCCTCAGCCGATCGCCGCGGCCGCGCTGCGCCCGGCGGTGCGGCCGGAGAACAGGCAGCCGCCGAGGAACGTGCCCTCGAGCGCGTTGTAGCCGTGCATGCCGCCGCCGCCGAAGCCGCTGACCTCGCCCGCGGCGTACAGGCCCGGGACCGGTGCGCCGGCCGCGTCGAGCACCCGGCCGTCGAGGTCGGTGTGGAGCCCGCCGAGGGTCTTGCGGGTGAGGATGTTGAGCCGCACCGCGATGAGCGGCCCGGCCGCGGGGTCGAGCAGCCGGTGGGGCGTGGCGACCCGGATGAGCTTGTCGCCGCGGTAGGCACGCGCCCCGTTGATGGCGGTGACCTGGGCGTCCTTGGCGAACGGGTTGGTGATCTCGCGGTCGCGGGCCTCGACGAGCCGCTGCAGCCGGTCGGCGTCGACGAGCGGCTCGTCGGTGAGGCGGTTCATGCCGGCGACGAGCTCGGGCAGCGTGTCGGCCACGACGAAGTCCTCGCCGTGCTGCTTGAACGCCTCCACCGGGCCCGGCGCGCCCGGGCGCACGCGCGAGAGCAGGAGCTTGACGTCCTTGCCGGTGAGGTCGGGGTTCTGCTCGGAGCCGGAGAGCGCGAACTCCTTCTCGATGATCTTCTGCGTCAGCACGAACCACGAGTGGTCGTGGCCCGTGGCCATCAGGTGCTTCAGCGTGCCGAGGGTGTCGAACCCGGGGAAGTACGGCGCGGGCAGGCGGTTGCCCTCCGCGTCGAGCCACAGCGACGACGGGCCCGGGAGGATCCGGATGCCGTGGTTGGCCCAGATCGGGTCCCAGTTGCGCAGACCCTCGGTGTAGTGCCACATGCGGTCCGGGTTGATGATGCTGCCGCCCGCCGCCTCGGTGATCGCGAGCATCCGGCCGTCGACGTGGGCGGGGACGCCCGCCACCATCCGCCTCGGCGGCGTGCCGAGGCGCTCCGGCCACGCCTTCCGCACGAGGTCGTGGTCGCCCCCGATGCCGCCCGAGGTCACGAGCACCGCCTGGGCGCTCAGCTCGAACTCGCCGATCTCGTCGCGCGAGGAGGCCGCGCCGCGCTCGACGGCGGACGGGGCCAGGACGGCGCCCCGGACCCCGGTGACCACACCGTCGTGGGTGACGAGCCCGTCGACGCGGTGGCGGAAGCGGAGCTCGATGCGCCCGGTGGCGACGTGCTCGCGCACGCGTCGCTCGAAGGGCTCCACGACGCCCGGCCCGGTGCCCCACGTGAGGTGGAAGCGCGGCACCGAGTTGCCGTGGCCGTCGGCGCGACCGTCGCCGCGCTCGGCCCAGCCGACCACCGGGAAGAGCCGGTGGCCCATCTGGCGCAGCCACGACCGCTTCTCACCGGCGGCGAAGTGCACGTAGGCCTCGGCCCACTGCCGCGGCCAGTGGTCCTCGGGCCGGTCGAACTGCGCGGAGCCGAACCAGTCCTGGAGCGCGAGGTCGAGCGAGTCCTTGACGCCCATGCGGCGCTGCTCGGGGCTGTCGACGAGGAAGAGACCGCCGAGCGACCAGTGCGCCTGCCCCCCGAGGGACTGCTCCGGCTCCTGGTCGAGCAGCAGCACGCTCCGGCCGGCGTCGGCCAGCTCCGCCGCCGCCACGAGGCCGGCCAGTCCCCCACCGATGACGATGCTGTCCGCGTCCATCTCGCCCTGCTCTCCGTCGGTCCGACCCGGTGGTCGGTACGACGCCAGCCTCGGGCCCCCGCTCCGACGCGACAAGACCGACGCAGCATTGCTGCGTAGAGTCGTTGTCATCCGATGACAACCCACGACCGAGGTGAGCCATGCCGCAACCCGAGCCGGGCACGACGGACGGGACGGCGACCGGACGGCAGCAGGTGGCGGCCGACGTGCTCGCCCGGCTCGACGACCTGGCCCGCGACGTCACGGCCGAGATCGTCCACGAGATCCCGGCGTACGCGGTCCTCTCCCCCGACCAGCTCGGCGAGGTGGGCGCCATCGCCACCTGGGGCACCACCCGGGTGCTCGGGCTCTGGGCCGCCGGCGGCACCGACCTGACCGAGGCCGACGTCCGTCGGTTCCGGGGCATCGGGACCGCCCGCGCGCTCGACGGGCGTCCGTTGCCGGGGGTCCTGCGCGCCTACCGCCTCGCTGCCGGGCGGATCGTCGACCACGTCGAGGCCGTCGCCGGCCGGCGCCTCTCGGTCGGCGACGCCATGGCGCTCGCCCGGTTGTGGATGGTCGCGATGGACACGCTGACCGAGGCCCTCTACGAGGGGTACGGCGCGGGCACCGCCCGGGTCAGCGGCGACCGCGCACGGGCCGTGGGGGACCTCGTCGACGACCTGCTCGTCGGGCGCCAGGTCACCCGCACGAACGTCGACGACCGGTGCCGCGAGCTCGGGATCACGCTGCCCGCCCGCCCTGCGGTGCTGGTCGTGCAGTCCGCCGACCCCACCGACGCCGTCTCGGCCGACGCGCTCGGGGAGGCGCTCGGGGACGACCGGCGCACGGCGCTGCGCCGGACCCGGGGTCGCGCCGCGGTGGCCCTCGTCGACGCCGGGCCCGAGGCCGAGGCGGCCCCGGACGCCGTACGGCGCGGGGTGCAGCAGCGGGGGTGGCGCGCGGTCGCCGTACGCAGCGAGCGGCTCACCGACCTGCCGCGGTGCCTGCGGCTCGCCGAGCACGCCCTCGCGCACGCCCCGGCCCACGCCTTCGCCGCCCGGACCGTGCTCGAGGAGGCCGACGTCCAGCTCGTGGCGCTGCTGTCCGGGCACCGCGACGGCGACGCCGACCGCTTCCGCGCGCTGGCCCTCGGCCCCCTCGGGGCGCAGGGCCTCCTGCTCGAGGGACTCCGGGCGTTCTTCGCCGAGGGCTCCGCCACCGACGCGGCGACCCGCCTCGGCCTGCATCCGCAGACCCTGCGCTACCGGCTGCGCCGTGCCCGCGAGCTCTCCGGGCGCGACCCGCGTCGACCCTGGGACCACCTCGTGCTGCAGGCGGCGCTCACCGTGCGGTCGGGCCCTCCTACCTGACCCCCCGGACCGCTACCTTGCCTCCGTGACCGAGCCTCTCGCCGTCGGCCGGCGGGACCCCCGCATGTGGCCCCTCTACGCCGCCGGGTTCACGACCGCGTTCGGCGCTCACGCCGTGGCCGCGAGCCTCGGGAGCGCGTCGGAGGACGCGGTCACCTCGCTCCTCACCCTCGGCCTCCTGCTCGCGCTGTACGACGGGGCCGAGGTGCTGCTCAAGCCGGTCTTCGGCACGATCGCGGACCGCGTCGGCGCGCGACCCGTGCTGCTGGCAGGGCTGGTCGGCTTCGCGTGCGCCTCGGCGACGTACGTCGTCGCGGACGAGCCCGCGTGGCTCTGGGTCGCGCGGCTGGGCCAGGGGGCGGCGGCCTCCGCGTTCTCACCGGCGGCCTCGAGCATGGTCGCCCGGCTCAACCCGGCGGCGAAGCACGGCCGGGCGTTCGGGTCCTACGGCTTCTGGAAGAGCATCGGCTACACGCTCGGCCCGCTGCTGGGCGGCGCGCTGATCTGGCTCGGCGGGCTGCAGCTGCTGTTCGCCGTGACCGCGGCCCTCGCCCTCGTCGTCGCCGTCTGGGCCCTGCTGGTCGTGCCGGTGGTGCCACCGCTGCCCCGGACCCGGCAGACCGTCCTCGACCTGGCCCGGCGTCTGGCCGACCGGTCCTTCCTCGTGCCCACCTCGGCGCTGGCCGGCGCCACCGCGGCCCTCTCCGTCGGTGTCGGGTTCCTCCCCGTCACGGGCGCCGCGTCCGGTCTCGGGCCGGTCGTCACGGGTGCCGCCGTCTCCGTGCTCGCGGGCACCGCCGCCGTCGTGCAACCGCGGGCGGGTCGCGCGCTCGACGCGGGCCGGCTGCGGACCCGCACCGGGCTCGTCGCCGGGCTGCTGCTCGCCGCCGCCGGCCTGGTGGCGGCCCTGCTGCCCGGGGTCGTGGGCGTGGTGCTCGCCGCCGTCCTCATCGGCGCGGGCACCGGGCTCATCACGCCGCTCGGCTTCGCGGCGCTCGCCGCCTCCACCCCGCCGGCCCGCCTGGGCCAGACGATGGGCACCGCCGAGCTCGGCCGCGAGCTGGGCGACGCGGGCGGCCCGGTGCTGGTCGCCGCGGTCGCCACCGCGGCGTCGTTGGACGCCGGGTACGTCGCCCTCGCCCTCGTGCTGGCCGCCGGCCCCGCCGTCGTACTGATCACGACCGCGCTCGGCCGAGGCGGCTCAGCCGAGACCCTGGACCACGGTGAGCGTGGTGGAGAGCGGTGACAGCGCCGCCCCCACGGCGAGGTCGGTCGGCGTCGCCGTCGCAGCGATCCGGTGCCGGGTGAAGCCGAGGTCGGACGTGACCACGACCTGACCGTCCCGCGAGAGCTCGGCGCTCCCGCGCCCCCGAGCCCGCAGCCGCCACTCCGCCGCACCCACCCTCGCCCGCACCGTGCGCGAGCGCCGGGTGAGGAGCAGCCAGCCGAGACCGCGCCGGTACGGCAGGTCGACGGGGCCGGAGAGCGCGGTCCCGGGCCCGGCCTCCTCGATCGAGAGCGTCATGGGGAACGAGAACATGCCGTCCAGCACGACCGATCCGGGGTGCGGGAACCGGCCGGCCCCCACCAGCAGCTCGACGGCCGGGAAGCCGGTGCCGACGGCCGCACGCTGCTGGCCGTGACGACCGGCTCGTACGCCGACACCGCCCCCGAGCCCCTCACCGGCGTCGGGGACGCGGCGTACACGACGACCAACAGCTACGACGGGGTCCGCGTCACCGCGCAGGTCGGGGACGACCTCGTGATGGTCGACAGCCAGTTCGCCGACCGTGACGACCCGACCCTGCCCGCCGACCTGCTCGTCGACGTCGCCCGCGAGCTGAGCGAGGGCGTGGCCGCGGCCGACGTGCCGCTCGCCGAGGTGCCCGACACCTGCCCCGCACCGGACGACTCCCTCGTCACCGACCAGGTCGGCGAGGTGCGGCTGGCCCGCGGCAGCGCCGGCGACGCCGGCGTCGTCTGCTCCTACGTCGGCGACGGGGCCTTCACGACGATCGCGGCGCGGACGACGAACCTCGGCCTGCTCGCCATGGGCCTGGCCGAAACCGGTCCGCCGGTCGACGTCGACGGCGACGAGGTGTACGTCGTCGACGAGCAGGCGGTGCTCGTCGCCTCCGACACGTGCGCCGTCACCGCCACGCGCGAGCCCCTCGGCTGGGCGCTGGCCGGCACCGACGACGAGGAGGACGAGCGGGAGAACCTGCTCGACCTCGTCGCCGCGGCGCACGAGCGCCTCGGCTGCTCCTGATCGGCTGCTCCCGGGACGGCTCAGCCGGCCGGTGCGACCGGGAGGTCGAGCGACACCGACGTGCCCTCGCCGAGACGGCTGACGATCGCCACCGACCCCTGCTGGCGCGTGATCAGCTGACGGACGCTGTTGAGGCCGAGCCCGTGACCACCGTCGTCGCGGGCCAGCCGCCCGCGCTCGCCGGGCTCGAAGATCGTGCCGAGGTCGTCGGGGTGGATGCCCCGCCCGGTGTCGCTGACCTGGATGCGGACCATGTGCCGCGGCTCCGAGTCCGTCGTCAGGAGGGCGGTGGTGACCAGCACGTCGTCGTGGGAGTACTTCACCGCGTTACCGATGACGTTGGCCAGGGCCCGCTCCAGCGCCTGCCGGTCCACGTAGGCGACCTGGGCGTCCGGGGCCGTGCGCACCTGCACCCGTTCGGTGGCGGCCGGCTCGAGCGTGGCCTGCACGGTGGCCTCCACGACGCCGTCGATCCGCAACAGCTCGGGCGCCTCGACACCCGCCGTGCCCGCCGTGCCCGCGGCGTGGGACGCGTCCAGGTGACGCTCCATCATCACGTTGAGGCGACGCAGGCTGCGGCTGGCGTGGCCGAGCAGACCGGATAGGTGGCGACCCGGGCCGTCGAGCTCCTGGTCGGGGCCGTCGCCCCCGGCGGTCCCGTCCGCGCCCTCCGCGCCGCCCGCGCCCTCCGCCTCGGCGAGGTACTCCAGCGCGAGGTCGAGGTAGCCGACGGCCGTGGTCAGCGGCGCGCGCAGGTCGTGGGTGAAGGCCGCGTGCTGCTGCTCCTGGGCCAACTCGTGCAGGCGCTGGTCGGTGATGTCGCGCGTCACCTTGACGTAGCCGGCGAGCGCACCGCCGGGCTCGCGCAGCGCACTGACGGTGACGTCGGCCCAGAACAGCGACCCGTCCCGGCGCACCCGCCAGCCGACCGAGTGGGCCACCCCGTTCTTCTGCGCGCGGGCGAGGATCCGGGTCGGGAGGTCGGCACGACGGTCGGGCTCGGTGTAGAAGCGCCGGAAGCTCGTGCCGACGATCTCGGCGGCGGCGTAGCCCTTGACGTGCTCCGCGCCCGCGTTCCAGCTCAGCACGGTGCCCTCGGTGTCGAGGGTGATGACGGCGTAGTCGCGGATCTGGGCGAGGAGGGCGTGCACGTCGCGCAGCACCCACGAGGGGCTGGAGGCGCCGAGCCCGCCCGCACCGACGTCGAGCGCCTCGGCAGGCACGACCACGGGCGCCTCGACCGACGAGGCCGGGCCGGAACGTGCGGCGTCGGCCGCTCCGTGGTCCACCGTGCTCATCAGGCCGTCTCCCTCGGTCGATGCTCTGCCTGGCCGAGCTGCGCCGACGCGGCCCGAGATGCCGCTCTCCCCGGGCACGCGCGCTGCCGTCAGGGATACCCGACGGTAGGCTACGACACAGTGTTCTCTCAGCGCACGAGATCGGCAACGGTCGCTCCACAGGCCCTGCGGACCCGCGACAGTGGGCACTCTCTCTGGTGAAAGTCCTTGCATGGCGCCCTGACCGACGTACGGTGTCATGACACACCGTCTCCCCCGAGTCTCTGCGACCGCCGGCCCCGGCTTCGGCCCGTCCCGTCCTTGGCACCCACTCGCTCCCCACGAGTCAGGACGCCCCATGCCCGATCGCCCCGCACCGCGGACCCACCCCCTCACCGCCGAGGCCGCGTGGCTCGACGAGTACGCCGCCACTCCCCGCGACCTCAGCGAGGGCCGAGCCGGCCCCGCTCTCCGGCCCGCCGCCCCCGCACGGCCAGGCAGCGAGCACCACCTCGCGGCCGAGCACGACTGGCTCGGCGAGGCGTGGGACTCCCTGCCCGAGACGGCCCGCGACATCGCCGCCCGCACGTGCGCCGGCGAGAACGCGACCGCGCTGGGTTACCGGCTCCAGGTGCCCGTGCTCGAGGTGCGGCGACTGCGTCGTACGGCGACGGAGACCCTCGGCCGCGCCCAACGGGTCCACGACCCCGACCTCGGCGACCGAGTCGACCGGCTCCTGCGCGGCAGGGTCGCCGTACCGGACCGCGACGTCGGCCGCCTGATGCCGATCGGTCCCGCCTCGTCCCGGGCGGTGCTGCTCACCCACCTCGGCGCCCAGCACCCGACCACCTGGAGCGGCCCGGTCGTCGGCTACTGGACGCTCGAGCCCGGCGCGCTCGACCTCGAGCTGCGCAGGCTCGCCGGCCACGCGCCGTTCACCCGCGAGCAGGCCGAGGCCCTCGCCCGCGAGAGCGACCTCCCGGCCGACCTCCCCTGGTGGGACCTGCTCTCCGAGCCCACCAGCCCCCTGCGGTGCAGGCCCGGCGGATGGATCCCGTAGCCGCCGCGGCGCCCGACGGCGGGCCCGGGGACGAGCCGCCCGTCTGGTACGTCGTGCGCTTCATCAACTGGTCCTCGACCGACCTCGCCGGCCTGCGGGTCATCGAGCGCCTCGTGGTCCCCGGCGGCGACCTGGACCGCGCACTCCGGCGCGCCCGGGCCGTGGCGGACCAGGTGGCCGGGCCCGTCCAGGTCGTCGAGCGGGTCTCCGGACGCATCGTCGAGACCGTCCGCCCCGGGTAGTCGTCGCCCGGCGGCGGCAGCGCCGTACGAGCGGCGCCTCAGCCGTCGAGCAGACCGTTGCGGGCGCCCCACCCCACGGCCTGCGCGCGCGAGGTCGCGCCGATCTTGCGGTACGCCCGCCGCACGTAGGTCTTCACCGAGTTGATCGAGAGATCGAGCTCGGCGCAGATCTCGGGGTTGGTGAGGCCGTTGGCGACGAGCCGGAGCACGTCGAGCTCCCGGCGGTGGAGACCGCAGGGCGGACGGTCCGTGGCGGGCACGGCCACCAGGGGCGGGACGACGGGCGTCGACGTGGCACCGGGCGACTCGTCGGACGGGTCGACGGTGGAACCGAACGTGGGGTCGAGATCGGGAACGGGTTCGAGCACGGAGAACACACCTCGCTGGTACTGGGCACGAGGCGACGACGCATCGGGGTCCGGCCTCACCAGCGGTTCGGAGCGGCCTGACCCGTCGGATGGGCCGCAGCGACTGTCACGATCGACGCGACCCGGGTGCTTCGTCGTCGTCTGGGGCCGATCAGAAGCGGGGCTGGTCGAACGTACTACCGAACGCGGCGGGTGACCACACCCCCGCGACCCCCACCTCAGTCGACCTCGTCGGCCCACCGACGGTGCTCGGTCCGCGCCCACCGTCGCGAGACCCGGCCCGTGCGCATGCCCCGGCGCGCCTCCGGGTCCTTCGAGGCCTGGAGGATGTGACCGACCACCAGCAGGCCGAGCCCGAGGGCGACCCAGTCGTGCACGAACGTGGCACCGGAGCGCCACGACAGCTGCACGAGCCCGGTCCAGTGCATGAGCACGCCGGTGCCGAGGAGCACCCCCGTCGAGGCCGCCACCAGCCAGGCGTTCACCTTCTGGCCGGCGTTGAACTTGCCGACCGGGATCGTGCCGTCACGCCGGGAGCGGCTGCGCAGCCAGCGCCAGTCGGCGCGACCGAAGCGGTCGAGCCGCGACACGTCGCGCCGGTACGCCGCCGAGGCCGCGCCGAGCAGCATCGGGACCGGCAGCGCGATCCCGCTCCAGACGTGCACGTCGCTCACGAGCTGGCGGTGGCCGACGACCATCATCAGCGCCCCGTTGTAGAGGATCGCGGCCGTCACGAGGCAGACGCCTGTGAGCAGCGCGACGGAGCGGTGCACCCACCGCTCGGCCGCCGTGAACCGCTGGACGTCCTCGGAGGGCGCCGCGGGGCCGGGCCGGGAGCCGACCTCACTCATCGAGGTACCCGTCGAGCGGGTAGCCGCGGTCCTCCCAGTAGCCCGGTGCGTTGTCGGGCGTCACCTCGATCTCGGAGAGCCACTTGGTGCCCTTGTAGCCGTACATCGATCCGGCGTGCACGCGCGCCGGGCCCCCGTGGTCGTGGGTGACGGGCTCGCCGTACATCTGCAGCGTCACCACCACGTCGCGCGCGCGGGCCTGGGCGAGGGTCATGTTCACGGAGTAGGTGCCGTCGAAGGAGCGGAACCGCACCCCGACCGCGTCCGAGGTCGGCCCGGCGGCGTCGAGCAGGTCGGCCACCCGGACGCCCGTCCAGGGCACGTCCGGCACGCGCCACCCCGTGATGCAGTAGAAGGTGCGCACGAAGGACGTCTGCGGCAGCGCCTCGAGGTCGGCGAGCGAGTACGTCGCGGGCTCGTCCACCAGACCGGTGACCGCGAGCGTGTACGACGCGGCGTCGCGCGGCTCGACCGCGCCGGTCACCGAGTAGTAGCGCCAGGTGTCGCCGAGCGGGATCAGCGAGGTGAGCCCGGTCGGGTCACGGAGCTGGATGGGCGCCAGCAGACGGCTCAACCCGTCCTGGACGGCACCGCCCGTCACCACGCCGACCGCCCCCAGACCGAGGAGGCCCAGCACCACGCGCCGGCCCACGGGGGCGCCGGCGTCGGCTGCGGACGGGTCCGTCACCCGGCTCTCCTCCCGACTGAGATCGCCCAGGTCGCCCTGGCGTCCCCCAGTCTGCGCCCCGGGACCGAATCGGGGGTCACGAGCGGGATCACGTCCCGACAGGCACCGCCCGCGGCCGGAGCCGGGAGGTCAGGAGGTGGGCGCGCCTCTCGGCGAAGACGGCATGCATCTCCGGGTGGGGCGAGATCCAGAACGCGCCGTCCTCCAGACCCGCGAACAGCGACTCGGCCGCGGTCTGCGGCGTGACGCCGTGGAGGTTGACGTAGTCGCGCAGCGACGCGCGGTACTCGGACGCCGCCCCCTCGCCGGCCGTGGCGTCGTCGAAGATCGTCGTCGCCACCGGCCCGGGCAGCAGGACGTGGACCGTGACGTCCGCTCCCACGTCGTCGAGGTCGAGCTGCAGGCTCTCGCTCAGGGCCAGCACGGCGTGCTTGCTGGCGTTGTACGCCGACTGCCGCGCCGGACCCGAGGCGAGGGCCGCCAGCGAGGCGACGTTCACGATCGCAGCGGGGGCCCCGGCCTGGCGCAGCATCAGCGGCACCGCCGCCCTGACCCCGTGCACGACGCCGAGGACGTTGACGTCCAGCATCCGCTCCCACCGCTCCGGCGACGTCTCCCAGAGGTAGTCCGTCGCCTCGATCGCGGCGTTGTTGACGAGGAGGTCAAGCCGTCCGTGCCGCTCCCGGGCGACATCGACCACCCCGGCCACGGCCGCTCCGTCGGAGACGTCCGCCACCACCGTCGCCACGTCGTGCCCCTCGGCGGCGAGCTCGCCGCCGATCTCCCGGAGACCGGCCGCGTCCACGTCGGACAGCACGACGGCGTACCCGCGACGCGTGGCCTCCCGGGCCACCGCCCGACCGATGCCGTTCGCGGCCCCCGTGACCACCGCACTGCGGGTCAACGGCCCGCTCCGACCGACCCGGCGCCGACCGAGTCCGTAGGCGCCTCCGACGTGCCGTCGGCGACCGTGCCCGCCGTACCCATCGTCAGCTCGGTCAGGTCGTCCGCCGTGAGGCCCGCCGTGGCGAACACACCGATGCACCGTCCCGCCACCATCACGGCGACCCGGTCGCAGAGGGCGAGGAGCTCCTCCGACTCCGTCGCGAGCACCAGGACGCCCGCGCCGTCCACGGCCGCGCGCCGCACGATGTCGTGGATCGTCCGCTTCGCCCCGACGTCGACCCCCTGGGTCGGCTCGTCGAGCACCAGCGCCGCCGGACCGAGACGGAGGGCGCGCGCCAGCATGACCTTCTGCTGGTTGCCACCGCTCAGGGTCGCGAGCCGTGCCTCGGGATCGCACGGCTTCACCTCGAGATCCGTCAGCCACCGCAGCGTCTCCTGCCGCTCGCGCTCCCGCAGCAGGCCCCGGCGGCCGTAGACGTCCCGCAGCCGGGAGATGGTGAGGTTCTCCCGCAGCGTCATGTCGACGAAGGCGGCGTTGCTGAGCCGGTCGGCCGGCACGTAGGCCATCCCCGCTGCGATCGAGGCCACCGGGCTCCCGGCCGTGACCGCGGTCGACCCGACCTCCACGAGGCCCGCCCGGGGAAGCGACCCGAACGCCAGCCTGCCGAGGGACTCGCGTCCGGAGCCGGTCACCCCGGCCACACCGACGATCTCGCCGCGCGCCACCTCGAGGTCGAACGGTTCGATCCCCTCTCCGACGAGACCGCGCAGACGCAGTGCGACGTCGTGCTCCTCCGACCGGGCGGCGGTCGCGTGGCGCGCACTCGGGCCCTCCAGGTCGCGACCGATGGTCAGGCGCACCAGGCCGGGCTCGGTGAGGTCCGGTACGTCGCGCGTCGCGACGTGGGCGCCGTCCTTGAGCACGGTGACGCGGTCGCACAGCTCGAAGATCTCCTGGAAGCGGTGCGAGACGTACACGATCGCGACCCCCGCCGCGTTCACCCGGCGGACGACCTCGAACAGGCGGTCCGCCTCGGCCGCCGGCAGCGACGCCGTCGGCTCGTCGAGCACGAGCACCCGCGCGCCCTGCGTGAAGCCCTCGACCGCTCGCGCGATAGCGATGCCCGTGCGCTCGGACGCCCGCAGCTCGCCGACGGGGCGGGTGAGGTCGAACCGGTAGCCCAGCTGCCCGAGGAGCTCCACGGCTGCCTCGCGCTCCGCCCGCCAGCTGATGGTGCCGAGCCGGGAGCGGCGGTAGCCCCGACCGAGAGCCAGGTTGTCGAGAGCACCGAGCGACGGCACCAGGCCGAGGTCCTGGTGGACGAACCGCAGGCCCGCGTCGGCCGCGCCGGCGGCGTCGCCGAGGGCGAACTCCTCGCCGGCGAGGACGGCGGTGGCGCCGGGATCGGGGCGGTGGTAGCCGGCGAGGACCTTGATCAGGGTGGACTTCCCCGAGCCGTTCTGGCCGACCAGTCCGAGGATCTCGCCGGCTCGCAGGTTGAGGTCGACGTCGGTGAGGGCCCGCGTGCCGGCGAAGGACTTGGAGAGGCCCGCGATCCGGAGGAGGGGAGCCTCCTCGGTGTGCGCCGCCATCAGACGAGCGCCTTCTGGCGACCCGACCGCACGGCGAGGGCGACCGCGATGATGAGGGCCGCCCCGTTGAAGAGGTCGTCGACCCAGAAGGGCGCCCCGATGAGCTGGACGCCCTTGACGCCCGTCGCGAGCACGTACACGGCGACGAGTGTTCCGAGCACGTTGACGTTGCCCTGCCGGAACTGCGTCGCGCCCAGGAAGGCGGCGGCGAAGGCGGGCAGCAGGTACGGCGTGCCCGCGTCGAGGGAGGCCGAGCCGATCCGCATGACGAAGACGATGCCGGCGGCGGACGCGATGAGGCCCGACACCACGAGAGCGATGGTCGTCAGCCGGTTGACCCTCACCCCGGCGAGCCGCGCGGCCTCCGTGTTCGAGCCGATCGCGTAGAGGTAGCGCCCGGTCTGGCGGAGCTCGAGCACGTACCACATCACCACCGCGATCAGCACCATGAACACCACCGACATCGGGATCCCGAGGACCTCGTGGCGACCGAGGTCGGTGAAGCTCTGCGGGATCCCCGCCACGATCTGCTGGCCCCCGGAGATCCACTGGATGGCGGCGACCAGGATCGAGCCGGTGCCGAGGGTCGCGATGAACGAGTTGACCCGCAGGCCCACCACGATGAACGCGTTGACGAGCCCGATCACGACGCCCGACAGGAGCGTCAGCCCGATGGCCAGGGGCACGCCCAGCTCCAGCTTCGCCATGAAGGTGGCGACGAGCACGATCCCGAGACCCATCGACCCGGCGATGGAGAGGTCGAACTGCGCCGCCGCGATGGGCATGAGGAGGGCGAGGGCCATGATCGCCGTGATGGCCTGTCCGGCGAGCACCGTTCGGAACGTGTCCGTGGTCAGGAACGTCTCGGGGGTCAGCAGGCCGAACACGGCGATGAGGACCGCCCAGATGAAGAGCAGGCTGACGTTGCTCAGGGTGAAGAACCGGGCGGTGCGCGGGATGTCCTGCTCAGAAGGTGGTGCGGTCTGCTCGACCGGGGTGTCGACTGCGGTCATGTTCGGCTCCTGGGGCGCGTTGTCGGGTGCCGGTCCCGCTCCAGGTGGGAGCGGGACCGGTGAGGGGCGTTCGTCAGCTCGTGGCCTGCCAGAGCTCGAGGAACTGCTCCTGCATGTCGGTCGGCAGGTTGAAGAGCAGGTCCTCCTCGGACTCGCCCTCCACGGTGTCGGCGGTGACGAGCCGCAGGGGCATCTGCCACCGCTCGATCTGGGGGTCGCCGTTGAAGTGCCGCACGAAGGCGTCGACGGCCTGCCAGTTGAAGTACGTGACCGAGAACTGCACGTAGCCGTGCTCGGTGCCGTTGCGGACGTTCTCGAGCGAGCCCGCGCTGGCGTTGGCCCCGACGATGCGCACCTGGTCGGCGGCACCGGCCTCGCGCAGAGCGGCCGGCACGCCGCTCGTCATCACGGAGTCCGCGAACGCGACGTAGTTGACGTCGGGCGCGCGCTGCACCTCGCTCACGACGATGCCGGGGGTGTTCGTCCCGATGTCGGAGACCTGGGTCGTCACGACCTCGGCGCTGCACGACGAGCAGTTCTCCTCGATCGTCTCGGCCGCGGTGGCGATGATCTGCTGCCCGATGGGGAAGTTGGCCATCTCGAAGAGGAGGACGTTCGCGGTGCCCTCGCTGTCGGCGATGATGTAGTTGCCGAGCACCTCGCCGACCGTCTCGAACTCGGGGATGCCGTCCTGCACGACGACGATCGGACCTTCGGCCACGTCGGGGCTGGCACCGAGGACGATCGGGATCCCTGCGGCCTCGGCCTCCTCGTACGCCGCCGAGAAGGTGGCGCTGGGGACTCCGTTGACGGCGATGCCGTCGACCCCCTGGTCGATGGCGAACCGCACCTTCTCGAGCACGTCCTCGGGCGTCCCGTCGAACGGGATCGCGATGCCCTCCCACCCGATGGCCTCGGCCGCCTCGATCCCCGCCTCCTGGGACTTGATGCACACCTCGACGTTGCAGCTGAGGAAGGCGATGGTCTTGCTCCCGGACGGCGCCTGGCTCACGGGCGTGTCGGCACCGATCGAGGTGGGCGCCTCGCGGTAGGGCTCGACGAACGCCTCGGCAGCGTCGAGCTGCTCGTCGGAGGCCGGCGGGCCGGCGGATTCGGCGCTCGAGCCGCAGGCGGAGAGCGCGGCGGCCGCCACGGTGAGCACCGAGCCGATCGCGGCGGCTCGTCGGAGGTGGGGCTGGGTCTTCACGGCGGTTGCTCCTTCATCGGGTTCCGGCCGGTCACCCAGGGGATCCGAGCCCGGGCCGTGCCGTGTGATCTGCGTCTCAGCGGATTGAAGCGATTGATGATCACCGACGTCCACGCGCTCGGGGAGGTCTGCGCTTTTCGGCGCCTGCAGGGGCGGCCGGGGGCCGACGGGCGAGCGGCAGCGCGCAATTCGGATAGTCGCTCCCGGCCACCGACCGACCCGTCCTCGACGTGAGCAGCCCCCGTCCTGGGCGGAGGACGGGGGCTGCGGACGGGAGCGCCGAGCGGCGCGGGAGGGACTCAGAGACCGGCGACGTGCCCCCGGCGACGGGTGACCGAGGGCAGCTCACCGAACTCGCGACGGTAGCTCTCCGCGAACCGACCCATGTGGAGGAAGCCCCAGCGCTGGGCCACCTGGTTGACCGTCACGAGCGCCGCGGCGTCGAGGAGGTCGTCGCGCACCCGACGCAGACGCACCGACCGCACGTAGCTCATCGGCGTGGTGTCGTGCTCCCGGCGGAAGCCGTCCTGGAGCGAGCGGACGCTCACGTGCACCCTGCTGGCCAGCGAGAGCGCCGACCAGGGCGCCGCCGGATCCTCCTCGACGAGCTCGATGGCGCGGGCCACCGCGTTCGTCGTCGTGCTGCGGAAGCGTTGCTCGAGCACGTCGCTGAGCGAGTTGCGGTGGGCCAGCAGCAGGCCCTCGACCACGAGCCGTTCGAAGTGGTGGCGGGTCATGGCCTGCTGGATCAGTCCGGAGTCCGCCTCCAGCTCGCCCGCGAGCAGGTTCACCAGCCTCCACCAGCTGCGCCCGCTGGGAGTCGTGAGGTCCATCCTGGGCTCGAAGACGACGGGAGCGGGCGGGGTGCGGCCGAGGAGGGCCTCGGCCTCCGATCGCACCAGGTCGGGTGGGATCATGAAGCACATGAGCGTGGTCCCGGCGGCCCAGTAGGTGTCGGGGGTCTGACCCGGGCCCCACACGGAGGCCCGGCCCGGGGTGATGAGCTGGGGCTCGTCCGCCGCTCCCCCGCAGAGGACCTTGCCCGTGAGCGGCAGGCACACGTGGTACTGCCCCGACTCGTCGGTCCCGTGCAGGCGGCTCGGCTTCCGCACGTGCAGGCGGCCGGCGACCACGTGGCTCAGGGTGGCCGCGTCGAGCGTGAACTCGAACGACTGGCGTGGGCCGACCTCGATGGAGCTCGGCTCGTACGTGCTCGACACCGTCGACTCCGCGATCTCGCGGTCGTCGGTCCTCAGGACCCGCTTCACCACGGCACTACCCACTCCGCACCGACCACCTCTGCTCCGGTCAGTCCGTCCTCGAGCCGGGCTGCGCTGCCATCTCGTCGGGCGCGATCGTCACGTGCGCCCGGAGGCGTCCGTGGGCATCGACCCATCCCTTGCTCCTGGCATAGTCGACCATCGACCCGAGTTCGTCGAGCCATTCCGCGTCCACGCTGTCGCCGGCGAGCTCCATGAGCACGTCGCGGTGGATCCAGGCGTGCGGGGGCACCCTCAGCTCGATGCTCAACGAGTCGAAGACGGACGACTCCTCCAGGACGGTGCGTGGTGGGACCACGGTGTGGTCCGTGACGATGCGCATGGGGTGCTCTCCTTCGGGGTGGGGAGGGGTCGACGGTCACCACAGGTCGTGGTGGTCGGTCCCGAAGTCCGACAGCTCGACGCGGGCGGCCGAGTCGAGCGACGGCAGGAACCGGCCGAACGCCCCGGAGTGGTAGGTCAGCGGCGCGGTCGTCTGGCCCGACCGGATGGCGACGACCCGGGCGATGAACACGAGGTGGGTGCCGGCGAGCACCTCCTGGCTCACCTCGCACTCGAGCGACACGTGGGTCCCCCGCAGCACGGGGTGCTGGGCGGACGAGCGGTCGAAGGGCAGGCCCTCGAACTTGCCGGCCCCCTTGCCCGCGAAGCGCATCGCGAGCGCACCCTGCCGTCGGGAGAGGACGTTCACGACGAACCCGCGGTTCTCCTGCACCGCCCGGCCGGTGTCCGAGGTGACGTTGAGGCACACGAGGACGCTCGGCGGGTTGTTCGACACCGAGGAGAACGCGCTCACGGTCGCTCCGAGGTCCTGCCCCTCGTGCCGGGTCGTGATGACGGTGACGCCGGACGAGAACCGACCCATCGCCGACCGGAACTCCGCGTCGGTGACGGGGTGGACGACGGCCTCCTGCTCCACGACGCTCATCGCCCCGCCACCGGTACGTCGACCGCTCCGGCCGGTTCCGTCGCCCGGGCCGGTGCAGGTTCGAGCGAGAAGCCCTCGTAGCCGCGGCGTGCGACCTCCGCGCAGATGTCCCGGTAGGACTTCTGGCCGGCAGCCCACAGCGGGATCCGGCGCCACTTCCCGGCCACGTTCGCGCCGCTGTAGTAGGAGTTCGTCGCCAGCGGGAAGACCGTCCCCTGCACGATCTCCTCGACGCGGTCGGTCCACTCCTTCTGGGCGACGTCCGTCGCCTCGATCACGCCGAGCCCGTGCTCGGCCAGGTAGCCCAGGCACTCGTCGATCCACTCCACGTGCTGCTCGATCGCGACCGTCATGACTGCCAGCACCGCCGGGCTGCCCGGCCCGGTGACGGTGAACATGTTGGGAAAGCCGTGGACCCCGAGACCGAGGTACGTCGTGGGGCCGTCGCTGTCGCGCCACACCTGGTCGAGCCGTCGACCGCCACGGCCCCGGATGTCGATCCGGCCGAGGGCGCCGGAGAGCGCGTCGTAGCCGACGGCGTACACGATCGTGTCGACCTCGTACGTCGTACCGTCCGCCAGCTCGACGCCCTGAGGCACGATCCGACGGATCGGGTTCTCGCGCACGCTGACGAGCCGGACGTGCTCCTGGTTGTAGGTCGCGAAGTAGTTCGTGTCGCAGCAGAGGCGCTTCGCGGCGATCGGGTGGTCCGTCGGCACCAGCAGCTCGGCCGTCGCGGGGTCGTCGACGGTCTCGCGGATCCGGTCGCGCACGAAGTCGGCCAGGAGCGTGTTCGCGGCGACGTCCGTCATCGTGTCGACGAAGGCGACGTTGAAGATCGGTGCACCCCCGAACTCCCAGCGCCGGCGCATCTCCGCCTGGGCCTCGTCGGCGTCGTACGAGTGGGCGCTGCGGGGGTTCACGTCGACGGTGACGCCGCTGGGCGAGTCCCGCTGCGCCTGGCGGTGCTGCGGGTACACCGACTTGCGGGCGGCCACCTCGTCCGCGGTGAGCGGACGGTTGCGCGCCGGGATGCTGAAGTTGGGCGTGCGCTGGAAGACCGTGACCTCGGACGCCGCCTGCGCGATCACGGGGATCGACTGGACGCCGCTGGACCCCGTGCCCACGACCGCCACCCGCTTGCCGTCGAACGACACGTCGTGCCGGGGCCACCGGGAGGTCTGGTACCACTCGCCGCCGAAGGTCTCGAAGCCCTCGAACGGAGGGTCGAGCGGCGCGGACAGGCTGCCGGTGGCGAAGACGACGAACTGGGCGTCCAGCGTGCCCCCGTGGCTCAACCCGACCGACCAGCGGCCTCGCTCCTCGTCGTACGCGGCGCTCTCCACCCGCGTGTCGAGGGTGATGTCCCGGCGCAGGTCGAAGCGGTCCGCGACGTGGTGGATGTAGCGCAGGATCTCGGGCTGGGCCGGGTAGAGCTCGCTCCACGTCCAGTCCTGGTCGAGCTCGGGCGAGAAGGAGTAGGAGTAGTCCATGCTCTCGACGTCGCAGCGGGCCCCGGGGTAGGCGTTCCAGTACCAGGTGCCGCCGATGTCGGGCCCGGCCTCGATGACGCGCACGGTCAGGCCGCGTGCGCGGAAGCGGTGCAGCGCGTAGAGACCGGCGAGGCCCGCCCCGACGACGACGACGTCGGGGCGTCCGGTGGTGGGGGTGTCGTGGTTCATCTCTGGTGATCTCCTCGAGCCGGGTCGTGCCGCAGCAGGACCTTGATGTGGTGGGTCGCGGGGTCGCGCAGGTCCGCGAACGCGTCGGCGGCGTCGGCGACGTCCGCCACGCGGGTGATGAGGTCGTCGGTGGGAAGCGCGCCCGACGCGAGCAGCTCGACGGCCCGGGCGAAGTCGGCGCGGGAGTAGCCGGCCGAGCCGACGATCTCGACCTCCCGCAGGATGGCGTCCGAGGCGTCGAACGACACGGGACCACCGAGACCCACGAGCACGACCCGGCCGCCGCGACGCACGGAGGCGACCTGGGCGGCCACCGCGACCGGGGCGCCGGTGCAGTCGACGAAGGTGGCCGCGTCCAGCTCGGCGAGCTGCGCGTCGGTGGTGATCTCGGCGGTCCCGACCCCCAGGGACGACGCCAGGTCGCGGCGAGCGGGGTTGCGCTCCACCGTCGTCACGTCGGTGAAGCCCTCGGCCCGCAGGATGAGGGAGACCAGGACCCCGATCGGGCCGGCGCCGACGACGACGACGGGGTCGCCGGTCGCGCTCGTGACCTTGGTCGCCGCACGCCGCGCGACGGCGACGGGCTCGGCCAGGGCCCCCTGCTCGAGGGTGGTGCCGGGCGGGAGGCGCACCAGCGCCGCCTCGTCCGCCACCACCGTGGAGGCCAGCCCGCCGACGCGCTGCACGCCCAGCACGCTGCCGAAGTGGCCACCGTCGACGCAGAGGTTCTCGCTACCGACGGCGCAGTAGCGGCAGCGCCCGCAGCTCTCGTACGGCACCACGGCGACGTGGTCACCGACCGCGACGCTCCTCACGCCGTCGGCGACGGCGGCGACCACCCCGGCGAGCTCGTGCCCGAGCACCGACCGCACCGGGAACTCCTCGTCGCCCAGCATGTGGAGGTCGCTGCCGCAGATCCCGCAGAAGGCGACGTCGACCGCCACCTGCGTCCCCGCGACGGCGGGCGCCGGGCGGCGAGCGAGTGCCAGTCCGCGTCCCTCGGTGATCTCCATGACCCTCATCCGCGACGGCCCGCTCAGTCGGCGTCGGCGACGACGGGGCGCTCGGTCCACCACGCCGGCGGCCAGATCTCGCTGCCCTGCATGACCCCGTCGACGAGACGGCGGCGGCGCACCTGCTCCTCGGAGCGTCGGAACGCCGGCGCGACGTACCGCATGAAGAGCTCGTTCGACCGACGCCACTTGTCGGACGTCACCCAGTTGCGGTCGTTGAGGACCAGGGTGCCGAAGGGCCCGACGGTCTCCCGCAGCTGCTGGATCTGCTCGATGCAGTCCTCGGGCGAGCCCATGATCATCGGCAGGTTCTCGACCAGGTACTCCAGCGTGAGGACGTCGTCGGACTCGCTGGGGTCCGACTTCAGGAGCGCCCCGGCGCCGAGCCCGATGATGTAGTCGTAGGACTGCCGGGCGGCCTCGCGCAGCTCCTCGATCGCCGACGCCTTGCTGTCGGAGACGTAGACCTCGCGCAGGATCCGCCAGCCCTGACGGGCCACGAGCGGGTCGCGGCCCGCCTCGCGAGCGCCGCGGTCGATGGCCTCGCCCTGCGTCCGCAACGTCAGCGGGCCGTCCGCGGGACCGTCGGGACGCACGTAGTACATGCTCATCGCGCCGTACCCGTTGCGGCCGCACAGCTCGTACTTGCCCGGGGAGCGCAGCCCGGCCACCGCGATCGGCAGCGGCTCCTGCAGGGGGCGGACCTGGAGCTCCCGGTCCTTGAACTGCCAGAACTCCCCGTCGTGCGAGAACGGCTCGGTGGCGTTGAACAGCTGGTCGACGACCGGCAGCGCCTCCTCGAAGCGCTCCGCCGCCGTGTCGGAGGTGCCGAACAGGGCCTGGTCGAACGGCAGGCCGCCTCCACCGAAGCCCGCGATCAGGCGGCCGTGAGTGAGGTGGTCGAGGAAGGCCAGCCGCTCCGCGACCAGGAACGGGTCGTGGTAGGGCAGGTTGATCGTCCCGGTGCCGAGCTTGATGCGGCTCGTCAGGGCCGAGGCCTTCGCGATGTAGTAGTCGGGGACGGGCACGTTCTCGTAGCCGCCCGCGTGGTGCTCGCCGATCCAGAACTCGTCGAACCCGAGCTTCTCGGCGACCTGGATCTTCTCGAGGTCGAGGTCGTAGGAGAGGGTCCAGTTCTCCCACGGCACGTGCTCGGGCATGGAGAAGATTCCGAACTTCATGGTGGCTCCTTGTCGATGGGGCTGTCGATGGGTGCAGCGGTGGGGCGCGCCGGTCAGACCGACGGGCGCGCGGTGGTGTCGAGGTAGAGGTCCGACTGGAGGAACTCGATGCGAATGCCGTCCGGGTCGGTCATGTAGATGACCTTCCCGCCGTCCAGCGGCCCCCCGTTGATGGGGACGACCCGCCGGCTGACCGGGTCGAGCCCCAGGCCGACGAGGCGGTGGTAGAGCTCGTCGATGTCGTCGACGTACCAGGCGATGTGGCAGGTGCCCGGGTTCGGGTGGTACGGGTCCACCGGCGTGCGCTCGACGTTCCGGTACTCGATGACCTCCATGTAGGCGTTGGTGCCGGGCAGGCGGAGCAGCGCCATGTTGAGGCTCGCCTCCGGCAGGTCCACCGCCTCCCGCGTGTGGGCGTCCTCGACGAGCCACTCGGAGACGACCTCGAGGCCGATCTGGTCCCGGTAGAAGGGCAGGGACACGGAGAGGTCGCGCACCTGGATGCCGACGTGGCTGAACTCCGTCACGCGGTTGGGCGTGACCTGACCAGCGCGCGCCGGTCGGCTCTCGGGCTGCGTCGTGCTGTCGATGGTCGTCATCGGGTCCTCGTCTCGTCGGTGGTGGTCTGCTGTCGTCTGCTGGATCGGGCGGCGCGGTCGCGGATGGCCGCCGCGACGGCGCCGACGGCCTCGTCGGCCAGGGGTGTGATCGCGTGGAGGGTGGCGAAGCCGTGGATGGCCCCCGGGTACTCGAGGACCTCGCACGCCACTCCGGCCTCCTCGAGCCGACGGCCGTAGGCGATCCCCTCGTCATGCAGCGGGTCGAACCCCGCCACGACGACCAGGGCGGGGGCGACGCCGCCGAGGTCGGTGGTGCGGAGCACGGAGGCCCGGGGGTCGAACCGGTCGGCCTCGCCGACGTACTGGGTCCAGAACCAGTCCATGTCGGCGGTCGTCAGCAGGTAGCCGGCTCCGTTGCGGCGGTACGAGTCGCGCTCGAGGTCCGCGTCCAGGACCGGGTAGAGGAGCGCCTGGAGCGCGACCTCGACGCCCGCGTCGCGGGCCGCGACGGCCGCTGAAGCGGCGAGGTTCCCTCCCGAGCTGTCGCCCGCGACGACGAGCGGGAGGTCGTAGCGCTCCGCCGCCCAGGCGACCGCGTCGGCCGCGTCCTCGACGGGCCCGGGGAACGGGACCTCCGGCGCGTGCCGGTAGTTCACGTTGACGACGATCGCCCCGGCCTCCACCGCGAGCTGGCGGCAGAGCTGGTCGTGGCCCTCGAGGTCGCCGAGCACCCACCCGCCGCCGTGGAGGTAGACGACCACGGCCGTCGCTGCGCCGTGCGGCGCGTACTCCCGCGCCGGCACGGACCCGGCTCGGGTCGGGACGGCCAGGTCGACCACCGTCGCGACCTCGATCGTCCGGGTGCGCATCGTCGCGAGGAAGGCAGCGTTGCCGGCGCGCGCCTCCTCGGGCGTCCCGGCGGTGATCGGCGGGGCGTCGGCCTCCGCCGCAGCGGCGAGGAACGCCGCCAGCGCCGCGTCGACCTGCTCACCCATGGCACACCTCGATCCCGTTCGGACTGCGACGGTCACGTGACCGCCGTCACACGAGGATGAGGACCGGGGGTCGCCCGACTCAACGAAACGGGGCGGACCGGCTCGCACTCTGCGCAAAGCGGATAGAGCGGGGAGGCCGGCCGGCGACGCCCGGTCACGCCGCGGGAATATCTCGCCCCTCCCGATTGTCGTACGATCATCATGCAATCACGGCGGTCCCTCCGGACCGCCCCACCCGAGGAGAAACCCATGACCGACCTCTCAGGCCAGACCGTGCTCGTCACCGGCGCCAACCGCGGACTTGGGCGCGAGTTCGTCACCCAGCTGCTCGAGCGCGGTGTCGCCACGGTGTACGCCGGGGCGCGCGACCCGCAGTCGGTCGAGCAGACCGACGACCGCGTCGTCGCCGTCCAGCTCGACGTGACCGACCCGGAGTCGGTGCGCCGCGCGGCCGCGACCGCCGAGGGCGTGGGCATCGTCGTCAACAACGCGGGCATCTCGCTGGCCGGCTCGCTCCTCGCGACCGACACCACCGACCTGCGCCGCGAGCTCGACGTGAACCTCCACGGCCCGCTGGCCGTGACGGCGGCGTTCGCCGACAGCGTCCGCGAGCGGTCGGGCGCCGTGGTCAACGTCGCCTCGGCGCTCTCCTGGTTCGCGCTCGGCGGCACCTACAGCGTCGCCAAGGCCGCGCTCTGGGCCGCCACCGACTCGCTGCGCCTCGAGCTCGAGCCGCACGGCGTGCAGGTGCTCGGCGTCCACATGGGCTACGTCGACACGGACATGACGCGCGGCGTCGACGCCCCCAAGGTCGCCGCCTCCGACGTGGTCCGCCAGGTGCTGGACGGGCTCGAGGCCGGTGCGCGCGAGGTGCTCGCCGACGACACCGCCCGCGGCGTCAAGGCCACGCTGCACCTGCCGGTGGAGCAGCGCTACGCCGACTTCCTCCCCGCCACCGCCCCCGCGACAGCGGGCTGAGGCCGTCATGAGGGCGTACGTCGTCGAGTCCTACGGCACGGACGGCCTGGCGCAGGCCGAGGTGCCGCGTCCGACCGTCGGCCGCAGCGACGTGCTCGTCGAGGTGCACGCCGCCGGCATCAACCCGCTGGACACGATGGTGCGCAACGGGGAGTTCAAGCAGCTGCTGCCCTACCGGCGCCCCTTCGTCCTCGGCCACGACGTGGCCGGCGTGGTGGTCGAGGTCGGCGCCGACGTCGACCGCTTCTCGGTCGGCGACCGGGTCTTCTCCCGACCCCGCGACCTCCGGACCGGGACCTTCGCCGAGCTGGTCGCGATCGACCAGGCCGACGTGGCGCCCGCCCCGGCGAGCCTCTCGACCGCCGAGGCGGGCGCCGTACCCCTCGTCGCCCTGGCGGCCTGGCAGGCCCTGGTCGAGGTCGCCGACGTCCAGCCGGGTCAGAAGGTGCTGGTGCACGCCGGGGCCGGGGGCCTCGGGTCGACCGTCGTGCAGCTCGCGCGGCACCTCGGGGCCCACGTCGCGACGACGGCCCGCGGCGGCGACGCCGAGCGCCTGCGCGCCCTGGGGGTCGACGAGGTCGTCGACTACACGACCCAGGACTTCACCCAGGTGCTCAGCGGGTACGACGTCGTGCTCGACTCCCTCGGCGGGGCCAACCTCACCTCGTCGCTCGAGGTGCTCAGGCCCGGCGGCATCGCCGTCAGCGTCGTCGGTCCACCGACCCCCTCGTTCGCCCGGCAGCTCGGGCGCCCGGTGCTGGCTCCGGTGATGTGGCTGCTGAGCGCCAGGGTGCGCGCCCGCGCCCGGAGGCTCGGGGTGCGCTACTCGTTCCTCTTCATGCGGGCCGACGGCGACCGGCTCGCGCAGCTCGCGGCCCTGTACGACGCGGGCGTCCTGCGGCCCGTGCTGGACCGGACCTTCCCGTTCGACGAGACCCTCGAGGCCGTCTCGTACGTCGAGCAGGGCAGGGCCAAGGGCAAGGTCGTCGTCGTCCGCTGACCCCGGCGCGGGTCGGGCCCGCGCCTCGTAGGATCAGACCCTCCCTCGCCCGTCGGGCGGGGCCCCACCAGTGAGCAGGACAGGAGTCCCGTGGCCAGGTACGACGAGGCCCACAAGGCGGCCACCAGGGCGCGCATCCTGGAGTCCGCCGGCCACCGGTTCAAGAGCGACGGCATCGACGGCTCGGGCGTCGCGGTGCTGATGAAGGACGCCGGGCTCACCAACGGCGCCTTCTACGCCCACTTCGACTCGAAGGACGACCTGGTGGAGGCCGTGGTCGCCAACGAGCTGGCCCGCCAGGTCGAGAGCTTCTCCGACCTCCCCGAGGGAGCCGCCGGCGTCGAGGAGCTCGTGCGCCGCTACCTCTCGACGGCGCACCGGGACGACCCCGCCCACGGGTGCCCGTCGGCAGCCCTGCTCGACGAGATCGCCCGCTCGCCGGAGCACGTCCGGGTGGCCTTCACCGCGGGCCTCCTCGGTGTCGTCGACGCGATCGAGGCCCGCCTCGTGCCCGGCTCGACACCGACCACGCGGTCCCGCGCCCAGGGGATGAGCGTGTTCGCCCTGATGATCGGCACGGTCCAGGTCGCCCGCGCGACGACCGACCCCGTGCTCGCGGACGAGGTCATCGAGCGCGGGCTCACGAACGCGCTGACGCTGCTCGGGCTGGGTCCGGGCGAGGAGGGCTGAGAGCGCTCGGTCGGCGACCCCGCGTCAGTCCTCCCGCTTGCGCAGCAGGAACCGCTGCACCTTGCCGCTCGGCGTCTTGGGCAGCGCGTCGACGAAGTGCACGACGCGGGGGTAGGCGTGCGCCGAGTACCGGTTGCGCACGAGCTGCTGCAGCTCGACCGCGAGGGCCTCGTCGCCGGCCACCCCGTCGGCGAGCACGACGTACGCCGTGACCGCCTCGCCGCGGATCTCGTCCGGCTTGCCCACCACCGCGACGTCGACGACGGAGGCGTGGGTGATGAGCACGCTCTCCACGTCGAAGGGTCCGATGCGGTAGCCGGAGGCCAGGATCACGTCGTCGTCGCGGGCCGAGAAGAAGAAGTGGCCGTCCTCGTCGACGCGTCCCGTGTCGCCGGTGAGGTACCAGCGGCCGTCCGGCGTGAACCGCTCGGCCGTCTTCGCGGGGGCGTCGACGTACCCCGTGAAGAACATCGCCTGCGACGCGGGCACGTCGAGCGCGATCTGGCCGTCGACGAGGCCGGCGGCGAAGCCGGGCAGGGCCACGCCCATCGACCCGGGCCGCACGGGCTCACGCACGTCGTCGTGCCAGCAGTTGACGATGCACATGCCGTGCTCGGTCTGGCCGTAGTGGTCGCGCACCTCCACCCCCAGCGCCTGCTCGCCCCAGGCCAGCACGTCGGGGGTGAGCGGCTCGCCGGCGGACGACGCGCGACGCAGCGAGAACCCGGTGAACGCGGGGTCCTTCGACATGGCGCGGTACATCGTGGGCGCGCCCGCGAAGCTGGTCACGCCGCACCGGGTGAGCACCTCGCGCGTCGAGTCCGGCGTGAATCCGGCGTCGAGCAGGATGTTGGCGCGGCCCAGGGCCAGCGGCCCGAGGATCCCGTAGTAGAGCCCGTAGGCCCACCCCGGGTCGGCCGCGTTCCAGAAGACGTCGTCGGCCTGCACGTCGAGCCCGAAGTGCGTGTACGACGCGAAGGCCGCCAGCGCGCGGACGGGGATGGGCACCCCCTTCGGCTTGCCCGTCGTACCGCTCGTGAACAGCATCGCCAGCAGGCCGTCACCCCCGGCGGCGACCGGCGCGGCGAGCGGCTCGGAGGCAAGGAGGGCGTCCCACTCCGGCCCCGTCTCGAGCACGTCGAGCCCCTCGATCGGGTCGACCTTGGCGCGCTGGGACGGCTCGGTGACCACGAGCCTCGCGCCGCTGCCCGCGACCCGCAGCTCGATGGCCCCGGTCGCGAAGGCGGTGAACAGCGGCACCAGGGTGGCGCCGAGCCGCCACAGCGCGAGCAGCGTGACGACGTACTCGAGCCGCTTGCCCATCAGCACCCCGACGCGGTCGCCCTCGCCGACGCCCCGCTCCGCGAGGCCGGTGGCGACCCGCGACGAGAGGTCGCGCAGCTCGCCGTACGTCAGCGCGCGCGACGTGTAGTCGGCGTCGACCAGCGTGAAGGCGACGGCCGCCGGGTCGTGGCGGTCGCAGAGCAGGAGGGCGGCGGTCGCGCCGGGGTCGCCGTACTCGGCCAGCCAGCCGTCGAGGGTGCGGGTCACGGCGTCGTTCACGGGGGTCACGTCCTTGCGTCGGGGGCGGGGTCGAGGTCGGGTCGGGAGAGGTGGTCGGCATCACATCGTGGGCCGCGGGTCCCGGCGGCGCCACCCTCTGAGGAGGGGGCGCCGCCGGGCCGGTCGGGCGTCAGCGCACGCCGGCGGCGACGTCCATGCGGGACCGCCCGCTCAAGGCGAGGGTCGAGCCGATGCTGACGAGGGCGAGGACCGCGAGCATGGCCCCGATGGCGATGCTGCCGTGGTCGGCGGCCAGGCCGGGAGCGAGCAGCGGGGGCACCGCGCCGCCGAGCACGCCGCCGAGGTTGTAGCCCGCACCGGCGCCCGTGTAGCGGAAGCGCGTCTCGAAGAGCTCGGGCAGGTAGGCGCCCACGGGGCCGAACGCGAGCCCGAAGATCGACAGGGTGACCACGAGGCCGACGGCGAAGGCGAGCGACGAGCCGGTGTCGACCAGCGGGAAGAGCACGAGCGCCCAGACGAGGGCGGCCGCACCCGAGGTGAGGATGACCGGTCGTCGGCCGATCCGGTCCGACCACACGCCGCCGGCGAGGGTCGCGAGACCGAGGCAGAGGGCGGCGACGATGCCGACCGACAGCACGAACTGGCGCTCCAGCGCGGGTCCCTCCGGGTTGGTCCCGTACGCCGTCAGGTAGGCCGTGCCCATGTAGAAGAAGCCGAAGAGCACGCTCATCAGGCCCGCAGAGAGCAGGATCTCGCGGGGCTGCGTGCGCACGACGTCGACGAACGGCAACGACCGTCGGGCGGTGACGTCGCTGGCGTCCTGCTCGGCCCGGAAGACGGGCGTCTCCTCGATGCTGAGCCGGATGTAGAGGCCGACGGCCACCATCAGCGCGCTGGCGATGAACGGGATCCGCCAGCCGTAGGTCAGGAACGCCTCGTCCGTGGTGCCCAGCACCAGGTCGCTGACGAGGAAGGTCGCGCTCGAGAGGGCGAACGCGAACGCCGGCCCGAGCTGCGGGAAGACGGCGTAGAAGCCGCGTCGGCCCGGCGGCGCGTACTCGGCGGCCAGGAGGTTCGCGCCGGCCCACTCCCCGCCGACGGCGAGCCCCTGCAGGAAGCGCAGGACGACGAGCGCGATCGGGGCGGCGACGCCGATGGTGGCGGCCGAGGGCAGCAGGCCGATCGCGACGGTGGCGAGGCCCATCATCAGCAGCGTCGTGACGAGGGTGCCCTTCCGGCCGATCCGGTCCCCGTAGTGGCCGAACACGACCGCGCCCAGGGGCCGGGCGACGAAGGCGACGGCGAAGGTGGCGAACGACGCGACGGTGCCGGCGGTGGAGCCGAGGGCGGGGAAGAACACGGTCGGGAAGACGAGGGCCGCCGCGGTGCCGTAGATGAAGAAGTCGTAGTACTCGATGGTCGTGCCGACGCAGCTGGCGACGGCGACGCGCCGCATCGGGGTCGGGCTGTCGGCGGGGCCGGGGCCCGGGCCGTCACCGGGCTTCAGGGACTGGGTCGTCATGGGGGTCGCCTCCGTGGTCGGGGCAGACGTACGTCGTCTGCCGCCGCGGAGTGTTGTGCGGCAGGTCACAGACCTGCCACCCTCGGAAGGGGGTGCCGTGCCGCACCCTCCTTGGAGGGTGGTGATCGGCGTCACCCACCACGAGAGTGGGGCCCGGACCCCTCGGGCCGACGCGCACCGCGACCCCGAGGGACGCGAGATCAGGAGTGGTGATGGACGAGGACGGTGGCGGCGTCGCCGCGGTGCTGGACCGCGGCTTGGAGGACGCGCAGCGCAGGACGGGCCTCACGGTCGCGTTCACCGGCCTGGTGCACCCCGATCGCCGGCAGTTCGTCATCAGCGCGCTGCGCGGCACCTGGACGAACTCGCTGAGCAACCTCGCCGTCCGCTCGGGCGAGGGGCTCGGCGGCAAGGCGCTCGCCCTCTCGCGACCCGCCACGGTCGCCAACTACCGGGACGCGCGCGGGATCACCCGCCGCTACGACTACGCGGTGGCGCCGGAACGGCTCCGGTCGATCGTGAGCCTCCCGGTCGCGCTCCCCGGCCAGGCCCCGCTGGCCATGCTCTACCTCGCGGAGCGGCACGAGGTCGGGTTCGACGGGCGCCTCTACGACCGCCTCGGCCCGGCGCTGCTCACCATGGCGCAGGACCTGCGCATCGAGCTCGAGGTCGCCCGCCGGGTGCAGGCGGCCCGCGCTGCGGCGCTCGCCGAGCGGGAGCCCACCGCCGGCCGGTCCGCCGGGGCCGATCTCGTCGCCGACATCGCGTCGGTCATGGCGCGTACGACGGACGCCGCCACCCAGCAGGAGCTCCGCCGCATCCTCGCCGGCCTCGCGGACCCCCGCGCCTCCACGGACAGCCCGCCCGCCTCGCCGCTCACCCGCCGGGAGACGGCCGTGCTCCGCTCGGCCGAGACGGGTTGCTCGAACGCCGAGATCGCCGACGCGCTCGGCCTCGTCGAGAGCACGGTGAAGTCCTACATGAAGAGCGCGATGGCCAAGCTGGGCGCCGACAACCGGGTGCGCGCGTGCCGCACGGCGCGCCGGGCCGGCTACCTCGACTGACGCACCCCGGACGCCCGCCCGAGAACGAGAACAGCCCCCGGTCCACATCTCTGCGGATCGGGGGCTGTGCGTCGGAGCCGCCTGTCAGAATCGAACTGACGACCTAGTCATTACGAGTGACTCGCTCTACCGACTGAGCTAAGGCGGCGCGCTGCCCGGCCTTCGTCGTACGTGACGACTCCCGCCGGGCAACCCGGGAGAGTATAGGGGAGCCCTCGCCGGTGATGCGAATCAGGCAGCGACGAGCGTGCGCGAGCCGAGGACGGCCTCGGCGTCGGCCGCGTCGGCGCCCGGGCTGACCCAGGTCTGGCCGGTGTCGCCGCACCAGCAGGTGAACGTGGCGACGAAGCCACCGTCGACCGGGGTGGCGCTGGTGAACTGGCTCTCGAACGTGAGCTGACGGGTGTTGCACGCGGTGCAGTGGTGGACGAACACGGGTGACCTCCTCAGGGATGGATCGGGGACACTCCTAGTATGTCGACGTCAAGATTCAAGGGGTAGCCTCACTTTCCATCGGAAGGCATAGGATCTGCCTTGTGCTCTCCCTTCACCAGCTCACGTGCTTCCTCGCGACGTACGAGCACGGCTCCCTGACCGCCGCAGCGGCCGAGCTGGGCTACGCCCAGCCCAGCGTGTCCGAGCAGATCCGCGGCCTCGAGAAGTCGCTCGGCGTCCAGCTGTTCCGGCGCGTCGGGCGCGGCGTGGTGCCGACCACGATGGCGGAGGAGCTGCGTCCCCACGCCGAGAAGACCCTCGCCGCCGCCGAGGACGCGCGTCGCGCGATGGCGGCCGCGAAGTCCTTCGAGACCGGCACCATCCGCTTCGGCATGTTCGGCACCGCCCGGCTCTACGCCGGCGCCGGTCTCGTGGCCGACGTGCTCGCGCGCTACCCCGGCGTCCGGGTGGAGCTGATCGGCCAGAACTCCTCGGACGTGCACGAGGACCTGCGCCGCGGTCGGCTCGAGGCCGCCATGATCGCGGTGCCGGGTGCCGTGAGCGAGGGCATGACCGTCACGCCGGTCGCGAAGGACGAGCTGGTCTACATCAGCGCCGACCCCGCCCACCTGACCACACCCGTCACGGCCCACCGGCTGTCCCTGGCCAACCTGGTGATGCCCGAGACCACCTGGCGGGCCGACGACTCCACCCGCATCCTGCTGCGCCAGATGCTGCACGGGACGGGCCGCAACCCGCAGACCCGCATCGAGGTCGAGGACGTCGAGACCGCGGTCGAGCTCGTCGGCATGGGCCTCGCCGACTCCGTGATCCCCCTGGGTGCGGCCGAGCAGCTGCTCAGCCGCCTCGCGCCGAACGCGGGCTGGGTCTCGCTGCGCCCGCGCCAGTACGACGTCATCGCCGTCGTCCACCGGGCCGACGCGACGCTGTCACCGGCGGCGCGGCTCATGATCGAGCTGGCGACCGCCCGGATCCAGCAGATCGCGGAGCCCTACACGCCGCGCTGACCTCGGCCCACCGGACGGTGGCACCGCGCGATCAGCAGGTGGTGCCGTCCTCCGGCACGTCGCCGTCGACGAGGAACGCCTCGACGGTCTCGTCGATGCAGTCGTTGCCCGCGCCGTACGCGGTGTGCCCCTCGCCCTCCCGGGTCAGCAGGACCCCGGACTCGAGCTGCCCCGCGAGCGCGACGGCCTCCTCGTACGGCGTGGCCGGGTCTCCCGTCGTGCCGATGACGAGGATGGGCGCGGCGCCGGCGGCGCGGATCTCCCGCGGCTCCTCGCTCTGACGGCCCGTGTAGCCGCTGCACCAGCCGAGACCGAGCTCGCCGCCGTCGCCGAACGTCGGGGCGGCCTGCTCGAACTCGGGCGCGTAGGCCGCGGCCTCCTCGGGCGTGAGCGCGCTCGGGTCGTCGAGGCACGAGATGGCGTAGAACGCCTCCATGATGTTCGACCCGTAGGTGCCGTCGGCGTTGCGGTCGGCGTAGAAGTCGGCCAGCAGCAGCAGGAGGCTGCCGTCTCCGTCGAACGCCATCTCGAGGCCGTCGGTCAGGTAGGGCCAGTTCTCCTCGCCGTAGAGCGCGGCCTGGACGCCCGTCGTGGCCAGCTGCTGGGTCAGCAGGCGGTCGTCGCCCTCGACGACCATCGGCTGCGCCAGCAGCCCGTCGAGGAAGGCCTCGACGTTCGCGACGCCCTCGTCGACCGTCGCCCCGAGCACGCAGGACGGGCCGGAGACGCAGTCCTCGACGTAGTTGCGGAACGCCAGCTCGAAGCCGGCGGTCTGGCTGAGCGAGCCCTCGATGCGGTCGAGGGAGGGGTCGACGGCGCCGTCGAGCACGAGGCGCTCGGAGCGCTCGGGGAAGTACTCGGCGTACGTCGCGCCGAGCGAGGTGCCGTAGGAGAAGCCCAGGTAGTGGAGCTGGCTGTCGCCGAGGACGGCGCGCAGCACGTCCATGTCGCGGGCCGACTCGACGGTGGAGACGTGGTTGACGAGGTCGCCCGACAGCGCCTCGCAGCCGGCACCGAAGCGCTGCTGCCACTCGACGGCCGAGGTGGCCGCGGCGGGGCTGTTCGGATCGACCGAGACGGAGAGGTAGTCGTCGAGCTCGGCGTCGGAGAGGCAGTCGATGGGCGAGCTCTCCCCCGTGCCGCGCGGGTCGAAGCCGACGATGTCGAAGCTGTCGAGCAGCTGCTGGCCGTAGAGGGCGCTGCCGCGGGTGGCGAGCTCCGAGCCCGCCGAGCCGGGGCCACCGGGGTTCACGACCAGCGACCCGATGCGTGCCTCGTCGTCCTCGGCCGGCGACCGCAGGACCTTGAGCTCGAGGGTGTCGCCCTCGGGGTCGGTGTAGTCGAGCGGCACCTCGAGGCGCGCGCAGTCGTAGTCGTCGCCCTCCTCCTCGCAGGCCGTCCAGTCGAGCTCCTGGGAGTAGAACGGCTCGAGCTCGGGGCTCGGCGCCTCCTGCGCGTCGCCGCCGCCGGCCGGCTCGTCGCCGTCGCGGTCGCCGTCCGCCTGCTCGGTGCCACCCGTCACGCGCTCCCCGTCGTCGCCGCGCGTCAGCACGATCGCGGTGACACCCCCGACGAGCACGACCACCAGCGCCAGGACCAGCGCCACCACTCCACCGCGCTTCACGCGTTCCCCCTCCGTCGGAGGGCCGACGCGGCCCCCGCACCACCCGAGCCGCCCGCCGGGTCGACCGGGGGCAGCAGGCTCACCATCATCGACTCGAGCGCCAGCATGACAGGAACGTTGAACTCCAGCATCTGCTCGCGCGCCGCGAAGATCGCGTCGATCCGGCGCAGGTTGCCCTCCGGACCACCGTCCTCGGCGAGGGTCGTCACCTGCTCCCGCAGCTCCTCGTTCACGAGGCCGCCGGGCGCGCCGACCGCGGTCGCCACGGCGTCGCGGTAGACCGACACGAGGTCCATGAGCGCGCGGTCGACGACGTCGAGGTGGCGGCGCTTCGCCCGCGTCTTCTGCTCCCGCTCGAGCGCCGCCCGGGCGGGGGCGTACTCCCGCGGCTTGCGGCCCCGCTCCACGACGCCGTACGCCGCGTCGAGGTCGGCGCGCTCGACCGCGTCGAGCTCGGTGGTGATCGACTCGGCCTCCGCCTTGCTGGTCTCGTTGAGCTGCGCGGCCGCCGACATCGCCGCACCCAGCGTGCGCAGCCGCGTGGGGATCGAGACGACCTCGCGCCGGCGGGCCCGCGTCGCGTCGTCGGAGGCCAGGGCCCGGGCGCGACCGATGTGTCCCTGGCTGGCGCGGGCCGCGTACGTCGCGAGGTCGTCGGGCACCCCCAGGGTGCGCACGAGGAAGTCGGCGACGTCGGCCGCCGACGGCGTCGTGAGGGTCACGAGCCGGCAGCGCGACCGGATCGTGGGCAGCACGTCCTCCACCGTGGGCGCGCAGAGCATCCACACGGTGCGGTCGGTGGGCTCCTCGATGGCCTTGAGGAGCGCGTTGAACGCCTGGTCGGTGAGGCGGTCCGCGTCCTCGACGACCAGGATCTGCCAGCGGCGACCGGCGGGGGCGAGGGCGGAGCGCCGGACCAGGTCACGCACCTGGTCGACACCGATCGACAGCCGCTGGGTACGGATGACGCCGACGTCGGCGTGGGAGCCGGCGAGCACCGTGCGGCACTCGTGGCACTCGCCGCAGCCGCCCCGCTCGCACTGGAGCGCGGCGGCGAAGGCGATCGCCGCGTTGGAGCGGCCCGATCCCGGAGGGCCGGTGAACAGCCACGCGTGGGTCATGCCGTGGCCGGTCGAGGCGGCGCCCGACAGCGACGTCACCACCGGGCGCTGGCCCACGAGGCCGTGCCACACGCTCACTGCGGCGCACCGCCGTCGTCGGCGGCCGGGCGACGGACGGCCCGGTCGAGCAGCGGCTCGACACCGGCCCAGACGGCAGCGGCGATCGACCCCACCTCGCCGCGGGCGTCGAGGACGCGGTAGCGGGCGGGGTCGGCCCCCGCCATCCGGAGGAAGGCCTCCCGGACCCGCTCGTGGAACTCGAGGCCCTCGGCCTCGATGCGGTCGCGGCCCTCGAAGCGGCCCAGCCCGACGCTCGGCGGCACGTCGAGCACCACGGTCAGGTGGGGACGCAGGTCGCCCGTCGCCCAGCGCGCCGCCTGCTCGAGCCCGGCCAGCCCGGCGGGGCCGTCGTCGAGCGCGCGGCCGGCGCCCTGGTAGGCGAGGGTCGAGTCGACGTACCGGTCGGTGATGACCACCGCACCCCGCCGCAGCGCGGGGAGCACGACCGACTCGACGTGCTCGGCCTTGTCGGCGGCGTAGATGAGGGCCTCGGTGCGGGACGCGAGGGCGCCCGTCGAGGGGTCGAGCACGATGCGGCGCAGCTCGCGCCCCACGGGTGTGTCACCCGGCTCGAAGGTGGAGACGACGTCGTACCCCGCCGCCCGCAGTCGGTCTCCCAGGAGCCGCGACTGCGTGGACTTGCCGCCGCCCTCGCCGCCCTCGAAGCACACGAAGACGCCGGTCGTCGCGAGCTGGCCGGGTGCGTTCACGCGGACGAACCTACGAGGTGCCACCGACACCCGCCACCGGAGCCTCCCCCGCCCGGGTCGGGCGGCCGACGTCCACCCGCCAGATGCTCGGGTGTGATTGGGTTCAACTCCCCACGTGCGGGGTACGCCGGGTTGTCCTCGAACGAAGGAGCACATCGTGGGTTGGGTCATCGTCCTGGTGATCGTCGTCGCAGCAGTGGCTGCCGGCGTCGTGTGGTTCATGACGCGCAGGAAGGCACCGGCCACGGGCAGCCAGACCGGCCGCCCGGTCGACGTCGTCGCCGAGGCCGACCTCGCGTCGGTCGAGCCGCTGCGCCGCATCCGCAACGGCGACCTCGTGGAGTACGAGGGCGTCAAGCTCTTCGTGCGGGGCCGCATCGACTTCGACGAGTCGGGCTACACCTGGACCGAGCACTTCCTCGACGACGACACCACCCGGCGGTGGCTCTCGGTCGAGGACGACGAGGGCTTCGAGGTCGCGCTGTGGCGCAGCCTGCCCGACGGCGACATCGAGCAGGGCGCCCCCGGCGACCGCGACGTGATCGTCGGCGGCATCGCCTACCGCCGCCAGGAGGAGGGCTCGGCCTCGTTCACCTCGTCCGGCTCCACCGGCACGGCGCCCCAGGGCACGGTGCGGTACGCCGACTACGCGAGCGCCGACGGCAAGCACCTGCTCGGCTTCGAGAACTTCGGCAGCCGCTGGGAGGCCTCGCTCGGCGAGCCCCTCCAGCCCTGGGAGCTCATCGTCTACCCGGGCTCCGACGAGCCCACGACCCGCTGAGGAGCGCCCGTGAGCTCACGCGCCAAGGGCCTGATCATCGTCGGGGTCCTGCTCCTCGTCGGCATCGTCGCGATCCCGGTCGCGTTCGGCGCCTTCGGCAACGGACCCAAGGACTGGATCGACGACAACTACACCCACGTCAGCGGGTCCGACCCCGACGACGAGACCGTCACCTGGCGCTCCGACGACGACGTGACCACCACCGCCGCCGCGATCGCGTCCGGCACCGACCCGTCCGACCGGCGCGAGAGCAACGGCCAGGCCTTCCTGCGCTACTCCGACGACTGGATGGTCACGGTGAGCGAGGACGGTGACGGCTCGCGCATCCAGCTCGACGAGTTCGACCGCGGCTACAGCCGCAACAGCACGTACGTCGGCTACTGGGGCGGTTACTACGGCGGCCGCAGCGGCGGCAGCGACTACCGGGGCGGCGGCTCCGGCTCCGGCAAGTAGTCCCCACTCCCCCTCCTCGGCTCCCGGCTCTCCCTCGGCCCTCTCTCGGCCCTCTCTCGGCCCTCTCTCGGCACCGCCCGAAGAACACGAAAGGCACGACATGCCCGTTCTCCTCGACGAATCCCTCGCCACGCTGGCGTTCGCCGGCGTCGGGATCCTGCTCCTCGTCGTCGGCTTCTTCATGGTCGACCTGCTCACGCCGGGCCACCTCGGCCGCCAGGTCTTCACCGAGCACCGGCGCGACGCCTCGCTGCTCCTCGCGGCCAGCCAGGTCTCGCTCGGCTTCATCATCGCGACGGCCTTCTACACCGCCGAGGGCGACACGTGGGACACGCTGCTCGAGGGCTCCGTCTTCGGGCTCATCGGCGTCGCGCTCCTCGGCCTGTCGTTCGTGATCCTCGACCTCGTCACGCCCGGCAGCCTCGCCGAGCTGATCGTCGACGACACCGACGACCCGGCCGTGTGGGTCGCCGTGGCCATGCAGATCGCGGTCGGCCTCGTCGTCGCCGCGTCGATCACCTGAGCACCACCCCGGTGACCGCGCCGGCGTCGTACGACGGGGGCCGCGGCACCGCAGCCACCTCGCCTTCCGGCGACGGGCCGGCCCGTCCCGGTGCACGGGTGCTGCGCATCGTGGTGCTGGCGGCGGTGTTCGTGTGCGCGGCCTGCGGCCTCGTCTACGAGCTGTCGCTCGTCACGCTCGGCAGCTACCTGCTCGGCAACACGATCACGCAGACGTCGCTCGTCCTCGCGGTGACGATGTTCGCGATGGGCGTCGGCGCGGTGGCCGCCAAGCCCCTGCTCGGCCGCCCCCTGCGGGCCTTCGTGACCGTCGAGCTCGCCCTCGCGGTGGTGGGCGGGTTCGCGGTGCCCGTGCTCTACGGCGCGTTCTCGTGGCTCTCGATCTACACGCCTGCGATGCTCGTCGTGACGTTCGCGATCGGCCTGCTGGTCGGGGCCGAGATCCCCCTGCTGATGGCCCTGCTGCAGCACCTGCGGCGCCAGGACGCCGCCCGCGCCGTCGCCGACATCAACGCCGTCGACTACGTCGGGGCGCTCGTCGGCGGACTGGCCTTCCCGTTCCTGCTGCTGCCGCTCTTCGGCCTGCTCGAGGGCAGCCTCGTCGTCGCGGCGGTGAACGTCGTGGCGGCCGCGGTCGTGGCCGTCGCCCTGGGGCGCCGCGCCCGCACCCGTGGCCCGCTCCTCGCCGCGGTCGCCGCCTGCGTCGTCGTCGCCCTCGCCCTGGGTCTCATGGCGTGGCGCGCCTCGGCCTTCGAAGCGACCGCCCAGCAGGCGCTCTACCGCGACCCGATCGTCCACAGCGAGCGGTCGGACTACCAGTCGATCGTCGTCACCCGCGGCTGGGTGGCGGGCGCCGAGTACGACGACGTGCGGCTCTACCTCGACGGCGACCTGCAGTTCTCCTCCGTCGACGAGTACCGCTACCACGAGATGCTCGTCCACCCCGCCCTCGACGGCCCCCGCGGCCGCGTCCTGGTGCTGGGGGGCGGCGACGGCCTCGCCCTGCGCGAGGTGCTCGCCTACGACGACGTCGAGGAGGTCACCCTCGTCGACCTCGACCCGGCGGTCGTCGACCTGGCCCGCACCTACGAGCCGATCACCCGCCTCAACGAGGGCGCGTGGGAGGACCCCCGCGTCTCCTACGTCTCCGCCGACGCGTTCGGCTGGGCGCGCGACCGGGCCGACCAGCTGGCGGAGGGCGACGGACCGGAGGGCGACGCGCCGTACGACGCGATCGTCGTCGACTACCCGGACCCCGACTCCCCCGCCCTGGCCAAGCTCTACTCGGTCGAGCACTACCGCACGCTCGCCGGCCTGCTCGCCGACGACGGCCGGATGGTCGTGCAGTCCGGGTCGCCGTTCTTCGCTCCCGACGCCTTCTGGTGCGTCCGGCGCACGCTCGCCGAGGCGGGGTTCTCCACGACGCCGTACCACGCGGACGTGCCGTCGTTCGGCGACTGGGGCTTCGTGATCGCGACGCCCGCGGGCACCCCCGCCGCGACCCCGGGCCTGGGCGCCGGGGCGCCCGACGACCTCCGCTACGCGAGCCCCGAGATGCTCGCCGCGGCGACCGTCTTCCCGCCCGACCGCCAGGACCGTGCCGGCGACGTCTCCACGCTCCTCGACCCGGCGATCCTGCGCTACTCGCAGCAGGAGTGGGTGGGGTACTGATGCCGTTCCTGCTCGCCCGGCTCTGGGTCCGGTTCACCGGCAACATCAGCTGGCGCACCCCGCTGCTGGTGCTCGCGTTCGTCTTCACCACCAGCTGGGCGCTCATGGCGCTCGCCGAGGGCGACGCCGACATCGCCGACCCCGGCACCTACTGGTGGTGGTTCCTCGTCACCGCCTCGACGGTCGGGTACGGCGACTTCTTCCCCGCCACGATCGGCGGCCGCATCGTCGGGGCGTACGTCGTCATGGGCGGCGTCGTCACCCTCACCACGTTCTTCACCCACCTGGCCTCCACCCTGGCCACCGCGAAGGGACGCCGCATGCACGGCCTGCTGAGCCACGACCTGACCGGCCACCTCGTGCTCGTCGGCTACACGGCCGGACGCACCGACCGGCTCGTCGCCGACCTGCGCGCCGAGGGCGACCAGCCGATCGTGGTGTGCGCCTGGGAGGACCAGGTCGTCGAGCACCCCCTGGTCGACACCGACGGCGTGCACTTCGTGCGCGGCGACCTCACCGACCTCGCCGTGCTGCGCCGGGCGTCCATCGGCGCCGCCTCCGCCGTGCTGGTCGACGCCCGCGACGACAACGAGGCGCTCACGCTCACCGTCGCCGCCGAGGAGGCCGCGCCCGGCGTCCACACGGTCGTCACGCTGCGCGACGTCGCCCGCCGACGCACCATCCGGCGCATCGACGCCACGGTCCACTGCGTGCAGTGGCACGCCCTGGGGCTCGTGTTCGACGAGCTCGCCGACCCGGGCATCGCCGACGTCTACGACCAGCTGATGACCCCCGGTGGCGAGGGCACCTGGTCGACGACCGTGCCGACCGAGGTCTCGCTGTCGTACGGCGCCTGGCAGCGCGCCCTGGGCGAGCACCGGCGTACGACGCTGCTCGCCCTCGAGACCGACGGCGCCGTCGTGGTCAACCCCGGCTGGGACACCCCGGTGCCGGCCGGCGCCCGCCTCTTCTACGTCGGGCCGCAGCGCCTCGGCGCCGACGAGCTCGCGGCCGCCGCCCGGGGCTGATCCCCCGGCGCTCGCACGAACATCGCAGAACACCCGCCGATCGGGCCTGTGGAGGCCCGCCCGGCGGGTGTTTTGCGACACTCGTGCTGCGGACGGCGACCTAGCTCTTCGCCGCGGCCTTCGTGGTCTTCGTGGCCGCCGTCTTCTTCGTCGCGGTCTTCTTGGCGGCCGTCTTCTTCGCCGCCGTCTTCTTGGTGGCGGTCTTCTTGGCCGGCGCCTTCTTAGCGCCCTTCTTGGCCGCCTTCTTCGCAGGGCCCTTGGCCCGGCGCTCGGCGAGCAGCTCGGCCGCGCGCTCCAGGGTCAGCGAGTCGATCTCGTCGTCCTTGCGCAGCGTGGCGTTGTACTCGCCGTCGGTCACGTACTCACCGAAGCGACCCGCCTTCACCACGACCGGCTGCCCGGAGACCGGGTCGTTGCCCAGCTCCTTGAGCGGCGGCGCCGCAGCCGCGCGACCCCGCTGCTTCGGCTGGGCGTAGATCGCCAGCGCCTCGTCGAGGGTGATCTCGAGCAGCTGGTCCTCCGTCGTGAGCGACCGCGAGTCGGTGCCCTTCTTGAGGTAGGGGCCGTAGCGGCCGTTCTGCGCGGTGATCTCGACGCCCTCGGCGTCGGTGCCGACGACGCGCGGGAGGCTGAGCAGCTTCACGGCGTCGTCGATGGTCACCTGGTCGAGCACCATCGACTTGAACAGCGACCCGGTGCGCGGCTTCGCCGACTTCGGGGCGTCCTCGGGCAGCAGCTCGGTGACGTAGGGACCGAAGCGGCCGTTCTTGGCGACCACGACGAGACCCGTCTCGGGGTGGCGACCGAGCTCGCGCTCCTCGCCGGACGGGTTCGCCAGCAGCTCGATGGCCTTCTCGACCGTGAGCTCGTCGGGCGGCAGGTCGTCGGGCACGTTGGCGCGCTTCGCGAACGCGGTGCCGTCGTCGTCCGGACCCTCGAGGTAGGGGCCGTACTTGCCGACGCGCAGGTGGATGCCCGACTTCTCGGCCTCCTGGCCGCCGGAGTACGGCACCGGGAAGGTCGCCAGCTCCTTGGCGTCGATGTCGCCGAGCTCGTTGACGAGGGTCTTCAGCCCGTCGACGTCGCCGGAGCCGAAGTAGAACTCGCCGAGCTCGGTGTTGCGGTCCTTGCGGCCCGCGGCGATCTCGTCGAGCACGTCCTCCATCTCGGCCGTGAACTCGTAGCTGATCTGGCGCGGGAAGTGGTCGGTCAGCAGCCGGACCACCGAGAACGCGAGCCAGGCCGGCACCAGGGCCGTGCCCTTCTTGTAGACGTAGCCGCGGTTGAGGATCGTGCCGATGATCGACGCGTACGTCGACGGGCGGCCGATCTCCCGGTCCTCCAGCTCCTTGATGAGCGTCGCCTCGGTGTAGCGCGCCGGCGGCTTCGTCTCGTGGCCGTTGGCGCCGAGCGAGGCGGCCGACACCGCGTCGCCCTCCTCGAGCGCCGGCAGGCGGGTCTCCTGGTCGTCGGTCGCGGCACCGTGGTCGGTGCCCTCGACGTACGCCTTCAGGAACCCGTGGAACGTGATGACGCGACCCGAGGCCGAGAACACGACGTCCTCGCCCGTGGCGGCGGTGCCACCGAGGCGGATCGAGACGCTCTGGCCGATCGCGTCGCGCATCTGGGAGGCGACGGTGCGCATCCAGATCAGCTCGTAGAGGCGGAACTGCTCGCCGCGCAGGCCGGTCTGGGCGGGGGTGCGGAACGACTCGCCCGCCGGGCGGATGGCCTCGTGGGCCTCCTGCGCGTTCTTGACCTTGCTCGCGTAGGTGCGCGGGGAGTCGGGCAGGTACTCCGCGCCGTACAGCTCCCGCACCTGGTCGCGCGCCGCGCCCACGGCGCCGGCGGACAGCGTGGTCGAGTCCGTACGCATGTAGGTGATGAAGCCGTTCTCGTACAGCCGCTGCGCCACCGACATCGTCACCGAGGCGCTCATGCCCAGCTTGCGCGAGGCCTCCTGCTGCATCGTCGTGGTGCGGAACGGCGCGTACGGCGAGCGCTTGTAGGGCTTCGACTCCACCGAGCGCACGTCGTACGTCGCGTCGCTCAGCGCGGTCACGAGACCCTCGGCGCGCTGCCGGTCGAGGTGCACGACCTTGCCCTGCGAGGCGCTCTTCAGCAGCCCGTCGGGGCCGAAGTCGGAGCCGCGGGCCACCCGGGCGCCGTCGACGGAGTGCACCTTGGCCGGGAACATGCGCTGGTCGTGCTTGCTGCCGGCGTCGAAGGTGCCCTCGAGGTCCCAGTACGAGGCGACCCGGAAGCGCATGCGCTCCGACTCGCGGTCGACGACGAGGCGGGTCGCCACCGACTGCACGCGGCCGGCGGACAGGCCGCTCATGACCTTGCGCCACAGCACGGGCGAGACCTCGTAGCCGTAGAGGCGGTCGAGGATGCGGCGGGTCTCCTGGGCCTCGACGAGGTCCATGGCCAGCTCGCGCGGGTTGTCGGCGGCCTCGAGGATCGCGGCCTTGGTGATCTCGTGGAAGACCATCCGCTTGACGGGGATGCCCTTCGGCTTCAGCTCGTCGAGAAGGTGCCACGCGATGGCCTCGCCCTCGCGGTCCTCATCGGTGGCGAGGAAGAGCTCGTCGGCGTCCTTCAGGAGGCTCTTGAGCTTGGAGATGTGGGACTTCTTGTCGCGCGGCACGACGTAGTACGGCTCGAAGCCGTTCTCCACGTCGACGGCGAGCCGTCCCCACGGCTTGTCCTTGATCTTGGCCGGGGTGTCGGCGGCGTTGTTCGGCAGGTCACGGATGTGCCCGATCGACGACTCGACGACGTACCCGGAACCCAGGTACCCCGCGATCGTGCGTGCCTTGGCAGGCGACTCGACGATCACCAGCTTGTGTGCCACGGAACCTCTTCGACCTGCCTCTCCCCGGGGCGTGCGGGTTTCCGCACGGCTCACCGGCGGCTCACAGTAGCGCGCAGTCCCGACGCCGCGGTGTCGGCCGTCCACCACCGCCCCGCCTGTGGAGGAGCGGTCGCGCACCGTCGGTGGGCGGTGCGAGGCTCGTGGGCACTTCGAACAGGCGACCGAAGGCGTCGCCGCGACACCGAGGAGACTCCGCGATGACCGACCCGCTGTGGCCCCCGTCCGACCCGATGTTCCCCGAGCCCGTCGACGAGCGGTGGGCCGCCGACCCCGTCGGCCCGCGGGGGTACGACCACGTCGCCGGCCGGGCCTTCGAGCAGAGCGACGTGCTCCCGGGCGAGCAGCTGACCCACCTCGTGCTCGTCGACGGCCGCCTGGTCGACGTCTGGACGGAGCCGGTCGAGTCCACGCGCTGGGCCGCCGTCGCCCGGGCCTTCGACCGCGCCGGCCGGCCGGAGCCCGCACCCGCACCGGTCGACCCTCCCCGCCACGAGAGCGTGCTCGCGTGGCTCGACGACGTCGTCGGGGGCCGCCAGGCCCTGCTCGCGCTCACGACCGCTTCCGCGCCCGCCCCCGCCGAGGCCCCCGTCCTGCTGCCCGCCCACCTGCGCGACCGCTGGCAGGCGGTGCGCGACCTGCTGTCGGCCGTCAGCGACGAGTGCTTCGACGCGCCCACCGAGGCCGCGCTGCACCGCGCCCTCGACCGCCTCGTGGTCGACGACCCGCAGTCCGTCGCCGCGGCCCGCTCGGCCGTGCACCTCGCCGGCGGGCTCTGCTGGCTGGTCGGCAAGGCCAACGGCCTCTTCGGTGCCCACGCGGCCACCCAGGGCGGCGTGCGCGACCTGCTCGGGCTCTCGCCGTCGATCTCGACCCTGGGCCCGCCGCTGCAGCGGTCGTTCGGAACGCCGTGGCCGGCGTCGGTGGGTCGCTACGGCGGCCGCAGCTGGTACGGCGCCCCCGACCTCCTGACGACGGGTTGCGTCGACCTGCTCACCGACCGCACGCGCCGGATGGTCGTGCGGATGCGCGACCGCGCCCTCGAGGAGGCCGCCCGCACGGGCGCCGTCGACCAGGACGCGGCCTGACGGACGCCGCTCCTCAGACCTCCAGGTAGCCGCCGGCCACCAGGTCACGCGCGACGGGCAGGTAGGTCTCGCGCAGGGCGACGGGGTCCTCGTCGAGCAGCTCGCCGAGGGCGTCGACGATCTGGCCGAGCGTGAGGTCGCCGTCGCTCGCGCCGACGAGGGCGGCGGTCACCGTGTCGGCCGCGTGGCCGCGGCGGAACCCGCGCTGCTGACGCAGCACGATCGCCTCGGGGTCGGCCGCACCGGGCTCGCCCACCGTCTCCTGGCGCACGTCGGGCCGGCGCCGCAGCCGCACGTCGAGCAGCGACTCGTCGTCGATCGCGGCGAGGTCGTCGATCGCGTGGCCCCAGCCGCTGATCGCGGCGGCGATCGGCTGCTCCACGTCATACGGCCACTTCTCGAGACGAAGGGTCGGGGTGCCCGGGGCCTCCTCGGGGCGCCGGCGCAGGTTGATCCAGCCGAACCCGACGCCCTCGATGCCCTGGTCGGCGAACCACGAGAGCCAGGTGTCGTAGCGGCGCAGGTACTCCGGCGTGCCGGGGGCTCCCTCGTCGGCGAGCCACAGCTCGACGTACGCCGCCGGGTCGACGACCTCGCGCTGCACGACGAAGGCGTCGCACGCGAGGCCGGGCTCGCCCGCGGGCGGCTCGAGCCAGCCGGCGAGCCGCTCGTCCCACGGCGTCCCCTCCTTGATGACCCAGTTGGCCAGCACCTGGCACCACCCGCCCGGGGTGAGGTGGCGAGGCGCGGCCCGCACGATGTCCTCGACCACGCGGTCACCGGGCAGCCCGGAGTCGCGGTAGACGAGGCGCTCGCCGGTGCCGGGAGAGATGACGAACGGCGGGTTCGTGGCGATGAGGTCGAACTGCTCGCCCCGCACGGGGTCGAAGTAGGAGCCGTCGCGCACCTCGATCGAGGGCAGGTCGTTCAGCGCCGCGTTGAGGCGGGCCAGCCGCAGCGCGCGGGGGTTGACGTCGGTGGCGACGACGCGGCCGGCGTGGGTCGCGAGGTGCAGGGCCTGCACACCGCAGCCGGTCCCGAGGTCGAGCGCCGACGTGACGTCGTCGCGGATGGTGAGCTGGGCGAGCGACGTCGAGGCCGAGCTGATGCCGAGCACGTGGTCGCTCGTGACCCGGTTGGGCGTGCCGTCGAGACCGGGGGTGAGGTCGCTCACGACCCAGAAGTCGTGCTCGCCCGACGCGTCGGGAGCGGCGTACGGGCGGCAGTCCAGGCGGGCGCGCACCTCCCCGACCGTCGTCTCCAGCAACCCGTCGACCGCGAGCCGGTCGACCAGACCGGGCAGCGCGAGGTCGGCCGCGGCGCGGGGCACGGCGGTCTGCAGGAGGAAGAGCCGGGTGAGGGTCGCGAGCGGCGAGCCGTCCGTCGTGCGCCGGAGCCCGGGCGCCGTCTGGTTGCGGGCCAGGGCGGAGTGCGCGGTCGCGCCGAGCAACCGTGCC
This sequence comes from Nocardioides alkalitolerans DSM 16699, assembly GCF_000426525.1. Taxonomy (GTDB): domain Bacteria; phylum Actinomycetota; class Actinomycetes; order Propionibacteriales; family Nocardioidaceae; genus Nocardioides; species Nocardioides alkalitolerans. The sequence continues at coordinate 143,768 of NZ_KE384533.1, forward strand.
ACGGCGTCCACGGTGAAGTCGGCGGCGATCAGCGCCTCGCGGAGCCGGTGCGGGAGTTCACTCGTTGCGGTCACGCCCGCGAGCGTAGCGATCCGGGGAGACCGGGCCCCGCGGGGTGCGCGCGTGTGGTCCCCGGCGAGGGGAGCAGCAACGAGACACGCAACGAGAAAGGCCCCCTCCGCCGAAGCGGAAGGGGCCTCCTCATGGTCTCGGACAGGTGCGTCCGAAGGCCGCGCGGTCGATCAGACCGGGCGGACGTTCTCCGCCTGCGGGCCCTTGGGGCCCTGCGTGACGTCGAACTCGACCTTCTGGTTCTCGTCGAGGGACTTGTAGCCCTGGGTCTGGATCGCGGAGTAGTGGACGAAGACGTCGTCGCCACCGTTCTCCTGCGCGATGAAACCGAAACCCTTCTCGGCGTTGAACCACTTCACGGTGCCCTGAGTCATGTGACTCTTCTCCTCTTGTCGGGGCGAGAGCCGTCACTTCGACGACCCACACCAGATGCGGTGATACGTCGCTCCGACTGTCGTGAGTGGCAGGCCCACGAAGAAAAGCGCCGTTGGATCACAAACTCCGCGGGCGATACCTGCTGGAACTTGCACCTGTTGCGACGACGACACTACCAACCCGAGCCCCGCGCAGGACATTCACCGGCAGGGTGAATTCCACGATGTGGGGTGAAGAGTCTGCAACGGGCTGATGACGACTGCGCAACACGGCCCTGGGGGCCGCTTCCCATGCGGCGGCCCGCTCGAGAATGACATCCGTTTGCCTCATGTGCGACAGTGTTGTCTCACATGCGACAGTGACAGATGTCGCTCCCCCGTGCTCAGGAGAGAACCCCAATGGTCACGCGCGACGACGTCCTCGACCGTGCTCTGCGCCACCTCAACGTCGACCCCACGGCGTCGATGGGCGCGATCGCCGAGGCCGCCGGCGTCAGCCGCGCCACCGTGCACCGCCACTTCGACAGTCGCGAGGCCCTCGTGCGCGAGCTGTGCGACCGGTCGCTCGACCGGTGGGAGGAGTCCCAGGTCGCCGCCGGCATCGTGGCGGCCACCACCGCGCAGGACGCCGAGCTCTGCCGGGCCGCCCTCGACCGGCTGATCTCGGCGTACGTCGACGACGCCGAGGACTTCGGGTTCGCGCTCACCGACTGCTTCATCGACGTCGACCCTGACCTGCGGTCCCGCACGGAGACCCTGTTCGAGCTCGACATCGCGTTCCTGGTCACGGCCCAGGAGCAGGGCGTCGTCCGCCGCGACCTCCCCGCCCGCTGGCTCGGCCACACCCTCTACGGGCTCTCCGTCGCCGCCCGCGACGCCCTGCGCAACGGCGACGTCGCCCGCCGCGACCTCGACGCCATGGTCCGCACCACCTTCCTCGACGGAGCCTCCGCATGAGCACCCCGCCCACGACCCCCGCCGGCACCCCCGCCGGAACCCCCGCCGGCACCCCCACCGGCACGCCGATCGACAAGGGCCACCCCCGCCGCTGGGCCGGCCTCGCCGTGCTCTCGGCCAGCCTCCTCGTGGTCGTCATGGACATGACGATCCTCAACATCGCGCTGCCCGAGATGTCGACGGAGCTGCGCCCCAGCTCCGTCGAGCTGCTCTGGATGGTCGACGTCTACGCGCTCGTGCTCGCGGGGCTGCTCGTGCCGGTGAGCGCGCTCGGTGACCGCTGGGGCCGACGCCGGATGCTCGTCACCGGTTTCGTGATCTTCGCCCTCGCCTCGCTCGCCGTGCTCGTCGCGGAGACCCCCGCCCACGTCATCGGCGTGCGCGCCCTGCTCGGCATCGGTGGCGCGATGATCATGCCGTCGACGCTGTCGCTGATCCGCTCGCTCTTCCCGGACCCGACGGAGCGCGCGACCGCGCTCGGCGTCTGGGGCGCGATGGCGGCCGTCGGTGGAGCGCTGGGCCCGGTGGTCGGTGGCCTGCTGCTCGAGAAGTGGTCGTGGCACTCGGCGTTCCTCGTCAACGTGCCCGTCATGGTCGTGGCGATCGCGGCGGCGCTCTGGCTGCTGCCCGAGAGCCGCTCGGCCCGGCCCCCGCGGGTCGACGTGACCGGCGTCGTCCTCTCCTTCACCGGCATGGCGGCGCTCGTGTACGCCGTGAAGCACGTCGGCAAGCACGGCGTCGACCTCACCGGGGTCGCCGTCGCCGTCCTGGCCGTGGCGGCTCTCGTGCTCTTCGTCCGTCGCTGCCTCACCACGCCCGACCCGATGCTCGAGGTGCGGCTGTTCCAGGGCCGCGCCTTCACGGCAGGCGTCGTCACGGCGCTGGCCACGAGCATCGCCATGATCGCGATGCTCCTGCTGGGCGCGCAGTGGCTGCAGCTGGTGCAGGGCTGGTCGCCGCTGCAGTCGGGCCTCGCCCTGCTCCCCCTCGCGGTCGGCGGCCTCATCGGCTCGCCGCTCGCCCCGTCGGTGGCGCGCGTCGTCGGCGCCCGCACCGTGCTGGCCGGCGGGCTCGCGATCGGAGGCACCGGGTTCCTCGTGCTCTTCCTGGCGCCGAGCCCGCTGGGCTACCCGGCGGTCGCGCTCGCCCTCAGCCTCGTCGGCATCGGGATGGCGTCCCTCGCCGTGGCCTCGGCCGTCATCATGGCCGGCGCGCCCGTGGACCAGGCCGGCAGCGCAGCAGCCATCGAGGAGAGCAGCTACGAGCTGGGCGGCGTCCTCGGCGTCGCGGTGCTGGGCAGCCTCGCGGCGGCGATCTACCGCAACGGCCTCCCGACGGCCGATCTCACGTCGTACGGCGTGAGCGACGCCGCGGCGGAGACCTCCCGCGAGTCCCTGGGCGGCGCGCTCGAGGTGGCCGGCGGGCTCGGCGGCAACGGCGCGGCGATGGCGGCCGACGCAGCGGCCTCGTTCACCGACTCGCTCACGTGGTTCGGCCTCGCCGGCGCGGTCGTGATGCTCTCGGCCTCGGTGCTCGTCGCCTGGCTCACGCCGCGCGACCTGGACCTGAGCGAGGTCGAGCACTGACGCCCGCGCCGGTCGCGGTACGGCGGGAGCTCCTCGGCCGGGCCCTCAGCCCGTACGGCGACGGGCGAGCAGCGCGGCCGCGGTGCCCGCGACGGTGAAGGTCGCCGTCGTCACCAGCACCACGGTCAGCGGCGCCGCCCAGGCGTCGGTGGAGTCGTGGAGCACCCCGAGGAGCGTCGGACCGAGGGCGGCCACGACGTACCCCGAGCCCTGCACGAGGGTCGAGGTGGCGGCGCCCTCGCGGTCGGTGCGGGAGACCCGCACCACGATGCTGAAGATGGCCGCGAAGCCGCCGCCCTGGGCGATGCCGCCGAGCACGCTGCCCACCAGGTAGGCCTCGGGCGCGACGAGCAGCTGGAGCGGGAAGCTGAACCAGAGCGCGCCGACCGCCACCACCGTGAGCCACTCGGGCACCCGCAGCGCGAGCAGCGGCACGCCCAGCGCGCCGATGATGGCGCTCACCTGGAAGACCGACGCCAGGCCGCCGGCCGCCCCGGCGCTCGCACCGGCCTCGTCGGCCAGCACCGAGGGCAGCCAGGCCGTGAGCGAGTAGTACGACGTCGCCTGGCCCGCGAAGGCGACGGCCAGCAGGAGCACGACGGGGTTGCGCCACACCGGACCGGTGACCACCGGCGCCGCGACCGGCGCCTCCTCGACCTCCGCGGCCCGGCGGCGGTCGTGCAGCACGTAGAAGCGCCAGGCCACGATCGCGACGAGGGCGACGACGGTCGGCACGACGAGGGCGAAGCGCCAGCTCGTCGCGCCGGCGAGCGGGGCGGCCGTGAGCAGCACGGCCATCGAGCCGACGTTCATGACGGCCGTGTACATGCCGGTGACGGCGCCGGCGTACGCCGCCGGTGTGCCCCGACGGATGAGCACCGGCACGACGATGTTGCCGATCGTGATGCCGAGGCCGATGACCACGGTGCCGGCCACGGCCGCCGCGAACGAGCCACCCGACCGCACCAGGCTGCCGACCACGACGCCGCCCAGGCACAGCAGCACCGCGGACTCCGCGCCGAAGCGACGGATCACCAGCAGCGCGACCGGCGCCGCCAGGCCGAAGCAGAGCACCGGCAGGCTCGTCAGCAGCCCGACCTCGCCACCGGAGATGTCGAGGGCGGCGCGGATCTCGTCGGTCACCGCCGAGACGCCCACGAAGGGCGCCCGCAGGTTGAGCGCCGCGAGCATCAGGGCCGCGACGAAGAGCCACGGGAAGGGGGAGCGGGCGGGCGTCGTACCGGGTCCGCTCGTCACGCGAGCACGCTACGCCCCGCGCATCGGGCCACCCGAACCGAGGTACGGCGCACCGCGGCCCCGGCGCCCGGCCCCGGGCTGCGATACTGCGGCTGGCGCTCGTGAGGTCCGGCCCCCGGCCTCCCTCGGCGCCCCGCGGGCCCTTAGCTCAATTGGCAGAGCGTCGGACTTTTAATCCGCTGGTTGTGGGTTCGAGTCCCACAGGGCCTACCAGGACTGACCTGGCGATACGGGCCACGGGCGCCCCCTATCGGAGGCGCCCGTGGGGCAAACGTGGGGCAGGACCCTCGACTAGGCCCCCCCGACGACGCCGAGCGCGGCCGCCTCGGGCCTCTTCTTCGGCTTGGCCGGGATGACCGGTGCTCCGAGCGCCCCGAGCACGTCGTCGCGGTTCGTGTTCTCGAGGTGCGCGTAGCGCTGGGTGGTGGCCGAGGAGACGTGCCCGAGCAGCTGCCCGACCTTCGCGAGCGAGTAGCCGGCCTGCAGCAGCCACGACGCGTACGTGTGCCGGAGGTCGTGGATCCGGGTGTGCCCGATCTCGGACGCGACGACCGCGCTCTTCCAGACGTCCGACCAGTTCGAGTTGCGGAGCACACCGCCGCGCGGGCTCGTCACCAGGAGCGGACCACGGCACGTCTGGCCGTGCTCGTGCGGCACCCCGCAGGGGCCGCGGTCGTGCTCGAGCGCGCTGAGCCGCGTCACCAGGTCGTCGGTGAGCGGCACCTCCCGCCGGCGCTTGCCCTTGGGGTAGGCCTTGATCAACCCGTTCTTCTCGTCGTACGCCTCGATGACGCTGAACATGCCGCGGTCGAGGTCGGTGCGGTGGACGTGGAGGCCAGCGAGCTCGCCCCACCGCAGGCCGGTGTAGACCAGGAGGTCGGCCACGAGCTGGTCGTCGGTGGTCGGCAGGTTGCCGAGGACGAGGGAGTACTCCGTCCGGCTGAGGAACCGCTCGGCGCCCTGGCTGGGCACGGAGAGCCGCATACGGGCGGTGGGGTTGACGTCGATGATCTCGGCGTCGATCGCCGCGGTGAGCGAGGCGGACATCAGCGCGACGATCCGCTCGATGGTCGCCGGCGTGAGCCCGGAGCGCCGGAGCTCCGCGACCCACAGCTTGATCGCGTGACGGTTGATCGCGCCCACGGGTACGTCGCGCCACTTCGGCTTGAGGTAGAGGTCGAGGCGGCTGGCGTCGACCTTGCGCGTGGAGGCCGCGACGTCGCGTACCTCCCACCAGGTGTCGCACCACTCCCCCCACGTCTGTCGGTGCGCGTCGGGGTTCGAGATCAGCCGGCGGCGGACCTTCTCCTCTTCCTTCGCGGCCGCGGCCCGTGCCCGGGCGGCGTGGGAGAAGGTGCCGTCGGCGCTGCGCTGCTTGCCGGCGTTGTCGCGGTAGAGGCCTCGGTACCGGCCGCTGGCCAGCCGCTCACTCCACGCCATCGTGGTCCTCCCGAGCCTGTGCGAAGCGGTTCGTGAGCCACGCCCGCTCCATCGGGCTCATGTGGCGCAGGCGGTAGCGGAGCACGTAGACGTCGACGCCGAGCTCCTCGGCGGCCTCCTCGTCCGTGTAGGCCCAGAGCAGCGCCTCGAGCACGTCGCGGATCTCGGGGATCATCAGGAACGCCGTCTCGCGGCGGACCTTCTCTTCGTCCTTCGCGCGGAGCCCGAGCGGTTGAGGGCCGCGCTCGATGTGCAGCACCTCGTGCTGGACGGTGCAGCGCCGCTCCTCCCACGACATTCCGCGACGCAGGCTGATGGTCTGGTCGCGGTGGTTGGTGAGCCCCATCGGCCCGTCGTCGTGCCACAGCAGCCGGACGTGGACCAGGCGCCTGAGGTGGCGCCATGGATTGACCCTGAAACCGACCCCCGTCATGCGGTGGACGGTAGCGACGGCCGCCGACATCAGTCGTCGTCGCCGAGCCGCTTCGGCTCGGTGTCCTCGCTGCGGGCGGCCATGTCCGCGTCGTCGAACGACGAGAAGTCGGGACGGGCCGGACGGGCTGTCGGGCCGTAGGTGGCCGGCTCGCGGTCGCGACGTACGACGGCGCGGACCATCAGCTCGCCCGGATCGAGCCCCAGGGCCTCGGTGACAGCCTCAACCACGGCGGTCGTCATGCCGCGTTCGGCCTTGAGGTAGCGGCGGAGCGTGAGGCGCTCGATACCGGACTCGTCGGAGAGCCACGTCTGCGTCTTGTCCTGCGCGCCGAGCTCGCTGCGGATCTCCGCCGCGAGCGCGCCGTTCAGTCCGCGCCGGTGGTCCTTCTCGATGGGGCTCATGGCCATCACTCTAGTGCCTAAAGCGGTCACAGTCTGTAGCCATTTGGATAAATCTGTTCCCGAACGGTTGTCTGAAATGCCACTCGTGTGCTTCTGTTGCCACATGGCAACGAACTACACCCAGATGGTCACGACCTCCGTCGTGACCCTGATGCGCGACCGTGGCCTCAACCTCACGTCCCTGGCGACGCGCAGTGGAGTTCCGCGCCGCGCGATCGAGAGCGCCGTGCAGAGCGGCAAGCCCTGGCGGACCAACCACCTCGAGGCTATCGCGGTCGCCCTCGACGCCGACCTGGCCGCGATCGTCTCCCCCGGGATGCTCCGGGCCGGTGATGCCGCGTGACCACCACGAACCGTCAGCTCTGGCTCTCGGTCACCCAGGCTGCCGAGGTCGCCCAGCGCCACCCCGTCACGGTGCGCAAGGCCCTGGCCGAGGAGAAGCTCCACGGCCACCAGCGCGCCGCCGGCGCCAGCTGGCGCATCCACGCGGACTGCCTCGAGGCATGGCTCCGCAACGAGCCCTGCCCCTGCGCGGCCGCACCGACGGGCGTCACCCAGCTACACGGCGCGAAGGCGGCGTCATGAGCACCGCTGCCGCAACCGCGGGCCGGCCGGTGCCGCCGGGCTTCGTCGCTCTCGACGACGAGCAGGCCGTCCACCCGGCCGAGGTGCGGGTGATCGTCGCGGACCGGACCGGCACCCGCGTCTACCTCCGCGGTGCTGGCCGCCCCTACCTCGACGTCGCGAAGCCGATCCACGAGGTCATGCGCCTGCTCGCCCACCTCCCCTGAACCTGCACCACCCCAGCACGACGGCAGCCCCAGCCGACCACGCCTCCACTCCGAAAGGCCCCACCCATGACCACAACCGTCCGGACGATCCCGCTGCGGGAGTTGTCCGCCCACCCGAAGAACCCTCGCCACCAGGCCGTCGCGGACGACGAGCTCGTGGTGTCGATCAAGCAGCACGGCCTCGTGCAGCCCCTCGTCGTTGCGCCCGCGGCCGACGGCGCCGACGGCTTCGTGATCATCGCCGGACACCGCCGCCACGCGGCCGCGAAGAAGGCCCGCCTGAAGGACCTGCCCTGCATCGTCCGCGAGGACCTCGACACCGACGCCACCCAGGTGATGGCGATGTACCTCGAGAACTCCTCGCGGGTCGACCTCACCCCGATCGAGGAGGCCGAGACCTACCAGGCCCTCATCGACCTCGGGCTGAAGCAGAAGGACATCGCGCAGAAGACCGGTCGCGCCGCCAAGACCGTGTCCACGCGGCTGCGGCTCCTCCGGCTGCAGAAGAGCACCCAGAAGAAGGTCCACGAGGGCCAGGTCACGATCGAGGACTCTCTCGCGCTGGTCGAGTTCGCCGACGACCCCGAGGCCACGGCCAAGCTCGAGAAGGCCGCGGGCACCTACAACTTCCAGTACGAGCTGGCGCGCGCCCGCCAGGCCCGCGAGGTCGCCGCCCAGATCGCGACCGACGTCGCCGCGCTCGAGCAGGAGGGCGTGCCGAACGTCGGTGACCTCCCGACCGACTTCAACGCGTACGGCAGTTTCGTTCGAGAGGCTGGCCTCACCGCGATCTCCCGCGACGCGGTGGCCGACCACGCCGGCCACGTGAAGTACGGGGTGCGCGGGCCGGGCTACCTGGGCGACGTCGCCCGCCTGATCATCTACTGCGCCGACCAGTCGGCACACGTCGCGGCGGACCAGGACCCGGCAGCGATCGCGGCCGAGGCGGCGCGTCGCGAGAGCGAGGAAGAGGCGGCTGCCGCGGACCGCGCGCACGCCGAGATGAAGACCGCCGCCCGCAAGGTGCGCCTCGACACCGCAACCGAGACCGCCACAGCCCACGTCGCCAAGGGCGGGCCCGCGGTCATCGAGTTCATCCGCGCCGCGCTGCCGTCCCTCATCGAGCTGTACGTCGAGCGGTACGGCCACGAGACGTACGTGCAGCGTCTCGACCTGCCGGGCGAGACGTGGGACATGTGGTCCGGCCCGGGCCTGCAGTCGTGGCGGGACCACTTCGCCGACCTCCGGGAGGCCTCCCCGGCCCGCGTCGCGCGCATCTTCACCGAGGTCCTCGCCCTGGCCCCCGACGGCGAGCTCGACGCCGAGGGCTACTCGGGTGCCGAGCCGGACCTCACCCACATGCTCCTGGCGCCCTGGCTGGACTACCTCGAGTCCGTTGGCCACGAGTGGCACGAGGTCGAGGTCCCCTACATCGACGCCGTACGCCGCGCCGATGAGGCAGAGACCGAGGGCGACGAGGCCGACGCCGAGGCGGTGCCGGCATGAGCGACCCGACCACCACCCTGCTGGACCCGCGCGTCCTGTTCACCAACCCGCCCTGCGTCTGCTGCGCGTGCTGCGAGGACTACTGCCCCGACTACGAGACGCACGGCGCCGAGCCCAACTGGGCCGGGCCCCTCTTCCGCGTCAACATCGAGGGCGTCGAGTACGTCGGACCGAACTGGCTCCTGATCCGTGTCGACGCCCTGCAGCAGGAGCGCATCGACATCGACGTGCTGCCCATCGAGCCCACCTACCTGGTGGGGACGATCGCCGCGCCCACCAAGCGACCCGATGACCCGACACAGCCGCTCACCGTCCGGGCCCTCGACGTCCTGGACCGAGCGGGTGTCGTAGCTGCCGGTGGCGGCGACGCCGCGCACCTCTACGTCGACGAACGCCACGTCGGGTGGGTCAGGCCCGCCAAGACTGGCCACGGCACCCCAGCCGTGGACCTCCCGATCGCCCGGGTCCTGGCCCGTGAGATCGGCATCGACCTCCGCAAGGCAGCCGCCGCGCTCGCCTTCATCCGCAAGGTGGAGGGACCGGCATGAGCGACCCGTCCAAGACCAGCGACGAGACCCGCGTCGTCGAGGTCCACTTCTCCGCCGCCGCTGGCCGCGACGTCATGAACATGCTCGTCGAGGTGTGGCTGTGCGCTTTCAGCAACGGCGCCGCGTGGGGCCTCACCCGCCCCGGTCCGGTGGCCGGGCCGGCCGCCTACGACATCGCCGTGACCGTGCGCGACGAGATGCGCGGCGACCGCCTGCGGGTCGAGGAGATCCACCAGGACATCGCCCGCCACCTCCGCGACCTCGACATCACCGAGCCCCCTGGGAGCCCCTCGTGAAGGCCACGATCGCCTCGCCCGCCCTGTTCGACGACGCCCTGACATGGGCAGTCCTCGCCTACCCCGACGAGGAGCACGCCGCTCCTGTGAGCGTCATCGCGGACGCCGACTCCGGGGAGGTCCGGATCACCGGACTCGACGCCGCCCATGCCCACACAGCGTCTGTGCCTGCCGACGTCCTGGCCAGCGGCCAGGCGTGGATCGACGGAACCGCCGCGCAGCGCCTGTTCAAGAACGTCGGCGCCGGCACTGTGTGGCTGCAGGTCACCGACGGCGTCGTGCCGACCCTGAGCGTCCGCACCCCGAACGTGCGCGGCGAGCTCTCGACCGAGATCGCGCCCGGGCACACCGACTACCCCGGCCCCGACGTCGAGTGGGTCACCCACGGCCAGATCCAGGGCGACCTCTTCGCGACCACCGCCACCGCTGCGGCGAGGTTCGCTGAGCTCGACAGCCTCTTCGCCGTGTACGGCGGTGTCCGTCTCACCTCACAGGGCAGCACGCTGATCGCCACGGCGGGGTCGAAGCACACGATGGCCACGTTCAACGCGGGCTACGAACCCGCCGGCGTCGACGCTCTGGACGTCGTGGTCCCGGCGGTCGAGCTCGGCCGCGCCGCCCGCGGCATGCTGTTCACCGGCTTCCCCGTCACGATCGCCACGGCGCCCGGGCGACGCGCGCCGTGGGTCCGGCTCACCACCCCCGGCCGGGTCGCTCACATCCGGACCATCGACCAGCGCTGGCCGCTGACTCCCGCCCCTGCGGCACCGGTGGCCACGGCCGAGATCCCGACCCTCGACCTGCTCCACGCCGTGGGCCGCCTCGAGAGCCGAGACCCCGACCAGGCCATCGACCTCCACCTCGGGGAGCACTCCCTGGTCCTCGCCGCGACGAGCCGCTCAGGCGCCGCCCGGGTCGAGATGCCCTGGCCGCGCCGTGGTGCCGCGGTCGGTGGGGTCCGGGTCGGTTCGCGACTCCTGCGCCACGCCCTGGCCAACGTGCTCGGCGTCATCGACCTACTCGACGTCAGCGTGTCAGGCCCGCACGCCCCGCTCGTCATCACGGCTGCGGGCGACGACACCTCCCTGGTGCAGATCCAGTCGATCCGCCCGGCCGGGAGCGTGCGCGGTGTCTGAGCCGGCGATCACCTTCCGGGCCATGTGGCCCATCCGCGACGAGTCGTGCTCGATCACGGATCTGTGCCGCGAGGCCACCGAGGAGCTGCCCGGGCTGGTGGCGCGAGCCAACGCCAAGCTGCTCAGCCCCGGCGCCTTCTCGATCAAGCCCGCGTCGAAGGTCCCCGGCTCCGGCAACACGACCCGCTCGGTGCTGCTCTACGAGGCCCCGGCCCAGGCGGCCCCGGTCGCCCGGCCGTACCACCGGCGTCTGTCGAGGGCGGCGTCATGAACGAGGACAACGAGCTGGTGCTCGTGCTGCTTCCGTACGTCGGGCTGCTCCTGGCGTTCGCGCTCATCGGCGCCGGCGACTGGCTGTGGCGGCAGATCTCGTTCCGCCTGTTCCGCAACCAGGAGACCGACGCCCAGGACCGCGCCCGGGACCGCGGCCGCGATATCGGGAGCGACCGATGAAGCGCCGGCGTCTGTTCGACCGGATTGTGTGCCTCCTCACCGGTGGCCACCAGGACCTCAACGTCCCCGGACACGGCCGCGTGTGCGTGTTCTGCGGCCAGCCGGGCCCGGGGCGGTGGCGCTGATGCCTACCTACGCCCAGAACACCGACGTCACCTCGGAGAAGTCGCGCTCGGAGATCGAGCGCACCCTGAGCCGGTACGGCGCCCGCCAGTTCATGTACGGGTGGGACGAGGCCCGCGCGATCGTCGGCTTCGCTCTCGACGGCCGCCAGGTCCGGTTCGTGCTGCCCATGCCCGACCGCAAGGACCGGACGTTCACCCACACCCCTGACCGCGGGCTCGAGCGCACCGCCGCCGCGCAGGAGAAGGCCTACGAGCAGGCCGTGCGGCAGCGGTGGCGCGCCCTCTCCCTGGTCATCAAGGCCAAGCTCGAGGCCGTCGAGGCGGGCATCGTCACCTTCGACGAGGAGTTCGCGATGCACTTCCTCCTCCCGTCGGGCCGCACCGTCGGTGAGCACGTGCTCCCGCAGATCGAGGAGGCCTACGCCTCGGGCACGGTCCCCGCGCTCCTCCCGGGCGGCGACCGATGATCCGCGTTGAGTTCTCCGACATCGCTGACGTCGCCCGCCTCATCGACGGGCTGCTCGAGGCGGGCGCCGCGTGCGAGGTCGCCACCCCGATGGCCGCGAAGGCGTACGTCGACCTCTCCAACCGGGTGGCCGACGCCCTCGATGCGCTGCCCGCCCCGTCGGGGTTCCGTGCCGAGGTCGAGCTCCGTCGCGCCCAGCGTGCCGGGGCCCGCCCGAAGGTGGTGAAGACCCGGTGAAGCGCCCCGGCGAGTCCGCGGCCCTCTACGTCGACATGGTCCGGTCGGTCGAGCCCGGCGACTACATCGTCACCGGCACCGGCCGCACCTATCTGGTCGACGCCGTGCGCGTCCAGGAGCGCGGCAAGCACGTCGGCCGACAGCACCTCACCACCGTCGTCATGGAGCCGGGTCATGAGCCCGAGGCCGACGCGACGGTCCACCGCATCAGCTGGTACCGCCGGCCCCGATCGAGGAGCACCCGATGATCAGCGACCACCGCGCCCGCCGGCGGCCGTTCGCGCAGACCTCCGCTGACCACCTCGTCGACGCGCTCGACCGAGCGTCCTTCCGGTACGCCGGCGAGGCCGAGCTGCAGCGCGGTCTGGCGAACGTCCTCGACGAGGCGGCCCGCCGCGCACCGACCGGCCACCCCATGGTCGTGTCCCGGGAGGAGCGCCTCACCGACGGCCGGATCGACTTCCTGGTGACGACCCCGCACGCGTTCGTCGGCATCGAGGTGAAGGTCGCGTCGTCGGCCGAGACCGTCGAGCGGCAGCTGCGCCGCTACGCCCCCGACGTCGACTGGCTGATCCTCGTCACCACCCGCAGTTCGCACCGCTCCCTCGAGGGGCTCATCGATGAGACCCCCGTGACGGTGGAGTGGATCGGGGGCCTGCGATGACCGCCCCGTCGACGTTCGGGACGCTCTCGTGGGAGCCCACCTCCAACGGCGGCCTGTTCGTGTTGCAGACGGTCCCGTGGGTCACGATGCGGGTGAAGCGGATGTTCCCCCGCATGGAGCAGCGCTCGACCCCGGGCCTGTGGCTGCGCGCAACCCCGGAGGTCGCCCGCGACCTCGAGTGGCTCCTGACCCGCTACCCCCTCGAGATGAGCAAGCCCACCGCGGTCGTGGTGTCCGACCTCGCCGCCGAGCACCGCGAGCGGGAGAGCACGCGCGCCCTGATCCTCGCCGGCGACCACCGCCTCGACCTGAAGGAGCCAGCCCGCCCGGCCCGCGAGTACCAGCTCGTCGCGGCCGACCTCGCCCTCTCCACGGGACAGTTGCTCCTCGCTGACGACGTCGGCCTGGGCAAGACGTTCTCGTCGCTGCTGATGCTGCGCGACCCCGACACTCTCCCGGCCGTCGTCGTCACCCTCACTCACCTCCCGAAGCAGTGGGCCGGGGAGGTCGCGAAGTCCCTGCCGTGGCTGACCACCCACGTCGCGACCCGCGGCCAGGCGTACGACGTCGAGGCCGACGTGCTGATCCTCAACTACGCCAAGCTGGCCGGCTGGTCCGAGCACCTCGCCGGCCAGGTCCGCACCGTCATCTTCGACGAGGTCCAGGAGCTTCGTCGCACCGGCTCGGCGAAGTACATCGCCGCCAAGCGCCTCGCTGAGCCCGCGTCGTGGCGCATGGGCCTCTCCGCCACCCCCGTCTACAACTACGGCGGCGAGATCTTCTCCATCTTGCAGATCCTCGCCCCCGACGCGATCGGCTCCCGCCAGGAGTTCTTCCGCGAGTGGGGCGGCACGGAGATGGCCCACGACCGTGTCCGCCTGAAGGACCCCGGCGCGCTCGGCACCTACCTGCGCGACCAGGGCCTCATGCTGCGCCGCACCCGCACCGACGTGCACCGCGAGATCCCCGACCCGATCCGCATCGTCCACACGATCGACCACGACCCCTCCGAGCTCGACGCGATCGCCGGCGACGTCACCGCCCTGGCCCAGCTCATCGCTGACTCCGACGCCAACCCCAAGGAGCGGTTCCGCGCGTCGGGTGAGATCGACTGGCGGATGCGGCAGGCCACCGGACTCGGGAAGGCGTCGTACGTCGCTGAGTTCGTCCGGCTGCTCCTCGAGTCGGAGGAGAAGGTCGTGCTGTTCGGATGGCACCGCGCCGTCTACGACCACTGGCTCGACGCCCTGGCCGAGTTCAACCCGGTGCTCTACAGCGGCTCGGAGTCCACCAACCAGAAGAACGCCGCCAAGGCCGCGTTCGTCGACGGCGAAGCCCGCGTCCTGATCATGTCGCTGCGCTCCGGCGCCGGCCTCGACGGGCTACAGCACGTCTGCTCGATCGCGGTGTTCGGGGAGCTCGACTGGTCCCCGGAGATGCACAACCAGTGCATTGGCCGACTGGCCCGCGACGGCCAGGAAGCGACCGTCGCCGCCTACTTCCTCATCACCGACGACGGCACCGACCCGCTCATGGCCGAGGTCCTCGAGCTGAAGCGCCAGCAGTCGGAGCCCCTGCGCGACCCCAACCTCCCCCTCGTCCAGACCAACGACGCCGGCATGAACCGCGTCCGGCTCCTGGTCGACGCCGTCCTCTCTCGATCGGAGACCACACGATGACCAACCTGACCGGCCGCATGGCCATCAGCGCTCGCGTCAACGAGCTCGACCCGCCCGCACCTCACCCGCTCACCGACGCGATCGCGCACGTCATCTGCGTCATGGGCGGTCACCTCCCCAACCAGGACAACGAACGCCCCGACGCGTGCACCTACCACCGCAAGCACGCCGCGGCCGCGCTCGAGAAGGCCGGGGTGAGGCTCGACTCCCCCGCCACCGGCGACCTCCCTCCCCGCACGTGGGACCCGATGTGTCACCCGACCGGCGCCGAGCTGTTCGCGTGGGTCCGCTCGTTCGGGCCGGGCCACGATGCCGCGGTGGCGATCGACCGCCTCGACCGCGCCGTGTCCGACTCGATCGAGCTCGACGGCCTGCGCCACCTCATCGCCGGCCTGGCCCGGGAGACGGCGGCCGTCATCAACGCCCGCCCGGCCGGCTCCCGGCCGTGGACCCCGAACGAGTACTCCACCTCCGGTCTGGGCGGCACCGTGCACGTGAAGGTCGCATGCAACGGCTGCGGCCGCCTCCTGGGCGACCCGCTTCCGGGTGAGCTCGAGGCCCTGGTCGCCGGCGAGGGCATGCCCGACCTGCGACCCGAGTGCGGGTGCAACCCGTGATGGCCACCTCGACGATCGCCCGCACCCCCGTGGAGCGCTGCGACGCGCAGATCGCTCTCTCGGCCCGTGCCCGCCTGACGTGCATCCGTGCCCGGGCCCACGCCGGCGACCACCGCACCAGCAACGGCACGGCATGGACCCAGCCCACCCACATCAGGGCGGTGACCCGATGAAGCCCCACCCCTTCGAGCCCAGGTACGACGGCAGCGCATGCCGCGTGATCGTCGAGGTCGTGGACCACCGGCCGGTGGAGTGCGGGAAGCAGCCCGACGAGGAACCTCACGACGGCACTCGCCACCAGCCCCCGGACCTGGAGTTCCCGCCTCCGTCGTGCCCGTTCTGCTGGCAGGACTGCGACTACGACGACGGCCCGTTCTGCGAGCCGTGCGGTGTCAGGTGGAGCAGCAACGGCACGGCCGGCCGCTGGGACGACCCCGCGTTGCCGGCGTGCACGTCCTCCTACAAGCCGCACGACCATGCAGCCCTCGGGGCTGAGAACGAGCGCATCCGCCACTTCCGTCTCTACTGCCTCCTGCCCCATGGCCACGAGGCCCAGCACCGCTCCGCCGACGGCACGGTGTGGGCTGACCACCAGGCGACCGACACGGCGGTGACCCCGTGACGACGATCTCTCAGCACGCCCGCCTCACGGAGCTGCTCGTGGAGCACCTCGGGTGGGACTGGCCCGCGGCCCCGGACGTTCCCGCCAGCGGCCGGGAGGTCTGCTCCGACGTCGCCACCCAGCTGATCGCCGCCGGCGTCCAGCTGGCCCCGAGCCTCACCACGGCTCAGGTCGACCCGGACGACGACGCGATGGGCCAGGCGATCGACCGTCTCCGCGAGGCCGCCGACACCCAGCACGTCGCGACCTTGAAGTGGCAGCAGGCCGCGGCCGTCCTGCGAAAGCTGTTCTGGCTTATCCAGCTGCACGACCACGGGGCGGTCCCCGTCCGGGTGCTCCTGCCCGCGGCGGAGCCCTGCACTTCAGCGATGACCGACCCCCCGATCGACTCCACGAGCGCCGCCATGATCAACACCCTGCGAGGCGCTGCCGGAAGCGTCCCGCCCGCACCTCGCCGGGACGCACTGCTGCGAGACGCGGCAGCCCACATCGAGACCCTCGCTCGCGACAAGGCTGCTGTGGTGGGCGAGCGGGACGAGTACGGGTCGCGTCTCGTCGCGACCGCCACCCGCGAGGAGTGGGAGTACGGCGTCGACTACACGCGCGAGGTGGGACGGCATGTCTACGACGGCTGGAGGGGCCCCTTCACCGACCTGAACGAGGCGCGGGCGAGCGCTGCCGCGCTCCTCGACGGCAAGGTCATGCGCCGTCGCCCCGCCACGCCGTGGGTGCCCGTAGAGACCGAGGGCGGTGAGCCCAGCCGGTCGATCGAGGACCTGATCGAGCGGTCTTCTCTCGGCACCCCTGAGGCGAAGGCTGCGCGGGCGTCGGTGTCGGACGAGCACGCCGCTCGCGTCGTTGCCCGTGCCCACGAGCTCGACCGCGAGGACGGCGGTGGTGAGCGATGAGCGACCACCCGCACCAGGCCGTCCCCGAGGGCAAGTACGAGGTGAGCCCCGCCGAGTGGGCTCTCGTCCTCAGCGACTGGAAGCGCAGCGACGCGAATGTCACGGTGCACCTGCGTGGCGGGATCAGCGTCGGTCCCGGGAAGGTCACCAACATCCCCGGCGGCGTGATCGCGAGTGGCGGGCTGCGGGCTGCTGCCCGAAGCCCCTACGGCGACCCCGATCGCCGCTGGACTTTCGATGTCCGCGAGGTCATCGCCGTCACCGCTGAGGCTGCCCGATGAGCGCGCTGGTGCCGTCGACCGAGATCGAGGCCAAGGTGGGCGCGTCTCGGCACGAGACGAAGCACCTCGGTCGGGCGGTGTCGGCCGAGCAGGTCGTCTACGTCCTCCACTCCAAAGAGTGCCGCGACAGCGGTATCGACCTCCGCGACTGCCCCTTCTCGACGGCACTGGACCGAGGCATCGACACCGACCGCTGGGCGGGTCACCAGGACCAGGCCGTCGTGCTGGTCGTCGCTGAGCACGGCCGACTCGAGGTGGGTGCGCAGTGAGGTCCTTCAAGCTCCGCGTCCTCGGCTTCACGGTCGCGTCTCTGACCGTCTCGGACAGCGAGCCGGAGACGACGGTCGGGGACGCCACGGCGAGCCCGGTGGGCTTCGCCATGACGGCGCACCCGAGCGAGTCGGACCCGTTCCGCGCGGCGCCACCTGGCCCTGACGAGGAGCCCGACGAGGCGGTGCGTCGTGCGTAGGCGCGCGTCGCGCCCCGTGTGCAGCGTGCCGTCGTGCTCGCGGGAGTCGTGGCGTCGCTACCTGCCTGGGTGGCGGTGCGCGGAGCACACCCCAGCGGCTCTCGCGGGCCGTGCCGAGGTGGCACCGGACCCGGCGCTGACCATGGCGGGCCTGATCGCCGCGGCCCGGGCCGAGGTCGACGAGCTCGAGCGGGTGCCTGCGTGAGCCGGCGCAGGTCCCGGTCGGCGCCGCAGTGCCGTCGCTGTCACCAGGTCGTCGTGTGGTTCGGCTCCCCGCACGGCGCCGGCCGCCGACCATTCGACCCCAAGGTCCTCTCGGGCCGCGACGACTCGTCTGCGGGTGCGTTCCCGGTCTGGGCGAACCGCGCCTGGCGGACGGTCGACCTGATCGCGGAGCTGATGGTCGTCCGCTCTTGCTCGTCGTCCGCGGCCGAGTCCGAGGCCCGTGACCTCCCCTGGCACCGCACCCACGTGTGCCCCACCGATGATTCACAGGAAGGCCCCTGAGTGGACTGGGTCAAGCTCCCCACGAACTACTACCTCGACCCGGCGATCATCGCTGCCGGCGACGAGGCCGAGATGCTGTTCGTTCGAGCGTTCGCCTACGCTGGCGACCACGAGACCGATGGGATGATCCCCGCCGCGGCGATCATCCGTCTGACCCCGCACAACCCTGCCGAGCGAGTTGCCGCGCTGCTCCGCGAGGGCCTGTGGGTCGAGGTCGAGAACGGCTACCGGATCGCCCGCTGGTGGGACGACCTTCAGGAGACCGCCGCGTCTCTCGAGGGCAAGCGCGCCGCTGAGCGCGACCGCCAGCGTGCGTACCGGGAGCGCAAGAAGCAGGCGTCCGCCGCGGCGCCTGGTGATGGTCCCCGCGCCGCCGGGGCGTCACGCCGTACGTCACGCGTGACAAACGCCGCTGTCACACCCCCAGAGGTAGAGGTAGAGGTAGAAACTGCTGCTGCCGCAGCAGTACCCGCCGCGGCGGCCGCATCGTCAACCGCCGAACCGACCAACGTCGCCGGCGGCCTGCCGGTCGCAGTCGACATCCTCCGGACTCGACTGCAGGGCCACACCCAGCTCGCCGCCCTCCGCTTCGACCAGCTCACCCGCACCCAGCTGGCCGACCTCGAGCAGCTCGTCGACACCCACGGCGACGCCCGCCTCGTCGACGTCGCGGTCCGCACCTGCCGGCCCACCCCGCCGGTGTCGGTCGCGGCGTTCCTCGGCACCTGGCGATCGCTGCCGCCTCCCGGGCAGCGCCTCGCCGTCGTCGCGGCCCGCTGCGACGTCCACGACTGGGTCGCCCTCGACCAGGCCGGCACCTGCCGCTCCTGCGCCGCAGACCGACTCGCGGGCGGTGACCGATGAGCCCCCTTGAGCGTCGTACGCCGCTTCAGCCGGGCCAGGGCCTGCGCCGCACCCCGATGCGCCGCACGGGCCGCAAGCCGGTCGCCCGGCGCCGCGACACCGGCCCCTCGTCCGCTGTCCGCGACATCGTGGCCGCACGGTGCGGCGGCCGCTGCGAGATCTGCGACCGCCCCCTCGCCGGCACGCCCTGGTCACGCCACCACCGCAACCCGCGCCAGATGGGCGGCAAGCGCCGCGCCGGGATCAACGAGGCCTCGAACCTTCTCGCGATCTGCGGCACCGGCACCACGGGCTGCCACGGCCGCGTCGAGGCCAACCGCCGCGTCGCGTACACCGCCGGCTGGCTCGTCCACGACCGCGACGACCCCCGCCTGGTCCCCGTCGAGCTCGCACGCGGCCTCACCTGGCTCGACGACGACGGCATGTACCTGACCACCCCACCCAGCACCACCGAGACGGGAGCACCGTGAGCCGCAGCAACACCGAGCCCGCACCCACGGCCGGCCACCAGAGCCGCGTCCTCGAGGACCTCCTCGTCGACATCAGCGTGCTGCTCACCAAGATCCGCGCCGACGCCCCACTGATCCAGGCCCTCTCCGACACCCGCCAGGCCCGCCGTCCCTACGTCGCCCACTCCACCCGCCTGAAGGCCGGCGCCGCGTACGCCGAGCACAAGGCCGACGCCCGCCTCGCCCAGGCGAATGGGTTCCCCGGGCTCGCGGCCGCGCCGGCCCCGGGCAACATCGGCGGCTGGGCGACCGCCGCAGAGATCGACGTCATCCTCCGCCACCAGCTGCGCCGCCTCATCGGGGCGTACGAGGCCGCCGGCGTCGTACCGGTACGCCTGGGTGCGCTGGTCCGCGCCACCCGCGACGGGGACCGCTCGAGCGTCGTCGGCTGCATCGACGCCGTCCGCGAGCTCACGTACGGCGTCCGTGGCGTCGCCCTGGCCCGGGACCTGCTCTCCGATCTGCAGTACGCCCTCGACCTGGGCGAGCAGCTCCTCGACGGCGACGACCGCATGGACCTCTCGGGCGACTGCCCCCACTGCGCTCAGCGGTCCCTCGTGGTCTACGTCCGCGCCGGGATCATCCGCTGCGAACGCGAACGGGACAGCAGCGGCCAGCGCGTGCCCTGCGTGTGCGGCAGCGACACCTGCTCCTGCGCCACCGACCCCACGGTCTCGCACTCCTGGCTCCGCGAGACCCGCTACTACGCCGCCTCCTGGCAGGCCCTGTCCGACCACCTCAAGGCCACAGACCCGAACCGAAAGGCAACCCAGTGACCACTGCCCCGGCAGGCAACCTGCCGTACCTCACCCCGGCCATGACCGCCGACCTGATCGAAGTACTCGCGGCCGAGACGAAGACCGCGCTGGTGCTCTGCCCCAACGTGACGAGCGGACGTCAGGCCATGCTCGACCTCACCACCGAGATGCTCGCCGCCGACCTCAGCTACGAGGCCCGCTGGAGCCGCAGCCACGAACGCGTGTACGTCCGCGAGCTCGGCTCCTGGGTGGTGTTTCGGTCGACGGGCAGCAGCGGCCACCGCGGCCTCGTGGTCGACCTCCTGGCGATCCGCACCCTCGAGCACGACACCGACCCCACGGACGACCCCAACTTCGTCCTCGGCCCCATCCTCCGTCCTGACGGCCAGATCAGGAGGTACACCGCATGAGCACCTTCCTGAGCGACACCACCAGCGTGGCCCTCGGGGTCGCTCTGGGCCTCCTCCTCGCCTTCCTCGTCCTCATGGTGGGCGTGAAGGTGCTGGACCGTATGTCGACCCCGCAGACCGTCAACGTCCAGTGGGGCCAGGCCGAGCCGCTGTGCGGGATCTGCGGAGGGGTCATCGACTACGCGCCCTCGCATACCGGCCCGGACAGCGCCTCGGTCGACTACATCGTGCCTCTCGCCGATGGCGGGGCCGACAGCCTGGAGAACCAGCACGCCGTTCACCGTCGGTGCAACCGGCAGCGCGCCGTCAGCCAGCCCGCCGCAGAGTTCGCCCCCGAGGAAGAGCCCCCGCCGTTCGAGGGCGAGACCTCGCCGTTCGCCCCGTTCGGCTACTTGGTCGACTGCATGGTCAGAGGGTCACGTGTCGGGCTACTGACACGAACGGGTTTGGACGCCGAGGGTGCACTGCACGCGTTTGTTGAGGAGCTGGAGCGTCGATACCCGGGCGTCGCCTTCTACATCGATCGGCCGACGTTGTCCCGCTCAATGCGCCTCAGCGTCAGCATCGGCGGGAGCCTGTCGATCGGCACCAGCGTGGACCGCATGCCACCGGAGAACCCGTTCATGCTGCTGGTGCTCTGCGACGACGTTCCCGACTCCGACATTGAGGGCGCCGCGGCCCTACTCGCACCCCAGGGGGTGATGTACCGCTACGAGCCGACCGACCCCTCTGACCGGCGACCTCTCGACCCCACCGGACTCGCCCTCTTCGCCCAGGAGTGGTCGTGGCAGCGGAAGCACTGACGCCGCGGGCGCACGACCTCCCCCCGATGTGGGACGGCGTGCCGGTCACCTGGAGCGCCTGGGAGACCGAGGCCCCGACGACCATCCGGCTCCACGTCGACGACATGGGCGCCTGCGGCCGATGCGGCAGCCTCGAGCTCACGCTCACCGCCCGCGGTGTCCTCGAGGGCGACCTGCACCCTCTCCGGCTGTACGTGTCGCGGTGCCCCGACTGCCACCTCGACACCGTGCTCGACCTGGTGGGCGACGAGTCGTGGGAGCTCGACGACACCGACTACGACGACCAGGGCAGCGCGCCCCCACCACCAGAGGCCGCCACGTCGACGACCAGGCCACGGCCGGGCCCGGCGCCCACCGGCCGGCCGCTGCCCGCAGAGATCGCCACCTGCGACCGCTGTGGCGCGGACATCATCTGGGCCATCACCGTCGCCGGCCCGAACGGCCCGGGCGGCAAGCGCCAGCCCCTCAACCCTCACGAGGACCCCGCCGGCAACGTCGCCGCAGTGTCACCACGTCGTGGCAGGGTCCTGGCCCGAGCACTGATGGCCGACGAGCACCACGACCCTCACCTCGAGCTCCTCGCGATGCCCCACGCCGCGACCTGCTCACCACGACAGGAGCACCCATGGACCTGACACCCATGACCCCCGAGCACGAGGCCGCCGTCTCGGCCGAGCTCGTCCGCCTCACCCTCGGGCACCCCGGGCGACAACGTCCCGAGCTCGTCAAGCGCCTCACGCTGCGCGAAGTCGCGCTCGAGGTCGGCCGGATCGTAGGCGAGACCGTGCGTGCCGTCGCGCGCGTCCTCGACGAGCCCGCGATGCGCGCCCTTGGCCACGCCCACCACACGGGGCACGACCCCGACGCCTACACGCTGATCGGAGACTGACCCATGCCCCTGAACGACACGACCAACGTCGCTCTCGCTGTCGATGACCGGCTCCGCTTCGACGGCAAGGCCACCAGCTGGCGGGTCCGAGCTGTCTCGGACGACGGCCGATACGTGCTCGCCACCGCCTCGCTGTTCGGCGACGTCGCCTACACCATCCTCGACTGGGAGCAGGGCGTCCGCGGCCCCCTGAACGTCATCGGGGGCGGCATGGGCATCGACACCACCAGTGGCCCCGACGAGCAGATCAACAAGACGATGAACATGATCACGGGCACCGATCAGGCCCTCGCGGCCAGCACGTGGGAGGTCTCGCGCCGCAACCGGGTGCCGATCGCCATCACCCGCCACGTCAAGGCCGGAGACGCCAAGTGACCGAGACCACCTCACCTCCCGGGCTGTGGCTCTCCACCGAATCGCTCCTGAGCAACCACGGCTTCAACGACGGCGACATGCCCGACGACGTCTGGGACGCCCTCGACGCCGCCAGCATCCCCCACGACGAGATCGACTGGCACCACGTGCTGCGCGGGTACGTCCGCACCATGCTGCTGCCCGCCAGTCCGCACCGCGTCGAGGTGGAGGACGTCTCGACCAGCCACAACCCGATCCGCGCGACCAAGGTCGATGGCCGGTCCGTCGACGCCTTCCTCGGGCCCGACCAGCTCGGACCCGCGATGCGCCACGTCGGCGTGCTCGTGCCCATGGGGCAGCTCGTCGAGGACCTGCGCCAGGCCACCACCGGCCTGCACCTGGCCGCCGCCGAGCTGCTCGACCGGTACGGCTTCGACGACGGCCGCTGCCCCGAGGGGTTCTACGACTGGCTCGAGGCCCGCGGCCTCCCCGATCCCACCCGCGCCGAGTGGTGTGCAGTACTCCGACGAGCCGTCCGGGCCGCCCTCCTGCCCCTCAGCCGGTTCGCGCACATCGAGATCCGCGACGTCGACGCGATCGTCCACACGCCCCTGCAGCTCGACCGCGTCGACGGTCGCCCGGTGCGATGGAACGGCAACCGTGCCACGCCCGACCATCTCGCGTTCTTCCACAGCGACATCGCGGTCACCGTGCCGTGGTCCGACCTAGGAGATCTCCTAGCGCGCATCCGCGCCGGCGACGAGACGGGCGAGGGATGGACCTGGCGATGACCGCCCGCGACCTGGTTACCCTCTCGTCCGCCGCCAAGACCCTCGGACTGGCGCGCACCACGATCAGCACCTGGGCGAACCGTGACGGGCTGCTACAGCCCGTAGGCATGAGCCCAGACGGCATCGCGCTGTACGACCTCGCGTCGGTGCGCGCGATCGCGGCCGAACGCACACGCCGGCGACGGCCCAGAGGTTGACAGCACAACGATTTTGCGTCACCCTCCTGTCATCCTCACCTGACTTGCACCCGAGCCCCGCCGCCCTCGTTGGCCGCGGGGCTCGCTGCATCCCGACCACGTGGAGGCATGGGGCCCCCTCGTCGGGCGGACAGCCGGCCCGAGTCTCCCCCGTCTCGGGCCGGCTGCACCGTCACCCATGGGCTGTCAGGGAGGTGACCCCCTGGTGCAGGACGACACCCCCCTCCCCTCGAGCTACCCCCCACCCCCCTCACGCTCTGAGGCGGGCGCTCGAGCACCAGGCGGGCAGCGATGAGCACGACGCAGCCCCGGGCCGCACGCAACACCACGACGCGTGACAGGCACCGTGCGCAGATCCGCAGAGCCAAGCCGCCGTGCGGGATCTGCGGCGCGGACATCGACTACGGGCTTCCCCACCTCGACCCGGGCGCCTTCGTGGTCGACCACATCGTGCCGCTGGCCAAGGGCGGCGCGGACACGCTGGAGAACAAGCAGGCAGCTCATCGCCTGTGCAACCGCGTGAAGTCGGACAAGACCGATGAGTCCGGCCTGGTCACGATCAGGGTCTTCGTCACCGATCGCTGTTGGTGGTGAGGGGGGTGGGGAGGGTCCCCCGCCCCCACCCGGTCTCGCCCCTCTTGGCATAGGCGAGCACCCCCCATCCCGTTTTTCCACGTTGCGGGGAGGTGGTCCCAATGCCCCGCAAGCCCACCCTCCGCTCGGTCGGACCCGACGAGACGCCCCCCGAGACCGCTGAGGAGAAGGCGGAGAAGCGCAAGCCGCGCACCGTGCTCGCCGCGGCGCAGTCGGGCTCGCGCCTCGAGGAGCTGCGGGCGATGCGCGTTGTCATCGCCCGTCGACTCGACGACCCGAACACCCCGGCCCGCGACCTCGCCGCACTCTCGCGTCGCCAGCTCGAGATCGGCCGCGAGGTCGAGGCCATCGAGATCGCGGAGGACGAGGACCACTCGGTCGTCGTGAAGACCGACGACGAGGCGTGGGATGGGACGGGGTACTGAGGTGCCCCTGAACCATGCCGGCCGCTGCACCCGCCACTGACGATCGCCCGCTCTCCGCGGTCGCGCGCCACGTCGTGGCGCCCGCGGAGATCGCGGCGACCAGCTGGCCCAAGGTGCGCGACACCTGCCACCGGCTCGGGTGGGGTTTCGACGGGTGGCAGGACGGCGGCGGCCGGCTCATCCTCGCGAAGCGCGCCGACGGGTCGTACGCCGCGGACACCGTCGCCATCTCTATCCCCCGTCAGGCCGGCAAGACGTACCTGATCGCGTGCATCATCTTCGCGCTGTGCCTGCTCGAGCCCGGCACCACCGTGATCTGGACCGCGCACCGCAAGTCCACCGCCCGCGAGACGTTCGACCAGTTCGACGGCATGTCGCTGCGACCCAAGGTCGCGCCCCACATCCGCCAGGTTCTGCGCGGCAAGGGCGACGAGGCGATCCTCTTCAACAACGGCTCGCGCATCCTGTTCGGCGCGCGTGAGTCCGGGTTCGGTCGCGGGTTTGCCGGCGTCGACGTGCTCGTGTGCGACGAGGGTCAGATCCTCCCCGAGTCCACGCTCGAGGACCTGGGCGCCACCCAGAACACCGCACCCAACCCGCTGTTCTTCGTCATGGGCACACCGCCGCGACCCAAGGACGCCGGCGAGTACTTCACCGCGCTACGCCAAGAAGCCCTCGACGGGGAGTCCGACACCACGCTGTACATCGAGACCAGCGCCGACCGCGGCGCCGAGCCGATGGACACCGAGCAGCTGCGCAAGGCCAACCCATCCTTCCCGCACCGCACGACCTACCGCGCACTCCTGCGACTGCGGAAGAAGCTGAAGAGCCCCGACTCGTGGAACCGCGAGGCGCTCGGCATCTGGGACCAGGTCTCCGTGCACACCGCGGTGCTCCGCGCGGCCGCGTGGACGCTGCTCACCGACGAGGGCCCCGACTACGGCGCCCGGCCCGACGGCATGGCCGTCGACATGTCCCACGCCCGCGAGATCTCGGTGGCCGCGTGCTGGCCCAACGGCGAGAAGTCCCACCTCGAGGAGGTGTGGGCCGGCATCGACGAGCCCGCCGCGATCGACTGGATCGTCCAGGCCGCCGGTCGCCGGGTCCCCGTGGTGATCGACTCCCAATCCCCGGCCGCGTCGATGATCCCCACCCTGAAGGCCCGAGGCGTCAAGGTCGTCAGCGGCTCGGGCGCCGTCATGGGCCAGGCCTGCGGCGGATGGCTCGCGGCCGCGAACGGCAACCTGCTCACCCACTGCGACCAGGACGTCATCGCCGCGGCGATCGCCGGCGTACGACGCCGCCCGATCGGCAAGGCCGGAGCGTTCGGGTGGGACCGCACCGACCCCGCGGTCAACATCGCGCCCCTCGTCGCGATCACCCTCGCGCTGTTCGCCTCGTCGATCCGCAAGAAGCGGCAGTCGGCCGGCGCCCGTCGCGCCGTCGTCATGAGCTGAGGAGGTGGTGGCCACCGTGAGCGACCTGATCCCGACCTTCACCGCGCCCCCCGCCGGCGCCGGCACGGACACCCGCTCCAGCACTGGCGCGGGCGCTGGTGCTGCCCGGTTCGACGGGTCGGCGCCCGCGCACCTGCGCCTGCACCGCCTCAGCGACGCGGAGGAGAAGAAGCGCAACCGGCTCGTCGCCCAGCTGCGGGTCGCGCAGAAGGTCAACGCTCGCCAGCAGTCGTACTACGAGGGATCGAAGCGGGTCCGCGACCTCGGCATCTCCATCCCCCCGCACCTCAAGGACGTCGAGGCCGTCACCGCCTGGCCCGAGATCGTCGTCGACGTCATCGACGAGCGCTCCGACTGGCGAGGCTGGACCGTCGACGTCGACGACCCCGACGGCGAGCCGGGCGCCGGCGACCCGCTCGGCCTGGGCGAGGCGTACGACGTCAACCACCTCGGCATCGAGGTCAGCCAGGCCGTGCTCGACTCCCTGATCAACGGGATCGGGTTCCTCTCCACCGGCACGGGCGAGGACGGCGAGCCCGACGTCCTGGTCAAGGCGGAGTCGCCGTCGATGATGACGGCCACCTGGTCCCCGCGGTTGCGGCGCGCGGTCGAGGCGCTGCGCGAGAACAAGGCCTCTACCGGTCGCATCACCGGCTGGACCCTGTTCGAGCTCGACAGCACCATCACCACCGAGCGCCGCGACGGCGGCGGGCTGCTGGTCGTGGACCGCGACGAGCACGAGATGAACCGCATCCCCGTCGCGGTGCTGCTGAACCGGCCGCGCTCCTCGCGCACCTCGGGGCGCTCGGAGATCACCCGCGCCGTTCGGTCGTTCACCGAGTCGGGCATGCGGACGTTGCTTGGCATGGAGGTCTCCCGCGAGTTCTACGCCGCGCCCCAGCGCTTCCTGATGGGCGCCAACGAGGACATGTTCCTCGACGAGAAGGGCAACCTGAAGCCGGCGTGGGAGGTCCTCCTCGGCCGTGTGCTGGTCGCCCCGCTCAACGAGGTGGACGAGGCCCCCACCGCGGGGCAGTTCTCGGCCGCGTCGCCGCAGCCGTTCACCGAGGTCCTGAAGTCGCTCGCGCAGATGGTCAGCGCCGCGACCGGGCTGCCCGCCACCCACCTCGGGTTCGCGACCGACAACCCCTCGTCGGCCGACGCGATCGACAAGGCCGACCGGCGGCTGAATAGCCGCGCTCGGCGCCGCCACAGCCAGTACGACCTGGGCCTCATCGAGCTCGGCCGAACCATCTGCCTGTGGCGCGACGACGATCTTCCGCCGGCGGGCATCATCCGCTCGCTGTGGACCGACCCGGGCGCACCGCCGCCGGCCGCGCAGGCCGACCGCGCGGTGAAGATGATCACCGCCGGCGCGCTCGACCCGACGTGGGACTTCACGCTCGAGCAGTTCGGACTCACCGACGACGAGATCCGGCGCGTGAAGAAGGAGCGCCTGCGCACCCAGGGGCGCACGTCGCTGACCGAGATCATCGACCGAGTCCAGGCCGGGGCCGGCGGCGCACCGGCCGACGGCGCGGGCGGCGAAGGCGACGGCAGTGGCGACGGCGTTCAGCCTCCAGCGTGACGTCGGTGCCCTGACGGGCCTGGCCCAGACCGAGATCGACGCGCTCTTCGCCCAGCTCGTCGACGCTGCCCAGGCGCGCGAAGCCCTCAACGACGTCCTGCCCGCTCTGATCCTGCAGTACGGGCAGGCCGCGGCCGCGATGGCCGCCGACTGGTACGACGAGCTCCGCCTCGAGTTCGGCGTCGCCGGCCGGTTCACCGCCACGCCGGCCCAGCTCGGAGACCCGGGCGCGGCCGCGCTCGTCGGATGGGCCGAGACCACCTCGACCGACCTCAGCGCAATGTCCTCGCTCATCGCCGGCGGCGTCGCCCGCCGCGTGGGGAACTGGGCCCGACAGACCGTCATGGGCTCGAGCCTGGCCGACCCCCGCGCCAGCGGGTGGCAGCGCGTCGCCCGCACCAACGGCTGCGACTTCTGCGTGATGCTCGCGCGCCGCGGCGCGGTCTACACCCAGCGCGGCGTCAACTTCGGCGCCCACGACGACTGCAACTGCGGAGCCGCACCCAAGTGGTCCGGCCGAGGCGACGTGTTCGACGTCGCCGACTACCGCAAGTCCACCCGCACCGACCGCACCACCGACGCCCAGCGCGAGGCCTCGAACGCCCGGGCCCGCGACTGGATCGCGAACAACCTCTGACCACCCGCCGCGCCGCACGACGACGGCGCGGGACCACGGGGTCATCGTCGGCCCACTCCCACCGGAGGACGTCCCATGCGCACCAACAACCTCACCCCCGCTCTCGACGCGTTCCGCCGCGGCCTGCCCGTCAAGCCCGTCGGCTACCTGCCCAACGGCCGCGCGGTCTACCCGATCGCCGGCGGCGCCCCCGACGACGGGGACGGCAAGGGTGGCGACGACAACGGCGACGACGGCGGCAAGGACAAGGGCGGCGACAACGGCGGCGCCGACAACGAGGACAAGTTCACCCCGATCACCAGCCAGGCCGACCTCGACAAGGTCCTCGGCAAGCGCCTCGAGCGCGAGCGCGGCAAGTTCCCCGACTACGACGACCTGAAGAAGAAGGCCGAGCAGTACGACAAGCACCTCGAGGAGACCGCCACCGAGCAGGAGAAGGCCGTCAAGGCCGCACGCCAGGAGGGCGAGAACGCCGCGGTCGAGCGGACCAACACCTACCTCATCAACGCCAAGGCCGAGGTCGCTGCCGCCACCGCGAAGTTCCGCAACCCGGCCACCGCGGTCAAGCTGATGGACCTCTCCGGCGTCACCGTCACGAACGGCGTGGTCGACGCGGCCGCGGTCAAGGCCGCCGCCGAGAAGCTCGCCGAGAGCGACCCGTACCTCGTCGACACCGGCGACGGCAAGGGCCGCCGCCCCAGCCCCGACAAGAACCAGGGCGGCTCCGATGACAAGCCGAGCGCCTCGGTCGCCGCCGGCCGCGACGCCTACGCCGAGCAGAAGGCGCGTCGCAACGGCGGCTCCACGAACTCGGGCTCCGGCTCGAGCAACAACTCCTGACCGACCCCGCCCCGGGGCGATCAGCCGCACGCAGGCGGTACCTGCGGCCCTCACGTGGCCCGTCGGGTCGCGGACTTCCCTCACCCACTCTCTGACCAAGGAGAAGCACATGCCTCGTCTCGTCCGCGAGACCTTCGGCGCTGGTGACACGTCCTGGCTCGACTCGGCCCACGGCATCGCCAACTGCCGCACCGAGCTGCTCGACATCAGCGCGTTCACCCCGGCCACCCACTACCCCAACGGGTACATCCCCTCGGGCACGCCCGTGGCCAAGGTCGCCGGCCTGCTCGTCCCCTACACCTCCGCCGAGGCCACGGTCGCCGGCGCAGGTGTCCTGACGGGCCACCTGTTCACCGACCAGCGCGTGGTCGGCACCCAGGACTTCGCGGTCCCGGTGCTCGACCACGGCCGCGTCAAGGCCGCGAAGGTGCCGCAGGGCACCGACGCGTTCACCGCCCCCGTCGCGGCCGCCAAGCGCGCCGCCGTGACCATCAACTACCGCTGAGGAGGGGACTAGCTCATGAGTCTCTGGACTGACGTCATCGACCCCGCGACCCTCACCGGGTACGTGCGCGCCTACATCGAGGACTACGAGGCGCAGCAGGGGTCGCTCGCCCGCTGGCTGCCGAACCGCTACGTGCCCGACACGGTCGTGCGGTTCGTGCAGAACGACAACGGCCTGGTGCCGATCGCGGAGTTCCGCGCGTACGACGCCGAGCCGACCATCGGCAGCCTGCCCGGCGGCAAGCGCATCACCCTCGAGCTGCCGGCGCTGGGGCGCAACATCCCGGCCTCCGAGTACAACCAGCTCCGGGCGCGCAACGCCAACATCTCCGACGAGCGCGCGCTCCCGACGCTGGAGAACGCCGGCCGCGTCGCCGGCCGCGCGGTCGTCGGGGCGATCGAGCGCCTGCGCGGCACGGTCATCGACTCCGGTCGGGCCACCGTGCCGGGCTTCATGGACGACGACTTCGGGCGCTCCCCGCAGTCGGCGTTCACCGCCAGCGAGCTGCTGTCCGACCCCGACGCCGACCTGCTCGGCATGGCCCAGGACTGGTCCGACGGGTACAACGACCGCAACAACGGCGAGGATCCCGGCGCCGTGCTCGTGTCGAAGAAGGTCCTGCGCAACATGGCGAAGCTCCGGCAGTTCGCCACGGTGCTCGCCTCCGGCGGCAACCGCCCGGCCACCCAGGCCGACGCGCGCACGACGTGGGAGGCGGCCGGCCTGCCGACCATCTACGTCTACGACCGCAAGGTCAACGTCGCCGGCGTCACCACGCGGGTTCTGGACCAGGACAAGATGTACTTCCTGCCCAGCCCGGTCGACCCGAACGAGGAGGAGGGCGCGCCCCTCGGTGCCACGCACTGGGGTCAGACCCTCACCTCGAGCGACCCCGCCTGGGGCATCGGCGACGCCGAGCAGCCGGGCATGGTCGTCGGGGTCTACCGCAACCCCAAGCCGCCCATGATCGCGGAGACCATCTCCGACGCGATCGCGCTGCCGACGGCGGCCAACCCCGACCTGGCTATGGCCGTGGAGGTGCTGTGATGGTGACCGCACGCACCCTCGCGAAGGCCGTCCAGGTCGGGACCGACTTCTACCCGGCGGGCTCGCGTCCGCCGGCTGAGGTCGCGGAGCTGATCACCAACCCCAAGGTGTGGGCCACGGCCGACACCGACGGCGAGGACGGCGGAGACGGCACCGGCGCGGGCTCCTCGAGCTCGAGCACGCCGGCGAAGAAGAAGACGACGAAGCAGGCCACCAAGCCCGCAGCGTCGTCCACGGCCAAGACCCCGGCCGAGCCCAAGACCAACCCCGAGGGCGACGCCCAGGGCGAGGCCGACGGCGAGAACGGTGACGGCCAGGTCGACGGCGAGGCCGACGGCCAGGGCACCGACCCGGGCGCCGGCGAGAAGGGCGAGGGGGCTCTCTCCGAGCCGCCCCGCTCCGGCAAGGGCTCCGGCCTCCCGGCGTGGAAGGCGTACGCCGAGTCGCTCGGGCTCGAGGTGCCCGACGACGCGCAGCGCGACGACGTGATGACGCTCGTCGACCTGCACGACGCCGACTCGGACGACGACGACTCGTCCGAGGACTGAGGGGAGAGGGGGCGCCACGATGGCTGGACCGTTCGCGACACACACCGATCTGGCCAACACGTGGCGCCCCCTCGACCCCGAGGAGCAGACCCGCGCCGACGCGCTGCTCGCCCGGGCCTCCCGCAAGGTCCGCAACCGCTGGCCCGACGTCGATGCCCGGATCGCCCTCGACGCCGGGGACCCCCGCCACCTCGACCCCGAGTCCGTGAAGGACGTCGTGCTCGAGATGGTGCAGACCGCGATGAGCGTCGTCATGCCGGGCGTCACCCAGCAGTCGACCACCACCGGGCCGTTCTCGAGCTCGCAGACATTCGCCAACCCCGCCGGCCGGCTCTACTTCACCGGCGAGATGGTCGCGGTGTTCGAGGGCTTCCGCCGGCGCAAGGCGTTCTCGATCGACCTCACCCCGGCCCGTCAGCCCGACTGCTACTGATGTTCTGGTTCGGCGAGACCGTCGTGCGTCTGCGGGCGGAGAGGCACGCCGACCCGTACAGCGGGCGCGACACCCGACGTGTGTGGGACGACCCGGGGCACCCGCCCGCCGAGCTCACGATCCACCGCGTCGGGTTCGATCCCGGCGGCTCGGCCGAGCCCGTCACCGCCGACAACGAGCAGCGGGTCATCACCCAGCCCACCATCTACGACCTCACGTACGCCGACGTCGCCGCCGGCGACCGCATCCGCCGCGAGTTCACCGGCGTGACCTACGAGGTCGACGGCACCCCCGCGCCCTGGCGCAATCCCTACACCGGCGAGACGCCCGGGCAGGTCATCAAGCTCAAGATCGTGGAGGGCTGAGGTTTGCCGACACCCCGCATCCGCATGAACAGCGCCGAGATCCAGAGGATGCTCAACGGCGAGGGCCGCTACTCCGGTGTCCGCGAGGACCTCACCGCGCGCATGGAGAAGGCGCTGGCCTACGCCGACGCCAATGCTCCGGTGAAGACCGGCAACTTCAAGGACGGGCTCGAGCTACGGCAGGACACCACCGACCGCGCCGTGGTCCGCCTGGTCGGCACCGCCCCGCACTCGCATCTGGTCGAGACCCAGTCCGGGATCCTGGCCCGCGCGCTCGATGAGGCCGGCGGCGAGTGAGCCCGCCTCTGCGTCCCACCGTCGTCATGCCCGACGCGGTGCTATGGGCCACCGAGTACCTGCGCGCTCAGCTCGACGTCCGCCCCGAGGCCTTCACCGCCGACGTGCTGGTCAGCGACGAGGTGCCCAACCCGCGCGAGCCGCGGATGGTCATCGTGCGCCGCGACGGCGGCCGCTCGGAGACGCTCTTCGACAACCCCCGCCTCTCGTTCCGCGTGTGGTCCCCGCGCAAGGAGGACGCCAACGCCCTCGCCGCCATGGTCGAGGCGCTCGTGCTCGCCGCCCCCGGGCACGGCCCCGTCATCCGGGCGACCTCCGAGTCCGGTCCCAGCAAGGTCACCGACGAATCGGCCGTGCCACTCCGGTACCTGGTCATCTCCATCCGCACGAGAGGAAAGCAGCTGTGAAGCTCACCCATCCCGACAGCAATCAGACGATCAACGTCGACGAGGCCCGCGTCGACATGTACCTCTCCCAGGGCTGGCGCGAGGCCACGGCCGACGCCCCCAAGGGCAACGCGCCCCTCCCCGAGTGGCAGGCGTTCGCCCGCGAGAAGGGCTTCACCGACGACGACCTCGAGGGCAAGACGCGCGACGACCTGCGCACCGCCCTGTCCTGACCCACCCCGCTCGACCGCCGCCGCGCCGGCACCCACCACCACAACCGAGAGGAGCAGCCGTCATGGCTCTCGACAGCAGCAAGGTCCGCGTCGCGATCACCGGCGTGGTTTCCGTGGGCGACCGCACCGCGACCCCGCCCACTGGCACCGGGTCCGCGATCACGCCGGCGTTCAAGGACGTCGGCTGGATCAGCGACGCCGGCGTGACCCGCACGATGCCCAGCCAGGGCGAGGCCACCCGCATCCCCGGCTGGCAGAACGGCGCCACGGTGCGGACGATCCGCAGCGCCCCGACCGAGAACCCGACCTACAAGCTCGTGATGCTGGAGACCAAGATCGAGGTCGTCCAGTTCGTGCTCGGCGTCACGGTCACCAGCACTGCGACCGAGGGCTCCTACGAGATCGACACGAGCAAGCCACGCAAGCACCAGCGCATGGTGCTCGACGTCATCGACGAGGCCGAGCTCATCCGCGACTTCATCCCCTACGGCATCGCCACCGAGATCGGTGACCAGGTCTACGCGAACGGAGCCCCCATCGGCTGGGAGGTCACCGTCGAGGGCGAGCGCGACCCGGTGCTCGGCTACAACGCCAAGCAGTGGAACACCGGCCTGAAGACGCCGGCCTGATCCGCCCGCCCTGCCAGGAGCCGGGCGCTGACGCTGCCTACCTGGTGGGGGCGGGCCCCTCATCCACCCCGGCCGACTTCGCGCGGAGGTCGGTCGGGGTGCACCACCCCATCCGCGCACGCTCATTCATCCGCGTACAGCTAGGAGATCCGCGCATGTTCACGATCACCACGAACCAGGAGTTCGGCCAGGACGAGGTCTACACCGTCGACGTCGACGCCGACTCGTTCCACCAGGACGAGGCGCTCGTCGTCTTCGAGAAGACGGACACCCCGGATGCAGCCTCGCACCCCGACGACCCCGCGCCCACCTCCGGGCCGTTCAAGACTCGCCGCGTCGTCGCCGGGTTCCCGATCCACGCCGTCGTCGCCATCCTCGAGAAGAAGGAGGCCTGACCCATGGGCGTCTCCCAGAACCCCGCGAAGAAGGCCGCGGCCAAGAATACGCCCGCGCGACGTGCGCCGGCGAAGAAGACGACGACCTCCCCCCGAGCGCCCCGCACGGCCCGGCCCGCCGCGGCGAAGCAGCCGACCGACCGCCAGACCAAGACGAACGCCGTGACCACGTTCGTCGGTCTGGACGGCGAGACATACACGCTGCCCACGATCGGTGAGGACATCGGAGCCAAAGTGCCCGGCGGCATCACCAAGGCCGCGATCATGAACCCCGATGACCGAATGGCCCAGCTGCGGCTGACGTTCGCCACCATCGAGTCGGTCGAGATGGCCGCCGAGACCCGCGCGGCGCTCGAGGCGCTCACCACCGAGGAGATGCTCAAGGTCGCGGCCCGGTGGATGGGGGAATCCAAGGGCTCCTCGGTCTGATCGCAGCCCACCGAGGGGCCGTTGAGTACGACTGGCGCACCCGCTTCGCTCTGCCGCTCTCCGCGATCGGCGGTGAGGCAATGACCATCACCGAGGCCGCCCGCCTCGTGCACCAGCTGATGGTCGACCCGGGGTCCCACACCTTCGCGGCCGCGAACGAGTGGACCTACCCGATGTCCCGTGAGGCCATCGTCACCGCTGACCTGTTCGACCTGCAGCACGCCAGCAAGACCGGCAAGAAGAAGCCCGACCCCTACCCCCGCCCGTGGCCCGACCCCAAGAAGCAGAAGCAGACCTCGCGCCACGGCGACGCGGCCGGGCGTTCGCCTGAGCAGGTCGGGGAAATCCTCAAGGGCTTCGGTCACGACATCGTGAAAGGTGAGGTGATCGACGATGGCCGGTGAGGTCGCTTCCGCGTTCGTGTCTTTGATGCCGTCGGCGCAGGGCTTCGGCCCTGCGCTCGACGCCGAGACCTCGGGCCCGGTGGGTCGGGTCGCGAAGAACCTCGGGAAGATCATCGCCGCCGGCATCCTCGCGGGCACGGCCGTGGTGGGCGCGGGGATCTTCGAGGCCATCGAACAGGAGAGAGACGCCGACCGGATGGCGGGCGCGCTAGGCCTGAGCCCGGAAGAGTCCAAACGACTGGGCGGCATCGCCGGCGGCCTCTACGCCGACGCCTACGGGGAGTCGTTCGGCGAGGTCACCGGCGCAGTCGAGGCGGTCGTGTCGTCGATCGCGGGGATGTCGTCCGCGTCGTCGGCCGACATCGAGTCGGTGACCGCGGCGGCTCTCGACTTCGCGTCGGCGTTCGAGACCGACGTCGCGCGTTCCTCTCAAGTCGCGGGCCAGCTCATCTCCACGGGTCTGGCGAAGGACGCCACCGAGGCGTTCGACCTCATCACCACCGCAAGCCAGCGTGTGCCCAAGGCGCTGCGCGAAGACATCCTCGACGCCGGTGACGAGTACGGCCAGTTCTTCGCGACCCTCGGTTTCAGTGGCGAGCAGGCGTTCGCGATCCTCGTTGACGGCGCCGAGAAGGGCATGTTCGGCATCGACAAGGCCGGCGACGCGATCAAGGAATTCACGATCCGCGCCACCGACATGTCGACGGCGACGCAGGACGCGCTGGGCACCCTCGGTCTCGACGCTGGGCAGATCGCCAACGACATCCTCGCCGGCGGCGACACCGCGTCCGCGGCGTTCGAGAAGATCCTCACGGGGTTCAACTCCCTGCCCGACGGCGCGACCAAGGCGAACGCCGCGATCGCGCTATTCGGCACCCCGCTCGAGGACCTCTCGGTAGCCGGCATCCCCGAGTTCATCAACTCGCTGTCCGGCGGGTCCGAGAGCATGGCCGGATTCGCCGGCTCGGCCGAGGCGCTCGGGGAGACGCTGGGCGACAACGCCGCGACCAACATCGAGAAGTTCAAGCGGCACATCACCCAGGGCGTCGTCGACGCCGTCGGCGGCTACGCCCTCCCGGTCATCAACGACCTCGCGAACTCGCTGACGGACAACCTCGCGCCGGCCGTCTCGGTCGCCGCCGACATCTTCCGCGACGACATCCTCCCCGTGGCCCAGCTCGTCGGGGAGAAGGTGCTCGAGCTCGGTGGCGCCGCGGTCGACGCGGGCGAGAAGGCCGTGCCGATGTTCGTCGCCATCGCCGAGGCCCTCGAGCCGCTGGCCGCCTTCGTCGCCGCCGCCGTGATCGGCGCACTGTCTGTCTCGTTCGACGTCCTGATGAGCGCGATGGAGCCCGCCGGCGCAGCGTTCGACTGGATCGCCGGGCTGGCCGAGCGGTACCCCACGCTCTTCGGTGCGGTGGCCGCCGGGCTGGTCGGCATCACGGTTGCGCTCTACGCGTGGAAGACCGGCGTCATGATCGTCACCGGCGTGACGAAGGCATGGGCCATCGCGCAGGGAGCGCTCAACGCCGTGATGCTGATGAACCCCATCGGGCTCGTCGTGCTCGCGATCGTCGCACTGGTCGCGGCCTTCGTGTACGCGTGGACCAACTCCGAGACGTTCCGCGAGTTCGTCACGAACGCGTTCGCGAAGGTGCTCAGCATCGCGATGTCGGTCGTCAACTTCTTCCGAAACGACATCCCCGCCGGCTGGTCCTGGCTGCGGGCGAAGACGGTCGAGATCATCGGATCGATGGCCGCGTGGATCGGGCAGAAGATCGAGGCTGTCAAGGGCGTGTTCCGCAGCATCGGCGTCATCGTCGGCATGGTCATCGGCTACTTCGTCAGCATCAAGGACGGCACGATCGCACGGGCCGTGGAGATGGTCGCCTGGTTCGGCGGGATCGGTGGCCGCCTGGCCGCCGGCGCCCGGGGCATGTGGGACTGGATCGGTGACACATTCCGCTCCGCGCTCAACGCGGTCATCCGGATGTGGAACAACTTCGAGCTGACGATCGACATCCCCGACGCGATTCCCGGCCTGCCCGACGAGTGGACCATCCGCACACCCAACATCCCGCTCCTGGCCGAGGGCGGGTTCGTCACGAAGCCGACCCTGGTCATCGCTGGCGAGGCGGGCACGGAGGCGATCGTGCCGCTGCCCCGGCTCGGGGAGTTTGCCGACCGCGCCACAGGCGGACGTCGCGACGGAGACGACGGCGTGAGCTCGGCCGACCTCGATCGAATGGTCGACCGGCTGGCCGAGGCCATCAACTCCCGGCCGAACGTGCTCAAGGTCAACGACCGCGACGCCGCCTACCTACAGATGCAGCAGGACCGAGCGATGGAGGACCTGGCGTCATGATCACCACCCCCGGTCCAGTGGACCTGACCGCGAACCAGATGAACCCGACCGGTGCGCCGTTCGCGCTGCGTCTGTTCGGTCAGTGGCTGCACCTCGAGGGCATCGCTCCCGGGGTAGGCGTGACGAACGGGCGCGCGGTGTCGCGGATGGTGTCGGTCGACGGGGTGGCGTGGGACCAGCGGGCGCCCCGTGGCCCGCGGTCGTGGGACGTGCAGTGGGAGTGGGCGACGAAGCGATCGGTGACAGCGCTGACCCTGGCCGCTGACTTCCCGGACGACGTGTGGCTGCTCGACCGCGCGGCCGCGGTCGCGAATATGCTCGACAACCGCGCCTGCCTCGGCACTGGTGCGGTGCTCCTCGCTGGCGGCACGCCGCTGCCCCGGCTCACCGCCAACCGGGTGGCCACCACGATGGTCCGTGGCGGGGTCGCGACCTTCGCGGCGCTGTGGTCGACCGAGCCGGCCGGCACCGTCGTCGGCGCGGTGTCGTGGCCGGGCGGCGACGCCCAGCTCGTCGCGCCAGGCGGGACCGCGGCACAGCGGGCGGAGGTCGCGTTCACCCCCGACGCCGACGGACCCGTGACCCTGACGGCGTTCGCCGGCACCACCGGGCTGCAGGTCACCGAGGACTGGCTCCCCGAGGAGTGGATGGCTGGGCAGCGCACGCCGTGCCGCGTGTCGGTGTCCGACCCGGCCGAGAACCTCCACCGGATGTCCGCCGGGGAGCAGGCGCTCGCTGACTACTCCGTGACCCTGCGAGAAGTCGGGTGAGCGAGGGCCGCCACGTCACCCTCGGCTGGTTCGTGGTGTCGCTTCCTGCCTCGCTCGACGGCACCGAGTGCCCCGACTGCGGCTTCGACACCGTCGTGCTGTTCCCCGTGACCCTGCTCAGCGAGTCCGGCGTCACCCCGTGGGGGCACGCCGCGCGCTGCACCCGCTGCTGGATGGAGGCCAACGAGTGAGCTTCACCGACCCGTCACCCTCCGAGATCACGCCTATCGTCCGGGTCGACCTCGGTGCCCCGCTCGGCGTGCGGACCGTGACGTCGTGGGACCTCGAGCGCGAGCTCGTCGCCGCGGCCGTCGCCGGCACCGTGCGCGGCCCCGGTCTCTCGATCGGCAGCGGCAACCTCACCATCGCGCACACCGACCTCTCCCGCACGCCATGGGCCAAGGGCGCCCTGCGCATCAAGACGGGCGGCGAGGCCGTGCTCGTGGGCGAGGCCTCCGACGGCGAGACCATGGCCCTCGATACGTGGCTGGTCGGCCCCAAGTCAGGCTCGATCGGTGGCGCCAGCATCAGCGTCCCACTGCGGGAGAAGCAGTACGCCGGGCGCCGCCAGCAGAACCTGCTGCCGATCCTGGCCGGTGCGCACGCCGACCCCGCGTGGATCGTCGACGTCCTGGCCCGCCAGCTCGGCTACTACACCACCCCGCCGCCGGTGCCGTCCGCGCTCACCAGCCTGCCCATGAACGGGGCGGTCTGGGAGGAAGCGAACGCCGCCAACCCCAGCGAGTTCGAGGTCCCCACCGGGTGGGGCGCATTGCGGGGTGCGCTCGGCCCAACCGGGCTCGTCGACATCGCGGTGCAGCTAGGGGTGTCGGGGTGGATCTACACCCAGGGCGTCTACATCCCGATGTCCGACCCGCGGCTGATGCGCGACGAGCCGCTCTTCTGGACGCTCG
Source organism: Nocardioides alkalitolerans DSM 16699 (assembly GCF_000426525.1). Lineage (GTDB taxonomy): Bacteria > Actinomycetota > Actinomycetes > Propionibacteriales > Nocardioidaceae > Nocardioides > Nocardioides alkalitolerans. Next base: position 182,432 of record NZ_KE384533.1, read on the forward strand.
ACGTGCGCGGCGTCGTCGAGGGCTGGTTCGGGTACGGCCCCACCGGCCAGGTCCACATCCGCATCGACCGTGACGCCGGCGAGCTCGCGATCCGAGGCGGCACCAGCCGGGCGTGGGTCACCGTGCCGTTCACCCCCGGCGCGAACGGCGACTACCCCGACCGGGTTCAGGTGCAGATCGAACGCACCGGCACCCCCGACCCCTCCGACAACCCCCGCTCGAGCATCGGAACGTTCGGCCCGTCCCGCGCCCGTGCCCGCTCCTCGGCAACCGCGCCCTGGTCGGCATGGGCGGTCGAGCCGTGGGTCGGGGTGACGAACGGGATCTACGACCTGGCCTACAAGGCGGCCGCCGGCTCCTCGTTCGCGGCCGCGCAGGTCACCACCGTCGCGGACCCGCTGCTGTGGAAGCCGCCGACTGCCGACATCGACAAGCTCGGCGGCATCATCGTCGCCCCGTACCTGCCGGCCACCACCGACGTGTGGTCGGGCATCCAGGCGGTCGCCTCGTCGTGGCTGGCCGCGGCATGGCGCGACCGGGACGGGGTCCTGCGTCTGCGCGAGCGCGGCTACCTCGCCGGCAACGGGCCGGTGCGAGAGTCGATCGACGTCGGCCGCAAGGTCGAGGACCTCCCATGGACCCTCGACCCCGCCGACACCGCCGACCGCCTGGTGGTTCAGTGGTCCCCGGTCGACGTGGTCACCCCCATCGCCAACGAGTTCCCCGTGCTGTGGGAGGCACCCGAGGCGCTCCGCGTCGACCCCGGCAAGTCCGTCACCCTCATGGCCGACCTCGACCGTCTCGGGTTCGAGCACGGCACCCAGTTCTCCCCGAGCAACGCCGTGCCGTGGTACCCGATGTGGAGCATCTACGGTGAGCAGCTCTCCACGTGGTCGGCCAACCCCGAGCGCGACGGCTCCGGGCCACAGCCCGGAGACGGCGCCCTGCAGATCACCACCCGCCGGATCTCCGCCGGCCGGGTCGAGGTCACCATCCGCAACGCCTCCGCACAGGTGCTGTGGACCGTCGACGCCCAGGGCAACCCGCACCTGAAGATGCGCGGCTGGGGTCGCATGGACCAGAACCAGCCCGCCACCATCGAGCGCGGCGTGCCCGAGGACCTGGCAACCAACAAGCTCGAGGTGTCCCTCGGCTCCCACGTGCAGCGCGCCGAGGACGCCGAGGCGATCGCGGACCACCTCTACGCCCGGCTCTCGGCCGAGCGGATGTTCCGGATCAACAGCCTGCGGGTGGTGCCCGACTGGTCGCGCGACATCGGCCAGATCGTCGAGCTGTTCCACGAGCGGTCGGCGCTGCGGGTCAAGGCGCTCATCGTGAAGGTCGCGATGAGCGGTGACGGCGGCAGCGTCACCCAGCAGCTCGACGTCGTGTGGCTCGTGCCCACCTACCGCGACCTGCGCGAGGCATGGGTCGGCCGCTCCTACGCCGACCTCAAGGCCCACTGGGCCGGCCGCACCTACGCCGACCTCACCGACGACCCTCTTTCGACAGGAGCCTGACGATGGGCAACACCCCCCTGGGCATCGCGTTCCCCGACGACGACGACCCGATCGACGTCACGGAGTCCATCAAGGAGACGGCCGAGTCGGTCGACGACTACCTCACCCCCAAGCGAGAGACCATCGCGCTCGCGGACCCGTTCGCGAACACGCTGATCCTGACCAAGGTCGGTCCCCTCGTGGTGCTCACAGGCGGCGTGCAGCGCCAGGGCCAGCCCGCCGCCGGGTCCGTCGTCATCGGCACCCTCCCGCCCGGCTTCGCCCCACAGTCCGAGGCCGGCACGATCGTAGGAACGGCGTTCGGCACGAACACCACCTACCAGCTGCTCGTGCGCCCCAACGGCGACGTGCTGTTCCGGCTCTCCGCAGCGACCGGCAACACGATGCACGTCGCCCTCACCTGGGCCACCGCGTGAGCACCGAGGCGCCGACCAACGGCGAGCTCGTGCGCCGCATGGAAGAGGTCTTCGCGCGCCTCACCCAGCAGCTCGAGGCCCTGACCGGCGAGATCCGCGAAGACCGCCGCGTCAACGAGCGCACCTACGTGCGCCGCGACGTGTACGACGCGGAGCGTGCCGCCGACAAGGCCGCCCGACGCGACCTCGAGAAGGACATCGCGGAGCTGGTCGAGGCCCGCAAGTCCGACGCCGGCTTCCGCCGCCAGGTCCTGTTGTGGGGCGCTGGCCTGACCATCACCGTCATGGTGACCATCGTCGTCGCCGTCGCCAACCTGCTCGCGAGGTGAGCACGATGAAGGCACGCATCCCGATCCCCTCTCACCGCACCGTTGCTCGGGCGTGGCTGCTCGCCGGTGTCGTGTTCGTCGTCGTCCTGGCGTGGCTTGTCTGGACCGTCGCGGTCCAGGCGCACAACGCCGAGAAGCTCGAAGACCGCGATCGCGAATCGCTCGCGGACCGAGCTGACCTACGTGACGACGTCACCGCGCTCGACGAGGCGCTCGTCGAGGCGAACCGCCGCCTCGAGTCCGTCGGCGAGCAGCCCGTGGCCACGCCCACGACGACGTCGACGCCAGGCGCCCCCGGTGCCGCAGGGCAGCCCGGCCCGCGGGGTGCACCTGGTGCTGACGGCGAGAACGGCGAAGACGGCGAGGACGGTGCGCCGGGAGCAACGGGCGCCACCGGAGAGCCCGGATCCAGCGGTGCAGCCGGCGAGCCGGGCGCTTCTGTCACGGGCCCGCCCGGGTCGACCGGGGCGACGGGACCTCAGGGCGCTCCTGGCCCCGCAGGGCCGCAGGGAGAGCCCGGCGCGGCCGGTTCCCCCGGGGCCACCGGGCCGGCAGGGAACGGCATCGCCTCCGTCATCTGCGAGGGCCTCACGCCCGGCACCACGTTCACGTTCACCTACACCGACGGCACCACCCAGACCGTCACGTGCAGCACGCCGGTCGAGCCCGAGCCGGAGCCCGACCCCACCGACCCGCCGGGCCTCGACCCGGTCCTGCCCTGAGGAGACACAGACCATGACGCGACCCCTCGTCGGCGGCACCCCCGCGGACCACGTCGGCACCTACACCAGCGGCGGCCAGCGCAACGTCGGCCCGGCCGTCGCCACGTGGTGGTCCTTCGACGACCCCACCGTCCAGCTGACCGACCTCCTCACGCTCGACGGCGACCCCGTCACGTCGGTGCGCCTCGGCTCGGAGGGTCTGATCCCGCCGCACTACTGGCCCGACGAGGTCAAGCTCGCGTGGCTCAAGGTGTCGGGCATCGCCGAGCCGTACCTCTACCGCGTCAACGAGGGACCCGCCGGCCCGGTCGGTGCGCCCGGAGCCCCCGGGGGTTCGGACGCCGAGACCGCCCAGCGCATCAACGAGGGCCCGCTCACGAAGGCCGCCCTCGGTGGAGCCGTAGCAACGCAGGCGATGACGCACGTCTCCGTCCTCGCACCGTGGCTTCGGCGCCTACGGGAGAGTCCGCTCCTCGCGAAGATCGGGCTCGTCGGGGACTCGACCTACGACAGCGGCGCGTCGGGCCTCGGCCTCCACAACGCGGTGAAGGCGCACATCACCCCGGGCGGCCTGCTCGAGGGCATGGTCGACGCCGGCGTGCTCAACCACGGCCGCAACGGCGCGACCACGGCCGTGATCACGAACGCCGCGAACATGGCTCTCCTGGCCGCTGCCGCCCCGGACCTGATCATCGCTGGCCCCGGCATCAACGACGTCCGCCAGCGGGTCCTCACCACCCACACCGAGGACGTCACGTGGCTGCGCGCGATCCTCGTGACTGGCTTCAACGCGATCCGCAAGGCGTGCCCCGGCGTGCCGATCATCGCGTCGATGCCGAACAGCTTCACGACCACCGACGTCGGCGGCGCCGGCTACGTCGTCAACGGCAACCCCCAGGAGTGCTCCGCGATCCTGCGCGACGCCTACCTCTCGCTCATCGCGCAGTGGCCCGACGTGCTCGTGCACGACACCCAGGAGGAGGTCTTCGGGACCGTTGCGCTGGCGACCTCGCCCTACATGGCCGACCAGATCCATCCCTCCAACGGTGGCTACAACGCCAAGATCGCCGCACTCGCGCCGCTCATCGGCCGCCTGCTCGCCTACAGCACGGGCCGCGCGGCCGCCGCCCGGCTGGCGTCGCCCTACGCCCCCTGGACCATCTACGGACGAGAGGTCGAGGACACCAGCCGCTACGTGCTGGTCGCCAGCGGGCTCTACGTCGGCAGCGCCGGCGGCGAGGCCGTGCCCTCCCAGAACCGCTACGTCGACTTCAACTACAGCCACGCCGCCTCGGCGAACATTCAGCGCAACGACCTCATCGAGATGCCCGACGGCACCACCTTCCGCTACACCGGCAGCCGCGGCACCCCCGGGGCGGACCGCCTCCGCATCACCGACACCGGCGTGCCGCTCTCGCACTCCAACCCGCCCGCCACCGCGGCCACGAACCTGATCGCCGGCCGCGGCACCGTGCGTGTCTGGCGCCGCCGCACCGCGATCGCCGTGCCCTCGACCCCGACGCCCGTCGTCACCCAGAGCGTCATCGCCGACACCGCGTCGTGGCGGTTCAAGCGGATCGGCGTCATCGCGACCGCGAACACCGACCTCGCCAACGCCGCCCAGCGCGTCATCGACATCAACGCCGCCTCCGTCACGGCCGAGGCCCCCTCGGTCCCGGCCAGCGACTGGGCAGTGGCTACGGGTGACCGCGTCTACATCGACGGCATGAGCGCGATCGACGCCGCCGAGTTCTTCACCATCGGCACCGACGGCATCACCTCCGGCGCCCAGGGGCCCTCCCTGCGACTCACGGGCATGAGCCAGCTCAACCGCAGCGCGCTCGTCGGGCGCCTCGCCGTTGTGGTCGGCACCCACGCCTGATCGATCGGGTCAGCCTCGCGAGGCCCGCACGATCGCTGCGATCTGCTCGAGCGATGCAGCCGAGGGGGCGGGGAGCGCCGAAGCCACGTCCGCGGCTCCGGCCTCCGGGTCGCTGCTGATGAAGACCTTGTCGGCCAGCATCATCCGCACCTTGCTCGTGTCATCAGGTCCCATCGGGGCGGTGAACAGGTCGACGGTCTCCAGCTGGGCGGCCGTCGTCTCGGCCCAGCGCGACGTCTTGCGGTGCCGGCCCGACTCGGAGACGAGGTAGCTCGACAGCGCGAGCAGCGCGAGCACGTAGGGCAGATGGCCTAGCGCCTGCTGCCAGCTCGACGCGATGCCCGCTCCTTCCTGAACGACGGCCGTTACGGCTGCAGCCGAGAAGATGAGGACGGCGAGGATGCGCAGGTAGTCAGCTGTGCGGCGCTCACGCGCAGCCATCCTCTGGTAGTGGCGACCAAGCTCAAGCGACCCCAGCTCACCGCGACGATTGTCCTGCTCCTCTACGGCATCGCGCGACTCCTGAACCTGCGACACGAGAGCGTCGGACACGCGTCGGTCGTTGGATGCTCGCGCGCGAGCCGACTCAAGTCGAAGATAGGCGGCGTAGCGATCCTGCATCTCGATAGCTCCGCCGACGAGCTCTTGAAGCGCCTCTCGCCCGTACTCGGCCTCGTTCAGCATCCGCTGAGCGTCGTCGATGGCCACCATGACGGCATGCCGCAACGTCTCGACGACGGGCACGACGACGGATCCGATCTGGTCGGACGACTCCTGGTGAATCAGCGCCTGGAAGAGGTCTTCAAGTGCGCCCTGCCCCCGGTTGACCGATTCCAGCGGTAGCCGCCGCAGCGCGCCGTAGGGCGCGCCCTGTGACGGTACGGAGTCGGCGGCCATCGTCAGGACATCGTTCGCGATGTCGACGAGGTAGGGGAAGTCGGCGCCGAGCCGAGCCGCCATCGACTCGGGCGGGTTGCTCGCGAACGACATGACGTCGCTCGCTCGCCGGAGCATCTGACTGAAGGGCATATCTGACACCGCGCGAGCGTAGATGGCTGCCGCCGCTTCCGTCCGACCTTCGCCCAAATGCCCCACCCCGCACCACCCCCTGACGGCCGCCCGGCCAGCACGACCGGGCGGCCGTTCCCGTCCCACCACCAGGAGGTACGCCATGCGCCGCTTCGAGCTGCACCGCGACCAGGACGTCACCGGCATCTCGGGTGTCGGCGTCGTCGCCGAGGGTGTCGTCTTCAGCGACGGCACCACCGTCGTCCGATGGATCGTCGGCGACCACCAGTCCACCGTCATCTGGCGCGGCGTCGAGTCCGTCGAGGCCATCCACGGCCACGGCGGCGCGACCCAGATCGTGTGGGTCGACTGATGGCCATCACCCCGGACACCCCCGGCTTCACGTCCTACGGCGGGCGCACGGCGTGCACATGCCTCGCGCAGTGGCTCCCCGTCCTCGAGCGCCTGGCCCAGCACCGCGGCATCCTCGACGGCGACCTCACCATCACCCAGATGACCGGCCGCGCCGCCGCCTCCGCCGGCACCCACAAGGAGGGCGGCGCCGTCGACTGGCTCGAGACCATCCGCGCGCTCGTCGACCTCGCCCGCGAGATGGGCGGCGCCAGCTGGATCCGGCTGCGCCCGGCGTTCGACATCGACCACACCCACACGGTGCTCAACGGCTGCGCGCACAACGGCCCAGCCCGCTACCAGGTGACCGCCTACCTCGCCGGGTTCAACGGCCTCGGCAAGGGCGGCCGCGGCGGCCGCGAGACCGACGAGCCGCGCAAGCTCCGCACCTGGCGCGAGGGCATCACGTGGGCCAAGGCCCAGCTCGAGAACACACCCACCGAGGAGGACGACGACATGTCGAAGTACGAGGACCAGCTCGACGAGATCCTGACCCTGACGAAGCGCACCGACGCCCGGGTGCTCACCACCCAGGGCGCGGTCGAGAAGATCCACGGCCTGGTGGCCGGGGTCGCGAAGGCCATCCCCAACATGAGCCGCTGGATCGGCTACCTGATGAAGGGGGTCGAGGGCCAGGGCGCCAGCCTCGTCGCGCTCCGAGCCCAGGTCGACGCCGCGCTCGAGCAGAGCAGCGACCCGTCCGTGCGCGCCGACCTCGAGCGCATCGCAGGCGAGCTCGACGCCGTGATCGACAAGGTGGGCGCGTGATGGCCAAGCACCGCGCCAGCGACACCACCCAGATCCGTCGCCCCTGGCGTACGACGGTCCGCACCGCCGTGCAGACCGCGCTGGCCGTCGTGCCCGTGCTCGGCCTGGTCGTGCCCGAGGTCGTCAGCATCGTGCTCGAGGAGGCCGGGGAGTCGATGCCGGCGGGCGTCCGTGTAGTGCTCCTCGGGGCATCGGCCGTCATCGTGGGCGTCGCGGCCGCGGCCGCGCGCATTATGGCGATCCCCCAGGTCGAGACGTTCCTCCGCCGCCACCGCCTGGTGCGCGGGCTCGCCGCCAACCCGGAGCCGAGGAAGGACAGCGTTTCCCGCACCTGAGGCACGCATAGTCGACGGCTCGGCCGCCCCGCCCCCGCCCTCCTGACCGAAGGGCGGGGGCATTTCCGCGTCAAGGTGTGACGAGCGACTCACCGGCGTGGGTGGTGGACACACTTGCCCACCCGGTGCATTCTGGGGGCTATCCCGCCCTGCCTCTCGGGGGAACGCCGAGGAACACGCGCATCACGGTCCACCGTGGTGGAGCCCGTCACCTAAATGCCCGAAGGCGCCGACCGAAGTCGACGCCCTCGAGGTTGATCTTGAGAGAAGAACCGGTGTCAGCTCGTTGCAGCGAGCTGGTTCACCAAGGTCCGGAACGCGCACTCGCCGGGCTTCCGGTCGAGGCAGGGCGGGAACGTAGCTCCAGCCGTGTGTCGGGTGATCAGGCCGTACTGGTCGGCCCAGTCTCCGCTGACCGGGACGCGCTGCCCGGTCTTCCATGCTCCACGAGGCCCCTTGGGGCGATGAGCTCGGGTCACTGTCTTACTCCTTGCAGGTGTCTGGAATGGTGTGGTTGTGCAGAATGTGACGTCGCTCAGCGACTGGCGGTCCGCGCCCGCGGGCGACGACCCGCGCAGGTGCACCGAGTGCGCCGGCGAGTGGTTCCGCCTCGAGGGCCGCGACGGTGGTGCTCCCGCGGTCACCCTGAACCATGCTGGCGACATCACGGGTTACGCCGCAGGTCGCGTTGTGTGCAATGACTGTGGGCACAACCAGCAGTAGCCGGCTCCTGTTGCCAGGGCCGGCTGAGGGGGCGAGTGCGACGTCAGTGCATCGCGTGCAGAAGCTCATGGTGGTGGACCTGACGGTTGCGGGCGGGCTCGTGTCTCATGAGACCGGACCTTTCGTTGACGGGGCAGTGGAACCGTTGCTGGGGAAGCAACCTTGAACGTGGCTAGGGCGAGGGTAATGCCCGTCAACGACAGTTCCCGGTAGCACGCTCATCGTCGGCGTGTCCGCCAGTCTCAAAAGAAAACGAGGCGGGCCCCGACCCCTCGGGACCCGCCTCGTGCGTCAGGTGCACAAACGCCACGTTCGCCACCGTCCAACATCCGCAATCCACACACTGCCCCATCCTGGGGAGAAACATGTGGATATCCGCTGAGTGTCGTCGTACGACCTCCATCAGCGCTCCGGGGACACTTCCGCTGGTCGCGGCGAGTGGCGGGCGAAGCCCCGGTCGAACGACTACGGCGCGAGGGGAGCCGTCTCGTTCGTCCACCCGGCGCCGTCCCAGTACCGCTGGACGTCACCTGCGGGGTACCAGCCGGCGGGCACGCTCGGGGGCGGGGCGCTGAGCGCGGCGGGCTGCTCGACCTGCTCGATCACCACTGCGTCAACCACATCGCCGGCGCTCACCGTGCGACCCCTCGCGTGCTCGGCGGCGACGTTCACCTTCGCGGCGAACTTCCTGGCCTTGCCCTCGTCCTTCGCCTTCAGCTCGACAAGGATCGCGTCGCCGGGGACCTCGATCGCCAGGTACACCTTGTTGCGGCCCTTCTTCAGCGCGAGCGCGAAGACACCGGTGAGAAGGACGCGGGTGGCAGTGATGCGGGGCTGGATGTTCTGGCCCAGGTCGACCTGGGCGGCGCACTCGGCAATCGGCCAGGACGTGAACCCACGCTTCAGCTTGTCGCCAACGATCCGGTACTGGCCGAACCCCGCGTCGTGCCTGTGCTGCTCAGACCACTCCGACAGACCCATCTCATCTCCCTGATGTTCGTACTCTTCGCCGAGCCCACGCTACGACGGTCGCCGGTCCGCCGTCCTGCGTTCGCCCCCACTGTTCCTGTCGGTGGCCGGTGGCACCCTCGCGGGCATGCCCCATGCCGACCCGACCACAGCGCTCGACGAGCGCGACGTCGCGATCCTCGAGTTCGAGCGCAAGTGGTGGAAGTACGTCGGCGCGAAGGAGGAGGCGATCCGGGCCGAGTTCGACATGAGCGCGGTCCGCTACTACCAGGTCGTCACCGCCCTCATCGACCGGCCCGAGGCGCTCGAGCACGACCCGCTCCTGGTGCGCCGACTACGCCGTCTCCGCGACGCCCGGCAGAAGCAGCGCTCAGCGCGCCGGCGGCTCGGCTTCGACGACTGAGCCCCCCGCGGCGTGGGGCAGATCGTGGGGCAGCGAGCCATTTCGAGCCGCTTCGATCGACTGCACATCACATCCCACCGCACCCGTTCTGACCTGGCCAGACACTCGATCCGCTCGCATCGGCTTCGGACGGCTCGCAGACCCCCAGCGCCCTTTTAATCCGCTGGTTGTGGGTTCGAGTCCCACAGGGCCTACTCATGAGAAATCGGGCAGGCCCCGCGTCGACGGGGGACTGCGACGCGGGGCCTGCGGGATCGGGGGTGGAGTCTCGGGTCTCCACCCCCGACACCTCGCAGTCTGCCACCGCGGTGGTGAGGCCGTCGGCCGAACGCGGAAACCCGTGAGCCCGGTCTCACGAGCCCTCGTGGAGCGGTCTGCTCCACGAGGCCGACAGGCCCGGAAACGGCCCGTAACGGCGTCGGCAAAGCGTAGTTTGGGAGTCATGAGCACCCCACGGGACGACGGCGGGCCGGCACCGGCCGACCTCCTGGACCGCTGGTTGACCAACCGCGGCTCCGACACCGCGTCCGACGCCGCCGGGGACCAGCCCGCGCACCGCGCCGAGGGTCCGCCGCTCACCGGCCGCGCCGCCGGCAGCGCCGCCATGCCGTCCGCCGTCGACCGCGACCTGGTCTCCCCGGCGGCCGAGCCCGCCGCCCCGGCCGCGCCCACGGTGGCCCCCGCACGTGCCCTGGAGCAGTCGGTGTTCGCCGCCTTCCACGAGGCCCGCGCCGCCGAGAACGCCCCGACCGTCGCACCGGCTCCCGCACCGGCTCCCGCATCGGCTCCCGCACCGGCTCCCGCACCGGCTCCCGCACCCGAGCCGGCCCCGCCCGCCCCCGACCTCTCACCCACGGCGGCGGCGTCTCCGCTCGTGGCCGCGGCGCGCAGCCTGGAGCAGCAGCGCGCGGCGGCGGCCGTGGACGTCGACGAGGACCCAGTGGTCGCTCCCCCGGCGACCGACGTGCCCGGCTCCGCCGCGCAGCCCGCGGCTCCGGCCGGCGCCGGGACGCGGAGCCGACGCGTGTCCGCCGCACCAGCGGTCGACGAGGCGCCCACGACGGTCGAGTTCGGGTCGTCCCGCATCGGCCAGGTCACGCTGAGCCTGCTCGTGCTGGCCGGCATCGTCGTCACGGCCGGCCTCGGGTGGGCGGCGTACGACTCGCGGGCCACCACCGACATCGCGCTCGCCGGTGTCGCGGGTGTCCTCACCCTCGTCGTCTGGGCGGTGCGCGCCGGCTCCGGCTCGGCCAGGGTGACGATCGACCGGGGGATCCTCCGCGTCCAGCGCGGCTCCAGCTCGTTCAGCTTCGACCTCACCAACGTGCAGCTCGACGTGGAGGAGAACGGCACGCCGGGACGCCGGGACTGGTCGTTCGTGATCCACCGCCGCAGCCTGGGGCCGGTGGTCATCGACAAGTCGCTGGTCGACCCGGAGCGGTTCATGGCCGCCGTACGGCGCTACCGCCGCGACGTCTGAGGCGTCTCAGACGCCGACGTCGTCGGCGTGCGTCCCCGCCACGTGGTCGCCGGCGACGTGGGAGCCGTTCGGACGCTCACGCACCGGACCGCTCACCGTCGCGGCCGCGATCGCCGTCGTGATCGGCACGCTCGCCACCAGCCCGATGGCCGACGCCAGCGTGCGCACGATCTCCTCGGTCAGCATGTCGCTCGAGATCACGTCGAGGATCGGGCGGTCGTAGAGGGAGAGCAGCATCAGCACGCCGAGGGCGGTGCCGGCGTACGCGAAGACGATGGTGTAGATCGTCGAGGCGATGTGGTCGCGGCCGATGCGCATGCCGCGGGAGAACAGCTCCCGGCGGGTCATCGAGGGGGCGGCCTCGCGCAGCTCCCACACCGCCGAGCTCTGCGTGATGGTGACGTCGTTGAGCACGCCGAGGCCGGCGATGATGATGCCGGAGGCGAGCAGGGCCTGGAAGTCGAGGCCGTCGGCGTACAGCTGCAGGAACTGGCCGTTGTCGTCGCTCATGCCCGAGAGCCGGGTGGCCCCCACGGCCCACAGCCCCAGCGCCGCGGTGACCGCGATGCCGAGGAGCGTGCCGGCGAGCGCCGTGCTGGTGCGCACCGACGGCCCGTGCGCGAGGTAGAGGACGACGAACATGATCAGCGACGACCCGACGACGGCCACCCCGATGCCCGACTCCCCCGCCAGCAGCCCCGGGAGCATGAACCACCAGACGATGCCGGCGGCCAGCACGAGCCCGACGAGCGCCAGCAGCCCCCGCAGCCGTGCCACGACGGCGACCACGACGACGAAGAGGATCGTCATGGCGGCGAGCGGCGCCTCGCGGTGGGTGTGGGAGAACCCGTACGTCGCCACCTCGCCCGTCTCCGTGGGCACGCGCAGGAGCACGACGGAGTCGCCGGGCTCCAGGCCGGAGCGCACGACCGACGGCTCGGTCTGGACGCGCACCTCGGCCCCGTCGTCGGGACCCTCGACGAGGCGGGCGACCAGCGTGTTGCAGTTCTCCGGGAACGGCTCGTCGGCGTTCTCCGGCGGCGGGGCCGCGGGGTCGACGACGATGACCGGGCACGACTCCTCGACCGACACGATCTCGGCGTCGGGGAAGGTCACGCCCTCGGCGGCGTACGCCACCTTGTCGGGGGTGTCGCCCTCACCGGGCCAGAGGAGCGCGAGACCCGCGAGGGTCGCGACCGCCGCGAGGGCGAGGAACCCCAGCAGGACCCGCCGGGCCACCCGCCCGACGGGGACGTCGACCTTCCGGCGACCGTGCCCGTGACCGTGGCTCACCCGACGCGGACGCCACGCTCACCGGCGTCGGTGAGCCGGGACTCCTCGGCCGCCTGGGCCTCCAGCTCGAGGCGGCGGCCCTCCTGCTGGCGGAGCAGCTCGGCGTCGAACTCGCCGGGCCGCGACACGAGGTCGTGGCTGCCGCGCTCGAGCCGCGCGAGGGCGCTGCGGGCGAAGATCTGCTGCTCGGTGGTGGTGCGCTCCGAGCGGCCGCGGCCGATGAAGGAGACGGCCCAGTGCAGCAGCGCCGTGAGGCGGTTCTTGAAGCCCGTGATGTAGACGAGGTGCACCGCCAGCCACATGAGCCACGCGATGATACCGGTCAGCCGGAACTTGCCGACCATCGCGACGGCGCGGAAGCGGCTGATGATGGCCATCGAGCCCTTGTCGAAGTACTTGAACGGCTTCTGCGGGGCCTTCCCCTTGAGCCGGCCGTCGATCTCCTTGGCGGCGTACTTCGCGCCCTGGATCGCGACCTGGGCGACGCCCGGGAGGTTGTCGAGGCTGATCATGTCGCCGACGACGAAGACCTCGGGGTAGCCCGGCAGGGTCAGGTCGGCGTTGACGCCGATGCGGCCGGCGCGGTCGAGCGGCGCGCCCGACTGCTCGGCGAGCAGCTTGCCGAGGGGGCTGGCCTGCACGCCGGCGGCCCAGATCTTCGTGACCGAGTTGACCCGCTCGACACGACCGTCCTTGTACTTCACCTCGAGCCCGCGCTCGTCGACGTTGGTGACCATCGCGCCGAGCATCACCTCGACGCCGAGCTTCTCGATCTCGCGCTGCGCCTTGCCGCCCAGGGTCGCGCCGAACGGCGGCAGCACCTGGGGGGCGGCGTCGGCGAGGATGACCCGCGCCTTCTGGGTGTTGATGTGGTGGAAGTCCTTCTTGAGCGTGCGGTGCGCGAGCTCGGCGATCTGGCCCGCCATCTCGACGCCCGTCGGGCCCGCCCCGACGACCACGAAGGTCAGCAGGTGGTCGACGTTCTCGCCGCGCGCCGCGCCCAGCTCGGCCATCTCGAACGCTCCGAAGATGCGGCCGCGCAGCTCGAGCGCGTCGTCGATGCTCTTCATGCCGGGGGCGAACTCGGCGAAGTGGTCGTTGCCGAAGTAGCTCTGGCTCGCGCCCGCGGCGACGATCAGCGAGTCGTACGGCGTGATCGTCTCGCGGCCGAGCACCTGGGAGCGGACCGTGCGATTCTCCAGGTCGATCCCGGAGACCTCACCCAGCAGCACCTGGGCGTTCTTCTGGTTCGACAGGATCTCGCGGGTGGGCGGCGCGATCTCGCCCTGGGAGAGGATGCCGGTGGCCACCTGGTAGAGCAGCGGCTGGAACAGGTGGTGCGTCGTCTTCGCCACCATGGTGACGTCGACGTCGGTGCGTCGGAGCGCCTTGGTGCCGAAGAGGCCCCCGAACCCGGAACCGATCACGACGACCTTGTGACGCCCGGACGTTGCCTGCTCAGCACTCATGTCTCCACCTTCCACCCCGAACACTTCGGACGAGGACCATTGTTCTCCTGTCTGCGACCTAAAGCACATCGTCAGGGGTGGTTTCGACCACAGGGCGCGCGGGTAACGACGACGAGATGTCCACCACGACCGCGTCCGTTCCGGGCTGACGCGCGACCGCCACCACCGAGGTTGCACCGATGCCCCAGAGTCGAGACGCACTCCGCCTCGAGCCCGGCCCGACCTGCGTCCAGCAGGCCCGACGCTGGGCCGTTGCGGTCTGCCGTGAGCTCGGTCGCGACGACCTCGTCGAGAGCGCCGAGCTGGGCGTCTCCGAGCTCGTGACCAACGCCGTGCTGCACGCCACGGCCCCGATCGGCCTGCGTGTGCGGGGCACCCGGACGCACCCGCGCCTCGAGGTCAGCGACAGCTCGCCCCAGCCGCCCGTGCTGAACCCCCCGGTGATCGGCGACGACCTCGACGAGATCGACCTGCTGATGACGGTCGGTCGGGGCCTCAGCATGGTCGCCATGAACTCCGCCGCCTGGGGCGCCGAGATCACCCGCGAGGGCAAGGTCGTCTGGTTCGAGCCGACGGCCGAGCCGCGGGACGACGCCGACCTCGCCGGCGAGGTCTACGACGCGACCGGGGTCGAGGGCGGGCTCCTCGCGCCCGACGCACTGCTCGTGCACCTGCGCAACCTGCCGCTCCGGCCCTACCGCGAGTTCCGGCGCCACTACAGCGAGCTGCGTCGGGAGGTGCGGCTGCTCGCCCTGGCCCACGAGAACGACTACCCCCTGGCGAAGGAGCTCTCGCAGCTCTTCGACACCTTCGAGCACCACATCGACCACGCGAGCGCGACCGAGCGGGTCGACGAGGCCGTCGCCGCGGGCGCCGACCACGCGGACGTCGACATCGCCGTCGGTCCGGACGCCCCGAAGCTGATCGGCCAGATGCTCGAGCTGCTCGACCTCGCCGACGCGTTCTGCCGCGCCCAGCGCCTGCTCTCCCTGGCGCGCACCAACGAGCAGCGGGCCTTCCAGCGGTGGTTCCTCACGGAGATCGGCGCGCAGGCCCAGGGCGAGTCGCCGCGGGCGTGGAGCGGCACGCCGGCCAGCTCCTCCGACGACGCCCACGCCTCCTGACGTACGGCGCGTGCCGGCTCAGCCGTAGCCGAGGGCGTGCAGCTGGTCGTCGTCGATGCCGAAGTGGTGCGCGATCTCGTGCACGACGGTGATGCGCACCTCCTCGGTCAGGTCGTCGAGGTCGTCGCACATCTCCATGAGCGGGCGGCGGAAGACGAAGATCCGGTCGGGCAGCACCAGCCCGTAGTCGGACGTGCGCTCGGTGAGGGCCACCCCGTCGTACAGGCCGAGGATGTCGGGCTCGTCCTCCGGCGGCTCGTCCTCGACGAGGACGACGACGTTGTGCACCAGCCGCGCCAGCTCGTCGGGGATGTCGTCGAGCGCACGGTCGACGAGCCGCTCGAAGGCGTCACGGTCCAGGTCGACGGGCACCCGTCCATCCTGCCAGGCCCGCGGCCACCGGACCCGAAATGCCGATCGCCCCGGATCCGTGTGGATCCGGGGCGATCTTCGGCGACCCCGACGGGACTCGAACCCGCGGCCTCCGCCGTGACAGGGCGGCGCGCTAACCAACTGCGCTACGGGGCCAGGATGGTGCTCGTGCTGCGCTCCGTGAGGAGCAGCAGGACCATAACGTACCGCGGCCCCCGATTCCCAATCGGACCCGGGTGGGTCCGAGAGAGGCCCGGAAGGCCGGCTCGACGCGTACCCCCAACGGGATTCGAACCCGTGCTACCGCCGTGAAAGGGCGGGGTCCTGGGCCGCTAGACGATGGGGGCCCCACCGCGCGTGACCCGAGGGCCCGAACGGCGGGGACCAGCATAGAGCCACCTCGATCCGGACACGATTCGTGCACCCCCGATGCCTGAGGTAGGGTTTCTCCTCGCTCGGGCAGGTAGCTCAGTTGGTACGAGCGATCGCCTGAAAAGTGATAGGTCGGCGGTTCGACCCCGCCCCTGCCCACGAGCACGAGGGCCACGACAGCTCGCTGTCGTGGCCCTCGCCCTATTTCCGTGCGGCGCCGGTCAGCGGGCGTCGATCGCCTCGACGTCGCGGTGGTAGCGACGGTTGACGAAGAGGGTCTCGTTCCCGAACGGGATCGCGTGCCACAGCCCGCTCGCGGGCCCGAGCCGCGTCGTGCGGGGCAGCTCGGCCAGCAGCTCCTTGGTCTTCGTCTGCGAGAACGTGCCGGAGTCGAACACGAGGATGCGCTGGGTGGTCGCGACCACCGTGCGGTAGCGGTTGCTCGTCCGGAAGACCTTCGCGTTCTGGGCCGCGAACACCCCCTCGACCTTCTCCCCCGGCGCCAGGTGCTGCTGAGCGTTGGCCGCGATCCTCTCCCGGAAACCCATGGTCCGGACCCTACCGACGGCGCCCGTTTCCGCCCCTCCGACAGACTGATCGACGTGCCGGAGCTTCCCGAGGTCGAGTCCGCCCGCGCCGTCATCGAGGGCGCGGCCCTGGGCCGCCTGATCGCCGACGTCGACGACAACGACACCTACGAGTGCCGTCCGCACGCGCCCGGCGAGATCCGCGACGCGTTGGTCGGCCGCACCCTGACCGCCGCCCACCGCCGCGGCAAGGCCATGTGGTGCGCGACCTCCGGGTTGGAGGGCGACGCCGGGCCCGGCCCCGACCTCGGCATCCACCTCGGCATGAGCGGCCGCATCTTCGTGCGGCCCGCCGCCGACGCCGACGAGGTGGAGGGCGGCGACTACGCCGGCAACGACCGGGGCGCCCGCAAGCCCGAGTGGTACCGGTTCACGATCACCTTCGACGACGGCGGCAGCCTCCGTCTCTTCGACAAGCGGCGCCTCGGGCGCGTCCGCCTCGACCCGGACATCGACGCGCTCGGCCCGGACGCCGCCGAGATCTCCCGTGACGCCTTCCGCGACCGCGTCGGGCGGGGCACGGCGCCGCTCAAGGCGCGGCTGCTCGACCAGGCCACCATCGCGGGCATCGGCAACCTCCTCGCCGACGAGACGCTCTGGCAGGCCCGGCTCAGCCCCCTGCACCCGGCGGGCGACCTCGACGACGACCAGCTCGACGACCTGCGGCGCGTGCTGCGCCGAGCGACCCGGGAGGCGATCCGCCACGGCGGTGTGCACACCGGCG
Organism: Nocardioides alkalitolerans DSM 16699; assembly: GCF_000426525.1. Lineage (GTDB taxonomy): Bacteria > Actinomycetota > Actinomycetes > Propionibacteriales > Nocardioidaceae > Nocardioides > Nocardioides alkalitolerans. The sequence continues at coordinate 199,339 of NZ_KE384533.1, forward strand.
AGGTCATCCGCCACCGCCGTGCGGGCGCCCACTGCCCGCGGTGCGGCAGCGCCATGACGCGGGGGGTCGTGGGCGGGCGCACGACCTGGTGGTGCCCGCAGGAGCAGCTCTGAGGCCGGACCTCCGGTTCCGGCTCGCCCTCGTCACCGACGCCGGGAGCGGTCCCGGCCGCGAGGTCGCCACCCGCCTCGCCCGGCTCGGGGCGGCGGTGCTGGTCGCCGATCCCGACGCCGCGGCGGCCCGGGCCACCGCGGCGGGGGTCGCGGAGCGCCGTACCCGGTCGTGGTCGTTCGCGGCCGACGTCACCCGGCCCGACGACCGGCTGCTGCTGGCGGCGCGGGCGCGCGACCTCGGCGGCGCGGACCTCCTCGTCACGGCCGCGCGGGGCGACGACCTCGACGGTGCCGCCCACCTGGCACGGCTCTTCCTCGACGACCTCGCGACCCGGCGAGGTCGCCGCGACCACCCCGGGGCCGTGGTGCTCACCGCACCCGGCCACCTCGCCGACGCGCTCCGCGCGCACGTGACCGCTTTCGCGGCGGACGCGGCCGGGGCCCGCGTGCACGGCCTCGTGGCGGACCCGGTCGACGACGAGGGCGTACGACGCACCGCGGCCGCCGCGCTCGACCTGCTGGTCCGCTCGACGACCGGGGAGGTCGTCGCGGTCTGACCCCGTCGCGCCGTGCCCGCCTCAGCCGTGACGGCGGGCGCGGAGCACGGCGTCGGTGACCGTCACGTCGGCGTCGCCGACCCGGGCGGGCCGCTCGCGGGCGGCCCGGACCTCGACGGTCCAGCCGTCGTCGTCGACCGCGGTCGCGACCTGCTCGGCGGTGAACAGCACGTCGGCGATCCGCTGCCGCAGACCGACCGCGAGGTCGGCGGGATGGTGGCCGACGACGAGCAGCGTGCCTCCCGGCGCGACCCAGCCGGCCAGGCGGCGCACGACGTCGACGACGTCGACGGCGTGGAAGTACTGCGCGGAGACCAGGTCCCACCGCTCGTCGGTGACCAGGGAGCGCACGTCGCCCTGCCGCCACACGACGCCGTCGCCGCGGCCGGCGTCGGACGCGTGCCGCGCCGCCCGCTCGAGGGCCACCCCCGACAGGTCCAGGGCGGTGACGGCCCAGCCGCGGTCGGCGAGCCACAGCGCGTCGGCGCCCTCGCCGCACCCGACGTCGAGCGCCCGTCCGGGCGGCAGCGCGGCGGCCTCGGCCTCCAGCTGCGGGTTCACCGCGCCGCTCCAGACCGTGGCCCGGGCGTAGCGGGCGTCCCAGGAGGCCTGCTCCGGCACGTCGGCCCCGGTCGCGTGCTCGCGGGTCACGTGGTCGTCGGTCACGTCGAGAAGTACCCGGGCCGGCCGGACCGGAGGAGGGCGACCTGCCAGAGCACGGCGACGACCAGCACCGCGGCGACGAGCGCGACCAGGCCGTTGACGACGCTGCCGAACGCGACCGCGTGCAGGCCCTCGGGCGCCCGCCGTACGGCGGTGACCAGCCCCACGACCGCCGCCACCGCCACCGCGAGGGCGAGCAGGGGCGCCCTCACGACCGGCGGGGGCACCTCCGCCCGGACGGGTCGAGCCCGGAGGAACACCAGGGCCGCGACGACCAGGACGGCCACCCCGAGCACCCCGGAGGTGTACTGCAGCCACTTCACCCCGAGCAGGGGCCCGTGCTGCGCGGCGAGCCACGGCACGTGCTGGGCGCCCCACCGACCGGGGTGCGTGAGCTCGTCCCACGCCACGTGGGTCAGCGCGCCGACCGCGCCACCGAGCGGCACGAGGCACCACGCACGCACGGAGAGCCGCACGTGCGGGTCGAGCCGGGCGCGCACGTACGGCGGGGAGAGCCCGACCAGGGCGTCGCGCACCACGCCGTACCAGAGCGCGACGACGAGGAGCCCCACCGCCGGCGCCCAGGTGAGCAGCCCGAGCACGCTGTGGGTGAACGCGTAGCCGTCCGGCGACCGGGCGAAGAGCGGCACGTCGGGCACCATCGAGCCCACCACGAGCGGCGTGAGCGGCACCCCCAGCCACCGCAGCGGCAGCACGGCCACCGGGTGGGCGAGGGTCACGGGCACGCGGTGATCGTAAGGTCCCCGGACGCACCAGGGCCGCCGATCACGTGGATCGACGGCCCCGGGGCAGGTGGTGCGTCAGATCTCGTTGCGGCGCTCGCTGACGGTCTGCGAGCCGTCGGGGTGCGTGGTCGTGGCGACCGCCCGCGTGCCGCGGCTGCGGTTCAGCGTGAGCGCCGTCAGCAGGATCACGACGAGCCCCACGCCCGCCATGATCCAGCCGACCATCACCAGGTCGACACCCTCGACGCGGTCGCTGACCGCCAGGGCCAGCACGAGGCCGACCACCACCAGGAACCCACCGAATCCGTAACCCATGACGACTCCTCCAGCTCGGCGGCACCGGGAACGGCCGGGCGACGACGCCCGCGCCCCCGGCGCCAGATTGGGTTGCCGGTACCCAGTTAGCCTCGTGTCGTGCGAGAGGGCGGGACCGAGGCGGTCGTCGAGGCGGGGCCGAGGGTCGTCGCCCTCCACGTGGCCCCCGCCCACCGGGCGCCCATGCTCCCGGTCGACCGGGTCGAGGCCGTGGCCGGGAAGGGCCTGGTCGGCGACCGGTTCTTCGGCACCCGTCACCGCCACGTGACGGTCCAGACCACCGACGACCTCGCGGGCGCGACCCGCTGGCTGGGCCGTGAGGTGACCGCGCCCGGCACCCGTCGCAACGTCGTGGTCTCCGGTGGCCCCCTGCCCACCGAGCCGGGGTCCCGGCTCCGGATCGCGGGCCTCGACCTCGAGGTGGTGCGGGTCGCCGCGCCCTGCCGGATCATGGACGACGAGCTCGGGCCCGGCGGCGCCGCCTCGCTCCGGCGCCGGGGCGGCGTGGTCTGCCGGCTGCTCGACAGCGGGACGGTCACGATCGGCTCCCCCGTCGACCTCGACCCGCCCCGCGACGACCAGCTGTTCTGACCCCTTCCCCCGCCCGCACCGCTGGCGCGGCACCCGCGGACGGAGGACCATCACGAGGGTGACCCGTCACCCGGCCGTCCGCGCCGCCTCCGTCGCCCTCCTCGGCGTCGTGCTGACGCTCGCGAGCGCCTGCGGTGGCAGCACCCCCGAGGCCGAGCCGCCGGCCCCGGCCACGGCCACGGGCCCGGGCTCGACCCCCTCCCCGACCGCGGCCTTCACCGTGCCCGCCGCCGCTCCCAGCGGCCGCCTCGAGGCGGAGGTGCAGCAGAGCTCGCGGGACGCCCTGCGCGGCCAGTTCCAGGTGTGGCTCGACAACGGCACCGGGGCCGAGGTCGTCCCGACCACGCTCACGTACGTCGACCCGCGGCTCACCGGCACCCGGACCGGCGAGCGCATGCGCACAGCTCCCCCGGGCTCGCACCGCGGGTTCCCGGCCGACCTGGGTGCCCCGGCGTGCGCCGCGGTCCCGGCGGCCGACGTCCCCGCGGCCGGAACCGCGGCGCCGTACGTGGTGGTGGCGACCGCCGACGGCGAGGAGCGCCTCGAGGTCGCCGACCCCGCTCGGGTGATCGAGCGGTACGTCGCGCAGCGCTGCCTCGAGCTGGCCGTGGCCGACGCCGCCACGATCGCCTTCGGGGACGGGCTGCGGGTGACGTCGGCGGACGGTGGCACCGGCGCCCGGGCCGACCTCGACCTCGTCGTCACCCCGACGGCGTCGGCGACCCCGCTCCGGGTCGTCGCGGTCCAGGGCACGACCCTGCTCTCGGGCGTCGGCGGCACCTGGCCGGTGGACGTCGAGGTCGGGGGCACCGGCGCGACGGCCGAGCCCGTACGACGCGTGCTCGAGGCCCATCCGACGCGCTGCGACCCGCACGCGGTCGCCGAGTCGGGGCGCGCCACGATCTTCCGCGTCGAGGTGGTGCTCGGCACCGGGGCCGACGCCCGATCGGGACTGGTCGACGTGCGGCTGGGCACCGAGGCCGGCCGGCAGGCGTACGACTTCGTGGCCGGCGCGTGCTGGGGCGGATGAGCACCACGGCTCATGCGGGCGACACCGGTCCGGGACGAGAGTGGTCGGCATGACCGTCCCCGCCGCCCCGACCGCCGCCAGCTCCCCGACCGCCCCCGGACGGCTGCGGCGTGCGATGCGTGCGCTCGCCGCCGTCCACCTCGTGTTCGCCGCCGCGTCGGTCGGCCTGGCCGGGCTGCTGGTGCACGACTACCTGACCTCGACGCCCGACGAGTCGCTCGCCGGGCTCGGCCTCATCGTGGCGGCGCTCCTCGCGCTCGCCGCGCTCCTCCAGGTGGCCCTGGCCCTCCCGGTGCTCCTGGTCCGGCCCAGGCCCCGACTGGCGGCCGGCCTCGCGATCCCCGCCGGGCTTTGGGGTCTGGTCGTGACGGCAGCACCGACCAACTGGTTCCTCGGAGGCGCGGGCCTGCTCGCCGACGTCGTCGGCGTGGTCACGACCCTCATCTCCCTCGGCCTCGTCGGCTGCGGGATCGCCGCCCTCGTGATGGGCTCGCGGGCCCCCCGTCGGCCGGCCACGGACGGCGGCTGGGGCACGGACGGCGGCTGGGGCACGGACGGCGGCTGGGGCACGGTCTAGCGGCCCGCGGGCTCCCCGACCACGGGGAGCTCCGACGTACCGCCCATGCGCGCCGCCCGCTCCTCGGCCTCCGCGTCGCCGTGGAAGAGGCCGGCGGCGTCACGCTCCGGGGCGCCGATGATCGACCGGGGCGCCTCCAGCAGCTCGACCCGGCCGCGCGGCATGCCGCGGTCGGCGTTCTCCCGCACCCAGGCCACGAGGTGCTCCCGCACGTGGCAGCGCAGGTCGAAGAGCGTCGGGGCGTCGCGGGCCGTCACCAGCACCCGGATGCGCACGAAACCGCCCACCGCATCGGTCACCTGCAGCACCTTGGCCCGCTGGTCCCAGAGGTCCGTCAGCTCGAGCGCACGGTCGAGCTCGTCGCGCAGCGCGGCCGTGTCGACGCGCCAGTCGAGGTCGAGCTCGACGGATCCGAGCAGCTGCGAGGTGTCGCGGGTCCAGTTCTCGAACGGGGTGGTCGTGAAGTACGTCGAGGGCAGCACCATCCGGCGCTCGTCCCACAGCCGGACCACCACGTAGGTGAGCGTGATCTCCTCGATCCAGCCCCACTCCTGCTCGACGATGACGGCGTCGTCGATGCGGATCGAGTCGCTGAAGGCGATCTGCAGGCCGGCGAAGACGTTGCCGAGCACGGTCTGGGCGGCGAGCCCGGCGACGACGCTGATGAGGCCCGCGGACGCCAGGACGCTGGCCCCGACCGCCTCGACCCCCGGGAAGCTGAGCAGCACGGCGCCGGCGGTGATGACGACAGCCACCGTCACGGCGAGGCGTCGCAGGATGAGCACCTGCGTCCGCAGCCGTCGGGCCACCTTGTTGTCGGAGGCCTCGACGTCCGCCCGGTTGCGCAGCAGCGCGAGGTCGACGACGAAGAGCAGCACGACGGTGAGGAACCAGCCGACCGTCACGATGGCCAGCACCCGGGCCGCCGCGGCCGCGAGGTCCCACCACCCGCCGACGTCGTCGGGGCGGACGCCGGCCACCACGGGGTTGAGCGCGACCATGAGCACGAGCACGCGGAACGGGATGCGGGCCCGCCTCTCCAGGTCGGCCGCCGGCACCCACCGCCGGCCGAGCACCCGCAGCGCGAGCCGCGCCAGCAGGATCACGACCCCCGCGCTCAGGAGCGCCACGAGGGCCGTCACCGCCAGGTTCGTCCAGTCGAAGGCCATCACCCGATGATGGCGAGCCCGGGCCGTCCGCCCCAGGGAACAGGCACGTGCGTCGAGTCACGTCGCCCCGTCGAGCCGGCGCGCGAGCGGTACGGCGGGGGCCTCAGCGGCTGCGGAACGGGTCGGCGGGGTAGACGCCGAGGATCTTCACGTCGGTCGTGAAGAAGGCCAGCTCCTCCAGCGCGCGGGCGAGGCCCGGGTCCGTCGGGTGCCCGTCGACCTCGGCGAGGAACTGGGTGGCGATGAACTCGCCGCCGACCATGTAGGACTCGAGCTTGGTCATGTTGACGCCGTTGGTCGCGAAGCCGCCGAGCGCCTTGTAGAGCGCGGCCGGCAGGTTGCGCACGTTGAAGATGAAGCTGGTGACGACCGGGCCGTTGCCGGCCGGCGCCCGCACCTCGTCGGGCGACAGCACCACGAACCGCGTCGTGTTGTGGTCCTCGTCCTCGACGTCGCTGGCCAGCACCTCGAGGCCGTAGATCTCGGCCGCGAGCGGCGGGGCGATCGCGGCCTGGCTGGTGTCGCCGGCCTCCGCGACCTCCCGGGCGGCGCCGGCCGTGTCCCCCGAGATGATCGGCCGCCAGCCGTGCATGCCGATGATGCGGCGGCACTGGCCGAGGGCGTGCACGTGGCTGTGGACGGTCTCGATGCTGTCGAGCGTCGCGCCCGGGACCGCCATGAGCGTGAACTGGATGCGCAGGAAGTGCTCGGCCACGATGTGGAGCCGCGACGTCGGGAGGAAGTGGTGGATGTCGGCGACGCGCCCCGCGAGGGTGTTGTCGATCGGGATCATCGCCAGGTCGGCGTCGCCCCGCTCCACCGTCGCGAAGACGTCCTCGAACGACGCGCACGGCACGGCCTCGAGGTCGGGGTAGTGGCGCTGGGAGATGAGGTGCGAGTTCGCACCCGGCTCCCCCTGGTAGGCGATCCGGCGGGCAGTCACGGGGCCAGAGTCTGGCACCTGCGCGCGCGTCTCCGCGCCGGGTTTCCCGGCGTGGGACGCGGGCGGGCCGTCAGCGACGCACGAACCAGCGGCCCAGCAGCGTGCTCTCGTCCTCCAGCAGCAGCTGGAGGTCGAGGTCGGTGCCCACGGGCGGGCCCGCCGTGATGCGGGGGTGCTCGCCGCCCACGATGCGGGGCACGAAGGTCGCGCAGAGCTCGTCTGCCACACCGCTGGAGAGCAGGTCGCGCAGCAGGTGCGGCCCGCCCTCGGCGTGCAGGCGCCGCAGGCCCTGGGCGACGAGGTGCTCCCGCAGCGCGACGAGGTCGACGCTGTGCGAGCCGAGCACGAACACGTTGTCGGCGCCGAGGAGCGACTGCGCCTCCGTGAGGCCGTCGGCAGCCCGGCACGTCGCCAGCATCACGGCACCCGGCTCGGCGCCGCGCAGCTTCTCCGGCACCTGGCCCTTGCGGCTGACGAGCACGATCGGGCGGTCGGTGGGGCCGTAGCCCTCCGCGGCCGCCGTGCCGGCCCCCACGATGACGACGTCGGCGATGCTGCGGAGCACGCCGAAGACGCGGTTGTCGGCCTCGTTGTGGATCGAGTCGGAGAGCTCGGAGTCACCCGTGGCGGCGCCGTCGAGGGTGCTCACCATGTTGACCCGCAGCCAGGAGTCGGCGCCGGGCACGGCGTACAGGCCGGCGAGCTGCTCGTCGGACACCTGGTCGGTGCCCGCGGACGCGGGGTTGCGGCGGTCGAGCAGTACGCGCACGAGGGGCCTCGTCTCGGGGGTCGGGGGTCACGGGTCGCCCCACCCTAGGGTGCGGGCGCCCGCACCGGCGGGCGGGCCGGAGGAAGGGCCGGGTACGCGTACTCAGCCGCACCTGAGCCCGGCTGGTCTGCCCGCACACCCCGATCGCTGACGTAATGGGTCGCATGCTCTTCGCCGACCCGTCCTCGTGCCCCGACTGCCGCGCGCCGTACGCCGGCGGTCGGACGGTCTGCCCCCGCTGCGGTCTCCCGCTCACGGGCGACCTGGCCCGCACCCTGTTCTCGACCCTCCAGCGCGCCGACGAGCTGGTCGGTGCACTGCGGGCGAGCGTCGCCGTCCCCGCCGCCCCGGCACCGGCGCCCGTGCCCGCCGCAGCGGTCGCGACGGCCGGACCCGCTGCGTCGCCCGAGGGCCCCGCGCCGGTCTGGCGGAGCACGGTCACCTCCGCCCCGCGCAGCGGGATGCTCGAGACCGGGGTGCCGAAGCTGCTGCTCGGCCTCGGTGCGTTCTGCCTGCTCGTCGGCTCGCTCGTCTTCCTCGCCATCGCGTGGGTGCTGCTCGGCGTCGGCGGTCGCACCGCCGTGCTGGTCGCGATGACCACGGGCGCGGGTGCGGCGTCGTACCTCACCGCCCGCCGGACCCTGCCCGCCGCGGCCGAGTCGTTCGCCGCGGTCACGACGGGCCTCCTGCTGCTCGTCGTGAGCGGTGCGCGTGCCGCCGGGTGGTTCGGCGAGATCGAGCTCGGTGGGGTGCTGGTCGTCATGGGCGTGGTCGTCGCGGGTGCGGGGCTGGGCGGCGCCGAGGTCGTGCGTCGCACGCCGGTCGGCCGGCTCGTCACCGGCGAGCTCGCCGTGGTGCTCGGCGGGGTGCTGGCCGCGACCGGGTTCGTCGCCCTGGTGCCGTCGCCCGCCGCCGGGTTCGTCGGCGCGACCCTCCTGCTGGGTGCCCTCGCGGTCGTCGGCAGCGCCCGCGGCCTCCGGGTCCTCGCGCACGGCGCCACCGCCACCGCCGTCGGCGCCTGGCTGCTCCTGCTCGGCGTGGCCGCCGTCCGTGCCGCCGAGCACCTCTCCTTCGCGGGCCTGTGGACCGAGGGCCACGTCTGGCCGCTGCTCGCCGCCGCCGGGCTCGCCGCGCTGCCGGCGGCCGCTGCGTGGCTCGCCCGCCCGCTCCGGGTGAGCGCCGCGGCGGTGGCCGGTGCCGTCGCGGTCGCCGCCGTCGTGCTCGGGCTCCACGACGTCTCGCTCGAGGCCGCGACGATCGGCTGGTCCCTCGTGCTGCTCGGGGCCGCCGCTGCGGCGTACGTCGTGCCCCGCGACTGGCGGGGCGCCCTCCTGGGCCCCGTGCTGGTGAGCGCGGCCGTGCCCGCGGTCCTGCTCCTCACCGTGCTGGCGGCGGCGGCCGCGAACGTCACCGGGGTGCGCGGCGGCTCCGAGCCCGACGTGCGACTGCAGCCGGCCCTCGACCTCGACCACCCCTGGGTGGCCCTCGTGGCCGCCGTCTCCCTGACCGCCGCGCTCGTCGCGGCCCTCGATCGGCACGTCCCCGCGACGCGCGGGGTCCGCGGGGGCGTGCTGCTGCTGATCGCCACCGGCGTCGCGGTCGTCGCGTCGTACGACGTGCCGCTCGCCGTCGTCGTCGGCCTCCTGGCCGCGATCGGGTGCGCCGGCGTCGCCCTGGCGACCCACCACCGCCACCTCACGGAGGCGTGGGTGACCGGTGGCGTCGCGCTCACCGCCGCCGTCGGGGCCGGCGCGCCCGTCGACGCGCTCCTCGCCGGTGCCGCGATCGTGGCCCTCGGCGCCTGCGCCGCGGTCCTGCTGCTGCGGGTCACCGGCCTGCCGGGCACCGTCGCCGCCGGCGCCCTGCCGCTCGCCGTCGCGCTCGTGGTCGCCCCGTTCGGTCGCCTGCTCGAGCATCCCGCCCACGTCGGCCTCACCGTGACCGTGCTCCTCGTCGGGCTCCTGGTGGTCGGCCTGCCGCGCCTGCCGCTCGAGGTCGCGGCCACGGGCGTCACGACGTACGTGGTGCTCGTGACCTTCGGGAGCGAGCTCGCCGACCCCACGACCGCCTGGGTCGAGGAGCCCCTCACCTGGGTCGCCGTGCAGCTGACCGTCGCCGGGCTCGCCGCCGCCGCGTCGTCGGTGCTGCACCCGTCACGGCGTCCGCTCGGGTGGGTCGGCGGCGCCCTCCTCGTCCTGGCGTCGTGGGCCCGCCTCGCCGACACGGGCGTCACCACGCCCGAGGCCTACACGCTCCCGGGTGCCCTCGTCCTGCTCGTCGTCGGTGTCGTCGCGCTGCTGCGCGACCCGCGCCGGGCCACCGTCCCCGTCCTCACGAGCGGTCTGCTGCTCGCCCTCGTGCCGAGCCTGCTGATCGCCCTCGGCGAGCCGGCCGGCGTCCGCAGCCTCCTCGTCGGCGTCGCGTCGCTCGCGCTCGTGCTCGGTGGCGCCGCGCTGCGCTGGACCGCACCGCTCGTGGTCGGCGGCGTCGTCGGGGCCCTGCTGCTGGTGCGGGCGCTCGCGCCGTACGCCGCGCAGCTCCCGCCGTACGTCGTGATCCTCACCGCCGGCGCCGCGCTCGTCACCGTGGGCGTCACGTGGGAGGGCCGCCTGCGCGACCTGCGTCGCGGCCAGGCGTACGTCGCCCGCCTGCGCTGACGGGAGGGGTCCGGGGGTCCTAGGCTGTCGCCCAGGTCACGCCACCCCTGTGGCCGCCCGTCAGCACGCCACCCACCCCCGTGGCGTCGAACCACCGAGGAGAGCCATGAGCACCCCCGCAGACCCCGAGCCCGCCGACCTCTTCGAGCTCGCCACCGAGCACGAGCAGGTCGTCTTCGCCAACGACCCCGACAGCGGCCTGCGCGCGATCATCGCCGTGCACTCCACCGCCCTCGGCCCCGGCCTCGGCGGCACCCGCTTCCACCCCTACGCCACGACCGACGCCGCGCTCCGCGACGTGCTCGCCCTCTCCCGCGGCATGTCCTACAAGGCCGCACTCGCCGGGCTCGACCTCGGCGGCGGCAAGGCCGTCATCATCGGCGACCCCCGCAAGGACAAGTCCGAGGCGCTGCTGCGGGCGTACGGCCGGTTCGTCGAGTCGCTGAGCGGCCGCTACCTGACCGCCTGCGACGTGGGCACCTACTCGGTCGACATGGACCTCGTGGCCCGCGAGTCGCGCTACGTCACCGGCCGCACCGTCGCGCACGGGGGCGCGGGCGACAGCTCGGTGCTCACCGCGTACGGCGTGTTCTGCGGCATGCGGGCCGCTGCGGCCCGGCTCTGGGGCGAGCCCACGCTCGCCGGTCGCACCGTCGGCATCGCGGGCGTCGGCAAGGTCGGCCGGCACCTCACCGGCCTGCTCATCGAGGACGGCGCCTCGGTGGTCGTCACGGACGTGTACGACCCGGCGGTGGCCGGCGTCCTGGCGGCGTACCCCACCGTGCGCGCCGTGGCCACGACGGAGGAGCTCGTGCGGGAGGACCTCGACGTCTACGCGCCGTGCGCGCTGGGCGGCGCCCTGGACGACGACACCATCGCGGCCCTCAAGGCGCGGATCGTGTGCGGCGCCGCCAACAACCAGCTGCCGCACGAGGGCAGCGACGAGCGTCTCGCCGAGGCGGGCATCCTCTACGCGCCCGACTACTGCGTGAACTCCGGCGGTCTCATCCAGGTGGCCGACGAGCTCGAGGGCTTCTCGTTCGAGCGCGCGCAGCAGCGCGCCTCAGGCATCTTCGACACGACCGCGGCGGTGTTCGAGCTCGCCGAGACCGAGGGCGTGACGCCGGCCGTCGCCGCGGACCGCCTCGCCGAGCGCCGCATGCGCGACGTCGGGCGTCTGCGGGGAGTCTGGCTGCGGGGCTGAACGGACCGAAACGACCACCACCCTCCGACCCGGGGGTCGGAGGGTGGTGGTCGATCAGTTCAGTCGCGCTGTGGGCCGGGGTAGTCGGCCCACTTGTCGTACTCGTCGCTCGTCGGCTCCACCGGGGTGGAGTCCTCGTCATCCGAATCGCCGTGCAGCTCCCGCGCCAACGCACCGAGGTCGGTGTCGTGCGTGCGGTACTTCAGGTCGCGTGCGACCTTCGCCTGCTTGGCCTTTGCTCGGCCGCGCCCCATAGGGTCGACCCCCTCGCGCTTGGCCGGGGCTCAGAGGCGCCCGGTCTGTCCTGTGTGTCGTGGGTGCCACGCTACCTGCTCGCTGGTCGTTCCCGCACACCCGGAGCGTGTTTCGGACTACGCCGTGGGCGAAACCGCCCTTTCAGGGCCGTCTCAGGCGAGCTGGCGCCGTACCTCGGCCGCCACGGCCCCGCCGTCGGCCTTGCCCTTGACCTGCGGCTGGACGACGCCCATCACCTTGCCCATGGCCCGCATGCCCTCGCCCGCGGCTCCGGTCGAGGCGATCGCGTCGGCGACGACCGCCGAGATCTCCTCGACGCTGAGCTGGGCCGGCAGGTAGTCGGCGATCACCCCGGCCTCGGCGCGCTCCTTGGCGGCCATCTCGGCGCGACCGCCCTCCGAGAACGCGGTGGCGGCCTCGCGGCGCTTCTTCGACTCGGTCGAGAGGAGGCCGACGATGTCGTCGTCGGAGAGCTCGCGGGCCTCCTTGCCGGCGACCTCGGCGTTCGTCACGGCGGTGAGCACCATGCGGAGCGTGGAGGAGCGCACGTCGTCACGCGCCTTGATGGCGGTGGTGAGGTCGGCGCGGAGGCGGTCCTTGAGGGCACTCATGGAAGCCATTGTGGCAGCCTGTGCGCGTGCCGCCCATCGCTTTGTCCGCCGCCTCCCGTCGCCCCACCTCCTCGAGGCGGACGATCGCCGGGGTCGTCGGCGGCGGGCTGCTGGGCAGCGTCGCGGCCGGGGCGGCGGCCACGGCGTACGCCGCCTGGGAGGCCCGGCAGTACACGCTGCGCGAGGTCAGCGTGCCGCTGCTGCCGCCCGGCGCCCGCCCGCTCCGGGTGCTGCACCTCTCCGACATCCACCTGCTGCCGACGCAGGAGCGCAAGCTCGCGTGGCTGCGCGACCTGGCGACCACGGCGCCGGACCTCGTCGTCGACACCGGCGACAACCTCTCCCACCCGGACGCCGTGCCGGCCCTGCTCGACGCCCTGGGCGACCTGCTCGCCGTCCCGGGGGTGCACGTGCTGGGGTCGAACGACTACTTCGCGCCGTCGCCGCGCAACCCGCTGCGCTACCTCCTGCCGGACGACGGGCGCCGTGCCGTCGCCACGCCCCACCTGCCGTGGCGCCGGCTGCGCGACGCGTTCGCCGAGGCCGGCTGGGTCGACCTCACCAACCGCCGGGACACGCTGCTCGTGCGCGACCTGCGGCTCACCTTCGCCGGGGTCGACGACCCGCACCTGGGGTACGACGACCTGGACGCCGTCGCCGGGCCGGCCCGGGTCGGCATGGGCGCCGACGCCGACGTGCTGCTCGGGGTGACCCACGCGCCGTACCTGCGGGTGCTCGACCAGTTCGCGTACGACGGCTACGACGCCGTCATCGCCGGCCACACCCACGGCGGCCAGGTGTGCCTGCCGTTCAAGGGCGCCCTCACCACGAACTGCGACCTCGACACCGCCCGCGCCAAGGGCCTGCACCGGCACCCGGCGGACTCGTCCCCCGACGACCCGGGGTCGTCGTGGCTGCACGTCTCGGCGGGCCTCGGGACCAGCCCGTACGTGCGGCTGCGGACCTTCTGCCGGCCCGAGGCGACCCTCCTGACGCTCACGCCGAAGCCCCTCCCCGACCCCTCCTGACCGGGGGCGGGGCCGATTGCAGAGGTCGCCGCCGGCTCGGGTATGCTCGCGGACGCTCGTGGGCCGGAAGGCACACGATCGGGCTGTGGCGCAGCTTGGTAGCGCGCCTCGTTCGGGACGAGGAGGCCGCAGGTTCAAATCCTGTCAGCCCGACAGCTGGGCCCGGGATCCGCGAGGATCCCGGGCCCGCTTGCATTTCACCGGCCGCCGTCCGGGGCCGCGTGGCACACTCAGCCGCATGGTGGAGAAGGACCAGGGGTCCCGCTCGGACAAGGAGCTCGAGCTGTCCCTCGAGCTGCCCTCGTTCGGGCGACGCCGGAAGAAGAAGGACAAGGCGAAGGACGTCGAGGCGCCCGCCGCCGTCGCTGTCGCGCCGACCGTCGAGGGGCCGGTCGCCGTCGAGCCGGAGCCGGTCGTGGAGCCGGAGCCGCTGCCCGAGCCGGCACCCGTCGCGCCGCCCGAGCCTGTCGCGCCGCCCGAGCCCGTCGCGCCTCCCGAGCCGCTGCCCGAGCCGGAACCCGTCGCTCCGCCGGAGCCGCTGCCGGAGCCCGAGCCCGTCGGCGAGGCCCCCACCGCTCCCCTGCTGGCCGCGTTCGCAGCGGTGGAGCGCGCCGCCCCGGTCGACGAGCAGCCGGAGCCCCCGCCGGACACCCAGCCCGAGCCCGACACCGAGCCCGACACCGAGCCCGACACCGAGCCCGACACCGAGCCCGAGCCGCGCCGTACGACGCCCGTGGCCACCGACCGCGCGAGGGCAGGGCTGTCGTCGGCCCGCGAGCGGGTCGGGGGCCGGCTGGGCGGCCTGACCGCCCGCCGTCAGCGGCGGACCACCGAGATCGCGCCCGCCGTGACCACGACGGTGTCGAAGCCGGCTCCCCCGGGCGTGACGCCGCCGAAGCCCGTCGAGGACCCCGTGCTGGTCGAGGCCGCCGCGCGGGCGGCGGAGGTCGACCCCGCGCCGGCCCCCGCCCCGGCCGTCGCACGGGCCGTCGCGCCCGCCGCCGTGGAGGCCGAGCGCGCGCCGCAGGCCGAGCAGACCGACGTGCTGGTCGAGACGGCCCCGCCGGTCGCCGCGACCGAGGCGGGGGAAGAGGTCGCGCCCGAGCCCGGCCCGTCGCGGGCCGAGCGCCTGCGCGGACGGCTCGCGGAGGTCTCGCTCCCGGCCCTCGGCGTCACGGCGGCGCTCGTCGTCACCGGGGTGCTCTGCGGGCTCTTCATCGCGGCCTCGAGCGCGGTCTCCCTGCAGGCGTGCACCGTCATCCAGGGCACCGGGTCGTGCGGACGCCCCGTGCTGCTGGTGCTCATCGTGATCATGGTGGCGAGCGTCGTGCTCGGCACGCGGCTGCTGCGGGCGTGGGACGTGCCCGACCCCGGCAGCACCACCTTCCTCGCCATCGGGCTCGTGGCCGTCGTCTCGCTCGTGTTCCTGATCGACGTCATCTTCTCCTGGGCGATGCTCGTGATCGTGCCCGTGACGTCCGTCGTCACCTTCCAGCTGTCGCACTTCATGACCACGAAGCTGGCGGAGAACATCGACACCGACTAGGCGTCACGGGGTCGGCGGTGCCGACCCGCCCCGGACGCGACGAGGCCCGGACCCCGAGGGGGTCCGGGCCTCGCGTCGTACGGAGGACGGGGTCAGGCGCCCAGCGTGGTGCCGGCCGAGCGGAGGTCCTGGCAGGCCACGACGACGCGCTCCGACATGCCGGCCTCGGCGGCCTTGCCCCAGGCGCGCGGGTCGTACTGCTTCTTGTTGCCGACCTCGCCGTCGACCTTCAGGACACCCTCGTAGTTGGCGAGCATCCAGCCGGCGATCGGGCGCGTGAACGCGTACTGCGTGTCGGTGTCGACGTTCATCTTGATGACGCCGTAGTCGACGGCCGCGCTGATCTCCTCGGCCGTGGAGCCCGAGCCGCCGTGGAAGACCAGGTCGAACGGCTTCGAGCCGGCCGCGAGGCCGAGCTTCTCGACGACGCTCTCCTGCGCGGCCTTGAGTATCTCGGGCCGGAGCTTCACGTTGCCCGGCTTGTAGACGCCGTGCACGTTGCCGAAGGTGAGCGCCGCGAGGTAGCGGCCCTTCTCACCGGTGCCGAGCGCGGCGACGGTGGCCAGCGCGTCCTCGGGGGTCGTGTAGAGGTGGTCGCCCATGCCGCCCTCGACGCCGTCCTCCTCGCCGCCGACGACGCCGATCTCGACCTCGAGGACGATCTTCGCGGCGGCGGAGAGCGCGAGCAGCTCCTCCGCGATCTGCAGGTTCTCCTCGAGCGGCACGGCCGAGCCGTCCCACATGTGCGACTGGAACAGCGGGTTCTCGCCGCGGTCGACCCGCTCCTTGCTCAGGGCGAGCAGGGGACGGACGAAGCCGTCGAGCTTGTCCTTCGGGCAGTGGTCGGTGTGCAGCGCGATGTTGACCGGGTAGTTCTTGGCGACCTCGGCGGCGTAGGCCGCGAACGCGACGGAGCCGGTGACCATGTTCTTCACGGCCGGACCCGAGAGGTACTCCGCGCCACCGGTCGAGACCTGGATGATGCCGTCGGAGCCCGCGTCGGCGAAGCCCTTCAGCGCGGCGTTGAGCGTCTGCGACGACGAGACGTTGATGGCGGGGTAGGCGAACGACTTCGTCTTGGCCGCGTCGAGCATCTCGGCGTAGACCTCGGGGGTGGCGATGGGCATCGGTGGATCTCCTCGGTAGCACGTGGGCGACCTCGCCACCCTAGCGGGACGCGGGACCGTCGGGTCAGCCGCGCCAGACCGAGCCGTCGGGGGCGCCGAGGTCGGCGTGCTGCCGGATCCAGCCGTGCATCGCGATCGCGGCGGCCGCGCTGGCGTTGATCGACCGGGTCGACCCGAACTGCGCGATCGAGAAGGTGCCGTCGCACGCCCCGCGCGCCTGCGCGGAGAGACCCGGACCCTCCTGGCCGAAGAGAAAGCACACGTCGTGCGGCACCGCCATCGTCTCGAGCTGCGCCGAGCCCGGCAGGTTGTCGATGCCGAGCAGCGCGACGGGGGTGGTCAGGCCGTGCAGGTAGGACGCCAGCTCGGGCACCGACGCGTGGTGGCGCACGTGCTGGTAGCGGTCGGTGACCATCGCGCCGCGCCGGTTCCAGCGACGGTTGCCGACGATGTGCACCTCCGCGGCGAGGAAGGCGTTGGCCGAGCGCACGATCGTGCCGATGTTGAAGTCGTGCTGCCAGTTCTCGATGGCGACGTGGAAGCCGTGCCGGCGCGTGTCGAGGTCCGCGACGATCGCCTCCAGGCGCCAGTAGCGGTAGCGGTCGACCACGTTGCGCCGGTCGCCCCCGGCGAGCAGCTCCGCGTCGTACTGCTCGCCGCTCGGCCACGCCTCGGGGCCGCCGGGCCAGGGGCCGACGCCGACCTCCGGAGGACCGTGGGGCATCGGGTCGTACGGCGCGCGGCCCGCGTCGTACGACGGCTGCCGGGCCTCGGGACCGCTCACGGGATCGGGCACGGTGCCGACCGGCTCAGGCCGGGTCGCGCTCGTCGTCGAGCGGGTTGGTGTGGTGGCGTGAGCGGCGGATCGAGCGGACACGGAAGATCACGAACGCGGCGACGGCGAGGACCACGGCGACGATGACGACCTTCTGGACGATGCCCATGTAGGGCTCGACCTTGTCCCACTGCGAGCCCGCGAAGTAGCCCGCCATCACCCAGATGCTGTTCCAGATGAGGCTGCCCGCGGTGGTGAGCAGGAGGAAGAGCGGGAACGACATCCGCTCGATGCCCGCCGGGATGGAGATCAGGCTCCGGAAGATCGGGATCATCCGGCCGAAGAAGACGGCCTTCTTGCCGTGCCGGGCGAACCACGCCTCGGTGCGCTCGAGGTCCTCGGTCTTGACCAGCGGCATGCGGTCCCAGACCCAGTACATGCGCTGGCGGCCGAACGCGACACCCAGCCAGTAGAGGACCGCGGCGCCGACGACGGAGCCGACCGTCGTCCAGAAGATCGCCTCGAACAGCGTGAAGTCGCCCTGGTTGGCCGTGAATCCGGCCAGCGGCAGGATCACCTCGCTCGGCAGCGGCGGGAAGAGGTTCTCCGCCGCGATCGCGATGCCGGCGCCGATCGGGCCGATCTTCTCCATGAGGTCGACCGCCCAGCCGGCGAACCCGGTCAGCTCGTCGGGGTCCGTCGTCGCCGCGACGGTGAGGAGGGTCTGGCCGGCTGCAGTCACGGGCACGAGGATACGGAGCCACCCTGGGTGGGGGCCGCATCGGCGAGGCGCCCTCGTACGGCGTCGGGTGCAGACCCGGGCCTGCGGAAGACGGGGGCGTCAGTCCGCATCCCGCGAAGGGCCTCCGCTCAGATGTCGAGCTCGTCCTTGCCGACGGCGAAGCGGTAGGGCACGCCCTGGGCCTCGACGTGCTCGGCCGCGCCGGTGTCGCGGTCGACGATGACCGCGACGCCCACGACCTCGGCCCCGGCGTCGCGGAGCGCGGCGACGGCCTCCAGCACCGACCCGCCGGTGGTGGAGGTGTCGTCGACGGCGAGCACCCGCCGGCTGGCGACGGGCGGGCCCTCGATGAGCTTCTGCAGCCCGTGCACCTTCTGGGCCTTGCGCACGACGAACGCGTCGAGGGTGCGGCCCTGGGCGGCAGCGGTGTGGAGCATCGCCGTGGCCACGGGGTCGGCACCGAGGGTGAGGCCGCCCACCGCGTCGTACTCCCAGTCGGCGGTCAGGTCGAGCATGACCTGGCCGATGGCGGGCGCGGCGGCCGCGTCGAGGGTCACGCGGCGCATGTCGACGTAGTAGTCGCCGACCTTGCCGGAGCTCAGCGTCACCTGGCCGCGCACGATCGCCTTGGTGTTGACCTGCTCGATGAGGGTGCGCCTCGCGGCGGCGTCAGGGGTGCTCACGGAGGGTCAGCCTAGCGCCGGGCGGCCGCCTCGACGGCGGCGAGCGTGCCGGCCATGAGACCGCCGATCTCGTCGGCGCCGAGGGCGGTGCGGGTCGCGACGGCGCCGTCGGCGCCCAGCAGGACGGCGGCCGGCGTGCCGGGCATCCCGAAGAAGGAGCGCACGCCGTGGGAGCCGAGGTAGGTCCGGTCGCGCAGGGCGGGGTACGCCGCGGTGAAGTCGTCGCGGGCCGACGAGGTGACGACGGCGACGCCGACGCCCGGCCCGACCTCGTCGAGCCAGTGCGGCAGGTCGCGCAGTACTCCGGTGCACTGCTCGCAGCCCGTGGAGGCCACGACGACGAGCAGGGCGCGTCCCCGGGCCAGGTCGGCGAGGTCGCGCGAGACACCGTCGACGTCCACCAGCTCGAGGGCCGGCACGGGCGCGCCGGTGAGGTCGACGGGTAGGTCGGTGAGCGCCGGGAGGGCGGGGAGGACGCCGGGGCCGCTGGTGGCGGGCGCCGTCGTGCCGGGGGTACGGCGGAGCGCGGCCACCGCGAACGAGACGGCCAGCAGGGCGGCGAGGAGCGCCGTACCGAGGACGGCGGCCGGCAGGTCGCCGCGGTCGGTGGCGTCGGCGAGCGCCCGGACGAGGCCCGGGTCGGACCACCCGGCGACGAGGGCGACGGCCGCGACGACGGTGAGGCCCGCGGTGCGGAGGACGCTGACGGCGTCGACCGGCTCCCGCGACCAGGAGCCGAAGCAGCCGCACGCGACCGGGACGTCGCGGCGGGCGGCCGCGGCGAGGGCGGCGGTGAAGGCGACGAAGAGGCACACGGTGAGCACGAGGGCCGCGCGGCCGGCAGCGCCGGGCAGCAGGAGCCCGACGGCGCAGGCGAGCTCGGCGGCGACGAGCAGCGGCGCGCCGGGGACGGGTCGCAGCACCGGCGGGGCGAGGTCGCGCCAGGCGGCCCGGGTGCCGTCGAGGTCGCGGAGCTTGGCGCACGCCGCGACCGCCAGCACCCCGAGGAGGGTGCCGGCGGTCGCGACGAGGAGGGCGCTCATGGGTCCTTCGGTCAGGGTCGGCTGCGCCGCGGGCGTTGGCTCAGGTGGCGTTGCAGAGGGTCGTCGTCGACGACACGATGGCCGCCGTCTTCGCGCCCGTGCCGGTGTAGCCCTCCGGGAGGGACGCGGCGGCGTTGAGCTGGAACGTCTGCGTCGCGGTCGACAGCGAGGTGCGGAGGGCCATGGTCTCGCCCGCGGGTATCTCGGTCGTCACGGTGACGAAGCGAGAGGAGCCGGACAGGTACGTCACGGTGGCCGTACCCGCGCCCGTCGCCCGGAAGGTGCCGATGTCGGCGACGCCCGACCCCGTGATGATGACGGTGTTACCGACCGGGAGGGCGGTGGGGCCGGCGGTGAGGAGGAAGCCCGGGCCGACGATGCCGCTGGCGCCGCAGCTGCCGCGTAGCGCGAACGCCCCCACGTCCACGGCGCTCGCGGCGAAGGCCGGTGCGGCCGACACGACGGCGACCGCCGGGACGGACCAGGCAGCGGCACGGGTCACCGACCGACGGCTGTAGCTGCGACGACCCGCGGGCCGCGACCCCTCGATCAGGTCTGGCATGGCTGACGCTCCCCCGCTCGGACTTCCGACCCCCGTCCTGCGAAGGATAGGGACTCGGAAGGTGCCGTGTGGCCCGAACGGATCGTTCGACACCAGCAGCAGGGGCTGGACCGGGAAGGTCGCCGCGAACGTCAGCCCGGACCGCCCGCGAGCGTCGCCCCGAACCCCTGACGGATCGCGACGACGCCTCGCGGGTGGATCAGTTGGCCGAGCAGAGGATCAGCGTCGACGACACGTTGCCCGCGGTCTTCGCGCCCGTGCCGCTGTAGCCGGACGGGAGGGTCGCCACGGCGTTGAGCTGGAAGGCCACCGAGATCGACAGCGTGGTGCGGAAGGCGATGGTCGCACCCGCCGGGACGGCCGACGTCACCGTGATCTGGCGCGAGGTGGGCGACAGCACCTGCACGTCAGCCGTGCCGCCCGACACGGAGAACACGCCGATGTTGGCGACGCCCGAGCCCGTGATGATGACGCTCGTGCCCACCGGCAGCGGCGTCGTGGGGCCGGCCTGCAGCGTGAAGCCCGGGCCGAGGAGGCCGAGCGTGCCGCAGGAGCCGCGCAGGGCGAACGCACCCACGTCGACGGCGCTCGCGGCGAACGCCGGCGCGGCCGAGACGACGGCGACGGCCGGGACGGACCACGCGGCGGCGCGGGTCACGGAACGGCGGCTGTAGGTGCGACGGCCCTCGGACCGCGACTCGGTGAGATCAGACATGTGGCGCTCCCCAGATGGAACTTCGAAACCCTGACCTGAGGACAGTAAGCACGAATCAGGTGGCGCATCCTGCGTGAAGGGATTTGACCTCAAGATCGGGCTTGAATTTGTCCCGATCAGGGGGTGCGGTCTAGACCGGGCGACGACTTGCGGCGAGCCTCTGGACAAGGCGGCGAGGGAAATGCTGGACAGTCGTCATGCGATCTGGCGATCCCGCTCAAGATCAATGGTCTAGACCAGCCCGCCGCGGGCGGCCGGACGAGGAGGATGGATCAGGCGCCGATCGGAGCCGTCGCGAGCACCTCGTGGCGCGGTCGACGTCGGGGCCCCTCACCGAGGTGGGACGCGACGACGGCCACCTCGTCGGCGGTCCAGGTCGGCCCGACGTACGTGTCGAGGAGCTTGACCCAGTCACCCATCGGCACCGGGAGGCCCGACCGGGCGACCGTCACGTGCGGCCGGAACCGGCCGCCGTCCACCTCGGCCCCGGCGGTGCTGGCCGCCGTACGCGCACCGGCGGCCAGGAGGTCGAGCTGCTCGGCCCCGTGGCCGTCGAGCGCGAGACCGGCCCAGAGCACCCGGGCGGCGTCGACCGCGGGGAAGGTGCCACCGCTGGCGACGCGGGCCTCGAACGGGGTACGGCGCTGCGCGGCCGCCGCGGTGCGCTCGAGCACCTCGTCGACCCGCCACTCGTCGACGTCGGCGGCGAACGCCAGAGTGACGTGGAAGGTCTCGGCGGGCGACCACCGGAAGTCACCGGCGGCACGGCGCACGTCGAGGAAGTCGTCCAGGTGCTCGCGGACGTCGTCGGGCAGGACCAGGGCGGTGAAGAGGCGCATCGGGCTCGACGCTACGGCGCGCGGCGCGGTGACCGCACGTGAATTGGCGTCAGGCCGCCCCGCGGAGCGCGACGGCGCGGAGGCACGCGACCACCCACTCGGGGTGGTGCATGACCTGCCACCAGGTGAAGCGGAGCACCGTCCACCCCTCGACGACCAGGGCGGTGTAGCGCCAGCAGTCGGTCTGGAACTCCTCCTTGCCGGCGTGGAACTGCCAGGAGTCGGCCTCGAGGACGAGGCGGCGCTCGCGGTCGACGACGTCGGGCCGCAGGGTCCGGGTGCCGCCGGGCGAATCAGCGTCGGGGACCTCGATCTCGACCTGGGCCCGGACCTCGAGGCCGGCCTCGACGGCGAGCGCCCGCAGCATCGACTCGAAGGGGTTGGCGGCTTCGGCGGTGGCGAGGGCCGCGACCCGACGCGCGGCTGCGGCGCCCTTGCCCCGAACGGCGTGGGCGTCCGCGACCAGGGTCTCGTGGTCGAGGCCGTGCCGGAGAGCGGAATCGAGGACACAGAGCGCGTCGCGGAACGGCAGCCGCCGCGCGCAGTCGACGGCCGTCCGGCGCCGGCTCGTGACCAGTCCGTCGTCGTGGTCCTCGGCCTCGCCCCAGAACACGTGTGCCCGGGTCGTGGTGGTGGCCCGGCTGCCGCGAGCGATCATCACCCAGGGCTTGCTCGGGGCCGTGGCGATCTCCCAGCCGTGCGCCTGAGCAGCACTGAGCGCACCCAGCCGCCCCCGCAGCTCGGCCGCCAGGCGCAGGGCGCGGTCGACGTCGGGAAGCCGGTAGAGGCTGCGGGTGACGCGCACGATCTCGCCGTCGGCGAGGGCGCTCTCGATCGCGGACCTCTCGCACATCTCGTCGAGCCGGGCACGGGTGGCGATGCCCCCGAGCATGGTCAGCGCCTCGGGCGGGGTCACGTCGGTCATGGGGAGCTCCTTCCCCACGGCCGCGGGGGTCACCAGCGCTCTCCACAGGCTGCACGGAAATCGCAAAACGTCCCCCGCCAGGCCCTGATCCGGGCGTTTCGGAGGACGTCTTACGAATCTCGTGCGTGCGTCGTCGGGCTACGCGGCCCGGCGAGGCGTCAGAGCCCCAGGTCGCGCCCGATGAGCTCCTTCATGATCTCGTTCGAGCCGGCCCAGATCTTCGTGACGCGGGCGTCGCGCCAGGCGCGCGTCACTCGGTACTCGTTCATGTAGCCGTAGCCGCCGTGCAGCTGGACGCAGTGGTCCAGCACGTCGTTCTGCACCTGCGAGCTCCACCACTTGGCCTTCGCGGCGTCGATCGGGGTGAGCTCGCCCTTCGCGTGGGCGGCGACGCAGGCGTCCATGAACGACTGGGCCACGTCGATCTGCGTGAAGAGCTCGGCGAAGAGGAACTTGTTGTGCTGGAACGAGCCGACGCCCTGGCCGAACGCCTTGCGCTCCTTGGCGTAGTCGAGGGTCTCGCGCAGGATCTGCGCGGCGTGGGCGAGGTTCGCGACGGAGCAGTTGAGCCGCTCCTGCGGCAGCTTCTGCATCATGTGGATGAAGCCGTTGTCGACCTCGCCGATGATCTCGTCGTCGGTGACGCGCACATCCTCGAAGAAGAGCTCCGCGGTGTCGGACTCCGGCTGGCCGGCCTTGTCGAGCTTGCGCCCGCGGCTGAAGCCCGGACGGTCGGCCTCGACGGCGAAGAGCGTGATGCCCTTGGCCTTCTTCTCCGGGCTGGTGCGCACGGCGACGACCACGAGGTCGGCCGAGTAGCCGTTGGTGATGAACGTCTTCGAGCCGTTGATGACCCACTCGTCGCCGTCGCGCACGGCGGTGGTCTTCAGGGCGGCGAGGTCGGAGCCGCCGGACGGCTCCGTCATCGCGATGGCCGTGAGGATCTCGCCCGCGGCCACGCCCGGCAGCCAGCGCTTCTTCTGCTGCTCCGTGGTCAGCTCGACCAGGTACGGCGCGACGATGTCGGCGTGGATGCCGACGCACGACGCGAAGGCCATGTTGACGTGCGCCAGCTCCTCCGTGAGCACGGCGTTGAACCGGTAGTCGCCGGCGCCGGACCCGCCGAACTCCTCGGGGATCTCGAGACCGAGGAACCCCTGGGCGCCCGCGGCGAGCCAGAACTCGCGCGGCAGCACCTTGTTCTCGATGTAGGACTCGAGGTGCGGCTCCACCTCGCGGGCCAGGAACTCGCGGACCGAGCCGCGGAAGGCCTCGTGGTCCTCGTCGTAGATCTCACGCTTCATGCGCCGGAGACTACTCGCAGGTAACAACGGCGCCAAGACGTCGCCGTACGGCGTCAGTCGTCGCTCGTGCCGGACCCCGTGCCGGGCCCGGCGGCGGGCGGACCGGACGTGCGGTCGTCGGCGGCCGCGCCGCGTCGTCCGGGCATCACCAGCACCGCCGCGACGAGCACCAGCGTGAGGGCCGCGGCCAGCGCGAAGACCGCGCGCACGGCGGGATCCAGCACGCCGGCCGGCAGGTCGGCGAGCTCGGGCACGACACCGCCGGCGTCGCGGGCGATCAACCCGTTGGCGACCGCGCCGAACACCGCCACGCCGACGGCGCTGCCGACGGACCGGCCGAACATCGTCATGCCCGTCACGACGCCGCGCTCGCCCCAGTCGACCGCGGCCTGGGCCGCGATCACCGACGGGCTGACGACGAGCCCGAACCCGAGGCCCATCACGAAGCACGGCACGGCGAGGTAGTAGATCGAGCTGTCGGCGGTGACGGTGAGCAGCAGCGCTCCCCCGGCGACGGTGACGGCGGCGCCGAGCACCATCGTCGCGCGGAAGCCGAACCGCAGGTAGAGGCGGCCCGCGTTGGAGGCGGCGATCGGCCAGCCGATGCTCATCGCCGCCAGTGCGGCGCCGGCGGCCACCGCGCTCGACCCGAGCACCTGCTGGCCGTAGACGGGCACGTACGACGACAGCCCCAGCGTGAGCACACCGACGACGAAGCCGGCCGCGGTCGCGGCGGCGGCCGTCCGGTGGCGCAGGATCCACCCCGGCACGACGGGATCGGTGGCGCGGCGCTCCGCGAGGACGAACGCACCGAGGAGGAGCACCGCCGTCCCCAGGATCGCGACGCTCGGTCCTGACGCCCACTCCCAGCGCACACCGCCCTCGAGGACGCCGAGCAGCAGGAGTCCGCAGCCGCCCGTCAGCAGGAGGGCGCCTAGCCCGTCGATGCTCTGCCGGCGCCGCTCGACCTGCTCGGAGAAGCCGCGCTGGAGCATCACGTACGCCGCGAGGCCCAGCGGCAGGTTGATCAGGAAGATCCAGCGCCACGAGAGGTAGTCGGAGAAGAGGCCGCCGAGGGCGGGCCCGACGAGCGAGGAGACCGCCCAGACGCTTGCGATGTAGCCCTGGACCTTGGCGCGCTCGGCGACGGAGTAGATGTCGCCGACGATCGTCATGCCGATCGGCTGCACCGCCCCGGCACCGATGCCCTGCAGCAGGCGGGCCGCGATGAGGGAGCCCATGCTCCACGCCAGCCCGCAGAGCAGCGAGCCCACGACGAAGGTGGCGATCCCCGCCAGCATCACCGGCTTGCGGCCGAAGACGTCGGCGAGCTTGCTGTAGAGCGGCACCGTCACGGCCTGCGCGAGCAGGTAGATCGAGAAGAGCCACGGGAACTGGGCGAACCCGCCGAGGTCGTCCACGACGGCCGGCACGGCGGTGGCGAGGATCGTCGCGTCGAGCGCCACCAGGCCCGTCGACAGCATGACCGCGCCCAGCACCGGTCCGCGCTCGCTGCGCAGGCCGATGTCGGCCCGCTTCACGTCGCTCTGCCGGGGACCGCTCACATCCAGGCGGCAACCGGCGTACGGGCCGGCGCATTCCTTGGGTTGCGGTTCGCGGTACCTCGTACCCGTGGAACGGGTGGCACCTACCGCGAACGGAGGGGCCGCGCGACCGGCCTCAGTCGCGGGGCTGGAGCCTGCGGTGCACCTCGCCGACGACGGCGACGAGGGTGACGAGCACGCCGGAGAGCACGAGGCCGAGCACGAGGCTGTGCTTCAGGGCCAGGGCACCGGCCGCCGCGCCGAGCAGGATCAGGACGACCGCGGCGACCCGGCGCGCGGACGACCCGGGCTTGCCGGCACCGAGCGCCGAGTCGGAGGCGAGGCCGGTGAGGGTCGAGGTGACGACGACGGTCGTGACGTCCTTGACCGCCACGACCCGGGCGGCGGCGGCCTGGACGCCCATCGCGAGGCCGAGCACGGTGGTGACGACGGCGGCGGTCACGTGGTCGGGGTCGTCGACGACCGCGAGGCCGGCGGCGCAGCCGAGCATCAGCACCGCGACCAGGCCCAGCAGCAGCGACGAGCGCCCGCCCCACGCCTCGCCCGTCGACCGCAGCGTGCGTCCGGCCAGGGCCGCGCCCGCCATGAAGCCGAGGAGGGCGACGACCGGCCCGAGGATCGGCAGGTCGTCGGCGCCGACGATCGCCATGCCGAGGATGACCACGTTGCCGGTCATGTTGCCGGTGAAGACCCGGTCGAGCCCGAGGTAGCCGACGGCGTCGATGACGCCCGTGCCGAAGGTCAGGGCGAGCATCAGCAGCAGGTGCACGCGCGTCACCGGGACCGCGGCGAACCGCCCCACCGGGCCACGCCGCTCCGTCGTCGTACCGCTCACCGCCGCGTCTCCTCGCCCCTACCCCGGTCCGTCCCGTTCACCGGGTGATTCTCCCCGCGCTCCTGGGGCACCGAAGCGCCGGGTGGGTACGGGACCCTGTGCTTGGATCGATCCACGCACCGGGGCTCGTCCCGACATCCACTGAGGGAGCAACACATGGTTGAGGTCTGGCCGGGGCACGCCTACCCGCTCGGCGCAACGTTCGACGGGAGCGGCACGAACTTCGCGCTCTTCAGCGAGGCCGCCGAGAAGGTCGAGCTCTGCCTTCTCGACCCCGACCCCGAGAAGCCGGGCGAGTGGGTCGAGACCCGCGTGCAGCTGGTCGAGGCCGACGCGTTCGTGTGGCACGGCTACCTGCCGACGGTGCAGCCGGGCCAGCACTACGGCTACCGCGTGCACGGCCCGTGGGACCCGTCCGCCGGCCTGCGCTGCAACCCCGCCAAGCTGCTGCTCGACCCGTACGCGAAGGCCACCAGCCGCGAGATCGACTGGGACCCGTCGCTGTTCGCCTACACCTTCGGCGACCCCGAGTCGCGCAACGACGACGACTCCGGGCCGCACATGATGCACGGCGTCGTCATCAACCCCTTCTTCGACTGGGAGGGCGACCGCCGGCCGCGCACGCCGTACAACGACACGATCGTGTACGAGGCGCACGTCAAGGGCCTCACGCAGCTGCACCCCGACCTGCCGGAGGAGCTGCGGGGCACGTACGCCGGGCTGGCGCACCCCGCCATCACGGAGCACCTCACGAAGCTCGGCGTCACCGCCATCGAGCTCATGCCGGTGCACCAGTTCGTGCAGGACAACACGCTGATCGAGAAGGGCCTGCGCAACTACTGGGGCTACAACACGATCGGGTTCTTCGCGCCGCACGCGTCGTACGCCGTCAACGAGGCGGCCGGCCAGCAGGTGCAGGAGTTCAAGTCGATGGTCAAGGCGATGCACGCCGCGGGCATCGAGGTCATCCTCGACGTGGTCTACAACCACACCGCGGAGGGCAACCACCTCGGTCCGACGCTCAGCTTCAAGGGCATCGACAACCCGGCGTACTACCGCCTCGTCGAGGACGACGAGCAGTACTACATGGACTACACGGGCACCGGCAACAGCCTCAACGTGCGCCACCCCCACTCGCTGCAGCTGATCATGGACTCGCTGCGCTACTGGGTGACCGAGATGCACGTCGACGGCTTCCGGTTCGACCTCGCCTCCGCGCTGGCGCGCGAGTTCTACGACGTCGACCGCCTCGCGACCTTCTTCGAGCTCGTGCAGCAGGACCCGGTGGTCAGCCAGGTCAAGCTCATCGCCGAGCCGTGGGACGTCGGGCCCGGCGGCTACCAGGTCGGCGGCTTCCCGCCGCAGTGGACGGAGTGGAACGGCAAGTACCGCGACACCGTGCGCGACTTCTGGCGCGGCGACCACACCCTCGGCGAGTTCGCCTCGCGCCTGGCCGGGTCGAGCGACCTCTACGAGCACTCCGGACGTCGCCCGTTCGCCAGCATCAACTTCGTCACCGCCCACGACGGCTTCACCATCCGCGACCTCGTGTCGTACGAGGAGAAGCACAACGAGGCCAACGGCGAGGACAACAACGACGGCGAGAGCCACAACCGCTCGCAGAACTTCGGCGTCGAGGGCCCGACCGACGACCCCGAGGTGCTCGAGCTGCGCGCCCGCGCCCAGCGCAACCACATCGCGACGCTGCTGCTGAGCCAGGGCGTGCCGATGCTGCTGCACGGCGACGAGCTGGGCCGCACCCAGGACGGCAACAACAACACCTACGCGCAGGACTCCGAGATCGCGTGGGTGCACTGGGACAAGGCCGACAAGCCGCTGGTGGAGTTCACGGCCGCCGTCGTGCGGCTGCGCAAGAACCACCCGACGTTCCGTCGCAAGCGGTTCTTCACCGGCGGCCCCGTGCGCGTGCCCGACGGCGCCGAGGGCGACCGCCTCAACGACATCGTGTGGCTGCACCTCGACGGCCGCCCGATGGAGGACGCCGACTGGGAGGACACCTCCGAGCCGTACGGCAAGGCGCTCGGGATGTACCTCAACGGCTACGGCATCAAGGGCCGCGGCGAGCGCGGCGAGCGCATCACCGACGACCACTTCCTGCTCTACTTCAACGCCGACGGCGACTGCGAGGTCGTGCTGCCGCCCGACGAGTACGCCGCGGCGTGGGACGTCGTGATCGACACCGGCGGCACGCTCGCCGACGACCAGCCGCGCGAGGCCGGCTCCCGTCTCTCCGTCGCCTCCCAGAGCGTCGTCGTGCTGCGCGAGCACTCGGCGCCCGAGGAGGAGCCCGACCACTCGGTCGCGGCCAGCATCGCCGCCATGAGCGACGAGGCCTGACGGGCCGGCACCGCAGCACGACCACCCGGGCCGGGGCGAGCGCACGCTCGCCCCGGCCCGGTGCGTCAGAAGACGTTCTCGGGATCCACGACCTCGTCCGCCGGCGGCGGCTCGGGATCGAACGGCTCGTCGAAGTCGGTGAGGTCGGCCGTGCTCGTCGCGCCCTGGTCGGCGCGCAGGAAGTAGTGGGGCTCCGCGACCGCGACGCTGGCGACCGTCTCGGTGCCGTCGCTGGTGGTGTAGCTGATCTGCACCGCCTCCTGACCGCCCACGCGGCGGGTCTCACCGGTCTCGAAGTCGGTGGGGCGGCCGTCGTCGTCGCCGAGGAACGACTCGATGTTGCAGAACTCGGCGAAGTCGCCCGACGTGTCGAGCACCCACTTGTCGACGAGCAGCCCGATCGCGAGGTCGTCGAGGCCCCCGCTGCTCTGGGCCTCCCAGAACTCCTGGCCCGCCCGGAACCAGTAGGTGCCGTCGACGCCCAGCAGGTCGACCGTGTCGCCGTTGAGCGCCATCGTGCCCTCGCAGCCGTCGGTGCCGAGGAACAGGTCGACCCCGACGCTCTGGCCGCCGTCGGCGAAGTCGCCCACGAGCCGCAGCGACGACGCGCTCGCCGTGGCCGCTGTCGCCTCGTCGAAGATCTCCTCCGCGCTCAGCCCGGCGAGCGAGCCGAGCTCGCCGTCCGGACCGGCCGACGTGGTGGTGTCGTCGGTCGGGTCGTCGTCACCGTCGCCGCCCATCAGGGACACCCCGACGATCGTGCCGCCGACGAGCACCGCGGCGCCCAGCGCCGCCGCGCCCCAGACGAGGCCCTTCCTCCGCGGTGCGCCGGGCCGACCCGGCTGCTGCGCGAACGCCGGGTACGGCGCGCCCTGGCCGCCGTACGCGTGCTGCTGGCCGACGTGGGTGGGGTGCTGCCCGGAGCCCGGCACCGGCACGGGCGACCACCGGTCGGCGGCGGCGGTCGGACCGGCGGTGGGCGCCGCGGTGGGCACCGAGCCGCCCGGCGCGACGGCGGGTCCGAGGATGGTGGCGGGGTCGGGGTCGTACGACGGGGACCAGCCACCCGCGCCGCCGCCCCGGCTGATGCGGGCCACGACGGCCTCCAGCTCGAGGCGGAGGACGGCGGCCGAGGACGGGCGCTGGGCGGGGTCCTTGGCGAGCAGCGAGCGGAGCACGGTGTTGAGCTCGGCGTCGAGGGGCCCGCGGACGGCCAGCTGGGGGACCGGCGCGTTCACGTGGGCGAGCGCGACCTCCATGTCGGTGCCGGAGTACGGCGGGCGACCGGTGAGCGTCGCCCACAGCACGCAGCCGAGGGCGTAGAGG
Organism: Nocardioides alkalitolerans DSM 16699; assembly: GCF_000426525.1. Lineage (GTDB taxonomy): Bacteria > Actinomycetota > Actinomycetes > Propionibacteriales > Nocardioidaceae > Nocardioides > Nocardioides alkalitolerans. The sequence goes on from NZ_KE384533.1 coordinate 228,912, forward strand.
TCGCTGGCGGTGGAGGCGGGCAGACCGTGGTGGCGCTCGGGCGCGAGGTAGGCCCAGGTGCCGACCACGGTGCCGGTGCGGGTCTGGTCGCTGACCCCGGCGGCCGCGATGCCGAAGTCGCAGAGGTAGCCGTGGAGCGTGCCGTCGGGCAGCACCCGCAGGAGCACGTTCGAGGGCTTGATGTCGCGGTGGAGCACGCCGGCCCCGTGGGCGGCGTCGAGACCGATCGCCAGCTGCCGCACGACGTGCAGCGCCCGCAGGGGCATGAGCGGTCCGTCGGCGGCCAGGCGCTGACCGAGGTCGCCGTCGCGCACCAGCTGCATCGCCAGGTAGAGCCAGCCGTCGAGCTCGCCCGCGTCGTGGATGGCGACGATGTGCGGGGAGTCGAGCCGCGCCAGGGTGCGGGCCTCGCGCAGGAAGCGCTCCCGGTACGACGCGTCGTCGGCCATCTCGGGCGGCAGGAACTTCAGCGCCACCTGGCGCTCGAGGCCGCGGTGGGTGGCCTCGTAGACGATGCCCATGCCGCCGCGACCGAGCTGGCGACCCACGTGGTAGCTGCCGAAGTCGCTCCCCGGCCCGGGCACGAAGCGCTCAGTCATCTCGGTGGTCCCTCCGTCGTACCGATCGCGGAGTGCCGAACCCGTCCGACGCCGCTTCCGTCGGCCCCGCGCACCTCCGCAGAGGCGTCGGGGCCCGGCGCCGTGTCGGCGCCGGACCCCATCTTGACCCGCTCGGCGGGATCTGAACCCCGCCGATCCGTCAGCCGAGCTGGCTGGGGTCGAGCACCTCGTCGGCCGGCGGCGCCTCCACGTCGAGGTCCTCGTCGAACTCGGAGAACGCGATCGTGCCGTTGTCGCCCTGCTCCAGCTGCAGGTAGTAGTACGGCTCCTCGGTCGCGACCGCGGCGGTGACGTCGTCGCCCTCGCTGGTCGTCCACGAGATCTCCTGGGCCGCCTGGCCGTCGACCTCGGTGGTGTCGCCCTTGGCGAAGTCGGTCGGGCGGTCCTCGTCGTCCTGGTCGCCGAAGAACGAGTCGATGTTGCAGAACTCGCTGAACTCGCCCTCGGTGTCGGGGACCCACATGCCCGACACGAGGTCGAGCAGCGCCTGGTCCTCCGGGGTGCCGTCGGACTGCGACGCCCAGAACGCGTCGTCGCCGCGGAACCAGTACTCGCCGTCGACCCCGAGGAGGTCAATGGTCAGCCCGCTGATCGTCATCGACCCGTCGCACGAGTCGGTGCCGAGCGCGATGTCCATCTCGATGGCCTGGCCGTCGCCGTCGATCGACCCGACGAGGCGCACCGACGACGAGCCCGAGGTCGCCTCCAGCGCGGCGTCGTAGATCTCCTCGGCCGACATGTCGTCGAGGGCGCTGCCGCCCTCGGTCTCCTCGGTGCTGCTCGACTCGCCGTCGGCGGCGTCGTCGCCGTTGTCGTCGCTGCCGCACGCGGCGAGCATCGAGGTCGCCAGGACGGCTCCGGCCGCGATGGCCACGGTGCGGCGGGCGCCGCGTCGCATGGTGCGCATGTCTGTTCCCCACTTCGTCGAAAGGTCTGCCCCTGCCCCCATGAGAGCACGCTCACCCCTCTCCGCGCGCAGGACTCCCCCGACCCTGGGTACCTGTCCCCACGCTCCGGTCGGCACGTCCGGGGCACGCAGACCAGACCGTCGACGGGGGACGTCGGGCCGGGCACCACGCCCTAGGCTGGCCGGACCGCCGCGCGACCCCCAGACGGCAGCCATGGACGGGAGCACCATGACCACCCCCCGCACGCCGAGGAGCACCTACCGGCTGCAGATCACGGCCGACTTCGACCTCCACGCGGCGGCCCGGAGGCTGCCCTACCTGGCCGACCTCGGCGTCGACTGGGTCTACCTCTCGCCGCTGCTGGCGGCCGAGCCGGGCAGCGACCACGGGTACGACGTGGTGGCCCACGACCGCATCGACCCCACCCGGGGCGGACCGGCCGGTCTCTCGGCCGTGTCGGCGCAGGCCCGCGCCCTCGGCATGGGTGTGCTCGTCGACATCGTGCCGAACCACGTGGGGGTAGCGACCCCGACGCAGAACGCCTGGTGGTGGTCGCTGCTGTCGGCCGGGCCCGCCTCGCCGTACGCCGAGGCCTTCGACGTCGACTGGGACGCGGGCGGCGGTCGCCTGCGCATCCCCGTGGTCGGCGACGACGACCTCGGGGCGGAGGGGGCGATCTCGCACCTCTCCGTGGTGGACGGCGAGCTCCGCTACCACGACCACCGCTTCCCGGTGCGGCCCGGAACGCTCTCGGCCGACCCCCAGGCGGTGCACGCGGCGCAGCACTACGAGCTCGTCGGCTGGCGCACCGCCGACGACCGCCTCAACTACCGACGCTTCTTCGCGGTCAACACGCTCGCCGCCGTGCGGGTCGAGGAGCGCGAGTGGTTCGACGCCAGCCACGTCGAGATCGGGCGCTGGTTCACGGAGGGCCTCGTGGACGGCCTGCGGGTCGACCACCCCGACGGCCTGCGCGCGCCGGCGTCGTACCTCGACGACCTGGCCGGCCTCACGGGCGGCGCCTACGTGCTCGTCGAGAAGATCCTCGAGACGGGCGAGCAGCTCGAGGCGGGCTGGGCGACGTCGGGCACGACCGGGTACGACGCGATGGCCCTCGTCGACCGCGTGCTCGTCGACCCCGCCGGCCAGGCGCCGCTCGACGCGCTCGAGACGCGGCTGCGCGGCGGGCCGGTCGACTGGCACGCGATGGTGCACGGCACGAAGCGGGCCGTCGCCGACGGCATCCTCGGCTCCGAGGCACGCCGCATCGTGCGCGAGCTCGACGGCACGCCCGGGCCTGCGGCGTACGTCGACGCGGTCGCCGAGCTGCTCACCACCATGCCCGTCTACCGCTCCTACCTGCCCGAGGGCCGCGAGCACCTCGAGGAGGCCTTCACGGCCGCCCGGGCGCACCGCCCCGACCTCGGCGCCACCCTCGACGCGCTCCACCCGCTGCTCACCGACCCGACCCACCCGGCGGCCCTGCGGTTCCAGCAGACCTCCGGCATGGTGATGGCGAAGGGCGTGGAGGACTGCGCGTTCTACCGCTACTCCCGCCTCACCAGCCTCAACGAGGTCGGCGGCGACCCGTCCGTGTTCGCGGTCGCGCCCGACGAGTTCCACGCCGCGATGGTGGAGCGCCAGGAGCACTGGCCGCACGCCATGACCGCCGGCTCCACCCACGACACCAAGCGCGGGGAGGACGTCCGCGCCCGCATCACGGCGCTGGCCGAGCTGCCCGGCGAGTGGGAGGCGGCGCTCACCCGCCTGCTCGAGGCCTCACCGCTGCCCGACCCGGGCTTCGGCGCGCTGCTGTGGCAGGCCGTGCTCGGCGCGTGGCCGACCGTCGACGCGAGCGACCTGCGCGACCGGCTCCACGGCTACGCCGAGAAGGCGATGCGCGAGGCCGGCGACCGCACCACGTGGACGGCGCCCGACGCAGCGTACGAGAAGGCCGTGCACCGGGCCGTCGACGCCGCGTTCGACGACAAGGGCGCGCGACGCGCGCTGCGCGACCTGCTCGCCCGGGTGGCCGGCCCCGGCTGGTCCAACTCGCTGAGCGCCAAGCTGGTGAGCCTGACGATGCCGGGCGTGCCCGACGTCTACCAGGGCAGCGAGCTGTGGGAGCAGTCCCTGGTCGACCCGGACAACCGGCGGCCGGTCGACTTCGACCTGCGCGCCCGCGTGCTGCCCGCCGTGCTCGGCGGCGTGAAGCCGCCGCTCGTCGGGGGCACGACCGACTCCGGGGCGGCCAAGCTGCTCGTCACCGCGGCGGCCCTGCGCGCCCGGCGCGACCGGTCGGAGCTCTTCACGTCGTACACGCCGCTGACGGCGACCGGGCCGGCCGCCGACCACGTGCTCGCCTTCGACCGCGGCGGTGCGATCACGGTCGCGACCCGCCTGCCCGTCGGTCTCGAGCGCGCGGGGGGCTGGCGCGACACCCGCCTGACGCTGCCCGCCGGACGCTGGACCGACCTCGTCGGGGGCGGCTCGATCGACGTCACCGGCACGCCCGACACCCCCGGCGGCGCACCCGTCGCCGACCTGCTCGCGACGTACCCCGTCGCCCTGCTCGTGAGGGAGGACGCATGACCACCGCGCCCAGCACCCGTGACCGCGGCCCGTTCGACGTCTGGGCCCCGCGGCCGTCGTCGATCCGGCTCGTCGTGACCACCGGCGAGCACGACGAGGTCGTGCCGATGACCCGCGGCACCGACGGCTGGTGGACCCCCACCGGTACGCCGCCCGACGTCGCGGCCTACCCCGAGGGCGTCGACTACGGCTACCTCGTCGACGACGACACCACCCCGCGGCCCGATCCGCGCTCGCGCCGTCAGCCGGCCGGCGTGCACGGGCTCTCGCGCACCTTCGACCCCGGCGCCTTCACCTGGAACGACGGCGCCTGGACCGGCCGTCAGCTCGCCGGCTCCGTGATCTACGAGCTGCACCTCGGCACCTTCACCCCCGAGGGCACGCTCGACGCCGCGCTCGACCGGCTCGACCACCTGAAGTCGATCGGGGTCGACCTCGTCGAGCTGCTCCCGGTCAACGCGTTCAACGGCACCCACAACTGGGGGTACGACGGGGTCGACTGGTTCGCGGTCTCCGAGACGTACGGCGGGCCCGCGGCCTACCAGCGCTTCGTCGACGCCTGCCACGCGGCGGGCCTCGGCGTCGTCCAGGACGTCGTCTACAACCACCTCGGCCCGTCCGGCAACTACCTGCCGCTGTTCGCGCCGTACCTGAAGAGCGGCCGCAACACGTGGGGCGACCTCGTCAACCTCGACGGCGAGGACGCGGGCGAGGTGCGCCGGTTCGTGCTCGACAACGTGCGCATGTGGTTCGAGGACTTCCACGTCGACGGCCTGCGCCTCGACGCCGTGCACGCGCTGCACGACGAGTCCCCCACCCACGTGCTCGAGGAGATGGCAATCGAGACGGCCGCGTGGTCGTCGTACGTCGGTCGGCCGCTCTCGCTGATCGCCGAGTCCGACCTCAACGACCCCGTGATGTTCACGCCCCGCGAGGCCGGCGGCTACGGGCTCACCGCGCAGTGGAGCGACGACTTCCACCACGCCGTGCACGTCGCGCTCAGCGGGGAGACGGCCGGCTACTACGCCGACTTCGAGCCCCTCGCGGCGCTGCAGAAGGTGCTCACCCACGGCTTCTTCCACGACGGCACCTACAGCTCGTTCCGCGAGCGCGACCACGGGGTGGCGATCGACACCGCCACCGTGGCCACCTCGCGGCTCGTGGTGTGCAGCCAGAACCACGACCAGATCGGCAACCGCGCCGTCGGCGACCGCCTCACCGACCACCTCGACGACGACCAGCTGGCCACCGCGGCGCTGCTCACCCTGGGCACCGGGTTCACGCCCATGCTGTTCCAGGGCGAGGAGTGGGCGGCGTCGACGCCGTTCCAGTTCTTCACCTCGCACCCCGAGCCCGAGCTCGGCAAGGCGACCGCCGAGGGCCGCATCGCCGAGTTCGAGAAGATGGGCTGGGACCCGGCCGTCGTGCCCGACCCCCAGGACCCCGAGACCTTCACGCGCTCCAAGCTCGACTGGTCGGAGCCCGAGGGTGGTCGGCACGCGGTGCTGCTCGAGGTCTACCGGCAGCTGGCGGCGCTGCGCGCGACGTACCCCGACCTCACCGACCCGTCCTTCGGCGCCACCACCTGCGAGGTCGACGAGCGCACGCGCCTGGTGCGCATCGGCCGCGGACGCCTGCGCTTCGTGCTGGTGCTCGGCACCGAGGCGGCGACCGTGCCGGTGCCCGAGGGGTACGGCGTGGTCTTCGCGACGCCGGGCGGGTACGACGAGGGGTCCGGCACCGTCGGCGCCACCGTCGTCGTACCGGCCCACGGGGCCGTGGTGCTCGCGCCGGTGTGACGGGGGCTGTCGGGCCCGGCCTCACCGGTGCGAGGCGAAGAACCCCTCGAGCAGGGCGGCCGACGCACCGGCGAGGACGCCGGTGACGACCTCGGGGCGGTGGTTGAGCCGGCGGTCGCGCACGACGTCCCAGAGCGAGCCCACGGCGCCGGCCTTGGCGTCGTACGCAGCGAAGACCACTCGGTCGACCCGCGCCAGGACCGCCGCGCCGGCGCACATCGTGCACGGCTCGAGGGTGACGACGAGGGTGCAGCCGGTGAGGCGCCACTCGCCGCGGGCGCGGGCGGCCTCGCGGAGCGCGACGACCTCGGCGTGACCGGTGGGGTCGGCGTCGGCCTCGCGGACGTTGCGGCCCCGGCCGACGACCTTCCGGTCGGCGTCGACGACCACCGCACCGATGGGTACGTCGTCGGTGGCCAGGGCGGCGCGGGCCTCGGCGAGGGCGGCCTGCATGGGCTGCTCCCAGCGGCGGTCCTGCGGGTGGATCACGCGGAGGTGAGGCCGACCGCGTCGTCGAACAGCGGACCGAACCCCAGCTTGCGGGCGATCTCGGAGACCGTCTCGTCGGGGTAGAGGTCGAAGTCGTCGAGCAGGAGGCCCATGTCCATGGCGTTCATGCCGAGGTCGGCGAGCAGCGACAGGTCGCCCGCGGGCTCCTGGTCGTCGTCCTCCTCGGGCAGCGGCAGGTCGAGCGCCTCGAGCGCCGTGCGGGCCAGCTCCCACTCGTCGGCCGCCGTCACGTCGGAGAGCAGGATGCGCACGCGCGGGCCGGCGACGCGGACGATGAGGAAGAACTCCTCGTCGACGGCGACGAGGCCGAGCGCTCCGCCGTCACCGGGGAAGCGGCGCAGGGCGGCGGCGAGCGTGTCCGTGGACTCGAGCACGTCGTCGACGATCTCGTGGAGCTGCCAGACGCCCTCCTCGCGGTAGGCCACCAGGGCGAAGTCGATGCTGTCGGACTCCTCGGTCACGGCCCCTCCTCGATCGCCTCGCCGGACACTGCGTCCACCAGCGTGACAGACCCGCGGGCGACACGCCACGGCAAAACGACCAGGATCGTTGTCGGGCATGTCTCGTCCGGCTCTCGGCGCCCTCGGTGCGTGCGCGCGGAGCACCACGGCGGCACGCCTTAGGGTGCTGCCCATGGACACTCTCGTCGTCGACCACCCGCTCGTCGCCCACAAGCTGACCGCGCTGCGCGACGAGAGCACCGACTCTCCGACCTTCCGTCGCCTGGCCGACGAGCTCGTCACCCTCCTCGCCTACGAGGCCACCCGCGACGTGCGCGTCGAGCCCTACGGCATCACCACCCCGGTGTCGCCGACGACCGGCGTGCGCCTGGCGTCGCCGAAGCCGCTCGTCGTCCCCATCCTCCGGGCGGGCCTCGGGATGCTCGACGGGATGATGCGCCTGCTGCCGACGGCCGAGGTCGGCTTTCTCGGCATGGTGCGCAACGAGGAGACGCTGCAGGCCTCGACGTACGCCGAGCGCCTCCCCGACGACCTGTCGGGCCGCCAGTGCTACGTGCTCGACCCGATGCTCGCCACCGGTGGCACGCTCGCCGCGGCGATCCGCTTCCTCGTCGACCGGGGCGCCGACCACATCACGGCGATCACGCTGCTCGCGGCGCCCGAGGGCACCGCGCGGCTGGAGTCGGAGCTGGCCGACCTGACGATCCCGGTCCGCGTCGTCACCGCCGCGATGGACGAGCGCCTCAACGAGAAGGGCTACATCGTGCCGGGCCTCGGCGACGCGGGCGACCGCCTGTACGGCGTGGCGCACTGACGCAGACGTGCCGGTTCGGCGCCGTACCGGTGTGCAGACGCGCCGGCTCGGCGCCGTACGACACCGCAGGGCTGCCGGCTCGGCGCCCTAGGTGCGGGGTTCCGAACCCGTCAGCACCGCGAAGGCCACGAGCCGCTCGTCGGTGTGGAACAGCGACGCGCAGGTGGTGAGCGTGAGCAGGCGCTCGCCCTCGCCCTGCGGTGGTTGCACTCCGCCGTCGCGCGGGTTCACCGGTGCGGGGTCGACGACCCAGGTGTCCTCGAAGTCCACCTCGAGCGCGTCACCCGCGGTCACGAGCTCGTAGGTGTAGGTGGTCGACCGGGTCTCGACGACGACCGTGTCGCCCACCTCGAGGTCGGGCATCGCCCGCAGAGGCTCGCCGTGCGTCACCCGGTGGCCGGCGAGCGCGTAGTTGCCGACCTCCCCCGGCGCCGCCGAGGTCGTGAAGTGGCCGAAGCCTGCCTCGAGCGCGTCGTCCTCGACGCCCTCGAGCACGGGGACGGCGTAGTCGTCGCCGAAGCGGGGGATCCGCACCACCGCGTCGGCCTCGCCCTCGTCGCGGACGACGGTCTCGTCACCACCGTCCCAGGCCCGCTCCAGGGCGGCGACGGTGTCGGCGTGCCGCCGCTCCGAGGCGAGGTTGGTGCCCCAGAGCTGCCACGCGACGTACGCGAGGACGCCCAGGCCACCGACCACCAGCACCAGGCCGGCGGCCGTCAGCGGGCGCACCCGTCGGCGGACGGTCGCGGTCGCACCGGAGCCTCGGGTCACGCCCCCGATCATGTCCGACGCACCCCCGGACCGCACCCGATCGCGGCGTAGGGTCGGCCGGCATGAGCACGCCCGCCCCGCTGGCCCGACGGTTCCACGGCATCGAGCCGACGATCTTCTCGGCCATGTCGGCCCTCGCGCTGCGCACCGGATCGGTCAACCTGGGCCAGGGCTTCCCCGACACCGACGGCCCGGCCTCGGTGCTCGAGCGGGCCCGCACGGCGATCGACGAGGGCCGCAACCAGTACGCGCCCGGCATCGGCGTGCCCGAGCTGCGGGAGGCCGTCGCCCGCCACCAGGCCCGCCACCACGGCATCGACCTCGACCCGGCCACCGAGGTCGTCGTCACCACCGGCGCCACCGAGGGCATCGCCTGCGCCCTGCTCGGTCTCGTCGACCCGGGCGACGAGGTGGTGCTGCTCGAGCCCGCCTACGACTCGTACGACGCGATGCTGCAGGCCGTGGGCGCCGTACGACGGCCGGTCACCCTCCGCGCCCCCGACCACCGCCTCGACGTCGAGGCCCTGCGCGCCGCCGTGCACGACGGCACCCGGCTCATCCTGCTGAACACGCCCCACAACCCCACGGGCACCGTGCTGACGCCCGAGGAGCTGGCGGTCGTCGCCGAGCTCGCCATCGCCCACGACGTGCTCGTCGTGACCGACGAGGTCTACGAGCACCTGGTGTACGACGGCCGCCGCCACGTGCCGATCGCCACCCTGCCCGGGATGGCGGAGCGGACGCTCACGCTCTCCAGCCTCGGCAAGTCGTGGTCGCTCACCGGCTGGAAGGTCGGCTGGGCCACGGGACCGGCGGCCCTCGTCGGCGCCGTGCTGGCGGCCAAGCAGTGGACGACGTTCACGTCCGGGTCGCCGCTGCAGCCGGCGGCGGCGCACGCGCTCGACCACGAGAGCGACTTCCCGACCCGGCTGGCGGTGGACCTGCAGCGGCGCCGCGACCTGCTCTGCGCCGGGCTCGCCGACGCGGGACTGACCCCGCACGTGCCCGAGGGCACCTACTTCACGCTCACCGACGTCGCCCACCTCGGCTGGCCGGACGGCGCCGCCTTCTGCGCCGCGCTGCCCGAGCGGGCCGGGGTCGTCGCGGTCCCGATGCAGGGGTTCTACGCCGACCCCGCGACCGGGCGCCACCTCGTGCGCTGGGCGTTCTGCAAGGACGAGCCCGTGGTCGTCGACGGCCTGCGGCGCCTCGCCGCGGCCGAGCTGCGGGCCTAGGGGCGGCACCGCGCCGGCTGCCGACCTCCGGAGACGACAATCGCCGGCCACCCCCGAGGGGTGACCGGCGACCGGGCGGAGCAGGTGGGACGGGGCTCAGCGGCCCTGGAGCTTGGCGATCTTCTTGTTGCGGAACCAGTCGCTCGCGCCACCCGTGTAGAGCAGCACGATCGTCGCGATCGCGGCCAGGGTGAAGATCAGCGGGACGATGGCCGCGAAGAGCAGCAGCGTCAGCAGGATCGTCACGACGCAGGACACGACGAGCGTGACGCGCGCGCCGTTCGAGCCGCGACCGGTGAAGACGGCCAGGGCGAACGCGATGAGGCACCAGACGAGCAGGATGATGCCGACCACGATGACGACGACGAGCACGAAGTCGACGACCGAGTTGATGTCGCCGGAGTCGGCGCCGGCGTCCTCGAGCTGGCGGCGCAGCTCGGAGTCGTTCTCGATCTGGCTGCGCACCTCGTCCTTGAACGCGTCCGCGCCCAGGAGCGAGGCCACGACCAGGAAGAGCGCGGCGAGGCCGGCCAGGATCGACGAGATGTAGGTGATGAAGACGGCCGCGGTGACGGTGCCGGGACGCTTGAGCGAGCCGGTCGGGCCGCCGTAGGCACCGCCGTTGAAGGCCTCGCCCTGGTAGGCGCCGGGGGCGTTGCCGCCGTACGGCGAGCTGTCCTTGCCGGGCTCGCCGTAGCCGGACCCACCCGGGGCGGGCTGACCGTAGGGCGAGCCGCCCTGCTGCGGGGCCGGGGGCTGCGACCCGCCCGGCGGCGGCTGGTACGGCGGCTGCTGCGGGTTGGGCTGGTTCGGCGGCTGGGACGAAGAGTCCGGGTTCCAGTTGCTCACCCGGTCATTGCACCACGTATCCGCGCGATACGTCAGCGCCGAGCCGTCAGCCCCAGGGCTTCTGCGACGGCGGCTGGTCGCCGCCACCCTGCGGCGAGGACCCGTAGCCGGGCTGCTGGCCGTACTGCTGACCCTGCTGGCCGTACTGCTGCCCGCCGTACGGGTCGCCCTGCTGCGGGCCGCCGTAGCCGGGGACGCCGTGGATGGGCCCGCTGCCGCGGAACCACTCCGAGGCGGAGCGCTGCCACATCGTGACGATCGCCGCGATGCACATGCCGGTCCACACGAGGCCGAGCGGCGCGAAGAAGACGGAGACCGGGATGGCGAAACCGGCCAGCACGGTCAGCACGATCCGCGCCCACCGGCGGCGCTTCATCACGAAGAAGGTCACGACGAGGGCGGCCAGCGCGAGAATGGCGCCCGGGCCGCTGACCACGCGGACGATGAACGTGATGTCCTCCCCGTTGACCCCGCCGCCGGCGGCCTGCTGGAAGCCCTCGATGAAGGAGTCCGCGCCCGCCATCGCGAAGAGCAGCAGGCAGCCGAGCAGCGCCAGGCCCGACCCGATGAAGGAGAGGATGACGGTGGCGGTCACCGAGCCGGGGCGCTGGCCCCGGGCCGCGGCCGACGGCGTGTACGGGTTCTGGCCGTAGGGGCTCTGGCCGTACGGGTTCTGGCCGTAGGGGTCGCCCTGGCCGTAGGGGCTCTGGCCCTGCCCGCCGTACGGGCCCTGCTGCTGCCCGCCGTAGGGGCTCTGCCCCGGCTGCTGTCCGTAGGGCTGCTGACCGGGGTCCGGGTTCCAGTTGCTCACGGACTCATTGCATCACGCGACGACGGCGCGTGTGACGGACTGTCCGGACTCAGCGCCAGGAGGCCGGGGGCTGACCGCCGTGCTCGTGGCCGCCGTACCCCGGGGTCATGGCCACCGCGGAGCGGCCGCCCCGGTCGCGGAACCACGGGCCGGCGGGTCCGACGAAGAGCAGCACGACCACGCCCACGCAGACCACGACCCAGGTCAGCAGGACCCCCGCCACGTCGCCGCTCGGCTCGGCGACCACGCCGACCACGCAGAGCGCCGCCGTCAGCACGGCGCTGACGGAGAGCTGGATGCGGGCCGCGGGCGAGCCGCGCAGCACGAACCCCGCCATCACGCAGGCCGCGATCGCCCACACGCCGAGCAGCAGGAAGACCGCCGCCACCGCTCCCAGCGCGAGCCCGAACTGACCCATCCCGGGGGCGCTGGAGTCGGCAGCGCCGAACACGAGGGCCACGAAGGCGCCGATGATCCCGACGACGAGCAGGTACATCGTGGCGATCCCCGCGAAGACGAACGTGAGCACGGCAGCGGCGACCACCGTGCCGGGGCAGGAGCGTCGCGCCGCCATCGGCAGGGGGTAGGCGCCGGGCGGGAGAGCGTCGTACGGGCTGCCGGGCTTGATGCCCGCGTACGGCGAGGCGCCGTGGGGCTGCTGGCCGTAGGGCTGCTGGCCGTACGGCGAGGTGCTCGCCGGCTGCTGGTACGGCGCGTGGCCGCCCGGCTGGCCGTACGGCGACACCTGGGGCGGGCCGTACGGATGCAGGGGCTGGGTGGCGGGACCGGGATCCGTCGACGGGGCGACCCACGTGGCGTCCTCGTCGGGCGGGGGCGGCGGGGCCTGGCCCCAGGTCCAGGCGGGCCCGTCACCGACGTCGGCAGCGGGCCGGTGCGGGTCGCTCTCGTCGGTCACCGGAGCATTCGACCACGGGCGGCGTACCAGCGGGAGGCGTCCGCCCGGGCGAGGGCCACGATCGTGAAGCCCGCGGCGAGGACGACGACCAGGAGCGGCGGGGCGCTCAGCGCCGCCAGCAGCGAGAACCCGGCGGCAGTGCTCGCCGAGACCATGAGGGCGACCCGACCCCACTGCGCCCCGCGGAGGGCGAAGTAGGCGAACAGCGCGGCCGCCGCCGACCACGCGACCAGGATGACCGACATCGTCACCAGGGTCGTGACCAGCAGTCCGGACGTGATCCCTTGGTCGGCCGCGTCGGGCTGCACCTCGACGACGGCGTCCATCAGGGCATCGGGATTGCTCGCGAACGTCACCGTGGCGGCGACGGCGAGCACGCTCATCAGACCGGTGAACACCCACGTGAGCACGCACGCCGCCATGACGAGCGACGGCCGCTCCGGACGGGGCTGGCCCTGCCCGCCGTACTGCTGCGCCGGCCACTGCTGCGCCGGCCACTGCTGACCGGGGTGCTGACCCGGGTGCTGCTGGCCCGACCACGGCGGGGCCTGCTCGGGGCGTCGACCGCCCTGCGCGGAGCCGAAGCCCTGGTACGGCGCGGGCCCGCCCTGCTGGCCCGACTGCCCCCACGACTGCCCGCCGGGCTGCTGGCCGTCACCCTGCTGACCCGGCTGACCCTGCTGGCCCGGCTGCCCCCACGGCTGCTGCACCTGCGGCGGCCGGCCGTCGGGTCGGCCGTCAGGAGGGCGCGGAGCGTCGTACGGGCGCCCGTCGTACCGCGGCCCGTCCTTCTCCGGGGTCTCCTGCCGCGACTGCTGCGTGGCGCGGGCGCCGTCGCGCGGCAGCCGGAAGCGCTCGGGGATGGGGCGTCCGGCGTACCAGCTGCGCGACGGCTCGAGCCACAGCATCACGATCGCCACCGTCACGACGGCGGACGCGAACCCGCCCGCGATGCTGCCGGCGATGAAGATGGGGAACGCGAGGACGCTGAGCCCGATGCGCGCGCCCATGTTGCGCTTGAGCACGTGGATGCCGAGGATCGCCGCCGCCACCGCGGAGGCGGCCGAGACCAGGATCGCGATGCGGCGCAGCTCGCGGGCACCCTCGAAGCCGATGCCCAGCGTGCTGCCGGGCGGCTCGGCGAGGAAGGCCTCGAGACCCTCGCGGGTCTGGAGCGTGCGGAGGGACGACATCGCCTCGAACGCCCCCAGCAGCACGATCACGGAGCCGCCGATGATCATCCAGGCGGCGAACGAGACCTGGGGCGGGCGCTGCTGGGCGGGGGGCGAGCTCACCCCTGTATTCCACCATGCAGCCGAAACCGTCCCAGGCGGTGCGACCAGCGGTGCGACGAACCGTGGGGAGCGGCGCCCACGCCCGACCGGGCACCCGCGGGTCGCGGACCTTGGGCCGCGGGAGAGGGTGTGGAGGTGAACGAGGCCGCCCCGACCGACCAGGCCCCCGCGGCCGAGCCCGACCCGCGACGCTGGCGGATCCTCGGCGTCTCGCTCGTCGTCGGCTTCATGTCGCTGCTCGACGTCACGATCGTCAACGTCGCGATCCCCTCGATCCAGGAGGGCCTCGACACCTCCGCGAGCACCGTGCAGTGGGTGGTCTCCGGCTACGCGCTCGCGTTCGGCCTGGTGCTCGTCACCGGCGGACGGCTCGGTGACGCGTTCGGCCGCCGGCGCCTCATGCTCATCGGCCTGGTGCTCTTCATCGTCACGAGCGCCGCCGTCGGGATCGCCCCCAACGTCGAGCTCGTGATCGTCGCCCGGCTGCTGCAGGGCGCCGCCGCCGGGCTGCTCACCCCGCAGAACTCCGGCCTCATCCAGCAGCTCTTCACCGGCGCCGAGCGCGGCCGGGCGTTCGGGCTCTTCGGCCTCACCGTCTCGGTCTCCTCGGCCCTCGGACCCGTGCTCGGCGGCCTCATCATCGCCGCGTTCGGGGAGGAGGACGGGTGGCGCTGGATCTTCCTCGTCAACGTGCCGATCGGCCTCGTCGCGCTCGTCGCGGTCGCCCGGCTCGTGCCCCGCAAGCCCCGGCAGGCCGGGAGCGCGCGGCCGCAGCTCGACCCGGTCGGCGCGGTCCTGCTGGGGCTCGGCGTCCTCGCCCTGCTCTACCCGCTCGTCAGCATCGAGGGCGGCACCTACGGCTGGCTCGCCCTCCTGCCCGCCGTGCCCGCGCTGTTCTGGGGCTTCGTCCGGTGGGAGGCACGCGTCGTACGACGCGGGGGCTCGCCGCTGCTCGACGTGCAGCTGCTGCGGCGCACCCAGGACTACGCCAGCGGCATCGCCATCGGCTCCCTCTACTTCGTCGGGTTCACCGGGCTCGTGCTCGTGCTCTCGGTGCACCTCCAGGACGCCCTCGGCCTCACCCCGCTCGCGACCGGCGCGCTCATCACCGGGTTCGCGGTCGGCTCGGCGATCTCGGCGCCGCTCGCCGGACGGGCCGTCAGCCGCGTCGGCCGCCCCCTGACCGTGGGCGCGCTCGTGGTCGTGCTGGTGGCGGTGCTGGCGCTGGCGGTCCTGCTGCCGGGCCGGTCCGGCTCGGAGCTGTGGCCCGTCATGGTGCCGCTGCTCGTGCTCGGCGGGCTCGGCGGCGGCGCCGTCATCTCGCCCAACCTCACCCTCAGCCTCGCCGACGTGCCGCCCCGCATGGGCGGGGCGGCCGGCGGCGCCCTGCAGACCGGCCAGCGCATCGGCTCGGCGATCGGCTCCGCGCTCGGGGTGACGGTCTACGGGCTGGTGCTGACGTCGTACGGCGCGGGTGCCGGCCTGCGGGCGGCCCTGCTCACCACGGCGGTGATGGTCACCGCGGCGCTGGTGGTCGCCGTGCTCGCCCTCCGGCACCGCGCGCCGTCGTCGATCACGCAGTAGGCCCGACCGGTTCGGCGGGATCAGGCCACGTCGAGCCGCAACCCCTCGGTGCCCTCGACGTGGTCGACCGTGACCGCGCCACCGTCGTTCACCGCGCCCCCGATGAGCAGCCGGGCGAGCGGGTCGCCGATGGCGCTCTGGATGAGCCGGCGCAGCGGGCGGGCGCCGTACGCCGGGTCGTAGCCCGTGTCGGCCAGCCACTTCTTCGCCACCTCGGTCACGGAGATCGTGATCCGCCGCGCGGCGAGCCGCTGACCGAGCAGGCCGAGCTGGAGGTCGACGATGCTCGTCAGCGCCTCCTTGCTCAGCGCCTCGAAGAGCACGATCTCGTCGAGCCGGTTGAGGAACTCCGGCTTGAACGACGCCCGCACCACGCCCAGCACCTGCTCCCGCTTCTTGTCGGGCGCCAGCGTGGGGTCGACGAGGTACGTCGAGCCGAGGTTGGAGGTGAGGATCAGGAGCGTGTTGCGGAAGTCGACCGTGCGGCCCTGGCCGTCGGTGAGCCGGCCGTCGTCGAGCACCTGGAGCAGGATGTCGAAGACCTCCGGGTGCGCCTTCTCCACCTCGTCGAGCAGCACGACGCTGTACGGGCGCCGCCGCACGGCCTCGGTGAGCTGGCCGCCCTCGTCGTACCCGACGTAGCCGGGAGGAGCACCGACGAGCCGCGAGACGGAGTGCTTCTCGCCGTACTCGCTCATGTCGATGCGCACGATGGCGCGCTCGTCGTCGAAGAGGAAGTCGGCGAGCGACTTCGCCAGCTCGGTCTTGCCCGTGCCCGTCGGACCGAGGAAGAGGAACGAGCCGGTCGGCCGGTTCGGGTCGGCGATGCCGGCCCGCGAGCGGCGCACGGCGTCGCTCACCGCGGTCACCGCGGCGTGCTGGCCGATGAGCCGCGCCCCGATGACGTCCTCCATCTCGAGCAGCTTGGCGCTCTCCCCCTGCAGCAGGCGTCCGGTCGGGATGCCCGTCCAGGCCTCGACGACGTCCGCGATCTGCTCGGCGCCGACCTCGTCGCCGACGAGCGGCTCGACGTCCTTCTCCATCGCGTGCTCGGCCGCCTCCTGGGAGGCGAGCTGCTTCTCCAGCTCGGGGATGCGGCCGTAGAGGAGCTCGCTGGCCGCGGCGAGGTTGCCGTCACGGGTCAGCTTGTCGGCCTCGACGCGCAGGGCGTCGAGCTCGCGCCGTACCTCGCCCTCACCCTCGAGCGAGCGGCGCTCCCGCTCCCAGCGGGCCTCGAGCTGGCGCAGCTCCTCCTCGTGGTCGGCGAGGTCGGCGCGCAGCTTGGCCAGCCGCTCGACGGAGGCGTCGTCGTGCTCCTTCTCGAGCGCGAACTGCTCCATCTTGAGACGGTCGACGAGCCGGCGGAGCTGGTCGATCTCCTCCGGGGAGGACTCGTGCTCCATGCGCAGCCGGCTCGAAGCCTCGTCGATGAGGTCGATGGCCTTGTCGGGCAGCTGGCGGCCGGTGATGTAGCGGTCGCTCAGCGTGGCGGCGGCGACGAGCGCGGCGTCGGTGATGCGCACGCCGTGGTGGGCCTCGTACTTCTCCTGGATGCCGCGGAGGATCTGGATCGTGTCCTCCACGCTGGGCTCGCCGACGAACACCTGCTGGAAGCGGCGCTCCAGCGCGGGGTCCTTCTCGACGTGCTCGCGGAACTCGTCGAGGGTGGTCGCCCCGACCATGTGCAGCTCGCCGCGGGCCAGCATGGGCTTGAGCATGTTGCCCGCGTCCATCGCGCCGTCGCCCCCGGCCCCGGCGCCCACGACGGTGTGCAGCTCGTCGATGAACGTGATGACCTGGCCGCCGGCGTCCTTGATCTCCTCGAGCACGGCCTTCAGCCGCTCCTCGAACTCGCCGCGGTACTTCGCCCCGGCGACCATCGCGGCCAGGTCGAGGCTGAGCAGGCGGCGACCCTTCAGGGAGTCGGGCACGTCGCCCGCGACGATGCGCTGGGCCAGGCCCTCGACGACGGCGGTCTTGCCCACGCCGGGCTCGCCGATGAGCACGGGGTTGTTCTTGGTACGGCGGCTGAGCACCTGGATGACGCGCCGGATCTCGGCGTCCCGGCCGATCACGGGGTCGAGACGACCCTCCTCGGCGGCGGCGGTGAGGTCGACGGAGTACTTCTCGAGCGCCTCGTACGTCGACTCGGCGTCCTGGCTGGTCACGCGGCGCGAGCCCCGGACGGTCACCAGCTGCTCCGAGAGCCCGGACGCCGTCAGACCGGCGTCGGTCAGCACCTTCTGCGCCGACGACTCGACGGAGGCGAGGGCCACGAGCAGGTGCTCCGAGGCGACGTAGTCGTCCTTCATCGCGCTCGCGAGGTCGATGCCCTTCGCCAGCACGCGCGTGAGCGCCGCGGAGGCGCCGGGCTGCTGCACCGTCGAGCCCGTGGCCCGCGGGAGCGCGGCGACCGCCTGCTCGGCGGTGGCGAGCAGCGAGGTGGGGTCGACCCCCGACTTGGTGACGACGCTGCGGGTGACGCCCTCCGGCTCGCGCAGCAGCGCGGCCAGCAGGTGCACAGGCTCGGTCGTGGTGTTGCCCGCCGACGTCGCGGCGATCTGGGCGGACTCGATCGCCTCCCGGGCTCGGGTGGTGAACTTGTCGGCTCCGAACTGGCTCATGAACGGCTCCTCAGACGTCTCTCGCGGGACCGGACGGTCCCCTGCTCCACACGAACGGCCCAGTCTGGCCGTCCATCGATCACAACGCACCAAGACTTGAGTCTGTTCCACTCAAGTCTGTGAACTTCTCACCGTCCGCATCGGCCGAACGGACGGGCCTCCGGGACGTCTGGCCCCACCCCTATCGGCCGCACGGGCGGCCCCGGCGCACCCGACTCAACACCCCCGCAAGATCGGGTAAAACGCCCACCGCGCCGCGACCCGCACGCCCTACCGTGGACGCACCCCCGCGGGGCCCGGCCCGCGCCCGCGCCCCACCGGCGCCACCGCCCGATCGGACGTGCCCCTTGCTCACCACCGCGCCGCCCACGACGAGCGCCGTCGCACCGACCGCCCCCCGGGTCGTCGTCGTCGACGACACCCCCGACCTCCGCAACCTGCTGCGGCTCATGCTGCTGCGCGGCGGTCTCGACGTCGTCGGCGAGGCGGCCGACGGTCGCGCCGGCATCGAGGTCGTCCGGCGCGAGCGGCCCGACATCGTGCTGCTCGACATCGCCATGCCGGTGATGGACGGCCTCGAGGCCCTGCCCACGCTGCGGCGGGTGGTGCCGCAGGCCAAGATCATCGCGATGTCGGCCTTCGGCGCGACCCAGATGGCGGCGCGCGCGGTGGCCGCCGGTGCGGACGGCTACGTGCAGAAGGGCACCTCGCTGCACGCGATCCTGGCGTACGTCGCCGAGCTCAGCGGCGTGGAGCAGCGCCCGGCCCGGCCGGTGGCGGTCACCCGCACCCACGAGGGCGGACGCTCCCGCCCGGTGAACGCGGCCCCGGCCCCGATCGACCGCCGGAGCAGCGGCAGCCGGGACGAGTCGTCGACGCTGGCGGTGGCCCACGCGCCGTACGGCGTGCTCGAGGTCAGCGACGAGCCCTCGCCGCGGGTGCGGTCGACCAACCCCGTGGCCCGTCGCCTGCTCGGCGGCAGCCCCGCGGTCGGCGCGCTGCTCAGCCTCTCGGCCCCCGGACTGGCCCACCACGTGGCGACCCACCGGCACGAGGCCGACGCCGTCTTCGACGCGCTCCTCGACGCGGGCTCGGTGCGGGCGACGCTGCGCCGGGCCGGCGGCAGCCTGTTCGTCTACCTCGACTCCACCACCGAGGACGTCGGGCTGCTGCGCCGCGCGATCGCGACGGCCTCCCACGACCTGCGCGGCCCCATCGCCGTCATCGACGGCGTCGTCGAGGCCCTCGCGTGGGGCGAGACACCCGTGCCCGGCGCGGAGCGCGACCGCCTGCTGCAGGCGGTCGGCCGCCAGGTCGCCGAGCTCGACCGGGTGACGGCCGACCTCTTCACCTCCACGCAGGTGCACCGCGGCACGCTCCACGTCGACCTGCACACGTTCCGCGCCGGCGCGCTCCTCGTCGACCTGCTCGGCGACCACGACGACATCACCGTCGACGTGCGCGAGGACCCGCCGGTCGTCGCCGATCCGCTGCGCCTCGAGCAGATGATCGGCAACCTCCTCAACAACGCCCGCCGGTACGGCGCCGCGCCGTACGCGGTGGTCGTGCGCCCCGGCACGGGCGGGCGCACCGTGCGGATCGAGGTCGCCGACCGCGGGCCCGGGGTGCCCGTCGACTTCGAGCCCCAGCTCTTCCGGGAGTTCACCCGCGCCCAGGGCACGGTGGCGACGGGCACGGGGCTCGGCCTGTACGTCGTGCGCACCCTCGCCGAGGCGCAGGGCGGCACGGCGTCGTACCGCCGCCACCCCGAGGGCGGCGCCGTCTTCACGCTGCAGCTGCCCGCCGCGCCCTGAGCCACGACGTCGCGCGACCGGTCCAGACCAGGTCGTCGATCCGGGCGCCCGCGCCATCCGGCGAGAACGCGGCACCGAACCGCCCTGGTCATTGCACTTTCAACCATCTCCGTGGTCGAGCCTGCGAGGGCGTCGCGGCCCCTAGCCTCGACGCCGCTCCCGCCGCCTCGACCGATCCGCGAAGGAACCGCCCCACCATGCGCACGATCGAGCCGACGGCCCTCGCCGCCGCACCCGACGCCACCGCCCCGCCGACCGCGACCGCCACGGCGCCGGTCGTCCGCGTCGTGGTCGTCGACGACACCCCCGACCTCCGCCACCTGCTACGCCTGATGCTCACGCGTGCGGGCTTCGACGTGGTCGGCGAGGCCGCCGACGGCGCGGCCGCCGTCGAGGTCGTCGGCCGCACCCAGCCCGACGTGGTGCTGCTCGACGTCGCCATGCCGCGCATGGACGGCATCGAGGCACTCCCCCAGCTGCGCCGCACCGCTCCCGGCGCCAAGGTCATCGCCATGTCGGCGTTCGGTGCGGCCCACATGGCGAACCGCGCCGTCGCGGCCGGTGCCGACGGGTACGTCGAGAAGGGCACCTCGCTCCACTCGATCCTCGACCACGTCGCCGCGGTCGGGGCCGCCACCGACCGGCCCGCCCAGCCGCTGACCGTGACGCCCGGCCCGAGCGCCCAGCCCGCCACCACCCCGGTACGACCGGCGCCGGGCGCGCGCACCCCGAGCGGCACCGGCGTCGACCTCGCGACCCTCGCGCTCGAGCACGCGCCGTACGGCGTGCTGGTGGTGAGCGACGAGCCGGCCCCCCGCCTCGTCACGGCCAACCCCGCGGCGCGCCGGCTGCTCGGTGCGGCGGTGCCGGTCGGCGGCCTGCTCGGCCTGGGCGCCCCGGCCCTGGCCGACAAGATCGCCGCCCACCGCCACGAGGACCGCACCGAGGTGCGGGTCGTGCTCGACGGCGGCGAGGTCCTGCACCTGACGCTGCGCCGCACCGAGCAGGGCATCCTCGTCTACCTCGACCACACGGGCGAGGAGCTCGGCATGCTCCGGCGCGCGATCGCGGCGGCCGCCCACGAGCTGCGCGGCCCCATCACGGCCATCGACTCGGCCGTCGACGTGCTGCACTGGAACGACGAGCCCGTCACCGAGCCGGAGCGCGACCGGTTGCTGCGCACCGTCGTGCGCCAGGTGCAGCACCTCGACCGGATCACCTCGGACCTCTACACCGCCACCCAGATCCACCTCGGCACGTTGCACGTCGACCCGCGGCCCGTGGCCGTCGGCGCGCTCGTCGCGGAGGTGCTCGCCGACCTCGACGACGTCGCCGTGGAGGTCTCCACCGACCGGGTCGCGCTCGCCGACCCGCTGCGCGTCGAGCAGATCCTGGGCAACCTGGTGAGCAACGCGTTCAAGTACGGCGCCGCGCCGGTCACCGTCGTGGTGCGCGACGGCGCCCACGGCACCGTGGACGTCGAGGTCGTCGACCGCGGCCCGGGCATCGCGCCCGAGTTCGAGCCCCGCCTCTTCCACGAGTTCACCCGCCAGCGCGGCAGCGTCGCCCGCGGCACCGGTCTCGGGCTCTTCGTCGTGCGCACGCTCGCCGAGGCCCAGGGCGGCACGGCGAGCCACCGCCGCCACCCCGAGGGCGGCGCCGTCTTCACCGTGCAGCTGCCCGCGGCCCGCTGACGGGCCGCCCGCCGGCAGGGCGGGTCAGAGGCCGAGCGCGTCCGCCCGGTCGGCGACGAGCGCCTCGAAGAGGGCGTCGGCCGGCTCGAACCCGCCAACGAAGTGACCGTTCAGCTCGAGCGTGAGCAGTCCCACCACCTGGGCGAACGCCCCGACGAGGAGCAGGGTGCGCCCGGCGTCGACGTCGAGCTCGAGCGCCTCGGCGGTCACCGCCAGCTGCCCCGTGAGCGCACGCGTCAGCGGATCGCCCCGCGTCCCTGGCGCGGCCTCCCCTGCGGCGGCGGCCGGCACGCAGAACGCCCGCACCACCCGGCCGGCGGGCTCGATGGTGGTGGCGGGGGCGGCGTAGCCCGGGATCGCGGAGCCGTAAACGAGGGCGAACCGGTGGGGCTGCGCCAGCGCCCAGGCCCGGAGCGCCCCGCAGACCTCGAGCCACCGCCGGCGGGCACCCCGGCGGTCCGGGCGGCCCGCCCGCTCGAGGTGGTCGGCGAGGTCGTCGTACGCGTCGACGATCAGCGCGGTGAGCAGTTCGTCGCGGGAGGCGAAGTAGCGGTAGACGGCGCTCGAGACGACGCCGATCTCGCGGGCGACGGCGCGCAGCGAGAGCTCGGTGGCGGACGACGACGCGAGCTGCTCGAGCGCCAGCGCCTTGATGCGGGCGGTCGTCTCCTCGCGGGCGAGCTGGCGGGGCGTGGGCGGCGTCACGGAGACAGCCTGCCACAGAAGTGAGCACCGCTCTTGCTTTCCGAAGAGAGAGCAGTGCACACTCTTCTCAGTTCAGAGAGCAGTGCTCACTTCACGAGGAGAACCCGATGACCCCCGCCCGACGCTCCGCCCTCCTGCTCGCCGCCGCCGGGGCCGCCCTCGCGGCCTACCCGGCCCTGCGCGGCTACGGCCCCGAGACCGGACTGGCCGCCGCCGAGCTCTGGGCCCGACCCGCCTGGCTGTGGGCGCACCAGCTCGGCATGGCCGGGTTCGTGCTCGCCGGGCTCGGCATCGTGACGGTCGACCGGTGGGCCGGGCGGGCGCTGCTGGTGGGAGCGGTGCTGGTGCTGCCCTACTACGGCGCGGAGGCCTACGGCCTGCACGCGCTCGGCCGGGGGATGCTCGCCTCGGGCGACGGCTCGGCGGCCGGAGCCGCCGACCTGTTCCGCTACGAGCCCGTGGCGATGACCCTCTTCGCGGCCGGCTGGGCCGCGATGGCGGCCGCCGGCGTGCGGCTGCTGCGACTCGCGGGGTCGGGGATCGACGGCCAGCGCATCGGGCTCGTGCTCGTCGGGCTGGGGCTCGTGACCTACCTGCCGCAGTTCTTCGGCACGCCCGGCCTGCGGGTCGCGCACGGAGCCGTCGTGGGCGTCGGCCTGGCGCTGCTCGCGCTCACCGTGGCCACCCGCGCCCCGCTCGCCCGGCTCCGGGAGCGGCGGGACCAGCGGGCGGGCGTGCCGGTCGCCTGAGGCGGCCGGACGATGCGGCTGGACGATCCGCCCGCGGGGGCGTCAGCCGTGGTCGGCGCCGTCGGGCGTCGGGAGGTCGCGGGCCGCCGCGTGGCGCCCCGGGATCGCGTTCGGACCGGCCTCGCCCTCGTTCGGGCGGGTGCCCTCACCGGCCAGCTGCGTGCGCTCGTCGCCGTCGCCCAGCGGGTAGCCCGCGGTGGCGTCGGACGGGAAGATCGTGGCGTCGCGGCGGTCGGGGAACGCGCTGATCTCGGAGACCTGACCGCCCGACGACGAGTCCGGCGCCGCAGGGCCCCCGGCCCCGCGTCGTACGACGACCGCGGCCACGGCTCCCGCGGCGAGCAGGAGCAGCACGGGGGCCGCCCAGCGGGAACGGCGGGCGGTGACGGCGGAGCGGACGGTACGGCGGGACATGACGCCTCCTCAGGTGTCTGGTGACCGCCCCCCATCCTGCCCGGCGGGGAAAGCGGCGGCCCGTCAGCCCTTCCGCGGCAGCGACGGCTCCGGGGTCGCCGCCTCCGGCGGGGTCTCGTGCGTCGGGAAGACGCCGACCTCGGCCTCCTGCTCCGTGGTGAAGCAGGTGCGGGCGAAGTCGACGCCGAACGGCGTCAGGTGGAGGCTGCGGCGCATGATCCGGGCGAACTTCACCGCGTGGGTGGCCGCCAGCACGTCGGGCTGCGCCTCGAGCACCTGGTAGCGCGTGAGGTCGTCGAGGGACTCCGACGACTGCCACACCAGGCCCAGGCGCGAGAGGTTGTTGAGGTACTGCGGCACGAGGTCGACGTGCCGCAGACCGGCCCGCGCCGCCACCATCGTGAGCCCGCGGGCCACCAGCTGGGAGTTCACCCGGCCCATCGGGCCGCCCGTGCGGACGTCGACCGCGGGCTGCGGGCCGTCCTTGAGCAGCAGCACCAGGATCCGGGCCTCGTCGGGCGCGAGGTCGCCGAGGATGCGCTCGTACGCCGGGTGCCCGGCGTCGGAGTGCCACACGTCGCGCGACTGCTGGAGCAGCTGCGCACCCTTGGTGCGCAGCCGCTGCTCGTCGGAGTCGCGGCGGCTCGCGCCGCCCTCCTCCGGCACCGGCGGGGTGTCGGCGACGAGCCGCAGCTGGGCGACCGCCTCGGGCAGCGGCACTCCCGCCGAGACCGCCCGGGCGAGGTGGCCGACGAGGGCGGCGGCCTCGTTGAGCTCGCGGTTGAGGTCGGCGGCCGCCTCGGGGTCCGACATGGCCCGCAGGATCTTGCGCCCGGTGCGGGCGTACGCCGTGACCCCCCACTCGGCGGTGTGGAGGGCGGTGGCGGCGGTGATGCGCGCCAGGCCGGGCAGCGCCTCGACGGCCGGCCCCAGCCCCGCGGGCACGCGCGAGGTCAGCGCCGCCGGCAGGAACGACGGCACCCGCGCCGGGAGGCGGGGGCGCCGGAGCCGGCCCTCCCGGGAGTCCCGCGACGGCAGCGCCAGCGGCTCCGGCACGAGGACGTCACCGTCGTCGACGCTCGGCACCGACCGCGACGGCCGCGCGGGACGGGCGGGACGGGCGGCAGGGCGGTCACCGGGCCGCGGCGGCCCCCACCCGTTCGACGTACCTCTGCTCACGCGGTCACCGTCCTCCGACGCCGAAGATCCACAGGTGGAGGAACCCACCCGCGGCGCCCATGATCGCGCCGTGGGCGTAGAGCATCCACTCGTCCTCCTTGATGGCGGCCCGCATCATCTCGACGAAGTCGCGGGGCGGCAGCTCCTTCGTGCGGCGTGCGATGAGCGTACGGATCTTGGTCGACTGCTGCGCGCTGAAGGCCGGGTCCTGGAACGGCTTGAGCGTGCGGCCCACGGCCTCCTGGGCGACGGACTCCCGGATCGTGTCGAAGCGGTTCGCGCCGACGGCGACCCGCACGGCGCCCCGGGCGGGCCCGATCGCCATGTCGATCGCCGGCTGGAGCGCCGTCGCGAGCATCTGCCGCGTGCGGTCGCCGCGCGGGCCGTCGAGCAGGAAGTCGCCGATGCGCTCGAGCGTGATGACGTCGTCGGCGATGTGCTGCGCGTAGATCTCGGCGGCCGCGTCCTGCCGCTTCGGGAAGAGGCCCTGGAACGTGAAGGGTCCGACCCTGCGGGGCTCGGCCGGGTCGAAGATCAGCCACATGCCGAGCTTGTTGGTCACCCAGCCGACGAGCACGCCCATCAGCGGCAGGGCCCACCACTGGCCGAACGCGTGGTCGATGACCGCCACGGGGATGCCGAGCAGGAAGCCGAACACGAACCCGAAGAGCACCATGAGCCGCAGCTCGCGGGCGCCGAAGTCGCGGAAGATCTTCACGACCAGCTCGGGGTTCTTCTCGAAGTGGTCGATGACCATGATCTTCGGATCGAGCAGCTGGTCGATGTGGATGCCGATCTCGGTGGTCACGCGCCGCACGACGTGGGGCAGCTGGTGCTGCACGCGCTCCGTGACGGCCGCCCGGACGGGTCGGGGCAGGTCGCGCCACAGCCGCGGGTGCTCGCGCCACATGACCTCGTCGACCAGCTCGGGGATCTCCGGGGAGAAGATCTCGACGATGTGCTCGGCGATCTGGTCGGGCTCGAGCTCCTGGTAGAACTCCGCCGGCGTGCCGAGCTTGGCGATGGCCTTGTCGACGGCGATGCTGCCCATCTTGCCGGCGCGGGCGGGCACGATGCCCTGCCAGCCGAGACCGCCCTGGAGCATGCCGGGGATCTCCTGGAACTTGCGCGGCATCACGACCGCCAGCTCCTTGAGCCCGGGCACCCGCTTGCCGTGGAAGTGCACGGGCGAGAAGAGCATCCAGAGGCCCGACCAGTTGATGAGCCACCCGACGACGGCGGTGAAGACGGGGATGGACCAGAAGTGCACCCAGTTCATGTGGGCCAGGTAGTCGCGCACCCAGTCCAGCACTGCCTCGAGCGTCGCCCTCACCCGCCTCGTCTCGCGGCGACCCTCGTTGGTCGCGCGCCGCACCGGCCCACACACGGGTCGTGCTCCCGAGCAACGACGAGGCGCAGCGTGAGGTTACCGACAAGTTGCCTGCGTGACCATGGCGCGCTCACCCCCCGATCGACCCCGGTCGACCCGGGTCGACCCGGGTGGATCCGGGCCGCCCCCGGTCAGACCCCGCGGTTGCGGCGCCAGACGACGACGGACTGGTCGGGGTCGGGGCGGCGGAGCACCGGGAGGTTGGCGGGCCGCGCCGGCGGGGCCGCGTTCGTCGTACGACGCTGGGCCAGCGCCTGGCGCAGGGCGTCCCGCGTCGCCTCGAGCTCGGCGACGAGCTCCTCGTTGCGGTGCCGCAGGGCGGAGACGTGCGTCTCGAGCTCGAGGATGCGGCGCACGCCCTCGATGCCGGTGCCGGCGGACGTGAGGTCGGCGATGTCGCGGAGCCGGTCGATGTCGCGGGCGGAGTAGCGCCGCCCGCCGCCACCGGTGCGGCCGGGCATGACGAGCCCCATCCGCTCGTAGGCGCGGAGCGTCTGCGGGTGGAGGCCCGTGAGCTCGGCGGCCACCGAGATGACGAAGACGGCGGCGTCGGGGTCGGGCGGACCGGCGGGACGCCGCGGACCGCCCGCCATCACGACTCCTCGAACAGGTTCGCGCGCAGCGGCCGACCGGCGGTGGCCGCGCGGTAGGCCTGGACGGCCTCGCGGGCCGCCTCGTCGAGCGAGACGGGCACCTGGACCTCGACGGTGGCGAGCAGGTCGCCGTACGAGCCGTCGGCCTTGCGCGCACCCTTGCCGCGCACCCGGAAGGTGCGGCCGTTGGGCGTCCCGGCGGGCAGCCGCAGCGTGACGGGCGCGCCACCGAGCGTCGGCACCTTGATCTCGGCGCCGAGCGCGAGCTCGTCGAAGGAGACCGGCACGTCGAGCGTGAGGTTGTCGTCCTTGCGGCCGAAGAGGCGGTGGCCGGAGACCTTCACGGTGACGAACAGGTCGCCCGCGGGGCCGCCGTTCTCGCCGGAGCCGCCCTTGCCGCGCACGCGGATGCGCTGGCCGTCCTTCACGCCCGCGGGGATGCGGGCCTGGATGGTGCGGGCCGAGGTGCCGCGACCGGAGCCGTGGCACGTGGGGCAGGCCTCGTCGTACACGAGCTGGCGGCCGTGGCAGACGGGACAGGTCTCGTTCATCGAGAACGCGCCGCCGACCGAGCCGGTGACGTAGCCCGCACCCTCGCACTCGGTGCAGATGCGGGGCTTGGTGCCGGGCTTGCCGCCCGTTCCGGAGCACGTCGCGCAGGCCGCGTCGCTGCTGAGGCGCAGCGAGATCGTGACGCCGTCGATGGCGTCGGTGAAGCTGATGGTGGCGGTGCTCTCCACGTCCTGGCCCTTGGCCGGGCGCGGTCGGGACTGACGGCGTCCGCCGCCGCCCCCGAAGATGTCGCCGAACATGTCGCCGAAGCCGCCGCCCCCGCCCGCGCGGTCGCGCAGCAGGTCGGAGATGTCGAAGCCGCCGCCGGCGCCGCCGCCCCCGCCGAAACCGCCGCCGAAGCCCGTCGGCGCCGCGCGCACGTCGTCGTACTGCTTGCGCTTCGCGGGGTCGCCGACGACGTCGTAGGCCTCCGCGACCTTCTTGAAGACCTCGTGCTTGGCGGTGTCGTCGGGGTTCGAGTCGGGGTGGTTCGCGCGCGCCAGCTTGCGGTAGGCCTTCTTGATCTCCTCCGTGGTCGCGTCCTTCGACACGCCCAGCACCTTGTAGAAGTCCTTCGTCGCCCAGTCCGCGTTGCTCATCCGCGCACCTCCCTCCTCGTCGTCCTCGTGGGTCTCGTCGTGCGTACGTCGTGCCGGGGGCCGCACCGTCGCGGCGCCGCCCCCGGCACGGGTGGCGCTACTCCGCCGCCGGCGGGGCCGTGGCCGGGTCGACCACGAGCACCTGCGCCGCGCGGACGACGCGGTCGCCGATGCGGTAGCCCGCCTTGGCGACGATCTTCACCGTCTGCACCGTGACGTCGGGGTCCTCGCCCAGGTGGGAGAGGGCCTCGTGCACGTTCGGGTCGAACGCGTCGCCCGGCGTGCCGAACCGCGTCAGGCCCTGCGCCCCGACCACTCGTTCGAGCTGGTCGGCGACGGCCTTGAAGCCACCGTCGAGCGGCCCGTGCTCCTTGGCGCGGTCGATGTTGTCGAGCACCTCCACGACGGGGGCGAGCACCTTGTACGACGCGTTCTGCGCCAGCAGGTCGCGGTCGCGCTCGACCCGTCGCTTGTAGTTGAGGAACTCGGCCTGCAGGCGCTGCAGATCGGCCGTGCGCTCGGCCAGCTCCATCTTCGTGACGACGAGCTCGTCCTGGGCCGGGTCGGGCTCGGCGCCGGCCTCGGGGTCGCCCCCGGTGACCACGTCGTCGCCCGCCAGGGCGTCCGCGACGACGTCCGGGTCGGGCCCGGTGTCGCCGGGGCCGCCCTCGGCCGAGGACTCCGGCTGGTCCGGCGCGTCGCCCTGCTCGCCCGGGTCGTCGCCCGGGTGGGGGTGGGCGTCGGTCACTTGGACTCACCCTCCGCGGGGCCGTCCGTGCCGTCGGTGGCCTCGGGCTCGTCGACGATCTCGGCGTCGACGACGTCGTCGTCGGCCTCGCCGGTCGAGCCGGTCGTGCCGCCGGCGGCGGACTGGTCGGCCTCGGCCGCGGCGTAGAGCGCCGCACCCATCTTCTGGCTCGACGTGTTGAGCTTGTCGACGCCCGAGGAGATGTCCTCCGCGCTCGCGTCGTCCTTGGCCAGCGTGGCCTTCAGCTCGTCGACGTCGGCCTGGACCTCGGTCTTGACGTCCTCCGGCAGCTTCTCGGCGTTCTCGCCGAGGAACTTCTCGGTCGTGTAGACGAGCTGGTCGGCGGTGTTACGAGCCTCGACGGCGGAGCGACGGTTGGCGTCCTCCTCCGCGTACTGCTCGGCCTCCTTGACCATGCGGTCGATCTCGTCCTTGCCGAGGGCGGAGCCGCCGGAGATCGTCATCGACTGCTCGCGGCCCGAGGCCTGGTCCTTCGCCGACACGTGCACGATGCCGTTGGCGTCGATGTCGAACGTGACCTCGATCTTCGGCACGCCGCGCGGGGCCGGCGGGAGACCGGTGAGCTCGAAGTTGCCGAGGGGCTGGTTCTGGCCCCACATCTGGCGCTCGCCCTGCGCGACCTTGATCTCGACCGACGGCTGGTTGTCGTCGGCCGTCGTAAAGATCTCGCTGCGCTTGGTCGGGATCGTGGTGTTGCGCTCGATCAGGGTGGTCATGACGCCGCCCTTGGTCTCGATGCCGAGGCTCAGCGGCGTGACGTCGAGGAGCAGCACGTCCTTGACCTCGCCCTTGAGCACGCCGGCCTGGAGGGCCGCACCGAGCGCGACGACCTCGTCGGGGTTGACGCCCTTGTTGGGCTCCTTGCCGCCGAGCAGCTCCTTGACCGCCTCGGCCACGGCCGGCATGCGGGTGGACCCACCCACGAGCACGACGTGGTCGATCGCGGCGACGGCGACGCCGCCGTCCTTCAGCACCTGCTGGAAGGGCTTCTTGGTGCGCTCGAGCAGGTCGGCCGTGAGGCGCTGGAACTCGCCGCGCGTCAGCTTCTCCTCGAAGTGCAGCGGGCCCGACTCGCCGTGCGTGATGTAGGGCAGGTGGATCGTGGTCTCGCTCGAGCTCGAGAGCTCGATCTTGGCCTTCTCCGCGGCCTCCTGGAGGCGCTGCGCGGCGATCTTGTCGGCGGCGAGGTCGACGCCGTTGCTGTTCTTGAACTTGGTGACCATCCACTCGACGACGCGGTGGTCCCAGTCGTCACCACCGAGCTCGTTGTCGCCGCTGGTGGCCTTGACCTCGACGACGCCCTCGCCGATCTCGAGCAGGGACACGTCGAACGTGCCGCCACCGAGGTCGAAGACGAGGATCGTCTGGTCGTCGCCCTTGTCGAGGCCGTAGGCGAGGGCGGCCGCGGTCGGCTCGTTGACGATGCGCGAGACGTTGAGGCCCGCGATCTCGCCGGCCTCCTTGGTGGCCTGGCGCTGCGAGTCGGAGAAGTACGCCGGCACGGTGATGACCGCGTCGGTGACGGGCTCACCGAGGTAGGCCTCGGCGTCGCGCTTCAGCTTCTGCAGCACGAAGGCGCTGATCTGCTGCGGGGTGAACGACTTGTCGTCGACCTTGGTCGTCCAGTCCGTGCCCATGTGGCGCTTCACGGAGCGGATGGTGCGGTCGACGTTGGTGACGGCCTGACGCTTGGCCACCTCGCCGACGAGGACCTCGCCGGACTTGGCGAACGCGACGACGGACGGCGTCGTGCGCGCGCCCTCGGCGTTGGCGATGACGGTGGGCTCTCCACCCTCCAGGACGGCGACGACGGAGTTCGTCGTGCCGAGGTCGATACCGACTGCGCGAGCCATGTGTGCCTCCTGATGAACGGGACTGCTGGGAATGCTGCGGGTGCTGCTGGTCTGTGGTGCTGCTGGTGGGGCGGGGGTCGGGCGCCAGGTCTTCTCGGCCGGCGCCGGCCTCGTTCCTCCATCCTGCGTCGCCGGAGCGAGTCTGCCAAATAACTTGAGTCGTCTCAACTCAACTTTGTTCGTACGACGTAACGCACCCCTGGTCTCGGTCATTCCCGGGGCGGGCACCTCGCGGTCCACCGACGACCGGCGACCACGGACAATGGCCCCGATGGACGACGCGAGCAGGCCCGAGGCCCCCTTCCGCCTGCGGAGCGTGGCGCTGCCGGCCTACGGACCCAGCATCGCCGCGAGCATCGGGCAGGGCGCGATCCTGCCCGTGCTGGCGCTGCGGGCCCGCGAGCTGGGGGCCGACGTCGGCACCGCCGCCCTCGTCGTCGCCCTCCTCGGGGCGGGGATGCTGGTCGCGTCGCTGCCGGCCGGCTCCCTCGTGGCGCGGATCGGCGAGCGCCGCACCCTGGTGCTCGGCGGCGTCGTGCAGGCCGGGGCGACGGCGGTGGCCGCGCTCACCGGGTCGGTCGTCGCGCTCGCGCTCAGCGTCGTGGCCGCCGGCATGGCCTGGACGGCGTTCCACATCGCCCGGCAGGGCTTCATCATCGACGCCGTCCCCGAGTCCTACCGCGCCCGCGCCCTCTCGGCGCTCGGCGCCAGCAGCCGCGTCGGCTTCCTCGTCGGGCCGCTCCTCGGTGCGCTGCTCATCCCGTACGCCGGCATCGCCGGGGCCTTCTGGCTCGCGACCGGCACCGGGCTCGTCGGCGGGCTCGTCGCGCTCCTCGTGCCCGACCTCGGGGCCGACACCCGTGCGGCGCAACGCCTGGCGGGTCCCGTCCGGGTGGTCGACGTCATCCGCGACCACCGGCGCACGCTCCTCACCCTCGGCGTCGCCGTGGTCGTGATCGGCGTCAGCCGGTCGCTGCGGCAGGGCCTGCTGCCGCTGTGGGCGGAGTCCGTCGGCATCTCGGCCTCCACCACGTCGTTGATGTTCGCCGTGGCCGCCGCGGTCGACATCGCCTTCTTCGTGCCGGGCGGCTGGCTGATGGACAAGCGCGGGCGCGCGCTGGTCGCCGTACCGGTGGTGCTGGCCGTGGCCGTGGGGTGCCTGCTGCTGCCGCTGACGTCGGGCACGGCGAGCGTGCTGGCCGTGATGGTGCTGATCGCCGCGGGCAACGGGCTCGGGTCGGGCATCGTGATGACCCTCGGGGCCGACACGGCACCCACCGTGGGTCGGGCGCAGTACCTCGGCGCGTGGCGGCTGTGCGCCGAGACCGGCAGCGTGGGCGGGCCCGCGTCCGTCAGCGCGCTGGCCGCCGTCGCCCCGCTCGGGGTGGTCGCGGTCGTGATCGGCGGCCTGCTGCTCGCCGGCACCGGCTGGGTGGGGTACTGGACCCGTCGGGTCGACCGGTCACGGGCGGCCCGCGTCGTCACTGGATGACGACGGTGACCTCGTTCGACTCCAGACCGTTCTCGCTGTCGACGACCCGCAGCACGTTGTCGCCGGGACGACCCAGCTCGACGAAGGTCGAGAACAGCTCGCCGGACACGTTCGCGGCGCCGCCGACGTCGTTCCAGGAGCCGTCGGTGAGCCGCTGCACCGTGAGGATCGCGCCGTCACCACCCGTGTAGAGCCCCGAGAGGTCGATGCGCTCCATCGGGCCGGCCGTCGCCGTGCTGGCCTGCAGCGTGATCGAGGGCTCGGCGGCCTCGGTGGTCGTGGTCTCCGCCGGCTCCTCCGGAGCGGGCTCCTCCGTCGACTCGCCGCCCTCGGGCGTCAGCGTGATGAGCGGGCCCGTCGGGGAGTCCGTGAGCGACACCTCCGGCAGCACGAGGGTCGGCTGCTCGGCCGCACCCCCACCACCGCCGCCGCCACCCTCGCCGAGCCCGAGGAAGCGCGTGCCGCCGAGGGCCACGAGACCCACGATCAGCCCCACGACCAGCCCGACCCCCACGAGGGCGATCACGCCCACCAGTACCGGCCGGTCCTCAGCCTCGTCCGCCACCGTCTGGCTCCCTCGTGTCTCGGCTCCGCGCGGGCTCGCGCTCGGGCCATTGTGGTCGGAGGTGTCAAGGCGACCAAACCCGCCCGGCCCCCGACCGGACCGGCACCGACCGGCTCAGCCGTCGACGCGCTCGGCGTCCACCGCATACGTCGCGGCCGGCTTGACCTTGTCGTCGCCGCAGCTCTGCCGCCGGGGCTCGCCGCGGCCGGTCGTGACGGTGCACTCCCACCGCTCGACCCCGCCCGCCCGCCGGACCGTGAAGACCGGGCGCGCACCGGGCTGGGCGTCGGGCTGGGCGTCGGGCTCCCGCCGTACGTCGTCGGCCGCGCGCAGCGCCAGCAGCGTCCGCAGGTGCAGGTCGGCCGCCTGCACCGCGCCCGGGTCGCCGGCGCGGCCCCGGGTGCGCGCGACGGGCACCTCCCCGGCGGCGACGGCGGCGCACACCGGCACGGCGTCGCCGGCGTCGAGCCGACCGAGCGTCAGGCCCGAGGGCAGCGCCAGGAGGGTCGCCGAGAACCGGTGACCGCCGAGGTGGGTCGTCTCCCAGGTGCCGTCGGGCCAGCGCGCGGCGAGGGCGTCGACCACGGGGCGGCCGAGCTCGGCGCAGCACACGTCGCGCCGGCCGTTGGTGCAGACGAGCCAGAGCGGGGCGTCGTACGGCGCGAAGCCCGGCGCCGTGCCCGCGCGCAGGTGGTCGGGGGTCAGCGCGAGCACCTCGTCGTCGGCGAGGAGGGCGGAGGCGACCGCGAAGCCGGCCTCGCCGCGGCGGGCCAGGAACACGCGGCGGGCGGCGTCGGCGTTCTCGGGCCGGCCGGGCCGGCGCACGAGCTGCACCCGCGCGCCCGCCACACCGTCGAGCTCGCGGAGGTGGGCGGCGACGGCGTCGGGCAGGCGGCTCTCCTTCAGGGCCTTGCGACCCCACGGACCGGGCTGCTCGACGAGCAGCCAGAGCGTCTCCGTCGGGGCCGAGCCCGCCAGCGGCTCCTCGTCGGCGGCGCTGGCCGCGGCACAGCGGAAGGTCGCCTCCCCGACCGGCCCGACCGGCCCGCCGCTCACGGGAGCAGCCCCTTGCGGCGGGCGAGGGCGGCGGCCTCGGTGCGGCTCGCGGCGCCGAGCTTGCCGAGGATGTTCGAGACGTGCACCGACACCGTCTTCACGCTGATGTAGAGCTGGCGCGCGATCTCGCCGTTGGTGCGGCCCTGGGCGACGAGCGCCAGGATCTCCTCCTCGCGGGGGGTGAGCGCGTCGGAGGCGGGGGCGGGACGCCGCGCCCGCCCGGTGCGGCTGCCCCGTCCGGCCCCGCCGGCGGCCGTCAGGTCGTCGATGAGCGGCGAGAGACCCAGGTGGCGGGCCGTGTCACGGGCCAGGTCGGCGACCTCGCGGGCGCGGGCCGTCTCCCCCACCGCGCGCAGCACGATCGCGAAGTGGGTGCGCACCTGCGCGAGCGCCGAGGGGTTGCCGTAGGCCGACGCGGCCTCCTCGGCCCGCCGCCACGCGGCGACGAGCGTCTCCTCGTCCGGGGGCTCCAGGTCGGCGGCCCAGCGCCAGCGCAGCACCTCGGCCTCGAGCCGCGCGGCCCACGCCTGCCCCTCCGGCCCCATCGTCAGGCCGGACTCGCGCACGTCGGCCAGCACGCGGCGGCCGTCCTCGGCCAGCCGGTCGGCCGTGGGCGCCCAGGCGAGGCGCTGCTCCTCGACGAGGCCGTCGCCCCCGCGTCCGGCGGCGGCGGAGGCCAGCACGCCGAGCGTCGTCGCGGCGAGGCGCAACCGGGCCTGGAAGAACTCGCGCCACGTGACCGTCACGGAGCGCACCACGGCGTCGTACACCTCGACCGCGGCCTGCGGGTCGCGGCGGTGCTCGTGCACGGTCAGCTCGGCGGTGGCGCCGCCGATGGCGACGAGCCCCTCCTGGCGCCACGTGCGGCGCAGCGCCTTCGCGCGGGCGAGCGCGTCGGCCTCGCCCCGCGCCGCGCCCACCCGCACGCGCAGCGACGTCAGCATCGCCTCGTTGAGCGGCGGCGGCGCCTGGCCGCCCATGTCGGTCAGCTCGAGCACGTCGCTCCAGGCCCCGCGCTCCAGCGCTACGGAGGCCTGCATGAAGCGGCAGTCGAACGCGTACGGCGCCCAGGGCGTGCCGGCCGCGGCGCCGCGTCGTACGCCCCGCGCGAAGGCGTCGGCCGCGAGGTCGTGCTCGGCGCGGTCCTGGTGGAGCCGACCGAGGAAGTAGAGGGCGCGCAGCTCGGCGTTGACCGCGCGGGCGGCGCGGGCGCGGCGGATGACGTCCTCCATCGAGCGGCGCACCTCCTCGACCGGGCCGTCGCGGTCGAGGCCGACGAGGGTGGTGAGCGCGTCGGTCGCCAGTCGCGGCAGGTCGTGCTTCTCGGCCTCGCCCAGCGCCTCGAGCGCCACCTGGCGGGCCGGCTCGTGCTGGTCGTCGGCGCTCAGCGCGCGGGCGTGGAACGACAGCGCCCGCACCCGGACGACGGCCGGGGCGTCGGCGGTGAGGTCGACGGCCTCGCGGGTCCAGGCCACGAGGTCCTCGGAGGTGTCGGTCATGCCGACCGCGGTCGCCAGCGCGGTGAGCAGCTCGCCGCGCAGGGCCGGCGGGGCGTCGGTGTCGAGGCGGTCGAGCTGCTCGCGCACCACGGCCGCGGCCCGGTCGAAGTGGCCCGCCGCGATGAGGGCGTCGGCGGTGCGGGTCACGAGGCGGGCGAGCGTGGAGTCGTCGAGCTCGCCGACGCCCGGGGCGGTGCGCAGGGCGAGCGCGTGCTGGAAGTGCTGGGCGGCCTCCTCCGGCGCGCCCACGCGCATGGCGTCGCCGCCCGCCTCGATGCTGGCGCGCAGGGCGGTCGCCGGGTCCTGGCCCAGGCGGGCGTGGCGCGCGAGCTCGGCGGCGCTGCCGGGGGCGCGACCGTCGACGATCGCGGCGGCGTACGTGGCGTGCAGGCGCACCCGCTCGCCGGGCAGCAGGTCGTCGTACACGGCCTCGCCCAGCAGCGCGTGGCGGAACACGTAGGAGTCGTCGCCGCGCGGCTCGAGCACGTTCATCTCGACCGCGCGCCGGATCCCCTGCTCGAGCTCGTCGTCGACCAGCCCGGAGGCCTGGGCGAGCATGGCGTGGCTGACCCGACGCCCGGAGGCGGAGGCCACCCGCACGATCCGCGTCGCGTCGTCGTCGAGCCGGTCGAGGCGCACCAGCAGCACGTCGGCGAGGTCGTCGGGCAGGCCGCCGTCGCTGCCGCGGGCGGCCACCACCAGCTCCTCCACGAAGAAGGCGTTGCCCTCGGCCCGGGCCACGATCTGGGCCACCTCGGCCGCCGTGAGCCCGTCGGCGTGCAGCCCGCGCACGAGGCCGCGCACGAGGCGTCGTACGTCGGGGGCGCGCAGCGGGTCGAGCTGCAGGCGCTGCACGTCGCGCAGGCGGGACCACTCCGCGACCTGGCGGCGCAGCGGGTGGCGGCGGTGCAGGTCGTCGGAGCGGTAGGACGCCACCACCGCGACCGGGCCCGAGAAGGGGCGGGTGAAGAGGAAGGACAGCATGTCGCGCGTCGACTGGTCGGCCCAGTGCGCGTCCTCGATCACGACGAGGAAGGGGGCGTGCTCGGCGACGGCCTCGAGCAGCGCGTGGATCGCGGGGAAGAGGTCGCCGCGGGCCAGGCTGGCGGCGTCGTCGCCCTCGCCCGTGCGCAGCCGGCGACCGGGCTGCAGGCGGGCCAGCGTGGGGTGGGCCTCGACGACGGCGGCGACCACGTCGGGCAGCTCGCGGTCGAGACGACCGAGGATCTCGGAGAACGGCAGGTAGGGCAGCGCCGAGTCGGCGAAGTCGAGGCAGTGGCCGGCGCCGACGTTCCAGCCGGCGGCGAAGGCCCGGTCGCGCAGCTCGGTCAGCAGGCGGGTCTTGCCCACGCCGGCGTCACCGGCGAGCAGGACGGCGGGCGGGGCGACGTGGTCGGGACCCGCAGCCGCCCCGGACGCACCGATGCCGAGCCACGAGCACAGCTGCTCGAGCTCGGCGTCACGCCCGACGAGGGTCGAGCTGCGTGGGGCGGCGGGCACGGGGTCCATGATCCCCGAGACCTCGGACATCGGGTGCACCGCCGGCCCCCGTGTCGGTCAGGGCGTGCGGCTCAGCGGAACTTGGGGCGCGGGGTCTCGTCGGAGACGCGGCGGGCGGCGCGACGACCGAGCGAGCGGCGCAGGGACTCGACGCGGTAGCGGTGCTCGGCGGCGAGGTAGGCGGGCGTGGACTGGAACATGGGGGTCTCCTCCGTAGGAGCCGATCGAACCCAGGGGTGGGGTCGCCGGCAGCGTGGGACCTACGTTCGCCGTCTGAGGTAGGGCGGCACATCGGGCATGTGCCTTAGGTGGGTCTGTACAGGACGCTGATCGTGTGATAGCGGTCACTCGGCGTGTGACCGGGCCCGCCCGCAGTTTCGCCGCTCGAGCGGCGAAACTGGAACCTTGCGACCTGAATTCAGGGTGCCAAGAGGAGGTTTAACCGCTCGAGCGGCGAAACTGCCGCCCGCTCGGTGCCGCCCGCTCGGTGCCGCCCGCTCGGTGCCGCCCGCTCACACCCGCCCGAGCACGGGCCGCCCGCGCTGCCAGACGCCCGCGACGAGGGGCACGCCGGGGCGGTAGGCGAGGTGGGTGTGGCTCGGGGCGTCGAGCAGCACGAGGTCGGCGTCGGCGCCGACGCGCAGCACCCCGACGTCGTCGCGGTCCAGCGCCCGGGCCCCGCCGCGGGTCGCCGCGTGCACGGCCTCGGTCGGCGTCATCCCCATCTCCCGCACGGCCAGCGCGACGCAGAACGGCAGCGAGCTGGTGAAGCAGGAGCCGGGGTTGCAGTCCGACGCGATCGCGACGTGCGCGCCGGCGTCGATCAGGCGGCGGGCGTCGGGGTAGGGCTGCCGCGTCGAGAACTCCACGCCCGGCAGCAGCGTCGCGACCGTGCCGGAGTCGACCAGCGCGTCGACGTCCGCGTCGTCGAGGTAGGTGCAGTGGTCGACCGCCGCCAGGCCCAGCTCGGCGGCGAGGCGCACCCCGGGGCCCGGGCCGAGCTGGTTGGCGTGCAGCCGACCGCGCAGGCCCGCCGCGGCGCCCGCCGCCAGCACGGCCCGCGCCTGGTCGGCGTCGAAGGCGCCGGTCTCGCAGAAGACGTCGATCCACCGCGCGTACGGCGCGCAGGCCGCGAGCATCGGGCCGGTGACGAGGTCGACGTACGCCGCCGCGTCGCCCGCGCCGCCGTCCGCCGCGGCCGGGACGACGTGGGCGCCGAGGAAGGTCGTCTCCGGGGTCAGCTGCTGCGCGACGGCGAGGCTGCGGGCCTCGTCGTACGGCGTGAGCCCGTAGCCCGACTTGATCTCGACGGTCGTCGTGCCCTGCCGGAGCATCTCGCCGACCAGCCGGGTCGCGTTCGCCAGGAGGGCCTCGTCGGTGGCCGCACGGGTGAGGCCGACGGTGCGCCGGATGCCGCCCGCGGCGTACGACTCCCCGGCCATCCGCGCCGCGAACTCGTCGGCCCGGTCGCCGGCGAAGACCAGGTGGCTGTGGGAGTCGACGAAGCCGGGGAGGACGGCCCGCCCGCCCGCGTCGACGTGCTGGTCGGCCGCGAGCGCGTCGGGGCGCTCCCGCGCCTCGGCGGCGGTGCCGATCCACGCGACCCGGGCGCCGTCGACCACGAGCGCCGCGTCGGCCACCAGGTCGGGGCCCTCGTCGCCGACCCGGCCGGTCAGCAGCTCGCCGATGTTCGTGAGGAGGGTGCTGGTCACGGGGTGGCCTCTCCGTCGTCGGTGATCCCCTCGGGGGGCTCGTCGTGGAGCCGCGCGACCGCGGCCCCCAGCTCGGCGCCGATCGCGGCCCGGTCGGCGGAGGTGTGCACGACGCGCCCGTCGACCACCACGTGCACCACGTCGGCCGCCGTCGCGGCGAAGACGGCGGTCTGCTCGTCGGCGCCGGTCCCGGCGGTGGCGGGCGAGGAGGTGTCGAGCGTGACCAGGTCGGCCCGGGCGCCGACGGCGATGCGGCCGGCGTCGGCGAACCCGAGGCTGGTGTGGCCGTCGTACGTCGCCGCGGCCAGCAGCTCGCCCGCCGACCAGTGCCCCCGCTGCTGCGTGCGGAGCCGCTCGTCGAGCTCGACGGCCCGCATCTCCTCGAAGGGGTCGATGACGGCGTGGCTGTCGCTGCCGAGCGTGAGCCGCGCACCGGCCTCCGCCAGGGCGCGGCTCGGGCCGATGCCGTCGCCGAGGTCGCGCTCGGTGGTGGGGCAGAACGACGCGTACGCCGCGGCGCCGCCGATGCGCGCCACGTCGTCGTCGGTGAGGTGGGTGGCGTGCACGAGGCTCGTCATCGGCCCGAGCACCCCGTGGCGGTCGAGCAGCGCGGTCGGGGTCAGCCCGGTCGCCGCGAGGCAGGCCTCGTTCTCGGCCACCTGCTCGGAGAGGTGCACGTGCAGCGGCCGACCGGCCCCGGTCGCGGCCACGACCCCGAGCGCGTCCGGCGGCACGGCGCGCACCGAGTGCACGGCGGTGCCGACGACGACGCCCTCGCGCTCCGCGGCCGCGCGCAGGGCGGTCGTCCGGCGCGCCCACGCCTCGGCCGTGCCGTCCGAGAACCGCACCTGGGCACCCTCCGGCGCCCGCCCGAACCCGGCCGCGAGGTAGCAGGTGTCGAGCAGCGTGATCCGCATGCCGACGTCGCGCGCGGCGTCCACCAGCGCCAGCGCCAGCGCGTTCTCGCGCTCCCCCGCCGCGCCGCCCGCCGCGCCGCCCGCCGCGCCGCTCGCGCCGTACGGCGTGCCGTCGGGCCGGTGGTGCACGTAGTGGAACTCGCCGACGCTCGTCACGCCCGCCGCCAGCATCTCGCGGTAGGTGGCGCGGGCCAGCGCGCCGTACGACGCCGGGTCGAGGCGCCGCGCGACGCCGTACATCTGCTCGCGCCACGTCCAGAAGCTGCCGCGCTCGCGCTGCGTGCGCCCGCGCAGGGCGCGGTGGAAGGCGTGGGAGTGGGTGTTCGCGAGACCGGGCAGCGTGAGGCCGGCGAGCAGGACCGCCGACGGGTCGCCGGGGCTGTCGGGGCTGTCGGGCTCGACGGAGGTGAACCGGCCGTCGGCGACCGTGACGCGCACCTGGTCGCGCACCTCGACGGGCCGCCCGGGCAGGGCGACGAGGGCGCGCTCGAGCAGGTACGACGCCGGGGCGCTCATCCGGCCAGCCGCTCGAGGCTGGTCGCCAGCGCCTCGACGCCGGCGAGGCAGTCGGCCGTCCCGGCGTGCTCCGACGGGGCGTGCGAGACGCCGGTCGGGTTGCGGACGAAGAGCATGGCGGTCGGCACGCCCGCGGCGGCGAGCACGCCGGCGTCGTGGCCGGCCTGGGTCGGGACGACGGGCCAGTCCGGACCGTCGTGGCCGGTGACGAGGCGGGCGGTGAGGTCGGCGTCGAACGTGACGGCCGGCGAGACGGACTCGGCGGTGACGACCAGGGTCGTGCCGTCGCGGCCGGCGCGCTGGGCCGCCTGCTCGGTGATGGCCGCGACGAGCGTCTGGAGGCCCTCGTCGGTGGAGCACCGGGCGTCGAGCCAGGCGGTCACCCGCGACGGCACCGCGTTGGTGCCGTTGGGCGCCACGTCGACGCGTCCGAAGGTGGCCCGCTGGCCGGCCAGGCGCGCCTGCTTGTTCGCCGCGAGCGCGGTCATGGCGAAGGTGAGCATCGGGTCGACCCGGTCCTCCATCCGCGTGGTGCCGGCGTGGTTGGCCTCGCCCGTCACGTCGAAGCGGTAGCGCCCGTGCGGCCAGATCGCGCTCGCGGCGCCGACGGCGGCGTCGCGGTCGACCAGGTCGCGCCCCTGCTCGACGTGCAGCTCGACGAACGCCCCCACCCGGGCCAGCCACGGGCTGCCCGCCGACGGGTCGAGACCGACGTCGGCCCAGACGTCGCCGAGGCGGGTGCCGTCGCGGTCGGTGAGCGCCGCGGCGGCCTCGGGCGTCGTCGTACCGGTCGCGAGGCGCGAGCCGAGGCAGGCGAGGCCGAAGCGGGAGCCCTCCTCCTCCACGAACGCCGCCACGGCGATCGGCCGGCGGGGCACGACGCCCCGCGCGCGCAGCAGGTCGATCGCCGCCAGTCCGGACACGACGCCGAGCGGGCCGTCGAACGCCCCGCCGTCGAGCACGGAGTCGAGGTGGGAGCCGGTGAGCACGGCGGGCCCGTCGGCGCCCTCGGGCTCCCACCAGGCCAGGGTCGTGCCGAAGCCGTCGGTCTCGACGCGCAGGTCCCGCGCGGTCGCCGCCTCGACGAACCAGGCGTGCGCCTCGCGCTCGGCGGAGCCGAAGGGCTGCCGGAAGTAGCCGCCGCTGGCCGTGGAGCGCCCCACCGGGGCGAGGTCGGACCAGAGCCGCTCGAACGTCATGGGTCGAGTCCATCGGTCGCGACGCCGCAGGTCAACGTGGCGGAGCTCGGGCAGGTCTCGGATCCGAGACGGCGGGCCCGTCGCCCTCCGCGGCACCGATGAGTCGGCGCGCACCGCCGGGTCGGACCTCCCATGACCACCCGACACCTCCTGCTGATCCCGGGCGCCGGCGGCGCCGCCTTCGTCTGGCACCGCGTCGTGGCCGAGCTCGCCGCCCGCGGCCACGTCGGGGTGGCGGTCGACCTGCCCGCCGACGACCCCGCCGCCGGCCTCGCGGCGTACGCCGACGTCGCCCTCGCCGCCGCGACCGCGTACGACGGGGGCCGCGGCGCGTCGTACCGCTGGACGGTGGTCGGGCAGTCGATGGGCGCCCTCACGGCGCCGCTGCTGGTCGGCCGGCTCGAGGTGGCGGAGCTCGTGCTGCTCAACCCGATGGTGCCCGCGCCCCGCGAGACGGGTGGCGCGTGGTGGGCCGCCACGGGTCAGGGCCCGGCGGCGCAGGAGGCGGCCACGGCGGGCGGCTACCCCGGCGACTTCGACCTCGACGTCGTCTTCCTCCACGACGTCGACCCGGCGGACGCCGTCGCGCTCGAGGCGCACGAGCGCGAGGAGACGGACACGGTCTTCGACGAGCCCTGGCCCCTCGCGGCCTGGCCCGCCGTACCGACCCGGGTGCTCGCCGGCGCCGACGACCGGCTGTTCCCGCCCGCCTTCGTGGAGCGGGTGGCGCAGGAGCGCCTCGGCGTCGCGGCGGTGCGCGTGCCGGGCGGCCACCTCAACACCCTCAGCCGACCCCGGGAGGTCGTCGACGCGCTGCTCGCCTGAGAGGCTGCCCCGCATGGAGTTCTCCGAGGTGGTGCGCCGGCGGCGCATGGTGCGGCGCTACGACGACCGGCCCGTCGACCCGGCGGTCGTCGACCGGATGCTCGAGCACGCCACCCGCGCCCCGAGCGCCGGGTTCAGCCAGGGCTGGGCCTTCCTGCGGCTCGACACCCCGATCGACGTGGCCCGGTTCTGGGACGCCACGACCCCCGCGACCGCCGAC
Source organism: Nocardioides alkalitolerans DSM 16699 (assembly GCF_000426525.1). Taxonomy (GTDB): domain Bacteria; phylum Actinomycetota; class Actinomycetes; order Propionibacteriales; family Nocardioidaceae; genus Nocardioides; species Nocardioides alkalitolerans. The sequence continues at coordinate 270,513 of NZ_KE384533.1, forward strand.
CCGGAGAACCGCTGGCTCTCCGGCATGCGCACCGCCCCCGTCGTGCTGGTGCCGCTGACCTCCAAGCAGGCCTACCTCGACCGCTACGCCGCCCCCGACAAGGGCTGGACCGACCGCGACGAGGCCCGCTGGCCGGTGCCCTACTGGTACGTCGACGCCGGCATGGCCACGCTGCTGATCCTGCAGACCGTGATCGACGAGGGCCTCGGCGCCTGCTTCTTCGGCATCACCCCCGAGCGGGTCGAGACGTTCCGCCACGCGTTCGGCATCCCCGAGACCCACCAGCCGCTGGGGGCCATCACGATCGGTCACCGCCTGCCCGACACCGGCTCGCCCGGGTCGCCGCAGCGCCGCGAGCGCCGCGCCCTCGACGAGGTCGTGCACCGCGGGCACTGGGGCGGCTGAGCGCGGACCACGGACGGCCCGCCACGCGGGTGCGTGGCGGGCCGTCCGTGGGGCGCCCTGATCGGACGCGGTCGAGCGTGGCTCAGCTGTCGGCGGTGCGAGCGGCCCCGAAGGTGACGAGGAAGGCCAGCACGGCGGGCGCGACCACCCAGAGGTGGGCGTCGGCGGCGGCGATGCCGAAGGAGACGCTCAGCAGCACGAGGGCGGCGACGAACGCGCCGGCGACGGCGGCCGTGCGGGCGACCCGGCCGGCCCGCGGGTGGACCGCGGGGCGCTTGCGGAGCAGGTAGAGGATCACGCCCGACGCCGCCAGCGCGAAGAGCAGCGCCCCGTTGTTGGCTAGCTCGGGGAGCCCGGGCGAGGCGACGAGGGCGCCGACGACGAGGGCCAGGGCGAGGTGCAGGCCCTTGCGCTGGGGGTCGACGGTGGTGGTCGGACGGTTCATGACGGTGCTCGCACTGTTCACGGTGCTCCTCCTCGGTGGGTCCTTCACGGTGGTCCGACGCCGTCAGGCGGCGACGGGGCTCGACTCGGGCGGGGTGGTGGACCCGCCCGTCCAGTGGGCCAGGGCGGCCCTCAGGTTCCGGGTCTGCCGGTCGACGTGCCCGGCGTCGAGGGCGGCGACGGCGGCGCGCACGCCCTCGGCCGGGGTGACGACGACGCGCACCCCGGTGTCGCGACCGCGCGCGTCGAGCAGGCGGTCGTCGTGCAGGTCGACCCCGAACGCCGGGATCTCGGCGGCCGTCAGCTGACGGATCTCGGCCGCGACGAGGTCGTCCGCGGTGGCGGGGGCGAGCACGGCCAGGCGGCCGAGCACGCGTCGTACGTCGGCGTCCGCCGCGAAGCGGGGGTGCGTGGCCATCCGCAGCAGCAGCGCGTAGGTCATCGTCGGGCGGTGGATGTAGCGGCAGCGGCCCCCGCGGAGGTCGGCGGCGATGCGGTCCAGCACGGCGTCGCGGTCGGTCAGGACGAGGTGCATCACGCGGACGAACGCCTCCACGAGGTCCTCGGCGTCCGCCGGGGAGTGCGTCGCGCCTCGGTCGTCACCCGTCGGCACGACGTCGGGGTGGTCGACGACCACCGGGCCCATCTCCAGGCGCATGTCGTCCCGCCCCGGGTGCAGCAGGTGCCACGCCCGGAACGGCGACGCGCCGCCGCTGCGGTAGTCGAGGGCGCCGAAGTCGAACCCGCTCCCGCCGAACGGCAGGGACACCAGGCCGGTGGTGGTCACGTCGAGCAGCACGTCCGGCTCGGCGGTCGCCCCGCGCAGCGTCGGGGTGAACAGCGCCTCGGCGTCGACCACGACGGGGCGGCCCTCGGCGTCGGCGAGCAGGTTCTCGTAGTGGACGTCGGTGCCGCGGAGCAGGTGGAGGGCCGCGAGGTGCACGCCGACCATCCGGAAGAAGTCGGGGTGGGCGCCGGCGCCCGCGTGGCCGACGTGCTCCATCCAGCCCGCGTCGGCGGTGCGGTGGAAGCGGGGCCGCGGCATCGCGACGCCCAGCGCCGTGCGCCCCAGCCAGGCCGAGAACGCGCCGTACCCCTCCTCGAGGTCGGTGGCGCGCGGCTTCATCACGACCCGGCGACCGGCCGCGGTCTCGAGCACCAGGACGCACCGGCCCCCGCCGTGCGTGTCGCCGCTGGGCACGAGGTCGCGCACCCGGTCGGCGGGGTCGAGGTCGAGGTCGGCACAGATGCCGGGCCAGGCGGCCGCCGTGCGCGCCAGCTGGTCGGCGAGGGCGTCGAGGCGCAGCGCCGTGAGCGCGCGCACCCGCGGGAGCAGGTCGGGGTGGTGCCGGTCGAGGTCGGCGGTGCCGGCCGGCGAGCGCAGGTGGTCGACGAAGTCGGCGTAGCGGGCCTCCGGGGTGGCCCCCGCGAGGCGGCCGGCGGCCGAGGCCTCGGCGAGGCGGCGCACCAGCACGCGCGTCAGCTGGTCGGCTGCGGCGCGGTGCACGACCCGGCGTGCCTGCTCGACGACCCGCTCGGGGTCGGCGACGAGCGTCGTACGACGCACCCCGGCGGCGAACCGGGCGAGGTCGGGGGCCACCACGTCGGCGACGAACCCGCCGAACACGCCGTCGTCCGGGCACGTCCCGTCGAGGTGGAGTCCTCCCGTCCCGGAGCCGGTCGACCGGTCCGGGACGGGAGGGGCGGGGGAGGTCGGGCGCGGGACCGGGAGGTCGGACGGCACCTGGTCGACCCACGCGAGCAGCGCCTCCAGACGAGCCGGGTCCGACGTCTTCCCCCCCGAGAGCTCGGGGAAGACGTCCGCCCAGCCGTCGGCTGCGCCGTCGTGTGCGGTCATGGTGTCGCCCTCCGGTCCCTGCGCCCGCTCAGAGCCGCGGGAGCAGCGTGGTGTCGTGGCGCGAGGTGAGGCAGTGGATGGTCGAGATGCTCGGCATCGTCGTGAGGCCGGCGACCTGCTCGCCCACCGCCTGCTCGAACAGCTCGTCCTCGAGGCCGCCCGCCACGTCGCGCACGTCGGTCGGTGCGGTCGTCGCGTCGTCGGTCCGGGCCTGGTCCAGCATGAGCGTGGTCATCGCCGTCTCCCTCGGGTCCATGTCGCCGGCGCCCCGATGGCGCCGCCTCACGTCCACGACAGTAGGGAGGACGTGAGGGGCCGCACATCGGCCCGGGGGTGGACCACCGCCTCCCCCACGAGACGGAGGCGCGCGGCCCCGGGAGGCGCTAGCCGCCCGGCCCCGTGCCGCCGGGGCTACCCTGCTCGCAGCGGCACCGCGGAGGGGCGGTGCCACGATGCGCCTGCCTCGGGGGAGGGGACGTCGTTGCTCCACCATCTGTACCGCCTCTACGGCGTCGACCAGGACTGGGTGCGCCCGGTCCGGCGGCGCTACGCCGTGCGCGTCGACGGCCTGTTCGCGGTGGCCCTGGCGTTCGGGGCGCTCGTGTCGGTCGAGACGACGCGCAGCCTCGGCACGCTCGCACCGTCGACGCTCGGCGAGGTCGGCACCTACCTCTGGATCGCCCTGCCGGTGCTCACGCTGGCCGTGCGCCGCGTGCTGCCGCTCACCGTGCTCGGCATCGCCGTCGCGCACTACCTGACCACGGCCGTCTTCGTGCCGGAGGTCTCACCGGTCTTCGCCCTGCAGGTCTACTACTTCTTCACGCTCTTCAGCGCCGTCGCGTGGTCGGCCCACCGCCGGGCCGCGCTCGCCATGACGGGCGTCATGGCCGGGGCCTCGGTGCTGTGGGTCGTCGCCGAGGTGCTGCTGCACGACGTGCTCGACGCGCTCGCGCTGCTGCCCGAGCTCGGCCTGTTCTCCCCCACCGCCGCGGCCCTCGTGCAGGCCGCCATCTCGGTCACCACCTTCTTCCTGGCGTCGTCGCTCGGCGGCGTGGCGACGTGGTGGTCGGCCCGGCGCGAGGCCCAGGCGCGGGAGCGGGGCCTCACCATCGCCGAGCAGGCCGACAGGCTCCGCCACCGCTCGGTCACCGAGGAACGGCTGCGCATCGCGCGCGAGCTGCACGACGTCGTGGGCCACCACATCGCCCTCATCGGCATCCAGACCGGGGCGGCCCGCGCCGTCCTGAGCAGCGCGCCCGACGAGGCGGCCACGGCGATGCGCCACGCGGAGGAGATCAGCCGGACGGCCACGCGCGACCTGCGGCTGCTGCTCAACGCGCTGCGCGTCCAGCACGACGACGACGCCGTGCCCAGCAACGGCAGCCTGCGCTCGGTGCCGGACCTCGTCGCGACGTACGACGCCCTCGGGCTCAGCGTCGACCACCACCACGAGGGCCCCCACGACGCGGTGCCGGCCGCCGTGGCCCTCTCGGCGTTCCGGGTGATCCAAGAGTCCCTCACCAACGTCTGCCGCCACTCCGAGGCGACGACCGCCGAGGTCGACGTGACGATCGTCGACAAGCCCGGTGGGGCGGGCGCCGTGCGGGTGCGCGTCGGCGACCCCGGACCAGCCCGTGGCGACACGTCGGGTTCACGGATGGGGATCGTGGGCATGAGGGAGCGGGTGACGCTCCACGGAGGGTCGCTGGAGGTGACACCGAGAGACGAGGGAGGGTTCGTGGTGGCGGCCGAGCTGACGTGGGACACATCCGCGGCGACGACATGAGCACGCCTGCCGACGCGCCCGTGCGCGTGCTGCTGGTCGACGACCAGACACTGGTGCGCGCCGGGTTCCGGCTGCTCTTCAGCGTCGACCCGCGCCTCGAGGTGGTCGGGGAGGCCGCCGACGGCGAGGAGGCGGTCGAGCGGGCCACCGAGTTCGCGCCCGACGTGGTGCTGATGGACATCGAGATGCCCCGGATGAACGGCATCGACGCCACCAGCCGCATCACCGGCGCGACCGACGCCCGCGTGCTGATGCTGACGACGTTCGGCGACGAGGAGAACGTGCTCGCCTGCCTCCAGGCGGGGGCCAGCGGGTTCCTCCTCAAGAACACCGAGCCGGAGCACCTGACCCAGGCGGTGCTCGCCACGGCCGCCGGCCACTCGCTCCTCGCCCCGGAGGTCACCGGTCTCGTGATCGACCGCGGTGTGCGGGCCGACGGGGCGGCCCCGATGGGCATCACCCCCACCAACCGGGCGGCGCTCGACCAGCTGACCGAGCGCGAGCGGGAGGTCCTGCGGGAGGTGGCGCACGGCCGCTCCAACCTCGAGATCGCCGAGGTGCTGTACGTCGGCGCGGCCACGGTGAAGACCCACGTCTCGTCCTGCCTCGCCAAGCTGCAGCTCCGGGACCGGGTGCAGCTGGTCGTGTTCGCCTTCGAGTCCGGCTTCATGGACACCGCCGCCGACGGCTGAAGATCCGTCTCACGGCCGATGCGTCGGCCCGATCACCCCCTCTACCGTGGAAGGCCGCCCGCCCGGGCGGACGCGACCGACCGGTCGAGGTGAGGAGGTCGCCCGTACGGGCCTGGCGGCATGGACACGCGACGGATCACGGTGACGGCACGGGCCCACGCGCCCGTGGGGCAGGCGTCCCTCGAGGACGACCTGCTGGCCGGGCGTGACCCCCACCTGCTCCTGAGGGCGGTCTGGGCGGCGGGGCACTGGCTCCGCTCGCACCACGGCGACACCGTCCGGCCGCCGGCGGCGCCCTGGGCGCCGTACCGCTGGCGCACCGACATCGGCCTCCCCGCCGCCCACCGGCACTCCCTGGTGCAGTGGTCGGACATCCTGGCCGCGGACGACGGCCGGGCCGTGCCGCTCGTGGGCCCGCTGGGCCTCGACCGGCTCCACCTCCTCGACGACGACACGCTCCTCGTCGCGCCGGGGCCCGGGGAACCCCCGCCCGTCGGGCATCCGGCCGTCGACCTCGGCGGCGTGCTCGGCGACCTCCAGTGGCTGCGCCGGAGCACCGACCACGGGCGCGCCGACGACGGCCGGCGCGGCCTGCGGGTGCCCGAGCGGCTCGCCGCGGCCCTCCTCACCAGCTACGGCGGGCTGCCCGTCGACCGCACGGTCGACGGGCTCGCCCTCGCCCGCGCGAGCGCGCTCCGCGTCTGCGACCGCGTGGCCCGGGGCGCCGTACCGGTCGACGGTGTCGACGACGTCGCCCTCGTGCGCGCGCTGGTCGAGCGCGCCTGGCGCCACGCCGGCTGACTCCTCCCCCGTACGGCGGAGGCCGCAGCCCCTGTCCTCCCCCATCGGTAGAGAGAAATGCTTTCCCGCATTCATCCGCACGGCCGATGTGACCCCATTCACGGGTCGGCAGAGTAGTGCTCACCAAGACGAACTCCGAAAAGCGGAACGGGGAAAGCCGAGATATTCGGACCTCTTCGATCGGCACTATCGGACCGACATGCGTGGAGGGAGGGAAACATGAAGAACATCGAGTGGATCGAGGAGATCGACGAGCAGTCGTTCGACAACGAGGTCTTCGGGGCCTGCACGACCAACACGTTCTCGCTGAGCGACGCCTACGGCAACACCGGCGGTTGGTGCACGTTGTCGCAGGAGTGCATGAGCTGGTGCCCCTGAGCACCGGTCTCGCACACCGGCGGACGACATCACCCCTGCACCACCACCCAGAGAGGAACACCGTCATGAGCAAGAACCTGGAGCTCGGTCGCTACACCGACGACGAGCTCGTCGAGATCACGGAGGGAGACGCCCACGGTGGGGGAACCCCCACGATCGTGATCAGCGTCGTCTCGGCCTACGTCTCGACCAACACCTGCCCCACCACGTCCTGCACGGACGAGTGCTGAGGCTCGGCTCGAACTGATCGGCGATGCCGGCCGGTGTGGTGGGCCCCCACCACACCGGCCGGCTCCAATTTCACGAAGAGGGACATCCCATGACCGCCATGCTGTACCCGGAACTGACCTCGAGCGAGGTCCACGAGATCATCGAGCCGCTCGCCGAGCTCGCGCTGGAGCTCCCCGCACACCACGTGCTGGACCGGATCGGCAGCGCCGAGGTGCCCCTCTCGGAATTCGGCGCCGGCGCCGAGTCCTACACGTTCGGACGCGTCTGCGAATACGTCTCCGCTCGCGTGTGGGACGAATTATGGGAATCCGATCTCGACGTGCACGTCGCCGACGTCGACGCATTCCGCGCGGATATCGAGGTCATTCTCGTCCGCGATTTCTTCGGCCTGGCGGTGCGTCCGCTGGCCGCCATGCTCGAGCCCCGCGAGGGAGCCGACTCCCGCGTGCTCTACCAGGAGTTCTGCCGCGACCTGCTCGGCTCGTCGCTGCGCGACCTCGCGACCGCCCACCCCCTCACCTGGGGCCGGGCCGGCCTGCGCCTGGAGCGGCGCATGGCCGCGGCCGTGGAGACCGTCCGCCGCCTCGTCGCGGACGCCGCCGACCTGGAGCACGAGCTGGGCCTGGCCCCCGGCCGGATCGCCACGCTCGGCCTCGCGGGCGACACCCACGCCGGTGGCCGCTCCGTCTCGGTCGTCGGCTACGACCACGGCGGACGCGTCGTCTACAAGCCGCGTCCGGTCGACGCGGAGGCGGCGTACGCCGACCTCGCCCGCCACTGGAACGAGCGTGCCGGCACCCGCCTCGGCTCCGTCCGGGTGCTCGCCCGCGACGGCTACGGCTACGCCGAGTTCGCCACGGTCGACCCCGACGTCGAGCCCGACCTGACGGCGATCGGCGAGCTCGCCGCCGTGCTCTACTCCCTCAACGCCCGCGACATGCACTTCGAGAACATCCTCGCCACCCGCGAGGGGCCGGTGCCGGTCGACCTGGAGACGCTCCTCCACCCCCAGCGCCACAAGGCCCGCGGCCTGGTCGAGACCGACCTCAGCGCCTACCGCAAGATGGACACGTCCGTCTTCGCCATGGGCGTGCTGCCGATGATCATGGCCCGCGCGGACCGCGACGGCTACGTCGACGTCGGGTTCATGGGCGGCGGCGAGGCCCGCGGCTCCGGCCCGTTCAAGCGGTTCAGCGTCGAGCACCCCTTCCGCGCCGAGGTGCGGGTGCGGTGGGACCGGAGCGTCGCCCCCGAGCCGCAGCGCCGCGAGGAGCTGCCGGAGGCGGCGCACGCCCGCACCCGCGCCGCCATCACCGAGATGGTCGACGGGTTCACCCGGTCGTACCAGCAGATCGCCGACGACCGCGAGGCCTTCTTCGCCGCGGTGGTCGAGCGCTTCGGCACCGCCCGCCTGCGCTACGTGCACAACGCGACGGTCCAGTACGAGCAGGCCCTGCGCACCCTCACGGGCGCCCAGGCCGGGGCCGAGATGGAGCTCGCGGCCAGCCTCCTCAAGCGCATCGCGATCGCCAGCCGCGGCGCCGACCACCGTCTGGTCGCTTCCGAGTGCGAGCAGATGTGGACGACCGACGTCCCCTACTTCCTGGTGCGCGCCGACGAGCAGCACCTGACCGAGGCGCACGACGACACGCCCGTCGCCGACCTCGGGCGCAGCCCGCTCACCCAGCTGCGGGCGAAGATCGACCGCCTCGGCGAGCGCGACCTCGCCCAGCAGGTGAACCTGATCCGCATCGCGCTCAGCGCGAAGCTGCCCGACCCGCACGGGATGTACGACTCCGCGGAGGTCTTCGGCCGGGCCCCGGCCCGCCGTACCGAGCGCGGCGCCCTGCGCGACGCCGCCGTCCGGCTCGCGACCTCCATCGCGGACGAGAAGGTGGAGGACCGCTACCCGCACCTCCCCCACACCTGGATCGGGCCGGTCGCCTCGTCCGACAGCGAGCGCCCGTGGCCGCCCGGCGTCCTCGGCTACGACCTCTACACCGGCCGCACCGGGCCCGCCCTCGCGCTCGTCGCGGCGGGGGCCGCCCTCGGCGACGACGCCCTCGTGCGGGCCGGCCGCGCCGTGTTCGACCCGGTCGCCCAGATCATCGCCGCCGACTCCTACGAGTCCCGCAGCCTGGCCGCGGCCGGCGTCGGCGCCTACAACGGGTTCGCCGGTGCGACGTGGGGCCTCTGGCAGGCCGGGCGTCTCACCGGGGACGCCGCCCTCCAGGACGCCGCGGGCGCCGCCCACGGCCTGCTGCCCCACGGCGAGGTCGCGGACGGGTGGTTCGACATCGTCTCCGGCGGCGTCGGCCGCTGGCTGGTGCTCGGCGACGGCTCCGGGCCGGCCGGCCCCGCGCCCCAGCTCGTGGCCGCGCTCGACCACGCCCTCGCCTCGGACCTCCCCGGGCGCCTCGAGGCGTCGGGGTTCGCCCACGGCGTCTCCGGCCTCCTGTTCTTCGCCGCCCGCGCCCACGCCGTGACCGGCCTGCCGGCCGCCCGCGCCCTGGTGGAGCGCTCCCACGCGCAGCTGCTCGCCGGGTTCGGCGCCACCGGCTTCCCGCTCCGCACGAACCGCCGCGGCGTCGAGAACCACACCGACAGCTGGTGCAACGGCAGCGCGGGCACGATCGTCGCCCTCGCGGAGGCCGTGCGGGCCGGGGTGCTGCCCGACGACGCGCTCGACGCCCCGCTCGAGGGCCTGCGCGCCAGCCGCGTGGCCACCTCGCTCACGCTGTGCCACGGCGCGCTCGGGCTCCACGACGCGCTCGCCCAGGTGGGTGGCACCGCGGCCGCCACCGCGGAGGAGCTGCGGCTCGACCTCGAGGGCCTCGTGACCCCGGCACTCGTCGACGAGCGCCTGGCCGACCAGATGATCCGCTACAACCAGGGCCCCGGCCTCATGACCGGACGCTCGGGCGTGCTGTGGCACCTCGTCGACCGCCTGGAGCCGGGCCTGCTGCCCTCGCCCCTCGCGTTCGCGTCCGGGATCCAGACCGGGATCCAGACCGGGATCCAGCGATGAGCCGGGTGCCGACCACGCTCCAGGTCACGCAGACGGAGTGCGGTCTCGCGGTCGCCCGCTCGGCCCTCGCCCACCACGGGCGGGACCTCTCGGTCACCCAGCTGCGCGAGGTCGTGGAGCCCGGACGCGACGGTCTGGGCATGCGTCAGATCAAGGCGCTCCTCGAGCAGCAGGGGATGGACTGCACGATGGTGCGGGTCCGCCACGTCGACGGGCTCCAGGCCCTGCCCGCGCCGTTCATCGCCCACTGGAAGGGCTTCCACTTCGTCGTCGTCGAGTCCGTCGGCCGACGCGGCGCGGTGATCATGGACCCGATGGTCGGGCGCGTCCACGTCTCCGCCGAGGAGCTGGCCGAGAACTTCACCGAGTACGCGCTCACGCTGACGCCCGGCGAGGACTTCGAGCGGCACCGCCGCCCGGTCGCCTCGGCCTGGCGCGGCAAGCCGCTCGTCCCCGAGGCCTCCACGGGCGGGTTCGTGCTGCTCGGCGTGATGAGCCTCCTGGCCTTCGCGTTCACCTTCGCCATCCCGGTCACGACCCAGAAGCTGGTCGACCGCATCGCCGGCCCCGACTTCGGGCTCGGCGCCGCCCTCGGCGTGGTGGGCATCCTGGCGCTGGGCTACTCCGCCGTGCAGGTCGTGCGGGCGTACGCCGCGACCCACCTGGTGCGACGGGTGAGCTGGCAGCTGCTCGACAAGGCCTTCTCCCACATGCTCAAGCTGCCGCTGCGCTACTTCATGGTGCGGCCGCCGGGCGAGCTCATGTACCGCCTCAACAGCCTCAACCAGGTGCGCGACATCATCGCGACCCGGCTGATGCAGGGCGCGATCGACCTGCTGACCTCGCTGGTGCTGGTCGCCTACGTCTTCTGGGTCTCCGTGCCGCTCGGCCTGGTCGTGCTCAGCTGCTACGTCTTCATCGTCGCCCTGCTCGCCGCCAGCAAGAAGCTGATCCGCTCCGCCACCGACGACGAGGTCCACCACGCCGCCAAGGTCCAGAGCATCCAGCTCGACGCCACCGTCTCGGTCGCGAACCTGAAGATCGGCGGCTACTCCGACTCCTTCCTCGACGAGTGGCGCACGAGCTACCGCAAGATGCTCGACGCGATGACCCGGCGCATGCGGATCCAGCAGGCCTGGGTCGGCTCCCCGGTCGGCACCATCCAGGCCCTCGGCCCGCTCACCGTGATGCTGATCAGCCTCACCTGGGTGCAGTCGGGCACGGTCACGCTCGGCGAGGCCGTCTCGGTCCAGGGCGTCGCCGCCCTCGTCTTCGGCCTGGGCATGGCGGTCTACCAGGCCGTCATGGAGGTCTCCGTCGCCTCGCGCTACCTCGAGCGCTCGGAGGACATCTACGACTACGCCGAGGAGGAGGACACCGGCACGCGCCGCGACCTCGCCGCCGGCAGCCTGGTGCTCGACAAGGTCGGCTACAAGTACACCGACCACGCCGAGGACGTGCTCCGCGAGGTCTCCCTCGACATCGCCCCCGGCGCCAAGGTGGCCCTCGTCGGCGAGTCCGGCTCGGGCAAGACCACGCTCGGCAAGGTGCTCTGCAGCCTCTACGCCCCGACGTCGGGCTCCGTCACGTACGGCGGGGTGCCCCGCGACGACTACTCGCTCGCGGCGCTCCGCTCGCACATCGGCTACATCCCGCAGGAGGGCTACCTCCACAACAAGACGATCGTGGAGAACCTGGTGCTCGGCACCGACCTCGACGAGGCCTCGGCCATCGACGCGGCCCGCGCCCTGCCCTTCCTGGGCTTCATCGACGACCTGCCGATGGGCTACCACACGGTGGTGTCCGAGATGGGCACGAACTTCTCCGGCGGCCAGCGGCAGCGCGTCGCGATCGCGAAGGCGCTGCTGCGCCGCCCGCGGATCCTCGTGCTCGACGAGGCGACGTCGGCGCTCGACAACGAGAACCAGCGCCTCGTGCACGAGCAGATCGCCGGCATGAGCTGCACGCAGATCGTGATCGCCCACCGGCTCTCGACGGTGGTCGACGCCGACCAGATCATCCTGCTCGAGAACGGGCAGGTCACCGAGGTCGGCACCCACCTGGACCTGACCGCCAGGGACGGCGCCTACGCGCGCATGTTCCTCAGCTGAGGAGTGACCATGGACAAGATCACCGAGACCGTGGTGGCGTCGTACGACGACGTCGTGCGCACCCACGCCGGCCACGACCGTGACGGGGTCCCCGCCGCCGTCGTCGCCGAGGCGACCCGCGCCCTGCTCTTCCACCGGGTGACCACGATCGTGCCGCGCGTCATGGTGGTCGACTTCCACGCGTTCCGCGAGGCCCGCGGGCTGCCCGCCGATCCGGACGCGACCCTGGCGACCGACGCCTACCTCGAGGCGTTCGGCCCGGACGAGCTCGAGCGCTGGTTCACGACGTACCCCGTGCTGCGCACCATGCTCGACCGGGTCGCGCACAACACCGCGAGGTTCGTGGGCGAGGTGGCCGACCGGTTCGTGGCGGACCGCGAGGCCCTGGTCGCCCACGGGCTCCTCGACGCCGACGCCGGCGACGTACGACGCCTCGTGCCCTTCGACTCCGACCCCCACAAGGGCGGGACGATGGTGATGGGTCTCGACCTCGCCTCGGGCGAGCGGCTCGTGCACAAGCCCCGGAGCATGGCCGGCGAGGAGGCCCTGCGGGAGTGCGTGCGCCTCGTCGCGGAGGGCCTGCCCCACGACCTCGACGGCGTCGTGCCGCTCTCGCTGGACCGCGGCGCCTACGGCTGGCAGCAGCACGTGGCCGCCCGCGCCGCCCGCGACACCGCCGACGCCGCCGCCTACTACTGGCGCTTCGGCGCGCTGGCCGCCCTCCTGGGCGCCGTGGGCGCGACCGACCTCCACGAGGAGAACGTCGTGGCGGCGGGCGACCGACCGGTGCTGATCGACCTGGAGACGATGCTGCACGCCGAGAACGCGCTGGGCGCGCGCGACATCTCCGACGCCCTCGGCGACCGGGTCCGCCTCTCGGTCGCCGGCACCCTCCTCTTCCCGCAGCGCATGCCGAGCGGGCCCTACTCGGTCGTGCTCGGCGGCGTCGGCATCCCGTACGACCAGGAGTCGTCGCGCACGGAGTTCGTCGTCGTCGACGCGGGCACCGACGCGGTCGACATCGCCCGCCGCACCTACCGGTTCCTGCGCCGCCAGCACGTCCTGGCGCGCGCCGACGGCGTGGTCACCAGCGTGCTCGACCACTACGACGCCCTCGAGGCCGGCTTCGTCGCGGGCTACCGCCAGGTGCTCGCCCGCCGCGACGAGGTGCTCGCGGCCCTCGACGCCCGCCCCCTCACCCTGCGCCAGATCATCCGGCCCACCGGCTCGTACGCCCGGCTCCTCAGCGCCGCGACCCACCCCGACCTGCTCGCCGACCCGGCGGAGTTCGAGCGCTTCCTCGCCCGGGTGCGGCCCCCGCTCGGCCTCCGGCTGCCGCAGGTCGTCCCGTTCATCGAGCAGGTCGAGCGGGAGTCGTTGCGGGAGGGCGACATCCCCTACTTCAGCGTCGACAGCCGCGACTACCGGCTGCGCAGCGACGACGAGCTCTCCGTGCCGTTCACCGACCACACCCCCATCGACCGCGCCCGGCTCGGCCTCGCGCTGATGGACGAGGACCAGCTGCTCTTCGAGCGTCTCGTCATCGAGGACGGGATGTCGGAGATGCGCCGGCTGCGCGGCGAGTCCCCGGACCGCGACACCGCCCCGGCGCCCCTCGCCGACCTGGTCGGCGACACGCTGGACTGGCGCGGCGTCCGCGACGTCCTGCGCCGGGTCGCCGTGCGCAGCGCCGGCGTCGACGGCGAGCAGCAGGGCTGGATCACCGGGCTGCACGCCGACGTCCTGCCCACGTACGACGTCGGCTCGGCCGTCTCGCTGCACGACGCCGGCGGCATCGGGGTGTTCCTGCACCGCGCGGCCGCGGTCGCGCCGGACGCGCTCGTCGCGGCGGAGGTCGCGCGCGTCGACCGGGGCCAGGAGGCCCTCGTGCGCCGCTACCGCGAGTCGCTCCAGCAGCTGCCGTTCTCGGTCGTCTCCGGCCTGGCGTCGCTCACGTACGCCGGGGCGGGCCGCAGCCACGACCTCTCCGCGCTCGTGGCTCTGGTCAGTGACCTGGGCACCCGCGACGAGCCGGTCGACCTCGAGCGGCTCGCCGTCGACGACCTCACCCGAGGGCTGCCCGGCACGGGCCTGCTCCTCGCGAGCGACGGCGCCACGCCCCCCGACGTCCTCGGGCGCGTGCTCGACCTCACGGAGCAGACCGGCATCGACGGCCGCGCGTCGTACGACCTGGCGCACGGCACCCTGGGCGTCCAGTGGGCCCGCCACCGGATGGGCCGGCGGCTCGGCCTCGACGCCGTCGCCACGGCCGCGGCCCGCCGGGTGGTCGAGATCGCCGCGGAGCCCACGCCCCCGTCGTACCGGGGCTGGTGCTCGGGCGCCGCGGCGCTCGCCCTCGTGCTCGCCGAGACCGCACCGACCCACCAGGACGAGGGCCTCGTGCGGCGCCTCGCCGAGCGGGCCGTCGCCCCGGCCGGCGGAGGCCACGACGGTCCCGTCGACCTGAGCGTCTGCCACGGCGCCGCCGGGGTCGTGCAGGTGCTCCTCCAGGTCACCCAGCACCTCGACGCCCCGTGGGCCCTCGAGCTGGCGCAGGAGGAGTGGACCCGCAGCCTGGCCCGCGCCCGCACCGTCGGCTTCTTCACCGGCGACCGCGCCAAGACCGCCGTGCTCGGCTACTTCCACGGCTGGGCCGGCATCGCCGACACGGCGCTCCTGCTCGAGGAGGCGACCGCCGGACGCCGCGGCTGGGTCCCGGCCTCGCTCGCCCTCCCCACCTTCTCCACGGGGAGCCTGCGATGACCGTCTCCGTCATGCACGGCGCCCAGGTCGACGTCGCCGGCCTCGAGCCGCTCGCGCGGGTCGCCACCCTCGCCGAGGAGCGCGACCGGCGCCTCTGGCTGGGGCAGTCGTTCCAGCTCGACTCCCACGACGCGCTGAGCGCGCTGGCCGGCCGCGGCCACCGCGTCGAGACCGGGCTCGCCGTGGCGGTCGCGCCGCTGCGCACCCCGTTCGACGCGGCGCTGCGGGCCCGCTCGGTCGCCGCCCTCACGGGTCGGTCGATGACCGTCGCCTACGGCATCGGCACCATGAGCGCCGCGCGGTCGCTGCGCGGCGAGCCGCTGGAGCGGCCGGGCAGCTACGTCCGCGACTACGTGCGCGACGTGCGGAGCCTCCTGGACGGCGACGCCGACCAGCCGATGCTGCCCTACCCGATGGACGCCCCGCGCGTCGACGTCGGCTGCGGGGTGCTGCGCCCGCGGATGGCCCGGCTGGCCGGCCAGGTCGCCGACTTCGCGGTCACCTGGATGGTGCCGCTGCCCTACCTGGAGAGCGCGGTGCTGCCCGGCCTCGCGCGCGGCGCCGCGGAGGCCGACCGCGACCGCCCGCGGCTGGTGAGCGTGCTGCAGTGCGCCGTCGCCCGACCGGGTCGGGTGCCCCCGCGCCTCGCCGCGATCGCCTGCGGCACCCACCTCGGGCTCCCCCACTACCGCGCGATGCTCACCGACGCCGGGCTCGCCCTCGACGGTCACCGGGGCCACGACCTGCGCGCCGCGCTCGAGGCGGGGCTGTTCGCGTACGGCGCCCCGGCCGACGTCGCCGACGTGGTCGCCGCCCACCTCCGGGCCGGGGTCGACGAGGTCGTCCTCAACGTCGGGTCGGTCGCCCTCGAGCACGGCGCCGACGCGGCCGTCGTCGACCTCGCCGAGATCCTCGACGCCACCGACGCCCTCACCGACCCCGCCCACGGTGGGAGGACCACGCCCCGGCCGCTCGCGACCACCGGGGGCACCGCATGACCGCCCCGCACCTGGAGGTCCGCGGCCTGACGAAGCGCTACGGGCACCGCACCGTGCTCGACGACGTGAGCTGCTCGGTGCCGGCCGGCACGCTCGTGGGCCTCCTGGGCCCGAACGGGTCGGGCAAGACGACGCTGCTCCGGGTGCTGCTGGGCCTGGAGCGCGCGACGCGCGGGGAGGCGCTGGTGAACGGTCGTCCCCTGGCGCGGGTGGCCGACCCGGCCCGCCACGTGGGGGCGCTGCTCGACTGCACCTGGTTCCACCCCCGCCGTACCGGCCGCGACCACCTGCGCTGGATGTCCGAGGCGGCGGGCGTGCGTCGTACCCGGGTCGACGAGGTCCTGGAGCTGACCGGCCTCGCCGACCACGGCCGCGACCCCGTCGGCTCCTACTCCCTCGGCATGCGCCAGCGGCTCGGGATCGCCGGCGCCCTGCTCGGCGACCCCGACGTCCTGGTGTTCGACGAGCCGTTCAACGGGCTCGACCACGCCGCGACGCGGTGGCTCGCCGAGCTCGTCGCCGAGCGGGTCGCCGCCGGCGGCATCGTGGTGATGTCGTCGCACCAGCTCGCCGAGCTCGACCCCCTCGTCGACCGCCTGCTGGTGCTGGGCCGGGGCCGCCGGCTCTTCGACGGCCCCGTCGGCGACGTCGTCGCCGGCCTGACGTCGGAGGTGCTGGTGCACCCGTTGACGCCCGAGCGCGACCACGACGCCATCCGCCGCGCGGCCGAGACGGCCGGGCTGCTCGCCCGTCCGGACGCCGACGGCACCTGGACCTTCCCCGGCGCCACCGTCGAGACCGTCTCGACGACGCTCGCCGACGCCGCCGTCCCCGTGCGGCACATCGAGCAGCGCGGCGCCGGGCTGAGCGACGCCTACGAGCGCCTGGTGCAGGGGCAGTCGTTGCCCGGCACCCCCGTCCGCACCGGAGGAGGCACCCGATGACCGGTCTGCTGCGCGCCGAGCTCACGAAGGCGCGGTCGACCCCGCTGCTCGTCTGGACCGTGGGTCTCGCGCTCCTCCTGCCCCCGCTGCTCGCGGCGCTGCTCGGGGGCGCCATGGGTTCGCGCGAGTCGTACTGCGCCCGCAACAGCTGCGACAACGTGCTCGCACCGCCCGACGCGACCGTCGCGACGATCGGCGTGCTCGGCGACGGCATCCCCGGGGGCGCCCTCACGGTGCTCACGGCCTTCGCGGCGGCGCTCCTGCTGGTCGAGCTGCGCTACAACACGCTGAGCACCGCCTTCCTCGTGACGAGCCGCCGCACCCACGTGGCCGTGGCGAAGGTCGTGCTCCTGGTCGCGGTCGCGGTCCCGGTCGTCTTCGTGGCCACGATGGCCTCGGGCGTGGTGTTCGACCGCGTCGCGGGGCCTGCCGCCGCACGCGTCTCGCCGTTCTCCGCGGCCTCGTTCGACGTGGCCGCCCGCACCACGTCCGTGGTGGTGGCGTTCGCCCTGATGGCCTTCGGGATCGCGGCCCTCACCCGCCACATCTGGGTCACCGCGGCCGTCGTGGTGGCCTGGCCGAACTTCCTCGAGCCGCTGCTGCCGATGGTGCTCCCCGGCGGCGACGAGGTGGCGGCGTACCTGCCCTTCGCCAACGCCCGCCACTTCGTGGGCATCGAGGGCGGTCCCGTCACGTGGAGCCCGCTGGTCAGCGGCGCGTACGTCGCCCTGCTCGCCGTCGTGCTGCTGGTCGCCGGGGTGGCCCGGCTGTCGCGGGTCGACCTGCCGCGCTCGCCCTGAGGGACCCTCGACGGGGTCTTTGCCCGAGGGGCCTGCGGCCGTCCCCGGCGAGCGGTACGGTGCCGCCGGGAGCAGGCGGCGCACGAAGGGGAGCACCACGTGACGGAGCAGGACCAGGCGCGACGAGCCGCCGAGCAGGACCCGGTGGTGACCGCGCTGCGGGCGCTCGTGCGCGTGCCCAGCGTCTCCGACCGTGACCCCGCGCAGGTCGACACCGCGGTCTTCGACGAGCTGCTCGCCGAGCTCGCCCGGCAGTTCCCGCTCGTGCACGAGCGGCTCGAGGTCACCCGCATCCCGACCCACGCGCTGCTGCTGCGCTGGCGCGGCCGCACCGACGCCGACCCGGTGGTGCTGATGGCCCACCTCGACGTGGTGCCCGTCGACGGCGAGGCGCCCTGGACCCACCCGGCGTACGACGCCGTGCTCGCCGACTCCCCGGAGGGCCTCGCGGTCTGGGGCCGCGGCACGCTCGACGACAAGGGCTGCGTGGTCGGCATCTGCGCCGCGGTCGAGCGGCTGCTCGCCGCGGGCGTGACGCCCGAGCGCGACGTCTGGCTGTCGTTCGGGTGCGACGAGGAGGTCTCCGGGACCTCGGCCGTGGCCGCCGTCGACCACCTGCGCGCCGCGGGCGTGACGCCCTGGTTCGTGCTCGACGAGGGCGGCGCGATCGCGGGCAGCGCCTTCCCGGGCGTGGCGGCGCCCGTCGGCGTCGTCGGGGTCACCGAGAAGGGCACCTCGTTCTTCGAGCTGCGCGCCGAGGGCCGGGGCGGGCACGCGTCCACCCCGGCGAGGAACGGCCCGACCGCCCGCATCGCGCGGGCCGTCGTCCGCCTCGACCGCTCGTCGCTGCCGGCCTCACTGCCGGGCCCGACGGTCGAGCTGCTCCGCCGGCTCGCGCCCCACGCCCCGCTGCCGCTGCGCTCGCTGATGGCGGCCGCCTCCGGACGCCTCGCCCCGGTCGTCACCCGCGCCCTCGTCGCGGCCGGGCCCGAGCCCGCTGCCATGACCCGCACGACGCTGGCCCTCACCACGCTGAGCGGCTCCCCGGCCCACAACGTCATCGCCTCCACGGCCACCGCCGGCGTCAACGCGCGGATCATGGTGGGCGACACGGTCGCGAGCGTCACCGAGCACCTGCGGCGCACCATCCGCGACGACGGGGTCGAGGTCCGGGTCGTCGAGGCGGGCGAGCCGAGCCCGGTCTCGCCGTACGAGGACGACGCGGCGTTCGGCCTCGTCGAGCGCACGATCACGGCGGTCTTCCCCGACGCGGTCCCGTCGCCGTACGTGATGATGGCCGCCACCGACGCGCGCCACTTCACCGCGATCAGCGAGCGCGTCTACCGCTTCGCGCCCTTCCGCATGAGCAAGGCGCAGCGGGAGTCGATCCACAGCTACGACGAGCGGCTCACGGTGGCGGCGCTGCACGAGGGCGTCGACTGGTACGCGGCGCTGATCGAGGGGCTGCCGGCGTGAGCGCGCCGCCGCAGGTCCCGGGCTCGGCGGGCGACAAGGCCGTCGACGAGGCCGTCGACGCGACCCGCACCGTCGTGGTGCCCGGCCTCTGGGCCGTCGTCGGTTTCCTGGTGTTCGTCGAGATCACCAGCGGCATCCTGCAGGGCTACTACACGCCGATCTTCACCGACATCGCCGACCACCTGGGCATCGCCGAGGGCGACGTCAACTGGTTCGAGGCCGCCCAGCTGATGCTGTCGGCGCTCGCCGTGCCGCTGCTGTGCCGCCTCGGCGACCTGTGGGGCCACCGCAACGTCCTGCTCGTGTCGACGGCGATCACCGCGGCGGGCTCGTGGATCCTGGCGTTCTCGCCGGGCTTCACGACCTTCCTCGTCGGGTGGGCGCTCCAGGGCGCGTACGTCGTGTGGCTGCCCCTCGAGGTCGCGATCGTGCACCGCCGCACGGCGGGCAGCGGCCGCCAGGGCGTGCTCACCCGGCGCGCGGCGGGCTTCCTCGTGGCCGCGCTCGAGCTCGGCGTCATCGTCGGCGCGCTCACCAGCGGCGCCCTCGTCGAGGCCACCTCGATGACGACGCTGCTCACGCTGCCCGCGATCGCCGTGAGCATCTGCTTCGTCGTGATCTGGTTCGGCATCGAGCGCGCGCCGGGCGAGTCGAGCGGCACCTACGACTACGCGGGTCTCGGCCTGCTCACCGTCGTGCTCGGGCTCGTGATGGCCGGGCTCGTGCTCGTGCGGCTCGAGGGCGTGGGCTCCCCGTGGCCGTGGCTGCTCCTGCTCGCCGGGGCCGTGGCCCTCGCCGGGTTCGTGCGCTTCGAGGCGGCCCAGGCGGAGCCCCTGATCGACGTGCGCCTGTTCGCGACCGCGGGGCAGTGGCCGGTGCAGCTCACCGCGTTCCTGTTCGGCATGAGCGTGCTCGGGGCGCAGATCCCGCTGTCGACGTTCGCGCGCACCGATCCCGACGTCACCGGCTACGGGCTCGGGGCCGACGCCGGGTTCGTCTCGACGCTCGTCGGGGTCTACGTGCTCACCATGGTCGTCGGCGCGCTGCTGCTGCCGCTGGCCTCCCGGGTCTTCACGCCGCGGGGCGCGCTCGTGGCGGCGCTCCTGCTGGTCTCGCTGGGCTACGGCCTCTTCCTGCCGTTCCACGACTCGACCGCGCAGACGCTCACCAACATGGCGGTGGCCGGCGTCGGCTCCGGCATGCTCGTGGCGGCCCTGCCCGCCGCCGCGGCCGCCGCGGCTCCGCCCGACCGCACCGGCATCGCGGCCGGCATGACCAACGCGACGAAGACCGTGGGCGGCGCGATCGCCTCGGCCGTCTTCGCCATCGCGCTCGCCTCCACCGGCTCCCTCGACGAGCCCGGGCTCGGCCAGGCGCCGCTGTCGGGCTACCTCACGGTGTGGGCGGTCTGCTCGGTCAGCGCCCTCGTCGGTGCGCTGGCCCTGCTCGCCGTCCGCGCCGCAGGTCGCTCCCCCGCAGGGTCGGAGGCGCCACCAGCCGCGAGGTAATTTCGATCGCGGGGGTGAGACCCGTGACCGACCGAGACGACACACCCGACGCGCAGGACGCGCGTCGCCCACGCAGCCCGGAAGAGGCCCGCGACGAGCGCACCGGCGCCAGCGCGGCCGCCGCCCGGATCGCGAACCAGACGCAGTGGGTCGAGCTGCAGCTGCAGCGCGCCCGCGACCGCGGCGACTTCGACGACCTGGCCGGCTACGGCAAGCCGATCGCCGACCTCGGCGACCAGCACGACCCCGACTGGTGGGTGAAGCGGCTCGTCGAGCGGGAGAACATCACCGGCGTCCTGCCGCCCGCCCTCCAGCTGCGCAAGGACGACGCCGAGCTCGATGCCCACCTCGACCGCCTCGCGGTGGAGAAGGAGGTGCGGCGCGAGCTCACCGACTTCAACGAGCGCGTGCACAAGGCGCTCTACGGCAACCCCGGCGGTCCTCCGCTCATCACCCGCAAGCGCGACGTCGACGCCGAGGTCGCGGCCTGGCACGCCCGCCGCGAGGTACGACGCCGTGCCGCCGCCGAGCGCGCCGCCGCCCTCCGCACCGAGGAGCGCGAGGCCGCCGCCACCCGGCGCCGCTGGTTCCGGCGACGGGGCGACGGCGCGGCCTGACCGACCGGCCAGGGCCGCCCCGACCGACCTGGCGGGGCCTCCACCGTGAGGTGAGACACGCCGTACCGGCCGGTAGGTTCCGCTGCTAGGTTCGGCCGCATGCCCGCATCGTCACGTAGTGCCAAGGACTTCTTCGCCCCGCTCGCGGTGGGTGCGCCGGCTCCGGTACGCGAGGTTCCCGCGCGTCCGAGCCGGGCGATCCACTTCTTCGACCCGTCGAACCCGAAGATGGCCGCGAAGATCCCGGACATGGTCGGCACGGTCGACGTGCTGCTCGGCAACCTCGAGGACGCGGTCAAGGCCGACAACAAGGTCGCCGCGCGCGAGGGCCTGGTGAAGATCGCCCAGGACACGGACTTCGGTCCCACCCAGCTGTGGACCCGCATCAACTCCCTCGACAGCCCGTGGGTGCTCGACGACCTCACGACGCTGGTGCCGGCGATCGGCGACAAGCTCGACGTGATCATGGTGCCGAAGGTGCAGGGCGCCGAGGACATCCACTACGTCGACCGCCTCCTGGCCCAGCTGGAGGCCAAGGCGGGCCTGGACAGGCCGATCCTGGTGCACGCGATCCTCGAGACCGCCCGCGGCGTGGCCAACGTGGAGGAGATCTGCGGTGCCTCGCCGCGCATGCAGGGCCTCTCGTTGGGCCCGGCCGACCTGGCCGCGGACCGCCGCATGAAGACCACCCGCGTCGGCGGCGGCCACCCCGGCTACCTCGTGCGCCAGGACCCCCCGGTCGACGAGCTCGGCATCGCCCACATCGACGGGCCGCGCTCGATCTTCCAGCAGGACCTGTGGCACTACACGATCGCCCGCATGGTCGACGCGTGCGCGATGCACGGCATCTACCCCTACTACGGCCCCTTCGGCGACATCACCGACGTCGTCGCGGCCGAGGACCAGTTCCGCAACGCCTTCCTGCTCGGCTGCGTCGGCACGTGGTCGCTGCACCCCAAGCAGATCGCCATCGCGAACCGCGTCTTCTCGCCCAGCCCCGACGACATCGCGCACGCCCGCCGCGTCGTCGCCGCCATGGGCGACGGCACCGGTGCGGTGATGCTCGACGGCAAGATGGAGGACGACGCCTCCCTCAAGCAGTGCCTGGTGATGGTCGAGCTCGCCGAGCAGCTCGCCGCCATCGACCCCGAGCTGAAGAAGCAGTACGACGCCCTCGACGCCGACACGACCGGCCAGGAGGCCTGAGATGACCGCCACGTCCAGCACCTTCACCCCGCTCCGCTCCGTGCTCTACATGCCCAGCTCGAACGAGCGGGCGCTCGAGAAGGCGAAGTCGATCCCGTGCGACGGCCTGATCCTCGACCTCGAGGACGCGGTGGCCCCCGACGCCAAGGAGTCCGCCCGCGCGGCCGCCGCCGCCGCTGTCGCGTCCGGCGAGTACGGACGCCGCACCGTCACGATCCGCGTCAACGGCATCGGCACCGCGTGGCACGAGGCCGACATCGCCGCCGCCGCGCAGGCGGGGCCCGCCGCGATCGTCGTGCCCAAGGTCAGCTCGGCCGCCGAGGTGCACCAGCTGGTCGCCGCGCTCGAGCAGGCCGGCGCTCCCGAGCACACGAAGCTGTGGGCGATGGTCGAGACGCCGGTCGCGATGTTCAACGCCCTCGAGATCGCCACCGCCTCGGACCGCCTCACCACGCTCGTCATGGGCACGAACGACCTGGTCAAGGAGCTGTACGCCGAGCACGTGCCCGGCCGCCACCCCCTCCTGCCGGGCCTCGGGCTCGCCCTGCTCGCCGCGCGCGCCGCCGGCAAGGCGATCCTCGACGGGGTCTACAACGACGTGAAGAACGCCGAGGGCTACCTCGCGGAGTGCACCCAGGGCCGCGAGATGGGCTTCGACGGCAAGACGCTCATCCACCCCGGCCAGGTCGCCGGCGCCAACGAGTCGTTCGCGCCCAGCGCCCGGGCGGTCGAGGACGCCCGCGGGATGCTCGAGGCCTGGGAGGCCGGCAAGGGCTCCGGCGTCGTCACCTACCAGGGCAAGATGGTCGAGAACCTGCACGTCGAGTCCGCCGAGCGCACCCTCTCGATCCACGACGCCATCACCGCCCTCGAGGCCGACCAGGCCTGACGGCTCGCGGCGGCGCCCGTGTGGTCTGGACCACCGGGGCGCCGCCGGCCCCGTCGCGCCGCGCTTTTCCCCGTACGGCGCACCCTGCGGCCGCCGCGCGGCTCCCGGCTCGTAACGCCGTCCGCGTCCGGACGTTGGCGAGGTCAGGCCGCCCCTCCTACCGACCCTGCCGGGGCCGGCCAGGAGACGAGGCATGCCCGCTACCCCGACCGGCCCCGGTCCGCAGGACTCCGACGAGCCCTCCGGCCAGGCCCTGCAGCGCGCCCTGTTCGACATGTTCCGCGACGCCGCCGGGCGCGGGGAGGATGAGCGCGCGCCCGAGGCGGGGACGGAGGACGAGAGCCGGACGGCCGCCCTGCCCGAGGTCGCGCCCGAACCGGAGCGGGAGCCCGAGCCGGAGGAACCCACCGAGCCCGAGGTCGCGCCGCTCTCGCTCTTCGTCGACGAGCCGGCCGCCACGCCCGAGGCCGCCGAGCCCGTGATCGACCTCTACCCGGCGACCGCCACGCCCACCACGCCCGCCACCACCACGCCCGCCACCACGGCGTCCGCCGCCGAGGCGCCGCTGCGGCCCCTCACCCCCCGACCCGCTCCTGCACCCGCCCCCCAGCCGGTGAAGGCCACGACCGCGGTGAGCGCGACCGGCTCCACCGACGACCCCGCCCGCCGGGACCGCCGTCTCCTCACGGCCCTCGCCGTCGCCGTGGTGCTCACGCTCGTCGCCGGGGTCGGCAGCCTCCTCCTCACCCGTGGCGACGACGCCGACGAGCCGTCCGCGACGCCCTCACCCTCGGCCCCACCGTCGGCCGACCCGTCGGACTCCCCCGAGGCGGCGCTGCTGGCGCAGAGCCGGGCGACGTACGACGAGGTGGCCGTCGCCCTGAGCGAGACCCCCGACCTGGCGTCCCTGCCCGACGCCGTCGCCCTCGCCACCGCCGCGCTGCCCGCCGCCGACGCCCAGACGGCGGAGGCCGCGACGCTCGACCCGGCACCGAGCGAACAGGCCGTGGCCCTGCTCGCGGCGCGGCGCGCGTTCCTCGGTGCCGTCGCCGCCCTGGCCGACCTCGACACCGCCGGTCTGTCGAACTTCGGCGACCTCGCCACCGGCCTGCGCGCCTCCGCGCAGCAGCTCGACGAGGCCGAGGTGACCCAGGAGCTGGCCGCCGAGCCGGCCGGGACCCCGCTGCGGAGCACGCCCGAGCGGCTCGTGCTCGTGGCCGCCCCCACGGTCGCCGCGGACGTGGTCGCGGCGGCGCAGGCGGCCGACCACGTCGGCGACCTCGTGGCCGCGGAGGCCGGGCGCACCCTCACCGACCAGCTGACCTCGCTCCTGGAGCGCCTCACCTCGGCCGGCCTCACCGCCGACGTGCGCGGGGCCGCCGACGACGCGGGGGCACTGGCGTCGTACGCCGGGGCCGCCCGCGCGGGCTTCTCCGACGACACCGAGACGGCGGCCGCGCTCGACGCGCTGCTCGCCCTGCTCGACCCGATCGGCGGCCTGAGCCGTCTCGACGGGGAGAACCTCGACGTCTGGACGAGCAGCGGGTCCCTCCTCCGCGACGCCGCCGACGGCCTCCCCGACCCCCTCGCCGGAGCGGCGCGGGCGGCGTACGGGCACCTCGACGGTCTCGTCACCGACGCCCGCGCCACCCTCGCCGCGTGGGAGCAGGAGGTCGAGGCGGCCCGCGCCGCCGCACCGACGCCGAGCCCGACCGCCGACCCGGCCTATGCGACGTACGCCCGCGCGGTGGAGCAGGTGATCGCCCGCCACCGCACGCTGCTCGGCGGGCTGCCGACCCTCGCCGCGGACGGCCGGGCGGACTACACGCAGGGCACGCGGCTGTTCGACGCGGCCGGCGCCTTCCGCAGCCTCGGCCAGCAGGCCCGGGCCGTCAGCGTGCCCAGCGGGCTCGCGAGCGCCCACCAGACGGTGGTGGCCCTCGTCGACGCCGGGCAGTCCGCCGCCTACCAGGGCCACCTCACGTCGCTCGAGGCCGAGCAGTGCGCGGGCCGGGGCGGGTCGGCCTCCGCCTGCCGGCTGGGAGCGCAGCGCAGCTTCTCGGCGTACACCTCGGCGCTCGGATCGGCGCAGCGCACCGACGCGGTCGAGAGCGGGGTGCGGACGGCGATCGCCGCCGCCGGCACGGCGAGCGCCGCCCCCGCTCCGGACGTCACGCTCCCGCCCCGCCCCGAGGTCTGACCCCGCGGCCCTGCGACGTCAGCCCGGCTCGTCGCCCCGGCGGAACGTGTCGCCGAGCCAGGTGCGCACGGAGCCGACGACCCCGGCGGCGTCGTGCACCAGCTTGCCGATCGCGTCGCCGCCGTTGCGGAACGACTCGGAGTAGCTGCGGGCGGCGGCCTTCGCGGCGTCCGACATCGACGCCGACGCGTCGTCCTCGCGGCGCGGGTAGTCGCCGGCGAGGATCCGCGTGTACTCGCCGCTGTCGACCCACCGGCGCAGCTCGGTGGCGCGCACGACGGCGAACGGGTGGCTCTGCTGCTCGAGCATCATCAGCTTGATGAGGGAGTCGCGGAGGTCGACCGCGTCGTCGTACTCCTGGCCCTGGGCGAAGAACGACGTCGGGTCGAGGTCCTCGAGGTGGCCGCCGCTGGCGGTCTGCATGTGGGTGCGGAAGGCGCAGGCCGGGTCCTGCACGGCGAGCAGCCCGGCGCGGTCGGCGGAGAGCTCGGACTTGCGCTGCCACTCCAGCAGCGCGCCCACCAGCACGCGGAAGCCGAGGCCGCCGACCGGGACGGCGGAGAGCACGCCGGTGAGCTGGAGGAGCCGGCCGAGCAGCGTGCGGTAGAGGGCGTGGCCGCTCAGCGCGTGGCCGAGCTCGTGGGCCAGCACGAACCTCATCGCGTCGTCGTCGAGCAGGTCGACGAGACCGGAGGTGACGACGATGATCGGCTTGTTGATGCCGATCGTCATCGCGTTGACCTCCGGATTGGCGATCACGAACAGCTCGGGCAGCTCGGGGGCGTCCAGCACGCGGCCCGCCTCGGCGAGGGCGTGGTGGAGGCGGGTGAACTGCCGCTCGTCGACCCGGATCGCGGTGCCCAGGTAGAACAGGCGCACCGCCCGCTCGTTGACGAACGACGCCATCGCCTTCAGCGTCGAGTCGAAGCCCCGCAGCTTGCGCAGGGCGACGAGCGCCCCCTGGTCGGCCGGGTGCTCCCAGGCCCGCGAGCTGATCCCGTGCAGCACGGCACGCGCGCGTGCCGGTTCCTTCCCCGACGTCCCCGTCATCCGCTTCCCCCTGGAGCTCGTGCGACCCCCCTGGTCGCGCCGCTCAGGGTACGACGACGACCGGGACCGGCGAGCTCCGCAGGATCTTCGTGGCGTTGGAGCCGAGGAACACGCGCGACACCACGCCGGCCGGGGAGGAGCCGACGGCGAGCACGTCGTCGTCCGCCCAGGGCAGCGCCGTGAGCGCCTGGGTCCAGTCACGACCGGTGGCGGTGCGGCTCTCGACGGAGTCCGGCAGGCCCCCGGCGTCGCGGATCCGCTCGAGGGCGGCGGCCTGCGCCGTGCCCGCCTGGTCGACGAACGCGGCCAGCACGTCGGACTCGCCGCGCACCTCCGGCGGATACATGGTGCGGCCCTCGACGCCGAAGGTGACGACGCGCAGGGCCGCCCCGATCCGCACGCACATCATCGCCGCGCGCTCGAGCGCGGCCTCGCTCGCCTGGTCGCCGCGGAACGCGCAGGTGACCCGACCGACGCGGGCGTCCGCCGCACCCCGGAATCCGCGCGGCGCGACCGCGACCGGCAGCGGCGAGGAGTGCAGCAGGCGGTCGGCGGCCGAGCTGACCACGACCCGGCCCCAGCCGCCGTCGTCGCCCGAACCGACGGTGACGACGGACGCGTCCACGCGCTGCGCCTCCGTGAGCAGCGCCTGGGGCACCGACCGGCCGGGCACGGCGACGGCGTCGGTGACCAGGTCGGGCGCGACCTCCGCCAGCGCCGCGACCGCCTCCGCCACGGCCTGCTCGCCCAGCTCGCGCGCCCACGACGCGTGGTCGCGGTCCGGTCCGCCCGACAGCGGCGTGGGCCACGGCGCCGGTACGACGCTGACCGCGTGCAGCGCCACCCCGGCGCTGCGGGCGAGCATCGCGCCGTACGCCAGCGCGGAGCGCCCCGTGCCCCGAGTGCGCGGCGGGAAGCCGACCAGCACCGTCACGGCGCGACCCCCTCGTCGGCACCGGCGCCGTGGCTCGCGTTGAGCGTCGCGTGGCGGCGGCCCCACAGCAGGTAGAAACCGACCACGACGGCGAGCCAGACGCCGAAGATCGCCCACGTGATCGCCGCGAGCCCGGAGAGCACGTAGACGCAGACCACCACCGTGAGGATCGGGGTGACCGGGAAGAACGGCACCTTGAACGGCCGCTCGAGGTCGGGCTGCGTGCGGCGCAGCACGAGCACGCCGAGCGCCACGACGATGAACGCCCCGAGGGTGCCGATCGAGACCGTGTCCCACAGGTAGTCGCTCGGCACGAAGCCCGCGATCAGCGCCACGACGATCGCGACGACGACCGTGTTGTACGTCGGGGTGAGCGTGCGCGGGTTCACCTGCGCGAACCGCTTCGGGAGCATGCCGTCGCGGCCCATGGCGAAGAGGATGCGGGTCTGGCCGTAGAGCGTCACCAGGGTGACGGAGAAGATCGAGATGACGGCGCCCGCGGCCAGGATCGTGCCGGGGACCGCCGAGCCGGTGATGTTCTCGAGGATGACCGAGAGGCCGGCGCTCTGCTGCTCCGGCGACTCGAACTCCTCGACCGGCTGCGCCCCGACGCCGGCGAGCGCGACGAGCACGTAGATCGACACGACCACGACCAGCGCCCCCATGATCGCGCGGGGCAGCGCGCGCTGCGGGTCCTTCACCTCCTCACCGGCGGTCGAGACGGCGTCGAGCCCGATGAAGGAGAAGAAGATCGTGGCCGCCGCGGCCGAGACGCCCGCCGCCCCGGCGCCCCAGAAGTTCGAGAACCGGTCGCCCTCGAAGGCGGTGAACGCCAGCACCACGAAGAGCACGAGCACGCCCAGCTTGATGACGACCATGATCGTGTTGACCCGCGCGGACTCGCTCGCGCCGCGCACCAGGAGCAGCATGCAGAGCACCACGAGCACGACGGCGGGCAGGTTGATCAGGCCCGTCGTGCTGTCCTCGTAGGGGATCGGCGAGTAGGAGAGGCTGTCGGGCAGGGAGACGCCGAGGGTGGCGTCGGTCAGCTCGTTGAAATAGCCCGACCACCCCACGGCCACGGCGGCCGAGCTGACGCCGTACTCGAGCAGCACGCACGCCGCGATCACCATCGCGACCAGCTCGCCGAGCGAGTGGTAGGCGTAGGAGTAGGTCGAGCCGCTGACCGGGATCGCGCTCGCCAGCTCGGCGTAGCAGATCGCGGAGAGGCCGGCGGCGAGGCCCGCGACGAGGAACGCCACGACGACCGCGGGCCCGGCGTCGGGCACGGCCTCCTGCAGCACGAAGAAGATGCCGGTGCCGACGGTGGCGCCGACGCCGAACATCATCAGCTGGAACGTGCCGATGGTGCGGTCGAGCTCGGGCCCGTCGTGCGCGCCCTTCTGCCGGCCGATGGGCTTGCGACGCAGCAGCTGGGTGCCGAACGGCACCGGTGATCCGGCCATGGGTGGCTCCTCCCACACGAGTGAGCGCACGCTAGCCCCGTCACCTCCGCCGCGGGAAGCACCCCCGTGTCACGGCTGGGTTGCGGCCACGCAGGGTGCCGGCTCGGCGGGTCAGGCGTCGGGCTCCCAGCCCTCCAGGAACGCCAGCACCGTCTCCGCCGGCATCTCGCACGGGCGGAACGCCTCGCCTGTCCCGTCCGGCTGGTCCGGCGCTCCGGCTCCGCCGGTCAGGTAGACGTTCGCGCTGACGAACGCAGGTCCGCCGAGCTCCTCGGCCCACAGCTTGAGGCTGCGGCCGCCGGCGTACGACGTCGTGGTCACCGCCCAGCGCCGGCCGTCGTACCGCACCGTCGAGGCACCGGGCGGGAGCCGGGCCACGAGGTCCGCGACGGGCGTGCGGGAGGTCATGGCGCCTCCCGGCCCCGCGCCCGGGCCACGATCTTCTCGAGCTCGACGAGGTAGGCCCGGAAGGCCACGCGTCCCTCGTCGGTCAGCTCGACGACCCGGCCGCGGCGGTCCTTCTCGTTCTTCACCACCCGTACGACGCCCGCCCGCGCGAGCTGGGTGAGGTGCTTGGAGAGGGCCGAGTCGGTCGTGCCCAGGGACTCGCGCAGGAAGGCGAAGCCCACGCTCTCGGCGGGCGAGAGCAGCGAGAGGATCGCGAGCCGCGCGGGCGTGTGCAGGAACTCGTCGAGCCGCACCACCTGGGGCGGGTCGGCCGACGCCTCGAGCATCGCCCGCTCGTCGAGGTCGTCCCCCACGCTCAGGACCTCGCGATCATGCGGACGTAGCAGGGCCGCGCCACGAGCAGGATGACGGCAGCGGCCGCGAGCCCGCCGATCGTGTTCGGCACCGGCCAGTCGGCGTCGCGGGCGGGGAGCTGCACGAGCACGTACGCCGCGAAGGCCGCCAGGAGGCTGCCCGCGAAGAAGCCGAGCCAGCGCCGGTCGGCGTCGGCGGTGCGGGCCTTCACGGCGGAGCGGCCGAACGAGGCCGACCAGAGGACGACGAAGACCCCGACGAGCCAGATCATGTCGGCGTCGGTGACGATCCCCACCCCGACCGCGAGGCCGGCGAGGCTCCCCGCGATCGACCAGCTCGCCGCGCGGGCGGACGTGCGCTCCAGCTGTCGGTGCTCCTGCAGCCGGGCGGCTGCCTCCTGGTGGTCCATGTCGACTCCTCCGAGCTCGTCGCCAGTTACTGTCCTGAGAGGAAACTATCGACTAGTTGCCTTTGAGGCAACAAACGCTGCCGACCCGGTGCCTGCGAGACTCGCCCCCGTGCGTGCCGTCGTCCAGCGAACCCTCTCCGCGTCCGTCTCCGTCGCCGGCGAGGTCGTCGGGGCCACCGACGGGCCCGGACTGCTCGTCTACCTCGGCGTCACCCACGACGACGGTCCGGCCGACGTCGCGTGGATCGCCCGCAAGGTCTGGGACCTCCGCCTCCTGCGCGACGAGCGCTCCGCCTCGGAGGTCGGGGCGCCCGTGCTCGTGGTCAGCCAGTTCACGCTGTACGGCGACGCCCGCAAGGGCCGCCGACCCACCTGGCAGGCCGCGGCCCCCGGGCCCGTCAGCGAGCCGTTGTACGACGCCGTCTGCGCCGAGCTCGAGCGCCTCGGCGCCCAGGTCGCGCGCGGGACCTTCGGCGCCGACATGCAGGTCGCCTCGGTCAACGACGGCCCCGTCACCCTGGTGCTCGACTCGCCCCGCTGACCCTTGCGCCGACCCTCGAGGGCTATTCCCGAATCATCCAGGGAATTGATCCCGGATTCCTCGCCAGCCGGGCGGACGGAATTCGAGAGACCCGACCCTCAGGCAATTCTGGGCCGCTCCGCCCACCCCGCGCGGGCACCACGATCGACGCGCGTTCGTGATCCGGATCCGCGTCAGACCGCGGTCAGGGCGGCCTCGGAGGGCGTCCGCCAGTTTCTCTGACGCGGTTCTCGATCACGATTCCAGCACTTTCCCGAGAAATGGCCCGCATATCGTTCGACGCCGCTCGAACGGGCGTGCAGGAAAGTGTGCTGCACAAAGATGCAGAAACCTTCCCTGGCTGTGTGCGTCGATCACTCTTTACCTTTTCCCCACGTCGCCGAGACCCGGCGACGACCCCCGGAAACGGGCAGAGAGAGGAAGACACATGCGATCTCGGCGTCATGTGCGGTACATCGGTCTCGTCGCCGTCACGAGTGCTCTGGCACTCGGCGGCACCTCCACGGTCTTCGCGGCCTCGTCGGCCGGCGGTGAGGTCACCACCGTCGGCGGCGGCGCCGACACCCGGTCGTCGTTCAGCGCCCACGAGGTGCGCCTCATGGCGACGAGCAGCGGGCTCAGCTTCGCCGAGCAGGACCAGCTGCTCGAGCGCCAGGAGCAGTCGAACGAGGTCCTGGACGACCTCCGCTCCTCCGGGCTCGACTTCGACGGCGCCTTCCTCGACGGCGACGGCAGCCTCGTCGTGCGGGCCGAGAGCGGCTCGTCCGAGGCCCGCGCCGCCACCGCGGCCGGCGCCGAGGTGCAGGACGCGCGCTTCGGCGAGACCGACCTCGCCCACCTGCAGGGCCTGCTGGCCGCCACCGACCTCGGGGGCGTCGCCGCGCTCGAGCTCGACGTGCCCGGCGACCGCCTGGTCGTCCGCAGCTCCGACGACCTCTCGGCCGAGGTGCAGTCGCTCGTCGACCGGTACTCCTCCGCCGTCACCGTCGTCGACGCCCCCGCGAACACCACCACCGTGGGCTTCCGCGGCGGCGACGGCCTCTGGCAGGGCGGCGGCTACTGCTCCGCGGGTTTCCCCGCCCGCAACTCCGCCGGCACCCGGTTCATGATCTGGGCCGGCCACTGCAACGAGGGCGGCGGGTCGTTCACCCTCGGCAACGGCGGCCCCCGCGTGATGACGTCGGTCGCCTCGGCGTTCCGGAGCTACGACGGCCAGCCCGACCGCGACATCGGCTACACCCGGATCGACGCCGAGGACTCGCTGTCGACGAACGTGAACCCGTACGGCTCCGGTCGCAACGTCAACGCCCCCAACGGAGCCTCGCGGCCCGCCGTCGGCACCCAGCTCTGCAAGTCCGGCGCCACCACCGGCGTCACCTGCGGGCAGATCCTCAGCTACAACAACACCGTCAACTACGTCGACTCCTCCGGTCGCCAGCAGGCGTCCGTCAGCGGTCTCATGCGCTCCAGCGTGTGCACCGACCAGGGCGACTCGGGCGGCGCCTACACCGCCGGCGGCTTCGCCGTCGGGCTCACCTCGGGCGGCCCCGTCGGCCAGACCTGCACCTTCGACGGCGGCTTCCAGTCGGGCAAGTCGTCCTACGTGCAGCCGGTCACCGACGCGCTCAACTACTACGGCCTGACGTACGGCGGCTGACGCCCCCGACCGACCAGGTCACTCGTCCGACGCGGCCCGCGTCGCCGGCCCACCGCCGGCGGCGCGGGTCGTCGTACGCCACCACGGACGGCGTCACGATCGTCGCCCACCTCCCTCCACCACCACGGGGGTCCGCGTCGGGCGCCCGTCGCCGCACCGAAGGAGCCGCCATGCCCGTCACCCCGCTCCGGACCCGGCAGCACGTCCGCGACGGCCTGCTGGAGGTCCGGCTCCTGCACCCCCCGGGGGTGGCCGCGGACGTGGTGGCCGGCGCGGTGGAGGTGCTCCGCGAGCGCTTGGCGCAGGTGCCCCGCACCTGGGTGACCATCGCCCGCGGGAGCGGCTGGCCGCACGACGACCCCGAGGACCCCCGCTCCCTCTACGTCACGGCCTCCGGCGACATGGCCGCACTGGGGGAGCTGGCCCGGCGGGCCGTCTCGTTCCCCTACGCGGGTGGCGTCGACGTGTCCGTGGTCGAGATGCCCTGCTCCTGAGGCGCGGCGCCCCGGGGTGCGACCTCGGGCGGCTCCTCCGCGCAGACGAACGGCGCCACCAGCGGGACCGCCGTGACGCTGTGCTCGGTGTCGGACGAGGTCGACGACACCGAGGCCTCGGACCCGTCGGTGAAGTACGTGGTCGTCAGCGTGGTCGTGGTGACGACCGTGGTCACGACGGTCTCCCGCGCGCCCTCGACCACCTCGATCCCGCAGCGGACCTCCGACGGCCCCTCCGCCTCGCTCACGACGGTCTGGGAGATCGTGACCACCTCCACCACCTGCGAGGTCGTCACCAGCCGCACGTCACCGGCGCCGCCGTCGTACGACGGCATCCGCGCGTCCGACCGGCCCTGGTCCTCGTCGGTCGTGGTGCTGCTCGCCTGCTCGGTGGTGGGCGGTGACGCCTCGACGATCGTCCAGGACGGCTCGGTCGGCGAGGGCTCCCCGACGGTCCACACCTCCCACGCGGGCTCGGGCGACGCCGGGGCGGCGCCGGCCGGCAGCGGTGCTGGCGTGGGGGCGGGCGTGGGTGTCGACGGCGTCGTCTCCGGCTCGGCCGGGAGGGGGGCGCGCCGCGGCTGCTCCGACGGGGACGTCGGTGCTCCGGTCGGCGCCGCGGCCGCGTCCGGCGACGGGACCGCCGGCGTACCGCTGTCGTCACCCCCGTCGGACGGCCGTGCCCCCGTCGTCGGCGGCACGGGCGTCGGCAGCACCGGGGCTGGCGCCGCCGACCGCGGCGGCTCGGGCGCGGCCTCGCGCTGCAGGGGCGGTACGACGACGACCGCCACCGCGGTCGTGGTCGCCACGGCCGCCACCGCGACCGGGGTCGTGACCGACGACAGCGAGCCCTTGAGGCTCAGCAGGGCCCCGGTCACCCAGGTCGTCGCCGCGGCCACCGGGAGGGCTCCGCCACCGGCGGCGGAGAGCACGCCCACCGCCACGACCGGCACGAGCCACACGCCGATCCGCTCGTCCACCTCGCGCAGCTGGAGGTGCACGGAGGTGCACTCCACGCACTCCGCGAGGTGGTCGCCCACGCGGGTCGTCTGCCGTGCCGTCAGGTGGCCCCGGACGAGTCCGGGCAGCCGCGCACGGACGGACCGGCACCCGCGGCGGTCGTCGCCGACGACGGCCTGCACGTGCTGGGCGAGGTAGGCCTCCCGCAGCGCGCCGCGGGCCCGGTAGACGAGGGCGGAGACCGCGTTGGCGCTCGTGCCCGCCGTCGCGGCGACCTCGTGGGGCTTCAGGCCCTCGACGTCGACCTGCCACAACACCCGGCGCCACCGCTCGGGCAACGCGTCGAAGGCCCCGACCACCAGCTCGCGCTCGAGGCCGTCCATGTGGAAGGGGTCGAGCGGCGCCGCCTCGGTGAGCACCTCGTCGTCACCGGTGACCACGACGCGGCCGCCGAGGCGGTTCACCCGTGCGGCCTCGTGCCGGACCGCGGCGAGGAGGTAGCCCCGGAACGACTCCACCGGACCGCGGCCCGCGGACAGCTGGCGCAGCACCTGCAGGAACGCCTCGGCCGCGACGTCCTCCGCGTCGACGCGGCTGAACCGGCGTGCGAGCCCCAGCGCGGCCGGATGGTGGCGGCGGAAGAGCTCGGCGACCGCTGCGGCGTCGTGCCGGCGGGCGCGGGCGACGAGGGCGCCGTCGCCGTCCTCGTCTGGTTCCGACGTGCTCGTGGGTCCTGCTGCGTTCACCGTGGTCCGTTTCCCGAGAGACGTACGTGGCCCGTCCCTCCGACGGACCGTCGCGCGCGGTCACCCGTGGGAGTGACCACCCCGCACGTGTACCGAGTCGGACCAGGGTGCCCCATGACGCGAAAACGCCGCTCCTCGTCGTACGACGTGGCGCGCCCTCGCCGTACGACGCCCGACGGGGCCGGCGCGTGGTGCGCCGGCCCCGTCGGGTCGTGCTGGTCGTGCTGGTCGTGCGGCTGCTCAGAGCAGGTCGTACTCCTCGAGGAAGGCCTGCGCGACGCTGACCGGGTCCTCGCGGTCGACCTGCACGCGGGCGAGGTACTCCGTGAGGTTCTCCGTGGTGAGGGCCTCGGAGACGCCGTTGAGGGCGTCCTCGACGTCGTCGGTCACCTTGTCGGAGTTGATCAGCGGGATGATGTTCTCGGAGAGGTAGAGGTTCTCCGGGTCGTCGAGCACCACCCAGTCGTTGGTCGCGATCGCCGAGTCGGTGGAGAAGACGTTGGCGACGTCGATCGTGCCGTCCTGGAGCGCGGCGACGGTGAGCGGGCCACCGGCGTCGAGCGGGCGGAACTCGCCGAAGACGACGCCGTACTTGTCCTCGAGGCCGATGAGGCCCTGGTAGCGCTCGCGCCACTCCGGGCCGGCGCCCACGACGAGGTCGCCGGCGACGGGCTCGAGGTCGGCGATGGTCTCCAGGCCGTACTCGTCGGCCGTCTCCTGCGTGACGGTCAGGGTGTCCTTGTCCTCCGCGTCGGACTGCGGGAGGGTCTCGGAGCCCTCGGGCAGGACGTCCTGCAGCGCCGCCTCGACGTCCTCGGGCGACGTGACGTCCTCCGGCACGCCGTCGGGCATCAGGTAGGCGAGGAGCGCGCCGTTGTACTCGGGGAGCAGGTCGATGTCGCCGCTCTCGAAGGCCTCCATGTAGACCTCGCGCGCGCCGATGTTCGGCGTGGTCTCCACGTCGACGCCCTTGGCCTCGAGGGCCTGGGCGTAGATCTGCATGAGCAGCTCGCTCTCGGGGAAGTTCGCCGAGCCGACGACGATGGTGTCGCCGTCGCCGCCCCCGCTCGAGAACGCGTCGTCGCCGCCGTCGTCCGAGCCGCAGGCGGAGAGGACGAGGCCGGCGGCGAGGCCGGTGACGCTGAGCAGCGCGAGCGAGCGTCGGCTGCGGTGGTGGGTGTGGAACATGGGTCTACCTCTCGGGGTCAGGCACAGCGGGGGGAACGGTTCGCCGATGTGGACGAAGGCTAGCGACTAGAGCGACTTGCGGGGGGCTTTGTCCATTCCGACACCTCCAGGGGTGGGGGCGTCGTCCGCGACGTCGGGCACGTCCTCCGACGCGGTGAGGGCCGCGGGCGCGTTGCTGCCGCGGCGGGGACCGCGCGAGGCGCGGCCGTCGACGCCCGGCGAGACCACGAGGCGCTGCACGAGGCTGAACACGAGGTCGACCACCACGGCGAGCACCGCCAGCACGATCGCGCCGGCGACCACCCGCGGGTAGTCGCGCAGCGCGAGCCCGTCGAAGAGGTAGCGGCCGAGGCCGCCGAGGCCGACGTACGCCGCCAGGGTCGCCGTCGAGACCACCTGCAGGGCCGCGTTGCGCAGGCCGCCGAAGACGATGGGCCAGGCGTTGGGCAGCTCGACCTGGAAGACGATCTGCCATTCCTTCATGCCCACGCCGCGCGCCGCGTCGACCGTCGCGCCCGACACGGCGCGCATCCCGGCGTACGTCGTGGTGAGGATCGGCGGGATCGCCAGCACCACCAGCGCGACGGTCACCGGAGTGAGGCCGACACCGACGATGGCGAGCACCAGCATCACCACGCCCAGCGTGGGCAGGGCCCGACCGGCGTTGCCGAGGTTGATGGCGAGGAAGGCCCCGCGGTTCGTGTGGCCGATGAGGAGCCCCAGCGGGAAGGCGACGACGAACGCGATCACGAGCGCCGTGGCCGAGTAGCCGAGGTGCTCGATCGTGCGGTTGACGAAGCCGTCGTTGTTGCCGGGCTGCCAGTTGGTGGCGTCGAGCAGGAAGCTCAGGATGCCGTCGTTCATCGCGCGCCCCCGACCCGGGCCCACGGCGTGACCAGCCGCTGGACCAGCACGATGATGCTGTCGGCGAGCAGCGCGAGGAGCACCGAGAGCACGAGGCCGATGACGATCGGCGGCGCGTAGAAGCCGAGCTGGAAGCCGCGGGTGAAGAGCTGGCCGAGGCTCTGGATGCCGATGAGGGCCGACACGGTCACCATGCTCACGTTCGCGACCGTGGTGATGCGCAGCCCGGCCATGATCACCGGCAGGGCCAGCGGCAGCTCGACGGTGAACCAGCGACGGGCGGGCTTGTAGCCCATCGCGGTCGCGGCCTCCACGACCTGCTGGTCGACCGAGGCGAGGCCGTCGGCGGTGGTGCGCACCAGCAGCGCGAGGCTGTAGAGCGTGAGCGCGATGACGACGTTCAGCGGGTCGAGGATGCTCGTGCCGATGATCGCCGGCAGCGCCAGGAAGAGGGCGAGCGACGGGATCGTGTAGATGACGCTGCTGAGCGTCAGGATCGGGTGCTTGAGCCAGCCGTAGCGCACCACGGCCCAGCCGAGCGGCAGCGCCAGCACGAACGAGATCGCGACGGGCAGCAGCGCCAGCCAGATGTGCTGCACCAGCGACTCGAGCACCGTCTCGTGGTTGATCTCGAGGTAGGTGCGGACGTCGGAGAAGAACTCCATGGCAGCCGGCCTCAGCCGTCCGTGCCGCTGAGCCGCTCGAGCTGGCGCACCCGCACGAACTCGGCGACGGTGGCGTGCCGCACCAGCCCGTCGGCGCGCCCGTCGGCGTCGACCCGGACCGCGGCCCCCGCCGGCGAGAGGATGGCGAGGTCGGTGACGGCCCGGAGGCTGTCACCGGCGCTCCACGAGCCCTCGGTCGGCAGCGCCCGGCCGTGGCCGGTCCAGCCGGTCGGGCGGCCCGCGTCGTCGACCGCGAGGCGCAGGCCCTCCACCTCGGTGTCGACCGGCTCCACCGGCAGGTCGGCGCTGGCGGCGAAGGAGAGCCCGCGGAACCCGCGGTCGCGCCCCACGAAGCCGGCCACGAAGTCGTCGGCGGGGTTGGCGAGCAGGTCCTCGGGGCCGGCGAGCTGGGCCAGCCGGCCGCCCTCGGCGAAGACGGCCACGTTGTCGCCGAGCTTGATGGCCTCGTCGATGTCGTGGGTGACCATCACGATGGTCTTGCCGAGCTCGCCCTGCAGGCGGAGGAACTCCTGCTGGAGGCTGTCGCGCACCACGGGGTCGACGGCCGAGAACGGCTCGTCCATCAGCATGACCGGCGGGTCCGCGGCGAGCGCGCGGGCGACGCCGACGCGCTGCTGCTGGCCGCCCGAGAGCTGCACCGGGTAGCGGTCGGCCATGCCCGTCGTCAGACCGACCCGCTCCAGCAGCTCGTAGGCCCGCTTGCGGGCCTCCTTGCGCGAGAGCCCCGTCAGCACCGGCACGGTCGCGACGTTGTCGACCACCGTGCGGTGCGGGAAGAGCCCCGCGTGCTGGATGACGTAGCCGATGGAGCGGCGCAGCAGCGCCGGGTCCTGGGCGGTCACGTCCTTGCCGTCGATGCGGATCGTGCCGGACGTCGGGTCGATCATCCGGTTGATCATGCGGAGCGAGGTCGTCTTGCCGCAGCCCGAGGGGCCCACGAAGACGGTGATCGCGCCCGTCGGGATGGTCAGCGAGAGGTTGCCCACCGCCACCGTCCCGTCGGGATACTGCTTGGTGACGTCGTCGAACTCGATCACCGGTGTCCTCCTCGTCGGAGCGGCTCTCGGTCGAGCAGCACCAGGGTCGTCGTCCGCCGTCAGGCGCGCGGATCGAGATGCTACCCAGCGTCGCATGACAGCGGGCCCGTATGAATGGTTCCATTCATTGTTAACACGATCGTGAATAGGACGACCCAGGGCAGGAGGGCTGTGTAATGCCGGCGAAACGAGCGACCCGGACGCTGAGGGACGTGACCCACCGCCACGTCTCCGCACCGGGCCTGCGCCCGCGCGACGTCGCTGCCTACGCGGCGTCGTACACGGGACCGCAGGGCACCTGGATGAGCATCGGCGGCCCCGACGTGACCGTCCTGCCGGTGCACCTCCTGCCCGTGCTGCGCGGCCAGGCCGACCTCGAGCGGGCACGTGCCGAGGGCGCCGTCTACGGCCTCACCACCGGGGTCGGCGCCCTGCGCCACGTGCCCGTGCCCGACGGCGTCGGCACCGGCGAGCGGGCGCTGCGCCTGTGGCGCAGCCACGCCGCCGGCATCGGCCCCGAGCTCGACGACGGCCTCGCCGGGGCCACCATGCTCGTGCGCCTCCACCAGCTGCTCCAGGGCGGCTCCGGCGCCGGACCCTCGCTGGTCGAGGCCCTCGCCGCGGCCGTCGCGAGCGGCGCCGTGCCCCGTCTGCACCGCTGGGGCGGCATCGGCACCGGCGACCTGACCGTGCTCTCCGAGCTGGCGCTCACGCTCGTCGGCGAGCTGCCGTGGCGCAGCGGCTCGGCCCCGGTCGCCGACATCGCCGACGGCGACGCCCTGCCCTTCATCAGCAGCAACGCGATGACGATCGCCCTCGGCTCGCTCGCCGTCACCCGCCTCGGCCGGCTGGCGCGGGCCGCGGAGCAGGTCTCCGCGCTCTCCCACCTGGCCCTGC
This sequence comes from Nocardioides alkalitolerans DSM 16699, assembly GCF_000426525.1. GTDB lineage: Bacteria > Actinomycetota > Actinomycetes > Propionibacteriales > Nocardioidaceae > Nocardioides > Nocardioides alkalitolerans. Next base: position 309,339 of record NZ_KE384533.1, read on the forward strand.
GGGGGTCGGTCCAGGCGTACGACGCCCGCGTGCACGCCGCCAAGGACGACCCGGCCGCGTCGGGCGTCGCCGCCCGGCTCAGCGCGCTGCTCGACGCCGACGCGCGCCCCTCCGCCCGGGTGCAGGACCCGTTCGGCCTGCGCGCGATCCCGCAGGTCCACTCCCCGCTCGAGGAGGCGCTCGAGATCGCCGAGCGCGCCCTCACCGCCGAGATCGGCGCCTCCACCGAGAACCCGCTCGCCGTCCAGGGACGCGCGCTCCACCACGGCCAGTTCGTCACCCAGCGCCTCGCCGCCACGCTCGACGCCGCCCGCGCCGCCGTCGCCCCGGCGATGACGCTGTCGGTGGCGCGCCTCTCGGCCCTGCTCGACCCGGCGCTCTCCGGCCTCCGTCCGTTCCTCGCCGAGGGCCCGCCGGCCAGCTCGGGGCTGATGATCGTGGAGTACGTCGCGAGCGACCTGATGGCCCAGGTGCGCACGGCGACCGCACCGGTGACGAGCGTCCGCACCGTCGTCTCGCTGGGCCTCGAGGAGCACGCCAGCCACTCGACCCAGGCCGCGTGGGCCGTGCAGGACCTCGTCGACCTGGTCCCCGACCTCCTGGCGTGCGAGCTCGTCGCCGCCGTGCGGGCGCTGCGCTTCGACCCCGAGCGCCTCGTCGACTGCCCGGCCCGCGAGCTGTTCGACATCGCGGCCGCGCACCTCCCCGACGTACGCCCCGACCACATCCTCGGCCCGGAGCTCACCGCCGCCGCCGAGATCGTGCGCGCGCTGGCCTGAGGGGGCCGCGGACGCCGGGGGTGCTCACGCCGGGTGCGGACCCACGCCCCCGGAACGTGACCGCCTCCGACCGCACCCGGTCGAGGGCACGGGGCGCTCACGCCGGGTGCGGACCCACACCCCCGGAACGTGCCCGCCTCAGACCGCACCCGGTCCGTGGCACGGGGCGCGGGGCTCAGTCGCCGAGCGGCCGCAGCTCGTCGGCGTACGAGACCGAGAACCGGCGCATGACGCCGGAGGGGCTGATCGAGTACTGGCCCATGCGCCACAGCGGCGGCGAGTAGGCGTGGATCGAGACGGAGCCGTCGACGGCGCCGGCCATGCGGTGGATGTGGTCCGGACCGAACGAGAAGTCGCGCCCCTCGGTGACCACGCGGCCCACGGCGTCGCCGCCGAGCCGCGGTCGGTTCTCCGCCACGGCGCCCCGGGTCACGGCGACCGCGCCCGACGACGTGTCGTGGTCGTGCCAGCCCGTGTCGTCGCTCGTGTTCCAGCACAGCAGCCACACGTCGACGTCGCTGTCGCGGTAGAGCGAGACGAAGTGGCGCCCGTCGGTGTCGTGGCGCACGTGGGCGGCCCAGAGCTCGGGGTCCGCCGCGATCTCCCGCACCCAGGCCCGCAGCTCGGCGGCGTCGAGGACGCGTCCGGGCACCGAGGGCAGGTCCTCGGCACGCAGCACGCTGGCGACGGTGGGGACGGGCCCGTCCAGGGTGGTGGAGGGGGTCTCCGGCTCGAGGGCGGGAGCGGCGGTCATCGGGGTGCTCCGTTCAGGAGGTGGGCGGGGTTGGTGACGAACAGGGCGCGGCTGAACGCGTCGCCGAGGCCGGGGTCGGTGGGGGCGGCGTACGGCCGGTCGGACCCGTGCACGACCGGGTCGATGCCCACGACGCGCACGACCGCGTCGATCGCGCGGGTGCCGTACGACGAGGTCTCGTAGTGGACGAGCTGGTCGATCGCGCCGAGGTGGCCGCCGCGCTGGGCGAGCCGCTCGTGGTGGAGCGGCGCGAGGCCGGCGAGACCGACGAACGCGATGCGCAGGGTGGGCAGCAGGCGGCGCCCGGCCACGTGCCAGGCGAACCAGGCGGCGGTGAGCTGGGCGGTGTACGACGTGAGGGCCGGCCACCAGGACGGCACGTCGCCGTCCGTCGGGGCCGCCGGTCCGGGGTGCACCAGCACCGGCAGGTCGGCCGCCTCGACGACGGCCAGCACGGGCGCGAGCCGCTCGAGCGCCGCCGGGGTGGCGAGGGCCGTCGCCGGCACCTGGAGGCCGTGGACGCGGGGGTGGCGCAGGAGCGTCGCGAGACCCTCGAGGTCGGGCTCGACGACCGACGCTGCGGCCCAGACGCCGTACCCCTCGACGTCGCCGCGCTGGAGGTCGTCGGCCAGGGAGTGCCACGCGTCGAGCAGCGGCTGCGCGTCGTCGGGGGCGAGGGTCTCGATGCCGAGCGGGCTCGAGAGCGACAGCAGCGCGAGGTCGACGTCGTCGGCCACGTCGACCGCCCGGCGCGCCGTCAGGTCGTGGGCCGCGGGGTCCACCTCGTACGTCGGCTCGCCGTCGAGGTGCAGGGTCCACCCGGAGAGCCGGGGACCGCGCGAGCGGGTGCGGAGCGCCTCGACCAGCGCCTGCGGCCAGAGGTGCTGGTGGCAGTCGACGGCGGGGCCGACCTCCAGCAGACGACTCGGGTCGGAGGGAGAGGGGAAGCGCTTCACATCCCCTAGTGAAGCGCTTCACGCGACTGCCCGCAAGTCATGCTGCCATGTGAGACGGCGCCGAAACAGAGTCGTCGCCCGGCGACCCCACCGGGGCGGGGCGCGACACCTGCCCGACACATCCGGGCGCGCCGTATGCTCGCCCGCGTGCCGAAGCGCCCCACGTTGCAGGACGTCGCCGACGCGGTGGGCCTGGCGCCCGCGACCGTGTCGTACGCGCTGCGCGGCGAGCGGGGCTCCGACGAGACCGTCGCCCGGGTGCGCGCCGCGGCGGCCCGGCTCGGCTACGAGGTCAACCCGATCGCGGCGGCCCTCGCCAGCGGCCGCTCCCGCACCGTGGCGGTGCTCTGCGGCTCGACCCGCGACCTCTGGCAGCAGTCCCTGGTCGCCGCCCTCGCCCGCGAGCTGATGAACCGTGGCTGGCACGCGATCGTGGCCGACGCCGACGGCCACCCCGAGCGGGAGGACGCCCTGCTCGCCCAGCTGCGCGCCCAGCGGCCCGCCGGCCTGCTGGTCGCCCCGCTCGACCCGTTCGCCGAGCAGTGGGAGGCGGTCGCCAGCCAGCTGCCGCTCGTCGCCATCGGCGACCGGCTCTCGCGGGCGCCCTCCGCCGGGGCCGTCGTGTTCGACAACGCGAGCGGGGTCGCCGCCGTGTTCGACCACCTCGCCGAGCTCGGCCACCGCCGCGTCGCGGTGGTGCTCCCCCGCCGCCCCAGCACCCCCGACCGGCCCGCGGAACGGCTCGTCGCCCGCGAGGCGAAGCGGTGCCGCATGAGCGTCGACCTGGTCCGCACGCCCCCGGCCACCGCCGACCGCGGCGAGATGACCGCCCACCTGGCGGCGGCGCTCGCCCCCGGCCCGGCGGGCACCGACTCCCCCGACCGGCCCACCGCCGCGTTCTGCCTCACCGACTCGTTCGCGTTCGGCGTGCTGCGGGCGGCCCGCTCGCTCGACCTCGAGGTGCCCCGCGACCTCTCCGTGGTGGGGTTCGAGGACGTCGACTTCGCCGACCTCGCCGGCCCCGGCCTCACCACCGTCGACTGGGGCCGCGACGCGGTGGTCGGCGCCGCCGTCGGTCAGCTGCTCACGGCGCTCGAGTCCGGGCGTGGGCTCGAGGTGCGCACGATCGCCCCGCGGCTCGTCGTCAGGGGGACGACGGGACCGGCGCCCACCCGGCGCTGAGCAGCCCCCGCAGGCGCTCGACGTCCTCGCCGAACGGCCGGTCGTCGGCCCCCGGCGGGAGCACCGCGGCCACCTCGTCCAGCAGGTCGACCAGCGGTCCCGGCGGGACGCGCCCCGGGTCGAGCGTGCGCGCCTGGTGCACCGCCAGCAGCTCGCAGAGCAGCACGGTCTCGGCCGCCTCCAGGGCCCGCAGCAACCGGTCGGCCGCCTCGAGGGCGAAGGTCTGCACGTCCTCCTGGCCGAGCGACGTCTCCACCGGGAACGCGGTGCTCGCCGGCCAGCCGGCCACCTCGTGCAGGGTCGCCGCCGCCCGCTTGTGCAGCGGCGCCAGGCCCGCGAACGGACCCGGGTCGGCGCTCAGCTGGGCGGGCAGCCCGGTGACGCCCGGGTCGAGCAGGCGGTGCAGCCGCGCGGCGCTCACCGCGGCCGCGTGCACCACCGCGGCCCGGGCCCCGTCGAGGGCGGCGGCGAGGTCGAGGCCGTGGAAGCCGGGGGTGCCGACGAAGCGGCTCCCGGTCTGCGTCGCCAGGTACGCCGGGGAATCGCCGACCGTGCCCAGCGCCCGCTCCGCGGTGGCGGCCAACCGGTCCGCCTCCCGCTGCAGGTGGGCGAGCACCGGGCCGACGACGCGGAACGACACCGGCGCCTGCAGGTGGCGCGGGGCGGGCTCGGGCCCGACGAGCGCCCGCAGGTCGGCGAGCACGACGGCCAGCTCGGCGTCGCCGCGGGCGACCGCGTCGTCGTACGGGTCGCGCTGCGCGCGTGCCACGACCACCGAGCCCGCCGCGACGACCCCGGCCCGCCGGACGAACCGGTGGAGGTCGGCGGCGCGCAGCAGCGCGAGACCGGTGGCGACGGGCACGCCCGCCAGCAGCGCGATGCCCTCCTTGGGACCCAGGACCGGCGGTGCCAGGTCGCCGAGGGCGAGCGGGCCGAGGCCCGCGAGGTGACCCCACGCGTGGGCCAGCGGGAGGATCTCGCCGGCAGCGCCCGAGCCCGTGCGCGGCACCGGCGGCAACAGGTCGTGCGCGAGCAGGGTCGTCAGCCAGGAGCACAGCTCCGCCGACACCCCGGCGTCCCCCTCGAGGAAGGTCCGCAGGCGGACGGCGAGCAGCGCCCGGGTCTCGGCGGCGTCGAGGTACGGCGGCCCGCCCACCGCCCGGGCGAGCATGAGGCGGCGCGAGTGGTCCGCCTGCTCGGCGGGGGTGAGCCGGGTGTCGCTGAGCGCGCCCATGCCGGTGGTGACGCCGTACACGTCGACGTCGTCGGCCAGGGCCGCCAGCACCTCGTCGCGACGCCGCGCGACCGCCGCGAGCAGGTCGGGGTCGAGCTCGACCCGGGCGCCCGCCGCGACGGCGAGCACCGCCGGCCCGTCGAGGTCGGCCGGGCCCGCGACCCGGACCACGGCGGCCCCCGCCGTACCGCCCGTCACCGGCTCACCGGAACCGGACCATCGTGCCGAGGTCCCGGCCCTCGGCCCGCTCGAGGATCAGGTGGCCGACGGCCACGTCGAGGATGGAGAGGCCGCGGTGCCAGAAGAGGATCCGCTCGTCGTCGGTCTCCCGACCGGGTCGCGCCCCGGTGACGACCTCGCCGAGCTCGGCGTGCAGCGTCTCCCGGCGCAGCGCGCCCGAGCGCATGTGGGGGCGCAGGGCGCCGAACTCGCCCGAGCCGGCCTCGCGCCAGTCGTCGACGACGACCTTGTCGACGACGTCGAGCAGGTCGGGGTCGAGCGCGCTGACCGTGCCGTACGGCACCAGCAGCGAGCCGGGTGCGAGCAGGTCGGGCGTGACGAGCGACGCCGGCTCCGTGAGGCGGGTGGCCTCGACGGCGATGTCGGCGCCGTCGATCGTCGCGGCGACGCTGTCGGTGACGACCACCGGCGTCGAGATCTCGGCGCGCAGCCGCTCGGCGAACGCGTCGCGCGACTCCGGGCGCCGGCTCGTCACGCGGATCTCGTCGAGGTCGAACATCGCGTCGAGCATGACGATGTTGGCGTGCGCCGTGCCGCGGGCGCCGACGTGGCCGAGCACCTTCGCGTCGGGCCGCGCGAGGTGGCGGGCGCCGACGGCGGTCATCGCCCCCGTGCGCACCTCGGTGATGAGCGTGGCGTCGAGGATCGCGCGCGGCACGCCCGTCCAGGGGTCGTAGAGCGTCAGCAGCGCCAGCTCGCTGGGCAGCCCGAGCTCGTAGTTGGGCACGAAGTCGCCGACGACCTTCACGCCGCTGACGCCGTGGTCGCCGAGCGTCGAGACGTGGCCGCGCAGCACGTTGAAGTGGCCGCGCCCGCCGTTGTCGGGCACCAGGTGGGTGCGCGGCTCGAACACGGTCTCGCCCCGGCCGTGGGCGGCGACGACCTCGCCGGCGGCCTCGACGATGTCGGCGGCGGTCAGCTCGAGGGCGTCGATGTCGGGTCCGGAGACGAAGCGCAGCCAGAGGCCGTCGGGCGGGCGGGGGGCGGTCGTCACGAGGTGCTCACTTTCGGTCGGGGCACGGTCACGGAGGGACGGGGACGGGGGATGATGCTGCGGTGACGGAGCAGGGTCAGACGGTCGAGCACGGCCGCGGCGAGGACGGCGGACGGCAGTGGCTCGTCGAACGCTGCCACAGCCAGCGCCTCTCGCCGACGCAGCGGCGGGTCGCGCAGTCGTTCATCGACACCATGCCCGACGCCGCCTTCCTCTCGACCTCCGAGGCCGCCCTGCGCGCCGGGGTCAGCCAGCCGACGGTCACCCGCTTCGCCTCGACGCTGGGCTTCTCGACGTACGGCGACTTCCGCGGCGCCCTGCGCCAGGTCATCCTCGGCGGCGGCGAGCCCCCGGCGGCCCCCGGGCCCGACGTGTCCGACCCGGTGCTCGAGGCGCAGGCCAACCTGGGCGACCTGCGGGGCACGCTCGGGTCGCCTGCGATGGCGGCGGCGGTGCGCACGCTGGCCGAGGCGGGGGTGCTGGGGATCGTGGGCATCCGGGCGTCGGCGGCGCTGGCGTCGTACGTCGGGTACTTCGCCCGGCGGGTGCTCGACGACGTGCGGGTGGTGACCGACGGCGACGCGGCCACCGACGCGATCACCCAGATGGAGCGGGCCGGCGGGGCCGCGCTGCTCGTCTTCGCCATGCCGCGCTACCCGTCGTCGACCGTGCGGGCGCTCCGGCACGCGCGCACCGTCGGGGTGCCGACGGTGCTGGTGGTCGACACCCCGTTCGTCGACCTCGCGAACGAGGCCGACCACGTGCTCGTCGCGCCCGTCGGCACGGGTCTCGTCTTCGACACCCACGCCGCCCCGGTCGTGCTCGCCATGGCGCTGCTCGACGGGGTCGCGGCCGCCCACCCGCGTCGTACGCAGGACCGGCTCGAGGCCCACGAGTCCCTCGTCGACACCTGGGTGCACCAGCCGACGGACCCCGACCGCACCGACTGAGACGGGGGTCGCCCGCCTACAGTCGACGCCAGCCCCGCCCCCCGCTCCGGAGAACCCGCCGTGCCCGCACCGACCGCTCCCGCCGACGCCACCGCGCCCGCCGGCCCGCCCGCCCGCGGGCGTCTGCGCCGTCGGCTCGCGGTCGGCCTGGCCGTCGTGGTCGCGCTCGTCGCGACGCTGCTGGTGCTCGACCGCTTCCTGCCCGGCACGGAGGAGATCAGCAGCCCGATCGCCGACACCGACCTGCCGGGCGTCGCCCCGAGCTCGGGCTGGGTCGAGGCGTCGGTGCCGCTCCGCGCCGACCTGCTGGCCGGGCTGCCCCGCCTCGACGGTGACGACGCACCGACCGGCACGGGCACCGAGAAGCCGCTGTTCGTCAACGTCTGGGCGTCGTACTGCGGCCCCTGCGCCCGCGAGCTGCCGCTGGTCGAGGAGCTGGCGCTCACGAGCGACGACCTCGAGGTCGTCGGCGTCTCCCGCGACGTGCGCCGGGGGTTCGCGGAGGACGTCGTCGACGACTACGACCTGACGTTCGCCAACTACCTCGACGAGGACTCCCGGTTCGCCGAGGAGCTGGCGCCCGACGTGCCCTACCAGTTCCTGCCCGCGTCGTTCCTCGTCGAGGACGGGACGATCACCTGGGTGCACATCGGCCCCTTCGACTCGGTGGCGGAGATCCAGGACGACGTGCGCGCCCGCGTCAGTCCCGCACCCGCGGCGTGACCGGGACCGTGACGCCGCGCTCCTCGGCCACCTCGACCGCGCGCGAGTAGCCCGCGTCGACGTGCCGGACGACTCCCATGCCCGGGTCGTTCGTCAGCACGCGCTCGATCTTCTCGGCGGCGAGCGCCGTGCCGTCCGCGACGCACACCTGGCCCGCGTGGATCGAGCGGCCCATGCCGACGCCGCCGCCGTGGTGGATCGAGACCCAGGACGCCCCGCTGGCCGTGTTCACGAGCGCGTTGAGCAGCGCCCAGTCGGCGATCGCGTCGGAGCCGTCGAGCATGGCCTCGGTCTCCCGGTACGGCGACGCGACCGACCCGGCGTCGAGGTGGTCGCGGCCGATGACGACCGGTGCGGAGAGCTCGCCGGAGGCGACCATCTCGTTGAACTTCAGCCCGGCGAGGTGGCGCTCGCCGTACCCCAGCCAGCAGATGCGCGCCGGCAGTCCCTGGAAGGCCACGCGCTCGCCGGCCATGGTGATCCACTTGTGCAGGCGCTCGTTGTCGGGGAAGAGCTCGAGGATGGCGCGGTCGGTGGCGGCGATGTCGGCCGGGTCGCCCGACAGCGCGGCCCAGCGGAACGGGCCCTTGCCCTCGCAGAACAGCGGCCGGATGTAGGCGGGCACGAAGCCGGGGAACGCGAAGGCGCGGTCGTAGCCGCCCTTGCGGGCCTCGTCGCGGATCGAGTTGCCGTAGTCGAAGACCTCGGCGCCGGCGTCCTGGAACTCGACCATGGCGCGCACGTGGGCGGCCATGGACTCCTGCGCGCGCTTGGTGAACCCGACCGGGTCGGCCTCGCGCTGCGCCTGCCACTCCTCGAACGGCACGCCGACGGGCAGGTAGAACAGCGGGTCGTGCGCCGAGGTCTGGTCGGTGACGACGTCGATGGGGGCGCCCGACGCGAGCAGCGCCGGCAGCACCTCGGCGGCGTTGCCGAGCACGCCGATCGAGAGCGGCTTCCGGGCGTCGCGCGCCTCGACGGCCATGCGCACGGCCTCGTCGACCGAGGGCGCGAGCACGTCGAGGTAGCGGTGGTCGATGCGGCGCTGGATGCGGTCGGCGTCGACCTCGATGCAGATGGCCACGCCGTCGTTCATCGTCACGGCCAGCGGCTGGGCGCCGCCCATGCCACCGAGCCCGGCCGTCAGGGTGATCGTGCCGGCCAGCGTGCCGCCGAACTTCTTGTCGGCCACGGCGGCGAACGTCTCGAACGTGCCCTGGAGGATGCCCTGGGTGCCGATGTAGATCCACGAGCCGGCCGTCATCTGGCCGTACATGGTGAGGCCGAGGTCCTCCAGGCGGCGGAACTCCTCCCAGTTCGCCCAGTCGCCCACGAGGTTCGAGTTGGCGATGAGCACGCGCGGCGCCCACTCGTGGGTGCGCATGACGCCGACCGGCTTGCCCGACTGCACCAGCATCGTCTCGTCGTCGCCGAGCGTGGTGAGGGTGGCGACGAGCGCGTCGTACGCCTCCCAGCTGCGGGCGGCCTTACCCGTGCCGCCGTACACGACCAGGTCGTCGGGCCGCTCGGCGTTCTCGGGGTCGAGGTTGTTCATCAGCATCCGCAGCGGGGCCTCGGTCTGCCACGAGCGCGCGGTGAGGGTGGTGCCGCGGGGGGCGCGGACCGGGCGGGGGCCGCTGGCGGGCGTCGGCTCGGGGGTGCCGGCGGGGGTCGTCTCGGTCATGCGAGGTCTCCGATCTGGGTGGTGACGGCGTCGAGGACGGCCCCGGAGTCGACGAGCGCGACGGCGAGCTCGATCTCGGGGGCGAGGTGGCGGTCGGGTCCGGGGCCGGCGATGCCGGCGTCGCGGAGGGTGCGGACGACGGCGCCCGTGGCGGGCGACGGCTGCAGGGGCGCGCGCAGGTCGAGCGCGCGGGCGGCGGTGAGCACCTCGACGGCGACGACCCGGGTGAGGCCGTCGACCGCGCGGCGCAGCTTGCGCGCCGCGCTCCAGCCCATCGACACGTGGTCCTCCTGCATGGCGCTGGAGGGGATCGAGTCGACGCTGGCCGGTACGGCGAGACGCTTGAGCTCGGAGACGATCGCGGCCTGGGTGTACTGGGCGATCATGTGGCCGGAGTCGACGCCGGGGTCGTCGGCGAGGAAGGGCGGGAGCCCGTGGTTGCGGGCCTTGTCGAGGAAGCGGTCGGTCCGGCGCTCGCTCATGCTCGCCACGTCGGCGGCCACGATGGCGAGGAAGTCGAGCACGTAGGCCACGGGGGCGCCGTGGAAGTTGCCGTTGGACTCGACGCGACCCGTGCCGTCCTCGTCGACGACGACCACCGGGTTGTCGACGGCGCTCTCGAGCTCGCGTCCGGCCACCGTCGCGGCGTGCTCGACGGTGTCGCGGGCGGCGCCGTGCACCTGGGGCGAGCAGCGCAGCGAGTAGGCGTCCTGGACGCGGTTGCAGTCGGGGCCCCGGTGGGAGGCGACGACACCGGAGCCGGCGAGCACGGCCGTCAGGTTGGCGGCCGAGGCGGCCTGGCCCGGGTGGGGGCGGATGGCCTGCAGCTCGGGCGCGAAGACCCGGTCGGTGCCGAGCTGGCCCTCGACGCTCATCGCGGCGGCCACGTCGGCCGTGCGCAGCAGGCGGCGCAGGTCGGTGATCGCCAGCACGAGCATCCCGAGCATGCCGTCGGTGCCGTTGATGAGGGCCAGGCCCTCCTTCTCCTCCAGCACGACCGGCTCGAGACCGGCGGCGGCCAGCGCGTCGGCCGCGGGCATCAGGGTGCCGGCGGCGTCGCGCACCGTGCCCTCGCCGATCAGCGCGAGCGCGCAGTGGCTCAGCGGCGCGAGGTCGCCCGAGCAGCCGAGCGACCCGTACTCGTGCACCACCGGCGTGATGCCGTGGGCCAGCAGGTCGGCGAGCAGCCGGGCGGTCTGGCGCCGTACGCCCGTGCGACCCGTCGCCAGCGTCGAGAGCCGCAGGAGCATCAGCGCGCGGGTGACCTCGCGCTCGACCTCCGGGCCGGAGCCCGCCGCGTGGGAGCGCACCAGCGAGCGCTGCAGCTGGCGGCGCTGCTCGGTGGGGATGTGGCGGGTGGCGAGGGCTCCGAAGCCGGTCGAGATCCCGTACGCCGGGACCGGCCCCGCGGCCAGCCCCTCGACGACGGCCCGGGCCCGGTCGATCGCCGCCAGGGCCTCGTCGGTGAGCGTGACGGGCGCGCCGTGCCGGGCGACCGCGACGACCTCGTCGAACGACACGGGCCCGACGCCCACGGCGACGGGGGCGGGCGCGGGGGTCGCGGGGATCGGGCTGAGCGGTGGGGCCATGCGCCTATTCGACGCCCCGGGGCGGCGCGGCAACCAGGGGCGACGGACGTCGGTCGTCTCGGATCCGAGACGCGGTCGAGCCTGGGCGATGATGAGGCATGAGCTCCTCCTCGCCACCTGACGTCGCCCCTGCGACGCGCTCGAGCCTGGCCGACGATCTCCGCACTCTCAGCGTGGCCGAGGGCGACACCGTGATGGTGCACGCCGCGTTCCGCCGGGTCGGGACGGTGCTGGGCGGCCCGGACGCCCTGGTCGACGCCCTGCTCGACGCGGTCGGCCCCCGGGGATCGGTCGTGTCGTACCAGGACTGGGAGCTCGGTCTGGACGTCTGGGACGACACCGGCGCGGTCCGCTCCGAGCTGAGGCCGCACGTGCCGCCGTACGACCCGACCACCGCCCGTCCCGCGCGCGACCACGGCGTCCTCGCCGCGACGATCGGCACACGACCCGGGGTCCGACGCAGCGGCAACCCGGGGGCCTCGGTCGCCGCGCTCGGCGCACGGGCGGAGGAGCTGACGCACGACCATCCCCTCGACCACGGGTATGGCGAGGGCTCGCCGCTCGCACGTCTCGTCGCGCTCGGCGGGCGGGTGCTGATGGTGGGCGCCCCACTCGACACCATGACGCTGCTGCACCACGCCGAGGCCCTCGCGGACCTGCCCGACAAGCGCCGGGTGCGGGTCGAGTACCCCTTGGCGGCCGCCGACGGCGGCGTCGCGTGGCGCTGGGCGGAGGAGCTCGACACCTCCCGCCCGGTGGTCGCGGGCCTCGCCGACGACTACTTCGCCGACGTGGTCGCCGCGTTCCTCGACGCCTCGACCGGGACGCAGGACGCACGACGCGGACGGGTGGGGGCAGCCGACAGCGTCCTCGTCGACGCGGCCGCGATCACCTCGTACGCCGTCACCTGGCTCGAGGAGCGGCATCGCACCTGAGGCCGGCGCGCTGGGGCGGGTTCGTACGGTGGGAGCACCGAACCCCACCGAAGGAGCTCGCCGCAGTGCGCACCGTCAGCCCGGCCCAGATCATGATCGTCCTCACCGTCGCGTTCCTGCTGTTCGGCGGCCGTCGCCTGCCCGACATCGCACGGAGCACCGGGCAGTCGCTGCGGATCTTCCGATCGGAGATCAAGGGCCTGCAGGACGACCGCGAGGCGGACCGTGCCGCCGGGGCCACCGACGCCGCCCGCGACGACCGGGCCGCCTGACCCGCCGACATCCGGGCAGTCCGACCGACCCTCCGAGGAGACCCCGTGCGCCCCGTTCTCGTCTGCCTGCACGCGCTGGGCTCCAGCGCCCGTGAGTTCGACGCCCTGGCGGCCGCCCTCGGCGACGACGTCGAGGTGCTCGCGATCGACCTGCCCGGGTTCGGCGGCGCGGCCTCCGAGCCGCCTGCGGACGTCGCGGGCACGGCCGACCGGGTGGTCGCGCGGATCGCCGAGCGTGACCCGGAGCGGTGGTTCCTGCTCGGCCACAGCATGGGCGCCAAGGTGGCGAGCGTCGTCGCGGCCCGCGCGGCCGACGGTGACGACACCCTGGCCGGACTGGCGGGAGTCGTGCTCCTCGCCGGGTCACCCCCGAGCCCGGAGCCGATGGACGAGGACCGCCGCGCCCGAATGCTCGCCTGGGCCGACCCGGGCCCCCTCAGCCCCGGCGCCGCCCGCGCGTTCGTCGACGCCAACGTGGGCGGCCCGCTGCCGCCGGCGCACGACGCGGAGGCTGTGGTCGACGTACGTCGCAGCTCACCCGCCGCGTGGACCGCATGGCTGGAGAGCGGGTCGCGGGAGGACTGGTCCGACCGCGTCGGCCCCCTCGACCTCCCCGCACTGGTCGTCGCCGGCGGCGAGGACGGCGACCTGGGACCCGACGCCCAGGCCCGCGTGCACGGCCCGGTCTACCCACGGGCCCGGTTCGTGACGCTCGACGGCGCCGGACACCTGCTGCCGCGCGAGCGGCCCGACGAGGTGGCCGCGCTCGTGCGGGAGCTCGTGGGATCGGCAAGCTGATCGGCGACACAGCCAGCAGGTGGTTTCGAGACGCTCGCTGGCGCTCGCTCCTCAACCACCGCTGCCACACGGGGTGACGTCCACGCTGGCTCTCACCGCGGCGGACGGCCGGCGCTGGTCCGACGAGCTGCGGCGACCTCCCTGGACGGTCGTGGAGGATCATGACGAGGGATCGGGACGCTGGTACATGGGCTGGGGCGATCCGGACGACCGGAGCTGATCCCGGTACGCGTCCGCTTGGTGGACTGATTCGTCTCATCCAACGGACGATCGACGTGACCGCTTCCCTTCTCCGCGCTTCACTGGTCCGGTGACGACCGAGACCCCCGCCCACGAGCAGGTCACGCCCGCCCGCCGCTGGGCGATGCTCGGCGCGGGCACGGGCGCCCAGCTGTCGTCGTCGGCGATGGTGCACGGGCCGGCGTTCCTCATCCCCGCGCTGCACCTGCAGCAGGGCATGTCGCTGGCGCAGGCCGGGCTCGTCGCCTCCGCGCCGCTCGCCGGGATCATGGTCGCGCTCATCGCGTGGGGCCTCGTGGTCGACCGGCGGGGCGAGCGGTTCGCCCTCCTGGCCGGCCTCGTCGGCGCGACCGTCGCGGGCGGCGTGGCCACCCAGCTGACCTCGGTGCCGGCCCTCTGCGTCGCGCTCTTCGTCGCCGGCGCCGCGTCGGCCTCCACCAACTCCGCGTCGGGTCGCGTGGTGGTCGGCTGGTTCCCGCCCGAGCGGCGCGGCCTGGCGATGGGCATCCGGCAGACCGCCCAGCCCCTCGGCGTGGGGCTCGCCGCCGCGTCCATGGCCGTCATCGCGGAGACGCACGGCATCGCCACCGCCCTCTGGGTGCCGACCGCGGCCACGGCGGTCGCCCTCGTGGTCGTCGCGGTCGTGGTGCTCGACCCGCCCCGGCCGCCCGGCGGCCCGGCCGAGGCCCCGAACCCCTACCGCGCCGACCGCTTCCTCACCCGCATCCACGGCGTCTCGATGCTGCTCGTCGTTCCCCAGTTCCTCGTCTGGACGTTCGCCCTCACCTGGCTCGTCGACGACCTCGGCTGGTCGGCGGCCGCCGCCGGCGCCCTGGTCGCGGCGACCCAGTTCGTCGGCGCCGCGGGCCGCGTCGCCTCGGGGTGGCTCTCCGACGTGGTCGGCAGCCGGATGCGCCCGCTGGCCTGGGTGGCGGTCGCCGCCGCGGTCACCATGGGCCTCCTCGGGCTCGCCGCCGAGGTCGCCCCCGCCGCCGCGGTGGTGCTCATGGTGGCCGCCTCGGCCATCACGGTCGCCGACAACGGTCTCGCCTTCACCGCGGTCGCCGAGCGCGCCGGACCGTTCTGGTCGGGCCGCGCCCTGGGCCTGCAGAACACCGCCCAGAACATGACCGCCGCCCTCGTGCCCCCGGTCGCCGGCCTGCTCGTCACGCAGGGCGGGTACGCCGCGACGTTCGCCCTGGCCGCCCTCTTCCCGCTCCTCGCCGTACCCCTCGTGCCCACGAAGGGCGAGCGCGCGCTGGCGTGAGAGCCACCCGTGCGGGTGACCTGCTTCACACGGCTGGACGCTGGGTGTACAACTGACCACTGAACTCGTCAGTAGCAAGAGACCCCTCGCCCCGGGAGCCGCTCATGGCCGTCCGTTCCGCAGTCCGCGAGCTCGACCCGACGAAGCAGCACCGGGACTGGCACGCCGTCCGGTCGCTCGCCGACAAGCTGACGACGCCGCTGCACCCCGACGACTACCTGCGCTACGTGAACCCGCTGTGGACCTCGCGGGAGTTCCGCGGCCGCATCGAGTCCGTCGTGCGCGAGACCGAGGACGCGGCCACCCTCGTCATCCGGCCGGGCTGGGGCTGGCGCTTCGACCACCAGGCCGGGCAGTACGTCGGCATCGGCGTCCCCGTCGAGGGGCGCTACCAGTGGCGCTCCTACTCGCTGACGAGCACGCCGCGACGCCGGGGCCGTCGCATCACGATCACCATCCGGGCGATGCCCGAGGGCCTGCTCTCCGACCACCTCATCAACGGCCTCGAGCCGGGCACGATCGTGCGCCTGGCCGCGCCGGCCGGCGACTTCGTGCTGCCCGACCCGCCGCCCGCGAAGATCCTCTTCCTCGTCGGCGGCTCCGGCATCACGCCGGTGATGGCGATGCTGAAGACGCTCACCCGCCGGGCCGGCCAGCACTGGCCGCTGCCCGACGTCACCCTCGTCTACTCGTCGCCGACGCCCGACCGGATGATCTTCCGCGAGCGCCTCGAGCAGCTCGCCGCCGAGCACGAGGCCGTGACGTTCCACCCCGTCTTCACCGACGAGGCGGGCATGTTCACCCTCGACCGGCTCGACGAGGCCGTGCCCGACTGGCGCGACCGGCAGACCTGGGCGTGCGGCCCGGGCCCCATGCTGGACGCGGCGACCGAGCACTGGGAGGCCGCCGGCCTGCCCGACGCCCTGCACCTTGAGCGCTTCTCGCTCGAGGTCGGCGACGACGTCGGCGAGGGCGGCACGGTCTCGTTCCGCGACTCCCACAAGGAGGCCGAGGCCGAGCCCGGTACGACGGTGCTCGAGGCCGGCGAGTCCGCCGGTGTCGGCATGCCGTTCGGCTGCCGGATGGGCATCTGCCACACCTGCACCCTCACGCTCGTCTCCGGCTCGGTCACGGACGTCCGCAACGGCGACCGCTACGACCAGCCCAACGAGCAGATCCAGACCTGCGTGACCGTCCCCAACGGCGACTGCACCGTCGCCATCTAGGAGGAACCCCGTGGCCATCGCCGACGTGAAGGAATACACCCACCTCAGCGCGGAGCAGGTGGAGGAGCTGGGCGCGAAGCTGGACGCGGTGCGCGCCCGCGTGGAGGCGTCGCGCAACGCCGCCGACGCGGCGTACATCCACCGCATGATCAAGCTGCAGCGCGGGCTGGCCTTCGGCGCCCGCGTCGCGATGCTTGCCGGTTCGTACGCCCCGAAGGAGCGCAAGCTCTTCCGGCGCGGCGCGATGGTGACGGGCTCGGCCATGCTCGGCGCGGCCAAGATCCTCGAGAACATGGAGATCGGCCACAACGTCATGCACGGCCAGTGGGACTGGATGAACGACCCGGAGATCCACTCCTCGACGTGGGAGTGGGACACGGCGCAGCCGGCCGAGCAGTGGAAGCACTCGCACAACTACGTGCACCACCAGTTCACCAACGTGCTCGGGTTCGACAACGACATCGGCTACGGCATCCTCCGGATGGCGCGCGAGCAGAAGTGGAGCCCGGTCAACCTCGGGCAGCCCGTCTACAACGCGCTCCTGGCGACGCTCTTCCAGTGGGGCGTCGCGCTCCACGACCTCGACATCGAGCGCATCCGCAAGCTCGAGAAGGACCCGAAGGAGATGAAGCGCCAGCTGCGCCAGATCCTCCGCAAGGGCCGCAACCAGGTGCTCAAGGACTACGTGGTCTACCCCGCGCTGTCCGGCCCCGGCTGGAAGCAGACGCTGCAGGCCAACGTCGTGTCGAACCTGACCCGCAACGTGTGGTCCTACGTGATCATCTTCTGCGGCCACTTCCCCGACGGTGCGCTGCACTTCACCGAGGAGGAGGTCGAGGACGAGACCCGCGCGGAGTGGTACCTGCGCCAGATGCTCGGCTCCGCGAACTTCGAGGGCGGGCGGGCGCTCCACATCGCCTCGGGCAGCCTCGGCTACCAGATCGAGCACCACCTCTTCCCCGACCTGCCGAGCAACCGCTACCCGGAGATCTCGGTCGACGTGAAGAGGCTCTGCGCGGAGTACGGCATCCCGTACACGATCGGCCCGCTCTACAAGCAGTACGGCCAGGCGCTGCGGACGATCACGCTGCTGAGCCTGCCGAACTCGTGGACCGACCACGCCTCCGAGAAGTACGGCGACCAGGCCGTCCCCACCGCGGAGGTCGCCGACCGTCGCCGCCGCAGCGACTCCGAGCGGCCGCACCGTCGCTCCGAGCTGGGGGGCTGGTCACGCGCCGGGGCGAGGGCCGAGGCGTGAGGCTGCAGCAGCTCTCGGCGCAGCTCACCGCGGCCGGGCTCCACGCGGACGCCCGGCCCCCGGTCGACGGGGTCGCGGTGCCGTTCGTCTGCACCGACGACAGCGGCGCCGGGAACGTGCGCGAGCTGCGTCGGCGCCGGGTGCTGCAGTGCGCGCTGAGCCGGGTGTGCGCGGTGTGCGCGCAGACCCTCGACAACCCGCTGCACCTGGTGGGCACGACCGACGAGGCCGACGACAACGCCTTCCGCATCCCGCCCGTGCACGCGGAGTGCGTCGCCGGGCTGCTCACGGTGCTGACGTCGACCGACGGCGCGGCCGTGGGTCACCCGGCGGGGCTCGACCGGCGCTGGGCCGTCGTCACCACGGGCGGGTTCGACCTGGTGCGGCCGACCGGCCGCGACGGGCTGCACCTCTTCCGGCCCAACGCCGTCACGGCCCGTCGGGGCGCCTGACGCCGCCGCGGGTCACACGACGGAGGCCGGCGCCTGCCGCCACGGGGCGAGCACGGCGTCGGCCTCGGCGTACTCCTCGGGCAGGTCGTCCGTCATCGCCAGGGCCGAGCCCATGCGCCCGTAGCCGACGAACGTGGCGACCTGGAAGCAGAGGTCCATCCGCTCCTCGTCGGTGAAGTGCCGGGCGAGGAGGGCGAAGGTGTCGTCGTCGATCGCGAGATGGTCGGTGGCCATCTTGTCGGCGAAGGCGAGCGCGGCCTTCTCGGCGTCCGTCAGGTCGGGCGCCTCCGACGGCTTCTCGAGCGAGCAGACCAGGTCCTCGGTGATGCCGTCCTCGAGTCCGTCGGCGTACCGGATCGCCATGCAGCTGCGGCACTGGTTGTGGAACGAGATGCGCAGCCGGACGAGCTCGACGAGACGGCGCGGCAGCACCGACGCCTCGCGCAGCGCCTTCATGTACGTCAGGTACGGCCCGGCGATGGCCGGCGCCTGGGCGTAGACCCGCTGACGGAGCGGGGCGTCGACGCCGACCACCGGCGCGTAGACCTCGGGCGGGGCGGGCGGGATGCGCGACATGGGTTCCTCATCATCATCGTCAGGGATTGGTGGCGCGCAATATTCACCTCCCCGACCGATCGCGCAAGGGGTCCCGCGACCCACCCGATAGAGTCCTCCCCGGAGTGCCGGGAAGTCTGGTCGGCGGTCACCCCGGGCCCGACCGGGCCTTGACCCGACCCCGAGGAGCCGCATGACTCCCTCACCGATGACCCAGCGCGTCTCCCGCGTGCGCAGCTTCGTGACCGACGACCGCACCGGCGGCGTGATGCTGATGGTGGCCGCCGCCGTCGCGCTGGTGCTCGCGAACTCACCCTGGCGCGACGCGTACGCCGAGCTGTCGTCGTACGTCGTCGGACCCTCCGCCCTGCACCTCGACCTCTCCCTGGCCACCTGGGCCGCCGACGGCGTGCTGGCCGTCTTCTTCTTCGTCGTGGGCCTCGAGCTGAAGCACGAGATCGTCGCCGGGTCGCTGCGCAACCCCCGCGAGGCGGCCGTGCCGGTGATCGCCGCCGTCGGCGGCATGGCCGTGCCCGCGCTCCTGTACGTCGGGGTGGTGCTCGCCCTCGGCGACGGTGCGGCGCTGCACGGGTGGGCCATCCCGGCCGCCACCGACATCGCCTTCGCCGTCGCCGTGCTCGCGGTCTTCGGGCGCGGCCTGCCCGTCGCGCTCCGCGTCTTCCTGCTGACGCTCGCCGTGGTCGACGACCTCCTCGCGATCGTCGTGATCGCCCTCTTCTACAGCGCCGACCTGCAGCCGCTCTGGCTGCTGCCGGCACTCGCGCTCGTGGCGCTCTTCGGGTGGCTGGCCCGGCGTCGTACGCCGCCGTGGTGGCTGATGGTGCCGGTCGCGCTGGCCGCCTGGGTCGCGGTGCACGAGTCGGGCGTGCACGCGACCGTCGCGGGCGTGCTGCTGGGGCTGGTGGTGCCGGCGCTCGCCCGGCACGGCGAGGCCCACGGGCGTGCCCACTCCTTCGCCGACGGCGTGAACCCCTGGTCGTCGGGTGTCGCGCTGCCGGTCTTTGCGTTCTTCGCCGCCGGCGTGACCGTGGTCGACGACGGCGGCCCGCTCCGCGTTCTCGGGGAGCCCGTCGCGCTCGCCGTCATGGCCGGTCTCGTGCTCGGCAAGGTCACCGGAGTGCTGACCACGACCGCGCTGATCACGCGGTGGACCCCGTTCCGGCTGCCCCAGGGCATCGGCGTGCGCGACCTCCTGCCCGTCGGCTTCCTCTGCGGCATCGGCTTCACCGTCGCGCTCCTGATCTCGGAGCTCTCGTTCGACGACGAGCTGCTGATCTCGGAGGGCAAGGCCGGCGTGCTCACGGCGTCGCTGCTCTGCGCCGTGCTCGGCGCGCTGCTGCTGCGCTGGGACGCCCGCCGCGCACGGAGTCGCGACATGAACCGCGACGGCATCGACGACGGGGACCTGCCGCTCCTCTGACGTCGAGTTGTCGCATCTGCACGCGCCTGCGGCACCATTCCCCCATGAGCCAGGTGCCGGCGGCGACGCGGACGATGCGGGTGCTGCGCTTCCTCGCCAGCCAGCCCGACCCGGTGCCGCTCGACCGGATCACCCGCGCCTGCGACCTGCCGCGCTCGACGGCCTACCACCTGCTCGGCGCCATGGTCGACGAGGGATTCGTCGTGCACCTGGCCGACGAGCGCCGCTACGGCCTGGGGGTGGCGGCGTTCGAGGTCGGCAGCGGCTACACCCGCCAGGCCGGGCTGCAGCGCCTCGCCCGCCGTCCCCTGGCGACGCTCGTCGACGAGACCGGCCACAGCGCCCACCTCGCGGTCTCGCACGGGCGCGACGTGCTGTACGTCGTGGAGGAGCGCGCCCCGGGCCGCCCCCCGCTGGTGACGGACGTCGGCGTCCGGCTGCCGGCCTCGCTCACCGCGAGCGGTCGCGCGATCCTGGCGGCCCTGCCGGCGGCGCAGGTGCGCGCCCTCTTCCCCGACCAGGACGCGTTCGTCGAGCGCCACGGGCAGGGCCCGCGCTCGCTCAGCGCGCTCCGGGTCCTGCTGACGGAGACCCGCCAGCGGGGGTACGCCGTCGAGGACGGCGAGGTCACCCCGGGCCTGGCCAGCGTCGCCGTGCCCGTGCTCGACCACAACGGCCACCCGGTCGCCGGCATCGCGCTCACCTACCCCACCGACGCCGCGCCCCACGGCCCGGACGCCGCCCTCGTGGCCGCGGTCCGCCGTACGGCGGGAAGCCTCACCCGTCGGCTGGGCGGACGGGCCGGGAGTCCCCCCTGACGATCTTGCGGAGCACGCGCCGCACGGGCTGCGGCAGCCGCCGGAGCACCCGGCCCTTCATCCGGGCGTGCCACGGCCGGACCGGACGCCGGGCGGGCTCGGCCAGGTCGACCCGGCCCAGGAGGTCGAGCCGGGCGATCCCGAGGTCGCCCGCCCGCAGGAGCCGTCCCGGCGCCTCGGCCGCGGGTCGCACGAGCCAGGTGACCTCGTCCTCCATCAGGCCGTAGCGGGCGCGCGTGGCGGGCGGCACGAGGTCGACGCACCGCAGCCGCAGGACGTCGAGTCCGGCGGCCCGCAGACGGTCCTCGACGTCCCACCCGTAGAGGCGCACGTGGTCGGCCTGGCCGAATCGGCGCGTCCGGGTCTCGGCGTCGGCGCCCGGGTCCTCGACGGTGGGCCGGTGCTGGTCGAGCGGCACCTGCACGAGCCCGAGCCCGTCCGACGCCAGCACGCGGCGGATCTCGGCCATGGCCACCGCATCGTCCGGCACGTGCTCGAGCACGTGGTAGCAGATCATCAGATCGACCGAGCCCGCTGCCAGCGGCACCTGCGTCAGGCTGGCCTGCACCGAGACGTCCCGCCCGTCGGCGGCCGGGTCGAAGTCCATGGCGATCGCTCGGGCGCCCAGCTCGTGGAGCACGTGGGTGGTGTGCCGGCTCGGGGCGACGTCGAGCACGAGGCCGGCGCTCGACACGAACGGGCCGAACGCGCGCAGCACCAGCGCGAGGAACCGGTGCCGCTCCAGGGCCTGGCACCGTCCGCAGCGCGCCCCGGGCCGCCCTCCGGGGCCGGGCAGGAACCCCTCCGGAAGCCGCGCTCCGCATGCCGGGCAGCGCTGTGTGTCGATCTGGTCCCCCACCATGTGCGGAGCCTAGGGGTGCCGGAGGTCGGCGACCAGGAGCGCGCGAGCCGGGAGCCGGACGGGGTCCGCGCGTACGGCGGGCCGCGAGGGGTGCCCGGTGGTCGAGGAGCGAGCGCCGCCCCGGTGGTTGAGGAGCGAGCGCCAGCGAGCGTCTCGAAACCACGGGACCCGGTGGTTGAGGAGGGCCGCCAGGCCCGTCTCGAAACCACGGCCCCGGCGGTCGAGGAGCGAGCGCCAGCGAGCATCGCTCGGGGGTTGAGGAGGGCCGACAAGATCGTCTCGCAACCACACCACCCAAAGCGATCGAAGGTCGCCTGACCTGCTCAAACAGTTCTCCACAGATCGTCAAGCGGCCCTGGTGATCGAACGCCTGATCGAATAGAATCGGAGCATGAGCCAGCCCATCGCCACCTCCGAGCGCACCGCCTTCCCGGCCGCGCTGCTCAACGGTGCGCGGGATGCGTTGGTGCGTCAGCGGGCGGCGGAGGTCGACGTTCTCGTCGCCGTCGCCGACTGGGCGGACGCGCACACCGAGGGCGGCGTGGTGGCTGACCGGTACGGCCCGTTCGGGCTGCTCCGTTCCGACGCACACCTGCTCCCGGGTGCGGACGTGTTCGGTGAGCTCGGTGGACCGGGCGCGCCGCTCGTGTCGGAGTTCTGCGTCGTCGAGATCGCCACCGCCCTCGGTCTGTCGACCGACTCGGGCCGGCGCCTGGTCGGTGAGGCGGTCGAGCTGCGCCACCGGCTCCCCAGGTTGTGGAACCGGGTGGTCGCGGGGGTGTTGCCGGTGTGGCGGGCGAGGAAGATCGCGCAGGAGACGACCCAGCTCACGGTCGAGGGTGCGGACTTCGTCGACCGTCATTTGGCACCCGTGGCCCACAAGACCGGGATGGTCACCGCCCAGAAGCTGGTCGCCGAGGCCATCGCTCGGTTCGACCCCGAGAAGGCCGAGCTCGACCGCGCCGACTCCGACGCCACGCGCCGCTTCGACATCGACCTCCAGGGCCAGGTCGACCCCGCCCGCGGCGTGGTGCCGGTGTCCGGCACCCTCGACCTCGCCGACGCCCTCGACCTGGAGAACGCCGTGTCCCGGGTCGCCGCCGACCTCGCGCTCGCGGGGTCGCTGGAATCTCTCGATGCACGGCGGGCGTCCGCGGTCGGTGAGATCGCGCGGCGACAGACGACCCTCGACCTCAGCGGGTGCGACTCCGACTCGAACGTCGCCAGCGACAGCGCAGGCGGGGCAGACGGCACGGCACCGAGCGCGACGCGGTCGAAGGCCCGTCAGGTCGTGCTCCACGTGCATCTCTCCGAGACCGCTCTCACCGACCTCGACCCGAACGCGTGCGGCGGGGTCGACCTGGCTCGGGTCGAGAAGACCCGCAGCTTCGTGCTCGCCGAGCAGGTCCGCGAATGGTGCCGCGCCACCTCCACCCAGGTCGTCGTGAAACCGGTCATCGACCTCCGAGACCAGATCGCGGTCGACGCGTACGAGATCCCCGACCGGATCGCCGACCGCGTCCGCCTCACCAGGCCCACCTGCGTGTTCCCGCACTGCACGAGGCCGGCACGGGGTTGCGACCTCGACCACGTCGACGAGTACGTCAAAGCAGATAACGGCGGGCCACCGGGTCAGACCTCCACGACCAACCTCGCCCCACTCTGCCGGCGACATCACAGGGTCAAGACCCACCCCTCACCCAGCGGCATCGGGCGAGAACGCAGGTGGCGCTACCGCCGCCTGCCCGACGGATCGTTCGTCTGGACCAGCCCGCACGACCAGCAGTACCTCGTCGACCCGCACGGCACGATCCCGCTACCCGCCTGACCGCGCCCACCCGTCATACCCACCCGATCGCGCACCTCAGCGACACCACCGTCGCTGGGGTGTGCCGTCATGCCCGGGGACGCGGGTGGCTTCGAGACGCTCGCTGCGCTCGCCCCTCACCCACCGGACGCGCTGCGCTCGCTCCTCACCCACCGGAGCGTCGCGCTAGCTCCTCACAGCTCGACCGTCCCCCGCACCGTGGAGCGGGTGGCGCCTCCGACCCAGATCCGGCCGTCGTCGCCCGTGGTGACCGACACGCGGCCGTCGCGTCCCAGGGCGGTGCCCTGGCGGGCGACGTACGACGGGGGCAGGGTGCCGTCGGCGGTGAGCCAGAGCGCGAGCCCGGCGTTGAGCGACCCGGTGACGGGGTCCTCCGCCACCGCCAGGACGGGCACGAAGGCGCGCACCTCGACGTCGGCCGGTCCACCGGGCTCGTGCGGGCCGACGACCCCGATGCGGAGGTCACCCATGACCGCCATGTCGGGCCGGAGGCCGAGCACGGTCGCGGCCGAGTCGAGCCGCACGCCGAGCCAGCCGGGGCCGTTGTCGACCCACGCCAGGTCGATCACGGCAGCCGGGTCGACACCCAGCGCGGCCACCGCCTGCTCCCGGTCGGCCGCGTCGACCGGCCCCGAGCGCAGGAGCGCAGGGGCGGCGAAGGCCAGCTCGCCGCCGGCCCCGGCCTCGTCGCCCGCACCACCAGCCGCGCCGCCGCCCCGCCGTACCTCGACGAGCCCCACCCCGCACTCCTGCACCACGACGCCGTCGCGGGCCGGCACGCCGCCGGCCTCGAGCCACGCGTGGGCGGTGCCGAGCGTCGGGTGACCGGCGAAGGGCAGCTCGCGGCTGGGCGTCCAGATGCGCACGCGGTAGTCCGCGCCCCCGGCCGCGCCCTCCGCGGTGGGCGGCAGCAGGAAGGTGGTCTCGGAGAGGTTGGTCCAGTTCGCGAAGGCGGCCATCCGGGCGTCGGTGACCTCGCCGGCGTCGTGCACCACGGCGACGGGATTGCCCGTCAGCGCGCGCGGCGCGAAGACGTCGACCTGGGTGAAGGCGTGCTCGCTCATGCCCTCACCGTAGGGGGCCGCCGGGGAGCGTCCGCCTATGCTCCGACTCGCGCTGCGCGCGGCCGCGCGGGAGGCCAGGAGGAGGCGAGGTCCGATGACCGGCTCGGGACCCCTCACCCCTCCCCTGTCGGTGCTCGTCGTCGACGACCACGCCGTGTTCGCCGATGCCCTCGCCTTCGCCCTCTCGACCGACCCGGTCTTCGGTCGGGTCGGCACCAGCGGTGACGCCGCCGGCGCCGTGGCCGCGATGGAGGACGACCCGTACGCCCTGCTGGTGGTCGACGTCGACCTCGGGACCGCGCGCGGCGACGGGGAGGACGGCATCGCCCTGGCCGCCCGGCTGCTCGCCCGGTGGCCGGCGAGCCGGGCGGTCGTGCTGACGGCCCACCCGCTGCCGCAGGTCGTGCGGCGGGCGACGGCCGCCGGCGCCGTGGGCGTCCTGGCCAAGGGCGCCGGGCTCGACGAGGTGACGGCGGCCCTGCTGGTGGCGGCCGGCCGCAGCGACGTGGCGGCCCCCTTCGTCGCGGCCGGAGCCGACGACGAGGGCGCGTCGCTCACGACGCGGGAGGTCGAGGTGCTGCAGCTGCTGGCCGACGGGCTCGACGTGCGCGACGACGGGGCCGCCGAGAACGCCCACGGGACGGCGTCGATCGCGCTGCACGTGGTGACCGGGCTCCTCACCCTCAGCCTGGGCGTGCTCGCGAGGTCGACCGGTCGCGGCTGGTGGGCCTGCCTCGTGGCGGGAGTCGTGTTCGTCCACACCTTCGTCCAGGGCTCCCTCAGCGACGCGCTCGCCTACCACGTGGTCGGCGGCCTCCTGGTCGCTGCCGCGCCCCTGGTCCTCCTGACCTGGCTGATGACCGCGCGCCCGCGGACGAGCGGCGCCCCCGCCTGACCCGACGCGGGCAGGGGCGCCGCTGCGGATCAGCCGATGCAGCCCGAGGTGGGCAGCGAGGACGGCGACGGCGGCGTGCCCCCGTCGTACAGCGCGAGCGCGAACGACTGCGGGCACCGCTGGGCGCCGCCGGCGTTGATCTCGAAGTGCAGGTGCGGGCCGGTGGAGTTGCCGGTGTTGCCGGTCGCGCCGACCTGCTCGCCCGCGCTCACGTTCTTGGTGCCGCTGAACGAGTGGGCCGAGAAGTGGCAGTAGGTGTAGGTGACGCCGCCGGCCACGAGCGAGACGCCGTTGCCGCAGCGGCTGTTGCTGAAGGCGGTCGCGCTGCCCGAGGCGACGGCGTACGCCGGGGTGCCCGTCGCGGTCGGCAGGTCGAGCGCGGGGTAGTCGTGGTGCGGGGCGCTGTACGACGCGCGGCTCACGGCCGACGTGGGCACGAGGCGCGCGTAGCCACCACCGCCACCACCGCCGTTGCCCCCGCCGGCGAGCGCCTGCCAGGTGGCCGGGCCGACGATGCCGTCGGCGGTGAGGCCGTTGGCCGACTGGAACGACCGCACGGCCGCCGCCGTACCGGCCCCGAAGGCGCCGTCGACGCCGAGGCCCGCGCCGTGCTTGTTGAGCAGGGTCTGGGCGGCCTTCACCGCCTCGCCCGACGAGCCCTGGCTGACGTTGCTGACGAGCGCCGACCACGTGGCGGCGCCGACGATGCCGTCGGCGGCGAGCCCGTTGGCCGACTGGAACGACCGGGCGGCGGAGGCCGTCGCCGGACCGAACGCCCCGTCGACGCCGGTGGAGTGGCCGCGGCCGGTCAGCAGGTGCTGCACCGCGGTCACGTCGGCGCCGGACGAGCCCTGCTGCAGCACCGGCCACGAGGCCGCCTGCGCACTGGGGGCGGGGGTGAGGGCGACCGACACCGCGAGGGCGGTCACCAGGGTCAGGAGGGCGGCGGCGAACCGTCGCCCGAGGGTGCGAGCCATGTCAGTTCTCCCGAGATCACCGGGCCGCCACCCGAGTGTGCCGGCCCCGTCCCTCCACCCTCACCCGGGTCCGGGTGACGAGGCAAGGGCCTGGGGGTGACCTTCCGGCGACCTATTCGTTGTGACCCCGACCACGTCGAATCGGGAGACGGCATGAGCGACCACGACGACGCACCGGCCTCGCCGGCCCCCACCGATGCCCCGGGCGTCGGCCTCATCGCACGGGACCGCCACGTGGCCGTGGCCGCCGGGCTGGCCCTCCTGCTCGTGCTGGGCGTGCTCGTCGGGCCCCAGCTGTGGGGCGACCCGCGCGCCGAGGAGCGGTCGACCACGAGCGCCGACGGCCTGCCCGTGAGCGCCCGGAGCACGCTGGCCGAGGCGGCCGAGGCGTACGCCGTGGAGGCCGGCGCGCTCGAGGCAGCGCCCGATGGTGAGGCAGGCGGTCTCCACACCCACGCCGAGGGCACCGACCCGGACCACGACCACAACGACCCCGCGACCCGCAACGACGTCTCCCGCAGCGGCGAGAGCGCCACCGACCCGACCACGCCCGCGCAGGCCGCCCGCAACGCCGCCGCCGTCGAGGCCGGCCGCGCCGCACCCGACCCGCGCCTCACCACCGTGCCGCCCGCCGCGGCGCGTCGTACGACGCCGGAGACGCGCTACGCGATGGCGCGGGGCTGCTACACGATCCAGGCCCCCGACGGGCGCTACGTGGCCACCTCCGGCAGCACCGTGGGCGCCACGGCCGGCTCCACCGGGCGCGCGACCCCGTTCTGGTTCCAGGCCACCGACCTCGGCACCTACCTGCTCTACACGCTCGACACCCGGTTCGTCGCCGCCGGCGCCGCCGGTCGCGCGGCCGTCGCGGACCGCCCCAGCACCGCCGCGGAGTGGACCACCTACCGCAACCCCGACGGCACCTTCACGTTCCGCCTCGGCGACGGCCGCCGCCGGCTCTCGGTGGGTCCGACGGGCGCCCTGGCCGTCGGGACGACCGAGACGGCCTTCCGGCTCCGACTGGCGCAGGGCTGCGCGACGTACCCCGAGGCGCAGGTCAACGTGACGGGCGACCCGCACGCGGGCGTCACGCCGTACCAGGAGGTGCGCGGCTACATCGACGCCCACACCCACCAGATGGCGTTCGAGTTCCTCGGCGGCGCGGCGCACTGCGGGCGGCCGTGGCACCGCTACGGCATCGTCTACGCCACCCGCGACTGCCCCGACCACGAGCTGACCGCGGGCGTCGGCACGCTGCTCGAGACGGCGCTGTCGGGCAACCCGGTGCACGACACGACGGGCTGGCCGACCTACCGCGACTTCCCCGCGCCCGACTCGCTCACCCACGGCGGCACCTACATGACCTGGATGGAGCGCAGCTGGCGCGGCGGCCAGCGCGTGCTCGTCAACCTGCTCGTCGAGAACGGCCAGCTCTGCGAGATCTACCCGCTGCGCCAGCCCGGCTACAACTGCGACGACATGGACACGATCCGCCGGCAGGCCCAGCGGATGCGCGAGTTCGAGCGGTACGTCGACGCGCAGGCCGGCGGGCCCGGTCGCGGCTGGTACCGCATCGTCACCAGCCCGGCGCAGGCCCGCGAGGTCATCAACGCCGGCAAGCTCGCGGTGATCATGGGCATCGAGACCTCGGTGCCGTTCGGCTGCACCATGACGCTCGACGTGCCGCAGTGCGACGAGGCCTCGATCACCGCCCAGCTCGACGAGATGCACGCGCTCGGGGTGCGGCAGATGGAGCTCGTCAACAAGTTCGACAACGCCCTCTCCGGCGTCGCCGGCGACGAGGGCGCGCTCGGGGTGGCGGTCAACCTCGGCAACTTCCTCGAGACCGGCTCGTTCTGGAACATGGAGCACTGCGAGCCCGCCGACGGCGAGTCCGCCGACCGCACCCAGTCGACGGCGCTGCCGGCCCAGCTCGACGGACCGCAGCAGGACGCGCTCTTCGGCGCCGTGCTCGAGATCTCCGGGCTGCTGGACCTGCCCGCGCTGCCGCTCTACGGCAGCCCCCTGCACTGCAACCGGCGCGGCCTCACCGACCTCGGCTCCCACCTCGTCGACGAGCTGGCCGACCGGGGCATGCTCATCGACCCCGACCACATGAGCGTCGCCGCCCGCTCCGTGCTGCTCGACCAGCTGGAGGCCCGGAACTACCCCGGCGTGCTGTCGAGCCACTCGTGGTCGACGCCCGACGCCTATCCGCGCATCTACGCGCTCGGCGGCTTCGTGGCGCCGTACGCCGGCGACAGCGAGGGCTTCTACGAGAAGTGGCAGCGCCACCTCGGCTGGTCCGACCCGCGCTACTACTTCGGGTTCGGCTTCGGCGCCGACATCAACGGGCTCGGCGCGCAGGGCGACCCCCGGGGCGCCGACGTCGAGAACCCGGTCACCTACCCGTTCACCGGCCTCGGCGGCGTGCAGGTCGACCAGCAGGTCAGCGGCGAGCGGGTCTACGACCTCAACGTCGACGGCGTGGCGCACTACGGCCTCTACCCCGACTGGGTCGAGGACCTCCGCCGCATCGGCGGCCCCGGCACCGGTCCGGACTCGGGCGCCGCCATCGTGGAGGACCTCAGCCGCGGCGCCGAGGCCTACCTCCAGACCTGGGAGCGGGCCGAGGGCATCGCGCCCGACTCGTGCCGCAACCCGGAGCTGCGCCGGACCGTGCACGGCTTCTCGACGACCGTACGGCGCGGAGCCACCACGCAGCAGGTGCTCGAGGCCGCGGGGCAGCCCTACCTGCGCCTCGACAACCGGTTCGTCTACTGCACCCGTGCCCAGGGCGGGCTGTCGCGGGTGCGGGTCACGTTCGACGCGGCCGGCCGGGTCGCCACGGTCCGGCAGGTGCGGGTGTCGTAGGCCGTCCGTTTGCCGCCGCGTCGCCGGGGGAGGCTGGGCTCCGTGCGGGCCGCCCGGCCCGGCACGGGGGTGAGGGAGGCGCACCGGTGACCGCAGGACCCGACGATCCCCACGACGGACCCTCCACCCAGCCCCTCCGCGTCGACCCCGACCCGCGCCCGCCGTCCGAGCGCACCCGCCCCCGCCAGCGCGTCGTGGCCCCGCCGCCGTTCGCACCCGCACCCCCTCCGTACGGCTGGCCGCCGCCGCAGGTGCCCGGTCCGCCGGTCCCGCAGCGCCGCGCGCGCTGGCCGTGGGTCGCCGCGGCCGCCGTGGTCGTCGCGCTCGGGGCGGGGGTCGGCACCGTCGCCGTGCTCGACCCCTTCGGCGAGACCGACGCCGGCGCCGCCGTCGGCGACACGGAGCGGGACGACCGACGTGACGGCGGCGAGCCGGCGGGCACCGAGCCGGAGGGCACCGAGCCGGAGGGCACCGAGCCGGAGGGCGGCGCGGCCGAGGAGCCGTCGGCCCCCGTGCCGGACGCACCGGGCGACGCGACGACGGACGTGCCGTTCGGCACCACTCCGACCGAGGTGCGCGCGCAGTGGTCGGGCGACGTCGGGGCCGGCTGGTCGCCGACGTTCCAGGGCGCCGACGGCACCCGCCAGTGGCGGCCCGTCGACGGCACCGAGACCGCCTTCACCGTCTACCAGGTGACCGGCGACGACACCGACCCCGACACGGGAGCGAGCGGTGACGACGCGCGCCGTACGCAGGCCCACCTGCAGACCTTCGAGGACGACCTCTACGCCGCGGCCGACGTCAGCGAGCTCGTGGTCTCGCCCGCCCAGGAGGTCACGATCCCCACCGCCGACGGCGGCACGGTCGCGGCGCTGCAGCAGGAGACCACCTACACGACGCCCGCCGGCCGCTACTTCTCCCGGTACGTCGCCCGCGCGCTCGCCGACGGCACCGTGGTCGGCTACCAGCTCGTCACGCCGACGGCGGAGTTCGACGAGGCCGACTGGACGTCCGTCACCTCCGGCCTCGCGCTGGAGATCGTCACCGGCTGACGGCTCACGCCTGACCGCTCAGACCAGGCGGATCCGCCACGGCATCGTCAGCGCGCCGTACGCCGGCAGCCCGGCCTCGGCGACCAGCAGCCGCAGCACGCGGTCGACCGGACCGACGCCCTCGCCGGCGCCGAGCAGCCCCGCGACGCCCGGCGCACCCGGGACGGCGAGCGTCGCCGCGTGGGCCGCTGCCGGGGCCTCGGAGCTGTCGGGCGGGTTGAGCGCGGCGAACGGGTTCGGCTTCGGCCACGCCCGCACGTCGACCTCGCCGCGGGTCGTGCCGGCGAGCTCGCAGGCCACGTCGACGGCGGCGCTGAGGCCACCGACGGTGTCGACCAGGCCGCGCTCGGCGGCGTCGATCCCGGTCCAGACACGGCCGCGGGCGAGCGAGCGCAGGTGCTCGACGTCCATGCCCCGGTCCTCGGCGGCCTTCGCCGTGAAGTCGTCGTAGATCCGGTCGAGCCAGGTCTCGACGCGGGCCCACTCGGTCTCGTCGAACGGCCGGTCGGTGGAGAACATGTCGGCGTACCGGCCCGCGGAGACGGTCTCGCGGGTGAGCCCGATCTTGGCGAGCGCGTCCTTCACGACCTGCTTGCCGCCGAGCACCCCGATCGAGCCGGTGAGCGTCGCGGCGCCCGCCAGGATGCGGTCGCACGGCATGGCGATGAAGTAGCCGCCGGAGGCCGCGACGGACCCCATGGAGGCGACCACGGGGGTGCCGCCGGCGCGCACGTCGAGCACGGCGCGACGTACGGCGTCCGAGGCCACCGCCGAGCCGCCGGGGCTGTCGATGCGCAGCACCACGGCCCGGACGTCGTCGGACCGGCCCGCGGAGCGGAGCGCGGCCGTGAGGGAGTCGGAGCCGATGCTGGGGCCGCCGAAGGGGTTGCCGCCACCGTTGCGGCCGAGCCCGATCGGGCCGTAGGCCCCGACCACGGCGACGACGCCCTTGCCGGTGCCCGAGGGCAGCTGGTCCTTGAGGCCGGCGAACGCGCCACCGGGCTTGCCGTAGCGGTCGGCGTACCGGAGGCGCAGCTCGCGGCCCGTGGACGTCACCGCGCCGCGCACGGCGCCGTACACGTCGTCGCGGTAGCCGAGCCGGTCGACCAGCCCGCGGTCGACGGCCTCGGTGGCGCTGAGCGGGCCGGCGTCGAGCGCCTCGCGCACGGCCTCGGGGGTGAGTCGGCGGGCGGTCGCGACGTCGGCGACGACGGCGTCGGTCAGCGAGTCGACGATGCGCGTCATCATCTCGCGCTCGGCGTCGGTCATCTCGGTGTGGAGATAGCTGTGGGCCGCCGACTTGTACTCGTGGCGCTGCCCGAGCTGCACCTGCACGCCGAGCTTGTCGAGGGCGCCGCGGAAGAACGTGGACTGGGCGGCCACGCCCATGAGCCCGAGGTCGCCCGTGGGCTGGAGCCAGACCTCGTCGAACGCGCTGGCGAGGTGGTACGACGAGTTGCCCGCCGACATCTCGCCGAAGGTCTCCGACCACGCGACGGTGCGCTTGCCGGCGGCACGGAAGGTGGTGACGGCGGCCCGCAGCTCCGCCGCGGGCACGTAGCCGACCTCGCCGCCCAGGTGGGCCACCAGGCCGACGACCGTGTCGTCCTCGGCCGCCTTCTCCAGCGCCGTGACGACGCCCCGCAGGGTCGGCGTCTGCAGCGCGCGCAGCGCCGCGACCGGGGAGGTCGGCGGGGCCTCGAGCAGCCCGCGCGTGAGGTCGAGCTCGAGGAGCAGCTGGTCGCCCTTGCCCCGCACCTTGCGCAATCGCGCACGGGCCGGGGTGGCCACCTGCTCGAGCTGGCCGAGCAGGGGCTCGAGCAGGGGACGGAGGGAGTCGGGCAGGGATCCGGTCGCCATGGATCGACCCTACGGGCCGGTCCTCAGGGGCGTCCTCACAGCCGGTCGGGGTCGACGACGAGGTCGGCGTGCGGGCGTCCGGAGGCGATGAGGCGGGCGTTCGGCTCGTCCACCTCGTCGACCCAGGCGGCCGCCGCGGCCGGGGTCTTCCCGAACCGCACGTGGCGCGCGACGAGCCGCTCGCGGCGGAGGTCGTCGGGCACCTCGACGTACCAGGTCTCGTCGACGAGCCCGGCGGCCTCGCCCCAGCCCTGCTCCTCGTGGGCCGGGTCGCCGGACGCCCCGAGCAGCAGGTAGTTGCCCTCGGTGACCACGACGCGGGCGGCGGGCAGCACGGCGAGCGCGGCGGCGATCGGCTGCTCGAGGTCCCGCTCGAAGCCCGGCACGAAGACGGTGTGGGCGGCCGTGCGGCAGCGGTCGAGCACCGCCGCGTAGCCGCGGGCGTCGAACGTGTCGGGCGCGCCCTTGCGGTCGCGCCGGCCGAGCCGGTCGAGCTGGGCGTCGGCCAGGTGGAAGCCGTCGAGCGGCAGGTGGGCGACCCAGTCGGCGCCCTCCCCCGCCGGCGGCCGCGCGGCCAGCGCCGCCAGCAGCGCGTCCACGAGGGTCGACTTGCCGGCCCCGGGCGCCCCGATGATGCCCAGTACCGCCCGCCGACCGGTCGCCCCGCCGCGACCGGCCAGGGCGTGCACCCGGTCGACGAGCGCGTCGAGGGTCGGCACGGCGGTGGTGCTCACGCGCCGGCGGCGGCCAGCGCGTCGGCCATGAAGGTGCGGGCGTGCACGGCGAGGTCCATGCCGTCGTCCCACAGGTTGCGCCACACGGCGAGGTCGTTCGACAGCGTCGGCGAGACGACGGCCGAGGAGAACGACTCGAAGGTGATCGGGCCGGTGTAGCCGATCTCCGCGAGCGCACCGAAGAAGCCGGCGAAGTCGATGTGGCCCTGGCCCAGGTAGCCGCGGTGGTTCTCGCCGATGTGCACGTAGCCGAGGCGGTCGCCGACGAGGCGGACGGGGGCGTCGAGCGAGTCCTCCTCGATGTTCATGTGGTACGTGTCGAGGTGGATCGTCACGTTGTCGGCGCCGATGTCGTCGGCCAGCAGGAGGGCGTCCGCGGCCGTGTTGATCACGTTGGTCTCGTAGCGGTTGCAGATCTCGAGGCCGAGCGTCATGTCGAGGCCGGCGGCCTCCGCGGCGAGGTCCTTGAGCACCTGCACGACGTTGGCGCGGCCCTGCGTGCTGAGCGGGGCGCCGTACTTGCCCAGCGCGGAGTAGAGCGCACCCGTGAAGTGCGTGCCGCCCAGGGCGTGGGTGATCGCGAGGGAGTCGTGCAGCAGCTTCTCGCCGCGCGCCACGACGGCGGAGTCGGCGCTCGAGACGTCGGCGTCGAAGGCCAGGCCCCGCGAGCAGGCGATGCCGAGACCGGCCGCCTCGAGCTCGGCCTTCGCGGCCGCGGCGTCGAGGTTGACGGCGTCGTGCAGCGACAGCTCGAGCAGGTCGTATCCGGCCGCCTTCGTCTGGCGCACCGCGCGGGCGACGTCGTCGGGGGTGGTGCCGCCGACCCAGACGAGAGCGTGCACGCCGAGGGGGTTGGTCATCTCAGGGTTGCCTTTCGGGTACGGCGGGAGCCCCGCCGTGGTGGGGAGAGCAGAGGGGTGGAGACCGGTCGGGCGGACGGGGCTGGACCGTCCACCCGACCGGAGCGGGGGTCAGGCGGCGATGGCGCCGGTGATGAGGCCGACGATCTCCTGGCCGGTGGTGGCGTCGGTGCGACGGCCGGCGACGCAGCGGCCGGCGCGCATCACCCACACCTGCTGGCTCAGGCGCATGACCTGGTCGAAGTTGTGGCTGATGAGGAGGACGGCGTGGCCCTCGTCGCGCAGGCGGAGGATCAGCTCCTCCACCCGCGCGGTCTCCTGGACGCCGAGCGCGGCGGTCGGCTCGTCCATGATCACCAGGCGCGAGGAGAACCCCGCGGCGCGGCAGATCGAGACGGCCTGGCGCTGGCCGCCGGAGAGCCGACGGACCCGCGAGGTCACCTCGGGCACGTTCACCGCGAGGGTCGAGACCATCTTCTGGGCCTCGGCGCGCATGCGGCGGCGGTCGAGCATGCCGAAGCGGGTCAGCTCGCGGTTGAGGAAGAGGTTCTGCCAGACGGTGAGGTCCTCGACCAGCGCCAGGTTCTGGTGCACCGTCTCGATGCCGGCGCCGCGCGCCGCCTCGGGGGTGCCGAACGAGACGGGTGCACCGTCGAGCAGCACCTCGCCCGACTGCGGCTTGTGCACGCCGGAGAAGCAGCGCACGAGCGTCGACTTGCCGGCGCCGTTGTCGCCGACCAGGGCGGTGATCTCGCCGGCCCCGACGGTGACGGAGACGTCCTGGAGGGCGCGGACGCTGCCGAACGAGAGCGAGACGTCGCGCGCCTCGAGGATGGGGCCGGCGGCGCGCGCGCTGCCGGACGGGGTCACGGTCTTCTTCTCGAGCGCGCTCACTTCTGGAACCTCATCAGGAAGGCCGCCGCGACGACGACGACGCCGACGGACAGGGGCTGGTAGTACTGCGAGACGCCGAGCGTCGTGAGGCCGTTGAGGAGCACCGTCAGGAGCAGGGCGCCGAACACCGGACCGAGGATGCTGGCCTTGCCGCCGAAGAGGCTGACGCCGCCGAGCACCACCGCGGCCACGGAGTTGAGCAGGTAGGTCGTGTTCGCCGCGGGCGGCGTCGACCCGAGGCGGGCCACGATGATGATGGCCGCGAGGCCCGCGAGCAGGCCGGCGATCGCGTAGACGGCGACCTTGACCCGGGCGGTCGAGATGCCGGTGGCGGTGGCCGCCTCGGGCGAGCCGCCCGTGGCGAGCACGTGCGTGCCGAACCGGGTGTGGAAGAGCACGACGTGGGCGATGACCGCCACGACGATCGCCGCCACCACGATCCAGCTCACCATCTCCACCGGGCCGTCCAGCGAGATGTCGAAGAAGAAGCCCTCGGTCACCGTGACCGGCTGGCCGTCGGAGAGCACCAGCGCGAGGCCCGAGGCGGCCGACAGCATCCCGAGCGTGACCACGAAGTCGGTGATCTTCGCCTTGGCCACGAGGAAGCCGTTGACCAGGCCGGCGAGCAGGCCGGCGAGCACGGCGCCGACGAAGCAGACGGCCAGCGGCTGGCCGCCGGCGTACAGCTGCCCGAGGACCACGATGCCCAGCGTGGTGACGGAGGCGATCGAGAGGTCGATGCCCGCCGTCGCCACCACGAAGGTCTGCGCGACGGCCAGGATCACCAGCGCCGCGGAGGCCGAGAGCATGCCGGTGACGTTGCCGGAGCTCAGGAAGGACGGGTCGAGCGCCGTGAAGACCGCCACCAGGACGATCAGGCCGACGAGCGCGGCCCAGTCGGCCCAGAAGCCGACGGTGGCCAGGCGCGAGAAGGCCGCCTGTCCACCGCCGCCCGACGAGTCGGGGGGCGACGCCTTGCTCGGCGCGGACGGACCGGCCGGCGTACCGGTGGCGGCGGTGGACATCGTGGCTCCTCGGGGTTCTACGGGGTGACGGGGCCGCGCCCGGGGGCGCGGGTGGTGCGGCACGGCGCGGGCGCCGCGGTGCGGTGCGGTGGCGTGCGGTGGCGTGCGGTCAGTCGACGAGCGCGGCGAACGGGTCGTCGTACTCCTCGAAGGGAGCCGGCGCGGACTCGAGCGCCTGGTCGACGTTGTCGGCGGTGACGAGCGCGATCGGCGCGGTGACGTTCTCCGGCAGGTCGGCGCCGTCGATGGCGGCGCGGCAGGCGTTGACGCCCATCTCGCCGATCGCGTACGGGTACTGCGCGACCACGGCGGAGATCTCGCCGTCGGCGACGCCGTTCAGGCCGTCCTCCACACCGTCCACGCTGATGATCTCGACCTCGCCGGTGCGGCCGACGTCGGAGACGGCGCGGGCGACGCCGAGCGCCATGTCGTCGTTGGCGACGAAGAAGCCGGCGAGCTCGGGGTTGGCGCGCAGCAGGGTGGTGGCCTGGGTGAGGGCCTCGTCGCGCGACCAGTTGGCGGCCACGGTCTGCACGATGTCGACGCCGTCGCCGACGCCCTCGGTGAAGCCGTCGAGGCGGGCGTTGCTGGTCACGTCGCCGGCGATGCCACCGACGAGCGCGACCTCGCCGCCGTCGGGCAGCAGGGTGAGCATGTGCTCGCCGGCGAGCTGGCCGGCCTCGGCGTTGTCGGTGCCGATGTACGTCGCGGGCGTGGCGTCGGCCTGCTCGGCGGCGTCGGCGTCGACCGGGCTGTCGATGTTGACGATCGGGATGTCCTTCGCCGCGAGGGCGGCGAGGCCCTGGACGAGGTTGGTGCCGTCGATCGGGTTGACGATGACGCAGCCCGGGTCCTGCCCGGCGACGACGTTCAGCTTGTCGAGCTGACCGGTGGTGTCGGCGATGTCGCTCGCCGCCTGGACGTCGACCGAGAGCCCGCCGTCGTCGGCGCCGGTCTCGATGCCCGACTCCATCTGCTGGAAGAACGGGTTGTCGAGGCCCTTGATCACCGCGGCGATCGAGTCGGCGTCGCCGCCCCCGCCACCGGAGTCGGAGTCGCCGCCGCACGCGGAGACGACGAGGCAGAGGCTGGCGGCGATGGCTGCTGGGGCCAGGCGGCGGAAGCGGGGAGCACCACGCATGGGACTGTCCTTCGGATCGGAGCCGTGGCAACGCCGCCGCGGCAAGACTGTGACCGGTGTCATGCGGTCGAGAGCATGGAACACCCGATTAATGACTTCTGTCAATCATTAATCGGGGTCTTTCCGTTTCCCGTCGGTTCTTATTAGGGTGGTCGCATGTCACTCACGTCTCCCGGAGCACCGGGGCCGCTGCCCGAGGGCGCGACCACGACGCCACCGGGCGTCGTCGGTCCCGGCGAGCTGCTGGCCCTCTTCCGGTCGCGCGCCCACCTGACCCGCGCCGACGTGATGACCCTGACCGGCCTCTCCCGCTCGACCGTCAACCAGCGCATCGACCTGCTGCAGGAGGCGGGCCTGCTGGTCGAGCGCGAGCCCCACGTCGTCCCGGGCCGTGGCCGTGGCCGTCCGGCCGGGTCGTTCGCCTTCAACGTCGAGCGCGGCGTGCTGCTGGTGTGCGACATCGGGGCCACGGCGATGCGGGCCGCGATCTGCGACCTCAGCGGCACCGTGCTGCGCGACCTGCCGCTGCTCAGCGACGTCACCGAGGGCCCCGAGGCCGTGCTGGCCCGGGTCGACCCCCTGTTCTCCCGGCTGCTGGAGTCGTCGGGCCGCGAGGCCGCCGACGTGCGCGGCATCGCGCTCTCCGTGCCCGGCCCGGTCGACCACGAGCAGGCCACCGTCGTCAGCCCGCCGATCATGACCGGGTGGGACCGCTTCGACGTCCGGGGCTGGTTCGCCCGCACCTACGACTGCCCGCTGCTGCTCGAGAAGGACGCGAACGCGATGGCGTGGGGCGAGTACCGCACCCACTACAGCGACGCCGACACGATCCTCATGCTCAAGCTCGGCACGGGCGTCGGCGCCGGCATCATCGCGGGCGGTCGCATCCACCGCGGCGCCGACGGCGCGGCCGGCGACATCGGCCACACCCAGGCCAGCGGCGACGACCGCGACTCGAACCCCGCCTGCCGCTGCGGCAACAGCGGCTGCGTCGAGGCCCACGTCGGTGGCTGGGCCCTGATGCGCGACCTCACCGCGGCCGGCCGCGACGCGACGACGGTCGACGAGGTCGTCGAGCTCATCCGCACCGCCGACCCCGTGGCGGTCAGCCTCGCCCGCGCCGCCGGCCGCGTGCTCGGCGTCGCGCTCGCGGAGACGGTCAACATCCTCAACCCGCGCGTCGTGGTCGTCGGCGGCCAGCTGGCCGAGGCCGAGGAGCAGGTCTTCGCCGGGCTCCGCGAGATGGTCTACTCCCGCTCGCTGCCCCTCGCGACGCGTCGCCTCGAGCTGCACCGCAGCCGGCTCGACGAGCGTGCCGGCTCCGTGGGCCTGGCCCTGCTGCTGGCCGACCACATCTTCGACCCCGCGCGCGTCGACGCCGGGCTCGGCGCCGGCTGACCGCGGTCCCGAGCACGGGCCGGGCGCCCCGCCGTACGGCGCTGCGCCTCCCCCGCCCCGGGTACCTCCGGGGACGTGCTCGCGCGACACCCTGACCCCACCGAGTTACTGATCGGTAGGATATGTCTCACAGGTCAGCTCTGTGACGCACGCCGCGTCGTACAACTAGGGTCAGTCCGATGCGCACGTGCCGATGTGGCCGGCACGAGCGTCAGCAACGACGAGGAGCAGGGTGCAGATGAACGCGCTTCAGATCTTCGCCATCGTGGTCTCCCTGGGCTTCACGGCGGTCGCCGTGGTGCTCACGACCCAGGCGGTCCGATCGATCGTGGGCACGGTGAGGGTCGGCCAGCCGGCGACGGGTCGCACGGGCGACCCCGTGCGCCGCACGATCACGATGGTCAAGGAGACCTTCCTCCACACGCGCATGCTGCAGTGGACGTGGGTCGGGATCATGCACTGGTTCGTGTACCTCGGCTTCATCGTGC
Organism: Nocardioides alkalitolerans DSM 16699; assembly: GCF_000426525.1. Lineage (GTDB taxonomy): Bacteria > Actinomycetota > Actinomycetes > Propionibacteriales > Nocardioidaceae > Nocardioides > Nocardioides alkalitolerans. The sequence continues at coordinate 347,638 of NZ_KE384533.1, forward strand.
TGTCGTCCGCGGTGCTGACCGGCTACTTCCAGCTGTTCGACCCCGAGTTCGCGCTGCCGATCATCGGTCACTTCTTCCTCTTCGAGTGGGTCAGCGAGGGGCTCGGCCTCCTCAGCACGATCGGCATCGTGTTCCTGATCATCTACCGCCAGCGCAACCACCCGCGCAGCCAGGGACGCAAGAGCCGCTTCTACGGCTCCAACGCCTGGCAGGCCTACTTCGTCGAGGCGATGGCCCTGCTCGAGGGCTCGGCGATCCTGTTCATCCGCGGCGCGGAGTACAACCTCGGCCAGGTCGCGAGCGACCACCCGGAGGACTTCGACCGCTTCCACTTCCCGCTCAGCTCGTTCGTCGGTGACACGCTGTTCCCGTCGGGCGCGGGCTCCGAGGGCACCCTCGAGAACATCATCATCGTCATCGCGATGATCAAGATCCTGCTCGCCACGGTCTGGCTCATCGTCATCTCGCTCAACCTGAACATGGGCGTCGCCTGGCACCGCTTCACCGCCTGGCCGAACATCTGGTTCAAGCGCGAGTCGTCGGGTCGTACGGCGCTGGGCGCGCTCAAGCCGCTCACCTCCGACGGCAAGGCCGTCACCCTCGACGACATCGACGACCTCGACGAGGACTCGACGCTCGGCGTCGGCAAGCTCGAGGACTTCTCGTGGAAGGGCATCCTCGACTTCACGACCTGCACCGAGTGCGGTCGCTGCCAGAGCCAGTGCCCGGCCTGGAACACCGAGAAGCCGCTGTCGCCGAAGCTGCTCATCATGGGCCTGCGCGACCACGCGTACGCCAAGGCTCCCCTCTCGCGGGCCGGCGGCCCCGAGAGCGAGGCCGGCATCGCGCTCATGGAGAACGACGAGGTGCTCGCCCGCGAGGCCGCGCGTCCGCTGGTCGGCGACACCGGTGACGACTGGTTCTACATGCCCGAGAACGGCGCGGCCGTGATCGACCCCGAGGTGCTGTGGAACTGCACCTCCTGCGGCGCCTGCGTCCAGCAGTGCCCGGTCGACATCGAGCACGTCGACCACATCGTCGACATGCGCCGCTACCAGGTGCTCGTCGAGTCGAACTTCCCCGCCGAGCTCAACGGCCTCTTCAAGGGGCTCGAGAACAAGGGCAACCCCTGGAACATGTCGCCGAACGCGCGCATGGACTGGGCGAAGGGCCTCGACTTCGAGGTGCCCGTGGTCGGCGAGAGCATCGAGTCGCTCGACGAGGTCGACTGGCTGTTCTGGGTCGGCTGCGCCGGTGCGTACGAGGACCGCGCGAAGAAGACGACCCGCGCCACCGCGGAGCTGCTCAACATCGCCGGCATCAGCTTCGGCGTGCTCGGCAACGGCGAGACCTGCACGGGCGACCCCGCCCGTCGCGCGGGCAACGAGTTCGTCTTCCAGGGCCTGGCCCAGCAGAACGTGGAGACGCTCACGGAGGCGAAGGCCAAGAAGGTCGTCTCCACCTGCCCGCACTGCATGAACACGCTGAAGAACGAGTACAAGGACCTCGGCATCCAGCTCGAGGTCATCCACCACACGCAGCTGCTCAACCGGCTCGTGCGGGACGGCAAGCTGACCCCGATCAAGACCGGCGACGGCGCCCACCAGCGCAAGATCACCTACCACGACCCGTGCTACCTCGGCCGCCACAACCAGGTGTACGAGCCCCCGCGCGAGCTGCTCCAGATCATGCCCGGCGCCGAGTTCGCCGAGATGGAGCGCAACAAGGAGCGCTCCTTCTGCTGCGGCGCCGGTGGCGCGCGCATGTGGATGGAGGAGAACATCGGTGAGCGCATCAACCTGAACCGCACCAAGGAGGCCGTCGGCACCGGCGCCGACCAGATCGCGGTCGGCTGCCCCTTCTGCCGCGTCATGCTCAGCGACGGCCTCACCGCCCAGCAGGACAAGGGCGAGGCCCGCGAGGAGGTCGAGGTCCTCGACGTCGCCCAGATGCTGCTGGCGTCGGTGAAGGGCGAGGTCGCCACCAAGGCCAAGCCGGGTACGGCGAAGGCCGCGGCCCCTGCCGCCAAGAAGAAGGACGAGGCCACCCAGGCCGAGCCCGAGGCCGACGACGTGACCCGCACCGAGGACACGGTCGTCGCCACGGAGGACGCCGGCCCGCTCGCCAAGGCCAGCGGCGGCTCGTCCCTCTTCGACACGCCCGAGGCCAAGAAGGAGGAGCCGAAGAAGGAGGGCACCGGCGGCTCGCTCTTCGACGACACCTCCGGGTCGTCCCTCTTCGACACCCCGGCCGAGAAGCCCGCCGCGAAGCAGGCGGAGAAGACGGAGCCCGTCGAGGAGAAGGCCCCCGCGAAGGCGGAGCCGGCTGCCGGTGGGTCGCTCTTCGACATCGGCGGCGACGCCCCGGCCGCGAAGGCGGCCGACAAGCCGGCTGCCACGCCTGCGGAGAAGCCTGCGTCGACGGAGGAGGCCCCGGCCGCGAAGGCGGAGCCCACCGAGAAGCCGGCGGCGACCGTGCCGTCGGGTGGTTCGCTCTTCGACATCGCCGCGCCCGCCGCGGCGGAGCCGAAGGCCAAGGCCGAGCCCGCGAAGGCCGAGCCCGAGACC
>NZ_KE384533.1:350561-1380937 GCF_000426525.1 Nocardioides alkalitolerans DSM 16699
TCCTGAGACCCCGGAGGCCCCCGCGCCGAAGCCCGCCACCAGCGGCCCGACGCCGGGCACCTCCATCCCCACCGGTGGCTCGCTCTTCGACATCGTCGCCCCGGAGACCCCGGCCCCCGCCGTGAAGGCGGAGTCCGCTCCGAAGGCGGACCCCGCCGCCCCGGCAGCGGAGGTCGCGGACGAGGCCGAGCCGCAGCCGGCGGCCGAGCCCGAGCCGACGGTCACCGAGGAGCCCGAGGCGACGGTCACCGAGAAGGCCGAGGCGCCTGCGCCGAAGCCCGCCGCCAGCAGGCCGACGCCGGGCACCTCCATCCCCGAGGGCGGCTCGCTCTTCGACATCGTCGCTCCGGAGGCCCCGGCCCCCACAGCGGCGGCCGAGGTCGCCCCGGAGCCCGAGCCCGAGCCGGAGCCGGAGGCAGCCGTCACCGAGGCCGAGGAGGCCACCCCGGCAGCCCAGGACAGCGTCGAGGTCACCGAGCCGGAGCCGTCCGAGGCGGAGCCCGAGCCGGCGGACGAGGCCCCGACCGTCGAGCCCGACGCCACGGAGCCCGAGCCCGAGGAGAAGCCGAAGCCGACGTCCAGCGGCGCGACGAACGAGCCGCGCACCGACGTCGACATCCACGGGAGCAGCTCGCTCTTCGACCTCTGAGCAAGCCTCACCCGATCGGGGTGATCCGGTGCCACCTCATGGCACCGGATCACCCCGATGGTCATTTCGCCCCGCCCCCGATCGCTCAGCCCCAGCCCCCACCCCGTGTAACGCGGTGTCCAGGCGTCTGAGTGCGCGTTCTTACGCGTGTGCAGTAGCCCGGACACCGCGTTACACGGGCGGACGGGCGAGGACGACTCAGGCCCGGCTGCGGCGGGCGACGTACGCGCCGCAGGCGAGGGCGGCGAGGAGCAGTCCCGCGACCCACACGACGACGCCGTCCCAGCCGGCGCCGCCCCACGCCGTACCGACCCAGGCGCCGAAGAGGCTGGACCCCGCGTAGTAGCCGCAGACGTAGAGCGCGCTGGCCTGGGTGGCGTGGGGGCCGGCGAGCTGGGGCGCCCAGCCGCTGGCCACCGCGTGGGCGGCGAAGAAGCCGGCCGTGAGCACGACGAGCCCGACGACGACGAGGGGCAGCACGTCGGGCACCGTGAGCAGCAGGCCGCCGAGCATGACGAGCACGCCGCCCAGGAGCACGGTGGGGCGTCCCACGCGGTCGGCGGCGAAACCGGCGACGGCGGACGACGCCGTACCCGCCAGGTAGGCCAGGAACACGAGCCCCACGATGGCCACGGGGAGCGCGAACGGCTCCTCGACGAGCCGGAACGTGAGGTAGTTGTAGACGGCGACGAAACCGCCCATGAGCAGGAACGGGATGGCCACGAGCGCCAGCACCGCGGGGTCGCGCAGCAGGGCGCGGAAGGCCCGGGGGCGTACGGCGCCCGCCCGCCGCCCGGCGGGCCGGTCGTTGACCGCCGGGGGCAGGAGCCACCAGAACGCCGCCGTCGCGGCGAGGGCGGCCGCGGCGAGCAGGGCCAGCCCGAGGCGCCACGAGCCCAGGTCGGCGACGCCCGCGGTGACGAGCCGGCCACCGACACCGCCGAGCGAGTTGCCGGCGACGTAGAGGCCCATCGCCCCACCGATGCCGCTCGGGTGCACCTCGGCGCCCACGTGGCCCATCGCCACCGCGACGACGCCGGCGAGCACGAGACCGAGCAGGCCGCGCAGGGTGACGAGCACCCCGAGGGTCGGGGCGACCGAGCAGGCGAGGGCGAGGGCCGTGGCGAGCAGGAGGCCGGCGCGCATCGTCCGGACCCGGCCCCACCGCAGCGCCATCGCCGTCACGGGTACGACGGCCACCGCCAGCGCACCGGTGCTGGCCGAGACCGTCAGGGCCGCGGTGGCCGGGTCCGCGTCGTACGCGACCGCGATCTCGGGCAGCACGGGCTGGGTGGCGTAGAGCATCCCGAACGCGGCGAGCCCGGCGCAGAGCATCGCGAGGTTGAGGCGGCGGTACTCCGGGGAGCCCGGTCGGTGCCGCTGCACCCCGGTCCCGTCGTCCACCACCCGGCCAGGATCCCAGCCGCCTGGGAGCGCCTCCCCACCCGGGGTGGTCCTGGTCGTCGAGGGCCTCAGCCCTTCATCGCCACGCCCTCGCGCCAGTAGCCCATGAAGGCCACCTGGCGCCGGTCGATGCCGAGGTCCTTCACGAGGCGTCGTCGCAGGCCGGTGACGAGTCGCGACTCGCCCGCGATCCAGGCGTAGAGGCCGGCGTAGGGGCCGTCGACGGCCGTCGCGGTGGCGTCGGCCACCTCCTCACCCGCCCCGGAGAAGACGGGCGTCTCCCAGACGAGGTCCTCCCCGTCGTCCTCGACCGGCTCGGCGTCGTCGACGCCGGCCTCGTGCGCCAGCCGCGCCGCGTGGGCGTCGGCGGTGCGGTCGAGCCGCTCCAGCACCCGGTCGACGATCGCCGCGCCGCGCTCGGCGCCGTCGCGGGGCAGCCAGACGACCTCGACACCGGCGGGGCCCACGACGTCGTCGAGCACGTCGTCGGTGCCGGGCACCTCGAGGTACGCCGTGCCGTGGGCGCCGGCGGGGAGGTCGCGGAGCACGCCGTACACGGCCGGGACGGCGGTCTCGTCGGCGACGATCAGCAGGTCCGTGGCGTCGCCCGGCTGCCACTCGATGCCGCCGTAGACATGACCGCGGCGGGGCGCGAGCACCAGCACCCGGTCGCCGACCGTGGCGGCACGGGCCCAGTCGTTGCCGGGACCGGACGACTCGCCGTGCTCCCCGGGGTCGTGCACGACGATGTCGACCACCATGCGGGTGTCGACGCCCTCGCCGACGATGTCCCGGATCGTGTAGGTGCGCATCGAGCCGCGCTCGTCCTCGGGCACGGCGAGCCACGCGCCGTACCAGTCCTCGGTCGGCTCGATCACCGGCAGCCGCCCGCCCACGCCCGGGAAGACGAGCTTGATGCGCTGGTCGAGGATGGGGCCGTCCGGGCCGAGCTCGGCGAACGAGTCCGCGCCCAGCTCGACCCGCACGAACGACGGGGAGACACGACGGACGGCGCGCACCTCGGCCACGTCGAGGATGGTCGGGAGGCTCACTGGTTCTCCTTCATGTTGTCGAGGGCCACGACGGCACCGCGGGCCGGGCGACGCCCGACGGGCAGCACCAGCGGCGTGTGGGAGACCGGGTCGGTGATGACCCGGTTCTCGAGCCCGAAGACCTCCAGCACGACGCCCTCGGTGACGACCTGCTCGGGCGTGCCCTCCGCCACGATCCGGCCCTCCTTGAGGGCCACGAGGTGGTCGGCGTAGCGCGCCGAGAGGTTGAGGTCGTGGAGCACCATCACGATGGTCGTACCGGCGCGGGTGTTGAGCTCGTGGAGCAGGTCGAGCATCTCGACCTGGTGGGCGACGTCGAGGTACGTCGTGGGCTCGTCGAGCAGCAGCAGGTCGGTGCCCTGCGCCAGGGCCATGGCGATCCACACCCGCTGGCGCTGGCCGCCGGAGAGCTCGTCGACGATCCGCTCGGCCAGGTCGGTCGTGTCGGTGAGGGCGAGCGCCTCGGCCACCGCCGCGTCGTCCTCGGCGCCCCAGCGCCGGAAGGCGCTCTGGTGGGGATGCCGACCGCGGCCGACGAGGTCGACCACGGTGACGCCCTCGGGCGCGATCGGGTTCTGCGGCAGCAGACCGATGCGCTGGGCCACCTTCTTGGTGGGCAGCGTGTGCACGGCCTCGCCGTCCAGCAGCACCGCGCCGCCGCGCGGGCGCAGCAGGCGGGCCATGCCCCGCAGGAGCGTCGACTTGCCGCAGCCGTTGCCGCCGACGATGACGGTGACCTTGCCGTCGGGGATCGCGACGGTGAGGTCGTGCACGATCGTGCGGTCGTCGTAGCCGAGCGAGACGCCGTCGGCGCACAGCCGGGTCGGGGCGCTCTCGGAGCCGGTCAGGGGCGTGGCCGCGCTCATCGCGGACTCCTTCCACTGGCCCCTCGGGCCATGAGCCAGAGGAGGAACGGGGCACCGACGGCGCCGGTGATGACGCCGGCGGGCATCTTGACCCCGCCGATCAGGTACTGGCCGACGTAGTCGGCGCCGAGCAGGATGGCCGCGCCCACGAGGGCGGCGCCCGCGATGCTGGTGCGCCCCTTGTTGAGACCCCGCGCGATCGGTCCCGAGAGGAACGCGAGGAAGGCGACCGGGCCGGCGGCGGCCACCCCGGCCGCCACGAGCAGCACCGCCACGAGCATGAGCAGCTCGCTGCGACGTGGGGTGACGCCGAGCCCGGACGCGGCGTCCGTCCCCAGCTCCGTCACGCGCAACGCGGCCGCCGACCACCACAGCAGGGGGAGCAGCACCACCAGGACGATGACGATGGTGCGCACGCGCGACCAGTCGGCGTCGTTGAGGCTGCCCGACAGCCAGCGCAGGGCGAGCTGGGCGTCCCAGATGGCGGCCCGGCTGAACAGGTAGTGGATGACGGCGAGGAGCGCGGCCCCGGTGCCGACGCCGACGAGCACGAGCCGGAAACCCCCCGCACCGCCGGCCACCCAGCGCACGAGCAGCGCGGTGGCCACCGCTCCGATCGCCGCCGCCAGCGCGACCGCGTCGCCCCGCAGGTCGAACGTCAGCAGCGCCACGACGGCCGCTGCACTCGCGCCCGTGCTGATGCCGATGATGTCCGGGCTCGCCAGGGGGTTGCGCAGCGTCGTCTGGAACACGGCCCCGCCGGCGCCGAAGCAGAGGCCCACGAAGACGGCGAGGAGCGCGCGGGGCAGCTTGGACTCGGTGAAGATGTACGCCGCGGTCGGGTTCCCGATGTCGCCGCCGAACGCCAGCACCGCCGCGTCGGGCAGCGTGAACGTGTAGGAGCCGAGCAGCAGGTTGACCAGGAACAGGGTCGTCACGGCCGCGGCGAGGCCGAGCAGGACGACGCCGTGGCGGCGGCGCGGGACCCGGCGGGCGCGGCGCACCCGCTCGATGTCCGGACCGGGTGCGGTACGTCGGGGGCTCGCCGTGGTCGTCTCGTCGAGGGCGGTCACAGGCTTCCCAACCTTCCACGACGGATCATCACGAGGAACACGGGTGCGCCGATGACGGCGATCATCACGCCCACCTCGATCTCGCCCGGCGGCAGCAGCACCCGGCCCAGCGCGTCGGCACCGACCATCAGCGCGGCGCCCCAGGCGGCGCTGAAGGGCAGCACCCGGGCGTAGTCGCCGCCGACCTGCATCCGCACCAGGTGCGGCACGAGGAGGCCGAGGAAGACGATCGGACCGGCGACCGCGACCGAGGCGCCGACGAGCAGCATCAGGGCGACCCCGACGACGGCCCGGTCGCGACCGGTCTTCCGGCCGAGGCCCTTGGCGAGGTCGTCGCCGAGCGCGAGGGCGTTGAGGATCCGAGCGCTCGCGAGCGCGAGCACGATGCCGGCGAGCACGAAGGGCAGGGCGGTGAGCACGACGTCCTGCTCCTTGCCGGCCACGCTGCCGATCTGCCAGCGGCGGATGGCCTGCAGCGTGTCGCGGTTCGTGAGCAGCACGCCCGTGGTCCAGCTCGTCAGCGCCGCCGTGAGGGCGGCGCCGGCGATCACGAGCTTCGCGGGCGTCGCGCCGCCGCGGCCGATGCTCGCGACGAGGTGCACCCCGAGGGCGGCCAGTCCCGCACCGACGAAGCCGAACCAGATGTACTCCGAGAAGCCCGACGCTCCGAGGTAGGTGATGCCGACGACCATCGCGAAGGCCGCGCCGGCGTTGATGCCGAGCAGTCCCGTGTCGGCGAGCGGGTTGCGCGTCAGGCCCTGGATGGCCGCGCCGGCGACGCCGAAGGCGGCGCCGAGGAGCAGGCCGACCCCGGTGCGGAGCAACCGCGCCTCCATGAAGACGTGGTCCGGGTGGTCCCCGTCGAACAGCGCGGCGAGCGGCACGTGGCGCGAGCCCAGGAGGAGCGAGGCGACGCAGACGACGACGAGCGCCGCGAGGACGATCGCGACGCTCGTCGTGAGTCCGAGGCGTGCTCGGGTGTTCCGTGCCCGGCCGGCTGTGGCGGTCCGGCCGGGCAGGTCGGGAGGAGCCTGTGCGGTCACACGCTCAGAGCTCGCCGGTCGTCGGTCACGTCTGCGGCTGGCCGTCGACGGCCAGCGCGAGCTTCGGGATGAAGTTCTCCATCACGTACTCGAGCGCCAGCGGCGACGGTGCGGAGAGCCCGGCCGAGTCGGCGGGCGTGATCGAGATCAGCGTGTTGCCGGCCGCGACCGGCGGGATCTGCGAGACGAGCGGGTTCGCGACCAGCTGGGCCGCCTCCTCCTCCGAGGTGGCGTACGCGATGAACACGTCGGCCTCGAGCTCGGCGGCACGCTCCAGCGAGACGTCGAAGTAGAAGACGTCGTCGGCGCCCTCCGCGATGATCGGCGGGTTGACCATGCCCATCTCCTCGAGGATCCGGGGACGGTTGTCGACGCTGGTGTAGAGACCGACCTTGGAGAGGTCCGTGGCGTCGAAGTAGCCCCACAGGAACGAGGCGCCCTCGAGCTGGGGGTGCTCGGCGACGGTGTCCGTGAGCAGCTGCTCGGTCTCCTCGGTCACGTCGGCGGCCAGCTCGGCCCGGCCGAGCGCCTCCCCGACCATCTCGAGCGACTCCTGCCACGTGGTGGTCCACTGGACGCCCGGGTAGCCGACGACCGGGATGCCGGCGTCCATCAGCTCGTTGAAGTCGTCCTCGGTGATGCCCGAGTTCGTCGCCAGCACCACGTCGGGCTCGAGCGCGATGATCTCGTCGACCGGCGTGCCGTCGGTCGTGTCGAGCAGCTGCGGGTCCTCGGCCCCCTCGATCTCGGCGAAGGCCTCGTCGAACCACAGCGTCCGGCCCTCGTCGCCGCCGGCCCAGTCGTTGCGCTCGATCGCGATCGGCGCGACGCCGAGCGAGAGGGCGACCTCGGAGTCGGGACCCAGGGCGACGACCCGCTCGGGCACGTCGTCGATGGTCACCTCGCCGAAGCTGGTGTCGATGCTGACCGGGAAGACCTCGGCGTCGGCCGACGTGTTCGCGGTCGGGTCGGCCGCGTTGTCCGCGGTGGAGGAGCCCGTGGAGCAGGCGGTGAGGCCGACGAGGGTCACGCCGGCGGCGGCGACGAGGGCCGACGTACGACGGAGGGGGAGCTTGCGCAACGAGCTGTCCTAACGAGGGGGGATGACAACCCCACGGACGCTACTAAGGCCAGCCTTACCTGTGCAAGCCCTCGCGAGACCGCATCACGGCCCCGGACAGTGACTGCCGTCACGTCCGACCCCGCGCGGAGCGCCCCTCAGATCTCCGTGCGGTGGAAGTTCTGGAACGACCGCGACGCCGTCGGGCCCCGCTGACCCTGGTAGCGGGAGCCGTAGCGCTCCGACCCGTACGGGTGCTGCGCGGCCGACGTCAGGCGGAAGAAGCAGAGCTGGCCGATCTTCATCCCCGGCCACAGCTTGATCGGCAGGTTGGCGACGTTGGCGAGCTCGAGCGTCACGTGGCCCGAGAAGCCGGGGTCGATGAAGCCGGCCGTCGAGTGGGTGAGCAGGCCGAGCCGGCCCAGCGACGACTTGCCCTCGAGCCGCGCCGCGATGTCGTCGGGCAGGCCCACGACCTCGTACGTCGAGCCGAGCACGAACTCCCCGGGGTGGAGGATGAACGGCTCCTGCCCCACCGGCTCGACCGGGCGCGTGAGGTCCGGCTGGTCCTCGGCGGGGTCGATGTGGGGGTAGAGGTGGTTGTCGAACACCCGGAAGAAGCGGTCGAGCCGTACGTCGACCGACGACGGCTGCACCATGTCGGGCTCGAACGGGTCGAGGGAGACACGACCTGCGTCGATCTCGGCCAGGATGTCGCGGTCGGAGAGCAGCACGCGCCCAACCTAGGCCATGTAGGCCGCTTCCGATCCGTGCACTGCACAATGAAGCCATGCCTACCGCGCCGCCGTACCACCGCTTCGTCGCCCTCGGGGACTCCTTCACGGAGGGTGTCGGCGACCACGACCCCACCCGCGCCAACGGCGTGCGGGGCTGGGCCGACCGGGTGGCGGAGGCCCTGGCGCGCCAGACGGACGACTTCGCCTACGCGAACCTCGCGATCCGCGGCCGCAAGCTGCTGGGCATCCTCGACGAGCAGGTCGACCCCGCCCTCGCGCTCGCGCCCGACCTCGTCACGATCTACGCCGGCGCCAACGACATCGTGCGCCCGAAGGTCGACCTCGACACGTTGGCCGAGGCGTACGACGTCGCCGTGGGCCGCCTCACCGCCACCGGCGCCCAGGTCGTGCTCTTCACCGCGTTCGACCCCGGCAACGGCGGCATCTACGCCCCCATCCGCGGCCGGTTCGCCCTCTACAACGAGCACGTCCGCGTCATCGCCGACCGCCACGGGGCGACCGTCGCCGACTCGTGGCGCATGGCCCACCGCCTGCCCGACGGCGTCGTCGCGAGCGACGCCCGCCTCTGGGACGTCGACCGCATGCACCTGGGGCCCGCCGGCCACCAGCTCGTCGCGATCATGGTGCTCGACGCGCTCGGCGTCACCCACGACCTGGAGCCGCTGCCGCTCGACGACCTCGCCGACGTGAGCCGCCTCGAGCGCCTCCGGGCCGACGCCGCGTGGACCAGGGGGTTCCTCGTCCCCTGGATCCAGCGCCGGCTCACCGGACGGTCGTCGGGCGACTCGATCAGCCCTCGACGCCCCGGGCTGGCCCCGGTCGAGTAGCATTCCCTGCGGTCGTCGGTCAGCCGACGTCCATGCGGACGTAGCTCAGTTGGTAGAGCGCGACCTTCCCAAGGTCGATGTCGCGAGTTCGAGTCTCGTCGTCCGCTCCATGTCCTCACCCACCTTCGGCGGCTTCCCCGAGGCCGCGCTCGACTTCTACGACGACCTCGAGCTCGACAACACCCGCAGCTTCTGGCTGGCCCACAAGCAGCAGTACGACGACGCGGTGCGCGCCCCGATGCTCGCCCTGACCGCGGCGCTCGAGCCGGAGTTCGGGGCCGCCAAGGTGTTCCGCCCCTACCGCGACGTCCGCTTCCGCACCGACAAGACGCCGTACAAGACGCACCAGGGCGCGTTCGTCGCGGCCGGTCCCTCCTGCGGCTGGTACGTCCAGGTGTCGGCCCGCGGCGTCAACGTCGGCGGCGGCTTCTACCGGGCGGACGCCCCCCACCTCGCGCGCTTCCGGGCGTACGCCGCGGACCCCGACACCGGACCGCTGCTCGAGGAGATGCTCGCCGACCTCCAGGCCGACGGCTGGAGCCTCGGCGGCGACCGGCTGAAGACCTCGCCGCGCGGCTACAGCGGCGACCACCCGCGCATCGGGCTGCTGCGCCACCGGTCGGTGACGCTCAACCGGGACTACGGCTTCGAGCCCACGACGATCGGCGTGCCGGCGCTGCTCGACGACGTACGACGCGACTGGCAGGCCCTGCGCCCGCTGGTGGAGACCCTCGCCGAGGTGCTCGAGGACCCGTTCGCCCCCGACGTCGACTGAGTCGTCGACCGAGCCGTCGACCGGGCGCTCAGCGCGTCTGCCAGGCGTCCTCGTCGGCGGTGCGCCGCGTGACGACCTCGGGCAGCTCGCCGGTGGCGAGCTGGGCGATGGTGACGTTCTCGAAGACGTCGCGCAGCGAGTGGCGCGCGGCGATCCACACGTGCTGGAGCACGGCGGCCGAGTCGTTGTAGGTGACCGACTCCGGGCGCAGGCCGTAGACGGAGACGAGCGGGCCGTCGACGGCGCGGATGACGTCGGCCACGGAGATCTCGGCGGCGGCGCGCTGGAGCCGCCACCCGCCGTACTGGCCCCGCTGCGACACGACCACGCCGGAGCGGCGCAGGTCGGCGAGGATCGCCTGGAGGAAGCCGTGCGGGATCTCCTGCAGCCGGCCCAGCTCCTCGGCGCTCACGGGCCGTCCGTCGTCGCGTCCCGCCATCTCGATGAGCGCCCGGAGGGCGTAGTCGGACTTGGCAGAGACGCGCATGCGGCGATTCTGTCAGACGCGACGCCCGTCACGACCGCAGGCGGCGGGTCGGACGGGCGGTCAGGTGGTCGCGGGCTCGCGCTCGCCGGCCCGGGCGGCCTCGAGCCGGCGGGCGATCCGCTCGTGCTTCACGGCCCAGGCGATGCCGCCGATCCACAGCACGGCGAGCGTCCCGGTCACGGCGCCGACCTGGCCGCCGCTCGCGCCGAGCACCTCGGCGATCGTCTTGGAGTTGGTCACCACGATGAGGCCGCCGGCCGCGACGCCGAGCACGCGGGCCGGGAGGATCTTGACCAGGTACGCCGCGATCGGCGCCGCGACGACGCCGCCCGCGAGGAGCGCGATCGCGTAGCCCCACTCGATGCCCGCGGCCCCGAGGCCGAGGAGGAACCCGAGCGAGCCGCCCACGGCGACCACGAACTCGGACGTGTCGATCGAGCCGACGACCTTGCGGGGCTCGAGGCGACCCGACGAGAGCAGGGACGTGGTGCCGACCGGGCCCCAGCCGCCGCCGCCGATCGCGTCGAGCGCGCCGCCGAAGAACCCCATGGGTACGAGGAAGCCCGCTCCGGGCCGGCCCTTGAACGTCGGACGGCGGCCGCCGAGCACCAGGAACCGGAAGATCACGTAGAGGCCGAGGGCCAGCAGGATGCCGGCGACCCACGGCTTGGCGACGTCGGCCGGCAGCGAGACGAGGAACGTGGCCCCGATGAAGGCGCCGACGAACCCGGGGCCGGCCAGGATCGACACGGTCCGCCAGTCGACGTTGCCGAGCTTGTGGTGGGAGAAGCCGGAGACGAGCGAGGTGCCGATCTCGGAGAAGTGCACGGCCGCCGACGCCGCGGCCGGGGCGACCCCGACGGCGAGGAGCAGCGTCGACGACGTCACGCCGTACGCCATGCCGAGCGACCCGTCGATGAGCTGGGCGAGGAAGCCGACGACGCCCAGCACGATCAGCTTGCGCACGGCGGGTCTCCTCGTTCGGCGGTCCCGGGGCCGATGTCGACCGCAGGAGGTATCTCGACCAGAAAACCTAGGTTAGGAGCCCCACCCGGACGCGTCGCGTTCGCATCCCGAGACATCCCGACGGGGCGCAGCCCGGGAGGGCGGCGCCAGAACGTGACCGATCAGCCGCGACCAGTTCGTCGGTTCGACTTGAAATTGCCGCGCACCCTGAGGATGATTGAAGTTACTGGCCGGTAGCGATTGCGTCGGCCCACCCCGCACTCCTGAGAAGGTGGATGTAGTGAGCCACTACAAGAGCAACCTCCGCGACATCGAGTTCAACCTGTTCGAGGTGCTCGGCCGCGACGAGATCCTCGGCACCGGCCCGTTCGAGGACCTCGACGGCGAGACCGCCCGGTCGATCCTGGCCGAGGTCGAGCGGCTCTCCCGCGAGGACCTCGCCGCGTCGTACGACGACAGCGACCGCAACCCGCCGGTCTTCGACCCCGCGACCAACACCGCGCCGGTCCCGGCCAGCTTCAAGAAGAGCTACGACGCGTGGATGGACGCCGAGTGGTGGCGCCTGCAGACCACCGAGGAGCTCGGCGGCCAGAAGGCCCCCGCCTCGCTGGTGTGGGCGCTCGGCGAGTTCGTGCTCGGCTCCAACGCGCCGATCTGGATGTACGCCGCCGGTCCCGCCTTCGCCGGCATCGTGCACCGCAACGGCACCGACCGCGACAAGCGCATCGCGCAGCTCATGATCGACAAGCGCTGGGGCGCCACGATGGTGCTGACCGAGCCCGACGCGGGCTCCGACGTCGGTGCCGGCCGCTCGAAGGCCACCCCGAACGAGGACGGCTCCTGGAACATCGAGGGCGTCAAGCGCTTCATCACCTCGGCCGAGTCCGACCTGCAGGACAACATCATCCACCTCGTGCTGGCCCGCCCCGCGGGCGTCGAGGGCGTCGGCGGACCCGGCACCAAGGGCCTCAGCCTCTTCGTCGTGCCGAAGTACCACTTCGACCACGAGACGGGCGAGCTGACCGGCGAGCGCAACGGCGTCTACGTCACGAACGTCGAGCACAAGATGGGCATCAAGGTCTCCAACACGTGCGAGGTCACCTTCGGCGACCCGCAGGTCGGCGGCGGCGAGCCCGCCCGGGGCTGGCTGCTCGGCGAGGTCCACGACGGCATCGCGCAGATGTTCCAGGTCATCGAGAACGCCCGCATGATGGTCGGCACGAAGGCCATCGCGACCCTCTCGACCGGCTACCTCAACGCGCTCGACTACGCCAAGAGCCGCGTCCAGGGCGCCGACCTCACCAACTCGGCCAAGACCGCGCCGCGCGTCACCATCACGCACCACCCCGACGTACGCCGCTCGCTCATGACGCAGAAGTCGTTCGCCGAGGCCATGCGGTCGCTCGTGCTCTACACCGCCTCGTGGCAGGACCGCGTGCTCATCGCCGAGGCGGCGGGCGAGCGCGACGAGATCGCCGAGAAGGTCAACGACCTGCTCCTGCCGATCGTGAAGGGCTACGGCTCGGAGCGCTCGTGGGTGCTCCTCGGCACGGAGTCGCTGCAGACGTACGGCGGGTCGGGCTTCCTGCAGGAGTACCCGATCGAGCAGTACGTCCGCGACGCCAAGATCGACACCCTCTACGAAGGCACCACCGCGATCCAGGGCCAGGACTTCTTCTTCCGCAAGATCGTCAAGGACCAGGGCACCGCGCTCGGCCACCTCGCCGGCGAGATCAAGGCCTTCATCGAGTCGGAGGCCGGCAACGGTCGCCTGAAGACGGAGCGTGAACTGCTCGCCACCGCGCTCGACGACGCCAACGCGCTCGTCGGCCTGATGATCAACGACCTCATGTCGGCCGACGCCTCGTCGGGCGGCGACATCCGCAACGTCTACAAGGTCGGCCTCAACACCACGCGCCTGCTCATGGCGCTGGGCGACGTCGTCTGCGGCTGGCTGCTGCTCCGCGGCGCAGAGGTCGCGCTCGGTGCGCTCGCCGGCGACCCGGGCAAGGACAAGGCGTTCTACGAGGGCAAGATCGCGGCGGCGCAGTTCTTCGCGCAGACGAACCTGCCCCGCATCTCCGCCGAGCGGAAGATCGCCGAGGCCGTCGACCTCTCCCTGATGGACCTCGACGAGTCCTCCTTCTGAGGCACCTGCACCACCCAGCACGTACGACGACGGCCCCGGGCGCTCCGCCCGGGGCCGTTGCCGGTTTCACCGGCTAGGTGACGAACCCGGCACCTGTCACGCGAACCTTCGTGCGCCAGGTGCCGGTTTCACCGGCTAGCCGGTGAAACCGGCGCAGCCTCCCGCACCGCCCCCGTCAACCGGCCGATCAGCTCGGACGAGATCCGCCAGCGCTGCCAGTAGAGCGGTACGACGAGCGGGCGCCCCGGCGACAGCTCGACGACGTCGTCGCCGCGCCGTCGGGCGGCCGCGAGCTGGCCGTCGAGGTACATGCCCCAGCCCAGCCCCCGGCGCACCGCCTCGGCGAAGTCGACGGTGGTCGGCACGCGGTGCACCACCACGGGCTCCGGCCTCCCCGTGGCGCGCAGCCACTCGTGCTGCAGGTCGTCGATCTCGTTGAACCGCACCATGGGCACGCCTCGCCAGTCGACCGCGTCCGGTCCCCCGGCCCGCGCGAGCAGCGACGCGTCGACGACGGGGTGGTAGCTCAGCGACCCGATGGCCTCGACGCTGCAGCCCTGCACGGGGTGGGCGTCGGAGGTGACCGCGGCGAGCACCTTGCCGTCGCGCAGCAGCCGCGCCGAGTGGGCCTGGTCCTCGACGAACAGCTCGAGCGCGACACCCTCCCAGGTGGCGACGGCGTCGAACACGTCGCGGAACCAGGTGGCGAGCGAGTCGGCGTTCACCGCGACGGCCACCCGCCGTACGCCCGACGAGCCACCCAGCCGCTCGGCCGCCTCGGCGCCCATCAGGGCGGTCTGCCGTCCCAGCGCGGCCAGCACCTCGCCCGCCTCCGTCGCCCGGCACGGCAGCGACCTCGTCACCAGCACCTGGCCCACCTGGGTCTCGAGCGCGCGGATCCGCTGGCTGACCGCCGATGGCGTCACGTGCAGCGCACCGGCCGCCGCGTCGAAGGTGCCGTGGTCGAGCACGGCCACGAGGGCCGCCAGCTGGGCGGGTGGGTACATGAAGCAACGCTAAGGCATCGCCAGATTCATTCGCTTCCCTGCAGAGCGCCGCGACCCTAGCGTCGTCGGCGTGGACCTCCTGCCCGCCGGCGCCACCGGCACCCTCCTCACCGGCCTCCTGACCGGCCTCACCCTCATCGTCGCCATCGGCGCGCAGAACGCGTTCGTCCTGCGCCAGGGGGTCCTGCGGCGGCACGTCGGGCCGGTCGTGGCGGTCTGCGCCGTGTCGGACGCCGTGCTCATCACGGCCGGCGTCGCAGGCTTCGGCACCCTGGTCACGGCCGCGCCCGCGCTGCTCGAGGTGGCGCGGTGGGGCGGGGTGGCGTTCCTCGTGACGTACGGCGTGCTCGCCCTGCGGCGCGCGGGCAGCGGCGCGGCGCTCACCACCGACCAGGCGGCCGGCTCCGTCGCGGGCGCCGTCGGCGGCACCGCCACCCGCGCCCTGCTGACGGCCGCGGCGCTGACGTGGCTCAACCCGCACGTCTACCTCGACACCCTGCTCATGCTCGGGTCGGTCGCGCAGCACGAGGGCCCCACCCTGCGCTGGTGGTTCGCGGGCGGCGCCGTGGCCGCGAGCCTCGTGTGGTTCACGCTGCTGGGGTACGGCGCCTCGCGCGCCCACCGCGTGCTGGGACGGCCCGGAACGTGGCGGGTCGTGGAGCTGCTCATCGGCGTCGTGATGCTCGCGGTCGCCGCCCGGTTGGCGCTGCACGCGCCTGCGTGAGACCGGCCCGGGGTACTGGGACGTCGTCGATGGGAGCCACTCCCCATGGCTGTTCGTGGTCGCTGCGGGGCGGCGGCGGGCGTGGCGCTCTCGACTAGGATGGAGCCGATCCCCCGACCTTCCGTTGCCCCCCTCCGCTGCCGCACTCCACCGGCCGCGCCGACCACGAAGGCCGCACCACGTGCTCGCAGTCGTCCTCGCCCACTTCGTCGCTGCCATGATGGCGCCCGCGCTCGTCCGCCTCCTCGGCCGACGGGCGTTCCTGGCGCTGGCGCTCGTCCCCCTCGTCACCACCGTCTGGGCCTTCAGCCTGTACGGCGACGTGCGCGACGGCGGCACGGTCACGACCGTCGTCCGCTGGGTGCCCGGCCTCGACCTCGAGCTCGCCTTCGCCGTCGGCACGCTGCAGTGGGTCATGCTGCTGATCGTCGCCGGCATCGGCGTGCTGGTGATGAGCTACTGCGCCTGGTACTTCAAGGACGGCGACAAGGGCCTCGTCATCTTCACGACGAGCTTCACGGCCTTCGTCGGCGCGATGCTCGGTCTCGTCATGTCCGACGACCTGCTCGTGCTCTTCGTGTTCTGGGAGCTCACGACGATCTTCTCCTTCCTGCTCATCGGCTTCGAGCCGACGAAGCGCGCGAGCCGGCTGGCCGCGATGGAGGCGCTCATCGTCACCACGCTCGGCGGCCTGGTGATGTTCGTGGGCATGCTGCTCCTCGGCCAGGAGGCGGGCACCCACCGGATCTCGGAGATCCTGGCCGACCCGCCGAGCGGCACGCCCGTGACGATCGCGATCCTGCTGATGCTGGTCGGCGCGCTGAGCAAGTCGGCGATCTTCCCGTTCCACTTCTGGCTCCCGGGCGCGATGGCGGCGCCGACGCCGGTCAGCGCCTACCTCCACGCCGCGTCGATGGTGAAGGCCGGCATCTACCTCGTCGCGCTGCTCGCCCCCGCGTTCGCGACCGTGCCGGGGTGGCACCTCAGCCTGCTGACGCTGGGCACGGTGACGATGCTGCTCGCGGGCTGGCGGGCGCTGCGCCAGATCGACATCAAGCTGCTGCTCGCGTACGGCACGGTCAGCCAGCTCGGCTTCCTCACCGTGATCTTCGCGATCGGGTCGCAGACGGCGGCCCTCGCCGGCCTCGCCGTGCTGCTGGGCCACGCGCTCTTCAAGGCCACCCTCTTCCTCGTGGTCGGCATCGTCGACAAGCAGACGGGCACGCGCGACCTCCACGAGCTCTCCGGGGTGGGCCGGGCGATGCCCGCCGTGGCCGCCGCCGCCGTGCTCGCCGGGTTCTCGATGGCGGGCATCCCGCCGCTGCTCGGCTTCGTGGGCAAGGAGACGGTGTTCTCCGGCCTCATCGAGCTCGCCCACGGCGAGACCGCCGGCGTGCCCGGCTGGGCGGGCTGGCTCGTCGTGGCCGGCCTGGTCGCGGGCTCGGCGCTGACGGTCGGCTACACGACCCGCTTCCTCTGGGGCGCGTTCGCCTCCAAGCCCGGCGTCCCCGCGACGAAGGTCAAGCCCCTCAACCCGGCGTTCGCCGTCTCCCCCATCGTGCTCGCCGCGCTGAGCCTCGGCCTCGGCTTCGCGGGCGCCGCCCTCACGACGGCCTTCTCGCCGTACGCCGACACGCTCGTCGCCGGCGAGCACGAGGAGTACCTCGCGCTCTGGCACGGGTTCGGCCTGCCCCTGCTGTTCTCCGTCGTCGCGGTGGTGGGCGGTCTCGCCCTCTTCTGGGTGCGCGAGCCGCTCTGCCGCTTCCAGAAGCGCACCGCGCTGTCGGTGAACGCCGAGGGCGTCTACCGCTTCCTCATGCGCGGCGTCGACCGGATGGCGGTCGAGGTCACCGGTACGTTCCAGCGCGGCTCGGTGGCGGCCTACCTGGCGATCATCCTCGGCGTCGTGCTGCTGCTGCCGGGGTACGCCGTGGTGCGCGGGCTGCTCGGCGACGAGACCCGGATCAACGTGATCGCGTACGACCGGCTGGCCCAGCCGGTGATCGGCGCGGTCATCGTGGTGGCGGCGCTCAGCACGGTCCGGTCGCGACGCCGGATGCGCGCCGTCATCCTCGCCGGTGTCACCGGCTACGGCTGCGCGCTGCTCTTCCTCGTGCACGGCGCCCCCGACATCGCGCTCACCCAGGTGCTCGTCGAGACCGTGAGCCTCGTGGTCTTCGTGCTGGTGCTGCGTCGCCTGCCGGAGCACTTCACGAACCGCCCGCTGAGCCGCCAGCGGTTCTGGCGGATGGGCCTCGCCGCGCTCTTCGCGGTGGCCGTGGCCGGCTTCCTGCTCACCACCGGCAGCGCCCGCGAGGCCGAGCCGATCTCCGCGACGTTCCCGGAGGCGTCCAAGGAGTTCGCCTACGGCAACAACATCGTCAACACCACCCTGGTCGACATGCGCGCCTGGGACACGATGGGCGAGATCGCCGTGCTCGTCGCCGCCGCCACCGGCGTCGCCAGCCTGATCTTCCTCGACACCCGGATGTCGGGCATCCGCCGCGTCTACGACATCCCGTACCCCGAGGGCGTCGAGAAGCAGCCCACCCAGCCCGGCCGTCGCGTCTGGCTCCCGGGCCCGCGCACGATGAGCCCCGACCGGCGCTCGATCATCTTCGAGGTGGTGACGCGGCTGATCTTCCACGTCATCCTCGTGTTCGCCATCTACCTGCTCATCGCCGGCCACAACGAGCCCGGCGGCGGCTTCGCGGCCGGCATGGTGACCGGTCTCGCGCTGATGGTGCGCTACCTGGCCGGCGGCCGCTACGAGCTCGACGAGGCGGCCCCGATCGACGCCGGCATCCTCATCGGCACCGGCCTGTTCATCGCGGCGGCGTCGGGCCTCGGCCCGATGATCTTCGGCGGCACGGTGCTCCAGTCCTACGACACCTACCTGCAGATCCCGCTGCTCGGCGAGATCCACCTCGTGTCGTCCGTCTTCTTCGACATCGGCGTCTACCTCGTGGTGGTGGGACTCATCCTCGACCTGCTCCGCACCTTCGGCTCCCGCCTCGACCGCCAGATCGTGCGGGCCGAGAAGAAGGCCGACGGCAGCCCGGACGACGCGACGACCGAGCAGGCGGTGGTCTGACGTGGACGTCAACCTCACGCTCGTGATCGTCTGCGCCGCGCTCGTCGGCTGCGGCGTCTACCTGCTGCTCGAGCGCAGCCTGACCCGCGTGCTCGTCGGCCTGGTGCTGCTGAGCAACGGCGTCAACATCATGTTCCTGGTCGCCAGCGGCCGCGCGGGCACGTCGCCCCTCGTCGGGTCGTCGGACCCCGAGGACATGGCCGACCCGCTGCCCCAGGCCCTGGTGCTCACCGCCATCGTCATCACGCTCGGCACCATCGCCTTCCTGCTCGCGATGGCCCACCGCAGCTGGCAGATCAACGGCAACGACGACGTCCAGGACGACACGGAGGACGCCGCCATCCGCAAGCTGGCCTACGACGACGCCACCTCGGACAGCTACGGCCTCACGACCGACGGCCAGCACGAGGACGACCCCGAGGAGGACGGCGCCGTATGAGCGACACCATGAACAGTCTCGTCCCCCTGCCCGTGCTGCTGCCGCTGCTCGGCGCCGGCGCGGCCCTCATGCTCTCCAAGCGACCCCAGGCCCAGCGCGCGGTGACCTTCGGCGTGCTCGTCGCCATCGTCGTCATCGCCGCCTTCCTGCTCGTGGCGGCCGACCAGCACGGCCCCCAGGTGGTCTGGCTGGGCGGCTGGACCGACATCGGCATCGCGCTCGTGGCCGACCGGCTGGCGGCCCTCATGCTGCTGGTCTCCGCGGTCGTGACACTGGCGGTCCTCGCGTACTCGATCGGTCAGGGCATGACCGGCGACGAGGCCGAGACCCCCGTCTCGATCTACCACCCGACGTTCCTCGTGCTGGTGGCCGGCGTGTCCAACGCGTTCCTGGCCGGCGACCTGTTCAACCTGTTCGTCAGCTTCGAGATGCTGCTGTTCTCCAGCTACGTGCTGCTGACGCTGGGCGGCACGGCCACGCGCATCCGGGCCGGCACGATCTACGTCGTCATCAACGTCGTCTCCTCGATGCTGTTCCTGGTCTCGCTCGCCGCGGTGTACGCCGCCGTGGGCACGCTCAACATGGCGCAGATCTCCCAGCGCGTGGCCGAGCTGCCCGACAGCGTGAGCCTCACCCTGCAGCTGCTGCTGCTGGTGACGTTCTCGATCAAGGCGGCGGTCTTCCCGCTCTCGCTGTGGCTGCCCGACAGCTACCCGACCGCGCCCGCACCGGTCACGGCGGTGTTCGCCGGCCTCCTCACGAAGGTCGGCGTCTACGCGATCATCCGCCTGCAGACGCTGATGTTCCCGGACAGCCCGCTCACCGACCTGCTGCTGTGGGTGGCGCTCGCGACGATGCTCATCGGCATCCTCGGCGCCATCGCGCAGTCGGACATCAAGCGCATGCTGTCCTTCACGCTGGTCAGCCACATCGGCTACATGATCTTCGGCATCGCCCTGGCGACCGGTGCGGGGCTGTCGGGCGCGATCTTCTACGTCGCCCACCACATCACCATCCAGACGGCGCTGTTCCTGGTCGTGGGCCTCATCGAGCGCCGGGCCGGCAGTACGGCGCTCCTGCGGCTCGGCGGGCTCGCGCGGCTCGCGCCGGTGCTGGGCGTGCTCTTCTTCATCCCGGCGATGAACCTGGCCGGCATCCCGCCGCTGTCCGGGTTCCTCGGCAAGGTCGGGCTGCTGCAGGCCGGTCTCGCGGAGGGCTCGTTCGCGGCGATCGTGCTCGTGGCGGGCGGCACGCTCACCAGCCTGCTCACGCTGTACGCCGTGGCGAAGACGTGGGCCCTGGCCTTCTGGCGCTCGCCCGCCCAGGCCCACGAGATGATGCGCGCCCTGCCCGGGGAGCAGGACCCCGCCGCGGAGGCCGGGTCCGCCACGCCCCACATGGTGCGCCACCGCGGGCACGTGCACGTCGGTTCGGTGGCCTTCGGCGAGAGCGACCTCGACGACGCCCGCCGGGTGGCCGACGACGACAGCTCCGACAAGGACCTCTACCAGCTGATCCAGGAGGACGCGCTGCCCCAGCACCTGCCCTACTGGATGACCGTCCCGGCGGCCGGCCTCGTCGCCGTGAGCCTCGCGATCACCGTCGTCGCCGGGCCGCTGTTCGCCTACACCGATCGCGCGGCCACCGACCTGCTCGACGGCACGCCGTACCTCTCGGCCGTGCTCGGGGAGGACGCCCCGTGAGCCCGCAGATGAAGACCACGCGCAGCGGACGGCAGCGTCCCGCGCGCTACCGGTCGATCCAGTGGCCGATGATCCTGGTGCTCACCCTCGTCTGGTGGATCCTCTGGGGCTCCTACTCGGCGCTCTCGCTGGTCGGCGGGGTGCTGGTGGCGGTGGGGGTCTGCTTCGTCTTCCCGCTCCCCCCGCTCAAGATGCGCCTGCAGTTCAACGCCTGGGCCGCGGTCGTGCTGCTCGGCCGGTTCGTCTTCGACGTGTTCCGGGCGAGCGCCCAGGTGGCGTGGCTGACGCTCTTCCCGCCGAAGCCGCTGATGAACGCGCTGGTCGAGGTGCGCCTGCGCAGCAGGTCGGACTTCGTGCTGACCGTCGTCGCCGAGCTCGTCTCGCTCGTGCCGGGCAGCGTCGTGGTCGAGGCCCACCGGTCGAGCCACACGCTGTTCCTGCACTCGATCGACATCCGTGACCAAGAGGGCATCGACCGGGTGCGCGCCAACGTGCTGGCCCAGGAGGACCGCGTCGTGCGGGCCTTCGGTGGCCTCGAGGAGGACGAGACCCCGTGACCGTGCTGACCGTGCTGCTCGTGATCACCGGGGTCCTGCTCGGCGTCGCCGCCCTGCTCGTGCTCCTGCGCATGACGCTGGGCCCGACCATGCTCGACCGCGCCATCGCGTTCGACGTGCTCATCGCCATCAGCATCTGCGCCATCGCCGTCGAGGCGGCGATCGACCGCAACGCCGAGACGATGCCCCTGCTGCTCGTCGCCACCCTGCTCGGGTTCGTCGGGTCCGTCAGCATCGCCCGCTTCTCGCCGGGCAGCGACGACGTGGAGGCCGAGGAGTCCGACAACCCGGAGAACCGCGCCCGCGGTGTCCGACCCCAGCGTGAGCGCGAGCGCAGCCTGCGCGAGCGGAGCCTGCGGGCGAGGAGGATGAACCGATGACGCTCACCGACGTCGCCGACATCGTGGCCGGCATCCTGCTGATCGCGGGCGCGCTGCTCACCGTCATCGCCGCGATCGGCCTGCTGCGCTTCCCCGACCTGCTGACCCGCATGCACTCGGCCACCAAGCCCCAGGTGCTCGGTCTGCTGCTCGTGGTGGCAGGGCTCGCGCTGCGCCTGCGGGACCCGTCCGCGACGGCCATCCTGCTGCTCGTCGCGGTCTTCCAGATGGTCACGGCGCCCGTCGCGTCCCACATGGCGGGGCGCGCGGCGTACCGCGCCGGTCAGGTCCGCAAGGACCTCCTCGTCGCCGACGAGCTGGGCGACGCGATCCCGCGCCTCAAGGAGAGCCTCCGCGACAGCCGCGGCGCCCCCTGACCGACCACCGACCTCGCGTACGACGACGGGCCGGCCACCACCTCGCGGTGGTGACCGGCCCGTCGCCGTTCTCCGGTCAGGTCAGGTCAGCGACCGGCGGGCCGCTTGCCCTGGTAGCCACCGCTCCGGGCGGGGCGGTCGCCGTACGAGCCGCGGCTGCTGCCGGCGGAGCGGTGGCCGCCCGAGCGCGAGCCGCCGCCGGAGCGACGGGGGCCGCCGGAGCGGGCGCCACCGCCACCGCCACCCGCGAACTTCGTGGTGCCGATCTCGCCGGACTCGCCGAGCGCGGCGGCGGTCATCGGGCGCGGCGCCGTGCGGATGTCGTGCTGGCGCACCTCGACCGCGGCACCCTGCTGGAGGCGGGCGACGGCCTGGGCGAACTTCGGCGTCGTGATGGTGACGACGGCACCGTCGGTGCCGGCGCGCGCCGTACGACCGGAGCGGTGCAGGTAGGCCTTCGGGTCGGAGGCCGCGTCGAAGTGGACGACGAGGTTGACGCCGTCGACGTGGATGCCGCGGGCGGCCACGTCGGTGGCGACGACGGCCTGGGCGCCGCCGGAGGAGAAGCGGGCCAGGTTGCGCTCGCGGACGCGCTGCGAGAGGTCGCCGTGGAGGTCGACGGCGGGCACGCCGCTGCCCTCGAGCGCCTGGGCCAGCTCGACCGCGCCGTCGCGGGTGCGGGTGAAGACGATGGTGCGGCCGTTGGCCTGCACGAGGTCGACGACCGCGGCGACCTTCTCGCGGAAGCCGCCGACGACGAGCGTGTGGTGGGTCATCGTCGTGACCGCACCGGCGCTCGGGTCGAGCTCGTGCAGCTGCGGCTTGCGCAGGTGGGCGCGGACCAGCGCGTCGACGTCGCCGTCGAGCGTGGCGGAGAGCAGCATCCGCTGGCTGCCGTCGGGCGTGCGGCTGACGAGCTTGTCGACGGCCGGGTAGAAGCCCAGGTCGCAGAGGTGGTCGGCCTCGTCGAGGATCGTCAGCTCGATGTCGTCGAAGGAGCAGTGGCCCTTCTCGAGGAGGTCCTCGAGGCGGCCCGGCGTGGCGACGACGATGTCGGCGCGCTGGCGCAGCTGGCGGGTCTGGCGCTCGTAGGGCACGCCGCCGTACACGGTGGTGAGCTTGAGGCCCACGGCGCGCGCGAGGGGCGCGAGGGAGCGGGTCACCTGGGTGGCGAGCTCGCGCGTCGGCACGATGATGACCGCACGCGGGTGGCGCGGACGGCTGGACCGGCCGGCGAGGCGCTCGAGCACCGGGATGCCGAAGGCGAGGGTCTTGCCGGAGCCGGTCTGGGCGCGGCCCAGGACGTCGCGGCCCGAGAGACCGTCGGGGATGACGGCGGACTGGACGGCGGTCGGGCTGGTGATGCCCTGCTCGGCCAGGGCGGCGACGAGCGCGGGCTTCAGCTCGGCGAACACGCCGGACTCGGCGGCCACCACCTCGGCGACCTGCGCGATCTCGTCGGGGCTGAGCGCGTCGGGCCGGACGTCGGGCTGGGTGTTCGGGGTGTCGAGAACTGTCTCGGTCAAGGGGGACCTCTTCGGAACGCGGTGCGGGCATGCGTCTGCGCGCGGAACCGCGGGTGCGGGTCCGGTGAGCCGTACGAGACGCGATCTCTTGAACCCGATCGCTGGTCTCTGCGCTCCAGGAGGAGGAAGCGCACCACACCGGGCCGAAGAAACGAGTGGCCGTGCCCATCCCTGGGCAGCCACTGGCTGTCGCCCAGACTACGGGGCGACGCGCGCGGACCGGGCATCCTCGCGATGTCGACCGGGTCACCCCGGACCGTCGGCGGACGGTGCGGGGCACGGAGTGGCAGGCTGGGCGCGTGCCGACCGAGGAGAGCCCGACCCTGATGCGCCGTCGCTGGTGGGTGACGTTCGCCGTCGCCCTGGCCGCCGTGGTCGTCGTCGTGTGGTGGCTGCGCCAGCCCGAGGGCGACCCCGCCGCCGAGGAGGAGCCCGACACGGGCACCGCCTCCCTCTCCGTGCCCGACGAGGCCGGCGGGTGGGAGCGCGACAGCTCGCCCGAGGCCGACGAGTACGTCGAGGGCGTGCTCGCGGCGTTCCCCGTCGAGGACGCGGGCACCCAGGACTCGCTGCGTGGGGGCACCTACCTGCGCGCGGACGAGGCCGACGGCGTGCAGAGCTTCGTCATGGTGGTGCTCGACCCGACCCCCGAGTCCGAGCTCGGCACCCTCGTCTCCGGCAACCCCGCGGAGGCGGCCGCCACGATCGCGGGCGGCACGCGCGCGGTCGACGTGGTCCGCTACGACGCGGAGACCGACGACGACGTCGAGACCGGGCTGGCCTGCGGCACGCTCACCGTGCCGATCCCCGAGGGCGCCCCGGCCGCGCTCGCCCAGCAGCCGCTGTGCGTCCTGGCGCACGGCCCGTCCGTCGCGGTCCTCTCGTTCGCCGAGTCGTCCTACACCCTCGACGAGGCCGCCGACGAGGCACGGGACGTGCTCGCGGCGGCCGTCGCCTGAGGCGGTTCCGCTCCTGCCCGGGGCGGGCTCAGAACGGGTACGGCGCGATGCCGGGCCGCACCGTCAGCCACTGCACCTCGGTGAAGGCCTCGAGGTTCGCCGCGGCTCCCCCGAACCGTGAGCCGTTGCCCGAGGCGCCCGTGCCGCCGAACGGGGCGTTCGCCTCGTCCGAGACCGTCTGCTCGTTGATGTGCACCTTGCCGGAGCGGACGCGGTCGGCGATCTTCATCGCCTCGCCGACGTCGCCCAGGATGCCGACGGACAGCCCGTACTCGCTGTCGTTGACGAGCGCCACGGCCTCGTCGGTGGTGGCGAAGGAGACGACCGGGGCGACGGGGCCGAAGATCTCCTCCACGTACGCCGGGTTGTCGGGCGTGACGCCCGTGAGCACCGTCGGGGCGAAGAAGAGGCCCTCGCGCGTGCCGCCGGCCTCGACGGTCGCGCCCGCCTCGACGGCCCGGGCCACGATCGACTCCACCCGCGCCGCCTGCAACTCGTCGATGATGGGACCCAGCGCCACCCGACCCGAGGCGGGGTCCCCGACGGGCAGGGTGCGGGCCTTCTCGGCGAGCGCCGCGACGTACTCGTCGACGAGGCTCTCGTGCACCAGGTGGCGTCCGGTGGTCATGCAGATCTGGCCCTGGTGGAGGTAGGAGCCGAAGGCGCCCGCGGAGGCCGCCGCGGCGACGTCGGCCCCCGGCAGCACGACCAGCGCGTTGTTGCCGCCGAGCTCGAGGTGCACGCGCTTGAGGTGGCGCGAGGCGAGCTCGCCGACGGCGCGGCCCGCCGCGGTGGAGCCGGTGAACGAGACGACCGTGACCTCGGGGGCGCTCACCGCGGCCTCGCCGACCTCGGCGCCGCCGGGCAGCAGCTGCAGGAGCCCGTCGGGCAGGCCGGCCTCCTCGAAGATGCGCACGAGGGCCACGCCGCCGCAGACGGCGGTGCGCGGGTCGGGCTTGAGCAGCACGGCGTTGCCGAGCGCGAGCGCCGGGGCCACCGAGCGGATCGAGAGGATGAGCGGGAAGTTGAAGGGCGCGATCACGGTGACGACGCCGGCGGGGCGACGCCGCGCGAACGACCAGCGCGCGTCGTTCGTGGCGAGCACCTCGCCCTGCGGGTGCGTCGGCAGGCTCGCGGCCTCGTAGCACTCGTTGGCCGCGATGTGGGTCTCGAGCCCGGCCTTGGTCGGCAGCCCGCCGCCCTCGCGCACGATCCAGTCGCCGATCTCGGCGGCGTGCTGCTCCCAGAGGTCACCGGCGCGGCGCAGCACCGTGGCGCGGTCCTCGGGGCTGCGGGCGGCCCAGTCCTCCTGTGCACGGGCCGCGGTCGTGGCGGCCGTCCGCACGTCGTCGGCCGAGGCGAGGCCCACCGAGCCCAGCACGCCGCCCGTGGCCGGCTCCACCACGTCGGAGGCGCCACCGCCGCCCTCGGTCCAGGTGTCGAGCTTGATGCGTCCGTCCCAGCGGGCGGGGTCCAGCAGCGTCATGGGGGTCTCCTCTCGGCCGGGCGGCGGTGCCCGTGCCCCGATCGTGTCAGGCGCCCCCGAGCGGCAGCGTCAGCACGGGGGGCCCGTCGGCCGTCACGCGCACCGGCACGCCCCAGTCCTGCTGGTGCAGGTGGCAGGCCGCTCCCTCCGGTACGACGCCGCCCGGCGCCGCGTCGCACGAGGCCGCGCGCGCGGCGACGTGGAGGACGCCCTCGCCGGCGTGCGGGTCGAGCACGAGACGACGGACCAGGTCGGTGCCCCGGCCCTCGCCCTCGCGGAGCAGCCCCGGCGGCGTCGACGACACGTGCAGCTGGCTCGGCGGACCGAAGCGGTCGTCGACCTTCTGGCCCGGCGGGGGCGTGAACGTGATGGTGAGCTCGAGGTCGGCGCCCACCTCGGTGACGGGTCGCTGGGTCGTGTGCGCGAAGCCCGGCGTCGTCACCGCGGCGCCGAGCGGCACCCGGGTGAGGCGGTGGGCCGTCGACTCGACGACCACGAGGTGGTCGCCGTCGACGTACGCCCCGCTCGGCTCGGCGAGCCCGGCGGCCAGGGTCGTGAGCGCCCCGCGACCGCCCTCCGCGGCCGGGTCGAAGCGGCGGACGGCGCCGTTGTAGGTGTCGGCGACGGCCACGGAGCCGTCGGGCAGGGCCGTGACGCCGAGGGGGTGCTGGAGCAGGCCGATGGTGTCGTCGGGTCCTGCGTCCCCGTCGGTGGCGGCGTTGCCCGGGCCGTCCCGGAAGCCGAAGTCGAAGAGCCCCGAGCCGATCGCGGTGCGCACGACGAGCCCGTCGGGGCCCTCCTCCACCCAGCGCAGCGACGAGGTCTCGGAGTCGGCGAGCCAGAGCCGGCTGCCGTCGTCCGCGACCGCGAGCCCGGAGGTCTGCGCGAACCACGCCTCGGCGAGCGGGCCGTCGAGCAGCCCCTCGTTGGTCGTGCCGGCGGCGACGGCGACCTCGCCGGTGCGGGGGTCGAGGGTCCAGAGCTGGTGGATGCCGGCCATGGCCACCCACACGCGGTCGCGCCACCACACGACGTCCCACGGCGACGAGAGGCGGTCGGTGCCGTCGCCCTGCATCCACTGCGTGCCGTCGCCGGCGAGCGTCCGCACGGTGCCGTCGGCCAGCGTGAGCCCCGCGAGCCGGTGGCCCACGGTGTCGGCGACCACGACGTCGTACCCGACCTCGGCGGCCACGTCGGCCGGCAGCGCGCAGAGCCCGTTGGGCTCCCGGAAGCCCTCGAACCGGCGGGCCACCCGACCTGCGCCGGAGGGGTCGAGGTCGAGCTCGACGACCTCGTCGTGGCCCGCGTCGGCGATCAGCACGCGTCCCCCCACCGGCAGGGCCTTCGCGGGGAAGCGCAGGTCGCCGGCGACGACGGGCGGCGGCACGTACGGCGAGTCGCCCGGCTGCAGCGTGCCCCTCGCGCGGTGCTCCTCGGCGAGGCTGGTGACGAGACGGTCGATCGCGTGGGCGTGGCCCTCCCCGGCGTACTGGGCGACGACGTAGCCCTCGGGGTCGACGAGCACCAGCGTCGGCCAGGCGCGGGCGGCGTACGCCTGCCACGTCACGAGCTCGGGGTCGTCGAGCACGGGATGGGCGACGCCGTAGCGCTCGACGGCGGCCAGGAGGGCGTCCGGGTCGGCCTCGTGCACGAACTTGGGGCTGTGCACGCCGACCACGACGAGCTCGTCGGCGTGCGCCTCCTCGACGGGGCGCAGCTCGTCGAGCACGTGGAGGCAGTTGACGCAGCAGAAGGTCCAGAAGTCGAGCAGCACGAACCGGCCGCGCAGGTCGGCGAGCCGCAGCGGACCGGCCGTGTTGAGCCAGCCGCGCCCCACCAGCTCGGGGGCGCGGACGCGGGGGACGGTGCCGTCGGAGCGAGCCATGACCCCGATGCTAGGGCTCCTCTCGATACGCTGGCTGACATGGCTCCCGACCCCGAGACCACCGCTCGCCTCACGTCGTACGGCGACGTCTGGTGGGCCGCGGTCGAGGACCTCCTCGACCTGGTCGCCGACGTGCCCGACGACGCCTGGTCGGCCCCGACCGACCTGGCGGGCTGGGACGCGCACGCCGTGCTCGCGCACCTCGCTCACCTCGAGGCGGTGGCGGTGGACACCCCGCACACGCCCGTCGACATCGGCGACGCCCCGCACGTGCGCAACGACATGGGGCGCTTCACCGAGGAGGGCGTCGTGGCCCGCCGGGACCGGTCGCCCGCCGAGCTCGTCGACGAGCTGCGGACGGCCACCGCCGCGCGGCGCGCCGCCCTCGTGGCCACCCCGCCGACGGAGCCGACGGCGCCCGCCCCCACCGTGTACGGCGCCATCGGCTGGGACACCGAGACGTTCCTCGGCAACCGGCCCCTCGACATCTGGATGCACGAGCAGGACCTGCGCCGCGCGCTCGACCGCCCGGGCGGTCTGCAGGGGGTGCCCGCGGCGTACTGCACGCAGAAGCTGCTGCGCTCGCTCCCGTACGTCGTGGGCAAGCGCGTCGCGCCCCCGGCGGGCACGACGGTCGTGCTGTCGGTGGGCGAGCTGCCGCCCGTCGGTGTCGAGATCGGCGACGACGGCCGCGCGCGTCCGCTGGACGTCGACGGCCTGCCGGGGGACCCGACGACCCGGCTCGCGACCGACCTCGAGACCTACACGATCGCCGCCGGCGGGCGGCGCCCCGTCGACGTGTCGCGCTGGCAGGTCAGCGGCGACGCCGACCTCGCGAGCCGCGTGCTCGAGAACCTGGCGGTGACCCCGTGAGCGCCCACCCCTCCACCTGGAGCCTCGCCGAGATGCCCGACCAGGCCGGCCGCACCGTGGTCGTGACCGGGCCGACCAGCGGGCTCGGCGAGGCCACCGCGCTCGAGCTCGCCCGACGGGGCGCCCACGTCGTGCTCGCGGCCCGCAACCCGGAGAAGATCGCCACGACGACCGCGCACATCGAGCGCGAGGTGCCCGGGGCGCGGGTCGGCTCCCTCGTCGTCGACCTCTCGTCGCTGGCCTCGGTGCACGCCGCGGCCGCCGAGGCGGCGCGCCTCGGACCGATCGACGTGCTCGTCAACAACGCCGGCGTGATGGCCACGCCGGCCCGCCGTACCGACGACGACCTCGACCTGCAGATGGCCACCAACCACTTCGGCCCGTTCCTGCTCACCGGCCTCCTGCTGCCCCAGCTCGCGGCGAGCGGCGACGGCCGCGTCGTGACGGTGTCGTCGTTCCTGCACCGGATCGCGCGCTCCGCCCCGACGCGCGACCCCCGCAGGGTGCCCGGCGGCCGCTACCACCGCTGGCAGGTGTACGGGCAGAGCAAGCTCGCCAACCTGCTCTTCACGTTCGAGCTGCAGCGCCGGGCCACCGCGGCCGGCCTGCCGGTGCGGGCCCTGGCCGCGCACCCGGGCTACGCGTCGACCCACCTGCTCTCCTACGGCCAGACCGGCCGCAGCCAGGGCGGTCTGGCGTCGATCCTCAACGGCGTCGCCGCCGCGACCGCCCAGTCGGCCGCCGACGGCGCGCTGCCCACGCTGATGGCCGCCACGGCCGACCTGCCGGGCGGCACGTTCTGCGGTCCCGGCAGCTTCCAGCAGATGCGCGGACTGCCCCGGGTGGTCGGCTCCAACGCCCTCTCCCGCGACGAGACCGCGCAGCGCGAGCTGTGGGAGGTCAGCGAGGCCACCGCCGGGCTCACGTGGCCCTGAGTCCTGCCTGACCACTGCCTGACCACGCCCTGACCAAAGTCGCACCCGGGGGCTCCCGGCGGCCGATGCGCGCCGGTCGGCGGACGCCCTAGCGTCGGCGGCATGGCCGACGACCAGGGCTGGGAGCTCGACTCCGGGACCCACCTCCACCGCGTGGTGACGGGCGAGGGCGGGACGAACGTGGTCGCCTGGTACGTCGACGGCGCGCTCGTCGCCCGCAAGAAGGCGACCGAGGACGAGGTCGTGCTCGCGCCGGGCGACCGTCTCGCCGACACGACGACCGACGACACCGGAGACGACGACACCGGGGACGCGACCGAGGGGCCGGAGCTCGGTGCGATCCGAGTGAAGCGGACCTGGCTCGGCGAGGTGCGACGGGTGACCTGGTTCGCCCCCCATGAAGACCCTCGGGGTGCGGGTCAGCGCCACGACTGCCGCTCACACGGACGTCGGGGGCCTCGACCTCGATCCGGACCCGGGCACGCCCGCGGCCGTGAGGGACGAGAAGGTCAGGAGGAACCCCCGCCTCTACGCCGCCCGTCACGTGGTCGAGGGCGTCGCCAAGGTCGTCGTACCGATCGTGGTCGTGTGGCTGCTCGCCCGCCTGGCCTTCTCGGTCCCGCTGCCGAACATCCCGTGGCCCGACCTGCCGAGCATCCCCTGGCCGGACCTGCCCTCGATCTCCCTGCCCCGCCTCGACTGGGCCCCGCCGTACTGGCTGCAGGTGGTCGCCGACAACGCGAAGTACGTCGTCCCCGTGCTCATCGGCATCGGTATCGCGTGCGGCGAGGTGCGGCGCCGGCGGACCCAGGACGAGAAGAAGGCGGCCCTGCGGGCCTCGGCGTCAGCGCGAGCGCGGCCCGAAGACCGGGGCGATCTTGGCGAAGGCTGACTCACGCGCGATGCGGGTGTTGCGGGCCAGGAGGAGCACGACCTGCTCGGCCCGCTCGCGGGCGAACGTGCGGCGGGCGCTCGACGTACGGGCTCCGTCGAAGAGGCGCTTCGCGGCGGCGACCGCGTCGGGCGACTTGCCCTTGAGGACCTCGACGAGGGCCTCGGCGGCGGCGACCGGGTCGGAGTCGAGGCCGGTGACGAGCCCGAGGTCGAGGGCCTCCTTGCCGGAGATCACCTCGGCGGTCATCGCCAAGCGCTTCGCGGTGTCGAGGCCGACCAGCTCGGAGAGGCTGCGCACGCCGCTCATGTCGGGGATGAGGCCCCACTTGCCCTCGAGCACCGACCAGCGGGAGTCGGGGGTGGCGAAGCGGAAGTCGGCGCCGAGGGCGATCTGGAGGCCGCCGCCGTAGCAGTGGCCGTGGACCGCGGCGATCACCGGGACGGGGAGCCGGCGCCAGGCCCAGCAGGCCTCCTGGAAGGTGTTGGTGCCACGCCACGGTCGCGGCACCAGGGCGCCGACGACCCGGCTCGGCTTGCGGAGCACCGTGGCGAAGTCGAGGCCGGCGCAGAAGGCGTCGCCGTTGCCGGAGAGGATCACGGCCCGCAGCGTCTTGTCCTGCCGCAGCCAGCGGGCGGTGGCGATGAGGTCCTCGAGCGTGTCGAGGGTGAGGGCGTTCAGCTTCGCCGGGCGGTCGAGCCGCACGCGGGCGATGCCGTCCTCGACGGTGCAGGTCACGTGGGTGGTGGTCGGGGAGGCGGCGCGCATGAGCGCCATGCTACTCGCAGGTAATGGCGCCGGACAGACGTCGAGCTGTCGCGTCCGCACCGACGTACGGGTGCAGACGCGACAGCTCGGCGAGTCAGTCAGTCAGGCTCAGCGGAAGCGGGAGCTCACCTTGGCGGCGCTGTGCGCCGGGGCACCCGCGCCGGGGGACGACGTCGAGTAGGTGACGCTGGAGCCGCCGCGGGCGCCGCCGGACTTGGCGCCGGACTTGGCGCCGCCGCCCGACTTCGCACCACCGGAGCGACCGCGACCACCGGCGGAGCCGCCACGCGACTCACCGCGCGACTCGCCGCCACCGGAGCGGGCAGGCCCGCCGGCGCGACCCGAGCCGCCACGACGACGACCGCGGCCACCGCCGCCGCCCTCACCGGAGCGCCCCTCGGAGGAGCCGCCCTGGCGCTGCTGCTGCACCGGGGTCTCGACCTCGAGACCACCGGGCACGAGCGCGCGCTCGCCGGGAGCGAGCTGGGCCAGCACGGGGTGGGTCGGGCTGCCGAGCTTGGTGATGGTCGGACGGATGCCGGCCGCCTTCGTGAGCTGGCGGACGTCGCGCACCTGGTCGTCCGTCATCAGCGTGATGACGGTGCCCGCGGCGCCGGCTCGCGCCGTACGACCCGAGCGGTGCAGGTAGGCCTTGTGCTCGGTCGGCGGGTCGGCGTGGACCACGAGGGCCACGTCGTCGACGTGGATGCCGCGCGCCGCGATGTCGGTGGCCACGAGGGTCGTCGCGCGACCGGCGTGGAACGCCTCCATGTTGCGGGTGCGGGCGCCCTGCGAGAGGTTGCCGTGCAGGTCGACCGCCGGCACGCCGCTCTTGTTGAGCTGGCGGGCGAGGGCCTTCGCGCCGTGCTTGGTGCGGGTGAAGACCACGGTGCGGCCGGGGGCGCTCGTCAGGTCGACGAGCACCGGCACGCGGTGGTCGCGCGACGCGAGGTGGAGCACGTGGTGGTCCATCGTCGAGACGGGCGACGTGGCCGAGTCGGCCTCGTGGGTGACCGGCTTGGTGAGGAACTGCTTCACCAGGGTGTCGATCGCGTTGTCGAGCGTGGCCGAGAAGAGCAGCCGCTGGCTGTTCTTCGGGGTCGCGCCGAGCAGGCGACGGACGCCGGGCAGGAAGCCGAGGTCGGCCATGTGGTCGGCCTCGTCGAGGATGGTGACCTCGATGTCGCCGAGGTTGCAGTGACCCTGACCGATGAGGTCCTCGAGCCGGCCGGGGCAGGCCAGGACGATGTCGACACCGTTGCGCAGGCCGTTGACCTGCGGGTTCTGGCCGACGCCGCCGAAGACGGTGCGGGTGGTGAGGCCGTTGGCCTTGGCGAGGGGCGCGAGGGCCTCCTCGATCTGGCCCACGAGCTCACGGGTCGGGGCCAGGATCAGCGCCCGCGGGGCCTTGCTGCGCGGCGTGCGCCCGGAGGCGACGAGGCGCGAGACCAGCGGCAGCAGGAACGCGTACGTCTTGCCGGAGCCGGTGCGGCCACGGCCGAGCACGTCGCGACCCGCGAGGGAGTCGGCGAGCGTCGCGGCCTGGATGGGGGTCGGGTCGGTGATGCCGCGCTCGGCGAGCACCGCCACGAGCGAGGAGGGGACGCCGAGGTCGGCGAAGGACGGGGAAGAGCTGGGCGTGGACAAGCGGGGACCACTACTTTCGGTCGAGGCGTCTCGCCTTTCGACCCGGCCGGCGGCCGAGCAGTGTCACGAAGGGCCCGTGGTCGTCGTCCTGTCGGTCAGGACGGGCGTACGACGGGCGGCGCACCACCGGGGTGGTTGCGCTCGGTCCGTGGCAAGACGTGACGGACCGACCGGTACAACGTAACGCGCCGCACCGACATCCGCCGACTCGGCAGGACGTGACGTTCACGACCAGGTCATGACCAGCTCACGACCAGCGCAGCGCCTCGTCGTCCAGGTCGGAGCCACGGATGGCGCGGATGTCGTGCACGTAGTTCTGCTTCAGCTTCCACGGCGTGACCGCACCCTGCTTGGGCAGCTGGTCGATGGACCGCAGCACGTAGCCGGCCTCGAAGTCCATGAACGGCTCCTCGCGCACCGCCGGGTCGCGCTCGACCACGACCTGTGCACGGCCCTCGCCCGACCCGCCGTGGAGGCGCCCGAGCAGCCGCGAGACGAACTCGGCGACGAGGTCGGCCTTGAGCGTCCAGGAGGAGTTGGTGTAGCCGATCGTGTAGGCGAAGTTGGGCAGGCCGCTCAGCATCAGCCCGCGGTAGCTCATCGTCTCGGGCAGCTTCACGTCGGCGCCGTCGACGCTGAACGAGATGCCGCCGAACGCGAGCAGGTTGAGGCCCGTCGCGGTGACCACGATGTCGGCCTCGATCTCCTCGCCGCCGACGAGGCGCACCCCGGTGGGCGTGAAGGTCTCGATCGATCCCGTCGCGATCGACGCGTCGCCGGAGCGCAGCACGCGGTAGAGGTCCGCGTCGGGCACCACGCAGAACCGCTGGTCCCACGGGTCGTACGGCGGGTTGAAGTGCGTGTCGACGTCGATGTCGGGCAGCTGCTTCTTCGTGTAGCGCCGCACGATCGCCCGCGCCGGACCCGGGAAGGCCTGGCTGAGGTTGAAGAACGCCATCTGCCGCAGCACGTTGCGCCACCGCACGACCTGGTAGGCCGTCATCTCCGGCAGCACCTTGCGCAGCGCGAGCGAGAACTGGTCACGCGCGGGGATCGAGATCACGTACGTCGGCGTGCGCTGCAGCATCGTGACGTGCTCGGCCTCGCGCGCCATCGACGGCACGAGGGTGATGGCCGTGGCGCCGGACCCGATGACGACGACCTTCTTCCCGGCGTGCTCCAGGTCCTCGGGCCAGTGCTGCGGGTGCACGAACGTGCCCTCGTACTGCTCCTCGCCCGGGAAGGTCGGGCGGTAGCCCTCGGCGTAGTCGTAGTAGCCGGAGCAGCAGTAGAGGAACCCGCAGGTGTACGTCGCGGGCTCGCCGTCGACGAGGACGTCGACGGTCCAGCGGGCGTCGGCCGAGCTCCAGGCGGCGCTCACGACCTGGTGGCGGTAGCGGATCCGCTCGGTGACGCCGTACTCGGCGGCGGTCTCCTCGACGTACGAGCGGATGGCGTCGCCGTCGGCGAGCGCCTTCTCCCCCAGCCACGGCTTGAAGCGGTAGCCCAGCGTGAACATGTCGGAGTCGGAGCGGACGCCGGGATAGCGGAAGAGGTCCCAGGTGCCGCCCAGCCGCTCCCGGCTCTCGAGCACGAGCAGCGAGAGGCCGGGGTGGTCGGTGGTGAGGCGCGCTGCGGCGCCGATGCCGGAGAGACCGGCGCCCAGGACCAGCACGTCGACGTGCTCGACGTGCCCGTCGTGGGCGTCAGGGGTGCTGCGCGGAGCCGGGGTCTGGGCCATGACACGCATCATGGCCCAGACCCCGGCTTGTTGTCACGCGTTCAATAGCCGGTTTCCCGGCGTCGCGCGACGGTGGTGCTCAGTACGTGCCGATGCTCAGCGAACCGGTCGGCGGCGCCGTGCTGGGGAGGGCGAAGTAGTCCTCGACCACCACGGTGTAGGTGCCCGCGGCCGCCTCGAAGGTGCAGACCTCGTCGTCGTAGCGGAGACCGGCGTCCGCGTTGCAGACCTCCTGGTTGTTCGCGTCGTACACGTACAGCTCGATGTCGACCTCTTGGTAGAAGTTGATGACGTTGACGTTGAGCACGCCCGCCTCGGTGACCGTGAGGACGCCGTTCCAGTTCGCCTTGCCGTCGGCCGGGGCCGGGTAGGTGATCTGGGCGTTGGAGATGCTCGGCGCGCCACCGGCGAAGCTGGCGGTGGCCGGCGGGCCCGTGGGCGTCGGGTCGGGCTCGGGGATGTCGTAGCCCTCCTCGATGGTGAGGCCGGGCTCGAGCGCCAGGGCGAGGATCTCGCCGTCGAACGTGCAGGTCTCGCCGTCGCCGCAGCCGTCGCTCGTGTACATGCCGGTCGGCACGTCGTAGTCGGCGTCGGAGAGGTCGTAGAGCGCGGCACCGAAGCCCTCGCTGCCGATCTCCTCGACCTCGTCGCCGTCGGAGAGGGCCGCCTCGTCGACCACGTCGACGAACACGTCGATCTCGTCGGGGGCGTCGGCCTCGTCACCGTCGAAGGTGAGCGTGACCGTCGGGTTGTCGTCGCTGGCGACGAAGACGGAGTAGCCGAGGCCGTCGGCCCAGCCCTCGTCGACCGAGAGGTCGGCGTCGTAGTCGGGCTCCGCGAAGTCGTCGACCTCGGCGGAGACGGCCACGACCTGGTCGGCGTCGGCCGGGACCTCGAAGGTCACCTCGCCGTTCTCGACCGTCAGGGTCGAGGTGTCGCCGAGGGTGACCTCGCCGCCGCCGTCGGTGCCGGTGGTGCTGTCGCCGCCGTTGTTGTCGTCGGCGTTGTCGTTGTCGTCCTTGTTGAAAACGAAGACGAAGAGCAGCACGACCACGAGGGCGATCACCAAGGCGATCACGCCGCCCCAGATGGCGTAGAGCTTGCCCTTGCCACCGGAGCCGGAGCCGTTCGGCGGGCCGCCGTACTGGCCGCCGCCGTACCCGCCCGAGCCGTAGCCCTGGTCGCCGTACCCGCCCTGGTTGCCGTAGCCACCCTGGTCGTTGCCGTACCCGCCCTGGTTGCCGTAGCCGCCCTGGTCGCCGTACCCGCCCTGGTTGCTGTAGCCGCCCTGGTCGTTGCCGTACGAGCCCTGGGCGCCGTAGGCGGGGGTGCTGCCGTAGCCGCCCTGGTCGCCGCCGTAGCCCGGGGCGCCGTAGCCGCCCTGGTCGGCGGGGGGCTGGCCGTACGGCGAGGAGGGATTGCTGGGCGAGCTGGACACGGTCGTCGGCGACTCGCCCGACGGCTCGGAGCCGAAGGGCTGGGTCGGGTAGGACCCCGACCCGGAGTCGCTCGGCGTACCGCAACGCTCGCAGAACGCAGAGTCGGGCGGCAGTGGCGTGCCGCAGGCAGAGCAGTTGGTCATGACCGTTTCCTTCCAGTGGCCGAGCCCCGGGCACTCTCGCGGGCTGAGAGATTATCGGGAAAGGGGTCGGGCGCGGGGTGCTTCCTACCCCCTCGCCCGACCCCTCAATCCACCCGGGTCCTCCCCTGGTCGACGCAGGTCAGCGCAGGGTCACCAGCACCTGCCCGTCGGCGCTCCCCTGCTCCTCGTAGTCGCGGACCTCGACGGTGTAGGTGCGGCCCGCCTCGGCCTCGAACTCGCAGGCCTCGTCGCCCATCCCGGGGCCGTCCTCGGTGTAGATGTTGTAGTCGGAGTAGCAGGCCTCCTCGCCCGCGTCGTCGAGCACGGTGAGCTCGATGTCGAGGTCGGCGTACGCGTTGGCCGCCTCGACGACGACCACGCCGGCCGCCGTCACCGTCAGGTCGGCGGACTCCTCGACGTCGGTGAGGTCGAACGACCGCTCCGTCGCGCCGTCGGCGAAGGTCGGGCCGGCGAGCCCGTAGGCCTCCGGCTCGAGCTCGGGCTCGTAGCCGTAGGACCCGTCGAGCTCCTCGTCCGAGTACTCCTCGAGCGTCACGACCGTGCCGGGCTCGGTGGCGATGACGAGGGTGCGGCACTCGTCGCCCTGGTAGCAGTACGACGACACGCCGCGCTCGCCCGTCGAGAGGAAGCTCGTGTCGGTCTGGACGGCGCCCACCACCTCGGCGACCCCGTGGTCGCCGTACTGGAGCGGCACCTCCTCGCCGAGCGCGATCTGGGGCACCTCGTCCACGACCACCTCCACCTCGACCTCGGCCGGGCCGGAGAGGAAGTCGTCGCCCGAGAGCGTGACGAGCTGGGTGCCGGACGTCGTGGCGATCCGGGCGGTCAGGGACGGCGAGGTCAGCTCCGTCCACGCCGTCGAGACCTCCGAGCCGTCGAACGTCGGGTCTCCCTCCGCGTCCGCGAACATGACGTGGACCTCGTCGTCGTGCCGGACCATCACGGCCTGGCCCGCCTCGGCCTCGACCGCGAGGGTCGCCGAGCCGAGCGCGTCGAGGGTCACCGTGGTCGGGACGCCGGCCTCGACGGCCTGCGGCTCGGCTCCCTCGCCGAGGTCGAGAAGGCTGAGCAGCACGTCCTCCGGCACGTTCTCGGCCGCGGTCTCGAGGTAGGAGAACAGGGTGGCGACGGGGTCGACCTGGTAGCCGCCGTCGACCTCGCGGACCGTGACGGTGAACCCGTCGATGCCGGTCAGCTCGGTGAGGCGCTCGGGCAGGCACGACTCGTCGCCGTCGAACGCCACGCAGGGGCCCTCGACGGTCATCGTGCTCGTCTCCGCGTCGGTGTACTCGTCCGTGTAGGAGGCCTCGACGGTCGCGGCGTCGACGGCCAGCGTCAGCAGGTCGCCGTCGCGGGAGACCTCGGAGGTCGCGATGTCGGTCACCTCGAGCTCGACGTCGACGCCCTCCGCGTCGAGGGAGTCCTGGATCGCACCGGCGTACGGGTAGAGCCCGCCGACCTGGCTGAGCGGCAGGGCGTCGAGGACGGTCGGGACGTCCTCGCTGGAGACGGCCTCGAGGAGCGACGCGATCGCGCCCTCGGGGGTCGGGGCGGTGGTGCGGTCACCCGTGACGGCGGCGCTGAGGGCCTCGAAGTCGGGCTCCGGACCGTCGGCCATCGCGTTCACCACGTCGGCGACCGTGCCGATCATGCTGACGTGCCAGCCACCGTCCTCCTGGACGACGATGAAGGCCGGGTCGGGCATGTCGAACCCGAAGTCGTCCTCGAGATACTCGGAGTACCGGTCGACCTCTCCGTCCGGTCCCACCGCGCTCCACCCGTACTCGGACTCGTCGAGCTCGCTGGAGAACGCCTCGCTCTCGTAGACGCCGGTGAACGAACCCTCGTCCATCCCTCCGAAAGCGGCCATCGACGCCAGGCCCGGCAGGACCTCCCACGCCTCGGCCAGGTCGGCCTCGATCTCCCCGTCGGCGTCGGACGTGCCCGTGAACACGGCCTGGTCGACGGTCACCCGGTAGGCGTGGTCGGAGAGCCGCTCGGCGGAGAGCTCGACGTCACCGAGCTCGATGGCCAGGCCCTCGGCGACCGCGTCGGCCGGGTCGGCGCCGACTGCCTCGAGCCGCTCGGTCAGCGCGGTCTCGAACGCCTGGACCCCGGCGGTCTCGCCCGGGCTCACCGCGCCGAGCACGGCCACGCCGTCCTGGTCGGCCACGCCCTGCAGGAGGTCCTCGACGGCCTGCTCCGGCGACGTCGCGCCGGACGCGGCCGCGAACGCGACCCGCCACACCACGACGGCCAGCAGCGCCACCGCGAGCACGGAGAGCGCGGCGAAGATCCAGCCGCGCGATCCTCCCGAACGCCCCGACGCACCGGGCGGCAACGGCGGGAGCGACCCGCCCAGCACCTCGACCTGGCTCATGACAGTTCCTTCCCACGCCGCGAGACCACCTCGACGACGACAGCGGCGAGGGCGACGGACGCCCCCAGAGCGGTGACCCAGGCGCCGGCACCGAACCGGCTCGGGTCGAGGTGCACGAGGTCGGCCAGCAGGACGACGGCCACCGCGACGGCGACCAGTCCCGCGGCCGCACGCACGCGCCGTACGACGAGGTGCCGCGCCGGCGCAGCCACCAGCAGCCCGGCGCCGAGCACCGGCAGCACGAGCAGCGACCACGCCGACAGCGGGCTCACCGAGGTGAGCGAGCCGGCGCGCACGAGCGCGACGACGTCGACGGGGCTGGTGCTCGACAACGACCCGCGGGACGTCCACACGAGGAGCACCTGGACCACGAGGGCGAGGCCGGCGACGACCCACAGGACGGGCACGACGAGGCCGCGGTGGGCACCGCTCACGACGACCTCCCCCGGGGTCCCGACAACCCGCGGTCGCACGACCCCGGCGCCGCAGCGTAAGGACTCGCGGACGCGCGCGGAGGCGACTTGAGGAGTTGTTGAGCCAGTGGTCCAGCCGGGAGACGCCCGGATACCCGGAAATGGGTACGTCGCCCGCCACCCCACGCGGGGGTGACGGACGACGTGGTGGAGCGGGAGGTGCCGGGGCGGTCAGGCCGCGGCGGTCGCCTGCTTCTCGGCCTTGGCGCGCTCGATGCGACGGGCCTGCTGCTCGAGGCGCAGCTGGGCGACGCGACGGGTCTTCTTGTCGCCGGTGGTCATCGCGTAGAGCATCTTCATCTGCTGCGGCAGGTTCTTCGCGGTGGTGGTCGCGAGGAAGCCGTTGGGCAGCGAGAGACGCACGACCTTGTGCCAGGCCGAGTAGACCTGGGCCGGCAGCGGGGCCTCGTGGTAGTTGAGGTCGTACTTGTCGAAGAGGGCCTTCACCTTCGGGGCCACCTCGGCGTACCGGTTGCTCGGCAGGTCGGGGAAGAGGTGGTGCTCGATCTGGTGGCTCAGGTTGCCGGTCATGAGGTGCATGGCCTTCGAGCCCGAGATGTTGGCGGAGCCGAGCATCTGGCGCACGTACCACTCGCCGCGGGTCTCGTTGTCGGGGATCGCCTTCTTCTCGAAGGTCTCGACGCCCTCGGGGAAGTGGCCGCACATGATCACCGAGTGGCTCCACAGGTTGCGCACCAGGTTGGCCGTGAAGTTGGCCGCCAGGGTGGGCAGGAAGGAGCCGGTCGGGATCGACAGCGCCGGGTGGACGACGTAGTCCTTCGTGGCCTGCTGGCGGATCTTGCGCAGCGTGTTCTTCGCGCGGCGCTTGAACTCCTCGCTGCGCTTCTCCTTCGGCATCGAGAGGTTCTTGCCGAGCTCGAGGTCGTAGGCGGCGATGCCGTACTCGAAGAAGCAGGCGTTGATGAAGTTCCACACCGGCTGCGCGAGGTACATCGGGATCCAGCGCTGGTCCTCGTCGACGCGCATGATGCCGTAGCCGAGGTCGTTGTCCTTGCCCACGATGTTCGTGTACGTGTGGTGGATCTCGTTGTGCGAGTGCTTCCAGCCCTCGGCGGTCGACGCGTTGTCCCACTCCCAGGTGGTCGAGTGGATCTTCGGGTCGCGCATCCAGTCCCACTGGCCGTGCAT
Source organism: Nocardioides alkalitolerans DSM 16699 (assembly GCF_000426525.1). Lineage (GTDB taxonomy): Bacteria > Actinomycetota > Actinomycetes > Propionibacteriales > Nocardioidaceae > Nocardioides > Nocardioides alkalitolerans. Next base: position 390,269 of record NZ_KE384533.1, read on the forward strand.
GACGTTGTGGCCGATCTCCATGTTCTCGAGGATCTTCGCCACGGCGAGGCCCGCCGTACCCAGGAGCCACGCGGGCGGCAGGGCGCTGAAGAGGAGGACGGCACGGCTGCCGAGCTCGAGCTTGCGCTGCGTGTCGATCACCCGGCGGATGTACTTCGCGTCGCTCTCGCCGCGGTCGTCGATGACGCTCTGGCGGATGGCGTCGAGCTCGACGCCGATCTGCTCGATGTCCTCGGGCGTGAGGTGAGCGGTCGGGTTGACGTCCTGCTTGGTGATGACGGTCATGGGGTCCTCCGTGATCGCGGTGATCGGGTGGGTGTGGCGTGGGGGTGGGGCGGGCTTCAGTAGCCGATGTGGCAGGGGCCGGCAGCCGCGGTGATGCAGGTCTGGATGGGGACGCCCTCGGGAGCGGTCTCGCCGGGGACGGCCGTGGTGATCTCGCCGTTGCGCAGGTCGCGGACCGACCCCTCGCGCAGGGGGACGACGCAGCCGAAGCAGACGCCCATGCGGCAGCCGCTCGGCATGAGGACGCCCGCGCTCTCGCCGGCGTCGAGGAGCGTGGTGGCGCCGTCGGCGGTGACGCTGGCGCCCGAGGTGAAGGACACCTCGCCGCCGTCGCCGACCGCGACGAGCGCGGGCCGGAACTGCTCGGTGAAGAGGTCGAGACCGGCCTCGGCGTGGTGGGCGTCGAGGGCGTCGAGGAGGCCGCCGGGCCCGCAGGCGTACGTCGTGCGCTCGGCCAGGTCGGGCACCAGGGTGGCCAGCTCGGCCACGTCGAGGAGGCCGTGCTGGTCGTCGTACCGCGCCACGAGGCGGATCGAGCCGCTCGCGTCGAGCGCCTCGAGGTCGCGCAGGAAGATCGAGTCGGGGCGGGTCGGCGCCACGTGGACGACCGTGATGTCGAGGCCGCGGCTGCGGTCGAGGTGCACGACGCCCTCGTCGGCGACCGGGAAGAGGTTGCGCAGCATCCCGATGACGGGCGTGACGCCGGAGCCGGCGGTCACGAAGAGCAGCTTGGTGCCGGCCGGGTCGCTCGTGAGGGTCTCGGGGAGCACGAACTCGCCGGTGGCCTGCTCGAGGTGGACGACCGAGCCCACCGGGCAGCTGTGCACGAGGTGGTTGCTGACCTTGCCGCCCGGCACCGCCTTGACCGTGATCGAGATGAGGCCGTCGGCGCGGGGGCCGTGGGTGAGCGAGTAGGCGCGCCACTGGCGGACGCCGTCGACGTCGATGCCGATGCGCAGGTACTGGCCCGGCACGTGGCCCGCCCAGTCGGAGCCCGGCTTGAGCACGATGGTGGCCGCGTCCTTCGTCTCCGGCACCAGCTCGACGATCCGGCCGCGCAGCGGCGCGCCGGAGCGGAGCGGGTGGAAGAGGTCGAGGTAGTCGGCCGGCATGAGCGGCGTGACCGCGGCGTTCGCCACCTTCTCGAGGCGCGTGCGCACCTCCGACCACGTCGTACGACGTCGGCCGGCGCTCTGCAGCAGGGGGGAGAACGAGCTCATGTGTTCATGATGCTGCCGTCGGGGCGTAAAGTCGTCACGCCCAGCGGGTGAATCACCCCTGGTTCTTTGTTCCCCAGGGACAAAGAACGACTCAGAAAGAGGCGTCGCATGGCCGAACCGTCCGAGCCGACCGGGCGTCCCGCCGGCATGGCGGCCATCCCCGAGTCGGTCGTGGCGCCGCTGCGGGCCGCACTGCCCGGCGTGGCGGAGCGGACCGTCGACGCCGTCATCGCCGAGGTACCCAGCTACGCCGGCGCGCTCACCGGCCCGATGGGGTCCACCATCCGCAAGGCCGTGCAGCTCGCGCTGGGCGGGTTCGTGTCGCTCGTCTCCGGGCGCAGCGCCGATCCCCGCACCCCCACGGCCGTCTCCGTGCGGGGCGCCTACGACCTCGGGCGCGGCGAGGCCCGCAGCGGGCGCTCCATGGAGGCGCTGCTGGCGGCGTACCGGATCGGCGCGCGCGTCTCGTGGCGCGAGCTCTCCCACACGGCGGTCGAGGCCGGTGTCGAGGCGGCGACCCTGGCCGACTTCGCCGAGCTGGTCTTCGCCTACATCGACGAGCTCTCGGCGGCGAGCGCCACGGGGCACTCCGACGAGCTGGCGGCGAGCGGTCGCGTGCGGCGTCGCCGGCTCGAGCGGATCGCCCACCTGCTGCTCGAGGGCGCCTCCGCCGACGCGCTCCACGCGGCCGTCGAGGGCGTGGACTGGGAGCCGCCCACGACCCTGACGGCGGTGGTGGTGCCGAGCGAGCAGGTACGGCGCGTGCTCACCGCCGTCGACCCCGCGACCCTCCAGCCGACCGAGGACCTGCCCGAGCTCGGCGACGGCGAGCGCGTGCTGCTGCTCGTGCCGGACGCCCACGAGGCGCGCCGGGCGGCGCTGCTGCGGGGCCTCGAGGCCCGGGACGCCGTCGTCGGTCCGCCCGTGCCGTGGCTGGAGGTGCGCACCTCGTGGGACCACGTGGCCCGCGCGCTCACGCTCGTCGGCGGCCCGGTCGGCCTCGTCGACACCGACGAGCTGCTGCCCGAGCTCGTCGTGCACGCCGACCCGACCGCGCGGGCGGCGCTGCGGGCGCGGGCCCTCGCGCCCCTGGCCGACCTGCGGCCGTCGACCGCCGCGAAGCTCGAGGAGACCCTGCGCGCGTGGCTGCTGCACCAGGGCCGGCGCGAGGAGGTGGCGGCCGCGCTCTTCGTGCACCCCCAGACCGTGCGCTACCGCATGGGGCAGGTGCGGGAGCTCTACGGCGACGCTCTCCTCGACCCGCGGGTCGTGCTGGAGCTGACGGTCGCACTCGTGTGACGGGTCATCGGTCACACTGGCCCGCATGCGCACGCTCCCCCGCCGCCGACCGTCCGTGACCCGGTACGGCGCCCCCCTCGTCGCCCTGCTCCTCGCGGCGACCCTCGCCGGCTGCAGCGACGACGGCCCGACGCCCGGCCGCGCGGACGGCGGGTCGAGCTCGTCGCCCAGCAGCGACTCCGCGGACGCGGACGGGCCCGAGGTGCCCGTCGACGACTCCGACGACTTCGCCGACCAGGTGTACGTCGCGATGGGCGACTCCTACACGGCGGCGCCCGGGGTGGAGCCGGCAGACGCGGACTCGGGCGCCTGCAGCCGGTCCGACGTGAACTACCCGCACCTCGTGCAGGGCGCGTTCGGCGGCTCGCAGCTGCTGGACGTGTCGTGCTCGGGGGCGACGACCGCCGACCTCACGGCCTCGCAGACCTTCCGCGGCGAGACCTTCCCGCCCCAGATCGACGCCGTCACGGCCGACACCGACATCGTCACCGTGAGCACGGGCGGCAACGACTTCGGGGCCTTCGCCATCCTGGCGGGACAGTGCGACCCGACCGCCGCCGAGGCCACCGCCGACTGTCCGACCCTCGACCTCGACGCCGCCGCCGCGGGGCTCGCCGAGATCACGACCAACCTGGCCGCGACCATCGCCGAGATCCAGGCCCGCGCGCCCGAGGCCCGCGTGCTCGTCGTGGGCTACCCGCAGGTCGTGCCGGCCACCACGGAGGGCTGCGACGACCTGCCCGTCACGGGCGAGCAGATCGGCCTCGCGCGCCTGTTGAACCAAGAGCTGGCCAACGCCCAGCAGCGCGCGGCCGAGGCCGCCGGGGTCGAGTTCGTCGACACCTTCCCGGCGACGGAGGGCCACTCGCTCTGCTCCGACGACCCGTGGATCAACGGCGCGAACTTCGACGGCGCCGCGCCGTACCACCCCTTCGAGTCCGGGCAGCGCGCCGTCGCCGCCGCGGTCGTCGAGGTGCTGCAGGCGGGCTGAGCCCGTCGGCTGTCCGTCGTCACCCGACGGGGAAGGCTCAGCGACCGACCCGCGTCAGGTCGGTGGTCCCGTCCGGGTCGCGCCTGAAGCGCTGGCCGTGGGGGTCGGTCCACTCGTACGACGCCGGGCCCGCGCGGCGGTAGCGCCACCCCGCGTGGGTCTTGAGGCGGTGGTGGTGGCGGCAGAGGGGCGCGAGGTTGAGGGTGGAGGTCTGGCCGGGTGGCGCGCCATTCCGTGGACCCTCCGGGCCCGGCGGAGCCGCGGCTCGAGGGTCCCGCCACGGGTCGACATGGTCGAGGTCGCAGCCCCGCGCGGTCTTCGCGCAGTACGGGAAGACGCAGGTGGGGTGCACCGCGAGCACGTGCTCACGGACCCGGTCGGGGATCTCGTAGCGGTCGACCCCGACCGTCTCCCGGGTGTCGATGACGGGCCGCACGACGAGGTGGGTGTCCGTGCGACCGCACCAGTCGCGCACCTGCTCCGCCAGCACGGGCCGTCCGGCGCCGCTGCCGGCGACCTCGCGCCCCACGACCGACCGGTCCTCCAGCGCGGCAGCGTCCAGATGGAGGTGGAGCACCGTCTGCTTGCGCGGCGCCGGCAGCCGCACGCCCGCCGGGTCGACGCCACCCTCGGCCGCCGCGAGGAGGGCGGCCGCACGGGCGGGGTCGGCCAGCACACCGGCGGCGAGCGAGCGTCGTACGTCGAGCGTGGGCACCCAGTCGCCGGCGGCGCTCGACTGCGCGCCCAGCACGTGGGCGATGTCGGTGAGGGTGCGGTGCAGGTCGGTGAGGTCCTTCGCGTCCGCCACGATCGACATCGCCCCCACACCGGGCGAGCCGACGGTGCGCTCGTCGAGCACCACCCGCCGGGCGTCAAGAGCCTCGGCGTGCGCGAGCTCGGCGTCCTCGGGGTGCAGCCGCAGCAGCGCCTCCTCCACGAGACGGTCCAGGGTCACGGCACCGACCGTGGCCAGCACCGGCGCGACGCGGGCGTCGACGTCGGCCACCACGTCGTCGGGCTGCCCCGCGACCGCGGCGGCGATCCTCCGGGCGCGCCACGCGGGCGGGATCACTACGGGACGCGAGCGCTCACCGCTGAGGACGAGCCCGTGCTGCTCGAGGGCGGTCGTGAGCCGGGCCCAGCAGCGCGGGAGCCGGTGGCGCAGCACCAGCGCATCGCGCAGCAGCGCGTTGCCCGCGGTCGTGGTCATGCGGTTCGCCGCCGCGAACCCGGCCGGCGCGTCCCACGCCACGGCCGGGATGCGGTGCCACCGCCGGTCCTCGACGTCGTGCTCGTCGACCGACGGGACGGCCGCGTAGGCGTGCTCGCCGACCAGGCCGCCGGGATCCGGCGCCCCGCTGAGGTCGGGGTGCGCGTCGGCCCACGCGCACGCCAGGACCAGCAGCTCGACCTCGGCCGCGTCGGCAGTCGCGCGGCGTTCGCGGATGCTGGCCAGCAAGCCCGCGGCGAGCACACCGGCGACCGCTGCGGGCACCGTGGGACCCGTGGCGGTGGGGTGGGCGACTGCCGGACTCATGGAGCGATTCTATTCGCTCGTATGTTCGAACGCCAGGCCTCGTTCCCGACTTGTGGAGAGCCGGATGGGCGTCGATGGTCGTGCCCGCCGTTCATCGATGGATTGCTCAACGTGAACCAGCGGCTTGGGCGATCTGAAGCAGACGCTCGTAGTACGGGCGTGCGTCCACCGGGAACGCCTGGAGCGAGCGGCGCAGCTCCCCAGTCGTCTTCCGCAGTAATTGTCGGTCGGCTCCGCGAAGAGGGTCCTGCATGGCCCAGCCGTAGATGTCGGCGTCGACCATCACCGCGTCGACCTCGCCGTAGATGGCGCCCTTCTCAACCGAGCCCGGGAACGGCTCGGCCAGATGCGCCGCCAGCAGGTCAGCGAGCGCGCGCATCATGAACTGAAAGTAGGCGGTCCAGCTGCGCGATCAAAGAGGGCGGAGGCACTTCGCAGCAGGAGAACTGGCTGGTCGGCGCCTCACCTGACTCGCACGCCGGTGCCAGCTCCGTCTGCGTGCGGCGAGGGCTCAAGCCAAGCCCGTGCCGATCCGTCACGTCGATCGCCCGGGCCGTAGGCCCGCGGAGAACCGGCCACCGTCACAGCCCACGGCACGTCCGCAACCACTGTCCCACTCTCCCTCGCCTGATGACGCTCCGAGTCATCGCGCCGGGTGATCCTCTGCCGGAGCAGGTCAATCACGGGCGTCGAGCATGGTTGGGTTCAGTCATGACGGGAGCGCAGAAGACTCTGATCGCCTGCCAGGTGGTCTCCATCCCGCTCGGCGTGGCGCTGGCCGTCGGATCGGACAGCACGCTCGGTCGCGTCATGGGTGGCCTTCTTGCTGCGGCCAATCTCGTTGGTCTTGCGCTTCAAGTCTGGGAGCTCAGGAGACCCGCGGCCCCTCGAGGGACCCCCTAGGCCTTGCAACGAGGTCCGCCGGCGGCCCAGCTGCAACTCGACTACATGCGACCGCGATTCAGATCCGCAGAGCGCCTGCTACGAATGAGGCCCGGACGAGATCAGGCGGGCCCGCTGCCCGGCTCCAACGTTGCTGAGAACGCCGGGGCTCCGATCTGGCGCACCACGAACCGCCGGCACGCCCCTTGCCGCGCATCACGACGTCCGAGGCGGCAGCAGCCGCTGACCGGACAGCTCGAGCAGCAGCTCGAGGGTGGGGCCCGACGGCACCCAGAACTGCTCGTCGACGTAGAAGTCACGACACTCGCTCCACACGGTGACGGGGTCGCCCCAGGGGTCGCGCCCGGTGATCCGTACCTGGCTCCACGACGGGCAGGCGTAGCCGTCGGCACGCAGCGGCGCGTCGCGCAGGTTGGCCGCGAGGTCCGCGAGCACGACCTCGGTGTGCTCGGGCGTGAGGGGCACCGACTCGAACGACATCCCCTCGGCTGTCACGTCGGTCGTCGCCCAGCAGAGCGTGGCCGACGTCAACCGCGACGGGTCGGACCAGGGCATGACGGCTCTGCCCGCGTCGAGTGCCTCGCACGGCACGGGGGTGTCCGACACGGCGGTGGGCGACGTCGCTCCGCGCCGCTGGACCGCCAGGCGGTCGATGAACTGGTCAACGACGACGGTGGCGACGCCCTCGGCCTCGACGTCCCCGAGCGCGATGTCCTGGCAGCCGTCCTTGTCACCCGTGACGGACCGCACGCTGCCGTCGGGGTACTGCAACGCCATCGTCCACCGCGGGCCCTGGTCGTCGTTGCACGAACGGTCGTCGCCTCCGACCCGGCGAGCACCGTTCACCGTGGTGACGAGGTCGGACACACCCGTGGTCAACGCGTCGAGGGGAACGACGTCGTTCGGGACCGGTTCGAGACCGTAGGCGCACAACCGCGCCGCGATGACCCCCTCCGGCAGCAGCCCGTCGGGGAAGTCGTGAGCCGCGCTGCTGGCCTCGGCGCACGTGAAGTCCCCGGCAACGGCGTCCCCCTCGGCGATGACCTGGGGATCGGGACCGTCGAGCACCTGCCACCCGCCGTACCCGGCGGCCACCACCGCCAGCACACCCGCCGCGGCCACCGCCTTGCTGCGGACGTCGTGCCTCGTCGACCTCTCCACCGCTCCTCCCTCATCGGACCTGCCCGGCACGTCATGCGGACCGGGTGGTCATCACGTCGAGCCTGAGGGATCGAGCGGTGATCCGCCAGCGCCCCACCGGAGTGTCCCGGTGCGCGTGCCCTGGCCGCGGGTTTGCTGACCGATCGGGGGGGGGACCTGTTCCGCAGGGCGGCCCGGGGGTCGCGCGGCGCATCCGGGGGAGAGATCGATGGGCGGCAGGCACCAGACCGAGGCGTCCCGACGATGAGCGCCGGGTTCCACGTCGAGGTAGGACACCTCGCCGGTTTCGGAGCGATGACCGCGGTCCTGCACGAGCAGCTGCTGTCATGCTCCGCCCACGTCGACGAGGCGCGGCCCGGAGGCGGGTACGAGGGCCTGATGTCAGCACTCGTCAGCCCGATGGGCACCCTCTGCGACGGGATCACCAGCCGGGTCGGCTCGCGCGGTGAGCTCGTCGGCGGGCTGCGCGACACCCTCACCGTCACGGCCTGGGACTACAACGGCACCGACGCGTCGGTCTACACCGAGGTCACGTTCATCCCCGTGGCCGGCCCCGGAGTCTTCGAGACCGCCATCCTCGACTTCCCGGACGCCGTCGCGTACGACACCGGTACCGACCCTGCGCTGCCGGTTCCCGCACACGAGGAAGCCGACATCCAGGCGCTTCTCGACGAGGTGGGCGGCTCGATCAAGGTCGTCGACTGGGCCGTCCGCGAGGTCACGGGATGGAGCCCGGTCGAGACGATCGTGGACCCCTTGGCCGGCAACTGGACCGAGCTCACGCGCGCGGCCACCGTGCTCGAGCAGTTCGGCGCCGGGTCCGAGCAGGTGGCAGCCAACCTCACCGCCCCGCTGGCCCGTCTCTCCGAGCACTGGCAGGGCGGTGCGGCGACCGACTTCGAGAGCTACCTCATCCGGCTGGCGGCAGCGATCGAGATCGAGGGCCCGATCCACCGCCTCGTCGCCTACGTCCTGAAGGAGATCGCCGGTGAGTTCGAGGCAGTGGCGGAGTACATGGTGACGACCCTCAAGTCGGCCGTGGACAAGATCGCCACCAGCATCGCGACCGGCTGGGTCCCGTTCGTCGGGTGGTACAAGGTCTACGAGGCGGTCATGGCGGTCATCGAGATCCTCACCGAGGCCAAGAACCTCATCGACGAGCTCGACGCTCTCGTCGACCAGGTCGTGGCCGTGCTCGACGCGGCCCAGGACCCCGTGGGGTTCGTGCAGGACCAGGCTGCGGACGTGCTGGCGCCGTACCTGGGCGGTGCCGAGGTCGCCCAGGACCTCGCGCGGCTCGATCCCAGCGACCTCGAGGACGCCCCGGACGACCCCTACTCCGTGGGCACGGACCCGCACCGCGCCAGCTGACGGCGCGACTTCCCGATCCGCTGCAGCGGTCCGCGGTCGACCGTGGGTGAAACCCTCGTCTCGAACTCGTCGTGTGCACCCGCCCGAACCCCGCCGGAACCGGCGATTGCTGAGTAACGTGACCCGGACCGGCATTTCGGCCGCGTGGGACCTGACCGATCGCACCCCCTCATCACCTCGGGCCCTGCGCGACCTGTGGACGTGGTGCCACGTCATGCCACGCGACGGGCGAGAAGCTCCCGCTCCGACGCACGAAGGAGATCCGCCTTGTCCCGCACCGAGAACGACGACCCTGATCAGCTGGGCTCGCCCCACCGGCTGGCCGACCTCGAGGCATCCGGCCTGCTCGACCACAGCATCGCCGCCCTGGACGCGCTGACCCTCGTCGCCTGCAACGCCCTCGGGAGCGACATCACCGCCGCGGTCACCGCCGTCTCGGACCACGACCAGCTCGTGGTCAGCATCTCCGCTGCCGCCGAGTCGCTGCCCGCCGGAGCGACCACTCCCCTGTCGCACTCGATGTGCAAGAACGTCGTCGTCAACGGCGCGCCCCACATCGTCGACGACGCCTCGCTCGACGACAGCCACGCGCTCGCCTTCCGGGACCACGGCGTCGGCGCCTACGCCGGCTTCCCCCTGCGCGGATCCCAGGGGACCGTCCTCGGGGCGGTGTGCGCCACCACGCCGGGCCCTCGCCGGTGGAACGCGTTCGACCTCCAGATCCTGGGCTCGCTCGCCACCGCCGCCAGCTCCGTCGTGGCGATGCACACCGCCACCCACCGTGACCGTCTCGCGCGGATCAGCGGGGCCGTCCCCGCCGACCCCTTCGCACGCATCCAGCACGGGCTCCGCACCCCGCTGACCAGCCTGTTCGGGTTCCTCGACCTGATGCTCGACGGCACCGTCGGTGACTTCACCCCCGCACAGCTCGACGCCCTCCGCCGCTGCCACACCAACGCCGAACGCCTGCGGGAGGCGGTCGAGGCGCTCGGATAGACGTCGGCCCCACCGACTGGACCCCGAGCACGACCGACCCCGGCGACGTACGCCCTGTGGGGATCTCTCCCCACGCCTCGTCACGACCAGGTCACACCGGCTCCTAAAAGGTGCGCATGATCGTCGGGCGACTGTTACGTTCCGCCTCGTTTGCATCCGCCACGAGGGCGGGCCGAAAGAGGAGAGCACCTTGAAGAAGACCGCATTCGCGCGCGTCGCCACCGCCGGACTCGCGCTGACCGTCGCGGCCGTCCTGGGTGGTTGTGGCAGCGACGACGAGGCCCAGCGCGACGACACCAGCGGCGAGATCACCAGCAGCGGCGAGGCCGACGTCTTCACGCTGGAGGTCGGCGACTGCCTGCTCGACACCGACTCCGAGCAGCTCACCGACGTGCCCGCGGTGCCGTGCACCGAGGCCCACGACACCGAGGTCTTCCACTCGTTCGAGATGCCCGACGGCGACTGGCCCGGCGACGACGCCATCGACACGGCCGCGCAGGAGGAGTGCCTCCCCGCGTTCGAGGAGTTCGTCGGCCTCGCGTACGAGGAGTCCACGCTCGAGGTCGGCCCGATCACGCCGACCCAGGACGGCTGGGAGGAGCTGGACGACCACGAGGTCCTCTGCCTCGTCTACGACCCGGCCGGCCAGACCGAGGGCAGCCTCGCCGGCGCCGCCATCTGACCTGCACCACCCCGGACGCCGCTCCTCCACCTCGGAGGGGCGGCGTTCGTCGTACTCCGACCGTGCAGACCCGACAGCTCGACGCTCTCCAGCCGTGCAGAGCGGGCCGGAGCAGGTCAGAGCGGGAGCGCCGCCTCGTCGGGCGTCGACAGCGTCAGCACGGCGTCCTCGATCTCGGTCCGGCGCTCGAGCTCGGCCTCGAGGCGGCGCAGGCGTACGGCGAGGAGCGGCTCCGCCTCGTCGCCCACGAGGTCGACGGCGGCCACCACGAAGAGGCGCATCGGGCCGACGTACTCGATGTGCAGGTAGGTCACCTTCGCGACCTGCGGGTGGGTGAGCAGCACGCGGAGCACGGCGGAGCGCACCTCCTCCGGCACCTGCTTGCCGACGAGGTACTCCATGTTGCGGCGGATCAGGAACAGCGCCACGAACGCCAGCAGCACGCCGACCGCGACCGACCCGAGCGCGTCCCAGACCGGGTTGCCCGTGGCCTGGTGCAGGCCGATGCCCGTCGCGGCGAGCACGAGGCCGACCAGCGCGGAGGAGTCCTCGAGGAACACCGCGCGCAGGGTCGGGTCGGAGGTGCGGCTCACCAGCTGCAGCGGCCGCAGGTGGAAGCGGGCGGAGCGGTCGCGCACCTGGTTGAGCGCCTGGAGGAACGACGCGCCCTCGAGCACGAACGCGACCGCCAGCACGACGTACCCGACCGTGAAGTAGCCCGGCTCGTCACGCGCCTCGCCGCCCGCGATCGCGACGATCTCGGTGACGCCGTGCCAGATCGAGAGCACCGCGCCCGCGACGAACAGCCCGAACGCGGCGACGAGCGACCAGAGGTAGGTCGAACGCCCGTAGCCGCGGGGGTGCACCGCGTCCCGGGGCCGCGCGCCGCGCTTCTCCGCGACGAGCAGGGCCACCTCGTTGCCGGTGTCGGCCCAGGAGTGCGCCGCCTCCGCGACCATCGACGCCGAGCCCGTGAGGCCCGCCGCCACCGACTTCGCCACCGCCACGAGCGCGTTGGCCGCCAGGGCCACGAGCACGGTGACCAGCGAGGACGACGTGGACGCAGGCGTCTTCCCGGGCGCTGCTGCCGTGGGGTCCTGCGCCGGCGTGCTCACCCGAGCGTGATGCCGTCCCCGTGGGCGACGCGGCCGCCGACGTACGTCGCGGCCACCGGCATGTCGCGCAGCCAGGCGGCCTGCTCGGCGGCGGTCTCGCGGGCGGCGTACGGGTCGGCGTCGAGCAGCACGAGGTCGCCGGGGTGGCCCGGGGCCACGGTGCCCCAGCCGTCCGTCGAGGCCGTCAGCGCCTCGGCGACCGTGAGCGCCTGCTCGCCGTGCCAGGCCTCGCGCTCGTCGGCGCTGCGGTGCACCGCGGCCGCCATCGCGAGCCACGGGTCGAGCGGCGACACGGGCGCGTCGGAGCCCAGCACCAGGTCGACCCCGTCGTCGAGCATCCAGCGGTAGGCGAAGCAGCGCGAGGACCGCTCCTGCCAGATCTTCTCGGTCAGGTCGCGGTCGTCCAGCAGGTGCGCCGGCTGGACGCTCGCCCGGATGCCGAGCTCGGCCATGCGGCGCACGTCGGCCCGGTTCACCATCTGCGCGTGCTCGATGGAGCCCCGTGCACCCGTCGTCGCGTACGCCGACAGCGCGGCCGCCGCGGCCGCGTCGCCGATCGCGTGGGTGGCGACCTCGAGGCCGTGCGCGTGGGCCCGGGCGAGGAGGTCGCGCAGCTCGGCGCCCGACAGGTTCGGCTGGCCCGCCGGGTACTCGAGCCGGTGGCCGTCGGCGTACGGCTCGCAGCACCACGCCGTGCGGGTGTTGAGCGAGCCGTCCGAGATGATCTTCAGCGGCCCCATCGTGAGCCGGTCGTCGTGCGGGCCGGTGAGGTCGGCGACGCCCGGCAGCACCTGGCCGGTGCGCAGCCCGAGCCGCAGCACCTCGTCGAGGCCCTCGGCGTAGGTCGACATGCGGATCCGCAGCCGGTCGCAGCCGGCGCCCCAGCGCTCGAGCCAGTCGGAGGCCCCGCCGGAGAACTCGAAGTCGACCAGACCGACGACGCCCATCGCGGCCGCCGCGTCGAGGGTGCGGCGGTAGGCCTCCGGGGAGGTGCCGTCGTTGCCGACCAGGGTCGCGAGGCGCGGGTAGGCCGCGAACCACTCCGCCTCCCGGACGACCGAGTCGCGCACCGGCATCGCCAGGTGCAGCAGCGCGGTGGTGTTGAGCCACGCGTGGTGGCCGTCGCCCGAGATCAGCACGACCGGCACGTCGCCCGAGACGGCGTCGAGCTCGGAGACGGTGACGTCGCGCTCCCAGCCGCCGGAGCGGTGGCCCCAGCCGATGACGGGGTAGCCGGGGTACTCCTCGAGGCGCTCGGCGACGAGGCGCGTGGCGTCCTCGGGGGCCCGGGCCGCCGCGAGGTCGAGGCGCTGGGAGGCGAGGGTCCACTGGGCGAGGTGCACGTGCTGGTCCCACAGACCGGGGATCAGCCAGCGCCCCTCGGCGTCGACGACCTCGGCGTTCGTCGCCCCGCTGGGCACCGGCAGCTCGGGGGCCACCGCGGTGACCCGGCCGTCGGTGACGGCGATGTCGACGGGGCGCCCCGAGGGGCCTCCGACGACGCCCGGTCCGACGGGGACCAGACGCGCCTGGTGGATCAGCAGGTTGGCCATGAGCCGCACCCTAACCAGCCCGGGCCAGCCCGCCTGATCCGCGCGTGCATTAAGTTCGCCACTCGGGGGTATGGCTCCCGGTCGGCGCCTCGGACGCGACCGACGAACGACCGATGATCGACCGGCGGCCGCCCAGCGGCGCGACCACGAGGAGACGCATGGACCACGGCGAGATGGCGCTGCGGCCGCTGCAGCCGCGCGACCACGCCGCCGTCATGGACCTCAACGACCGCAACGAGGACGTGCTGGCGCCGATGGGCGAGGAGCGGCTCTTCTACCTGCTCTCGCTCGCCGACCGGACCGACGTGGTCGACGTCGCGGGCCACGTCGCCGGCTTCGTGATGACCTTCGTCCCGGGCGTCGACTACGACTCGGGCAACTACGCGTGGTTCAGCCGCCGCTTCGGCTCGGACTTCTACTACATCGACCGCGTCGTCATCGACGAGCGGTTCCGGCGCCGCGGTCTCGCCCGGCTGCTGTACGACGACCTCGACCGCGCCGCCGCGCCGTACGGCCGGCTGACGTGCGAGATCAGCGTCGACCCGCCCAACACCGAGTCGCTGGCCTTCCACACGGCCCGCGGCTTCGTGGAGGTCGGTCGGCGCGAGGACGGTCCGAAGACCGTCGTCATGCTGAGCAAGACGATCGACAGGGAAGACTGATGCCATCCTCGCTCCCGCCGCTGCCCGGCCAGCCCTCAGGCCAGCCCTCCGGCCAGCCCTACGGCCAGCCCTACGGCCAGTCATCAGGCCAGCCCTACGGCCAGCAGCCCTCCGGTCCCGCCGGGCCTCCGCCGTACGGCGGGCCGCCCCCGGGCAGCGGGTCGCCGACGGGCGGCGGGTCGCGCGGACCCCGGTCGCGCACGCTCGTCGCGCTCGTCGGCGCCCTGGTCGCAATCGTGCTGGTCACGGCGGTCGTCGTGGTCGTCGTCGTGATGAACCGGGACGACGACGGCGGGACGGACGAGGCCGGCGGTGACCGCTCGTCGGACGAGGCCGGGCTCCCCGACCCCGACGAGGACGAGGCCGGCTCCGGCCTCGAGGCGCTCGAGGTGGACGACGACGGTCGGCTGCCGGCCGTCGAGGTGCCCGACGAGTCCGAGCTCGAGGTCGCCCGCAGCACGCCGCGCGAGGACAGCGTCTACCCGGCCGTCGGCGACCCGGGCGTCGACGCCCTCCACTACGACGTCGACCTCACCTACCTGCCCGACGACGAGGTGCTCGAGGGCATAACGCGCCTCACCTTCCGGGCCACCACCGCCGCGGAGGGCTTCCGGCTCGACCTCGCGCCCAACCTCGAGGTCGAGGAGGTGTCGCTCGACGGCTCGTCGGTCGACGCCTTCCGCCACGAGGACAAGGACCTGATCGTCGACGTGCCCGTCGTGGCCGACCAGGTCTACGAGGTCACCGTGGCCTACGCCGGCCCCCCGGAGCCGGCCCAGGCGCCGACCACCCGCTCCGACTTCAGCGGCGTCGGCCTCACCGTCTCCGACGAGCCGGACCACGAGGGCTGGCTGTGGACCATGCAGGAGCCGTACGGCGCCTACACCTGGTATCCCGTCAACGACCAGCCGTCCGACAAGGCGCTCTACGACTTCACCGTCTATACGCAGCCGGAGTGGAAGGGCGTCGCGAACGGCGTGCTGGTCGCCGACCAGACGACCGAGCGCGACGGCACCGAGATGCGCGCCACCCGCTTCCACACCGACGCCCCGATGTCGTCGTACCTCACGACGCTGGCCGTGGGCGACTACGTGCTGACGGAGGGCGAGAGCGACTCCGGCGTGCCGCTGAGCTACTGGACGCCGGCCGGTGACGACGACTCCCTGGAGGCCCTCGAGGTCACCAACGAGGCCCTCACCTGGCTCGAGGCGAAGCTCGGCCCCTACCCGTTCTCCAGCCTCGGCTCGGTCGTCGTGCCGTCGGAGAGCGCGATGGAGACCCAGACGATGATCACCTACGGCAACACGGAGTACACGCTGTCGCCGTCGACGATCGTCCACGAGATCGCCCACCAGTGGTGGGGCAACAAGGTCTCCCCGAACGACTGGCGCGACGTGTGGATGAACGAGGGCATGGCGATGTACCTCCAGTTCCTCTGGGAGGCCGAGGAGGAGGGCGTCAGCCGCGGCGCGTACGTCGAGAGCTACCGCTACGAGGACCAGCTGCTCCGCGACGAGTCCGGGCCGCCCGCGGCGTACGACCCCACGATGTTCGCCGAGAGCAACGTCTACATCCCGCCCGCGCTCATGTGGAACGAGCTGCACGACCGCATCCGCGACCAGGCGTTCTGGCGCATCGCGCGCACGTGGCCGGCGCTCGAGGGCGAGGACGTCTACCGCAGCGTGGGCCGCGACGAGATCTACCCCTGGCTCTCGGAGATGGCCGGCGGCGACCTCACCGCGTTCCTCGACGCCTGGCTGCTCGGCACCACGACACCGCCCGAGTAGCCGCCCGGCGAGCACCCGCTTGGAAGTCGGCGGTAAGCAAGGGGGTATGCCCGAGCCGCAGACACCCCCGCCGCACGTCGTCGTCCTCTTCGGCGCCACGGGCGACCTCGCCAAGCGCAAGCTCTTCCCCGCCCTCTACCGGCTCGCCTCGTGCGACTGGCTGCCGGAGGCCTACGCGGTCATCGGCAGCGGCCGGCACTCGCCGGGCACCGACGACGAGTTCCGCACCCAGGTGCGCGAGGGGCTCGACGAGTTCGCCTTCGACGACGAGGAGCCCGACACCGACGCGCTCGACGCGCTCATCGAGCGCGTCTCGTTCCAGACCGCGTCGGCCGACGACGGGGCCGACCTCGGCGCGGCCGTCGAGAAGGCCGAGAAGGAGCTGGCCGAGCAGGCGGGCTGCGACGTGGGCGACGTGCGCCGCCTCGTCTACCTCTCGGTGCCCCCGTCCGCGATGAAGGACATGATCGCGATGCTCGACCGCGAGGGCCTCACCGACCGGGCCCGCCTGGTCGTGGAGAAGCCGTTCGGGCTCGACCTCGCTTCCGCGGAGGAGCTCGACGCGGCCCTCCTCGACGTGGTCGACGAGGACCAGGTCTTCCGCATCGACCACTTCCTCGGCAAGGAGGCGGTGCAGAACATCCTCGCGCTGCGCTTCGCCAACGGGCTGTTCGAGCCCGCGTGGAACCGGCACTCCATCGCGTCCGTGCAGATCGACGTGCCCGAGAAGCTCACCGTCGAGGGTCGGGGCAGCTTCTACGAGTCCACCGGCTGCCTGCGCGACATGATCTCGACCCACCTCTGCCAGCTCATGGGCTTCGTCGCCATGGAGGACCCGGGGGCCTTCGAGGCCAAGGCCGTCCGCGACACGAAGTCGGCGCTGTTCGCCGACGTACGCCCGCTCGACCCCGCTCGGGTGGTGCTCGGCCAGTACGACGGCTACCGCGACGAGGAGGACGTCGACGACGACTCCGACGTGGAGACGTTCGTGGCCGCCGAGGTCTTCATCGACAACGACCGGTGGGAGGGCGTGCCCTTCCTGCTGCGCACCGGCAAGGCGCTCGCCGAGGGCCGGCGCACCATCACGCTGCGCTTCCGCGACCCCGAGTCCGACATGTTCGACGAGCCCGCCTGCGGCAACGAGCTCGTGCTCGAGCTCACCGACGACCCCGAGATCACGGTCGACCTGCGCGCCAAGCGCCCCGGTCCGAGCTTCGACATCACGATGGGCACGATGGACCTCAAGATCAGCGAGCGCTCGCCGGAGGCGTTCCCGCTCGAGGCCTACGAGCGGCTCCTGCTCGACGTGCTGCGTGACGACCAGACGCTGTTCACGCGCTCCGACGAGGTGGAGCGGCTCTGGGAGGTCTGCCAGCCCGTGCTGGACGACCGGCCCGAGGTGCACGCCTACGAGAAGGGCTCCTGGGGCCCCGACGCCGCTCTCGAGCTGGTGCCCGGCGGCTGGCGCCTGGGTGGCTGAGACCGGGCGCGACCGCCCCGACGTCGACATCGCCCAGCACGGCCTGATCGGCGACCTCCGCACGTGCGCCCTCGTGGGCACCGACGGCACGATCGACTGGTTCTGCCCGGCGCGGTACGACGCCCCGAGCGTCTTCGGGGCGATCCTCGACGGCGAGCGGGGCGGCTCGTGGTCGCTGGCCCCGACGGGCGAGGTGGCGCGCACCCAGCAGTACTACTTCCCCGACTCCACGATCCTCGTCACCCGGTTCCTCACCACCGAGGGCGTCGTCGAGGTGCACGACTTCATGCCGGTGCTGCGTCCGCACGACCCCGACCACCGGCAGCGGCTCGTGCGGCGCGTCGTCGCCGTGCGCGGCTCGGTCACGATGCGCACGGTCATGGCGGCGCGGCCCGACTACGGCCGGGAGCAGCCGGACCTCGAGCGTCTCGGCGCGGAGGACGGGGCGGAGGACCGGGGCGAGCACGCGCGCGCCGTACGCCTGCACGACGGCCACGTCGACCTCGTGCTCTCCTCGACGCACGACCTCGAGGTCGACGGCCCCGACGTGAGCGCCGAGCTGACCCTCGGCACGGGCGAGTCGGCGCTGTTCGTGCTGGAGGTCCTCGAGAAGGGCGCCGAGGTGCACCCCTGCGCCGTCGACGATCACGACGAGCTCTTCGACGCCACGGCCGCCTTCTGGCGCGGCTGGCTCGCGCAGTCGACGTACACCGGTCGCTGGCGCGGCGTGGTGGAGCGCTCCGCGATGACGCTCAAGCTGCTCTGCCACGAGCCCAGCGGCGCCGTCGTCGCCGCCCCGACGACCAGCCTGCCCGAGGAGATCGGGGGCGAGCGCAACTGGGACTACCGCTACGTCTGGGTGCGCGACGCCGCGTTCAGCCTCTACGCGCTGCTGCGGCTCGGGTTCACCGACGAGGCGGCCGCGTTCACCGCGTGGCTCTCCAAGCGCATCGGCGAGGCGGAGGAGGACGGCGAGCGGTACGACGAGCTCGGCCCCCTGCGCGTGCTCTACGACATCGACGGCAAGGTCCCGGTCGAGGAGCACACCCTCGACCACCTGCGCGGCCACCGCGGCTCGACGCCGGTGCGCGTCGGCAACGCCGCCGTCGACCAGCTGCAGCTCGACATCTACGGCGAGCTGATCGACTCGGTCTACCTCTTCGACAAGTACGGCAGCGGCATCAGCCACGACGGCTGGACCGACCTGACGAAGGTGCTCGACTGGGTGCTCGAGAACTGGGACCGCGTCGACCAGGGCATGTGGGAGATCCGTGAGGACCCGCAGGCCCACACGACCTCGCGGCTCATGTGCTGGGTGGCGGTCGAGCGGATGATGCGCATCGCCCGCAAGCGCGGCCTGCCCGGCGACGTGGCCGCGTGGCAGAAGACCCGGGACGCGATCTACCACCGCATCATGGACCGCTCCTGGAACCCGGACGTCGGCCCCGAGGGCGCCTTCACCCAGTCCGAGGGCTCCGACGTGCTCGACGCCGGTGTGCTCCTGATGCCGATGGTGAAGTTCGTCGCGCCGGGCGACCCGCGCTTCCTCTCCACCCTCGCGGCGGTCGAGGAGCACCTGGTCACCGACTCGCTCGTCTTCCGCTACGACCTGGGCGACGGGGCTGACGGGGAGGACGGCGGCACCGACGACGGCATCGCCGGCGAGGAGGGCACGTTCTCGATGTGCTCGTTCTGGTACGTCGAGGCCCTCACCCGCGCGGGCCGCGTCGACGAGGCGCGGCTGTCGCTCGAGAAGATGTTCACCTACGGCAACCATCTCGGGCTCTACGCCGAGCAGGTCGGCCTCACCGGCGAGCAGCTCGGCAACTTTCCCCAGGCCTTCACCCACCTCAGCCTCGTCAGCGCCGCGATCAACCTGGACCGCGCGCTGGGCTGACGGTTTAACCGCTCGAGCGGTTAAACCGCCGCTTTGCGCCCTGAATTCAGAGCGCAAAGCACCAGGATCGTGCACACAGCCCGGTCTACGGCGCCGCGTAGCCCGTGGCCGCGTGACGCGAGAGCCATTCGTCGACGACGCCGTACGCCGCCTCGCGCGGCTCCTTCAGCGACAGGAAGACGTCGTGGCGGGCGTCGGTGATCGGCACGACGGTGGTCTCGCCGCCGAGGCAGCCCGCCCACCGGGCGATCTGGCGCACGTCGAGCACGGTGTCGGCGCGGTCGCTGGCGTCGGTGTAGCGCCGTGACCAGTGCGTCTTGTCGGAGCGCAGCACCAGCGACGGCACCCCGACGTCGAGGCCCCGGTGCAGCCGGGCGTGCCCGCGCCGTACGGCGTTGAGCCACCCCACCGTTATGGGGAACGTCGTCACGGGCTTGAGGTCGACGTCGAACTCCCACTCCCCCGTGCCGCTCGTGTGCAGCGTGGAGCCGTAGACGCTGTCGGGCAGGTCGAGCGGCCGGAACGGGCGCACCCGCGACGCGCCGCGGAGACCCCAGGTGACCGGCCCGCGCATGACGGGCTTGCCCTGCAGGTCGAACCAGGGGCTGTTGAGCACGAGGGCGGCGACGGGCTCGGTACGGCGCTCGCGGCGCCGCCGGTCGAGCCAGAGCGGCGTGATGAGCCCGCCCGTCGAGTGCGCGACGACCGTGACCGGGAGGCCGGGGTGGGACTCCGCGATCGCGGCGATGCTCGCCTCGAGCTCCTCGTCGTACTGGACGAGGTCGGAGGCGTAGTGGGCGGTCTGCCCGGGGCGCCGCGAGCGTCCGCACTTGCGCAGGTCGAGGCCGAAGAACGCCATGCCGCGCTCGGCGAAGAAGTCCGCCAGCTCGACCTGGAAGAAGTAGTCGGAGAAGCCGTGCACGTAGAGCACGGCGCCCGTGGGCCGTTCGTCGTCGCGCACGGTACGGCGCACGAGCACCGCCGCGATCTCGCCCTCGCCGTCGGGGTCGGTGCCGAGCTCGATCGTGTGCTGGGCGTAGCCGTCGCCGAGGAGGTCGGGGGCCCAGGTGCGGGCGCTCACGCGTCGGCCCCGACCAGCGCGCCGTCGTCGGTGACGGGGGTGGCGGCGGTGACCGGCGCGAGCGTGCGGTCGAGGTCGGTGCGCAGCGTGTGGAGCGAGTCGAGCACGTAGTTCTGGCGCACCTGCCAGGGGCGGCGGTCGCCCTGGCGCGGGAACGAGCCGATGGAGCGCTGCACGTAGCCGGCGGCGAGGTCGAGCAGCGGCTGCGGCTCGAGGTCGCCGTCGGGGCGGGGGGCGACGACGTCGTGGCCGCGCTTCTCCATCCAGCCCAGCACCTTGCACACGAGGCGGTGGGTGAGGTCGGCCCGCAGCGTCCACGAGGCGTTGGTGTAGCCGATGCAGACGGCGAAGTTCGGGACCCCGGTCATCATCGCGCCGTTCCACACGAACTCCTCGGAGAGCTCGACGCGGTGACCGTCGACGTACGGCTCGATGCCGCCGAAGGCCAGCAGCCGCAGACCGGTCGCGGTGACCACGACGTCGGCCTCGATCACCTCGCCGGAGCGCAGGCGGACCCCCTCGGGCACCAGGCGGTCGACGTGGTTCGTGACGACGTCGGCGTCGCCCGCCTTGATGGCCCGGAAGAGGTCGCCGGACGGGATGGCGCACAGGCGCTGGTCCCACGGGTCGTACGGCGGCGTGAAGTGGTCGGCGACCAGCTGCTCGTCGCCGAGGATCTTCGTCGCCATGCCCGTGAGCAGCTTGCGCGCGGTCGCCGGGCGGCGGCGGCAGAACTGGTAGAACGCCGTGCTGAACGCGATGTTCTTGGCGCGCACGACGTGGTGGGCGACGCCCTCGGGCAGCACCGCCTTGATGCGGTCGGCCTTCTTGTCGCGGCTCGGCACCGCGCTGATCCAGGTGGGGGTGCGCTGCAGCATCGTCACGTGGGCCGCGGCGCCCTCGCCCTTCAGCATCGACGGCACGAGCGTGACCGCGGTGGCGCCGGAGCCGATGACGACGACGCGCTTGCCGGCGTAGTCGAGGTCCTCGGGCCAGAACTGCGGGTGCACGACCTCGCCGGCGAACGACTCGGTGCCCTCGAAGACGGGGTCGTGGGGGTTGTCGTAGTCGTAGTAGCCCGCGCAGGAGTAGAGGAAGCCGCACGTCATCGTGCGCCGCTCCCCGGAGTGCGTGTCCTCCAGCGTGAGCGTCCAGCGGGCGGCGGCCGTGTCGAAGTCGGCGCCGACGACCTTGCTGGCGTAGCGGATGTGGCGCTCGATGCCGAACTCGTCGGCGGTCTCGCGGATGTAGTCGAGGATCGACGCGCCGTCGGCCAGCGAGCGGCCGTCCTTCCAGGGCTTGAAGCCGTAGCCCAGCGTGTACATGTCGGAGTCGGAGCGCACGCCCGGGTAGCGGAAGAGGTCCCACGTGCCGCCGAGGTCGTCGCGGGCCTCGAGGATCGCGTACGTCGTGCCCGGCCGCTCGGTCTGGAGGCGGTAGGCGGCGCCGACCCCGGAGAGACCGGCACCGACGACGACGACGTCGACGTGCTCGGGCGTGCCCTGCGTGTCGGCAGCGGACTCGGCGGACGAGGTCGGATCGGCGGGCGTGGAGGTGCTCATGACGTCGAGTCTGCGCCGCGCGCGCCGTACAGAACTTGCCCGAGTGCGACATAGTCTTGTCTCAGCGTGACAGGAGGCGCCCATGGGACACATCCGATCGGCCTGCCTGCGGGGCCTGCGGGCCACCGTGGCCGAGCTCGGCGGCGACGCCGAGCGGCTGGCACGGTCGGCCGAGGTGCCGGTGGAGGCCCTCGACCGCGACGACCTGCTCATCACCGAGCGCGGCGCCGCCACCATCCTCGAGCTGGCCGCCCACACCCTCGACTGCCCCGACCTCGGGCTGCGCATCGCGGCGCGGCAGGACATCACGATGCTGGGCTCGCTCGCGGTGGCCATCCAGCACTCCCCCACGCTGGGCGACGCGCTCGAGTGCACGACCCGCTACCTCTTCGTGCACAGCCGGTCGCTCACCCTCACCGTCGCGCCCGACCCGGCCGGCGACCGCGGCGTCAGCGCCCTGCTCTACGGCCCCGCCACGGCCGCCGGGCCCGTGCAGGGCACCGACAGCGGGCTGGCGTTCCTGCACCGGACGATCCTCTACCTCGCCGGCGGCCCGTACGGCCTGCGCAGCGTCGACCTGCCCTACCGGCCCGCCGCGCCCGCGGGGGTGCACGAGGCGTTCTTTGGCGCGCCGGTGCGGGTCCGGCGGGACGTGCCGGCGGCGGTGCTGCGGATGCCCCGGAACCTCATGGACCACCCGATCGGCACGGTCAACGAGAACATGCGCCAGCTCGCCCTCGCCTTCCTCGCCGAGCAGGCGCCGACGGTCGCCGCCGACCTGGCCCCCCGGGTCCGGGCCGCGGTGCAGGAGTCCCTCGGCACCCGACCCGTCGAGGTCGGCGCCGTCGCCGCCCTGCTGGCGGTGCACCCCCGCACCCTGCAGCGCCGCCTCGAGGCCGAGGGCACGACGTTCGGAGCGGTGGTCGACGACGTACGACGCCACACCGCCCGCCGCCTGCTCACCACCACCGACCTCCCGGTGGGTCAGGTGGCGCACCTCGTGGGGTTCGCCGAGCAGTCCGCGCTGTCGCGCGCCGCGCGGAGGTGGTGGGACAGCTCGCCGCGGGAGGTACGGCGCGGGGGCTGACCGGTCAGCTGCTCAGTCGATCGTCGAGACCGCCCCGGGGTCCTTGAGCACGACGGTCACGCACCGGACGAAGGTGTCGCCGACGTTCTCGAGGTCGTGCACGGTGCACTGGTCGCCCGCGTAGGTGAGGAAGTTGGTGTGCCCCACCTCGACGTCGACGACACGGCTCGTGCCGTCGTCGTAGCGCTGAAGGACCCGTCCGGGGTCGGTGACGGTCCAGAAGTAGTCCTGGTCGTGGCAGTGGAACGGCAGCCGCTCACCGGGCTGGAGCGAGAGGTCCCACACCTGGACCCGGTCGTTCTCGAACCAGATGCGCGTGCCGATGCGACGGTTCTCCCGCACGTCGCGCAGCTCGTCGGCGTAGGTCTGCGGGTCGAACACGGGTCCGGTCCCGGCGCCCTGCGTCTGGCCGGGCGCAGGCTTCTTGGTGGTCTCTCCCACGGTGGGCTCCTCGTGTCTCGTGGCGACGGGTGGGTCGGGCGGTGGTCGTGCGTCTCGTCAGCGGGGCGTCGGGCGGGATCGAGCGTCCCGCACGAGCGCGCGTGCCTGGTCGTGGGCAGCGGCGAGCGGCGTGGTGCCCCGCTCGCGGGCGTCGGCCAGCACGCTGCCGACGCGGTCGGCGATCCGGCCGAGCGCGGGCCCCAGCTCGTCGGCGGGCCACCCCGCGACGAGCGAGTGGATGTGGATCACGCCACCGGCATTGGCCACGAAGTCCGGGACGTAGAGGATGCCGGCAGAGTGGAGGTCGTCCGCGCAGGCGTCGTCCTCGAGGGTGTCGTTGGCGCCCCCGGCCACGATGCGGCAGCGGAGACCGGGGATCGCCGCTCGGGTGACCACGCGTGCCGCCGCGCAGGGGGCGAAGACGTCGGTGGCGTGGGTGAGGACCTCGTCGGCTGCGATGGCACGGCCGTCGATCTCGTGCGCCACCCGCTCGGCTCGATCGGCGTCGAGGTCGGTGACGGTGACCCGCGCGCCGTGGTCGACCAGCAGCCGCGCGAGGGCGGCTCCCACGTTGCCGACCCCCTGGACGAGGACCTCGACGTCCTGCACCCCGTCGGAGCCCAGCTGGTGCACCGTCGCCGCGCGGATGGCGTGGAAGACACCGAGCGCGGTCCACGGGGACGGATCGTCGGTCGAGCAGGTGGACGGTGCGCCGGCCGTCGCCATGAGCGCCAGGTCCTCGGTCGTCGTGCCCATGTCGACGCCCGGCAGGTAGGCACCGCCCAGACGCGCGACGAGCTCGCCGAAGCGCACGAGCCGCTCCCGCCGGTTGCGGTGGTCGCCGTCGTCGAGCACGACCGACTTGGCCCCGCCGTACGGCAGGCCGGCCAGCGCGTTCTTGTAGGTCATCGCGCGTGCGAGCCGCTGCGCCTCGAGCGCGCCGGCCCAGAACGAGGGGTACGCCTTCATCCGGACACCACCGAGACCGGGACCGAGGTCGGTGCTGTCGATGGCGATGACGGCGCGCAGGCCGGTCGCCGGGTCGCTGCAGGTGATCAGCTGCTCGGACGTGAGCGGGTCGGGCAGCTGACGGGCGGTCGCGGTGGCGACGGGGGGCATGGCGGGCGCTCTCTTCTGGGTGGAGGGGGTGAGGGTGGGACGCTCGGGAGGACGGTCAGACGCGCGCGGCGGCGCGCAGGCCGGCGTTGCGCTCCTCGATGGCGGCCCGGGTCGGCGGGAACAGCAACGCGGCTCCCTGCCCGGCGATGGCCTGGGCGCGGTCGACCAACGGACGCATGCGGTCGTCGTAGCCCGCGAGGGCCGCCGGCAGGTCGCCGCCGGCGGTGTCGAGAGCGAGCGCGAGCGCGTGGGCGCCGACCATGGCGAGCGTCGTGCCCATCCC
Organism: Nocardioides alkalitolerans DSM 16699; assembly: GCF_000426525.1. Classification (GTDB taxonomy): domain Bacteria; phylum Actinomycetota; class Actinomycetes; order Propionibacteriales; family Nocardioidaceae; genus Nocardioides; species Nocardioides alkalitolerans. The sequence goes on from NZ_KE384533.1 coordinate 414,781, forward strand.
GGAGAAGAAGGAGGCGCAGTACGCCGCGTCCCCGACCAGCACGCACCGGCCGCGCGACCACGACGACATGCGGATCTGGCTCACGGAGTCGAAGTAGAAGTCGTCGGCGTCCAGCACCTCGGAGACCGCCTGGGGCGCGACCCAGCCGTCCATCCCCTCGAACGCCCGCCGGACGATCTCACGCTGCGCCGAGGCGTCGCGGAAGTCGTGGTCCAGCCACTCGGACCGGAACCCGAGCAGGGCGGAGGTCGACGTGCCGTCGCTGCGGAGCATCACCATGCGGCCGGGGGTGTTGAGCACCTCGGATCCGGTCTCGACCCGCACGGTCCGGCAGCGCTTGGCGATCGAGACGTAGAGGCCGAGGTGGTGCACGAACTGCTTCTCGGCACCGAACACCAGCTCCCGCACGTTCGAGTGCATGCCGTCGGCGCCGACCACCAGGTCGAACCGGCTCGTGCTGCCGTCGCTGAGCGTCACCACGACCGGGCCGCCGTCGGGTCCGTCGGCGATCGCCGCGATCCACGTGTCGAACCGGAAGGTCACGCTGTCCGGCACCGCGGCCCGGAGGATCTCGCCGAGCACGTCGCGGGAGATCTCGACGTCGTCCGAGCTCTCGTAGACGTCGGCGGCGGGTCGCAGCTCGGCCTGGGTCGTCCCCGACTCGTCGACGAAGCGGTACACGTCCTCGTGCGGCACGCGACGTTCCTGGATCTCGTCGAGCACCCCCATCCGTCGCGCGACCTCGACCGCCTCCTCCCGGACGTCGATGGAGACGCCCCCGCTGCGCAGACCGTCGGCGCGCTCGACGACGGTGACCGTGTGACCTGCCCGTGCGAGCCAGTGGGCGGAGGCGAGCCCGGCGATGCTGGCGCCGGAGATGAGGACGTCCATGGGTGTTCCTTGCGAGGTCGGGGTTCGGTGGGGCGGCGTCGCGGGGAGGCGGGGTCGGGCCGTCACGGTCGCGGGTCCGCGGCGGCGGCACCGCCGGCCCAGGAGGCCTCGAGGAAGTCGAGGGCCTGGCGCACGAGGGGCGCGGACGCGAAGACGTCCGCACCGTGGTCGGCCCCGGGCACCACCTCGAGGTGCGCCGGGACGGCGCGGTCCCGGAGCGCCGCGACGAGCCGTCGTGACTGCTGCAGGTCGACCCTCCGGTCGGCGTCGCCGTGGAGGACGAGGAACGGGGGCAGCGCGTCGTCCCCGGGCGCCGGGGTGCTGATGTGGTCCACCAGCGATGTCGGTACGGCGCCGGCGGAGCCGTCGAAGAACTGGGCCATGACAGTGGCGAGCGCGTCGTCCTCCGCCGGCGAGGAGAGGGTCGCGTCGCCCCGCAGGTCCGCCGGGCTGCTCACCGGGTAGTGGGCGACGACCGCGCCGACCCTCGGGGACGGCTGCGCCGCACGATCGGACACCCGACCCAGGGGCCGACCGTGGGTGAGGGCGACCAGGGCCGCCAGGTATCCGCCGGCCGAGCTGCCCCAGAGCGCGAGACGGTCGAGATCGAGCCCGAAGCGTCCGGCGTTGCCCGCCACCCAGGTCAGCGCGGCCCGGACGTCCTCGACCGCGGCAGGGAAGGGGGCCTCGCCCGAGAGACGGTAGGAGACAGAGGCGACCGCGACCCCGTGGGCCGGGAGGCTCGTCCACGGTCCCATCGCCGGGACGCCGGCGAGGAACGAGCCCCCGTGCACGTAGACGACCACCGGGTGCGGTCCGGTGCCCACGTCCGCTCCGAGGGGCAGGTGCAGGTCGAGCTCGAGCGGTCGCCAGCCCTGCACCACCGCGTACCGGAGACGGAAGTGGCTGCGTGTCCCGGGCAGCACCTCGACGGGCGGGATCTCCACCAGGCGCGGGTCGACGACGGCCTCGAGGTCGAGGGGTGGCATCAGGTCGTCCGGGTGCGGTCGCACGGTGACCTCCTCGGGGTCCGGGCGTCGGGTGGTCTCAGGATGCATCGATGTCGATCTCCCCGTCGCGTCGCGCCCGCACCGAGTAGGCCACGGCGCCGTACACCCCGGCCGCCAGCGGCAGCAACGGCATCGCCGCGATCACGAGCGAGGTGCTGCCGGTGACCTCCTGGTAGTTCGTCAGGATGATCACGCAGATCACGATCATGCCGACGCCCGCGACGACCGGGGCGACGAGCGTGACCCAGGCGCTCTCCGGGAGGAGGCCGCGACGACCGGCCACGACGATGCTGAGGCAGCAGCCGATCATCAGCGACGTGAGGGAGATGCTGGTGATGCCGGAGACGGCCGGGAAGAGGTTGAGGATCGGGTCGGCCCCCGAGACGGCGAACGGCACGAGCATCACGATCGAGAGCCCGATCTGCAGGGCGCTGCTGCGGTGGGGGGTGCCATGGCGCGGGTGGGTCGTGGCGAGCGCGCGGGGAAGCAGGCCCGAGCGCCCGAGCGAGTAGTGGTAGCGCGCGGCCATGTTGTGGAAGGCGACGCCAGCGGCGAGGAAGCTGACCGTGACCATCGTCGAGAGCAGGCCTCCCGACCAGGAGCCCAGGTAGGCGTCGGCAGTCCGGAAGACCAGTGATCCCGGGTCGGCGGCCGCGGCGGCACGGACGTCGTCGAAGGCCGCCACGATCGACCAGGTCGAGAACACGAAGATGCCGACCAGGAGGGCGATCGACGTGTAGGTCGCGACGCGGATGGAGCGTCGTGCGACCCGGGCCTCCTCGCCGTAGATCGCGGTCGCCTCGAAGCCGACGAAGGAGAGGATGCAGAAGACCAGCGTCATGGCGACGTTGCCGTCGAACATCTGGCCGGGCGTGAAGACGCCCAGGTCCCACCCACCGGGCCGCTGGACGAGCACCGCCAGGCCCAGCACGATGATGACGGCGAACTGCAGCAGCGAGACACCGGTCGTCAGGCGCTGCGCGACGTCGACCCCGCGGCGACCGAGGTAGGCCGTCAGCCCCAGCGCGACGACGCCGTAGGCGTACCAGGGCAGATCGACGCCGAGGTAGGCCTCCGCGGTCACCCCCGCGAAGTAGCCGGTCGCTGCGATCATGCCGCCGGCCGCCATGTTGTAGGCGACCGTGGCGACGAACGCCGCACCGGCCCCGGTCGCCCGGCCCAGCCCGAACCCGATGAAGGCGTAGTAGGCGCCGGCGTTGGTGACGTGGCGGCTCAGGGCGACGTACGCCGCAGCGAAGACGGCGAGCAGTGCGGCCACGACGACGAGCAGCCCGACCGTGCCGCCCCCGACGCCGAACGCCAGGCTCAGCGAGATGTTGGAGGCCATCGCGGTGAGCGGGGCTGCGGCGGCCACCACCATGAAGGTCAGGCCGAACGCTCCGATGGTGTTGCGCCGGAGGCCCCTGGCGGTGTCGACCGGTTCCGGCTGCAGTGCTGAGCTCACGACGCCACCTTCTGGATTGGATGCGATACAACAAGATTGGATGCAGTTTGCGCCGGTTCGGTCTCCGAGGCAAGGGGTGTGCCGGATCTGTTCGCTCCCCGTGACAATCGCCCGCGCCGCGCTCAGGAGCGGGGGCCGACGCCCAGCAGGTCGGAGAGCCCGGCGAGCTGCGGGTCCCACGGCGCTGTCGGGCGGCGTACGGCGGCGCTGGCGATGAGGCCCTCCCGGCGCCAGTGCTCCTTGCGGATGGCGATCGCCGCACCGGGCTGCGTCTCCACGTGGCACCTCGCCGCCACCCGCCCCACCGCGGCCAGGCTGGCCGCCACGTCGCCGCGCTCCCAGTCCCCCACCGCGCCCACGAGGGCGCGCGTGGGCGTGGCCCCCAGTGCGACGGCCCGCGCGCCGGCGTGCAGGTCGGCGACGAGGCCCAGACCACCCATGCCCGACATCGGGACGACGTCGCTGTGACGCGCCAGCGCCGCCACGGCGGCGAAGGTCGGCGGCGACTCGCACTTGACCGCGGGGACGAAGTCCAGGCCGTCCAGCGCGCGGAGCAGCCCGTCGACGCCGATGGTGATGCCGGTCGAGCGCGGCAGGTCCTGCACGACGACCGGCAGGTCGGCCGCGGCGTGCACCGCCCGGAGGTGACGGCGCAGCTCGCGGTGGTCGCCCGAGACGACGGGCACGAGGACGGCGTCGGCTCCCGACCGGAGCTCCTCCGACCGACGTACCTGCGTGACGGCGTCGTCGGTGCCGAGCGCGAGCACGCTCACCACCAGGCCCGCCCCTCGCGGCCGCGTCAGCGCCGCCAGCCGCGAGACGACCTCGCGACGCTCCTCCTCCGCGAGGGTGCCGGGCTCCGCGATCACCCCCAGCGCGACGAGACCCGCGCACCCGTCGTCGAGAAGCGAGGTCGCCAGCCGCTCGAGCGACGCGACGTCGAGGCTCGCCCCGTCGGGCGTGAACGGCGTCGGCACCATCGCCCAGCAGGGGACGGTCCGGCGCTGCCGCGTCACGGGGCCACCCGCAGAAGGCCGATGGTGGGGGGACTGGTCGTGCGCTCGGATTGGATGCAAAACTGCGGTCGGCGAGTCCGACGGGCGAGCCTCGCCGCGGGGGCGCACCCCCGACCACGACGGGCCCCGTGCCCCAGGAGGTCCCAGCCTTGGCCACCGAGCCCGCGACCAGCGAGACCGGCGACACCGATGGCGCGCTCGGCGAGAAGCTCGCCGACGAGCTGCTGCGTCGGATCCTGTCCGGGACGATCCCCGTGGGCAGCTGGATCCGGCACACCGCCGTCGCGGAGGAGTTCGGGGTGAGCCGGACCCCCGTGCGGGAGGCCCTCCGCGTGCTCCACGCCCAGGGTGTCGTGACGATCACGCCCAACCGCGGCGCCCGGGTCAACGGCCACAGCGGCCGCGACATCCGAGAGCTGGGCGCCGTGCGCGGAGAGCTCGAGGGACTGGCGGCCGAGCTCGCCGCCGAGCTGATCGACGACGAGCAGCTGCGACGGCTGAACTCCGCCTGGGACCGCTACGACCGCGCCGTCGCGGCGCACGACACGTCCGACCCCGTTGGCGCCCAGGAGACCTCCCGGCTGTGGGCCGAGGCCAACGAGGACTTCCACGGCGTGATCCTGGAGGCCGCGGCCAGCCGACAGCTCAGCCTGACGATCGCCGAGATCAGCCGACGGCTGCCCCGCAACTCCGCGTTCGCGGCGTACGCCGGCAACTCGCGCCTGCTGCGCCAGAACTCGCAGGAGCACCGGCAGATCGCGGAGGCGATCAACGCGGGCGACGGCGCGCGCGCCCGTCGGGCGATGACGCGTCACGTCCGGTCCTCCGCCGAGGCGATGGCGCGCTGGGTCGAGAACCAGGGCGCGAGCCGCGAGGGCTGAGCGACCGGGCACGGGCTCCCTGTCGACTCCCACCGCGATCAGCGCCGCGGGACGGTGGGACCGTCACGGTGCACCCACCAGCCGACCGCAGCCACTCCGACCGTGAGCGCGGCGGACGTCGCGATACCGACGGCCGGGTGCACGCGGAGGGTGAGGGCGCCGACCAGGGCGCCGGCCCCGATGGCGACGACCGCGCACGCGCGTCGTACCCAGGGCTGACCCGCACCGGACCCGAGCCTCGAGTCCGCAGCGAGGCCGGTGATGGTCGAGGTCACGACGACGGTCGTCACGTCCTTGACCCCGACGTGCCGGGCCACGGCCGCCTGCAGGCCCATCGCGGTGGCGATGACGCCTGCCACCACGAGGCCCTCCGTGTGCCCGTACGACGTGGGCCTGGCCGCGGCGTAGCCGGCCGTGCCGGCGAAGACCGCCGCGACGACGACGAGGAGGACGGTCGTCCTCGTCCGCCACCCGACCGGGACGCCGCGCTGCGCGCGGCCACCGACCGCCGCGCCGACCATGAAGGCCGCCAGCGCGACGAGCGGACCGGCCACCGGAAGTCCGTCCTCACCGGCCACGCCCATCCCGAGGATGACCACGTTGCCCGTCATGTTGCCGGTGAAGACCTTGTCGAGCGCCAGGTAGCCGATCGCGTCCGCGACCCCGGTGGAGAAGGTGAGGACGAGCATGAGCCCGACCGTCGTCGTCGCCGCTCGGGCGGACGCGGGCACGTCCGCGGCGGGGCGGGTCCCCATCCTGGTCACCGCCCGGCCGCGTAGCCCTGGGCACCGCGTGCGTTCGCCGCCGCGCCGAGACGCCCGGTGACGGGATCCCGGGTCACGGCGGAGAGCCGACCGAGGCTCCAGCCGTCCGCAACCGTCACCGCGTGCCCCCGCCGCTCGAGCTCGGCCACGACCGCGACACCGAGGCGGTCCTCGACCACGAGACCGGCCGGCGACCACTCCCGGGGCCAGAACGAGCCGACCAGGGCCGTGGTGTGGAAGGCGGGGGCGTCGATCGCCTGCTGCGGCGTGTGCCCGCCCACGATCGTGCGCAGCAGGTAGAGGAGCTGCCACTGGTCCTGCTGGTCCCCGCCCGGGGTGCCGAGCGCGCTGGTGGCCACGCCGGAGCGGCTGAGGAGGGTGGGGCTCAGCGTCGTCCGAGGCCGGGTGCCCGGCCGGAGGGCCGACGGGCTCGCCGCGTCGAGCCAGGTCATCTGCAGCCGGGTCCCCAGGCAGAAGCCGAGGGACGGGATCGTCGGCGACGACTGGAGCCATCCGCCCGAGGGGGTCAGCGACGCCATGTTGCCGTGCCGGTCGACCACGTCGACGTGGCAGGTGTCGCCGCGAGTGCGTCCGTCGCGCGCCACCGTCGGCTCGCCCGTGCCGATACCGGCCGCGCTCCCGCCGGCGCGTGTGAGGGGCGCCCTCCAGGCCGTGAGGCCGGGCACGTCGCCCGGTCGGTGCTCGCGCGACGCCGTCTCCGCGATCTGGGCCGCTCGAGCGGCTGCGTAGGCCGGGGAGAGCAGGACGGTCCGGGGGTCGACGTGGGCGGTCCGCTCGACCGCGTCGCCGTAGTAGGTGTCCCGGTCGGCCATGGCGAGCTTCAGCGCCTCGGCCACGGTGTGGACACCGAGGGCCGTCGACGGGTCCACGTGGTCGTCGGGGAAGTGGTCGAGGATCGCGAGCGCCTGCAGCAGGACGGGGCCCTGGGTCCAGAAGCCGGCCTTGTGCACCGTGACGCCCCGGAAGTCGACGGACAGCGGCTCCTCCGTGCGCACCGCGGCGGCGGCGAAGTCCTCCCGCCCGATCACGCCGACGTGTTCCCCGCCCGAGGAGTGTCGGTGGCGCGTCGCGGCGACGTCGACGGCCGCGGCCGCCACGAACCCGCTCCGCCACTCCTCGAGCACGGCGTCGATGCGGGCCGCGCGGTCGCCTCCCCGGGGCGCCGACGCCAGCAGGCGCCGCAGCGTGGCCGCGTACGCGGCGTTGGTCACCACGTCACCGACCCGCGGGGGGCCGCCGTCACGCAGCCACAGCGCAGCCGAGGAGGGCCAGTGCTCGCGGAAGTGGTCGGCCATGGTCGCGATGACCGAGCTCAGCTGTGCCCCGGCGGGGTGCCCGTCGTCGAGGTAGGCGAGCGCATAGGCCCACACGTCGTCGAGATCCCAGGTGCCGTGCTCCCGCAGCACGTGCAGGAGCGCCGGGACGGCACCGGGGACCGCCGCCGCGAGCGCGCCGCTGCCCGGCACCTCGGTGAGTCCCTCACCGAGCATGTGCTCGATGGTCGCGCCGGACGGCGCCGGCCCCTGGCCGTCGACGACGACCGGCGCCCGGCCGGCGGGAGCCACCAGGGCGACCATGTCGCCACCCGGTCCGTTGAGGTGCGGCTCGACGGCGTGGAGCACGAAGGCGGCGGCGACCGCCGCGTCGTACGCGTTGCCGCCCCGCTCGAGCACCGACTGCGCCGAGGCGGTGGCGAGCCAGTGCGTCGACGCCGCCATCCCGAACCAGCCCTCCAACGTGGGACGGGTGGTGTGGCCTGCGGGCGGCGTGAAGGCGGCGGGGTTCGCGAGGTGGGAAAGCACGACCGAAGTATGCAATCCGAGAGAATTGGATGCAATATGCCCGCCGGTCCGACGACTCCAGCTACCGCGCGCGGGCCACGACCACCATCACGGCGGAGGTCTCCGTCAGCGGGCCCCGGGCCCAGTCGCCGTACACCGCCTCGACCTCGAAGCCGGCGGCCGTCAGGTCGCGCTCGATCTCGTCGCGTCCGCGGAAGTGGAGCAGCAGCTCCTCCGTGACGGTCTCGCCGTCGGGGAACGCGTTGCGAGCGACGAGCCGGACGACACCGGGGGCGACCTGCTCGGCCTCGGACCACTCGACGAGCGGCCCGTGCACGGTCGGGCGGGTGGTGGGCGCCGTCGTCCAGGTCTCCCAGGCCCGCGCCGCGGGGTTGCGGCTCTCGAAGGCCAGCACACCGCCGGACCGGAGGGCGGCGGCCAGGTCCGCCAGGGTGCGCGCCCAGTCGGCCTCGGGCACGTGCTGGGCGACGTTGCCGGTCATCACGGCGTAGTCGAACCGGCCGGCCGGGATCGCGCGACTGTCGCCGTGGCGCCAGTCCACCGCACCGCTACCGGGGCGGCTGCGGGCCAGGTCGAGCATCGTCGAGGACGGGTCGACACCGACGACCGTCCGGCCCCCGCGGGCCAGCGAGACGGTGAGCATCCCTGTGCCGCAGCCCAGGTCCACGACCGCGTGGGCGTCCAGCTCGTCGGCGAGCGCCCGGTAGAAGTCGTGATCGGGCCCGTCGGGGTTGTCCTCGTCGTAGAGGTCGACGAGCCGTCGGTCGTAGTCCGCCACGCCGCTAGCCTAGGCACCCGAGATCGAGGGGGGTGGGGCCGTGAGTCCGAAGGCGTTGCGAGTGCTGATCGTCGGGCAGCTGGTGCTCGGCCTCTACTGGACCGTGAAGTCGCTCGTCCGCATCGCCGCAGACCAGTACCCCTACGACGGCTTCCTCGTCCTGGACCTGGCGGTCGGCCTCGGATACCTGGTACTCGTCGTGGCCATGGTCCAGCACTACCGGCGCCGCGATTGGGCCACCGAGCGCGCGCAGGGCGGGTCACCCGAGACCGCCGCACACCCCGACTGACCCGCAGCTCCTGTCGCGCCGGGGCAAGAACTCGTCGCGCGCGGGCAAGTCGCCGTACGACGCGGCGCGCCAGACTGCCGCCATGGCTCTCCCTCGATTCACGTTCACCGGTGCCCACGTCGTCCTCACCGGGGCGGCCAGCGGGATGGGCGAGCAGATGGCCCACCAGCTCGCCGAGCGCGGCAGCCACCTCGTGCTCGTCGACCGCGACGGCGACCGGCTCGCCGGCGTCGCCGCCGCGATCTCGTCGGCGCACCCTCGGACGCAGGTGCACACCGAGGTCGCCGACCTCTCCGACATCGAGGCCCTCGCGGGCCTCGTCGAGCGGATCCTGGCCGTCGCACCGAAGGTCGCGCTGCTCGTCAACAACGCCGGCATCGCGGCGGGCGGCCGCTTCACCGACCTCACGGCGGACGAGTACGACACGGTCCTCGCCATCAACTTCCGCGCCCCCGTGACGCTCACCCGCCTGCTCCTGCCCTCGCTCCAGCAGACCCCCGGCAGCCACGTCGTCAACGTCTCCAGCCTCTTCGGCCTCATCGCGGTGCCGGGGCAGTCGGCGTACGCCGCCAGCAAGTTCGCCCTGCGCGGCTTCAGCGAGGTGCTGCGCCAGGAGCTCGAGCCCGAGGGCATCGGCGTCAGCACCATCCACCCCGGCGGCATCCGCACGCGCATCGCCCAGACCGCGATGGTGGCGGCCTCGGCGACGCCCGAGCAGGCGCGCAAGGGCAAGGAGTCGTTCGAGAAGCTGCTGACGTTCCCCGCCGACAAGGCGGCCACGCAGATCCTCGACGCCGTGCACACGCGCAAGGCCCGGGTGCTGATCGGCATGTCCGCGGTCGTCCCCGACCTCCTCGCCCGGGCCCTCCCGACGCGCTACACCGGGATCATGGCGCGGCTCACGGGACGCAGCTGACGGCCCCGGACCCCGGCCCGGCTCCACCACCGGCGCTACATTCGACGCGTGGAGCGCGCATGAGCACGACGTACGACGACGACCTCGACCACCGCGACGAGCGCGGGGACGAGCTCACCGACGACGAGCTGGCGGAGTGGGCCGACGAGGCCCGCGACCGGCGGCTCGGCTGGCTGATGCTGGTCGGCGGCCTGATCGGCGCCGTCGCGGCGTTCACGCTGGTCATCGAGCGGATGAAGCTGCTCGCCGACCCCTCCTACGTGCCCTCCTGCAGCTTCAACCCGGTGCTGTCGTGCGGGTCGGTCATGCAGACCGACCAGGCGAGCGTCTTCGGGTTCTCGAACCCTCTCATCGGGCTCGCGGCCTTCCCGGTCGTGGCCGCGGTCGGGGCGGCCCTGCTCGGCGGCGCCCGGCTGTCGCGCTGGTACTGGGCCGGCCTGCAGGTCGGCGTCGTGCTCGGCATCGCGTTCGTCGGCTGGCTGGTGGTGCAGAGCATCTACGTCATCGGCGCGCTCTGCCCCTACTGCATGGTCGTGTGGGCAGTGATGATCCCGCTGGCCTGGCACGTGACGCTCCGCAACGCCGAGGCCGGCGTGCTCGGTGAGGGCGTGGCCCGCTCCGGCGCGGTCCGGTTCCTGCGATCCTGGTCGCTGCTCGGCATCGTGCTCGTCTACCTCGTCGTCGTCGCGATGATCACCGAGGCGTTCTGGTGGTACTGGTCGACGCTCGGCTGAGCCTCACCGCACCAGCACCCCCACGGCCCCGAGGGCCAGCAGTGCCCGCACGGTGTTGAGGTGCGTCCACGTGCCCACGTACTCGACCCAGTACGACGCTCCCTGCGCCGCCAGCCGGTCGTTCAGCGGCACGTTGCCCACCACCGTGATCGCCACGCTCCCCAGCACCAGCCCGGCGGCGACGACGTGCCGCACCTCGACCGGGTCGTCCGACCCCGGCCGCAGCGCCAGCGCTCCCAGGGCCACCGCGGCCAGCGCCGACCCGACGAAGAGCACGATGAACGGCCCCCGCTCGGCCCGCACGTTGATCTCCTGCATCGCGGCCGTGGCCGCCGCCGGCTCGAGGCGTCGCAGCGCCGGCACGACCATCGCCGAGAACGCCGCGTAGACCCCGCCCACGGCGGCGGCCCCGACCCCGGTGGCGACGGCGGCGACGGAGAGGGCGTTCACGGGGCGACTGCCTGGGGAGAGGTCATGACGCCAGTCCACCTGACGGTGGCCGGACGCTGAATGACTGTTCGTCGCCGATCCTTGTCAGATCGTCTAGCGTCAGGGCCGTGGACCCCCTCAGCCAGTTCCTCGACGGCCCCCGGGCGGTCCGCGCGTTCACCCTCGGCGTCTCGATGACGGCCCCCTGGGGCATCGACGTCCGCGACGGCGCCGCCCTCGCCCTGGTGGCGCTGACCCGGGGAGAGGCGGTCGTCGAGGGCCTCGACGCCGACGGCCGTCCGGCGACCCGCACCCTGGCGGCCGGCGACGTCCTCCTCGCGCGCGGCCCCGCGCCGTACCGGATCGGCGACCGGGCCGGCGGCGACCCGACGGTGCGCATCGGGCCCGGCCAGGTGTGCACGACCCTCGACGGCGAGCCGGTGCACGTCACGCTCAGCCGGGGCCTCCACCGCTGGGGCAACGCCGACGACGGCGAGACGCAGATGCTCCTCGCGACCTACGAGCGCGGCGGCGACATCGGACGCCTGGCCACCATCGCGCTGCCGCCGCTGGCCGTCGTACGACGCGACGCGGCCGACCCGTCGCAGGCCGCGCTGCTGACGCTGCTCGACACCGAGCTGGGCCGCGACGAGGTGGCCCGCTCCACGGTGCTCGACCGCCTGGTCGACCTGCTGCTCGTGGCGTCGACCCGGGCGTGGCTGGCGGCGCACCCGTCGGAGCGGCCCGCGTCGTGGCTCGTGCGCGGCGACCCCGTGGTCACCGCCGCGCTCGCCCTGCTGCACGACGACCCCGCCGAGCCGTGGACCGTCGCCTCCCTCGCCCGGCGCCTGGCCGTCTCCCGGGCCACGCTGGCCGCCCGGTTCAGCGCCGGCGTCGGCACACCGCCGATGCGCTACCTCGCGGAGTGGCGGATGAGCCTCGCGAGCGAGCAGCTCGCCGACCCCGCCGCGACCGTGGCCTCCGTGGGGCGCCGCGTCGGCTACGAGAGCCCGTTCACGTTCAGCGTCGCCTTCAAGCGCCGGTACGGCGTGAGCCCCAGCGCCTACCGCCGGACGGCGCGGCTCACCGGCTGAGCCCGCCGAGCTGCTCCATGAGCGAGCGGCGCAGCCAGTTGCGGAAGCTCTGCTCGTCGAGCCCGGCGTCGACGGTCATCCGCGTGTAGGTCTCCACCGACACCAGGAGCCACAGCGTGGCCGCGAGCTCGTGGTCGTCCACGTCCGTGCGCAGCCAGCCCCGCGGCCGCACGACCTCGACACCGGTGCGGAACGCGGCGCGGCCCGAGCGGATCTCGCGCTCCCAGAGCTCGTTGACGACCGGGTCGACGTTCGTCGCCGCCTTCCACGCCCGCCAGAACCCGGCGGTGAGGCGGGTGTTGACGCTGTAGAACTCGACGAGCGCGTCGACGGCGCCGGCGAGGTCGTCCGCGGCGAGCACGGCCTCCATCACCGGTGCGTCCAGGATGCTGGCGAGGTCCATCGAGCCGAGCACGCCCATCCGGCGGGCGCCGTCGAGCAGCTGCGCCTTGGGCCCGTACTTCTGGACCGTCTCGACCGAGACCCCTGCCGCCCTCGCCACGTCGGCCAGCGTCGTGCGCGTGTAGCCGTGGGCGCTGAAGAGCTCGAACGCCGCGCTGTGGACGGCCTCCCGGGTGCGCGCGGCCTGCTCGCGGCGCCGCGGCGCGTCGTACTTGCGACGCGGTGACCCGACGACGGGCTTCCCCGTTCCGTCGACGTCAGGCACGGTTGGATACTACGGTGATGTGTCGAATAGACATGGTATCTCCCACCGCCCCTCCCCCGACCCCTCCAGGACCCCTCCCGATGCCCAGCGCCGTCATCTGCAGCATGCCTGCCGAGGGACACGTGCGCCCTCTGCTGGTGGTCGCGCGCGCCCTGCTCGCGCGGGGCTGGCGGGTGCGGTTCCTCACGGGAGCACGGTACGAGGCGCTCGTCCGGGACGCGCAGGTGGACTTCGTCGCGCTGCCCGCCGAGGCCGACACGCTCGACGCGATCGGAGCCGGGCCGCGCACCCGGGGGCGCGACGCGATCAACACGGGCGTGGCCGACGCGTTCCTCGCCCCGGCACCCGCCGCGGGCGACGCGCTGCTCGCCCTGCTGGCCGCCGAGCCGGCCGACGCGGTGATCCACGAGCCCACGTTCGTCGGCGTGCAGGCGCTCTTCCGGCTGCCTGCCGACGCGCGTCCCTTCACCGCCATGTGCGGCATCATCCCGCTCGGGCTCTCCAGCCGCGACACCCCGCCGTACGGCATGGGCCTGGCGCCGCTGCGCCACCCCGGCCTCAACCGGCTGCGCAACCGCGTGCTCGCCACGGTGGCCACCCGGGTCGTGCTGCGGCCGGTGCACCGCGCGGCCGACGCGATGCTGGCCCGCATGGGCGCACCCGCGCTCCACGGCCGGTTCTTCATGGACCTCCTCCGCTCCTCGGACCTGCTGGCGCAGTTCACCGTGCCCGAGTTCGAGTTCCCGCGCAGCGATGCGCCCGACAAGCTGCGGTTCTACGGCCCGCTGACCCGGATGACGGTCAGCGACGTGGAGCCGCCGACGTGGATCGACCGGTTGGACGGGGGTCGGCCGGTCGTCCACGTCACCCAGGGAACCGTGGCCAACACGGACTTCTCCGAGCTCGTGGGCCCGACCCTGGAGGCGCTGGCCGAGGCCGACGTCACCGTGGTCGTGTCCACGGGCGGGAGGCCGCTCAGCGAGCTGCCGCCGCTGCCCGCGAACGCGCTGGCCGCCGAGTTCCTGCCGTACGACGTGCTCCTGCCCCTCACCGACGTGCTGGTCACGAACGGCGGGTACGGCGGGCTCCACCACGCCATGGAGCACGGCCTGCCGATCGTGATCGCCGGCGACTCGGAGGACAAGGTCGAGACGTCCGCCCGGGTGGGCTGGTCGGGCGTCGGCATCGACCTGCGCACCAGCACCCCGACCGTCCCGGCGGTCCGCGAGGCCGTCGGCCGGGTCCTGGGTGACCGTGGGTACGCCGAGGCCAGCGGCCGGATCGGCCTGGCGATCGCCGCGTCGCCGGGCGTCGAGGCCTTCGTCGACGACGTCACCGCCGCCGTGGGGGCGCGCACCGGGTCCTGACCCGTCGTACCCGTCCGGTGGTCCTGGGGAGCGACCGGCCGGGTACGACGGGTGAGGCCCACGGCGCGTCCGCGCGAGCGGACGTCGGTGAACCCGCTCAGATCGTGGCGACCGAGCCCGAGTCGACGCGGTAGTTCGAGCCGTTGACGAACGAGGCCCGGTCGGAGCAGAGGAAGGTCACCACGTCGGCGACCTCCTCGGGCTTCCCGCGACGGCCGAGCTCCATGTAGGGGCGCTCCTCGTCGAGGAACGACTCGATCGCCTCGTCGAACGACACCCCGAGCTCGTCGGCCCGCTTCTCCATCATCGCGTCGGTCATCGGCGTGTGGATGAAGGCGGGCGACACGCAGTTCACGAGGAGGCCCTCCTCGGCGTACGAGCGGGAGAGCCCCTTGGCGAAGGCGAGCACCCCGGCCTTGGCGGCGCAGTAGGGCAGCTCGTCGTCGTACGGCTGCACGGCGTCCTCGCTCGCGAGGTAGACGATCCGGCCCCAGCCGCCATCGCGCAGCTGCGGCAGGAACGCCCGGGTGATGCGGATGGGTGCGAGCAGGTCGATGGCGAACGTGTCGGTCCAGCCGGCGTCGTCGATCTCGTGGAAGAGGCCCTGCGCACCCGTGATCCCGGCGGCGTGCACGAGCACGTCGATCGTGTCGACCTTGCCGAGCACGGCGTCGCGCAGCGCCAGCACCCCCTCCTCCGTCGCGAGGTCGGCAGCCACGTGGTGGAGACGGCCCTCCGGGGCGTCGAGCTTGCCGGCGGCCTCGGCGAGGTCGTCGGCGTCCTGGTCGGTGAGGACGACGGTGGCGCCCTCCTCGAGCAGGAGCCGTGCGGTGTGCCAGCCGATGCCGGAGTCACCACCGGTGACGAGTGCGGTGCGTCCAGAGATTCCCAGGTCCATGACCCCACGGTTGCCCGGACGTCCCCGCCCACCCCCACCCCTCGGGGTGTGCGGCGCCTCCGGCCGTCGGTCGTGGGGCGGCGATCCCATCTCCCGAAACGGCTCGAACGACGGTTCTCGACGGCATGTGGAAAGCCGTCGAGGCGTCGTGGGAGCAATTCCCCATCACCTGTGGGCGCCTATCCCCACGACACATGGGGGCGCATTCCCATGCATTGCAGAAATGATCCTCAAGGATTCGAAAATGGCATTCTTCAGGGCGCTGAACTGGGACAACACCTTGTACGGTCGCCACGTCCACCGCATTCCGTCCGCATTGTCGGCGGCCTCGTCGCGCTATTTCACGGGGGTATCGCACTGCGCGCCGTCCACCCGAGGAGACCCACCGGATGAATCCCGGCGAGACCGCGTCCCGGGCGGGCTGGATCGACATCGCCAAGGGCATCTCGATCCTCCTGGTCGTCTGGTTCCACGCGGCGATCGTGCTCGACCTGCAGGAGCTCGCCGGGCCGTGGCGGCGCCTCGCCATCCCGCTCGACGGCCTGCGCATGCCGCTGTTCTTCACCGTCTCGGGGGTCTTCGCGGCGAAGGTGCTCGCCCTGCGGCTCCCGGAGCTCTGGTCACGGCGCGTCGCGAACCTGCTGTGGCTCTACGTCGTGTGGGTGCTGCTGTCGACGGTCGTCTTCGGCTACGTCACGGCCTCCGGCGAGCCCGGGCCGGGTGTCAGCTGGTCGAGGACCGTGGACGCCTTCCGGGCGCCCCACGACCACCTGTGGTTCCTCCTCGCCCTCGGCGTGTACTTCCTCGTGGCGTGGGCGACCCGACGCCTCCCGGTGCTGGTCCAGCTGCTGCCCGCCGCCGCGATGGCGGTCTACTTCAGCAGCGCGTGGGCGCTCTCCCACGACCCCGTCGTCGCCAAGATCGGCGGGCACCTCGTCTACTTCCTCGCCGCCGTGCGCCTCGGGCCGCGGCTCCTGCGGCTGGCCCCGCGGGTGACCCCGCTCGTGACGCTCACCGTCCTGGCGACGTGGGCGCTGCTGGTCACCACGGCCATCCAGCGCGAGCTGCTGCTCGTGCCGGGCGTGCGACCGGGCCTCAGCCTCCTGGCCCTGACGGCCGGCATCGGCCTCTCCGTGCTCCTCGCCCGCTCCCGGGTCTTCGACGTCCTGGCCTGGCTGGGCCGCTCGACGCTGCCGGTCTACGTGCTCCACTTCTTCCCGCTCATGGTGCTGGCGCGCCTGTTCACGACCTACGTGTACGTCGACGAGCGGCCCCCGGTGATCGTGCTCCGGCTGCTGACCCCCGTGCTCGTGCTGCTCGCCGTCGGCTGCTCGCTCGCGGTGCACCGGCTCACCCGCTGGGTGCCCGGCCTCTACGCGCTGCCCCGGTGGCGTCGCCCGCGCCGCGACCCCGCCGCCCTCCCGCCGTCGAGCCCCGAGGATCCCGCCCGCGTCCTGGTGACCTCCCGGGGCGGCACGCACTAGCGTCGGGCCCGTGACCACGCGACTGACCTCCGCCGACCTCATCGACCTCGTGCTCGACGACGGCTCCTGGCGGTCGTGGGACAGCCCGCCGGTGCGTCCGACGGACCTGCCCGAGGCGTACGCCGCCGAGCTGGTGGCCGCGGCGGAGAAGGCCGGCACCGACGAGTCGGTGGTGACGGGCGAGGGGCTCATCCGGGGTCGTCGGGTGGCGCTGCTCATCGGCGAGTTCCGGTTCCTGGCCGGCTCGATCGGCCGCGCGGCCGCCGACCGGGTCGTCACCGCCGTCGAGCGCGCCACCGCGGAGGGCCTGCCCCTGCTCGCGGCGCCCGTCTCGGGCGGCACCCGGATGCAGGAGGGCACGCCCGCGTTCGTGCAGATGGTGCGCATCTCCGGGGCCGTCGCCGCCCACAAGAAGGCCGGGCTGCCGTACCTCGTCTACCTGCGCCACCCCACCACCGGCGGCGTGATGGCGTCGTGGGGCTCGCTGGGCCACATCACGGTCGCGGAGCCGGGCGCCCTGGTCGGCTTCCTCGGGCCACGCGTCTACGAGGCCCTCTACGGCCGGGAGTTCCCCGCCGGCGTCCAGACGTCGGAGAACCTCTACGCGCGCGGCATCATCGACGCCGTCCTGCCGCCCGAGGACCTCGTCGACATCGTCGACCGGGCGCTCGCGATCCTGCTCGCACGCCGTGCCGGTGTCGGCACGGTGCCGGCTCCCGAGCTGACCCCCGTGCCGGACGTCGAGACCTGGGACGCGGTGACCCGCTCCCGCAACCCCGAGCGCCCCGGCGTCCGTCGTCTGCTGCGGTACGCCGCCAGCGACGTCGTGCTGCTCAACGGCACCGGCGAGGGCGAGTCCGACCCCGGTCTCATCATCGCGCTCGCCCGGTTCGGCGACGCCCCGTGCGTGTTCCTCGGCCAGGACCGGCGCGGCCAGACCCGGGAGCACCCGATGGGTCCGGAGGCGCTGCGGGAGGCCCGGCGCGGGATGCGGCTCGCCTCCGACCTCAAGCTGCCGCTCATGACGGTGATCGACACCCAGGGCGCGGCCCTGTCGGCCGACGCCGAGAACGGCGGCCTCGCGGGCGAGATCGCCCGCTGCCTCGCCGACCTCGTGACCCTCGACGCGCCGACGCTCTGCCTCATGCTCGGCGAGGGCAACGGCGGCGGGGCCCTCGCGCTGCTGCCGGCCGACCGCGTGGTCGCGGCCCAGCACGCGTGGCTCTCCCCGCTGCCGCCCGAGGGCGCCAGCGCGATCGTGCACCGCGACCTCGACCACGCCCCCGAGATGGCCCGCGCCCAGCACGTGCGCGCGATCGACCTCGCCGCACTGGGCGTCGTCGACGTCGTCGTGCCCGAGCTGCCCGACGCTGCCGACGAGCCGGAGGCGTTCTGCCAGCGCGTCGGCGGCGTGCTCGAGCACGAGCTCTCCCGGCTGCTCGTCGCCGGCGCCGGCAGCGTCACCCAGAGGTCGCGGCGCTACGCGTTCTGAGGACGCTGCCGGTCGCCCACGGTCAGAGCAGGAGCCCGTTCGCCGGGTCCTCCATCACCGAGGCGACGTCGGCGAGGAAGCGCGAGCCGGCCTGACCGTCGATGTGCCGGTGGTCGAACGAGAGCGTCAGGGTCGCGACGTCGCGCACCGCCAGCTCGGACGAGCCGTCCTCCGCCGTCACCACCCAGGGCTGCTTCACGACCTGCCCGAAGCAGAGGATCGCCGACTCCCCCGGGTTGATGATCGGCGTGCCCCCGTCGATGCCGAACACCCCGACGTTCGTGATCGTGAACGTGCCGCCGGCCATGTCGGCGGGCTGGGTCCGACCCTCCCGCGCCGTGGCGGTCAGCTCGGCGAGCGCGCCCGCGAGGTCGACGAGCGGCAACGTGTCGGCCGACTTCACGTTCGGTACGACGAGGCCCCGCGGCGTCGCCGCCGCGATGCCCAGGTTGACCCGGTCGCGCAGGACGACCTCGCCGTCACCGCCCGCGGCGTCGGTGTCGAACCAGGAGTTCAGCAGCGGCGAGCGTCGCATCGCGAGCGTCACGGCCCGCGACAGCACGAGCAGCGGCGAGACCTTCACGTCCCGGAACTCCCGGCGGGCGCGCAGCTGCTCGACGTACGCCAGCGTGCCCGTCACGTCGAGGGTCTTCCAGATCGTCACGTGCGGCGCCGTGAACGCCGAGGCCACCATGGCCTGGGCCATGGCCTTGCGCACGCCCTTGACGGGCTCGCGCTGCTCTCCGCCCGTGCCCGCCACCGCCGGTGCCTGGTGCGTCACGGGGCGCGGAGCCTCCGCGGTGGGCGCCGGCGCCTCCGGCTGCTCCCGGACGGCGCCGGCCACCGCGCGCTCCACGTCCTCGCGCGACACGGTGCCGTGGGGCCCCGTGGCCGCGACCGTCGCGAGGTCGACGCCGAGCTCACGGGCCAGCAGCCGCACCGGCGGCTTGGCGAGCACGGGGGCGTCGACGGCCTCGGGCTGCGGGCTGACCACGGCCTCCGGCGTACGGCGCGGGCGTCGCTGCGCGCTCGTCTCCCGCGGGCCGTAGCCCACCAGCGTCGGGTTGCCCTCGGGCGGGACGTTGGTGTCGATCGGCTCGTCGACCGCCGGAGGGGCGGACGGCACCTCGACCTCCACGACGCTCGCCGCGGCGGGCTCCTCGACGGGCGGTGCGGCCAGCGCCGGCGGAGGAGCCGCCGGGGCGGCGGCGGGCTCGCCCACGACGATGATCGGCGTGCCGACGGCGACCGTCTCGCCGACCTCGACGAGCAGGGCGGTGACCTCCCCGCCGTACGGGCTGGGCAGCTCGACCACGGACTTCGCGGTCTCGATGTCGACGATCGGGTCGTTGACCTCGATGACGTCGCCGACCTTGACGTGCCAGGCGACGATCTCGGCCTCGGTGAGGCCCTCGCCGACGTCGGGCAGCTTGAACTCAGGCATGCGGCAGCCCTCTCAGAACGCGAACGAGCGGTCGACGGCGTCGAGCACGCGGTCGAGGTCGGGCAGGAAGTGGTGCTCGTTGCGGGCGGCCGGGTAGGGCGTGTCGAACCCGCCGACGCGCAGCACGGGCGCCTGGAGCGAGTAGAAGCACTCCTCAGTGATGCGGGCCGAGAGCTCCGAGCCCATGCCGAGGTTGCGGTGCGCCTCGTGGGCGACGACCGCGCGGCCGGTGCGCCGGACGGACGCGAGCACCGGACCCATGTCGAGCGGCGAGAGCGTGCGCAGGTCGATCACCTCGACCGAGCGGCCCTCGCTGACCGCCGCCTCGGCCGCGGCGAGGCACGTGCGCACCATCGGGCCGTACGCCAGGAGCGTGACGTCGTCGCCGCGCCGCACGACCTGCGAGGTGAACAGCGGCGGGGGCGCCACGGACGTGTCGAGGTCGGCCTTGTCGGCGTGGTACTGCCGCTTCGGCTCGAGGAAGATCACCGGGTCGTCGCTGGCGATCGCCTGCTGGATCATCCAGTAGCCGTCGACCGGGTTCGAGCAGGCGACCACCTTGAGGCCCGGGGTGTGCGCGAACTGCGCCTCCGGGCTCTCGGAGTGGTGCTCGACCGCGCCGATGCCGCCGCCGAAGGGGATGCGGATGACGAGCGGCAGGGGCACCTTGCCCTGGCTGCGGTAGGACATCTTCGCGACCTGGGTGACGATCTGGTCGTAGGCGGGGTAGACGAACCCGTCGAACTGGATCTCGATCACGGGGCGGTAGCCGCGCATCGCGAGGCCGACCGCGGTGCCGACGATCCCGGACTCCGCCAGCGGCGAGTCGAGCACGCGGCGCTCCCCGAAGTCCTTCTGCAGGCCGTCGGTGATGCGGAAGACGCCGCCGAGACGGCCGACGTCCTCGCCCATCAGCATGACCTTGTCGTCCTGCTCCATCGCGGCGCGGAGGCCGGCGTTGAGACCCTTCGCGAGGGTGATGCGGCTGGTGCTCATCGGGAGACCTCCTCGAACTGGGCGAGGTAGGCCGCGTACGAGTCGCGCTGCTCGGCGAGCTCGTCGGGCACCTCGGCGTACACGTGGTCGAACAGGGCGAGCGGCGCCGGGTCGGGCAGCTCGTGGCAGCCGCGACGCAGGGTGGCGCCGAGGTCGGCGGCCTCCTCGGCCAGGCTCGCGAGCCAGGCGTCGTCGACGGCGTCGGCGCGGCGCAGGTAGGCCTCGACGCGGGCGATCGGGTCCTTGCGCTTCCAGGCGTCGACGTCGTTGCCGGAGCGGTAGCGGGTGGGGTCGTCCGTCGTCGTGTGGGCGCCCATCCGGTAGGTGTAGGCCTCCACGAAGGTCGGGCCCTGGCCGCTGCGGGCGCGGTCGGTCGTGGCGCGCATGACGGCGTACGTCGCGAGCACGTCGTTGCCGTCGACCCGCACGCCGGGGAAGCCGAAGCCGGGGGCGCGCCAGTGCAGCGGCGTGCGCGACTGGCGCTCGATCGGCGCCGAGATGGCCCACTGGTTGTTCTGGCAGTAGAAGACGACCGGGGCGTTGTAGGTGGCCGCGAAGACGAACGACTCGAGCACGTCGCCCTGGCTGGAGGCCCCGTCGCCGAAGTGGGCGACGGCCACCGCGTCGCGGTCGAGGTCGCCGGTGCCGACGTCGCCGTCGGCCTCGATGCCCATCGCGTAGCCCACCGCGTGCAGCGCCTGCGCGCCGATGACGACGGTGTAGAGACCGAAGTTGTGGTCCTTCGGGTCCCAGCCGCCGTGGTCGATGCCGCGGAAGAGGCCGAGGAGCCGGACCGGGTCGAGCCCCCGCACCCACGCGACGCCGTGCTCGCGGTAGGTCGGGAAGATGAAGTCCTGCCGGCGGGTGCCGTGGGCCGCGCCGATCTGCGCCGCCTCCTGGCCGAGCAGCTGGGCCCAGATGCCGAGCTCGCCGTGACGCTGGAGCGCGGTGGCCTCGGTGTCGATGCGACGGGCCATCACCATGTCGCGGTAGAAGGTGCGCACCAGGTCGTCGTCGCCGTCGAAGGCGTAGTCGGGGTGCTCGCGCCGCTCCCCGTCCGGGGTGAGCAGCTGCACGTAGTCGGGCTCGCACTCGGCCGACTCGTGGGCCGTGGGGGCGCCGGTCAAGATCGTCATGACACGCTCCTCGCTCGGCTGCGGGATCACCGCCTCCGGGCTCGTCGTGACGACGCCGTACGACGCGGGGGTGGGCGCCGGACCGGAGTCGTCGGTCTGCAGATGTGTGACCCAGGTCATACGGGCCTGGCGCCACGGTAGCCGACGGAGCGCGGCCGCGCACGCCGCCGTCCCCAGCACGCACCGGAGGGCATACGGCGGACCGTGCCGGAGGCCGGAAGTGCGGCGGCCGATCGGGCCCCGCACGGGTGAGCCTGCGGTGGCCCGGGCCGCCGTACGTTGGGCGGCATGAGCATCCGCACCGGCACGACCGTCACCTGGAAGTGGGGCAGCTCCAACGCGAGCGGGAAGGTGACCGAGGTCCACCACGACAAGGTCACCCGCACGTCGAAGGGCTCCGAGATCACCCGCGACGGCAGCGACGACGACCCCGCCTACGTCATCGAGCAGGAGGACGGCACCGTCGTGCTCAAGCTGCGCAGCGAGGTCGAGCGGGGGTAGGGGTCGACCCGGACCCAGCCCCTAGTGCGCCTCGCCGAGGTCCTCGTGCTGGCGGTGGGTGGCGGGCTCGATCTGGAACGTCGCGTGCCGGACGGCGAAGTGGTCCGAGACGCAGTGGCTCACCCGGTCGAGCATGCCGCCGACGCCGTACGCCTCGAGCGCCTCGTCGCTGACCGTGACGTGGGCCGAGAGGCTGGGGAGGCCGGAGGTGATCGTCCAGGCGTGCAGGTCGTGCACGTCGAGCACGCCGTCCATGTCGCGGATGTGGCGCGTGACCTCCTCGAGGTCGAGCTCCTCGGGGGCCACCTCGAGCAGCACGCGCAGGGAGTCCCGGGCCAGCGTCAGCGCCCGCGGCAGGATCATCACCGCGATGAGCAGCGACGCGATCGGGTCGGCGCGCTGGAAGTCGGTGAGCAGGATGACGACGCCGGCGAGGATGGCGAAGACCGAGCCGAGGAGGTCCGCCATCACCTCCATCAGCGCGCCCCGCAGGTTGAGCGAGCCCGTGTCGGAGCGGCTCAGCACGGCCATGGAGACGCCGTTCGCCAGCAGGCCGGTGAGCGCGAACAGGATCATCGGCAGGGCATCGACCTCGCCCGGGTCGAACAGCCGCGAGATCCCGACGTACAGCAGCACGCCCCCGAGCCCGAGCAGCACCACCGCGTTCGCGAGGGCGGCGAGCACCTCCGCGCGGTGGTAGCCGAAGGTCGAGCGCTCCCCGGCCGGGCGGGCCGCGACGTACGACGCCCCGAGCGCCAGCAGCACGCCGCCGGCGTCCATCGCCATGTGGGCCGAGTCGGCGACGAGGGCGAGCGAGCCGGTGAGCCAGCCGCCGAAGGCCTGCAGGACCATGACCGACCCGGTGACGCCCAGGACGATCTTCAGCCGGCGACGGTCACCCGCGCGGCCCTCGCCGTGCGTGCCCCCGCCGTGCCCGTGTCCGTGACCGTGGCCCATCGCGCCTCCTCGACAGCGTCGCGCCGACCTCGTCGGTCCGGTCCGCTCCGTCGCGGACGATACCCCCGAGGGGTATCTTGCGGCTGGTTCTCATTCGCCCCCGGGGCGACGGCTCAGACCGCGAACGACGGCGTGGGGCCGAGGGCCTCGCGTCCGTGCGGGGTGGTCCACGACGCGAGGTCGGGGCCCTTCGGCACGATGCCCGACGGGTTGATGTCGGTGTGCACCACGTAGTAGTGCGCCTTGATCTGCTCGAAGTCGGTGTTGTCGCCGAAGCCGGGCAGCGCGAAGAGGTCGCGGGCGTAGGCCCACAGCGCCGGCATCTCGCTCAGCTTGTTGCGGTTGCACTTGAAGTGGCCGTGGTAGACGGGGTCGAACCGCGTCAGCGTGGTGAAGAGCCGCACGTCGGCCTCGGTCAGCCGGTCGCCCATCAGGAAGCGGCGGTCGGTGAGGCGCTCCTCGAGCCAGTCGAGGGCGGTGAAGAGCCGGTCGTAGGCCGCGTCGTACGTCTCCTGCGACCCCGCGAACCCGCACCGGTAGACGCCGTTGTTCACCTCGGTGAAGACACGCTTGTTGACGACCTCCATCTCCTCGCGGAGGTCATCGGGCCACAGGTCGGGGGCATCGGCGCGGTGGTGGTCGCGCCACTCGGCGCTGAGGTCGTAGGTGATCCACGGGAAGTCGTTCGTGACGACCTGCCCCGTCGCCACCTCGACCACCGCGGGCACCGTGATGCCGCGCGGGTAGTCGGGGAACCGCGCGAAGTAGGCCTCCTGCAGGCGCTCGATGCCGAGCACCGGGTCGCGGCCGTCGGGGTCGAGGTCGAAGGTCCACGAGCGCTTGTCGTGCGTGGGGCCCGGCGTGCCGAGCGAGATGACGTCCTCGAGCCCGAGCAGCTGCCGCACGATGATCGCGCGGTTGGCCCACGGGCACGCCTTCGCGGCGACGAGCCGGTAGCGACCCGGCTCCGCGGCCCACAACGGCACGTCGTCGGGTCCGTACGACGGCCGACGGGGCTCGCCCGTCGCGGCGTCGACGGCGGTGATGCGGTCCGGGATGTAGTTCATGTCCCGGTCGAACTCCTTGCCCGCCGTGACGTACGTCGGGGTCTGGTCGTCGGTCGGCTCGGCGCTCATGCCCCCAGCCTAGGAGGAGCGCCCTGGCGCGCCTGGCTCCTGCCGGTACGGCGCGAGCGGCTGCACCGCGTAGGGGTCGCCGGACGACCGCTCGTCCGCGCCGTCGTACGTCCCGCGCTCGTCGTCCGCACCGGGGCGCACGGGCCGGGAGCGGTCGCGCCGCCGGAGCACCGAGGCGGCGACGAGGCACAGCAGGGCGACCACGAGACCGACCCCCACCGCGATCCACGCCCGGGTGCGCAGGCCGCCGAGGAGCACGTCGACCACCGCGCCGACGAGGTCGCGGTCGGCCGAGCTGACCCGCAGTCCGACGACGTCGGAGGCGACCGAGAGGCCGGCGAGGAGCACGCCGCAGGTGAGCGCCGTGCCGAGGCCGGCGACGACCCCGACGCGCAGGCGGGTGCGGCCCGGGGCCACCAGCACCGCCGCGAGCAGGACCACGACGGCGGCGATCGGCACCCAGAGCCCGGCGCTGACGACCGGGTCGTAGGCGTCGCGCACGTCGTCGAGGTCCGAGGCCGGCAGCACCCGGAACGTCATCGGGTTGCCGCTCGGCTCCGCCAGCGTGAGCCCGCGGGAGGAGAGCTCGGCGAGGGCCGCGTCGAGCAGCGGCTCGAGCGACACCGTGATGTAGCCGCCCTCGACCTCGGCCGCACCGGGCTCGCCGCGCATGAGCGCCACGAACTGCTCGTGCGCCACCTGGTTCGCCGAGCGCCAGGCGCTGTCGAACTCGTCGCTCGTCAGGACGGTGCCGACGACCTCGTCGATCTGGGCGCGGCCCGCGTCGTCGAGCACGACCCCGGCGGGCGAGTCCTGCACCACCCGCGTGACCGCCGACGTCAGCCGCGTCGTCACCTCGCCGACGACGACGGGGTCGTCGGTCAGCTCGCCGACCGTGTCGACGTACGCCGGGGTGTCGTCCACCTGGCTGGCCGCCCACGACGCCACGAGAGCGGCCGGCACGAGGAGGCACACCACCAGCGCGAGCAGGTAGGCGACGATCGAGCGCAGCGCGCGCATGGGTCCTCCGGGGTGGTCGGGGTCGGGCCGTCCGTCAGTCTCCCGCGAGCGAGGCCACGAACTCCAACTTCTCGAGCACGGGGTCCGGAATGACGAACGGGTAGAGGTCGTCCTTGCCCATCGACTTGTTGATCTGGTTCAGCGCCACGCTCAGCGGCACCCACACGCCCACGACGAGGTCGCGGAACGAGCTGAACGCCGAGGGGTTGATGGTGACGAGGCCCTGCTCCGCCGCGGTGTCGACCGTGTCGGAGATGTGGAGGTAGTGCGCGAAGGTCTCCGCGAAGTCCTCGAACGGGTGCATGGTCGCGTAGGTCGTGATGAAGCGCTCCTCCCAGTCCTCGGGCGGGCCCTCGTCGTAGTGGCGGTCGATCTCGGCCTGGTAGTCGGCCGTGTCGTCGCCGAACAGCTCGCGGCAGCGGGCGAGCACCTCGTCGCCCTGCACGAGCCGGTACTCGATGTAGTGGCCCACCTCGTGGCGGAGGTGACCGAGCATGGTGCGGTAGGGCTCGCCCAGGTCGACCCGGACGCGCTCGCGGCGGGCGTCGTCGCTCTCCGCCAGGTCGATGGTGATGACCCCGTCGGCGTGGCCGATGACCACGTTCTGGTCGACCGAGCTGAGCATGTCGAAGCAGAGGCCCGACTCAGGGTCCTCGTCGCGACCCACGACCGGGAACCCGCGCGTGTCCAGCTCGACCACGAGGCGACGCTTCGCCGCCTCGGCCGCCGGGAACTGGCTCATGCCCTCGGCGTCGGTGTCGGCCGGCCGGGTGCGGGTGAGGTCGCAGGCGAAGCAGGTGCCCCCCTCGAGCTCGGTCAGCCAGGTGCAGCCCGAGACGTTGAGGTTGGCGCAGACGTGCCAGACGGCGCCCGAGGCGTCGACGTACTGCCCGTCCTCGACGGGCACGATCGCACGCTCGGCGCGGGAGAACCCGAGCGCCGAGCCGCACGAGACGCAGAGGGAGTTCTCGAAGAAGAGCACGTTCTCGCACGTGCGGCAGCGGAAGGACTTCACGGCCCGAATAGTAGGGGCGCAGCCCCCACTCGCCGCTTCGCCGGGACGCCCACCCCCGCAGGGGTGATCGTCCCGGCGAGGGGCGGGGAGCCGGGGCTCAGACGAACGTGTCGACCTTCCACTCGCCGTCCTCGACGACCAGGCCGATCGTGCCCTCGTCGGTCTCCGGCTCGGTCGGCGCGGCGGAGGCGTCCGGGCCGTCGCCGGTGTAGGTCGTGGTGACCTCGTAGTCGACCGTCGCCTCCTGGTCGCTCTCCTCCACGTCGGTGATCTCGAAGTCGAAGGTGATGCCCTCGGAGAACTCGCCCAGCGCCTCGGGGTCGGCGCAGAACTCGTCGATGCCGGTGTCGCTCGACGTCGACGAGAGCATCCCGAGGAGCGTGTCGCACTCGCCGTTGCCGATGGCCTCGAGGAACGTCAGGGCCACCTCGTCGGGATCCTCGGAGGGGGCGTCGGTGTCGGTGTCAGGGTCGTCCGACTCGGACTCGTCGTCCGTCGGGTCGTCGGTGCTGTCCGTGCTGTCGGTCGACTCGCTGCTGTCGTCGCTCGCGCGGTCGTTGTCGTCGTCACCGTCCGAGTCACGGATGACGAAGAAGTAGAGGACGAGGGCGACCACGAGCAGCACGGCGACCACCGCCGCGATGATCGCGATCAGCTTGCCCTTGCCCTTGCGGGGAGGCGTGCCGCCCGCGGCGACCGGGGCCGCCCCCCACTGGCCGGGCTGACCCTGCGGGCCCTGCCCGTACGACGGCAGACCCGGGCCCTGCTGACCCGGGCCCTGCTGCCCGTACGACGCGGGCTCGCCGCCCTGCGCGGGCTCGCCGCCCTGCGCGGGCAGGTGGGCCGTCGGGGCGGGCCCCTCCTCGGGGGAGGAGCCGCCCTCGGCCGGCTGGGTGTGCCCGGTCCACTGGTTGCCGTCCCACCAACGGCGGCCGCCGGAGCCGTCGGGATACCAGCCGGCGGAGGTCTGGCCGCTCGTGTCGTCGCTCATGAGGTGCGATGTACCCCGGCGGTCACCCCCGTAACCGGAGTCAGCCGGGAATCTCGTCGCTGTCGACGACCCAGGTGCCGCCCTCGTAGGCGAGGTCGAGGGAGTCGGTCGACGTCTCGTCGGTGAAGCCGGCCGCCAGGTCGGGGTCGCTGCCGATGTAGGAGAGCGTGGTCTCGTAGTCGACCGTGCCGCTCTCGCCGTCGGGGTCGACCGTCAGGTCGGTGATCTCGTAGGTGATCTCGACGTCGTCACGGGTGATCCCGGCGTCGGTGAGGTCCTCCTCCTCCGCGGCCTGGGCCCCCTCGCCGACACCGGCGCAGTCGGTGGCGTCGAAGTAGCTGAAGTTGAGCGTCTGCACGCTCTCGCTGCTCAGCTCGCAGACCTGCTCGTAGTCGCTCGCCACGTAGGCGGTGAGGAACTCGTCCGCCAGCTCC
This sequence comes from Nocardioides alkalitolerans DSM 16699, assembly GCF_000426525.1. GTDB lineage: Bacteria > Actinomycetota > Actinomycetes > Propionibacteriales > Nocardioidaceae > Nocardioides > Nocardioides alkalitolerans. Next base: position 442,409 of record NZ_KE384533.1, read on the forward strand.
TCGGCGTCGGCCTCGCTGCCGCCGTCACCGGAGTCGTCGCTCGACTCGTCGTCCGTCGGCTCGTCGTCGGTCGGGTCGTCGGAGGAGTCCGTGCTGGACGAGTCGTCGCGCGCCGTGTCGCGGTCGCTGTCGTCGTCGCCGCCCAGGAACACGATCGCCAGGACGATGCCGACGATCACGACGAGCGCCACGCCGCCGATGATCGCGTAGAGCGGGCCCTTGCTCTTCTTCGGCGCCCCGCCGGGGGTGCCCGCGCCGTACGGCGCCTGGCCGTAGGGCTGCTGGCCGTAGGACTGCTGCCCGTAGGCGTCCTGGCCGTACGGCTGCTGCCCGTACGACGGCTGCCCCGCCCCGGGGTAGCCGCCCTGCTCGTAGCCGGGGGCCGCCGGGGCCTGGCCGAAGGGGTCCTGGCCGAACGGGGCCTGGCCCTGCGCGGTCGCGCCGTACCCGCCGTCGGAGGTGCCCTGCTCGGGGTTCGAGAGGTCGCTGCCGGCGGGGCGGGTCTGCTCGGTCCACTCCTGGCCGTCCCACCACCGCTCACCGCCGGACCCGTCCGGATACCACCCCGCCGGAGTACCGCCCTGCCCGCTCGAGTCGCTCATGGGCACCATGGTGGACCACGACGACGCCCCGGGCGACGTCAACCCAGGATCTGGTCCAGGTCCAGGTCCAGGTCCAGGTCGCCGTCGCCCGGGGCGAGGGGTCGCGTCAGATGACGCCCAGCTGCTCGAGCACCTCGATCTCCTCGGGCGTGAAGCCGAACGACTCCAGGTCCTCGGGGGTCAGGTCCAGCGACTCGAACTCCTCGAGGTCCTCGGGGGTGAGACCGAAGTCCTCGGGGTCGAAGGAGCCGAGGTCGTCGGGGCTGATCGATCCCAGGTCGTCGGGGTCCAGCGACTCGAGCTCGTCGGGGTCGATGCCGAGGTCGTCCGGGTCGAGGGACTCCAGGTCGTCGGGGTCGATCGACTCGAGGTCGTCGGGGGGCTCGATCCCCTCCACCTCGGGCACGTCGGCCGTGAGACCGCCGGCGATTCCGCCCGTCACCCTCCAGTCGCCGTCCTCGCGCACGAGGTCGAGCTCGTCGTCGGACGTCTCGCCGTCGACGGTGACGGAGTACTCCACGGTGGCGTCGTCGCCGTCCTCGGTGACGTCGCCGATCTCGAAGGAGATGTCGGGGTCCTCGGGCACCTCGACGCCGGAGTCCTCGGCCTGCCGGCGCAGCTCCTCCTCCTGGTCGTCCGCCCAGTCGCTCGCCTCCGCGCAGTCACCGGCGCCGTCGGCGGACTCGAGGAGCGCCTCCTGGTCGTCGGCGGCCGTCAGGTCGCAGAGCGTCTCGAAGTCCGAGTCCGCGGCGGCGTTGAGGTAGTCGTCGGCGACCTCCTCCGGGCCGCCCCCGCCGCGCAGGAAGAAGAACCAGACCGCGGCGATCGCCGCGAGCGCCACCACCAGCGCGAGCACGGCCGCGATCACCTTGCCCTTGCCGCCCTTGCGGCCCTGGCCGGGCCCCGGGGTCGGCTGCCCGGGGTGCCCGGGCGGGCCCTGGGGCGCCGCCGGCTGGGTGTGCGGGGTCCACCCCTCGCCGTCCCACCAACGGGTCTGGCCGGTGTTGTCGGGGTACCAGCCCGGCGGCGTGCCGCCGCTGCGGTGATCGCTCATGGCGCGGGACCTACCCCTCCCGCCCGGCGGTCAATCCTGCGTCAGAAGACGCCCCCGGCGTCGACCCGCCACTCCCCGTCCTCCTTGACGAGCTCCAGCTCCTCCGTCGAGGTCTCCCCGAGCGAGTCCTCGTAGAACTCGGCGAGGTCCTCGTCGTCGCCGACGTACGTCGTCGTGCCGTCGACGGTGACGGTCGCCGACTCCCCGTCGTCCGCCTCGGAGACGTCGGTGATCTCGAACTCGTACTCGAAGTCCTCGAGCTGGAACTCCGCGCCGTCGAGCTGCTCGGCGACCGCATCGTCGACGTCGTCGCAGCTGTCGACGTCGAGCTCCTCCAGCGAGGTCTCCTGGCTGGAGGAGCTGCTCAGCTCGCAGACCCGGCCGAAGTCGCCCGCCGTGCCGGCGTCCAGGTAGTCGCGCGCCACGCCCTCGGGGTCGTTGCCGCCGCCGCGGAGCACGGTGAACACCAGGACCAGCACGATCACGACGACGACCAGCACGACACCGCCGACGATCGCGAGCAGCTTCCGGTTGCCCTTCCGGCCGCCGGAGCCCGGCTGCTGCTGCCAGCCCTGGTCGCCGTACCCCTGCTGGCCGTACCCCTGCTGGCCGTGGCCCTGCTGGCCCGCGTTCCCCTGCGGGGCGTACCCCTGCTGGGCGCCGTACCCCTGCTGGGGAGCCGCGCCGGGCGCCGGCTGCGTGTGGTCGGTCCACCGCTGCCCGTCCCACCAACGCTGCCCGCCCGAGCCGTCGGGGTACCACCCCGCGGGGGTTCCGCCCTGGCCGCCCGATCCGTGCTGTCCACCGTCGCTCATGCGGGCATCCTGCCCGATCCGGCCGTCCGGCGCAGGCGTGGCCGGGGTGGGAACGGGGTAGAGCGACGCCATGTCGACCACCGCCGGACGCTCCCGCCGCCCCAGCACCACCGTCGTGGCGATCGTCGGCATCGCCGCCGTCGCCATCGTGCTCGGGGTCGGTGCCGCCGCCTTCCTGCTGCTCCGCGGCGACTCCCCGGAAGACGTCGTGGAGAAGGTCTACGAGAGCACCGCCTGCAGCGAGGAGCGCGAGCTGATGACCGACGAGTACGCCCGGGAGAGCGGCCTCGACGACGTCGACAGCGAGTACTGCACCACCTACAACGACTTCCGGTACGACGCGGAGGTCGGCGAGGCCGAGATCGACGGCGACACCGCGACCGTGCCGGTCGATGTGACCGTGGACCCCGACGAGGGCGAGACCTACGACCTCACCGGCACCTTCACGCTGACGGAGGTCGACGGCGAGTGGCTCGTGTCGGGCACCGAGTTCGACGAGGCGAGCTGACCGGAGCGGTGAGGGCGTCCTCCCTCACAACGGCGCGACGTCGACGGCGACCTTCAGCGTCGACGTCGTCGCCTCCGTGAAGATCACGCCCTTGAGCGGCGGCACGTCGGCGTAGTCGCGACCCCAGGCGACGGTGACGTAGCGGTCGTCGGCCCAGGTGTCGTTCGTCGGGTCGACGGCGAGCCACTGGCCGGGACGCACGGTGCCGTCGTCGGCCGCCGGCCCGGGCACCCACACGGCGCTCCAGGCGTGGCTCGCGTCGGCGCCGACCAGCCGGGCCTTGCCGGGCGGCGGCGTGGTGGCGAGGTAGCCCGAGACGTAGCGGACGGCGAGGCCGTGGGAGCGCAGGCAGGCCAGGGTCAGGTGGGCGAAGTCCTGGCAGACGCCGGCCCGGGAGGCCAGCACGTCGGCGACCGTCGTCGTCACCGTCGTGGCGCCCTGCTCGTAGGCGAAGTCCTCGTGGATGCGGCGCACCAGGTCGGAGACCGCCTCGCCGATCGGTCGGCCCGGCGTCAGCGAGACCGCGCCGTACGCGTGGGCCTCGGGGGTCTGGTCCGCCATCCGCGAGTCGAGCACGAAGTCCCAGGCCTCCCAGGCGTCGGGGGCGTCGCTGCGCACCGCGGGCCGTGCGCGCTCCCACGGGGTCGCGAGCACGTCGTCGTCGTAGACGGGCGTGGTCACGTCGACGACGCTCTCGGCGTACACCTCGAGCTCGCGGTGGGGGCGGACCACCTGGAAGTACGTCGCGGTGTTGCCGTGCACGTCGACGTCGTCGCGCACCTCGGGGGTGTCCGGGGTGACGCGCAGGACCCGCTCGCCGACCTTCTGGAACGGGCCCTCGCGCGGGGTCAGGTAGGCGACGCCGAGGCTGTCGGTGACGTCGTCGTCGTACGTGTAGGTGGTGCGGTGCCAGACCCGGTACCTCATGCGCCCGCCTCCGCCAGCAGGTCGCCCGGCGCGAGCGACGTCGGGAGCAGCTGGGCGAACGAGCGCGGGCCAGGACCGGTCGGGAAGTGGAGCACCGCGATCGCGTCGGAGAGCCGGTTCGCCTCCGTCACCACCTGGTCGAGCAGGTGCACGAGGTGCGGTCGCCGGGCGCCGCCGATGGTCACGAGCTCGCGGACGTCGACCGACGCGACCCGCTCCGTCAGCTCGTCGAGCAGGCGCTCGGGCCGCGTGGCACCCGTCGAGCCCGGCATCGCGGCGAGGTGGGTGCGCAGCTCGGTGAGCGACGAGGCCACCGACCGCGGGTTGGCCGGGTCGAGCAGCAGCAGGTCGAGCACGCTGCCGACCTTCACGTAGCCGCGGTGCCGGCGGCGGTGCGTCACGACCGACTCCGTCGAACCGAGCACGGCGTTGAGCACCCGCCGGTCGGTGTCGAGGCCGCGCCGCTCCACCAGCGTGGCGCGCAGCAGCCGGGCCACCTGCTGCACCCGCTCGAGCGCCTGGCCCGCGCAGATCATGTGCCAGCCGGGGTCGCGGATCATGCTCGCCGTGATGCCGGTGAGGGCCAGCACGCCGTTGAGCATGCGGCCGGCCGACTCCTCGACCTGGTGGCTGTAGGGCGACTCCACCAGCGAGGCCGCCGCCCGGTCGATCGACGCGAACGCGCGCCAGGTGTCGGCCGAGAGCTGGTCGCGGACCCCCTGCGCCGCCGAGCGCAGGGACCGGACCGACTGGGCGACGCTGCCCCGCCGTACGGGGTCGAGCAGCACCGAGCGGAACTCGGCGTCCAGGCCCTCGCCGCCGAGACCGCCGGGGCCGTCGAGGGCCGTGTCCGCCGCACCGGGCCGGGGCCGGCTCAGCGCGGCGATCGCCTCGAGGGCGATCGCGAGGCTGGCGCCGCCCGACGACTGCGGGCGGGTGCGGTAGTCCTCGGCCAGGGCGTGCGCGGTGAGCACGAGGCGCAGCAGGTCCTCCGCGCGCTCGGTGTAGCGGCCGAGCCAGAACATGTCGTCGAGCACGCGCGGCACCATCGCGGAGCCGGGGTCGGCGTACGAGAGCTGCAGCTGGTGGGCGAGGTGCTGGTCGGGCTCGCCCGGCTCCCGCTTGAGCACCCAGACGTCCTTCGACACCGACGGCACGGTGCGCAGCCCGTCGTGGCGCTCGCGCACGGTGGCGAGCCCGCCGACGAGGGGCCGGTACGACGAGCCGTACCAGAGCGTGAAGGTGCGCAGCGAGACCGGACCGGGGCTCACCGCCACGGCCTCCACGGCGGCCCGGGACCGCCCGGGGTCGGCCGTGCGGGCGTACGTCGGGGCCTGCGACAGCGCGATCGGCTCCTGCCCGACGTACGCGTGCGGCGCGGCCTCGACCAGCCGGCGCAGCGCGTCGGGGGCCTCGTCGACACGGGTGCCGTCGGTGCGGCGCACCTCGAGCCCGTCGAGGTGGGCCAGCACGTGGGCGCGGGAGCTCTCGTCGCCGCACCACCACGTGGGGACGGCGTCGAGCCGCAGCTCCTCGCCGAGCAGGCGCTCCGCAACGGCGGGCAGGTAGGGCAGCAGGCCCGGGTTCTCGACGACGCCGGACCCGAGCCCGTTCACCACCCGCACCGTGCCGCGGCGCACCGCCTCGGTGAGGCCGGCGACCCCGAGACGGGAGTCGCCGCGCAGCTCGAGGGGGTCGCTGAACGCCGCGTCGACGCGGCGCAGGATGACGTGCACGCGCTCGAGGTGCTCGAACACGCGCATCCAGACGGCGCCGTCGCGGACGACGAGGTCGCTGCCCTGCACGAGCGGGAATCCGAGCGTGCCGGCGAGGAACGCCTGGTCGTAGGCCGTCTCCGAGTGCGGGCCCGGGGAGAGCACGACCACCCGCGGGTTCGGCGGGTCGCCCGGGGCCGCCTGCATGAGCGTGGAGCGCAGAGCGTGGAAGAACGGCGCCATCCGGTGGAGGGTCGCCTGGCGGTACATCTCGGGCAGGACCCGGGAGATGACGCGGCGGTTCTCCATCGCGAAGCCCATGCCCGACGGGGCCTGCGCCCGGTCGGCGAGCACCCGCCACGTGCCGTCGGCGCCCCGGCCGAGGTCGGTGGCGGTGAGCAGGAGGGGTCGCGGGTCGACCGTCGAGCGGCGCGCCAGCACCCGCAGGTAGCCGGGGTGGCCCAGCACCAGCGACGCCGGGAGGACGCCCTCCGACAGCAACCGCCGCGGGCCGTACAGGTCGGCGACGAGGGCGTTGAGCAGCTCGGCGCGCTGGGCGAGCCCGACCTCGATCGTCGACCACTGGTCGGCGTCGATGACGAGCGGCACCGGGTCGAGCCGCCACGGCTCGACGCCCGTGCCCGCGGCGACGTAGGTGACGCCGTCGTCGGCCAGGGTCCGCGTGATCTCGGTGTGCACGCGCCGCAGGTCGTCGGAGGTCAGGCGCACCGCCGACTCCGCGAGCGGCTTCCAGGCGGCCCGCAGCGACCCGTCGGGGCCGACCAGCTCGTCGTACCGGGCCGGCTCGTCACCCAGGCGCGGCTGCGCGACCGCGGCGGAGTAGTCGCCGAGGACGGTCACCAGAAGCCGTTCGAGGCGCTGACGCGGCGCAGGTCGAGCGTGCGCGGGTACTCCTCCGAGGAGACCCGGCGGCCGGTCGCGATGGCGGCGGCCACGTCGACGTAGCCCGACGTCATGCCGTGGGCGTCGTAGCGGCCCCGACGGCGGGACTCGGCCTCGACGGCGTTGACCGGCGGGGTGTCGTAGCTGCGCCCGCCGGGGTGGGTGACGTGGTACGTCGCTCCGCCCAGGCTGGCGTGGGACGGCGTGTCGACCACGTCGAAGTGCAGCGGCGCGTGCACCGGGATGGAGGGGTGCAGGGCCGACCACGGCTGCCACGCCCGGTAGCGGACGCCGGCGTAGAACTCGCCGGGGACCCCGGTCGGCGTGAGCGGCACGGGCACACCCTGGCACGTGACGAGGTGGCGGTTCGGCTCCAGCCCACGGGCCAGCACCTGCACCCGCTCGACCGAGGAGTCGACGTAGCGCGACGTGCCCTGGCCGGTGGCCTCCTCGCCCAGCACGTGCCACGGCTCGATCGCCTGGCGCAGCTCGAGGTGCACCGGGCCCGCGTCGAGGAACCCGATGCGCGGGAAGCGGAACTCGAAGAACGGGTCGAGCCACGCCTCCTCGAACCAGATGCCGGCGCGGTTGAGGTCGGCGACCACCTCGCGGATGTCGTCGCGGTTGCCCTGGGGCAGCAGGAAGTCGTCGTGGAGGCGCGTGCCCCAGCGCACCAGCGGCTCCTTCGACGGGTTCTCCCAGAACATCGCGACGAGGCTGCGCACGAGCAGCGCCTGCACGAGCCCCATCCGGGCGTGCGGGGGCATCTCGAAGCCGCGCAGCTCGAGCAGGCCGAGGCGCCCGCGCGAGGAGTCGGGGCTGTAGAGCTTGTCGATGCAGAACTCGGCGCGGTGGGTGTTGCCGGTGAGGTCGACGAGCAGGTGGCGCAGCGCGCGGTCGACCAGCCAGGGCCGCGTGCTCTCGCCGATCGAGCCCGCGAAGTCGCCCAGCCGCTGCAGCTCGGCGAGCGCGATCTCCATCTCGTAGACCGCCTCCGGGCGGGCCTCGTCGAAGCGCGGGGCCTGGCTGGTGGGCCCGATGAAGCGGCCGGAGAAGAGGTAGGAGAGCGACGGGTGGCGCTGCCAGTAGCGCACGAGGCTCGCGAGCAGGTCCGGACGGCGCAGCAGCGGCGAGTCGATCGCCTGCTGCGAGCCGAGCGTGAGGTGGTTGCCGCCGCCCGTGCCGGTGTGGAGGCCGTCGACGTCGAACTTCTCCGTCGTCAGGCGGGCCTCGCGCGCCGCGTCGTACAGCGTGGTGGTGAGGTCGCGCAGCTCGCCCCAGCTGCCGGTCGGCTGCACGTTGACCTCGATGACGCCCGGGTCGGGGGTGACGACGAGCTGGGTGAGGCGGGAGTCGGGCGGGGGGCCGTAGCCCTCGAGCACGACGGGGACGGCGGTGTCGCGGGCCGCGCGCTCGACGAGGTAGAGGAGGTCGGTGTACTCCTCCAGCCGCTGGGACGGCGGCAGGAAGACGTGCACGTGCCCGTCGCGGGCCTCGACCGCCAGGGCCGTGGTGGAGGCGTCGGTGGCGGCGACGACGGCGACCGGGGGCACGTCGGGGGCCAGGGGCGGGCCGGCCACGAGGTAGTCCGGGTCGATCGCGGGCTCCGGGTCGACCCAGGCGATCGAGTCGAGCGGCAGGCGCAGGCCCACCGCCGACGTGCCCGGCGTCAGCACCAGCCGACCGCGACGGAACCGCCACTGCGGCGACACCCACTGCTCCCCCGGCACCAGCGGCAGCACCCAGCCAGTGGGAGCTTTCTCCGCCTTGTCCGCCTTGTCGAGGGCGGCGACCTGCGCCTTGTCGAGCCGCTCGTCGGCGATCCTCGGTCGCGGGCCCGCGGGCGCGCCCACCTCGGCGGCGACCGCCGTCAGCGGGTCCTCCCAGGCGGCGAGCAGCGCCCGCTTGGGCAGGCCGAGCAGCTCGGTGACCCGGCGGGCGAGCCGCTCGGCGGAGCGGGCCGCCTTCGGGTCGGCCGTCGCGGTGCTCCAGGGGTCGGCGAGGAGGTCGGGGTCCTGCCAGAGCCAGACGTTGTCGGTGCGCCACTGCAGCGCGATCTGCCAGCGCGGCAGGTCCTCGCCCGGGTACCACTTGCCCTGGCCGCGGTAGACGGCGCCACCCTGGGCGTAGATCGCCCGCAGGCGCTCCGCGAGGTCGGTGGCGAGCGCGCGCTTGGCGGGCCCGTCGGCGGCGGTGTTCCACTCCGGCGCGGTGGCGTCGTCGACGCTGACGAAGGTGGGCTCGCCGCCCATCGTCAGGCGGACGTCGCCGGCCCGGAGCCGCTCGTCGACCGCGAGGCCGACCGCGTCGATGCGGCTCCACTGGTCGTCGGAGTAGGGCAGCGTGACGCGCGGGTCCTCGTGGATGCGTCGCACCGTGTTGGAGAACGCGAACTCCACCTCGACCTTGTCGGTCGCACCCGAGATGGGGGCCGCGGCCGAGGGGTGCGGGGTGGCGGAGAGCGGGATGTGGCCCTCGCCGGCGAAGAGCGCGGACGTCGGGTCCATGCCGACCCAGCCGGCGCCGGGGAGGTAGACCTCGGTCCACGCGTGGAGGTCGGTGAAGTCCTGCTCCGGCCCGCTCGGGCCGTCGAGGCTCTTCTGGTCCGACGCCAGCTGCACGAGGTAGCCCGACACGAAGCGCGCGGCCAGGCCGTACGAGCGCAGCAGGCTCACCAGCAGCCACGCGCTGTCGCGGCACGACCCGATGCCGCGGGTCAGCGTCTCGTCGGGGGTCTGCACGCCGGGCTCCATGCGCACCGAGTAGCCGACCGAGTCCCGCACCGCCGCGTTGAGCTGGGCGAGGAACGGGATGATCCGCTCGCCGCCCCGGGGCAGGCGCGGACGCGACTTGCGGAACTCGGTGACGACCGGCCCCGGCTTGCGGCTCCCGCCCTCGCCGACCTGCACCAGGTACGGCGCGAGGTCGCGCGCCAGGGCCGCGTCGTACGTGAACGGGAACGTCTCGGCGTAGGGCTCGACGAAGAAGTCGAGCGGGTTGATCGCCATCAGGTCGGCGACCAGCCCGACGGTGATGTCGAGCTCCTTCACCGGCTCGGGGAAGACGAGGCGCGCCATCCAGTTGCCGAACGGGTCCTGCTGCCAGTTGAGGAAGCGGCTGCCCGGCGTCACGTCGAGCGAGTACGACTCGATCGGCGTGCGGCTGTGCGGAGCCGGCCGGAGCCGGACGACGTGCGGGTGCACCGTGACCGGCTCGGCGAACCGGTAGGTCGTGCGGTGCTCGAGCGCCACCTTGATCGACATGGGGAGAAGACTGTCGGAGAACCGTTGCGAACGGGTAACGCGGGCCGTGCCGTGGACGGGTGCGCCTCAGCGCACCAGCCCCGCGGTCACCCCCAGCAGCCGCTCGCACGCCTCGGCCTCGCCGACGCTGACGCGCACGCCGTCGCCGGCGAACGGGCGGCCCACGAGGCCGGCCGCGTCGAGGGCGGCGGCGAAGGCGACGGCCCGCTCGGGGTCGCCGGGGAACGGGAACCAGACGAAGTTGCCCTGGGCGTCGGGCACCTCCCAGCCCTGGGCGGCGAGCGTGGCGGTGACGTGCTCGCGGCGTACGACGAGCTGCTCGACCCGCTCGAGCAGCTCGGCCTTCGCGGCGAGCGACGCGATCGCCGCGGCCTGCGCGACCGCGGAGACGCCGAAGGGCAGCGAGACCGCCCGCAGGGCGCCGGCGATCGCGGGCGGGGCGACGGCGTACCCGACGCGGAAGCCGGCGAGCCCGTAGGCCTTCGAGAAGGTGCGGGTGAGCATGACGTTGGTGTGGCGCCGGTAGGTCGCGACGCCGTCGACGGGGTCGGCCATCCGCACGAACTCGAGGTAGGCCTCGTCGACCACCACGAGCACGTGGGGCGGCACCTTCGCCAGGAAGGCGTCGAGCTCGGCCTGGCCCACGGCCGGGCCGGTGGGGTTGTTGGGCGTGCAGACCACGACGACCTTGGTGCGGTCGGTGATCGCCGCCGCCATCGCGTCGAGGTCGTGGCGGGCCCCGGGCCCCAGCGGCACCGGCACGCCGACCGCGCCGGACGCCGTCACCGCGATCGGGTAGGCCTCGAACGAGCGCCAGGCGTGCACGACCTCGTCGCCGGGGTCGCAGAACGCCGCGAGCACCTGGTAGAGCAGGCCGACCGAGCCGGTCGCCGCCGCGAGGTGGTCTCCGGGCACGCGCAGCTCGGCCGCGAGGGCGGCGTACAGCGCCGTGCTGCCCATGTCGGGGTAGCGGTTCATGTGCGTCGCCGCCTCGTGCGCCGCCTCGAGCACACCGGGCAGCGGGGGGAACGGGTTCTCGTTCGACGAGAGCTTGTACGACGTGACGCCGGGGCGGTCGACGGGCGGCTTGCCGGGCACGTAGGCCGGGATCGCCAGCACGGTGCTCCGGGGGGTGGGCGCCTGCGGGGCGTCCGGACGGGGTGCGGTCATGCCACCGCAGGCTAGGGCATGGAGCCGGTCACCAGGAGGCGTCGGGTCGGGCGTCGGGGCGGGCGTCGCTGCGGGCGCGCCAGGGGCGCAGCGCGAGCGCGACGAGCACGCCGAGGACCGCGCCGACCACGGCGCCGGTGACGTTGTCGACCACGTCGGTCACGTCGCAGGCGCGGTCGAGGCGGGCGGCCTCGAGCTGGATCCACTCGATGAGGCCCGAGTAGGCGGCGAGGCCGAGCACGCCGAGCGGCACGAGCGTCCACGCCGAGCGCCACCGGCAGGCGGCGAGGGCGCCGAAGAAGCCGGCCGGCACGAACAGGGCGGTGTTGAGCAGGCGCTGGCCGCCGTCGAAGATCCAGAACCCGTCGGGGGCGGGGCCGCCGATGTCGGTGGAGCAGTACTCGAGGCGGCCCTCGGCGTAGACGACTCCCGGCGCACCGGTCGCGGGCACGAGGGTGACCAGCGCGACGACCACGAGCGACCACAGCAGCCCCGCGAGCGCGACCGCGAAGACCGCACCCGTGCTGCGCCGCAGCGCCGCCGCCAGCAGCAGCGCGAGGGCACCGGCGACCAGCGCCCCGAGCACCATCACGCCCGGGCCGCCGAAGCTCACCACGCGCGACACCTGCTCCCGGCCATGCGCGTGAACCTACCGATCGGGTGGAAGACTCGGGGACCCACCGACCGGCGCCACCCGCACGACGAGCACGAGGAGCAACCGTGGAGCAGGCAGCACCTCGACCCCGTCCGGCCGCGCCGGGCGGCGGCCGCGTCGTCGTGGTCGGGTCGCTCAACGTCGACACCGTCCAGCGGCTTCACCACCTGCCCGCACCGGGCGAGACCCTCACCGCACAGTCGTCCCGTCGCGCGCACGGCGGCAAGGGCGCGAACCAGGCCGTGGCGGCCCGGCGCGCCGGCGCCTCCGTGACGGTCGTGGGGTGCGTCGGCGACGACGCCGACGGCCGGGACTACGTCGCCCGCCTCGACGACTGGGGCATCGGCCGCGCGCACGTGGCCGTCTCCGCCGACCACCCGACCGGCAGCGCCGTGATCCTGGTCGACCCGTCGGGCGAGAACAGCATCGTCGTGGCGCCGGGCTCGAACGGCGCCGTCGACGCCGCGCTCGTCACGTCGGCCCGGGCCGCGATCGAGGCCGCCGACGTCCTGCTGCTGCAGCTCGAGGTGCCGGACGCCGCCGTCGTGGCCGCGGCCCGCCTGGCCCGTGCGGCCGGCGTACGCGTGCTGCTCAATCCCTCGCCGGTGCCGCACGACCCGTCGCCCGCGCTCGTCGCGGTGCTGGCGGAGATCGACCTGCTCGTGGTCAACGAGGGCGAGGCCGGGGCGCTCGGGCTCGACCAGGCGGATCCCCGGGTCTGCACGACGCTCGGCGCCGCCGGGGCCCGCTGGGGCGAGGCGTCCGCCCGGCCGCCGACGGTCGACCCCGTCGACACCACCGGCGCGGGCGACACCTTCGCGGGCACCCTGGCGGCCGGCCTGGCCGCCGGCCGCACCCCGGAGGAGGCGCTGACCGCCGCCGTCACCGCCGCCGCGACGAGCACCACCTGGCGCGGGGCCCAGCCCAGCCCGTCCTGAGGAACGGGTCGCCGGTCCCCGGACCGCCAGGATCCTCAGGCCGCCAGGATCCTCAGGCCGGCAGCACGACGTCGCCGCCGGGCACGAGGTCGAGGTCGCGGCCGACCTGCACGTCGAGCGGATTCGTCAGGCAGCGGATCGAGCCGCCGCCCTTGTGGAACTCCGAGACGTCGACGAGCACGACCTCGAAGCCCCACTCCTCCAGCTGGGCCCGCACGCGGGGCGGGCACGCCGGCATGAGCACCCGCTTGCCGACGACCACGGAGTTGGCGCAGAACGTCAGCGCCTCCTCCTCGCTCAGCACGAGCGGGTCGGGCACGAGGTCGAGCAGGGCCCGCGCGGAGGCGTCGTCGAACGCGGCCGGGCAGACCATCGCGCGGCGCTCGTCGAGGGGGCAGAAGCCGAGGTCGAGGTGGTACATGCCGGGGTGCGTGATGCGCACGCCGAGCACGCGCGCGTCGAGGTCGGCCGCCACGAGCGGCAGTGCCGCCTCCTCCGTGCGCGGGCCGAAGCCGGTCACGAGCACGCCGCCGAAGGCGAACGCGTCGCCGGCCTCGAAGTGCGCGCCGACGCCGTCGCGACCGACGTACGACGTGGTGCGGCCGCGGTCGGCGGCCCAGACGACGGCGCTGGCCGTCTCGTTGCGGCGCTGGGGGTAGCGCATGTGGGAGGCGAGCAGGTGGCGCTCGCCGTCGGCCCGCGTGACGGGGAGCCCGAGGTTCATCGCGTAGACCATGTCGGGGCTGTCGAGGCGCTGGCGGAGCACGTCGACGCGGGCGCCGGCGCCGCGCAGGGCGGCGACGAGGCCGTGCCACTGCTCGCGGGTGCGCTCGGGGTCCGGCTGGGTGGCCGGGTCCATGAACGGGTTGATGACGTACTCGACGCGAAAGTGGTCGGGGCTCACCGTGAGGTACTCGCGGCCCCACGGCAGCTCCGCCGGGGCGGCCTCGGGATGCGGGGCGAGCACGGCGGACCCGCCGACGGCTCCGTCGTGGGCCCCGTCGATGACCTCGATGGCTGACTCCTTGCGCATGGCGCCTCCCGCTCTGCTCGTGGTGACCGTCCGAGACCTGCGTCACTGATTGTCCGACAATCCGACCAGGCGCGAGTGTGCCACCCCGACCCGCCCACACCCAAGTCGGCGCGCGGCGGGCACAATGCGACCCGTGCCCGATCCCTACGCGAGCCTCAGCGTCGAGGTCACCTCGACGGTGGCCCGCGTCGCCGACGAGCTGCGCCGGGCGGTCTTCGACGGCGAGCTCGAGTCCGGCACCCCCCTGCGGGAGATGGCGCTGGCCGCCTCGCTGGGCGTCGCCCGGTCGACCGTGCGCGAGGCGCTGGGGGTCCTGGTGGCCGAGGGCATCGCCGTCCGGGAGCCCAACCGCGGCGTGGCGGTGGCCGTGCCCGACCCCGAGTCGGTGCGCGACGTCTGCCAGGCCCGCCTCGTGCTCGAGGTGGCGGGCGTACGGCGCTGGGGCACCGCCGCGGAGCCCGAGCGGCAGGCGGTGCGCGACGCCGTGGCCGCCTACACCGCCGCCGTCGCGCGCGGGGCGTCGTACGCCGAGCTCAACGAGACCCACCTCGCGATCCACGTCTCCCTCGTCGGCCTCGCGGGCTCGCCGCGCCTCGTCGCGATGGCCCGCTCGCTCGTCGCGGAGCTCAAGCTGGTGCTGGCCCAGATCGACCGCGTCGAGCGCAACGCGCACGACCAGGCCGACTCGCACGGGTCGCTGGTGGCGATCCTCGACTCGGGCGACATCGACGCCGCGGTGGCCGACATCGAGCACCACCTGGCGCACGCGGAGGACGACATCCTCGCGGCGCTCGGCGTGCGCTGAGGCGCCGGCGTTCGTCCGAACGGCTGCCCGGCCTGGACCTGTCTGCCTACGATCGGCTCGTGAAGTTCGTGGTGTGGACGCTGGTCAACGCCCTCGGCATCGCCGTCGCGGCGTGGTTGTTCGAGGGCATCTCCTTCGAGGGCGCGACCTCCGGTCAGGCCGAGATCGAGGACAAGATCCTCCCCCTCCTGGGCGTGGCGCTGATCTTCTCGGTGGTCACCGCGTTCGTGCGACCGATCGTCAACCTGCTGTCGCTGCCGCTGATCCTGCTGACGCTCGGGCTCTTCCTCTTCGTCGTCAACGCCCTCATGTTCCTGCTCACCGGGTGGGCCGCCGACCAGCTCGGCATCGGCTTCGAGGTGAACGGCTTCTGGACCGCCCTCGGCGCCTCCGTGGTCATCACGCTCGTCACCTGGACCGTCGAGGCCGTCACCGACTCCGAGGTGCGGTGACGACCGCGCCGGCCGGCAGGGGCCCGGCGCCGTACCGGGTGGCGGTGGTCTGCCTCGGCAACATCTGCCGCTCGCCGATCGCCCACGTCGTGCTGGCCGACCGCGTCGCCGCGGCCGGCCTCGACGTCGAGGTCGTCTCGGCCGGCACCGCGGGCTGGCACGTCGGCAAGCCGATGGACGAGCGCTCCGCCCACGTGCTGACGCAGGCGGGGTACGACGCCAGCCGCCACCGCGGCCGCCAGGTCACCGCCGGCGACCTGGACGCGCTCGACCTCGTGCTGGCGATGGACACCCAGAACCTCGCCGACCTCCGCGACCTCGGCGCCCCGGACGACCGCCTCCTCCTCTTCCGCGCCTTCGACCCCGAGGGCCCGGGCGACGTGGACGACCCCTACTACGGCGGCGCGGACGGGTTCACGACGACGCTCGCCGTCGTCGAGCGCACCGCCGACGCGCTCGTCGACGCGCTGGCCGCGGTCGCACCGGCGGCACCGGCGGCCGGGGGCGCACGATGACGCGACAGCCCCTGCTCGCCCGGCGTGCCGAGTCCCTGCTCGGGACCGCCGTCGCGGCCACCTCCCCCGTGGCCGGCGGCGACACGTCCACCGCCACGCGCCTGCGCCTCGCCGACGGCCGCAACGCCCTCATGAAGACCCACCCCGGTGCGCCCGCGGGCTTCTTCGAGGCCGAGGCCCGCGGCCTCGCCTGGCTCGCGGAGGCCCCCGACGGCGCGGCCGTGCCCGAGGTGCTGGCCGCCGCCCCCGACTGCCTGCTCCTGCGCTGGATCGACCCGGGCCGCCCGTCGGCCGACGCCGCCGGCGCGCTCGGTCACGCCCTCGCCCACACCCACGCCGCCCCCGCGACGGTCGGCGCGGCCGAGGACGGCTTCATCGGTCGGCTCCCCCTGCCCTGCACGGCCCCCGAGGGCACCACCTGGCCCGAGTTCTTCGCCGTGCGCCGCGTGCTGCCCTACCTCAAGCTCGCCCGCGACCGCGACGCCGTCGAGCCCCACGAGGCGGCCGCGGTCGAGCGGCTCCTGGCCCGGCTCCCCGAGCTGCTGCCGACCGAGCCGGCCTCCCGCCTCCACGGCGACCTCTGGAACGGCAACGTGCTGTGGGGCGTGGGCGGCTCGGTGCACGTCATCGACCCGGCGGCCTACGGCGGCCACCGCGAGATGGACCTCGCGATGCTCGCCCTCTTCGGCCTGCCCCACCTGCCCGTGCTGCTCGACGCCTACGTCGCCGCGAGCGAGGACCTCGGCCGCCCCCTGGCCGACGACTGGCAGGACCGCGCCGGTCTCCACCAGCTCTTCCCGCTGCTGGTGCACGCGGCGCTGTTCGGCGGCGGGTACGGCGCCCGCGCGGCGGCCGTCGCGGCGTCGTACGCCTGAATCTCAGCGCGACCTCAGGCGGGTTCGTCATACTCGTCGGGTGCCGGACACCAAGGGATCTCGCGTGCTCGTCGTCGACGACGACCGCGCCGTCCGTGACTCGCTGCGTCGATCGCTGGAGTTCAACGGGTACGTCGTCGCCACCGCCTCCGACGGCGCCGAGGCGTTGGCGACCATCGCGTCCGCCGCGCCCGACGTCGTGGTGATGGACGTGATGATGCCGCGCCTCGACGGGCTCGAGACCACGCGCGCCCTGCGGGCGGCCGGCAACGACGTGCCGATCCTCGTGCTGACGGCGCGCGACGCGGTCGGCGACCGGGTCGAGGGCCTCGACGCCGGCGCCGACGACTACCTCACGAAGCCCTTCGCGCTGGAGGAGCTGCTGGCCCGCGTGCGCGCGCTGCTGCGGCGGGTCGTGCCGAGCGAGGTCCCCGACGAGACCCTCGGCTTCGCCGACCTGACGATGGACCTCGCCTCGCGCGACGTGCGCCGCGGCGAGCGGGCGATCGAGCTGACCCGCACGGAGTTCACGCTGCTGGAGATGTTCCTGCGGCGGCCTCGGCGGGTGCTGGAGCGCGCGTTCATCCTCGAGGAGGTCTGGGGCTACGACTTCCCGACCACCGCGAACTCGCTCGAGGTGTACGTCGGCTACCTGCGCCGCAAGACCGAGGCCGAGGGCGAGCCCCGCCTCATCCACACGGTGCGGGGCGTGGGCTACGTGCTCAAGGAAGCATGAGCGCGGGGCTGCCACCCGTCCCGACGCGGCCGCGACCGACCCGGGGCTACGGCTCGGCGCGCTGGCACTACCGCCGCTCGCTGGCCAGCCGCGTCACGCTGCTGACCACCATCGCCGTCGGCGCCACCGTCGCGCTGCTCTCGCTCAGCGTCTACCTCGTGGTGCGCGTGCAGATGCAGCAGACGATGGACGAGCAGCTCGTCGAGCGGGCCCGCACCACCGCCCAGGCCGCGGACGAGCAGGCGCCGAGCGGTGTGTTCGTGGTGCAGGGCAACCTGCTGGCCAGCAGCGACATCCGGCTCGCCGTGCTCGGCGCCGACGGGTCGATGCAGACGATCGAGGGGCAGTCCGGCCTCCCGTACGGCGACGACGAGCTGCAGGTGGCCCGGGGCCTCAGCCAGGGCGTGCTCCGCACCGTGACGATCGACGGCGACACCTACCGGATGGCGACGGTGCCCTACCGGAGCGGCTCCGCCTTCCTCCTCGCCCAGGAGACCGCGTCGCAGCAGAGCTTCCTCGGCAAGCTCGGCCTCGTGATGCTGCTCTTCGGCGGCACGGGTGTGGCGCTCGCCGGCGTGGCGGGCACGGTGGTGGCCCGCAACGGCCTGCGACCCGTGCGCCGCCTCACCGACGCGGTCGAGGAGATCGCCCGCACCGAGGACCTGACCCCGCTCCGCATCGAGGGCGACGACGAGATCGCCCGCCTCGCGAGCGCCTTCAACCAGATGCTCACCGCCATCGGGGCCTCGCGCGACCGGCAGCGCCAGCTGGTCGCCGACGCGAGCCACGAGCTGAAGACGCCGCTCACGTCGCTGCGCACCAACCTCGACCTCCTCGCCCAGGTGGAGGACGCCGACGACGAGCGCCTGCCGCCCCAGATGCGCCGCGAGCTCATCGACGACGTGCGGGCACAGATCGTCGAGCTCAGCACCCTGGTGGGCGACCTCGTCGAGCTGGCCCGCGACGAGCCGCTGCGCCGCGTCGTCGAGCCGGTCTCGCTGGTCGAGGTGCTCGACCGGTCGGTCGCACGCGTGCGCCTGCGGGCGCCGTCGGTGCGGTTCGAGGTGCGCGCCGCCCCGTGGTGGCTCACCGGCGAGGCCCACTCGCTCGAGCGGGCCATCACCAACCTGCTCGACAACGCCGCCAAGTGGAGCCCGCCCGAGGGTCGCGTGGTCGCCACCCTGGCCAACGGGATCCTCACGGTCGACGACGAGGGCCCCGGCATCGCCGAGGCCGACCGTCCCCTGGTGTTCGACCGCTTCTTCCGCTCCACCGAGTCCCGCGCCATGGCCGGGTCGGGCCTCGGGCTCTCGATCGTGCGGCAGGTGGCGGAGCGTCACGCCGGCGAGGTGCGGGCCGGGTCGTCGCCCTCCGGGGGCGCCCGGATCACGATGATGCTGCCCGGCTCGCCGGTGCACCCCGACGCCGTGCCGGCGCCCGAGCCGGAGCCCGCGCCCACCGGCCGCACCCGGCGTCAGCGGTCCGGTGACACCGGCCCGCAGCCCGTGAGCGTCCCGGGCGAGAAGGCGGGCGAAAAATCGTGGCCGGAGGGAGGTGCCGGGAGCCCTCCTGCGGGGTAAGGATCTCGCCCATGAGCGAACAGCCCCCGCAGCGTCCCGGCACGCCGCCCTCCTCGGGCGGCCCCGAGCCGCACCAGCCACCGACCGAGCACACCCAGGCTCGTCGTGTGACCCCTCCCCCGTCCGGCAGCCAGCCGGGCGCGCGCCGGCCGGCGCAGGGCGGCAACCGGCCCCCGGCCGCCGGCGTCCGCGGCAGCCAGCCCTACGGCCCGGGCCAGGCGCCGTACGGCCAGCAGCCCTACGGGCAGCCGGGGCAGGCGGACCAGCAGGGCTACGGCCAGCCCTACGGCCAGCAGTACGGCGCCGCACCCGGCGCGGCGTACCCCTCGACGCCCGGCGGCGGCCAACCCCCCTCGGCTCCGCGTTCCCCCCGACGCCCCCGCGGCGAGAACCGCGGTGCGGGCCTGCTCGTGGGGGCCCTGGTGCTCGGCGTGCTCGGCGGTGTCGGGGGCGCGGCCGGCTACTCGGCGATCATCGACGACGACGGCGACCTGTTCTCGTCGTCGTCCGACGAGGGCGGGAGCGGCGGCGACACGCGGATCGACGCCGACTCGATCGACACGGGCTCCATCGACCCGCTCGACCTCGTGTCGGTCAACGACATCTCGAACGCGGTGCTGCCGGCGGTGGTCCAGATCAACGCGCCCGTCGACGGCGGCTACTCGCAGGGCTCGGGCTTCGTGATCTCCGACGACGGCGAGATCATCACGAACGACCACGTCATCGCCGGCACGGCGGAGGGCACCGACGTGACGCTCACCTTCTCCGACGGCACGATCGGCGAGGCCGAGATCGTCGGCAGCGACCCGCTGCTCGACGTCGCGCTCCTCCAGATCACCGACGGGGGCCCGGACAACCTGGTGGTCGCCTCGCTGGGCTCCTCCGACACCACCGAGGTCGGCCAGGCCGTCGTGGCGATCGGTGCGCCGTACGGGCTGCAGTCGACCGTCACGGCCGGCATCGTCAGCGCCCTGCGCCGCCCGTTCGTGCTCGACCTGCCGGAGGGCCTCGTGGCCTACCCGGCCATCCAGACCGACGCGGCGGTGAACTCGGGCAACTCGGGCGGCCCGCTGGTGAACCTGCGCGGCGAGGTGATCGGCATCAACGGCGCGATCGAGCTCGCCCGCGGCGCCGACGGCCCGTCGTCGCCGGGGTTCATCGGCATCAGCTACGCCATCCCGATCGACGACGTGCTCTACGTCATCGAGCAGCTGCGGGCCGGCGACGAGCCGGAGCACGCCGCGATCGGCGTCAACGCCGAGACGGCCGTGATCGACGACGTCGTCGACGGCGCCGCGGAGCTCACGTTCGTGAACAGCGACGGGGCGGCCGCGGCGGCCGGCCTCGAGCGCGGCGACCTGATCACCGACGTGGGCGGGGTGCGGGTCAACAGCTCCGACGCCCTCATCACCGCGGTGCTCGCGTTCGAGCCGGACGAGGAGGTCGAGGTGACCTACGTGCGGGACGGCAGCGAGGAGACCACGACGATGACCATGGGCAGCGACGCGTCATGATGGAGCGGTGACCTGGACGAGTGACGTACGACGGCGCGGCGGTCGACGGGGGCGGGACGCCCTCGCGGCCGCCGCGCTGGTCGTCGCCGGCGCGACGGCGCTGGCGGCCTGCGGCGGGGACGACGGCGCGCTGCCCGAGGGCTCCTCGTCGCTGACCACCTTCCCGACGGACGACCCGAGCTCGTCGGCCGGGTCTCCCGGGGCCTCGGGCGCACCGACGGAGGGCGCCACGAGCGCCGCCGGTCGCGCGGTGGCCGACCCCTGCGAGGCGCTCACCCCCGAGGAGGTCGGTGCCCTGGTCGGCCTCACCGTCGAGGAGACCGCCGACGGCACGGACGCCGCCCGGGCCTGCTCCTACACGGAGCCCGGCGCCGACGTGCCGGTGCTGACCATCACCACGTTCGCCGCCTTCGCGGAGATCCAGATCGACGACGTGCTGGGCGACGCCGAGGAGGGCGTCGAGATCGTCGAGGTGCCCGTCGAGGGCGCGGAGGCCGCGCGCATCGTCACCGACGACGGCGAGGACGCCGTGCTGATGACCGGCATCGTCAGCCACGACGGCCAGTTCGACCTGGTGAACCTGGGCGTGCCCGCGCCGTACGACCTGCCGGCCCTGCAGACCAGCATCACCACCGTGCTGACCGCCCTCGTCGCGAACGCCGCGGCGACCGACTGAGCCGCCTCAGAGCGCGCGCAGGAGGCGCTCGACCTTCCAGCGGGACTCGGCGTGCTCGTCGGCGAGGTCCGAGCGCACGGTGACCCCGCCGCCGGTGCCGACGGTCCACGTGCGCCCGTCCGGGCTGGTGAGGCTGCGGATCACGACGCCGAGGTCGGCGCGTCCGTCGCCGCTGATCCAGCCGAAGGCCCCGGCGTACGCACCCCGCGGCGTGGCCTCGACGGCGGCCACGACCTCCATGGTGCGCAGCTTCGGCGCACCCGTCATCGAGCCGGCGGGGAACAGGGTGCGGAGCGCCTCGACGGTGCCGACGTCGGCGCGCAGCTCGCCGGTGACGACGGAGACGAGCTGGTGCACGGCGGCGTACGACTCCGTGGTCATCAGCGTCGGCACCCGGACGGTGCCGGCGCGGCTGACGGCGCCGACGTCGTTGCGCAGCAGGTCGACGATCATCAGGTTCTCGGCCCGGATCTTGGGGTCCTCGACCAGCGCGCGTCGGAGCGCCTCGTCGTCGGCGGGCGTCGCCCCGCGCGGCGTCGTGCCCTTCATCGGCTTGGCCGTGATCGTGCGGGTGCCGGGGGTGGGGCCGGGCTCGATGCGCGCGTAGCGCTCCGGCGAGGCGCTCAGCAGCCAGGCGGGAGCGCGACCCGTCTCGTCGTCGACCGCGTGCTGGAGGAACCCGGCGTACGGCGCGGGGCTCGCCGCCCGGAGCCGCGCGTAGACCTCGGCGGGCGGGCGGTCGCTGGTGACGGTGCGGCGGTAGGTGAGGTTGACCTCGTAGCTGTCGCCGGCGTGGAGCGCCTCCTGGACGCGGGCGAAAGCCTCGGCGTACGACGCGGGGACGGGCCCGGTGTCGTCGGACTCGCCCGGCGGCGCGGGGGCGGCGTCCGCCGGTGGGTGCTCGACCACCCGGACCCGGCTCGGGCGCATCCACACGGCCGTCGGCAGCGGGTCGTCCGGGTCGACGAGCGCCGGCAGGTCGGGACGGGCGGCGTACCCGAGGTAGCCGAACCACTGGGCACCGGGCGCGTCGGCGAGCTCGCGCTCGAGCACCGCGAACACGTCGTCGCCGACCACCTGTGAGCGCCAGCGGCCCGGGGCGCCGACCCAGCGCCGTACCTCACGGGTCGAGGCGTCGTAGGACAGCGAGACGTCGTCGTCGCTCAGCCCCGCCAGGAGCGAGCGGCGGCCCGACCACTCCCGGCCCCCGCCGCCGTCGAGCCAGACGCAGCGGGGGTACGACGCCGCGAGCGCCCGGAACTCGTCGAGGGGGTCCGGGGCGGTGGGCACGGGGGAAGGGTAGGGCGTGCCCCTCAGGCGAAGCGGCGGACCAGGGCCTCGAGTGTCTCCGTGATCCCTGCGGCGTTCTTGTCGGTCTGCTTCGTGGCCTCGAAGACCTTGCCGAGCTTGCTGTCGCTGTAGTCGAAGGTCTCCGTCACCTGGGTGACGCCCGGTCGCAGCTCGTCGAGCTCCCAGCGCCACTTGTGGCCGAACGGGTGCTGCCACTCGACGACGCGGTTCTCCTCGAAGGCGGTGACCGTCGACGTGATCGAGTACGGAACGCCGTACTGCTTCATGCCGACCCCGAACTTCGCGCCCTTCGAGAGGCGCTGCGGACCCTTCACCGGACGGTCACGCACGGTGCCCGAGCCGTCGAGCTCGGGGTGGCGGTGGGGGTTCGCGACGAGGTCGAAGATCGCGGACGCCGAGGCGGGCACCTCCACGCGGCGGGACACGCGGCGCGTCCCGGTGTCGACGGTGGTGACGTGAGCGGACATGGCGAGCCTCCGGGGGTCGGGGGACGTGCGGACGGCGGTGCACCTCGACGCTAGCGGGTCGCCTGACGGGGTGAGGGGGTTCGGGCGCGCCGTTGGCCCCGGGCACGGGGGGCGCGGGGCTGGCGGGGTGGGTGTGTGGGTGTGGGTCAGCCGGGTGGTTCTGGGGGGCTGGGTGGGTCGAGGTCGTGGGTGCCGTGGTGGTCGCGCATCCAGTGGTGGCCGTGGGGGCTGGTCCAGGCGTAGGTGCCGGGGGTGATCGGCGTGTAGGTCCAGCCGGTGTGGGTCTTGAGGCGGTGGTGGCGTCGGCAGAGCGGGGCGAGGTTGCAGGTGCAGGTCGCGCTGCCGGGTGAGTCTGGGGCGCCGGGGTCGTAGGCGGTGATGTGGTCGCAGTCGGTGGCGTGCCGGTCGGGGGCCAGGCGCCGGGCGGGGCGGGTGCAGTGGGGGAACACGCAGTGGTGGTCGCGCAGGGCGACGCGTTCGGTGATGCGGTCGGGGATCTCGTAGGCGTCGACGTGGACGTGGTCGGCCAGGTCGATCACCGGCACCACGCGCAGGTCGACGGTCGGGCGGCCGCACCAGTCACGGATCAGCTCGGCCGGGACCGGACCGCGCAGGTGCTCGGCCCGACCGATCCCGACGTCCGCCGAACCGTGGAGCTGGTCGAGGGTGAGGTGGAGGTAGAGGTTCACGCCTCGGCGGCCCGACGCCCGGCGGGTGAGGGCACCGACCGATTCCGCGTCAGCACCGGCGCCGCCGCCGGCCGCGGTCGTGCCGTCGGCGCCAGCCCCTGCATCCTCCGCGGCCTCGGTCATGAGATCGAGGGTGAGGTCGGCGCGGGCGAGGTCACCGAGTGCGGCGGCCCGTCGCGCGCCAAGTGCGGCGGTGGATCCGAGCGACTTGTAGGCGGCGGCGCGTCGGGTGAGGGCGTCGTCGAGGTCGTAGGCGTCGAGCATGTCGACCTCGGCGCGGATCTCGACCGTGCCGGAGTAGGTGACCTGGTCGCGGTCGATGCTCACGTGGCGGCGTTCGTCGAGCTCGTGCTCGGCGTCGTGGGCGATCCGTTCCGCGGTGTCGGGGTCGGTGCGCCAGATCGCCTCCTCCACCAGCGCGTCCAGGCGGGCGACCCCGATCGTGCCGGCGACGGGGGTGACGTGACGGTCCACGAACCCCGCGACCTCGACCGTGTGCGCCATGGTCGTCTCCGCGACCCGCCGGGCCCGCCACACCGGCACCCTCCCGGCGATCACCGCGGCGTAGAGCCGTGGGAGGCGGTATCGCAGCTCCACCGCGGCCGCGACGTGCGCGCGACCCGCGGCCGGCGACATCCCCAGCACCGCGACCAGCTCGTCGATCGCGAGGTCCTCCACCAGCGGCGCACCCGCCCCGGCGACCGGCACGACGGGACGGAACCGCCCCGGCCGGGCCACGTGATCCGCGGAGTGCATCGCGACCCAGTCCAGGGTCGACTCCAACAGCCGGACCTGCGCGGTCTCGGCGTCACGCTGCGCGGCCCGCGCCGCCCGGAGCACCGCACCCGACGAGCCCTGCGCCGCACCCGAGGAGCCCTGCGCCGTACCCGCGCCGACCAGCCCGTCGGGGCAGCCAGCGGCGCCGTCGAGCACCGCGGGAGCGGTGTCGAGGAGGCTGGTCTGGTGGCTACGGGACATACCCCCATCTTACCTCGGATTCGAACACGTGTGCGAGTCATCCACAGGACAGTTTCGGACAGTTGACGGCATCCCGACTCGTCGGCCACGACGTACGACGCCGTGGTTTCGAGACACTCGCTGGCGCTCGCTCCTCAACCACCGGTGACGCGGCACGCTCCGCTCACGGCTCCTCAACCACCGATCGGGCGACTCCTCGACCACGACGTACGGCGCCGTGGTTTCGAGACGCTCGCTTGCGCTCGCTCCTCAACCACCGTTGACGCAGCTCGCTCAACCACCATCCGTACTGCCGCTCGGCCGGTCGGACCTCCGGCGAGGGTGACCCGGCTCGGGATCAGCCCCGGCCGAACCACCGTCGCTTCGTCGGGCCCGGCGCCTGCCTCTCGTCCTGCGCCTGACCCTGGCCCGAGGCCTGGCTGGCCACCACGTCGAGCACCGGTGTGCTCCGCAGGAGATCGGTGCCGAGGACGAGGGTGTGCGGCACGCCGTCCAGATTGATCCGGGCGCCCGGTGCGGGCGGCGTCCCGGCCTCGAGCAGGTCGGCGACGGCGGTGCGCAGCACGTTCCACGCCTCCTGAGGCGAGAGCCTGCTGCCGGACCACTGCACGTCGGTCGCACCGAGCGCACCGAGACCGTCGGTGAAGGCGTGGCTGGTGCCCGCCGCCGGATCGAGCTGCATCGCGACCACACGGAACCAGGTGTGCGCCGGCCTCCGGGACAGCTCGCCGACGAACAGCACGTCGGTCGTGACCTGGCCCTGGTGCGGCAGCCAGACAGCGCGGGCATCGTCGCGGTCGAGGATTCCGGCGGCGAAGTTGCTGATGATCTGGTGGGCCGCGATCGGGTCGGCCCCGGCAGCCACCGTGGTCGCCACGAGCGCCGTGCCGCCGTGCGTCGCCGCGACGGGCTCGACCCGCTGGCGTACCAGGCTCTCGGCCACCGCCTGGCGGAACTCGGCGGAGGTCTCGGGCGGCTGCACGGCGAACCGCACGTCGAAGCCGTTCACCGGCACCGAGATCACGGGGAGCGCACCGATGGCCGGCTGCGCCTGCACCGTCTGCGCGAGGGACGGGTGGGCCGCGGTGAGCAGCTCACCGATCCCCGCGAGCGGGGAGTCGAGGAGCACGACGGCGAGGAGGGGCTGGCTCGCTTCGGGGCTGGTGGAGGTCATGGGGCCACTGCTACCCACGGCCGCCGGTCACGACACGCCCTCGCGGCCGTAGGGCGCCACGCTCGCTGCGGTCCACGTACTGCCAGTGTCCGGCGATGTCGGGTCGTGGTTTCGAGACGCGGCTCGCGGCTCCTCAACCACCGGCGGCGCTGCGTGGTTTCGAGACGCTCGCTGGCGCTCGCTCCTCAACCACCGAGGGCGCTCGCTCCTCAACCGCCGAGGACGCCGACCCTCAGCGCGCCTTGACCGCCACGGTGACGTTGCGACCCGCGGTGACGGCGTTGCCGGCGTACGCGATGGTCAGCTCGTGCCAGCCCGCGGTGAGGCGGACGCTCGTGAGCAGCGTGCCGTTCGCCAGCTGGGCGGTGCCGATGCGGGAGCGGCCGCGGTAGATGGCGACCAGTCCGTTGGGCACCACGCCCGTGGCGGTCACGGTGACCCGCAGGTAGACGCGGTCGGCGGTCACGCCCGGGGTGACGGTGACGGTCGGGGTGGCCTTGGCGACCGGGGCGGTGGGCACGCTCTCGACGACCTTCGTCGTGTGGCCGGTCCGCACGTACGTCGCGCGCACCGTGATCCGGCGGCCCAGGTCGGCGGCCACGGCCTGGTGGAACCACCGGGTGGCGCCGGGGATGGCGACGCCGTCGCGGTACCACTGCACCGTCGGGCCGGGGCCGCTCGGGACGGCGACGCCGTACGCGCCCTCGAGCCGCTGGCCCACCGCGGCGGTGCCGGCGACCCGGGGCACCGGGGTGCTGATGACGCCGGGCGCGACGACCTGGGCGGCGGAGGTGGCCGTGCCCGGGAGGTGGCCGGAGCGCGTCGCGGTCACGCGGACGGCGACCTCGCGGCCGCTCCACTCGGGCAGCAGCGCGACGGCGGCGTTCGTCGCGCCGGGCACGGGGGCCCCGCCGACGAGCCACTGGTAGGCGTACGACGACCCGCCCGGGGCCTCCCAGGTGCCCGTGGTCGCCGTGAGGACGGCGCCGACGCGACTGACGCCGCGGACCTCCGGCGGGGCGGTGCTGACGAGCTCGGCGCCGCGCTCGCCGTACACGAGGTCGGAGGGGAGCGTCGTGGTCGCGCCGAGCGTGACGGGGATGGTGGCGTCGCCCACCGAGCGCAGCACGGAGTCGCCGGCGAACCAGGCCGGTCCGTCGTGCTGCGAGGTGAGGTCGACGACGAGGCGGTAGGCGCCGGTGGTGAGACCGCCGACCACGAACCGGCCGTCGGCGCCGGTGACGCCGCGGCGGGCGACGAGGCTGCCGTCGGCGGTCGAGGCCTCCACCACGGCACCCACGAGCGGGGCGCCGTCGGCGTCGAGCACGCGGCCGCCCAGGCGGGCGCCCGTGACGAGGGTGGCGTCGACGCCGGTGGTCGACGAGCCGCCCGTGACCGCGACGACCGTCGCGGCGGCGGGGCCCGCATGCTCGGCGAGGCCGGCCCAGCGCTGGGCGGCTCGGTCGGTGGTGGCGCCGGCGACGCGGGCGAACTCGACGCGGTAGCGGCCGGCGGGCAGACCGTCCACGGCGTACGTGCCGTCGTCGCCGACCTGCAGCGAGCGCACGACCGCGCCCGAGGTGGCGTCGACGAACCGCACGTTGCGGGCGCCCTCGTCGGTGCCGGCGCCCGTGACGGTGCCGCTCACCGACCCGCTCGGCACGAGCGCGAGGTCGACGACGACGGTGGCGCCGGAGGCGAGCGGCACGTCGAGGGCGTCCTCGACCGCGCCGGCGAGGAAGCCGGCGCCGTGCCAGGCCGACGGGTAGCCGACGGGGCCCTCGAACGAGAGCCGGTAGGTGCCGGGGTCGGCGACCATCGTCCAGGTGCCGTCGGCGCCGGTCGCCGCTCCGGTGACCTGCGTCCACGACTCCGAGGCGGCGTCGTACACGTGGGCCGCGACCCACACGTCACCGAGCGCGCGGCCCGTCTGGTCGACGACCTTGCCGCGCAGGGTGGGCTTGAGCGCGAGGCGCGCGTCGACGGTCGCCGGGGTGCTCGTGCGCACCGTCAGCGGCCGGGCGCCCTCCATCGTCGCGGCGCCCGCGCCCCCGTCGTACCACTGCGTGGCGTGCACCGCCGCGCCCCGCTCGTCGTGGAAGCGCAACAGGTAGGAGCCCGCCGCGAGCCCGAGGCGGTAGGTGCCGTCGGCGCCGGTCTCGCTGACGTCGATCCAGGAGGTCGCCCCGACCTCGTACGCCGCGACGACCACGCCCGCGAGCGGGCTGCCGGACGGTCCGGTGACCTTCCCGGTGACCGCGGAGAGGGCGTCGAGCCGCATGTCGATCCGGGTCGTGCCGCCGGCGGAGACCTCCACCGGCGTGGCGTCGGCCTGCGTGCGGGCGCCGCCGTGGAAGACCGGGGTGTGGCCGGGCGCGTCGAAGCGCACCAGGAACGGGCCGGGCGTCTCGACGTCGACCCGGTAGGTGCCGTCGCTGCGCGTGAAGTCGTAGGAGAACCACGTGTAGTCGCCGAGCGAGGCGTCGTAGCGCAGCACCGTGACCTCGACGTCGGCCACCGCACCGCCCGCGCCCGTCACGGTGCCGCTGATCGTGGCGGTGCCGGCGACGGCGCTGCCGGCGGCGACCGCGGGGCCGCTCGGACCCGTCGCGACGAGGGCGACGAGGAGCAGGCCCACGAGCGCCAGCAGTGCGCGTGAACGGAGGAGGAAGACGGTCACGAGGGCCCCATCGGCGGGGTTGAGGGATTCTTGATCGAAACCGCCCGCGCGTCGCGCGTCACATCGCCAGGAAGCGCGCCACCATCTGCGCCCCGTGCTCGCTGAGCACCGACTCGGGGTGGAACTGCACCGCCTCCAGCGGCAGGGTCCGGTGCCGCACGCCCATGACGACGGCCTCTCCGTCAGGCGCGCCCGGCTCCCCCGCGCAGGTCGCCGTCACCTCGAGGCAGTCGGGCACCTCGAGCGCGGCCAGCGAGTGGTAGCGCACCGCGGCGAACCCCTGCGGCAGCCCGGCGAAGACCCCGCGCCCGTCGTGCGCGATCGCGGCCACGTCGCCGTGGGCGGGCGTACGGCGACCGACCCGGCCGCCGTACGTCACCACGAGGCCCTGCAGCCCCAGGCACACGCCGAGCACCGGACGGGTGGCGGCCCGCAGCACCTCCCGACCGATGGCGAAGTCGCGCGGGTGCACGGGCGACCCCGGCCCCGGCGAGAGCACCACGTGGGAGTGCGCGAGCACCTCGGCCGCCGTCACCGCGTCGTGCTGGACGACCCGGGGCAGCTCGCCGGTCACCTCGGCCACCAGGTGCGCGAGGTTCTGCGTGTAGGAGTCGTGGTGGTCGACGACCACCACGTCCGGTCGACCCCCGCTCACGACCCGCTCACGTGCTCACACGAGCAGGTCGCGCACCAGGCGGTGCAGGATCTCGAACCCGTTCTGCGTCAGGATCGACTCCGCGTGGAACTGCAGGCCCCGGAAGTGCGGGCCCGACACGAGGTGCACGTCGCCCGACTCGGGGTCGGCCTCGACCGTCACGCCGGCGGGCAGCTGCGCCGTCCGCGCGTCGGCGTCGGTCTCCACCCGGCCCACGAACGTGTTGTAGAAGCCCACCCGCTCGGTGCGGCCGTCGAGGCGCACCGGCGACTGCGTGCCCTGGAAGACGATGTCCTTGAACGCCAGCGGGATGCCGAGGTGGGCGCACAGCGTCTGGTGGCCCAGGCACACGGCGAGCAGCGGCTGACCGGCCGCCATCTGCTCGGCCAGCGCGGCCCGCATCTGGGCGATCTTCGGGTCGTCGCCGTCGCGGGGGTCGCCCGGGCCCGGCCCGATGATGACGAGGTCGTGGCCGTCGAGCGCGCCCGGCTCCCACGCCTCGTGGCGCACCACCGTGCTCGTCATGCCGAGCACCGCGAGCACGTGGCGCAGCATGTTCACGAAGTCGTCCTCGCCGTCGAGGATGACGGCGGACCGGCCGGCGAGCTCCGGGTCGGCGTCCTCGCCGGCCTGGTCGGTCAGCCAGAACCCCGAGAGGCGGCGGTTGCGGGCGGCGAGCGCCAGCAGCACGTCCTCGTCGTTGGTGAGCTCGTGCACGTCGACGGTGCTGCGCGGCGCGGAGGGCACCAGGCCGAAGGCGCTGAGGATGCCGCCCGCCTTCGCGCGGGTCTCCGCGACCTCGTACGCCGCCTCCGAGTCCCGCACCAGCGTGGCCCCCGCGGTGACGGTGAGGCGCCCGTCGAGGTCGACGTCCGCCGTACGGATGACGATGGGGCTGTCGACGACCGGCTCGCCCTCGTCGTCGCGGCCGAAGATCGCGAGCGCCGCGCCGTAGTAGCCGCGGCCGTGCTCCTCGTACTGCTTGATGAGGCGGCAGGCGTTCTCGACCGGGCTGCCGGTGACGGTGGCGGCGTACATCGTGTCGCGCAGCACCTCGCGCACGTCGCGGGCGGTGCGGCCGGCGAGGAGGTACTCGGTGTGCACGAGGTGGGACATCGGCTTGAGGAACGGGCCGAGCACCTGGCCGCCCTCGTGGCAGATGTCGCACATCATCTTCAGCTCCTCGTCCACCACCATGAAGAGCTCGTAGATCTCCTTCTCGTCGGCGAGGAAGGTGAGGAGGTCGCGCTTCAGGGTGGCGGCGTCGACCCCGGCGCCGTCGGCGTCGCGGGGCAGGCGGAAGGTGCCGGAGATCGGGTTCATGCGCACGTCGCCGCCGTGCACGCTGACGTGGCGCTCGGGGCTGGCGCCCACGAGGTAGCGGTCGCCGGTGAAGAAGAGGAAGGTCCAGTAGGCGCCGCGCTCGCGCTCGAGCAGGCGGCGGTAGACGGTGAGCGCCTTCTCGGCGCTCCAGTCGGCGACGACCGCGCGGTACTGCCGGCCGACGACGAGGTTCGCGCCCTCGCCCTGGCCGATCTCGTCGCGGATGATCGACTCCACGACCTTCGCGTAGTCGTCGTCCTCGCTCTCGAAGCCGCCGCGGTCGACGAAGTCGATCTCCCCGACCGGCAGGGCCTCGACGACCTCGGCCACGGAGAACTCGAACTCGTCCTCCACGTCGACGACCACGAGCGGCGTGCCGTCGTCGTGCACCTCGAAGCCGCGCTCCGCGATCTGGCGGAACGGCACGGCGACGAGGCGGTCGCACTGGCGGCCCGGCGCCGGCACCCCGGTCTCGAGCGGGATGTCCGTCAGCGACTCCGCCTCCCAGCGGTGGCCGCCGACCATGCCGACGGTGTCGCGGTCGCCCGCCCGGGTGGAGCGTCGGATGATCGCCCACGCCTCGTGCCCCTGGAGCGCGGCGAGGGCGTCCTGGACGGTGGTGGCGGCGGCAGTCATGGCACGGGAGCCTACTTCTCGCCGGCCCCGTCCCCGCGCCCGTCTCGCCCCTCCCGCGCCCAGCGCGCGAGGTGGTCGACGAAGGCGACGCGGTCCTGGGTCCAGTTGAAGTGCTCGGCGACGTAGGCGTGGCCCGCCGCGGCCATCGCGCGGGCCCGCTCGGGGTCGTCGACGAGGGCCAGCACGGCGCTCGCCGTGGCGTCGACGTCGGCGAAGGGCACCACGACCCCGCCCCCGGAGGCGGCGACGAAGTCGCGCACGGCGGGCAGCGGCGTCGCCACCACCGGCACGCCGTGCGCCAGGTACTCCATGTTCTTCGTCGGCAGCGACACCCGGTGGTTGAGCTCGTCGTGCAGCAGCGCGAGCCCGGCGGCCGCCCCGTGGATGGCGGGCAGCGCCTCGTCGTTCGGCACGAACCCGTGCCACACCAGCCGCCCCGCGTCGTGCTCGGCCTGCAGCGCGGCGCCCGTGGTGCCGTGGGCCGTGCCGAACACCTCGAGCCGCACCCGGTCACCGATCGCGCGGGCCAGGCCGACGATCTCCTCGGCCCCGCGGTCGCGGGTGAGGGACCCGACGTACACGACCCGGCGCGAGCTCGGCGGGTCGACCGTGGCCGGCACGGTCGTCGAGTTCGGTACGACGGGGTGGTCGCCGCGGAAGAGGTCGCGGTAGCCGTGCTCCGCGAGCAGCAGGTGGTGGCGCTTCTCGGCGCGGCCGAGCAGCCACGTCAGGAAGCCCCCGAGCGGCGCCTTCAGCGGCCCCGGCACCCAGGAGCGGATGTGGACGGTCGCCGGCACGTTCTCGTGCACGTCCCACACCACCGGCGTGCGCCCGGCGGCGCCCGCGACGAGCAGCAGCTCGGGGTCGTGGATCAGCACCAGGTCGTGGCGGGGGGCGAGGCGTCGGATCTTCGCCCGCGCGTCGCGCAGGGCGGCGACGCGACGGCGGCCGTAGGCGCGTCGTACGTCGACCGCGGTCACCCCGGCGCGCGGCTCGACCCCGAACCCCGAGAACGGCGCCAGGAACGTGACCTCGAAGCCCGCGTCGAGCAGGGCGCCCATCTCGCGGTGGGCGATCCGGGCGTCGCCGGGGTGGTGCACGACGGTCGCGACGAGCACCGTGAGGCCCGCGCCGGGGCGGTCCCCCGGGGCCGGCTCGGTTTGCTCCGCCGTCGGGGAGGGGACGGTGCTCCCGGGTTCGCCTCGCTGCGCGCTCATCGGGTCGATCCTAGGACCGGCCCGGCCGCCCGACGCCCCGCCGACACCTGAGCGACATCGAGGTCCCCCATGAGCCTGCCGCCCCTGCCTCCCTCCGCCGGCGGCCAGCCCCCGCAGGGCCCGTACCAGGCTCAGCCGCAGGGTTCGCCCGGTCCTCGCCCCCGTCGTGGCCGCGGGCCGCTGGTGGCGGCCGGCGTCGCGGTCGCGGTGCTGGCGATCGGGGGCACGGCGTGGGCCGTCGTGGCGACGACCGGCGACGGCGACCCGACCAGCGTCGAGGAGGTCGCCGAGCAGGCCGTCGACGCGGCCCGCGACCTCGACGTCGACGCCGGCGTGCGGCTGATGTGCGAGACCCCCAGCGCCGACGAGCGCGAGGAGCTGGAGGACGCGATCGCCCAGGGCCAGGACTACACGGGCGACGACGACCTCGCGCTCGCCTTCGAGGTCCGCGACGCCGCCGACGGGCCCGAGGGCTCCGTGCGCATCGACGTCGAGGGCGACCAGGCCGAGCTGGAGGGCGCGACCATGGAGATCGAGCTCACCGTCGTCCAGGAGGGCGACCGCTCCTGCATCGACGAGGTCGAGATCCTCGACGGCACGGCCCCCGACGGCTACGACGACTGACCCGGCGCGGCGACCCGTGAGCGACCGGGCGGGCGACCGGGCGGGCGACTGGGCGACCCGCGCGCTGCTCGTGCTGACGGCGGCGCCGTTCCTGGCGCTCGTCGTCTCGTTCGGCCTCGGCACGACCCGTCGGCTGGTGAGCCTCCTGCTCGACGCCAACCCCGTCGTCGGGGTCGCCGCCGTGGTCTGGCTGGGCACGCCGGTGCTGCTGGTCGCGGCCGTGGCCGCGCTGCGTCGTACGCCGTGGCCGCTCGTCGCCACCGCGACCCTGCACGTCACCGCCCTCGCCGTGCTCGGCGCGCGCTACGGCCACCTGCTGCCGTGGCCTGCGTGGGCGTACGGCGCCGCGACCGCCGCCGTGGCCGTCGCGGTCGCCGCGCTGGCGGCGGTCAGGACACCGTCGACAGCAGCTGGGTCGCGCGGGTGAGCACCACGTAGAGCGTCGCGCGCCCGGTCATCGACTCGTCCTCGATCTCCTGCGGACGCACCACCACGATGCCGTCGAACTCGAGGCCCTTGGTGTCGAGGCCGGTGAGCACGACGACGCGGTCGGTGCCGCTGGGCGCGACGGCGGAGTCGACCGCCGCGGCCGCCGACGGCGCGTCGGCCGCCAGCTCGGACCAGCCCGCGAGCCAGGCGTTGACCTCGGAGCGGCGCGCCGCGGGCACGACGATGCCGACGGTGCCGGCCACCTCGCCGGCCAGCCGCACGACCTCGGCCCGCACGGCCGCCTCGAGGTCGACCTCCGCCACGCCGTCGACCTCCACGGGCGGCACCCCGGTGCGGCGCACCGCGTCGGGCAGGTCGGCGTCGAGGCCGACCCGCTCGGCGTATGCCGCGGCGTACGCGTAGATCTCGGCCGAGTTGCGGTAGTTCGTCGAGAGGTGGAACGCGTGCTCGACCTTGCCCGAGAGCGCCTCGGCGCGCGCGGCGGCGGACTCCTCCGGCACGGGCCACGACGACTGGGCGGGGTCGCCGACGATGGTCCAGGACGCGGTGCGGCCGCGGCGGCCGACCATGCGCCACTGCATCGGCGTGAGGTCCTGCGCCTCGTCGACGAGCACGTGGGCGTAGCCGTCGTCCTCGATGCGGTGGGTCGGCGCCGACCAGGCGCGCCCGCTCGGGGCGTACTCCCGGTCGGAGGCCGTCGTCAGCTCGACCAGGTCGACGCCGCCCTCGGCGGCGGTGAGCACGTCGTCGAGCTGGGTGTCGGTGTCGGTGGCCGCGGGCACGTCGCCGAGCGTGTAGCGCAGCTCGTCGATGAGCGCGACGTCCTCGATCGAGAGGCCGGCGCCGGTGCGGACGTCGATCGGGCCCGTGCCCCACGACTTCACGAGGAGGCGCTGCTCCTCCGCGTCGAGGACGCCGTCACCCACGCGGGCGAGCAGCTCGGGGTCGCGCAGCCACGTGAAGACGTCGACGGCGCTGAGCGGCGGCCACCAGCTCGTCGCGAAGTCGACGAAGGCGGCGTTGTCGAGCATGTCCTCGTCGAAGAACTCGCGGCCGAGGTCGCGTCCGCGCTCGCTGCGCACCTGGCGCCACATCGCGTCGAGCAGCGTGCGGGGCACGCGGGAGAGCTGGCGGTTGCGCAGGCCCTGGCTCATGAGCTGGCGGCGCACGCGCCCGAGCACGCCGCGGTCGAGCACGATCTTGTTGTCGCGCCAGAACACGCTGAACTCGGCCGGCGACCCGGGGGCCTGCTGCCGCGCCGTACGGCGCACGACCTCGGCCATGCGGGCCGAGCCCTTGACGTCGGCCACCTGGGGCTCGTCGTGGCGGTTCGCGCGGATGCCGCCGACGACCTCGCCGAGGGAGCGCAGCGCCACGGCGGTCTCGCCGAGGCTCGGCAGGACCCGCTCGATGTAGCGCATGAACACGCCGCTCGGGCCGATGACGAGCACGCCGCCCGACTCGAAGCGCCGCCGGTCGGAGTAGAGGAGGAACGCGGCGCGGTGCAGCGCCACGACCGTCTTGCCGGTGCCCGGACCGCCCGAGATCGACACGACGCCCTTGGCGGGGGCGCGGATCGCCTTGTCCTGCTCCGCCTGGATCGTGGCGACGATGGAGTGCATGGAGCGGTCGCGCGCCCGGGAGAGCTGCGCCATCAGCGCGCCCTCGCCGATGATCGGCAGCGCGCGGCCCCGCTCCTCCTCGACGGCCAGCGCGTCGGCGTCGAGCAGCTCGTCCTCGACCCCCAGCACGGTGCGCCCGCTGCTGCGCAGCACGCGGCGTCGTACGACGCCCTGGGGCTCGGCCGCGGTGGCCTGGTAGAACACGGCGGCCGCGGGGGCGCGCCAGTCGATGAGCAGCGTGTCGTGGTGCTCGTCGCGCAGGCCGATGCGGCCGATGTAGCGGGGCTGCACGTCGCGCTCGGAGGTCAGGTCGAGGCGGCCGAAGACGAGGCCCTCGTGGGCCGCGTCGAGCTGGGCCATGCGCTTGGCGGCCTGGAAGACCATCGCGTCGCGCTCGACGAGACCGCCCTCGTGGCCGAGCTTGCCGCGGGCGTGGCCCTCGTCGGCGATCTCCTTGGCCCGCCGCGCGGAGTGCACGATCTCGCCGTGCACGCGGTCGACGACGGCCTGCTCGGTCGCGACCTCGCGGGTCTCCAGGTCCTCGGCCGGGGCCTGGGTCTCCTGCTGCGAATGCTCGTGCGATGGGTCCTGCGTCACCGTGCGCCCTCCGTGCCGGAACTGCTGCGCCACGGGGCTCCGGTCACCCCGACCGGCCGTTGGACGCAAGCAGGCAAGATTACCCGCCCGGCGCGACCTGGGCGCTACGGCGCCGCAGGTGATCTTGTTCTCCTGCCTGACACACGCGCAGGACACAATGGCGCCCGTGAAGCGAGACATGGGGTGCCACCTCGAGATCGACGTGATCGACCCGACCGACCTGGAGCTGCAGGTCGCGGTGAGCGGCTACGCCCCCGACCAGGTCAACGAGTTCCTCAACGTCACCCTCAACGGCTGGCAGGTCGACGTCCAGGAGGTGCGGGACCCCTCCGGCGGCCGCATCCACATGCTGCGACCCGGTCGTGGCCACCTCGTCGTCGACTACAACGCCACCGTGTGGGGCAACGTCGCGCCGGCGCGCGCCGCGGCGTACGAGCGCTCCCTCTACCTGCGGCCCAGCCGCTACTCCGAGGCCGACAAGTTCTTCGGCTACGCCGCGACCGAGTTCGCCGAGGTGATCCAGGAGCACGGCGACGCGCCCGAGGTGCTGCTGCCTCGCGTGGCCGCCTGGGTGGGGGCCCGGCTCGACTACGTGCCCGGCAGCAGCGACCCGATCGACGGCGCGACCGACACCCTGCTCGCCGGCGCGGGCGTCTGCCGCGACTACAGCCACCTCACCGTGGCGCTGCTGCGGGCGCTCGGCGTGCCGGCGCGGCTGGCGGCCGTCTACGCCCCCGGCTGCGAGCCCATGGACTTCCACGCCGTCGCCGAGGCGCTCGTGGGCGACACCTGGTACGCCGCGGACGCCACCTGCCTCGCCCCCCGCTCCAGCCTCGTGCGCATCGCCACCGGCCGCGACGCCGCCGACACCGCCTTCTGCGACAACCACGGCGGCAACATCCAGCTCAACGTCACCCAGGTGACGGCCATCGTCGACGGGCCGCTGCCCTACGACGACCTCTCCGAGCTGGTGCCGATCACCTGAGGCGCGGGGCCCGGATCAGCCCTTCCTCCTCCCGAGGAACGCCGTCATCGCCTCGCGGGCGGCGTCGGACCCGAACAGCCGCGCGCTCTGCTCCACGAGCCGCTCGCCGTCGGCGTCGATGCGCGCCAGCAGGTCGCGGTTGAGCAGGGCCTTCGTCTCGGCGAGCCCCTGGACGGCCCCGGTCGCGAGCGAGGCCACCACCTCGTCGACCGCACCCTCGAGCTCGTCGGGCGCGACGGCCCGGGTCACGAGCCCGTACGACGCCGCCGCGGCCCCGTCGAACACCTCGCCGCCGAGCGCCACGAGGGCGGCGGCCCGGTCGGTGAGGCGGGGCAGGACGGTGAGCGAGATGACCGCCGGCGCCAGGCCGAGCTTCACCTCGGTGAGCGCGAAGGTGGCGTCGGTCGAGGCGAGCGCGACGTCGGCGGCGGCGATGATGCCCGTGCCGCCGGCGCGGACCGGTCCGGCCAGCACGGCCACGACGGGTTTCGAGTGCGCGACGATCCGGCGCTGGAGGGCCACGATCGCCCGGGCGCCCTCCTCCATCGGCGTCGTCGCGGCCTCGGACAGGTCGGCGCCGGCGCAGAAGACCCGGTGGGCCGACCGGACGACGACGACCTTCGTGGTGGCGTCCGCGTCCGTGGCGTCGAGGTGGGCGCCCAGCTCGGTGATCAGGCGGCGGCTGAGCGCGTTGCGGTTGTGGGGCGAGTCGAGGGTGATCGTCGCGACCCTCCCGGCGCCGTCGGGCAGGTCGGCGTGGGTGAGGTGGACGAGCTCGGAGTCACTCATGCGGCGATCCTGCCAGTGATGCTGTCAGGGTCGGAAGGGGTGGCGGGTGGGGTGGGGTGGGCGCTCGCGTCGGCGGGCGCGGGAGTGTGGCGGACCGATGCACGTCCGGCGCCGCCGGATCCGCATGCGTCCGCCACACTCGGCCGCCGGGGTCGCCGCCCCGACCCGACCCCCGGGCGCCCGACCCCGTGCCGTGCCCCTCAGGCCAGCAGGGCCGCGATGAGCGTGACCGCGGGCACCGACAGCACCGTCGTCAGGAACACCACGTCGCGGGCGAGCGTGATGCCCCGGTCGTAGCGGGTCGCGTGCACGAAGACGTTCTGCGCCGTCGGCAGCGCCGAGAGCACCGTGACCGCGAGCAGGGCCGTGCCGTCGAGGTCGAGCACGAACCGCCCGACCGCCCACGCGACGAGCGGCTGCAGCACCAGCTTGAGGCTCGTGATGAGCGCGAGCTCGGGGCCGTTGGCGAGGCTGGGGCGGGGGCCGAGGCGGAGGTAGACGCCGTACGCGAGGAGCATCGACGGCACCGCCATCGCGGCGAGCAGCTCGAGCGGGTCGTGCACGGGCCGCGGCAGCTCGATGTCGGTGGCGGCGAGGAAGAGGCCGAGCAGCGAGCCGACCGTCAGGGGCGTGCGCACCGGGCGGCTGACGATCTTCAGCCACGAGGGGCGCACGTCGGCGACCGCGACGTCCATCACCGTGAGGGCCAGCGGCTGCAGGATCAGCAGCTGCATGAGCAGCACGGGCGCGACGTACGCCGCGTCGCCCAGCACGTAGGCCGCGATCGGGAGCCCGAGGTTGCCGGCGTTGACGTACGCCGCGCACAGCGACCCCACGACGGTGTGGGCGAGGTCCCGCTTGAGCACGAACCGCGCGACGACCACGTAGACGACCGCCGTCACGAGGACGCCCGCGGCGGAGGCGACGAGGGTGCGGGAGAGGACCTCGCCGATGTCGGCGTCCTCGAGCACGGTGATGAGGAGGGCGGGCGAGGCGACGTAGAAGGCCAGCAGCGACAGCGCGCGCTGGCCGGCGAGGTCGATGATGCCGAGATGGGCGAGCAGCATGCCCACCGCGATGAGCACGGTGATCGTCGCGAATCCCTCGAGCACCGCTATCACCGACGGCACGCTACCCACCCCGACCCATCCGGAACGCCCCGCGTCCCGAACACCCCACATGGCGAACACCACACGGGCGCGACGCGGCGTCCCCACCCTCCTGGCAGCGGTCGGCGGCGTGCTGGCCACGCTCGTCGGGATGGCGGTCGGCCACCTCGTGGCCTCGTTGCTCGACCCGGCGGCCTCCCCGGTCCTCGCGGTCGGCTCGACCGTCATCGACGCCACCCCCACCCCCGTGAAGGAGTGGGCGGTCGCCGAGTTCGGTACGGCGGACAAGCCGATCCTCATCGGGTCGGTGATGGTCGTGACGCTGATCCTGGCCGGGATCGCCGGCATCCGGGCGCGCACGCACTTCCGTCAGGGCCTCGCGATCCTGCTCGTGCTCGTGGCGCTCGCCGGGGCCGCGGCCCTGATCCGGCCCACCGCCGGCCCGCTGGACGTCGTGCCCGCCCTGGTGACGGCCCTCGTCGGCGCCCTGGCGCTCGCCTGGTTCATGCGCACGCTCAACGAGGCCGTCGCCCTGCAGTCCGGCGCCCACAGCGGCGCGCCGACGGCGACCACCCCGGGCACGACCGACAAGACCGAGGGCGCGGCCCCGAGCCACCCGATGGTCGACGCGACCCCGGGCGAGACCGCCCCCGCCGGCGGCGCCCACGCGGCCACCGACACCGACCCGGCCCCCGCCCGCGGCGGTCGTCCGACCCGACGCGGCGTGCTCGTCGCCTCCGGCGTCCTGGCGGTCACGGCCGTCGCCGCCGGCGCGGTCGGCCAGTGGATCGGCAACGTCCGCACCCGCATCTCCGACATCGTGCTCCCGAAGCCGCAGGACCCCGCGGCCGCGCTCCCGGACGCCCTCGACGTCGACGGCATCTCGCCCTTCCGCACCCCGAACGACGAGTTCTACCGCGTCGACATCAACCTCACGGTGCCCGTCGTCGACCAGGACGAGTGGACCCTCACCATCGACGGCGACGTCGACAACGAGGTCACGATCACCTGGGACGAGCTGCTCGACATGCCGATGGTCGAGCGCGACATCACGATGACCTGCGTCTCGAACGACGTCGGCGGCAAGTACGTCGGTGCCGCCCGCTGGCTCGGCGTGCCCCTGCAGGACATCCTCGACCTGGCGGGCGTCGGTGGCAGCGCCGACCAGCTGCTCTCCACCGCCGTCGACGGCTTCACGATCTCCACGCCCCTCGAGGTCGCCACCGACGGCCGCGACGCGCTGGTCGTCGTGGGCATGAACGGCGAGCCCCTCCCCCGCGAGCACGGCTTCCCGGTCCGCCTGATCATCCCGGG
The DNA here is from genome assembly GCF_000426525.1 of Nocardioides alkalitolerans DSM 16699. Taxonomy (GTDB): domain Bacteria; phylum Actinomycetota; class Actinomycetes; order Propionibacteriales; family Nocardioidaceae; genus Nocardioides; species Nocardioides alkalitolerans. The sequence goes on from NZ_KE384533.1 coordinate 481,765, forward strand.
CATCTACGGCTACGTGGGCTCCACGAAGTGGCTCACCAAGCTCACCCTGACGACGTACGACGACGTCGACTCCTACTGGACCGAGCGCGGCTGGGCGACCGAGGGCCCGATCAAGATCTCGTCGCGCATCGACGTGCCGAGGGCCGGCGACGAGGTCTCGTCCGGGTCGACCGTGATCGCCGGCGTCGCCTGGGCGCAGCAGCGCGGCGTCGACGTGGTCGAGATCCAGATCGACGGCGGCCCCTGGACCCCGGTCGAGATGGGCCCCGACGCGGGCGTCGACTACTGGCGCCAGTGGTACTACGAGTGGGAGGCCGAGACGGGCTCGCACGCCGTCACGGTGCGCGTGACCGACAGCGAGGGCGAGGTCCAGACCGACGCCCGGGCCATGCCGTTCCCCAACGGTTCCAGCGGTCTGCACACGCGCCGCATCATCGTGAGCTGACCTCCAGCCGGCTCGCCCCGGGCGCTCCCGCGAGCGCCCGCCCCGACCCCCGTCCACCCGGTGCCGACCGGGTGTGCGGGGGTCGTCTGCCTACCGTGGCGGGCATGATCTGCCGCGCGCCCGACCCCCTCGAGGGTCACCCCGCGCCTCCGTCCGCCGGAGCGCCGGCGTCCGGCGCACCGCTCCTCGCGACGCGGTTGCGCCCCCTGACGGCCGCCGACCTCGGACCCCTGGCCCGCGCCCAGCGACGCCACTTCCCCGGCAACGTCATCGGCCGCTTCGGCGACCCCCTGCACACCACCTACCTGCGCTCCTTCCTCGGCACGCCCACCGCGACCGCCGTCGTGGCCGAGAGCGTCGACGGCCCCGTCGGCTACGCCCTCGGCGTGCTGGGCACCGTCGAGCACCGCGCCCGGGTCCGGCGTCGGTACGGCGTCGCCCTGCTCGTGGCCGCCGTGCTGGCGGTCGTGCGGCACCCGCGTCTGGGCACCGGGATGCTGCGGCGGCGGTGGGCGCTGCGGTCGGCGGCCCGGGCCTCCTCGGGCCCCGCGGCCCCCGTCGACACCCGCCGGCTCGCGGTGCTCTCGCACGTCGCCGTCGAGGCGCCCGCCCGCGGCACCGGCACGGCCGCCCGGCTCGTCGACGACTTCCTCGACCGGGCCCGGCGGGCGCGCTGCGACGCCGCGGTCCTCGCCGTACGGCGGGACAACACCCGCGCCCTCGCCTTCTACGAGAAGCACGGTTGGCGGAGGGTGGCCGAGCGCAGCACCTTCGACGGCCGTGACCTCTGCCTCTACGAAAGGGAGCTGTGAACCGGAACCCGACCCGATCGTCCCCCTCGCGCCCGTCCGGGCGCCCCCGCCGTTCCCCGGGTCCGCGGCGCGGTCGACCTGCCCGCGCCGTCGCCGTCGGCGCCCTCACGGCGCTCGTGCTCGCAGGATGCGCGTCGGGCGGCGACGACGGGGCCGGCGACGGGGGCCCCACCGGCCCCGCGACGGACAGCGGTACGACGTCCGCCGCGCCGACCTCGACGCCCTCCACCTCGTCGGCGCCGCCCACGACGACGGCCCCCGCCGTACCCCCGCCGAACGAGCCGCAGCCGGCCGCGATCGTCGAGGTGCCCGCCGCGCAGTGGGAGGCGATGGTGGCGGCGGGCATGGTGCGGCCCGAGTGCCCGGTGCAGAGCCCCGACCAGCTGCGCCGCGTCGAGGTCGACTACATCGACTTCGAGGGCGACCGGCAGCGGGGCCACCTGGTCGTCGCCACCGACACCGCGGAGACGACGGCCCGGATCTTCCAGCGGCTGGTCGACGCCGAGTTCCCCATCCGGCAGATGCGCGGGGTCGAGGTCTACGACGGCGACACCCTGGCGAGCCTCCAGGCCGACAACACCTCGGCCTACAACTGCCGCCGCGCCGACCAGATCAACGCGCCGTTCACCGACTCGCCCCACGCGAACGGCCGCGCGGTCGACATCAACCCGCTCGAGAACCCGTGGCGCGACCTGCGCTGCGACTGCTGGTCGCCCAGCGCCGAGTTCGCGGAGCGCACACCGGGCCCCGGCAAGATCCTCGAGGGCGACCTGGTGTGGCAGGCGTTCGACGACGAGGGCTGGATCTGGCAGAACATCGACGTGCCCGACTACATGCACTTCGACACCGGGTACCCGTCGCGTCCCTACGCCTCGTAGGGCCCAGGAACGGGCGGTAGACCCGGTCAGGCCGGGTCCCGAAAAAATATTCCCATCCGGACCCATCCGGTCCACCGGGAGTGCCGAACTACTCCTGCAAGCCCGCCGAGGGGCCGACCGAGAGGCCGGAACCAGTCACGGACGGGACCACGACAGGAAGGTCAGCTCGATGAAGCGCACGACTCTGAACCACCGTTCCAGCCTCCGCCGTGTCGGCGGCATCGCGGCCCTCGCGGTGACCATGTCGGTCGGCCTCGCCGCGTGCTCCGACGACGGTGACACCGCGTCGGACGACACCAGCTCCGACTCCAGCGCCGACTCGTCGGCCTCCGAGGAGACCACGCCCTCCGACGACGCCTCGTCGGACGCCGGCACCGAGGACGCCACGTTCGGTGAGGCCTGTGGCCAGATCCCGGCCGACGGCGCGGGCTCGCTCCAGGGCATGACGGTCGACCCGGTCGCCACCGCGGCCGGCAACAACCCGCTCCTCACCCAGCTCGTCGGCGCCGTGGGCCTCGTCCCGGGCCTGGCCGACACGCTGAACTCGACCGACAACCTGACGGTCTTCGCGCCGTACGACGACGCGTTCGCCGCCGTCGACCCGGCCACCATGGAGGCCCTCACGGCCGACCCCGAGGGCGCTCTCGCCCCCGTGCTCAGCCACCACGTGCTCCCCGAGCGCCTCGAGCCCGACGAGATCGCCGGCGAGCACGAGACCCTGAACGGCGACACCGTCGTCGTCACCGGTGACGCCGAGTCCGGCGTGACCATCGAGAACGAGGGTGGCCCGGCCACGGTTCTCTGCGGCGGCGTCCAGACGGCCAACGCGACCGTCTACGTCATCGACTCCGTGCTCCTCCCCACCGGCTGATCCAGCTCCGGCTGATCAGCTTCACCACCAGAGTGCGTCCGTGACGGGAGAATGACTTCTCATGAAGCCACTCCGCTCCGTCCCCTCCGGCGAGGTCTCGCCGGAGGGGACGGGCGGGCGCCCGTCGCCCGCGCCCGACCAGGTTTCCGGCCCGTTGCCCGGAGACCTGAACGCCGAGCTCGCCGAGCTGCTGCGTCGCTCCGCCCGGGGTGACGAGGTCGCTTTCGCCGAGCTGTACGACGCCTCCGCCGCTCGGGTCCACGGGATGGTGCTGCGGGTCATCCGCAACCCCGCCCAGGCCGACGAGGTCACCCAGGAGGTCTTCCTGGAGATCTGGCGGACGGCCACCAGGTTCGACGCCGACCGAGGGTCCGCCCTCAGCTGGCTGATGACGATCGCGCACCGCAAGTCCGTCGACCGGGTCCGCTCGGCCGAGGCCGCCACGAGGCGCGACACGTCGTACCACCAGCAGAACCAACCGGTCGACCACGACGCCACCGCAGAGGCTGCGCACACGTCGATCGAGGCACAAAGGGTCAGGAGTGCACTCAGCGCGCTGACTCCGGTGCAGAATGAGGCTGTACGACTCGCCTACTTCGGCGGGTACACGCACACGGAAGTCGCCAAGATGCTCGATCTCCCGGTCGGCACGGCGAAGACACGCATCCGAGATGGGCTCATCCGGCTGCGCGACGCGATGGGAGTGGGCCAGTGACAGACATCCATGCCCTCTCCGGGGCGTACGCCGTCGACGCACTGTCGGACGACGAGCGCGCCGACTTCGAGGTCCACCTCTCCGAGTGCCCGGCGTGCCGGGCCGAGGTCGACTCGCTGCGCGAGGCCGCCGCCCTGCTCCCGCTCGTCTCCCAGATCTTCCCCTCGGACCACGTGCGTGCCTCCGTGCTCGCCGGCATCGCGAACGTGCGGCCCCTGCCGCCCCTCGAGGAGCCGAGGCACCGCCAGGAGCCGGAGCCCGAGGAGCAGCTCGCCGAGGTGGTGCCCCTGCGGCGCCGCCCGGTCCGGATGGCGCTCACCGCCGTCGCGGCCGCCGTGATCCTCGCCGTCGGCGTGGGCGTCACGGTGCAGCAGCCCTGGGCCGACGACTCCTCCGAGACGCAGACCAACCTGACCGCGGCCGAGCAGATCATGCAGGCCGACGACGTCGAGAGCTACGCGATCGACCCCACGACCATCGGCGGCGCCGAGGCCACGGTCTACCGCTCGCCCGACCACGACGCGGTCGCGCTCGTCACCCACGACATGGCCCCGGCCGGTGACGGGCGGGTCTACCAGCTGTGGCTCCAGGCCGAGGACGGCTCGATGAAGTCCGCCGGCATCATGCCCGAGGGTCCCGACAACAAGGTCGTGCTCGCGGGCGACGGCTCGGACGCCATCGGCGCCGGCATCACCGTCGAGCCCACCGGCGGGTCGGACTCGCCGACCATGCCGCCGGTCGCGCTCGTCTCGTTCGAGTCGGCGTGAGCGGCCGCACCACCGAGCAGCAGCGCCGCATCGCAGTCGTCGGGTCCGGGGTCGCCGGGCTGACGGCCGCGTACGTCGCCTCCCGCTCGGCCCACGTGACCCTCTTCGAGGCCGACGCCCGTCTCGGCGGCCACGCCGACACCCACCTCGTCCCTGTGCCCGACGGCCACGGCGGCACCACCGAGGTGCCGATCGACACGGGCTTCATCGTCCACAACGAGCGCACCTACCCGGTGCTCCTGCGCATCTTCGCCGAGCTCGGCGTGGCGACGCAGGAGTCCGAGATGTCGCTCTCGGTGCGCGACGACGAGAGCGGCATCGAGTGGGCCGGCGCCCTCGGGTTCCCCGGCCTCTTCCCGAGCCGCCGCAACGCCCGGCCGGCGTACCTGCGGATGCTCACCGAGATCCCGCGCTTCCACCGGATGGCCCGCCGCCTGCTCGACACGCCCGAGACGGACGCCGACGCGCTCGAGACCTTCGGCGCGTTCCTCGACCGCGGCCGGTTCTCGCCGATGCTGCGCACCCACTTCGCCGAGGCGCTCGTCGGCGCCGTGTGGTCGACCGACCCGCGGCTCGCACTCGACTACCCGGCGCGCTACCTCTTCCGCTTCCTCGACCACCACGGGATGCTCGCGATCTTCGGCTCGCCGGTGTGGCGGACCGTGACGGGCGGCTCCCGCACGTACGTCGAGCGCGTGGCCCGCCACATCGACGACGTCCGGCTCTCCGCCAAGGTGACCGCCGTCGAGGAGACCCCCGACGGGGTGCGCCTCACCGACGGCAACGGCGACCTCACGACGTACGACGCCGTGGTGATCGCGACCCACCCGCACCAGGCGCTCGCCATGCTCGCCGACCCGACGCCGGCGCAGTCCGAGGTGCTCGGCGCTCTGCACTACTCGCCGAACACCGCCCAGCTGCACACCGACACCTCGATCCTGCCGACGCTCCCGGGCGCGCGGGCCTCGTGGAACTACCTGCGGCGCGAGATCCCCGACCCCGAGCGGGCCGGCGGGGCCATCACGCTCACCTACGACCTCTCCCGGCTGATGCGCGTGCCCCCGCTGCCCGGCGCGCCCGACACCCGGTTCCTCGTCACCCTCGGCGGCGCCGACCTCGTCGACCCGGCGAAGGTCATCGACACGATGGAGTACGAGCACCCGCTCTACACGCCGTCGACGGTGGCCGCGCAGGCCCGGCTCGACGAGTGCGACACCCCCCGGATCGCCTTCGCCGGCGCCTACCACGGGTGGGGCTTCCACGAGGACGGCGCACGCTCCGGCGTCGAGGCCGCCGCCCACCTCGGCTTGTCGTGGGAGGACACGACCACCGCCGCGGCCACCGGCCACGACCCGGCCGGCACGATCTTCCGCACGACGATCCGCCACACCCGCCGTCAGCCCTGGCGGCGGCAGTTCACCCTGACGTCGTCGACCTGGGTCGTCGACCTCGACAACCTGCCCGACCACGGGGCGCTCAGCGTCGTGAAGGGCTCGTTCGAGGCGCGCGACCACCTCGGTGAGCCCGACCGCTCGATCCGCGGCAACGTCGAGGGGTTCCTCGACCTGCAGGGGGTCGAGCTCGACCGCGACGGTCGACGCGGCCGGATCCTCATGGCCGCCCAGCCGCGCGCGTTCGGTCACTGCTTCAACCCGATCAGCGTGTTCTGGTGCTTCGCCGGCGACCAGACCCTCGACGACGTGCCCGCCGCGGTGGTCGTCGAGGTGCACAACACGTACGGCGACCGCCACGCCTACCTGGTGCACCCCGACGCCCAGGGGCGCGCGACGACGCCGAAGGCCATGTACGTCTCGCCGTTCCACGGCACGGACGGCACCTACTCGCTCGCGGTGCCGACACCGCGCGCCGGCGCCGGCGGACGTCTCGACATCGTCGTGAACCTGACGACCGACGACGGCGCGACCTTCAACGCGTCGCTCACGGGCCGCCCGGAGCACCGCCGCACCGGGGTCTGGCGCGCCGCGCCGGCCGCGCTGCGAGGATCCGTGCTGATCCGCGCCCACGGCATCTGGCTGTGGGCACGCCGCCTCCGCATCCACCCCCGTCCCTCCCACCGACAGGAAGGCGTCCGATGACCTCCGAGATGACGTCTCCGCCCCCCGCCAACCCCGAGCCCCCGCACGCCGGGTCGGCGCTGCCCGACCTGGCCGCCGAGGGCCGGCACCGCGCCGAGCCCGCCGTCGCCCGGCCGGGCCAGACGGCCGAGCACGACACCGACCGGCCCGATGCGGCCGGCACGACGTACGTGCCCGCTCCCCCCGCCCGGTCCGACGTGCAGCGCTGGCCCGACCTCGACGACGTGCCCACCGGCCCCCGCGCCGCGACGTACGCCCGGGTGGCCCGCGGCCTGTTCCACGGCATCGCCAACCGGCTCGACCTCACGGTGCGCGTCGGTGACGGCCCGGACGCGCAGGTGTGGGGCCGTGGCGGACCCGTCATGGTCGTCCGTCGCCCCGACGAGTTCTTCGCCCGCGTGGGTCGCCACGGCCTCATCGGGTTCGGCGAGGCCTACCTCGTCGGCGCCTGGGACGTGCCGGGCGAGGACGAGGGCGCGACCCCCGGTGCCCTCGGCGAGCTGCTCACCGTGCTGGCCGCGCAGATGCCGAACCTCGTGCCGCAGTGGATGCAGCGGCTCCGCAAGGCGTACGTCATGCGGCCGCCGGCGTTCCAGGTCAGCTCGAAGTCGAACAGCCGCGCCAACATCGCGCACCACTACGACCTGAGCAACGACCTCTTCACGGCGTTCCTCGACCCGACGATGAGCTACTCCTCGGCGCTGTTCGAGCACCAGGAGATCCCCCGCACCGACGCGGTCGGCCCGCTCGTGGTCGCCACGGCGCCCGACGCCCGGCTGGGCGAGCCGCTCGCGGACGCCCAGGCCGCGAAGATCGAGCGGCTGCTCGACGCCGCCGGCGTCACCGAGGGCTCACGCGTGCTCGAGATCGGCACCGGCTGGGGCGAGCTCGCCCTGCGCGCCGCCCGCCGCGGCGCGACCGTCCACTCCGTCACGCTGTCGAGCGAGCAGCAGTCGCTGGCCCGCACCCGGGTCGCCGAGGCCGGCTACGCCGACCGCGTGAGCGTCGAGCTCTGCGACTACCGCGACGTCGAGGCCCCCGAGGGCGGGTACGACGCGGTGGTGTCGGTCGAGATGGTCGAGGCCGTCGGGCACGAGTACTGGACGACCTACTTCCAGAAGATCGACGAGGTGCTCGCGCCGCACGGCCGGGTCGGCATCCAGGCGATCGTCATGCCCCACGACCGGATGCTCGCCACGCGCAGCACCTACACGTGGATCCACAAGTACATCTTCCCGGGCGGGATGCTCCCGTCGGTGCAGGTCATCGACGAGGTCACGCGCTCCGCCACGTCGCTGCGGCTCGCCGACGGCGTCGACCGGCTCTCGTTCGGCGGCCACTACGCCGAGACGCTGCGCCTGTGGGACGAGAACTTCCTCGCCTCGTGGGAGTCGCACGTGACCGGGCTCGGCTTCGACGCCACCTTCGCCCGGATGTGGCACTTCTACCTCGAGTACTCCCGCGCCGGCTTCGCCAGCGGCTACATCGACGTGCAGCAGCTCGTCTTCACGAAGGGCTGAGCATGACCACCGAGAACCCCGTCGCCCCCCGTCTCGCCGAGGCGCTCCGCCCGTTCGTCGGCGGCGAGCTGCCCGTGCGCCTGCGCGCGTGGGACGGCTCCGAGGCCGGTCCCGTCGACGCCCCCCTGGTCGAGCTGCGCTCGCCCGACGCCGTACGACGCCTGGCCCGCCACCCCGGGGAGCTGGGAGCCGCGCAGGCCTACGTCACCGGTGAGCTCGAGGTGCACCACGACCTCGACGACGCCCTCACCCACGCGTGGCGCGTGGTCGCCGAGCGCAACCTCTCCGGCGTGCGGCCCGGGCCCGCGGCGTACGCCGCCGCGCTCAAGGTCGCCGCGGAGACCGGCGCCATCGGCCTGCCGCCGCGCGCCCCGGGCAGCCAGGCCCAGGTGGGCGGCCCCCTCAACACGCTGCTCGGCCGCCGCCTGCACTCGAAGCTGCGCGACCGGCTGGCGATCAGCCACCACTACGACCTCAGCAACGAGTTCTACTCGCTGATCCTCGACGACCACATGGCCTACTCGTCGGCCTACTACACGAGCGAGCCGAGCACCCCGGGCTACACGCTGGAGGACGCCCAGGCCGACAAGCTCGACCTCGTCTGCCGCAAGGTCGGCCTGCACGAGGGCGCGACGTTCCTCGACGTGGGCTGCGGCTGGGGCTCGCTCTCGCTGTTCGCCGCCGAGAACTACGGCGCCCAGGTCACCGGGGTCACGATCGCCGCCGAGCAGAAGAAGTTCATCGACGCCCGCATCGCCGAGCGCGGTCTGCAGGACAAGGTCGAGATCCGGCTGCAGGACTACCGCGACGTGCCCGAGGCCCAGGGCGGCGAGGGCCACTTCGACGCCGTCGCCTCGCTCGAGATGGGCGAGCACGTCGGCCAGCGCAACTACCCGACGTACGCCCGGCTGCTGCACGACGCCGTGAAGCCCGGCGGCCGCGTGCTGATCCAGCAGATGTCGCGTGCCGGCGGACGCTCCGGGCACCCCGGGGGCGGCCCGTTCATCGAGTCGTTCATCGCGCCCGACATGTACATGCGCCCCGTGGGCGAGACCGTGGCGTTCCTCGAGCGCGGCGGCCTCGAGGTGCGCGACGTGCACGCCCTGCGCGAGCACTACGTGTGGACCGTCGACGCCTGGATGCAGCGCTTCGAGAAGAACGAGGAGCGGCTCGTCGAGCTGGTCGGCGAGGAGGTCGTGCGCGTGTGGCGGCTCTACCTCGTCGGCGGTCGCATGGCGTTCCGCGACGGCCGCATGGGCGTCGACCAGATCCTCATGGTGCGCCCCGGCGCCGCCCACTCGCTGTCGCCCACCCGGGACTGGTGACCACCACGTGCCCACGCTCGTCGCGGTCCTGATCGCCGGGGCGGTCACCGTCGCCCTCCTCATGACCGCCACCGCGCTCGTCGCGAAGCGCGTCGGCCGGCTCGCCGTCGTCGACGTCGTCTGGGGCGCGGGCTTCGTGCTCGTCGCCGTGGTCGGCGCGGTGGTGGCGACGCTCGTCGAGGGCGAGGTCGACGGCTCCGTCGTCGCCCGTCGCTGGCTGCTCGTCGCGCTCGTGGCCGTCTGGGGCGGCCGGCTGGCCTGGCACATCCGCAAGCGCGCCGAGGGCCTGCTCGGGCCGGGCGAGACCCCGCCGGAGGACCCCCGCTACGCGGAGCTCATGGAGGGCAAGACCTTCTCGTACGCCGTCACCCGCGTCTTCCTGACGCAGGGCGTGGCGATGCTGCTCGTGTCGACGCCGGTGCTGGTGGGCCTGTCCGTGGCCCCGGCCGGGTCGGAGGACGGCGCCGGGGGCTGGGGCTGGTGGGTCGTCGCGATCGGTGTCGTCGTGTGGGTCGTCGGGCTCGTCTTCGAGGCCGTCGGCGACGCGCAGCTGGCGTCGTACAAGGAGATCCCCAAGCCCGAGCGCCCGACGGTGCTCGACACCGGGCTGTGGCGGTTCACGCGCCACCCCAACTACTTCGGCGACGCGACGCTCTGGTGGGGCCTGTGGCTCGTCGGCGGCCTCGCGTCGGGCTGGGTCGCCGGGCTCGCGACCGTGCTCGCCCCCGTCGCGATGACCTACTTCCTCGCCTTCGCCACCGGTGCCCGCCTGCTCGAGCGCGAGATGATGAAGCGCGACGGCTACCCGGAGTACGCCGAGCGCACGTCGATGTTCGTGCCGCTTCCGCCGAAGAAGGGCTGAGCCGGGCGTCTCGTCGGGCAGGATCACCGGCATGACCCAGATGCCGGAGACACCCGGGCGCGTGGCGCTCTACCTCGACTTCGAGAACCTCGTGGCCTCGCAGTACGACGCGGTGCACGGCCGCAGCTCCTGGACGAACGACCGGGTGGTGCACGCCGCGGCGGACGACCCGGTCGTCGGACCGAAGGTCAGGGCCGCGCGGCTCGACCTCGACGCGATCGTCGACTACGCGGCTTCCCTCGGCGTGGTCGCCATCAGCCGGGCCTACGCGAACTGGGCGGGCCCCGTCTACGGCTCCTACGCGAAGGACCTCACGTCCCGCGCCGTCGACCTGACGCAGCTGTTCCCGCTCTCGGGCACGAAGAACGGCGCCGACATCCGGCTCGCGACCGACGTCGTCGACGACCTCGGTCGGTTCTCGGACCTGAGCCACGTGGTCATCGCGGCGGGCGACTCCGACTACGTCGCCGTGGCCCAGAAGGCGCGGCGCTTCGGTCGTCTGGTCGTGGGGGTCGGCGTCGCCGGTTCCATCGGACGCTACTGGGAGGCAGCCTGCGACGAGTTCAAGCGGTACGACGCACTGCCCGGCGTCGAGCGCCCGTCCCCTCCCGCCCGGGTGGACGAGGCCGATGACCACCCCGACGTCTCGAACGACCGCGTGAAGCCCGTCCCGTACAGCAAGCTGTTCCGCAAGGCGATGAACCTCGTGCTCCGCAAGCGCAGCGACGACAAGGTGCCGATGTCGGAGCTGAAGCAGGTGCTCCTGCGGATGAGCCCCGGGTTCGACGAGTCGACGCTGGGGTTCGAGACGTTCTCGGCCTACGTGCGCGCGCAGCCCGGAGTGGCCACGGACGCCAAGAACCAGCAGGTCTGGTTCACCGACTGAGCCCCTTGCGCCCGCGCTGGTCGACTCTTGAGCCGACGTTGCGCGAATCGTCGGCGCACCCTGCGGAGCCGCGGGCAGACTCTTCCTCAGAACCGCGGTGGAGACCCGAGACTCCACCGCGGTTCTTTCCATTTCCGGAGGCGGACGGCCCGGGATGCACCGCACCTCCCTCTTGAACCGTGTTCAACAGTCGCCGTACTGTCAGCCCATGCCCGACCTCGGCGACGCCCTCGCCCTCCCCTGCGGCCGCACGCTCACCAACCGGCTCATGAAGTCGGCCCTCAGCGAGGGCCTCGGCACCTCGACCGGCGCGCCGACCGCGCGCCTCGGGCGGCTGTACGACGCCTGGGCCGGCGGCGGCTACGGGCTCGTCGTCACCGGCAACGTCATGGTCGACCCGCGCCACCGCGGCGAGCCCGGCAACGTGGCCGTGGAGGACGAACGCCACCTCGAGGGCCTCACCCGCTGGGCCAAGGGGTTCGCCGACTCCGGCACGCCGCTGTGGATGCAGGTCAACCACCCGGGCCGCCAGTCGAACCCGCTGGTCGGTCGGCACCGACCGGTGGCCCCGAGCGCCGTCGGCGCGAACGTGCCCGTCGCCGCGAGGCCGCGCGAGCTCACCGACCGCGAGATCCACGAGATCGTCGAGCGGTTCGCCGTCACGGCCGCGGTGGCGGAGGCGGCGGGCTTCGACGGCGTGCAGGTGCACGGCGCCCACGGCTACCTGGTCACCCAGTTCCTCTCCCCGCTGAGCAACCGCCGCACCGACGCCTGGGGCGGCGACCCCGAGCGCCGTCGCCGCTTCGTCGTCGAGGTGGTGCGGGCCATCCGCGAGCGGGTCGCGCCCGGCTTCGCCGTCGGCATCAAGCTCAACTCCGCCGACTTCCAGCGCGGCGGCTTCAGCGAGGAGGAGTCGCGCGACGTGGTCGCCGCCCTGGTCGCGGAGGGCATCGACCTCGTCGAGATCTCGGGCGGCACCTACGAGGCCCCGGTCATGTTCGGGCCCGACACCCGCCGCGCCTCGACCCGGGAGCGCGAGGCCTACTTCCTCGAGTACGCCGCGAGCGTCCGCGCGCAGGCCGGCGCCGTGCCCCTCGCCGTCACCGGCGGCTTCCGCACGCGTACGGCGATGGCCGCCGCCGTGGCGGACGGCGAGTGCGACGTGGTCGGCCTCGGGCGACCGGCGTCGGCGTACCCCCACGTCGGTCGCGAGCTCGTCGACGGCTCGCGGGAGCGGATCGAGCTGCCGGTGGTCCGGGTGGGAGCGGGACGCGGGCTCGTCGGCCGGGTCACCACGCTGCACACGGTCGACAGCGCGCTCGACCTCTCGTGGCACACCGACCAGCTGCACCGGATCGGTGCCGGCAGGGCCCCCGACCTCGATCGACCGTGGTGGCGCACCGCCGTGCGGGCGACGCTGCGCAACGGCCCCGGCGCCTTCGTGCCGAAGCGGGGCTGAGGGTCAGCCGGGCCGATCAGCGGGTCGGCCGGTCAGCCCGCCTCGGGCTCGGGCTCGGCGGCACCGGCCGACTCCGACGCCGACCCCGACGCCGGCCCCGACGCCCGCTCAGGGCTCGCCCCCTCGGCGCGCGCCCGCTCGGCGGCGCGGCGACGACGCTCGTCGGCCGCGGCCCGGATGCGCGCCTGCTCGGCGGCCTGCTGCTCCCGGTAGGCCCGGCGCTGCTGCTCGGCCCGCTCCCGGACCTGCTCCAGGAACGCCTCGTCCCCCGCGGAGTCGGTCGCGGCGGCGCGACCCGGGCGGTCGTACTCGGGGTACGACGGCACGGACCGCTCACCGGGGCGCGGCCGGTCGGCGACCGGCTGGCCGACGAGCAGCCAGGCCAGGGAGCCGACGAGGGGGAAGAGCAGGACGAGGAGGATCCAGCCGATCTTCGGCAGGTGGCGGACCCGGTCCTCCGACGCGCTGATCGCCTGCACGAGGCAGTAGACCCAGAGGCAGAAGACGACGACGGCGAACGCGGCCTGGAGCTTGAGCACGCGATCAGTGTGCGCAAGCCCCTGCGGCCGCGTCCCGGGAATCGGGCGAATTCTCCCCGAACTCGACGACGAGGACCGGCGGCGGGCGTCCTACCGTGGGGAGAACGACGCCGTACCGACCAGGAGTGCCCGTGGACGCCACCGCCGAGAACCCGCTCGCCGTGCCCGACGCCGCGAGCTGGCACGACTGGCTCGCCCGTCACCACGCGAGCGCCACCGAGGCCCACGTGCTCGTCGGACGGCAGAGCACGAAGCGGACGTCGCTGCGCAGCGCGGACGCCCTCGACACCGCGCTCTGCTTCGGCTGGATCGACAGCGTCCGGCGCCGGTGGGACGTCGAGACCTTCGTGCAGCGCTACAGCCCACGGCGTCCGGGCAGCCCGTGGTCGGCGGTGAACGTCGCGAAGGTCGAGGCCCTGCTAGCCGCGCACCGGATGGCGCCCGCCGGTCTGGCCGAGGTGGCCGCCGCGCAGGCCGACGGCCGGTGGGCCGCGGCGTACCCGGCCCAGCGCGACGCCGTCACGCCCGACGACCTCGCGGCCGCGATCGCGGCGGACCCGGTGGCCGACGCGCGGTGGGCCGGGCTGGGCCGCACCGAGCAGTACGCCGTGATGCTCCCCGTCCTCCGCGCCGTCGGGGGCGTGCGTCGTGAGCGGGCGGTGCTGGCCGCCGTACGGCGCCTGGCGCGCGACACCTGAGCGCCGGCTCAGGCGACGCAGAACTCGTTGCCCTCCGGGTCGAGCATGACGACGTGCCCGAGCACGGAGCCGCGCTCGTCGGTGTAGTGCTCGTCGCGCACCTCGGTCGCACCGTGCGCGACGAGGTCGACGACCGTCGCGCGGATGAGCTCGGTGCGCGCGGCCCAGTCCCACGGTGGCTCGCCCGCCACCCGCAGGTCGAGGTGGAACCGGTTCTTGGCGGTCTTCGCCTCCGGCACGCGGAGGAAACCGATCGCCGGGCCGCGACCCTCCGGGTCGACGATGGCGCCGAGGTCGGGCTCGTCGATGCCGGGCTCCGGCACGTAGCCGAGCGCGTAGGCCCAGAAGGCGGCCAGGAGGTGGGGGTCGAGGGCGTCGGCGCCGACGGTCCAGTGCACAGCCATGCGGGGACCCTAGGCCCGGTTCCGGACGGACGGCTTCCGGGATCGCCGCCCGCGTGGGAACCGTGCGGTTGGATCAGGGCATGAGCGACTTCAACGACCGCATCATCGCCGAGTTCCGCGAGAACCGGGGGTTCGTCTCCACCAACGGGTTCGGCAGCAACCTGGTCCTGCTCCACACCACGGGTGCGAGGAGCGGCGAGGCACGCCTGCACCCGGTCTTCGCGGTGGAGGACGACGCCGGCTGGTACGTCGCGGCCTCCAAGGCGGGCGCACCGACCGACCCCGCGTGGGCCCACAACCTGCGGGCCCACCCCCGCGTGACGGTCGAGACCGGCACGGGCGACGTGGCGGCCGAGGCAGTCGAGCTGGCCGGCGCGGAGCGCGACGCGGCGTACGCGCGGTTCGAGGAGCGGTCGTCCGGGTTCAGCGACTACCAGGAGCGTGCCGGGGACCGAGTCATCCCGGTCTTCGCGCTGCGCCGCACCTGATGGTTACCGAGTAGTAATGTCGCGGGCATGACCTCCCGCAGCGTGCTCATCACCGGAGCGGCCGCCGGCATCGGCCGTGCCACCGCCCTCACCTTCGCCCGCGAGGGCTGGACCGTCGGCGCGTACGACGTCGACGAGGCCGGGCTCGCCAGCCTCGCGGCCGAGGTCGTGGCGCTCGGCCAGACCGCCGTCGTCGGCCACCTCGACGTGGGCGACGCGGACGCCTTCGCCGCGGCCGTGTCGGACTTCGCCGAGCGCGCCGGCGGGCTCGACGTGCTGGTGAACAACGCCGGCGTGCTGACCGCGGGGCGCTTCGAGGAGATCCCGGTGGCCCGCCACCACCGGGAGATCGACGTCAACGTGCGCGGCGTCGTCAACGGGATGCACGCGGCGTCGCCGCACCTGGAGCGGGGCGCGACGGTCGTGAACCTGGCCTCCGCGTCGGCGATCTACGGCCAGGCCGAGCTGGCGGTCTACAGCGCGACGAAGTTCTTCGTGCGCGGGCTGACCGAGGCGCTCGACATCGAGTGGGGTCCGCGCGGCGTGCGGGTGGTCGCGCTGTGGCCGCTGTTCGTCGAGACCGCCATGACCGACGGCGTCGCGACGGGCACGACCGACTCCCTCGGCATCCGCCTCACCGCCCAGGACGTCGCCGACCAGGTGCTCGCCGTCGTCACCCCCGGACGGGTCGCCACGGCGCTCCACCAGGTGCACTTCCCCGTCGGACGCCAGTCGAAGGCGATGGCCCTCGGCGCCCGGTTCTCGCCCGCCTGGCTGACCCGGGTGGTCAACAAGCGGCTCGCCGCGCACTGAGGCGGACGACCGCCGGAGGTAGTCCCTGACGTCGTGGTCGTCCCGGTGGCCGGGGCACGACCGCTACGTCAGGGACTATCCGTCCGGACGCTCGGACGGCGGGCTGCCGCCCCTCAGTACGACTTCGGCAGCCCCAGCGAGTGCATGGCGACGAAGTTGAGGATCATCTCGCGGCTGACCGGCGCGATCCGCATGACGCGGGAGGCGACGAGCAGCGCGGCCATGCCGTACTCCTGCGTGGCGCCGTTGCCGCCGTGGGTCTGGATCGCGCGGTCGACGGCGCGGCACGCGGCCTCGCCTGCGGCGTACTTCGCCATGTTCGCCGCCTCGCCCGCACCCATGTCGTCGCCCGCGTCGCAGAGCGCCGACGCCTTCTGCGTCACCAGCCGGGCGAGCTCGACCTCGATGTGCGACTCCGCCAGCGGGTGGGCGATCGCCTGGTGGGCGCCGATGGGCTTGTCGCCGAAGACGGTGCGCTCCTTGGCGTACGCCGTGGCCTTGTCGAGGGCGAACCGCGCGAGGCCGGTGGCGAACGAGGCCGCCATGATGCGCTCCGGGTTGAGGCCGGCGAAGAGCTGCACGAGCCCGGCGTCCTCGTGGCCGACGAGCGCGTCGCCCGGCAGCCGGACGTCGTCGATGAACACCGTGAACTGCTTCTCCGGCGACACCATCTCCATCGCGATGGCCTGGAACTCGAAGCCCGGCGCGTCGGTGGGCACGACGAACAGGCAGGGCTTCAGCTTGCCCGACCTCGCGTCCTCCGTGCGCGCGATGACGAGCACGTTCTTCGCCTCGTCGACGCCCGAGATGTAGATCTTGCGGCCCGACAGCACCCACTCGTCACCGTCGCGACGCGCGGTGGTGGTGATCTTGTGGCTGTTGGAGCCGGCGTCGGGCTCGGTGATCGCGAACGCCATCGTCTCGGTGCCGTCGGCGATGCCGGGCAGCCAGCGCTGCTTCTGCTCCTCCGTGCCGAAGCGGGCGATGACGGTGCCGCAGATCGCCGGGCTCACGACCATCATCAGCATCGGGCAGCCCTGCGCCGCCAGCTCCTCGCAGACCGCCGCCACGTCGCCGATGCCGCCGCCGCCCCCGCCGTACTGCTCGGGGATGTTGACGCCGAGGTAGCCGTTCTTGCCCAGGTCGAGCCAGAGGTCGGTGGTCTTGCCGCCCGAGCGGGCCTGCCGGGTGAAGTACTCCTGGCCGTAGGTGCCGGCCAGCCTGCGCACGGCCTGGCGCAGCTCGCGCCGCTCCTCCGACTCGGTGAACGCGGCGTGGGTGGTGCCTTCCTGCTGCTCCGTCATCGTCATGCGACTGCTCCTTCGTCGGGGTTGCCCGGGTCGTCCTGCTCGTCGGTGCCTGCGTCCACGACCGCGAGCACGTCGCCCGCCGCCACCTGCTGCCCGGCCGCGACCGGGACCTCGCTGACCACGCCGTCGTGCGGCGCCGCCACCGTGTGCTGCATCTTCATCGCCTCGAGCACCAGCACGGGGTCGCCGGCGACGACCGTCGCCCCGACCTCGGCGAGCACCCGCACCACCGTGCCCGGCATCGGCGCCAGGAGGCTGCCCGAGGCGAGGGCGTCCGCGGGGTCCACGAACCGCGGCACGACGCGCAGCGCGACGTGGCCGTCGGGCCCGTCGACGTCGACGGTCCGCGCGCCGCTCCCGGCCGCACCACCGGCCCCGAGGGCCACGTCGTACGACGTGCGCACCCCGTCGACCTCGAGCGTGACCCGGGAGGGCGTGGCCGCGACCACCGTGAGCCCGTCGACGACGTAGCCGTCGCGACCGCCCCACCAGTCGACCGCGACCTCGTCGCCGTCCACCTCGAACCGCGTGGTCTGGGGCTGGGAGACGACGTTGCGCCAGCCCACGGGGATGCCGGTCTGGACCGTGCGGGTCGCGCCCGCCTCCGCCGCGAGGGCCAGCGCCCCGGCGACGGCGTGCGCCCGGACGTCGCGGGGCGCCTCGTCGAGCCGGCCCCCCAGCGCCGCCAGGGGCCGCGACCCCAGGAACGCCGTGCTCACGTCGCCCGACAGGAACACCTCGTCGCCGAGGATCTCGACGAGCAGGTCGCGGTTCGTCACCAGCCCGTGCAGCCGCGCCCGGCGCAGCGCCCCGGCGAGCGCCCGCGCCGCCTGGCGCCGGGTCGGCGCCCACGCGATCACCTTCGCGAGCATGGCGTCGTAGTGCGTGCCCACCTCGTCGCCCGCGCCGAAGCCCGAGTCGAGCCGCAGGCCCGACGACGCGTCGGAGGGCGACAGCTCGACGTCGACGCCCGGGATGTCGAACGCCGTGAGCAGGCCGCTCTGCGGCTGGTAGTCCGCCGCCGGGTCCTCGGCGTACAGGCGCACCTCGATCGCGTGCCCGCGCGGCTCGGGGCGGGCGGCCGGCGTCGGCAGGCCCTCGGCGACGGCGAGCTGCATCTCCACGAGGTCGACGCCGAAGACGGCCTCGGTGACCGGGTGCTCCACCTGCAGACGCGTGTTCATCTCGAGGAACCAGAACTTCTGCGTGGCCGCGTCGAGCAGGAACTCGACGGTGCCGGCGCCGCGGTAGTCGATCGCCTCGGCCGCGCGCCGCGCCGCGTCGTGCAGCGCCCGCCAGGTCTCCTCGCGCAGGCCCGGGGCGGGCGACTCCTCCACCACCTTCTGGTGGCGTCGCTGCAGCGAGCAGTCGCGCTCGCCGAGCACGATCACACCGCTGGCGTCGCCCCCGGTGCCGACGACCTGCACCTCGACGTGGCGGCCGTCCTCGACGTACGGCTCCACGAACACCGTGCCGTCGCCGAACGCACTGAGCGCCTCGGCCTCGGCCTCGGCGACCGCCTCGGCGAGGTCATCGAGCCGCCGGACGACGCGCATGCCGCGCCCGCCACCACCGGCCGACGCCTTCACGAGCAGCGGCAGGTCGTCGTCGCCCGCGGAGGCGACCGTGAGGTCGCCGAGCACCGGCACGCCGGCGTCGGCCATCAGCTTCTTCGCCGCGACCTTCGAGCCCATGGCCTCGATGGCCTCCGGGCTGGGCCCGATCCACGTCAGCCCGGCCTCGATCACGGCCCGGGCGAACCCGGCGTTCTCGGAGAGGAAGCCGTAGCCCGGGTGCACCGCGTCGGCGCCGGTGCGGCGGGCCGCGTCGAGCACCAGGTCGACGCGCAGGTAGGTGTCGGCGGGGCTGTCGCCCGGCAGGCGCACGGCGGCGTCGGCCTCGGCCACGAACGCCAGGTGGGCGTCGGCGTCGGAGTGCACGGCGACCGTGCCGATGCCGAGGCGGCGGCACGTCGCGAACACCCGGCGGGCGATCTCGCCGCGGTTGGCGACGAGGACTCGTTGAATCACGGCTCTCCTAGGTGGAACGGAGGTATCGGGGTCCCCGCGGCGTTGTCGCGGGGGAGCGGAGCGGAGGAGCGAGAACGTCGTGGGGTGATCTCACATCCTGAAGACGCCGAAGCGGTCGGTCCCGCGGATCGGCTGGTGGTCGATGACGGAGAGGCAGATGCCGAGGACGGTGCGGGTGTCGCGCGGGTCGATGACCCCGTCGTCGTACAACATGCCGGAGAGGAAGTGGGGCAGCGACTGCTCCTCGACCATCTGCTCGACGAAGGCGCGCATGCCGGCGTCGCCCTCCTCGTCGTACGGCGCGCCCTTGGCCTCCGCGGACGCGCGCGCCACGAGCGAGAGCACCCCCGCGAGCTGGGCCGGGCCCATGACGGCGGACTTCGCGCTCGGCCACGTGAAGAGGAACCGGGGGTCGAACGCGCGCCCGTTCATGCCGTAGTTGCCCGCGCCGTACGACGCGCCCATCACCACCGACAGGTGCGGCACCTTCGAGTTCGAGACCGCGTTGATCATCTGGGCGCCGTGCTTGATGATCCCGCCCTGCTCGTACTCCGCGCCGACCATGTAGCCGGTGGTGTTGTGGAGGAACAGCAGGGGCGTGTCGACCTGGTTGGCGAGCTGGATGAACTGCGTCGCCTTCTGCGCCTCCTCGCTGAACAGCACGCCCTGGGCGTTGGCGAGGATGCCGACCGGGCGGCCGTGGATGCGCGCCCAGCCCGTGACGAGCGAGGCGCCGTACAGCGGCTTGAACTCGTCGAACGGCACCCCGTTGCCCGCGGGCCCAACACCGGCCCGGGTGCCGTCGACGATCCGCAGGATCACCTCGCGCGGGTCGAAGGGCTCCTTGAGGTCGGCGGGGATGAGGTCGAGCAGGCCGTCGGGGTCGAGGTCGGGCTCCGAGTACGGCGGGAGCGCGGCGTCGCTGCGCGCCTTGGCCTGGTTGAGGCGGGCCACGATGCGGCGGCCGAGGCGGATGGCGTCGTGCTCGTCGGCGGCGAGGTAGTCGGCGAGGCCGGACGTGCGGGCGTGCATCTCGGCCCCGCCGAGCGACTCGTCGTCGGACTCCTCACCGGTGGCCATCTTCACGAGCGGCGGGCCGCCGAGGAACACCTTGGCGCCCTCCTTGACCATCACCGTGTAGTCGCTCATGCCGGGGATGTAGGCGCCGCCGGCGGTCGAGTTGCCGAACACGAGCGCGATGGTCGGACGGCGGTCGGCCGAGGCGCGGGTGATGTCGCGGAACATCCGTCCGCCGGGGATGAAGATCTCCTTCTGCGTCGGCAGGTCGGCGCCGCCGGACTCCACCAGCGCGATCGTCGGCAGCCCGTTCTCCTCCGCGATCTGGGAGGCGCGGAACGCCTTCTTGAGGGTCCACGGGTTGGAGGCGCCGCCCTTGACCGTCGGGTCGTTCGCGGTGATGAGGCACTCCACCCCCTCGACCACGCCGATGCCGGTCACCAGCGAGGCGCCGACGGCGAAGTCGGACCCCCAGCCGGCCAGCGGCGACAGCTCCAGGAACGCGGAGCCCTCGTCGACGAGCAGCTCGATGCGCTCCCGGGCCAGCAGCTTGCCGCGCTTCCGGTGGCGCGCGACGTACTTCTCCCCGCCCCCGGCCACCGCCTTCGCGTGCTCGACGTCGAGCGCCTCGATCTTCTCGAGCAGCGCCTCACGGTTGGTCATGCTGGCTCCCTCGGTGCCGGGTGGGGTCAGGTCGGTGTCGGCGCTCATCCGGCGTACCCCAGCAGCCGGGCGCTGAGGTCGGCGAGCACCTCGTTGGCGCCGCCGCCGATGCCGAGCAGCCGGACGTCGCGGTAGTGGCGCTCCACCTCGGAGCCGCGCATGTAGCCCGCGCCGCCGAAGATCTGGACGGCCTCGTGGCAGACGTGCTCGGCGGTCTTCACGGCAGTCTCCTTGGCGAGGCAGGCCTCGGCGATCACCTGCTCACCGGCGTCGTGGCGGGCGGCGACGGCGTGCGTGTAGGTGCGCGCCACCTCCACCTGGCGGCGCATCTCGACCAGCTTGTGGCGGATCACCTGGCGGGTGGCGAGGGGCTTGCCGAAGGTCTGCCGCTCGCTCGCGTACGTCGCCGCGAGCGCCAGCGCGCGGGCCGCCGCGGCGTACCCCTGCACCGCCAGCCCGAGGCGCTCGACCACGAACTGCTGGGCGATCTGGACGAACCCGCTGCCCTCCTCGCCCACCAGGTTCGCGACGGGGACGCGCACGTCGACGTACGACAGCTGGGCCGTGTCGGAGCAGTGCCAGCCGAGCTTCTCGAGCTTGCGGTCGACGGTGAACCCGGGCGTGCCGGCCTCCACGACGAGCAGCGAGACGCCCCCGTGGCCCTTGCCGGGCTCGAACGACCCGCCCGTGCGCACCGCGGTCGTCACGAAGTCGGCGCGGGTGCCGGAGGTGATGAACGTCTTGGCGCCGTTGACGACGTAGTGGTCGCCGTCGCGCACCGCGGTCGTGCGGATCGAGGCCACGTCGGAGCCGCCGTCGGGCTCGGTGATCGCCAGCGACCCGATCAGCTCGCCGGCCAGCGTCGGCCGCACGAACCGGTCGACGAGGTCGGCCCCCGCGGGCGTGTGCCCGGCCGCCGCGATGTGGGGCAGCGCGATGCCGTGGGTGAAGAGGCTGGCGATCAGCCCGCCCGAGCCGCCGCCGTCGAAGATCCCCTCGGTGACGGTGAGCGAGTCGACGAGCGTGCCGCCGTCGCCGCCGACCTCCTCGGCGAACCCGACGCCGATCAGCCCGGCCTTCGCGGCCGCCCGGTGCAGCTCGCGCGGCAGGGCGCCGGCGTCCTCCCAGGCGTCGAGGTGGGGGGCGACCTCGCGGCGCGTGAAGGCGGCGGCCGCCTCGCGCAGGGCGTCGCGCTCCGGCGTACCCGTGAAGACCACGCCGCTGCTGAGCGCGCTCGGGAGCGCGGCGGTCGACGAGGCGCTCACAGGAGGCTGTCCTCGACGCTCACCAGGCGGCTGCGGACCCACTCGCCCAGCCCCTTGGCCTGCGGGTCGAAGCGCGTCGACGCCGCGACGCCCTCGCCCAGCAGCCCGCGGACCAGCACGTTGACGCCGCCCAGGTTGGGCAGCGGGTAGACCTCGACGTCGAGGTCGGCCGCCTCGGGCACGAGCTCGCGCACCCGGTGGGGCGTGATGAGCTTCGTGAGCCAGGTGACCCGGGCGTCGTACCGCTCCGGCGAGGCCGCCCGGCCCGTGTGCGCCACCCAGAGACCGATGTTGGCGTCGCCGCCCTTGTCGCCCGAGCGGGCGTGCACGAAGGAGCCGAGCGGCATGCGGCGGGTGAGGGTGTCGACCGGGGCCGGGTACGGCGAGGGCCGACGCGCCGCGCTCTCGTCGCCCAGCTCGGCCGTCCGGGCCGGGTGGGGCACGAGCACGCGCTCCTTCTCGGCGCCGTCCGCGCCCAGCACCACGACGACGTGCTCGACGGCGTCGCGGTCGACGTACGCGGGGTGGTAGACGCCGTACGGCGTCGGCTTCGCCGGCGGGGCGGTGATCGCGAACCCGGGGTAGGAGCCGAGGGCCAGCTCGACGGCCGCTGACGTGAACGGCTTGCCGACCTTGTCGGCGTCCGGGTCGAGCACGGTGAGGCGGAGCAGCACCGAGGCCGACTCCTCGGTGGGGGCGTCGGGGGTGGCCGGTCCGGCGGTCGACCACGCGACCGTGGCGGGCCGCCCGAGCGGGGAGGCCTCGAGCGCGGTCTCGACCTGGCGGCGCACCCAGGCGGCCTTCTCCTCGATGTCGAGACCGGTGAGCACCAGCTCGACGCTGTTGCGGAACCCGCCCAGCACGTTGACGGCGACCTTGAGGCGCGCCGGCGGGGCGCTGCCGGTGACGCCGGAGACCTGGACCCGGTCGGAGCCGGCCTGCTCGAGGCGGATCGAGTCGAGGTCGGTGGTGACGTCGGGGCCGAGGTAGCGGTTCGACTGGATCTCGTAGACCAGCTGGGCCGTCACGGTGTCGACGGTGACGGCGCCGCCGGTGTCGTCGTGCTTGGTGACGACGAAGGAGCCGTCGGCGGCCAGCTCGGCCACGGGGAAGCCGAGCGGCCGGGTCAGGGCCTCGGCCGGCAGGTCGCGGAACCCGGAGAAGTTGCCGCCCGTGGCCTGGGTGCCGCACTCGAGCACGTGGCCCGCGACGACGGCGCCGGCCAGCGCGTCGTACTGCGTGGGCGTCCAGCCGAAGTGGGCGATCGCCGGCCCGACGACCACGGAGGCGTCGGTGACGCGGCCCGTGACGACGACGTCGGCGCCGCCCGCGAGGGCCTCGGCGATGCCGAACGCGCCGAGGTAGGCGTTGGCGGTGAGCGCGTCGGAGCGGCCGAGGTCGACGGTGCCGGCCTGGACGGCGGGGAGCAGGTTGTCGCCGCTGACGTAGGCGATGCGCGGCGAGAGGCCGAGGGCGGTCGCGACCTCGGTGAGCCTGCGCGCCAGGCCCGCGGGGTTGAGGCCGCCGGCGTTGCTGACGATCCGGACGCCCTTCTCGAGGGCGAGGCCGAGGCAGTCCTCGGCCTGGCGCAGGAAGGTGCGGGCGTAGCCGCTCGCCGGGTCGCGCATCGCGTCCTTGCCGAGGATGAGCATGGTCAGCTCGGCGAGGTAGTCGCCGGTGAGCACGTCGAGCCCGTGCGGGCCGTCGGGGCCGGAGGTGACGCCCTCGAGCATCTCGCGCATCGCCGAGAGGCGGTCGCCGTAGAAGCCGGAGCAGTTGCCGATGCGCAGGACGTCGCTCACGCGGTGCCTCCCTCGGTGGGGCCGGTGGTGGGACTGGTGGTGGATCCGGTGGTGGCCGCCGCAGGCGGGCGGCCGGGTCCGGGCGGGCCGGCGAAGGCCTGGGCGACGTCGAGCCAGCGGTCGGCGTCGGGACCGGTGGCGACGAGGTCGAGGTCGAGGCGGTGCCGGCGCTGCGTGACGAGGCGGGCGAAGTCGTGCGCCGACCCCTCGACCCGCTGCGCGGCGTCCTCGGGCCCGTACGTCCAGACCTCGCCCGACGGCGCGAGAAGTTTCACGTGGAACTCCTCGGCGGGCGGCGTGAGCTCACGGGTGGCGAAGGCGAAGTTCCGGGTGCGGACGCCGATGTGCACGACGTGGCGCACCCCGTCGTCGGGCGGCAGCTCGACGCCGAGCGCGTCGGCGACGTCCAGCCCGTGGGCCCAGGTCTCCATGTAGCGGGCGGACGCCATCGAGACCGGGCTCATCGGCGGGCCGAACCACGGCATCTTCTCGCCGGGCCGCTCCTGGGCCTGGGCGCGCAGCGCGGCGGCCAGGTCGACCCGGGCCTTGCGCCACTGGGCCAGCAGCGCCGGCGGGTCGACCGCACCGCCCTGGAGCGCGACGGTGTCGACGAAGCCCTCCATGTCGGCCAGGGCCTGCAGCACGATCTCGTCCCACGCCGCCTTGTCGGTGGCGGCCGCGGTGGCGGCGACGTCGGTCCACGCGAGGTGGGCGACCTGGGTGGCGACGTCCCAGCCGGCGGCGGGGGTCGGCGTGCGCCAACCGTCCTCGTCGAGCGGGGTGACCAGTGCGTCGAGGCTCGCGCTCAGCACGTCGAGGTCGGTGAGCACGCCCTCGAGGAGGGCATGCGGGGCCGGGGCGCCGGCGGTCTCGCCGGTCTCGCCGTGCGGGGCCTCGGCGCGCGGCTCGGCCGGGATCTCGACGGGGGAGATGGACGGGTCGGTCATGCGGCCTCCAGGGCTCGGTCGAGGGTGAGGGCCCACTGGTCGAGGATGCGGCCGCGGCGGCCGGTGTCGTCGCCGAGCGTGGCGGCGAGGCCGAGGCCCCGCACGAGGTCGAGGGTGGCCTGCACGAGCTCGCGCACGCCGGGCCGGGACTCGTCGGCGGCCAGCATCTCGACGGCCAGGCGGTGGGTCTCGCGGCCGACGTGCTGCTCGAGCGGCGCGACCACGGCGAGCAGCTCGTCGTCGGTGCGGGCGGCGACCCAGAGCTCGAGGGCCGCGGCGAAGATCGGGCTGGTGAAGTGGTCGGCGAAGAGCTCGAGCACGGCCCGCGTACGGCGCCCGCCCTCCGCCGGCAGGCCTGCCGCGGCGGCCGCGAGCTCCTCCCGGCGTACCTGCATGAGGTGCTCCACCGCCGCGAGCACCAGCGCGGACTTCGACGGGAAGTGGTGCAGCTGCGCCCCCCGGCTCACGCCGGCGCGCTGCGAGACGACCGTCGTGGACGTGCCGGCCCAGCCGTTCTCCGCCAGCACCTCGACGCACGCCTCGAGGAGACGGGCCCGCATGGCGCGGGTGCGCTCCTCCTGCGGCACGCGCGGGGCGCGCTGGGTGACGGTCACCGGACCAGCGTGAGCCCTGACGAACAAACAGTCAAGACTGACTTTTAATGGGCGGCGTCGCGCCGGGTGACCGGGTAGTCCCTGACGTTGGGGTCGTTCCGGGCCCCCGACCACGACCACTGCGTCAGGGACTACCCGGCCGCAGCGGCGGCGGGCCCCTCCCCCCTCGGTGACCCATCGGTCACACTGACGCCCATGACGACCCCGGACGCCGGCCCCGAGCCGAAGACGATCCTCATCACCGGTGCCAGCTCGGGCCTCGGCGCCGAGATGGCGCGCCAGTTCGCGGCGCTCGGCTACGACCTGGCGCTGTGCGCGCGCCGTACGGACAAGCTCGAGGCGGTCCGCGACGAGGTGCTGGCGGCCGACGGGGCCCGTCGGGTGGAGGTCCGGGCGCTCGACGTGACCGACGACGACGCGGTCTTCGCGGTGTTCCAGGACTTCGCCTCGACCTTCGACACGATCGACCGGGTCGTGGTCAACGCCGGCCTCGGCAAGGGCGCGAAGCTGGGCACCGGCGGGCACCGGGCCAACCGCCAGACGGCCATGACCAACTTCGTCGGCGCGCTCGCCCAGACCGACGCGGCGCTCGAGATCTTCCGTCGGCAGAACTCCGGTCACCTCGTGATGGTGTCGTCGGTGGCCGCCGTGCGCGGGATGCCGGGCACGACCGCGACGTACGCCGCCACCAAGGCCGCCGTCGCCCACCTGGCCGAGGGGGTGCGGGCCGACGTGCACGGCACGCCCATCAAGGTGACGGTGCTCTACCCGGGCTTCATCACCTCGGAGATGAACGACGGCACCAACGGGAACCCGCCGATGATCGTGTCGACCGAGAAGGGCGTGCGGGCGATGGTGACGGCGATCCAGAAGGAGAAGGACTCGGCGTTCGTGCCGCCCCTGCCCTGGGCGCCGCTCAGCGTCGTGATGCGCCACGCGCCGATGGGGCTGTACCGGAAGCTGGTCTGAGCGCCCGGGGCTCGTTGCCGGGATCGTGCGCCGAGTGCCGGTTTCACCGGCTAGGTCACGAACCCGGCACCTAGCGCGCGAACCTTCGTGCGCCAGGTGCTGGTTTCACCGGCTAGCCGGTGAAACCGGCAGCCACCCCGCACCTCACTCCCCCGACGGCCCGCACTCCAGGTGGCTGTGCTCGTTGAACGACACGAGCCGCACGCCGCGCAGCCCGACCGTCACCTTGGTGACCGAGGTGTTGACGACGACCGAGTTGAGGCGGCCCCAGGCTCCGGCGTACCCGCGGGGGTCCTCCCCCGGCGACCACATCGCGACCATGGCGGCGGTGAGCCAGGCGATCGGCCCGCCCGAGCTGACGACCAGGACGGTGCCGCCGCGACCCACGCGGTCGGCGGCCTCGGCGAGGGCCGACTGCGTACGGCGCGCGAAGCCGTCGAACGACTCGGCGTAGTCGGCGTCGTGCTCGCCCCCGGTCCAGCGGGCCATCGCGAGCGTCAGCCACTGCTGGAACTGCTGGGGCTCCGGGTCGGCGCCACCGACCATCGTCGGCAGGTGGTCGCGCAGCACGTCGACGTGGTCGAACTCGTCCCAGCGGGGGTCGACCACTTCGCGTCCGGACCAGCCGGCCGCCTCCCCGATCGCCTCGGCGGTCTCGCGGTGGCGGCGCGCGTCGCCGCGGACGACGAGGTCGGGCACGACGCCGCGGGCCGCGAGGGCGGTGCCGAGCATCCGGCCCTGCTCCCAGCCGAGCGGGGAGAGCAGGTCGTCGGTGTCCTCCGACCACGCCTCCTGGCCGTGACGCACCAGCAGGAGCGTCCCCATCACGCGTCCCACCCGACGGGGCCGGCCTCGATGACGCGCCGGCAGCGCTGCTCGAGGTAGCCGACCATCGGGCCGAAGCCGGCGAAGGCGGGGTTGCTGGTGAGACCGGCGCGGTAGCGGGCCCAGATCTGCTGGAGGATCACGGCCAGCCGGAACAGGCCGAAGACCTCGTAGAAGCGCCAGGTGGCGGCGTCGACCTCGAGGCCGCGGCGGGCGGCGTACGCGGTGACGACCTGCTGGCGCGTCCACATGCCCGGCAGGTTCGTGGGCTGGCGGCGGGTCGCGACGAAGACGTCGTCGTCGTCGGCCTGCACCCAGTAGGCGAGCGCGCTGCCGAGCTCCATCAGGGGGTCGCCGGTGGTCGCGAGCTCCCAGTCGAGCACGCCGGTGACCGTGAACGGCTCGTCCGTCCCGGGCCCGCCCGCGAGCACGAGGTTGTCGAAGCGGAAGTCGTTGTGCACCAGGCAGCGCAGCGGCAGGTCGGGGGGCTGCTCGGCGTCGAGCCATGCCGTGACGTCGGCGTAGTCGGGCACGTCGTCGGTGCGGGCGGCCTCGTAGCGGCGGATCCAGCCGGCGACCTGACGGGCGACGTACGCATCGCCCTTGCCGAACGACGCGAGCCCGGACGCCTCGAGGTCGACCTCGTGCAGGTCGACGAGCACGTCGACCGCACGGCCGCAGAGCGCGTCGAGGTCGGCGGGCGTCACCGCGTCGGCGAGGTCGGGGGTGAGCTCGCCGCGCAGGATCGTGCCGGTGAGCCGCTCCATCACGTAGAACTCGGCGCCCAGCACGTCGTTGTCGGTGCAGTGCGCCACCATGGTCGGCACGAGCGGGAAGACCGGCCGCAGGGCGCTCTGGAGGCGGTACTCACGACCCATGTCGTGGGCGCTGCCGCCGCGGGCGCCGTGCGGCGGGCGGCGCAGCACGAGGTCGCGCGGGCCGTCGGGTCCGGCGTAGGTGAGCTGGTAGGTGAGGTTGGAGGCACCACCCGGGAACTGGCGGACGTCGGGCAGGCCGTCGCCGAACGAGGCCACGTGGGCCGGTGCGGCGTTCGCTCGCAGCCAGGTGTCGACGGCCGCGACGTCGAAGACGTCCTCGGCCCGCACCGGCCGGGAGGCGTTGCCGCGCTCGGCAGCCCGTTGCTCGCTGATCGTGCTCTCCCTCGGGTGTCGTGGACGGCCCGGCCGTCCGGAGGAGTCATTGTGTCGGAGAAGATCTGCGGGCGAGGCGAAACCAGACTTTGCGCGGGCGACGGGCCCGGGCTGGCCGGTCGGCAGGAGGGGGAGCAGGGATGCGAGCAGTGCGAGGGGGAGGCGTCCTGCGGGGTGCCGCGAGGCGTCGTACGGCGCCGCGCGCCCGGGTCGCGACCGCGGCGGGCCTGCTCGTCGTCGCCACCGCGTTGGCCGGCTGCAGCGGTGACGACGAGGCCGACGAGGCGCTCGACGCCGCGACCCGCGTCGCCGACGACCTGGCGGAGGGGCTCGCCGGCGGCGACCTCGCCGACGTGGCCCTCGAGGGCGCCGAGCCCCCCGCCGCCACCGAGCAGCTGACGGCGATCGTCGCCGGGATGGGCGAGGTGACCCCGACGGTGGCGGCGCGCGACGTGAGCGTCGACACCGACACCGGGCGGGGCTCCGCCCAGCTCGTGTGGTCGTGGCCGGTCGGCCCCGCGGAGTGGACCTCCACCTCGACCGTCGCCCTCACCGGCAGCGGCACGACGTGGGCGGCGGAGTGGTCGCCGAGCCTCGTCGAGCCCTCGCTCGAGGCCGGCGAGCGGCTGGTCGCCCGCACGGACGCACCCGTGCGCGGCGACGTGCTCGCCGGCGACGGCACCCCGATCGTCACCGAGCGCGACGTCGTGCGCTTCGGCATCGACAAGTCGCAGGTCGACGCCGCGACCGCCCAGGCCTCCGGGCAGGCGCTGGCGGAGGCGCTCGAGATCGACCCGACGGCGTACGTCGCCCGCGTCACGGCCGCCGGTGAGCGGGCGTTCGTCGAGGCCCTCGTCGTGCGCGCCGACGCGGCCGACCGCGACCTCCTCGCCGGCACCCCGGGGGTCGTCGGGATCCCCGACACTCGACCCCTCGCGCCCACCCGCGGGTTCGCCGCCCCGATCCTCGGGTCGGTCGGCGAGGCCACGGCCGAGGTCGTGGAGCAGTCCGACGGGGCCGTCGTGGCCGGCGACCAGGTCGGCCTCAGCGGCCTGCAGGCCCGGTACGACGAGCAGCTGCGCGGCCTCGACGGGGTCACGGTCAGCATCGTCGGCGCCGAGGGCACCGACGGCGCGGAGCCGGAGGAGCGCGAGGTGCACTCCGCCGAGCCCGTCGCCGGCACGCCCCTGCCGACCACCCTCGACGTCGACCTGCAGACGCTCGCCGAGCAGGTGCTGGCCGAGACCGGGCCGGCGAGCGCGCTCGTCGCGGTCCGTCCCTCCGACGGCCACGTGCTGGCGGCCGCCAACGGCCCCGGGACGGCCGGGCAGAACGCGGCGACCTTCGGCCAGTACGCGCCCGGGTCGACCTTCAAGGTCGTCACGTCGCTGGCGCTGCTGCGCGCGGGTGTCGGCCCGGACGACACCGTGTCCTGCCCCGCGACCGTGACGGTCGACGGCCGGGTCTTCGAGAACTACGACGACTACCCGGCGTCCGGCATCGGCGACATCACGCTCACCCAGGCCGTGGCCAACTCCTGCAACACGGCCTTCATCTCGCAGGCCGACCGGCTCGGCGACGGCGCGCTCGCCGACGCCGCCGCGGCGCTCGGCCTGGGCGTCGACCAGGACCTCGGCTTCCCGGCGTACTTCGGCCAGGTGCCGACACCGGAGGGCGCCACCGAGGCCGCGGCCTCGATGATCGGCCAGGGCCGCGTGCTCGCGTCGCCGCTGACGATGGCCACCGTCGCCGCCTCGGTGCAGGCCGGCACGACCGTGCTGCCGGTGCTCCTCCCGGACGACACGGCCGACCAGGTCACCCCCGGCACGCCGCTCACCGCCGACGAGGCCGCCGCGCTCCAGGGCCTCATGCGCGCGGTGGTCACCGACGGCAGCGGCCGCTCGCTCGCCGACCTGCCCGGCGACCCGGTCGGGGCGAAGACGGGCACGGCGGAGTACGGCACCGAGACCCCGCCGGCCACCCACGCCTGGATGATCGCGACGCGGGGCGACCTGGCCGTCGCGGTGTTCGTCGAGACGGGCGCCTCGGGCTCCCAGACGGCCGGCCCCCTGCTGCGGGAGTTCCTCGTCGGCGCGGGCTGAGCAGCGGGCCACGCCCTCTGACCTGCACGAGGAGAACCGTCCCGACACCGGATCGTCATGGTTAAGTCATGCGCCGCAGGGCTGACGGGGGGTACCTCCCGGGGGTAGCGTCGGTGCTCCACGCATCAGCTCCGTCGCGGTCTCGGGTCCGTCGTCACCTGACGTGGGGGTGCCGCCGGGCGCGACCGTGACCCTTCTCGGGGAGTCACTCCGTGTCTCGGTCGTCACGTCTGCGCCCAGCCCTCCGCGGCGGCGTCGCCCTCCTGCTCGTCACGCTCACGCTCGCCCTCGGCGGCAGTCCCGCCCAGGCGACGAGCGGCCTCGAGGTCGGCATCCGCACGACCACCGGCACGCAGCTGCCCTCGGGCACCCCCTTCGGCTACGAGGTCAAGATCGTCTGCGCCCGCGCCGACGGCACCTGCGAGCAGGTCCGGGCGACGGTCCCGCTGGGCGACGTGGCGTCGTACGACGTGGTCCCCGGCCCGACGACCTCGCCCACCGGCGTCACCACCACGACCGCGGTCGTGGGCGAGGACCTCGTCGTCACGGCCACCGGGGCCCTCCCCTCCGGCGGCACCGTCACGGCGCCCTTCACGCTGACGCCGCCCAACGACGAGCTGCCCGGCGGCACCGAGTGGGAGCTCCGCCCGGTCGCCACGAGCAGCAGCACGCAGGTCGGGTCCACGCCCCCGGCCGGCTACACCTCGACGGCCACCGGGGCCGTCGACGCCGAGAGCCACGTGGAGGCCGAGCTCGTCCGACGCGGGTCGACGCTCCGCAAGGCCGGGCAGGAGGTCGTCTTCGACCTCTCGGTGCGCTGCGTGCAGCCCGAGGTGGGCAACTACTTCCCCGAGCGCCTCGTCGTGCGGGCCGAGCTGCCCGCCGGCCTCGACCTGGTGCGGGTGACCCCGGGCGGCAGCGGCACGACCGGACGCACCGTCGTCTGGAAGCCGACGGGCGGCGACCTGCCGGGCAGCTGCCGCGAGCGTGGCTCCGACGCCGCGACCGTCGGCACCATCACCGCGAAGGTCGCGGCCGGCCAGGCCGACCGCACGCAGCTCGACCTCCGCCTGCGGGTGACCCCCGAGACCGCCGGCGCCACGCCGAGCCCGACCGGCCCCGACGCGACCAGCAGCGCCCAGGTCACCGTCTCCAACACCCCCGAGAGCAGCCCCGGTTCGGTCTTCAGCAGCGCGTTCGGCCAGGTGCGCACGGGCGGGTCCGACCAGGGCAGCGTCGAGGACCAGTCGCTGGCGACCTACCCCGGCAACTGGCTCGGCACCGTCGGCCAGCAGCCGGGCAACCTGCTCGGGCAGTACCTGCCCAACGAGTCCTCCGGCCTGACGCAGGCCGGCTTCAAGGCGTCCTACAACAACGTCGAGGGCGGCTCCGGCTACCAGGTCGCGCTGTCGCAGTCGCTGCCGTGCCTCTCGAACGGCACCCAGCACCGGCCCGCCGAGACCGGCTGCGACCCCGCGTTCCACGCGACCACGGCGGCCCTGTGGGTCGACAACAACGCGGCGGGCGACCACGGCCCGGTGCTCGCGTCGTCGTACCGCGCGAAGGCGCTGCTCACCGACGGCTCCCGCGTCTCGCTGCACCGCACCGGCGCCACGACGGCCCTCGCGGCCGGCGGCCAGTGGGTCACCTTCAGCGTGCCGACGCACGCCCGCGGCCGGGTCGTGGCGATCGAGTTCCCGCGCGCCGAGGGGCTGGCGTCGTACCGGATGCACTGGGCGGTCTTCGGGTACGCCGACGAGGCCACCGCCCCCGGCGACGTGCTGACCGGCCGGGTCACGGCCCGCGCCCACCAGGGCGACTGGTCGGCCGCGCTCGACCCCCGCGAGTCGAGCATCACCGTCGCCGGGCGTCCCCAGCTCGGCGTCGAGTCGACGTTCACCCCCTCGACCGCGGAGCAGGTGGGTGACGACGTCACGCTCGACCTCACCGCCCGCGCGCTGCTGCCCGAGGCCCCCGAGGGCGACCTGGTCGTGGCCGACCGGCTGCCGCAGGGCACGGAGTGGGCCGGAGACGCGCCGACCACGCTGCCCGCCGAGGTCACCGTCACCTCCCGCGGCGGCTCGCAGTCGCTGAGCACCCGCACGACGACGGTCGACCTCCCGCTGGTCGTCACGCCGAACGTCCGGGGCAGCGGTCGCACGCTGGTGCGGCTGACGCTCCCCGCCGACCAGCTGGCGTCGTACGCCGGGAGCGCCGGCGCGCGCGTCGAGGTCGCGGCCCGCCTGCCCCTCACCACCACGGCCCCGGGCCTGCACGTGAACGAGGCCCGGGTGCTGCTCCCCGGCTCCCCGATCGCCACGGCCTGCGCCCAGCGCCCCTCCGCCTCCGCCGACCCGGCGACGCCCGGTCACCTCACCGGGCTCGACGAGGTCGCGGATGCCTGCGCCTCCGCCTCCCGGCTCCGGGTCGAGGCGGGGAGCGACTCCGCGTCGTTCCACGTCGACACCGCCGTCAGCGGCGACCGCGACGAGGAGGCGAAGACGGCCCCGTCCCTCGGCCTGGTCGACGCCGCCGACGGCGAGGCGACCTACACGATCCGCTGGCGCAACACCTCGGACGTGCCGCTGAAGGACGTCGTGCTGTACGACGTGCTGCCCCGCACGGACGACACCATGCTGGCGGGCGTCTCGGCCGGCTTCCCGCGCCGCAGCGGCTTCGACACCACCCTCACCCGGCTCCACCACCTGCCGGGCGGGGTGCGGGCGGCGTTCGCGACCGGCGCCGACGTCTGCCACGGCGACCTCGGCGCGCCGCAGACCGACGGCTGCGCCCCCTGGAGCGACCGGGCGCCCGCCGACCTCGACGACGTGCGCGCGCTGCGCATCACCTCGCCCCACACCTACGACCTGGGCGAGGGCTTCGACGTCACCTTCACCGTCGCCACGCCCGACGCCCTCGAGCCGGGTGCGGTGGCCTGGAACTCCGTCGCCGCGACCGCGCGCAACGCGTGGACGGGCACGCCGCTGCCGGCGAGCGAGAGCGCCAAGGTCGGACTGACCCGGTACGCGGAGGACCTGCCGCCGGTCGTTAGCGTCACCGCCGACCGCGCGTACGCCGCCACCGGCGAGCCGGTCACCTACCGGGTGCGGATCTCCAACCCGGGTCCGTTCCCGCTCACCACGCCGGCCCCCGTCGGCTCCCTGCCGGTCGGGCTGCAGTTCCTCAGCGCCACCGCGGGCGGCGTCGTCGAGCTGCTCTTCGAGCTGGTCGACGGGCTCACCGGCGGGCTGCTCGGCGACCTGACCGGCGTGACCGCGGCGGAGGTGCCGGTGGCCGACGCCCCCGTGGCCGAGGTCCCGGCGGCCGAGGTCCCGGCGGCCGAGCGGCCGCTGGTGCCCGAGGTGCCGGTCGACGGCGGGGCCGGGTCGGGGCTGCTGCCCTCCGAGCCCGTGCCCTCGCTCGACCCGACGGTGGCGGTCGACCCGACGGTGCCCGTCGACCCGACCGTCCCGGTGGACCCGACGCTCCCCGTCGACCCGACCGTCCCGGTCGAGCCGACCGTCCCGGTCGACCCGACCGTCCCGGTCGAGCCGACCGTCCCGGTCGAGCCCGAGGTGCCCGTCCAGCGTCCGAACGGCAGCACGGTCACGTGGCCGGAGATCGAGCTGGGCCCCTACGCCACGCGCGTCATCGAGGTCGTGGCGGCGCCCGACGAGTACTCCGCGGGCAGCCTGCTCAGCCGCTTCGAGCTCGCCGGGGCCATCACCCCCGACCCCTGCCCCGACGGCGCGGGCGTGTGCGCCGAGGTGAACGTGCCCTCCGGCACGCTGGCCGTCAGCCACGAGGCCGAGGGCGAGGGCGCCGACCTGTTCGCGTCGGGCACCACCACCATCCAGGTCAGCTGCGTGCGCGGCGGTGTCGCCGTCCACGGCTTCCCCCGCTCGGTGCAGCTCGCCGACGGTGCGACGAGCGAGCCGCTCGCGGTGCCGTACGGCTCGGTCTGCTCCGCCGGCGTCACCCAGGACCAGGGCGCGACCGCCGTCGCCGTCGAGCCCGCGGCGGGCACCCGCGTCACCCCGGAGGCCCCGGCCGGCACGCTCGCGGTCGCGACGCGGTTCGACCTCGGCCGACTCGTCGTCAGCAAGGAGATCACCGGCGTCGGCCAGGCCCACGCCCCGTCGGTGTTCGACGTGCGGGTCAGCTGCTCCTGGCGCGGTGAGTCCCTGCCGGGCTTCCCGACCAACGTCCGCCTGGGCGCGGGGCAGGCGCGGGAGATGCTCGTGCCGCTGCCCGTGGGCGCCCGCTGCAGCGCCGACGACACGGCCCGCTACGGCGCCGACCAGTCCGCGAGCGGCGCGGTGGTGCTGCAGGCCGGCGCTCCCGGTGGCGTCACGACGCTGCCCGTCGTGGGCCGCTACTCCGCGGGTCACCTGACCGTCGCGGGCTCCTCCGACCTCGACGGCGACGCGTCGGTGCGCGTCGTCTGCCGCACCGAGGAGACCCTCGTCTGGCAGGGCGTGCTCACGGCGGACGCTGGCGGCACGGCGACCGCCCAGCGCCGTGGCGCCCCGGCCCTGCTGCCGGTCGGTACGGCGTGCACGGCCACCCCGCTCGGCGCCTACCGCGTCGACGCCGACGAGGCCGGACAGGCCGCGCAGGTGGCGGCGGGCGCCCCCGAGCGGGTGCAGGCCCTCACCATCACGGTCAGCCCGGCCGGTTCCGGCTCGGGCGGCACGAGTGGTGCCGGTGGCTCGATCGGCGGCAGCACCAGCGGCTTCTTCGGCGGCGGCGGCACCACGACGGTCGGCAGCCCGCGGAGCCTCGACCCGACCTCGCGGATCCTCGGCGCCCTCCCCGGTCTGCTGCCGCCCGGCGGCGCCGTACCCGAGGAGGCCGAGCCCCGCGTCCGGTCCTTCGACGGCGCCGAGCGGCCCGACGGCGCGCTCGGACTGGCGTCGCCGGCCGCGGGCGAGGCCGCCGACGAGGGCACGGACGGCGGACGCGAGCCGCTCCTGCCGTTCGCCATCGTCGGCGTGCTGGTGATCGCGGGCGCCGCGGTCGCCCAGCGGGTGCGGGCGAGCTGACCCTGACGCGGCGCCGGTCGCCGTACGACGGGTTGCGGTGTCAGCGCCCCGTCCACCCTGTCGCTGACACCGCGACCCGGCGAGCCCGACGGGTTGCGGTGTCAGCGCCCCGTCCGCCCTGTCGCTGACACCGCAACCTGGCGGAGGCGGACCAGCCACCGGGTGAGAACGGCCCGGTACGACGCGGCTCAGCGCGGCGCGCGGGTCCGCAGCAGCCAGGCGATGCCGAGGAAGGGCAGCACGAGCGGCAGGTAGCCGTAGCCCTGGCCGAACACCGACCAGACGGTGTCGTCGGGGAACCAGTCGGCGTGCACGACGCTGACGATCCCGACGCCGATGACGCCGACGAGCTCGACGCTCACGGCGATCCAGGCCACCCGGCGCCAGACCGCGCCGCGGCGCGCGAGGCCGAGGGTGGCGGCGACGTACACGACCCCCGCGAGCGCGGAGAGCGCGTACGGGACCGGCGCCTCGGAGGCGTGGGTGGCGAGCTGGATCGACGAGCGTCCGGTGGCGGCGACGGCGAAGACCGCGTAGACGGCGATGAGCACGCGGCCGAGGCCGCCGCTGGTGCGCGCGGGCTGCGTGGACGGCTGGTCGGGCAGCTGGTCGGGGGACGGCTCAGACAAGGACCGGGTCCCAGATCTGCTGCAGGCGCACGACCAGCACCGGCACGACGACGAGCACCACGAGCAGCACCCCGGTGCCGGCCCGGCTGGGCTCGCCCCTCGCCCACCAGACGCCCGCGGGCAGGGCGATCACGAGCCCGACCAGGTAGCCGAGGAAGGTCGCCGTGCTGACCCCCTCGGGCACGCCCTCGACCACCTGGACGACGCCGATCACGAGCTGCGCGACGAGCAGCACCTGCACGACGCCGACGGCCGCCACGAGCCAGCGGTCGGGGCGGCGGTCGGGCACGACGTACAGCAGCGACCCGACGGCGACCACGAGGGAGGCCACGATGACGGCGGTCTGGAGCGGGTCCCACATGGGCGCCATCGTAGTGAGACGCCCGCGACCCGCACGCCGCCGCCGAGCCGCGCGGTCCTACGCTGGCGAGGTGATCTCCGCCCCCGGCCCGACCGCCCCCGGCGGCCCGCTGCCCACCGCGGCGGACATCGACGTCGCCGCCGCCCTCCTCGCGCCCGTCCTCCCGGTCACCCCGCTGCAGCGCAGCGCGCGCCTCTCGGCGCTGACGGGGTATGACGTGTGGCTTAAGCGGGAGGACCTCACGGCCGTCCGGTCCTACAAGGTGCGGGGCGCCTACACCGTCATCGCCGGCCTCGACGAGGCCGCTCGCGCCCGGGGCGTCACGTGCGCCAGCGCCGGCAACCACGCCCAGGGCGTCGCCTACGCGTGCGCCAGCGCCGGGGTGCACGCCACGATCTTCCTGCCCCGCACGACGCCGCGGCAGAAGCGCGACCGCGTGGCCGCCCTCGGTGGGGACGTCGTCGACGTGGTCATCGCGGGCGAGGCGTACGACGACGCCGCCTCGGCCGCCGCGGAGTTCGCGGCCGCGTCGGGCGCCACGGTCGTGCCCGCCTTCGACCACCCCGGCACGGTCGCCGGTCAGGGCACGGTGGCCGCCGAGATCCTCGCCCAGGCCGCCGAGGCCGGCGTCACCCCCGCGGCCGTGGTCATCCCCGTCGGGGGCGCGGGCCTGCTGGCCGGCACCCTCACCTACCTCGCCGAGCGCGCGCCGGACGTCCGCGTGATCGCCGGCGAGCCGGCCGGCGCCGCCAGCCTCGCCGCCGCCCTCGCCGCGGGCGAGCCCGTGGACCTCCCGGGCGTCGACCCCTTCGTCGACGGTGCCGCGGTGCGCCGGATCGGGGCGGTGACGTACGCCGCGGTGGCCGCGGCGCGCCGTACGGTCGCGCTGGAGACGGCCGCCGTGCCCGAGGGCCTCATCTGCGTCGAGATGCTCGACCTCTACCAGTCCGACGGCATCATCGCCGAGCCCGCCGGCGCGCTCTCGAGCGCGACGCTGCGCCTCGACGGGCTGGCGCCGCTGGCGCCCGGGAGCACCGTCGTGTGCGTGGTGTCGGGCGGCAACAACGACGTGTCGCGCTACGCCGACGTGGTCGAGCGGGCGCTCGTGCACGAGGGCCTCAAGCACTACTTCCTCGTGGAGTTCCCCCAGGAACCGGGCGCGCTGCGCCGCTTCCTCGACGAGGTGCTGGGCCCGGACGACGACATCACGCTCTTCGAGTACACGAAGCGCAACAACCGCGAGACCGGACCGGCGCTCGTCGGTGTCGAGATGGCCCACCGCGACGACCTGCCCGGCCTGCTGGTGCGGATGGAGGCGTCGAACCTGCGGGTGCAGTCGGTGCCGCCCGACAGCCCGCTCTTCGGCTTCGTGCTCTGAGCCGCGGACCTGCGCCAGAGCGGCTCACGCCACCAGCAGCGCCACCCCCAGCGTCGCCAGGCTGATCGCGAGCAGCAGCCCGCCGGCCGGCACCATCCAGAAGAACCGCGGGTTCGCGGTCTCCCGCCCGGCGCCCATCGACGAGAAGAAGAAGCCGCCGGGCAGCAGCAGGGCCGACGCGGGCACGCCCGACCGCGCCAGCCAGCCCGCGGCCCCGTCGAGCGACGTCGCGTCGACGTACAGCAGGCAGACCAGCCCCAGCAGCAGGAGCACCGCGGCGTGGGCGTGGCCGGCCCGGGCGAACTTCTCCTGGAACGCGGTGACCGGCGCCGTGCCGCGCACGATCCTCAGCAGGTAGAGCCCGCCGGTCTCGACGGTCACGAGCGACAGCAGCAGCACACCGGCGAGGAGCCGGGACTCGTCGGACAACATGGGAACCTCCACGTTTGGATAGTGAACTCTCCAATATGTTGGCGAGTCGACTATCTAACTGTCAAGATGATCCCCATGTGGATGTCCGAGCTGTCGTCGCGCAGCGGGGTGCCCGTCGCGACCGTGAAGTTCTACCTGCGGGAGCGCCTGCTCCCGCCGGGCGAGGCGGTGGGGGCGACGCGGGCCCGGTACGGCGAGGCGCACGTGCGCCGGCTGCGACTGGTGCGGGCGCTGGTGGAGACGGCGGGCATGGGCCTCGAGCAGGTACGGCGCGTGCTCGCCGCCATGGAGGCCGAGACCGACCTCGCGCTCGCCATCGGCAGCGCCCACCTCGAGCTCTCCCCCGCACCTCACGACGCACCGTCCGACCACTCGCGCGCCCGGGTCGCCGCCCTCCTGGCGGGCGGCGAGTGGGTCAACGAGCCGCACGGTCGTCACGCCACCGCCCTGGCGAGCGCCCTCGACGCCCTCGACGCCGCGGGGCAGCCGTTGGCCGACGAGGTCCTGGCGACCTACGCCCGCGCGGTGCGCGCGCCGGCCGAGGCGGACCTCGCCCACCTCGTCGCCGACGACCCCACCCTCGACCGGGAGGCGGCCACGACGTACGCCGTGCTCGGCACCGTGCTCACCGACCCCGTGCTCCTGACCCTGCGCCGGATGGCCCACGAGGACCTGGCCCGGCGACGCCTGCCCGGCTCCTCCTGAGGTCGCCCGTCATGACCGCCGCCCCCACGGGGTACCTCTCCGCCGTGCCTCGGCACGACACGGCACCGGCTCCCTCCCGAACCGTGCGTGGCATGTCGTGATCTGGGGCACACTGTTCGATCCCTGCACATGAATGGTGGTTGACGAGGAGGTCACCCCGATGTCCGCACCGATCCGCCTGCGTCCCTCCCGACGTTCCTCCCGCAGCACGCGGCCGGCCCCGGCAGCACCGACGAGCCCCCTCGTCCGTCGTGACTACGACGGCGGCGGGCTGCGCACGACGCTGCTCGACCTCTCCCTGCGCTCCACCGTGAAG
Organism: Nocardioides alkalitolerans DSM 16699; assembly: GCF_000426525.1. Taxonomy (GTDB): domain Bacteria; phylum Actinomycetota; class Actinomycetes; order Propionibacteriales; family Nocardioidaceae; genus Nocardioides; species Nocardioides alkalitolerans. Next base: position 520,904 of record NZ_KE384533.1, read on the forward strand.
CCCTTCATCTCCGTGTGGGCCAAGGCCCCCGGGCTGCCCTGGCCGTACGGCGTGGCCGACCACGCCGGTCGCCTGCTGCGGCCCGTCGCGGGCACGCGCTTCCGCCGTACGCGCCTGCCCCACTGCCCCGCCACCCTCGTCACCAGCAAGGAGTCGGCGGCCTCGACCCGCACCATCGTCTACCTGCACGGCGGCGCGTTCCTCGTCGGCGGCAACCACCTGCACCGCCAGCTGATCAGCCGCGTCGTGCAGCGCACGGGCGTCAGCGTGATCGCGCCGGAGTACCGCAAGCTGCCCCGCCACCCCGTGGCCTCCGCCGTGACGGACGCCGTCGAGGCCTACCTCTGGGCGCTCGACCACGGCAGCGACCCGGCCGAGACCGTGCTCATGGGCGACTCCGCCGGCGGCTTCCTCGCCGTCATGGTCGGCGTCGAGATCGAGCGCCGTGGCCTGCCGACCCCGGCTGCGATCGTCGCGATGTCGCCGCTCGTCGACTTCGTCGCGCCCGAGACGCCGTACCGCGGCTGCACCCTCTTCCCGCGCTCCGCCATCGGCCGCTTCCAGGACCTCGCGGCCCGCGTGAACCGTCGGGCCGGGCTGGGCACCGACCCGATCGAGTCACCCGTCCACGCCCCGCACCCCGGCCTGCCCCCGACGTTGCTGCAGGTCAGCTCGACGGAGTGCCTCTACGACGACGGCGTGCGCCTGGCGGAGGCCCTCGCCTCGGCGGGCGTGCACTGCGAGCTCGAGGTGTGGGCGAAGCAGGTGCACGTCTTCCAGGCCGCGGCCGGGCTGCTGCCCGCGGCGGCCAGGGCGCTCGACAACGTCGCGGAGTTCATCGACCGCGTCGTCGCCGAGGGCCGCGCCCGTGACACGGGTACGGCGGGCGCCGGCGTCGCCTGAGGTACGCGGGTCGGTCCCGTCAGAGCAGCGTCACCAGCAGCGCGACGAGGATGATCACGGCGAGCAGCACCGCCCCGCCCACGAACGCGAGCGCGACCTTCACCTCGCCGGGCATGGCCTTCTTCAGGCCGAGCCCCTCGGCGGCCTCCTTGATGGCCCGCTGGCCGACGGTCGAGTCGAAGTCGTAGTCGACCACCAGGTCGGGCCGGCCGGAGTCGTCGATGCCGATCGTCTTCTGCGAGGAGCGCTCGTAGACCCAGCCCTTCTGGGTCGACCACTCGCCCGTGACGTTCGGGGCCGGGGCGCCGTCGGCCACGCCGCCGACGCCGGCGCGCCACTCGACGGTGCGGGAGGAGTCCGTGCGGCGGTAGCTGCCGTTCTCCTCGTCGACCCGCACCTCGTGGCGGAACTGCTTGGTGAGCCCGGAGCGACTCAGCACGCCCCACCAGCGGGCGTCGGCCAGGTCGACGACGACGTCGAACCCGCCGGGGGCGGGGTGCACGCCGTACGGCGTGTCGTGCAGGCGGCGGGCGACCTCGGTCGCGAGGGCGTGGGTGGTGGACATCCTGGGTTCGTCCCCCCACGCGGGGAGGGCGAAACGCGGGTCAGCGCACGCTGCCGGGGTCAACGACGTTGCGGGGGTCGCGCATCGCGCCGTACAGGAGCCCGTCGCCACTGAGGCGCGGGGCCTGCGGCTCGTCGAGGAGGTCGAGCACGAGGACGGTGACGTTGTCCTTGCCCCCGCCGTCGAGCGCGGCCTCGACGAGGGCGTCGGCGACGTCCTGGGTGTCGCCGTGGATCCGGGCGGCGATGTCGGCCTCGCTCACCATGTCGGTGAGGCCGTCGCTGCAGACGAGGAACCGGTCGCCGGGCCGCGCGTCGACGGCGAGGATGTCGGGGCGCACGTCGTCCTCGTCGCCGGAGCCCGCGTGCAGCGAGCGCATCACGACGTTGCGCATCGGGTGGCGCCCGGCAGCCTCGGGCTCGAGGTCGCCGGAGTCGACGAGGGCCTGCACGAGGGTGTGGTCGCGCGAGAGCCGGAACAGCCCGCCGTCGCGCACGACGTACGCCCGCGAGTCACCGATGTGCGCGAGCACGACACGGTGGCCGTCGGTGGCCAGCGCCGTGAGCGTGGTGGCCATGCCCGTGCGGTCGGGGTGGTCGGTGACGCCGCGGTGGAGGTCGACCACCACCTGCCGGATCGCCTCGCCGAGCAGCCGGGCCGGGTCGTCGTCGGGGCGCGAGCGGGTGGTGGCGGCCACGACGTACGCCGCGGTGGCCGAGGCGACCTCACCGGCCGCCGCTCCTCCGACGCCGTCGGCGACGACCGCGAGGTAGGGCGAGCTGAACGCCGCGTCCTCGTTGTGGTCGCGCACCCGCCCCACGTGACTGGCGCCGGACCCCGCGAACCGCAGCATGGGTCCATCCTGCCAAAGAGCTGCGCGGGTGCCCATGGGCGCCGCCGTGCGGACGGGCGGGCGGGCGTTCGTGCGCCACCCCGGACCGGTCGCCTCCGACACCTCCCGGACACGCTCCCGACACCTCCGTGTGACCTACGGCATTCGTCGTGGGTGGCCCGCTGGGGATGCCCTGCGGGCGGTCCACCGCGTACGGTCGGCCGGTGACCTCGCCCGCTCCCGTGACCTGCGTCGGCGGAGCGGTGCTCGACCGCTCCTACCGGCTTGCCGCCCCCGTGGTGCTGGGCACCTCGAACCCCGCGACCGGGGGGACGTCGTACGGCGGCGTCGCCCGCAACGTGGCCGAGAACCTCGTGCGTCTCGACGTGCAGGCGGCCCTCGTGTCGGTCGTCGGCGACGACGTGCCCGGCCGCGCGCTGCTCGACGACCTCGACCGCCTCAACATCAACCGCTGGGCGACGCGTCCTCTCGCAGGGCGCACCACCGCGACGTACGGATCGGTGCTCGGGCCCGACGGCGAGCTGGTGCTCGGCGTGGCCGACATGGCGGTGCTCGACGAGATCACGCCCGAGGTCGTGGCCGAGCCGCTGTCCCGCGTCGACCGCGGCGCGTGGGTCTTCGCCGACGCGAACCTGCCCCCCGCCACCCACGCCCGCATCGCGGCAGCGCGCCGTACGCAGGGCTTCCTGCTCGCCGTCGACACCGTCTCCGTCGCGAAGGCGCCCCGGCTGCCCGCCGACCTCGGCGCCATCGACGTGCTCTTCACCAACCGCGACGAGGCCGCCGCGCTGCTGCGCGACCGGGGCCGCGGCGTGACCGTGCCCGCCCCCGACGCCGGGTCCGACCCGACGGCGGACCTCGAGCACGAGCTCGCCCTCGCGACCGTGCAGGCCCTGCTCGCCACCGGCGTCCAGGCCGTCGTGCTCACCCTCGGCGCCGGCGGCCAGCTCGTCGGTCGCCGTGGCGCCGAGGCCGTGCGGCTGCCCGCCGCGCCCGCCCAGGTGCGCGACGTGTCCGGCGCGGGCGACGCCCTCGTCGGCGGCACCCTCGCCGACCTCGTGCTCGGCACGTCCGTCGTGGACGCCGTCCGCACGGGCGCCGCCGCCGCCGCACTGGCCACGGAGTCCACCACCAGCGTCCACCCCCGGCTCTCGCGCGCGGCCGTCGCCGAGCGTCGCAGCGCCGTACCGCAGCCGCCCCTCGCCGTCCCCGGAGGAACCCGTTGAGCACGCCCCATCCCCACGTCGACATCGACGCCCCGGTCGCCGAGGCGCTCGCCGCGGGCCGCCCCGTGGTGGCGCTGGAGTCGACGATCCTCACCCACGGCATGCCGTGGCCGCAGAACGACGAGATGGCCGCCTCGGTCGAGGCGATCATCACCGCCGAGGGCTGCGTGCCGGCCACGATCGCGATCGTCGACGGGCGCATCCGGGTCGGTCTGCCGCCCGAGGAGCGCGCCCGCCTCGCGCAGACCACCGACGCCCGCAAGGTCTCCCGCGCCGACCTCGGCTACGCCGTCGCGCAGGGCCTCACCGGCGGCACGACCGTCGCCGCGACCATGATCGGCGCCGCCCTCGCAGGCATCGAGGTCTTCGCCACCGGCGGCATCGGCGGTGTGCACGAGGGCGCGGAGAGCACCTTCGACGAGTCCGCCGACCTCACCGAGCTCGCCCAGACCCCCGTGGTCGTCGTGAGCGCCGGCCCCAAGGCGATCCTCGACATCCCCAAGACCCTCGAGCGCCTCGAGACGCTGGGCGTGCCCGTCGTCGCGTACGGCGTCAGCGAGCTGCCCGCGTTCTGGTCGCGCTCGTCGGGCCTCGACGCCCCGCTCAGCCTCGACGGCGCCGACGACATCGCCCGCTTCCACCGCGTGCGCGCCGAGCTCGGCCTCCAGGGCGGGCTGCTCGTGGCCAACCCGGTGCCGGCCGAGGACGAGATCACCGCCGACGTGATGGCCCAGCACATCGCCCGGGCGCAGGCCGACGCGGTCGACCTCGGCGTCACCGGGAAGAACGTCACGCCGTACCTGCTCGGCCGCATCCTCGAGCTCACCGACGGCGCCAGCCTCGTCACCAACATCGCGCTGGTGGAGAACAACGCCCGCATCGCCGCCCGCATCGCCGTGGCGCTCGCGAAGGGCTGACGCTCCGCCTCCCCGGCGCCGCCCTCCGCGGCTCCGCCCTTCGCGGTAGGTCGTACCCGTTTCCTGGGTATCTCCTATCGCGAACCACAGCGCCCGGAAGTGGGCTCCACCGCGCATCCGCGCGGGCTCCGATCTCGCTACGGTGATCGGTCATGCGCGTGCTGGTGCTGGAGGACGACGACCGCGTCGCGCGCGGGCTCGTCCGGGCGCTGCTGCGGGAGGGCTACCGCGTCGTGCGCGCGGCCGACCTCGCCGAGGCCCACGAGCTGATCGCCGAGCAGGTGCCCGACCTGGCCCTCGTCGACATGGGGCTGCCCGACGGGCACGGCAGCGACGTCGTACGACGCCTGCGCGAGCACCCCGCGACCGGGGTGCTCGTCGTGACGGCGCAGGGCGAGGAGGCCGACCGGGTCGTGGGCCTGCGGGCCGGGGCCGACGACTACGTGGTGAAGCCGTTCAGCCTCGCCGAGCTGATGGCCCGGATCGAGGCGGTCAGCCGGCGTACGCGCACCCTCCGCCAGCAGGCGGATGCACCCGTGACGCTGCACCGCTGCGCCGGGCTCGAGGTCGACAGCAGCGCCCGGATCGTGCGGGGCACCGGAGCCCCCGGCGAGCCGGGCCGACCCCCGGAGCCCGACTGGCAGGTGGCGCTCACGCAGACGCAGTGCGCGATCCTCGCGCTGCTCGTCGACCGGGCGGGACAGGCGGTCGAGCGCTCGTTCCTGCTCGACCAGATCTGGGGCGCGCCGTCCGAGAACGGGTCACGCAGTCTCGACACCCACATGGCGTCGGTGCGGGCGAAGCTGGGCGACCGGGTGGAGATCCGCACGGTGCGCGGCGTCGGCTACTCGCTGGTGCCGGTCGTCGGGGCGCCGCTCGAGACCCGGGCCTGACCGGTGCGCCGTCGCCTGCTCCAGGTGCTGCTCCCGCTGCTCACCCTGCTCGTCGTCGGCATCAGCGTGCCGGCCGCGACCACCATTGCCGAGCGCCACACGAGCGAGCTCGTCGCCGACCGCATCAACGACGCGAACCGGCTCTCCGTCGCGGCGTTCACGGCGCTGTCGGGCGGGGTCGGGCTGCAGGGCAGCCTCGTGCGGCTGCAGGCGGAGCTCGACGACTACGCCGACCTGTACGACACCCCGGTCTGGCTGGTCGACCGCGAGAGCGTCGTGCTCCACGCCACCGACGACCCCGCGATGCCCGCCGCCGCCGACGAGCGCCTCGACCGGGTGCTCGCCGGCCAGACCCCCGAGCTGGCCCGCACGATCTGGCCGTGGGAGCAGGAGGGCGAGGTGATCGTCGCGCCGGTGGGCCGCGACTCGCAGGTGGTCGCGGCGCTCGTGTTCGTCGCCCCGGTCGCGGCCGTGCACCGCGCGACCATCGTGGACTGGGCCGTGCTCGGCGCAGCCCTCATCCTGCCGCTCGGTGCCGCCGTGGCGCTCGTCGGTCCGACCACCCGCTGGCTGCTGCGGCCGGTGCGCGACCTCGAGCGATCGGCGGCCGCCGTCGCGGGCGGCGAGCTGCGCGCCCACGCCGACGCCGACTCCGGACCCCCCGAGCTGCGCACCCTGAGCCGCAGCTTCAACCAGATGGTCGACGCCGTGCGCACGACCGTCGAGCGCCAGCAGGCGTTCGTCTCCGACGCCGCCCACCAGCTGCGCAACCCGGTGGCCTCCGTGCGTCTCTCGGTCGAGAACCTCGAGGCCCACCTCGACCCCGCCGACGCCGAGGCGCGGGCGACGTACGACGACGCGGTCGACGACCTCGACCGCATGAGCGGCGTGCTCAGCGGCATGCTCGCGGCCACCCGGTTCCAGACCCGGCCGAGCCGCGAGTCGGTGGCGGGCGAGGTGCTGGAGCCGGGCCGGTCGTCGTGGCTGGCGCGCTGCGCCGACGCGGGGCTGACCGCCACCATCGTCGTGGACGACGCCACCACGCGGGTGGTCGAGCCCACCGGCGGGCTCGCGGCCTGCGTCGACGAGCTGGTGGCGAACGCGGTGCGCCTGGCCGGCGGGACGCGCGTCGACGTGCGCGCCGAGCGGGCAGGTACGTCGTACCGGGTCGCGGTGGCCGACGACGGCCGCGGCCTCGCGCCCGAGGAGCGGGAGAACGCCACCCGCCGCTTCTGGCGCTCGGCGAAGGTGCAGAACATCGAGGGCACCGGGCTCGGCCTGACGATCCTCGCGCAGGTCACGGCCGACGCGGGCGGGCGGCTCGAGCTCGCCGACACCCCCGGCGGCGGGCTGACCGCGACGCTCGTGGTGCCCGTGGTGGACCAGCCCGTCGGCTGAGGTCCGGCCTCAGGGCTTGCGGTCGCGGAACCAGTCCCGCGCGCCGGGGTGGAGCGCGATCGGCGTGGTGGCCGCGCCCGTGCGGGGGTTGATCTGGCTGGCCTCGCCGCGCACGCGGGAGAGCTCGGTGGCGCGGGCGAAGAGCACGTCGACGCAGAAGCGGGCGACCTCGTCGTCGCAGTCGGTGGGCACGACGAGCAGGGTCGGTACGGCGAGGGCCGTCGCGGCCGCCATGGGTGGGTACATCGTGGCCGGCACCACCACCGGGAAGTAGTCGAGCGGGAACGCGTCCGTGACGCCGCCCAGCTCGGCGGCGAGGTCGACGAGGCGCGTCGGACGCGGGTCGTCGGCGAGCTGCACCACCGCCGGCGTCGGCATCCCGGTGAGGCTCACCGCCACCTCCACCTCGCCGTCGACGAGCGCGGCCACCGAGTCCTCCTGCGTGAGCGTGCGCACCTGCGCGGTCACGCCGGCGTACGCGAGGAGGCGGTCGAGCACGAAGCGCGTGCCGGACTCCTCGAGGCCGGCGGCGACCGTGCGGCCCTCCAGGTCGGCGAGCGAGCGCACCGGGGAGTCCCCCGGCACCACCAGGTGCAGCACCGAGTCGAAGACGCGTGCCAGCGCCCGCAGCTCGTCGGGGTACGCCGCCGCGACGTCGGTGTTGACCAGGGCCATCTCGGCCTCGCCGGCCGCCAGCATGCGGGCGTTCTCGACCGCGGCGTCGGTGTAGACCACCTCGACCACGTCGCGACCCCAGGCCTCGTCGAGCACCCCGGCGTACGCCTGCCCGATCTCGCGGTAGACCGCCCCCGCCGGGCCCGTGGCGAGGCGGAATCGCGACGGCGGCTCCGGCGTGCCGGCGCCGCAGCCGGCCAGCGCCACGACGCCGCCCAGACCGGCGGCCAGGCCCGCGGCGCCCCGCAGCGCGGAACGGCGGGTGAGGGGCATGACGGGCAGCCTATGCGGCGCCGTCGGGGCCCCGACGCGTACGGCGGAGGCCGCCGTCGTACGTCAAGGCTGTCTGAAGATTCGGCCTCTTGAGTGGCCCGGGTCACACGGTCGGGCGAGGGTGCGGTGACCTGCACCACCGAAGGAGACACCCATGGCCAGCACCACCAGCCCGCCCGGCGAGAAGCCGACGAAGACCCCCCGCAAGAAGACCCCGCTCTGGAAGCACCTCTACTTCTGGGTGCTGCTCGGCATCGCGGCCGGCATCTTCGTGGGCATCGTGTTCCCGGCGTTCGGCGCCGACCTGCAGTGGCTCGCGAACCTGTTCATCAAGCTCGTGAAGGTCGTGATCGCCCCGACCATCTTCGCCACCGTCGTCGTCGGCATCGCCGGTCTCGGCAACCTCGCGAAGGTGGGCGGGCTCGCGCTGCGCACGGTCCTCTACTTCAACGCGACCACCGTCGTCGCGCTCGGGCTCGGGCTGCTGACGATCAACCTGCTGAAGCCGGGTGCCGGTCTCGGGTACGACGAGGAGTCCTTCGACGGCTCCGCCGCCGAGGGCACCATCGAGTCGGCCAACGCGGCCGGCGGCCAGGGCCTCTCGGACTTCGTCCTCAACCTCGTGCCGAGCTCGTTCGCGTCGGCGTTCGTCGACGGCCAGCTGCTGCAGGTGCTGGTGCTCGCCATCCTCACCGGCGTCGCGATCACGCTGCTCGGCGAGCGCGGCCACGGCGCCGTACGCGCCCTCGACACGTTCGCGAAGGTCATGTTCGGCATCATCAAGCTGGTCATGTGGGTGGCCCCGATCGGCGCCTTCGGCGGCATGGCGTTCACGATCGGCGAGCACGGCAGCGCGATCCTCGGCAACCTGGCGCTGTTCATGGGCACCTTCTGGCTCACGTGCCTGCTGTTCGTCTTCGCGGTGCTCGGCCCGATCTGCTGGCTCGCGGGCTTCTCGATCTTCAAGTACCTCCGCTACATCAAGGACGAGCTGCTCATCGTGCTCGGCACCTCGTCGTCCGAGACCGTGCTGCCGCGGATGATGACGAAGCTCGAGGCCGCGGGCACGCCCAAGCACGTCGTCGGCCTCACGATCCCGACCGGCTACTCGTTCAACCTCGACGGCACCGCGATCTACATGACGATGGGCGCGCTCTTCATCGCGCAGGCGTTCGGCGTCGACGTGCCGCTCACCACCCAGATCGGGCTGCTGCTCTTCATGCTCGTCTCGTCGAACGGCGCCGCGGGCGTCTCCGGCGCGGGCCTCGTCACGCTGGCCGCCTCGATCGCGGCGTTCGACCACATCATCCCGATGGTCGGGCTCGCGCTCATCGTGGGCATCGACCGCTTCATGTCCGAGGGTCGCGCGCTCACCAACCTCACCGGCAACGGCATCGGCACGCTCGTCATCGCCCGCTGGACCGGCGACCTCGACCGCGAGCGCCTGCGTGCCGTGCTCGACGACCCGCACCAGGTGGACGTCGACGAGCTCATGAAGGAGGACTCCGGCGTCGGCCTCGGCCTCGAGTCCTCCTCGGAGGCCAGCGAGCGGAAGGCCTCGATCGCGACCGGCTCGTACGGCGCGGAGGCCGACGACGCCGCGCGCGCCGACCAGGTCGGGGCCTCGCGCCGTACCTGACCGGGTCCGGCGGCGGGCCCGCCCGGCTCTCCGTCCGACGCGTTCGTGGGTATCTCCTACCGCGAACCGTGCCGGGGCGGGCCTTCGCGGTAGGTCGTACCCATTTCGTGGGTGCGACCTACCGCGATTCGTGCGCCCGGGGACCCACGCCAGCCGACCCCGACCCACCGATGAGTTCCGACCGTGCCGCGGGTCAGATCCTCCGAACGCGGTCCGCGGACGGGCCGCCCAGCCCCAGGAGGACCCGTGGTCACGCAGCTCAACCCCTACCTCGTCTTTCCCGGCACGACCCGCCAGGCGATGGAGCACTACCAGGCCGTGCTCGGCGGCAAGCTCGACGTCATGACGTTCGGCGACATGGGCCACGTGCCCGAGGGCGTGCCGGCCGACGGCGTCATGCACTCCTACCTCGAGAGCCCCGCCGGGCTCGCGATCATGGCGTCCGACGGTCCTCCCGGAGGCGAGGTCGACGAGCACGGCAACAGCTTCGCCATCAGCATCTCCGGCGACGACGAGGCCGAGATGCGCGGCTACTGGGACAAGCTGGCGGCGACCGGCACCATCGACGTGCCCCTCGAGAAGCAGATGTGGGGCGACACGTTCGGCCAGGTCACCGACCCCTTCAAGGTGGCCTGGATGATCAACATCACCGGCCCCCGCCCCTGAGGGAGCTCCGGCCGCACCTCAGCCCGGCAGCGCCCCGACGCGACGCTCGTCGTCGCCGAAGTACTCCGCCATCACCCGCTCGACGACGCCCTCCGCCCACCGGTCGACCCACGCCCGGCCGCGCGGGGTCCGCATCGCGACGCGGTAGCGCAGCGTGTTGAGCACGACGACGTACGCGTGCGCCCACGGCGGCCGCCAGGGCAGGCCGAGGTCGCGCATCGAAGCGCGGCCGAGGAAGAGGCTGAGCATGCTGAGGGTGCGCTCGGCCTGGAAGCGGCCGTGGGGCAGGCGTCGTACGACGGCCAGGATGTCCCGCGCGAGCTCGGCGCCGGCCGGCGTCACGCCCGACTGCGCGCGCAGGAGGTGGTAGCTGAGCCGGTGCCGCTCGCGCTCGTCGTCGACCAGCCACTGCTCGTCGACGCCGAGCAGCCACCCGACGTACCTCCACAGGTGCATCACCGCGCGGGAGTCGTCGGCGGAGACGGGCACGCCGAGCACGCGCACGCCGAGCAGCACGACGGCGTCGAACAGCCCGAGCGTCGCGGCCTGGTCGGCCTGGTTGACCGGGAGGCCCCAGCGCTCGACGTCCCACCGGTCGACGAACGAGGCGTCGACGAGCGCGTGCATCGCCCTCACGTGCACGGTGAGCCGCCAGCCCTCGCCCCAGGTGCCGTCGGCGGCTCGCTGCATCGCACCGGGCTCGCTGACCGACGCGGTCCACTTCTGGGTCTCGCCGAGGCGGCGCCGGGTGCTGTCACCGGCGAGGCCGCCGGTGGCGACGAGCAGGTCGGGCGGTCCGCCGAAGCGGTAGCCGCCGATGAGGGAGAGCTGCAGCAGCACGTCGGCGGCGTTCTGGCCGAAGCGCCGGTAGACCGCCGCCCCGCGCTCGAGGAGGTCGGGGGCGACCCAGTCGGGCGTGGCCTCGACGCAGGCGAAGAAGTCGCGCAGCGCCGGCGGGGCGTCGGGCACCGTGTCGACGCCGTCGGCGAGCGCCCGCCGCAGCTGCCCCATCGTCACGCGGTCCGGGCTGCCGGCCGGCGCCCGCAGCGCCCTGGCCAGCCGGGCGCCGACCTCGTCGTGCTCGGTCATCGCGACGCCGATGCGCTCCATCAGCGGCTCGTCGACCTCCCGCACCCGGCCGAGCCGCCGGAGCACCCGACCGAGCCGGGCGCCGCGGGCCTCGGCCTCCCGGAACCGGCTGGGCGGCGCCGTCCGACCCGGAACGTCGTGGACCCTCGCTGCGTTCGTCGTCATGGATCAACCCTGACGCGAGCATTTGCTCGCATACAATTCGCGTCATGGCCCCGGCCCGCCGTACCGGCTCCCCCGCCCCCACCCCCTCCGGCCTGCGCCGACAGCCGCGCCAGCAGCGCTCGCGGGAGATGGTGACCCGCATCGTCGCGGCCGCTCGCGACGTGCTCGTGCGCGACGGCTACGACGCGTTCTCCACCAACCGCGTCGCCGACCGCGCCGAGGTGAGTCCCGGCTCGCTCTACCAGTACTTCCCCGACAAGGCCGCGCTCATCGACGTCGTCACCCAGCAGTACGTCGACCAGGTCGCCGAGGACGTGGCCGCCGCGCTCGTCGACCGGGTCGGCGAGGTGGGTCCGACGATGGTGCGGGCGACCGCCGACGCACTGCTCTCCGCGCTCGAGCGCGACGTCGGGCTGCTGCGCGTGGTGTGGGAGGACCTCCCGGCGACCCGCAACCGCGACCGGCGCGACGCCCTCGAGCGCCGGGTGCGGGAGGTGCTGGCGGCGTACCTCGCCGTACGTCTGCCGCCCGGGTCGCCCCGTCGGCCCGCGCCCACGGCGTGGGTGGTGGTGCTGGCGGTGGAGTACCTCGCCGTCCGCTTCGTGCTCGACCCCGACCCGCCGCTGGACCGCGACGGGCTGCTCGACGAGATCGTCGCGGTGGGCGTGGGCTACCTCGGCCTCGCGGAGGCCACCAAGCCGGAAGTCTCCGGCTGACGAGGGGCTGACGTACGTCGGGAGCCGGGCCTAGCGTCGACCCCGCAGCGCCGTGGGGGTGCGGCAGGAGTCCGCGACCGGTGATCCCGGCGCCGATCGAGGGGTGGGCCGATGGCCTTCGTCGGAGCAGATGTCGACCAGCTGCGCGAGCTCGCAGCCGAGCTCGGGGCGGGCGCGGGCGAGCTGCGCGACCTGGGCGCCCAGCTGAGCGCCGCGGTCGCGGCCGCGGAGCACTGGCAGGGCCCCGACGCCACCCGTGCCAAGGACGAGTTCGGCAGCCTCGCGCAGGTGCAGATGACCGACGTGGCCGGCGCGCTCGAGACGGCCGGCCGGTTCCTCGAGCTGCAGGCCGACGAGCAGGACCAGGCCAGCGGCGAGAGCACCGGCGGCAGCGGCTACGGCTGGCTGTCGCTGATCCCCGGTGGCATCGCGACGGCCAACGCGATCAAGAAGATCTACTCCGCGGCCAAGGGCGTCGCCGGCCTCTCCGGGTTCTTCGCCGCGCTGCGCCACCCCGCCCGCGGCTTCGGCGCCCTCTCCCGCTTCGAGAAGCTGCGCGACGCGATCGGCGCCCTCGTCGGCGGCACCAAGGGCGGCGCGGTCGCCCGCCTGTTCTCCCGGATCTCGCTCCCGCTCACCGGCATCACGGCCGCGAAGGACGCGATCTTCGGCACGGGCTACGAGGGCTGGCGCGACATCGCCGGCCGGGGCTTCGGGGCCGTCGGCGCGATCGGGGCGGGGGTGCTGCTCGTGGGCGGCACGGCGCTGGCCGCCCCCGTGGCCACGGCGGCCGCGATCGGCGTCGCGGCGTACGGCGTGTGGTCGGCCGGCAACTACGTCTACGACAACCGGGCCGCCATCGGCGACTTCCTCTCGCGCGCGTGGGAGGGCGGCTCGACGTGGGTCGGCACCCAGGCCTCCGGCGCGGTCGACGCGGCGAAGAGCTGGGTCCAGGGCTTCCTCGGCGGCGGCCGACGAGCGGCAGGAGCAGGAGCGTGAGCACGATGACGACGGACGCGACGCAGGAGAAGCGGCTCGCCACGCCGGTCGAGACCCTCACCGACGAGGAGCTGGCGGTGCTCGGCCAGGCGGCCGGTGTCGTGGTGACGCCGTACCTCACCGACCTCGACGAGGCCCTGCGCGACCAGGCCCAGGCCACGGCGCTGCGCGGGCTGCTCGCGCGCGGCATCGTCTCGCCGCCCGAGGACGGCTCGCCCGAGCGTGCCGCCGGGCGCATGCACGCCGAGCCGGCGGAGGAGGGGCGGGGCGAGGTCGGGCTGATGGTCCGCCAGGACGTGCTCTCCCTGCTGACCCTGCGCCAGGCGGCGCCGAGCGTCGTGGCGGTCGCCCGCACGGGCGCCTTCGCGCAGGACTTCTGGTACGCCCACGTCGTCGACGAGTACGTGCTGCTCGAGGAGGTCTCGACCGACGGGCTCCACCGGTTCGCGCTCGGGCACACCGCCGACCTGCCCGCGCTGGTCGCCGGCGCGGCGCTGCACCCGGCCGCCACGGACGGCGCGGGCGAGCCGACCACGCTCACCGCGACCGACCCCGCGACGGTCGTCGACGTGCCGCCCGAGCTCACCGAACGCCTGGGCGCCACCTACCTGCGGTGCGACGTGGTCGTCGTACGACGCGGGCCGCAGGCCGAGGGCGCGGGCCCCGGCCCGCTGACGGGTGTCTTCAGCGGACCGTCCGGCACCTGGACCCTCACCGCCGAGCCCGGCTCCGGCCGCGTCCAGGCGGGCCCGGCGACGACGTCCGACGTACGACGCCGGCTCGCGGCCCTGGCCGCGAGCGCCACGACCGGCACGAGCGCGGCTGCCGCCTACGAGAAGGGAGACCGGTGATGGCCTTCCACGGGATGGACTCCGAGCAGGTCGCCGCGCTGTCGCAGCAGATGGCGACGATCTCGGCCCGCGTGCGGGAGATCGAGACGCGGCTGACGAGCAGGATCGACCAGGTGCAGTGGGCCGGCGCCGACCGCGAGCGCTTCCTCGGCGACTGGCAGGGCGCGTACGCCGGGCGGCTCCGCCACGCCGCGGAGGCGCTCGACCAGGCCTCGCAGATCGCCGGCGAGAACGCCCGTCAGCAGGACTCCGCGAGCGCCTGAGCGCACCTCAGGTCCAAGCGCCCCGCCGCAGCAGCCGGAGGCCGTTGAGGGCCACGACGATCGTCGACCCCTCGTGCCCCGCCACCCCCAGCGGGAGCGGGAGCGTGGCCACCAGGTCCCACACCACGAGCACGGCGATGACCACCGCGGCGATGACGAGGTTGGCCCGCACGACGCGGTGGGCGCGACGGGCCAGGGCGACGGTGGGCGCGAGCGCCGCCAGGTCGTCGCGCACGAGGATGACGTCTGCCGTCTCGACCGCGAGGTCGGAGCCGTTGCGCCCCATGGCGACGCCCACGTCGGCGGCGGCCATCGCGGGCGCGTCGTTGACCCCGTCGCCGACGAGCATCACGCGGCTCTCCGGGGTCGCGCGCAGGGCTCGCACGGCGGCGACCTTCTCGTCGGGGAGCAGCCCGGACTCCACCCGGTCGATCCCCACCTCGTCGGCCAGGCGCCGAGCGGCGTGCCGGTTGTCGCCCGTGAGCAGGACCGGTGAGGCGCCCGTGAGCCGCACCAGGGAGGCGACCGCCTCCGCAGCACCCTCGCGGACCTGGTCGGCGAGGGCGACCGCCCCGGCCGGGACCTCGTCGACCAGCACCACGACCACGGTGTGGCCCTGGTCCTCCCAGGTCCGGACGACCTCCCGGACCTCCTCGGCGGCGCCGCCGCCGCCCGCCGCGCCGCCGGTCCGCTCGAGCAGCGCCGGCGACCCCACGTCGACGCGACGTCCCCCGACGTACGCCGTGACGCCGCGGCCGGGGACGGACGAGAAGTCCCGGGGCTCGTCGGGCGCGACGCCCTGCCGACGGGCGGCGGTGACGAGGGCGCGCGCGACCGGGTGCTCGCTGCGGCGCTCGGCCGTCGCGGCGAGGTGCAGGAGTCCGGGTTCGTCGAGCTCGCCGACGACGTGCACCCGCGCGACCCGGGGGGCACCGTGGGTGAGCGTGCCGGTCTTGTCGAAGGCGATGTCGGTGACCGCCCCGATCCGCTCGAGGGCGACGGCCGACTTCACCAGCACGCCGTGGCGGCCCGCGTTCGCGATCGTCGCCAGCAGCGGGGGCATCGTCGCCAGGACGATCGCGCACGGGGACGCCACGATCATGAACGTCATCGCCCGGAGGAGGGTGGGCTCGAACGCGGCGCCGAGCAGGAGGGGCACCGTGAAGAGGCCGAGCGTCGCCACGACGACGCCGACGGAGTAGCGCTGCTCGATCTTCTCGATGAACAGCTGCGTCGTCGCCTTGGTGGCCGACGCCTCCTCGACCATGGCCACGATCCGGGCCACCACGGTGTCGGACGCGGCCCGGTCGACCGCCACGGTGAGCGCTCCGGCTCCGTTGAGCGTGCCGGCGAAGACCTGGTCGCCCTCCGCCTTCGCCACGGGGAGCGGCTCGCCGGTGACGGAGGACTGGTCGACCGCGCTGAGGCCGTCGACGACCCGGCCGTCGGCCCCGATGCGCTCGCCGGGCCGCACCAGCACGACGTCGCCCACCACGAGCGTGGCCGCGTCGACCTCCTCCTCGGCGCCTCCCGGGACCATCCGGGTGGCGCGCTCCGGGGCGAGCGTGAGCAGCGCCTGGACGGAGTCCTCGGTGCGCTTGGTCGCGAAGGCCTCGAGGGCCCCGGAGGTGGCGAAGATGACGACGAGCAGGGCACCGTCGAAGACCTGGCCGATCGAGGCGGCCAGGACGGCGGCCACGATCATCAGCAGGTCGACGTCGAGCACTCGGGCGCGCAGGGCGCGCAGCCCCTCGAGCGCCGGCTCCCAACCGCCGGTGGCGTAGCAGGCGAGGTAGAGCGTCCACCAGACCGGCGCGGGGGCCCCGACCACCTGGGCGACCGCCCCGAGCGCGAACAGCCCGGTGGCCACCGAGGCCCACCGGACCTCCGTGAGCTCCAGCGCGGACGACACCAGCCGGCGCCAGCGCAGCGAGGTCGGCTCCGCGGGGGCGGGAGCCGTGCCCGCGGCGGCGGCCGGAGACGGGCGGTCGGTGGAGGTGGCAGACATCGGAGGTCCTCGGTCGGTCGGGGGCGTCGCTATACAGCATGACATATGTCGATGTGTACATGTCAATGCGAGTATGCTGGACATCGTGGGTCACGGAGCTGAGGGGCGCGTCCGGCGAGCGCCGTTGGACGCCACGACCGCGCGCCAGGTCGCGACGACCCTCCAGGCCCTCGCCACACCGAGCCGCCTTCTGATCCTGGCCACCCTGCAGGAGGGGCCCCGCACCGTCGGCGACCTCGTCGAGGCCGTCGGCATGGAGCAGCCGGCGGTCTCCCACCAGCTGCGCCTGCTGCGTAACCTCGGGCTCGTCGCCGGGGAGCGACGCGGCCGTCACATCGAGTACAGGCTGTACGACGACCACGTCGCCGAGCTCATCGAGCAGGCGATCTACCACGCCGAGCACGTGCGCCTCGGCGCTGCCGACCGCCAGGGCGAGCCAGGAACCTGACCGAGGGCGTCAGCCGGGTGGGCGCCCCGCCGCTTCCACGGCCGGTTCCCGGTCCGCTACGACGGCCCGGGGGCGCACGATCTCGAGCCGCAGGCCCGAGGCCGCCTGGGCGAGCCCGCGGCGGTCCGCGGACGCCAGCGGGGCGAGCGCGGTGACGACCAGGAACACGACGAGGGCGACGGTGGCGCCCGGGAACGCGGCGGCCCACAGCAGGAGCCAGCCGCCGACGCCGAACGCGAGCTTCACGACCCGACGGGGCAGCACCCACAGGCGGGCGCCGGGGCGGGGCACCGCCCGCACCTGGACGACGTACTCCCCCACGGTGCGGCCGCGCAGCAGCACCGTCACCGCCTGCACGAGCCCGGGCAGGCCCCAGAGCAGCACCGCGTCGACGGCCGGGTCGAGGCGGCTCAGCGGCACCTCCTCGACGTACAGGTTCCACGAGCGCCAGGCGACGGTGGCCGCGGTGCCGAGGAGCAGCACGAACAGCGCGTCCGACGCCATGCCCACCCAGCGGCGGCCGAGGGTCACGGTGAGCGCGACGGTGCCGCGTCCGGCGCCGCGGTCGAGCAGCGCCACGAGCGGGATCGCGACGAGCGAGCCGAGCGTCGCGCCGGTGGTGTTGAGGATCAGGTCGTCGACGTCGAAGACCCGGTAGGCGCAGTCGTAGATGCCCCACAGGCCGGTGCGCTGGGTGGTCTCGATCAGCAGCGAGACGGCGAGGCCGAGGGCGGTCGCGACCACGAACCCGCGGCGGAGCACCGCCCGCACGAAGAACCCGAACGGCACGAAGAGCACCACGTTGAGCAGCACCTGCAGCACGACGGGGTTGCGCAGGAGCTCGGCGGTCGTGCCCGACGAGTAGCGGCGGGCGTCGCGGATCGTGCGCAGCGGCTCGAGCTGGGCCCCGACGCAGGTGTAGCTGCCGGCCTCGGGCACGGGCAGCAGGGTGTAGGTCCAGATCGCGAGGCCGTAGACGGCGGCGCCGAGCAGGAGCAGGAGGTCGACGGCCCGCAGCCGGCCGGCGCGGCGGTAGCGGACCGCGACGACCGGCAGGAAGAGGAGCACGGCGAGCACCCCGCCGAAGAGCACGGCGAGGAAGGCGTTGGTGGTGACGTCACCCATCGACGGAGGCCCGCGAGGGGACGGTGGTCAGGCGGTGGGGGCGTGCGTGCCGGGGGTGTCGTCGTCCGTCTTCTCGACGGCCTCCTCGCGCGACGCGCCCTCCTTCACCGGACCCCGGAAGCGGCGGTAGCTGTAGACGATCAGGCCGCCGGCGATGAACGACGACGCGATGAGCGTGATGCCCGTGCCGAGCCCGCCGATCAGCCAGAGGCTGTCGCTGACCGGCCACCACGAGGGGGCGGGCGGGTTGACGATCCAGAAGATGCCGAGACCGAGCAGCCAGAGCGCGCCGAGGGTCGAGGCGATGATGCGGGGCCAGGTGCGCACGCCCTCCGCGGCGGCCCGCATGGCGGCCCGCTCGATGGGGTCGAGGCGGCGCTCGGCCCACTCGTACTGCTGCGAGAGGATCGCCAGTCCGGCGAACATCATGAGCAGGCCGGGGCCGGGCAGCACGAGAGCCGCGATGCCCACGACGACGAGCACCCAGCCGGCGATCTCTAGCGCGATGCGCTTGGTAGTACTCCCCACGGCAGAAGCCTCTCAGATCGGTGGTCGTCAACACGCTGAACGGTGGAACCGTCGCCGGAACTTCGTAGACCGTGCACCGCCGGACTGGACCTGTCCCGGCTCGGCTCGGCTCAGGTCAGGTCAGGTCGAGCGCCTGCGCCGCGTCGCCGGCCAGCAGGAGCCCGACGATCGCGAAGATCCAGTACGTCGCACCCGCCGTGGTGCGGTCGAGCCAGCCCGAGAGCCGCGCCAGCGGCGCCTCGACCCGGTCGCCCAACGCCAGCCGGAGCAGGAGCAGCAGCAGCGCCGGCATCACCATGACGACCGCGTAGGCGAGCACGACGAGGGCGCTCGCCGCGGGCGCGAGGTCGGCCGCCGTGATGATCCCGACCGCCGCGAGGAACGGCAGCATCGACGCCACCTCCACGAGGGCGGCGCCGAGCCCCACCCCGACGACCATGCGGTACGACGCCCCCGGCCCGGTGAGCCGCGCGCGCCAGGTCGCCGTACGGGAGGTGGCGTCGGTGCCCTCGGGGGCGGGCTCCGGGCGGCGGCCGAACCACCGGCGGGGGTCACCGAGGACGCCCACGGCGAGGAGCACGACACCGAGCACCAGCTGCGCCCAGCGGAGCGGGGCGAGGTCGCCGGCGTCGCGCGCGAGGTCCGCCACCGCGGAGGCGCCGAGGACCAGGCCGATGCCGACGAGCGCGTAGAAGCCGCCGACCGTGGCGAGGAAGACCAGGTAGCGCCGTACGTCGGGGCGCGGCGCCAGCAGCAGCACCAGCGGCAGGACGAGCGTGCCGATGCTGGTGCTGTCGACCAGGGCGAGGCCGACGAGCGCGGCGACTCCTGCCAGGGTCACGGGGACCTCCTCCTCCGGGCGGGACGCTCCCACGCTAGGGGTGCCGGCGCCCACGCGGCACCGACCGAGGTAGGGGCCCGGGCGTCGGAGGACGGTGGGACGATCGACGGATGGAGCAGACCCTCGCCCTCGTGGTGCTCGCCGTGCTCGCGATCGCCGGGGCGTCGGTGCTCGGCGGCCGCATCCGTGTCGCGTCGCCGCTGCTGCTCGTCGCGGTCGGCATCGGCGTGAGCCTGCTGCCGTTCGTGCCGGCGTTCGAGGTGGAGCCGGAGTGGATCCTCACCGGCGTCCTGCCGCCGCTGCTCTACTCCGCGTCGGTGTCGATGCCGGCGATGGACTTCCGCCGCGAGTTCTCCGCCATCGGCGGGCTCTCGGTGGTGCTCGTGATCCTCAGCGCGGTCGTGCTCGGGCTCTTCTTCTCGGCCGTGATCCCGGACCTCCCCCTGGCCTGGGGCATCGCGCTCGGCGCGATCGTCAGCCCGACCGACGCGGTCGCGACGTCGATCGTGAAACGCATCGGGGTGTCACCGCGGGTGGTGGCGATCCTCGAGGGCGAGAGCCTGCTCAACGACGCCACCGCGCTCGTGCTCCTGCGGGCCGCGGTGGCCGCGGCGGCCACCGGCTGGAGCCTCGGCGGCGTGCTGCAGGACTTCGTGCTCGCCGTCGGCATCGCGGTCGTGATCGGCGTCGCGGTCGGC
Organism: Nocardioides alkalitolerans DSM 16699; assembly: GCF_000426525.1. Classification (GTDB taxonomy): domain Bacteria; phylum Actinomycetota; class Actinomycetes; order Propionibacteriales; family Nocardioidaceae; genus Nocardioides; species Nocardioides alkalitolerans. The sequence goes on from NZ_KE384533.1 coordinate 540,643, forward strand.
AGGGCCAACCTGTGGGCGCGCGCCCGGGTCGCCGACGCGCCCGTCAACACCGCGATCTCGCTGACCGTGCCGTTCGTGGCCGCGCTGCCGGCCGAGCACCTCGGCGCCTCCGGCCTCGTGGCCGCGGTCGTCGCCGGTCTCGTCACCGGCCGCGGCGCGCCCCGCGTGCTGTCACCGGAGCACCGCCTCTCCGACTCCCAGACCTGGCACACCATCGAGGCCGTGCTCGAGGGCGCGGTCTTCCTCGTCATGGGGCTCGAGCTCTACGGGCTGCTCGAGGACATCCGGGACGACGGCCACGGCGCGAGCACGACGGTGCTCCCCGCCGTGGCGGCCCTCGCGCTCGTGCTGGCGGTGCGGGCGGCGTACGTCGCCCCGCTGCTGGCCCTGCTGCAGCGGCGGGCCCGGCGCGGGGTCGCCGTACGCCCCCGGGTCGACTCGCTGCAGCAGAAGCTCGCCGACCCCGAGGCCTTCGCGGCCGCGCTGACGGCCGTGCGGGCCCGGGGCGGTCGCCTCCCGCGCCGGTGGCGGGGGCGGCCGGCCCGACGGGCGGTCGGGGCGGCGGCCCGCGTAGCGCGGAGGGCGACGGGGCGTCGCCAGCTGCGCGTGACGCCGGAGCACCTCGAGAGGTTCGGGGTGCGCGTACGACGCCGGCTCGCCGACATCGACTACCTCGTCGCCGACCCGCTGGGGCCGCGCGAGGGCGTGGTGGTGGTGTGGGCCGGCATGCGGGGCGCGGTCACGCTCGCCGCGGCCCAGACCCTGCCGGCCGACGCCCCGGACCGCTCCCTGCTCGTGTTCCTCGCCTTCCTCGTCGCCACGGGCTCGCTGCTGCTGCAGGGCGGCACGCTGGGCGCGGTGGTCCGGTACGTCGGGCCCGCCACCGTCGACCTCGAGGCGCAGGCGGCCGAGCGCGCCAAGCTGGCGGAGGTCCTGCGGGCCACCGAGGCCCGGCTGCGGGCGGACGCGGCCGGCGAGACGCTGCACCCGCTCGACGTGATCGAGGCCCAGCGCGACGTGCTGCTCGACCTCAGCCGCGAAGGCGCCTTCAGCTCCGCCTCGCTGCGCGGGGCGATGGCGGCCCTCGACGCCGACCAGATCCGGCTCGAGCTGACGGGGCGCCCGATCGGGGACGAGTAGGGACTAGCGCCGACCGGCCGCCCACTCGTCGACGAGCACGGCCCAGACGCTCGTGTCGGTCCACTCGCCGTGGTTCCACCAGTCCTGGCGGAGGTGGGCCTCCTGCCGCATGCCCAGCCGGGCGCACACCCGGGCCGAGGCGTCGTTGCGGGCGTCCATCTGGGCGGAGACGCGGTGCATCGCGTAGTGGTCGAAGCCGAGGGCGACCATCGCCGCCGCGGCCTCGGTCGCGAACCCGCGGCCCTGGTGGCGGGGGTCGATCGCCCACCCGACCTCGCCGACCGCGTGGCGCTCGTCCACCAGCTTCAACATCACGTCGCCCACGACGACGCCCTCGTGCTCGACCACCAGCGACACCGACTCGCCCGGCTCCTGCGGGCACGTGGCGCTCGCGCGGCGCCGTACGAGTGCCAGCAGCCCGGCCTCGTCGTCGGCGTGCACGAGCAGGTAGCGGGTCACGGCGGCGTCGCGGTAGTAGCCGAGGGCCGCGGCGTCGCGCTCCTCGTGGGGGCGCAGCACCAGGCGGTCCGTGCGGATCGGCAGGACCGGGCAGGGCAGCTCGTCGGTCACCGCGACCACCAGGTCGGGCCCGGGGACCGCGTCGTCGTCAGCCATCGACCCGCTTGATCACGCGCGCCGGGTTGCCGACGGCGACGACACCGGCGGGCAGGTCCTTCGTGACGACCGCGCCCGCTCCGACCACGGTGTCGGCGCCGATGGTGACGCCGGGACAGACGATGACGCCGCCACCGAGCCACACGTTGTCGCCGATCGTGATCGGGGCGGCACCCTCCCACTTCTCGCGGCGCGGGCCGGGCTCGATCGGGTGGGTCGGCGTCAGGAGCTGGACGTTCGGACCGATCTGCACGTCGTCACCGATGGTGATCGCGGCGACGTCGAGCGCGACGAGCCCGAAGTTCACGAAGCAGCGCGCGCCGATCGTCAGGTGGATGCCGTAGTCGACACGCAGCGGGGGCCGGATCTCCGAGTCCGCCCCGAGGCCGCCCAGCAGCTGCTCCAGCAGCGCCCGGCGCAGCGGTTTCTGGCGACCCGAGGTCGCGTTGTAGGCGTCGGCGAGGTCGAACGCCCGCGCGGAGGCCTCGGAGAGGTCGGGGTCGTCGGCGATGTAGGCGTCGCCGGCCAGCATCCGCTCGCGCATCGAGCGGCCGTCGAGCTGGTAGGGGTTCTCGGTGCTCACGCGGCCTCCTGGGCGTCGGCGATGGCGGCGTCGAGCGACGCCGGGGTCCAGTCGGTGAGCAGCTCGCCGTCGAGCAGCAGGGCCGGCACGCCCTCGGCGCCGGCCGCCTGGGCCTCGACGGCGTCGGCGGCCACGGCGTCGGCGGTGGCCGGGTCGGCCAGGTCGTCGGCGAACTGGTCGAGGTCGAGGCCCAGCACCGTCGCGATGTCGGTCGCGATGCGCAGGCCGTTGCCGCTGCCGACCGCCGGCTGCGCGGCGAACCAGGCCTCGTGGAACTCCCAGAAGGCGTCCTGCGCGGCCGCGGCCCGGGCGGCCTGCGCGGCGATCTGCGAGTCGGGGCCGAGGAAGGCCCAGTCGCGCGAGACGATCCGCAGCTCGCCGGCGTCGGCGTACGTCGTCATGAGGTCCGGCAGCGTGGAGCGCGCGAAGTCGCCGCAGTGCGGGCACTGGTAGTCGACGTAGACCACGAGCTCGACGGGGGCGTCGGCGTCGCCGTACGCCCGGGGGTCGGTGGCGGGGTCGACGGCAGTCGGGGCGTCGGTCGGGTCGTCGGCGCCGGCGGAGCCCTCGGCGTCGGGATCGCCGAACTCGCCGGAGTCCCCGGAGCCGAGCTCCCCGGAGTCTCCGGAGCCGTTGGAGTCGTCGCGCTGGGACGTGCGGTCGTCGCCGGCGGTGTCGTCGGAGTCGTCGTCACCACCGGTGACGAGCAGGACGGTCGTGAGCACCCCGGCCAGCAGCAGGACCACGGCGGCGACCGCCGTCGGGACCACCCAGCCGGGCCGCTTGCGCGGGCCGCCGGGACCGCCGTACCCACCGGGGCCGGGACCGCCGAACCCCGGACCGCCGGGGCCGCCCGAGCCGCCGTACGCACCCGGCCCACCCGGACCGCCGAAGCCTCCCGGGCCGCCCGGTCCGCCGTACGGAGGCATCGGGGGCTGGCCGCCCGGGGGCGGACCGGCGGGCCCCGAGGGTCCGGAGCGGGGCGGGGGAAGGGGCGGCAGGCTCACGGGCGATCTCTCCGGTGGGGTGCGGTGGGACCCTCCCGAGACTAACCAGACCGTCCGCGCGCCCCGGCACCCGTCGGGCCGCCCGGCGCCTCGCTCAGCGCGAGGCGGAGAGCCGGTACTGGCGCACCGAGAGCGGCACGAAGACGACCAGGATGATGACCACCCAGATCAGCGTGTAGAGCGCGGCGTTCTGCATCGGCCAGGCGTCGGAGGACGGCAGCGACGAGTCGACGTTGCCGAACAGCTCGCGCGTGGCCTGCGTGAGCGTCGACACCGGGTTCCACTCGACGATCTTCAGGAGCACCCCGTCGAAGGAGCCCAGCGGCACGAACGCGTTGGAGACGAACGTGGCCGGCATGATCACGATGAACGAGGCGTTGTTGATGACCTCGGGGCTCGGCACCAGCAGCCCGATGTAGGCCATGATCCAGCTGATCGCGTAGGCGAAGAGCAGCAGCAGGCCGAAGCCGAGCAGCGCGTCGACCAGCCCCTCGCGCACGCGCCAGCCGATGAGCAGACCGGTCAGCGCCATGATGATCAGCGAGAGCACGTTGTAGACGACGTCCGAGCTCGTGCGGCCCACCAGGACCGCCGACGGGGACATCGGCAGCGACCGGAAGCGGTCGATGATGCCCTTCTGCATGTCTTCCGCCAGGCCGGCGCCCGTGAAGGTGGCGCCGAACACGACCGTCTGGGCGAAGATGCCGCCGATGAGGAACTCGCGGTAGGGGATCTCGCCCTCGACGGGGATCGCGCCCTCGAAGACGAACGCGAAGAGCAGCACGAACATGATCGGGCTGACGAGCACGAAGACGAGCACCTCGGGCACGCGCTTGATCTTGATCAGGTTGCGCTTCGTGACGACCCAGCCGTCGCTGGCGGTGCGCGCGAGGCTGCTCATGACGCCTCCTTCGCGGTGGACGGGGCGCCCGTATCGGTGCCGTCCGCAGCGTCGTCGGCCGCCTTCTCCTCCGCCGGGCGACCGGTGAGGGTGAGGAAGACGTCGTCGAGGGTGGGCCGGCGCAGGCCGACGTCGAGCAGGTCGACCTTCCCGTCGGCGAGACCCTGCAGCGCCCGCATGAGGGCGGCGGCACCACCGTCGACGGCCACCGTGAGCTCGCGCCCGGCGGTGTCGGCGCGGACCGGGCCCATCCCGACCTCGGCCAGCACCCGCTCCGCCACCTCGCGCTGCGCGGGGTCGCGCAGCACGACCTCGATGCGCTCACCGCCCAGCTGGGCCTTGAGGTCGTCGGCCGTGCCGCGGGCGATCTCCTGCCCGTGGTCGATGACGACGATCTCGTCGGCGAGGCGGTCGGCCTCCTCGAGGTACTGCGTCGTCAGCAGCAGCGTGGAGCCGGCGGCGACGAGCTCGCGGATGACGGTCCACATCTCCTGGCGGCTGCGCGGGTCGAGACCCGTCGTGGGCTCGTCGAGGATCAGCACGGGCGGCGCCGCGACGAGCGCCCCGGCGAGGTCGAGCCGGCGCCGCATGCCGCCGGAGTAGGTCTTCGACGGACGGTCGCCCGCGTCGGCGAGGTTGAACCGCTCGAGCAGCTCGCGCGCCCGGGTGCGGGACGGCCCGCGACCGAGCCCGTAGAGGCGTCCGATCATGTCGAGGTTCTCGAACCCGGTGAGGTGCTCGTCGACCGCTGCGTACTGCCCCGAGAGGCCGATGCGGCGTCGTACCCCGTCAGGGTCGGCGAACACGTCGACCCCGGCGACCTCGGCGCTGCCGCCGTCGGCCTTCAACAGGGTCGCCAGGATGCGCACGGCCGTGGTCTTGCCGGCCCCGTTCGGCCCCAGCAGGCCCAGCACGGTGCCCTCCGGCACCGTCAGGTCGAGGCCCTTGAGCGCCTCGACCTCCTTGTATCTCTTCACCAGCCCGCTCGCGCGGATCATGTCGGCCATGGGAGTCCCTCTCGTCGTCAGCGAAGGCTAGTGACCTCCGGTGACAACGGAACTCATCGGTGAGGCGGTTCCCCGGTTTCCCCGGTCGACCGGGGAAACCGGGACTGGGCGGGCAATGCTTCGACCCCCCAGTGAGGGAATCCCCGGTCGACCGGGGAAACCTGGGGCGTCACCCGCCCGCCCCACCCCTCACACCCAGGTCGGCACGGTCTCCCGGATGGTGCGCGGCGCGCGGCCGAGCAGCGTGGCGAGGTCGTCGCTGGTGGGCGCGAGCACGCCGTCGGCGATGTTGCCGTCGGCCGCCACCAGGAAGCCGGCGGTGCTCTCGTCGAGACCGGCGCCGAGGAGCGCGGCGTGGTAGTCCTCGCCCGACAGGGGCTGGAACGTGACGGGCTTGCCGAGCACCTCGGCGAAGACCGCGGCGAGCTCGGCGTGGGTCCACGCCTCCTGGCCGACGAGCTCGTAGACCTGGCCCTCGTGGCCCTCCCCCGCGAGCACGACGGCGGCGGCCTCGGCGAGCTCGGCGCGCTCGGCGCTGGCGACCTTGCCGTCACCGGTGGCCGACGCGATCGCGCCCGTCTGCTGGGCCTGGCCGAAGGCGGCGAGGTAGTTCTCCGTGTACCAGCCGTTGCGCAGGATCGTGAAGGGCAGCCCGCTCGCGCGGAGCACCTCCTCCGTCGCCTTGTGCTCCGGCGCCAGGATCAGCGGCGACACGTCGGCCCGGGGCGCGCTCGTGTAGACGACGCGCGCGACGCCGGCGGCCTTCGCGGCCTCGATGACGGCGGTGTGCTGCGGCACCCGCTGCCCGACCGCGTCGCTCGAGACGAGCAGCACCGTGTCACCCGCACCGAACAGGTCGGCGGGCACGTCGGTGTAGTCGAGGGTGGCCGTGCGCACGCCCGCCTCGGCGAGGTCCTTCAGCTTGTCGGTGTCGCGGGAGGTCGCGACGATGTCGCCCGCCGCCGTGCCCCGCGCCAGGAGCGCCTCCACCACGCCGCGTCCGAGCTGTCCGCTCGCCGCCGTCACCACGATCGCCATGTCCGTACCTCTTTCGTCAGCCTCTGCGCGCCGCCCGGTGGCGGCCTCGTGAGTGCCAACGAGCGGACGACCGGCACCCTTCCCGTCGGGAGGTACCTACTTTGAAGTGGGGTACCCACCCGAGAGTAAGGTCGTGGACATGGACCGCGCCGACACCGCCCGCATGCAGCTCGACACCGCCTGCCCCCAGATGCGCCAGCTCGTCGAGCACGTCACCAGCAAGTGGGGCCTCCTGGTGCTCCTCACGCTCGCCGACGGCACGCTGCGGTGGAGCGAGCTGAAGCGCTCCATCGCCGGCGTCAGCGAGAAGATGCTGATCCAGACGCTGCAGACGCTCGAGGCCGACGGCCTCGTACGGCGCGAGGCCCGCCCCGTCGTGCCCCCGCACGTCGAGTACTCCCTCACCCCCGCCGGCCAGGAGGCCCGCGACCAGCTCGCCCCCCTCGTCGGCTGGGCGCAGGACCGGGTGCGGGCGCAGACCGCCGCCACCGTCTGAGCCCCACCGACGAGCACTCAGCCCGGCAGCCCCGGGACCGTCGCCGGGAAGGGATGGTGCGCCACGAGCGCGTGGTGCTCCCGGCCGTCCAGCGGCGCCGGGCTCACGTGCACGGTCGCGGCCACGAGCTTCGGGACGCCGTGGAGCAGCGCGTGCTGCGCCTCGTGCGCCAGGTCGTGGGCGGCGAGGAGGTCGAGGTGCGGGTCGACCAGCACCCCGGCCTCGGCGCGGAGCCGGTGGCCCGTCCACCGCAGCCGCAGGTCCTCCACCCCCAGCACCCCCGGCACGTCGACCAGGGCGCGGGTGGCGGCGTCGGTGAGCTCCGGGTCGACGGCGTCGAGGAGCCGGCGGAACACGTCGCGCGCCGCGCCGTACAGGACCACCGAGATCATCACCGTGATGACGAGACCGACGATCGGGTCGGCGAGCGGGTAGCCCGCCATCACCCCGAGCGCGCCGGCCAGCACGGCGAGGGAGGTGAAGCCGTCCGTACGGGCGTGGTGGCCGTCGGCGACGAGGGCGGCGGAGCCGATGCGGCGCCCGATGCGGATGCGGTAGACCGCCACCGCCTCGTTGCCCACGAACCCGAGCAGCCCGGCGACCGCCACCGCCAGGGGCGCCTCGATGGCGCGGGGGTGCAGCAGCCGGTCGACCGACTGCCAGCCGGCGACCCCGGCCGACAGCGCGATCATCGCGATGATGAAGAGCCCGGCGAGGTCCTCCGCGCGGCCGAACCCGTAGGTGTAGCGGCGGCTCGGGCGGCGCCGGCCGAGCACGAAGGCGATCCACAGCGGCACGGCGGTGAGCGCGTCCGAGAAGTTGTGGACCGTGTCGGCCAGCAGCGCCACCGACCCCGTGAACGCGACGACCACCGCCTGCGCCACCGCGGTCACGAGCAGCACGACGAGGCTGATCTTCAGCGCCCGGATGCCGACGTCGCTCGCCTCCAGCGCCGCGTCGAGCGAGTCGGCGGCGTCGTGGCTGTGGGGCGTCACGACGTGGGCGAGGCGGTCGCGGAGCGTACGGCGGGGCGCGTGCCCGTGACCGTGCCCGGAGTGGTGACCGTGCCCGGAGTGGTGGCCGTGCCCGTGGTCCTGCTCGCCGGGGTCGCTGGCGGTGCCGCTCACTCCGCGGCCCCGCGCGGCGCCGTACGCGCGTGGTGGGCCGGCACACCGCCGGCCGCGTGCTCGGCGTGGTGGACGGCGTCGACGACGAGGGTGCGCACGTGGTCGTTGGCGATGCGGTAGAAGACCTGGTTGCCCTGGCGGCGGGTGGTGACCATGCGGCCCATCCGGAGCTTCGCCAGGTGCTGCGACACCGCAGCCTGCGGCTTGCCGACCCGGTCGGCGAGCGTGTTGACGGCCAGCTCGCCGTCGCGCAGCGCCCAGACGAGGCGGACCCGGGTCGCGTCGGCCAGCAGCCGGAAGATCTCGACGGCGAGGTCGACCTCGTCGTCCGGCACGTCGTGGGTGGCGTCGTACGACGTCAGCGTCTGCTTATCTGCGCGCATGCGCATACGTTAAGGCGTCTCGACCGTTCGCGGTAGGTGGTACCCGTCGGACGGGTGGGAGGTACCGCGAACGGGCGCGGGCGGAGCCGTCAGCGGCGCAGCGTCGCCAGGAAGTCGGCGATGCGCTCGATGGCCTCGGTGAGCATGTCGACGTCGGGCAGCGTGACGAGCCGGAAGTGGTCGGGCTCGAACCAGTTGAACCCGGTGCCGTGGGTGACGAGCAGCTTCTTGGCGCGCAGGAGGTCGATGACGAACTTCTCGTCGTCCTCGATGCCGAACATCTCCGTGTCGAGCTTCGGGAAGCAGTAGAGCGCGCCCATCGGCTCGACGCAGGAGACGCCCTCGATCTCGTTGAGCAGGCGCCACGCGGTCTTCGACTGCTCGTAGAACCGGCCGCCGGGGCCGATGTACTCGTTGATCGACTGGTAGCCGCCGAGCGCCGTCTGGATGGCGTGCTGCGCCGGGACGTTGGCGCACATCCGCATGTTGGCGAGCAGCGTGACGCCCTCGAGGAAGCTCTCGGCGAGGTGCTTCGGGCCCGAGACCATCACCCAGCCGGCGCGGTAGCCGCAGACCCGGTAGGCCTTCGAGAGGCCGCTGAAGGTCAGGCAGAGCACGTCGTCGGCGGCGTACGTCGCGGTGTGGTGGTGCACGGCGTCGTCAAAGAGGATCTTCTCGTAGATCTCGTCGCTGAAGACGACGAGGTCGTGGCGACGGGCGATGTCGACGAGGCCCTTCACGACCTCCTCGCTGTAGACCGCGCCCGTGGGGTTGTTCGGGTTGATGATCACGAGCCCGTGGGTGTTCTCGGTGATCTTCGACTCGATGTCGGCGAGGTCGGGGTTCCACCCGTTCTCCTCGTCGCAGCGGTAGTGCACCGGGGTGCCGCCGGACAGCGTCACGGCGCCGGTCCACAGCGGGTAGTCGGGCGCCGGCACGAGGATCTCGTTGCCGTCGTCGAGGAACGCCTGGAGCACCATCGAGATGAGCTCGGAGACGCCGTTGCCGATGAAGACGTCGTCGACGGACGTCTCGGTGAGGCCCTCCGACTGGTAGTACTGCGCGACCGCGGTACGGGCGGAGTAGATGCCGCGCGAGTCGGAGTAGCCCTGCGCGTCGGGCAGGTTGTGCACGATGTCGGCGACGATCGACCGCGGCGCCTCGAACCCGAACGGGGCCGGGTTGCCGATGTTGAGCTTGAGGATCCGGTGACCCTCCGCCTCCAGCCGCTGCGCCTCGACGAGGATCGGACCTCGCACGTCGTACCGCACGTTCTGGAGCTTCTTGGCCTGGACGATCTCGCGCATGGGCGCAGTCTGTCAGTACGACGCGGGCCCGCGCGCGCGGGTTTTCCCCGGTGGCGCCGCGACCGCCCCCGGGGTCAGCCGTTCTTGCTCGCCGCCACGGCGAGGCGGTCGACGAAGTCGTTCATCCGGTGGCCGGAGTGGCCCTTCACCCAGCGGAAGGCGACGTCGCCGCGCGCCTGGAACTCCTCGACCAGCGGCTCCCAGAGGTCGCGGTTGGCGACCGGCGCCTTGGCGGAGTTCGTCCAGCCCCGCGCCAGCCAGCCCTTCCACCAGGCGTCGCGGAAGCAGTTGACGACGTACGTCGAGTCGCTCACGACCACGAGCGGCCCCGGCAGCGCGAGGACGGCCTCGAGCGCCGCCCGGACCTCCATCCGCTGGTTGGTCGACGGCGACTCCGCACCCGACGCGTAGGTCGTCTCGTCGATCGCCCAGGCCCAGCCGCCCGGGCCGGGGTTGCCGGAGCACGCGCCGTCGGTGAAGGCCTCGCGGGCGCCCTCGGGCGCGACCATCGCGGGCTTCGGGGGCCGCTTGGCGCGGGTGGTCGTACGGCGGGCGGCGGGGCGGGCGGTCGGCACGGGGACTCCTGGGGTGGGGCGGGGCGGGCGGTCACGGCAGGGCGACCGCACAGCATGCCCGAGGGTCCGCGCGGGGGTGGGCCGGGGGGTCGGGGGCCTGCCCGTGTAACGCGGTGTCCGGGCAACTGCACACGTGTTCTACCGCGTGTGCAGTCACGCGGACACCGCGTTACACCGGAGCTCCAGCTGCGCGCCCCCCACCCCTACGGCGCGACCGTCGCCTCGGTGCTGCGCCGCACGTGCGTGTGGTGGTCGGTGAGCACCACGGCGAGCAGCACCCCGTTGGCGACCCAGCTGAAGACGAGCGGCGTCATCTGCTCGCGGAGCAGCACCGCCACGCTCAGGGCGACGATGCCGCCGACGTGGCCCAGCATCCAGGGCTGGCCGACGGCACGCTTGAAGAGCAGGTTGCCGAGCAGGTAGACGGCACTGCCGCCCGCCACGATGCCGGCCGCCCACAGCGCGGTGCCGTGGCTCCCGCCGTGCCCGCCGTCGCCCTCGGGGTGCAGCAGGACGATCTCGTCCGCCACCGCGGTCAGCACGACGCCGAGCACCAGCAGCACCGGTGTGTAGGTGTAGGCGACCTGCGCGACGAGGCCGCGGTCGGCGGCGTCGCGGTGGGCGATGTAGTCGCTGCCGCCGCCCTGGCCGTGGTTGAAGTAGAGGAACCACATGAGGATCGTGCTCGCGAGCGCGGCGAGGAACGCGAGCACGTACGTCGGCTCGAGCGGCAGGTCGGCGAACACGTCGCCGGTCACGATGATCGACTCGCCCAGCACGATGATGAGGAACAGGCTGACCCGCTCGGCCATGTGCTGGCCCGAGATGTCCCAGACCTCGACCGGCGTGCCCCCGAGGCCCGGCACCCGGAACCGGCTGCGCGGCCCGGCGAGCTCCACGAGCATCGCGCCGGCCCAGATGAGCAGCTGGTGCTCGGGCACCAGGGCGCCGACGATCCAGATGGCGCCCGTCGTCGTCGCCCAGATCGCGATGCGCACGAAGTTCAGCGAGTTGTCCGGGCGCGGCCCGCGGAAGACGACCACCCCGAACAGCGCCTGCCCGACCCGCATCGTCGCGAGGCAGACCGCGAACAGCAGCGCCTTGTCGCCGAACGCCTCCGGGATCGAGCTGGCCAGCAGCAGGCCGAGGAGCATCAGCGTGAAGACCAGCGCCCGCACCGGTCCGGTGTCCGGGTCGAGCCAGTTCACGAGCCAGGTCGTGAACACCCAGACCCACCAGATGGCCATCATGATGACGGCCGTCTCGCCGAGCGTCTCCAGGTCCTGGTGGGCGATCAGCGCGTGGGAGACCTGGGTGATCGCGAAGACGAAGACGAGGTCGAAGAACAGCTCGACGAAGGTGACGCGGTGGGCGTCCTCCCCCTCGCGCGATCGCAGGAGCTTCCGGGCCACGGCGGTCTCCTCGCATGGGGACGGCACCCCACGGCGCCGCTCCCGCCGTACGTTAGACGGCCCGCGTCACGCGCGCTCGGCCAGCAGCTCGCGCACCCGCGGCGCGACCTCGGTGCCGTACAGCTCGATGGCGTGCATGAGCTGGGCGTGCGGCATGGGCCCGTTGCTGTACTTCAGGTCGAACCGGTCGATGCCGAGCGCCTGCACGGCGGCGGCGATCTTCGTGGCGACCGTCTCGGGCGAACCGACGAAGAGGGCGCCGTGGTCGGCCTCCGCCTCGAACTGCTCGCGCGTCGCCGGACCCCAGCCGCGCTCCTTGCCGATGCGGTCGCGGTTGGCCTTGAAGTGGGGGAAGAGCAGCTCGCGGGCCTCGTCGTCGGTGTCGGCGACGAAGCCGGGCGAGTGCACGCCGACCGGCAGCTGCGGCACCCCGAGCTCGTCGAGGGCCCGGTGGTAGAGGTCGACGTACGGCGCGAAGCGCGCCGGCTCGCCGCCGATGATCGCGAGCATCAGCGGGATGCCGTACTGCGCGGCGCGCACGACCGACTCCGGCGACCCGCCGACCCCGATCCACGCCGGGACGGTGCCGGCCTCGGTCTTCGGGAAGACCTCGGCGTCGACGAGGGGACGACGCGTCGTGCCCTCCCACGAGATGCGGCCCTCGCTGCGCAGCTGCGCGAAGAGGTCGAGCTTCTCGCTGAAGAGGCGCTCGTAGTCGGCGAGGTCGAAGCCGAAGAGCGGGAACGACTCCGTGAACGAGCCGCGCCCCAGCGTGACCTCGGCCCGGCCGTCGCTGACCGCGGCGAGCGTCGCGAACTTCTCGTAGACGCGCACGGGGTCGTCGGAGCTCAGCACGGTGACCGCGGTGCCGAGGGTGATGCGCTCGGTGCGGGCGGCGATGGCGGCGAGCAGGATCTCGGGGGCGGAGACCGCGTAGTCGTCGCGGTGGTGCTCGCCCACGCCGAAGGCGTCGATGCCCACCTGGTCGGCCAGCACGCCCTGCGCGACGACGTCGCGGATGACCTGCGCGTGCGACAGCGGCCGGCCGTCGGCGTCGACGGTGACGTCGCCGAAGGTGTCCAGGCCCAGCTTGATCTCGTTCACCACGGGATGCTCCTCGTTCCTAGGTAGTTGACCAGTCAACCATATTGGGCGCCGCCCTGTTCCCGGCGTAGGCCCGGGCACGGCGCAGTCCGCGTCGCACGAGCACCACCGACGCCGTGATCCCCGCCAGGGCGACCACGACGAGCGCCACCGTCAGCACGATCCCGCCGACCCCCGACCCACCGCCCGACGACGTGCACACCTCCTGGACGTCGCGGCCCACCTGCGTCGAGGTGCAGCTCTGCTCCAGGGAGACGACCGCGTAGCCGGCGACGACCATCAGGGCCAGACCGGGCGCCGGGACCAGCAGCGTCGCGACGACCTTCTCACCGGTGGACCAGAGCGACGAGCCCCACACCAGCACGAGACCGCCCAGCAGCAGCAGGACCGGCACGACGAATCCGAGGCCGATCCCGCCGACCAGCACGAGGCCGACGGCGACGACGGGCACCCACGCCTGCACCAGCCGACCGGCGGGTACGGCGACCCCCGGCGCAGCGGGCCCGCCCGCCTCGGCCGCGATCAGCTGGGGATCGCCCATGCCGCGCAGCACCTCGTCGACCGGATCGCCGGCGCCCACGGCCGCGTCGATGTGCTCCCGCAGCTCGGCTACGATCTCCGCCCGGTCCTCGACGCCCCGGGCGGCGAGCGCGCCGTCGACCTCGCCGAGGTAGCGCTCCACCGGCCCCACGGACTTCTCGTCTGCACTCACGACGTACCCCTCTCGTCCCCGGCCAGCGCCGTGTCGACGGCATCCCGGAACGGCACCCAGGCCGCCTCGAACGCCCGAAGTGCCGCCTCGCCGTCGTCGGTGAGGCGGTAGTACCTGCGTGGCGGCCCCTCGGCCGACTCCTGCCAGGACGACCCGACGAGGCCGCCCTTCCGCAGGCGCGACAGCAGCGGGTAGAGCGTGCCGGCGCTCGCCAGCAGCGTGCCCTCGAGATCGCGCGCGATGTCGAAGCCGTAGCGCTCACCCGTGCGCAGCGACGCGAGGATGCAGTACTCGACCACCCCGCGCCGGAGGTTGGCGAGCGCCTGCGGCTGGCTAGGTACCATGCGACACACGATAGCGGGTCGGGCGGGACCTCGTGCACGTTCCTGGTGCTGTGCGACGTGAACTCAGGGCGCAGAGCGGCGGTTTCACCGCTCGAGCGGTGAAACCTGCGGGCCGGCCCCGACCACCCCACCCACCCGGCGGCGCCGCCTACCCCTCCCGGGGCGCGTACATGATCACGGCCATGCCGACGAGGCAGACGGCGGCGCCGGTGACGTCGTACCGGTCGGGGCGGTAGCCGTCGGCGACCATGCCCCAGAGGATCGAGCCGGCGACGAAGATCCCGCCGTACGCGGCGAGGATCCGCCCGAAGTTCGCGTCGGGCTGGAACGTGGCGACGACGCCGTACAGGCCGAGGGCGATGAAGCCGAGGCCCACCCAGAGCCAGCCGCGGCTCTCCCGGAGGCCCTGCCAGACCAGCCAGGCACCACCGATCTCGAGGACGGCGGCGACGGCGAAGAGCAGCAGGGAGCGGGCGATCACCGGCCCATCATCGCGCCCGGAGCTCAGGAACGGCGCGCGAGCGGCACCCCGAGCGCCGCCTGGACGGCACCGGACAGCAGCACGCGCAGGGGCACCACGTCGCGGGTGCCGTCGTCGAAGAGGCACACGATCCACTGCCGCGCGTCGTCGTCGTAGCCGCCGGCACCCACGCAGGTGACGAGGCCCCGGGCGATCAGGTACGGCGCCCAGATCGTCTCCCCGATGAGGCCCGCGAACGACCCGCCCTCGAGGGCGACCGGGATGCGGGGGTCCTCGGCGAGGGCGTCGACCCGCGACCGACGGATCGGGACGACGTCCTCGCGCTCGCCCAGCAGGTGGTGGCGGTCCACGGTGACCAGGTCGTCGCCGCTGAGGTGGGCCACCCAGTAGGACTGCACGCCTGCCGCCGCCGCGCAGATCCGGACGACCTCCACGAGCCGCTCGCCGGTGGTCTCGACCGACATCTCGTCGAGCCGGAAGAAGCACCGCTCGAGCACGTCCGCGTAGTCCACCACCGCCGCCTCGCCGGATGCTCCGAGGGCCTGGTCCGGCGCGACCGCGGCGGCGTCGTCCTCACCCTCGGTCGGGGCGTCCACCAGGTCGTCGACGCGGGCGTCCCAGGGGGACGCCACGCGCACCCGACCGATGCTGGCCACGAGCCGCTCGACCAGCGCGCGCTCCTCACGGGTGAAGGAGCGGTCCGCCCGCTCGAAGGTCAGCGAGAGCGCGCCGTCACCCTGCCCCTCCAGCACGACCTCGAGGGCATCGGCGGGCGCACCCCCGTCGACGCTCCGTCGTGGACGGCGCCGCACGCGGATGCGCTCCACCTCCATGGCGTCGCCGTCGCCGACGGCCCGGACCACGAGGCTCAGGGGGGCGCGGTCCGTGGCGGCCAGGGGCTGGTGGGACATCGGGGCTCTCCTCGTGGTGGTACGGCGCGACCGCCACCCACTCGCCCGACGTCAGTGGGGGGCCACTCCCAGTCAACGATCCCCGCGGCCCGGGCGTCATGGCCTCATCGGGTGGCTCGCCCCTGGCCCGTTCGGGTCATGACCCTGGCGTCACCCATCGAAGAACGATAGATTCTAGTTGTTCATCGATCAAAGGAGAGCCATGGGAACCGTCACCGTCCAGGCCCTGCGGGTGGTCCTGGCCCTCGGTCTCGCCGGCTCGCTCGTCGTGCAGGTCGTGATGGTGCCCCTGCTGGGCGCCGACCTCACCGATGCGCCGCCCGGCGTCCGACCGCTGCTGCTGGGCTACGTCGTGCTGGGTGTCGTCACCGTGCAGGTGACGATGGTCTGCGTCTGGCGGCTCGTGACGATGGTGCGGCTCGGGACCGTCTTCTCCACCGCGGCGTTCCGGTACGTCGACGTCGTCGTCGGGGCGGTCGCCACGGCGTCGCTCCTGACCTTCGCGCTCGGTGTCGCCCTCGCCCCGGGTGACGACGTCGCCCCCGGCGTGGTGCTCCTCCTCGGCGGCCTGGGGCTGCTCGTGGCCGGCGTTGCTCTGGTCGTCGTGGTGCTCCGCGCGCTGCTCGCCCAGGCGGTCGCGCGCGACATCGAGGCGACCCACCTGCGGGCCGAGCTGGCCGAGGTCATCTGATGCCGATCATGGTCGACGTCGACGTGATGCTCGCCCGCCGCAAGATGGCGGTGGGCACGCTCGCCGAGCGGGTCGGCATCACCCCCGCCAACCTCGCCGTGCTGAAGAACGGCCGCGCCAAGGCGGTCCGGTTCACGACGCTCGCGGCGCTGTGCGAGGTGCTCGACTGCCAGCCTGGCGACCTCCTGCGGTGGGAGCCCGACCCGGCGCCGCCCGCGGAGCCGGGAAGGGCGCCGGCGGTGCCAGCAGCTCGCCACTGACGACCCCGCGCGCCGTCCTCGTCAGCACGACGACCCAGGCGCCGACGAGTCCGGCGAAGAGCACGGCCGCGAGCCCCCGCAGCACGCCACCGACCCCCAGGTCGACCAGCGCCGGCGTCGTGGCCAGTCCGGAGACCGCCGTGACGATCGTGCCGACCGGGAACGTGAAGGCCCACCACGGCAGGCCGAACGGCAGGTGCGTCCGCGCGGCCCGGACGGTCGTGACCAGCACGAACACGAGCCAGCCGAGGCCCAGCAGGGCGACGGGCACGCCGTACGCGACCACGAGCATCGTCAGCGGCGCGGCCCACGCCGCGGGCAGCACGTCGGGCGCGAGGCCCCCGAGGTGGTGGACGGCCGTGACGGACTGACCGAGCGGGCCGAGCACGATCCACAGCGCGGGTACGGCGGCGGTGGGGCCCACGCCGTACCGGCGCAGCCGCAGGCCCAGCAGCGCCAGCACGACGACGACGGCCGGCAGCACCGCGACGAGCAGCGCGTAGCAGAGGAGCAGCAGGGCGACGCGGGGCGCGCCGGCCGGGGCTAGCGGGACGAGCAGCGCGCCGGTCGCGGCGCTGACCACCGGCGGCACGACGGACATCAGCCACGCGCCCGAGGCGTCCGCGACGCCGAGCCCGTGCCGGGTGAGGGCACGCCAGGGCACGACCACCGCGCTGAGCAGGCCGAGGCCGGTGCCGAGGGTCCAGAGCACGACACCGACGACGACGGCCGGTCCGGCGCCGAGCACGCGGTCGCCGACCAGCAGCGCCCCGGCGCCGACGGTCATGAGGGCCATGGGCGGGGCGCCGTACCCGTGCGCCACGACCCCGTGGTCGAGGTGGCTGCGGGCCACGGAGGGGTGGCGCACGTGGTGGCCGACGGTCGCGACCACGGCGCCGACGAGGAGCGTGGCGGCGAGCAGCCACACGGCCAGCGCCACCGGCTCGCGCCCGGGCACCGCGACGGGCAGCCCGAGCAGGGCGACCGCGACGATGCCCGTGCCCATCACCGGCGTGAACCAGTGCGGGGTCACGCCGCCGAGCGCGGGCGGTCGGGGCGCGGAGGTGCGCCCGACGCTGCGCGGGCGGGTCGCCGGGGCGAGGGTCGTGGTGGCCATACGTCCACGGTGCGCCGGCGGGAGGGGCGCCGGTAGCCCCCGTCTGGCTGTCCCCCCACAGGCAGAGGCTGTGAGCGTCTACGCTGCGGCCATGGCCTCGCTGCCGGACCTCGCCGACCTCCGCCTCCTCGTCGACGTGGCGCGCCTCGGCAGCATCGGCGCCGCCGGACGGGAGGCCGGGATCTCCCAGCAGTCCGCCTCCGAGCGGCTGCGCGGCGTGGAGGCGCGCACGGGGCTCGTGCTCGTACGGCGCGACCCGCGCGGCTCGTCGCTCACCGCCGCCGGACGCCTCCTCGTCGACTGGAGCCTGCCGCTCCTGGCCCAGGCCGACGAGATCGAGGGCGCCCTGCGCACCCTGCGCGAGGGCCGCTCGAAGGAGCTCAGCGTCTGGGCGAGCATGACGACGGCGGAGTACCTGCTGCCGTCGTGGTTGGTGCGCCTGCGCCGCGACTCCGGGGTCGCTGCCAGCCTGCGGGCGACCAACTCGGAGGCGGTGCTCGACGCGGTGCGCACGGGCGAGGCCGACCTCGGCTTCGTCGAGGGCCCGGGCGACCTCGGCGGGCTCGCGACGCGGGTGGTCGGCCACGACGACCTCGTGCTCGTGGCCGCCCCCGACGACATGTGGGCCCGTCGCCGTACCTCGCTCACCCCCGCCCAGGTCGCCGCCCGCGCGCTCACGGGCCGCGAGGCCGGGTCGGGCACCCGTCGGGCGGTCGAGGAGGCGCTCGCCGCCGCCGGCGTGGGCTCGCCGGAGGCCGAGGTCGAGCTGACCACCACCTCCGCCGTCGTGGCGGCGGTCCAGGCGGGCAGCCCGCCGGCGTTCCTCAGCCGCCGCGCCGTCGACCGCGACCTCGAGTCCGGCCGACTGGTCGAGGTGCGCGTCGACGGGCTCGACCTGCGGCGCGTCTTCACCGCCGTGTGGGTCGGCCGCGCGGAGCCGCCGCCCGGCGCCGTCCGCGACCTGCTCGGCATCGCCGGGCGCGAGGCACGTCGTACGACGTGAGCGTTTCGGGCTCCCCGGCGGCGGGGAGGTCTGGCCCCGTGAACGACTGGGAGCACCTGCAGCAGGCACGTCCGCGACTCGTCCGGGAGGGCACGCCCGTGGAGGTCGGGTCCGCCCACCCGTGGGACCGCGGCGAGGTCGCCCGCCTGCCGGAGCTCTCGGGGCTGCTGGCGGCGGCGACGGTCACGCCGGTGACGATCGCCGGGCGGCCGTTCGAGGTGCTGGCCTGGGACGGCCCGACCGGGCGCCGCGGCTGGCTCTGCCGCCCGGCCGCCGCCGACACCACGCCGCCGGTGCTGCCCCTGCACCGGGCGCTCTGGGGCGTCCTCGGCGGGATGGTCGACGTCTTCGCCGCCCCGGACCACACGAACGCCACCGGGGGCGACGACACGTGGTGGAGCGAGAACCACCAGGAGATCCTCACG
This sequence comes from Nocardioides alkalitolerans DSM 16699, assembly GCF_000426525.1. Classification (GTDB taxonomy): domain Bacteria; phylum Actinomycetota; class Actinomycetes; order Propionibacteriales; family Nocardioidaceae; genus Nocardioides; species Nocardioides alkalitolerans. The sequence goes on from NZ_KE384533.1 coordinate 559,282, forward strand.
CCCGTCTCCGCGGGGTCGGAGCGGTTCGTGTCGTCGGTCGACGCCTACGGCTGGCTCTGGGAGGACGACGGGCTCGAGGTGCCCGTCGACCCGGCGGCCTGGTACGTGCTCGCCCAAGAGGCGAACGGCAACCTCACCGTCGCCCACCGCGAGTCCGGGCAGGTGCTGCTGTTCGGGCCCGACCACGCGTACGACGGGATCACCGAGCTCGAGGGCTGCCCGCCCTACAGCCTCTACACGTTCGACGGCGCGCCCGACCTGGCCGGTTGGATCGAGCTGTCGGCCCGTCAGTGGCGCGGCTGACCCGCGGTCAACGGTCCGGGTCGGGCGGCTCCGCCGGCGGGCGGTGCGACCTCACCGCGCCGGCGTTCGCCACGATGACGGCCACGGGCGGGATGACCGCCGCGACCACGCTCATGCCGATCGCCAGCGGCGTGGAGAACAGCCGCACCACGGCCCACGCGAGCACGAACAGCGTGAGGCAGGTGCCCATCAGCCAGAAGTAGGCCCGGCGCTGCCGCTCGGAGGTCACGGCTCACGTCACCGGGTCGGAACCGCCGCCTGCACGACGGCGGGGGCCTGCGCGACGGCGGGGGCGCCCTGGGAGCCGGTGCCGCCGGTGTCGTCGCCCATCACCACGCCGATGAGGATGAGTGCGCCGCCGACCACGACGACGAGCGCGATGATGGCGAGCAGGAACACCTTGCGGTCCTTCATGGAACGAGACTCCTTCGTCGGGTGCTCCCGACCGTACGCCGCACTCCCGCCCTTGCGGCTCACCCGCCGGAGCGTGCCCGGCCCCGGAACCGCACGGTGATCGACCGCCACCCGCCCGGGGCTACCGGGGCGCGCCGACCGGGTGCGAGCATCGCGGGGTGCATCCCTTCCACCCCACGCCCCCACCGCGTCGGCCGTCGCGCGCGGACCTGGTGCTGCCCACGCTGAGCGGGCTGCTGGGCACGGCCATGGTCGCCGCCGGTCTGTTCGTGCTCGTCGCCAAGCGCGACCGGCTCGGTGACTGGTCGGGCGCAGGAGGGGGCGACGCGCCGATCTGGCTCATCGCGCTGGTGCTGGTGCTGGGCGGGGCCCTGCTGGTCGCGGGGGCCGTGCGCGACTGGCGCGAGAGGTGAGCGACGACGCCACCGGCGACCCGACGGCCGCCCGCCTGGCCGAGGAGCGCCGTACCGTGCTCGGCCGGCTCGCCGCCCTGCGCGGCGACTTCGACGACTTCGTGGCCGCGAGCGGCGACAGCAACGCCGACGACGAGCACGACCCCGAGGGCGCCACGATCGCGTTCGAGCGGGCGCAGGTCAGCGCGCTCATCCGGGCCGCGGAGCAGCGGCGCGACGAGATCGACGCCGCGCTGGCCCGCCTCGCCGGCGGCGCGTACGGCGTCTGCACGGTCTGCGGACGGCCGATCGACCCGGAGCGGCTGGAGGTCCGGCCCTCCGCACGCACGTGCGTCGCCTGCGCGGCCCGCGCCCGGGGCTGACCCCGACCCCGCGAACGGCTTGACCTTGACGCAGCGTCAAGGTCGCAGGCTGCTGCCATGACTCGTCGACCCAGCGCGGTCCCCCTCTACGTCGGGGGCGCGGCGCTCTCCCTGTTCGGCAACTCCGCCATCGGCATCGTGCTGCCGTGGCTCGTCATCACGAGCACCGGCGACCTCTCGTCGGCGGGCATGGTCGCGGCCGCCGCCGGCATCGCGGCCGTGCCGGCCACCTTCGTGGCGGGCCGCCTCATCGACCGGTACGGCGCCCGCCGCGTCGCCTGGCTCGCCGACCTCGGCAGCGCCACGGCCGTCGCGAGCCTCGCGGTCGTCGACCTGCTCTGGGGCCTGGACCTGGTCTGGTTCGTCGTGCTCGGCGCGGCCGGCGCGCTGTTCGACGTGCCCGGCATGAGTGCCCGCCAGGCCCTGATGGCCGGGGTCGCCGAGGTGTCGGGCGTGGGCGTCGACCGGGTCGCCGCCCTGTTCCAGGCGGGCTTCTCGGTGGCCTTCCTCGCGGGTCCCGGTCTCGCCGGCGTGCTGCTCGCCTGGTGGGACCCCGTCGACGTCGTCTGGTTCACCGCGGCCTGCTCGGGCGGAGCGGCCCTGCTCACCCGGCTCGTGCCGGTGGCCGTCGCCCCACCGCAGGAGACCGGCGCGGGCACCGAGCTGACCGGGCTCGGCGTGGTGCTGCAGAGCCGGGGCCTGCGGGCCGCCCTCGTCATCGGCTTCGCGTCGTCCCTCGTCGTCGCGCCCCTGCTGAGCGTCGTGCTGCCCGGGCACTTCGTCAGCCTCGGCTCCCCGGGACTGCTGGGCGCCAGCATGTCGGCCTTCGCGGTCGGCTCGCTCGTCGGCGCGGTGCTGTACGCCGTCGTCTCCCGGGCCTCGCGCCGTCGGGCCTACCTCGCCGGCATCGGCGCCATGACGCTCGGGCTGTGGGTGATCGCCCCGCTCGGCGCCGGCCCGCTCGTCATCGCCGGGATGGCGGCCATGGGTGTCGGCGGTGGGCTGTTCGGGCCGGTGTGGAACGTCTTCATCGCCGAGAGCATCCCGGAGCGGGTGCGCGGGCGGGCCCTGTCGTGGCTCAACGCCACCACGCTGGTCGCGGGTCCGCTCGGCCTCGGCGCGCTGGCGCTGCTGCTCACCGCGGCCGACGACCTGCGGGTCGCCGCCGTCGTCGTGGCCGCCACGTGGACCCTGATCGCGGCCTGGTCGGCCACCAGCCGCGGCGGCCGCGAGCTGTCCGGGGTGCAGGATGTCGAGCATGCTGACCATCGGTGAGCTCGCGTCGTACGTCGGGGTCACGCCCCGGGCGGTGCGCTTCTACCACCAGCGCGGCCTCATGCCGGAGCCCGAGCGCGACGCGTCGGGCTACCGCCGCTACGGCGCCGACGACGTCATCCGGCTGACCCGCATCGCCGCCCTGGCCGGCGCCGGGGTGCCGCTCGCCCGGATCGCCGAGCTGCTCGAGGCCGGTGACGAGGAGTTCGCGCGCGGGCTCGCGGCGATCGACGCCGACGTCCGGGCCCAGCTCCGGCGGCTGCGGGAGGTCCGCGCCACGCTGCGCGAGCTCGGCTCCGCCGACCGGCTGGCGCTCCCGCCGATGATGGCCGACCTCGTCGTGAACCTGCGCAGCTCGGGGGCCGATCCCGAGCGGGTCGACCAGTACCGGGACGGCTGGATCCTCAACCGCGTGCTCTACCCCGGCGCGATGGACTACTGGCTGGCCGACGGGGCCGCGGGCATGCTCGGCGATCCGTCGTACTTCTCGATGCTGGTCGACACGATGCGCGTGGCCGACCTCGACCCCGGCGACCCGGAAGTCGAGGCGCTCGCGCAGCGCAGTGCGGCGTGGATCATCGAGAACTGGGAGGTCCAGAGCCAGGCCCTCGAGCTCGACCAGACCGACGCCACCAAGAACCGCCTGCTCGACGGCCACTGGCGCAGCACGCCGGCGTGGGACCACCTCTCGGCCCGCATCGTCACCCTCCTGCGCGCCCACGGCCTCGACCGGCCCGAGTTCGACGGGGTGCCGTCGGCGGAGGCCGAGGCGTAGCCGGGGTCGCAGCGTCAGCGCTGCGGCGGGTCCTCGCCGACGAGTCCGTCGAGCGCCTCGCGCAGGAGGTCGGCGTGACCGACGTGGCGGGCGTACTCGTCGTGCAGGTCGACGAGCACGCGCCGTACGTTCGGGACGTTGCCGTCGGGCCACGTGAACGCCGCCGGGCGGTCGAGGCCGCCGTCGTCGAGCATGGCCTCGAAGGCCGCCCGGGAGCGGTCGACCGCGGCGTGCCAGAGGTCGTAGACGTCCTCCGCCGCCATGCTCGCGGCCAGCACCCAGCCGCCGCCGGGGTCGGCGGTGAGCTCGCTCCAGGGCGGCCCGAGCGGACGGCCCTCGAGCGCGGCGGAGGTCGTCTCGTCCTCGACGAGCGCGAGGTGCACGAGCAGGCCGCCCAGCGTCATCGTGCTCGGCGGGAGGGTGGCGCGCAGGCCCGCGTCGTCGAGGCCGCCCGTCTTCCAGGCGAGCTGGGCGCGGGAGCGGTCGAGGGCGAAGCGGAGCATCTCCACCTCCCCGGCCGTCATCGAGGGCTCGGTGATCTGGGTGTCGTCGTTCGGGGTGTCGTCGGTCATGCCGACGAGGCTAGGGTCGGTTCCGGACGATGTGCTTCCGGATCGGAGACCCGTGGCCCACGACGCCAGCCCCACCGCCCGCGCCCTCCTCGCGCTCGAGCTGCTGCAGGCCGCCCCGGGCATGACGGCGACGCGCCTCGGCGACGCCCTCGGGGTCACCGAGCGGGCGGCCCGGCGGTACGTCGAGATCCTCCGCGAGGCCGGCATCCCCGTCGAGTCGGTGCGCGGTCCGTACGGCGGCTACCGCGTCGGCCGCGGTCACCAGCTGCCGCCGCTGCTGTTCACCTCGACGGAGGCGCTCGGTCTCGTGATGGCGGTGCTGGACGGCCACCACGCCGCCAACGACCCGCTCGACCCCGTCGGCGCCGCGGTCGGCAAGCTCGTGCGGGCGCTCCCGGAGCCGGTGGCCGCGCAGGCGGAGGCCGTCCGACGGGGCACCTCTCCGGCCCCGGACCGCGCCGCGGCCCGCCCCGACCCCGGCACCACCACCGCGCTCGTCGACGCCTGCGGTCTGCGCCGCCAGGTGCGGCTCACCTACCGCTCGCGCCCCGACGCGCCTGCCGACCGGGCCTGGGTGACCGAGGCCGAGCCCTGGGCGGTGGTGGTCCGCCACGGCCGGTGGTACCTGCTGTGCCGAGTGGCGGCGGGCCTCCGCACGCTGCGCATCGACCGGGTGAGCGCGGTCGAGATCCTCGACACCCCGTTCGTGCCTCCGGCCGACCTGGACCCGGTCGCCGTCCTCGAGGACAACCTCTCCGTCGGGTGGGAGCACGAGGTGGAGGTCGTGGTCGACGCGCCGCTCGACGTCGTACGGCGCTGGCTGCCGCGGTCGTTCGGACGCCTCGAGGCTCTCGGCGAGGGGGCCACCCGGCTCACGGCCTCGACGAGCGACCCCGACTGGTACGCCGCCCAGCTCGTGCTGCTGCCCGCGCCGTACCGCATCGTCGGCGACGACGCCGTGCGCGCCTCGGCCCGCGCGCTGGGCCGACGGCTCGCGGAGGCGGGCGCTCCCTGATCGGCTCCGGGCTGTTCCCCGGAGCGCTCCGCCGCCGTACTGTCCCGCCTACAACTGCAACGCACGGGCGGCGCGGAACCTGCGCCGTCGACGACGAACGAGGGCACTCGGGGTGCTCGATCTGGAGGTCGACCGTGAGAAGAAGTCTGTTCCCGTCAGCGACGGCGTCGCTGACCACGTCCGCGTTGGCGGGCCTGGCCCTGGCCACCGCGGTGGCCGCGACCGCGACCGCCGCCGCCCCTGCGGCTCCCGGCGGCGGCACGCCCGACCTGGGTGAGACCGTCACCGGCGCGGCCGTCTACGAGCACCTGGAGGCGTTCTCCGACATCGCCGCCGCGAACGGCGGCAACCGCGCGGTCGGCACCCCCGGCTACGAGGCCGGGGCCGCCTACGTCGAGCAGGTGCTCCGCGACGCGGGCTACGAGCCCGAGCGCCAGTACTTCGACGTCGAGACCTACACGGTCACGGGCGTCGCCCTCGACGTGGCCGACCTCGACCTGGCGCCCGCGGCGTTCGAGTACGCGCCGGCCACCCCGGCCGGCGGACTCACCGCCGAGCTCGTCACGCCGGCCGATCCGCTGGGCTGCGACGCGGCGGCCTGGTCGGGCGTCGAGGCGACCGGCCGGATCGCCGTCGTCTCGCGCGGCACCTGCAGCTTCGCCGAGAAGTCCGTCGCCGCCGGCGCCGCGGGCGCCTCCGCGCTGGTCATCGCCAACAACGTCGACGAGCCGCTCACCACGGGCACGCTGGGCGGCACCGCGCCGGAGAACGTCCCGACCGTGGGCGTCAGCCAGTCCGAGGGCGCGGCCGTGCTCGAGCTCGTCGCCGCCGGACCCGTCACCGCCACCCTCGACCTCCAGGCGAGCGTCGAGTCCGTCGAGACCTTCAACGTGCTCGCCGAGACCACGACCGGGCGCGACGACAACGTCGTCATGGTCGGCGCCCACCTCGACGGCGTCGAGGACGGCCCGGGCATCAACGACAACGGCTCCGGGTCGGCGGCGATCCTCGAGACCGCCGTCCAGCTCGCCGAGGCCGGGCCGCTCAACAACCAGGTCCGCTTCGCCTGGTGGGGCGCGGAGGAGATCGGGCTGCTCGGCTCGACCCACTACGTCGACGACCTCGTGGCCACCGCGCCCGACGAGGTGGAGTCGATCGCGACCTACCTCAACTTCGACATGGTCGGCTCGCCGAACTACACCGTCGGTGTGTACGACGCCGACGAGTCGACGTACGAGGCGCCCGTCGCGGTGCCGGAGGGCTCCATCGCCACCGAGGCGGTCTTCACGGACTACTTCGACGGCGTCGGCCAGCCGTGGGTCGACTCCGAGTTCTCGGGCCGCTCCGACTACCAGGCGTTCATCCTCAACGGCATCCCGGCGTCCGGGCTCTTCACCGGCGCCGACGGCGTCAAGACCGAGGAGGAGGCCGCGATCTTCGGCGGCACCGCCGGCGAGCTGCTCGACCCGAACTACCACACACCGGCCGACGACCTCGCGAACGTCAGCCTCGAGGCGCTCGACATCATGTCGCCCGCCATCGGCCACGCCGTCCAGTCGCTCGCGGAGAGCACGGAGACCGTCAACGGCGTCCCGGCCACCCCGGCGTGGAGCGCGGACACGACGTACGGCGAGGGCGACCTCGTGCTCCTCGACGGCCGCACGTTCCAGGCGCTGTGGTGGACCCGCAACCAGGAGCCGGGCGCCTCGCCGTACGGCCCCTGGGCCGAGGTCGGCGCCCCGGTGACCTGCGGCGAGCAGACCGTCGCGACGTGGACGCCCTCGTGGGTCTACTCGGGCGGCGAGACCGTCGCGTACGACGGGCAGCTCTTCACCGCGAAGTGGTGGACGCGCAACCAGGCGCCCGGCGACCAGTACGGACCGTGGGAGCCCGCCGGCACCTGCTGACGCGTCCCGTCCGTCCCCTCGGCGACCCCCGTCCGGCTCCGGCCGGACGGGGGTCGTCCCGCGACCGGGCGGCACGGCCGCGGCGATCCGGCCACGATCGGGGGCGCACAGGTTTTCCACCGCGTGACCCCGGGCACACACGGACGCATGACCTACGCACTCAACGCCTCGGACATGGCTCGGGCAGCCGGTGCGGCGGGCGATGCGTCGGCGGAGGTGCGGGGGGCCGACAGCGCGGCCGCCTACTCGGCGCTCGCCGCCGGGCTGCCCGGCAGCACCACCGCCGAGCTCTCGGGAGACCTGTCCGACGCGATGACGACCGGGATCTCGGTCTCAGCGACGACCTCGCATCGTTCGGCGAGAACCTGCAGCGCACGGCCGACGACGGCGTCGCCATCGACGAGGCCAGCGGCGGGATCTTCAACCTGACGCGCTACATCCTGACGGGGCAGTGATGATCACCTACGGCGACCTGCGGCGCTGGGACGCCGCACAGCTGGCCACGGCCGGCGACGTCTTCCGGGCAGACCTCGCGACGCTCGAGCGTGCGCGCGACACGCTCGAGACCGATACGGTCCCGGGATCCTGGGACGGCCTGTCGAAGAAAGCCGCCGAGGGGCGGCGCGACGTCCTCCTCTCCCGGATGAACGCCCACCTCGAGGAGATCACCGACTTCGAGCGCATCGTGTTCGCCCAGCAGGCCGTCGTCGCGCGGATCGTCGAGGACGTCGCCGCGATCGACACGACCGCCGCCCAGCAGCAGTTCGAGGTGGGTTCGACCGGCACGGTGACCGACGTCGCCCCGCCCCGCGAGTTCACCTCGATCCGGGTCGCCGAGCAGTACGGCGAGGAGCGGGTGCGGCTGCGCGACGCGCTGGTCGCCCGCGTCGAGGGGGCTCTCGACGACGCGTTCGCCGTCGACAGCGCCCTCGTCCAGGGTCGCCCCGCCTGCGTCTTCAACGACGACGAGCCGTCCGGCGTCGTGGACCCCCAGGTCGAGCGGGAGTGGTCGCAGATGTCCGAGGCCGAGCGGCGTGCCGCGGCCGAGGCGATGGCGGAGGACCTGGCCGAGCAGCTGGGCATCGAGGACTTCGAGGTCGTCATCGAGGACCTCGAGGACAAGAACGGCGACGGCAAGGACGACAAGCCGCGCACCAACTCCTACGGCAGCTGGGACAACGACGACCACGTGCTCCGGCTCGACGTGAACGACCTCGACGACCCGTCCGTCGTCATCGACACCATCGCCCACGAGATGCGCCACGCCGACCAGCACCAGGCGGTCGACGACCTCAACGCGCCGTGGTTCGGCCAGGACGAGGACATCGACCTGCCGCCCGGCGCCACCCTCGACGACGTGCGCGACTGGGACGAGAACTTCGACGACTACATCGACTCCGACCCGGACTTCGACGCCTACTGGAACCAGCCGGTCGAGGTCGACGCGCGCGACTTCGGCGGCGACTACCTCGACGACTACGACGTCGACGACCTCGACGAGCACAGGGAGGGCTGACCCATGACGACTCCCAGCACCGACGGAACCCCGGACCGGGCCACGACCCTGCTCGACCTGGCCCGTGCGTACGTCACGGAGCCCGGCCCCGCGACCCTGCAGCGGCTGCGCGCCGTCGTGCGTCGCCAGCCCGGCTTCCGCACCGCCACCGACGCCGTGTGGGACGACGTCGCCGAGCTGCGCAGCCGGGACGACCACGCCGCGGTCGTCGGGCGCATCGAGAGCGCCATGCCCGCGCTCTTCTTCTCGCCGCGGGCGCACCGCCTGCTGGCCGACGCCCACGAGGCCCTCGGCGACACCGCCCGGGCCACCCGCGAACGACGCACCGCGCGCCTGGCGGTGACGTCGGTCCTGCGCAGCGGCGACGGCACCGCGGAGCGCCCGTGGTCCGTGCTGCGGGTCGCCGACGAGTACGACGCCCTCGACGCCCGCGGGCGGCGGTCGGTCGGGCAGCGACTGGTGAGGGGCGAGGGCGAGTCCGACGGTGCCCCCGCGGCGTACGACGTGCACACCTGCGACGACGGCAGCGAGGCGTGGTTCGACGTGAGCGCGCTCCGCCCGGTCGGCGCCGCGCGATGAGACGCAGCCCCTCCTGGATCCCCCTCGCCGCCGTGGCCGTCCTGGCTCTGGCGGGCTGCGACGGCGACTCGTCGTCGCGCCCGGGCGACGACATCACCGATGACGTCCAGGTGCCGGGGTTCGTCCTCGCTGCGGACGGGGCGTCGCTCAGCCCCGACGGCGACCGGATCGCTGTGCCCTGCCACGACCGGGTCTGCGTGTGGGGGGTAGGCGGATCCCTCGAGGAGGAATGGGACGGCGCCGCCGACCTCACGGCGTGGAGCCCCGACGGCGCCTGGCTGGCCACGGCCTCGGCCTCCACGGGCGAGGTCGTGTGGCGGGACACCACCACCGGTGAGCCCGCGGCGACAGCGACCGTCGACGGCATCGTGCAGGCGCTGACGTTCGGACCCGACGGCGACGCCCTGGCCGTCGCCACCGACGCCGGCCTGACCCTGCACGACGGCCTCAACGGCGTCGAGGTCGCCGAGGCCTCCGCCGGAGGCGTGGCCGACGTGGCGTTCTCGCCCGACGGCCTCCAGGTGCTCGTGGCCCGCGCCGAGGCGCCCCCGGAGCTGCTCGAGTCCGGGATGCTGGCCCCCGCGGACGACGCGGCCGACCTGGGCCCTGCGCCGGTGACCGACGTGGCTTGGGACGCCGGAGGCACCCGGGCCGCCCTCGGCGGCGCGGACGGCGTCCGGGTGGTCGAGGTGGCCACCGGCGGCGAGGTCGACGTTCTCGACCAGCCCGAGGTCACCGACGTGGCCTTCGATCCTGCCGGCTCCCGGCTCGCCGTGACGACGGCCGCGGCGCCGGAGCTCGTGCTGTGGGCCCCGGGATCCGACCCGGAGGTGGAGGACCAGCACAGCGCGGCCTTCGGGTCGGTGCTGTGGACCACGGGCGGCCTCTACACCATCGCGCCCGACGTGGTGCTCAGCTGGAACCTCGAGACGGGGGACGTCGGCTTCACGTTCGACCTGCCGCCGGAGGCGTGAGGCAACCGACCGCCGATGAGTCCGGGTCCCCCTGGCGGTCTCCACGCGCATGAGCGACGAGACCGTCAGCGCGACGACCACCATCGAGGCCTCGACCGACGCCGTCTTCGCCGTGCTGGCCGACCCGGCCCGGCACGCCGCGATCGACGGCACCGGCTGGGTCCAGGGCAGCCGCGACGACGCACCCCTGACGCACGCGGGTCAGATCTTCCGGATGGGGATGTTCCATCCCGACCACCCGGACGGCACCTACGAGATCTCCAACGAGGTCCTGGCGTTCGACCCACCGCACCTCGTCTCGTGGCGGCCCGGCTACTACCCGGAGGGTGCCTCCGAGCTGGCCTTCGGCGGCTGGGTCTGGCGCTACGACCTGGGCCGGCTCTTACCGGAGCGCACCGAGGTGACGCTCACGTACGACTGGTCCGCCGTCGGGCCGGAGCCGCGCACCTACCTGGCGTTCCCGCCGTTCCCGCCCGACCACCTCGCCAGCTCGCTGGCCCACCTCGCGGACCTGGTCGCGCTCACCCGGTGACGCCTACTGCGCCATGTCGACGAACCGCGAGTAGTGACCCTGGAAGGCCACGATGATGTCGCGGGTGGGGCCGTTGCGGTGCTTGGCGATGATGACGTCGGCCTCGCCGGGGCGGGTCGACTCCTTCTCGTAGACGTCGTCGCGGTGCAGCAGGATGACCATGTCGGCGTCCTGCTCCAGCGAGCCGGACTCACGGAGGTCGGAGACCATGGGGCGCTTGTCGGCCCGCTGCTCGGAGCCACGGTTGAGCTGCGACAGCGCGATGACCGGCACCTCGAGCTCCTTGGCCAGCAGCTTGATCTGGCGGGAGAACTCCGAGACCTCGAGCTGGCGGGACTCGACCTTCTTGCCCGAGCTCATCAGCTGCATGTAGTCGAGCACGATGAGCTTGAGGTCGTGCTTCTGCTTGAGGCGGCGCGCCTTCGCCCGGATCTCCATCATCGTCATGTTGGGCGAATCGTCGATGAACATGGGCGCGCTCGAGACCTCGCCCATCTTGCGCGCCAGCTTGGCCCAGTCGTCGTCGGTCATCTGGCCGTTGCGGATGTGGTTGAGCGGCACCCGCGCCTCGGCCGAGAGCAGACGCATCGTGATCTCGGCGCGGTTCATCTCGAGGCTGAAGAACACGCTGGCCATGTTGTTGTGGATCGACGCGGCCCGACAGAAGTCGAGGGCGAGCGTCGAGTTGTGCGTCGGGACCATGGACCGGCCGGCGAGGTAGAGATGCTCCTCGTTGTCGACCTGGACGCACCTCACGGGCACGGAGTCGACGGCGCGCACGTCGACGACGTAGCGACGTCCGATGCGGACGGTCGACGCCGGACGCTCCTCCTTGTGCAGGAGGTGCTTCCGCTCGAGGCGGAAGACGTCGTCGGTGGTCGAGAAGTTGAGGATGTGGCACGTCGAGCGGGCTTCGTCCCGGCCCTTCACCCTCCTGCTGGTCCGCCCGCACCGGTAGCCGAGCGAGACGACCAGCTCGTGCACGTCGTCGGCCAGACGCTCGTCGGTCACGGCGAACTGGCACGAGCCCACGCCGCGGACGACAGTGCCGTCGGTGTCGAGCAGACCCGCCAGGAGGGCACGACGTGCCTCCTCCGGCGCCCGCAGGTAGGCGGCCGGGATGTGCTTGTCACCCAGCACCCCCAGCTTGCGCAGCAGGGCGGTGAAGGTGCCATGGTCGTGCCGGCACTCCCGGCACCGTCGGCTCCCGGCGACGCCCTTCCCGCAGTCGGGGCAAGCTGTCCGGGGCGCATCGTCGGCGGGCCCCTCGTCGGTCAGCCGGATCGAGTAGAGCATGTTCCCCTGCGACGTCACCGTGTATCCGGCGGCCTCGACGAGCATGGGGATCTCCGGCGTCTCCGAGGTGATCCGGGTGCCGGCCGCGTGACCGTCTCCCAGCCACACGCCCAAGACGTAGGGATCGATGAGCAGGTCCTGCGGCCGACCGCCCAGAGGCTCCGTGTTCAGCACTGCGTGGTTGACGCGCCCCTCCTGGCCCACCCGGAGCGTGGCGAGGATCTGCTCGGTGGTCACGACCGACGAGCAGATCCGCTGGTGGCGCGAGCGGTTGTACTGGTTCTCCGCCGCCCACCGGGACTTGCGGGCGGCCCTCGTCTCGGTCAGCCACTGGTGCTCCGCGTCGGCCACGATCGTCGTGCCGTCGGAGAACTCGACCTCGAAGCACGGGCGGTCGACCATGACGTCGGTGGCGGCCACGACCTTCGTCGGGCGCCCGCTCGCGTCGTACAGCTCGTCGCCGACCCGCACCTCACCCATCGTCGTCCAGCCGGACGGCGTGGGCAGCGGGGTGTCGAGAGCGAGGGCCTTACCCATCGCGGGTCGGGCCGCCACGATGATCATCTGGCCGGCGTGGAAGCCGTTGGTGAGCTCGTCGAGGTCGGCGAACCCGGTCGGCACGCCGTAGATGCCGCCGTCACGGTTGCCGATGGCCTCGATCTCGTCGAGGACGCCCTCCATGATGTCGCTCAGCGGCGCGTAGTCCTCGCTCGAGCGCTTCTCCGTGATCTTGAAGACCTCGGCCTGCGCCTGGTCGACCACGTCGTCGACCTGGCCCTCCCCGGCGTACCCGATCTGCACGATCTTGGTGCCGGCGTCGACGAGGCGACGCAGGATCGCCTTCTCGCGCACGATCTCCGCGTAGTAGCCGGCGTTGGCCGCGATCGGCACGTTGGCCGACAGCGTGTGGAGGTACGGCGCACCGCCGACCCGCTGCAGCTCGCCCTGGCGCGCGAGCTCGGCGGACACCGTGACGGGGTCGGCCGGCTCGCCGCGACCGTAGAGGTCGATGATCGCGTCGAACACCGCCTCGTGCGCCGGGCGGTAGAAGTCGACGCCACGGATCGTCTCGACGACGTCGGCGATCGCGTCCTTGCTCAGCAGCATCGAGCCGAGCACGCTCTGCTCGGCCGCGTTGTCCTGCGGAGGGGTGCGGTCGTTGCCGCGCGACTGCTGCTGGCCGCCGGGCTCGAACGACGACGGTCCGTCGCCCCACTGCTCCGGGGGCGGCTCGTCGAACCGACGATCGGTGTGCGTGACGCTCACGGTCGGTTGCACCTTCCCCTCGATGACACTGCTCCGGCGTGCCGTCCCACGGACGCTAGAGGCCTCCACCGACAACGGCCGGACGGAGCCGCGCGGCCCCGTCCCCGGGCCCGCGCGAGCGGCGAACGTACGTGCCCGGAGGGGTCCGGCGATAGGGGCCTATCCACAGGCCCTGTGGATAACTGCCCGATGTCCGTGGACGACGCGCCATGCAGCTCTCCCCCACCTGGGGACAAGTCTGTGGGAATTGCCGCCACAACGCCGTCATGGCTCGCTGACCTGCGCAAACGGAAACGTCGCCGTGTGGAGGAAAAGTAATCGCCTGTGGATTCAGCGGTGGACCCGCACCATTGTCGACAAGTGTCCCGGCCCACTTGCCCAGGTCGGCTATGCACAGGAAGACCCCCTTTACACACAGGCCCTGATTCGTGTCACGCGAACCGTCGCAAGTGTCATGACAAGTAGTCCGTTCGGACTATGCCCGGCTGTCCGAACTGCCCCGGCGACGCTTCCGCCCCAACCGCTAGCGACCCCGACCGCTGGCGACCCCGGCCCCGGGCGTCGCAGGAGCGCCGGCGACCTACACTCGCCCGGTGCTCGGACGCCGTGACCGCGAGATCCTCCGGCTCGCCGTGCCCGCCTTCCTGGCGCTGGTCGCCGAGCCGCTCTTCCTGCTCTCCGACGCCGCGATCATCGGCCACCTCGGCACCGCCGAGCTCGCCGGTCTCGGCATCGCGGCCGTCGTGCTCCAGACCCTCGTCGGGGTCTGCGTGTTCCTCGCGTACGGCACCACCGCCGCCGTCGCCCGCCACCTCGGTGCGGGCGACCTGCGCTCCGCGCTCGCCCAGGGCATCGACGGCATCTGGCTGGCCGTGGTCATCGGAGCGGTCGTCACGACGATGGGGGTGGCGTTCACCGATCCCCTCGTCGGCGTCTTCGGCGCGGGGGACACCGTCACGGAGCACGCCGCGACGTACCTGCGGACCGCCCTGTTCGGCACCATCCCGCTGCTCGTCATGCTCGCCGCCACGGGCGTGCTCCGCGGCCTGCAGGACGTCCGCACCCCGCTCGTCGTCGCCGTGCTCGGCAACGCGCTCAACATCGCGCTGAACTTCCTCCTCGTGTACGGCGCCGGGCCCGTCCCCGCGATGGGCATCGCCGGCTCGGCCCTGGGCTCCGTGATCGCCCAGCTCGCCTCCGCCGCGGTCCTCGTGGCGGTCGTCGCGCGGGGTGCCCGCCGGCACGGCGCGTCGCTGCGACCGGACCTCCCCGGCATCCGGGCGGCCGGGCGCTCCGGCGTGCCGCTCGTCGTGCGGACCCTGACCCTGCGCGCGGCCATGCTGGTGACGACGTACGCCGCGACCCTCGCCGCGCAGGACGGCTCCATCGTCGACAGCGAGGTCACCCTCGCCACCCACCAGCTGGCCCTCACGTTGTGGAGCTTCCTCGCCTTCGTGCTCGACGCCATCGCCATCGCCGCGCAGGCGCTGACGGGACGCTCACTGGGGGCGGGCGACCTCGAGGGCACACGCGAGACCACCCGCCGGATGGTGCAGTGGGGCATCGGCAGCGGGGTCGTGACCGGGCTGCTGCTGGCGGCGGTGAGTCCGTTCGTCGGAGCACTCTTCACGCCCGACGACGCCGTGCGCGACCTGCTCGTGCCCGTGCTGCTCGTCGTGGCGCTCGGCCAGCCGCTGGCCGGGGTGGTGTTCGTGCTCGACGGCGTGCTCATCGGCGCCGGCGACGGCCGCTACCTCGCGTGGGGCGGCGTCGTCACGCTCGTCGTCTTCGCCCCCGTGGTGCTGGCGATCGGCCTGCTGCTGCCCCACCTCGTGGCCGTCTGGGCCGCGATGGTGTTCGTGTTCATGGGGGCCCGGGGGGTGGTGCTCGTACGACGCGCGCGCCGCGACGTCTGGATGGTCACCGGCGCGACGCCTGCCGCCCGCACCGCCACCACCGACTGACCCGCGACCGGCACGCCCCGGCGACCCCCGGGGAACGACGAACGGGCCGCCCCTCCGTGAGGAGGGACGGCCCGTCGGTGCGGTGCGTGCGTCGTCAGCTGGCGACGACGTTGACCGCGACAGCGGCCGAGACGTCGTCGTGCAGCTTCACGGCGACCTTGTGGGCGCCGAGCGACTTGATCGGGTTGGTGACCACGATCGTGCGCTTGTCGACGGCCTCGCCGGTGGCGCCCTTGATGGCGTCGGCGATCTCGGCGACCGTGACGGCGCCGAAGAGGCGACCGCCCTGGCCCGAGCGGACCTTCAGGTCGACCGTCTGGCCCTCGAGCTTGCCCTTGATCTCCTCGGCGTGCGACTGGTCGCGCACGGCACGAGCGGAACGAGCGGCCTTGATCGACTCGATCGTCTTCTGACCACCTCGGGTCCACGCGATGGCGACACCGCGGGGCACGAGGTAGTTCCGGCCGTAGCCGGGCTTCACATCGACGACGTCACCGGGGGCACCGAGACCGTCGACCTCCTGGGTGAGGATCAGCTTCATGTCCTGGCTCCTTCTCAGCGACCGGACGAGGAGTACGGCAGCAGAGCGACCTCGCGGGCGTTCTTGATCGCGAGGGCGATCTTGCGCTGCTCCTGGACAGTGACACCCGTGACCCGGCGGGCACGGATCTTGCCCCGGTCGGAGATGAACTTGCGGAGCAGGACCGTGTCCTTGTAGTCGATCTCGGTGACGCCCGCGGCCTTCAGCGGGTTCTGCTTCTTCTTCGGCTTGCGGAGTACTGGCTTCGCCATTGTGGTGCTCTCCTTACTAAGAGCCCGGCCGGAGCCGGAATGGTGGGGGATGGTGCTGGTGCGGCCTCGCGGCCGCGATGATCAGGCCCTGACACCCCTCGCGGGGGCCGGGACAGACGTCGCGCTCGGTCGTGCAGGTCGGGCGGAGCAGGTCAGAACGGGGGCTCTTCGCTGCCACCGACACCGGGGGCTCCCCACGGGTCGGCCTGGCCGCCACCGCGTGCACCGCCGCCGCCCTGGGCGGGCGGGGGCGAGGCCCACGGGTCGTCGGCCTGCGGCGAGGACGACCGCGACGGGCCGGACTGACCGCCCTGGTCGAAACCACCGCCGCCACCGCCCCCGCCGTTGCCGCCGCCACCGTTGTAGCCACCGCCACCACCGCCACCGCCGGAGCGGCTGGCGCGGGCGACCTTGGCCGTCGCGAACTTCAGGGACGGGCCCACCTCTTCGACCTCGATCTCGAAGACGGTGCGCTTCTCGCCCTCACGCGTGTCGTAGGTGCGGGCCTTGAGCCGGCCCTGCACCACGACGCGCATGCCTCGCTGGAGCGACTCGGCGACGTTCTCCGCCGCCTGCCGCCACACCGAGCAGGAGAGGAACAGCGCTTCGCCGTCCTCCCAGTCGTTCGTCTGGCGGTTGAAGGTGCGCGGCGTCGACGCGATCCGGAAGTTCGCCACGGCCGCCCCCGAGGGGGTGAAGCGCAGCTCCGGGTCGTCGACGAGGTTGCCGACCACGGTGATGAGGGTCTCGCCTGCCATGTGGCTCTCCTTGAGTGCGAAAAGTCGTCTGCCCAGATCTCGCCGGGCGTCCGCCCATCGTCGCCTGTGGCGCCGACAACGGACAGCCCGTTGTCCACAGTGGGGCGCGCGGGGCGCTCAGCCGTGGACGAGCGGGATCAGCGGATGTCGGGGCGGATGACCTTGGTGCGGAGGATCGACTCGTTCAGCGTGAGCTGGCGGTCGAACTCCTTCACCGTCGCAGGCTCGGCCTGCAGGTTGACGACGGCGTAGATGCCTTCGGCGTGCTTCTTGATCTCGTACGAGAGCCGGCGACGTCCCCAGACGTCGACGTTCTCGACGGTGCCACCGTCGTTGCGGATGACGTTGAGGTACTTGTCGAGCGACGGGGCAACCGTCCGCTCCTCGAGGCTCGGGTCGAGGATGACCATCACTTCGTAGGCACGCATAGCGGTCTCCACCTCCTCTGGACTAGGCGACCACGGTCTCTCCGTGGCAGGAGGGCTTGCGTTCACCCGTCCGCCACGCAGACCTGTACGGCGCACGTCGCGGTGGGTGTGTCCCTGCGACCCCCGTCGGTGGGGGCGGCAAAAGACCCTTGAGGCTAGCAGCCGCGTCGACCCCGCTGAAATCCCGCGACGGCCGGTTGGTTCCACGTGGAACATCCGCGACGGCGGACCCCACGGACGCGCGGGCGTGACTAGGGTGGTGCCGCGATGACGACACCGCCGAATCCTCCAGTGCCGGGCGCCGGGGCGAACCCGCCGCTCGCGGGCCGCTACGTGCTGACCGACCAGATCGGCGCCGGCGGCATGGGCTCCGTCTGGCGGGCCTGGGACCTGCGCAACCGCACCTTCGTGGCCGCCAAGGTGCTCGGCCAGCACGACTCCAGCCTGCTGCTGCGCTTCGTGCGGGAGCAGTCGGTGCGCATCGCCCACCCGCACGTCGTGGCGCCCAGCGGCTGGGCCGCGGAGGACAACCTCGTCGTCTTCACCATGGACCTCGTCCGCGGCGGCTCCGTCGCCACGCTGCTCGGCGACCACGGCCCCCTCCCGGAGTCCTACGTCACCGTGGTGCTCGACCAGACCTTGCAGGCCCTTGAGGCCGTGCACGCGGCCGGCGTCGTGCACCGCGACGTGAAGCCCGCCAACCTCCTCATGGAGGCCACCGGCACCGGCCGCCCGCACGTGCGGCTCGGCGACTTCGGCGTCGCCGCCCTCGTCGAGGACGTCCGGCTCACCCGCTTCCCCGGCGCCATCGGCACCGACGGCTACATGGCCCCGGAGCAGTCCGAGGGCGCGCCGCCGGACCCCCGCCAGGACCTGTACGCCGCGGGCGTCGTCGCCGTCCAGCTGCTCACCGGCCTGCCCCCGCGCCAGCACGACGGCGTGCCCGAGGGTCGCCTGAAGCCGCTGATCACCTCGTTGATCGACCCCGACCCCGCGAAGCGTCCGCCGACGGCCGCCGACGCGCTCGGCTACCTGCGCGGGTCGGTGGGCGTCCCCCCGGGTGCGCCGTGGCGCTCGCTGCCCGAGCCGCCCGAGGTCTTCGACCAGCTCGGCCAGGTCGCGCCGCCGCCCGACCCGGGTTCCGGCGCCGGCTCGTTCCCCGGCTCCGACGCCCGCTCGGGCGTGGCCGCCGGTCCGGCCCAGGGTCCGGCCCAGGGTCCGGGGCAGCGCCCCGTGCAGGGTCCCCAGGGTGCCCCGCCCCGCCGTACGCCCGACCCCGCCGACGCGTGGGGCCCCCGCGCCTCGCAGGTGCCGACGATGGCGGGGGCGTCCGCCGCACGCACCGGCGACCCCACCCTCTGGCGGATGGCGTCGCTCGCGTGCTTCGTGGCGGCCATCCTGTGCTGCGCGGCCGCGCTGTGGCTCGCCCTCGGCTGACGGCTAGCGGCGCGAGCGCAGCAGGAGCACGAAGCCCAGCACGACCAGCAGGGCCGCGGCGCCGACGAGCGTGAACACGGCGCCCCACGGCGGCGTGGCCGCCGGGAGCAGCAGGGCCAGGTGCGGTCCGTCCACGTCGTACCTCCGCGTCAGCGTGCGCGACCGGTCGGCCGTGCGCGACCCCAGGAGACCACGCCGGCGACGGTGAACACACCGGCGCCCATGAAGAGGCCCAGGATCGCGGCCCACGGCCGGGAGTCGACGGGCTCCGCGGCGTCGTCGCCCGTCCCCCCGCCGACGTCCCCGGCCTCCTCCTGGTCCGCGGTGATCTCGGGCATCGGGGCGAGGTCGGCGCCCGCCTCGTCGTACGTCGGGGCACCGCTCACCTCGCCGGCCGCCTGCACGTCGAGCTCGAGCTGGACCCCGTCGCGCTGCTGGCCGTCCAGCTCGAGGAGGTAGACCCCGGGGGCGGCCGCGGCGCCGTACGGGGCCGTCTCGAGGTCGCGGTAGGCGACGGTCGGGCTCATCCACTCCACGCCCTGGCGGCTCGTGACGTCGAGGGCGTCCATCTCCGGGTAGAGCCGCTGGTTGTCGGAGTCGCCGTACTCCGGGTAGTGGCTGCCGAGCGGCATGTGCCACTGGGCGCCCACCTCGAGCCCGCCGCCGATCGCCTCGACGGGGCGCGCGGCGATCTCCGCGTGCTGGCCCCAGTCGAGCCGGATACCGACGATCGCGTTGTCGAGCGGGGGCACGGTGACCACGTAGGAGCCGTCCTCGAGCACGGGGGCGTCGGCCGACGACGTGCCCGCCACGACCTCGGTGCGCTCGTCCGCGACGCGCGGGCCGTCCCACGACGGTCGCTGCGGCGCGGGGAGGTCGGCGGCGTCGACGACGGGCGCCTCCTCCCAGACGAGCAGCTGCACGGGGGTGCCCGCCGGCATCTCGGGCTCACGGCCCCGGGCGGGCAGCTTGACCACGACGTACTCGGCCTCGGTGCAGGCCTGGACGGCCTCGGCCGAGGTGGGGTCCGTGCGGTCGACCTGGCGGGTGCTCAACGAGCCGGTGCGGAACGAGCTCTCGCCGCCCGCGCGCAGGGCCTTGCTGTCGAAGGAGCCGCAGTCGTCGGCGTGGTTGCCCTCGGCCAGCATCGCCGGGACGAAGCTGTCGAAGGTCGGCTGGTCCTCGACCACGGAGACGGCGACCCAGATCGTGCTGCCGGGGACGGTGCGGTCGACGCGGAAGTAGGCGTCGGTGTCGACCCGCTCGGTGAGGTAGAGCCCGGTCTCGAGCACCGTCGCGGCCTGGATGCGCTGGCCGCCGACGACCGTCTCGTCGCCGAGCAGCGGCGCCACGGCGGCGGCGTGCGCGGCCGGGGCCACCCCGACGCCCACCATCAGGGCAGCGACCACTCCGACGGCGACCCGTCCCCCGAGCCTGGTGCGTACGTCCCCCATGGACGCCGATGCTCGCGTGCGGGCCCCGACCGTGTCCAGCCGTGGCCCGCCGTGTCGAGCCGGGTGCCGCACGCCACGCCTACCCTGGACGTCATGGCCTCCCTGCCCCCGCTCCCGCCGCCCGGCCGCTCCGAGGGCTCGTTCGGCTCCGACGCCTCCGGCCCGGGCGGGTCGACGCCCGAGGAGCGCCGGGCGCGCCAGGTCGAGCTGTACGGCGCGACCCTCGACGCCATCACGCAGAGCGTCGCCGTGACCATGGGCCTCGGCCCGGGCGACGTCGCCCGCATCATCGGCGTGTCCGGACCGATGTTCACCGCCGTGCACGAGGCCCGCCGCGTGCGTCTCGGCAACCCGGCGGCGATCGCCCGCCTGGCGATGCTGCAGGAGTTCGCCGAGCACCTGCGCACCGGCCAGGCCGACCCGGAGGACGTGCCGCTCACGCTCGAGCAGATCCGCGCGTCGACCGGGCTCCTCACGCTGCACGGCCGCACGGTCCAGGCCTCCCACCCCAGCGCGCGGGCCTCGTACGCCGGACCCCCCGCACCCCAGGCCCCGCCCGTCCCCCCGGTCTCCCCGGTCGCGGCTGCCCCCGTCGCGACGCCTCCGGCCGCGCCCACGCGCACGCCGCCGCTGGGCCTCACCCTCGACGTGCTGCTCGCGGCCCGGGCCCACGTGGCCGCCGCGATGCCGCCCACCCCGACGTACCGCTGGCCGCTGCTCGAGCAGGCCACGGGCACCCCGACCTGGGTCAAGCACGAGAACCACACGCCCACCGGGGCGTTCAAGGTGCGCGGCGGGCTGAACCACCTCGCGCGGCTGATGTCGGCCCCCGACTGGCGGCCGGCCGGCATCGTCTCGGCCACGCGCGGCAACCACGGCCAGAGCCTGGCGTACGCCGCGCGCGCCTTCGGCCTGCCGGTGACGATCGTGGTGCCGGAGGGCAACAGCCCCGACAAGAACGCGGCGATGGAGGGCTGGGGCGCCCGGCTGGTCGTGCACGGCGACGACTTCGAGGAGGCGCGGCAGCACGCCGCCGTCCTGGCGCGCGAGGAGGGCCTGACGCCCGTGCCGGCCTTCCACCCGTGGCTGGTGGCCGGGGTGGCGTCGTACGCGCTGGAGCTGCACGAGCAGGTGCCGGGCCTCGAGACCGTCTACGTGCCCGTGGGGATGGGCAGCGGGATCGCCGCGAACATCCTCGTGCGCGACCTGCTCGGCCTGCGGTGCGAGGTCGTGGGCGTGGTGGCGGAGGGCGCGGACGCCTACGCGCGCTCGTTCGAGGCGGGCGAGGTCGTCACCACCCCGACGGCCGACACGTTCGTCGACGGGGTCGCGTGCCGCACGCCCGACCCGCACGCGTTCGGCATCATCCGCGGGGGCGCGGCCCGCATCGTTCGGGTGAGCGAGACCCAGGCCGCCGAGGCGATGGCGCTGATGTTCCGCACCACGCACAACCTCGCCGAGCCGGCGGGGTCGCTCGCGCTCGCCGGGCTGCTCGCCGACGCCGACCGCGCGGCGGGACGCAACGTCGCGGTCGTGCACACCGGCGGCAACTGCGACCGCGCCCTGCTGGAGCGCGCGCTGTCGGACGGCGTTCCTACGATGAGCCCATGACCTCCGAGCTCGCCATCGGCGCCCACGTCGACCAGACCGACCCGATCGCCGAGGCGCAGGCCCGCGACGCGCCCGTCGTGCAGATGTTCCTGGGCGACCCGCAGAGCTACAAGGGCCCCGAGGTGCGGTACGCCGGCGGGGCCGCCGCCCTGCGCGACGCGGCCACCGCGGCCGGGGTCGGGATCTACGTGCACGCGCCCTACATCGTGAACGTGGCGACGACGAACAACCGGATCCGCATCCCCAGCCGCAAGCTGCTCCAGCAGCACGTCGACGCGGCCGCCGAGATCGGCGCGCTCGGCCTGATCGTGCACGGCGGCCACGTCAACAAGGCCGACGACCCCGCGAAGGGGTTCGACAACTGGCGCAAGGCCGTCGAGGCGACCGACCTCAAGGTGCCGCTGCTCATCGAGAACACCGCGGGCGGCGAGAACGCGATGACGCGCTACCTCGAGCGCATCTCGGGCGTCTGGGCGGCGATCGGGTCGGCCGAGGGTGCCGACCGGGTGGGCTTCTGCCTCGACACCTGCCACGCCCACGCGGGCGGCAACGACCTGACCACGGTGGTCGACGACGTGCGCGCCATCACGGGCCGCATCGACCTGGTGCACGCCAACGACTCGCGCGACGACTTCGACTCCGGCGCCGACCGCCACGCCAACTTCGGCGCGGGCCGCATCGACCCCGACCTGCTGGCCGCCGTCATCCGCGACGCGGGCGCCCCGGTCATCTGCGAGACGCCCGGCGGGGCCGACGAGCACGTCGCCGACTTCGCCTGGCTGCGCGAGCGGCTCTGAGCCCCGGTCTCCGGCCGACGACCGGTCGGACACCCGGCAGACACCCGGCGGACACGATGTCCGGGCACTCCGTGCGGTCCGGAGGTTTGGCCCTCCACCCGGCGGGGCATCACCAGCCCCGTCGGGGGTTCGAGCGCCGCGGGGGAACGCTCGGATCCCCGATCCTCGTGCCCGGCGCCGGGGGCGCTGCCCCACCGGTCGGTGGCCCGTCCCCCGCCCTTGTAGCCTCGCTCCCGTGACGACGACGCCCCCCGCAGCCCCCCGCACGGATGCCCGGACCCGGCTCGCCGTCCGCACCCTCACCCCCGAGCAGCACCGGGCCTTCCTGGCCGACCGGCGCTCCGCGAGCTTCCTGCAGACGCCCGCGTGGGGTGCGGTGAAGGCGGAGTGGCGCCACGAGTCGATCGGCTGGTTCGACGGCGACGAGGTGGTCGGTGCGGCGCTGGTGCTCTACCGCCAGGTGCCGAGGCTCAAGCGCTACCTGGCCTACCTCCCCGAGGGCCCGACGATCACGTACGACGACGGCGACCTGGCCGCCTGGCTGGCGCCGATGACGGCCCACCTGAAGAAGAAGGGCGCCTTCGGCATCCGCATCGGCCCGCCCGTCGTGCTCGGCCGGTGGGGTGCCGCCTCGATCAAGGAGGGCATCGCCGACGAGTCGGTCGCCCGCCTCGGCCAGCTGCCGCCCACCGAGCGGTCCGCCGCGGGCGCGGCCGTCGTCTCCCAGCTCCACGAGCTGGGCTGGCGCAAGCTCGAGGCCGAGGGCGGCTTCAGCGCCGGTCAGCCCGCGTTCAACTTCCAGATCCCGCTGCGCGACGCCGACGGCGAGCCCCGCACCGAGGAGCAGGTGCTGGCGGGCATGAACCAGCTGTGGCGCCGCAACATCAAGAAGGCCGCCAAGTCCGGGGTCGAGGTCACGGCGGCCGCCCCCGGTGACGACGAGGCGCTGGCCGCGTTCCACGAGCTCTACGTGCACACCGCCGAGCGCGACCACTTCACGCCGCGCCCGCTCTCCTACTTCCGCACGATGCGCGACGCCCTGAGCGCCGAGGCCCCCGAGCGGTTCACGCTGTTCCTCGCCCGCCACGAGGGCGACCTGGTCGCGGCGACGATCGCGATCCACGTGGGCGGCCACTACTGGTACTCCTACGGCGCCTCCTCCACCGAGAAGCGCGAGGTGCGCGGCTCGAACGCGGTGCAGTGGACGATGATCCGCGCCGCCCTCGCCGCCGGCTGCGACGTCTACGACCTCCGCGGCATCACCGAGACGCTCGACGCCGGCGACTCCCACGTGGGTCTGATCCAGTTCAAGGTCGGCACGGGTGGCGAAGCGGTCGAGTACGCCGGAGAGTGGGACCTGCCGGTCAACAAGCTCCTCGCGCGGGCGTTCGACCTCTACATGGCCCGCCGGGGCTGAGGGGAGACACGAGATGAGCCTGGTCCTCACCGTCGACGGTCCGCGCTGGCGGGCCCACCTGCAGGGCGTCGTGGCGCGCCACCCCGGTGTCGTGCCCGTCGCCAAGGGCAACGGCTACGGCCTCTCGCTCGGCCGGCTGGCCCGCAAGGCCACCTGGCTGGGCGTCGACACGCTGGCCGTGGGCACGTACGACGAGCTGGGCGAGGTCGCGAACCGCTTCGACGGCTCGCTGCTCGTGCTCACCCCGTGGCGCCCGTTCGGCGCCGCCCTCGAGCTGGCCCCCGGCAGCCCCCTGTCGCGCCGCGTCATCCACACCGTCAGCCGGGTCGAGGACCTCTCCGCCCTGCTGGCCCGCGACCCGGGCGCGCGCTTCGTGCTCGAGCGCACGACCTCGATGCTGCGCCACGGCATGGCCGCGCGCGAGCTCCGGGAGGCGGGCGCGCTGCTCGCCGAGCGCGGCGGCCTGGCCTCGCAGCTCGCGGGCGTCGCGCTCCACCTGCCGCTCGCGCAGGGCTCCCACGTGGGCCAGGTGCAGCGGCTCATGACCGACGTCGTCGCCGCCGGCCTCACCTCGACGACCGTCTGGGTCAGCCACCTCAAGGACGACGAGCTCGCCCAGCTGGGGGCGTCGTACCCCGACTACACCTTCCGGCCCCGCGTCGGCACGAGCCTCTGGCTCGGCGACCGGGGCGCGTTCACGGTCGCGGCCCACGTGCTCGACACCCACCCGGTCGAGCGCGGCGACGTGTTCGGCTACCGGGGACGCTCATCGCCGAAGGCCGGCACCATCCTGGTCGTCTCGGGCGGCACGGCCCACGGCATCGGCCTCGAGGCCCCCAGCGGCGACCTCTCGATGAAGGCCCGCGCCGCCACGATCGCCCGCGGCGGCATGGACGCGGTCGGCTTCGTGCGCTCGCCGTTCTCCATCGACGGCAAGCAGCGTCTCTTCGCCGAGCCGCCCCACATGCAGGCGTCGATGCTCTTCGTGCCCAGCGGGTCGCGGGTGCCGGCCGTCGGCGACACCGTCGACGTGCGGGTGCGCTACACGGCCACGTCGTTCGACCGCGTCGTCGTCTCCTGACCCTGCGCGGCTGACGCCGGCGGCACCGGCCGCACCGGCGGCGGCCCGTACGCCCCGTACCCGGGGTCGTCGAGCGCGTCGCGCCGTACGGGGTCGAACGACGGCATCGCCACCTCCCGCACCACGAGGGCGACGAGGGCGACGATCGCCGCGAGCCGCACGAGCGTGACGACGACCAGGGGTCCCTCGACGTCCTCGGACCCCGACCGCAGGTAGCCCGCGACCGTCCACCACACGACGAGCGCGGCGACGACCTCGGTGGTCTGCCACAGCGCGAGGGCCCCGAGGCGGGGGCGCGCGAGCACCGCGAGCGGCAGCAGCAGGAGCGCGTGCTCCGGACCGGACCCGAGCAGCACCACCCCGACCGCCACGAGCAGCAGGGCCACCTGCTCGGTGCGCGGCGGACGCGGCGCGAGACGCACCAGCGCGAGCATCGCGCCCGCCCACAGCACCAGCACGACGAGCGCGACGGCCGCGTACGACGGGAGCCCGCCCGTCGCCTGCTCGACCACGTACCTCAGCGAGCCCGGCCGGGCGTCGGCGTCGAGCGCGGCGGCCCAGCCGGCACGCCACCGGCTCGGCCCCGTGACGATCGCCGGGAGGCTCACCACGAGCCAGGTGGTGACGGCGACGAGGCCCGTCTGCGCGGCCGGCAGCAGGCGGGAGCGGTCACCGGTCACGGCGCTCAGCAGCACGGCGAGCACGACGAGCCAGGGGCTCCACGCCAGGGTGGTCGCCGCACCGAGCATCAGGCCGCCGACCACCGACCGACCACGCCGGCAGGCGAGCAGGCCGCCGACGGCGAGGGCGACGCCCACGAGGGCCACGTCGACGAGCGCACCGATCAGGAGCACCGGCGCCACCGCCACGAGCGCGCCGTCCCAGGGCCGCCGACGGCGGTGGCGGGCGACCGCGACGACGAGCGCGAGCGCCGCGGCGCCCACGACGGCGGCCGTGACCACCAGCAGGGAGCGCGCCTCGCCCGCGACACCGTCCTCGGTCGGGAGGTCGCCGACGGGCCGCAGGGCGCGGGCGTCCAGGGTGGCGGCGTCGTGCGGGGCCACGAGGTCCGCCAGCCCGGCGCGGAGGTACGTCGCCCCGGCCAGCGCGTGGCCGGGCCCGACGTCGTACCGGGTGCCTGCGTCGTCCTCGCCGCCGAAGGCGTCCCCGTACGGCCACAGCCCCTCCGCGCCGCCGCTGCCGACGTACGACGCGGGCAGTGACGAGAAGCAGGGCGCCGAGGCCGAGGCGTCCACGTCGGTCCAGGTGTCGGGGTCGGGGCAGCCGTGGCGTGCCAGCAGCCCGGCCAGCACCGCGAGGCCGGCCAGCACCGCCGCGACGAGGAGCGGGCTCCACCACCGGGTGCGGCCGTGATGACCGGCGGATCCCCCGAGCCCCTCGCTGAGCAGGGCGACGCCGCGGTCGTCCCGGCTGGGGGCGGCGTCGCTCCCGCTCACGGCGTGGTGCTCAGTCCTCGCGGCCGGGCGCGGTCGTCGGGCGCGGGACGACCGGCACGCTCGGCTCCTCCGACGGAGTGGGCTCCACCGGGGGCTCCTCGGTCGGCGGCACGGTCGGCTCAGGAGCCGGCGGCTCCGTCGCGGGGGGCTCCTCGGGCGGGGCCGTGGTCGGCGGGGCCGTCGTGCTCGGGGGAGCCGACGAGCTCGGCGCGGGCTCGTCGTCGTCACCGCCACCACCGCCGCCACCACCGCCGGTGCTCGGCGCGGACGGCGGGTCGTAGCCGTCCGGGGCGTCGCCGTCGACGTACACCGGGTCCGGGAAGTCCAGCTCCTCGGAGTCACCCAGGGCGAGGTCCATCACGGACGTCCAGGTGCGGGCCGGGAAGCGGCCGCCGAAGAACTCGGGCAGGTAGCCGTCGAGGGCCTCCCGGCCGGTGCCGCGCACGTAGGTCACGGCGGTCGCGAGCTGCGGGGTGTAGCCGACGAACCACGACGACGACACGTCGCCGTCGGCGTTCGTGGCCGTACCCGTCTTGCCCGCGGCCGGGCGGCCGAGCTCCCGGGCGGCGGTGCCGCTGCCGGTCCGGACCACCTGCTGCAGCGCGTACGACACGTCGGCCGCCACGTCGGAGGGGATCGCGCGCTCGGGCGCCGCCTCGTGCTCGTACTTCACCGTGCCGAAGCGGTCGGTCACCCGCTCGACGACGTAGACGTCGTTGCGCACGCCGTCGTTGGCGATGGTGCCGTAGGCCGAGGCCATGTTGATCGGGCTGACGTCGCCCGAGCCGAGCGAGACGCCGATGTTGTTGTCGATGCCGCGCGAGACGTCGGGGATGCCGTACGGGCTGCCCTCGTTCGACGGGATGCCCATGTCGTTGGCGGCGGCCAGGATCTTGTCGGGGCCGTCCTCCATCGCCTCGGTCATGTCGATGAACGCGGTGTTGACCGAGTCCTCGGTGGCCTTGAGCAGGCTCACCCGCCCGTAGTCCGTGTCGCCCTGGTTCTCGATCTCCGAGCCGTCCTCGAGCTCGTACGGCGAGTTGCCCTGGAACGAGTCGCGCAGCGAGAAGCCGTCCATGATGCCCGCGGCCACGGCGAACGCCTTGAACGTCGAGCCGGGCTGCACGAGCGAAGACGCCCAGTTGATCTCGGACTCGAGGAAGTCCTGGCCTCCGTAAAAGCCGCGCAGGGCGCCGGTCGCCGGCTCGACGGTGGCGACGCCGACGTGCAGCTCCTCGTCCGAGAAGCCCTCGGGAAACTCCTCGGCGACGCCGTCGCGGGCGGCGTTCATCACCGAGCCGACGAAGGTGGTGGTGACCCGGAGGCCACCGCCGTCGATCTCCTCCTCGCTGAAGCCGAGGTCGACGAGCTCGTCGCGCACGAGGCGCAGCATGTGGCCGCGCTGGCCGCCGTACGCGCTCTCGCTCTCGATGACGGGGAACTCCGGCAGCCCGGCCCCGGCCTCCTCGGCCTCCTCCGGCGAGATGTCGCCGGCCTCGACCATGCCGTCGAGCACGTACTGGTAGCGGCCCTCGAGGCGCTCCAGCGCGTCCTCGCCGTTGGCGGGGTCGAAGCGCGTCGGGTTGTTGATCACCGACGAGAGCACGACCGACTGCGGGAGCGTCAGGTCGGCGGCGTCGACGGCGAAGAACGCCTGCGCGGCCGCCTGCACGCCGTACGCACCACGGCCGAAGTAGATGGTGTTGAGGTAGCCCTCGAGGATCTGCTCCTTGTCGAGCTGGCGCTGGATCTTCAGCGAGAGCAGCGCCTCGCGCGCCTTGCGGGTCCAGGTGCGGTCCTGCGTCAGGTAGAGGATCTTCACGTACTGCTGCGTGATCGTCGACGCGCCCTGGGTCGCGTTGCCCTGGGCGTTCGAGAAGGCGGCGCGCAGGATGCCGCGCGGGTCGATGCCCTGGTTGGTCCAGAAGGTGCGGTCCTCCGCGGCCACGACCGCGTTGCGCAGCACCTCGGGCATCGTGTCGTAGGAGATCGACTCGCGGTTCTGCGTCGCGAACGAGCCGACCTCGTTCTCGCCGTCGGCGTAGTAGATGAAGCTCGTCTGCGTCTGGAAGTCCTTGTTCGGGTCGGGGATCTCCGTCTTCTGGTAGGCGATGACGAACGTCGCGACCGCGACCAGCGCCAGCGCGAGGAAGATCGTGGTGCCCCAGAGGAGCACCCGCTTCCACCAGGCGCGCTTCGGCTTCTTCTCCTTGCCGTCCTTGCCGCGGCCCCGGCGGGGGCCGGTGCCGGCGGATCCGGAGGGACCGGTGGAGCCGCGGGTGTTGCCGGTGGGGTGCCCGTCGGCGCGGCGCTTGCCAGCCATCGTCGGCTTCCTCCTGCTTGGTGCGGGGACGTTCGGGGGGACGCGCAGCCGTGGTGCCGGGGGGGTGCTGCGCGGGTCGTGCGGGGGTCTGCGGGCCGTGCTGCGGGCACGCGACCGGCGCGAAACCTGGGCCAGAGTACGCAACCGCCCTGTGGCGCCCGATTCGTACGCGCCCGGCCCGGCGGCCGGGGTGCCGCATCGGGGGTGGCGAGGGGCCGCCGGCGACATGCGACGTACGACACCCCGACACCCGGGGTTCACTATCGCGGATATATCGGTACGATAGATCGCATGGCACGTCGCGGGGAGACCATCGAGCTAGCAGTCCTCGGACTGCTGCACGAGGCACCCATGCACGGCTACGAGCTGCGCAAGCGGCTCAACCTCATGCTCGGGTGGGGGCGACTGCTGTCCTTCGGGTCGCTCTACCCCGCGCTGAAGCGGATGGTGCGGGACGGTCTGATCACGGAGACGACCGTCTCGACCACCCCGGTCACCCGTCGGCCTCGCATCGTCTACGAGGTGACCGAGGAAGGCAGGCTCGAGTTCAAGCGCCTGATGTCAGAGGCAGGTCCTGCTGCCTGGGAGGACGACACCTTCGGCATCCGCTTCGCCTTCTTCAGCCGCACCGACATGGAGATCCGCCTGCGGGTCCTCGAAGGTCGTCGGACGCGGTTGCAGGAGCGGCTCGACAGGGTCCAGAACGACCTGAGCCGCACCCAGAAGGAGGTCGACCAGTACGCCGCGGAGCTCCAGCGCCACGGCGTCGAGTCGGTCGAACGGGAGGTCCGCTGGCTGTCGGACCTCATCGACGCGGAGCGAGAGCGTCCGCCGTCGGCACCACTCACGCCGGACGGCGAGCAGCCTCGCACCATCTGATCAGCGGGCCGGGTCATCCGACCACGGCCTACCCACCCCAGAGCAGACACACATGTCAGGCTCCAGGAGAGCAGCAAAGGAGAGCCCCATGGGTTCGGTTCGAGTAGCGATCGTGGGCGTCGGCAACTGCGCGACGTCCCTGATCCAGGGCGTCGAGTACTACAAGGACGCCGACCCCGCCGGCGGAGTCCCGGGGCTGATGCACGTCGTCTTCGGTGACTACCACGTCAACGACGTCGAGTTCGTCGCCGCGTTCGACGTCGACGCCAAGAAGGTCGGCTTCGACCTCTCCGAGGCCACGCAGGCCTCCGAGAACAACACCATCAAGATCTGCGACGTCCCGCCGCTCGGCGTGACCGTCCAGCGCGGCCCGACCCTCGACGGTCTGGGCAAGTACTACCGCGAGACGATCGAGGAGTCCGACGCCGAGGCGGTCGACGTCGTCGCCGTGCTCCGCGAGACCCAGGCCGACGTCCTCGTCTCCTACCTCCCGGTGGGTTCCGAGGCGGCCGACAAGTTCTACGCGCAGGCGGCCATCGACGCCGGCGTCGCGTTCGTGAACGCGCTGCCCGTCTTCATCGCCTCCGACCCCGAGTGGGCCGAGAAGTTCCGCGTCGCGGGCGTCCCGATCGTCGGCGACGACATCAAGAGCCAGGTCGGCGCCACCATCACCCACCGCGTGATGGCGAAGCTGTTCGAGGACCGCGGCGTCGCGCTGGACCGCACCTACCAGCTCAACGTCGGCGGCAACATGGACTTCAAGAACATGCTCGAGCGCGAGCGCCTGGAGTCCAAGAAGGTCTCGAAGACGCAGGCCGTCACGTCGAACCTCACCGGCACGCTGTCGGGCAAGGTCCACGACAAGAACGTCCACATCGGCCCGTCCGACTACGTCGCGTGGCTCGACGACCGCAAGTGGGCCTACGTCCGCCTCGAGGGTCGCGCCTTCGGTGACGCCCCCATCAACCTGGAGTACAAGCTCGAGGTCTGGGACTCGCCGAACTCGGCCGGCATCATCATCGACGCGATCCGCGCGGCGAAGATCGCCAAGGACCGCGGCATCGGTGGCCCGATCATCTCGGCGTCGTCCTACCTGATGAAGTCCCCGCCGGTGCAGCTCCCCGACGACGAGGGTCGCCGACGCGTCGAGGCCTTCATCCGCGGCGAGGAGTGACCTCACCGGTCTAGCTCCACCCCGTACGACGCACAGCGCCCCGCAGGTCGATGACCTGCGGGGCGCTGTCGTGCCCGGGGCCTGCCCGGCACGGGTCGAAGCGGGTCAGCCGGCCAGCCGGCTCAGCCGGGGGTGACGGCGCTCCACTCGAACGCCTGGACCACGACGAACCCGGCGCCCTGGAAGACGTACTGGAGCGCCTCCCCGGTGCCGCCGCGCAGCATCGAGCCCATGTTCATGCTGTTGTGGACGCCCGGCAACAGGTTGGCCGACCAGCACACGGCGGCGTTGGAGTCGACGTACACGGGGCCCTGCGAGCAGTCGAGCACGACCGGTCGGCCGACGACGTTGATCGCCACGGTGCCGGTGCCGCCGATGGTGGTGTTGAAGAGGCCCGCGCCCATGATGCCGGCGCCCTTGGTGCGGTTGATGTCCCACTGCAGCGTGGCGTCGAAGGCCAGCAGGTTGCGGGCGTTGATCGAGATGCCCTCGTTCTCGAGGTGCATCAGGTTCACGTAGCCCGCCTGGTCGGCGAAGAACACCTGGCCCTGGCCCGAGACGCGCATCAGCGCCAGGTTCTCGCTCGTCAGCACCTTCTTGGCGAGCTTGGCGACACTGCCGGAGCCCTCGTGGGTGAAGGTGATGTTGCCCTGGTAGGCGACCATCGAGCCCTTCGCGGCGAGGACGTCGGGGCCGAAGCCCACCCGGAGCATCTGCGGGTTCTGGAGCACGTAGCGCTCGTTGCTGGTCTGGGGCAGGTTGTCCTGCGCGAAGAGTTCGCTTCTCATGCCGCGCACTCTGCCCGACCGCGGGCCCCCTCAACCAGATTTCGGCACGGGTGCGCCGCGGGTCATCCCCAGGTCAGGGGTGGTGGAGCGCGCCGGGGCGCCCGGTCAGCCCGCGCGCTCGGCCTCGCGCTTGATCTTCGCCAGCGTCTGGCGCATGCCGGCGAGCAGCTCGTCCTGGAACGACTCCTGACCGCCCATGACGGCGCCGACGAGCTTGTCGGAGACCGCGGTGGTGCCCTGCGGCGTCGTACGACGCTGGGTCACCCGCGTGCCGGAGGCCGTGGGCTCGAGGTGGAACGCCCAGATCGTCTTGTTGTCGAGCACCCGGAACGCGAACTCGGAGTGGGGCTCGAAGCGCACGACCTTCGAGCGCGTGGGCCACACGAGCAGGCCGCGGCGGTTCACGTTGAGCAGGAGCGAGCCGAGCCGGACCGGACCCCGCGTGAACGACCGGAGGACCTGCGGGCTCCACTCCGACATCCGCGGCAGGTCGGAGACGAGCGACCAGACCGTCGCCGGGGGCGCGTCGATCTCGATGGACTCCTCGAGCAGGGGCTTGACGGTTCCGGTGGCGGGCATGGCGCTACTCCGTTGGTCGGCGGGGCTGGTGCCGCGCACGCTACTGAACGGGCGTCAACAAGGCAAGGGTGGGCGCGCGTCGTACCGATCGCGCGGGCGAGCGCGTGTCGTACCGATCGCGGTAGGAGACACCCGTGTCACGGGTACGAGGTACCGCGAAGGGCGCACCCGGGGCCCGGCCGGGTCTCCCGACCCGACTTCTGCGGTGCTGTGGTGTCCGAGTGCGCGTCCTGACGCATGTGCAGCAGCTCGGACACCGCGTTACACGTGGCCGCGGCGGGGCGGCGACGGGCCAGCCCCGGCCTCAGGCCCGGCGCTGCTCCCACCAGGCGAGCAGGGCGGCGCGGGCGACGTCGTACGACGCGGGGCCCTCGTCGAGGCGCAGGTCCAGGAGGAACTTGTAGGCCTCGCCGACCTCGCGGCCCGGTCCGACGCTGAGGATCTCCATGATCTGGTTGCCGTCGAGGTCCGGCCGGATGGCGGCCAGCTCCTCCTCCTCGCCCAGGCGCTCGATGCGGCGCTCGAGCTCGTCGTACGTGCGGCGGAGCCGGTCGGCCTTGCGCTTGTTGCGCGTCGTGCAGTCGGCCCGCGTGAGGATGTGGAGGCGGGTGATCTGGTCGCCGGCGTCGCGCACGTAGCGGCGGACGGCGGAGTCGGTCCAGTCGCCGTCGCCGTACCCGTGGAAGCGCAGGTGAAGCTCGACCAGCTTCGACACGTCCTCGATCTGCTCGCTCGAGAACCGCAGCGCCTTCATGCGCTTGCGCGTCATCTTGGCGCCCACGACGTCGTGGTGGTGGAAGGTCACGGTGCCGTCGTCGAGGAAGCGCCGGGTGCGGGGCTTGCCGATGTCGTGGATGAGCGCGGCGAACCGCACGACGAAGTCGGGCCGCACGGGCTCGCCCTCGGGGGTCAGGCGGTGCTCGAGCTCGATGGCCTGCTCGAGCACGGTGAGGGAGTGCTCGTAGACGTCCTTGTGGCGGTGGTGCTCGTCGCGCTCCAGCTGCAGCGCCGGCAGCTCCGGCAGCACGCGCGCGGCGAGCCCGGTCTCGACGAGGAGGGCCAGGCCGCGGCGCGGGTACGGCGAGCAGACCAGCTTCACGAGCTCGTCACGGACGCGCTCGGCCGAGATGACGTCGATGCGCTCCGCCATGGCGGTCATGGCCGCGACCACGTCGGGGGCGACCTCGAAGCCGAGCTGGGCGGCGAACCGCGCGGCCCGCATCATGCGCAGCGGGTCGTCGGAGAAGGAGTCCTCGGGCGTGCCCGGCGTGCGGATGACCCGGTGGGCGAGGTCGGTGATCCCGCCGTACGGGTCCTCGAAGACGCGGTCGGGCACCGAGACGGCCATCGCGTTGACGGTGAAGTCGCGGCGCACGAGGTCGCCGGCGAGGTCGTCGCCGTACGCGACCTCGGGCTTGCGGGAGTCCGGCGTGTAGACCTCGGTGCGGAACGTCGTGATCTCGATCTGCCAGTCGTCCTTGCGGCAGCCGATGGTGCCGAAGGCGCGGCCGATGTCCCACACGGCGTCGGCCCACCCCTTGACCAGGCGCTCGACCACCTCCGGGCGGGCGGACGTCGTGAAGTCGAGGTCGTTCTGCAGGCGACCGAGCATCGCGTCGCGCACGGGCCCGCCCACGAGGTGGAGGCTGTGGCCCGCGGCGACGAAGCGCTCCCCGAGCTCGTCGACCACGGCACCGATCCGCGTCAGCTCGGTCGCGACCCGGCGCTGCACCTCGACCATCGACAGCGCCTCGCCCGTGACATCGCCCGCGACGCCCGAGGGGGCGGCGGTGAAGGTCGCGGAGGCGGGCTCGGTAGGGCGGGGCGAGGCGTCGGGCACGACGAGCCACTCTAGTGCCAGCGCCCCGGAACCCGTCGGAGAGAGTGGGCGACCACACCAGCGGGGTGACGGGTCCACCTGCCGCCCTCCCTTAGAGTCGTCGCCATGCTCGAGCCGGACGCGTCGCCTCCCCGGGCCGCGCGCCGACCGTCACGGCGCTCGGCCGTGCTGCGCTCCGTGCTCGCGATCACCGTGGTGGTGGTCGGCCTGGCCCTCATGCTCGGCTCCCCGCCCGCCCCGTCGGGCTCCGTGGCCGGTACGGCGACCGCCCCGGCGCTCGACCCCGAGCTGCTGGAGCGCGACGTCGCGGCGTCCCGCTCCGGACCCCGCGACGACGAGACGACCCCGACCGGCTCCGCCGACCCGACCGAGGAGCCCGGCGGCGACGGCGGTGGGAGCAGCGACCAGCCCGGCACCTCGGACGACGAGGACGGCGACGCGACGACCGCCGACCCGCTCGCGGTCACCCTCGGCGACGTCACCCCGGCCGTGCTCGTGCCCGACGCCGACGGCGTGCTGACGGTGAGCGGCACGGTCACCAACACGACCGACGAGCTGTGGAGCAACGTCCGGGTCTACCCGCTGACCTCGGCGTCCCCGATCACCGACGTCGACGAGCTCGCCGAGGCCGCCGCCTCCGACGCGGCCGACGTGGTGGGCGGACGCCTCACCACCGAGGGCCTCTTCGACCGCTCGATCACGTCCCTCCCGCCCGGCGAGACCCTGCCGTTCCAGGTGCGGGTGCCCTACGGCTCCCTCGAGATCAGCGGCTCCCCCGGCGTCTACTGGCTCGGGGTGCACGCCCTGGGCGAGACCGCCGACGGCCGTAGCGGCAACGCCAACGGCAAGGCCCGCACCTTCCTGCCCGTCGTCTCCACGGCCGGACCGAGCGTCGCGCGCACCTCGGTGCTCGTGCCCCTGCGCGAGCCCATCGGCTACACCGCTGAGGGCCAGGTGGCCTCCGAGGACTCCTGGCTCGACGTCTTCGGGCCCGGTGGCCGGTTGCGCAACGTGATCGAGGCGGCGCGTCCGACGACCACCTCGGCCGACCCTGCCGCCGTCACCTGGCTGCTCGACCCCGCGGTGCTCGACGTGGCCGCCCGCCTCGCGGTCGGCAACCCGGCGCGCTCCCTCGCCCCCACGACGACCGGCGACGAGGAAGAGGACGACGGCTCCCCGACCGACGTCCCCACCACCGAGGACCCCGTCGCCACCCCCGAGCCCGTCGACACGGAGGTCGCTCGCGTGGCGGCCGCCTGGCTCGAGGACGCGCTCGCCCTCCTGGCTGAGGGAGAGGTGCTGGCGCTCCCGTACGGCGACCTCGACGTCGCCGGAGCGGCCCTCCACGACCCCGGCACCTACGACCGGGCCCGCGCGCTGAGCGACGACGCCCTGGAGCGCTTCGACCTCACCGGCCGGCCCGCCGTGGCCCCGGTCGACGACGCCCTCACCGACGACGAGCTCGACCTGCTGGAGGACGACGCGACCCTGGTCGTGGCGGACACCGCCCTGCCGGACGACCTGCCCGACGGGGCCCGCGTCGCGACCCACGGCGAGCGCACCGTCGTCGTGGTCGACGCGGCCGCGGCCGACGGCGGCCCCAGCCCCGGCAACTCCCTCTCCTCGGTCCAGGTGCGGCAGCGCCT
The DNA here is from genome assembly GCF_000426525.1 of Nocardioides alkalitolerans DSM 16699. Taxonomy (GTDB): domain Bacteria; phylum Actinomycetota; class Actinomycetes; order Propionibacteriales; family Nocardioidaceae; genus Nocardioides; species Nocardioides alkalitolerans. The sequence goes on from NZ_KE384533.1 coordinate 594,906, forward strand.
GGCGGCCGAGACCGCCCTGGCGTCGCTCGACGACGACGGGGCGGGCGACGGACCGACCATCGTCGCGCTGCCGCCCCGCTGGGAGCCGGGCCGCGGCGGCCCCGTGACCCAGGGGCTCGACGACGGCTGGCTGCGGGCGGCCCCCCTCGACGAGCTGATCTCGGGCGACCTCGACGAGGTCGACGCCGACGCGCTGGTCGTCGACGGGGCCGCACCGGCCCCCGCGACCCTGCCGGTCGACCTCTTCGAGCGCGCCGACCAGCTGACCGCGCTCGGCAGCCGGCTCCAGGCGATGCTGTCCGAGAACGACACCGTCTCGGTGCAGGTGCAGCGGGAGGCCTCCGTCCTGCTCGGCTACCCCCACCGCGGCGACCTCGCCCGCACGCGCTCCCGCGCCACGACCGGCCTCATGGGCGTCGACGCCGTGCTCGGGGCCGTCACCGTCGAGGCACCACCCACCGTCACGCTGTCGAGCGACTCGGGGCGGTTCGCCGTCCGCGTCACCAACGGCCTCGACCAACCGGTCGTCGTCGAGCTGCGGGGCGCCCAGGACAGCCCGGTCACCCTCGACGACCCCGGACCGGTCGAGCTCGGGGCCGGCGCCTCCGCCTCCGTGCTGCTCAATGCCCGCGTCGGCGTGATCGGCGTCTTCGACGTGGAGGTGCTCGTCACCGACGCCGAGGGCGTGCCGCTGGGCTCGCGGGACGTCGTGCCCCTCCGGTCGGCCGCGGTCAGCGACATCATCTGGGTCGTCATCGGCGGCGCCGTCGTGCTGCTCGTCGTGACGATCGGCTACCGGGTGCTGCGCCGCGTGCGCGGCTCCGACGACGCACCGGCCGGGGGCACCGCGTGACCACCGGACGCCACCAGGGACCGCCCCCCTCCGAGCACGACGGGCAGGTCGACGGGCAGGCCGACCAGCAGCCCGACCAGCAGCCCGACCAGCAGGCCGGCGAGCCGCTCCCCCCGACGTACGACCCGTTCGAGCACTTCGACGTCGCCGTCGTCGAGCCGCCCGAGCCCGAGGTGCCCAAGCACCGGGCCCCCACGGTCGCGGCCGCCTACGAGCCACCCGAGCCGACCACCCCCGTGCACCGCGCCGAGCCGCTGGTGCCACCCGTGCCCGACGCCGCGCCGGAGGCCCTCGTCGACCCGACCGCGACCGTGGAGCGCCCGGCGATCCGGCTGCCGCAGCAGCCCCTCGGCCCGGCCGGTGACCGCGACGGCGGCACGACGGCCACGCCGGTGCGGGTCGCGGGCACGCACGCGGGCCCCGTCCACGCCGCCGACGAGGTGTCGGCCACCGGCGCCTCCGAGGTCACCGAGCCCGTCGCGGCCACGGACCGCAAGGCCCCCGCCGGCACCGACGCGTCGGTGCTCAGCTCGAGCGCCGTCATGGCGGCGGGCACGATCGTCTCCCGCCTCAGCGGCTACGTGCGGGGCATCCTGCTCGCGGCGGCGCTGGGCACCAAGCTGCACGCCGACATCTTCGCGATCGCCAACACGATCCCGAACATGGTCTACATCCTGCTCGCCGGCGGCGTCTTCAACGCCGTGCTGGTGCCGCAGCTGGTGCGGGCCCTCAAGCAGGACCCCGACGGCGGCGCGGCGTACGTCAACCGCATCGTCACGCTCGCCGCCCTCTTCCTCGGCACGGTGACCGTCCTGCTGGTGGTGGCGGCGCCCTGGGTGATGTCGATCTACCTCGAGGGCCGGTTCAACGAGCCCGAGCTGGCCGCCCAGCGCGACTCGGCGGTGGCCTTCGCGCGGTTCTGCCTGCCGCAGGTCTTCTTCTACGGCATGTTCGTGCTCGTCGGGCAGATCCTGAACTCCCGCGGCCGGTTCGGCCCGATGATGTGGGCCCCGATCGCCAACAACGTCATCTCGGTGATCGTGCTCGTCATCTACCTCGTCGTGTTCGGCCCGGTGGCGCCCGACGCCGTGAACTCCGCGTTCTCGACGAACCAGGAGCTGGTGCTCGGCATCGGCTCGACGCTCGGCATCGTCGCCCAGTTCGTCATCCTCGTGCCCTACCTGCGCTCGGCGGGCGTGAGCATCCGGCCGCGGTTCGACTTCATCGGCACCGGCCTCGGCCACACGCTGAAGCTGGGCGCCTGGACCATCGGGTTCGTCATCGTCAACCAGGCCGCCTACACGGTCGTGGTGCGCCTCGCGTCGGGCGGCAACGCGGGCTCCGACGACGGCACGGGCTACTTCGTCTACTCCAACGCGCTGCTGATCATGATGGTGCCGCACGCGATCGTGACGGTCTCGCTGACGACGGCGATCCTGCCGCGCCTCTCGGCGGCCGCCGCCGAGCGTGACCTCACCGGCATGGGCGCCACGCTCGCCTCGACGCTCCGCACCACGCTGGCGTTCGTCGTGCCCGTCGCCGCGGTCGTGCCGGTGGTCGCCCCCGACCTCGCGAACCTCATCTGGGGGTACGGCGCCGCGTCCGCGTCGTACGACGACTTCGTGCCGTCGCTGACCCTCTTCGCGCCGGTGATCGTGCTGTTCACCGTCCACTACATGATGCTGCGCGGCTTCTACGCCCTCGAGCAGACGCGGCGGGTGTTCTGGATCCAGTGCATCATCGCGGCGGTCAACGTGACCCTGGCGCTGCTGTTCGTCTCGCAGGCCTCCGCGGCCGGCACCGCCCCGGCGCTCGTGCTCGCGTACGGCGGGGCCTACCTCGTCGGGGCGTCGGTCTCGTACGGCGTGCTCGCCCGCACCCTGGGCGGGCTGCAGACGCGGACGACGGCGCTCTTCGCCGTCCGCATCCTGCTGGCCGTCCTGCTGGGCGCGGGCGCCGCGTGGCTGACCCGCTGGGCGCTCCACCCCCTCCTGCCGGACGATCCGCACCCGCTGGCGGCCGGCCTGCTGCTCGCCGCCGTCGGCCTCGTGCACGTGCTGGTCGTGCTCGCGGCCGCCTGGCTGCTGCGCATCGAGGAGGTCCGCAGCGTCGTGGCGACCGTGCTGCGGCGACGGCGGCGCCCCGCGACCGGGTGAGGGGCCTACGATGGCCACGGCGCGACGGAGCTCCCGAGAAGGCTCCGTCGTGACGGCGAGACGCACGAGGGGGTGACGATGCCGTCGACGATCCGGCCCGGCGACGTGCTCGCCGACCGCTACCTGCTCATCGACCTGCTCAGCGAGGCGGGTGACGGTCGTTTCTGGCGGGCCCACGACCGCGTGCTCGCCCGGCACGTCGCGGTGCACGTGATCCCCGCCCGCACCGAGCGCGCCGACGAGCTGCTCGAGGCCGCCCGCCGCTGCGCCCGCCTCACCGACCGCCGCTTCCTGCGCGTGCTCGACGCCGAGGTCACCGGCGACGCCTGCTACGTGGTCAATGAGTGGGGCACGGGCATGTCGCTCGACCTCATGCTCCAGCACGCCCCCCTCGCCCCACGGCGGGCCGCCTGGATGGTCGGCGAGGTCGCCGGCGCGATCGCCGCGGCCCACGCCGCCGACATCACCCACGGCCGGCTCGTGCCCGAGAACGTGATCGTCGACCTCTCCGGCTCGGTGCGGGTCAACGGCTGCGCGGTCGACGCCGCCCTCAAGGGGCTGCCGCCCGCCACCGCCCGGGACGACGTCATCGAGCTCGTCGGCCTGCTCTACGCCACGCTCACCGGTCGCTGGCCGGGCCGCTCCCCCTCCGTCATGCCGACGGCCCCGCTCGACGGCGGCGCCGTGCTGCGCCCGCGCCAGGTGCGCGCCGGCATCCCCCGCGTGCTCGACGAGCTCTGCGACGACGTGCTCAACACCGACACGCCGCCGCGGGCGCCGTACGACCTGACCACCGCGCGGGGCATCGCCGACTACCTGCGCGAGTACGTCGGGGACCCCGCCGGCATGGCCGCCCTCGAGGCGGAGCGGGGCACGTCGGCGTCCGGCACCATCCCCGCCGTGCCGGCGGCGCTGCTGACCCCCCTGCCGGTGGTGCGCCCGCACGACACCCAGTCGGACCGCGAGCGGCCGGTCGAGCGGACCGCCGTCCGGGCCCCGATCACCGCCCCGCTCGCCGCGCCGACCGCGACCCCCGCCCCGACCCCCACCCCGACCGCCGAGACCCCCGTGGCGCCCGCGACGCCGGCGTCGCCGCCCACGGCCCCGGTCGAGAAGGTCGACGCCCCGTCCTCGGGCGCCGAGGCACCCGCGAGCGGCAGCACCTCCTCAGGCGACGACGCCCCGGCGCCCGCCCCCCGCACCACCACGCGCACCGACAACGTCGACGTGCCGACCCAGGCCGGCGTGCCGATCTTCGACGACGAGACCGACGACGTGTCGTGGCTCGCGAAGCGCAGCGAGACCCCGCCGCCGCCGCCCGACTTCGAGGACCCGCCGGAGCGCCCGCTGTTCGCGCCCGAGACGCCGGAGGAGATCGCCGCCCGCCGGCGCGCGCAGGAGACGGTCGGGCCGGCGCCGTCGGAGGAGTTCTGGCCCTGGGCCACCGGCCACCGCACCGGCGCCGTGCTGCCCCACCCCGTGCAGGAGCCGGGCGCCCGCCGCCGCGACAAGCCCGGCCGCACGTGGCTGCAGCTCGCGGGCTTCCTGGGCTCGCTGGTGGCGCTGCTGCTGATCGTGGCGGTCGTCTACCAGCTCATGGGCCGTCCCGGTACGTCGGGCGGCGACGACGACGGCGGGTCGACGCCGTCACCGAGCGCGAGCTCGACCGAGAGCGCCCCGCCGGCGCCGGCGATCGTGCCGGTCGTGGGGGCGACCTCGATCGACCCCGAGGGCTCCGACGGCGAGGAGAACAGCGACCGTGCCGGCAACGCCGTCGACGGCGACACCGAGACGACGTGGAACACCTCGACGTACTTCCAGCAGTTCGGCCCGGGCGGCCTGAAGAGCGGTGTCGGCCTGCAGCTCGACCTCGGGGAGAGCCTGGCCCTGACCGGGCTCGAGCTCGACCTCGTGGGCAGCCCGACGACGGTGCAGGTCTACGTGAGCGACGAGCCGGTGGGCTCGGTCGACGGGCTCGAGCCGGTCGGCGGCGCCGAGGGCGCCTCCGAGCAGGCCCAGATCGCCCTGACAGGCGCGACGGGTCGCTACGTGACGATCTGGATCACGTCGCTCCCGCCTGTCGCCGACGGCTTCCGTAGCGAGGTCTCCGAGGTGCGGGTCCTCGGGTGACCGGCCCGGCGCCCGACCGGGCGAGCGAGGAGCCGAGCGGCCACGAGGCCGACGACGCCACGTTGCTGCGCGCCCACGTCGCGGGTGACCCGGTCGCGTTCGGGGTGCTGGCCGCCCGGCACCGCGACCGTCTCTGGGCGGTGGCGCTGCGCACCATGGGCAACCCGGACGACGCGGCCGACGGCCTCCAGGACGGCCTGGTCGCCGCCTTCCGGCGGGCGGGCTCCTTCCGCGGCGACGCCGCCGTCACCACCTGGCTGCACCGGGTGGTGGTCAACGCCTGCCTCGACCGGCTCCGGGCGATGAAGGTGCGCGCCGCCGACCCCCTGCCCGACGACCTCGACGAGCACGCCGGACGGGGCGCCGTCACCGCGTCGCGCGGCGTGGTCGACCCCGCCGACGAGGCCGTCACCGGCGAGCAGCGGCGTCGGGTGCTCGACGCCCTGGCCACGCTCGCCCCGGAGCAGCGCGCCGCCGTGGTGCTGGTCGACATGGAGGGCTACTCGGTCGCCGAGGCGGCGGAGGTGCTCGACTGCGCGGTCGGCACCGTGAAGTCCCGCTGCTCGCGCGCCCGCGCCAAGCTCGCCGGGGTGCTGGCCGACCTCCTCGACGTGTCCGAGCCCGCGCAGGACGCCCCCTCGTCGTGGAACCCGGAGCCGCCGTCGCCCGTCTCATCCCCCGAGTCGCCGCGTGGACCGCCGCTCGGCCCGGCGTGACCCTGCCCCGGATCCACCCGACAGCGCACGAGGAGGTGACATGAGCGACCCCCACGACCCCCACGACCCGACGTACGACGGCGATGCCGCCGACGACGCACCCCTCTCCCCGGAGCAGGAGGCGGCGCTCCGCCGCCTGCTGCGGGGGGCCCGGCACACCGGGCCGACCCCGGAGGCGGTCGCCACACGCCTCGACGACGTGATCGCCGGCCTCGCCCGCGAGCGCGCCGCCGGCACGTCGGCCGTCACCGACCTCCCGCCACGCGCCGTACCGCCCCTGCCCGGCACGACCACCGGCCACCACCCCGGCCCGACGCCCGCACCGCTCGACCTCGACGCCGCCCGCCGGCGCCGCGGGCGGCTCACCACCGTGTTCCTCGCCGCCGCCGCGGTCGTCGTGGCCGTCGGCGTGGGCGGTGTCGTGCTGCCCCAGGTGACCGGGGGCGAGAGCGACAGCAACGACTCCGCCGACACGAGTGCCGAGTCGGCGCCCTCGTCGAGCTCGCAGGAGGACGGCGCCGGTGCCGCCGAGGCCCCGCCGCAGGCCGCGCCCACGCCGGACGACGTCACGCCGCAGCAGAGCGTGGCGTCCCTGGCCCGGATCGCCCCCGCCCCCGGCACCGTCGTGGGGGCGCCGGACGACCGCGACCTCTCGGCCGACGTCACCGTCGAGGACGCGACCTCCGTGCTCGCGTCGGCCGCCGCCGGCGCCGGTCGCGCGCTCGATCCCTCCACCTGCGGGGGCGTGAGCGCCGACGAGGGCGGTGTGCTCACGTCGTACGACGGGAGCCCCGCGCTGCTCGTGGTCGAGATCGTCGGGGGGGACGACCCGACGAGCGCCCTGCTCACGCTGCGCGACTGCGGCTCCGGCGACGAGGTCTGGTCGGCTGTGGTCGGCGCCCGCTGAGGCACTCCGCGGCCGGTCGCGAGGTGGTCGGCAGGTGCTCCACCCGCCCCGGGGAATCCCTCTCCCCTACGATCGGTTGTAGCCCGTGCAGGCCGCACCACCCCCCGTACCGACCCCAGGAGCATCCACCTCATGACCGACCAGTCCGCCACCTCCTCCGAGCCGCGCAACGTCATCGTCATCGGCTCGGGTCCGTCGGGCTACACGGCTGCCGTGTACGCCGCCCGTGCCGCGCTCGAGCCGCTCGTCTTCGAGGGCTCGGTGACCGCCGGCGGCGCGCTCATGAACACCACCGAGGTCGAGAACTTCCCCGGCTTCCGCGACGGCATCATGGGCCCGGCCCTGATGGACGAGATGCGGGCCCAGGCCGAGCGCTTCGGTGCCGAGCTGATCTCCGACGACGTCGTCGAGGTCGACCTCACCGGCGACGTGAAGATCGTGAAGACGGCCACCGACACCTACACGGCGAAGGCCGTCGTGCTCGCGATGGGCTCGGGCTACCGCAAGCTCGGCCTCGAGGGCGAGGACCTCTTCTCCGGCAAGGGCGTCTCCTGGTGCGCGACCTGCGACGGGTTCTTCTTCCGCCAGCAGGAGATCGCGGTCGTCGGCGGCGGTGACTCCGCGGTCGAGGAGGCGACGTTCCTGACGCGCTTCGCGTCGAAGGTCTACCTCATCCACCGTCGTGACGAGCTGCGCGCGTCGAAGATCATGGTCGAGCGCGCCGAGGCCGACCCCAAGCTGGAGTTCGTCTGGAACTCCGAGGTCGCCGAGATCAACGGCTCCGACAAGCTGGAGAACGTCACGCTGCGCGACACCGTCACCGGTGAGACCCGGCCGCTCGCGGTCACCGGTCTCTTCGTCGCCATCGGCCACGACCCGCGCTCCGAGCTGCTCGGCGGCCAGGTCGACCTCGACGACGAGGGTTACGTGCTCGTGCAGCACCCCTCGACCGCCACGAACCTGCCCGGCGTCTTCGCCGCCGGCGACCTCGTCGACCACCAGTACCGCCAGGCGATCACCGCTGCCGGCACCGGGTGCGCGGCGTCGCTGGACGCCGAGCGCTACCTGGCCGACCTCGAGCACTCCTCGGCGTCGCCCCAGCAGGCGCAGGACGCGGTGGCGAGCGAGTTCGTCACCGAGGCCGTCCAGACCGCCGGTCTCTGATCCGGCGGATCCGTCGCGGGCCCTGCGGCCCTGAGGATCCGTCTGACAGAACCGGAACCGGGAAGAACGCGCGCCCCTGCGACGTTCTACCTCTATCCGACCATCCCGTACGAGAGGAATCACCGTGGCTGACATCGCTGCCGTCACCGACGCCGAGTTCGAGGCGCAGGTCCTGAAGTCCGACAAGCCCGTCCTCGTGGACTTCTGGGCCGAGTGGTGCGGCCCCTGCCGTCAGGTGTCGCCGATCCTCGACGAGATCGCGAACGCCCACGGCGACAAGATCACCTTCGTGAAGATGAACGTCGACGAGAACCCGGTGACGCCGTCCAACTACCGCGTCACCGGCATCCCGACGCTCAACGTCTACAAGGGCGGCGAGGTCGTCAAGACCATCGTCGGCGCCAAGCCGAAGGCGGCGCTGCTCAAGGAGCTCGACGAGTTCATCGCCTGATCCACCGCGGCTCACGCCGCACCGCACGACGTCGACGACGGTCGGCCCCACGTCCCGGGGGCCGGCCGTCGTCGTCGTTCCGGGGGTCGCGGCGGCGGGCGGCCACCACGCTAGGCTCGGGCGTCCGCTGAGCCGAAGCACCCAGGAGAGTCCCCCGTGCGTGACCTGACCTATCCCGCCGTCATCGTCTCCGCGAAGCTGGCGTTCCGGCTCCTGGGCCAGAAGTTCCAGATGAGCGGCACCGAGCACGTGCCGCGCACCGGTGGCGTGATGCTGGCGGTCAACCACGTCGGCTACGTCGACTACGTGTACGGCGGGCTGGCCGCCGACCCGTCGAAGCGGCTGGTGCGCTTCATGGCGAAGAAGGAGATCTTCGACAACGCCGTCGGCGGGCCCGTGATGCGCAGCTTCCACCACATCGAGGTCGACCGTGGCGACGGTGCGGCGTCGGCGGCCAAGGCCATCGAGTACCTCCGGGCGGGCGAGGCCGTCGGCATCTTCCCGGAGGCGACGATCTCCCGGTCGTTCGAGATCAAGGAGATCAAGACCGGGGCCGTGCGTATCGCAGCGGCCGCCGGCGTGCCGGTGCTGCCGGTCGTGCTCTTCGGCACCCAGCGGATCTGGACGAAGGACCACCCCCGCGACTTCTCGCGCGGCACCACGATCGGCCTGCACGTCGGCGCGCCGCTCCACCCGACGGGTGACGACCCCGTCGGCGACACCGAGAAGCTGCACACCGCGATGAAGGGTCTGCTCGACCACGCGATCGAGGTCTACCCGGCGGAGGAGAAGCCGGCCGGCGCCTGGTGGGTGCCCGCCCGCTTCGGCGGCGGAGCGCCCACGCTCGAGGAGGCGGAGCGCCTCGACGCGGAGGAGAAGCGCGAGCGGGCGGCCAAGCGAGCCGCCAAGCGTGCGGCCAAGAGGAAGTGATCCAGTAGCGAAGCGACCAATGGTTTTGTCGACAAAGCCATTCGTCGCTTCGTTGCTTTAATGACTAGTCGGCGGGGCTGGACGGGTCGATGACCGCCATGATGCGCTGCAGGTCGTCCAAAGAGGCGAACTCCACCGTGATCCGGCCCTTGCTGCGGCCCAGATCGACCTTCACACGTGTCTCCAGACGCTCTGAGAGGCGCTCTGCCACCTCGGAGAGGCCCGGATCGGTCGTCTTCGGGGCCCGCCGGCGCGTCTCAGGGGCGCTGTCAGCATCGCCGAGCGCCACGATCTCCTCCAGAGCACGCACGCTGATGCCTTCGGCGACCACGCGCTGCGCCAGACGGTCCTGAGCCTCGCCACCCGGGACGCCCAGGAGCGACCGAGCGTGACCCGCGGAGAGCACGCCAGCTGCGACGCGCCGCTGCACGGCTGGCGTCAGCTTGAGCAGGCGCAAGGTGTTGCTGATCTGGGGTCGTGACCGACCGATGCGCTGGGCGAGCTCCTCGTGGGTGCACGAGAAGTCCTCGAGGAGCTGCGCGTACGCCGCCGCCTCCTCGAGCGCGTTCAGCTGGCTGCGGTGGAGGTTCTCCAGGAGCGCGTCCCGGAGCATGTCCGTGTCCTCGGTCTCCCGCACGATCGCCGGGATGACGCCGAGACCGGCCTGCTGGGTCGCGCGCCACCGGCGCTCGCCCATGATGAGCTCGTACGACGCGTCGCCGGTCCGCCGTACGACGACGGGCTGCAGCAGCCCGATCTCGCCGATGGAGAAGACCAGCTCGGCCATGGCGTCCTCGTCGAAGACCTGCCGGGGCTGACGGGCGTTGGGGGAGATCTGCTCCACCGGCAGCTCGGCGAAGTAGGCGCCGTCGACCGGTGCGAGCTCCGGACCGCCCGCCTTCGTCTGCGCGGAGGGGGTGCGGTCGACGGTCTCCGCGTCGCCGGCCTCGGAGCCGCCGTTCGACGTGGAACCAGCAGGTTCGGGCGCCGTCGGAATCAGCGAACCGAGACCGCGGCCCAGTCCGCGACGCTGGGGCTGCTTGGTCATGCCTTCACGCTCCGCTGTCCGATCTCGCGAGCGGCGCCGAGGTAGGCGAGCGCGCCCGGGGAGCCGGGGTCGTAGGTCATCACGGTCTGGGCGTACGACGGGGCCTCGCTGACGCGTACGGACCGGGGGATCATCGTCTTCAGCACCTGCGGACCGAAGTGCTCGCGCACCTCCTCGGCCACGCCGGCGGCCAGACGCGTGCGCCCGTCGTACATGGTGACGAGGATGGTGGAGATGTTCAGGTTCGGATTGAGGTGCTGGCGCACCATCTCGACCGTCTCGATGAGCTGCCCGAGGCCCTCGAGGGCGTAGTACTCCGCCTGGATCGGGATCAGCACCTCCTTAGCGGCCACGAGGGCGTTGAGCGTGAGCAACCCCAGGGAGGGCGGGCAGTCCACGATCACGTAGTCGTAGCGGCCGTCGCCGGCCGAGGCGTCACCGATGAGGGGACTGGCGTTGAGCGCCTTCGTCAGCCGGTTCTCGCGGGCCACCACGCTGACGAGCTCGATCTCGGCGCCGGCGAGGTCGATCGTGGCCGGGACGACGTGCAGTCCCTCGATCTCCGGGCTGGGCTGGGCGACGTCGGCCAGGGGAGCACCCTCGACCAGCAGGTCGTACGTCGACGGCGTCCCGCGGTGGTGGGCGATGTCGAGGGCCGTGGAGGCGTTGCCCTGGGGGTCGAGGTCGATCACCAGCACGTGCTGCCCGAGCTGCGCCAAGGCGGCCGCGAGGTTGACGGTCGACGTGGTCTTGCCGACGCCGCCCTTCTGGTTGGCGACCACCATGACGCGCGTGGCGTCCGGGCGGGGGATGGCCATGCGGCGAGCACCGTCGCGGGCGAGGAGCGACGTCTCGACCGCCCGGGCCAGTGGCGTGGTCAGATCGTCGCTGGGGGCCGCGGTCTCGGCGAGATCCGCGGCGGTGCGCACGCGGTACGGCGCCGGGGCGCCGTTCTCGTTGCCTGTTTCACGTGAAACCACGTCATCAACCCTTTGCCTCATGGTGTGGATAGACACCATCAATCTGTGGAGAACTGGTCCAGACGGCCTACAACCGCGCGGAAAAGCCCTGTGTACAACTCTCAGCCCCGTCGGGCCGCGTCGACGCTCACCGCGGTGGGCCGAGCACTCAACCTAACGATCTCACTTCGTACGCACCACTCGGACCAACGTGGTCGGGGGAGAGACCACGTCACCGCCCACCTCGAGCACCTCGGCGGGGCGGGAGGACCAGCGTCGCAGTGCCTGAGCCGACCCTGCCACCTCTTCGGCGGCACTCGAGCCCTTCATGGCCAGCAGCACACCGTCCCGACGGACGAGGGGCATCGACCAGCCCGCCAGCTTCGTCAGGGCGGCCACCGCCCGGGACGTGACGACGTCGAAGGTGCGGGCGCCGTGCACCTCCTCGGCGCGGGCTCGGACGACCTCGACGTTGTCGAGTGCCAGCTCGTCGACGACCTCCTGGAGGAAGGTCACCCGTCGCTGCAGCGGCTCGATCAGGGTCACCTGCAGGTCCGGGCGCCGGATGGCCAGGACGACGCCGGGGAGACCCGCCCCCGTACCGACGTCGGCGACGGTCGCGTCGTGGGGGAGGACGTCCGTCACGACCGCACAGTTCAGGAGGTGGCGCTCCCAGAGGCGGGGCACCTCGCGGGGACCGATGAGGCCCCGCACCACGCCCGCGTCCGCCAGGAGGTCGGCGTACGCGGTCATGAGGGGCCACCGCTCGACGTCAAACACCCCCCGGGCCTCAGCGGGCACGGGGGGCGTTTCACGTGAAACGTCGTCCATCAGGAGATCGTCACTCCGGCAGGATCACGACGAAGCGGCGGGGCTCGACGCCCTCGGACTCCGACACCAGTCCGGCGGCGGCCACGGCGTCGTGCACCACCTTGCGCTCGAACGGCGACATGGCGTCCAGGGACACCTTCTCCTTCGACGACCTCACGTCGGCGATGGCGTCGGCCGCGATCTTCTCGAGGGCCGCACGCTTCTCGGCGCGGTGCCCGGAGATGTCCAGCATGAGGCGCGAGCGCTCCCCGGTCTCCCGGTAGACCGCCAGCCGGGTGAGCTCCTGGAGCGCGTCCAGCACCTCGCCCTTGGCGCCCACCAGCTGCGAGAGGTCGGCACCCACGATGGAGACCGACGCACGGTCACCCTCCACGTCGATGTCCAGGTCGCCGTCGAGGTCCGCGATGTCGAGCAGCTCCTCGAGGTAGTCCGCGGCGATGTCGCCCTCCTGCTCCAGGCGCGACACGCGCGCGCTGGGCTCGGCGGCGTCCGTCGACGTCTCCTCGACGGCCTCCACGGCCTCGGTCTCCTGCGTCTGCTCCGGCTCCACGCCGGTGTCCGTCGTACCCGTCACTGGGCCCACCCCTTCATCAACGACGTCCTGGTGAGGACGTTCAACGCTTCTTCTTGGTCGGTGCACTCTTCGACGCCGGCTTCTTCGGGCCGCCGGCCTTCGGCTGGGTGCGCTGGGCCTTGGTCTGGCGCTGCGGCTGCTGGCGCACCCGCGGCTGCTCCTCGACCACCGGCTCGGCCTCGACCTTCTTGTCCAGCGCCACGGCGCCGCCACCCTTGCGGGCCGCCTTCTCCTTGTCGCGCTCCAGCTTCGCTGCGGCCGCCGGCGTACCGGGGGCCGGGTTGCGACGGATCACGTAGAACTGCTGGCACATCGTCCACAGGTTCGACGTCGTCCAGTAGACGAGGACGCCGATCGGGAAGGCCACACCACCGACGGCGAAGACCACCGGGAGCACGTAGAGGAGCATCTTCTGCTGCTGCGCGTAGGGACCGGTGAGGGCCTCCGGCGGCATGTTCTTGCTCATCAGCTGGCGCTGGGTGAGGAACGTCGTGGCGGTCATGGAGGCCACGAGGATGGCCGCCAGGACACTGACGGAGACGTTGCCGCCGTTGCTGATGAAGGTGTCGGCGATGGGGATGCCGAAGAGCTCGGAGCCACCGAAGTTCTCCGCCAGCTCACGGTCGAGGAACCCGTGGGGCGTGCCCTTCTTGGCCGCCTGGTCGATCAGTCGGAACAGCGCGAAGAAGATCGGCATCTGCAGCAGGATCGGCAGGCACGAGGCGAACGGGTTGGTGCCCGCCTCCTTGTAGAGCTTCATCGTCTCTGCGGCGAGCTTCTCGCGGTCGTGCTTGTACTTCTTCTGCAGCTCACGCACCTGGGGCTGCAGCAGCGCCATGTTGCGGCTCGACTTGATCTGCTTCACGAAGAGCGGGATCAGGGCCGCACGGATGACGATCGTGAGACCCACGATCGAGAGGAGCCACGTCGCCCCGGAGTCGTCGGGGAGGAACGTCGACAGCACCGTGTGGAACCCCAGCATCACGGCCGAGATCACGTAGTACAGCGGCGTCATGATCGCGCCGCCGATGGTTCCGAAGAATTCGAACACTTGCTGGGCTCCTCGAACTCAGGGTCGTTGCACCGTGGGCGTACGGCGCTCGGGCACGGGGTCGTAGCCGCCCGCGGCCCACGGGTGACAGCGTGACAGACGCCGCACAGAGAGCCACGATCCACGGATGCTCCCATGGACCGTCACTGCTTCGAGCGCGTACGCCGAGCACGACGGGTAGTAGCGGCAGACCTGGCCGTACAGCGGGCTGATGAAGGTCCGGTAGAGCCGCAGGAACCCGATGAGCAGGTACTTCACGACGACACCGCGTCCGCAGGACGCGTCGCGCGGCCGGACGTGCGCCGTACGTCGTCGGTCAGCTCGACCGACGTCGCGTCGGCAGCGGCCGGGAGCGCCCGGACCACGAGGAGACCCGTGGCCGGGAGCGCCGACGCCTCCGTCAGCTCGCGCACGACGTGCCGCAACCGGCGCTTGACCCGGTTGCGGACGACCGACCCGCCCACTGCCTTGCTCACGACGAAGCCGACGCGGAGGGGATCCTCCGCGCCGGCCCAGTGACACACGACGGTGCGCGAACCTGCGCGCCGGCCCTTGCGGACCGCGACCGCGAAGTCTCCGCCGTCACGCATCCGCAGCTCGCGGGGCAGCACGGCAGGACGTCGGTGTGGTCGGCTCAGACAGCCAGGTCCTTGCGGCCCTTGCGGCGCCGCTGCGACAGGATCGCGCGGCCCGCACGGGTCCGCATGCGCAGGCGGAAGCCGTGCACCTTGTGACGACGACGGTTGTTCGGCTGGAACGTACGCTTGCTCACGAGTCTTCTCCGGATCCGGTATATCGGGGACTGTCCACGTCATGCGGGAGTACGGCGTCGCCTTTCGGCTGGCACCGCCCGCCCACGGCGGTCACCTGACGAGCAGGCTTCCGTGGACATGCGGCACCGGTCGACACTCCCGGCGACCTTGGAACGGTACGCGTTGAGCAGGGAGAGGGTCAAACCCTCGCGACCCTGTGGACAACGTTGTCTCGACCGTACGGACGGGGAGCATCGAGAGCAAGGTCGTGACTGCTCGGCGCGGGCCCCCGCCGTACGCGGACGAGGGCCTCGGCGGTGGGGCTCCCGGGGTCGTCACGCGCACCCTGAGCAGCCACGACGTGCTGCGTGCGACCCTGGGGCGACGACCCCACGACGGTCCCGCCCGTCGCACCCCCGACTTCTGCACAAGCTGTGGAGAAGGTTGTGGAATCACCGGGGACATGAGGCAGGATCAGGGGCGCCGGCAGTAGCGGCACGACGACCGAAGGAGCCCCGATGGACCAGGGATCGACCGATCTCGCCACGGCGTGGAGGACGGTGCTCGCCGACCTCCAGGCCCACCAGCGTGCGTGGCTCCACGCCAGCGAGCCGATGACGCTGCACGAGTCGACCGCCATCATCGCGGTGCCGAACGAGTTCACGCGCGGGCAGCTCGAGGGTCGCCTGCGCCCCCAGATCGAGGACGCGCTGAGCGAGTCCTTCGGCCACGAGATCCGCATCGCCGTCACGGTCAACCCCGCGCTCGAGACCGAGGCGACCACCGGACCGACCGAGACCGTCTCCGATGACCGACAAAGCGATATGTCGACAGATCGCTACTTCGACGACGAGCCCCCGCCGGTCGAGCCCGCGCCCCAGCAGCGCCCGGCCTCGGCCCTCGAGACGCGGCTCAACCCCAAGTACACGTTCGAGACCTTCG
The DNA here is from genome assembly GCF_000426525.1 of Nocardioides alkalitolerans DSM 16699. Classification (GTDB taxonomy): domain Bacteria; phylum Actinomycetota; class Actinomycetes; order Propionibacteriales; family Nocardioidaceae; genus Nocardioides; species Nocardioides alkalitolerans. The sequence goes on from NZ_KE384533.1 coordinate 610,370, forward strand.
TCATCGGCTCGTCGAACCGGTTCCCCCACGCCGCCGCGGTCGCGGTGGCCGAGGCGCCCGGCAAGGCCTACAACCCGCTGATGGTCTACGGGGAATCCGGCCTCGGGAAGACCCACCTGCTCCACGCCATCGGTCACTACGTGCGCAGCCTCTACGCCGGCGCGAAGGTCCGCTACGTGTCGAGCGAGGAGTTCACGAACGAGTTCATCAACGCCATCCGCGACGACCGGCAGGACCGGTTCAAGCGCCGCTACCGCGACGTCGACGTGCTGCTCATCGACGACATCCAGTTCCTGGAGGGGAAGACCCAGACGCAGGAGGAGTTCTTCCACACCTTCAACACGCTCCACAACGCGAACAAGCAGATCGTGCTCACCTCCGACCGCCCGCCGAAGCGCCTCGAGGCGCTGGAGGACAGGCTGCGCAACCGGTTCGAGTGGGGCCTCATCACCGACGTGCAGCCGCCCGACCTCGAGACCCGCATCGCGATCCTGCGCAAGAAGGCCGCGATGGACCGCCTCACCGCGCCCCCGGACGTGCTCGAGTTCATCGCCTCGAAGATCCAGACGAACATCCGCGAGCTCGAGGGCGCCCTCATCCGCGTCACGGCCTTCGCGAACCTGAACCGTCAGGAGGTCGACCTGACGCTCGCCGAGATCGTGCTCAAGGACCTCATCCCCGAGGGCGGCGAGCCCGAGATCACGGCGGCGGCGATCATCGCGCAGACCGCGGCGTACTTCGGCGTGGCCATCGACGACCTCACCGGACCCAGCCGCGGCCGCCACCTCGTGCAGGGCCGCCAGATCGCGATGTACCTCTGCCGCGAGCTCACCGAGCTGTCACTGCCCAAGATCGGCGCCCAGTTCGGCAACCGCGACCACACGACGGTCATGTACGCCAACAACAAGATCAACCAGCTGCTGGCCGAGCGCCGCTCCGTCTTCAACCAGGTGAGCGAGCTGACCAACCGCATCAAGATGCAGGCGCGCCAGAGCTCCTGAGGGCCTGCGTGAGGGTGGCCCGCGCCGTACGGCGTGGAGGCGCCCACGTGGGGCTCGCGCCGTACGGCGTGACGCTCGCCGGCCGGACCTTTCCCGGGGGGCGGACGTCATCCCGATCGTGGCGCCGGACCCACCCGTCGTATGACGTCCTGCTCGGGCCGCGTCGCCCCGGGACCGGACGTCATCCGGATCGTGCCTCCGGAGCCACCGTTCGGATGACCTCCGCGCTCCGTCCCGTGTCGTCCCGCGACCCCCGAATCACACGCTCGCGGGCACCGTGAATGACAACGGTGTGAGATGTGGAGCCGCGTGTGCACCCACCCGGCCAGTCGTCCCCAGGGCCTGTGCACAGCTGGGGACGAGATCGGTACGGCGCCCTCCGCTCCCCAGGGGCCCACAGGTTCACAGGGGGTCGAGTGCCCTGTGAGTGCACAGGCCTTCGCGGCGCTGACCTGGGCCGATCGGAGTTCTCCCCAGATTCCACAGCTCCTATGACTCCTACGTGCCCATCTACGGATCAACTTCCTCACCAACGACTCCCGGGCCCCGACCTGGGGAGAACTCGGTCGAGCGAATGACAAACAGCCGCTCGGGAGCGTGCCGACGGGCGTCTCCTAGGAGCTGCCAACGACCCTCGGAGCGGGTCGCGGTGTCAGCGCCCCGTCCGCCCTGTCGCTGACACCGCAACCCGCAGCGCAGCTCGCTACCCCCACGACGACCCGCGACGCCCCCGAACGACACCGATCCGCACCGCCCGGTGTCCGCCGCTGGACGGACGTGGCAGGATTCGACTCCCGATCCGCGTGCAGTCGCGTGTGTGATTCGAAAGTGCGCCACGACGGACCCCGACCAGGAGGACCAGCAGTGAAGTTCCGCGTCGAACGCGACGTCCTGGCCGATGCCGTGGCCTGGGCCGCGCGCAGCCTGCCCGTGCGTCCCAGCGTCCCCGTGCTCGCCGGTCTGCTCATCCAGGCGGGGGACGAGGGCCTGGTGCTCTCCACGTTCGACTACGAGACCTCCGCCCGCGCCACGCTCGCGGCCGAGGTCACCGACGACGGCACCGTGCTGGTCAGCGGCCGGCTGCTCGCCGACATCACCCGCAGCCTCCCGAACAAGCCGGTCGAGATGACGCTCGAGGGCTCCCGCGTCTCGCTGGTCTGCGGCTCGGCGCGGTTCACGCTCCAGACGCTGCCGGTCGAGGACTACCCGACGCTCCCCCAGATGCCGACCGCCACGGGCACCGCCCGCAGCGACGCCTTCGCGCACGCCGTCGCCCAGGCCGTCACGGCCGCCGGTCGCGACGACATGCTCCCGGTGCTCACCGGTGTGCGCATCGAGATCGACGGCTCGACCATCTCGCTGCTGGCCACCGACCGCTTCCGCCTCTCGCAGGGCGAGCTCGAGTGGAGCCCGAACACCCCCGACGAGTCCCTCGCCGCGCTGATCCCGGCGAAGGTCCTCGCCGACACGGCCAAGTCCCTCACCGCCGGCAGCGACGTGACCATCGCGCTCGCCGCCAGCGGCCAGGGCGACGGCATCATCGGCTTCGAGGGTGCGGCGAACGGCGGCACGCGTCGTACGACGACCCGCCTGCTCGACGGCGAGTTCCCCAAGGTCCGCAGCCTGTTCCCCAACGAGCACCTCACGATCGCCAAGATCGAGAAGGCCGCGCTCATCGAGTCGGTCAAGCGCGTCTCGCTCGTCGCGGAGCGCAACACGGCCGTGCAGCTCGCCTTCAGCGACGGCGTGCTCACGCTCGATGCCGGCTCGGGCGACGAGGCCCAGGCCTCGGAGTCGATCGAGGCCGACATCGACGGCGGCGACATCGTCACCGGCTTCAACCCCCAGTTCCTGCTCGACGGGCTCGGCGCGATCGACCAGTCGACCGTGCAGCTCGCGTTCACCCAGGCCTCGAAGCCCGTGGTGATGAGCGGCGTGGTGCCCGAGGGTGACGACGACCCCGGGTTCCGCTACCTGCTCATGCCGCGCCGCCTGCTGTCCTGACGTCCTGCGTCCGACGTCACGCCCCCGGGCGTCGCGTCGGACGGAGCCCCCGCACGTACCGTCGTACCCGTTCCCCGCAGTCACGCGATCCCAGGAGATCCTCATGGACATCGGCCTCATCGGACTCGGCAAGATGGGCGGCAACATGCGTGAGCGGTTGCGCCGCGGCGGCCACACGGTCGTCGGCTTCGACCGCAACCCCGACCTCGCCGACGTCGACAGCCTCGAGGCGCTCGTCGAGGCGCTCCCCTCCCCCAAGGTCGTCTGGGTGATGGTGCCCTCCGGCCAGCCGACGCACGACACGATCACCACGCTGGGCGAGCTGCTCAGCGAGGGCGACCTCGTCGTCGACGGCGGCAACTCGCGCTGGACCGACGACAAGGCCCACGCCGCCCAGCTCGCCGAGAAGGGCATCGGCTTCGTCGACTGCGGCGTCTCCGGCGGGGTCTGGGGCCTGGAGAACGGCTACGCGCTGATGTACGGCGGGTCGGAGGAGGACATCGCGAAGGTGCAGCCGGCGTTCGACGCACTGCGCCCCGAGGGCGAGTTCGGCTCCGTGCACGCCGGCAAGGTCGGCGCCGGCCACTTCTCGAAGATGGTGCACAACGGCATCGAGTACGCCGTGATGCAGTCCTACGCGGAGGGCTGGGAGCTGCTCGAGGCCGCCGACGAGGTCGAGAACGTCACCGAGGTCTTCCGCTCGTGGCGCGAGGGCACGGTCATCCGCTCCTGGCTGCTCGACCTCCTGGTCGCGGCGCTGGACGACGACCCGGCCCTGGGCTCGATCCGCGGGTACGCCGACGACTCGGGCGAGGGTCGCTGGACCGTCGAGGCCGGCATCGAGCACGCCGTCGCGACGCCCGCGATCACGGCCGCGCTCTACGCCCGCTTCGTCTCCCGCCAGGACGACTCCCCCGCGATGAAGGCCGTCGCGGCCATGCGCAACCAGTTCGGCGGCCACGCCGTCCACACCGCCGCCCCGGCCGGAGGCGACGCCCCGGAGTCGGGCGAGCAGGAGGGCACGGCCCACCCCGCCCGCACCGAGTCGGGCGACTGACCGTACGTCGCTGCGCGCACCCGGGGCCGGCGCCGACCGTTGCCCCGGGTGACGCGCCGTGCTTCGGACGACCGAAGGGAGGCTGAGTCGTGCACGTCGCTCACCTCTCCCTGCACGACTTCCGGTCGTACCCGACCCTCGAGCTGCCCCTCGAGCCGGGCGTCACGGCCTTCGTCGGTCGCAACGGCCAGGGCAAGACCAACCTCGTCGAGGCGATCGACTACCTCTCCCGTCTCGCCTCCCACCGCGTCGCGAGCGACGCCCCCCTCGTGCGGCACGGCGCCGACCAGGCCGTGGTGCGCGCGGCGGTGGTGCGCGACGGGCGTACGGCGACGCTCGAGGTCGAGATCAACCCGGGCAAGGCGAACCGTGCGCGGGTCAACCGCGCCCAGCTGCCGCGGGCCCGCGAGATCGTGGGCCTGGTGCGCACGGTCGTCTTCGCGCCCGACGACCTCGCGCTCGTCAAGGGCGACCCGACCGACCGCCGAGCGTTCCTCGACGACCTCCTCGTGCTGCGCACGCCGCGCCTCGCCGGCGTCCGCAGCGACTACGACCGCATCCTGCGCCAGCGCAACACGCTGCTGAAGACGGCCGGGGCCGCGCGCCGCGGTTCCAGCTCGCAGGAGGGTGCGCTCTCGACGCTCGAGGTGTGGAACAGCCACCTCGTGACCGTCGGTGCCGAGCTGCTCGCCGCGCGCCTGCAGCTGGCCCACGACCTGCGCCCGTACGTCGCGAAGGCCTACGCCGCCGTGGCCCGCGGCGCCGGCCGCGACGACGCCGACCTGGTCTACCGCTCCTCCTTCGACACCCCCGAACCCGCCGACGGTCGCCCGACGCCGACGGCCGCCGAGCTCACCGAGCCGTTCCTCGCGCGGCTCGAGGAGCGCCTCAAGGACGAGCTGGTGCGCGGCCACTCCCTCGTCGGCCCCCACCGCGACGAGCTGCTGCTGTCGCTGGCGTCGGCCGAGACCCGGCTGCCGGTGAAGGGGTACGCCTCGCACGGGGAGTCCTGGTCGTACGCGCTGGCGCTGCGGCTGGCGTCGTACGACCTGCTGCGCGACGACGGCGACGACCCGATCCTCGTGCTCGACGACGTCTTCGCCGAGCTCGACAGCGGCCGGCGCGACCAGCTCGCCGAGCTCGTCGCCGGCGCGGAGCAGGTGCTGGTGACAGCGGCCGTCGCCGAGGACGTGCCGAAGGCGCTGGCCGGGGCGCGGTTCCGGGTCGCCGACGGCGAGGTCCGCGACGATGCCTGACGACGACTCCCCTGACTCCCCCGGCGACTCCCCCGGCGACTCCCCGGACTCCCCCGCCGACGACGGGTCCGCCGACGAGATCACCCCGGAGCCCGAGCCGCACGACGCCTCCGGCCTCGACCTCGCCCGGGCGGCGGCCAAGGCGGCGGCCGCTGCGGGCGGCAACCCGGCGACGGGCGGGCGTCGTACGGCGGGCGGCCGCGGCGGGTTCGGCGCGGGTGGCGGCAGCGAGGCCGGTGGGTGGCGGCGCCGCGGGCGTCGTACGGGACCCACGTTCTCCGGACCCGGACCCGACGGCCGCGACCCCCAGAGCCTCGACCGCGAGCTCGGCCGCGTCGTCGCGCAGCGCGGGTGGGAGGTCGACCTGCGCGTGCACGGCGTCTTCGGGCGCTGGGCCGAGCTGGTCGGCGACGACATCGGCGGCCACTGCACCCCGGAGTCCTTCGCCGACGGCAAGCTCACGGTGCGCACCGACTCCACCGCGTGGGCGACGCAGCTGAGGCTGCTGGCCCCGAGCGTCGTACGACGCCTCAACGAGGAGCTGGGCCACGGCACCGTCACGGTGATCGAGGTGCTCGGCCCGCAGGGCCCGACGTGGAAGAAGGGCGCGCGGTCGGTGCGCGACGGGCGCGGGCCGCGGGACACGTACGGCTGAGCTCGGATGCGGCCGATCGCCCCGGGGGGTGCGGACTCCCGCCGGTGGAGGGTGAGGGGCTCAGTCCGCGCCCGGCTGGGTGGGTGGGGGTCGTACGGCGACGCCCCACTGTTCGCGGTACCTCGTACCCGTAGGACGGGTATCTCCTACCGCGATCCGCCCCGCCGCGACCGCCACCGACCGCGCGGACGGAGCGCCGGTGGAGATCGCGACACCGATCCGACCCTGAGGCCGCAGGAGACGATCTGCGGGGTCGGCTGACAAGGGGGACCCCATCCGGACCCCCGGGAGGCGCTCCGGGACCCCCTCCGAGACCGCCTGAGGGCATTTCAGATGCCGACACCCCTCCACAGATCGGCGGGTGGGCGTGGACGGGGCCGTGCACGCCGCTAGACTGGACGACGGTGGTCGCTCGCGGAGCCCCTGCCGGCCGACGCCGGCGGTGCAGCGCTCCGATGTCGAGGGTGACCACCGTGTGCGTCCGGCGACCCGTGCGGTCGTCCTGGGTCGAGAGAAGAGGAACCGCGTGAGCGACGAGCAGGTCGAGCCCACCCCCGCAGAGCCCACCCCGGAGGACTCCGGAGCCGAGCCCGACGCCACCCCGGCGGCCGAGGCGCAGCCCGATCCCGAGGCGAAGGTCTCGGCCTCGCTGGTCGACGACGGTGAGTACGACGCGTCCGCGATCCAGGTGCTCGAGGGCCTCGAGGCGGTGCGCAAGCGCCCGGGCATGTACATCGGCTCGACCGGTGTCCGCGGTCTGCACCACCTGATCTGGGAGATCGTCGACAACGCGGTCGACGAGTCGCTCGCCGGCCACTGCGACCGCATCGTGCTGACGCTGCAGGACGACGGCGCGATCCGGGTCGAGGACAACGGCCGCGGCATCCCCACCGACACCGCACCCGGCCAGGAGCTGCCCGCCGTCACGATGGCGCTCACGCTCCTGCACGCCGGCGGCAAGTTCGGCGGCGGCGGCTACAAGGTCTCCGGCGGTCTGCACGGCGTGGGTGTCTCCGTCGTCAACGCGCTGTCGACCCACCTCATCGTCGAGGTGAAGAACCGCGGCCACCTGTGGCGCCAGTCCTTCACGCACGGCGTGCCCGACGGCGGTCTCGAGCAGGTCCGCGAGATGGAGCCGGGCGAGCGCACCGGCACGACGGTGACCTACTGGGCCAGCCCCGACACCTTCGAGACCACGACGTACTCGCTCGAGACGATCACCTCCCGCATCCGCGAGATGGCCTTCCTCAACAAGGGCCTCGAGATCGTCGTGCGCGACGACCGCGCCGCGGCCTCCGACCTGGTCGACGCGGTGGAGGACATCACGATCGACGAGGAGGTCGACGGGGGTCCGACCGGCATCAAGCGCGGCGAGGGCGGCGGCCTGGAGCAGGTCTTCAAGTTCGACCGCGGCCTGGTCGACTACGTCGAGCACCTCAACCGCTCGAAGCAGGCGGCGAACCCGACGATCATCTCGTTCGAGGCGGAGACTCCTGACAGCCAGGAGAACCACATGAGCCTCGAGGTCGCGATGCAGTGGAACACCTCCTACACGGAGTCGGTGCACACCTTCGCGAACACGATCAACACGCACGAGGGCGGCACCCACGAGGAGGGCTTCCGCTCGGCGCTCACCTCCCTGGTCAACAACTGGGGCGAGGAGTGGGGGCTGATGAAGAAGAAGGAGGACCGCGTCACGGGTGACGACATCCGTGAGGGTCTGACCGCGATCATCTCCATCAAGCTCGGCGAGCCCCAGTTCGAGGGCCAGACGAAGACGAAGCTCGGCAACACCGAGGCGAAGGGCTTCACGCAGCGCCTCGTGAACGACCAGCTCGGCGACTGGTTCCAGCGCAACCCTGCCGAGGGCAAGGACATCGTCCGCAAGTCGCAGGCCGCGGCCAACGCCCGCGTCGCCGCCCGCAAGGCGCGCGAGCTGGCCCGCAACCGCAAGGGCCTCCTGGGCTCCGCGGGCCTGCCGGGCAAGCTGTCGGACTGCCAGTCGAACAACCCCGCCGAGTGCGAGGTGTTCATCGTCGAGGGTGACTCCGCCGGTGGCTCGGCCCGTCAGGGCCGCGACCCGCGCATCCAGGCGATCCTGCCGATCCGCGGAAAGATCCTCAACGTCGAGAAGGCCCGCATCGACAAGGTGCTGGGCAACTCCGAGGTGCAGTCGATCATCTCCGCGCTCGGCACGGGCATCCAGGAGGAGTTCGACGAGAGCAAGCTGCGCTACCACAAGGTCGTGCTGATGGCCGACGCCGACGTCGACGGCCACCACATCAACACGCTGCTGCTGACGCTGCTCTTCCGCTTCATGCGCCCCCTGATCGAGCAGGGCTACGTCTACATGGCGCAGCCCCCGCTCTACCGCCTGCGCTGGAACAAGCCGGCGGCGCACGAGTTCGTCTACTCCGACGCCGAGCGCGACGCGCTGCTGCGCGACGGCCAGGCGGAGGGCAAGAAGCTGCCCAAGGAGAACCCGGTGCAGCGCTACAAGGGTCTCGGCGAGATGAACGCCAAGGAGCTGTGGGAGACCACGATGGACCCCGACCAGCGCCTCATGCTCCAGGTGACCCTGGACGACGCCGCCCACGCGGACGAGATCTTCTCGATCCTCATGGGCGAGGACGTCGAGCAGCGCCGCTCGTTCATCCAGCGCAACGCCAAGGACGTTCGATTCCTCGATATCTAGGTCGCTAGCAAAAACCCTAGACATCGATAGAACCACGGAGAGAGAGCAATCGTGACTGAGACGCCCACCGACGGCGCCGCGACCCCCGGACCCGGCGGACGTGTCGAGCCGGTCGAGCTGCAGACGTCCATGCAGCGCGCCTACATCGACTACGCCATGGCGGTCATCGTCGGGCGCGCGCTGCCCGACGTACGCGACGGCTTGAAGCCCGTGCACCGTCGGGTGCTCTACGCGATGTACGACGGGGGCTACCGCCCCGACCGCGGGTTCTCCAAGTGCTCCCGCGTCGTCGGCGACGTGATGGGTCAGTACCACCCGCACGGCGACACGGCGATCTACGACACCCTCGTGCGCCTCGCGCAGCCGTGGGTCATGCGCGCCCCGCTGGTGCAGGGCCAGGGCAACTTCGGCTCGCCGGGCAACGACTCCGCCGCGGCGATGCGATACACGGAGTGCCGGATGGCGCCCCTCGCGCTCGAGATGGTGCGCGACATCGAGGAAGACACGGTCGACTTCCAGCCGAACTACGACGGCCGGTCGTCGGAGCCGACGGTGCTCCCCGCGCGCTACCCGAACCTGCTGGTGAACGGCTCGGCCGGCATCGCGGTCGGCATGGCGACGAACATCCCGCCCCACAACCTCAAGGAGGTGGCGGCGGGCGCGCAGTGGGCGCTCGAGCACCCCGACGCCTCCCGCGAGGAGCTGCTCGACGCGCTGCTGGAGCGCATCAAGGGCCCCGACTTCCCGAACGGCGCGACGATCGTCGGCCAGCAGGGCATCGAGCAGGCCTACCGCACCGGGCGCGGCTCCATCACGCAGCGCGCGGTCATCGACGTTGACGAGGACAACAAGGGCCGCACGATCCTCGTGATCACCGAGCTGCCCTACATGGTCAACCCCGACAACCTGGCCGTGAAGATCGCCGAACTGGCGGACTCCGGCAAGGTGCAGGGCATCTCCGACGTACGCGACGACACGTCCGACCGCACGGGCCAGCGCCTCGTCGTCGTGCTCAAGCGCGACGCGGTCGCCCGCGTGGTGCTCAACAACCTGCTCAAGCACACCGAGCTGCAGACGAACTTCAGCGCCAACATGCTGGCGCTCGTCGACGGCGTGCCGCGCACGCTGAGCATCGACCAGTTCATCAGCAACTGGGTGACGCACCAGATCGAGGTCATCCAGCGTCGTACGCGGTTCCGCCTGCGTCGCGCCGAGACCCGCGCCCACATCCTGCGCGGCCTCGTGAAGGCGCTCGACGCGCTCGACGAGGTCATCACGCTCATCCGCAACTCCCCCGACGCCGACGCCGCGCGCACCGGCCTCATGGAGCTGCTGGACGTCGACGAGGTGCAGGCCAACGAGATCCTCGCGATGCAGCTGCGGTCGCTGGCCGCCCTGCAGCGCCAGAAGATCATCGACGACCTCGCCGAGATCGAGCTGCTCATCGCCGACCTCAAGGACATCCTGGCCAGCGAGGCGCGCCAGCGCCAGATCATCGGCGAGGAGCTGGGCGCGCTGGTCGAGAAGTACGGCAACGACCGCCGTACGCAGATCATCGCCGCCGCCGGCGACATGTCGATGGAAGACCTGATCCCCGACGAGGACCTGGTCGTCTCCATCACGCGGGGCGGCTACGCCAAGCGCACGAAGTCCGACCTCTACCGCACCCAGAAGCGGGGCGGCAAGGGCGTGCGGGGCGCGACGCTGCGCGGTGACGACGTGGTCGAGCACTTCATCTCGACGACCAACCACCACTGGCTGCTGTTCTTCACCACGGCCGGTCGCGTCTACCGCACGAAGGCCTACAACCTCCCGGAGGCGTCGCGCGACGCCAAGGGCGGTCACGTGGCCGGGCTGCTCAGCTTCCAGCCCGACGAGGACATCGCGCAGGTGCTCGCGATCCGCGACTACGCGCAGGCGCCGTACCTCGTGCTGGCCACGCGCAACGGCCTCGTGAAGAAGACCCGCCTGGCCGACTACAACTCGCCGCGGCAGGCCGGCGTCATCGCGATCAACTTCCGCGAGGACGACGACGAGCTCATCGGCGCCGAGCTGGTGGACGACAACGACGAGATCCTGCTGGTCTCCCGCAAGGGCCAGGCCATCCGGTTCCAGGCCGACGACTCGCAGCTGCGCCCGATGGGCCGCGCGACGTCGGGCGTCACGGGCATGAAGTTCCGCGAGGGCGACGCGATGCTCTCGATGTCGGTCATCCGGTCGTCGCAGGTGCAGGCCGAGCAGGAGGCCGAGGCAGCTGCCGCGGCTGCCGGCGAGTCGACCGACGCGGGCGACCTGCCGGGCGTGAAGGAGCAGTACGTCTTCACGATCACCGACGGCGGCTTCGCGAAGCGCACACGCATCAGCGAGTACCGCTCGCAGTCGCGCGGCGGGCTCGGCATCAAGGCGATGGCGCTGGCCAACGAGGACCGTGGGTCGCTCGTGGGCGCGTTCATCGTGGAGGAGGGTGACGAGGTCATGCTCATCACCCAGGCCGGCCAGGTCGTGCGCAGCCCGATCAACGCCGACTTCCGCGCCACCGGTCGCTCGACCATGGGCGTGAAGTTCGTGAGCCCGAAGTTGGGCGACGCGGTCGCCGTGGTGGCCCGCTCGGTCGAGGCCCGCACGGAGGAGCTGCTCGAGGAGGAGGCGGCCGAGCAGGGTGACGCGGTCGACTCCGGCGAGGTCGGCGAGACCGCGGGGGATTCGGCGGCGGATGCAACAATCTCCGAGGACGCGACCGAGAACCAGACCGTGAACGACGCAGACGAGAGCGAGGGTGAGGCCTGATGAGCGACAGCACGCCCCGCTCCGGAGCACCCACCACGACCGGCGACCTGCCGACGAACCCCCGCGGGGGAGCGCCGCGCAAGACCGCCGCGAAGAAGGCTCCGGCGAAGAAGGCGCCCGCCGAGCGGGCTCCGGCGAAGAAGGCCGCCACCGGTGGGGGCGCGTCGTCGACGACCGCCACCACCGAGACGCGCAAGCGTCGCGTACGGCGGGCCCGGCTCCGCCTCACCCGCATCGACCCCTGGTCGGTCATGAAGACGGCGTTCCTGCTGTCGATCGCCTTCGCGGTCGTCACGGTCGTGTCGGTCTTCATCGTCTGGTCGGTGCTCGGCGCCGCGGGCGTGTGGGACTCGATCAACTCGACCATCGCCGACCTCCTGGGCTCGGGCACCGACGGCGCGGGCGACTTCGACGTGCAGAACTACGTAGGCATGGAGCGCGTGCTGGGCTTCACGATGCTGATCTCGGCGGTCGACGTCGTGCTCATCACCGCGATGGCCACCCTGGGTGCCTTCCTCTACAACATGGCCGCCGCGCTCCTCGGCGGCATCGAGGTCACCCTCGCGGAGGACGAGCGCTGAGCAGCGCAGACGTCGTACGGGCCGTTTTGTCGGCCACCGATGCGTTGGGGTAATGTCACGCCTCGGCGTACGGCGTACGCCACGCGAAGTCTGCCTCTTGGACGTCGCACCCCGGGCCTATAGCTCAGACGGTTAGAGCGCTTCCCTGATAAGGAAGAGGTCACAGGTTCAAGTCCTGTTAGGCCCACCACCACGACCACCGCCCCACGGGATTCCCGTGGGGCGTTCGTCGTTCTCGGGCCGGTAGCGTTATCGGGGTGAGCGCGAAGAAGCGGGGCCGGCGTCGTCGGTGGCCTGCGGTGCGTGCGGATGACTTTCTGCTCCCCGAGCTCCCGGAGCCGTACCTGCTGCGCTGCGGCGTCCGCCTCGGCCCGGGGCAGGGAGCGACGAGCCTGGTCTTCCGCCTCGAGCTGCGCCGGCGGGGCAGGGTGCTGAGGGTCGTGCCGTGGTCGCGCCTGGTCATGCACGAGGACCACCTCGAGTGGGGGGTGCGCACCGCCAAGTCCCGGCGCTGGGCGGTGGCGACGTTCCTGCAGCGCGTGGTCGACGAGGGGTACGTCGAGAAGAGCGACGTGCCCGCGAAGGCGTTGCGGAAGCCGTAGGTCCGGGCCGCGTGCGATCCGTCGGAGACGTCGTCACGCCTCACCGACGTCAGCCGATGACACCGCTCGCCGTGAGCACGACGAGCGACAGCACGACGACGGCGATCGCTGCGACGCCGAACACCACGGCGACCGCGCGCGCGATGTCGGCACGCAGCGGCTCGTCCCGCAGTCGTCGGCTCTGCCTGCCCACGGCTTTCCAGACCTCCGAGCCCGCGAGCGAGCCCGTGACCTCCTCGAGCAGCCCCCACTGCTCGGCCCACCGACGCTCGGAACCCGCTGCCGGCGATCGGCCCGCGAGCAGGGAGAGGCTGCGGTTCTTGATCTCGATGTCGAAGCTGCGTCCGACGCGCTGGAAGAGCGCCACGATCTCCGCAGTGAAGAACGCACGAGCGGCAGCTTCGCCGCCGTCGGCGACGAACAGCCGGAAGTCGCGTCCCCCGCCGACATCGACGCGCTGCGACCGGTGCCACTGGTCGGGAGCCACCCTCACGCCGAGGACCCGCGAGAGGTGCCCGAAGCTCACGATCATGTGCGGCAGCCGCTCGGGAAGTCGGATGACGACGTATCCGTGCCGCCGACCACCCGGTGCCCGGTACTGGGTCGACACCTGCGACGACAGGTGCCCCATCTCGAACGGGATGCCATGGAGCGTGCCGGCCACGACCCCGAACCGCTCGTGCTCGGCTCCATAGGCGAACGGCGTGCCGCTGTGTCCGCCCGTTCCGGTTTTCCACAGCCAGAACCTGCCACCCAGCGATGCGGTCAGCTGCTGCAGCCGTGCGACGGCGCGCGGTGAGAAGTTGACGATGTTGCGGATCGACGCCGCGCAGACGAGCGCCGCCGGGACGGTGACGGCGAACAGCAGCCCCGACATCTGCTCGAGCACGAGGAGGTTGCCGGCCAACGTCGCGAGTGCCGTGCCAGCGCCGATGAGCGCTGCGATCCGCGGACCTCGCATGAGCGTCGCGTAGCGCGCTGCTGCGTCGTCCGCGGGGGTGTGAACCGATGCTCGGCGACCGACGGTCATCGCGTCGTCGCCTCCTTCAGGGTCGGTCGTCGTCAGACGGTCCCGCATTCTTTCATCGGAGCGGCGCGACCATGAGGGCGGACATGGCGATGCGCGCTGCCGGACGTGCGACCGGCCGGGCCCGTCGATGACGACGGACCCGGCCGGGACGAGGGGTGGGTCAGAGAGCGGGACCGAACCCGGAGCAGGTCGGCTGGAAGCCCGCGGGCCCGTCGTTGAGCGCGTTCACCGTGAGCTGCAGCGTGGGCTCGTCGAGGAACAGCCCGACGTGGCCGACGCGGCTGGCCGGGCAGAGGTCCTGGAGCACGACGTTCTCGGCTCCGGCGATCGACTGGGTCTGGTACGGCGTCACGACGGTGTCGTAGCGCGTCTGGATGGTGAGGTAGTCGGGGCCGGCCGGGACTGTCGGGTCGGCGTGCAGGTTGTTCATGAACCGGCTGCCGCGCGCCTGGTCGGTGAGGCCCGGCGCCTGGAGCAGGCCGGCGAAGCCCTCGACGAAACCGAGGATGCGCAGCGAGCTGCCGAGGGTGGCGAGGCCGTTGAGCGTCGTACCGTTCTGGCTGCCGCCCCACGCGACGTAGTCGTCGACCTTGTTCGCGCCGCCACCCTGCTTGATGTAGGCGTAGGCGACGAGCCCGCCCTGGCTGTGGCCGACGACATCGACCTTGTCGGACCCGGTGCGGCTGCGTACCTGGTCGACGAACGCGCCGAACGAGGCGACGGACCTGTCGACCGCCCCGAGCCCGCCGATGCGGCCGAGCGAGGGGAGCGTCATGCCGTAGTTCTGCGCGTAGACGCAGTAGCCCTCGTTGCGCAGCCGCGGCGCGAGCTTCACGAAGTTGGACCCGAGGTTCACGAAGGTCGCGTGCTCGAGCACGACCGGCTGGGGGTGCTCGGGGCTGGGCACGCAGTTCCAGTCGTTGACCCCGCGCAGGTAGCCGGGGCTGACGATGAAGTTGGCGACGGCGGTGGCGAGATTGCCCTCTTTGTACGTCGTCGTGGCGGCCTGCGCGGCCGTACCGGAGCCGGCGGCGAGCGCGCCGAGGCTGAGCGTGAGGGCGCACGCGGCGGTGCGGAGCAGCTTCTTCATGGTTCTCCCGAGGGTCCTCGGCGGTCACCTCAGTGTGACGCGCGTTACTGGACAGTAGCCCGACTCCGCCGGTGCGTCACGGGTGAGATCGGTGCGGTAACCTCGCCAACGGCTCTGTCGCTCCAGGAGGACTGCATGAAGAAGATCATCATCGCCCTGCTCACCGCGGGTGGCGTCGTGCTCGCGAAGAAGAAGCTCGACGACAGCAAGGCCGAGCAGGCCCTCTGGGCCGAGGCGACGGACCCGGTCAAGTAAGTCTGTTGGCCGCCTGAGGGCGGTCGATTCCGGTGGTTGAGGAGCTCGCGAGCGCTAGCGAGTGGGCGTCTCGAAACCACCACCTCCCGGTGACGACGACTCGGCGGAGTCGTCACCCGAGGGGCCTTGGCGCAATTGGTAGCGCACCTGCTTTGCAAGCAGGGGGTTAGGGGTTCGAGTCCCCTAGGCTCCACCTCGAGTACTCGCAGGTCAGTTTGCGGTTCTTTCACACGTTGAGGTTCATCCCCCGCCGCCGCTTGGAAACCTCGGGGGACTGGTGGGGAACATCTCCAGCTGGCTGAACTCAAGTTCGCCGCTGCTACCTAGGCCTCACGGTGCTCTCGCCAGCATGCCGGTTGAAGAGAAAGAAGCGCCAGGCGGTTGCTACCACTCCCGACACGTCACGCGCCCGAAACGCTCGTTCCGCTACTGCGGCCGTCGCTGACTCCCGTGCCGGCGAGCGCGAAGAGCGCGTGGGCACGGAGCCGGTGGATCGAGGTGCCCTCGCTGCTGGTCTCTTGCACCGCCCTTCTGAATGGTGCCGGCGATGTTCTCTTCTGCGGTCATGACCCTCCGCGGAACCGGTGCGCAGCGACACGGTGATGGCGACGGTCCGGAACAACATCACCAGGGTGCGCCGCAGACGACCTCGATGCCGTCCGCCTTGGGCGACGAACCGCCCGGGTCAGACTCGAGTCGATCGACCGCGTGATCGACGTACGCACGGTGAAGGCCCGGCGAGCACGGATTTCGACTCGATAGTCCAAATTCAACCCGCCCCGCCCCGCCGCCAATTCGCCGACCCTTGCTAGTTCTTGCTACGTCGCGGGAAAATGGGCTGCCACGAGCTCATGCTGCCGCCGGCCCACAAGGCCGTCAACGCAGCCGTTGGGGTGTTGAACATCGATGTGAATAACAAGGCGTGGCCGCCATAGCCCAAGGCGCGGTCCTGACGCCACTGATCACTTCGCGTCTTCCCGTGATGGTTGGTAAGCGCCCGGGCACCAGCTTCGCGCATGAAACCTTCGAAGCGTTCGAACTTTTCCTCGTCGCCAAACACTGAGGTGAGCGTCGGGATGTCCGCTTCACGAATGTGGACATGTACCTTCGCGTCGATGGAATGTTCCGCCAGAAACTCCTCCAACGTCGGTCGCCCCTCGTCCAGACCAGCTACATAGGCGAACCCGACCTTTCGGGCTCGAAGCCGATCCTGGTCGGCGGCCGTGAGGGTGTCGCGCTCCTCGTTCAACGTCTCCGTTGTTTCCAAGGCCAGCCAGTTCTGGATGATGTCCTTCGTCTGGCTCCCGCGGCCGATGAAGTCGTCCACGAACAGGATGGGCTCGTCGGCAGCGAGGGCATCGCTCAACGTCCGCGCCTTGACGCCGTACTTGGCGGCTACGTCGAGTGCGAAGTTAATGTAAATCGAGGATGAGTCCTTCGGTGACCCGAGCGCGCAGAGACTCGCACCCACGAAGTCGGGATGATCGTCGATGAACGCTGCGGTCGCGTCGGCGACGTCGTCGCGTGAGATCTGCTTGGTTTCACTGACCGTCCGAAGCGCCAGATCCGTAAGATCGTCATCGAACTGTTTGACAAAGTTGCGCACCCGAACGGCTGCCAGCAGCTCCGGCACCGGCTCGTGCTGCTTCAAGACTGGACCCGCATAACTATGAAGCTTCCGGCCTGCTTGCTCGACTCTGGCCGAGAAGCCTGCTCGCGCGAACGAGGGCGGGTCGGGCCGCAAGTCCTGGGGAAGGTTGTCGTAGAAGCCTTTCGCCCTGAGATCACGCCTGATGGCATCCAGGACGCGCTTGTGCTGCTTGGCGTAGGGCAACATCGAGACGGGTATGTGAACTTTGCGCTCTACCCGCAACTCGATCTCTGCTGCCAGAAAGACGTACGGCGCGATCTCTGCGGGACAGAAAATGTGGCCAAGATCGTGTGTCGCGATATAGGCATCAGACCAGCCCGAAGTCTCGGGCGCGTCGTCGGTGACGCTGGTCAACGTGCCGTCCTCATCGATGAGGAACGCGTGGTCGTTATCCGTTCCGATCGTCTTGGGAGCGGGTTTAGGCGGGCTGAGATGTACGTATGCCTCGAGGTGGGGCTCGAACTCAGCCAGCAAATCCGCCTTGTCCAACAGGAGAATCAGCTCTCGGAGTCGCTCGCATATTGCATCTCTAATCTTGCGCCTGGTTTGGGCCCGGCCGAAGTCTTGAAGGAACAGCTTCAGCCCCATCGCGTGTGCGCTGTCCTCCTTGAAGGCGTCGTTGGTCATGGTGCCGGCGATTGCAAAAGCGCGCGCGAAGAGCCGCCGCTCCCGGAGTCGCCGT
Source organism: Nocardioides alkalitolerans DSM 16699 (assembly GCF_000426525.1). Taxonomy (GTDB): domain Bacteria; phylum Actinomycetota; class Actinomycetes; order Propionibacteriales; family Nocardioidaceae; genus Nocardioides; species Nocardioides alkalitolerans. The sequence continues at coordinate 627,716 of NZ_KE384533.1, forward strand.
GCCAGATCGGCAATAGTCGCGACCTGGGATGCCTCCGCTTCGTCAAGTCCGTCCAGTTCTTTGCCGATGAAACGGCAGATGGCGGCCACGTTCAGGTCGAGCAGCTGATCGTCGGTGAGGAGCAACGGCACGATGCCGGGACGGTGCGGTGACAGGTCGGCGAGTCGGCCGACGATCTCAAAAACGATCGCCTCGGCCGCTCGCACTGCGTGGTGGCGGTAGACCTTGTCGAACATCAAGACGCGTGCGAGCGACAGCTCCATAAGAGTGCTTCCGCCGGAGCGTGCCAATCCGGTGATGATGAATCCGCCGGGCCGGTCATCGAGTGACTGCTGCAGTTTCTGGGGGAGCTGTTCGGCCCTCGCCCGCGTAGCGCGTACTTTCTGGATGAGCCGGGTGACGTCAGTGACAATCGGGACGCCACACATCACCGCGTCCCGCGCGAGGTAGTCGAGCTTGTCGGCGTCGTAGGGCCCGCTGATCATTTCGCGAGCCAGGACCAACTCGTTGTCGATGGGCTTACCCACGATGAGACTCTGAACCTGTGACGCTTGGTCTTCACGGGGCGGGAGGCACAACTTCTCGCGAGCAAGGGCGAGCAACTCGGTGAACGCGGGCGAGCCAACGAGAAGATAGGAGGCAATCTCCGATAACTGGTTCTCGTGGGCGACCTCCGCATGGTCGCCAAACGCAGGAATTAGGTTGCGACACTCTTTGTTGCCAGCCAATGCATACTCCGACACGTGCGACATCGCACCGTGCCCGGTGTCGTGGCACAGGGCGGCTAGCCGCAGTGTTTCTACGAGTGGTTTCAGATCCGGCAGCCTGTCGGTGCTGCCTACAAGGTCGCGCTCGTTCAGGCTGTCCGCGATCTGCTGGACCTGGTGCACCACACCGATGCTGTGCTCGAGACGAGTGTGGCCGGCTCCCATGTACACGAGGTGCACGACACCGAGCTGACGGATTCGACGCAGGCGTTGCAGGAGTGGCGAGTCGAGTATGACGACCTCGAGTGGGTCCAATCGAATAGTTCCCCAGATGGGGTCGTTGAACTCTTTCGATTCGGCCGCGACGTTCCCGGAGCGGACGCGATCGATGTAGGGACGAAGCTGCGCCTCTGCAAAATCTTCGAGTGCCGCCCGATGCGCAGCAAGCAACTCATCTGGTTCCACTTGGTGGAGAGTAGTGGGTGAATCGCCCATAAGTTCCCCCATCCAGCATTTATCTGGATCGTCGGTCCTGGAACCGACGGACGCTAGAGACTGCTAGCACCGGCTCGACTAGCGGCGGTCGTAGCCGTCAACGTACGTGCTCGATCACCTCATCGATAGTCGAAGCCAGGTGATCCATGAGTGCCGCGAACGTGAATAGTTCTGGCGAGGCAGTCTTGCCCTGCTCGATCTTACGGACGGTTTCTGTCGAGACGTTGGCCAATCTGGCTAGCGCCTCCTGGCTGAGTCCCGCTTGCCGCCTCAGAGCAGAGAGGCGTCTGCCCAACCGACCCGCCCGGGCCAGCTGTTCAGGAGTAGATTGGGGTCGCGGCATCGCAATAACTATACTAGTGTAGTTATCAGGACTTGCTAAGATCGAACATTTGTTCGATCCTTACGATTGGTCTTGGCCTCGGACTTGGGCCAAGACACGTGACAGCATCGGCTCGATGCGCGTGACGTGTGGCGATGTATAGGGGAGAGTGGCGGTCGTGCAGGAAGAGCTCGAGGAACTGACGGCGGACGACTTCGTGCTCGGACTGTTCGCAGAGCTGACTCGTCGTCATACAGCGACGGTCTCCATGCGTGAGAAGGGCTTCTACGCCGCGATGAAGGCTAGCTTCGACCGACTTCAGGAACTGCTGGCAGCCAGCCCGGGGCAAGTTGAGATGACCTTCCGAGTCAAGCTCGACCCTCTCTATGGCGACAGCGCCGTAGTTCGCAACGCCATCAACGCCGCGGTCCAGCGGACGTTCTTGAGCTTCGACAACCCGGAGTTCGTGACCATTCGATCCAAGTTGGACGAGCGACAGGCCAGCGCGACCATTGACCACCTTCCAGGCAAGCGAGAGTGGTACTCGGAACTCGCCGACGTCTTCCTCAAGACTCGCGACGGCATGCTGACAGGCTGACGGCTCCTGCCCATAGGGTCGGTTCATGTTCGAGCGCACCGTCTCCTATGACGCCTACTTTCTCCCCGGCCCGCGGGAGCTCGATCCTGACGAGGCGCTCCGGACTGGTTTAAAGTGGCTCCTCGGACAGCCTGGCGAGCCGCTCGTGGTGCTCTCCCGCAAGGGCAATCTGTCCAACAACCGGATCCTCGAGCAGACTGTGAAGCGGCACAAGATCAAGGTCGCCGCCCCGCCTCGCATCCACCAACCGCGTTGGACCGGCGGATCGGTCCTCGTTGTCTGGGCCGGCGAGCGCGCCCTTCTCGACGTCGACAGCCACCTTGCCAACCAAACGAATGCCGTTTGCGTAATCGGTTGGGATGACGGAGTCCACGACACGTGGATCGCCGGTCACGCCGCCCGCGACCTCCGCAACCCGCAGATTCAGCTCTCTCCACCCGTTATCGATCGGGTCGTTGCGGTCGCGATGAAGCACGCTGGAGATGCCATCAACCACAACAATGCCCTCGTGACCGACTCCGAGAAGGCCATGGTTGTTCTCACGCTTAAAGAGCTTGTCCGCGGCGGTTACACGTACGACGTCGATCAGCTCGCCGCGTGGGCCATCGGTCAAGGCTGGTACCCGGCTGAGATTCCGCGGCTGCGGGAGTACGCCTCCAAGGTCCTGGAGGGTCGCTCTTTCAGGCTTCGCGACGCCTGGGGACCGAGCAACGGCACGGTCAAGCAGTGGGAAGCTGAGGCGGCGTCCCAAGCGGATTGAATAAATAAGGTCAGGAGCAACCCACCGGCCCTGGGCTTCGCCGTTCCTCGTCTGGAGGGATCAGTTCCTCTGATCTCGCGTCCGCCTTGGTGAACGCATCGGCGAGTTCGCTCGCCTCCGAGGCAGGCTCGACGCGAGTTGTCGGAGATTGTCACCGTTCCGACCGAGGCGCGTGTGGCGGCCTCGGCCAATCCATTGTGGACGGGTTTCATGAGGTTGATGCGGACCAGCTGTCAGCTCGCGTTGAGAAAGACCCGGTACCGGGCCTCCAGCAGTTCCCGATCGGGCTGCTGGGCTCGGCGTTCGGGAACCACCATCAGTTGCTTGCTGTGGAAATCCTGAATGCCGTGACGGAGCATCGGCCCGTCCACTTCGCGAAGAACGTCAGCGTTGACCCGAACCTCGTAGTCAGGTGTGATCCCGAGGATGCGCCTGTCGTACGCGGCGTGGTGGATCTTGCAGAGCGTGAGCCCGTTGGTCACGACCGGAAGACCGCCTGCGCCGTCCTCGTGAATATGCGCCGCGTCGAGAAGGTCGCTGTGCCGAAAGGCGCAGACAGCGCAGGAGGTGCGGTACGCCCGAAGTACTGCTGCTCGGAACGGACGCTGGTGCAAACGGATCTTTGTCAACTGCTGGCGGTAGGACGGGTCCATCTCGAGTTCGATCGACGGCCACTCGATGTCGGGCTGAGGCACGGCGTCGATGTCGACAACGAACTGGAGGTCATCGCGCTCTTCGCCCACGAGGTAGATCGGGTAGAGCGCGCTGTAACCGCCGCCCTGAACGCCGAGCCACCAGATCAGCGGCAGCCGCTCCATCATGGCTTCGCGTAACGCTCGGTTCTGCGAGTGGTGCGGGTCGTCACCCCGCATCTTGTACCGGTATAGGCCGTCGGCGCCTACAGCGTCGTCGTACGGGCGATCAGTGCCCTCGGGGCGATAGACAGTCCGGAACGATAGAGCCGCGCTGAGATGCCGTGGTTTCCAGATGCCCTGCTGAGTCGGCATCAACCGAGTGGTCTCGCCCGCCAGATGGAGGCCACTGGTGTCTTCCTGGCTAAAGCTCTCTTTACCTGCGGCGCGCTGACGGTCGAGCCAAGCAAATGCAGCGTGTCTGATCGACAGTTCGCGAAGTCGCTCGGCAGGCGTCACCAGCAGATCATCGCAGTGTTCTGTCGGCGACCGAGTTCGTTTGCCCAAGTAGGGCGACCTGACGGCAGCGAACGGGGTCAATGCCACTGGTAGCGTTCATACCGCCAGCCTGGCCTCGATACGTGTCCGGTCGGCGCGGCTCGCGCCGTACGAGACCGACCCCAGCGGCACGCCGAGCGCTCCGGAGATGACGCTCGCGACGTCCCCCTCGATCGCCTCGATCACCGGCCGAGAACCCAAGAGCTGAGCAGTTAACGCCCGCTGGTGCCCCAGGTCCTCGACGGGCCCGAGCGGCAAGGACGAGTACCGAGCGACCCCCACCGCCCCACCCGCCGCCTCGACGACGTCCAGGTGGCTCACCGCCACGCGATCCAACCCTCCGGAAGATCGGCACACCCGCGCGGCGTAGTCGAGCAGCGTCAGGTCGAGGTGGCCGACGCGCCAGTCGCCCTGGTAGTCGCCGTACGCGTTGTGGGGCTCGGGCAGCACCCCCGCCAGGGAGGCGTCCTCCGTCGGGAACGGACCCGCACCGTGGCGCGTGGCGTAGGCCCGCGTCGTACCCCAGACCTCACCCCGCTCCAGCCCGGCCGACGCCAGCAGGGCCTGGGCGGGCGCCGGCGTCACCGTCGACCACGTGGTGTGTGGGTGGAAGCCGCGGCACTCGTCGAGCAGCACCCCCTGCGACCCCTCGAACACCAGCGACCCGCGCTCGGCGGCGGACCGCAAGAAAAGAGAATCAGGTGAGATCGCCACCGCTCGCCCGAACTCCAGCAGCGTCACCGCCATCTGCCGCACGCTCGGCGCCTCGTGCACCCCGAGCGCCAGCAGCGGCTCGTAGAAGTCCGCCAAGGCCACGAGCTTCTCCCGCAGCACGGCGGGGTCCAGGCAGTCCCGCACCCGGATGGCAGAAGCGGTGACGGAAGAAGGCGCCGCGATCTCCTCCAGCACCTCGCCCTCTCGCAGACCGGCCGAGGCGGCCAGGTCGTACCAGCGCGTCTCCCCGATGCCCAGCCCGCAGGAGCCGTGCCGCGCGCCGCCCCGCAGGTCCTCGCGGGTGCGGTTCGCGGCCCGGTGCACCGGCGTCACGACGAGCGCGTCCGGGCTGACCGTGACGAGTCCCAACGGATCGCGCACCCCCAGCGCCTCCAGCTCCACGGCCTCCGCGGCCAGCGCCTCGGGGCTCACCAGCACGTGCCGGCTCAGGTAGGACGCCACCCCCGCGAGCGTCCCCGACCCGAACTGCCGGAACGTGTGGTGCGCACCGCCGACGACCACGTTGTGCGCCGCCTGCGCCCCGCCCGAGAACCGCACCACCGCCGCCACCCCGCCCCCCGCGCAGAGGTGGTCGACGGTCGCGCCCTTCGCCTCGTCGCCGAACCCGAGCCCGACGACGATCCGGTGCGGTTGCCTCATGACGGTGCCTCTCTCGAACGGTGGCGACGGGGTGGGGCGGGGCAGGGGGTACGGCTCACGCCAGGTCGTCGGGCGCGTCGCCGAGGCCGCGGGTGAAGGCGGCCGGCAGGCTGCTCGCCGTACCCGAGCGGGCAGGCGACGCCGAGCCGATCGTGGCCAGCGCGCGGCCCACGGCGGCGCCGCCCGAGCTGCCGACCTCGCGCAGGTCGTCGAGGCCCTCGTCCAGGTCGATGGACTCCTCGAGCAGACCCACGGTCAGCGCGATCAGGTCGCAGACGGCCGTCGGGTCGTCGAGCCGCAGCAGGCGCTCGCCGAGCAGCTGCTGCCAGTGGTCGTTGACCGTGGGGTTGTCGTAGTGCGCCGTCTGCTTCGGCAGCACGAAGAACACCTCCCAGCGCTCCTGCACCTCGCGCCACAGCGCCGCCGTGTCGAGGTCGCGGTGCACGTCGTCGCCGATCAGCTCGCGGACGTACTTCGCCCGCAGCCTCGGCTTGCACGTCTCGTCGCCGATGACGAAGAGGTAGCCCTTGCGGCCGCGCTTCTCCCACGCGTCCGTGGCCGTGTGGCGGGCCATGAAGTAGGCCGCCAGCTCGTAGGACTCGCTCATCTGGCCGCCGCCGTTGCCCTCGAGGAAGATCGAGCGCAGCTGCTCGTCCATCCGGTTGTCGGACTCGAACTGGCCCACCTGCAGCGGCACGTAGTCGGTGTCCGCGTCGCCGATGGCGCCGAACATGATCTGCGGGTCCTCCGCGTAGCCCTTGCGCTGCAGCAGCCCGTGCAGCTTCGCGAGCTCGGCCTGCATCCGCCGCGGCACCGTGCCCATCGAGCCGGTCACGTCGAAGAACACCGCGATCGGCGTGCTGTTCGGGTGCTCCACGGAGTCGCGCGACTCCCGGACGCCCGCGTCCTTCGGGTCGAGCGTCGGGTGGGCGCGCCACTCCGAGGTCGGCCGGCGCCGTACGTCGTCGCTGTAGCCGAAGTCCGTCGCCCCGCTGCGCCGGCGGAAGGTCGCCGCCGCCCGGTAGTCCTGGTCGCTCCACGCTCCGTTGCCCATGACTGTCTCCTTCTCTGTTCTTCGGGTGGTTGATCGGTCGGTGTGGTGGCTCGCCGTCAGACGGCGAGGTCGAACGGGCGGAACCGCCGCGCCCCGTAGAGGCCCTCCAGCAGCTCGTCGTACTCGCCCAGCAGGTCGGCCGCCCGCGGCCGCATGCCCGGCGCGGTCTGCCGGCAGCCCGTCGCGAACCGGCGCTGCGCCCGCTCGTCGGGCCGCAGCATCGTGAGCGCGAGCGCGCCGAGCATCGCGACGTCGCTGGCGGGGGTGAGCACGCCGCCGGGGGCGGTGGCCTCGGGCGGGTACGCCGCGGCCTGCGACGCGACGCGCCCCTGCGGCGGGTGTCCGGGCCGGGTCGCGAACGACCAGCCGGCCAGGACGACGCCGTGCTCCCGCGGATGGATCAGCACGTTCTCGGGCAGCACCGCGCCGTGCACGACCCCCGCCTGGTGGGCGCCGGCCAGGGCGCGCAGGAGGCGCCGCTGCATCCAGGCCCAGTCGCGGCCGTCGAGCCCGTCCGGCACGGCCTGCCGCACCTGCGCCAGGCTGTAGAACCCGTCGGCGCGGGTGAGCGAGCCGAGCACGTTGGCCTCGCGGCGCTCCTGCGTGGCGGGGTCGACGACGGTCGCGGTGTCGATCAGCCGCGGGAAGTACGGCGCCAGCCACCCCCCGTCGCGCGTCGCCGTCAGCTCGCCGAGGGCACGCAACGCGGTGCGCTCGTTGAGCAGGAACCTCGACGACGCCGGGCGCCGCGCCAGCTTCACGACCGCGTCGGCGCCGGCCACGTCGTACAGGTTCGCGACCGTGCCCTGCCCCACCAGCCCGCCGAGCCGGTAGGACCCGCGCCGCCCCCGCAGCGCGCCGGCGGTGCCGCCCTCGGCCTCGCGGGTCCAGGCCTCGTAGAACCCGGTCGCCTTCACGAACGCCGCGGTGGCGCGGGCCGGGTCGAGGCCGGCGGCGGGCCGGTCGGGGTGGAGGTGGAGGGCGAGCACCCGCTGCGTACGGCGGGCGCGGCGCCGCGCGGCGGTGTCGCTGCTCGGGGCGCCGAAGAGGTCGGCGGCGGTGGTGGCCCGCTCGACCTGCTGGAGGAGGGTTTCACTCTCGTTCATGACTTAGAGTCTGCGTGACAATTAATCGGAGCGCAAGGGGTTCGTGTCGATTCGACAAAATCTTTCTGGAGGGCGCCCCGGGTGGTCTACTCGTCCCCGTGTTCGCTCTGGTCAAGGCCCCGCAGGAGGTCCTCGCGGCGTCGGTGGTCGGGCTGGACTGGTACGAGATCGGGCCGACCGACCCCCGCGGCTGGACCGCCGTCTGGTGCCCCGACCCCGACGACCTCTCCGACGCCGAGCTCGACGCCGTGCTGGGGGAGTGGGACGTGGTGACGGTCGCGGCCGACTGGAACGACGTCGTGCACGCCTCGGTGCGGCTCGACGGCCACGTGACCCAGGGGTACGCGCCCTGGAAGGCCGAGGCCATCGGGATGACCGAGGTCGCGGTGGTGCTCGTCGAGCACTTCGTCGAGGTCGCTTCGGTGTCGGTCGAGGCCCGCGAGGCCGTGTGGGCGGTGGACCGGTTCCTCACCGAGATCCCCGACGTGCCCGTGCTCGTGCAGTCGTTGACGTTCCGGTTGCGCTGGGGAGCGACCGCCGCGCCGCAGATGACGTCCGCCGTGCTGCTCCACCCGCGGGTGTCGGCGGCCTCGTCGGGGGTCGTCGAGATGGGGGCGCGCTCGACCGGACCGGTGCAGGTCACCGCGCTCGACGGCGGCTGGACGGTGCACCAGCTCAGCCGGGGAGAGGGCGCCGAGAGCGTGGCCCGGATCGGGAGCGAGTTCGTCGCGCCCGACCAGGTCGTGGTGCTGCTCCAGCGGGGGCCGGGTGCGGCGCGGGTCGAGCTCCACCAGGGTGACCGCCCACTGGGTGCGGTGACGTGGGACGGCTGGATCCACTCGGAGGAGCTCGGTGGCTGGCCGGCGGAGCTCGTCCGGGTGTTCTCACCGGCGGACGGGCCCCGCCTCGACGTCGCCGAGGTCGCTGCCGCGGTCGAGGGCCTGGGTCCGGGCGATCCGCTCCGGCGGATGACGGACCTGCTCGACATCCCCGACCGGGCGGTCGTGCTGCTCGACGGCCCCGGCGTGGCGACGTACGACGAGACGCGCGGCGAGGTGGGGGCGCTCAGGTTCGGGATGGCAGCCGGCCGCAACACCTCGGCAGTGCAGCCGTGGGAGATGCCGCTCTGGGCGCACGTGCTGTGGGCCACCGCGACCACCGTGGTGATGCTGTTCTGCCTGGTCGTCCTGCTGGTGTTCGTGGAGGTGCTGGTCACCGATGGCGCCTCGTGGGACGAGCCGAGCGCGCTGCCCGAGGACTACGGGCTCACGGCGGTGTTCGGCGTGCTCACTCCGTTGCTGGTCTGGGGCACCGTACGGCGCTGGCGCCGCGTGGGCAGGGTGCGGCGCGACTCCCGGTGAGCCTCCCTAGGCTGGGCGCATGCACGATCCTCACTGCCCCGTCCCACGCCCGACCCGCATCTACGGGCGCGACGTCCTCACGAAGGACGAGCCCGTGCGCGCTGTGCTCCTCCAGCAGATCACCACGCACCTCGTGCACACCGGGTACGTGACGCTGGACGAGGCCCGGGACGCCGGGCGGGTGCTCGCCGAGCGGATGCGGGTGGACGAGGCGGGCGCCGTACGCGGCGTGGAGGAGGTCTGGGAGCGGAGGCTCGCGGAGCAGGCGGAGTGGGCCGACGAGGGTGACGCCGCCAAGGTCGCGATCGCGTTCACCGCGCTGCGCTCGGCGGGCTGGGCGGTGCGCGACGGCGTCGACTGCTGCCGCGACACCGGGCTGGAGCCGGTCGAGACCGAGCACGGACCCGACGACAAGTTCTACGTGATCCTCGGCGTGCAGGAGATGATCGGCGCCGTCGCGACCGGCACGCTGACGCTGTCGTTCTCGTTCCTCGACAGCGCGTTCGGCCACGTCCTCACACCCGAGCTGCTCGCCCTCGCGAACGCCGGTGACCGGGAGGCGCAGCGCTCCTGGCTGACTTCGGTCGAGGAGGCCGAGCGGCTGTCGGGCTCGGGCATCGTGCACGCCCTGTCGAAGGTCGGGCTCGACGTGCGCTGGGGCGGCACGGGCGGCGACATCATCGAGGTCGAGGTGCGCGACTGGCGCAAGCGGTTGCCCGGGTCGGCGTCGTACGACGTGGTTTGACCCCTCCGTCGACCGGAGACACCGGTGAGGGGTCGGCGCGGACGCGCCGGACGACTTCACCGACGGGGGACGAGATGACGACGTGGCCGGCAGACGCACGGGTGTGGCGCGAGCGGGAGGCGAAGGGCGAGGGCACGCCGTGGACCGAGGACGGCATCACGTTCCTCGCCGACGGTGAGGAGCCCGGGGTGCTCGACGACTCCTACCTCACCGCCGACGACCTCGCGAACCCCGACATCGCCGCCAACGTGGCCGCCAACCGGGAGACCGCGGCGCTCGTGACGTGGGTGGCGCAGCACGAGCAGGAGCAGGCGTACGGCTACTGGCGCGGCCCGGACGACCTGCCGCTCGCCGAGGCGCCGATCGTCCAGTTCGACAGCGAGGGGCAGTTCTACCTGCTCGAGGGACGCTCGATCAGCGAGGCCCTGAGCGCCGACGTCGACGGCTACCGGCAGGACTACGAGGACTTCGTGGCGCCCTGCCGCGCGGCCGGCGTCGAGATCGCCGCGGAGGTCGACGACCTCGAGGAGATCGAGCCGGCGGTCACGCCGGAGGAGTTCCACCAGCAGCGGTACGACGCGCACCGGGCGGGCTGAGGTCGTTCTCGCGGGTGCCCGAACGTTCGGAGAGATTTCGCGTTGTACGAACGTTCGTACAACGAGAATCCACGTCATGACCGGAGCCGACCTCGATCCCGGCTGCCCTCTGGACGACACGGGGGGCGGCGAGTGGGCGCGCCCGCTCGACGACGGGACGTGGGTCGGCCCGGACGGCGTCACGTGGCGTCGCCGGGGCGACCGCGAGCTGGACCTCACCGCCGTACGACGCCTGCTGCGGCGCGGCGCGCGGGTGTTCCACGCGTACGGCGTGACCCCGCACGAGCACACCGGTGGCGGGGTGGACGCCCTGCTCGATCGGCTCGAGCAGTTCCGAGCCGACAAGCTCGGACCGCACGCCTCGTTCCGGGTGGCGGAGCTCCGCGCGCCCGACCGCAGCGTGGTGGTGATGGTGCAGGAGGAGTGCTGAGCCTCAGGCAGCCGCGCCCATGCGGTAGCCGACGCCCCGCACGGTGTGGATCAGGCTGCGGTCGCCCGACGCCTGGGTGAGCTTGCGGCGGAGGTTGCCGATGTGGACCTCGACGAGGTGGGCGTCGCCGACCCAGTCGTTGCCCCACACGGTGCGCAGGAGGGCCTCGCGGGTCCAGACCCGGGCCGGGGTGCGCATGAGGTGGGTGAGCAGGTCGAACTCGGTGCGGGTCAGGTCGATCTCGTCGTCGGTGATGAACGCGCGGCGCCCGTCGACGTCGAGCGCGACCGCGCCGTGGCGCAGCACCTCGTGGCCCGCCGGCACGCTGAACCCGCCGATGACGGACGGCTCCTCGGAGCTAACGACGGGGTTGGCGCCGCTCGTGCCCGCAGCGGCGCCGCGGGGGCGGCGGAACATCGCGGTGACGCGGGCCTGGAGCTCGCGGGGGCTGAAGGGCTTGACGAGGAAGTCGTCGGCGCCGGTCTGCAGCGCCATCAGGCGGTCGACCTCGTCCTGCCGCGCGGAGACGACCACGAGGTAGGCGTCGGAGAACTCGCGCACCCGACGACAGACCTCGAGCCCGTCGATGCCGGGCAGGCCCAGGTCGAGGGTGATGAGGTCGGGCTCCCAGTCGCGGGCGAGCTGCAGACCGTCGCGGCCGGTGCCCGCCGTACGGATCACGAAGCCCTGCGCAGAGAGGGTGAAGTCGATGAGCGAGCGGATGTCTGCGTCGTCCTCGATCACGAGGGCGCGACGATCCGGACTGCCGTCTCCCGCCACTCCAGGTTCCACGATCAGCCATTCTGGCAGATCAGCGCGACGCGCGTGACGGAAGCGCGCCGCGAGCCCCCTCACCTGCCTCCGTACCCTGGTCGGGTGACGTCCCGTCTCCACCCCGCGCTGCGCCCCAAGGTGTGGCCCTTCCACGTGCTCGGCATCGCCGCGGTCGCCGTGGCGACCAGCCTCGGGCTCTGGCAGCACGACGCCTGGCAGCAGCACCGCGAGATGGCCGCCGTCGACCTCTCCGCGCAGGAACCCGTGCCCCTGGCGGGTGTCATGACGGCCGGAGAGCCCTTCCCGGGCGACGCGGTCGGCCTCCCGGTGGTCGTCGAGGGCACCTGGCGCCCCGACCTCACGCTCGTCGTCTCCGACCGCCGGCGCGACGGCGACATCGGCTACTGGGTCGTCACGCCCATCGCCGTACCGGCCTCCGAGACCGGCGACGGCGACGACCCAGAAGATTCCGACCCGTCGGTCGTCCCGGGCGAGTCGGGCACCCTCCTGCCCGTCGTGCGCGGCTGGTCGGCCACCGCCGACGACCTGCCCGCCGCCCCCGAGGGCGCCGTCGAGACGGTCGCCTGGCTGCAACCCGGCGAGGGCTCCGGCGCCACCGACGACGACGCCACCGACCGCGTCGTTCCCCAGATGCGGCTCGCCGACGTGCTGCGGCTGGTGGACGGTCCGATGTACGAGGCGTACGGCGTGGTGGCCGGCCCCGACGCGGCCAGCGGTCCCGTCGGGGAGGACCCGGTCAACCCCGGCACCGACGGCCTCGCCCCCGTCACGCCCGACGAGGTGCCCGCGATCAGCGCGTCGACCGGCCTGCGCAACCTGCTCTACGCCATCGAGTGGTGGGTGTTCGCGGCCTTCGCCGCGTTCGTGTGGTGGCGGTTCGTGAAGGACGAGGTCGACAAGGCCCGCCAGCCCGACGACGACGGCGCCCCCGGCCCGGACCTCGACGCCCCCGACCCGGCGACCAGCCCCGACCCGGCGACCGCGAGCGAGCTCGTCGAGGACCGCCGAGTACCGTCGGGCCCGTGAGAGGCACTCTGCTCCGCTATCGCGTGATGGCGTCCGTCGTCGGTGTCCTGCTCGTGGTGCTCATCCTGATCGGCGTCCCCCTCGCCAACTTCGACGGCACCTCGATGTGGGGCTTCATCCCCAGCACCCCCTCCTGGGTGACGCCCGGCTCGGGCGCCCAGGACCTCGGGGAGGCGATCACCCACAACCTCGGCGTGGCGCACGGCTGGCTCTACATGATCTTCCTGGTCACGGCCTTCCTGCTGGCCCGCAAGGCGCTGTGGGAGCCCGGCTTCACCGTCGTCACGCTGATCTGCGGCACCATCCCCGTGCTCTCGTTCTGGGCCGAGCACCGCGCCACCCAGCGCGTACGGCGCGAGTTCGCCCCCGAGCTCGCCTCCCCGACGACACCGACGACCCCGGCGGCCCCCCCGACCTGACCCGCGCCCGACGTACGACGGCGCCGCGCGCGCCGTACGCACACACAGAACCGGCCACGACCCCCTCGGGGATCGTGGCCGGTCCGGCGTTGCGGGGTGACTCAGGCCTTGTCGTCGCGGATGTCCACGACCTCGGCCGGGTCGTCCGGCGTGGTGACCGGGTGCGGCTCCTCCGTGGCGTCGGCGATGGCCTCGCCGGGCGTGGCGCCAGCGGCCTCCTCGGCCTTGGCCGCGGGAGCGGCCGGCGGCGGGGGCGGGGTGTAGCTGGACTGCCAGTTGTCCTCGGCAGAGCCCGCGGTCAGCTTCTTGACGGCGAACGCCGCACCGCCCGCGAGGAGCGAGAAGAGCACCAGCTTGCGCAGGCGGCCCTTCTTCTTCGGGGGCTCGCTCTGGAGGGACGCGACCTTGGTCTCGGCCTTGGAGAGCGTCAGCGCGGCCTTGGCGGCAGCGATGTCCTTGCCCTCGATGACGCGGGCCTTGCCCTCGGCGACGTACGGCGCCGCGGTGTCGCGGGCCTTGTCACGGGCGTCGGCGATGACCGGGGCGGCCTTGTCGCGCGCGTCGGCGATGACGGGCGCCGACTTCTCCTTGGCGGCGGCTACGGCCGCGGCGACCTGCGGGCGCACGTTCTCGGCGATGTCGATCGCCTGCTCCTTGGCCTGCTCGATGAAGGTCTTCTTCTTGCGAAAGCCCATCGGGTGAATCCCCTCTCGTCGGTTTCAGTCATTCGACCACGTGGACCCAAGAGTCGCCAGCGACCCCGCTCGCCACGTGGGCAGTCGCGGAGCGGTACCCACTCACCGGGCGGATAGCGCCCTCACCGCGCACCGGCACCGTTGGGGCGTCATGGGAAGATCGACGCCGAACCGGATCTGTACGGAAGATCGAACCGAAAGGCTGACATGGCTGACCTGAAGGCCACTCTCAAGACCAACCGTGGCGACATCGTGCTCAACCTCCTGCCCAACCACGCGCCGAAGACCGTCGACAACTTCGTCGGCCTCGCCGAGGGCACCAAGGAGTACAAGGACGACGCCGGCCGCAGCGGCGAGAAGTTCTACGACGGGCTCGGCTTCCACCGCGTCATCGACGGCTTCATGATCCAGGGCGGCTGCCCCCTCGGCACCGGCACCGGCGGTCCGGGCTACAAGTTCGACGACGAGATCCACCCCGAGCTCGTCTTCGACAAGCCCTACCTGCTCGCCATGGCGAACGCCGGCACGCAGTTCGGCAAGGGCACCAACGGCTCGCAGTTCTTCATCACCACGACGCCGACGCCCCACCTGAACCGCAAGCACACGATCTTCGGCGAGGTGGCCGACCAGGCCTCCCGCGACGTCGTGGACGCCATCGGCACCACGAAGACGGGCCGCGGCGACCAGCCGGTCGAGCCCGTCGTCATCGAGTCGGTCGAGATCACCCGGTCGTGACCCATCCCCCGGCCGGGGTGCCGGTCTGCTACCGGCACCCCGGGCGGGAGACGCACATCTCCTGCCAGCGCTGCGGCCGGCCCATCTGCCCGGACTGCATGCGCGACGCGGCGGTGGGGTTCCACTGTCCGTCCTGCGTCGCCGAGGGCGCCAAGTCCGTGCGGGCGCCGCGCACGCCGTACGGCGGGAACCGCTCCGCGGTGCCGGCCCTCACGTCGTACGTGCTCATCGCCCTCAACGTGGGCGTCTTCCTCGCCCTGCTGGCCGCCGGCGGCGCGAACAGCGACCTCGGCCGCATCCTCCTGCTGACGCCCCGCGGGATCTGCGAGACCGGCGGCGGGCAGTTCTACCCCGACGTCGCGAGCGCCCGGAACTGCATGGGCGTCGGCGTCTGGTCCGACGGCGTGACCTCCGGAGCGTGGTGGCAGCTCATCACCAGCGCCTTCTCGCACGTGCAGCCGCTGCACATCGCGTTCAACATGCTCGCCCTCTACTTTCTCGGCCCCCAGCTCGAGCGCGTCACGGGACGCGTGCGCTTCCTGGCCATCTACTTCTTCTCCGCCCTCGCCGGCTCCGTCGCGGTGCTGTGGCTCTCGGAGCCCTACTCGTCGACGCTCGGCGCCTCCGGTGCGGTCTTCGGACTCATCGGCGCCCTGCTCGTCGTGACGCTCAAGGTCGGCGGCGACCCCAAGCCGCTGGGCATCTGGCTCGGCCTCAACGTGGTGATCACGGTGGTCGGCTCGTCGTACATCTCCTGGCAGGGCCACCTCGGCGGGCTGCTCGGCGGCGTCGCCGCCACCTCCGTCATCGTGCTGGCGCCCCGCACGAGGCGCGGCTGGTTCCAGGCCGCCGGCATCCTGGCCCTCGTCGCGGTGCTGCTCGCGCTCGTCTGGCTGCGAACGCTCGAGCTCGCCTGAGGGCGGGACCGATCGTCCGGGGGCGGTAGCGACGGTAGTCCGTGACGATGTGCGGTCTCGTACGGCGTGTCGCCCGGCAGATCGTCACGGACTATCGGGTCGAGGGGGCCTGGCCCGAGGCAGCGAACCGGCCGGCACGCAGCACGACTTACACCGGTGTAGTTCTCCACAGGGGTTATCCACAGTGTGAATAACTTTCGCCGTGGAGAGCGGTCGCACTGGAACGCAGCACCGCCCGGGCACCATGAGGTACCCGGGCGGTGGTGGTTCAGACGTGCGACGTGGTGGTGCGGTCACTCCCACTTCGTGGCGTAGGAGAACCCCACGGCCATGAAGGCGATGCCGACCACCAGGTTGAGCTGGCCGAGGGCGCCGAAGACCCAGATGTCGTTGAGGTTGTTGCTGAAGATGTAGAAGGTGCAGATCCACAGCAGGCCGATGACGAAGCAGCCGAGCATGCCGACGACGACGCCGTTGCCGCGACCCAGCGGGGTCGAGCGGTGCGCGCCGACCATCAGACCGATGAGGATCGCGCCGAACCCGATCGCGTAGTTCCAGTGGTCGAGCTCCCACACCCAGCGGCGCGGGGCCTCGCCGTCGAGGTAGCCGAACCACTCCTCGGGCGGGTTCGGGCCGAGCGAGCGGTAGGTCATCGTGATGTAGACGATGCCGGCCACGATGAGCGCGATCATCAGCACGAAGCGCACCGTGAGGATCGGCGGGCGCTTGCCGATGCGCTCGATGTTCTCCTTCGACTTCCGCGTCTTGCCCTTGTCGGCCTTCGCCGCCGCCTTCGTGGCGGGGTTGCCCGACTTCTTGGACGCGGTCTTCGTCGTACCGGCCGTCTCGGCCTTCTTCGACGCGGTGCTCTTCGACGCAGCACTCGTCGACGCGGTGGTCTTCGAGGTGCCCGCGGACGTCGCCGTCTCGTCGGCCTCCGGGGTCTCGGACGGTGCGTCCGAGGTGCTCTCGGGCTCCGGCTGGGACTTGGTCACGACATCTCCTCGGATCGGCCGGCAGTGCAGGTTCGCACGCCGCGGGCTAGCGTAGTCGTCGTGTCGTCAGGTTCCCACGTGAGCCCACCGGGTCGTCCCCACGCCGGGTGGCGCTGGGGCACGCCCGTCATCCTCGTGCTCAGCGGCGGTCTCTTCGTCGCCAGCGCCCTCAGCAGCGACGGGACGGACCTGCGTCCGGGGCGCTACACCGACCTCGCCTCGCTCGTGCGCGCCGAGAGCGTGCAGGCCGAGGAGCTCACCGCCCGCGTCACCGAGCTCAACGACGAGGTGGCCGCTCTGTCGGGCGGTCTGGGCGACGCGGAGGTCGACGGCGTGCAGGCGGAGGTGGACGTGCTGCGCGACCCGGCTGGCCTCACCGAGGTGAGCGGCGAGGCCCTCACCATCACCCTGAGCGACTCGCCCGACGACGTCCGGCAGTCCTCGACCCGCAACCCGAACCTGTACGTCGTGCACCAGCAGGACATCCAGGCGGTCGTCAACGCCATGTGGTCCGGCGGCGCCGAGGCCGTGATGATCCAGGGACAGCGGATCGTCTCCACGACCGGGATCAAGTGCGAGGGCAACGCGATCCTGCTGCAGGGCATCCCGTACCCCCAGCCCTACGAGATCACCGCCGTCGGCGACGTCGACGAGCTGCGCGACGCGATCGACGCCGACGGTGACGTCAGCGTCTACCGGCGCCAGGCCGGCGACCCCGAGATCGCCATCGGTTGGGCGATCGACGAGGAGGACGACGTGGTCGCCCCGGCGTACCGCGGCCTCCTCGACCTCGACTACGCCACGCCGATCGCCTGAGGCGTCAGCCCCGGTCGATCGCCCGAGGCGTCAGCCCCCCGGCAGCACCGGGATGCCCGGGTCGGCGGGCGGCTCCGTGGCGGGCGGCTCCGTGGCCGGCGGCTCGGTGGTGGCCGGGGGAGTCGTCGGCGCGACGTAGGTGTTGATCTCGATCAGCACGGTCGACCCCTGCGGCTGGCGCGACCCGGCGGCCGGGAACTGGTTGAGCACCAGCCCGGAGCCCTCGTCCGGGTTCTCGGCCGTGCGCAGCTCGACCACGAAACCGGCCCCGCGGATCGCCTCCGACGCCGCGGCCTGCGAGAGGCCGATCAGCTCGGGCACGGCCTTCGGGCCGCGCGAGACCCGGATGGTCACCGACGTGCCCACCTCCACCGGGATGCCGGCCCGCGGGTTGGTCTCCGTGACGGTGCCCGCGGTCTCGTCGCTGTCGACCTCCTCGGTCTCGACGACGAGGCCCAGGGCCTCGAGGTTCGCCGTCGCCTCCTCGAAGTTGTCGCGCAGCACGTTCGGCACGACCACCTCCGGGCGACCGGTCGAGATCGTGAGCGTCACCGTGCTGCCGGGGTCGATGAAGGTGTCGCCGGGCGGGTCCTGCGCGATCACGCTGCCGGCCGGCACCTCCTCGGACGCCTCCTGCTCGACACGGTCGTTCACCACCAGCCCGCGCTCGGCGATCGCCGTGCGCGCGGCGTCCTCGGTCTCGCCGACGACGTCGGGCACGCGCACGTCGGAGGGCGGGTCCTCGAACATCTGCGGCAGGAAGATCACGGAGACGGCGACCAGCGCGGCCAGGAGCAGCGCGATCGCGATGATCCACGGCGCGCGCCGCGGGCCGCGCTCCTCGGGCCCGGCCTTCGGCGGCGTGCGCGTCGGGGGAGCGACGGCCGTGACCGGCGCGGGCGTCGCGACCGCGGTCGGCTCCGGCGCGGCCTCGACGACCGGCGCCTGCACCGGCCGACCGGCGAGGTAGCGCTCGATGTCGCTGCGCATCGCCGCGGAGGACTGGTAGCGGTCCTCGACGCGCTTGGCGAGCGACTGCATGACGATCTGGTCGATCTCGGGCGGGAGGCTCGGGTCGATCTCCGACGGCGGGGCCGCCTGCTCGCGCACGTGCTGGTAGGCCACGGCCACGGGGCTGTCGCCCACGAACGGCGGGCGCCCGGTGAGGAGCTCGTAGAGCAGGCAGCCGGTGGAGTAGACGTCGGAGCGGGAGTCGACGGTCTCGCCGCGCGCCTGCTCGGGGGAGAGGTACTGGGCCGTGCCGACCACGGCCGCGGTCTGCGTCATCGTCGAGGAGGCCTCGGAGACGGCGCGCGCGATGCCGAAGTCCATCACCTTGATGTCGCCGCCGGGCGTCAGCATGACGTTCCCCGGCTTGATGTCGCGGTGGATGATGCCGGCGCGGTGGCTGTAGTCGAGCGCGGAGAGCACGCCGCTCGTGATCTCGAGCGCGCGCTCGGGCAGGATCTTGCGGCCCTCGCGCAGCACGTCGCGCAGGGTCCGGCCCGCGACGTACTCCATGACGATGTAGGGCTGGGCGATGCCCTCGGGCGCCATCTCCTCGCCGGTGTCGTAGACGGCGACGATCGCGGGGTGGTTGAGGGACGCGGACGACTGCGCCTCGCGGCGGAACCGGGCCTGGAAGGTGGGGTCGCTGGCGAGGTCGGTGCGCAGCCGCTTGACCGCGACGACGCGCCCCAGGCGCGTGTCCATGCCCTTGCGGACCTCGGCCATGCCCCCACGCCCCAGCAGCTCGGCCAGCTCGTACCGGCCGCCCACCAGGGTCGTCTTCTCCGCGTCCGTCATCCCTCTCCCTCCGCGCCCGAGACCACCGAGCGGTTCACCAGCGCCGTCACGGCGCCTGCGTCTGCGTGGGCGAGCCGCCGGGGCCGCCCGGCGTACCGTTCCCGTTCCCGTTCCCGTTGCCGGGGTTCTCGGTGGGCTCCTCCGTCGGCTCCGGCTCCTCCTCGGGCGCCGGGCCCGCGTAGGTCACCGTCACCGAGTCGCCCTCGACCAGGTCGCTCGTCGGCGACACCGACGTCACGCGGCCCTCGGTCTCGGAGCCGTCGTTGGTCTCCTCGACGAGGTCCGGCGCGAGCCCGAGCTGGCGCAGCTGTGACTCGACCGCGTCGATCGGCTGCCCGACGTAGTCGCCCTCCTGGATCGAGAACGTCTCCGGCGGGGGCGGCTCCGAGGTCTCCTCGGTGGTCGGCTCCTCCGAGGGCGGCTCGGACGTCTCGGCCGGCGTCGTCTCCTCGGTCGTCGGCGCCGAGGTGGCGCTGGTGGTCGGCGTGTCGGCCGGGTCCTGCTCCTCGTCGCCGTTCATGGCCACGAACAGCCAGATGAGCGCGGCCACGAGCAGCAGCGCCAGCACGCCGGCGATCCACGGGAGCGGGCTCTTGCGGGCGGGCTCGCGCTCGTCGGGCTCGTCGTCGGGCACCGGCACGGGCACGACGGGCGGCGGCGCCACCGGCGTGGGGCGCCCGACGCTCGTCATCACCTGGGTGCCGGCGTCGTCGGCCGGCGTCGCGGCGGCCGCGACGGGGGCGGCGCCGACGCGGGACGGGTCCCGCAGGGCGCGCGCGAAGGCCGTGCCGTCGGAGAACCGCTCCTCCGGCTTCTTGGCCAGGGCACGTCGTACGACGGCCGCCAGCGCCGGCGGGACGGTGCCGGGCAGGTCGGGCACGGGGTCGCGCAGGTGGGCAAGCGCGGTGGCGACGGCGGTCTCGGCGACGAACGGTCGCCGGCCGGCGAGGCACTCGAAGGCCACGACGCCCAGCGAGTAGACGTCGGACTCCGGGCCGGCGGCCAGGCCCTGGGCCTGCTCGGGCGAGATGTACTGCGGCGTGCCCATGACCATGCCGGTCTGGGTGAGCGCGACGCCGTCGGCCGCCCGGGCGATGCCGAAGTCGGTGATCTTGAGCGTGCGCTCGCGGGTGACGAGCAGGTTGGCCGGCTTCACGTCGCGGTGCACGATGCCCGCGCGGTGGGCAGCGCCGATCGCCTCGGCGGCCTGCGTCATCAGGTCGACGGCCACGGCGGGCTCCATCGGCTGGTCGGGGCGCAGGAGGGCCGAGAGCGGCTGGCCCTCCACGAGCTCCATCACCAGGTAGGGCCGCGGCGACGCCGATCCGTCGACCGGGGAGGCCTGGCCGAAGTCGAAGATGCCCGCCACGTTCGGGTGGTGCAGCGCCGCGGCGTTGCGCGCCTCGGTCTCGAAGCGGCCGCGGAAGGTCGGGTCGTCGGCGTACTCGGCCTTGAGGACCTTCACCGCGACCGTGCGGCCCAGCGTCATGTCGCTCGAGCGCCACACCTCGCCCATGCCGCCGGTGGCGATGCGGGAGTCGAGCCGGTAGCGCCGCGCGTCGTCGGCGAACCTCTCGGGCGTCTCCATCGGGCCGGTGGGCTGGTCGGTCGGGTCAGTCATCGCTCTCCACTCCCAGGGCCTGCTCCATCACTGCGCGCGCCACGGGCCCGCCGAGGCCGCCGCCGGAGATCGTCACGTTCTCGTCCACGTTCTGCAGCATGACCGCGACGGCGACCTGGCGGCCGTCGCGCTCCCCGAAGGAGACGAACCAGGCGTAGGGGCGGCAGTCGGCGCAGGTCTCCGCCGTACCCGTCTTGCCGCCCACCGTCACGCCGTCGATCGCGGCCTGGCCGGCGGTGCCGTCGGTGACGGTGCTGACCATCATCTCCTGCAGCACGTCGGCGGTCCGAGAGCTCACGGCGGGGCCATCGCCCAGCTCCTCGGGCTCGGTCTTCGAGATCACGTCGAAGTCGGGCGACGTGATCTCGTCGACCAGGTAGGGGCGCATCAGCACGCCGTCGTTCGCGATCGCGGAGACCACCATCGCCATCTGCAGCGGCGTGGCCCGCACGTCCTGCTGGCCGATGCCGGACTTCGCGAGCAGGTCGTCGGAGGCGTTGTCGGGGTACGACGACGCCTCGACGCCCGGCAGGTCCTCGAGGTTGACCTCGTTGAAGCCGAACGCCTCCGCCTGCTCCGTCATCTTGTCCTGGCCGAGCTCGACCGCGAGCTGGAGGTAGGTCGTGTTGCAGGAGTTCTCGAGCGACTGGCGGAACGGGATGTCGCCGGAGCCGCAGTCGCGCCCGCCGTTGGCGATCGAGGTGCTCGTGCCCGGCAGCTCGTAGGACTGCCCGCCCGGCACCGGCGAGTCGGCCGTCAGGGAGTCGTCGTCCTCGAGCGCGGCGGCCGCGGTCACCAGCTTGAAGGTCGAGCCCGGCGGCAGCGTCGTGCCGACCGAGCGGTTCTCCAGCGGG
Organism: Nocardioides alkalitolerans DSM 16699; assembly: GCF_000426525.1. GTDB lineage: Bacteria > Actinomycetota > Actinomycetes > Propionibacteriales > Nocardioidaceae > Nocardioides > Nocardioides alkalitolerans. Next base: position 649,133 of record NZ_KE384533.1, read on the forward strand.
CGCGTCGGGTCGGCGCTCAGGGCCTCGAAGTTCTCCTGCACCTGGCCGCCGTCGCGCAGGGCGAGGTCGTTGGGGTCGAACGTCGGCAGCGACGCCATCGCGAGGATGCGGCCGGTGCTCGGCTCGAGCGCCACGACCGAGCCCTGCACGTTGTCGCTGACCGCGGCCAGCTCGTCGTACGCGACCTGCTGGACCTCGGGGTCGATGGTGAGGCCCACGTTGCCGCCGGCCGGCTGGCGGTTGGCGAGGATGTCGAAGAGCTGGTTGACGAAGAGGCTCGGGTCGTCGCCCGAGAGCACGCCGTTCTGCGTGCGCTCCAGCTGGGTGGCGTTCGAGTAGTAGAACCAGCCCGTCAGGTGGGCGTAGGCCCCGGCGAGCGGGTAGGTGCGCTGGTACTGGTAACGGTCGTCGACCGCCACGCTCTCGGCGATCGGCGTGCGGCCCACGAGGATCGCGCCGCGCTCGGCCGAGAACCGGGCGTCGAGGGCCCGGCCGTTGCCGGGGCGGTCGTTGAGGCCGCCGGCCCGGAGGTACTGCAGGGACGTCGCGTTCGCCATGAGGGCGAGGAACAGCAGCATGCAGAACACGCCGACGGTGCGGATGGGCTTGTTCACGGCTTCACCACCTTCACGACCTGGGTCGCCTCGTCGGCGCCCCCGGGCTCGGGTGCGGCGCCGGCGTCGTGCGCGCTCGGGAGCGGACGACGGGCCTGGTCGGAGATGCGGAGCAGCAGCGCGATGATCACCCAGTTGGCGATGAGGGACGACCCGCCGTACGAGAGGAACGGCGTGGTCAGACCGGTGAGCGGGATGAGGGTGGTGACGCCGCCGACGACGACGAAGACCTGGAGCGCGACGATGCTCGCCAGCCCCGTGGCCATGAGCTTGCCGAAGCCGTCGCGGCACACGAGGGAGGCGCGGAGGCCGCGCTCGACGATGACGCCGTACATCAGGATCACGGCCATGACGCCCGTGAGGCCCAGCTCCTCGCCGATGGCGCCGATGATGAAGTCGGACTCGGCGTAGGGGATGCGCTCGGGGCTGCCGCCGCCGAAGCCGCGGCCCAGGAGACCGCCCCACGCCATGCCGTACATCGACTCGACGAGCTGGTAGCTGCCGGGCGTGCGGTCGACGTAGTCGAACGGGCTCAGCCAGATGTCGAAGCGGTTGCGCACGTGGGAGAAGGCCTGGTAGCCGAGGAACGCACCCGCCGCGAAGAGGGTGCCGCCCACGATCAGCCAGCCCGGGCGCTCGGTCGCGACGTACAGCAGCACCAGGAAGACGCCGAAGAACATCAGCGACGAGCCCAGGTCGCGCTGGAAGACGAGGATGCCGAGGCTGATCATCCACATGCCGAGGATCGGGCCGAGGTCGCGGCCGCGCGGGAAGTCGATGAACAACAGGCGCTTGCCGGCCAGCGCCAGTGCGTCGCGGTGCAGCACCAGGTAGCCGGAGAAGGTGACGACGAGCAGCACCTTCGCGACCTCGCCGGGCTGGAAGCTGAAGCCGGCGACGTTGATCCAGATGCGGGCGCCGTTGACGGTGCGCCCGACGACGGGCAGCAGCGGCAGGAGCAGCAGGGCGATCGCGACGAGGCCCGACGTGTAGGTGTAGCGCTGCAGCAGGCGGTGGTCGCGCAGCAGCGCGATCGTCGCGATGAAGAGCACGACGCCGAGCGTCATCCAGATCAGCTGCTGGCGCGCGAACGTGGTGTCGTCGGCGAGGTCGAGCCGGTGGATGACCGCGAGGCCCAGGCCGTTGAGGGCCGCCACCACCGGCAGCAGCACCGGGTCGGCGTACGGCGCCGTCATGCGGATCGCGATGTGCGCCGCGATCATCAGCGCCGCCAGCCAGCCCGTGTAGCCGACCATGTCGGCCGGGATCGTGCCCTCGATGCCGAGGCCGACCGCGGCGTACGCGCCCGCGCCCACCAGCAGGGCGAGCAGCAGCAGGAACAGCTCGGCGCCCCGCCGGGGGCGGTGCACGAACTGGTCCTGGGCCTGGGAATCTGGCTGCTGGGTCATGGTCATGAGCGACCGGCCACCTGGTCGTCGAGGGTGGCAATGATGCGGCGCGCGTCGTCGACGTCGTCGGCGGCGATGCCCTCGCGCACCTTGGCGGCGTCGAAGTCGGAGAGGTCGTCGACCTGGATCTCGCTGATCTCGATGCGCTCGCTCAGCGAGAAGCCGGGCAGGTCGTAGTCGATGCCGCGGAAGACGACGACCTGGCCGTCGTCCTCGGCCACGAAGTACTGGCGCTGGCTCCAGGCGTACGCCGTGCCGATCGCGGCCGCGAACAGGCCGAGCACGACGAGGAGCACGAAGAAGCGCTTGAGCCACACGAAGCGGCGCGGCGGCCGCGGGGCGTAGCGGGCGGCCTCGGGGTCGATGGGGTCGCTGGGGATGGCGAAGCCGATGTTGGCCGGGATGTCGACCGGCACGGGGTCGATCTCGCCCGTGTCGCCCGAGCGGTGGCCGCGGAAGAAGCCGCCGACGATGCCGGCGCCGCCCGCCGCGCGGCGGGGCAGCTCGGCCGCCGCGCCCACGAGGAGCGGCTCGCCCTCGGGCACGACCTGGCCCGTCACGTCGGCGACGACGCAGGTCACGTTGTCGGTGCTGCCCGCCTCGAGGCTCGCGCGCACCAGCTCGACGGCGGCGTAGTCCGGCGTGCCGGTCGAGAGGATGTCGGCGAGGCGGGCGTCGTCGAGCACGCCGCAGGCGCCGTCGCTGCACAGGAAGAGGCGGTCGCCGTCGGCGAGCTCGACCGTGAAGAGGTCCGGGTCGGTCTCGTGGACGCCGTCGAGGGCCTTGAGGATGAGGTTGCGGTGCGGGTGGGTGCGCGCCTCCTCCTCCGTGATGCGGCCCTCGTCGATGAGGCTCTGCACGAAGGTGTGGTCCTTCGTGAGCTGCGTCAGCTCGCCCGAGCGGTAGAGGTAGGCGCGGCTGTCGCCGACGTGGGCGATGCCGATGCGGGCGCCGTCGAAGAGCAGCACCGTCGCGGTGGTGCTGGTGCCGTTGAGCGCCGGGTCCTCGTCGACGAGCTCGCCGATGCGGTCGTGCGCGCGCAGCAGGCCGCCGGCGACGTGGCCGAGCAGGTCCTCGCCGGGCCGCTGGTCGAGCCGGCGCAGCTGGGAGATCGCGGTGCTCGAGGCGACGTCACCGCGGGCGGCGCCCCCGACGCCGTCGCACACGGCCAGGAGCCAGGCCCCGGCGTACCCCGAGTCCTGGTTGTCCTTGCGCACGCGCCCGACGTCGGAGACGGCGGAGAAGTCGAGGCTGAGGCCCGAGGGCTCGGCCGGCACCGGGGGGACCTCGCCGGTGACCTCGGTCGGGCTGATCTCGGTGTAGTCGACGCGCTGCGTCGTGGGGTTCGTGTCGTCGTCGAGGCCGCCGCCGGGGGCGTCCGCAGGGGCCGGGGCGTCGTTCTCGACCCGTCGGCTCGGGCGCGTGTCGGTGCCCAGCCGCTCCTCCAGGGAGGGGTCGGCCGTCACCGGCACCTCACGGGTGCGGTCGTCGTCGCCGGGCGGGGGGATGCCCGGCCCGGTGGGGGAGCTCGTCACGACGCTGCCTACTTCCTCAGCTCGAGAATCGTCTTGCCGATCCGCACCTGAGCCCCGAGAGTGAGCGTGGTGGGCTGCGATATCCGCGCCGAGCCGACGTACGTGCCGTTGGTCGACCCGAGGTCCTCCACGAACCACTGGTCGCCCGACTGGGCGATGCGCGCGTGACGGGTGGAGACGTAGTCGTCGTCGAGCCGGATCGCGGCGTCGTTGCCGCGGCCGATGAGGATGGGGCGCTCGTCGAGCTCCGCCCGCTCACCGGCGTTGGTGCCCTGGACGACCAGGACGTGGGTGGGCGAGCCCCGGCGGCGCGTCGGCTGCTGCTTCGCCGCCTTGGGCTGCTTGCCCGCCTTGGCCTTGCCCGGGCCCGACGCCGGCATCCGCGCCCCGAACATGTCGGAGCGGATCACCGACACGGCGGCGAGCACGAAGATCCACAGGATCGCCAGGTAGGCGAACCGGATGAGGAGCAGCGTCAGCGCACTCACTCAGACCCCCTCGGACACGAGTCGGACAGTCATGGTGGTGCTGCCGATCCGGACGGTGGTGCCGTCGTCCACGGGGGACTGCGCCACCTTCTGCCCGTCGACCAGCATGCCGTTGGTGGAGCCGAGGTCGCGCACCGCGATCTGCAACGGGCTGCCGTCCTCCGCGCGGCCGGTCACCACGCGGAACTCGATGTGGCGACGGCTCACGCCCGGGTCGTTGATGCGCACGTCGGCGTCGGTGCCCCGCCCCACCGTGGCGCCCGGGGGCGTCAGCGGGTGGGTGGTGCCGTTGATCTCGAGGTAGGCCGTGGCCCGGCCCGTCTGGGTGTGGGTCGCGTTGCTCGTCACCTTCGCCTGCGCGCGGCTGCGCACCCGCAGGCGGCCCGTCGGCAGGTCGTCGGCGAGCTCGAAGTCGACGCTCACGGGGCCGGGGAAGACGTAGGACTGCTGCTCCGCGTGGTCGCGCAGGCTGTCGACCATCTCCGCGGAGAGCGTCTCCTGGTACGGCGCCAGCCGGTCGAGGTCGGAGCGGGAGAGCTCGACGTGGAAGTCGTTCGGCACGATGCGCCGGTCGCGACTCAGGATCTGGGCGTTGTTGTCGACCTCGCGCTGCAGCGCCGCCGAGATCTCGACCGGCTGCACGGCGCTGCGGAACGCGCGCGCGAAGACGCCGGAGATGGCCGACTCGAGGCGGTTCTCGAACCGCTGGAACCCACCGCTCATCCCGCCTCCTCTTCCTGCTGACTCGTGGCTGACTCGTGGCTGACCACTGGCTGACTACTGGTTGACACGCACGGACGACGCACCCCGGGCCGTCGTCGGCCCCGGCTGCGGGCAAAGCGAGCAGCCCGCAGGGGGCGCGGGCTGTGCCGATCGTAACCATGGGGCGATGCCCGACGTCGCCAGGAGCCGCCGACCCGCGGGGCCGGTCTGCACCCGGTTTGGGAAAGGCGCGGGCGCTGGGCTACCTTTGGCGGGCTTCACGCGCGAGTGGCGGAATAGGCAGACGCGCACGGTTCAGGTCCGTGTGCCCGAAAGGGCGTGGGGGTTCAACTCCCCCCTCGCGCACGTGAGTCAGACCCCCGACCGGGTTCCGGTCGGGGGTCTGTCGCATTTCCCGATGGTCCCCCCCGGGGTCCGCGCCGGGGTGCCGGAACCGGGGCCTCGGGGGCCTCGGGAGACGCGGTCAGGCGCGACCGTCCGTGGGCGCCCGCTCCACCCCCCGAGGGGTGAAACCTGGCCGTACGCGTGCGGAATCGGCGGCCCACCTCTAGATTGCCGAGGTGAGCGACGACCATCCCAGCGCCGACCTGCGCGCCCTCTACGACGGGATCGACTGGTCGGCGACGCCCCTCGGGCCACGCGAGACGTGGTCGCCCACCCTCACCGGAACGCTCGACCTCGTGATGCGCACCCGGTTCCCGTCGGTCGTGTTCTGGGGGCCCGAGCTGATCCTGCTCTACAACGACGCCTACATCCAGATGATCGGCTCCAAGCACCCCGCGGCCCTCGGCGCGCCCACGAGGGAGACGTTCGAGGAGGCCTGGCCGCAGATCGGTCCGCTCATTCACGGCGTCCGCAGCGGCGCCGGCGCGACGTGGGCGACCGACGCGCTCATCCCGCTCGAGCGGCACGGCTACCTCGAGGACTGCTACTTCACCTTCTCCTACTCACCCGTCCACGGGCCCGACGGCTCGATCGAGGGCGTGCTCGACATCGCCGCGGAGACGACCACTGAGGTGTTGTCGCGGCGGCGGCTCGAGCTGCTCGCCCGGCTGGCCGACGTGATCGTCGGGGCGGAGACGGTGGCCGAGCTGCGGCTGGCCGCACTGTCGCTCCTGCGTGACCACAGCCTCGACCTGCCGGCCGTCGACATCCGGTTGCCGGTCGCCGCGGACGAGGAGCCGTCGCTCGTGACCTCGACGAGCGCCGCCTCGCAGATCCTGCCGGCCACCCTCGACGCCGACCTGCTGACGAGCAGCTTCCACGTGCAGGAGACCGGGCGCGACACCGTCGTGTGGCAGGCCCTGGACACCTCCCGCCGCGTCGGCCACGGTGGCGCCGTGCTCGTCTGCGCCGTCAGCGACCGTCTGCCGTTCGACGACGACTACCGGGACTTCCTCCGGCTGCTCGCGGGCGCGCTCTCGCAGGCGCTCACGCGTCTCGAGGTGCTCGAGTCGGAGCGCCGGGCCGCCGTGGCGGAGCGCGACATCTCCGTCGCCCTGCAGCAGAGCCTGCTGTCGACCCCGGCCCAGACCGACGCGGTCCAGGTGGCGGCGCGCTACGTGCCCGCCGGGGAGGTCGCCCAGATCGGCGGCGACTGGTACGACTCCTTCCACCAGCCCGACGGCACCCTCACCGTGACGGTCGGCGACATCGCCGGCCACGACCGCACCTCGGCGGTCGCGATGGCCCAGGTGCGCAACCTCATCCGCGGCATCGCCTTCGCCATCGAGGACAGCCCCGCCGGCGTGCTCGAGGTGCTCGACCGCGCGCTCGCCGGGCTGGCCGTCGACGCGGTGGCCTCGGCCGTGCTGGCCCGCATCGAGCAGACCGACGAGCAGGCGCTGCGCGGGGAGCGGACCCTGCGGTGGTCCCGCGCCGGGCACCCACCGCCGGTCGTGATCAGGCCCGACGGCACGGCCGAGCTGCTGGACCTCGGCGGCGAGCTGCTGCTCGGCGTCGACCCCGACACCTCCCGCAAGGACCAGGACATCCTGCTCGCTCCCGGCTCGACCGTCGTGCTCTACACCGACGGCCTGGTCGAGCGACGTCGCGTGCCGATCGACCTCAGCCTCGAGGTGCTGCGCTCCGAGCTGGAGGGCCAGCACCTCACCGACGCCGAGCTGCTCTGCGACAAGCTCCTGCTGACGTTCGCCGACGAGCCCGACGACGACATCTGCGTGATGGTGCTGCGCACCTGAGGCGCCCTCCGTGCCCGTGGAGGATCTGATCGAGGAGGAACGCCCGTGAGGATCGCCGTCGCCGGAGGGACGGGCGTCGTCGGACGCCACGTCGTCGAGGTCGCCCGGGCCCGCGGTCACGACGTGGTGGTGCTGAGCCGGGCCCACGGGGTGGACCTGGTGGCCGGCACCGGCCCCGACGGTCCGCTGGCCCCGGTGCTCGACGGGGTCGACGCCGTCGTCGACGTGGCGTCCACGCCGACCGTCTCGGCGAAGGCGTCGCGGGCGTTCTTCGGCGCCGTCACCGGTCACCTGCTCGCGGCCGAGCACGCCGCCGGGGTCGCCCACCACGTGGCGCTGTCGATCGTCGGCGTCGACCGGGCGCCGCACGCGTACTACGCCGGCAAGGTGCTGCAGGAGCAGCTGGTCGTCGACGGGGGCGTGCCCTGGACGCTGCTGCGCGCCACCCAGTTCCACGAGTTCGCCGCGCAGGTGCACGGCCAGACCAGGGTGGGGCCGCTCGTCGTCGTACCCCGGATGACGTCGCAGCCCGTCGCGGCCCGCGAGGTGGGGGAGCGCCTCGTCGACCTGGCCGAGGAAGACCCGGCGGGCCGCGTGCCGGACCTCGGCGGGCCACGGGAGGAGCAGGTGGTCGACATGGTGCGCGCGTACGCCGCGGCGACCCGGGCGCGGGGGCGGATCGTCGGGCTGCGGGTGCCGGGCGCCTACGGGCGTGCGATGCGGGACGGGACCCTGGTCCCCGGGCCGGGCGCCGACCACGGGGTCCAGACGTACGACGCGTGGCTGCGGGCGACGTACGTCGGATGACGGGGTCGGCCGAGGTTGAAGCCTCGACCGACCTGGCGACGCAACCTGGTGCTCTGCGCTCGAAGTTCAGGGCGCCAGGTTCCGGTTTCGCCGCTCGAGTGGATAAACCGGACGACGAGCCCGCCCCCACCCGTTCCGACATCTGACGGAAGAACACCGCCGAGATCCCGACGACTCTCGGTCGTGACCCGGCTCACACGGCGGCCAGACTCACCGGCATGTCTTCCGCTGCGGTGGCTCAGGTCACCCACCGCCCCACGCTCGCCGTGGGGATCGTCGGCGTCGGCGCCATGGGCTTCCCGATGGCGCTGCGCCTGCAGGGCGGCGGCCTCGACGTCCGGGCGGTCGACGTCGTGCCCGCCTCGGTCGACCGCTGCCGCGACGCCGGGCTGACCGCCGCCACGACCACCGACCACCTCGCCGGCTGCGACGTCGTGCTCGTCATGGTCGCGACCGCGCTCCAGCTCGACGAGCTGCTCGACGCGCCGGTCGTGACCGGCGGCGGGCTGCGCGGCGCCGTGCTCGTCGTGATGTCGACCGTCGGCCCCGAGGCGCTGCGCTCCGCGGCGGCCGTGGCGGCGTCGTACGGCGTCGAGGTCGTCGACTGCCCGGTCTCCGGCGGGGTCGTCGGCGCGACCGAGGGCACCCTCGCCCTCTTCGTCGCGGGCGAGCCGACCCTCGTGGAGCGGGTCCGGCCCGTGCTCGAGCTGACCGGCCGCCCCCACGTCGTGGGCGAGCGCCCGGGCGACGGCCAGTCGGTGAAGCTGGTCAACCAGATGCTCGCGAGCATCCACCTGGTCGCCGCCGCCGAGGCCACGGCGTTCGCGCAGCGGCTCGGCCTCGACGCCAACGTCGTGCGCCCGCTCCTGCTGCAGGGCGCCGCGTCGTCGTGGATGCTCGGCGACCGCGGTCCCCGGCTCGCGGCCGACGTCGCGACCCGGCCCGTGCAGTCCCACCTCGACATCTTCGTCAAGGACAGCGGCCTCGTCGCCGCCGCCGCCCGCGACGCCGGCCAGCTGGCGCCGCTCACCGAGGTCGCCGCGGACCTCTGGTCGCGCGCCGCCGCCGCCGGGCTCGGCCGCGGCGACGACTCCGGCGTCATCGAGATGCTCCGCGCGCCCTGACGCGCCCCCGCCCGCACCCCCGCCGTACGCACGCCCCCGGAGCGCTCAGGCGCTCTCCCGTCCTGCTCCGTCCCGTCCCGCTGGTCCATAGTGAGGTCCGCCATGTCCACGTCCACCCCTGCCGGCGCGCCCGCCGCCCCGCCCTCCCGCCCGGCCGACTCGGCCGAGGTCGAGGAGCTGCGCGGTCGCGTGCGTCGCAAGACGCTGCTCCGCCTGATGCCGTTCCTGCTGCTCTGCTACTTCGTCAACTACCTCGACCGCAGCAACATCGGCATCGCGGGCCCCAACGGCATGAACGACGCGCTGGGCCTCACCGCGACGATGTTCGGGTTCGCCTCGGGCATCTTCTTCGTCGGCTACATCCTGCTCGAGGTGCCGTCGAACCTGGCGCTGCACAAGTTCGGCGCCCGCAAGTGGATCGCCCGCATCCTCATCAGCTGGGGCATCGTCGCCACCGCGACCGCGTTCGTGTCGAACGCGCCGATGCTCTACGTGCTCCGGTTCCTGCTCGGCATCGCGGAGGCCGGCTTCACGCCCGGCATCCTGCTCTACCTGACCTACTGGTTCACCCAGCGCAACCGGGCGCAGGCGTTCGCGTTCTTCCTCGTCGGCATCCCGCTCTCCTCGACCATCGGTGCACCGCTCGCCGCCTGGCTGATCTCGGTCGGCGACGGCCTGCTCCTCGGCCTCGAGGGCTGGCGCTTCATGATCCTCATCACCGGTCTCCCGGCGGTGCTGCTGGGCCTGCTCTGCCTCTTCGTGCTCTGCGACCGTCCCCAGGACGCGAAGTGGCTGACCCCGGAGGAGAAGGCGCTGCTCGCGGCCGACCTCGCCGCCGAGGGACCTTCGGAGTCGCACCACGGCGTGCGCGGCGTGCTGCGCAACAGTCGCGTCTGGGTGCTCGGGCTCTGCTACTTCGGCCTCGTCTACGGCCTCTACGCCATCGCCTTCTTCCTGCCGACGATCATCGCGGGCTTCCAGGAGCGGTTCGGCGTCGAGTACTCCGTCACCCAGGTCGGGCTGCTCACCGCGATCCCGTACGGCTTCGCGGTCGTCTTCACCCTCTTCTGGGCGAGCCACTCCCGCCGTACCGACGAGGTGCCCCTCCACGTGGCTGTCTCCGGCGTGATGGGCGCGGTCGGCATCGTCGTCGCGATCCTCGCCGGCTCGCCGGTCGTCACCCTGGTGGGCGTCGCGATCGCCGCGATGGGCCTGTGCTCCGGCATCCCCATCTCGTTCGGCATGTCGACCAAGTTCCTCGCCGGGGCCGCGGCCGCAGCGGGCCTCGCGCTCATCAACACCGTCGGCAACCTCGGTGGCTTCCTCGGCCCGTTCATCTACGGCTGGGTCAAGGACCTCACCGGCTCCGACGACGTCGGGCTCTACCTGATCGCCGGGCTGTGCCTCATGTCGTCCGTCATCGCGTGGACGGTCTCGCGCTGGAGCAACCTCGGGACGCCGGCCGCCTCGGGCACCCCCGGCGCCGGTGGCCCCGCCACCCCCGTCGAGCCCGCGCCGGCGAAGCCGACCGTGTCCGCCTGACCGGTCAGCCCAGCAGGTCGAGCACCAGCAGCCCCTGGTGGAGGGCGAGGCGGACCTCGCCCGAGTCCAGCGGGCTGCCGGTGATCTCGGCGATGCGCTCGAGGCGGTAGTAGAGCGACGTGCGGTGCAGGTGCAGCTCGGTCGCCGCCTCGCCCACGTTGCCGCCGTGGGCGAGGAAGCAGCGCAGCGTCGGCACGAGCTTCCCGCCCCGGTCGGCGGCCCGCAGGCGCAGCAGGCCGGCGGGCACCAGCTCCTCGGTGAGGGTCTCGGGCGGTACGGCGAGGAGCGGCACGTAGCCGCCGAGGTCGTCGTACGACGCCAGCCCGCCGAACGCGGGCACGCGCGCCGCCGCCCGCGTGGCCAGCACCGCGCCCCGCCCGGCGCGGGCGCAGTCGTCGAGGTCGGCCACGGCCGGCCCGATCCCGACCACCACGTCGCCCCCCTGCTCCAGCAGGGGGGCGATCGTGTCGCGCAGGGTCTCCGCCTGGCGGCGCAGGTGCGGCGCCACCTCGGTCTGGCTCCACACCTGCACGAGGGCGAGGCGGTGGCCGTCCACGGCGTACGCACCGGTCGACGGGCGACCCCGCAGCACGCCCTCGGCGGCGACCCGCAGGGCCGTCACGGTGCCGGGGTGCACGCCGCCCTCCGCGTGGGTGACCTCGGCGGTGAGCACCGAGAACCAGCGCCCTGCTTTCAGGTAGCCGCGCTCCACGAGCACCCGCCCCGCCTCGTGGCGGGCCTCGGCGCCCGACGCGAGCAGCTGGCGCACCAGCTCCTCCGTCGCCGCGCGCTCGCGGTCGTCGGCGATCTGCTCGCGGTAGAGGAGGGTGGCCAGCTCGTCGGCCGCCTGCGCCAGGCGCGCGACCTCGCCCGCGTCCATCGAGGCGTCGGCGTCGATGACGATGAGCAGCCCGAGCACCTGGCCGCGCCAGCGCACGGGCATCGCGTGCCGCCGCCCCATCCCGATGTCGTCGCGGGCCGGGATGACGCCGGGGCTCGTCCACCGCAGCACGCCCTGGTCGAGGATGTGCGCGATCGCGGGTGAGCCGACGTCGCGCTGCAGGACGGCGCGGATGCGCTGCTCGTCCTGGTCGCCGTAGTGGCGGCTCGCGGCGATGAGGGTGATGTCGGGGTCGTCGAGCACGACGGAGCGCTGCAGGTGCTCCGCCAGCTGGTCGACGACGCGTTGCAGGTCTCGGGTGGCCATCGCCGGTAGGTCTACCACGCGGGCCGCGCGTTCTTCCGACAGATGACGGAAAACGGCCGGCGCCTCCCCGACGCGCCACGGTGGGACCCACGTCACACCCGACGCACGATGGAGCCATGAGCACTCCTGCGATCACCGGCTGGGCCCACACCCGGTTCGGCAAGACCGAGCACCCCGACGTCGAGTCCCTCATGGCCGAGGTCAGCCTCGCCGCGATCGCCGACGCCGGTCTCGAGCCCGGTGACGTCGACGTCGTGCACGTCGGCGTCTTCAACGCCGGCCTGTCGAACCAGAGCTTCGACGCGGCCCTCGTCGGTGCCGCGCACCCCGAGCTGGCGGCGACCCCCGCCGTCCGGTCCGAGAACGCCTGCGCGACCGGCTCGGCCGCGCTCTACGCGGCCTACGACCAGGTCGAGGCCGGTCGGGCGCGGGTGGCGCTCGTCGTCGGCGCCGAGAAGATGACCGCCGTGCCCGGCGACGTCGCGGTCGACGCGCTCCTGGGGGCGAGCCACCGCCGTACCGAGGAGCACTGGGGCAGCTTCGCCGCCATCTTCGGCGGCCTCGCCTCGGCCTACGCCGAGCGGTACGGCGACCCCCGCGAGGCGCTCGCGCTCATCGCGGCCAAGAACCACCACAACGGCGTCGACAACCCGTTCGCCCACCTGCGGCGCGACCTCGGGTTCGACTTCTGCGCCACCGAGTCGGCGAAGAACCCCCGTGTCGCCGGTCCGCTGCTGCGCACCGACTGCTCGCTCGTCTCCGACGGCGCCGCCGCGGTGGTCGTGACCTCCGAGGACGTCGCCCGCTCGGCCCGTCGCGCGGTCCGGGTGGCCGGACGCTTCCAGGCCAACGCGCCGATGTCGGTCGCCGCGCGCCCCGACCCGCTCGCCTTCGACGGCGCCGCCCGCTCGTTCGCCGGGGGCCTCGCCGCCGCCGGCACCACGCTCGACGGGCTCGACCTGCTCGAGACCCACGACTGCTTCACGATGGCCGAGCTGCTGCAGTACGAGGCGTTCGGTCTCGCGGAGCCCGGCAAGGGCGGCCAGGTGATCGCCGACGGCGTCACCGCCGCCGACGGCCGGCTGCCCGTGAACCGCTCCGGCGGGCTCAAGTCGAAGGGCCACCCCGTGGGTGCCACCGGTGTCTCGCAGGTGGTGATGGCCGCGCTGCAGCTCACCGGCGAGGCCGGCGACTTCCAGCTGCCGAAGGCCGACCGGGCCGCGGTGTTCAACATGGGCGGCGCCGCCGTGGCCAACTACACGACCGTGCTGGAGGCGCTGCGATGAGCACCCGGACCCTGCTGCCGGCCAAGCGGGCCGTCAACCTCGCGACCCTGCTCACCCAGTCGGCGCGGCGCTTCGCCGACCGCGACGCCCTCGTGCGCGGCGACGTGCGCTGGACCTGGGCCGAGCTCGACCGGCGCGTGAGCTCCCTGGCCACCGAGCTGCGCGCCCGCGGCGTCGTACCGGGCGACTGCGTGCTCGTGCACAGCCCCAACGACCTCGAGTACGTCGTGGCCACCTTCGCCGTCTGGCGCGCCGGCGCGGTGCTCGCGCCCACGAACTTCCGCATCACCGCCGCCGACGTGGCGGGCATCGCGGGGGTCTGCCGACCGACGCTGATGATCTGTCACCGCGACCTCGCCGACCACGCCGAGGTCGTCGCGGCCGAGGTCGGGCTCGCCCACGGCGTGCTCTGGCTCGGGGTGGACGCCGACGACGCCGACGGCGTGACGGCCGCCTCGACCGCGCACCCCGGCCGCTTCCCCGACGCGGCCGTGCTGCCGGGCGACCACGCCTGGTACTTCTTCACGTCGGGCACGTCCGGCACCCCCAAGGCGGCGATCCTCACCCACGACCAGATGGGCTACGTCGTCACCAACCACCTCTGCGACCTCATGCCGGGCACGACCGAGCAGGACGTCTCCCTCGTCGTCGCGCCGCTCTCGCACGGGGCCGGCATCCACCTGCTGCCGCAGGTCGCCCGCGGGGCGCGGACCGTGCTGACGACGTCGCCCGGCATGGACGGCGAGGAGGTCTGGGGCCTCGTCGAGCGCGAGGGCGTCACCAACATGTTCACGGTGCCGACGATCCTCAAGCTGCTCGTCGAGCACGAGGCTGTCGGCCGCCACGACCACGGCTCGCTGCGCTTCGTCATCTACGCCGGCGCCCCGATGTACGCCGCCGACCAGCAGCGGGCGCTCGCCACCCTCGGGCCGGTGCTCGTGCAGTACTACGGCCTCGGCGAGGTGACCGGCAACATCACCGTTCTGCCGCCCCACGAGCACGGCCGCCCCGGGCTGCCGGGCGTCGACTTCGGCACCTGCGGCGCGGCGCGCACCGCGATGGAGATCAGCATCCAGGCCGAGGACGGGACGGTGCTCGAGGCGGGCGAGCAGGGCGAGATCTGCGTGGCGGGCCCGGGCGTCTTCACCGGCTACCTGCACCACCCCACGGCGAACGCCGACTCGTTCCGCGACGGCTGGTTCCGCACCGGCGACCTCGGGATCCTCGACGAGCAGGGCTACCTCTACGTCACGGGGCGCTCCAGCGACATGTACATCTCCGGCGGCTCCAACGTCTACCCGCGCGACATCGAGGAGAAGCTGCTGCAGCACCCCGACATCGCCGAGGTCGCCGTGCTCGGCATGCCCCACCCCACCTGGGGCGAGGTCGGGGTCGCCGTCTGCGTGCCCGCGGGCGACGCCGGGATCGACCCCGCCGCGCTCACCGCGTGGCTCGACGGCAAGCTCGCCCGCTACAAGCTGCCGCGCCACGTGGTGGTGTGGGACGAGCTGCCGCGATCGGCGTACGGCAAGATCGTGAAGCGCACGATCAAGTCGATGCTGCTCGACCAGGGGTGGGCGGCGGAGGAGAGGTCCGCGTGAGACGACCCGTCATCGACCCGTCCGCCTGGGTCGCCCCCAACGCCACCGTCCTGGGGGCCGCGACCCTCGGTAGCGGCGCCAGCGTCTGGTACGGCGCCGTGGTGCGGGCCGACCGGGAGGAGATCCACCTCGGGGCCGGCTCGAACGTGCAGGACAACTGCACGCTGCACGCCGACCCGGGCTTCCCGCTCCTCGTCGGTGCGGACGTGACGATCGGCCACAACGCCGTCTGCCACGGCGCCACCATCGGCGACGGCTGCCTGGTCGGGATGGGTGCCGTCGTCATGAACGGCGCCGAGCTCGGCGCCGGCACCCTCGTCGCGGCCGGAGCCGTCGTGCGGGAGGGGATGGTCGTGCCGCCCGGCAGCCTCGTCGCCGGTGTGCCGGCGAAGGTCGTGCGCACGCTCGACGCCGAGCAGTCGGCGGCGCTGCGCGAGAACGCGGCCCGCTACGTGCGGCTCGCGCGCGAGCACGCCGACGACGCGGCGACGGGCGGTCCGGCGTGAGCACCACCGCGACCGACCTCGTCGGCGACCTCCGCGCCGCGCTCGGCGACGACCTGCTCGTGACCGACCCGGACCTCGTCGGCGGCTACGTCCGCGACCAGTCCCGGCTCACCGAGCACGGCACGCCGCTCGCCGTCGTGGCACCCCGCTCGACCGACGACGTGGCCGCGGCCCTGCGCTGGGCGCACGCCCACGCCGTACCCGTCGTCACCCGCGGGGCCGGCAGCGGCCTCGTCGGCGGGGCCAACGCCGTCGACGGCGGCCTCGTGCTGACGCTGCACCGCATGGACCGGATCGTCGAGGTCGACGTGGCCGGCGCCCGCGCCGTCGTGCAGCCCGGCGTCATCACCGGCGACCTGCGCGCCGCCGTGGCCGCGCACGGGCTCTTCTACCCGCCCGACCCCGGCAGCGTCGCCTTCTGCAGCATCGGCGGCAACGTCGCGACGAACGCCGGCGGCATGTGCTGCGTGAAGTACGGCGTGACCGGCGACTACGTGCTGGCGCTGGAGGCCGTGCTGCCCGACGGGCGCGTCGTGCACACCGGGCGGCTGCCCGTGAAGGGCGTGGCGGGCTACGACCTGACCAGCCTGCTCGTCGGCTCCGAGGGCACGCTCGCCGTCGTCACCGAGGTGACCCTGCGGCTCCTGCCCGCGCCGACGACGCCCGGCACGCTCGTGGCCTCGTTCACCGGGCTGACCGCGGCCGGGGCGTTCGTCGCCGAGGTCGCGGCGGCGGGCATCACGCCGTCGATGCTCGAGCTGATGGACTCCACCACGGTCACGGCCGTCAACGCCATGGCGGGCATGGGCCTCGACGAGGGCGTCGTGCTCGTGCTCGCGCAGTGCGACGGCCCGGGAGCGACCGCCGACCTCGCGGTGCTCGAGAAGGCCGCCGAGCGGCACGGTGCCGTCGACGTCGCGGTGAGCAGCGACGCCGAGGAGGCCGCGATGCTCCTCGAGGCGCGCCGGATCGCGCTCACCGCCCTCGAGCGGGTCGCCGCCGACACCGGACGGCAGTGGCTGCTCGACGACGTCGCCGTGCCCCGCGAGCGGATGGTCGAGCTGGTGGCCGCCATCGAGCGGATCGCGGCCGACCACGACCTCACCATCGGCGTCTTCGGCCATGCCGGCGACGGCAACCTGCACCCGACGCTCCTCTACACCGACGAGACCGTCGCCCTCGCCGCGTTCGACGCGATCACCGCGGCGGCGCTCGCGATGGGTGGCACGGTCACGGGCGAGCACGGGGTGGGCCGGCTCAAGCGGGTGTGGCTCGGGCGCGAGCTCGACCCGGTCGCCGACGAGCTGCACACCGGCGTGAAGCGGGTCTTCGACCCCACGGGGATCCTCAACCCCGGCGTGGTGCGCTGAGGCCGCTAGCGTTCGGACCCATGGACGAGAAGGCGGGGACCCCGCGGATCGACGCCCGCGACGACGTCGTCTGGCCGCTCGTCGGCGTCGTGCTCGCGGTGGTGCCGTTCTGGGTGTTCGGCGGCACGACGAGCCGCACGACCGTGAACGGGGAGGTCGTCACCGAGGCCGCGGTCAACCTGCTCGGCCTGGTGCTGGCCGCCGTGGCGGTCGTCATCGGCGTGAAGCGGCTGCGCCAGCGGGGCGGGGCGGTCGCCGTACGGCGCACGCTCGCCGCCGTCGCGATCGTGGCCGGCCTCGTGCAGGTGCCGTTCTCGCTCGGCGTGTGGTGAGCGGGCGCCTCAGGTGAGCGGGCGCCTCAGGTGAGGGTGGCGCCGAGGTCGGCGAGACGGGCCAGCGCGTCGGTGAGCTCCTGCTCGCCGCGGTGGCGCATCGGCGCGAGCTCCGGCACCTCCGCCGCCAGCGTGTAGCGGGCCGCCACCACCTCCACCCACATCCCGAGGGCTGTGCCGAGCACGACCTCGAGCGCCGGGACCGCGTGCTCGTGGCCCTCGGTGGGTGACCCCTCGTCGTACGCGATGCCGCTGGCCGTCGCGAGGACGGCCGGACGCCCGGCGAGCGGCCGGGTGGTGGGGCCGGTCGTCCAGCCCGGCACGTGGACGCGGTCGATCCACGCCTTGAGCGTCGACGGCGCCGCGTAGTTGTAGACCGGCACCCCGACGACCAGCACGTCGGCGGCGAGCAGCTCGTCCACCAGCGTCTGCTGCAGGGCGGCCGCCTCGGCGGGCACGCTGCCCTCCGGCCGGGTGCCCGGCGCCCAGTGCAGCGCGGAGGTCTCCAGGTGCGGCACCGGGTCGGCGTGCAGGTCGCGGGCCACGACGTCGTACGACGCCCCGCGCGCCCGCCACGCCTGCTCGAAGGCGTCGGTCAGGCGGCGGGTGACGGACGCGTCGCCCGAGGCGGACGAGTCGAGACGCAGAAGGGTGGGCACGTCGGCCACGCTAGCGCGCCCCACGGTCGGGCGGGGTGGCGTGCCGGGGGCGGGGGCGGGGCTCGGGTCGGGGCTCGGGGCTCGGAGGGGTCGGGCTCCGGTGGGTTGCGGTGGGGGCGCCCCATTCGCCCTGTCGCTGACACCGCGACCGGGTACGGCGGGGAGGCCGCGCCGGAGCGGGGTGATCCGGTGTCGCCTGGTGGCACCGGATCACCCGGATCACCCGGATGATCCGGCGGCGCCGGCGTCGTGCGTTCCCCGGCGCTTCGCGGTACCTCGTACCCGTGAGACGGGTATCTCCTACCGCGAACCGGCGCGCGCCTACTGAGGTGCGCTGAGGTGTCACCTCGTGGCACCGGAGCGCACCCGAGCGCGGCCGCCCCCACCGGCGCCGCGCGTTCCCGGGGCTTCGCGGTACCTCGCACCCGCGAAATGGGTATCTCCTACCGCGAACCGGCGCGAGCCGGCCCCGCCGGCCCCACCGCCCCGCCCTCAGCGCCTCCGCAGCACCGGCACCTCGACGCCCCCGCCGGCGTCGACGTCGCCGTCGGCGTGGTCGTCGGGGAAGGCCTCGAGCATGCCGTCGGGGTCGACGATCGTGACGTCGTGGCCGTCGGCGACGAGGCGGCGCACCGCCTCCAGCAGCATCCGGCGGCCGACGTCGCGCACCTCGTGCACGCGGGTCAGGTCGAGCACGACGGCGCCCTCGGAGGGCGGCTCGTCGGCGAGCGTGCGCAGCACGCGCTCCATGCCGACGAAGTTCACCGAGCCCTGCAGCTCGAAGACCCAGCCCTCGCCCTCGCGGTCGCCGGGCAGGTCGGTGCGCTCGCGGATCAGGGAGCGGGCGGGCGGCGGCACCTCCATCAGGTGCATGCCCATGTCGCTCGAGAGCCGCTCGAAGACCTGCACGCCGCGCACCGAGTTGCCGTGCTGGTCGAGGCGGGGTGAGAAGGTCGCGAGGCCGACCTGCCCGGGCAGCGCACCGATGAGGCCGCCGGCCACGCCGCTCTTCGCCGGGATGCCGACGCTGGTGAACCAGTCGCCGGCGGCGTCGTACATGCCGCAGGTGGCCATCACGGCCATCACGTGGCGCGTGACCTCGTGGGGCACGACGCGCTGGCCGGTGACGGGGTGGACGCCGCCGTTGGCGAGGGTGGCGGCCATGAGGGCGAGGTCCTTGACGTCGACCAGCAGCGAGCACTGGCGGGTGTAGCCCTCGACGACCGCCTGCGCGTCCTCCTCGACGATGCCGTGGCTGCGCAGCATGAACGCGATCGCGCGGTTGCGGTCGGCCGTCTCCAGCTCGGAGGTGAACACGTCCTCGTCGATCTCGAGCTCGCGCCCGGCGAAGGCGGAGAACCCGCGCCGCACGCGCTCGTCGTCGAGCAGCGCGTGCACCGTGAGCGCGCCCGCGTTGATCATCGGGTTGAAGGGGCGGCCCGTGCCGACCTCGAGAGACAGCTCGTTGAACGCGTCGCCCGACGGCTCCACCCCGACCTTCTCCAGCACGGCGTCGAGCCCGCGGTCGGCGATCGCGAGCGCGTACGCGAACGGCTTCGAGATCGACTGGATCGTGAACCGCACGTCGTCGTCGCCCACGCCGTACACGGCACCGTCGACCGTCGCGAGCGCCATCGCGAAGCGGTCGGGGTCGGCCTCGGCGAGCTCGGGGATGTAGGCCGCGAGCTCACCGCCGCCGTCACCGCCGCAGACGTCGAGGACCTCGGTCAGGTAGTCGGGGATGGGGGAGCGCATGGCGCCACCCCACCACAGCGACCGCTCAGAGGCGCACCGGGATCTCCACCCCGAGCTCGGCGTCGTCGAGCAGCTCGAGCTCGTCGCCCGACCAGAACTTGCCGGGGTCGTAGTAGTTCGTCGGCCGCTCCTTCCCGAGCAGGCCCATCGCCTGGTAGGTGGCGGCGACCACCTCGGCGCAGTAGGTCTCCTCGACGGGGGCCGCGCGCCGTACCCGACCCCGCACCCAGCGCCCCGCCAGCGCCGCGGTCGCGGGGAAGGCGGTGCCGTCGAGGCGGGCGATCGTGCGCAGCACCGCCGCCTCCTGCTCGGGGGTCACCCCGGCGGGCCCGGCGTCCGGTACGTCGAGCTGCCGCAGCCAGGCCTGCTGCCGGTAGCGCCCGCACCACTGCACGACGGCGTCGCGCAGGTCGTGCAGCTGGACCCCGCGGTGGTGGGAGCCCGTCCAGACGTCGAGCAGGCCCTTGCCGAGCTCGGCGTGCCACATCATCGGCGGCATGTCGTCGAGCACGACCGCCATGCCGACGTGGTTCACGGGGGCGTTGGTGAGGGTACGGATGGCGCGGTCGGCACCGGACGTGCCGCGGAACAGCCAGAGGTCGCCCGTGCGGGTCAGCTCGACCGCCTCGTCCAGACTGAGGGAGGTTCTGCTCATCGGATCAGGAGGTCCTCTCGTGAAGATCTGGAAGCTGCTCGGCGTCGCCGGGCTGGCCGGAGTCGCCGCCGGCGGTGCCATCATCGCCCGCGACCAGCGCCAACGCGCACAGCTGACCCCCGACGAGGTGCGCGAGCGGCTGCACCAGCGCCTCGCGGAGGCGGAGAAGGACGACGGCGCAGCGGCGGAGGCCGGGGACCGGGGACCGGGGACCGGCGACGTCGGCTGACCCGCCCGACTGAGGCGCCGAGACGTCCGCGCTCCACCTCGCCGCGCGCGTCTGAGCCTGGCCCCGGGTAACGCGGTGTCCGGGTGGCTGCACACGCTCAAGGACACGCACCCGGACGCCACAGCACCGCGGAAGTGGCGTCGGGCCGGGAACCCGGGTCGTACGACATCTCCAGAGAGTGACCTAGGTCACATCATGGTGGCCGCAAGGCATCCGCAAGGGGGGTCCGGGACCACCCGCCGCGTGCCATCCTGCGCAGATGGAGGTCCGGGCCGGCGTCGTCGAGCAGTACAGCGACTTCGCGACGTACGCCCGCGCCGACTCCCCGTGCCTCGCCGCCTGGGCGACCGAGGTGGTCGACGATCCCGACGTCGTCGCCTGGCTCAGCGAGCTGCCCGCCCTCAAGCGCCAGCCCAACCTCGTCTTCGCGGCCGCGCGCTGGCACGGCGTGCCCGCTCCCGGACCGTACGCCGGGCTGCGCGAGGCGCTGCTCGCCGACGACCGCAGCGGCGGACCGATCCGGGAGACCATCCGCACCCGGCGCACCCAGACCAACGAGGTCGGCCGGCTCGCGACCCTGCTGCCCGCGTTCGCGCAGATCGCCGCCGAGGCCACGCGGCCGCTCGCGCTCCTGGAGGTGGGGGCGAGCGCCGGCCTCTGCCTCTACCCCGACCGCTACGAGTACGACTGGCCGCCGGTGGCCGCGCTCGGCGGCTCCGGAGGACCGCGCCTGCGCTGCGTGGTCGACGGCCCCCTGCCCGAGCCGACGGCCTGCCCCGAGATCGCCTGGCGCGGCGGTGTCGACCTCAACCCGCTCGACGTCGCCGACCCCGACACCCTGGCGTGGCTGGAGACGCTCGTCTGGCCCGAGCACGACGACCGCCGCGCGCTCCTGACCGCGGCCGCCGAGGTCGTCGTCGCCGACCCGCCCACGCTGGTGCGCGGCGACCTGCTCGTGGAGCTGCCCGCGCTGGTCGACGTGGCGGCACGGCACGGCGAGGTCGTCGTGTTCCACAGCGCGGTCGTCGCCTACCTCGTCGCGGAGGAGCGGGCGGCGTACGACGAGATGGTGCGCGGCCTCGTCGCCGAGGGCCGCTGCCGGTGGGTGAGCAACGAGGGCCGCGGCGTGCTGCCGTCGGTGACGGCGACGCTGCCGACCGACCCGCTGCGCGGCGGGCCCGCCGTGCCCCCGGAGCACGAGGGCTCCTTCGTGCTCGGCATCGACGGCCGGGCCGTCGCCTGGACGCACCCGCACGGCCGCGCGATGACGTGGCTGGGGTGAGCAGGCGTGCTGGACACCGGGAGGGTACGGGGGCTGCGGATAGGGTTCGCGACGTGTCGTCGACCCGGGAGCGCGCCGCACGGCTCGTGGGAGCCACGGTGATGACGCGCGAGTGGCGGGCGTTCTTCGTCGCGATGCTCGTGGCGGGCGGCCTCATCGTCCTCGCCGCGTTGGCGCTCGAGCTCCCGGACGCCGAGACCCGGGCCGCGGCCTCCTCGGTCGGCCTGCTCGTCTCGGGCCTCTCGGCCTTCGTCAGCTGCATGCTGCGGGCGCGCCGCACGGAGGGCAGGCGCCGCCGCACGTGGCTGCTGCTCTCGAGCGCGGCGACCGTCGCCGTCGCCGGCAACGTCTGGAGCGCCGTCACCAGCGACCCGTCGAGCCGGGTCAGCGACGTCACCATCGCCGTCGCGCTCGCCCTCTCGATCGCGGGGGTGCTGCACTTCCCGAACCTGCGTCGGCGCGGCTCCGAGCTGCTGGCCCTGGTGCTCGACGGCCTGATCGCCGGCTCGGCCGTGCTCATCATCGCCAGCTCGCTCATCTACGCCGAGCTGCTCGACGCCACCTCGGGCGGGTTCCTCGAGCAGGCCACGGTGCTGCTCATCCCCGTGCTCGACGTCGTGCTGGCGACCGTCGCGTCGATCCTGTTCCTGCGCTCGCGCCCGGCCGACCGGGCGGCGATGGCGTTCATCTCCGTCGGCTTCGTCATGTATGCCCTGAGCGACCTCCACTACGCCGTGCGGGACGCACAGGCCGACTACGTCTTCGGCAGCTGGACCGACCTCGGCTGGATCGCCGGCTACCTCTTCATCGCCCTGGCCGCGTGGGCGCCCGACGGCGACGACGCACCCGAGACCGAGCGCCCCATGGCGTCCACCGGGGTGCGCGGGACGGTCGCGATCTTCCTCGTGCTCCTGGGCGCCGGCATCGTGCAGATCATGGCCGAGTCGGTGGCCGACGTGCAGACCACCCAGGCGCTGCTGTGGCTCGTGCTCATCGTCGCGGCCGGCCTGCGCCAGGTGCTGCTGAGCCGCGAGAACCTCATGCTGCGCCTCGGCCTCGAGCAGCAGGTCGCCAGCCAGACGGCCGACCTGCGCCTGCTGGTGCGCCAGACGAACGTGCTCATCGACAGCGTCGGCGACGGCATCTACGGGGTCGACGCCCAGGGCCGGCTCACGTTCGTCAGCCGCTCGGCGCGCGACATGCTCGGGCTCGACGACCACCACATCGGCGGCCTCCACGCGCACGACCTCTTCCACGCCCCGGGCCCGGACGGAGCGCCGTACCCGGTGACGGGCTGCTACATCACCGAGGCCATCGAGTCCGGGACGCCGACGAACCCCGAGGACGACGTCTACGTCCGCACCGACGGCAGCCGCTTCGACGTCGAGATCACCGCCAGCCCGATCGTCGACCCGGAGACCGACCGCGTGACGGGCGCCGTGGTCGTCTTCCGCGACGCCACCCAGCGGCGCGAGGTCGAACGGATGAAGGACCACTTTCTCTCCGTCGTGAGCCACGAGCTGCGCACCCCGCTCACGTCCATCCGGGGCAGCCTGGGGCTCATCGCCGGCGGCGCGGTCGGCGAGCTCGACCCGGCCGTCCAGCAGCTCGCGTCGATGGCGCTGGAGAGCTCGGAGCGCCTCGGCCGCCTCATCAACGACATCCTCGACGTCGAGCGGCTCGCGTCCGGCACGTTCGACCTGCAGCGCGCCCCCCACGAGGCGCGCACCCTCCTCGACGCCACCGTGAGCGAGCTGGTCGGGCTCGGGGAGAGCGGCGTGCGGATCGTCTGCACCGGCGCCGAGGGCGTCGTGATGACCGACGCCGACCGGTTCGCCCAGGTGATGACCAACCTCGTGGGCAACGCCGTGAAGTTCTCCGACGAGAACACCGTGGTCCGGCTCTCCGCCGACGTCGAGGGCACGGAGATCGTGTTCGCCGTGCGCGACGAGGGCCGCGGCATCCCGGCCGACAAGCTCGACGCCGTGTTCGAGCGGTTCCGCCAGGTCGACTCGTCCGACTCCCGGGTGCAGGGCGGCACCGGTCTCGGTCTCGCCATCACCCGCGAGATCGTCGAGCAGATGGGAGGCCGGATCTGGGCCGAGAGCGAGGTGGGCGTCGGCAGCACGTTCCGCTTCACCCTTCCTGTGGCGCGGATCGCATCGCCCGAGGCCGACCTCGACGGGGCCTTCGGCTGATCTTGAGGTGCCCGTGCCAGGATGCGGCGTGGCGTGGGGGCCGTTCGGGGGTCGTCGACTGGTGTCGGCCGTCGAGCGCGACGCCGGAGAGCACCGACCGACCAAGACCCGTCCGATGGAGGACCTGCCATTCCCTCGCCCGTACCGCCCGTGACGAACGGGCGGCTCGCCATCAGTGTCCGCACCGCGACGGGCAGTGGCCGGACACCGTTGTCCGCCTTCGACGACGCCCTGTTCGGCGCCGACGTCCACGACTTCAACCTCATCACGCTCTCGTCCGTCATCCCGCCGCGCACCGACGTGGTCGTGGGCGGCGGCGCCCTGCCGATGGTGCACGGCGACAAGCTGTACTGCGTGCTGTCGGTCGCCAACGCCGAGCTGCGGGGCGAGACCACCTGGGCCGGCATCGGCTGGGTGTACGACGAGGAGGTCGGCGGCCTGTTCGTCGAGCACCACAGCGGCAGCGAGGAGTCGCTCCGCGAGCTCATCGACCTCAGCCTGGGCGACATGGCCCGCCGCCGCGGCCGGTCGTTCGGCGAGGTGCACTACGCGCTCACGAGCGCCCACTGCGAGGACCTGCCGGTCTGCGCGCTGGCCGTCGCGACGTACGGCGTGGAGTCCTGGGACACCCTCCGTGGCTGACACCGCCGCCGTCCCGACGTACGTCGTCGAGCGTCGCGACGTGCTCGCGCCCGAGCACCTCGAGGAGCTCTACGCGCTCTACGAGGCGGCCTTCGGCGGCCTGCGCACGCGTGCCGCGGCGAAGCACGTGCTCAGCCGCGAGGAGTTCGACGAGGAGATGTCGGACCCGCGCATCGACAAGTACGTCGCCGTGGCCGAGGACGGCCAGATCCTCGGCCTCTCGACGTTCACCGGCGACCTGGCCGCGGTGCCGTGGATCAGCCCGGAGTACTACGCCCACCACTACCCGGAGCACACCGCGCGCCGGGCGGTCTACTACCTCGGCCTCACGATGGTGCGGCCGCAGTGGCAGCGCGGGGGCGTGTTCGAGGAGATGGTGGCCACGATCGTGCGCCGGCTGCGCGCCGAGAGCGCGGTCTGCGCCTGGGACATGTGCCGGTTCAACGTCGAGGTCACCGGGCTCAACGACGCGATCGCGGGCATGCTGAACGCCAGCGGTGGCGCCGACATCTCCACGATCGACACCCAGACCTACGTCGCCGCACTGTTCTGAGGAGCACCAGATGAGCACTCCGGTGGCACTGGTCGTCGACGACGACGAAGACATCCGCGCGATCACCGAGCTCGCGCTCGCCCGAGTGGGCGGGTGGGAGGTCGTGACGGCCGATCGTGGTGCCCGCGCCCTGGAGATCGCCCGCGAGCGGAAGTTCTCGGTGATCCTGCTCGACCTGATGATGCCGCAGATGGACGGCATCGAGACGGCGTCGCGCCTGCTCGCCGACCCCGCCACCGCCGACGTGCCGATCATCCTCGTCACCGCGAAGGCGATGATCGGCGACGCGCAGCCGTGGGACGGCGTGGCGATCGCCGGCGTCATCCCCAAGCCGTACAACCCGATGACCCTGGCCGCGGACGTCTCCGCGATGCTCGGCTGGGCCTGACACCCGGTTTGACCCCCTCCCTCGCCCTCGACCTCGTCGGGGCCGGGATGAGCGTGGCGGACGGAGGCGTCGGCACGGGCTTTCGGAGTGCATCGGTCCGCCACGCTCGGGGCCGAGCCCGGAGTGACCTGCTGCTGACCGAGCCGGTCGGGCCTCAGCAGCCGAGCGGGGGCCGGCCCAGGTAGGCCAGCAGGCGCTCGCCGTACGAGGCGTCGAGGGGTGGGGGCACGGCGGGGGCGAACCGGGCGCCGCGGCTGCGCGGCCCGACGGTGGTCACGGCCACCCGGAGCAGGGCGCCCGCGAGCGCCTCGGGAAGCGGCGGGGGGCGGTTCTCCCCGGCGCCTCGGGCGAGGGCGGCGGCGACGTCCCAGCCGTGCACCGTGACCTCGAGGGCGGCGGTCGCGACCAGCACGGGCGCCTCGATCCAGTGCGAGCCGGTGCGCACGCGGGGGAGCGTCGGCCGCGACCACGACCCCAGCAGCGCGCAGGCCTTGGCGTGCAGCACCGGGACCCGTGCGACCGGGTGCTCCGGCAGGCGGGCCGACGCGAGCGGTACGACGAACCCGGCGGCCGCCTCGGCGAACGCGTCGAGGGCGTCCTCCATGTGGGCGAGCAGGGCGGCGAGGTCCCAGGCCGGGCACGGGGTCGGCAGCGACAGGTCGTCCGGCCCGACCTCGGCGAGCCGGGGCCCCGTCCAGGCCAGCGCGCGCTCCAGGAGGGCCACCTCGGCGGGGACGCCGTACCCGGGATCGGCGCGCGCGGCGCCGGCGATCACGTCGTCCCGGCGGCCGCGGCCGGCACGTGGTCGGCCGGGAGGGTGGCCGGGAGGCCGAACTTCTCGAAGAGCCGCTGGTCGAAGAACGCGCTCACGTGCCGCACCCGGTCGCCGTCGAGGTCGAGCACCTGCAGGTGGAAGGGCTCGAAGTGGCCGGCCGGCGTGCGCATGTAGAGGCCGAACGCGGGGGCGCCGTTCGCGGTGGTCGCGACCATCGGCATGTCGTTCTCGCCGCCCGGGCACTTGGTGCCGATGAGCTCGCCGATGACGTCGGCGCCGACGTACCAGCCGGTGAAGGGCGGCATCTCCCAGCTGGCCTCGGTGGTGAGCAGCTCGACGATGGCGGTCATGTCCTTGCGCCAGAAGGCCGCGACGTACCGCTCGAGCAGGCGCTTCTGCGCGGGGTTCAGGTCCTCCTCGACGGTCTCGTCGGTGAGGCCGCGCTCGCCCATCTGCGCGTGGGCGCGCTGGAGGGCGGAGTTCACGGCGGCGACGGTGGTGTCGAGCGCCTCCGCGACCTCCGCGGCGCTCCAGCGCAGCACGTCGCGCAGGATCAGCACGGCGCGCTGGCGGGCCGGCAGGTGCTGGAGGGCGGCGACGAACGCGAGCCGGATCGAGTCGCGCTCGGCCACCACGACGGCCGCGTCGGGCACGGGCTCGAGCCACGGGATCTCGGAGTTCGGGTCGAGCTCGCCGACGGTGGCGTCGGGGGTGCCCAGCCCGCTCGGCAGCGGCCGCTTCGGCTTGTTCTCGAGGTTGGTCAGGCAGACGTTGGTGGCGATCCGGTAGAGCCAGGTGCGCACCGACGAGCGGCCCTCGAAGCCGCGCGACGACTTCCACGCTCGCAGGAACGTCTCCTGCACCAGGTCCTCGGCCTCGTGGGTCGAGCCGCTCATGCGGTAGCAGTGCGCCAGCAGCTCGCGCCGGTAGCGCTCGGTGAGGGCCTGGAAGTCGTCCAGCTCGGGCTCGCTCTGGGTGTCGGTCGTGGTCACCGGGGTGCTCCTCGCAGGCTGGTCGTCGCGGACCCCCATCATGACCCCGGAGGCGCCCGGAAATCATCGGTCGCAGCGACGATGACTTTCGCGGGGCCGAGGTGTCTGACTCCTCGACGGACCGACCAGCGGCCCCCACCGACCGACGGAGACCACCATGAGCACCACCGCCGACGCCCCCTCCCCCGACCGGACGACCAGCACCCGGATGCTCTTCGTCAACCTCCCGGTGGCCGACCCCGCCGCGACGAAGACGTTCTGGAGCACGCTCGGGTTCTCCATCAACGAGGCGTTCTGCGACGCCAACGCCACCGCGGTGCAGCTCAACGAGCAGGCCGCCGTGATGTTCCTCGAGACGTCCTTCTTCCACTCGTTCCACGGCACCACCACCCCGCCGAGCGGCACCGGGGGCCTCTACTGCGTCTCGGCCGCGAGCCGCGAGGACGTCGACGACCTCTGCCGGCGCGCCCTCGCCGCCGGTGGGTCCCCCGCGAGCGAGCCCGTCGACCACGGCGCCATGTACGGCTGGTCGTTCCGCGACCTCGACGGCCACCTCTGGGAGGTCATGTGGATGGACCCGGCCGCGATGGGCTGAGGTCCTCCCGCCCGGCGTGCTGCACAGAACGGGCGAGACGGACGGGTGAGACGGCGTCCAATCCGGTCAGCGACCGGCGCCGAACGCCCATACGACGAGCTCGGACCCGTCGTCGTGGGGTACGACGACCGACTCGCCCGCGTCCCGCAGCCGCCAGGCGTCGCCAGCACGGAGCGCCGGCGCTGCGGGCGTGAGGACTTCCGACGCCACCGCGCCGCGTGCGACGTACACGTGCAGCAGCGGGGCGTCCGGCAGCGCGAGCGGCACGCCGCGGCGCGGTCGCGCGACGTACAGGACCGCGTCGCGCACGCCGATCGGCAGCGCCACGTCGCCGCCCCGGCCGCCGGCCACCGGCGTGAACCCGTCGGTGCTGATCTCCACCTCGGGGGCGCGTCGCGTGCGCGGTGCGAGGCCCGGCTCGTCGGGCCGCAGCCACACCTGGAGGAACCGCGTGGGGCCGGCCGCGGGGTCGACGAGCTCGCTGTGGCGGATGCCCGACCCGGCCGACGTCACCTGCACGGTGCCCGCGCCGAGGGTGGTCGAGGGCCGGTCCGGGTCGCCCGTGTCGGTGTGGGTCAGCGCCCCGTCGAGCACCCAGGTGACGATCTCGAGGTCGCTGTGCGGGTGGTCGGGGTAGCCGCCGCCCGGCGCCACGCGGTCGTCGTTGTGGCACACGAGGGGCCCGAACCCCAGGTTGGCGGGGTCGTAGTGCGGCCCGAAGGAGAACGCGTGCGCCGTCGACCGGTCGTCGGTCTCGGTGCGGGAGGCCGCCCCGCGTCGTACCTCGACCTGCTCCGCGTCCATGGCGCCCAACCTACGTCGGGCGCCGCCGGTGCCCGGTGCGCGTCCGTCAGCCCGGGAGGCCGGCGACGACCCGGGTCGCCTGCTCGATGGCACGCTTGGCGTCGAGCTCGGCGGCCACGTCGGCACCGCCGACCAGGTGCCCGGCGCCGAGGCCGTCGTACACCTCGCGCACCGACTCCTGCCCGGCGCAGACGACGACGTGGTCGACGGCGTACGTGCGCTGCTCGCCGTCGACGGTGACGTGCAGGCCGGCGTCGTCGATGCGGTCGTAGGTCACCCCCGAGACCTGCACGACGCCCGACTGCTTCAGCACGGCGCGGTGGGCCCAGCCCGAGGTCTTGCCGAGGCCCACGCCGATCGGGGTGGTCTTGCGCTGCAGCAGGTAGACCTCGCGCACGACGGGCCGCGCCTTCCGCTCGGTGAGGCCGCCGGGGTGCAGCGACGGGTCGCCCACGCCCCAGAAGCCCTTCCACTCCGTCTCGGCCTCCTCGGGGGAGCCGGCCGGGTCGTGGGTGAGGAAGTGGGCGACGTCCACGCCGATGCCGCCGGCCCCGATCACCGCGACCCGGCGGCCGGGCACGACGCGACGGGCGAGCACGTCGGCGTACGAGACGGCCTTGGGGTGGTCGATGCCGTCGATCTGCGGCAGGCGTGGGGCGACGCCGCTGGCGACGACCACCTCGTCGTACGGCGCGAGGTCGTCCGGGGTGGCCGCGGTCGAGAGCCGGACGTCGACGCCGAGCACCTCGAGCCGGCGCGTGTAGTAGCGCAGCGTCTCGGCGAACTCCTCCTTGCCGGGGATCGCCATGGCGAGCCGGAACTGGCCGCCCAGCGCCGGGGCCCGCTCGAAGAGGGTGACCTCGAAGCCGCGCTCGGCACCCGAGACCGCGGCGGCGAGGCCGGCGGGTCCGGCGCCGACGACCGCGAGGGTCCGGCGACGGCGGGTGGGGGAGAGCACGAGGGTGGTCTCGCGGCAGGCGCGCGGGTTCACGAGGCAGGAGCTCTTGCGGTTGCTGAAGATGTGGTCGAGGCAGGCCTGGTTGCAGGCGATGCAGGTGTTGATCTCGTCGGCGCGCCCGGTTGCGGCCTTGTTGACCAGCTCGGCGTCGGCGAGGAACGGGCGGGCCATGGAGACGAGGTCGGCCTCGCCCGCGGCCAGGATCGACTCGGCGGTCTCGGGGGCGTTGATGCGGTTCGACGCGCAGACGGGCACGTCGACGCCGGCCGCGCGCAGCGCCCGCGTGAGGCGGGCCGTGCTGTCGCGCCACGCGGCCCGGGGCACCTGCGTGATGATCGTCGGCACGCGCGCCTCGTGCCAGCCGATGCCGGTGTTGAAGACGGTGACGCCCGCCTCCGCGAGGGCGAGCGCGAGCTCCTCGGTCTCCTCCCAGGTCTGCCCGCCCTCCACGAGGTCGAGCAGCGAGATCCGGTAGTCGATGACGAAGTCCGGTCCGACGAGCTCGCGGGTGCGGCGCACGATCTCGAGGGGGAACCGCATCCGCTTCGCCGCCGACCCGCCCCAGCGGTCGGTGCGGTCGTTGGTGCGCGAGGCCAGGAACTGGTTGACCAGGTAGCCCTCGGACCCCATCACCTCGACGCCGTCGTACCCCGCCTTCTGCGCCAGCCACGCCGCCCGCGCGAAGTCGGTGGCCGTCTGGTCGACGCCCTTCGTGCTGAGCGCGCTGGGCCGGAACGGCGTGATCGGGCTCTTCGCCCGCGACGCCCCGACGCTGAGCGGGTGGTAGCCGTAGCGGCCCGCGTGCAGCACCTGCAGCACGATCGCGGCCCCCTCCGCGTGCACCGCCTCGGTGACCTGGCGGTGGCGAGCGGCCTGCAGCCGGGTCGTCATCTCGGAGGCGAACGGCTTCAGCCAGCCCCGCCGGTTGGGCGCGTAGCCGCCGGTGACGATGAGGCCCACGCCGCCGCGGGCGCGCTCGGCGAAGTAGGCGCTGAGCTTGCCGATGTTCCAGAACGCGTCCTCGAGACCGGTGTGCATCGATCCCATGACGGTGCGGTTGCGCAGCGTGAGCGCGCCCGGGCCGGAGCCGAGGGTGAGCGGGCTGAGCAGGTGGGGGTACGGCGCGGGGGCGTCGGTCACGGGGTCTCCTCGGGGGCGGGGTCGCTGGGGGCCGGGGTGTCGGGGGCCGGGGTGTCGGGGGCCGGGGTGTCGGGGGCCGTGCTGTCGGGGGCCGCGCCGTGCGCGGTGAGGTAGTCGGTGAGCCAGGCGATCCAGAACTCCTCCATGAGGAGTCCGCCGCGCAGCACGAGCCAGCGGTCGAGGGCGGTCTCGCCGAGGTCCGCGGGGTCGGGGAACTGCTCGGTCTCCATCTGCCGGTACGCCGCGAGCCGCGCGCGGTGGTCGGCCAGCCGCCCGGCGAGCTCGTGCAGCACGGCCGCGCGGTCGCCGTACGACGCCCCGCGCATCTTGACCGCGACCTCGGTGCGCAGGCGCTCCGGCGGCGACGGGGTGGCGAGCCACTCGGCGAGCGCCTTCTCGCCCAGCGCCGAGACGGCGTAGACCTTCTTGTCGGGCCGGCCGGCCTGGACGACGGTCTCGACCTCGACCCAGCCGTCGTCGGCCATGCGGGCGAGCGTCCGGTAGATCTGCTGGTGGCTCGCGTGCCAGAAGAACCCGATGGTGCGCTCGAAGCGCTTCGTCAGCTCGAGGCCGGAGCCGCTGCGCTCGCGCAGCGCGACGAGCAGCACGTGTTCGAGGGCCATGGCGGGAGCATTACATGCAACGAGTTGCAGTGCAACGGGTTGCACGGTCGGGCGCTCGGAACGGTCACTCCTCGGGCGGCTCCTGCCCGTTGCGTTCCAGGATCTCCGCCGCCTCCTGCTCCATCAGCTCGGTGACCTCCTCGTTCGTGACGAGCCCGTCGCTCGGGCGCCAGCCGCTCGTGCGCACCTCCTGGGCGTCGACGATCGGCAGCGGCCACTCGCCGGGGTCGATCGCGACGCCGTACCCCGGGCCGTCCGGCACCAGCACGAGCTGCAGCGCGCCCGTCCACTCCGCGTCGGCCGAGGCGCCGTCGGCCCGCCAGCCGAGGCGGATCTCGGCCTGGGCGCCCGGGGCGAGGAGCACCTCCTCGGGCCGCTCGAGGCCGGGCGAGGTCCAGACGCCGTCGACGCGGGTGAGCGTGTACGGCGTGCCCTCGTCGCCGACCGCCCGCACGTCGGGGAGACCGTCGACCGTGCACGGCAGGTCGCTCGTGTTGGTCGCGACGACGGTCGTCTCGCGGTAGCCCGTCGCGGCGTCGACGAACCCGGACTCCAGGAGCAGCTGGCTCGGCTGGCAGGGGGCGCCGTCGGCCGGGGCGGCGGTGTCGGGGTCGGAGACGGGTGCGGGGGGCGTCGGTGGCGCGGTCGTCGTGGGGGTCTCGGCCGGGACCGGCGGGGGCGCGTCCGTCGCGCCCGGGTCCGCGTCGTCGCCCGCGACCGTCGTGCCGCACCCCGTCAGCACGACGAGCGCGCCCGCGGTCGCCAGCCTGCTGATCGCCCCGAATCCGTCGAATCCCCCGAGTCGCATCGCGCCAGCCTAGGGCTCAGTGCACGAGCTTGAGCCCGATGACGCAGCCGACGAGCCCGAGCAGCAGCAGGATCTTCGCGAGCGACGCCACCTCCTCGCCCGTGGCCATCGCGACGGCGACGGTGAGGGCCGCGCCGATGCCCACCCACACGGCGTACGAGGTGCCCACCGGCAGGGTGCGCATCGCGTAGGCGAGGCCGACCATGCTGAGCACGACGGAGACGCCGAACACCACGGACGGCCCCAGGCGGGTGAAGCCCTCGGTCTTGCCGAGGGCGGTCGCCCACACGGCTTCGAGACATCCGGAGAGAACGAGCACGATCCAGGCCATGTCGGCATTGTCACGGAGGCGCGTGTCGGCGGTGCTACGCGGGCGTGGCGGGTACCGAACGACCAGCGGCACCAGGCGGGAGGTCCATCCCGCCGGCGGCCGCGATGACTAGGAGACCCCGTGCGCGTGCTCGTCACCGGTGCCACCGGCTACATCGGATCCCGTCTCGTCCCCGAGCTCGTCAAGGCGGGCCACGAGGTGGTCGTCGGGGCGCGTGACACCGGCAAGATCGAGGCCTACCCGTGGTCGACCGACGTCGAGGCGCGCGAGTTCGACGTGACCGACGCGGGCGTCGTACGGCGGGCCGTGCGCGGCATCGACGCGGTCATCTACCTGATCCACTCCATGGGCGGCGACGACTTCGTCACCCACGACCGCGAGGCGGCCCACGCGGTCGCGGCGGCCTGCGACGACGAGGGCGTCGCCCGGGTCGTCTACCTCTCCGGGCTCGTGCCCGACACCGACGACCTCTCCGACCACCTCGCCTCGCGGCTCGAGGTCGAGGAGATCCTGCTCGAGGCCAGCACGCCGGCGATCGTCCTGCGCGCCGCGATGGTGATCGGGGCGGGCTCCACGTCGTACGAGCTGCTCAACCGCCTCACCGCGCGCGTGCCGGTGACCCCCGTGCCGACCTGGATGCGCCGTCGGGTGCAGCCGGTCGCGGTGGAGGACGTCATCCTCACGATCCGCGAGGCGCTGGAGTCGGACGACTCGACGCTCGACCGCCACTACGACCTCGGCGGCGACAGCGTCATCGCCTACCCCGACCTCATCGCGACGATGGCGCGGCTGCAGGGCCACCGGCGCCCGCAGGTGGTCATCCCGTTCGTGCCGCAGTGGGTCGTCGGGCGGATGGCGGCGCTCATCGCGGGCATGTCGATGACCGAGACGACCTCGCTCATCGAGAGCCTGCGCCACGACATGGTGTGCAGCGAGGACGCCGTGCGCCGCGAGCTGCTGCCCCCCGACCACGAGTTCGTCGGGCTCGAGGAGTCCCTGCGCCGCGCCATGGCGCCGACCGAGGAGGGCACGGAGGCGACCGGGGACCCGCTGGCCTCGGCGCCGACGGACTGACCGCTCCCGCGCTCGCGCGCGCCTGACCGAGCACTGTGACAGTGGATCTGTCATGATCCGGGCATGACGCTGACGCTGGGAGAAGGAAGCGGTCCGCTGCGGGGCCTCAAGGTCGTCGAGATCGCCGGGATCGGCCCGGGGCCACACGCGTGCATGCTGCTCGCGGACCTCGGCGCCGACGTGATCCGGCTCGACCGGCCGGGCGGCCAGGGGCTCAGCCTCGTCGGCGACCCGCGCCACGACCTGCTCACCCGCGGTCGGCCCAGCGTGGCCGTGGACCTCAAGAACCCGGCGGCGCGCGACGCCGTGCTCGACCTCGTCGCCGACGCGGACGTGCTCGTCGAGGGCCTCCGCCCCGGCGTCACGGAGCGGCTCGGCCTCGGCCCCGACGACTGCCTG
Source organism: Nocardioides alkalitolerans DSM 16699 (assembly GCF_000426525.1). Classification (GTDB taxonomy): domain Bacteria; phylum Actinomycetota; class Actinomycetes; order Propionibacteriales; family Nocardioidaceae; genus Nocardioides; species Nocardioides alkalitolerans. Next base: position 682,738 of record NZ_KE384533.1, read on the forward strand.
GCGCGCAACCCGCGGCTCGTCTACGGACGCATGACCGGCTGGGGCCAGACCGGACCGCTCGCCAAGGTCGCGGGCCACGACATGAACTACGTCGCCGTCGCCGGTGCGCTGCACGGGCTCGGCCAGGACCCGGAGCGCCCGCACTTCCCGTCCAACCTGGTGGGTGACTTCGGCGGCGGCTCGACGTACCTCGTCATCGGCATCCTCGCGGCGCTGCTCGAGCGCGGCCTCAGCGGCCAGGGCCAGGTCGTCGACGCCGCGATCGTCGACGGCACCGCCCACCTCAACGCGATGGCCTCCTCGATCCTCGCGGACGGCACCTTCAAGGAGCGCCGCGGCGCCAACGTGCTCGACGGCGGCCTGCCCTACTACGACGTCTACGCCACCTCCGACGGCGAGCACCTCGCGGTCGGGGCGCTCGAGCCGCAGTTCTTCGACACGCTCGTGACGATCCTCGGCATCAAGGACTCCGCGCCCTCGCAGGCCCAGTTCGACCAGTACGACGACCTGCGCGAGGCCCTCACCACGACGATCGCCTCGAAGACGCGCGCCGAGTGGGCCGAGATCTTCGACGGCACCGACGCCTGCGTGGCGCCGATCCTGCGGATGAGCGAGGCCGCCCAGCACCCCCACATGGTGGCGCGCGAGGTGTTCGTCGAGCACGAGGGCGTCGTCCAGCCCGCGCCCGCACCCCGCTTCTCGCGCACGGCGCCGAGCCTGACCCTGCGTCCGACGTACGCCGGCGAGCACACCCGCGAGGCGCTCACCGCCTGGGGGCTGAGCGGGGTCGACGAGCTCATCGACGCCGGGGCGTTCGTGCAGGCCTGAGGGGGTCCGCTGGCGTCGTACGGCGGTCGGGGCCGGGCCGGGGGCGCGGCCGGGGCGCGGGACCAGCACGGATCGCGGCGATCGGGTCGGGAGAGGCGCTCAGCGCCGCCGATGTGGCCGGTTCGCCGTCATCGGTGCTGGTCGGCGACGTACGGGACCAGGCCACGGGCACGCAGCACGCGTCGCAGGGACTGCTCCGACGTCCAGTTTCCCAGGGCGATTTCGACGACGCCGTCGGGCCCGAGGTCGAGCTCGGCAATGCCCTCCACCCCGCGTGCCCACGAGTCGAACGAGGTGGATCGGCGTCGACTCACCCCGACGACCTGGGTGATCACGAAGGCGCCGCCCCGCCGCCAGGGCCAGGGCCGGAACCGCAGGCTCCCCTCCTCGCCGGCGACGAGCCAGCCGTTCCGCCACCCACCGCCCCGGGCCACACGGCCCGCGCCTGCACGGCGAGCCGCGACGCGGAGCCTGGCCTGACGCCCCTCCTCGAACCGGGCCACCGCGCGGCGCCCGGACCGGCGGACCAGGAGGATCCCGACCGACATGCTGGCCATCAGCACGACGAGGTGGCCGACCCAGTCCCAGCCCATCCCGTGCCTCCCGTCGCCCCGCCCGCGGTTCCGCGGCCCGCACTTCCTACCGCCTCCCGACCGCTCCCGACCCCCGAACGCCCAGAAATGGGGAGCACCTCCCACCCGCGCGCCGGGCCGACGTGACCACCTCTGGCACCCTTGCGCGGTGACCGTGCTCGCCGTCGTCGCGGCGGCCTCCTGCCTCCTCGCCGCGCTCGCGCTGCACGGCTGGCGCCAGCTGCTCGTCGGCGCGCTCGCCGCGGGCGTCGTGCTCGCCACCGGAGCCGTCTCGACCACCGAGGCCCGCGACGCCGTCACCGGCCTGCTGCCCGTCGTGGGCTACCTCGTCGCGATCCTCGCGCTCGCCACCCTCGCCGAGCGCGGCGGCGTCTTCGCCTGGCTGGGCGCCGTGGTCGCCCGCAGCGCCGGCGGTAGCGAGCGCCGCCTGCTGCTGGGCGGGGTCGGTACGGCGGCCGTGGTCACCGTCCTGCTCACCCTCGACGCCACCGTGGTGCTGCTCGCGCCCGTGCTGCTGCTCGCCGCCCGCCGCCTGCGCGTCGACCCCTGGCCGCTCGACCTCGCCTCCGTGCGCGTCGCCAACTCGGCCTCGATCCTGCTGCCGGTCTCGAACCTCACCAACCTCGTCGCGTACGGCGCCTCGGGCCTCTCGTTCGGCGCCTTCACCCTGCTCATGGCGCCCGCCTGGGTGGTCGTGCTCCTGGGGGAGTACGTCGTCGCCCGCCGCGCCGCGGGCCCTCCGGACCCGGAGCCCGACCCGGACCCCCGGTCCGACCCGGAGGCCCCGGAGCCCCCCGACCGTCTGACGCTCGTCGTCCTCGCCCTCACCCTCGTTGCGATCGTGCTCGGCAGCGAGCTGCACCTCGAGCCGGTGTGGCCCGCGCTCGCCGCGACCGCGGTGCTGGGAGCGCGCGCCGCGCTGCGTCGTACGGGCCCGCGCCTGCGACCGCGCGACCTCCTCGAGGCCGCACAGCTGCCGTTCGCCGTCTTCGTGCTCTGCTGGTCGGTGGCGGTGGCCGCCGTCGCGACCCGGGGCGGCGACGACCTGCTCACGCGCCTCCTGCCCGACGGCAGCGGTGCCCTGGCGCTGGTGGTCGTGGCCCTCCTGGCGATGGTCGTGGCGAACGTCGTCAACAACCTCCCCGCCACCCTCCTGCTCGTGCCGCTCGCCGCGCCGCTGGGCGAGGTGGCCGTGCTGGCGGTGCTGATCGGCGTCGGGGTGGGGGCGAGCGCGACGTACGCCGGATCGCTGGCCAACCTGCTCTGGCTGCGGCACCCGGCCCTCGCCCACCCGGCGGGGGTCGGCCGCCGCTTCCACCTGGTCGGGGTGACCGTGACGCCGGTGCTGGTGGTCGCGGCGACGCTCGCGCTGGCCGGCACGGCGCACGTGCTCACCGCTGTCGGCATCGCCTGGTAGAACCTGTGACGTGGACCTCACCCTGAGCGACGACCAGCAGTCCTTCCGCGCCGCGGCCCGGGAGTTCCTCGACCGCGAGGTCGTCCCCTTCCGCACGGAGTGGGACCACGCGGAGTCCGTCGACCTCGCGATCGTGCCCAAGCTCGGCGAGCAGGGCTTCTTCGGGCTGATGCTGCCGGAGCAGTACGGCGGGCTCGGCCTCGACCTGCTCACCTACTGCGTCGCGATGGAGGAGCTGGGTCGCGCCGACTCGGCGATCCGCGGCATCGTCTCGGTCTCCGCGGGGCTGGTGGGCAAGCCGATCCTGGCCCACGGCACCGACGCCCAGAAGGAGCGCTGGCTGCCCGGCATCGCGTCGGGCGAGCTGCTCGGCTGCTTCGGCCTCACCGAGCCCGACCACGGCTCCGACGCCGCCCACCTGCGCGCGAAGGCGGTGCGCGACGGCGACGACTGGCTGATCACGGGCGAGAAGATCTTCATCACGAACGGCACGTGGGCCGACGTCTGCCTCGTCTTCGCCCGCACCGGTGGCGACGGCCCGCGCGGCATCACCGCGTTCCTCGTGCCCACCGACAGCCCCGGCTTCGAGCGCCGCCTCGTCACGGGCAAGCTCGGGCTGCGCGGCCAGGCGACGGCGGCGCTGTCGCTGACCGACGTCCGGGTGTCGGCCGACGCCGTGCTCGGCGAGGAGGGCCAGGGCTTCAAGATCGCGATGTCGACGCTCGACACCGGCCGGGTCGGCATCGCCGCCAGCTGCACCGGCATCATCGCGGGCTGCCTGGCCGCCGTCGTCGACTACACGACGCAGCGCGAGCAGTTCGGCAAGCCCGTGGCGGGCTACCAGCTCGTGCAGGACATGATCGCCGACATCTCGGTCGACGCCGACGCCGCGCGCCTGCTCGTGTGGCGCGCCGCCGACCTCGCGATGCGGGGCGAGAACTTCTCGATCGCCGCGTCGAAGGCGAAGTACTTCGCGTCCGAGGCCGCCGTGCGCGCCGCCAACAACGCGGTCCAGTGCTTCGGCGGCTACGGCTACGTCGACGACTACCCGGTGGCGAAGTACCTGCGCGACGCCCGCGTGATGACGCTCTACGAAGGCACCAGCCAGATCCAGAAGCTGCTCATCGGCCGCTCCGAGACGAAGATCTCGGCCTTCGGCTGAGCACGGGCTCCCGGCGTACGGCGCGCGGCCCGTCGGCCCGCCCGCGCCGCGTCCTAGGCTGAGACCCATGTACCGACTCCGCAACGGCGTGCAGAACTACCAGTGGGGCTCCCCGGAGGCGATCCCGCGCTTCCTCGGCGAGCGCCCCGACGGCACCCCGGTGGCGGAGGTCTGGATCGGCACGCACGCGCTGCGACCCTCGACCGTCGTCGACGCCGACGGCAGCACGAAGCCGCTGCCCGACGTCGCCGGCGACCTGCCGTTCATGCTCAAGGTGCTCGCCGCCGACCAGCCGCTGTCGCTGCAGGTGCACCCGAGCAAGGGGCAGGCCGAGGACGGGTACGCCGAGGAGGAGCGCGCGGGCATCCCGCTCGACGCCCCGAACCGCGTCTACAAGGACGCCAACCACAAGCCCGAGATGGTCTACGCCCTCACGACCTTCGACAGCCTCATCGGCTTCCGCCCGACGGTCGAGATCCTGCGCGTGCTCGCGCCCCTGGAGACCCCGCTGACACAGCGGCTCGCGGAGGACCTGCGCGCCGACCCCGGGTTCGCCGGCATCGTGCGCCGCGTCGAGTGGCTGCTGTCGTCGGAGGTATCGCCCGCCCAGGTCGGCGAGGTCGTCGGCGCGTGCCGCGCGCTCGGCAAGATGGGCATGGACATCAAGCGCGCCTACTCCACCGCCGTCGAGATCGCCGAGTACTTCCCGGAGGACGTCGGCGTCATCATCTCGCTGATGCTCAACCGCATGACGCTCCAGCCGGGCGAGGCCGCCTACCTGGGCGCAGGCATCATCCACGCCCACCTCAAGGGGCTCTGCCTCGAGGTGATGGCGTCCTCCGACAACGTGCTGCGCGCGGGCCTCACCACGAAGCACATCGACAGCGAGGGCCTCGTGACCTGCCTGGGCACGACGGGCATGGCCCGCATCGCGCGCGTGAACCCGGAGTTCGTGCTCGCCGACACCGAGGTCTTCAGCCCGGCCGACGTGGAGTTCGCGCTCGCGGTCACCCAGGTGTCGCACGCGGAGCCCGAGGGCGTCGCCGTCGTCGACGCGAAGAAGTCGCTGCTCATCTGCACCGGCGGCGAGGTCGAGGTGCGCACCGGGGCGGGCGAGAAGATGGCCCTCGGCCGCGGCGAGTCGGTCTACCTCGGCCCGGACGACCATGACTGCGTCGTCGTCGGTCTCGGCGAGGTCGCGCAGGCCTTCGAGCCGGCCCGCCGGGCCGTGCACTCGCGCCTCGTCGACATGGTCTGAGCGGGTGACCGAGCCGACCCCGGGCGACGGGCCCCCGTCGTACGACGTGCCCCTCGCGCTGCTGGGCGACGTCGCGCGCGCCGTCGACCTCGCGGAGGGCGAGGCCGGGGTGCTGCGGGTGCTGCGCGCCCTCGCCTCGGGGGAGCGGGTGGCCACCAACGTGGCGGCCCGCGCCGCCCGCCTGCCGGTGCCGCTGGCGGCCGCCGTGCTCGCCGAGCTGCGCAAGGTCGACCTCGTCGACGGGCAGCGCCCCGCCGGCCTGACCGAGGCGGGCCGTGCGCTCGTCGCGACGCTGGCCCTCGCGCCGGTCGCCGTACCCACCCTGGAGCAGCTGGCGCCGGTCGTGGCCGAGCTGCAGACCTACCTCGACGACGGGCCGGAGGTCGACCTCACCCTCGACCAGTCGTTCGCGACGGCCGAGACGAAGGTGCGTCGGGTGGTCGCGATGATCGCCGCGGGCGTGCTGCCGACGCCGGCCCTGCTCGCCGTGGGCGACGACGACCTGGTGACCGTGGCGGTCGACCGGGTGCAGCGGGCGCTGGGCGTCCGGCTGGCGGCCCGGCTGACCGCGGTCGACGTCTCCGACGGCGTGCTCGCCACCCTGCGCGCGGCGTTGGCCGGGTCGCCGAGCGAGGTGGTCGTCGTCGAGCACGACCTCCGCGCGCCCCTGCCCGAGGCGCTCCGCGGCGTGCACACCGCGGTGATGACCGACCCGCCGTACACGACCGACGGCGCCGCCCTCTTCCTCGCCCGCGCCGTCGAGGGCCTCCGGGCGGGCCCGGGCTGGGACGTGCTGCTGCACTACGGCCCCAAGCCGCCCCACCTCGCGCTCGACCTCCAGCGGGCGCTCACCGAGCAGGCGCTCGTGGTGCGCACCCTCGAGCGCGGGTTCAGCGAGTACCTCGGCGCCGGCGTCATCGGCGGCCGCTCCGACGCCTACCACCTCGAGCTCGCCGACCCGACCCGGGCGCGGCCGGTGCGGGCGTCCTACGACGGCCCGCTCTACACCGCCGACGTCCGCAACCGCGCCCGCCACTACACGTGCACGAGCTGCCGCGCCGCGTACGTCGTCGGCCCCGGCCTCGAGCTCACCGGCGTCCGGGACCTCAAGGAGCGCGGCTGCGCGACCTGCGGGGGTACGTCGTTCGCCCCGGGCCGGCTCGTGGCGGCGACCACCGCGCCCACCCCGGCCCCCGCTCCGCCCCCCGCTCCGGCTCCGGTGGGTCGCGCCCCGGCCGACAGCCCTGCGCCACCGGAGGTGCCGCACCCCACCACGGGGGCGACCGAGCGGGCGCCCGAGCCCGAGGAGCCCGCCCCCTTCCACGTCCGCCCGGCCCGACCGGACGACGTGCCCGCGATCGCGGACTACGAGATCGCGATCGCCCGGGTCTCGTTCGGCGACGGCGCCATCACCGACCCCGCGCAGCACGCCGGACGCATCACGAAGGCGCTCGACCGCGACCCCCGCGGCTGCCTCGTGGCCGAGTCCGGCACCGCCGACGCGGCAGGCGGCCAGGTCGTCGGCTGGCTCTGGATGAGCATCAACGAGAACTTCCTGACCAAGGAGCGGTACGCGACGTTCCGCTCCCTGGCGGTGCACCCCGACCTCGACGCGACGACCAGCCCGGCGGTGGGGCGCGCGCTCATCCGCGAGGGCCTCGCGTACGCCGCGGAGCACGGCGTCGCGGAGGTCACCGGCAAGGTGCACAGCGCCAACGTGAAGATGCGGATGCTCTACCGCGAGTTCGGCTTCACCCCGCAGCACCTGACGATGGACCTGACCCTGCCCGACGGCGGCACGGACGCTCCCGGTGCCTGACCAGCCGGCCGACGTGCCCCCGGCCGACGAGCACCGCCCGCCCGCCGACGCGGTGAAGGTCGTCGTGTGGGACCTCGACGGCACCACCTGGGACGACGTCGCCGTCGAGCTGCCCGACGGTGCCCGTCCCGAGCCCCGCCCCGACGTGCTGGCCGCCGCCCGCACCCTCGCCGCCCACGGCGTCGTCAGCAGCGTCGCGAGCCGGACCGACCCGGCGGTCGCCGCCCTGCTGACCGATCCGCCCACGCCCGCGCTGGCCGCCCTCGCCGACCTCGTCGTGGCGCCCCGGCTGGGCTGGCAGGACAAGTCCGTGATGCTGGCGGCGATCGCCGACGAGCTCGGCGTCGCCGTCGGCAGCCTGCTGCTCGTCGACGACAGCGGCTTCGAGCGCGCCGAGGTCGCCGCGCGCCTGCCCGCGGCCGGTACGACGACCCGCGCGGCCCTGCTGGCCGACCTCGCGGCCCCGCACCCCACCGTGCTGCCGGCCCGCACCTCGACCGAGAGCGCCGACCGCACCCGCCGCTACCAGGCCGAGGCCCGGCGCCGGGAGGCCGCGGCGTCGTACGCCGACCGCGATGCGTTCCTCGCCGCCTGCGACCTGCGCCTGACGGTCCGCCCGGCGACGCCCGCCGACCGCGACCGCGTCGTCGAGCTCGTGGCCCGCGCCCACCGCCTGGCCTCGACGCGCGTCGAGCTGGACCCCGCGTCGTACGACGCCTGGCTCGCCGCCGGGGACCGCCGCGTGGTCGTCGCGGGCCTCGTCGACCGGTTCGGCGACCACGGCACCATCGGCGTCGCGCTGCTCGCGGAGGGCGACGGGGCCACGACGGTGGAGGGCCTCGCGGTGTCGTGCCGAGTGGCGGGCCGCGGGGTGCCCGGCGCGTTCGTGACGACCCTGCGCCACCACGTCACCGGCGGTGCGCTCGCCCTGCCGATCCGTGTCACGTCGGCCAACGTCGAGCTGCGGATGCTGGTGCGCAGCCTCGGCGGCACGCTCGAGGTGCTGGGCCCCGACGAGGTCGTCGGTCGCTTCGCCCCCGGCCCGCCGCCCCCGCCGCCCGACTGGCTCCACGTCGACGACCGCCTCGCCCCGCAGGAGACCCCGTGACCGACACCGACACCCGCACCGTCGTCCTCGACCTGCTCGCGACCGCGTCCGGCGTGTCGGCCGCCGACCTCGCCGCGCTGCCCGACGCCACGCCGCTGTTCGGGCCCCCGGTCGGCCTCGGCTCGCGCACGGGCGCGCAGCTGCTCGACCGGATCCTCGCGACGACGGGCGTCGACGTCGCGGGGGAGGACCTCGCGCTCGAGTCGCTCACCTCGCTGGGCGCGCTCGTGGGGTTCGTCGCCGACCGGCGCTGAGCGCCACCGCCGAGGAGCCGCCGAGGAGCGGCTCATCCCATCAGGTCAGGCCGGGGGCTCCATGGTCACGTCGCGGGTGATGCGCGTGACGGCTGTGCGGGAGGCCTCGAGGCCGCGCTTCACGTGCTCGAGGATGACCTCGCCCTCGAGCACGCCGCACGTCAGCAGGTCGACGTTGGCGAGGTCGTGCTCGGGCCAGGTGTGGATGTTGAGGTGCGACTGGCTCAGCACGAGTGCGATGGTGACCGCACCGTTGGGGAACACGTGGCTGGCCTCGGCGAGCACGATGGCGTTGCCGGCCTCGGAGGCCTCGCGCAGCACCTTCTTGAGGGCGGCCTCGTCGGTCAGGATCGTGGGGTGGTGCGTCCACAGGTCGACGGCGTAGGAGCACATCTGGTCCCCGGACGGCGCCTGGACCGCCGCGAGCGGGTCGGCCAGGACGGGACGGTCGGAGGAGGAGTCGTGCACAGCGAGCAAGCGTACGTCGTGGCGCCCGGCAGCGCCGCCGTGGCGCTGACGACGCGGGCCGCCGCCCTGGAGCGCGCCGACGTCCTGAGCGCCGAGGAGCGGGCGTACGGCGCCTCGCTCGCCGCCCCCGCGGCCCGCGACGACGCGCTCGCCGGCCGGGTGCTGCTGCGGCTCGCGGTCGAGGCGCTGGGCGGCGGTCCGGCGCCGGCCGTCGTCGTACGACGTCGCTGCCCGCGCTGCGGGGCCGCCCACGGGGTCGCGACCCTGCCCGCGCTGGGCTGGGCGACGAGCCTCGCCCATGCCGACGGGCTCGTGGCGGTGGCGGTGGTGCCCGACGGGGCCCCGGGCCCGGTCGGCATCGACGTCGAGCGGGCCGACGCAGCGTCCGTGGAGTGGGTGCTGACGCCGGCCGAGCGTGCGGCCGTCGCGGACGACCGCAGCGCCTTCGCCCGGGTCTGGACCGCCAAGGAGGCCCTCCTCAAGGCGACCGGCGAGGGTGTCCACGGCGACCTGACGTCGCTCAAGGTCGACCCGGCGTCGCTCACGTACGACGACGCCCGCCGCCGCCCGGCCCTCGCGGGCGTGCGCCTGCACGCGGTGGCCGCGCCCGCGTCGTACGTCGTGACGCTCGCGGCCGCGGTGGGGGAGGTGCGGGTGCTGGACCTCAGCGCCCGCGGCGCAGCAGGCCCCTGAGCCGGTCGCCGAGCGAGACGTCGGACGACCGCGCGGACGTCGAGGAGGACGACGCCACCGTCGTGACCTTCGCCGGCGACGACCGTGTGTCGTCGCGCACCTTCTCCCGGAACTCGATGGGCGTCTCGCCCTTCTTGCCGTGGGGCACGTCGTCCGGCAGCGCCGGGTTGGCGCCCGCGGGACCGTCGGGACCGTCCGCGCCGTGGGAGTCCTGCAACGGGGCGTCGTCGGCGACCGCGTGGTCGACCTGCTCGTTGAGGTAGCGGAGCACCTCGGCGACGACGGCGGCCACGGGCACGGCGAGGAACGCGCCGGTGATGCCGAAGATCGTCGAGCCGGCGGTGACCGACATCAGCACGACGGCCGCGTGCAGGTTCATCGACTTGCCCTGCAGCCACGGCGAGAGCACGTTGCCCTCGATCTGCTGCACGGCGACGATGATGATGAGCACGATCAGCGCGTCGCCCGGACCGTTCGTGACGAGGGTGACGAGGCAGGCCAGACCGCCGGCGACGAACGCACCGACGATCGGGATGAAGCCGGCGAAGAACGTCAGGATCGCCAGCGGGACCGCCAGCGGCACGCCGATGATCACGAGGCCGAGGCCGATGAAAAGCGCGTCGATGAACGACACCAGCGCCTGCGTGCGGATGAAGCCGCCCAGCGTGTTCCAGGCCCGGCTCACGATCGCGATGGCGTGACCGCCGACCCGCTCGCCGGCGACGGCGGAGACCCAGGGCAGGAAGCGGTGGCCGTCCTTGATGAAGAGGAAGGTCAGGATGAGCATCAGCACCAGGTTGATGAGGGCGTTCGTGATCGCCGTGATGCCCGTGATGACGCCCGAGCTGATGGTGCTGATCTGGTTGGAGAGCTCGCTCTGCAGGTCCTCGAGCGCGCCCGTGATCTGGCCGTCGTCGATCTGCAGCGGCCCGGTCGTGAGCCAGGTGCGGATCTCGCCGACGCCGTCGACGGCGCTGTCGGCGATCTCGGACGACTGGCCGGCGACCTGGGGGGCGATGATCCAGACGACGAGGGCGATGCTGCCGAGGAAGCCGAGCATCACGCCGGCGGCGGCCAGCCCCGACGGCACGCCGTGCTTGCGCAGCCACGTGGTGGGCGGGGCCAGCACGGTCGCCAGCACCAGGGCGAGGGCGACCGGGAACCACACGACCCAGGTGTGCCCGATGATCCAGCCGAGGATGAAGAGGGCGGCGGCACCGACGACGACCCGGATGCCCCAGGTGTTGACGCGCGAGAGTCCTCGCTCGATCACGTCCGCCCGGTCGGGAGTGGCGCGGTAGGGCGGCATGGCGGAGGTCACCGGACCACAGTAAGTGCTCCCGGGCGGTCGGATCGGTCCGGCGGGGGCAGCCAGAGGGGTGATGCGTCACGGCGACGTGACGGAGGCGACCACCCGCGCTTCGTTACCGACGGGTAGGCTCGCTCTAGCGACGCTGACAGTAATGGTGTCACAATGAGTGGCGGAGCTGCCGGACCCGAGCGCGCTCCGGCACGCACCACCCCCGACGAACCATCGAGGCAGGCAAGGACCGACATGGCAGAAGCATTCGTGTACGACCACGTTCGTACGCCGCGTGGCAAGGGCAAGAAGAACGGCTCCCTCCACGAGGTGAAGCCCATCGACCTGGTCGTCGGGCTGATCGACGAGACCCGCAAGCGCAACCCCGACCTCGACCCGGCGATCGTCGACGACGTCGTGCTCGGCGTCGTCTCGCCCGTCGGTGACCAGGGCGGCGACATCGCGAAGACCGCGGCGCTGAAGGCCGGGCTGCCCGAGACCGTGGCGGGCGTGCAGCTCAACCGCTTCTGCGCGTCGGGCCTCGAGGCGGTCAACCAGGCCGCCTCGCGCATCCGCGGCGGCTTCGAGGACCTGATCCTCGCCGGTGGCGTCGAGTCGATGAGCCGGGTGCCGATGGCGTCCGACGGCGGCTCGTGGGCCATGGACCCCGCCACCGCGCTCACCACCAACTTCGTGCCCCAGGGCATCGGCGCCGACCTCATCGCGACCGTCGAGGGCTGGAGCCGCGAGGACGTCGACGCCTACGCCGCCGAGTCCAACGCCCGTGCGGCGAAGGCGCGGGAGGCCGGCTACTTCAAGAACTCGGTCATCCCCGTCGTCGACGACAACGGCCTCGTGGTGCTCGACCACGACGAGTTCATCCGCCCCGGCACCACGGTGGAGAGCCTCGCGGGCCTCAAGCCGTCGTTCGCCGACATCGGCAAGGGCGCGGGCTTCGACGACGTCGCGCTCGAGAAGTACCACTGGCTCGACCGCATCAACCACGTGCACCACGCCGGCAACAGCTCGGGCATCGTCGACGGTGCCGCGCTGATGGCCATCGGCTCGGAGGAGGCGGGCAAGCGCGCCGGCCTCACCCCCCGCGCCCGCATCGTGTCGGCCGCCGTCTCCGGCGCCGACCCGGTCATCATGCTCACCGGGCCCGCCCCGGCGGCGCGCAAGGCGCTCGCCAAGGCGAACCTGACGGTCGACGACATCGACCTCTTCGAGATCAACGAGGCGTTCGCCGCCGTCGCGATGCGCTTCATGCGCGACATGGGCATCAGCCACGACATCACCAACGTCAACGGCGGCGCGATCGCCATGGGCCACCCGCTCGGCGCCACCGGCGCGATGATCCTCGGCACGCTGATCGACGAGCTGGAGCGCCGCGAGCTCAAGCGCGGCCTCGCCACGCTCTGCGTCGGCGGCGGCATGGGCATCGCCACCATCGTCGAGCTCGTCTGAGCCCCGTCGTCGTACCCGAGACCGAAGGATCGAGAGAGAAGCTGATGACCGAGCAGACCGCTGTTCGTTACGACAAGGACGCCGACGGGATCGTCACCCTGACGCTCGACGACCCGAACCAGAGCGCCAACACCATGAACGACCTCTACCGCAGCTCGATGGCAGCGGCGGTGGAGAAGCTGTACGCCGAGCCCGAGGGCTCCGTGAAGGGCGTCATCATCGCCAGCGCGAAGAAGACCTTCTTCGCGGGCGGCGACCTCAAGTCGATGGTGAAGGCCGGCCCCGACGACGCGGCCGACGTGTTCGCGATGGCGGAGGACGTCAAGGCCCCGCTCCGCAAGCTCGAGCTCTACCCCGCCCCCGTCGTCGCCGCGATCAACGGCGCGGCGCTCGGCGGCGGCCTGGAGATCGCGCTGGCCGCGAACCACCGCATCGCGTGGAGCTCGCCCAAGGTGCAGATCGGCCTCCCCGAGGTGCAGCTCGGCCTCCTGCCCGGTGGTGGCGGCGTCACCCGCGTCGTCCGCATGCTCGGCCTGCAGTCCGCGCTGATGGACGTCATCCTCCAGGCCACGCGCTTCAAGCCGGCGCAGGCCAAGGAGAAGGGCCTCGTCGACGAGCTGGTCGACGACCTCGACGGCCTGGTCCCGGCCGCGAAGGCCTGGCTCGCGTCGGTCGCCGAGACCCCCGAGGCCGCGCAGCAGCCGTGGGACCGTCCCGGCTACCGCATGCCCGGCGGCACCCCGTCGACCCCGAAGCTCGCGCAGTTCCTGCCGGCCTTCCCGGCGCTCCTGCGCCAGCAGATCAAGGGTGCGCCCTACCTCGCTCCCCGCGCCGCGCTCTCCGCCGCGGTCGAGGGCGCGCAGGTCGACGTCGACACGGCGTCGCGCATCGAGTCGCGCTACCTGACGAAGCTGATCGTCGGGCAGCAGAGCAAGAACATGATCCAGGCGTTCTTCTTCGACCTGCAGGCCATCAACGCGGGCTCGCTGCGCCCCGACGGCCACGACAAGTTCACGGGCACGAAGGTCGCCGTGCTCGGCGCCGGCATGATGGGCGCGGGCATCGCCTACGTCTTCGCCAAGTCGGGCGCGCAGGTCGTGCTGAAGGACGTCTCGGTCGAGAACGCCGAGAAGGGCAAGGCCTACAGCGCGAAGATCCTCGACAAGGCCGTGGCCAAGGGCCGCGAGACCGAGGAGGGCAAGGCCGAGTTCCTCTCGCGCATCACCGCGACCGCCGACCCGGCCGACCTCGCCGGCGTCGACGTCGTCGTCGAGGCCGTCTTCGAGGACCCGTCGCTGAAGCACAAGGTGTTCGCCGAGATCGCGGAGCACGTCAACCCGGACGCGCTGCTGTGCTCGAACACCTCGACGCTCCCGATCACCGAGCTGGCGGAGGGCGTCGACCGTCCGACCGACTTCATCGGGCTGCACTTCTTCAGCCCCGTCGACAAGATGCCGCTGGTGGAGATCATCCGCGGCGAGAAGACGTCCGACGCGGCGCTCGCCAAGGCCTACGACCTGGTGCAGCAGATCAAGAAGACGCCGATCGTCGTCAACGACAGCCGCGGCTTCTACACCTCGCGCGTCATCGGCTTCATGGTGAACGAGGGTCTGCAGCTGCTCGCCGAGGGCGTGCACCCGCGCAGCCTCGAGCGCGCCGTCACGCTGGCGGGCTACCCCGTCGGCACGCTCCAGCTGAGCGACGAGCTCAACATGGAGCTGATGGCCAAGATCGCCAAGGCCACGCAGGACGCGGCCGACCGCGACGGCGTCGACTACGTGCCCCACCCGGGCCTGAAGGTCGTCGAGAAGATGATCGAGATCGGTCGCCCGTCGCGCCTCAAGGGCGCCGGGTTCTACGAGTACGACGAGGCCGGCAAGCGCCAGGGTCTCTGGTCGGGCCTGGCCGAGCTCTACCCGGTCGCCGACGAGCAGATCCCGTTCGTCGACGTCCAGGAGCGCGTGCTGTTCCTCGAGGCGCTCGAGACGGCCAAGACGTTCGAGGAGGGCGTCGTCACCTCGGCGGCCGCCGCGAACATCGGCTCGATCATGGGCATCGGCTTCCCGCCCCACACCGGCGGTGCCGCGCAGTTCATGACCGGCTACGAGGCCGCGGACGGCGAGATCGGTCTCGCCGCCTTCGTGAAGCGCTCCGACGAGCTGGCCGAGAAGTACGGCGACCGCTTCCGGCCGTCGGACCACCTCCGCAAGATGGCGGCCAACGGGGAGTCCTTCCCGGCCTGACCCGGCCCCACCCGCACCACCGCCGAGCCGGCGCGCCCTCCGGGGCGCGTCGGCTCGACGCGTTCGGGCTCAGCCCAGGGCGGGGTCGGTGTCCTCGCGGCGGTGGCGCCCGGCCCGTCCGGGGACGATGCCGGTGGGCCCGTCGGGCGTCGCCGGCAGCTTCACCGGGAGGTGACCGGAGGCCACGTCCGCGGCGAGGGCGGCCACCCGCGCGCCCGAGGCGCGCCAGCCGACGACGCGCTCGACGTACGCGGCGCGGTGCTGGTGCACCACCTCCACGGTCCAGGGGCGTCGGGCGAGCACCCGGACGACCACGAGCAGCGGCAGGAGCAGGACGAGCAGGAGCAGCTCGAGCAGCAGCGCGCCGACGACGAGGACCAGCGGCAGCACGACGAGGCAGAGCGCCAGTCCGACGACGAGGCCGGCGAGGTCGTCCCCGAGGTCGAGCCCCGCGCCGTCGTCGGGCTCGTAGCCGACGCGCCGACGGGGGCGCCACGGCAGCAGCCGGCGCCGTACGGTCAGCTCGCGGCCGAGGGGATCTGTCACCTGCACCGCGCCAGTGTGCGGTTCCGGGCGCCCCGACGTCCCGAGAACCCGACGAACCGGAGGCCGCGCTCTCAGCCCAGGGCGGGGTCGCCGACGGTGACGTCGACGACCTCGACGTCGACCCGGCGGGGCACGGGGGAGGGGCCGAGCAGGTCGTCGAGCAGGAGGAGGAGCGCGGCGCGCAGCTCGGCCGCGTGGCGGAGCACGGGCACGCCGTAGCGCGCAGCGACCCGCACGGTGAGGTCGACGCGACCCGTGGCGTCGTCGACGGTGACCCGCACGGCGTCGGGGGCCAGGTGGGGCGTGGTGGCGACCTGGCGCACGGCCGAACGCAGCACGCGGTCGGCGACGCGCACCTGCGACCCCTGCGCGTCGTGGACGGCGGCGCCGTCGGGCGTGCGCACGAGGAGCTCGCGGCCGCCGCGGGCCAACGTGGCGACGCGGCCCATCACGGTCGCGGTGAGGTCGCTGGTGCCCACTGGTGCGGGCGTCGGGTCGGCGCGGAGGGCACGGGTGGCCCGGGCGAGCGCCGCACCGGGGCGGTCGTCGGCGGTCGGGAGGTCGGGGAGGCGGGCGGTGCGGGGGTCGTCGTCACGCGTCATCGGTCCCATCTCCTTCCCAACGTCGTCGCGCCGTACAGGTCACAGGTGCCGGCGTCGCGTCAGGAGGACCGACCGCCCCTCGGACACGGCCGAGGCTACGCCACCGCGCGCGGGCGCAGCCCGCTGCCGACCGGTCGTCCGTACACGTCGTCCGACGACGTGGCGCGTGTCACACCGCTGGAGCGTGACGATCGGCCGAGCTCGTCCGACCAACCATCGTCCGAAGAACCACGCAGCCCCCACGAAGGAGTGGCACCTTGTCCGAGAAGCCCACCACCGCCGGCACCACCGTCGCGAAGGCAGCCCCGAGCGCGCTCGCCACCGACCAGGGCCGCACCTCCATCTCCGACACCGTGGTCTCGAAGATCGCTGGCATCGCCACGCGCGAGGTCTCCGGTGTCCACAACCTCGGCGGCGGCGCCACCCGCGCGGTCGGCGCTCTCCGCGAGCGCATCCCGGGCTCGCGCACCAACCACTCCCAGGGCATCTCGGTCGAGGTCGGCGAGCGCCAGGCCGCGATCGACATCGACATCGTGTCCGAGTACGGCGTCGCGATCGCCGACCTCGCTGCCGGCATCCGCCAGAACGTGGTGAACGCCGTCGAGCGCATGACCGCGCTCGAGGTCACCGAGGTCAACATCGTCGTGCACGACGTGCACCTCGAGGACGAGGACTCGGAGCCCGCCGAGTCCCGGGTCGAGTGACGACCCCGGAACCGGACCGTCCGTACGCCGACCTGGTCACGGTCGTCGCTGACGCCGTGCGTGCCGTCCCCGAGGTCGACGACCTCCACGGCGGCTCGCTCGGCGAGGTGGCCACGTTGCTCCCCGGGGACCGTGTCCCCGGCCTGCGACTGCGGGACGACGCCTGGGAGGTCCACGTAACGCTCACCTGGGGTGCCCACGTCGCGACCGCGGCCGCGGCCGTGCGGGCCGCACTGGCCGAGCTGGCCGGCGACAAGCCCGTGCACGTCGTCGTCGAGGACTTCGGCACGCCTGCGGTCGTCCGCCCGGTCCACGCCCCGCCGGCCCGGCCGTTCTGATGGAGGACCGGGCGGCCTACCTCCGGGAGCGGCGTGCGCTCGTGCGCACGCACCACCCGGACGTCGGAGGCGACCCGGCCGAGCTGCAGCGGCGGCTCGCCCTGCTCGACGCTCGGTACGGCGTCGGCCCGGCCCCGGCCGCGGAGCAGCAGCAGTTCACGGTGGTCCCGACCGGCCCGGTCGGTCGGCTCCGCCGCCGCGCGCGCCGTGCGCGCCGAGCGGTGCGGGCCCGCATCCCGCGGGGTGTGCCCGGCTCGCGACGCTACGTGCGGGTCGACCGCGCGGGCGGGGAGGACCGGAGCGACCGGTCCTGAGCCGGTCGGCCACCGACGGAGCGACCACGGACTTTCCCGAACGAGGGGTGCATGGCCGACATCCGTTGGGTACCGCACCGCCACGGCCGCACGGGTCGCGCACGCGCCGCGTGTGGCACCACGCACCATCCCGAGAAATATCCGCTCTACCGAGAAGGAGAAACCCATGGGACTCGCAGACAAGGCGAAGAACACCGCTGAGGACCTGGTCGGCAAGGCCAAGGAGGCCGTCGGCGACGCCAAGAACGACGACAAGCTCAAGGCCGAGGGCCAGGCGGACCAGAAGAAGTCGTCCGCCAAGCAGGCCGGCGAGAACGTCAAGGACGTCTTCAAGGGCTGATCGCCCCGCTTCTTTCCCCGGCCTCCGGGGACGAGGGGAGCGTGCCAGGCTGTACGAGGCCCGGCACGCTCCCCTTCTTCATGTCCGGCCACGGCCGTCCCCATCCGGTGGGCGGGCGGCACCGAACCACGCCACGGACGTCCACCGAGCACCGCAGGAGCGTGCACATGACCACCCTCACCGACTTCTCCGCCACCCGCCTCGACGGCAGCGACGAGAGCCTCGCCGCGTACGCCGGCCAGGTCGCGCTCGTCGTCAACACCGCCAGCAACTGCGGGTTCACGCCCCAGTACGAGGGCCTCGAGGAGCTGTTCCAGACGTACGGCGAGCAGGGCCTCGTGGTGCTGGGGTTCCCGTGCAACCAGTTCGGCGGCCAGGAGCCGGGCGCCGCGGACGACATCGGTGCCTTCTGCCAGAAGAACTACGGCGTCTCGTTCCCGATGTTCGAGAAGATCGAGGTCAACGGCGACGGCGCCCACCCGGTCTTCGACTGGCTGAAGAAGGAGAAGTCGGGCCTGCTCGGCGGCAAGATCAAGTGGAACTTCACGAAGTTCCTGGTCGGTCGCGACGGCGCCGTCGTCAAGCGCTACGGCCCCACCACGAAGCCGGCCGCGATCGCCGCCGACATCGAGAAGGCCCTGGCCGCGCCGAAGCCCTGATCTTCCGGTCGCCCGGCCCGGTGGTCGGGCCGGGCCGTCGGGAGGTCGCTCAGGCCTTGCCGAGCAGCCGCTTGGCCCCGAGGGCCCACCACTGGCCGGCAGCGGGTCCGCCGCCGCAGCGTCCGTCGGACTCGCCGGGCCGCTTCACCCACGCGACGAAGTCCAGCCCCCGGGAGTTGAGGATCCGCGGTGCGGCCCCGACGCGGGCGCTGGCCGGGTTGCACACCGAGCCGTCGGCCGCCGGGCCCGCCCCGTTGCGCGAGGTGTCGACGAGGTAGCGCTTGTCGCGCAGGCCGAGCTGGCCGAGGGCGGTGACGACCTGCTGGCCGTAGGCGATCTCGGCGTCGGTGCGGCGGAAGTTGCTGACGTTGGTGGCGAAGCCACGGGCCCACTGCACGCCGGCCTGCTCGAGGCGGGTCGCCATCTCGGTGGCGGACCTCCAGTTCGAGTGGCCCGCGTCGACGTAGACCCAGGTGCCGTACCGCGCGAGCGTGTAGGTCGCGTAGCGGAGCAGCCCGATCCACTGCTCCTGGCCGGCGCAGCTGCCGAGCAGCCCGAGGGCGTCCGGCTCCAGCACGGCCACGGCGCCCTTGCCCCGCAGGCCGAGCGCGATCTGCTCGATCCACAGCCGGTAGGTGCGTGCGTCGAGGCCGCCCCCGGAGTGGCTGCCGCAGTCCCGACCAGGCAGCGCGTAGATGGTGACGAGGGGGGTCGCGCCCTTCGACACGGCGTACGTGCCCCACGACGAGGCGGCGGCCTGGGCCTTGTCGACGGCGAGGGACTCGGTGTACCAGCGGGCCTGCGGACGGTTGGCGATGGTGCGGAACGTCGCGTCGGTGCGGGCCGCCGCCATCGCCCGGCTCGACGGGTCGACCGCGAACGGGCGCCGCAGCCGGATGTCGAGGGGCGCCGCGGCCGCCGCGGTCGTCGTGGCCGCGGGTGCCGTCACGGGGGCGAGACCGGCCGGCAGGGCGCCGGGCGCCTCGGCGGTCACCGCGGCCGGTGCGACCGCAGGTGCCGTCGCCGGGCTCGCTGCCGGGGTGAGCAGGGGGAGGGCGAGGGCCAGGCCGACGGCCGCGGCGAGGGTGCGCAGGCGTACGACGCCGGGCGGTCGGGTTCTCACTTCCACAGACTAGGGAGCGCAGCAGGTCCGCGTGACCGAACGAGGTCGCATTGCCGAGACCTTGAGCGCGAACGGCGGTGATGAAGAAATAGCTTGGGAGATGAGGACTGTCGGCGTACGATCGCGATATATCGCCGACCGATCGGCGACTGATCGCCGATCACCCCACTCGGAGGAGAACCACCGTGAGGCACACCCACTGGAACAGCTGGGACGACGACGACGCGCGTCCCGACCACGACACGGGCGACGACGACCGTCGACCCCCGCAGCGACCCGGCCGGCCGGGCTTCGGCGGCGACTTCGGCGGCGGCTTCGGCCGTGGCTTCGGCGGCCCCGGGTTCGGTGGCCCCGGCTTCGGCGGCGGTCGCGGCCGTCGTCAGCAGCCCGGGCCTCCGCCCTGGGTCGCCGGCCTGCTCGGCTTCGCCCCGCCCGAGCCCCACCGTCGCGGCGGTGGCGGTGGCGGGCCGAAGGTACGACGCGGCGACGTCCGCTCGGCGATCCTCGACGTGCTGGCCGGGGAGCCCCGCAACGGCTACCAGGTCATCAACGAGATCGCGGAGCGCTCGCACGGCGAGTGGCGCCCGTCGCCGGGCTCCGTCTACCCGACGATCCAGCAGCTCGAGGACGAGGGGCTCGTGACCTCCGACGACGAGCGCGGCCGTCGTACGCTCCGGCTCACCGAGGAGGGGGAGGGCTACGTCGCCGACCACCTCGAGGAGCTGGCCGCCGTCTGGCGCCCGTTCGCGCCGAAGGACGAGGAGCCGCAGGGCACCCTGCCCGAGATCGGCCAGGTCATGAGCGCGCTGTGGCAGATCGTCTCGACGGGCACCGACGCCCAGCGCCGCGAGGCCCTCGAGGTGCTCACCGACACCCGTCGCCGCCTCTACGGCATCCTCGCGGAGGGCGACCGGTGATGACCGACCAGCCACGGCTCCGGCTCTCGGACTCCGAGCGCCAGCAGGCGGCCGAGGCGCTCGGCGAGCACTTCGCCGCCGGGCGGCTCGACGCCGACGAGCACGACGAGCGCAGCAGCGCGCTCTGGCGGGCGCGGTTCGCCGATGACGTGCGCCCGCTGTTCGAGGACCTGCCGGGGCCGCACCCCGACGTCCTCGGGGGGCTCGCGTCGTACGCCGGCGGCGACTGGAACGCCGCACGGCCCGCCGCGCCGCGTTCGGCGGGACGGGGCGGGCGCGCCGCCGGTCCGATCGGGCTGCTGCGCGCGCTGCCGCCCCTGGTGGCCGTCGTGCTCGTGGCGGTGCTCGGGATGGCCGCGTTCGCGGTCGTGAGCTCGCTGCTGCCGGTGCTGCTCATCGGTGGCCTGGTGTTCCTCCTCGTGCGTCGCTCGGGGCACCACCCGTCGTGGAGCAGCCGGGGCTGTGGTGGTCGTGGCCGCTGAGCGCAGTCGCTTCCGGGGGCGCATCCTCGGGGTCGGTACGACGAGCGGCGTGCGCGTCGTGGTCGGGTACTGGCACGACACTCCGTTGGGCTCCTTCTCCGACGCGATGGTCGAGACGGCCGCGGGCCACCGCGTGCTGCTCGCACCGTCGGCGGAGGTGCGCGACTTCATCGCCGCCACCTACACGTTCGACGAGACCCGGTTGGAGCCGTTCGACGTGACGGCCACGGCCGACGCGTGGTCGGTGCGCTCGCCGTCGCTCAGCCTCGACGTGGGCGTGGGCGGACCCACGGCGCTCGGGCGTCTCCTGGCCCTCGTGCCAGACAGGGTCGCGACGAGCCCGGCGTTCTGCACGCTCACCGACCCCGTGGCACGCGTCGTGCTGCGGGGCGTGCGCACCCGCGGTACGGCGCGCGAGGGTCGCCGCGAGTACTACGGCGCCACCGGCACGCGCGCCGTGACCCGGGCCACCGGGTCGTTCGAGGGTGCCGACCTCGGCACGCTCGCGCCCGTCGACCCGCCGGCGCGGTTCGGATTCTCCTCGACCCCGAAGCGGCCCAGCGTCACCGACGTGGTGACCACGGTCGCCCTGGCCCGCTGAGGCGGGGTCCGCCGGGCGACGGGGACGGGGGACGGGGAGGTCAGAGGTCGATCGCCCGGTTGACCCACGTGGAGAAGACCCGCATGCCGACCCGCTCGTAGAGACCGCGCGCGCCGCTGCGGGTGTCCGTCGCCAGCTCGAGCCGGGTCGCGCCGTGGGCGCGGGCCTGGCCGAAGGCGTCGACGAGCAGGGCGCGGGCCAGTCCGCGGCCCCGGTGGTCACGCCGTACGGCGAGGCGGTCGACGTACCCCGTCTGCTCGCTCAGCATGACGACGGCGACCCCGACGACCTCGCCGGACGGGTCGGTCGCCACGCGCAGCGTCCACGACGCGAAGCCGGGCCGGCGCAGCACGACCGCCTCGAAGTCGCCCCACGGCTCGGGCTCGTGGTGGCTCCACTCGCCGAAGGCGTCGTCGACCACCTGCCAGACGGCGCGGTGGTCGGTCGGCGCGGCCTCGCGCACGCCGTACCCCGGGGGCACCTCCTGCGGGGAGACGTCGACCCCGGGCGGAAGCTCGAGCAGCCACGACGTCCAGCGGTGCCGGTAGCCGAGCGCGGCCAGCAGGCGGTCGCCGTCGGAGCCCTCCGGGACGGGCATGCCGACGAGCGTCTCGCCCCGCCCGCGGGCGCAGTCCTGCATCCAGCGCGCGAGGGCGGTGCCGAGACCGCGGCCCCGGTACGACGGGTGCACGGCCGCGTCGCCGCGCTCACCGCCGGAGTGCTCGGCGTACGCCACCAGCGCGTCGCCGTCGAGGACCCCGACGGTGGTCGCCGGCACGTCGACGCCCGGCCGCTGCCAGTCGGCGACGATGTCGGCCTCCTCGATCTGGACCGAGCCGATGTCGTGCTGCTCCTGCGCGGCCATCACCGCGAACACGGCGCCCGCGTCGGCCACGGTGAGGGGGCGGGCGACGAGCCCGTCGGGCAGGTCGGACGGCGGAGGGGGAGGGGTGGGTGTGCTCACGGGAGGCAGTCAACCCCGTCCGGGCACGACGACGCCCCCGATTTTCCGCGGGTGGCGGAAGATCGGGGGCGTGCGTGGCGCGGGCCGTCGGGGGACGCGGCCCGCGCGGCTCTCGGGGAGCCGGCGCCGGATCAGGCGCTCTGGATCGCCGAGATGTCGAACTCGAGCTTGACCTTCTCGGAGACGAGCACGCCGCCGGTCTCGAGCGCGGCGTTCCAGGTCAGGTCCCAGTCCTTGCGGTTGACGGCGACAGCGCCCTCGAAGCCGACGCGGAGGTTGCCGAACGGGTCGCGGGCCGAGCCGGTGGACTCGAACTCGATCGTGACGGGCTTGGTCGTGCCCTTGATCGTCAGGTCGCCCGTGACGATCCAGTCGGCGTCGCCGTCGCGCTCGACCTTGGTCGAGGTGAAGGTGATGGTCGGGTAGGTGCTGACGTCGAAGAAGTCGGCGGACTGCAGGTGACCGTCGCGGTCGGCGCTGCCGGTGTCGACGCTGGCGACCTGGATCGTCAGGTTGACCGACGAGGCGGCCGGGTTGGCGGTGTCGATGGTCGCGGCACCGGCGAAGTCCTTGAACGCGCCGCGGACCGTGGTCACCATCGCGTGACGGGCCGAGAAGCCGAGGCGGCTGTGGCTCGGGTCGATGGTGTAGCTGCCCGAGATGTCGTCGAGAACGGTGGTGGGAGCGTCGAACGCCTGCTCGGCGCCGTTGTCCTTGTTGCGGTTGAAGATGCCCATGGGTCTGTCCTCCAGAAGTCTTGGTTGAACTCTCAACTAGGACAGTACGGCAAGTTTGTTGCGCGGTCAAGTATCTGCCGGATGGTTGTCGCGGAACCCCAGGTGAACGTCGTGGGTCGGCGGGCGGGTCGGCGGGTGGGTCGGTCGATCGCCCCACCCGGTGTAACGCGGTGTCCAGGTCTCTGCACACGGGTCAGAACGCGTGTGCAGTAGCTCGGACACCGCGTTACACGGGATGGATGGTGGGGAGGGTCGGCCACAGGCGAGCTCCACCGTGCCGGTCGCGGGTGTCCGGACGCAGAAGGAGCCGCCACCCAGGTGGGCGGCGGCTCCTTCGAGGAACGATCGAGGCGGGCTCGCGTTCGTGGGACTGTCAGGCGGCGAGCGGTCGGGCGACGGCCTCGGTGGCCGTGGTCCAGCGAGCCTCCATGCGCTGACGGCCGTGGATGTCGACGACCTTGACCCACGTGCGGGTCAGGGTGGAACGACGCTGGTTCGGCGTGGCGTTGAGCATGAGACACCTCCTGTTCACTTTCCGTTCACCCAAGTTAGCCCAGATCGGCGCCAGAACCTAGTCACAACGCGATTCCGGGGGCGATTTCGCGTCATTTGCTCCACCAGGACGCCAAATCGGGTCCTCAGGGGTGAGAAACGCTCCACCCGGACGGGTGATCAGCGGTTGTCCCGGAGATGAACGAAAGGTGAACGACGGAGCCTTCCGCGCTCCGCCGCACGGGGGTGGACCCACGCCGGGGGGCGGCCTACGGTGGAAGCGGTGCCGCTCGGGCGCCACCCGCGCCATCATTCTCGGGAGGAACCATGGCGATCCACCTTCTCCGCGCGCCCTCGCGGCGTCGCACCCCCGCTCTCACCGCCACCCTGGTCAGCGGACTGGCCCTCGGTGTCGCCCTCGTGGCGACCCCGGCCTCGGCGGACGACACGCCGGGGGTCTCGGGCTCCACGTCCCAGGACCCGGCCGTCTCGGGCTCCACCTCGCCCGACCCCGCGGTCTCGGGCTCCACCTCGCAGACGCCCGGCGTCTCGGGCTCCACGTCGGTCGGAGCGCTCGCGCCGGCGGGCTCGTCGTACGTCGCGCTCGGCGACTCCTACTCGTCGGGCACCGGCACCCGCAGCTACATCGACGACGGCACGGAGTGCCTCCGGTCGACGCAGGCCTTCCCCTCGCTGATCGCGGCGGCGAACGACTACTCGCTCGACTACCGGGCGTGCTCCGGTGCGGTGGTCGCCGACGTGCAGGCCAACCAGCTCGCCGCGCTCTCGGCCGCCACCGACCTCGTGACGATCACCATCGGCGGCAACGACGCCGACTTCACCGGGGTGATCACCGAGTGCGCGCTGCCCGGCTGGGCGAGCGACTGCAACGCCGCCATCGACACCTCGCAGGCGTTCGTCTCCGGCACGCTGCCGTCGCGCCTGAGCGGCCTCTACGGCCAGATCTCCGCGGCCGCGCCCAACGCCACCGTGGTGGTCGCCGGCTACCCGCGCCTCTTCATGGGCGAGGACTGCAACGCCCTCACCTGGATCTCGCCGGAGGAGCAGGCGCGGCTCAACGCGACCGCCGACCAGCTCAACGCCACGACCCGCGCCGCGGCCACTTCGGCCGGCTTCTCCTTCGTCGACCCGACGAGCGCCTTCACCGGCCACGCCGTGTGCGACGACCCCGAGTGGCTCAACGGTCTCTCGAACCCGATCGTCGAGAGCTACCACCCGAACGTGGCGGGCCACGCCCAGGGCTACACCCCCCTCGTGGGGCCCCGCCTCACCGGCGCGTCGGTCGCGGTGACGCCCGAGGTGATCGCCGAGGCGGACTCGCGTGCCGGGGAGTACGCCGCCCAGCAGGCGCCGTACGCGGCCTATGACCGTACGATCGAGCCTCGCGTGGTCGACCAAGCCCCGCTGCTGGAGGCCCAGCGTTCCATCGAGATGGGGAATGCCCCGTACTCAGGGAACTGACAGCCTTCGTCGTTCGTTGAATTCCTCGACGTTCGTGATGCGTGGTGGGGGCGGCAGGTCCGCCCCCACCGTCGTGTCGCACCGCTGATGCCGAACAGGAGCTGTTGTCCATGGAGGTCACCCCCCTCGTCTGGGGCCTCACCATCGTCGTGATCGCCGGTCTGCTGGCGTTCGACTTCTTCTTCCACGTGCGCAAGGCGCACATCCCGACGCTGAAGGAAGCGGCCATCTGGTCGGCCATCTACGTCGGACTGGCCCTGGTGTTCGGTCTCTTCGTGCTGTGGGAGTACGGCAGCCGGTACGGCGGTGAGTACTACGCCGGGTACATCACGGAGAAGGCGCTGAGCGTCGACAACCTCTTCGTGTTCCTCATCATCATGGCCAGCTTCAAGGTGCCGCGTGAGGACCAGCAGAAGGTGCTGCTCTTCGGCATCGTGTTCGCCCTGTTCGCGCGCAGCGCGTTCATCTTCGTGGGCGCCGCGGCCATCAACAACTTCAGCTGGGTCTTCTACCTGTTCGGCGCGATCCTCATCTACACCGCCTTGTCGCTCCTCAAGGAGGAGGACGAGGAGGAGGGGGAGATCGACAACTTCGTGATCCGCCTGGCGAAGAGGTTCTTCCACACCTCGGACGAGTACGACGGCGACAAGATGTTCACGGTCGTCAACGGCAAGAAGATGCTGACGCCGATGCTCCTCGTGATGATCGCGATCGGCGGCACGGACCTGCTGTTCGCTCTCGACTCGATCCCGGCCATCTTCGGCCTGACGCAGGAGTCCTACCTCGTCTTCACGGCGACGGCCTTCTCGCTCATGGGTCTGCGCCAGCTGTTCTTCCTCATCGACGGCCTGCTCGACCGCCTGGTCTTCCTCTCCTACGGCCTCGCGATCATCCTCGGCTTCATCGGTGTGAAGCTCTTCATCCACGCCCTGCACGAGAACGAGCTGCCGTTCATCAACGGCGGCGAGCACGTCACGGCGATCCCCGAGGTCTCCATCGCGGTGTCGCTCAGCGTCATCGTGGGCGTGCTCATCATCACGGTCATCGCCTCGCTGCTCAGCCCCAAGGGCAAGGCCGAGTCGACCATCAAGGCCGCGAAGGCCAGCGCCGAGCACTACCTCGACGGCAGCTACACCCACGACCCCGAGGAGCACAACCGCCTCTACAACGTGGTCGCCGCCAAGGAGCAGCAGATCGACGACCTGCCGGAGAAGTTCCGTCCGGAGGCCAAGGAGAAGGCCGAGCTCGACGCCCTCTTCGCCCGGGTCCACGAGGCCCACGGCGACGTGCGGCCCGGCGGCGCGACCAGCTGACCGACGCCTGATCCACAAACGACCCCGACGGGGCCGTCCCGACCACCAGGTCGGGGCGGCCCCGTCGTCGTCCGTACGGCGGCGTCGTCGCGTCGTCCTGGCCGTGTCCGGGACGCGTCCCGGTCGGTGCCTCAGATCCAGCCGCGGTCGCGGGCGACGCGGGCCGCCTCGACCCGCGTGGTGGTGCCCGTCTTGCCGATGGCGGAGGAGAGGTAGTTGCGCACCGTGCCGGCGGAGAGGTGCACCCGCTCGGCGATGCGCGCGACCGGCACCCCCTCCAGCGCCACGCGCAGCACCTCCACCTCGCGCTCGGTGAGCGGGTGGGCGCCGCCCGCGAGCGACTCGCCGGCGAGGATCGGGTCGACGACGCGCAGCCCGGCGTGCACCCGCCGTACCGCCTCGGCCAGCTCGGTCGCCGGCGTGTCCTTGACGACGAACCCGCTCGCGCCGGCCTCGAGGGCGCGCCGGAGGTAGCCGGGCCGGCCGAAGGTGGTCACCATCAGCGCGCGGACGCCGGTCGCGCCCGCCGACAGGGCCGCGGCGGCCGCGATGCCGTCCGGCACCGCGTCGCTGCCCGGCATCTCGATGTCGAGGAGGCAGACGTCGGCGCCGCTGGCGGCGGCCGCCTCCACGACGTCGTCGGCGCGGCCGACCTCGGCGACGACCTCGAGGTCGGGCTCGAGCGAGAGCAGCGCGGCGAGCGCGCCGCGGACGAGGGCCTGGTCGTCGGCCAGCAGCAGTCGGATCGTCATGACCACGTCACCTCCAGGAGAGTTCCGCCACCGGGCGCGTCGTCGACGAGGAGCGTCCCCCCGGCGGCACGCACCCGTTCCTCCACGCCCCGCAGGCCGTTGCCGGCCCCGCGGACCCGCCCGCGGCCGTCGTCCGCGACGCGCAGACGGGCGTGGCCGAGCTCGACCACGCACCGGTCGGCGTCGCTGTGGCGCACCACGTTGGTGACGGCCTCGCGCAGCACCCAGGCGAGCACGAGGCGTCGGCGCGGGTCGACCACGGCGGGGTCGGACGGCACGACGGCGTCGATGCCGGCGGCCGTCAGGGCCGCCCGCGCCGCCGCCAGCTCGTCGCCGAGGCGCGTGACGCGCAGCCCGGCCACGGTCGCCCGCACCTCGCTCAGCGCCTCACGGCTCAACGACCGGATCTCCGCCAGCTCGGCGCGGGCCCGCTCCGGGTCCAGGTCGAGGAGACGCTCCGCGAGCTCGGCCTTCGCCACCACGACGGTGAGGCTGTGGCCCAGCACGTCGTGCACGTCGCGGGCCACCCGCTCGCGCTCCGCCACCAGGGTGAGCTCGTCGGCGACCTCCTGGTCGACCAGCCGCCGCTCCTCCATCAGCCGGGTCGTCGTGAACGTCACCACGGTCGCCAGCATGACGGGGAGGAAGAACAGGCCGCCGGAGAAGGAGTCCACGACGGTGGTGAGCCAGGCGGTCGCGCCGACGAGCCCGACGGCGACCGGGGCGGCGAGCCGCAGCGGCGCCAGCAGCAGCGCGAATGCCGACGTGTAGATGCACAGCCCCATGGCGTACGTGCCCTGCAGCCAGACGCCGGCCGCGGTGAGCGCGAGCAGCACCAGGGTGCTGATCTCCACCCAGCGGCGCGGGAGCCAGGACGTCGCGGCCGGTCGGGCGTCCGCGAAGAAGCCGAACGCGTAGACGGCGCTGAAGACCACGAGCACCGTGGACGCCACCAGGACGCCGGCGCCCGACCTCGGCGTGCGCACGAGGTCGAGCACCGGGAACACCATGAAGACGAGCCACACCGGGCCCGTGAGCCACCCCCACCGGACCCAGAGGTCGGTGGGGCCGGCGTCGGGCGCCGCCTGCGTAGCGCTCACCGTCGGCTCACTGGCGCTCACGCCCGCGCCGTACGAGGAGGACGGCCGCGACGGCGAGCACCGCGCTCCAGACGCCGAGGTTGAGCAGCGGGAGCCAGAGGGGGTCCGACCCGAGCGACGCGCCGTCCCCGGAGATCAGCCGGCCCTCGGTCACGGGGTAGCGGGCGAGGGCGACGTAGCCGTAGAGCGGGGTGAACTTCGCGATGGCCAGCAGGGTGCCGCTCAGCGGCACGAACACGTTGCCGAGGAACGCGAGCACGACGACCATGCCGCTGGCGGCGCTGACGGCCGCCTCCGTGCGGAACGCGAGGCCGGCGCAGAGGCCGAAGAGCGCGAACACGCACGCCCCGCCGGCCACGGCGAGCAGGCTCAGCGTCCACGCCACGGTGGTGCCCTCGGCGCCGGTGAGCGCGCCGATGGCGGCGATGAGGGTGACAGGCAGCAGAGCGACGACCACGGCGAGCGTGATCTTGACCAGCACGAAGCCGCCGTCGCGGAGCGGGGTGAGGCCGAGCTGGCGGCCCCAGCCCTGCATCCGCTCGACCGCGGCCATGCCGCCGACGCCGACGGTGGCGGTCACGGCGCCGTACGCCGCCATCGAGACCAGGATGTAGAGGGCGACGTTGCCGTTGCCGAGCGGGCTGCCGCCGTACGCCTGGGTGGCCCCGAAGATGATGTAGAAGAACGCGGGCAGCACGCCGATGAAGAAGAGGCTCGCGCGGTCGCGGGCGAAGCGGCGGAGCTCGAGGCCGAGGTACGTGGTGTTCATCGGCCCTCCTCCGTCGTCTGCGCGGCACCGGTCAGGGCGACGAAGGCCTCGTCCAACGACCCGGTCAGGATCTCGAGGTCGTGCGCGTCCAGCTCCACGAGGAGGGTACGGGCGACGGCGTCCGAGTCGGTGGCGACCACGCGCACGCGGTCGCCCTGGACCGTGACGTCGGCGGCACCGGCGAGCCGGCGCAGCGTCGCCACCGCGTCGTCCCGGCCGGTCGGGGGGAGCGTGGCGTGCACGGTGCGCCCCACCGCCCGGGAGCGGATCTCCGCCGTGGGGCCGTCGGCGACCACCCGGCCCTGCGCCACCACCACGATCCGGTCGGCGAAGTCGTCGGCCTCCTCGAGGTAGTGGGTGGCGAAGACGACGGTGCGCCCGCGGGCGGCCTCCGCGTGCATCACCCGCCAGAAGTCGCGACGGGCCGTCACGTCCATGCCGGCCGTGGGCTCGTCGAGCACGAGCAGCTCGGGGTCGGGGAGGAGGGCGAGCGCGAACCGGAGCCGCTGCTGCTCGCCGCCGGAGCACTTCGAGACCATGCGGGAGGCCACGGCGCCGAGCCCGGCGCGGTCGATGACGTCCTCGACGGGCGCGGGTGCGTCGTACGTCGACGCGATCAGCCGCACCGTCTCGCGAACGGTGAGGTCGCGGAGCAGGCCGCCGGTCTGGAGCACGGCCGACACCCGCCCCTCGCGGACGGCGTCGCGCGGGGGCCGCCCGAACACCTCGGCGGACCCTCCCGTCGGCGAGGTGAGCCCGAGGAGCATGTCGATGGTCGTCGTCTTGCCGGCGCCGTTGGGGCCGAGGACGGCGACGACCTCGCCGGTCTCGATGCGCAGGTCGACGCCGCGCACGGCGGCGACGTCGCCGGAGCGGGTGGCGAAGGTCTTGGTCAGGCCGCGCAGCTCGACCGCGGGAGCGCCGGTGGCGGCGGCCGGGGACGGTGGGGCGGTGGGGCGGGTGTGCGTCATGGTGACGACTCTCGCCGTGCGCGACGCGCGGCGCCGTCCCCTCCTGTCACGTGTCCCGGATGACACCTGTCATGCGCGGTGCTTGGGGCCCCGTGCGGCGAGTGGCAGGCTGGCGGGCATGAGCGAGTCGATCGACGTCCACGGCCTCTACTCCCCCCAGCTGTACGTCGGGGGCGCCTGGCGCGACTCCGGTGACGGCTCCACCTTCGACGTGCTCGACCCCGCCGACGAGTCGGTGCTCGCGCGCGTGGCCGACGGCACGGTCGACGACGCGGTCGCCGCGCTCGACGCCGCGGCCGCCGCGCAGGAGGACTGGGCCCGCACGGCGCCGCGGGAGCGCAGCGAGATCCTGCGCGCGGCGTACGAGCGCATCGTCGACCAGACCGATGCCTTCGCCCGCCTGATCAGCCTCGAGATGGGCAAGCCGCTCGGCGAGTCCGCGGGCGAGGTCGCGTACGGCGCGGAGTTCCTCCGGTGGTTCTCCGAGGAGGCCGTCCGCATCCACGGACGCTGGATGACGGCGCCCGCCGGTGGCTCCCGGCTGCTGACGGTGAAGAAGCCCGTCGGCCCCTGCCTGCTCATCACGCCCTGGAACTTCCCCATCGCGATGGCGACCCGCAAGATCGGCCCCGCGATCGCGGCCGGCTGCACCATGGTCGTGAAGCCCGCCGCCCTCACCCCGCTGACGACGCTGGCGGTCGCGAGGGTCTTCGCCGACGTCGGACTGCCCGCGGGCGTGCTCAACGTCGTCACCTCGTCGCACTCCTCCGACATCTCCCGCACGCTCATGGAGGACGACCGCCTCCGCAAGGTCTCCTTCACCGGCTCGACCCCGGTCGGCAAGGTGCTCGTGGAGCAGTCGTCGGGCCAGCTGCAGCGCATGTCGATGGAGCTCGGCGGCAACGCCCCGTTCCTCGTCTTCGAGGACGCCGACGTCGACGCGGCCGTCGAGGGCGCCGTCCTGGCGAAGATGCGCAACATGGGCGAGGCCTGCACGGCCGCCAACCGCTTCCTCGTGCACACGTCGGTGGCCGAGGAGTTCTCCACCAAGCTGGCCGAGCGCCTGGGCGCCCTCACGGTCGGGCGCGGCCAGGACGACGGCGTCGACGTGGGCCCGCTCGTGCAGGCCAGCGCCGTCGACGACGTGCACCAGCTGGTCACCGACGCCGTCGAGAGCGGCGCGACGGTGCTCACCGGCGGCACCCGGCCCGACGGTCCGGGCTTCTTCTACCCGCCGACCGTGCTCGCCGACGTGCCCCACGACGCCGGCGTCGTGACCCAGGAGATCTTCGGGCCCGTCGCGCCGATCTCGACCTTCGACGACGAGGACGAGGCGATCCGGCGCGCCAACGCGACCGAGTACGGGCTGGCGTCGTACGCGTTCACCCGCGACCTCGACCGCACGATCCGGCTCGCGGAGCGCCTCGACTACGGCATGGTCGGCATCAACACCGGCCTGCTCTCCAACCCCGCGGCGCCGTTCGGCGGCGTCAAGCAGTCCGGGTTCGGCCGCGAGGGCGGGTTCGAGGGCATCGAGGAGTACCTCGAGACGACGTACGTCGGGATCAGCGCCGGCTGAGCGGGAGCAGACTGTCCCCCATGACCCTCGTCGCCCTCGTGGTCGCCGCGCTCGCGGCCGCGCTGCACGTCTACATCTTCCTGCTCGAGTCGGTCTGGTGGACGACACGCGCCCGCGGGGTCTTCGGCACCAGCGCCGAGGAGGCCGCCGCCACCCGCGAGATGGCCTTCAACCAGGGTTTCTACAACCTCTTCCTCGCGGTGGTGACGGTGGTGGGCATCGCGTCGTACGGCGCCGGCGGTGCGCAGGGCGACGCCGTCGGTGCGGCGCTCGTGCTGGCGGGCACCGGGTCGATGCTCGCGGCGGCCCTGGTGCTGCTCGTCACGTCGCCCGACAAGGCGCGGGCGGCGGTCACGCAGGGCACCCTCCCGCTGGTCGCGGTGGTGCTCGTGGCGGTGGGCCTGCTCGTCTGAGTGACCCCCCTCACGGGGGCTCCTGCCGCCCCGCGGGCGTCACCACCGCAGGGGCACAGTGGACGGGTGAGCATCCCTGACCAGAGCACCCAGATCCAGCTCGTCGCGCGCCCCGAGGGCTGGCCGACGCACGAGAACTTCCGCACCGTCGTCGTCGACCTGCCCGACCTGGGCCCCGACGAGGTCCGCGTCGTCAACGACTACGTCTCCGTCGACCCCTACATGCGGGGACGGATGAACGACGTGAAGAGCTACATCGCCCCGTTCGCGCTCGACGCGACCATGGACGGCGGCGCCGTCGGCCACGTCGTCGCCTCGACGAGCGACACCGTGCCGGTGGGCGCGGTCGTCTCCCACAACCAGGGCTGGCGCGACGTCGCCCAGGGCCCGGCCGCCCGATTCCGCGTCGTCGAGGAGGCACCCGGTCTGCCCCGCTCCGCGCTGCTGGGCATCCTCGGCATGACCGGGCTGACGGCGTACGTCGGGCTCGGCGAGATCGCCCGCCTCTCGATGGGCGACACGGTCTTCGTCTCCGGCGCTGCCGGTGCGGTCGGCACGGCGGTCGGCCAGATCGCCCGGCGCAAGGGCGCGGCCCGCGTCATCGGCTCGGCCGGCTCGGCCGAGAAGGTCGCGCTGCTGACGGAGCGCTACGGCTTCGACGCGGCGATCAACTACAAGGACGGCCCGATCCGCGAGCAGCTCGCCGAGGTCGTCGGCGAGGACGGCGTCGACGTCTACTTCGACAACGTCGGCGGCGACCACCTCGAGGCCGCCCTCGACGTGATGAACCGCTTCGGCCGGGTCGCGGTCTGCGGCGCCATCGCGGGCTACAACGACACCGACCGCACGCCCGGGCCGGACAACCTGATGAACATCGTCTCGCGCAGCCTCACGCTCCGCGGCTTCACGCTGGGCGACCACTTCAGCGCCCAGCCGGCGTTCGAGGCCGACATGCGCCGCTGGGTCGCCGAGGGCCGGATCGTGCACGACGAGACCGTCGTCGAGGGCATCGACCACGCCGTCGACGCGTTCCTCTCGATGCTCGAGGGCGGCAACACCGGGAAGATGGTCGTCAAGACGTCCTGAGGTGGGGGTGTCTCGGGGGTGCGGACCACCGGTCGTCCCGGGTGGCGCCGCACTCCGTACGACCCCGTGTAACGCGGTGTCCGAGCTACTGCACACGTGTTCTGACGCGTGTGCAGACACCCGGACACCGCGTTACACGGGGTGCGAGCCGTCAGCCGACGGCCGCCATGTCCTCGCCGAGGGCGTCGGCGCTGAGGCCCGAGCCCGCCATCTGGCCCGCGGCGAGCGCCCCGATGACCGAGGGCATGGGCATCGGGAAGGCGGGCCGGTGGGCCAGGTCGCCGGCGGCGTACACGCCGGGGACGCTCGTGCGGCCGAAGTCGTCGATCTCGACGCAGCCCGACTCGAGCAGGTGCACCCCCAGCTGCTCCGCGAACGGGGCGGACTGGCGGTAGGTCGGCGCGAGGAACACCCCGGCGAGGTCGATCACCATGCCGTCGGCGAGGTGGGCGCGCGCCACGTCACCGTCGCGCGAGAACCGCTCGACCGGCGTGGTGACGACGCCCGCGCCGAGCGCGGCCAGGGTCGCGCCGGTGGCCTCGTCGACCTCCGCGCCGTGGGTGAGGGCGGTGAGGCGCCCCGCGATCCGGTTCATCAGGCCGACCGCGTGCATCATCTGCGGCTGCGCGCCGAGCACGGCCACGTGGCCGCCCGAGAACTCGTGGCCGTGGCAGAACGGGCACTGCGCCGCGAGCGTGCCCCAGAGCTCGTCGAGCCCCGGCACGGACGGCAGGTCGTCCCGCAGCCCGGTCGCCAGCACCACGCGCCGGGCGACGAGGGTGCGCCCGTCGCCGAGCGTGGCCTCGAACCGGGTGGGCTCGCCCGGGCCGTGCGTCGCGGCGACCCGCACGACCTCGCCGGCCAGCACCTCCACGTCGTACGGCGCGAGCTGCTCGCGTGCGGAGGCCCGGAAGTCGGCGGGCGGGCGTCCGTCGTGGGTGAGCACGTTGTGCATGTGGGTGACCGGCGCGTTGCGGTAGACGCCCGAGTCGACGAGCACCGCGCTGCGGTGGATGCGGCCGAGGGTGAGCGCCGCCTGGAGGCCGGCGGGTCCGCCGCCGATGACGAGGGCGTCGGTGGGGGCGTCGGTGGGGGCGTCGGTGGGGCCGTCGGCGGGGGTGGGGTGCGACATGTCGGGTCCTTCACTGGGTCGTGGTCCTTGTGCAGGTCACCAGCATGTGAGTTCATGTCGACATGAAGTCAAGCCTGCGCAGCATCGGATCCGTCGCGGCCCGTTTCGGGCTCGAGACCCACGTGCTGCGGCACTGGGAGGACGAGGGCCTCGTGACGCCGGCGCGCGACGGGGCGGGGCGCCGGGTGTACGGCGAGCACGACGTCGTGCGGATCGCCGCGATCGTGCGCAACAAGACCGCCGGGATGAGCCTGGAGCAGATCCGGGTGCTGCTCGACTCCGAGTCCGCCGGCCGCCACGACGTGCTGCAGGCCCACCTCGACGACATCGAGGAACGGATGCGGTCGATGGAGCTGTGGCGTGAGATGACCCTCCACGCCCTGCGCTGCCGCGCCCACGACGTGACGAACTGCCCGCGCTACAAGAGCTACCTGGCCGACCTGCTCGACGACGGCACGCCGCGACCGAGCCTGCCGCCCGAGCGCGGGTCGGGCGGGGGAGTCCCGCCGTACGACCCGGCGCTCTCCTGCTGAGGCCCCGGCGGTCGCCCCGGCGGAGGTAGTCCCTGACGTAGTGGTCGTCGGACCATCGCTCGGACGACCTCTACGTCAGGGACTACCCGTCGTGGCGGGCCGCCCACCCCCGCAACGTCATGCGGACCGGAGCCCGGGGGCCACGGTCCGCATGACGCTCGCGAGGAGCGGTCGATCAGGTGGAGCAGGTGGAACGCCTCAGACGGTGCTGCCCGGGACGGTGGAGTCGTCGCGGCCGGCCTCGTCGGTGGCGAGGCCCAGCTTGCCGGCGGCGCTGCCGACCGACTTCTTGATGAGCGCGTCGAGGTCGAGGCCCGTCGTGGTCTTCAGCATGTTGAGGGTCTCGACGACGTTCGAGGTGACCTGCTTGGGCAGGGCGCCGGCGCCGTCGGTCGACACGACGGTGAGCTGGTCGATCGCGCCGATGGGGGCCGCGACCTCCTTGGCGATCTGCGGGAGCACCTCGATGAGCATCTGCAGCACAGCGGCGTCGTTGTAGTGCGCGAACGCCTCGGCGCGCTTGTCCATGGCCTCGGCCTCGGCCTGGCCGACCGCGGAGATCGCGGCCGCCTGGGCCTCGCCCTCGGCGCGGGTGGCGTCGGCCTCCGCCGTACGGCGGGCGCGCTCGGCCTCACCGCGGCGCTCACCCTCGATGGCCTCGGCCTCGGCGAGCGCGGAACGGCGGGCCTTCTCGGCCTCACCGCTGAGGCGGGCCTCCTGCGCCTTGGCCTCGGCGGCCGCGATGGTGGACGCCTTGCGGGCCTCGGCGGCCGCGATCTCGGCGGACCGCTTGGCCTCGGCGTCCTGCTCCACGCGGTAGCGCTCGGCGTCGGCCGGCTTGCGGACCTTCGTCTCCAGCTCGCGCTCGGTCAGCGCGGCCTGGCGGACGGCGACCTTCTCCTGCTCGAGCAGGATCGCCTGGTCCTGGTCGGCCTGGGCGAGCGGGCCGGCGGCGGAGGCACGGGCCTGCGCGGCGTCGGTCTCGATCTTGATCTCGGACTGCTTCAGCGCGAGGGCGCGCTGCGAGATCGCGATCTCCTCCTCGGCCTTGATGCGCGCCTGCTCGGCGGCCTGGCGGGCGTTGGCCTCGGCGATGGCGGCGGTCTGGCCGTTGCGGGCGGCCTCGGGGCGACCGAGGTCGGCGAGGTAGGAGCCGTCGTCGGTGACGTCCTGGATCTGGAACGTGTCGAGGATGAGGCCCTGGCCGGTGAGCGAGTTCTCGGACTCGTCGGCCACGCGCTGCGCGAACGCGGCGCGGTCACGGATGATCTGCTCGACCGTCAGGCCGCCGACGATGGAGCGCAGCGCACCGGCGAGCACCTCCTGGGTGAAGGGCTCGATGTCGGCCTGCTGCGAGAGGAAGCGCTGCGCGGCGAGGCGGATCTGGTCGGCGTTGCCGCCGACCTTCACGATCGCGACGCCCTCGACGTTGAGCTTGATGCCCTGGCCGGAGACGGCGCCGCGGATCTGCACGGAGATGCGGCGCGAGGAGAGGTCGAGGTTGCCGAGCTTCTGCACGAACGGGACGACGAAGATGCCGCCGCCCATGACGACCTTCTGGCCGGACAGGTCGGTCGTCAGCTCGCCCGTCTCCGGGTTGACCACCGCCTTGCCCTTGCGGCCGGTGACGATGAACGCCTCGTTCGGCCCGGCGACCTTGTAGCGGCTGGTCACGAGCAGCACCAGGAGGACGAGGAGGACGACGAAGCCGATGATCGGCGTCAGGACCGGATCCACGGTGGAACCTTTCGGTGGAGGGGTGGAGCAGGGTCGTGCGGGGGAGCTGGCCGTGCTGGTGGTGCTGGTGGTGCTGGTGGTGCGGGGGTCAGGGGAGGGCGTCGTACGTCGCCTGCACCGTCACCGCGGTGGGTGAGAGCACGCCGGTGACGTGCACCTCGGTGCCGGCGGGCAGCGGCCGCTCGGCCTGCGCGTTGTAGCGCAGGACGTGGCCGCCGCGGCGGACGGTGATGGCGCCGTACCCGCCCTCGGGGATGTCGCTGACGACCGTCGCGTCCCACCCGAGCACGTCGCGCGTGCTGGGGATCTCGTCGGTGCCGCCGGTGCGCACCACCCGCGTGAGCCAGATGGCGAACCACGCCGTGACGACGCCCGCGCCGACGCCGACGAGCGACGACAGGAACATCGGCAGCCCGAGGGCCTGGGCCGTGGCCCCGCCGAAACCGAGCGCCGAGACGAAGCCACCGAGCGCGGCCGTGGAGAACCACTCGCCGAGGCCGTCGAAGTCGAGCACGTCGCCCAGCACCAGCGAGACGAGGAGCACGGCGACGCCACAGATCCCGATGATGAGGAAGGGCGTCATCTGTTCACCTCTCGGGTCGTACGGCGGGGCCTGCCGTCGGCGACGGCCACGACCTCCCAGGGTAGGCGCCCGGGGGCCGTCGCGTCTGTGCGCGAGACTCCCCACGTCGGCGCCCCTTCACACCCGCCGGACGCCCCGATCGTCGGCAGGACCACACCCGCGACGTCACCGCGACGTCATCCGGGCGTGGCAGTCTGGAGCCATGTCGACCGCACACCCCCAGGGCACCCCGGGCCCACCGACCACCGTGGTGCTCTTCGGGGCGACCGGTGACCTCTCCCGCCGCAAGCTGCTGCCCGGCCTGCTCCACCTCCTGCGCTCGGGCCTGCTGCCGGACGTGCAGATCGTGGGCACGTCCCTCGACGCGCACACGCGCGACTCGTTCGTGCAGTTCGCCCGCGCCGCGATCGACGAGTTCGCGAGCGACACCACCGACGAGGAGTGGGACGACTTCGCGAAGCGGCTCTACTGGGCGCCGGGCGGTACGGCGGAGTCGCTGCGGGCCGCGGTGGACGAGGCCGAGTCGGAGTGCGTCGAGCCGCAGCACCGCCTCCACTACCTCTCGGTGCCGCCGAAGGCCGCGATGGCGGTGATCCACACGCTGAAGGAGGCCGAGCTCGTCGAGCGCTCCCGCGTGATCATGGAGAAGCCGTTCGGCGTCGACCTGGAGAGCGCCAAGGCCCTCAACGCGGCCGTGCACGAGGTGTTCGACGAGACCCAGGTCTTCCGCATCGACCACTTCCTGGGCAAGGAGGCGGCGCTCAACATCCTGGCGTTCCGGTTCGCCAACGGGCTCTTCGAGCCCGTGTGGAACCGCAACATGATCGACCACGTGCAGATCGACGTGCCGGAGAAGCTGGGCCTCGAGCAGCGGGCCTCGTTCTACGAGTCGACGGGCGCCTACCGCGACATGGTGGTGACCCACCTCTTCCAGGTGCTGGCGTTCACGGCCATGGAGGCGCCGACCGCGCTCGACCCGCAGTCGATCACGGAGGAGAAGAACAAGGTCTTCCGCTCGATGCTGCCGATCCACCCGGAGGACGTGGTGCGCGGGCAGTACCTCGGCTACCGCGAGGAGGAGGGGGTGCTCCCCGACTCCGAGACCGAGACGTTCATCGCCCTGCGCTGCTACGTCGACAACTGGCGCTGGGCGGGCGTGCCGTTCTACCTGCGCACCGGCAAGCGCCTCGCGGAGGGCCAGCGCATCATCTCGGTGGCCTTCAAGGAGCCGCCCAAGTCGATGTTCCCCGAGGGCTCGGGCATCGGTCAGCACGGTCCCGACCACCTGACGTTCGACCTGGCCGACCAGGCGAAGGTCAGCCTGTCGTTCTACGGCAAGCGCCCGGGTCCGGGCTTCAAGCTCGACAAGGTCTCCATGCAGTTCTCGGTGGAGGACACGAACTGGGCCGGCTCGGTGCTCGAGGCCTACGAGCGCCTCATCCTCGAGGCCACGAAGGGCAACCACACCCTCTTCACGACCTCGGAGGGCGTGGAGCGCCTCTGGGAGGTCTCGCAGCCGCTGCTCGACGACCCGCCGCCGGTGCGTCCCTACGAGTCCGGCACGTGGGGCCCGAACCAGATCCACCAGCTCATCGCGCCCCGTGCGTGGCGGCTGCCGTTCGAGCGCAAGTGGCGCCAGAAGCCCGCCGACCACGACGCGGACTGAGACGCCACCTCCACCCGGCATGACGGGCGCGCTCCGCGGGTAGGGACGCCCCGGACCCGAGGGAGGCCCCGTGGAGATGCGCACGTTCACCCTGACGTCAGGCACGTCGGACAAGTTCTGGTCGATCGGCGTCGAGGGCGCCGACGTGACCACCCACTACGGCCGCAACGGCACCAAGGGGCAGGTCACGCGCAAGACGTACGGCGACCCGGCCGCCGCCGTGGCCGAGGCCGCCAAGCAGGTCGCGGCGAAGGTCAAGAAGGGGTACGTCGAGGGCGCCGCCGCCGCGCCCGGCGACCTCCCGGCGCCCCGGCCGGCGCCGGCAGCCGCCGTACCCGCGGAGCCCGCAGCCGTGGAGCCCGCGCCCGCCGTACCCGCGGAGCCCACCGGGACGTCATCAGCACCCGAGGCCCCGGGCCCCGATCCGGATGACGTCCGCCCCGCGCCCGCCGCGCCCGGGCCGGTGCCGGCCGATCTCGGCGTCCTCCTCACGCGCACCGAGGAGGCGGCGCTCGCGGGCGGGCGGCCGCTCGACTCCCTCGAGGTGCCGGAGCCGACCCGCGACGGTGCGGCGACGGCGAAGTACCTCGAGGCGTGGCTGAAGACGCACGCCATCGTCGACACCAGCTACTACGGGCGCAACGAGACGTCGGTGTTCCCACCGTTCGACGGGCTGCCCGACCGACGGACGGCCGCCTGGTGGGTGGCCTTCGGCTGCGAGCTCGTGCCGCGCCGGCTCGTCGACGGCGCCCGGGTGCCGTTCACCTGGGAGCAGTGGCACGACGAGGCCTTCCTGGCGGCCGAGAAGAAGGGGTCGATCCGGCTCGACCTGCCGGAGCGGCGCCGACGGGCGCGGGCCGCCGCCGAGGATCCCGACGCCCCGCTGCCGCTGCGCCGCTGGCTGGGCAGCGGCCCGACGGACGGCGTCTCGCTGTGGGTCGCCCTGGACGGCCCGGCGTCCCTGCTGGACGTCGACGCTGCCGTCACCGGTGTGCTGCAGGTGCGCGACGTGCCCGTCCTGCGGGCCCTCGTGGTGCCGCAGCTGCCCGCCGCCGACCTCGAGCGGCTGCGCGAGGCGGCCCGCTCGACCACGCTCGAGCCCCGCGTGCGCCTCGCGCTGAGCGCGCTGGCCGCCGCTCCCGAGGAGCACGCCGCCCTGGTCGACGAGCTCGGTGCCGACGTCCTCGTCGAGCAGCAGCAGATGGAGCTGCCGGACGGGCGCCACGTCACGGGCGACGTGGGCGTGCACTGGGGGCTGCTGCTCGCCGCCGCCCTCGCCCTGCCCGACCCCGAGCACCGCGCGGCCCTCTGGGACGGCGTCGTCGAGGTGCTGGAGTCGCTGGGCGAGACCCGGCTGATGTGGCGCAGCACCCCGCCGGACGCCCTCGAGCTGGAGGTCTTCGGCTCCCGGGCGCTGACCGTCGCCGCCGACATCGTCTGCGCGGAGACCAGCGCCGAGCGTGCCCTCTTCCAGGCCCGCCCGCTGCTCGGCCGCCTCACCGGGGCGGGCGCGGTGCCCTTCGCGCTGCGGCTCGCGACCGGGTCGAAGGCCGTCGTCGTCGCGCGGGAGTGGCTGGTCGAGCACGCGGCCGCGCTGGCGTCGTACGACGGCCCCCTGTCGCGCACCGACCTCCGCGCGCTCGAGTCGGTGGTGCGCGAGATCCTCGCCGCCGACCCGCGGGCGCTCGAGGCCCCCCGGCACCCGGACGTGGCGGCGCTCGTCACCCGGCTGCGCGAGGAGTCGTCGGTGGCCGTGCTCGGTGCCGACGGGGTGCTGCCCGACTGGTGGACCGAGGCGCTCGCGGCCGAGGACGCGACCCCGGTCGCCGAGGGCGCCCTCAAGCTGCCGGGGAGGCTCCCGGCGTACGCCGCCGCACTGCCGCCGCTCCGGGTGGCCGACGCGCGGCTCGACGACGACCAGCTGGCGGCCGTGCTGTGGTCGGCGGTGCGCAGCGGCCGCGACGAGTCCCTGGCCCCGCGCCCGCTCGTGGCGGCGGTGCGGGAGCGCATGAGCGGCGCCGCCCGCGACGCCATCGCGCTCGGCCTGCTCGAGGGCTACCTCGGGGCGGGGGCGAAGTCGCCGGAGAAGGCCGTGTTCCTGGCCTCCGGCTTCCTCGGCGCCGACGGCCTCGTGCTCGACCTGGCGCCCCGGGTGCGGGCCTGGCCCGGCGAGAGCCAGCACCAGCGCGCGGTCACCGGGCTCGACGTGCTGGCCGCGACCGGCACCACCTCGGCGCTGCAGGCCATCTCGGGCATCGCGGCGAAGTCGAAGTTCAAGGGCGTGCAGAAGGCCGCGCAGGAGTCGCTGGCCCGGCTGGCCGCGCTCCAGGGCCTCACCGTCGACGAGCTCGAGGACCGGGTCGTGCCCGACGGCGGCCTCGACGAGCGCGGCGTGCGGGTGCTCGACTACGGGCCGCGCCGGTTCCGGGTGGCGCTGAGCCCGCAGGGCAGGCTCGTGGTCTCCGCCCTCGGCGACGACGGGCGCCCGACCGGCACGCCCCGCACGGCGCTGCCCGCGCCGAACGCGAAGGACGACGCCGAGCTGGCCGCGGCCGCCAAGGCCGAGTTCGCCCTCGCCCGCAAGCAGCTGACCGAGCTCGCCAAGATCCAGACCGTGCGGCTCGAGAAGGCGATGGTGACCGGGCGGCGCTGGCCGGTCGCCGAGCACACGGCGTACCTCGTCGAGCACCCCGTCGTGAACTCCCTCATCCGCCCGCTGGTGTGGTCGGTCGAGCCCGGCGACGGGAGCGACGCCGTGCTCGTGCGGGTCACCGAGGACCGCGAGTACGTGACGGTCGACGAGGACCCCTACGAGCCGCCGGCCGGCGCGACCGTCGCCCTCGCCCACCCGCTGCACCTGGACGCCGGGGTGCGCGACGCCTGGCGGGCCCAGCTGGCCGACTACGAGCTGGTGGCGCCGGTCGACCAGCTCGACCGCGCGACCTTCGGCCTGCCCGAGGGCCAGCAGCCGGGCGGCGACTTCGCGGGGCTGCCGCAGGGGCGCATCAACCCCGGCGCCCTCGTCAGCACGCTGGAGCGGATGGGCTGGGTGCGGGGCACACCGGCCGACGCGGGGGTGGTCAGCACGATGGCGCTGCCGTTCGCCGACCGCGGCCTCGAGGTCGTCATCGACCTCCGGGACGGGCTGTGGACCGGCATGATCCACGAGTCCGGGCCGCAGGAGGTCGCGGCGGCGGGGGTGTTCGACCTCTCCGAGCGCAACCGCTGCTACTACGAGCCGGCCCGTGCCCGGGACTGGACGACCGTCGACCCGATCGTGGTCTCCGAGGTACGACGCGCGTTCGCCGCCCTGCAGGAGCGGGTCGAGGCGTGAGCGCCGTACCGGACTGGTGGACCGAGGCGGTGCACGTTGAGGAGGCGGAGCCGGTCGAGGACGGGATCACGGTGCCGAAGCGGCTGCCGCCGTGGACGGCGTCGCTGCCCACGGTGGAGGTCGCGGGCACGGCGCTGGACGCCGACCGGACCTCGGCGCTGCTGTTCTCCGCGATGCGTGGGAAGGCCGACTACGACCTCGGCGTGCGCCCGCTCGCGGCCGCCGCGCGGGAGCGGATGACGACGGCGGAGCGGGACCGGATCGGCGTGGCCCTGCTGCGGGGGTGGCTCGACAACGGGGCCAAGGGTCCGCACCGGGCGCTGTTCCTGGCGGCCGGCTACCTCGGCGCCGACGGGCTCGTCGACGAGCTGGCCCCGCTGGTGCGGGACTGGCCGGCCCAGAAGCTGCACCAGCGCGCTGAGCTCGGGCTGGTCGTGCTCGCGGCCACCGGGGTCGAGGCGGCGGTGCGGGGGCTGATGACCGCCTCCGGCGCGCCGTACGAGAACGGCTGGATGCCGTGGCCCCTGCAGGACCTCGCGTCGCAGCGCGGTCTGACGGTCGACGACCTCCGGAACCTGGCGGTGGGCGACGCGGGCCTCGACGAGGCGGGCGAGACGGTGCTCGACTACGGGCCGCGGCGGTTCCGGCTCACGGCCGGCCCCGACGCGCGGGCGCGGGTGCAGGCGCTGGACGACGAGGGCCGACCCTCGGGTCCGCCGCGGACCTCCCTGCCGGCCGCGACCGCCGCTGACGACCCCGCGGCCGTGGAGGCGGCGAAGAAGCAGCTCGCGGCGTTCCGCAAGGAGCTGACGGCGGCGGCGAAGAAGGCCACCGTCCTGCTCGAGGGCGCCCTGCGCGGGGGCCGCACCTGGTCGCTCGACGACCACCGCACCCACGTCGTCGCCCACCCGGTCACGCGGCTGCTCGCCCGGCCGATGGTCTGGGCGGTCACCGCGCCGGACGGGGCGCGGGAGCTGGTGCGGCTCGACGAGGACGGGGGCTACCTGACGGTCGACGAGCGGCTGCACGAGCCGCTGCCGGGCAGCGTCGTACGCCTGCCGCACCCGCTGCACCTCACCGACGACGAGCGCGCGGCGTGGCGCGCGCACCTGGGCGACCACGAGCTGGCGCAGCCGGTCGAGCAGCTCGACCGCGCCGCCCTCGGCCTGCCCGACGACCAGCCGGACGGGGCGATCGACCTCGTCGGGCTGCCCGAGGGCGAGCTCGACGGGCTGACCCTGCTGGGGGTGCTCGAGAAGCACGGCTGGAAGCGCGACGCCCCGGACGACGACGGCATCGCCCACGAGCTCGACCTCGACGTCGCCGACCGGGAGGTGGCGGTGACGATCGAGGTCACCGGGCTCGACGTGCGCGACCGGCGCGCGTCGCCGCCGCAGCGGGTCCTGCGCGTCACGTGGGCCCGCACGACGAACGGCGTGATCCTCTTCTCCGGGTCGGCGCCCGACGCCCACCGGCTGCCGTGGAGCGAGGCCGACCCGGTGGTCGTCTCCGAGGTACGGCGCAGTCTCGCCGCCCTGCAGGAGAGGATCACCCCGTGAGCTCCCCGACTCCCGCGCCGACCCGGGTCCAGCGCCCCTCCGCCGAGGTGCGGTGGGCCGACGAGCTCGCGCGGCTGCGCGAGCGCGACGCGGCGGCCGGCGCCGTCGTGCCGGACGGCTGGCACCTCTCGCCGCGCAGCGTCGTCGACTTCGTGCTCGGCGACGCGGGCCGGCGCGACGGGCTGGGCCTGGAGACGAAGTTCGTCGGCGAGCGGGCGCTCGTGGAGCGCTGCGTCGTCGCCCTGGCGACCGACCGCGGCCTCATGCTGGTCGGCGAGCCCGGCACCGCCAAGTCGTTCCTCTCCGAGCTGCTGGCGGCCGCCGTCTCCGGCGACTCGACGCTGACCGTGCAGGGCACGGCGTCGACGACGGAGGACGCGATCAAGTACTCCTGGAACTACGCCCTCCTGCTCGCCCGGGGCCCGAGCCTCGACGCGCTCGTGCCCGCCCCCGTGCACCGCGGGATGAGCGACGGCAAGGTGGTGCGCTTCGAGGAGATCACCCGCTGCCCGATCGAGACGCAGGACTCCCTGCTCTCGGTGCTCTCCGAGCGTCTGCTGGTCGTGCCCGAGCTCGACGACGAGCACCGGGTGCTGCACGCGCGACGGGGCTTCGCGGTGGTCGCCACGGCCAACGTCCGCGACCGCGGCGTCAACGACATGAGCGCGGCGCTCAAGCGGCGGTTCAACTTCGAGACGATCCACGCGATCTCCGACGTCCGGCGCGAGACCGCCCTCGTGCAGCGGCAGAGCGACGCGATCCTCGCCGACGCGGGCATCACCTCCACGGTGCCGGGCGACCTCACCGAGGTGCTGGTGACGCTGTTCTCCGAGCTGCGCCGCGGCCAGACCGCCGACGGGCGGCCCGTCGAGCAGCTCTCCACCGCGATGTCGACGGCCGAGGCCGTGTCGGTCGCCGTCGCCACGGGCCTGGCCGCGGCGTGGTTCGCCGACCGGCCCCCGCGCGGCGAGGACGTGGTCGGGGCGCTGCTGGGCACCGCGCTCAAGGACTCCGACGACGACCGCTCCCGGCTGCGCGGCTACCTCACCCGGGTCG
Organism: Nocardioides alkalitolerans DSM 16699; assembly: GCF_000426525.1. GTDB lineage: Bacteria > Actinomycetota > Actinomycetes > Propionibacteriales > Nocardioidaceae > Nocardioides > Nocardioides alkalitolerans. Next base: position 727,232 of record NZ_KE384533.1, read on the forward strand.
CCAAGGAGCGGGGCGGCCGGTGGCGGGAGCTGTACGCCGCCCGTGACCTGCTCGACGGGTGAGCGGTGCGTGAGAACGGGGTGAGCGAGCCGGTGACCGGCGCGCGGGAGGTCGACGCCGACGGCATCTGCTGGGTGCCCGTGCGCCACCACTCGCCCGCGGCGACGCGCGCCGTGCGTGACCTCGTGGAGCGGCTGCGTCCCCGTGCGGTGCTCGTCGAGGGCCCCTCCGACTACACCCGCACCGACCAGCTGCTGCTGCCGCACGAGCCGCCGGTCTCGCTGATGACGTGGTGGCGTCGCGAGACCGCGGAGCGCACGCAGGTCGCCTACGCCCTCTACCCGTTCACGGTCTTCAGCCCGGAGTGGCACGCGCTGCGCGACGGGGCCGCGATCGGCGCCGACGTGCGGTTCGTCGACCTGCCGTGGCACCTGCAGGTGGTCGTCGAGCAGGGCGGGTACGACGAGGCCGCCGCGGCCGCGGCCGACGGCGTCGCGCTGCACCGCACGGACGAGGTGAGCGACTCGTTCTTCGACCGGCTCTCGGCGCACACCGGCCGCCCGGAGATGTCGGCCGTGTGGGACGAGCTCGCGGAGATCGACCCGGCGCTGTCGACGGCGACCTACCTCCACCGCGCGGCGGTGCTCGGCGCCGGCATCCGGGCCGACGCGGACGCCCGCGCCCGCCGTGGTGCGCGCGGCCGGGCGGAGCGCCGCCTCGACGTCGCGCGGGAGGCGCACATGGCGGCGGGCGTACGGCGGGCCCGCGCCGACCACCCCGACGGCGTGCTCCTCGTCGTCACCGGCGCCGCCCACACGGCGGCCCTGCAGGAGCGGCTCGCGGCCGCCCCGCGCGACGACGAGCGCGCCGGGCCGCCCCCCACGCCGGACGACGTCGTGACGGGGCAGGCGATCGTGCCCTCGTCGTACGAGGCGCTCGACGAGCAGCGCGGCTACCTCGCCGGCCAGCCCAGCCCGGGGTTCTACGACCGTGTGCACCGGGCGGCGGAGGACGACGGGGACGGTCCGGGCGCGGTCGGCCCGGCGCAGGTCACCGAGCACGTGCTCGTCGAGGCGGTCGCCGCCCTCCGCGAGGCGGGGGCCCCGCTCTCGGCCGCCGACCTCATCGCCGCCCGGGCCTCGATGCTCGGCCTGGCCACGCTGCGCGGCCACCCCCGGCCGTGGCGCGACGACCTCGTCGATGCGCTCACCTCGACGCTGGTGAAGGACACCGTCGCGGCCGACGCGGCGACGAGCGCCGACGGCGGCCACCCGCTGATCAACCGGGTGCGGGTGCTGATGCGCGGCGACGCCGTCGGACGGCTCGCCCCCGGCACCGACCTGCCCCCGCTCGTGCTCGAGGTGGAGGCGCGGTGCGCCGAGCTGGGGATGCCGCTCGAGCGGCGGGCCGCGTCGTACACGCTGGACCTCGAGCAGGACGGCGACCGGACCCGCGCCCAGCTGCTGCAGCGGCTGCGGGTGCTCGAGATCCCGGCGGCCCGGCTGGTGCGCGACGTGCGCGACGGCACGGGTCCCGTCGGTGCGCAGGTCACCGCGCGGGTCGACCCGACCCAGGAGTGGTCGGTGCGCGGCGGCACGACCGTGACCGCGCAGGCGGTGCTCGCGAGCCGGTACGGCGCGAGCATCGAGCAGGCCGTGCTCGCCGTGCTGGCCCGCCGCGTCGCGAGCGGCGAGGTCGAGGACCTCACGGCCGCGCTGCTCGACGCCGTGCTCTGCGGCCTGCCGGACCTCACCGGCCGGTTGAGCGAGGCCGTCGAGGTCGCCACCCTCGCCGTCGACCGGGTCGCCGGGCTCGCCGACCCGCTCGCCGTGCTGCTGCGGCTGCACCGCTTCGACCGCTGGTACGGCACGACCGACCGCGCCGACCTCGGGGCCCTGCTGCGGCTCGTGGGCCTGCGGTGCGTCGAGCTCGTGGAGCGGCTGCCTCCCCAGGCCGCGGGCGCCACCTCGCGTGACCTGGCCGCCGCGCTGCGCCGCCTCGTCGACGCCGTGGTCGCCTCGCCGGCCCTCCGGGACCTCGAGCCCCGCCTGGCCGCCGCCCTGGCCGCGCAGCTCGGACGGGGCGCCACGCGGTCCGGCCACGCGCCGGAGGCGGTCGGCGCCCTCACCGGTGCGCGCTGGCTGCTGGAGTCGGTGGCCCCCGACCCCGGCGACGCACCCGGCGGCCGAGGCGCCACCGGCGGCCGCGCGCCGCAGGGCGCTCCGGACCCCGCCGGCACGGGCGAGTGGTACGCCGGGCTGCTCACCGTCGCCGGTCACCTGGCGCTCGCCGCGCCCGAGATCTTCGACCCCCTCGACGCCGCCCTGCGGCAGTGGGAGGACACGGACTTCCGGCGCGCGCTGCCCGACCTGCGCCGTGCGGCGGCGGGTCTGCTGCCCCGCGAGCGCCGGGCCCTGCTCGCCCACCTGGGGCCCGACGGCGGCCCGCCGGCCGCGGCCCTCGACGTACCGCCCGAGGTGCTGGAGTCGCTGGTGGCCCGGGAGGACGCGCTGTGGGCGCTGGTCGAGGAGCATGTCGGGCCACTGGCGTCCCGGTCCGGAGGCAGCGGGTGAGCGCCGACGACGAGCGGCTCGCGCGGCGCTGGCGGCTGGTGCTCGGTCCGGGGGCGGACGAGGCGCTCGGGGTGCCCGCCGGGGAGGACGCGCGGCTGGAGGAGGCACTGGGGTTCCTCGAGGAGGACGGGCCCGGAGGCGCCTCCGCCGACGGCTCCGGCCTCATGACCAGCACCGACTGGATCAACGAGGTGCACGCGCTGTTCCCGCGCTCGGTCGCCGACACGCTCGTCGAGCGGGCCGTGGAGCTGCGCGGGGTCGACGACCTCGTGCTCGACCCGGAGGCCCTCGCCTCCGTGACCCCCAGCCAGGCGCTGCTCACGGCCATCCTCCGCAACCGCGGCCTCATGAAGCCGCACGTGCTGGCGGCGGCGCGCACGGTCGTCGCGAAGGTCGTGGCCGAGATGATGGAGCGGCTGGCGCAGCCCGTGCGCACCCCGTTCACGGGGGTCCGCGACCCGCGGCGACGCACCCGGCAGCGGGTCGCGGCGAACTTCGACGCCCGCGCCACGATCCGCGCGAACCTGCGCCACGTCGACCCCGCGACCGGGCAGCTGGTGATCCGGGAGCCGCTCTTCGCGAGCCGGGTGCGGCGCCAAGCCGACCGCTGGCAGGTGATCGTCGCGGTCGACCAGTCGGGGTCGATGGCGGGCTCGGTGATCCACTCGGCGATCACGGCCGCGATCTTCCACGGCATCGGCACCCTGCGGACCCACCTCGTCGCCTTCGACACCGAGGTCGTCGACCTCTCCGACCAGCTCGCCGACCCCGTCGAGGTGCTGATGGGCGTGCAGCTCGGCGGCGGCACCGACATCGGGAAGGCGGTGCGCTACTGCGCCTCGCTGGTGACGGAGCCGCGCCGCGCCATCGTGGTCGTCATCAGCGACTTCTTCGAGGGCGGTGACGCCGGCGTGCTGCGCGGCGCCGTGCGCGGTCTGGCGGAGAGCGGCGTGACGGTGCTGGCGCTCGCCGCGCTCGAGGAGGACGGTCGGATCACGGTGGACGAGAACGAGGCCCGCGAGCTCGCCCGTCTCGGCGCGCACGTCGCGGCCATGACGCCCGACCGGCTCGCTCGATGGGTCGCGGAGGTCGTCGACGGGGTGCGCCCGTCGGGTCCGCCGGCGACGCCCCCGGAACCGCCGTCGGGGCGGCGCCGGTGATCCCCGACCTCACCGGGCTGACGCCCGACGTGCTGCGCGACCTCACCAACGTCGGCACCGTGCGCCGCGCCACCCGCGAGGTGGAGGAGGGCACGGTCGACGTGACGTTCACCGAGACCGACGCCGGCCTCGAGGCGCGCGCCTCCGACGACACCTCCTGCCTCCTCGGGGCCGGCGCCTTCGACACGTGGCGCTGCGACTGCGCCGCCGGCGGGTCCTGCCGCCACGTCGTGCGCGCGGTGCTGGCGTGGCGGGCGTCGACCCCCGCGGAGGCCCCCGCGGAGGCCCCGGCCGGACCCGCCGCACCGGCGCCGGACGGACCGGCGCCGGGCGCCCCCGCACCGGAGGCGTCCGCCGCACCGGTGGTCGAGGCCCGCACCGCGCGCACGGCGGCGGCCGCGCGGTCGTCGTACGGGCTGGTGGCCACGGTGCAGCGCGGCACGCGCACCACGGTCGTGCTGCACGTGCCGGCCGAGGCGACGGTCCGGTTCGGCGCCGACGACGACCCCCGGTTCGCGCGCTGCGACTGCGGTGCGTCCGGGTGCGCGCACCTCGACCACGCGCTCGCCGCGCTGGCCGCCGCCCGGGTGGACGCCGGCGGCACGGCCCTCGTCGTCGTGCCCGGCGAGGCCGACCGCACCGTCCCCACCGCCACGGTCGTCGACGCCTGGCACGCCTGGTGGCACCAGCTGGTGGGCCTCGGCCTGACGGCCTCCGCGGAGCTCGTGCCCGCCGGCGTGCGCCTCGCCACCGCGCTGGAGGACGCGGGCCTGGTGCACCCCGGCGCGGTCGCCCGCGACCTCGTCGCCCAGCTCGCGCACCACGCCGCGCGGGACGCCGAGGTCGCACCCGCCCGCCTCGTCGGTCTCGCCGGCGAGCTCGAGGCACGGCTGCGGGCCCTCGCCCGGCCGGGCGGGGTGCCGGCGGCGCTCGTGGCCGGGCTCCCGGACGTCGAGCAGCCCCTGGGCGCCCAGCGGCTCGCCGGGCTCGGCGCCGAGCACCTGCACGTGGGCGGGTGGAGCCGGCTGCGGGTGTTCGTCGGCGACGTCCGCTCGGGCGCCGTCCGCACGCTGACGGTCGAGGCGACCGACACCGAGGACACCCTCGTCACCGCCCGGCGTCTCGGTGTGCGGAGCCGGTCGGGGAGCACGTACGGCGACTGGGCCGCCGCGACCGCGGTGCTGCCGCGCAGCCGGCGTCGCGGGTCGGAGCTGCTGCTGCCGCGGGGCACGGCGCCGGTACGGCGGGGCAGCCCCTGGGACGTGCCCGAGGGCTCCCCGCTCCTGGCGCCGCGGTTCGACGCGGTCGCCGTCGACGTCGACGTGCCCGGCCCGCTGGCGCCGCGCGGCTCGGTGGCCGGCGTCGGTGCGGCCCGCGTGGCCGGCGTCGACGACGTCCGTCTCGACCCCGTCGAGGCCCGGGTGACCGCGAGGCTCCACGACGACACGGGTGCCACCGCGCGGCTGGTGCTGCCGTTCTCGACGCGCGCGCGGGCGGGCGCGGAGGCGAGCCTGGCGCAGCTGGCGGCGGGGTCCACGACCGCCGTCGCGGGCCGGTGGGTGCGGAGAGCGGACGGGCTGGTGGTGCGACCGACCCTGCTCGACGGGCCCGACGGTCCGCTGGTGGTGCCGCTCGGGGTCGTGGCGGGGCCGGCCGCTCATCCGGGCGCTGATCCGGCCACTGATCCGGGCGCGGGGCCGACCGGCCGGGCCGCGGCCCCCGACGTACCCCTCGATCCGTGGACCCGACTGACCACCGACGTCACCGACACCCTCGGTCGCCTGCTGGTGGTGGGTGCGCGACGCGGGTTGGCGGGGGCCCGCCGCGACCTCGTGGAGCAGGGGGTGACGGCGGAACGGCTCGGCCTGCTGCGCTGGGCGGGGGTGCTGCGCGCGGTCGCGGCGCCGTCGGAGATCGACTCCGCCGCCCTGCTCGACGTCGCGCTGCTGCTGGAGCTCGCGCAGTGAGGCGATTGGGGCGGCCCGACGCCGGGTAGTCGACCCGGCGCCGACAGGGCACCGGGCCAGAGGCAGGGACAGAGGGGACGACGGGATGCAGGACGACCTGGGTGTGGTGCTCGACCGGATCGACGAGGCCGCGCTGCCCGAGGGGCGACCGCTCGACTCGATCGCACCGCCGGAGACGACGGAGGCGCCCGAGGCACTCGTGCGACGGTGGTCGCGGTGGCGCGACGCCGCGGTCGACCCGCGGTGCGTCCCGTACGGCGGGGTGCCCGACGTGCCGAGCGCCCGCTGGCTGGCGTTCGCCGCCTGCGAGCGGGCTGGTTCCACGTGGAACGAGCCCCGGGGCCCACGGCAGCGGGTCGACGTGTTCGACCTCGCCGCGACGCAGCGCACCGAGCAGGCCGCCGGTCGTGCGCTCGGCGTCTGGGACGTCGTTCCCGGTCGCGAGGCTCTCGCCAACGCGCGCCGCGCCGTGCTGGAGCCCGAGCTGGAGCACCCGCCGCTCGAGAACTGGACGCCGTCTGCCGCCGCCCCCGAGGGGCTGCTGTCGGCGCCCTTCGTCACCGGCCTCGACACCGCCGGCCTCCAGCTGCTGCGCTGGGTGCTCGACGGCCCCGATGCGGCCTGGCAGTGGTGGGAACACACGCACCGCGACTTCGACCGCTGGGCGGCGACCCCGCTGATGCGGGCCCTCCTGCGCGGCGGCGCGGACGGGACGGTCGACGCCGAGCGCGTGGCGCGGTGGCACGCCGTGGTCGAGGACGACCGGGTGGCGCCCGGGCAGCGGCTGCGGGCGAGCGCCCTCACGGCGAGCCCCGCGGAGCACGCCGCGCTGCTGGCGGCCACCGACCTCGAGGCGGTCACCCAGACCTTCAACCGGCAGCCGGTCATCACCCTGGCCACGCTGTGCGCGCTCGCCCTCCCGCTCGACCCTGACGACCGGCTCGCGCTGATCGACCGGGTCGATGCGCACGACGACGACGCGGTGCGCCGCGCGATCTCCTGGAACCACGACTCCCAGCCCGTCGGGCTCGCGCTCGCCCTCTTCGGCCCGGACATGGTCGACCGGATGGTCGAGCACCTCGTCCGCATGGACCGGGCGGAGGAGGCGGTCCGGCTCTCGGCCCGCCTGACCGGTCCCGGAGCGGTCGGCGGGATGCTCCGGATCGCCGCCGAGTCCTCCGAGGGCGCACCGGTGGCCCGCACCTGGTCGGCGGCGCACCCGGCGGCGGTCGCGGCGTACGACGCGGAGCGCGAGGCCCGCTCGGGCGCCGACGGCGCCCGCCACCACGAGGTGCTGGCCGACGTCGTCCGGGCTCTCGCGACCGCGGACCCGGCCTTCGCGCCCGCGCACCCCGTGGCCGCCGCGGTGACGACCCGGGTGCGCGAGGTGGCGGCCCTCCCGGCCCTCGACGCCGACGGGACGCCGGACTGGTGGGTCGAGGCCGTCGCCGCGGAGGCCACCGCCCCCGTCACGGTGAAGCTCGCGAAGAAGCTCCCGGCGGCCGCGCCCGCCCTCGTGCTGCGGGTGGACGACCGCCGCGTCGAGGGCGCCCTGGCCGAGCAGGTGCTCGTCGCGGCGATGGCGAGCGACCCGGCCGAGGGCCCGCGCCCGCTCGTCGCGGCCGTGACCGCCCGGATGCGCCCGGCCGACCGCGACGACGCGGGCGGCGTCGTGCTGCGCTCCTGGCTGGGCGCGGGCGCGCCGACGCGCGACCTCCGGCTGTTCGCCGCGGCCGGGTTCCTCGGTGCCGACGGCACCGTGGCCGCGGTCGCGACGCAGGTGAACCGCTGGCTCCGCGACGGGGACACGAAGCGCGCCGTCGGCGGGCTCGAGGTGCTCACGGCGGCCGGGTCGCCGGCCTCGCTGCAGGCGCTCGCCGGCATCGCCGGGTCCGCGCGGTCGAAGAAGCTCCGGGAGACTGCCGAGGAGTGGCTCGAGGGCCTCGCCGCCCGGCAGGGCCTCACCGCCGAGGAGCTGGCGGACCGCGTCGTACCCGACCTCGGGCTCGACGCCCGTGGCCTGCGGACCTTCGACTACGGCGACCGCCGGTTCCGGGTCGCCGTGCGGGACGGCAAGCCGCTCGTGCACGCCCTCGACGCCGACGGGCGGCCGACGGGCAAGGCCGCGGCCTCGCTGCCGCCCTCGCGCGGCACCGACGACCTCGACCGGGTCGACGAGGCGAAGGACGAGTTCAAGCAGCTGCGCAGCCAGCTCGCCGACGTCGTGAAGATCCAGACCGCCCGCCTCGACCGGGCGGTGGCCACCGGCCGTACCTGGACCGCCGCCGACCACGCCGCCTTCGTGCTGCACCACCCGGTCATGAACGCCCTCACCCGCCCGCTCGTGTGGCAGGTCGACGGGTCCGACGGACGCACGCTGGTGCGGGTCGACGAGGAGGGGGAGTACCTCACCGTCGACGAGGAGCCCCACGAGCCCTCGGCCGACGCGGTCGTCTCGCTCGCCCACCCGCTCGACCTGGACGCCGAGGCGCGCGCCGCCTGGGAGGCCCACCTCGCCGACCACGACCTGCAGCCGCCGGTGCACCAGCTCGGGCGCGAGGTGCTCGGGCTCCCGGACGGTCAGAGCGGCGTCGACCTGTCCGGCCTGCCCGACGGCGCGCTGCCGCCGACGACGCTGCTCGGCTCGGCCCAGAAGCTCGGGTGGCGTCGCGCCGCGGTCGCGTCGAGCGGCCTCACGGAGCTGTTCGTGCTGCCCTTCCCGCCGCTGGGCGTGGCGGCGCTCCTGCAGGTCACCGGCTTGCAGCCCGGGTGGGTGCAGGAGTCCGACGACCAGCGGCTGCGGCGCGTCGTGGTCGCCCCTCTCGACCTGGTCACGCCCGCCACGGCCGAGGTCGACGGCGAGCTGACGGCTGCGCTCCTGGACTGGCGCGCGGCGCCGGCGCGGGTCGTCTCGGAGGTACGGCGGTCGCTCGCGGTGCTGGGGGAGCGCACGGGTTCCTGACGGCGTACCCGAAATAGGGCATGTGGGGTCCCTCGGGCGCGGGAGTGCGTGGATTCATGCTGCCGGGGTCGGCGAAGATGAATCTGCGCACTCCGAGAGCTCCGGGCCGGTGGTCAGGACGTCGGGTCGGGCTCCGGGACGGGCTGCTCGTCGCCGTACCGCCAGGCGCTGGCCCACGCCATCGCGGCCAGCGCGAGGCCGGTGACCGAGAGCAGGACGACGCCGACGACGGTGCTGAACGTGGAGTCGCCGACGATCAGCGGCGGCAGTGCGGTCACGAAGGCGAGAGCGGCCACGGCGCCGTACTGCTTCACCCGCCGCCGTCGGCGCTGGCTCGTCTCGCGGAGGATCGAGGGTTCGGACAGGTCGCGCTCGGAGAGGATCGCGACGACCTGGGGGGCGGTGCGAGCGCGGGAGCGCCCCGTCACCAGACCGACGGCGACCGCGACCGCGAGTGCCGCCACGCCGCCCCATCTCGCGGTGGCCACCGCGTGGACGAGGTACGCGACCCCCAGCCCCATGAGACCGATCCGCATCCATGGTCGCAACGGCACCGACCGGTAGCTGGCCAGGACGTTGCGGGCCTCGAACGCGTCGAGCGCCAGCAGCCGCTCCCGGCCCTCGGCGCCCCGGTACAGCTTGTCGTCACGCAGCGAGATCAACGCGAACGCGCACACCATCGGGACGTAGAACCACTCCATCCGCCGTCCCTACCCGGGTCCGACGCCCCTGAACCCGGGGGTGGAACCGCCGGGCCACCCCGCCGCGTCGAACGGGCATGGACCTGACTCGTCGTGACTCCCTGCGCCTGCTCGCGCTCGCTGCGCTCGTCACCGGTACGCCGGCGCTGGCGGCGTGCTCCTCGGGCGGTGGTGCGGGCGGTGGTGCGGGCGGTGGTGCGGGTGGCAGCTCCGGGGGCGGTCAGGTGGCCGCGGGCGAGCTGGCCCTCGTGTCGTCGGAGACCGACCGGTCGACCGTCGACCCCGCGTTGGCCGCGACCGGTGCGGAGGCGACCCACGCGCTGGCGGCGGGCTTGCTGGCCCACCTGGAGGTCGGCCCGGGCCACGGCAACGCCGTGCTCTCGCCGTACTCGGTCGCGATCGCCCTCGCCATGACGACCAACGGCGCGCGCGGCAGCACCGAGGCCGAGATGCTCGACGTGCTCGGCAGCGACGACGTCGGCAGGCTGAACGACGGGCTGAACGCGCTGACGGCGTACGTCGAGGGGCTCGCCGGCCCGGTGGACCTGCCCGACGGTGAGACCGGCGAGATCCTCCTGAACGTCGCGAGCTCCCTCGCCGGGCAGGCCGGGATGACGTGGGAGCAGCCGTTCCTGGACGCGCTGGCCACGTCGTACGGTGCGGGGCTCTGGACCGTGGACTTCGCGGGCGACACCGAGGCGGCACGGCGGGCGATCAACGCCTGGGTGGCCGACGAGACCGCGGACCGGATCCCGGAGCTGTTGAAGGAGCTGTCGGCGGACGTCGTGCTGGCGCTGCTCAACGCGCTGCACTTCAAGGCGCCGTGGGCGACCCAGTTCGAGGAGGGCTTGACCGCGGACGGTGCGTTCACCACGGGGGAGGGCACCGAGGTGCGGGTGCCGCTGATGCGGTCGGACGACGTGGCGACGGCGTACGCGCAGGTCGACGACGCGGTCGTGATCACGCTGCCGTACGCCGGAGGAACCCTCGCCATGACGGTCGTGCTGCCCGACGCCGGCGCGGAGTCGGCGGTGTGGGGGCGACTCGGGGAGGGCGGCCTGGCGGACCTGCTGGCGGCGCCGCGACCCGCCTCCGTCGACCTGACGATGCCGCGCTGGGAGACGCGGAGCCCGGCGACGCTCAAGGCGCCGTTGATGGCGGCGGGGATGCCGACGGCGTTCGGCCCGGCGGCCGACTTCTCCGGGATGACGGGGGAGCCAGAGCTGTTCATCGACTCCGTCGTGCACGAGGGCTGGATCGCCGTGGACGAGACCGGCACGGAGGCGGCCGCCGCCACCGCGGTGCTGATGAAGGCCGAGTCCGCGGGGCCGCCCGCCACGGAGGTCGCTCTCGACCGCCCGTTCCTCTACTGCATCCACGACGTCGCGCACGGCACCCCGCTCTTCGTCGGGTGGGTCGACGACCCGAGCGTCTGAGCCGGTCCGCTGCCGCACTCAGCCGCCGCCGTCCGACCTCCACCAGGTCACGCGTCGCAGGTCGGGAAGCGGTAGCGGGTCGGCGTCGACGGCGTAGATCTCCATCTGGTCGAGCAGGCCATCGCGGAGGATCAGCAGCAGCCCGCCGACGCTCTGGCCGTCGTCGTCGTCGACCGAGCCCTCCACCGGCACCAGGCTGTCGGGCGAGGAGGACGCGTCGTCGAACCGGTCGTGGACGAAGCTGATCGTCCCGCAGCCACTGGTGCAACCCCGTCGGGCGGTGACCCGCGCGGCCTGGGCGCGGAGAGCGGCGACTCCCTCGAAGTCGAACGACAGGAAGCCCGCGAGGAGCGCGCGCTCGGACGAGGTGAGGGCGCTGGGGACGTCTGATCGCACGGCGGAAGCCTAGGCGGCGACCTGGGTCGACGGCGCCGTCCGGGCAGTCGCGGTGGCGGCGTACCCGAAATGGGGGACGTGCGGGCGTCGTCGCGCCGGAGTGCGTGAATTCATGGTGCGGGGGCCACCGGGGAGGAATCTGCGCACTCCGGGATGTGCGGCCACCCGGGCCGGTGGTCACGCCTCACGGCAGCGTGAGCACGCCCAACCCCTTGAGCAGCTCGACGCTCTCGAAGTGCGCGCCCGGCTCCGCGTCGAGCCAGGCCGCGGCGGCCGCCTGCTCGTCGGCGCGGCCGAGGTCGTCGAGCAGCACCGTGCAGCCCGGGGCGAGGCGGTCGCGCAGGAGGGGGAGGGCGGGCCAGCGGGCGAGGCGACCGGTGACCTCCGGCGGCCCGTCGACCACGAGCACGCCGGCGGGCGGCAGGTCGGCAACGGGCGGCAGAGCCGCGACGTCGTACCAGGGGGTGGGGTGGTCGGGCAGTCCCGTCGGCACGAGCGGCGCCAGGCGGACGTCGGCCAGGTCGGCGACGCCGTGCTCCTCGAGGCGGCGGCGCGTCTGCTCCGCGAACCACGCGTCGTGGTCGAGGGAGACGACGCGCGTCGGCAGCCCGTGCGTGCGGATCGCCAGCGCCAGCAGCAGCGTGGTCGAGCCCGACCCGCACTCGAGCACCACGGCCGGGCGGGTGTCCACCACGTGCTGCACGAGGTGGAGCAGGAAGTCGGCGGACGCGGCCCAGCCCCCGAGCGGCGGCAGCGGGCGGGCGACCTCGACGAGGTCGAGCAGCTGCAGCAGGGCCTGGGTCTGGCGGGACACGTCGACGACCACGCGCTGGTGGCGGGTCGCGGCGTCGTCGGTGCGGGCCTCGCTGGTCACGACCTGCTCCAGCAGGAGGCCGGTGAGCTGGCCGAGGCGGTCGTCGAGGCGGTCCAGGGTGCGGCGTACGTCGGCGAGCTCGGCCGCCAGTGCGTCGGGCGTCATCGCCCCATGGTCGCGCCGACGCCCCCGGAGCGGGTGACGCCGAGGTGCACGCTGGGCGACGGTTGGTCGGAGCGCGGGGCCCGTCCGCGGCCTCAGGCCAGACCGCGGATGGCCCTGGCCGGCGGGCGTCGCCCGGCGATCGTCCAGGTCATGTCGACGACCTGACGGGTCTCGGGCACCTGGTGCACGCGGTAGATCCGCGCCCCCGCGAGGGCGCAGACCGTGGTCGCCGCGAGGGTGCCGAGCAGCCGCTCGCCCACGGGCTTGTCGAGGGTCTCGCCGACGAAGTCCTTGTTCGACAGGCTCACCAGCACCGGCCAGCCGGTGGCCGTCATCTCGTCGAGCCGGCGCGTGATCTCGAGCGAGTGGAAGGTGTTCTTGCCGAAGTCGTGGGCCGGGTCGATCACGATCGACTCCCGGTCGACGCCGGCGGCCAGCGCGCGCTCGGCGTACGCCGTGGTGTCCGCGATCGCGGAGGCGACCACGTCGTCGTACGCGATGCGGTGCGGCCGCGTGCGCGGCGTGACCCCGCCGGTGTGGGTGCAGATGATCGCGGCCCCGAACTCGGCGGCGACGTCGACGAGCCCCGGGTCGGCGCCGCCCCAGGCGTCGTTGAGCACGTCGGCGCCCTCCGCGCAGACGGCGCGGCCGACCGACGCGCGCCACGTGTCGACGGAGATGACGAGCCCGGGGTACGCCGCCCGCACCCGCGCCACGAACGACACGACGCGTCGCTTCTCCTCCTCGTCGTCGACGACCACGCCGGGCGCGGCCTTGATGCCGCCGATGTCGACGATCTCGGCGCCCTCGTCGACCACCTGGGCGACGCGGTCGAAGGCCGAGTCCTCGGCCCACGTGGCGCCCTTGTCGAAGAACGAGTCGGGGGTGCGGTTGACGATCGCCATCATCAGCGGCCGGTCGTCGGCGAAGCTGTGGCGGCCCAGGCGCAGGGTCATCGGCTCTCCGGGGTGGGGGTCGCGGGCACGAGCGAGGTGTACGGCGGGCGCTCGCCCACCGCGACGGCGCGCACGCGGGCCTCCGCCCCGGGCAGGAACTGGCGTAGCGCGACGGTGTCGGTGGGGCCGACCTCTCCGGTACGGCGCGCGGCCGCCGCGAGGATCTGCGTCGCCATCGCCCCGAGGTCGGCGAGCGCCTGGTGACGGTGGGAGCGGCGGCCGAGGTCGACCTGCGCGATCGCGTCGACCCCGCGGGCGCGCAGGGTGTCGACGAGGGCGGCGAGCTCGACGGCGTACCCGGTCGGCACCGACAGCGAGGCGAAGAGCTCGCGCCGCACCGCCCACTCGCCGGCCAGGGGCTGCACGAGGCCGGCCAGCTCGGGGAACGCCAGCGCGATGAGGGGACGCGCGACGAGCTCGGTGACGCGGCCCCCGTCGTACGGGCCGCCGCCCTCGACGTCGAGCGGTCGCTCGTAGAAGCCCTTCACGAGGCCCACCGACGGGTCCGTCAGGAGGGGGCCGAGGAGGCCCGGCACGAAGTGGGTGTCCCACTCGCGCAGGTCGGCGTCCATGAAGACGAGCACGTCGCCGCGGGTGACGAACAGCGACTTCCACATGGCCTCGCCCTTGCCGGGCGCCCAGCCCAGGTCGGGCCGGATCTCCGAGGCGCGGTGCACGGTGGCGCCCGCGTCCGCGGCGACGGCGGCGGTGTCGTCGCTCGAGTCGGAGTCGATGACGACCACCTCGTCGAGCAGGTCGGCGGTGTCCATCAGGGCGCTGCGCACCCGGGTGACGACGTCGCCGACGGTCGCGGCCTCGTTGCGCGCGGGCACCACGAGGCTGACGGTCGTGCCGGTCGCGGCGCGGGCGGCGAGGAGGTCGTCGAGCGGCCAGTCGGCCCAGCGGTGGGTACGGCGACCCGACCACGTCGTGGTGGCGTCGGGGGCCGAGGGGATCACCCGGTCAGCGTAGTCAGGCGGGTGGCGGCGGAGAGGCGGGCCTACGGCCGGTAGGGGTTGTCGGAGACGATGCTCCCGGCGACGGTCGTCGTCAGCCACGCCACGTTGTTCGTCGCGGGATCCTCGACCCAGATGTCCAGCTCGGGCACGAGGTCGATGATGCCGACCGACACGTCCACCCACGTCACGACCGCGCCGGGCAGGCCCAGCCCTGTCGTGGCCCGCTCCATGTTGGCGAAGAGCCGGTCGATGTCGAGGTCCTGCAGGTCCAGCACGCGGGTGGTGTCGGCGCGGACCTCGGCCTTGGTCCACAAGTAGCCCTTGCCGGGTTCGTCGCCGTACATCCAGGTCTCGGTGGTCGGCGACGTCGCTGCGACGGGCCGCGTGATGCTGAGGTAGCCGTCACGCACGGTGAGGGCGGTGTAGTAGCGGCCGAGCCGCTCCTCGACCACGCCGAGCACCGACTGCAGGTTCGACTTCGTGAAGGTCCACTCGCCGAGCGACGGGTCGACGAACTCGGCGCCGTTGGCCTGCTCGGGCAGCAGCTCGGCGTCCTCCCAGCGGATCGCCTGGCTCTGCTGCTCGGCGACGATCTCCTCGTCCACCTCACCCACGGCGGCGGGCGCGTCGTCGTACGCCGTGGGGGCGTCGTCGCCGCCCCGCACGCCCAGCCAGACGGCGCCGCCGATGACGGCGGTGGCGGCGGTGGCGACGATGACGCCGAGGGCACCCCAGGTCGCGCGCCTCGAGGCGGCGTCGTCACGGGCCGCTGTCGGGCGCTGCGGGGACGGTGCCGGGCCGGGTACGGCGAGCGCCGCCGGCGTCTCGACCTGCAGGTCGTCGAGGAGGGGGCGCAGGTCGTCGACGTATGCGCTGGCGAGGGCGACCTCGACGCGGCGCTCGTGCTCCGCGGGGTCGAGCTGGCCGTCGACGAACGCGTCGTGCAGGACGGCGACGACGGACTCCCGGTCGCTGTCCCGCGCGCGCTTCCCCGATGCCACGCGGTCAACCTATCCAGGCGCGCGGCTCTTCCACCGCGGAGGTGGGGTGGTCACCGAGCGTGGCGGACCGATGCCCTCCGGTGGTCGTCGGGCCTGCATCCGTCCGCCACCGTCGTGAAGCGGCCGGCCGGTGTGGCGGACGGATGCGCGTCAGGCGTGGTGCGGCCGGCATCCGTCCGCCACACTCGCGCCCCCGGCGGGACGGGCACGCACGCTGCCGTGCGGACGCCCGGACGCCCGGACGTCCGGACGCTCAGGACCCGACCGCTGAGTCCCGGAGCGTCAGGGCCATCGGGCAGTCGAACGGCCCGCGGGCGCGGAGCCCGACGTTGTTGAGGTAGTCGATGACGATCCCGTAGCTCTCGAACAGCCCGGTCTCGGTGTAGCCGACGTCGTGGCGCTCGCAGTAGGCCTTGACGATCGGCCGGGCGCGCTTGAGGTGCGGCCGCGGCATGCTCGGGAAGAGGTGGTGCTCGATCTGGTAGTTCAGCCCGCCCATCGCGGCGTCGACGAGGAGCCCGCCCCGCACGTTGCGCGACACGAGCACCTGGCGGCGCAGGAAGTCGATCTGCATCCCGGGCGGCACGATCGGCATGCCCTTGTGGCTCGGCGCGAACGACGCCCCGAGGCACACCCCGAAGACGGCCGACTGGACGGCGAAGAACGCGATCGCGATCCCCGGAGGCAGCAGCACGAACAGCGCGACGACGTAGACCACGAGCCGCAGACCGACCAGCGCGGCCTCGATGCGCTGGCCGCGGGAGATGCCGGGCCGACCGAGCGGCCGGATGCTCTCGGCGTGGAGGTTGAGGCCCTCCAGCGTGAGGAGCGGGAAGAACAGCCAGCCCTGCCGGGCCGTGAACCAGCCGGCGAACCCGGTGGTGCGGTCCGCGGCGATGTCGGCGGTGAAGGCCAGGGCGCCGGGCCCGATGTCGGGGTCGATGCCCTCCTGGTTCGGGGCCTGGTGGTGCTTGTTGTGCTTGGCGCGCCACCAGCCGTGGCTCATGCCGGCGAAGAGCCCGCCGAGCACACGCGCGGCGCCGTTGTTCCACCGCGCCGAGCGGAACATCTGCCGGTGGGCGGCGTCGTGGCCGAGGAAGCCGAACTGGGTCATCAGCAGGCCGAGCGCGACGGCGAGCACGAGCTGGAACCACGAGTCACCCAGCAGCACGACGCCGACCCAGACGCCGACGTACGCCGCCACCAGCGCCACGGTGCGCGACCAGTAGTAGCCGTGGGCACGGTCGAGCAGTCCGCTCTCGCGCATCTCGCGGGCCAGGTCGGTGTAGAGGTTCTGCGCGGCCGGCCGTCGTGCCCGCCGGGCCACGGGGGGCGCGCTGTCGACGGGGGCGGGCGGTGAGGTGGCGGGCGGTGCGGTGGCGACGGGGCCACCGTGCGGTCGTGGAGCCATGGGTCGAGTCCTCGGTCCCATCAGGGGTCACGAGCCGACGGGGAGGATCTCCGGGCAGGCAGATGATCACGTGTCATGCCACAGTAGGCGCACTCCGGGCGGTTGCCGACCGTCCCGACGAGATCGTCGGCGCCCCGTGGTCGCGCACGTGTTCCGCCGGGTCAGAGGGGGTACCGAAGGGCAATTCATGTCCGTGGACCCGAGGAGCCCCCCGTGACCGTCACCCCCGCCACCCCGCCGGAAGGCGTCGACCGTCCCGTGCCGCCGGCTGCCGGGGGCTCCACGCCTCCCGGTGCGCCGACGCCCCCGACCGAGCCGGCACCCCCCGCCGAGCCCGCGGCGCCCGCCGCACCGGCGAAGTCGAGCCGCGGCAGCCGCCGCTCCGAGGCCCGCCCGGAGCGGACCCGTGCCGGCGCGATCTGGGTCGGCGTCGGCGTCGCGACCCTCCTGCTCGTCGCGCTCCTGATCTTCGTCGCGCAGAACACGCGCTCCGTGACCATCTCGTTCCTGTGGTTCGAGGGGCAGGCGCCGCTCGCCGTGGCGCTCCTCGCCGCCGGTGTGGGTGTGGGTCTTGTCTCCCTGCTGATCGGCACGGTGCGCATCGCCCAGCTGCGCCGGGAGGTCGCGCACACCCGTCGCGACGCCTCCGCTGGCTAGCCTGTCGGCATGAGCACGCCCGTGCGGGAGTCGTCCCGGTCCGAGCCCGTCCGCGACGCCGCCACCCTCGTCGGCGTCTTCGTGGCCCTGCTCTACGTCGTCGAGCTGGTCGACCAGCTCCTCGACAACCGCCTCGACCAGTACGGCGTGCAGCCGCGCAGCGACGAGGGGCTGCTGGGCATCGTCTTCGCCCCCCTGCTGCACGGCGGCTGGGGCCACCTCGCCGCGAATACCGTGCCGCTGCTGGTGCTCGGCTTCGTCATCGCGCTCTCGGGCATCGGCCGGTTCCTCGCCGCCACCGCCGTGGTGTGGGTGGTGGGCGGCCTCGGCACGTGGCTCTTCGCCGGCGAGAACACGGTGCACCTCGGGGCGTCGGTGCTCGTCTTCGGCTGGCTCGTCTACCTCGTGCTGCGCGGCTTCTTCGCCCGACGTCCCGGCCAGATCGCCGTCGGCGTCCTCGTGCTCGTCGTGTACGGCGGCGCGCTGTGGGGCGTGCTCCCCGGCCAGCCCGGCATCTCCTGGCAGGGCCACCTGTTCGGCGCCGTCGGCGGCGGGCTCGCGGCGTGGTGGCTGGCCCCGCGCCGTACGGCGAGCAGCCCCGGAGCCGCCGAGCTCCGGGGCCGCTGAGGGGCCGTCGAGGGGGTCAGCCCAGCAGGGCCTGCAGCTCCTCGATCTCCGCGCTCTGGGTCGCGACGACCTGCTCGGCGAGCGCGACGGCCTCCTCGTTCGCGCCCTCATCGATCTCGGTCTCGGCCATGGCCACGGCGCCCTCGTGGTGCGCGATCATCCCCTCGACCCAGAGGTCGACGAAGGCGGCGTCGTCGGCGGACTCGAGCTCGGCCATCTGGTCGGCGGAGAGCATCCCCTCCATCCCCGCCATCCCGTCGCCGTCCTCGTCGTCACCCCCGTGGTCGCTCCCGTGGTCGCCGCCGTGGGCGTTGGCGTGGTCGCGCACCGTCTCCGGGACGGGCTCGTCCCAGGCGGTGAGCCAGGCGCTCATCTGCTGGATCTCCGGGGTCTGCGCCTCGCGGATGCCCTCGCCGAGATCGACGAGCGCCGGGTCGAGCGTGCGGCCGTCCATGAGGTCGACCATCGCGACGGCCTGGGCGTGGTGGGGGATCATCTCGGTCGCGAACGTGACGTCGGCGTCGTTGAACACGCTGCCGTCGGCGGCGGTGCGGGGAGCCGCCGGGGCGGCGTCGTCGTCGGCGCCGCCGCACGCCGTGAGCGTGAGGGCGAGCGTGGCGGTGAGGGCGAGAGCGGCCCGGCGCGTACGGCGGGCGCGGGCGGGTGCGGTCGTGGTCATGGTGCGGTCCTTCGGGTCGATGGGTCGTGCGGGCGCAGGCGGTGGTGCGCGGACGGGACGTCCGCGGCACGGCGCTGCTCAGCACCGACAGATCGAGAGCGCGACGAGGTCGGGAGGAGCGCGCCAGGAGCGCGCGGCCGTCCGGGTGCGTCTCGCCGCCACCGTCAGGCGGGCGGCGAGCGCGACGACCACCGAGCCGCGGGCCCGCAGCAGCGCGAGCACGACGACGCCCAGCAGGAACGCCAGGCAGAGGCCGACCACCAGGTGCGCGGCACCCGACGGCTCGTCCGTGGACGCCTGCGCGTCGTGCCCACCGGCTCCGGAGTGCGCGGTGCCCGCGGTGTCACCGGTGGCCACGGCAGCCGCAAGGGCGTGGTGGGTCCCGGCCGTGTGACCGTCGTCGGGCGGGCCGGCGGTGCCGTGGGGGAGGCAGGCGCCGGCGAGGCCGTGCATGCCGAGGACGCCCAGCAGCACGACGGCGGCGAGCAGCCGTCGTACGGGAGTGCGGGTCGTCGGACGCGTCATCGGGACGATCGTACGAGCGGCGGGCCCACGCACCCATCTGCAGCGAGCCCCCTCCGGGTGAGCCCCGCCGAGGGCTCACGGGGCACGATCGGGGGATGACCACCTTCTCCACGACCAAGAAGTCCGAGGCCGTCGTGGCCGCGAGCCGGCAGCAGATCTGGGACGTGCTGACGAACCCGGACCTGCTCGCCGAGCTGACGCCGCTGCTCACCGGCATCGTCGCGGACGGCGACACGTGGACCTGGAGCATGACGAAGATCCCGGTGCTCAGCACCGCCGTCGCGCCGACGTTCACCGAGAAGATGGTGTTCACCGACCTCGAGCGCATCGAGTTCACCCACGCACCGCCCGCGGGCGTTGAGGAGGAGGCCGGCGCGGAGGGCTGGTACGAGCTGCGCGACGCCGGCCGCAAGGACGGCAGCGACGGCCCCGCCACCCACCTCGCGATCAGCCTCACCCTCGCGGTCGACCTGCCGCTGCCGAAGGTCGCCGCCCCGGCCGTGAAGACGGCCATGAAGGGCGTGTTGACGACGATGGGCTCCAAGTTCGCGACGAACCTCGACCGCCACCTCGAGGCGCAGCCCGGCGCCTGAGCCGCCGGCGCCCGGTCTGCCTGCGCGGTCCCGCCGACGCGCCCTGACCGGCCGCCTAGGTGGCCCGGCTGCCGTTCAGGTAGCCGACGACGAGGTCGGTGACGTCGTCGACCAGCCGGTCGTCGACAGGGTCGGCGCCCGTGGAGCGGAACAGCAGCGTGCCCACCACCAGGTCGAACGCCGTCGCGGCCGACGCGTGGTCGACCCGCCAGCCGTCGCCCAGCGCGGCCACGAACGGACCGCGCACGCGCTCGCGCAGCTCCGTGCGCAGGTCGCCGTCCGACGACTCGGCCATCACGCCGAGCAGCAGGGCGTGCACGTCCGGGGCGCTGGCCGACCGCGCCAGCCACGCGACCGTCGACCGCAGGTCGGTCTCCCCGGTGACGCCGGGCAGGTCGCCGAGCCGGTCGAGCAGCGCGTCGGCGACGAGCGCTCCCTTGGAGTCCCAGCGTCGGTAGACGGTGGTCTTCGCGACCCCTGCGGCCCGCGCGATCTCGTCGAGCGACGTCGCCCGGTAGCCCTGCCGACCGACGAGGTCGACCGCGGCGTCCAGCACCGACCGGGTCACCCCGGCGCGCCGTGGACGGCCGGCGCTGCGCGTGGTCCCGCTCATCCGTCCTCCGTGCGTGGGGCTGTCTCCGACGTCACAAGCCTATATCGCTACCAATGGTTTCGCATCGCTCGAGTCGTGCGTACCGTCAAAGCGATACCACCAGTAGCGCAATGGAGACCCGATGACCACCACCCCGGAGCACGCCGCCCGCCGTACCGCCCGCCAGACCTTCACCGACGCCGTGCCGCTGCGCTCCGTCGCGCTCGTGCTCGGGGTCCTGGTGCTCCAGCTCGCCTTCGTCGCGTCGTACGTCGGGGCCTTCCACGACCCGACGCCCCACGAGATCGAGGTCGGCGTCGTCGCGCCCGACACGGTCGCGGCGCAGACGGTCGAGCAGCTGAACGACATCGACGGCACCCCGCTGGCCGCGCGCGTCACGACCGAGGCCGACGCCCGGGCCGCGATCGAGAGCGGTGACCTGTCCGCCGCCCTGGTCGTGTCGACCGACGGCACGGAGGACACGCTCCTGGTCGCCTCCGGCGGCGGGTCGGCGGTGGCGACGGCCGTGGAGACGGTGCTGGCCCAGGCCGAGTCCACCCAGGGCCGCACGCTCGCGACCACCGACCTGGTGCCCCTCGAGGGCGGCGACGCCCGCGGCCTCACCGGCTTCTACCTCGTCGTCGGCTGGATGGTCGGCGGCTACCTCGTCGCCTCGCTCCTCGGCGTGGCCCAGGGGAGCCGACCCGCCACCCCGCGGCGGGCGGCGATCCGGCTGGCGGCGCTGGTGCCGTACGCCGTCGCGTCCGGCCTCGGCGGTGCGCTCGTCGTCGGCCCGTGGCTGGGGGCGCTCGAGGGGCCGGTGTGGCTGCTCACCGCGATCGGGGCGCTCGTGGTGCTGGCCGCGGCCGCGATGACGGTGGCGCTGCAGGTGCTGCTCGGCACGGTCGGGATCGCGGTGGCGATCCTGCTGTTCGTCGTCATCGGCAACCCGAGCGCCGGCGGCGCGATCCCCGCGGCCCTGCTGCCGACCTTCTGGCGCACCGTCGGGCCCTGGCTGCCCAACGGTGCGGCCACCGAGGCGGTGCGCGGCGCCGTCTACTTCGACGCCGCCGGGATCGGCGGACCGCTCCTCGTGATCGCCGCCTGGGCTGTCGCGGGGATCGTGGTCACGATGGTGGCGTCGTGGCTGCTGCACCGCCGGACCGACGGCGCTGCGGCGCGGGCAGGGCTCGCGACGCCCTAGGCGAGCACCTCCGCGAGCTGTGTCGCGGCGAGCCCGTGCGCGGTCGCGACAGGTGCGTTGGTGACCACGCCCGCGTGGGTGTTGAGGCCGAGCGCGAGCGCGGGGTCCGCCGCGCAGGCGTCGCGCCAGCCCGAGTCGGCGAGGGCCACGGCGTAGGGCATCGTCACGTTGGTGAGGGCGTACGTCGAGGTGTGCGGCACCGCTCCGGGCATGTTCGCGACGCAGTAGAACGTGGCGTCGTGCACGCGGTAGGTCGGGTCGTCGTGCGTGGTGGCGCGCGAGTCCTCGAAGCAGCCGCCCTGGTCGATCGAGATGTCGACGAGCACGGCGCCCGGGCGCATGCGTGAGACCAGCTCGTTCGAGACCAGCGTCGGGGCCTTGGCGCCGGGCACGAGCACGGCGCCGATGACGAGGTCGGCCTCGAGCACGGCCTCCTCGAGCGAGAGCGCGTTGGAGGCGACGGTCTGCACACGGCCGCCGAAGACGCGGTCCGCAGCGCGCAGGGCGGCGACCGACCGGTCGAAGAGCAGCACCCGCGCACCCATCCCGAGGGCGATCGAGGCGGCGTTCATCCCGGAGACGCCCGCGCCGACCACGACGACGTTGGCGCCGTACGTGCCCGGCACCCCGCCCATCAGCACGCCGCGCCCGCCGAGCACGCCGACCCCGGCCCGCATGAGGTGGTGGGCGCCGGCCTGCGGGGCGAGCCGCCCGGCGACCTCTGACATCGGGGCCAGCAGCGGCAGTGCGCCGTCGGACGTCTGCACGGTCTCGTAGGCGATCGCGGTGACCTCGCGCGCCACGAGCTCCTCCGTCAGCGCCTTGTCGGCGGCGAGGTGGAGGTAGGTGAAGAGGGTCTGGCCGGCGCGCATCCGGTGGTACTCCTCGGCGACCGGCTCCTTGACCTTCAGCACGAGGTCGGCCTCGCCCCAGACGGTGTCCGCGTCGGCGACCGTGCGGGCGCCCGCGGCGACGTACTGCTCGTCGGTGATCGACGAGCCCAGCCCGGCCCCGGCCTGCACGGCGACGTCGTGGCCGTGGCGCACGAGCTCGGTGACGCCGGCCGGGGTGAGGGCGACGCGGTACTCGTGGTTCTTCACTTCGCTCGGGACGCCGATGCGCATGGTCTGCTCCTGGGTGTGGGGGCGGGCGCCGCGCGAGGGGGTGTCGACGCGACCCGCTCAGTCTGGAGTTCCTGGCGAGCCGCGACCAGTTATGCCGACGATTCTTCGGCTCAGACGTCAGATCGTCCCTATCCTTCGGTACGGCGCCCGCCACGGCGTCGTCGTGCCGTCGGATGTTCGGCGGCCACCGACCGGAGGACCGACCCGAGGAGACCCCGTGGACCCGACCGACCGTGCCCTCGTCGACCTGCTCCGCGCCGACGCCCGGATCGCCAACAGCACCCTGGCGGCCCGCGTCGGCATCGCCCCCTCGACCTGCCACGCGCGGGTGCGGGCGCTCGTCGAGCGCGGCGTCGTCCGGGGGTTCCACGCATCGCTGGACCCGGGCGAGATGGGGCGACCGCTGCAGGCGATGGTCGCCGTGCGCCTGCGGGTGCACGCGCGGGCCAACCTGCGGCAGTTCGCGGTGCGGATGGCCGGACTGCCCGGCGTGCTCAACGTCTTCTTCCTCGCCGGGTCCGACGACTTCCAGGTGCACGTCGCGATGACCGGCTCCGACGAGCTGCGCGACTTCGTGGCCGACAACCTCAGCACCAATCCCGAGGTCGCCATGACCGAGACGCACCTGATCTTCGAGCACCTCACCGGCGCCGGACCCCTCTGAGGCGGTTCGCGCCGCCCCGCGGGGAGGGCCGCTCCGTGGGCGCCGGCTCTCACACCGTTTTCACAGGCAGCGCTCACCGGACCTGCAGCATCGAGGAGTCAACTGGTTGCCATGAACGACATGCGTCCGCTTCCCCCGCAGCCCGGCCGGCCCGAGCAGCCCACGCCGTACGGCGGCCCCTACGCAGCGCCGTACGGGCAGCCCACGCCCTACGAGCAGGCCCGCCACCAGGCCGGGCTCCCGCCGTACGCAGGCCAGCAGCAGCCCGGCCCGGCCCCCTACGGCCCGGCCCCCTACGGCCAGGCCCCCTACGGCCAGCGCCCGCCGCGCAAGGGTCGCGGCTGGCTCGCGGCGGTCGGCGGCGGCCTCGCCGGGGCGGCGCTGGCGTGCGCGGTGGCCATCCCGATCGCGGTGCACACGGCGGGTGCGGACACGACGTCGTCCGGCGGGAGCACCGGGAACGCGAGCAGCCCGTTCGCCGACAACGCCGAGGGCGACGGCTCCTCGCCGAGCGTCGACGACCTCATCGACCGGGGCAACGGCACGACGGACGCGACCTCCGACGGCGACGAGCCGTCCGACGCCGGCGTCCTGCTCATCGACACGGTGCTGCCCGGCGGTGCCGGGGCGGGCACGGCGATGGTGCTGACCTCCGACGGCCTCGCGCTCACGAACTACCACGTGGTCGACGGGTCGACCGAGGTCCAGGCGATCGTCGCGGCGACCGGAGAGGAGTACACGGCAGAGGTCGTCGGGTACGACGAGGAGGCCGACGTGGCCGTGCTGCAGCTGCAGGACGCCGACGACCTCGACACCGTGACCATCGACGACGACGGCGGGGTCGCGATCGACGAGGCCGTCACCGCGCTCGGCAACGCCAGCGGCCAGGGCTACCTCTCCGCCGCGAGCGGCGTCGTCACCGACCTCGACGAGGACATCACGACCACCGACGAGGCCACGGGCGGCACCACCGACATCACCGGCCTCATCGAGACCGACGCCGACGTCGTGCCCGGCTACTCCGGCGGCCCGATGTTCGACGACGAGGGCGAGGTCATCGGCATCAGCACGGCCGCGTCCTCCAGCAACGGCCAGGGCGGCGGCTTCCCGATGACGACGCCCGCCGCACAGTCCGAGGGCGGCGGCATCAGCTACGCCCGCCCGATCGAGGAGGCGCTCGACGTCGTCCAGCTCGTCGTCGACGGCGACGAGGGCGACGGCGTCACCATCGGCGCCGCGGCCTACCTCGGCGTGGCCATCGACTCCTCCGCCGACGGCGTGCTCGTGGCCCAGGCCGAGTCCGGTACGCCGGCCGCCGACGCCGGGATCGCCCAGGGCGACAGCATCACGGCCGTCGACGGGGAGCGCATCTCGTCGTACGACGACCTCGCCGCCGCCGTCGCGACCCACCAGCCGGGGGACGAGGTGAGCGTCACCTGGACATCCGCCGACGGCCAGGAGCGCACCGCCGACGTCACCCTCGGGGAGTCGCCGGTCAACTGACCGTCGCCGACCCGCCGCGCCCCACGCGCGGTCCAGGGCCACGGACGAGCCGCCTTCCCCGGGCGGCTCGCCCGTGGCCCTTCGGCTGTCCCTGGGGAGCCCGGTGGTCGAGGAGGTTGCGCAGCAACCGTCTCGAGACCTGAGGGGTTGGGTGGTTTCGAGACGCTCGCTGGCGCTCGCTCCTCAACCACCGGGGACGCGGGGTCGCTCGACCCCCGGGGGCCCGGCAGACGAACCGGCGGCCGCGACACCGAGGTGTCGCGACCGCCGGCGGGCGGAGCGGAGGGGGCGGAGGTCAGACCCCGGCGGTCGCCGGCTCGTCGTCGCCCGCGCGCAGGTGCGCCCGGTCGAGCTTCTCGCCCTCGACGTCCACGTCGGGGAGGATCCGGTCGAGCCACTTCGGCAGGTACCAGGCCTTGTCGCCGAGCAGGTACATCAGCGCGGGGATGAAGGTCATCCGCACGATGAAGGCGTCGAGGAACACTGCGACGGCGAGCGCGAAGCCCATCGACTTGATGATCGCGTCGTCCTGGGCGATGAACGCCGCGAACACCGAGATCATGATCGCCGCGGCGGCGGCCACGACGCGGGCCGAGTTGCGGAACCCGTCGATGACGGCCTCGCGCGGGTCGGCGCCGTGCACGTGGGCCTCGCGGATGCGGGTGACGAGGAAGACCTGGTAGTCCATCGCGAGCCCGAAGACCACGCCGATCAGGAAGATCGGCATGAAGCTGACGATGGGTTGCGGGTCCATGATCCCGAACGTGCCCTCCTGGAAGATCAGGACGGTGAGGCCGAGCGTCGCGAGCACCGAGAGCAGGAAGCCGAGCGTCGCGGTCAGCGGCACGATGATCGAGCGGAACACGATCATCAGCAGGATGAACGCGAGACCGACGACGACGGCCAGGTAGACCGGCAGCGCGTCGGCGAGCCGCTCCGAGACGTCGACCGTGATGGGCGTGAGGCCCGTGATGCCGAGCGTGGTGCCCGTGGCCTCCTCGATCTCGGACTGGCCGTCGCGCACGTTGGTGAGCAGGTCCTCGGTGGCCGAGTCCTGGGGGCCGGTGGTCGGGACGCCGATGATGGTGGCGCCGTCCGCGACGGGTGCGGCCGCGGGGTCCCCGCCGCCCTCGGTGCCGCCCTCGGCACCCTCGCCGCCGCCGCTGGGCGCCAGCACGGCGTACTCGATGCCCTCCTGGCCCTCGACCCAGGAGACGACCTCGTCGTACGCCGCCTGCCGGTCGCCCTCGGCGAGCTCGCGCCCGTCGACGACGAAGAGGAACGTGGCCTCCTGGCCGGGGCCGAACGCCTCGGTGAGGAGGTCGGAGGCCTTGCGCTGCGTGGTGTCGGCAGCGGCCGTGGAGTCGGTCGGGAACGCGAGGTGGAGGTCCTTCAGCGGGATGGCGAGCGCGCCGAGCGCGACCGTCACCAGCAGCACGACGGCGAGCGGGCGCTTGCCGACGATCCGGGCCCAGCGCACGCCGTTGTTGAGCACCTGCGGGCGGCCGCGGCCGTCGGTGTCGTGCTTCGGGGAGTACTTGCGGACCTGGCCGCCGAACGCCTTCGACTTGAGCAGGCCGAGCACGGCCGGCAGCAGCGTGAGCGCGACGAGCACCGAGATGAGCACGGTGGCGCCGGCGGCGACACCCATGGCGGTGAGGAACGGGATGCCCACGACCGCGAGGGCACTGAGCGCGATGAGCACGGTGAGGCCGGCGAAGACCACGGCGGAGCCGGCCGTGCCGACCGCGATGCCGGTCGCCTCCTGCCGGTCGTCGGTGTGCCTCAGCTCGCCGCGGTAGCGGGCCAGGATGAAGAGCGTGTAGTCGATGCCGACCGCGAGCCCGATCATCGTCGAGAGGATCGGCGTCGACGAGCCGATGTCCATGAAGGCGGTCAGCGCCGTGATGCCGGTGATGGAGAGCCCGACGCCGAGGATCGCGGTGAGGATGGGCAGGCCGGCGGCCACGAACGAGCCGAACGTGATGATGAGGATGATCAGCGCGATGCCGATGCCGATGGCCTCGGAGGTCGCGCCCGGCGGAGCGAAGCTCTGCATGCCGGCGCCGTTGACCTCGGCGACGAGGTCGCCGCGGGCGTCGTCGAGGAGGTCGAGCACCGCGTCCTGCGAGGCCGGCTCGACGTCGGCCACGGTGTCGACGTCGAAGACGAACGGGATCGTCCCGACGCGACCGTCGTCCGAGACGATGTTGGCGCGCGAGACCTGCTCGTCGATCGCGGCCTGGTCCAGGCCGGACTCGGCGAGCTGCTCCCGCAGGGCGTCCACGGCGGCGACGGGCGACACGATCGCGGCGGCGTTGTCACCGATCTGCGGGGCCTCCTGCAGCTCGGCGACCAGTGCGTCGATCGCCTCGGCGTACTCCGGGTCCGCCAGGGTGGCGTCCGCCGGAGCGTCCTCGGGCACGCCCACGACGACCGTGGCGTTGGCCTGGTCGAAGGGATCCATGGCGCCGGGGAAGAGCTCGGCCTGCAGGTCGGCCGCCTGCTCGGACGGGATGCCGGGGATCGAGAAGTTGTCGGTCATCGGCTTGCTCATCGTCGCCGCGACGGCGCCGACGGCGACGAGCGCGATGAACCAGCCGGCCATGAACAGCGGCCATCGTCGGTAGGCGGTCTTGCCGAGTCGGTAGAGCAGGGTGGCCATCGGGTCTCCTGGTCGAGGTCCGGGGTGGGGTACCGGGGTGGTCGGGCGGTGCGGTGCGGGGCGGTGCGGTGCGGTGCGGACGGTCAGGCGAACAGCGCGCGGGCGCGGGCGAGCTGGCGTGAGAAGAGGTCGGGGAGCGGGGTGTCGTCGCCGGCGACGCTGGCGTCGACGGCGGACTCGACGACGGCGAGCAGCAGGCGGACGAGGAGGCGGCCCGAGGCCGGGTCGACGGGCTCGCTCTCGCGGTCCTGCATGCCCTCCTGGAGCTTGCGGGCGAGGTCCTCGAACCGCTCGTGCACCGCCTGGTGGAAGCGGGGGATCTGCAGGAGGGCCCGGCCCAGCTGCAGCTCCTCGGGCGTCGGCGGCTCCTGGCCCAGCACGTGGCGGGTGACGACCTCGAGGTCGGACGCCAGGTTGCCGGTCGGTCCGCCGGCGCGGAACGCCTCCATCAGCTCGTCGGGCAGGTCGGGCGACGGACCGAGGCAGGCGTCGAGCTTCGAGGGGAAGTAGTTGAAGAGGGTGCGGCGGGAGACGCCGGTGGCCTGGGCCAGCTCGTCCATCGTGAAGCCCTCGAGCCCACGGTCCAGCACCAGCTTCTGGGCGGTCACCACGATGCGTCGGGTCGTCTCCTGACGACGGGCGGCGCGACCGTCGGTCGACTCGGAATCTGCACTCGGGCTCACGGAGTGCAAGTTTGCACTAAGGGGCTCTGAGTGCAAAGTGGCTCGGTCTGTGACGCCCGCCTCACCCGGTGACGTGAGGCCGAGCGGGCCGCCTCGCCACAATGGACGGCATGTCGACCGATGCCGCCGCCACCACGCTCCGCGCCCCCCGTCCCGGAGCCGAGCTCCTCGCCGAGCCGATGCGCTCGCGCTGGAGCCCCGCCGTCTTCGCGACCGACGCCGCGATCGACGACGCCACCCTCGAGAGCCTCCTCGTCGCCGCGTCGTGGGCGCCGTCGACCGGCAACACCCAGCCGTGGGCGTTCGTCGCCACGCGGCGCGGCACCGCGTCGTACGACGTCGTGGTCGACTCGCTGAGCGCGGGCAACTCCGGCTGGGTGCCGACCGCGCCCGTGCTGATCGTGGCGGCGACGCTGGTCGGGGAGCACGACGGCCGGTCGGGCAAGGGCGACTACACCTTCTACGACCTCGGCCAGTCGGTGGCGCACCTGACGCTCCAGGCCCAGGCCGTCGGTCTGCACACCCACCAGTTCGCCGGCTTCGACCACGAGGCCGCCGCGCGTGGTCTCGGGATCCCCGCGTCGTTCCGGGTGCTCGCCGGCATCGCGGTCGGGTACGTCGGGGAGGACGCGCACGTCGAGGCGGCCGCGCCCGAGGACGCCGACCGCCACCGCAAGGAGCGCGTGCGGCGTGCGCTGGCCGAGACGGCGTACGACGGCACCTGGGGCACCCCGCTCGCCTGAGCGGTCCCCGGGACGACCCGTCCGAGCTGCCCCTCGGGTCAGCTGCTCCCGCCGCAGCCGCCACCGCAGGACGATCCGCACGAGCTGCCGCCCGAGTCGCCCCCACCGCCGGAGTCGCCCCCGCCCGAGTGGTGCCCGGAGTCGCCGCTGCTGCCGCAGCCGTAGGCGCCACCGGTGGCGCCGCCGCCCCCGGCCGCCCATCCGGCGCGACGCCGGCCGTGCGAGCTGCGGCGTGCGGTGCGGTTGAAGCTGACCACGGTGGCCGTGAGGGCGAGCACGCCCACGACGGTGAGGACGACGACGACGGTCATGAGCCCGTTCCTTCCAGGAGGGCGCCCCCGCGACGTCGCGGGGTGAGGCGCCAGAGGTGGGAGCCGAGGCCGACCACGAGGGTGCGGCGACCGGCGAGACGGACGAGGGCGACACGGCGCCGTCCCTCGTGCACGTCGTGGAGGCCGAGCCAGTCGTCGGCCGTCGGCACGTCGACCGAGCCGTCGCGCAGGGCGGCGACGAAGCGTCGTACGTCGTCGTGGGCGCAGCCGTCGGCGGGGTGTGCCGCGGCCCAGGCGTGGAACGCGGTGCGCCATCCCGGCAGCTCGTCGAGCTCCGGTACGACGCGGAGCGCGCCGTCGCTGCGCTTGCGGTGCAGCACCCGCGTGGTGAGGCCGGCTCCGGCCGCGTCGACGCCGGGCGGCACGTCCCCGCGCAGGAGCGCGGCGAGCACCTCCTCCTGGCGGGCGGCCAACCGCTCCCGGGCGGTGCCGGTGGTCACGCGTGCTCCCGCACGAGCGGCGCCGCGGCGGCGCGCAGCACGTCGTACTCGCTGCGGACCGCGGCCTCGGTGACGTCGTCGTCGCGCTCGAGCAGGATGCCGGGCAGCGGGAGGCGGCGGTCGTCGTAGGCGGTGACGAGCGTGCGCAGCAGGGCCAGCACCGGCGGGGTCATCGGGTGGCCGTGCGTGTCGAGGTAGAGGCCGTCGGCGTGCTCCTCGCCGCCGGCGACGTGCACGTAGGCGACGGCGTCGAGCGGGAAGCGCAGCAGGTCGGCGACCGGGTCGGAGCCGCGGGCGGTGGCGCTGGCGTGCAGGTTGGCGACGTCGAGCACGAGCCGGCAGCCGGTGGCGTCGACCAGGGCGGTGAGGAAGTCGGCCTCGTCGAGGGTGTCCTCGGGCCACGTGAAGAGGGCGGCGATGTTCTCGACGGCGAGCGGCACGGGGAGCGCGTCCTGCGCGGCGCGGACGTTCTCCACGAGCACGGCGAGGCTGTCGGCGGTGCGCGCGGGCGGCAGCAGGTGGCCGGCCTCGAGCACGTCGCCGTGCAGCGGGTCGGGCGTGGTCGCGGCCCGCACGAACGCCACGTGCTCGCTCACCAGGGGGGCGCCGAGGGCGGTGGCGAGCGCCGCGAGGTGGGCGAGGCGGGCGGGGTCGGGCAGGTCGGCGCCGCCGAGGCCGAGGGTGACGCCGTGGGGCACGACGGTCGCGCCGGCCCCGCGGAGCGCGAGGAGGGCGGGCGGCAGGCGGTCGGGGTGCACGTTCTCCGCGACGACCTCGGTGAACGACAGCTCGCCGGCGGCGGCGTACGACGCCAGCAGGTCGGCGATCGGTCGGCGCCAGGCGACCGCGGTGCCGCGCAGGCCGCTCACGCCGGGTCCCCGGAGGGCGACGGGCCCGCGGTCACCACCGCGAGGACGACGGGGTCGGCGCAGGCACCGGCGAACGCGTCGATGCGCGCCCGGATCTCGCGACCGAGCAGCCACTGGCCGATCGGCTCGGCGACGCGGCGGAGCCAGGCGGGCCGGACCGCGTACGTGTACTTCCACGCGGCGACCGCGCCCTCGACCGTGACGCCGTCGACCTCGCGGGCCTCCGGCGTGAAGCGCCAGCCGCCGCCGAACGACGCGAAGAACCACGGGCCCTTCACCATCGTCATGCCGACGGAGGTGGGCGGGCGGTAGGAGACGTACTCGCTGATCATGCGCGGCCCGACCCGGGCCCGGGTCAGGGTGCGCACGCCCTTGGCGGGCCGGTCGGCGCCCAGTAGCTCCTGGTGGCGGATGAACGGGTCCCAGCGCAGCCGCGTCGCGCCCGTCGTCTGCGAGACGGCGAACGCCTGGTCGGGGGTGACGGGCACCCACCGCGAGACGGAGACCTGAGGCATGCCGGCGAGTGTTCCGTCGCCGGGGGCACCGCAAACGCGGCGCGTGGGGGCGTGCCCCCGCGCGCCGCGACCGGGTGGTCAGCCGGCGAGCGCGGCGACCTCGTCGGCGGTGAGCTCGAGCGTCATCGACTCGACGAGCGCGGTGAGCTGCTCGGGGTTGCGGGCGCTCGCGATCGGGGCCGAGACGACCGGCTGGGCGCGCAGCCACGCGAGCGCCACGGCGGTGGGGCTGACTCCGTGCGCGGAGGCGATCTCGAGCTGGGCGGCGAGCACGCGGTCGGCGCCGGGCTTCTGCGCGTACGACGCCGCGGTGCCCGCGCGGGGCGAGTCGACCTGGGCGCCGGCGGCGTACTTGCCGGTGAGGAAGCCGCTCGCGAGGGCCGAGTACGGCGTCTCCTGGATGCCGAGCTCGGCGAGGGTCGGCACGAGGTCGGTCTCGATGTCGCGGGCCAGGAGGTTCCAGCGGTCCTGGCTGACGGTGAAGCCGGTGACGCCCTGCTCGGCGGCCAGCGCGACGGCGCCGCGCAGGCGCTCGGCGGAGAAGTTCGAGGCGCCCAGGTGGAGCGCCTTGCCCTCGGCCACCAGCGCGCCGAACGCGGCGACGTACTCGGCCTGCGGCACCGACTCGTCGTCGACGTGGGCGTAGTAGAGGTCGACGTGGTCGGTCTGGAGGCGCTCCAGCGACTCGTCGAGCGCGGTGCGGAGGTTCTCCGGCGCGAGGCCCTCGCGGCCGTCGCCCTGGCCCACCTTCGTGGCCACGACGACCTGGTCGCGCACGCCGCGGGCGGTGATCCACTCGCCGATGATGCGCTCGGAGTCGCCGATCGCCCGGCCGTCCACCCACTGCGGATACATGTCGGCCGTGTCGATCGAGCGGCCGCCGGCGGCCAGCCACGCGTCGAGCACGGCGAACCCCTGGTCGCGGTCGGCGGTCCAGCCGAACACGTTGCCGCCGAGCATCAGCGGGCCGAGGTCGAGCGTGGTGGGGGTGGTCGTCGCGGGAGAGGTCACGGGCAGGACTCCTGGGGGATCGGGGGTGCGGTCACCTCTCCCAACGCTCGCGCCCGTCGATGATTCCCCGCTCAGAGCCCGAACTGCTCGTGCCGGGCGGCGGGCACGAGGTCGGCGTACTCCGCGTTCTTCTGCACGAACTTCGTGAAGAAGGGGCAGTAGGGCAGCAGCTGGCGGCCGTCGGCGCGGAGCCCGTCGAGCACCTGCACGGCCAGCTCCTTCGCGAGGCCCTGACCGGCGAACGACTCGCCGATCTCCGTGTGGAGGATCGCGACGACCGTGCCGGGGCCGGCGTCGCCGTCCTTCAGCTCGTACGTCGCGAAGCCGGCGAGGTCGCCGCCGACGTGGATCTCGAAGCGGTGCTCGTCGGTGTTCTCGACGACGGTGGGGCCGGGGGCGTCGGACGGCTGCTCGGTGGTCATGGCGCGAATCTACCGCTCTGACCTGGCCGAACGCTCGGTCGGTGGGCCTCCTGGTGGGCCCGGGCCGTGACGTTCGCCTCAGATCGGGCCGTTTCGGTCGTTGCGGTCGGAGGTGACTTGTGCGTAACCCACGACACAGCGGACCCTGGCGGGCATGCCCCCGATCAGCCCGCCCACGCCCGCCACCGCCTCGTCGTACTCGATCACCATGCGTCTGCACACGGCGCCCGACCACGGGATCGTGGGCACGGTGGCGACGACCATCTCCACCGCCGGGGGCATCGTCACGGCGATCGACGTCGCGGACTCGCGCCACGACCGCCTGGTGCTCGACGTGACGTGCTCGGCCGGCAACGCGGACCACTCGGAGCAGCTCGTCGACGCCGTCCGGGCGCTCGAGGGCGTGACGGTGCACAAGGTCTCGGACCGCACCTTCCTGCTGCACATCGGCGGCAAGATCGAGGTCACCTCGAAGGTGCCCCTCAAGACGCGTGACGACCTCTCGCTCGCCTACACCCCGGGTGTCGGTCGCGTGAGCCGCGCGCTGGCGGAGAACCCCGAGGACGTCTCGCGCCTGACGATCAAGGGCAACTCGGTCGCCGTGGTCACCGACGGCTCGGCCGTGCTGGGCCTCGGCAACATCGGCCCGGGTGCCGCGCTGCCGGTGATGGAGGGCAAGGCCGCGCTGTTCAAGCGCTTCGCCAACATCGACGCGTGGCCGATCTGCCTGGCCACCCAGGACACCGACGAGATCGTCAAGGCCGTCGAGATGATCGCCCCGGGCTTCGGCGGCATCAACCTCGAGGACATCGCCGCGCCGCGCTGCTTCGAGATCGAGGCGCGCCTCCGCGAGAGCCTCGACATCCCCGTCTTCCACGACGACCAGCACGGCACCGCGATCGTCGTGCTCGCCGCGCTCACCAACGCGCTGCGCTGCGTGGGCAAGCAGATGGAGACCGTGAAGGTCGTCGTCGCTGGCGCGGGCGCCGCGGGCACCGCGATCGTCACGCTGCTGCTGGCCGCGGGCGTCACCGACGTCGTGGTCTGGGACCGCGAGGGCTGCCTCTCGGGCGACGACACGTCGCTGCCCCCGGCGAAGCTCGAGCTCGCCGGCCGCACCAACCCCCGCAAGGTCACGGGCACGCTGCAGGACGGCCTGCGCGGCGCCGACGTCTTCATCGGCGTCTCGGGCCCGGGCCTGCTCCAGGCCGAGTGGATCAAGGACATGGCCGACGACTCGATCGTCTTCGCGCTGGCGAACCCGGACCCCGAGATCGACCCGGCCGAGGCGAACAAGTACGCCGCGATCGTGGCCTCGGGCCGCTCGGACTACCCGAACCAGATCAACAACGTGCTCGCCTTCCCGGGCGTCTTCCGCGGCCTGCTCGACGCCCGCGCCTCCGAGGTCACCGTCGAGGCGCTGCTGCGCGCGGCAGAGGCCATCGCGCTCGTCGTCACCGACGAGGAGCTCAACCCCAGCTTCATCATCCCGTCGGTCTTCGACGCGGCCGTCCCGAAGGCCGTCGCCGCGGCCATCGCGGGCGAGGAGCACGCCAAGAGCTGAGGGTGGAGCACCCGGAGCACGACATCGAGGCGCTCGTCGTCGACTGCCACCCGGTCGACGGCGGGGACCTCGCGTGCTTCCGGGTGCTCATCCTGCTGCGGCGCGAGATCGAGCACCTGGCGCCCGGCGCCGTCGTCTGCCTGACGACGACGGACCCCGTGGCGCCGATCGACCTGCCGGCCTGGTGCCGGCTCACCGGGCACGAGTACCTGGGTCCCGTGCCCGGGCGGCCCACCCCGACGTACGGCGTGCGCGTGGCCGCCGCGCCGCACGCCACCCGCCCCGACCGGCCCTGGCACCGGGCCTGATCCCCCCGGTCGGGGACCTCAGCCGGCCTGGGGCGCGACCTCGCGCGGCCACCAGAACCGCTCGCCGAGCAGCAGCGCGATCGCCGGCACCACGACCGTGCGCACGAGGAGCGTGTCGAGCAGGACGCCGATGCAGATCACGACGCCGAGCTGCGCGAGCACCACCAGCGGCAGAACGCCGAGCACGGCGAAGACCGCGGCGAGCAGGATGCCGGCGCTGGTGATCACGCCGCCGGTCGCGCCGAGCGCCCGCAGCACGCCCTCCCGGGTCCCGTGGACGGCGGCCTCCTCGCGGGTGCGGGTGACGAGGAAGATGTTGTAGTCGATCCCGAGCGCCACCAGGAAGAGGAACGCGAAGAGCGGCACGTTGCCCGCGAGGCTCTCGAAGCCCAGCACGCCGGTGAACAGCCACCACGACGCGCCCATGCTGGCGGCGTACGTCGCCACCACCGTGCCCACCAGGATCACCGGCGCCACCACGGAGCGCAGCAGCACGAGCAGCACGCCCAGCACGAGCGCCAGGATGAGCGGCAGGATGACGACCCGGTCGCGGCTGTTGCCGTCGGCCTCGTCGATCGAGCTGGCCTCCGCGCCGCCGACGAACGTGTCGTCGTACGACGCCAGCGCCTCCCGCAGCGCGAGCACCGCGGCGTCGGTCTCGGCGCTGCCGGGGGTGCCCTCGAGCACGACGTCGAGCTGGGTGACGCCCTCGCCCTCGGCGGTCGGCTGCACCGACGCCACCCCGTCGACCGCCTCGACCGCGGCGGCGACCTCGCCCGCGTCGGCACGGGTCACGACCTGGGTGGGCTCGGCGGTGCCGGCGGGGAAGGACTCGGCGATGCGGGCGCTGGCGCTGATGGCCTCGGGCTCGTCGAGGAACTGGTCGGCGGTGTCGAGACCGGTCGCGATCTGCGTGGTGCCGATCGCGAGGGCGCCGAGCAGCACGGCGGAGCCGACCACGGCCACGACCGGCTTGCGGGCGACCGTGTCGCCGACGCGCCGCCAGCCCGAGCGGGACTCGACCAGCACGGTGTCGCCCTGGTGCGGCACCTTGGGCCAGAACACCCAGCGGCCGAAGCAGACGAGGAAGGCGGGCAGCACCAGCAGCACGAACGCGGCGGCGACGGCGATGCCGACGGCGCAGGCGAGGCCGAGCCCGCGGGTGGTCGGGGTGAGCGACAGCAGCAGGGTGAGCACGCCCGCGACCACGGTGCCGGCGCTCGTGAGCACCGCCTCCGCCGTACGGCGCAGCGCGACCGCCATCGCCTCGCGGCGGTCGTCGACGACGCGCAGCTCGTCGCGGTAGCGGGAGATCAGCAGCAACGCGTAGTTCGTTCCTGCGCCGAACACGAGCACCGAGAGGATGCCGATGGTCGACTCGTCCCAGGCGACGTCGAACGCGGCCATCACGTGGGTCGCGAGCACGGCGGCGAGGCGGTCGGCGACGCCGACGACGGTGAGCGGCACGATCCAGAGCACGGGGCTGCGGTACGTGACGATCAGCAGCAGCGCCACGACGAGCGCCGTGACGGCGAGCAGCCGCGTGTTGGCGCCGTCGAAGACCGCGGCGAGGTCGGCCTCGATGCCGGCCGGCCCGGTGACCTGGGCGGTCACCCCGTCCGGCACCTCGGCGTCGAGCCGGTCGCGCAGCTCGCCCACGAGGTCCGCGCTCTCGGTGGCGCTGGCCCCGGAGACGGGCAGGACGGCGATGGCGGCCGTGCCGTCCTCCGCCGGGATGATCGGCGTCGCGGCCCCGCCGGTGCCCTGGGGGTCGGTCGTGGTCGCGAGGTCGGCCACCAGCGTCTCGAGGTCGGGCAGGACGGCGGTGATGTCGCCGGAGTCCACCGTGAAGAGCACGACGGCCGCCGACGCGTCGTCGTCCGGGAGGGCCTCGCGGAGCGCGACCGCCTCGGTGCTGTCGGCACCGGCCGGGATCGCGTCGAGCGGCGTGCGCTCCCGCTCGCCCTCGCCGACGACGCCGATGACCACCCCGGCGAGCAGGATCGGCAGCAGGGCGACGAGCCACGCCGTACGACGCCCCACGATCACCGATCGGAGGGCACTGAGACGCTGGACCATGCAGACTCCTCGTGGAAAACTCACCGGAACGACAGTTCAGCAGATTAATCATTAAGTAGGTGAATGACAATCTCGTCCGAAGGATCGCCGTCGGAGGCGGACGCGCTCATCGCCGCCCACGTCGGTGAGTGGAGGCAGACGGAGGCGCTGCTCGCGCTGCGCGAGCTGGTCGACCGGGGTCAGACCGTACGGCGCGTGGTCGCCCGTCGCGCCGGGCTCGGCGAGTCCGAGCTCGTGGCGCTCGAGCACCTGATCCGCGGCCCGATGGGTCCGGCGGAGCTGGCGCGCCTGCTCGAGGTCTCGACGCCGGCGGGCACGGGCATCGTCGACCGGCTCGTGGCGCGCGGCCACGCCGAGCGGCGCTCCCACGAGGGCGACCGGCGCCGTACGGCGGTGCACGTCACCGACTCGGGACGCGCCGAGGTCGTCGCCCACCTGCTGCCGATGTTCGCCGGCCTCGCCGCCATCGACGGCAGCTTCGACGACGCCGAGCGTGCGGTGGTCGCGCGCTACCTGCGCGGTGCGCTCGCCGCGATCGACGCCGTCATCGACGCGGGTCCCGCGGACGGCTGAGCGGGCGGTTGAGCGGGCGGCTGAGCGGGTGGTCGGTCGGGCGCCTGGCGTCGGGTGCGGACTGAGGCCCGCGAAACGTGCGGGCGTGAGTCCGCGGCCAGCGAGGGGGGCGTGGGTGCGGACTGAGGCCCGTGGAAGGTGTCGGCGTGAGTCCGCGGCCAGCGAGGGGCGTGGGTGCGGACCGAGGCCCGTGGAAGGTGCGGGCGTGAGTCCGCGGCCAGCGCGAGGGGGTCGCGCGCTTGGCGTCGGGTGCGGACTGAGGCCCGCGAAAGGTGTGGGCGTGAGTCCGCGGCCGGCGAGGGGGGCGTGGGTGCGGACTGAGGCCCGTGGAAGGTGGGGGCGTGAGTCCGCGAGGCAGGTGTCAGGCGGCGGCAGGGCGAGTCTGCGGAACGCCGAGCGCCGCGAGGTCGGCAGCGACCTGGGCGGAGTCCGTCCGAAGCTCGATCGTGCTGCAGCGGACCACCAGGCGCATCGGGTCGACCAGCCTCCGTTGACGGGCCATGTCGTCGATCCACTGCTCCACGTCGCGGTGGAACGAGCCGTCCACCTCGAGCGCGACGACGCGGCCGTCGGGCAGGTCCCACTCGCCGTCCGTCCAGCGCCTCGTTCCGGCGCTGTCGGTCCGCCGTACCTGGCGTCTCGGAGGCTCGAGCCCGTGCTCGCGGCACATGTCGCCCACGTCGATCTCGCCCATCGAGTGGGCCCCTCCGGCGATGTCCTCGAGGAGGGCGGCGATCAGCGTCGACCGGCGCAGCTCGGGGAGGCGTGGCAGCCATGACTGGAGGCGCTCGGCGGGGACCAGTCGCTGCTGGACGCAGGCGGCGAGAAGCCCGCCCGCGCTGCGTGGCGACGGGACCCGTGAGGCGAGGAGGAGCGCGGCCGGCTCGACCGCCAGGACCGGTAGCCGCGAGCGGTGGCAGATCCACTGGTCGAAGGGCCGCCGTGTGCGCCAGAACTCGACGCCGTCGAGGTGGCGTCCCTGGATGTTGGTGCCGACCACGACGGTGACCGTCGTCGACTCCCAGCCGCGCAGTCCGTGCAGCTCGAGCGCCGTCCGACCGGCGAGAGCGGCGGTGTGCGGGGTGTGGAGCAGGGCGAGCCAGCGACGCTGCTCGTCCGACAGGGGGCCGGTCGTCGTGCTGACGACGGTCGCTGACCGCAGGGCCCATCGGCCGGCGGCGACGCGGCGTCGTACGACGTCGTCACCGACGCCGAGAGCGCGCAGCTGACGTCGGGCCAGGAGTCCGGACTGGCGGGCGCCCACCTGGGCGACGGCGTCCTCCCGGGCGCGTCGCGCGAGGCGTGACGCCTCGACGTCGGACGGCTCTCGACTCCCCATGGCCCCAGGTTGCCGGAGCGCGGCGGCCGGCGTCGTCGGTCGTCCACAGGGATGGCCGTGTCGATGCGTCGCGGACTCCGGCCGGTGAAAGGTGCGGGCGTGAGTCCGCGCCCGTGCTCTGGCGAGCCGCTGCGGACTGGGACCCGTCAGAAGTGTCGGCCTCAGTCCGCACCCGCCCGCGGGAGCGCCGGGGGAGCGCCGGGGGAGCGCCGAGGTCCAGGGGGACTGCCGCCTCAGCCCCCGTGCGCCCGCTGGGCGGCGAGGGCGGCGCCGACGATGCCCGCGGAGTTGCGCAGGGTGGCCGGCACGATCGGGGTGCGGATGTCGATCTTGGGCAGGAACTTGTCGGCCTTCTTGCTGACGCCGCCGCCGACGACGAGCAGGTCGGGGGAGAAGAGGCGCTCGAGCGTCCGGTAGAAGACGGTGAGGCGGCCGGCCCACTCGTCCCAGCCGAGGTCGTCGCGCTCGCGGATGCTGTTCGCGGTCCAGCCCTCGGCGTGCACGGCCTCGGGCTGGTGCTTGCCGCCACCGTCGTACCCCTCGAGCGAGAGCCAGAGGTGGCCGAGCTCGGCGTTGGGCACGAGCACGCCGTCGTGGACGAGGGCGGCGCCGATGCCGGTGCCGAGGGTCGTGACGAGCACGAGGCCCGCCTGGCCGCGGGCCGCGCCGTAGGTCGCCTCGGCCAGCCCCGCCGCGTCGGCGTCGTTGAGCACCTCGACCGGCCGGCCGAGGGCCTCGCCGAAGACGGCGGCGGCGTCGGTGTCGATCCAGGTCTGGTCGATGTTCGCGGCCGATCCGATGACGCCGTGGCGCACGATGCCGGGCACGGTGACGCCGACCGGGCCGTCGTTGTCGGGGAACGCGGCCGCGAGCTGCTCGAGCACGTCGGCGACGTTGTCGGGCGTGGACGACTCCGGGGTCGGGATGCGCACGCGCTCGGCCGCGAACTCGCCCTTCTCCAGGTCGACGGGCGCTGCCTTGATGCCGCTGCCGCCGAAGTCGACGCCGAGGGGGAGTCCGCTGCTCATGGGGTCCATGGGACCACGGCGCTGGCGCACCAGGGCCCCACAGGTCGATGATCGCGGGATGACGGTGCCTCGCGTCGACCTGCCGATGTCCACCCACCTGCTCGCGCTCGGCACGGCGGCGGCCGAGCTCGGCGGCCACGCGGCGGCCGCCGGCCGGGACGCCCCGGTGCCGGGCTGTCCCGACTGGACCGTCGCGGACCTCGTCGCCCACCAGGGCATGGTGCACCGCTGGGCGACGGCCACCCTCGAGGGGCGCGACGTGGACGACGCGGCCCTCGAGGCCGAGGGCCTGGCCGCGCCCGAGCCGACGGAGTGGCTGGCCGCGGGGGCGGCGACCCTCGTGGCGGCCCTGGAGGGGGCGGACGACGACCTCGACGTGAGGGTCTTCCTCCGCGACCCGCCCCCGCCGCGGCAGTTCTGGGCCCGTCGGCAGGCCCACGAGACGACGGTCCACGCGGTCGACGCGCTCGCCGCCGCGCTGGGTCGCGCCCCGCTCGCGGCGGAGACGTGGATCGACCCGCTGGTCGCCGCCGACGGGGTCGACGAGCTGCTGACCGGCTTCCTGACCCGCTCGACGTCCCGGCTGCGCAGCGAGCGACCGCTGCGCGTGGTGGTCGCGCCGACCGACGCTGCCCTGTGGTGGCAGGTCGACGTGGGCGAGGGGCCGCCCGTGACGACGCGGCACGCGGTCGGGCCGGGCTCGGCCCACGACGGCTCCGACGCCGATCTCGTGCTGACGGCCCCCGCCGTGCCGACGTACCTCACGTTGTGGAACCGCGGCGACGAGGCGACGGCCCACGCGGCGGGCCGGGCCGCGGAGGAGGCGCTCGAGCTCTGGCGCGCGACGGCGCGGGTGACCTGACGACCCACGACCCGTCGCTTTACACATCGCCCCCTCTTGTCAAACGGTTGACATTCTGGTTTGGTTTGTCAACCGGCCCGCGTGATGCGGGCCACACCGACCGCGCACGGCGGGAGGTGGACGACACCCGGAGGTGCCGCCGATGACGACGAGCCCTGACCCCCTGCCCACCCCCGCCGAGGCGCTCGTGCGCCGCACCGCCGACGGCACGGGCACCGTGACGACCGCGTCGACCGAGCAGTGGCGCGACCCGAAGCGCTACCTCTGGCTGATCGGCCTCGTCGTGCCCTCGCTGGCGTTCGTGGCCATCGCCGGCTGGGTGCTCACCGGCTGGAGCGTGTGGCTCTGGCTCGGGCCCGTCGTGATCCTCGTGGTCGTGCCCGCCTTCGACCTGCTCGTCGGCCTCGACCGCTCCAACCCGCCGGACGACGTCATCGAGGCGCTGGAGAACGACAGGTACTACCGCTGGATCACCTACGCGTTCCTCCCGATCCAGTACGCGGGCTTCGTCGCCGCCATGTGGCTCGTCGCGGGCGGCGAGCTGTACGGCGACCAGCTCACGCTGGCCGACAAGATCGGCATCGCCGTCTCGATCGGGTGCATCGGCGGCATCGGCATCAACACCGCGCACGAGCTGGGCCACAAGAAGGAGGCCAACGAGCGCTGGCTCTCGAAGGTCGCGCTGGCGCAGGTCGCCTACGGCCACTTCTACATCGAGCACAACCGCGGCCACCACGTGCGCGTCGCCACCCCGGAGGACCCGGCCAGCTCGCGCCTGGGCGAGAGCTTCTACCGGTTCTGGCCGCGCACCGTGATCGGCTCGCTGCGCAGCGCCTGGAGCCTGGAGAAGAAGCGCTACGCCCGCAAGAAGACCCACCCGTTCCACCTCGGCAACGACGTGCTCAACGCCTGGCTGATGACCGCCGTGCTCTGGGGCGGCCTGACCGTGTGGCTGGGCTGGGAGATCCTGCCTTTCCTGCTCGTGCAGGCGGTCGTCGGGTTCACGCTCCTCGAGGTCGTCAACTACATGGAGCACTACGGCATGCTGCGGCGCAAGGTCGGCAAGGCCGGTCGCGAGCGCTACGAGCGCGTCGCCCCGCACCACAGCTGGAACTCCAACAACATCGCCACCAACGTGCTGCTCTACCACCTGCAGCGCCACAGCGACCACCACGCCAACCCGACCCGTCGCTACCAGACGCTGCGCGACTTCGAGGAGTCCCCGGTGCTGCCCACCGGCTACGCCGGGATGATCGTGCTCGCCATCGTGCCGCCGCTGTGGCGCCGCGTGATGGACCCGCGCGTGCTCGCCCACGTGCGCGGCGACCTCGACGACGTCAACGTGCAGCCGGGCCACCGCGAGAAGCTCGAGAAGCGGTACGCCGCACTGCTCCGGGCCCACGCGGTCGCCGAGGCCGAGCGCGCCCTGGAGGACCAGCGCCTCCAGGACGAGGCCCGCGTCGAGGCCGAGCGTCTGGCTGCCGACGACGTGGTCGCCGCCCGGTGCCCCGGCTGCGACTACGTGTACGACGTGGCCGCCGGCGAGGAGCGCGAGGGCTTCGCGGCCGGCACCGGCTGGTCGCAGGTGCCCGACGACTGGTGCTGCCCCGACTGCGGGGTGCGCGAGAAGGTCGACTTCGTGCCGCTCACCTCGCTGCCGGCCTGACGCCCCGCCGCGCCCCGCCGTACCCCCCAGCACCTCCACCACCGCATCCAGCACCCCGAGGAGAGTCATGAAGATCGTCGCCGCGCTCGACACCTGCGAGGGCCTCGGCATGTGCGAGGCCATGGCCCCCGACTTCTTCGAGGTCGGTGACGACGGCGTCGTCGAGGTGCTCGACGACTCGCCGGGCGAGGAGCACCGCACCGACCTCGCCGCCGCGGTCGACGCCTGCCCGGTGCTCGCCCTTACGCTCCAGGGATGAGTGCCGAGCCCTCCGTCACGCCTCCCGCCGGGGCCGCCCCGGCCACCCCGGTACGGCGCCTCGTCGTCGTCGGCGCGTCGCTCGCGGGTCTGCGGGCGGTCGAGGCGGCGCGGCGGGCGGGGTACGACGGCGCGCTCACCCTCGTCGGGGCCGAGGAGCACCTGCCCTACGACCGGCCGCCGCTGTCGAAGGCGTTCCTCGACGTCGACGGCGCCCGCGGGGCCGACACGGTGATGACCTTCCGCACCGAGGAGCAGCTGCGCGACGAGCTCGGGGTCGACCTGCGCCTCGGCAGCCCGGCCACCGGCCTCGACACGGATGCTCGCGAGGTGCTGGTGGGCGACGAGCGGATCCCGTACGACGGGCTGGTCATCGCCACCGGCTCCGTGCCGCGCTGGCTGCCGGGCACCGACCCGGCCGACGACGGGCCGGTCGGGGGCGTCACCCAGCTGCGCACGCTGGACGACGCCCGCACCGTGCGCACCGCCCTCGAGGCCGGGGCACGGCTGGTGGTCGTGGGTGCCGGCTTCATCGGCTCCGAGGTGGCCTCCGCGGCCCGCAAGCGCGGACTGCCCGTGACGGTCGTCGAGGCGCTCGACCTGCCGCTCACCCGCTCCATCGGGCCCGAGGTGGGCGCCGTCTGCGCCGATCTCCACCGCGCCGCCGGCACCGACCTGCGCCTCGGCGTCGGCGTCGCCGGACTCGAGACGGAGCCCGTCGCCGCTGGGGCCGAGCCCGCTCCCGGCGGGGCAGGGCGCCGGGTGACCGGCGTACGCCTCGACGACGGCACCGTGCTGCCCGCCGACCTCGTGGTGCTGGGCATCGGCGTCCGACCCGCGACGGCGTGGCTCGAGGGCAGCGGGGTGCCCCTGCACGAGGGCGACCGGGGCGTGGTCGTGGACGCGACGCTCGCGACCGGGGTGCCGGGCGTGTACGCCGCCGGCGACGTCGCCCACGTGGCCAACCCCCTCTACGACGACGAGCACCACCGCCTCGAGCACTGGACGAACGCGGCCGACCACGGCGGCGCCGCGGCCCGCCACCTGCTCGACCCCGCGGCCGCCCGGCCGGTCGAGACGGTGCCCTACTTCTGGTCGGACTGGTACGACCACCGCCTCCAGTTCGTCGGCACGCCGCGGGCCGACGAGGTGCGGGTCGTGGCCGACGACCGGGCGAGCGACGGCGGGTTCGTGGCGCTCTACCGCCGCGCCGACCGGGTCGTCGGGGCGCTCGTGCTCGACCGGCCCCGCGACGTGATGAAGCTGCGCCGGCGCATCGCCGACCGCGGGCCGTGGGACGAGGCGGTGGAGCACGTCGTCACGACGCCGCCGCGCGCGAAGCGATGACGGTGGGCTCAGCGACCGTGCCTAGGATCGGGACCATGGCCGCCGACCGCACGT
The DNA here is from genome assembly GCF_000426525.1 of Nocardioides alkalitolerans DSM 16699. GTDB lineage: Bacteria > Actinomycetota > Actinomycetes > Propionibacteriales > Nocardioidaceae > Nocardioides > Nocardioides alkalitolerans. Next base: position 770,659 of record NZ_KE384533.1, read on the forward strand.
GGGAACCCCCGAGCGCCGGACGGCCCGACCGTCGGCCCGACCCCGCCGCCGACGAGCCCCTCACCACGCGGGACCGCATCCTCGCCGCTGCCGTGCACCTCACCGGCACCGAGGGCTGGGGCAAGGTCACGATGGCGCGCCTCGCGGCCGCCACCGGGGTGAGCCGGCAGACCGTCTACAACGAGGTCGGCGGCAAGCCCGACCTCGCCGAGGCGATGGTGCTGGGCGAGCTCGCCCGCTTCCTCGCCGAGGTCGACGGCGCCTTCACCGCGCACCCCGACGACCTCACGGCCGCGCTCACCGCCGCCTGCCGCGGCGTGCTCGAGGTGGCGCAGGACAACGAGCTGCTGCACGCCGTCGTGTCGGCCACGCACGGCGCGGAGACCGAGCTGCTGCCGCTGCTCACCACCCACGCCGAGTCGCTGCTCTCGACCGCGAAGGCCGTGCTGCGCGAGCGCATCACGCCGTACGACGTGGCCCTCACCCCCGCCCAGCTCGACGTCAGCGTCGACACGGTGGTGCGCACGATGCTGAGCCACGTGATGCAGCCGAGCGGCACCCCGGAGGAGACGGCGCAGGCCCTGGCCTGGGTCGCGGGCCGCGTGCTGGCCCCGGGGCGGGACTGACGTGCCGGCCCCCGCGACCGTCCTGGTCACCGGCTTCGGTCCGTTCGGCGGCGGCACGGCCAACCCCTCGGGCGACGTGCTGCCGCTGGTCGCCGACGCGTGGACGCGCCCCGAGCGCCTGGTGACCGCCGTGCTGCCCGTCGAGTTCGGTACGTCGGGCGACGCCCTGCGGGTCCTGCTCGACGCGCACCGGCCGTCGGTCGTGGTGGCGCTCGGGCTGGCCCAGGGCCGGTCGGCGATCACGCCCGAGCGGGTGGCGGTGAACCTCGACGACGCCCGGATCCCCGACAACGCCGGCGCGCAGCCGTGCGACGCCCCCGTCGTCGCGGACGGTCCCACGGCGTACCTCTCGACGCTGCCCGTGAAGGCCGCCGTCGCCGCGGTCCGCGCGGCCGGGCTGCCCGCCGAGCTCTCCCACACGGCCGGCAGCTACGTGTGCAACCACGTCTTCTACGCGCTCCAGCACGCGCTCGCGGGTCGCGGGGTGCGCTCCGGGTTCGTGCACGTGCCGGGGTACGACGTGCTCGCGGCGCCGCAGCTGGCCGTCGGCGTCACGGCACTCCTGGGCGCCGTGCTCGACCGCTCGGCGGACGCCGGCGACCTCGTCGTCGCCGCCGGCATCGTCGACTGACGCCGTACCTGCCCCGCATCCGCCGTGGCCTCGGCCGAAGCGGTCCGTGAGGTGGGTCACGCCCGGTACGATCCGGGGTCGGAGGGAAGGGGATCCATGCGCGGGCGAAGCGGTCGTCGGCGAGCCGGCCGGCCAGCACGCCGTCGGCTCGTGGCACTGTCGTCCGCCCTGGTGCTGGCGGCCTCCCTCGCGGCCTGCGGCGTCGGTGACGACGACGTCGCCGAGGTGAGCGCGAACCCGACCGACGACGCGCCGACCACCACCGCGCCCGGCGAGCCCGGCGTCGTGGACGAGGGCGACGCCCCGACGGAGGACGAGCGGCTCCGCGCCATGGCCGAGAACGCCGTCGACCCGCCCGGCGAGCTCACGGAGGGCCTGCTCGGCTCCGACCTCCTCGTCTACTCGACCGACCCCCTCGACGACGAGACGATCAGCGCGATCGGCGACCTGCCCGGCGTCGTGGCGGCCGAGCCGATGGGACTCGCGCAGATCCCGGTCGAGGACCAGGTGCTGTTCGTCGCGGCCGTCGACCCCGCGTCGTACCGTCGCTTCACGCCCGCGGAGAGCGCCCAGCTGCTCGACGTCTGGACCCGGGTCGCGGGCGGCGAGGTGGCGGTGCAGGCCGACCTCGGCGAGCGGCTCCAGGACGACGAGGGCTACCTGCGCCTCGGCAACGAGGCCACCTCGCCGCAGCTGCACGTCGGCGCGCTGGCCCCGCAGATCCCGCGCGTGCAGGCCGTCGTGAACGAGCGCTGGGGCGCGTCGCTCGGCATCGAGGGCACGAACGCGGTGCTGATCGCGACCGGGGCGACGGCCCCGCAGGAGGTGCGGCCCGCGCTGCAGGAGATCGCCGGCGACGGTGCCTCGGTGCAGCTGCTCGGCCCCGACCTGGACGTGACCGTGCAGCAGACCGCCGTGCTCACCGGCGGCTCGGTCGCCTCGGCCGTCGGCACGTTCAACTACCGCGTGCTCGACGGCGGCCGGCTCGCGCCCGACCAGGCGTGGGTCGACGCCAACATCCGCACCGCGCAGGTGCCGATCCTCGGCAGCGTGACCTGCCACCGGGTGATGCTGCCGCAGCTCGAGGCGGCGCTGCGCGAGGTCGTCGACCGCGGGCTGGCCGACAAGATCGTGCCGGGGCAGTACGCCGGCTGCTACTACCCGCGCTTCATCGCGGGCTCGACCCAGCCGTCGCTGCACTCCTACGGCATCGCGTTCGACATCAACGTGCCGGGCAACCAGCGCGGCACGGTCGGCGACCTCGACCGCTCCGTCGTGCAGATCTTCAAGAAGTGGGGCTTCGCCTGGGGCGGCGACTGGAGCTACACCGACCCGATGCACTTCGAGCTCGCCCGCCTCGTCGAGGCGCGCTGAGCGTCAGACCCTGCAGAACCGGTAGCGGGGCTCGTCCTCGCCGGCGCCGTCGGACACCTCGACGTGGCCGCAGGCCGACCGCACGAGGTCCCAGCTCGTGGAGGGCTCCGCGGCGACGAACGCGTCCGTCAGGGCCTCGATGTCGGGCTCGTCGTCGCCGTCCAGGTAGGCGGTCAGCAGCGCACCCTCCCGGTCCACCGCGACGTACGTGTCACCCCCGTCGTCGACGACCGCCCCCTCGTCGGTGCCGACGATGCTGCGGCAGTCGTCCCGGTCACCGGTGCGCGTGACGGCCGCGCACGCGTCGCCCTCGGGCTCGAGGTCGACCGTGAACGTGGGGCCGTAGCTCTGCCCGGTCGGGGCGTCCCCCTCGTAGGTGATCGTCACGACCGGTCGCGCCACCGTGATGCCGTCGACGCTGCTCTCCTGGGAGTCGAGGTCGACCGAGCGCGCCTCCCAGCCCTCGATCTCCGGCAGGTACGACGCGATGCCCGACCCGGCGACGCGGTCGGCGAGGTCGGAGCGGAACCGGTGGTCGGCCACGACGTCGCCGACGGGCAGGGCGAGCGCCATGACGACCACGAGCGGGGCGATCAGCATGGCCAGGGCGAACCCGAGCTCGGACTCGAGCAGGCGCAGGTCGACGAGGTGGAGGGCCGGCACCACCACGATGACGGCGCCGAGCACGGCGGCGAGCGCCCACCCACCGGTCCAGCCGGGGATGCCGACGCGTCCGGTGAGGAGCAGGAGCACCATGACGACGGGCGCGGCGAACGCGGTCGAGAGCACGGTGATCGCGAGGCCCTGCGGCACGCCGAGGACCCGGAGCGCGTGGCCGACGCCGAACGAGGCCGCGACGGTGAGCACGAGGCCGACGAGCACCACCCAGGCGTTGGGCGCGACGGGGAGGGCGACGGCGGCGGGCGCGACGAGGAGGACGCCGGGCACGACGGCCACGAGCTGACCGGGCTCGAAGGCCTCGGCGCGGGGGCGGGGCGGGAGGAAGCCGCCCTCGGTGGGGTGGGAGGTCATGGACGTCCCTCTTCCCCCTCGTGTGACCCGGCTAACGTGCAGGTCATGCGCGCAGCCCAGGTCATCGACACCACCGGTCCGGACGACGTCGTCGTCGCCGAGCTCCCCGAGCCCACCCCCGGGCCGGGTGACGTGCTCATCGACGTGCACAGCGTCGGCGTCTCGTTCCCGGACCTCCTGCTCAGCCGCGGCCAGTACCAGGTGCGCCCCGAGCTGCCGTTCGCCCTCGGCACGGACGTCGCGGGGGTCGTCGTGTCGGCGCCGGAGGGCTCGGGGCTGGTGGAGGGCCAGCGGGTGGTCTCCATCGCGGGGTACGGCGGGGCCGCCGAGCGGTTCGTCGCGCCCGCCGCGATGGTGCTGCCGCTGCCCGACCGCCTCTCGTACGACGAGGGCGCCGCGCTGCCGATGAACTACCTCACCGCGCACTTCGCGCTGCGGAAGCGGGCGGGGCTCGAGGCCGGCGAGACCGTGCTGGTGCACGGCGCGGCGGGCGGCGTCGGCACCGCGACGATCCAGGTGGCCAAGGCGTACGGCGCGACCTCCGTCGCCGTGGTGTCGACCGACGAGAAGGGCGAGGTCGCCCGGGCCGCCGGCGCCGACCACGTCGTGCTCCTCGACGGCTTCAAGGACGCGGTCGCGGAGATCACGGGCGGCCGGGGCGTCGACGTGGTCGTCGACGTCGTGGGCGGCGACGTCTTCCTCGACTCCCTGCGCTCGCTGGCGCCGCTCGGCCGGCTGCTCGTCATCGGCTTCGCGTCGGGCCAGGGCATCCCGGAGGTCAAGGTGAACCGGCTGCTCCTCACCAACACCGACGTGCGCGGCGTGGGCTGGGGCGAGCACGTGCGCCGCAACCCGGGCTACCCGGCCGAGCAGTGGGCCGACCTCCTGCCGCACCTCGAGTCCGGCGCGCTGCGGCCGCCGGTGGGGGCGTCGTACGCGCTCGAGGAGTTCCCGCAGGCGCTGCGCGACCTCGACGAGCGGCGCGCGCTCGGCAAGATCGTGGTGCGGGTGCGCGGCTGACCCGCCGAGCCGCCTGCCCGGGTCGCCCGGGCGCGGCGGCCGGGCGGGCTGTCGGTCGGCGTGGTTAGTGTGGAACCCGTGACGATGCTCGACGCTGCCCGTGAGGGGATGGACCCGGCGGTCCGTCCCACCGACGACCTCTTCGGCCACGTGAACGGCCGGTGGCTGGAGACCGCGGAGATCCCCGACGACCGCTCCAGCTGGGGGCCGTTCGTCGCCCTCGCCGACGCGGCGGAGGAGCACGTGCGCGAGATCATCACCTCGCTGGCGGAGCGGGTGACCACCGATCCCGACGGCGTCGACGCCGACGCGGCGAAGATCGGGGCGCTCTACGCCTCGTTCATGGACACCGACACGATCGCCGCGCGCGGCCTCGACCCGGTGCTGCCCTACCTCCACGCGGTCGCGGGCCTGCGCGACCTCCGCGAGCTGGCGGCGCTCGTCGGCGAGCTCGAGCGCGTGGGCGGCACGGGCTTCTTCGGGTCCTACGTGAGCACCGACGCGAAGAACTCCGACCGCTACGTGTTCCACCTCAGCCAGGGCGGGCTCGGCCTGCCCGACGAGTCCTACTACCGCGACGAGAAGTTCGACGAGACCGTCGAGGCCTACTCCGCCTACCTCACGCGGCTGCTGACGATCGTGGGCCACGACGACCCCGTCGCGGCCGCCGAGACCGTCGTCGCCGTCGACCGCCGGCTCGCCCACGGGCACTGGGAGCGCGCGGAGACCCGCGACATCCAGAAGACCTACAACCTGCTGACGCTGGCCGAGCTCGTCGAGCTCGCGCCGTCGTTCGACTGGGAGGTCTACGCCCGCAACCTCTCCGGCGCGGCCTCGGGGGCCGACGAGCTGCTGGCCGAGGTCGTCGTGAAGCAGCCGTCGTACTTCTCGCACCTCTCCGAGGTGCTGGCCGCGGTGCCGATCGAGAGCTGGCGCACGTGGCTGACGACGCGCGTGCTGCGCGCGTTCGCGCCGTACCTGACCGACGACCTGGTCGAGACCAACTTCGACTTCTACGGCCGCACCCTCAACGGCACGCCCCAGCTGCGGGCGCGCTGGAAGCGGGCGGTGACGTTCGTCGAGGGCGCCGTCGGCGAGGCCGTGGGTCGCGAGTACGTCGCGCGCCACTTCCCGCCGCGGTCGAAGGCGATGATGGACGAGCTGGTCGACCACCTCACGGAGGCCTACCGCCGCTCGATCCTCGGCCTCGACTGGATGACGGAGGAGACGAAGCAGCGGGCGCTCGAGAAGCTCGGCACCTTCGTGCCGAAGATCGGCTACCCGGTGCGGTGGCGCGACTACTCCGGCCTCGCCGTGGTGCCCGACGACCTCGTCGACAACGTGGCCGCGGCGTCGGGGTTCGAGACCGACCGCCAGCTCGCGAAGATCGGCGGGCCCGTCGACCGCGACGAGTGGTTCATGCTCCCGCAGACGGTCAACGCCTACTACAACCCGGGCACCAACGAGATCTGCTTCCCGGCCGCGATCCTGCAGCCGCCGTTCTTCTCGCCCGACGCCCACCCTGCCGAGAACTACGGCGGCATCGGCGCGGTCATCGGCCACGAGATCGGCCACGGCTTCGACGACCAGGGCGCGCAGTACGACGGGCAGGGCAACCTCAACGACTGGTGGACCCCGGCCGACAAGGCCGCGTTCGAGGTCAAGAGCACGGCGCTGATCAGCCAGTACGACGGCTTCTCGCCGCGCACGCTGCCGGGCGAGCACGTCAACGGCGCGCTCACGGTGGGCGAGAACATCGGCGACCTCGGCGGCCTCACCATCGGTCACAAGGCCTACCTGATCTCGCTCGACCTCGATCCCGATGGCGGTCCGACGGTCACGCCCGACGCGGAGGGCCTCACAGGCTCGCAGCGGCTGTTCCTCAACTGGGCCCACCTCTGGCGCACGAAGCGGCGCCCGGAGCAGGAGCGGCAGTACCTGACGATCGACCCGCACTCGCCGCCGGAGTTCCGCGCCAACATCGTGCGCAACCTCGAGGAGTTCCACGCCGCGTTCGGCACGCAGCCGGGTGACGGCCTCTGGCTCGAGCCCGACCAGCGCGTCCGGATCTGGTGACCGACGTGGCCGGCCCGTCCACGCCGTTCCCGCCCGAGGTGGTCGACGCCGTGCTCGCGCACATGAACGACGACCACGGCGACGACAGCCTGCTCATCGTCCAGGCCTTCGGGGCCCCGCACGCCGTCGCGGCCACGATGAACGCCGTCGACGGCGAGGCCGGCACCTGGGTGGTCACCGACGAGGACGGCGTCAGCGAGGAGCTCCGCATCATCTGGCCGGGCGGCCCCCTCGCCGAGCGCGCCGAGATCCGCCGCGAGGTCGTCGTCCTGTACGACGAGGCCTGCCGCAGCCTGGGCCGCGAGCCACGACCGCACTGATCCGCGCCAGTCCTGGTCCGCGCCCTGCTCTCCGCGGTCGCCGCGGACGTCATCCGGATCGTGGTGCCGGGGGCTCGGAGTGGATGACGTCCGGGCGATCGGCCCCCTCCACCCCACCCCGGCACCGCACCCGGATCTCCTCGGCGGTCCGCGCCATGGTGGCGCGGGCGCGGGCGGGGTCCTCGGTCCAGAAGTAGTGGTCGACGCCGGGCGTCGTGTCGTGCCAGACGTCGATGCCCGCGGCGCGGAGGCGGGCGGCGTACCGGTCGCCCTCGTCACGCAGGGTGTCGCGCTCGGCGGTCATCACGACGGCCGGCGGCAGGCCCTCGACCGACGTGGCGCGCAGCGGTGAGGCGTACGGGTGGGCGCGGGTCGAGACGTCGGGGAAGTAGACGCGGCGCACGAGCGCGCGCAGCGCGGGGCTGATCATGCCGGGGCGGTGGGGGTCGGGCTCGCCGGCGATGTCGAGCGCGGGCACCCCCAGCACCTGCAGGCAGGGCGCGAAGCTCCCCGAGTCACGGGCCTGGAGGCACACCGACGCCGCCAGGCCGCCGCCCGAGCTGAGGCCGCCCACGGCCACGGCCGCCGGGTCCACCGGCACGCGGAGCGCAGCGGCTCCCGCCGGGCTCGCCACCCACGCGGCGACGTCGTGGCACTGCTCCTGGGCGACGGGGTACGACGCCCGCGGCGCGACCACGAAGTCGACGTTGACCACGGTGACGCCGGCGGTCGCGGCGACGTACCGGCACCAGAAGTCGTCCATCCGGGCGTGCCGCATCAGGAACGCACCGCCGTGGAGGTGGACGTAGGCGCCGGTGGGGCCGTCGGGTGCGGCGGGGTCGACGGGCGGTCGGTAGACGAAGACCCGGACGCGGCCGCGCCGGGTGGGGACGCGGTGGGTGGTCGGGCGCGGCAGGTCGGTGCCCGCGAAACGCAGGCCCTCGCCGTACCGGACGGTCAGCGGGGCCACCAGCTGGCCGAGGTGGAGCCGGACGCGGTCGGAGATCCTCACCGCGGTGGTTCGGCGGCCTCCGGCGAGTGGATGGGCCGGCCACCGCGCTGCGGACCGGACGGGCCGGACGCACGCCGGCCCCACCGGCAGCTGGGGACTGCCGGCGGGGCCGTGGGGTGCGGTGAAGCGGTGGGGCGGCTCAGAAGACGAAGAGCGCGAGCACGACGATCACGGCGAGGACGAGGGCGATGATGGCGATGGTGCGAGTGGTCATGGTGATTCTCCTTCGGTGGGGTGGACCGGCGTCATCGGTCAGCCGACGTCGTCGAGCCGCTGGGGCTCGCCGACGACCGGCATCGTGGGGACGACGGCGTGAGCCTCGAACGTCTGCGTCACCGCGGCCATGAGGGCCAGGGCGACGGCGGGTCGGACCGGGGTCCGGCGCGCCTCGCGCTCGAGGAACTTGAGGTCGTCGAGGAGGCCTCGACGCTCGGTCGCGGGGAGGGGCAGGAACCGGAACGCGAGCAGGGCGGCGGTCGCGAACTCGTCGATGGTCGACGACGTCACGGCCTCGACGTCCCAGACGTCGCCCCGGTGGGGCAGGTGGCCCACGTTCTGCTGCATCTCGCTCCTCGTGCCGCTGGCGGCTGCCCGGCAGGTCGCGTCGGTGCCCGCCGCGATGCGTGATCGCGGCGGGCACCATGACGACCTGGCGTGCAGATCGAGGAGTCGGTACCCCGCCGAGCGGAGTTCAGCCCCGCGAGCTCCGCGAGCCCCGTGAGGAGCGCGGCGTCAGCCGGTCGGTCCGCCGTCGTTGGCGCGGATGCGGGCGAGGCGCTCGTTGTACTCGCGCAGCGCCGCGTCGTCGCTCGCGGCCTCGCGCCGGTCGTGCTGGCGCGCCTCGCGAATGTCGCTGCGGAACCACTGGAACAGCACGATGATCACCACCATGAGGATCGGGATCTCTCCGACGGCCCAGGCCAGCGACCCGCCCAGGTACTGGTCGTCGAGCAGGTCGGTGGCGTACGGCCGGTCCAGGCTCGCGTAGAAGTCGCCGCCCACGGGCTGGCTGCTCGACATCAGCGCGATCGAGAAGAACGCGTGGAACGGCGCCACCACCAGGAGCATCCCGATGCGGGCCAGGTAGGGCAGGCGGTGCGGCACCGGCGCGATCCCGACGAGGGACTCGTAGAAGAGGAACCCGGTGAGGAGGAAGTGCACCTCCATCCACGCGTGCCCGAGGTGGTTGGTCATCAGCCAGCCGAACGCGCCGGTGAAGTAGATGGCGTAGAGGCTGCCGACGAACAGCAGCGCCGTCACGATCGGGTGGGTCAGCACGACCGCCGGTCGGCTCGCGAGCGCCGCGGCGAGGATCTGGCGGGGCCCCTGGCCGCCGCGCACGTCGCTGCCCGGCAGCGCCCGCAGCGCCAGCGAGATCGGGGCGCCAGTGACGAGCAGGATCGGCGCCACCATCGACAGCACCATGTGGCTCACCATGTGCGCGCTGAAGAGCACGTGGCTGTAGGAGCCGAGGCCGCCGATCGTGCAGTAGGCCACGAGCAGCAGCCCCAGCACGAACGCGATGGTGCGACCGACGGGCCACGAGTCGCCGCGACGGTGCAGCGTGCGCACGCCCACGGCGTACCCGACGAACCCGAGCAGCACGACGAGCAGCCCGATGCCCGAGGGGTTGAACGACCACAGCAGGCGCTCGGCGGTGGGGGCCGGCGGCAGGGGCGCGCCGAGGATCGCCTCCACGCCGGACGTGTAGGGGTCGCCCGCCGGCGGCGCGGTGCGCGAGAGGGCGACGCCGAGGCCGAACGCGGCGCTCATGAGCGTGAGCTCGACGCCGGTGAGCAGGGCGAACGACCGCGTCGTACGGCGCGGAGCCGCCCCGTCGGGGGCGTCCCCGGGGCTCGCGGGCTCCAGGCCGGCGACGACCCGGCGTCGTACGACGAGCGCCACGACCGCGACAGCGGCCAGGACGGCCGTCTTGGCGAGGGCGCCGCGGCCGTACGTCGTGGTGACGAGGCCGCCGAGACCACCGACCCGGACGACGGCGTTGACGACGCCGGACACGGCGACGAGGCCGAGGCACCAGGCGGCGAGCACGGAGAAGCGGCGGGCGGCCCGGGCGCGCTGGGCGGGGGCGTCGGCGAGGTGCCACCACAGCGCCAGCACGCCGCCGACCCAGACGACGGCGGCGAGCACGTGCACGACCATCGAGACGACCGCGAGGTCGTGGGAGCCCGAGCTGGCCGAGTGGCCCGTGAGCACGGGCGGCACGAGCGCGAGCAGGGCGAGACCGGCGAGGCCGGTGACCTCCCGCACCGTCACCACCCAGCGGCTCACCACGACGACGACGGCCACCAGCACGAGCTGCGCCGAGGCGGCCTGGCCCTGGCTCACCTGGGTGAACCAGCTCGACACGGTGGCGTAGTCGAGGTCGCCGACCGGCAGGGCGAAGAGGTCGGAGACGGTGAAGACGCCCTGCACGAGCACGGCGAGCACCCAGACCACGCCGGCCACCGCCGCCGTGCGCACCGCCCGGCGGCTGGTGCGCCCGAGGTCGTCGGCGAGGCGCACCGAGACGAGCACCGGCACGAGCAGGCAGGCGACCACGACGACCGCCGCGACGTGCACGACGTAGTCGAGCGCGGGGATCGCCCACCCGGTCAGGGCGCCGGGGTCGGGGATGCCGGCGGGCGCCTGCTGGGGACCGCCGCCGCCGACCTGCAGCAGCGCCCAGCCGGCCAGCACACCGACCACCAGCGCGCCGACCGCCACGGGCCCGAGCCGCCGGGCGCGGGTGGGCGCCTCCGGGGCGCTCGGGGAGGTGTCGCCCTCGGGGCGGGTGGTCGGCTGGTCGGTCGTGGTCACGTGCGGCTCCTCCGCAGGGCCAGGGCGAGGAAGGCACCGGCGACGAGCACGAAGCCGCCGATCATCACGACGTGGTCGTCGTGGCGGCTCCACCAGCCGCGGTCGTCGGCCGTGGTGCCGGCGGCCGCGCCGTCACCGGTGGCCTCCAGGGTCTCGCCGTCGCGCTCGTCGGCACCGGACGCGGCGCCGGCGTCCTCCGGCTCGGCGGCCGCGGGGCCGCCCTCGCCGACGCTGAACGCCAGCTGGCCCGTGATCGGGTGCCCGTCGGAGGAGATCACCCGGTAGGCGAGCGTGTAGCCGCCCTCGGTGCTGCCCGAGACCGCCTGGGAGACGGTCTCGCCGTCGATCACCGGATCGCCCTCGACGACGTCGCCGTCCGGACCGGTCACGACGACGTACGCCGGGACCCGCACGTCCTGGCTGAACACCAGCTCGACCTCGCCCGGCAGCGCGTCCAGGGTCGCGTCGGCCTCGGGCGTGGAGGAGACCAGGCTGGCGTGGGCGGTCGCCGGGGACGCGACCACGCCCAGCCCGAGCAGGGCCAGCAGCGGGGCCGCGAGCAGCACGGCGAGCAGGCGGCGGTTCACGGGGTGTCTCCGTTCGGGGACGTCGGGGTCGTCGGGGTCGGTACGGCGGAGCCGCTCACGGTGGGTGGCGGCAGCCCCAGCATCTCGCGGCCCACGAAATCACCCTCGACGCAGGCCGGGGGAACGGCGTACACGGCCGAGCCGATCGCCGTCACCCACTCGTTGAGCAGGTCGAGCTCGTCGAGCCGGGCCTGCACCGGCACGAACTGCCGGGCCAGGTCGGCGGCGTACGCGAGGAACAGCAGACCCGTCTCGCCGGTGGGGAGGGAGTAGTTGTAGCCGCGGCGCAGGAACTGCTGCTCGGGGTCGTCGCTGCGGGCGCGCCGCACGTGGCTGGCCGGGTCGATGACCGGGAACCCGGAGGCGTCGGTGGCCTCGAAGTCCGGCTCGTCGTGCTCGGCCCCGCCGGTGAGCGGAGCGCCGTCGGAGAGGCGTCGGCCGACGCTGAACTCCCGGGCGACCCGGTCGGTGCGGTCCCAGTCGACCATGTCCATGGCGATGCGGCGCACCACGAGGAAGGTCCCGCCGTCGAAGCCGGCGGCCCGACCAGTGCTCCACAGCAGCCGGCCCTGGTCGGCCGTCGGCAGGTTCACCGTGCCGTCGACCTGGCCCATGAGGTTGCGCATCGTCGTGCCGTCGGGGTCGCTGCCGCGGGCGCGCCGGAAGCCCTCCTGCACCCATGTGGTGCGGGTGAACGGGGCGGCGTCCTTGAGCAGCATCCGGCGCGCGTGGGCGACGCTCACGGGGTCGTCGGAGCTGACCTGCACCAGGAGGTCGGTCTGGCCCCAGGCCGGGTCGAGCGCGTCCTGGGCGAACTCGGGCAGCGGCTCGAGGCCGGGGTCGTACGCCGGGCGCAGCGACGCCAGCACGCGGGGGCCGAAGCCGAAGGTCACCGTCAGCCGGGCCGGACGCACGGCCAGCTCCGGCTCGGTGTCGGCGAGCGCCCCGCCGCCGGCCGTGAGCCGGGAGGCGTCGTCGCTGAGCAGCCGCAGGAGCCGAGCCAGCCCGTCGAGGTCGACGGGTGCCCCGGGTGCGTCGGGGTCGGCGAGCAGGTCCAGGCCGAGCAGGGAGGTCTGGGCCTGGGGCACCGTGGTGATGCCGGCCTGGTGCACGCCGTGGAAGGGCTCGACGTCGCCGCCGAGCACCGCGGGGGTCGCCTCGGCGGCGGCCGCGGCCGGGGCCGCGGGGTCGTCGACGACGCCCCGCGTGCCCCAGCCGACGGCCGTGCCGCCGATCGCGGCGGCACCCGTGGTGAGCAGGTGCCGCCGCCCGATGCCTCGGGTCACTGGTCTCCCATGTCCATGTCGTCCATGGAGCCGTCGTCCATGTCCATCTCCATGTCGCCGGAGTACTCCTCGTCCGCGCCGCTGAACGGCTTGACGATCGCGTGGAAGTCCTGCGTCGAGCCGTCGGAGAGCTCGAGCACGATGCGCACGTCGTCCCCGGCCTCGAGCGGCGCGGGGAGGTCCATGAGCATGAGGTGGTCGCCGCCGGCGGTCAGCTCGTGCGTGCCGTCGGCGGGCACGGTGAAGCCGCCCTCCTTGGGCTGCATGACCATGGCGCCGTCGTCGCCGGCGACGACCTCGTGCAGCTCGACGAGGCCGGCGACGTCGGTCGAGGCGCTGACGACCGTGACGTCCTCGTCGGTCTCGTTGACGAACGTGCCGAAGGCCGCCGTCATCTCGGTGTCGGTGGCCTTGACCCAGGGGTCGGTCACCGTGAGGGGGCCGGTGGCGCCCGTGGTGGTGTCGTCGGACGCGGACGCGCTGGTGTCGTCGGACGCCGCGGCGCTGTCGTCGCTGCCGCAGCCGGTGAGCAGCAGCAGGGTGGCGGCGGAGGCGGCGAGCCCGAGACGGGCACGGCGCGGGCCGTGGGGGCGGTGGATCGTGGTGCGCACGAGGTGCTCCTGGGGGTGGTCGCGCGTCGGTGCTCCGACGCGCGGACGAGGCGTCCGTGCTCCCGGGCGCCGCGGAGCAGGGCTCAGGCGGCGGCCAGGACGGTGCCGGACGCGAGGACGGTGAGGTCGTCGGCCGGTGGGCCCCGGGAGGCATGGGGGGAGCGGTGGGTCTCGGCGGGCCCGGTCGTGCGGAGGGCGACCACGGGCGTACGGCGCACGCCCGGCACGACGGCGACCCGCGGCACCGCGGGCACCAGGCGCCCGACCGCCGCGAGCGCCAGCCGCCACCAGGCGCGCTCGGCCCCCAGGGCCGCGGCCACGGAGACCGCGCCGGCCGCGAGGTGGGCCAGCAGCATGGGGAGCGCGCCGTCGTGGCTGCTCGGGGCATGGAGGCTGAACCCGAGGTGGAACACGGCCTGCGCGAGGATCGCGGCGCCGGTCAGGCCGAGGACGTCGAGGCGGGCCCGGCTCAGCGGGGCGCACGCGGCCGCTCCGACAGCGGCGGCGAGCACCGCCAGCCACACCGGGGGCGTCGCGCCGCCCGCGAGGCCGTGGGCCACGACCGCCCCGGCTCCGCAGAGCGCACCGGCGCTCAGGGCGCGGCGGGTGCGCAGCGGTGCGGCGGGCATGACGGGTTCCTCGGGGTCTGCGGGCGGTCCGTCCAGTATGACGCGCCTCCGTCCACAGGGCCGAGCCCGCCCCGGGGGCCGTTGGGGGTGGGCGCTGGTAGACAAGGGCGCGTGACCCCCGAGACGAGCGCCGTGCCCTCCGCCGAGCCTGCCGACACCGCGGCCGACCCCGTGGCCGAGCCCGTCGACGAGGGGGCCCGTGCCGCCGTACGACGGGAGGCCGAGGGCCACCTGCGGGCGCTCGTCGGCCGTGACGACGCCCAGCTGCGCGACGACCAGTGGGTCGCGATCGAGGCGCTCGCCGTCGACCGGAGGCGCGCGCTGGTCGTGCAGCGCACCGGCTGGGGCAAGTCGGCGGTCTACTTCGTGGCGACGGCCCTGCTGCGCGCCCATGGCGCCGGGCCGACGGTGATCGTGTCGCCGCTGCTCGCCCTGATGCGCAACCAGATCGCCGCGGCCCAGCGTGCCGGTGTGAAGGCGGTGACGATCAACTCCACGAACCTCACCGACTGGGAGGAGATCCACTCCGCCATCGCGGCTGGCGAGGTCGACGTGCTGCTCGTGAGCCCCGAGCGGCTCAACAACCCGTCGTTCCGCGACGAGGTGCTCCCGCGGCTGTCGGCCACGACCGGCCTGCTCGTGGTCGACGAGGCCCACTGCATCTCCGACTGGGGCCACGACTTCCGGCCCGACTACCGCCGCATCCGCACGCTGCTCGACGAGCTGCCGACCGGGGTCCCGGTGCTCGCCACCACCGCCACGGCCAACGCCCGCGTGACCTCCGACGTGGCCGAGCAGCTGGGCGGCATCGACCGCTCCTCCGACGTGCTGGTGCAGCGCGGAACGCTCGACCGGGCCTCGCTCCACCTCGGCGTCGTGCGGCTCGCGACCACCGAGCAGCGCCTCGCCTGGCTCACCGAGCACCTCCGCACGCTCGACGGCTCGGGCATCGTCTACTGCCTGACGGTGGCCACGACGCAGGAGGTGGCGGCCCACCTGCGCGAGCACGGCTACGAGGTGGCGGCCTACTCGGGCCAGACCGACCCCACCGAGCGCTCCGCCCTCGAGGCCGACCTCATCGCCGGCCGGGTCAAGGCGCTCGTCGCCACGAGCGCGCTCGGGATGGGGTTCGACGCCACGCTCGGCTTCGTCGTCAACCTCGGCGCGCCCAGCTCGCCGGTCAGCTACTACCAGCAGGTCGGCCGCGCCGGCCGTGGCGCCGACCAGGCCGAGGTCGTGCTGCTCCCGGGTCGGGAGGACCGTGACATCTGGGCCTACTTCGGCTCGCTCGCGTTCCCGCAGGAGCACCTCGTGCGACAGACCCTCGAGGTGCTGGCGGCCGCCGGTCGCCCGCTCTCGACCGCCACGATCGAGACGGAGGTCGAGCTCAACCGCAACCGCCTCGAGACGATGCTCAAGGTGCTCGACGTCGACGGCGCGGTGCGTCGGGTCAAGGGCGGCTGGGAGTCCACCGGGCAGCCGTGGAGCTACGACGCCGAACGCTACGCCCGCGTCGCCGCGGCCCGCGAGCGCGAGCAGGGCGCGATGCTCGACTACCTCACCACCGACCAGTGCCGCATGAGGTTCCTGCGCGAGCAGCTCGACGACCCGGTCGAGGCCGGGCCCGCGGGCGACTGCGGCCGGTGCGACAACTGCGGCGGCCTCGACCTCGAGTCCGGGGTCGACGAGGCGGCGGTCGCCCAAGCGCGCGCCCACCTCGACCGACCGGGCGTGGTCGTCGGGGCCCGCAAGATGTGGCCGAGCGGGCTCGACCGGCTCGGCATCCCGCTCAAGGGCAAGATCCGCGAGCCCGCCTCCGACGGCCGCGCCGTCGCCCGGCTGACCGACCTCGGCCACGGCCAGGCGCTCCGCGACCTGTTCCGCGAGAAGGCCGACGGCACGTACGACGGGCCGGTCCCCGTGCCGCTCGCGCGGGCCTGCGTCGCGGTGCTCGACGAGTGGCGGCCGGGCGTCGACAGCATCGTGGTCGTCGACTCGCTGCGCCGTCCTGCGCTCGTCCGCGACCTCGCGGAGGGTCTCGCGCGCTACCTGGGGGTGCCGATCGCCGGCCGCTGGACGATCGTCGACGCCTCGGTCCCGCCCGGGGCCGGCGCGGCCAACTCGGCGCAGCGCGTGTCGGCCGTTCGGCGACGGTTCCGGTTCGAGCCGGGCGCCCCGGGGGCCGGCTCGAGCGCCTCGACCGCGCCCGCCGCCGGAGGGGGCGCGTCGTCGTACGCGCTCGAGGAGCCGCCGTACGACCCGGCGGACGAGCCGCCGTACGACCCCGACTACGACTCCTTCGAGCCCGGGTCGGCGCCGCCCGCCCGCCCCGCGGCCGCCCCGGTGCGTGCGACGACCCCGACCGCCGCCCCGTCGCGCGGGGCCACCGCTCCGCCGTCGCCCCCGGCCCGCCTCGGTCGCGTGCTGCTCGTCGACGACCGGGTCGGCACGGGCTGGACGCTCACCCTGGCGGCCGCCGCGCTCCGCGACGCGGGGGCGACCGACGTGCTGCCCCTCGTGCTGGCCACGGAGTCCTGACGGTCGTGGGGAGAGCCGCCCACCTGCGGGCTCCGGCTCGCGACGTGTGAGAGGTTTCACGGCGCCCGGCGACGGAATGCTGGCTCCCATGACCGATCGGATCCAGGTGGCGGCCGACCACATCGGGGCCTTCCACGCCTACATGATGGACATCTCCAACCAGCTGACCGAGATCGGCAGCTACGTGTGGGACAACGTCGCGCTGACGGACGCCTACGGCAGCGGGCTGCTCTCGCCCCTGCGCGACTACATCCGTGACGGCGCCTGCCGCCCGTTCGGCGACGCGCTGTCGAAGGGTCGCACCAGCATGTTCGCGGCCCGGTCGAACCTGTGGGACGTCGGCCACGACTTCGACATGGTCGACGGGGTCGTCTCCGAGTACTTCGAGTCCACCGCCTCGTTCCAGGACGAGTGAGGAGCAGACGATGGTGACCTACACGATCCCCACCGAGATGTCGTCCGTGCTCACGACGCCGGAGGAGGGGGACATCGAGCTCGAGATCGACAAGAATGACGACAAGTTCGACACCCTCAACGACGCGATCGAGACCTGCACGGGCTTCTACTCCGACGCCCAGAGCGTCGCCGGCAAGGTGGGCATCTCGTTCCCCGGGCCCCAGATCCAGCAGACCAGCGCGGTCGAGCTGTTCGTGGAGCCCTTCTCGGGCGACTGGAACGGGATCATCGCCTGCGGCGACGCGGTGAAGAAGGCGGGCCTCGGCCTCCAGACCGTCGCGGAGAACCTGCTGCTCGGCATGGGGCAGCTCTTCGCCTCGTCGGGGGGCGAGTGGGAGGGCGAGACGGCGCTCTCGTTCAACGCCCACATGGGCATCCACGTGGCGACCTACCAGGGCGCCGGCATGGTCGTCTCCCAGGGCAAGCTGATCTTCGACGGCATCTCCGAGGTCGCGCAGTTCATCGCGGGGCTCGTGGTCGAGCTCATCGACACCGCTCTCGACCTCGCCGTGTGGCTCCTCGAGAAGATCGCGGTCTACGGCCGCCCCTGGATCGGCTGGGCGAAGTTCGTGGCCGACGTCATCCAGGACGGCTGGGCCGCCATCCAGGGCATCATCGACGCGATGACGTCGCTCTACGACACCATCACGGCGGTCTTCGACCTCCACGACGCCGTCAAGGAGTGGGTCGAGACGATCCCCGCCGAGCTCGCGGTCTTCGAGCAGCTGGTCGGGGTGTTCGAGCAGATCCCCGACCTCGCGAGCACACCGCTGCTGACGGCGGCCGCGATCCGCAACGACCTGAACGACGTCGGCCAGAGCTCGCAGGACGTCATCGACGCCCGCCGCCAGGCCGAGCAGGACGCGGAGGACGCGCAGAACCGTCTCGACGAGCTCGCGGACGGCATCGAGAAGCCAGGGGTGTCCGACGACATGGAGGGCATCGAGGTCCCCGAGGGAGCAGAGGGATGACCGAGGACGTCGAGGCGCTGCTCAACCAGCTCAAGGCCCAGCGCGAGGACCCCCAGCGGGCCCTCGACGACATCCGGTCGCGCAGCCGTGCGCTGCGGGCCGACTTCGCCCGGCTCGTGCGCAACGACCCGGACGGGCTGCCGCCCCGCATCGTCGAGGCGCTCCTCGCGGAGTCCGGCCCCGACGCCTCGGTGGAGTTCCAGGGTGTGCGACGCCGGGTCGAGGAGGGCTACTTCACCTGGTCCGAGCTCTACGCCGACCCGGAGGGCACCGCAGGTCCGGAGGGGCGCGCGCTCGTCCGTCGTGCCGTGCACGGTGGCGTCGGCACGCCGCGCGCCGACGGGCCCGTCACGTCGGCGGAGGCCGCTCCGGCCCCGCCGGCCGGACGCCCCACCGAGGGTGGGGGCCCTCAGCCGACCCAGAGGACGTAGCCGTCGCCGCTGAGCGCGGTGGGGTCGCTGTAGGTCGTCCAGGCCGCATCCACCACGACGCCGGGTGCGGCGACCGCGACCTTGCAGAACTCGGCAGTGTCGCCGACCGCGGTGCCCGACCGCAGGTCGAGCGGGCCGCAGCCCAGCTCGTCGGCCACCTCGACCGAGGCGCCGTTCACCACGTCGCCGTCGACGCGGCCGTTGAGGTCGATGCTGGGCTGGATGCCCCGGAAGTCGTCGCCGACCTCGGTCACCTCGAGCGTCGCGCGGAGGACGTACGCGGTGTCGTCGCCTAGCTCGTCGGCGAGGTCGCCGCGCACCTCCGCCGACACCTCCTCGATCGCCGTCACGGTCAGCCGCGCCGTCCCCGTCGGGGCCTCGCGCGAGGGCTTGAGGGCCACGGTGGCCGCCGTGCCCACGGCGAGGACGCTGCCGTCGGCGGTGAGCCCGTCGGCGTCGGCGCTGCTCGTGGTGGCGCGGGGCGTGGGAGCCGAGCTGCTCGCGGAGCCGGTGGCCGAGCTGGTCACCGAGGAGTCCGACGAGCCGGTGTCGTCCGCCGAGCCGCCCCCGCCGCCGCACGCGGCGAGGGTGGCGGTGAGCAGCAGGACCGTGGGCAGAGCCGTCGTCGTTCGCACGACCGGGAGGCTCTCCACCGCGCCGGCCCCCGAAACCGCTGCGACGGCTACGTGCTCGAGCGCTGCAGCACCCCGGCCGGTACGGCGACCCCGGCACCCGGGCGCGCCCTGCCGGCCGGGCCGGTCGCGGTGGCGGCGGTCGTCGTACGACGACGGCGCGACGGCGGGGCCTGCGTCGGCAGGTGCGGGTAGTAGTTGCGGGGCCGGCCGCGCTTGTCGACGGTCGCGAGCAGCTTCACGCCGATGAGCTCGATCGTGTTGGCGCTGATCCAGGCCAGCGCGATGCTCGGGACCGCGACGATGACGGCGGTCAGCCAGAAGAGGTTGCCGGGGGCGCGCTCGGGGAGCAGGCCCATGCTCCCGACCCAGCGCATCGCCGGCTCGTGGATGAGGTAGATGCCGTAGCCGAGACCGCCGATCCAGGCGAGCGGACCCCACGAGAGGATCCGCGGCCACGGCCCGTCGTGGAGCACGATCGAGACCATGAAGAGGGCGATCGAGGCGGAGTAGGCCGGGTGCCACCACATCTGCTGCAGCTGGTCGATCGGGCGGGTCAGCGCCAGGGCCAGCACCAGGCCGGCGCCGACGATCGCGCAGGCCGCGCGGGTGCTCCGGGGCAGCCGGATGCCGGCGACGGTGACGACCGCGAGCACCATCCCGATCCCGAAGTCCGACGCCTTGCCGAGCGGGGAGAACGTCATCGACCAGTCGGTGACGGCCGGGCGGGCGACGTGCACGACGTACGCGGTGTAGGTGATGCCGACGACGATGGCGAGCACGGGCACGCCGAGGGCCAGCGCGATGCGCTCGTCGGTGCTGCGGGCGCGGACGGCGGCGCGGTGGACGAGCGGCGTGAGCAGCGCGACGATCACGTAGAAGTGGAACTCCACGGCCAGGGTCCAGGCGGGGCCGTTGGTCCAGAAGATGTACTCGTCGCTGTAGATGTGGGTGAAGCTCAGGTGCAGCGCGAGGTCCTGCCAGTGGCCCGGCAGGTTCGGGTTGCTGAAGGCCCACACGACGATGCAGATGACCCAGTAGAGCGGCAGGATCCGCGCCAGCCGCTTCGCCAGCGTCAGCAGCCCCGAGCGACCCTTGCGGCCCGACAGCGCGGCCGCCGCGAGGGGCAGCCACATGACGAAGCCCGAGAGCACGAAGAACATGTCGACGAACATGTCGACGCCGTACATGAGCTGGTGGCCGACACCGGAGTAGGGCCACACGCCGGTGGGGCCGGTGCGGTTCCACATGTAGGCGTGCACGACGAGCACCGCGATGGCCGCGAGGCCCCGGAGCCAGCCGAGCGGGAACATCGGCCGGCCGCCGCCGCTCGTGCCCGCGCTGGAGTTGCGCTTCCCGGACCCGATGCCGGCGGAGGCCTCGGCCTTGTCGAAGACCGCGGTCGAGGTGGCCATCGCGGCGGCGTCGGTGGTCGGTCCGGTCGGCCCCGTCGGGCTGCCGGCGGGGGTGGTGGCGCTCATGCGACGGCCTCCTGCGCGGCGTGGCGGGGGGTCGGGATGCCGTCGGTGGAGGCGGTGCGGGCCGTGACGACCCACTCGCGCTCGCCGCGCAGCTGCTTGAGGTGCGCCACGCGGTTCACCAGGTTCTTCGCGCCGGTGTAGACGACGACGTTGACGAGGGCCGACTGCACGAACCACCAGGTGTGGCGGCGGATCTCCGGCACGGCCACGCGCCAGGCGACGAGCGTCTGGAACACGCCGGCGCTGACGATGTAGAGCGTGAGGAAGAAGAAGATCGGCGACGTCATGTCGACGCCCTCGTCGCGCCAGGCGAGGAACGCGAGGAGCGGCCACGTGAGCGGGGCGATCCACGGGTAGATCTCGCGCCAGCCGAGCATGAAGACGATGCCCGCGCGCTGGCGCCAGGTGAGCACGCCCTGGGAGAGCAGCGGCCACAGGTGGCGCAGCGAGACCTGGAACCAGCCCTGCGCCCAGCGCATCCGCTGGCGCCACCACGAGGTGACGGTGGCGGGGGCGAGCTCGCGGCTGACGAGGCCCGGGTCGTTGACGATGCGGCCGCCGGAGCGCAGCAGCCGGATCGAGGCCTCGATGTCCTCGGTCAGGTAGGAGCCGCGGAGCCGGAGGCGGTCCAGCATGTCGCGGCGCCAGTAGCCGTTGGACCCGCCGAAGATGCCGAAGCCGTGGAGCATCGTGCGGCCGGGGTGGGCCACGGCGTACAGCTGCTCGAACTCGACGGCGACGACCTGGGCGAGCCGGGAGTCCTCGGCCTCGCGGATCACGCAGTGGCCCTGCACGACGTCGGCGCCGTTGGCGATCCAGTGCCAGGCGCGCTCGAACGCGCCGGGCATCGGGTGGTGGTCGGCGTCGAAGATGCCGACGACGTCACCGGTGACGAGGCGCAGGGCGGCGTTGACGTTCTGCGCCTTCGAGGTGCTGTCGTGCACCCGTACGACGAGGAGGCCCGGGTGCCGGGCGTCCAGCTCGGCGAGCTCCTGCTCGACCGGGAGGTCCTCCGGGGTGTTGTAGGCCAGGATCACCTGCAGCCCGCCGGAGTACTGCTGCTCCAGGAACGAGTCGAGGGTCTCGAGGATCGTCTCCGCCTCGTTGGGCAGGTACGCCGCGATGATCGCCGTCGCCGGCGGGGCCTCGCCCGCCTCGCCCTCCGGCAGGTCGGGCAGCGGCTCGGGGTCGAGCGCGGTGAACGCCTCGGCCCAGATCATCAGGGCCGTCAGCGTCAGCGAGCCGACGAGCACCCAGTAGAGGACGCCCGAGACGTCGAGCCCCAGGCCGTAGAGCAGGAACAGCAGCGCCAGGGGCACGAGGAACGTGCCGAGGGTGGCGGCCAGCACCTGGAGCGCGAACGTGCGGTTCGTGATGCGCGGGGCGCGGGACTCGCCCGCACCGCCGACGGGCTGGAAGTCGCGCTGCCGGACGGAGTGGTCGGAGGCCTCGCGCGCGAGGCGCAGGGCCCGCTCCGGGGCGGTGCGCACCGTGATCGGCGCCCAGCCGACCCCGAGGTCGACCTGGCGGACGTCGTGGCCGAGCCGGTTCAGCACCTCGAGCGTGTGGTACGCCATCTCCTGCAGCCGGATGGGCCGCGCCCCCCGGCCGGTGTGGTGGAGCCGGAGCACCAGGACGCCGTCGGGGGTGGCCTCGACCCGCTCCCCGGCGAGCAGGTGGAACTCGAGCTGCTCCGCCACGCGGGTGAGGATCTGGGGCGTGGCGTGCAGCGTCACCGACGCGTCGCCCGGCGCCGCCCACACGGGGTGGATGACGGCCACGAGGTCCTTGCCCGTGCGCCGCCAGGGGACACCAGGACGGCGGTCGAGCCAGAGCGGCATGGCGCTCTCGTCCGGCCCGGGCACGGCGGGCTCACGGCCGGACAGCACCTGCAGGTGCTGCCGGAGTCGTTCCTCGGCCGTCGTCGACGGCGTGACATCGGTGGACACGTGCCCCTCCCAGGACCTTGCGCCGGCACGCCGGGCCGGGCCCGGCGCAGATGCGGTGGTGTCGATGGACGGTCGACACTTCCGGACCCGCGCGGCGCTGCGCCGGTTATGACCGTCCACCCGCGACAACGGACGAGAAGTCCCTAGGTTTCGGGCTCAACCAATCAGATCTGCGAGCGGTCTAGACGAGACGTGAGCGGGAGGTGCGGGCCGGGTACGGCGCCGGGCGGGAGCGCGTGGGAGGGGCTGCGCTCAGCCCAGGACGCCCTCGAGCGCCGCGACGACGGCGGGGTCGTCGGGCGTGGTGGCGGGGCCGAACCGGGCCACGACGCTGCCGTCGGCGGCCACCACGAACTTCTCGAAGTTCCACTGCACGTCGCCGGGCTCGGTCGACTTCTTGAAGCCGCCGTCGTCGGCGTAGGCCTGCCCGACCAGCTGCTCGTAGACCGCGTGCCGCCCCTCGCCGTTCACCTCGACCTTCTCGGTGAGGGGGAACGAGACGCCGTACGTCGCCGAGCAGAACTCGGCGATCTCCTCGCTGCTGCCGGGCTCCTGGCCGCCGAACTGGTTGCAGGGCAGGCCCACGACGGTGAGGCGGTCGCCGTACGTCTCCTGCAGCTGCTCGAGCGCCGAGTACTGCGGGGTGAGGCCGCACTTGCTGGCCACGTTGACGAGCAGCGCGGGCCGCCCGCCGGTGATCTCGCCGAGGGTGGCGGGGGTGCCGTCGAGGCGCGCGATCGGGGTGTCGAGAAGGCTCATGGCCGCAGCGTACGACGGTGCTCCGACGGGTAGGACCCACCCCATGCAACCCGACCTGGTCGCGCTCGAGCGCGCCGTCGTCCTGCACCTGCACCCCGTGGCCGTGGCCGCCCTCGCCGGCCTCGTCGACGGTCTGTGGGCACCGAGCGCCGACCCGCTGCTCGCCCGGGTCGTCGGCGTGGTCGCCGCACTGCTCGCGACGCCGCCGGAGGGCTGAGGGGACGGGGCTGTCGGCGGACCGCGCTACGGTCGCGTACGCCCGCCCCGGGTCGGCGCAGTGCCGCCCGCCCGCGCAGTCTCGCCCGTCCTGATCCACCGCCCGTCCCGATCCGCCCGAGGTGTCGCCCGTTGAGCTTCGTCCCCCTCGTCGGCCCCGCGACCTTCCGGGGCGCCGACCCGCCGCGCGACAGCCTCGTCGCGTTCAGCGGAGCGGGCCGCACGGTCGAGCTGCCGATGCGGGCGGCGCTGCCGGTGCTCACCCGTGCTCAGGCGCGCGACGACGCGCACGCGTCGATCGGACTGCTGGCCGGGGCGGCGCTGCTGGGGGTGCGGATCGTCGCCGGCGGCCGCTTCGAGCCGCGCGCCGAGGGCGACGCCTGGGCGCCCACGGTCGACGCCGACGACCACGACCGGCTCACCATGCTCGCCCGGGCCCGCGCGTGGGGCGACCTCGACGCCGCCGCGGCGTTCGCGCTGGCCCGTCAGGTCGTCGACGCCGTCGTCGACACCATGCCGCGCACCCCGCCGAGCGCCACGGCGGGCCGGTCCGCCCTCGCCCCGAGCCGCACGACGCCGAAGGTCGACCCGGGCCCCGACGACACCGAGGCCGCGGGCGCGGCGACCGCGCCAGGTCGGGCGGGCGTCGTACGACGTCAGCTCGCCGCCGCGCGCCCCGCGGGTGGCGCGGATCAGGCCCGGGTGTCGCGCGGCGACTTCGGGGAGCGCCTGCGGGCTCGGATCGCGGCGGCGCAGCGCGAGCGTCCCGACGAGTCCGGGCTCGCCCAGCTCGTCACCCTCTCCCTGCGCGTGGAGGCCGACGAGGAGGAGCTGGTGGCCGGGGCGGTGCGCGTCGTGCTCCAGGTGCACGACGAGCGCAACGCCCTGCACTTCTGCGACGCCGCGCTGCTGTGGACGCAGGCCGGGGGCGACGCGGAGCACGGCTTCGGCTCGCGGGCCCGCACCCACGCCACCATCGCGCTGCGCGACGCCGCCGACGCCTGGCCGCCGCTCGACCGGCTGCTCGCGCTGGCCGTGCCCGACCAGCTCACGCTCGACTCCGACGAGCTGGTGAGCCTGCTCGACGAGGGCGTCGGGGCGCTCGCGGCCCGGGGTGTGGACGTGCTGTGGCCCAAGGCGCTGGGCCGCGACCTGACGACGCGGGCGGTGCTCGAGCAGAAGTCGTCGTCGGGCCCGCGCGAGGAGCCGCTGGTCGAGGGCCTGTTCGGGCCCACCTCGCTCTTCTCCTTCTCCTGGCAGGTCGCGCTGCACGGCGACCCGCTCACCCACGAGGAGATGGACCAGCTCGCTCAGGCGGCGAGCCCGATCATCAAGCTGCGCGACTCGTGGACCGTCGTCGACCCGTCCGTGGCCCGCAAGGCGCGCAAGCGGCTGGTGCGCACGATCAAGCCGGTGCAGGCGCTGGCCGCCGCGCTCACGGGCGTGGTGGAGGTCGACGACGTACCGGCCGAGGTGATCGTCGGTGCCACGCTCACGAAAGTGCGCGAGCAGCTGCGCACGGCGGCCACCCGCGACCCCGTGCCGCAGCCCGCCCGGCTCGTCGCGACGCTGCGCGACTACCAGCGCCACGGCCTCACCTGGCTCGCCGAGATGACGGGGCTCGGCCTCGGCGCCTGCCTCGCCGACGACATGGGCCTCGGCAAGACGCTCACCGTGATCGCGCTCCACCTGCACCGCCAGGAGCACGCGACGGCCCCGCTCGGCCCCACGCTCGTGGTCTGCCCGACCTCGCTGCTGGGCAACTGGGAGGCGGAGGTCCGGCGGTTCGCGCCCGGCGTGCCGGTGCGGCGCTTCCACGGCACGACCCGGTCGCTCGACCCCGCGCTCGGCGACGACCCGGGGTTCGTGCTCACGACGTACGGCACGATGCGCCACGACCTGACGGGCGAGACCAAGGCGCTCAGCGGCGTGCACTGGGGTCTCGTCGTGGCCGACGAGGCCCAGCACGTGAAGAACCCGGCGTCGAGCACCGCCCGCGCGCTGCGCCAGCTCGCCGGCGACGCCCGGGTGGCGCTGACCGGCACGCCGGTGGAGAACAACCTCACCGAGCTGTGGGCGATCCTCGACTGGGCGACGCCCGGCCTGCTCGGCAGCCGCAACGCCTTCCGCAAGGTGTGGGCGGGGCCGATCGAGTCGGGGCTCGAGCCGACGAAGGCCGCCCAGTTCGCCGACCTCATCGGGCCGTTCCTGCTGCGGCGCCGCAAGTCCGACCCGGGCATCGCGCCCGAGCTGCCCCCGAAGACCGAGACCGACCACCTGCTCGACCTCACCCGCGAGCAGGTCGTGCTCTACGAGGCCTACGTGCGCGAGTGCATGGACCGCATCGAGCGGTCCGACGAGGACGCGCGGCGGGGCCTCGTGCTCGCGATGCTCACCGGGCTCAAGCAGATCTGCAACCACCCCGCCCACTTCCTCAAGCAGTCCGGCGGCCGCATCGGCGGACGCTCCGAGAAGGTCGAGCTGCTCGACGAGCTGCTGGCCACGATCGTCGCGGAGGGCTCCTCGGCGCTGCTCTTCACGCAGTACGTCGCGATGGCCCGGCTGCTGGAGCAGCACCTCACCGCCACCGGGGTGCACCACCAGTTCCTCCACGGCGGCACGCCGGTCGGCGAGCGGGAGCGGATGGTGCGCGACTTCCAGGCCGGGCCGGAGGTCGGCGGCCCGCCGGTCTTTCTGCTCTCGCTCAAGGCGGGCGGCACCGGCCTCAACCTCACCCGCGCCGACCACGTCGTGCACGTCGACCGCTGGTGGAACCCGGCGGTGGAGGAGCAGGCCACCGACCGCGCCTACCGGATCGGCCAGACCCGGCCGGTCCAGGTGCACCGGCTCGTCATGCGCGGCACGATCGAGGAGCGGGTCGCCGAGCTGCTCACCCGCAAGCGGGCGCTGGCCGACTCGGTGCTCGCCCGCGGCGAGGCCGCGCTCACCGAGCTGGGCGACGCCGACCTGCGCGACCTGGTCACGCTGCGCCGTACGGACGGCGCGTGAACGAGACGCCGGTCGACACGGGGCTCGGTACGGCGGGGAGCGGCCCCGGCGGGGCCGCCGGGCGGGTGACGCACCCGCGGCTCGCCCCGCGCCGGGGGGCCGGACGCGCGCCGTGGTGGGCGAAGGCGTGGGTGCGGGCGGTCGAGGAGGCGGCGTACGGCGAGGCCGACCTGCGACACGGCAAGAAGCTGGCCCGGGCGGGCCAGGTCGGGGGCATCACGATCGCGCCCGGCTCCGTCCTGGCCGCGGTGCGGGAGGGCGACGACGCCTGGACCGTCACCGCCACCGTGCCCGTGCTCGACGCCCCGGCCGCCGCCGCGCTCGTCGAGGTGGTCGCGGCCGAGTCGGGCCGCATCGCCGCCCTGCTCTCCGGCGACCTGCCCCACCGGCTCGTCGAGGACGCGGAGGAGACGGGTGTCGAGCTGCTGCCCTACGGCGGCGAGCTCGTGTGCACCTGCACCTGCCCGGCCTACCTCGACCCCTGCGCCCACGCGGTGGCCACGCTCACCCAGGTCGGCTGGCTCGTCGCCGTCGACCCGCTCGTGCTGCTCGGCCTGCGCGGTCTCGGTCGCGAGGAGCTGCTCGCCCGCCTGCACGAGCGGGAGGTCGCCACGGCCGGGGCCCACGAGGCGGGGCGGGGGGACGGGGCCGGGGCAGGGGGCGAGCTCGACCCCCTGGACGTCGCGACCGACGCGGCGCTCCGGGCCGCGCGCTACCTCGCCGCGCTCGAGCACGGCGGGCCGCTGCCGGACCACCTCTGAGCCCCACCTCTGAGCCCCATCTCTGAGCCCCACCTCTGAGCCCCACCTCTGAGCCCCACCTCCGAGCCCCACCTCCGAGGGCTGGGGCGACGGCCACCTCCGGCGGGCGCGCGTCAGCCCTCGGCCACCAGCCCGTGCTCGTGGGCGAAGACGACGATCTGCACGCGGTCGCGCAGCCCGAGCTTGCGGAGCACCGCGCCGACGTGGGTCTTCACGGTCGACTCGCTGACGAACACCAGGCCCGCGATCTCCGTGTTGGAGTGGCCGCGGGCCACGGCGGTGAAGATCTTGCGCTCCTTGTCGGTGAGCGAGAGGTACGGCGCGGGCGGCGCCGTACGGGTGCGGAACTGGCCGTCGAGCAGGGCCGAGAGGTCCTGGGGCGCGAGCACGGCGTTGCCGGTGTGCACGGTCCGGATGGCGTCGCGCAGCATCAGCGGGGTCGTGTCCTTGAGCAGGAAGCCGCTGGCGCCGTACCGGATCGCGGTGGCCGCCCGGTCGTCGAGGTTGAAGGTGGTCAGGACGACCACCCGCAGCGGCCGCTCCCGCCGGGCGACGCGGTCGGGGGCGAAGATCTGGCGGGTCGCCTCGACGCCGTCCATCTCGGGCATGCGGATGTCCATCAGCACCACGTCGGGCTGGGTCTCGTCGACGAGCCGCACGGCCGCGAGCCCGTCCGCGGCCTGGCCGACGACCTCGAGGTCGTCGGCGGCGTCGACGATGACGGCGACCCCGGCCCGGAAGAGCTCCTGGTCGTCGACGAGCAGCACGCGGATCGTCACGCGACGCCCCCGGCCCGCACCGGCACCCAGGCCGTCGCGGTGTAGGACGCGCCACCGGTGCCGGGCTCGTCGCGGCGGCGCACGTCGAGCCGGCCGCCGACCGCGGCGAGCCGGCGCCGCATCCCGTCGACGCCCTGGCCGGAGCCGTCCTCGGGGTCGGCGAGCATCACCGGTCGCGTCTCGTCCGGGTCGTCCCCGCCGGCCTCCACCATGTTCCGCACCTCGATCCGCAGCTCGGTCTCCCACCGTCCGTCGGGCCAGTGTCGTTCGACGGTGATCGGGGTGTCACGCCGGCCGTGCTTCATCGCGTTGGTGAGCATCTCCTGCAGCACCCGGAACGCGACCGTCGCGAGCTCGGGCGGCAGGGGCTGCGGCGGGCCGACCTCGCTGGCGGTGACGTCGTACCCGCTGGTGCGGACGCCCTCGAGGAGCAGGTCGACGCCCTCGGTGCGCGGCGGGGGCGGGCTGGCGGAGAGCACCTGGCGCACGTCCTGCAGCGACGAGCGCGCCGAGACGGCGATGGTCGCGAGGGTCTCCTGCAACCGCTCCTCGCCCTTGAGGAACTGCGCCGACTCCGCCTGCGCCAGGATCACGGCGAGCGAGTGGCCGACCACGTCGTGCACGTCGCGGGCCATGCGGGCCTGGTCCTCGCGGAGCGCCGCGATCTCCTGCGCCTGGTCGGTCTCGCGGTGGGCGCGGGCGGCGTCCTCCTCCGCGGCGATCTGGGAGACGCGCGAGGCGCGGGCGCGCTCGGCGAAGCGGAGGGCGATGCCGAGCAGCCAGGGCGCGACGAGGGCGAAGGCGGCGAGACCGAAGAGCACGACCGCCCAGGACTCGTCGAGCTGGGAGGAGAGCGAGACGAACGAGTCGACCCCACCGCCCCCGCCGTACAGCACCTGCTCCAGCAGACCGGACTCGACGGCGAGCAGGAACGCGAAGAAGGCGCCCGGCATCGAGAGCAGCGCGGCGAGCAGCGTCAACCGGCTGCCCCAGCGGGCGGTGCCGAACGCGACCACCGCGACGGAGAGCTGCACGACCAGCACGGGGAGCCCGAGCAGCACCTGCAGCACGCAGACCGCCCAGACCAGCGCGAGCGCCGCCCCCGGGAGGTAGCGGGCGAACGCGGCCGACAGCGCCGTGGCCACGACGATCGGTGCCACGTCCCAGGGGTTCGACGGCTCGTACCAGTCCACGTTGAGGATCTCGGTGAGCCCCAGGAGGAGCACGGCCAGGCCGAGGGTCACGTCGGGCACCCAGCTGCGCCAGGTGCGCGGCGGTCGCCGGGGGCCCTGCGACCAGGGTCGTCCGGGGGTGCGTGGGGCGCGGCTCGTCGCCCGGGCGAGACCCTCGGGGGTGTACGGCGACGTGGGCCGCGCGGGGTACGGGGTCTCGGGCCGGCGGTCGTGCGGGGGGTACGGCGCGCTCACGCGGCCACCCCGACCGGGGGTCGAAGCGTGCGGCGCGCGGCGAGGGGCTTCTCGACGTAGCGCCAGCTGAGCCCGGCGGCCACGAGCGTGAGCACCGCGGCGAGGAGACCGGCGACCTCCGCGTGCGCGAACGACGGGCGCAACCACAGCGTGAGCGGGTAGTTCCAGAGGTAGGCCCCGTAGGAGACGGTGCCGAGCCACACGAGCGGGGCCAGGGGTGCGGCGACCTCGGTCCACGACCGCCAGGCGAGCAGCAGCACCGCGGTGAGCGCAGCGATGGCCGGGCCTCCTGCCAGGTAGGTGAGCGCGTGACCCCGCAAGGGAACCACACCGAGCACGGCGATCCCGAGCAGCGCCAGCGGTGCCGCCCCGGCCGGTACGACGAGCGCGGGGCGCCGGGCCACCAGCACCCGGGCGGCCGCGCCGACGACGAAGCAGACGGCCCAGCTGGTGGGCAGCGCGTAGGCGAGGTCGGGGTCGGCCCGCAGCCACCAGACGACGACGGCGCAGGCCAGGAGGCAAGCGACGGCGACCACGACGAGCGCGGCGCCGACGCGGCGACGGACGAACGCGAGCGCCAGGACCGCCGGCCAGAGCAGGTAGAACTGCTCCTCGGTCGCCAGCGTCCAGAGGTGGAAGGTGGCGTCGCTGCCCTGGTCGAAGGGCAGGTTGGCGGTCCAGGTGAGGGCGACGAGCACCGTGCGCGGCAGCTCGTCGCGGTCGCCGAGCGGGTCGAGGGTGAGCGTCACGAGCGCGACGCCGACGACGAGCACGACGAGCGCCGGCACCAGGCGGCGCGCGCGGCGGGCGTAGAAGCGCCCGAACCGGACGCGCCCGGTCGCCTCCAGCTCGGCCAGCAGCACGCCGGTGATGAGGTAGCCGCTGAGCGCGAAGAACATGACGACCCCAGCCACACCGGCGCCCGGGAAGGCCTCGGGCAGCGCGTGGCGCAGGACGACGAGTCCCACGGCGACCCCGCGGAGCAGGTCGATGCCGGCGATCCTCACGCGGCGACCGCCACGGAGCCGGCCACGGCGTCGCGCACCAGGAGGTCGAGCAGGTCGGCGTACGGCACGCCCGCGGCCGCGAACATCCGCGGCACCTGCGAGGTGGCGGTGAAGCCCGGCATCGTGTTGACCTCGTTGAGCACGAGGCCGTCGTCGGTGAGGAAGAAGTCGACGCGCGCCACGCCGCGGCAGCCCAGCGCGTCGTACGCCGTCAGCGCCGCGGCCTCCAGGGCCTCGCGGTCGACCTCGGCCAGCGCGGCGGGCACCCGGAACTCGGCGCCGCCGCCGTACTTCGCGTCGTAGTCGAAGAACCCGTCGACCACGATCTCCAGCGCGGGGGAGACGACCCGGTCGGCCCCGCCCGGGCCCGTCGCCAGCACGGCCACGTCGATCTCGCGGCCGACGACGACGTCCTCGACGAGCACGCGGTGGTCGAGGGCGAGCGCGGCGTCGAGCGCCGGGCCGAGGGCGTCGACGGTGCGCACCAGCGTCACGCCCTGGCTGGAGCCGGCGGCCACGGGCTTCACGACCACGGGGTGCGTGAAGCGGTACGACGCGGCGGTCGCCGCGGTGAGCAGCACGCCCGGGGCGGTGCGGAGGCCGACGGCCTCGGCGACGAGCTTGGTGGCCCACTTGTCCATCGCCAGCGCGCCGGCGGTGACGCCCGACCCGACGTACGGGACCCCGGCCAGCTCGCAGAGCGCGGCCAGCGTGCCGTCCTCGCCGCGCGGACCGTGCACGACGGGCAGCACCACGTCGCAGGAGCGGAGCACGTGGACGGCGCCGGCGAGGCCGACCGGACGACCGCCCCCGTCGCGCCACATGCCGGCCCGGTCGACGGTGAGGCGGACGACGACGTACCGCGCGCTGTGCGGCCCCGTCGTCAACGTCGACGCGACCGACGCGGCCGACGCGAGCGACACCTCGTGCTCGGCGCTCTGGCCGCCGCCGATGACCGCGACGCGGAGGGGTGCGGGGTGGGGGACGGGCGGTGCGGCGGGTGTGGCGGGCGCGGTGGGGGCGGCGGGTGCGGGGGTGCGGGTCATCGCAGGCTCCTCAGGTCGGGCGTACGGGTGGGGGTGCCGGCGGGGCGGGTCGCACGGCGCAGCCGCGGGCCGAAGCCGGTGACGATCTCGTGGGGCAGGACGTCGGCCCAGGTGGCCCAGTCGTCGACGGTCGGCTCGCCGGCGTCGCCGGGGCCGAGCAGCGTGGCGGTCTCGCCCGGCAGCACGGGGTGCTCGCCGGCGCGGGAGCGACCGGGTGCGGCGGATCCGAGGTCGACGACGAGCTGGTCCATGGAGATGCGGCCGACGACGGGGACGCGCCGGCCGCGCAGCAGCACCTCCGCCCGGCCGGAGGCGCTGCGGGGGAGGCCGTCGGCGTACCCGACCGGCAGCAGGGCGAGGTGGGTGGTGGCCGGTGCCGTCCAGGTGTGGCCGTAGCCGACGCGCGTGCCGGCCCGCACCCGGCGGACCGAGACGACCGGCGCGGTGAGCGTGACCGGGCCGCGCAGCGCGGTGGTGCCCGACGGGTCGATGCCCACGAGGCCGGCGCCGACCCGCACCATCGTGTGGTGGCTCGCCGGGTCGAGCAGCGTGGCGGCGGTCGCGGCCAGGTGGCGCGCGGTGGGACGCAACCCGGCCGCGCGGGCGGTCTCGAGGCCCCAGGCGAACCGGGTGCGGCCCAGCGCGTTGCAGCCGTCGGCGGGGTCGTCGGCGCAGCCGAGGTGGCCCATCACGCCCACGACCCGCACCAGGCCGTCGAGCTCGGCGCGCCGGGCGGCCCGGCAGAGCGCCGGCCACTCGCGCGGCGCCGCGCCGTCGCGGGCCATGCCGGTGTCGAGGTGGAGGTGCACGAGCGCGGGACCGGCGGAGCCCGGGCCGGTGCCGAGGACCGCGCGGCGCGTGGCGACGATCCCCGCGAGGTGCTGGCGGGACGGTACGGCGAGCTCCACCCCGGCTGCGACCGCGGCGCCGAAGTCCGCGTCGACCGGGTTGAGCCAGCTCAGCGTCGGCGCGCCGATGCCGGCCGCGCGCAGGGCCAGGGCCTCGTCGATGGTCGTGACCCCGAGGCGGGTGGCGCCGTGGGCGAGGGCGGTGCGGGCGAGGTCGGCGGCGCCGAGACCGAAGCCGTCGGCCTTCACCACGGCCATGAGGGTCGCGGCGCTCGCCTGGGCGCGCCCGGCCAGCAACCGGGTGTTCGCGGCGACGGCGTCGAGGTCGACGTGGAGGACGGGGCCGGGGTGCGCCGGACGGGCCAGGGCGCCGGGGCGGGTGGTGCCGGGGCGGACGAGGGGGGTGGCCGTCGCGTGCGGGGCGGCAGTGGCGTGCGGGGCAGCAGTCGTGTGCGGGGCGGGCAGGACCGGGGGCACGGCCACGGCGCTCACGCCGCGGCCTCGGTCGGGTCGGTGGCCCGATCCGCGACCGGTCCGTAGAGGGCGACCGGCGCGCCGGTGACGAGCGCCCAGTAGCGGTCGCCCCAGCTCCAGTGCCACCACTCGGTCGGGTAGTTGACGAGCCCGGCGCCGCCGAGCACCCCGGCGAGCAGCACGCGGTGGGCGCGCGCCCGGGCCGAGATGTCGGGGGCGTCGAGGTAGCAGCGCCCGCCGGAGGCCTCCGGGGTGGCGTCGATCGGGGTGCCGAGGTCGAGGTCGGCACCCGTGCCGTCGGGGCCGGGGTCGACCGCGAGGTCCACCAGCGTCAGGTCGACCGCCGCGCCGGCCACGTGCGGGGCGACGGCGACGGGCGACACGAACCGACTGGTGAGGTGCTCGAGCTCGTCGGTGGAGACGCCCGGGTGGGCGGCGAGCACCTCGGCCGCGTAGCGCTCGATGATGGCCCGCTGGTCGACCACCGAGCGGTGGCCCTCGACCACGCGCAGGCCGATGCCGGCGGGGAGGGCTGTCCGGGCCCGCGCGAGGCGAGCCGCGAGACCGGCGCGGACCCGGGCGTGCGCCGTACCGAACGAGGCGTCGAGCGCCACCAGCGGCTCGCCGCACTCGCGCACCGGCACGGCACCGACCCGCGGGTCGGAGAGGAGGATCGTCATGGGTCAACGGTCGCTCCGGCCGGGGGTGCGCCGCCTCCACCCGAGGTGCCGGAGCGCTGACCTCGAGGACGAGCCTCTGGCCGTGAGGACGAGCGACCGTCGCCCGTCCGGAGGAGCCGCGCGCCCGGGAGGACGAGACCGGGCGCCGGGGTCAGGTGCGGCGGAGCAGCAGGTGCGTGACCCCGCGGCCCGCGACCACCTCGGGGTCGCCGAAGGTGACGGGACCGTGCGCCAGTGCACCGAAGTAGGGGCGGCCGGAGCCGAGGACGACGGGCACCAGGTCGATCATCACCTCGTCGACGAGGCCGAGGTCGAGCGCCTGGCGGCCCACCTGGCCCGCTGCGACGGCCACGATCCCGTCCCCGGCGATCTCGCTCGCGCGGGCGACGGCGGTGGCCACGTCGTCGGTGAACTCCACGGGCGCGTCGGCGCGCGGCCAGCCGGTGGGCACGGAGTGGCTGACGACCACCATCGGCGCGTCGAACGGGTGCCGCCCGTCCCAGCCGCCCGTGAGGTCGAAGAGCCGGCGGCCGACGACGAGCGCCCGGACGTCCGCGACCCAGGCGCGCCAGTAGGAGGCGCTCGGCTCGTCGATCTGGAAGGTGATGCCGGGGTGCTCGACCCTCTCGCTGCCGTTCTCGTACCAGCCGAAGAGCCGGTCGCAGCGGTCGTCCTCGTCGGCGACGAAGCCGTCGAGGCTCATCGAGGCGGACGTGCGGACGCGGGCCATCGCGGTCTCCTCTCCCTCGGGCGACGCGGGTGCGTCGCCCTCAGGTCCGACCGGGCGCGAGCCCCGGACTCATCGGTCGGCGAGCACCATCGACGTGCCGAGGCCGATCATGAGTGCGCCGCCGGTGGCACCGAGCCCGTCGAGCCGCTGCGGCTTGCGGGCGAACCACTCCCGGGCGCGGGACGCCGCCAGTGCCCACACGGAGTCCGACACGACCGCGAGCAGGCTGAAGACCAGTCCGAGGAGCGCGACCTGGAGGCCGGTCGTGCCCGCGCCGGGGTTCGTGAACTGCGGCAGGAACGCGACGAAGAAGACGAGCGTCTTCGGGTTGGTGGCGCCGACGGTGGCGCCGATGCGCAGCGACGTCCACGGCGACGTACGGCGGACCGCCCCACCGTCGGCGTCCACCTCGGCGAGCGCCCGCCGGGCGTCGCCGCGGCGGCGGATCGCCTGGATGCCGAGCCACACGACGTACGCGGCACCCGCCACCTTGATCACCGTGTAGGCCGTCACGCTCGCGGCGACGAGTGCGCCCAGGCCGACGGCCACGAGCAGCACCTGGAGCAGCACGCCGACGGCGTTGCCCACCACGGAGAGCAGGGCGTCGCGGCGGCCGACGGTCAGGGCGCGACCGATCGTGAAGAGCAGGCTCGGGCCCGGGACCTGGATGAACAGGATCGCCGCGAGCAGGAACGCGGCCCACTGGTGCTGACTCGGCATGGTGCCAGTGTGCGCGTACGGCGCCCGCCGCGCAGCGGGTTATCAGCGCGTGGGCGGGTGGGGTGCGCCACGGCGGGTCGGGTCGGGTCGGGCGGTCGGGTCGGGCGGTCGGGTGAGGCGGCGCCGGCGGTCGGGTCGGGTCAGCCGGCGCCGGCGACACCGAGGGCGCGGAGCGCCATCGTCGAGAGCAGGTCGCGCATGGCGGCGTCGTCGAGCAACCCGCTGTGCGGCGTGGAGTTGAGCAGCCCGAACGTGGCGTGGGCGGCGGCGCGGGCGGCGTCGAGGGTGCGGCCGGGGTCGGTCTCGCGCAGGCGGGTGACCCACACGTCGACGTACGCCCGCTGCAGCGAGCGCACCCGTTCGCGGGCCTCGTCGGGCAGCGACGACCAGTCGCGGTCCTGCACGACGATGAGCGCCCGGTGCTCGACGGCGAAGCCGACGTGCCAGTCGACGAGCGCCGCGAGGGCCTCGGTGGGCGTCGCGGCCCCGGCGGACCGGGCGGTGCCGACGGCCAGCAGCTCCTCGCTGATCGAGACCAGCATCGCGGCGAGCACGGCGTCCTTCGACGGGAAGTGCTTGTAGAGCGCCGGCCCCGAGATGCCGCACGCCGAGCCCAGGTCGCTCACCGACACTCCGTGGAACCCGCGGCGCGCGAACAGCTCGGCCGCGGTCGCCAGGATCTGCTCGCGGCGGCTGGGCTCGGTCACCGGGCCAGGTTAGTGGTCGTTCACCTGAGTGGCGTCCGCGTTCGCCTGACGAGAGCCGGACGTGGCGGCATCCTTGCCTCGTGCGCCCGATCCTCGTCCACCTCGCCCTCCTGGCGGCGGCCGTTGCGGTCGCCCTGCTGGTCGTCGACCGCGCGGACCTCGGCCCGAGCCCGGCGGCGGTGGCCCTCGTGACGGTGGTCGTCGCCCACGCCCTCATCGAGGTCGTGCGCTGGGCGGAGACGCCCGACGCCCGGCTGCCGGCGCACGCCACGCTCCAGTACGGCGACCGGTTGCGCGACGACCGTTCCGACGGCGGTTGCTCGACGGCGGTTCCGACGGCCGTTCCGACGGCGGTTCCGACGGCCGTTCCGACGGCGGTTCCGACGGCGGTTCCGACGGCGACCGCTCGGCGGGCGTCCCGGAGGGCCGCTCGGTGGCCGACTCGGAGCGGGTGACGCCGGCACGGCTCCTCGCCATCACGCTCGTCGTCTGCGTGGCCATGACCGTCGTCTGGCTCGCGCCGTTCGACGCGTGGTGGTGGAGCATCGTCTCGTACGCGCCATCTCTCGCGCTGGTCGTCCTCCTGTTCAACGTGCCGCTCACGCTGTGGTTCCGGCGCCCGAGCGCCACGGGCGACGGAGGTCGGGCCGTCGTTCGCTGAGCCCGGGGTCGGTGGGGTTCGGATCGCCTGGCTCGATCTAGGTCCGGCGGTGGAAGGTGACGGCGCCGGCCTCGGACCAGGTGGTCGCGTACGTCGGGTCGTGGGCGCGGTGGTGGTGATGGGCGCAGAGCAGGACGAGGTTGGCGAGGTCGGTGCGTCCACCGGCGTTCCACGGGTTGCGGTGGTGGCGTTCGCACCAGGCGGCGGGGATGTCGCAGCCCTCGGTCTGGCACGCGAGGTGAGCGACGGCGTGGGCGCGTGCTTGGTGGTGGCTGAAGAGCCTCGCGGAGCGGCCGAGGTCAAGCGGGACCGAGGCGCCGCCCATGACGGCAGGGATCAGTGCGTGCTGGCACGCGAGGCGGCGTGCCTGGGCGGCGGAGATCTCCCCGCCGGTGTCGAGGGTGACCGCGCCGAGGGCCTCGGTGAGCTTGTCGAGCTCGACGGTGGCGACCACCGCGACCGGTGAGCCGCCCTGGGTGGGTAGGCCGTCGACGGGGAGGTGCTCGACGAGAGCGCAGAACGCCTGCCCGCGGCGGACCTCGGCGGGGATTCGCTGCCCGTCACCCGCGCCCGCAGAGCCCACACCGTTGGAGCCCGCACCGTCGGCGCCCGTGCCGTTCGCCGCGGCGCTCGTCGTGCCGGTGCTACCGGGGCCGTGGCCCGCCGCGGTGCCCGTCGTACCGGAGGAGTGGTGGTCGCAGCGTGGGTTCGTGTACGCCTCGAGTGCCCGCGACAGCACCGCCGCCGACAGGTCGGGGATGAGTCCGGTGATGCGGGTGGTGCCGTCCCCCTGGGGTGACAACGTCAACCGCGTCCGGACGCGCGCCCGCGCCTCCTCCGCGTTCAGGACCGCCTCCTCGTGCGCGTCGGCCCGCTCGGGCGCCACCGCGCGCAGCAGGTGACGGCCCAGGCGTCGTACCTGCTTCGGGGTGAAGTCCGCGCACTCGCCCAACAGGTGCGCCTCCGCCCGCGCCACCACGTCCGGGTCGAGATCCGCGGGCAGCTCCTCGAGTGCGTCGAGCACCGCGGCGGCATGCCCGACCGACACCTCACCCGCGCCCAAAGCAGCCCGCGTCGCGTCGTACCCCTCGAGGCGCGACGCGAGGCGTTCCTCGAACCGCAACCGTCCCGGGTCCTGCCGGGTCGCCTGCGCCAGCCACGCCGCGGCCGAACGGGCCCCGTCCGCGGCGGCCACGTCGGACGCGCCGGCGAGGACCCGTAGCCGCAGCGCCGAGACCCGTTCCCCGATGCGCGCCAGCTCGACCAGGAGCGCGGCCTTGGTGGGGGCGTCGAGCCAGTCGGGGTCCGTGCCGGTGTAGGCCAGCTGGTCCAGCGACTCGACGAGCTCGGCGGCGCAGTAGAGCCACGGGTGCGCCCCCGCCGGGTCACCTACCGGGTCACCGGCCGGGTCGCTGGAGGACCACTGCGCGAACGTCTCCCACGTCACGCGTCCACCTCGCTGCGCCAGCACCGACCGCCCTGTCATGACACCAACGCTAGGGGTCACCACCGACAACGCCGGCCCCCAGATCCAGGGCCTGTGGACAACCTCCGAGCACCGCTCAGCGCCCCCCGGGCGACGTGGTTTCGAGACGCTCGCGTGGTTTCGAGACGCTCGCTGCGCTCGCTCCTCAACCACCGGAGACGCCCGCGTGGTTTCGAGACGGCCGCGGGCGGCCTCCTCAACCACCGCAAGAGGCGCGCGCCTCAACCACCGTGGGCGCGGACGGCCTCCTCGACCACCGCGGGCGGCGCCCACCCCTCAACCACCAGGACGCTCCCCTCCCCGACCACTCCCGCGCGCTCTGCGACCGCGACGCACCCGCCCCTCGACACCCCGGTTAACGATCGCTAACCTGACCGCGTGGCCGCACCCGAGACCCCCGCACCCCGCACCCCGCGCGAGCCGGAGCCCGAGCCCGGGCCCGCGCGCTCGCTGCGCGAGCTGACCGAGGACCTCCGGGCGCGTCTCGAGGTCGTCCGACGGGGCGGGTCGGAGCGGGCCCGGGCCAAGCACGAGGCGCGCGGCAAGCTGCTGCCCCGCGACCGGGTCGACCGCCTCCTCGACCCCGGCAGCCCCTTCCTCGAGCTCGCCCCCCTCGCTGCGACCGGCATGTACGGCGCCCCCGGCAGCAACGACACGGGGGCCGACACCGGGGCCGACGCGGTCCCCTCCGCCGGCGTGATCACCGGCATCGGTCTCGTCCACGGCCGCCCGGTGATGGTCGTGGCGAACGACGCGACCGTGAAGGGCGGCACCTACTACCCGCTGACGGTGAAGAAGCACCTGCGCGCCCAGACCGTCGCGGCCGAGAACCGGCTGCCGTGCCTCTACCTGGTCGACTCCGGCGGCGCGTTCCTGCCGATGCAGGACGAGGTCTTCCCTGACCGGGAGCACTTCGGCCGCATCTTCTTCAACCAGGCCCAGATGTCCGCACGCGGCATCCCGCAGCTCGCCGCGGTGATGGGGTCCTGCACCGCGGGCGGCGCCTACGTGCCCGCGATGAGCGACGAGACCGTCATCGTGAAGGAGCAGGGCACGATCTTCCTGGGCGGCCCGCCGCTCGTGAAGGCCGCGACCGGTGAGGTCGTCACCGCGGAGGAGCTCGGCGGCGGCGACGTGCACGCCCGTACGTCGGGGGTCGTCGACCACCTCGCCGACGACGACGCCCACGCCCTCGACATCCTGCGCAGCATCGTCGCCACGCTCCCCGGCTCGGCGCCGGGTGGTTGCGAGACAGGCGCTGCGCGCCTTCCCCCACCACCGCACGGCGGGGACGCCCCGACCGCCCCCGAGCCCCCGGCGTACCCCCTCGACTCGGTCTACGACGTCGTCCCCACCGACGCGCGCACGCCGTACGACGTGCGCGAGGTCGTCCGGCGCCTGGTCGACGGCTCGCACTTCCACGAGTTCAAGCAGCTGTACGGCGAGACCCTCGTGACCGGCTTCGCGCGCATCGAGGGCCACGAGGTCGGCATCGTCGCCAACAACGGCATCCTCTTCAGCGAGTCCGCGCTCAAGGGCGCCCACTTCGTCGAGCTGTGCAACCAGCGGAAGGTGCCGCTGCTGTTCCTGCAGAACATCACCGGCTTCATGGTCGGGCGCGAGTACGAGAACCGGGGCATCGCGCGCGACGGCGCCAAGCTCGTCACCGCGGTCGCGTCCAGCGTCGTCCCGAAGCTCACCGTCGTCATCGGCGGCTCGTACGGCGCGGGCAACTACGGCATGTGCGGCCGCGCCTACGACCCCCGCTTCCTGTGGATGTGGCCGAACGCCCGCATCTCCGTCATGGGCGGCGAGCAGGCCGCCTCCGTGCTCGCGACGGTGCGCCGCGACGGCCTCGAGTCCCGCGGCGAGGAGTGGTCGGCCGACGACGAGGAGGCCTTCAAGGCCCCCATCCGCGACCAGTACGAGACGCAGGGCTCGCCCTACTACTCCACCGCCCGCCTCTGGGACGACGGCGTGATCGACCCCGCCGACACCCGCCGCGTCGTCGCGATGGCGCTCGAGGTCGCCGCCCGCGCCGCCGTCGAGGACCCGATCCCCGCGCCGTCCTTCGGCGTCTTCCGGATGTGAGTGCGATGAACCCGACCACCGACATCACCACCGTCCTCGTCGCCAACCGCGGCGAGATCGCGCTGCGCGTCCTGCGCACCTGCGCCGACCTGGGCCTGGCCACCGTCGCCGTGCACACCGCGGGGGACGCCGACGCGCCCCACGTCCGGGCGGCCGACGTCGCCGCCGAGGTGCCGGCCTACCTCGACGGCCCCGCGCTCGTCGCCGCCGCCCTCGCCCACGGAGCGACCGCCGTGCACCCCGGCTACGGCTTCCTCTCCGAGAACGCCGCCTTCGCCCGCGCGGTCGCCGAGGCCGGCCTGGTCTGGGTCGGCCCGAGCGCCGACGTGATCGAGCGGATG
Organism: Nocardioides alkalitolerans DSM 16699; assembly: GCF_000426525.1. Lineage (GTDB taxonomy): Bacteria > Actinomycetota > Actinomycetes > Propionibacteriales > Nocardioidaceae > Nocardioides > Nocardioides alkalitolerans. Next base: position 810,883 of record NZ_KE384533.1, read on the forward strand.
GGCCGCAAGGACCACGCCCGCGCGATCGCCGAGGCCGCCGACGTCCCGGTCGTGCCGGCGTACGACGTCGCCGACGACCCCACCACCTTCGACTTCCCGGTGCTCGTCAAGGCCGCGGCCGGCGGCGGGGGCAAGGGCATGCGGGTCGTGCGCAGCGCCGACGCGTACGGCGACGCCGTGGCCGCCGCCCGTCGCGAGGCCGCCGCGGGCTTCGGTGACGACACGCTGCTCGTGGAGCGGTACGTCGAGCGCGGCCGCCACGTCGAGGTGCAGGTGATGGGCGACGCCCACGGCACCGTGCTCCACCTCTTCGAGCGGGACTGCTCCGCGCAGCGCCGCCACCAGAAGGTGCTCGAGGAGGCGCCGGCGCCGCACCTCACCGACGCCGTCCGCGCCCGCCTGCACACCGCCGCCGTCGCGCTCGCCGCCGAGGTCGGCTACACGGGCGCGGGCACGGTCGAGTTCCTGCTCGACGTCGACACCGACGACGTCTTCTTCCTCGAGATGAACACCCGCCTCCAGGTCGAGCACCCGGTCACGGAGTCCGTCGTGGTCGGCCCGGACGGTCCCCTCGACCTCGTCGCCCTCCAGCTGCGCGTCGCGGCCGGGCGGCCGCTCGGCCTCGCCCAGGGCGACCTCCGGGTGCACGGCCACGCCGTCGAGGCCCGGGTCTACGCCGAGGACGCGTGGGCCGGCTTCCTCCCGCAGGCCGGCACCGCGTCGTACGTCGCGTGGCCCGGCACCACCGGCGAGGCCGCGGGCACCGGCACCCGGCCCCGCGTGCGCGTCGACCACGCCCTGGAGTCCGGGCAGGTCGTCAGCACGTCGTTCGACCCGATGCTCGGCAAGGTGATCGCCTGGGGCACGGACCGTCGGGCCGCGATCGCCGCGCTCGTGCGCGCCCTCGACGACACCGTGGTGCTCGGCCTGACCACCAACACCGGCTTCCTCCGGGCGCTCGCCGCCAGCGACGCGTTCGCCGCCCTGGGCGCCGAGGGCGGTATCGACACCGCGTGGCTCGACCGCCACGAGGTCGACCCGCCCGACGAGGCCGCGGCCCGCCGGGCCGTCCTCGCGACCCTGGCCGCCCGCGACCGCGCCGCCACCGCGGGCCCGTTCGCGCTCGACGGCTGGCGCTCCGGGGCCGGCCCCGCGCCGTACGTCGTGCCCTGGCTCGAGCCGACCTCCACCGAGGACGACGCCCCGCCCCCGGCGCGCACCCCCCGCGTGGCCGCGCTGCGCCGTACGCCGGGCGGGGTCGAGGCCGTCGTCGACGGCCAGCGGTGGGTGTTCGCGGAGCCCGACCCCTTCGCGCTCGGGGCCGCCGCGGCCGGGGACGGCACGCTCACGGCGCCGATGCCCGGCACGGTCGTCACGGTGGACGCCTCGGTGGGCGACGTGGTCGTCGAGGGTCAGGTGCTCGCGACCATGGAGGCCATGAAGATGGAGCTCAGCCTGCGCGCACCGTTCGCGGGCACGGTCACCGACGTGGCCGCGACCCCCGGCACGCAGGTGCCGCTCGGCACGGTCCTGGTCGTGGTCGCGCCCGAGGAGTGACGCGGGGGCCGCGCCGGATCAGCGCTTGCGCGCCCGCAGCTCCTGTGCGGCGTAGCGGCCGAGCTTCCAGGTGGCGTAGCCGTCGGCGGTCATGCCGACGGCGCCGCCGACGACCGGCACGCGACGGCCGATCGTGACGGCCATCCGCTTGCCGACGACGCGTGAGATCAGGTCGACCGCGACCTCGTTGGAGAGCAGCGTGTCGAGCTCGGGGTCGTGGTGGGGCGCGGTGGCGATGGCCATCGGGGGCGCCGGCAGCTTCTTCTTCTTGATCATCCGGTCGACCTCGGCCTGGCCCATGAGGCAGACGAGCACCGCGTTGCGGACCCGCGGGTCCGCGAGGTCGTAGCCGCGCAGGTGGGCGATGATCGCGATCATCCGGCACTGGATGAGCGCGAGGCCGGTGATGTTCGCGGGGATGGTCACGGCGACCGTCACGAGGCCGCCGATGTTGGTCACGAAGCCCTGGGTGCCGGCGTACCGGACGTGCTTGTCGATCACGGCCTTCACCGTCTTGTCGACGTTGCCGTGGTGGTCGGCGAGCAGCGCGTCGGCGGCCTCCGCGGCCGGCTTGAGCGGACCCGCCCCGGCGATGGCGCGCGCGAGCGCCTGGCGCACGAACCCGGACGTGAGCTTCGGTGCGACCGCCGGCACCTTCGTCGCCGCAGCCCGGCCGACCGACCCCTTGATTCCCATGTCGCAGATCGTACGGAGCCACCGGGAGCCGTCCCTCACCCCGTGAGGGGGCCTCGGACCGGCAGCAGCGGTCGCGACACCCCCGGGGTGCGCGAGGTCACGTGTCCTAGGTTGGGGCCGTGCCCGTCGAACCTCCCCGCAGCTTCTGGGACTTCGGCGACCCCCGCCACGCCGGTGCGGACGACGACCTGGTCGGCGTCGGGGCCGACCTCGAGCCGGGCACGCTGCTCTCCGCCTACCGCCACGGGCTGTTCCCGATGCCCGAGGAGGAGGACGTGCTCTGGTTCTCGCCCGTACGGCGCGGCGTGCTGCCGCTCGACGGCCTGCGGGTCAGCCGGTCGCTGCGCCGCTCGGTGCGGGACTTCGAGATCCGGGTCGACACCTGCTTCGACGAGGTGGTCGCCGCGTGCGCCGACCCCGCGCGCACGGGCGGCTGGATCGACGACAACATCGGCGCGGCCTACCGGCGCCTGCACGAGCTCGGGTGGGCCCACTCGGTGGAGGCGTGGGCCGACGGCGAGCTGGTCGGCGGCCTGTACGGCGTGGCGATCGGCGGCCTGTTCGCCGGGGAGTCGATGTTCCACCGGGCGCGGGACGCCTCGAAGGCCGCCTTGGTCGGGCTCGTCGAGCTGCTGTCCGCCGACGCCGACGCGGTGCCGACCCCGCGTCTGCTCGACGTGCAGTGGCAGACCGACCACCTCGCCAGCCTCGGCGTGGTCGAGCTCGAGCGGGCGGTCTACCTCGACCGGCTCGCCGCCGCCCTGCGGCTCCCGCTGCCGGCCGTCTTCGCCTGACCACGGCTCCCGGGGCGGGACGCCGCGCCCACGCTGAGAGGCGGCTGAGATTTCCCCGAGAGAAGTCGGTCTGGGAGTGTTTGGGCGAGGGTCCGGCCTGGGCATGGTCGGACCCGCTGCCCCGACGAGTGCTCGGAGCGGTCCCCGAGATCTAGGAGCAAACCCCATGAAGCGTGTCTTCTCCGTCGCCGCCCTCGTCCTGGCCGCCGGCTCGCTCTCCGCCTGCGGAGGTGGCCCGGGCGCCGACGCCCCCACCGACGCCAGCGTCGAGGACTTCTGCGCCGGCTTCATCGAGACCTTCGAGGTCATCTCGTCGAGCGAGGACGAGATCAACGCCAAGGACGCCGCGGACGCGCTCGCCGAGGCCGGCACCCCCGAGGACATCTCCGACGAGGAGCGCGAGGGCTTCGAGATCTTCGTCGAGGCGCTCGACGGCATCGGCAACGGCGCCTCTCAGGAGGACGTCGAGGACGCCGACGAGTTCCCCGAGGACGAGGCCGACAAGGGCACCGCGTTCATCGAGTACGCGTCGACCACGTGCCAGGACCAGCTCGCCGAGAGCGTCACGGGCTGACCCGTCCCACGACCACCGTCATCCTCCCCTGACCGCGTGAGCGCGGTCGCCCGAGCACCAGGAGCTCCCTCATGAAGCGTGTCCTCTCCGTCGCCGCACTCGTCCTCGCCGCCGGCTCGCTCTCCGCCTGCGGCGGTGGCCCGGGCGCCGACGCCCCGACCGACGCCAGCGTCGACGACTTCTGCGCGGCGTTCGCCGGCATCGTCGACTACCTCGACGAGGACGGCGAGACCTTCCAGGCCGCCGACTACGCCGACAAGCTGGCCGAGGTCGGCACGCCGGAGGACATCTCCGACGAGGCGCGCAGCGGCTTCGAGCTGTACGTCGAGGCGTTCGAGGACCTGGGCAACGACGCGTCCGAGGACGAGGTCGACGACGCCGAGGTCGAGGACAACGGCGACACGGACGCGTTCGACGACTACGCGGCCGAGGCGTGCGCCTGACGGCTCACCACGTTCCACCCGCAGGGCCCGGCCACGTGCCGGGCCCTGCGGCATTTCCTGGGCCGTCCCGGTCGTCCGGACCCGTCGGCCGCGGGCCGGTGGGTAGCGTGACGGCCATGGCCCGGTCCGCGCTCCCTCCCGCCCGCGTCCGCAGCTCCGTCCCGCTGGGGTTGGCGACGCTGCTGCTCGCGTACGGCGGGCTCGTCGCCTGCGGCGGTGACGACACGGCGCCGGACGACCCGACGGAGACGTCGGACGCGCCCGCCGGGTCGGACCCGGCCACCGACGCCGCCGGCGACCCGGCGGCCGAGGGAGGCGAGGAGCTCAGCGACGAGCAGGTGCTCGAGGACTTCTGCACGGCCGCCGGGCTGATCAAGTTCATGGCCACGGGGGAGGACCTGCAGCTGTGGGCGACGAGTATGACGGAGATCGAGCGTCCGGCCGACCTCGAGGGCGACCCGCTGGCCGGGCTCGAGATCGCGATCGCGTACGCCGCGTCGGCGCCGGCGGACGTCGCCGCCGAGGAGTGGCCGCAGCCGGACCTGACGGACGCCGAGGTGCAGCAGCTGACGGCGTACAGCACCTATCTCGAGCAGTGCCCGCAGGTGACGGACCCGCCGAGCCCCACGGGCTGATCGTCAGACGACGGCGGGCGGAGCGCCGGTCTCGCTGACCATCGGGCGACCGGCGGCCTCCCAGTCGAGCATCCCGCCGTCGAGGTTCACGACGTCGCGGCCCTGCTGCGTCAGCCACGCGACGGCCCGCGCGGAGCGGCCCCCGACCTTGCAGACCACGAGGGTGCGCTCGACCGGCACGTCGTCGAGACGGGTCGGCAGGTCGCTCAGCGGGATGTGGACCGCGCCCTCGATGTGGCCGGCCGACCACTCGCCGGGCTCCCGGACGTCGAGGACGGCGAGGCCCTCGGGGAGCGGGTCGGGTACGCCGTCGATGCCCACGGTGGGAAGGGAGACCATGGGCGTCACGCTACGCGAGGCGCCGCGAACGAGTGCGCCACGTGGGTCGTGAGGGCGTCGCGGTCGCGGCGGCCCTCGGGCACGGGGAGCAGCGGGTAGACGTGCAGCCCGCCCTCCAGCTCGACGTAGCGGAAGCCGGGCTGGTCGGCCAGGCGGTCGCGCAGCAGCCGGCAGTCGGGCACCGTGATGTCGCGGCTGCCGACCCAGATCGCCACGGGCGGCAGCCCCGTGAGGTCGCCGTGCAGGGGGCTCACCCGCGGGTCGTCGAGCGGCGTGCCGTCGACCCACGCGTCGGCGATGGGCCGCAGCCCGGCGCGCGAGAGCCACGGGTCGACCCGCTCGACGGCGGGCACGTCGGGGTTGGCCATCGCCATGTCGAGCCACGGGGCGAGGGCGGTGACGCCCACGAGTCCCCGACGGGTCGCCTCGTCGGCGTGCTGCGCCACGAGCAGCGCCAGGCCCCCGCCGGAGGAGTCGCCCACCAGGTGCACCTGCCGACCGGCCGCGGTGAGGCGGGCGACGACGGCGCCGACGAACGCCAGGGCCTCGTCGGCGTGGTGGGCGGGCGCCAGGCCGTAGAGCGCCACGTGCACGTCGGCGCCGCTGCGGTCGGCCAGGTGGGCCGCCAGCTGCCAGTGCTGCGCGACGATCTCGGCGGTGTAGGCGCCCCCGTGCACCTGCACGACGACCCGGTCGGTGTGGCGCGGCGACCCGGCGCGCGGGCTCACCACCACGACGGGGAACCCGTCGACCTCGTAGCGGTCGACGGCGCGCCGCGACGTGAGGGCCGCCGGCGGCTCCGCCGAGCCCTTCTCCTTCAGCAGACGGGCGTGCCCGGCCGCCTCCGTCGCGAACCGCCGGTGGTAGACCACCCGCATGAGGCGTGCGAGCCCCCGCATCTGCCAGCTCGCTCCCACGCCTGTCCTCTCCTCCGGTACGACGGCCGCCTGATCATTGCAAATCAGACGATCAAACTGGGATAGATCTGAGCCCGAGTTTGCACTACGACCAAGTCCGTCTTGCGGTCTGGCTGATCAACCTTGCCCCGTTTGCACTCGATGGTGATCACGATCGGGTTGATTCGCACGTAACGGTGGTCATCGGTGTGACCCGACCTACGCGCGGTACCGAGATCCTGAGTCTCTCCAACAACGGTCGATGACGGGGTCGCCAGCCGTGGCTTCAGGCGGATTCACGGAGCTTCGTGAAGTGACTCCCAGTCGGCACGGGTGCGACCAATCACCACGATGTGCCGAAGGTCAGCGACGTTTCAAGGCAGGCTTCGCTTTGTGCTGTTCCTGATTGACAGCAACATCGCGATTACCAGCGACCCGATGTCCCATGAGTTGGAGGCGGGCGCAGAGTCCGCCATGCAGTTCATGCGGTTGACCGCTACTCACCACCACGACGTCCGCACCCATCCGGCCTGCCTCATGGATTTCGCCCGCATCAAGGATCCGGCCAAACGTCAGGCCCGGCTGGTGGTCTTTGAGCGGTACACGAAGTTGGCCTCACCGCCCGTGATCTCGCAGGCTCAGAAGGACGAACTGGGCGTTCCCGTAGCCGGGACGAACGACGATGTCGACCAACTGCTCCTAGCGGCGGTGGTAGGTAACGCCGCCGAGTACCTGGTGACGGAGGACGACGGGATGCACCGTCGCGCGCGTCGCTTGGGGGTCGAGGACCGTGTCCTTCGGCTTTCTGATGCGATCTTGATGCTGCGTGCGTTGCACGCCGATCTCCCGGATCCGCCGCCGTCTGTTAGAGCCGTTAAGACTCACGAACTGAGTATCGATGACGCGATCTTTGACGGGCTCAAGGACGATTACGGTCGCGAGACGTTTGTGGGCTGGTTTGAGAGGTGCGCACGCACTCAGCGTGATGCCCTGGTGGTGGACGGCGACGACGACGACCATGCCGCGATTGTGATCTTGAAACCGGAGCCGACCGGCGAGCACGGGCTGGCCGGTCCGCAGTTGAAGGTCTGCACGTTCAAGGTCGCAGATGCGTACAACGGTCAGAAGTACGGCGAACTGCTGTTGAAGGCGATCTTCGAGCGGGCTCACCGCGAGCAGCATGTTGGCTTGTTCGTGACTGTGTTGGAGAAGCAGACGGCGTTGATCGCTCTGCTCCAGGACTTCGGGTTCCGTGCCGTGCCGGGGGTGCTGACCGACGTCGGGGAACTGGTCTATGAGAAGCCGTTGATGCCGGTTGCTGCCGACGCCCCCGACTCGATGAGTGCTCTCGACTTTCATGTCCGCTACGGCCCACCCGTCCTGCGGGTTCTTGATCAGACGTGTCATGCGATCCCGATCGAGCCGAGGTGGCACCGGATTCTGTTCCCTGACGCTGAGCGGGAGCCCGCCGAGGAGGATGCACTATTCGCCGCGACCGAGGGCCTGGCGACACAGCCGTTCGGCAACGCGCTACGTAAGGCATATCTCTGCAACGCGCGGAGCCGCCTCCTACAACCTGGCGACCCCTTGCTGTTCTATCGGAGCAAGGACGAGAAGGCGGTGTTCGTCGTCGGAGTCGTCGAAGCAACCTTGAGGTCACACGACCCCTTGGCGATCGCAGCAGCGGTCGGGCGACGGACCGTGTACTCGCTGCCAGAGATTGAAGGGCTCACGCGCAAGGGAGAGGTTCTGGTGATCATGTTTCGTCAAGCCCGGATCCTGCGCGAGGAGCCGATATCCCTGACAGAACTCATCGCGGGCGGCGTCCTCGCTTCTCACCCGCAGGCCGTGAGCAAGACCCGACCGGAGGGAACATCGTGGCTGGCGCAGCGACTGGACGAGTAGCGCTGTTCTCGATCCACCCACGATATGCCGACGCGATCCTCGCCGGAACTAAGACCGTTGAGTTCCGTCGTCAGGGCCTGCCGGACGACGTCACCCATATCGTCATCTACTCCACCGCACCCGTACAGCGGATCGTCGGCATGTTCGAGATCGACGCTATCGACAAACTCACCCCGGCGCGCGCCTGGAAGAAGTACGGAGATGTCGGCGCAATCGAGCAGACCCCGTTCGAGCGCTACTACACCGGGGCACCCAACGCCTACGTCATCCGAGTCCGCAATCCACTACGGTTTGTCGCCCCGGTCGCGTTGGCCGATTTGGACCCTACGATGCGGCCCCCGCAGTCCTACATGTACCTCACTGCGCCCTTGCTTGACCGGTTGACCAGGCTCGGTGCCCCCGGTCGCATGTCCCGTCTCGGACGTGCCGCTGCAACGGTGCGGTCGTACGTGCTGGCGCACTGATCTGCACCAGATGTCTGGCGTAGCCGGACGGGATCGCATCAACTGTCGGTGGTCCTTGTCAGACTGGGGGAGTGCCACTACGTAACCCGGTCTTCCTCGACATGGCGACTCTTGCTGCACACGGCGAATACAACGATGTAGTGGTGCCGCGTGCTGCCGAGATCGTTGAGAAAACGGTGAGCAAACGAGGCGGCACGATGGGAGTCGGAATCGGCGCTGCCACCCTCGGTGGCACCCTCGGCAAAGACATCGAGTTCCAAGCCAGTTACTCCCTCACGCCAACAGACAAGGCGACCGTCAGCAGACTTATCGACGGGCTCCACACACAGGGAGTCATCCAGGCGACCACTGGATCAACGCCATATGCACGCGGCGAGTTGCTCGAACTTGAAGGCGACGCAAGCGTCACGGGCTGCTCGATCGCAGCCAAGTTGTTTTACTTGGCACTCCAAGTGATCCGAGAGACCGACCAATCACTCGACGATCTAGACACAGACGCACTAGAACCGCAGTTTCTCGCACTCGCGAAAGACGTGTACCTCGGCAATGCAGCCCTTCCGATCCCACTCCTGATGGAACTCGAGAACACCGAACTGACTCCACGTGTCTTCCTGAACCTGGCTCCGGATCACTTCGTGGACTCCGCCGCAACCGACCGGGTCGAGGGTCACATCCAAGTCCTGGGTTCGATCTCTCAGTTGGTCGCTGAGAACCGTTACCTCACCGCCGAACATTGGCTCCTACACGGTTGGGAGCAGACCATGCGCCGCACCCTCATGACCCGCGTCGACGAGATGGTGGCCGACTTAGTCGAGGCGTTCGACGTAGACCTACCCAACGACGACGTCCGCGCCTACTTCACGGGCCCGGCTATCGTCCTCGACGCCATTGCCGTCTACTGACCAGCAGGATCGGCGTGATAGTCAAGAGCCAGTGCGGGGTCTGAGCTTGAGGCGAAACGCCTCCCGCCTCAGATCGCGCTACTAGTCAAGTAACGCGATGCGGTCTCCGGCTGCTGAGGTCTCGAGGATTCGCTGATAGTTGGCAGCGACAAGTGGCATGCGATCGACCTCGTGGACCTCAGCGATGAGGGCTTCGGCTGCACGGACGTCGCCTGGTTTGGTCGCCTGAGTTTCGCGTCGTGAGCTCGGGAAGTCAGTAACGGTGAGGAGCCGTTCGGGTGGCATTGCCCGGATGGTGTCGGGTTGCATGGCCGCGTTATGGAGGAGTGGCAGCCAAGGCGTGGGGCTTCCTCGACTTGTGTGTGGGTGCCGTTGAACCAGTGCAGGATCGCACCGGGGTGCGGGATCTCCTAAGCAGGGAGGGACCTGGGCGGTGCGTCCGGTGCAGTTGGAGATGAGGGCAGGTTGACCGGTGGCGACACCGAGGATGCTCGCCACGATGGTCTGTTGTAGGACTCAGTCGCCTCGTTGGTCGAGGCCGACCTCGCCAACTAGGGCGAAGTGGTTGATGGCTCACCGGAACGTGTCCTCGTTGTGCTCGGCGCGATTGATCATCGGAACTGCAAAGTCACACCGCCCCTCACTTCAACAGCTTCGACATGCGCCGGTCGGCGAGCAGCTTGCCGCCGGTCTGGCAGGTGGGGCAGTACTGCAGGCTCGAGTCGGCGAAGGAGACCTCGCGCACGACGTCGCCGCACACGGGGCACGCCTCGCCCGCCCGGCCGTGGACGGCCATGTTCGTCTTCTTCTCGCCCTTGAGCTGGCTCGCCGCGAGCCCGCGCGACCGGGTCACGGCATCGCCGATCACGCCGCGGATCGCGCCGTACAGCGTCTCGAGCTCGGTCTGGGTGAGGCTGTTGGACGGCTTGAACGGCGAGAGCCGGGCCGCGTGGAGCAGCTCGTCGGAGTAGGCGTTGCCGATGCCGGCGATGTTGCTCTGGTAGCGCAGGACGCCCTTGATCTGGGCGCGCCCCGCCTTCTGGAGGATGTCGGAGAGCACCTGCAGCGTGAAGCCGTCGCCCAGCGGGTCGGGCCCCAGGCGGGCGATGCCCTCGACGTCGGCGGGCGAGCGCACGACGTACAGCGCCAGGCTCTTGCGCGTGCCGGCCTCGGTGACGTCGAGGCCCGTGTCGTCGTCGAGCACGATGCGGGCGGCGAGCGTCGACTTCGTGCTCGGACGCGGGGGCACCGGCGGCACCTCGTCGCGCCAGCGCACCCAGCCGGCCCGCGCGAGGTGGAGCACGAGGTGGAGCCCGCCGACGGAGATGTCGAGGAACTTGCCGTGGCGCGTGACGCCCTCGACGAACGCCCCCTCGACGGCCGAGAGCGGCGGGTCGAACGTCTTCAGGGCGCTGAACGCGGCGAGGTGCACCTTCGCGATCGCACGCCCCTCCAGCCGGCCGCTCAGGTCGAGCGCCAGCGCCTCCACCTCGGGCAGCTCGGGCATGCGCGCAGCCTATCCCCGGGCACCGACACCGGGTCCAGGCTGTGCACTGGGGGCTCCGGCAGACCCGTGACAGGTCGCCGGGGCAGGGGCATGATGGGGCGATGGGCGCCGTGAAGCCTCTCCCCTCCGCCGGGTCGATCTACGTCGACGCCCGCAACGGCGACCGCGCGCTGCGCATCTCCTGGCACGACGACGCCGGTCTCGTCGTGCTCTCGCTCTGGCGGGAGAACGTCTGCGCCGGCACCTTCCGCCTCCCGGTCGACGAGGTCCCCGAGCTCATCGAGATGCTCCGGGGCGGGCTCGACCGCGCGTACGTCGCCCGCCGCGCCGCCGCCGAGCGGCTGGCCCCCGCACCGCCCCTGCCCGACGCCGGTTGACCACCCCCGGGTGATGTGATGGCCCCATGGTGCGCGCGATCGCCGGGGGGCGTCAGGTCTGGTCCCGGCTCATGGGCCTCTTGTTCGTCGTCGTCGTGGTCGACGTGGTGGCCGCCCTCGGCGTGCTGCCGTTCGGGCGCCTCGTTCCGGGCGGGCTCGTCGGCGTCGTGGCGGTGATCGTGGGCATCGTGGTGCTCTCCCTGCTGGTCGGCGTCGCCCCGCGGTCCACCCGCACGGAGCCCGTGGTGCTGGCCCCGCCCGTGCGGGGGGAGTGGACGGCCGTCAACAGCCCCGGCCAGCAGGTGCCCAGCCACGGCACCCGCACCCGTGGCCAGCTCAGCGCCGTCGACGTGTGTGGCCGCTCGACCGCGACCTCCCCGACGCTGGTGCGCTGGGGCCTGCGGGGCACGCCCCCGGAGGCCTACCCCGGCTTCGACGAGCCGATCCACGCGATGGCGCCCGGCGAGGTCGTGCGCGTCGGTGACCGCCAGCGCGACCACCGGGCCCGCGACACCTGGCCCGCCCTGCTCCTCATGATGACGCTGGAGGGGATCCTCCGGGAGGTCGGCGGCACCGCGAAGGTGCTCGGCAACCACGTCGTCGTGCGCCACGACGACGGGACCGCAGCGGTCTACGCGCACCTGCGGTGCGGCTCCGCCACGGTCGCCGTGGGCGCGCAGGTGGCGGTCGGCGACGTCGTCGGCCGGGTCGGCAACACCGGCAACACCTCGATGCCGCACCTGCACGTGCAGCTCATGGACACGCCGCGCACCGACGCGGCCGCCGGTCTGCCCCTGGCCTGGTCGGGCATCGAGTGCACCGGCGAGATCGACCCGCCCTTCGCCGCCTTCGCCAAGGACCCCGCCGACACGGCCCTGCCCGGGATGCCCCGCAACGGCGAGGTCTTCCGCGTCGGCTGAGGCGCCCGCCGGCCGCTCCGCCCCGGCGCCGGCGTGTCGGCGTGCTTCTACGGAATCACCTAGACGCGCCGATACGGTCCTCGACATGGATCCGGTGCGCAACCCCTACGCCCCCGGCGCCGGTCAGCGCCCGCCCGAGCTCGCCGGCCGCGACCGTCAGCTGCAGCAGTTCGACGTGACGCTCGAGCGCGTCGCCGCGGGGCGTCCCGAGCGCAGCATGGTGCTCTTCGGGCTCCGCGGCGTGGGCAAGACGGTGCTGCTCAACGCGCTGCGTTCGGCGGCCGTCACACGGGCGTGGGGCACGGGCAAGATCGAGGCCCGCCCGGAGGCCGGCATCCGGCTCCAGGTCGCGCAGGCCGTGCACGCCGCCGTCCGGGAGGTCGCCCACCGCCACCGCGACCCCGACCGCGTCGACGACGTGGCCGGCGTGCTGAAGTCGTTCGCCCTGGCCACCGCGATGGGCGACCGCCGCTCGACCCGGTGGGTGCCCGGCGCCCACCTCGCCGACGTGCCGGCCACCAAGGGTCGCGCCGACTCCGGCGACCTCGAGCTCGACCTGGTCGAGCTGTTCACCGACGTCGCCGACCTGGCCCGCGACCTCGGCGTCGGGATCGCGCTGTTCATCGACGAGATGCAGGACATCGCCGTCGACGAGCTCGCCGCCCTCTGCGGCGCGTGCCACGAGATCAGCCAGCAGGGGGCGCCGCTCATCGTCGTCGGTGCGGGGCTGCCCCACCTGCCGGCCGCGCTCGCGGCGTCGAAGTCCTACGCCGAGCGGCTCTTCGCCTACGTCGAGGTCGACCGCCTCCCGCGCGAGATGGCGGAGCGGGCGTGGCAGGTGCCGGCGGCGGGGGAGGGCGTGGGGTTCGAGCCCGACGCGCTCGAGGAGCTCTACCGCCTCACCGACGGCTACCCCTACTTCGTGCAGGCCTACGGCAAGGTCACCTGGGACGCCGCGGTGGCCGACCCGGTACGGCGGGTCGACGTCGAGGCGGCCGCCCCCGAGGCGGAGGCCGAGCTGGCCCGGGGCTTCTTCGGGGTCCGCTACGAGCGGGCGACGCCGGCCGAGCGGGACTACATGGTGGCGATGGCCGACCTCTCGGTCGACACCGACGACGGACCGGTCGCCACCGCCGCGCTCGCCACCCACCTCGGGCGCAAGCCGCAGTCGCTCAGCCCCGCCCGCGACGGGCTGATCAAGAAGGGGCTCGTCTACTCGGCCGAGCGCGGCCGTATCGCGTTCACGGTGCCGCATTTCGCGCGATTCCTGCGCGCCCGCTGAGCCCCGGCCCGCTCGGGCGCGAGGACGACCGGGTCAGCCGCGGCGACGGGCCTTCGCCCACCCGCTGGCGGCGCGCACCGGCGTGGTGAGGCGCCAGGACGTGGAGCCCGTCATCGCCGCGATCCGTCGCTCCGCGGCCAGTCGCGCCCGCTTCTCCTCGGCCAGCAGCAGGGCCAGCTCCTCGATCCGTCGGCCAGTCGCCTCCCGGGCGTCCTGGAGCTCGGCCACGCGGCCCTCCGCGGTCGCGACGGACGCGGCCGCAGCCGCGACGGCGGCGTGCCGGCTGCTGCGCTCGGCGACGTCGTCGGCGTACCGCTGGCGCACCCGCGGCGAGCCCTGCCCGTAGATGTCGATGCGCGAGCCGAGCAGCTCGACGTCCCGCTTGCCGAGCAGGTCGGGGTGGGCCTCGCGCAGCACCTCCGCGTACGTCGCTGCGTCCGCCGGTGCGGCGAGGTAGACCTTGTTGGGGGAGAGGGCGAACGGCACGAGCCCGTGGTCGCCCGCGAGGTAGTGGGTGAGCCCCGTCAGGACCCCCAGCCAGTGCGCGTTGAGCACGTCGTCGAGCACGACGACCCCGCCGTCGACCAGGACGGTCTCGGCCAGCAGCAGGTCGTGCCGGGTGATCTCGGAGGTGTGGCCGCCGTCGACGGAGAAGAGCCTCACCCGGCCGAACGTCGACGCGGCGTCGGCCACGGCGACGTCGGTGCTGGAGGCCTGCACCACCACGACCTCGCTCTCGGCCGCCCACTGCGCGACGTTGCGCTCGAGCACGTCCCGGTCGCCGCGACCCGAGTCGTCGACGTTGCGCGCCTGGTCCTCGAAGACGTCGAGGGCGACCGCCCTCTCGTCGGGGCGCACGCCGTTGGCGAGCAGCAGGAACGACTTGCCGTGGTGCACGCCGATCTCGGCGACGTCGCCGCGGACGTCGGTCGCGAGCTGGTGGCCCAGGACCGTGGCGACCACCTCGGCCGAGTCGGGCTCGAACCAGCCGGTGACGGCGGCCAACCCGTCGGTCAGGTAGCGGTCCAGCCGCTTCTGCACCTCGGTGCGCACGTTCTCGTCCATCCGTCGACCTCCCCGTTGTGGTGTGCGTCATGCTACGGGTGACCAGACACGGCGTTCGCCCCCGCCTGCCCCCACGGAGGGCCCGCGTCGGTCATGCTGGGGGGCATGAGGCCGCTCGTCGTCGCCCACCGCGGAGCCAGCGAGGTGCTCGCCGAGCACACGCTGGGCGCGTACGTCGCCGCGCTCGACGCGGGGGCCGACGGCCTCGAGTGCGACGTGCGGCTGACCGCCGACGGCCACCTCGTCTGTGTGCACGACCGCCACCTGCGCCGCATCGCCCAGAAGCGGGGCCTCATCTCCACCATGGAGCTCGCCGAGCTGCACCAGCTCGACGTGGCCTCGTGGAAGCAGCCGTGGGCCGACCTCGACGACGAGGTGCCCGACCTCGACGAGGGCCTGCGCGGCGTGCTCACGCTGCGCAAGCTGATGGAGGTGGCGGCCGACCACGACCGCCGCATCGAGCTCGCGATCGAGACCAAGCACCCGACGCGGTACGGCGGGCTCGTCGAGAAGCGGCTCGTCGAGCTGCTGCGCGACTTCGGGTGGGACGAGGCCGGCGCCCCGGTGCGGGTCATGAGCTTCTCCCACACCGCACTGCAGCGCGTGGGCCGGCTCGCCCCCCAGGTCCGGGTCGTGCAGCTGTTCGAGCACGCCCACTACTGGCCGGCGCTGCGGCGCATGATCGGCGACGACTGGGTCGTGGGCCCCGGTATCGGCGAGCTGACCGACCACCCCGGCCTGGCCTCCCGCCTGGCCGAGAGCCCCCACGAGGTCAACGTGTGGACGGTGAACACGCAGGCCCAGCTCGACCTCTGCCGCGAGGTCGGCGTCACCGCGGTCGTGACCGATCGTCCGGCCCACCTGCGCCGGCTGGTCGACGCCGGGCCCGCGGCCCAGGTGTGACGCCTGGGCACGTCCCTCGCGCCGCGGTCACTAGGGTGGCGCCATGGCAAAGCGCTCCCGCACCAAGGCCCGCGACCAGCAGACGACCGCCCCGGGCGAGGTCGGCCCCCGACAGCCCTGCCCCTGTGGCTCCGGGCGCCGCTACAAGGCGTGCCACGGTGCCGCCGGCGGCGCGCCCGCCGTCTTCGTGAAGCGTCCCTTCGAGGGTCTCGCCAGCGAGTGCGACCTGGTCGCGCTGCGCGAGCTGGTGCCCGCTGCCACCGCGCCGCTGCGGCTCAAGGAGGGCGACCGCGACGTCACCCTCGCCACCCTGCTGCCCGGGGCCGCTCCGGCGTACGTCGGCCAGGACGGCCGGATCGTGCTCGGCCTCCAGGTGCTCCACGGGTTCGGTGACCCCTCGCGCGACCTCGGCGCGGTGCTGACGGCGGCGCTCGACGCCGAGCCCGGCACCGTCGGCCTCACCTCCGACCCCGGTGAGGGCCCGCGCCTGCAGGACCTCCTCGCCGACGAGCCGCTCGACATCACGGTGCACCCGTCGTTCTCCTACTGGGCCGACGTGGTCGAGGACGAGACCGGCGCCATCGCCGCCGCCGCCGAGCAGGCGGACGACCAGATGACCCCGACGCGGCGGCTCGAGAGCGTCACCGCGGCGTACTGGACCGACGTGCACACCCGCGAGCACCTGCGCTGGGCCATGCCCGAGCCGGAGGACGAGCTGCTGGACGCGCTCGCCCGCCTGCACGCGGCCGGCGAGGACAGCGTGGCCGAGGGGTCGAAGCTCGTCGGGATGTTCCGGGCCCACGGCCTGCTCACGCCGGTGTGGGACCTGCCGTCGGGCACGGGGCCCGAGGTGCTCGAGGAGCCGGCGACGGCGTTCGCCGCGAAGCTGGCCGAGGCGCTCGCGGCGACCGAGGGCCTCACCACCCAGGAGCGCGCCGTCCGGTCGGCGCTCGCGGGTCGCCAGGTCACGATCCGCTGAGGCGTCGCAGGGTGGCATGACACCTGGTGACGAAACCCTCCGGCAAAGATCGGTTCCAGGAGTTGCCTCGGGGCCCGCGGGTCAGTAGATTCCTTCCCGTCCGGTCGTTGCTGTATCCCCCGTCAGCAGCGGCCGGACCTTCACATTTCCGGACCTCTCGAGTCCGGTACGAACGCCGGCGGGCCGGTGACCTCCTCGCGGAGGTCACCGGCCCGCCGTTCGTCGTGCTCAGGCGCAGGCGCCGGTCAGACGTTGACCCCGAAGTCCGAGGCGATGCCGCGCAGGCCCGAGGCGTAGCCCTGGCCGACGGCCTTGAACTTCCACTCCGCGCCGCTGCGGTAGACCTCGCCGAAGACCATGGCGGTCTCGACGGAGGCGTCCTCGGTGAGGTCGTAGCGGGCGATCTCGGAGCCGTTGGCCTGGTTCACCACGCGGATGAACGCGTTGCGGACGGCGCCGAAGTTCTGGTTGCGCGTGTCGGCGTCGTAGATCGACACCGCCACGACGATGCGCTCGATCTCGGCCGGGACGGAGGCGAGGCTGGCCTTGAGCAGCTCGTCGTCGCCGTCGCCCTCGCCGGTCGTGTTGTCGCCGGTGTGCTCGACGGAGCCGTCCGGCGACTTCAGGTTGTTGAAGAAGATGAAGTGCTGGTCGGAGACGACCTTGCCGCTGCTGCCGACGAGGATGGCCGAGGCGTCGAGGTCGAAGTCGCCGCCGGAGAACGTGTTCACGTCCCAGCCCAGACCGATGTCGATGGCGGTCAGCCCGGGGGCTTCCTTCGAGAGCGAGACGTTGCCGCCCTTGCTGAGCGAGACTCCCATGACGCTTTCCCTTCGGTTGCTTCCCGTCGTGCGACGGGAGGTGGTTCGGATGGTGCGGCCCTGTGGTCAGTTCTAACGGATGGGTGGTTGGTTTCGTGCCCGCTCGGGGGGTCGTTCGGCTGCCGTTCTACTGGCGTTGCGCCCGGGCCACGAGCCGCTGCCCCAGCGCGCCCGCGGACTGGTTGTCGAGCAGGTTGGTCTGGCTCTCGATCGTGCGCAGCATGGCGGCGTCGACCCGCGTGGCCTCCGACGACTGGAGCAGGATCGTGCCGGCGCCGGTGAAGTCGTACTGGCGCTCCTCGCCCGACTCGCGACCGAAGGCACCCTGCAGCCCGCTCATGAACGACTGAGCCATCCAGTTGTGGTCGTAGTGCTGGCTCGGCGACGGGCAGTCCGCCCAGCCGAGCAGCGACTCGGGGTCGGCGCGGAACGGCGGCTCGACGAAGATCACCGGGCCGTTGGAGGAGGCGAGGAACTTGCCGGTGCCGAGCAGGGTCACGAACCCCGGCACGATCGACTGCTTGAGCTCGAGCGAGGTCTGGAACCCCAGCAGGTTCGTCTGCTTGATGGTGAGGTTGCCCTCGTCGAGGTCGTAGGAGTTGATGTCGTAGCCGCGGTCGGCGACGAGCACCTTGCCCTGGCCGGTGGCCACCACCCAGTCCTGCACGTAGAGCGGCGAGGAGAACCGGGCGGCCACCCACGAGGCCCGCGAGGCGTACTGGCTCACGCCCGCGAACTCGACCTGGCCGTAGTAGGCGATCATCGCCCCCTTCGAGACGAACCACTCGCCGGCCAGGGCGATGGAGAACGCGTACGGGTTGACGTTGTCGTCCGCGGGCAGCGTGCTCGCGTCGTACGTCGGGCTGTCGATGCCACCGATCACTTGACCTTCTCCTCCGATGCCTGGACGTGGACCGTGCCGTGGCCCGAGACGTGCAGCTGCAGGGCCTCCCCGGAGCCGCGACCGACGAGGTCGCGCACCCCGACCGACGACTTGAGGTCGACCTGCAGCGCGCCGGTGTGGGCGACGTACGCCTGCGGGTCGACGCCGACGGTGTCGCCGGCCAGCTGGATCGGGAACGTGCCGCCATGGGAGAGCAGGGCGACCCAGCCCTGCCCGCCGATGCGGGTGGTGAAGAGGCCCTGGCCCGTGACGGCGCCGCGCACGGCGGAGCGCACCCCGCCCTGCCCGACCATCTCGATGCTCGTCTGCAGGTGCGCGTCGTGCGCCAGCAGGCGGTCGGCCTCCACCACGAGCGAGTCGCCCGTCAGCTGGAGGACCGTGACGTAGAGGCCGCGGTAGCCGTAGAGCACCGAGCCGCTGCCCTCGGTGGCCATCATCTTGTTGGACTCGCCCGACATGGCCGCGCCGACCATGCCGCCGACGCCCTGGCCCTGCCCGGCGATCGGGCGGAACGTGACCTGGCCGGAGTAGCCCAGCATCGCGCCCCGCCGCGCCAGCACGGCGCCCTGGGGGCTCACGGCCACCCGGATCACCTTGGAGTTGACCTGCTCGAACGTCATCGCGCGTCTCCCCTCACCGCTCGGCCGGCTGCACGTAGACCCGGCCGTGGCCCTCGAACCGCAGCGAGAACGGCTCGCCGCTGCCGTCACCGACGAGCGAGCGCCACGTGACCCCGGAGACCAGCGACATCTGCAGCTGCCCCAGCCCCGCGACGTACGCGTCGGGGTCGACCACCAGCGGCTGCCCCGGCACGACCTCGAGCCCGATGAGCGGGCCGTCGGAGACGATGCCCAGCTGGCCCGTGCCGCTGACCTTGGTGGTCGCGAGGCCCTGGCCGCTCGTCATGCCGCGCAGCCCCGCGAACTGCACGTCGAGGGTGAGGCCGGGCGTGACGGCGAGGATGTGCTCGGACTCGACGGTGAGCGTGTCGTTCTCGATGCCGATCACCGTGACGTCCTGCGCCTGGTAGGCGAGGTGCACGCGGCCCTGGCCGGTGCACTCCATCAGGGTGAGCGACTCGCCCGCGACCTTCTGCTTGAGCGCGGCCCGGAAGCCGCCGCCGCCGCCCATGCCGGCGTGCTTGAACTCGACCTTGCCCTGGTAGGCGACCATCGAGCCCGACATGGCGCGGATGCTGTCGCCCGCGACGTCGGCCAGCAGCACGCGCTTCTCCGCGTGGAGTCGAGCCATGTGCCCTCCCTGCTTCCGTGGACCCGCGCCGTGGACCTGTTCCGGGCGGCGGGGTCGAGACCCGCCCTGACATGCCCCGGTCGGGACGCCTGAAACCTAGCGTCTCGTCAGTGCTTCGGGTCGGTACGACGAAGCACCCGCCCGCGGACGCCGGGGAAGCCCTTCACGTTCGCCCGGCGGAGCCGCTTGAAGCGGTAGGGGAGGTCGTCCCCGGTCGGGTCGGTCGGCTCGGGTGCGTCGTCGGGCGCGTCGGCGGGGTCGTCGTCGTCCGGCTCCTCGTCCCCGGTGAGCACGGCCTGGAGGCGCTCGTCGACGACCACCGTGCCGGGGCGAGCGATGGAGGTGAGGCGCGACGCGATGTTCACGGTGCTGCCGTAGACGTCCCCGAGGCGCACCACCACCTCGCCGTACGCCACGCCCGCCCGCACGGCCGGGAACGGGTCGGCCTCGTCGGCGCCCCGCTCGACGAGGGCGAGGGCCACCTCGACCGCCTGCACGGGGTCGTCGGTGACGTAGAGGATCTCGTCGCCGATGGTCTTGATGACGCGGGCGGCGTGGTCGACGACGACGCTCGTCGCGACGTCCTCGAACCCCTCGAGCCAGGTGACGAGCTCGGGCTCGGAGAGGTTCCGGCTGTGGGTCGTGTAGCCGACGATGTCGACGAAGCCGACCGCCAGCCGCGTGGTCGGCTCGCCCCCGGGCGCCGGCGTGAGCATCCGGTTGGCGGCGCTGACGAGGTGGCGGCGCCAGATGTAGCTCTGCAGCACCTCGAGCCGGGGGAGCACCTCGGCGGTCAGCTCCTCGAGCCGCTCCTCGGGGTCGCCCTCGCGCATCGCGACGCGGGCGAGCAGCGTGGTCTGCCACTCGGCCAGGCGGGCGAAGCTGCGGCCCCAGGTGCGCACCATCGCCGCCTGCGACTCGGCGTCGAGGATGCCCAGCATCACGAGGTCTCGGGCCAGGGAGAGGGCCTCGACGTCGGCGTCGGTGAACGCCACGTCGTCGTCGCCGTGGTGAGGGAACCCCA
Organism: Nocardioides alkalitolerans DSM 16699; assembly: GCF_000426525.1. Taxonomy (GTDB): domain Bacteria; phylum Actinomycetota; class Actinomycetes; order Propionibacteriales; family Nocardioidaceae; genus Nocardioides; species Nocardioides alkalitolerans. Next base: position 831,121 of record NZ_KE384533.1, read on the forward strand.
GGCGGTGCCACAGCTCCTTCGCCAGGCTCATCGGCACCCCGACGCGCTCGGCGACCTGCAGCCGCGTCAGGGTCGGCGGCCCGCCCAGGAGGCTCGTCTCCACCGACCGCACCTGCGCGGTGACGTCGACGCCGTCGAGCAGCAGGTCGTCGTACGCCGCGAGCGCCCCCTCGTCGGGCGCGTCGGGCGCGCCGGCTGCCTCGGGCACGCCGGGCTTCTCGGCGTCGTCGGGCCGCACGGGGTGGACTGGTCGGCTCAGTCGCTGCCGACGCGGGCGGCGGCCGCGGCCCGCACGGCCTCGCCGAACGCGGGCACCGACCTGCTCAGCGACTCGATCGCCTCCGGCGTCAGGTGCACGACCTGCAGGCGCGTCAGGGCCACGATCGTCGCCGTGCGCAGGGTGTGGTTGACGATCGCCATCTCGCCCATGATGTCGCCGGCGCCGAGGGTGGCGATCTCCTTGCCGCCGCGCCGCACCGACACCTCGCCCTCGAGGATCACGTAGGCCTTGTCGGCCCCGGTCTTCTCGGAGATCGGCGACCAGCCGGCGGGCAGGGGCAGCTCGGTGCCGGCCTTGCGCACGCGCGCGATCTCGTCGGGTGTGAGGGCATCGAAGACAGACATGCACGCAACCTCTCTGCTCACCGGCGGCGACCGTCGGCGCCGGTGGGGACGTCTCCGCCGGATCCTTACCGATGGGTACGGCGGTGTCCAGCACGTCGCCTGTCGAACGCGCGGAGGGCCCTCAGGTCACGCACGTGGATGACAAGTTCCGAGCGCCGGGGCAGGTCAGGCGGGCAGGGGATCGCGCAGCACGGGGCAGCTCATGCAGCGCGGGCCGCCGCGGCCGGAGCCCAGCTCGGAGCCGGCGATGCGCACGACCTCGATGCCCGACTCCTCGAGCCGGTCGTTGGTCTCGTCGTTGCGCTCGTAGGCGACCGCGACACGGGGGGCGAGGGCCAGGGTGTTGTTGCCGTCGTCCCACTGCTCGCGCTCGGCGGTGACCGGGTCGAGGCCGGTGTCGATCTGGTGGAGGGCCTCGATGCCCATCGCCCGCGCGGCCGCGACGAGGAACGGTTCGGCGGGCGCGACGTCGAGCGTCAGGCCCGACTCGGCGAGCTCGCGGGCCTCGCCGGCGACGTCGGCGGGGGTGGCGTCGCCGCCCAGGGTGACGGCGTAGGCGCGGAGGCTGTCGGCGACGTTGGGGTACATCACGATCTTGTCGACGTCGACCATCGTGCAGACGGTGTCGAGGTGCATCGTCGCCCGCTCCTGGGCGATCGGCACGGCCAGGACGGTGTGGGCGAGCCCGGCGTGGAAGACCTGGCGCGCGAGCCGCTCGACGCCCGCGGGGGTCGAGCGCTCCCCGACCCCGACGGCGATGACGCCCGGCGAGAGCAGCAGCACGTCGCCGCCCTCGACGTACTCGTTGTGCCAGCCGTGGATGCGCCGCGAGCCCGCGAAGCGCGGGTGGAGGGTGTAGATGAGCTCGGTCAGCTGGGTCTCGCGGGCTCGAGCGGGCATCGCGAGGCTGGTGACGGCCACGTGGTCGCGCACCCAGACGCTCGAGTCGCGGGTGAAGAGCAGGTTGGGCAGCGGGTCGACGAGGAAGTCGTCGGGCGCGAACAACGAGGTCACGAGGCCGTGGCCGCCGCGCACCTCGTCGTTGCGGATGCCGGCGGTGAGCACCTCGGTGAGCTCGGCCGGGCTGGCGTCGCGCAGGGCCGCGCCGAGGTAGGTGCGCAGCGTGTCGCCGAGGTGGAGCCCGCTGAGGGCGGAGGTGATGGCCTGCTCCCGCGCCTCGGGGCTCTCGAGGGTCTGCGTCAGCAGCTCGGTGAGGTAGAGGACCTCGACGTCGCGGGCGCGCAGCGCCTCGGCGAACGCGTCGTGCTCCTCCTGGGCCCGGCTGACCCACGGGATGCCGTCGAACAGCAGCTTGTCGTTGTTGCGCGGGGTGAGGCGCTTCAGCTCGGGACCGGGCCGGTGGAGCATCACCGTGCGCAGGCGACCGACCTCGCTGTCGGCACCCCAGGCGGGGGCGGTGGCGGCGGCTGCGGCGGGGACGTTCCCGGGGGTCGAGGCGCTCATGACCGGCAAGCGTACGGCGCTGCGTCCCCGGTGGGCCCGACCCGCCCGACTAGGGTCGGCGGCGTGTGGATCGTCGCTGTCGCCGCCCTCGTCGTCGCCCTCGTCGCGCTGGCGGTGAGCCTCCAGGTGCTGCGCCGGACGGCGCGCCCCGAGGTCGGCCTCGACGGTGTGCCGGAGGACGTGCTCGGCCTCCGCCAGGAGGTCGCCGCGCTGCGCGCCGAGGGTGCGGGGGCGCTGCGCCACCTCGCCGTGGTGCGGTACGACGCGCACGGCGACATGGGCGGCCGGCTCTCCTGGAGCCTCGCGCTGCTGGACGACGCCGGCAGCGGCGCCGTGGTCACCTCGATCCACGGGCGCAGCGAGGCGCGCACCTACGCCAAGACCGTCACGGCGTGGTCGAGCGAGCAGCAGCTCTCCCCCGAGGAGGGCGAGGCCATCACCGCCGCGCGGCCCTGAGCCCGCGTCGTACGGAGCGTTGCGTCAGCGGGGGACGCGCACGAGCAGACGCCCGTGGATGCACTCCATCCGCAGCTCCCGGCCCGGGCCGATGGAGTCGCCGTCGAGCTGACGGGGGGTGTCGGAGGCGGCGCGGACGACGATCGACTGGCCCGTGAAGCGGTTGATGGTGTCGTCGGTGCGCGAGAGCTTCGCGAGGATGCGCAGCGCGAGCGGGATCCAGGAGAGGAACCGCACCGGGTGCAGCAGCACCACGTCGAGCTGGCCGTCGTCGATGGCCGCGTCGGGCAGCAGCGGCATGCCGGCCTGCAGCGACCCGACGTTGCCGACCACGACCGTGCGGGCCCGATGGGTGGTGGGCTCGCCGCCGTCGACCGTGATCTCGACCTTCACGGCCGGGAACATCAGCGACTTCATGCCGGAGAGCACGTAGGCGAGCCAGCCGACCTTCTTCTTGATGTCCTCGTTGACGCCCTCCATGATCGCGGCGTCGAAGCCCATGCCGGCCATCACCATGAAGTGGGTGTCGTCGATGCCGTCGCCCGAGACGGCGACGAGGTCGATGGCGCGGTCCTGGCCGTTGAGGCCCACGTCGATTGCGGAGCGCAGGTAGAGCGGGATGTCGAGGTTGCGGGCCAGCAGGTTGCCCGTGCCGGCCGGGATGATCCCGACGGGGATGCCGGTGCCGGCGAGCTCGGCGCACACCTCGCGCACCGTGCCGTCGCCGCCGCACACGAGCACGAGGTCGGCGCCCTCGAGCGCGGCCTGCTCGGCCATGCCGGTGCCGGGGTCCTCGATGGTCGTGTGGAACCAGCTCGGCTCCGACCAGCCGGCCTCGCGCGCGAGCCGGGTGACGGTGGCGCGGAAGGCGGCCTCGTCCTCGACCTTGATGGGGTTGAGCACCATCGCGAGGCGGCGCTCGGAGACGAACACCTCGGGGAGCGGCTCGACCTTCTTGTTCGCGGCCGTGCTGAGGGGCAGCGGGTTGAAGAGCGCCAGGAAGAGCAGCGTCATGCCGATGCCGAGGAGGATCCCGCCGAGCACGTCGGTGGGGTAGTGGCGACCGAGCAGCACGCGGTCGAGGCCGACCAGCACCACGACGACGGTGCCCACGACGGCGACCACGCGCCGTACCGCCTGGCGACGCACCAGCATCACCGACAGCACGAGGCAGACGCCCGCGAGCGCGGTCACCGACGAGGCGTGGCCCGAGGGGAACGACTTGGTGTCGAGCGCGCCGACGAGGTCCTGCCAGTCGGGGCGCGGCCGGGCGACCGCGAGCTTGATGCCCGTGGTGGCCAGGGCGGTGGCGCTCATGACGAGCACGACGTAGATCGCGGCCCGGCGCTGCGCCCGGACGACCAGGAGCGCGAGCACGACGGTCATGACCGTGATGCCGATGCTGCCGAAGACGATCTCGACGAACCCCAGCAGCTCGCGGAGCCACGGCTCGTCGGTGCGCCAGGCCTGCACGCCCTGGCCACGGTTGTCGATGCGGGCCACCGGCCCCCACTCGCCCAACGCCAGCGAGCCGACGAGGGCGAGAGCGAGGAAGCAGACGAGCGCCCAGGTGAGCTGCAGCGTGCGGGAACGGTCGAGCAAGCGGGTCTCCTTCCGGGCCTCAGGACCGGGGAAGCGTAGCCGCCCGGCCCCGCCGCGACCGTCTCCGCGCGGCTGTGACGTGGTCTCTACCGTGGGCGGCATGACTGCTGATCCCGCCTCCGGACCCTCCTACCGACGGCTGGGCCGCTCGGGCCTCGCCGTCTCCACCGTCGGGCTCGGCTGCAACAACCTCGGTCGCCCGGGCACCGCCACCGAGTCGCAGGAGGGCACCGACGCCGTCGTGCACGCCGCGATCGACGCGGGCGTCACGTTCTTCGACGTGGCCGACGCGTACGGCGGCCGCCGCGGCCTCAGCGAGGAGCGCCTGGGCCAGGCGCTGCGCGGGCGCCGCGACGACGTGGTCGTGGCGACCAAGTTCGGGATGGACATGCAGGGGCTCCACGGCGCGGACTTCGGCGCCCGGGGCTCGCGCCGGTACGTCGTGCGCGCCGTCGAGGAGTCGTTGCGGCGGCTGCAGACCGAGTGGATCGACCTCTACCAGCTGCACACCCCCGACCCGCGGACCCCGATCGAGGAGACCCTCGGCGCGCTCGACGACCTGGTGCAGGCGGGCAAGGTCCGCTACGTCGGTCACTCCAACCTCGCCGGCTGGCAGATCGCCGAGGCGGAGTTCACCGCCCGCGCCGCCGGCACCACCCGGTTCGTCTCGAGCCAGAGCCACTACAACCTGCTCGACCGGCGCGCCGAGCTCGAGGTCCTCCCGGCGTCGGTCGCCTACGGCCTCGGGGTGCTGCCGTACTTCCCCCTCGCCAACGGGCTGCTCACCGGCAAGTACCGCGGGGGCAGCCGACCCGAGGACAGCCGTCTGGTGCAGGCGAAGCCGCAGGTGCTCGAGGGCGCGGACTGGGAGCAGCTCGAGGCCTTCAGCCGGTACGCCGAGGAGCGCGGCCTCACCGAGCTCGAGGTCGCCTTCTCCTGGCTGGCCGCCCAGCCGGCCGTGACGTCGGTGATCGCCGGGGCCACGCGCCCGGAGCAGGTCGTGGCGAACGCCGCCGCCGCGTCGTGGGTGCCGACGGCCGAGGACCTCGACGCGCTCGACGAGATCTTCCCGCGCGTCGCCAAGGTGGCCGTGTTCTGACGGGAGCGCCCGCCGCTCGGGAGGGTGTCTCCCCCTGATCTGACTTGCGCGCAAGTCAGATCAGGCAGGCACACCCTCCGCCGGGCGGGTGGGCGGTCCCGGTCGCGCGCCGGCCTGTGGAGGACGCCCGCCAGGTCATGCCCTCCCGGGCGACGATGACGTGGTGTACCGCCACCCGTTCCTCCGCTACACCTCCCTCGAGCCCGGCGACATGCTGGCGGACTCGGCGCTGGAGGTGCTCATGGCCCACGGCGCAGGCGCGCTGAACCTGACCTCGATGGCCAAGCGACTGAAGGTGACCCGTCAGGCGCTCCTGGCGCGCTGGGGAAGCCGGGAGCTCGCCTACCGGGTGATCGCGGTGCGATTCACCACACGCATGCAGGAGTGGGCGGTCCCCAGGATCCTGGACGTGCCGGAGCCGGTGAGGCTGCCCCGGTTCCCGGACGAGGTGGTCAGCCTGCGCGCTCTCGAGGCATGGAGCCACCTGGCCCGTGCCGAAGCCGTCGCAGGAGACCAGCGACTGGTGGAGGAGCTGGAGAAGGTGCGCGGCGAGGAACGGGCCTACCTGCGGGCGTGGACCCGCAGCCGCGCGGGGGTGGCGCCGCCGACGTCCGAGGTCGCCGCGGTCCAGGCGCTGGTGGTCGGGCTGCGGTCCGAGCTGGTGCGGCCGGATCCCGTGCTGACCTACCCGGACGCGGTCGCCGCGCTGGACACCCGGCTCGCCGCGCTCGTCGCGGGTGCTCCCGATAGCCTCGCCCCATGATCGACGCCCGTCTTCTCCGTGACGACCCCGACCGCATCCGCGCCGCCCAGGCCAAGCGGGGGCTCTCCGACTCGGTGGTCGACGAGGCGCTCGCCGCCGACGTCGCCCGCCGCGAGGCGATCGTGGCCTACGAGGCGAAGCGCGGCGAGCAGAAGCAGCTCGGCAAGCTGATCCCGAAGGCCACCGGCGACGAGAAGCAGGCCCTCCTCGCGCAGACGAAGACCCTCGCGGCCGACGTGAAGGCTGCCGAGGCCGCGCAGGTCGCCGCCGAGGCCGCCTGGAACGCCGCCGTCACCGCCATCCCGAACCCGGCGGCCGACGAGGCACCGCCCGGGGGCGAGGACGACTTCGTGCTCCTCGAGACCGTCGGCACCCCGCGGGACTTCGCGGCGGAGGGCTTCGAGCCCCGCGACCACATCGAGCTCGGCAAGATGCTCGGCGCGATCGACATCGAGCGCGGCGCGAAGGTCTCTGGCTCGCGCTTCTACTTCCTCACCGGCGTGGGTGCCGAGCTCGAGTTCGCCCTGATCAACCTCGCGATGGCCCAGGCCCGCGACGCCGGGTTCACCCAGGTGATCCCGCCGGCGCTGGTCAAGCCCGAGGCGATGGCCGGCACCGGCTTCCTCGGCCAGGCGGCCGACGACGTCTACCGCATCGAGGGCCAGGACATGTACCTCGTCGGCACCAGCGAGGTGCCGATGGCGGCGTACCACTCCGACGAGATCCTCGACGGGGCCTCGATGCCGCGGCGCTACGCCGCGTTCAGCCCCTGCTTCCGCAAGGAGGCCGGCTCGCACGGCAAGGACACGAAGGGCATCATCCGCGTCCACTGGTTCGACAAGGTCGAGATGTTCGTCTACACGACCGTCGAGGACTCCTACGCCGAGCACCAGCGCCTGCTGGCGTGGGAGAAGGAGTTCCTCGACAAGCTCGAGCTGGCGTACCGCGTCATCGACGTGGCGGCGGGCGACCTCGGCCTCTCGGCGCAGCGCAAGTTCGACTGCGAGGCGTGGATCCCGACGCAGGGCAAGTACCGCGAGCTGACGTCGACGTCGAACTGCACCGACTTCCAGTCGCGGCGCCTCGACATCCGCGGCCGGTTCGAGGACGGGGTGCGCCCGCTCGCCACGCTCAACGGCACGCTGTGCGCGATGACCCGCACCATCGTGGCGATCCTGGAGACGCACCAGCAGGCCGACGGCTCGGTCCGGGTGCCCGCCGCCCTGCAGCCCTACCTGGGCGGGCGCACCGTGCTCGAGCCCGTGCCCGGGGGCCTGCGATGACCGCCTGGCGTCCGAGGCTCGTCGCCCTCGACATCGACGGCACGCTGCTGAAGTGGATGGACGGCTCGGGCATCCCCCACGAGGAGGTCAGCCCGGCCGTGTACGCCGCGGTGCAGCGCACCCTCGCCGCCGGCGCCCACGTCGTGCTCTCGAGCGGCCGCTCCGTGCACTCGATGACGTCGGTGGCCGACCTGCTCGGCCTGCGCGGCCAGGCCGACGACCGGCTGTGGATCGTGGCGTCCAACGGTGCCGTCCTCACGCGCTACCCCCCGCTCGAGATCGTGCACGAGGACACGTTCGACGCCCGCGACGCCGTGCGCGCCGTCCTCGAGCACCACCCGACCGCCCTCGTCGCCGTCGAGGACCGCGGCCTCGGCTACCGGGTCAACCGCCCGTTCCCCGACGGCGAGCTGACGGGCGAGCTCGTGGTCAGCGAGGTCGACGAGATGGTCGCGAAGCCGGTGAGCCGCGTGATCATCCGCGACCCCGACGCCACCGTCGACGACTTCGTGCAGCTGGCCGGCAACCTGGGGCTCCACGGCACCGACTACGTCGTGGGCTTCACCGCCTGGCTCGACCTCACGCCCGTGGGCATCTCCAAGGCCTCCGGCCTGGCCCGCGTCTGCGCCGAGCTCGGCGTCGACCAGGCCGACGTGCTCGCCATCGGCGACGGCCGCAACGACCTCGAGATGCTGGCCTGGGCCGGTCGCGGGGTGGCCATGGGGCAGGCGATCGAGATGGTGCGCGAGGCCGCCGACGCCGTCACCGCGCCCGTCGCCGAGGACGGGGCGGCCGTCGAGCTGAACCGCTGGTTCGCCTGACCGTGCCGACCCCTCCCCGCCCGACCCCGCGCCTGGTCGCCACCGACCTCGACGGCACGTTGCTCGACGCCGCCGGCCACGTCACGGAGCCCACCCGCTCGGTGCTCGCGGAGCTGGACCGGCGCGGCGTGCCCGTCGTCTTCGTGACGGGCCGGCCGATCCGCTGGATGGAGGACCTCTGGGTCGACGTCGGCGGTCACGGGCTGGCCATCTGCTCGAACGGCGGCATCGTGTACGACGTCGCGGCTCGCGCGATCCGGTCGTCGCGGGTGATCGACGGCCCGGTGCTCCTCGAGGTGGCCGACCGCCTGCGTGACCGCCTGCCGGGCACGGTGTTCGCCGTCGAGACGACGGACGGGTTCGCGCGCGAGCCGGACTACCTGCCCCGCCAGGCCGGCTCCGACGAGCGGCACCAGGTCACCGTCGCCCCGCTCACCGAGCTCGCGACCGACGAGCACCCCTGCGTGAAGCTGCTCGCGCGCCACGACGAGCACGTGCCCGAGGACTACTGGCGCGCCGTCGACGAGGCCGTGGGCGACCTCGTCACCGTCACGTGGTCGTCGTCGAGCGCGTTGGTCGAGATGAGTGCGCACGGCGTCACGAAGGCGTCGACCCTGGAGCGGCTGTGCGCCGAGCTGGACGTCGCCGCGGCCGACGTCGTCGCGTTCGGCGACATGCCCAACGACATCCCGCTGCTGGCATGGGCGGGGGCGTCGTACGCGATGGCCGGTGCGCACGCCGAGGTGACCGCCGTGGCGCAGCACGTGGCGGGCCACCACCACGAGGACGGCGTCGCCGCGGTGCTGGTGGAGCTGTTCGGCCTGGACGGGCTGGCAGGATGGACGCGACCGACGGCTGGCGAGGAGGGCTCCGGATGACCACGAACACCCGACGGCACGGGGTGCGCACCGCCGCGCTGGCGGCTGCCGGCGCCGTGCTCGCCGGCTCCGCCGCGCTCGGTGCGGCGCCCGCGACGGCGGCGGACCCCGGCGCGACGGCACCCGCGGCCGAGAAGGTCGCCGAGGTCTGCCCGGTGGTCCCGCTCGAGGAGCGCGCCGACGCGGCCGACGCCGTGGTCGTCGCCACGGTCTCGCGCGTCGTCAACGCCCCCCTCGAGTCGGGCGCCAAGCCGAGCGAGCCCGTCACGCCTGGCCTCAACGAGCCCACCGAGGCCGCCAAGGCGGAGACCGGGGGATCGCGCACGGTCGAGGCGGTCGTCGACGAGACGTTCCGGGGTGACGTGCGGCCCGACGTGTCCGCGTCCGTGACGGTCACCGGCCTGGCCGGCGTCGAGGGCGAGGAGCCCGCCGTCGGCGTCTCCTACGTGATGTTCCTGGTCCAGGACGCCAGCGCCCTGACCGCCACGCTCTGCGACCTCCTGCCGGTGACCTCCGTCGACGCTGCCGACCTCGACGCGCTCGTCGAGGAGTCGACCGAGTCGGAGCCGGTGGCGCTCACGCCCGTCGAGGGCGTCGACGACCCGCCGTCCTACCGCGCGGCCGTCGTGCCGGGCGCCGCCCTGGTGGCCGTCGGGCTGCTCGGCCTCCTGGGCACCGTGGCCCTCGGCCGCATCAGCGGCCGGCGCTGACCGGCCGGCTGACCGACTGACCGACTGACCTAGAGGTACATCCCGCCCGAGCTGCCGGGGCCCGGCGCCTGCTGCTCACCCGGTACGGCGCCCGGCTGGCCGCCGGGACCCGCAGCGGCGCCCGGGGCGCCGGGGAGGGCACGACGCATCTGCTCCAGCTGGGCGCGGGCGGCCATCTGCTGGGCGTAGATCGCCGTCTGGATGCCGTGGAAGAGACCCTCGAGCCAGCCCACGAGCTGGGCCTGGGCGATCCGCAGCTCGCCGTCGCTGGGGGTGCCGTCGGCGAACGGCAGCGAGAGCCGGTTCAGCTCCTCGACCAGCTCGGGGGCGAGGCCGGCCTCGAGCTCCTTGATCGACGACTGGTGGATCTCCTTGAGGCGGTTGCGGCTGGCCTCGTCGAGCGGGGCCGCCTTCACCTCCTCCAGCAGCTGCTTGATCATGCTGCCGATGCGCATGACCTTCGCGGGCTGCTCGACGAGCTCGGTGATGTGGGGCTCGCCGCCCTCGGCGGCCCCGCCGTCGCCGGCACCCGCTGCCGCGGCCAGGGCGCTGGCCGGCACGGTGCCGACGGGCTGGCCGTCGGGGCCGACGATGACGACCTGCTGCTCGTTCTCGGGGGTCTCGGGGGCGTTGTCGCTCATGCCCGCCAGCCTAGCCAGCGGGGTGACGGGAGCGGCGGGTCAGAGGGTGAGCAGCACCTTGCCGGAGTGGCTGGAGTCCTCGAGCAGCTGGTGGGCGTCGGCGACGTCCTCCAGCGGGAGCGTCGCGTGCACGATCGGACGCACGGAGCCGTCGGCGAGCAGCGGCCACACGTTCTCGACGACGGAGGCGCAGATCCGTGCCTTGTCGTCGAGCGGTCGGGCGCGCAGCGACGTCGCCACGACGGCCGCGCGCTTCGCCAGCAGCGCCCCGAGGTCCAGCTCGCCCTTCGTGCCGCCCTGCATGCCGATGACCACGAGACGGCCCTCGGTGGCGAGCGCGGAGACGTTGCGGCCGAGGTACTTCGCCCCCATGTTGTCGAGCACCACGTCGGCCCCGCCGACCTCGCGCAGGATCTCGACGAAGTCCTCCTCGCGGTAGTCGATCGCGCGCTCCGCCCCGAGCTCCTCGCACAGCTGGCGCTTCTCGGGGCTGCCGGCGGTCGCGAAGACCCGGGCGCCGAGCACCGACGCCACCTGGATCGCGAACGTGCCGATGCCGCCGGCGCCGCCGTGCACCAGGAAGACGTCGTCGGGCTTGAGGCCCGCCACCATGAACACGTTGGACCACACGGTGCAGGCCACCTCGGGCACGGCCGCCGCGGTCACCAGGTCGAGGCCCGCGGGCACGGGCATGAGCTGCCCGGCGGGCACCACGACGTACGACGCGTAGCCGCCCCCCGCGAGCAGGGCGCAGACCTCGTCGCCCACCGACCAGCCGGTGACGCCCTCACCGAGGGCGGCGACGCGGCCGCTGCACTCGAGCCCGAGCACCTCGGTCACACCGGGCGGCGGCGGGTAGAAGCCGCGGCGCTGCATGAGGTCGGCCCGGTTGACCGCCGTGGCGACGACCTCGACGAGCACCTCGCCGGGTCCGGGACGGGGGTCCGTGTGGTCGGAGAGGACGAGGGCCTCGGGCCCTCCGGGCTTCGGGGCGGTCACGGCGCGCATGCGCTCGACCCTACGCTGGGGTGATGACCGCGACCCTGCGCGTGACGCTCGTCCAGGAGGCCTCGGGGCTCGACCCCGCGGCCAACCGCCGCCGCCTCGTCGAGGTGCTCGACGAGGTCGGTCCCGACGCGGACCTCGTGGTGCTCCCCGAGGTGTTCGCCCGCGACTTCGGCAAGGCGGGGTCCGACGTCAGCGCGTACGCCGAGCCGCTCGACGGCCCCTTCGCCACCGCGGTCGCCGAGGCCGCCCGCCGCCACGACGTCACCGTCGTCGCCGGCATGTTCGAGACCTCCGACGACCCGGAGCGTCCGTGGAACACCCTGGTCGTGAGCGGCCCCGACGGTCCCGACGGCCCGGGCGCGGCGTCGTACCGCAAGATCCACCTCTACGACTCCTTCGGCTACCGCGAGTCCGACCGCCTCACGGCCGGGGCCCCGACGCCGGTCACCGTCGACGTGCGCGGCTTCACCGTCGGCCTGATGACCTGCTACGACCTCCGCTTCCCCGAGCTGGCCCGCCGCCTGGTCGTCGACCACGGCGCCGAGGTGCTCGTGTGCCCGGCGGCCTGGGTGGCCGGCGAGGGCAAGGGCCACCACTGGCGCACGCTGGTGCACGCCCGCGCCATCGAGAACACCGCGTACGTCGTTGCTGCCGCCCAACCGGCCCCGCGCTACACGGGCCTCTCGACGATCGTCGACCCGGAGGGCCGCGTCGTGGTCGAGGCCGGTGACGGTCCGACGACCGTGTCGGGCGTGGTCGACCGCGACGTGCTCGTCGGTGCCCGACGGACGAATCCGTCGCTCGCCAACCGCCGGCTGTAGCGTGGGCCGCCGTGTCGTCCCCGGAACCGCCTCCCGCGACCCCCGAGCGCCCTCGCCCGGGGGCCCGTCGTGCTGCGCCCGCGCCCCGAGCTCCGCGCTCCGAGCGCCGTGCGGCGCGCGCCGCGAAGGAGCGCGAGGGCATCTCCCCGGTGCTCGAGGGCGTCGTCGAGGAGGCCGTCGCCGCCGCGGAGAACGCGACGGTCGGTGAGCGGCTCCGCGGTCGCGCCTCGCGGCTCGGCGCCTGGTGGCTGCTCGTGGCGGGCGGCCTCGCGCTGCTCGTGGCCGGCGGCACGGGGGTGGCTCCCGCCTGGGCGGAGGGCGTCGGCGCCGTCGTCGTCACGGTCGCCTACACGTGGGCGCTGGCGGCCCGCACCGGTGGTCGGCCCGTCGTCTTCGGCACGCTCGCCGGACTGATCGGCGTCGTCGTGCTCGTCGCCGACACCCAGACGCTCAGCACGGGCGCGGCGGTGATGACCTGCACCGTCGGGGCCGTGCTCGGGGTGATGGCCACCGTGCCGGCCCGACGCTTCCTGCACGCGGTGCGGGAGGTGCTCGTCGCCCTGGCGCTCTCGGGCGTGGCCGCGGTCGCGGCCGTCGGCTACGCCCCCACGGTGTCGCTGGTGCGGTTCGAGTACACGACGCTCGCCCTCAGCTTCCTCGTCGTCCTCGCCCTGGTCTACCGGCTCGGCGCCGGCCTCCATGGCCTCGGGCGGCGCGGCATCATCGCCGTCGTCGTCGGGCTGCTCGTGCTCGCCGTGATCCTCGCGTACGCCGAGACCCTCCGCCGCTACGGCGCCTCCAGCATCGTCGGCACCGTGCTCGACTCGGCCACCTGGATGCTCGACACCATCGGCGGCGTCCCCCGCCCGATCCAGGCGGTGCTCGGCGTGCCGGCCCTCGCCTGGGGCGTCTACATGCGGGCCCGCCGCCGCCAGGGCTGGTGGCTCTGCAGCTTCGGCGTCGCGGCCACCGCCCCGGTCGCGAACGGCGTCATGAACCCGTCCGCCACCCTGCTCGAGGCGTTCCTCAGCGTCGTCTACTCGCTCGTCATCGGTCTGGCCGTCGCGTACGTCGCGATCCGCGTCGACCTGGCGCTCACGGGGTCCCGCGGCTCGCGGGCGCGGCGCGACGAGGAGCGCAGCGCCGTACGCCCCGAGCCCTCCCGCGCCCGCCCGCTCCTCTGACGCGGGCGTACGCGCCGGTAACGGATAGGTTCGGCCCCATGGCTCGCAAGCAGGTGGTGGAGGTCGTCGCCGAGATGGTGGCGTCGGTGGTCGAGATCGGGTGCGCCGTCGGTGACGACGTGACCCCCGAGAGCACGGTGCTCCTGCTGGAGTCCATGAAGATGGAGATCCCCGTGCACCCCGAGCACGCCGGCCGCGTGCGGGAGATCAAGGTGTCGCCGGGCGACGTCATCCAGGAGGGCGACGTCCTCGTCGTCCTCGACCCCGCCTGAGGCGGCTGCGGCGCGGACGCGCGACCTCCTGCGAGCACCTGGCAGAGGGGGCGGGATTCGAACCCGCGGCTGACATCACTGCCAGCGACCGCTTTCAAGGCGGTTCCGATCGGCCACTCCGGCACCCCTCCGGGCGCGGGACCGGTCGTGCGCCCCGCGTGGGGCGTCAGTCTAGGGTCGGCGCCGCCGCCGGCGGCACGGTGGCCTCGGCGGGCTCAGCCGCCGCCGTGCGGGACGCGCCCGCCGCGACGAGCTCGCCCACCCGGAACACGTGGTTGTCGACGTCGATGAGCAGCCGCATGAGGTCACGACGTACGACGTCGGGCTCGGGGCTCTGCAGCACGAGGGCGTCGAAGGAGTGCACGCGCTCCAGCAGCGCGCCGCGCTGGCGGAAGACGTCTCCCTCCGGACCCTGCAGCCACGACGCGCTGTAGCGGTCGGTCTCGCTCACGAGGATGGTGCGCACGGCGGCGAGGCGCTGGCGCACGGTCCACCGCCAGTTGCCGAGCGCGGGGCCCTGCCGGCTGTGCGGCGGCGGCAGCGCGTCGAGGGCGACGTGCAGGGCGTGCAACGCGGGGACGGAGCTGCGCACGGTCGCCTCCAGTGGCCTCGGGGGAAGGGCGGCGGTGGGCGCGGGACCCCACCGCCGTCGATCGTAGACCACTGTGACGACGCTCACCCGCGAGACCGGGGACGGCTCACCCGGGCGGGTGTGAGCAGACCGTCGGAGCCCCGGACCGGGCCGTGCGGGCCGTCTCGGGGAGAATGGGCGTGTGCCCCGTGACATCCGCATCGCGCCCGCCGTGGCCGCCCGCCTCCTCGGCTTCGCGGTCGTCGCGCTGGCCCTGCTCGTCCTGCTCCTGCTCGCCCTCGCCGCGCTGCTCGACCTGCCCGCGGCCGTGCCGGTCGTGGTCGCGGCCGTGCTGCTCTTCGCCCTCGGCGCCGGTGGCCTCCACCTCGTCAACCGGGCGTACGTCGTACGCCTCGGCGAGCAGGGCTACCGCGTGCGGTTCGTGCGCGGCGCGGGCACGCGGCAGGCACGGTGGGCGGACGTCGAGGACGCGGTCACCACGACCGTCGCCGGCTCGCCCTGCGTCGTGCTGCGGCTGAAGGACGGCCGCTCGACGACCATCCCCGTCGACGTGCTGGCGGTCGACCGCGAGGAGTTCGTGCGCCTCCTGCGGGCCGAGCTGGAGCGCGGCCGGGGCCACCGCCGCATCCGCTGACCACGTGTCGGGCCCGTGTCGCGCCCGCGCCGGGCAGGCGTCGGACGCCCGTCGCGGACCTGATTCGGCACATGCCCAGCGGGCCTTGTAACCTGTGCGGGCTGTCGGGGAGGCGTCGCCTAGTCCGGTCTATGGCGCCCGCCTGCTAAGCGGGTTTGGGGCTACAACCCCATCGAGGGTTCAAATCCCTCCGCCTCCGCCAGCGGAACCCCGTCGGGGGCCTTGACGAGTCAGGGTCCGGCGGGGTTTCTTGCGTCATGGGTCCCGTCGGGCGTGCTCGCGGAGGGCGACGGAGCCCCAGATTGCATTTATCTGCATTGCAGAGACATGAGCCACCGTTCCTGTGACGACGGGGCCCGCCGTGGGCCACGATGGTCGGCAGGAGTCGGCGCCCTCCCAGGTACGGGTGCCCGACATCAGGCAAAGGTGGAGAGCAGATGACACTCGTTCGTCGCGCCGGCATCGCGCTGGCCACGACTGCGTTCGGCATCGGCCTTCTCGGGGCTGCGTCTCCCGCTCATGCAGACACGAGCTGGGGCCAGCGGTACGCAAAGATCGTCAAGACCCAGGTCGACACCGGCACCAGCCCCACGGACACCAGCTGGGGCCAGAAGTAGACCTGCGCGTCAACGCCGGATGACCTCGGGGTCGTCCGACCAACTGAAGACTCCTGAGGCGGGGACCCAACCCAACCCCCACATGTTCGGTCCGCCTGCCCCCAGGCTCGCCTCAGGCACGAGGGCGGTGACGCGAGAGCGTCACCGCCCTCCATCATCTCCCCGCGTGCGCGTGCGCGTGCGCGTGCGCCCGCGCCGCGGTCAGTCGCTCGGTGCGGTGCTCGTCGGCTTCTCGTGCCCCGAGACACCGCTCTGGCCCATCGTGTAGCCGAGCTGGAAGCGCGTCTGCGCCTCGAACTCGGCCTTGAGGTCGGCGACGTACGCCGCGTAGGTGCGCGGGCTGACCCCGAGCCGCTTCGCGCTGACGGGGTCGGCGTGGCCCTCGATCAGCATCCGGATCGTCATGGCCCGCTGCTCGGCCGCGATGTCGCGCAGCATCGACGACTCGTTGTTGGAGAACGGGCGCGCCCGCTCCCAGTGCCGCTCGAAGACGTCGACGAGGTAGGCCACCAGCGACGGCTCGCGGATCGCGAGCGCGACCGAGTGGCCCTCGCGCCCCGGGATGAGCGCGAGCATCCGGTCGACCACGATGAGCCGGTTGAAGAACTCGTCGAGGGTGCGCACCTCGGCGCCCTGCGGCGTGACGGTCGCGACGTACTTGTGCGTGATCGAGCTGCGTCGGGCCGCGTGCTGGTAGAGCGTGCGCAGCTTGACGCCGCGGGCCAGCGCGGCGGTGTCCCGGTCGGCGGCCTTGGCCAGGGCCGCGGCGTTGCGCCCCACCTGGGGCTGGGCCGTCAGCAGCTCGTGCTCGGCGTCGGCCACGATCGAGGCGATGAAGGGGTCGATCGCGTCGCCCCGGATCTCCGTCACGGGCCCCGACGCCGGCTGGGGGGCGCGCCGCCAGGCCTGCGAGAGCGCACCGAAGCCCTTGGCCCACGCCGACGACTCCGCGAGCAGCTCGGCGCCCCGCTGCCCGAGCGGCGCGACGACCTGCGACTGCGCGGCGGCCGGGTCGGCGGCGGTGAAGCGGGAGGAGCGCGGGTCGCGGGTCAGCAGGCCCATCGAGACGAGCAGCTGGTGGGCGGCGTGGAGGGCGCCACCGGGATTGATGCGGGGGTCGTCGGCCGCGATCCCGCCGGCCGCGAGCACCTCGTCGTACAGCTTGGTGCCGTCGCCCTCGAAGAGCGCCCGCGTCGCCGCGTCGACGTCGACCACCGCTGCTCCCTCCCACCTCAGACCCGCCCCGACCCCCCGGAGGCTGCCGATTATCCACCCGGGGCGGTGGCCGGGTCGCGAAACGGCTCTCGTGGGCGGAAGTCTCCGAACGGGTGGCGCTCGCCGGTGGGGGCGGCCCGGGACGCACGACGGCCCCGGAGCCAGGAGGCTCCGGGGCCGGCGCCCGCGCGTGAGGGGTGACGCGCGGGGTCGAGCAGGTGGATCAGGCGGTGCGGTGCCTCAGGCCTCGAGGCGGCTCTTCAGGTGGTCGAGCTCGGTCCACAGCACGGCCGGGAGGTCGTCGCCGAACTTCTCGAACCACTCCGTGATCTGCGGGATCTCGGCCTTCCACTCGTCGACGTCGACGGCCAGGGCGGCCGCGAGGGCCTCCTCGGTGATGTCGAGGCCGTCGATGTCGAAGGAGCCCGGCGCCGGCACGTGGCCCACGGCGGTCTCGACCGCGGCGGCCTGGCCGTCGATGCGCTCGACGACCCACTTCAGCACGCGGCTGTTCTCGCCGAAGCCCGGCCACAGGAAGCCGCCCTCGTCGTCGCGGCGGAACCAGTTGACGTAGAAGATGCGGGGCAGCTTCGCGGCGTCGTTGTCCTTGCCGACGTTGATCCAGTGACCGAAGTAGTCACCGGCGTTGTAGCCGATGAACGGCAGCATCGCCATCGGGTCGCGACGCACGATGCCGACCTGTCCGATCGCCGCGGCGGTCGTCTCGGAGGAGAGCGTGGCGCCGAGGAACGTGCCGTGCGTCCAGTCGCGCGCCTCGAAGACGAGCGGGATGGTCGTCTTGCGACGGCCACCGAAGAGGATCGCGTCGATCGGCACGCCGCGCGGGTCGTCGTACTCGGCCGCGAGGATGTCGCACTGCTTGATCGGCGTGCAGTAGCGGCTGTTGGCGTGGCTGGAGAGCTCGCCGCTCTCGGGCGTCCAGGGGTTGCCCTTCCAGTCGGTCGCATGGGCCGGCGTGTTCTCCAGGCCCTCCCACCACACGTCGCCCTCGGGCGTCAGCGCGACGTTCGTGAAGAGCGAGTTGCCCTTGTCGATCGTCTTCATCGCGTTCGGGTTGGTGTGGTTGTTCGTGCCCGGAGCGACGCCGAAGAAGCCGAACTCGGGGTTGACGGCCCAGAGGCGGCCGTCCTCGCCGATGCGCATCCAGGCGATGTCGTCGCCCAGCGTCTCGACCTTCCAGCCCGGGATCGTGGGCTCGAGCATCGCCAGGTTCGTCTTGCCGCAGGCGCTCGGGAACGCGGCCGCGATGTACTTCACGACGCCCTGGGGCGAGGTGAGCTTGAGGATCAGCATGTGCTCGGCGAGCCAGCCCTCGTCGCGCGCCATCACGGACGCGATGCGCAGCGCGTAGCACTTCTTGCCGAGCAGGGCGTTGCCGCCGTACCCGGAGCCGAACGACCAGATCGCCCGCTCCTCGGGGAACTGCACGATGTACTTCGTCTCGTTGCAGGGCCAGGCGACGTCGGCCTCACCGTCGGCGAGCGGGTGGCCCACCGAGTGCAGGGCCGGCACGAAGTCGGCGTCGAGCTCCTCCATGCGGCGCAGCACGCTGGTGCCGAGGCGCGCCATCACGGTCATCGAGACGGTGACGTAGGCGGAGTCGGTGATCTCGACCCCGAACATCGGCTTCTCGGCCTCGAGGTGGCCCATCACGAACGGGATGACGTACATGGTGCGGCCCTTCATGCAGCCGGCGTACAGGCCGCGCATGAGGGTCTTCATCTCGTCCGGGTCCATCCAGTTGTTCGTCGGACCGGCGTCGCGCTCGTTCACCGAGCAGATGTAGGTGCGGTCCTCGACGCGGGCGACGTCGATGGGGTCCGAGGCGCCGTAGAACGAGTTCGGCTTGATCTCGGGGTTGAGCCGGGTGAAGGTGCCGGTGGCGACGAGGCCGTCCGTCAGCTCCGTCCACTCCTCGGGGGACCCGGTGACCCAGTGGATGGATGCCGGCTGGGTGAGCTCGGCGATCTCGTTGACCCAGTTCAGGATGCCCTGGTGGGTGGTGGGCTGCGTTGCGGTGGCGGTCATGCCTTGCGTTTCCCTCTCGCGCATCGCGGCACCCGGCGTCTGGCCGGACACCGGCCGTCGAGCGTATCGACGGATGTGTCGTGGAGTGTCGTGTGTGATCGCGCGGCGGCGTTGTCGGGCGACGGGTTGTGAGAGCTGGTGGAGCACCCGGCTCAGCCGGGTGGGCTGAGGCTAACCACGGATTTCCGGGCGCCCTATTGGATCGATCCATCGTCGGGCGAACCCGCGAGTAGGACCCGATGCGGGTGACGGAGGTCACGTTCGGGTCGGTGGCGGGGTGCGCGACGGGGGAGGGAGGCGGACGTCATCCCGATCGTGGCGCGGGCGACTCGGAGCTGATGACGTCCCGAGGTGGGGGTGCGCACGGCGCCCGCCCCGCCGTACGCGTCGGACAGCCGGGTCGTCTGGTGCCACCACGTGGCACCGGATCACCCGGATCCCGGCGTCGCCTTGATCTCGGCGCGGCCACCCCGGTAGTCCCTGACGAACGGGTCGTGCCACGGCGATCAGGGCGACCACGACGTCAGGGACTACCTCGCGCCGGGGACGGAGGCGGACGTCATCCCGATCGTGGCGCCGGGGGCTCGGAGCTGATGACGTCCGGTGCGTCAGGCGGCGGGGCGGGCGACGTACGCCGCGGCGCGGGCGCGGTGGGCGACGAGCTCGACCACGGAGGGGTGCGCGCCGATCACGTCGCCGACGACGCTCGCACCGGCGGCGCGGGCGCCCTCGCCGCAGCGGCGGGAGAAGAAGCCGGGGGCGAGCAGGTACGGCGAGACGGCGTCGCCGGGGCGCACGACGGCGTCCGGACGCTCACCCAGGCCCGTCATCGTCGCGACCCGGACCGTCGTGCCCCAGAGACCGCCCAGCATCGCGGCGGCGTCGGCGAGGTCGTCGAGGGACTCCGGCCGGCTCGAGCCCGCGGCGACGAGCGTGACCGGCTGCCCGGGGCGGGCACCGGCCTCGCGGAGCCGGGCGCACTGCGCGTCGGCGAGGAGCGGGGAGGGTCCGAGGGCGGCGGTGAGGATCGTGGGGACGGGGGCGTCCGCGACCGCCTCGGGCACGTCGCTGTCGACGTGCAGCCCCGACGACAGCAGCAGCGGCACGACGACCAGCGGCGTCGTCGCCGCGGCCAGGACGTCGGTGAGCAGCGGGGCGGCCAGCTCGACGTACGACGTGGTGGCCGGCATGCCGAGCAGCGTGCTCGCCGCGGTGGTGAGGGCGTGGGCGACCGGGCTGCCGGAGCCGTCGCGGGTGCCGTGGGCGACGGTGACGAGGCGGATGCGGCCGTCCGGGTGGGCGAGCGTGGTCACGGTGCCTCCACCGCCAAGCGGTAGCCGCGCTTGAAGACGGTCTGGACGACCTTGGTGCCGACGGCGGCGCGGAGCCGGGCGACCGCCATGTCGACCGCGTGGTCGGAGGCGGCGGTGCCGCGGGGCAGGCAGGCGAGCAGCTCGCGGCGCGACACCACGGCGCCCGGGTGGTCGGCCAGCGCGTGGAGGATCGCGAGGGGGGCCGGGGTGAGCGCCGCCTCGGTGCCGTCGACCAGCACCGTGTCGCCGATGATCCGCACGGTGTGGCCCGCGGCCTCCACCAGCTGGCCCTGGTGGCGCAGCGGCAGCTCGAGCTCGAGCAGCTTCACCATCGCGGCGAGGCGGGAGCGGTCGGGTTCGACGGTCGGCACGCCCCAGAGCTCGAAGGCGGCGGCGGTGACCGGCCCGACGCAGGTGGCGAGCACGTCGGCCTGGAACGCGGCGATGACGGCGTCGCGGCGGCCCACCGAGGCGGCCGCCTCCATGAGCGCGGCCACCGCCGGGGCCGAGGTGAAGGTGACGGCGTGCAGGGTGCGGTCGGCGATGTGGTCGATGAGGCCGAACATGGGCGTCGGGTCCTCGGCGGGCTCGACCCGGTAGACCGCCACCGAGGTCACGGTCGCCCCCAGCCGACGCAGTGCGTGGGCGACCATCGAGAGCGACTGGCCGTGCTCCTGGACGACGATGTGGGCGCCGTCGAGGTCGCGTCCGCGCAGGTGGGCGAGCACGTCGTCGAACCGCTCGGACTCGGGCGCCCAGAGCTCGCGCAGGCCGCGGCGGCGCAGGGCACCGACCGACTTCGGCCCGCGCGCCAGGATCTCCGCCTTGCCGAGGTGGTCGACCAGCTCGTCCAGCCGGCCCCACTGCTCGGCGGCGTCGAGCCAGCCCTTCATGCCGATGCCGGTGGTGGCGAGGAAGAGGTCGACCGGGGTGGCGAGCACCTGCTCGGTGACGGCCCGCAGCTCGTCGTCGTCGACGCGCTTGGGGTCGAGGGAGAGCGCCGGCGCCCACACGCAGCGGGCGCCCCGCCGCTCCAGCAGCGCGACCTGCTCCTCGACCTTGCGGGCGGCGGTCACGCCGATCGTGAAGCCGGACAGCGGGCCGTCGGGGCCCGCGGCCCCGGACCCGTCGTCGTACGCCTCGGTCACGGCGACCCCACTCCTACTTCCACCACGCCCGCGACGACGCGGACGGGATAGGTCGGGACCCGCACGGACGGGTCGTCGAGACAGACGCCGTCGCGCAGGCCGAACGGCTGCTTGAGCATCGGCGACGCCACGAACGGCACGTCGCCACGGGTGCCCACGATGCCACGCGCCAGCACGGAGGCGTGAGCGAAGGGGCAGTGGTTGTCGAGGGCGAACCACTCGTCGTCGTACGTGCGGAACAGCGCCACCGCCCGCCCACCCACCAGCGCGGCGACCCCGCGCTCCCGGGAGAGCTGGTCGGTGGTGCAGACGGGCAGCCAGGTCGTCGTGGGTCCTTCTGCTCGTACGGCGCTCATCGCGGGGCCCCGACGGGGATCGAGGTGCCGAGCACGACCGGCTCGTCGAGGTTGACCGGCTTGATCTGGCCGCGCTCGGTGGTGAACGTGATGTTCGGGTCGGGCTGGCCCGGGGCGTTGACGAAGGAGACGAACCGGGAGAGCTTCTCGGGGTCCTCGAGCGTCGCCTTCCACTCGTCGAAGTAGCCCTCGACGTGGCGCGCCATCGCCGCCTCGAGCTCGGTGCCGAGTCCCAACGAGTCCTCCACCACGATCTCGCGCACCCGGTCGAGACCGCCCTCGAGGCTCTCGATCCAGGGCGCCGTGCGCTGGAGCCGGTCGGCGGTGCGCACGTAGTACATGAGGTAGCGGTCGAGGTAGCGCACGAGCGTCTCGGTGTCGACGTCGCCGACCAGCAGCTGCGCGTGCCTCGGCGTCGCGCCGCCGTTGCCCCCGACGTACAGGTTCCAGCCCTTCTCGGTCGCGATGACGCCGAAGTCCTTGCTGCGCGCCTCGGCGCACTCGCGAGCGCAGCCCGACACCCCGCCCTTGAGCTTGTGGGGCGAGCGCAGCCCGCGGTAGCGCAGCTCGAGGTCGATGGCGAGCTGCACCGAGTCCTGCACGCCGTAGCGGCACCAGGTCGACCCGACGCACGACTTCACGGTGCGCAGCGACTTGCCGTAGGCGTGGCCCGACTCGAAGCCGGCGTCGACGAGGCGGCTCCAGATGAGCGGCAGCTCCTCCATGCGGGCGCCGAAGAGGTCGATGCGCTGGCCGCCCGTGATCTTCGTGTAGAGCCCGAAGTCGCGCGCCACCTCGCCGATGACGATGAGGCCCTCGGGCGTGATCTCGCCGCCGGCGATGCGCGGCACCACCGAGTAGGTGCCGTTGCGCTGGATGTTGGCGAGGTAGGCGTCGTTCGTGTCCTGCAGCGCGCCGACCTCGCCCTCGAGCACGTGGCCGCCGGTCTGGCTGGCGAGCACGGAGGCGACGGCGGGCTTGCAGATGTCGCAGCCGCGGCCGGTGCCGTGGGCCTCGACGATCTCCGTGAAGCTGCGGTAGCCGTGCACCGCGACGACGTCGAAGAGCTCCTGGCGGGTGAGCGGGAAGTGCTCGCAGAGGCTGGTGTCGACGGCCTTGCCGATCTCGCCGAAGTAGTCCTCGATGACGCCCTTGACGGTGGTGACGCAGGAGCCGCAGGTGGTGCCGGCCGACGTGCACGCCTTCACCGCGCCGAGGTCCTCGCAGCGGTGCTCGCCGTCGACGTCGACCGCGGCGAGGAGGTCGCCCTTGGTGACGTTGTTGCAGGAGCAGACCACGGCCTCGTCGGGGAGCCCGAGCTGCAGCGCGCCGCGGCTCTCCGGGAGGATCAGCTCCTCCGGGTTCTCCGGCAGGAGCATCCCGCTGGACACGAGCGGGCGCAGCACGCCGTACGACGACGCGTCGCCCACGAGGATGCCGCCGAGCAGCACCCAGGCGTCCTCGCGGGGGTTCCCGTCGGCGTCGGGGCCGGCGGGGCCCACGACCAGCTTCTTGTAGAGCCCGGCCACCGCGTCGGCGAAGACCAGCTCGAGGGCGTCGGGGCCGGTGGCGAACGCGTCGCCGAACGAGGCCACGTCGACGCCGAGCAGCTTGAGCTTGGTGGACATGTCGGCGCCCGTGAACGCGCCGGCCGTGCCGCCCAGCAGGGTGTCGGCGACGATCTCGGCCATCGTGTAGCCGGGCGCGACGAGGCCGTACATGCGGCCCGCGGGCGCCGCGCACTCGCCGATCGCCCACACGTGCGGGTCGGTCGTGGAGCGCAGCTGCTCGTCGACGAGGATGCCACCGCGCTCGGCCACGGCGAGCCCGGCCTCGCGGGCCAGGGCGTCGCGCGGCCGGATCCCGGCGGAGAACACGACGATCTCGGCCTCGAGCGCATCGGCGTCGCGCAGGCCCAGCCCGGCGACCCGGCCGGTGCCGTCGTCGAGCACCTCGGTGGAGACCACGCCGCAGTGCACGTGCACCCCGAGCTTCTCGATGTGGCGCACCAGGGTCGCGCCGGCCGCGCCGTCGAGCTGCACGGGCATGAGCCGCGGCGCCATCTCGACCACGTGGGCCTCGACGCCGAGCTGGACGAGCGCGTTCGCCGCCTCCAGCCCGAGCAGGCCACCGCCGATCACGATGCCGCGGGCCTTCGACCCGTCCGCGCGGGGGCGGGCCGCCGCGTCCCGGATGGCCTCGAGGTCCTCGATCGTGCGGTAGACGAAGCAGCCGTCGAGGTCCTTGCCCGGCACGGGCGGCACGAACGGGGCCGCCCCCGTGGCGAGCACGAGCTCGTCGTACGACGCGGTGGTGCCGTCCGCGAGCCGCACCCGCCGCGCCTCGCGGTCGATGCCCACCACCGACGTCTCGGTGTGCAGGGCGACGCGCGGGTCGTCGTACACCCCCGACGGCAGGAGCGAGAGGGCGTCGGCGCCGACCTCGAAGAACGAGGTGAGGGCCACGCGGTCGTAGGCGACGCGCCGCTCCTCGCCGTAGACGACCACGTCGTGGGTCGCGGTGAGGCCGCGCTCGACGGCCGCGGCCACGAAGCGGTGGCCGACCATGCCGTGCCCGACGACGACGATGCGGGGGCGACGGCCGCTGGCGGTGGGGCTCATGACGGGTACCTCTTCCTGGGTGGTGCGGGGTGTGCGGGCGGTGCGTGGTGGTTTCGAGACGCTCGCTGGCGCTCGCTCCTCAACCACCGAGGGCTCCGACGGGGGTGCGGGCGGCGAGCAGGGCGCGGACGGTGCCGGAGCAGCCGCCGCAGCCGGTGGTGGCGCGGGTGGTGGCGCGGACGTCGTCGAGCGACCCGCACGCGCGGACCGCCCCGGCGGACACCCCGGCGCAGGCGCAGACCTCGGTGTCGTCGGGCAGGTCGGCGGGGCCGGTGCTGCCGGTGCGCTTCTCCGGCAGCAGCAGGTCGCCCGGCTCGTGGGGGCCGAGCACGGTGCCCCGCTCGACGTACTGCGTGAGCAGGCCGACCCGGGAGAGGTCCCCGACGAGGGCGGCGGCGACGACCCGGCCGTCGCGCACGACGAGCTTGCGGTGGCTGCGGGTGATCGGGTTGGTCATCTCGACGACCTCGCCGGCCGCCGCGGTGGCGGCCTCGGGGTCGCCGAGCACCGCGACGTCGAGGCCGGTGGCGCGCAGGCGGGCGACCTCGCGCACCCCCGCGTACGGCGTGGGGTCGCCGAGCAGGCGGCCGGCGAGGGCCGCGGCCTGGTCCCACGCGGGGCCGACGAAGCCGGAGACCTTGCCGGCGTGCTGGGCGCAGTCGCCGATCGCGTGGATGCGCGGGTCGGTGGTGGTGAGGGCGTCGTCGACGACGACCCCGCGGCGGACGTCGAGCCCGGCCCGGCGGGCCAGCGCGGTCGACGGCCGGCCGCCCGCGGTGAGCACGACGAGGTCGGTGGCGAGCACGTGGCCGTTGTCGAGGCGGACGCCCACGGCGTGCTCCGGCTGCGGCGACGCGACGAGCCGCACGGCGCGGGCGCCGGTGTAGACGGTGGTGCCGAGGCGGGCGAGGTCGCGGGCGAGGATGCCGGCACCGTTGCGGTCGAGCTGGCGCGACAGCACGTGCTCGGCGCCCTCGACGACCTCGGTGACGACGGCCCCGTGGCCGGTGCGGGCGCCGAGCGCGCGGGCGACCTGCAGGCCGAGCAGCCCCCCGCCCACGACGACGGCGCGCCGCACCGGCGTACGACGGTCGGCCAGCGCCGCGACCAGGCCGCGGCAGTCGCTCGCGGAGCGGAACGCGTGGACGCGCTCGTGCAGCGTGCCCTCGGGGCGCACCATCCCGCGGATCGGGGGCAGGGACGGCACCGAGCCCGTGGCGAGCACGAGCCGGTCGTAGGCCACGCGGCTGCGGTCGACGAGCACGACCTCGCCGGCCTCGCGGTCGATCTCCGCGACGCGGACGCCGGTGCGCAGGGCGACGCCGCGGTCGACGTACCAGCTCTCGTCGCGCAGCACGGTCGACGAGGCGTCGTGGGTGCCCTCGAGCACGGCGGAGAGCAGGATGCGGTTGTACGCCGGGCCGGGCTCCTCGCCGATCACCGTCAGGGCGTGGCCCTGCTCGATCCATCCCCCGCCGACGAGCAGCTCGACGAGGCGCACCGCCGCCATGCCGTGGCCGACCACGACGAGGTGCTGGGGGTGCTGGGGGCGCTCGCTCATGCCGTCACCGCCGCCGCGCAGACCTTGAACTCGGGCATCCGGCTCGCCGGGTCGAGCGCGTCGTTGGTGAGGCGGTTCGCGCCGACCCAGTGGAAGGGCACGAAGACCGTGTCGGGACGGATCGTCTCCACCACGCGGGCCGGCGCGCGCATGGAGCCCCGGCGGGTGCTGACGGTCAGCAGCTCGCCGTCGGCGGTGCCGAGGCGGCGGGCGAGCATCGGGTGCAGCTCGACGAACGGGCCGTCGTCGGGCAGGTCGCGGATGCGGCGGGTCTGGGCGCCGGACTGGTACTGGCCGAGCACCCGACCTGTCGTGAGGTGGAGCGGGTAGTCGTCGCACGGCTGCTCCGCGGCGCCCCGGAACTCCGTGGCGAGGAAGCGGGCGCGGCCGTCGGCGTGGCCGAAGGAGTCCGCGAAGAGCCGCGGCGTGCCCGGGTGGTCGGGCTCGTCGTCGGGCGTGGCGGGGCAGGGCCAGAAGACGCCGTGCTCCGCGCGGATCCGGTCGTAGGTGAGGCCCGAGTAGTCCGCCTTCCCGCCCGCGGAGGCCCGGCCGAGCTCGGCGAAGACCTCCTCGGGGTCGGTGGAGAAGGTGCCGGGGGCGTCGAGCCGCGCGGCGAGCCCGGCGATCACCTCGAGGTCGGAGCGGACGCCCTCGGGCGGCCTCGTCGCCGCCTGCCGCAGGATCACCCGGCCCTCGAGGTTCGTCATCGTGCCGGTCTCCTCCGACCACTGCGTGACGGGCAGGACGACGTCGGCGATCGCGGCGGTCTCGGAGAGCACCATGTCGGCGACCACGAGCAGGTCGAGGCTCTCGAGCCGCCGGGTGACGTGGGTGGCGTTCGGGGCGGAGACGACGATGTTGGAGCCGAGCACGAGCATCGCGCGCGGCCCGTCGGGTCCGCCGTCGACGCCCGGCTGGCCGAGGGCCTCGAGCAGCTCGTAGGCCGAACGACCCTTGCCCGGCAGGCTCGCCGGGTCGACGCCCCAGACCCCGGCCACGTGGGCGCGGGCGGCGGGGTCGTCGATCATCCGGTAGCCGGGCAGCTGGTCGGCCTTCTGGCCGTGCTCGCGGCCGCCCTGGCCGTTGCCCTGACCGGTGAGGCAGCCGTAGCCGGCGCCCGGCCTGCCGGGCTGGCCGAGCGCCAGGGCGACGTTGATCCAGGCGAGCACCGTGTCGGAGCCCTGGCTGTGCTGCTCGACGCCGCGGGCGGTCAGCACCATGACGCGGCCCCCGGTGCCCGCCGTCCCGACGAGCAGGTCGGCCAGCGCGCGCACCTCGTCGGCCGCGACGCCCGTGACCCGCTCGACGCGCTCGGGCCACCACGCGGCGACGCTGCGCCGTACCTCGTCGAAGCCCGTCGTGCGGGCCGCGACGTACTCCTCGTCGACGGCCCCGGCCGCCACCACCAGGTGGAGCACGCCGAGCGCGAGCGCGAGGTCGGTGCCGGGCACGGGGGCGAGGTGCAGGTCGGCGCGGTCGGCGGTGGGGGTACGGCGCGGGTCGAGCACGACGACGCGGCCCCCGCGGGCGCGCAGGCGGTCGAGGTGGCGCGCGGCCGGCGGCATCGTCTCGGCGAGGTTGGAGCCGGCCAGCACGAGCACGTCGGTCCGTTCGACGTCGGCGAGCGGGAACGGGAGGCCGCGGTCGACCCCGAGGGCCCGGAGCCCGGCCGACGCGGCGGACGACATGCACCAGCGGCCGTTGTAGTCGATCTGGCTCGTGCCGAGCGCGACCCGGGCGAACTTGCCGAGCTGGTAGCCCTTCTCGTTCGTCAGGCCGCCCGCGCCGAACACGGCCACGGCGTCGGGGCCGTGCGCGGCGCGGAGGTCGCGGAGGCGGTCGGCGACGAGGTCGAGCGCCTCGTCCCAGCTCGCCGGACGCAGCTCGCCACGGGTGCCGTCGGGCAGCGTCTCGCGCACCAGGGGCGTCGTGAGGCGCTCGCGGTGGCCGCGCAGGCCGGCGGCGGTCCAGCCCTTGCGGCACAGCGCGCCCTCGTTGACGGGGAACGACTCCCACGCCCCCACCTCCAGCGGCCCGCGGGGGCCGCCGGAGCGGGTCAGCGTCATCCCGCACTGCAGGGAGCAGTAGGGGCAGTGGGTGGTCGTCACGTCGGTCGAGCTCCTCAGATGCCGGCGCCGGCGAGGTTGACGCGGGAGACCGCGCCCGCCTTCACGGTGCGGAGGTAGACGGCCCACGTCACGAACGCGCAGACCACGTAGAAGCCGGCGAAGACCATGAGCGCGCCCCGGGTGGCGGCCATCGGGTCCTCGACCCAGGGGGCGCTGAACGCGAGCGGGATGAGGAAGCCGCCGATCGCGCCGACCGCGCCGATGACGCCGAGGGCCGCCGAGGCCTGCTTGGTGGAGGTGGCGATCGCGGCGGTGCGCTCGGGGGTGCCGGCGGTGGTGCTGCGCTCGACCTCGGTGCGCCAGATGGCGGGGATCATCTTGTACGTCGAGCCGTTGCCGATGCCGGTGGAGGCGAAGACGAAGAGGAACGCGGTGAGGAACCACGGGAACCACGACTGGTTGTCGGTGGCGATGGCCGGGTCCTGCGTCGGGTTGGGCGTGAGCTGCGTGAGGGTCCAGAGCACCGCGAGCGTGGAGACGATGAGGCCGGCGAACGCGCCGAGGGTGACCTTGGCGCCGCCGTGCTTGTCGGCGAGCCAGCCGCCGAGCGGGCGGGTCGCGGAGCCGATGCCCGCGCCGAGGAACGCGAAGTAGGCGAAGTAGATGCCCGTGCCGAGCGGGGAGGGCTCCGGCACCCAGAAGTTCAGCTTGATGAGCAGGGGCATCGCGGCGGAGTAGCCGATGAACGAGCCGAACGTGCCGATGTAGAGGAACGCCATGATCCAGGTGTGCGGCCTGCGCACGACCTGCAGCTGCTCGCGGGGCTTCGAGACCGCCGAGCGCAGGTTGTCCATCCACAGCCAGGCCGCCACGGTCGCGACGACGGCGAGCCCGGCGTACACGTAGGCCGCGTGCTCGAGGTGGATGCCGCCCTCGGACGCCTTGACCAGGCCGAAGATGCCCGCGCCGCCGACGATCACCGGCAGCAGCAGCTGGATGAGCGAGACGCCCAGGTTGCCGCCCGCGGCGTTGAGGCCGAGCGCCGAGCCCTTCTTCGCGGCCGGGTAGAAGAAGTTGATGTTGGCCATCGACGAGGCGAAGTTGCCGCCGCCGAAGCCGGCCGTGGCCGCGATGACGCAGAAGACCCAGTACGGCGTGCCCGGGTTCTGCACCGCCACCGCGAAGAGCAGCGTCGGCACGAGCAGGAGGGCCGCGCTGATCATCGTCCAGTTGCGCCCGCCGAACTTCGGCACCGCGAACGTGTAGGGCAGGCGCAGCAGCGAGCCCACCAGGTTCGGGATGGCGACGAGGAAGAAGAGCTGCTGGGCGGAGAACGCGAAGCCCTGGGCCAGCAGGAACGCCGACGAGACGCTCCAGATCAGCCACACCGAGAACCCGAGGTGCTCGGCGAAGATCGACCAGATCAGGTTCCGGCGGGCGACCTGCTTGCCGCCGTTCTCCCAGAACTCGGGGTCCTCCGGGCGCCAGTCCTCGATCCACCGCCCCTTGCCGGGGGTGCCGTGGGGCGGGGTGGTTCCGGGCGGGGGAGCCGACGCGTGCGGCTCGTGCGGGGCAGCGAGGGTGGTCACGAGGAGCCTCCTGGGGAGTCGGCCCACGGCGGGCCTTCTGCGGATGCCCCTGAGCGTGGTCGGCGGTTGTTACGCCTCCTCCGCGCGTGCTTCACGGTGGTGTCACTTTCGGCTCACGGCCTCACAAGGCTCACGGGCTCACAAACGGCGTCGTCGGGGCGCGGACGTCATCCGGATCGTGGTGCCGGGGGCTCGAGTCGGATGACGTCCCGGGGTGGGGGTGGGGTGGGTACGGCGCCCGCCCCGCCGTACGCACGCAGCAGCCGGGTGATCTGGTGTCACCAGGTGGCACCGGATGACCCGGATGTCGTCCGGCGCGGCTGGGTCCGTCCGTCCCGCCCGCCCGCCCGACCTGGGGTGCGCTCCGGTGTCACGTGGTGGCACCGCAGCGCACGCTCGACGTGGCGGTTCGGCGCCGGGGCGCGGACGTCATCCGGATCGCGGTGCCGGGGGCTCGACTCGGATGACGTCCCCGGCTGGGGTGGGTACGGCGCCCGCCGACGCGGCGCCGGGCATCCGATTTTCCTTGGCGGAGCGGGTCCGCTATCCTCGACCAGTCGCGCGTCACGGCGGGCGGCATGCGCCTGTAGCTCAACGGATAGAGCATCTGACTACGGATCAGAAGGTTTGGGGTTCGAATCCCTACAGGCGCACCGATCACGAAGGGCCCGCAGCAGTCGCTGCGGGCCCTTCGTCGTTCCGCCAGGCGCTGGCCGTTCCGTCCATGCCCGCGCCCCTGGCCCCTCCTAGCATCGACCGCATGACCGTCGACCTCGCCGCCGCGGAGCGCTTCCTCCTCGAGAACGCCCGCCTGCTCGACCGCCACCGCTACGCGCACGCGTTCGGGGTGGGGGTCGACCGCGGTACGGCGGCAGCCGCCGTCGTGGTCGCGCTCCGCGCCTACCTCAACGCCGACGGCGGGTTCGGGCACGCGCTGGAGCCCGACGTACGGGGTCCGCTGAGCGAGACCACGGCGACGCTGCACGGGCTCGAGGTGCTCGAGGAGGTCGGTCGGCTCGACGAGCCGATGGTGGCGGGGCTGGCGTCGTACGTCGGGAGCGTCGCGGACGCCGACGGCGGCGTGCCGTTCGTGCTGCCCGGGTCGCTGCGCTACCCCCGCGGGCCGTGGATGGAGCCGGTCGAGGGCGGGTCGCACCTGACGTTCGGGCTGGCGGCGGTGCTGCGGACGGCCGGACAGGAGTCACCGTGGCTCGATGCCGCCGAGGAGTGGTGCTGGCGCCGGCTCGCGGTGCTCGACGAGCTGTCGTCGTACTGGGTGAAGTACGCGCTGACGTTCCTCGACGCCCACCCCGACGAGGGCCGTGCCCGGGCGACGATCGCCGCGCTCGGCGCCCTCGTCGACGACGACGGCTCCGTGCCGGTCGCCGGCGGCACCGAGGGCGAGCGGCTCGACCTGCTCACCCTCGCGCCCCGCCCGGGCACCCGGAGCCGAGCGCTGTTCACGGACGCCCAGGTGGCGGCGGCGCTCGACGGTCTCGAGGCGGCGCAGCAGCCGGACGGCGGGTGGACCTTCGACTGGCTGCCCTGGTCGCCCGCCCAGACCACCGAGTGGCGCGGGCTCGTCACCCTGCGGGCCCTGCTGGTGCTGCGCGACCACGGCCGCCTGCCGGGAGCGACCACGGGCGCCTGACGATCCTCGCGGGTACGCTCCGGACATGACGCAGATCACGTCGGGGCGCGGGCCGCAGGGCTCCGGTCCGGTCGCGTTCTCGACGGTGGGGCTCCCCGAGGCGCAGCGCGTCGACCTCTGGGAGAGCCACAACGCCGACCAGCTGATCGGGCTGCGCTGCCGCACGCTCGCGGCCACCGCGCTCGAGGCGACCGAGATCAACGTGCGGCTCGACCGGGTCCAGCTCGCCCGGGTGCGGGGCAGCTCGCACGTGGTGGAGCGCGACGCGGCCATGGTCCGGCAGCGGCCGGCCGAGTCGGTCGCCCTGTTCTTCACCCTGGTCGGCGAGGCGTTCTACTACCACGACGACGGCGTGCTCACGCTCCAGCCGGGGCAGCTGCTGCTCTGCGACGCCGACCGCCCGTTCCTCCGCGGCTTCTCCCGCGGGCTGGAGGAGCTGGTGCTGAAGATCCCGCGCGACGTCTTCGCCGAGGTCACCGGCGTCGACCACGTGCCGAGCCCGGTGGTGGTCGGGTTCGGGGCGGGCCACAGCTCGTTCGCCCACACCCTCGCCCGCCACGTCGGCGCCGCCGCCCGCGCCACCGACCCGGACCCCGCGGAGGAGCGCACCCTCCTCGAGCTCGTCGCCGCGCTCACCGGCCGACGCCCCGACGACGACCTCGGCGCCGCCCACCTGGCGGCCGCCCGCACGTACGTCGAGCGCCACCTGGCCGACCCCTCGTTGACCGCGGCGCGGGTCGCGGACGCCGTCGGCCTCAGCACCCGGCACCTCTCGCGGGTCTTCGGCGCCACCGGCACGAGCGTGCCGCGCTACGTGCTGACCCGGCGCCTCGAGTCGGCCCGTCGGCTCCTCGAGAGCCCGGCCGGCGCGACCACGTCGGTCGCCGAGGTCGCCCGTCGCTGCGGCTTCACCTCCGCCGCGCACTTCTCCCACGCCTTCACCACGCACTTCGGTGAGCGCGCCGGCGACGTACGGCGCCAGGCGGCCGCCGCGCGCGCCGTACCGCTCGCCTGACCCCCCCGCCCCCGCCCGCCCGCCCCGTCCCGGGCCCCGGGCTGCGTGGATCGGCCACGGCTTCGCGTTCCGGCCGAGACGGCCGTCACACCTCGACCGCGACCGGCGGGCTGCCGACACTCGACGCAGGGGCCGGCGCACGACCGGCTCGAGGGAGGTGGACCCCGTGCCGGCGTTCGACGACGGGCAGAAGGAGACCGCGGTGCCGACCACGGCGACGGTCGAGACCGACGTGGTGGTCGTGGGATCGGGGCCGGCCGGATCGGCCGCGGCGCTGTTCCTCGCGACGCTCGGCGTGCCCACCATCATGATCACCAAGTACCGCTGGACGGCGAACACGCCGCGGGCGCACATCACGAACCAGCGCGCCATGGAGATCTTCCGCGACATGGGCATCGAGGAGCAGGTGCTCGCCGACGCGACCCCGCACGAGCTCGTGGGCGACACGGTGTTCTGCACGTCGATCGCCGGCGAGGAGATCGGCCGCATCCGCACCTGGGGCACCAGCCCGGCGCGCGAGGCCGACTACCAGCTGGCGTCGCCGTGCCTGACGGTCGACATCCCGCAGACCTACCTCGAGCCGATCCTGGTGCGCAACGCGACCGCGCGGGGCGCCCAGACCCGCTTCTCGACGGAGTACCTCTCCCACACCCAGGACGCCGACGGCGTCTCCGTGGAGGTGCTCGACCGGCTCACGGGGCACCGCTACACGATCCGCGCGAAGTACCTGATCGGGGCCGACGGGGCCCGCTCCCAGGTCGCGGCCGACATCGGTCTGCCGTTCGAGGGCGCCATGGACATCGCGGGCTCCATGAACATCACCTTCAGGGCCGACATCACGTCGTACGTCGGGCACCGCCCGTCGGTCCTCTACTGGGTGATCCAGCCCGGCTCGAACGTCGGCGGCATCGGCGCCGGCCTGGTGCGGATGATCCGGCCCTGGGACGAGTGGCTGATCGTGTGGGGCTACGACATCGCGGGTGAGCCGCCCGTCGTCGACGAGGCCGCGGCCCGCCAGATCGTGCGCAACCTGCTGGGGATGCCCGACCTCGACGTCGAGATCACCGGCACCTCGCTGTGGGGCAACAACGAGATGTACGCGACCCACCTCCAGTCCGGGCGCGTGTTCTGCGCCGGCGACGCGATCCACCGGCACCCGCCCAGCAACGGCCTGGGCTCCAACACCTCGGTGCAGGACGCCTACAACCTGGCCTGGAAGATCGCGGCGGTGCTGGCCGGCCAGGCCGACGCCTCGCTGCTGGAGACCTACTCGACCGAGCGCGCGCCGGTGGCCGAGCGCATCGTGCGTCGCGCCAACCGGTCGAGCCGCGAGTTCGTGGACCTGTTCGTCGCCCTCGGCGTCACCGAGGCCGAGACGGAGGACGACATGGTGCGCGCCATCGAGGAGCGCAAGGCGAACACGCCCGCCGGCGCCGCCAAGCGTGCCGCCCTGGTGGAGGCGATGGAGCTGAAGAACTACGAGTTCAACGCCCACGGCGTCGAGCTCGGCCAGTTCTACGAGTCGACGGCGATCCGGTCCGACGGGTCCGCCCGGCCCGAGCCGACCCGCGACCCCGACCTCTACCACCAGGCCTCGACGGTGCCCGGCTCCCACCTGCCCCACGCGTGGGTGGGCGACCACCGGCGCCGCCTCGCGACGATGGACCTCGCGCCGTACGACCGCTTCACCCTGCTCACCGGGGTGGCCGGCGAGGCGTGGGAGGAGGCCGCCGAGGCGGTGGGGCGCGAGCTCGGCGTGCCGCTCGCGACGGTCGTGATCGGTCCCGGCCGCGAGGTGACCGACCTCTACTACGACTGGTCGCGGATCCGCGAGGTCGAGGAGAGCGGCGCGCTGCTCGTGCGCCCCGACAAGCACGTCGCCTGGCGCGCGGCCTCCCTCCCGGCCGACCCCGCCGCGGCGCTGCGCGAGGCGCTCGCCGGGATCCTGGGTCGGGAGGTGCCGGCATGACCTACCGGTTCGAGCACGAGACGCTCGGCCAGCGCGTGGTCTTCGCGCCCGGGGCGGCGGCGACCGCCCTGGCCGCCGAGGTGGAGCGGCTCGGGGCCGCCCGCGTGATGGTGCTGGCCTCGGCCGCCGAGGCGCGCCTCGCGCGCGAGGTCACCGACGGCCTGCCGGTCGTGCACGTGCACGACGAGGTGGTGATGCACGTGCCCGTCCCGGTCGCGGAGCGCGCCCGGGCGGCCGCCGCGGAGCACGACGTCGACCTGCTGGTGAGCGTCGGCGGCGGCTCGACCACCGGCCTCGCGAAGGCGGTCGCGCTCACCTCCGGGCTGCCCGTCGTCGCGGTGCCCACGACGTACGCCGGGTCCGAGGCGACGAACGTCTGGGGCCTCACCGAGGGCGCCACCAAGACGACCGGCGTCGACGCCCGCGTGCTGCCGCGCTCGGTCGTGTACGACGCGACCCTCATGCTGTCGCTGCCCGTCGACCTGAGCGTCGCCTCCGGGCTCAACGCGCTGGCGCACTGCGTGGACTCGATGTGGGCGCCCCGCACCGACCCGATCGACGCGGCGCTCGCCGCCGAGGGCATCCGCGCGCTCGACGCCGGCCTGCCGCGCATCGTCGACGACCCCGGCGACCCCGCGGGCCGGGAGGAGGCGCTGTACGGCGCCTACCTCGCCGCGGTCGCGTTCGCCTCGGCCGGCTCCGGGCTGCACCACAAGATCTGCCACGTGCTCGGCGGTCGCTACGACCTGCCGCACGCGGCCACGCACGCCGTGGTGCTGCCCTACGTGCTGGCGCTCAACGCGCCGGCCGCGCCGGACGCCGACGCCCGCATCGCCCGGGCCTTCGGCACCGCCACCGGTCTCGAGGGCCTCGAGGCCCTGCGCGCCCGGCTCGACGCGCCCCGGGCCCTGCGCGACCACGGCTTCGACGAGGCCACGATCCCCGACGCGGTCGCGGCGATCCTGCCGTCGGTGCCGGCGAGCAACCCGGCCACCGTGACCCCCGACGTCCTCGAGCGCCTGCTGCGCGCCGCCTGGGAAGGAGCGACCCCCCGATGACCACCGACGAGCAACGCACCCGCGAGGACGAGCTGGTCCAGCTCGTCGTCGACTCGTTCGACGGCACCCCCGACCCGCGCCTGCGCGAGATCATGCAGTCCGCGGTGCGCCACCTGCACGGCTTCCTGCGCGACGTGCGCCTCACCGAGGAGGAGTGGTCGCAGGGCATCGACTTCCTCACCGCGGTCGGCCACCTCACCGACGACCGCCGCCAGGAGT
This sequence comes from Nocardioides alkalitolerans DSM 16699, assembly GCF_000426525.1. Lineage (GTDB taxonomy): Bacteria > Actinomycetota > Actinomycetes > Propionibacteriales > Nocardioidaceae > Nocardioides > Nocardioides alkalitolerans. The sequence goes on from NZ_KE384533.1 coordinate 866,423, forward strand.
TCATCCTGCTCTCCGACACCCTCGGCGCCTCGATGCAGACGATCGCCATCAACAACGAGGCCCACGGCGACGCCACCGAGGCGACGGTGTTCGGGCCGTTCTTCGTCGACGACGCCCCCGAGGTACCGCTGGGCGGCGACATCGCGGGCGGGGCCGCCGGCCAGCCGTGCTGGGTCGAGGGCACGGTGCGCGACACCGAGGGCCGGCCCGTCGCGGGCGCCCGGCTCGAGGTCTGGGAGGCCGACGACGACGGCTTCTACGACGTCCAGTACGACGACGACCGCACCGCGGGTCGCGCGCACCTCTTCAGCGACGACGACGGCGGCTTCCGGTTCTGGGCGATCACCCCGACGCCGTACCCGATCCCCGACGACGGGCCGGTGGGCGCGATGCTCGCGGCGACGGGCCGGTCGCCGATGCGGGCCTCGCACCTGCACTTCATGGTGACGGCCGCGCACCTGCGGACCCTGGTCACGCACATCTTCGTGCGCGGCGACGAGCTGCTCGACAGCGACAGCGTCTTCGGCGTGAAGGAGTCGCTGGTCAAGGACTTCGTCGAGCAGCCCGCGGGCACGCCGACGCCCGACGGCCGCGACCTCGGCGACGCGGCGTGGTCGCGGGTGGGCTTCGACATCGTGCTGGCGCCCGCCTGAGTACGGCGCTCCATCGGCCCCGGCCCGGAGCGCGCGGAGACTGAGCGGCATGCCCCTCACCCCGGTCATCGGCCCTGCCCGCTCCGTGCTCCTCGCCGCCGTGCTCACCCCGGCCGCCCTCGTGCTCACCGGCTGCATCGGGGGCGACAGCCCGGTCGGGGCGGTGGGGGTGCACCTCGACGACGGGGGCCGGGTGGTCGCCGTCGTCGCGTCCTGCGGGGAGCGGGTGGAGCAGGTCGAGCTCGTGCGGCTCGACGAGGACGACGTCGAGGCGGAGGACCCCACCGTCGGGCGGTGGACGACCGACGAGGGCGCCGCCGAGCTCGTGCTCGCCGACCCGGGCGCCGGGTGGACCGTCGACACGGACGCCGGGACGCTGGACCCCGACGCGCTCTACGACCTCGGAGCGGGGTACGTCGACACCGACCGCGGCACGACGGACGTGCAGTTCCGCCCGCGCGACCTCGCCGGGCTGCAGCCCGGGCAGGTCCTGACGCGGCAGCAGGAGGTCATGACGGTCGACGGCCTGAGCGAGTGGGCCTGCGAGGACGTCTGACCTGCGTCGCCGCCGCGACCCTGGCCGTTGTCGGCGCTCCGCGCTAGCGTCGGCGCCCTCGACGTAGAGACCGGCCCGTGCCGGCGGAGGGAGGAGCGGTGCTGCGCCAGCCCCACGAGAACGTGCTCACCGTGCTCGTCGACCCCGCCGTGCTGCGCGAGCTCGAGCTCGACCTCGTGGCCAGCGACCTCTGGGTCTGGCCCGTCAGCACCGCCCCGATCTGCGCCGACGGCCCACGGGCCGCGTTCCAGCTGCGACGCCGGCTGGTCGAGGCCCGCCGCGGTGCGTGGGACGTGGCGGCGACCTGGGTGCCGGTGTGGATCGCCTTCGGCGAGACCTGGCGCCACGGCACCGATCCGCTCCCGTGGGAGGCCCACACCGCGCTCTACCGGCTGCTCGACGCCCACGCCGCGCAGGTCCGCTACCGCAAGGGCCTGACGGGCGTGCCTCGCCTGGCCGTGGGCCGCGAGGCGGCCTGAGCCGGCTCGCCGTACCCCGGGCGGCGCGGCTCAGAGCCCGGCGAGCACCACGTCCACCTGGGCGAGCACGACCTCGGGGTCCGCGAGGTCCAGCACGCCGATCGGCTCACCGGGCTCGAGGTCGGGCGGCACGTCCGCGCAGTCCGGGGTCACGGTCACGTCGCTCGAGGAGAACGGCTCGCCCGCGGTGACGAGCCGGCCGGTCGACGGGTCGACCACCTCGACGACCCAGTCGGCGGTGTAGACGCGCCACTCGCCCTCGCCGGCCGCGCCGGCGCCCGAGCAGCTGAGCCGGGTGTCCATGGTGCCGGGCACGCGCCGGACGCACAGCGCCGCGTTGAGCTGGTCGTACGAGGTGGCCGCCCACTCCCGGTCGCTCTCGACGAGCTCGAAGCGGGGGCCGGGGCGGTAGGCGAGCTGCTGCTGGGCGACGACGGCGCGCAGCTCGCCGGCGAGCTCGGGCTCCGCGGGGTACGGCGCCGCGGTGCCCAGCACGGCGTCGCGCTCGCAGATCGCGTCGATGCCCTCGCCGTACGGCGGCTCGATGACGTCGAGGCCGCCGACGAGCCCGAAGTCGCCGCCGCCGGGCAGGTCGGACGACGGGCTGGTGGAGGTGGTGGGGGCGGGGGCTGCCTCCCGGTCCGGGGCCTCGCCGGTGAGCAGCACCGTGCCGAGCGCGCCGATCGCGGCGCCCGCCACCAGTCCGACCGCGAGCGCGACGACGAGCGGGGCCGAGCTGCGGCGTCCGCCGTCGGGGGCGTCGCCGGAGCTGTCGTCGAGGTCGTACGGCGGGTCCTCCGCGGGCGAGGCCGCGGGCTCCGAGGAGTGCGGGGGCGGGGCGCCGGGCGTCGGCGGTGCCGGCTCCTCGTCGGGCATCGCGCCCCACGGGGCGGGCGGCTGGTCCGGGGGTGGCGGATCGACGGGGCTCACCGCGACGACAACCTCCCGACCAGGGTCTCGACCTGCGCGCGGACCACCTGCGTGCCGTCGAGGTCTACCACGCCGACGGTGCGGTCGGCGCGGGCGGCCGGCGGCGGGGTCGCGCACGTCGGCGTCCCCACCACCTCGGTGGAGTCGAACGGCTCGCCCTCGGCGACGACCTCGCCGGTCGTGGGGTCGAGGACCGTGACGACCCAGCGGGCGCCGTACACGTCCCAGCGCACGACGTCGGAGTCGGTCTGGTTGAAGCAGCCGGTGCGCAGGGTCAGGCTGTCGGGCACGATCGAGACGCAGACGACGCCGTTGAGGTCGTCGTAGGACTCACCGCGGTGCGCCCACGGTCGGTCGATCGGCACCCGTGCGTAGGCCTCCGCCGTCGGGTAGGGCAGCTGCTCCTGCGTGATCGCGACGCGCAGGTCGGCCGGGTCGTCGGGGAAGGGCTGCGCGCGCTCCAGCACCGCACGCCGCTCGCAGACGTCGGCGAGGCCCGAGCTGAACGAGGGGTCGATCGACATCAGGGCGGCGGAGCCGCTCGACCCGTACGGCGGGACCGGCCCGGGCTCGTCCCCGCCGAGCAGCGTGGCGGCGCTCCAGCCGACGGTGAGGCCGACGGCGAGGACGCCCGCGGTCCGGAGGCGTCCGCGGCGGGCGGACCGGGCCGGTCCCGTCGGACCCGTCGCTCCCTCCACCGGGTCGTCCGGGACCGCCGGGTCGTCCGGGTGGTCCGGGTCGTCAAGCTCGACGAGGTCGGGATCCGGCTCGGGCTCGGGCTCGGGGCCGCGCTCGGGGGCGGCGGGCACGTCGTCGTACGGCGCCGGCTGCGCGCCCCAGGGCAGCGGCGGCGGGTCGGCCGGCGGCGACATCGGACCTCCCGGGGGCGTGGGGCGTCCTCCCACGGTACGCCTGCCGGCGGACTGTCCAGTTCTTGAACACCCGGCCCGCCGCCGTGCTGCGAGTGTGGCTCAGGTCACTTCGAGCAGGAGGAAACGCACCCATGAAGACGCAGGCAGCGGTCGTGTACGAGCCCGGCAAGCGGATCGAGATCGAGGAGCTGGAGCTCAGCAAGCCCCAGGAGGGCGAGGTGCTGATCCGCTACACCTACGCGGGGCTGTGCCACTCCGACGTGCACATCGCGCACGGTGACCTGGAGGCGCGGCTGCCGATGGTCCTGGGCCACGAGGGCGCGGGCATCATCGAGGAGGTCGGCCCCGGCGTCTCGCGGGTGAAGGTGGGCGACCACGTCGTCTGCTCGTTCATCCCGAACTGCGGGTCGTGTCGCTACTGCGCGAACGGCCAGCAGTCCATCTGCGACATGGGCGCGACCATCCTCGAGGGCTACCTGCCGGGTGAGCGCTTCCCGATCACGGGGCCGCGCGGCCAGTACGGCGCCATGTGCATGCTCGGCACCTTCAGCCAGTGGGGCGTCATCCACCAGAACTCGTGCGTGAAGGTCGACGACGACCTGCCGCTCGACAAGGCCGTGCTCGTGGGCTGCGGCGTGCCGACCGGCTGGGGCGCCGCGGTCAACACGGCCGAGGTCAAGGCCGGCCAGACGGTGGTCGTCATGGGCATCGGCGGCATCGGCATCAACGCCGTGCAGGGCGCGGCCCTGGCGGGGGCGAAGAACGTCATCGCGATCGACCCGCTCGCCAACAAGCGCGAGAAGGCGATGGAGCTCGGCGCCACCCACGCGTTCGAGAGCGCCGACCTGGCGATGGAGACCATCACCAACCTGACCCGCGGCCAGATGGCCGACTCGGCGATCCTCACCCCCGGCCTCATGACGTCCGAGATCGTCGGCGCCGGCTTCAACGCCGTCGGCAAGGGCGGCATCGTGGTGCTCACCGGGCTCAACAAGCTCGAGGAGATGAACATCCAGCTGCCGGGCTCGGTGATGACGCTCTACCGCAAGCAGCTGCGCGGCAGCCTGTTCGGCGACTGCAACCCGACCACCGACATCCCGCGCATCCTCGGGCTCTACCAGTCGGGCGACATCAAGCTCGACGAGATCATCACCCGCACCTACTCGCTCGACCAGGTGAACGAGGGCTACGACGACCTGCTCGAGGGCAAGAACGTCCGCGGCGTCGTGGTGCACCAGCACTGATGACGGCACTGCACTCCCTGCAGCAGCCCGACCACGCGCGGGGGGCCGGGTCCGACGCGGGCCCGGCCGCCCGCGAGGTGGTCGACCGCGCGCGGGAGACCGAGCTGCTCGAGGCGGCGCTGCGCAGCGGTGCGCACGTCGTGCTCGAGGGACCGCCGGGCACCGGCAAGTCCACCCTGCTGCGCGAGGTCGCCGCGCGCCGCGACTCCTCCTACGTCGTCGTCGAGGGCAACGCCGAGCTGACGCCGGCCCGCCTGGTCGGTCACTTCGACCCGGCCCTCGTGCTGGAGCGCGGCTACGCGCCCGAGGTCTTCGTCGACGGCCCGCTGCTCGACGCCCTCCGCTCGGGCGGCCTGCTCTACGTCGAGGAGCTCAACCGCGTCCCCGAGGAGACCCTCAACACCCTGCTCACCGTGATGAGCGAGCACGAGATCGCCGTGCCCCGTCTCGGGCGCGTCCGCGCGGAGCCCGGGTTCGGCATCGTCGCGGCGATGAACCCGTACGACGCCGTGGGCACCGCCCGCGTCTCCAGCGCGATCTACGACCGCACCTGCCGCATCGCCATGGGCTACCAGTCGGCCGACGCCGAGGAGCGCATCGTCGGGACCCGGGCCCCGGTGCCGTCACCGGAGTGGGCGGCGTGCGCCGTCGCGCTCGTGCGCTCGACCCGCGCGCACCCGGAGATCCGGGTGGGCTCGTCGGTGCGGGGCGTCATCGACCTGGCCGGGCTGGCCCACGAGCTCGGACGCTCCCGCGGCGTCGCCGGCGACGACTGGCACGCCGGCCTCGACGCGGCGCTCGTGGCGCTCTCGGGCCGGGTGCGCGTCGACGAGTCGTCGTCGCGCCGGCCCGAGGAGATCATCGAGGAGCTCTACGTCGCGGCCTTCGGCCCCCCGCCGTCGAGCGACGCCGACGACAGCGAGCCCGGCGAGTCCGGAGGAGGTGACCCACCGGGGGAAGCCTGAGCCCGCCCTCCCCGGGGGCGGGCTCCTCCGCACCGACGCCCGACGGCCAGCCCCGGCCGTCGCGCCGGGGCCGGCCCGAGCGCACGACCGGCCGCGACGAGATGGCCCGGCACGCCCGGTTCGGCGAGCTGTCGCCGGAGGTCGGTGAGCTCGACGTCGACGCCGTCCGTGAGGCCGTCGGCGACGATCCCGACGACGTGCTGCCCCTGCTGGCCCTGATGAGCACGGCGACCGACCCGGCCCTGCGGGCCAAGGTGCAGGCGCTCGTGCCGCGCCTCGTGCTCGACCGGGCGCGGGCCGGGCCGACCGGCCGCATCGGCTCGGGCCGGCTGCGGCGGCTCCCGGCCGACCGGGGCGGCGACCTCGACCTCGACGCGTCGCTGGAGGCCGTCGCCGCCGCGCGCGCCGAGGGGCGACCCCCGGCGCTCGACGAGCTGACGGCCACGGCGTGGCAGCGGCCGTCGACCGCGCTGTGCCTGCTGCTCGACCGGTCCGGGTCGATGGACGGTCCCCGGCTCGTGACGGCCGCCATGGCCGCCGCGGCCTGCGCCCTGCGGGTCGCGGGCGAGGGCGAGCTGTCGGTCGTCGCCTTCGACCGCCGGGCCGAGGTGGTGGTCGACCTCGCCGTACCGGTCTCGCCCCTGCGGGTCGTCGAGCGCGTGCTCGGCCTGCGGGGCCACGGGATGACGTCGCTGGACGCCGCCTTCCGCTCGGCCGCCCGTCAGCTGGCCGGCGCCCGCGCCCAGCGGCGCATCACGGTGCTGCTCTCCGACTGCCGGGCCACCGACGAGATCGACGCGGTGCCCGCCGGTCGCGCCCTCGACGAGCTGCTCGTGGTGGCGCCGGCCGACGACGACGACGAGGCGCGCCGCGTCGCCCGCGAGATCGGGGCGCGCATGGCGTCGCTCGCCTCGATCGACGACCTGCCCCGCGTGCTCGACAGCCTGGTGTGACCGCGCTCACCAGCGTGATAGTGGTGGGACCGTCCCACCCAGCCCCCTGAGGAGACAACGATGGAGTCGTACGCCGCGGGTGAGAGCGCACCGGCACTGCTCGACGAGACGATCGGCGCGAGCTTCGAGGCGACCGCCGCGCGGCACGCCGACCGCGAGGCGCTCGTCGAGGTCGCCACGGGCCGGCGGTGGACGTGGGCCGAGCTCGACCGCGACGTCGACGCCCTGGCCCGCGGCCTGCTCGCGGCCGGGCTCGCGCAGGGCGACCGGGTGGGCATCTGGGCGCCGAACTGCGCCGAGTGGACGATCGCGCAGTACGCCACCGCCAAGGCCGGCGTGGTGCTCGTCAACGTCAACCCGGCCTACCGCACCCACGAGCTCGCCTACGCGGTGAACCAGTCGGGCATGCGCGTGCTGCTCAGCGCGTCGAGCTTCAAGGGCAGCGACTACACGGCGATGGTGGACGCCGTACGGCGTGAGTGCCCCGGTCTCGAGCGGGTCGTGTACGTCGACGGGCCCGACTGGGCCGAGCTGGTGGCGCAGGGGGAGCGGCTGCCCGCGGGGGCGCTCGAGGAGCGCAAGGCCGGCCTGTCGCCCGACGACGCGATCAACATCCAGTACACGTCGGGCACCACCGGCAACCCCAAGGGCGCGACGCTCAGCCACCGCAACATCCTCAACAACGGCTACCTCGTCACCGAGACGATCGGTCTCACCCACGAGGACAGGCTGTGCATCCCCGTGCCCTTCTACCACTGCTTCGGCATGGTGATGGCGAACCTCGGCTGCACCACCCACGGCGCCACGATGGTGATCCCGGCGCCCGGGTTCGACCCCGCCGCGACGCTGCGGGCGGTGCAGGACGAGCGCTGCACCGTGCTGTACGGCGTGCCCACGATGTTCATCGCGATGCAGAACCTGCCCGACTTCGCGACGTACGACCTCGAGGCCCTGCGCGGCGGCATCATGGCCGGCTCGATCTGCCCGGTCGAGGTGATGAAGCGGTGCATCGAGGACATGGGGATGAGCCAGGTCTCCATCGCCTACGGCATGACCGAGACCAGCCCCGTCTCCTGCCAGACGCGCGCCGAGGACGACCTCGAGCGCCGTACGGCGACCATCGGCCGCGTGCACCCGCACCTCGAGATCAAGGTGGTCGACCCGGTCACCGGGGCCACCGTCGAGCGCGGCGAGACGGGCGAGTTCTGCACGCGCGGCTACTCCGTGATGCTCGGCTACTGGAACGACGAGGCGAAGACCGCGGAGGCCGTCGACGCCGACGGGTGGATGCACACCGGCGACCTCGCCGTGATGCGCGAGGACGGCTACTGCACGATCGTCGGCCGCATCAAGGACATGGTGATCCGCGGCGGGGAGAACATCTACCCGCGGGAGATCGAGGAGTTCCTCTACACGCACCCCGACGTCGAGGACGTGCAGGTGGTGGGGGTGCCCGACGCGAAGTACGGCGAGGAGCTCTGCGCGTGGGTGCGGATGCGTCCCGGGCGGGCGCCGCTCGACGCCGACGCGGTGCGCGCCTTCTGCGACGGCCGGCTCGCGCGGTTCAAGATCCCGCGCTACGTGATGACGGTCGAGGAGTTCCCGATGACCGTGACCGGCAAGGTGCGCAAGGTGCAGATGCGCGAGGAGTCGACCAGCCGGCTCGGGCTCGGCTGAGGGGCCACGGGGACCGTCGGGGTCGGGGGGCACAATGGCCGCCATGAGCGAGATCATCTGGCAGGAGTCGGGCGACTACACCGACATCGTCTACGCGACGACCGAGGACGGCATCGCGAAGATCGCGATCAACCGCCCCGAGGTGCACAACGCGTTCCGACCGCAGACGCTCATCGAGGTGTCGCACGCCCTCAACGAGGCGCGCGAGGACGAGTCGGTGGGCGCGATCATCCTCACCGGCGTCGGCGACAAGGCGTTCTGCTCGGGCGGCGACCAGCGGGTGCGCGGCGACAGCGGCTACAAGACCGACGAGTCGGCGACCGGCCGCTTCCACGTCACCGACCTGCACGTGCAGATGCGCCGCTGCCCCAAGCCGATCGTCGCGATGGTGGCCGGCTGGGCCATCGGCGGCGGCCACGTGCTCCACCTCGTCTGCGACCTCACCATCGCGGCCGACAACGCGCGCTTCGGCCAGGTCGGTCCCAGGGTCGGCTCCTTCGACGGCGGGTACGGCGCGAGCGTGCTCGCCGACCTCGTCGGCCCCAAGAAGGCCAAGGAGATCTGGTTCCTCTGCCGCCAGTACGACGCGCAGACCGCCCTCGAGATGGGCCTCATCAACACCGTCGTGCCGCTCGCCGAGCTCGAGGCCGAGACCGTGAAGTGGTGCCGCGAGATGCTCGAGCTCTCGCCCTGGGCGCTGCGGCTCTCCAAGCTCAGCTTCCACGCCCACGAGGACGGCTACGCCGGCATCCAGCAGCTCGCCCACGACGCCAACCTGCTCTTCTACGGCTCCGCCGAGGCGCAGGAGGGCCGCGAGGCGTTCAAGGCCAAGCGCAAGCCCGACTTCACGCAGTTCCCCCGGCGCGCCTGAGGCTCGCTGGGCTGGGCTGGGCTGGGCGGGTTGTGGCGGTTTAACCGCTCGAGCGGTTAAACCGCCGCTTCACGCCCTGAATTCACGGCGCAAAGCACCAGGATCGTGCACACAGTCCGTCCCGGGGTGGCCTGAGCGCCGTCCTGGGGCCGGAGCGGTCCCGGGGGCGAGGTAGTCCGTGACGATCCGCCGGGCGACACGCCGTACGGCACCAGCAGATCGTCACGGACTACCTCGCTCATGGCGGCCGTCCTGCCGGGGCGCGCCACGCGTTACACGGGCTCGGCGCCGGGCGGAGCCCCGACCTCCGAGCGGCGAGCTCAGCGCCGTACGGCGATGGCCCCGCACGCGCCGGCCGGCCACGTGAGCGCGGCGGACCGCTCCACCTCGGCGTCCAGACCGGCGGCGAGGTCGTCGGCGAACGGCACGGGGCGACGGGTCTCCAGGTCGACGTGGACGAGCAGGATTTCGACGACGCAGGCGAGGCGCTCGTGGGTGCGGTCGACGACGTACGTGACGAGGTGGGTCGCCCGCGCCGACCGGTCGAGCACGCGCACGTGCACCGAGAAGTCGTCGCCCTCGCGCATCTCGCTGAGGTAGCGCAGGTGGTGCTCGGCGGTGAAGACGCTGAGGCGGCGCTCGGTGCGGTAGTCGGCGTCGAGCCCGGCGCGACGGCAGAGCATCTCGCCGCCGGTCGCGCCCGCGAGCAGGTAGTGCTGCACGTTCATGTGGCCGTTGACGTCGATGAGGTCGGGGCCGACGGCCCGCTCGAGGTCGGCGGGCAGCTCGAGGACCTCCGCGACGGAGGGCATGGCGGACGGCACGGGGGAGGGCGCGTTCATGCCCGAAGGCTAGAGCGACCCACCGGGGGTGGGGGAGGCTGGGCGGCATGGACCTCGGACTCGCAGGCAGCACGGCACTCGTCACCGGCGGCAGCCGCGGCATCGGACGGGCGGTCGCGACCGCCCTGGCCCGGGAGGGCGCGCGCGTGGCCCTGCTCGGCCGGGACGTCGACGCTCTCGCCGCCGCCGCGGCGACGATCGACGGCGCGGTGACCGTCACCGCCGACACCACCGACGACGCCCAGGTGCGTGCGGCGGTCGACGAGGCGGCGACGGCGCTCGGCCGCCTGGACGTCGTGGTCAACTGCGCTGCCCCGCGGGCGACCGGCCCGAAGCAGCCCGGCCTCGCCGCGCTGGACGACGACGACTTCCTCCACCAGCTCGACACCAAGGCGCTCGGCTACCTGCGCGTCGTCCGGGCCGCCCTGCCCCACCTCCGCTCCGCCGGCGGGGGCGCGATCGTCAACGTCAGCGGCATGAACGCCCGCATGACCTCGAACATCACCGGCTCGGTGCGCAACATCGCGGTCGTCGCCCTCACCAAGAACCTCGCCGACGAGCTGGGCGCCGAGGGCATCTCCGTGTCGTGCGTGCACCCCGGGCTCACGGTCACCGAGCGCACCGAGGGCGACGAGGCGTACGCCGCCAAGGCCGCCGCCGGCAACGCCCTCGGCCGACCGGTCACCGCCGCCGAGGTGGCCGAGGTGATCACGTTCCTCGCCTCGCCCCGCGGCCGGATCACCAACGGGGCGGTCGTGACGGCCGACGGCGGCCGGCCGGGTCCGATCTGGACCTGACCGACCGCCGTCGGGTCTCGAGACGCTCGCTGCGCTCGCTCCTCGACCACCGAGGTCGAGGGTGGGGCTCAGGCCTCCGCGTCGAGGGCGGCGGCCACGCGGCGGTGGGCCTCCCAGATCGCCTCGGGCAGACCGTCGAACTGCTGCAGGTGCTCCTCGCGGAACCCGATCTCCTGGCGCCAGCGCTCGTTGTCGATGTTCAGGATGCGCTCGAGGTCCTCGGCGGGCAGGTCGAGGCCATCGAGGTTGAGCTCCTCGGCGGTCGGGATGATGCCGACCGGGGTCTGGCGACCGGTGACCTCGCCGTTCTTGAGCTGCATCAGCCACAGCAGCGGGCGCAGGTTCTCGCGGTAGCCGGGCCACAGGAAGTGGCCGTCCTCGGCGTCGCGCTGGAACCAGTTCACGTGCGCGAAGATCGGCTGCTCGCTGGCCGCGCCGACGATGTTCAGCCAGTGCTCGGCGTACTTCGCCTCGTCGTACGACATGAACGGCCGCATCGACATGGGGTCGTAGCGCAGCTGCCCGTCGAGCCCGTCGGCCGCGAAGGTGGCCTCGGCGCCGAGCGTCAGCCCGTCGTACACACCCTCGGCGAGGTCGTGGATGGCGCGCACGAGCGGCTCGCGGTCACGGGTGCGGCCACCGAAGATGATCGCGTCGATCGGCACGCCGGCCGGCTCCTCGAAGTCGGCCGCCACGTTGGGCACGTTGGCGAGCGTCGTCGTGAAGCGGCTGTTCGGGTGGGCCCACGGCGCGTCGACGCCCTCGGCCCGCTCGGCGATCGACTCGCCCTTCCAGTCGGTCCAGCCGTCGAGGTCGGTCGGGTGCTCGGGCGTCTTGCCCTCCCACCAGACCTCCTGCGTCGTCGTGTTGTAGGCGATGTTCGTGAACAGCGCGCCCGTGCCCTCGGCGATGGAGTGCAGCGCCGTGGGGTTGGTGAGCTCGTTGGTGTCCTTCGCGACGCCGAACACGCCGAACTCGGGGTTCATGCCGTAGAGCCGGCCGTCCTCGCCGACCCACAGCCACGCGATGTCGTCGCCGTAGAACTCGACGTGGTAGCGGTCGCCGAGGGCGTCCGGGGCCAGCGTCATCGCGAGGTTCGTCTTGCCCGAGGCGCTCGGGAAGCCGCCGCAGATGTGGTACTTGCGGCCCGTCTCCTTGTCGACGATGCCCAGCAGCATGAACTGCTCGGCGAGGAACTTCTTCGAGGCCCACCCGTCGTACGCCGCCTGCCGCAGGCCGTGGGCGATCTTGCCGAGCAGCGCGTTGCCGCCGTAGCTCGAGCCGAAGTGGAGGATGGTGCGCTCGTCGGCGACCGTCACGAAGTAGCGCTGGTCGTCGGGGGTGCCCTGGCCCAGGTTCGGCAGGTCGCCCGTGACGTGCACGGCGCGCACGAAGCTGTTCGGGTCCTCGAGCGCGTCGATGTGGTGCGCGCCGACGCGGGCCATCCGGATCATGTGGAGCACGACCGTGCGGGTGTCCGTGAGCTCGACGCCGGCGGCGTACGCCTCGAGCGGCGAGCCGGGCGGCGCCATCAGGTACGGGATCACGTACATCGTCTTGCCGGCGGAGGCGCCGCGCATCTTCGACGTCAGCAGCTCCTTCATCTCGTCGGCGGGGCGCCAGTTGTTGTAGACGCCCTTGTCGGCGGGGTTGCTCGTCGCGACGATGGTGCGCTCCTCGGAGCGCGCCGTGTCCTTCTGGTAGCTGCGGGAGTAGTAGAGACCGTCACCGGCGGGCTCGAGCTCGCCGGCCTCGACGGCCTCGGCGAGCAGGCGGGCGTCGTCGGACGCGTTGACGACCTCGACCCGCTCGGCGCCGGTCACCTCCGCCCAGTAGGCCACGTACTCGCGCACGTGCGGGTTCTTCAGACCGGCTGCGTCGAGCGCCGCCTCCACATTCGCCATGATCTCCCGGATCCTCTCCGTCGGCACGCTGCGTGAGCGTGCGGGGGTCGATGTGCGCCTGATGGTCGCACAGTGACGTGGGCCACGGGCGGCGGCCTCACGGGCCGGGACCCCTGAACGATCGGTCGGGTTCCCGTTTTGCCACGGGGCGCCGGTGCGCCCCAGAGTCGCTGTCGTGACCGAGATCCAGGTGGTGCCGCACTCCCCGTTCGAGAACATGTTCGGCGTGCTCACGGGCACGTTCGTCGCGTCGTTCGGCCTGGTGCTGCTCACCGAGGCGCAGGCCGTCACGGGTGGTACGGCGGGCCTCGCCCTCCTCGCCAGCTACGGGCTGCCGATGTCGTTCGGGCTGCTCTTCCTGCTGGTGAACGTGCCCTTCTTCGCCCTGGCGCTCAAGGTCAAGGGCTGGCAGTTCACGCTGCGCACGCTCGTCTGCGTCGGCCTGGTGAGCGCCATGAGCGCCCTGCACGAGTCGATGCTCGACATCGACCGCATCTCCGCGCCGTACGCCGCGGTCGGCGGCAACCTCATCGCCGGCATCGGCCTGCTCATCGTCTTCCGCCACGGGGCCAGCCTCGGCGGCTTCAACATCGTGGCGCTCGTCGCGCAGGAGCGCCTCGGCTGGCGCGCGGGCTACGTGCAGATGGTGCTCGACGTGCTCGTGGTCGTCGGTGCCCTCACCGTGGTGGCGCCCCAGAACGTGCTGCTCTCGGCCGTCGGCGCGGTCGTGCTCAACCTGGTGCTCGCGCTCAACCACCGGCCGGGCCGCTACACCGGGGCCTGAGCCCCGGAGGTCGGTCGAGCCCGGCCGCGCCAGGGCGGTGACCTCGCGCCCGCTCAGGCCGGTGGCGCGGGGGCGGCGGCTCAGCGGGCCAGGAGGAGCCGCACCACCTGCGTCGTCGTGGCGGTGACGGCGGCGACGGCGCCGGTGCTCATCTCGGACAGCTCCTGGGGTCCGTTGGCGATCGAGAACGCCGCCGTGATGCCGGCGTCGGCGAGCGTGGCCGCGTCGACCTGCACCGACCCGGCGACCACCACGACGGGTACGGCGGGGGGCGTGAGGCCGCGGACGGTGTCGACGACCTTGCCGCCGAACGACTGGGAGTCGAGGCGGCCCTCCCCGGTGAGCACGAGGTCGACGCCGTCGAGGAGCGCCGGGAGGCCCAGGGTGTCGGCGACGAGCAGGCCGCCGGGGGCGATCTCGGCCCCGAGGAGCGCGGTGAGCGCGGCGGGCATGCCGCCGGCGGCGCCCGCGCCGGGCAGGTCGCGGACCTCGACACCGGTGTGATCGGCGAGCACGTCGGCGAGGCGGGAGAGACCGGCGTCCAGGACCTCGACGTCGGCGGGGGTGGCGCCCTTCTGCGGCCCGAAGACCGCGGCGGCCCCGCGCTCACCGACGAGCGGGTTCGTGACGTCGCAGGCGATCCGCCACCGCGCCGCGGCGGCCCGCGGGTCGAGGCCGGACGTGTCGAGCGTGGCGAGGTCGCGCAGGTGGCCGCCGCCGTCGGGCAGCTCGGTGCCGTCGGCGGCGAGGAAGCGCACGCCGAGGGCGCGCAGCATTCCCGTGCCGCCGTCAGTGGTGGCGGACCCGCCGATGCACAGCAGCACGTCGGTGCAGCCCGCGTCGAGCACCGCCCGGGCCAGGACGCCGACACCGTGGGTGCTCGCGGCGAGCGGCTGCAGCGGTACGTCGCTCACGCGCGGCAGCCCGTTGGCCTCGGCGGCCTCGACGATCGCGGACGTGCCGTCGGGCGAGACGCCGTAGCGGGCGGTGGTCGGCCGGCCGAGCGCGTCGGTCGTGGCGGTCGTGCGGGCGTCGGTGCCCCAGGCGCCGAGCAGGGCGTCGAGGGTGCCCTCCCCGCCGTCCGCGAAGGGCAGCGTGCGGATCTCGAGCCCGACGCCGGACGACGACGCCGCGTCGCGGACGCCGGCGGCCATGGCCTCGGCGACCTCGCTCGCGCTCGCGCTCCCCTTGAACGAGTCGGGGACGATCGCGACGCGCAGCGAGCGGTGGCGCTGCTCTGCGGTGGGCATGCCGACGACCTTAGGATGACGGCCGTCACACCGGCTACGGCGAACCGCACATACCTGCGGCGCTCCGGACCTCGTTCAGGTGTGCGTTCTGCCCTCGTCGCCGTCGGCGGCCACGGCGTCGTACGCCATCGTGGCGCTGCGCAGGACGGCGGCGTCGTCGGCGCGACGGAGGTCCAGCCCCGTGAGGGTGCGGATGCGCTCCACGCGCTGCAGCAGCGTGTTGCGGTGCACGAAGAGCAGCGCGGCGCCGGCCGAGAGCGAGGGGGCGCGGGTCACGGCGCGCACCGTCTCGCGGTGGACGGGAGCGAGCCGGGCGGCGGTGCGCGCCAGCCGGCGGCGCGTGCTGTCGGGCAGGTGGGCCACGGTGACGGCGAGGTCGGCGTTCCAGGTCGCCCGGTCGGCGGCGTGCGGCAGGAGCCGCGCCAGGCGGCCGAGGGCGCGGAGGTCGTGGGCCCAGGAGGCGAGCTCGTCGACGTCGTCGAGGGCGTCCACCACCACGGCCCGGGTGCCGGCCCCGCCCAGCGACGGGTCGAGCCGGCGCCCGCCGGAGGTGACGACCCAGAGCAGGCCGTGCAGCACGATGGCGCAGGTGGCCCCGGCGGGTGCGGACGACCCGGGGCGCGCGTCCGCGCGCCGGTCGTTCGTGGTCGTGACGAGGTGCTCGGCGTGGCGCGGCGGGGTCGCGGAGCCGTCCTGGTGGGGCACGGTGGCCGCCCACACCCCGATCGACCAGGGCCCGACGCCCAGGCCGGTGGCGGCGAGCCGCTCGCGCACGGCCGGCGCCGACGCGGTCGACGAGCACAGCGTCGCCACGAGCTCGCGGGCCAGGGTGCGGGTGAGGTGGTCGCTGTCGTGCTCGCGCTCCTGGGTGATGAGCAGCTGGATGGTGAGGGCGACGACGTGGGCGAGCTGCTCGACCTGCTCCGGGTCGCCGGTGACCCCGACGACCCCGGCCAGCTCGCCGTCGACCTCGAGCGGCACGTTGATGCCGGGCCGGTCGACCACGCCCTCGACGACCTGGGTGACCGCGACCGGCCGACCCGTCGAGAGCACGCGGCGGGCGGCGCGGTGCGGTCGGCCGATGCGGTCGGCCACGGTCGACGCGATGACGGTGCCGTGCGCGTCCATGAGGTTGAGGTCCTGGCGGATCGTCGAGGCGACGACGTCGACCACGCGCTGACCGATCTGCGCGTCGAGCGAGCCGGGCCCCGGGAGGGGGCCGGGGTCGTCGGGTCGCGCTCCGGCCTCGTCGCCGGGTCCTGCGTCGGCCAGCATGCCGGGCAGCGTACGACGACGGGCCCGGACGACACGAGGTCGTCCGGGCCCGTCGGGGTGGTGCTGCGCGGGAGGTGGTGCGTCAGGCCAGCGGCACGCGGCCGAAGTAGGCCGACGTCGACCAGATGCGCTCCTTCTTCACGCTCTCGCCGGAGCCGGGGGCGTGCCACACCTGGTTGTTCCCGGCGTAGATCGCGACGTGGTAGACGCGGCCGCCGTTGTGGAAGAAGACGAGGTCGCCGGGGCGGACCTGCGAGGCGGTGACGCGCACGACGGCGCCGAGCTGCTGGCTCGACGTGCGGGGCAGGCTCTTGCCGGCCTTGGCGTAGACGTAGCTGGTGAAGCCGGAGCAGTCGAAGCCGCTGCTCGGGTTGGTGCCGCCGTAGCGGTACGGCGTGCCCTGGAGGGACTGGGCGTTCTTCAGCACCTTCCAGTTGCGGTAGTCGTAGTGCCGCATGAACTCCGCCTGGGCCGCGGCCTTGGAGGAGGTCGTGGAGGCGGCCGCGCTGGCCGGGGCGGTGGTGGCCCCGACGCTCATGGCGGCGGTGGAGACGACGGCCGCGACGGCCAGGCCGGTGGCCGTGACGGTGCGACGCAGGGAGCCGGCCTCGGGGCGGGCTCCGGTGCTGGTGGTGCCGGTGGTCGGGCTGCTCGTCGAGCGGGCGAGCACACGGGCTCGTCCCTCGGCGCGGTGCAGGGGCTGGTGGAGGCCGGCGCGGCTGGGCGCAGGCACGGTGGACTCACTGTGCATGGGGGGTCCTTGCGGCGTCGCCTCCGAAAGATGACCTGTCGGGTTCGGGCTGCCGTTGCCCGGGCCTGCGCGCATCGCTGCGTCGCCGACCTTCACCCCTAGCCGCTCCCCGAGGAACGGCGTACTGCCTGGGTCTCCCGTGCTCGCCACTCGCGCTCTACGCGGTCATGTTCTCCCCAGACCGTGGCAAGCCTCGGCGCAGATCTGGGCGGCCCCGCCGGTTCCGGCGAGGACTTCAGCCGTCAACTGTGGGTGGACCCACCCACTTTGGCAACTCCTAGAACCTTCAACTTTTGTGCAATATGTCACCCGTGTAACGGCGCCCACGCGCCGCCGGCCCGCCGCGACGGCGTCGGGAGGGCCCCGCGCCGTAGGGTCGGGGCATGGAACCGCTCGAGACGTCGGCGTGGCGCGAGTACGGCGCGCCCGACCTGCCGCGGGTGCTGCTCGCGGCCCTCGACGCCTTCGCCGAGCAGGGCTACCACGGCACCTCGATCCGTGAGCTGGCCTCCCGGGCGCAGCTGTCGGTGCCGGGGCTCTACCACCACTACAGCTCGAAGCAGGACATCCTCGTCGACCTGCTCGAGGCCGTGATGCGGGAGGTCATCGACCGCAGCGAGGCCGCGCTCGCCGCCGCCGCGCCGGACAGCCTGAGCCGCTTCGACGCGCTCGTGGAGTGCGTGCTGCGGTTCCACATGTTCCGCAACCAGGGCGCGTTCGTGACCTCGAGCGAGCTGCGCAGCCTCACGCCGGCCAACCGCGCCACGATCGTCGGGCTGCGCGACCACCAGCAGCAGCTCATCGACCGGGCCGTCGACGCCGGGGTCGCCGACGGGACGTTCGCGACGCCGTACCCCAAGGCCGCCAGCCGCGCCGTCACCGTGCTCTGCACGGGGGTGGCCTCCTGGTACCGCGCCGACGGCGAGCTGTCGCCCGACGAGCTCGTCCGGCGCCACCTCGTGCTCGCGCACGGCCTCGTCGGGGTGCAGGGTCGGGCCGCGGGCCTCACCGTCGTGCCGGCCGAGGGTCCCTGACCCCCACGGGTGCCGCCGAACCGACCTCGACCCGTGTAACGCGGTGTCCACGTGACTGCACACGTGTTCCTACGCGTGTGCAGTGGCTCGGACACCGCGTTACACGGGGGTGGTGGGGGAGAGACCCCCACCGAGGACGCCCCCTCAGGGGGCCAGGGCGCGCAGCCACAGGTCGGCGTACCGCTCCCCGAGCTGCTCGGGGCTGTAGGTGCCGCCCTCGTCGAACCACCGCCACGGGCCGTTCGCGGTGTCGATGATCGCGTTCATGACGGCGGTGTCGGTGGGGGCGAGGGTGCCGTCGGCGGCGCCGGTGTCGAGCGCCTGGTGCCACAGCGCGTCGACCCGGTCGAGCACCTCGCGCAGCTCGGCGGCCCGCTCGGGGGCGAGGTGGTCGAGGTCGCGGATGGTGATCGCCTGCTGGTGGCGGTAGCGGATGACGGAGACGACGTGGGTGCGGATGAGGCCCCGCAGGCGCTCGGCCCCGGTGCCCTCCGCGACGGCCTGCTCGGCGACCGCGAGCACGTCGCTGACGTACTGCGTCACCACCATGTAGAGCAGCTCCTGCTTGGTGCTGATGTGGTAGTAGAGCGCACCCCGCTTGACCTGCACGAGCTCCTCGATGTCGGAGAGGCTCGTGGCGGCGTAGCCCTTCGTCGCGAACAGCGCGACGGCGGCGCGGAGGATCCGGTCACGGGTCGAGAGGCCCGCGAGGGACTCGGGGTCGAGCCCGGGCAGGGTGGAGACAGCCATGCGGTTCCTCGTCTGGAGCGAGCCGGTGCCGCGGATCGCGCGTCCGGTCTGGCCCGAGTGTAGGAGACCGACCGATCGGTCAGATGCCGAAGCCGCCGTCGGCCGAGACCACCGAGCCGTGCAGCGCGGCGCCCGCGGGCGAGCAGCAGGCCGCGACCACGTCGGCGATCTCGGCGGGCTCCAGGGGTCGGCGCAGGCCCTGGTGGCGGGCCAGCTCGGCGATGCCCTCCTCCCCGCTCAGCCCGTAGAGGGCCGCGGTGGCGGTGAGCATCGGGGTGCGGGTGGCGCCGGGCGAGACCGCGACCGCGGTGACCCCGGTGCCGACCAGGTCGGCCGCGAGGCCTCGCACGATGCCGATGACGGCGTGCTTGACGGTCGTGTACGCCGACAGCGAGAACAGGCCATGCTCCCCGGCGGCCGACGCGATCGCCACGAACCGGGCGAGGTGCGGCTCCGGCCCGGCGAGCAGGTGGGGCACGGTGACGGCGGCGGTGGTCCAGACGCCCTTGGCGTCGACCTCCCAGAGCTCGTCGAGCACCTCTGGCGGGGTCTCCCACAGCGGGGCGCCGCCCCCGACGACGGCCGCGGCGGCGACCACGGCGTCCAGGCGGCCGCGTCGCGCGACGACGTCGGCGGCGAGCGCGGCCAGCGCCGGGGCGTCCCGCACGTCCACGACGTGCGACTCCACCGCCGGTCCCGTCACGGGCGCGACGTCGACGCCCACGACGTCGTAGCCGTCCCGGGCCAGCGCGGCGAGCGTCGCCGTGCCGATGCCGCCCGCGGCTCCCGTCACGAGCGCCACGCGCCGCCCGCTCACCCGCCCGCTCCCCCGACCGCCCCGGACCGCTCCGGGTGGACGGCCGCGGGGTGCAGCAGGCCGCGTTCGTCGGGCAGGCCGTGGCGTACGGCGTGGAGCACGTCCCGCACGATGCCCGCGACCAGCACGCGCCCGTGCTCCGCGGTGGCGCCCGTCGGGTCGCCCAGCACGCCGTTCGGCGAGACCGCCCTCACGCCGCCGCTCATCAGGGTCGGGAGGATCTCGGAGAGGGCGTCGGTGCAGCCGGCCTCGGCCCGCCGTACGTCGACGTCGGCGGGCCGCAGGTGGAGCATGATCGAGGTCTCCGTGAGCCCGGCGTGGAGGTCGACCTCCTCGGTCGCGCACGCCACCCAGGCCGCGTCGTGACCCTCCGCCCGCAGCCGCGTCACCGCCGCGGTGAGGGCGAAGACGTTGCCGCCGTGGGCGTTGACGAAGACCATCCGGTCGGCCCACAGCTGCGCCGAGCGCACCAGCTCGACGAGGAGCGTGGTGAGCACCTCGGTGCCGATCGAGAGGGTGCCCGGGAACCCGTGGTGCTCGCCGCTCGCGCCGTACACGATCGGCGGCGCCACGAGCACCGGCACCTCGTCGGCGAGGTGCACGGCGACCCGGCTCGCGACCTCGCCGGCGATGACGGAGTCGGTGTCGAGGGGCAGGTGCGGCCCGTGCTGCTCGATCGACCCCACCGGCACCAGGAGCAGGCCGCCCGTCTCGACGTCGGGCCAGGAGCGGGGCGTGAGGGCGGGGACCACGGGTCAGCCGTCCCCGAGGGTGCGGTGGAACCCCTCCGGCACAAGCAGGTGCTCGGGGCGCACGTCGTGGATGCTGGACACCCCCATGCCGCGCAGGGTCGAGTCGACGCCCGATCGGAGGATGTCGAGCACGTTGCCGACGCCCTGCTCGCCGTTGGCGGCGAGGCCCCAGAGGTAGGCGCGGCCGATGAGCACGGCCTTCGCGCCCAGCGCGACCGCCTTCACGACGTCGGACCCCCGCCGGATGCCGCCGTCGACGACCACGTCGATCTCGCCGCCCACGCGGTCGGCGATCGGCTTCACCATCCGGATGGCGGCGGGGGTGCCGTCGAGGTTGTTGCCGCCGTGGTTGCTCACCGAGATGCCCGCGACGCCCGCGTCGACGGCCCGGCGCGCGTCGTCGACCCGGCTGACGCCCTTGAGCACGAACGGCTTGCCGCCCGAGATCTGCGCCCACTGCTCGCGCATCCACGAGATGTCGTCCCACGACGGGGGCGTCGTGGTCATCCACTCGTAGTAGGCGCCGAAGAACGTGGGGCCCTTCGCTGCCCCGGGAGGCGCCAGGTTGGGGGCGGTGAGGTCGGGGATCATGCCGGTCCTCCCGAACGTCCACAGCCAGCGCGGCTTGGTGACGACCTTCGGCGCGAACCGCACCATCGTCTTCAGGTCGACCTTCTCGGGGATCTCCGGGGAGCCCCAGTCGCGGCCCATCGAGAACGACCAGTCGGTGGTGGCGATGAGGCCGATCGCGCCGGCGTCCTGCGCCCGCTGCATGCGCTGGACCATCACGTCGCGCTCGCCGGTCCAGTACATCTGGAACATCGTGCGGGCGCCGGTGGCCACGACCTCCTCCACCGACTTCGAGGCGAAGTTCGACAGTCCCATGATCGTGCCGCGGTTCTCGGCGGCCCGGGCGACGGCGACCTCGCCGTCGGGGTGCACCGCCTGCACGCCGGTCGGGCTGATCACGACGGGCTGGGAGATCTCGTGGCCCCAGACCGTGGTCGTCTGGTCGGCCGGGGCCTTCTGGCCCGCCACGACGGGCTGGAACCCGATCTCGGCGAAGGCGCCCTGGTTGTCGCTCGCCGACTGCCCGCGCTCCGAGCCGGCGACGAGCGCGCCGTACACGGGCTGCGGGAGCCGCTTGCGCGCCCGCTCCTGCGCGACGGCGACGGACTCGAACCAGGGGTTCTGCTTCCAGGGGTTCTCGACCTTGGAGAGCCACTCGGGCTGGGCCATGACGCTTCCTTCACTGGTACGGCGGCGCGCGCACGGGTGCGGCGCGGGTGGGGCGGGAGAGGTGGTGGCCCGGCGGGCGCACGTACGGCGATTCCGCACGCCCGCCGGGCGATCGTGGGGGCGGCGCCTCAGCAGCCGCAGGCGCCCGAGGCGCAGCCGCCGGAGCTCTCGGCCGGGTCGAAGCCGGCCAGGGGGCTCTCGGCGCAGGCCGACACGGGCGCGGCCCGCGGGGTGAGCGCCGACGAGAGGTCGTCGGGCCGGCGCCCGATCGACAGCATGACCGGGGCGTTGCGGGTCGGGTTCTTCTTCGAGTGGTCCTGGCTCGCCGCCGGGATGCTGCGGTCGCCCGCGAGGGCCGACTCGCCGTACCCCTGCACGCACTCGGGGTCGGGCCCGTCGAGCGGGAGCCCGGTGAAGAACTTGGCGGCCATGCAGCCGCCGCGGCAGGTGTCGAAGAACTGGCACGACGAGCAGGCGCCGCCGGTCTGGGGCGAGCGCAGCTCCTGGAAGAGCTCGGACTGCTGCCAGACCTGCTTGAAGCCGCCGTCGGCGAGCAGGTTGCCGGCGAGGAACTCGTCGTGGATCGCGAACGGGCACGCGTAGACGTCGCCGATCGGGTCGATGAGGCAGACCACGCGGCCCGCGCCGCAGAGGTTGAGGCCCGGGAGCGCCTCGCCGAACGCGGCGAGGTGGAAGAAGGAGTCGCCGGTCAGCACGTTCTCGCCGTGGCTCATCAGCCAGTCGTAGAGCTCGCGCTGCTGCTCGGGGAGCGGGTGCAGCTCGTCCCACACGTCGGCGCCACGGCCGCTGGGGCGCAGGCGGGTGAGGCGCAGGGTCGCGCCGTACGTGTCGGCCAGGGCCTTGAACTCGTCGAGCTGGCCGATGTTCTGGCGCGTGCAGACGACGGAGATCTTCGCGTCCTTGAAGCCCGCCTCCTGGAGGTTCTTCAGGGCCGTGATCGCGGTGTCGTAGGAGCCGGGCCCGCGCACGTAGTCGTTGACCTCGGCGGTCGCGCCGTCGAGGGAGATCTGCACGTCGACGTAGTCGGTGCTCGCGAGGAAGCGGGCGCGCTCCGGGTTGAGCCGCACGCCGTTCGTGGAGAACTTCACGCCGACCTGGTGGTCGACGGCGTACTGCAGCAGCTCCCAGAAGTCGGGGCGGATCGTCGGCTCGCCGCCGCCGATGTTCACGTAGAAGACCTGCATGCGCTGCAGCTCGTCGATGACGGCCTTGCACTGCTCGGTCGTCAGCTCGCGGGGGTCGCGGCGGCCCGACGACGACAGGCAGTGGGCGCACTCGAGGTTGCAGGCGTAGGTGAGCTCCCACGTCAGGCAGATCGGGGCGTCGAGGCCGAGCTCGAACTCGTCGACCAGGCGGCCCGTGCTGGGGCGGCGGGAGGCCGGGACGGCCGGCGCGGTGGTGGGCCGCTCGGGGGCGATCGTCATGCGGCGTTCCCTTCTCGGGTGGCGCCGTCGACCGCGGGAGCGGCCGGGCGCGGACGGATCATGTCGGTGACGGCGAGACCGCTCAGCGCGCCGAGGAAGGCCTCCCACTGCGTGTCGGGGATGCCGGCGGCGGCGAGCGCGCCCTGCACGTCGTCGTGCTCGCCGAGCGCCCGCACGAGGGCGACGAGCTCGGGACGCTTGAGGAACGTCAGCTTGCGGTTGCCGAAGTGGTAGGCGAGCGCCCCGAACGGCTCGGGCCGCAGCGCGACCGCGGGCGACAGCGCCCACGGCTCGTGGAGGCCGACGGCAGGTGCCGCGGTCGGTACGGCGGGGGCCGCCGCGTCGGTCGGGTCGTTCGGGGCGTCGCTCATGTCCAGGGCTCCTGGGTCGCTCGGATGGTGGGCGAGCGGCTCAGTAGACGCCGCACATGCCGTCGATGGAGACCTCTTCGATGAGGAGCTCGGCGGTGAGCTCGGGGGTCTCGGTCGTCTCGTCGGGCTGGGTCATGACGGGTCTCCTTCACAGGGGGTGGACGGGTCGATGTGCTGTGCGCCACATTAATGACACCCGGTGCCGGATGGGAAGAGGTGCCCCGCGGAACTGCCCGATCGGAGAGGATGCGCAGATGGTCCACGAGCCGCGCCCCGGGGTCTTCGGTCGCCCGCGCACCACGACGCACGACGCCATCGAGTCGCGTGCGCTGGACCTCTTCGACGAGCGCGGCTTCGAGCAGACCACCGTCGACGACGTCGCGGCCGCCGCGGGCATCAGCCGCCGCACGCTCTTCCGCTACTTCTCGTCCAAGAACGACATCCCGTGGGGCCGGTTCGCCGACGGCCTCGCCGAGCTCGAGCGGCGCCTGGAGGCGTCGCCCACGGACGTGCCGCTCTGGCGCGCGCTCCACGAGGCGATCCTCGACTTCAACGAGCTGCCGCCCGGCGCCGAGGTGCAGCACCGCCGGCGCATGCGGCTGCTCCTCGAGACGCCGGCGCTGCAGGCGCACTCCGCGCTCATGTACGCCGAGTGGCGCGGCGTCGTGCAGCGGTTCGCGGCCCGTCGGTACGACGTCCCGGCCGACCACGTGCGCGCCGTCGTCGTCGGCCACGCGGCCCTCGCGGTGTCGCTCGCGGCCTACGAGGCCTGGCTCGCCCAGGACGACGCCGACCTCGTCGAGGTGCTCGACGAGGCCCTCGCGGCGTTGCGGGAGCACCTCGGAGCGGTCTGAGCGCGCTCGGGGCCGGTGCCGGCGGCGGCCGGGCCCGACAGGATGAGCCCGACCGCCTGATCGGGAGCCGGGACCTCCGCCGGCGAGGTCGGGGGCGCCGACCCGGCGGCGGAGGTGGCTCCGGGACCAGCGGCACCGTCGTGCCGCTGTCGGTGAGTCATCCGTTGCCCCCGTGGTGTCGGATTGGTCACAGCGCCGACTTTCTCGAGGTCGTCGCACGACGCAGCGAGCCCGGCCACCCACGGTGGCCGGGCTCGCGTCGTACCGCAGGAGCGGTGGGCGGAGGAGGGGTCGTCAGCGCGGCGCCATGCGCAGCGCGCCGTCCATGCGGATGACCTCGCCGTTCAGGTAGTCGTGGTCGATGATCGCGAGCGCCAGCTGGGCGTACTCCTCGGGCCGCGCGAGGCGCTGCGGGAAGGGCACGCCCGCCGCGAGGCCGGCGCGGAACTCGTCGGAGACGGTGGCGAGCATCGGGGTCTCGACGATGCCGGGCGCGATCGTGCAGACGCGGATGCCGTGCTGCGCCAGGTCGCGGGCGGCCGGGAGCGTGAGGCCGACGACGCCACCCTTCGAGGAGGCGTAGGCCGCCTGGCCGACCTGCCCGTCGTACGCCGCGATGCTGGCGGTGTTGATGACCACGCCGCGGGCGCCGTGCTCGAGCGGCTCGGTCTGTGCGATCTGCTCGGCTGCGAGCGTCAGCACGTTGAACGTGCCGACGAGGTTGATCTGCACGACCTTGGCGTAGAGCGCGAGGTCGTGCGGACCCTTCTTGCCGAGGATGCGCGCCGACGGGCCGATGCCGGCGCAGCTGACGACCGTGCGCAGCGGCGCGCCCTCGGCGGCGGTCGCGACGGCCGCCGCGACCTGCTCGGGGTCGGTGACGTCGGTGCCGACGTAGGTCACGCCGTCGACGCTCGGGGCGTCCTCGATCGAGCCGGGCAGGTCGAGGCCGAAGACCTCGGCCCCCTGCGCGGCGAGGGCGGCGGCGGTGGCGGCGCCGAGTCCGGAGGCCGCGCCGGTGACGATCGCGGCGGTCTGGGCGAGCTGCATGGGTTCTCCTGGGGGTGAGGCGGGCGTACGGCGGGCGGACGGCGGGGGAGCGGCGTCAGCGGACGAGCTCGAGGCCCGTCTGGGTCGAGGTGTCGAGCGAGCGGGCGATGACCATGCGCTGGATCTGGTTGGTGCCCTCGAAGATCTGCATGACCTTGGCCTCGCGCATGTAGCGCTCGAGCGGGAAGTCGCGGGTGTAGCCGACGCCGCCGAGCACCTGGACGCCGTCGGTGGTGACCTTCATGGCGTTGTCGGTGGCGACGAGCTTGGCGACGCTGGCCTCGCGGCCGAACGGCAGGCCCTGGTCGCGCAGGCGGGCCGCGTGCAGGGTCACGGCGCGGGCGGACTGCACCGCCGCCTCCATGTCGGCGAGCACGAACCCGAGGCCCTGGTGGTCGACGATCCGCTTGCCGAACGCGGTGCGCTGCTGGGCGTAGGCGAGGGAGGCGTCGAGCGCGCCCTGGGCGAGACCGGTGGCGACGGCGGCGATGCCGAGACGACCGGAGTCGAGGCCGGCGAGCGCGATGCGCAGGCCGTCGCCCTCCTCGCCGAGGCGGCGCTCGACCGGCACGCGGACGTTCTCGAACACCATGGTGGCCGTCGTCGACCCCATGAGGCCCATCTTGCGCTCGGGGTTGTCGGCGACGAGGCCCTCGGTGTCGGCCGGCACGAGGAAGCAGGAGATGCCGTTGCGGTCGTCGGAGGTGCGGGCCATGACCTTGTAGAAGTCGGCCTGCCCGCCGTGCGTCGTCCACGCCTTCGCGCCGTTGAGCACGTAGTGGTCGCCGTCGCGCCGCGCGGTCGTGCGCATCGCGGCCGGGTCGGAGCCGGCGTGCGCCTCGGAGAGGCAGTAGGCGCCGAGCAGGTCGCCGCCGAGCATGTCGGGCAGCCACTCCTTCTTCTGCTCCTCGGTGCCCTTGGTGACGAGGCCGAAGCAGGAGAGTGCGTGCACCGAGACGCCGACGCCGACGCTCGCCCACACGCGGCCGAGCTCCTCGAGCACCTGCAGGTAGACCTCGTACGGCACCCCGCCGCCGCCGTGCTCCTCGGCGTACGGAAGGCCGAGGATCCCGGTCTGGCCGAGGAGGCGGAAGACGTCGCGCGGGAACTCCGCGCTCTCCTCGGCCTCGGCGGCCCGGGGGGCCAGCTCCTTGGTCGCGAGGTCGCGGACGAGGGCGATGAGGTCGACGGCCTCCTCGCTGGGCAGCAGGCGGCGTGCGGGCACGGGAACTCCTCGGATCGCGGGGCGGGTCGTCCCGAACGATACTGGACGACGTTCTGCAGTATCGTCTCCGGTACTGGTCGCGGTGTCGACCCTACGACGACGAAAGGGTGGCGATGGCCCGCACGACGCAACGTCCCCGCCGTACGGCGCGCCAGGACGCCCTGCTCGACCGGCTCGTCACGCTGTTCGCCGCCGAGGGGTTCGCCCGCCTCACCCTCGACGACATCGCCGCCCGGCTCAGCTGCTCGAAGACGACGCTCTACGCGCTGGCGTCGTCGAAGCAGGAGCTCGTGGTCGAGGCGGCGCGCCAGTACTTCCGCGTCGCGACCGCCGAGGTCGAGGCGGGTCTGGACGGGGTCGAGGGCTGCGGTCCGCGGATCGAGGCCTACCTGCGCGGCGTGGCCGCCTGCCTGCAGCCGTTGTCGCCCGCGTTCCTCGAGGACCTCTCGGGCTTCGCGCCCGCCGCGGCCGTCTACCGCCGCAACACCGAGGCCGCCGCCGACCGCATCCGGCAGCTGGTCAGCGCGGGTGTCGAGTCGGGCGAGCTGCGCCCGGTGCACGCCGGGTTCGTCGGCGAGATGGTCGCCGCCACGATGTTCGAGATCCAGCGGGGCCGGCTCTTCGAGCGCCTCGAGCTCACGGACGCCGAGGCCTACGCCGAGCTCGCCACCTTCGTGGTCACGGCGCTGACGGACTGAGCGGGGCGCGGGCCTCCGCCCCGAGACGGAGATCGGCGCGGTGGGACTCCGTCCCCGGACGGTGGCCCGAGCCGCGCTCGGGCAGGAGGGTGGGAAGGAACCGATCCGTCCCCGGCCCGCCGTGGCCGTCCTGAGGAGTGACCCGCATGAACCGCTCGACGACCGCCTCGACGCTCGGCTGGAGCACGCTGGTGCTGGCCGGCGCCACCGTCGTGCTCGTGATGACCGCCCTGCTGCCGTCGGCTGCGATCACCGCGGCGCTGGCCGTCGCCTGCCTGACGGGCTGGGACCACCTGCGCCGAGAGCGTCGTACGACGTCGGTCTGACCGGCCCGCCCTCGAGGCGCTCCGACGGGCTCGGGTCAGGCGTCCTCGGCGATCCGCTGGTGGTGGTGGATCACCTCGGCGATGACGAAGTTGAGGAACTTCTCGGCGAACACCGGGTCGAGCCCGGCGGTCAGGGCGAGGTCGCGGAGCCGCTCGATCTGGCGCTCCTCGCGGGCCGGGTCGGCCGGCGGCAGCCCCTGCGTCGCCTTGAGCACGCCGACCTGCTGGGTGCACTTGAACCGCTCCGCGAGCAGGTGGACGAGCGCTGCGTCGATGTTGTCGATGCTGGAGCGCAGGCGGAGGAGCTCGGGCGGCGCGTCGGAGGTCACGCCGCTCAGGATAGGAGCGCACGGTCCGACGCCCCACCCCGCGTCCACGGGTGGTGGGGCGGGCGTCGTACGCGCCGGCGGGTCCGGGTGCATCCCGGGTCCAGGGCCGTCCCGTGTCCCGGGTCACCGCGAAAGCCGGTGGCTGCGCGTCGATGACTTCTGGCACCCTCGGGGGTCGACACCCCAGTGAGCCAACGACCCGGTGTCCCCCGGCCGGCCGCGCCCGTCGCGCGGCACCACGGCCGACCGTCCGACGTACCCCCGAGGAGCACCACGTGACCGACACCCGCGCCGAGAAGTCCGTGCCCGCGGGCCCGGCCACGCCGCCGGGCACGCCCGGGGGCGGTGCCGCGGACGCCCTGGACCGCCGCGACGTCGTCGTGATCGCCGTGCTGCTGGTCGCCAGCTTCGTCGTCATCCTGAACGAGACCGTCATGAGCGTGGCGATCCCCGTGCTGCAGGTCGAGCTCGACATCGCGCCGAGCGTCGGGCAGTGGCTGACCACGGCGTTCCTGCTCACGATGGGCGTGGTCATCCCGCTCACCGGCTACCTGATCCAGCGGCTCGGCACGCGTCCCCTCTTCGGGCTCGCCATGAGCCTCTTCACCGCGGGCACGGCGATCGCGTTCGTGGCGCCCGGCTTCGAGGTGCTGCTGGTCGCGCGCATCGTGCAGGCGACCGGCACGGCGATCATGCTGCCGCTGCTCATGACCACGGTGATGACGCTCGTGCCGCCGTCGCGCCGCGGCGTGATGATGGGCAACATCTCGATCGTCATCTCGGTGGCGCCCGCGCTCGGCCCGACGGTGTCCGGCGTGATCCTCGACCACTTCGGCTGGCGCTGGATCTTCGGCCTCGTGCTGCCCATCGCGGTCGCCGCGCTGGTGATCGGCCTGCGGATGGTGCGCTCGGTCTCGCCCACGTCCCCGGCGCGGATCGACCTCGTCTCGGTGCCGCTCGCGGTGCTCGGCTTCGGCGGCCTCGTCTACGGCCTCGTCGGGCTCGGCCACTCCGCCGAGGGCGGCTCGCACCTCCCGCCGTGGCTGCCGTTCCTCGTCGGCGGCGTCGCCCTCGTCGTGTTCGTGACGCGTCAGCTGGCCCTGGCCCGCGAGGACCGCGCGCTGCTCGACCTGCGGGTGTTCTCGTCGTACCAGTTCTGCGTCTGCATGGTCGCGATGCTCATCGCGATGGCCGCGATGCTGGGCACGCTCATCCTGGTGCCCTACTTCGCGCAGACCGTGCTCGACTACGGGCCCACCCAGACGGGTCTGATCACGCTGCCCGGCGGCCTGCTGATGGGGCTGGCGGGCCCGATCGTGGGGCGCGTGTACGACGCCCGCGGCCCCCGCGTGCTGCTGGTGCCGGGCACGATCATGGTGAGCGGAGCGCTCTGGATGCTGACCCTGGTCGACCAGGAGACGTCGATGATGTGGCTGCTCGCCACCAACATGCTGCTCTGCGTCGGCCTGGCCGCGACCTTCACGCCGCTCATGACGGCCGGCCTGGGCGCGGTGCCGCCGCCGCTCTACGCGCACGGCTCGGCGGTGCTCGGCACGTTCCAGCAGGTCGCGGGCGCGGCGGGCACGGCCCTCTTCGTCACCGTGATGACGGTCGTCGCCGCCCGCGAGCGGGACGCCGGGGTGGCCGAGGCCGCCGCCATCACCGAGGGCGTGCACACCGCGTTCCTGGTGGGCGCGTTCGTCTCGCTGCTGCTGGTCGCGGTGGCGACGCTGGTGCGGCGGCCGCCCGCGGAGCCTGCCGGTCCCGGCGATCCGGCCGTCGACCCGCACGGCGCCGACGCGACACGCGTGCCCTGACGCACACTGGTCGCGTGGACGTGACCGCGTGCATCTACTCGCCCGACGGCGCGCTCCGGCTGACGCCGGACGCGTTCCTCGACGCCGCCCTCCGGTGGTGGCCCGAGGCCGTCGCGGTCGACGTGCGACGCCGCGTGCCGCGCTCGCGCCGGGTCGGGGTCCGGGTGGGCGAGGTCGGGCGGTCGTCGTTCCAGGTCCGGCTCTCGCGCGACGGCACCGAGCTGGTCACCGACGGCGACCACGTGCAGCAGATCTGGGTGGCGCTCTGGGCGCGGGCGCTGGTGCCGTACGACGCCCCGGGCCGCGTCGTGCTCGTCAACGCCGACGCGAGCGAGGCCGCGCTGCTGACGCCCGGCATGACCGCCGCGGAGGTCTGGTCGGCCTGGCGCGGGCAGACGCAGGAGTGGCAGCGGTTCGCCCGCGGGTGGCTCTCGGGGACCTTGGCGGGCTGAGCGGGCTGCGGGTCCTCCGACGGGTCGTCCGGGGCTGTCCACAGGCCCCGAGGGTCGCGCGACCGGGCTGTCGGACGGGCGTGGCAGGCTCTCCCGCGTGTCCCTGACGATCCACCGTGCGCCCCGCACCGACCTCCTGGCCGACGGTCTCGGCGAGCTGCTCGCGCAGCCGCTCGACGACCCGTTCGCCACCGAGGTGGTCGTGGTGCCCGCGCGCGGCGTGGAGCGGTGGGTCACGCAGCGGCTCTCGCACCGGCTCGGCGCCGGTCCGCGGGGCGGCGACGGCGTGTGCGCGGGCGTCCGGTTCCTCACCCCCACCTCCCTCGTCGCCCTGCTCCTGGGGCGCGAGCGCGACGACCCGTGGGAGGCGTCCCGCCTGGTCTGGCCCGTGCTCGACGCCGTCGACGCCCACCTCGACGAGGCCTGGTGCGCTCCGCTGGCCCGTCACCTCGGCCGCCTGCTGGCGCCCGGCGAGGGCGCCGACGTGGCCGAGCTGCGCCGGTCGCGCCGCTGGTCGGTGGCGCGACGGCTCGCGGGGCTCTTCGCGTCGTACGCCGCCCAGCGGCCGCAGCTGGTCGCCGACTGGCGCGCGGGTCGCGACCTCGACGGTGCCGGCGTGCCGCTGCCCGACGACCTGCGCTGGCAGGCGGAGCTGTGGCGCCGGGTGCTCGAGCGCGTCGATGCGCCGCCGCCCGACGAGCGGCTGACCGCGACGCTGGCGGCGCTCCGGGCGGGCGGGGAGGGGCTCGACCTCCCCGCTCGGCTCTCCCTCTTCGGCCACACCCGGCTGCCGGCCTCCGAGGTGGCGCTCCTCGAGGCGCTCGCGCAGACCCGGGAGGTGCACCTCTGGCTGCCGGTCGCGTCGCCCGCCCTGGCCGCGGCGCTCGACCGGGCCGGCTCGTCGGAGGCCCGCTCGTCGGAGGGCGGGGCCGTCCTCCGCCGCGCCGACGACACCTCCGCCGGCCTCGTGCACCACCCGTTGCTCGCCTCGCTGGGGCGCGACGCCCGCGAGCTGCACCACGCCCTCGCCGCGGTGCCGGGCGCGGAGGTCGTCGACCTCGCCGCGCCCGCGGACGACGGCGCCGAGACCGACGGCACGCTGCTGGCGCTGCTGCAGGCCGACATCCGGGCCGACCGGTCCCCCGACCGCGCGCTGCGGGCCGAGCGCACCCGCGCCTCCGACCCGTCGGTGCAGGTGCACGCCTGCCACGGTCCGGCCCGCCAGGTCGAGGTGCTGCGCGAGGTGCTCGTCGGCCTCCTCGCCGACGACCCCACCCTCGAGCCCCGCGACGTGCTCGTCATGTGTCCCGACGTCGAGACCTACGCACCGCTGGTGCAGGCCGGGTTCGGCCTGTCGGTGGCGGGGGTCCCCGGGGAGCCGGCGGGCCCGGTCGACGGCCACCACCCGGCCCACCAGCTGCGGGTGCGCCTCGCCGACCGCTCGCCGGGCAGCGTCAACCCGCTGCTCGCCCTCGCGACCCGCCTGCTGGAGATGGCGGGCGGCCGGGCCACGGCGTCCGAGGTGCTCGACCTGGCGGCCCTGCCGGCGGTGCGCCGCCGGTTCGGGCTCGACGACGACGCGCTGGCGCGGGTGGAGCGCTGGGTGCAGGACAGCGGCGTGCGCTGGGGCCTCGACCCCGCCCACCGGGCGGAGTACGGGCTGGGCGGCGTCGCCCAGAACACCTGGCGTGCGGGCCTCGACCGCGTGCTGCTGGGCGTCGCGATGGCCGGTGACGAGCCCCGCTGGGTCGGCAGCGCGCTGCCGCTCGACGACGTCGGCAGCAGCGACATCGAGCTGGCCGGCCAGCTCGCCGAGCTCGTCGACCGGCTCGACACCGGCCTGCGCAGCCTCCACGGGCCCGCGCCCGCCTCGGTCTGGACGACCACGCTGGCGGCCACCGTCGCCGCCCTCACCGCCGTGCCCGCCACCGAGGCGTGGCAGGTCACCGAGCTCGAGCGCGAGCTCGCCCGCGCGACGCCGGTCGACGCCGCGGGGCTCGGCCCGGACGCCGAGCTGACGCTGCCCGACGTGCGCGCGATGCTGGCGCGGCAGCTGGGCGGTCGGCCCACGCGCTCCAACTTCCGCACCGGCACCCTCACCGTCGCCACCCTCGTGCCGATGCGCTCGGTCCCGCACCGCGTCGTCTGCCTGCTCGGGCTCGACGACGGCGTCTTCCCCCGCTCTGGCATCGTCGACGGCGACGACGTGCTCGCCCGCTCGCCGCTCGTCGGCGAGCGCGACGCCCGCAGCGAGGACCGGCAGCTGCTCCTCGACGCCGTCATGGCCGCCACCGAGACGCTCGTCGTCACCTACACCGGGGCCGGCGAGCACACGGGCGGCCTCCGCCCGCCCGCGGTGCCGCTGGGCGAGCTGGTCACCGCGGTCCGCCGCACGGCCGACGTGCAGCGCGACGTCGTGGTGCGCCACCCCCTGCAGCCGTTCGACCCGGCGAACCTGACGGTGGGTGCCGTGGAGGAGACCCGCCCGCTGACCCCGGCCGGCGCGCCCCCGCTCAGCTTCGACACCGCCGCGCTCGAGGGGGCGCTGGCGGCCCGCGGGCCCCGCACGCCGGCGGGCCCCCTCGTGACCGCGCCGCTGCGCGACCGTCCCGAGACGACCGTCGCCCTCGACGACCTGGTGCGCTTCCTGGTGCACCCGGCGCGCGACTTCCTGCGCAGCCGGCTCGACGTGAGCGTCCCGTTCGACGTCGACGAGGTCGACGACGCGATCCCGGTCGACCTCGACGGCCTCGCGAAGTGGGGGGTCGGCCACCGGCTGCTCACCGACGCGCTCGCGGGCATCGAGCCGGCCGACGCGATCGCGGCCGAGCGGCGCCGTGGCCTGCTGCCCCCGCGGGCGCTCGGCGAGACCGTGCTCGAGCGCGTCAAGGGCGACGTGCGCGACCTCCACCTCGGCACCGCGTCGCTGCGGGTCGGCGAGCCCCGCACGCTCGACGTCGACGTCGACCTCGGCGGGGTCCGGCTGGTGGGCACGGTCGGCAACGTCCACGGCAACCGGCTCGTGTCCGTCGGCTTCTCGTCCCTGCGGGCCACCCACCGGCTGACGGCGTGGGTGCGGCTGCTGGCGCTGACGGCGTCGTACCCCGACGAGAGCTTCACCGCCCACACGGTCGGCAAGGGGCGGGGGGCGCCGCAGCGCTCGATCGCCGGGCCGCTCGACCACCGGGCGGTCGACTGGCTCCGGGCGCTCGTCGACGTCCGCGCGCGGGGCCTGCGCGAGCCGCTGCCGCTGCCCGTGCGCACGGCCTGCGCCTACGCCGAGGCGATGCGTCGGGCCCGTCGCGGTGACGACGTGTCGCTCGTCGACGTCGCCGCCAAGGAGTGGACGACGTCGTTCGGCAGCGTCGTGCCGGGCGAGGCCGACGACCACCCCCACCGCCGGCTGTACGGCGACGCGGCGCCGGTCGACGTGCTGCTCGGCCCGCCGCGCGACGACGAGCGGTGGCTGCCGAGCGGCGGTGCCGACGGGCTCCACACGCGGCTGGGGCAGTACGCGTGGCGGGTCTGGGGTCCGCTGCTCGAGGGCAACGAGCAGGTGGGGGTGCTGTGAGCGCGCGGCAGATCACCGAGTTCGACGTGCTGGCGAGCGACCTGCCGACCGGTACGACGCTGCTCGAGGCGAGCGCCGGCACGGGCAAGACCTGGACCATCGGCGCGCTCGTGGCGCGCTACGTCGCCGAGGGCCGGGCCCGCCTCGACGAGATGCTCGTCGTCACCTTCGGGCGGGCGGCGAGCCAGGAGCTGCGCCAGCGGGTGCGGGGCCAGCTCGACGACCTGGCCGACGCGCTGCGCGCCACGCTGCGCGCGCTCGACGAGGGCACCGACCCCGAGGTGGCGCGCGGGAGCGACGGCACCGCGCCGGAGGGTGCGACGCCCGGGGCCGACGAGTCGGCGGCGCCCGCCCCGAACGAGGTCGTGGCGATGCTCTGCGCCGGTGGCCGTGACGAGCTGGTCGCCCGGCTCGCGCGGGTCGACGACGCCCTCGCCCACTTCGACGCCGCCACCATCGCGACGATCCACCAGTTCTGCCAGCAGGTGCTCCGCAGCCTGGGGGTCGCGGGCGACACCGACCCCTCCGCCCGGCTCGTGGAGGACGTCGACGACCTCCTCGACGAGGTCGTCGACGACCTCTACCTCCGCGGGTTCGTCGACGACGAGAAGCCGTCGTTCACCCACGCCGAGGCGCGCCGCCTGGGTCGGGCGGCGGCGTACGACCCGCAGGCCACGATCGTGCCGGAGCACCCCGCCGACGGCACCCCGGCCGCGCGCCGGGTCGGCTTCGCCCGCGCGGTGCGCCGCGAGCTCGACCGGCGCAAGCGCCGTGCCGGGCTGCTGGGCTACGACGACCTCCTCTCCCAGCTGGCCGCAGCGCTCGCCGACCACGACGCCCCGGCCCGGCTGCGGATGCGGGGCCGGTGGAAGGTCGTGCTGGTCGACGAGTTCCAGGACACCGACCCGGTCCAGTGGCAGGTCTTCGACCGCGCCTTCACGGGTGTCGAGGGCATCACGATGGTGCTGATCGGCGACCCGAAGCAGGCGATCTACGCCTTCCGTGGCGGCGACGTCGTCACGTACCTCGCCGCCGCCGCGACCGCCTCGACCCACCAGACGCTGGCCACCAACTGGCGCTCCGACGCCGGGCTGGTCGGGGCCGTCCAGCGGGTCCTCGAGGGCGCCGCGCTCGGGGACGACCAGATCGTCGTCCGGCCGGTGCACGCCCACCACCAGCGCACGCGCCTCACCGGTGCGCCCTCCGACGCGCCGTTCCGGCTGCGGGTGGTGCGGCGCGACCACGTGACCTCGGGCGGCAGCGGGCGCCAGAAGCTGTGGACGTCGACGGTGCGTCCCTACGTCGAGGCCGACTGCGCCCGCGACATCGCCCGGCTGCTCGCCTCCGACGCGCAGTTCGACGGACGCCCGCTCCAGGCCGGCGACGTCGCCGTCATCGCCCACGGGCGGCGCCAGCTGGGAGCCGTGCAGACGGCGCTGCGGGCGCTCGGGGTGCGGGCGGTGTTCGCCGGCGGCGGCAGCGTCTACGGCACGCCGGCCGCGCTCGAGTGGCTCACGCTGCTGGAGGCGGTCGAGGCGCCGTACCGCTCGGCGCGCGTGCGGGCCGCGGCGCTGACCTCCTTCTTCCCGTACGACGTGGTCGGCCTGGTCGCCGACAGCGAGGCGGCCAGCGACGAGGTGACCGACGCGGTGGCCGACACGCTCCGCGGCTGGGGCGACCTGCTCGTACGGCGCGGGGTCGCCGCGGTCTTCGAGGCCGCGGTGCGCGACGGGCTGTTCGCACGGGTCCTCGCGCAGGAGGGTGGCGAGCGCCACCTCACCGACCTGCGCCACCTGGCCGAGTCGCTCCACCAGACCGCCCGCGGGGAGGGCCGGTCGACGGGGGAGTCCCTCGGGCTGGTCGGCCTCATCGCCTGGCTGCGCGACGAGATGCGCGACGAGGGCGCCGATGGTGTCTCCGAGCGCACCCGCCGCCTCGACAGCGACGCCTCGGCGGTGCAGCTCGTGACGATCCACGGGTCGAAGGGGCTGGAGTACCCGGTGGTCTACCTGCCCTCGCTCGCCGACCGGTGGGTGCGCGACCCCGACGTGCCGCTGTTCCACCTGCCCCCCGACGCGGCGGGCACGCGGAGCCGGGCGGTCGACGTCGGCGGGCGCTCGGGCCCGCACTGGCGCGACAGCGTCGCGGCCCACGTGGCGGAGGACGCCGGGGAGTCGCTGCGCCTGCTGTACGTCGCGCTCACCCGCGCCCGCTCGCAGGTCGTCACCTGGTGGGCGCCGACCACGACCACTCCCTCCTCGCCGCTGCACCGCGTGCTGTTCGGTCGCCGTCCCGGGGAGGCGGACGTGCCCGACCCCGCC
This sequence comes from Nocardioides alkalitolerans DSM 16699, assembly GCF_000426525.1. Taxonomy (GTDB): domain Bacteria; phylum Actinomycetota; class Actinomycetes; order Propionibacteriales; family Nocardioidaceae; genus Nocardioides; species Nocardioides alkalitolerans. Next base: position 902,277 of record NZ_KE384533.1, read on the forward strand.
GAGCTGCCGAGCGACGCCGACGCCGCCGCCCGCCTGGCCCGGTGGGCCGAGCACGGCGGACCGGTCGTCGAGGAGGCCGTTCCGACACCGCTCCTGCCCGCCCCTGCCCCACCGGCTCCCGCGGCGCTGGCGGTGCGCCGCTTCGAGCGTCGCGTCGACACGGCGTGGCGGCGCACGTCGTACTCGTCGCTGGCGGCGGGCGGGTCGGCGGCGGGCCACGGGGCCGGGCGCGGGACGGGCTCGGTCGCCGACCTCGGCGTGACGAGCGAGCCGGAGGTGGAGCCGAAGACCGACGAGGTCGACGGTGCGGGGCCGGGTACGCCCGGCGACCTGCCCGCGCTCGCCGACGACGTCGTCTCACCCATGGCGACCCTGCCGGTGGGCGCGACCTTCGGCTCCCTGGTGCACGCCGTGCTCGAGCACGCCGACCTCACCAGCCCCGACCTCGTCGGCGAGCTGCGCGCCCGGGTGGAGGAGCAGCGCGGCTGGTGGCCGGTCGACAACCTCGACGCCGACGTCCTCGCGACCGCCCTCGCCGCCGTGGCGACCACGCCGATGGGGCCGCTCGCCGGCGACCGGACGCTGAGCTCGATCGCGACGACCGACCTGCTGGAGGAGCTGGACTTCGAGCTGCCCCTGGCGGGCGGCGACGACGCCCCGCGCGGCGCTGCCGCCGAGGCGGCCGGCGTCGGGGTGCTGCTCGGCGACCTCGGGCCGCTGCTCCGGGCACACCTGCCCGAGGGCGACCCCGTGCGCGGCTACGCCGACGCCCTCGACGCCGACCCGGCCCTCGCCGACCAGCCCTTGCGCGGCTACCTGACGGGCTCCGTCGACGTCGTCCTGCGCCTGCGCGGCCAGGGCGACGACGGGGGCGACCGCTACCTCGTCGTCGACTACAAGACCAACTGGCTGGGCCCGTACGCCGGGTCGGGCGCCGGGACGGACCTCGCGACGGACCCCGGATCGGACGAGGGGACCGGGGCAGCGCCGCTCCTGCACGCCTCCGCCTACCGGCCCGAGGCGCTCGCGGCCGCGATGCGCGGCTCGGACTACCCGCTGCAGGCGCTGCTCTACGCGGTGGTCGCCCACCGCTTCCTGCGGTGGCGGCTCGCGTCGTACGACCCGGAGCGCCACCTCGGCGGCGTGCTCTACCTCTACCTGCGCGGCATGTGCGGGCCGGCGACGCCGACCGTCGACGGCCACCCGTGCGGGGTCTTCTCGTGGCGCCCGCCGGTGGCGCTCGTGGTCGCGGTCAGCGACCTCCTCGACGGCGAGGCCCCGGCGCGGGGTCCGGGCCGTCCCGAGCGGAAGGGGCGCCGCCCGTGAGCGAGCTCTTCGAGCCCGACGGCCCCCACGACCGGCGTCTGGCCCTCGGGCAGCCCGCCGGGCTGCTCCATGACTTCAACCGGGCCGGGGTCGTCACCTCCGCCGACGTCCAGGTCGCCCGCCGGCTCGGGGCCCTGGCCGCGGCGGGCGCCCACCCGACCCCCGACGAGGAGCGCGCCCAGCTCGCCCTCGCCCTGTGCGTGCGGGCCCTCCGGTCGGGGTCGGTGTGCCTCGACCTCGACACGGTCGACTACCTCGCCCCCGAGCTGCCCGAGGGGCTGCGCTGGCCGACCTACGACGAGTGGTGCGCCGCCCTCGACGGCAGCGGCCTCGTGCAGCAGCAGGTGCTCCACCGGGAGGGGCCGCTGGTCCACCTCGACCGCTACCGGCAGGAGGAGCTGCAGATCGCGGCCGACCTGCGCGCCCGCGACGCGGTGGCGGCTCCCGAGGTCGACCTCGGGCTCCTCGACGAGGGCCTCGACCGGGTCTTCCCGGCGGAGACCGACGAGGAGCAGCGCACGGCCGTGCGGCACGCCATGACCCGGCGCACGACGGTGCTCACCGGCGGTCCCGGCACCGGCAAGACCACCACGGTCGCCGGCCTGCTCGCCCTGCTGGTGCACCAGGCCGACGCGGTGCCCGACGGCCCGGCCCTGCGGATCGCCCTCGCCGCCCCCACCGGCAAGGCCGCGGCGCGGCTGGCCGAGGCCGTGAACGAGGCGGTCGACGGCCCCGTGGAGAGCGCGGGCGGCACGGGCGGGGCCGGCGCCGGGCGCAGCCGGCTCGACGGTGCCGACCGCGACGCGCTGCGTCGGGCGGTCGCGACGGCGCAGTCCTCGACGCTCCACCGCCTGCTCGGCTCGGTGCCCGGGTCGTCGACCCGGTTCCGTCACCACCGCGGCAACCGGCTGCCGCACGACGTCGTGGTCGTCGACGAGGCCTCCATGCTGTCGCTGACGATGACGGCGCGGCTGCTCGAGGCGGTCCGCCCGCAGGCGCGCCTGGTGCTGGTGGGCGACCCCGACCAGCTCGCCTCCGTCGAGGCCGGCGCGGTGCTCGCCGACCTGGTCGCCGGCTTCCCCGAGCAGGACGGCAGCGGGCCGGTCGTGCGGCTGCGCACCGCGCACCGGTACGGCGCCCAGATCGGCACTTTCGCCGAGGCGCTCCGCGGGGGCGCGGACGACGACGCCGACGACGCGGACGCCGTCGTGCGTCTGGCGCGCGGCGAGGACGGCTCGGGCGACGCCGTGCGGTTCGTCGAGACGCCGGCGGCCGACGCCTCCCCCGAGCAGACGATCGAGGGCGTCCTGCGCGACGACCTGGTGCGGCGTGCGCTCGCCGTCCGGGCGGCGGCTCTCGTCGGCGACCCGGCCGGGGCCCTCGAGCTGCTCGCCCGGCACCGCGTGCTGTGCGCGCACCGTCTCGGGCCCTACGGCGTGCAGTCGATGAACGACCGCGTCGAGCGCTGGCTCGCCGAGGCCGACCCCGGGGTCGTGCCGGGCGGCATGTACGCCGGCAAGCCCCTGCTCGTCGTGCGCAACGACCCCCAGCTGAAGGTGTGGAACGGCGACGTCGGGGTGGTGTTCCGCACCGCCGACGGCGGGCTGCGGGTGCGGTTCGCGACCGGGGCCGGCGTGCAGCCGAAGGACGTGGCCGTGAGCCGGGTCGCCGACGTCGAGACGATGCACGCGATGACGATCCATAAGGCCCAGGGCAGCCAGGCCGACGAGGTCACCGTGCTGCTCCCCGACACCGCGTCGCGCCTGCTCACGCGTGAGCTGCTCTACACGGCCGTCACCCGGGCCCGGCTGCGCGTCCGGCTGGTCGGGTCGGAGGAGTCCCTGCGGGCCGCCTTCGGACGCCGGGTCCAGCGCGCCAGCGGCCTGCGCGCCCGCCTCGCCCCCGCGGCTGACGCGACGGGCTGAGGCGAGCGGCGGACGGGCAGGTGGCTGGCGCGCGGGCGGCTGGAGGAGGAGCGGAGCCTCAGCCGACCGGGCGCTGGGTGTAGGTCGAGCCCGGCTCCACCTCGCCGAGCAGCTGGCTCACCGTCACCAGCGTGAAGCCGCGCTCGCGGAGCCCGGCGACGATCGCGGGCACCGCGTCGACCGTCGAGGTGCGCGTGTCGTGCAGGCGGATGATCGCGCCGGGCACCGCCGCGTCGACCGTGCGGGAGGCCACGACGGCCGGGTCGTCGACGGACCCGTCGTCCGGGTCGACCGACCACAGCACCTCGGCGAGGCCGGCCGCGGTCGCCCGGCGGGTCACGGCGTCGTCGGTGGCGCCGTACGGCGGACGGAACAACGTGGGCGTCACGCCGAGGGAGTCCTCGATGACGGTCGTGGTCCGGTCGATCTCGCGCTCGACGTGGGCGGAGGTGAGGCGGGTGAGGTTCTTGTGGTCCCACGTGTGCACGCCGACCTCGTGCCCGGCCACGGCGATGGCGCGCGCGGCCTCCGGGAAGGTGGCGACCTGCTGGCCGAGCAGGAAGAACGTGGCCGTGGCGTCGGAGGCGCCGAGCGTCGCGAGCAGGCGCTGCGTGTCCGCTCCCGGACCGTCGTCGAACGTCAGCGCGACGCACTGGAGAACGGCGCAGTCGACCGCGGGCTCGGACAGCGTCGCCCCCGGGCTCGTGCCCTCGCTGGGGAGGGCCTCCGTTGGTACGGCGACCGCCCCGGCGCCCGGCGCCGCCGGTGGGGTGCCGGGGTCGAGGAGGGAGTCGCGGGCCTGCTCGCCCAGGTCGGAGAGCAGGTCGTCGGTCTGGTCGACGGTGAGCACGACGGTGATGCGCCCCTCGCTGCCGGGCGCGACCTGGAACTCGTCGAACCCGACGAACAGCTCGCCGTTCTCGGTGAACGCGACGACGGGGGCGCCCGTGGCGAGCACGCCGGCGAGGCGCGCCGGGTCGACGGTCGGCTGGCCCTCCAGCGCCTCGGTGACGGCCTCCGCCAGGGCGTCGGCGTCGTCGACGAGCGCGGCGCCGGGCACGATCGTGCCGGCCTCGGCGTCGTACCAGGTCGTCGACCAGCTCTGCTCACGCCCGTCCTCGTCGACGACGTAGGTGTCGGCGAGCACGCCGACGACGGCGTCGTCGGAGCCCACGAGGCTCCACGTGCCGTTGAGCTCGGCGGTCGAACCGGCGGTGTCACCGGGCGGGGGCGGCGTGGTGGGCAGGTCGGGGTGCGCGGCGCGGTAGGCCGCGGTGCGGGCGGCGGCGTCCTCGCTCAGCGCGGCGTCGAGCACGGGGAGCCCGAGCTGGGGCCACGCGAGGTGCACCTCGGCGGCCTGGTCGCTGACGGTCTCGGTGGTCGCGCCGGCGGTCTGCTCGAGCACGGCGGGGTCGACGACGGCGGGGTAGGTGTCGACCGTGACCCGGGCCTCGTCGACCGGCGGCTGCGACGGCGCGAGCTCGTGCGGGTCGTCCGGAACGGTGGACGGGTCCGACGTGCAGCCCGCGAGCACGAGCGCGACGCTCGCGGCCCCGACGGCCATCAGTCGACGACGCATGCGTCAGCCCCCTGTGTGGATCGTGTGAGAAGTGCGCGCTCATCATGTCAGCCGGGTGTGAGGGCCGACTCGTGGCGTCATGGCACCCGGCGACCCCGTTGTGCGGATATCGTGTCGAGCCGGACCGACCCCGGGAGCCAGACATGCCATTCCTGCTGCGCGTCGAGCTGCCCGACGTCCCGGGCTCGCTCGGCCGGGTCGCGAGCGCGATCGGTGAGGCCGGTGGCGACATCGAGGCCATCGAGATCGTGGAGCACCGCGGCGACGGCACGGCGGTCGACGACGTGCTCCTCGAGACCGCGCCGGGGGCGATGCCCGACTCGATCGTCTCGGCCTGCAACGCCCTCGACGGCGTCCGGGTGGTGTGGATCAGCCGGTACGCCGCGGGCGGCAACCTCTTCCTCGACCTCGAGGCGGTGGAGGACCTCACGGCCCACCCCCACGAGGCCCTCGACCGGCTCGTCGACCTGCTGCCCGTCACGTTCCGCGCCGACTGGGGCGCGCGCGTGCGTCCGGGGGCCGACCTCCAGCACGCCGAGGTGCTGCACGCGACGGGCGCCGCGCCCGGCTCCGTCCGCTGGGCGACCCTGGAGCGCCCGACCCGCATCGACGCCCCCGGCGACGAGGTCAACGTGCTGTGCGGCGTGCCGGTGGACGACGAGCTGATCGTCGTCGGCCGCCGCGGCGGACCCGACTTCCTCGACTCCGAGCTGGCCCGCATGGGTCACCTCGTCGCGCTCGCGGTCTCCATCGCCCGCCAGGCCTGAGCCACCCCGCCGTACGGCGGGCGCCCCGGTCGGCCGGTCGGCTCGACCCGCCCGCGCACGGGTAACGCGGTGTCCAGGTCATTGCACACGCGTCACAACACGTGTGCAGTAGCTCGGACACCGCGTTACACCGGGGCGTGCAGGGGCACCCGGCCGGGCGGCGAGGTCGGCCCCCGCCGCCCGCGGGGCTCAGGCGGGCTCGAGGACGAACAGCGGGATCTGGCGGTCGGTCTTGGTCTGGTACTCGTCGTAGGCGGGCCACACCCGTACGGCGCGCTCCCACCAGGACGTGCGCTCGTCACCCTCGACGATCCTCGCGACGTACTCGCGCTTGTCGGGCCCGTCCTGCAGCTCGACGATCGGGTGGGCCACGAAGTTGGCGTACCAGGCGGGGTGCTCGGGGGCGCCGCCCTTCGACGCGACGGCGAGGTAGACCCCGTCGTGCTCGACCCGCATCACCGGGTTCTTGCGCAGCTTGCCCGAGGACGCCCCCACCGAGGTGATGACCACGACGGGCACCCCCTGGAGCGTGGTGCCCTCGGTGCCGCCCGACTTCTCGTACGTCTCGACCTGCTCGCGGACCCAGTCCGACGGGCTCGGCTCGTACTCTCCCTTGAGTGCCATGCCGCACAGAACACCACGCGCGCGCCCGGGATTCCAGGGGCGCCGCGTCCCGACGCGGGGACGACGTGCGCGGCGCCGTACGACGTAGGTCACAATGACCGCCATGCGCATCGTCGTGCTGACCGGGGCGGGCATCTCCGCCGAGTCGGGAGTGCCCACCTTCCGCGACTCCGACGGTCTGTGGGAGGGCCACCGGGTCGAGGACGTGGCGACCCCCGAGGCCTACGAGGCCCAGCCGTCGGTGGTGCAGGCCTTCTACGACGCGCGCCGCTCCGCGCTCGCCGACGTGGTGCCCAACCCGGCCCACCACGCGCTGGCCAAGCTCGAGGAGCACCTCGGCGACGACCTCCTCCTCGTCACCCAGAACATCGACGACCTGCACGAGCGCGCGGGCAGCACCCGCCTCGTGCACATGCACGGCGAGCTCAACTCCGCCCTCTGCGCGGCCTGCCGACGTCGTACGGCGTGGGTCGAGGGCCTCAGCGACTACCCGCCCTGCCCCGCGTGCGGCTCGTGCGAGCTGCGTCCCGACGTGGTCTGGTTCGGCGAGATCCCCTACCGCATGCAGGAGATCGAGGACGCGCTGGCCGAGGCCGACCTCTTCGTGTCGATCGGCACGTCCGGCGCCGTCTACCCGGCCGCGGGCTTCGTGCAGGTGGCCCGCGCGTACGGCGCCCACACGCTCGAGCTGAACCTGGTGCCGAGCGAGGGCCGCTCCATGTTCCACGAGGCGCGCCACGGGATGGCCGGCCAGATCGTGCCCGCCTGGGTCGACGAGCAGCTGCTGCGCTGAGACGGCTCCGTCCGGCTCCCGGACGGTCGCTGGTACGGACCGGTCGTCCCCGTCGGTGACGGATCGGCGCGACGCTCGTTGGGGGCGGGTGTGAGCACCAGGAGCATCCCCCCGGGCCCCTCCGCACCCACGCGTACGACGGTCCGCGGCCCCCTCCTGCGCCGCGCCGCCCACGGGCTGGCGGTCGCCGCGCTCGGCCTCGCGGCGCTCAGCGGGTGCAGCAGCGAGGAGCCCGCCGCCGCGGCCGAGGGCGAGCCCGTCGCCGGCGCCGGGGTGGACGACAGCCCCGCCGCCGCCCAGCGGTTCGCGGGCCTGCCGGCGGACTCGATCGCGGCCGCCGCGCTGGCCGACATGGCCGATGTGCGCAGCCTGCAGGCGCGGGTGCGCACGACCCACGACGGCCTCGAGGTGGAGGCCGACGTGGCGGTCGACGGGGAGTCCGACTGCGTGGGCACGGTCCGGGTCGGCGACGGCAGCGTCGAGGTGCTGCGCATCGGCGGCCTCGTCTACGCCCGGTTCGACCAGCCGCTGCTCGAGGCGCTCGGCCACGGGACCATCGCCGCGGCCGCGATCGTGGAGCGCACCGCCGACCGGTGGGTCGCGCTCGACGTCGCCTCGGGCCTCACCGACGTCGCCCTCGCCTGCCAGGCGGCGGTCGAGGCGCTCGGCGGCCAGATCTTCGCGGGCGGCACCGACAGCAGCGCCGCCGCGCTGGAGGTCGGCCCGCTCGAGACCCTCGCCGGCACCCACGTGGTGCAGGTCAGCCGCACCTCCGACCTCGGCACGACCACGGCCTGGGTCGGGGCCGCCGGCGACCACCGCTACGTGCAGGTGCTGGCGCCGCGCGACGGGCGCGCCCTGGTGGTCGACCAGCTGGTGTACGACGCCCCGGTCACCGTCCCGGACCCCGACGAGCGGGGCGTCGTGCCCTCCTCCGAGGTGGGTCTCAGCTGAGGCGTCGTACCGGCCGCCGGGTCTGGGGTCCGGCGGTACGGTCTGCCAGGGCGCGTCGGTGTGACGCGTCGCACGACGGACGTCGATCGGAGCGCGCGTGTTGAAGGACCCGAACCCGGACGACCCGACCACGGAGCCGGCGGAGACCACCGAGCCCGCTGAGGCCGCCAGCACCACGAAGGCCTCCGACGAGCGCGCGGAGACCACGACGACGCCCGGCGCCGTGACGCTCACCAAGGGCGGCGTCTCCGCGCCGAGGCGTGCCGGCGGCCGACGCCTCGTCGCGGCCGCCGTCGCGGCTGTCGTGGTGGTGGGCGGTGCGCTCGTCGTCTGGCAGGTCACGAGCGGCGACGACGGCGACGGGGAGGCGGCGGAGGAGAACGGCCTCGCGTCGGAGTCGATCGAGGAGATCGGCACCCAGGTCAACGCCGCGATGTCGGACCTCACGTCGGTGCACCTCGTGGTCGACCGCGGCACCGGACCGTCCAACCTGCAGATCGACCTCCGCATCAACGACGCCGGCGAGTGCGAGGGCGAGTTCACCGGCGGCGGTGTCACCGCCGAGATCCTCAGCGCCGACGACCGGGTCTTCCTGCGCCCGGACGCCGGCTACTGGTCAGCCTCCGGGCTGAGCGCCGAGGCGGCCGCCGAGATCGTCGCCACGGCCGACGGCCGATGGATCGAGGGCTCGTCGGACCCCGGCACCTCCAGCCTCCTGGGCATCTGCACCGACGGCGTCTCGACCCTCGCCGGCGACGAGTTCGACCCGGCCACCTTCGCCGACGCCGGGTGGACCGTCGGCGAGGAGGGCGACGTCGACGGCGAGCCGGCGCTGGCGCTCGACAAGGCCGGTACGACGACCGCCTGGATCGCCACGGAGGGCACCCCGTGGATCCTGCTGGCCGAGTCGTCGGGCGAGAACGCCGGCACCGTCCGCTTCAGCGAGCACGACGAGGCCTTCGACTTCGAGGTGCCGGCGGACGACGAGATCGTCTCCGAGGAGGAGCTCCTCCCGGCCGTGCAGTGACGGCTCGTTCCGAGGGGTGAACCCGCGTGGGGGGCCTCCGTAGTGTGGGCCGCATGGTGACGCGGCAGCAGCTGACGACCGTCGGCGTCGCCGTCGTCGGCGCGACGATCCTCGGGTTCCTGCTCCGGGTCGACCCCGGTTCGACGACGTTCTACCTGCTCACCCTCCTGCTCGCCGGGGTGTGGACGGTCGGCGGTTTCCTGGCCGGTCCGGTGCACCTCGGTCGGGTCGGGCCGCTGCTCCCGGCCCGCAAGGAGGCGCCCACCAGCGCCGCGGGCATCACCGAGCCGGAGCCGCCCCCCGGCGTACGCCCCTGGCTCGGCCCGTTCGTGCTCGGCCTCGCGCTCTCCGCCCTCTTCGTGGTGGGCGGCTTGGTGGTGCGCGAGATCGGGCCGCTGGCCGACGCGGTGCGCGGCGTGCTCGGCTACGCCTCCGACACCCCGCTCGTGCTCATCGTGGCCGTCACGGCGATCAACGGGGTCGCGGAGGAGATCTTCTTCCGCGGTGCCCTCTACGACGCGGTGCCGCACCACAAGGAGATCGTGACGACGCTCGTCTACGCCGTCGCCACCCTCGCGACGGGCAACCCGATGCTGGCGTTCGCGGCCCTGCTCATCGGCTACGTGACGGCGCACCAGCGGCGCATCACGGGCGGCATCCTCGCGCCCGCGCTCACCCACATCACGTGGTCGGTGAGCATGCTCTTCATCCTGCCGGCGCTCTTCGGGGTCTGATCCCGACCGCCCCGGTCAGGAGGTCAGGCCGGGGTCTCGCCGGTCGATCCCGACCGGGCGGCCGCCTCGGCGTCGGCGGACTGGGCCGCGAGGTCGTCGGCCTGCTCCTGGGCGCGCTCGGCGAGCGCACGGCGCACGGCCTCGGCGTACGACAACGGCTCGCCCGGCACGATGTCGCGGATCGAGTGGTCCTTCACGACCACCTCCGTGCCCATCGAGTCGACGAGGTTGCGACTGGTCATGCGGTCGACGTCGGTGACGAAGGCCAGCCAGTACGACGAGAGCCGCGGCGTCAGCACGGGCACCGGGACGATCGGCGGCGCGTGCCCCTTGGCGACCTTGGAGGCCTCGCGCAGCATGCCGATGTAGTCGAGCTGGTCGGGACCGCCGATCTCGAAGACCCGGTCGACGGCGTCCTCGTGGTCGGCGACGCCGACGAGGTAGCGCACCACGTCGTCGACGGCGATGGGCTGCGTGCGCGTCTTCACCCAGCGCGGGGCCACCATGGCGGGCAGGCGGTCGACGAGCTGGCGGGTGATCTCCCACGAGATGCCGCCGTGGCCGACGACGATCGCGGCGCGCAGCACGGTCACCGGCACGCCGGACTCGCCGAGCAGCTTCTCGACCTCGCGGCGCGAGCGGAGGTGGGGGGAGAGACCGTCGGCCTCGTCGCCGAGCCCGCCCATGTAGACGATCTGGCGGACGCCCAGGGCGGCTGCGGCCTGGCTGAACGCCCGGGCCGCCTCGGCGTCCTTGCGCTCGAAGTCGCCGGAGTCGAGCGAGTGCACCATGTAGTAGGCGATGTCGATGCCGGTGAGCGGCTCGGCCAGCGTGGCGGCGTCGGAGACGTCGCCGAACACCGGCGTGCCGGCGCCCTCGTAGGTGTCGGGGTTGCGGGTCATCGCCCGCACGTCGAAGCCCGCGTCGAGCAGCGCGGGGGCCAGTCGGCGGCCGATGAAGCCCGAGGCGCCGGTGACGAGCACACGGACGCGCTCGGTGCTGGGCTGGTCAGCGCTCGAGCTCGGGGAGGTCACCGCTCCAGCATGCCCGGTGGGTGGGCGCAGCGCAGCGACGACTCACCCGCGCCAGGCCGCCCAGAGCCGGGCGTAGACGCCGTCGGCCGCGACGAGCTCGGCGTGCGGCCCCGCCTCGACGACGCGGCCCCCGGCCATGACGAGCACCCGGTCGGCGGTCTCCGCCTGGGTGAGGCGGTGGGCGATGGTGAGCGTGGTGCGGCCGTCCGTCACGGCGGTGGCGGCGCGCTCCAGCTCGCGGGCGCCCGCCGAGCCCGCCTCGGCGGTGGCCTCGTCGAGCACGACGACGGAGGGGTCGGCAAGCTCGACCCGCGCCAGCGCGAGGTGCTGCGCCTGCGCCGTGGTGAGCGGGGTGCCGCCCTCGCCGACCACGGTGTCGAGCCCGGACGCCTCCTCGCCGCCGTGGCCGCCCAGCGCCCGCACCCAGCCGGCCGCACCGAGCCGCTCGAGCACCGACCAGAGCCGGGCGTCGTCGGCGTCGTCCGTCACGAGCGTGAGGTTGTCGCGCACGGTGCCGGCGAACACGTGCACCTCCTGCGTGACGAGCGCGACCGGTACGTCGCCGCCCCGCGCCGCCAGCACGTCGGCCAGCGGCACGCCGTCGATCCGCACGTCGCCGGCCGCCGGGTCGATGCGCCCGGCGACGATCTGGCCGAGCGTCGACTTGCCGGCCCCCGTCGCCCCGACGACGGCGACCCGCTCGCCGGGCTCGACGACGAGGTCGACGTCGGCGAGCACCCAGCGGTCCCCGTCGTACGCGTGCCCGACCCCGCTGATCTCGAGGCGGGCGGTGGCGGGGCGTCGTACGTCGGGGCGCGCGACGGCCACGGGCATGTCGGCCACCCCGGCCAGGCGCGTCATCGACGCGCCGGCGGACTGCACCTCGTCGAACACCATGAGGATGACGCCGAGCGGGTTGAAGAGGCGGTGGAAGAAGAGCGCCGCGGTGGTCACTGCGCCGACGGTCACGGGGGTGCCGAGGTCGCCGCGCACCAGGAAGAAGCCGGTGCCCAGCACGAGCAGCAGGCCGATCAGCTCGGAGCGGTTGGTGCGGGCGCCGAAGCGGTTGAGCAGGTCGACGACGCGCAGGTAGAGGTTGGCGGCCTGCCACGACGACGCCGAGACGCGGTCGCGGTGGGTGCCGCCCAGCCCGAAGGCGCGCAGCGTGGCGCTGCCGTGGATGGCGGTGACGAGGGCCTGGGCGCGGGCGCCGTTGGCCTCGCGCTCGGCGCGGTAGATCGGGCCCGAGCGGGGGAGGTACCAGCGCAGTCCGAGCGCGTAGAAGGGCAGCGTCGCGAGTCCGGCGAGCCCGAGGCGCCAGTCGAGCGCGAACAGGCCGACGCCGGTGAAGACGATCGCGACGAGCGAGCGCACCAGCAGCGGCACGATCTGGTTGAGGGCGTCGGTGAGCACGCGGACGTCGTCGCCGACGCGCGAGAGCAGGTCGCCCTCGCCGGCCGCCTCGACGCGCTGGTGGTCGAGGTGGAGGGCACGGTCGAGCACGTCCTCGCGCAGCCCGGCCAGGGCGGGCTGGCCCGCGCGGGCCAGGAACGTGACGGAGGCGGTGGTGGCGACCAGCTCGACGAGCGCGGCCACGACGATCGCCGCGGCGCCCCACCACACGACCTCGCGGGCGTCGGTGGCGGCGTCGGAGGTGACGGCGTCGACGATGCGGCCGAACACGACCGGCGCCACGAGCCCCGCGGCCCCGGAGAGCGCGAACATGAGGCCGGCGACCGCCAGCGGACGCCGGTGCCCGGCGAACGCCAGCCAGGCGCGACGGGCGGCGGCCCGGGCCGTGGCCACGGGCAGCAGGTCGGGAGCGTGGGGGTCCTTCCCCGGCTGCCCGGGCTGCCCCTGCTGCTGCTGCTCGGCGCTCATCGGAGCACCGCCCGGGCGTAGGTCGCGTCCTCTACGAGGGTCGCGTGCGTGCCGCTGGCGACGACGCGGCCCTCGCGCACGTGGACGACCCGGTGTGCCTGCGCGAGCAGGGCGGGGCTGGAGGTGAGCACGACCGTGGTGCGCGCGTCGCCGTCGGGCCGGTCGGCGTGCCGGAGCCGGGTGAGGCCCTCCGCGATGCGCACCTCGGTGACGGCGTCGACCGCGGTGGTGGGGTCGTCGAGCACGAGCACCGGCGGGTCGGCGGCCAGGGCACGGGCCAGGGCCACGCGCTGCTGCTGCCCGCCCGAGAGCGTGGTGCCGTTGGCGGCGACGAAGGTGGCCAGGCCGTCCTCGTGCAGCCCCACGACCTCGTCGGCCGCCGAGGCCGTGAGCACCGCCTCGAGCCGGTCGGCGGGCAGGTCGCCCGTGGGGTCGATGTTGCTGACGAGCGTGCCCTCGAAGAGGTCCACGCGGTGCGACGGGGCCAGCAGGTGACGGCGGCGGACGGCGCCGCTCAGCGCGGCCACCTCGACGGGCCCGAGGCGTACGGCGCCCGCGGTCGCCGCGGTCTCGGTGCGCAGCAGGGCGAGCAGCGTGGCGGAGACGGCGGGGTCGTCGACGACGACGCCGACCAGCTCTCCGGGGGCGGCGTGCAGGTCGAGCCCGCGCAGCGGTCCGGCGGTGACGCCGTCGAGGGTCAGGACCGGCGCGCCGCCGAGGGCCTCGACCTCGCCGTGGGTCTCGAGGGGGTCGGTGGCGAGGAAGTCGACGACGCGGGTCGCCGACGCGCGCGACGAGGCGAGGGCCGCGATGAGGGCGGCGCACATCTGCAGCGGCTCGGCGAGGAACTGGGCGAGCCCGACGACGGCGATGAGCTCGCCGATGGTGAGCCGGCCGTCGGCCGCGCCCAGGCCCGCCAGCAGGGCCACGACGGCGAGGAAGACCATCGACGCGCCGGCGGTCACGCCGTACAGGAGCCCCTCGGAGCGTGCCGTCGCGACCCCGGCCCGCGCGGCCTCGCCGCTGGCGACGCGGTAGCGGGAGAGGGCGACGTCCTCCGCCGCGACGCCCTTGAGCGGGCGCAGGCCGGTGACGAGGTCGGTGGCCAGGCCCGAGGCGCGGGCGATGCGGGCCTGCGCGACGGTGGTACGGCGCCCGAGGCTCGGCGCGATCGACTGGGAGAGCAGCAGGACGGTCGGCATGCCGACGGCGACGACGAGGCCGAGCACGAGGTCGATGCGCACGAGCAGCGCGACGGCCACGACCAGGCCGCACACGGCGGCGCACGCCTGCGCCACCTGGCGCACCACCTGCGTCGCGACCTCCGCGTCGCCCGTGGCGAGGGCCAGCACCTCGCCCGGGAGGCGGCCGGTGCGGGCGCCGTCGGGGGCCAGCACGTGGTCGGCGACCTCGGTGCGGATGCGGTGGGTCTCGGTCTGCATGACGCGGACGGCGAGGCGGGAGCCGAAGCGGTAGGAGTAGCTGAGCACCACGAAGAGGAGCGAGAGCCCGACGGCCGAGAGCAGCAGGTTGCGCAGGTCGCCGGTCGCGACGGCCCGGTCGATGACCAGGCCGATCGCCACCGGGACGAGGGCCTCGCAGACCTGCCACGTCGAGATGAGCGCGAACGAGGCGGCGAGGCGACGGCGGTGCCGGTTCAGCGTGCGGCGCAGCAGCGCGCCGCCGGTCGGGACCGGCGCGGCGGGCCCGGGACCCGGGTCGGGGAAGGGGCCGTACTCACGCATGGCGGCGGGTGCGGCTGACGGGACCACCGGCGGAGAACGACACGGAGGTGAGGGTAGCCTTACCGACCGCTCCGACACTCGTCGGCGTCGTGCGCCGCGGCGGAACCCCCGGGCGCTGGCGGCCGTCGTACCCCCATGACGCGACGAGGGGGACCGGCGGCCGTGCTGCCCGTGACCGTGCTGGGGCTGGCGCTCGCGCTCGGCGGCTGCGGCGGGGGAGCCGCGGGGACCGGGGGGACGGGCGACACTGGTGGGACCGGCAACCGGGAGGCGGCGGTGCCGACCGAGGTCGTGGTGGCCGAGCGGGTCGACGACGACCTCCGCGGCCGGCCCGGCGACGACGACCCGGTGGAGGTGCGCGCGGGCGACGACCTCCGGCCCGAGCTGGCCGACGTCGACCTGCCGGACCTCGCGGCCGGCGACCGCCGGTTCCAGCTCGTCGCCGACACGTGCTCCGTGGCGGGCGACCCCTTCCTCACCGCCGACCACGGCCGGATCGGCATCGGCTTCCCCGAGGAGGACACCGGCGTGGCCTGCGCGCAGGCCGAGCTGGTCGCCTTCGTGCTCGACGTCGCGGCCGACGACCTCCCCGCGGTCCTCGCCGAGGTGCGGCAGGACCGGGAGGTGCCGCTCGACGTCGACGCGCCCGGCCCGCTCGCGCCCGACCGCCCGGCGGTCGAGATCACCGCGCCCGTCACGCTGGTGGTGACGCAGGAGTCGGAGTGGGACGACGTCGAGGTGGCGGCGCCACCCCCGTCGTACCGGCGCTTCGCCTGGCTGCTGCCGCAGTGCACGGACACCCGGGGCAGCGGCGACGTGGGCCGGTCGCCCGTGACGTACGTCGAGGTCGACGGCGACCGGGTCGGCGCGCGCCGCGACGGTGCGGGGGTCGGGTACACCTGCGACCCGGACGACCTGCGCCTGTTCGTGGTCGACCTGCGGGCCGAGGACCTGCCGGCCCAGGTGGAGGTCGTCGCGGCGACGACGCCGGACGAGGGGTGAGCGTGCTCAGTAGTCGGCGGGCCACCAGCTGCCGGTCGTTCCCGTGGGCTCCACGCTGACACGCTGGCCCGCCGACAGCAGGACGCCGAGGTAGTCGGCCCGCACCATGCGGACCTCCACCTGGGCGCCCCCGGCTGCGCGCAGCTCCGTGTGCTCCTTGCCGACGAGGATCACCTCGGTGCCGCGGGCCAGGGTGGAGGCAGCGGCGGTGCTGAGCGGGAAGGGCACCTCGACGTGGTGGGTGGTCGGCGTCGGGTGCGCGACCCAGTCGCCGCGCAGGTAGGCGCCGGTGCGCTCGACCACCGTGAAGCGCACCGACGCACCGCGCGGGGCGTCGGGGACCTCCTCAGGGTCCTGGGCGACGGTTCCGGTGACGGTGCGGATGCGCATCTGCTCTCCTGGGTCGGGTGAGGAGGTTTGGTCGAGCTGGCCAGGGTCCATTCTGGGTCTCGTGCCCGACGCCTCCTGGACCACCGCCCACCCCCACCTCGCCGCGACGGCCGCCCGGCTGCTGGACGTCGACGGCGAGACCGTCCGCACCCACAGCCGGTTCGAGGGCGGGGTGGCCCACGTCTGGACCCCCGGTCGGGGTGGCGCGCAGGCCGTCGTCGGCCCCGACGGGTCGGCGTACGTGCGGGAGTCGAGCCTCAGCGCGGCCGAGCTGCGGCAGGCGTACGCCGGGGGTGCCCGGACGTCCGCCGAGACGCTGGCCCAGCGGCCCGTGAACCACGCCGCGTCGGCGGTCGCGTCCATGATCGGTGTCCTGCGCGGCAGCCCCGTCGCGCCGGCCACCCCCACCGGACCCTCGGAGGCCCAGCTCGCCACCCTCGTCGGGCGCCCGCTGCAGCAGACCACCCCCGAGGAGATCGCCGCCCGGGTCGCGGCCGGCGGCGACGGCACCTACCTCCTCGTCGGCGTCGACCGCGCGCAGGGCCCCGGGCACTGGTACGTCGCGCTCGCCGCCGAGGGCGGGGTGGTTGCGCTCGACCCGATCGCGAACGCCCGGCTCGCGTGGCCCCCGCCGGCCGCGGACGCCGCTCGCTGGTGGGCCGACGGCGCACCCTCCGCCGTCGTGGTCGAGGCCGACGCGCACGGGACCCGGGTCTGGGCGACGGTCCCGGCGACCTACGCCGCCCACGGCCAGGACCTCGTCGACGCCTGGGCCCGCCAGCCCGCCGACCGCATCGCCGACGGCAAGGGCGTCTGGTACGGCTTCTGGTGGACCTCGCTCAGCCGCAGCACCCAGGGCGGCGGCCTGCGGATCGCGGCGCTCGACCTGCGCCAGCCCGGTAACGTGCCCGTCTGGGACGTCGCGCCCGCCCTCGAGGTCATGCACCAGCAGAAAGAGATGTGCGCCTTCTGCCGCGTCGGCCGCCAGTCGGTCAACTTCCTCACCACCCTCACCGTCGAGGAGGGCGCGCTCGACCTCGACGACGTCCACCTCGTGCGGCGCGAGCCCGCCGGCGAGCTCGACTCCGGCTGGTACGTCGGCCGCTCGGCCACGCCGTCGGGCGCGACCACCACGGTGACCGGCCGCGACCTGTGGGCCCGTCGCCCCGAGCTCGCGCGCTACCTCGGGCTGCCCGTCGGCTTCGCGGTGCTGTGGGCGTCGGGCCAGACCTGGTGGATCCGCAACGCCGACGGCGTCGTCGTCTGGGACAAGTCAGGCGCGGCCCCCGCGCCGGCGGCGGCTCCCGCCGTACCCGCTGCGGCGACCGCTTCGGCCGCGGCGGGGCAGTCGCAGGGCTCGGCGTACGACGAGGCCGCCGTCGCCCTCGCCGACCCGGCGAGCAGCTCGGAGACCCTGCTCGCGGCGGCCCGGCGCCTGCGGGGCGCGTTCCAGCGCTTCGACCACGGGCTCGGCCTGCTGCCGCGCGACGCGGCGCAGGTCATGGTGGAGGCCTGGACCCGCGCCGGGACCGCCGACGCGTGGATCGACCTCGGCGACTGGCACCGACGCCCCGAGGAGGGAGCGGCCGACCCCGAGAGCGCCGTGGCGGCGTACCGCCGGGCCGACGACCTCGGGTCGCGCGAGGGAGCGATGCGATGGGTGCGCGAGGCCTACTTCGCGGGTCTGGCGGACGAGCGCGACGCGGCCGCGCGCCGCATCGACCGGCTGACGGAGGACGATCCCACCGGCGCCGCGCACGTGCTGCGCGGGTGGATGCGGTTCAAGGGCTACGGGTTCCCGCAGGACGCGGTCGCCGCAGCCGCCGACCAGCAGACCGCGGCGTTCCGCGGCAACGCCGACGCCCACTTCGAGCTGTCGGTGCTCTACACCAGCGGCCGCGGCGTGCGGCTCGACGAGCGCCTCGCGCTCGACCACCTCAAGCAGGCGGCGAACGCGGAGCACCCCCGCGCGGTCTACAACCTCGCCGTCCACTGGGCGACCGGCCGCGGCCTGCCGCGGGACTCCGTCCGGGCCCTCGGCCTCTACCTCCAGGCGGCCGACCTCGGCCACGGCGAGGCCGCGTTCACGGCCGCCGTCATGGTGCTCACCGGCGACGGCGCCCCCGTCGACCCGGTCCGTGCCGCCTCGCTCCTCGAGTTCGCGCAGGAGCTGGGCTTCGACGCCGAGACCCGCGCCGCCGCCCTGCCGGGGGCGCTGGGGGAGCGGGTGCGCGCGGCATTGCACGGCTAGGCCGACGGACGGTCGGGCGTCGCGGAGGGTGGCGGACGGGCCGTCGATCGGAGTGTGGCGGACGGGCGCATCGCCGAGGGGTCGGATGGCGCATCGGTCCGCCACGGTGGGCGCCCGGGTCGAACCGTCGGCGTGAGTGTGGCGGACGCCTGTGCCAAGGGCGCCGCCGGAGCCGCATCGGTCCGCCACGCTCGATCACTGTCTCGGCCGAGCGCCCGCCGTACGGCGTGAAGCCCTCGACGCGCCTGGTGCGTCAGATCTTTCGCGGGGTCCGGCCCGGCCGCGCGCCCGCCGTACGGCGTGAAGCCCTCGACGCGCCTGGTGCGTCAGATCTTTCGCGAGCCCTCAGCCGCTGGACGACTGCCGCACGACCAGCTCCGGCTCGAGCACGATGTGCTCCACCGTCGAGCCAGTCGGGTCGGCGATGACGTCGAGGAGGCGCGTCGTGGCGGCGCCGCCCATGGCGACGGCCGGCTGGCGCACCGACGTGAGCGGGATGGCCGCCGCGGCGGCGAACTCGATGTCGTCGTAGCCGACGATCGCGACGTCGTCGGGCACGCGCACCCCGGCCATGATGAGCGCCTGCAGCGCGCCGAGGGCGATGAGGTCGTTGGCGGCGAAGATCGCGTCGGGGCGCTCGGCGGCCGGCAGCTCGAGGAGGCGTCGGGCGCCGATGCGGCCGGCCTCGACGTCGAGGGTGGGGCCGTCGAGGTGGACGATCTCGCCGGCGCCGAACTCCTCGACGGTGCGACGGGCCGCGCCGATGCGGTGGCTGATCTGGCTGAGGCTGGCGGGTCCGCCGACGAAGGCGATGCGGCGGCGGCCGACGTCGAGGAGGTGCTGGGTGGCGAGGCGTCCGCCGAGGTCGTCGTCGACGGAGACCGAGGAGAACTCCGAGGCACCCGTCTTGCGGTCGACGACGACGATCGCGGTGCCGCGGTCGCGCAGGCGTCGGAGCCGGTCGAGCACCTGGCCGGCCGGCGTGACGAGCACGCCGGAGAGCCGCTGCTCGGCGAAGAGGTCGAGGTAGGCGATCTCGCGGGCGTGGTCCTGGCCGCTGTTGGCGAGCACCAGGGGGCGCCCGACCTCGGCGAGCTTCGCCTCGACCCCGCCGGCGACCGCGGTGAAGAACGGGTTGGCGATGTCGAGCACGATCATGCCGATGGAGGCGTTGGTGCCGCGCCGCAGCTGGCGGGCGGCGTCGTTCGGCACGAAGCCCAGCTCGGCGATGGCGGAGAGGATGCGCTCGCGCGTGGAGGGCGAGACCTTCTCCGGGTGGTTGAGCGCGTTGGAGACGGTTCCGGGGGACACACCAGCCAGGCGGGCGACGTCACGCACCTGGGCCTGAGGCATGGCCGGGACGTTAACACGATTCAATCTCAGTGGTTGACAGGCTCGTGACCCCCGTCATAGGTTGCGTGACGCCGCTCATATTGAAACGATTTAACGGCGGCGCGAGAGCCCCCAGAACCCGAGGAAGCGATCCCATGTCCGACACCCCGTCCACGCCCTCGGCACCGGCCACCCCGGTGCTCGAGATGGCCGACGTGCGCAAGTCGTTCGGCCCGGTCGCGGCCCTGCGCTCCGGCACCATGACGGTCGAGTCCGGCTCCATCCACGCCCTCGTGGGCGAGAACGGCGCCGGCAAGTCCACGCTCGTCAAGATCGTCGCCGGCGTGCACCGCCGCGACGGCGGCACGCTCCGCTTCGAGGGCGCGGACGTCGACTTCACGTCGACCGCCGAGTCCAAGGGCGCCGGCATCGCCGTGATCTACCAGGAGCCGACGCTCTTCCCCGACCTCTCGGTCACCGAGAACATCTTCATGGGCCGCCAGCCCCTCGGTCGCGGCCGTCGCATCGACCGCGCCGCGATGCTGAAGGAGACCACCGAGATCTTCGAGCGTCTCGGGGTCGACATCGACCCGCGCCGCCCGGCGCTCGGCCTCTCCATCGCCGACCAGCAGATCATCGAGATCGCCAAGGCCATCTCGCTCGACGCGCGCCTCCTCATCATGGACGAGCCGACCGCCGCGCTCAGCGGCGTCGAGGTCGAGCGCCTCTTCGCGGTGGCCCGCAGCCTCCGCGACGAGGGTCGCGGCCTCGTCTTCATCTCGCACCGCTTCGAGGAGGTCTTCGCCCTCTGCGACCGCGTCACCGTGATGCGCGACGGGGCGTACGTCGCCACGACCGACATCGCCACGACCACCCCCGACGCGATCGTCGAGATGATGGTCGGTCGCGAGGTCGGCGAGCTCTTCCCCAAGACGGTCGCCACCATCGGCGAGCCCGTGCTCGAGGTCCGCGGCCTCCGCTCCGCCGGCACCTTCCGCGACATCTCCTTCGACGTGCGCGCCGGTGAGATCGTCGGCCTGGCCGGCCTCGTCGGCGCCGGGCGCAGCGAGATCGCGCGGGCCGTCTTCGGGGTCGACGCGTACGACGCGGGCACCGTCACGATGCGCGGCAAGAAGGTGCGGCCCCGCCGCCCGCGTGCCGCCATCGCCGCCGGCATGGCGTTCGTGCCCGAGGACCGCCGCAAGCAGGGCCTCGTCGTCGACGCCTCCGTCGCGCGCAACGTCGCCAGCGTGATCCGCCGCCAGCTCAGCTCGCTCGGCCTGCTCACGGGCCGCGCCGAGAACAAGGCGTCGGGCCCCTGGGCCGGTCGCCTCGAGGTGAAGACCAACGCGCTCGACATGGCCGCCACCACGATGAGCGGCGGCAACCAGCAGAAGGTCGTCATCGCGAAGTGGCTCGCGACCGAGCCCCAGCTGCTGATCATCGACGAGCCCACCCGCGGCATCGACGTCGGCACCAAGGCCGAGGTCCACCGCCTGCTCTCCGACCTCGCCGGCCAGGGCCTCGCGATCCTGATGATCAGCTCCGAGCTGCCCGAGGTGCTCGGCATGGCCGACCGCGTGCTCGTGGTGCGCGAGGGCCAGATCACCGCCGAGCTCGACCGCACCGAGGCCACCCCCGAGTCGGTCATGAAGGCCGCGACCGCGGGCGCCGTACCCACCGAGCTCACCCCCGTGCTGCCGGACGCTCTCCTGAAGGAGGTGGGCGCGTGAGCGCCACCCTGACCAAGTCGGCACCCACCCCGGGTGCCGGCGGCGGTACGCCGGGCCGCGGCGCCGCCGTGCGCGGGGCTCTCGGCGGCGCGCTGCGCTCCCGCGAGATCGCCGTCGCCGTCGTGCTGCTCGTCGTCGTCGCCGTGGCGACGGTGCGCAACGACAGCTTCCTGCTGTCGGCCGACGGGTGGCGCGACCTGCTGCTGACCCCGTCGATCCTGCTGCTGCTCGCCGCGGGCCAGATGATGGTGATCGTCACACGCAGCGTCGACCTCTCGGTGGGCTCGACCATGGCGCTGACGGCCTACCTCACGGGCCGCCTCTTCATCGACGTGCCGGGCATCCCGATCATCGTCGTGGTGCTGGCCGGCGTCGCGCTCGGCGCGGTCCTCGGCCTGGTCAACGGTGTGCTCGTGGCCTACGGCCAGGTGCCGGCGCTCGTCATCACGCTCGGCACGATGTACGTCTACCGCGGCATCATGCTCACCTGGGCCGGCAGCGACCGGATCAACGCGGGCGACATGCCCAGCGGGTTCCTCGCGCTCGGCACGAAGCAGGTCCTGACGATCCCGCTGCTCACGATCGTCGCGGTCGCGGTGGTGGCCGTCGTCGGCTACTACCTGCACACCGCGCGCTCCGGCCGCGAGCTCTACGCCATCGGCTCCGACCCCGACGCCGCGAAGCTCTACGGCCTCAAGGTGCCGACCCGCGTGCTCACCGCGTTCGTGCTCTGCGGCGCCCTCGCCGGTCTCGCCGGCGTGGTCCACGCCGCCCGCTACGGCACCGTCAGCTCGGGCGTCGGCAACGGCATCGAGCTGCAGGCCGTCGGCGCCGCGGTCATCGGCGGCGTCGCGATCTTCGGCGGCAGCGGCACGGTGTGGGGTGCGGCCATCGGCGCGGTCCTGCTCGTCACGATCAACCGGGCCCTGCCGATCCTCGGCATCCCCGACTTCTGGCAGCGCGCCGTCGTCGGTGCCCTCATCCTCGGCGCCGTCGTGCTCGACCGGGTGCTCGCGCTCCGCCAGTCACGCAAGTACGACGAAGAGAGGGAAGGCTGATGTCCGCCTCCACCCCCACCAAGACGCCGCTGACGAAGCGGCCCGCCGGCGGCGGTGACGGCTCGGCGCGCACCTACGCGTCGTACGCCCGCCCCGCCTGGCAGCGCCTGCTGCTCACCCGGGAGACCGCGATCATCGCGCTCCTCGTGGTGGTGCTCGTCTGGGCGAACGTCAACGTGCCGAACTTCGACGGTCCGCTGACGGTCTACTACCTCTTCCTCGACCTCATGCCGATCCTGCTGATCGCGCTGCCGATGACGCTCATCATCATCACCGGCGAGATCGACCTGTCGGTGGCGAGCACCGTGGCGCTCACCAGCGCCTTCACCGGGGTGCTGTTCACCGACGCGGGCTTCTCGTTCCCGGTCGCGGCGCTCGCCGCCATCGCGATCGGCGCGGTCTGCGGGGCCTTCAACGGCTTCCTCGTCGGGTACGTCGGGCTGCCCTCCCTCGCCGTCACCATCGGCACGCTCGCGCTCTACCGCGGCATCGCGGTGGGCCTGCTCGGCACCGAGGCGAAGACCGGCTTCCCGGACGAGTGGGCCGACCGGGTCACCGACCGCATCGGCGAGACCAGCTACCCGCAGGGGCTCGTGGTCTTCCTCGTGCTCGCGGTCGTCTTCGCCCTGCTGCTGCACTTCTCCTCGTTCGGCCGCGGCGTCTTCGAGATCGGGCTCAACGACGAGGCGGCGCGCTTCAGCGGCGTCGACGTCGCCCGCACCAAGCTGGTGCTCTTCATGCTCGCCGGCGCCGTCTCCGGACTGGCCGGCGTCTACTACACGCTCCGCTTCGACCTCTCCCGCGGCGACTCCGCCACGGGCATGGAGCTGCAGGTCATCGCCGCCGTGCTCCTCGGCGGGGTGTCCATCTTCGGTGGCCGCGGTGCGCTGCACGGCGTCATCGCGGGCGTCCTGCTCATCGGGGTCATCGCCAGCGCGATGCGCCTCGAGGGCCAGACGCAGAACGTCACCAACATCGTCACGGGCGTGCTCCTGATCGCGTCCGTGATCATCCCCCGCTTGCTCTCCTGGGCCTCGGGGCGTCTGCCCAGGAGAACCAGAGGCGACACATAGGCGGAGCGCGGCTCCCGCTGCGCCACCCCCCTCAGCGCCTCCAGCAGGTCTCGACCGCCGCGACCTGCGTCGTCCACAGCACCACCGAAAGGGAAGAACGATGAAGTTCCACTCGAAGCGCGCCACGACCCTCGTGGCCCTCACGCTCGCCGCCAGCGCCGCCCTGACCGCCTGTGGCGGCGACGACGGCGGTAGCGGCGGCGGTGGCGGCGACGACGCCACGATCACCTTCCTGCCCAAGAACCTGGGCAACCCGTACTTCGACGCGTCGAGCACCGGCGGCCAGAACGCCGTCGACGCCTTCGGTGGCTCCTTCGAGGAGGTCGGCCCGACCGAGGCGACCCCCGACGCGCAGGTGCCGTTCATCAACACGGCCGCCCAGCAGGGCGTCGGCGCGCTGGTCATCTCGGCCAACGACCCGACCGCCCTGGGCGACGCGCTCGAGGAGGCGCGTGACGCCGGCGTCAAGGTCGTCACGTTCGACTCCGACGTCGACGCCGAGTACCGCGACGTCTTCATCAACCAGGCCTCCGCCGAGGGCATCGCCAAGGCGCAGGTCGACCTGGTCGCCGAGCAGATCGGTGGCGAGGGCGAGGTCGCGATCCTCTCGGCCGCGGCCAACGCCACGAACCAGAACGCCTGGATCGACCTGATGGAGGAGGAGCTGGCGGCCAGCTACCCCGACATCGAGCTCGTCGAGACCGTCTACGGCGACGACGACGACCAGACCTCGTTCGACAAGACGGCGGCGCTGCTCCAGACGCACCCGAACCTCAAGGGCATCATCTCGCCCACCACGGTCGGCATCGCCGCCGCGGCGCGCTACCTCTCCACGTCGGACTTCAAGGGCCAGGTCGCGCTGACCGGTCTCGGCACGCCCGACCAGATGCGCCCGTTCATCGAGGACGGCACCGTCACGGCCTTCGCGCTGTGGAACCCGGAGGAGCTCGGCTACCTCGCGGCCTACGCCGCCCACGCCCTGATCGACGGTGACATCACCGGCGAGGAGGGCGACACCTTCGAGGCCGGCGACCTGGGCGAGTACACGGTCGGCGAGAACGGCGAGGTCATCCTCGGCGAGCCCACCGTCTTCAACGCCGACAACATCGACGACTTCAGCTTCTGAGGCGTCGGCACCAGCCGCACCACGTGGTCGACCAGCCCTGACCGGTCGACCCGCACCACCAGCACGACCCGCACCACCAGCACGACCCGCAGCACCGGCACCGCCCGGCACCCCTGAGCGGCTGTGGCGCCTCCGACGACCTCGGAGGCGCCACGGCCCCCGGCCGCGAGCCGCAGGTGCGTGCCGCGGGAGTCGTGATTAAATCGATTCAATACCCCCCACGTCTGAGAGGTCCCGATGGAGCGCGTCTGCTTCCAGCTGCAGGTGAAGCCGGACCGGATCGACGAGTACCGCCGCCGTCACGCCGCCGTGTGGCCCGACATGCTCGAGGCCCTGCACGAGGCCGGCTGGCACAACTACTCGCTCTTCCTGCGGGCCGACGGCCTGCTGGTCGGGTACGTCGAGATCGCCACCTCCATCGCCGAGGCCCAGGCCGCCATGGCCGCCACCGAGGTCAACGCCCGCTGGCAGGCCGAGATGGGGGAGCTGTTCGTCGACCTCGACGGCGCGGCCCCCGACACCGGCTTCCTCCGCCTCGAGGAGGTCTTCCACCTGGAGGACCAGCTCGCGGCCCCCCGCACCGGCACCACCCCGACCAGCACCACCACCAGCGCCCCGTCGCCCGCCGACGCCGCGTCCCGCCGTACCGATGGAGTTCCCTCATGACCAGCTTCGCCGACATCACCCCCCAGCTCGAGCGGCTGGCCATCGAGGTGCCTTCGTGGGCCTACGGCAACTCGGGCACCCGCTTCAAGGTGTTCGGCTCGGCCGGCACGCCCCGCACCGTGCACGAGAAGATCGCCGACGCCGCGACCGTGAACCGGTTCACCGGTCTCGCGCCGGCCGTGGCCCTGCACATCCCGTGGGACCTGGTGGACGACTTCGGTGCCCTGCGCGCCTACGCCCAGGACCTCGGCATCGAGCTCGGCACGGTCAACTCGAACACGTTCCAGGACGACGACTACAAGCTCGGCGCCCTGACGCACACGGACAAGAAGATCCGCCAGAAGGCGATCGACCACCACTTCGAGTGCATCGACGTCATGGACGCCACCGGCTCGCGCGACCTCAAGGTCTGGCTCGCCGAGGGCTCGAACTACCCGGGCCAGGCCGACATGCGCGGCCGCCAGGACCGCCTGCACGAGTCGCTCGCCGCGATCTACGAGCGCATCGGCGCCGACCAGCGCCTCGTGCTCGAGTACAAGTTCTTCGAGCCGGCCGTCTACCACACCGACGTCCCGGACTGGGGCACGTCGTACGTGCAGGTCAGCGCCCTCGGCGAGCGCGCCGTGGTCTGCCTCGACACCGGCCACCACGCGCCGGGCACCAACATCGAGTTCATCGTCATGCAGCTGCTGCGGCTCGGGAAGCTCGGCTCGTTCGACTTCAACTCCCGCTTCTACGCCGACGACGACCTCATCGTCGGCGCGGCCGACCCGTTCCAGCTGTTCCGGATCCTCGTCGAGGTCATCCGCGGCGGCGGGCTCGACGAGGGCTCCCCGGTCGCGCTGATGCTCGACCAGTGCCACAACATCGAGAAGAAGATCCCCGGCCAGATCCGCTCCGTGCTCAACGTGCAGGAGATGACGGCCCGGGCCCTGCTGCTCGACCGCGAGGCGCTCGCCGCCGCCGAGGCGGCCGGCGAGGTGCTCGACGCGCACGAGATCTTCATGGACGCGTTCTCCACCGACGTGCGCCCCGCGCTCGCCGAGTGGCGCGAGTCGCGCGGCCTGCCGGCCCACCCGATGAAGGCCTACGCCGCGGACGGCTACCAGGAGCAGATCGAGACCGAGCGCGTCGGCGGCACCCAGGCCAGCTGGAACTGACACCCCGCTCTCCCTTCCTGACCACCCACACCCTCACCACCCAGAGGACGCACCCGAGATGACCGATCTCACCCCCGCCCAGCAGCTCGTCGCCCGGTCCAACCGGCTCGGCGCCGACCCGAAGAACACCAACTACGCCGGCGGCAACACGTCCGCCAAGGGCACCGAGACCGACCCGGTCACCGGCCAGCCGGTCGAGCTGCTGTGGGTCAAGGGCTCCGGGGGCGACCTCGGCACGCTGACCGAGAAGGGCCTGGCCGTGCTGCGGCTCGACCGCATGCGCGCGCTCGTCGACGTCTACCCGGGCCTCGACCGCGAGGACGAGATGGTCGCCGCGTTCGACTACTGCCTCCACGGCAAGGGCGGCGCCGCGCCGTCGATCGACACGGCCATGCACGGCCTCGTCGACGCGCCCCACGTCGACCACCTGCACCCCGACTCCGGCATCGCCATCGCGACCGCCGCCGACGGCCCGTCGCTCACGCAGCAGGCCTTCGGCGACAAGGTCGTGTGGGTGCCGTGGCGCCGTCCCGGCTTCCAGCTCGGTCTCGACATCGCCGAGATCAAGGAGAAGAACCCGCAGGCGATCGGCTGCATCCTCGGCGGCCACGGCATCACCGCGTGGG
The DNA here is from genome assembly GCF_000426525.1 of Nocardioides alkalitolerans DSM 16699. Taxonomy (GTDB): domain Bacteria; phylum Actinomycetota; class Actinomycetes; order Propionibacteriales; family Nocardioidaceae; genus Nocardioides; species Nocardioides alkalitolerans. Next base: position 929,083 of record NZ_KE384533.1, read on the forward strand.
GCGACACCTCCGAGGAGGCCGAGGCCAACTCGCTGTGGATCATCGACACCGCCGCCGCCTACATCGCGGAGCACAGCAAGGCCGAGCCGTTCGGTCCCGCGCTCGAGGGGTACGGCGCACTGGCCGCCGACGAGCGTCGCGCCAAGGCCGCCGCGCTGGCCGGCACGATCCGCGGCATCGCGTCCGCCGACCGCCCGATGGTCGGCCACTTCACCGACGCCGACGTCGTGCTCGACTTCCTGGCCTCCGCCGAGCACCCGCGCCTCGCCGCGCTCGGCACCTCGTGCCCCGACCACTTCCTGCGCACCAAGGTCAAGCCGCTCGTGCTCGACCTGCCCTCCGACGCCTCCGTCGAGGACGCCAAGGCGCGGCTCAAGGAGCTGCACACGGCCTACCGCGAGGACTACCAGGGCTACTACGACCGCAACGCCACGCCGGACTCCCCGGCGATCCGCGGCGCGGACCCGCTCATCGTGCTCGTGCCCGGCGTCGGCATGTTCAGCTTCGGCAAGGACAAGCAGACCGCCCGCGTCGCCGGCGAGTTCTACGTCAACGCCATCAACGTGATGCGCGGTGCGGAGGGCCTCTCGACGTACGCCCCGATCGACGAGTCGGAGAAGTTCCGCATCGAGTACTGGGCGCTCGAGGAGGCCAAGCTCCAGCGCATGCCGAAGCCCAAGCCGCTCGCCTCGCGCATCGCCCTCATCACGGGTGCCGCCGGCGGCATCGGCAAGGCCACGGCGAAGAAGCTCGCCGCCGAGGGCGCCTGCGTCGTCATCGCCGACCTGGACCTGGAGAAGGCCCGGGCCGCGGCCGCCGAGATCGGTGGCGCCGACGTCGCCCTCGGCGTGGCGGCGGACGTCTCCGACGAGGTCGCCGTGCAGGCGGCGCTCGACGAGGCCGTGCTCGCGTTCGGTGGTGTCGACCTCGTCGTCAACAACGCCGGGCTCTCGCTCAGCAAGTCGCTGCTCGACACCACGGGCGAGGACTTCGACCTCCAGCACCGCGTGATGGCGAAGGGCTCGTTCCTCGTCTCCAAGGCGGCGGCGCGGGTGATGATCGACCAGGAGATGGGCGGCGACATCATCTACATCTCGTCGAAGAACTCCGTCTTCGCCGGCCCGAACAACATCGCCTACTCGGCCACGAAGGCGAACCAGGCCCACCAGGTGCGGCTGCTCGCCGCCGAGCTCGGCGCCCACGGCATCAAGGTCAACGGCGTGAACCCGGACGGCGTCGTCCAGGGCTCCGGCATCTTCGCCAGCGGCTGGGGCGCGAACCGCGCCGCCGTGTACGGCGTGGAGGAGAAGGACCTGGGCAAGTTCTACGCCCAGCGCACCATCCTCAAGAAGGAGGTGCTGCCGGAGCACATCGCCAACGCGGTCTACGTGCTCTGCGGTCCCGACATGACCCACACGACGGGCCTCCACGTGCCCGTCGACGCCGGCGTCGCGGCAGCGTTCCTGCGCTGACGCGCCCGGTGGTCGAGGGTCGCCAGGCCGTCCCGGGGCCACCCCGCCCCCGGGCGTGGCCTCGAGACGCTCGCTGCGCTCGCTCCTCGACCACCGGGGCTCGCCGTCCCACCCCCGCCCCGCCCCGAGAGGAACCTCCGCGTGACCACGACCGACCTCCCCACCCCGCGTCCCGGTGACCTCCGGGTGGCGGCCGTCGACCTGGGCGCCACCAGCGGCCGGGTCATGGTGGGCGTCGTCGGACCGGGTCGGCTCGACCTCGCCGAGGTGCACCGCTTCCCCAACAGCGGCGTGCCCGTCGACGGGGCGCTCTACTGGGACGTGCTCGGCATCCACCGCGAGGTGCTGGTGGGTCTGCGGAAGATCGCGGCGACCGGTCCGCTCGACGCCGTCGGCATCGACTCCTGGGCGGTCGACTACGGCCTGCTCGACCGCGACGGCATGCTGCTGGGCAACCCGCACAGCCACCGCGACCGCCGTACCGACGGGGTGGCCGAGCGCGTCTGGGCCGAGGTCCCGGCCGAGGAGCTGTTCGCCCGCACCGGCCTGCAGCACCTGCCGTTCAACACCGTCTTCCAGCTCGCGGCGGCACGCGGCACCGCGGCCCTCGAGGCCGCCCAGACGTTGCTGCTCCTGCCCGACCTGCTCGGCTACTGGCTGACGGGCGAGATCGGCGCCGAGCGCACCAACGCCTCCACCACGGGCCTGTACGACGCCGGCACCGGCACGTGGACCACCGACCTGGCCGCGCGCCTCGGCCTCCCGTGGTCGATCCTGCCGCCGCTGCGCGACGCCGGCGACCGGGTCGGCACGCTCGTGCCCGACGTCGCCGCCGCCATCGGCCGCAGCGACGCCGACCCCGCCGTACCCGTCGTCGCGGTCGGCTCCCACGACACCGCCTCCGCGGTCGTGGGCGTGCCCGCGGGCGACGAGCGCTTCGCCTACATCTCCTCGGGCACCTGGTCGCTGGTGGGCCTCGAGCTCGCTGCGCCGGTGCTCACCGAGGCGGCCCGGGCGGCCAACTTCACGAACGAGGCCGGCGTCGACGGCACCGTCCGCTACCTCAAGAACGTGATGGGCCTGTGGGTGCTCTCGCAGTCGGTGCACACGTGGGAGCGCGACGGCTCGACCGTCGACCTGCCGCAGCTGCTGGCCGAGGCCGCCGGGCTGCCCGCCCTGCGCACGGTCGTCGACATCGACGACGCGAGCCTGCTGCCGCCGGGCGACATGCCGGCCCGCATCCGCGCCCTCGCCGAGGCCGCCGGGGAGCCCGTGCCCACGACCCGCGCCGAGGTCGCCCGCTGCATCGTCGACTCGCTGGCCGTGGCCTACCGCCGCCACCTGCGCGCCGCGGCGGAGACGTCGGGCGAGGGCTTCGACGTGCTCCACGTCGTGGGCGGCGGCATGCACAACACGCTGCTGTGCCAGCTGACCGCCGACGCCGTGGGCGTGCCCGTGCTCGCCGGCCCCGGCGAGGCGGCCGCGCTCGGCAACGTGCTGGTGCAGGCCCGCGCCCTCGGCGCCGACCTCCCCGACCTCGCCGCCATGCGCGCGCTCCTGCGCGACACCCACCCGCTGCGCCGCTACGAGCCGCGCGACCACCTCGACTGGGCCGCCGCCGAGCGACGCGTCCACCCCGGTCGGCCCACACCCGTCGGCTGACCTCCCCGGCCGCTCGCGGCCCCATCTCTCGGAGACCCTCATGGACAACGACGTCACCGCCGCAGGACCCCGCACCGCCCCGACCGGCGGCCCGCGCCTTGACCGCCGCCGCCTGCTGGGCGCGGCCGTCGCCACCGCCGGCATCGCCACCGTCGCCACGGGCGCGGGTGCCTCCCCGGCGGCCGCCGTCGCCGCGGACCCGACCCCGGGCCTGCCCAACGACCTGTCCCGCCGCCTCACCACGCCCGGCCTGGCGACCGCCGCCGGGTTCCGCTGGTGGTGGCCGCACGGTGCCGTCGATCCGGCGCAGGTCACCCGCGAGGTGCAGCAGATCGCGGCCGCCGGCTTCGGTGCCGTCGAGATCGCCGACGTCACCCACAGCCTCCGGGCCCGCAACATCGACATCGACCTCGCCACCCAGGGCTGGGGCACGCGCTCCTGGGTGAACGGCGTGAAGGCGGCGCTGCGCGAGTCCGCGAAGCGCGGCGTGCGCGTCGACATCACGGTCGGCCCGTCGTGGCCCGCCGCCGTCCCGACCGTGACGCCCGACGACGAGGGCGCCTGCACCGAGCTGGCCCACGGCCGCGCCGACGTCGCGAGCGGGGCGACGTACGACGCGCTCCTGCCCGAGCCGCTCATCGCCCCCGTCGAGCAGGCCACCCGCCGCACCCTCGTCGGCGTGCAGGCCGCCCGCGTCGTCACGCCCGGCACCGACCGCCTCGAGGCCGTGCTCGACCAGGCCTCCCTCGTCGAGCTGACCGACCAGGTCGTCGACGGCCGCCTCACCTGGACCGCGCCGGCCGGCGCCGGCTCGTGGGTCGTGCTCGCCTACTGGCAGCGCGGCTCCGGCCAGGAGCCCGAGGCCGGCCCCCACACCGACCCCCGCTGCTGGGTCGTCGACCACTTCTCCGCGGCCGGCGCCCAGGCCGTCGTCGACCTGTGGGAGCAGACGATCCTCGACGACGAGATGCGTCGCCTGCTGCGCCAGACCGGCGGCTACCTCTTCGAGGACTCGCTCGAGATCGAGACCGAGGCGACCATCTGGACGCCCGCGTTCCTCGCCGAGTTCGCGGAGCGCCGCGGCTACGACCTGCGCCCCTACCTGCCCTGCGTGCTCGAGCTCCACGAGCGCTACCAGTTCGCCTTCGACGCCACCACGACGATCCGGGTGCGCGACGACGTCAACCAGACGGTGTCCGACCTCTACCGCGACCACCACCTCAAGCCGATCCAGGCGTTCGCCCGCTCGCTCGACATGGGCCTGCGCGTGCAGCCCTACGGCCTCGAGACCGACACCGTCGAGCACAGCGCCGTCGTCGACGTGCCCGAGACCGAGTCGCTGGGCTTCAAGAACCTCGACGACTACCGCGTGATGGCCGGCGGCCGCGACCTCGGTGGGCGCACCGTGCTCTCCTGCGAGGCGGCCTGCTACTTCGGCGCGGCCTACAACACCACCTGGGACCGCGCGCTCCAGACGATCCACAGCATCTACGCCGCGGGCGTCAACATGGCCGTGCTGCACGGCTTCGCGCACGCCAGCGCGCCCGACGTGACGTGGCCGGGCTTCGCCGCCTTCTCGCCGTACTACAACGGCGCGATCGGGTACGGCGAGGCGTGGGGCCCGCGCACCCCGCAGTGGCAGCACATGCCCGGCATCGCCGCGCACCTCGCGCGCACCCAGCTGGTGCTGCAGACCGGTGTCCCGAAGTACGACGTGGTGTTCCTGCGCCCGAAGGGCTGGGCCTCGACCGGCATCGGCGCCCCGTGGGCGACCAACGACGGCATCCCGCTCGGCTGGACCCACTCGTTCGTCACGCCCGCCCTGCTCGACCTGCCGCTGTCGACGGTGCGCAACGGTCGGCTGGCGCCGGACGGTCCGGCGTACAAGGTGATGGTGGTCGGCCCCGACCAGTTCCGCGGCAACCGCCTCTCGATCGAGCTGTCCGCCGCCCGCCGCGTGCTGGAGCTGGCGCGGGCCGGTCTCAAGGTCGTGCTGGTCGGCGACTGGGCGACGCTGGCCGAGCCGGTCGGCGTCGAGACCGCTGAGGTGGTGGCGCAGATCCGCTCGACGATGGCGTCGGTCGCCGCGCTGTCGACGAGCCGCACGGTGGCCGCTGCGGCCGACATCCCGACCGCACTGGCCGCGCTGAACGTCACCCCGGACGTCACCCACGAGCGCTCGACGGTCATGTCCGTACGGCGCGTGCTCGCCGAGGGTGGCGGCGTCGACCTCTACTTCCTGGCCAACGCCAAGCACGCGGAGAACCGCCGCCTCACGCCGGTGAAGCAGGAGGTCTGGCTGACGGCGACCCGTGCCGACGCCGTGCCGTACCGCCTCGACACCTGGGCCGGCACCCTGACCCCCGTGCCGCTGCACGAGCGTTCCGGCGCGCGGGTCCGTGTGCGCGTCGACCTGCTCCCGGGCCAGGCCGACGTGATCGTGCTCGCCGCACCGGGGCGCTCGGAGCAGCCGGTGTCGGTCGTCGCCACCACGGCCGACGACGTGCGCGGCGACGCCCGTCGCCTCGTCGTGCACGCCTCGACCGCCGGTCGCCACACCGTCACCCTCGCCGGCGGCCGCACGCGCACCACGACGGTCGCCCGCGTGCGCCCGCCCCTGACCCTGGCGACCTGGGACCTCGCGGTCGAGGACTGGCAGCCGGGCGCGAGCGCCACGCAGACGGTCAAGCCCGTCCGGCGGGTGCGGCTCACGGCGCTCGCCCCGTGGTCGCAGGTGCCGGGCCTCGAGGACGTCTCGGGCATCGGCCGCTACACGGCGACGATCAACCTCGGCGTCGACTGGCCGACCGGCCACCTGGCGCGCCTCGAGCTCGGCGAGGTCAACGACACCTTCCGCGTGACGGTCAACGGCGCGGTCCTGCCGCCGTCCGACGTGCTCGACACGACGGTCGACCTCGGTCGCCGCCTCGTGGCGGGCCGCAACACGATCGTGGTCGAGGTCGCCTCGACCCTCATCAACCGGCTGCGGACCGTCACCCCGGAGGTGTACGGCGTGTCGCCGCGCCAGGCCTATGGTCTGGTGGGACCGGTGCGGCTGGTCCCGTACGTCGAGCAGGAGGTGCGGTGACGGTCCCGCACGAGCAGCAGCACCACCCCCAGCACCACCACCTGCACCACTACCGGCAGGACCCGACGAAGAGGAGGCCGGCGTGCGCGTCGCGCTGATGGTCACGTGCGTCAACGACGCCATGTTCCCGGGCACGGGGCAGGCGGTCGTGACGCTGCTGGAGCGGCTCGGGGTCGAGGTGGACTTCCCGGTCGCCCAGACCTGCTGCGCGCAGCCGATGGTCAACACGGGCTACCTCGACGAGGCCGTGCCCGTCGTGCGCACCTTCGTCGACGCCTTCGAGGGGTACGACGCCATCGTGACGCCGTCGGGCTCCTGCGCGGGGTCGGTGCGCCACCAGCACTCGATCGTGGCGCGCCGCTCGGGCGACCCGGCCCTCGCCGAGGCGGTGGCGCGCACGTCGCCGCGCACCTACGAGCTCACCGAGTTCCTGGTCGACGTGCTGGGGGTGACCGACGTGGGCGCCTACTTCCCGCACACGGTCACCTACCACCCGACCTGCCACTCGCTGCGCATGCTCGGCGTGGGCGACCGCCCGACCAGGCTGCTGCAGGCGGTGCGCGGCCTGCGCCTCGTCGAGCTGCCGGGCGCCGAGGAGTGCTGCGGCTTCGGCGGCACGTTCGCCGTCAAGAACGCCGACACGTCGGTCGCGATGGGCGCCGACAAGGCGCGCCACGTGCGCTCCACCGACGCCGAGGTCCTGGTGGCGGGCGACAACTCGTGCCTGCTCCACATCGGCGGCATGCTCTCGCGCCAGCAGACCGGCGTCCGGGTGATGCACCTCGCCGAGATCCTGGCGAGCACCGAGGCGGGCGGCCAGGGCACGGCCACCGACCCCGGCGCCACGACGTCCCGTCCGCTCCCGCCGGCGGAGGAGCCGGCGGCAGTGTCGGCGGCTGCGTCGGCTGCCACGTCGGCGGCCACGTCGACCGGGACCCCGTCGTACGACCCCACGAGCGGAGCAGCCCGATGACCGGCACCTTCGTCGGCATGCCGGCGTTCCCGACCGCGGCCCGCGCCGCCCTCGGCGACACGCAGCTGCGCCACAACATGGCCCACGCGACCGGGGTGATCCGCGGCAAGCGGGCCGCCGTGGTCGGCGAGGTCGAGGCGTGGGAGGACCTGCGTCTCTCCGGCGCCGCCGTCAAGGAGACCGCGCTGCGCGACCTCGACGTGCAGCTCGAGACGCTCGAGGCCTCGCTCGTGGCCGGCGGCGCGATCGTGCACTGGGCGCGCGACGCCGAGGAGGCGTGCCGCATCGTGGCCGACGTGGCGAAGAGCCACGGGGTCGACGAGGTCGTCAAGGTGAAGTCGATGGCCACGGCCGAGATCGGCCTCAACGAGGCGCTCCAGGCCGAGGGCATCGCCGCCTGGGAGACCGACCTCGCCGAGCTCATCGTGCAGCTCGCGGGCGACCTGCCCTCCCACATCCTCGTGCCCGCGATCCACCGCAACCGGGCCGAGGTGCGCGAGATCTTCCTGCGCGAGATGGCCGCCGTCGGCCGCCCCGCGCCCGCCGACCTCACCGACGAGCCGGCCGTGCTCGCCGGCGCCGCCCGAGCCCACCTGCGCGAGAAGTTCCTGCGCGCGAAGGTCGGCGTCTCCGGCGCCAACTTCGCGGTCGCCGAGACCGGCACGCTCGTCGTCGTCGAGTCCGAGGGCAACGGCCGCATGTGCCTGACGCTCCCCGAGGTGCTCGTCTCCGTCGTGGGAATCGAGAAGGTCGTCCCGACGTACGCCGACCTCGACCCCCTCCTGCGCCTGCTGCCCCGCAGCTCGACCGGCGAGCGGATGAACCCCTACACGTCGACCTGGTCGGGCGTGACCCCCGGCGACGGCCCGCAGGAGGTGCACGTGGTGCTCCTCGACAACGGCCGCACCAACGCGCTCGCCGACGACGTCGGCCGCCAGGCGCTGCGCTGCATCCGCTGCTCGGCGTGCCTCAACGTCTGCCCGGTCTACGAGCGCACCGGCGGCCACGCCTACGGCTCGGTCTACCCCGGCCCGATCGGCGCCATCCTCAACCCGCTGCTCAAGGGCACCGGCGTCGACGCCCAGACCGACTCGCTGCCCTACGCCTCCTCGCTGTGCGGGGCGTGCTTCGAGGTCTGCCCGGTGCGCATCGACATCCCGGAGGTGCTCGTGCACCTGCGGGCCAAGGTCGTCGACGGCCACCGCGACGACCGTCGCCCCAAGGCCGAGGCGGTGGCGATGAAGGGCGCGGCCTACGTGCTGTCGGACCACCGGCGCCTCGCCCGCGTCGAGAGGCTCTCCGGCCTCGGCGGGCGGGTGCTCACCCGCTTCGGCAAGAAGCGCCTGCCCGGCGGACGGGCCGCCGCCGGCGCCCTCCCCGGTCCCGGCGCCAGCGCCTGGAGCGGGGCCCGCGACCTGCCGGCCCCGCCGCGCGAGTCGTTCCGGGCGTGGTGGGCACGCACCCGCGGACCCGGCTCCGAGGGCCCCTCGACCACGAAGGAGGGTGACCGATGAGCGCCCGCGACGAGATCCTCGGCAAGGTGCGCCGCGCGCTCGAGGGCGTCGACCGCACCCGCGAGGTGCCCACGCCGCCGCGCGTCCCGGCGTACGCCCCGGACGCCCGCGTCGACCTCTTCGACGAGCGGGTGGCCGACTACAAGGCGGTCGTGGAGCGCTGCACGAGGGCGCGGCTGCCGGAGGTCGTGGCCGAGGCGGTACGGCGCCACGCGGGCCCCGACGCCCTCGTCGTCGTACCCGTCGACCTCGACGCCGGGCTGCGGGCCGAGGTGACGGCGGCGCTGCCCGCCGTGGTCGTCGACGGCCCCGGACAGACGCTCAGCGCCGCCGAGCTCGACGCCACCAGCGGGGTCGTCACCGCCGCCCGCGTGGGCATCGCCGAGACCGGCACGATCGTGCTCGACCACACCGGCGACCAGGGCCGCCGGGCGATCAGCCTCGTGCCCGACCTGCACGTCTGCGTCGTGCGCGCCGACCAGGTCGTCGACGACGTGCCCGACGCCGTCGACCTGCTCGACCCGTCGCGCCCCCACACCTGGATCAGCGGGCCCAGCGCCACCAGCGACATCGAGCTCGACCGCGTCGAGGGCGTCCACGGGCCCCGGACCCTGCACGTCGTGATCGTCGAGGACTGAGCCGCCGGGGCGCTCCGGGGGTCCGCGCCCCGTCGCGGGGTGCGGACTGGGGCCTGGTCATTCCGGGGGCGTGGGTCCGCACCCGTCCCCCGGCCGATCCGGTGCGGACCGGGGCCTGCGGGATGCGGTGGCGCGAGTCCGCACCCGCCCGCCCAGCCGCACCCGTCGGCCCCGGCCGCACCCGTCGGCCCCGGCCGCACCCGCCCGGCCGCCTACTTGAACGCGTTGACCGGACCGGCGTCCATGGTGACGACGAGGCTCTCCTCGAGCGCGGGGCGCTTCTCGGAGCCGGCCTTCGAGTACTGCTCGAGGGCGACGACCTCGACCTGGCCGGCGGTCTCGTCGGCGCCGTTGACGATGATCCCGGGCACGCAGGTGAAGACGGTGTCGTCGTCGTTCGCGTGGTCGGCCTCCACCACCACCGACCGCCCGCCGGCGTCGATGCGCATCGTGACGGCGTAGCGGCGGAACGACCCCGTGCCGTTGCTCTGGGCCGAGTAGGCCACCGGCACGACGGCGCGGATCCCGGGGTGCAGCCGGATCTCGATCACCTCGCGCGCCGGCTCCACCACCGGTGCGGGCGCGGCCTCCGGCTTGCGCCGCCCGAACAGCCCGCCGCCCTTGCCCGCCGCGGGCGCCGCAGCCGGGGCCGCACGGCCGACGTCGCCGAGGTGGCGCACGGCGCCGTCGGCGGTCGCGGTGGTGAAGCGCTTGTCGTCCTTGGTGCCGAACGTCGACACGGTCTCGACGTGCCCGTCGGCGTACCGCACGAGCGCGTAGACGTCGTAGTCCGTCGCCGGGGGCCAGAGGATGGAGGCGGTCACCAGCTCGGTCTTCGTGAGCAGGATGCCCTGGCCCTTCGTGAGGCTGACCGGACGCACGTCGGTCTTCGTCATCGGCAGGTCGAACGGGTACCCGGCTCCGGTCATGGCCCCGAGCCTAGGGCGTCCCGCCGCACCGGCCGCGGCCCGTCGACCCGCGCCTCAGCGCCCGACGGCGTACCCCTGGTCGCCGCGGGGGTTCGCGGCGGCCTGGACCCAGCCGTCGACGTACCCCGCCGCACTGATCCGCCCCAGCGACCACGGCCCCACGACGCGCACGTCGTGCCCGCGGCGCTGCAGCGCGGTGACGGCGTCGGTGCCGAGCCGGGCCTCGACCTCGACGCCGCGCAGGTCGGCCTCGCGGGGGTAGAACGACGAGACGAGGTGGGTGGTGTGCCACGACGGCGCGTCGATCGCGGCCTGCAGCGTCGCGCCGCCGACGAGGTGGTGGAGCAGGAACGGGACGGTCCACTGGTCCTGCTGGTCGCCGCCGGGGGTGCCGAAGGCGAGGTACGGCGTGCCCTCCGCCGCGACGAGGCCCGGGCTCAGCGTGGTGCGGGGCCGCTTGCCGGGCGCCAGCGCGCTGGGGCTCGTCGGGTCGAGGGAGAACATCTGGCCGCGCGTCGGCAGGCTCATCCCGAGGCCCGGCACGATCGGCGAGCTCTGCAGCCAGGCGCCGCTCGGGGTGGCGGAGACGAGGTTGCCCCAGCGGTCGGCGACGTCGACGTGGCAGGTGTCGCCGCGCGTGACGCCGCTGCGGGAGACGGTCGGCTCACCCGTGCCGGCGCTCGCCGTACCGGCCGTCGCGGCCACCGTGGCCGACGCCGCCGCGAGCGCCCGGTCGAGGCGGGCCCGGGCCTCGGCCTCCGTGACCTCGCCGGCGGCGCCGGGACGCAGCTCGCCCGACGCCTCGTCGCCGATGAGCGGGCGTCGGGCGGCGGCGTACGCGGGGGAGAGCAGCTCGTCGATGGGCACGTCGGCGAAGAGCGGGTCGCCGTAGTAGGCGTCACGGTCGGCCATCGCCAGCTTCGCGGCTTCGACGCCGGCGTGCACCAGGGCGACCGGGTCGGTGAGCAGGTCGGGCAGGTCGTAGCCGTCGAGGATCGCCAGCTGGGCGAGCAGCACCGGACCCTGGCCCCACGGGCCGGTCTTCAGCACCTGGCGGTCGCCGGTGGGCGTGCGCAGCGTGCCGACGGTCGGGGCCTCCCGCCCGGGGCGCCAGCCGTCGAGGTCGTCGGCGGTGAGCAGGCCCGCGTGGTCGCGACCGGAGGTGTCGCGCACCGGCGTGCGCACGAACGCGTCGACCGCCTCGGCGACGAAGCCGGAGTAGAACGCGGCGCGGGCGCCCTCGGCCTGAGCGGCCGGCGTCGTGCCGGCGGCCTCGCCCTCGCGCAGCAGCCGCTCGAGGGTGTCGCCGAGGTCGGGGTTGGTGAAGCGCGCGTACGGCGCGGGCACGGCCCCTCCGGGCAGGTAGACCGCCGCCGAGCTCGACCAGTGGTCGCGGAACAGCTGCTCGACCGACGCGATCGTGGCCGCCGCCCGGGGCAGCAGCGGGTGGCCGTCGCGGGCGTAGGTGATCGCCGGCTCCATCACCTCGCGCAGGGGGAGCGTGCCGTGCTCGCCGAGCATCGTCATCCAGGTGCCGAACGAGCCCGGCACGACGGCGGCGAGGTGGCCGGTGCCCGGCACGAGGTCGAGACCGAGGTCGGCGAAGTGATCGATGGTCGCGCTCGCCGGCGCGGTGCCCTGGCCGCACAGCACCGACGCGGCCCCGGCGCCCGCGTCGTACAGGACGACGGGGCAGTCGCCGCCCAGCCCGTTGAGGTGCGGCTCGACCACGTGGAGCACGAGCCCCGCGGCCGCCGCCGCGTCGAACGCGTTGCCACCCCGCTCGAGCATCGCCATGCCCGTCTGCGAGGCCAGCCAGTGCGTGGAGGCGACCGCGCCGAAGGTGCCGCGGAGGGTCGGACGGGTGGGCTGCTGCTGCTCCGAGATGCTCACCACGCAACCGTACGGGGCGCGCCCATCCGCTCCCGGGGACGCCGAACGGCCCCCGAGGTGGTCTCGGGGGCCGTCCGGGTCTCGCTGTCACACGGTCTTCCGCAGCTCCTGCGCGGGTCGCGCGAACGGGGTACGTCGTGCGGCCCAGACCGCCACGTCCCGCAGCAGCAGCCCGACCTCGCGCACCACTACGACGCTGCCTTCGCGGCGGCCTTCGCCTCCGCGATCTGCGCCTCGAGCGCCTCGAACTCGTCGTCCGTGAGCACGCGAGACCGGATGAGGAACCGCACGCCCTCGGGCGCCTCGAGCGAGAAGCCCGCCCCGCGTCCCTTCACCACGTCGACCGTGATGTGGGTGTGCTTCCAGTAGGCGAACTGCGAGACCGACATCCACATCGGCACGGCGCGCTCCAGGCCCACGTCGAGGTGGCCCAGCAGCACGTCCGCGTCGCCGGTGATGAAGTCGCCGTCGGGGTAGCACATCGGTGCCGACCCGTCGCAGCAGCCGCCGGACTGGTGGAACATGACCGGGCCGTGCATCTCGGTGAGCTTCCGCACGAGCTCGGCGGCCGCGTCGGTGACCGCCACCCGCACGGGCTCGGGCGGGATCGGCTCGACCTCCGCCCCGAGCCCCGTGCCGGGCGTCGACATCAGAAGAAGCCCTGGGCGTTCTGCGAGTAGGACACCAGGAGGTTCTTCGTCTGCTGGTAGTGGTCGAGCATCATCTTGTGGTTCTCGCGACCGATGCCGGACTGCTTGTAGCCACCGAACGCGGCGTGCGCCGGGTAGGCGTGGTAGCAGTTCGTCCACACGCGGCCGGCCTTGATGCCGCGACCCATGCGGAACGCACGGCTCCCGTCACGCGACCAGACGCCGGCGCCGAGGCCGTAGAGGGTGTCGTTGGCGACCTTGAGCGCGTCGGCCTCGTCGTCGAACGAGGTGAGCGCGACCACGGGGCCGAAGATCTCCTCCTGGAAGACGCGCATCGAGTTGTCGCCCTCGAAGATCGTCGGCTGCACGTAGTAGCCCTCCGCGAGGTCGCCCTCGAGGACGTTGCGCTCGCCACCGGTGAGGATCTTCGCGCCCTCCTGCTTGCCGATGTCCATGTAGCTCAGGATCTTCTCGAGCTGGTCGTTGGACGCCTGCGCACCGATCATCGTGGTGTCGTCGAGCGGGTTGCCCTGCGTGATCTTCTCGACGCGGGCGATCGCCTCGGGCACGAAGTCGCTGTAGATGGAGCGCTGCACGAGCGCACGCGACGGGCAGGTGCAGACCTCGCCCTGGTTGAGCGCGAACATCGTGAAGCCCTCGAGCGCCTTGTCGTAGAACGCGTCGCGCTCGGCGGCGACGTCCTCGAAGAAGATGTTCGGCGACTTGCCGCCGAGCTCGAGGGTCACCGGGATGATGTTCTGGCTCGCGTACTGCATGATCAGGCGGCCCGTGGTGGTCTCACCCGTGAACGCGATCTTCGCGATGCGCGGCGACGACGCGAGCGGCTTGCCGGCCTCGACGCCGAAGCCGTTGACGATGTTGAGCACGCCGGCGGGGAGCAGGTCGCCGATCAGCTCGGCGAGCTTGAGGATCGACCACGGGGTCTGCTCGGCGGGCTTGAGCACCACGCAGTTGCCGGCCGCGAGGGCGGGCGCGAGCTTCCACACGGCCATGAGGATCGGGAAGTTCCACGGGATGATCTGGCCGACGACGCCGAGCGGCTCGTGGAAGTGGTAGGCGAAGGTCTCGGAGTCGATCTCGGAGACGCCGCCCTCCTGGGCGCGCAGCGCGCCGGCGAAGTAGCGGAAGTGGTCGACCGCCAGCGGCAGGTCGGCGGCGAGCGTCTCGCGCACCGGCTTGCCGTTGTCCCACGTCTCGGCGACGGCGAGGGCCGGGAGGTTGGCCTCGATCGTGTCGGCGATCTTCAGCAGGATGTTCGAGCGCTCGGTGGGCGAGGTGGTGCCCCACTTGTCGGCGGCCGCGTGGGCGGCGTCGAGAGCGGCGTCGATGTCCTCGCTCGTGCCGCGGGCGATCTCGGTGAACGCCTTGCCGTTGACCGGCGAGATGTTCTCGAAGTAGTTGCCCTTCACCGGCTTGACCCACTCGCCACCGATGAAGTGGTCGTAGCGGGGTTCGACGGAGACGAGCGAGTCGGCGGAGCCGGGAGCGGCGTAGACGGTCATGTGTGTGTTCTCCTCGCTGAAGGCAGGCTGCTGTGACTGCGGTCACACGCTACGAGGGGGCACGTTGCGGCTGCGTTGCGTACGGCGGGAGCCGCCCCGGTACGCCGACGGCCCGACGCGCGGGGCGCGTCGGGCCGTGACGGACCTCGCCGTACGCGACGAGGTGGGGGCGAGCTCAGCCGATCGTGATGCCGCCGTCGGTGATGACGACGTAGAAGCGCTTGTGGGTCTGCGCGGTCGTCACGGTGCCGTCGCTGAGGCGGGGGCTGACGACGAAGTGGTTCGTGTTGTTCGTCCCGGCCGGGGCGCAGGCGACGACACCGGCGATGCCGCAGGTCGTCGCGGTGATCTCGCCCGAGAACTCCGGGTTCGCGTTGCCGGCCGTGGCGCGGCCGTTGGTGACGCCGTCGCCGTTCTGGTCGACCTGGTTCTGCAGCGCGATGGTGGCGATGATGCCCGTGCCGGTGAGGTCGGAGCCGGCATCGATGTAGACGTTGCCCGCCGCCCGCAGGGCGTTGGAGGGGGCGCCGGCCGGGGCCGTGTTCGCCAGCTCGGGGTAGGCGGCGGCGATCGTGAAGCCGCCGGACTGGTCGACGATCGCGCCCGAGGCGTCGACGAGGAGCCAGCGGACTCCCGCGCCGGCCTCGCCCTGCGGTCCCTGCGGACCGGTCTCGCCCGGGGCACCCGGAGCGCCGGGCGCGCCCTGCGGACCCGTGGCGCCCGTGGCGCCCGTGGCGCCGGGGGCGCCCTGCGGACCGGCCGGGCCGGTGGCTCCCCGCGGACCGGCGGTCAGCTGGCCCACGGCGAAGTCCGCGCGGCCGAGCGACCCGTTCCGGATGTCGAAGCCCGTGATCGAGCCGTTGCGGATGTCCTCGCCGCCGATCTGCTTGGCGGCGTAGGCGGTGCCGCCGCCGGTGGCGAGCGCGAGAGCGAGGACGGCGACGGCCAGGGCCGGCGTGGGGCGCCCGAGGCGCGGGCGACGGACGGGGGCGAGGCGCGACCGGAGACGGGAGGGGGCCATGGCGGTTCCTTCGGGTCAGGGGAACAGGCGTTCCTGCTGACCCTTCGGTGACCGGGGTCACCCGGATGGGTCGGTCTAGACACCTTTCTGGTACGACGCCCGCCGCCCCGTCGTACGCGTGTGCCGCCTCAGACCCCGAGGTCGCGGTCGAGCCGCGCGATCTGCCCGTCGATGAGCGGCAGCATCGGCGACGTGGCGCCCACCGCGTGGCGCTGCGCCGTCCACATCTCGTAGTCGTCGGAGCCCCACGGCGAACGGGTCCACTGCGACATCAGGTCCGCCTCGCGGGAGCGCAGGAGGGCCTCCCGCAGCTGTGACTCCAGGCTCTCGCGCAGCCGTACGACGCCGGGCGCGGTCGAGCGGGGGAGCACGGGCCCGCCGTACGAGCGCATCGCGGCCCGGACGTCGCCGGCTGCGAGCAGCGCCTCGACCGACAGCCAGTCGCCGGTGATCTGGGCGCTGATGCGGTAGGGCCGCGAGGCGAGGAGGTCGCCGCCGAGCAGGTGGCGCAGCCGGTTGAGCTCGGCGCGCAGCGTCGACGACCCGGCGCCGTCCTCGGCGTACAGGAGCACGGCGAGCTCGTCGCCGCTCAGGCCCTGGGGCGAGGAGGCGAGCAGCAGGAGGATCTCGCTGTGGCGGGGCGAGAGGCGCAGGGTGCGCGGCCCGCTGGAGGTCTCGACGGTGAGCAGCGCGTCGCTGCGCCCGAGCCCCTCGACGAGCAGGCGGGCGCCGGTGCCGGTCGTCTCCTCCGCCCGGCGGCCCTGGCGGCTGAGCAGGTCGCGGGCCAGCTCGAGCTCGGCCATGCGGGCGGCGGCGCGGATCATCGCCATCGTCTGCGGCACCACGATCTGGTCGCCGCCGGTGATGTCGAGGACGCCCAGCAGCGCGTGGGTGCCGGGATCGTGGATCGGGGCGGCGGCGCAGCTCCAGCCCTGCACGGCGGAGCGGAAGTGCTCGTTGCGCACGATGCTGACGGGCTGGTCGAGGGCGAGCGCGAGGCCGGGGGCGTTGGTGCCGGCGAGCCGCTCGTCCCAGTTCGAGCCCTCGACGAAGCCGATCGCCTCCGCCTTGCGCAGCGTGGTGGGCGTGCCGCAGACCCAGAGCAGCTGGCCACCGGCGTCGGAGACGGCCATGACGGCGTCGCAGTCGCGGGCGGCGTGGCCGAGCACGTCGTCGAGCAGCGGGAAGACGCGCGCCAGGGGATGGGCCTCGCGGTGGTCGCGCAGCACGTCCTCGGGCAGCGTGATGGGCGCGCTGGTGCTGTCGGGTCGCACGCCCGCCGAGGCGGAGCGGTGCCACGAGTCGACGACGGTCGACCTCATGCCGTTGTGGGGGAGGTCGGTGCCGTGCCGGCGCGTGGCGGCCGTCGGTGTCTCGGTCACTCGTGGAACCCACCCTTCGTCGCCCGGTGGCGTCGTTGCCGTCCCACCGGCAGCACCCAGTGCCGCTGGTGACCGGGGTCACAGCACCATGATGCTCCGGTGGTGGGCGTTGCGCCAACGTTGCGTACGGCGCACGCCGCGGTCGGTGGGACGAGCGAGCGGGTCCGGTGGTGGAGGAGCGAGCGCCAACGACCGGAGACGGTGGTTGAGGAGCGAGCGCCAGCGAGCGTCTCGACACCACCCCGAGCCCCCGCGGCCCGGATCTCCGAGCCGAATTCGGACCCCCGCCGCCGTTCTAGTAAGGTTCCCGGCGGTGGCGTGTCCGAGCGGCCTAAGGAGAACGCCTCGAAAGCGTTTGTGGGTGCAAGCCCACCGAGGGTTCAAATCCCTCCGCCACCGCCAGCTGGGAGAGCCCCCGTCGAGATCTCGACGGGGGCTCTCGCGCGTCGCGGGCGCCCCATCCCGCCCGCTCGGCACGCATCCGGATGCGCCTCGCTATCCGTGCTGCTCGCGGTAGCGCGCGGCCGCGGTGGGGTGGAGCCGGAGGGGGAAGGTGTCGAAGAGGGTGGCGGGAGTGAGGTACTGCAGCCCGCCCGACGGCTGCGGCACGAGCTCGGAGCTCGACCCCGTCAGCGTGTCGACGACCTTCCTCACCGCCGCGGCGGTGAGCTCGGGCCGGCACACGAGGTGCGCGGACACGCCGGCGGTCCGCACTTCCTCCTGTCCGTAGACGTCGCCCGGGATGCGCACGCTCTGGTAGGTCTCCGGGGCGTCGGCCACGAGCCCACCGAGGTCGAGTGCGCGCAGCGGGTGGTAGCGCATGAGGGCGGTGAGCTCGGGCGACGGGCGCCCGCCCCACCACAGCAGTGCGGCCACCGTCCCACCGACGAGCGAGATCGCGCCGGTCCCGTGGGCCATCTCCCGCAGCTCGGGCGCCGCGAGGCCGGCGAAGAGCCGCCCGGCCGTCTGGGCCGACCCCGATCCGGCCGGGCCCACCGCCACCACCCGCCCGGCGAGGTCCGCGACGGACCGGACGGGGCTGTCGGCGGGGACGAGGCAGTGGAGGGTCGCCTGGTAGAGCCGGGCGACGGCGACGAGCTCGCCGACGTCGTCGGCACCGAGCGAGTCCGCCAGCGCCAGGCCGAGCTGAGCGCGTCCGGAGCGCAGCAACTCGAGGTTCTCCACCGAGCCTCCCGAACCGGTGACGGTGCACCGACCGACCGGGCCCGACCGCCGGATCTCACCGGCGAGCAGGAGGGCGAACTTGGAGAAGTTGCCTCCCGACTCGCCCCCGGCGATCGCGAGGTCGGTGATCGAGCCGTCGTCCCTCGCACAGCCGGTGGCGAGCGCGCCGAGGCCGGCGCCCGCGGCGACCCACCCGGCGGCGCCGAGCAGCCGGCGGCGATGCAGGACCCGCCGTCCCGTGGTCGTCACGTGGCCTCCTCCCGTGGCAGGTCGAGGAGGACCGCGAGGCCTCCCGTGCCGGACCGGGTGGCGGTCATGGTGCCGCCGTGGGCGCGGGCCAGGGTGTCGACGATGGCCAGGCCCAGGCCCGTACCGGGGTGGTCGGCATGGCGGGAGGAGCGCCAGAAGCGCTCCCCGACGTGAGCGAGCTCGTCGTCGGTGAGTCCCGTGCCGTCGTCCTCCACCTCGACCTCGACGCGGCCGGGAGACGCCTCGACGACCGAGAGTCGGATGTGGGCGCCGTCCCCGGCGTACTTCACGGCGTTGTGGAGGAGCGTGTCGACCATCTCCACCAGGTCGTGCTCGGGCACCGCGATCGCTGCGCTCGCCTCGCTGCTGACGGTGATCCGCCGGCGGTCGTCGCCGGCCCACCGCTCGGCGACGTGGCGCACGAGGACGCCAGGTGCCGTCGTCGCGCTCGCGAGCGGCGGCCCGCCCTCGCGCAGGGCGAGCGCCGCCCGGTCCTCGTTGAGACGGTGCTCGGCCTCGGCCAGTCCCAGGAGCCGGTCGATGGTCGCGTCGAGCCGGTCGAGGTCGCGCTGCACGGCCTCGACCGAGCCGTGGTCGACCACGGTGGAGCCGGCCATCAGGTCGACGTGCAGGCGGACCGCCGCGAGCGGGTTGCGCAGCTGGTGGGAGGTGTTCGCCAGGAGGGCCCGCTGCTGGTCGACCGTGGCGGCGAGGGTGTGCGCCATCAGCTGGAACGACCCGGCCAGGCGCCGCAGCTCGGGAGGGCCGGTCAGCGCGAGGTCGGGGACGGGAGCGCCGGTCGTGAGGGCGTGCGTGGCCTCGTCCAGGCGGTGCACGGGCCGCAGGATCCACGACGTCGCCCAGAGGGTGGCCAGGGCCAGGGCGAGCAGGCCGACGGAGGTGAGGCCGAGGATGGTCAGCCAGCTCGTGAGCACCACTCGACGAGCACGGTCGAGGTCGACCTGGAGGACGACGACGCCGCCGGACAGGTCGCGCTCGATGGCCACCGGGACGGAGAGGAGCGTCCGCTCCGGTGACCACGGCACGACCGTCGGGATCTCCAGCTGCTCGAGGTTGGTGCCGAAGTCCCGGATGCGCTGCTCCACCGCTGCGGCCTCGGGGTCGAGCTCCCCGACGCGAGCCAGGACGGTGCCCGCGGGGTCGACGACCAGGACGCTCTCGCCGAAGAGCTGGTGGTAGCGGTCGAGGTGGCGCTGCAGCGGCACGGGGTCGTCGTCCTCGATGGCGACCTGGGCGAGCTCGGCGACCTGCGTGATGGCCTGGCGCCGCTCCAGCTCGATCGCCGTGGTGCGCCGGTCGGCGATTCCCGCCAGCACCGGGGTCACGAGCAGTCCCAGGGCGATGACCACGACCAGCAGGAGGGGAGCCGCGACCCGGAGCCTCACGGGGTCGTCCGCAGCCGGTAGCCGAAACCGCGGATGGTCTCGATCAGCTCCGGTCGCCCGAGCTTGCTGCGCAGCTGGGTCAGGTGCACGTCGCACGAGCGCGATGCGCCGTGCGAGGTGTCGCCCCACACCTCGTCCAGGATCAGCTGCTTGCTCACGGCCTCACCCGGCCTCCGGGCGAGGGTGGCGAGCACGTCGAACTCCTTGGTGGTGAGCGCGACCGCGGCGCCCGCCACCCTCACCGTGCGCTCGGCCAGCTCGATCTCGATCTCCCCGACCTGCACGCGCGGAGCCGGCTGTCCGGCGGCGCGTCGGCGCGTCACGACCCCCAGGCGGGCGAGCAGCTCGCTCATCCGGATCGGCTTCACGAGGTAGTCGTCGGCACCCAGGTGGAGCCCCCGCACGACCGAGCGCTCGTCGCCCCGCGCGGAGACGATGAGCACCGGTACGGCGGAGATGCGGCGCAGCCCCTGCAGCACCTCGAACCCGTCGCCGTCGGCGAGCCCCAGGTCGAGGAGGACGGTGTCCGCCGCGCGGTGCAGGCGCAGCGCGTCGTCGGCGCGCCGGGCGCGCGTGCAGGTGTGGCCGTGGGTCGCCAGCACCTTCTGCAACGCGTCGGCGACCGAGTCGTCGTCCTCGACGATGAGGATCCTCATGGCCCGGATCCTAGGAGTACGACGGCCGTTCCGGGACCCACATCGCGGAGGCTCGTCACGCTCCCGTGCGGCGCGCGGAGGCCGACTGTTAAGGCGAGGTTAGGATCTGACCGACCCGCGTGACATGTGACGCAGGCCACTTCTACGGTCCTCACGTCCGGCTCGCTGTGGAGCCGGCCCGTCGCAGTCGCCGGTCCCCGGCGGCCGCCCGTCGACCGGAGATCCCATGATGGCGTCCACCCCCCTTCGTCGTGCCTCGGCTGCAGTCGCAGGCCTCTCGGCGCTCGGCCTCGTCTCGGCCGCCTGCGCCCCCGGGAGCAGCAGCGACTCGTCCGCGTTCCCCGACCGCAACATCGAGATCGTGGTGCCCTTCGCGGCCGGTGGCCCGACCGACACCGTCACCCGCCTCGTCGCCGACCCCATGGCCGACGACCTCGGGGTGCAGATGATCGTGCAGAACGTCGAGGGTGCGGGCGGCACCGTCGGCGCCGGGCAGGTCGCGAACGCCGGCGCGGACGGCTACACGCTCCTGATGCACCACATCGGGATGTCGACCGCGCCCAGCCTGTACGACGACCTCGCCTACGAGCCGCTCGAGGACTTCGCGCCCGTCGGCCTCGTCACCGAGGTGCCCATGACGATCATCGCGCGCGACGACCTCGAGGCCGACGACCTCGGTGAGCTGTTCTCCTACCTGCAGGAGAACGAGGGCGACGTGACGCTCGCGAACGCCGGCGTCGGCTCGGCGTCCCACCTGTGCGGGCGCCTCATCCAGCAGGAGCTCGGCATCGAGCTCCAGGAGGTCCCGTACGACGGCGCCGCCCCCGCGATCGCGGACGTGGTCGGGGGACAGGTCGACGTGCTCTGCGACCAGACCACCAACACGACGGGGCAGATCCAGGCCGGCGAGGTCAAGGCGTACGCCGTGACGACCCCGGAGCGCGTCGAGTCGCTGCCCGACCTGCCGACGACCGCGGAGGAGGGCTTCGCCGAGGTCGAGGTCAGCGTGTGGCACGCGATCTATGCGCCGGCCGACACCCCGGACGAGGTCATCGAGCGGCTGCGCGAGTCGCTCGCCGTGGCGGTCGAGAACAGCTCCGTGATCGACCAGATGGCGAGCCTCGGCACGGCACCGGTGCCGGTGGAGGACGTCGAGCCCGCCGCGGTGACGGCCCTCCTGACCGAGCAGATCGACCTCTGGGGCGACGTCCTCGACTGACCCCTGCCGGGCCGCCGCGCGACGCACGTCGTGCGGAGGCCCGGTCCGGTCGGGCACCCGCGAGGGGTGCCGGCCGTCGTCCCACCCACCGCTCACGGCCCTGGAGGACTCATGTCGCCATCGCAGCACGACCCCGTCACCGCCGGCTCATCGACGCCCCCATCCCCGGGACCGACCCTCGGCGAACGTCACGGCGATCTCGTGGCCGGAGGCATCTTCGTCGTCCTCGGGGGCGCCTTCGCCGTGGCCGCCCGCGGCTACGGCCTGGGCTCGTGGGACGAGATGGGCGCCGGGATGTTCCCCTTCGTGCTGGGCCTGGCCCTCGTCGGGTTCGGCGTGGCCGTCGCCGTGCCCGTGCTGCGGGGTGGTGGGGAGCAGACGCCAGGTCTCAGCCGCCTGCCGTGGCGCGCGATCGTCTGCGTGAGCGCCGCGGTGGTGTCGTTCGCCTACCTGCTGCCGTCCGTCGGGCTGATCCCGGCGACGGCCACGACGGTCTTCGTCACGTGCCTCGCCTCCCCGGCCACGTCGCTGGTGAAGGCCGTCCTCGGGACGGCGGGGATCACCGTTGCCTGCTACGTCATCTTCGTGGTCGCGCTCCAGCTGCGCCTCCCGCTCTTCGGGTCCTGAGGAGGACGTCGTGGATCTCTTCAGCAACCTCTCGCTCGGGCTCGAGACAGCCCTGCAGTGGGAGAACCTCCTGTTCTGCCTCGTCGGCGTCGCGCTGGGCACCGCGGTCGGCGTGCTCCCCGGCATCGGACCGACGGCGACGATCGCGATGCTCCTGCCGATCACCTTCACGTTCGACAGCCCGACCACCGCGCTCATCATGCTCGCCGGCATCTACTACGGCGCCCAGTACGGCGGGTCGACCACCGCGATCCTCATCAACCTGCCCGGGGAGTCGTCCTCGGCGGTGACCGCGATCGACGGCCACGAGATGGCCAAGCGCGGCCGCGCCGGGGTGGCGCTGGCCACCGCCGCCATCGGGTCGTTCGTCGCCGGGACCATCGCCACCCTCGTGCTCGCGGTCGCCGCTCCGCCGTTGGCCGAGGTGGCGCTCTCGTTCGGAGCGGCGGAGTACTTCGCACTCGTGGTGCTCGGGCTGGTGGTGTCGATCTCGCTCGCCCGCGGCTCGATCGTGAAGGCGCTCGCGATGATCGCTCTCGGCATCCTGCTCGGCACGGTCGGCCAGGACACCTACACGGGCCAACCGCGCTTCACCTTCGGCATCCCCGAGCTGTTCTCGGGCGTCAGCTTCGTCGCCCTCGCGGTCGGTGTGTTCGGCATCGCCGAGATCATCCGCAACCTTCGTGACCCGCAGAGCCGGGGGGAGACCGTCTCGGGGGTCGACCGACTCATGCCCGGACGTGACGACTTCCGCCGCATGCGGGGGCCGGTCGGCCGCGGGACCGTCATCGGCTCGCTGCTCGGCATCCTGCCCGGCGGCGGTCACATCCTCGCGTCGTTCGCGTCGTACGCGACCGAGAAGAAGCTGTCGAAGAACCCCGGTGAGTTCGGCCGCGGAGCCATCGAGGGAGTGGCCGGGCCGGAGTCCGCCAACAACGCCGCCGCGCAGACCTCCTTCATCCCGCTGCTGACCCTCGGGATCCCGTCCAACCCCGTCATGGCCCTGATGATCGGTGCCTTCATCATCCAGGGGATCACGCCGGGCCCGAACGTGATCAACGACCAGCCGGCGCTGGTGTGGGGCCTGATCGTGTCGATGTTCATCGGCAACGCCCTGCTGGTCGCGCTGAACCTCCCCCTGATCGGGATCTGGGTCCGCATGCTGAAGACGCCCTACTGGATCCTCTTCCCGACGATCGTCATCCTCGCCTCGACCGGCACCTACGCGGTGGGGCTGAACGCGTACCACGTCCTGATGATCGCCGTGTTCGGGCTCCTGGGGTTCGTCCTCATCCAGTGCGGCTGCGAGCCGGCCCCGATCCTGCTCGGCTTCGTCCTCGGCCCGCTCCTGGAGGACAACTTCCGGCGCGCGATGCTCATCTCCCAGGGCGATCCGAGCACGTTCCTGACGCGCCCGCTGTCCGCCTCGCTGCTCGCGGTGGCGCTGGCGGCCCTCGTCTTCTCCATCCTCCCGGCAGTGCGGCGCAAGCGCGACGTGGTCTTCGTCGAGGACGACTGAACCGACTCCCCGCCGCCAGGTCCGCATCCGCCGCACCCGTCCGAGCAAGTCGCCGTCCCCAACAGCAGGAGACCACCCATGAGCATCCTCGTCGCCTACGTGCCGAACGAGACCGGAGAGCGCGTCCTCGAGACGGGGCTCCAGTACGCGGACCGGCTCGGCCTCACCGTCCACGTCCTCAACGTGGTCAACGGTGAGGCCCCGGTGGAGGAGACCGCAGCCACCCCCGACCACCTCACCCACCTGAGGACGCGCCACGAAGGACTGCCGATCCCGATCGCCGTCGAGCAGCTCATGTCGCCGGACTCCGCCGAGGCGATCCTCGATCGAGCCACCGAGCTCGGCGCGCGGCTGGTCGTCATCGGGGTCCGGCGGCGTAGCGCTGTGGGCAAGCTCCTGCTCGGCAGCGTGTCGCAGAAGGTGATCCTGGGCGCCGAGGTGCCGGTGCTCGCGGTGAAGTAGGTCGGCGACGGAGGCGTAGGTGGGGACCCGCCGCGCGGGGTGGTTCCGCCGCCTCTGCCACGATCGGCCCATGGACCTCAGCACCCGAACGCACTCCGAGTCGATCGTCGTCGACGCCTCGCCCGAGCAGGTCTACGCCGTCGTCTCCGACGTGACCCGCACCGGTGAGTGGTCGCCGATCTGCGAGGCGTGCTGGTGGGACGAGGGCGCCGGACCCGTCGAAGGCGCGTTCTTCACCGGTCGCAACGTCACCCCCGAGCGCACGTGGGAGACCCGGTCGCAGGTGACCGCCGCCCAGCCCGGCCGGCGCTTCGCGTGGTCGGTGGGGCCCGGGCGGGTCGAGTGGGCCTACGAGCTCGCCCCCACCGACGACGGGGTCGGCACGACCCTGACCGAGACGTGGGAGTTCCACGCCGCCACCCAGGCGATGCTGGTCGAGCGCGACGGCGAGGAGGTCGCCGCCGGGCTGATCGAGCAGCGCACCCGGTGGGCGCACGAGGGCATCCCCGTCACCCTCGCCGCGATCAAGAGCGTCGTCGAGGCCGGCTGAGCCGTGCCGTACTTCGACCGCCTCGACGCCACGGTCTTCCGCCCCACCGAGCACGTCGGCGGTGCCTGGAGCCTCGACGAGCAGCACATCGCGCCCGCCCTCGGCCTGCTCGCGCACGCCGTCGAGACCGACCGCGACCGCCGTCGCGACGACGGCCTCGTCCTCGCGCGCCTCTCGTACGACATCCTCGGGACCGTCCCGATGGAGGCGGTCGAGGTCGCGGTCGACGTCCGCCGCGCCGGGCGCACCATCGAGCTCGTCGAGGCCACGCTGACCCACGGCGGCCGCGCGGTCGTCGTGCTGCGGGCCTGGCTGATGCAGCCGCGCGACACGACGGCCGTCGCGGGTACGGCGCAGCCGGCCCTGCCTGCGCCGGAGGCGACCCCGGCCTGGGACCCCACCACCGTCTGGCCCGGCGGGTTCATCGCGTCGGTCGAGCTGCGGCGCACCCAGCAGGAGCCGGGGCGGGCGGCGTTCTGGGTGCGCTCCGAGGTGCCGCTGCTCGACGAGCCGGTCAGCCCGACCGCCCGTGCCGCCGGCCTGCTCGACATCGCGAACGGGATGACGGTGCGGGAGGCCCCCGGTGAGGTCGCCTTCCCGAACGTCGACCTCACCGCCCACCTCCACCGCGCGCCGGTCGGCGGTTGGCTGGGGTTCGACACGACCGTCTCGTTCGGCCCGACCGGGCTCGGCCTGACGAGCTCGGTGCTCCACGACGTCGAGGGTCCGTTCGGCAGCCTCGCCCAGGCCCTGACGGTGCGGCCACGATGAGCGCCGAGGAGCCGCGCGACCTGGCGCCGCTCTGGACCGCGATCGCTCTCGTCGCCACGTTCCTCGCGCTCGGCGGGAGCGTCACCGGGTCGGCGACCTTCGGCGCGGGCGTGCTCGTCGGCCTGGTCGCCGGCGCCGCGGCCCTGCTCAGCGAGGACCTCTCGCGCCCCCTGCGTACGACGGCCCTCGCCGCCGTCGGCACGTGCGGCGTGCTGTTCGTGATCGCGATCGGGAAGACGGTCGCGGGCTAGACCGGCCTCAGATCGCGTCCGCGGCGGACGATCGGCACCCCATGCAGGGGGAGCAGCTGGTCGTGAACAGGTGGCGTCGGTACGGGAAGGACCGGCTCTACGTCGAGGACCACGCCGGCGTGAAGGTCGGGTGGTGGGACCTGGTCGCCGACGACGGGCATCCCGAGGCTCCGGAGCACGCGGCGGTGCTGGCCGCGGCCGTCGAGCGCTGGCGTACGGCGAACGCTCCCGACCCTGCGGCGGCACGGGTGCCGCCTCGCGCACCCGGCTGCCCGGCCGCGCCCGACCCCGAGCCCGCCCGACCCTGGATCGACCTGGCCACCAACGTCGCCGGTGCGGAGGCGCGGGAACGGGCCGTCGCCGCCCGCGACGCGGCACCCGTGAAGACCCTGCTCGCGCGGGCCCTGCGGGTGCACACCGACGAGCGCGCGTGGCGGATCGGCGCGGACGGCGAGAAGAAGGTCGGGGTGCAGCTGGAGAAGACGGCGGCGGAGGACCCGCGGTGGCGGTACCTCCACGCGATCCCCGTGGGCCGTCGTGGCGCCGACGTCGACCACCTGGTCGTGGGGCCGGGCGGCGTCTTCACCCTCAACACGAAGCACCACCCGGGAGCCACGATCTGGGTCGGCGGCACCACGTTCCTGGTCAACGGGGTGAAGCATCCCTACGTGCGCAACAGCCGTCACGAGGCGGCCCGTGCGGGCACGCTCCTCTCCGCGGCGCTGGGCGAGCCGGTCCACGTCGAGGGCGTCCTCGTCCCCGTCAACGCCGCCGACGTCGTGGTGCGGGGTCGGCCGGACGGTGTCCACGTCGTGCCCCGGATGCAGCTCCGACGTTTCCTGCTCCGCCTCGGGCCGGTGCTGGCAGACGCACAGGTCGACGCGCTGTACGACGTGGCCCGGCGCTCGTCGACCTGGCGGTGAGCCGGACCCCGACGCACGACAGGGCCGGCGCGTACGTGCGGGCGGCGGGCCCGCGTCGTACGCACCGACCCTGTCGTGTCGGAGCCGGGGATCAGTCCTTGAGCGTCACGCTGTCGGAGTTCTTCAGCACGGTCTCGACGCGGGAGTCGACCTGGTCGCCGAAGTGGTCGTCGAAGTTGTCGACGAGCTCGGTGGTGACGGTGTCGCCGACCTCCTCGGTGAGGACGCGACGGCGGGCCTTGAGGTTGAGGCGCTGGATCTCGCGGTGCTCGGCCTTGAACTCCTTGTACATCGCGAAGCACATCGCCAGCATGATGATGCTGAACGGCACCGCCGTGAGGATGGCGCCGGTCTGCAACGCGCCCAGTCCGCCGGCGAGCAGGAGACCGATGGCGACGGCGCCCTCGATGCACGACCAGAGGACGCGGCTCCAGGTGGGCGGGTTCGGGTCGCCGCCGGAGGCGAGCATGTCGACCACGAGCGAGCCGGAGTCCGACGACGTCACGAAGAAGATCGTGATGAGCAGGATCGCGACGCCGGAGAGGAACGCCCCGGCCGGGAGGTCGCCGATGAGGGTGAAGAGCACGCTCTCGCTGGTGACGGAACCGTCGTCGTTCGTGAGGCCGCCCTCGCCGAAGATCTGGCGGTGGAGCGCGCTGCCGCCGAGGATCGAGAACCAGACCGCCGAGACCAGCGTGGGCACGAGCAGCACGCCGAAGACGAACTCACGCACGGTGCGGCCGCGCGAGATGCGCGCGATGAAGAGCCCGACGAACGGGGCCCACGACATCCACCAGCCCCAGTAGAAGGTGGTCCACGCGCCCTGCCAGGCCTCGCCCTCGGCGCCGAAGAACGCGGTGGTGTCGAAGCTGAGCGGGATGATCTGGAAGAGGTAGCCGCCGATGTTCTCGACGAAGCCGCGCAGGATGAACAGCGTCGGGCCGAGGACCAGCAGCACCAGCGCGAAGACGGCCGCCAGCGACAGGTTGATGTTCGAGAGGAACTTGATGCCCTTGTCGAGGCCGGAGACGACCGAGATGGTGGCGATCAGGGTGATGCCGATGATGAGGCCGACCTGCAGCGGGTCGGTCGTCTCCTCGACGACGCCGAGGCTGACGAGTCCGGCGGAGATCTGCGAGACGCCGAGGCCGAGCGACGTGGCGACACCGGCGACGGTGCCGACGATCGCGACGACGTCGATCGCGTCGCCGAGACCGCCCTTCACCCGGTCGCCGAGCAGCGGCTCGAGCGTCCAGCGCAGCGAGATCGAGCGGCCGCGACGGTGGATCGCGTACGCCAGCGCCAGCCCGACCACCACGTAGATCGCCCACGCGTGGAGGCCC
Organism: Nocardioides alkalitolerans DSM 16699; assembly: GCF_000426525.1. GTDB lineage: Bacteria > Actinomycetota > Actinomycetes > Propionibacteriales > Nocardioidaceae > Nocardioides > Nocardioides alkalitolerans. The sequence continues at coordinate 956,989 of NZ_KE384533.1, forward strand.
CAGTGCAGGAACGTCTGGGCCATCGCCTGGTGCGCGAGCTCGGAGTCGTCACCGGTCACGCCCGGCTTCGGGTTCGAGTAGAAGTTCAGCGGCTCGGCGGCGCCCCAGAACACGAGCCCGATGCCCATGCCCGCGGCGAACAGCATCACGAACCACTGCACGAAGCCGTAGTCGGCCTTCTCGTCGTCGGGTCCGAGGCGGATGTCGCCGAACCGGCCCGCGCCCACCCAGATCGAGAACACGACGAAGCCGGCCACGATGAGCGTGTAGTACCAGCCCAGCGTGCCGATCACGTTCTCCTGCACGGCTGCGACGGCGTCACCGGTCGTGTTCGGGAAGACCATGCTCACCACGACCACCACGACCAGGATCGCGAGCGCCGGGTAGAAGACGGTGGGTTTGATCCCGTGCTTGTGGGGGGTCGCTGTACCGCTCTCGGGTGCGGCTGAACTCATGGCCTCGGCCTCTCCAGATGTGGACACGATCGTCCACTGAAGCGGTCGGAGGAGGGGGCGTCAAAAGGTGTGGGAGCCCCTCCCCACGGGCTGTGGGGAGCGTCGCCCACGTGCGCAGAACGGCCCGCGAAGAAGCGGTGAACGGCAGACACGGGGGTACCGTCGATGTATGGGAATCATCGGTTTCATCGTTTTCGGTCTCTTCGTCGGCGTGGTGGCACGCCTCATCAAGCCCGGTAAGCAGAACCTCGGTCTGCTGGGCACGCTCGTCCTCGGCGTCATCGGCTCGCTCATCGGTGGCGTCGTCGCCACCCTCATCGGCAGCGGTGACTTCGGCGAGCTGAACATCATCGGCGGCATCGTCGCGATCATCGCGGCCGTCCTGCTCGTCGGTGTCGTCGAGGCCTTCATGGGCAAGAACAAGTCGACCGTCTGACGCACGGCGTCGCCGAGGACCCCCACAGCCCCCGGGCTGTGGGGGTCCTCGTACGTCGGGGCCCTCCGCGCCCGAGCCGTTCGCGGTAGGCGGCACCCGTCCGCCGTACAGCCGCCCCGGCGGACCCCGACAGCGACGGTGTCAGGATGGGGGGCATGACCTGGTTCACCTCGCCCGCCGACGCCACCGCCCGTCTCGGCGCCGCGGGCTACCTCGCCGACGAGGCGACCGCCACGACGGCGTTCCTCGCCGGTGCGCTCGAGAAGCCGCTGCTCGTCGAGGGCCCGGCCGGGGTCGGAAAGACCGAGCTCGCGAAGAGCGTCGCGCGTGCCGCAGGGGCCGACCTCGTGCGCCTGCAGTGCTACGAGGGCCTCGACGAGGCGCGGGCGCTCTACGAGTGGAACTACTCCAAGCAGCTGCTGCGGATCCAGGCGGCGCGGGCCGGTGAGGTCGACACCGGTGCCGACGGCAGCGCCTGGCAGCGCACCCACGACGACATCTTCACCGAGGAGTTCCTCCTCACCCGTCCCCTGCTCACCGCGATCAGCCGCGAGGAGCCGACGGTCCTGCTCATCGACGAGGTCGACAAGACCGACGTCGAGGTCGAGGGCCTGCTCCTCGAGGTGCTGAGCGACTTCCAGGTCACGATCCCCGAGCTCGGCACCGTCACCGCGACGCGCCGGCCCTTCGTGGTGCTCACCTCGAACGCCGCGCGCGAGCTCTCGGAGGCGTTGAAGCGGCGCTGCCTCTACCTCCACCTCGACTATCCCGACGCCGAGCGCGAGCGCGAGATCGTCACCGCCCAGGTGCCCGAGCTCGACGACGCCGTGGCCCGCCAGCTGGTGGAGACCGTCGTGCGGCTGCGCGGGCTCGAGCTGAAGAAGGCGCCCTCGATCGCCGAGTCGATCGACTGGGCGCGCACCCTGGTCGCCCTCGAGATCAAGGAGCTCGACCAGGCCGCCATCACCGCCACCCTCGGCGCGGTGCTCAAGCACGCGACGGACCAGGCGCGCGCGGTCCGCGAGCTCCGGCTCCGGGCCTGAGCGTCGTGACCGACGCGGGTACGGCGGACGAGGCCGGCGACGGCTCGTCCCCCGACGGCGCGCCCGGCCGCAGCGGGCTGGTCGACCGTCACATCGCGTTCGTCGAGGCGCTCCGGAGCGCCGGGCTGCCGGTGTCGCTCGCCGAGGGGCTCGACGCGGTCGGCGCCCTCACCCACCTCGAGTGGACCGACCGGTCCGTCGTCCGGGCGGGGTACGCCGCGACGCTGGTGAAGAAGTCCTCGCAGCGGCCGACGTTCGACGCGCTCTTCGACCTCTTCTTCCCGCGTCTCGTGGGGGAGGGGTCCACCACGCTGGACCCGGACGCCGAGGACCCGGCCGCCGGCCGTGCCACCGACACCGCCCGTGACGGCGCCGAGGCGCTCGAGGCCTTCCGCGACCAGCTGCAGGAGCAGCTCGTGGGTGCGGCGGGGGAGGGCGACCCGGCGGACGGGGGCGAGGGCGCCTCCGAGGAGACGCTGCGCCGGCTCGCCGCCGAGGCCGTCGGTCGCTTCGGCGCGATGCCCGGTCGCACCCCCGGCCAGACCGCGTTCTCGGCGTACCAGGCCCTGCGCCGCGTCGCCCCCGCCGAGCTGACCGGACGCGTCGTCGACGGGCTGCTCGCCGCCGGGGACTCCGACGCGATGGAGCCGGGCATGCGCGCGTACGCCGAACGCCGCGCCGCCCGCGGGATCGGCGCCTTCACGCGCATGGTCGAGGACGACGCCCGCCGCCGGATCGCCGAGCGCAAGTCGCCCGAGCACGTCGCCGACGTGGCCGTGCGCCCCGCGATCGACCGGGTCGCGTTCACCTCCGCCCGGCGCGACGACCTCGAGGAGATGCGTCGCCAGATCGCCCCGCTGGCCCGGCGGCTCGCGACCCGCCTGGCGAAGCAGCGGGCGACGAACGGGCGCGGCCCGCTCGACTTCCGCCGTACGGTGCGCGCCTCGATGTCGACCGGCGGCGTCCCGATCACGACGCGGCACCGCCCGAAGCGCCCGCACCGCACGGACCTCGTCGTGCTGTGCGACGTCAGCGGCTCGGTGGCGCACTTCGCCCAGTTCACGCTGCTGCTCACCTACGCGCTGCGGGAGCACTTCGGCCGGCTCCGCGCGTTCACCTTCGTCGACCGCACCACCGAGGTCACCGCGGTGCTGCGCCCCGGCCGCGACCCCGTGGAGGTGATGGAGGAGCTGGCCGCGAGCATCCAGCACGCCGCGATGACGGGCCGCACCAGCTACGGCTCGGCGTTCCGCACGTTCCGCGAGCAGTACGCCGACGCGCTCGGCCCGGCCTCGTCGCTGCTGGTGCTCGGCGACGCGCGGAGCAACTACTCCGACCTCGCCCTGGACGACCTGCGGGCGATGACGAACGGGATCCGCGGCGCCTGGTGGCTCAACCCCGAGCACCCGCGCCACTGGGACACGGGCGACTCGGCGGCGTCGAGGTACGCGGCGGTCGTGCCGATGGTCGAGTGCCGCAACCTCGCCCAGCTCGGGGAGTTCGTGCAGAAGGTGCTGTAGGGCGGGTGGTGGCCGTGCCGGCCCCGGTCGCCGCGGCGCCCGGGGCCGCTCCCCGTCCTGGCCCCAGCCCGCACTCCGTCAGATCGGCGGACCCTCAGACGACCAGGTACCCCAGCTCGGTGAGGCGCGCGATCTCCGCGCGCAGCGCCGGGTGGTGGGCGGCGTCGGCGGCGCGACCACCGGCGACGTACAGATCGGTGGCGCCCTGGCGGGTCGCCTCGTCGCCGTCGAAGACCACGGTGACGCGGTTGGCCAGGCCCTGGTTGATGAGCGAGCCGAGGAGGGCGACGGGGTCCGTCCGGTCCTCCAGCGACAGCACGCGGGTGTGCTCGGGGATGCGCGGCACCTGCGACGAGGGCGAGCCGGCCGTCACGACCTGCTCGATCTCGAACTTGTCGGAGTCGGCGGCGGCCGCGACCTCGGCAGCCGTGATGCCACCCTGCGCGGAGCCCACGAGCATGACCTTGGCGTCGGCGTCTTCGCCCACGGCCTTCTCGATCGCCGCGACGACCTCGCGCTCGTACGCCGCGTGGTCACCGCCGACGAGCCGCAGGCGGCGACCGCGGCCGTTGCCGTCCGGGCCGGGCAGGTAGGCGATGTAGCGACCGTCGCGCACCCGCTGGACCTGGACCCGCCCCGTCACGGCGGCGAGCACGGTCATCAGGTCCTCGATGGAGCGCGGGATGTCGGCGCCGCTCTCGCCCGCGGCGACGTCCGCCTCGGTCTCGGGCAGCAGCTCGGCGGTGACGCCGACGGCGATGTCGCGGAACGCCGAGGCGGTGTCGGCGCCGAACGGTGCGGCGCCGAGGGCCTCGAGCCCGCCCCGGGCCGCAGCGGTGCCGCGCTCGCCGGCGAGCACGCCCGCGGTGAGGAGCGACCGCATCTGCAGGCTCTCGAGCAGGCCGCCGCCGCCGGTGGAGACGTGGTCGAGCAGCTCGGGGTTCTGCTCGGCGAGCTCCCCGAGGTACGTCGCCAGCCCGTCGCGGTCGAGCGCGTCGGTCTCGATCAGGCCCGCGGAGACGATCGCGCCGCCCAGCGCCACCTCGGGGGCGAGGAAGCCGATCGCCCGGCCCGCGATGGAGCCGAGCGTGCGGTAGGCGACGTCCTGGAGCTCGTCGATCCAGCGGTAGGTGAGCACGGTCGCCCGCACCACGAGGGCGTCGGCGTCGAGCTCGATGGAGCGCGTCAGCAGCCCGTGCTTGCCGGTGGTGGCGGCGCGGATGTCGCCCTCGGCCGCCTCGTAGGTGCGGGGGGAGAGCGCCGCGGACTCGGAGACGGACTCGTCGGAGAGCACCCGGTGGCCGAGCCGGGCGCGGGCCCGCATCTCGTCGCCGGTGGAGTCGAAGAGGTCGGCGAGCGCCAGCATCCGGTCGTACTTGTCCTCGAGCGCGGCCGCCTCGGCGCGCGCCTCGGCCGCCGGGTCGGGGGCGGACCCGCCCAGGTTCTCGAGGGAGGGATCGGGCGTGGGTGCGGTGGAGTCGTCCGCCGCGGTGTCGGGCGTGGGGATGCTCATGCGGTCACCTCCGCGAGGACCGGTGCGATGGCTGAAGCGAAGTCGGAGGGCTCGACGCGCCGTACCTCGACGCGGTGCTCGTCGCCGTCGGTGTGCGGGCGTAGGGAGTGCCAGCCGTCGGCCAGCAGGAGCCAGGAGACGACGCCGACGGTGGTGGCGTCGGCGGCGACGTCGGCCAGCATCGCGCGGATGCGGCCCTGGCCCTCGGAGTGCAGGGCCTGCAGCAGCTCGAGCACCTCCTGGTCGCCCAGGGGGCGGGCGTCGGCGTCCAGCACCCGGCCCGAGTGCTGGGCGACGAGCACGGGGAGCACGTCGAGGCGGTGGGTGCGCAGCGCCTCGCCGGCGGCGTCGACCAGCTCGTACGGCAGGTCGACCACCTCGGGCAGCGCGGAGGCGGAGAGAGGGACGTCCTCGGGGATGCCCGCGACCCGCCCGAGGTCGTCCGGCCACGACTCGGTGCCGAACCAGGCGAGCTCGAAGACGATGCCGTCGACCGTCGCCAGCGTGGCGACCGCGCCGCCGGCCTGGCGGTGCCAGGACTTGGCGCGGATGCCCGCGGCGGTGACGTCGATGTCGAGGCCCAGGTCGGGGGTGGCGAGCAGCCCGATGGCGCCGAGCACGCCCGGGTCGACGCCGTCGGCCCCGATGAGCCCGCGTCGGGTCAGGGACTCGACCGGGTCGTGGAGCGACGCGAGCGCGTCGGCGTAGACGGAGCCGTCGGAGTCGGTGGTCGTGCCACCGAGCCGGTCGGCGAGCGGGTCGGGTGCGCCGACCGCGTCGTCCAGCACGAACGGCAGCGGGGCGTCACCGGCGCTGGCGGCGCAGTACTGCAGCTCGGGAAGGGTGAGGGCCACACGGCGCGGCAGGCCCTCGAGGAGGGTCGTCGCCGGCGGCGGCGGGGTTCCGAGATCGATGGTCGTCATGTCACAGCCCTGGGAGTGAGACGGTCAGCCAGTCCTTGTGGCCGCTGGGCGGGGGGTCGAACGCGACGAGCTGCTGGTCCTCCGGCGAGAGCTGCCGGACGACGCCGGCCGGGTCGTCGTGGGTGGCGATCTCCGCCTCACGGGCCCGGGCGTCGTCGACGAGCGAGCCCGCCCGACGCTCGATGTCGGCGATCGCGTCCTTCAGGCCCGCGACCTCCTTGCCGTGCTTCGTGAGCGACTCGCCGGCGTTCTCGTGCAGGGTCGCCGCGTCGCGCAGCAGTGCCGCGCGGTCGCGCATCCGCATGCGCAGGGCGTCCGCCGCCCGACCGTTCCAGTCGAGCGCGTCGGCCCCGGAGACCAGACGGTCGGCCATCACCCGGATGTCGACCCCCTGCTCGCGCAGCTCGTCGGCACGCCTACGGATGACCGTGGTGTCGCCGTACATGCATCCCTCCTCGTCGCCCCCGGTTGAGTCCGGCAGTTCGTCTTCCCGGGGCACCCGGGGCCGAAACATCTGAGTACGACGGCTCTGGCGCCCGAAGACGTGACGACGGCCGCACGGAGCACCCCGTTCGCCCGGTCCGGGCACGGCGTACGACGCGGCTCCCTACGATGTCGAGGTGCGCGTACTCGTTGCCGGCGGCGCCGGCTACATCGGATCCCACACCGTGCTCGCCCTGCTCGCGCGGGGCCACGACGTGGTGGTCGCCGACGACTTCTCCAACGCCCGGCCGTCGGTGATGGACCGGCTCGCCGAGCTGGCCGGCCGACCGGTCGCGCTCGAGGAGGTCGACCTCACCGACGAGGCCCGCACCGAGGAGGTCGTGGCCCGCAGCGAGCCGGACGCCGTCATCCACTTCGCCGGTCTCAAGGCCGTGGGCGAGAGCGTGCGGGAGCCGCTCGCCTACTACCGCACCAACCTGGACGCGACGTTCTCGCTGCTCACCGCGATGCGCACCCACGACGTGCGTCGGCTCGTGTTCTCGTCGTCGGCCACCGTGTACGGCGACCACGCCCCGGTGCCGTACCCCGAGAGCTACGAGCCGTTGGCCGCCGCGAGCCCGTACGGCCGCACGAAGGTGATGATCGAGCAGGTGCTCACCGACGTCGGCCTCGCCGACCCCGACCTGCGGATCGCGCTCCTGCGCTACTTCAACCCCGTCGGCGCGCACGCCTCCGGCCGCCTCGGCGAGGACCCGCAGGGCGTGCCCAACAACCTGGTGCCGTACGTCGCGCAGGTCGCCGTCGGCCGTCGCGACCGGCTGCAGATCTACGGCGACGACTACGACACCCCCGACGGCACGTGCCTGCGCGACTACATCCACGTCGAGGACCTCGCCGAGGGCCACGTGGCCGCCCTCGAGCACCTCGAGGCCATGGCGACCCCGGTGCGCGCCTTCAACCTCGGCAGCGGACGGGGCACGAGCGTGCGCGAGCTGTTCGACGCGTTCTGCGCGGCCGTCGGCCGTCCGCTCGAGGCCGAGGTCGTCGGGCGACGGCCGGGGGACCTCCCGGCGTACTGGGCCGACGTGACCCGCGCGGCCGACGAGCTCGGCTGGCGGGCGACGCGCGGGCTCGAGGAGATGGTGGCCGACGTGTGGCGCTGGCAGTCCGCGAACCCGGACGGCTACCCCCGCGAGCGGGCCGGCCAGCACCCGGACGTCACTCCCGCGTGACCTGGTAGGTCGTCGCGGTGACCTCGGCGTCCGGGTCGAGGAAGCCACCGGCGGCGAGGGCCTGCGCGCGCTGGCGTAGACCGGGGTCGGCCGTCTCGTCGAGCGCGGCCCGGTCGAGCAGGGCGGCCCCGCGCTCGTACTCCGCCAGCGCGTGGGCGTCGGAGGCCCGCTCCCCGCCGCCCGCGAACCTGACCGTCAGCTGCTCCACCCGGTCCGGGTTCGGCGCGCCGTCCAGCAGCGGCACCAGGTCGCGCTCGTTCTCCAGCGACGTCACCTGCACGCCCGCCGGCAGGTGCTCGACCTGGGCGAGCGGCGACCCGAGGGTCAGCACCTGCTCGACCCGGAACTCGCCCCCGGCCGCGATCTGCGCCGCCGCCATGCCGCCCTGGGAGTGCCCGACGAGCAGCACGGGGTCGTCCGCCCCGACGCCGGCCCGGCGCATGGCCTCCTCGACGCCGCGCGTGTGCACGGTCGACTCGCCGCCGAGCGAGCGCAGGTTGGTGCCGAGGTCGCGGGCGTCGTCGCCCTGGGTCCACGGCAGCGTGCCCATGTCGTCGGTGCCGGGCAGCAGCACGACGTACCGCACGTCGTCGCCCTCGCCGATGCGCTGCACCTCGATCGTGCCGTTGCCCTCCGGCCGGTCGGCCGACGACAGCGCGTCGACCCGGCGCAGGCGCGCGACGAGCCCGGCGGCGGTGGCGGCCGCGGGCACGCTGGCGGTCCCGAGCGCCTCGACGCGGGGCTCGCCGTCGTCGTACCAGGTCGAGACCGCCCCCGCGGCGTCCCCGACGGTCTCGAGGCGCCACGGGCCGACGTACGGCGCGAAGCGGCCGTCGGACGCGTCCCACGCGCCCTCGAGCAGCCCGCCGCCCGTGCCGACGAGCCACTCGGCCCGGGCCGGGTTCGCCATCGCCCACTGCTCGAGCTCCTCGACGGGCACGGCGGGGCCGCCCCCGTCGCCGCCCTCGAGCGCGGCCCGGAGCGACTCCAGGTCGTCGCCCGGCCGGGGCACCTCGACGCCGAACCCGGCCGGCACGTAGGCGAGCGTGAACCCGGTGCCGTAGGAGAGCAGGTAGCGCTGGTGCTCCAGCTGCTCGCGCACGAGCGCGTCGGCGGCGCGCAGCGTCGTGACGGCCGCGCGCACGGCGTACGCCTGCGCCTCCCAGCGCAGCGCCTGCGCGGGCAGGCCGACAGGCGTCGTGGTGAGCAGGACGAGGGTGCCCTCGAGGGCGGCGAAGGAGCCGGGGGCGTACGGCGCGGAGAGCAGCAGGTCGTCGTCGACGATCGTGCGGGCCGGGGTCGCCGCCCAGGTGAGGAGCCGGTCGCCGGTCGCGTCGTACAGGTCGGCGAGGTCACCGGCGGCCTCGTAGTCGGCGGCGACGCCGTCGTACCCGCCGCGGGTCGTGTGGTCGGGCAGGGCCGGTCCGGGGAGCGGCGGGGTCGGGTCGGTCATCGGGCGGCTCCTCGGTCGGGTGCGGACGGGTCGTGCGGGCGGACGGGTCGGCTGGGTCGGCTGGGTCGGCTGGGTCGGCTGGGTCGGCTGGGTCGGCTGGGTCGGCTGGGTCGGCTGGGTCGGGTGGCCGCGACCACCAGCTGCGCGGCGTGGGCGGTGTCGGGGGCGGCCACGAGCTCGACGAGCCGGTGACCACCGCGCCGTACGGGGCGCAGCCGGCGCCAGCCGTCGGTCCAGCGCAGGTACTGGGCGCCCGTGACGTCGGCCTGGCCCGGGGTGCGGCGGGTGACGGTGGCGGTGAGCGAGCCCTCGGCGCCGTCGACCAGGTCGCGCAGCAGCCGGGCAGCCGAGCCGACGTCCAGCGGCCGCGCGTGCCGGGCGTCGGTGCCGACCCGCACCGGCACGGGGTCCTCGGCGAGCAGCACCGGCAGCAGGTCGAGCCGGCCGGCCGCGACCATCGCCGCGCCGGCGGCCAGGGTCGGCTGCGCCAGGGCGACGTACGGCGGGAGCCCGCCGGGGCAGCCCCTCTCCGCGCGCGGTGGCGCTGGCGAGGCAGGGCGACCCCCGGGGGCGAGCAGCCGCGCGACCTCGTCCGCCCACCCGGCTACCGGCAGGGCGACGACCTCGGCGGGCGGGGAGCCCGACCCGACCGGACCGTCCACCAGCTCGGTGAGGCAGACGACCCGGGCACCCGTGCCGCCCTCGTCCCCGCCCGGTCCGGACCGGACCAGCGCGTGCACCGCAGCGACCGTCAGCGCGGTCCGACCAGGGCCCGGCAGCCGGAGGTGCAGCCGGGCGCGCATCGTCGCGACGACCTCGTCGCGCCCGACCGCGAGCGTCGCCGCCGTGAGCGCGCACCCGCCCGGGAGCACCCGGCGCGGAACGGGCCCCCGCCCGCCGCTCACGACATCCCCGGCAGGTCGATGGTGAGCCAGTCCGCGTGCCCGGCGGGCGGCACGTCGACGCGCTCGATCTGCTCGCGCAGGCGCTCGTCGTCGCCGAGGTCGATGCCGACGAGACCGGCCGCGCCCTCGGCGAGCTCGCCGGCCACCTCCACCGCGCCTCCCACCACGACGCCCGCCAGGTCCACGACCCGAGCGCCGACCGAGGAGGCGAGATCGACGAAGCGCTGACGGATCTCGGCGACGACGACGAGCGCCACCTCCACCTGGCGGGCGTGCTCCTCGAGGGCGGCGGCCACGTCGTCGTGGGCTCCCGCCGTACGGCGCAGCGACCCCGCCGTGGCGCGGGCGCCGTGGCGCAGGGCGTCGGCCGACGCGCCCACCCAGGGCGTGGCGTCGGCGTGCGCGACGAGGCGGTCGGCCTCGGCGCGGATCGTGGTCGCACGCTCGGCGTACGACGCGGCGAGACGTCGCAGGGCGGCGACGTCGGGCAGCAGGCTCATGGGGCGGCTCCGCAGGTCTCGGGTCGGTCTCGGGTCGTGCCCGCGGGGCCGGGTGCGCCCGCGGCACGCCCCCTGCCCGGGCAGCGACGGTGGCCCAAACCACGTGCTGGGCGACCTGTGGAGGAACGGGACGCGGCCCTCGGGCGGCGCCCGGCCCCGTAGGATCGGCGGCACGCCCCCACGCCGAGAAGGTGATCCTTGACGTTCGACGCGCACGACCTGGATCGCTTCCTGCTCGTGGGGTCGGCCGTCACCCTTCTCGCGATCCTCGCCGTGCGGCTCTCGTCGCGCGCCGGCCTCCCGAGCCTGATCCTCTACCTGCTCATGGGCGTCGTCCTGGGCGAGGCGGGCCTCGGCATCCAGTTCTCCGACGCCGGCCTGGCCCACGCCCTGGGCTTCGGCGCGCTCGTGCTGATCCTCGCGGAGGGCGGTCTCACCACCGACTGGCGCGAGCTGAGACCGAGCATGCGTCTGGGGCTCGGCCTGGCGACCATCGGCATGGCGGTCTCGGTGACGGTGGTGGCGGTGGGCGCCCACCTGCTGCTCGGACTGCCGTGGCAGCTGGCGGTGCTGCTGGGCGCCGCGACCTCGGCCACCGACGCGGCGGCCGTCTTCTCCGTGCTGCGGATCGTCCCGCTCCCGCGCCGGGTCACCGGTCCGCTCGAGGCCGAGTCCGGCCTCAACGACGCCCCCACGGTCGTGCTCGTCGTGCTGGTCTCGTCGGGCGCGGCCCTCGAGCACGGGGTGCTCTTCATGTTCGCGGAGATCGTCTTCGAGCTCATCGTCGGCCTGGCGATCGGCCTCGGCGTCGGTTTCGGCGGTGCCTGGCTGATGCGCCGGGCCGCGCTGCCGTCGTCGGGCCTCTACCCCATCGCCGTCCTCTGCCTCACGGTCCTGGCGTACGGCGCCGGCGCCGCCGCGCACGCGTCGGGGTTCGCGGCCGTCTACGTCGCCGCGCTGGTGCTCGGCAACTCCGACCTGCCCCACCGGGCGACGACCCGCTCGTTCTCGGAGGGCGTCGCGTGGCTCGCGCAGATCGGGCTCTTCATCATGCTCGGCCTGCTGCTGAGCCCCGGTCGGATCACGTGGGAGGTCATCGGCCTCGCCCTCGCCGCGGGCTTCATCCTCACCGCCGTCGCCCGTCCGGTCTCCGTCGCGGTCAGCGCCCTGGTGCAGCCGCACACGCCGTGGCGCGACCAGCTGTTCCTCTCCTGGGCGGGCCTGCGGGGCGCCGTGCCGATCGTCTTCACGACCATCCCGCTCGCCGCCGGGGTGGCGGGGGCGGAGCGGCTCTTCGACATCGTGTTCGTGCTCGTCGTGGTCTACACGCTGCTCACGGGCCCGACCCTGCCCTGGGTCGCCCGCCGCCTCGGCCTGGCCGACGAGGGAGAGGCCCGCGAGCTCGACATCGACGCGGCACCGCTCGAGCGGGTCGCGGCCGACCTCATCCAGGTGCGCATCCCGGAGGCCTCGAAGCTGCACGGGGTCGAGGTGGCCGAGCTGCGCCTGCCGGTCGGGGCGTCCATCTCGCTCATCGTGCGCGGCGAGCTCGTGCTCGTCCCGGAGCCCTCGACCGCGCTGCGCCGCGGGGACGACCTCATCGTCGTGACGCCGCGCGGCCTGCGCGACCAGACGGAGGACCGGCTGCGCCTGGTCTCGGAGAACGGCCGGCTCGCGCAGTGGCTGCACCGCGGGACCGCGGGTGACGCGTCAGGCGGAGGGGCCGGTCGTCCGGGCGGAGCCGGGACCCCGGGTCGACCGGTGCGGCCGCACCAGGACTAGCCGCACCCCGGCGCCCGCACCGGTCGTCGGGCGGGACTCAGGGGAGCGGGGCCTCGGCGGGGCCGCAGACGTCCTGGTCGGTCTCGAGGGTGATCTGTGCCCCGGCGTCGCCGGTGGGCTCGTCCCACGCGTCGCCCACGACCACCACGACGCTGCTGCCGTCGCCGAGCACCGGGCGGTTCACCTTCACCGGCACGGGCTCGCCGATCTGGGCGCGGACGAGGGCGACCGCTGCCGAGTCGGGCTCCGTCGACCAGACCTCGACCCGGTCGACGACGGCGCCCTCGGGCGCGTTGCCCGTGTCGCCGGCGCCGAAGCCCCGGCTCGCGAGCACGTTCATCGTCGCCCGCGCGAGCTGCGAGCGGCCGCTGGCGTTGTAGACGCTCACCGTCACGTCGCCGGGCGAGATCGTGTCGCCCGCGGCGAACGGGCGGACGGTGCAGATCCCGGTGTTGGTGGTGCCCAGGTCGTCGGCGGGCAGGGCGGCGGTGAGCGAGCGCCAGCCCCACACGAGGCCGATGAGCAGCAGCACGACGAGCACGCCGAGCGTGACGGCGGACCTGACGGCGGGGGCGAGGGGCTCGCGGGGCCCGGTCACGACTTCTCCACCGCCACGACGCGCGCGTGCAGCACGTTGCGCTGCTGCAGGGCGGCCCGGAGGGCGCGGTGGAGGCCGTCCTCGAGGTAGAGGTCGCCCTCCCACGCCACGACGTGCGCGAACAGGTCGCCGTAGAAGGTCGAGTCCTCGTCGAGGAGGGTCACGAGCTGGAGCGTGTCCTTCGTCGTCACGAGCTGGTCCAGGCGCACCTGGCGCGGAGGGACCGCCGCCCAGCCACGCGAGTCGAGACCATGGGCCGGGTAGGGCCGCCCACTGCCGACGCGCTTGAAGATCACGGGGTGATCATACGGACGCGCCGACCGTGCGGCTCCTCGGTGACGACCTGGGGCCCGTACGGCGTCCGCGCGGCGGCCGTCGGCGCCGAGCCGGGGCTCACAGGTCCGTCGGCTTCGACCAGGCCATCTGGACGACCTCGACGCCGCGGTCGCGGGTGACGAGCCGCCCCCGGCCCGGAGGCGCCTTCTGGGGCTTCACGTTGCCGATGAGGTAGCCCTCGTCCGGCGAGCCCGACAGCACGACGCCCGGCATCGCGAGGTCGCGCAGCGACTGGATCACGGGCTCGTAGAGCGCCCGCGACGCGCCACCGGAGCGGCGGGCCAGCACCACGTGCAGGCCGACGTCGCGCGCCTGCGCCATCATCGGCTGCAGGGGCTGGACCGGGGAGCTCTGCTGGGTGGCGACGAGGTCGTAGTCGTCGACGATGACGAAGACCTCGGCACCCTTCCACCACGACCGGTTGCGCAGCTGGTCGGGCGTCACGTCCGGGCCCGGGATGCGGTTCTCGAGGTACTTCCCGAGGTCGCGCAGCAGCGGCGTCGCCTGGGTGGCGCTGGTGAGGTAGTTGAGCTGGTACTCCTCGGGCACCTCGCCGAGCAGGGAGCGCCGGTAGTCGACGACGACGATCTGCGCCTCCTTCGGCGTCCGGGTGCGGACGATCTCCTGGATGTAGGAGCGGAGCAGCGCGCTCTTGCCCGACCGTCCGTCGCCGAAGACGAGCAGGTGGGGCTCGGCGTCGACGTCGAGCCCGATCGGGGCGAGCTCCTTCTCGTTCACGCCGAGCAGGACCCGGCCGCTGTCGGCCAGCGTGCGCTCGCCGTCGGCGATCGTGCCGGCCTGCCGCACGACCTGCTCGAGGTCGATGCGCTCGGGCAGGAGACGCAGCTTGGGACCGGTCGGCCCGGTCCACGCCTGGCTAACGCGGGTGATGAGGTCGTCGACGCCGTCGCCGACGCTGCTCGCGTCGCCGTTGCCGTCGACGCGGGGGAGCGCGCCGAGGAAGTGCAGCTTGCCGGGCACGAGACCGCGGCCGGGGCGACCGGAGGGCACCAGGGCGGCGACCTTGCGGTCGATCTCGGAGTCGATCGGGTCGCCGAGGCGCAGCTCGAGCCGCGTGCCGAAGATGTCGCGCATGGCGGCGCGGAAGTCGGGCCAGCGCGACGCCCCGACGATGAGGTGGAGGCCGAAGGTGAGACCGCGACCGGCGAGCTGCTGCAGCTCCATCTCGAGGTCGTCGAAGTCGGAGCGCAGCGTGCTCCAGCCGTCGACGACGAGGAAGATGTCGCCGTACCCGTCGTCCGCCCGGCCCTCGCGCCGACGCGAGCGGTAGGTCTCGATGGAGTCGATGCCGTTGGCGCGGAAGTAGGCCTCGCGACGGTCGACCACGCCGCGCACCTCGGCCACGATGCGTCGTACGACGTCGGGCTCCGAGCGCGTGCCCACGCCGCTGACGTGGGGCAGGCGGGTCAGGGGCGCGAACGTGCCGCCGCCGAAGTCGAGCACGAAGACCTGCGACTCGAGCGGCGTGGTCGCGAGCGCCGTGCTGGTGACGATCGTGCGGAGCAGGGTGCTCTTGCCGCTGCGGGGGCCGCCGACGACGGCGACGTGGCCGCCCGCGCCCGCCATGTTGATGGTGAGCGTGTCGCGGCGCTGCTCGCGCGGCCGGTCGACGGTGCCCAGCGGCACGACGAGCCCGCCGTACTCGCGCCACTGCGGCGAGACGAGGCCGAGGTCCGGGTGCACGGCGAGGTCGGGCATGAGCTGGTCGAGCGTGTCGGGCACGTCGAGCGGCGGCAGCCAGACCTGGTGGGCCGCCGGGCCGTGACCGACCATGCGGCCGACGGCGATGTCGAGCAGGGACGCCTGCTCCCCCTGCTGCGTGGGCGCGGGGGTGGGGGCGGCGACCTCCTCCTCGACGGGCTCGAGGGTCTGCACCTCGGAGATGGTGAAGGGGAGGATGCCGCGCACGTTGCCGCCCTCGTCGCGTCGTACGACGCGGGTGTTCGGCGGGGGACCGGAGACGTAGGCGGCCTTGAACTTCAGCAGCGTCGACTGGTCGGGCTTGAGGTAGCCGAGACCCGGGACGGCGGGCAGCTCGTAGGCGTCGGGCACGCCGAGGACGGCGCGGGACTCGCCGGCGGAGAAGGTGCGGAGACCGACTCGGTAGGAGAGGTGGGACTCCAGGCCGCGCAGGCGGCCCTCCTCGAGCCGCTGCGAGGCGAGCAGGAGGTGGAGGCCGAGGGACCGGCCGAGGCGGCCGACGGCGACGAAGAGGTCGATGAACTCCGGCTTGGCGCTCAGCATCTCGGAGAACTCGTCGACGACGAGGAAGAGCGAGGGCATCGGCGCGAGGTCCTCGCCCGCGGCCCGGGCCTTCTCGTAGTCGCGGATCGAGGCGTAGTTGCCGGCCTCGCGCAGCAGCTCCTGGCGCCGGACCATCTCGCCCGACAGGGCGTCCTGCATGCGGTCGACGAGCGTGAGCTCCTGGCTGAGGTTCGTGATGACGGCCGAGACGTGCGGCATCTCGGACATGCCGGCGAAGGTCGCGCCACCCTTGAAGTCGACCAGCACCATGTTGAGCTGCTCCGACGAGTGGGTCATGGCGAGCCCGAGCACGAGCGTGCGGAGGAACTCCGACTTGCCGGAGCCGGTCGCGCCGATCACCAGGCCGTGGGGGCCCATGCCCTGCTGGGCGGACTCCTTGATGTCGAGGTGCACCATGCCGCCGTCGCCGATGCCGATCGGCACCCGCAGCCGGTCGCGCGCCGGGCGCGGACGCCAGGAGTGGGTCGTGTCGTAGGCGTGCACGTCGCCGAGGCCGAGGAGGTCCATGAAGTCGGCGGGGCCGGTGAGCTCGGCCGGGTTGGCGGCCTCGCCCCCGCCGCCGGCGGAGACGGTGTGGAGCGGCGTGAGGCGGCGCGCGAGCGCCTCGGCCGTGGCGAGGTCGCACTGGTCGCCGATGCCCACGACCGCGTCGGTGCGCATGCGGATGGCCTCGACGCGCAGGCGGCCCGACGGGTCGCGCCCGACGAGCTCGAGGCGCAGGCGCGAGGGGTCCTCGAGCTCCTCCCACTGCGCGGGCAGGTCGATGACGGTGACGCCGTGGAGGCCGTCGGGCGGGATGACGTGGTTGCCGAGCGGCAGGTTGCCGCCGTCGACGACGAGCACGATGTGGGGCGTGGACGGGCGCTCGTCGGCGCCGAAGCGGGGCCGCTCCGCGAGGTCGGGGGGCAGCATCCGCGCGAGGTCGTCGATGGAGGTGCTCACCATGCGCATAGGGCCGACGGCGTCGGCCTCCTGCGCGCTCTGGGCGTGGGGCAGCCACTTCAGCCAGTCCCAGTGCTCGAGGTTGGCGTCCGAGCTGAGCACGGCCACGACCACCTGGTCGGGGTTGTGGAACGTGACGGCGCTGCAGACGAGCGAGCGGGCCAGCGACCGGGCCTCGTCCTCGGCGCCGCAGACCTCCACGCGGTCGAAGGCCCGCAGGTCGATCGAGGCCGGCAGGTCGGGCTGGATGCGGTGCACCACGAGCAGGCGGTGCAGCGCGGAGGCCGCCGCCGGGTCGACCTGGTCGATCGGGGCGCTCTCCGGCGGCACCAGCTCGACCGACAGCGGCTGGGCGCAGAGGCCCCAGCGCACCTGGAGGAAGTGCGGGTCGACGGTGGAGCGCTCCCAGAGGCGCGAGCGGTCCTCCGCCATCGCAGGCAGCGCGGTCGGTGCGGGGTGGTGCCACGTCAAGGCGCGCCGCTGGCGGTCGGCGGAGTCGCGGGCGGCCTTGCGGATGCCCGCGAGGTAGCGCAGGTACTCCGTGCGCGAGCCCGTGACCTGCTGGTTGCGCTGCTTGCGCTGCCGGTCGATCTGCACGGCGATGAAGCCGACGGTCGCGAAGAGGAACATGCCGGCGGCGAGCATGCTGCGCCCGCCGGTGCTGCCGCCCTGGCTGCTGAGCGAGGAGATGACGACGATCGAGCCGATGCTGCCGAGCATCGGGATCGCGTTCATCAGGACGCCGCTGGCGCCCTCGTGCTCGGTCAGCTCGGGTGGTGGCTGGAGCACGATCTGGCCGGTGGGCACCTCAGGTGCCTCGATGCGCTGGCTGCTGCGCAACGTCGTGCTCAAGCGGTCCCCCTCGTGTCGCCAAGCGCGGTGGAGGTGATGATAGGTGCCGCCCCCGACCACCGACTACCCTGCTGCGCAGCACCGGGGTGCCTGCCGCACGCGGGTGGTCCGACGGGTACGACGAGGGGGCGAGTCGATGACCGAGGCCGTGACCGGCTCGGCGGCGGGGGAGAACATCGCGCTGAGCGTCCACGGGGACGCAGGCGTCCTCGACCTCCTGGTCCCCGACGGTGCCTCCGCCCTGGACGTCTCCCGCGAGTACGCCAAGCAGGTCGGGGCCACCGCCCTGCCCCGCCTGCACGACCAGCGCGGTACGGCGCTGCCCGCCGGCGTCGCGCTCGGCGACCTCGGGATGCGCTCCGGCGTGGTGCTCGTCGCGACGTACGCCGACACCCCCGAGCCGCAGCCCGCCCGCCGCGGGGAGACGACGACCGCTGAGGGTCGCGCCCTGCCGGGGCCGCTCACCGGGATGGTGCTCGGCATCGCCGGCGTGGCGGGCCTCCTCGCCGGGGTCTTCGCCGCCCTCGCGGGCGACGTCGACGAACGGCTGGTCGTCTCGATCCTGCTCGCCGCCGCGTTCCTCGCGGTCCTGCCCGTGGGGCGCCTCGCGCGCCAGCGGGTGGTCACGGCCCCGGTCTTCGGTGCCGCGGCCGCGCTCGTCCTGGTGTGGGACCCGGCGTCGGCCCGCCTGCCGATGGTGCTCGGTGTGACCCTCCTGGGCGGCGCCGTCGTCGCAGCCGTCGGTCGGGCGCTCACCGACGAGGAGGACGAGGTCCTCCGCGTCTGGATCGTCGCGGGCCTGGCGGTCTTCGTCGTCGCCGGTGTCGCGGCCGTGCTCGGCGCCCCCGAGCGCATCGTCTGGGCGACCCTGCTCCTGCTCGCGATGTTCGCCGGCCGCTTCGTGCCGGGGATCGCCGTCGACGTGCCCGACCAGGCGCTGGTCGACCTCGAGCGCCTCGCCGTCACCGCGTGGTCGGCCCGCGACCGTACGGCGAGCCGCCGCTCCCGCACGGTGATCCGCCGGCCCGCCGTGGCCCGGGTGGTCGAGCGTGGCTCGCGCATCGTCACCGCGGCCTGCGCCGCGGTCCTCGTCGTCACGCTCGTCTCCGCCCCCATGGTGCTGCGCACCACGCGCCTCGCGCTCGACGAGATCGGCGCCCCGCTCCTCGTCGCGTGCATCGGCGCGACCCAGCTGCTCGTCGCGCGCAGCTACCGCCACGCCGCCGCCCGGCTCCTGCTGCGGGCCGCGGGACTGTGGTGCCTGGCGTGCGTCCTCGTCGTCCTCGTGGTCGAGCACGGGTGGTCGGGCCGGGTCGCGCTGGTGAGCGTCGGCCTCGGCCTGGTGGTCGTCGCGGCGGCCGTCGCCACGGGCCGCGGCTGGCGCTCCGTGTGGTGGTCGCGCCGCGCCGAGATCGCGGAGTCGCTCACCGGCGCGCTCGCCATTCCCGCCTTCGTCGTCACCGTCGGCCTTTTCCGCAGGATCTGGGAAATCGTGAGCTGACGTGTTTATGGGGTGAAGCCCCGGGGGTACACACCTGCCAGTCCGGGAGATCGGGACGTCCCCCGGGCAGTGAGACACCACCACGAACACGACACTCGGGCGGCCGTTCGTCGCCTCGGGACAACGAAGGAGACGGCATGTCCGAGAACATGAAGATGGGTGAAGGCACACTCATCAGCGCCGGTCAGATGGTCATCGAGGCCAAGGCCGACTTCAACCAGAAGTCGAACGCCCTCGCCTCGCAGATCCAGGGCATGGCCAACCGCTGGCAGGGCCAGGGTGGCGCGGCGTTCCAGACGCTCATCGTCCAGTGGGGCGAGAAGCAGCGCACGATCACCAACGCGCTGGAGAACTTCGAGCGGTCGCTGACCGACACCGACCGCGACACGACGTCGACCGACTCCGGTCAGTCCGACACGTTCACCAGCCACCTCAGCCGCCTCGACGGCTGACCCCGAACCCGACAGAACACAGGAGATGACGATGAGTGACGGCAGCGGCCTGACAGTTGACCACGGCACCCTCGAGGCGACGGCGCAGGACCTCGTCGCCGCAGCTCGCCAGATCGAGGCGCGCCTCGACCGCCTCGAGCAGGAGCTCGCGCCCCTCCGCTCGGAGTGGAGCGGTAACGCGCAGGAGGCCTACGTCCGCGCCAAGGCGATCTGGGACCAGGAGATGACGCGCATGATCGAGCTCCTCCAGGCCACCAGCAACTCGGTGACGAACTCGAACGCGGAGTACCGCGCGGCCGACCGCCGCGGCGCCGACCGCTTCCCGGCCTGATCCACCGGACCCGCCCCGACCTCCTCGAGGTCGGGGCGGTTCTGTGTTTCCGTCGACCCGGGTCGGCCGCCGCTCGCGGAGGCCGCCCCACCGGTAGCATGCGTTCGCCGTCGGACGCGCAGAGGGGGACTGACGCATGAGCCAGTCACAGCTGGGGACCTCGGGCCTGGTCCGGGTGACCGTGGTCTCGGGTCGACGACGGGTCGATCTCGTGCTGCCGGCCGCCGTGCCGGTCGCCGAGCTCGTGCCCGAGCTCGCCCGCAGCGTCGGGCTCCTCGACGCCGCGACGGTCTACGGCGGCTACCGCCTCGTCACCCACGACGGTCGCGAGCTGGCGCACGACGCCGGGCTCACGATCCAGGGCGTCGAGGACGGCGGGCTTCTCACCGTCACCGCGGGCGTCGACGACGAGCCGCCGCGCGTGTACGACGACGTCGTCGAGGCGATGACGGACGTCGTGGAGCGCGAGCTCAAGCCGTGGGAGCCGGCCGCGGGGCGTCGTACGGCGCTCGGCGCAGCCGCGATGCTGCTCCTCGTCGGCGCGGCCTCCCTCCTCCTCCAGGAGGACCGCCTGCTCGCCGCCGTCGGCGCGACGGCCGTCGCGGTCGTGCTCGCCGCCGCCGCCGTGGTGCTCTCGCGCGTGCAGCAGGAGCGGCAGGCCGCGGTCGTCCTGGGCCTCGTGGCCTCGGTGTACGGCGGCGTGGCCGGCCACCTCTTCGCCGACGGCGAGCCGCTGCTGGGCATGGGGGCGGCGTACGTCGGTCTCGGCGTGCTCGGCGTGGCCCTCGCGGTCGTGGTGGGTCTCGACGACGGACGACCGCTGCTGGCCCCGCCGATCCTGGTGGGCTCGCTGCTCGCGATCGGCGGCTGGGTCCTCGACGTCACCGACCTCGGCGCGGCCGAAGTGCTGAGCGGCGTCATGGTCTTCGTCGTGATCTCCGGCAGCGTCTTCCCGTGGCTGGCCCTCAGCGCCACCGGCACGCGCGTCGACCAGATCGCCACGGTCGAGGACATCACGAACGACCCCGACGACATCGACGCCGCCCGCGTCGTCCGCGACGCCCGCACGGCGCACGAGATCCTCGTCGGCATCTCGGCCTCCGTCGGCACGCTGGTGGTGCTCATCAGCCCGCTGGCCGTCTCGCTCGGCATCGTCGGCACGGTCCTCGCCGTCCTCTGCTGCGCCACCGTCATGCTGCGCACGCGGCAGTACCGCACGGGGCTCGAGGTGCTGGTCGGCCTCGTCTCCGGGATCGTCGGGCTGCTCGTCGTCGCGGCCACCGTGCTGCTCGGCGAGCCCGACTGGCGCCCCGCCACCGCCGTCGTGCTCGCCGCCGGCGGTGGTCTCATCCTGCTCGGCAGCCTCTTCCCGAAGCCGCCGTCGGTGCGGCGCGGACGCCTGGGCGACATGGTCGAGACGCTCGCGCTCGTCGCCCTGCTGCCGCTGCTGGTCGTCGCGGTCGGCGTCGTCGACCTGATCGGGGGCTGACGCGCCGTGGCCACCAAGCGCGACCTGGTCGAGGCCCACGGCTTCAGCCGTCGCCGGCTCGTCACGGCCTTCGTCAGCGGCGCCCCCGGCGGGCGGGAGGTCGAGCCGAGCCGCCCCGGACGCGCCATCATCGGAGGCGTCGCCCTCACCGTGCTGGTGCTCGCCGCGGCCGCGGTCGTCGGCTTCCTCAAGCCGCGGCCCGACGAGGGCTGGGCCGACAGCCAGGGCATGGTGATCGCCGAGGAGACGGGCGAGCAGTACATCGTGCAGCCCGACGAGGACGGCGGCGACACCGTGCTCCTCCCGGTCGTCAACACCACGTCCGCCCGCCTCATCCTCGGCGACGAGCTCAGCCCGACGACGGTGCCCCAGGAGGACATCGACGAGTACGACATCGTCGACGCCATCGGCATCCTCGGGGCGCCGACGTCCGTCCCGTCCGCCTCGCGGCTCGTCGACGACGGCTGGACCGCCTGCACGGGCGACTCGCAGGGGCTCCGGCTGAGCCTCGCCGACTCGCCGGGCGCTCAGCCCGACCTGGAGTCGTCGATCCTCGTGCAGTCGGGCGGCTTCTTCCACCTCCTCGCGTACGGCGAGCTCGACGCCCAGGGCCAGCCCCAGGTGTTCCGGATGCAGGTGGGTGCCGAGGACGGTGGGGTGATCGACCAGCTCCTCGGTGCGATCGGCAACCAGCTCTCCCGCGACGCCGCGATCGAGGTGCCGTCGACCTGGCTCAGCCTCTTCCCGGCCGCGCCCCCGCTGCTCCCCGACTCCATCGACGTCGGGGAGGACCTCACCCGCCGGGGTCAGCCGATCGCCGCGGGCGTCCAGCTCGAGGGCGGCGTCGTACCCCGGGTCGGGATGGTCGTCGAGCAGCCGAACGGCGAACGGGTCGTGCTCACGGACGAGAGCTACAACCTGCTGTCGCCGTTCGCGGCCGACGTGCAGGTCGCGCTGGCCGGGCAGGACCAGGTGCCGGTCGTGGCCTCGACGACCCTGGCCCGCGGCGCTGCCGCCTACCCGTCCGAGTGGCCCGACGAGCGCCCGGCCTCCACGAGCTCGGAGAGCTCGGTCTGCGCCGTCCTCCACACCGGCGCCTCGGGCGTGGCCGCCAGGGTGGGCCTCGCCTTCTTCCCCGACGAGACGGCCAGCGCGGAGGGTCTCGAGGCGACCCAGCGGGAGGCGCGCGTGCAGCGGGCCCGCGGTGCCGTCGTCCGCAGCGGCGGCTTCGGCGCGACCCCGCCCGGCAGCGCCTTCCTCGTCGACGCGCAGGGCATGCGCTACGAGCTCGCCGGCAACGCCATCAACCTGCTGGGGTACGACGTGGGGGACACCCCGGTCGTGCCCGACACGTGGATGGCCCCGTTCAACTGCGGTGTCGTGCTGGCGCGCGAGGAGGCGCTGAAGACGCTCTCCTCGGACCGTCAGGAGGAGCTGAGCTGTGAGCGGCCCTCCCCGGAGGACGAGGCAGCGGCGGCCGGAGCGGGCGGGTGAGCACCACCGTCCTCCCGGGACGGTCCTGGCGCCGCTGCGCGCTCGGTGCGGCAGGCCTGGCGCTCGTGGCCCCGCTCGGCGCCGCGGTCCTCCCGGCCGCCGCGGCGCCCGGGCAGGCGCTCGCCCTCGAGCAGCGCGACCTGTTCTGCACCGACGACGCGACGGCGGAGCAGCCGGCGTACGTGACCGGGCAGACGACGTCGCTCGTCGAGCAGCTGGGCCTCGACGGCGTCGAGGGGCTGACGGGCGCCGGGGTCAGGGTCGCGGTCATCGACGCGGGGGTGCCCGTGGGCGCGAGCGTCAACCTCGTCGGGACCCAGGACATCGGGGGCACGACGCCCGTCGCCGAGGTCGACCACGGCACGACCGTGGCCGGTCTCATCGGCGGCCGGGACCCCGACGGCGACCGGCCCATCGGCGTCGCGCGCGACGCGGAGATCATCTCCGTGCAGGTGCTCGACCGGGAGCAGGAGGACCAGCGGGAGGACAGCGAGGGCGTCCCGCTCCGGGCGGAGAACGTGATCGCCGGGCTCAACTGGGTCGCGACGAACGTCGGCAGCGGGGCCGCCCGTATCCGGGTCGTCAACGTCTCCCTCGGCGTCGACCCGAGCCCCGAGCTCGAGGCCGCGGTGCAGGCGGTGCAGGCCGCGGGCGTGCTCGTCGTGGCGGCCAACCTCAACGTCGAGGAGAGCCCCGCGCCCCTCGAGCCGGGCGCGGAGGCACCCGTGCTCGCCGAGCAGGTGACCTACCCGGCGGCGTACCCCGGGGTGCTGTCGGTGGCCTCCCAACCGCCCCTCGGCACCGGCGTCGACCCCTCGACCGGCACGCGGCCGTCGTTGGGCACGGACGTCGTGGCGCCCAGCGCCGGCGCCGTCAGCGTGGCCCGCAACGGCGGCACCTGCCTGATCGAGACCCCCTCGTCGTCGTACGCGGCCGCCGTGACGAGCGGGGTGGCCGCGCTGGTCTTCCAGAAGTACCCGGACTGGACGGCCACGCAGGTCCGGGCGCAGATCGTGGAGACCGCGAGCGGCGTGGCCGACTCGACGAACCCGTACGGCGGGGCCGGCACGGTGCAGCCCGCCGAGGCGCTGGACCGCACGGTCGTGCTCGACGGGAACGGGGAGGCGGTGAGCGGCGAGCAGGTGCAGCGGCCGTCCGTCGCCGCGACCCCGCCCCGCGCCCGCGACGACGTGCTCGCGGACTCGCGCGACGACTTCCTGTGGTGGGGCCTGGTGGCCGGCGCGGCCGTCCTGCTCGCGGCCGTGCTGCGACCGGCGCTGAGCCGGATCAAGCGCCGCTGAGCCCTCGAGGGGCCCTGAAATCGACGACGCCGGGAGCGGACCAGTGGTCCGTCCCGGCGTCGGGTGCCTCACGGCGTGGCGGAGGATAGGGGATTCGAACCCCTGAGGGCTTTCACACCCAACCCGCTTTCCAAGCGAGCGCCATAGGCCACTAGGCGAATCCTCCGCGAGGAGACTAACGGGTGCCGGCGGGCGGCGGGAAATCGGGTACGACGTGCGCCCGCGGGCGGACCCGCCCGGGGGTGATGCGGGTTGGTCGGCGCTCGGGCGGTCCCCTATGATTCCGAGCAACCCCCCGCGTGGCGGCATCTCGCCCAAGTCCCCCAGGGCCGGAAGGCAGCAAGGGTAAGTGAGCTCTGTCGGGTACGCGGGGGGCCTTGTCGTCTTCGGGGCACGTCCCGGCTCCGCCCGCACGGCGGCTGTCGGACCCCCTGGTTAGGGTGCTGGTTGTGGAGTCCCCGCTCGCTTTGTACCGGCGCTACCGCCCGGAGACGTTCGCCGAGGTCATCGGCCAGGATCACGTCACCGAGCCCCTGCGCGCTGCGCTGGCGAACAACCGGGTGAACCACGCCTACCTCTTCTCCGGCCCCCGTGGCTGCGGCAAGACCACCAGCGCGCGCATCCTCGCCCGGGCGCTGAACTGCGAGCAGGCGCCGATCGCCGACCCGTGCGGCGAGTGCCGCTCCTGCGTCGACCTGGCCCGCGGCGGCCCCGGGTCGATCGACGTCATCGAGATCGACGCCGCCTCCCACGGCGGTGTCGACGACGCCCGCGACCTGCGCGAGAAGGCGTTCTTCGCCCCGGTCCACAGCCGCTACAAGGTCTACGTCATCGACGAGGCCCACATGGTGACGACGCAGGGCTTCAACGCCCTGCTCAAGCTGGTCGAGGAGCCGCCGCCCCACCTGCGGTTCATCTTCGCCACCACCGAGCCCGAGAAGGTGCTGCCGACCATCCGGTCGCGCACCCACCACTATCCCTTCCGCCTCATCCCGCCGCGCCTGCTCTCGAGCTACCTGCACGAGCTCTGCGAGAAGGAGGCCGTGCCGATCGAGGCGGCCGCGGTGCCCCTCGTCGTCCGGGCCGGCGGCGGCTCGGCGCGCGACACGCTCTCGGTGCTCGACCAGCTGATCGGCGGGGCCGGTCCCGAGGGCGTCACGCACGCGCTGGCCACCGGGCTCCTCGGCTACACGCCCGACTCGCTGCTCGACGAGGTCGTCGACGCGTTCGCGGCCGGTGACGGCGGCGGCGTGTTCGGCGTGGTCGACAAGGTCATCGAGACCGGGCAGGACCCGCGCCGGTTCACGGAGGACCTGCTGCGGCGCATCCGCGACCTCGTGATCGTCGCGGCGGTGCCCGACGCGCCGGCCACCGGTCTCATCGACGTCCCGGTCGACGCGGGGGAGCGGCTGGTCGCCCAGGCCGCCCGCTTCGGGGGCGTCGAGCTGAGCCGTGCGGCCGACCTCGTCGCCGCCGGCCTCACCGAGATGCGCGGGGCCACCGCGCCGCGCCTCCTCCTCGAGCTCATCTGCGCCCGGGTGCTGCTGCCGGGAGCCGACTCCACGAGCGACGGCGTGATGGCCCGCCTCGAGCGGCTCGAGCGGCGCATGGCGATGCCGGGCGGCCTCACCGTGGCCAGCGACGTCGTCGTGACCCCGACCCCGATGCGTCCGGCGGCGACCCGTCCGGCGGAGCCCGTGGTGGAGCCGGCGCGACCGGCGCCGTCGCCCGTGGAGCCCCCGCGCTCCACCCCGCCCGCGGAGGCGCCTGCGGCGCCGCCGGCGGTCGATCGTCCGGCCCCGCCGGCCGAGCCCGCGCCCCAGGAGCGTGCGCCCCAGCCGCCGCCGGTCGAGGCGCCTCCGACGGCGACGGAGACCGGGCCTGCGGACGACTTGTCCGGCTGGCCCACGCCCGCGCGCCTGCCGGGTGCGTCCGGGGACGCCGCTGCGCCCGAGCGCCCGACGGGGAGCCCGACGGAGCGGCCGGCCGACCGGCCGGCCGAGCCCGCGGCCCCGTACGAGGCACCGGCCCCGCAGCCGAGCGCGGCCGCCGAGCCCCCTGCGCAGGCATCCGCCGAGACGACGGCGAGCAGCATGTCGCTGGCCGACGTACGACGCCTGTGGCCCGACGTCGTCGAGCGCACGAAGGCGATGCGCCGCGTCACCTGGATCCACCTCGCCCAGAACTCGCAGGTCGTGGCGTTCAACGGCGGTGTGCTCTCCCTCGGCTTCTCCAACGCCGGGGCCCGACAGTCGTTCGAGTCCGGCGGCAGCCTGGAGATCGTCCGGCAGGCGGCCATCGACGTGCTCGGCGTCGACTGGCGCATCGAGGCGATCGTCGACCCCGGCTCGGTCGGTGGCACCACGGCGTCCGGCGCAGGGGGAGGCCGACCGCAGCAGGCGCGTCCGGATCCGGTTGGCCACGAGCCGGCTCGTCCGGCCCAGCAGTCCCAGGCCCCCGCACCCGCTGCCCCCGCCGAGGGTGGGCGAGCGGTCGACTCCTCCGGCGGTCGCACCGACGTGCGCCCTCCGGCGGCGGAGCCCGCTGCGGAGCGCCCGCAGTCGACGCGGCCGCGTCCGCCGTACGACGAGGCGCCCCCGCCCGCGGAGCCCCCGTCGTGGGTCGACGACGACGACCCCGACCCCGACGCGGCGGTCTCGCCGGACGATCCCGAGGACGAGAACCCCGAGCTCGCCGGCACCGAGCTGCTGCAGCGTGAGCTCGGCGCCACCGTGATCGAGCAGATCAAGCACGACTGAGCGGTCGGGCCCGACGGCCCGCCCGTGCCCCACCCCCGATGTCCCGCACCCCGTCAGAGGAGCAACGATGACGCAGAACCCGTTCGACCCGGCCGGCGCCAACCCGCTCGGCGGTGGTGGTCTCGACATGAACGCCCTGCTCCAGCAGGCCCAGGCGATGCAGGAGCAGTTCGTCGCGGCCCAGGCCGAGCTCGAGCAGGCCACGGTGGAGGGCAGCGCCTCCGGTGTCACCGTCACCGTGCGCGGCACGGGCGAGCTGACCGCGGTGAGCATCCGCCCGGGCTCGTTCGACGGCAACGACGAGGAGAGCCTGACCGACCTCGGCGACCTCGTCATCGCGGCCTACCGCGACGCCCGCACGCAGGCCGACCGCCTCGCCAACGAGAAGCTGGGCCCGCTCGCCGGCGGCCTCGGTGGGCTCGGCGGTCAGGGCGAGGCTCCGGGCGGCATGCCGGGCCTCCCCGGCGGCCTGGGCTTCTGAGCGGACGGCGTCCTTGTACGAAGGTGTCGTCCAGGACCTGATCGACGAGCTCGGTCGGCTGCCCGGCGTGGGTCCGAAGGGGGCGCAGCGCATCGCGTTCCACCTGCTCGCGGCCGACCCGACCGACGTGCGCCGGCTGGCCGAGGCCCTCGTCGAGGTCACGGTGAAGGTGAAGTTCTGCAAGACCTGCTTCAACGTGTCGTCGGAGGACCACTGCCGCATCTGCCGCGACCCCCGGCGCGACCCGTCGGTGCTGTGCCTCGTGGAGGAGTACAAGGACGTCGTGGCGATCGAGCGCACGCGGGAGTTCCGCGGGCGCTACCACGTGCTCGGCGGGGCGATCAGCCCGATCGACGGGATCGGACCGGAGCAGCTGCACATCCGTGAGCTCATGGTCCGCCTCGCCGACGGGGCGGTCACCGAGGTCATCCTCGCGACCGACCCGAACCTCGAGGGCGAGGCCACGGCGACCTACCTCACGCGGATGCTCAAGCCGCTGGGGTTGCGCGTCACGCGACTTGCGAGTGGACTGCCCGTAGGTGGTGACCTGGAGTACGCGGACGAGGTCACCTTGGGCCGTGCGTTCGCAGGGAGGCGTTCCGCCGATGACTAGTGCAGGTGTCCCGCTCTCGGAGCTGCTCGGGGAGGCGCTCGCCGAGGTCGTCCTCGACAGCGACACCGAGGACTTCGCGCAACAGATCGCTGACCAGGTCGAGAGCTTCCTCGTGGCGCTCCAGGCCATCGCCCGCGAGGGCGACGGCGGTCGCGCCATCTCGCTGCTGCTGCTCGAGGTCTCCCAGGTGCTGCTCGCCGGGGCGCGCCTCGGCGTGCAGCGCGACTTCCTGCCCTCCGAGGAGTTCGAGCCCGACGCCGGGCCCGACCCCGACCTCGACGAGATGCGCCTGCGCCTCGCCCGGCTGCTCGACGGCGTCGACGACTACACCGAGGTCTTCGACCCCTACGTGCTGTCGTCCGACGGAGCGCCCGACCTCGTCGAGGCCACGCTGTCCGACGAGCTGACCTCGGTGGCGTCCGCGCTGGCCCACGGTCTGCGGCACTTCCGCGCGGGTCGGGTCCACGAGGCGCTGTGGTGGTGGCAGTTCTCCTACGTCAACAACTGGGGCAACGAGGCGTCGGGCGCGCTGCGGGCCCTGCAGTCGATCGTCGCCCACGACCGTCTCGACCGGGAGGTCCGCGGCGAGCTCGACCAGGTCGCCGCCGCCGACGAGATGCTCGAGACCACCCGCTGAGGCCGACGGCCCGCACGGCTGAGACGCGCACGCGGACGAACGCCCCGCGCCGGTAGGATCGGCGCCGGTCAGAGCGGTGCCGTCGAAGCCTCGGCGCGCCGCGTCGTACAGGGTGAGCGAGGGAACCGGTCGTGGGCATTGTCGTGCAGAAGTACGGCGGCTCGTCGTTGGCGAACGCGGAGGGCGTCAAGCGCGTCGCCCAGCGGATCGTGGCCACCAAGAAGGCCGGCAACGACGTCGTCGTGGTCGTCTCCGCGATGGGTGACACGACCGACGAGCTGCGCGACCTCGCCGAGCAGGTGACGCCGATGCCGCCGCCGCGCGAGCTCGACATGCTGCTGACGGCCGGCGAGCGCATCTCCATGGCGCTCGTGGCGATGGCGATCAGCGCGCTCGGCTACGAGGCCCGCTCCTTCACCGGCTCGCAGGCCGGCGTCATCACGGACTCGGCGCACGGCAAGGCCAAGATCATCGACATCACTCCGGGGCGCCTCGAGCAGGCGATCAGCGAGGGTGCCATCGCGATCGTCGCCGGCTTCCAGGGCGTCAGCCAGGACACGAAGGACGTCACCACCTTGGGTCGCGGTGCCTCCGACACCACGGCGGTCGCCCTCGCGGCCGCCCTCGGGGCCACGGTCTGCGAGATCTACAGCGACGTCGACGGCGTCTTCACCGCCGACCCGCGCATCGTGAAGGCGGCCCGCAAGCTCGACCGCGTCTCCACCGAGGAGATGCTCGAGATGGCCGCCAACGGCGCGAAGATCCTCCACCTGCGGTGCGTCGAGTACGGCCGCCGCCACAACATGCCCATCCACGTGCGCTCGACCTTCTCGCAGAAGGAGGGCACGTGGATCATCCCCGAGCAGCAGGGAGCCC
Source organism: Nocardioides alkalitolerans DSM 16699 (assembly GCF_000426525.1). Taxonomy (GTDB): domain Bacteria; phylum Actinomycetota; class Actinomycetes; order Propionibacteriales; family Nocardioidaceae; genus Nocardioides; species Nocardioides alkalitolerans. The sequence goes on from NZ_KE384533.1 coordinate 986,143, forward strand.
CCATGGAGAACGCGATCATCTCCGGCGTCGCGCACGACAAGAGCCAGGCCAAGATCACCGTCGTCGGCGTGCCCGACAAGGTCGGCGAGGCCGCGCGCATCTTCGAGACGCTCGCGACCACGGGCGCGAACCTCGACATGGTGGTGCAGAACGTCTCCGCCGCCTCGACGGGCCTCACCGACATCTCGTTCACGCTGCCGCGCGAGGACGGCCAGACCGCGATCACCGCGCTGGCGACCCTGCAGGAGAGCGTCGGCTTCGACAAGCTGCTGTACGACGACCAGATCGGCAAGGTCTCGCTCATCGGCGCCGGCATGCGCTCCCACCCGGGCATCACCGCGAAGTTCTTCGCGGCGCTCGCGGCCGCCGGCGTGAACATCGAGATGATCTCCACCTCGGAGATCCGCATCTCGGTGATCATCGACGGCACGCAGATCGAGGACGCGGTGCGCGCCACGCACACGGCGTTCGACCTGGACGACACCGAGGGCGAGGCCGTGGTCTACGCCGGGACGGGGAGGTGACCGGCGTGGGTGCACGCATCGGCATCGTCGGCGCGACCGGTCAGGTCGGTGTCGCCATGCGACAGATCCTGCTGGAGCGCGGCTTCCCGGCCGACGAGATCCGGTTCTTCGCGTCCGCCCGCTCGGCCGGCACGGTGCTGCCGTTCGGCGACCGCGAGGTCACCGTCGAGGACGCGGCCACGGCCGACCCGACCGGTCTCGACATCGCGCTCTTCTCCGCGGGCGCCACCACGTCGCGCGCCCAGGCGCCGCGGTTCGCCGCCGCCGGGGTCACGGTCGTCGACAACTCCAGCGCGTTCCGCATGGACGCGGACGTCCCGCTCGTCGTCTCCGAGGTCAACCCGGACGCGATCGGCGAGGCCCGCAAGGGCATCATCGCCAACCCGAACTGCACGACGATGGCCGCGATGCCGGTCCTCAAGCCGCTGCACGACGAGGCCGGCCTCGTCCGCCTCATCGCCTCGACCTACCAGGCCGTCTCCGGCTCCGGTGTCGCCGGTGTGGAGGAGCTGGCGAGCCAGGTCGCCGCGGCCGGTGACAAGGCCACCGAGCTGGCGTACGACGGCGAGGCCGTCTCGTTCCCGGCCCCGGTGAAGTACGAGCGCACCATCGCCTACAACGTCGTGCCGCTCGCCGGCTCGATCGTCGACGACGGCCTCGACGAGACCGACGAGGAGAAGAAGCTCCGCAACGAGTCCCGCAAGATCCTGGGGCTGCCCGAGCTGCTGGTCTCGGGCATCTGCGTGCGCGTCCCCGTTTTCACGGGCCACTCGCTGGCGATCAACGCGGAGTTCTCGAGCACCCTCACCGTCGCCCGGGCCAAGGAGATCCTCGCCAACACGCCGGGCGTCGCGCTCAGCGACATCCCGACGCCGCTCCAGGCGGCCGGCAAGGACCCGTCGTACGTCGGTCGCATCCGCCACGACCCGGGCGTCCCCGACGAGCGGGGCCTCGCGCTGTTCATCAGCAACGACAACCTCCGCAAGGGGGCGGCCCTCAACACGGTGCAGATCGCCGAGCTCCTCGCCGAGCGCCTCTGACGCGAGTCGGCACGTCTGCGACGTCGTACGGCGCCCAGCTGTCGCGTCTGCACGCCTGAGAGGTGCCGACCTGTCGCGTCTGCACGGTGACCGGCCCGGTCGCCGGTCGCGGCGGCGTGGCACGCTGGGGGCATGAGCCACGTCGACCTGATGGCGGGTCCGCCGCCGACCCGTCTGCCCGAGGATCCCGCCGCCGCCGAGCTGACCACCGCGGAGCCCGCGGCGGTCGTCCGCCGCCACCCCGATTCGCCGATCGCGTGGGCCGCGTTCGCGGAGCAGGCGAAGCAGGCGGGCGCCGACGACGTCACCGTCTACGCCTACGCCCGCGTCGGCTACCACCGCAGCCTCGACCAGCTGCGCCGCAACGGCTGGAAGGGCCACGGCCCCGTGCCGTGGGACCACGAGCCGAACCGCGGCTTCCTCCGCGCGCTCGCCCTCCTCGCGCTGTCGGCCCGCGCGATCGGCGAGACCCACGAGTGGGAGCGCTGCTCGGAGTTCCTGCGCGACTCGAGCCCCGCGGCGTACGACGCCCTGCTCACCGACTGATTCGCACCTGCACCGCCGACGGCGCCGTCCCCACCGGGGGCGGCGCCGTTGCAGTGGTGCCGACCCGCCACGCCCCAGCCGTGCAGACGCGACAGCTCGGCACGCCTGAGACGTGCAGACCCGACAGCTCGGCGAGCTACGGGGCGGTGACGAGCTCCGTGACCGTGCCCAGCCCCAGCGCCACGATGAGCGTGGGCAGGCGGGGGCCGCGCTCGGCCTGCACGAGCAGGCGGTAGAGCAGGTTGAAGAACGCCTTCTGGTCGGCCTTCACCTCGTCGGTGGGGGAGTCCTCGAGGGCGAGGCCGCGGGCGAGCTTGGGCACGCCGTACACGACCGTGGTGACGCGGTCGAGGTCCGGGCTCTCGTCGGCCCAGGCGCTCGGCAGGTGCTCCATCAGCAGGTAGAGCCAGGTGCGCTCCTGCTCGCCGAGCCCGGCGAGCAGCTCGCGGTCGGGGGTGGCGCGCACGGTGGTGCGGTCCTCGGCGGGCACGAACTCGTTCGTCCAGGTGATGGCCCTCGTCAGGCGCGGCTCGAGGTCGGCGACGGTCCCGTGCTCGTGCCCCAGGTCGCCGACGAGCCGGCTGATCTGCTCGGCGCTGCCCGCGGTGACGTCGGCGATCGACGACAGCGTGCGGAACGGCACCACGACCGTCGGGGTCGGCAGCCGGCCCGCGGTCGACGTGGACGAGGCCCGCTCGAACGCGAGCACCTGGGCGTCGCGCTTCGCCGGGTCGGCGGCCTTGCGGGCCAGGGCGTCCCACTCGTCGTACAGGCGCACGACCTCGGGACCGAAGTCCACCGTGAACGCCTGCTTCGGCTGCCGGCGGGCGTAGAGCCAGCGCAGCACCGGGGCCTCCAGCACGCGCAGCGCGTCGCTCGCGGTCGGCACCCCGCCCTTCGACGACGACATCTTCGCCATGCCGGCGACCCCGACGAAGGAGTAGCCGACGAACGAGGGCGCGCGGCCGTCGAACAGCTTCACGATCTCCTTGCCGACGGTGTACGACGACCCGGGCGTCGCGTGGTCGACGCCGCCGGGCTCGAAGTTCACGCCCTCGACCGACCAGCGCATCGGCCAGTCGACCTTCCAGACCAGCTTGCCCTCGTGGTCGTCGCGCACGTTGGTGACGTGGGAGGAGCCGCAGCTGTCGCAGGTGTAGGCGAGGTCGGTGGTCTCGTCGTCGTACGACGTCAGGGTCACCGTGTCGCGCCCGCAGGTGCGGCAGAACGGCTTGTAGGGGAAGCGGCCGAGGTCGCCGGTCTGGGTGGCCTCGTCCTCGTTGGCGACGGAGTCGGCGAGCGTGGCAGCCTCCTCCTCGGAGACCTCCTCCGGCGCGGGCTTCTTCGTGCGGTGGCGCGCCAGGACGTCCTCGATCGCGTCGCGGCGGGCGAGCGCGTGCAGCACCTGCTCGGTGTAGGCGCCGGCGGTGTAGCGCTCGGTCTGGTCGACCTCCTCCATCGTGGCGCCCAGCTGGGCCAGGGCGTCGCGCAGCGGGGCCTTGAAGTGCTCGGCCCACGAGTCGTGGCAGCCCCACGGGTCGGGCACGGCCGACAGCGGCTTGCCGATGTGGGTGGAGAACGACGGGTCGACGCCGGCCGGCACCTTGCGGAAGCGGTCGTAGTCGTCCCACGAGTGGAGGTGGCGGGCGGGCACGCCGCGGCGGAGCAGCTCCTCGGCGACGAGGTGCACGGTGAGGAACTCCCGCAGGTTGCCGAGGTGGATCGGCCCCGACGGGCTGATCCCGGAGGCGCAGGTGACCACGGTGCCGGCGGCGCGCAGCGTCTCGGCCACGGCGGGGTCGCGCGGGTCGCCGCCGGCGTGGCGGATCGCGTCGTCCGCGGCGCGGGTCACCCAGTCGACGGGCTCCTGCGGCGCTTGGCCGTTGCTACGTCGTGCCATGCCTGTGTCGTCGCTCTCCGTGGTCGTGCCGGGTGGGTCGGGTCGGCGGGCCCGCGAGGGGCGCACGCCGACGGGCAACGGTACTGGACCGGGGCGGGGAGAGCGGTGTCCGCCGGGTGCCGGAGGACGGCCGGGAGCAGAGCGAGGGCGTCCGCTCCGGGGAGCGGACGCCCTCGCTGGACGCCCCCGGCCCGTCCCCCGACAGGCCTCTCGTCACATCCCCCGCGGTGCGACGGAGCGCCGCGAAGATCCTTGCACTGACCGCTTCCGGACACCTGGCCACGACGTGCCGGTGGCAGGAAGCGGCCACACCCGCCTAGGGTCGGTGGATGGCCCGCCGTCCCCCGACCTCGCTCCTCGCCGACTTCGGGATGACCGTCGAGCTCGAGGAGCTCTACTGGCGCGTCCACGTGCGCACCGGCGACCACCTGGACCTCGTCGCCCGCGACCTGGCCCGCACCCCCGACGAGCTGCGGTCCGCCCTGCGGCCGCTCGTGGCCGTCGGCGCGGTGGTGATCGAGGACGACGTGCTCCGGGTGCCGCCGCTCGTCCAGGTGGTCTCCCACCTCCTGAGCGTGGAGGTGGAGCGCGCCGCCGACGCCGTCCAGCGGCTCCGCGGGCTCGCGACGGCGGTGCCCTACCTGCAGGCCGCCCCGGCCGAGGTCGCCCCGGACGCCGAGCCCCTCTCGGGCCACCGCTGGGACGGCGGTTCGCCCCCCGACCTGATGGCGCGGTGGATCACCGAGTCGACCGGCGAGCTGCTGTGGATGCGCCCGGACCAGTGGCGTCGGCCGACCCCTCCGAGCCTCATGACGGCGACCCGGGAGGCGCTGGCCGCCGGACGCAGCTCCCGCGCCCTCTACCCGGTGCGGGCGCTCGACGAGGCGGCCGACGAGCTGGCCGAGCGGGCCCGCATGGGGGAGCAGATCCGGGTGCTGCCCGAGGTGCCGACCCGGCTCTTCGTCGTGGCCACCACCCACGCCCTCGTGCCCCACCTGCCCGGCTTCGAGTCGACGCGCCGGCTGGTGGTGCGCGAGCGCGGCCTCGTGCTGCTGCTCGGCCAGCTCTTCGAGAGCATCTGGGAGAAGGCCGAGCCGGTGCCCAGCCTCGACCTGCCCGGTGGCCGCGAACGCTCCCGGCGCCTGCTCCTGCGCCAGCTCGCCGACGGCGCCGGCGACGAGCAGATCGCCCGGGCCCTGGGCATCAGCCTGCGCACCGTGCGCCGCCGCGTCGCCGACGTGCTCATCGAGCTGGGCGCCGACACGCGCTTCCAGGCCGGTGTCGAGGCCGTACGGCGCGGCTGGCTCTGAGCCGGCCCGGTCAGGAGCCGGCCCCCGGGATCAGGAACCCGCGGCCAGCTCGGCCGGCGACCGCAGCACGCAGAGCTGGTTGCCCTCGGGGTCGGCCAGCGTCACCCAGCCGGTGCCGGGCCCGTACTGCCCGCGCCGGTCGGCGACGACCGACGCCCCGTGGGCGACCAGCCAGGCGACCTCCTCGGCCTGGGGGCGCTCCCGCGGACGGACGTCGAGGTGGAAGCGCTTCTCCGGCAGCACGGCGTCCGGCACCTCGATGAAGAGCAGCCGGTGGTCCGACCCCGGGTCGCGGATCATGCACTCCTCGTCGCCGGCGGAGCTCGGGTCGTCGTCCAGGTCGACGTACCCCAGCGCGGTCTTCCACCACTCCGAGAGCGCGAACGCGTCGTGGCAGTCGATGGTCGTGTGCGAGACGAAGCAGGCCATGGCCCCACCCTCGCAGCGGGCGCTCCCCGGCGCGACCCGGTTCGCAGTCGTGCCGGGTCGGCGTCGTACGGCGTCGCAGTCGCGCCGGGTCAGCGCTGCGGCAGGACCATCCGGTAGGCGGCGGGCTCGACGCGCCACGAGCGCTGGCGCTCCGGCCCGGAGATCTCGCCGTCGGCGGAGCAGTAGAACTCCTCGCCGGAGACCGTGACGGTGGAGGCGCGCAGGTAGAGCACGTCCTCGCGCTCCTGGTGGCGCCGCAGGGCGACGTCGGCGACGTACCCCAGCTTGGCGACCGGGCCGATCGCGAACGAGACCATGACGTCGACCTTGCCGTCACCGACCTCGGCGTCGGGCGTGAGCTCGGCGCCGCCGCCGACGCTGGAGCCGTTGCCGACGGCCACCATCAGCACGGGGTTGTCGAGGTCGGCGACGGTGCGGCCGTCGACCTCCACGTGGAGGCGCACGTGGGGCGGGTCGAGGTAGGCGAGCGCGGCACCGATCGGGTAGCCGAGCCGCCCGAGGTTGGCCTTGCCGACGCCGACGGAGCCGAGTCGGCCCTTCCACCGGGCGCCCCGGCGGCTGGCCTGGGCGCCGGCGCCGACGTGCACGTTGTTGACGACGACTCCGCCGAGCTCGTCGAGCACCAGGTCGACCGGACGGACCTCGCCGTCGAGCACGACGGCTGCCGCCTCCTCGATGTCGAGGGGCACGCCGGTGCCGCGGGCGAAGTCGTTGCCGGTGCCGAGCGGCAGCAGCGCGAGCACGTGGCGGTCGAGCTCGTGGCGGCGGTGCAGGGCGGTGATGACCGCGTGCAGGGAGCCGTCGCCGCCCGCGACGACGATGCGCCGGGAGCCGGCCCGGTGGAGGACACCGTCGAGCTCGCCCGGGTTCGAGGTGGCCGCGACCTCGACCGACGCGCGCTCGCGCAGCACGACGAGCGCCCGCTCGAGCGTCTCCTCGTCGGAGGTGCCGGCGGACGCGTTCGTGATCACGAGGAGCGGGTCCATCGCGGTGACACTACAGCCGCCCGCGCGGGGCTTTGGTAGCGTGACGTCGCAAGAGCCCTGGTGAACTCGGTGACGCTGTTGCCGAGGTGACCGGGGCTCTGGCGCTGTCAGGGTCCGTACGAACGAACGAGAGAGGGCTGCGATGCCCGCGATCATCATTCTCGGCGCCCAGTGGGGCGACGAGGGCAAGGGCAAGGCGACCGACCTGCTCGCGACGACCGACGAGATCGACTACGTCGTGCGCACGAGCGGCGGTCACAACGCCGGCCACACCATCGTCGTGGACGGCGAGAAGTTCGCCACCCACCTGCTCCCGAGCGGCATCATCACGAAGGGCGCCACGTGCGTCATCGGCAACGGGGTCGTCGTGTCGCCGGAGGCGCTCTTCCGCGAGCTCGACCTCCTGCTCGACCGCGGCGTCGACGTCGCCGACCTCGTGGTGAGCGCCAACGCGCACGTCATCGCGTCCTACCACTCGACGATCGACAAGGTCACCGAGCGCTTCCTGGGCAACAAGAAGATCGGTACGACGGGGCGCGGCATCGGGCCGGCGTACGCCGACAAGGTCAACCGGGTCGGGGTGCGCATCGCCGACCTGTTCGACGAGAAGATCCTCACGCAGAAGGTGGAGGCCGCCCTCGAGACGCGCAACCACCTGCTGGCGAAGGTCTACAACCGCCGCGCCATCGAGGTCGGCGCCGTGGTGGAGGAGCTGACGGCGTACGCCGAGCGCCTGCGCCCGATGGTCGCGGACACCTCGCTGCTGCTCAACCAGGCGCTCGACGACGGCAAGACCGTGCTCTTCGAGGGCGCCCAGGCCACCATGCTCGACGTCGACCACGGCACGTATCCGTTCGTGACGAGCAGCAACCCGGTCGCCGGTGGCGTCTGCGTCGGCGGCGGCATCGGGCCCACGCGCATCGACCGGATCGTCGGCGTCATCAAGGCCTACACGACCCGCGTCGGCTCCGGCCCGTTCCCCACCGAGCTGTTCGACGCCGACGGCGAGGCCCTGCAGCGCATCGGTGGCGAGATCGGCGTCTCGACGGGTCGCACGCGTCGCTGCGGCTGGTACGACGCGGTGATCGCCCGCTACGCCACCCGCGTCAACGGCCTCACCGAGTTCTTCCTCACCAAGCTCGACGTGCTCGACAGCTGGGAGCGCATCCCGGTCTGCGTGGCCTACGAGGTCGACGGCCAGCGGGTCGACGAGATGCCGATGACGCAGACCGACTTCCACCACGCGAAGCCCGTCTACGAGTACTTTGACGGCTGGCAGACCGACATCTCCGGCTGCCGCACCTTCGAGGAGCTGCCGAAGAACGCGCAGGCCTACGTGAAGGCGCTCGAGGAGCTCTCCGGGGCGCCGTTCTGGGGCGTCGGCGTGGGCCCGGGCCGCGAGCAGACGATCGTCGTCAACGGCTGACCCCGTCCGGGGTCGTTCAGCCCAGCCCGGCGAGCACCGACGCGAGGAGCCCGGGCAGCCGCTGCTCCACCTCCGCCAGCCGCAGGCGCTGGTGGAGGGCGCCGTCGATGTAGGTGCGCTCGGTCAGCCCGGCCTCGCGGAGCACCTTGAAGTGGTGGCTGGCGGTGGACTTGCCGATGTCGTCGTAGAGCCCGACGCAGCGCGCCGTGCGGTCGGGGGCGTCGGCCATGCGGCGCACCATCTCGAGCCGCACCGGGTCGGCCAGGGCCGCGAGCACGACGGGGACGGTGCCGACCTCGGCGACGTCGGGCAGCCCGGGCAGGGCCTGCGAGCCACCGTCGCTCCCGACGGGGGACCCGGTCGTGGTGCCGTCCGTCATGCCGCTCCTCCTCGTCGGGTTCGATCCGCGTCGAACATCGGCTACTCTCGCTGAGTTCGACGCTCATCGAATCTACCAGGAGGCCGCCATGAGCACGCCCGCCCGCTGGGCCTACCCGGCCCTGCTGATGCTGGCCGCCGTCGGTCTCGGCGTCTCCGCCGCACCCGCACCGCTCTACGGCATCTACGCCAGCGACTGGGGCTTCGCCCCGATCACCACGACGGTGGTCTTCGCGGCGTACGCCGTGGCCGCCCTCGTCGCCGTGCTCGTCGTGGGTGCGCTCTCCGACCGGTTCGGGCGGCGCCCCGTGCTGCTGACCGCCGTGGGGCTGGTGCTGGCCGGTCTCGCCGTCTTCGCCCTCGCCGACGGGGTCGCCGCCCTCGTGGTCGCCCGCGTGCTGCACGGCCTCGGCGTGGGGTCGATCGTCGTCGCCGGCTCGGCCGCGCTGCTCGACCTGCGCCCCGGGGCCGGGGCCCGCGCCGGGCTCCACACGGGCGTCGCCTTCAACCTCGGCATCGCGGTCGTCGTCTTCGCCGTCGCGGTGGACGCGCAGCTGGGCCTGGCGCCGCTGGTCACGCCGTACGTCGTGCTCGCCGTCCTCGTGGCGCTCGGCGGTCTCGCCGTGCTGCTGATGCCCGAGCCGCACACCGGTGACCGTCCGGCGCGCCTGCAGGTCTCGCGCCCGCGGGTGCCGCGGGCCATCGCCGCCGACTTCCGGTTCTCGGCCCTCGGCGTGATGGCGTCCTGGTCGGTGCTGGGCGTGTTCCTCTCGCTGTTCCCGTCGATCGCCGCCCACGCGGCCGGCACGGGCAACCTGCTCTTCGGTGGCGCCGTGGTCGCGGTCTCGGCCGCGACGGCCGCCGTCAGCCAGCTCATCGGGGCCCGGTGGCCGGCCCGCCACGCTGCGGTGACGGGCGACCTCGGCACGGCGGTCAGCCTGCTGGCCTGCATCGGTGCGGTCGCGCTGGGCAACGGGCCCGTGCTGGTCGTGACGTCGTCCGTGCTCGGGTTCTTCTTCGGGCTGGCGTTCGGCTCGTCGCTGCGCCACCTCGGCCAGGTCGTGCCCGCCGCCCACCGCGGCGAGGTCATGTCGGCGTTCTACCTGCTGGCCTACTCGGCGATGGCGGTGCCGACGGTGCTGGCGGGCTGGGCCGCGACGGTCTGGAGCGCGGAGACGATCTTCGCGCCGTTCATGGTGCTCGTCGCGCTCGCCTGCACCGGCGCGGGCGTGCTCGGGCTCCGCGTCCGCGGCACGGCGCCCGACGAGGTCGAGGCGCCCGCGGCGGCCCGCGTGTGACGGTCTTCCTCCGGAGGCCTAGGCCTCCCAGCCCGCCCGCCACGCGGCGGCGAGCTCGCGGCGCAGCCCCCGGTCCTCCGTGCCCTCCACGGAGATCTCGGGCCCCGGGTCGGCGCTGAGCTCGAACCGGACGCTCGCGATCGTGCCGGGCACGTCGACGCCGATGCTCACGCGCAGCGGCACGCCGGGCCGCTCGGCGGCGACGGCCCGTGCCACGGCGGTGGTGGTGGCGACGTGGTCGGGCCCGCTCACCCGGACCTCGCCGGCCCGGGCCTCCGCGCCGGTGCCGGACCCGGGGCGGACGTTGAGCGACCGCACCGTCGGGTCGCTCGAGATCGCGACCGCGGTCGGCACCATCGTCCGGTCGCCGGGCGCGAGGTGGACCTCCGCCCCCGGCCACGACAGCTCGACGCGTACGGCGTCCGTCGCCCCCGGCTGCGACTCCGTCAGCTGCGTCAGGGCCGCTGCGGCGGCCTCGGCGGACTCGCCCCGCAGGACCAGGCCCGCGCTGGTGCCGCGCACCGACTCGACCCCGGGCAGCTCCTGGGCCTCGGCGACGAGCGGTGCGAGCCGGGCCAGCTGGTCCGGGTCGGTGCCGGTGACGGCCTGGACGCCGGCCACGTCGGCTACCTGCACCAGCCCGATCCGGGGGTACGACGGGTGCGCCTCGGCGACCGCGGTGGCCTCCGGGAGGTCGGCCGGGTCGGTGACCCCGAGGCCGACGTAGCCGGGGCTGACCTTGACGAGGCCCAGCGGGACGGCGGCCTCGACGGTGCGGGCGAGGTCGGTCTCGCCCGCCAGCGCCGATCGTCCGGGCACCGTGAGCACGCGCCGCGAGTCGGCCGCGACGAGCTGGCCCCGCTCGTCGACCACGAGGTCGGCCGCGAGCGCGACGGCCTCGTCGGTGACGGACCAGAACACGCTGCCGGCCGGGTCGTCGTCGACCTCCTGCACCGTCACCCGGACCATCCGTGCCCCGACCCCGGCATCGGCGGCGAGCCCGACCACCTCGGGCGTCGTGGCGGCCCAGGTCAGCATCCCGGCGAGCGGCAGGTCGGTCTCCGGACGGGTGGCGTCGCCGTGCAGCGCGACCGTGGCGCTCACCCCGGCGACCTGGATCGCGGTCACCGGCGGCCCGGCGGTGGTGGGCCGCGGCGCTCGCTGGTCGGGCTCGCCGAGCCACAGGCGCAGCGTCGTCGTGCCGGAGAGGTCGCGTGCCCGCTCCACGACGGATGCCACGTCGGCCGGGTCGGACGCCGGGTCCATCCACACCACGGCCGAGCACGTCCAGCCGAACTTGTTGCGCACGCAGTCGGCGCGCTGGCCGTCGACCCCGGGCAGGTCGGCGAACGCCTCGGCGACCTCGTCGCCGTCCAGCGGGACGGAGCAGCCGGAGACCAGGCCACCCAGGCCCACGACCCCGGCCACCGTCGCGGCGACCCGGGCGAGACGCCCGGGGCCGCGGCGGCGGCCGGGTTCGCGCCGTACGGCGTCAGCCCCGCGCACCGGCCACCACCGCGTCCCAGGCGGCGACGCCCAGCTCGTTCTGCTCGTCGGTGCCGCCCACGCCCTCGGCGACCCACGTGCCGCCCTCGCGGTCGACCCGCAGCGTGACCCCGGGCGTGCGGCCCTCGGGGTCGACGGCGGTCACGCCGACGACGAGCGAGGTGGCACCGTCGAAGCCGCCGACGGCCGCCGCCACCGTGCGCACGCCGGTCGCGAGGTCGGGCGCCGCGAGCTCGACGCGGACGAAGGCCTCGGCGTCGTACGGCGGGTCCGCCTCGTCCTCGGGGTCGTCGGCCTCCATCTCCAGCACCTCGACGGTCGGGTCGGCGAGGAGCGCTCCCGCGAGCCGCAGGAGGGCGGTGCTGCCCGTGGTGCCGAGCTCGACGGTGGCGCCGTCCTGCGTCACGGTGAGGGGCACCCGGCCGGCGGCCTCCGGCTCGGTCGCCCGGAGCACGTCGACGACGCCGGCGGCCGCAGCGAGGTCGTCGACGTCGATCACGACCGTGGCGCCCTCCACGCGGGCGAAGGCGCCGGGCGCGCCCTCCAGCGTCGTGAGCAGGGCCCGGCGGTCGGCCTCGGTACCCGCCTCCGGGTCGGAGGCCGGACCCTCGGTCCCGTCCGTGCCGTCGGTGCCCTCGTCGTCCCGTGGGCCCTCCTCGTCGGCGCGGTAGGACAGCACGTTGCTGGTGACGGCCACCTCGACCGTCAGCCCGTCCGCGGCGGGGTCGTCGGCCAGCCGCGCCTCGAGCACCTCGGCCGTGGTCACGTCGGGCACGCCCAGCAGCACGCCGTCGCCGTCGACGACGGCGCCGGTCAGCCCGAGGGAGGCGTCGCCCTCCAGGTCGCGGACCAGCGCGACCTCGTCGGAGGGGAACTCGCGCTCGGCGACGAGCCGGGCGGCACCACCCGTGCTCTGCGTCCCACGGCCCACCGACAGCGTCGGCACCGGGAAGTCCTCGACCTCGGGCCAGAGCGCCTCGCCCAGGTCCCACGGGCTCGCGTCGTCGACGGTCGAGGTGCTGACCCGGGTGCGGCCGGTCGCCAGCACGATCGAGAGCGGCTCGGCGCCCGCAGCGGTGTCGAGCACGAGCGCGACGGCCGCGGGCTCGTCGTCCGGGTCGCTGCCGGCGTCGACCTCGAGCGATCCCGCGCCCTCGGTGCCCACGTCGACCGTGTCGGCGTCCGTCTCCCGGGCCGCGTCGAGGGCGGCGAGCAGCTCGTCGGCGGTCACGTCCGCCTCCGTGGAGATGCTCACGGTGCAGTCGGAGAGGTCGCAGCTCGACCTCGCGTGGTCGATGCCGGGCAGCTCGCCGATCGCGTCGACGGCGTCCTCGTCGACGGAGGCGCACCCGGCGAGCAGGAGCACCCCGGCGAGGCCGGTGGCGAGCGGACCGAGGGCGCGGGGGCGAGGCATGCGGACCACCCTTCCCCGCTCGCGGCGTTTCGCACCTGAGCACGCGGGCCCGGTCCGCCGAGGAGCGGCCGAGCGGCGTCGTACCCGCGCGCCGTTAGGATCGGCGCCCGTGACGACCTCTCCGCAGAGCGCCCTGAAGACGCTGGTCATCGGCACCGGCGGCCGCGAGCACGCCCTGGCCCGTGCCCTCTCGCTCGACCCCGGGGTCGCCGAGGTGCACGCCGCCCCCGGCAACCCGGGCATCGCCGACGTCGCCGCGCTCCACGAGGTCGACCCGCTCGACCCGGCCGCGGTCGCCGCCCTCGCCCAGCGCCTCGCCGTCGACCTCGTGGTCGTCGGGCCCGAGGCGCCGCTCGTCGCGGGCGTGGCCGACGCGGTGCGCGAGGCCGGCATCGCCTGCTTCGGCCCGTCGGGGGAGGCTGCCCGGCTCGAGGGCTCGAAGGCCTTCGCGAAGGACGTCATGGCCGCCGCCGGCGTGCCCACCGCCGAGGCGCGCGTGTGCACGACGCCCGCGGAGGTCGAGGCCGCGCTGGACGCGTTCGGGGCGCCGTACGTGGTGAAGGACGACGGCCTCGCCGCCGGGAAGGGCGTCGTGGTGACCGTCGACCGCCAGGAGGCCGTCGACCACGCCGCCGGCTGCGAGCGCGTCGTGATCGAGGACTACCTCGACGGCCCGGAGGTCTCGCTGTTCGCGCTGACCGACGGCGCGACCGTCTACCCGCTGCAGCCCGCGCAGGACTTCAAGCGCATCTTCGACGGCGACGAGGGCCCCAACACGGGCGGCATGGGCGCCTACACGCCGCTGCCCTGGGCGCCGGCCGGCCTGGTCGACGAGGTGCTGCGCGACGTGCTGCAGCCGACCGTCGACGAGATGGCCCGCCGCGGCACGCCCTTCGCGGGCCTGCTCTACGCCGGCCTCGCGCTCACCTCGCGCGGCACCCGGGTCGTCGAGTTCAACGCCCGCTTCGGCGACCCCGAGACCCAGCCGCTGATGGCGCTGCTCGACTCGCCGCTCTCGCCGCTGCTGCTCGGCGCCGCGACCGGCACGCTCGCCGAGGTGCCCCCGCCCGTGTGGAAGGACGGCTCGGCGCTCGCGGTGGTGCTGGCCTCGAAGGGCTACCCCGAGACCTCGTCGAGCGGCGACGTCATCTCGGGCCTCGCCGAGGCCGAGGCGCTCGACGGGGTCCACGTCGTCCACGCCGGTACGGCGCGCGACGGCGCCGACGTCGTCACCGCCGGCGGGCGCGTGCTGGCCGTCACCGCGGTCGGGGCCGACCTCTCCCTGGCGCGGGCCGCGGCGTACGCCGGGGTGGCCGAGATCGACTTCGACGGCGCGCAGCACCGCACCGACATCGCCCTGGCCGCGGCGCAGGGCGAGATCGCGCTCTGAGGTCTCCCCTCAGTACTTGCCGAAGTTCTGCACGTAGTAGGTGCGACCGTTCGCGTCGACGGTGACGCCGACCCCGATGTGGGTGAAGTCGCCGAGGATGTTGCGGCGGTGGCCGTCGCTGTTCATCCAGGCCGGGACGACGCCGGTGACGGTGTAGCCGTAGGCGATGTTCTCCGCCGCCCGGCGCCAGCCGGCGGGCATCTGGTCGGCGTAGCTCGGGTTGTGCGAGAAGTCGCCGGTGGCGGCCATCCGGTCCGACCAGCGCTGCGCCACGGTGTTGATGGCGGAGTACTGCGCGAGCGGCGGGAGCCCGGCCTCGGCGCGCGCGGCGTTCGTGTCGGCCACGATGCGGTTGCGGGCCACGGCGAGGTCGGACTGCGGCGGGGCCGGGGCGCCGACCGTCACGCTCACCCAGCCGCTGCCGACCCAGGTGCCGCCGGCGGTCGCGACGGTGCGGAAGGTGCGCGTGGCGGCGGTCGAGCCGGCCGGGTGGCTGATGCCGTAGTTGCGGTAGGACGGCAGCGACTGCACGGTCGTCCAGGTCCCGCCACGACGCTCCTGGAGCGTGAAGGTGCCGGCGTCGGGCAGGAACGTCGAGCGGGCCGCGAGCTGGATCGTGCCGCCCGGGTCGACCCGGGGGGTCGTGGTCGTGAGCGCCGTCGACGGGCCGGCGGGCCCGACGTCCACCGTCGCGGTGCGGCTGTAGACCCAGGTGCGGGAGTCGGCCTTCGCCGCGACCCGGAAGGTGCGCGCGCCCGTCGTGCTGCCCACGGCGAAGGTGAAGCCGTAGTTGCGGTACGACGGCAGCTCCTGCGCCGACACCCACGTGCCGCCGCGCAGCTCCTGGAGCCGGAACCCGCCCGCCAGCGGGACGAAGGACGAGCGCACGGCGACGCTCACCTTGCCGCCCGCCGCCACCGAGGTGGGGGACATCGTCAGCGTGGTCGTGCTCGCCGCCATCGCGGGCGGTGAGGCGACGAGGAACATCCCCGCCACCAGGGAGAGGACGAGACCGGACAGGGCCTTCCGCATGTGAGCTCCTCGTTCGCCGGAGAACGCCACCGGGGAGGACCGCCGGTGGCCGTGGGGCCCATCCTCCGTCCTCCCGTGCGGTCCCGCCACCACTTCCGCGGGTTCCACCCGGAGGGAGGGGCAAGGGCGGGGGCGGCCAGCGGGGGCGGACGGGCGCCGTACGCATGGGAGGATGGCGGGCGTGAGTCGCGCATCGGTGCCCAACGTCCTCGCCACGCGGTACGCCGCACCCGACCTCGCCGGCATCTGGTCGCCGGAGCACAAGATCGTGCTCGAGCGCCGGCTCTGGATCGCCGTGCTCCGCGCCCAGCGCGACCTCGGCATCGACGTGCCCGACGGTGTCGTCGAGGCCTACGAGGCGGTCGTCGACCAGGTCGACCTCGCCTCCATCGCGGCCCGGGAGCGGGTCACGCGCCACGACGTGAAGGCCCGCATCGAGGAGTTCTGCGCCCTCGCCGGCCACGAGCACATCCACAAGGGCATGACCTCGCGCGACCTCACGGAGAACGTCGAGCAGCTGCAGGTGCAGCAGTCGCTGCTCCTCGTGCGCGACCGCGCGATCGCCGCCCTGACCCGCCTCGCGCGGCTCGCCAGCGAGCACGAGACCACCGTCATGGCTGGCCGCTCCCACAACGTCGCGGCCCAGGCCACGACGCTCGGCAAGCGCTTCGCGACGATCGCCGACGAGATGCTCGTGGCCGTCCAGCGCGTCGACGAGCTGCTGGCGCGCTACCCGCTGCGCGGCATCAAGGGCCCGGTCGGCACGGCGCAGGACATGCTCGACCTGCTCGGCGGCGACGCCGACAAGCTCGGCGAGCTCGAGTCGCGGGTCGCGGCCCACCTGGGCTTCGACCACGTGCTCACCTCGGTCGGCCAGGTCTACCCCCGCTCGCTCGACTTCGAGGTCGTCTCCGCGCTCGTGCAGCTGGTGGCCGGCCCGTCGAACCTCGCCACGACGATCCGGCTCATGGCCGGCATCGAGCTGGTGACGGAGGGCTTCAAGGAGGGCCAGGTCGGCTCCTCGGCCATGCCCCACAAGATGAACACCCGCTCCTGCGAGCGCGTCAACGGCCTCGCCGTGATCCTGCGCGGACACCTCTCGATGGTCGGCGAGCTGGCCGGCGACCAGTGGAACGAGGGCGACGTGTCGTGCTCCGTCGTGCGGCGCGTGGCGCTGCCCGACGCGTTCTTCGCGAGCGACGGGCTCTTCCAGACCTTCCTCACCGTGCTCGACGAGTTCGGGGCCTTCCCGGCCGTCATCCAGCGCGAGCTCGACCGCTACCTGCCGTTCCTCGCCACCACCAAGGTGCTGATGTCGGCGGTGCGCAACGGCGTCGGTCGCGAGAGCGCCCACGAGGCCATCAAGGAGCACGCCGTCGGCGTCGCGCTCGAGATGCGGCAGGGCCTCGCGGTGAACGACCTCTACGAGCGCCTCGCCGCCGACGCACGCCTCGGGCTGAGCCGGGCGCAGATCGACGCCCTCGTGGCCGAGCCGATCGCCTTCACCGGCGCCGCGGTGGCCCAGGTGCAGGCCGTCGTGGCGCGCGTCGAGGCGCTCGCGCAGCAGCACCCGGACGCGGCGGCGTACGCGCCCGGCGACATCCTCTGAGGCACGGCCCCCGGGGCGCCGTTCACCGGACCGTCGGCCGCTCGGGGGTTGTCAGGCGGCGCCCGACGGGGTTTGCATGGAGCGCATGGACATCTCGGGAACCATGACCACGACCCCTGCCCACCCCTCGACCGACGCCGGTCCCGGTCGCCGCCGCGGCCTCGGCCGGCGCCTCGGCACCCTCCTCGGTGCGGGCGTCCTCGCCGCCGGTGCCGCCGTCGCGACCGCCTCGCCGGCCTCGGCCCTCACCCACTCCGAGGCCGCCGGTCAGCTCCGCGCCGCGGGCATCTCCATCTCCTCCTCCGGCGGCTGCAGCGACCAGGGCACGCCCACCTGCACGTCGCTGACCGGCGTCCGGCAGGCCACGATCTCCGGTGCGATCACCCTGAAGAACGCCTCCGGCTGCGCCCTCAACGTCACCGGCGGCACGGAGGTCGGCCACGCCGGCGGCACCTACAGCCACGGCAACGGCTACAAGCTCGACTTCTCGCTCTCGAGCTGCCTCACGTCGTACGTGCAGAACACGTTCACCTACGTCGGCACCCGTGGCGACGGGGCCGCCCTCTACCGCGCGGGCTCGGGCAACGAGTACGCCAAGGAGGGCAACCACTGGGACGTGACCTACTACAACTGCGGCGGCTGCTGACCCGCACCTGAGCAGCACCTGACCCGCACCGCCGGCTCCCCGCGGGGAGGTCCGGACGCAGGAGGACCCGACGTACGCCGTACGTCGGGTCCTCCTGCCGTGCGAGGGGTGCGGTGGCCTCAGGCGGGCTTGACGTCCAGCACGACCTCGAACTCCAGGAGGTCGGCGCCCGACGCGACCGGCTTCTCGCGCTCGCCGGCGTGCGCCGCACGGCCGTCACCGTCGCGCCACGCCTCGAAGGCGGCGTCGTCGGCCCAGTGGGTGACGACGAAGTAGCGCTCCTCGCCGGCGGTGGGGCGCAGCAGCTGGAAGCCGAGGAACCCGGGGGTCCCGTCGATCGTGCCGGCACGGGCGGCGAACCGCTCCTCGAGGTGGGGGCCGGCCTGCGGCGGGACGGAGATGGCGTTGATCTTCACGACGGACATGCCGCGAGCGTACGACGCGGGGCCGCGACGCCCCGGGGGCCGTGGGGGAGGTCACCCCCGCGCGGTGTGGGCCCCGTCCGGGGCGGCGGCGGAGCATGGCCGCATGAGCGACACCGCCGGGCCGGCCGCCGACGCGCCCGCCCCCTCCGAGCCGGTGACGGTCGCGATCACCCGGCACGCGGACCTCGTGCACACGGCCGAGATGATGGCGTGGATCCGGGCGGGCACGACACTCGCCGAGCACTTCCCGGGCTTCCTCGGCCACGGGTTCGTGCGCTCGGGCCCCGACGACGACGCGTGGCACATGCTCTACCGGTTCGCCGACGCCGAGGCGCTCGCGGGCTGGGAGGCCTCCTCGGAGCGGCGCTGGTGGCTGGGGGCCGCGCAGGGTCTGGTGGGGGACGTGCGCGTGCTGCGGATGACCGGTATCGAGGGCTGGTTCGACCCGCCCGCCAGCCACGACGTCGAGCACCTCGGGCTCGTGCTGCCGACGACCCCGCCGCCGCGGTGGAAGCAGGCCGTCACGATCTTCCTCGTCTTCCTGCCGCTGAGCCTGCTGCTCGGCGGGCTCGCCGCGACGTTCCTGACCGACCTCTGGTGGCCGCTCCGCACGCTCGCGACGACGATGGTCGCGACCCCGCTGATGGTGTTCCTCGGGCTGCCGTGGATCACGCGGAAGATGGACTGGTGGCTGCACGGCCGACCGGCCCCGTGGCGCCGACTAGGGTGATCGCCGTGATCTCGAACATCCCGCCGGCGCCCGCGATCGACGGGACGACCCACCTGCACTCGGGCAAGGTGCGCGACCTCTACCGCATCGACGCCGGCGAGCACGCCGGCCGCCTGCTGATGGTGGCGAGCGACCGGATCTCGGCCTACGACTTCGTGCTCGCCTCGACGATCCCCGACAAGGGCGAGATCCTCACCCGGATGTCGCTGTGGTGGTTCGAGCAGCTGTCGTCGCTCGTGCCCCACCACGTGGTGTCCACCGACGTGCCCGCCGAGGTCGCCGGCCGCGCCGTGGTCTGCGAGAGCCTCGAGATGTTCCCCGTCGAGTGCGTGGCCCGCGGCTACCTCACCGGCTCGGGCCTCGTCGACTACCGCGCGAGCGGCGAGGTCTGCGGCATCCCGCTCGCCCCCGGGCTGGAGGACGGCTCGCGCCTGCCCGCGCCGATCTTCACCCCCGCGACGAAGGCCGAGCTCGGCGACCACGACGAGAACGTCTCGTACGACGCCGTGGTCGCGACCGTGGGCGACGAGGACGCCGCCGCGCTGCGCGACCTCACGCTCCGCGTCTACGCCCGCGCGGAGGAGCTCGCCCGCGAGCGGGGCATCCTGCTGGCGGACACCAAGCTGGAGTTCGGCCGCCGGGCCGGCGGGTCGACGATCGTGCTCGCCGACGAGGTGCTCACCCCGGACTCCTCGCGCTACTGGCCCGCCGACGCCTGGCGGCCCGGGCGCACGCAGCCGTCGTACGACAAGCAGATCGTGCGCAACTGGCTCACGTCAGAGGCCTCGGGCTGGGACCGGAGCTCGGGCGAGGAGCCCCCGGCGCTGCCCGCCGAGGTCGTCGAGGAGACCCGCACGAAGTACGTCGAGGCCTACGAGCGCCTCACCGGCGAGCGGTTCTGAGCGTCCTCGACGGCCGGGCCCAGGGCGGGCTCAGGGCGTGCCGGGCAGGATGAGCGCATGAGCGTCGAGGTCGAGTTCGCAGCACCGCCGTCCGTCGTCCACGCCTACCTGGCCGACCCGGCGAACCGTCCCGCCTGGCAGTCGAGCCTCAAGCGGGTCGACGACGTCGTGGAACGCGGCGGGCGCCCCGGCGGCCTCGGCTCCACGTGGACCGACGTCACGAAGCCCGGGGTGAAGCCGCGCATGGAGGTCACCGTCGACGAGCCCCCGGCCCGCTGGGCCGAGCGCGGCACGTGGGGCCCGATCTCCGCCACGCTCCGGCTCGACCTCGAGGCCCACGGCGCCGGCACGCGCGTGCGGGTCGCCGTCGACATGGACTTCCCGGTCTGGATGCTGCCGTTGCGGCTGACGCTGCCGCGTCTCGCGCCGTACGCGGTGCGTGCCGACCTGCGCCACGCGTCGAAGATCCTGGGCGCGGGCCGCTAGCGGGACCCCCGCGGGGATCGACCGGTGACGCGGCTCACTACCTCCCAGTAGGTTGAGTCCATGACGAACCTCTCATCGTTCCTCGAGGGCTCCGCGGAGCGCTACCCGACCCGTGACGCGATCGTCCTCGGAGACACGCGCCTGAACTACGCCCAGGTGAACGGCGCGGCCAACCAGGTCGCGAACCTGCTGGTCGAGAGCGGCATCGGGCCCGGCGACAAGGTCGCGCTGACCTGCCCGAACCTGCCGTACTTCTCGATCGTCTACTACGGCATCCTCAAGGCCGGGGCGACCGTCGTGCCGCTCAACGTGCTGCTGAAGAGCCGCGAGATCGCCTACCACCTGGCCGACTCCGAGGCGAAGGCCTACTTCTGCTTCCAGGGCACCCCCGAGCTGCCGATGGCGGCCGAGGGCCACCAGGGCTTCGAGCAGACCGACGGCTGCGAGACCTTCTTCGTGATCACGGCCGACCCGGCCGCGGAGTCGCCCATCGAGGGCACCACGACGCTGGGCCAGGGGCTGGCCGGCAAGGCGCCGACGTTCGAGAGCCACGCGGCCGACGACGACGACACCGCCGTCATCCTCTACACCTCGGGCACGACGGGCCAGCCGAAGGGTGCCGAGCTGCGCCACTCCAACATGATCTCGAACGCCCTGGTCAGCGACCGGCTCTTCGGCGCGAACGCCGAGAACCCGGACACCTACCTCTGCGTCCTGCCGCTGTTCCACTCGTTCGGCCAGACCGTCATCCAGAACGGCGCCTTCGCCTTCGGCGGCACCGTCGTGATGCTGCCGCGCTTCGAGGCGGGTCCGGCGCTCGGGCTCATGCTCAAGGAGGGCGTCACCTTCTTCGGCGGCGTGCCGACGATGTACTGGGGCCTGCTCGGCGCGCTCGACGACTCGGTCGACGTCGCCACCATCGCGAAGAACCTGCGGGCCTCGGTGGCCGGCGGCTCGGCGCTCCCGGTCGAGGTGCACAAGTCGTTCAAGGAGCGCTTCGGCGTGACGATCCTGGAGGGCTACGGCCTCTCCGAGACGTCGCCGGTGGCGTCGTTCTCCGTGTACGGCGAGGAGCCCCGCGTCGGCTCGATCGGCGTGCCCATCCCCGAGGTCGAGATGAAGCTGATCGACGGCGACTGGAACGAGGTGGACCGCTCGGAGAACCCTGACGCCGTCGGCGAGATCGCCATCAAGGGCCCGAACGTGATGAAGGGCTACTTCAACCGCCCCGACGCCACCGCCGACGCGATCCGCGACGGCTGGTTCCGCTCCGGCGACCTGGCCCGCAAGGACGAGGACGGCTTCTACTACATCGTCGACCGCGCCAAGGACATGATCATCCGCGGCGGCTTCAACGTGTACCCCCGCGAGATCGAGGAGGTGCTGCTGAGCCACCCGGACGTCTCCCTGGCCGCGGTGATCGGCGTGCCGAACGAGTCGCACGGCGAGGAGATCAAGGCGTACGTCATCCTCGAGAAGGGTGCGTCCGTGACGTCGGAGGAGCTCGTCGCCTGGGGCAAGGAGCAGTTCGCGGCGTACAAGTACCCGCGCGTGGTCGAGATCGTCCCGACCCTGCCGATGACGGCCACCGGCAAGATCCTCAAGCGCGAGCTCGGCTGAGCCTGCGCGGCCGCCGCCACGTCGTACGACGCCCGTCCCGCCCCGAGGGGGTGGGGCGGGCGTCGTCGTGCGTCAGGCGAAGGGGTTCGGCGTCGCGCCCGGCAGCTCGGCGAGCAGCTGGCGGGCCCGGTCGGCGTGCTTGTGCTCGACGAGCACCTCGTAGCGGGTGGCGACGACGCTGCTCACGGAGCTGAAGTCGCGGCGGCCGCCGGTCGCGGCGTACCCGAGCACCGCCCACACGACGCTGAACGCGACGGCCAGCAGCACCGTCGACAGCAGCATCGGCAGGATCTCGTTGTCGACGAAGAACGTGAAGATGAGGCCGACGAAGAGGCCGAGCCAGACGCCCGAGACGGCGCCGGCGGCGGCGACCTTGGGGTAGGTGAGGCGGCCGGTGATGCGCTCGACCTGCTTGAGGTCGGTGCCGACGATCATGCAGTTCTGGACCGGGAACTCGCGGTCGGAGAGGAAGTCGACGGTGCGCTGCGCGGCGGCGTACTCGTCGTACGTCGCCAGCGACTGCGGGAACTCGAGCGCCAGGAGGCGCGAGGCGGCGGGGGGAACGCGGGATGAGGACATGCCCCCAGTGTGCCGGTCAGGGCAGCGCGCGCAGCGTGTCGGCGACGAGGCGGGCGAAGACGACGCCGCCCTCGTCGCCGGGATGGATGCCGTCGGAGGCGAAGTCCGGGACGTACGCCGAGGCGCGGTCCCAGCGGGCGAGGCCGACGGCGGGGTGGGCCTCGGCGTAGGCGAGCAGGTCGCGGTTCACGCCGCCCATCCAGTCGCGGTCGCCGTGGGCGGTCACGAGCACGAGGCGGGTGTCGGGTCCGGCGGCGTCGACGAGCCGGTCGAGCGTCGCCGGGTCGAAGGCGCCGTTCGTGCCGAGGGCGACCACGAGGTAGGGCCGCAGGCTGCCCTCCGCGCGGAAGCCGTCGACGAGCGCCGGGGCCTCGTCCATCTGGCGGCCCACCTCGGCGCTCACGGCGACGCCGGGCAGCTCGGCGAGCAGGCCCGTCGCGGAGGCCAGCGTCACGGAGTCGCCGAGCACGATCGTCCGGGCGCCGATCTCGGCCGGCCCGGCGTCGGCGAGCGGGGCGGGCGTCGGGGGTGCGTCCTGCGCGTCGGGGTCGAGCGGGGCCGGGGCGGAGCCGTCCGCGGCCGCCTGACCGGCCAGCACGAGGGACTCCACCTCCCCGCGGTCGGGAGCGGCCCGGAGGCCGGAGCCCGCGGCGACCACGAGGGTGAGCGTCGCGAGGACGAGGAGGGGGCCGCGGACGGCCGTGTCGCGCCGTACGGCGGCCCGCAGACGGCGAGCCGCACCGCGGAAGCCGTGCCGCAGCACCGGCTGCTCGACGTAGCGCCAGCTCAGCGCCGCCGCGAGCAGGGTGAGGTAGACCGTGAGGGCCCCGCGCAGGTGGGGCGACGCCGCCGGGAAGGCCGCGTCGAGCAGCACCAGCACCGGCCAGTGCCACAGGTAGATCGCGTAGCTGCGCACGCCCACCCAGACGACGACGGGCTGGGCGAGCAGCCGGCGCACGGGTCCGCCGGGGCGCACGAGGAGGCTGACGAGCAGCAGGGCGGTGGCGGCGCAGACGCCCGCGATGCCGCCGCGGTAGGTCAGCGTCAGGTCGTCGGCGAGCCGCGCCATGGCCACGACGACGACCGCGGTCGCGGCGATCGGCAGCACCCGCGACCGGGCGCACCGCTGCACGAGCGCGAGGCCGGTGTGCGACGGCGGGGTCGCGAGCAGGGGTACGGCGAGCGCGGCCGCCGCACCGAGCAGCAGGCCGAAGCCGTGGGTGTCGGTGCCGAAGTAGAGCCGGCTCGGGTCGTCGCCGGGGGTGAAGAGCCACGCCATCGCGCCGGCGCTGGCGAGCGCCCCGAGGGCGACCACGACCACGCGGGTGCGGGGACGCCGTACGACGGCGAGCAGCGCGACCAGCAGCAGCGGCCACACCAGGTAGAACTGCTCCTCCACCGCCAGCGACCAGAGGTGCTGCAGGAGGGGCGGCTGGGCCTCGTCGAAGTACGAGACGTCCGAGCCCGCCTGGTACCAGTTGCCGGTGAAGGTGAGGGCGGCGAGCAGCTGCTCCCGCAGTCGCACGGTGACGGCGTCGCCGACCACCGCGGCCAGCGCGGCGGTGGTGAGCAGCAGGGCGGCCAGGGCGGGCAGCAGCCGCTGCGCGCGTCGTACCCAGAACCGGCCGAGACGGGGACGGCCGTCTGCCCGGCGCACGTGCACCAGGCTCGCGGTGATGACGAAGCCGCTGATGACGAAGAAGACGTCGACGCCGAGGTAGCCGCCCGGGAGGGCGGCGGGCCAGGCGTGGTAGACGACGACCGCCGCGACCGCGAGCGCGCGCAGGCCGTCGACGGCCCGGACCCGGCGCGGGGGAGCGGTGCCCGGGGGCAGCGGGGCGGTGTGCGGATCCTTCGACCGGGGCGCCTCGGGACCGGGGTCCGGCAACTGCGGCGGCGCGACCTGGGGGGTCGGCCGGGAGGGCAGGAGGGCGGTGGGAGGAGGGGTCATGAAGCGTTTCGGCACCTGGTCGTCGGGGATCTGGAGACCTGACCCACCTTCGCACAGCTCGCGGGCGACGGGCCCCGACGGACGGGGGCGTGTCCGCGTCGTGGACCGTCCTAGAATGCTCCGCAGAACCCGCGGGCACCCACCCCGGGAACCCCTGAACCGAGGAGCAGCACCGTGGCCCGTGTGGTCGTCGACGTCATGCCGAAGCCCGAGATCCTGGACCCCCAGGGCAAGGCCGTCCAGGGGGCGCTGCCGCGCCTCGGCTTCACCGGTATCAGCGACGTGCGCCAGGGCAAGCGCTTCGAGCTGGAGGTGGAGGGCGACGTCACCGACGAGGTGCTCGCCGACGTCCACCGCGCCGCCGAGACGCTGCTCTCCAACCCCGTGATCGAGAACTTCACCGTGCGCGTCGAGGCCGGCGCGTGAAGGTCGGGGTCGTCACCTTCCCGGGCTCGCTCGACGACGTCGACGCCCAGCGCGCCGTCCGCATCGGCGGCAACGAGGCGGTCGCGCTGTGGCACGGCGACGCGGACCTCCAGGGGGTCGACGCGGTCGTCCTGCCGGGCGGCTTCTCGTACGGCGACTACCTGCGCTGCGGCGCCATCTCGCGCTTCTCGCCCGTGATGGGCGAGGTCGTCGCGGCGGCCGGGGCCGGCCTGCCCGTGCTCGGCATCTGCAACGGGTTCCAGATCCTCTGCGAGTC
Organism: Nocardioides alkalitolerans DSM 16699; assembly: GCF_000426525.1. Taxonomy (GTDB): domain Bacteria; phylum Actinomycetota; class Actinomycetes; order Propionibacteriales; family Nocardioidaceae; genus Nocardioides; species Nocardioides alkalitolerans. The sequence goes on from NZ_KE384533.1 coordinate 1,010,994, forward strand.
CCACCTGCTGCCCGGCGCGCTCATCCGCAACGACCACCGCAAGTTCGCCTGCCGCGACCAGCGCCTGCGCATCGAGGACACGACGACCGCGTGGACGTCGTCGTACGTCGCCGGCAGCGAGGTCACCGTGGTGCTGAAGAACGGCGAGGGCGCCTTCGTCGCCGACGAGGCCACGCTCGACCAGATCGAGGCCGAGGGCCGCGTCGTCGCGCGCTACCTCGGCGGCAACCCGAACGGCTCGCTGCGCGACATCGCCGGCGTGCGCAACGAGGCGGGCAACGTCGTGGGGCTCATGCCGCACCCCGAGCACGCCGTCGAGACCCTCACGGGCCCCGGCACCGACGGGCTGGGTTTCTTCACGAGCCTCGCCGTGTGGGCCGGCGTCGCGGAGCGCACCTTCGCCTGAGGGGTGGGCGTCGCCCGAGGGCCGGACCGGCGGTTCACGACGCTGGGAGGGCCCGGCGACGAGTGTGGCGGACGGATGCGGCTGAGGAGGCTCGGCGCCTGCGTGCGTCCGCCACGGTCGAGCGGCCGCCGCACGGTCGGCCGCCGAAGGATTCCTGACCTACGACGCTTCGTCGTAGGATGCGGGGCATGTCGCCCCGTCGCCTGTTCCGGATCGTCGCCGTCACCGAGGCCTGCACCTGGGCCCTGCTGCTGTTCGGGATGTTCCTCAAGTACGTGACCGAGACGACCGACGCCGTCGTCAGCGTCGGCGGCATGATCCACGGGGTGGCGTTCATCGCCTACGTGCTCACCACGATCGTCGTCGCGATCGACGCCCGGTGGACGCTCGGTCGCACCGTGATCGGCATCCTGGCCTCGATCCCGCCGTTCTTCACCGTCTGGTTCGACCTCGCGATGGAGAAGAAGGGCGCGCTCGCCGACACCTGGCGTCTCGCCGCCGGTCCGGGCGAGGGCGCGCTCGACAAGCCCGTCTCCTGGCTCGTGCGCAAGCCGCTCCAGGGTCTGGCCGCCGGCGTCGTCGCCGTCGCGGTGCTGACGGGCGTCGCGCTCGTCGTCGGCCCGCCCGTCGGCTGACCGCGCCCCCGCCGCACCTCGCCGCCGTACCCCGGCCGCCGGTCTCAGCCGGCGCTCAGCGCTCGCTCAGCCGACCGCGTCATGCTCGGTCGGCATGAGCGCCCCGCCCCCCGACCCAGCGCAGCCCGACGAGGGTGACGCCTCGGCGTCCGACCCTCCGTCCCGTACGGCGGGGCAGCCGCGGCGCCGACGTCGCACGGTGCTCGTGACCTCCCGGTGGGCCGCCTCGGCGGCCGTCATCGCCGCGATGTCGGTGGGCGGTGGCAGCCTCTCCGACCATGACGACGACGCCGACGGCGACGCTCAGAGCGGACGCAGCTCGACGTCCATGCGCGCCGACAGCTCGTCGACGCTCGCGCCGTACGTCTCCAGCACCGACACGACCCCCGGGTCGCCCTCGGCGGAGGAGCCCACCGCGAACACCCCGAAGTCGGTGTAGACCCGGCTCACGCAGCCCACCCCGGTGAGGGGGTAGGTGCACGCGGGCACGAGCTTCGACGAGCCGTCCTTCGCGAAGAGCGTCATCATCACGAGCACGTCCTTGGCGCCGATGGCGAGGTCCATCGCGCCGCCGACGGCCGGGATCGCGTCGGGCGCGCCGGTGTGCCAGTTGGCCAGATCGCCGGAGGCCGCCACCTGGTAGGCGCCGAGCACGCAGACGTCGAGGTGGCCGCCGCGCATCATGGCGAACGAGTCGGCGTGGTGGAAGTACGCCGCGCCCGGCAGCTCCGTGACGGGCACCTTGCCGGCGTTGGTGAGGTCGGGGTCGATGTCGTCGCCGGTGGCGGCCGGGCCCATGTTGAGCATGCCGTTCTCGGTGTGGAGCACGACGCCGGAGCCCTGCGGCAGGTGGTCGGCCACCAGGGTCGGCTGGCCGATGCCGAGGTTCACGTAGGCGCCGGCGGGGATGTCGCGCGCGATCACCGCGGCGAGCTCGTGCTTGTCGAGCGGACCGCGGTCGGTGTGCTCGGTGGTAGTGGTGGGTACGGCGAGCGCGCTCACGCGGACACCTCCTGGCTGGTGGGGCTCTCGGCGTCCGCCACGTCGGCGGGCGCGGCGGAGAGGTCGAGGATGCGGTCGACGAAGATGCCGGGCGTGACGACGGCCTCCGGGTCGAGGTCGCCGACGGCGACCACGCGGCGTACCTCGGCGATGGTCGTCGTGGCCGCGGTGGCCATGACCGGGCCGAAGTTGCGGGCCGTCTTGCGGTAGACGAGGTTGCCCATCGCGTCGCCGGCCTCGGCGCCGATGAGCGCGACGTCGCCCTTGATGGGGTACTCGAGCACGTAGGTGCGGCCGTCGATCTCGCGGGTCTCCTTGCCCTCGGCCAGCGGCGTGCCGACCCCGGTCGGGCAGAAGAAGGCGCCGATGCCGGCCCCGGCGGCGCGCATGCGCTCGGCGAGGTTGCCCTGCGGCACGACCTCGAGCTCGAGGTCGCCCGAGCGGTAGAGGCCGTCGAAGACGTAGGAGTCGGCCTGGCGCGGGAACGAGCAGACCACCTTGCGTACGCGTCCGGCGGCGAGCAGGGCGGCGAGGCCCGTGTCGCCGTTGCCCGCGTTGTTCGACACGACGGTGAGGTCGCTGGCGCCCGACGCGATGAGGGCGTCGATGAGCGTGACGGGCATGCCCGCCATGCCGAAGCCGCCGACGAGCACGGTGGCGCCGTCGGCGATGCCGGCGACGGCCTCGAGCGGGTCGCTGTGGATCGTGGTCACGTCAGCCCTCCTGGCCCGCGGCGGGGTTCTCGAGCACGACGGCGAGCGCCTGGCCCACGCCGATGCAGATGGCGGCCACGCCCCAGCGCTCGCCGCGCTCGGCCAGGACCGCGGAGAGCGTGCCGAGGATGCGGGCGCCGGAGGCGCCGAGCGGGTGGCCGATCGCGATCGCGCCGCCGCGGGTGTTGACGATCTCGGGGTCGATGCCCCAGGCGTCGACGCAGGCCAGCGACTGCACGGCGAACGCCTCGTTCAGCTCGACGGCGCCGACCTGGTCCCAGCCGATGCCGGCCTGGGCGAGCGCGCGGTTGGCGGCCTCGACCGGGGCGAAGCCGAAGGCCTGCGGCTCCAGCGCAGACGCGGCCCGACCGGCGATGCGGGCCAGGGGGTCGGTGCCGATGCGGGCGGCGGCGTCCGCCGTACCGAGCAGGACGGCCGAGGCGCCGTCGCTCAGCGGGGAGGCGTTGCCGGCGGTGATCGTGCCGTCCGGGCGGAAGGAGGGCTTGAGGCCGGCGAGGGTCTCGGGGGTGGAGCCGGGACGGATCGACTCGTCGCGCTCGAGGCCGTCGACCGGCGTGACGAGCGCGTCGTAGAAGCCGTCGTCCCAGGCCCGGGCGGCGAGGGCGTGCGAGCGGGCGGCGAAGGCGTCCTGCCGCTCGCGGGAGATGGAGAACCGCTCCTGCAGCTGCTCGTTGCACTCGCCGAGGGAGACGGTCCACTCGGCGGGCATGCGCGTGTTGACGAGCCGCCAGCCGAGGGTGGTCGAGACGGCGGTGACGTCGCCGGCCGGGAAGGGGCGGGGCGACTTCGGCAGCACCCAGGGGGCGCGGGTCATCGACTCGACGCCGCCGACGAGGGCGACGCCGTCGGTGCCGAGGTCGCCGCTGGCCAGGGCGCGGGAGGCCTGGATCGACGCGTCGAGGCTCGAGCCGCAGAGGCGGTTGATCGTGGTCGCGGGCGTCGAGACCGGGAGGCCGGCGAGCAGCCACGCCATCCGGCCGACGTTGCGGTTGTCCTCGCCGGCGCCGTTGGCGTTGCCGAAGAAGACCTCGCGGACGTCGGCGGGGTCGAGGGACGGCGTCCGCGCGAGGAGGCCGGTGATCGCGGCGGCGGCGAGGTCGTCCGGCCGGGTGCCGGCCAGCGCGCCGTTGAACTTGCCGAACGGGGTGCGGGTGGCGGCGTACAGGAAGGTGTCGAGCTGCTCCACGTGACGTCCTCTCGTGTTCGCTGTGCGAACGATCGTTCGTGATACGAACAGCGTACGTCGGGAAGAGGAGCATCGACAAGGGTCCGGGCGCCTCGGGAGTCGCCGCAGATGTGCCGACTCGGCACACCTTGGGCGTGCAGACGCGACAGCTCGGCGCTCTCGGGGCGTGCAGACGCGACAGCTCGGCACGTACGGGGCGTGCGGACGCGACAGCTCGGGACGTTTCCGGTCAGTGGAAGAACGGCTTGGCGGACGGGTGTGGTCGCTGTCACGGTGAAACGTCCGTCACCCTGCACCAGCCCCTCACGGAGGAGAAACGTCATGGCCGTCTCGGAACCGTCCACGGGGGCGCGCGCGCCCGGCGCCGCCCCGTCGGGGGCCGGCTTCTGGCCCGTCCTGCTCTGCTGGGTCGCGGTCGCGCTCGACGGGTTCGACCTCGTCGTCCTGGGTGCCGTCATCCCGACGCTGTCGGCGACGGGCGACCTCGGCTTCACCGACGGCTCGCTCACGACCGCCTCCACGCTCGGCCTCGTCGGCGTGGGCATCGGGGCGGTGATGATCGGTCCGCTCACCGACCGCTACGGGCGCCGGCTGAGCCTCATCGTCTGCATCGCGTCGTTCTCGGTGCTGACCCTCGCGATCCCGCTCGCGACCAATGTCTGGCAGTTCACCGCCCTGCGCTTCCTGGCCGGGCTCGGCCTCGGCGCCTGCCTCCCGACGGCGCTGGCCTACATGTCGGAGCACGCGAAGCCGGGCCGCGGCGGCTCGCAGGTCACGCGCATGATGACGGGCTACCACGTCGGCGCCGTGCTGACGGCGCTGCTCGCGCTGGCGCTCATCGACCCGCTCGGCTGGGAGGCGATGTTCGTCGTCGGCGGTCTCGCCGGCCTCGTCACGGTGCCGCTGCTGGTGTGGAAGCTGCCCGAGTCGGCGACGTACCTCGCCGCCCGCGAGGCGCGCGAGAAGGACCCGACGGTGCCGGTCGTGCGCAGCAGCGAGGTCGTGCGCGGGCGCTACCTGCCGGTCTCGATCGGGCTGTGGGTCGCGTCGTTCATGGGCCTGCTGCTCGTCTACGGCCTCAACACCTGGCTGCCGAAGATCATGGGCGAGGCCGGCTACTCCATCCAGGCCGGCACCGGCCTGCTGCTGATCCTCAACGTCGGCGCCGTCATCGGCCTGCTCGTGGCCGGGGTCGTGTCCGACGCGCGGGGCAACAAGCCCGTCGTGCTCGCGTGGTTCGGGCTGGCCGCCGTCTTCCTGGCCCTGCTGTCGATCCGCCTGGAGAGCTCGCTGCTCGTGTACGGCGCCGTGCTGCTCACCGGCGTCTTCGTCTTCAGCGCCCAGGTGCTCGTCTACGCGTTCGTCGGCCACCTCTACCCGCCGGAGATCCGCGGCACCGCGCTCGGCATGGCCGCCGGCGTCGGTCGCGCCGGGGCCATCGTCGGCCCGTCGCTCGGCGGGGTGCTCGTGACCGCCGGCATCGCCTACCCCTGGGGCTTCTACGCCTTCGCCGCCGCGGCCGTGATCGCCGTCGGCGCCCTGACCGTCGTACCGGCCCACCTGCGGGACGAGGCGCCGGCCACCGCCTGACCGGCCCGACCGCCCGACCGCTCGTCAGCCGGCCATCGCCCGCAGCCGCTCGGCCACGCGGGCGGCGGCGGTGCGCAGCGCGTCGGGCTCGAGCACCTCGACCGCGGCGTCGACCTCCGCGAACCGCAGCGCCAGCCACTCGAGGTCGTCGGCGCCCGCGACCACCTGGCACCAGCCGGGCTCCGGGTCGGGCTCGACCACCGCCGTGCCCGGGGTGAACAGTCCGCGGGCCTCGTCGGGCGGCAGGGCGAGGCGCACGCGGGCGTGGTGGCGGTACGGCGCCGTGGTGACGGTGCGCTGCACGTACGCCGCGGGGTCGGGGTGGGCCGGCCGGCCGGCGGTCCAGGTGGTGACCGCGAGGTCGGTGAGCCGGTCGAGGCGGAAGGTGCGCCAGTCGTCGCGGGCGGTGTCCCAGGCCAGGAGGTACCACCGCCGGCCGGTCGCGACGAGCCCGGACGGTTCGACGTCCCGCTCGGTGCGGCGGCCGTCGCCGCCCGCGTAGGCGAACCGCACGCGCACCCGGTCGCGCGTGGCCCGCGCCAGCCGCATGAGATCGCCGCCGTCGACCGTGGCGCCCGCCCCGCCGTCGAGCGTCGCGGTCGTGTCGACGATGGCGCGCACCTCCGCCCGCAGCCGCGGTGGCAGCACCTGGTCGAGCTTCGCGAGCGTGCGCAGGGTGGCGTCGGCCGCGCCGGTGACGGTGCCGCCCGCGGCGAGCAGCAGCGAGACGGTGGTGGCGATCGCCTCGTCGGCGTCGAGCAGGAGCGGGGGCAGCGCCGTACCCGCTCCGAGCTGGTAGCCGCCGCCGACGCCCTGCGAGGCGTTGACCGGGTAGCCGAGGTCGCGCAGGCGCATCACGTCGCGCCGGACGCACCGGTCGGTCACACCGAGCTCGGAGGCGAGCTCGGGGCCGGTCCAGGTGCGTCGCTCCTGCAGCAGCCCGAGCAGGCGCAGGACGCGCTCGGTGGTTCCGTCGGCCATGCCCGCGATCTTGCCACCGATAGCGGAACGGAACAGTCCTGAATGGGTGGCACGCTCGGGTCATGGAGATCGAGCAGAGGTACACCCGCTGGTCGGGGGCGCTGCCCCCGGCCGGCCCCGGGCGCTCCCCGGGCCGGGTGCGGGACGAGGAGACCACGACCGGTGCGCGCCGCGCGCCGGCCCGACGCCGGGGAGGTGCGCCGTGGCGAGCACGCTCCAAGTGACGTTCGACTGCGCCGACCCGGGCGCGCTCAGCGCGTTCTGGGCGGAGGCCGTCGGCTACGAGGTCGACGCCCCGCCGGAGGGCTTCGACAGCTGGGAGGCCGCGCTCGACGCATGGGGCGTGCCGCCGGAGCAGCGCAACGACGCGTCGGCCTGCAGCGACCCCGACGGCGTCGGGCCGCGGTTCTTCTTCCAGAGGGTGCCGGAGGGCAAGACGGCGAAGAACCGCCTGCACCTCGACGTGCGCAGCGCCCCCGGGCTGCACGGCGACGAGCGGATGGCGGCGCTGGAGGAGGAGTGCACGCGACTGGTGGGCCTGGGCGCGGCGCGCGTGCGGCGCGACGAGCCCTCGCCGCCGATGAGCCACGGCTTCATCGTGATGACCGACCCCGAGGGCAACGAGTTCTGCCTGGACTGAGGGTGGGTCGGCCCCGCTACCGCACCCGGCCGGCGGCGAGGTCGCCGCGCACGGCGGCGGTGCAGGCGAGCAGCGGGGCGAGCACGTCGCCGGGCAGGGTGCGGTCGTCGTACGCCGAGGTGGAGACGTTGACGGCCGCGACGACCGCACCGGACCCGTCGAGCACGGGCGCGGCCAGCGAGCGCAGCCCGCGCTCGAGCTCCTGGTCGACGAGCGCCCAGCCCTGCTCGCGCACGCGGACGAGCTCGGCGCGCAGGTCCGCCTCGGTCGCGAGCGCGCCGGGGGTGCGGGCGACGAGGTCCGCGTCGGCGACGTACGCCGCCAGCGCGGCCTCGTCGAGCCCGGCCAGCAGCACGCGGCCGAGCGAGGTGGCGTAGGCCGGGAAGCGCGTGCCGACCGTGATGCCGACGCTCATGATGCGGCGCGTGGCGACGCGGGCGACGTAGACGACGTCGCCGCCGTCGAGCACCGCCAGCGACGTCGACTCCCCGGTCTCGGCGGAGAGCCGCTCGAGGTGGGGCTGCGCGACCGCGGGCAGGCCCAGCGCCGAGAGGTAGGCGAACCCGAGCTCGAGGATGCGCGGCGTGAGCGCGAACTCGCGGCCGTCGGTGACGGCGTACTCCTCCGCGATGAGCGTGTGCAGCACGCGGCGGGCCGTGGCGCGGGAGAGCCCGGTACGGCGCGCGACCTCCGCGAGCGCCAGCCGGGGGTGCTCGGCGTCGAACGCCCGGATGACGGCGAGACCGCGGGCCAGGGACTGGATCGAGTCCGGCTGCGGGGCGGTCATGACCGGTGAGCCTAGGGCCTCAGGCCTGCGCCGCCAGCCGCACGTGCGTGTTGGCGGAGCCGTAGCCGTCGTACCCGCCGCGACGCTCGAGCAGCTCGACGTAGTAGCCGCCCGGCAGCACCGGCGTGTAGAGGTGGAGCAGCTCGCCGCCGCTCCCGTCGGCGCCGGCCCGGTCGTAGAGCAGGCCGTGCTCGCGCAGGTCGGCGAGCAGGTCGGGGTCGAGCCCGAAGCGCGCGTCGAGGTCGACGTAGTAGTTGTCGGGCACCGCCATCAGCGCCACGCCGGCCGCACGCAGGCGGCGGGCCTCGCGCCGTACGTCGGGCACGGCGAACGCCAGCTGCGTCACGCCGCGCCGCGACCGTCCGGCGGTGTCGGCCACGTTGAGGATCACGCGGAGGTCGCCCGTCGCCGGGCGCAGCGCCCGGCTGCGGAGGCGGCCGCGGGGGTCCATGAACTCCTCGGTGCCGGCCGGGCGGAGGTCGAAGAGGGTGCGGAAGAAGGAGACCTCCTCGTTGAGGGTCTCCTCCGGCACGGCCACGCCGACGTGGTCGAGGCCGAGCCACTCGGGGGAGGCGTCGGCGGCGTCTGCGGGGGATCCGATCTCCGGCGCGAAGTCGCGGTGCCAGTCGTCGTGGTCGCCGGGCTCGGCGGAGAGGAACACGTGGAGGCCGGACGGCGCGGAGATGCCGGGCAGCACTGCCTCGGACTCCCCGCGGGTGCGGTCGACGGCCGGCCACAGCAGGGCCCTCGCGCGGTCGGCGACGGACTCGACCGGCGGGGCCACGAGCCCGAGCGCGGTGGCCTCGCCCGCGACGCGGTCGGTGTAGGAGGCGAGCGGCGTGCTGTTGAGCACGACGTGCGCCGCCCCGTTGCGCCACCAGGTGACGGGCTTGGTGCGGTGGCGGCCGGCGAGGGTGAACCCCAGGTCGCCCAGCAGGTCGGCCACGCCGGGGTCGCCGGCGGAGGCGAGCTCGACGAACGCGGTGTCGGTACGGCGGGCGGCCGGCGCGACCGCGGTGAGGGTGGCGGTGATCCGCTCGCGGGCCGGTGGAGCCTGGTCGGTCGGCCGGCTCGCCAGCTGGTCCTCGAGGTAGAGCAGGGAGCGCATCGCGTCGCGGGCGGTGACCCGGGGGTCGGCCTCGCGGACGACGTCGCTGAAGACCTCCAGCGAGAGCGGTCCGGCGTACCCGGCCCGGAGCGTCGCGGCCACGACGCCGGTGACGTCGAGGGTGCCCTGGCCGGGGAAGCAGCGGAAGTGGCGGCTCCACTCGAGCACGTTCATGTCGAGCAGGGGGGCGTCGGCGACCTGGAGGAACCCGATCTTCTCGCCGGGGACGCCGGCGAGCGCCTCGCCGTCGTCGCCGCGGGCGAGCATGTGGAACGTGTCGACCGCGACCGTGACGGCCGGGTGGTCGGCGCGCCGCACGACCTCCCACGCCTGGCCGACCCGGTGCACGTGGCGGCCCCAGGCCAGCGCCTCGTAGGCGATGGTCACGCCGGACTCGGCGGCCAGCTCGCCGAGACGGTGCAGCTGGGCCGCGGAGAGGTCGGGGTCGTCGACCGCGTCGGCGTTCACGTTGGAGCAGCACAGCACCACGTCCGCACCCAGCTCGGCCATGACGCCGAGCTTGGTGCGGAAGCGGTGCTCCACCGCCGCGAACGCCGCGGGCGCATGGCCCTCGGCGTCGCGGAACGGCTGGAAGAGGTCGACGGTGAGCCCGAGGTCGGCGCAGCGTCGGGCGACGTCGGCGGGGGAGAGGTCGGAGGCGACGAGGTCGTTGTCGAAGATCTCGACCCCGTCGAACCCGGCTCCCGCCGCGGCGGCCAGCTTGTCGGCCAGCCGCCCGGCGAGCGAGACGGTCGCGATGCCCTTGTGCACGGTCGATCAGGCTCCCTGGGGGGTCGGGGCGGTCAGCTCGGCGAAGTGGGCGGCCATCCGGTCGGCGTCCGCCGTGCGCCCGGTGAAGTGCTCGTGGGCGTCGACGGCCTGGCCGACGGCCATGCCGCCGCCCGGCAGGACCCGGCAGCCGCGCTCCCGGGCGAGGCCGATGAGCTCGGTCTCGAGCGGGAAGTAGACGACGTCCGAGACCCAGAGCCGCGAGGTCACCACGTGCTCCGGCACGGCCATGCCGGGGTGGCCCAGCATGCCGACGGGGGTCGCGTTGACGAGGCCCTGCGCGTCGGCGACGGCCGCCTCGAGGTCGGCGGCGACGCCCACCCGCTCGTCGCCGAAGCGCTTCGCGAGGCGGACGGCGCACGCGTCGGCGCGCTCGGGGTCGGACTCGACGATCGCGACGTGCTCCGCGCCCGCGTCCAGCAGGGCGTAGCCGACCGCGACGCCGGCACCGCCGGCGCCGACGAGCACGACCCGGTCGCCCAGCGCCTCGGGCAGCGCGGTCCGCAGGGCCCGGCCGTAGCCGGACCAGTCGGTGTTGCGGCCCAGCATGCGGCCGTCGCGGAAGACGACGGTGTTGACGGCGCCCAGGTCGGCGGCGTCCTCCGAGAGGTCGTCGAGCAGCGGCACCACGGCCTGCTTGAAGGGGTGGGTGACGTTGAGCCCGGCGAAGCCGAACGCCTGCGCCCAGCGCAGGATCGCCGGCAGGTCGTCGGTCCCGAAGCCGTGCACGTCCGCGTCGATCAGCTGGTACGTCAGCCGGAGCCCGGCGGCCGCCCCCTCACGCTCCTGCATCGCGGGCGTGAGGGAGGCGCCGATGCCCTGGCCCACGAGGCCCAGCAGGTACGACGGCGCCGCGGCGTCCGCCGTACCCGCGGGCTGCTGGTGGTCGCTCACGCGACACCCGCCGGGATCTTCTTCTCGACGTCCGGGGTGCGCACGCCCAGGTCGCGGGTCGGCACCTTGTGGGTGCCGGTCGGGCCCGACAGCACCGCGATCGCGGAGATGACGCAGGCACCGGAGGCGAAGGCCGCCACGCGCCACCAGTTGTCGGCGTCGCCGGCCATGAGAGCGCCGGCGATCGTCGGCGTGAAGCCGGCGAGCGCGAAGCCGAACTGCGTGCCGATCGCCATGCCGGAGAGGCGCACGGAGGTCGGGAAGTACTCGGCGTACGTCGCGGGCCACACGGCGTTCGGCATCGAGTAGACGACACCGGCGAGGGCGACGCCGAGGGCGAAGACGAGCACGACGTTGCCGGTGGAGATCGCACCGAGGAAGGCGGTCACGAGGATCGCGCTGCCGACGACGCCGGTGAGGAAGACGGGCTTGCGGCCGATGCGGTCCGACAGCGTGGCCCAGAACGGGATCGTGCAGATGGCGACGAGGTTCGCGACGATCGCCAGCCACAGCATGGTGGTGTTGGAGATCTCGATGCCGTAGTCCTCCGACGTGGCGAAGCTGAGGGCGAAGACCTGGAACATCGTGTTGACCATCGCGATGAACGCGGCGAAGAAGACGCGCAGCACGCTGGCCCAGTGGTCGGCGAAGAGCTCGGCGAGCGGGGCGCGACCCGGCTTCTGGCCGTCGTCGTCGGCGGCGACCGAGAACTCCGGGGTCTCGTCGAGCGTGCGGCGGATGATGTAGCCGACGATCAGCAGCACGGCGCTCAGCCAGAACGGCACGCGCCAGCCCCACGAGAGCAGCTGCTCCTCGGGGAGGATCGCCGCGAGCGGCAGGAACACCGCGGGGGCGAGCACCTGGCCGCCCTGGGTGCCGCTGAGCGTGAAGCTGGTGAAGAAGCCGCGCCGGTCGTCGGGGGCGTGCTCGAAGCTCATCGCGTTGGCGCCGGCCTGCTCTCCGGCCGCCGAGAGGCCCTGCAGCAGGCGGAGGAAGACGAGCGCGGCGGGCGCCCAGAGGCCGATCTGGTCGTACGTCGGGAGGCAGCCGATGAGGAACGTCGAGACGCCCATCAGCAGCAGGGTGCCGATGAGGATGACCTTGCGGCCGATCCGGTCACCGATGTGGCCCATGAGGAACGAGCCGAAGGGGCGCGCGACGTACGCGACGCCGAAGGTGGCCAGCGCGGCGATGGTGGCGGCCTCCCCGTTGCCCTCGGGGAAGAAGATCTTCGGGAAGACGAGCGCCGCGGCGGTGCCGTAGATCGCGAGGTCGTAGTACTCCAGAGCGCTGCCGCTCCAGGCGGCGACGGCAGCCTTGCCGGGGGTCCGGCGCTGCTCGGTGGTGGCTTCCATGGGTCCTGCCCTTCTGCGACGGCGCGCGGGAGGTGCCCGGGCGCTGTGAGTTCCCGGTGACGGTAGGAGTGGGCCCGATCACATGGCAATCGTTTGCCAAAAGTTGCCGTATCGTGGCTCACATGGCCCAGGTCACGCCCCCGCCCGGTCGACCCCGGCGCTCCACCATCAACGACGTCGCCCGCGAGGCGGGCGTGGCGGCCTCGACCGTGTCGCGCGCGTTCACCAACCCGGACCGCGTCAACCAGGTCACCCGCGCCCACGTGCTCGAGGTCGCGGAGCGCCTCGGCTACGCCCCCAGCCCCACCGCGCGGGCGCTCGAGTCGGGCCGCTCCGACACCGTCGCGCTGCTCGTCCCCGACATCACGAACCCGTACTTCTCCGGCACGATCAAGGGTGCCGAGCGCGCCGCGGCCGCCGCCGGCGTGACGCTGGTGCTGGGCGACACCCAGGAGCACCCGCCCACCGAGGAGAAGCTCGTCCGACGCCTCGGACCCGCCGTCGACGGCTTCGTGCTGGCCGCCTCGCGCATGCCCGACGAGGCGCTGCGACGGGCCGCCGAGCTCAACCCCGTCGTCCTCGTCAACCGGGCCTCGCCCGGCCTGGCCTGCGTCGTCGCCGACTTCGACACCGGCACGCGCCAGATCGTCGACCATCTGGCCTCGTTCGGGCACACGTCGTTCGTGTTCGCGGGCGGACCGCCGGAGTCCTGGTCGGGCTCGCGCCGCTGGGTCGGGCTGCAGGCCGCCGCCCACGAGCGCGGGATGGACGTGCAGCGCCACGGCCCCTACGTGCCGATGCTCTCCAGCGGCGCCGCGGCCGCGGACGCCGTCCTGGGGGCCGGGGCCACCGCCGTCGTCTGCCACAACGACATGCTCGCCATCGGCGTGCTCCGGCGGCTCGGCGAGCGGGGTGTCGCCGTGCCGGGCGACGTCAGCGTGGTCGGCTTCGACGACATGTTCGGCTCCGACTTCTGCACGCCCCCGCTCACGACGCTCGCCGAGCGCACGGAGGACGCCGGCGCCCGCGCCGTCGACACCCTGCTGCTCCAGGCCCGGCAGCGTTCCGCCGAGCCCGGCGCGCTCGTGCTCCCGACCCAGCTGCGGGTGCGCGGGTCGACAGGGCCGGCGCGGGTGGGGTGAGGCGGACTGGGGGGCCGAGTCCGAGACTTGTCGGCCTCTGCATCGGGCCCCCAGTCCCGGAGTCCCCGGTCGACCGGGGACTCCTGGGGCGGCCCCTACAGCTCGATGCCCTCCTCGAGGAGGGTCTTCTGGGCGATGCGGAAGGCCGTGTTGGCGTCGGGGACGCCGCAGTAGATCGCTGTCTGGAGGAACAGCTCCTTCAGCTCGTCGACCGTGACGCCGTTGCCGAGGGCGGCGCGCACGTGCATGGCGAGCTCCTCGTGGTGGCCGCGGGCGACCAGCGCCGTGAGCGTGATGAACGAGCGGGTACGGCGGTCGAGGCCGGGCCGTGTCCAGATGCCGCCCCACGCGTACTGCGTGATGAACTCCTGGAACTCCGACGTGAAGCCCGTCGCGCCCGCGGTGGCGCGGTCGACGTGGGCGTCGCCGAGCACCTGGCGGCGCACCTCCATGCCGGAGGCGCGGCGCTGGGCCTCGGTGACGATGGGACCGGAGACGAGCGCGTCGGCGAGCAGCTCGGCGACCGCCGCGGGCGCCTCGATCGGCGCGAGGTGGGCGACGTCCGGGAGCACGACGGAGCGGCCGCGGGGCACGCCGGTGGCGACGACCTCGAGGTCCGACGGGGGCGTGGCCTCGTCGTCCGCGCCCGCGACGGTGAGCACCGGGGCGGTGACGGTGCCCAGGCGGTCGCGCACGTCGTACGCCGCCAGCGCCCGACAGGTGAAGGCGTAGCCCTGCGGGTCGGCCTCCTGGAGCGAGGTGAGGAGGGCGCCGCCGCGCTCGGGCTGGCGCTCGAGGAAGCCGGGGGCGAACCAGCGCTTCGCGGAGCCCTCGACCATCGTCGGCGTGCCGAACGCCCGCACCATGGCGGCCCGTTCGGTCCACATCTCCGGCGAGCCGATCTTCGCGCCGGTGCAGATCAGGGCGGCGGAGGAGACCCGGGCGGGGGAGTCCAGCAGCAGCTGCAGGCCGACGGCGCCGCCGACGGAGACGCCGGCGTACGCGAACGTCCCGTTCGCCTCGCCGCGGGCGGCCAGCGCCCGCTCGGCGACGGCCAGCACGCCCTGCGCGAGCTCGGCCATGGTGAAGCCGTCGGCGGGCACGGGGCTGGTGCCGTGGCCCGGCAGGTCCCAGCCGACCACGTGGAACGTCTCGGCGAGCTGCCGTGCGCAGGTCTCCCACAGCGGGGTGACGGCGGTGCCGAGGGACGGGCCGAGCAGCAGCAGCGGACCGCTGGCCGGGTCGCTGAACTCGACGCCGGAGACGACGGGGACGCTCATGGGGTGATCCTTCGGTCGACGATCGGGTCGATGACGCCGAGGTACGACGACGGGTCGTCGCTCCCGGGCGCGGTGGGGGCGGGCTCGTCGAGCAGCGCGTGCACGGCGTCGCGCTCGGCCAGCAGGCCGTCGGCGGCGCGGGCCCGGGCGACCATGCCGGCGGCGTCGACGCGCAGGCCGCGCACGAGCTCGGTGGTGTGGGCGGCGGCCACGACCGTACGGCGGGCGAGGTCGCGCAGCGTGGCCCACTCGGCGTGCCAGGCGCCGTCGGGACGCTCGTCGTTGGCGAGGCCGGCGGCGGTGTGGAGCGTGGCGGCCAGGCCCGGGTTGGTGATGACCGCTCGCCGCACGAGCACCGCCAGCACCGGGTTCTGCTTCTGCGGCATCGTCGACGAGCCACCGCGACCGGGAGCGGTCGGCTCGCCGACCTCGCGGATCTCCGGGCGGGTGAGCGTGACGACGTCGGAGGCGATGTGGCCGAACGCCGAGGTCGCGGTGGCGAGGGCGTCGCCCACGCGGGTCAGGGGGAAGCGGCTGGTGTGCCAGGGCGGGGAGGCCTGGAGGCCGAGGGCCGCGGCGACCTCGTCGGTGAGCGCGACGGTGGTGCGCACGGGATCGCGCACGCCCCGCAGGCGCGCGAGCTCGACGGTGCCGGCGAGGGTGCCCGCGGCGCCGCCGAGCTGCACCGGGAGCACGGAGTGCGCGAAGACGGCGGTCGCGCGGGCGTCGACGACGCCGGCGAGCCACCCGGCGGCCTTCGCGCCGAAGGTCGTCGGCACGGCGTGCTGGGTGAGCGTGCGGCCCACCATGAGCGTGCCGCGGTGCGCGTCGGCCAGCGCCGTGAGCGCGTCGACCTGGCTGCTGAACTCGATCTCGAGGCGGCGCAGGGCCGTGGCGCAGCAGAGCACGACGGCGGTGTCGACGACGTCCTGGCTGGTCAGCCCCCGGTGCAGCCAGCGCGCGGCCTCGGTGCGGTCGGCGGCGACGAGGCGGGTGCGCAGCACGTGGAGCAGCGGGATGACGGGGTTGCCGCCCCCCTCGGCCGCCAGTGCCAGGCCGTCGAGGTCGGCGGCGGTGACGAGCGCCTCGAGCTCGGCCGAGGTGACCGCGGCGTCGGCCGGGGCGAGCCCGTGGTCGACGAGCCCGGACGACCACGCCGCCTCGAGGGCCACCATGCCCTCCACCATCGAGCGGGCGTCGAACAACGTGCCGGCGCGCTCGTCGCCCGGCCAGAGGAGGTCGCTCACGCCCTCAGTGTCCCGGATAGGCCAGGAACACCGTCTCGGACCCTCCCTGCAGGTGGATGTCGAAACGCAGGCCGAGCACCCCGCTCGCCGCGCTCGCGGGGGTGGGGGCGTCGGTGGTGGCCACGAGCGTCGTACGGCGCGACTCCTCCACCGAGGCGAGCAGACGGTCGGCGGCGAGGGCCTCCGCGGAGGCGCCCGGGGCGTCGGCCGGCAGGTAGGCGCGGGTGAAGAGCCGGTGCAGCAGGCCGCGCGCGAAGACCGTGACCGCGAAGAACGGCGCCGCGCCGGGGTCGGTCGGGCCGGGCAGGAGGGTGGAGAAGTCGTAGTGCCCCGCCCGGGTGGTCGACGCCCGGCCGAAGCCGGTGAAGGTGAAGCCGTCGCGCCGCAGCGAGCCGTGCTCCTGCACCACCCGGCCGTCGGGCCCGGCCTGCCAGATCTCGACGAGCGCGTCGGGCACCGGGGCGCCGGCGCCGTCGTGCACGGTGCCGTGGAGCCGCACCGACCCCGGCGAGCCCTGCGGGACGAGGTCGCGGTCGCCGGGGTAGGGCAGCGCGTAGTGGAAGAACGGGCCGACGGTCTGGCCCGGCGTGGGGGCGAGGGGGGCCGAGGGAGTCGTCATCAGTGGTCGCCGTCCTCGGTGTCGGTCTCGGTGAGCGTGCGGTTGCTGCCGGTCAGCACGATGTCCCAGCGGTAGCCGGTGGCCCACTCGTGGGTGGTGACGTCGTGGTCGTACGACGCCACGAGCCGCGCCCGGGCCGCCGGGTCGACGATCGAGCGGAAGATCGGGTCGAGCGCGAAGAGCGGGTCGCCCGGGAAGTACATCTGGGTGACGACGCGCTGGGTGAACTCCGTCCCGAACATCGAGAAGTGGATGTGGGCCGGGCGCCAGGCGTTGCGGTGGTTCTTCCACGGGTAGGGCCCGGGCTTGATCGTGGTGAAGCGGTACCAGCCGTCGCCGTCGGTGAGGCAGCGCCCGACGCCGGTGAAGTTCGGGTCGACCGCCGCGGGGTGCTGGTCGCGCTTGTGCACGTAGCGCCCGCCGGCGTTCGCCTGCCAGATCTCGACCAGCTGGTGGCGCACGGGGCGGCCCTCGCCGTCGGTGACGCGACCGGTGACGACCATGCGCTCGCCGATCGGCTCGCCGGTGTGCTGGACCGTCAGGTCGGCCTCGAGCGGGTCGACGTCGGTGGGGCCGAAGCAGGGCGCCCACAGCTCGATCGTCTCGGGGTCGGCGTGGTGCAGGCTCTTGGTCGGGTGGCGCAACAGGCTGCTGCGGTACGGCGCGTAGTCGCGGCGCGGCTGGGTCTCGACCACGCCGGCCTGCTCGTAGGCGCCGGTGATCGCGGCCATCTCGGCGTCGACGTCGGCCTGGGGGGCGAGGACTGGCTCTGGCATGGGGCGACGGTAGAGCGGGAGGAGTAGCGTGGTCCCGGTCACGCTTCCGCTGGGCGGAAGGATCGGGCCGAACGCCGGATCGCGCGTGGCCGGGCCGAGGAGGAGACGATGGCGGGCAACACGGCGCAGCCGGGCACCACCGTCGCGCAGCGCGTCGTCGCCCTGCTGGGGGCGTTCGACGACCGCCACCGCAGCCTCACGCTCAGCCGGCTCGCCGAGCGCGCGGGCCTCGCCCTGCCGACCGCCCACCGCCTCGCCGGCGAGCTGGTGGCCGGCGGGCTGCTCCAGCGGCGCGACGACGGGGCGTACGTCGTGGGTCGCCGCACCTGGGACATCGGCCTGCTCGCCCCCGTGCAGACCGACCTGCGTCGTGCGGCCTCGCCGTTCCTCCAGGACATCTACGCCGCCACGCTCGCCACCGTGCACCTGGCCGTCCGCGAGGGCACCGAGGTGCTGTACGTCGAGCGCATCTCGGGTCGCGCGTCGGTGCCGATCGTGTCGACCGTCGGATCCCGCCTGCCGCTCCACTGCACCGGGGTCGGCAAGGCCCTGCTGGCCCACGCGCCGCCCGACGTGCGCGAGGCCGTGCTGAGCCGCCCGCTGCGCCGCGTCACGCCGTACACGGTCGTGCAGCCCGGCACGCTGGCCCGTCAGCTGGACCAGGCGGTGCGCGACGGCTACGCCAGCACGGTGGAGGAGATGTCGGCGGGGGCGTGCTCGGTGGGGGTGCCGATCCGGCGGGGCACGGCCGACGACGCCGAGGTCGTCGCCGCCCTCGGGATCGTGGTGCCGTCGCTCAAGCGCGACCGGTCGCGGCTCGTCGCGTCGCTCCAGGTCGCGGCCCGGGGGATCGGGAGGTCGCTGTGACCGGAACGTGCTTCCGCTCAGTGAAATCGGCGGTGGACGCCGGCCGGTGAGACCGGCGTCACTGGGCCCATGACCACCACCGTGATCCCGACCGAGGTCGCCATCGTCGGCGCCGGCCCGTCGGGCCTCCTGCTCGCCCACCTGCTCGCCGCGCGCGGCGTCGCCTCCGTCGTCGTCGAGGCGCGGTCCGAGGAGTACGTCGGGTCCCGCATCCGCGCCGGCATCCTCGAGCACTCCACCGTCGACCTGCTCCGCCGGGCCGGCCTCGGCGACCGGATCGCGGAGGTCGGCGACGAGCACCGGGGCATCTACCTGCAGTGGCCCGGCGAGCGCCACCACATCGACTTCCAGGAGCACGTCGGACGCTCGGTGTGGGTCTACGGGCAGACCGAGGTGCAGAAGGACCTGGTCGCCGCCGCGCACGCCCGCGGCCAGGAGATCCACTACGAGGCCGCCGACGTGGCCGTCCACGACGTGACGAGCGACCGGCCGGCGGTGACCTTCACGGGGGCGGACGGCACGTCGTACCGGCTCGAGGCCCGCGTGCTCGTCGGCTGCGACGGGTCGTTCGGGCCCTCGCGCGCCGCCGTGCCCGACGACGTGCGCCAGACCTGGGAGCGGGTCTACCCCTACTCGTGGCTCGGGGTGCTCGCCGACGTGGCGCCCTCGACCGACGAGCTCATCTACGCCTGGCACCCGGACGGCTTCGCGATGCACTCGATGCGCTCGGCGAGCGTCTCGCGCCTCTACCTGCAGGTGCCGAACGGCACCGACGTCGACACGTGGTCCGACGACCGCATCTGGGACGCGCTGGCCACGCGGCTCGGCCACGGCGAGAACGGCTGGAGCCTCGAGCCGGGCCCGATCACCGAGAAGTCGGTGCTGCCGATGCGGTCGTTCGTGCAGACCCCGATGCGCCACGGCAACCTCTTCCTCGCCGGCGACGCCGCCCACATCGTGCCGCCGACCGGCGCCAAGGGGCTCAACCTGGCGGTCGCCGACGTCGGGGTGCTCGCGCCGGCGCTGGCCGAGCTCGTCCGGGGCGGTGACAGCCGGCTCGCCGACGCCTACTCCGACACGGCGCTGCGCCGGGTCTGGCGCTGCACGCACTTCTCGTGGTGGATGACGACGATGCTCCACACCGCCGGCGACCCGTTCGACGCCCAGCTGCAGCTCAGCCAGCTGCGGTGGGTGGCCTCGAGCGCCGCCGGTGCGGCCGGGCTGGCGGAGAACTACGCCGGGCTCGACATCGGGTCCTGAGGGGCGACGACCTCGTCGGGTCGGGGTCTCGTGGGGTAGTCCCTGACGAAGTGGTCGCGGATCGGCCGCCCGCACGACCACTTCGTCAGGGACTACCCGACGGAGGGGGGTGCTCCTCCTCCCGTACGACGAACGGCCCCCGCCGGGAGGGCGGGGGCCGTTCGGTGTCGCGTGCTCGTCAGCTCACGGCTGGGCGGGCGGGTCCTGCGGACGCGAGAACTGCGTCGTGTCGTTGGTCGGGTTGCTCGGCGTGCCACCCGGAGTGCTGGGCGGACGGACGACCGTCTGCTCGCCCTCGGGCTGGCCGAACGCACCGGGCTGGCCGTACGCGCCGGGGCCGGGCTGGCCCGGCTGACCCTGCTGCGGGTACTGCTGGCCGTAGTCCGGCTGGCCCTGGGGAGCGCCGTACGGACCCGGCTGGCCCTGCGGCGGACCCTGCGGGGCGCCGTACTGCTGGCCCGGCTGGGCGCCGTAGCCCGGCTGGCCCTGGGGGGCGCCGTACTGCTGGCCCGGCTGACCGCCGTACCCGGGCTGGCCCTGGGGCGCGCCGTACTGCTGACCGGGCTGGCCCTGCGGGGCGCCGTAGCCCGGCTGGCCCTGGGGCGCGCCGTACTGGCCCTGCTGGCCGTACTGGCCCTGGTGACCCTGCTGGCCGTGGCCGCCCTGGCCGAGGCCTGCGGGGACGACCGAGCCGAGGATGCTGCGGATCGACGGCGGGACCGTGAGGGCGTAGAGCGCCAGCAGGGGGAGGCCGAACCAGGCGGCGGTCTGGTAGGCGGTCCAGCCGCCCGGGGCGCCACCGGCGGAGAAGGTGCCCCCGCCGAAGCCGTCGGCGTTGCCGATGATGATGAGGAACGCGATGCCCACGGCGATCACGCCGCCGATGAGCCCGAGCACCAGCAGACGGCCCTTGCGGGGGTCGGCCAGCATCGTGGTCGGCGCGAACGCGAGGCCCGCGGCGACGAGGCCGAGCACCAGGGCGATGATCGAGCCGGCGCCGAAGCCGTCCGCCTCGATGAGGCCGAGCAGCGTGCCGACGACGGTGATCGCGATGACGGTGCCGGTCACGTAGAGCGCCAGCTTCGCGGTGTGCACCCAGGCCCAGAACGGCTCCTGCGGCTTGGTGGTGCGGATGACCGGACGCGACACGAGGGCCGCACCGAGCGCCGCGAACAGCAGGTAGCCCGAGCCCGGGATGTTCCACTTGTCGAAGATCGCGTAGAACGGGCCGTCGCCGCCGTCGCCGTCGGTCATGGCCGCGAAGAGGCCGACGAACGCGAGGGTGGCCAGCACGAGGCGGGCCTCCTCGGAGCGCTTCAGCAGGCTGAGCAGCGGCCACACCACGCACACGAGCGGGATGGCGACCGAGATCAGCACGGTCATGAGGAAGTACAGGAACGGGTCGAAGACGCCCGTGTCGTCGATGACGCCCTGGAGGATCCCCAGGACGAGCGTCAGCACGACGAGCACCGCGGTGCCGATCGCGAGACCGGTCGTGATCTTCCACCACAGACCGTCGCTCGTCGGGTTCTCCGACTCCTCGCTCTTGCGCGGGGAGAGCGTCAGCACGACCGCGGCGAGGGCGGCCGCGACACCGGCGCCGAGGAGGCCGCCGTCGGTGCCCTGGAAGATGTCGTTGACGAGCGCGGCGACCACGCTGATCGCGTACGGCGCGAGCAGCGCCGCCTTGGCGAGGAACGCCTGCTGCGGGGCGAGCGGCAGGATGCGGGCCTTCACCACGTAGGGCACCGCGACGGCGACGAGGCCGACGAGCGCCGCGATCCAGACCCACCAGCGGTCGGCGCCGCGGTTGAAGCCGAAGTCACCGATGTCCCAGACCATCCACAGCGGTGCGAGGAGCAGCAGCACCGAGGCGCCGTCGCGCACGTAGTCGCTGATCGGGGTGCCCTGGAACGGGTTCACCTTCGGCTGGGCGGGGCGCTGGGGGGCGCCGTACCCGGGCTGCTGGCCGTAGCCCTGCTGGCCGTAGCCCTGCTGCGGGTAGCCGGGCTGGCCCTGCGGGGCGCCGTATTGGCCGGGCGGGCCCTGGGGGGCGCCGTACTGGCCGGGCTGACCCGGCTGACCCGGCTGGCCCTGGGGGGCGCCGTAGCCGGGCTGGGGCGCGCCGTACGGCGGCTGGCCCTGGGGGGCGCCGTAGCCGGGCTGCGGAGCTCCGCCGGGCGGGGGCTGGGTGGGGTAGCCGCCGGAGGGGGTCCCGCCCTGCTGCGGCGGTTGGCCACCCTGCTGGGGGTAGGGATCGGACGGGTTCGACATCGAGAGCTCCTCGTAATACGACTCGGGTCAGCGCTGCCCTGGTTGCGGGCAACGTAGCACCAGGCGGACCCCCGCTCCCGAGTCGTGAGCGTGGCGTTCCGCCGGGCGCCGGGTGCTGCCGTGCAGGCCGGGCCGGAGCCACCCTGCCCCTCTCCCCGCGGTTCTACGCCTCTGGGCAGGTGTCGATCGCGCTCCGGGGTTCCGCGCTGCACCTGCGGGGTAGGAGGCGCGCCGCACCAGCGCCCGAGAGGACCTCCCCGTGACCGGACCCGACCTGCCCCCGCCGTACCCGCAGCAGCCGCAGCAGCCGCAGTCCAGAGGGGTGCCGGCCTGGCAGTCGCAGGTGCCGCCCGCCCCGCAACGGCGACGCGGGCGCCTGGTGCTCGTCGCGGTCGTGGTGCTGCTGGGCCTGGTCGGCGGCGGGATCCTGGCGTGGACCCAGCTGCGCGGGGACGAGGGCGGCGTCGTCTACGCGGGGGGATCCGAGCTGCGGGCGCCCGGGGCCGTCGGCAGCGATCCCGAACGTGCCTGGGAGGCGGAGGTCTCCGGGCAGCCCTACGTGCTCGACAGCGGCGACGGTCGGGTCGTGCTGCTCGAGGAGGAGGCGGTCGTGGCGCTCTCGCTCGAGGACGGCTCGGAGGAGTGGGAGACCGAGCTGGGCGAGGTGGGCATCGGACCCCGCTTCCTCGTCGCTCCCGGCGAGGGCTTCGCGATCCCGGACCGCGACCTGCAGCGGACGCGGTGGATCTCGTTCGACGACGGCGCGGTCGCCTGGGAGGTGGACGGCCGGGTGGTCGCCGTGGACGGGGGGACGGCGGTCGTGCGTCCGGAGGGGAGCGACGAGCTGGAGGTCGTCGACGCGCTGACGGGGGAGGAGCGCTGGGCGTTCCCGCAGGAGCAGTCGTACGGCGTGGCGATCGCCGGCGACGTGCTCGTGACCGCCGACGTCGACGGGGTGACCGTGCGCGGGTACGACGTCGAGGACGGCGCCGAGCTGTGGACGACCGAGCTCGACGACGTGGGCCGCGTGGTGGCGGCCGACGGGGTCGCGGCCGTGGTCGGTGGGGACGGCGTCACGGCGCTGCGCACCTCCGACGGCGACGAGGTCTGGCAGAGCGACGCGGTCGACGTGACCCGGGTGGCGCCCGACCGCCTCGCGGTGCTGGACGACCGGGGCACCCTCACGCTGGTGGACCCGGAGGGGGAGATGGCGTCGGTCGAGCTGGAGACGACGACCCCGGCCATCGGCGCGGTGTCGGGCGGGGAGGTCGATGGTGAGTGGCTGGTCTCCGCCGTCGGCGGCCAGGGCCAGGTGCTGCTCGACGAGGACCTGGACGAGGTGGCCGACGCCTTCGCCGGGTTCGCGGGCGGCGGCTACTACACCCGCGACCGGGAGGACCTGTCGTTCCACGAGGGCATCGGGGACGACCCGGCGTGGACGGCGGCGGTGCCGGGGGCCCGCTTCCTCGTGGACGGCGGCATCCTCACGTTCGACGAGGACGGCGACGACGACGTCCTGGTCCTCTACCGCTGACGACGCCCCGTCACGCGCCGACCTCGTCCGGACCGCTGCCGCCCACGCCCGGACCGCGCCGCACCGGCACGGCGCCGCCGGGCTTACGATTTCAGCCGTGACGGACCCCGCAGCCCCCGCCGTACCCCCCGCGAGCACCACCGCGGCCGCCCCCGAGGCCACGTCGGCGCACCCCGCCGTGAACCTCGACACCGTGGTCCGCGCCGCGGGCGACCCGGACCGGGAGCAGCCCTGGGCCGACCTCGGGCTGAAGACGGACGAGTACGACCGCATCCGCGAGATCCTCGGCCGCCGGCCCACGTCGAGCGAGCTGGCGATGTACTCCGTCATGTGGAGCGAGCACTGCTCCTACAAGTCGTCGAAGGTGCACCTCAAGCAGTTCTCCGAGATCCCGCAGGAGACCCGCGCCGGCAAGATGCTCGCCGGCATCGGCGAGAACGCGGGCGTCATCGACATCGGCCAGGGCTACGCCGTCACGTTCAAGGTCGAGTCGCACAACCACCCGTCGTACGTCGAGCCCCACCAGGGCGCGGCGACCGGCATCGGCGGCATCGTGCGCGACATCCTCGCCATGGGTGCGCGCCCCGTCGCGGTGATGGACCCGCTGCGCTTCGGTCCGCTCGACGCCCCCGACACCCACCGCGTCCTGCCCGGGATCGTGGAGGGCGTCGGCCACTACGGCAACTGCCTCGGCCTGCCCAACATCGGCGGCGAGGCCGTCTTCGACCCCACCTACCTCGGCAACCCGCTCGTCAACGCGCTCTGCGTCGGCGTGCTGCGCCACGAGGACCTCCACCTCGCCAAGGCGTCCGGCGTCGGCAACCAGGTGATCCTGTACGGCGCGCGCACCGGCGGCGACGGCATCGGCGGCGTCTCCGTGCTCGCCTCGGAGACGTTCGACGCCGACGGCCCGGCGAAGCGCCCCAGCGTGCAGGTCGGCGACCCCTTCATGGAGAAGCTGCTCATCGAGTGCACGCTCGAGCTGTTCGCGGCCGGCGTCGTCGCGGGCATCCAGGACCTCGGCGGCGCCGGGCTCTCCTGCGCCACCTCCGAGCTCGCGAGCGCCGGCGACGGCGGCATGCACGTCGACCTCGAGAAGGTGCTGCTCCGCGACTCCACGCTCGCGCCCGAGGAGATCCTCATGAGCGAGAGCCAGGAGCGGATGATGGCCGTCGTCGAGCCCGACGACGTCGCCGCGTTCCTCGCGATCTGCGCGAAGTGGGAGGTCGAGGCCACCGTCGTCGGCGAGGTCACCGACACCGGCCGGCTCGAGATCGACTGGCACGGCGAGCGCGTCGTCGACGTGCCACCGCGGTCCGTGGCGCACGACGGCCCGACGTACGAGCGCCCGTTCGCCCGCCCCGACTGGCAGGACGCGCTGCAGGCCGACGGCGCCGAGGCGCTCCCGCGGCCGGCGGGCGGTGACGAGCTGCGCGCCACCCTGCTGCGCCTCGTCGCGTCGCCGAACCTGGCCGACAAGTCCTGGATCACCGACCAGTACGACCGCTACGTGCGCGGCAACACGGTGCTCGCGCAGCCGGCCGACTCGGGCATGGTGCGCGTCGACGAGGAGACCCACCTCGGCGTCGCCGTCTCCACCGACTGCAACGGCCGCTTCGCGAAGCTCGACCCGTACGCCGGGGCGCAGCTCGCGCTGGTCGAGTCCTACCGCAACGTCGCCACCGGCGGCGCCGTGCCGATGGCGATCTCCGACTGCCTCAACTTCGGCTCGCCCGAGGACCCGGCCGTGATGTGGCAGTTCGCCGAGGCGTGCCGTGGCCTCAAGGACGCCTGCATCGAGCTCGAGATCCCGGTGACCGGCGGCAACGTCAGCCTCTACAACCAGACCGGCGAGACCGCGATCCTGCCGACGCCGGTCGTCGCGGTGCTCGGCGTCATCGAGGACGTCCGTCGCCGCACCCCCTCGGGCTTCGAGGCCGCCGGCGAGACCGTCGTGCTCCTCGGCGAGACCCGGGAGGAGCTCTCGGGCTCGGAGTGGGCCCACGTCGTGCACGGCCACCTCGGCGGTCGCCCGCCGGTCGTCGACCTCGCCGCCGAGAAGGCGCTCGGCGCCCTGCTCGTCGACCTCGTCGGCGTCGCCACCTCGGCGCACGACCTCTCCGACGGCGGCCTCGCCCAGGCGCTCGCGGAGACCACGTTCCACCGCGGCGTCGGCGTGAGCGTCGGCCTCGACGCCGTGCACGCCGACCCGTTCGTCGCGCTCTTCGCCGAGTCCGCCGCGCGCGTGCTCGTCACCGTGCCCGCCGAGGGTGTCAACGAGCTGCTGGCGCGCGCCACGGCGTACGGCGTGCCCGTCGCCGCCATCGGCCGCACCGGCGGCGACGCGATCGTCGTCGACGGCCAGTTCGAGATCGCCGTCGACGAGGCCCGCACCGCCTGGGCCGCGACGCTGCCCGCCGCGCTGGGCTGAGCGGGGTCGGGCCGGGTCGTGCCGGTTTCACCGGCTAGCCGGTGAAACCGGCACCTGGCGCACGAAGGTTCACGCGCCAGGTGCCGGGGTCGTCACCTAGCCGGTGAAACCGGCACCCCCTGGTCGTGCGCCGGCCCCGCCCCAGGCGCCGCCCACGCCGCCGGGCGGGGGACGCGCCGCACGTGCCGGCTCGACGTCACCAGCAGCGCCGCCGCGAGGCAGCCCGCGAGCAGGGCGGCGGTGGCGACCGGGCCGCCGTACACCTCGAGCAGCAGCCCGCCGACCAGCGGTGCGAGCGGCATGGTCGACCACGCGAGGAACGCCGTCGTGGCGTTCACGCGGCCCTGGAGGGCGTCCGGGGTGATGGCGATGCGGTAGGCGCCGATGCCCGCGTTGCCGATGGGGTTGAGCAGCACGAGCGCGCCCAGGCAGGTCGCGGCGACCGCGGGCTCGGCCCACCACACCAGGGGCACGAGCGGCAGCACGACGCTCCAGCCGACGGCGACGGTGAGGAGACCGGTGGGGGTCCGCTCGATCACCCAGGGGGCGAGGGCGGCGCCCACGAGCCCGGCGACCCCGGCCGCCGTGGCGACCAGGCCGATGGCGGCGGGGCTGTGGCCGTCGGCGGCCATCCGGAGCACGACCACGAAGAGCAGCCCGTTCACCACCAGGTTGGAGAGCGCGGACCAGCAGGCGAGCAGCCGCATCACGGGGTGGCGTACGACGAAGCGGGCGCCGGTGGCGACGTCGCGGCCCATCCGCCTCAGCACGTGTCCGCCGCGGTCCTCGCCGGGAGCGGGCGCGGGGGCGGAGAGGTCGGTCCGGATCCGGCCCAGCATCACGAACGACACGAGGTAGGTCGCGGCGTCCACGGCGAACGGGAGCGCCCGGTGGACGGTCAGCAGGAGGCCGCCGAGGGGTGCGCCCGCCAGCTCGGCGGCGTGACCGCGGGCCTGGTTCTGGGCCAGCGCGGTGGGCAGCTGCGCGGTCGTCACCACCGACCGGACCGCGGAGATCTGCGCCGGCTCGTAGATCCCGGTGCAGACGCCGGCGATCAGCGCGCCGACCCCGAGGGCGGTGGGGCTCAGCCCGTCGAGGGTCAGGGCGGCGGCCATGCCGGCGTACAGCAGGAACCCGGTCGCGGAGACCGTGCGCAGCACCCGGCCCCGGTGCAGCCGGTCGACGAGCGCACCTGCGGGGAGCAGGGCGAGGACGATGCCGCCGAAGTACGCCGCCTGCACCAGGGCCGCGGTGCCGATCGAGCCGCCGAGGGCGAGCGCCAGGAGCGGGTAGACGAAGGCGCTCATGCGGGCCCCGAGCTCGGAGACGGTCTCGCCGATCCACAGGACGGTGAAGTCCCGGTTGCGGGCGAGGTCGCGGTAGCCGGTCATGCAGGGACGGTAGATCCGCAACAACCATTGCGCAAGTAGTGTTGCGCAATGATCGGCGGGCAACTCGGCTACGGTGCCCGCGTGGTCGACCACCAGCGCGTCACCGACGCCCGCACCCTCCGCGCGTTCGCGCACCCCGTCCGGTCCCGCCTGCTCGAGGAGCTCAACGCCCGGGGTCCGATGCGGGCCGCCGACCTCGCCCGCACCCTCGGCCTGCCGGCCAACCAGGTGAGCTTCCACCTGCGCCAGCTGGCGAAGTACGACGTCGTGGTCGAGGCGCCCGAGCTGGCGCGGGACAAGCGCGACCGGGTGTGGCGACCCGCCGACGACGACCGCGGGTTCCGGCTCGACCTCGACGCCGTGGCGCAGACCCCGGGCGGCGCGGTGGTCGCCGCCGCCTGGCGCGGCATGGCGAGCGAGCGGGCCCACCGGGCCGTGGACGCGGCGTACCGGGCCGAGCGCGACCCCGCCGTGCTGCGCAACATCACCGAGGCGACGTTCCAGCTCACGAAGGCGGAGGCGGTCGAGCTGGCCGCCGAGCTGGACGAGGTGGTCATGCGCTGGACCGCCCGGAGCCGGGCGGCGGGTCCCGCCGGCGCGGACGAGGCGGGAGGGACGGAGGAGCGACGGCTCTACGGCATCTTCCACCTGCTCCAGCCGCGCCCCGAGGAGCCGCTCGAGCGGGCGGAGTGAGGGTGTCTGCCGGTTTCACCGGCTAGCCGGTGAAACCGGCACCGGGCGCACGAACCTTCATGCGCTAGGTGCCGGGTTCGTCACCTAGCCGGTGAAACCGGCACTCGGCGCACCAAACCGGCACACCCCCTCCGCGAACCGCCACGCGCGAGCCCGCCCCCGGATGGTCCAATGAGGGCGTGCCCCGCCGTCTGATCCCCGCCGAGCCCGCCGAGGTCGCCGACGCCCTCGCGCAGTGGCGCGCCGGCACGGCCGGACGTCCCGAGCGCAAGGTGCTCGTGAAGCACTACCTCGCGCTGCTGCAGGAGAGGGCGCCCGGAGCCTCGGTCGAGGTGCGCGTCCCGCCGTACGCGGCGGTGCAGGTGATCGAGGGCGTGCGCCACACGCGCGGCACGCCGCCGGCGGTCGTCGAGACCGACGCCGACACCTGGATCGGTCTCGCGGTCGGCGACGCCGCCTGGACCGACGACCTCCCGGTCTCCGTCAGCGGCGAGCGCACCGACCTCTCCCGCTACCTCCCGCTCGGCTGAGCGGCGTCCGTGGACCTCGACGCCGACCTCGTCGTGACCCGCCGCTGGCGGGTGCCGGCGCGCGAGCTCACGGAGCGGTTCTCGCGCTCCTCGGGGCCCGGCGGCCAGGGGGTCAACACGACCGACAGCAGGGTGGAGCTCTCGTACGACGTGGCCGCGGCGACGTCGCTGCCCGACGACCTGCGCGAGCGGGTGCTCGAGCGGCTCGGGTCGCGGCTCGTGGGCGGGGTCGTGGTGGTGTCGGCGAGCGAGCACCGCGGCCAGCGGGCCAACCGTGCCGCGGCCCGGGAGCGCCTCCTCGCGCTGCTGCAGGAGGCGGCCGCGCCCCCATCCGCGCCGCGCCGCGCGACGAAGCCCACCCGAGGGTCACAGCGTCGTCGCCTGGCGACGAAGACCCGACGAGCGGAGGTCAAGCGTGGACGGCAGGGCCGGTGGGACTGAGCGCGCGCTGCGGCGGCTGCTGTCGCGACGGGGGCTGCTCGCCGGGGCCGGCCTCGTCGGCGGTGGTGCCGCGCTGGCGGCCTGCGGCGGCGACGACGGGCTGCCCGGCGGCTCCGGCGCGCCCCCGCCGACCGACCCCACGCCGATCGCGGGCAGCGACGTGCTGAGCCCGACGCGGGTCACGTACGGCGACGACCCGTCGCAGTGGGCCGACCTCTACCGCCCCGCGCCCGGTGCGGGCGGCGCCGGCGCGGCCCCGTCGAAGGGCGTCGTGGTCGTCATCCACGGCGGCTTCTGGCAGGCGGCGTACGACGCCACGCTCGGCGCCCCGCTCGCGCTCAGCCTCGCCGAGAACGGCTGGACCGCCTGGAACCTGGAGTACCGCCGCGTCGCCGGGCGCTCCACCGACGGTGGCGGGGGCGGCTACCCGACGACGTTCGACGACGTCGCGGCCGGGATCGACGCGCTCGCCGACGTCGCCGAGCTGACCGACGCCGAGCGGGCCTGCGTGCTCACGCTGGGTCACTCCGCCGGCGGCCACCTCGCCGCCTGGGCCGCCGCGCGCGGTCGCTTCGCGCGCTGGTCGCCCGAGCGCGTGCCCGTCACCGGCGTCGTCTCGCAGGCGGGCGTGCTCGACCTGACCGAGGCCGCCGGTGCCGCGTTCGGTCGTGACCCGGTGCTCAGCCTCATGGGGGTCGAGCCGGCGGCCGACCCCACGGCGTACGACGAGGCCGACCCCACGCGCCACCTGCCCCTCGGGGTGCCGGTGCGGTGCGTGCACGGCAGCTCCGACACGATCGTGCCGCCGAGCCAGTCGAGCACGTACGTCGAGCGCGCGGTCGCCGCGGGCGACGACGCCACGCTCACCGAGGTCGAGGGCGACCACTTCGTCGTCATCGACGAGGCGTCGGCGGCCTGGCAGGAGACGCTGGCGCTGCTCGAGGGTCTGCGCCCCTGACCGTCCGGCCCGTGACGAGCGGGTGGTCGGGTGCTCCGGGCGTGGTGGGATCGCCCCATGTGGGTCTGGCTGATGGTCGCGATCGCGAGCGAGGTCGTGGCGACGCTGTCGCTGCGCGCGTCGGAGGGGTTCACCCGGCTGCTGCCGTCGGTGGTGGTCGTCGTCGGCTACTGCTCGGCGTTCTACGCCCTCTCCCAGGCGCTCGTGCGCGGCATGGCGCTGGGGCAGGCGTACGCCGTGTGGTCGGGGCTCGGCATCGCCAGCATCGCGTTGCTCGGCATCGTGCTGTTCGGCGAGACGCTGGGCCGGGTGCAGGTCGGTGGCCTGGTGCTCGTGGTCGTCGGGATCGTCATGCTCGAGCTGGGCGCGGCCCACGCCTGAGGAGCGGGGCGGGGTCACCTGGTGAGACCGGGCCCACCGATTTGTCGTCAATCCCTACCGTGTTAGTCGGCTAAGCGTCGCCCGGCGCTCGCCACCCCGGCTAGGAGGCACCCCCGTGACGATCACCGCGCACCGCACCGCCCCCCTCGGCTCCTCCGCGGCCGAGCCCGGTCCCCCGGGGATCGAGGTCCGCCGGATCGGTGGACGGATCGGGGCGCGCATCGACGGCGTCCGGCTGGGCGGCGACCTCCGGGACGCCGAGGTCGCCGCCGTGCGGGAGGCGCTGCTGCGCCACAAGGTCGTGTTCTTCCGCGGCCAGCACCACCTCGACGACGACGCCCACGCCGACTTCGCCGAGCGCTTCGGCCCGCTCACCACCGCCCACCCGACGGTCAACACCGGCAGCGCGCGCGTGCTGCGGGTGACCGCCAACAAGGGCATGGCGGCGAACAGCTGGCACACCGATGTCACCTTCGTCGACCGCGTGCCGGCGATCAGCGTGCTGCGCGGGGTGACCCTGCCGGCGTACGGAGGCACGACGGTCTGGGCGAACACCGTGACGGCGTACGACGGCCTGCCCGCCCCGCTGAAGGCCCTCGTCGACGAGCTGTGGGCGGTGCACACGAACTCCTACGACTACGCCCAGCGCGACGAGGAGCACGACCAGCCGGACGCCAACTACAGCCGTGACGACTTCACCTCGCAGATCTTCGAGACCCGCCACCCCGTCGTGCGCGTGCACCCGGAGACGGGGGAGCGCTCGCTCGTGCTCGGCCACTTCGTGAAGCAGTTCGAGGGGTTCAACACCTCCGAGTCCTCCGCGCTGTTCCACCTGCTCCAGAACCGGGTGACGAAGCTGGAGAACACGGTGCGCTGGAGCTGGGAGCCCGGCGACGTCGCGATGTGGGACAACCGCGCCACCCAGCACTACGCCGTCGCCGACTTCGACGAGCACCCGCGCGAGATGCGCCGGATCACGGTGGCCGGCGACGTGCCGGTCTCCGTCGACGGGCGGCGCTCCGAGGTGCTCCGCGGCGACGCCCGGGCCTACTCGCGGCTGGACGAGCTCATCTCCTGACGCCGCGGAGGGCCCGACGCGCGCGGTGCGCCGGACCCCTCGCGGGTCGGTCGTGCGGGGACCGTGTGCACGGTCCTGGTGGTGTGCGACGTGAATTCAGGTCGCACAGCGGCGGTTTAACCGCTCGAGCGGCGAAACTGCCGCCAGCGCGCCCCCGCCCCGCCCCGCACCTCAGTCCTGCCGGCGCATCGCCCGGATCCCGACGCCGAGCCCGACGAGCGCCACGCCGGCCGCGGCCGCGACGCCCGCCAGGATCGTGCCGGCCGGCCACGTGCCGGCGAAGAGCGCACGCTCGGCGTCCACGACGTACGTCAGCGGGTTGAGCGCCGACAGCGTGCGCAGCCAGGCCGGGCCGTCGTCGACCGGCAGCAGCATCCCGGCGAGCAGCAGCACCGGGAACAGGAAGGTCTGCTGCACGGCCCAGAACATCCAGTCGCGGCCCTCGGCGGCGAGCGCGAGCACGTAGGACAGCGACGCCATCCCGACCGCGAAGACCGCCATGATCGCGAGGCCGACCAGCACGCCGGGCAGGTGCAGCTCGAACGAGAACGGCGTCACCGCGGCGATGATGATCGCGGACTGCGCGAGCATCGGCACGATCTCCTTCGCCGCGCGACCGAGCAGGAGCGCGGAGCGCCGTACGGGCGCCACCAGCAGCCGCTCGTGCGACCCGGTCTGCATCTCCAGCAGCAGGTTCGAGCCCACCATCGAGGTGCCCATGAGGCACGACATCGCGACGATCCCGGGCACGAACCACTGCAGCGCCGAGACGCCGCCGGGGAACGCGCCGTCGGGCAGCAGCGGCGCGAACAGGGCGAGGAAGAACAGCGGCTGGATCATCGAGAACACGACCTGGAACGGGTCGCGCGCCAGCGGCCGCATCTCGCGCGTGAACACGGTGACGACGTCGGCGACGACGCCCGTGGGCCGGGTGTACGACGCCCGCGGCGCCGCGGTGGTCGTGGTGGTGGTCATGGGTGCTCCTGCGGGGGTGGTGGTCGGGTCGGTACGGCGGGTGGTCGCGGCCGGTGTGCTCACGCGGCCACCTCCTCGGTGGTGGCGCCGGCGTCGGTCGCGCCCGCCTCGCGCAGGCTGCGTCCGGTGAGGGAGAGGAACACGTCGTCGAGCGTCGGCCGCACGACCTCGAGCCCGGTCACGACCAGGCCCGCGGCCTCGAGCCGCCGGACGGCGTCGGCAGCCCAGGTGGTGCCGTCACGGTGGCGCACGACGAGCGCCGGCGCGCCGTCCTGGACGGTGACGACGGGGGCCTCGGTGCTGCCCGCGGCGTCGACCTGCCCGCGGGCGGCCTCGGCGTCCGCGGCCGTCGCGAACCCGAGGGTCACGCGCACGCCGAGCCCGCCCTTGAGGTGCTCGGAGGTGTCGTCGGCGATGATCGCGCCGTGGTCGACGACCACCACCCGCTGGGCCATCGCGTCGGCCTCGTCGAGGTAGTGGGTGGTGAGCACGATCGTCGTCCCTGCCCGGTGGAGACCGACGATCTGCTCCTGCAGGTGCGCCCGGTTCTGCGGGTCGAGGCCGGTCGACGGTTCGTCCAGGAACAGCAGCTCGGGCGCGTGGATCATCCCGAGCGTGATGTCGAGCCGCCGTCGCTGACCGCCCGAGAGGGTCGAGACGGTGCGGTCGACGACGCCGCCGAGGTCGAGCCCGTCGATGAGCACGTCCGCCCGGGCGCGGGTGTCGGCGGCCGTCATCCCGTAGGCGCGGCCCTGGTTGAGCAGCTCGTCGCGCCCGCGCTGCAGGTGCCCGGCGCCGTTGCCCTGGCCGACGTACCCGATGTGGCGGCGCACCTCCGCCTGGTGGCGGCCGACGTCGTACCCGGCCACCCGCGCCGTGCCCGACGTGGGCGGCAGGAGCGTGGTGAGCATGCGGAGCGTCGTGGACTTGCCGGCGCCGTTCGGGCCGAGGAAGGCGACGAGCTCGCCTGGCTCCACGCGCAGGTCGAGCGAGCGGACGGCCTCGACGGTCTTCTTCTTGACGCGGAACGTCTTGGTCAGCGACTGGGTCTCGATGATCGGTGTGGTCATGGGGACGACCCTTCCGGGCCTTCCGGTCAGGTTCTGTCCGGAAGGAGATCTAGTCTCGGATCCATGGCCAGCACCAGCTCCCGCATGCTCCGTCTGCTCTCGCTGCTCCAGACCCACCGGTTCTGGACGGGGCCGGAGCTGTCGGAGCGGCTCGAGGTCTCCGACCGCACGCTGCGGCGCGACGTCGAGCGCCTGCGCGACCTCGGCTACCCGGTCGACGCGGTGCGCGGGCTCGCCGGCGGCTACCAGCTGCAGGCCGGGGCCGCGCTGCCGCCGCTGCTGCTCGAGGACGAGGAGGCCGTCGCCATCGCGGTCGGTCTGCGCGCGGCGGCCGGGGGAGGTGTCGCCGGGCTGGAGGTGAGCGCCCTCGGTGCGCTCACGAAGATCGTCTCGGTGATGCCGCCGAAGCTGCGGCGACGCATGGACGCGGTCTCCACCCAGACCCAGCAGGCGCCCCGTCGCGGGCCCGCGCTCGACGCCGTCGTGCTCACCCGCCTCGCGCAGTGCTGCCGTGACGACGAGCGGCTGCGCTTCACGTACGACGCCCGCCGCGCCTCGAGCAGCGGCGCCGCCCTGCCGCGCCGCCACGTCGAGCCCGACGCGCTCGTCACCGTCGGGCAGCGCTGGTACCTCGTCGCCTGGGACCTCGACCGCCGCGACTGGCGCACCTTCCGCGTCGACCGCATCGCCGACCCGGAGTCGAGCCGGGTCCGGTTCTCGCCCCGCGCCCTGCCCGACGGGCTCGACGCGCTGGAGTTCGTGCAGCGCAACACGGCCGCGATGCCGCGCCGGTACGACGTGCGCGTCGTCGTCGAGGCCGACGCCACGACCGTGGCCCGCCACGCCATGACATGGGGCCGGGTCGACGCCGCGGAGCCCGACCCCGTGACCGGCGGGGCACGCTGCCGGGTCTCGATGTCGGCGGACTGGCTCGACGGACCGTTGTGGCTGCTGGGCGAGATCGGGGCCGACTTCACGGTCGAGTCGCCGCCCGAGCTGGTGGCGGCCCTGCGCACGGCCGGGGAGCGGTTCACGCGGGCAGCGGCCCGGTCCGCCCCGCCCAGCGTCGCCCCGCCCGCTGAGTAGGGTCGTCGCATGTCTGCGCCGACCGACGACCGAGCCCTGACGACCGACGACCTGCGTGCCCGCGTGGCCGCCGTCCTGCCCGCCGTGCGCCAGGACCTCGAGGCGCTCGTGCGCATCGAGTCCGTGAGCGCCGACCCCGCCCGTGCCGGCGAGGTGCAGCGCAGCGCGGAGGCGGTCGCCGCCCTGCTCGAGGCCGAGGGCCTCGACACCCGCATCGTGAGCGCCGACGGTGGCGCGCCCGCCGTCATCGCGAGCCGGCCCGCGCCCGAGGGGGCGCCGACCGTGCTGCTCTACGCCCACCACGACGTGCAGCCCGAGGGTGACCACGCCGCCTGGGCGACGTCGCCGTTCGAGCCCACCGAGGCCGACTCGCCCGCGGGCCCGCGCCTCTTCGGTCGCGGCGCCGCCGACGACAAGGCCGGCGTCGTGGCCCACCTCGGTGCGCTGCGCGCGCTCGGTGACGACCTCGGCGTGGGCGTCACGGTCTTCGTCGAGGGCGAGGAGGAGGTCGGCTCCGACACCCTGCCGGCCCTCCTGGCGGCCCACGCCGAGGAGCTGCGCGCCGACGTGATCGTCATCGCCGACTCCACGAACTGGGACATCGGCGTCCCCGCCCTCACCACCAGCCTCCGCGGCCTGGTGCGCGTCGACGTCGAGGTGCGCACCCTCACCCACGGCGTGCACTCCGGCATGTGGGGCGGTCTCGTGCCCGACGCGCTCATCGCGCTGAGCCGGCTGATCGCCACGCTCCACGACGACGCCGGCGACGTCGCCGTACCGGGCCTGCACGCCGGGCCCGCGGCCGACGTCGACTACCCCGAGGAGCGGCTGCGCGCCGAGTCGGGCGTGGCGCCCGGCGTCGAGCTGTTCGGCACGGGCACCGCGGTCGAGCGGCTGTGGACCAAGCCGTCGCTGAGCATCACCGGTCTCGACGCGCCCCAGGTCGACGGCGCCTCCAACACCCTCGTGCCCGCGGCCCGCGCGAAGATCTCGATGCGCGTCGCCCCGGGCGACACCTGCGAGAGCGCGCTCGCCGCCCTGCGAGCCCACCTCGAGGCGCACGTGCCGTGGGGCGCGCAGCTCACGGTCACGGTCGTCGACACCGGCGAGGCCACCCAGATCGACGCCACGGGCCCGGTGTACGACGTCGCGCGCGCCGCGTTCGCCGAGGCCTGGGACGGCACGGCGCCCGTCGACATGGGCGTCGGCGGCTCCATCCCGTTCATCGCCGAGTTCCTCGAGGCGTTCCCCGAGGCGGCGGTGCTCGTCACGGGCGTCGAGGACCCCGACACCCGTGCGCACGGCGCCAACGAGGGCCTCCACCTGGCCGAGTTCGACCGTGTCCTGCTGGCCGAGACCCTGCTGCTCGCGCGCCTCGCCGAGCGCCGGGCCTGACGGTCGCGGCGAGACCGACGGGACCCGCGGTGCTGCCCGCCACCACGGCCTTCCTGGCGCAGCACCGCGCCCGCCGGGTCGAGGTGCTCACCGAGCGGCTCGTCGCGACGATCCTCGACGCGAACCCGGGCTACGCCCACCGGCCCGTGGTGCCGGTCGACGACCTGCGGGCCTCCTGCCACGACAACGTGACCCGGGTGCTCGAGCTGCTGGCGGTCGAGGTGGGCGCCGAGGCCGAGGGTGGCTCCGACGGGCCCGACCCGTACGACGCCGCCCGCGCCACCGGCCGGCGGCGCGCCGAGCAGGGACTGCCGCTCGACGACGTGCTCCGCTCCTTCCGCCTGGGCGGACGGCTGATCTGGCAGGACCTCGTGGAGGAGGCCGCGGACGACGTGGCGGCCGACGACGTGCGCGGCATCGGCACGGCCCTCTGGGGCGTCGTCGACCAGACCTCGGCGGCGGTCGCCGCGGCCTACCACGCGGTGGAGACCGCCTCGGTGCGCGCGCACGAGCAGCGTCGGACGGCGCTGTGGGAGGACCTGCTCGCCGGCCGGGGCGTCGACCTCGTCTTCGCCGCCGAGGCCGCGCGCGTGCTCGACCTGCGGGCCACCGCGCCCTGCGTCGTCGTGGTGGCCGACCCGGCGGTCGACCCCGGCTCCGCCCGGCGGGCCGAGAGCACGCTGACGGCGTCGGGTCGCCCCTCCAGCTGGGTACGGCGCGCGGTCGGCCTCGTGGGCGTCGTCGACGTGGGCGGACCGGGCGGCCACGTCGCGGCCGGCGACGTCGTCGCGGCCCCCGACCTCGGTACGGCGCTGCGCCTGCTCGGCCCGGGCACGGTGGGCGTCTCGCCGGTCTGCGCGGGCTTCGCCGAGGTGGAGGGCGCGTTCCGGCACGCGCTGGCGGCCCAGCAGGTCGGCCGCAGCCGGGGCGCCGACGTCGTGGCCTTCGACGACGTGCTGCCCGACGCCCTCGTGCTGGCCTCGCCCGACATCGCGCTGCGGCTGGAGCGGCGGTGGCTCGGGCCGCTCCTCGACCTGCCCGCCGACGAGGGCCGCGCCCTGCTCGAGACGCTCGAGGTGTGGGTGCGTATGGGCGGGTCGACCACCGCGACGGCCCAGGCGCTGCCGTGCCACCGGAACACGGTGCTCAACCGGCTGCGCCGGATCCGGCAGGTCACCGGCGGCGTCGTGGGCGCCGCGACGCCCCCGGTGGAGCTCGGGCTGGCGCTGGCGGCCTACCGCCTGCGTGCCCTGGGCTGATCCCGGCACTGCGTGCCGTGCTGGAGGTTACTGTGCAGATTGCCCAGTGATCCCCGTCACATCATGGGCACGTGCGCGTTGGGGTCCGGGTGTCGTGACTGCCACTGTGGAGCGCGGGAGGGAGTGACCGATCCGGCTCCGTCCGGCCGACGCTCTCGGAGGAACAGTGGCACTCGCACCGCGCACCACCCGCAGGACCGCACCGCAGGACGCCGGCACGCCCGTGGCCGGGAGCCCGGCGACCGACGCCGAGGTCAGCCTCGAGCCGGGCGTGCAGCGCCGCACGCTCCTGGGCTTCGTGCTCGGTGGCGCGACGCTGATCGCCGCCGCCCCGATGGGCGCGGGCCTGGTGGAGCCGGCGGCCGCCGACGGCATCCCCTCGGTGCCGCAGCCGCCGGAGATCTACGACCTCAACGACTTCCTCAGCCACGCCGGGCTCGCGACGAGCCTCCTGATCAAGATCGTCATCAACGAGGACGGCACGGCGTCGTTCGAGCTGCCCCGGGCCGAGGTCGGCCAGGGCATCACGACGTCGACGGCGATGATCATCGCCGAGGAGCTCGACCTGCCGCTCGACCGCGTCAAGGTCACCCTCGCGCCGGCCCGCCCGGAGCTGCTGCTCAACCAGCTCACCGGCGGCTCCAACACGACGATCTCGACCTACACGCCGATCCGCGTCGCCGCCACCGTCGCGCGCGGCGCCCTGCTGGAGGCCGCGTCGGTCCTCCTCGGCGACACGGTCGACCAGCTCGTCACCAAGGCGGGCGGCATCATCGAGGCGCCCGACGGCCGCCAGGTCGAGTACGGCGAGCTCGCCGTCGCCGCGGCCGCGCGGCAGGACCGCGAGGTGCAGGTGGAGCTGGGGGAGCGCCGTACCGAGCGCCGGGTCGTCGGCACCCCGCAGAACCGGGTCGACGCCCTCGAGGCGGTCACCGGCCGCAAGCAGTACGCCACCGACCTCCAGGTGCCGAACGCGTGGCCCACGATGGTGTGCCGCGCCCCCACGCTCAACGGGAAGCCGCTGGCGGTGCGCAACCTCGCCGCCGTACGACGCCTGCCCGGCGTCACCCACGTCGAGATGTTCGACTTCGGCGTGGCGGTGCGGGCCCGCACGTTCGGTCAGTGCATCGACGCGGTGCGCGCGATCGAGGCCGACTGGGAGGACGGGCCGGTCGCCGGCGAGGACGACGCCAGCATCCTCGAGGGCCTGCGCCGGGCCCAGCTGCCGCTGCCCGCCCTGCCGAGCCTGCCGCTGCTGCGCACGGTCAACCAGGACTTCACCTTCTACTTCCGCAGCAACTCGGCCATGGACACGAACTCGGCGATCGCCGACGTGCGCAGCGACGGCGCCGAGATCTGGTCGGGCCTGAAGTCGCCGGTGGTCGCGCAGGAGCAGATCGCCGCGATGCTCGGCCTGCCGGTCTCGTCGGTGCGGGTCAACGTCGTGCAGTCGGGCGGGTCGTTCGGCCGTCGGCTGTTCTTCGACGGCGCCCGCGAGGCGGCCCAGATCAGCCAGCGCATGGGCGTGCCGGTGAAGCTCATGTGGCACCGCGCCGACGACGCCCGAGCCGGGCGCGCCCACCCGATGTGCACCTCGCGCATCCGGGCCGCGCACACGCTCGGCAACGTCGTGGCGTTCCAGCAGTCGCACACGAGCATCGAGACCGACTTCCGCCACGGGCTCGGCGAGGCGCTCACCGCGTTCGCCGCCGACCTGCCCGCCGGGCTGGGCAACCTCGCGTTCAGCGAGACGGTCTTCACGCTCACCCAGGAGATGCCCTACAACTTCGGCGCCGTGCTCCAGACGCTCACCGAGGCCGACCAGCGCTTCAACACCGGCAGCATGCGCAACATCTTCTCGCCCGACGTGCGCGCCGCCTCGGAGCTGATGGTCGACCGGCTGGCGAGCGAGATGGGCCGCGACCCCTACGAGTTCCGCCGGGCCTTCTCGAAGAACGCCCGCGTGACCGCCGTGCTCGACAAGGTGGCGCGGGCCGGGCAGTGGGGCCGGGAGATGGAGCCCGGCACCGCCCAGGGCATCTCGATCCACAAAGAGTACAAGGGCGCCACGGCCTGCCTCGTCGAGGTCGACTGCCGCCCCGAGACGGTCAACCGCGTGGTGCGCGACGCCG
Organism: Nocardioides alkalitolerans DSM 16699; assembly: GCF_000426525.1. Classification (GTDB taxonomy): domain Bacteria; phylum Actinomycetota; class Actinomycetes; order Propionibacteriales; family Nocardioidaceae; genus Nocardioides; species Nocardioides alkalitolerans. The sequence continues at coordinate 1,049,920 of NZ_KE384533.1, forward strand.
TGACGGGGCCGCGGGTGACCAAGGTGGTGTTCGCGGTGGACGCCGGGCTGATCATCAACCCGACCGGCCTCGAGGCCCAGATGCAGGGCGGCATCAACGACGGCATCGCCCTGGCGCTCACCTCCAGCCTGCACCTGCAGGGCGGCCACTTCGTCGAGGCCAGCTGGGACAACTACTTCTACACCCGGCAGTGGAACACCCCGCCCGAGGTCGAGGTCCACCTGATGCCGTCCGACAGCCCGCAGCCGGGCGGTGCCGGCGAGGCCGGTGTGGCCGCGACGTTCGCCGCGGTGGCCTGCGCCGTCGCGCGGGCGACCGGCGAGATGCCGACCCACTTCCCGATCAACCACCTCGAGCCCCTGGCCTTCGAGCCGAAGCCCTTCGTCCCGCCGATCCCGCCCTCGCCGACCAACGGCCTGCGGCTGACGTACTGAGGAGCCACCCGTGCCCACCCAGACCTTCCAGCTCAACGGCGAGCGCGTCAGCGTCGACGTCGAGGACGACGTGCGCCTCCTGTGGGTCCTGCGCGACCTGCTCGGCGTCACCGGACCCAAGTACGGCTGCGGCATCAACGTCTGCAAGGCCTGCACGTCCCACATCAACGGCCGCGCGTTCAACCCCTGCGCCGTCCCGGTCGGCGAGCTGAGCGCCGACGACGAGGTGACGACCATCGAGGGCCTGCCCGCGACGGCCGGCGCCGACCTGCACCCGATGCAGGAGGCGTGGCTCAACCGCGACGTCGCCCAGTGCGGCTACTGCCAGCCCGGCCAGATCATGGCGGCGGTCGCCCTGGTGCGGAAGGTGCAGCGCGAGGGCCGCGCCATCTCGGACGCCGACCTCGACGGCATCCGCAACATCTGCCGCTGCGGCACCTACACCCGCATCCGCGAGGCCATCCGGGAGGGCGAGGCGGCGATGTGACGGACGACGCCCGGGCGGAGCGGCCACCGACCGGCGGGTTTCGCCGGGCGCCCGGGGTCAGCCGTACGATGAGGCACGTGGCCAACCCCGTGAGCACACGCAAGGGCGGCGACGGTCGCCTCACCGCCGCACTCGACCCGCAGGACCAGGGCCCCCAGGACGCCTGTGGCGTCTTCGGCGTCTGGGCCCCGGGCGAGGACGTCTCCAAGCTGACCTACTACGGCCTCTACGCGCTGCAGCACCGTGGCCAGGAGTCCGCGGGCATCGCGGTCAGCAACGGCCGCCAGATCCTGGTCTACAAGGACATGGGTCTCGTCTCCCAGGTCTTCGACGAGTCGACGCTCGAGGCGCTCAAGGGCCACCTCGCGATCGGCCACTCGCGCTACTCCACCACCGGCGCCAGCACGTGGCACAACGCGCAGCCGACGTTCCACCCGACGCAGCACGGCTCGATCGCGCTGGCCCACAACGGCAACCTCACCAACACCGCCGAGCTGGCCGAGATGGTCGCCGACCGCAGCGCCCTCGACGGCGAGCTCGACCTGTCGGTGCGCCGGCCCGAGCAGTCGACCAACGACACGGGCGTCGTCACGGCCCTGCTGGCCGACCACCCCGACACCACCGTCGAGGAGCGGGCGATGGAGCTGCTCCCGCTCGTCAAGGGCGCCTTCTCCTTCGTCTGGATGACCGAGAACACCCTGTACGCCGCGCGCGACCCCCAGGGCATCCGTCCCCTGGTGCTGGGCCGCCTCGAGCGGGGCTGGGTCGTCGCCTCCGAGACCGCCGCCCTCGACATCGTGGGCGCCTCGTTCATCCGCGAGATCGAGCCCGGCGAGATGATCGCCGTCGACGAGGAGGGCCTGCGCACCCGCCGGTTCGCCGAGGCGGCGCCGAAGCACTGCCTCTTCGAGTTCGTCTACCTCGCCCGCCCCGACACCCTCATGGTCGGCAAGCGCATGCACAGCGTGCGCGTCGAGATCGGCCGCCGCCTGGCCCGCACCTTCCCGGCCGACGCCGACCTCGTCATCCCCGTGCCCGAGTCGGGCACGCCGGCGGCGATCGGGTACGCCGAGGCCTCCGGCATCCCCTACGGCACCGGCCTGGTGAAGAACTCGTACGTCGGGCGCACCTTCATCCAGCCGAGCCAGACGATCCGCCAGCTCGGCATCCGCCTGAAGCTCAACCCGCTGCGCGACGTCATCGAGGGCAAGCGCCTCGTGGTCGTCGACGACTCGATCGTGCGCGGCAACACGCAGCGCGCGCTCATCCGGATGCTCCGGGAGGCCGGCGCCCGCGAGGTGCACGTGCGCATCAGCTCGCCGCCGGTGAAGTGGCCGTGCTTCTACGGCATCGACTTCGCGACCCGCGCCGAGCTCATCGGCAACGGCCTCACCAACGACGAGATCTGCCGCTCGATCGACGCCGACTCGCTGGGCTACATCGAGCTCGACGACCTCGTCGACGCGACCGACGTGCCCAAGGACAACCTCTGCCGGGCCTGCTTCGACGGCGTCTACCCGATCGAGCTGCCCGACCCGGTGCTGCTCGGCAAGGACGTGCTCGAGCTCAACCGCACGATCTCGACGCCGCAGACCGCCCCGGTCGGCCCGCCGTCGACGACCACCGACGTCGACGGGCTCGCCGCGTCGCTGTCCGGCGGTGGCGCGGGCGACGCGCTGCGCCACCCCTGACCCGCTGATCCGACCCCCTGATCGCCATCGTGTGACCCCGTGGCCGCCCGCGGCCGCACCGCCTGCACCGCCGCCGTACGAGGAGCCACCGTGACCCAGCCCGACCCCGCCGAGAACGCGTACGCCGCCGCCGGCGTCTCCATCGAGGCGGCCGACCGCGCGATCGACCTGATGAAGGGCTGGGTCGAGAAGTCGCGGCGCCCGGAGGTCATCGGCGGCCTCGGCGGCTTCGCCGGGCTGTTCGACGCGAGCGCGCTGAAGGCCTACGACCGGCCGGTGCTCGCCACCTCCACCGACGGCGTCGGCACGAAGGTCGCGATCGCCCAGGCGATGGACAAGCACGACACGATCGGCTTCGACCTCGTCGGCATGGTCGTCGACGACCTCGTGGTCTGCGGCGCCGAGCCGCTCTTCATGACCGACTACATCGCCACCGGCCGCGTGGTGCCCGAGCGCATCGCCGCCATCGTCAAGGGCATCGCCGAGGCGTGCGTCGAGGCCGGCTGCGCGCTGGTCGGCGGCGAGATCGCGGAGCACCCCGGTCTGCTCGGCCCGGACGACTACGACGTCGCGGGCGCCACCACCGGTGTGGTCGAGGCGGAGCAGATGCTCGGCCCGGGCCGCGTGCGACCCGGTGACGTCGTCATCGCCATGGAGGCCAGCGGCCTGCACTCCAACGGCTACTCGCTCGTGCGCCACGTGCTGCTCGGCGACGGCGCCGGCTGGTCGCTCGACCGCCACGTCGACGAGCTCGGCCGCACCCTCGGTGAGGAGCTGCTGCACCCGACCCGGATCTACACCAAGGCCGCCCTCGCCCTGGCCCGCCGTACCGAGACCCACGCCATGGCCCACGTGACGGGCGGCGGCCTCGCCGCCAACCTCGCGCGCGTCATGCCCGAGGAGCTCACGGCCACCATCGACCGCGGCACGTGGACCCCGCAGCCGATCTTCGACCTCGTCCGCAAGGTGGGCGACCTCGCCCAGGCGGACGTCGAGCAGACCCTCAACTGCGGCGTCGGCATGGTGGCCCTCACGGCGCCCGCCTCGGTCGACGCGGCCCTCGCCGAGCTGGGCGAGGCCGGCGTCCGCGCCTGGATCGCCGGCGAGGTCGCCTCGCTGTCGAGCAACGACCCGGCCGCCTCCGGTGGCTCCGTCGTGCTGACGGGCCAGCACCCCGGCTGGTGATCCGCGGCTGACCCGGGTCGTCGCCGACGGGCGGGCGCGAGCCGGCAGTTCTGCGACGCCCGGAGGTGCCGAGCCGGCAGTTCGGCGACGCCCCGAGGTGCCGAGCCGGCAGTTCTGCGCCGCTCTGGTCCCGGACGTCATGCCCCCGGAGGTCTCCGGCCCTCGATCGGGATGACGTCCCACCCGGGGTGGTCGCCCGCCGTACGGCGCGCCTGCCTCGAAGAGTGCGGACGGTGTCCCCGACGCGCCGACGGTTCGGGCGCGTGGGGTCCGCGTTTCTCCTGTACGGCGTGACCCGGTCCGCGTTTTCTCGGACCGCGGAGCGCACCGAGCGGGGCGAGTGGGCAGTTCGGCGACGCCCTGGTCCCGGACGTCATACGTTCTGAGGTCCTCGGCCCTCGATCGGGATGACGTCCCGCCCGGGGGTGGTCGCCCGCCGTACGGCGCGCCTGCCTCGACGAGTGCGGACCGGGAACCCGACACGCCGAGAGTTCGGGCGCGCGGGGTCCGCGTTTCTCCCGTACGGCGTGACCCGGTCCGCGTTCTCCAGCACCACCTGCGCCGGAGCGCGGCACCGCCGAGCGCGCCGCGAGGCCCCCGCAACGCCGAGTCGGCACGCACCTCGGGGGTGCGTGCCGACTCGGCGTTCGTGCGTAAGGCCGACCAGGGTCGGCCCAGGCTCAGTTCTCGGCGGGTCCGCCGTCGCCGCCGCCGGGGCCGCCGCCGGGAGCGCCGGCACCCGGACCGCCGTTGCCCGCGCCGGTGCCGGCCCACGCCGGGGTGCTGGGCATCGGCGCCGTGGGAGAGGTCGGCGTCGACGGCGCGTCCGGGGTGCTCGGGGCGTCCGGCGTGGCGGGGGCCGTCGGCGTGAAGCTGGCGTCCCGGTCGCGGTTGTTGTTGTTGCCGCGGTCCCGGTTGCCGCTGCCGCCGCCCCCCAGGGACACCGAGCCCTGGAGGTCGGTGGGTCCGACGGCCTCGCGCAGGCTGGTCGGGTCGGTGGGCTCGAAGTCGCGGCCCTCGAGCGTGTCGCGGATCCCGCGCATCGCGTCGCCCCAGACGGGCGCCACGAAGCCGGAGGCCGAGACGTTGTAGAAGTTGCGGTCGCCGATGCGCTGGCCGGTCAGCGAGATCGGGGTGCCGAGCTCGTTGGCGCCGGCGATCATCGCGGAGGTGGCGATCTCGGGGGTGTAGCCGACGAACCAGACGGAGCGCGCGCTCTGCGTCGTACCGGTCTTGCCGGCCGCGTCGATGCCGAGGTTCTGGGCGCTGGCGAAGCCGCCGTCGATGACGCCCGACAGGATCGAGCTGACGGCGTCGGCGGTCTCGGGCGTCATCACCTGCTCGCAGGTCGGCGTGTACTCCTTCAGGATGTTGCCGCCGGCGTCGGCGATGAGATTCACGGGCAGCGCGTCGCAGTGGTTGCCGCGAGCACCGAAGGTCGCGTAGGCCTCGGCCATCTCGACGGGGCTGACGTCGGCGACGCCGAGGGTGAACGAGGGCACGCGCTCGGCGCTGCGGCCGGCCTGCTCGTTGCCGGTGGGGTTGTCGAGCTCGACGCCCATGCTCTGCGCGAGCGCGAACGGCGCGCACAGGCCGGTGCGCTGCTCGAGCTGGGCGAAGAAGGTGTTCACGGACTCACGCGTGCCGGTCACCATCGTCTTGTAGCCCGAGGTGGTCGAGTTGCCGACGGTCCACTCGCCGTACCCGTAGGGCTCGCCGTCACAGTTGCGGAACGTCTCCTCCTGGAACGTCATGTCGTCGGAGGAGTTGACGCCCCACGACAGCGGGACGCCCTGCTCGATGGCGGCGGCCAGCACGAACACCTTGAAGGTGGAGCCGGCCTGGAAGCCGTTGGCGTCGCCGAGCCGCTCGGGCACGGTGTAGTTGAGGTAGGTCTGGCCCGCCTCGAGGTCGCGCCCCATCGGGCGTGACTGGGCGATGGCGCGCACGAAGCCCGTGCCGGGCTCGACCATCGCGACGCCGCCGATGGCGTTGTCGGTGGGGTTGACCGCGTCGGAGACGGCCTCGTCGGCCGAGGCCTGGTAGTCGAGGCGCAGCGGCGTGCGGATCGTGAGGCCGCCTTCGTAGAGCAGCGAGCGGCGTGCGTCCTCGGTCTCGCCGAGCGCGGGGTCGGCGAGCAGGTAGCGCAGCACGTAGTCGCAGTAGAAGGCGGCGACCGACGAGGTGCAGCCGTTGCTCGGCGGGCTGATCTGGAGGCCGAGCTCGCTGGCCTTGGCGTAGTCGGCGTCCTCGCGCTGGAGCACGTTCAGCTGCGCCATCCGCTCGATCACGACGTTGCGGCGCTGCAGGGCGCGCTCGGGGTTGATCGTCGGGTCGAGGCCGACGGGGTTCTGCACGAGACCGGCGAGCAGCGCGGACTGCTGCAGCGTCAGGCTGCCGGCGTTGGTGTTGAAGTAGGTCTTGGCGGCCGACTGGATGCCGTAGGCGCCGTTGCCGAAGTAGGCGAGGTTGAGGTAGCGCTCGAGGATCCAGTCCTTGGAGTAGGTGTTCTCGATCGCGATGGCGTAGCGCAGCTCCTGGAGCTTGCGGCTGAAGGTCTCGGCGGTGGCCTCCGCGCGCGCCTGCTCGTCGTCGCCCGCCTGCTGCACGAGCGTCAGCTTCACCATCTGCTGCGTGATCGAGGACCCGCCCTGGACCACGCCGCTGTTGGCCTGGTTGATGAGGAACGCGCGGGCCGTGCCGCGGACGTCGAGGGCGCCGTGCTCGTAGAAGCGGTAGTCCTCGATGGAGACGATGGCCTGCCGCATGACGGGCGCCACCTGCGTGAGCGAGACGTTCACGCGGTTCTGGTCGTAGAGGGTCGCGATCGTGGTGCCGTCGGCGTCGAGGATGCGGCTGCGCTGGGGCAGCGCCTCCGTCTCGAGGTCGGCGGGCAGCTCCTTCACGCTGTCGGCGACGCTCGTCGCCGACATGCCGGCGAGACCGGCGAAGGGGAGCGCGAGCCCGGAAGCGACCACCCCCAGCACGACCGACGCCGCGAGCATGACGAACAGGTGCTTCACGACACGGGCGGCGGTGAGGCTGTCAGGGGCAGAGCTGGCCATGGTCCCCAAGGGTACGGGAGGTCGCCCCGCAGCACCGGTTCGTCGCGTCGACGGGGGGTCGGTCCCCCATTGGTGACTGTCGGGACGTAGTCATTTCGGACTATGCCGTTTGGGTCTATCGGGTCTGTCGCGCGGGCGCCGGAGTCTTTACCTTTTACCTCGTTGGGTTGGAATCGGGGGTAGGACGGCGTGGGGCCGGACACCTCCCTGTGAACTGGGGACATCACATGTGGGTTGAGGACTGGACGACCGTGGCCGCCTGCCGCAAGGCGCAGCCGGACGAGCTCTTCGTGCGCGGAGCCGAGCAGAACAAGGTGAAGCAGGTGTGCTCGGGCTGCCCCGTGCGCACCGAGTGCCTCGCGGAGGCGCTCGACAACCAGATCGAGTGGGGCGTCTGGGGCGGCATGACCGAGCGTGAGCGCCGTGCGCTGCTCCGCCGTCGGCCGGCCAAGTCGTGGCGCGCCGTGCTCGAGACCGCCCGCGCCCAGCACGAGCAGGTCGCCGTGGCGCCGCTCGAGCTGGTCGACGCCGACGCCGAGGTCGCGCAGGTCGGCTGACCGACCGGGTCCGGGCCGCGAGGCCCGGACCGCAGGCGCCGAGGTCAGGCCTCGGGCAGGTCCCGCTCCGCCGGCTGGCCGGCGAGCAGGGCACCGACGCGCCGCAGGCCGTCGAGGTCGTGCACGTCGCTCGCCAGGGCGGGTACGACCGTGGTCGCGACCTCGGGGTGCGCCGCAGTGAACCGGGCGCGTAGCGACGTCTCGCGCTCCGTGATGCGCACGTGGTCGGCGTGCAGCCGCAGCAGGCCCTCCGCGAGCGCGGGGTCGTCCAGCGTCGAGGCGCCCTCCGCCGACCCGTCGGACCGCTCCGACTCCGCGCGCCGCTCCAGCCGCTGGGCCGCCGCGACGGCCTCCTCGGCCGAGAGCCCGATCGGTGGGGTCGGGTGCGCCCGGTTGACGATGAGCCCGGCGAGCGGCATGCGGTCGTCGGCGAGCCGCTCCACGAAGTACGCCGCCTCGCGCAGCGCGTCGCGCTCGGGGGCCGCGACCACCAGGAACGACGTCTGCTCGTCCTGCAGCAGCGCGTAGGTCTGCTGCGCCCGCTGGCGGAACCCGCCGAAGACCGTGTCGAAGGCGGCGACGAACGTCTGCAGGTCGGTGAGCACCTGGGCGCCCAGCACCTTCGTGAGTGCGCCGGTGATGAGGCCGAACCCCATGCTCATCACCCGGGCCGGGCCCTTGGCGGGCGCGAGCAGCAGCCGGATGAACCGACCGTCGAGGAAGCTGGAGAGCCGTTCGGGCGCGTCGAGGAAGTCGAGCGCGGACCGCGACGGCGGGGTGTCGACCACGATCAGGTCGTAGGTGCCGTCGACCTGCGCCTGGCGGTGGATCTGGCCCAGCTTCTCCATCGCCATGTACTCCTGCGTGCCCGCGAACGAGCTCGACAGCGCGATGTAGAAGGGGTTCTCGAGGATCGCCCTGGCCTTCTCGGGGCTCGCCTGGGTCTCGACCACCTCGTCGAAGGTGCTCTTCATGTCGAGCATCATCGCGTCGAGGCGACCGCCCGTGGACGTGTCGATGCCGACCACGGGCCGCGGGGTGTTGTCGAGCTCCTCGATGCCCATCGACTGGGCGAGGCGGCGGGCGGGGTCGATCGTCAGCACGACGACCTTGCGGCCCCGTTCGGCGGCGCGCATCGCGATCGCGGCGGCGGTGGTCGTCTTGCCCACGCCCCCGGACCCGCAGCACACGATGATCCCCGTGCCCGGGTCGGCGAGGAGCGCGTCGACGTCGAGCACGGGGGCCGTGACGGCGTCGCTGGCCAGCGGACCGACGCGGTGGCTGCTGCGGCGGTGGGTGCCGGCGCGTGCGCCGGCACCGCTCGGAGAGGTGCTGCTGGTCATGCCATCCCCTGCCTGCGCAGCTGCGCCGCGAGCTCGTAGAGACCGCCGAGGTCCACACCGCCGGCGAGGCGGGGCAGCTCGTACGTCGGGACCTCGAACTCGTCGACGAGGGCCCGCTGCGTCGTCTCCAGCGCGAGGCGCTCGGCGTGGTCGCGGCCCTGGCGCAGCAGGTGGTCGGCGACGTCGACCAGCTCGTCGGGCGAGCCGTCGAGGCCGGCGGCCGCGAGGTCGGAGGCGAGCCCCTCGACCTCGGTCGCGCCGTCGGCGACCTCGGCGAGGTCGTCGGCGTCGAGCTCGTGCGGGCGGGCCAGGTTCACCACGACGCCCCCGACGGGCAGGCGCGTGGCCCGCAGCTCGGCGATGCCGTCGGCCGTCTCCTGCACCGGCATCTCCTCCAGCACGGTGACGAGGTGCACGGCGGTCCGCTCCGAGCGGAAGAGCGTCATCATCGTGTCGGACTGCGACTTGATCGGCCCGACCTTCGCCAGCCCGGCGAGCTCGTCGGAGACGTTGAGGAACTGGGTGATGCGGCCCGTCGGCGGTGCGTCGAGGACGACCGCGTCGTACTGGCGCACGCCCTTGCCGCGGCGCCCGGCCTTGGCGGCCTCGAAGACCTTGCCGGTCAGCAGCACGTCACGGACGCCGGGCGCGATCGTGGTCGCGAACTCGATGACCCCGAAGCGGTCGAGGGCCCGACCGGCGCGGCCGAGCTTGTAGTACATCGCCAGGTAGTCGAGCAGGGCCGACTCGGCGTCGATGTGGAGGGCGAAGACCGTGCCGGCCGGCCCGCGCGGCGAGCCGTCGGGGGCCGCGGCGCCGGGCGTGGCGGGCAGGCCCTTCGCGATCTGGCGCTCCTCGTAGGGGAGCGGGTCGACGTCGAACATCCGGGCGATGCCCTGGCGCCCCTCGACCTCGCAGAGCAGCACGTTCTTGCCGCTCGAGGCCAGCGCGAGGGCCAGCGCGGCAGCGACCGTCGACTTGCCCGTGCCGCCCTTGCCCGTCACGACGTGCAGCTGCACGCCCGCCCAGTCGGGGGAGGAGGCAGCGGCGGTCTCGGGCACGTGGCGATCCTAGCCACGCGCGCCATGGCGGCCGGGTGCTCGCACGGGCCGCCCGGGGCGGCCACCCGGGGCGGGGGTCCCGCCCCGGGCAGCCGGTCGGCTCAGTCCAGCGCCAGCCCCGCGGCCGGCGCCGTGCGGGCGGCCCGTCGGGCGGGCAGCACGCAGGAGACGAGGCCGGCGAGCGCGGCCACCAGCACCACGGCCCCGAGCTGGCCCCACGGCAGCACCAGGGAGGCGTCCGGGATCGTCGGCCTCACCATCACCAGCACCCCGACGACCGCGAAGAACACCCCGGTCGCCGTACCGATGAGCGTCGCCGCGACCGAGAGCAGCACGCCCTCGGCGGCGAGCGTCCGCCGCAGCTGGCGCCGGGTGAGGCCGAGCGCGCGGAGCAGCGCGTTCTCCCGCGACCGCTCCAGCACGGAGAGACCGAGGGTGTTGCCGATCCCGATGAGCGCGATGACGATCCCGATCCCGAGCAGGCCGACGACGGCGATGACCACCACGTCGAGCTGGAAGTCGACCCAGTCGCGCTGCTGCAGCCCGATGTCCGCGGACGCGTCGCTGGCGTTGGTGGCCGCGTCGAGGTCGGCGGCCAGGCCGTCGACGTCGGCGCCCGCGTCGGCGCGCAGCCACACGGCGTACGGCGCCGTCGAGCCGCCCAGCAGGGTGTCGAGCGTGGTGGGGGAGACGAGCAGGGCGCTGCCCCAGCCGTTGTCGACCATCGTGGTGCGGAGCGTGACCGTGCGGTCGCCGACGCTCACGTCGACCTGCTCCGGCACCCCGAGGCCCTCGGCGACGTCGTACGGCACGACGAGCTCGTCGTCGGCGGGCTCCGCGACGGTGCGGTCGCCCCGCACGACGGTGCCCAGCGCCTCGTCGGCGCCCGCGGCCGCGGCCGGGGAGACGACCGGCACGTCGGTGCCGGTCCAGAGGTCCTCCGCCGCGACACCGTCGTCAGCGGCGGCCTCCGCGGCGGCCTCCGCGGCGGCCTCGCCGGGGCTGACCGCGACGCGTCCGCCCGGCAGCACCAGCGACGTCTCGACGTCGTCGAGCCCGGTGACCCGGTCGGTCAGCTCGGTGGTCAGCCCGCCGCCCTCGGTGGCGACGACCGCGTCGACCGGGTACTGCTGGTCGAGCTCGGCGTCGGTGGCGGACCGGGCGCTCGCCATGCCGGTGAGCACCGCGGTGGTGAGGGTGACGCCGATCAGCAGCGAGGCGGTGGTGGCCGCCGTACGGCGGGGGTTGCGCACCGCGTTCTCGCCGGCGAGCCGCGCGGCGGGACCGGTACGGCGCACGAGGGCGCCGACGACCCGCAGCAGGGCCGGCACGATGACGGGCCCGAGCAGGACCAAGCCGGCGAAGAACGCGGTGCCGCCCGCCACCATCACGACCACGTTCTCGAGCACGACCGAGGCGGCGAGGAGCGCGCCGCCGCCGGCGAGCACGAGGGCTCCGACGGCGATCCGGAACCGGCCCGACGTGGTGCGCATCGTGGGCGCCGCCTCGGGGCGCAGGGCCGCGAGCGGGCTGACCCGGGTGGCCGCGCGGGTCGGGAACCAGGCCGCGAGCACGGTGGTGAGCACGCCGCCGACGAACGCGGCGAGCCACCACGAGGGGGTGGGCGACACGGCGCCGAGCGGGAAGTCGACGGCCGCTCGGAGCACCGCGACCCCGCCGAAGCCGAGAGCAGCGCCGAGCCCGAGGCCCGCGAGGGAGGCGAGGACGCCCATGACGAGCGCCTCGATGCGGATCGAGCGCCGCACCTGGCGACGGGTCGCGCCGACGCAGCGGAGCAGGGCCAGGTCGCGCTGACGCTGGGCGAAGAGGATCGTGAAGGTGTTGGCGATGACCATCACCGAGACGACGGCCGCGATGGCGCCGAAGAGCAGCAGCACCATCGAGAGCACGTCGACCTGCTGGTTGGCCTGGGCGAGGCGGTCCTCGGCCACCTCGTCGGGCGAGTGCACGCCGAGGTCCCCGACGTACGTCGCGTCGGGGTCGACCTCGGCGTCGTCCGCGGTGGCGCCGACGTCACCGTCGTCGGCGAGCGCCTCGAGGGCGGCGGTGGTCGTGCCGAGGTCGTGGTCCGGGCCGAGGGCGTAGGTGATCGCGTCGACCCAGTAGCCCTCGGTCTCGCGCAGCGACTCCCAGGGCACCCAGAGGGCCGCGGGCATGAGGGTGGAGGAGTCCGCGAGGCCCACGACCGTGAACGTCGTGGCCGCGTCGCCCTCGCCCACCACCACCTGGTCGCCGATGCCGACGTCGCTCGACGCGGCCCGGGCGGCGTCGGCGACGGCCTCGTCGGGGGCCGACGGTGCGGTGCCCTCGACGAGGGTCTGCCAGGCGAGGTCGGGGTCGTCGGCCCAGGAGCCGACGCCGGCCTGCGTCGCGATGCTGCGACCGTCGGAGCCGCTGATCGGCAGCCAGTTCGTCGCCAGCGGCGCGGCGGAGTCGCCGACCGCCTCGGCGTGGGCGAGCACGGCGTCGGTGCCGTCCTCGGAGGGCCAGGACCGGAGGTCGCCGCCGGTGACGACGAGGTCGGCGCCCTCGTAGGGCTGGCCCACCTCGGCCGTCAGGCCACCGCGCGCCGAGGAGGCCAGCGCGTCGGTGACGACCACGAAGGCGACCGCGATCGCGACGGCCAGCGCGGCGGCGACGTAGCGGCGCGTGTGGGTGCGCAGCGACGCGAGCAGGACGCTCCTCATCGGGTGGCACCCCCCGCAGCGATCGACGTGCCGGGACGCAGGGCGGCCACGAGGGCGGCGGGCTCGGGGTCGACCAGGTGGGCCCGGATCTCGCCGTCGGCGATGACGAGCACGTCGTCGGCGTACGCCGCGGCGTCGAGCTCGTGGGTCACCATCACGACCGTCTGGCCCAGCTCGCGCACGGAGCGGCGCAGGAAGCCGAGCACCTCGGCGGAGGAGTCGGAGTCGAGGTTGCCGGTCGGCTCGTCGGCGAAGACGATCGCGGGCTGCGCGACGAGCGCCCGGGCGATGGCCACGCGCTGCTGCTGGCCGCCGGAGAGCTCGCTGGGCCGGTGACCGAGGCGGTCCGCGAGGCCCAGGGTCGCGACCACCTCGTCGTACCGGGCGCGCACCTCGCGGTCGACCTTGCGGCCCGCGAGCTCGAAGGGCAGCAGGATGTTCTGGCCCGCGGTGAGCATCGGCAGCAGGTTGAACGCCTGGAAGACGAACCCGACGTGGTCGCGGCGGAAGCGCGTGAGGCGGTCGTCGTCGAGGCTCTCCAGCTGCGTGCCGGCGATGGTGATGCTGCCCGCGGTGGGCTGGTCGAGGCCGGCGAGGCAGTGCATGAGCGTCGACTTGCCCGAGCCCGAGGCGCCCATGATGGCGGTGAAGCGGCCGGCGGGGATGTCGACGTCGATGCCGCGCAGCGCGTGCACCTCGGCGTCGCCGCGGCCGTAGCTCTTGGTGAGGCCACGGGCGCTGGCGGCCGGGGTGCCGGGGGTGCCGGGGTGGGTGCGGGACGGGTCCGAGAGGTGTGTCGAGGTCATGGTGACGACGCTAGGTACGGCGCGCGCCGCAGGCGTCAGGCCGACGGTGGATCCTGCTGGCCGCAGGTGCCGGTCGTCTCCACCCGTGGGTGGACCGCACGGATCCGGCCCGGGCGGGGCGTCCGTCCACGGGATGAGGCGTGGTCGGGACCGTCGGTGCGGCGATGCATGATCGGACCATGTCGATCTACGCCGTGACCTACGACTACTCCGACGACGCCGCCCTGCGCGACGAGCACCGGGCCTCCCACCGCGAGTACCTGGCCGGCCTCGCCGAGCAGGGCATCGTGCTCGTCTCGGGGCCCTGGGGTCCTGACGATGCGCCGGGCGCGCTGCTGATCTTCCGGGGCGACTCGGCCGACGCCGTGCGCGAGCTGACCGTCGACGACCCGTTCCGCAAGGTCGGCGCCGTCACCGACGTGCGCGTCCAGGAGTGGATCCCCGTGCTCGGGCCGCTCGCCGGCGGGTTCTGAGCAGGCCCCTCAGCCCGGTACGACCAGCCCGGTGTCGTAGGCGAGCACCACGAGCTGCACCCGGTCGCGGGAGGCGGTCTTCGCCAGCAGCCGCGACACGTGGGTCTTCACCGTCGCCTCGGCGACCACGAACTCGGCCGCGATCTCGGTGTTCGAGAGGCCGCGCCCGACGAGCACCAGCGTCTCGCGCTCCCGGTCGGTGAGGTCGGCGAGGCGGGCCCGGGCCGCCGGGTCCACCGCGTCGCCCACGTTCGCCGACGGCGCGGCGGGCGCCGTACCCCCGTCGGGCGCCGGACCCGCCCCCGGCAGCGTCGCCGCGAAGTGGTCGAGCAGCCGGCGCGTGGTCGACGGGGCCACGACCGCGTCGCCCGCGTGCACCGACCGGATCGCGCCCAGCAGGTCGGGCGGCGCCGCGTCCTTGAGCAGGAACGCGGAGGCCCCGGCGCGCAGCGCGGCGAACGCGTACTCGTCGAGGTCGAAGGTCGTCAGCACGATCACCTTCGGCACGGCGTGCCCGGCCGCGGCCCGCTCGGCCAGCGCGCGGGTGGCCCCGACCCCGTCGAGGCGGGGCATGCGCACGTCCATCAGCACGACGTCGGCCGCCAGGCCCGCGACGAGGTCGAGCGCCGCCTGCCCGTCGCCCGCCTCGCCCACGACCGTGAGGTCGGGCTGGCTCTCGACGAGCATGCGGAACCCGGCCCGCACCATCTGCTGGTCGTCGACGATCACGACGCGGATGGGCGCGGGGGAGTCGGCCGGGCTGCTCACAGCGGGATCCTCGCATCCACGGCGAACCCGCCGCCCGGACGCGGCCCGGCGTCGAGGGTGCCCCCGACCGTGGTGACCCGCTCCCGCATGCCGACGAGCCCCAGCCCGCGGCCGTCCCCGCGCGGGCCGTCCGCCCCGGCGCCGCGCCCGTCGTCGCCCACCGAGACCGCGAGCTCGCCGTCGGCCACGACGAGGCGCACGACCACGTGCACGCCGGGGCCCGCGTGGCGCCGCACGTTCGTCAGCCCCTCCTGCACGACGCGGTACGCCGTCAGTGCGAGCGCCTCGGGCAGCTCCGGCAGGGGATCGGGCAGGTCGGCGACGAGGTCGGTGCCGGACACGGACGCCTGCTCGAGCAGGAACACGAGGTCGGCGAGCCCGGGCTGGGGGCGCACGCCGGTGTCGTCGGAGCGCAGGAGCCCCAGCAGCCGCCGCATGTCGGTGAGCGCCTCCCGACCGGTGCCGGCGATGGTCTCGAGGGTGCGGGTGGCGACCTCGGGGTCCTGCGCCGCGGCGTAGCGGGCGCCGTCGGCCTGCACCACGATCACCGACAGGCCGTGCGCGACCACGTCGTGCATCTCCCGCGCGATGCGGGCGCGCTCGTCGGAGGCCGCGAGCTCGGCCTGCTGGGCGGCCTCGCGCTCGAGCTGCTCGCTGCGGGCGACGAGCTGCTCGACGTACGCCGCGCGGGTGCGGCCCAGGGTGCCCAGGGCCCACGCCGCGACGACGATGACGCCGATGAGGAGGGCGTAGCTCGCGAACCCGTCGGTGCGGAAGTCGCTGTCGAAGAGGCGGGTCCAGTCCCAGGCTGCGACGACGGCGCCGACGAGGCCCACCCCGAGGGCCGCGGCTCCCGCCCGGGCGGTGCCGTAGCGGGCGACCGAGTAGAGCGCGATCGGGTAGGCGAACTGGCTGGGCACGGGCACGTCGAGCACGACCGCCTGCAGCACGCTGGCGGCGGCCACGGCGGCGTACGCGGGTCCGGGACGGCTGCGGCGCCACACCAGCGCCACCGTCATGGCGAGCCCGAGCAGCGCGGCGGCGACCTCGCCCGAGAGAGCGGCCCCGAGCACGGTGAGCACGAGGACGGCGATCACGCACAGGTCGAACACGCGCCGCCCCCGCGGCCCCAGCTGCCTCGGGACGGTCACCACCCGGCCGACCCTACGGCGGTCCCGCGCCGGCCGTCGTCCACCCGTGGGCGGACACGCGCGTTGCTACGGTGACGCGATCTCACGACGTCTCGGGAGGACCCCATGAGCAGCGACGACCCCACCGGCCCGCCCCCGGGCGACGGTCCCGACCGCACGCCCGACCGCGCGAACGACCTCGCGAAGGCCGGCGACGCCACCGCTGACGGCGGACCCCCGCCCCGCTGGAAGGTCGTCGGCCCCGGGCTGGTCGTCGCGGCCACCGGCGTCGGCGCCGCCGACCTCGTCGCGACCCTGGTGGCCGGCTCGCAGTTCGGCTACACGCTGCTGTGGGTCGCCGTGCTCGGCACCATCCTCAAGGTCGTGCTCGTCGAGGGCGCCGGCCGCTACTCGCTGGCCACCGGACGCTCCATCTTCGACGGCTGGCGCAGCCTCGGGGTCTGGACGACCTGGTACTTCGCGCCCTACATCGTCGTCTGGGGCTTCGTGTACGGCGCGACCGCGATGTCGTCGACGGCCCTGCCCATCGTGGCGATCTTCCCCGACCTCTCGCTGCGCTGGGTCGCCATCGCCAGCGGCCTCATCGGTCTCGCCCTCGTCTGGTTCGGCACCTACGCCACCTTCGAGAAGGTCATCACCGTCTTCGTCGGCATCATGTTCGTGACCGTGGTCGGCGCGGCGATCCTCACCACCCCGAACCTCGGCGAGGTCGTGCTCGGCCTGCGCCCGATCATCCCGGACGGGTCGATCGTCTACGTGCTGGGCCTGGCCGGCGGGGTCGGCGGCACGATCACCCTGGCGGCCTACGGCTACTGGCTGCGGGAGAAGGGCTGGAGCACGCCGAGGTTCATGCGCGTGATGCGCATCGACAACAACATGGCCTACCTGATGACCGGCATCTTCGTGGTGTCGATGCTCATCGTGGGGGCCGAGCTGCTCTACTCCGCGAACATCGCGATCAGCACGGGCGACCAGGGTCTGCTCGACCTCTCCGAGGTGCTCGAGGACCGCTACGGCACCGTGTTCGGCTACGTCTTCCTCATCGGCTTCTGGGCCTCGTCGTTCTCGTCGCTCATCGGCGTCTGGAGCGGCGTGAGCCTCATGTTCGGCGACTTCGTCGGGACCCTGAAGGGCCTCCCGCCCGGCCACCCCGACACGCGCACGGGCGGCAAGTACTTCAAGGCCTACATGCTGTGGCTGACGTTCCCGCCCATGCTCCTGCTGCTGCTCGACCGCCCGGTGGGCCTGATCATCGCGTACGGCGTGCTCGGCGCCTTCTTCATGCCGTTCCTCGCCGTGACCCTGCTCGTGCTGCTCAACCGCGGCGGCGTCGGCAAGGAGTTCGGCGGCGTCGCGGGCTCCGTCGTGCCGCGCGAGTGGCGCAACCGCTGGTTCTCGAACGTGGCCCTGACGATCTGCGCGCTGCTGTTCGTCGCGCTGGCCGTCAACGAGCTGAGGAACGCGCTGTCGCCGCTGTGGGAGTGAGGGCCGCCGACCGCGGCGCCCCCGCCGCCGCGGGCAACGTAGGGTGCGGGGCATGACGAAGTGGGAGTACCAGGTCGCGCCGATTCCGCTCCACAACGAGGCGCTCATGCTGAACAACTTCGGCCAGGACGGCTGGGAGCTGGTCACGATCCAGACCAACGCCCAGGGCGGGCTGATCGCCTTCCTGAAGCGGTCGGTCGAGGGCTGACGTGACGCACCCGGAGGAGCGCCTGGCCGCGCTCGGCCTCGCCGTGCCGGAGGTCGCCAAGCCCGTCGCGACCTACGTGCCGGCGGTGCGCAGCGGCGCCCACGTGTTCACGTCGGGCCAGCTGCCCATGCGCGGCGGCGAGCTCATGGCGACCGGCAAGGTCGGCGCCGAGGTCGGGGCCGAGGAGGCCGCGGAGTGCGCCCAGCAGTGCGCGCTCAACGCCCTCGCCGCGGTGAAGGCCGAGATCGGTGACCTCGCGCTCGTGAAGCGGGTCGTCAAGGTCGTCGTGTTCGTCGCGTCGCCCCCCGACTTCACCGGTCAGCCGCAGGTCGCGAACGGCGCCTCCGAGCTGCTCGGCCAGGTGTTCGGCGAGGCCGGCGTGCACGCCCGCTCCGCCGTGGGCGTGGCCGTGCTTCCGCTCGACGCGCCGGTCGAGGTCGAGCTCGTCGTCGAGGTCTGAGGGAGGCCGGGCGATGGTCGCGCTGCGCATCCCCACGGTCCTGCCGGCGTCGGCGAACGACCTGGTGAGGTCGTTCCAGGACGGGCGGTCGACCCCGGTCGCGCCCCGCGACGCGGCGTCGATCGTGCTCGCGCGGCCCCCCCGTCGTACGACGGGGACGCCCACCGCCGGCGACCTCGAGATCTACTTCCTGCTGCGCCACGCGTCGATGCAGTTCGCCGCGAGCATGGCGGTCTTCCCCGGCGGCGGCGTCGACCCCCGCGACTTCGAGGACGACTCGACGCCCTGGGCCGGACCGTCCCCCGAGGCGTGGGCCGAGCGGCTCGAGGTGCCCGTCGCGATGGCGCGGGCCCTGGTGTACGCCGCGGTGCGCGAGACGTTCGAGGAGTCCGGCGTGCTGCTGGCGGGCCCGTCCGCCGACGCCGTCGTGGCCGACACCACCGGCGACGACTGGGAGGCCGACCGCGTCGCGCTGGAGAAGCGCGAGCTGTCGTTCACCGAGTTCCTCGACCGCCGCGAGCTCGTGGTGCGCGCCGACCTGCTCACCCCCTGGACCCGGTGGATCACCCCGGAGTTCGAGCCCCGCCGCTTCAACACCTGGTTCTTCCTCGCCGAGCTGCCCGAGGGCCAGCGCACCCGCGACGTCTCGAGCGAGTCGGCACGGGTGATGTGGATGTCGATCCGCGACGCCGTCGCGGCCGCCGACGCCGACGAGCTCGCGATGATGCCGCCGCAGTACTGCACCATCGCCGAGATGTACGACGCCGGCTCGGTGGCCGAGGCGGCCGCGGTCGCCGACGCCCGGGCGCTCGACACGATCCTGCCGACCGGCGTGTTCGCGACCGTGACCGGCGAGGGCGGCGCCGCGGAGGAGCGGGTCGTGCTCGACATCGGCGACCGGCTGCTCGAGGTCGTGACGCGGCTGCAGGAGCGCCTCGACGCGCAGCGCGCGGGCGGCGGGCCGGACGCGTGAGCGACCCCGGCACGACGGCCTGGGCCGGCGGCACGTTCGGCGAGCGCGGCCGGTGCGTGCTGGCCCCGAACCCGTCCACGATGACGCTCGACGGCACCAACACCTGGGTGCTGCGCGAGCCGGGCGGCTCCCGGTCGGTCGTGGTCGACCCCGGGCCCACCGACGAGGGCCACCTCGACGCGGTCGCGGAGGCCGCGGACGGCAAGGTCGCCGCCGTCCTCCTCACCCACCACCACCTCGACCACTCGGAGGCCGCGAAGGCGTTCGCCGAGCGGATGGGTTGCGGCGTGCGGGCGCTGGACCCGGCGTACCGCCTCGGCAGCGAGGGCCTCGGCGACGGCGACGTCGTGGCGGTCGACGGGCTGGAGATCCACGTGGTCGCGACGCCCGGCCACACCGCCGATTCGCTGTCGTTCGTGCTGCCCGCCGACGGCGCGCTGCTCACGGGGGACACGGTGCTGGGGCGCGGCACGACGGTCGTCGCCCACCCGGACGGCCGGCTCGGCGCCTACCTCGACTCGCTGGACCGGCTCCACGCCCTCGTGGAGCGCCAGGACGCGATGAGCGTCTGGCCCGGCCACGGCCCGGTCATCGACGACGCCCTCGGCGCGCTCGACTTCTACATCGCGCACCGGCGCTCGCGCCTCGAGCAGGTGGAGGCGGCGGTCGCCACGCTCCGCGGCTCGGCCTCCGGCCCGCTCGACGCGGAGCTGCTGCCGCGCCAGGTCGTCGAGGTCGTGTACGCCGACGTCGACCCCGTGCTGTGGGGCGCCGCCGAGCTCTCCGTGCGCGCCCAGCTGGCCTACCTCGACGCCCGCTGAGGGGTTGCTTGGTGCGGGCGGCAGTTTCGCCGCTCGAGCGGCGAAACTGCCGCTTTGCGACGTGAATTCATGGCGCAGGGTTCCGGTTTAACCGCTCGAGCGGCGAAACTGCCGGCCCCCGGCAACGCACGAGGCCGGCCCGCCCGCGAACGGGGGACCGGCCTGGTGGGTGCCGCTGGGTCAGCGTGCGCGGCGCGAGAGCCGCTCGATGTCCATGATCACGACGGAGCGGGGCTCGAGGCGCAGCCAGCCGCGCGAGGTGAAGTCGGCCAGGGCCTTGTTCACCGTCTCGCGGGAGGCGCCGACGAGCTGGGCCAGCTCCTCCTGCGTGAGGTCGTGGTGCACGTGCACGCCGTCGTCCGCCGTACGCCCGAAGCGGTCGGCCAGGTCGATGAGCGCCTTGGCGACGCGACCGGGGACGTCGGAGAACACGAGGTCGGCCACGACGTCGTTCGCCTTGCGCAGGCGGGCGGCGAGCTGCGAGAGCAGGCCGCGGGCCACGACGGGGCGCCCCTCGAGCCAGAACTGCAGGTCCTCGTGGGAGAGGGACGCGAAGGTCGCCTCGGTGACGCAGGTGACGGTCGCCGAGCGCGGGCCCGGGTCGAAGAGCGAGAGCTCGCCGAACATCTGGCCGGGGCCGAGGATGGCCAGGAGGTTTTCGCGACCGTCGGTCGAGGTGCGTCCCAGCTTCACCTTGCCCTCGAGCACGACGTACAGCTTGTCGCCTGAGTCGCCCTCGTGGAAGAGCACCTCGCCACGGCGGAGCCTGCTCTCGGCGAGCGACGAGATGAGCGCGGCGATGGCCTCGTCGTCGAGCGCGCTGAACAGTGGCGCCTGACGCAGTACGTCGGTGTCCACAAGGGCCTCCCTCTGGGGGTGTCGTCTCCGGCCGCCGGAATCGTGCAAGCAGCCCCACGCATAGTAGCGGCGTCGGGGCCCGCTGCGCGGGAAGGGCCGCCGCCACGCCGACCGGTCACGCTGTCGGTCGCTCCCCGTACCCTTCTCGATGTGCCCGACACCGCCCTGGTGCGACGCGCCCGCAAGATCGACCGGGTGCTCGCCGAGACCTATCCCGACGCGCGGTGCGAGCTCGACTTCGACGACGCGTTCCAGCTGCTCGTCGTCACGGTGCTCTCCGCGCAGACCACCGACAAGCGGGTCAACGCGGTGCGCCCCCTGCTCTTCGCGGCCTATCCCGACCCCGCCGCGATGGCCGGCGCCGACCGCAGCCACCTCGAGACGATCATCGGGCCGCTCGGGTTCTTCCGCGCCAAGACCGAGTCGCTGCTCAAGCTGAGCCAGGCGCTGGTGGAGACGTACGACGGGCAGGTGCCGGGCCGCCTGGAGGACCTCGTGACCCTGCCGGGCGTGGGCCGCAAGACGGCCAACGTCGTGCTCGGCAACGCGTTCGACGTCCCCGGCATCACGGTCGACACCCACTTCGGTCGCCTCGTGCGCCGCTTCGGGTGGACCGAGCAGACCGACCCGGTGAAGGTCGAGCACGAGATCGCCGCGCTCTTCCCGAAGCGCGACTGGACCATGCTGTCCCACCACCTCATCTGGCACGGCCGGCGCCGCTGCCACGCCAAGAAGCCCGCCTGCGGCGCCTGTCCGGTCGCCCGCTGGTGCCCGGCCTTCGGCGAGGGACCGGCCGATCCCGAGGCCGCCGCGGCGCTGGTGCGCACCGAGGGCCGCGCGTGAGGCGCCGTACGTCGCTGCTCGCCGCCCTGCTCGCGGTGGGCGTCGGCGTGTCGGGGCTGGCCGGGTGCGCGCCCGGCGCCGACGGCGGGTCGGGCGGCATCGGTCCGGCGCAGATCGACGTCGACACCCCCGAGCTGCGGGCGGCGAAGGAGGCGGCGGGCGTCGAGGCCTGCGAGCCCGGCGACGCCGAGCCCACGCCCGACGGGCTGCCGGAGGTGACGCTGCCGTGCCTCGGCGGCGGCGAGGCGATCGACCTCAGCCGGCTCGAGGGGCCGCTGCTGGTCAACCTCTGGGCCAACTGGTGCGCGCCGTGCCGCGAGGAGATGCCGGCCCTGCAGCAGTTCCACGAGACGTACGGCGACCAGGTCGCCGTCCTCGGCGTCAACTACAACGAGACCGACCCGGCCGGTGCGCTCGACCTCGTCGCGGAGACCGGGGTGACCTACCCGCTCGTGGCCGACGTCGACCAGGTGCTGCGACCGCTGGCCCCCTTCGCCCCGCTGCG
Organism: Nocardioides alkalitolerans DSM 16699; assembly: GCF_000426525.1. Classification (GTDB taxonomy): domain Bacteria; phylum Actinomycetota; class Actinomycetes; order Propionibacteriales; family Nocardioidaceae; genus Nocardioides; species Nocardioides alkalitolerans. The sequence continues at coordinate 1,071,802 of NZ_KE384533.1, forward strand.
CGGGCTGCCGATGACGGTGCTCGTCGACGCCGACGGCGAGGTCGTCTACGCCGAGGGCGTCGCGTTCGACACGTACGACGAGGTGGTCGACCTCGTCGCCGACCACCTGCCGCTCGCGCCCGCCGCCCCGGTGCCCCCGGACGCGTCCCCGACGTCGGAGGTCACCGGATGAGCGCCGGGCCCGTCGAGGTGCCCGCCTGGCTCGAGCCGGTGGCCACCGCCCTCACGACGATCCGCGCCGAGCACCTCACCGGCTTCGCGCCCCCGGCCGACGCCGAGCCCCGCCGCGGCGCCGTCCTGATGGTCTTCGTCGAGGGTGACCGCGGACCCGAGGTGCTGCTGACGGAGCGGGCCCACTACATGCGCTCCCACCCCGGCCAGGTGTCCTTCCCGGGCGGCAGCCTCGATCCCGGCGAGACCCACGAGCAGGCCGCGCTGCGCGAGGCGTGGGAGGAGATCGGCCTCGACCCCGCCGGGGTGCACGTCGTCGGCCGGCTGCCCGAGCTGTGGCTGCCGCCCAGCAACTTCGCGGTGGTGCCCGTCGTCGCCTGGTGGCAGGACCCGGGCCCCATCTCCGTGCGCAGCCCCGACGAGGTCCACGCGATCCACCGGGTCGCGATCGCCGACCTCGTCGACCCCGAGTGGCGCCGTACGGTCGAGGGACCCTCGGGATGGTCGTCGCCCGGCTTCCTCATCGGGCCCGACCACGACGTGGTGCTCTGGGGCTTCACCGGCGGCATCATCGCCCGGCTGCTCGACTTCATCGGGTGGAGCGCGTCGTGGGACGAATCCCGCACGACCGAGCTCCCGTCCTACATGCTGGGCGGCGCCGAGCGCGCAGGCCGTACGGCGCTGGGTGGCGCCGAGCGTGCGCCGATGGCGGACATCGAGGAGAACGACGCATGAACTGGCTCGACTGGCTGCTGCTCCTGCTCGTGGCGACGTACGCGCTCTCGGGCTACTGGCAGGGGTTCGTCACCGGTGCGTTCGCGACCTTCGGGCTGCTGGCCGGCGGCATCGCCGGCATCGTGCTGGCTCCCGTGGTGCTCGGGGGCGCCGAGCCGGGCCTGTGGATCTCGCTCGGGGCGCTCTTCATCGTCATCCTGTGCGCGTCGGTGGGCCAGGCGGCCTGCCAGTACCTCGGTGCGCGGGTGCGCTCCCACATCACCTGGCAGCCGGCGCGGTCGGTCGACGCGGTCGGGGGGGCGGCCCTCAGCGCCGTCGCCGTGCTCATCGTGGCGTGGGCGCTGGGCGTGGCCGTCTCCGGCACGCGCCTCGGCGGCGTCACCGAGGCCGTCCGCAGCTCGACGGTGCTCTCCAAGGTCGACACGGTGCTGCCCGCGAGCGCCGACGGGGTGCTCCAGGCGTTCAACGACGTCGTCGGCACCACCTTCTTCCCGCGCTACCTCGAGCCGTTCGCGCCGGAGCGCATCGTCGAGGTCGACCCGGGCGACCAGCGCATGCTCACCGACCCCGACGTGGAGGCCGCGCAGCGCGCCGTCTGGAAGATCCGGGGCGACAACGACTGCGGACGCGGCATCGAGGGCACGGGCTTCCTGTACGCCGACGACCGCCTCATGACCAACGCCCACGTGGTCGCCGGCGTCGACGCCCCGCGCGTGCAGATCGGCGACGGCTGGGTCGACGCGCAGGTCGTGCACTACGACCCCGAGCTCGACGTCGCCGTGCTCGCCCTGGACGACCAGGGTGTCGCCCCGCTCGGGTTCGGCCAGGCCGCGCCCGACGACAGCGTCGCCATCCTCGGCTACCCCCAGGACGGCCCGTACGACGTGCAGACCGCCCGCATCCGCGCCGAGCAGATGCTCCGCTCGCCCGACATCTACGGCAATGGCTCCGGCGTCCGCGACGTGTTCTCGCTGCGCGGGCTCGTGCGCCCGGGCAACTCGGGCGGCCCCATCGTGTCGTCCGACGGCAGCGTCGCCGGCGTCATCTTCGCCGCGTCGGTCACCGACGCGGAGACGGGCTACGCCCTCACCAGCGGCGCCGTCGAGGGGGCCGCCTCGGCGGGCGTCTCCAGCGGCGCCGAGGTCAGCACGGGCGACTGCGCGGGCTGAGCCCCTCCGGCCGCTCCGGCCGGTCGCTGGGACGGGTGTCGGGCGTCGGCCTCTCCGCCCTGCGGTTCGCGGTAGGAGGTACCCGTGCGACGGGTACGAGGCACCGCGAACGGTGGGGTCGCGAACGGTGGGGTCGCGAACGTCAGGTCCCGCAGACGCCGGACGCCCCGAGGGGCGGACCCTCGGGGCGTCGGACGGTGCGAGAGCGGCGCGCGGGGCGCCGTACGCGAGCGGTGAGGCTCAGACGTGCTTGCCCTTGAGGGCCGGCGGGATCTTCTTGCCCTGGCGGATGGCGCGCTCGGGGGCGCGCACCTTCTTCACCTTGCGCACGCCGAGCAGCACGAGGAGCAGCGCGAGCAGGATGTAGGCGCCCGTCACGATGAGGAAGGCCCAGTGCAGGTCGAGGCCGTCGCCGTTCCAGTGGATGAGGTAGGCGAACGCCACCGACAGCAGGATGATCGCGAGCACCAGCAGGAAGCCCGCGGCGGCGAACAGGATCGCGCCCGTGCCGCCGTTCTTGAGGCTGACCTTCAGCTCGGACTTCGCGAGCTGGATCTCCTGGGAGACCAGCGTCGAGATGTCGCGGCTGGCGTCCGCGACGAGGCGGCCGATCGTGGGCTCGGTGTCCTTGACCGGGTCGGTCGTCATGGTGTGTTCCCTCTGCTGGTCGACGGTGCGGCGAACGGGGCCGCACGTGGCGGTACGACGGGTGCGACCCTACAACCTGGTGGTCGCGGAGGGGTCGCACGAGGCGGTACCCAGGGACGCGCCCCGGCACCCCACCCCGACCACGACCCCGACCATGACGCCGATCGCACACCGGCCCGGCCGCCACGTCGGGGACGCGGACGACCGGGCCGGAGGCGGTCAGGCACGGGTCACTCGGCCTTGTCGGTCTGGAGCCCGTCCTGGATGAGGTTCATGACCGACGAGTCGGCCAGGGTCGTGACGTCGCCGACCTCGCGGTGCTCCGCGACGTCGCGGAGCAGGCGACGCATGATCTTGCCGGAGCGGGTCTTCGGCAGCTCGGGCACCACCATCACCTGGCGCGGCTTGGCGATGGGCCCGATCTCCTTCGCCACGTGGTTGCGCAGCTCCTGCACGATGTCGGCGCCGCCGTCGCCGGCCTCCTCGCGGAGGATGACGAACGCGCAGACGGCCTGACCCGTGGTCTCGTCGGCCGCGCCCACGACGGCCGCCTCGGCGACCTTGGGGTGCGACACGAGCGCCGACTCGATCTCGGTCGTGGAGAGACGGTGGCCCGAGACGTTCATGACGTCGTCGACCCGGCCGAGCAGCCAGATGTCACCGTCGTCGTCGAGCTTGGCGCCGTCGCCGGCGAAGTAGTAGCCGTGGTCGGGGAAGCGTGACCAGTAGGTGTCCTTGTAGCGCTGGTCGTCGCCCCAGATGGTGCGGAGCATCGCGGGCCAGGGCTCGGTGATGACGAGCAGCCCGCCGCCGCCGTTCTCGACCTTGTTGCCGTCGTTGTCGACGACCGCGACCTCGATGCCGGGCACGCCGAGCATCGCGGAGCCGGGCTTGGACGCGGTCACGCCGGGCATCGGGCTGATCATGTGGCCGCCGGTCTCGGTCTGCCACCAGGTGTCGACGATCGGCGCGGATCCGCCGCCGATGTTCTCGCGGTACCAGACGTAGGCCTCCGGGTTGATCGACTCGCCCACCGAGCCGAGCAGGCGCAGCGAGGAGAGGTCGAACTTCTCCGGGATCTCCTTGCCCCACTTCATGCAGGAGCGGATCGCGGTGGGCGCGGTGTAGAAGGTCGTCACGCCCTTCTCGGCGATGATCTCCCACCAGCGGCCCTTGTGGGGCGTGTCGGGCGTGCCCTCGTAGAGCACCTGCGTCGCGCCGTTGGCGGTGGGGCCGTAGACGATGTAGGAGTGCCCGGTCACCCAGCCGATGTCGGCGGTGCACCAGAAGATGTCGGTCTCGGGCTTGTGGTCGAAGGTGGCCCAGAACGTGTACGCCGTCTGCGTCAGGTAGCCGCCGGACGTGTGCAGGATGCCCTTCGGCTTGCCGGTCGTGCCGGAGGTGTACATGACGTAGAGCGGGTGCTCCGCGTCGAACATCTCGGGGGTGTGCTCGGTGGAGGCGCTCCCGACGACGTCGTGCCACCACACGTCGCGGCCCTCCGTCCAGCCGTCCTCGCCGAGGTCCTGGCCGGTACGACGCACGACCAGCACGTGCTCGACGTCGGGGCAGCGGGTGACGGCCTGGTCGACCGCCGGCTTGAGGGCCGACGGGGCTCCGCGGCGGTAGCCGCCGTCCGAGGTGATGATGACCTTCGCCTGGCAGTCCTGGACGCGGCTGGCGAGGGCGTCGGAGGAGAAGCCGCCGAAGACCACGGTGTGCGGCGCGCCGAGGCGGGCGCAGGCCAGCATCGCGATCACGGCCTCGGGGATCATCGGCATGTAGATCGCGACCCGGTCACCGGTCTTCACGCCCAGCTCGATGAGGGCGTTCGCGGCCTGCGACACCTCGTCCTTGAGCTCGGCGTAGGTGAGGTCGCGGGTGTCGCCGGGCTCGCCGACGAAGTGGAAGGCCACGCGGTCGCCGTTGCCGGCCTTGACGTGGCGGTCGACGCAGTTGTAGGCCACGTTGAGCGTGCCGCCCACGAACCACTTCGCGAAGGGCGGGTTGCTCCAGTCGAGCACCTCGGAGAACGGCTCGCCCCACGACAGCCGCTCGGCCTGCTTCGCCCAGAAGCCGAGCCGGTCGGCCGCGGCCTCCTCGTACGTCGCGGCCGTCACGTTCGCGTTCTCGGCGAGCTCCGCCGGGGGCTCGAAGCGGCGGTCCTCCTTGAGCAGGTTCGACAGGTTCTCGCTCACGTTCTCTCTCCTCGTGCGTCGGTACGTCGTCGGCCCCGGAGGGCGGCTGGAGCGCTGCCCAGCCTAGGTCGGTGCTGAGCCGCGGCGAGACCTGCCTCACAGGTCTCGCCGCGGCCAGCGTCGTACGGGATGCGTTGCGCCGGGGTTGCGGCCCCGAGGGGTCGGGGTGCGGACCGTCGGCGCTCGGGCTCAGTGCTGCGAGGCACCCTCGGCGCCGGCGCCGGTGAGCGCGCGGACCTCGAGCTCGGCGTACAGCTTCTCCGAGTTCGTCTCCCGCTTGCTCAGCGTGCCGATGATGCCGAGCAGGAAGCCCGCGGGGATCGACACGATGCCCGGGTTGTTGAGCGGGAAGATCGCCCAGTCGGAGTCCGGGAACAGCGACGTCGGGGCGCCCGAGGCGACCGGCGACAGCAGCACCAGGCCGACGCAGGTGATGAGCCCGCCGTAGATGCTCCAGGTGGCGCCGCGGGTGTTGAAGCGCTTCCAGAACATGTTGAACAGGATGGCCGGCAGGTTCGCCGAGGCCGCGACCGCGAAGGCCAGGGCCACGAGGAACGCGATGTTGAGGCGCTGCGCCGGGATGGCGAGCACGATCGCGACGCCGCCGATGACGAAGGCGGAGATGCGGGCGACCCGCACCTCGTCCTTCTCGGTGACCGGCTTGTCCTTCTTGATGACGCCTCGGTAGAGGTCGTGCGCGACCGACGAGGAGGACGCCAGCGTTAGGCCGGCGACCACCGCGAGGATGGTCGCGAACGCCACCGCCGAGATCAGCGCCAGCAGGATCGCGCCCCCGGTGGAGCCGTCGCCGCCTCCGACCGCCTCTGCCAGCAGAGGTGAGGCCAGGTTGGAGTTGCCGCCGACGGTCGAGCCCTCGGAGGTGTCGAGCAGGGCGGCGGCACCGAAGCCGAGCACCAGCGTCATCAGGTAGAAGGCGCCGATGAGGCCGATGGCCCACAGCACCGACTTCCGCGCGTCCCGCGCCGTCGGCACGGTGTAGAAGCGGATGAGGATGTGGGGCAGGCCGGCGGTGCCGAGCACGAGCGCGATGCCGAGGGAGAGGAAGTCGATCTGCGAGGTCAGCGTCGCGCCGTACTGGAGACCGGGCTGCAGGAACGCCTCGCCCTTGCCGGAGTTGTCGGCGGCCTCGCCGAGCAGCTTCGAGATGTTGAAGTCGAACTTCGCCATCACCAGCACCACGATGAGCGCGGAGCCGAGCATCAGGAGCACGGCCTTGGTGATCTGGACGTACGTCGTGCCCTTCATGCCGCCGACGACGACGTAGAAGATCATCAGCAGGCCCACGCCCACGATGACGATGTTCTTGATGAAGTTGTTGTTCGGGTCGACGCCGAGCAGGAGCGCGACGAGCGTGCCCGCACCGACCATCTGCGCGAGCAGGTAGAAGATCGAGACCACGACGGTCGAGACCGACGCGGCGGTGCGGATCGGGCGCTGCCGCATCCGGAACGCCAGCTGGTCGGCCATCGTGTAGCGGCCGGCGTTGCGGAGCATCTCGGCCACGAGCAGCAGGGCCACGAGCCACGCGACGAGGAAGCCGATCGAGTAGAGGAACCCGTCGTACCCGTAGATCGCGATCGCGCCGGAGATGCCGAGGAACGACGCGGCCGACATGTAGTCGCCGCCGATCGCGAGGCCGTTCTGGAAGCCGGAGAACGAGCGGCCGCCGGAGTAGAAGTCGGCCGCCGTCTTGGTCTGCCGGCTCGCCCAGAAGGTGATGCCGACCGTCAGCGCGACGACGCTGAGGAAGAGGACGGTGGTGAGGGCCTGCTGGTTCATCGGTCGTCCTCCTTGCGGAGCGCGTCGGGGCCGGCGGCGCTCGCGGCGGCCCGGTCGAAGCGGTCGTTGAGCTCGCTGGCGAGCGGGTCGAAGTTGCGCTGGGAGTAGACCGCGTAGAGCCAGGCGATGCCGAACGTCGTGACGAACTGCAGCAGGCCGAACACGAGGGCGACGTTGATGTGGCCGACGACCTGGGTGTTCATGAACCCGGGCGCCCAGTTGGAGAGCGCGACGTAGGTCAGGTACCAGACCAGGAAGGCCACGGTCCACGGGATGACGAAGCCGCGGTAGCGGCTGCGCAGCCGCTGGAACTCCTCGGTGCGCTGGAGGTCGTCGTAGATGGGTGCGGAAGCTTCTCGGTAGCTTCCGTCGGGGGTGTCTGCCATGAGCTCTCCTCGACGAGGCGTGTGATCGGCCTCACGCTAGGAGTGGTGCCAGTCACACGGAACGCGCAGGCGCCCCGGCGTCGGCGGGCGGCGCGGCCGTGTCGGTGAACGGTCGGCTGTGCGCGACGAGCGGTCGGCGATCCCCCCGGCGTGCGCGGGGTCCGGGGTGCCAAGATGCCTGCATGCGCGTCCACCACGTCGTCGCCGGCGTCGTCCGCCCGAGGTTCGTCCCGCGCGCGATCTGCCACGTCCTGGTCTGCGAGCACGCGGACGGGCTGGTCCTGGTGGACTCCGGGTTCGGTACGGCGGACCTGGCCGACCCGCGTCGCCTCGGCCCGATGGGTCGCCTCCTCCGACCCGACTGCGACCCCAGCACCACCGCCCTCGCCGCCGTGCTCGCGCTCGGTCACGCCGCCGCCGACGTCACCCACGTCGTGCTCACCCACCTCGACCTCGACCACGCGGGCGGGCTCTCGGACTTCCCCCACGCCGTCGTGCACACCACCGCCCAGGAGTGGGAGGCCGCGACCGTCGGCACCGGCATGCGCGAGCGCCCGCGCTACCGACCGGTGCAGTGGCAGACGACGAGCGACGTGCGCCGCTACGGCGGGGCCGGCGACGCCTGGCAGCACGGGCTGACCGGCCACGAGGTGCTCCCCGGGATCACGCTCGTGCCGATGACCGGCCACACCCGGGGGCACGCGGCGGTCGCGGTGCAGGCGGAGGACGGGCTCGTCGTGCACGCCGGCGACGCCGCCTTCGACGGCAGCGTCTTCGGCGCGGTCGACCCGGTGACGGGGGAGCCGCTCGGCCGGGTGCCGCACCTGCGGGCGTTCGAGAGGGTCGCGGCCCGCAAGCCCCTGCGCGTACGGCGCAACCACGCCGCCCTGCGCCGCCTCGCCGCCGACCCGGGCATCACCGTCGTCACGGCCCACGACGGACGGTTGATGCCGCCCGACGAGGACTTCTGACCGAGCTGTCGGGTCTGCACGCTCCAGGTGTGCCGAGCTGTCGGGTCTGCATCGTCGGTGCCGTGCCTGGCGAGGCAGACGCGACAACTCGGCGTCCTTCGGTCGTGCACACGCGACAACTCGGCGTCATCCGGTCGTGCAGACGCGACAGCTCGGCGTCATCCGGTCGTGCAGACGCGACAGCTCGGCGTCAGCCGCGGTCGAGGTCCAGCACCTCGGGCGTGTGGAGCCGCACCATGAACCGGTCGGTGTAGGCCGGGACGCGGCCCGGGGTGGCCCGGCTGACGCCGACCATCACGGCGAAGGCCAGCGGCACGCTCCAGGCGGCGGGCTGGGTGAGGAGGGCGACGGTCCAGCCGCCGCTGCCGCCCTCGACCACCAGGGCGGCGACGACGCCCACCCCCGACCCGATCCCGCCGACGACGAGCCCGGCGAGCGCGCCGACGTCCGTGAGGCCGCGCCACCAGATGCCGAGCACGAGCAGCGGGCAGAACGTGGAGGCCGCGACCGCGAAGGCCATCCCGACCGACCGGGCGACGGGCAGGTCCGGGGCTGCCAGGGCCGCCGCGCACGGCACCGTCGCGGCGAGCACCGCGCCGAGCCGGAACGCCGCGACGGGTCCGAACCGGGGCCGGCGTCCCTGCCCCGTCCCGGACACGGCAGGGCGGGCCGCCTGCCGCCGCGTCACGGCCTGGCTCAGCACCCCGGCGACCGCGATCGTGAGCCCCGACGACGTCGAGAGGAACGCCGCGAACGCGCCCGCCGTCACCAGTGCGGTCAGCACGTTCTCGAGCACCCCGTCGAGCATGAGGCTGGGCAGCTGCAGCACCACGGTGTCGGCGCCGTCGGAGGGGGTGAGCGCCCCGGCGTACACGCGACCGAGCGCGCCGTACACCGGCGGCAGCAGGTAGAAGACGCCGAGGAGGCCGAGCACGACCAGCGTCGTCCGACGCGCCGCCCGGCCGTCGGGGTTCGTGTAGAAGCGGACGACCACGTGCGGCAGCCCCATCGCGCCGAGGAAGGTCGCGACCATCAGCGAGTAGGTGACGTAGAGGCCCTGCGGCCCGTCGGCGAGGCCCGCGATGGAGCCGCCGAACGGCATCGACCAGTCGTCCGCGACCCCCGGCCCCGTGACGCCCGACCCGCCCTCGCCCGCCCCCGTCGGCCGGCCGTCGCCGACCCACACGACGAGCAGCACCGCGAGCGGCAGCAGCAGCGCGGTGAGCTTCAGCCAGTACTGGAAGGCCTGCACGAAGGTGATCGAGCGCATCCCGCCCGACGCGACGCCCGCGAGCACGACGAGCGCCACCACCACCCCGCCCAGCCAGCCGGGCGCCCCGGCGACGGCGGTGAGGGTGAGGCTCGCGCCCTGGAACTGGGGGATGAGGTAGATCCAGCCGATCGCGACCACGAGCACCGCGCACAGGCCGCGCACCTGCGGCGACGCCAGCCGGGCCTCCGCGAAGTCCGGCAGCGTGTAGGCCCCCGACCGGCGCAGCGGGGCGGCGACGAGGGCGAGCAGGACGAGGTAGCCCGCCGTCCAGCCGACGGGGTACCAGAGCATCTCCGCGCCGTACACGAGCACCAGGCCCGCGACGCCGAGGAACGACGCGGCGGAGACGTACTCGCCGCCGATCGCCGAGGCGTTGAGCGTCGGCCGCACCGAGCGCGAGGCCACGAAGAAGTCGCTCGTGGTGCGCGAGAACCGCAGCCCCCACGTGCCGATCACCAGCGTCGCCACGATCACGACGGCGACGGCCCCGGCACCCCAGCGGGGGTCGAGGTCGGCGGTCACGCGGGGTCCGCGGGGTCGGTACGGCGGGGGGTCCCCGCCCGGTCGGCCACCAGGTCGGCGAAGTCGCGCTCGTTGGCCTCGGCCCGCCGCACGTGCAGCCACCCGAGCCCGAACAGCACGGGATAGACCGCGCCGCCCAGCACCAGCCAGGCCAGGGGCAGGCCGGCGACCCGCACGGCCGCGAGCTCCGGCGCGACGGAGAAGACCAGCGGCAGCGAGCCGACGAGGAGCACCAGCAGGCCGACGGTGCGCAGGCCGAGCCGCAGCTGCTCGGAGAGCAGGGAGCGCAGGTAGACCTCGCCGGTCGGGGTGCCGGCGTCGATCTGCTCGGTGCCCGTGCTGCGGCGCACGTGGGTGCGCGGCGCACCGGTGACCCGCACCCGCGCGGTCGGGGGCAGCACGCCGCCGGGCCCGCCGGGACTGCCGGTGCGGTCGGTGCGGTCGGTGCGGTCGGCGCGGTCGGGCCGCGGTGTCCCGTCGCTCTCCGGCACGGTCAGCGCGACCCGGCGAGCAGCTCGCGCAGCGCCCGGGTGTGGCGCCGGCTGACGCCCAGCTCGACCCCGGCGACCACGACGGCGCAGCGGCCCTGCTCCATGCGCACCTCCTCGACGTGCGCGAGCGCCACCAGCAGCGAGCGGTGGATGCGGACGAACCCGGCGCTCGCCCACTCCTCCTCGAGCGTCGCGAGAGGGGTGCGCACGAGGTACGTCGTGGGCTCGCCGTCGAGGCGGGCGTGCAGCCGCGCGTAGTCGCCGTGCGCCTCGACGTGCGTGATCGCCGAGCGGGGCAGGAAGCGCGTCACGCCCCCGCGCTCGACCCGCACCTGCTCGTCGCCGGTCGGGGCCGGGGGGCCGCCGTGGCGGGCGAGCACGCGCCGTACCGCCTCGGCCAGCCGCTCCTCGCGCAGCGGCTTCAGCAGGTAGTCGACCGCCCGCAGGTCGAACGCCTCCACGGCGTGCTCCTCGTGGGCGGTGACGAAGACGATCGGGGGCGGCTCGCGGAAGTTGGCGAGCACCCCGGCCAGCTCGAGGCCCGAGAGGCCCGGCATCGCGATGTCGAGGAAGACGGCGTCGACGCCGCCCTCGTGCAGGTGCCGCAGCGCCTCGGTCGCCGACGCGCACATCCGGGTCTCGCCGACCCGGGGGTCGCGGCCCAGGAGGTAGGCGAGCTCGTCGCGGGCGGGCAGCTCGTCGTCGACCACGAGCACGACGCCGAGGGCCGGGGCGACGGGTGCCGCGTCCGGGGGCTCCGGGGGCGTCGTGGCCTGGGTCACGCGCCGACCGTACCGCCTGCCGGCCGTGCTCGAGCGCCCCTGACCCCTACGCGTGCACGCCGGGCGTGAACTTCGGCAGCCGCACGGTGACCTTCGTGCCGGCGCCCGGCGCGGTCTCCACCACGAGCCCGGCCTCGTCGCCGTACGTCGCCCGCAGCCGCGCGTCCACGTTGCCCAGCCCGACCGACGGGTGCGCGCCCTCGCCCGACCCGGCGCCCGTGCCCGGCCCGGCGTCGGGCACCGGCTCGCCCCGCAGCACCCGGGCGATCCGCTCGGGGTCCTCGCCGGCGCCGTCGTCCTCGATCTCGACGAGGCAGACCTGGTCGAGGTCGCGCGCCACGATCGTCACGGTCGTGACGGGCCGCGACGACCCCGCGAGCCCGTGCCGCACGGCGTTCTCCACCAGCGGCTGCAGGCAGAGGAACGGCACGGTCACGGGCAGCACCTCGGGCGCGATGCGCAGACGTACGGCGAGCCGGTCGCCGAAGCGGGCCTGCTCGAGCAGGAGGTAGCGCTCGATGGAGCGCAGCTCCTCCGCCAGCGTCGTGAACTCGCCGTGCCGCCGGAAGGAGTAGCGGGTGAAGTCGGCGAACTCGAGCAGCAGCTCGCGCGCCCGGTCGGGGTCGGTGCGCACGAAGGACGCGATCGCGCCGAGGGAGTTGTAGATGAAGTGCGGGCTGATCTGGGCCCGCAGCGCCCGCACCTCGGCCTCGACGAGGCGGTTGCGCGACGCGTCGAGCTCGGCGAGCTCGAGCTGGCCGGAGACCCAGACGGCCACCTCGTCGGTGGCGCGCACGAGACGTCCCGTCAGCTGCGGCGCCAGCACGGTCAGCGTGCCGACCACGGTGTCGTCGACCACGAGCGGGCTGCTGATCGCGGCGCGCACGAGGCAGGCGGCCGCCTCGCACGGCAGGTCGTCGGCGTCGCCGAGCACGGTCGTGCCGGCCGCCACGGCCCGCGCCGCCAGGGCGCCGGACTGGGCGGCGTGGTGGCTGCCGATGCCGTCCCACGCCAGCACGGCGGTGGTGTCGGTGAGGGCGACCGCGGGCGTGCCCAGCAGGGCGTGCAGGTGGCGCACGGCCTTCTCGGCGCTGGCCGCGGTCAGGCCCTGGCGCAGCGCGGGGGAGGCCAGCGACGCGGTGTGGAGCGTGCGGAACGTGGCGCGGTCGGCCTCGGTGCCGAGGCGGGTACGACGTCGGGTCCAGCGCGCCACGGCGCGACCTCCGCTCGGTGGGCGATCGGTGGGGCGATCGGTGGGGCGGGTCAGTCGAAGCGGATGAGGAGGTCCGGCTCGGCCGGGTCGTCCGGCTCGTCGACGACGGAGCGCGCCGGGCGGGCCGGGGCCGCCGGGGCGCGCGGCACGGTCGGTCGCGGGGTCGTCGGACGCGGGGCGAGCTCGGCCCGCACCGGCGCCATCTCGCCCGTGTCGACGACGTAGGTGATGACGCCCTCCATCGTGTCGCCCAGGTCGAAGTCCGAGCGGGGGCCGGGGAAGGGCTGCGTGTCGTCCAGGTGGGCGGCGCGGTCGTCCGCGTCCCGGCGGTCGGCCGCGGCGCGCTCGTCACGGCCGATGCTCTGCGCGAGGTCCAGGGGGTCGACGGGACCGCCGTGGCGTGCGTCCTCCGGGTGGTCGGGCTGCTCGTCCCCGAGGGCCTCCTGCTCGACGGCCCGGGCCGCGGCGCGGGCGGTGCGCTCGTCCAGCTCGGCGGCCTCCGCGGCCGCGCGGGCCTGCTCGGTCACCAGGGCCCACGCCTCGGCGAGCACGGGGGCGCGGTAGCAGTGGCTGACCCACGGCAGCTGCATCCCGTCGGGGCCGCGGCCGTAGTCGTCGTACAGGTCGAGGGCGTCGGAGACCGCGCGCTCCTGCTCGGAGTGGCTGCGCGCCAGCACGGTCGGCAGGCCGCGGACGACCTCGGCCAGGCCGTCGCGCGTGACGACCTGCCAGAAACGGAAGGTCTCGACCAGGGGGTGGCCGAAGTAGGGCGAGCCCGTCATGCCGGGCAGGGGGTCGGCCGCGCCGGGGATGCGCACGGCGTTCGCCAGCTTGCGCACCCACGGGATGCGCTGGTCGTGCTCGTGCGCGACGACGGCCACCTGGCCGCCCGGCCGGAGCACGCGCGCGGCGACCTGGAGGTCGGGGACCCGGTCGACGGCCACGATCGCGTCGACGGAGCGGTCGGGGAGGCTCATGGTGCCGTCCTCGCTGCCGCGCACGTCGTACCCCAGGGCCGCCAGGGCCTCGTGGATCACGCGGGTGGAGGCGGGGTCGCCGACGAGCACGACGGTGCGCCCCGACTGCCCGGCGAGCCACACGGCGGCGTCGGGCGGGAACGGGGTGGTGCGGGTGGTGGAGGACAGCGGGTCCATGGTGGGCGCGAGGCTACCGGCGGGGGTACGGCGAACGCGGCCGACGCGCCGCGCGTCCGCGCGTGAGCGGCGTCGACCCCGCCGGCGGGGCCCGTTCGGTGGACCGCTCCCCACACCGGACGATCTCGCGTGGGGAGCGCGACCCACAGCACCAAGTCGTTACAGAGTTTTCATCGAATGAAACGCTTTGCTCAGCCGTTTCTGGGGTTAGCGTGCCGAGGTCACCCACGCATGTCATCCCGAGAGGTCCCTCGTGTCTCCCACTCATAACTCCCGCAGCGCGGTGCGCTCGCGCGTCGGACGGCTGGCTGCGCTCGCCGTCACGGCGTCCGTCTGCGCCGTGGTGCCGGTCGCCCTGGCGCCGGCGGCCACCGCCGCCGACCCCGTCGACATCCAGCTGCTCAACATCAACGACTTCCACGGTCGCATCGACGCGAACACGACGAAGTTCGCCACGACGATCGAGCAGCTGAAGGCCGCCGAGGAGAACACCCTCTTCCTCGCCAACGGCGACAGCATCGGCGCCACGGTCTTCAACTCGGCCATCCAGCAGGACGAGCCGACGCTCGACGTGCTGAACGCGCTGGGCCTGCAGGCCTCGGCCGTGGGCAACCACGAGTTCGACCAGGGCTTCGCGGACCTCTCGGGCCGCGTGAGCGAGTCGGCGGACTTCCCCTACCTCGGGGCGAACGTCTACGAGAAGGGCACGACGACCCCCGCGCTGCAGGAGTACGCGACGTTCGACGTCGCGGGCCTCACGGTCGGCGTCGTCGGCGCGGTCACGCTCGAGACGCCCACCATCGTCTCGCCGGCCGGCGTCTCCACCATCGACTTCGGTGACCCCGTCGAGGCGGTCAACCGCGTCGCCGCGCAGCTGAGCGACGGCAACGACGCCAACGGCGAGGCCGACATCATCGTGGCGGAGTACCACGAGGGCGCGGCCGTCGGCGAGGCGACGAGCACGCTCGAGGCCGAGGTCGCCAAGGCCGGCGCCTTCGCGGAGATCGTCACCGAGACGGCGGCGTCCGTCGACGTGATCTTCACGGGCCACTCGCACCAGAAGTACGCGTGGGAGGCCCCCGTCCCGGGTGTCGAGGGCAAGACCCGCCCCGTGCTGCAGACGGGCCAGTACGGCGAGAACATCGGCAAGGTCGTCCTGACGGTCGACTCCGAGACGGGTGACGTCGTCTCCCACACGCAGACCAACGTCGCGCGCGTGGCGACCGAGAACCTGAGCTACCCGGCCGTCGCCGAGGTCAAGGCGATCACGGACGCGGCGATCGCCCAGGCCGCGGTCATCGGCAACCAGCCGGTCGCCGAGATCACCGCCGACATCACCCGCGCCTACAGCGCGCCGGGCGCCACGGACCGCGCCGCGGAGTCCACCCTCGGTGGCCTCGTCGGCAACGCCCTGCGCGACGGTCTGCCCGAGGAGTTCGGCGTCGCCGACCTCGGCATCGTCAACCCGGGCGGCCTGCGCGACGACCTGCTCTTCGCGGGCAACACGTCCAGCAACCCGGCCAACACCGACGGCGTCGTCACCTACGCCGAGGCCAACAACGTGCTGCCGTTCGTCAACAACATCTGGCTCGTCGACATCACCGGCGCCGACCTGCTGGGCGTCCTCGAGCAGCAGTTCCCGAGCGCCGCGCGCACCACGACGCTGCAGCTCGGCGTCTCCGACAACGTGAGCATCACCACCGACCCGGCCGCCCCCGAGGGCGAGCGCGTCACCGGTGCCTGGATCGACGGCGTCGCCGTCGACCCGGAGGAGACCTACACCGTCTCGACGTTCAACTTCCTCGCCACGGGCGGCGACAGCTTCACCGCCTTCCGCGAGGGCACGTCGCGCGACACCGGCCTCGTCGACCGCGACCTGTGGATCGGCTACCTGCAGAACTCCCTCGAGGGCGAGGCCATCGCCCCCGACTTCGCCAAGCGCCAGGTCGAGGCGCCGGGCTTCCCGGCCACCGTCGTGCCGGGCGAGGAGCTCTCGCTCGACTTCGCCAAGCTCGACATGACGTCGCTCGGCTCGCCCGACAACACCACGATCGAGCCCGTGCTCATCGAGGGTGACGAGGTCTACTCGATCACCGACGAGACCTTCCCGGTCGTCGACGGCGCGGCCAGCGTCGACGTCGTCGTCCCGGACGACGCGGTCGACGGCGGCGAGCTCTACTTCGTCGCCAGCCCGACCGACACGGTCGTCGGCCCGATCCTGGTCGAGGCGCCCGTCGTGACGCCGCAGCCGACCACGCTCGTGCCCCCGGCCCCGGTCAACGCCTTCTACGGCCAGTACGTCGGCGTCCCGGTCGCGATCACCTCCACCAGCGGCGTGCCGGCCACCGGCGTCGTCGAGATGATCTGGGGTGGCCGGGTCCTCCACCGTGCCGCGGTGGTCAACGGTCGGACGACCCTCGCCCTGCCGAAGAACTTCGCGCCGAACACCTACCGCGTCGGCCTGAACTACCTCGGTGACGCGAACAACGCGCCGTCGAGCAGCGGCGTCGTCATCACGCAGAACAAGGCGCGCTCCGTCGTGCTCGCCGAGGTGGCGCCCCAGCCGCTGAAGCCGGGCCAGTCGGGCACGCTCTACATCCGCGTCGGCAACTCGAGCGGCGGGGCCTACAACGGTCCGGCGTACGTCTCGTACGGCGGTCGCGCCTACACGGCGACCGTCCGCAACGGCGCCGCCCGCGTGACGCTCGCTCCGGGCGTCGTCGGCTGGCACCGCCTGACGGTGTGGCAGCCGGGCACCGCGACCATCGCCCCCTCGGCGGTGGCGCTCTCGGTGGCCATCCGCCGCTGACGCACGACCCGCACCACCCGTAGCACCCGCAGCGCAGAGGGAGCCGGCCCCCCGGGGTCGGCTCCCTTCTGCGTCCCCGGCCGTGGGTAGCCTGCGCGCGTGCCCCCCTCCACCGACCCGCTCGCCCACCTCGTCGCCCTCGAGGGGGTCGGCTCGGCGTACGCCGCCGCCCGCGACGGCATCGACGTCATGCTCCGCGACCGCGGGCTGCGTCGTACGTCGCCCGAGACCACCGCCGAGTCGCTCCTGCGCGGGGCGCACGCGAGCGCGGTGCTCGAGGGCTCGGCCGCCACCCTCGCGCAGGTGCGCGAGGGCGAGGGCGACGAGATCGCGCAGGACGCGGTGCGGCTCTCGACCGAGATGCTCGGGCTGGCGCCCCAGGTGAACCGCTCGCCGCTCCAGGTCTTCGCGCGGCTCCACGCCCTGGCCGCGAACGGCAGCCTGCCCGCCGAGCGGCTGGGCCGTCCCCGCGACGCCGAGTCCGCCGCGCGCCTGCGGGGGGTCGCCGACATCCTCCTCACCTCCACCGAGGTGCCGGCCCTGGTGGTGGCGGCCGTCGTCCACGCCGAGCTGGCCGTGTCGGCGCCCTTCGGCTCCCACAACGGCATCGTCGCCCGCGCCGCCGAGCGTCTCGTGCTCGTCGCGCGCGGTGTCGACGAGAAGTCGCTGGTCGTGCCGGAGGCGGGCCACCTCGCCCTGCGGCCCCAGTACGAGTCGAACCTGCGCGGCTACCGCAGCGGGTCCGTCGCGGGCGTGCACTCCTGGGTCCTGTACGGCGCGGAGGCCTTCGCCGCCGGAGCCGAGGCGAGCCCGCTCCGTCGGGGCGCCGACGAGGCCTGACGGGGCCGCCGCTCCGTGCGCGACGGGCGACGGGCGACCGCACAGCGAACGGCACCCGGAATCGCGTAGATCCGGGTGCCGTCGCTGACACGTCACACCGATGGCTACCAAGCGTGCACCTGGTTGCTGCCGCGGGTGGGTCCCGATGGCAGGCGCCCTCTTCGAGAGGGTAGATCGCCGCGTGGGTACCCGGTGTGGCGTGAAGTCTGGAGTTGTCTGACCCCTGTTCTACGCCTGTGACGTGGGTCACGCAAGAGGGTCGGTGCGGCCGGGCGTGTCGCCCACCGTGCGGGTCCCGGGAGGGCTGTCTCAGGCCGTCCGGCGACGCCGACGCGTCTGCGCCCAGACGAGGCCGCCGACCGTCAGGGCCCCGCCCACGGCGAGCGCGGCGAGCGTCGGGGTGGCGGGGGCGAGGCGGCTGCGCAGCGCGACCGGGCGGTCGAACACGAGCACCGGCCACTCGTTGGCGACGGCGATGCGGCGCAGGTCGCGGTCGGGGTTCACGGCGTACGGGTGTCCCACGGCCTCGAGCATCGGGACGTCGGTCACCGAGTCGGAGTAGGCGAACGACTGGTCGAGGTCGTAGCCCCGCTCGGCGGCCAGCGACCGGATCGCGTTGGCCTTCTCCTCGGCGTACGCGTAGTAGGCGATCTCGCCCGTGTAGCGGCCGTCCTCCTCGACGAGGCGGGTCGCCACGACGTGGTCGGCGCCCAGCATCGCGCCGATCGGCTCCACCACCTCCGAGCCCGAGGTCGACACGATCACCACGTCGCGCCCCGCGAGCCGGTGCTCCTCGATGAGGGAGACGGCCTCGTCGTACACGAGCGGGTCGACGATGTTGTGGAGCGTGTCGGCGACGATCTCGCGCACCGTGCCGACGTCCCAGCCGGCGGTGAGCGCGGAGAGGAACTGCCGCATCTTCTCCATCTGGTCGTGGTCGGCGCCGCCCACGAGGTAGACGAACTGGGCGTAGGCCGAGCGCAGCACCGCACGCCGGGAGATCAGGCCGCCGGCCTGGAAGGGCTTGCTGAAGGCGAGCGTGCTCGACTTCGCGATGATCGTCTTGTCGAGGTCGAAGAAGGCCGCGGAGCGGCCGGCGGGCGCGCTGCCGGGCATACGGCCAGGATAGGGGGCGGACGGTCCGGGTCGGCCCGGCCGCGTGTCGCGGGGGCCAGGTCAGTCGCCGTACCGCTCGTGCAGCTCGGCCCCGGAGGGCCGCGGGCGGAAGCCGAACAGGGTGGGGGTGACGGTGCTGCCGTCGGGCAGCCGCCCGACCGTGTAGACGGCCACGCGGGCGCCGTCGCGACCCAGCACCCGACCCACGGCGGCGAGCACGGGCTCGAGGTCGCCGGGCTCGGCGAGGTCGACGAAGCCGCGCAGCGACCCGCCGCCGCTCGCGTCCGTGCGGTAGGGCAGCTCGGCGGCCCGCACGCCGTCGAGGCGCCGCACGGCGTCGAGCAGCTCCGCCTCGACCTGCTCCGGCGGCCGGCCGGACCCGCCGAGGAGACGGGTCAGCCAGCCCACGGGGTGCTCCTGGGGTGCCTCACCGGGCCATTGTCGCGTCACCCGCCCCGCGGCACGCGCGAGATCGTCACGTCGACCGCCGTCGCCGACCCGTGCGGACCGACCAGGAACGGCGCCATCGACGGGTCGCCCTGGTAGGCGCGGAGGCGCTCGCCCAGCGGCGTGTCGGACCCCAGCGCGTCGTGGACCGTGCGGATGTAGGCCTCGTGGCTGTGGTTCGTGACGGGGTCGGTGAGCGCGCCGGGGCTCGGCAGCTCGACCTGCTGCCCGAGGTGCGGCAGGCCGCCCGGGCGCCAGCCCTCGAGGTCGGTGCGCGGCACCAGGTCGTTCGTGTGGCCCATCTGGAGCACGTTCACGCCCTCCACCCGCAGGTGGTCGACGGGGGCGCCGTACGTGACCATGTTGGTGACGTTGAAGCGCTCCCGGAACGCCGCGTCGGTGGCCAGGTGGCCGGTGATCATGCCGCCCTGGGAGTGCCCGACCATCAGCACCGGCGCGCCGGGCGGGATGCCCGCGTTCTCCATCGCGAGCCGCACGCTCTCGGCGGCCGCGGTGGGCTGTCCGGCCATCAGCTGCACGTTGGCGGTGAGGTCGCGCGGCCAGGCGCCGGCGGCGGGGCTCCAGGTCTCGGTGCCGGGCACGGCCACGATGTACGCCGGGGTGCCCGAGCCGTTGTCGACGCGGGTGATGCGCACCTCGCCGGTGCTGTCGCCCGACGCCGCGGTGTAGGCGTCGGTGACGCCCTGCATGATCGTGTCGAGGCTGCGGGGCTGCTCGAGCGCGGGGCGGCCGACGAGCCCGGTGTCGCTGGCGGGCACGGCGACCGGGGCCCCGGCGTGGCCCGGGCCCTCCGCGAACCAGGCCTTGTCCTGGCCCGTCCAGAGGTTGACCCCGACGCCGACCGCGGAGCCGACGGTGGTGATCGCGCTGGCGGCGATCGCGGAGACTGACCAGTCGCGCTGCCCCGTGACGACGTCGAGGATCTTGGCCTGCACGTCCGTCGCCGCGCCCAGGAGCCGCCCGAGCGCGGCGCCGCCGGCGGAGAGCCGGTCGCCGATCCAGGCCCCGACCCTCGCGAGGAGGCCGGGCTCGGCCGCGCCCGGCACGGTCCCGCCCGTGCCGCCGACGCCACCCGGGCCCGTGGCGCCGGTCTCGCCCGAGACGGTGCTCTGGGCGTCCGCCTCGGCGCGCAGCCGTACGGCGAGCTCCGAGAGGTGCTCGGCCACGAGCACGAGCTGGGGGCGCTGGGTGAACGACCACTCGCCGCGCACGCGCTCGGCGTCGGACCCCCACCAGTCGAAGCCCTCGAGCACGGCGTCGAGGCGGCTCGCCAGCTCGGTGATCGTCGTGGCGCCGTCGGACATCGTCTGGGCGGCGGCGAGGCCGCCCTCCGTGTCCATCCCGTGGGTGAGCACGCTCATCAGGCCGCTCCCGCCCCGCGCAGCACGCCGACGAGGTGGTCGAGCGCGCCGGCCACGTCCCACTGCAGCGTGGCGGCCAGGGCGCCGGGCACCTCGGAGGCGACGACCGTGGATCCGTCGGGCCCCGCGGTGACGGCGTACAGCTCGTCGTCGGTCACCAGCCAGGAACGCAGGGTGAGGGCCTCGGGGAGCCCGGGGCCGGCAGGGCGCAGGAGCGCCCGCAGCGCCGGGGGCAGCGCGGCCGGGTCGTCGGGGAAGCGGGTGCCGACCGTGATCGTCACGGCGTGCCGGCAGGCCTCGACGAAGTCCGCCGGCGGGGTGTGCTGGTCCGCCGGGCGACTGATCGCGGGCGCCGCCCGCAGGTGGGGCACGTCGGGCAGGAGCCGCCGCACCGTCGGCCAGAGGTCGGCGGCGGCGAAGGTCGAGGTGGTGGGGTCCGGTACGTCGGCGTGCGCCCCGGGTGCGGTGTCGCTCCCGGTTGCGTCGGCGGTGTCGTGAGCGGTGCCGTCGGCGGTTGCGTCGGCCGGCACCGGCGTGCGCAGGGTGCCGCGGCTGCCGACGAGCGCCAGGTCGCTGCGGGTCGTGGTGGCGCCGGTGGTGACCGCGACCCGGACGACGACCTGGGGAGCGACCGGTCGGGTGACCGGTGGGCCGGCCGGTGGGCCCACCGGTGGTGCGGGGTGGTTCTCGGGCTCGGGCATGGCGGCACCTTTCTGCGGTGGCTCCCCACAGTGGCCGTTCGCGGGGCCCACCGGCAGGTGGAAGGTTCCGGCCTGCGCGGGCGGGCCGCTTCTCGTCCCCAGGCCGCCCGGGCGGCTCCGTCGTCCCCAGGGCGCGCGCGGCCCCGACGAGGCGGGGACGGGCACGGGGAGCGTGGTCGCCATGAGTGCCGCCCCGAGACGAGTACGCCGCCGACCCGCCCCCGGGACACCGGGAGGCCCCGGGCCCGACGACCCGGGAGGTGGCGCCCCACCGCTGCTGGTGGTGGGGGACGCACTGCTCCGCGACGAGCTGCTCGCCCTCGCGGCCGCCGCGGGGGTCAGCCCACGGGTGAGCGCCGGCGGTGTGGAGGCGCTCGCCGCCTGGGGGCGGGCGCCCCTCGTGCTCGTCGGTGCCGAGTCCGCGCACGACCTCGCCGCGTTGCGACCGCCCCGACGCCGCGGGGTGCACGTCGTCACCTGGCCCGCGCCGCCGGACGACCTCTACCGGGCGGCCGTGCGCCTCGGCGCCGACGACGTGCTGCCCCTGCCCGGCGCCACCGAGGTGGTGGTCGAGCTGCTGGGCGGGCTCGACGAGGCCCGCCAGCGGGGCCGGGTCGTGGGAGTGCTCGGGGGGAGCGGCGGCGCCGGCGCGACGACGCTGGCCTGCGCGCTGGGGCAGGTGGCCGCGCTCGAGGGTCCGGCGGTCGTGGTCGATGCCGACCCGTGGGGTCCGGGGGCCGACCGGGTGCTGGGGCTCGAGGCCACCGACGGCGTGCGCTGGGAGGCGCTGCTCGACACCGCCGGCCGGCTCGGTGCGCGGGCGCTGCGGGAGTCGCTGCCGCAGCGAGGCGACCTGGGCGTCCTCGCCTGGGGCGGCCCGCCCGTGGCGCTGCCCGCGTCCGCCGCCCGGGAGACGCTGGCCGCGGCCTCGCGCGGCCACCGCACGGTCGTCCTCGACCTGCCCCGCCGGTTCGGCGCCGACGTCGACGAGCTCGTCGCCCGCTGCGACCTGGTGGTCGTGCCGGTGGCGCCCACCCTGGGCGGGCTGGCCTCGGCCGCCCGCACGGTGGCCGGGCTGGGCGACCGCACGACGGTCGGCCTCCTGCTGCGCGGGCGCGGGCCGGGCGCCGAGGCGACGGCCGCCGCGGTGGGCGCGCCGGTGCTCGCCGAGCTGCCCGACCAGCGGCGGGTGGCCGAGGCCGCCCGGCTGGGGGTCGGGCCCGTGCGGCCCCGGGGCGCGCTGCTCCACGCCGCTCTCACCGTGCTCGCCATCCTGGCGGACGTGGCCCGGGCCGACGACCGGTCGACCGAGCGCGGTCGGGGCGCGGCGTGAGTGCCGCCGAGCGCCTGGCGGTGGCCCCGCTGCTCGACGTCGTCCGTGCGCGGCTGGCCGACGAGCCCGGCCAGCTCACGCCCCACCGGGTCGCGGTCGCCCTGCGCGAGGCCGGTCGGCCGGTCGGTGACGCGACGGTGCTCGCCGTCCACGAGCAGCTCCGGCGCGAGGTGCTCGGGGCCGGGCCCCTCGACCCGCTCCTGCGGCTGCCGGGCGTGACGGACGTGCTCGTCAACGGTCCCGACGCCGTCTACGTCGACACCGGCGACGGCCTCCGGCTCACCGAGGTCGGCTTCGACGACGACGCGGGCGTCCGACGCCTCGCCCAGCGCCTCGCCGCGCAGGCCGGTCGCCGGCTCGACGACGCGGTGCCGTACGTCGACGCGCGGCTGCCCGACGGCACGCGGTTCCACGCCGTCCTCGCCCCGGTGGCCCGGCCCGGCACGCTGCTGAGCCTGCGCGTCCCGGGGCGCCGGCGCCTGGACCTCGACGACCTCCTGGCCGCCCGGGCCGTGACCCCCGCCGGCGCCCGGCTCCTCGCCCGGGTGGTCGAGCGCCGCCTGGCGTTCCTCGTCAGCGGCGGCACGGGCTCGGGCAAGACCACCCTGCTCGGGGCGCTGCTCGGGCTCGTGCCCGGCCACGAGCGCATGGTGCTGGTCGAGGACGCGAGCGAGCTGCGGCCCGACCACCCGCACGTGGTCGCGCTGGAGGCGCGGCCCGCCAACGTCGAGGGCGCGGGCGAGGTCCCGTTGCGGACGCTGGTGCGGCAGGCGCTGCGGATGCGCCCCGACCGGCTCGTCGTCGGCGAGGTGCGCGGCGCCGAGGTGGTCGACCTGCTGGCCGCCCTCAACACGGGCCACGAGGGCGGCTGCGGCACGCTGCACGCGAACAGCGCGTCCGACGTCGTCGCCCGGGTCGAGGCCCTGGCCCAGGCCGCCGGGCTGCCGCGGGAGGCCGCCCACAGCCAGATGGCGGCGGCGCTCGACGTCGTGCTCCACCTCGGCCGCGGCTCCGACGGACGGCGGATGCTCACCGAGGTCGCCGTGCTCGGCCGCCGCGACGACGGCCTGGTCGTGGCGGAGCCCGCGGTCGCGGTCGACGACGACGGTCGCCTGCGGGACCGCGGGGGTGCCGACCGGCTCGCCGACCTCCTCGACGGGAGCCGCTCGTGAGCCCGGCGGCGGTGGCCGCCCTCGCCGCGGCGGCCGCGGTGGTCCTGCTGCACCGGCCGGCTCCCGACGCTGCCCTGGCCGGGCCACCGGGTGCCGCCGTACGACGGGGCCTCGGCGCCCGGGCCCCGCGTCGTACCGACACCCTCGTCCTGGGCGCCGCGGTGGCCGGGGCAGTCGTGCTGCTCGACGGCACCGTCCTCGTGGTGACCCTCGTCGTCGGCGCGGCCGCGCTGGGCGGGCGCGCGCTCCTGCGCCGCCGTCGGGCCGCGGCCGCCGCGGCGGCGAACCGCGACCGGGTGCTGGCGCTGTGCGACCTGGTCGCCGCCGAGCTGCGCGCGGGCCGCCCGCCGTCGTCGGCGCTCACCACCGCCGCCCGGGAGTGGCCGCAGGTCGACGCGGTCCGACGGGCCGACGCGCTGGGGGCCGACGTCGTGACGGCGTGGCGGCAGCTCGCCGACCAGCCGGGAGCCGGCGACCTGCGGCTGGTGGCTGCCGCGTGGCAGGTCACGCGCCGTACGGGAGCCGGCCTCGCGGAGGCCCTCACCCGGGTCGCGGGGCTCGCCCGGGCCACGCAGGCCACCCGCCGCGTCGTCGCCTCCGAGCTGGCCTCGGCCCGCGCCACGGCGCGCCTGATGGCAGGGCTGCCCGTGGTCGCGCTGCTCATGGGCGGGGCGACCGGCGGCAACCCCTGGCACTTCCTGCTCGCCACCCCGCTCGGCCTGGCCTGCCTCGCGGGCGGGCTCGCGTGCGGCTTCGCCGGCCTGTGGTGGATCGAGGCGATCGCCGACGACGTCACGCGGTCCGCCGGATGAGCGCCGCGGTCCTGGTGGCCACCGTCGCCGCCGTCGCCGCCGTCCTCCTCGCGCTGCCGCCGGGGCCCGTCCGTCCCGGGACCGCCGCACGGACCCGGCGGGGGGAGGGGAGCGGTCCGCCCGGGGCCGCCCCGACCGACCGGGTCCAGCGCTTCGCCCCGCTGTGGGCCGCGTGTGCCTGCGTCGGCACCGCGTCGTTCGTGTCGGGCCGCGGTGGCTGGGTGGCCGGCCTGGTCGTCGGTGCGCTGCTGTGGGTGCTCGTGCGCCGCTCCGAGCCGGCGTCGGTGCGCCGGCGCCGGGAGCGGGTCCGCCGCGACCTGCCGGCGTTCGTCGAGCTGTACGCCGCCGCCCTGGCCTCCGGGGCCGCGCCGGGCACCGCCCTGACCGTGGTGTGCGACGCCCTGCCGGGCGCGGCCGCCGACGACCTCGCGCCCGTCGCCGCTCGGCTCGCACTGGGGCTCGACCCCGACGAGGTCTGGCGCCGCCTCATGGCGGAGAGCCCCGAGCTCGCCCCGCTGGGCCGCGTCATGGTGCGCTCCCACGAGGCCGGGGTGGCCGTCACCACCGCCGTTCTCGACCTCGCCGACGAGCTGGCGGCGAGCGGTCGGGCGGCGGTGGAGGACCGGGCCCGCACCGTCGGGGTCCGTGCCGCCGTGCCGCTCGGCGTCTGCCTCCTCCCCGCCTTCCTCCTGCTCGGCATCGTGCCGCTGGTCGCCGCGGCCGTGGACGGCATCCGGTGGTGACGCCCGCGCCGGGCGGGCCGCTCCCCGTCCCCAGTGCGGGCCGCCCGCAGGCGCCTCCACAGCCGTCCGTCGGACCGCCCCACGGGGCCTCGGCGGCCACGAGAGTCGACCTGCCGCCCGAGGTGGGCGGGACCACGAAGAAGGAGACAGCTGATGGACACCACGA
This sequence comes from Nocardioides alkalitolerans DSM 16699, assembly GCF_000426525.1. Classification (GTDB taxonomy): domain Bacteria; phylum Actinomycetota; class Actinomycetes; order Propionibacteriales; family Nocardioidaceae; genus Nocardioides; species Nocardioides alkalitolerans. The sequence continues at coordinate 1,096,836 of NZ_KE384533.1, forward strand.
TGGAGAAGACGATGCAGGAGCCGACGGGGAAGTCGATGACCCGCCGGCGCGCCTGGTGGGGCGGCCGCCGCGACCAGCGGGGCATCACGACCGCGGAGTACGCCGTCGGCACCGCGGCGGGCGCGGGCCTCGCCGGGCTGGCCTACCAGCTGCTGACGGGCGGTCTCGGCAACGAGATGCTCAGCTCGATGTTCGACCACGTGCTCGGCCTGCTGGGGATCGGCTGATGGCCGGGCGCCGGTCGGCCGCGGCCACTCCGGCCACCCCGGCCGGCCGGCGCCGTGCCCGGCGCTCGCAGCGGGGGGCCGTGACCGCTGAGACCGTGATGGTCCTGCCGGTGCTCGTCGCCGTGACGATCGGGCTCTGCTGGCTCCTCGCCCTGGGCATCGACCAGGCGCGGGTGGTCGACGCGGCGCGGGAGACCGCCCGTTCCCTGGCCCGCGACGACCCCCGTGCGACGGCCGTCGCCGCCGGTGCCCGGGTCGCGCCCGAGGGAGCCTCGATCGAGGCGTCCGCCACCGACGAGGTCGTCACGGTCACGGTGACCGCGCGGGTCGACGGTCCGGGGGGCCTGTTCGACTGGGCCCCGAGCGTGGCGCTCACCGCGACCGCCACGGCCCAGCGGGAGCAGCAGTGACCCCCGACCGCACCCGGTGCGTCCGCGACCGGCGTCGGCGTCGCCGCTCCGCGTGGTGCCGCTGGTGCCACGTCGACCACCGCACCCGCTCCCACCGGCGCGACGGTGGGAGCGGACGGGCCGGGCCCGACGGGCGCGACGGGCGCGACGGGCAGCGCGGTGCTGCCACCGTGCTCGCGGTCGGACTCGTCGGGGTGCTCCTCACCGTCACGCTCGTCGTGGCCGCCGGCATCGCGCTGGTCGTCGACCACCGTCGGGCGCAGGCGGCCGCCGACCTGGCCGCTCTCGCCGGTGCGCAGGCGCTCGCGCCGGGTGACGGCGGCGGCTCGGCGTGCGGGGCGGCGGGCTCGACCGCCGGCGCCAACGGCGCCCGCCTCGTCGCGTGCACCGTCGTCGGGCGCGACGTCCGGGTGCGCGTCGAGGTCGACGGACCGGACGTCGCCGGTCTCGGCGCCTCCCTGGTCGCCGAGGCCCGCGCCGGCCCGGCGAACCCGCGGTGAGCCGCCTCCCGCTGGGCCTCCGCCGAGTGGCGGTCCTGACGTACCGGGTGCGTCGGAAGCTCCACGCCGTGCGGCGCCGAGCCGGGTCGAGCCGGGGTGCTGAAGGTCCTGACGTACCGGGTGCGTCGGAACCCCCCCCCGCGGTACGGATCGGTCCCGGCGCCGCTCAGGGCGCGTGCTGCAGCAGGACGTCGAGCAGCTGCACCGCGGCGGCCTTGTCGAGCGGGTTGTTCTGGTTGCCGCACTTCGGGGACTGCACGCACGACGGACAGCCCTCCGGGCACGCGCAGGCCACGATGGTCTCGCGGGTCGCGCGCAGCCAGGCGCCGGCCGCGCCGTACCCCCGCTCGGCGAAGCCGGCACCCCCCGGGTGGCCGTCGTAGACGAAGACGGTGAGCACGCCGGTGTCGGGGTGCACGACGGTCGAGACGCCCCCGATGTCCCACCGGTCGCAGGTCGCGAAGAGGGGCAGCAGCCCGATCGAGCAGTGCTCCGCCGCGTGGGCGGCGCCCGGCAGGTCGGCCGGGTCGATGCCGCTCGTCGCGAGCGCCGCGTCGGGCACCGTCCACCAGACGGCGGAGGTGCGCAGGGTGCGGGCCGGGAGGTCGAGCGGCTGCTCGCCCATGACCTCCCCGCCGGGCTCGCGGCGGCGCAGGAACCCGACCACCTGGTGGCTCACGTCGACGGTGCCGAGCGCGAGCCCGCACTCGCCCCAGGTCGTCGCCGTCTGCTCCTCGACCACCCGGATCTCGGTCACCTCGCGGGCGGAGGTCGAGTACGGCGGGTCGGCCCGCCGCATCATCGCCACGTGGTCGTCGAGCGACAGCTCGTCGACGAGCCAGGTCTCGCCCCGGTGCACGTAGACCGCCCCGGTGTGCACGCTGCCGTGGGCCCGGCCGGCGTCGACCGTGCCGACCACCCGGCCCGTGGTCTGCTCCACGAGCTGCACGGCCTGGCCACCGGTGGAGCGGAGGTCGGCGAGGTCGCTGGCGCGTCGCCGGTCGGTCCAGAACCACCCCGCCGTGCGACGGCGCAGCAGCCCGGCGGCCACCAGGCCGTCGACGACCGACGCCGTCGTGGGCCCGAACAGGTCGAGCTCGTCGACGGTCAGCGGGATCTCGGCGGCGGCGGCGCACAGGTGGGGCGCGAGCACGTACGGGTTCGACGGGTCGAACACCGTGGCCTCCACCGGGGCGCCGAAGAGGGCGTCGGGGTGGGTCACCAGGTAGGTGTCGAGCGGGTCGTCGCGCGCCACGAGCAGGCCGAGGGCGTCCTGACCCGCTCGACCGGCACGCCCCACCTGCTGCCACAGGGCGGCCCGGGTGCCGGGGAATCCCGCGACCAGCACCGCGTCGAGGCCCGCCACGTCGATGCCCAGCTCGAGGGCGTTCGTGGCCGCCAGGCCCAGCAGGCTGCCGTCGCGCAACGAGCGCTCGATCTCGCGGCGCTCCTCGGGCAGGTAGCCGCCGCGGTAGGCCGCCACCCGGGAGCCCAGCGACGGGTCGACCTCGCGCAGCAGCTCGGCCGCCGTCAGCGCCACGTGCTCGGCGCCCCGTCGCGACCGCACGAACGCGAGCGTGCGCACGCCGTCGCTCACCAGGTCGGCGAGCAGGTCGGCCGCCTCCGAGGACGCGGCGCGACGCACGGCGGCGCCGTTCTCCCCGTCGTACGACGTCAGCGGCGGCTGCCACAGCCCGACCGCCACCTGCCCGCGCGGCGAGGCGTCGTCGGTGACGGCGTCGACCTCCAGGCCGGTGAGCCGGGCGGCGGTGTCGGCGGGGGACGCCGCCGTCGCGGAGGCCAGGACGAAGACGGGGGACGCGCCGTACCGCGCCGCGACCCTCCGCAGCCGTCGCAGCACCTGGGCCACGTGGGCGCCGAAGACGCCGCGGTAATGGTGGCACTCGTCGACCACGACGTAGCGCAGCGACTTCCAGAACGACGCCCAGCGGGCGTGGCCGGGCAGCAGCGAGTGGTGGAGCATGTCGGGGTTCGTGAGCAGGTACTCCGCGTGGTCGCGCGTCCAGTCCCGCAGCTCGGGCGGGCTGTCGCCGTCGTGGGTCGTGGCCCGGACACCGGTGGCCAGGGCCGTCAGGCCCGCCAGCTGGTCGGCGGCGAGCGCCTTCGTCGGCGCGAGGTAGATCGCGGTGGCGCCCCGCTCGCCCCGCCGGCCCCGGGCCGCGAGGATCGTCGAGAGCGCCGGCAGCTGGTAGGCGAGCGACTTGCCCGACGCCGTGCCGGTGGCCACCACCACGTGACGGCCCGCGTGGACGAGGTCGGCCGCCCACGCCTGGTGGGCCCAGGGCTCCCGCACGCCGGTCCGCTCGTAGGCCGCCCGCACGTCGGCGTGCGCCCAGGTCGGCCACGGTGCCGTCGTGGCCTCCCGGGCGGGCAGCAGCTCGACATGGCGCAGTCGCTCCACGCGCTCGCCGCCTCCCACGAGCCGCGCCAGGCGTTCGGGGAGCGCCGCGACGTCGACGGAGCCCTCCGCGGGTCGACCCGCCGGACGGCCCAGGGGCCGGGCGTCGGACGCGGGGGACGGGCTCACCCCGTGAGTGTGCCAAGGACCGCCGACACCGGGCTCCGTGGCCCGCGGCCGAGGCCGCCGGCCGGCCCGTCGACCGGGCCGTGTCATGACGGTGGTCGCACATTGCGGGTACTGCCTGCGCGTGCGGGGGTGAGCGTGGTTTGATATGCCCGGCACGTTCGGGGGACGTGCCGGCGAGCACACCCGATGAGCACACCCCGTGCCTGAGGAGACGACGTGGACCTGACTCTTGCGACCAGCGAGGCCGATGGCAAGACCATCGTCGCTGTCGGTGGCGAGATCGACGTCTACACGGCACCTCGGCTCCGCGACCGCATCACGGAGCTCGTGGCCTCCGGCACCTTCGACCTCGTGATCGACATGGAGGCCGTGGAGTTTCTCGACTCCACCGGTCTGGGCGTGCTGGTCGGCGGCCTCAAGAAGGTCCGCGCCCACAACGGCTCGCTCCAGCTGATCTGCAGCCAGGACCGCCTGCTCAAGATCTTCCGCATCACGGGCCTCGCCAAGGTCTTCGTGATCCACGACTCGCTCGCTTCCGCGGTCTCGCCCGCGGACGCCTCCTGAGCCCCGTCACCCCGGGCCCCGCCCGTACGACGCGATCGGGCGCCGCTTCCTGACGCGACACCCGTGACGTCGTCGATATGGGTGGTTTATCCCAGGTCCGCGTTTCCCGTGACCACCGGTAGGGCACTCTGATCTGCGGGGGTCAGACGGCGAGGATGCGAGGAGGGTGCGTGAACGACCAGTTCGACGTGACCCTCGAAGACAGCGTCCTCCTCACGGAGGTCGAGCTGACGACCAACCTGATGGTGGCCGCGAGCCAGTCCGACGGCCCCCTCTCCCTTGACGAGATCGACCGCATCCTCGGTCTCGGCGCCCGCTCCTCCTGACGTCCCCTCGGCACGACCGAGGTTGAACCCCATACCCCTGGGGGGTATGTTCGGCGGCATGGCTGAGACGACCCCCGACGCGCAGCGTGCCCCGGAGCCCTCCGAGGGCTCCGTCCCCGAGCCGGAGCACCACCACGGCTACATCGGGCACAAGGACGACATCCTGCGGCGGCTGCGCCGCATCGAGGGCCAGTCCCGCGGCCTCCAGCGGATGGTCGAGGACGAGAAGTACTGCATCGACATCCTCACGCAGGTCTCCGCCATGACGAAGGCCCTCCACGCCGTCTCCCTCACGCTCCTCGGCGACCACCTCACGCACTGCGTCGCCGACGCGGCACGCCAGGGCGGCGACGAGGCGGACCTCAAGGTCCAGGAGGCCGTCGACGCGATCGGCCGCCTCGTCCGCTGACCGCGGGTCCCCGCCGGCCAGCACCCAGCCCGCAGCCCCCTAGAGCCCACCCGCCGCCCGCCGCGGCGTACCGAAGGAGAGCACCCATGAGCCACACCGAGACCTACACCGTCACCGGCATGACCTGCGGCCACTGCGCGGCGTCCGTGCGCGAGGAGATCAGCGAGATCGCCGGCGTCGAGGGCGTCGAGGTCGTCGTCGACAGCGGCGCCGTCACCGTGACCAGCGGTGCACCCCTCGAGCGCTCGGCCGTCGACGCCGCCGTCGCCGAGGCGGGCTACGCGCTCGTCTGACCCGTCCACCCGCCCGCCCCCTCGTCCGGAGGTGCTCCTCGTGCGTGACTCGCTCCGCGTCGTCCTCTACGTCGCCGCGCTCGTCGTCGTCCTCGTGGCGGCGTACGGCGTCGGCACGCGCTTCGACCCCGTCGACCCCGCGCCCGCGCCGGCCCACGGCTCCGGCACGGGTGGCGGCGACGCGTCCCACGACGAGCACGGGGGAGACCGATGAGCACGCCCACCGACGCCGCGCCGGCGCCCGTCACCGCCGAGGTCGAGCTCGCGCTCACCGGCATGACCTGCGCGTCCTGCGCGAACCGCATCGAGCGCAAGCTCAACAAGCTCGACGGCGTCGTCGCCACCGTGAACTACGCGACCGAGAAGGCCCGGGTCACCTACCCCGCGACGCTCGCCCCGGCCTCCCTGGTCGAGACCGTCGAGCAGGCGGGGTACGGCGCAGCGCTGCCCGCACCGCCGCCGGCCCCCGGCGCCGAGGGCCCGGGCGACGACGCCGCTGGCTCCGGGGGCGACGACGTCGACCCCGAGGTCACCGCCCTGCGCCAGCGCCTCCTCGTCAGCGCCCTGCTGAGCCTGCCCGTGGTGGTGCTCGCGATGGTGCCGCCGTTCCAGTTCGACCATTGGCAGTGGGCGAGCCTCACCCTCGCGGCGCCCGTCGTCGTGTGGGGCGCGTGGCCGTTCCACCGCGCGGCCCTCGTCAACGCCCGGCACGGCGCGGCGACGATGGACACGCTCGTCTCCGTCGGGGTGACGGCCGCGTTCACGTGGTCGCTCTACGCCCTCTTCCTCGGCACCGCCGGCACGCCCGGCATGACCCACCCGTTCGAGCTGACCATCGAGCGCAGCGACGGCGCCGGCAACATCTACCTCGAGGCCGCGGTCGCGATCACGACCTTCCTCCTCGGGGGCCGCTACTTCGAGAAGCGCGCCAAGCGCCAGGCCGGGGCGGCGCTGCGCGCGCTGCTCGACCTCGGGGCCAAGCAGGTCGCGCTCCTCGTGCCCGACCCGGCCGCGCCGGGGGGCGAGCGCGAGGAGCTCGTGCCCGCCGAGCGGCTGGTCGTCGGCAGCCGCTTCGTCGTGCGCCCCGGGGAGACCGTCGCCACCGACGGGGTCGTCGAGAGCGGTACGTCGGCGGTCGACGCGTCGATGCTGACGGGGGAGTCCGTGCCCGTCGAGGTCGCTCCGGACGACGCGGTGGTCGGCGCGACCACCAACGTGGGCGGGCGCCTCGTCGTCCGCGCCACCCGCGTCGGTGCCGACACCCAGCTCGCGCGCATGGCCCGTCTCGTCGAGGACGCCCAGACCGGCAAGGCGGAGGTCCAGCGCCTCGCCGACCGCATCTCCGGGGTCTTCGTGCCCGTCGTCATCGCGATCGCCGTGGCCACCCTCGGCTTCTGGCTCGGCACCGGCTCGGGGGCGGGCGCGGCGTTCACCGCCGCGGTCGCGGTGCTGATCATCGCCTGCCCGTGTGCGCTCGGCCTGGCGACGCCGACCGCGCTGCTCGTCGGCACCGGCCGCGGCGCCCAGCTGGGCATCCTCATCAAGGGTCCCGAGGTGCTGGAGTCGACCCGTCGCGTCGACGTGGTCGTGCTCGACAAGACCGGCACCGTCACCACCGGTGCGATGGCGCTGCTCGACGTCGTCGCCGCCCCCGGGGTGGCCGTGTCCGACGTACGACGCCGCGCGGCCGCCGTCGAGGCCGCCTCCGAGCACCCGGTCGCCCGCGCCGTCGTCGCGGGGGCCGAGGGCGACGTGCCCCCGGTCGCCGCGTTCGCGAACGTGCCCGGCCGCGGCGTGCGCGGGGAGGTCGAGGGCACGCTCGTGCTCGCCGGCCGCCCGTCGCTGCTGGCTGACGAGGGGTGGCACCTGCCCGCCGATGTGGCCGACGCCGTCGAGGCCGCGCAGGCGCAGGGCCGCACCGCCGTGGTCGTCGGCTGGGAGGGCGCCGCCCGCGGTGTGCTGGTGGTCGCCGACACCGTCAAGCCGTCGTCCGCCGAGGCCGTCGAGCGACTGCGGGGTCTCGGGCTCCGCCCCGTCCTCCTCACCGGTGACCACCGCCGTGCCGCGGTCGCGATCGCGGCCGAGGTGGGCATCGACGAGGCTGACGTCGTGGCCGACGTGCTGCCCGAGGAGAAGGTCGAGGTGGTCCGCCGCCTGCAGGCCGAGGGCCACAGCGTGGCCATGGTCGGCGACGGCGTGAACGACGCCGCCGCGCTCGCGCAGGCCGACCTCGGCCTCGCGATGGGCACCGGCACCGACGTCGCCATCGAGGCGAGCGAGCTGACGCTGGTGCGGGGCGACCTGCTCGTCGCGCCCGACGCGGTGCGCCTGGCCCGCCGTACGCTCCGCACGATCAAGGTCAACCTGTTCTGGGCCTTCGCCTACAACGTCGCCGCGATCCCGCTGGCCGCCGCCGGCCTGCTCAACCCGATGATCGCGGGCGCGGCGATGGCGGCCTCGTCGGTGCTGGTCGTCAGCAACAGCCTGCGGCTGCGCCGGTTCCGCTGACCGTCGGGCCGTCCGGCGGTGTGAGGATGGGGCCATGCAGCCACCCCTGCGTCCCGTGGTCCGCGCCGCCGGAGCCGTCGTCACCCGTCCGGGCCGCGAGGTGCTCCTGGTCCACCGGCCCCGGTACGACGACTGGTCCTTCCCCAAGGGCAAGGTCGACCCCGGCGAGCACGTGGTGGCGGCCGCGGTGCGCGAGGTCGCGGAGGAGACGGGCCTGCGGGTGCGCCTCGGCGTGCCGCTGACGGGCCAGCGCTACCCGGTGACGGGCCGGTCCGGGCCGCGCGACAAGACGGTCGCCTACTGGTCGGCCCGCGTGCTCGGCGACGACGACGTCACCGGCTACACGGCCGAGGACGAGATCGACGAGGTCGCGTGGGTCGCGTGGGCCGACGCACCGGCGCGGCTGACCTACGACTACGACCGCGCCACCCTCGCGGAGGCGCTGGGCGTCCCCCGCCGTACGCACCCGCTCGTCGTCCTGCGCCACGGCGACACCCACCCACGGTCGCGCTGGCGCGAGGACGACCGCCTCCGCCCGCTCGACGAGGCCGGCCACGACCAGGCGCGCCGCTGGGTCCCGCTGCTGGCGGCGTACGGCGTGGAGCGTGTCGTCACCTCGCCGAGCACCCGTTGCGTCCAGAGCGTGCAGGCGTACGTCGACGCGACCGCCCACCACCCGGAGCTGCCCGACGCGCTGAGCGAGGAGGGGGCCGACGCCGCGGGGGTACGGCGCGTGGTCGCCGCCCTGCTGCACGACGCCCCGCGGACCTCGAGCGTGCTGTGCACCCACCGGCCGGTGCTGCCGCTCGTGTGGGAGGCGCTGGGCCTGCCGCCGCGGGAGCTGGCCAAGGGCGAGGCGCTCGTCGTGCACCACCGCAAGGGCGTCGTGGTCGCGACGGAGCTGCAGGCCGTCTGACCTGGTCGCATGTGAGTCCTCGCTCATCGGCGGGCAAGGCCCCAACCACTCATTTCAGTGTGACCCCGGTCATGCCGTCAAGGGCCTTGCGCCCGCGTTCACCTGATCGTCCCTGCCTGCCCGCCTGATCGTGGCCGGTTCGGTCAGTGGTGTTCACCGGTCGTTCACTGACGCCGATCAATCCGTACACCGACGCTCCTTACGTTCCGTGGGTCAGTTCATCCGTAGACATCAGGAGACACGCAGTGAAGCGCAGTTCCTACCGCCGGTACCTCGTGCCCGGTGTGGCCGCCCTGGCCCTCACCCTGTCCGCCTGTGGCGCCGGCAACGAGGACTCGGGCTCCGACGCCGACGTGCCCGCCGGCACCGAGGAGCTCTCCGGCACGCTCAACGGCGCGGGCGCCTCCTCGCAGGAGTCCGTGCAGAACGTGTGGCGCGCCAACTTCCAGGGCTCCGCGCCCGACGTGACGGTCAACTACGACCCGGTCGGCTCGGGTGGCGGCCGCGAGCAGTTCATCGAGGGCGGCGTCGCCTTCGCCGGCTCGGACGCCTACCTCGACGACGACGAGGGCCAGCTGACCGACGCGACCGAGCGCTGCAGCGGCACCTCCCCGATCGAGATTCCGGCCTACGTCGCGCCGATCGCGATCGCCTACAACCTCGAGGGCGTCGACGACCTCCAGCTCTCCGCCACGACCATCTCGGGCATCTTCAACAACGAGATCACCACGTGGAACGACCCGGCCATCGCCGCGGACAACCCGGACGCCGAGCTGCCGTCCGACACGATCAACCCCGTCTACCGCGGTGACGCGTCGGGCACGAGCGAGAACTTCACCGAGTACCTCGCCGCCGTCGGCGAGTGGCCCCACGAGCCCTCCGACGAGTGGCCCGCCACCGGCGAGGCCGCGACCGGCACCTCCGGCGTCATCGAGGTCGTCGGCGGCACCGCCGGCAGCATCGGCTACGCGGACGGCGCCCAGGTCGAGGAGGCCGGTCTGTCGACCGTCTCCGTCGCGGTGGGCGACGAGTTCGTCGCGCCGACCCCCGAGGCCGCGGGCGCCATCCTGACGGCGTCCACGCCCGTCGAGGGCCGTGACGAGGTCGACCTCGCCGTCGACATCGACCACACGACCACCGAGGCGGGCGTCTACCCGATCGTCCTCGCGTCGTACCTGATCGCGTGCCAGACCTACGAGGACCAGGAGCAGGCCGACCTCGTCAAGGGCTACCTCTCCTACATCCTCTCGGAGGACGGCCAGGAGGCCGGCGCGAACGACGCCGGTGCCGCGCCGCTCCCCGAGGACCTGCGCAGCCAGGCGGCCGACATCGTCGACGCCATCACGGTCGGCTGACGACCGTCACAACGGAACAGCTCGTCTGCCGCTCGGCGGTGCGCCTCGTGCGCACCGCCGAGCGGCGGCGTCCGAACCAGGAAGTGTGAACCCACGTGTCCTCTACCGACACCGCCAAGCCGAGGCCCCCGAAGGGTGAGCCGCCGGTCAAGCGTCGCTCGCCCGAGCGGCCGGGCGACAAGATCTTCAAGGGACTGTCGTTCGGCGCGGCCATGATCATCCTCGTCGCGCTCGCGGGCGTGGCGATCTTCCTCACCGTGGAGGGCATCCCGGGGCTCGGTGCCTCGGGCGGCGCCGTCGCGGGCGAGGCGAACTTCCTGGTCTACGCGGGCCGGCTGGTCTACGGCACGCTGCTCGCGGCCGTCATCGCGCTCATCGTGGCCACGCCGCTGTCGATCGGCATGGCGCTGGTGATCTCCCACTACGCGCCCCGTCGCCTGGCGACGCCGCTCGGCTACATGATCGACCTGCTGGCCGCCGTGCCCAGCGTCGTCTACGGCCTCTGGGGCATCCTCTTCTTCGGCCGGTTCATGGGTGACATCTACGTGTGGCTCGAGGCCAACCTCGGCTTCATCCCGCTGTTCTCCGGCCCGGCCGCCACGGGCGGCCGCACCATCCTGACCGCCGGCCTCGTGCTGGCGCTGATGGTCATCCCGATCATCACCGCGATCTGCCGCGAGATCTTCGCGCAGACGCCGACGCTCCACCAGGAGGCGGCGCTCGCCCTCGGGGCGACGCGCTGGGAGATGATCCGCTACGCGGTCTTCCCCTACGCCAAGTCGGGCATGGTCTCGGCCACGATGCTCGGCCTCGGCCGTGCGCTCGGCGAGACCATGGCGGTCGCCATGGTGCTCTCCGCCAGCGGCACCGGCGTCATGACGCTCAACCTCATCACCACCCAGAACCCGAACACCATCGCGGCCAACATCGCGCGCTCGTTCCCCGAGGCCACGGGCCTCTCGGTCAACGTGCTCATCGCGTCCGGCCTCGTGCTGTTCCTCATCACCTTCGCGGTCAACTTCGCGGCACGCGCCATCGTCGCCCGCAGCGGGAAGAGGCTCAACGCATGACCACGCTCGAGAAGAACCCCACGCCCACCGAGAGCGACCTGCTGCCGCTCACCGGGCCGCGGCTGCCGACGTACGCCCCGGCGCTCGTCGCCGTGGCCGCCCTCGCCCTCGGCGGGGTGCTCTGGCTGGTGCTCGGCTCCAGCGTCGCGCTCTCCGCCTTCGTGGCCGCCGTCGTCTTCGTCGTCGCGCTGCCGAGCTGGTCGCGCGCCGTCGAGGGCTCGCGCAGCGCCGTCGACCGGCTCGTGGCCGCACTCGTCTGGGTCGCGCTGCTCTTCGCCTTCGTGCCCCTGGTCTCGCTGCTGTGGACGCTGCTCGACAAGGGTCTGCCGGCGCTGTCGCCCGAGTTCTTCACGTTCTCGATGCGCAGCGTCTTCGGCGACGCGCAGGGCGGCATCTACCACGCGCTCGTCGGCACGGTGCTGATCACGCTGGCAGCCACGCTCATCTCGGTGCCGATCGGCATCTTCACGGCCATCTACCTGGTCGAGTACGGCGCGGGCAACCGCGTCGCCAAGACGATCACGTTCCTCGTCGACGTGATGACGGGCATCCCGTCCATCGTCGCCGGCCTCTTCGCCTACGCGCTGTTCGTGCTCTTCTTCGGGCCCGGCGTCCGGATGGGCTTCGGTGGCGCGGTCGCGCTGTCGATCCTCATGATCCCGGTCGTCGTGCGCTCGACGGAGGAGATGCTGAAGCTGGTGCCCGACGAGCTGCGCGAGGCGGCGTACGCGCTCGGCGTGCCCAAGTGGCGCACGATCACCAAGGTCGTGCTTCCGACGTCGATGAGTGGCATCGTGACGGGCGTGACCCTCGCGATCGCCCGCGTCATCGGTGAGACGGCCCCGCTGCTGATCATCGCGGGCAAGACCGACTCGGTGAACTTCAACCTCTTCGACGAGCGCATGGCGACGCTGCCGGTGTTCATCTACTACAGCTACACGCAGCCCGGCATCCCGGCGGCGCCGGGCTACGAGCGGGCCTGGGGCGCTGCCCTCGTCCTCATCGCCATCGTGATGATCCTGAACGTGCTGGCGCGGCTCATCGGCAAGGCGTTCGCCCCCAAGACCGGCCGCTGACGCGGCGAGAGAAGGAAAAGACACACCATGGCCAAGAGCATCGACGTCTCCGACCTCGACATCTACTACGGCGACTTCCTCGCCGTGCAGGGCGTCAACATGACCATCCGGGCGCGCGCCGTCACCGCGTTCATCGGCCCCTCGGGCTGCGGCAAGTCGACCTTCCTCCGGTCGCTGAACCGCATGCACGAGGTCATCCCCGGCGCCCGCGTCGAGGGCAAGGTGCTGGTCGACGGGCAGTCGCTCTACGAGCCCGGCGTCGACCCCGTCGCCGTGCGCCGCCAGATCGGCATGGTCTTCCAGCGCCCCAACCCGTTCCCCACGATGTCGATCTACGACAACGTGCTCGCGGGCAACCGGCTCAACTCGAAGAAGCTGAAGAAGTCGGCCGCCGACGACATCGTCGAGAAGTCGCTCAAGGGCGCGAACCTCTGGAACGAGGTCAAGGACCGCCTCGGCAAGCCCGGCATGGGCCTCTCCGGCGGTCAGCAGCAGCGCCTCTGCATCGCCCGCGCGATCGCGGTGGAGCCGCAGGTGCTGCTGATGGACGAGCCCTGCTCGGCCCTCGACCCCATCTCCACCGCCGCGATCGAGGACCTGATCCACGACCTCAAGTCGCAGTACACGATCGTGATCGTCACCCACAACATGCAGCAGGCGGCGCGCGTCTCCGACGACACCGGCTTCTTCAACCTCAAGGGTGCCGGCCAGCCGGGCCACCTGGTCGAGTTCAACCCGACCGAGAAGGTGTTCGCCAACCCGGACAACGACTCCACCGAGGCCTACATCTCCGGCCGCTTCGGCTGAGCCCCCGTCTGCCGGGTGCGCCCCACCCGACAGCGATCCACGAGCCCGCGCGTACGACGTACGCGCGGGCTCGTTCGCGTCGGGGGGGATGGTGGGGTGGCGGGAGTGCTGCTCGTGGTGCGGCCCGGCGCATCCTGCCGGGGCCGGGTAGTCCCTGACGGAGTGGTCGTTCGGACCTCCGTCTGACGACCACTTCGTCAGGGACTACCTCGACCAGACGAGCAGACGCGGCCAGGGCGGGCACGGGCCCTGTGGATGACGACGAGCAGGGCGGTCGGACAGGTCCGATGATCGATCGGGTGACCGCGACCGACCCCCTCGAGCTCCTCGAAGGAGTTCTCGCGCGCCGGCGTCCCGACCTCGTCGTGCCGCGTCGAGTGGTCCGGCCGGCGGCCGCCGGCCAGACAGCCCGCGCCAGCCGGGGCCCGACCCGTGGGCAGGCTCGTGCGAGCTGGCAGCGCACGAGTCGGGGACTCTACGTCCCGGGCGACGTCGATCGCAGCGTGCCGGCGCAGCGCGTGGTCGAGGCGGCGGCCCTCCTGGCCGGTCACAGCGGCGCCGTCACGGGGTGGGCGGCGCTGGCGTGGTCCGGCGCCCGCTGGAGCACCGGTCGGCACGCAGACGGATCACACCGGCCGGTTCCCCTCGCCGTCAGCACGTTCGACCGACGACCCCAGCCGGGGTTCGCCATCTCGGCCGAGCGGCTGGCCCCGCCGACCATCGAGGTGGTCGACGGTGTCCGCGTCACCACCGCGGCACGGTCGGTGGCCTTCGAGATGCGGTACGCGCCGTCGCTCGTCGCCGCCCTCGTCGTCGCCGACATGGCGGCGTACGACGATCTGGTGTCGACCGAGGAGCTGGCCGCCTACGCCAGTCAGCTGAACGGGTGGACCGGCGTTGGACGGCTTCGCGACGCGCTGGCGCTCATGGACGAGAACAGCTGGTCGCCCCAGGAGTCCGAGGCACGCTACGTGTGGAGCGTCAACGCGGGGCTCCCGCGGCCTCTGTGCAACCACCCGGTCTTCGACCTCGACGGACGACACCTCGGGACGCCGGACCTGGTCGATCCCGAGGCGGGCGTCGTGGGTGAGTACGACGGCGGTGACCACCTGACGGTCGCCCGCCGCCGGTCGGACCTCCGGCGAGAGCACGCATTCCGCTCCGTCGGCCTCGAGCACGTCGTGCTCGTCGCCGGTATGTCGGTCGAGGAGCGTGCGGGACGCCTGCGAGCGGCTTACGCGCGTGCGCAGGGACGGGACGCGCGCGCCAGGCGCTGGAGCACGGAGCCGCCGCGGTGGTGGACGTCCACCACGACGGTCGCTGCCAGGCGGACCCTCGTCGGCGCGGAACGTGACCGCCTCCTCGCCTACCGCCGGGCTGCGGCATGACGAGTGAGGGGCTGGAACTCGGTCGGTCACCGCTGGCCGAGGTAGTCCCTGACGAAGTGGTCGTCAGGGGGACGTGCGCACGACCACTTCGTCAGGGACTACCCGGCACGAGGGAACGGGCGTACGGCGCCAGGCGCCCGCGGCCACCGCGTCGGTACGGCGCCGCGGCCGGGCCGCCGCGCACCCCAACCTCAGGGCGCGATCTCGAAGACGAAGTGCGCGAGCCAGTACCCCAGGGCGCCGACGAGGCCGGCGGCGGGGAAGGTCAGGATCCAGGCGCTCACGATCGACTTCGCGACGCCCCAGCGCACGGCGGAGAACCGCTTGGTGGCGCCGGCGCCCATGACGGCCGAGGTGATGGTGTGGGTGGTGGAGATGGGGGCCTGGAAGGCGAAGGCGGTCGTGTAGAGCACGCCGGCCGCGACCGACTCCGACGCGAAGCCGCGCGGGGGGTCGAGGTCGATGATGCGGCGCCCGAGGGTGCGCATGATGCGCCAGCCGCCGGCGTACGTGCCGAGCGAGATCGCGGCGGCGGCCGAGAAGATCACCCAGAGCGGCAGGCCGTCCTCGCGGGAGGCGAAGCCGCCGGTGACGAGGGCGAGGAAGATGACGCCCATCGTCTTCTGGGCGTCCTGCAGGCCGTGGCCGAGCGCCATCGCGGCGGCCGAGAGGGTCTGCGCCACGCGGAAGCCGCGGTTGACCTTCGCCGGGTTCTTCCTCCGGAAGATCCACAT
Organism: Nocardioides alkalitolerans DSM 16699; assembly: GCF_000426525.1. GTDB lineage: Bacteria > Actinomycetota > Actinomycetes > Propionibacteriales > Nocardioidaceae > Nocardioides > Nocardioides alkalitolerans. The sequence continues at coordinate 1,111,967 of NZ_KE384533.1, forward strand.
GATCGCGATCATCACCGCGAACGCGGCGGCGAAGCCGAAGAGCGGCGAGAGCAGCATCGGGATGACGACCTTCTCGACGATCGTGTCCCACTTGACCGTGACGCCGCCGGCGATCGCCGCGCCGACGAGGCCGCCGATGAGGGCGTGGGTCGACGACGAGGGCAGCCCGAAGTACCAGGTCACGAGGTTCCAGGCGATCGCGCCGAGCAGCCCGGCGAGCACGACGACGAGCCCGTGCACCGCGATCGAGGTCGTGTCCGGTGCCGGGAGCGTGATCACCTCGGCGACCGTCTCCGCGACCCGTTGGCCGAGGAAGGCACCGACGAAGTTCATGACGGCCGCCATGAGCAGGGCGACGCGGGGCGTCAGCGCACGGGTCGAGACCGAGGTCGCGATCGCGTTGGCCGCGTCGTGGAAGCCGTTGGTGTAGTCGAAGACGAGGGCGACGACGACCACCACGACGACGATGGTGAGCTCCACGCTCAGGACTCCTTGACGGCGATCTGCTCCACCCGGTTCGCCACCGTCTCGAAGGCGTCGACCGCGCGCTCGAGCGCCTCCACGATGTCCTTCAGCTTCAGCACCTCCAGCGTCTTGTAGGTGCCGCTGAAGAGGCTGGCGAGGGTGCGGCGGTGGTTCTTGTCGCCGGCGTTCTCGAGACGGTTGATCTCGATCCAGAACTCGGAGAGGTCCTTCATCGTGCGCAGCCGCGGCATCGCGTCGGCGGTGAGCTCGGCGCAGCGCTGCAGCACCTCGACCTGCTGGCTCAGCTCCGGGGGCAGCACCTTCACCTCGTAGAGCAGGATCAGGTCCACCGCCTCGTCCATCTCGTCCATGACGTCGTCGAGGCCCGACGCGAGCGCGTAGATGTCCTCGCGGTCGAAGGGGGTGATGAACGTGCTGTTCACCTGGCGCACGATCGCGTGCGTGGTCTCGTCGGCGGCGTGCTCGGCGTCGCGCATGCGGCGGGCGACGTCGTCACGGTCGGCCCCGTCCGCGAGCATCTCGGCGAGCAGGTCGGCACCACGCACGAGGTGCTGGGCCGACTGGGAGAACAGCTCGAAGAACGAGCCGTCGACGGGACGGAAGCGGAAACCCACGGAATTCTCCTGCTGGACGGGACGTGGCCGCCCCATGCTAGGGCCAGGTCAACTCGGTGACGCAACCGCGACCCCTCGCGCGCGCCGACGCCGGGCCCCCGCGTCGTACGACGCACGCGGCCCGCGGGTGGTCGCGGGCCGACCGGCGGCCCGGCGCGGAGGCGTGGATCAGGGCCGGCGGCGCCGCTGGCGGTCGATGAGGGTCTCCTGCAGGTGGACGGACCCGCCGTTGTGCCGCCACTCGCCGTCGGGGCCGAGCAGCCAGGCCGCCGTGTCGTCGGCGAACGCGAGGTCGAGCAGCCGGGCGACGTTCGCCTCCTGCTCCTGCGGCAGGCGCACGAGCACCTCGACGCGCCGGTCGAGGTTGCGGTGCATCATGTCGGCCGAGCCGATCCACGCCTCCGGACGGCCGCCGCCGGCGAACCAGAAGACGCGGCTGTGCTCGAGGAACCGCCCGAGCACGGAGCGCACGGCGACGGTCTCGGAGAGACCGGGCACGCCGGGACGCAGCGAGCAGATGCCGCGCACGAGCAGCTCGACGGGCACGCCGGCCTGCGAGGCGAGGTAGAGGGCGTCGATGACCGCCTCGTCGACGACCGAGTTCGCCTTCAACCGGATGTGGGCCGGCCGCCCGGCCTGGTGGTGCGCGATCTCGCCGTGGATGGCCTCGACGAGGCCGGTGCGCGCCGAGTCGGGGGCGACGAGCAGCTCGTCGTACGACGCGTTGCGCGAGAACCCGGAGAGGTTGTTGAAGAGGTGGGCGACGTCCTCGCCGATGCGCGGGTCCGCCGTCAGGAGGCCGAGGTCCTCGTAGAGGCGGGCGGTCTTCGGGTTGTAGTTGCCGGTGCCGATGTGGGTGTAGCGGCGGATGCCGTCGGGCTCGTCGCGCACCACCAGCGACAGCTTGCAGTGGGTCTTGAGACCGACCAGGCCGTAGACGACGTGGCAGCCGGCGTGCTCCAGCTTGCGGGCCCAGCGGATGTTGTTGGTCTCGTCGAAGCGCGCCTTGATCTCGACGATCACGAGCACCTGCTTGCCGGCCTCGGCCGCGTCGACGAGGGCGTCGATGATCGGCGAGTCGCCGGAGGTGCGGTAGAGCGTCTGCTTGATCGCGAGCACGTGCGGGTCGGCCGCGGCCTGCTCGAGGAAGCGCTGCACCGACGTCGAGAACGAGTCGTAGGGGTGGTGCAGCAGCACGTCGCGGCGGCGCACGGCCTTGAACACGTCGACGGGCGAGCTCGACTCGACCTCGGCGAGGAACGAGTGGGTGCTCGGCACGAACGCCGGGTAGCGGAGGTCCTCGCGGTCGAGGTCGGCGATGTCGTTGAGGCCGCGGAGGTCGAGCGGGCCCGACAGCCGGAACACCTCCTCCTCGCGCACGGCGAGCTCCGACATCAGCAGCTCGAGCACGTTCTCGTCGATCGACTCCTCGACCTCGAGGCGCACGGCCGGGCCGAAGCGGCGGCGGAGCAGCTCCTTCTCGAGGGCGGCGAGCAGGTTCTCGGCGTCGTCCTCCTCGACCTCGAGGTCCTCGTTGCGGGTGACCCGGAACGTGTGGACCTGCAGCACCTCCATGCCGGGGAACAGGCGCTTGAGGTGCTCGCCGATGACGTCCTCCAGCGGCACGAAGCGCTGGTTGCCGACGGCGACGAAGCGGTCGAAGATCGGCGGCACCTTGACGCGCGCGAACTGCTCCTTGCCCGACTTGGGGTTGCGCACGAGCACGGCCAGGTTGAGCGAGAGCCCGGAGATGTAGGGGAACGGGTGCGCGGGGTCGACGGCGAGCGGCGTCAGCACGGGGAAGACGCGGTCGCGGAAGAGCCGCTTGCAGTGCTTCTGCTCCTCGCGGTCGAGGTCGTCCCACCGCACGAGCTGGATGCCCTCGGTCAGCAGCGCCGGCGTGATCTCCTCGCGGAAGACGCGGGAGTGCCGGTCCATCAGGTCACGGGTGGTCGCCCAGATCTCCTTGAGCACCTCGCGCGGCAGCATCCCGGAGGCCGCGCGCACGGCCACGCCCGCCGCGATCCGTCGCTTGAGACCGGCCACGCGGACCATGAAGAACTCGTCGAGGTTGCTCGCGAAGATCGCGAGGAAGCGCACGCGCTCGAGCAGGGGCAGCGACGGGTCCTCCGCCAGCTCCAGCACCCGCTGGTTGAACTTCAGCCACGAGACCTCGCGGTCGAGGAACCGGTCGCCGTGCTTCTCGACGGCCGCGAGGGCCTCGGGGTCGGGCCGGTACGGCGGGTCGACGTCGAAGGTGTCCCCGCCCACGGCCGCGAGGGCCGCCTCGGGCGGCCCGTCGTCCAGGGAGCCGGAGACGTGGGCGGCGAGGACGGACGGGTCGGTGCTCATGGGCCACAGTCTGGCACCGGTCGGTGAACGGAACGTGTCCCGCGACGGCCGGTGGCGGGGCTGCCGGGGCCGGGCACGGGATCCGCCGTACGGGTGCCGCTGTTGACGCGGGTTCGGTAGCGTGCGGGAGGTGGCCCCGACCTCCTCGCTCCGCTCCCTCGCCCTGCCCCGGCTGACCCGCGGCACGGCGTCGGCCAAGGCCGCCTTCCTCTCCGGCGTGCTCCGCCTGCCGACGTCGACGAAGCGACGCCTGGCCGGTCCGCCCGTGGTGCTCGACGGCCTCACCCTCGACCTCGACACCCAGCTCGTGCTGCGCCTGAAGAAGGTCGCCCGCGAGCCCGACGTCGAGACGCTCCCGGTGCCCGCCGCCCGGCGCGCCCTGCTCGCCCAGACCCGGCTGGCGGGGGGCCAGCAGCCGATCGGCGAGGTCCAGTCGTGCCGCGTCGCCGGCCGCCCCGGTCGGCTCTACGTGCCGCGCGGACGGCTGGTGCGCGACCACGGCGCCGGCGACCCCCTGCTCGTGTTCTTCCACGGCGGCGGCTGGGTCTACGGCGACCTCGACAGCCACGACCCGCTCTGCCGCTTCCTCGCCGAGCGCGCCGGCGTGCGGGTGCTGTCCGTCGACTACCGCCTCGCGCCCGAGCAGCCCTTCCCGGCCGCGTACGACGACGCCCTCGCGGCGTACCGCTGGGTCACCGCGAACGCCGGGTGGCTCGGCGCCGACACCAGCCGCCTCGCCGTCGGCGGCGACTCGGCCGGCGGCAACCTCGCCGCCCTCGTGGCGCTCGAGGCGGCCCGCAGCGGTCTCCCGCTCGCGTTCCAGCTGCTGATCTACCCGGCCACCGAGCTGACGCGGTCGTCGGCCAGCCACCGGCTCTTCGGGAAGGGCTTCTACCTCACCACCGAGTTCATGGACGGCTGCGCCGACGCCTACCTGCCCGACGCCGCGATGCAGGCGTCGCCGGCGGTCTCGCCGCTCGTCGCCGACCTGCCGGAGGGCCTCGCCCCGGCGTACGTCGCCACCGCCGGGTTCGACCCGCTCCGCGACGAGGGCGAGGCCTACGCGGCGCGCCTGGCCGAGGCGGGCGTGCCCGTCGAGGCGCAGCGCTTCGACGGGCTCATCCACGGGTTCGCGAACTGGGTCGAGCTCGGCGCGACCAACCGCGCGGCGCTGTCGCGGATCGCCGACGCGCTGCGGGTCGGGCTGGGCGTCGGTGACGAGACCCGTACGGCGGGCGCCCGCACCCCGGCCCACGCCCTCGCGCGCGGTCTGCGCGACACCCCGGGCCACGTCCGGCGCACCGCCGCCCTGGTGGGTCGGCCGGAGGCGGCCGACCCGCAGGCGGCCACCCGGGAGGCGGCCGAGGTCGAGGCGTCCGGTCCGGCGTCCGACGCCGAGCCGCCCGCGGAGGACGTCGCGCGATGACCACCGCTGGCGACGACCGCACCCGACGCCTCCTCCGGCGTGGGGGAGCGGTCGGCGTGCTCGCGGCCGTCGTGGCCGGGGTCGCGGTCGTCGACCTCACGCGCGTCGAGGCCAGCGACGCGGGCATCCCGACGGTCTTCATCGGCGACTCGATCACCGAGGCCGACACGGAGGACGTCGTCGACCTGCCCGGTCGGGGGTCGTGGCTGCGCTACGTCGTCACCGACGACCGCACGCCGTGGCGGTACGTCGCCAACACCGCCGTGTCGGGCCAGACGCTCGACGAGATGGCCGCCCGCTTCGAGCGCGACGTGCTGGCCCGCAGCCCCGAGGGCGTGGTCATCATGGGGGGCACCAACGACGTACGCCTGCGCCTGCCGGTCGAGCGGTCGACGGCCGCGCTCCGGTCGATGGTGACGGCCGCGCAGGAGGCGGGCGCGGAGGTCTGGATCATCTCGCCGCCGCCCCTCGAGGCGCCGGGCTGGGGCGACGTCGGTCCGCTCATCGAGGCCGAGCGCGCGCTGGCCGACGAGCTCGAGGTGCCCTTCGTCGAGATCGTCGACGCGGTGGGCGTCGACGAGCGCCGCTGGGAGCCCGGTCTCTCCCGCGACGGCGCGCACCCGACGCGCGAGGGCGCCGAGGCCATCGCGGCCGCCGTGCTGGCCGCTGTCGGCTGAGGGCTCAGCCCCGGGCGTACTGCACGTGGGTCGCGACGACCTCGAACCCGAGCCCGGCGTAGACCGCCCGCGCGGGGTGGTTGTCGCCCTCGACGTACAGCTCGATCTCGGTGACGCCGCGGTCGGCCAGGTGGTGCAGGCCGGCGAGCGTCAGCAGCTTCCCGAGGCCGCGCCCCTGCGCCTCCGGGGCGACGCCCACGACGTACACCTCGCCCGTCGTGCCGCCGTCGGCGACCGCGGGCTCGATCTTGGTCCAGTGGAAGCCGAGGGTGGCGCCCGTGGCGGCGTCGACGGCGAGGAGGAGGCCGGCGGGGTCGAACCAGTCCTGCGCGGTACGGCGCGCGAGGTCGTCGGCGTCCATCGCGCCCTGCTCCGGGTGGTGCGCGAACGCAGCGGCGTTGATGCGCAGGAGGTCGGCGGCGTCGCCCGGCGCGGCCGGGTCGTAGGCCCGGACCCGGACGTCGTCGCGCTCCGGCGGCGCGGGCAGGTCGGTGGCCGGGCGGGCCATGACGAGCAGCTCGCGCACCGCGTGGAGGTCGTGCTGGCGGGCGAGCGAGGCCGCGCCGGGGTGGTCGACGTGCGACCAGGCGAGCAGCCGGGGACCGGCCTCGGCGACCGCGGCGGCGGCGAGCGCCGTACCCGTGCCGGCACGGCGGGCCGTCGGCGCGACCGCGAGGTCGAGGGACTCCCCGGTGAGGAGGGCGAAGCCGACGGGCTCCTCGGCGTCGGTGGCCAGCCAGAGGCGGGCGCCGGCGAGGCCGTCGTGGGCGAGGCGCAGGTGGGCGGCCTCGTCGAGCACGCCGGCGCCGTCACCGGCGTGGCAGGCCTCGTCGACGGCGCGGACGGCCGTCAGGGCGGCGGCGACCTCCGCCTCGGCGGCGTCGGGAGCAATGGCACGGAGCGCGGCGGGCATGCCCCCGACAGTACGACGGCCCCCGGGGCGGGACCCCCGGAGGCCGGCGTCGAAGGAGACGCGGTCGAGCTGGTGGAGCTGGGTGGAGCCGGTCGGTCGGGGCTCAGGCCTCGACCGACGCACCTTCCGCGCTGGAGGTGACCTTGTCGGTCTTCTCCTTGCTCGGGAGGACGAAGCGGTAGCCGACGTTGCGCACGGTGCCGATGAGGGTCTCGTGCTCGGGGCCGAGCTTGGCGCGCAGGCGACGCACGTGCACGTCGACCGTGCGGGTGCCGCCGAAGTAGTCGTAGCCCCAGACCTCCTGCAGCAGCTGCTGGCGGCTGAAGACGCGGCCCGGGTGCTGGGCCAGGAACTTGAGGAGCTCGAACTCCTTGAAGGTGAGGTCGAGGGCGCGGCCGCCGAGCTTCGCGGTGTAGGTCGCGTCGTCGACGACGACCTCGCCGCTGCGGATGACGTGGGCCTCCGGGTCGTCCGCCTCGCGCTGGGCGGCGAGCCGACCGATGGAGAGGCGGATGCGGGCCTCGAGCTCGGCGGGGCCGCAGGTGTGGAGCACGACGTCGTCCATGCCCCAGTCGGCCGCGACGACCGCGAGGCCGCCCTCGGTGACGATGAGGAGGACGGGGACGTCGGTGCCCGTGGTGCGGATGAGGCGACAGAGGTCGCGGGCGTGGGCCAGCTCCTGGCGGCCGTCGACGAGGACGAGGTCGGCGTCGGGGGCCTCGAGGAGGGCGCTGCCCTCGGCCGGGAGGATCTTCACGCTGTGGCCGAGCAGTGCGAGGCCGGGCATGACCTCCACCGAGGGCTGAAGTGCGCTGGTGAGGAGCAGAAGTGTGCTCATGATGGTCTCCTGCCTGAGGGGCGGGGACCGAAACACGACATTGAGCTTCGGCCTGCTGAGGTGAACGGAAGGATACAGAAACATGGGCGACACACCATCGGAATCCTCGCGAAGTGAGACACAGGTCATCGAGGTCCGCTACTGGGCGGCCGCGAAGCAGGCCGCCGGCACCGACGCCGACCGCGTCGAGGTCGAGGGTGCGGTCACGCTCGCTGACCTGCAGCAACGCGTGCTCGGACTGCACCCCGGCGCGCGCCTCGGTGACGTGCTGGCCGTGTGCTCCGTGCTGGTGGACGACCGGCCGTCGAGCTCGGAGGAGCCGGGCGAGGTCGTCGTGAACCCGGGGCAGGTCGTGCAGTTCCTGCCGCCGTTCGCCGGGGGCTGAGGCCCGGCTCGGCCGGTCCGTCGCCCCTCCGGGTGCGCGGACCGGCCGAGCCCGTCAGCCCGGCAGCAGGCTCAGCAGGCGCAGGGCGGACGCGACGTCCGTCACATCGATGACACGCATGCCGTCGACGGTCCAGGACTCCGGCGAGCGCGCGTGCACGCCCGAGCGGCCCGGCACGACGGCCACCCGGAAGCCGAGCCGGGCGGCCTCGGCGAGGCGCAGCTCGAGGTCGCGGACCTTGCGCAGCTCGCCCGCCAGGCCGATCTCGCCCATGGCGACCGCGCCGAGCGGTGCGGCGCGGCCCTGGCTGGCCGAGGCGATCGCCACCGCGAGGGCGAGGTCGCTCGCGGGCTCGTTGAGCTTCGCGCCCCCGACCGTCGAGGCGAACACGTCGGTGTTGTGGAGACGGATGCCGCAGTGCTGCGCCAGCACGGCGAGCACCATCGCGACGCGGGAGCTGTCGACGCCCGACGTCGTACGACGCGGCCGGTCGGCCGTCGTGGGCGTCACCAGCGCCTGGACCTCCGCGAGGAGGGGGCGGCGGCCCTCCATCGTCACCGCCACGCACGTGCCGGCGACCTGGCGCTCGTGGTGCTCGATGAAGAGACCCGTGGGGTCGGAGACCGCGAGGATGCCCTCGCTGCCGAGCTCGAAGCAGCCGACCTCGTCGATCGGGCCGAAGCGGTTCTTCATCGCCCGGACCATGCGGAACCGCGAGCCGCGGTCGCCCTCGAAGTGGAGCACGACGTCGACGAGGTGCTCGAGCACCCGTGGGCCGGCGATCGAGCCGTCCTTCGTCACGTGGCCCACCAGCACGGTCGTGATGCCCCGGGTCTTGGCGACCCGGATGAGGGCGGCCGCGACCTCCTTGACCTGGGTGACGCCGCCGGGCACGCCGTCGACCCCGGCCGCGTTGATGGTCTGCACCGAGTCGACGACGAGCAGGGTCGGCTTCACCTCGTCGATGTGGGTGAGCACGGCCCCGAGGTCGGTCTCGGCGGCGAGGTAGAGCTCGTCGGTGATCGCGTGGGTGCGGTCGGCGCGCAGGCGCACCTGGGAGGCCGACTCCTCGCCCGTGACGTAGAGCGTGCGCGCCGCCAGCCGCGCGGTCTGGGCGGCGACCTCGAGCAGCAGCGTGGACTTGCCGACGCCGGGCTCGCCCGCCAGCAGGAGGGCCGCCCCCGGCACGAGACCGCCGCCCAGGACGCGGTCGAGCTCGGGGATCCCGCTCGAGCGGAACGCGGCGGCCTCGACGCCCACCTGGCCGATCGGGAGCGCGGGCGTGGTGACCGGGCCGGCGGCGCTGGAGGCGCCGCGGGTGCCGTCGGCCCCGGGACCCACCTCCGCGACCGTGCCCCAGGCCTGGCACTCGCCGCAGCGCCCCACCCACTTCGCCGTCTCCCACCCGCACTCGGTGCACCGGTGGACGGGACGGTTGCGGGAGCGGGACGAGGGTGCGGGGCGACTCATGCTCCGCACCGTAGACGAGCGCACCGACAGCGCCCCCGGGCTGCGCGCCGGGCTGCCCACGGGGATGCTCCGGGGACGGCTACGACATCTGCCGGGCCGCTCCGGGGATACGGTCGCGGCACCGCGACGGACGTCACTATGCTCGTCGCGGCGGTGCTTGGATCGATCAAGCGTCGCGACCGACCGACGAGGGAGAGCGATGGGCCGGGACCCCCACCGGGTGCTCGACGTGCCCCCGGCCCCGCCGACGCTGGCGGACGTGGCCGCGGTCGCGGGTGTCTCGCGCCAGACCGTGTCGAACGCCCTCAACAACCCCGCCCTCCTGCGCAGCGACACGCTCGAGCGGGTGCGGGCGGCGATCGACCAGCTCGGCTACTCGCCGAACCGCGCGGCCCGCAACCTGCGCACCCGGGCCTCCCACCTCATCGGCCTGCGCCTCACCCCGTTCGCGGAGGGCACGGCGAACGCGACCATGGACCGCTTCGTGCACTCGCTGGTGCAGGCGTCGCGCCAGGCGGGCTACCACGTGCTGCTCTTCGACGGCGACGACCCGACCGACCCGGCCTCGGGCTACGACGAGCTCGTGCGCTCCACCGCGGTCGACGCCTTCGTCGTCACCGACACCTACCGGGGCAACCCGCAGGCCGCCTACCTGGAGGACGCGAGCGTCCCGTTCGTGGCCTTCGGTCGCCCCTGGACGCCCGCGGCGCTCCACCCGTGGGTCGACGTCGACGGTGCGGCGGGCACGGCCGCCGCGACGAGCCACCTCCTCGACCGCGGCCACGAGCGGATCGCCTGGATCGGGTGGCGCAAGGACTCCCCGATCGGCGAGGACCGCCGCGCCGGGTGGTCGCGGACCCTCCACGCCCGGGGCCTGCCCACCACCGGGCTCGCCTCCCGCGTCGAGGACCTGGTGACCAGCGGCCGGGAGGCGGCCGGCGTGCTGCTCGACGAGGCGGCGCCGACCGCGTTCGTCTGTGCCTCCGACACGCTCGCCATGGGGGTGCTCCACCAGCTCGCGGAGCGCGGCCTGCGCCCGGGCCACGACGTCGCGGTGGTCGGCTTCGACGACTCCCCGGTGGCCCAGGTGGTGCCGGGCGGACTCACCTCCGTGCGCCAGCCGCTCGAGGAGGTCGCCGTGCAGATCGTGCAGCGCCTCGGCAAGCTGATCGGCCGCCGCGAGCGCTTCGGCAGCGGTGCGCTGCTGACGCCGCGACTCGTCGTGCGCGGCTCCAGCTAGGGGTTCCCCGCCGGACTGTGCGCACGAAACCGGTGCTCCACGCCCTGGATGTCGGTCGCAGAGTGGCGGTTTCGCCGCTCGAGCGGCGAAACCTCCAGGTGGCTCAGAACCGCTTCCACCAGAGGTTGACGGCGTAGTCGACGCCGGTGCCCTCGTGCTCGGCGAGGATCGCGTCGGCGGTGGCCGGGTCGAACTCGATGCGCACGACGGCTTCGAGGTCGGCGCGGCTGTCGAAGGTCCAGGCGATGTCGAGCGGCTCGCGGTTCCAGCCGTGCTGCGACCAGAAGCGCTCCTGGACCTCCGGCGGGTCGAGGTCCGGGTAGCCGCGCCGGAACCACCGGCCGAAGGTCGAGCGCGAGCCGTCGTTGTCGATGACGAAGGCGGTGCCCCCGCGTCGTACGACGCGTGCCAGCTCGGCCAGGCCGGGCTCGCAGCCCGGGCCGAAGAAGTAGGCCCACCGCGCCTGCACCACGTCGACCGAGCGGTCGGGCAGCGGGATCTCCTGGGCCGACCCGACGAGCACCTCGATGCCGGTCCGGCCCCGGGTGCGCCGGCGCGCCAGCATCGCGAGGTGGGGGTGGGGCTCGACGCCGACGACCCGGGCGGCCCCGCCGCCGTACGCGTCGCCCGCGGCCCAGCGGGGCAGGTGGAACCCGGCGCCGCAGCCCAGGTCGAGCAGCGTGCGGCCCGACCAGTCGTCGATGCCGCGCATGGTGCGCTCGACGACCCCGGCCCGGTCGACGCCGGTGTTCTCCAGCTCGTACGTCGCCGTGTGCTCCCAGATGTTGGGGCTCGGGATCGTGCCCCGGGGCGCCCCGGGCGGGAGGGAGGTCATCGACGGGAGGACGGCGCGGAGCCGGTGTCGCAGGCGGTGGCGGGTCAGATGCGGACGAGCCCGGCGGGCGTCTGCACCTGGACGGCGAGGACGCCGGGGGTGCCGTGCGGGGCGACCCACTCGACCTTGATGTCCTCGAGCGGGGACTCGACCGACTCGCCGAGCCACTCGCTCACGCGGTGCGGGTCGCCCGCGATCTCGAGGCAGGCCAAGGAGTAGTCCTGGTCGGCGCCGGCCCCCGGGTGCAGGTGGCGCGGCGACTCCCAGTGCACGAAGAACGGCAGCTGCGGGTCGGCGATGAGGCCGTTGACACCGATCTGCTTCCAGGTGAGCTCGGTGCCGTCGGGGCGGTGCCGGTTGCCCTTGACCGCCGTGCGCCCGAGGCGCTTCTCGACGCGGCTGATGTCGCCGACCGCGACGACCCAGCCGAGCCACCCGCCGCCGAGGGCGGAGCGGGCGCGGACGGCCTGGCCGAACGGCGCCTTGTCGGAGGCCGGGTGGTCCAGCACCTCGACGACCTCGATGTAGGTGTCCCCGGCGAGGCCGAGGGTCATGTTCCGCGTGCCGAAGCGGGGGTGGACACCCCCGTCGACGAAGTCACGGCCGAGCAGCTTCCCGAGACGCTGGGCGGTGCCGGCCAGCCCGTCGGGGCCGGCGGCGTAGGAGAGATGGTCCAAGCGCATGGGGAGATTCTCGGGGAGGCCCGACCGCGTGCCCGCGCCGGGGTTCAGGTCTCTTGACGTCGAGAGGCCGGGTGTCATGACGGCACCGGGTGCCGTATGTGGCTCAGCGGGGGTCGGCGGGATGCAGCGCCAGCGCCGAGCGCGACCGCACGTGGGCCTCGCAGTGCGTCACGAGCGCGGCGTACCCGGCCGCCCCCATGAGCTCGGTGAGCTCCGCGGCGCTGGTGACGTAGAGCGGCTCCGGCGCGACGTGCGCGACGGGGTTGCCGGTGCAGTACCAGTCCAGGTCGTGACCGCCCGGACCCCAGCCGCGGCGGTCGTACTCGGTGATGGTGACCTCGCTGTACGTCGTGCCGTCCGCCCGCTCGACGTCCCGGAACGTGCGGCGCAGCGGCAGCTGCCAGCACACGTCGGGCTTCGTCTCGAGCGGGTTGCGACCCTGCTGGAGCGCCAGCGAGTGCAGCGCGCAGCCCTCGCCGCCCGCGAAGCCCGGCCGGTTCGCGAAGACGCACGCCTCCTGGCCGTCGACCTCGATGGTGAGGGTCTTGCGCGCGCCCTCCTCGTCGGTCGTCACCCAGTGCTTGCGCTGGATCGTGCGCACGTCCGGGCGGTGCTGCCAGGTCGCGGCGTCGAGCTGCGCGACGTACGTCGCCACCCGGCGCTCGTCGTCGCGGTCGGAGAAGTGGGCGCCCAGCGTGCAGCAGCCGACGTCGGGGGCGCTCGCGTAGATGCCGGCGCAGCCGCCGCCGAAGATGCACGTGTAGGCGGAGGTCAGCCAGGTGAGGTCGCAGCGGAACACCTGCTCGGCGTCGTCGGGGTCGACGAACTCGACCCAGGCGCGCGCGAAGTCGAGGGGCACCTCGGGCGGCGGGGGAGCGGGGGAGGGGGAGGCCGGGGCCTGGTCGGGCACGGCGACAGCGTACGTCCGCACCGCAGCACGGGCCGTGCAGCGCTACCGTTGCCCCATGGCGGGTGTGAGGCAGGCATGAGGCTCGGAGTGCTCGACATCGGGTCCAACACGGGGCACCTGCTCGTCGTGGACGCCCACGGGGGCGCGGCGCCGCTCCCGGCGTACTCCTACAAGGAGCCGCTGCGGCTGGCGGAGCACCTCGACGCGAGCGGGGCGGTGACCCAGGTGGGTGTCGACGCGCTCGTCGCGTTCACCGCCCAGGCGCAGGTCGTCGCGGAGGACAAGGGCTGCGAGGAGATGCTGCCGTTCGCCACCTCCGCGGTCCGCGACGCCACCAACTCCGACGCCGTGCTCGCCGAGGTCGAGGCCCGCACCGGGCTGCGCCTCAGCGTGCTCGCGGGCGAGGACGAGGCCCGCCTCACCTTCCTCGCCGTGCGCCGCTGGTTCGGCTGGTCGGCCGGCCGGCTCGCCGTCTTCGACATCGGCGGCGGCTCGCTCGAGATCGCCGGCGGCTCCGACGAGGCCCCCGACGTGGCGTGGTCGCTGCCGCTGGGCGCCGCCCGCCTGGCCCGCGAGTTCTTCGCGCACGGCGTGCCCGACGAGGAGCACGTGCGCGCCCTGCGCCGACGCATCCGCGCCGACATCGCACGCGACGCCGGCAACCTGCTGCGCGCCGGTACGCCGGACCGCGCGGCCGCCTCCTCCAAGACCTTCCGCTCGCTCGCCCGCATCTGCGGCGCCGCGCCGTCGTCCGAGGGCCATCTCGTGCCGCGGCTGCTGCCGGCCCAGGCGCTGTCGGAGTGGATCCCCAAGCTGATGGCGATGAGCGACGACGAGCTGGCCGACCTGCCGGGCGTCTCGCCGAGCCGCACCCACCAGATCGTGCCGGGGGCGCTCGTCGCCGAGGCCGTGATGGACATCTTCGGCCTCGAGTGCCTCGAGATCTGCCCGTGGGCGCTGCGCGAGGGCGTCATCATCGAACGCTTCGACCAGCTGAGCATCCTCGGTTGACGACGCGCTCGCGGCCGGGTGCGCCGCACGTCGGGCTCTCGAGCTCCTCGGTCTACCCCGAGGGGACGGCCCGGGCGTTCGCCTACGCCGCCGAGCTCGGCTACGACGCCGTCGAGGTGATGGTGGGCATGGACGCGCTCAGCCAGCAGACCTCCGCGGTGGCCCAGCTCGTCGAGCAGCACGACGTGCCCGTCTGTGCCGTGCACGCGCCGTGCCTGCTCTTCACGCAGCGGGTCTGGGGCCTCGAGCCGTGGGGCAAGCTGCAGCGCTCGGCGGAGATGGCGCAGGCCCTCGGCGCCGACGTGGTCGTCGTGCACCCGCCGTTCCGCTGGCAGCGCGAGTACGCCCGGGACTTCGTCAACGGCATCGCCGCGCTCGAGGAGTCGAGCGGCATCGCGTTCGCCGTCGAGAACATGTATCCGTGGAAGGCGACGCCGCGGAAGGGCACGACCAAGGGGATGGAGATGTACGTCCCCGGCTGGGACCCGTCCGAGGAGAACTACGCCAACACCACCCTCGACCTCTCCCACGCGGCCACCGCCGGGTCGGACCCCGTCGCGATGGCCGAGCGCCTCGGCCGCCGGCTGCGCCACCTGCACCTGACCGACGGGTCGGGATCGGCGAAGGACGAGCACCTCGTGCCCGGGCGCGGCGTGACCGGGGCCGCGGGCCTGCTCCGCCACCTCGCCGGCACCGGCTTCGACGGCCACGTCGTGCTCGAGATCAATACCCGCAAGGCCGCCGGGCCGGAGCAGCGCGAGGCCGACCTCGCGGAGTCGCTGGCGTTCGCACGCGAGCACTTCACCCTCGAGGACTGACCGGGCGCGACCCCCGACGGGGCCGCAGCGCCGAGGGGTAGCGTGACGGGCATGTCCCTCCTGCGACAGCCCCTCCTCGCCCTCTCCCGCAGCGAGCAGGTCAAGCGCGCCGTCTCCACGCTGCCCGTCTCGGCGGCGGTCGTGCGCGGCTACGTGCCGGGCGAGACGGAGGACGACGCCGTCGCCGCCACCGCGGCGCTCGTCGACGACGGCCTGCTGGTGACGCTCGACTTCCTCGGCGAGGACACGGTCGAGGCCGCTCAGGCGGAGGCGACCACGACGACGTACCTGGGGCTGCTCGAGGCTCTCGCCGCCCGCGGGATGGCGCGCCGTGCGGAGGTCTCGCTCAAGCTCAGCGCGGTCGGCCGCGCGCTGCCCGACGGGGGCTTCGACCTGGCGCTCGAGAACGCCCACCGGGTCGCCGCCGCGGCCCGGGCGGTGGGCACGACCGTCACCCTCGACATGGAGGACCACGCCTCCGTCGACGACACGCTCGCGATCCTGCGCGAGGTGCGCAAGGAGTTCCCCGAGACCGGCGCGGTGCTTCAGTCCTACCTCCACCGCACCGAGTCCGACGCGCGCGACCTCGCCTACGAGGGCTCGCGGGTGCGGCTCTGCAAGGGCGCGTACGACGAGCCCAGCTCGGTCGCGTTCCGGGAGCGCACCGAGGTCGACAAGTCCTACGTGCGCTGCCTGCGCGTGCTCATGGCCAGCCAGGCCTACCCGATGATCGCGACGCACGACCCGCGGCTGGTGCGCGTCGCGCAGTCGCTCGCCAGCCGCCACGGCCGCCACCAGGGCACCTACGAGTTCCAGATGCTCTACGGCATCCGCCCCACCGAGCAGCTCCGCCTGGCCGAGAGCGGCGAGGCCATGCGGGTCTACGTGCCGTACGGCACCGACTGGTACGGCTACCTCACCCGTCGGCTCGCCGAGCGACCGCAGAACCTGTCACTCTTCCTCACGTCGTTGGTCTCGAAGAAGTAGACCCGCCCGCCCGCACCACCAGCCCGAAGCAGGAGCCCGTGACCACACCCCCCACGACCGATCTGCCCACCGGTCAGCCCACCGGTCAGCCCGACGCCACCCTCACCGCGGTGATCGGCGCGGGCGTGATGGGCGAGACCCTGCTCTCGGGCCTCATCCGGGCCGGTCGACCGGTCGACCGCCTGCTGGTCGGCGAGAAGCGGCCGGAGCGCGCCGAGGAGCTGCGCGGCCGGTACGGCGTGGAGGTCGCCGGCAACGTCGAGGTCACCGAGCGGGCCCGCACGGTCGTGCTCGTGGTGAAGCCGCAGGACATGGCCGCGGTCGTCGACGAGATCGCGCCGTCGCTGCGCCCCGGGCACCTCGTCGTGTCGCTGGCCGCCGGCATCACGACGGCGTTCATCGAGGCGCGCGTGCCCGACGGCGTCGCCGTCGTGCGGGTCATGCCGAACACCCCGGCCCTGGTCGACGAGGGCATGTCGGCCGTCTCCGGCGGCTCGCTGGCGAGCGAGGAGGACCTCGCCGAGGTCGAGGGCCTGCTCAGCGCGACGGGCAAGGTGCTCCGCATCCCCGAGAAGCAGCAGGACGCGGTCACCGCCATCTCCGGCTCCGGCCCCGCCTACCTCTTCTTCGTCGTCGAGTCGATGATCGAGGCCGGCGTGCACCTCGGGCTGCCCCGCTCGACCGCCACCGACCTCGTGGTGCAGACCGTGGTCGGCTCGGCCACGATGCTCCGCGAGACCGGCACCCACCCCACGGTGCTGCGCGAGCAGGTCACCTCCCCGGCGGGCACGACGGCCGCCGCCCTCCGCGAGCTCGAGATCCACGGGGTGCGGGCCGCGTTCCTCGCCGCCATGGAGGCCGCCCGCAACCGCTCGCAGGCGCTGGCCGGCGGCGCCTGAGACTCAGGCGCCCGCGAACTCCAGCTCGTCGAGGGAGCGCACGCGGCGCACGCCGACGCCGCGGTGCTCGTCGTACCGGTCGAGCAGCACGGCCGAGAGGCCCGCGCCGACCGCGCCCCGCACGTCGTTGGCGACCGAGTCGCCGACCATGAGGCAGGCCTCGGGGCGCACCCCGAGCGCGGCGCAGGCCGCCGCGTAGGCCCGTGGGTCGGGCTTGGCCGCCGGCAGTGCGGACGAGGCGAGCAGCGGCACGCCCAGCTCGTCGAGCAGGGCCGCGAGGCCGGTGCGCTCCACCTTGCGGCGCTGCTGTCGGGCGTCGCCGTTGGTGAGGACCCCGACGGCCAGACCCGCGCGACGGGCCCGTCGCACCACGCGGCGGGCGTCGTCGAACGCGCGCCACGCCGACTGGTAGCCCACGAGGTAGCCCGCGAACGCCTCGTCGGCGGCGACGTCGGAGCGCAGGTCGAGGTGGGGGAGGAAGCCGCGCACGCGGGCCCGGCGCTGCTCGGCGAACGTCAGCTCGCCCCGTTGGTAGGCGGTGTAGTGGCGCATCTCGAGCGCGGTCCACCGCGTCGCGACGTCGTCGGGCGCGTCGACCACCCCCATGCCGGCCGCCCAGGCGTCGAGCCCGGCGCGGGCGGCGCCCCGGTGGTCGACCAGGGTGTCGTCGAGGTCGAACAGCACACCGGTCAGCACCCGTCGGAGTGTGCCAGCGGCCACCGACAACGCGCACCCGGACGCGCGGTGACGCCCGACTCACCGCCCGCCTCACCTGCCACCTCACCGTCCGACCCGCCGCGCCCGGGCGGCACCCCGGGAGCGCGGCCGGTGGGGTGCGACTAGCGTCGTGCGGCATGACGGGCTGCGGCGGGCGCACGACGGTGGTGCACGACGACTCCCTCGTCGCCTACGACTTCGGCCCGGGCCACCCCATGAGCCCGCTGCGGGTCGACCTCACGATGCGGCTCGCGGCCGAGCTCGGGGTCACCGGACCGGGCGGGCTCGAGCTGGTGCGGGCACCGATGGCGTCGGCCGACCTCATCGGCACCGTGCACACCCCGTCGCTGATCGAGACGATGGAGCGCCTCGGCACCCGCGGCGGCCACGACCTCGCCCACGGCCTCGGCACCGACGACAACCCCGTGTTCCGCGACATGCACGTCGCCGGGGCCCACGTGGTCGGCGCGACCCACGAGGCGTTCCGGCAGGTGTGGTCGGGCGAGTCGGTGCACAGCGCCTCGATCTCCGGCGGCCTCCACCACGCGATGCGCGACCGGTCGAGCGGCTTCTGCCTCTACAACGACGTGGCCGTGGGCATCACGTCGCTCCTCGACGCGGGCGCGCAGCGCGTCGCGTACGTCGACGTCGACGTGCACCACGGCGACGGCGTGGAGCAGATCTTCTGGAACGACCCGCGCGTGCTGACGGTGTCGCTGCACGAGTCCGGCCGCACCCTCTTCCCGGGCACCGGGTGGGCCGACGAGACGGGTGGTCCCGACGCCCCCGGTACGGCGGTCAACGTCGCCCTGCCGGCCGGCACCGGCGACGGGGGCTGGCTGCGGGCCTTCCACGCGGTCGTGCCGCAGGTGCTCCGGGCGTGGCAGCCCGAGGTGCTGGTGACGCAGCACGGGTGCGACTCGCACGTGGAGGACCCGCTCGCGAACCTCCTGGTCAGCCTCGACGGCCAGCGCTCGACGTACGGCGCGCTCCACGACCTGGCCCACGAGCTCTGCGGGGGCCGCTGGGTGGTCACGGGCGGGGGCGGGTACGCCGTGGTCGACGTCGTGCCCCGGGCGTGGACGCACCTCCTCGGCATCGTCGCGGGCCGCCCCGTCGACGCGACGACGGCCACCCCGGAGGGCTGGCGCGAGCACGTGCGGCTGGTGGCGGGTCGGGCCGCGCCGTACCGCATGACCGACGGACGGGACGCCGCCTGGACCCCGTGGCGCGGGAGGTCGACGACCTGGCTCGACCAGGCGATCACGGCCACCCGGGACGGCGTCTTCCCGGCGCTCGGGCTGCCGCCGCGCGACCCGACGCTGTGAGTCGCCTGTGAGCGAATCCCACCGGTGTGAGTCGGCCTCCGGAACGTTCCGCAACGCGACACGCCGATGAAGTGGCGATTTATCTCGTCCACTCTTCCCCATCAGTCACACGAGGCTCTATTCTCACGGCAACCTCGTAGGTGAGCGGGGAGAGGCACGGGCGGAGCGCCGGTGCCTGGACAGAGAGAGCGGTGCAGCATGGTGGTCGACGGCCCCACGGGAGACATCTCCGGCGTCAAGTTCCTGACGGTCGCCGAGGTGGCTGCCGTCATGCGTGTCTCGAAGATGACCGTCTACCGGATGCTCCACGACGGCACCCTGCCCGCCGTCCGCGTCGGCCGGTCGTTCCGCGTCAAGCAGGAGGACGTCGACGAGTTCCTCCGCAAGAGCTTCTACGACGCCGGCTGAGCCTCGCCGCATCGTCCCGGAACGGCCCTCGGAAGGTTCGCGGGCGGCTGGTTTCGGCGCCTGACGGGCCTGCCGTTACGCTGGCCGTCTGTCGCCTCACGTCTTGTGCAGGCGACGCCTCGTTCGTGAAAGGTTCCTCCGTGGGTTCTGTCATCAAGAAGCGGCGCAAGCGTATGGCCAAGAAGAAGCACCGCAAGCTGCTCAAGAAGACGCGCGTGCAGCGTCGCAAGCTCGGCAAGTGAGTCAGCTCCGGGCGTGAGCTAGCCGATGGGCAGGGTCGTCCTCGTCACGGGTGTGTCCCGCGACCTCGGTCGTCGCTTCGCGCGAACGATCGCGGCTGACCCTGCCGTCGACCGGGTCATCGGTGTCGACGTCGTCCCCCCGCGGGGCGACATCGGCGACGTCTCGTTCGCCCGGGCCGACATCCGCACCCCCGTCATCGCGAAGGTCATCGCGAAGGAGGACGTCGACACCGTCGTCCACATGAGCGTGATCGCCTCGCCCGGCCCCAGCGGCGGACGCAACGCGATGAAGGAGCTCAACGTCATCGGCACGATGCAGCTGCTCGCTGCGTGCCAGAAGGCGGAGAGCGTCCAGCACGTCGTCGTGAAGTCGACGACGAGCGTGTACGGCGCCAGCAGCCGCGATCCCGCGATGTTCACCGAGGCCGTCGAGCCCCGGGTCGCGCGCGGCGGCTACGCGAAGGACGCGCAGGAGGTCGAGAGCTACGTCCGTGGCTTCGCCCGTCGGCGTCCCGACGTCCGGGTGCTGATGCTGCGGGCGGCCAACGTGATCGGTCCCTCCGTCGAGAGCCCGATGACGTCCTACCTGCGCCTGCCCGTCGTGCCGACGGTGCTGGGGTTCGACCCCCGGCTGCAGTTCCTCCTCGACGAGGACCTCCTCGCCGTCATGCGCCACGGGGCGCTCAGCGACGTCGCCGGCACCTTCAACGTGGCGGGCGACGGCGTCCTGACGCTGGCGCAGGCGATCCGCCGGATGCAGCGCCCCACGGTCCCGCTCCCCCCGGCCGCCCTCACGGGACTCGGCCGGCTGGTGCAGCGCGTCCGGGTCGCCGAGCTCTCGCCCGAGCTCGTCGCCTTCCTCACCTACGGCCGCGGGGTCGACACGACCCGCAGCCGGGTCGAGCTGGGCTTCACCCCCACCCACACCTCGGCCGAGGCCTTCGAGGTCTTCGCCGCCGGGCTGCACCGCACCTTCGCCGCCCCCGACCGGCTGCTGGCCGCGATCGAGAGCCGGGTCGCGCCGGTGGCGACGACCCTGGCGGCACCCGTCCGTCCGGTCCCGGTCGCACCTCCGCGGCCCACCGTCGTGCCCGAGGGGGGCCAGCATGGGTGACGCCGACATCATCCCGATCGGCACGCGCGGCCGACCGGGTCGCGGCACCGGCGGCCGTCGGCCGTCGTCGGCGTCGCGGGGTCTCGCCGGCGGCACGCCGCGCCCGCCGGTCGACCCGCCCGCCGACCCGCCCGCCGGTGACGACGACGCCCGCACCGACACCGCCGCGGAGACCGCCGGGACGTCCGCGGTCGACCGCCCTGCCGGCGGCGGCCGCGCCGCGACCACCACGCGGGACCGCGGGCCCCTGGCCGGCGTGCCGATCGGTGACTGGCTCGCGGCCTTCCAGCACGCGGCCGCCGAGCTCTTCGGCGAGGAGTCCGAGCAGCAGCTCGCGCGCTTCCTCGCGTTCCTGCGCCGCCGCGTGACCGGCGACTACGTCGTCGACGACTTCGGCTTCGACGCGGAGATGACGGAGCGCTTCTTCATCGCCGCCCTCCGCCCGATCGCCCAGAAGTGGTTCCGGGTCGAGGTGCGGGGCATCGAGAACATCCCCGCCACCGGCGGCGCGCTGGTGGTGTCGAACCACTCCGGCACCGTGCCCGTCGACGGCCTCATGACCATGGTGGCCATCCACGACCACGCCGGACGCTCCCTGCGCCCCCTCGGCGCCGACCTCGTCTTCCGGCTGCCCGTCGTCAGCACGATCGCCCGCCGCGCCGGCACCACCCTGGCCTGCAGCGAGGACGCGGAGCGCCTCCTGCGCGAGGGCGAGCTCGTCGGCGTGTGGCCCGAGGGGTTCAAGGGCATCGGCAAGCCGTTCTCGGAGCGCTACAAGCTGCAGCGGTTCGGCCGCGGCGGCTTCGTGGCCGCCGCCGTGCGCACCGGGGTGCCGATCGTGCCGCTCTCGGTCGTGGGCGCCGAGGAGATCTACCCGCTCGTCGGCAACCTGCCCTCGCTGGCGCGCCTGCTCGGGATGCCCTACGTCCCGATCACGCCGACGTTCCCGCTGCTGGGTCCGCTCGGCCTCGTGCCGCTGCCCTCGAAGTGGATGATGGAGTTCGGCGAGCCGATCCGCACCGACGAGTACGACGCGGGCGCGGCCGACGACCCCATGCTCGTCTTCAACGTGACCGACCAGGTGCGGGAGACCATCCAGCAGACCCTCTACACGCTGCTGATGGACCGCGGCGGCGCGTTCGGCTGACGGTCGGGCCGGTCCGCGGCCTCGCCCGGGCGTGCCGGTCCGCGTGGCCGGGTAGTCCGTGACGATCTGCCGGGCGACACGCCGTACCGGACGAGCAGACCGTCACGGACTACCCCGCCCGGGCGGCGTCGCTTCCTCGCTCACGTGCGGCGCAGCACCGCCGGGCCGGCGGACAGGAACCGCTCAGCGGCCGAGGCCGAGGAGCTGGTCGAGCGTCTGGGTGAGGGGCGACGTGAGCTGATCGAGGGGCTCCTGCAGCGGGCCGGTGAGGCCGGTGACGCCCTCGACGAGCCCGCTCGTGCCGCCGCTGCCCGAGCCGGACGGGGGCAGGATCGGCGGGACGTCGGGCAGGGTCGGGGACGTCTGCGGCGGCGTCGTCGGGCTGGGCGTGGACGGCGCCGGGGTGTCGCCGCTCGGGGCCTCGGACTCGGCGGGCGGCGCCTCGATCGGCGCCGGGTCGGTGCCGCCGGGTCCGCTGATGCTGCCGGGCGGGAGGTCGGCGAGGTCGAGGGTCGGGAGCTCGGGGAGCTCGCCCGCCTCGTCGGCGAGCGCGGCGGCAGCGCTCAGCGACAGCGGCAGCTCGAGCGGGTCGTCGCCGCAGGCGGCGCACTGGGCGAGCGCCTGCTCGTCGATCGCGACCAGGGCCGCCACGGCGTCGGCGAACGCCGCCTCCGCGTCGTCGCCCACCTGGGACTGCAGGCCCGACAGCGCGGCGATGCTCTCGGACACGAACGAGCGGACCTGGACGACGGGCGCGGTGTGACCGCTGTCGGCGGCGGCGCCGAGCAGGAGCGCGGCGGCGTCGTCGGCCTGGTCGGTGAAGGTCTCGAGCGAGCCGGGCACCTGCGCCCGGCTGGACGCCTCGTCGCGGGCGACGAGGCCCTCGACCTCGGCGAGGCGCTGGGCGGCGTGGCGCAGCGTCACCGTGCCCTTGGCCTCGTCGGTGAGGCTGATCGTGCCGCGGGCGCCCTCGAGCGCCCGCTTCACCGGGTAGAGGGAGTCACCGGGCAGGGCGTCCTGCGCGGCGTACGCCATCGTGCTCGAGGTGCCGGCGATCACCACGGCCGCGGCGACGGCGGCCACGCGGCGCTGGCGGCGCGGGGTCGCGTGCACGGGCAGGCGGAGGCGGTCGTCGTCGGCGGGGGCGGCGGCGGGCACGAGGGCGGTGTCGGCCTCGGCCATGAGGAGGGCGCGGAGGTCGCGGCTGAAGTCGGGGCGCGGCGACGCGGCCGTCGTCGCCGCCTCGGCGCGCAGCTGGGCGACGACGTCGAGGAGCGGTGCGAGCTCGGGAGCGGCCGGCGTCGTGCCGGAGGCACGGCGGGAGACCGCGGCGTCGAGCTCCTCGGCGCGGCGGCGAGCCGTGGGGAGGACGATCATGCGGGTGTTCCTGTCGGTTCGGTGGCCCTGCCCGTGGGAGGGGCGGACAGGTGCACTGTCCACCCCAACGAGGTCCGGGAACCCGAGGTTACGGTCGTCGTCACGGCTCTCTGATCCCGTCCGGCATCAGCTTCGCCAGGTTGCGGACGCCGCGCAGCTGCAGCTGCTTCACGGCCCCCTCGCTGCGCTCGAGCGCAGCGGCGGTCTCGGCGATGCTGAGCCCCTGGAGGAAGCGCATGACGAGGCAGTCCTGCTGCTCCTGGGGGATGCGTCCGAGGGCCTCCATGAGGATCTCGTTCGTCAGCGAGGCGAGGACCTCGGACTCGGGCCCCTCGTCGTGTCCGTCGTCGTGGACGCCCATGTCCTCGACCGTGTGCTCGAGGCGGGTGCGCCCCGCCTTGAAGTGGTCGGTGGTGAGGTTGCGCGCGATCGTCATCAGCCACGCGCCGAAGTCACGGCCCTGCCAGCGGAAGTCGCCCATGCGGCGCAGCGCGCGGAAGAACGTCTCCGACGTCAGGTCCTCGGCCAGCGGCACGGAGCGCGTGCGGTAGTAGAGGAAGCGGTAGACCGCGCCGTGGTAGTGGTCGTAGAGCAGCCCGAACGCGTCCTTGTCGCCGCCGCGGGCGAGCTCGACCAGGGCGATCAGGCGCTGCTGCTCCTCGGGGGAGTCCTCCGACGAGACCGCCTCGCCCGCGTCGTCCTGCGGGTCGTCGCCGGCCGGGCCCGTGGCCGTGCCGCCGGTGCCGCTCGTGCCGGCCTCGGTCGCTGCCGTGCCGGTGCCGTGCGTGGGGTCCGAGACCATCGTCGCGAGCACGACGCCGCCGGCGGGCACGACCAGGTGCTGCGGCGTCAACGCGTCGGCGACCAGCGCGCGCAACGCATCGAGGCCGCGCGCAGCGGCGTGCGTCTCCCAGCCCATCCCGTGCCCTCCCCAGCCCTCTCCCCAGAGGCATCCGGCCCAGGTTAGGCCGCGTGCGACACCTTGTGAACCGTTATCGGCAAACCATCGCGCCAGCGAAGGGAAACGGGCCGGACCGGCGCGAGACGGGCGTGGGGCAGGACCGGGGGAGCGTCAGCGCCGGACGCCGCGCAGCGCCACGCCTGCCGCGACGGCCCCCGTGACCGCGCCGGCCGTCGCCCCCACGAGCAGGCCGGCGCGCGCCGCCTTGCGTCCCGTGCGGTAGTCCCGGGTGCGCCAGCCGCGGGCGCGGGCGTGGGCACGCAGGCGGGCGTCGGGGTTGATCGCGCACGGGTCGCCGACGAGCTCGAGCAGCGGCAGGTCGTTGGCCGAGTCCGAGTACGCCGAGCAGCGGGCCAGGTCGAGGCCCTCGCGCTCGGCGAGCGCCACCACCGCCTCGCGCTTGGCCGGGCCGTGCAGCAGCTCGCCGACGAGGCGGCCGGTGTAGACGCCGTCGACGTGCTCCGCGACCGTGCCCAGCGCCCCGGTGAGGCCGAGCCGGCGCGCGATGATCGTGGCGATCTCGATGGGCGCCGCCGTGACGAGCCACACGCGCTGGCCCTCGTCGAGGTGCATCTGCGCCAGCGCCCGCGTGCCGGGCCAGATCTTCGCCGCCATGGCCTCGTCGAAGATCTCCTCCCCGAGCGACTCGAGCTCGCCCACGGTGTGGCCGGCGATGAAGCCGAGCGCGGAGCTGCGGGCGTCGGCCACGTGCTCCGGGTCCTCCACGCCGGCGAAGCGGAAGTAGGCCTGCTTCCACGCGGCGCCCAGGATCTGGCGGGTCGTGAAGAACTCGCGGCGGTGCAGCCCCAGGGCGAAGTGGAAGATGCTCGCGCCCTGCATGAGCGTGTTGTCGACGTCGAAGAACGCGGCCGTCGTCGGGTCGCGGCGCACGTCGAGGGCGGACTCCACCTCCGCAGCGGCCGCCGAGGCCTCGCCCGCGAGCCGCGAGCGACGCTTGAGGTCGGGCGCGCGTCGTACGCCCGCCGGCCGCGACTCCGGTCGCTCGGCGGGCGCCGTGAGGGGATCGGCGCGGGGGTCCTCGTCGTCGAGGTGGGGCACGGGGCAGAGCCTAGACCGATCTGCGGGCCCGGGTGGGCCACGTCACGCCCGGCCCGGGGTCAGGGGCGTGTGGAAGGATCGACGCATGTCGTCGGAAGCACAGCCGGCCTCGGTCGCCGACCTCCTCGCCCTCGGTGCCGCGCGCACGCCCGACCGCCCGCTCCTGACCTTCCCCGGCGCTGCCGGTGGGGCCGCGGACGACGGCGCGGGTCGCCGCGAGCTGACCTGGGCGGAGCTCGACGCCGAGGTCGACCGGGTCGCCACCGGGCTGGGCGACGCCGGTCTCGTCGCCGGCTACCGGGTGATGGTCGTGATGACCAACCGGGTCGAGCTGGTCGTCACCTACCTCGCGCTGCTGCGGGCCCAGGTGGTCGCCGTACCGGTCGACCCCCGCCTGCCCGCCGACGAGCTGGCCCGTCGACTGCGGTCCACCGGGGCACGGCTGGTCGTGGCCGACGGCCCGTCCGCCGACGCCGTCCGCGAGGCCGTCGCCACCCTCGCCGACCCGGCCGACACCGCTCCCCGGGTGGTCGTGGTGGGGGAGGAGTCCTACGAGCAGCTGCGGGCGACCGGCGTACGGCGTGCGCTGCCCGTGCGCGACCCCGAGGCGCTCTCGGTGCTCCTCCACACCGGCGACGCGGGCGGCGAGGCGGTCGCCGCGATGCTGACCCACCGCGCCCAGCTCGCGAACCTCCGCCAGGTCGGCGCCGTCGATCCTCCCCTGATGCGCGCCGACGACGTGGTCCTCGGCGTCCTGCCGCTCTTCCACGTCTACGGGCTCAACGCCGTGCTCGGCGGGGTCCTGCACGCGGGCGCGCGGCTGGTGCTCGCGACCGCGGGCGAGCCGCGGGAGATGCTCGAGCTCGTACGGCGCGAGGCCGTCACCGTCGTGCCCGTGGCCCCGGCGGTGTTCCGGCACTGGCTGGCGCAGCCCGACCTCGCCGAGCTGATGGCCGGCGTCCACGCGGTCGTCTCGGGGTCGTCGACGGTGCCGCCGCCGGTCGTGGCCGAGTTCACCGACCGCACCGGCCTCCCCGTGCACCAGGGCTACGGCCTGACCGAGGCGGCCCCCGTCGTCACCTCGACGCTCGTGCGCCCCCCGGAGGACGCCGCGGCCTCCGCCCGCCAGGACGACGGCCTCGGGGGCGGCCTCGACGACGGAGGGTCCGCCTGGTCGGTCGGCACCCCGGTGCCGGGCGTCGAGCTGCGCATCGTCGACGACGCGGGCGGTCCCGCCGCGCCGGGCGACCCCGGGCACATCGAGATCCGCGGCGACAACCTCTTCAGCGGCTACTGGCCCGACGGCCACGACGGTCCCCGCGACGACGGCTGGTGGTCCACCGGCGACGTCGGCCTGCTCGACGGTGCCGGCGGCCTGCAGCTCGTCGACCGCGCGAGCGAGACCCTCACGGTCTCGGGCTTCACCGTCTACCCCGTCGAGATCGAGCAGGTGCTGCGCGAGGTGCCGGGCGTGGCCGAGAGCGCCGTGATCGGCGTCGACGGCGACGACGGCCGCACCGCGGTCGTCGCCTACCTGCGCCCGGACGACGCCGCCCTCCTCGACGACGCGGGCGCCCGCGACGCCCTCGTGCAGCGGGCCGACGGCCACGCCGCCGCGGCGCTGGCGCCGTTCAAGCGGCCCACCCGCCTCGAGGTCGTCGCCACGCTGCCGCGCACCTCCACCGGCAAGGTGCGCAAGGGCCGTCTCCGCGTGCTCGAGCGTCGCCGCGCCCTGGAGCTGCTCGAGTGAGCGCGACCGACCCCGCGGGGTCCGGCGACGACGCCCCCGCGCGGGTGACCCTGTTCGGCCGCGAGGGGTGCCACCTCTGCGAGGAGGCGCGCGCCGTCGTCGCCCGCGTCTGCGCCGACCTGGGCGAGCGGTTCGTCGAGGTCGACATCGACGAGGACGACGAGGCCACCACCGCCGCCGGCGTGCTCGACGACGAGATCCCCGTGACCTTCGTCGACGGCCGCCAGCACGACTTCTGGCGGGTCGACGAGACCCGGCTGCGAGCGGCGCTGGCGGTCCGACCGGGCGACTGAGCCCCGCCGCCCCGGGCCGCCTATCATCGGCCCCCATGCCCGGGAACGCGCGTGCCGACGAGGCACCTGACACGTCGGCGGTCGACCGACCCCGCGGGCGACGTCGTTCGGCGCTGCTCGCCGCCGCGCTCCTCCTCGCCCTCGTCGTGGCCAGCGCCCTCGGGAGCTCCTTCGGGCGGGCCGACCCGACCGGCAGCTACCGGCCGGAGCTGGTGGGCGACACGATCAAGGACGGCTGCTACCCGCTCCCGGGCGGCGCGCAGCTCGGCTTCCCCTACGTGGTGCGCACCGACGGCGACGTCGTCGGGGCAGACGGGCCGCGCCGCCACCTGGTGCTGCACTGGTCGGAGGTCGACCGCGACGAGGTGGTCGCCGGCCTCGAGTCCGCCTTCGCCGAGGTCGGCCTCACCGACGCGACCCGGTCCGACGACGGCACCCTGACGCTGGCCGGCACCGTCGACGGCGCGCCCGTCGAGGTGCGCGCCACGCTCACCGACATCGACAACCCGTCGCCCGACCCGATCGTGCGCGGCCGGGTCGAGCTCGACCTGCCCGTCGCCGAGCGCGCCCCGGACGCCCCGGCGACCTGCGACGACAAGTTCACGACCAAGCGGTTCCCCACGGGTCCCGAGCGCCACGACGGAGACGCCCTGTGAGCACCACCGCCCCCGAGCGGCCCCGCCCCACGCCGACCGGTGGCGGGACCGGCCGCTGGACCGCCCGGTGGGCCGGCCTCGGCCGCCCCGACCGCATCCTGCTCGGCCTCGTCGGGGCGCACGTGCTCGTGAAGCTGAGCGCGTTCCTCCTCGTCGGCACGTCCCCGCTCCACGGCGACGAGGCGGCGTACGTGAACGGCGGCATGGCGCTGTCGAACCTGCTGCGCGACCTCGGCTCGCTGACGACGCCCGACACCGCCGAGCTGAGCCAGAACGTCGTGGCCAGCGGCTGGTTCATGCCGGGCATCTCGCTCCTGCTGACGCCTCTCTACCTGCTCGTGCCCGACGCCGACGTCGGACTCATGCGCGCCTACGTCGGCATCATCACGTCCGTCGTGCTCCTCGTGGCGGCGCTGCGGGTGCGCCGGGTGCTCGGGCCCGGGTTCGCGGGCGCGCTGCTCGTCATGCCCGGTCTCGTGCCGATGTGGGCCGCGTTCTCGATGGCCACCTGGGGAGATCTGTTCGCCGGCCTGCTCATCGTGCTGCTGCTGGTGCGGCTCGTCGAGCTGAGCCGCCTGCTGCGGGCCGGGACGGCACCCTCGCTCGGCGACGGCGTGCGGCTCGGCCTGCTCTGCATCGCCGTCGTCTACTTCCGCTCCAGCGCGTCGCTGCTCGTCGCCGGCCTCGGCGTCCTCACGCTGGTCGCGGCCCTCGCGCTGCTGCGGGGCCGCGAGCGGGTGCGGGCGGTCCTGTCGTCGGCCCTCGCGGGCGTCGCCTTCCTCGCCGTGCTGGCGCCGTGGTCGTACGTCGCCTCCGAGGCCCTCGACGGCCCGGTGCTGACGACGACCTCGGTGCCCACCGTGCTCGCCAACACCTTCGGCAAGCGCCAGGAGGTCTGCTTCGGCGAGTGCGACCCCGGCTCCACCATCTGGTTCTCGCCGCTGCGCTACTCCCGCGAGACCGGCGCCGTGAGCGGCCACACCGAGGCCGAGGTCGCCGACCAGATGTCGGCGTACGCACGCCGCGACGTCACGCCGAGCAGCTACTCCGCCGACGTGCTCCACAACCTCGGGGCCTACGTCTGGGATCCGCCGCGCTTCTACCGGTGGCTCGACGCCCCGGCCGGGCCGCTGCGGGCGGTCTCGGCGGTCGTCACCTGGACGATGGTCTGGGTCGCGTTCCTCGTCGGCATCGCACTGCTCTTCACGATCGTGCGGCGGCCCCGGGACGCCCAGGTGGTGAGCGTGCTGCTCACGGTCTCGCTCGGGTCGCTGCTGACGCAGCCCTTCGTGCACGTGGCCGGTCCGCGCTACTGGACGACCGCGGCCCCGGTGCTCGGCCTGGCCGCGGCGCTGCTGTGGCAGGAGCGCGTACGACGCCGCACCGCCGCCGCCGTACCTGCCGCCGCACCGGCCGACGAGCACGCGGGCCTGCCCGAGGAGCGCCACCACCTCGACGAGGTCTGGGGGCGCTGGCTCACGGGCCTGCAGGTGGTGCTCGCGGCGGCGACGGCCCTCGTGGCGGTCGGCCTCGTCGCGCTGGCGCTGCCGACGTACCTCGGCTGAGGGGCGCCGTCCGCGCACAGCCGGCACCCAGCCCGCGG
The DNA here is from genome assembly GCF_000426525.1 of Nocardioides alkalitolerans DSM 16699. Taxonomy (GTDB): domain Bacteria; phylum Actinomycetota; class Actinomycetes; order Propionibacteriales; family Nocardioidaceae; genus Nocardioides; species Nocardioides alkalitolerans. The sequence continues at coordinate 1,141,166 of NZ_KE384533.1, forward strand.
ACAGCGGGGTGCGGGGTCGGGCTGCGTACACTCACGCCTCATGTCGCCGTCACCGGACACCACCTCCCCACCGGTGCCAGCCGCCCCCGCCGCGGACCCGGGATCCCGTCGTGCGCGGGTCGCCTACGTCCTGCCCGTCTACAACGAGCAGGCCAACATCGAGGTCTTCCACGCCACCCTCGTGGAGGCCACCGCGACGCGCCCCGACCTCGACGTCGAGCTCGTCTACGTCGACGACGGCAGCAAGGACGCCTCCCTCGAGCGGCTCCTCGCGCTGCGCGACGCGGACGACCGCGTGACCGTGCTGAGCTTCTCCCGCAACTTCGGCCACCAGATCGCCGTCACGGCCGGTCTCGACGCGGTGGCGGACGCCGACGCCGTGGTCGTCATGGACACCGACCTGCAGGACCCGCCGCGCGTCAGCCTCGAGATGATCGAGATGTGGGAGTCCGGCGTCGACGTGGTCTACGCCCAGCGCCGCACCCGCAAGGACACCTGGTTCAAGCGGCTCACGGCCTACTGCTTCTACTGGGTGCTCGGCCGGCTCGCGTCGATCGAGATCCCCCGCAACACCGGTGACTTCCGGCTCATGGACGCCCGGGTGGTGGCCGAGGTGGCGCGCTACCGCGAGCACGGCCGGTTCCTGCGCGGCATCGTCGCCCACGTCGGCTTCCGCCAGGAGGCCCTGCTCTTCGACCGCGACGAGCGGCACGCGGGGGAGTCCGGCTACCCGCTGCGCAAGATGATCTCGTTCGCGGCCAACGGCATCCTCGGCTTCTCGACCGTGCCGCTGCAGATGATCAGCCGGCTCGGCTTCCTCATCTCCGGCATCAGCGTCCTGCTCGCCGTCTACGTCTTCGCGGTGCGCATCTTCGCGCCCGAGTCCGCCGTGCCCGGCTGGGCGTTCCTCGGCGTCGGCATGTTCCTGCTCTCGGGCCTGCAGCTGATCATGATGGGCGTGATCGGCTCCTACCTGGGCCGCGTGTACGTCGAGACGCAGGACCGTCCCCTCTACTCCCTGGCCCTCGCGGCGCGCGGGCCGCGCACCGTCGGCCCCGCCGGCGACGGCGCACGCCGAGACCTGCGGACCCGCGCGTCCGGCGGTGCGTCCTGACCCGCCTGCTGCAGCCCGCGGTGGTGCGCTTCGCCGGCGTCGGGGTGCTCAACACCCTCATCGACCTCGGGCTGTTCTGGCTGCTGCACCCGCACCTCGGCATCACGGTCGCGAACTTCGTCTCCACGAGCGCGGGCATGACGTTCAGCTTCGTGGTCAACGGCCTCTTCACCTTCTCGTCGGAGCGCCTCACGCTGCGCCACGCGCTGCTGTTCGTCGCCACCACCGGCACCACCATGTGGCTGCTCCAGCCGCTGGTCATCCACGCGCTCCTGCTCGTGGTCGAGCCGGTGATCGTGGCGAAGGTGCTCGCCGTCGGCTTCAGCTTCGTCGTGAACTTCGCGGCGTACCGGTACGTCGTGTGGCCCCGCACCGACCACCCCGCGCCGTCGGTCCCCGTCGGCGCCGAGGGCGACGGCCCGGCCTGACCGTCACCGGGCCGCCGTCCGACCGCCGCCCGGCCGCGCTCAACCGGGCGTTCGGACGCCTCGTCGCTCGGTTTGTTCCTGCGTTCACAAACTCCTACAGTGATCGGGCCGCGCGCCGTCCCCCGAAGGTGCCGTTCCCCTTGACAGAGAGCGCGTGGCTTGGAGACGAGACACGTTGACTGCACGGACATCGGCTGAGAGCCCCCGGGGCATCCCGGAGGCCACCGTCGCGCGTCTGCCGCTGTACCTCCGAGCCCTCACGGCGCTCTCGGAGCGCGGCACGACCGTGTGCTCCTCGGAGGCGCTGGCCTCCGCCGCGGGCGTCAACTCGGCCATGCTCCGCAAGGACCTCTCGCACCTCGGCTCCTACGGCACGCGCGGCGTCGGGTACGACGTGGCGAACCTCCGCTACCAGATCTCCCGCGAGATCGGCCTCACCCAGGACCGCAACGTCGCCGTCGTCGGCCTCGGCAACCTGGGCCAGGCGCTCGCCAACTACGCCGGCTTCCGCTCGCGCGGCTTCCGGGTGGTCTCGCTGCTCGACGCCGACCCCCGCCTCTTCGGGATGACCGTGGCCGACCTCCAGGTCCGCCCCGTGGCCGAGCTCGAGGCCGTCGTCGCCGAGCTCGACGTGGCGATCGGGGTCGTCGCGACCCCGGCCGAGGCCGCGCAGGAGGTCACCGACCGCCTGGTCGCCGCCGGCGTCGCCAGCATCCTCAACTTCGCGCCGACGGTGCTGTCCGTCCCGGAGGGGGTGGACGTGCGCAAGGTCGACCTCTCGATCGAGCTGCAGATCCTCGCCTTCCACGAGCAGCGCAGGTCCCCGTCGTACGCACCGACGATCTCCACCACGCCCGCCGCCCGCGGTGCCGTGGCGGTGCAGGAGGAGGGCAGATGAGCGTCCTGGTCGTGGGGGTCTCCCACAAGTCCGCGCCGGTCACGGTGCTCGAGCGCCTCGCGCTCGACCCGGAGTCCGCGCAGAAGCTGGTGGCCGACGTCGTCGGCGCCGAGCACGTCACCGAGGCCACGGTGATCTCGACGTGCAACCGGCTCGAGATCTACACCGACGTCGACCGCTTCCACGGCAGCGTCGAGGCGATCTCCCGCCTGCTCATCGAGCGGGGCGGCGCCACCACCGAGGCGATGCTGCCGCACCTCTACGTGCACTACGACGACGGCGCCGTCTCCCACCTCTTCCGGGTCGCCGCCGGCCTCGACTCGATGGTCGTCGGCGAGGGCCAGATCCTCGGCCAGGCCCGCGAGGCGCTGCGCCTGGGCCAGGAGCTCGGCACGGTCGGCCCCGCCCTCAACGTGCTGTTCCAGCAGGCGCTGCGCGTCGGCAAGCGCGCCCACGCCGAGACCGACATCGACCGGGCCGCCCCGTCGCTGGTGACCGCGGCGCTCGAGCGCGCCGTGCCCGTCGTCGGCGACCTGCACGGCGCCCGCGCCGTCGTGGTCGGCGCGGGCTCGATGGCCGCCCTCGCGACCGCGACGCTGGCCCGGGCCGGCGCGGGCGAGATCGTCGTCGTCAACCGCTCGATGACCACCGCGTCGCGCTTGGCCGAGGAGTACGCCGCCCGCGCCGCCGGCCTCGTGGACCTCGAGCGCGAGCTCGTCGGCGCCGACGTGGTCGTCTCCTGCACCGGGGCGACCGGCGTCGTGCTGAGCCGCGACCTGCTGGCCCGCGCGCGGGGCGCGCAGGCCGATCCCGCGCGTCCGCTCGCCGTCATCGACCTGGCCCTGCCCCACGACGTGGAGCCCTCGGTCGCCGACCTCCCCGGCGTCCAGCTGTTCGGCCTGGCCCGGCTCGCCGACGAGCTGCGGGTCGCCGAGGTGGCGCCCGGCATCGACGCGGTGCGCGACATCGTCACGCAGGAGATCGCCGCCTTCACGGCCGCGCGCCGCCAGGCGAGCGTGACCCCGACGGTGGTGGCGCTGCGCACGATGGCGACGACCGTCGTCGACTCCGAGATCGCCCGCCTCGACGGCCGCCTCCCCGACCTCGACCCCGCCACGCGCGCCGAGGTGCTGCAGACCGTGCGCCGCGTGGCCGACAAGCTGCTCCACCAGCCGACCGTGCGGGTCAAGCAGCTCGCCAACGAGACGGGCGCGGTCTCGTACGCCGCGGCCCTCGCCGAGCTCTTCGCCCTCGACCCCGACGCCGTCGACGCGGTGACGCGACCGGGGGCCCGACCATGACGGGCAGCCCCACCCCCCGCCCGCTGCGGCTGGGCACGCGCGCCTCCGAGCTCGCGACCACGCAGTCGGGCCACGTCGCGGCGCTCCTCACCGAGCGCCTCGGCCGCGCCGTCGAGCTCGTCGAGGTGACGACGCACGGCGACGTCAGCTCCGCCCCGCTCGCGAGCATGGGCGGCACGGGCGTGTTCGTCAGCGCCCTGCGCGACGCCCTGCTCGCCGGCCAGGTCGACCTCGCCGTGCACTCGCTCAAGGACCTGCCGACCGCGCCCGCCGCGGGCATCGCGCTGGCCGCCGTACCCACCCGCGAGGACCCGCGGGACGCGGTCGTGGCGCGCGACGGGCTGACGCTCGGCGAGCTGCCCGCCGGCAGCCGCGTGGGCACGGGCTCGCCGCGCCGGGCCGCGCAGCTCGAGGCGCTCGGTCTCGGGGTCGAGGTCGTCGCGATCCGCGGCAACGTCGGCACCCGCATCGGCAAGGTGACCTCCGGTGAGGTCGACGCCGTGATCCTCGCCCGTGCGGGCCTCGCCCGCATCGGGCGCACCCACGAGATCACCGAGGTCCTCGACCCGCTCCAGATGCTCCCCGCCCCCGGGCAGGGTGCGCTGGCCGTCGAGTGCCGCTCCGACGACCCCGACCTGGTCGCGGCGCTCGGTGCGATCGACGACGCCCCCACCCGCGCCGCCGTCGAGGCGGAGCGGGCCGTGCTCGCGACGCTCGAGGCGGGGTGCTCGGCCCCGGTCGGCGCGCTCGCCGAGGTCGTCGAGGGCGAGGAAGCCGACGAGCTGTGGATCCGGGCGGTCGTCATGTCGACCGACGGCGGCCTCAGCATCCGCATGTCAGCAACGGGTTCCCCCGGCGACGCCACCGGCGTCGGGAACCGCCTCGGCCAGGACATGCTGGCCGACGGCGCCGCCGAACTGATGGAAGGCCCTCAGCCAGAGGGTCCCGACTCCGAGTTGAGAGAGCAGCACGCATGACGCGACGTACCACCACTGGGACCACTGCCGTCGCCTCCGCGCAGGACGCGAAGGGCACGGCCACCGCGGCCTCGAGCGCGAGCGCGGGCTGGGTGTCGTTCGTCGGCAGCGGCCCGGGCGACCCGGGGCTGCTGACCGTGCGCGCCGTCGACCTGCTCAGGGACGCCGAGGTCGTCGTGACCGAGGTGCCCGAGCACGAGGCCCTCGTCCGCACGGCCCTCGGGCTGCCCGAGCCGACCGTCGTGGTCGACGAGGACGGCAACGAGTCGGTCGTCACGACCGGACCGACGTTCGTCGACGGCGGCTTCGGCGAGGACGGGCAGCCGCTCACGCACGCGGCCCGCGCCAAGGTCATCGTCAAGCAGGCGAAGACGGGTGCCGCGGTCGTCCGCCTCATGTCGGGGGACCCCTTCCTCTACGCCTCGGGTCCCGAGGAGGCACAGGCCTGCGTCAAGGCCGGCCTCGGCTTCGAGATCGTCCCGGGCGTCTCGTCGGCCACCGCCGTGCCGGCGTACGCGGGCATCCCGCTCACCACCCGCAGCCACCGCGAGGTCACCGTCGTCGCCGCCACCGACAAGGTGGACTGGAGCGCGTACGCCGACGGCCGCACGCTCGTGCTGCTGAGCTCGGTCGGCCCGATCGCGGAGGCCGCCGAGGCGCTCATGCGCGCCGGTCGCGCGCCGTCCACCCCGGTCGCCATGACCCGGGTCGGCACGACGACCGAGCAGGTCACCGTCACCTCGACGCTCGAGCACATCGCCGCCGACGCGCGCGCCGCCCGCATCCAGCCCCCGGCCGTCACGGTCGTCGGCGAGGTCGTCGACCTGCGCGAGACGCTGTCGTGGTTCGAGACCAAGCCGCTGTTCGGCTGGCGCGTGCTGGTGCCCCGCACCAAGGAGCAGGCCGGCTCGCTCTCCGCCCGTCTCCGCGGCTACGGCTCGGTGCCGGAGGAGGTGCCGACCATCTCGGTCGAGCCGCCCCGCAACCCGCAGCAGATGGACAAGGCCGTGCGCGGCCTCGTCGAGGGCCGCTACGAGTGGATCGCCTTCACCTCGGTGAACGCGGTGCGCGCCGTGCGGGAGAAGTTCGAGGAGTACGGGCTCGACGCCCGCGCCTTCTCGGGCCTCAAGATCGCCGCGGTCGGCGACAAGACCGCCGAGGCCATCGCCGGCTGGGGCCTGCGCGCCGACCTGGTGCCCTCGGGCGAGCAGTCGGCCGCCGGCCTGCTGGAGGACTGGCCCGAGTACGACGAGCTGCTCGACCCCATCAACCGGGTGTTCCTGCCGCGCGCCGACATCGCCACCGAGAACCTCGTCGCCGGGCTCATCGACAAGGGCTGGGAGTGCGACGACGTGACGGCGTACCGCACCGTGCGCGCCGCCCCGCCGGCCGCCCCGGTGCGCGACGCGATCAAGACGGGCAAGTTCGACGCCGTGGTCTTCACGTCGTCGTCGACGGTGCGCAACCTCGTCGGCATCGCCGGCAAGCCCCACCCGACGACCGTCATCGCGGTCATCGGCCCGGCCACGGCGAAGACCGCCGAGGAGCACGGGCTGCGCGTCGACGTGATGGCGCCGTCGCCCGCCGTCGAGGTGCTGGTGGACGCGCTCGCCGACTTCGGGGCCGCCCGCCGGGCAGCGCTGCTCGAGCAGGGCCAGCCGGTCACCAAGCCGTCGGACCGCAAGACGTCCGCCCGCCGCAAGGTCTCGAACTGACCGCCCCGGCGGGCGCGGACGGCTCGGCCGCCGACCGCCCCGTGAGGGGACCGGTCGTGCGGCCGCGCCGGCTGCGGCGTACGGCGGCGCTCCGCGAGCTCGTGGCGGAGACCTCCCTGCGCCCCCGCCAGCTCGTGCTGCCCGTGTTCGTGCGCGAGGGGGCGACCGAGCCGGTCCCGATCTCGTCGATGCCGGGCGTCGTGCAGCACACCCGCGACTCGCTGCGGGCGGCCGCCGTCGAGGCGGCCGAGCTCGGTCTGGGCGGCATCATGCTGTTCGGTGTGCCGACCTCGAAGGACGCCGTCGGCTCCGGTGCGGTCGACCCCGCCGGCATCCTCAACGTCGCGATCGCCGACGTGGCGGCCGAGGTCGGGGACGCCCTGCCGGTCATGGCCGACCTCTGCCTCGACGAGTTCACCGACCACGGCCACTGCGGGGTGCTCGACGCCCGGGGTGCGGTCGACAACGACGCGACGCTCGAGGTGTACGCCGAGATGGCGCGCGCCCAGGCCGCCGCGGGCGCCGACCTCGTCGCGCCGAGCGGGATGATGGACGGCCAGGTCGCCGTCATCCGCGCCGCGCTCGACGGTGCGGGCGCCACCGACGTCGCCATCCTGGCCTACTCCGCGAAGTACGCCTCGGCGTTCTACGGCCCCTTCCGCGAGGCCGTCGACTCCTCGCTGGTCGGCGACCGCCGGACCTACCAGCAGGACGGCGCCAACGCCCTCGAGGGCGTGCGCGAGGCGCTCCTCGACGTCGCCGAGGGCGCCGACCTCGTCATGGTGAAGCCCGCCCTGGCCTACCTCGACGTGCTCCGCCGCGTGCGCGACGCCGTCGACGTGCCGGTGGCGGCCTACAACATCTCGGGGGAGTACGCGATGGTCGAGGCAGCCGCCGAGCGCGGCTGGATCGACCGCGAGCCCGCCATCCTCGAGACCCTGACGTCGATCCGCCGCGCCGGCGCCGACGTCGTGCTCACCTACTGGGCCAGCGAGGCCGCGAGGCTCCTGCGCGCCTGACGGTGCGCCGTACCCGGCTCGCGCGGCCCCTGCCTGTCTGGCGGAGCCGCGACGTGGCGGTTGCGGTGTCAGCGACAGGCTGGATGGGGCGCCCACACCGCGACCCGGGCGCCGTACCGGTTGCGGTGTCAGCGACAGGGTGGATGGGGCGCGCACACCGCGACCCGGGCGACGTGGCGGTTGCGGTGTCAGCGACAGGCTGGACGGGGCGCCCACACCGCGACCCGACGGCGCGGACGAGCCCGTACGACGAGGAAGGCCCCGGACCGAGTGGTCCGGGGCCTTCGTCGTACGGCGATGGGTGCGATCAGGGGACCGGGGTGCCCACCAGGCCGTTGACGCAGCGGTTGAGGAGGTTCTGCTGGCCCGGGGTGAGGAGGCCGGCGAGGATGCCGAGGAGGTTGAGGTCCTTGAGGCACTCCGTCTTCGCCGTCTCGAGCGTGTAGACGATCGTGGCCACCGGGTCCTCGATGGTGCCCGGGATGTCGGTGATCGGCTGCGGCGTCGGGCTCGGCGTCGGGGTGGGAGTCGGCGTGGGGACCGGGGCCGGGACGCTCGGCGTGCCGCCACCGCCACCGGAGCCGGTGCCCGGGTCGGTGCTGCCGCCACCGGAGCCGCTGCCGCCGCCCGTGCTTCCGCCGCCGGAGCCGCCGCTGCCGGTGCCCGGCGTCGAGCCGGAGCCACCGGTGCCCGGCGTCGTGCCCGGTCGCGTGGGCGAGGCGTTGTCGGTGGTGTCGGTGTTCGTGCCGGGGGCGACGGGCGCGGGCACGAAGTAGTCGGCCGCGGCGACCGCGTTCGGCACCGAGGTGAACTCGCCGTCGAGGTAGGCCTGCTCGATCGCGAGCACGAGGTTCACGTAGTCGTCGCTGCGGTTGTAGCGGAAGACGGCGGCGCGCTTGCCGTCCTCGGCGGAGAGGTCCTCGGTGCCGGAGCAGAGGTAGACGGCGGTCGCCAGCGCGGCGTCGTGGACGTTCTGCGGGTCGCGCACGCCGTCGCGGTCGGCGTCGACGCCGACCACGCGCCAGGTCGAGGGGATGAACTGCATGGGGCCGACGGCGCGGTCGAAGGAGGCGTCGTTGTCGAGCTCGCCCGCGTCGGTGTCGGCGATGCGCTGCGTGCCGTTGGTGCCGTCGAGGGGGAGGCCGTAGATGCCGGGGCTCGCGATGCCCGCGTCGTCGAGCTGGCTGCCGCCGAACCGGCCGTGGTCGGACTCCACCCGACCGATGGCGGCGACGAGCTGCCAGGAGATGTTGCAGGTGTTGTCGGCCCCGTTGATGATCGTCTGCGCCCGCTGGTAGGCGCCGAGGGCGACGGCGGGGATGCCGCTGGTGCTGGCTGCGCTGATGACGGCACCGGACTGGCCCTCGGGCACGGCCGGGGCGACCGCGTCGGGAAGGGAGACGCTGGCGGGGGCCTCGACCGCGGAGTCGGGCACGACGATGGCGCCCTCCTCGACGGTGTCGCCGGCAGCACTGAGGGTGCCGACGGGGCCGCCGACGCCGGCGATCGCGACGGTGCAGGCCGCGGAGAGCGCCGCGACGGGGGCGAGCGCGGTGGCCTTCTGCCAGCGAGCGAAGCGGGTGGTGGTCATTCGTCTCTCCCCTGGTGAGGCCGCGTTCCGCGCCTCACGTGATCGTTGGCTCCCTCAAGCCGTGTGACGTGCCTAACGTTCATGTTCCCGGGAGGTTACTGCCCAGTCCGGGACCACATCTTCTTGAGAATACCTTGAGGAACGCTTGCGTGTCTGCGGTCCGCGGAGATCGGCCCGCACCCGCTGACCTCGTCTTGGTCGCGTCGGTGACAATGGGTCGGTGACTGCCTCCGTCTCGCGTTCCGCCGACCTGTTCCGACGGGCGAGCGAGGTGACGCCGGGCGGGGTCAACTCCCCGGTGCGCGCCTTCGGCGCGGTCGGGGGCAGGCCGCGGTTCATCGCCAGCGCGCAGGGCGCCTGGCTGACCGACGTCGACGGCAACGAGTACGTCGACCTCGTGGGCTCGTGGGGCCCGATGCTGCTCGGCCACGCCCACCCCGAGGTCATCGACGCGATCCAGTCCGCCGTCGCGCGCGGCACGTCGTACGGCACGCCCACCGAGCCCGAGGTGCTGCTCGCGGAGGAGCTCGTCGCGCGCACCCCGATCGAGCGGGTGCGGTTCGTGTCGTCGGGCACCGAGGCCACCATGTCGGCGATCCGGCTGGCCCGGGGCGCGACCGGTCGCGACGTCGTCGTGAAGTTCGCGGGCTGCTACCACGGTCACGTCGACGCGCTGCTGGCGTCCGCCGGCTCGGGCCTCGCCACCTTCGCCGTCCCCGGAACGCCCGGGGTGCCCACGTCGGCCACCGACCTCACGCTCGTGCTGCCCTACAACGACCGGGCGGCCGTCGAGAAGGTCTTCGCCGAGCACGGCGACCGCGTCGCCTGCCTCATCACCGAGGCGACCCCGGGCAACATGGGCGTCGTCCCGCCCGAGCCCGGCTTCAACCAGTTCCTCGCCGAGACCTGCCGGGCCCACGGTGCGCTGTTCGTCTCCGACGAGGTGATGACGGGCTTCCGCGCCACCCGCCACGGCGGCTGGGGCCTCGACGGGCGCCAGGAGGGCTGGGCGCCCGACCTGATGACCTTCGGCAAGGTGATGGGCGGCGGCCTGCCCGCCGCGGCGTTCGGCGGTCGCGCCGACCTGATGGCCCAGCTGTCGCCCACCGGTCTCGTCTACCAGGCCGGCACGCTCTCGGGGAACCCCGTGGCGACGACGGCCGGCCTCACCACGCTCCGCCTCGCCACCGACGAGGTCTACGACCGCCTCGGCGCCGCGGCCACCACGATCCGCACGGCCACGAGCGAGGCGCTGACCGCGGCCGGAGTGCCCCACGTCGTGCAGACCGCCGGCACCATGTTCTCCGTCTTCTTCACCGACCCGGCCCGCCGGGGCCCGGAGCCGGTCCGCGACTTCGACGACGCGTCGGCGCAGCACCTGCCGGCGTACGCCGCCTTCTTCCACGCGATGCTCGACGCCGGCGTCCACCTGCCGCCGTCGGCGTACGAGGTGTGGTTCGTCTCCGCCGCCCACGACGAGCGGGCGGTGGGCCACGTGCTCGACGCCCTGCCCGTCGCCGCCCGCGCCGCCGCGGCGACGTACTGAAGCACCCAGCAGCCCGTCCAGCAGTCCGCCAGACCCCGAGGAACCCATGAGCGAGAAGACCGTCGTGCACCTGCTCCGCCACGGAGAGGTGCACAACCCCGACGGCGTCCTCTACGGACGTCGCGAGGGGTTCCACCTCTCCCCGCTCGGCCGCACGATGGCCGAGCGCGTGGCGGAGCGGATCGGTGACCGGCCGATCGTGCACCTGCGGGTGTCGCCGCTGGAGCGCGCGCAGGAGACGGCCCGTCCGCTCGCGGACGCCCGGGGCCTCGACATCGTCACCGACGACCGGGTCATCGAGTCGACGAACAAGTTCGAGGGCGAGCGGTTCGGCGGCGGCGACAACGCCCTGCGCAAGCCGGCCACCTGGCGCCACCTCTGGAACCCGTTCCGGCCGTCCTGGGGCGAGCCCTACAAGCAGGTCGCGGCGCGCATGCTCGCGGGTGTGCACGACGCCCGCGACGCCGCCGCGGCGATCACCCCGGCCGTGGCGGGCGAGCCGAACGAGGCCGTCATCGTCTCCCACCAGCTGCCGATCTGGACCACGCGCCTGCAGGTGGAGGGTCGCTCGTTCCTGCACGACCCGCGCAAGCGCCAGTGCACGCTCTGCTCGCTGACGTCGCTCCACTTCACCGGGGAGACGCTCACGCAGGTCACCTACTCGGAGCCGGCCGGCGACCTGATCCCGACCCGTGACAAGGCAGCCCCGTTCTCGGCCGGGGGCGCACCGGAGGAGAAGCGGCCCTGACCACCGTCCCGTCCGCCCGTCGGCTCCCCGCCGCACGGGTCCTGCCGATCCTGCTGGCCTGCCTCGTGCTGCTGGCGGGCTGCTCGACGTTCGAGGGCACCGGCGACCAGGGCTACGTCACCGGCAACGGCCAGGTCACCGAGGTGCCTCCCGCCGACCGCGGCGAGCCCGTCGATCTCACCGGGGAGGACCTCGAGGGGGAGCCGATCTCGCTCGAGGACGCCCGGGGCCTCCCGGTCGTCGTCAACGTCTGGGGCTCCTGGTGCCCGCCGTGCCGCGCCGAGGCCCCCGACCTCGTCGACGCCGCGGAGGAGCTCGGCGACAGCGCCGCGTTCTACGGCATCAACAGCCGCGACAGCGCGACCGCGCAGGGGCTCAGCTTCGAGCGCGCGTACGGCGTCGAGTACCCCTCCTTCTACTCGCCCGACGGCCGTGCCCTGCTCGCCTTCTCGGGCACCCTCTCGCCGCGCACGATCCCGGCGACGGTGGTGCTCGACGGCGAGGGCCGCATCGCGGCCTCGATCATCGGCCCGCTGCCCTCGACGAAGACGCTGGTCGACCTGGTCGCGGCCGTGGCCGAGGAGAGCGACGCCGGAGGCTCCGGTGGGTGACGCCTTCGCGAACGCCGCGTCGTCGGGCTCGCTCCTGCTCGCCGTACCGGTCGCGCTCATCGCCGGCCTCGTGTCGTTCTTCTCCCCGTGCGTGCTGCCGCTCGTGCCGGGCTACCTCTCCTACGCCACCGGCATGTCGGCGGCCGAGGTGCCGTCGCCCGCGCGTGCCGGCGGCAGCGGTGGCACGACGCTGACCGAGACGGGTACGACGACCCGCCCGCGCCGCGGCCGGCTGCTCGCGGGCTCGCTGCTCTTCGTGGCCGGGTTCGCGACCGTCTTCGTGCTGCTCGGCGTGGCCTCGGCGTCCGTCGGGCTGTGGCTCTTCACATACGAGCGCACGCTCACCGTCGTGCTCGGCGTCGTCACGATCGTGCTCGGCCTGGTGTTCGCCGGCTGGCTCCGCATCCCGTGGCTCGAGCGCGACTGGCGCGTGCACCAGGTGCCGGCCGTCGGCCTCCTCGCCGCCCCTGGGCTCGGCTTCCTCTTCGGCCTCGGCTGGACCCCCTGCCTCGGCCCGACGCTGGCCGCGATCAACGTGCTGGCCGCGAACGAGGCGACGGTCGGCCGCGGGGCGCTGCTCTCGGCGGTCTACGCCATCGGTCTGGGCATCCCGTTCGTGCTCGTCGCCCTCGGCTTCGGCTGGTCGATGAACGCGATCGGCTGGCTGCGCCGCCACCAGACGGCCGTCATGCGGTTCGGCGGGCTCATGCTCGTCGCCGTCGGCGTGCTGCTCGTGACGGGTTGGTGGACCGTGCTGGTCCAGAGCCTCCAGCGCACCCTCATCAGCGGGTTCGAGGTGAGCGTGTGAGGGACGAACCGGTCTTCACCGACCAGACCGACGACGCCGACCGCCCGACCGACGCCCCGACGGACGCCCCGGCCATCGACCCGGGTGCCGCACCGACCACCGGCCCGGGCTCCGGCCGGCCCGAGCGGCGCTCCGGCGAGCTGACGTTCGTCGAGATGCTGCGCTGGACGTGGCGCCAGCTCACGTCGATGCGCACCGCCCTGGTGCTGCTCCTGCTCGTCGCCCTCGCGGCGATCCCGGGCTCGGTCATCCCGCAGTCGGGCGTCGACGCCTTCGCGGTCGGCCAGTGGCAGGACCGCCACCCGAACCTGACCCCCCTCTACGAGCGCCTCGGGCTGTTCTCCGTCTACGACTCCCCGTGGTTCTCGGCCATCTACCTGCTGCTGATGGTCTCGCTCGTCGGCTGCATCCTGCCCCGCCTGCGGGTCTACGCCCGCGCCGTCCGGGCGAAGCCCCCGAAGGCCCCCCGCAACCTCTCCCGCCTGCCCGACCACGCGGCGTACCGCACCGAGGGCGACCTCGACGCGCTCCGGGCCGAGGCGGCCCGGGTGCTGCGCAAGCGCCGCTACCGCATCATCGAGGAGCCGGTCGGCGAGGAGCGGGGCGGCGCGGCCGTCGTCCGCGCCGAGCGCGGCTACCTGCGCGAGGCCGGCAACCTCGTCTTCCACCTCTCGGTGCTGGTCGTGCTCGTCGGGTTCGCGATGGGCAGCCTGTTCGGCTACCAGGGCGGCGTCATCACGCTCGTGGGCGGCGGGTTCTCGAACAACCTCAGCCAGTACGACGACTTCGACCCGGGCAGCCTGTGGTCGGCCGACGACATGGAGCCGTTCGCCTTCACCATCGACTCGTTCGACATCGACTGGTACCGCTCCGGCCCGGCGTTCGGGCAGGCACGCGGCTTCGCGGCCCAGCTCACCTACGTCGAGGACGCCTACGAGGGCACCGAGGAGAAGCCGTACGAGCTGAAGGTGAACCACCCGCTGAGCATCGGCTCGACGGACGTCTTCCTCATCGGCCACGGCTACGCCCCGGTCATCACGGTGCGGAACGCCGAGAACGAGGTCGCCTACTCGGGCCCCACGATCTTCCTGCCCACCGACACCACGTTCCGCTCGTTCGGGGTCGTGAAGGTGCCGGACGGCCTCGACACCCAGGTCGGGCTCTCGGGCGAGTTCTACCCGACCTACGCGTTCGACCCGGACCGCGGGCCGTACTCCGTCATCGGGGAGGCCCAGGACCCGCGCATGTCGCTCACGGTCTCGACGGGCGACCTCGGCATGGACACGGGAGCCCCGCAGTCGGTCTACGCACTCGACGACTCCGGCCTCGAGCTCGCCCTCGACGACGAGGGCAACCCCTTCCGCCTCGACCTCGAGCCGGGCGAGACGCTCGACCTGCCCGACGGCCTCGGCACGGTGTCGTACGACGGGCTGCAGCGCTGGAACCGCGTGCAGATCAGCGAGACCCCCGGCAAGCTGGTCGCGCTGAGCGGCGTGGTGCTCGCCCTCCTCGGCCTGCTCGGGTCGCTCTTCATCCGTCCCCGCCGCGTGTGGGTGCGGGTGCGTCCGTGGCCCGCCGACGGTCTGGCGGGCGGCGCGGGCGGTCCCGGTGACGACGTCGCCGGCGCCGGCCCGGTGCTGGTCGAGATCGGTGTGCTCGATCGCTCCACCGGTGCGGGTGGCGGCGACGAGGAGCTGGCAGGCATCCTGGAGCAGCTGCGCGGACCGGATGCGGACGCGCACGGCAGCGAGAACGAGATCAGCGGGGCAACGGCGACCGACCCGGCCGCCGACACCTCCGAGAAGGAGAAGTCGTGAACGACGCAGCGTGGGAGACACTCAGCAACCAGGCGGTCGCCGTGAGCGGGCTGGTGTACTTCCTGGCGTTCATCGCCCACCTCTGGCAGTGGGCCTCGCTCCGCAAGGTGCCCGTGGGTCGTACGGCGAAGGTCGCCGTCGGCGCGGGCGTCGGTGCTGTCCGCTCGCGGCGCAGCACCGTGGAGCGCAACGGTGGCTGGGACGAGGACGAGGTCGAGGCCGCCGGCGGCGAGGACGCCGTACGACGCGTCGCGATGGGCGAGCGCCTCGGCGTGCTGCTCACCGTGATCGCCGTGGCGGTGCACGGCGTCGGCCTGGTGTCGCGCGGTCTCGCCGCCGACCCGAACCGCGTGCCCTGGGGCAACATGTACGAGTTCACGATGTCGGGCTCGTTCTTCGTCGGCCTCACCTACCTCGTGCTGCTGCGCAAGTTCCGCCTCGCCTGGCTCGGCCCGATCGTCACCGGCTTCATCGTCACCGTGCTGATGGTCGACGTCATCTGGCTCTACACGCCGGTGGCGCCGCTGACCGAGGCGCTCAACTCGCCGTGGCTCGTCATCCACGTGGTCTCGGCGGTCATCGCGACGGCGGCCTTCACGCTCGGCGGCTTCACCTCGGTGCTCTACCTGCTCAAGGAGCGGGCCGAGCGCAAGGCGGCGGAGCGCGTCACGGCCGGCGCCGGCGAGCCCGGTGAGCCCGTCGAGGCGAAGGGCTACCTCGCCCGCGTGCCTGACCTGGTCGGCCTCGACCGCCTCACCTACCGCCTCCACGCCTTCGCCTTCCCGGTGTGGACGTTCGCCGTCCTCATCACCGGTCCCATCTGGGCGCACGAGGCCTGGAGCCGCTACTGGAACTGGGACCCGAAGGAGGTCTGGGCGTTCATCACGTGGGTGGTCTACGCGGCGTACCTGCACGCCCGCGCCACCGCCGGCTTCAAGGGACGCAACGCCGCGCTGCTCGCGCTGGTCGGTCTCGCGACGCTCTGGTTCAACTTCATCGGCATCAACTTCTTCTCCTCCTCGAGCATGCACAGCTACGCCGCTCCGGCGAGCTCGACGGTCGTGGTCGAGGGCGCACCCCCGGTCGCGATCGACCTGCCGCCACGGGCCTGACGGCACGGACCGCGACACCCGGAACGAGAAGATCCCCCGCACCACGGTGCGGGGGATCTTCTGCGTCAGAGCGGGTGTGCGGCTACGACGGCGCGGAAGGGGTGGTCGGCGGCTCGTCCCCGGGCTTGCGGGGGTGCTCCTGCCGGAACTTCTTGTTGAGGCCCCAGAGGAAGTCGGGGTCGTCGTCCGGACCGAGCGGGCGGCGCGGCTCGGGGCGGCCTCCGCCTCCGGTCCCGCCACGTTTCTCGAGCGCCCTGATCACGAAGTAGACGCACGCGGCGACCACCAGCACGACCAACGCGAACTTCAGCACGCCCTCCACTCTAGCCACCCGGCCAACCCCGCCGGGGGCTCGTCGCTACGCTGGCTCCTCGTGAAGGAGTTCGCGACGTACACCCTGCTCCGCCTGGTCTACCTGGTGGTGACCTACGTGATCGTCCTCGGCGTGTGGATGCTCGTCACCGACCGCGAGGGCCTCATCCAGCTCGAGCCGCTCGTGATCGCGTTCCTGGTCTCGGGCATCGCCTCCTACCTGCTGCTCGACCGGCAGCGCGAGGCGTTCGCGCAGCGGGTCGACGCCCGTGCCCGCCGCGCGTCCGACAACTTCTCGAAGATGAAGGCGCGCGAGGACGAGGACTGAGGTGACGGAGCCCGAGCCCGCCACGTCGGGCACCTTCGTCTCGTACGACGCCCCCGACCGCCGTCGCTGGCTCGCCGAGGCGGTGCGCGCGGTCGAGGCCGACGCGAACCGCTCGGCCGACACCCACCTCCACCAGTTCCCGCTCGACCCGGCGTGGTCGGTCGACCTCTACCTCAAGGACGAGTCGGTCCACCCGACGGGCTCGTTGAAGCACCGCCTGGCGCGGTCGCTGTTCCTCTACGCGCTCGTCAACGGCTGGGTCACCGAGGGCACGACGGTCATCGAGGCGTCGTCCGGGTCCACGGCCGTCTCCGAGGCCTACTTCGCCCGCCTGCTCGGGCTGCCGTTCGTGGCCGTCATGCCCCGCACCACCTCGCCGGAGAAGATCGCGCTCATCGAGTTCCACGGCGGCCGCTGCCACTTCGTGGACGAGCCGGGGCGCGTCTACGCCGAGGCCCGGCGGCTCGCGGACGAGACCGGCGGCCACTACATGGACCAGTTCACCTACGCCGAGCGCGCCACCGACTGGCGGGGCAACAACAACATCGCCGTGTCGATCTTCGAGCAGATGGCGCTCGAGCGGCACCCCGTGCCGTCCTGGGTGGTCGTGGGCGCCGGGACGGGCGGCACGTCGGCGACGATCGGGCGCTACGTCCGCTACCGCTGCCACCCGACGCGGGTGCTCGTCACCGACCCGGAGAGCTCGGCCTTCTTCGGCGCCTACGCGGCGCAGGACCCGTCGTACACGGTGCCGGGCAGCTCCCGCATCGAGGGCATCGGGCGTCCGCGCGTGGAGCCGTCGTTCGTGCCGGGGGTCGTCGACGCCATGCTCTCCGTGCCCGACGCGGCCTCGGTCGCCGCCGCCCGCTGGTGCACGGCGGTGACGGGCCGCTCGGCGGGAGGCTCGACCGGTACGGCGCTGTGGGGCGCCGTGCGGATGCTCGCGGAGATGCGGGCGCGCGGGGAGGCCGGCTCGGTCGTCACGCTGCTCTGCGACGGCGGCGAGCGCTACGCGCACACCTACTACGACGACGCCTGGGTCGCGGCGCAGGGCTTGGACGTGGCGGCGTGCACCGCCACCCTCGAGCGCTTCGCCGCCACGGGGGAGTGGGTCGAGCCGCAGCTCTGAGGTCGGCGCCGGCCCGGCCGGTGACCTCGCCGATGGCCGGGGTCAGCGGCGCTTGCGGCGCTCCAGGGCACCCGCGACACGGGTCTCGGACTGGCCGAGCACCTTCGCGAGCAGCTTGACGCGGAAGACGTACGCCGCGACGCCGCCGGCGACGAGCAGGAGGAAGATCAGGAACCACATGCCGCCACCCTAGGCCGCGCCGCCCCGTCAGCCCAGCAGTCCCGTCAGCCCAGTAGTCCCGGCAGCGCGAAGGCGAACAGCCCGACGCCGAAGACCAGCACACCGACCAGTGACCAGCCCGCGACGTACCAGCCCCAGCGCCCGGGGGTCTCGTTGCGCTCCAGCAGGAAGTCGAGGGTGCTGCGCTCGGTCTGGGGGCCCTCGGCGAACGCCCGCCGCAGCGCGAGCACGAGGACGAGCAGGCAGGCCAGGAAGGGCACGCCGAGGAATCCGACCAGCAGCAGCCCGATGATCGTGTCGACCACGGTGTCCCCCTCCGTGGCGGGCCCCCGCCCGCCGGAACCCGATGCTAGAGCGTCGCGACGAGGCTAGAGCGTCGCGACGAGCAGGCCCACGAACAGGCCGACGCCGGCGAGCAGCTCGGAGACGCCGGTGCGGGCGAGCACCGGGATCAGCGCGGGGCCGGCCGCACCGCCCAGCACGAGGCGGGTGGCGGGCACCGCGGGTGCGAGCAGGGCCAGGCCGAGCAGGGCCCACCACGAGGTGACGGCCGCGAGCACGACGACGAGGGCCACCGCGAGGGCGACGAGGGCGGCGTAGAAGCCGCGGGTCCGGCGGTCGCCGAGCCGCACGGCGAGGGTCCGCTTGCCGGCGATCGTGTCGGTCGGCACGTCGCGGAGGTTGTTGGCCACGAGGATCGCGCAGGCGAGCGCACCGACGCAGGCACCGGCGTACAGGCTGAGGGGCAGCGTGTCGGCGGTGAACGCGCCGGCCTGCACGTAGGTGGTGCCCACGGTCGCGACGAGGCCGAAGAAGACGAAGACCATCACCTCGCCGAGCCCGAGGTAGCCGTACGGGTTCGAGCCGCCGGTGTAGAACCAGGCCGCGACGACGCAGACGGCACCGAGGGCCACGAGCCACCAGGCCGTGGTGGCCGCGAGCACCAGGCCGGCGACCCCCGCGACGCCGAACGCGGCGAAGGCGGCGAGCTTCACGGCCCGGGGCGAGGCGAGGCCCGACCCGACGAGGCGCAGGGGCCCCACGCGGTCGTCGTCGGTGCCGCGGATGCCGTCGGAGTAGTCGTTGGCGTAGTTCACGCCCACCTGCAGCGCGAGCGCCACGACCCCGGCGAGCAGGGCCTTCCACCAGACGGCCACGTCGGCGTACGCCGCCACCCCGGTGCCGGCGAGCACGGGGGCGACCGCCGCGGGCAGGGTCCGGGGGCGCGCCCCCGCGAGCCAGTGGGCGGGGGTGGCACGGGCCGCGGGCGTGGACATGAGCGCTGATTCAAGCACCGTCCGGGCGCTCGGTCGCAGGCAGGCCGTGCGGGGCGCAGGACTACCCTGCCGGGGTGTCGTCGCTGCGTCCCGTCTCCGGTCCTCCCGCCGCCGTCGTCGACGCCCTCGCGGCCTGGCTGGCGGAGCCGGCCGAGCCGGAGCCGCTGGTGGTCGAGACCTCCGGTTCCAGCGGACGGCCGAAGCGCGTCGTGCTGTCGCGCCGCGCGGTGCTGGCCTCCGGGCGCGCCACCGCCGAGCGGCTCGGGGTCGAGGGCCAGTGGCTGCTGGCGGTGCCCGCGTCGTACGTCGCCGGGGTGCAGGTGGTCGTGCGCTCCCTCGTCGCGGGCCACCGGCCCGTGCTGGTCGACGACCACCCCTCGTTCCTCGACGCCGTCGCCGCGCTGACGCCCGACCTGCCCCACCTGGTCTCGCTCGTGCCGACCCAGCTGCACCGGATGCTCGACGACCCGGCGACGGCCGCGGCGCTCGCCGGCTTCCACACCGTGCTCCTCGGGGGCGGTCCGTTCGAGCCCTCGCTGCGGGAGCGGGCGGCCGCCGCGGGCGTCCGGATGGTCGCGACCTACGGGTCGGCGGAGACCGCGGGCGGCTGCGTGTACGACGGGTGGCCGCTCCCCGGCGTACGCCTCGAGATCGACCTGCCCGACGGCGCCGCACCGGACGCGACCGGACGGGTGCGGCTCGGCGGGCCGACGCTCTTCGACCGCTACGAGGGCGACGCGGCGCTCACCGGCGCGACGCTCGTCGACGGCTGGTTCCTCACCTCGGACGCCGGTCGGCTGCTGCCCGACGGCCGGCTCGAGCTCTTCGGCCGGCTGGACGACGTGGTCGTCTCGGGCGGCGTCAACGTGCCGGCCCCGGCGGTCGCGCGGCGCCTGCGCGCGCACCGGGGCGTCGAGGAGGCCGAGGTGCTCGGCGTGCCCGACCCGGAGTGGGGGCGCCGGGTCGTCGCCTTCGTGGTGCCCCGCACGGACGCCGCCCGTCCCGGCCTCGAGCGCGACGCCGTGCGCGACTGGGTGGCCGCCGAGCTGCCGCGCGCCTGGGCGCCGCGCGACGTGCTGCTGCTCGAGGCGCTGCCCCTGCTCGACAACGGCAAGGTCGACCGGGTGCGCCTGCGGGCGCTCGCGGAGGAGGACGCCCGATGACCCCGCTCCCGCGCCTCCAGGTCGTCGCGCTCCCGCTCACCACCCGCTTCCGCGGCATCACCGTGCGCGAGGTCGCGTTCGTCGAGGGTGCCGGGCCCGACGGGGCGCCGGGCCGGGGCGAGTGGTCGCCGTTCGTCGAGTACGACGCGGCGACCGCCGAGCCCTGGCTCCGTTGCGCCGAGGAGGCGGCGGCCGGTGCCTGGCCGACGGCGCTGCGGGACTCCGTGCCCGTCAACGTCACCGTGCCGGCCTGCTCGCCCGAGGAGGCGCACCGCATCACCGTCGCCGGGGGCTGCCGCACCGCGAAGGTGAAGGTGGCGGAGCGCGGCCAGACCCTGGCCGACGACGTCGCCCGCGTCGAGGCCGTGCGCGACGCCCTGGACACGGCGCCGGGGGCCGCGGGACTGGAGCGGGGTCGGGTCCGCGTGGATGCGAACGGCGGCTGGTCGGTCGACGAGGCCGTGCGGGCCATCGCGCTGCTCGACCGCGCGGCCGGAGGCCTGGAGTACGTGGAGCAGCCGTGCGCCACGGTCGAGGAGCTCGCCGCGGTGCGCCGCCGGGTCGACGTGCCGGTCGCCGCGGACGAGTCGATCCGCCGGGCCGCGGACCCCTACCGCGTGCGCGACCTCGAGGCCGCCGACATCGCCGTGCTCAAGGTGCAGCCGCTCGGCGGGGTCGCGGCCTGCCTGCGCATCGCCGCCGACATCGGCCTGCCCGTGGTGGTCTCGTCGGCCCTGGAGTCCTCGGTCGGCATCGCCGCCGGTCTCGCGCTCGCCGCCGCGCTCCCCGAGCTGCCGCACGCGTGCGGCCTGGCGACCGTGCAGCTGCTCGCCGCCGACGTCGTCGCCGACCCGCTCCTGCCCGTCGACGGGGTCCTGCCCGTCCTGCCGGCGCCGGGTCCCCGGCCGCTGCCCGAGCTGCTCGAGCGGTACGCCGCTGCGCCCGACCGCGTCGCCTGGTGGCAGGAGCGGCTCGCCGCCACCCTCGCCGTGCGGCAGGATCGCCGGTCGTGACCGCTGAGCCGACCGCCGTCCTGCTGGCCCGTGACGTCGTCGCCGCCCTCGTGGGGGCCGGCGTGCGCGAGCTGGTCGTCGCGCCGGGGTCGCGCAACGCGCCGCTGGCCTTCGCCGCGTACGACGCCGCGAGCGGGGGCCCCGGTGCCGGTGGTGCCGGCGGGGAGCCGCTCGTGCGGCTCCACACCCGCATCGACGAGCGCACCGCCGGGTTCCTCGCGCTCGGGCTCACCAAGGCCGGCGCCCGGGCGGCGGTCGTCTGCACCTCGGGCACCGCCGTCGCGAACCTGCACCCGGCCGTGCTCGAGGCCGCCCACGCCGGGGTCGGGCTGGTGGTGGTGACGGCCGACCGGCCAGCCGCGCTGCGCGGCTCGGGTGCGAGCCAGACGACCGACCAGGTGCGGATCTTCGGCGAGGCGGCCCCGTTCCTCGACCTCGCCGCCGACGCGGCCGGCGCGCCCGACGGCGACGTCGCTGCTCTCCTGGCCACCACGACCGGTCCCGTGCACCTCAACGTCCAGCTCACGCCCCCGCTGGTGCCCCTCGCCCCGTGGCCGGCCGCCGAGCTCGAGGCCCTGCGCGCCGCGGCCGCCGCACCGACGGCGGCGCTGCCCTCGCGCCGTACGGGCCTCGCCTACCGCGACCGCCTCGCCGCCGGCGAGGTGACGCTGCTGCCCCGGGGCCCGCGCACGGTCGTGGTCGCGGGCGACGACGCCGGACCGGCCGTGCGCCAGCTCGCCGAGCGGGCCGGGTGGCCGCTGCTCGCCGAGCCCAGCTCGGGCGCGCGCACCGGCCCGAACGCCCTGCGCTGCTACCCCCTGCTGCTGGCCGACGACGCCCCCGGTGCGCTCGTCGCGCAGGTCGAACGGGTGGTCGTGGCCGGCCACCCCACGCTCTCGCGCCCGGTCACCGCCCTGCTGTCGCGCGACGACGTCGAGGTCGTCTCCTGGCGCCACGCCGGGCGCTGGACACGCCGCCCGTACGCCGTGGCCGCCGAGCACGACCTGCTGGGCGTCGAGGAGCCCGACGCCGGCGACGACCCCGCCGACGGGGCCGCCGACGGGGCCTGGCTCGCCGCCTGGCACGCGGCCGACGCAGCGGTCGCCCGCGAGGTGGACCGCACGCTCGCCCTTGAGGGCGACCTCACGCCGTACGAGGTGGCGGGCGCCGTGCACCGGGCGCTCCCGCCCGGGGGGCTGCTCGTCGTGGGTGCGTCGAGCCCCGTGCGCGACCTCGACCTCATGGCCCCGCCCCACCCGGCCGGCCAGCGACGGCTCGTGCTCGCCAACCGCGGGCTCGCCGGCATCGACGGCACGCTGTCGACGGCGATCGGCGCGGCCCTGGGGCGCCGCGACTCCTCGCGGGCGCTCGCCCTCGTCGGCGACGTGACGTTCCTCCACGACGCGACCGCGCTGATGCTCGGGCCCCGCGAGGAGCGCCCGGAGCTCACGGTCGTGGTCGTCAACGACGACGGCGGGTCGATCTTCACGATGCTCGAGCAGGGCGCGCCGGCGTACGCCGCCCAGTTCGACACGCTCTTCGGCACCCCGCACGGCGTCGACCTCGCGAGCCTCTGCGCCGCGAGCCGCACCCCGCACTGGCGGGTGGAGTCGCTGCTCGAGCTGGAGCACGCGCTGAGCTCCCCGGCGGGCGGGATCGAGGTCGTCGAGGTGCGCGTGCGGCGCGACAACCGCCGCGAGCTCGACGCGCGCTTGCGGGCGCTGGGACGCAGCGGGGACAGCAGGGGGGACGAGTCGGCGGCCGCCGAGGAGCCGGGCGTCCGTCCGTAGGGTGGGGCGCATGGCCCAGGTGTGGATGGAGTACAGCCCCGACGAGATCGCCGCGGAGGTCGGGCCGTTGCCCGACAGCCTCACCTACGCGACGTACGACGGGGTGAGCGAGCCGGCGGGCATCGACGAGGTCGAGGTCTACGTGCCGCCGTACTTCGGGCCGGCCGACCCCGCCATCGTCACCCGGATGCCCGCGCTGCGCCTCGTGCAGGCGCCCAGTGCCGGTGTCGACCACCTGCTGCCCCACGTGCCCGCCGACGTCGGGCTGAGCCGCGCGACGGGCGTGCACGACCCGGGCACCGCGGAACTCGCGGTGGCCCTGATCCTCGTGGCGCAGCGCGACTTCCCGCGCTGGTTCGCGCAGCAGCAGCGCGGTGAGTGGAGCCAGTTCAACGGCGGCCCGTCGCTGGCCGACCGGCGCGTGCTGATCATCGGCTACGGCTCGATCGGCCAGGCGCTGCACCGGCGGCTCGAGGGCTTCGAGTGCGAGGTCGTGCCGGTCGCGACGTCGGCACGCAGCGGTCCGCTGGGCCCGGTGCACGGCATCGACGAGCTCGACGAGCTGCTGCCCGACGCCGACGTCGTGGTGCTCCTGACGCCCCTCACGCCCTCGACCGAGGGCCTCGTCGACGCCGCGTTCCTGGCCGCCCTGCCCGACGGCGCGCTGCTCGTCAACGTCGCGCGGGGCAAGGTCGTCGACACCGACGCGCTGCTCGCGGAGACGTCGTCCGGGCGCCTGCGGGCCGCCCTCGACGTCACCGACCCCGAGCCGCTCCCGGCCGACCACCCGCTGTGGACCACCCCGGGCGTCGTCGTCACCCCGCACGTCGCCGGAGGCACCACGGCGATGCGGCCGCGGCTGTTCGCGATCATCAAGGAGCAGCTGGAGCGGTACGTCGCGGGCGACGAGCCCGTGCACCAGGTGCCGCGCTAGATGCCCAGCACGACCTTGGCGATCGTGAAGTAGAGCACCAGGCCCGTCGTGTCGACGAAGGTCGAGATGAAGGGCGCCGAGACGATCGCCGGGTCGATGCCGATGCGCTTCGCGACCAGCGGCACGCTCGAGCCCACCGTGGTGGCGAGGGTGCACACGATCGTCACCGTCAGGCAGAGCACGAGGGCGATGTCGGCCCCCGCGATCGCGGCGGCGGGCAGGAAGCCGACGGTCGCCAGCGACGCCCCGAGCGCGAGCCCGGTGGCGGCCTCCCGGCCCACCACCCGCAGCAGGTCGCCGGGTCGTACGTCGCCCACGGCCATCGCGCGCACCACCGTCGTCGCGGCCTGCGAGCCCGCGTTGCCGCCGGTGCCGATGAGCAGCGGGATGAAGAGCGCGAGCGTGACGACGGTCTGCAGCTCGCCCTCGAAGTGGTTCTGCACCCCGACCGTCAGCGTGGCCGCACCGATGAGCGCGAACAGCCAGACCACGCGGGCGCGCACGAGCCCGAGCACCGGTACCGACAGGTAGGGCCGGCGCAGCGGCTCGGTGCCGCCGACGCGGGCGGAGTCCTCGTCGTCCTCCCTCTCCAGCACGCGCATCGCGTCGTCGACGGTGAAGATGCCGAGCAGGCGGTCCTCGTCGTCCACCACCGGTACGGCGACGAAGCCGCCGTCGCGCACGAGGTTGGCGGCGTCCTCGACGTCGTCGGACGCGCGCACCACCTGGGGCTCGGAGGCGACCTCCGCCACCGTGGTCGCGGGGTCGGAGACGAGCAGCCGGCGCAGGGAGACGACGCCGACCACGGCGCGGCCCGGTCCGAGCACGGGCACCGTGTAGATCGTCTCGACCTCGTCGGCGGCCTGCTTCAGCAGCTCGATGGCCTCGCCGCACGTCGTGTCCGGGTGCACCGACGCCACCGCCGGCGACATGCGCCGGCCGGCGCTGTCCTCCGGGTAGCCCAGCAGCGACGTGGTCCAGGCCCGCTCGCGCGGGGCGAGGCCGGCGAGCAGGCGGCGCGCGACGCCGGCGGGCAGCTCGTCGAGCAGCGGGGCGCGGTCGTCGGGGTCGAGCGCGGCGAAGATCTCCGCGACGGCCTCCTCGCGCAGCTCGTCGACGAGCTCGCGCTGGAGGGCGGGGTCGAGGTCCTCGAACACGGCCACCGCGCGGCCCTTGCCGAGCAGCCGGAACCCGATCGCCCGGTCCCGTGCCGTCATGCGCCCGAGCAGCTCGACGACCGCCGTGACGTCGCCGCGCGCGAGCCGGTCGTGCAGGCTCCGCAGCTCCGGCGTGGTGGGGTGCTCACCGACCGGCTCGGGGTTCTCGACGCTCTCCATGGGGTCAGGAGTAGCACGGGCGGGGCGGTAGTCCCTGACGCAGTGGTCGTGGTGGGACCCGGCGGACGACCGCTCCGTCAGGGACTACCCGCGGGCGGTGGCGCCCCGGCGCACCATCCGCAGGTCGTCGACCCCCAGGTGGGGGTCGGGCACGGGGTCGCCGTGGGCGACGAAGCCGTGGCGCTCGTAGAAGCCGCGGGCCCGGCCGTTGGCGGCCAGCACCACCAGCGTGCAGTCCGTGTCGGCGACCTCGGCGACCAGGAGCGCGTCGCCGACGCCGGTGCCCCACCACCCCCGCCGTACGTAGATCGCGTGCAGGTATAGCGCGGGGAGGTCGTCGTCGGCGGCGTCGGGGTCGCCCGGCCCCGACATGGCGAACCCGACCAGCCGCTCGCCCTCCGGCGCCGCGTGGACGGCCAGCACCGGCGGACGCTCCGAGGCCGCCATCTGCTCCCACATGCGGACCCGGCGCTCGTGGTTCGCCAGCACCGCCTCGAGCGCGTCCTGCGGGATCAGCCCGGGGTAGGCCTCGGCCCAGCAGTCGCGGTGCAGCGCCGCCCCGGCCTCGGCGTCGGCCGGCGTGGCCCGGCGCAGCGTGACGTCGGGCGGCAGCGGTAGGACGGCGGGGTCCTGGGCGGGGGCCTGGCCAGGGGAGGGCGTGCTCATCGCCCCATCCCACACGGCGGGCCGGGCCGTGCGCCACGGGGTTTCGTCGAGTTGTCGGGTCTGCACCGTCGTGCAGCGCCGAGTTGTCGGGTCTGCACCGTCGTACGACGCGGACTGGTGCGGTGCTGTGGTGTCCGGGTGGGTGTCCTGTCGCGTGTGCAGATGCCCGGACACCGCGTCACACGGGCCGCAGGCGCCGCACCCCGACCCGCACCAGCACCCCGAGGCCGACGACGACGCACCCGCCGACGACGGAGGCCACGGGCAGCGCGAACGCCAGCACGACGCAGCCGACCGCGCCGACCACCGGCACGACGCCGACGCCGAGGCCCTCGCGGCGACGTTGGGCGCCGGCGGCCAGGTTCGCGACGAGGTAGTAGAGCAGGACGCCGAACGACGAGAACCCGACGGCGTCGCGCAGGTCGAGGGTGAGCACGAGCGCCACCACGCAGGCGCCGACGGCCAGCTCGGCGCGGTGGGGCACGTCGTACGTCGGGTGCACGGCGTCCAGCCACCGCGGCAGCTCGCCGTCACGGGCCATGGCCAGCAAGGTCCGGCCGATGCCCGCGACGAGGGCGAGCAGCGCACCCAGCGCCGCGGCCGCCGCACCGACCTGGACGACGGGTCCGGTCCAGGTCGCCCCGCCCACCTCGGCGAGCGCCCGCACGGGCGCGACCGACCCGGCGACGCGCGCGGGGCCCAGCACGGCGAGCAGGGCCAGGGCCACCACGACGTACGTCGTCAGCACCACCGCGAAGGAGAGCCCGATCGCCCGCGGGATGGTGCGGGCGGGGTCGCGGACCTCCTCGCCCAGCGTGGCGATGCGGGCGTAGCCGGCGAACGCGAAGAAGAGCAGCCCGGCGGCCTGGAGCACGCCGTACGCGTCGACGTCACCGGTCGGCAGAGGCGGACGGAGACCGTCGGCGCCGACCAGGCCGACGACGACCGCCACCGCGAGCACGACGAGCGCGAGCAGGGCGATCGCCTTCGCGAGCCCGGCGGTCCGCGTCACGCCCCGGCAGTTCACGAGGGTGAGGGCCACGACCGCGCCGGCCGCGACGAGCCGTCCGACCGGCTCGGGCGCCGAGCCGGGCACGACGTACGCCGCGAACGCGAGCGCCATCGCGGCGCAGCTCGCCGTCTTGCCGACCACGAACGACCAGCCGGCCAGGTAGCCCCACCACGGGCCGAGCTGCTCGCGCCCGTGCACGTAGGTGCCGCCCGACGTCGGTCGTCGCGCCGCGAGGCGGGCCGACGACGAGGCGTTGCACCAGGCCACGCCCGCGGCCAGCGCCAGCGCCACCACGAGGGCCCGGCCCGCGACGTCGGCGGCCGGCGCGAACACGGTGAAGACCCCGGCCCCCACCATCGATGCCACCCCGATCGCCG
Organism: Nocardioides alkalitolerans DSM 16699; assembly: GCF_000426525.1. Lineage (GTDB taxonomy): Bacteria > Actinomycetota > Actinomycetes > Propionibacteriales > Nocardioidaceae > Nocardioides > Nocardioides alkalitolerans. The sequence continues at coordinate 1,168,369 of NZ_KE384533.1, forward strand.
CGGCGTCGGCCACTCCCAGTCGTCGTTGCACGCCGCGGATGGTGACCCATCAAGGTGTCGGCGAGGCGAACGACCGTCTCGGGGGCCGGACTACCGTGGAGGGCATGCGGATCACGAAGTTCGGCCACGCCTGCGTCCGTCTCGGTCACGAGGGCCACGCCGTCGTGCTCGACCCCGGGATGTTCACCGACCCCGAGGCCGTCGACGGCGCCACGGCGGTCCTCGTCACCCACGAGCACGCCGACCACCTCCACGTCGACCACCTGCGCGCCACCGACGCGCCCATCTGGACGATCGCGGCCGTCGCGCGAGCCATCGCCGAGCAGGCGCCGGACCTCACCGAGCGCGTCACCGTCGTCGCCCCCGGCGACCAGTTCGACGCCGCCGGGGTGAGGGTCACCGCCGTCGGCGAGCAGCACGCCGTGATCCACCCGGCCTACGACCGCATCACCAATTCCGGGTACGTCGTGGAGCTCGGCGACCGCTCCGTCTTCCACCCCGGCGACGCCCTCACCGGCCCCGGCCGCGCCGTCGACGTGCTGCTCGCCCCCGTGAGCGCCCCGTGGCTCAAGGTCGGCGAGGCGATCGACTTCGCCCGCGAGGTGGGCGCCCCGACCAACCTGGCGATCCACGACCGGGTCTACTCCGACGCGGGCCTGTCGATGACCGACGGACACTTCCGCACCCTGCTCGCCGAGGGCCAGACCTACGCCCGCATCGCCGACGGCGCCGACCTCTGAGCGCCCTGCCCGCCGTACCCGCTCGACGCTCCGACCCCGCTCCGCCGTCATCTGGACGTGAGCCATCTGGCACTCGTTCTTCTGGGAGAATCGTCGGTCGGTAGTTAGCCTGGCCTAACCCGTGTTCCGTCTGGAGGAAGAACTGTGCGCCCCATCAATGTTGCCGTCGTCGGTGCCGGCCCGGCTGGCATCTACGCCGCCGACATCCTGACCAAGGAGTACCCCGGTGCGACGGTCGACGTGTTCGACCGGCTGCCTGCTCCCTACGGCCTGGTCCGGTACGGCGTCGCGCCCGACCACCCGCGCATCAAGGAGATCATCAAGGCCCTGCGCCGGGTGCTCTCGCGCGACGAGATCCGGTTCGTCGGCAACGTCGACTTCGGCACCGACGTCAAGCTCTCCGACCTCCGCCCGTTCTACGACGCGGTGATCTTCTCGACGGGCGCGATCTTCGACCGCGACCTCGACATCCCGGGCATCGACCTCGAGGGCAGCTACGGCGCCGCCGACTTCGTGTCCTGGTACGACGGCCACCCCGACTACCCGCGCGAGTGGCCGCTGACCGCCAAGCACGTGGCCGTGCTGGGTGCCGGGAACGTGGCCCTCGACGTCGCGCGCATGCTGGTGAAGCCGGCCGACGAGCAGCTGACCACCGAGATCCCGGACAACGTCTACCAGGGCCTCAAGGTCAACCAGGCGACCGACGTGCACGTCTTCGCTCGCCGTGGCCCGGCCCAGATCAAGTTCACGCCCATGGAGCTGCGCGAGCTGTCGCACTCCCCGAGCGTCGACGTGATCGTGCACCCCGAGGGCTTCGAGATCGACGAGGCCTCCGAGAAGGCGATCCAGGCGACCAAGGCCGTGCGCCTCGTGGCCGACACGCTGCTGAAGTACATGGAGGCCGAGCCCACCGGCGCGCCCCACCGCATCCACATCCACCTCTGCCAGGCGCCCGTCGAGGTGCTCGGCGAGGACGGCAAGGTCGCGGGGCTCAAGGTCGAGGTCACCGAGCTCGACGGCACCGGCAACGCGCGCTCGACGGGCGAGTTCAAGACGTACGACGTGGAGGCCGTCTACCGCGCGGTCGGCTACAAGTCCTCCCCGCTCGCCGACGTGCCGTTCGACGACACCGACAACGTCATCCCCAACGCGGGCGGCCGCGTGCTCGACCTCGACGGCGAGCACGTGCCCGGCACGTACTGCACCGGCTGGGTCAAGCGCGGCCCGGTCGGGCTCATCGGGCACACCAAGTCGGACGCCGCCGAGACCGTCGCGAACCTCATCGCCGACATCGACAGCACCCCGGCGCCCGAGCACGACGACCGCGACGCGATCCTGCGCCACCTGACCGAGCGCGGCGTCGACTTCACGTCGTGGGACGGCTGGGTCGCCCTCGACGCCCACGAGGTCTCGCTCGGCGAGGCCGTCGGCCGCGAGCGCATCAAGGTCGTCGACCGCGAGGAGATGCTCAGCCGCTCGCGCGGCTGACGCCCCGGTTCTCCAGGACGCCGGTCCACCCCGCGAGGGGTGGGCCGGCGTCGTGCGTCTCGGGGCCGGCCCGTTCGCGGTAGGAGGTACCCGTGCGACGGGTACGAGGTACCGCGAACGGCGGCGGGCCCGCGCCGTACGGCCTGGGCCTGCTCCGTCCGCACCAGTGCCGGGGAGCGGTGCCACCTGGTGGCAGCGGACCCCGGTGCTGACTCCGGGCCGGCCGGACGTCACGCCCCGACGGGCTGCGGTGTGAGCGCCCCGTCTGCCCTGTCGCTGACACCGCGACCACCACGCCCCGACGGGCTGCGGTGTGAGCGCCCCGTCCGCCCCGTCGCTGACACCGCAACCCGAGCAGGGTCGGTTCGCGGTAGGAGATACCCGTGCGACGGGTACGAGGTACCGCGAACGATGGCCATGCACACGTGCGCGGTAGGAGATACCCGTGCGACGGGTACGAGGTACCGCGAACGGTGCAGCCGCCACCCCCCAGGGCGCCGGCCGGCGAGCGCCTCAGCCCCCGAGCGCCCCGCGCACGGGCTCGAGCTTGGCCTGGCTCTCGGCGAGCTCGGCCGCCGGGTCGGAGCCGGCGACGATGCCGCAGCCGGCGTACAGGCGGACGCGCCCGGTGCCGTCGGCAGCCGTCTCGATCTGGGCGGAGCGCAGCGCGATGCCCCACTCGCCGTCGCCGGAGGCGTCCATCCAGCCGACGGGTCCGGCGTACCGGCCGCGCTCCATGCCCTCGAGCTCGGCGATGAGGGCGGTGGCGGTCGCGGTGGGCGTGCCGCCGACGGCGGCGGAGGGGTGGAGCGACGCGGCCAGGCCCAGCGACGAGCTCGGGTCGTCGTCGGGCACGACGCCGGTGACGTCGGTGGCGAGGTGCATGACGTTCGGCAGGTGCAGCACGAACGGCGACTCGGGCACGTTCATCGACGAGCAGTGCGGCTCGAGCGAGTCGGCGACGGATCGCACGGCGTACTCGTGCTCCTCGAGGTCCTTCGACGACCGCGCCAGCTCGCCGGCCAGCCCGGCGTCGCGCACCTCGTCGCCGGTCCGGCGGATCGTGCCGGCCAGCACGCGCGACGTGACGAGGCCCCGCTCCTGGCGCACGAGCATCTCGGGGGTCGCGCCGAAGAGGCCGTCGACGTGGAAGGTCCAGCAGGTGGGGTACGCCGCGGCGAGGCGTCGCAGTGGCCACCGGACGTCGACGGGGGCGTCGGTCGTGGCGACGATGTCGCGGGCCAGCACCACCTTCTCGAGATCGCCGGCGTCGATGCGGGCCACCGCGTCGGCCACGACGGCCTGCCAGGCGTCGTCGTCGAGCCCGCCGGGCCCGAAGACCACGGGGGAGGGCACGGCGGGGGCCTCGGCGACGCGCAGCGCGGGCGCGCCGATGCTGTCGTGGCCGATGGTGGTGAGCCAGCGCTGGCCACCACGGCGGCCCACGACGACGCGGGGCACGACGAGCGTCGAGGTGCCGGGGTCGTCGGCGAACGCGAAGGAGCCGAAGGCCACGAGGCCGCTGCCGGGCAGGTCGACCTCGTCGCGCACGACGGAGCGGGCCGTCAGCTCGCGCCACCAGGCGTCGGCGTCGGCGAAGCGGGTCGCGCCCGAGGTCGTGATGGTGGCGGCCACGCCCCAGCCGACGATGCCGTCGCCGCCGCGCAGCCAGGCGAGCGAGCCGTCGGCGGGCAGGAGGTCGACCAGGGGCACGTCGTCGGGCACGTCACCGGCGGAGGCCAGGGAGTCCAGCGGCACCGTGCGCACGGCCAGCGGGACCTGGTGCGCGGCCGGCGCGGCGCCGCCTGCGGGCCGCGCGGCACCGGGGCGGGGGGCGCTCGTGCTCATCCTCGCCAGACTACTGGCCCGTACGTCGTGGGCCGATCCTGGTGCGCGTTGCTACGGTCACACGCTGTGCCCCCCACCCCGAAGCCCGCCTCGAAGCCCGCCCTGCGTCTCGGTGCCCTCGGTCCCGTGCTCGCCGGCGTCGTCGCGCTCCTGCTGCTGACGTTCTTCGCGGTCGGGCTGCCCGAGCTGGTCGACGGCGGTGACGAGGAGGCTCCCGCGGGTACGGCGGCCGCCCCCGACGAGGATGCCTCCCCGGGCGCGGAGCTCGTCCTGCCCGAGGACGTCGGCGGCTGGTCGACGCCGACCTCGATCCTCCGCGAGGACGGCCAGGACGAGGAGGCGGACGAGCTCGACGGCTTCTGGACCTACGCCGACGGCCAGCTCGACGCCGCCGCGGGCGTGCCCAACGACGCCGAGCGCTACATCGAGCTCGCGACGGGCTCGCAGGTCGCGATCCAGGCCTACCGCGGCCCGGACGGTCCGCTGGTGCCCGCGACGCTGCAGGATCCCGAGGCCGGCCAGAGCCGGATCCTGCTCCAGAGCTTCGGCGACCTCGACTGCGTGCTCGACGTCATCGCCGGCGAGACGTCGCCGACGCCGCAGATCCAGGAGATGCAGTGCCGACGCACCTCCGACGACCTGACCATCCGCGCGTTCGTGCTGAGCGGGGCGTCGGGGGAGTCGGTGCGCGGGCTCGTCGACCAGCTGTGGGAGCAGCTGGCCTGAGCCCCGGGCCCGGGTGGCCGGCGACGACCGGCGCTCAGGACCAGTAGACGACCACGGAGTCGCCGACCTCGACCTGGTCGAAGAGCGCCTCGATGCCGTCGCGGTCCCGCACGTTGACGCAGCCGTGCGAGGCGCCGTTGTAGCCGTTCGCCGCGAAGTCGGGCGAGTAGTGCACCGCCTGGCCGCCGGAGAAGAACATCGCGAACGGCATCGGGGTGTCGTAGATGCTCGAGACGTGGTCGCGGCTCTTCCGCTCCACGCTGAAGGCGCCCTCGCGGGTCTCCATGCCCTCGCGGCCGAAGCGCACGTCGAACGTCGCCCCCACGTCGCCGTCCACCACCCAGCGCAGCGTGCGGGTCGTCTTGTCGATGCAGAGCACCCGGCCCTCCCGGCAGCGGGGATCGAGGTCGCCCGCCACCGGCGCGATGTTGTGCATCTCCTCGTACGTCGGCGGGCCGGTCATCTCGTGGAGGCGCGTGAGGGTGCGGTCGTCGACCTCGCCGGTCACCGGGAACGCGCGCTTGCCCTGGAAGCCCTCGACCGCGGCGACGGTGGTGTCGTCGTACGTGCCGCTGACCTCGGTGAGCCAGTCGATCTGCACCAGGCGGGCCTGCAGGTCGCGGACCTCGTCGCCGGAGTCGCCGGCGGAGTAGATCGCGGGGCCCGGCTCGAGGGTGGGCTCCGCGGTCGGCTCCTCCGTCGGCTCCTCCGTCGGCGCGGCGCTGGGCTCGTCCGTCGGCTCGTCGGTCGGGGAGGCCGGGGCGTCGTTCGTGGGCTCGTGCCCGACCGGCGAGGGCGAGTCGGCGACCCCCGCCGTCGGCTCGCCGTCGCCCGTGCGCTCGGCGACGCGGACCACGCCGTACGTCGCGGAAGCCACCAGGCCGAGGGTCAGCAGGACCAGCAGGGTGGTGCGCAGGATCTTCACGGTCGTTCCCCCGGGTGAGCTCGTGCGTGCTCCGGTGACCGGTCACGCGGCGGCCCACCGTGGGCCGTCACCTGGAGAGACGTCGCCGACCCCCGACGGGTTGCATCGGCTTTCCCCGTAGGCTCGGTCCGTGGCCCGTGCAGAGCTGGACAAGCAGCCGACCGACGTCCGACGCATGTTCGACGCCGTCGCGAAGCGGTACGACGTCACCAACGACGTGCTCTCGCTCGGGCAGGACCGTCGCTGGCGACGCGACGTGATCAAGGCCGTCGACCCGCAGGCCGGCGACCTCGTGCTGGACCTCGCCGCCGGGACGGGCACGTCGAGCGCCCCGTTCCTCGCCGAGGGCGCCGTGGTCGTGCCCTGCGACTTCTCGATCGGCATGCTCCGGGTCGGCAAGCAGAACCGTCCGCACCTGCCCTTCACCGCCGGCGACGCCACCCGTCTGCCGTTCGCGGACGACACGTTCGACGCGGTCACGATCTCCTTCGGCCTGCGCAACGTCGTCGACACGGAGGCCGCCCTCGCGGAGATGCACCGGGTGACCCGCCCCGGCGGCCGCCTCGTCGTCTGCGAGTTCTCCCACCCGACCTGGGCACCGTTCCGCACGGCCTATGTCGAGTACCTGATGAAGGCGCTGCCGCCCGTCGCCACCGCGGTGTCGTCGTCGCCGGACGCCTACGTCTACCTCGCCGAGTCCATCCGCGCCTGGCCCGACCAGCCGGCGCTCGCCGCCCTCATCGACGCGGCCGGCTGGAGCGGCGCCGAGTGGCGCAACCTCTCCGGCGGGATCGTCGCGCTGCACCGCGCCACCGCCTGACGCGCTCGCGTCGTACGACGCCGGCCGCGCCCTACCTGACCCCGCCGCGTCCTGCCCCGGCCGTCCCCGGCCTGCGCGGAGCGTGGCGGACGCCCGCACGTTCTCGCGTCGTCGCGCTGCGTCGGTCCGCCACACTCCGCCGACCCGACGCCGACGCCGACGCCGACCCGACCCGCGCCGACCCGACGCCGACCCGGCGCTGACCCCTCCACGGGCTCCGGGATCACCCGCCACCACCGCCGAATCGCGGATCCATCCACGGGTCCGCCATTTAGCCAAGTGGTTCGTGCGCTAAATCCGCAGGTCAGGAGGGGTGGAGGGGGCTGGCGGTCGCCGTTCGGAGATGGGTAGTGTGATGCACGGCACTATGTGAACTGTTTCACAAGTTCACGAACGGACGTCTGCGTGCGCACCGGCACCCCGGTTCGCACGAACCGGAGAGAGGGAGTGCGCGGTGGAGCTCTACACCCCGGTGCTCGCCCTGCTGGCCCTCGCGGCCGGCTTCGCGATCTTCTCGGTCGCGGTCAGCACGCTGACCGGGCCGAAGCGCTACAACCGAGCGCGCCTGGACTCCTACGAGTGCGGCATCGAGCCGACGCCCCAGCCCTTCGGTGGCGGGCGCATCCCGGTGAAGTACTACACGGTCGCGATGACCTTCATCATCTTCGACGTCGAGATCATGTTCCTCGTCCCGTGGGCCGTCTACTTCGACCAGCTCTCGTGGTTCGGCCTCATCGCCGTCGTGCTCTTCCTCTTCAACATCACGCTCGCCTACGCCTACGAGTGGCGCCGCGGCGGGCTCGACTGGGACTGAGCGCCGCGATGCACACCCAGTGCCTGCGCTCTCCAGCAGCCGACCCCGGGCTGCCTCCCTCGTCCGCCTCGGCACGACACGAGTCTCACGACGCTCAGCCGTTCGCACCTCACGACGTACCGCACGAGAGGACCTGACCTGATGGGTATCGAGGAGAAGCTCCCCAGCGGGGTGCTGCTGACCACGGTCGAGGGCGTCGCGGGCTACATGCGCAAGGCGAGCTTCTGGCCCGCCACCTTCGGCCTGGCCTGCTGCGCGATCGAGATGATGACCAGCGGCGGCCCGCGCTACGACACCGGCCGCTTCGGCATGGAGGTCTTCCGCGCCAGCCCCCGCCAGGCCGACCTGATGATCGTCGCGGGGCGCGTGAGCCAGAAGATGGCGCCCGTCCTGCGCCAGATCTACGACCAGATGGCCGAGCCGAAGTGGGTGCTCGCGATGGGCGTCTGCGCCAGCTCGGGCGGCATGTTCAACAACTACGCGATCGTCCAGGGCGTCGACCACGTCGTGCCCGTCGACATGTACCTGCCCGGCTGCCCGCCGCGGCCCGAGATGCTCATCGACGCGATCCTCAAGCTGCACGACCAGGTGCAGTCCACGAAGTTCGGCGCCAACCGCGCGAAGCAGGTCGCCGAGCTCGAGACCGCCGCCCTCAACGCCGTCCCGACGAGCGACCAGAAGGGGCTCATGCGATGAGCGAGAAGCCCAAGCCCGGCCGGGACGACCCGGCCCAGCGCGCCGTCGAGGAGCGCAAGGACGTCACGGCCAGCGCCGAGCCCGTCACCACGGGCGGTGGCCTGCCCGAGCGGGCGGGCGACGAGCACACCGACCAGCGTGGCGTCCGCACCGGCATGTTCGGGGTGCGCGGCTCGGGCGACACCTCGGGGTACGGCGGTCTCCGTCGCACCGTCACCTTCCCCGGCGCGGCGCAGCGCCCGTACGGCGGCTGGTTCGACGCCGTCGTCGACACGCTGGCCGCCCGGGTCGGGGCCGACGGTGCGGCGATCGAGAAGGTCGTGGTGGACCGCGCGGAGCTCACGCTCCACGTGCGTCGCAGCGACCTGCCTGCCGTCGCCCGCGCCCTGCGGGACGACCCGGACCTGCGCTTCGAGCTGCTCTCCGGGGTCAGCGGCGTGCACTACCCGGAGGACACGGGCGCCGAGCTGCACGTCGTCTACCACCTGCTCTCGATGACCCACAACCGTCGTCTGCGGGTCGAGGTCAGCTGCCCCGACGCCGACCCCCACGTGCCGAGCGTCGTGGCGACGTACCCCACGGCCGACTGGCACGAGCGCGAGACGTGGGACTTCTTCGGCGTGGTCTTCGACGGCCACCCGGCGCTCACCCGCATCCTCATGCCCGACGACTGGCCGGGCCACCCGCAGCGCAAGGACTACCCCCTCGGCGGCATCGGGGTCGAGTACAAGGGCGGCACGATCCCGCCGCCGGACCAGCGGAGGTCGTACACATGAGCACGTCGACGCAGGCCGGCCCCGGTGCCGGCAACAGCGACCCGTACGCCGCCGGCGACGGGTACGGCACGACGGACGGCAAGGTCTTCACCGTCACGGGCCAGGACTGGGACGAGGTCGTCGCCGGGCTCGGCGAGGCGGGCGACGCCGAGCGCATCGTCGTCAACATGGGCCCGCAGCACCCGTCCACCCACGGGGTGCTCCGCCTGATCCTCGAGATCGAGGGCGAGACGGTGACCGAGGCCCGCTGCGGCATCGGCTACCTGCACACGGGCATCGAGAAGAACATGGAGTTCCGCACCTGGACGCAGGGCGTCACGTTCTGCACGCGGATGGACTACCTCTCGCCCTTCTACAACGAGATGACCTACTGCCTCGGCGTCGAGCGGCTGCTCGGCATCGAGGACGGCGACGACCCGGTGCCGGAGAAGGCCCAGGTCATGCGCGTGCTCCTCATGGAGCTCAACCGCATCTCCTCCCACCTCGTCGCGATCGCGACCGGCGGCATGGAGCTCGGCGCGCTCACCGTGATGACCATCGGGTTCCGCGAGCGCGAGCAGGTGCTCGACCTCTTCGAGCTCATCACCGGCCTGCGGATGAACCACGCGTTCATCCGCCCCGGCGGCGTCGCCCAGGACCTGCCCGACGGCTCGCTCGACGCGGTGCGCGACTTCGTGAAGCTGATGCGCAAGCGCCTGCCCGAGATCACGGCGATGTGCAACGCCAACCCGATCTTCCGCGGGCGCCTCGAGGGCGTCGGCCACCTCGACCTCGAGGGCTGCCTCGCGCTGGGCCTGACGGGTCCCGTGCTCCGCTCCACCGGCTACCCGTGGGACCTCCGCAAGACCGAGCCCTACTCGGGCTACGAGACCTACGACTTCGACGTGCAGACGTGGGACACGTGCGACTCCTACGGCCGCTTCCGCATCCGCATGAACGAGATGTTCGAGTCGCTGCGCATCGTCGAGCAGTGCGTGGGCCGCCTCGACAAGCTCGTCGGAGCACCCGTGATGGTGGCCGACAAGAAGATCGCCTGGCCGAGCCAGCTCTCGGTCGGCAGCGACGGCCAGGGCAACAGCCTCGAGCACATCCGCCACATCATGGGCGAGTCCATGGAGGCCCTCATCCACCACTTCAAGCTGGTGACCGAGGGGTTCCGGGTGCCGCCCGGCCAGGCGTACGTGCCGGTCGAGTCGCCCCGCGGCGAGCTCGGGGCCCACGTGGTCTCCGACGGCGGCACGCGGCCGTTCCGGGCGCACTTCCGCGACCCGTCGTTCACGAACCTGCAGGCGACGTCGGTGATGAGCGAGGGTGGCATGATCGCCGACGTCATCGTCGCCATCGCCTCCATCGACCCCGTCATGGGAGGCGTCGACCGATGACCGCGACCCCGGAGAGCCCCGACCGCGACCTCGCCCCCGGCGGGCGCGGCGACGGCCTCGACCCCACGACGTACGACGAGCTGCGGCTCATCGCCGCCCGCTACCCGCAGGCCCGGTCGGGCCTGCTGCCGATGCTCCACCTCGTGCAGTCGGCCCAGGGGCGCGTGACGCCCGCGGGCATCGAGGCGTGCGCGGAGATCCTCGGCATCAGTCCCGCCGAGGTCAGCGGGGTCGCGACCTTCTACACGATGTACAAGCGCCGCCTCGTCGGCGACTACCACGTCGGGGTCTGCACCAACACGCTCTGCGCGGTCATGGGCGGCGACGAGATCTTCGCCGGGCTGAAGGACCACCTCGGCATCGGCAACGACGAGACCACCGCCGACGGCACCGTGAGCCTCGAGCACGTCGAGTGCAACGCGGCCTGCGACTACGCGCCGGTCGTGATGGTGAACTGGGAGTTCGTCGACAACCAGACGCCCGAGAGCGCGAAGCAGCTGGTCGACGACCTGCGTTCGGGGGCCGAGGTGCACTCGACCCGCGGCCCGCGCATCTGCACGTGGCGCGAGGCCGAGCGGGTGCTCGCCGGCTTCCCCGACGACCGCGCCGACGAGGGCCCCTCGGCCGGTACGGCGTCGCTGGCCGGCCTCCGGGTCGCCCGCGAGCGGGGCTGGACGGCCCCGCCGTCGCGGACCGACGCCGCCCACGAGGAGAGCCACGACGAGGCCGCGGCCCAGGCCCCGACGAGCGAGTCCGCCGGCGTGGCCGCCGACGAGCGCACCGACTCCGGGCGCGCCGAGCAGGAGTCGAAGGTCGCCGAGGCCACCGACAGCACGGCGGCCGAGGCGTCCGACGCCCCGACCGACGCCGCCGGCCGGAACGCCGACGACGCCCCGACCGACGGAGGCAAGTGATGACCATTCCGCCCCTGACCCCGGTCCTCACCGACAACTGGGACGCCGAGCGGTCGTGGACGCTCGCGTCGTACGAGGAGCGCGGCGGCTACGACGCCCTCGACACCGCCTTCGCGATGACGCCCGACGAGGTCATCGCCGCGGTGAAGGACTCCGGCCTGCGCGGCCGGGGCGGCGCCGGCTTCCCGACCGGCATGAAGTGGGGCTTCATCCCGCAGGACAACCCGAACCCGAAGTACCTCGTGGTCAACGCCGACGAGTCGGAGCCGGGCACCTGCAAGGACATCCCGCTGATGATGGCCAGCCCCCACACGCTCGTGGAGGGCGTGATCCTGGCGGCGTACGCGATCCGCGCGAACCACGCGTTCATCTACGTGCGGGGCGAGGTGCTGCACGTCGTGCGGCGCCTGCAGCGGGCCGTGCAGGAGGCCTACCTGGCCGGTCACCTGGGCGCCAACATCCACGGCTCGGGCTACCAGCTCGACCTCGTCGTGCACGCCGGGGCGGGCGCCTACATCTGCGGCGAGGAGACGGCGCTGCTCGACTCGCTCGAGGGCCGTCGCGGCCAACCCCGCCTGCGCCCGCCGTTCCCCGCCGTCGCCGGCCTCTACGCGAGCCCGACGGTCATCAACAACGTCGAGTCGATCGCCTCGGTGCCCGCGATCATCCGCAACGGCGCCGACTGGTTCTCGTCGCTCGGCACGGAGAAGTCGAAGGGCTTCGTCATCTACTCGCTCTCGGGCCACGTGACCCGGCCGGGGCAGTACGAGGCGCCGCTCGGCATCACCCTGCGCGAGCTCATCGACCTCGCCGGCGGCGTCCGCGAGGGCCACCGGCTCAAGTTCTGGACGCCCGGCGGCTCCAGCACGCCGCTGCTCACCGACGAGCACCTCGACATGCCCCTCGACTACGAGGCCGTGGGCGCCGCCGGCTCGATGCTCGGCACCCGCGCGCTGCAGATCTTCGACGAGACGGTCTCGGTGGTGCGCTGCGTGCTGCGGTGGACCGAGTTCTACAAGCACGAGTCCTGCGGCAAGTGCACCCCGTGCCGCGAGGGCACGTGGTGGCTGGTGCAGACCCTCACCCGCATCGACGAGGGCAAGGGCGAGCCGGGCGACATCGAGAAGCTGCTCGACCTCTGCGACAACATCCTGGGCCGCTCGTTCTGCGCCCTGGGTGACGGCGCGACGAGCCCGATCACCTCGGCGATCAAGTACTTCCGCAGCGAGTTCGAGGACGGCATGACCACGCCGAGCCGCGAGCTGTTCCCGCACGAGCGTTCCACCGCGTACGCCGGCCAGCTGGCCGGGAAGGGGGTGGGGGCGTGACCACGACCCCCGAGCGCACGGCGACCGACCTGGTCACCGTCACCATCGACGGCGTCTCGGTCGACGTCCCGAAGGACACCCTGGTGATCCGCGCCGCCGAGCAGGTCGGCGTGCAGATCCCGCGGTTCTGCGACCACCCGCTGCTCGCGCCCGTCGGCGCGTGCCGCCAGTGCCTGGTGGACGTGCCCGACGCCGGCAACGGCCGGGCGCTGCCCAAGCCGCAGGCGTCGTGCACCCTGCCGGTGGCCGACGGGATGGTGGTCAACACCCAGCTGACCTCCGGCGTCGCCGACAAGGCGCAGCAGGGCGTGATGGAGCTGCTGCTCATCAACCACCCGCTCGACTGCCCGGTCTGCGACAAGGGCGGCGAGTGCCCCCTGCAGAACCAGGCGATGAGCAACGGTCGCGGCGACTCCCGCTTCGAGGGCGTCAAGCGCACCTTCCCCAAGCCGATCCACCTCTCGCCCCAGGTGCTGCTCGACCGGGAGCGCTGCATCGTCTGCCAGCGCTGCACCCGCTTCGCCGAGGAGGTCGCGGGCGACCCGTTCATCTCGCTGGTCGAGCGCGGCGCGCGCCAGCAGATCGGCATCGCGGAGGACGCCCCGTTCCTCTCCTACTTCGCCGGCAACACGATCCAGATCTGCCCGGTCGGCGCCCTCACGAGCGAGGCCTACCGGTTCCGGTCGCGCCCGTTCGACCTCGTCTCCAGCCCCGGCGTCGCCGAGCACGACGCCTGCGGCGCAGCGATCCGCGTCGACCACCGGCGCGGCAAGGTCATGCGCCGGCTCTCCGGCGACGACCCCGAGGTCAACGAGGAGTGGATCAGCGACAAGGACCGGTTCGCGTTCCGCTACCTCACGGCCACCGACCGCCTGCCCTACCCGCAGGTGCGCGGCGACGACGGCGTCCTGCACCCCGCGTCGTGGCCGGAGGCGTTCGCCGTCGCGGCGCGCGGGCTGGCGACGGCCCGTGCGGCGGGCGGCGTCGGCGTGCTCACCGGCGGCCGGCTGACGTTCGAGGACGCCTACGCCTACAGCGTGTTCGCCCGCGTCGCGCTCGGCACCAACGACGTCGACTTCCGCGCCCGCCCCCACAGCGACGAGGAGACCGGCTTCCTCGGCGCCCACGTCGCGGCCAGCGGTCCGGTCGCGGGCCGACGGGGCGTGACGTACGGCGACCTCGAGGGCGCGCGCACCGTGGTGCTCGTCGGCCTCGAGCCCGAGGACGAGGCCGGCACGATCTTCCTGCGGCTGCGCAAGGCCAGCCGCAAGGGCACCACGGTGCTGAGCGTGGCGCCGTACCTGACGCGCGGCGCCGACAAGGTGCGCGCGCTGCTCGTGCCGACCGCCCCCGGCGAGGAGGGCGCGGTGCTCCGCGGCCTCGCCGACCGGGCGGAGGAGCTCGCCGGGAGCGCCCTGGGCGACCAGGACGTGGTGCTGGTGGGGGAGCGGCTCGCCACCTCGCCGGGCGCCCTCACCGCCGCCGCCGAGCTGGCCGCCGCCACCGGGGCCCGGCTGGCCTGGGTGCCGCGCCGGGCCGGTGACCGCGGTGCGGTCGAGGCCGGGTGCCTGCCGACCCTGCTGCCCGGCGGCCGTCCGGTCGCGGACGCCTCCGCGCGCGTCGACGCGGCCGCCGCCTGGGGCGTCGGCTCGCTGCCGGAGACCCCGGGCCGCGACGCCGCGGCCATCGCCGCCGCCGCGGCCGCGGGCGAGCTCGCCGGCCTCGTGGTCGGCGGCGTCGACCCCGACGACACCACCGACCCCGCCACCACCCGCGCCGCGCTGGCCGCCGCCTCCTTCGTCGTCAGCCTCGAGCTGCGCGCGAGCGAGGTCACGGAGCACGCCGACGTGGTGCTGCCGATCGCGCCGGTCACCGACAAGGCCGGCAGCTTCGTCACCTGGGAGGGGCGCGTCCGCCCGTTCGACGCGGTCTTCACCGTGCCCGGCTCCCTGCCCGACCTGCGGGTGCTCGCCGGCATCGCGGAGGAGCTGGGCACCCCGCTCGGCTTCCGCACCGTCGACGAGGCCCGCGACCAGATCGAGGCCCTCGGCACCTGGGACGGGGAGCGGCCCGCCGCGCCGGTCCCGGCCCCCGCCGCGCCACCCGCCGCGCACCCCGCGTCCGGTGGCGTCGTCCTCGCCCTCTCGACCTGGCGCCAGCTGCTCGACGGCGGCTCGCTGCAGGACGGCGACGACGCGCTGACCCAGACCCGCCGCCCGGCGGTCGCCCGGCTGGGGCAGACGGCGTACGACGCCCTCGGCGCCCCCGCCGAGGTCACCCTCCACGGCGACCGCGGCACGCTGACGCTGCCGGTCGAGGTGGTGCGCACCATGGTCGACGGGGTCGTCTGGGTGCCCGCGCGCTCCGTCGGTCGCGGCCTGCTGGCCGACCTCGCCGGGCCCGGGGCCCGCCTGCGCGTCACCGCCGGAGGAGCCCTGTGAACGCCGTGAGCCTGCCGCTCGTCACCGGGCCGTCGCTCGACTCCTTCGGCCTCGACACCGTCTGGGTCGTGCTGCTCAAGGCCGTGCTGATCTTCGCCGTGCTTGTCGTGCTGACGCTGTTCAACATCTGGTTCGAGCGTCGCGTCGTCGCCCGCATGCAGCACCGGATCGGCCCCAACGTGAACGGTCCCTTCGGCCTGCTGCAGTCGCTCGCCGACGGCGTGAAGCTGGCGCTGAAGGAGGACATCATCCCGACGAGGGCCGACAAGGTGGTCTTCATCCTGGCGCCGATCATCTGCGTGGTGCCGGCGTTCGTGACCTTCGCGGTGATCCCGTTCGGCCCCGAGGTGACGATCCCGTTCACCGACACCGTCACGCCGCTGCAGCTCACCGACATGCCGGTCGCGGTGCTGTTCGTGATGGCGATCGCGTCCATCGGCATCTACGGCATCGTGCTCGGCGGCTGGGCGAGCGGCTCGACGTACTCGCTGCTCGGCGGCCTGCGCTCGAGCGCCCAGATGATCTCCTACGAGGTCGCGATGGGCCTGGCGCTCATCAGCGTCTTCCTCTTCGCGGGGTCGGTGTCGACCTCGGAGATCGTGGCGGCCCAGGGCGACCTCTGGTTCGGCCTGATCCTGGCGCCGGCGTTCATCATCTACGTCATCGCGATGGTCGGTGAGACCAACCGGGCGCCGTTCGACCTCCCCGAGGCCGAGGGCGAGCTCGTCGGTGGCTTCCACACGGAGTACAGCTCGCTGAAGTTCGCGCTGTTCTTCCTCGCCGAGTACATCAACATGGTCACCGTCTCGGCGCTCGCCACGACGCTGTTCCTCGGCGGGTGGCACGCCCCCTTCGGCATCGGCGCCATCTGGGAGGGCGCGAACGAGGGCTACTGGCCGCTGCTGTGGTTCTTCGGCAAGGTCTTCTTCTTCATGTTCATCTTCGTCTGGCTGCGCGGCACTCTGCCCCGCATGCGCTACGACCAGTTCATGGACTTCGGGTGGAAGCGCCTCATCCCCGTCGCCCTGGGCTGGACCGTGCTGGTGGCCGTCATGCGCCTCATCACGATCGAGGAGACCTTCGACCG
Source organism: Nocardioides alkalitolerans DSM 16699 (assembly GCF_000426525.1). Lineage (GTDB taxonomy): Bacteria > Actinomycetota > Actinomycetes > Propionibacteriales > Nocardioidaceae > Nocardioides > Nocardioides alkalitolerans. The sequence continues at coordinate 1,184,354 of NZ_KE384533.1, forward strand.
CCAGAGCCTGCTCATCACCCTCGGTGTCATCACCGGCCTGCTCGTCGTCGCCATGTTCGTCCCGAGCTTCGGGGCGGCGCGCGACGAGGCCGAGACCGAGGAGCCCGACGCACCGGCCAAGCCCGCCGGTGCCTTCCCCGTGCCGCCGATGCCGGCCACCGGCGCCGTCCGCGGCGCGGCACCCCCGCTGACGTTCGCCGACTCCGGGCCCCGGCCCGGACCCGCGCAAGCCGAGGAGAGCTGATGTCCAGCCCGCACGAGCCGCAGCCCGACGAGGCCCAGCCGTCGTTCACCACCCAGCTCAAGGAGCAGCTGTGGGACCCGGTGGCGGGGTTCGGCGTCACCTTCCGGACGATGTTCCGCAAGGTCGTCACCGAGGAGTACCCCAAGGTCAAGAAGCCGACGGCCCCGCGCTTCCACGGGCGGCACCAGCTCAACCGCTACCCGGACGGCCTCGAGAAGTGCATCGGCTGCGAGCTCTGCGCGTGGGCCTGCCCGGCCGACGCCATCTACGTCGAAGGCGCTCAGAACACCGAGGACGAGCGCTACTCGCCGGGTGAGCGCTACGGCGCCGTCTACCAGATCAACTACCTGCGCTGCATCCTCTGCGGGCTCTGCATCGAGGCGTGCCCGACGCGGGCGCTGACGATGACGAACTTCTACGAGCTCGCCGACGACAACCGCGAGGCGCTGATCTACGAGAAGTCCGAGCTGCTCGCTCCGCTGCTGCCGGGCATGGAGCAGCCGCCGCACGCGATGCTGCTGGGCGAGGACGAGGGCGACTACTACCGCGGCATGTTCGCGCCGCCGCCGGGCGACCGGGCCGCGGCGCCCACGTCGACGCCCGAGACCTCCTCCGCGACGCCCCCCGCACCCCGCACGGCGAGGAAGGCGGCTCGGTGATCGCGTTCTGGGTCCTGGCGCCGGTCATGGTGATCGCGGCGCTGGGCATTCTCTTCGTGCGCAAGGCCGTGCACGCGGCCCTGCTCCTCGCGGTCGTGATGATCAGCCTGGCGATGCTCTACGCCGCGCTCGAGGCCCCGTTCCTCTTCGCGGTGCAGATCATCGTCTACACCGGCGCGATCATGATGCTGTTCCTCTTCGTGCTGATGCTCGTGGGCGTCGACGCCTCCGACTCGGTGGTGGAGACGATCCGCGGCCAGCGCGTCCTGGCCGTCATGGTCGGCGGGATCTTCGCGGTGCTGCTCGGCGTGATCGTCGGCCAGGCCGGCATCGGCACCGCGGTCGGGCTCGGCGCCGCCAACGAGGGCGGCAACATCGAGGGCCTCGCGGAGGTGCTCTTCTCCCAGTACGTCCTGGCCTTCGAGGCCACGGCCGCGCTGCTCATCACCGCCGCGCTCGGCGCGATGGTGCTGGCCCACCGCGAGCGGCTGGTGCCGCGGGAGACGCAGGCCGACAGGGCCGCGGCCCGCGTCCGCGCGTACGGCGAGCACGGCGACCACCTCGGTCCCCTGGCCGCTCCCGGCGTCTACGCCCGCCACAACGCCGTCGACACCCCGGCCCTGCTGCCCGACGGGTCGCCGGCCGAGCAGTCGGTGCCCACGGTCATCAGCAACCGCGGCACGGGGCGGCCCTCGCCGTCGTACCGCGACGTCGACCGCGTGGTGGGGCAGCTGCAGTCCCGCCGCGACGACCAGGACCCGGCGACCGACACGGTCGTCGAGGGGTCGGGCTCCGCGGCCCGGGGGGAGGACGCCTGATGGACGACGTGACGCCGTTCCTCGTGCTCTCCGCGATCCTCTTCAGCATCGGCTGCGTGGGCGTGCTGACCCGCCGCAACGCGATCGTCGTGTTCATGTGCGTCGAGCTGATGCTCAACGCCTCGAACCTGGCCCTCGTCGCGTTCGCGAAGCACCACGGCAACCTCGAGGGGCAGGTGGCCGCCTTCTTCGTGATGGTGGTCGCGGCCGCCGAGGTCGTGGTCGGCCTGGCCATCATCATGACGATCTTCCGGTCCCGTCGCTCGGCCTCGGTCGACGACGCGAGCCTGCTGAAGTACTGAGGAGACGGACATGACCCTGAGCTCCTCCACCCTGCTCACCAGCGCGGCCGAGGGCGGGCACCACTCGGTGCCGGTCGTCGAGGCGATGAGCCCCGACGGCGTCTTCTCGCTGCTGTGGCTCGTGATCGCCCTGCCCCTGGCGGGCGCCGTCGTGCTCCTCGTGGGCGGCCGGCTCACCGACCGCTGGGGCCACTGGCTCGGCACGGCGACCGTCACCGGCTCGTTCGTGCTGAGCGTCGTGATGTTCGTCCAGCTGCTGGGCCGCGACGACGCGGAGCGCCAGATCGGCCAGCACCTCTGGGACTGGTTCGCCGTCGGCGACTTCCAGGTGGGCATGGACCTGCTCTACGACCCGCTGTCGGCGCTGTTCCTGCTGCTCATCACCGGCGTCAGCGCGCTCATCCACCTCTACTCGGTGGGCTACATGGAGCACGACCCGCGCCGCCGCCGGTTCTTCGGCTACCTCAACCTCTTCGTCGCGGCGATGCTGATGCTGGTGCTGGCGGCCGACTACGTCGGGGTGTTCCTCGGCTGGGAGGGCGTCGGGCTGGCGTCGTACCTGCTGATCGGCTTCTGGCAGCACAAGCCCTCGGCGGCGGCCGCCGCGAAGAAGGCCTTCGTCATCAACCGCGTCGGCGACATCGGCATGAGCCTCGCGATCATGCTGATGTTCGTCACCTTCGGCACCACCGCGTTCGCCGGTGTCAGCGCCGCGGCGGGCGATGCCACCGAGTCGACGATGACCGCGATCGGCCTCCTCCTCCTGCTCGGCGCGTGCGGCAAGTCCGCCCAGGTGCCGCTGCAGGCGTGGCTGCTCGACGCGATGGAGGGCCCGACCCCGGTCTCGGCCCTCATCCACGCGGCCACCATGGTGACCGCCGGCGTCTACCTCGTGACGCGCTCGAACTTCGTCTTCGAGAACGCGCCCGTCGCCCAGACCGCCGTCGTGGTCGTGGCCTGCGTGACGCTCCTGTGGGGTGCGGTCATCGGCTGCGCGAAGGACGACATCAAGAAGGTGCTGGCCGGCTCCACGATGAGCCAGATCGGCTACATGATGCTCGCGGCCGGTCTCGGCCCGGCGGGCTACGCGTTCGCGATCTTCCACCTCGTCACGCACGGCTTCTTCAAGGCCAACATGTTCCTCGGCGCCGGGTCCGTCATGCACGGCACGGGCGACGACGTGAACATGCGCCACTACGGCGCGCTGCGCAAGGCGATGCCGGTGACGTTCCTGACCTTCGCGATGGGCTACCTCGCGATCATCGGCTTCCCCGGGTTCTCCGGCTTCTGGAGCAAGGACAAGATCATCGAGGCCGCGGTCGCCGAGAACTACCTGGTGGGGGCCGCGGCCCTCCTGGGCGCCGGCGTCACCGCGTTCTACATGACCCGCCTGATGCTCATGACGTTCTTCACGAAGGAGCGCTGGGAGCCCGAGGTGCACCCGCACGAGTCGCCGAAGGTGATGACGGTGCCGCTCGTCGTGCTCGCCGCGCTGTCGGTGCTCGGCGGCGTGCTGCTCCTCGGCGACTGGGTCACCACCTGGCTGACCCCGGTGGTCGGCGAGGTCGAGCACCACGAGCTGCCGGTGCCGGTCATCGTCCTCACCGGCATCGTCGTGGTCGTCGTGGCGCTCGGCGTGGGCCTCGCGGTCCTGCTGGTCGGGCGGCGCGAGGTGCCGCGCGAGGCCCCGCAGGACGTCTCCTTCGTGACCCGGGCGGCGCGCTCCGACCTGTACGGCGACGCGATCAACGACGGTCTCGTCGTGCGTCCCGGCGGGGTGCTGGTGCGCGGCCTGGTCGCGACCGACGCCCGCGGCGTCGACGGTGTCGTCGAGGGCGGGGCCGGCCTGGTCGGTGCCCTCTCGTCGGTGCTGCGCCGCACCCAGAACGGCTATGTCCGCACGTACGCGTTGTCGGTCCTCGGAGGTGCCGTGATCCTCGTCCTGGCCATGGTGGCGGTGACCTGGTGATGCTGACCGTCCTCATCGCGGTGCCCCTGCTCGGCGCCGTCCTCACCCTCCTCGCCGGTCGCGTCGGCATCGACGCCCGATCGGTGGCCATCGGCTTCGCCGTCGGCACGCTCGGGCTCGGCGTCGCCGTCGCCGCCCTCTACGACTACGGCGACGCGGGCATGCAGCTCACGCAGTCGGTCGAGTGGATCGGCGTGCTCGGCGCCCACTACGCCGTCGGCGTCGACGGGCTCGCGCTCGTCATGGTGATGCTGACCGTCGTGCTCGTGCCCGTCGTGCTGGTGGCCGAGTGGCACACCGGCGAGATCCAGCACGTCCCCGGCCAGGGGGAGCCCGACGGTGCCGCTCCGCGTGCCGCCGAGAAGGGGCGCTCGGCGTCCTTCTTCGCCTGGGTGCTCGGGCTGGAGGCCGCGGCGCTCGCGGTCTTCCTCGCCACCGACGTGTTCCTCTTTTACGTCGTCTTCGAGGCCACGCTGATCCCGGCGTACTTCCTCGTCGGCGGCTTCGGCGGGGCCGGCCGTGCCAAGGCGGCCACCAAGTTCCTCGTCTACCAGCTCGCGGGCGGGCTCGTGATGCTCGCCAGCGTGGTGGGCCTCTACGTGGTCTCCGCCGAGTCGGGCCCCCCGTCGTACCTCATCGGCGACCTCGCCGCGCTCGACATCGGCGTGGAGGCGGGCCGCTGGCTGTTCCTCGGCTTCTTCGTGGCCTTCGCGGTGAAGGCGCCGCTCTTCCCGCTGCACACGTGGCTCGCCGACACCACGGCCGCCGCGACGCCGGGCACGAGCGTGCTGCTGATCTGCATCCTCGACAAGATCGGCACCTACGGGATGATCCGGTTCTGCCTGGGGATCTTCCCGGAGGCCTCCGTCTGGGCCACGCCCGTCGTCGTGACGCTGGCGCTGGTCTCGATCGTGTACGGCGCGCTGCTCGCGATCGGGCAGGACGACCTGCTGCGCCTCGTCGGCCTCACGTCGCTGTCGCACTTCGGGTTCATCGTGCTCGGCATCTTCGTGCTCACCGAGCAGGGCCACACGGGCGCGATCCTCTACATGGTCAACCACGGCGTCGCGACCGCCGCGCTGTTCCTGGTGGCGGGCTTCGCGATCCGTCGCTCGGGCACCGCGTCCATCCGCGCGATGGGCGGCATGGAGAAGACCGCGCCGGTCCTGGCCGGCCTGTTCCTCGTGGCCGGCATGGCGACGCTCGGCCTGCCCGGGCTGGCGCCGTTCGTGTCGGAGTTCCTCGTCATGGTCGCCGCCTTCGACTACGCCTGGTACGTCGGCGCGGTCGCCGTCACCGGCATCGTGCTGGCCGCGATCTACGTGCTGTGGGCCTACCAGCGCACGATGACGGGCCCGGCGAAGGGCGAGCTCGTGCGCACCGGCGATCTCGACCGCCGCGAGATCGGCGTCATGGTGCCGCTCGTGGTGGCGCTCGTCGGGTTCGGGTTCTTCCCGTCCGTGCTGACCGACGTCATCGAGCCCGTGACGGGCACCGTGATCGACCACGTGGTCGACGGCGGGGGCGAGCCCGACGACGGGCCCGTCGTGCCCGCCGCCGACGTCCAGGCCGACACCCAGGCCGAGGGAGGCCAGCGATGAACGACGAGTTCACCGGACCCGCCATCGAGTGGGCGCGCCTCTGGCCCCTCTTCGCCGTCTTCGGCACCGCGCTCGTGGGCGTGGCGGTCGAGGCCTTCGCGCCCCGCAGCGCGCGTTGCCTGATCCAGTCGAGCGTCGCCGGGGTCGGCCTCGCCGTCGCCCTCGTCGGCACGGTCCTCGTGGCCCTCGAGCTGCCCGAGCGGGCCGGGGGTGCGGCGCGCGGCGACGTGACCGCGGGCGGCGCGGTCGTCGTCGACGGCCCGACCGTCTTCCTCTGGGGCCTCCTCGTCGTCGTGACCGTCGGCGGCCTGCTGCTCTTCGCCGAACGTCGCGTCGACGCCGGTCTCCCGGTCTTCGCCGGCCAGGCGTCGCTGCCCCCGGGGTCGACCGCGGGTCCCGGCGGCCCCGGCGAGCCGTCGTACGAGGACTGGGAGCACACCGAGGTCTACCCGCTCCTCGTCTTCGCGCTCGGCGGCATGATGCTGTTCTGCGCCTCCGGCGACCTGCTGACGATGTTCGTGGCGCTGGAGATCCTCTCCCTGCCGCTCTACCTGCTGTGCGGGCTGGCGCGCCGTCGTCGCCTGCTGAGCCAGGAGGCGGCGATGAAGTACTTCCTCCTCGGCGCCTTCTCGTCGGGCTTCTTCGTCTACGGCATGGCGCTGGTCTACGGCTACGCCGGCACGCTCAACCTGGCCGGCGTCGCGGTGGCGGTCCGGGCCGGCGGCGGCCAGGAGGTGCTGCTGCTCGTCGGGGCCGCGATGGTGATGGTGGCGCTGCTGTTCAAGGTGGGCGCGGTGCCGTTCCACTCCTGGACCCCGGACGTCTACCAGGGCGCCCCGACCGCCGTGACGGCCTACATGGCCGCCGCCACCAAGATCGCCGCGTTCGGCGCGATCCTCCGGTTCCTCTACGTCGGTCTCGGCGACGCGCGCTGGGACTGGGCGCCGCTGCTGTGGGTCGTCGCGATCCTCACGATGCTCGGCGGCGTCGTGCTCGCCGTCGGCCAGACGGAGATCAAGCGGCTGCTCGCCTACTCCTCGATCGCCCACACGGGCTTCCTGCTCACCGGGGTGCTCGGGCTCCAGGCCTCCGGCGACCTCGCCGAGGGCCAGATCAGCTCGCTGCAGGCGGTGCTCTTCTACCTGGCGACCTACGGCGTCGCGACCGTCGGCATCTTCGCGGTCACCACGCTGGTGCGCGACCCGGGCGGCGAGGCCGGCTCGGTGGCGCGCTGGACCGGTCTGGGACGCACCTCGCCGCTGGTGGCCGGAGCCTTCGCGGTCTTCCTGCTGAGCCTCGCCGGCATCCCGCTCACCGCGGGCTTCGTCGGCAAGTGGTCGGTGTTCGCCTCGGCGGCCGGCGCGGGGGCCTGGCCCGTGGTGGCGGTGGCCATCACGAGCAGCATCATCGCCGTCTACTTCTACGTGCGGCACATCGTCACGATGTTCTTCGCGGACCCGCCGGAGGACGCTCCCGTGGTGGTCGTGCCGTCGCCGCTGACCTCGGTCACCATCGCGGTGGCGCTCATCGTGACGGTCGCGCTCGGCGTCGTACCCGGCCCGTTGCTGGATCTCGCCGGTCATGCAGGACAATTCGTCAGGTGAGCACCAACGCACCCGGTCTGGCCCTCCCCGTCACCGACGCCGTCCTCTCCGACCGGCTGCGGGAGCGCATGACCGTCGTCGAGAAGGCCCTGAACGGTCACGTGCAGGGCCGTGCCCGCTACGTCACCGAGGCGGCCAGCCACCTGCTCGAGGCGGGCGGCAAGCGGTTCCGCCCGCTGCTGGTGCTGCTGGCGGCCGAGGCCGGACCCACGCCCGAGGCCGACGAGGTCGTCACGGCGGCCTGCGTGGTCGAGCTGACCCACCTCGCGTCGCTCTACCACGACGACGTGATGGACGAGGCGCTGCTGCGCCGCGGGGCCGACTCGGCCAACGCGCGGTGGGACAACCTGGTCGCGATCCTCACCGGTGACTTCCTCTTCGCCCGATCGTCGGAGCTGACGGCCGACCTGGGCCCGGACGCCGTGCGCATCCAGGCCGAGACGTTCGGCCGGCTCGTCGAGGGCCAGATCATGGAGACGGTGCCGCCCGAGCCCGGCGCGGACCCCGTCGCCCACCACCTCGACGTCGTCGCCGGCAAGACGGGCTCGCTCATCGCGACCTCGGCCCGGTACGGCGCGATGTTCGGCGGCGCGAGCCCCGAGGTCGTGGCGGCGCTGACGGCGTACGGCGAGATCGTCGGCACGGCCTTCCAGCTCTCCGACGACATCCTCGACATCGCCTCGGAGTCGGGGGAGTCCGGCAAGACGCCCGGCACCGACCTCCGCGAGGGCGTGCCGACGCTGCCCGTGCTCTACGCCCAGGCGTCCACCGACCCGGCCGACGCGCGACTCCAGTCGCTGCTCGACCCGCGGGTCAGCGACCTGGCCACCGACGACGCCCTGCACGCCGAGGCCCTCACGCTGCTGCGCACGCACCCGGCGATCGCTCAGGCCCGGGCGTACGTCGTGGCCCGCTCCGCCGAGGCGAAGGCCCACCTCGACGTGCTGCCCGCCGGGCCCGTGCGCGGCGCCCTCGAGGCGTTCGCCGACATCGTCGCGACCCGCTCGGCCTGAGGCCGGACCCGTCCGCTCCCGTCCGGTTCGGTCCAGGTAGGGGCCGTCGACCGTCGCCCGGAGTGCGTGGATTCACGTTGCTCGCGCGCGGAGGATGAATCTGCGCACTCCGGGCTCTGCCTGCCGGAGGTGAGAACGCTCGGGGATCGTCCGAACGTTCGTACGGCGTGCAGCGCGCGGCTCGCGTCGCGGTGAACCCAGCGGTGTGTGGCGTCCGCGGTGTGTGGCGGACGGGTGCTGGTAGAGGCCGCTCGGCGGAGCAGGCGTCCGCCACACTTCCGACCGGGCCGCGGTGTGTGGCGGACGGGTGCTGGTAGGGGCCGCTCGGCGGAGCAGGCGTCCGCCACACCGCCGTCCGACGCGACGCACTCCGCCGTCTGACCCTCCGTGCCCCGAGACGCACCCAGACGCACCGAGCCGGCACGCCCCGTGAGGGACGTGCCGGCTCGGGCGGCGTCGTACGTGGTCAGAACTTGTAGTTGACCGCCACCCCGGGGCGCGGGAACCGGTGGGTGTGGGGCCAGGTGCCCAGCGGCTGGGCGAACGTGCCGCCCTCGCCCGGGTGCTGCACGGCGAGCCACACGGTGCGGTCGCCGTGGGTGATGAGCGGGCCGCAGGCCTCGGCGCCGATCGGCACGGTGAGGAACTGCTCGACCTTGCCGCGGTTCGGTCCGGCGACGGGCACGCGGAAGATGCCGTCGTTGGAGCCGAGCACGTTGCCGTCGGTCGACACCCAGAGGTTGCCCTGGGAGTCGAAGGCCAGGTTGTCGGGGCAGCTGATGGGGCTGACCCGGTTCTTCGGGAACCCGGCGAAGTAGGTCTCCGGGGCCGCGGGGTCGCCGCAGACCAGCAGGAGGCGCCAGACGAAGGTCGCGCCGGTGTGCTGGTCGTCGATCTCGAGCACGTAGCCGTTGCGGTTGCCCGCCGCGCTCCGCAGGGGCCCGCCGGGCGTGTCCCGCACCATCGAGCTGCCGACGGGGTTGGCCTCGTCGGTGGGGTACGACGTGCCGCGGTTCGAGTTGTTCGTCAGCGCGACGTAGATCTTGCCCGAGACGGGGTTCGGCTCGACGTCCTCGGGGCGGTCCATGCGCGTGGGCTGCACCGCGTCGGCCGCGAGCCGGGTGTGCACGAGCACCTCGGCGACGCTGAAGCCGGGCACGAAGCTGCGGGTGTTGCTGGTCAGCGGGATCCACTGGCCGGTGCCGTCGAACTGGCCGTCGGCGGAGCCGTCGCCGGTCAGCTTCGCCACGAACAGCGAGCCCTTGCTGAGCAGGGTCTTGTTGTGGGCGCGGGCCGCGGCCGACGTGCCCGGGTCGAAGCGACCCTCGGAGATGAACTTGTAGAGGTAGTCGCCGCGCTCGTCGTCACCCATGTAGGCGATCACCCGGCCGTTGCGGGCGACGAGCACGTTGGCGCCCTCGTGCTTGAAGCGGCCCAGCATCGTGTGCTTCACGGGCGCCTCCCCGGGGGAGTACGGGTCGACCTCGACCACCCAGCCGAAGCGGTTCGGCTCGTTGGGCTCCTTGGCGAGGTCGAAGCGGTCCCACGTCTGGTGCCAGCCGCGCGAGCCCTCGGCGGTGATGCCGTAGCGCGCGTACGCCGCGGCGTGGCTCGCGGGGATCTCGCCCTCGGTGCCGAAGTACTGGTTGAAGTTCTCCTCACCCGACAGCACCGTGCCCCACGGCGTCGTGCCGCCGGCGCAGTTGTTGAGCGTGCCGAGCACGCGGGTGCCGGTCGGGTCGGCGCTCGTCTTGAGCATGTCGTGGCCGGCGACCGGGCCGTCGACCGTGAAGGGCGTCTCGCCCGTGATGCGGCGGTTGTAGCGGGCGCGGTCGTTGCTGACGATCCAGCCGCCGGCGGTGGCGTTGGCGCGCTGGATCTGCACGACCGACATGCCGTGCGACATCAGCGCGATGCGACGCTGCTCCTCGTCGGTGTAGAGACCGGCGGGGAACATCAGCTCCTCGTTCGTGTACTCGTGGTTCACCACGAGCAGCGCCTTCGTCGGCTGGGTGGTGTTGAGCACGCCGACGTAGTCGCAGTTGTAGCCGAACTGCTGGGCCGCGGTCTCGGGCGTCTGGCGCAGCACGTTGAACGCCGGGGCGCCGGCGACGACCGGGTCGCCCCAGGCGATGACGAGGCCGGAGTGGTAGCCCGGCGGCACCGTGACCTCGTCGCGCTTGTTGGGCGCGACGGGCCGGAAGGCGTCGGTCGAGACCATCTTGCCGCGGACGGCGCCCCGCGTGGCGGCGCCGGCGTTCCAGAAGTTGTCGGCCGCGGCGGCGGGGGAGGCGTGCCCCAGCACCAGGGCGCCGGCGCCGACGGCCGCGCCACCGAGCACGGCGCGGCGGGCGAGGGCGGTGTCGATGACGGAGCGCACGTGCTCGTTGCCCGAGGTGTTCGGCTCCGGCTTGTCGCACGCGTTGCCGCAGCGGTAGAAGCACGTGGCCCAGCTGCGCGAGCCGTGCGGGCCACCGCGGCGCTCGGCGGGCCAGAGCGGGAGGGTGCGGCGCTTGCGCGCCGGCTCGGCGGGGGCGGCGTCGTGGCCGTCGTGGGCGCCGCAGCACGAGGTGGCGGCGGTGTTCTGGGGGTCGTGCAGAGGGGTGGTGCTCATTCCCGGGAAGCTCCTCGGATCGTCGGGGAGAAAGAGGGGCCGCGCGGTCGCAGCCAGGCGCAACCTAGGAGCGCCCGCGTGCGGGGCGGCGAACCCCGGGCGACGCCGAGGTGAACGCGGGCCAGCCACCGGGCGCCGGGGCGCGGCCGTGCCGGGCGGCGACCGGAGGGCGACCGGGGAGCCGCGTCAGGTGGCCGTGGCGGCCGTGGCCGCGACCCGCAGGTGACGGCGGTGGCGCACCATCTCGACCGTGAAGATCGCGAGCGCCAGCCAGACGAGGGTGAAGCCGATCCAGCGGCTGGCGGGCATCTCCTCGCCGAACCAGAGGATGCCGAGGGCGAACTGGCACAACGGCGCGAGGTACTGCAGCAGCCCGAGCACGACCATGGGCACCCGCGTGGCGGCACCGCCGAAGAGGAGCAGCGGGATGGCCGTGATGATGCCGCTGGCGGCGAAGATCGCGGCGTGGCCCGGGCCCTGCGACCCGAAGACCGCACCGCCCGTGACGCCGAGGAACACGACGTACGCCGTGGCGAACGGCAGCACGAAGGCCGTCTCGATCGCGAGGCTCTCGACCGCGCCGACGTCGGCGGTCTTCTTGACGAGGCCGTAGGTGCCGAAGCTGAAGGCGAGCACCAGCGCGACCCACGGGAGGCGCCCGTAGTCGACCGTGAGCACGACGACGGCGACGCCGGCGACCCCGATCGCCGCCCACTGCAGCGGTCGCAGGCGCTCCCCGAGCAGGAGCACGCCCATGAGCACGGTGACCAGCGGGTTGATGAAGTAGCCGAGGGAGGTCTCCAGCACGTGCCCGGAGCTCACGCCGTAGATGAACATGCCCCAGTTGATGCTGATCGTGAGGGCCGCCAGGGCGAGCAGCCCCATGGTGCGGGGACGGCTCAGCAGGGCGCGGACGGCCGCCGTACGGCGCAGCACGACCACCAGCAGGCCCATCGTCACCGCCGACCACAGCATGCGCTGGGCGAGGATCTCGAGGGGACCCGCCGGCTCGAGGAGCGGGAAGTAGAGCGGGAAGACGCCCCAGAGCAGGTAGGCCGCGAAGCCCATCGCCACGCCCGGACCGACGGCCGACGCGGCGGTCGGGCGGGTGGTCTCCGAGGTCGTCACGCGGCGATCCTAGGGCCGCGCCGCCCGGCCCTCCCTATCGCAGATCGCGGGGGCACCGCACCGGATCCACCACATGGACACCGGAGGAGTCGAGACGATAAAGAAACCTAGGCTTCTCGACATTGATCACTCGGGCCGCCCGCATCGGCCCGCCGGAAAAAGGTGTCCGTCATGTTCCAGCTCTCCACCACCCGCCGCACGCTGCTCGTCGGTGCCGTCGCCACGTCCATGGCCGCGACCCTGGCGTCCTGCGCGAGCGCCGGCGGCAACGGCGGCGACAGCGCCGACGGCGACACGCTGCACATCGTCGGCTTCGCGGTGCCCGAGGAGGCCAACGAGGCGATCGAGGCCAAGTTCGTCGAGACGCCCGAGGGCGAGGGCGTCAGCTTCTCCGGCTCGTACGGCGCCTCGGGCGACCAGAGCCGCAAGGTCGTCGACGGCGCGGACGCCGACTACGTGCACTTCTCGCTCGAGGGCGACGTGACCCGCCTGGTCGACGCGGGCCTCGTCGCCGAGGACTGGAACGCCGGCGAGAACGCGGGCATCGTCTCGCGCTCCGTCGTCGTGCTGATCGTGCCCGAGGGCAACCCCGACAACATCCAGGGCTGGGACGACCTGACCCGCGACGACGTCAGCGTCATCACCCCCGACCCCGACTCCTCGGGCTCGGCGCGCTGGAACATCCTCGGTGCCTACGGCCACGCGCTGGCCGAGGGCAAGACCGAGGAGGAGGCCAACGAGTTCCTCACCGACATCTTCGCCAACGTCACGCAGTGGGCCGGCAGCGGCCGCCAGGCGACGGAGGCCTTCGACAACGGCCTCGGCAACGTGCTCATCAGCTACGAGAACGAGGCGATCCTGGCCCGCCAGCAGGGGCGTGAGTACGACTACATCGTGCCCGACAACACCCTGCTCATCGAGAACCCGGGCGCCGTCACGACCGACGCCATCCCGGCCGCGCAGGACTGGCTCGACTTCGTGCTCAGCGAGGAGGGCCAGACCGAGTTCGTGCGCACCGGCTTCCGCCCGGTCATCGACGGCATCGACATCGACGTCGAGGGCGCCAACGACCCGAGCAACCCGTTCCCCGAGCCGGCCAACCTGCTCACCATCGCCGACGACTTCGGCGGCTGGAGCGCCACCAACGAGAAGTTCTTCGCCGACGGCGCCCTGATCCAGCAGCTGCGCCAGGCGGCCCGCGACCGATGAGCTCCACCCTCTCCACGCCCTCGGGCACCCCGGCCCCGTCCGGGAAGGGCCCGGCGAAGGTCCGCCGGGCCCGCCCCAAGGACGCGCTCACCCCGGCGGCCGGACTCGGCCTCGGGGTGGCGCTCATCTGGTTCAGCCTGCTCGTGCTGCTGCCGCTCTCCGCGGTGGTGCTGACGGCCTTCGACGACGGCTGGTCGACGTTCGCCTCGACGCTGACCGACCGCGACACCCGGTCGGCGCTGCTGCTCACGGTGGGGGAGGCTGCGCTGGTCACCCTGGTGAACGTCGTCGTCGGCACCGTCATCGCGTGGGTGCTCGTGCGCGACCAGTTCATCGGCAAGCGGCTGCTCGAGGTGGTCATCGACGTGCCGTTCGCGCTGCCGACGATCGTCGCCGGCCTCGTGCTGCTCAGCCTCTACGGCCCGCGCAGCCCGGTGAGCGTCAACGTCGTCGGCACCCGGACCGGCATCTTCCTGGCCCTGCTGTTCGTGACCCTGCCGTTCATCGTGCGCACGGTGCAGCCGGTGCTCCAGGAGCTCGACGCCGACGTCGAGGAGGCAGCAGCCTCCCTGGGCGCCAGCCAGTTCACGATCCTGCGGCGCATCGTCCTGCCGAGCCTCGCACCCGCGATCGCCGCGGGCGCCTCGCTCGCCTTCGCGCGGGCGATCAGCGAGTTCGGCTCGCTGGTGCTCATCGCGGGCAACATCCCGGGCGAGACCGAGGTGGCGTCGCTGAAGATCCTCAAGTTCATCGAGGGCGACAACTACGCGGCGGCGGCGTCGGTCGCGTTCCTGCTGCTGCTCGTGGCGACCGTCGTCATCGCGGCGCTCGACGTGATCTCGCGGAGGGTGGCACGCCGTGGCTGACTCGACGTACACCCGCCGCAGGCGCGGCCCCGTCACCGTCGTGCTCCGGGTGCTGGTGATCGCCTATCTGTTCATGCTCGTCATCTGGCCGGTCTCCCTGGTGGCCGACCGGGCGTTCCGGCCCGCCGGGCTCGCGGAGGGCGGGTTCGGGCCGTTCCTCGAGCGGCTCACGGAGCCGGGCACGGTCTACGCCTTCAACCTGACGCTGACCGTGGCGTTCTGGGCGGTGCTCATCAACACCGTCTTCGGCGTCGGCATCTCGCTGCTGCTGGTGCGCTACCGCTTCTGGGGCCGACGGACGCTCTCGGTGCTCATCGACCTGCCGCTCAGCGTCTCGCCCGTCGTGGTCGGCCTCGCGCTCGTGCTGGCCTACTCGTCGGCGCGAGGGTGGTTCGGCGGGTTCCTCGAGTCCATCGGGTTCGCCGTCATCTTCTCGACGCCCGGCCTCGTGATGGCCACGGCGTTCGTCTGCCTGCCGCTCGTGATCCGCGAGATCGTGCCGGTGCTCGAGGAGGTCGGCACCGACGCCGAGGAGGCCGCCCGCAGCCTCGGCGCCAACGGCCGGCAGACCTTCTGGCGCATCACGCTGCCCGCCATCAAGTGGGCCCTCGTGTACGGCGTCGTGCTCACCGCGGCGCGCGCGCTCGGCGAGTTCGGGGCGGTGAAGATCGTCAGCCAGGGTGCGGAGTTCAACGGCGAGACCGCCACCCTGCTCGTGGAGAACCGCTACAGCAACTTCGACGAGGCCTCGGCGTACGCCGTGGCACTCGTGCTCGTCCTCATCTCGATCATCGCCCTCGTGGTGGTCACCTACCTGCGTCCGAAGGAGGACCGTCCATGAGCATCGAGGTCCGTGGCATCACCAAGGGGTACGGCGACTTCGTCGCGCTCGACGACGTGAACGTGTCCATCCCGACCGGCCAGCTCACGGCGCTGCTCGGCCCGTCGGGCGGCGGCAAGTCGACGCTGCTGCGCATCATCGCGGGCCTCGAGGTGGCCGACGCCGGGTCGGTGCAGATCGAGGGAGTCGACGCGACCTCGCTGCCGCCGCAGCGCCGCAACGTCGGCTTCGTCTTCCAGCACTACGCCGCGTTCAAGCACATGACGGTGGCGAAGAACGTCGCGTTCGGGCTCGAGATCCGCAAGCGCCCCAAGCCGGAGATCAAGCAGCGCGTCGACGAGCTGCTCGAGCTCGTGCACCTCTCGCAGTTCGCGCACCGGCTCCCGTCGCAGCTCTCGGGCGGCCAGCGACAGCGGATGGCGCTCGCCCGGGCGCTCGCCGTGGAGCCGAAGGTCCTGCTGCTCGACGAGCCGTTCGGCGCGCTCGACGCGAAGGTGCGCAAGGAGCTGCGCGACTGGCTCCGCCGCCTGCACGACGAGGTGCACGTGACGACCGTCTTCGTGACGCACGACCAGGAGGAGGCCCTGGAGGTCGCCGACGAGATCGTCGTCATCAACGAGGGCCGCATCGAGCAGGTCGGCACCCCGGAGCAGCTCTACGACGAGCCGGCCAACGACTTCGTCATGGGGTTCCTCGGCGAGGTCACGACGCTCGGCGACCACCTCATCCGGCCGCACGACATCACGGTGCACACCACCGAGCAGGCGGGCGCGGTGCGCGGCGAGATCGTCCGGGCCCTGCGCATCGGCTTCGAGGTGCGACTCTTCGTGCGGCCCGCCGGCGCGGCCGACGAGGGCGCCGACGTGGTCGTCACGCTCACCCGCACGTTCGCGAGGTCGCTCGGCCTCGAGGTCGGCACGGCGGTGTGGCTGGCTCCCGAGACGGGGGCGCGGGTCGTGCCGGTACGGCGCGGGTCGGCCGGCGTGCTGAGCGACGAGACGCCCGTGAGCACGGAGAAGGGCGCGACCGCGGCGGTGTGAGCCCGCGGGGCGACCGGTGCCGTCGGACCAGGCCCTCAGGGGCGGGTGACGGCGACGATCTCGACGAGGCCGATGCCGACGACGGCGAGGCCGAGCACGAGGGTCGTCGCCCCGCCGCGCCGACGCTCGGGTCGTCGCCAGCGGCGCGCCTCGAGCAGCAGGTAGGCGCCCGCCAGGATGGCGAGGCAGGCCCCGGCCATGCCCCACGGGCCCAGCCGGTCGAGGGTCAGCCGGGCCACCACGACGGCGGCCACGAGCAGCGCGAGCGCCGTGCGGTTCCAGGCGAGCGCGGTCCGCTCGACGGCCGCCGAGCTGGCGGCGTACGCCGTCGACGGACCGTAGCCGCGGGGCTCCTCGCTCATCGGGGCCTCACCGGCTCGCCACCAGCGCCAGCACCGCGGCGACCAGCACGCCCAGGGCCAGGACGGCGCTCATGGGCGAGCTGGGCAGGGGTTCCGTGCGGCGCAGGGCCCGCTCGGCGCGCGCCCACCGCAGCCACGACGCGAGGGCGCAGACGACGCCGAGCGCCACGAGCAGCACGGCCAGCGGGCGGCGCAGGTCGCCGTCGAGCCCCAGGTCGACGGCGTCGACGGCCACGCCCGCGGCCACGAACGCCAGCGAGGTGCGGATCCAGGCCAGGAACGTGCGCTCGTTCGCGAGCGTGAAGCGCGGGTCGGGCTCGGACCCCGCGCCGTACACCCAGCGGGGCCAGCGGCGGTCGGAGGACATGCCTGGCACGGTACGACGGCCGAATCTCTACCGCGGCGGCCAGGATTGCTGCCCAGGCTCAGCGGTAGTTCGTGAACTGCACGACGAACTCGTAGTCCTGCTCCTTCACGAGCGCCTGCACGGCCTGCAGGTCGTCGCGCTTCTTCGACGAGACGCGCAGCTCGTCGCCCTGGATCTGCGCCTTGACGCCCTTGGGGCCCTCGTCGCGGATGAGCTTGGAGATCTTCTTCGCGTCCTCGGAGGTGATGCCCTCCTTGAGCGTGATGCCGATCTTGGAGGTCTGCCCGGACTGGCGCGGCTCCGAGGCGTCGAGCACCTTCAGCGAGACGTTGCGCTTGACGAGCTTGCCCTTGAAGACGTCGAGGACGGCGGTGGCGCGGTCGTCGGCGGAGGCCGTGATCTCGATGGCCTCGTCGCCCTTCCACTCGATGAGGGCGCCCGTGCCCTTGAAGTCGTAGCGGGTCGCGATCTCCTTGGCCGTCTGCCCCAGGGCGTTGTCGACCTCCTGGCGGTCGAGCTTGCTGACGATGTCGAACGACGAGTCGGCCATGGTTCTCCTCGGGTACGGCGCGGCGTGCTGCCGCGGGTCGGTGCGGGTGGTGCGGCCGCGATCTCGGGCCCGTTCCGGGCCCGTCGGCAGGTGGTGCCGGCGGTTTCCGTGGTCGCGACGGTCTGCGCTATTGTTTCGTCTCGTTGTCGCAGGGCCAAGTCGTCAGACCGGGCCCCGAGGACAGCATGGCGGGTTGCCCGAGCGGCCAATGGGAACGGACTGTAAATCCGTCGGTTTATACCTTCGAAGGTTCGAATCCTTCACCCGCCACAGTGCGACGAACGGCCCCCGGCCTGCAGAGATGCAGGCCGGGGGCCGTTTCGCTCGTCCGACGAGGGTCGGGGCTCAACCCGCCGCGGTGGGCAGCTCGACGCCCGTCTCGCGTGCCAGTGCGGCCAGCAGCTCGTCCTGGAAGGCGACGTCGTGCACGGCCCGGTGGGGCGTGCGGCGCTGCCGGTGGTACCAGTAGCCGCCTGACGTGAGGGCCTCCGCATCGTCGCTGGAGGCGAGCCACGCCTGGGTCTCGTGGCCCTGGGCGAGGTCGTCGGAGGCCCCGGCGCCGCCCATCTTCGTCGGCACCCAGCCCGGGTCGACGGCGTTGACCACCACCTCGGGGTGCAGCCGGGCCAGGGCCGCCGTCAGGGCGGTGACGAAGAGCTTGCTGTCCTCGTAGGACCCCGGACGCTGCCCCTGCCAGTCGGTGCCCGAGGTCGTCGGCCGTCCTCCCTGGTGCATCTCGCTGCTGAGGTAGACCAGGCGACGCGGCAGGGGCGTCAGCGCCGTGAGCAGGTACGGCGCGACGACGTTCACGGGCATGACCGCCGGGCCGCTCCACACCCCGGCGTTGTGGACGACCGCGTCGAGGGGCCCGAGATCGGCGACCTCCGCGGCCAGTCGTCGTACCTGGTCGCGGTCGGAGAGGTCGGCCACCACCAGCCCGGCGCCCCGCGCCTGCAGGGGGCGCAGGACGGTGGCCCGCTCCTCGTTGCGGGCGTGCACCACGAGGTCGTGCCCGGCGGCCAGGAGCGACTCGGCCGCCATCCGCCCCAGGCCGTCGGCCGACCCCGTGACGAGGATCTTCCTGCCCACGTGCTGCTCCTTCTCCTGGACGCCCGTCGGACGCGGGATGTCCTCGCCGATGCTGCCACCGTGGGGGAAGGGGTCAGGTCAGGCGCGGGTCCGTGCCGTACTGGTGGGGGGCGCCGAGGTGGTCGCGCAGGGTGGGGCCCTCGTAGTCGTGGTGGTAGAGGCCGCGCTCCTGGAGCAGGGGGACGACCTGGTCGACGAACGTGTCGATCCCGTCCTCGTAGACGTCGATCGAGACCCAGAAGCCGTCGCACGCTCCGGCCTCGAACCACTCCTGCATGTGGTCGGCGGTCACGGCGGCGGGACCGACCGGCGTGGGGTGGTAGTCGATGACCCCGTGGGCCAGGACGTCGCGGATGGTCCACCCCTCGCGGGCGACCTCGAGCGCGCGCGGTGAGCGGGGATCGCCGGGGCTGGGGCGGGCGGCGTCCAGCTGGTCGGCGGTCAGCGGCTCGTCGATCTGGCCCACGTCGAGCCGCAGGCCGAGCATGGACCCGAGGTAGGCCACCCGGGCGGGGAAGGTGTGCTCGCCCAGGGCGACGCGACGGTCCAGCGCCTCACGCGTGGTGCTGGCGATCGCCGGCATCACGCCCGCGAAGAACTTCACCTCGTCGGGGTCGCGGCCGGCGAGTCGTGCGGACTCGCGGATGGCCTCGCGCTGCGCGCGGGCGTCGTCGATCGTGAAGACGGCGCCGATCACGGCGCTGGCGTAGCGACCGGCCATCTCGAGGCCGTAGGCGCCGCCGCCGGCCGAGAAGATCACCGGTTGCCCCTGCTCGGAGGGCGGGATCGCCAGCGGCCCGCGGGAGGCGACGTGCTCGCCCTGCAGGTTGACCGGCTGGATCTGCGCGGGGTCCGCGAACCGCGCACCCTCGGCGTCCTTGAGCCAGGCGTCCCTGCCCCAGCTGCCCCACAGCGCCTGGACGACCTGGACGGTCTCGTGGGCCCGCTGGTAGCGCTCGGGGCGCGGCGCGATCTGGCGGCCGAAGTTGGCGGCGGAGGCGGCGTCGCTGGTGGTGACGGCGTTCCACCCGGCGCGGCCGTGGCTCATGACGTCCAGCGCCTTGAAGGACCGGGCGAGGTTGAACGGTTCGTTGAAGGTGGTCGACCCCGTGGCGACGAGACCGATGCGCTCCGTCTCCCGGGCGATGGCGGCGAGGGTCAGCAGGGGCTCGAGCGTCAGCATCGGAGCCTCGTGGTCGAGGCCGGCGCCCAGCTGGCCCAGGAAGTCGGGGAGGAACAGGAACGCGAACTTGCCGCGCTCCGCGGCCCGGGCGTAACGCACCTGCGCGTCGAAGCTGGTGTAGTTCGAGACGTCGACCCCGGGTGCCCGCCAGGCAGCACCCTGGCTCCCGTAGCCGTTCCCCAGCTGCATGCCGAGGATCATCTGTCGCTGTGTCATGGGGGTTCCTGGTTCTGGTCGGTGGGAGGTGGCGGCAGTGCGTGCCAGGGGGTGAGACGTCGGGGTGAGCGGTCCTGGTGGACCAGCGGCGCTCGGGCGCGGTGACACCTGGCGCCGATCGCCTCCGCGGGTGCGAGGACCGCGGTGGTCGTCGGCCGTCACCCCTGCTCGGCGGGGACGGCGGCTTCGCGCGTCTCGATCTCCGAGGTCGGTGGGGAGGGGATCGAGGGGCGGCGCACCAGCAGGGTGATGAGGAGCGAGACGCAGGCGATGGCGACTGCCGCGGTGAAGGCGCCTCGGGCAGCGGAGACGGACTCGGAGACGGTCAGCGTGCCCGTGCTCTCCGTGTCGGCGCCGAAGGTGTAGGCCGAGACCAGGACGGCGGCGCCGGCGGCGCCCCCGAGCTGCTGGATGGCGGCGAACGCAGCGCTCCCGTGGGGGTGGAGGTGGCGGGGGAGGGAGGAGAGTGCGGTGGTGGTCAGGGGGCTCCACATGAGGGCCTGGCCGACGAACATCAGGATGTAGAGCGTCAGCAGCGTCCAGACGCCCGTGGTCTCGTCGACGCCGCTGAGGAGCCACAGGGAGCCTGCGACGAGGGCTGCGCCCGGCACGACCAGAGGCCGCGGGCCGATGCGGTCGTACAGCCGCCCGCCGATCGCGGAGACGACCGCGATGGTGACGCCGCCGGGCACGAGGAAGAGGCCGATCTGCAGGGAGCTCAGCCCCACGACGTTGTTGAGCAGCAGCGGGAAGATGACGGCGATCCCGAAGGCCGTCATGGTGAGCGCGAGCATGACGATGAGCGGGACGGTGAAGGACCGCACGGCGAAGATGCGCATGTCGAGGAGCGCGGCGTCGTTGCGCTGCAGCGCCACTTGGCGGAGTGCGAAGGCAGCCACTCCCACGAGCCCGACCGCGATCGGCAGGGAGGGGGAGACGGTGGCGTGACCGGATGCGGACTCGCCGATGCTCGCCAGCCCGTAGACCAGGGCGCCGAAGCCGATGGCCGAGAGGGCCAGCGAGAGCAGGTCGAGCCGGACCGCCTCCGGGGTGGTGATGTTGCGCAGCCGCAGGGCGCCGAGCGCGAGCGCCAGGATGCCGATCGGCAGCATGAGGAGGAACAGCCAGCGCCAGCTGAGCTGGGACATGATGAGACCGGAGACGGCTGGGCCGAGGGCCGGTGCCGCAGCTGTGACGACGACGACGAACGCCATGACGCTGCCGCGCCGAGCGGTCGGCACGATGCGCATCACGGTCGCCATGAGGAGCGGGAGGAACACCGCGGTGCCGGCGGCCTGGACGAGTCGCCCGGCGAGGAGCACCTCGAAGCCAGGAGCCGCGGCGGCGAGGGCTGTGCCGACCACGAAGAGCGACATCGAGGTCATGAAGATGGTGCGCAGGTGGAACTTGCGCATGACGAAACCGGTCGCGGGGATCAGGACGGCCAGCGTCAGCAGGTAGGCCGTGGTGAGCCACTGGCCGGTCGTCGCGCTGATGTCGAGCTCGACCAGCAGGGTCGGAAGCGCGACGCCGAGCAGCATCTCGTTGAGCAGGACCGTGAACGTCGAGACCATCAACAACCCGATGACCAAGGCGTCGCCCGGCGCGAGTCGCTGGTGGGAGCGGTCGGTCCGCCCGCGGGATCGGGTGGGTACGTCGTGGTGCGTCATGCCAGTGCTCGCTCTCGGTCACGTGAAACGGGGTATGCCTCCGGATCATTAAACAGGGGCGCCCTCCGTTTGTTCCCCGGTGGAGTTCATCTCGGGCGGGGCCGGCGTTGGTAGCGTGTCGGCAGAACGGGGGCATGCCCCACGTGCGCTCGCTGCTGCGGTCGGCGAACGCTCGTAGTCACGTCACGAAGGGCCAGCCATGTCGCCAGAGGGCGCCCGCACCCGCCGTACGCGCTCCGACTCGGTGCGCAACCGCTCCGAGATCCTCGACGTGGCCGAACGGCACTTCGCCGACCGCGGGGTCAGTGCGTCACTGGAGGCGGTGGCGCGGGACGCAGGAGTGGGGTCGGCCACGCTCTACCGCCACTTCCCGACGCGTGACGCTCTTCTTGTCGAGCTCCTCGATCGGCGTACGGCGCAGGTCGTCTCGGACATCGAGCGGCTCGAGCAGATGGCCGACAGTGGCGAGGCCCTCGCGGGGTGGATGGTGGCGCTCGAGGAGTTCTTCGGGGTCTTCGACGGCCTGCCCGGACCGCTGCGCGACGCCTTCCTCGAGGAGCACAACCCGCTGGCCTCCACCTGCATCGGGTTCATCGAGCGCACCGACCACTTCCTCGGTGCGGCCCAGCGCGACGGCAAGGCGCGCGCAGACGTGAGCGGACGCGACCTGTTCCTGGCCGCGCTGGCCCTCAGCTGGGCGCGCGGTTCCTCGCTGGCCGGACCGGACTCCCCGGCTCGACTGCGTGCGCTCCTGCGGGACGGATTCGCCGGCCCGGATGCCGGCTGACCCGCTCGCCCGGGGAATGATCCCGCGACTCCGTGACTTAAGTGGGGGCAGTGTCCGTTACGTCCGTCCCGGACCACGCCCCAACCGGAGGAGAAGCTCGTGAAGATCGGTGTACTCGGAGTCGGCAACATCGGTGCGACGGTGGCGCGCCGCCTGAGCGCAGCCGGGCACGACGTCAAGGTGGCCAACTCGCGCGGGCCCGAGACGGTGCCCGCCGCGGTGCTGGAGACCGGTGCCCGCGCCGTCCGTGCCGACGAGGTCGTCCTCGACGTCGACGTCCTGGTCGTCTCGATCCCGCTCCAGCACGTGCCCGGCATCAAGCCGGTCCTCGACCGGCTCCCTGCGGAGGCGGTCGTGCTCGACACCTCGAACTACTACCCGATGCGCGACGGGAACATCGCGGCGCTCGACGAGGGCCAGGTCGAGAGCGAGTGGATCTCCGAGCAGATCGGGCGCCCCGTCGTGAAGGCGTGGAACGCGGTCCTGTCCGACTCCTTCGACACCAAGGACGCCCCGGCCGGCACGCCCGACCGCATCGCCCTCCCGGTCGCGGCCGACGACGAGGCCCACCGCGCCGTCGGGATCGGGCTGGTCGAGGAGACCGGCTTCACGGGGTACGACGCCGGCCCCCTCGCCGAGTCGTGGCGCCAGCAGCCCGGGACCCCGGCCTACTGCGCCGACCTCACCGAGGACCAGCTCCGGAGCGCGCTCGCCGACGCCGTCGTCGGCCGGGCCCCGAAGCGCCGCGACCTCGCGATGTCGGTCATCGTCGAGGTGACGGGCGACCCCACGTCGAAGCCGGTCGACGACTTCATCCTTCGCCTCAATCGGTTGCTGTACTTCTGACGGTCAGGCGGGGTCTGCCGGGGCGGACCCCGCGGTGCTGGACCCCGCGGTGCTGGACCCCGCGGTGCTGGACCCTGCGGTGCTGGACCCTGCGGTGTCGGTCCCGGTGGGCACGTCGGCCTCGTGGGCGGCGAGCGCGGCGGCCGTCAGGCTCATGTCGATGTGGCGGCGCATCAGCGCCGCGGCAGCGTCCGCGTCGCCGGCGACGACCAGCTCCACCATCTCGCCGTGCTCCTCGAAGTCACGGGTGCGGGGGCCGGCTCCGGGCTGGAGCTCGAGGCCGAGCCGGCGGTAGCGGTCCGACTTGTCCCACAGGTCGTCGAGCAGCCGGATCATCACGGTGTTGTGCGAGGCGCAGTAGATGGCCTGGTGGACCTCGCGGTGCGCGAGCAGCGCCGGCTCGCCCCACTGTCGCGTCACCGGCAGGAGGCGGGCGACGGCCGCGCGCATGCGCTCGATGTCGGCCGGCGTGCGGTGCACGGCCGCCAGCGCGATCGCCGCGGGGTCCAGGGCCCGCCGGGTCTCGAAGAGCTCGCGCGCCTCGGTCATGTCCATCTGCGCGACCCGCGCGTCGCGGTGGGTGTCGAGCACGATGAGTCCCTCGCCGCTCAGGCGTCGTACCGCCTCGCGCAACGGCGTGATGCTGATGCCCAGGGCGGCTGCGAGCTCGTACTGCGAGAGACGCGAGCCGGCGGGCAGGGCGCCGGACAGGATCTGCGCCCGCAGCTCGGCGTACGCCACGTCGCCCTTGCTGGTGAAGGTGTGCGTCGTCACCACGCCATGCTCTCACAACTTATAAGACCCCCTTGTGGATGAGGTCCCGGACACGTACGTTCGGCTGCGTTCACAACTTATAAGTTACAAGAGAGGCCGCAGTCATGGAGATCGTCTCCGCCCACGAGGGCGTCATCCCGATCAGCTCGTCGATGAGCAACGCCTTCATCGACTTCTCCACGATGGACTGCTCGGTCCTCGCCCTGGTCAGCGACGTGGTCGTCGATGGCGAACCCGTCGTGGGCTACGGCTTCAACTCCAACGGCCGCTACTCCGCCGGCGACATCCTGCGCCGGCGGATCCTGCCGCGGCTCATGGACGCCCCGGCCGACAGCCTCCTGGCCGAGGACGGCCAGATCTCCCCGGCGCTGGCGTGGGACGCGATGATGCGCAACGAGAAGCCCGGCGGCCACGGCGAGCGATCGGTCGCGGTCGGCGTGGTCGACATGGCTCTGCACGACCTGGTCGCCAAGGTCGCCGGCGTGCCGCTCTACCGCTGGATCTCCGACGAGTACGGCGACGGTGACCCCGACGACTCGGTCTTCGTCTACGCCGCCGGGGGCTACTACGCGCCCGGGAAGTCCCGCAGCGACCTGCAGGACGAGATGAAGGGCTTCCTCGACGCCGGCTACGACGTGGTGAAGATGAAGATCGGCGGCGCCGACCTCGCCGAGGACCTGCGCCGCATCGAGGCGGTCATCGAGGTCCTCGACGGCGACGGCTCCCGCCTGGCCGTCGACGTCAACGGCCGGTTCGACCTGCAGACCGCCCTCGAGTACGGCCGCGCGCTCGACCCCTACGGCCTGTTCTGGTACGAGGAGGTCGGCGACCCGCTCGACTACGGCCTCAACGCGACCCTCGCGGAGCACTACCGCAACCCGATCGCGACCGGCGAGAACCTGTTCTCCCTGCAGGACGCGCGCAACCTCATCCGGTACGGCGGCATGCGCGCCGACCGCGACTACCTGCAGTTCGATCCCGCACTGAGCTACGGCCTCACGGAGTACCGCCGCATCCAGGACATGCTCGCCCAGCACGGCTGGTCCTCGCGTCGGTGCATCCCGCACGGGGGGCACCAGTTCTCGCTCCACATCGCCGCCGCCCTCAAGCTCGGCGGCAACGAGTCCTACCCCGGCGAGTTCCAGCCCACCGGCGGGTTCGCCGACGACGCCGTGGTGGAGAACAGCCGGGTGCGGCTCGACGACCGGCCCGGCATCGGGTTCGAGGGCAAGGCCGACTTCCACACGGTCCTGCGCGACCTGCACGCGTGAGCATCGCCGGCCTCGCGTCTCGAAGGCCGGGACAGGGAGCGCGCACCAGTGCTATAACACCGTTATGACACTGTCATCCATCGAGCACGCCGACGATCCCCGCCGTCGCGCGGTGCTCGAGGTCGCGGCGCGGCTGCTGTCGGAGGAGGGGCCGGCGGGGCTGACGCTGCGGCGGGTGGGCGCCGAGGCCGGGGGGTCGACGCAGCTCGTCTACACGTTGTTCGGTGGCAAGCCCGGTCTGGCCGCGGCCCTGTACGTCGAGGGGTTCGGCCGGCTCGCGGCGGCGATGGACGCCGGTCTGGCGGCGGGGCCGCCCGTGGGCGATCCCGAGCGGCTCGTCGCGGTGGGGCGCGCGTACTGCGACTTCGCGGTGGCGGAGCCGTCGTTCTTCTCGGTGATGTTCGCCGGCGACGTCGCCGGGCACGTGCCCGACGCGGCGACCCGCGCCCGGTGCCGGGCGAGCACGCTCGGGCGGGTCGTGGCGACCGTGGAGGAGTGCGTGGCCGCCGGGACACTCGTGAGCGACGACGCCGAGGCCCTGGCGCACTGCTGCTGGGCCAGCGCCCACGGACTGGCCGGGCTGCTGGTCGCCGACCTGTTCCCCGACGACCCGGCACTCGTCGACACGGGTCTTCGTGCCGTGGTCACGGCCCACCGGCCGGACGTCGTCCGGTGACGGTGCTCGTCGTGCCCGGAGCCTTCACGGCGCCCGGCGCGTTCGACGCTCTCGCGACGACCCTCACCGACGGCCTCGGTCCGGCGGTCGGGCCCGTCCACGTCGTCACGCTCCCGGCCCGGGCCGCCCGGCTCCCGCAGCTCCACCGTGGAGGCCTGCGGGCGGCCGACCGGTTGCTGGACGAGCAGCTGGAGCGCGCCGCGACCGACGGTGGCCCGGTGGTCCTCGCCGGACACTCCCTCGGTGGGCTGCTGAGCCTGCGGGCCGCGCGGAGGGGTCACGTCGACGCCCTGGTGCTGCTCATGCCGGTGCCCCCGGGCGGGCTCGTGCGCGACCTCCTCGCGATGGCCCGCCACGACCCGCTCAGCGCCGCGACGTTCGCGGCGCTGGCCGTGACGACCTGGCCGGTCCGGACGCTGCCCCTGCGCCCGCCGCGGGGCCTCTTCACCGACGGCGCGTCGCCCGAGGTGCGCGACCGCTCCCGGGCCTGGCGTGTCGACGAGTCGTGGCTCGTGCTGGCACAGCTCGCTCTCGGCTCCCGCGAGCCGGTGGCGCCTCTCGCCGTACCCACCCTGGTGGTGGCCGGTCGCGACGACACGCTGGTGCCGGCCGCGTCCGTCCGGCGCCTGGCCGGTGAGCTGCGCGCCGACCTGCGCGAGCTGCCGGTGGCCCACAACTTCAACGAGGAGCCCGCCGGTGACGTCGTCGGCGCCGAGGTCGTCACCTGGCTCGCCGCGCGCGGCATCGGCGCGGACCACCCGACGCACCACCCGATGGACCACCCGAGGACGAGGACGCCATGACGACGAGCGACGACACCACGACGGGCTCGCGCTCGCTGGCGCAGGCCCTCACCCTGGAGGACGGCCGGGCGACGCTCGACCGCAGCTGGTTCTCCTGGTCCGGGCCCCAGGGCGGGCTGGTCTGCGCGCTGTGCCTGCGCGCGGCGGAGCCGCTGCTCGGCGAGGGTCGGGTGGCCCGCTCGCTCACCGTGCTCCTGCTGGAACGGGCGCCGGAGGGGAGCCTCGGGTTCGTCGCGGAGCCGCTGCGCGTCGGCGGGAGCTCGGCGGTCGTCGCCGTCGAGGCGGAGGGCGTCGCCCGGGCGACGCTCGTGGGCGGCAGCTCCCGCGGGGTCTCGACCCTCTCCGCCGTACCCGCGCCGGACGTGCCCGGCCCGGACGAGTGCCCCGACCTGCCGCTCCCCGTGGACTTCGTGCCGTTCAGCCAGCACCTGCGGTTCCGCGCGGCCACCGACGTACGACCGCTCGCGGGCGACACCCGGGCCGAGCTGGTGGTGTGGGCGCGGTTCGTGGTCGACACCCCGCTCGACGCCGCGGCCCTGACGGTCCTGGTCGACGCGCTGCCGCCGGCGCTGTACGGCGCGACGGCCCTGCCCGTGGCGGTGCCGACCGTGGAGCTGACGGTCTCGTTCACCGAGGCGCCGGAGGCGGAGGGCTGGGTGCTGCTGCGCATCGTCACGCGCGAGGCGGCCGGAGGGTGGTGCGTCGACGACAGCGAGGTGTGGGACCGCGACGGCCGCCTGCTCGCGCAGGCCCGCCAGACCCGGCGCGTGCTGGGGGAGTGGCAGTGAGCGACGCCCGCGGCGCCGACGCTGTGGACGCCACCCCGGCCGAGGCCTCCGCCGAGGTGCCGGCGCGCGCCTGGAAGGTGCTCGCCATCTCGGCGGCCGGGGTCTTCGTGGTCTTCCTCGACGCCACCGTCGTCAACATCGCCTTCCCGGCGCTGTCGGCGGACTTCCCCGACGTCACGCGCGCCGGGCTCTCGTGGGTGCTCAACGCGTACGCCGTCGTGTTCGGCGCCCTGCTCGTCACCGCGGGCCGGCTGGCGGACGACCGCGGCCGGAAGAAGGTCTTCCTCGCCGGGCTCATGGTTTTCGCCGTCGGGTCGGCGCTGTGCGGCGTCGCGCCGTCGGTGGAGCTGCTGGTCGCTGCGCGGGCGCTGCAGGCCGTCGGTGCAGCACTGCTCGTGCCCGCGTCGCTGGCCCTGCTGCTGCCGGAGTTCCCCGCCGCGCGGCGGGCGGGGGCCGTCGGCCTGTGGGGTGCGGCCGGGGGCGCCGCAGCGGCCGCCGGTCCGACGCTGGGTGCCCTGCTCGTCGAGGGTCCGGGCTGGCGCTGGGTGTTCCTGATCAACGTGCCCTTCTGCGTGCTGGCGGTCGTCGCCGGGCGTCGGGTGCTGCGCGAGTCCACCGGCACCCCGACCGTGGGCCGCCAGGACCTGCTCGGGGTCGTGATGGTCACGGCCGTCTTCGGACTGCTGTCGCTGGGTCTCGTGCAGGGCGAGAGCTGGGGCTGGACGTCGTGGCGCGTGGTCGGCTCGTTCGTGGTGGCGGCGCTGCTGGTGCCGGTGCTCGTGCTCCGAGCGCTGCGCCACCCGAGCCCGGTGCTGCCGGTGCGCCTGTTCGTCGTCCGCACCTTCTCGGTCGCGACGGCGGCACTGCTGCTGTTCAGCGCCGCGTTCTTCGCGGTGATCCTGTGCAACGTGCTGTTCCTGACCGGGGTGTGGGAGTACTCCGTGCTGCGCACCGCCGTCGCCGTGCTCCCGAGCCCGCTGCTGGCGGCGCTGCTGTCCCCGGTCACGGGTCGGCTCGCCGACCGGCTCGGCTTCCGGGTGCTCGTGGTGCCGGGGGCGCTGGCCATGGCGGCCGGTGCGGCGTGGCTGGCGCTGCGCACGGGGAGCGAGGCGTCGTACTGGACCGACTTCCTGCCCGGCACCGTGCTCATCGGTCTCGCGATCGCCTTCGCGCTGCCGACCCTCGGTGCGGCCGGGGCGGCCTCGCTCCTGCCGCACCAGTTCGGGGCCGGCAGCGCCGTGGGCGCCACCGCGCGGCAGCTGGGTGCGGTCGTCGGGGTCGCCGTCCTCGTCGCCGTGCTCGGCGAGCCCGCACCGGCCGACGCGCTCGACGCCTTCCACCGCTCCTGGCTGGTCGTCGCGGCCACCGCGACGGCCTGCGCCGTGCTCAGCCTCGGGCTGGCCGGGCGGCGGCGCGCGCACTGACGCCGGCGTCGGGGGCGGCGCGCAGGAGGGGGTAGTCCGGCAGCTCGGGCACGTCCTTCTCGTTGGTCAGCAGGTGGCTCTGGAAGAAGCCGCGCACCGGCCGGCTGGCGGCGACGCGGTACATCGTGTGGATCGCGCGGACGCCGAGGCGCGAGGACGGGTGCAGCATCCGGGCGCCGTTGCGCGGCATGCCCTGCGCGCTGTCGGCGTACCCCCGCAGGAGCCGCTCGTAGCGGGCGAACGCCCGCTGCGGGGTGTCGCCCGCGTCGGTGAGGGTCCGGGCCAGCTCGCCGGCGAGCACGTGCGCGCCGACGAGGGCCAGCGTCGTGCCCATCCCGGTCGGTCCCGACCCCCAGGCCGCGTCGCCGAGGAGCGCGACCCGCCCCTTGCTCCACGTCGAGACGACCACCTGCTCCATGCGCTGCGCGTAGAGCTCGTCGGGCCGCGCCGCGAAGCCGTCGAGGATGCGCTCGCTCTGCCAGCCGGCGCCGCGGAACCGCTCGCGGAGCACCGTCAGCTGGGCGTCGACCGGCAGGCGCTCGAAGCCCATCGGCTCGCTCTCGAAGGAGAGGCTGGCGCGGATCGAGCCCACGTTGTCGGGCCGGATGGAGGCCACGCGTCCGCGGTGGGCGGTGAACCAGTCCCAGAAGTCGGTGTCGTCGGGGAGCCGGTCGAGGGTCCCGTACGCGATGGTCACGCCGTGGTCGCGGTACTCCGTCTCCTCGGCGAACACCAGGCGCCGGGTCCGCGACGACCGGCCCTCGGCGACGAGCAGGAGGTCGTAGCGCTCGCTGGCGCCGCTCGCCAGTCGTACGTCGACACCGGTGGCGTCCTGCGCGACGCCGACGACGTGGTCGCCGTACCGCAGCTCGACCCCGTCGGGGACGGCGTCGACCATGATCTGGGCGAGCACGCCCCGGAGGATCTCGACCTCGGCGGTCGGGCCGTCCTGCCCCTCCTCGCCGGGGAACTCGGCCACGGGCCGGCCGTCGGCGTCCACGAACCGCGTGCCGATCTCGCCCGTGAGCTGCTCGAGGATGGTCGCCTCCAGGCCCATGCGGCGCACGACGTCCCTCCCGATCCCACGGATGTCGACGTTCTGGCCCGTCTCGCGCTGCTCGGGGGAGCGCTCGAGGAGGGTGACGTCGAAGCCGGCGCGGTGCAGCCCCCACGCGAGGGCGGGGCCTGCGACGCTGGCGCCGGTCACGAGCACGCGGGGCGTCGTCGGGGGAGCGGATGTCATGGTGTCTCCTCGAGATGGTGGGAGCGGGCGGTGGCGCCGGCGACAGATACGTAGACAAACTAGCGACCTGGCGCAAATCTGTGCCGGGATGACACGAGGAGACGACGCGATGGCGGACGAGCCGGGCTACGACCACCTCGTCCCGGTGACGGTGGCCGTGCGCGACCTGATCGGGGAGTCGCGGGAGCTGGCCGGCCGGATGGCGCAGGTCATGGGCATGAACCCGAACGACATGGCGGCCATCGGGGCCCTCGTCGTCGACGGGCCGACGGGCGTCGCGGGACTCGCCGAGCGGCTGGGCATCAGGTCGTCGTCGGCGACGGTGATGGTCGACCGTCTCGAGCGGGCGGGCCACGTCGTGCGCACCCGCGACCCCGTCGACCGCCGCCGTGTCGCCGTGGCCGAGACCGCTGAGGCGCGGCGCGCGGCGTACGACGCCTGGTCGCCCGTCATCGACGGCATCGACGAGGTGTCGCGGTCGCTGGGGCCGGAGGAGGCGCGCGTGGTCGCCGACTTCCTGGAGCGGGTCACGGCGGTGGCGCGGGCCGCCGGTCGTCCTGCGGACGACGGCGCCGCACGGAGCGACGCCGACGCCTGACGGTGATCGTCGAGCCCGCCGCGCTCACGCCTCCCGAGCAGGGGCCACGAGCCGCTCGAGCGTCGACCGGAGGACGTACGGCAGGACGCCGCCGTAGCGGTGGTAGAGCTGCTCGCGCGGCGTGTCGAGCCGCGTCGTGACGGTGAAGGTCGTGACCGCACCGCCGACCGGGTGGGTCGCGGTGACGGTGAGCGTCGGGGGCGCCGACGCGCGGCCGGCCAGCCCCTCCACGGCGAGCACCTCGGACCCGTCGAGCCCCAGCGAGGCTGCCGAGTCGCCGTCGGCGAACTGCAGCGGCAGGACGCCCATGCCGACGAGGTTGGACCGGTGGATGCGCTCGTAGGACTCGGCGATGACGACCCGGACCCCCAGGAGGGCGGTGACCTTCGCGGCCCAGTCGCGCGACGAGCCCGTGCCGTACTCCCGGCCGCCGAGGACGACGAGCGGCACCCCCGCGGCGGCGTACCGGTCCGCGACGGTGTCGACCTCGTCGACGGGGTACGGGTGGGGAGCGGTGAGGTCGGCGGTGAGACCTCCCGGACCGCCGTCGGCGAGCCGGTTGTGCAGGCGTGGGTTGGTGAACCCGCCGCGCCTCATCACCTGCCAGTTGCCGCGCCGCGACGCATAGCTGTTGAGCTCGGAGGTCGTGACGCCCTGCGACCGGAGGTAGCGGCCCGCCGGGCTCGCCGGGGGGACACGTCCCGCGGGGCAGATGTGGTCGGTGGTCACGGAGTCGCCGACGTACTGCAGGACCCTGGCCCCCGCGACGTCCGCCAGCAGCGGCGGCTCGGTGCGACCGGCGCGGTGGGCCGCTGCGGCAGCGTCGAGGAACGGAGGGCGCTGGAGGTAGGTCGACGCCGGGTCCCAGTCGAAGCGCGGGCCCCGGGGGGCGTCGAGGGCGCGCCAGTTCTCGTCGCCGTCGAAGATCGTCGCGTACACCTCGTCGTACGTGCCCGGCTCGATCGAGCTGGCCGCCACCGCCTCGATCTCGGCCTCGGTCGGCCAGATGTCGCGGAGGTGCACCGGGGTGCCCTCCGGGTCGTGGCCGAGGGGGTCGCGGGTGAGGTCGACGTGCATCGAGCCGGCGATCGCGTACGCGACGACCAGGGGCGGGGAGGCCAGGAAGTTCATCGCCACGTCGTTGTTGATGCGGCCGTCGAAGTTGCGGTTGCCGGAGAGCACCGAGGCCACGAGCGTCCCGTTCGCGACCTCGCCGGCCATGTCGGGCAGGAGGGCGCCGGAGTTGCCGATGCACGTCATGCAGCCGTAGCCGACGAGGTGGAACCCGAGCTCCTCGAGCGCGGGCGAGAGGCCGGCGCGCTCGAGGTAGTCGGTCACGACCCGGGAACCGGGCGCGAGGCTGGTCTTGACCCAGGGCTTGCTCCGCAGCCCCCGCTCGACGGCGCGCCGCGCGAGCAGCCCGGCGGCGATCATGACCGCCGGGTTGGAGGTGTTGGTGCACGAGGTGATCGAGGCGATGGCCACGGCGCCGTCGGTGGCGCCGTCGGTGGGGCCGTCGGTGGGGCCGTCGGTGGGGCCGTCGGTGGGGCCGTCGGTGGGGCCGACGGTCGCGGGCGCCGGCCGCTCGGCACGCAGCTCCGTGACCGCGGCCGCCACGGCGCGGGGCGCGTCCGCGAGCTCGACCCGGTCCTGCGGCCGCCGCGGCCCGGCCAGGCTGGGGGTGATCTGGGCGAGGTCGACGGTGAGGGTGGACCCGAAGCGGGGCACCGCGGTCGGGTCGTGCCACAGGCCCTGGTGGCGGGCGTACGCCTCGACCAGGTCCACGTGCCCGCTGCTGCGTCCGGTGAGCCGGAGGAACTCGCAGGTGGCGGCGTCGATCGGGAACATGGCGGCGGTGGAGCCGAACTCCGGGCTCATGTTCGCGATCGTGCAGCGCGTGGCCACGCTGACGTCGGCGACACCGGGGCCGAAGAACTCGACGAACGCACCGACCACCCCGACCGCGCGCAGGCGCTCGGTGAGCGTGAGGACGAGGTCGGTG
Source organism: Nocardioides alkalitolerans DSM 16699 (assembly GCF_000426525.1). Taxonomy (GTDB): domain Bacteria; phylum Actinomycetota; class Actinomycetes; order Propionibacteriales; family Nocardioidaceae; genus Nocardioides; species Nocardioides alkalitolerans. The sequence continues at coordinate 1,216,911 of NZ_KE384533.1, forward strand.
GCGGTCACCCCGGGCCGCAGCCGACCGACGAGCTCGACGCCGACGACCGGGGGGATGAGCATCGCGATCGGCTGGCCGAGCATGGCTGCCTCGGCCTCGATCCCGCCGACCCCCCACGCCAGCACCGAGAGCCCGTTGACCATCGTGGTGTGCGAGTCGGTCCCGGCCACCGTGTCGGGATAGGCCTCGCCGTCGCGACGGGTGACCACCTGGGCGAGGTGCTCGACGTTGATCTGGTGCATGATCCCGGCCCCCGGGGGCACGACCTGGAGGCCGGCGAAGGCCTGCTGGCCCCACTTCAGGAAGCGGTAGCGCTCGGCGTTGCGCTCGTACTCGCGCTCGACGTTGCGCTGCGGGGCGTCGCGTCGACCGGAGAAGTCGGTCACGACCGAGTGGTCGACCGTCAGCTCGGCGGGCACCACGGTGTCGAGCAGGGCCGGGTCGGCGCCGGCCTCCGCGACGGCGTCCCGCATCGCGGCGAGGTCGGTGAGGACCGGGACGCCGTTGGTGTCGTGGAGGAAGACCCGCGAGGGGTGGAACGCGACGTCGTGCGGTCGCGGGTCGCCCGAGACCAGCGCGGCGATGTCGTCGGCCGTGACGACGTCACCGTCCTCGTGGCGCAGCAGGTTCTCGAGCAGCACCTTGTGGGCGAAGGGCAGCGTCGATGCGCCCTCGACCGCCTGGAGGCTGCGGATGCGCACCTCGCCGTCGGTCGTCATCAGTACACGGCTGCTGCCGAAGCTGTCCACGGGACCTCCTTGATTGCCTATAGGCTACAGGATGTTGGAGGAGGGCGGGGCTGGCTACGATCCGGTCGTGCCGACCATCGAGCCGTCGTACCAGTCCAAGAGCGACTACGCCTACGCGGTCATCCGCCGACGCATCCTGGCGGAGGAGCTCCTGCCCGGCGCCGTCGTCCACCAGGAGCGGATCGCCGCCGAGCTCGGCCTCAGCACGACGCCGCTGCGTGAGGCGCTGAAGCGTCTGGCGACGGAGGGTCTCGTGCTGCTCGGGACCCACCGCGACGCCCGTGTTACGGAGCTCTCGGCCGGCGAGGCACGCAGTCTCTACGAGGTCCGCCTCACCCTCGATCCCCTGGCGGCCCGGCTGGCCGCGGAGCGCCGTACCGACGGGGACGTCGACGCCGTCCGGGCGACGCTGGCCGAGCTGACGCCCCTCACGGGCCACGCGGACCTCGAGCACCTCGTGGCCCACCGGGCGTTCCACCGCGCGATCTACGCGGCGTCCCACAACGCGCCGCTGGTGGGCGTGCTCGAGGGGCTGTGGGACAAGGCGGACCGCTACCGCCAGGTCGGTCTGCGCACGGTCCCGGACTCCCGGGAGGACGTCGAGCGCGTCCGTGACGAGCACGCCCGGCTCGCCGAGGCGGTCGTGTCCGGCGACCCGGAGCGCGCGGAGCAGGTCATGCACGACCACGTCGCGCACAGCCTCGGTCGCCGCGCCATCGACGCCCTCTCGTAGGAGCGCCGCTCCGCCGACGCGGCCCAGCGCCGCTTGACACCGCTCGTGACGTGACTCACCCTCGTTGCCTATAGGCTACATCCACGAGGCGAGGTCGGTCGGTGTCGAGTTCCGAAGCAAGCTCTGAAGCAACGAGTCCGGGGGCGGGGTCCGGGCTGGCGCGCACGGCCAAGGCCGTCGCGGGCGTCCTCGCCCTGGTCCTGGTGGCCGCGGGGGTGTGGGACGCGGCGTCGGGCAGCAGCGGTGCGACCGCGCGCTCCCAGCTCACGCTGATCGCCCCCGCCTCGGCGGGCGGCGGGTGGGACGGGGCGGCCCGCGAGATCCAGCAGGTGCTGCGCGCGGAGGGGATCGTCAACAACAGCCAGGTCCTCAACATCCCGGGCGCCGGCGGCACCATCGGTCTCAACGAGGTCGCGCAGATGGACGGGGAGTCCCAGACCCTGATGATGATGGGCATCACGATGCTCGGCGCCATCCGTGTGAACAGCTCTCCTCGCACGATCGAGGAGGTCACGCCGATCGCACGGATCACCGACGACTACGACGTCCTGGTGGTGCCGGCCGACTCCCCGTTCGACTCCGTCGACGAGCTCGTCGCCGAGTGGGCCCAGGACCCGAACCAGTTCGCGTTCGGCGGCGGCTCCCTCGGCAGCGTCGACCAGATGATCATCACCCAGCTCGCGCAGGCGTCCGGGATCGATCCGGTCGACGTCAACTACATCGCCTACTCCGGCGGCGGCGAGCTCGCGACCTCCCTGCTGTCGGGCACCATCAAGGCCTCGGTCAGCGGGTGGGCGGACTTCTCCGACCAGGTCGAGGCGGGCCGGCTCAAGGCGCTGGCCGTCTCGGCCGACGCGCCCGTGGACTTCATCGACGTGCCGACGTTGAAGGACCTCGGCTACGACGTCACCCTCACGAACTGGCGCGGCATCGTCGCTCCGCCCGGCATCGACGAGGCCCAACGACGCGAGCTCGAGGACATCGTCACCGAGATGGTCGAGTCGCCGGAGTGGGCCGACGCCCTCGAGCGCAACCAGTGGACCGACACGTTCCTCATCGGCGAGGAGTTCCGCGATGACCTCGCGCAGCAGACCGCCGAGGTCAACCAGATCTGGACCGAGCTCGGCTACTGAGCCGCTCGTCCCCGTCCGTCGTCACCCTCCGAAGGAGTCCCCTGCCATGACGCTCATGGTCGCCTACAGTCATTCGCCCGAAGGCACGACCGCGCTGGAGCACGGCCGTGACCTGGCCGCCCGTCTCCAGCTCGCGGTCACCGTCTTCGACCTCGACCGCCAGTCGCACGCCACCGACCGCCACGTCGACCCGGTCGACGACACCGCGCCCGCGGGGGAGCGGTGGCTCGCTCCGGCGAGCACGGCTCCCGTCCCCGCTGACGACCTCCTCGACAGCGCGCTCGAGCTCGACGCCGCCATGATCGTGGTCGGCGTCCGCCGCCGGTCACCCGTCGGCAAGCTGATCATGGGGTCGCTGGCCCAACGCATCATCCTGGGTGCCGCCGCACCCGTCGTCGCGGTCAAGGCCCCGGCAGGTGCCGCGTGAGCGCGCCGCGGTCGGCGACGCCGACCACGACCGAGACCCGCGTGCGGTACGGCGCCGGCACCGGGCGGAGCGGCCTGGTGCTGGCCCTGCTCACCCTCGCGCTCGGCGTCTACCTGACCGTCGGCATCGTCACCATGACGGTCCCCGAGGGCGCCGAGGCACCCGGACCCACGTTCTTCCCCGCCATCGTCGCCGCGGCCTGCTACGTGCTCGCGGCCCTCCTCGTCGTGCACTACGTGCGCACCCCGGAGGAGCCCGAGGACGCCGCCGGGATGGAGCCGGTCGAGGGTGAGGATCACGCGACCTTCACCGACTGGCGCACGCTCGGCCTGACGATGCTCGCGTTCCTCCTCTTCGCGCTGCTGCTGAATCCGCTCGGGTGGATCCTCGCCGCGGCGCTCATGTTCTGGATCATCGCCTCGGCGATGGGGTCGGGCACGCCCGTCAAGGACGTCGCCGTCTCCCTGGTGCTGTCGTGCACCGTCCAGGTCGTGTTCTCCGCGGGCCTCGGTCTCCACCTGCCCGCAGGCATCCTGGACGGGGTCCTCTGATGGAGTCGGTCGACCTGCTGCTCGGCGGTCTCGAGCAGGCGTTCACGCCGATGAACCTGCTGTGGGTGGTCGTCGGGGCCCTCCTCGGGACGGCCGTCGGCGTGCTGCCCGGCCTGGGCTCGTCGATGGCCGTGGCGCTGCTGCTGCCGGTGACCTTCACGCTCGACCCGACGTCGGCCTTCATCATGTTCGCGGGCGTCTACTTCGGCGGGCTCTTCGGCGACTCGACGATGGCCATCCTGGTCAACACGCCCGGCGGCTCGACCGCCATCGCCTCGACCTTCGAGGGCCACCGGATGACCCTGTCCGGGCGCGCGCCCCAGGCCCTCGCCACGGCCGCCATCGGTGCCTTCACCGGCGGCATCATCTCCGTCGTCATCGTGGTGCTGTTCGCTCCGAAGCTCGCCGACCTCGCCATCAACTTCGGCCCGCCGGAGTACCTGGCGCTCTCGGTGCTCGCGTTCGTCGCGACCGCGACGGTCGTCAGCACGTCCTTCGCCAAGGGCCTCACCAGCCTCGCGTTCGGCCTGGGGTTCGCCGTCATCGGCATCGACGGCATCTCCGGGGCCCAGCGGTTCACCTTCGGCGTGCCGCAGCTGTTCGACGGCATCAGCATCATCGTGATCACCGTCGGGGTGCTCGCCCTGGGCGAGGTCTTCCACGTGGCCTCCCGCGTGCACCGCACCCGCCCGGCGCGGCTGCACGAGCTCGAGGGCCGGCCCTACCTCTCCAAGGCCGAGTTCCGGGAGGCCGCACCGGCCTGGGTCCGCGGTGCGAGCATCGGCGCGCCGTTCGGCGTCGTCCCGGTCGGCGGGGCCGAGATCCCCAGCTTCCTCGCCTACGGCAGCGAGCGCGCCCTCGACCGGCGCCGTCGCGACCCCCAGTTCGGCAAGGGCGCGATCCGTGGGCTCGCGGCCCCGGAGGCGGCCGGCAACGCCACCGCCGGCACCGCCATCGGGGCGCTCCTCGCCATGGGCCTGCCCACCTCGGCGACCGCGGCGATCATGCTGGCCGCGTTCCGGCAGTACGGGCTGCAGCCGGGACCGCTCCTCTTCGACCGCAGTGCCGACCTCGTGTGGACCCTGCTCGCGAGCCTGTTCATCGGGCTCGTCGTGCTGCTCGTGCTGAACCTGCCCTTCGCGCCGCTGTGGGCCAAGCTGGTCAAGATCCCGCGGCACTACCTCTACGCCGGCATCACGGTCTTCTGCGGCCTGGGGGTCTACGCCACGTCGGCCTCGGTCGTCGACCTGGTCCTCGTGCTGGGCATCGGGTTCGTCGGCTTCCTGCTGCGGCGCTTCGACTTTCCCCTGGCCCCGATCATGATCGGGGTGGTGCTCGGGCCCCTCGCCGAGACGAGCCTGCGCAACGCGCTGCTGTCCTCCGGAGGCGAGTACGGCGTGCTGGTCGACAGCGCGATCTCCCAGACCATCTACGGCGCCCTCCTGCTCATCGTCGGGTTCACCCTCTACCGACGTCTGCGGGCCGTCGCGGGGCGTGACGTGTGACGGCCCCGATCGCACCACCGGAGCGCGGTCCGGACCGGTCCGCAGCCCTGCGCGAGGCCCTCTGCCCCGGTGGGACGCTGCGCGCCGTGATCAACCTCGGCAACCCCGTGCTCGTCCAGGGCACCCCGGAGGCGCCGACCGGCGTCACCGTCGACATCGTCATCGAGCTCGCCCGGCGGCTCGGGGTGCCTCTGGAGCTCCGCCCGGTCGGGGCGGCGCGCGACTCCTACGCGGCCCTGGTCGATGGTCAGGTCGACCTGGGGTTCCTGGCGGTCGAGCCGGCCCGCGAGGAGGGCGTGCGGTTCACGAGGCCGTACGTGGGGATCGAGGGGGTCTACGCCGTACGCCCGGGCTCTCCCCTCGCGGGCCCCGCCGACGTCGACGTCGCCGGGACGACGATCGCCGTACGACGCGGTTCGGCCTACGACCTCTACCTGACCCGCACCGTCCGGAACGCCACGGTCGTGCGCGGTGACGAGGTGGTCGACGTGTTCGTCGACCAGCGCCTCGACGTCCTCTCGGGCGTGCGGCAGCCGACGGAGGAGCTCGCCGCGGCGCACGGCCTGCGGGTGCTGGAGCCGGCGTTCCAGGCCATCCGTCAGGCGGTCGCGGTCCCCCGCGCGCGGGGTGCCCGCACCGTCGAGCTGCTCGACGGGTTCGTCGCGGAGCTGAAGGACAGCGGCTTCGTCGCCGCCAGCCTCCGCCGGGCGGGCCAGGTGGCCTCGGTGCCGGACTAGGCCGCACCGGCACGCGGACGTCGGCCCGGGTCTAGGTTCACCCCATGACGGGAAGCGACGACCGGCGCGACGAGGTCGCGGAGCACCTGCGCCACGTGATCGAGGAGGTCAAGCCGAAGCTCCGGGGCTGGCTCCACCTCGGCGTGGTGCCCCTCACGCTCGCGGCCGGCGTCGTGCTCGTCGTGCTGGCTCCGACGACGCAGGCCAAGGTCGGTGCCGCGGTCTTCTCGCTCAGCGCGCTGCTGCTGTTCACGGTCTCGGCCGTCTACCACCGCGGCACGTGGCCGCCGCGCACCCGCGCGCTCCTGCAGCGCTTCGACCACGCGAACATCTTCGTGCTCATCGCCGGCTCCTACACCCCCTTCACGCTCCTGCTCCTGGACGGCTCGGCCCGCGTCACCCTGCTGACGGTGGTGTGGGTGGGAGCCCTGTTCGGCGTCGCGTCGAAGGTGCTCTGGGCGCAGGCGCCGCGCTGGCTCGACGCCCCGGTGTACGTCGCCCTGGGGTGGGTGTCGGTGATCTACCTGCCGGACCTCTCGTCGGGCGCCACGGAGGCGTACGGCACGGGGATCGGCGTCGCCGTCTTCGCGCTCATCGTGGTGGGCGGTGTGCTCTACACCGTGGGGGCCGTGGTCTACGGGCTCAAGCGGCCCAACCCGTCACCGGAGTGGTTCGGGTTCCACGAGGTGTTCCACGTCCTGACCGTCCTGGCCTTCGCGGCGCACTACGTCGGGGTGTCGCTGGCGACGTACGCGCTGCGCTGACCTGCGTGGGGCCGACGTCCCGGCGAGGAGGTCCGCCCGTGGTCGGGAGCGGTCCGAGGGTTGCCCCACCGGACGACGGGGCACGGTGCGGTCCCGTCCACCGACCGAGGAGCATCTCGTGAAGCGCACCGCCCTGACCGTCGCCGTCGTCGCCTGCGCCGCCTCGCTGAGCGCCTGCAGCTTCTCGTTCGGCGGCACCCTGTCGGCCGATGACGTCGAGGACGCCGTCGTCGAGGAGTTCGACCCGCTGGTGGGCGTCGACTCCCAGGAGGTGTCGTGCGACGACATCGACGCCGAGGAGGGCGCGACCGGCGCGTGCACGGTCACGTACGGCGAGGAGGAGTACGACGTCGACGTGGAGGTGACCGAGGTCGACGGGGCCGACTCGCGCTTCGAGATGACCCCGCCGGAGGCGATCCCCGGCTACGCGACCGCCGACTCGATCGCCGACCTCGTGAACGGTCGCCTCACCGAGCTGGTGGGCTACGCGCCCGACGACCTCACCTGCCCGTACGACGTGCCCGGCGTCGTCGGCGCCACGACCGTCTGCACGCTGACCGACGACGGGGTGGAGCTGGACGTGGACGTCGAGATCACGGCCGTCGAGGGCCAGACGTTCAGCCTCGACATCGAGGTCGCCGAGCAGCCGAACGACTGATCCTGTGCGCCCGGTCGGTCCCTCCCGCCCGGTCAGTCCCGGGCCGGGTGGAGCGGGAAGAAGAACGACACGCGTCGCTGGTAGTCGCGGTAGGCCGGGCGGTCGCCCATCCGGGCCTCGGTGCGCTTGGCGCCGGTGGCGTAGACGAGGAAGTACGACATCGCGGCCGGTGCCGGGAAGGTCCAGCCCGCGGGAGCCGAGGCGGCGGCCGCGAGCCACGCGCCGTCCCAGACGACGGAGTCGCCGAAGTAGTTCGGGTGGCGCGACCAGCCCCACAGCCCGGTGTCGAGCACCTCCAGCTCGTCGGGCACCTCGTCGTCGCCGCCCTGCGCGCGGGCCTCCTTCTTCTCCGCCATGAAGGCCGCCTTCTGCCGGTCGGCCAGCGCCTCGACGACGGCGCCCGCGACCATGACGGCCATGCCGGCCGGGAACAGCCAGCGTCGCGCCCCGCGGGGGAGCGGGCTCGCCGCCGCCACCTGGAGGGGCGCCGACACCAGCAGCTGCGCGACCGCCTGGGTGCCGAAGACCTTGGCCAGCGCGACGGGCGTCGAGTCGCCCTCGAGGAACTCGGTGTAGCGCTCGTCCTCCTCGTCGGTGCCGGTCAGCCGCGGCAGCATCAGCGTCTCGAGACGTGCCGCCCACGCGGTGGTGACGCCCGCCAGGGCCCAGCGTCGCCAGGGGTCGCCGGTGCCGACCGCGGCGCCGCCGATCGCCACCGCCGCGAGGCCGGGGCCCCAGACGCCGTCGGCGTAGTCCCGGCGTCCCGTGCGGACGGCGAGCGCCGCCGTGCCGGCCTGGAGCAGTGCCACGGCGGCGGCCGACACCCCGGTCACTCGGAGCAGGTTCGCGCGGTCGACAGCCATGTGGGGTCCTCCCGGAACGGTCGTCCGGGGTGGTCCCGGGTCGTGTCCATCCAAGCGCCCCGCACAACCCGGCGCCGGCGCGTCGGGGCACCACCCCTCAGTCGGGCGTGACCCGGAGCCGCTCGGCGTCCGCCCACGTGTCGACGTCGGACTCCTCGTCCCCCCGGGCGACCACGGGCCGCAGGTCCAGCGCCCCCGTGAGGGCGCGCATCGCCAGGCCGGGCCACTCTTCCCGGGGCGGGGCGACGCGGGCCAGGGCGTCGGGGCGTACGACGAGCGCGAGGTGCGCGCGTCCGCCCGCGTCGACGAGGACCGCCCCGTCGCCGAGGGGCGGGGTCTCGGCGGCCGCCCGCAGCCGGGCGACCGTGGCAGTGGTGAGCAGGGGCATGTCGACCGCGAGCACGGCCACCAGGTCGACGGGATCGTGCTGGTCGAGGGCGGCCAGGCCGGTCAGCAGGGCGCTGGCCGGGCCGCTGTGGCGGGGCTCCTCGCGCACGAAGCGCGGTGCGCGGCCGGCGGGGCCGACGGAGAGCCCGGCGGCGGGCGGGTCGCCCACCACGACCACCTCCGAGCAGTCGGCGCAGGCGGCGACCGCCCGGTCGAGCAGCCGCACGCCGTCGAGGAGCAGATCGCCCTTGCTGTGCCCGCCCAGTCGTCGCCCCTGCCCGCCGGTGAGCACCACGGCCGCCAACGAGGTCGTCACGGGTCGCCTCGGGCCCCGGCCTGCAGGCGCAGGCCCGCCAGGGCGAGGTCCAGGGCTGCCCGGAACTGGTCGAGGTCGTCGTGGCCGTCGAACTCGTCGACGATCTCGCGCACGAACGGGAACTCCTCGACGTCGAGCTCGCGCCAGGTGGCGGCGTACCGGCCGAGGAACTCGTCGCGGTCGACGGCGCCGTCGAGCACCTCCTGGGGCGGCTCCTGGCCGAGGTCGACCGCGGTGCCGACGACGACCCCGACGACCGCGGAGACGGCGTGGAACCGCTGCTGCGCGGTGAGGTCGAGGCGCAGGGTCTGACGCCCCAACCGGTCGTAGAGCCTCAGGGAGCTGCCCTGCACGACGGTGTTGCGCATGAAGTAGGCGCCGAGCCAGGGGCGGGCCACGATCGCGTCGAACAGGGTCAGGGCCATCGCGCGCAGGTCGTCGATCGGGTCGTCGCTCTCCGGGAGGGCCTCGACCTCGACGAGCACCTGGCCGACGACGTGGTCGGTGGCGCGGTCGAGCAGCTCCTCCTTGCTCGCGACGTACCAGTAGATGCTGGCGACGCCGCCGCCGAGCCGCTGCGCCAGCGCCCGGAACGTGAGGGCCGACGGACCCGCCTCGTCGAGCAGGGCCACGGCCTCGGTGAGGACGGCCTCCATCGAGTGCGACGCCCGTCGGCGGCCGGTGGTCGTGGTGCTGGAGGGGCGTGCCATGGATCTCATCCCATCACATCTTGCGCAGTATCGAACATCGTTCTATGTTCTCGTACGTTGTTCGATGGTCGAACGACGTTCGATAGGAGGTGGGTCATGTCCACCACGACACCCGACGCCCCGTCACGGACGTACCCGTCCCTCCGGGCGGCCTGGATCCCCCTGGCCGCCCTCTGCCTCGCCTTCTTCGTGGAGATGGTCGACAACACCCTGCTGACGATCGCCCTCCCCACGATCGGTCGCGACCTCGGCAGCAGCACCACCGCGCTGCAGTGGGTCACCGGTGCCTACTCGCTCACCTTCGGAGGTCTCCTGCTGACCGCCGGGTCGATGGCGGACCGGCTCGGGCGCCGTCGGGTGCTGCTCGTCGGCCTCTCGGTGTTCGGCGCGCTGAGCCTCTGTGCCGTCGCCGTCTCGACGACGGACGAGCTCGTGGCGCTGCGGGCCGCGCTCGGGCTCGCCGCCGCCGCGATGGCGCCGATCACCAACTCGCTGGTCTTCCGGCTCTTCGACGACGCGGCGCTGCGGATGCGCGCCATGAGCGTGATGATCGTCGTGGGGATGTCCGGCTTCGTGCTGGGACCCGTGATCGGCGGCACGGCGCTGGCCCACGTGCGCTGGGAGTGGTTGCTGGTCGTCAACGCCCCGATCGCGCTGGTCGCCTTCCTCGGCGTCCGGTACGGCGTGGCGGCCGACCGTCCCGAGGACCTCACCGACGACGCCCTCGACCTGCCGGGCGCCGTGCTCAGCATCGGCGCGATCGGCCTCGCCTGCTGGTCGTTGACGAGCGGCGTCGAGCACGGCTGGCTCTCCTGGGTCACGCTCGCCTCGGTCGGGGGAGCCCTCGCTGCCGCCGTCGCCTTCGTGCGCCACGAGCGTCGTACCGCGGCCCCCATGCTCGACCTGCGGCTCTTCTCCGTCGGCACCGTCCGGGGCGCCGTGCTGGCCCAGGTCGGCACGGCGATCGCGATGGCCAGCGTGATGTTCGGGCTGATCCTGCACTTCCAGTACGCCTACGGCTGGAGCCCGGTGCGCGCCGGGCTCGCGAACCTCCCGATCATCGTGACGATGCTCCTGGCCTCTCCCGTCTCGGAACAGCTCGCGCGGCGGTTCGGCCACCGGGTCGCCTGCCTCGTCGGCGCCGCGCTCATGGCGGGCTCGCTCGCCGGGCTCTCGTGGGGCGTCGACCACGGGTACGTCGCGATCGCCGTCTGCATGGTGGCGATGACCGTCGGGCTGCGCACGGTGATGACGATCTGCGCCGTCGCCCTCGTCGAGGCGATGCCCGCCAACCGCACCTCGATCGGCACGGCCCTCAACGACACCGCCCAGGAGGTCGGCACCAGCGTCGGCACCGCCGTGGTGGGCACCCTCATCGCGGTCCTGGTCACCACCCGGCTGCCCGCGGGCGCGTGGAGCGACGCCCTCGTCGCCTCGTTCTTCCACGGCGAGCGCCTCACCTACGGGCTGCTCGCAGTGGTCGTCGGGCTCGTCGTGGCCGGCGGCGCGCTCAGCCTCACGGACTCCCGGGCCACGGACGAGCACGCCTGACGGGCAGGTATGACGGGCACGCCTGACGGGGACCCCGCGCGGCGGGCGTACGACGCGGGCGGCCCCGGCGCCGAGGTTTGCAGCGCCAGGGCCTGGGCCCGTCGTCCCCCGGGAGACGGGCGGGCCCTGGGGGCCGGTACCAACTCGGGGCCGACCTGATGCGCTCAGGCGTCGGGCGGTCCGGGGAGCTGCCGGGTGCGCACGAGGTGCTCGGCGACGGCGCGCAGCTTGATGTTGCGGGTCTGCGAGATCCGCGCGAGGGCGGCGAAGGCCTGGTCGGGGCTGAGGTCGAACCGCTCCATCAGCAGGCCGGTGGCCTGACCGATGAGGGTCCGGGTGTCGAGCGCCACGACGAGGTTCTCGCTGTCCTGCGCCGCGGCGAGCGCCACGCCCACGTGGGCGGCGAGCGCCGTGGCGTGGTGGATGTCGTCGGTGGTGAACGCCGACGGGGCGGCGCCGTACAGGTTGAGGGCGCCGAGGGTGTCGGCGCTCGAGAACAGCCGGTGGCTCAGCATGCTGCGCATCCCGAGCTCCCGGGCGACCCGGGGGCCCCAGCGCGGCCATCGCTCGTCGAACGTCAGGTCGTTGCTGTGCACGACCTCGTGTCGCTGCAGCGCGTCGAGGCACGGACCCTCGCCGAGCTCGTACTGCCACTCGTCGATGTCGCGGGCGTGGGGATGCGTGAGCACGGGCGTCTCGATGCCGGTCTTCGTCACGATCGAGACCGCCCCGATCTCGCACCCGGTGATGACGGTGCGGGCGGCCTCGACGGCGAGCTGCATGGTGGCCACGGTCGAGCGCTCACCCTGCATGCTGCGTGCGATCTCGGCGAGGTCGCGGTTGAACTGCTCGTGGCCTGGCATGACACCCATGGTGCCCCGTGACCGGGCCCGGCGCTGCACCTGGGCCGGATCCCGTCGGGGCGGCGCTGAAACAAAGTGCGCCCGGACGTGCCTCAACCTCCCCCGGGAGCGGGCACCGGGGAGTGTCGCGCCACCGAGGGTCGACCGTGCTCCCGTCGCCCGAGGCCGCCCCACCGGCTCCGTCGCCCGTCGAGCAGGGCCGACCGCCCGGTGCCGCAGGAGCTTCGCAGCACGTCCACCCAGGAGGAACAGATGACAGACCCGTATCGCACCGATCCGACCTCGACCGACCGGTCCGGCACCGACCCGTCCGGCACCGACCCGTCCACCGCCGACCGGGCCCAGGCCGCCGCCTCGACCGCGGTCGACGAGGGCAAGCACGTCTCCGGTGTCGCCAGGGACGAGGTCCAGAACGTCGCCTCCGAGGTGACCGCCCAGACCCGCCAGCTCGTCGACGAGATCCGGCAGCAGGTGACGGCCCAGCTCGACGACCAGTCGCGCCAGCAGCGTGACCGCCTCGTCGACACGCTCGGCACCCTCGGCGACGACCTCACGCAGATGGCCGACCGCAGCGAGAGCTCCGGTCTCGCCGTGCACGCCGCCCGCGAGGTGGCAGAACGCAGCCGGACCCTCCAGACCTACCTCGACGGGCGCGAGCCCCGTGAGCTGCTCGAGGACGTCCGCGGCTTCGCCCGCCGTCGTCCGGCCGCCTTCCTCGTCGGGGCCCTCGTGGCCGGCGTCGTCGCGGGCCGCGTCGTGCGGGGCGCCAAGGACGCCCCGGACGCCGCCGACGCCGCCGACGCTCCAGCGTCCGCGGGCCAGCCGGCGACGCCCGTCACCCCGGCGCCCGTCACCCCGGCGCCCGTCACCCCGGCACCGCCCGTGTCGCCGGTGGACCGCCCGGTCACCTGGCCCGCCGGCGCCCCCGCCGACACCCCCGCCACGCCCGCCGCGCCGACCGAGGCCCCCGACGCGCCGTCGATCACGCCGCCCCCGGCCGTGCGGTCGGTCGACTCCGGCCACGAGGCCCGTCGCGACGGCACCGAGGGCCGCGCGTGAGCGCCCCCGTTCCTCCGCCGACGCGGGAGCCGGGTGGCGAGCGCAGCCTCGGCGACATCGTCGGCGACGTCGCCCAGGACCTGAGCACCCTCGTGAAGCAGGAGCTCGACCTGGCGAAGGTCGAGCTGAAGCAGGAGGCCGCCCAGGCCGGCAAGGGAGCCGGGATGCTCGGCGGGGCCGCCGTCGCGGGGCACCTCGCCCTGGTGTTCGTCTCGCTCGCCCTGGTGTTCCTGCTCGACAACTGGATGCCGATCGAGCTCGCCGCCCTGATCACCACCCTGCTGTGGGCCGTGGTCGCCGCCGTGCTGGCGACGCTCGGCCGGACCGCGCTCAAGAAGGCCAACCCGCAGCTGCCGCAGACGCAGCAGACCCTCAAGGAGGACGCACCATGGGCCAGAACCCAGAACAGCTGACCGACGAGATCGCCCGGACGCGCAGCACGCTCGCCTCGGACCTCGACGAGCTCCAGGACAAGGTGAGCCCGAGCGCGATCGTGGACCGCAAGAAGGCGGCCGCTCGTCGTCGGGTCGTCGGTGTGCGCGAGAAGGTCATGGGCGGCGCCCAGGGCGCCGGGAGCAACGTCTCCGATGCGGCCGGCAACGTCTCCGACGCCGCCGCAGGCAACGCCGCGTCGCAGGCCGCCGAGGGCGTCCAGGAGCGGTACGACGGAGCGCCGCTCGCCGCGGGCGTGGCCGCGTTCGGCCTCGGGATGGTGCTGGCGGCCCTGATCCCGGCCACGAAGGCCGAGGCGCGTGCCGCGACGCAGGTCACGGACGTGCTGAAGGAGCGGACCGCCCCGCTCGTCGACGACGCGAAGGCCGCGGCGGCCGACGTCGGGGAGAGCCTGCGCGACAGCGCGGCCTCCTCGGTCGACGAGGTCAGGGAGACGGCGCAGCACGCCGCATCCCGGGTCCAGGACGAGGGTGCCTCCTCGGCGGCGAACGTCCGGTCCGAGACGACCGGCTGACCAACCCCGGATCCGGGGCACGGCCCCGGGCACAGCTCCCGGAACAGGCTCCGAGAACGGCCCCCGACCTGCGGTGACGCGGGTCGGGGGCCGTGGTGCGTCGTACCCGGCCGGGGGGCTAGCGGTCGGCGCGCAGCACCGCCACGTCGCTCACCATGTCGACGTGGTCGTGCATCGCCGCGGCGGCGGCGGGGGCGTCGCCGGCGGCGATGGCCTCGGCGATGCGGCGGTGGCCCGCCAGCGACCGCAGTGGCCGGTCGGGCTGGGAGAGCGACTCGATGCGGCTCTCGCGGATCAGCTCGCTGATGGTCGCCATCATCTGCTCGAGCAGGCTGGAGTGCGCGGCGCGGGTGACGGCGCCGTGGAAGAGCTCGTCGCCGGTGACGCCGCGGCCGCCCTGCGCGATGTCGTCGGCCATGGCCTCGAGCGCGGCCTCGATGGCGGCGAGGTCGTCGTCGGTACGGCGCCCGGCGGCCAGCGCGGCGATCTTGGTCTCCAGGGCGTCGCGCGCCTCGATGATCTCGGGCAGCCGGTCGGCGTGGGCCCGGATGGCCTGGACGACCGGGGTGGAGGCGCTCGCGCCGGTGAGCACCGTGCCGTCGCCGTGGCGCACCGTGACGACCCCGATCACCTCGAGCGCCACCAGCGCCTGGCTCAGGGTCGCGCGGCTGACGCCCAGGCGGGACGCGAGCTCGCGCTCGGGGGGCAGGCGGTCGCCGGACCGCAGGTCGTTGGCCGCCACCCACGTCGTGATCTGCTCCGCGACCTGCTCGTAGAGGCGCGTGCGGGCGAGGGGCTGCGGCAGCGGGGGCTGCCGGAGATCGGGCGTCGGCGACTCCTTCATCCCGCCAGTCTATTGACAACAGCACCAGTGACCTATTGGCTAGGCCACTGAGCCAGCGATGGTGTGACAGGGGTCACGCTGGCGGGGCCGGCGCCGCGCCGACTCCCCGACGAGAGGTGTGGTCGATGGGACCGGAATGGGTAGCGATCATCGCGTTGGTGGTGCTCTTCGTGATCGGCACGGTGCTGCCGATCAACATGGGTGCGCTCGCGTACGTCGCGGCGTGGCTGGTCGGCATGTTCGCGCTCGACCTGAGCGAGAAGGAGATCCTGGCCGGCGTCAGTGGTGACCTCATCCTGACCTTGATCGGGGTCACCTACTTGTTCGCGATCGCGCGCAACAACGGCACGGTGGACCTGATCGTGAGATCGGCGGTCAAGGCCGTGCGGGGCCGCGTGGCCCTCATCCCGTGGGTGATGTTCGGGGTCACGGCGCTGCTGACGGGCATCGGGGCGGCGAGCCCCGCGGCCTGCGCGATCATCGGGCCGATCGCCCTCGGCTTCGCCGGGCGCTACCAGATCAACCCGCTGATGATGGGCATGTTCGTCGTGCACGGCGCCCAGGGCGGCGGCTTCTCGCCGATCAGCATCTACGGCACGATCACCAACTCCGTGATGGAGCAGAACGGCCTGCCGTCGAGCGAGATGACGGTCTTCTTCGCCAGCCTCGTCGTGAACCTGCTGATGGCCACGGTGCTGTTCTTCCTGCTCGGCGGCCGCAGCCTGATGGCCCGGCGGATGGACCCCGACGACCCGGACACCCTCTCGGAGGACCTGCACCGCGGCGGCGCGAAGGTGTCGGCCCGCGGCCTCGGCGCCACCGCCCCGACCGGCACCCAGACCCTCGGCCTGCGCCGCGACCGGGTGCTGACCCTCATCGCCTTCCTGAGCGTGGCCGTCATCGCGCTCGCGTTCGACAAGAACATCGGCTTCGTCTCCATCACGGCCGCGGTCATCCTCGCGATGCTCTCGCCCAACGAGCACAAGGACGCCATCCGCCAGGTGGCGTGGCCGACCGTGCTGCTGGTGGCCGGCGTGAGCACCTACGCGACCGTGCTGACCACCGCGGGCTCGCCCGAGTTCGTCGGCACGTGGGCGGCCGGGCTCGGCGCCGTCGTCATCGGCGCGCTGATCCTCTGCTACGTCGGCGGCGTCGTCTCCGCCTTCGCCTCGTCGACCGCCCTGCTGCCGGTGATCGTGCCGATCGCGATCCCGCTGATCGCCGAGGGCGGCATCAACGCGGGCCTCTTCGTGGCGGCGCTCGCGATCTCCTCGACCATCGTCGACGTCAGCCCGTTCTCCACGAACGGCGCCCTGATGCTCGCCAACCGCCCGGACACCGTCTCCGAGGCCACCTTCTACAAGCAGATCCTGACCTACAGCGTGGTCGTCGTCCTGGTGGGGCCCGTCCTCGTCTGGGCTGCGCTCGTGCTTCCCAGCTGGTGAACGGAGCAGACATGACCGAGCAGACGCAGGACACGAACGGCACGACGGGCACGACGACGGGCGGTCCCCTCGCGGGGACGCTGGTGGTCGACCTCTCCCGGGCCCTCGCCGGTCCGCACGCCACGATGATGCTGGGCGACCTCGGGGCCCGGATCGTCAAGGTCGAGGCGCCGGGGCGGGGCGACGACACCCGCGGCTGGGGTCCGCCCTTCGTGGGCGAGGCCGACGCGCGGGAGTCGACGTACTTCCTCTCCGCCAACCGCAACAAGGAGTCGATCGCCCTCGACCTGAAGGACGAGGCGGACCGCGACGTCCTGCTGGCCCTCGTCGACCGGGCCGACGTGCTGGTCGAGAACTTCCGCACCGGCGTCCTCGAGCGGCTCGGCCTCGGCATCGCCGAGCTCCGGGCCCGCAACCCGCGGCTCGTGGTGCTCTCGATCACCGGCTTCGGGCACGACGGCCCCGAGGGCGGGCGTGCCGGCTACGACCAGATCGCCCAGGGCGAGGCCGGCCTGATGTCGCTCACCGGCTCCGGGCCCGACGACCCGCAGAAGGTCGGCACCCCGATCTCGGACCTCCTGGCCGGCATGTACGGCGCCTTCGGCGTCGCCGCCGCGCTCACCGAGCGGGCGACCACGGGCGTGGGCTCGGTCGTGCGCACGTCGCTCCTGGCCGCCACCGTCGGCGTCCACGGCTTCCAGGGCACGCGGTGGACCGTCGCGGGCGTGCTCGGTCGCGCGCAGGGCAACCACCACCCGTCTATCTCGCCGTACGGCCTGTTCCGCTGCCGCGACGGCTCGGTGCAGATCGCCGTCGGCAGCGAGGGCCTGTGGCACCGGCTGTGCGCCGGGTTCGGGATCGACCCCGACCAGCCGGGCATCGCGACCAACCCCGAGCGCGTGGCCGACCCGGCCCGGGTGCTCGAGGTCGTCGAGGGCCTCTTCGCGGACTGGGACGCCGAGCCGCTGCTCGCGCGCCTCGCCGAGGTGGGGGTGCCGGCCGGCAAGGTGCGCACGCTCGACGAGGTCTACGCCTGGGAGCAGACCGCCAGCCAGGGCCTCCTGATCGACGTCGAGCACACGGGCCTCGGGCGCCTCACGCTGCCCGGGCCGCCGCTGCGCTTCTTCGACGGGGCCGACGGGGCCGACGAGCGCCGCCTCACCCACGCCCCGCCGCCGCGGCTCGACGAGCACGGCGCCGCGATCCGGGCCTGGGTGCAGGAGCCCGACGCGTGACCCGCCGGCTCTCGGCGGCCCAGCTGATCGACCGGGTGATCGACCCCGGCACGTTCCTCTCGTGGGACACCACCGTCGACCGCTCGGGCCGCAGCGCGGCCTACCGGGCCGAGCTGGAGGCCGCCGCCGACAAGGCCGGCACCGACGAGTCGGTGGTGACCGGGGTGGGCGACGTCAACGGACGGCGCGTGTGCGTGATCGTCAACGAGTTCGCCTTCCTGGCCGGATCGATCGGCACGGACGCCGCCCGTCGGATCACGGCCGCCTTCCGGTGCGCGACCGCCGAGGGCCTGCCCGTGCTCGCCAGCACGGCGTCGGGCGGCACCCGGATGCAGGAGGGCACGCCGGCGTTCGTCGGGATGGTCGACATCACGCGGGCGGTGATGGACCACCGTGCGGCCGGACTGCCCTACCTGGTCTACCTGCGCCACCCCACCACCGGCGGCGTGTTCGCCTCGTGGGGCTCGCTGGCCCACGTGACGGTCGCCGAGCCGGGCGCCCTCATCGGGTTCCTCGGGCCGAAGGTCTACGAGGCGCTGAACGGCCGCGCCTTCCCCGAGGGCGTGCAGCGCGCCGAGAACCTGGTCGACCGGGGCGTCATCGACGCCGTCGCTCCTCCGGAGGAGCTGCACACCCTCGTCGACCTCGCCCTCGGGGTGCTCGTCGACCCGCCGACGACGCCGACCCTGCCGCGGCGTGCCGCCGCCCGGATCGACCGTCGTCGCGACACCTGGGCCTCGATCGAGGAGACGCGACGGCCCGACCGGGTCGGCGTGCGCGACCTCCTGCGGTACGGCGCCCGCGGCACCCTGCGCCTGCGCGGCACCGACGAGGGGGAGCGGGACTCGTCGGTGATCGTGGCGCTGACCCGGCTGGCCGGGCAGCCGTGCGTGCTCGTCGGCCAGGACCGCGTGCGGCAGACGCCCGCGACGCCAATGGGTCCGGGAGCGCTCCGGGAGGCCCGACGCGCGATGCGCCTGGCCGAGGAGCTGCGGCTGCCGCTGGTCACCGTCATCGACACCCCGGGGGCCGAGCTGTCGCAGCGGGCCGAGGAGGGGGCCATCGCCGGGGAGATCGCCCGGTGCATCGCCACCATGACGACGCTCCGGGTGCCGACGCTGGCCCTGCTGCTGGGCCAGGGCTGCGGCGGCGGTGCGCTCGCCCTGCTCCCCGCCCAGGTGGTCGTGGCGAGCGAGAACGCCTGGCTCTCCCCGCTCCCGCCCGAGGGGGCGAGCGTCATCGTGCACGGCCACGTCGACCGCGCCCCCGAGATGGCGGCCCGGCAGCGGGTGGGCGCCGCCGACCTCCACGCCGACGGCATCGTGCACCAGGTGGTGGCGGAGTCGGCGGGCGACAACGCGGCCACCCTGGCCACGGTGCTCGCGGGCGAGTGCGGCTACCAGCTCGACGCGATGACCCGCCGGCAGGCGATGGCGGGCTGAGCGGCGCGGGGGTCCGCCGTACCCCCGGGGTGACCTAGCCGGCGCGGAGCAGGAGCACCGCCGCGACCACGCCGGTCACGACGATGAGGGTGCGCAGCACCCGGCCGGGGAGGTGGCGGGCGACGCGCGCGCCGAGGTAGCCACCGCCCACCGAGCCCGCGGCGAGCAGGCCGACGACCTGCCAGTCGAGGGGCGCCAGCGCGACGAAGACGACGCTGGCGACCACGTTGCTCGCCAGCACCGACAGCGTCTTGAGCGCGTTGACGATCCGCAGGTCGACGTCGAGGCCGAACCCCAGCACCGCCACCATCATCACGCCCGAGCCGGCGCCGAAGTAGCCGCCGTACACCCCGGTCAGGGTGGCGAAGCCCGTGGTGGTGGGGGAGAGGCGCGTGCGGCGGCCGGTGTCGGTGGGTACGGCGCCCGGGTCGCCGGGGTCGGTACGGCGCTCGCGGCGGCGACGCAGGGCGGCCGTGACGGCCGGCTGGACGCCGACGAGCAGGCACGTGGCGAGAATCAACCAGGGCACGACCGCCTCGAACGACGAGGCCGGCGCCGCGAGCAGCAGGGCCGCGCCGGCGACGGCACCGACCGCGCTGGTGACGGCGACGGCGACCGTGAGCCCAGGGTGCTCGCGCAGCTCGCTGCGGAACCCGAAGGACCCGCTGAGGCCGGCGGGGGTCAGCCCGAGGGTGTTGGACGCGTTCGCGACGACGGGTGGCACCCCGAGGGCGATCAGCACGGGGAAGCTGAGCAGCGAGGCGAACCCCACCGTGGAGATCAGGACCCCGGACCCCAGCCCGGCGGCGAGCACCGCGAGCTGCTCCAGGGGGGTCACGGCGACATGGTCGCACTCACGGCGCCGTGCGCGGCCGACTGTTGCACCGGGGTCACGCCCCGTTCACACGACGCGGCCATGATCGGGCGCAGGAGCGTCGGCGGCGTGGGCCGCCCGAGGACGGGGAGGACTCCATGGACCAGATCGTGAAGGTGTCGTCGCTGCGGCCCGGCGACCTCGTCGAGGTCGGCGGAGGGATGACGACCTGGGAGCGCCTCGACAGCGTGACCAGCAGCGACGCCGGTCTGCGGATCCTGCACCTGCAGCCCGTGCTCGCGGGCCCGGAGATGACGGAGCCGGTCCCGTGCGGCGACCCCCGCCAGACCGCGATGCGGGCGTGGGTGGAGGTGCGGCGGAGGGGTGTGCCGTCGCAGCGCGCGGGCCGGCGCCGGTCGGCCTGAGTCGCTCCCCGGGGCCGGTCTCTTCCTAGCGCTGGGGCTTGCGGCGGCGGTTCTTCGCGGAGTCCACCGCCCGCTGGATCCTGGCCCGGTTCTGCGGCTTGCGGGACTCGTTGTACAGCTTCTTGCCGATACCGATGAGGGCGGCGCTCTTGAACAGCTTCATGTGGAGAGCGGTACCCGCTCGGAGTGCGCGGAGTCAGGTTCTCGCCGGCCGGATCGGTGAATCCACGCACACTGGCCGGGTCAGAGGCCGGAGGCTGCCGCGAGGCCGGCGCCGGCGGTGGTCGGCTCCGCGCTGACGACGACCGTCGGGGCGCCCTGGGACCCGGTGCCGTCGGTGTCGTCGCCCAGCAGCAGGGCGACGAGGAGCAGGCCCCCTCCGCCGACGACGAGCAGGACGATGATCGAGAACAGGAACAGCTTGCGTTGCGACACGGTGGCTCCTCGGCGCTGCGGCGGTGGGGGACCGGCCCGGGTACCCGCCCGGGTCGGCGGCGACCCCGGGTGGTGCCGTGGGTCGGCGGATGCTCAGCCCGCGGCTCCCGCGCGCTCCAGCGCCGCCTCGAGGGGATCGACGAGGTCGCCCACCGTCCGCGGCTGCACGAGCTCGCCGTCGACGTAGAAGGTCGGTGTGCTCGTGACGCCGAGGCGCAGGGCGTCGTCCACGTCGCGCTGCACGCGCGCGGCGACCTCGGGCGAGGCGTAGTCCGCGTCGTACCGCTCGAGGTCCAGGCCGAGCTGCTCGGCGTACGTGCGGAAGAGCGCGTCGGCCGGCTCCCGGCTCTCGCCCCAGTCGACCTGGGTCTCGTACATGAGGGAGTACATGGCCTCGAGCTCGCCCTGGAGCGCGGCCGACTCGACGGCGCGGGCGGCGCGCTCGGCGTTGACGTGGCCGGGCAGGGGCAGGTAGCGCAGGACGAAGGTGACCCGGTCGCCGTACACGTCGCGCAGCTGCTCGACGACGGGGTACGTCGCCCGGCAGGCCTCGCACTCGAAGTCGAGGAACTCGACGAAGGTGACGCCGGTCGACCCCGGCTCGCCCAGGACGCGGCTGTCGTCGCGGACGAGCTCGGAGGGGCCCTCCGCGACCTCGACCGTCGCCCGCGGCTCGGGGGAGTCGGTGAGGGCGAGGAACGCGAGGGTGGCGACCACGAGCGCGAGCACGGCGCCCACGGCCAGGCCGATGCGGGTGGGCAGGGTCATCGGGGGAATGTAGCGGGCGGAGCCTCGGCGTCGACCTCCTCCGCCGCGGTGGCCGAGCGCTTCGACGCGTCCGCGTAGGAGCGCACGACCGACGCGCTGAGCGGGAAGTCGACGACGGCCTCGCGGAAGACCAGCCGGCTCGTCCGCGTCGCGGCCTCGCGCAGGAGCGCCACCACCTCGTCGGCGAGCGCGGCGGGCGTGTGCACGACGACCTCGTCGTGGAGGAACAGCACCAGGTGCGGGCGCTCCTCCAGCGGGCCCGTGCCGCGGCGCCACAGCTCGTTGCGGATCTCGGCGATCCAGCACAGGGCCCACTCCGCGCCGGTGCCCTGCACCACGAAGTTGCGCGTCGCGCGGCCGTACGCGCGCCGCTCGCGGGTCTGCTGGACCGGATCGGTCGGGGCGCCCTCGGGCCGCTGCTCCCAGATCTCGCCGAGGGTGGGGGAGCCGCGACCCAGCAGCGTGCGCACGGAGCGTCCGGTCTCGCCGTCGCGGGCGGCGCCCTCGAGGAGGGCGAAGGCCGCGGGGTACTGCTGGGCGAGCACCTCGGCCATGCGACCCCCGCCGCCGCGGGTGGCGCCGTACATGGCCCCGATCAGACCGAGCTTGGCGTCGTCGCGGCTCGGCACGCTGCCGGCGTCGACCATCGCCTGGTAGAGGTCCGGGTCGCGGGCGGACCGGACGAGCGCCGGGTCCGCGCTCATCCCGGCCAGCACCCGCGGCTCGAGCTGCGCCACGTCGGCGACGACGAACGCCCAGCCCTCGTCGGCGACCGCGGCCGGCCGCACCTGGACCGGGATCGAGAGGGCACCCCCGCCGTTGGAGGACCAGCGGCCCGTGGACGACCCGGCCGGCTGGTACGACGCACGGAACCGGCCGCCGCTCACCCACTGGTCGAGCCACGCCCAGCCGTTGGTCGTGAGCAGGCGGGTGAGCTGCTTGTAGGCCAGCAGGGGCGGCACGACCGGGTGCTCGACGCCCACGAGGGTGGCGGCGCGGGTGTCGGTGACGTCGAGCCCGGCCGCCCGCAGCGCCGCCAGCAGGTGGGGCAGCGAGTCGGGGTTGAGGTCGGGCGCCTCGAGCTCGCGGCGGATCAGGACCGCCAGCGCCTCGAGCCCGCGCGGACGGGTGCCACGGGGCGTGCGCGGCCCGAGGAGGTCGACGAGCAGGCGCTCGTGCACCTCGACGCTCCACGGCACGCCGACGTGGGTCATCTCCGCGGCGGTCAGTGCGCCCGCGGACTCCGCGGCCAGCAGCAGCTCGAGCCGGGCCTGCTCGGCCGGGGTGGCGACCGCGGCCACGGCGGCGAGCTGGCGGGCGCCCTCGACGTCGGCGCGGAGGTGCTCCGCGTCGTCCGCGGCGAAGAGGGTGGGCTCCGACCGGGTCCGGGGGCCGGGCCGGTCCCACAGCGCGGCGTCGTCGCCGCGGAGGTGCGCGGTGTCGACCGCCGGCGCGCGGCGGAGCAGCTGACGGGCGAGCCGGAGGTCGTGGCAGCGCCGTACGCGCACCCCGGCGGCCAGCAGCGGCGGGTACCACCACGAGGTGTCGTCCCAGACCCAGCGCGGGGACGTCGCCTCGCGCTCCGCGACCAGACGCGGCACCGCGGCCACGGCGATCTCCCGCGACCCGTCGCCGTCGACGACCAGCACCCGGTCGTCGGGCAGCCGCGACAGCGAGATCCGCTCCCCGGTGCGTGCTCGGTCGGGCGGGGCGGCGGGCATGGGCGGCACGCTACGGCCCCGCGGCGACAGCGCCCGACCGACGGAGCGTCCACGGGCCCAGGGCGGCGTGTCTAGCATCGGCGGCGTGCCCCCACCGTCGAGCCGTCCGTCCGCCGGGAGCGACGTCCCGGTCAGCCTGCTGCTCGGCGACCCCGGGCACGGCGTCGCCCGCTACGCCGGCCAGGTCGCGGAGTGGGCCGGGGCCGCGACGGCGACCGACGCCGCCCGGCTCGACGCCGGACGACGGGTCCACCTCCACCTCACCGACCGGGTCGTCGCCGACAGTCCCGAGGCGGCCGCCGACGTCGTCGAGGCGCTGGCCGGCCGGGTGCGCCTGACCGTCACGCTGCACGACGTCCCCCAGCCCACCGACGGGGCCTCGTTCGAGCGGCGCGTCGACTGCTACCGCCGCGTCGTCGCCGCCGCCGACGGGTGGGCCACCAACTCGGCGCACGAGCACGCCCAGGTCGTGCGCTGGTGCGCCCCCGACCACGACGGTGCGGTCGTGCCGCTGCCGGTCGTCCCGTTCCCCGCCGGCTCGAGCCGCGTCGTACTGCCCGAGGAGCCCTCCGACGTGGTCGGCGTGTTCGGCTTCTTCTACCCCGGCAAGGGGCACGCGGAGGTGCTCGAGGCCCTGGAGGCGCTCCGGGCGTCGGGCCGCGCGGCGCGACTCGGGGTGCTCGGTGCGCCCGCGCCCGGTCACCGGCGCGACCTCGAGGACCTCGTCGACCAGGCACGCCGCCGGGGCGTGCCCGTCGACGTCACCGGCAGCATCCCCGAGGCCGACCTGCCCGCTGCGCTCCGGAGCGTGGCCGCCGCCGTGGTCGGGCACCGCAACGTCTCGGCCTCGGGCAGCCTCAACTCCTGGCTCGCCGCGGGCCGTCGGCCGCTGGTGCGCACCGGCTCCTACGCCCGCGAGATGGCGGACCTGCGGCCGGGCTCCGTGTCGCTCTTCGACGACGACGACCTCACCGACGCCCTGGCCCGGGCGCTCGACGACCCGGCCTCCACCTGGCTCCCGCCCGACGCCGACCTGCGCCCGGGACCCGCGGAGACCGCCGAGGCCTACGTCGCCTGGTGGCGCCGGCTCGTCCGGAGCGCCGCGTGAGCCGGCCCCCGTGGGGCCGCGTCGCCGTCGGCAACGACTGGACGCCCGACCCCGCGTCGTACGACGCGACGGACCGCCCGCGTCGCACCGTGACCGTCGTCGTCACCCATTTCGAGCAACCCGTGGAGCTGGAGCGCACGCTGGCCGCCCTCGCCCGGCAGACCGTGCCCGCCGACCAGGTGGTCGTGGCGGACGACGGCTCGGCGGTCGCGCCGACGGTGCCGCCGGGGGTCGACCTGGTGCGGCAGCCCGACGAGGGCTTCCGGGCGGCGGCCGTCCGCAACGCCGCGGCCCGGGTCGCCGTCGGCGACCTGCTCGTCTTCCTCGACGCCGACACGAGCCCGGAGCCCGAGTTCCTCGCCCACCTGACCCGCATCCCCGCGACCCACCCCGAGGCGCTGGTGGTCGGGCGGCGGCGGCACGCGGACCTCGACGGCGTCCCCACCGACGCCCCGCTGCCCGAGGCGGCCGAGGGGCGCGTGCTCGAGGAGCCGGCGTGGCTCCGCACCGGCTACCTGCACAGCGGCGACCTCCGCGAGGCCGACGAGCTGAGCTTCCGCTACGTGATCGCGGCGGTGATGGCGTGCTCGCGGTGGTGGTTCGAGACGCTCGGCGGCTTCGACGAGTCCTTCGACGGCTACGGCGGCGAGGACTGGGAGATCGCGCATCGCTCCTGGCTGGCCGGCGGCCTCGTCGCCCACGTGCCGGAGGCGGTGGCCTGGCACGACGGGGCGCACGCCGGCGAGGTGCCCCGCACGTACGACGCCGGCCGCGCCGAGGCGGTGGCCCTGGCCGAACGCATCGGCGTGGGCGGCGTCGGGTGGCGCGGCCTGCTGCGCGGACCGGCCGACCTCGTCGTCAGCTTCGACGACACGCTGTCGCCGACCGAGCTGCTCGTCGGCGCCGACACGATCCTCGAGGCCGCCCCGCGCGCCGTGGTGCTGGCGAGCGAGGAGCAGCACCGGCTGCTCGGTGACGACCCCCGGGTACGGCGCTGGGCCGGCGCCGACGACGACCCCGCGCTCGACGGGGCCCGCCTGCACCTGCGGCTGCACCGCGCCCTCACGGGCACCTACGGCGACCTCGTCGCGCTCCGGAGCCACCTGCGCGGTCCGGACCTCGCGCCGACCACCGAGCTCACCCTCGGCGAACCGGAGGACCCCGCGGCCGTGACGGAGGTGGTCGGCGTCGTGCGCGACCTCCGCCTGCACCGCCGCGCCGCCCGCTGGGGCGACGACACCCCGCTGCGCACGGCGCGGCTCGCCGTACCCGGTCTGCGGGTCGTCGGCGACGACGCCGACCTCAAGGCGCACCTGGGCGGGTGGCTGTAGGTCGCTGTGCCGCGGGCCCCCACCCGGCGCGGTAGAGACCGGTGACGGCGACGAGGGCCGGGATCGCCGCCAGGGGGCGGTGGAGGTGGCTGGAGGTCCGGTCGGGCGTAGCGCCGGGGTCTGGTGCCACCTGGTGACACCGGGGCCCGGCACTACGCCTTCCGTCCGGGGCCGGCGGCGCGCGGGTCCGTCCTTCTGTGCCGCCGGGACGGCCGCGGCCACTAGGGTCGGTGACCATGGTGGGGGACCTGATGGAGGACGTCGTGCACGACATGGTGGATGTGGCGCAGCGCTGCCCGGCCTGCGGGGCCGAGATGCCGGAGGGCTTCTCGCCCGGACCCGGCGGCCGGCCCGGAGCCCGGTGCGGCCGGTGCCAGGCGTTGGAGCGTCACCGCTACCTGGCCCTCCTGCTGCGGGTGCTCGGCCCGGCGGTGGCGCGCGCCGACGTGGTGCTCGACGTGGCCCCGAGCCGCTACACGACCCGGGTGCTGACCGAGCTGGGCGTGCGTCACGTGGTGGGCATGGACTTCGACCCGGCCGCCGACGGCCGTGACGTCTCGGTGCAGGCCAGCCTGACGCAGGTGCCGCTGGCGGCGGGCTCGGTGGACCTGATGGTCTGCTACCACGTGCTCGAGCACATCCCCGACGACGCGGCGGCCATGGCGGAGATCCGCCGCGTGCTGGCGTCCGACGGGCTGGCGCTGGTGCAGGTGCCGCTCAGCATGGACCGGCCGACCGCCGAGGACCCGGAGGCCGACGAGGAGACCCGGGTGCGCCGGTTCGGCCAGGCCGACCACGTGCGCCTCTACGGATGGGACCTCGAGGACCGTCTGCAGGCCGCGGGCCTCGACGTGGTGCGCCTGCGGTGCGTCGACCTCGTGCCCCCGTCGACCCGCGCCCGGTACGGGCTCATGGAGCAGGAGGTCACCTGGCTGGTGCGGCCCTCGAGCTCGCCCCAGGGACGGCTGCTGAAGGTCGAGGACCTCGGTGTCGCCGGGCTCGATCTCCTCGGTCGCGCCGACCTGGCCGAGCCCGCCCACGTGCGGGCCCGCGTGGAGCGTGAGCTGCGCCAGCGCCTGGCGCGTGCGGAGGCGGGTGCGGAGCAGTGGCGCACCGAGGCCGCGGCCGAGCGGGCACGTCGCGAGGCGGCCGAGGTCGCGATGTCCGCGTGGCGCGACCGGGCCGAGCGGGCGCAGGCCTCCCTCGCCCGGATCCGGGGCCTCCTGCCCGTGCGGGTCGCCCGGCGCGTGCGCCGCTCCGCGCGGTCCGTCGTCGGTCGCTGACGCCGGGCGTCTGCCACCGCGGTGACGGCCCTGGCCGGGGCGGCGGGCATCGCCGCCCCGGCCAGGACCGGCCCGTCAGCAGCTGTAGTTGACGACCGCGTACTGCGTGTTGTTGATCTTCACCCAGCCCGGCGTCGTGCGGGAGTAGGCGATGGTGGCCGGCGGGAAGAGGTACGTCGCGCGGCACCCCGACTCGACGTAGAAGCCGTCGGCGTCGCGGAAGCCGTCGCTGATGCCGCCCGGGGAGAGGATCGCCTCGGCGCTCCACGGGTTGGCCAGGTTGTAGGTGATGAACACGGGCTGCGAGCCGACGTTCTGGACCTGGCCGCCGAAGGGCGGGACGGCCTCGGCGGACTCGGTGGGGGCGACGGCGGTGGCGCCGGCGCTCAGGGCGGCTACCGCTGCCAGGGCCGTGAGGGCGCGCTTGAAGGTCATGGGGTCTCCCGAGGGTGGGGTGTCCGAGATGGTTCTCGACCGGGGTGGCCGACGCGCACCACGCAAACGACCGCCGACGACCCCGCGATGAACCGCGCACCACGCCACGGCGACACCGGGCACAACTCGCTCCCGAGCCCATCACGGGCACCCGTGCCCAGCGGTCCGTCGCCCGCGGTGCTGCCGGCGGACCGCTCCGCTTGACCCGTGGATCGAACACGTGTTCGACTGAGGTCATGGTGGAGTCGGCGGGAGAGCGACAGTGGATGAAGGGCTACGAGGCCGCGCGTTCGCTGTGCCTGACCCGGGGTGCCGAGACGGCGCACCGGCAGCGGCCGCTCGGCACCGACCCGGCCTACGAGGCCGGCTGGGACTGGGGGCTGTGGGACTACGAGGACGCCAACGGGCTGCCTCACGTCGACGACCGAGGTGCGTGAGGTCCGGGCCGCTCCGCGGCGTGGGTCGACCTGCGCGGAACGGGTGCCGGGGGGTTGCGCCGGGATCGGGGTGCGGTGAGGGTGATGTCGAGCGGCGCAGCCGACGTACGTCTCGAGGGGGTCCAGTGAGAGTCACCGTGCTCGGCGTGCCCAGCAGCGCTGGGGCGTACTGCGTCGGCGTCGAGCGGGCGCCCGCCGCCCTGCGGGAGGCAGGTCTCGTCGACGCGCTGCGCGCTGCAGGCGCGGAGGTCGTCGACGCCGGCGACCTCACGACCCGCCGGTGGCTGCCGGACCGTGAGAGCCCGTTCGCACAGAACCTGGACGCCGAGGTGGCGGCCGCCGTGGAGCTCTCGACCGCTGCGGCCGGGCTGCTGGCCGAGGGTGAGCGTCTGCTGGTGCTCGGAGGCAGCTGCACCGTCGCCCTCGGGATGTGCGCCGCGATGGCGAGCTGCGGCCAGCGCCCGCGCGTCGTCTACATGGACCGCCACCTGGACCTCAACACGCCGCACTCGACCACGGAGGGCTCGCTCAGCTGGATGGGCATGGCGCACGCGCTGGCGCTCGACGGCGCCGCGCCCGAGCTGGTCGGTGCGACCGGCCGCGTGCCGCTCCTGGATCCCTCGGACCTCGTGTATCTCGGGGCCGACGCGACGCGCGAGACCACCGGTTGGGAGCGGCAGCAGGTCGCCGACCACGGTCTCGCCGTCGTCGACCAGGCGGCGCTCTGCGCGGACCCCCGGGGCGCGGCACGCCGGGCACGCGGCGCCCTCACGTCCGGTCCGTTCGTCGTGCATCTCGACGTCGACGTCCTCGACTTCCTGGACGCGCCGATTGCGGAGAACGTGAACGGGCGCAACAGCGGTCCCACGATCGCCCTCGCCGGCCAGGCTCTCGCCGAGCTCCTGCGGGAGCCCGACTGCTGGGGGATGTCGATCGGGCAGCTCGACCCGGCCCACGCGACGGCCGACCCCAGTGCGCTGCCGAGGCTCGTGTCGGCGCTCGTGGCGGCGCTGGCGACCACCTAGTGCCGGATGTGCCGGCTCGTCAGAACGGCACGGTGAGCGGCAGGACGGTGGCGTCGTACCCGGGTGCGGTGAGGAGGAGGTTGGCGACCGGGACGGGCGACTGCGACCGGTCGTCGCTGTTGATCAGCAGCAGGAGGATGTCGGACTCCTCGCCCGCGGCGAGCTCCGGGTCGTACCGGAAGGCGATCTGGCCGTCGGGGAACGTGTCGGCGTAGTTCCAGAGCATGCCGGCGACGCCGGAGAAGCTGTAGCCGTCGCCGGGATCGGGCAGCAGGGCGGTGAGGGTGCCGCCGGCGATGGGCTCGGTGCCGGTGTTGGTCACGTAGATCCCGTAGACGGTGGAGCCGGAGTCCGCGTACTCGCTGGGGCCGTCGGCTCGTCCGGCGAGGGTGGGACGTGGTTCGCCGGGGGTGCTGGCGGCGAACGCGGGGGCGGCGGCGACGACGGAGACGGCGGGCGCGGCCCACACGGATGCGCGCAGGAGGCTGCGGCGCGACGGGGTGGTGGTCACACGCGGAGCATTCCAGAAGGTCCGCCGGCCCGGCGCCGATTCGGCGAAGAAGCCGGCGCCGGGCGGAAGGTCAGCGGACGGCCGGGACGGCGTGCACGATCACGGTGCTCTCGAAGGAGCTGCCGTTCCAGTCGCCGCACGTCATGAGCACGAGGCCGCTGGCGCCGTCGGCGCGGTAGACGTCCGCGGCCACGTCGCCGAAGTCCGCGACCGGGACCGTCTCGCTGCGCTCCACGATGAAGGCCGCGGTGCCCTCGCTCCCGGTGACCAGCACCTCGTCACCGGCCTCGACGTCGACGAGCGGGTCGAAGACCCCGTCGTCCGCCGACGCGGTGTGGCCGACGATGACGGCGTTGCCGGCCGCGCCCGGGACGGCGCCGTCACGCCACCAGCCGGTCTCGTCGAGGGCGGAGGGGACCTCCTGGGCGTTCTCGGCGGTCGTGCCGACGGGCGCCACGGGTGCGTCGACGCCGAGCTCGACGATCTCGAGCCGGGTGGGCACACCGACCGGGCCCTCGACCAGGTCGCGCGGGGTCTCCGTCGCCGAGGGTGTCGCGGACGGTGTCGCCGACGGCGCGGCCGTCGGGGTGTCCGCAACCGGCTGCTCCTCCCGGTCGACGACCAGGAGGAGCAGCAGTGCGGCACCGAGGAGGACGATCGCCGCGGCGACCGCTCCGAGGAGCCTCTTGTTCATCGGCAGGTCAGAGACCCGCGGCCGGAGCCACCGTCGGGTGCGACGGCTGCGCGATGGGGGAGACGCCGGCGGGCGTGCAGGCCTGGTCGACCTCGACGAGCTCGACCTGGATCAGCTCGTCGTCGGCCGCCTCGTCGAGGTCCAGCTCGACGCCCGCGATGACGATGACGAGCTCGCCCTCGGTGGAGACCGTGCGGGTGCCGGCGGGAGCGAGCGAGAACTCGCCCTCCGCGTCGTCGCCCTCGATGTCGCCGTACACGACGTCGATCGTGACGTCGGAGATGTTGGTGATGGTGACGCCCTGGCAGACGGCGCCGGTCTCGACGTACGTCGGGAAGCAGTCAGCGCTGACGGGGACCGGGAACTCGGTCACGGCGCCCGCGGGGAACTCGAAGCCGTCGGCCGGGTAGGCGGCGACGAGCAGCTCCTCCTCCGGCGAGGTGACGAACAGCCGCACCGAGTAGCGGCCGGGCTCGACCTCCTCGGCGGACTCGTAGACCCCGTCCTCGTCCTCGTAGAAGACGACGGCCTCGTACAGGACGCCGGCGACCTCGGGAACGACGATGTCGCAGCCGTCGACCACGACGGGCGCGGGGGTGACGACGGTGACGGCGTCGACGACGGAGACCGTGATGGTGTCGGACGCGGTCGGGACGTTGTTCTCGGAGGCGATGATCTGGAACGTGTAGTCGTCACCGGCCTCGGCGTCGGCCGGGATCGTCACGTCGACCGTGGAGCCCACGGCCGCGGAGACCGCTGCGGCGTTCCAGCCGTCGACGACGTCGACCGCGCTACCGGCGGGGGCGACGACGAGGGTGGCGGCGGGGTCGACCGGGGTGACGTCCCAGGCGACGGAGAGCGTCGCGCCGGCCGTGGCCTCCGCGTCGTCGGTCGACCCGGCGATCGTGAACGTGTCGACGGTCGCGGCACTGGCCGGCGAGGCGACCAGCAGCGGCGCCACGAGCGCAAGGGCGGGAAGGAGCAGGAGGCGGCGCACAGGGTTCTCGTTTCTCGTGACGACGGGCTTCGTGCCACGTCAGGCAGCGAGAAATTAACATCTCCGCGACACGGGTGTGGGCGAACGAGGAATTCCCGGACGGATTTCGGCTGCTGCGTCCGAGGATTATCAAGAGGCGGAGAACGACGCCATGGGGGGTGGTCCCCATGCGGTCGGTTCCCGGCGTGATCGGGCGCGCAGGACCGCCTGACCTGCGCGGGAGCCTCGACCGACCGGAGGGATCCCGGGTCGCGGTCCCGGACGGGCGCGATTCCGTCCCACCAGCTCCTCGGAATTCGCAGAGCGTTTCCCCGTCATTCCGGAGGCGCGTCTTTCCCGAGCCCGGGTGAATCGTTCTCAGCGAGCCCGCGCCGAGGCCCGTGCGCGCTCGTACACCTCCGCGTGCGCCGTCGCGACGGCCGCCCGCTGCGACCGGCGCTCCTCGACGGTGACCTGCGGGCGCGACCCGCGCTCGTACGTCGCCCGCAGCGCCGCCGCCAGCGACGGCACCGAGAGACCGTCGACGTCGAGGTCGAACTCGTCGACCGGCGCCTGCTCCGCGAAGAAGCCGCCACAGCGGGGCGCGACGACGTCGGTGCCGAGGTCGCGGCACGCCTCGAGCCAGCCGGAGTGCGTGCCGAACCGGTAGGGCAGCACCGAGACGTCGAGGGAGGCGAGCCGGGCCCAGAGCTCGTCGTCGGGCAGGTAGTCGTGGGCGCGGACCTCGACGTACGGACGGCTGCCCGCCTCGTCGAGCAGCCCCGCCACGGCGGGGTCGTGGCGGGGTGCGCCGTTCCGGAGCACGTCGGCGTGCACGCTGATCTCGAGGGTCGCGCCGGGCAGTGCGCCGACGGCCTCGGTGAGACCGGGCAGCAGGTCGCGTGCGGCAACGTTGGCGCGCAGGCTCTTGAGGCTCACGCCCACCCGCATCGGCGCCCCCGGCTCCCGCGGCGGCCGTCGTCGGGCGCGCCAGGGGCCGATCTCGTCGAGCGCCACGATGTGCGGGTGCGGCACGACGGTCGCCGTACGCCCCCAGCGCTGCGCCACGACCGCCGCCGCGCCCGAGGTGAGGGTGACGACCTCGTCGGCCGCCGGCACGAGCACGTCGAGCCGGGCGTGGTGGCCGCTCGCGTCGTGCAGGTGGGGGTTGTGGAGGTCGTGCACGGTCACGACGAGCCCGCGGCGGCGCCGACGGAGCACGTCCACCAGCTCGCGGAGCTGCTCCGGCGTGCGGCTCTCGAACCCGAAGTGCACGTGCAGGAGGTCGAACGCGCCGGTCGCCGCCCAGTCGGCCTCGAGCATCCGCGGCGGCCACCACGCGCCCGTGGGGACGCCGTCGGCGTCCACCCCGGGAATGTCGGGCAGCCGGAGCGGGCCCGGACCGTCGAGCGGTGCGAGGTGACGCACGTAGGGATGGTCGGACGGCACCGAGGCGACGGTGGGGGGCGTGGGGACCGGGGGCGTAGCGTCGTCCGGGCCGTGGGGAGGCGTCGTCACCCGGCCGAGCGTAGGTGTGCGACGCGACCCCAGCCCGAGCGACCTCCGGAGGAAACCCCGTGCCCCGCAGTGACGCCGAGCAGCTCCACTACGCGGGGTTCTACGCCGACCGCGCCGACACGGGCACCGACGACCGGCCGCGGGTCGTGGTGGTGGGCAACTGCCAGGCCGAGTCGCTGCGGGTGCTGCTCGACGACGACGACGTCTCGACCGTGCGGCTCCCGCCGATCCACGAGATCGAGGCGGACGACGTGCCGCGGCTGACCCGGCTGCTGGCGCGCACCCAGGTGCTCGTGACGCAGCCGGTGGGCGCGGACTACCGGGGGCTGCCGCTCGGCACCGAGCAGCTCGTGCGTCTCCTCCCGGCCTCGGCGCGGGTGGTGCGGGTGCCGCCGGTCCGCTACCACGGGCTCCACCCGTGGCACGTCGTCGCGCACCCGCCGGGCCTCGCCGACCCGGACCCGCCGGTCGCGGCCTACCACGACCTGCGCACCCTGGCGGTCGCGCTCGCCCCCGCCGACCGCCGCCGCGAGGACCTCCCGGTCGCCGCGCCGGCGGCCCTCCGCGCCGTCGCGGACGGCTCCGTCGCCGAGCTGCGTCGCCGGGAGGAGCTGCACGGCACCGTCGTCGCGCACGACCTGTTCGCGACACCCGCGCCGGCGCTCATGCGCACCGTCAACCACCCCGGCAACGCCGTGCTCGTGCCCCTGGCGGCCCGGGTGCGGGCCGCCGCGGGCCTCGCCGCGCGCGCCAACCGGGTCGAGCGCCCGCTGCTCGACGCCGTCCACGCCCCCGTCGAGGCGCCCGTGCTGGCGGCCCTCGGCCTCGACGACGCCCCGCGCCCCGACTGGCGCCTCCACGGCCGCGCGGTGACCGACGAGGAGGTCGCCGCGGCCCACCTCGCCTTCTACGCCGACCGGCCCGACGTGGTGGCCCTCCTGGTCGAGCGCTACGCCCCGCTGATGCGCTCCCTCGGTCTGGGCTGATCGAGGGGCCGAGCGGCCCGTCAGTGGGTACCTCCTCCCCGGAGCGACGGAGAGGGCGTACGGGGATGCTGGGACCACGACTGCAACGGCACGGCGGCAGCGCGCCGCTGTCGCCCCACGCGGCGTACGACGAGGTGGCCGAGGCGAGCGCCTCGCTGGTGATCGACGCCTACTCCTCCTCGTTCGGGCTGGCCTCGCGCCTCCTCGCCGGCCCGGTGCGCCACCACGTGCGCAACGTCTACGCGCTGGTGCGGGTGGCCGACGAGATCGTCGACGCCCCGCGTCCCGACCAGACCCCCGACCACCAGGCCGCTGCGCTCGCGACGCTGGAGGCGGAGACGCTGGCCGCACTGCGCACTGGCGGCAGCAGCAACCTCGTCGTGCACGCCTTCGCCCGCACCGCCCGCCACTGCGACATCGAGCCCGCGCTGGTGACCCCGTTCTTCGCCTCCATGCGCACCGACCTCGAGCGCACCGAGCACGACGAGGCCAGCCTGGCGGAGTACGTCTACGGCTCCGCCGAGGTCGTCGGCCTCATGTGCCTGCGTGCGTTCCTCGTCGCCGACCGCCGTCGCGGCGCGGCGTACGACGAGCTGGCCCCCGGCGCGCAGCGGCTCGGTGCGGCGTTCCAGAAGGTCAACTTCCTGCGCGACCTGGGCGAGGACAGCGCCGACCTGGGCCGCTCCTACCTGCCCGGCCTCGACGCCGGCGCGATGGACGTGCGCGCCCGCGACCGCTGGCTCGACGACATCGACGCCGACCTCGCGGCGGCGAGCGAGCCCCTCTCGCGGCTCCCGCGCAGCAGCCGGGTCGCCGTGCGGGCCGCCCACGACCTCTTCGCCGAGCTGTCGACCCGCCTGCGGAGGACCCCGGCGGCCGAGATCCCGCTGCGCCGCGTGCGCGTTCCCGGGCCCGTGAAGGCCCGGATCGCGGCTGGAGCCGTGCTGCGCAACGGCCACCCCCGGCCGGTGGCCCGATGAGCGGCGAGCAGCGGACGGTCGTCGTCATCGGCGGCGGGGTCGCCGGGCTCGCGACGGCGGCGCTGCTGGCCGCCGACGGCCACGACGTCGAGCTCGTCGAGAAGAACGCGACGCCGGGCGGTCGCGCCGGGTCGTGGGAGCAGGACGGCTTCCGCTTCGACACCGGCCCGTCGTGGTGGCTGATGCCGGAAGTCTTCGACCACTTCTTCCGCCTGATGGGCACCACCACGGCCGAGCAGCTCGAGCTGCACCGCCTCGACCCGGGCTACCGCGTGTTCTTCGAGGGCCACCCCGACCCGCTCGACGTGGCGGCCGACGAGGCGGGCAACCGGGCGCTCTTCGAGTCCGTGGAGCCCGGCGCGGGCGACGCCCTCGGCGCCTACCTGGCGTCGGCGCGCGAGGTCTACGACCTCTCCGTCCAGCAGTTCCTCTACACGAGCTTCGACTCGGCCGCGGCGTACGCCGGGCGCCGCATCCTCGCCAACAGCCCCCGGCTGGCGGGGCTGCTCACCCGCTCGCTCGAGAAGCACGTCGCCGACCGCTTCGACGACCGCCGCCTGCAGCAGGTGCTCGGCTACCCGGCCGTCTTCCTCGGCTCCTCGCCGGACCGCGCCCCGTCGATGTACCACCTCATGAGCTGGCTCGACCTGGCCGACGGCGTGCGCTACCCGGCCGGCGGCTTCTACCGCCTCGTCGAGGCGATGGCCCGGCTGGCCGAGGCCCACGGCGTCCGCATCCGCACCAGCACGACCGCCACCGCCATCACGACCACCGAGCGCCGCCGCTCGGGCGTCGGCGACCGCCGCCGGGCCGTCGTCACGGGCGTGACGGTCGAGGACGCGTCGGGCAGCCGGACCCTGCCGGCCGACCTCGTCGTCGGCGCCGCCGACCTCCACCACGTCGAGACCCGGCTGCTGCCGGACGCGCTGCAGACCTACCCCCGGACGTGGTGGGACAAGGCCGTCTCCGGACCCGGCGCCGTGCTCGCCTACCTCGGCGTCGAGGGCGAGGTGCCCGAGCTGGCCCACCACTCGCTCTTCTTCACCCGCGACTGGCGCACCAACTTCGACGCCGTCTTCGAGGCCCCCACCCGGATGCCCGACCCGGCCTCCCTCTACGTCTGCCGGCCCTCGGCCACCGACCCGACGGTCGCCCCGCCCGGCCACGAGAACCTCTTCGTGCTCGTGCCGTCGCCGCCCGACCCGACCCTGGGCCGCGGGGGCGTCGACGGCGCCGGGGACGCGGTCGTCGAGCAGGCCGCCGACCGCGCCATCGACCTGGTCGCCCGGTGGGCCGGGGTGCCCGACCTCGCCGAGCGGGTCGTCGTACGACGCACCGTGGGCCCGCAGGACTTCGTCACCGACGTCAACGCCTGGTCCGGCGGCGCGCTCGGCCCCGCCCACGTGCTGCGCCAGAGCGCGTTCTTCCGCGCCGGCAACCGCTCGAAGAAGGTCGACGGCCTCTACTACGCCGGGTCGAGCACCGTGCCCGGCATCGGTCTGCCGATGTGCCTGATCAGCGCCGAGCTCGTGCTCAAGCGGGTGCGGGGCGACCGGTCGGTGGGCCCGTCGGTCGAGCCGGCCGTGCCGGTGCCGACCCCCGGCCGCCCGTGACCGGTC
Source organism: Nocardioides alkalitolerans DSM 16699 (assembly GCF_000426525.1). Taxonomy (GTDB): domain Bacteria; phylum Actinomycetota; class Actinomycetes; order Propionibacteriales; family Nocardioidaceae; genus Nocardioides; species Nocardioides alkalitolerans. Next base: position 1,252,916 of record NZ_KE384533.1, read on the forward strand.
AGCTCGACGACCGGCACGAGGCGGCGTACGCCCACTGGTCGCGCCTGCACGGGGGTCTCGACCCCCGGGGCACGTTCTGGGTCGCGGGCTGGGTGCGGCTCACCCACGCCTGCGCCCGGCCGCTCGCCCGGCGCGCGGTGAGCGCCGACCAGGTCACGCTGGCCGGCGTCGCGCTCACCGCCACCGTGCCGCTGCTCGCCGCCCTCGGGTCCCTGTGGCCGCTGCTCGCCACCGTCGTGCTGGTCGCCGCGGCCGTGCTCGACGGCGTCGACGGCGCGCTGGCGGCGCAGACGGGCACGGCGTCCGCCCGCGGCCGGGTGCTCGACGCCCTCGCCGACCGCGTCTGCGACGTGCTGCTCGTCGTCGCCCTCGTCGTGCTGGGCGCGCCGCTGTGGGCGGGGGCCCTCGTGGTCGCGCTCACGCTGCTGCTCGAGGGGGTACGCGCCTCGGCACAGGCCGCCGGCATGACCGGGCCGGGGGCGGTGACGGTCTGGGAGCGGCCGTCGCGGGTCATCGTGGCGGCGTTCGGTACGGCGCTGTGGTCGGTCGAGTGGGCCGCCCGCCGCCTCGGCGTCGACCTGCTGGCGGACGTCGACGGCGAGGTGATCGTCACCGCGGGCGTCGCGATCGCCGCGGTGCTGGCCGCCGTCGGCCTGCTCCACGTCACCCGAGCGTCGCTGCGGGCGCTGCGCTAGCGGAGTGAGGCGGCCGGTGTCAGGCCGGGGCCGCCGAGCCCACCAGCTCGGCCACGATCCGCGCGGAGAGCACCACCAGCGGCAGCCCGCCCCCGGGGTGCGACGACCCGCCGACGAGGTAGAGCCCCCGCACCGGGGAGCGGTTGGCCGGGCGCAGGAACGCGGCCAGGGCGCCGTTCGACGAGGTGCCGTAGATCGCGCCGCCCGGGGTGAGGGTGCGCCGCTCCAGCTCGGCCGGCGACAGCACGGTGCGGTGGCGCAGCCGGCGTCGTACGTCGAGGCCGCGGCTCGCCATCACGTCCAGGACCGTGTCGGCGTACCGCTCCTCCAGGCCCGCGGCGTCCCAGTCGACGCCGCCCGACGGGTCGTGCCGGGGCGCGTTGACGAGCACGAACCACGCGCCCGCCCCCGCGGTCGGCACGACGGCCGGGTCGTCGGCGGCAGCGACGTACACGGTCGGTCGCCCGACGGGCCGCGGCGGGCCCCGGCGTCCGAAGACGGCGTCGAACTCGGCGTCGTAGTCCTCGGCGAAGAGCACGTGGTGGTGGGGCTGGTCGGGCGGGGCCTCGTCGAGCTCCAGCAGCAGCGCGAAGCCGGCGAGGGAGGGGGGCGTACGACGCACGCGCGCCGCCGCGCGGGCGGCCGCCCGGTCGTGGACGAGCCGGCCGTACACCTGGGCCGCGTCGGCGTTGGCGACCACGACGTCGGCGGCCAGCGTCGTGCCGTCGGCGAGCCCCACCCCGGTCGCGACGCCGTCGCGCGTGGTCACCTCCGCGACGGCGACCCCGGTGCGCACCTCGCCGCCCAGCGCCCGCACCCGGTCGAGCAGCGCCGTGGCGATGCGGCCGAGGCCGCCGGGCACGTACCAGGACCCCCACGTCTGCTCGACCCACGGCACGGTGGCGAGGGCGGCCGGCGCCCGGCGGGGGTCGGAGCCGGTGTAGGTGGCGTACCGGTCGAGCAGCATCCGCAGCCGCGGGTCGGTGAGGTAGCGGCGGCCGAGGCCGCGCAGGCTGGCCCAGGGCGCGACCGTCGCCACGTCCGGCACCCGCCGGGAGAGCCGGGCGAGGTCGCCCACCGTGATCGGCGACTCGAGGAACGGCTCGTGCGTGACGTCCCAGATGCGTCCGGCCCGCTCCAGGAAGGCGCTCCACTGGGCGCCGCGCCCGGGCCCGAGGGCAGCGTCGAGCGCGGCCGGGATCGCGCCCACCTCGCCGGGCAGGTCGAGCACCGTGCCGTCGGGGAAGCGGTAGCGGCAGGCGGTGGCCAGCCGCTGCAGCGGCAGCACGTCGGCGAGCGGCGCGCCCGTGTCGGCGAACAGCTCCTCGAGCAGGTGGGGCATCGTCAGCAGCGACGGACCCGTGTCGAACACGAACCCGTCGTGCACGAGCGTGCCGAGCTTGCCGCCGACGTCGACGGCCTGCTCGACGACGGTGACGGCGTGCCCGCGGGCGAGCAGGCGGGCCGCGGCGGCGAGCCCACCGACCCCGGCCCCGACCACCACCACGCGGCTCACCGGGCGACCTCCACGGGCCGGCCCTTCCAGCGCAGCGTCCCGCGACGGCGGCCGACGACCGACCCGGCGACCAGGCGGGCCAGGGTCAGCACGGAGACGGGGTGGGCGAGCGCGTCGGGCCAGGCCCGGCCTCCGGTACGGCGGGCGACCACCGCCCGGGAGGCGACGCCCGCGCCGTACCCCACGAGACCGGCCCGGGAGCCGGTCGCGGCGGCGAGGGGCGGCACGACGTACGTGAGCGTCAGGAGACCCACCACGCCGGCGGCCCCGACCGGGGAGCCGAAGGCCGACCACAACGACTTGCCGTAGCCGTCGCGCAGGTCGGGCCACCCGTCGTACATGCGGCAGGAGGCGAGCGCGCTGCCGTCGACGACCCCGCCGTGGGCGCCGACGCGCTTGAGCGCACGGAGGAGGGCCAGGTCCTCCAGCACCTCGGTGCGGACGGCGCCGTGGCCCCCGGCCCGGCGGTAGGCGGCCGCGTCGACGGCGAGCAGCTGGCCGTTGGCCGCGCCCAGGGACGGTCGGGCCGAGCGCTCCGCGAGCCCGAGGGGGAGGGTGCTCATCCACGACCACTGCAGCAGCGGCTGCACCAGGCGCTCGGCCGCCGTGCCCGCGACCTGCCGGGGGTAGGGGCAGACGAGGTCGAGGCGGGCGGCGCGCAGGAGCGCGACGGTGGCGGTCAGGGCGGAGGGCGCCAGGCGGACGTCGGCGTCGACGAAGACGAGCGCCGTCGCCTCGGGGGCGAGGTCGGCCAGCTGGGCGCAGGCCCACGGCTTGCCGAGCCAGCCCGGCGGCGCCGGGCGTCCGGGGTGCACCTCGAGCCGGTCGTGCGCGGCGGCCAGCCGGGCGACCACCTCGGTCGTGCCGTCGGTCGAGCCGTCGTCGAGCACGACGATCCGCACGGGCCCGGGCCACCGGTCGGCGGCGACGAGCAGGGCGACCACGCAGGCCTCGACGTCGTCGACCTCGTCGCGCACGGGCAGGAGCACCGCCAGCGGCTCGGGCGCGGGGACGGCGACCGGGTCGGGGACCCGCAGGCGGCGGAGGTTGTCGAGCGTGAGGGCGAGCGACGCCACCGCGAGGGCGGAGCCGGCCACGGTCGCGCGGCGGGCCCCGCGTCGTACGTCAGCCACGGTGCACCCCGCGGCGCGCACGCACCTCGCGCACCTCGCGCACCACGTGGCGCACCAGCGGCACGGCCACCACGCCCATCGCGACGGCGCCGACCAGCGCCACCGGCGGACGGCCGAAGAACGCGGCGTGGGCGAGCACGGACGAGAAGAAGGTCCAGAGGTAGACGCCCACCGCGACCCCGTCGACGCGCAGGTCGGACGCGGTACGGGGCAGGAGGCGGTCCATCGCGGCCACCAGCACGAGGGAGACGACGAGCCAGCCCGCGAAGTTGGTGAGCGGGATGCCGTCGACGCCCGGCAGACCGGGGGTGGGGTGCGCCCAGGTCCAGTGGCCCTGGTCGACCATCTGGGGGTCGAGGAAGACGTCCCAGGCCGTCAGCGCCCAGGCCCCGACGAGGGCGGTGGCGAGGCGGCGGTGGCGACCGGCCGCGCCGATGAGGCGGCGGGCCACGAGCAGCGCCGGCCACGTCATCATCACCCAGGCCAGCGGCACCAGCGCCGGCACGCCGAGCACCTCGAGGCCGAGCGTGCCCGTGTAGGCGTAGTCGCCGAACGGGAACCCGGTGCGCACCCCGACCGCCTCGGCCACCAGGCCGACGCCGCCGGCCACCACGAGGAGCACGGCGGCCGGGAGGGGCCCCGCCACGGAGGCCGCGTGGGTGACCGCCGCGGCCGCCAGGAGCAGGACGCTGGCCGCCGTCAGCGCCAGGGTGCCGCCGTCGGTGAACGGGAACGCCATCTGCACGAGCACGGCGGCGCCGGCCAGCGCGGCCGCGACCGCGCGGGTCCTCGGCCGCACCCGGACGGGGTCCGCCCCGACCGGCCGGTCGCGCCGGACCTCGGGCGTGCTGCGGGCGCTCACCATGTTCTCCCTCCGTGGGTCCCCTCGACCTCGTGCACCGCGAGGCGCGCGAAGAGCTCCTCGGCGTACCAGCGTGACGGCGCCGTCCGGCGGACGACGTCGCGGTGCGCGGCCCCGCCGTACGCGAACGCGACCAGGTCGGCGCTCGAGCGCCACAGCGAGAACGTGCCCTGGAGGCCGACCGGGGCCTCGCCGACGCCGAGCGCGAGCTCGAGGCCGGGGGTCTCGTGCAGCGCGGTGACCACCGGCGGCACCGCCCGCCAGAACGACAGCGCGCGGGTGGGTCGCAGCCGGGCGCGCGTCACGGACGCGACGGGGCCCGACCACGGCTCGGCCGGCCCGGACCCGAACGGCTCCGACCCGAACGGCTCGACCCCCGACCAGCGCCCGCGGGAGGTGAGCGGCGTCATCCGCACCCGCAGCGACTCGTGCGCGGCGGCGTCCCACGAGCGCACGAGGGCGGAGTCGCGCCACGCGTCGGCGGCGGCGTCGTCGTCCCACACCGTCAGGACCGCCCAGTGGTGCGGGTCGGCGTCGCGGGGCGTGAAGGAGCGGCCCGACCCGGTGCCGAGCAGCTTCGCGAAGCGCAGTCCGTCGACGCCGCGCAGCCGCCTCCGTCCCGTCGCCATGCGGCCCAGCGCGGGCAGCACGCGGTCGACGCCCCACACCTGCATCTCGACGACCGGCGGGTCGTGCGGCGGGGCGCTCATGCGGTCCGCCCGAGGTCGCAGCGCCGGTCGAGCGCGCGGGTGGCGGCCCAGCCGACGAGCAGGAAGAGGTGGAGCACGAACAGCCACAGCCCGGCGGCGACGACGCCGCCGACCACGCCGAGGCCGCCGTAGGGGATGCCGACGTCGACGGGCAGCGACAGGAAGAGCTGGAAGCCGTGGAGGAAGCCGGCGAGGAACGAGCCGGTCGCCAGGCCGCCCGCGACGGCGACCCACCACCGCGGCCGCCCGGGGACCACGGCGCGGAACACCCAGGTCAGCAGCACCGCCAGCACGAGCCACACGACCACGAAGCCGACCACGATGCGCAGCAGCCGGTCGCCCGCACCCCCGCCGCCGCCCTCGGGCGAGAGCGGGACGAGCAGCCGGCCGACGCCGAAGAACGCCGCGGAGAGCGCCGGCACCGCCACCACGGCCACCAGGACGAGCGCGCGGGCGCGCCAGCCCGTGAACCGGTCGGGCACGGGGTCGAGCGCGAGGGTCGCGCGCCGCAGGCCCTCGCCGTAGAACGAGGCGGGGAAGAGCACGACCAGGGCCCCGAGCCAGCCGAGGTGCGTGCCGGTGTGCACCAGCGCGTCGTACGACGGCCGCGCGCCCATCTGCGGGGGCACGAGCACCCGCAGCTCGCCCAGCCACTGCTCCGCCCCGTCGACGCCGCGCCACCACGTCACCGACCACACGGCCAGCAGCATCCACGCGACGACCGCGATGCCGGCGTAGTAGGTGAGCGTCGCCGCCGCGGCCCCGAGGTCGCGCCCGCCGAGCACCCCGCCCGTGGCACGCACGAGGTCGCGCGCCTCGCCCCAGCCGCGGCGCAGGAGGACCGGTCGGCTCACCACGTCCTCCCACCGTCCCGCCACACTGGCGTCATGCGCTCCCTTACGTACGCCGCGATGCTGGTGTTCGTGGTCGTCGCCACCCTGCCGCTCGAGGTCGTGCTGCGCACGCGGGTGTACGCGCGGCTGCGACGCCTCGCGCTCGTGCTGCTCTGCGTCGGCGTGCCGTTCGTGCTGTGGGACCTGGCGGCCACCCGGGCCGGGCACTGGGAGTTCGACCTCACCCAGACGCTCGGGATCGTGCCGCCCGGCGGCCTCCCGATCGAGGAGTGGATGTTCTTCGTCGTGGTGCCGCTCGCGTCCGTCATGACCCTGGAGGCCGTGCGGGCCGTGCGCGGGTGGCGGGTCGGGGACGAGCCGGGCCAGTCGGGCCGGTCGGGCCGGTCGGGGGAGGCGCCGTGACCCACACCGAGGCCTCGCTCCTGGGGATCGCCGTCACCGTCGTGCTGGACCTCTGGGTGCTCCGCACGCGGCTGCTGACGCGCAAGGCGTTCTGGGTGTCGTACGCGATCGTGCTCTTCTTCCAGACCCTCACCAACGAGTGGCTGACCTCGCGGGGCGTCTTCGTGTACGGCGAGGAGGCCATCCTCGGCTGGCGCATCGGGCACGCCCCCGTCGAGGACTTCCTCTTCGGGTTCAGCCTGGTCGCGCAGTCGATGATCTGGTGGGTCTGGTGGGGACGCCGCGGGGTGCAGGCCGACCCCGGCCCCGGGCCGCGGCCGATCGTCACGCGTCTCGCCACACGCAGGCCTCGGTGAGGTCGGCCAGGGCCTGACGGGTCCGCTCGTCCACGGGCAGACGGGCCACGGTGGCGAGCGCGCTGGAGGCGAGCGCCGCGATCCGCTCCTCCACCCGGGCCAGCGCCCCGGTGCTGCGCAGCACCTCCCGGACGGCGTCCACCCCCGCCCGGTCGACCGCGGGGTCGCCCAGGTGGCGGTCCAGCACGTCGCGCTGCGCGGCGGACGCGGCCTCGACGGCGAGGGCGACGAGCAGGGTGCGCTTGCCCTCGCGGACGTCGTCCTCGACCGGCTTGCCGGTGACCTCGGGCTCGCCGAACACCCCGATCACGTCGTCGCGCAGCTGGAACGCCTCGCCCACGTCGAGCGCCAGGGCGCTGTAGCCGGCCAGCAGGTCGGCCGAGGCGCCACCGAGCGTCCCGCCCAGCAGCAGCGGGTGCTCGACGGTGTACTTGGCGCTCTTGTGGAGGAGCACGCGACGGACGTCGTCGAGCGAGGTCGTCGCCCGCGTCTGACCCAGCACGTCGAGGTACTGGCCCGCCAGCACCTGGTCGCGCATCTGCGACCAGACCGCCCGGGCCGCGGCGCCGGCCTCCGAGCGTCGCGCCGCCTCGGCGAGCAGGTCGTCGGACCAGGTGAGGCAGAGGTCGCCGGCGAGCACCGCCATGGCCGCGCCGTGGTCGTCCGCGTCGCCGAGGCCGCGCGCGAGGAGGTGGCGGTCCGCGAAGGCGCGGTGCACCGTCGGTCGCCCGCGCCGGTCGTCGCTGTGGTCCATCAGGTCGTCGTGCACGAGCGCGGCGAGGTGGAAGAGCTCGAGCGCCGCGGCGGCCTCGACGGCCCCCGGCGCCGCCTCGGCGCCCGACGCTCCGCGCGCCCCCCAGAGGCAGAACGCCGCGCGGAGCCGCTTGCCCCCGGTGGCCGCCGCCGCGAGGGCCTCGGTCATGGGGGCGAGCTCGTCGCTCACGGCCGTCAGCACGTCGCAGTGCGCGGCGATGCGGGTCGCCAGCAACCGGTCGACCTCGGCCAGGCCGACGGGGTCGAGCTGCCGCGGACCGAGGGGGGTGGCGGGGGCGGCGGGGTCGGCGGGCCGAGTACCCGGGCGCAGGTCGGTGAGGCTCATGTCGTCGTCGTCGCCGCTGCGCACGGGGCGATCGGTCGCGCGCGAGGGGCGGGGGTCGAGGAGCGCGGCATGACGGACCGGTACCCCGTCATGACGAGGAGGAGTCACCGTCGTCGACCCGGTCGGGCACAACGGGTCGGGCGTATCCAGGGTGCCATGACGATATTGCAGACGATGGCACCAGACACGATGTATATCTGCAGTCGGAGGGTGAATATCTGCATTTCTCCGAGAAATCCATCTGGTGATTTTTGCAATGCGACGAATTACCTCCGACGGGTATACCTTCCCGAATTATTCACACAGTGTGATCTCGTCTCCGCGATACGGAGATTTTGGGGGGCTTCCGATGAGAAGCCAGACCGTCCTTTCTTTCCGGCCGTCGTTGCGGCCGTCCGTCTCCCGAGCAGCCGTCGGGGTCGTGGTCGCCGCGCTCGGCGGTCTCACGTTCGCCGTCGCGCTCCCGTCGGCCCAGGCCATCGGCAGGGCGGTCGACCTCGGCACCGCCGAGGACTACTCGGTGCTGGGTGGCCAGTCGGTCACCAACACCGGGCCCAGCGTCCTGCCGCTCAACCTGGGCGTCAGCCCGGGCAGCGCGGCGAGCGGCTTCCCGCCGGGGCAGGTGGGCGGCGACACGCACCGCGCCGACGCGGCCTCGCTCCAGGCGCAGAGTGACCTGACGATCGCGTACGACGATGCGGCCGGCCAGGCGTCCGACGCGAGCGTCGGGGCCGAGCTCGGTGGCCTCTCGCTGGCCCCGGGGGTCTACACCGCGGCGAGCGCCACGGAGATCACCGGCACCCTGACGCTGAACGCGCAGGGAGATCCGAACGCGGTCTTCATCTTCCAGGTCGGGTCGGCGCTCGACACGAACCCGAACAGCACCGTCTCCCTCATCAACGGGGCCCGCGGTTGCAACGTCTTCTGGCAGGTGGGGTCGAGCGCGACGCTCGACACGAACACCACGTTCGTGGGCACGATCATGGCGCTCACCTCGGTGGTCGTGCGGACCGGCACCACGATCGACGGACGTGCCCTCGCCCGCAACGGCTCGGTCTCGCTCGACGACAACGTCTTCACCGACGGCTCCTGCACCCCGCCGACCACGGGCCCGACCACGGGCCCGACCACCGGCCCGACCGGGGGGCCCGCGACCGGCCCCACCACGGGCCCGACGGGTGGACCGACGACCGGTCCGACGAGCGGTCCGACGAGCGGCCCGACCTCGGGTCCGACGACGAGCCCGACCGGTCCGACGGACGGCCCGACCAGCATCTCGCCGACCGACGGGTCGACGAACCCGGGCGACGGGTCGTCGACGTCCCCCGGTGACGGGTCGTCGACCTCCCCGGGTGGCAGCTCCTCCACCCCGCCGGGCGGCGGTGTGCCGCCGGGTGACAGCAGCAACGGCCCTCCCGGCCCCGACCTGCCCAACACCGGCTCGCCCTTCGACGCGGTGCTGATCATCGGTGCCGTCATCGCCGTGCTCGCCGGCATCTGCCTGACGGTCGCCGGGGCCCGACGCGGCCGGTCCACGTCGAGCACGTAGGCCGGCGGAAGTCCTCGACGACGCCGCCGGGACGTCACTGGCCGACGTGCCCGGCGGCCGACCGCTGGCGCAGCAGGTCGAGCACGGCCACCGCGAGCGCCGCGAGCAGGAAGCCGAGGGCGACGGCGGTGGCGCCGTACAGGGCGGTGCGGTGCACCGAGGCGGGGGCGTCGGCGAGGGTGTGGCCCGCGCCGTAGACCGGGGTGTAGTAGGCCACCGAGGCCGCGGCGACGCCGAGGCTGTTGGCGATCCGCTGCCCGAGCTGGCCGATCGCCCCGGCGGCGCTCCCGCGGTCGCGGGGCACCTCCGCGAGGGTCATCGAGTGGTTGGGCGAGACCACGAGACCGGCGCCCAGCCCGGCGAGCAGCTGCAGGGCCGGTACGGCGACCAGGAGCGTCGCCGTGCTCACGTCGGCCTGGACGAGCCCCAGGGTGCCGAGCGCGCCGGCCAGGGTGACGAGCATGCCCGTCGCGGTCAGCGTGCGCCCCCACCGGTCGACGAGCCGCCCGCCGAGGTGGGCGCCGAGGACGGACGTCAGCGACGAGGGCAGCGTGACGAGCCCGGCCTCCAGGGGCGTGAGCCCGCGGGCCTCCTGCAGGTAGATCAGCAGCGCGAGGTTGATGCCGGGGCCGCTGGCGAACCAGGTGAGCGAGACCAGCACGCCGTTGCGGAACGAGCGGATGCGCAGCAGTCGCGGGTCGATCACGCTCGGTCGCCCGGCCGTGACGCGGGCGCGGCTGCGGACCACGAAGGCGGCGAGCGCGAGGGCGGCGGGGACGAGGATCAGCCAGCGCTGGCCGGAGTCCTGCGGGCGGCCGGTGGTGAGCACGAACGGCGCCAGCAGGAGCACGAGGAAGGCGCTGCCGAGGGCGACCCCGACCCAGTCGACGTCGAGCCGTCGCGACCGGGGGGCCGCCGGCGCGCCGACGTCGCCGAGGAGCAGCCGGGCGGCCACGAGCAGGCCCAGGAAGATCGGGACGTTGAGGGCGAACACGCCGCGCCACCCGAGCGCCGGGGCGACCATCAGCAGCCCGCCGAGGCTCGGCCCGAGCGCGGTCGCCAGGCTCACGCACACGCCGTACCGGCCGAAGGCCCGGGCCCGCTCGTGCGGGGCGAAGAGCTGCTGCACGATGCCCATGAGCTGCGGCATCAGCAGGCCGGCGGCGACGCCGGCGAGGGCGCGGCCGAGGACGAGCACCTCGATGCCGGGGGCGAGCGAGCAGACGACGCTCGCGGCGAGGCCGCCCCAGAGCCCGAGGTAGGTCAGGCGCAGGCGGTGGCCGTGGTCGCCGATCTGGCCGGCGGGGATCAGCGTGACGGCGAACAGCACGACGTACGCCGCGGAGACCAGCTGGATGCCGGTCGGGCCGGCCGCCAGGGCCCGCTCGATCGCCGGGATCGCCAACGACACCTTGTGGATGTCGAGGAGCAGCATGCCGGCGGCGACGCCGCAGACGGTGACGGCCGCGAGGCGGTCACCCCCCGGACGCGCCGCGGCGGCGCGGACCTCGAGGGTCCGCGCCGCCGCGGGGGAGGCGTCGTCGGTGCGGCTCATGCTCCCTGGAGGAGCTTGGACGCGTCGACGAGCTTGACGAAGTCGTTCTCCTCGCCGATGAGGTCCCAGCTCGCGATCCAGTCGACGGTGCGGTTGAAGTGGTCCTCCGGGTAGGGCCCGGCGTGCACGTAGCGCAGCCGGCCCAGGCTGAAGTCCTCGGGCACGAGCTCGGCCACGGGGGCGGCCTGCTCGACGAAGTACTTCAGGTACGGCCGGATGTCCTCGTGGATCTTGTCGACCGCCTTGTTCACCGCGCGCGTGATCTTCGTGAACTGCTCGTCGTCGAGGCTCTCGCCCGCGATCTCGGCGCCGTAGTAGTGGCCCTCGGCGAGGATCTTGTAGCCGGCCTTCTCCGCGACGGTGATCCACGGCTCCATGACGGCGACGGCGTCGATGTCGCCGTCGCGCAGCGCCTCGAAGCGCTCCTTGCCCTTGATGCCGACCAGGTTGATGTCGGTGCGGGGGAGGAATCCCTCGAGCAGCTGCAGCACCAGGTAGTGCGAGCCGTGGTGGAAGTTCACGCCGACGCGGACGCCCGCGAGGTCGCCGGCCACGTTGTACGGCGAGTCGGGCCGCACGATGATCGCCTGGCTGGCCACGGCGGAGCGCCGGGCGACGACCTTGCCCTTGACCTGGCTGTCCTGCGAGCGGCGCAGCTGGCCCCACTCGCAGGCGTTGTAGAGCTGCGACTGACCGGCCTCGAACAGCTTGAAGCTGCTGAAGGACGAGACGGTGTCGGGGCGCGCGATGAACCGCAGGCCGGTCTCGTCGCTGGCGCGCTCGCGGATGAGCTCGACGTCGAGGCCCTCCTCCGCGAAGTAGCCCTCCTCCTCCGCGACGTAGTACGGCAGGTAGAAGACGGTCCCGGCCGCCTCGATCTTGATCGTCATGGTGCTCCTTGGCTGAAGGCTCTACGAGCCGCTGTGTAGAAGTTCGAACGAATCTAACGTCCTGCCGACAGAACTTTAAATCTGTTCATCTACTGAGATGGTCGACTTTGGGGGGTGGTGACGGCCTAGCGTCCAGCCCGCGGTGCGAGTCGATCCGCGACCCGCACGAGAGAGAGCGAGCACCACGACATGACGCGTCACAACCGCAGGCGCCCGGCCGCCGTACTGGCGACCCTCGTCGCCTCGGCCCTGCTGCTCGGCGGCTGCGCGGGCAGCGACACCGCCGGCGGCGGCGGCTCGGACGTGCCGGTGGAGGGCGGCGTTCTCAAGTACCGCACCACCGGGGCCAACCTGAGCTCCACCGACCCCGCGATCCACACCGGCTACGGACCCGCGATCCCCGTGCGCGGCATCGTGGACTCGCTGGTGTTCAACAAGGAGGACGGGACCATCGAGCCCTGGCTGGCCACCGAGTGGACCGTCAACGAGGACGCGACCAGCTTCCAGTTCACGCTGCGCACCGACGTGACGTTCAGCAACGGCGAGACGTTCGACTCGGCCGCCGTGAAGCAGAGCTTCGACGCGCTGCAGGCCCAGGGTGCGAAGTACGCCGTCGTCAACGAGTGGATCGGCGACCTGCGCGAGATCACCACCCCCGACGCGACCACGGTCGCGTTCGCGTTCGACTCGCCCAACTCGTCGTTCCTGCAGGCCGTCTCCACGACGTCCCTAGGGATCGTCGCGCCCGAGACGTCCGCGCTCTCCTACGAGGAGCGCCAGGAGGGCACGACGATCATCGGCAGCGGGCCGTTCGTCGTCGCCGAGTCGCGGGGCGAGGAGGGCTACGTGCTCGAGCGCCGCGACGACTACGCGTGGGCGCCGCCGTCGGCGGAGAACCAGGGCGCGGCCTACCTGGAGGGCATCGAGGTCTTCACGACCCCGGACAACAGCATCGCCGCAGCGCAGCTGCGCTCCGGCGAGATCGACATCATGCACAACACCGAACCGGCCGACAAGACGGAGTTCTCGCTCAACCCCGACATCGAGATCCGGCGCGAGCCGCTCCCGGGCGCGGCGCTGGGCTTCGTCGTGAACACGGCCGTCCCCGGCCTCGACGACGTCGACGTACGACGGGCGCTGTCGCTGGCGATCGACCGCGAGTCCGTGCTCGAGCGGGCCTCCGCGATCGACATCGCGCCGACGAGCGTCTACTCCGCGAGCAACCCCTACTGGAGCGACCAGTCCGACCTCGTCTCGACCGACGTCGAGGAGGCGGAGGAGCTCCTCGACGCCGCCGGCTGGGAGCCGGGCAGCGACGGCGTGCGGGAGAAGGACGGCGAGCGCCTCTCGTTCGACCTCATCTACAGCCCGTCGACCATCTCCCACGAGCCGAACCTCGCGGTGGTGCAGGCGCAGTGGAAGGACATCGGTGTCGAGCTCGACTTCGGCAGCCTCACCGCGGCCGAGCTGAACCAGCGCCTGCGGGCCGGGGACTACTCGTTCTCGTGGGGCAGCGGAACGCGTCCCGACGTGGACGTGCTGCGCGGCAACTACGGCGGCATCGACCCCGAGCTCGACGCGACGTTCGCGGCGATCCTCGCGGAGCCCGACGCCGCGGCGCGCCAGCCGCTGGCCGACGACGCCGCGCGCACCATCCTGGAGGAGGCCTACTTCCTGCCGCTGTACGACTTCATCCAGCCGCTGGCCTACCGCACCAGCACGCACGTGCCGACCATCGAGGCGAGCCACATCCCCGTCCTGAGCGACGTCTGGCTCGACCCGCGGTGACCGTCCCCCTGTCCGCGACCGGGGCCCGGCCCTCGGCCCCGTCGGTCCCGTCGGCGCCCCCGACCGGGCCGGACGGGGCGGGGCCGTCCGGTCCGCACGCCTCCGCCCGGGGCGCGTCGCTGCGCCGCGTCGGCCGGGTCGTCGCGGTGCGGCTCGCCCACGCGGTCGCCGTCGTCGCCGCGGCGTACTCGGCGTCGTTCTTCCTGCTGTTCGTGCTGCCGGGCGACGCCGTCCTCGCGCGGATCGGCACGACCGACACCGTCGGCACGTCCGACCTCTCGGGGCTCGACCTCACGACGCTGCGCGAGGAGGTGGGACTGAACGACAGCCTCGGCCGGCAGTACTGGGACGGTCTCGTCGGGCTCCTCCAGGGCGACCTGGGCAGCTCGCTGGTGAACGACCGGTCCGTCACGGCGCTCCTCGCGGAGGCGCTGCCGAACACGCTGACGCTGATGCTGCTCTCGCTCGTCCTCTCCGTGCCGCTCGGCTTCCTGCTCGCGCTGCTCGCCGTCGTGCCCCGCTCGCGGGCGCTGCGCTCGTTCGCGGCCCTCGTGCCGTCGGCGTACGTGAGCCTGCCGGTCTTCTGGATCGGCGTGCTCTTCATCTACCTGTTCGCGATCACCCTCGGGTGGTTCCCGGCCGGCGGCAGCCAGAGCGCGTCGGCGTTGGTGCTGCCGACGGCCGTGCTGGCGCTGCTGGGCGCCGCCCAGTTCGCCCAGGTGCTGATCAGCAGCCTGCGCACCGAGGTCGGCAAGACGTACGCCGCGGTGACCGCGCCCGCCAAGGGGGCCAGTCGCACCTACACCGTCTTCCGCCACTGCCTGCGCAACGCCGCGTTCCCGTTCCTCGCGGTCTTCGGCCTGCGGGTCGGCCAGCTGCTGGCCGGTACGGCGGTCATCGAGGTCGTCTTCTCCCGCAACGGCATCGGACGTCTGATGGTCGACTCGGTCAAGGCGGTCGACCTCACCGTCGTGCTCGGCCTCGTCGTGGTGCTCGCGGTCGTGTACGTCGTCATCAACGCCGTCGTCGACGTCGGCTACGCCCTGCTCGACCCGCGGCTGCGCCGCCGGGCGCCGGCCCCCGCCCCGGAGGTGGACGCATGACCGACACGCTCATCGGCGCGCCCCCCGCGCCGCCGTCCGGGAAGCCGACCCCGACGCCCGGCAAGCCCGCCCCTCGGGCTCGCCGCCGGCGGTTCCGCGAGCTGCACGTGCACCTCCTGCTGCTGGCCGCCCTCGTCGTGGCGGCGCTCCTGCCCGAGCTGGTGACGCGGCACGACCCCTTCGAGCTCGACGGGCTGCCGTTCGTGCCGCCGAACGGCGAGTTCTGGTTCGGCACCGACGAGATCGGCCGCGACCTCTACTCCCGTGTCATGCACGGCCTGCAGATCTCGTTCTTCTCGGCCGCGCTCGCGGTGCTCGTGGGCGTGGTGCTCGGGAGCGTCGTCGGCGTGTTGTCGGGACTGCGCCCCGGCGGGGTGCTCGACCGCGTGCTGGGCATCCTCACCGAGGCCGTCATGGCCGTGCCGGCGGTGCTGCTGGCGCTGGCGGCCATCACGGCGTACGGCCGCGGGGCCTACATCGCGGCCATCGCGATCGGCATCGGCGAGGCCACCGGGTTCGCCCGGCTCGTGCGCGGCCTCGTGATCCAGTCGCAGACGCTCGTGTTCGTCGAGGCGGCCCGCACCTGCGGGGCCGGCCCGCTGCGCGTGCTGGTGCGGCACGTCGTCCCGTCCGTATACCACCCGGTGCTCTCCTACACCGCCATGCAGTTCGGCCTCGCGATGCTCGCCATCGGGTCGCTGAGCTACCTCGGCTTCGGCGAGGCCCCGCCGTCGCCGGAGTGGGGCGTGCTGATCGCGGGCGGGCAGAAGTACCTCGTGCACGCCTGGTGGGTGGCGATCATCCCCGGGCTGGCGCTGACCGCCGTGGTCGTGCTCCTCAACCGCATCGCCTTCCTCATGCAGGAGAACCGCCGATGACCGACACCGCAACGACCACGCCCGACCGCACCGACGCGCGGACCGCGCCGGCCGCCGCCGACCCGGCGGACGTGCTGGTCCGGGTCCGCGACCTCACGGTCACCTACCGCCGCGACGACGCGGTCGACACCGCCCTCGACGGCGTCGGCTTCGACGTGCGCCGGGGCAAGGTGACCGCCGTGATCGGGGAGTCCGGCTCGGGCAAGAGCACGCTCGCCCACGCGGTGGTGCGCCTGCTGCCCGGCAACGGCGCGATCGCCGCCGGCGCGATCGAGCTGGACGACGAGGACCTGCTGGCCCGCACCGACCGGGAGTTCCGTCCCCTGCGCGGGCGCCACATCGGGTTCGTGCCCCAGGACCCGGTCTCCTCGCTCAACCCGACGAAGACCATCGGTGCGCAGGTGCGGGAGGCGTTCTCGCTCGCCGGGTCGGCCCTGACCGCCGAGCAGGTCGAGGAGCGCATCCTCGGCGACCTCCGCGACATCGGCTTCGCGGCCCCCGAGACGCTGCTGGCGCGCTACCCGCACGAGCTGTCGGGCGGGATGCGCCAGCGGATCCTGGTGGCCATCGCCTTCAGCCAGCGCCCCCGGCTGGTGATCGCCGACGAGCCGACCAGCGCCCTCGACGTGCTCGTCGGCCAGGAGGTGCTGCGCAGCCTGCACGACGTGCGCACGAAGCACGGCACCACCGTCGTCCTCATCACCCACGACCTCGCGCTCGCCAGCCGCAACGCCGACGACGTGCTCGTGCTGGAGGCCGGGCGGCTGGTGGAGGCGGGACCGGTGGCCGAGGTCTTCGCCGCCCCCCGGCACCCCTACACCCGCGCGCTGCTGGCGAGCTCGGCGCGCCTGCGCGAGGGGCGCGTGCTCAGCATCGCGGAGGCCTACGAGCGCCACGGCCCCGACGTACGGCGGGCCGGCTCGCCGTCGGCCGAGGCTCCCGCCGTCGTGACCCTCGACGGGGTCTCGAAGAGCTTCGGCGGGGGCAAGAGCCACGTCCGCGCCGTCGACGGCATCTCGCTGGCGGTGGCGCCCGGCTCGACGTTCGCGCTGGTGGGGGAGTCCGGCTCGGGCAAGACGACGACGAGCCGGCTGGTGCTAGGGCTCGAGAGCGCCGACGCGGGCTCCGTGCACGTGCTGGGCGAGGACCTCGGCACCCTCGACCGGAAGGGCCTGCGCGCCCTGCGGCGACGGGTGCAGGTCGTCTACCAGAGCCCCTTCGAGTCGCTCAACCCCCGGCTCGACCTGCGCTCGATCATCGCGGAGCCGCTCGACTCGTTCCGGGTCGGGAGCCGCGCGGAGCGCCGGGCCCGCGTCGCGGAGCTGCTCGACCGGGTGCGGCTGCCCGCGTCGTACGCGACCCGACGGCCCCAGGAGCTCTCCGGCGGCCAGCGCCAGCGCGTCGCCATCGCCCGGGCCCTGGCGATCCGTCCGGAGCTGCTGGTGCTGGACGAGCCCGTGTCGGCGCTCGACGCGACGATCCAGGCGCAGGTGCTCGACCTGCTCCAGGAGATCCAGCAGGAGCTCGGGCTCACCTACTTCCTCGTCACCCACGACCTCGCCGTCGTGGCGGACGTGGCCACGCAGGTCGCCGTCATGCGACGGGGCCGCCTCGTCGAGTCCGGCCCGACCGCCGACGTCGTGCTGCGCCCGCAGGACGACTACACCCGGGCGTTGCTCGCCGTATGACCGGCCGAGTCCCGCCCCCGCACCGATCCCCGAGGGAGTCCTGACCATGGTCGGCTACGACTACGCCAGCGCCATCACGGGCTGCACGACCGACGTCCAGGGCCGGTTCGCCCTGCGCGGCCAGTCGTTCGAGCTGCTCGCCGACGGGTCGGTCGCGTCCGGAGGCCCCGGCCGTGCGCCGGGCCCGCTGGACCTCCTCGTGTCGGCGCTGGTCGCGAACATGCTGAACGTCCTGCGCGACGGCGAGCTGTCCCCGTCCGACCCGGCCGGCGACGGCGACGACGTCTCGCGGGTCGTGCAGGTGCGTGCCCGCGTGTCGCGCTACCCGGCCGGGCGGCTGAAGGCCGGGCGCCTCAAGGTCGAGGTGCTGGTCGACGGGCTGGACGCCGTGGCCACCGCCGCGCTGCTGGAGGTCTACCGCGACGGCTGCCGCATCCTGCCGGCCGTCGAGACCGTGCTCGACGTCGACCTGCACGCCGCGTCGTCCGACGACGCCGCCGCCTGAGGAGGGGAGCCACCCGTGACCACCCCGTCCCGTCGGGCCGACACCGCCGAGCCCCTCCACGACCTGCTGGCCGAGCGCTGGAGCCCCCGCTCCTACGTGGCCGACCACACCGTCACCGAGGCCGAGACCACGGCCCTGCTCGAGGCCGCCCGCTGGGCGCCGTCGGCCCAGAACCGCCAGCCCCGCCGCTTCGTCGCCGGTCGGCGCGGCACCGAGGTGCACGCCCGCATCGCGGCCTGCGTCCTCGAGCGCAACCGGGTGTGGGCGCTGCGGGCGTCCCTGCTCGTCCTCGGCATCGTCGAACGGGTCGGCCACGACGGAGCCCCGCAGCGCTTCGCGGAGTACGACCTGGGCCAGTCGGTCGCCCACCTGTCGGTCCAGGCACAGCACCTGGGCCTCCACGTGCGCCAGATGGGGGGCTTCGACGCGGAGGCGGCCGCCGCGGCGTTCGGCGTCGAGGCGCCGTACGCGCCGCTCGTGGTCGTGGCCGTCGGACGAGCCACTGCGGTCGAGGACCTGGAGCCCGAGCTCGTCGAGCGCGACACCGCGCCCCGGCAGCGGCTGCCGCTGCACGAGCTCGTGCGGCAGCGCGCCTGAGGTGCCCGTGTCGTACCCCGCCGATCGCTACGCTGTGCCGACGATCCGAGGCTGAGGACCAGATGGCGTTCGAGAAGAAGTACAGCGACGAGGTGCGGGACGCCGCCGTCCGCCGGGTGGCCGCGCGCCGCCAGAACGAGCCCGGCAACCGCGCGATCCTGCGCGAGGTGGCCGAGGAGTTCGAGGTCGGCGAGCAGTCCCTGCGCATCTGGGTCAAGCGCCTCGACGACGGCATGTTCGCGGCAGGCGGCTCGTCGCGGCTGCGGCAGGCCCCCAAGGAGCAGCTGCTGGCCCGGATCGCCGAGCTCGAGGCGGCGCTCGCGGCCGCCCGCGAGGAGAACGAGGTGCTCCGCAAGGCCTCCATCATCTTCGCGACCGAGGCCGCCAAGCGCTGACCGGGCGCCGACCGGGCGCTGACCGGGCGCTGCCCCCGGCGCCGTCCGCACCCTCCGGGGTCACCGGCGCCCCCGCTAGCACGACGCGCTATCTTCTAGCGTCGCTACATAGAGTTTCTCACTGGTCATTGACGACAATCGACGGTCGACCCCGGCGCTCGGACGGGCGGAGGCCTGCGGGGCGACGCCCTGCGGAAGGAGCCCGCCATGCACGTCTCGCTGCACCTGAGCCCGCAGAGCCGGGGTGCTGAGGACGACGCCGAGATCATGGAGGGCGTCGTCGAGAAGGCCCTCCTGGCCGAACGCCACGGCGTCGCCTCCATCGGCCTCACCGAGCACCACCTCGCGGGCTACAACACCTACGTCGACCCGTTCATGATGGGCGCCCACCTCGCCGCCCGGCTCACCTCCGCCCACCTCTCGGTGACGGTCGCGCAGGTCGCCCTCGAGCACCCGGTCAAGCTCGTCGAGAAGTGCAACATCCTCGACGTGCTGACGCGCGGCCGCTTCCTCGTCGCCCTCGCCGCCGGCTCGGCGTCGCCGACCGAGCTCGAGGCGTTCGGGGCCGAGGGCCTCGACCGCGCACGGGTCACCGAGGAGCGCATCGACGCGATGCTGCGCCTCTGGGCGTGGGAGGAGGGCGACCCGCCCCTCGACGTCGGCACGAGCGTCGACCGGGGCGTCGTGAGCGCCCGGGTGGGCCCGGCGTCGTACCGGCGCCCGCGGCCGCTCGTGGCCCGCGCGACCCGCACGCCGGCGAAGATCCAGCGCCTCGGGACCGAGGGCGTGCCGGTGATCATGGGCCAGTGGCTGACCCGGGACGGCGACAACCGCGACCACCTCGCGCTCTACACCGACGCGCTGCTCGCGGCCGAGCACGACGACGCGACGGTGCAGGAGTGCCTGGCCTGGCTGGGCTTCGGGCTGACGATCGTGGTCGCGCCGACGCAGGCGGCCGCCGAGCGGCGCTGGACGCAGTACCTCGAGGTCGGCGGCGAGGGTCCGCAGCCGGGCCGGCTCGGCGCGCCCGCGCGCTGGGAGGAGGAGTGGACCCGGCGCGAGGTGGCGCGGGCCTCGGGCTCGCTGGTCGGCGGGCCGCAGCGCATCGTGGAGACGATCCAGGAGATCCAGGCGCAGGGCGCCCGGCACGTCCGGATCATCCCCGCGATCCCGGCGGGCAGCGCGAGCGACCGCGACGAGATCTACCAGCTGATCTTCGAGGAGGTCCTGCCCCACGTGGACCCCACGCCCCTGCCGGACCCGGTGCTGACGCGGCGTACGGCGCCCACCGGCTAGGTCACGCTCCGCCTGCATGAATCGCGTGCGGCGCGGTACCGGGTGGCGGACGTCGGGGGAGGTGGTCGTGCGCGCACGACCCGTCGCGTCCTCCCGATCGCTCAGCCGGGCGCTCGTCCTCCCGTTCTCGGCGGGGCTCGTCCGAAGGATCAACTCCATGAGCGGCTCGCCGCCCGCGCCCGTGTTCGACCTCGCTCCGCTGCGCCTCTCGCCACCGGCCGAGGCCGTCGAGCGTGCGCGTCGGGCGGCGTCGGGCTCGCCGACGTTCACCGGTTCGCTGCGGCGCCGGGTGGTCGTCGCGGCGGCGGCGTCGGCCGCCACCGTCCTGCTCGTGCTCGCCGTCACCGAGGCCGTCGTGGCCGGCTCGGGCGGGGGAGCGACGGCCCTGTTCGTGGTGCTGGGCGTCGGCCTGCTGCTGGCGGTCCTGGTCGCGGTGGCCGTGCTGGTCGTCGTGCCGCGCGTGGCGGCGACGGTCCGCTTCCGTCACCACGCCCGCTGGTCCGAGGTGGCCGCGGCGTCGGGGGCCACCGCCGACCTGGTCGCCGTGCCGGAGGACGTGCCCGCGCTGCTGCGCGCCGACGGCGGACCCCTCGGGCTGCCCCCGTGGCGCACCAGCGTCAAGCACCGCGACGTGCTCCAGAAGACGCACGGCGGGCGGACCGTCCGCATGGGCACCCGCGTGGTCCGGGGGCGCAGCGGCCCGCACGGGGTGCGGAGCCAGACGATCGTCTGGGCGGCCGTCGCCGTCCCGCCGTCGCTGCCGGCGGCGTACCTCCACGTGGGCCCGCGGGCCGAGGTCGTCGAGGGGTACGAGCGGATCGTGAGCCGCGACGCGACCCACACCCTCTACGCCGCCCACGACCGCGGTGTCAGCCACGTGATCACCGACGCCGTCGTCGCCGCCTGCGCGCTGGACCGCCCGCGGGTCTCCGCGCGACTGTCGGGCGGGTGGCTCGTGCTCGCCGCGAGCGGTGGGGACGGCGCGGGCCACGCCTACCGCGTCGTCGAGGCGCTCGAGGCCGCGCTGGACGCGCTCGGACCCGTCGACGTCCGATGACTAGGCAGGGCGAGACGCACGCCACATAGATGCACGTAGTGCACGCTTGCACGCAGTGCACGGTTCGCTACCCTCGGTGAGGTGCCCACCACCGACGCCGTCCCCGACCGCCGGGCGGCCCTCAAGGCCCGCCACCGCGAGGCGATCCTCGACGCCGCCGACGCGCTCATCGGCGAGCGGGGCTCCCGCGTGTTCAGCGTCGACGAGCTCGCCGAGCGGGCCGACGTCGCCCGCCGTACGGTCTTCAACCACTTCGCCTCGCTCGACGACGTCGTCCTCACCGCCTGCACCCGGCTGCTGACGCGGACGGTCGACGACTTCCGCACGGCCTCGGCCGCGACGCCCGTCGGCGACGGCAGCCCCGCGGCCCTGTTCGCCGAGTTCACGACCGCGATGCGCGGGGTCGACCTGCCGGCCGTCATCGCCTACCTCGCGGGCGTGATCGGCGACGAGTCCGACCCCCGGCCGCAGCACCTGATCCAGGACGTCTTCACCCGCACCACCGAGGAGATCTCGACCGAGATGGCCGTCCGCAACCCCGGGGTCGACGGGCTCGAGGCGCAGATCCTGGTGTGCTCGCTCCTCAACGGCGTGGCGCTGGTCGCCGACCGCTGGATCGACGAGACCGGCGCTGCCCTCGACGACGCGTCGCGCGCGGCCTTCGACGACCTGCTCGACCGCCTCATCACGACCGTACGGCGCGGCTACGCGCCCGGCACCTGACCCACCGGCGTCCGACCCGCCCGCACGTACGCCCACACGTCCCGCCCGCACCGCACATCCCCGCACCGGAGGAACGACACCCATGGCTTCCCTGCTCTACCGACTGGGCCGGTCCGCGGCCGACCGAGCGTGGCGCGTGGTCGCCGCCTGGATCGTGGTCCTCGGCCTGGCCGCCGGCGCCTTCGCGGCGTTCGGCGGCGCGCTGACCTCGACCGTCACGATCCCCGGCACCGCCACGCAGGAGGTCAGCGACCAGCTCGCCGAGCGGTTCCCCGACCTCGGCGGCGGCAGCGGCAGCGTCGTGATGACCACCACCGACGACACCCCCTTCACGGCCGAGCAGCAGGCGGAGATCGCGACCCTGCTCACCGAGGTCGGCGAGATCGACGGCGTCTCCGGTGCGACGGACCCGTTCGTGACGCAGGCCCAGATCGACGCGCAGGCCCAGCAGCTGACCGACGGGCAGGAGCAGCTCGCGGCCGGCACGGCGCAGCTCGACACCGCGCAGCAGCAGCTCGACGCCGCCCGGGCACAGGCCGAGGCGGCCGGGCAGCTGCCCGCCGCCGAGCAGCAGCTCGCGGCCCAGCAGGCCGCGCTCGACGCCTCGCGGGCCGAGCTGGAGACCCAGGGAGCCGCCCTGGAGCAGGGGGCCGCCCTGCTCGAGCTGTCGGAGGGCATCCGCCAGGTCTCGACCGACGGCACCACCGCCGTCTCCACGGTGCAGTTCGACGAGTCGACGTTCGAGGTCTCCACGGAGACCAAGGAGGCGGTCGTCGAGGCCATGACCGGGGCCGGCATCACCGGCGTCGAGATCGAGGTCTCCACCGACATCGCCGCCACGATCCCCGAGGTCTTCGGCATCGGTGAGGCGGTCGGCCTGGCGGTCGCCGTCGTGGTGCTGCTCGTCATGCTCGGCACCCTCATCGGCGCCGGTCTGCCGCTGGTCAACGCCCTCGTCGGCGTGGGGGTCGGCGTGGCCGCCTCGCTCGCCCTCTCGGGCACGGTCGAGATGCTCTCGGTCACCCCGGTGCTCGGCATCATGCTCGGCCTCGCGGTCGGCATCGACTACTCGCTCTTCATCCTCAACCGCCACCGCAAGCAGCTGCGCGACGGGGTGCCGCTCAAGGAGTCGATCGGGCTCGCGAACGGCACGTCGGGCAACGCGGTCGTCTTCGCCGGCGCGACCGTGATCATCGCCCTGCTCGCGCTCAACCTGACCGGCATCCCGTTCCTGGGCCTCATGGGCACCGTGGGGGCGGTCTGCGTGTTCGTCGCGATCCTCGTGGCCATCACCATGACGCCGGCGCTGCTCTCCCTGGTCGGCCCCCGCATCCTCGGCAAGAAGGAGCGGGCCCGCGCCGCCGAGGCGCCCCGCGCGACCGCGGGCGCGGCCACGCGCACCGTCCGCCCGATGAGCACCCGCCGGGCCGTCCTCACGCTGGTCGGCGGCACGGTCGCCCTCCTGGTCGTGGCGATCCCGGCGCTCTCGATGCGCCTCGGACTGCCGGCCGGGTCGTCCGAGCCGCTCGACTCGACCGCCTACCAGGCCTACCAGCTCGTCGACGACAAGTTCGGCGCCGGCGTCAACGGCCCCCTCATCGCGGTGGCCGAGCTGCCCGAGGCGGTCTCCGAGGAGTCGATGCCGGCCGAGCAGCTGCGCATCGGCACCGAGATCGACGCGCTGGGCGACGTCGCCGCGGTGGCGCCCGTCGGTGCCTCGGAGGACGGCCTGCTGCTGGCGTTCCAGGTGATCCCCGACGGCGGGCCCACGGCCGAGTCGACCGAGCAGCTCGTGCGCGACCTGCGGGGCCTCGAGCTCGACGGGGTGGACTCCGTCGGCGTCGCCGGCAACGCGTCGGGCAACATCGACGTCAGCGAGCGGCTCTCGGACGCCCTGCCGCTCTACCTCGTGGTCGTCGTCGGGCTCTCGCTGATCATCCTGATCTTCGTGTTCCGCTCGATCCTGGTGCCGCTCACCGCGACCCTCGGCTTCGTGCTGTCGCTGTTCGCGGCCATCGGCGGCGTCACCGCGGTCTTCCAGTGGGGCTGGCTCGCGCCGGTCTTCGGCGTGCACGACCCCGGACCGATCCTCAGCTTCCTGCCGATCCTGATGGTCGGGATCCTGTTCGGGCTGGCGATGGACTACCAGCTCTTCCTCGTCAGCGGCATGCGCGAGGCGTACGCCCACGGATCCGCCGCACGCGTCGCGGTCCAGGAGGGCCTGCACGCCGGCCGGGCCGTCGTGATCGCGGCGGCGCTGATCATGGTGTCGGTGTTCGGCGGGTTCGTCTTCGCCCACTCGGTGATGATCCAGTCGATCGGCCTGGGCCTCGCCCTGGGCGTCCTGCTCGACGCGTTCGTGGTGCGCCTGCTCCTCATCCCGGCGGTCATGCACCTGCTCGGGGACGCCGCGTGGTGGATGCCGAGGTGGCTCGACAGGATCCTGCCGGACGTCGACGTGGAGGGCGCGTCCCTCGAGCGGTCGCACTCGGCCGGGGGTACGGCGGCCGCCGGCGCCGGTGCGTCGGGGGCGGCGCTGGTCGACGCCGGGGCGCACATGGACCCGACCGCCGAGGTCGACGAGGTCACGGCGGTCGGCGGACCCGACGCCGGGGGCAAGCACGCCGGCTGAGGCCCCAGGCCAGGACGTCGTACGACGACGGGCCCGTGCCCACCCGGAGAGGGGGGGCACGGGCCCGTCGTCGTACGGGGAGCCGGGGCTCAGCCCTCGGCGTCCATGTCGTCGGCGTAGTGGCGGAACCCGTCGCGCTCCGTGTGCAGCGCCCAGAGCCGGTCGGCGAGCACCTCGGGGTCCTTGCGCGGGTGCCCCTTCTCGATCGCGCCGGGCACGATCAGCTGGGCGACGTGGATGTCGTCGCCGGCGAGCTCCTCGTGCAGCATCTGCGCGAGCGCCGACTCGGCCGCGAACGAGACCGAGGTGCCCGCGAACTTCGCGGCGGGGCGCACCGCGCTGCCGCCGTTGACGAGCAGCACGGTGCCGCCGCCGAGGAAGCGCATGTGCTGCTGCACCTGGTGCACCGCGACGAGCAGGCCGTGCACGGAGAAGTCGATCGCGCCCTGCAGGTCGTCGGGCGTGGTCTCCAGCACCGGGCGGAGGAACTCCTTCGCCGGGAGCGGGCTGTACTGCAGGACCTCGACGGGGCCGAGGTCGGAGGCGGCCTGGTCGAGGGCGTCGCGCAGCGCCGTACGGTCGCGCACGTCCGCGGCGTAGCCGCGTGCCTCGATCCCCTCCTCGCGCAGGCTCGCGGCCAGCGCCTCGATGCGCTCGGCGTTGCGGGAGACGAGGGCGACGCTGAACCCCTCACGGCTGAAGCGGCGGGCGACGGTCGCGCCGAGGCCGGGGCCGGCGCCGATGATGGCGAGCGTGGGCATGGTGCTCCTTCGGTCGGTCGGTGGACGGGTGTGGTGTCCGCGGGAGAGGTACCCGCGCCGTGTCCCACCCAGGGGGTGAAACCGGGCGCCCCGGACGTTCTCCGGCGGGGTGCCCCGTGCGCGTGGGCTACCGCGGCTCGGCGGAGCCGCCGAGGGGCACGGAGCCCTCGAGCGCGGTCGGCCCGACGGCCTCCCGCAGGGTCGTCGGGTCGCTGGGCACGAAGCTGTTGCCGGCCAGCGTGTCGCGCACGCCGCGCATGGCGTCGCCCCACATCGGGGCGGCGTAGCCGGACGCCGACGCGCTGTAGATGGTGGTGCCGCGGACGTTCACGCCGTTGAGCGAGATCGGCGTGCCCAGCTCGTTGGCGCCGGCGATCATCGCGGAGGTGGCGAGCTCGGGGGTGTAGCCGACGAACCACACGGAGCGCGCGCTCTGCGTCGTACCGGTCTTGCCGGCCGCGTCGATGCCGAGGTCCTGGGCACTGGCGAAGCCGCCGTCGATGACGCCCGAGAGCACCTCGCTCACCGCGTCGGCCGTCTCGGGCTGCATGACCTGCTCGCACTGCGGGGCGTACTCCTTGAGCACGGTGCCGGACGCGTCCTCGACCGCGGTGACGGGCAGGGCCGCGCAGTGCTGCCCGCGAGCGGCGAAGGTGGCGTAGGCCTCGGCCATCTCGACCGGGCTGACGTTGGCGACGCCGAGGGTGAACGACGGGACGCGCTCGGCGAGGCCGGGGCCCTCCGCGCCCGTCGGGTTGTCGAGCTCGACGCCCATGCTGCGGGCCAGCTCGTACGGCGCGCAGAGGCCCGTGCGCTGGGTCAGCTGGGCGAAGAAGGTGTTGACCGACAGGCGCGCGCCGGTCGTCATGGTCATGAACCCCGACCCGTCGGTGGCGGAGAGGTTGCTCGGCTCCCAGAGGGTCGAGGTGCCGTACGGGACGCCGCCGCAGTCGGCGAAGGAGGACTCCGGCAGCGAGACCTGCGGCGGCGAGTCGATGCCCCACGACAGCGGGACGCCCTGCTCGATCGCCGCGGCCAGCACGAACGCCTTGAAGGTGGAGCCGGCCTGGAAGCCGGCGGAGTCGCTGAGCCGCTGCGGCACCGTGTAGTTGAGGTAGGTCTGACCGGCGCCGACGTCGTCGCCCATGGGGCGGGACTGCGCGACGGCACGCACGTAGCCCGTGCCGGGCTCGACCATGGCGAGCCCGCCGATGGCGTCGTCGGTGGGGTCCACGGAGCCGGACACGGCCGCGTCGGCCGAGGCCTGGTGGTCGAGGCGCAGCGGCGTGCGGATGGTGAGGCCCCCGCCGTAGAGCAGCGAGCGACGCTCGTCCTCGGTCTCGCCGAGCGCGGGGTCGGCGAGCAGGTAGCGCAGCACGTAGTCGCAGTAGAAGGCGGCCTCCGAGGACGTGCAGCCGTTGCTGGTCGGGGTGAGCCGCAGGGCGAGCTCGGAGGAGCGGGCGGCCTGCTGCTCCTCCTCGGTGACGGCGCTGAGCTGCGCCATGCGGTCGATCACCACGTTGCGGCGCTCGGTCGCGCGCTCGGGGTTCACCGTGGGGTCGAGGCCGACGGGGTTCTGCACCAGGCCGGCCAGGAGCGCCGCCTGGGGGAGGGTGAGGTCGCTCGCGTTCGTGTCGAAGTAGGTGCGGGCCGCCGACTGCACGCCGTACGCCCCGTTGCCGAAGTAGGCGAGGTTCAGGTAGCGCTCGAGGATCCAGTCCTTCGAGTAGGCGTTCTCGATCGCGATGGCGTAGCGCAGCTCCTGCAGCTTGCGGCTGAACGTCTCGGCGGTCGCCTCCGCCCGCGCCTCCTCGTCGTCGCCCGCCTGCTGCACGAGGGTCAGCTTCACCATCTGCTGCGTGATCGACGACCCGCCCTGGACGACGCCCCCGTTCGCCTGGTTGGTGAGGAACGCACGCGCGGTGCCGCGGACGTCGAGGGCGCCGTGCTCGTAGAACCGGTAGTCTTCGATGGAGACGATGGCCTGCCGCATCACGGGCGCGACGTCGGTGAGCGACACGTTGACCCGGTTCTGGTCGAAGAGCGTCGCGACCGTCGTGCCGTCGGCGTCGAGGATGCGGCTGCGCTGGGGCAGCGGCTCCGTCTCGAGCTCGGCGGGAAGCTCCTTGACGCTGTCGGCGACCTCGGTGGTCGACATCCCCACGAGGCCCGCGAACGGCACCGCCAGCCCCGCCACCACGACGCCCAGCACCGCCGACGCGGCCAGCATCACCGACAGGTGGCGGGCGATCCGGCGGGGCGTCAGGCGCGCGTCGGGGGAGTCCGTGAACGCGCGGGAGGTACGGGCCGGGGTGTGGTGGCTCGGGTCGCTCGGGTCGCTCGGGTCGCTCGGGTCGCTCGGGTCGGCGGGGTGGCTCTCGTCGCCGTCGTGGCGGCGGGGGCGGAAGCGCACGTCGGTGCTCCTTCGGGTGGACCTCGGGCCGCGGCCCGGGGCGGACGTCACGACCCGTCCATGGTTCGACGTCTTTCTCAGAGGTTTGTCAGAGCGGGCCGTCGGTGGTTGAGGGAGGCGTCTGCCGCGGTGGGTGAGGAGGCCGCCCGCGGCTCGCCCGGGGGGTGCCGAGTTGTCGGGTCTGCACGATCAGGGCTCGCGGCCAGGACCGACAGCTGGCCGAGCGCTGGGGGGCGACGGGCGCCGTACGGAGTGAAGGAACCGACGCGCCCGGTGCGTCAGATCCTTCACGGGCCTGACGGGGGCGGGCGAGTGTGGCGGACCAACGCTGCCCGACGAGCATCCGGTCTGCTTCGGTCCGCCACGTCAGGGGTTCTGCCCCCTCTGCGGCGGGACGGTGGTGACGCCCGAGACGGCCCACCACGCCGACGGCGACGAGCTGGGCCGCTGGCCGGGCGTGGAGTTCGACCTCACGCCCCGCGGTGGTTGAGGAGGCCGCCTGCGGCCGTCTCGAAGCACGCTTTCGCGCGCGCTGAGCGGTGCTCGGAGGTTGTCCACAGGCCCTCGATCTGGGGGCCGGCGTTGTCGGTGGTGGCCCCTAGCGTTGCTGTCATGACAGGGCGGTCGGTGCTGGCGCAGCGAGGTGGACGCGTGACGTGGGAGACGTTCGCGCAGTGGTCCACCAGCACCTCGGCCGGCGACCCGGCGGGTGACCCCGCCGGCGCGCACCCATGGCTGTACTGCGCCGCCGAGCTCGTCGAGTCGCTGGACCAGCTGGCCTCCACCGGCACGGACCCCGACTGGCTCGACGCCCCCACCAAGGCCGCGCTCCTGGTCGAGCTCGCGCGGATCGGGGAACGGGTCTCGGCGCTGCGGCTACGCGTGCTCGCGGGGGCCGGTGACGTCGCGGCGGAAGCCGGTGCGCGGTCGGCCGGGACGTGGCTGGCGCACGCGACCCGCCAGGACCCGGGACGGTTGCGGTTCGAGGAACGCCTCGCGTCGCGGCTCGAGTCGTACGACGCGACCCGCGCCGCTCTGAGGTCCGGTGAGGTCTCGGTCGGGCATGCGGCCGCGGTGCTCGATGCGCTGGACGAGCTGCCCGACGATCTCGACCCGGACGTGGTGGCCCGCGCGGAGGCGCACCTGCTGGGCGAGTGCGCGGACTTCACCCCGAAACAGGTCCGACGCCTCGGGCGCCACCTCCTACGGGTGGTGGCGCCCGAACGAGCGGACGCCCACGAGGAGGCGGTACTGAACGCGGAGGAGGCCCGAGCCCGGGTCCGGACCCGGTTGACGTTGTCACCCCAGGGCGACGGCACCACCCGCATCACCGGACTCATCCCCGACCTCTCCGCCGCCGTGCTGTCCCGGGCACTCAAGGCGTACACGAACCCCCGACGTGATCACCACGACGCCGGTACGACGGGCACCGCAGCCGGCCCGGACGGTGCGTGCCCGGCGGACGGTGCGGGCCCGGCAGACAGCGCGGGCCCGGCAGACGGCGCGGGCCCGCCAGACGGCGCGGGCGCCAACGGTGTGAGCTCCGCGGGCGCAGGTGACGGGCAGCGGATCCCGGCCGAGGTACGCCGCGGTCAGGCGTTCTGCGCGCTCGTCGAGCACCTGCCCGTCGACGGGCTCCCGACCCAGGGCGGCTCACCGGTCGCCGTGGTCGCCACGGTCGAGCTCGACAAGCTCACCGCCGCCCTCGGTGCGGTCACCCTCGACACCGGCGGCGAGATCTCCGCCGCCCAAGCCCGACGCCTCGCCTGCCAGCACGCACTCATCCCCGCAGTCATGGGCGGGGCGTCGGTCCCGCTCGACCTCGGCCGCTCCGCGAGGCTCTTCAGCCACCACCAGGCCCGCGCCCACGCCATCACCCACCGCACGTGCCAGACCGACGGGTGCGACATCCCCGCCGCCTGGTGCGAACGCCACCACCTCACCCCGTGGAACGCCGGTGGCCGCACCGACCTGGCCAACCTCGTCCTGCTGTGCGCCCATCACCACCACCGCGCCCACGACCCGACGTACGCGACCACCTGGTCCGAGGCCGGCGCGGTCACCTTCCACCGGCGTACGTGAGCGGCGCGGTCGAGCGAGGTGGACCGGCGGGTGGCTCAGACCCCCCGGGCCGCGGGCAACGAGAACGCCACGGTGGCGCCCTCACCGGGGCTCCCGGTGATCGTCAGGGTGCCGTCGTGGGCGGTGACGATCTCGTCGACGAGGGCGAGGCCGAGCCCGAGGCGCGGGTGGGTGCCGTCGGCGGCGGACGTGGGGGCGGCGGACGTGGGGGCGGAGCCGCGGCGGAAGCGCTGCGTGAGGTCGGCGGCGAGGGCCGGATCGAGTCCGGAGCCGTCGTCCACGACGCTGACGGTGACGGTGCCGCCGGACCGGTCGAGGGTGAGCGCCACCGTGCCGCCCGCGTCGACGTGGGCGAGCGCGTTGTCGACGAGCGCGGCGACGGCGCGGCGCAGGGCGCTGGTGATGCCGGTGACGGCGTACGACGTGCCCGGCGCGGTGTCGACGACGAGGTCGACGCGCTGCTGCTCGGCGGTGGCGGCGAACGAGCGACGTACGTCGTTGACGACGGCGACCAGGTCGACGGGCTCCGGCGGCGGTCGGCGGTGCTGCAGCTCGGCGCTCAGCAGCATGTCGTCGACGACGCTGCTCATCGTGCGGGCGTCGTCGACCAGCTGGGCGAGCTCGTCGCGCTGGTCGTCGTCGGTGGCGGGGCCGCGGGCCAACAGCTGGGCACGGGTCAGGAGGATCGCCAGCGGTGTGCGCAGCTCGTGGCTCGCGTCGGCCACGAAGCGGCGCTGCGACGTGAGGGCGTCGCCGAGCGGACGGACCGCGCGGCGGGCCACGACCCACCCGAGCCCCGCCGCGGCGAGCGCGCCGACCAGCCCGGCGAGGATCGAGAGCCAGGCCAGGCGCTCCGTCTCCTCCTGCTGCTCCACGAAGCTGGTGACCGCGACGACGCGCCCGCCGGCCCCGCCCCCCTCACCGGAGTCGGCCCCAGAACCAGAACCGGACCCGTCACCGGGGGCGGCGACGTACGCGACGAAGGGCTCGCCGCAGATCTCCACCTTCTGCACGCCCGCGGGCAGGTCGGCCGTCGCGTCGCGGGCGTCGTCGTCGGTGCAGCCGTCGAGCAGGCCGTCGACGATGAGGTCGGTGTCGCCGTTGCCGTACGCCTCCGCGTTCTCCACCTTGTCGCGCACCTTGCGCTCGGTGGCGTCGAGGCGGGCCTGGAGGCTGACGGTGTAGACGAGCCCGATCACGACGGCGATGACGACCGCGGCGGCGACCCCGGTCTGCACCGCCACGACGACGGACGCGCGGCGCAGCAGGCGCTGGTCCGCGAGGGCGGGTACGGCGCGCCGGGTCCGGAGGCCCGGGCGCCGACGTCGACCAGGACGCGGCGACGTGCCTGACGAGCGCCCGCTCACACCGACCCCAGCTGGTAGCCGATTCCACGGACGGTGCGGATGGCGCCACGACCGAGCTTGCGGCGCAGGTAGTAGACGTAGGTGTCGACGGCGTTCGGGCTGTCGGCGTCCTCGAAGATCCGGCGCCGGACCTCGTCGCGGGTGAAGACCTGGCGGGGGTGGGTGGCGAAGAGCTGCAGCAGCTCGCACTCGCGACCCGACAGCTCGACGGGCTCGGCCGCGCCGTCGGCGAGCACCCGCCGGGCGGCGACGTCGAGCAGCGCCCCGCCCAGGTCGAGCGTCGACGAGGTCTCGACGTGGCGGCGCAGGAGCGCGCGCAGGCGGGCGAGCAGCTCGTCGACCTCGAACGGCTTCACGACGTAGTCCTCGGCGCCGGCGTCGAGGCCCTCGACCCGGTCCTCGGTCGTGCCCCGCGCCGTGAGCACCAGCACCGGCGCGACCACGCCCCGCGTGCGCAGGCGCCGGACGAGGTCCACGCCCTCGATCGCCGGCAGCCCGCGGTCGACGACCATCACGTCGTACGACCGGGTGAGCGCGTGGTGCAGACCGGCCTGGCCGTCGCGGGCGAGGTCCACGACGTAGCCCTCCGCCGACAGCAGCCGGACGAGCAGGCCCGACAGCTTGGCGTCGTCCTCGACCAGGAGCAGGCGCGGCCCGTCGCTCCCGGGGATCGCGGCGGACGGGTCGGAGGTCACGCGCCGATGCTCGCACGGTGGCTCTGAGGTTCCTCTGAGATCCGGGACGGACGAGCCCCGGGTCCCGGCCCGGCGACACGCGAGGTGCCTCGGCCGGCGGGCCCGCCACGTGTCCTCCGTCACCCGGGTGACCTACGGTCGTCCTCGAGCCGACGCCGTCCGGAGAGGGGCGGCGCCGGAGCGGCGACGAGACGAGGGACGCGATGACGACGAGCGACACCAGCACCACGACCGGCCACCCCGGAGCCCCCGCGTGAGCGCCCCCCTGCCCGCCGGGCTGCCGGCCGTCCACCGGCTCGAGGGCCTGCCGACGCGGGTCCGCATCCACGAGGTCGGCGCGCGCGACGGGCTGCAGGCCGAGAAGGCGCTCGTACCGACGGAGGCGAAGGTCGCGTTCATCCGGGACCTCGTGGCCGCCGGGCTGCCGGTCGTGGAGGCCACGAGCTTCGTCTCCCCGCGGTGGGTGCCCCAGCTGGCCGACGCGGCCGAGGTGCTCGCCGGGATCGCCGACGCGCCGGGCGAGCTCGACCGTCACCCGGTGCTGGTCCCGAACGCCAAGGGCCTCGAGCGGGCCTTCGCGTCGGGTGCGACGGCGGTCGCGGTCTTCGTCTCCGCGACCGAGACCTTCGCGCGGCGCAACCTCAACATGACGCGCGAGCGGGCGCTCGAGGTCGCGCAGGAGGTCACCGCCACCGCGCGCGGGGCCGGCGTGAGCGTCCGGGGCTACGTGTCGATGTGCTTCGGCGACCCGTGGGAGGGCCCGGTCGGGCTCGACCGCGTCACCGAGGTGTCGGCGGGCCTGCTCGAGGCCGGGTGCCACGAGGTCAGCCTCGGCGACACGATCGGGGTCGGTACGGCGGGCCACGTGCAGGCGCTCGTCGCCGCCCACACCGCGGCCGGCGTGCCGGTCGACTCGTTGGCGCTGCACTTCCACGACACGTACGGCCAGGCGCTCGCGAACGTGCACGCCGGGCTCGTCGCCGGCGTCACCTGCTTCGACGCCTCCGCGGCCGGCATCGGGGGCTGCCCGTTCGCGGGGAGCGCCACCGGCAACCTCGCCACCGAGGACCTCCTGTGGATGCTCACCGGCCTCGGCATCGAGACCGGGGTCGACCTGCGAGCGGTGCTCGCCGCCGGGGCCCGGATGACGGCCGTCCTCGGCCGCCCCAGCCCGTCCCGGGTGGCCCAGGCCCTGGGCTGAGGGCCCCGGTGGTGGTCGCTCCCGTACGACGGCGGCCGCGTCCGCCGTACGCGGTCAGGGGCTGACGGAGCCGTCGCCGGTGCGCGTGGGGCACGCGTCGTTCGTGCAGATCCGGTCGTCGACGGTCGGGTCGCCCGAGCCGACGACGCCGTCGGGCGGCCCGGTGAGGGCGTCGGCCGGTGCCGTGTCGGGCGTGTGGGGCGCGAGGCGCACGGGGGATCCGCAGACCGTGCAGGGGCGGGCGTCGGCGTACATGGGGTCCTCCGAGGGGTCGGGGCGGGGGCTACTTGATGACGGCGTCGACCGTCTTCTTCAGGGCGCTCGGCTGCGACGGGCGCGTGGGCGCGGTCTTCTTCGCCTCGATCATCTCGGCGCCGATCTCCTGCAGCACGGAGCGACCCAGGGCCTCACGGACCTTCGGGAACCACTCGTCCTCCTCCTCCGCGATGTGGTGGCGCACGTTCTCGATCAGCACCGTGGTCTTGGCGTCGAACCGCTCCGCGTCGGGCGCCAGCGCAGCGAGCTCGACCACGAGCAGATCGGCGACGTGGTGCTCCTCGTAGGACTCGAGCACGTCCTCCTCGAGCTCCGGCACGAGCTCGCGCACCCGGGGGTACATGACCTCGTTCTCGATGTAGGTGTGCACCGTCAGCAGCTCGATCATGCGGTCGACCAGGCGCCCCTTGGTCTTGAGCGCGTTCTCGCCGGCGGCCTCGAACTCGGTGAAGGTCTTCAGGATGTGCTGGTGGTCGTCCTTCAGCAGGACGATCGCGTCGGTCGACATGGGGCTCCTCGGGTCGCGGCGGCGCGCGGGGGACCGGCGCCGTGACGGTGCGGTACCCGGGCCCGACGCACCCGACGCACCCGACGCACCGGGCCCGACGCACCCGGCCCGACGCACCCGGCCCGACGCACGAGCCGCACGAGCCGGGTCAGACCGCGGTGAGCGGCCAGCGGTCGTCGCGACCGTCACGCCCTGTGCGGGAGTGACCCGCACGGGCGACGGGCGCCTCCGCGACGGCGGGCGCGGGGCGCGACCGGGTGGCGAGCAGCGCGGCCTGGGTGCGGCCGCGGACGCCGAGCCGGGCGAGCACCCGGGTGACGTGGTTCTTGACGGTCTGCTCGGAGAGCACCATCCGGTCGGCGATCTCCCGGTTGGTGAGGCCCTCGCCGATGAGCTCGAGGATGCGCTCCTGCTGGGCGGTGAGGTGCTGGGCGTACGCCGGGGCCGCCGGCGTGGCCGGCCGCTCGGTCGGGTCCGCCACGAGGCGGCGCGCCCCGTCGGTGTCGACGAGGGTGTAGCCCGAGGCGACGAGCTCGATGCCGGTGGCGAGCGCGCGGGAGCCGATGTTGCTGTGCACCCAGCCCTCGGCGCCGGCATGGATCGCGTCGTGGAGCGTGTCCTCCCGCGGGTTCGCGAGCAGCAGGACGCGGGCGGCCGACCGGCGCAGCTTCACCTGGCGGCACAGCTCGACGGCGGACCCGTCGGGGAGGTTGTCGCCGAGCACCGCGACGTCGAACGACGTCTCGAGCAGCATCGCCAGGCCCTCGGCGTACGTGCCCGCCTCGGCCGTCACCTGCGCCGGCGTGCCCTCGAGCAGGGCCGTGAGACCGAAGCGGAGCACGGCCTGGCCGTCGACCACCGCGACGCGGATCCGACCGGAGGGCGTGGGGTGCGTCGTGCGGGCTGTCGAGCCGTGCGGTCCAGGCACCATCTGTTCGTCTCCCGAGGTGTGGTCGTGCTGCGGCGTCGTGGGGGCATGGTGCTGGTGTGCCGATTTTAGATTCAACGAGGGCCTCGTGGGCGGGGTGCGCCGCCGGGCCCGGCCGGCGGAACCCCCTGGCGTGACACCGGGGGGTCGGGCGAGGCGGGATCCGTTGCCCCGTGCGGGTTTCCGGCTGCACGGCGGGGGGCCGCGGGCCGACTAGACCAGTGGGCCCGACACGCCGTACGACGGCCGCGGGCCCGGCCCCCGCCGTACCACACCCGCCGTACGACACCCCGCGCCCGGAGGGGTGCCGAACCGGGGCCGGTGCGCTGGACGCGGAGGCGGTCAGGTGTGCTGCGGGGCGGGGAGGGGGAGCCGGATGACGGCCACCGTGCCGCGCCCGGGGGTGCTGCTGAGCTCGATCTCGCCCCCGTGTGCCTCGACGAGGCTCCGGGCGATCGAGAGCCCGAGGCCGATGCCCTGGATGGCGCTCGCCCGGGCGCCGTCGGCGCGGTAGAAGCGGTCGAACGCCCGCCGTACCTCGGCGGGGGTCATGCCGCGGCCGGTGTCGGAGACCGAGAGGACGGCCGTTCCCGAGCCGTCCCGGTGGTCCTCCCGGTGCAGCGTCACCGTGACGGCCCCACCGGGGTCGGTGTACTTCAGGGCGTTGCCCAGCAGCTGGTCGAGCGCGCGTCCGAGCCGGCCCGCGTCGGCGGGGGCCCAGACCTGCGCGGCCGCGGGGTCCGTGACGTCGGTGAGGTCGGGACGCAGCACGATCCCGGCGTTCGCGGCCGGCCGGCGGTGACGGCCCACGGCCTCGGCCAGCACGTCGGAGAGATCCACGGGCACCCCGTCGAGCATCGGCTGGGCCGCCTTCGTGCGCGAGCCCTCGAGCAGCTCCTCGATGCGCGACATCAGCACGTGGGCGTTGCGGCGGGCCGAGGCCAGGGAGCGGGCGAGCAGCGGGTCCTCGACGATCGCGTCGGCGTCGGCGAGCAGGTCGTGGTGGCCGATGATCGACGTCAGCGGCGTGCGCAGCTCGTGCGAGACGGTCGCCAGGAACCGGTCGCGCACCTCCACGGCCTCGATGAGGTCCGTGACGTCCCAGGCCGCGGCCACGGCGCCGAGCCGCACCGGACCGTCGTACAGCTGGTGGCAGCTCACGACGACGGCGCGCTGGTCGCCGGGCGGGCCGTACCGGTGGAGGCGCCCGTCGACCTCCTCGCCGCGGCGGGCGCACGGGATGATCTGCTCCGCGGCGGGGACCAGCGTCAGGTGGTCGTCGGAGTAGACGTGGTGCCCGGCGAAGCGGGCCTCCTCCGGCAGGTGGTCGGGGTGGCGCCCGGCCAGCTGGGCGAGCTCGAGGGCCCGGGCGTTGGTCAGCAGCGGCTCGCCCGTGTCGTCGAGGTAGCAGACCCCCGCCTCGACGACGCTCATCACCTTCTCCACGACCACGAGCCGTTGGCGGGCCAGGTCGAGCGACGCCCGGACCGCCGCGTTGGAGTCGAGCAGGGCCTGGTGGTTCCGGCCGATGATCATCGAGAGCCGCCGGGCGACGACGGCCAGGACGACCGCCATGATCGGGAAGAGGGAGGCCTGCACCCAGGCCAGGCCGTCGTTGGGCCCGGTCGCGCTCGACACGAGCGGCACGACGCTCTGGGCGCACCCCCCGAGCACGGCCAGGGCCACCCCGCGGCGCCCGAAGTCGAAGGCCAGCCACATGATCGGCAGCACGCTGAGGAGACCGATGGAGCGGACCTCGGCCAGGTCCAGCCGCAGCACGACCGCGCCGGCGAGGTCGATCGCCGGCACCAGGACGCGCCAGGCGAGCCCGATGCGCTCCCAGGGGACGGCGACGGCGGCGACCGAGGCTGCGGCGACGGCGGCGAACGCCATGACCGACAGCGGTCGCTGCAGGAGGTGGGGAGCCGTCAGCGCCAGCCCGGCCGCGAGGTACGCGGCGAACAGGAGGGTCGGGAGCTGCCACACGGCGAAGACGCGGAGCCGTCCCCGTGCGGTGAGGTCCCGGTCTGGAGAGAGCACGCCCGAGGGTCCTTTCGAAGGTGCACCATTGGACACCACCGCCCGCTCGGGGGGGTCGCCGATTGTGCACAAACGGTGCATACCTTGAGGTCCGTCGCTCCGTTCGACGTGCCAGCATGCGTCCATGACCCAGCGCCGGACGATCACCAGCGGCTCCACCTTCGAGGAGGAGATCGGGTACGCCCGCGCCGTCGTGGTCGGCGACCGGGTCCACGTCTCCGGCACGACGGGCTTCGACTACGCGACGATGACGATCGCGGACGACGTCGTCGTGCAGGCCGAGCAGTGCCTGCGCAACGTCGCGGCGGCCCTCGCCGAGGCCGGCATGGACCTGACGGACGTCGTCCGCGTGCGCTACCTGCTCCCCGACCGCGAGGACTTCGCGCCCTGCTGGCCGGTGCTGCGGCGTCACTTCGGCGACGTGCGCCCGGCCGCGACGATGATGGTGTGCGGCCTCGCGGACGAGCGGATGCGCATCGAGATCGAGGTCGAGGCCTGCCGGACGACGGGGTCCTGAAGGGGTCACCCGGGCGGGTGACCTGGCCGGATGCACCCCGGTCGCTAGGCTGAGGAGATGGAGGAGCAGCCGTTCGGCGCCGCGGTCGACGCCGAGTCGCGCACCCTCACCGTCACCGGCGGTATCTACGGCTGGCGCGACGTGCAAGCCTTCGAGGCCGCGCTCACCGAGGCCTCCGACGGGCTGAAGCGGGACCTCCGGGTCGACCTGAGCCACGCCGAGTTCTTCCCGAGCCTCGGCATCGGCACCCTCATCGCCGTCCGCCGCCGCGCGAAGGTGCACGGTGCCGACATCACCCTCGTCGCGGCCGAGGGGTCGCTGGCGCACCGCGCCCTCACGATCACGGGCCTGCCGGTCGACCTGGTGTAGGTCGGCCGGCAGGCCCGTGGTGTGTGAGGGGTCGGTGACCCCGGTGGCTCAGGCGAGCGTCGCGGTGTCGATCACGAAGCGGTAGCGCACGTCCGAGGCGAGCACGCGCTCGTAGGCCTCGTTGATCTGGTCGGCGGCGATGACCTCGACCTCGGCCGAGATGCCGTTCTCGGCGCAGAAGTCGAGCATCTCCTGGGTCTCGGCGATGCTGCCGATGCCGGAGCCGGCGAACGAGCGGCGGTTGCCGAACAGCGTGAAGACGTGCAGCGGCAGCGGCTCGCCGGGCGCGCCGACGTTGACCATCGTGCCGTCGAGCGCGAGCAGGCCGAGGTAGGCGTCGAGGTCGAGCACGGCGCTCACCGTGTTGATCACGAGGTCGAAGCTGTTGGCGAGCTCGTCGAACGTGGCCGGGTCGCTCGTGGCGTAGTAGTGGCTCGCGCCGAGGCGGAGCCCGTCCTCCTGCTTCTTCAGCGACTGCGAGAGCACGGTGACCTCGGCACCCATGGCGGCGGCGATGCGCACGGCGAGGTGGCCGAGCCCGCCCAGACCGACGACCGCGACCTTCTTGCCGGGGCCGGCGTTCCAGTGGGCGAGGGGCGAGTACGTCGTGATGCCCGCGCAGAGCAGGGGCGCGGCGGTCTCGTAGGGGATCGCCTCGGGCACGCGGAGCACGAAGTCCTCGACGACCACGACGTGGGTGGAGTAGCCGCCCTGCGTCACGGTGCCGTCGCGGTCGATGCCGTTGTAGGTCTGGATGTTGCCCTTCAGGCAGTAGTTCTCCATGCCGGCCTTGCAGTTCACGCACTCGCGGCACGAGTTGACCATGCAGCCGACGCCGACGCGGTCGCCGACGCTGTGGAGGGTGACCTCGGAGCCGACCTCGGCGACGGTGCCGACGATCTCGTGTCCGACGACCTGCGGGTAGGTGATGTCGCCCCAGTCGCCGCGGACGGTGTGGATGTCGGAGTGGCAGATGCCGGCGTACGCGATCTCGATCAGGACGTCGTGGGGGCCGACGTCGCGGCGCTCGATGGTGGTGGGCACGAGCGGCTCGGTGGCCGACGGGGCGGCGTAGGCGTTGACGGTGCGCATGGGAAGGATCTCCTCGGGGGATGGCGGGGAAAGGTGGGACGCGGGTCGTGGGGGAGACGACCGGTCCCGGGTCGGGGGTGCCGCCGGCGGTGGCCGGCGTCGGACGGGCCGTCGGTCAGGCCCGTGGTCACGAGCCTACGAGCAACCCGTACGGCGAGGGAGGCCCTGCGAGTGCACCCCTCGCGGCTGGTGGCCCGTGCCCCGCTGGGTACGGCGGCGTGGCAGCCGCGCGGGTACGGCGGCGGCTCAGCCCCGTGCGACGTCCTCGGGGTCCTTCGGGCGCGCCACGGTCACGACCTCGCCGGGGAGCCCCCACTCCTCGCCGCCGAGCCGGGCGACCGGGGCCAGGAGGTCGTAGCTGGGGTGACCGTCGACCATCACGCGCTCGTCGACGTTGATGCCGACGACCTCGCCCAGGACGAGCACCGACGAGCCGAGGTCGACCGTCGAGTGCAGGCGGCACTCGAGGCTCGCCGGGGAGTCGGCCACGACGGGCGGACGCACGAGCCGGGCGGGGGAGGTCGCGATGCCGAGCTCGACGGCCTCGTCCGCCTCGGGCGCGAACGCGGCGCTGGAGCCGTTGGCGTCGTGGAGCTGCGGGCGCGACACCACGCTCACGGTGAACTCGCCGGTGGCCAGGACGTTGCGCAGGGTGTCCTTGCGACCGATGGAGGCGAACGTGACGATCGGCGGGTCGGCGCTCGCGACGGTGAAGAAGGAGTGCGGCGCGAGGTTGCCCGTGCCGTCCGCGTCGACGGTGCCGATCCACGCGATCGCCCGCGGCACCACGAGGGCCGTGAGGTAGGCGTAGGCGTTGACGTCGTCGGACGTGGGGTCGAGGTGCATCACCCGACCGACGGTAGCCGCCGTTCCCGACGGCCGCTCCCGGGCCGCATCCGGTCGCGGTGTCATGACGTCCGCCCAGGTGAGGGGCCGTTCACCCCTGTGGGTGATTGTCGCGAGGTTGTCACCGTTCGGGTGGTCGCGGACTCTTGAATTGGTCCACTTTTCTTCTACATTTCGGCCGTGGCTGAACCTGTCTCCCCGTTGCTCCTCGTCACGATCGTCGACGAGTACCCCCTGGCCGTCGCCGGGCTCCGGACCCTGCTCGGCGACCACCCCGACATCGGGATGGTCGAGCCGGAGGACGCGCTGCGCCGGTCGGCCGAGCTCGACGTGGTGCTCTACGAGCCGATCGGGCTGGGCGCGCTCAGCCGTGCCCGGCTGCGCGAGCTCACCACCGGCCAGGCGGCGCCGACCATGGTCGAGTTCAGCTGGAGCGACGCGGCGCACCGCCCGGGTCGACGCGGGCCCCGCCTCTCCAAGCAGGCAGGCGTCGACGAGCTGGTCGACCTGCTCGTCGAGGTCGCCGCCGAGCGTCGGCGCCTGCTCGCGACGCCGCGCCGTCGCCTCGTGGCCCGGTCGGTCTTCGACGTGCTCGACCACGACCCCGAGCTGCGCCGCATCGGCCTCTCGAGGCGTGAGGTCGAGGTGCTCGCGCTGATCACGCAGGGCTACAGCAACGAGGAGATCACGCGGCAGCTCTACCTCTCGATCAACTCGATCAAGACGTACGTGCGCGGGGCCTACGCGAAGATCCAGGTCGACCGGCGTGCCCAGGCCGTGGCCTGGGGCATGCGGCACGGCCTCGACACCCTGCTGCAGACCGCGAGCGACTCGACCAGCCGCCGCGACGACGCCCAGCCCCCGGCCTGACCCCGGGAACCGGTCCGGGCGACCTTCGTGGTCCGGCCCCCACGGACCGGGTCCGGGTGGTAGAAAAGACCTCGCCCTCCTCTTCGCCCAGCAGGTGACATCTCACCGGCGACGGACGATCCGAGGGCAGGCGCTTCGCTTCCGTGCTGAGCACACCGAGGCGCACGGGCGGCGGACACCCTGGGGGTGACCGCCGCCCGTCCTCGTTCCCGCCCGGCTCGCCCCGGCTCCCGCCCCCGGTCCGCCGGTCCCGCTCACCCCGCCTGGGCCGCCCCGTGCGGCAGCCCGGCGAGGTCGAGGATCCGGCCGATGGACGACTCGGGCGCGACGACGAGCCGCAGCCGCGCCACGTCGCCCAGGGCCTCGCGCTCGCCCGCCACGTCGTGGAGCGCCCGCACCCCGCTGCTCGTCAGGTGGGTGACGCCGCGGAGGTCGACGGTGAGCGGGCGGCGGCGGCCCGTCGTACCGCGTCGCAGCTGCACCAGGAAGCGGTCGGCGGAGCCCGCGTCGACGTGCCCGACCACCTCGAGCCGGGTGCCGTCGTCGCTCCAGCGCATCCGGAGCCGGGTGCCGTCGCCGGGCGACCGGCCAGTCGGGCGGTCGTCGCCGGCCTCCCACAGCTGGGCGGCCCGGCAGAGCGGCGTCCGCACGCACACGCGCGTGCCGTCGTCCGTGCTCTCGATCGTCAGGTCGTCCACCATCTCGCGGGCGATGCTGAGCCCGTGGCCGCGGTCGTCGGGAGGGGCGCCGACGGGTTCCCGCCAGCGGCCGAGGTCGCCGACGACGGCCGAGACGACCCCGGTCTCCGGGAGCGCGACCTCGACGTGGAGCGGGCCCGGGGCCCCGTCGTACGCGTGGTCGGCCACGTTCGTCACCAGCTCGCCGACGGCGTGCTGCAGCGCCGTGCCGTCGAGGGGACGGGCGCCGAGCTCCGTGAGCCAGGCGGCCACGGCGCGCCGCACCTGGCCGGGAGCGGCGTCGTCGGCCGTGAGGTCGAGCAGGAGGGGCGTCGGCGCGGCCACGCGCTGGGCCACCACGACGGTGACGTCGTCGTCCGGCTCGCCCGCGCGCACCAGGAGGTCGAGGGCGCTGCCGCACACGCGCTCGCTCGTACGGCGGGGAGCAGCCCCGTCGGCCCCGTCGCCCGTCGCGCTCGCCGTGACGCCGGCGAGCAGCCGCACCGCCGCCGAGCCGTCACCGGGTCGCTCGACGAGGTCGGCGGTGTGCAGCACCAGGAGGTCGCCGGGCTCCAGCCGGAGCGCGGCGGTCGTGAGGTCGCCGCGGGTGGCGAGGGGCACGGCGCCCGTGAGGGGCAGGAAGGTGGCGTCACCGCCGCGCGGGAGGTGCACCGGCGGGACGTGGCCGGCCGTGCAGTACTCGCCCTCGCCCGTGGTCGGGTCGACCTCGACGACGCAGACCGTGGTCGCCCGGGCGCCGGCCTCGCGGCGGGCGTAGCGGTCGAGCGCCGCCAGCACCTCGGCGAGCGGGGCGTCGGTGCCGAGCCGCTCGTCGAGCACGGTGCGCAGCCGGCCCATCACCGCCGCGGCGGCGGCTCCCGTGCCGACGGTGCTGCCCGCGACGAGCGCCACCCGGCCGGACGGCCGGGCCACGACGTCGTACCAGTCGCCGCCGGCCAGCGTGCGGGGCGCGAGGAGGTGCGCGGCGTCCACGTCGAGGCCCGGGACCACCGGGACGTGCTGGGGGAGCAGGGCCTCCTGGAGGCTCCGCGTGACCCGCCGGGCCTCCCGCAGCTCGGCCTCGAGGGCCTCGATGCGGGAGTGGTCGTCGCGGTTCATGTCGGCGCTCTTCCGTCGGCGTGCGTGCGTGGCCGGGCGGTTCCCCGGACGAGGCGGAGGTACCCAGGCGAGGCTCCCCTCATGTCTGCCGGGACGGCGCGGTCCGGCTCGCGGGCCCCCGCGCGCGCGTACCCGGACCCTCACCCCCTGAGGGGAGGTTCGCTCGGAGGGTCCCGCCTAGCGTCGAGGGCAGCGCTCGCCCCGGGTCCCCGAGGCGTGTCGTGGCCCCGTCCCAGCCGAACCAGATGGCTGGGGCGACGTCGACCAGACTGGGATGGACCATGCTCACGGACGACCTCGATCAGCCCTTCCGCACCCCGCGCAGCCGCGAGGAGCGCAGCACCGCCACGCGCGAGCTCTTCGAGCTGACCCGCACGGCCACCACCGAGGCGGAGCGGGAGCGGATCCACCGCCACCTCGTCGTGATCAACATGGAGGTCGCGCGGGCGCTCGCGGCCCGGCACCGCAGCAAGGGCATCCCGCAGGAGGACCTCGAGCAGGTCGCCTACCTCGCCCTGGTGCGCGCGGTCACCAACTTCGACCTCGGTCGTGACCACGACTTCCTGACCTACGCCGTGCCGTGCATCCGCGGCGAGCTGCGCAAGCACTTCCGCGACCACGGCTGGATGGTCCGCCCGCCGCGTCCCGTGCAGGAGGTCCAGGCCCGCGTCGTCGAGGCCCGTGACCGGCTGGCCGGCGCCCACGGCGACAACGTCCCCCTCGCTGCGATCGCCGCCGACCTCGACATCGAGGTCACCCTGGTCGAGCAGGCGCTGGCCGCCGAGGGCTGCTTCCGCCCCAGCTCGCTGGACGCCCCGAGCAACGCCGACGACATGGGCGCCGTGCGCGCCCCGGCGCCGCTCATCAGCGACCAGTCGGCCGACCGGGACCGCGCCGACGTGCGCACCATGC
This sequence comes from Nocardioides alkalitolerans DSM 16699, assembly GCF_000426525.1. Taxonomy (GTDB): domain Bacteria; phylum Actinomycetota; class Actinomycetes; order Propionibacteriales; family Nocardioidaceae; genus Nocardioides; species Nocardioides alkalitolerans. Next base: position 1,295,872 of record NZ_KE384533.1, read on the forward strand.
TCCGCCCGGTGATGCGTCACCTCGCCGAGCGCGACCGTCGCGTGCTCTCGATGCGCTTCCTCTCCGACTGCACGCAGCAGGAGATCGCCGACGAGCTCGGCATCACGCAGACCCAGGTCTCGCGCCTCATCGCGCGCATCCTCGGCGACCTGCGGGAGCTCGTGGGGTCCGTCGACGCCCCGTGAGCCGGTCCCGTCGCCCACCGCGACGGCCCACGACACGCCACGACCCGGCCCCCGCTCGCAGCGGGTGCCGGGTCGCCGTGCGTCCGGGGAGGGGTGGCCGGCGGTCCGGTCGGTCAGCGCTGGCGCAGGTCGGCGACGAGCACCGCGGTGTTGAGCGCGCCCCAGCCGAGCGTGACGGCGGCGACCTTGCGGCGCACGTCGTCGTCGTCCGTGGCCCGCAGGAGCACCAGGCAGTCCGCGACGTCCATCGCGATGCGCAGGGCGAGGGCGGCCCGGCCCACCTGGCGCGACCCGGTCACGCCGACGAGGCTGACCGCGATGTCGCGCGCGCCGTACGTGCGGGCCAGGGTCTCGTAGCCCGCGCGGTCGGCTCCGGTCGCCTCGAGGGCGTCGGGCAGGTGCGAGGGCTTCGCAAGGGCGAACACGCCGTACGACGCGGTGGCCGCCGAGACGAGGCGGGTGGGCAGGAAGCGCTTGGTGGCGGTGGTCATGTCATCCGTCCAGTCGGGTGGTGGCGTTCTCGGAGGGGAACTTCTGCGGGTCGCCGGTGACGGCGGCACGGATGCCGCCGACGAGCTGACGCACCTTGGAGCGGGGCGCGTCCCAGTACTCCGCCGTCTCGACGTGCACCTTCAGGAGCGCGAGCGTCGGGGTGTCGAGGCCGTCGGCGAACCAGACCTCGAGGGCGGGCGACCACAGCTCCTCCGCCTTCACCTTGTCCTCCACGAGCTCGGCGGTGCCGGACAGCGACGTCCAGGCGCTGTGCTTCTCGTCGGAGAAGGAGACGTTGACCTGCGGGTGGGAGCGGATGTCGGCGATCTTCGAGGAGTCGTCGTGGACGAAGAACCAGAGGTCGCCGTCGAACTCGACGTCCTGGAGCGCCATCGGTCGGCTGACGTGCCGTCCGTCGGCCGTCATCGTGGTGAGCATCGAGATCCTCGCCTGGTCGACGAGCTCGGCCACCTTCGCGACGTCGTCCGCGTCGGCGCCCGCGTTGCCGTGGGCGTGGTCGGGGGTGCTGCCGTCGGTCTGCGCCATGCGGTCCTCCTGGGGGTGCGGCGGTCGGCGAGCTGCCGACTCCGGGGCGGTACCCGCTCGGCGCTACTGCAGCGCGGAGGTCAGCCGCATGACGTTGTCGACGTACTTCAGGCGCGCCGGCCGCCGGTCCCACTCGTCGGCGAGCAGCTCGCGCGAGAGGCCGCGGTAGGTGTCCTCGACCTCGCGCAGCCGCGCGACGACCGGCTCCCCGAGGAGCATCAGCGAGATCTCGTAGTTGAGCGAGAACGAGCGCATGTCCATGTTGCTCGACCCGATGACCGCGACGTCGTCGTCGATCGTGAAGTGCTTCGCGTGCAGCACGTAGGGCTCCGGGTAGAGGTAGATGCGCACCCCGGCCTCCAGCAGCGCGTGGTAGTACGACGCCTGCGCGTGGCCGACCATGAACTGGTCGGAGACCTCGCTGACGAACAGCTCGACCGCGACGCCGCGCTGCGCGGCGGTCGTGACGGCGTACAGGAGCGACTCGTCGGGCACGAAGTAGGGGCTCGTGAGCGAGACGCGGTGCGTGGCCCCGTAGATGAGGGACGTGAACATCCGCAGGTTGTTCTCGGTGACGAAGCCGGGTCCGCTCGGCACGACCTGCGCGGGCACGTCGCCCACCGCCTCGGCCGCGACGCCGTGCGCGTCGGGCACCCACTGCGTGCCGGCGTCGAGCACCTCGGCCGTCTCGGTGTACCAGTCGCTGACGAAGACCGCCTCGAGCTCGTGGACGACGGGCCCGTGCAGCCGCACCATCAGCTCGACCCACTCGCGACCCCGCGCCCGGTTCCTCGGCTTGTGGTAGCAGGGCTCGGTCAGGTTCTGCGAGCCCATGAACCCCACCCGCCCGTCGACGACGAGCAGCTTGCGGTGGTTGCGCAGGTCGGGCCGGCGCCAGCGGCGCCGCAGCGGCTGGATCGGCAGCATCGCGCGCCACTCGATGCCGCTCGCGTCGAGGCGCCGCACGAGGTCGCGGTAGCCGTCGAGGCGGCGCGAGCCCACGTGGTCGAGCAGCAGCCGCACGGCCACCCCGCGGTCGGCCGCCGCGGCCATCGCGGACAGGAGCACGTCGGTCACCTCGTCCCACGCGGTGATGTAGAACTCGACGTGCACGAACCTCTCGGCGCGCTCGACCTCCTCGGCCATCAGCGCGATCGAGCCCGCGTAGTCGGTGACCACCTCCGCCCGGTTGCCGAGCAGCAGCGGCAGCGAGCCGTTGCGCAGGTTGAGGCGCGACACCGCGGTGACGTACGGCGGGGAGCCCGCCGGCGGCAGCTGCTCGGGCAGCGCGGCGACCGCGTCGGCGATCGCCCCGGTGGCCTCGCGCAGGCGCTTCTGGCGGCGGCTGCCGATGTGGGTGCTGCCGAAGAACAGGAACGCGACGATCCCGACGCCGGGCAGCAGCAGGACGGCGAGGAGCCAGGCCATGCCCGTCGAGGGCTTGCGGTTGCCGGGGATCGCCCCGATCGCGACGACGTTGACGACGATGCCCGCCAGGAACACGAGCGATCCGACGATGCCGGCGGAGCCCGCCCAGTCCGGGAGCGACATGGGCGTCAACCTAGGCCATGCCGGGGCGGGGAGCCCGGGTGTGCGGGCGGCAGGGCCACCTCGATGCTCCCCGAGCATCACCGGATGCACGAGTGGTGTTGGACGGGAATCGCCCCGCTTCCTAGTCTCGTTGTGTCGCCGACCACACCCGCTCCGGGCGCGGGTCGACGGACACACGCCGACGTCCCTGGAGGAACCCCTTGACCTCGACCGCCACCCCCGCGCCGACCAGTGCCCTCGCCCACCCCGACGCCGCGCTCCGCGCCGCGCAGCCGGGCGAGGCCACGATCGACCGGATCGCCCACGTGGCCCTCTCCTCGGTCGTGCTCCCGCTGGCCACGCCGATCAGCGACGCCAAGGTGCTCACCGGTCGGCAGAAGCCGATGACCGAGGTCGTGTTCCTCGTCGCCGAGATCACCACCGAGGGCGGCCACACCGGCATCGGGTTCTCCTACTCGAAGCGTGCCGGCGGCCCCGGCCAGTTCGCGCACGCCTCCGAGATCGGGCCCGTGCTCGTCGGCGAGGACCCCAGCGACATCGCCAAGATCTGGACGAAGCTCACCTGGGCCGGCGCCTCCGTGGGCCGCAGCGGCCTCGCGACGCAGGCCATCGCGGCGTACGACGTGGCGTTGTGGGACCTCAAGGCCAAGCGCGCGGGCCTCCCGCTGGCCAAGCTGCTCGGCTCGCACCGCGACTCGGTGCGCACCTACAACACCTCCGGCGGCTTCCTCCACACGCCGATCGAGCAGGTCATCGAGAACGCCGGTGCCTCCCTCGCCAACGGCATCGGCGCGATCAAGCTCAAGGTCGGCCAGCCCGACTGGCGCACCGACATCGCCCGCGTCACGGCCGTGCGCGAGGCGCTCGACCCCGACGTGCCGCTCATGGTCGACGCCAACCAGCAGTGGGACCGCGCCACCGCCATGCGGATGGGGCGCATCTTCGAGTCCTTCGACCTGGTCTGGATCGAGGAGCCCCTCGACGCGTACGACGCGGAGGGCCACGCGAACCTCGCGCGCTCGCTCGACACCCCGATCGCCACCGGCGAGATGCTCACCAGCGTCGCCGAGCACATGCGGCTGATCGAGGTCGGCGCCGCCGACATCGTGCAGCCCGACGCCCCGCGCATCGGCGGCATCACGCCCTTCCTCAAGCTCGCCGCCCTCGCCGAGCACAAGCAGCTCGAGATCGCCCCGCACTTCGCGATGGAGATCCACCTGCACCTCGCCGCGGCGTACCCGATCGAGCCCTGGGTGGAGCACTTCGACTGGCTCGCCCCGCTCTTCGACGAGCACCTCGAGACCCGCGACGGCCGGATGTACGTCTCCGACCGCCCCGGCCTCGGCTTCACCCTCAGCGAGCAGGCCCGGGCCTGGACCGTCGCGACCGCCGAGTTCGGCCGTCGTCCGTGACCGCCTGACCCGACCGCGCCCCTCTTTCCCGTCGTCCCCACCCTTCCTAGGAGCCCCTCATGGGTCGCTACGCCCCCGACGAGCTGCGCACCGCGCTCGGCGCCGGCCTGCTCTCGTTCCCGGTCACCCACACCACGGCCGACCTCGACTTCGACGAGGCCGCCTACCGGGCCCACCTGCAGCACCTCTCCGCATACGACGTCGCCGGCCTCTTCGCCGCCGGCGGCACCGGTGAGTTCTTCTCGCTCACCCACGACGAGGTCGACACCGTCGTGCGGGCCACCGTCGACGAGATCACCGACATCCCGGTGATGGGCGCGGCCGGGTACGGCACGACGCAGGCGGTCGCCCTCACGAGAGCGTCCGCGGCCGCCGGCGCCGACGGCGTCCTGCTGCTCCCGCCGTACCTCACCGAGCTGCCCGAGCAGGGCCTCTACGAGCACGCGGCCCGCGTCTGCGCCTCGACCGACATCGGCGTCGTCGTCTACCACCGCGCCAACGCCCGCTACTCCGCCGCGACCGTCGAGCGCCTGGCCGAGGAGTTCCCGAACTTCATCGGCTTCAAGGACGGCATCTGCGACATCGACCTGCTGGCCACGCTCAACGCGCGGCTCGGCGACCGGCTCGTCTACATCGGCGGCCTGCCCACCGCGGAGACCTACGCGCTGCCCTACCTCGAGCTCGGGGTGACGACGTACTCGTCGGCGATCTTCAACTTCGCGCCGCGCTGGGCCACGGACTTCTACGCCGCGGTGCGCTCGGGCGACCGCACGGAGGTGCTCGACCGGCTGCGAGACTTCGTGGTGCCCTACATCGCGATCCGCGACCGCCAGGCCGGCTACGGCGTCTCGATCGTCAAGGCGGGCCTCACCGCCGCCGGCCGACCGGCCGGACCGGTCCGTCCGCCGCTGACGGACCTGACCGACGCCGAGCTCTCCGAGCTGACCGACCTCGTCAAGAAGGTGATCTGAGCATGACCACCCCGCAGGCAGCCCCGCACCTCACCGGTGAGATGTTCCTCGGCTCCCGCCGCGTCCGCGGCGAGGCCGGCAGCGTCCGTGCCGTCGACCCGCGCACCGGCGAGGAGGTCGGCCCGGAGTACGGCTTCGGCACCGCCGTCGAGGTCGACGTCGCCGCCTCGCTGGCCGCCCGGGCCCACGCGGTCTACCGGGCCACCGGCCCCGAGGAGCGCGCCGCGTTCCTCGAGCGGATCGCCGACGAGATCACCGCGCTCGGCGACACCCTCGTCGCCCAGGTGCTGCTCGAGACCGGGCTCCCCGAGCCGCGGGTGCGCGGCGAGATCGGCCGCACCACCGGCCAGCTGCGGCTGTTCGCCTCCGTCGTGCGCGACGGCACGTTCCACGGAGCGCGCATCGAGCCGGCCCTGCCGGACCGCACGCCGCTGCCCCGCCCCGACCTGCGCCAGCGCCAGGTGCCCCTCGGGCCCGTCGCCGTGTTCGGCGCCAGCAACTTCCCGCTCGCGTTCTCGGTGGCCGGCGGCGACACCGCCTCGGCCCTGGCCGCGGGCTGCCCCGTGGTCGTGAAGGCCCACGAGGCCCACCCCGGCACGTCCGAGCTCGTCGGCGGGGCCGTCGCGGCCGCCGTCGCCGCGTCCGGCCTGCCCGAGGGCGTCTTCTCGATGGTCTACGGCGAGGGCCCGGTCGTCGGTACGGCGCTGGCCGAGCACCCCGCGATCCGCGCGGTCGGCTTCACCGGCTCCCGTCGTGCCGGTACGGCGCTGATGGCCGCCGCGGCGGCCCGGCCGGTGCCGATCCCGGTCTACGCCGAGATGTCGAGCACCAACCCCGTCTTCCTGCTGCCCGGTGCGCTCGCGGCCGACGCCGCGGGCCTCGCCCAGGGCTTCGTCGCCTCGCTCACCACCGGCGCGGGCCAGCTCTGCACCAGCCCCGGCCTGGTGTTCGGCGTGGCCGGCCCCGAGCTCGACGCGTTCGTCGACGCCGTCGCGCAGGCGCTGGCCGCCAGCCCGGCGCAGACGATGCTCACGCCGGGCATCCACGCGTCGTACGAGACCGGTCTCGACCGGCTGTCGTCGGCGGACGACGTGCAGGTCGTCGCCCGCGGCGCCGAGCCCGCCGCCGACGGCGCGGCGGCCACCGCCGGCAGCGCCGCGGTCTTCGCGACCGCCGCCCGCACGCTGGCCGACCGGCCCGCGCTGGGCGAGGAGAACTTCGGTGCCTCCTCGCTCGTCGTGACGGTCGACGACGCCGCCGACCTGGCCGGCGTCGCCGCCGACCTCGAGGGCCAGCTCACCGCGACGGTCCACGCCGTCGCGTCCGACCACGCCGCGGCCGCGACCCTGCTGCCGGTGCTGGAGGACAAGGTCGGCCGGATCCTCTTCAACGGCTGGCCCACGGGCGTCGACGTCGGTCGCGCGATGGTGCACGGCGGCCCGTTCCCGGCCACCTCCGACGGGCGCAGCACGTCGGTCGGCACCCTCGCGATCGAGCGGTTCCTCCGTCCGGTCGCCTACCAGGACGTGCCCGCCGCCCTGCTGCCCCCCGCGGTCGCCGACGGCAACCCGCTGGGCATCTGGCGCCAGGTCGACGGCGAGCTCGTCCGTGGCTGAGCGCGGGCCCGTCGTCACCCACCTGCGCGTGGTGCCGGTGGCCGGGCACGACGGCATGCTGCTCAACCTGAGCGGCGCCCACGCGCCGTACTTCACCCGCAACATCGTGGTGCTCACCGACTCGGACGGGCGCACGGGCGTGGGGGAGGTGCCGGGCGGCGAGACCATCCGGCGCACGCTGGAGGAGTCGGCCACCCACGTCGTCGGCCAGCGGGTGGCGACGTTCCGCAGCCTGCTGCGCACGGTCGGCGCCGCGTTCGCCGGGCGCGACGCCGGCGGGCGGGGCCAGCAGACCTTCGACCTCCGCACCACGGTGCACGTCGTGACGGCGCTGGAGTCGGCGCTGCTCGACCTCCACGGTCAGGCGCTCGGGGTGCCCGTGGCCGAGCTGCTCGGCGAGGGCCAGCAGCGCGACCGGGTGCAGGCGCTCGGCTACCTGTTCTTCGTCGGCGACCGCGAGCGCACCGACCTGGCCTACCGCTCCGAGCCCGACGGCGAGGACGACTGGACGCGGCTGCGCCACGAGGAGGCGCTCGACGCCGACGCGGTGGTCGCGCTCGCCCGCGCGGCCCAGGAGCGCTACGGCTTCGCCGACTTCAAGCTCAAGGGCGGCGTGCTCCCGGGCGAGGAGGAGGTCGAGGTCGTCACCGCGCTGGCCGCGGCCTTCCCCGACGCCCGCGTCACGCTCGACCCGAACGGCGGGTGGCTGCTCGCCGACGCCGTGCGCCACGGGCGCGCGATGAACGGCGTCGTGGCGTACGCCGAGGACCCCTGCGGCGCCGAGGGCGGCTACTCCGGCCGCGAGGTGATGGCCGAGTTCAAGCGCGCCACCGGCCTGACGACGGCCACCAACATGATCGCCACCGACTGGCGCCAGATGGGCCACGCGGTCCGCAGCAACGCGGTCGACATCCCGCTCGCCGACCCGCACTTCTGGACCATGGCGGGCTCCGTGCGCGTCGGCCAGATGTGCGAGGCCTGGGGCCTCACGTGGGGCTCGCACTCCAACAACCACTTCGACGTCTCGCTGGCGATGTTCACGCACGTCGCCGCCGCCGTGCCGGGGGAGCCGACCGCGATCGACACCCACTGGATCTGGCAGGACGGGCAGCGGATCACCACCGACCCGCTGCGCATCTCCGACGGCCACCTCACCGTGCCGACCACCCCGGGCCTCGGCGTGGAGCTCGACGAGGAGCGCCTGCAGGAGGCGCACGAGCTGTACCTGCGCGAGGGCCTCGGCGCGCGCGACGACGCCGCGGCCATGCAGTACCTCGTGCCGGGCTGGACCTTCGACCCGAAGCGTCCGGCGCTCGACCGGTGAGTGCCGCCGCGGGCCGCGTCCTGCAGACGGCCGGCCTCAAGCCGGACCTGGCGCGCACGCTGAGCGCGGAGTTCGCCGCGCCGGTGCTGCCCGCCGGTCCGGTGGACCCGCACGCGGAGCCGCTCGCGTCGTACGGCGCGACGGCCGAGGTCGTCGTCACCTCCGGTCGCCTGGGCCTCCACCCCAGCGCGCTCGAGGCGCTGCCCGCGCTGCGGGCGGTCGTCAGCTTCGGCGTCGGCCACGACACCATCGACGTCGCCGCGGCGGCGGCGCGCGGCGTGGTCGTCAGCACCACGCCCGACGTGCTCACCGACTGCGTGGCCGACACGGCCGTCGGGCTCGCCCTCGACGCGATGCGGCGCCTCAGCGCCGCGGACCGCTGGGTGCGGGCCGGCGGCTGGGACTCCGGCCGCGACTTCCCCCTCGCCCGACGGCTGTCGGGCGCCCGGGTCGGCATCCTCGGCCTGGGGCGCATCGGCCGGGCGATCGCGCTCCGGCTCGAGGCGTTCGGCTGTCGCGTCAGCTACCACAACCGACGCCCGGTCCCGGGCGTCCCGTACGCCTACGCGGCCTCGCCGCTCGCGCTCGCGTCGTCCGTCGACCTGCTCGTGGTCGCGGCGGCCGGCGGCACCGCGGCCGCGCCGCTCGTCGGGCGCGCGGAGCTCGAGGCCCTCGGGCCCGACGGCTTCCTCGTCAACGTGGGCCGCGGGTCCGTCGTCGACGAGACGGCGCTGGTCGACCTGCTGCGCAGCGGCGGGCTCGGCGGGGCCGGGCTCGACGTGTACGCCGCGGAGCCCCACGTGCCCGAGGCCCTGCGCACGCTCGACGAGGTGGTGCTGCTGCCGCACCTCGCGTCCGGGACCGTCGAGACCCGCGCCGACATGGCCCGGCTGGTGCTCGAGAACCTCCGCACGTGGCTGGCGGAGGGGCGCCTGGTGACGCCCGTCCACGTGTCGACCCCCTGACCCGGGCCGACCGGGAGGTCGCCGACGATGGGGCGTCCTGATCAGCGGACCCGACAGTGGAGGAGGCAGGCGTGACCGAGGCGCTGCTCCTCGTGCTGGCCGGCGTCGGCGCGGGGCTCTGCGGGTCGATCGCGGGCCTGGCGTCGCTGGCGTCGTACCCCGCCCTGCTGGCCGTCGGGCTGCCGCCGCTCGCCGCGAACGTCACCAACTCGGTGGCGCTGCTGGCGAACGGCGCGGGCACCGCGCTCGGCTCGCGCCGCGAGCTGCGCGGCCAGGGCCGCCGCGTCGCCGTGCTGTGCGGGTGGTCGGCGCTCGGCGGCACCGTGGGCGCCGGCCTGCTGCTGCTCGGCGGCGAGGAGACCTTCGAGGTCGTCGTGCCCGCCCTGGTGGCGTTCGGCGCGGTGCTGCTGCTCGCGCGCGACCGCATCCGCGCGTGGATCGCGCGACGCGGCCGGGGGCCGCTCGACACCGACGCCATGCCGGGCTCGCAGGTCGCGGCCGTCGGGGTGTACGGCGGCTACTTCGGGGCCGCCTCCGGCATCATCATGCTCGCCGTGCTGTCGGTGCGCACGAGCGAGCCGTTCCCCGTCACCAACGCGGTGAAGAACCTCGCGACGAGCGCCGCCAACGCCGTCGCCGCCGTGGTCTACGCCGTGCTTGCGCCGGTCGACTGGTCGGCCGCGGGCTGCGTCGCGATCGGTGCCCTCGTCGGCGGCTGGATCGGCCCCCAGCTCGTGCGCGTGCTGCCCGAGACGCCGCTGCGGTGGGGCATCGGCCTGGCCGGCCTCGCGCTCGCGGCGCACCTGGCGCTGTCGGTGGCGTGAGGTCAGGTCAGCCCGCGTGGCGTCGCGTCGGGGTCGAGCGCGCGCAGGGTCTCGAGGGCCAGCGGCAGGGCCGGGTTGGCGGAGTCCCGGGGCCACAGCAGGTGCAGCTCCACCGGCTTCGGCTCACGCGTGACGAGCGGCAGGTGCACGACGCCGGCGATGCCCAGCAGCGAGGCCGAGCGGGGTACGAACGCCAGCCCGCGGCCGCTGGCGACCAGCCACGTCATCGTCGCGATCTGGCTCACCGTGTGCACCACGTTGTGGTGCTCGACGGGCAGCAGCCCGACGACGAGGTCGTAGAAGTAGCGCGCCTTGGTGGCGGAGTGCATGACCAGCGGCTCGCCGGCCAGGTCGCCGACCTCGACGGGCCGGTCGAGGGTGGTCAGGGCGTGGCCGGCCGGGACGGCGACCACGAGCTCCTCCCGGCGGATCAGGCGGCTGCCGAACAGGGCGGGGTCGAACGGCGGGCGCGCGAGGGCGAGGTCGATCTCGTGGGCGAGCAGCGCCTCGACCTGCTCGCGCGTCACCATCTCGTAGAGGTCGATCTCGACCTGGGGCAGCGCCGCGGTGACCAGGTCGAGCACGTCGGTGAGCACCCCGAACGTCGACGCCGCGGTGAAGCCGATCCGGATGGTCCCGACGGTGCCGGAGGCGATCCTCCGGGCGAGGTCGGGTGCCGCCTCGGCGAGCGCCAGGAGTCGGGTGGCCTCGCGCAGGAACGCCGTTCCGGCGGGGGTGAGGGCGACGCCGCGGTTGTCACGGTCGAAGAGCCGCACCCCGACCTCGCGCTCCAGCTTCTGGATCTGACGGCTCAGGGGTGGCTGCGTCATGCTGAGCCGCTCCGCGGCCCGACCGAAGTGGAGCTCCTCGGCCACGGCCACGAATCCACGGAGCTGCTCGAAGGAGAACATGATGCGCGGACGGTATCAGGCCATGCTTGATCGGGTTTGGACATGCATCATCAGCGGCTTTTAGTGTCCACCAGGTGACGGCGATCACAAGCCGCCCCCCGACTCGCACGAGCCCCGCCCGACCCCCAGGAGTTCCCATGAAGCACCCCCGTCTCGTCCGCGGCGTCGCGGCTCTGTCGACCGCCTCCGTGGCCCTCTCCCTCTCCGCCTGCGGCGGCAACCTCGGCGGCTCGTCGGCCGAGGACTTCCCCAACGGGGCGATCAACCTGACCGTCGGCCAGGACGCGGGCGGCAGCACGGACCTCATCGCCCGCGCGCTGGCCGAGCCGGTCTCCGACGACCTCGGCGTGCCGGTGCCGGTGATGAACAAGCCCGGCGCCAACGGCGCCCTCGCGGCCCAGACCCTCGCCGGCGAGAACGCCGACGGCCAGAACCTGATGGTCATCAACGCCTCGCTGATCGCGATCACGTCGCTCGTCGTCGGCGAGGACGAGGTCGTCAGCCTCGACGACTACGAGATCGTCACCGGCATCTCGCAGGACGACTACGTGCTCGTCGCGAACGCCGACTCCGGCTGGGAGTCCTTCGAGGACCTCGAGGCCTCCGGCGAGGCCGTCGACTACGCCACCACGGGTGTCGGCACGGGCAGCCAGCTCTCCCAGGAGCTGCTCTTCAACCAGACCGAGGTCGACGGCAACGACGTGCCCTTCGACGGTGGCTCGCCGGCGCTGACGGCGCTGCTCGGCAACCAGGTCGACGTGACCAGCATCCAGCTCGGTGAGGCTTACCCGCAGATCCAGGCCGGCGAGATCGTGCCGCTGATGGTCTTCTCCTCCGAGCGCAACCAGTACCTCGAGGACGTGCCCACCGCGACCGAGCTCGAGTACGACGTGCCGGTCGCCCAGTACCGCGCCATCGCCGCGCCGAAGGACACCCCGCAGGAGACGATCGACGCGCTCAAGGAGGCGTTCGACGCCGCCTTCGAGACCGAGGCGTACCAGGACTTCAACACCAACGCGCTGCTCACGCCGTACCAGGTCGACGGCGACGAGGTCGTGGCCGACTGGAACGAGCAGCGCGAGACCTACGAGGCCCTGATCGCCGAGTACGGCATCGACATGGGCGGCGAGTCGTGAGTCCCCGCGGCCGGCAGGCCGCGCCCGACGAGAAGACCGTCGGCACGGCCGCCGGGCCGTCCCTCGAGAAGGCCGCCGCCGTGGCGGACGACCTCCCCGAGGCGGCCTCGCCCGAGGAGCTCGCGGCCCAGTGGGAGGCCGAGAAGCCCGAGCCCGCGGGCCTCACGACCAACGTCGTGCTGGCGCTGCTCGTCATCGGCTTCGGGGGAGCGGGCGTCGTCGGCTCCCTGGCGCTCGGGACCGGCTCGCTCGGCGAGCCGGGCCCCGGCACCTGGCCCCTCGTCGTCAGCTCCGCGATCGCGCTGCTGGGCCTGGTGCTCCTCGTCCAGGCCCGGGCGACCAGCGACACCGAGCGCTTCACCTCGGACAGCTGGGTCGTGCCGCCGGCCGTGCTCACCCTCGTGCCGTTCGCCTACCTCATCGAGATCGTCGGCTTCGAGATCCCCTCGGTCGTGCTCGCCTTCGTCTGGCTGAAGGTCCTCGGCCGGGAGGGCTGGCGCACCTCGGTCGTCGGGGCGCTCCTCATGACCGTGAGCTTCTACCTGATCTTCGTGACCGCCCTGGGCGTGTCGCTCCCGCACCTCTTCTGACGTGCCCCGCTGACGAGCCCCGGCCCGTCCCCATCCACCCCGAGAGGACCTGACCCGTGGACATTGCCCCGGTCATCGACGGCTTCGGCGTCGTCCTCCAGCCGGAGAACCTGCTCTACTGCCTGATCGGCGTCGTCGTCGGCATGCTCGTGGGCGTCCTCCCCGGCCTCGGCCCCGCAGCGACCATCGCGATCCTGCTGCCGCTGACGTACGCCGTGGAGCCCGTCACCGCGATCATCATGCTCGCCGGCATCTTCTACGGCGCGCAGTACGGCGGCACGATCACCTCCGTGCTGCTCCGCCTCCCCGGTGAGGCCAGCTCGGTGGTCACCGTCTTCGACGGCTACGCGCTGGCCCGGCAGGGCAAGGCCGGCACGGCGCTCGGCATCGCCGCCATCGGCTCCTTCGTCGGCGGCACGGTCTCGATCATCGCCCTCACCCTGGTGGCGCCCTTCATCGCGTCCTTCGCGCTGGACTTCGGTCCGCCGGAGTACACGATGCTCGCCCTCCTCGGCATCCTGCTCGTCGCCGCGGTCGGCAACGGCAGCCGCACGAAGGCGTTCGTCGCGGCGGCCATCGGCCTGCTGCTCGCCACCGTCGGCCGTGACGGCTTCACCGGCGCCGAGCGCTTCACGTTCGAGTCGCTGTCGATGGCCGACGGCCTCGACTTCGTGCCGATCGCGATGGGCATCTTCGGCCTCGCCGAGATCCTGCACAGCCTCGAGAACCGCGGCAAGCTCGGCAAGCCGCCGGCGAAGGTCTCGAACCCGTGGCCGTCGCGCAAGGACCTCAAGCAGTCCTCCGGCGCCATCGGCCGGGGCTCCGTCATCGGCTTCGTGCTCGGCATCCTGCCGGGCGGCGGCGCGGTGCTGTCGTCGCTCGCGGCGTACGGGCTGGAGAAGAAGCGCTCCAAGACGCCCGAGCGGTTCGGCAAGGGCGCCATCGAGGGCGTCGCGGCGCCGGAGTCGGCCAACAACGCGGCCGCCACCTCGTCGTTCATCCCGCTGCTGACGCTGGGCATCCCCGCGAACGCGACGATCGCCGTCATCTTCGGCGCCCTGCTCATCCAGGGCATCACGCCCGGGCCGGGCCTGGTCGAGGACCACCCGGAGCTCTTCTGGGGCGTCGTGAACTCGATGTACATCGGCAACATCCTGCTGCTGATGATGAGCATCCCGCTGGTCGGCCTGTTCGTGAAGATCCTGACGATCCGGGCCTCGATCATGGCGCCCATCACCGTGCTGATCACCCTGATCGGCGTCTACACGGTCAACAACAACAGCTTCGACATCGTGCTGGTCATCGTCTTCGGCGTGCTCGGCTACCTGATGAAGAAGGCCGGCTTCGAGCCCGGGCCGCTGGTGCTCGCGTTCGTGCTCGGCTCGCTGCTCGAGAGCAACGCCCGTCGCTCGCTGATCCTCTTCGACGGCGACGTCGCCGGGTTCGCCACGCGGCCGATCTCGGGCACGCTGCTCGCGGTGCTGGTCGTGGTCCTGGTGCTGCCGCTCCTCGGCTTCGTGCTGCGGCGCTCGCTCGCCGGCCGCAGCGGTCCGGCCGCCCCCGGTCCGGGCGGCGGCGTGACCGGCGAGACCCCGTCCGACAGCCCGTCGGACACCCCGACCGACACCCCGTCCGACACCGACGCGCCCGAGGGGCGCACGAAGGAGAGCTCCCGATGACGGTCCTGGTCGGCTACGTCGACACCGCCCCCGGCAACGCGGCGTACGAGGCCGCGGTCGCCGAGGCGGCCCGGCGCGGCGAGCCCCTCGTCGTGCTCAACTCCCCGCAGGGCGGGGCGCTCGTCGACAAGGCCCTCGTCGGCGACGAGCGCCGGGCCGAGCTCGCGTCCGTCGCCGCGGCCGCCGGGGTGGCCTTCGAGCTGCGCCAGCCGACGCACCACGACGACCTGGCGGGCGCGATCGCCGCGGTCGCCGACGAGGTCGACGCCTCCGTGGTCGTCATCGGCATCCGCCGTCGCTCGCCGGTCGGCAAGCTCTTCCTGGGCAGCGACGCCCAGCGCGTGCTGCTCGACCTCGACCGGCCGATCCTGGCCGTCAAGCCGCGGTCGTGACCGCGGCCGACCCCGACGACCGACCGGACGCCGCGCTCCTCGCCGCGCTCACCCCGATCGTGGGTGGGCGCGGCGTGCTCGTCCCGGGGGCCGACGACGACCGGCTGGCGTCGTACGCGACCGACTGGCGCGGTGCGTACGCCGGCCGTCCCGCCCTCGTCGTGCTGCCCCGCACGACGGCGGAGGTGGCCGAGGTCGTGCGTGCCTGCGCGGCGGCGGGCGTCGCGGTCGTGCCGCAGGGCGGCGGCACGGGCCTGTGCGGCGGGGCCGTGCCGGACGCCTCGGGCCGGCAGGTGGTGCTCTCCACCGAGCGGCTCCGCGGGGTCCGCGAGGTCGACGTGGCGAACCAGACGGTGACGGTCGAGGCGGGCGTGGTGCTCGCCGACGTGCAGCGCGTCGCGCGGGAGCACGGCCTGCAGTTCCCGCTCTCGATGGGATCCGAGGGCCGCTGCACGGTGGGCGGCAACGTGGCGACCAACGCGGGCGGCACCGCGGTGCTCCGGTACGGCGGGATGCGCGCGCTGACGCTCGGGCTCGAGGTCGTGCTGCCCGACGGCCGGGTCTGGGAGGGTCTGCGCGGCCTGCGCAAGGACAACACCGGCTACGACCTCACCCAGCTCTTCCTCGGCTCGGAGGGCACCCTCGGGGTCGTCACCGCGGCCGTGCTCGCGCTCCATCCGGCGACGCCCCGACGGGCGACCGCCTGGGTCGCGCTCGCCGACCTGGCGGCCGCGACCGCGCTGCTCGGCACCGTGCGCGCCGTGGCGGGGGAGCGGGTGACGTCGTTCGAGGTGATGTCGGCGCAGAGCCTGGCGATCGTGCTGGCGCACGTGCCGGGCACCCGGGACCCGTTCGCGACCGCCCACCCCTGGTACGGACTGGTGGAGCTCGCCGACGGCGGCGACGCCGACGTCGAGGGGCTGCTCGAGCAGGTGCTCCAGGAGGCCGTCGAGCACGACCAGGTCGTCGACGCCGTGGTGGCGTCCGGTCCCCGGGCCGCAGCCGTCTGGGCGCTGCGCGAGGGCATCTCCGAGGCGCAGAACGGCGAGGGGCCCAGCCTCAAGCACGACGTGTCGGTCGCGATCAGCGCGCTGCCGGCGTTCGTCGCGCACGCCGACGTCGCGCTGGCGGAGGTGCTCCCCGGCGTGCGGGTCGTCTCGTACGGCCACGTCGGCGACGGCAACCTCCACCACAACCTCACCAAGCCCGTCGGCTGGACCGACGAGGCCTTCCTCGCCCACGCCGACCGCCTGACGGCGACGGTCTACGCCTCGGTCGCCGCGTTCGGCGGCAGCATCAGCGCCGAGCACGGGCTCGGCACCGCGAAGCGCGACGCCGCGGCCGCGCAGAAGTCGCCGGTCGAGCTCGACCTCCAGCGGGCGCTCAAGCGCGCGGTCGACCCGGCGGGCCTGATGAACCCGGGCAAGGTGCTCGCCGCGGAGTGAGCCGCTCCGCGTACCGTGGCGGCCCGGCAGTGTGACCTGGACCACGACGAGGAGCGACCCATGAGCGACGACGCGACCGTGCGGACCGAGCGCGAGGGTGCGGTGGCGACGGTGGTGATCGACCGGCCGGCGGCGCGCAACGCGCTCGACGAGGCGACGAAGGTCGCGCTGCGCGACGCACTGGAGGCGGTGGCCGCCGACGACGCCGTCCGCGCGGTCGTGCTGACGGGAGCGGGGTCCGCGTTCTGCGTCGGCCAGGACCTCGGCGAGCACGCGGCCGCCCTCGAGGCCGACGCGGCCACGGCCTTCGACACGGTCGACGAGCACTACGCGCCGATCGTACGGGCGCTGGTCGGCATGGCGAAGCCCGTGGTGGCGGCCGTCGAGGGTGCCTGCGTCGGGGCCGGTCTCGGGCTCGCGCTGGCCTGCGACCTGCGGGTCCTCGCAGCCGACGCGAAGCTCGGCACCGCGTTCAGCGGCATCGGGCTCACGTGCGACTCCGGGCTGTCGGCCACGCTGGTGCGGGCCGTCGGGCACGCGCGGGCCGCCGAGCTGGTGCTGCTCGGCGCGATGTTCTCGCCCGAGGAGGCCGTGGCGTGGGGCGTCGCCGGCCGGGTCGTCGAGAGCGGTACGGCGCGCGCCGAGGCCGAGCGCCTCGCCGCCCGGCTCGCGGCGGGCCCCACCGCGGCGTACGCCGAGTCCAAGCGCCTCCTCGACCTCGCCGCCGGCGGCGCGTCCGTGGAGGAGTCGCTGGCCGCCGAGTCCGCCGCCCAGCACCGCCTCGGGCTGACCCGCGACCACCAGTGCGCCGTCGCGGCCTTCCTGGCGAAGGAGCGCCCGACCTTCACGGGCTCCTGAGCCCGAGCTGTCGCGTCTGCACGCTCCTGAGGTGCCGAGCTGTCGCGTCTGCACGCTCCTGAGGCGCCGAGTTGTCGCGTCTGCACGCTCCTGAGGTGCCGAGTTGTCGCGTCTGCACGCTCCTGAGGTGCCGAGCTGTCGCGTCTGCACGCTCCTGAGGCGCAGAGTTGTCGCGTCTGCATCGGAGGCTCGTGCAGACGCGACAACTCGGCGTTCGTCTGTCGTGCAGACGCGACAGCTCGAGGGTCAGAGCGCGGTGACGACCTCGCCGCTGAACATCACCGTCGGCACGCCGAGGCCGGCGGCGTCCCGGCCCGCGGCGGCCATCTCGGGGGAGGTGAGCGCGGTCTGCAGGGCGTCCGCGTCGTCGAAGTCGAGCTGGGCGACGAGGTAGACGGTCTGCTCGCCGCCGAGCGGGCGGGGCTTCGACCAGCTGAACGCGCGGAGCCCGGGCAGGGGCCCCACGAACGGCACGTGGTGCTCGAAGTAGTGGGCGTCGAACGCCTCGGGGTCGCTCGGGACGGCGTACTGGATCGTGAGGCGGTGCATGGGGCTCCTCCGGGTCGGTGGGCGTGGGGCGTGCGGGGGCGTGCAGGACCCACCCTCCCCGATGGTCCGTTGCGGGTGGGTGGCCTCCGTGGTTCACTTTACTGACCGATCGTTCTGCAATTGGTCGAGCTGGAGGAACCCATGACCGTCGCCCCCGAGGTGTCGCCGGAGCAGGAGAGCGAGCTCGCGGCCGCGTTCGACGCCACGATCGCCCGCCACGACCGCATCGAGCCCCGTGACTGGATGCCGGAGAAGTACCGCGCGACGCTCGTGCGCCAGATCGCCCAGCACGCGCACTCCGAGATCATCGGGATGCAGCCGGAGGGCAACTGGATCACCCGCGCGCCCTCGCTGCGCCGCAAGGCGATCCTGCTCGCCAAGGTGCAGGACGAGGCGGGCCACGGCCTCTACCTCTACTCCGCCTGCGAGACGCTCGGCGTCTCCCGCCAGGAGCTGACGGAGAGGCTGATCAGTGGGCAGCAGAAGTACTCCTCGATCTTCAACTACCCGACGCTCTCGTACGCCGACGTCGGCACCATCGGCTGGCTCGTCGACGGCGCCGCCATCGCCAACCAGGTGCCGCTGTGCCGCACGTCGTACGGGCCCTACGGCCGCTCGATGATCCGGATCTGCAAGGAGGAGTCGTTCCACCAGCGCCAGGGCTACGAGCTGCTGGCCACGATGATGCGCGGCACCGACGAGCAGCGCGCCATGGTGCAGGAGTCGGTCGACCGGTTCTGGTGGCCCGCACTGATGATGTTCGGCCCGCCCGACGACGACTCCCCGAACACGGCCCAGTCGATGGCGTGGGGCATCAAGCGCGACACCAACGACGAGCTGCGGCAGAAGTTCGTCGACATGAGCGTCCCGCAGGCCGAGCGCCTGGGGGTGACCCTGCCCGACCCCGGGCTGGTCTGGAACGCCGAGCGCGGCTACCACGACTTCGGCCAGCCCGACTGGGACGAGTTCTACGCCGTCGTGCAGGGCTCGGGCCCCTGCAACGCTCAGCGGATCGCGCACCGTCGGCGGGCCCACGAGGAGGGCGCCTGGGTGCGGGAGGCCGCCACGGCCTTCGCCGCCACGCAGCAGGTCGCCACGCAGCACGACGAGGCCCGGTCGTGACCGGGCCGGCCGACCGTCCCCGCGCGGAGTGGCCGCTCTACGAGGTGTTCGTGCGCGGCAAGCGCGGGCTCAACCACGTGCACGTCGGCTCGCTCCACGCCACCGACGACGAGATGGCCCTGCGGCACGCCCGCGACGTCTACACCCGCCGCAACGAGGGGGTCAGCATCTGGGTCGTGCGCTCCGACGCGGTGGCCGCCTCGAGCCCGGACGAGAAGGACCCCCTCTTCGCCCCCGCCGGCGACAAGGTCTACCGGCACCCGACCTTCTACGCCGTCGCCGACGACGTCCCCCACATGTGAGCCGACGATGACCGACCACGACACCCCCACGCCCGGCGCGAGCACGAGCGCGAGCACGAGCCACGACCACGACGCCGACCACGGGTCCGTGTTCGACGGGCTGCTCGGCGGTGACGACTCCCAGTGGGCGTTCGGCACCGATTTCGAGGACCCGTTGGCCGGGGTCGACACCACGATCCCCGACGGTGTCGACGCCGCGGCGCTCGCGTCGTACTGCCTGATGCTCGGCGACGACGCGCTCGTGGCCTCCCACCGCCTCTCGCAGTGGGCAAGCAACGCGCCCGACCTCGAGGACGACATCGCGCTGGCCAACGTGGCCCTCGACCTGCTCGGCCAAGCCCGGCTGCTGCTCACCCGGGCGGCCGCCGCCGACGCCCGGCTCGTGCCCCGGCTGCCCGAGGGGTCGCCGGTCCCGCCCGAGGACGCGCTCGCCTTCTTCCGCGACGAGTCGGCGTTCCGCAACGTACGGCTCGTCGAGGCCGAGAACGGCGACTTCGCGGAGACGGTGGCCCGGCTGCTGGTCTTCTCGACGTACCGGCTCGCCCTGCTGCAGCGCCTCGCCGGCAGCCGCGACGGCGTGCTGTCGGCCATCGCGGTGAAGGGGGTCAAGGAGGTGACCTACCACCGCGACTACGCGGGCCGCTGGTTCCTCACGCTCGCCCGCGGTACGGCGGAGTCCCGGCGCCGTCTCGTGGCCGGGCTCGACCGGGTCTGGCCGCTGCGCGCCGAGCTGTTCCGCACGCACGCCGTCGAACGGACGGTGGCGGAGCAGGGCGTCGGTGTGGACCCGGCCGACGTGGCCGACGAGGTCGACGTGCTGCTGGAGCAGGTGCTGTCGGTGAGCGGCATCGACCGTCCCGAGGTGCCGCCGACGGGGACCGTCGGGGGCGGCGCCGGCCGCGACGGCCGGCACACCGAGGCGATGGGCCGCCTCCTCGCCGAGATGCAGGTCGTCGCGCGCGCCCACCCGAGCGGGCGGTGGTGAGGGTGGTGGCGGACCCGGCGCGACCGCATGCCCGGCCGGACCCTCGCGCCGTCGCGGCGAGGGTCGTCGACCCCGAGATGCCGATGCTCACGCTCGAGGCCCTCGGCGTGCTCCGCGAGGTGGGCGTCGGGGCCGACGGTCGCGTCCGCGTGACGATCACGCCGACCTACTCCGGCTGCCCGGCCATGGCCACGATGCGCGACGACCTCGTGCACGCGCTGCGCGACGAGGGGTACGACGACGTGGTCGTGCAGGTGCGGCTCGAACCGGCATGGTCGACGGACTGGATCACCCCGGAGGGACGTCGGGCCCTCGGCGACCACGGCGTCTCGGTGCCCGGCCCCGCGCCCCGCCACGACGGGCCGGTGCCCCTCACCCTCGCCCCCGTGCGGCGCGCGCTGGTCTGCCCGCGCTGCGGGGCGTCCGACACCCGGCTCGTCTCCGAGTTCGGCCCCACCGCCTGCAAGGCCGTCTACCGCTGCGCGGACTGCCTCGAGCCGTTCGAGCACGTGAAGGAGATCTGAGATGACGTCCGCCCCCGCCGCGACGGCCTCGACCCTCCCGGCCCGCGCTGCGCGCTCGACGTTCCACGCCCTCACCGTCGCCGCGGTCGAGCGGCTCACCGACGACGCGGTGGCGGTGACGTTCGACGTGCCCGACGACCTGCGGGAGACCTTCGCGTTCGCGGCCGGGCAGTCCCTGACCCTGCGCCGCACGGTCGACGGCCGGGAGCACCGCCGCTCCTACTCGATCTGCGCCCCGGCCGGCGCGCGCCCGCGGGTCGGCGTCCGGGAGGTCCCGGGCGGGCTGTTCTCCTCGTGGCTCGCGCGGGAGGTGGCGGTCGGCGACGTCGTCGAGGTGCAGGCGCCCAGCGGCAGCTTCCGCGCCGACCCCGACGAGGGCGGCCGCCACCTCTGTATCGCCGCCGGCTCGGGCATCACTCCGATGCTGTCGATCGCGAGCTCCGTCCTGGCCCACCCCGACGCGCGCGTCAGCCTGCTCTACGGCAACCGCCGCACGAGCAGCGTCATGTTCGCCGAGGACCTCGCCGACCTGAAGAACCGGTACGGCGCGCGCCTCGAGCTCGTGCACGTGCTCTCGCGCGAGCCCCGCGACGTCGACCTCTTCTCGGGCCGTCTCGACGCCGACCGGCTGCGCCGGCTCCTCACGCTGCTCGTGCCGGTCGACGGCGTCGACCACGTCTGGCTCTGCGGGCCGTTCGGTCTGGTCACCGACGCCCGCGCGGTGCTCGACGAGCTGGGGGTGCCGCGCGAGCGGGTGCACGTCGAGCTCTTCCACGTCGACGCGCCGCCGCCCGAGGTGACCCGCGAGGAGGTCGTGGCCACGGGCGACGTCAGCGTCGTGACCATCGTGCTCGACGGACGCAGCACCACGGCGCCGATGCCGCGCTCGGGCACGATCCTCGACGGCGCGGCGGGCGTCCGCAGCGACCTGCCGTTCGCCTGCAAGGGCGGGGTGTGCGGCACGTGCCGGGCCCACGTGACGTCCGGCGCGGTCGACATGCGTCGCAACTACGCCCTCGGTGCCGACGAGGTCGCGGCGGGGTTCGTGCTCACCTGCCAGACCTTCCCGGTCGACGAGACGGTCACGGTCGACTTCGACGCCTGAGCCCCCTCGCGCCGTACGGTGCGGACCACAGGCGGGAGCGCACGACCGCGCTCGGCCGGGAGGAGGGCTGGGCCATGGCGGTTCCCGAGCTGGTCGGGGTGTACGGCGGGGGCCGGATGGGCGCGGGCATCGTGCACGCCTTCCTCCTGGTGGGGGCGCGGGTCGTGGTGGTGGAGACCTCCGACGCCACGGCCGGGGCCGCGCACGACCGGGTCGCCGGCACCCTCGCGCAGGCTGCGGAGCGGGGCCAGGTGCCCGAGGGGGTCGGGGCCGCGCTCGCCCGGTTGACGACCACGACCGACCCGCACGCGCTCGCCGCCGCGGGGCTGGTGGTCGAGGCCGTCCCCGAGCTGCCCGACCTCAAGGCCGAGGTGCTCGCCCGGATCGCGGCGGCCGCCCCCGACGCCGTCGTCGCGACGAACACGAGCTCGCTGTCGGTCGACGGGCTGGCGGCAGCGCTGCCGGACCCGGCGCGGTTCGTCGGCCTCCACTTCTTCAACCCGGTGCCCGCCAGCGACCTCGTCGAGATCGTCGTCGGCAGCGCGACCGCCCCCGACGTCGTGACGGCCGCGCAGGGCTGGGTCGTCGACCTCGGCAAGACCGCCGTCACGGTCGCGGACAGCCCGGGCTTCGCGAGCAGCCGCCTCGGGGTCGCGCTCGCACTGGAGGCGATGCGGATGCTCGACGAGGGCGTGGCGAGCGCCGACGACATCGACACGGCCATGACGCTGGGCTACCGCCACCCCGTCGGCCCGCTGCGCACCACGGACCTGGTCGGGCTCGACGTGCGCCTCGCCATCGCCGAGCACCTCGAGCGCGAGCTCGGGCCGCGGTTCGCGCCCCCGCAGGTGCTGCGCGACCACGTCGCCGCCGGGCGTCTGGGGCGCAAGTCCGGTCAGGGGTTCTTCACGTGGTGAGGTCGGGCGCGTCGATCCCGCCGAACACCATCGCGACCACCGTGCCGGCCAGGACGTCGACGTCCAGCTGACCGCCCGGGCGATACCACTCCACCAGCGAGTTCACGAGGCCGAACAGCAGGCGGCTGACCAGCTCGGGGGGAAGGTCGGCCCGCACGCTGCCCTCCGCGACCGCGTCGGTCACGAGCCGGGCGAGGCGGTCGTCGAGCAGTCGCCGGCGCTCGAGGGCGGCCAGCTCCACCTCGCTGTTGCCGCGCACCCGCAGCAGCAGCGTGACGGCGGGCAGGTGGGCGACCAGGATGTGCACCGACTGGTGGACGACGGCACGGAGCCGCTCGTACGCCGGCACGTCGGCGCTCCCTCCCGCCGGCACCGTCCCGACGGCTGCGTCGACCGCTGCGGTGAGCTCGTCGAGCGCCTCGTCGAGCGCCGCCGACAGCAGGTGCTCCTTGCTCGGCACGTGGTGGTAGATGGCCGACTTCGTGAGCCCGAGATCCTTGGCGATGTCGCCGATGCTCGTGCCGTCGTACCCGTGGCGGTTGAAGAGGTCGATCGCGCGGCGCAGCACGGTCGCCTGGTCGTAGCCGGGCCGTCCGCGGCGGGGTGCCGGGGACGACGGTGGACGCGCCGGGGGGTCGGTGTCGGGCACGCGGCGATCCTTCCACGAGGACGTCCTGCCGCCGCCCCGGGCGAGGCCGGTGAGGTATCGGTGAGGGTCGCGACCTGACGAATTCCCAGCAACGGCGCGGGCTTCGGGGATCAGACAGTCCATACAGGGTGTCCTGACACCCACGTCGTAGATGAGTGACCCAAATCACACCACACGTATGGTGAACACTGCTCCGTTTGGTTTCAGGTACCTTCGGATCTCTGCGTATCTTTTACGTTCGTCGGCAGTCGGCGGGTGGTCCAGCCGGTGCGATGAACGCTCCACGGGGCGAGAGGGCAGGAGGTGGGGCGTCGTGCGTCCGTCACGCGACGAGGAGGTGCGCACCACGCCCCTCGAGGGGGTGTGGTCGGCTGACGCGGACGCGCCGACGCCGCGCGGCGGGGGCGATCCCGTCACCGAGGACCACGACTGGCTCGAGATCTTCGCCGGCCCGCCCGGCGAGCAGTCCCTCCGCGACGCGCAGGGCGCGCCCGAGCTACGGCGCCAGGCGATGCGCTGGCAGCCCCTGGCCCTGCCGCAGGAGCAGGAGAGCTGGCTCGACGAGGCGTGGCGCGAGCTGCCCGTCGAGGTCCGGTCGGCCGCGGCCGAGCTCGCCTCCGGGGCGGGCGCTACCGCCGTCGCCCGCGGTCGTGCGCTCTCCGTCGCCCACGTGCGCAACCTCCGTCACCAGGCGGGTGTCGCGCTCGCCGCGGCGCAGCGTCGCCACAGCCCCGGCACCGACGCCGTCCTCCTCGCCACGATCGGTCAGCGCGCCGCGGTCCCCGACGCCGAGCTGAGCCGCTACCTCCCGCCCGGGCCGTCCGCCGCCCGTGCCGTGCTGCTCATGCACCTTGGGGCCGAGCCGCCCGTCACCTGGGCCGGCCGTCTGCACGGCTTCTGGACCCTCACCGCCGAGGCCCTCGACATGCGCCTGCGCACCCTGAGCCGGGCCGTTCCCCTCTCGCCCACGCTCGGGCAGGCCGTCGCGAGCCGCATCGGCATCGACGTCGGCGTGCCGTGGTGGGACCTGCTCTCCGACCCCCGCAGCCCCGTCGTGACCCGGATGGGCGGCTGGGTGGCGCGCTGAGCGCCGTCAGTCGGTCGGCGGGTGCTCGGCCACGCAGAACAGGGTGCCCTCGGGGTCGGCCAGCGTCGACCACTGCACCCACGGGACCTCGTCGAGCACGTCCCACCGGTGGGACGCACCCAGGGCGACCAGCCGAGCGACCGTCGCGGTGCGGGAGCCCCACGGCACGGTGAGGTCGAGGTGCTGCGCCTGGTGGTCGGGTCGTGGGCCGCTGCGTGGCGTGAGGAAGAGGCCGAAACCACCCGGTCCGGGCGCGAGGTAGACGTTCTCCCCGGCCGGGTGCGCCGTGCTGCCGAGCGCCTCGGCCCAGAAGACCGCGAGCGCCGTCGGGTCGTCGACCTCCAGGTTCACGGCTCCGAGGGTCGGGTGGACGGCGTGCGGCGGTGTGGTCACGGACCCACCCTAGGAGCGGGGGCGGCCGGCGTCGTACGGCGACCGCGCGGGCACGGTCGCGCACCCGGGTGGCCCCCGGTGCCATGCTGGCGTCATGAGCAACGAGCGCGAGGTGGACCTGGTCGTCGTCGGCACCGGACCCGGCGGGGAGGCCCTCGCCTCCGGCGCCGCGAAGGCCGGTCTCGAGGTCGTGGCCGTCGAGAAGCACCTGGTTGGCGGCGAGTGCCCCTACTACGGGTGCATCCCCTCGAAGATGATGGTGCGCGCCGGCGACGCGCTCGCCGAGGCCCGCCGCGCGGGCACGCTGGCCGGCGACGTCGAGGTGGTGGCGTCCTGGGCGCCGGTGGCCCGCCGCATCTCCGAGGAGGCCACGAGCGGTTGGGACGACGCCGCCGCCGTGCAGCGCCTCGAGGACGCCGGGGCCGCCCTGGCCCGCGGGGAGGGCCGCCTCGACGGACCGCGCCGCGTCGTCGTGACCCCGCGGGGCGGGGGAGAGCCCACGACGTACGTCGCCCGCCGTGGCGTGGTGCTCAACCCGGGCACCCGCCCGTCCGCACCGCCCGTGCCGGGCCTGGAGGGCACGCCGTACTGGACCAACCGCGACGCCGTGCAGGTGACGTCGCTGCCGTCGACGCTCGTCGTGCTCGGCGGCGGCCCGATCGGCTGCGAGATGGCGCAGGCCTTCGCCCGTTTCGGCGTGCGGGTGACGATCGTGCAGCACGGCGACCGCCTGCTCCCGCAGGACGAGCCCGAGGCCGCGGCGGTGCTCGAGCGCACGCTGCTCGACGAGGGCGTCCGGGTGCTGACCGAGGTCGAGGCGACCTCCGTCGCGTACGCCGACGGGTCCTTCACGGTGGGCCTCGACGAGGGGGACGACCTGGTGGCGGAGAAGCTCCTGGTCGCCGCCGGCCGCACGCCCAACCTCGACTCGCTGGGCCTGGAGTCGGTCGGGCTCGACCCCTCGGCCCGCACGATCGAGGTCGACGACCGCCTGCGTGCGGCCGGCGTCGAGGGTCTGTGGGTGATCGGCGACGTCACCGGCAAGGGCGCCTTCACGCACGTGTCGATGTACCAGTCCGGCATCGCGCTGGCCGACGTGCTGGCGGACGGCCCGGGAGACGGTTCAGAAGACGGCTCCGGAGACCGGGGCCCCGCCGCCCGTTACCACGCCCTGCCCCACACCACCTTCACCGATCCCGAGGTCGCCGGCGTCGGCCTCACCGAGCAGCAGGCGCGCGACGCGGGGCTCGACGTACGCGTCGGCAGCACCCCGCTGGAGCAGTCCTCGCGGGGCTTCACCCACGGTCCCGGCGCCACCGGTCTCGTCAAGGTCGTCGAGGACGCCTCCCGCGGGGTGCTCGTGGGCGCGTCGGTCGTCGGCCCGCTCGGCGGCGAGATCATCGGGCTGCTGAACCTGGCCGTGCACGCGGAGGTGCCCGTCGCCACCCTGCGCACGATGATCTACGCCTACCCGACGTTCCACCGGGCGATCGAGACCGCGCTGGCCGAGCTCGGGTGACCGCGCCCACGCCCGCCGACTCGGCGCCGGACCGGGCCCCGGGCGAGACTCGGGGCATGACGAGCCCGACCCAGCCGACCGATCAGCCGACCGATCAGCCGACCGATCAGCCGACCGACCTGCCGACCCTCGACGGCCTGCGCCTCGTGGTCGCCGACATGGACGGCACGCTCCTCGACGAGCGCGGCGACGTGCCGGTCGGTCTCTGGCCCCTGGTGGAGCGCATGCGCGCCGCCGGCGTCGTCTTCGCGCCCGCGAGCGGTCGCCAGCACGCCACGCTCGCCCACATGTTCGCCGACCTCGGGGACGACCTCCTCGTCATCGCCGAGAACGGCTCGTACGTCGCGCGCGGCGGTGTCGAGGTCAGCTCGGTGACGCTCGAGCGGAGCCTCGTGGTCGACGCGGTCGGGGTCGTCCGACAGCTGGCCGCCGACGGCAACGACGTCGGCGTGGTCGTGTGCGGCAAGCACGCGGCGTACGTCGAGCGCGTCGACGAGGGCTTCCTGCGCCACGTGGCGCCCTACTACCTGAGCCTCGAGCAGGTCGACGACCTGCTCGCCGTCGACGACGACGTGCTCAAGGTGGCGGTGTTCGACGTGAACGGCGCCGAGCCGGTCACGGCCGCCGCGCTCGCCCCGTTCCGGGAGACCCACCAGGTGGTCGTCTCGGGGCCGTTCTGGGTCGACATCATGAAGGCCGGGGTGAACAAGGGCGTCGCCCTGCGCAGCCTGCAGGCCGAGCTCGGCGTCACCCGGGCCCAGACCGTCGTCTTCGGCGACTACCTCAACGACCTCGAGATGCTCGACGAGGCCGACGCGTCGTTCGCGATGGCCAACGCCCATCCCGAGGTGCTGGAGCGGGCGCGCTACCGGGCGCCGTCCAACGCCGAGAACGGCGTCATCACGACCCTCACGCGGCTCCTGGACCACCACGGCGCCTGAGCCGACCGCGGTCGCGGGCCCCTCGTCGTACGGCGTCGGGCCGTGCCGCTCGGCAGGTCGCTCGGCGCGCCGGGCGGGGGTACCTGTGGTCTGTGGCGACCCGGCGGTGCAGTCTTGGCCGAGCACCATCCGGCACCCGCCACCGGACTGCCGCCGCCCGGCGGGTCCGGACCTCGACGAGGAGGACCGCATGACCCCGACCCCCGACCCGACGGACGCCCGGTTCGCCGGCCTGGACCTGACGCCGTCCCCCCGTGCCCAGGAGATGCGCGCCTCGCTGGTCGAGTTCATGAACGACCACGTCTTCCCGGCCGAGGCGGCCTACCACGACTACCGGGTGGCCGCGGGTCCCGACGACCACACGCTGCCGCCGGTCGTGGAGGAGCTCAAGGTCGAGGCCCGTCGCCGTGGTCTGTGGAACCTCTTCCTGCCCGACGAGTCCGGCATCTCCCAGCTCGACTACGCCGGCCTCGCCGAGATCACCGGCTGGAGCCTCGAGCTCGCGCCGGAGGCGGTCAACAGCCAGGCGCCCGACACGGGCAACATGGAGCTGCTGCACCTCTTCGCCACGCCGGCCCAGCGCACGGAGTGGCTCGAGCCCCTGCTGGCCGGTGAGATCCGCTCGGCGTTCGCGATGACCGAGAAGGCGGTGGCGAGCAGCGACGCCACCAACATCGAGACCTCGATCGTGCGCGACGGCGACTCCTACGTCGTGAACGGCCGCAAGTGGTGGACGTCCGGCGCGGCCGACCCCCGCTGCAAGGTGATGGTCGTGATGGGCAAGACCGACCCCGACGGCCCCCGCCACCTCCAGCAGTCGATGCTCCTGGTGCCGACCGACACCCCCGGCGTCACGATCGTCCGCGACCTCCCCGTCTTCGGGCGCCACGACCAGCACGGCCACTGCGAGGTGCTCTTCGAGGACGTCCGCGTGCCGGTCGAGAACCTGCTCGGCGAGGAGGGCTCGGGCTTCGCGCTGGCCCAGGCGCGTCTCGGGCCGGGCCGCATCCACCACTGCATGCGGGCGCTGGGTGCCGCGGAGCGGGCGATGGACCTGATGGTGAAGCGCTCCACGAGCCGGGTCGCGTTCGGCAAGCCGCTCGCCGAGCAGGGCATGGTCCAGAAGGACATCGCGGAGTCGCGCCTCGCGATCGAGCAGGCGCGCCTGCTGTGCCAGCACGCGGCTGCGGTCATCGACGCCCGGGGCAACAAGGCCGCGGCGTCGCTGGTCTCGATGGCGAAGGTCGCGGTGCCGCGGGTGGCGCTCGAGGTCATCGACCGGGCGATCCAGGTGCACGGCGGGGCGGGCATCAGCGACGACGTGCCGCTGGCCGCCATGTACGGCTGGCACCGCGCCATGCGCATCTTCGACGGCCCCGACGAGGTCCACCTGCGCACCATCGCGAAGGTCGAGCTCGGCCGCGTCGCCGAGCTGCGCCCCTGACCCAGGGCTGACCCCGGCCGGGACGCGCCGAGCTGTCGCGTCTGCAGGCCCGAAACGCGCCGAGCTGTCGCGTCTGCACGATGCAGATGCGACAGCTCGGTGCTGATGCGACAGCTCGGCGCTCCGGGAGCGTGCAGACCCGACAGGTCGGCGCCCCGGGGGAGGGGTCAGCCGATGAGCGCGTCCATCGTGTCCTTGGCGCTGGTGAAGCCCTGGACGATCGCCTCGTGCACCATCTGGAGCGCGATGAAGCTGGCGCCGTGCTCGAGCGCGAGCTTCTTCTCGGCCTCCGACCAGGCGGGGAGCACCCACGGCTTGCCGGCGGCGGCGGCGCAGGCGGCGATGTGGGCGATGTCGGCGAAGTCCTCCTCCGTGCGGCTGTACGACCCGCGGCCGCGGCGCAGCGAGAGGTCGGTGGGGCCGATGAAGACGCCGTCCACGGTGTCGAGCGCGAGGATCGCCTCGACGTCGTCGAACGCGCCCGCGTCCTCGATCATCGGGAAGACGAGCGTGGTGGCGTCCGCGTTGCGGTACCACTCGTCGGAGAACCCGCCGTACCCGACGGTGCGGCCGCCCGCGGCGCTGCGGTCGCCGAGCGGCGGGAACTTGGCGAGGCCCGTGATGGCGCGGGCGTGCTCGACGTTCTCGATGTGGGGGATGATCACGCCGTCCGCGCCGAAGTCGAGCGCCTGCTGGATCGCGCCGCGCTCGGGCACGAGCACCTTCGCCAGCACCGTCAGGCCGAGGCCCTTCACGAGCGGGATGAAGCGCTCCAGCGTGACGAGGTCGAACGGGCCGTGCTCGATGTCGAGGATCACGAAGTCGTAGCCGATCTTCGCGACGATCTCCGCCACGGCGGTGTTCGAGTCGGAGAGCCAGGCGCCGAGCTGGGGGGTGGTCGTCATGGGAGCCGATGTCCTTTCGTGGGCGGGGCGGTGGGTCCGCCCCGGGGAAGCCGGCCGGGTGGCCGGGAGCAGCCGGGAGCCGGCGAGGGTCAGGAGGTGACCTGGTAGCGGCGGTTGGCGAGGCTGGGGTTGCTGGCGCGCACGACGTCGATGCGCGTGGGGTCGACCTCGAAGACGGCCACGTCGACGGCCTCGGCGAGCTCGGCGATCGTCGAGCCCATCGGGTCGACCGCGAGCGACGAGCCGACCCCGAGCCCGGGCGCCTGCGAGACCCCGGCGACGTACACCGTGTTCTCGATGGCGCGGGCCAGGAGCAGCGTCTTCCAGTGGAACTCCTTGCGCGGCCCGGGCACCCACGAGGCGGGGTAGAGCAGCACCTGGGCGCCGGCGTCCACGACGCGGCGGGCGGGCTCGGGGAAGCGCAGGTCGTAGCAGGTGAGCAGCCCGATCTCGGCGTCGCCGACGGTGAACGTCTCCGGGGCGTCGAGGTCGCCGGGGCAGATGAAGTCCGACTCCTTGAAGCCGAAGGCGTCGTAGAGGTGCTGCTTGCGGTACGCCGTGACGCGCTCGCCGTCGGGGCCGATCACGAGCAGGGAGTTGTAGGCGCGGTCGGGGTCCGGCGAGGTCTCGACGAGCCCGTAGACGATCGTCACGGACAGCTCCGCGGCGAGCGCGGAGACGCGGCTGGCGAAGGGACCGTCGAGCGGCTCGGCGTTCTCGACGAACACCCGCGAGAGCTCGGCGACCTCGAACATGGCCCACTCGGGGAAGACGACGAGGTCGGCACCGCGGGCGGCCCCGATCTCGGCGAGCCGGCGCATCTCGGCGAAGTTCGTGTCCTTGTCCTCGGTGGACAGCATCTGGCACAGGGCGATCTTCACGCGCTGTGCTCCTCTCTCTCGGTGGTGGCGTCGGTGCCGCCGGGGGCGGCGTCGTCGGGGTCGTCGGTGGGGTCGTCGGGGGAGCCGGGGTCGGTCGTGAGGCGCAGCGGACCGGGCTGCGGGGCCGGCCAGCCGTGCCAGTCGGCGGTGCCGGGCTCGCTGCCGCGCTCGGCCAGCAGGTCCTGGTACGCCGGCAGCCAGGGCCGCATGGGGTCGGCGGGCCGCCGGTAGGCCGCCGTGACGTGGTCGATGAACTTCGTGATCACCGGGGTCACGCGGTCCGGGTGCCAGCACAGCGACACCACGGCCTCGATCGTCGGCTCGACCAGCGGGCGGTAGACGACGTTCGGCATCCGCATGGCGGTGAGCGAGCGGGGCAGGAAGCAGACGCCCGATCCGGCGGAGACCATGCCGATGTGGTCGTGGTACGAGCCGGCCGCGATCGGTCCCCGCGGCGAGAAGCCGGCCTTCATGCACGCCACGATGAGGGCGTCGTGGTTCTCAGGCGCCGCGTGCCGCGGGATGGTGATGATCTGCTCGTTGCGCAGGTCGGCCACCGCCACCTCGGACTGGGCGGCGAGCGGGTGGTCGTCGGGCACGGCGACCAGGTAGGGCTCGCGGAAGAGCTCGCGGTTCTCGAACCCCTTCTGCTGGTAGTGCGTGTAGAGCACGGCCACGTCCTGCCGGCCGCCGTCGAGCTCGTCGATGATCTGCGCCGTGTTGGCGTAGGTGATCGGCAGGTCCACCCGGGGTGAGGTGGTGCGGTAGTCCTTCACGACGCTGGGCAGGTGGCCGTAGACGAGCGAGACCGCCATCGCCAGGCGCACCCGGCCCATGTCGCCCCGGTGCATCTCGTTGAGCAGGCCCTCGAGGTCGCGGATCTGGTCGAGCACGGCGCGGCAGCGGATGTAGAACTCGCGGCCGGCCGCGGTGACCGTGAACGGCCGCGTCGAGCGGTCGAGCAGCTGGATGCCGAGGTCGCTCTCGAGCCGGATGATCTGCTGGCTCAGCGCCGGCTGGCTGATGAACAGCTGTTCGGCCGCCGTGCGGAAGCTCTGCGCGTCGACGAGCGACACGTACATCTCGAGACGTCGGGTCTCCATGTCATTCCCCCTGGTGGTCGGTCGTCACGAGGCCAGCCGCTCCCGGCGCCGCTCGGCCTGGAGGGCCGGGTCGGGCACGGGTGCGGCGGCGATGAGCCGACGCGTGTAGTCCTCGGTCGGTGCGGTCAGCACCCGCTGCGTCGGTCCCTGCTCGACGACGCGCCCCTTCTGCAGCACGACGATCGTGGTGGCCAGGGACTCCACCACGGAGAGGTCGTGGCTGATGAAGAGGCACGAGAAGCCGTGCTCCCGCTGCAGCTCGGAGAAGAGGTCGAGCACCGAGGCCTGCACGGAGACGTCGAGGGCCGAGGTCGGCTCGTCGGCGACGAGCAGGCGCGGGCTGGTCGCCATCGCCCGCGCGATGCCGACGCGCTGGCGCTGGCCGCCCGAGAGCTCGTGGGGGAAGCGGTCGGCCCAGTCGGCGGGCAGGCGGACCTGCTCCAGCAGCGCGCCCGCCTGCTTGCGGGCCTCGCGGCGGTCGCCGATCTCGCCGGTCCAGCGCAGCGGGTCGGTGATCGACTGCCCGATCGTGCGTCGCGGGTCGAGCGAGGAGGCCGGGTCCTGGAAGACCATCGACACCCGCGACCGGATGAGCGCGAGGTCGCTCCGGCTGCCGGCGCTCACGTCGACGCCGTCGACCGTCATGGTGCCCTCGGCGACGGGGAGCAGCCCCATGGCCAGCCGCCCGATGGTCGACTTGCCCGAGCCGGACTCGCCCACCAGCCCGACGATCTCGCCGGGCGCGACGAGCAGGTCGAGGTCCTCGCCCGCCCGGAAGCCGGGCTTGCGCCACGACCCCGGGTAGTCGATCGCGACGCCCTGCAGGTCGAGCGCGGCGGTGGCCGCCCGGTCGGGGACGACCGCGGTGGCCGGTGCGCCGGAGCCCAGGCGCGGCACGGCGTCGAGCAGCGCCCGCGTGTACTCGTGGGTCGGCCGGGCGAAGAGCTCCGCGGAGGGGGCCGTCTCGACGACACGGCCCTCGCGCATCACCACGACGCGGTCGGCGACGTCGGCGACGACGCCCATGTCGTGGGTGATGACGAGGACGCTCATCCCGGTGCGCCCCTGCAGCTCGCGCACCAGGTCGAGGATCTCGGCCTGCACCGTCACGTCGAGCGCGGTCGTGGGCTCGTCGGCGATGAGCAGCCGGGGCTCCGACGACATGGCCATCGCGATCATCGCCCGCTGCCGCTGGCCGCCCGAGAGCTGGTGGGGGTAGTGGTCGATCTTCACCTCGGGCTCGGGCATGTGCACGCCCCGGAGCAGGTCGAGGGCGGTGGCCCGGGCCTCGTCCTTCGACACGTCGCGGTGGCTGCGGATCGCCTCCACCAGGTGGGCGCCGATCGTGTAGACGGGGTTGAGGGCCGTCATCGGCTCCTGGAAGATCACGGCCACGTCGCAGCCGCGGATCTGGCGCAGGCGCTTCTCGCCGGCGTCGACCAGCTCCTCGCCGTCGAGGCGGATCGAGCCGGTACGACGGGCGTTCGGCGGCAGCAGGTTGAGGATGGCCATCGCCGTGACCGACTTGCCGGAGCCCGACTCGCCGACGAGGGCGAGGGTCTCGCCCGGGGCGACGGAGAAGCTGATCTGGTGGGTGACCGGCTTCCAGCTCTTTCCCCCGCCGAACTCGACGGAGACGTCCGTCATCTCGAGCAGCGGGGTGACCGGGCCGGGGGTGGTCGGCTTCTTCGTGAGGTCGCTCATCGGTCGTTCCTCGACTTCGGGTCGAGCCCCGAGCGCAGCGCGTCACCGAGCAGGCCGAAGGCCAGGATGGTGAGCACCACGAACGCTCCGGGCACCAGCAGGACGTGCGGGTCGGTGGAGAGGTAGCGCTGCCCCTGGGCGACCATCGAGCCCCACGAGGGGGTCGGGGGAACGACGCCGAGGCCGAGGTAGCTGAGGCCGGACTCCAGCAGGATCGCCGTGGCGATCGTCAGGGAGACCTGCACGATGAGCGGCGCCGAGATGTTCGGCAGGATCACGCCGAAGAGGCGCGTGCGGGTCGGGGCGCCGAACGCCGTGGCGGCCTCGACGTACTCGAGCCGCTTGACCGAGATGACCTGGCCGTAGGCGATGCGGGCGAAGGTCGGGGCGAAGAGCACGCCCATCGCCACGATGAGGGTGCCGGCACCCGGGCCCCGCAGCGTCACCGCGAGCAGCACCAGGATGATCGGCGGGAACGCGAGGAGCACGTCGACGACCACCCGCATGGTGACGACCTCCACGACGCCGCCGAAGTAGCCGCCGAGCAGACCGAGCAGCGTGCCGAGCACCATCGAGACGACGGTGGCGCCGAGTGCGATGAGCAGCTCGACCCGGGCGCCGTACACGACGCGGCTGAGGATGTCGCGGCCCAGCTCGTCGGTGCCGAGCAGGTGCGTGCCGAGGCCGGGGCCCTGGAGGCGGTTCGCGACGTCCTGGGTGAGCGGGTCGTGGGGGGCCACGAGCGGGGCGAAGAGGAGGGTGACGAGCAGGAGCCCGACGTAGACCAGCGCGACGAGGCGCAGGGGGGTCAGGGCCTGACGGAGTCGGCGGCGCATCGGCTCATCGCCTCACTCTCGGGTCGAGCACTCCGTAGAGCACGTCGACGATGATGTTGATGGACACGAAGAGCACGGCGATCGTGATGACGATGCCCTGCACCACGGGGTAGTCGCGGGCCGTCACCGCCTCGACGAGCAGGCTGCTGAGGCCGGGGTAGTTGAAGACCCGCTCGACCAGCACGGTCGAGCCCAGCAGGGTGCCGACGCCGATGCCGACGGTGGTCACGACCGGGTTGAGCGAGTTGCGCAGCACGTAGCGGCGGAACACGGCCCGGCGCGAGAGGCCCATGGAGCGGGCCGTGCGCACCCAGTCCTGGTGGAGCATCTCGAGCACCGCCGAGCGCGTCATCCGGGCGATGGTCGACGCGAAGCCGACCGCCAGGGCGATCGCGGGGAGCACGAGGATCTGGGCGTGGCGGTTCGGGTCCTCGCCCCACTCGGCGAACCCGCCGGCCGGCAGCGCGCCGAGCTTGAGCGAGAACACGAGGATGAGGATCGAGCCGAAGACGAACACGGGGAGCGCGATGCCGATCGACGTGAGCACCGAGGTGACCGAGTCGAACCAGCCGCCGGCCCGCGCGGCCAGGGCGCCCCAGGGCACCCCGACCACGACGGCGACGAGCGTGGCGAGGCCGACCAGCTCGAGGGTGCGGGGGAGTCGCTCGCCGATGGCCTCCGAGACCGGCTGCCGGTTGCGGAACGACTCCCCCAGGTCACCGGTGAGGGCGCCGGAGAGGAAGTGCCAGTACTGCGTGAGGAGCGGCTGGTCGAGACCCAGCTGGGTCCGGACCCGGGCGACCGCCTCCGGGGTGGCGGAGGCGCCGTCGCCCTGCGAGAGCAGGAGCATGGCGGGGTCGCCGGGCACCAGGTGCAGCGCCAGGAAGATCAGCGTCAGGACCAGCAGGACGAGCCCGAGGCCCACCCCGATCCTGCGCAGCACGTACGAGAACATCGGACTTCTCTCCGTCGGTGATCAGGCGTCGATCAGCGGTTGAGGGAGGTGTTCACCAGCGTGTAGCCGCTGAAGAACGTGTGGAACCCGGTGAGGTTCGTGAAGCCCTCGACGTCGTCGCTGTAGGCCCAGGCCTGGTCGCGGGTGTCGATCGAGGCGAACGGCACGTCGGTGGCGAACAGGTCGAATGCCTCCTCGTACGCCGCGCGGCGGCTGTCGTCGTCGGTGGCGCGCAGGCCCTCGGTGAGCGCGGCCGCGATCTCCTCGTTCTCGTAGCCGAAGCTGCGGTTGAAGTTGTCGGGCGGGGTCACGAAGCCGAGCAGGTACGACGGGTTCGTCACGATGCCGACGTCACCGGAGACGGCGAGGTCGTAGTCGCCGGCCGCGCCCTTCTCGAGGCGACCCGACCAGTCGGGGGCGTCGAGCGTGATGTCGATGCCGACGGCCTGCAGGTCCTGCTGCACCGAGAGCGCGGTGTCCTGGAGGAACGTGTACTGCGACGTGGCGAGCAGGGTCGCCTCGAAGCCGTCCGGGTAGCCGGCCTCGGCGAGCAGCTCCTCGGCGCGGTCGGGGTCGTAGGACCACAGCTCGTCGCCGACGCCCTCGAGCGCCTCGTCGTCGGGCATGACGACGCCCTCGAGGGGCTCGCCGTTGCTCTGGAACGCGGCAGTCAGCGCGTTGTCGCGGTTGATCGCGTAGGCGACGGCCTCGCGCACCAGCGGGTCGGCGAACGGGCCCTCGGTGGTGTTGAACTGGACGTACTGGAAGGGGCCCGGCGTGGCGTCGAGCGTGATGCCGTCGGTGCTGCCGACGCGGTCGAAGTTCTCCCAGGTGACGTAGTCGATCATGTCGACGTCGCCGCTCACCAGCGCGTTGGCGCGGGCGTCGCCGTCGGCGTAGTAGGAGAGGTCGATCTCCTCCAGCGCGACGTCGTCGGCGTCGTAGAAGCCGTCGAACTTCGTGAGCGTCATGCCGACGCCGGCCTGCGCGTCCTCGATCA
Source organism: Nocardioides alkalitolerans DSM 16699 (assembly GCF_000426525.1). Taxonomy (GTDB): domain Bacteria; phylum Actinomycetota; class Actinomycetes; order Propionibacteriales; family Nocardioidaceae; genus Nocardioides; species Nocardioides alkalitolerans. Next base: position 1,331,690 of record NZ_KE384533.1, read on the forward strand.
TGAACGGGCCCGCGCCGACCTCGTTGGGGGTCTCGGCGTTGAGGCTGGCCTCGGGGACGATCGCGGCGGTCGGTACGGCGAGGTACTCGAGGAAGGCGTTGTTGGGCGCCTCGAGCGTGATCGTCACCTGGGTGTCGCTGTCGACGGTGATGTCGGAGATGTCGCCGAGCCCGCCGATGAGGGTGGAGCCCGAGTCGGGGTTCGCGTAGTACTCGAGCGAGCTCTTCACGTTCTCGGCCGTCAGGGGCGAGCCGTCCGAGAACGTGAGGCCCTCGTGCAGCGTGAAGACGTACGTCGTGTCGTCGGTCATCTCGTAGGACTCGGCGAGCCCCGGGACGAGGTCGCCCTGGTCGTCGAGCGTCATGAGGCCGCGGTGGATGAGCGTGAGCATGAAGTTCGTCGCCGAGCCCTGCCACACGCCGGTGGTGAGCGCGACGGGCTCGGCCGAGAGGCCGAAGCGGAGGCTCTCCTCGGAGGCCGAGGAGCCGCCGTCGCCCGACGAGCAGGCGGTGAGGGTCATCGCCGCGACGGCGACCGCGGTGACGGCGGCGAGACGCGGACGTGCGGCGGACCGGGTGCGGAGCGGGTGAGTGGTGCGCATGGGGTTCCTCTCAACGGGGGCTGGCCGGCGTGCGGGCCGGCGAGTACCGCCACGGACCGAGCGTCAGGCGGGGGGTCGAGAAGGATCATGCGCTGGTGACAATATTCGCGTCTAATAGTTCTACTGACTATCAGAATATGAGAGCGCTTATGTAATGCGTTCGTGACGAAGCGGCAACGCGGGGGTCATCGGGCCCCCGCCACAGGCCAGTTCGAGGGCCGCGAGACGTTAACTCCGCAGGTCAGGGGTGTGAGTCACGTCTCCCGGTCGCGCCGCGCGGACGGCCGCCGCGGGGGTGTGTCGCAGCCCACGTCCCGGCTGCTCGCGAGCGGTGCCCGGGACGCCGTACGACCCCGGAGAACGTGCCGAGCTGTCGGGTCTGCACGCCCGGGAGATGCCGAGTTGTCGCGTCTGCACGATCAGAGCTCGCGGCAGACGCGACAGCTCGGCGCAGACGCGACAGGTCGGCGCAGACGCGACAGGTCGGCGGTGGGGTCAGAGCGCGGGGCTCGCCGGCGCCGCCTCGACGGCGCGGGAGGTGTCCTTGAGGTCGACGCCCGACCGGCCGAGCGCGCGGGCGCCCGTCACGAGCGACGCCGCGATGCGGGCGGCGGTGTCGTAGTCGAGGCCGTCGGGCGGGTGGACGTTCGAGATGCAGTTGCGCTCGGAGTCCCGGCGGCCCGGCCTCGGGTGGTGCGTGAGGTAGATGCCGAGGCTGCTCGGCACGGACAGCCCGGGTCGTTCGCCCACGAGCACCAGCAGCGTCTCGACGCCGAGCCGCTCGCCCACGTGGTCGCCCAGGGCGACGCGCGCGTTCGTCGCGACCACGAGCGGCGCCACCGAGCTGCCGGGGCCCAGGGCGCGCACGAGGGCGGTGACGAGCCCGGCCGCGTGGTCGGTGAGGGCCTGGCCCGAGAGCCCGTCGACCAGCACGATGCCGACGTCGGCCCCGGTGTCGGTCGGCAGGTGGTCGAGGTCCGCCGGCAGCCGTCCCAGATCGGGCCGCCGCAGGTACTCCCCGCGATCGGCGACCCGGCTGGTGACCTCGTACGGCGTGCCGTGGCCCGCCGCCTCCAGGTCGCGGCCCAGCGCCTCGACGTCGAGCGGCACGTGCACGGCGTCACGGGCCATCGCGTGGCTCGCCCGGAAGGCCAGCACGTCCGCCAGCGCCATCGTGTCGCCGGTGCGTCCCAGTCCGATGCGGGACTGCGTCGTACGACGCATCGCGGCCCAGAAGTCGTCGTCGCTCATGCCCCGGCCCCGAGCGCGCGGAGCACCGAGGTGCCCGGATCCACCGGCAGCATCCGGCCCGCCTCCGACATCAGCCCCGCGCGAGCCAGCCACGCCTCGAACTCCGGCGCCGGTCGGAGGCCGAAGACGTCCCGGGCGTAGAGCGCGTCGTGGTAGGCGAGGCTCTGGTAGCCGAGCATCACGTCGTCGGCCCCGGGCACGCAGATGACGAACCCGACCCGGGCGGCCGTCAGCATCGTGAGGAGCACGTCCATGTCGTCCTGGTCGGCCTCGGTGTGGTTCGTGTAGCAGACGTCGACGCCCATCTGGAGGCCGAGCAGCTTGCCGCAGAAGTGGTCCTCGAGCCCGGCGCGGACGACCTGCTTGCCGTCGTAGAGGTACTCCGGACCGATGAAGCCGACGACGGTGTTGACGAGGAAGGGGTCGAGCTCGCGGGCCACGGCGTACGCCCGGGTCTCCAGCGTCTGCTGGTCGACGGGCCGGTCGCCGGTGCCGAGGTGGGCGCCCGCGCTGAGCGCCGAGCCCTGGCCGGTCTCGAAGTACATGACGTTCTGGCCCACGGTGCCGCGCTGCAGCTCGCGGGCGGCCTGGTCGGCCTCGCGCAGCATCTCGAGGGTGATGCCGAAGCCCTCGTTGGCGCCCTGGGTGCCGGCGATCGACTGGAAGACCAGGTCGACGGGGGCCCCGGCCTCCATGAGGCCGATCGACGTGGTGACGTGGGTCAGCACGCACGACTGCGTCGGGATCTCGTAGCGCGTCCGGATGTCGTCGAGCAGGTGCAGCAGGTCGTTGACCGCCTGCGGGGAGTCGGTCGCCGGGTTGATGCCGAGCACCGCGTCGCCGGCCCCGAGCAGCAGCCCGTCGAGCGTCGCCGCGGTGACCCCGCGGGGGTCGTCGGTCGGGTGGTTCGGCTGCAGCCGGGTCGAGAACCGGCCCGGCAGGCCCACCGTCGTGCGGAACGCCGTGGTCACCTGCACGGCGCGGGCGACCGTCACGAGATCCTGGTTGCGCATCAGCTTGCTGACGGCCGCGACCATCTCGGGGGTCAGGCCCCAGCGCACGGCGGCCAGCCGCTCGGCGGCGTCGGGCCGGGTGACGGTGTCGAGCAGCCAGTCGCGCAGGCCCCCGACGGTGAGGTGGGAGATCGCGGCGTACGCACCCCGGTCGTGCTGGTCGAGGATCAGGCGCGTCACGTCGTCGGTCTCGGCCGGCACGAGCAGCTCGGTGAGGAAGAGGTCGAGCGGCACCTCGGCCAGCGCCCACTGGGCGGCCGCGCGCTCGGCGTCGGTCTCGGCGGCGCACCCGGCGAGCTCGTCGCCGCTGCGGCGGGGCGAGGCCTTCGCCATGAGGTCGACGAGGTGGTCGAACGTGTACGTCGTCGCCCCGAGGGTCTGTCGGAAAACGGTCACCCCCCGCACGGTAGGCGCATCGTGAGTCGGGCGTGTTGCGCGAGCGCCACGGTGTCGACATCCGATGCCCCCGGCACGCGGTGCTTATGGGGGCTCCGACCTTTCGCGGTACCTCGTACCCGTCGCACGGGTACCTCCTACCGCGAACCGCACAGCGCGCGGCGGCGCCAACCGACCTCAGTCCGGCGGCGCCACCGTCGCCGTGACCTCGAACGACGCGCGGTCGGCGCGGTAGACGTCGCGGGCGTGCTCGATGCAGCGGCCGGCGGTGTCGTACGTGCTGCGCGTCAGCAGGATCCCGGTCGTGGCGGAGCCGGCGCCCAGGTGCGCCTGGGAGACGTCGTCGAGGATGATCGACTCGAGCACGGCCGTGGAGGTGGCGGGGTCGACGCCGTACCGCTCGCGGAGCACCGCCCACAGCGACCCCTCGACGCCGACGTCGAGGATGCCGGGGGTGAGGTCGGCCGGGAAGTACGTCGTCTCGAGCGCCAGCGGCACGCCGTCCATCGACCGCACCCGGTGGAACGCGTGGACCTCCTCGCCCTCCGCGAGCCCGAGCGCCCGGCGGGTGTCGGGGGAGGGCTCCTGACGCTCCGCCCACAGCAGGCGGGCGGCGGGGCGGCGGCCCTGGCGGTCGGCCTCCTCCGAGAAGCTGCCGACGTGGAAGCGCACGCGCGGCTCCGCGACGAAGGTGCCGCGCGGCGGTCGGCGGTAGACGAGACCCTCGCGCTCGAGCAGGGTCAGGGCCTGGCGGGCGGTCATCCGGCTCACGCCGTGGGCGTCGCCGAGCTCGCGCTCGGACGGCAGGAGGGTGTGGGGGGCGAGCTGCTCGCCGGCGATCCGGTCACGCACCAGCGCGGCGAGCGCCACGTAGCGAGGGGTCGTCACGGGGGCCAGCATAGGTCCGGTACGGCGGGAGCGGCGCTGCGTGGTCCGGACCAGGTGGGCCAGCCTGCTGCGGCTCGTCCACGCACGCCGGAGCGGTCGACGTCACACGCAGCAACGCCTTGACGTGCGGCGATCCACGCTCCACAGTTTGGTCTGCACCACTTGGTATATACCAAGTGGACCATCGGTTCGGGAGGCTCGTCCATGACCCACGTGCTGGCGATCGACCAGGGCACGTCCGGCACCAAGGCCGTCGTCGTCGACGCCGCCGGAGCCGTGGTCGCCCTGGCCGAGGTGGGGCTGCGGCCGACGTACGGCGAGGGCGGGCTCGTCGAGCAGGACCCCGAGGCGCTGTGGCAGTCCGTGGTCGTGGCCGGGCGCCGCGCGCTCGAGCAGGCCGGCGTGCCGGTCGCCGCCGTGGCGCTGGCCAACCAGGGCGAGACCGTCCTGGCGTGGGACCGCGCCACCGGACGACCGCTCTCGACGGCGATCGTCTGGCAGGACCGGCGGGCGGCCTCGGTCTGCGCCGACCGCGCCGCGCACGCCGACCGGGTGGCCGCCGCGACCGGCCTGGTGCTCGACCCCTACTTCTCCGGGCCCAAGCTGCGGTGGCTGCGCGAGCACGTCACCACCGCGGGCGTCGTCACCACCACCGACACGTGGCTGGTGCACCGGCTCTGCGGCGCCTTCGTCACCGACGTCTCCACCGCCAGCCGCTCCCTGCTGCTCGACCTCGACACCACCGCGTGGAGCCCCGAGCTCCTGGGGATCCTCGACCTCGCCGACGAGGCGCTGCCCGAGGTCGTCGACTGCGACGCGGTGGTGGGCGAGACGAACGTCTTCGGCCCCCGGATCCCGGTCGCCGGCCTCGTCGTCGACCAGCAGGCCGCGCTGCTCGCGGAGAGCTGCCTCGAGCCGGGGGAGGCGAAGTGCACGTTCGGCACCGGCGCCTTCCTGCTCGCCCAGCTGGGCCCGCGCCCGACCCGCTCGACCTCCGGCCTCACCACCTCGGTGGCGTGGCGGCTCCGTGGCGAGACGTCGTACTGCGTCGACGGGCAGGTCTACACGGCCGCCTCCGCGGTGCGGTGGGCGATCGACCTGGGGCTCGTGCCCTCCGCCGACCAGCTCGACCGGACGGCAGCCGCCGCCGGACCCGACAGCTCCGGCGTGCTCTGCGTCCCCGCCCTCGCCGGCCTGGCCGCGCCCTGGTGGGACGCGCACGCGACCGCCTCCTTCACCGGCATGACCCTGGGCACCGGGCGCGGCCACCTCGTCCGCGCCCTGCTGGAGGGCGTCGCCGCGCAGGTCGCGGCGCTCGTGCGGCTCGTCGACACCGACCTGGGCCAGCCCCTCACCCGCCTGCGCGTCGACGGTGGCCTCACTCGCTCCGAGGTGCTGCTGCAGGCCCAGGCCGACCTCGCCCAGGTGCCCGTCGACGTCTACCCCTCCAGCCACGCGACCCCGCTCGGCGCCGCGGCCTGCGCCCGCCTGGCCCTCGACCCGGCGGCCTCCGTCGCCGACGTCGTCGGCACCTGGACCCCGAGCCGCACCTACGAGCCGCGCTGGTCGCCCGACCGCGCGGCCGAGCACCTCCACCGGTGGCACGCCGCGGCCGACGCCGCGCGCTCCGTCCCGACCCCCGATCCCCGAGACCCCTGAGAGCAGCGATGAGCCCCGACCCCACCCCGCGTCCCGAGCACCTCGCCGAGCCGCCCGCGCCGTACGACGTCGTCGTCGTCGGCGGCGGCATCGTCGGCGCCGCGATCGCCCGCGACCTCGGCGGCACCGCCCTGCGGGTCGCCCTCGTCGAGGGTCGCGACGACGTCGGCGACGGCACCAGCAAGGCCAACACCGCGATCCTCCACACCGGCTTCGACGCCACCCCGGGCACGCTCGAGTCGCTCCTGGTGGCCCGCGGCTACGACCTGCTGGGGGAGTACGCCGAGCGGACCGGCATCCCCGTCGAGCGCACCGGCGCCCTGCTGGTGGCCTGGAGCGAGGAGGAGCGCGACGCCCTCCCCGGCCTGCGCGACAAGGCGCGGAAGAACGGGTACGACGCCTGCGAGCTCGTCGACGCCGCCGAGGTCTACCGGCGCGTCCCGGCGCTCGGCCCGGGGGCGCTCGCCGGGCTCACGGTGCCGGGCGAGTCGATCATCTGCACGTGGACGACGAACCTGGCGCTGGCCACCGACGCCGTCGGCCGCGGGGTCGAGCTGCACCGCTCCACCCGGGTCGAGGGCGCGACCGTCGGCGACGACGTCACCACGCTCCACACCAGCCGGGGCGACCTGCGCACCCGTTGGGTCGTCAACGCGGCGGGCCTCGGCGCCGACCGCCTCGACGCCGTCCTCGGCCACGACCGCTTCACGGTCACGCCCCGCCGCGGCGAGCTCTTCGTCTTCGACAAGCTCGCCCGCCCGCTGGCGCCCTGCATCGTGCTGCCCGTGCCGTCGTCGCGCGGCAAGGGCGTGCTCGTCTCGCCCACCATCTACGGCAACGTGATGCTCGGCCCGACGTCGGAGAACCTCGCCGACCGCACGGCGACCGGCACCTCCGAGGCGGGGTTCGACTTCCTGCTCGGCAAGGGCCGCACGCTCATGCCGGCCCTGCTCGAGGAGGAGGTCACCGCGTCGTACGCCGGGCTGCGCGCCGCGATCGACCGCGACGACTACCTGATCGACCTCGACGTCGCGCAGCGCTACCTGCTCGTGGGCGGGATCCGGTCGACGGGGCTCACCGCCGGGATGGCGATCGCGGAGCACGTGCGCGCCCTGCTCGCCGACGGGGGGCTCGCTCCGCTCGACCCGCGCCCCGACCTGCCCGCCCCGCCCCGCATGCCGCAGCTCGGCGAGGCCGGGGTGCGCCCGTACGAGGACGCGGCCGCCATCGCGGACGACCCGGCGTACGGGCAGGTGGTCTGCTTCTGCGAGCGCGTGACGCTCGGGGAGGTGCGCGACGCGTTCGCGAGCCCCGTGCCGCCCTGCGACCTCGACGGCCTGCGGCGCCGGACCCGCCTGATGAACGGCCGCTGCCAGGGCTTCTACTGCGGCGCCCACGCCGCCGCGCTCGTCGAGTCCGGTGGCGTCGAGCGGACGCCGGAGGTGGCGCGATGAGCGCTCTGCCCGTCGAGCGGGTGCGGGTGGCCGTCGTCGGCGGCGGGCCCGCCGGCCTGACCGCCGCCGCCGCGCTGGCGACCCAGGGTGTCGACGACGTGCTCGTGGTCGAGCGCGAGGCCGAGACCGGCGGCATCCCGCGCCACAGCGACCACCCGGGCTACGGGCTGCGAGACCTGCGCCGCTTCGTGTCGGGCCCGACCTACGCGCGGCGGCTCACCGCCACCGCCCGTGACGCGGGGGTCCGGCTCGAGACCGGGGCGATGGTCACCGGCTGGGCCGGGGGTCGCGCCACGACCCGGCGCCTCGAGGTCACGTCGCCCGCCGGACGCCGCGTCGTCGAGGCCGAGGCCGTCGTGCTCGCCACCGGTGCGCGCGAGCGGCCCCGGCCGGCGCGCCTCATCCCGGGCGACCGGCCCGACGGTGTCTGGACGACGGGGCAGCTGCAGAACCTCGTGCACCTCCACCACGCCCCGGTCGGCTCGCGCGCCGTCGTCGTCGGGGCCGAGCTCGTCAGCTGGTCGGCCGTGATGACGCTGCGCGAGGCCGGGTGCGCGACGGTCGCGATGACCACCACCTACGACCGACCCGACGCGTACGCCGCGTTCCACCTGCCCGGCCGGGCCCTGCTGAAGGGGCCCGTGCTCACCGGCACGCGGGTCGTCGCGATCGAGGGCCGGGGGCGCGTCACCGGCGTCGTCGTGGAGACCCTGGCGACGGGGGAGCGCCGGACCATCCCCTGCGACACCGTCGTCACCACGGGCGACTGGATCCCCGACCACGAGCTCGCCCGCTTGGGCGGGGTGGAGCTGGACGCCGGCACGCGCGGGCCGCTGGTCGACGCGAGCCTGCGCACCAGCGCCGCCGGGGTCTTCGCCGCCGGCAACCTGCTGCACCCGGTGGACACGGCCGACGGCGCCGCGCTCGACGGCCGGCACGTCGCGGGGCGGGTGGCGGCCTGGCTGGACGGGCCCCCGACCGCACTGCCGGTCCCACGCGCCGGCGGCGTCCGGGTCCGTGCGGCCGCCCCGTTCCGGTGGGTCGCGCCGCAGCTCGTCGCACCGGACGGCGGGGTCGCGCCCCGCGGCGACCTGCTGCTGTGGGTCGACGAGCACCACCGCTTCCCCCGCGTCCAGGCCCACCAGGACGGCCGGCTCCTCGCTCGGCGTCGCGTGGCCTGGCCGGCGGCTCCGGGGCGGGTCTTCCGGGCCCCCTGGTCGCTCGTCGCGGGCGCCGACCCGGCGGGCGGCGACGTCACGGTGTCGCTGGGCTGACGTCGTACGGCGGACACGCCCGCCCGGCCGTCAGGTCCAGCGCACGTCGGTGACCGGCACGTCGGGCAGCGCCGCGCGCACCTGCGCGCTCAGCCTCGACGACGGGTTCACCAGCACGCCGCGGCGGGCGTTCCGCAGCAGCGGCAGGTCGGAGGAGGAGTCGGTGTAGGCGACGTCCCACGGCGGTGGCGCCCCCAGCAGGCGGGCGCGCTCGACCTTGCGGTCGTGGAAGTTGTGGTCGCGCATCCGGGCCCCGCCCGGTGCCGGGCCGAGCCGCGAGCCGGCGTACGCCGCCCCCTCCAGCCCGGCTCCCTCCAGGAACCCTCGGAGCAACGGCTCGAGCGCCGCCGAGAGCACGACGACCCGGTCGCCGTCGGCGAGGTGAGCGGCAGCCGCGGCGACCCCGTCCGCGAGGGGGAGGCCGGGGGTGGTGGCGAGCTCGTGACCGAGGGCCTCGAGCTCGGTGGTGAGCGTCTCGAGACGGGTGCCGACGAAGAAGGCCCGGAGCGTGGCCCGCGACGCGTGCGAGCGCAGCAGCGCGGAGCGTCCGGTGACCGCGAAGGCGGCGAGCGCGGGGACGGCGCCGGCCACGAGCCAGGGCCGCCGGGTGCCCTGGCGTCGGAGGTAGGCGACCGTCGAGTCGTCCCGGACGAGGACCCCGTCGAAGTCGAAGACCGCCGTCGTTGCATGCTCGACCATCCCGACGATCCTATGCTGGGGCCGTGGAGCAGCAGAGACGACCAATTCGCATCGCCATCGTCAACGACTACGAGCTCGTGGTCGCGGGTGTCGCCGGCATCCTCTCGGCGTACGCCGACCGCGTGGAGGTGGTCGAGCTCGACGCCCAGCGACCCGTCGTCAGCGACGTCGACCTGGTGCTCTACGACTCCTTCGGTCAGGTCCAGGGCAGCGACATGGACGTCGACGCGCTCCTGCAGGACACCGACGCCTGCCTGGCGGTGCTCAGCTGGAACACCCAGCCCGAGGTCGTGGCGCGCGCGATCTCCGCGGGAGCGGCGGGCTACATCTCGAAGGGGGTCTCGGGCGAGGAGCTCGTCGAGGCCATCGAGAAGATCTGCGGCGGCACGGTGGTGACGCCCGAGACCGCCCACCACGCCGACGGCGACGAGCTGGGCCGCTGGCCCGGTGAGGAGTTCGACCTCACGCCCCGCGAGTCCGAGGTGCTGGCCCTCATCTGCCAGGGCCTCAGCAACCAGGAGATCACCACCCGCGCGTTCATCGGCATCAACACGGTGAAGACCTACATCCGCACCCTCTACGCCAAGATCGGTGCGGAGAGCCGTTCGCAGGCCGTGCTGTGGGGCGTCGACCACGGGTTCCGCCCCGACGAGGTGCGCCACGTCGGTGGTCAGCGCGACGAGGTCTGAGCCTCACTCCTCGACCGAGGCGTAGAACTCGCTGGACGTCCCGGGCTCCGTGACGTGCAGGGCGAGACTGAAACCGAGGTCGTCCGCCTCGGCCCGGCAGTCGGACGCCGCCGCGTCCGCGGAGGTGCTCCCGGGTGCGACGGGCGTGCACGAGAACTCGGCTGCCACCACCGCGACGAACTCCGTCGGGTCCATGGTGGTGGTGCCGTCGACGACGCGTCCGCCGGCCTGGGTGGAGCTGGAGCCTGCGTCGCAGTCGTCGGCGACCCCCACGCGCGTGGTGGCGGGGAGGCCGTCGAGAAGGTCGGCCAGCCGGTCCGCCTGACGTCCGCCCTCCGCCGAGCAGCTGGCGCTGTCGGGATCGCGCCGCTCGGCAGCGTCGACGAGGAGGATGCCGCCCGCGAGCACGACGAGGCAGCAGATGCCGAAGGCGATCAGCTGGGTGCGCACGGGCGCTCCTCTCGGTCGGGAGCGCCATCATCGCCCAGACGGGCCCGCGTCGTCGGCGATCGCGGCGACGCGCCTCGCGACGGAGGCGGGGGACCGGAGCCTGTCCTGGGGAACCGGCGGGCTGAGGGGGCCGTGGTCGCTCAGCGCTCGACGATCCACCCGGGCCGGCCGGCAACGAGGTTCACGATGACGAAGACGAGTGCGTTGACTGCGATCGCGCAGCCCGTTGCGAGCAGGGCCCAGTCGATCCACGAAGAGGTGTCAGCCCCGCCTGCCGAGAGTCGGAGTGTGGCCGGCAGAACGATGCAGACTCCGACGACGACCTGGAGCGCCCACCAGGCCGCGCCCGGTCTCTTCCGGGGCCCGGACATCTCAGGCATCACACGACCTTCCGAGCGGACGAGAACGACCGCGACGGACCCCCGAGAGGTCCCCGCGGCCGATATCCGCTCAGTTCATGGAGTTCAGAATTGCCTGTCCGATGATGAATCCGGCCACTCCCGCGACGATGCACCCGATCCCCACGTACATGCCGAGCGGGCGGTCTCCCTTGGCGTACGCGACGAAGCCCAGGACGGCGCCGATCGCCGCGATGATGGGAAAGAGGATGAACCCGATGACGCCGAGGACGATGCCGATGATGCTCATCGTGCGGGCGCTGCTGCTGCGGGTGGGCTGCGGTGCGTAGTTGCTCATGCGGGTCCCCCAGGGGTGATGGTGGTCATGGTCCAGGGTGAGTACCCGAGGACGCGTCGAGCATGCCCACGAAAGTCCTTCGAGTGCGTTAAATGCGGAAAAGATTGCCGCTGTTGACGTCGCAGCGGGCAATCGGATCAGAATTCTCGTACGTCCATGGGAAATGCATCCCACGTCTTTACCGAATCACTGGGACGAGGGGCGGGCCCCTGAGGAAGCCGCCCCAGGCGTGCCGATGAGCTGGCTCGACGACCGCCATCGTCGGCGCGTGCCCGTCAGGATGAGCTCAACGGAACGGCAGAGATGGCTCCGACGCCCTCGATGGCGACGGCTTCCGCTGCCACCGACGGACAGGGTCCACCGACGTGATCGAGATAGAGATCAGGCGGCCTGGCCGAATGGCGATACTGCCCATGAGAAAGATGAAGTTGGGCCGTGCGACGGCGGCCTCCGTGAAGGCCCGGTCGACCACCGTGATCGAGCCCGACGACGCGTAGCACGAGCTCACGGCCTCGATCGACTGGGTCACCGGTCAACCCGTGATGGTGGGCCCTGAACCAGGACGAGTGGTGCTCGGTGCCCGCCGCGAGGTCAGGGCAACCGGACGTCGCGCAGCAGCTGGGACGTGCCGGCGACGGTCCCGATCCACGCGCTCAGCAGGACGACGACGATGCCGATCTGCGTGATCACCTCAAGGCCGGAGCCGCGCAGGACTGCGAGGAGCGTGACGGTGGCGAGGGTCGACGTCGGGATCACGACGGTGGCGGTGAACGCTTGGCGCAGCTGACCGCACCACCCCGCCAGCAGGCCCACCGTCAGCGCGTAGCCATAGAGCTGCCAGCTGCCGTGGCGCTGGTTCTTGCGTGTCCGCGGGTTCCACTGATCGTGGGCGTCCCACCCGAGCCACGCCATCCAGATGAGTGCCGCCGCGGTGGCGAGCAGGGCGGGAAGTGCGGTGAGGTGTGGTCGGCCCTCGTGCTGCGTCGGCCGTGTCGGGGTCACCCGACGAGGATGGACGAGCGCCGGCGGGTCGGCGTGAGCACGTGTGCTCAGAGTCTTCCGAGGACCCCCAAGGCGCTTTGCCCCGCGTGTCACCTCTTGATCGGGGAACTCAGATCTTCACGTGGGCGATGTCGCTGTCGTCGTCGTACGGAGGGGTGGGTTCACCGAACCGCTCCAGGGCGGTGACGTACCGGCCGCCGAACTCGACTCTCTCGATCGGCTTCAGCCGCCGCAGGCCCGAGGCTTGCGCCCAGGTGCCGTCATCGTTGATGGCGTGCAGCTCCAGGCGCCTCGTCCCCACCCTGTGGATCTTGCCGACCTCGACGTGTCGCCAGTCGGGGGTGACGCGCTGGTGGAGCATGACCAGCTCGGCGCGGTCGGCGATCATCCGCAGCATCCCGCTCAGTGTCGCTGTGGGCTCGATGAGGAACGTGGTCACGGGCACCCCGAGCCCTGAGACTGCTCGGCTCATGAACTCGGAAGCTGGGTGCCATCTCACGCTCGTGATGTCCTTCAGACGGAAGAGCGCCACGTCGTCGAGGTAGGACCCTTGGATCAGGGTGTGCACGACGACCCACCGGTCGGTCAGCGCCAGGACGCGCCCGTACTTGGCGTTGTCCTGCCACGAGCCCGTGAGCTCGACCTCGACCCATCGTCCTTCGCGGCGAGCCCGCTCGAGTCGTCGAACCACCTTCTCGGCGGAATGTCCCACGTGGGAAGTGTGTCAGTTCGCGTGCCACGACCGCCGAGATTTCGCCTGCCACCTGGGCAAGACGAAGCAGGATCTCCTAGTACTTCCGAGCCTTTCCAGGGAGATCCCCGAGCGAATGGCGCAGTTTCCAGCCGTCTGATGAAGCATCTGTCGCTCGACCTGATCCAGAGGAGCCCGCAACGCCCAGCCGTAGAGGTGGGCGTCCACCGTCGGCTCGGTGACGCCCGGTCGTGGTCACAGCTGCGTGCGCGACGTCCTACGCGCAGCGAGCATCAACCCGCCCGTGAGCACCTGCCACCCGGTGACCGTGTAGACCGCCAGACGCTCCCAGGTGCCTGCCGGTAGCAGGTCGATGCTGGTCGTGGCCGAGTCGAGCTGGAGCATCACGAGACCGATGAGTCCGACCGTGCCGAGCGTGGCGCTGGCGACGACGTAGAGGCGCGGGAGGCCCGTGCGCCGGCCAGCGACGGCCGCCGTGAGTGCGGCGAGGTTGCCGCCGACGATCGCCATCCCGGCGCCGACGACGTGGAGCGCGCCGGTCGGTGCCTCGGCCTGGCCTCCGTGGACGATGCCGACCAGGCAGATCCCCACGGCGTACGTCACGGCGATGCCGGCGAAGCTCCTGCGAGGACCGCCGGTGGTCGCCCGCAGGGTCGTGAGGGCCGCGGCGAGGAAGAGCAGGCCCTGGACGACGAAGCCCGTGTTCATCACTGCGTGCCGCGGCGAGTCGATGGCGCGTCCGCCGACCGTGCCGACGTCGGGGATCCCGAGGTCGCTGATGTAGTTGGTCGCGTAGCTGTACCCGGGGAAGGCGGCTGCGGCGACGGCTTCGGTCGCCACGTAGACGGCCGCACCGGCGATCCACAGCACGGCCGCGGTGGTCACGAGAGCGCGCTGGGACATCATCTCGACCATCATCCGGGTCGCCCGGAACCGCCCGCCCCGGTCGCGCTCAGCCCCCCAGCGCCCCCGCGACCCCGTCGGCCACGGCCGCGTCCTGCCCGCGCCCCCGCGCCACCAGCCCCTCGACCACCTGGCGCCGGTCGACCTCCGACCGGTTCTGGCTGAGCTTCGCCTTGCCGACCACCGACTCCACCCGCACGTCGAGGCCGACGATGCCGCGCAGCTGCCCGGCCACGAACGCCGGCGGGGCGTCGTCGACCCGCCAGGGCGTGGGCTCGCGGCCCTCGTGGAGGTCCGTCAGCTCCGTCACCGAGGCGAGCAGTCGCTCGGGGTCCTCGTGCACGCGGGCGCGTCCGCGGATCTGCACGGCCGAGTAGTTCCAGGTCGGCACGACGCGACCGTGCTCGGCCTTGCCGGCGTACCAGCTCGGGCTGACGTAGGCCTGCGCCCCGTCGACGACCAGCAGCACCGGGGCGTCGTCCGCGATCTCCTTCCAGTGCGGGTTGGCGCGCGCCAGGTGCATGCGCACCTCGTCGCCCTCCCAGACGACCGGCAGGAGCGTGGCCCGGGGGTAGCCGTCGTCGCCGACGGTGACGAGCTGGGCGGAGCCGACGTGGCGCACGAGCGCGCGCAGCTCCGCCTCGTCGTCGAGGGCGTTGGGGCGGGGCACGTACACCAGGGCCTCCTCAGACCAGCATCTCGGCGCGGAACGTCTCGATCTCCTCGGAAGGTACGCCGTGGTCGACCAGCCACCGGGCGGCACCGCCCTGCGAGGCGAGGAAGTCCAGCAGGCCCTGCATGTGCTCGGCGCGCGGCATCTGGTCGTCGACCGAGGAGTCGGCCAGCATCGTCCGGTAGAGCTCGTGGCCGCCCAGCCGCTCCAGGATCGCCTCGACCGCACCCTCGGTGAGCACGTAGTCGGCCACGACCTGGTCGTCGTCCACGCCCAGCACGCCGAGCAGCAGGGCGGCGATCGTGCCCGTGCGGTCCTTGCCGGCGGCGCAGTGGAACAGCGCGGGCTGGGCGCCGGCGTCCATGAGGTGCCGCACCGCGGCCACGACGGTCTCGGGTCGGTGGGTGAGGTAGGCCGGGTAGCGGGCGTGCCACGAGTCGGCCGACCCCGCCGACACCGGGCAGCGGTGGTAGGTGACGCCGTGGTCATCCCAGTCGACGCTCTCCACCTTGGCCTCGGCGCGGCCGCGCAGGTCGACGACGGTGCGCAGGCCGATGGTCCGCACCGCCTCGGGGTCGGCGGCGAAGCCCGGGTAGTCGCTGCGCAGGAGCCGCCCGCGCCGTACCTCGCGGCCGTCGGCCCCCGTCAGCCCGCCGAGGTCGCGGACGTTCGCCGAGCCGGGCAGCGTGAGGATGCGGGGGTCGACCGTCATGTCGCCAGTGTGGCGGCCCGGGCCCACGACGGCGAGCGGGTTCGGGTGAACGGGTGGAGGATGGTCCGGTGCCCTTCGCCGACGAGCTCCTCGGCCGCCCGCAGGCGCTCGCCCTCGCGGCGGCATTCGCGGCGGCCGCGCCCGACCTGCCGCTGACCGCGCTGAGGGCCGCGCCCGACCGGCTCGAGCCCCTGACGCTGGGGCGGCGCAGCGACCTGCTCCGCGACGCGGTGCTCGCCGACGTGCCCGGCACCTACGCCGACCTCGAGGCGGTCGTGCGTCGTACGACGGCCGCGGGGGCGCTCGCGGGCTGGGCCGTGTGGCCCGTCGGCTCGGCGCTGGCCGCGCGAGCCCTCCAGGACCCCGAGGAGGAGGCGGACGGTGTCGCCGCGTTCGACGCGGCGCTCGCGATGCTGGCCGAGCTGACCCACCTGCTCACCGCCGAGTTCTCGATCCGGGCGCTCCTGCGCCACGACCTCGACCGCGCCCTGGCGACCATCACCACCTGGACGGCCTCGCCCGACGAGCACGTCCGGCGGCTCGCCTCCGAGGGCACCCGCTCCTACCTCCCGTGGGCCACCCGCGTGCCGGCGCTCCTGGACCGTCCGGAGGCCACGCTCCCGCTCCTCGACGCGCTGCGTCGCGACCCGTCGGACTACGTGCGCCGCTCCGTCGCCAACCACCTCAACGACCTCAGCCGCCACCACGGCGACCTCGTCGTCGCCACGGCCGGCCGCTGGTTCGCCGAGCCGGACGCCCACACCCTCGCGCTCGTGCGGCACGCCCTGCGCACGCTGGTGAAGCGCGGCGACCCCGGCGCGCTCGTGCTGCTGGGGTACGGCGGGAGCGACCTGGCGGTCGGGGCGCTCGAGCTCACCGCGACCGAGGTCCCGTTCGGCGGCGAGGTCGGCTTCGCCGCCACCGTCACCAACGGCGGCGACGAGCCCGCCCGGGTGGCGATCGACTACGTCGTGCACCACCAGAAGGCGAACGGCACCCTCACCCCCAAGACCTTCAAGCTCGCCAGCCCCACGCTGGCGCCGGGGGAGGCGTACGTCGTGCGCAAGGTCCACTCGTTCCGCCCGATCACGACCCGCCGCTACCACCCGGGTGCCCACGCGCTCGAGCTGCAGGTGAACGGCGTCGCCCAGGGCCGGGTCGACTTCGTGCTGCTCCCCGAGGCCTGACGCGCAGCGGCCGGGGTGGCCGCAGCGGACCCGGGGAGGGGTCGCCCCGAGTGTTGGTGCCCCGGTCGTACGGCGGTCGTCGCCGGATTGGCGCGCACCCCGTCGAGGGGAGAGACTTGGCGGTCGCGTCGTGGACGACGGCGCGCACCGCACTCAAATACCACTAGCCTGGTCGACATTGCCGTCGGCGAGCGACGACACGAGAGGGGGAGCAGCATGATGGCCTCGACAGACGGACCCGGATCCGACGCGGAGGTCGGGGTCCGGACTCCGGACCAGACCGTGATGGCGTACGTCGCCGTCGCCCGCGCACTCGAGCGCCTGGAGCTGGTCGACCCCGAGCGGTCGGCCCGCCTGCGCATGCGGCTCAACCGGGCCCGGGCCGCGCTGAACGGCGGGACCCGTGGCGACTGGGGCGGCTACGGCCTCGTCGTCAACGAGGTGGCGCGCGAGTGCTCCGAGGCGCTGGCGGCCCGCGCCCTCTGAGCCCGACCGGTCTGCTGGCCGACGACGACGCCGGCGAGCACCAGCGCGATCCCGACGACCTGGGTGGGGCTCAGCGACTCGGCCGCCAGGACGGTGCCGAGCAGCACGCCCGTCACCGGGTTGAGCAGCCCGACGATGCCGACGGCTCCGGCGCTGAGGCGTGCCAGCCCGGCGAACCAGCAGACGAACGCGAGCGCCGTGCCGACCAGCGAGATGTAGGCGAACCCGGCGACCGCCCGGGCGTCCACGGCCGGCGGGGCACCCTCGACCGCGACGGCGACGACGGTGAGCGCGAGACCGCCCGCCATCAGCTGCCACGCCGTGGTCGTCAGCACCGGGGTGCCGTCGGCCCAGCGCTTGCTCAGCACGAAGCCGACCGACGACATCGTCATCGCGGCGACCGACGCCAGCACGCCCCGCAGGTCGAGCCCGTCGACCGAGGTCGTCACCACCAGCAGCACGCCCGCGATGCCGGTCGTCGCCCCGGCGACGAGCCGGGCGGTGGGTCGCTCGCCGACCATCGCCCAGGCGAGCAGCATCATCGTGACCGGGGCGGCCGCCATCACCGACGCGGCGACGCTCGTCGGCAGCAGCTGGGCCGCGAGGTAGACGAGCACGAAGAACGCGCCCACGTTGAGGGTGCCCAGCACCGCGGAGCGCCACCACCAGGCGCCGCGGGGGAGCCGTCGCGCGAGGAGGAGCAGCAGCAGGCCCGCCGGGAGCGCGCGCAGGGCGGACCCCCAGAGTGCGGCGTCGGCCGGCAGCGTGTGACGGGTGACGTAGTAGGTGCTGCCCCACGCGATCGGGGCGACCGCGGTCACGAACGCCCAGCGCCACTTGTCTTCCATGGAAGAGAACTTACCTTCCGGGGAAGGTAATCTGAAGGGGTGACCACCGCAGAGCGCTCCGTCGACGACCTGCCCGCCCCTGCGACCGCCGGTCTGCCGGACGACCGGGTCGCCCGCATCCAGGCCGAGTGGCACCGCGAGCGCCCCGACCTCGACGTCTCCCCGCAGGCCGTGATCGGTCGGCTGCACCGCCTCGCCGACCACCTGACGACCGAGCTGACGACGGTCTACCGCGCGCACGGACTGGGGGAGGGCGAGTTCGACGTGCTCGCCACCCTGCGGCGCGCGGGGGCGCCGTACGAGCGGGTCGCCGGCGAGCTCGCCCAGCACACGATGGTGACGACCGGCGCCCTCACGAAGCGCGTCGACCGGCTCGAGCAGGCCGGGCTCGTCGCCCGCCGCCGCAGCGCCACCGACGGCCGCGCGCGGGTCGTGGCCCTCACCGCGGCCGGCCGCGAGGTCATCGACGCCGCCTTCACCGACCACATGGCCAACGAGCACCGGCTCGTCGCGCCGCTCACGGCCACCGAGCGCGACCAGCTCGCCGGTCTCCTCACCCGCTGGATCGCCGCCACCGGGGCCGACGCGTGAGCGCCCGGGTCGCGGTGCTGGCGGGCTCGGGCAAGACGGGCCAGGCCGTACGGCGCGGGCTCGCTGCCCGGGGCGTCGACTCCGTCGCGGTCGGCTCGGCGGCGTGGGCGACCCCTGCCGACCTGGCGGCCGCGCTGCGCGGGTGCGACGCGGCGTACCTGATCGCGCCCAACCTGCACCCGGACGAGCCCGACCACGTACGGCGCGCGCTCGCCGCCGCGCGCGAGGTGGGCATCGAGCGGGTGGTGCACCACTCGGTGGCGGCGCCGTACGTGCCGGTCATGCCCCACCACCTGGGCAAGGCCGTGGCGGAGCACGTGGTGCGCACGAGCGGGCTCGCCTGGACCGTGCTGCAGCCGTGCGCCTACACCCAGAACCTGCTGCCGGGGGTCGCCGACGGTGTGCTGCGGGTGGCCTACGACCCCGACGCGCCCTTCGGCCTCGTCGACCTCGACGACGTCGGCGAGGCGGCCGCCGAGGTGCTGGTGGGCGACGGGCACGTGGGGTCGACGTACGAGCTCGGCGGCCCGACGCTCGTGAGCGTGCACGACGTCGCGCGGGCGGCCGGGGACGTGCTCGGCCGCGAGGTGGCGGTCGAGCGGACCACGCCCGAGGAGTGGGCCGCCGGGGAGGGGGCCGGCCTCGACGAGCGTCCCCGCGAGTGGCTGCGGGCGATGTTCGCCTACTACGACGACCACGGGCTGCCGACGGGCGCCGTCCCGCTCACCGCGCTGCTGGGGCGCGCCCCGACCCCGGTGGCCGACGTCGTACGACGCGAGCTCACCTGAGGCCGGGGCGACGCCTCCGGCTCAGAACCGGCGGAACAGTGCGGCGAGGGCCTGGCCGCCGCCGATGCACATGGTGACGATGGCGAGCTCGCCGTCGGTGCGGGCGAGGTGCTTGGCGGCGCGCAGGGAGAGGATCGCGCCGGTGGCGCCGACGGGGTGGCCCAGGGCGATGGCGCCGCCGTAGGGGTTGACCTTCTCGGGGTCGAGCTTGGCGTCGCGGATGACGGCGACGGCCTGGGAGGCGAAGGCCTCGTTGAGCTCGATGACGTCGATGTCCTTCGGGGTGGTGCCGGTCTTCTCGAAGAGCGCCTGCAGTGCGAGCACGGGGGCGTAGCCCATGAGCTCGGGCTCCATGGCGCCGGTCGCGACGGCCTCGAGGGTGACGAGGCCGGTGAGGCCGCGTTCGGCGACCGCGCGGCCCGAGGCGAGCACGACGGAGGCGGCGCCGTCGTTGATGCCGGAGGCGTTGCCGGCGGTGACCGATCCATCCTTGCTGAACGCCGGGCGCAGGCCCGCGAGGGTCTCGAGGGTCGTGTCGGGCTTGGGGTGCTGGTCGACCTCGACGGTGAACGGCTTGCGGCCGCCGACCTCGACGGCCACGATCTCCTCCGCGAACGCCGCCTGGGCGGCGTCGGTCGCGGCGCGGCGCTGGGACAGAAGCGCGAACTCGTCCTGCTCGGCGCGGCTCACGCCGTACTTGTTCGCGACGTTCTCGGCCGTGATGCCCATGTGGATGTCGTGGAACGGGTCGGTCAGCATCATCACGGTGCCGTCGACGAGGGCGCGGTTGCCGAGCTTGTAGCCGTTGCGGGCGCCGAAGTCGTAGAAGGGCATCCGTGTCATCGACTCGTCGCCGCCGGCGACGGTGACGTCGAGGCCGTTCCAGCGCATCTCCATCGCGGCCGACCAGATGGCCTGGAGGCCGGAGCCGCAGAGGCGGTTGACGGTGTAGGCCGGCACGTTCTTCGGCAGGCCGGCGGTGATCGCCACGCGGCGCGCGTTGTAGGCGTCGGGGCCGACCTGGCCGATGCAGCCCATGACGACCTCCTGCACGTCGTCACCGGCCACGCCCGCGCGCTCGAGGGCGGCCCTCGTCGCCGTGGCGCCGAGCTCGAAGCCGGGGACGTCCTTGAAGACGCCACCGAAGCTGCCGACGGGGGTGCGCGCACCGTCGACGAGGACGATCTTCTCCGCAGAATCTGTGCTCATGGATGGATACTAGGCCGCAGTCCCGCGTTCGGGGTACTCAGTCCCACGACGAGATCGAGCCGATCCTCAGACCGTCAGGTCGAGGTGGGTCCGGGCGTCGCCCAACGAGGGCCCGTACCAGGTGAGCAGCCGCCCGCTGACGAGCCGCGTGGGGGTACGGCGGAACGCCTCCGGGCCGTCGTCGGCCGTGAACACGTAGGGCTCGTCGGGCAGCAGCACCACGTCGGCGCCGGCCGCGTCGAGGTCGTCCAGCTCGACGTGGGGGTAGCGGTCGGGGCCAGCGCCCGGGCCGGCGCCGGTGCCCGCGTCGTACACGTTCTCCCAGCCGCAGCGGCGCAGGAGGTCGGTGGTGAAGGTCTGCGGGCCGACCACCATCCAGGGGTCGCGCCAGATCGGTACGGCGACCCGCCCCCGCGCGGCGGGCAGCGGTCCGCACCACTCGTCGCGGGCCTCGGCGAGCCACTCCGGGGCCGGCCAGGCCAGCGCCGTGAACATCCGCTCCATCGCGGCCACGGCCCCCGGCACGTCGACGATGTCGGTGACCCAGACGGTCACCCCCGCCTCGGTGAGGCGCCGGACGTCGAGCTCCCGGTTCTCCTCCTTGTTGGCCACGACCACGTCGGGCGCGAGGGCGGTGATCGCGCGGAGGTCAGGGTTCTTGGTGCCACGCACGCGGGTGACGTCGAGGTCGCCGGGGTGGGTGCACCAGTCCGTCGCGCCGACGAGGGCCCCGCGTCGCACCGACGCGAGGGCCTCCGTCAGCGACGGCACCAGCGAGACGACCCGCGTGGCCTCGGCCGGCAGCGCGACGGCGCGGTCGAGGTCGTCGTGCAGGGTGCGGGTCGGCATGGTGCCTCCGGGATCAGTTGTTCGGCTGGTCGGCGACCTGGACGTCGTACTCCACGTCGGAGCCGTCGACCGACGTGACCTCGACCTCGACGTCGTACTCCACGTCGTCGGCCTCGAGCGTGCACGTCATCGTCGCGCCCTCCTCGGCGTCGAGGTCGTCCGGGCAGTCGACCTCGTCGGGTGCCACGCCGACCTGCTCCTCGAGCGAGTCGGAGACGCTGCGCTCGACGTCGTCCGAGTCCACCGTGGAGCTGCACCCGGCGAGCAGCAGGATGCCGGCGGCGGCGGCGGCGGTGGCGGCAGAGGTCAGGACGGATCGCTTCATGGAGGCTCCTCGGTCGTGGACGAGTCCCTACGGTGCCCCGGCGCCTCTGCTTCAACCCCCCGAGGTGTCAGCGACCGTCCTCGGAGGCGACTCGGTCGTCGACCTCGACGGTGAGGTCGAGGGCGTCCTCCGGGCCGCTGGCGACGGTCACCGCCAGGTCGACCACGCCGTCGGGCCGGGCCTGCTGGCAGTACGTGCGCGCGCCCCGCTCGAGGTCGACGTCGTCGGGGCAGGTGACGGTGCCCGAGCCCCCGGCCGCCGCCGTCTCCGCGGTCACCAGCGGGGCGAGGGACGTGCCCGTGAGGTAGGTGCGGGTGACGTCGACGGTGAAGCGCACGTCGGTGCCGTCGACCTCGGTGACGGTCACGTCGGCGTCCTGGGTGCGGTCGCCGAGCTGGTAGCTGCAGACCGTGCGCTCGTCGACCTCCGGCACGAGGCCCTGGCACGCGACGGGGTCGGGCCGGGTGCCCGAGGTGTCCTCCACCTGGGTCGCCACGGCGTCGTTCACCTGGGCGGCGGTGAAGTCGGGGAGCTCGCTGCTGCAGCCGACGAGGAGGGTGGCGGTCGCCAGCAGCGCGATCACTCCGGTGGTGCGCCGCACGCGTGCCCCTTCCGTCGGTCGTCGCGGCCCTCCGCCGGGCCGGGCACGACTTTCTCACGGGCCCGGGTGCCCGCGCGGCAGGACGCGGGAACGGGCCGGGGCAGTGGCCTCCACCGCCGCCCCGGCCGACCCGTCACACGTTGCGCCGGTACTGCCCGCCCACCTCGAAGAACGCCTCGGTCACCTGCTGCAGCGTGCACACCCGGGCGGCGTCCATGAGCACGGCGAAGACGTTCTCGCCGGAGGTCGCCGCGGCCTTGAGCCGGGCGATCGCCTCGGTGGCCTCCTCGCGGTGGGCCTCCTTGAACGCCGAGACCCGGTCGAGCTGCGACTGCTTCTCGGTCTCGGTCGCCCGGGCCAGCTCGACCGTCTGCGGGGTGCCGTCGTCGGCGTCCTTGCGACGGAACGTGTTCACCCCGACGATCGGCAGCGAGCCGTCGTGCTTGCGGTGCTCGTAGAGCATCGACTCGTCCTGGATCCGGCCGCGCTGGTAGCCCGTCTCCATCGCGCCGAGCACGCCGCCGCGCTCGCTGATGCGGTCGAACTCGGTGAGCACGGCCTCCTCGACCAGGTCGGTGAGCTGGTCGATGACGAACGAGCCCTGGAGCGGGTTCTCGTTCATCGCCAGCCCCCACTCGCGGTTGATGACGAGCTGGATGGCGAGCGCGCGCCGTACCGACTCGGTGCTCGGCGTCGTGACGGCCTCGTCGTACGCGTTGGTGTGCAGGCTGTTGGCGTTGTCGTAGATCGCGATGAGCGCCTGCAGCGTGGTGCGGATGTCGTTGAAGTCCATCTCCTGCGCGTGCAGCGACCGGCCGGAGGTCTGCACGTGGTACTTCAGCTTCTGGCTGCGCTCGCCGGCGCCGTACTTCTCCTTCATGGCGACCGCCCAGATGCGGCGGGCGACGCGGCCGATCACGGAGTACTCCGGGTCCATGCCGTTGGAGAAGAAGAACGACAGGTTGGGCGCGAAGTCGTCGATGTCCATGCCGCGCGCGAGGTAGGACTCGACGTAGGTGAACCCGTTCGCCAGCGTGAACGCGAGCTGGCTGATGGGGTTCGCCCCGGCCTCGGCGATGTGGTAGCCGGAGATGGAGACCGAGTAGAAGTTGCGCACCTTGTTCTCGATGAACCACTGCTGGATGTCGCCCATCATCCGCAGGCTGAACTCGGTGGAGAACAGGCAGGTGTTCTGGCCCTGGTCCTCCTTGAGGATGTCGGCCTGCACCGTGCCGCGCACGTTCGCCACCGCGTGGGCGGCCAGCATGGCGGCCTCCTCGCCGCTCGGCTCGCGGCTCTCGCGCTCGCGGAAGGCGTCCATCTGCTGGTCGATGACGGTGTTGAGGAAGAAGGCCAGCACCGTGGGCGCCGGGCCGTTGATCGTCATCGAGACGCTCGTCGTGGGCGAGGTCAGGTCGAACCCGTCGTACAGCACCCGCATGTCGTCGAGCGTCGCGACGCTCACGCCCGAAGTGCCGACCTTGCCGTAGATGTCGGGGCGCTCGTCGGGGTCGCGGCCGTAGAGCGTCACCGAGTCGAACGCCGTCGAGAGGCGGGTCGCCGGCTGGTCCTCGCTGAGCAGCTTGAACCGGCGGTTGGTGCGGAACGGGTCGCCCTCGCCGGCGAACATGCGGGCCGGGTCCTCGCTGTCGCGCTTGAACGGGAAGACGCCGGCCGTGAACGGGAACATGCCCGGGAGGTTCTCGTTGCGCCAGAAGCGCACGAGCGCCCCCACCTCGTCGTGGGACGGCAGCGCGACGCGGGGGATCTTGTTGCCGCTCAGCGACTCCTTCGTCAGCTGCGTGACGATCTCCTTGTCGCGCACCCTCACGACCTGCTCGTCGCCCGAGTACGACGCGACGACCTCCGGCCAGCCCTCGATCTGGTCGACCAGGGCGCGGGGGAGGTCGGTGCGGGCGTCGTCGAGCAGCGCGTCGAGCGCGGAGGCGTCGCCGCCCGCGGCGTCGAGCTCGCGGCGCACCTGCTCGAGCCGGTCGGTACGGCGCGCCGCGTCGACCAGGCGGGCGGTCTCGGCGTGGTAGTCGCGCACGGTCTGGGTGATCTCGGCGAGGTAGCGCGTGCGCTCGGCGGGCAGCACCTGCCGGATGCGGGTCGACTGCTTGCCCGCGACCGGGGCGAGGGTGCCCTCCTGGACGGCCAGGCCGTGCTCGACCAGGTGGTCGCGCAGGAACTGGTAGAGCGCGGTGACGCCGTCGTCGTCGAAGGTGGCGGCCGAGGTGCCGAAGACCGGCATCGTGTCGGGCTGCTGGCCGAAGGCCTCACGGTTGCGCACCAGCTGGCGGCCGACGTCGCGCATCGCGTCCTCGGCCCCGCGGCGCTCGAACTTGTTGATCGCCACCGCGTCGGCGAAGTCGAGCATGTCGATCTTCTCGAGCTGGCTCGCGGCGCCGAACTCGGGCGTCATCACGTAGAGGCTCGTGTCGACGAACGGCACGACGGCCGCGTCGCCCTGCCCGATGCCCGGGGTCTCGACGACCACGAGGTCGAAGCCGGCCGCCTTGACGCAGGTGATGACGTCGGCCAAGTGGTCGGGCAGCTCGTGGGCGCCGCGCGTCGCGAGGCTGCGGAAGAACACCCGGTCGCGGTCCAGCCCGGCGCCGCCGAGGTCGAGGCTGTTCATGCGGATGCGGTCGCCCAGCAGGGCGCCGCCGCCCTTGCGGCGCGTCGGGTCGACGGCGATCACGGCCACCCGCAGCTTGTCCTGCTGGTCGACGCGCAGGCGTCGGACGAGCTCGTCGGTGAGGCTCGACTTGCCCGAGCCGCCGGTGCCGGTGATGCCCAGGACGGGGACGACGCGGCCCGTCGTCGCCTCGCGCAACCGCGTCAGGGTCGTCTCGTCGAGGGCACCGAGCTCGGCGCCGGTGATGGCCCGGGCCAGCGCGCCGCGGTCGCCCGCCACGACCTCGTCGGCCGCCACGGCGCGGGTCTCCCAGAGGTTGGTGTCGCAGGCCTCGACGACCGTGTTGATCATGCCGGCGAGGCCGAGGCGCTGGCCGTCCTCCGGCGAGAAGATGGTGACGCCGCTGCCGCGCAGCCGGGTGATCTCGTCGGCGACGATCACGCCGCCGCCGCCCCCGACCACCTGGATGTGCTGGGCGCCGCGCTCGGCGAGCAGCTGCACGAGGTACTCGAAGTACTCGACGTGGCCGCCCTGGTACGACGACACGGCGATGCCCTGCACGTCCTCCTCGATCGCCGTCTCGACGATCTCGGCGACCGAGCGGTTGTGGCCGAGGTGGATCACCTCGCAGCCCTGGCCCTGGAAGATCCGCCGCATGATGTTGATCGACGCGTCGTGGCCGTCGAAGAGGCTCGACGCCGTGACCAGGCGGACGGGGTTCGTCGGCACGTGCAGCGCGGGCGGGGCATCGGGCACGGGGCACCTCGGGGGATCGCGGAGATAGTCGGACGTCCTACTACTTCTCGATAGTAGGACGTCCAAGTAATTTTCGGCAACGCGCGAGGGGCGGCGGTTTCACCGCTCGAGCGGTTAAACCGCCTCTTTGCGCCGTGAATTCAGGGCGCAAGGTTCCAGTTTCGCCGCTCGAGCGGCGAAACTGCCGCGAGCCGTCGCCCCCCCGTTAGACCTCCACGCGCGTGACGAGCTCGTCGAGGCCCTGGCGCTCGGTGCGGTACGACGCGCTCGGGTGCTCCTCCTCGGCGTACCCGAAGGAGATGCCCACGAGCACCTGGCGGTCCTCGGGGAGGTCGAGGAGGTCCCGGAGCACGGGGGCCTGGCCGGCGAGCGCCGCCTGGGCGATGGTGGCGACGCCGCGGGCCTGGGCGGCGAGCAGGAACGACTGGACGAAGAGGCCGCAGTCGAGGGCGCCGTACGTGCCGAGCGACGCCGTCGTCGTCAGGACCACCGCGTGCGGGGCGCCGAAGAGGTCGAAGTTGCGGAGCATCTCGCGGCCCGACGCCTCCCGGTCGCCGCGCTCGACGCCGAGCGCCTCGTAGAGCTGCCAGCCCGAGACCCGGCGGCGGTCGCGGTAGACGCCCTCGTACGACGGGGGGAACGGCACGTCGGGCTCGTAGACGCCGCGGGCGATGCCGTCGGCCATGGCCGCGCGCAGCCGGTCGGTGGCCGCGCCCGTCACGAGGTGGGCGTGCCAGGGCTGGGTGTTGCACCACGAGGGGGAGCGGCCCGCGGCGAGGAGGATCTCGTCGATCGTCGCCTCCGGCACCGGGTCGGGACGGAACGCGCGGCAGCTCCAGCGCGAGGCGAGCAGGTCGTCGAGGACGGCGGGGGCGTCGGTCGTGGGTCCGGTGGTGGGGCCGGTCGCGGGGCCGGTGGTGGGGTCCGTGGTGGTCACGGCCACCGGTCTACCACGGGGTGCCCGCGCTCTCCGGGGACGACTGTTCACCGGACGGTCGGGCCCGCGTCGGGCGTCGGTGGTCGGGCGGCTCTACGTTCCGCGGGTGCTGACACGTGGTGTGACGGGCTCGGTCCTCGTCCTGCTCGGGGGCCTCGTCGTGTCGACCCTCCCCGCGTCGACGCCCCTGCTGCGCGCCGACCTCCTCGAGCTGCTGCGCGGCACCATGGCGGGTCGCATGCTCGGGCTCGCCGTCGTCATGGCCGGGCTGGGGCTGCTCGGCGCGGCCTGGCTGTCGCTGTGCCGCGCGGTGGCCCGCGAGGGCGACGCCGAGGCGGTCGACCTGGTCCGCTGGGCCACCCTGCTGTGGTGCGCGCCGCTGGTGCTGGCGCCGCCGCTGTTCTCCCGCGACGGCTGGTCCTACGCCGCCCAGGGCATGCTCACCCACCTGGACGCGTCGCCGTACGACCACGGCCCGAGCGTGCTCGTGGGGCCGGTCGTCGAGGCGGTCGACCCGCGCTGGATGGAGACGATCACGCCGTACGGGCCCCTGCCCCTGGCGATCGGCGACGTCGCCGCCGGGCTGACGGGCAACCCGTGGGTGCTCGTCGTGGTGCACCGCCTGGCCGCGCTGGTCGGGCTCGCGCTGCTCGCGTGGGCCGTGCCGCGGATGGCGTCCTGGGCCGGCGTGAACCCCGCGCTCGCGACCGCGCTGACCGTCGCGTCGCCGCTGATGATGGCCAACGGGGTCGCCGGCCTCCACAACGACCTGCTGATGGTGGGCCTGATGGCAGCCGCGCTCGTGGTGGCCGCCGAGCGCGGGTGGCTGGCCGGGGCGGTGCTCGGCGGGCTGGCGGCGGCGGTCAAGGCGCCCGGGGGGCTCGTGTGCATCGCCGTCGCCCTCGTGACGCTGCCGGTCGCGGCGTCGCTGGCGGTGCGCGTACGGCGCCTCGCGGCCGTCGCGGTGGCCTCGCTCGGCACCCTCGTCACGCTGGGTGTCGCGTGGGGGGTCGGGTTCGGGTGGGTGGCGGCGCTCGCCGTGCCCGGCAGCGTGAACACCCCGCTGTCGCTCACGACGATCGTCGGGGGCGTGGTCGACGACGTCGCGCAGACGGTGGGCCTCGGCACGGCGGACGCCACGTTCCTCGCGCTCGTGCGCCTGCTCGGCAACGTCGCCGCGCTCGGGTTCGCGGCCTGGGTCGCGCTGCGCTGGCCGACCGGCAACCGGGAGCGGGCCGTGGCGGCGACGGCCGCCGTCATGGGCGTGCTCGTGGTGCTGAGCCCGGTGGTGCACCTCTGGTACTTCCTCTGGCCCGCCCCGTTCCTCGCGGCGCTGCGGCTGCACCGGGTGGGTGCCGTCGGGTTCGTGGCCGCGTCGGTCGTCACGGGGGTCGTGGCCCCGCTCGACTCGTCGCTGCACGGCGCCTACCTGGCGATCGTCATGGGCAGCATGATCGCCACCGGGCTCGTGGCCGTGCTGCTGCTGACGCGACGGTCGCGGGCCCGGGTGGAGCGGATCGTGGCCCACGACTGGCTGGCGACGCCGCCGGTCGTGCGCCGGACCTGACCTACTCGACCGCGAGCTCCCCGAGCTCCGACCAGCCGTCGACGTTGGTGTTGACGATGCGCGGGGTCTCCACGAGGTACGGCGGCAGCTCGGCCTGGGCCTGCTTGAAGTGGGCGCCGTTGACGTGGGCGCCGGCCGCGTCGTCGTCGGCGAAGGCCTCGAGCAGCACGTACTCCTGCGGGTCGTCGACGCTGCGCGACCAGTCGAACCAGTGGTTGCCGGGCTCGGCGCGGGTGGCCTCCGTGAACGACCTCGAGATCGAGATCCAGTCGTCGGCGTGCTCGGGCTTCACGCGGAACCGGGCGACGATGAAGATCATGCTGCTGTCCTCCTGCGGTGGTGGATGGGATGGATCGGGTGCTCGGTCAGGATGCCCCAGGGGTGGGGATCCGGAAGTGCGCGAGCCGGCGGTAGAGGGTGGCGCGGCTGATGCCGAGGTCCTCCGCCGCGCTCGTCACCGAGGCGCCGGGACGGTGCACCGCGCGCACGATCTCGTCGCGCTCGACGAGCTCGATGCGGCTGAGGTGGCGCCCGCTGCCGGCGACGACCTCGGGCGGCAGGTGGTGGAGGTCGATGAGGTCGGTCTGCAGCGCGGCCTGACGCACCACCCGCTCGAGCTGCCGCACGTTGCCCGGCCAGTCGGCGGCGCGCAGGGCGCGCTCGGCGGCCGGGGTGAGGGGGATGTCGCGACCGCGGGCCCGGCGGGCGGCGCACTCCGCGAGCGGCAGCACGTCGTCGGGCCGGTCGCGCAGCGACGGCACGTGCACGACGGTCTCGACGAGGTCCGACAGCTCCGACGGCACGTCCTCGAGCCGCTCCGCGGTGACCGTCCAGACCGGGCCGTCGGTGGTGGTGCGGGCCGCGTCGATGATGCCGCGCAGGCGACGGGCGGCGCCCTGCGGCAGCGTGTCGACGTCGCCGATCACCACCGCTGTGCCGGGCTTGCCCAGCTCGGGGGTCCACAACGACAGCCAGGCGTCGACGTCGGCGGGCTCGGGAGCGGTGGCGGAGAGGATGCGGTCGCGGGGCGACGTACGACGCCGGGCCAGCGCGAGCAGGGTGGAGCGACCCGTGCCGCCCTCGCCCACCGCGGCGACGACGCGGCCCTCGCCGACCGCGCGCTCGGCCTGCGCCAGGGCCTGGCTCCACGCGGGGCCGAGCGACCACATCGCGCCGCCCTCGGCGGGTCGGGGTGCCTCGACGCGGAAGACCTGGCCGCGCGCGCCCCGCGTCGTACGACGCCCCGACGCCCCCGCGAGCCCGCCGGGACCGCCCGCGCGGGCCGCCATCAGGGCCTGCGTGGTGCCGGCCGCCGACTGGGCGAGGGCGAGCAGGAGGTGGGTGGAGGAGCGGGACCAGGTGGTGAGGTTGACCGAGCCCTCGAGGCGTCCGGTGCGGGGGTCGAGCACCGGCACGGCGGCGCACGTGTAGCCGCAGAGGCTGGCGCTGTAGTGCTGGTCGGCGTGCACGAGCGTCGGCACCCGGTCGGCCAGCGCGAGCCCGAGCCCGTTGGTGCCGGCCTCCCGCTCGGAGTAGCCGAAGCCCGGCGCCAGGTGGACCTTGTCGAGCGCCCGGAGCAGGGCGTGGTCGCCCGAGAAGCGGTTGAGCACGAGGCCGTCGGCATCGGTGAGCATGAGGCTGAGCGGCTCGTCGACGAGGGTCTCGGAGAGACCGGAGAGCACCTCGTGACCGCAGCGCAGGAAGAGCGAGTCGTCGTGCACGGTGCCGCTGAAGACCGGCTCGACGGTGTCGACCGAGACGCCGTAGTCCTCGCTGCGCTGCCACGACGCGAGCACCCGCGGCGACACGGCGGGGCCTCCGTCGGCCTGGCCGCGCTGCTCCGCGGCGTACCGGAGCGCCCGTTCGGGCACCTGTCCGTCCATGTGAGCCACGTTACAAGCGCGCTCGGCGACGGGCGTGGGGTCGCCGTCTCAAATTGAGACGGGCGCGGCCCCCGTCGAGGGGGTCCGCGTTCCTACCGTCGTCCTCGAGGCCGTGACCCACGTCACGGCGGGACGGAGACCTCCATGTACACCAAGAACGGCGAGAGCTACTTCATCGTGGACGCCCACGTGGCCCTGTGGGACGCGCGACCGGAGAACCAGCGGAACATCCACGGCAAGCAGTTCATCGACTGCTTCTACGACTACCACCGCAACCTCTCGCCGGAGAGCGAGGTGTGGCCCTACGAGGAGTACCTCTACTACGGCGGCGAGCGCCTCATGCACGACCTGTTCGAGGTCGGGTACGTCGACCACGCGATCTTCCAGCCGGCGCACCTCGGCGAGTTCTACACCACCGGGTTCGCGCAGACCGAGGAGACCTGGGCGCTCACCCAGGCCCACCCCGACAAGCTGACCATGAACCACCGCTTCGACCCCCGCGACGGCGAGGCCGGCCTCGACCGCCTGCGGCTCGACCACGAGCGCTTCGGCCTCAAGGGCGTCAAGCTCTACACCGCCGAGTGGCACGGCGACTCGCGCGGCTACAAGCTCGACGACCCGTGGTGCCGGAAGTACCTCGAGGAGTGCCTCGCGCTCGGCATCAAGAACGTCCACATCCACAAGGGCCCCACGATCCGCCCCCTCGACCGCGACGCCTTCGACGTCGCGGACGTCGACAAGGTCGCCACCGACTACACCGACCTCAACTTCGTCGTCGAGCACTGCGGCCTGCCGCGTCTGGAGGACTTCTGCTGGATCGCCACCCAGGAGCCCAACGTGCACGCCGGCCTTGCGGTCGCGATCCCGTTCATGCACACCCGCCCGCGCTACTTCGCGCAGATCATCGGCGAGCTCCTCTACTGGCTCGACGAGAACCGCATCCAGTTCTCCTCCGACTACGGCCTGTGGACCCCGAAGTGGCTGGTCGAGACCTTCGTCGACTTCCAGATCCCCGAGGACATGCAGGGCGAGTACGCCCCGATCACCACCGAGCAGCGCAAGAAGATCCTCGGCCTCAACGCCGCGGCGATGTACGACATCCCCGTGCCCGAGGAGCTCCAGGTCGTGCCCGCCGGCACGGACGCGCCCGTCGAGGCCACGGCGGTGGCGTGATGACCACGCTGACCCGCGACCCGCTCGAGGTGGGCGGGGTGACCGAGGCCGACGTACGACGTGCGCTCGACGTCGTCATCGACCCCGAGCTCGACGAGCCCATCACCGACCTCGGCTTCGTGCGCTCGGTGACGGTGGAGCCGGGTGGGGGAGACGGGGTGCTCGTGGACGTCCACCTGCGCCTGCCGACCTCGTTCTGCTCGCCGAACTTCGCCTACCTGATGGCCTCCGACAGCAAGGACGCGCTCACCACGCTGCCGGGCGTACGACGCGTGGTCGTCGCCCTCGACGACCACCACGACTCCGCGATCATCAACGCGGGCCTGGCGGCCGACGCCGGCTACCGGGGCACCTTCGGGCACGAGGCCGAGGAGGACCTCGAGGAGCTGCGCGCGACCTTCCGGCGCAAGGCCCACACCGCGGCGATGGAGCGGTGCCTCACCGCCCTGCTCCGCGCCGACCGGTCGCTGCCGGAGGCGGCCGTGGGCGGGGTCGTGCTGGGCGACCTGCCGGACGACGAGCTGCGGGCGTCGCTGCTGCGGCGCCGGACGGCGGTCGGGCTCGGCAACCACCCGCAGGCGCCCGTGCTCGTCGACGCCGACGGGGTCGGCTACGCGCCCGACGAGGTGCCGATGGCCCTGCGGCGCGCCCGCTCGACCCGGATCTCGGTCGACGGCAACGCCCACTTCTGCCGGGGGCTGCTGCGCACGCGCTACCCGGACTCCGAGACCGACCAGACCCCGCGCGCGGCCGCCGACCCCGACCGCGCCTTCATCCCCCTCACCGACGTGGCGCCCGCGCGCGCCGTACAGAAGGAGCACGTGGCATGAGCCAGACCATGCGAGCCGTCCAGGTGGTCGGCTACCACCAGGCCCTCGAGATGACCGAGGTCCCGGTGCCGGAGCCCGCCGGCCCGTTCGACGTCGTCGTCAAGATCGGCGGCGCCGGCGTGTGCCGCACCGACCTGCACATCCTCGAGGGCCAGTGGGCCCAGAAGTCCCAGGTGCAGCTGCCCTACACGATCGGGCACGAGAACGCGGGCTGGGTGCACGCCGTCGGCTCGGCCGTCACCAACGTCGCCGAGGGCGACAAGGTGATCGTGCACCCCCTCATCACCTGCGGGCTGTGCCGTGCCTGCCGCTCGGGCGACGACGTGCACTGCCAGAACAACGAGTTCCCCGGCATCGACACGAACGGCGGGTACGCCGAGTACCTCCGCACGTCGGCCCGCAGCGTCGTGAAGATCGACGACTCGCTCGAGCCGGCCGACGTCGCCGCGCTCGCCGACGCCGGGCTGACGGCGTACCACGCGGTCGCCAAGGCGGCGCGGCGCCTGCGTCCCGGCCACCGGGCCGTGCTCATCGGCGCCGGCGGGCTGGGCCACATCGGCATCCAGGCGCTGCGGGCCATGTCGGCCGCGGAGATCGTGGTCGTCGACCGCAACCCCGACGCCGTGAAGCTGGCCCTCTCGATCGGCGCCGACCACGGTGTCGTCGCCGAGGGCGGCCAGGTCGCGGAGGTGCTCGAGCTGACCGGCGGCCGCGGCGCCGAGGTGGTCGTCGACTTCGTCGGCGAGGGCGGGTCGACGGCCGAGGGCGTGCAGATGCTGCAGCAGGCGGGCGACTACCACGTGGTCGGGTACGGCGAGAACCTCGACGTGCCGACCATCGACATCATCAGCGCCGAGATCAACTTCATCGGCAACCTCGTGGGGTCCTACAACGACCTCACCGAGCTGATGGTGCTCGCGGCCCGGGGCGACGTGAAGCTGCACACCCAGAAATACGCGCTCGACGACTTCGCCACCGCCGTCGCCGACCTCGACGCCGGCACGGTGCGCGGCCGCGCGATCCTCGTGCCGTAGGGCGTCACCCGGGTCCGGTCGGGTCCGCCGCCGCCTCCGCCTGCCCCGCCAGGGTCCGCAGCAGCAGGGCCAGCGGGGGCCAGTCGGCCCGCCCGGCGCGGGTGACGGCGTACGCCCGCAGCGCGACGCCGGGGGAGCGCAGCGGGAGCAGGCGCACGCCGGGGCGCACCGGCTGGTCGGCCGGCAGCAGGGCGACGCCGAGACCGGTGGCGACGAGCTCCTGCACGAGGTCGAGGCTGTCGGCGCGATGGGTGATGTCGGGGACGAAGCCGGCCGTCGCAGCCAGCATGCGCACGACGTCCTCGTCGGCGGTGCCGCGGGAGTTCACGATCCACGGGGCGTCGGCGACGCGCGCGACGACCTCGGCCGCGGTGCCGCCGCCCGCGACCGCCTCCGCCCCGTCGGTCGCCGTGCCCGGCACCCCCAGCGCCCACGGCGCCGACCACAGCGGTCGCGCCACGAGCGCCCGGTCGAGCGTCATCGGCGCCAGGTCGTAGTCGTAGGTGAGCGCCAGGTCGAGGTCGTCGGCGAGCAGCAGCGCGTGGGCCTCGGCCGGCTCGAACTCGCTCACCAGCAGCCGGACCCGCGGGTGGTCCGCGGCCAGCGTCCGCAGTGCGGGCAGCAGGCTGCGACGTACGGCGGTCGCGAACCCGCCGACGCGCAGGTTGCCGGCCGGCTCGGCGGACGGGTCGAGGTCGGCCCGCGCCGACTCCACGGCCGCGAGGATCGTCACGGCGTGGTCGGCGAGGCGTTCGCCGGCGGGGGTGAGCCGCACGCGACGGCCGTCGGGCTCCAGGAGCGCCGTACCGGCCTCGCGCGCCAGCGCGGCCAGCTGCTGCGAGACCGTCGACGTCGTCGTGCCGAGCTCGTCGGCCACCTCGCGCATCGAGCCGAGGCGGGAGAGCGCGAGGAGCAGCTCGAGGCGACGGACGTCCATGACGGCATTGTCCGGTGATCGTGAACGGAATGTCCATGATTCTCACGTGGACGCGGACGGTCGCCGCCCCGTCTACTGTCCGCATGACCCCCGCACGCACCGGCGCCTCGCTCGCCCTCGCCGCCATGCTCTGCGTCCAGCTCGGCATCGCCGTCTCGGTCGGTCTCGCCGAGCGCGTCGGCGCCGACGGGGCCGCGTGGCTGCGGCTCGTGTGGGCGGGACTCATCGTGCTCGTGGTGCTGCGACCACGCCGGGGGTCGATGTCCGGGCGCGCGTTCCGCACCTGCGTCGCGCTGGGCGTCGTGACCGCGGGGATCACGATGCTCTTCATGGTGGCGGTCTCGCGGCTGCCGATGGGCACGGCGAGCGCGCTCGAGTTCCTCGGGCCGCTCTCGGTCGCGGTGCTCCGGGGGCGGGGCACCGTCGCCCGGCTGCTGTGGCCCGCGCTGGCCGCCGTCGGCGTGCTGCTCCTGACCGAGCCGTGGCACGGCGGGGTCGACCTCGTCGGCGTGGCCGCGGCGCTCGGGGCGGCCGTGTGCTGGGCGGGCTACATCGTGCTGACGCAGCGGGTCGGCGACGAGGTCGCGGGCGTGCAGGGCCTCGCCGTCTCGATGCCGGTGGCCGGCCTGGTCGCCACCGGGGTCGTGCTCGCGCTGCCGGGCAGCCAGGCGATGGGGTCGCTGACCTGGGAGGTCGTGCTCCTCGGTGTCGCGCTCGCCGTGCTGCTGCCCGTCGTGCCGTTCGCGCTGGAGATGGTCGCGCTGCGGCGGCTGACCGCGGCCGCCTTCGGCACCCTCATGTGTCTCGAGCCCGCCATCGCGCTGGTGATCGGGCTCGTCGTGCTCGGCCAGGTGCCCGGACCGGCGGCCGTGGTCGGGCTCGTGCTGGTGGTCGCGGCGGGGCTCGGGGCGGAGCGGTCCGGGGCGCGGAGCGCGGAGCCGGGCGGGGAGGGCGCACCGGGCGGGCCGGTCGAGCCCGCCTGCGGCGTCGGCGACGAGCTGGCGGCCGCGCCGCGCTGAGGCCGGGGCGTCGGGTGGCTCGGGTGGCTCGGGTGGTTGCGGACTGAGGCCCGCGGAGAGTGACGGTGTGAGTCCGCACCCGGGGGTGGCTCGGGTGGGTGCGGGCTGAGGCCCGCGGAAAGTGACGGTGTGAGTCCGCACCCACCGGCCCGGCACCCGCCCACCCACCCGCCGCCCCCGTCCACCCAGGCTCAGCCGATCGGCGCCAGGGCCGCCACGTCGGCGACGTCCACGCGCGTGCACCAGCGGCGCGTGCGGGCCAGGGTCTCCGCGTCGTACGACGCGAGCGCGGCCGCCGCGTCGCCGGCCAGCAGGCGGGCCGCCTCGTCCGGCTCGCCGTCGAGGCAGGCGCGGGCGGCGGCGAGGGTGGCGACGGGGTCCGGGGTGCCGGCCCCGACGACCTCGAACGGCACCTCCCGGTCGAGCGCCGCGTCCATCAGTGCGGGCAGCGTGCGGGCGTCCCCGCCCGGCAGGCCCGCGCGCAGCTCGGCGGCCGCGGCCTCGTCGAGCGCCGCCTCGATCGCGTAGGGGCTCGCCCCGAACGACGGCAGCACGACCGTCACCGGGATCTCCTCGTCGTCGTCCCCGAGCGGCAGCAGACCGGAGGCCCTGACCTGGTCGACGGCGGCGACCACGCGCCGTACGTTGCCCGCCAGGTCGTCCACGTCGCGCAGCGTCGTGCGCACGCCGGCGAGCGGCAGGCCGACGCGGGAGGCCAGCCCGAGCGGGCCGTTCAGCTGGGCGGCGCCGCCGGACAGCACGACCGTGAGCGGTACGGCGCCGGCCCGCGCCCGTGGGAGGTCGCGGTCCAGCACGGCGACGCTGCCGACGAGGCCGTCGGCGGCGGGCTCCGCGGCCAGCAGCGCGGCGACGTCGGCACCCTCGGCGAGGGCGGCGGTGGAGGTGAGGAGTCCGGCGAGGAAGGGCGGTACGGCGCTCATCCGATCGAGGCTAGCGCCCGGCGGGCACGTCGCTCACGGCCCGTCTCAGGCCGCGAGGCGACGGCGGGTGGTGCCGCCGATGCGCTCGTGCACCTCGAGCATCCGGTCGACGCAGGCCGACCACGGGAACTGCTCGGCGCGGCGGCGGGCGGCGGCGCGGCGCAGCTGCTCGGGTCGCGCGGCGACGGCCTCGACGGCCTCGGCGAGCGCGGTCGGGCGCGGCGGGGCCCAGGCGCCGGACGCCTCGTCGACCAGCTCGCGCGCGCCGCCCGTGGAGGCCGTGACGACCGGAGTGCCGCAGGCCAGCGCCTCGAGCACGGCGAGTCCGAACGTCTCGCCCGGGCACACCGAGAGCGCCACGTCGGCGGCGGCGATGCGGGCGGCCAGCTCGTGGCGGTCCGCGACGTGGCCGTGGAAGGTGACGGGGGCGCGTCCGGCGATCGCCCGCAGCTCGGCGGCGTGGGGCCCGTCGCCGTACACGTCGAGGTGCACCGGCGCGCCGCGACGGTGCAGCTCGACCGCGGTGGCGACCGCGAGGTGGGGCGACTTCTCCCGCGAGAGCCGGCCGACGTGCACGAGGCGCAGCGGGCGGTCCGCGCTGACGGGGGTGTCGAACGCCGCGGCGGGGCGGGGCTGCGGGCGGAACGTCGCCAGGTCGACCCCGAGCGGGATCCGGGCCAGCGGGCAGCCCGCCGCGGCGGCCGCCAGCCGGAACTCGGCGCGCGCGAAGCCCGAGGTCACCACGATGGTGTCGAACTGACGCACCAGCACCTTGTTGTAGAGACCGATCGTCGTCTTCACGCTGCTGTCGAGCCGCATGCGCATCGACAGCATGTGGTCGAGGCGCTCGTGGGAGAACAGCACCGAGCCGACGCCGGTGCGCCGCGCCCAGCGCGTCACCGGCAGCAGGGTGGACTTGTCGTTGATCTCGATGGCCGTCGGACCGAACCGTTCGAGCGCGTCGATGACCCGCCACGGCTCCACGATGAGGCGGTAGCTGGCGCCGACCCGCGGGGCGCGCAGCTGCACGACGTCGCCGAGCTCGGTCGAGAAGCGGGCGTCGGTGGGGCCGGGCACGACCAGCAGACGCTGGACGCCGGCCTCGACGTACCCCTCCGCGAGGGCCTGGACGGCCGTCTTCATCCCGCCCGAGGCCGGGCCGATGAAGTTGGCGAGCTGAGCGATGCGCACAGGTCGTGACAGTGCCCGGACGGGGTGAACGGGCGGCGAGACCGCGGTGGACCCGGGGTGTCACCTGCGCGTTGACGCGCCCGGGAGGATGGGCGCATGAGCAACCTCGAGACCCGGCCCGACGAGGTCGAGTGCCGCAGCGGCGACGAGCAGGTCGGCACCGTCGAGATCCTGCCCCCGCGCGAGGTCCCGCTGGGCGGACCGCGGGCGATGCGCGTACGACGCACGCTGCCGCAGCGCTCGCGCTCGCTGATCGGGGCCTGGTGCTTCGTCGACCACTACGGGCCCGACCAGGTCGCCGAGTCGGGCGGCATGTCGGTCGCGCCGCACCCGCACACCGGGCTGCAGACGGTGTCGTGGCTCTTCACCGGCGAGATCGAGCACCGCGACTCGGTGGGCACGCACGCGATGGTGCGGCCCGGCGAGGTGAACCTCATGACCGGCGGGCGCGGCATCAGCCACTCGGAGGTGTCGACGCCGGGCACGACCGAGCTGCACGGGGCCCAGCTGTGGGTGGCGCTGCCCGACGCCGACCGTCACACCGCGCCCGCGTTCGCCCACCACGTGCCGACGGCGGTGCGGGTCGACGGGGTGGACGGGGCGCCCGGCCTCGAGGCCCGGGTGTTCGTCGGGTCGCTGCTCGGCTCGACCTCCCCGGTCGACACGTTCACGCCGCTCCTCGGTGCCGAGCTGCTGCTGGAGCCGGGCGCGACGGTGCGGATCCCGGTCGACGGCACCTTCGAGCACGGGGTGCTCGTGGACCGTGGTGCCGTCTCGGTGGGTCCGGTCGGCGGGGCGGGCGAGCGGGCGGGGTGGAGCGAGCTGGCCTACGTCGCCCCCGGCGCAACGGCCCTGGAGCTCACGACGTACGACGAGGGCGCGCGCCTGCTGCTGCTCGGCGGGCCGCCGTTCGGCGAGGCGATCGTCATGTGGTGGAACTTCGTGGGCCGCACCCACGAGGAGGTCGTGGCCTACCGCGCCGAGTGGCAGGCGCAGGTGACGGCCGGCGGCGACGCGGTGGTGGGCGACTCGCAGGACGTGGCCGACGGCCGCTTCGGCGTGGTCGTCGGCGACCACCTGCCCCCGATCCCGGCGCCCGAGATGCCGAACGCGAGGCTGAAGGAGCGGCGGTGAGCGGGGCCGTCGACCGCTCCGACCTGGGGGACCTGGGGGACGCCGTCGTCGGTGAGGACGGCGTCCCGCGGTGCGTCTGGGCCGCCCGCCCGGGCGAGATGCGGGACTACCACGACACCGAGTGGGGCGTGCCCGTGCGCGTCGGCGGGGTGGCGGGGGAGACGGCGTACTTCGAGCGCCTCACCCTCGAGGCCTTCCAGTCGGGGCTGTCGTGGGCCACGATCCTCGCGAAGCGACCGGCCTTCCGGGAGGTCTTCGCGGGCTTCGAGGCCGAGGCCGTCGCCGCGTACGGCGAGAGCGAGCGCGTCGCGCTGATGGCCGACGCCCGGATCGTGCGCAACCGCGCCAAGATCGACGCCACCCTCGTCAACGCGCGGGCCGTGCTGGCGATGCGTGACGCCGACGGCGAGGACGGGTTCGCGGCGTTCCTGGCGTCGTACGCGCCCGAGGTCGGACCCGCCCCTCGCACCCTCGACGAGGTGCCGGCGACCTCGCCCGAGTCGCTGGCGCTCAGCAAGGCCCTGAAGAAGCGGGGTTTTACCTTCGTCGGACCCACCACCATGCACGCCCTCATGGAGGCCACGGGCCTCGTCGACACGCACCTCGTGGGGTGCCACCGCCGGGGCGTCGCCGAGTTGTCGGGTCTGCACGGCTGAGACGCGCCGAGTTGTCGGGTCTGCACGGTTGAGCGGCGCCGAGTTGTCGTGTCTGCACGGTTGAGCGGCGCCGAGTTGTCGCGTCTGCACGCGTGTACGGCGCCGAGCCGGCAGTTCTGCTGCGCTCAGAGCACCCAGATCGCGCCGATGATCGCCGGCACCGGCCCGGCGAGGAGCCACCAGCTCAGCGGCGACTTCTCGTGGATCGCGAGGGCGGCGACCATGCCGCCGAGGCCGAGGAAGACGCAGATGACGAGCAGGCCGACCTTCGCGTCGAGGTGCCCGTCGATGCTGTGCGCGAAGATCACGAGCCCGCCGATGAAGTGCAGCACCGTCGTCAGGAGCAGGGCTGACATCACGCGCTGCTGGACCTTCGAGAGACCGGCGTCCCGCGCGGCCACCGTCGTACGCGGCGGGGGGTTGTCGAAGTCGATGAGGTGCTTGCGCCGGCGGTCCGGCTGACCTGCTTTTTCGACCGATGATTGGGGCACAAAGCAATGCTACTCTCCGCCGGTGGATGCTGCTGCCGCTGCTCTGAGGAGCGACCCGCTGGCTCTCGAGGAGCAGGTCTGCTTCGCGCTCTCGGTCGCCTCGCGCGCGGTCGTCGGTGTCTACCGCCCGCTGCTCGAGCCCCTCGGGCTCACCCACCCGCAGTACCTCGTGATGCTCGCCCTCTGGCAGCACGAGCCGGTCTCCGGCAAGCGGCTCAGCGAGCTGCTCCGTCTCGACCCGGGCACGCTGTCGCCGCTGCTCAAGCGGCTCGAGGCGGCGGGCTACCTCCGCCGTGAGCGCGACCCGGACGACGAGCGCACCCTCGCCGTCGTGCTCACCGACGAGGGGCGGGCCCTGCGGACGGAGGCCGAGAAGATCCCGCCGGCCGTCGTGGAGCGCCTCGGCATGGGCCTTGACGAGCTGCGCGACCTCCAGGCCGCCCTCACGCGCGTCATCGCGCAGACGGGATCGGTCGCCGAGCGCGTGCAGTAGCGACAGCTCGGCACGTCTCAGGCGTGCAGACGCGACAGCTCGGCGTAGAACGCGACGTGCCGCAGCGCCGCCGCCTCCCAGGTGTACGACCGGGCCAGCTCCCGACCGCGCTCCGCCCCGTCCGCCACCCCGCCGAGCGCGGCGCCCAGCTGGACGGCGAACGCGGCGGGGCTGTCGCCGTACCGGACGGCCTCGCCGAAGACCTCCCGCAGCACGGGCAGGTCGCGCGCGACGACGGGGACGCCGGCGGCGAGGGCCTCCATCGCGGCCAGGCCGAAGCCCTCCTTCGTCGACGTGAACCCGAGCACCGCGGCCTGCGCGACGAGGCTCGGCAGGGCGGGGTCGTCGACGGGTCCGAGCACGACCGGTTCGACGCCCAGCTCGCGGGCGCGGGCGTCGAAGGCGGTCCGGTAGTCGCGGTAGTCGAAGAGCGTCTCGCCGCCGCCGACCACGAGCCTCAGGTCGGCGTGCGCCGGGTCGGCCCGCAGCAGCGCGAACGCCTCGAGCAGGTCGATCGTGCCCTTGCGGGGCTCGATGCCGCCGAGCGCGAGCACGTAGCGGCCGAGGCGGTCCGCCCAGGCCGCGCGCCCCTCGACGTCCCGGGCCCCCGCCTCGAACCGCGGCGCGTCGACGCCGTTCGGGATCACCGTCGGCGCGCGTCCCCAGCCCGCCGCCACCTCTGCGGCGACGGCCGCCGAGACGCAGACGAGCCCGTCGGGCTCCGCCACCGCCCGGTCGTGGCAGGCCGCGAGCTCAGGGGTCGTGAACCGGTCGAGGTGGTGCACGGTGCGCAGGCAGGGCAGCGCGGCGTTGGCGGAGATGCAGTCCTGGGCGTGCACGACGTCGTACGCCCCGCGCTCCTGCGCGAACGCCTCCCGCAGCACCGCGATCGACCGCACGATGCGCCCGCCGACGGTCTCGTCGTCGCGGGCCTCGAACGGCACCGCCCGCACGCCGACCCGCGGGTCCACGGAGCGGAAGAACGTGGTGTCGCCGCCGCGCCCGAGCGTCCACACGTCGACGGACGTGACCCCGCCGGCCGGGCCGAGGGCCGCGAGCGCCTCCGCGAGGGCGAGCGTGTGCACCACGCCGCCGCGGGGCTTCGTCGAGTAGGTGAGCAGCGCGATCCGCACGCCTCAGCTCCTCTCGGCCGGGGCGACCAGGCCGTCGGGCGCGCAGTCGACCGCCCGCAGCGCGGTGTACGCCGCCGGCGTGCGCTCCTGGAGGTGGTGCAGCAGCCGCCGGGCCCGGGCGACCTCGAGCGCGACGTCGATCTCCGTGATCGCGAGCCCGCCCTTCGACGACGTCCGCGCCAGCACGTCTCCGCCGGGCCCGACCACCTTCGCCTGGCCGAGGAACCGCAGCCCGCCCATCACGCCGGTCTGGTTCGACGACACCCACACGACCTGGTTCTCGGCGGCGCGGGCGGCGTCGTACAGGTCGAAGAGGCGGGACTGGCGGTCCTGCGGCAGCCGGGAGGCGCGGTCGGTGACGCTGGCCGGCCACGCCGAGAGGCAGGCCAGCACCGTCGCCCCGTCGAGCGCGAGCGACCGCGCGGCCTCGGGGAAGGTCTTGTCGTAGTCGATGAGCATCCCGAGCCGCCCCACGGGGGTGTCGAACGCCTCGAACCGGTCGCCCGCGGCGTAGACGAGGGACTCGCCCGCCGGCTGGTGCACCTTGCGGTGCCGCCCCAGCACGCCGTCGCCGCTCACGGCCAGCGCGGTGTTGTAGAGCCGCGGCACGCCGTCGACGACCTCCTCCTCGGCGTAGCCGAAGCAGACGACCATCTCGCCGGCCATCGCGACGATGCGCTGGATCTCGTACGACGTCTCGGTCAGCGCGGGCGGGAGGGCGAGGGGGTCGGGGTGACGCAGGTCGGAGAGGTAGCCGCCGAGGGTGGCGTCCGGCAGCACCAGCAGCCCCGCGCCCGCGGCCCGGGCGTCGCCCACGATGCCCTCGACCTTGGCGAGGGCACGCGTCAGGTCGCGCCCGAAGTGGGCGGCGGCGGCGGCGATGCGGAGCGCGGGCACGGCGGGAACCTACCGATCTCAGGCCCGCGTCGTGGCGGCGGAGGGCGCGGTGGAGGGCGCGGCGGCGTACGGACCCGGTGACACCCGCCGGGCCAGCTCGGCGGCCGGGAGCGTGTCGTGCGTCGGGCGGCCCGTGATGCAGCCCGCGACGTGCTCGGCGTCGGCGGCGATGCCGAGGAAGCGCCCGGAGCCCCACGTGTGCAGCCACGGCAGCCCGAGGAAGTAGAGCCCGGGCACGCCGGTGACGCCGCGCGTGTGGGTGGGACGGCCGGTGCCGTCGAACACGCCCACGCGCACCCAGCGGTAGTCGGGCCGGTAGCCGATCGCCCAGACCACCGAGGTGACGCCCGCGGCGGCCAGGTCGAGCTCGAGCGGGTCGGCCTCGGGGGTCCACCCGGGCTCGTACGGCGTGCCGGGCGGCGCGTCGATGCCCTCGCGCTCGATGAAGCGGTCGATGTCGCGGCAGATCGAGGTGTAGACGGCGTCGGCGTCGTCGAGGGCCGCGGTGAGCGTCGGCAGGAACGTCAGCGTCGTGCCCGACCCGCCGGCGAGCATGCCGTAGAGGCCCATGCCCTCGGCGGCGAAGCGGCGCAGGTCGATGTCGCGGCCCCCGTCGCGGCCGGTGACGTAGTGGTTGGTCTTCTCGCGGGCGGCCACGCCACCGGGGTACTGCGCGACGGCGGTGTCGTAGAGACCCATCTCGGCGAGCCACGTCATCACGTCGCGCCCGCGGTGGAAGCGGGCGACGCGCGGGGCGTCCCCGAGCGCGAGGTGCACCTGCCGGCCCTCGAGGTGGAGGTCCTCGGCGATCTGGGCGCCCGACTGCCCGGACCCCACCACCAGGACGCCGCCCTCGGGCAGCGCCGTGGCGTTGCGGTAGTCGGCCGAGTGCACCTGGGTGATCGACGCGTCCAGCGCGGGTGCCCACGGCGGCACGATCGGGTGGTGGTAGCCGCCGGTCGCCACCACGACGTGGTCGGCCTCCCACGTCTCGGGGCCCTCGGGCCCGACCGCGTCGACGACGAACCCGCCGCCCTCGCGCTCGGTCAGGGCGGTCACCGTCGTCCGCTCGCGCAGCGGGGCGCCGAACGACCCGGCGTACCCGGCGAGCCACGCGACGACCTCGTCGCGGGTCATGAAGCCGTCGGGGTCGGGGCCGTCGTACGCCCAGCCCGGCAGCCGGCACTGCCAGTTGGGCGTGACGAGGGTGAAGCTGTCCCAGCGCGTGTCGGCCCACTCGTGGGCCGCGGTGCCGGCCTCGAGCACGACGTGGTCGACGCCGTCGCGCACGAGGTGCCAGCTGGTCGACAGACCGGCCTGGCCACCCCCGACCACGACGACGGAGGTCCGGTGACGGGCGGGGGCGGCGGAGGTCATGCGGGCTCCTGGGGCAGCGGGGGGTGGAGGCGGAGCACCTCGACGCGGGCGTCCGGCGCGAACGCGCGGACCCGGGTGTCGATGCGCTCCAGCGAGGCGGCGGACGCGGTGCACGCGAAGCCGTACGACGCGCGCACGCGCTCGCTGGCCAGGTGCAGCGCCGTCGCGGCTCGTTCGCGGAAGTCGGCCACGGTGTAGGCCGCTCCCGCGTCGAGGTGGTCGTGCACGACGAGCGAGGGGGAGTAGCAGTCCTGCACGGCCCCGTCGGGCCAGCGGACGGTGAACGTCATCTCAGGCACGGGCGGCCTCCGCCATCACCGGGTGCAGGGCGCGGGCGGGTACGGCGGTCGCGAGCGCCGCCGGGTAGGTCTCGGGCCGGCGGTCGCGCAGGTGGAACATCGCGCGGCGGGCCGTCTCGAGGGCGCCGCCCACGTCGAGTCGGGCGACGGCCATGCCGGCGTCGAGACCGGTGCTGGCGAGCACGTCGCCGCCGGGCCCGACGACCTTGGCGTGGGCCACGAACCGCAGCGTCCCGAAGGTGCCCTGCTGGTTGGAGGCGACCCAGACGACCTGGTTCTCCAGCGCGCGGGCCTGGTCGAAGAGGTTGAACCGGGTGAGCCAGCGGTCCTCGGCGAGCGAGGCGCTGCCGCCCGTGCGCGACCCGGGCCAGGCCGAGATGCAGGCGACGATGTCGGCGCCGTCGACGGCCAGCGCGCGGGCCGCCTCGGGGAACGCCTTGTCGTAGCAGATGAGCGCCCCCACCCGACCGGCCGGCGTGTCCACGGCCGTGAAGGTGTCGCCGGCGGAGTAGAAGAGGCTCTCGCCGAGCGGCTGGTGCACCTTGCGGTGCGCCCCCAGCACGCCGTCGCCGCTGACGATCGCGGCGGTGTTGTAGCGCTCCGCGCCGTCGGACTCGCAGAGCCCGACCACGACCGTCATGTCGCCGGCGACCTCCGCGACCCGGCGCAGCTCGGGACCGTCGAGGTCCATCACCGGTGGCAGGTCCTCGGGCTGCTCGTCGTGGCTGCCGTCGCGTCCGCGGCCGAGCACGGAGAGGTAGCCGCCGAGGCAGGCCTCGGGCAGCGCGAGCAGAGAGACGCCCTGGGCGCGGGCCTCGTCGACGTACGACGCGATCTGAGCGAGGTTCTGCTCGACGTCGCGTCCGAAGCCGGCGCAGACGGCGGCGACGGCCTGGGTGTCGGACGATCCGGGGTGCGCGGGGGCGGGGGTGCTCATGCGGGTCCCATTCCTGTGACGGTGTGGCGGATGGCCTCGGTGACCACGCCGTCGGGCCAGCGCAGGCCCACCCCGGCGCCCTCGACGAGGGTGCCGGTGACGGCGGTCGTGAGGTGCCCGAGGTCGTCGGGCAGGGCGGGTGCGGCGGGGGTGTGCGGCGCCTCGGCGGTGATCATCGCGAAGCCGGGGAAGCAGGTGAGCCAGTCGCCGGTGCGGGCACCGGCGGGCGTGGGGATCGCGGC
This sequence comes from Nocardioides alkalitolerans DSM 16699, assembly GCF_000426525.1. Classification (GTDB taxonomy): domain Bacteria; phylum Actinomycetota; class Actinomycetes; order Propionibacteriales; family Nocardioidaceae; genus Nocardioides; species Nocardioides alkalitolerans. The sequence continues at coordinate 1,376,214 of NZ_KE384533.1, forward strand.
GACGTCGAGCACGGCGCGGCAGCCGCCGGCCTCGGCGAGCATGCCGGTGGTGCCGACGAGCCCGCTCATGGAGACGTCCTTCGCGGCGGTGGGGGCGAGGGCCGGCACGAGACCGGCCTGCGCCCGCAGCTGGGCAGGGGTGCGGCGGGAGGTGGAGTCCCACTGCGCGCCCGTGTAGCCGGGCCGCCAGTCGCCGCCGAGGTCGGCGGTCAGGCGGAGGCGGTCCCCGGGACGGCCGCCTCCACCCGGCACCGGTCGCGCCGTGCGCCCGAGCGCGGTGACCGAGAGCGCCGCCGGCACCCCGAGCTGGGTGTGGCCGCCGAGCACCGCGACGCCCCAGGCCTGCGCGGCCTCGGTCAGCCCGCGGAGCACGCGGCGGGCGAAGGAGGCGTCGCGGGCCGCGACCGCGTCGAGCAGGCCCACCGGGGCGGCGCCCATCGCGGCGAGGTCGTTGACGTTCACGAGCACCGAGCACCAGCCCGCCCACTCGGGGTCGCGCTCGACCATCGACGGCAGGATCGCGTCGCAGGCGGCGACGAGGTCGCTGCCCGGCACCGGGGCACCGTCGTCGCCGACGAACCCGGCGGGCACGCCGGTCGCGAGCTCGCCGAGCAGGCCGCCGAGCGCTGCCTTCGTGGCGTCGGCGAGGCGCTGGACGCGGTCGAGCGGCCAGTCCATCACCACGTGCGGCTGCCCGTGCGCCGACACCGAGGCGCGGGTGCGCCACCCGAGGCGACGGAAGAGCCGCTCGTTGCCGGCCTGCACGACGGCGTCGAAGCGCAGCGCCCCGGCGGCCTCGGCCCGGGCGCACGCCGCCCGCACGAGCGCCGGGCCGATGCCCTGCGTGGTGCGGGCGTCGGCGGCCACGGCGAGCCGGCCGCCGCGCCACCACCCGAGGTCCGTGGCGGGCGGGGTGCCGTCGGCGTCGGGCGCGGGGTGCAGCCGCACGCCGCCGAGCACCGCGCCGTCCGCGCTGGCCCGGGCGAGCAACACGACGGTGCGCGGGTCGTCGTCGACGAGGTCGGTGTCGCTGACGGCGAAGAGGCGCTGCTCCGTGACGAACACGTCGTGCCGCAGCCGGCGGTAGGCCGCGAGGTCGGCCGGGGTGGTGGCCTCGGCCACGACGTACGGCGCGGGCCGCCCGGCCGGGTCGCCGGGGCCGGCCGGGGTGCCGGGGTCGCCGGCGGGGCGGGTGGTGCGCAGCCCGGTGAGCACGTGGGCGTCGAGCGTCATGGTCAGGCCCCTTCGCAGGAGAGCGCCGAGCAGGCGCCGCAGGCGGCGCAGCCCGCGGACTGGGAGGCGCCGGTCATGCCGGCCGCGCGGAGCGCCGCGGCGACGCGGGTGGTGACGGACCCGAGCACGCGCGGGTCCGGGGCGGGCACGTGGTCGACGTCGGTGGCGAGGGTGCCGGCGAGCGGGCGGAACGGCACGACGAACGGGTAGACGCCCATCGCGATGAGCTCCTCGACGCCCGCGACGAGCTCGTCGGGGTCCTCGCCGAGCCCGACGAGCAGGTACGTCGACACCTCGTTCCAGCCGAAGACGCGGACGGCCTCCGCCCACGCCGCGCGGTACTCGCTCATCGGCACGGAGCCCTTGCCGGGCATCCACCGGGCGCGCACGTCGTCGTCGAGGGACTCGACGTGGATGCCGATCGAGCGGGCGCCCGCGTCGTACAGCTCCTGGATCGTCGCCAGGTCGCCGGGCGGCTCGCACTGCACCTGGACGGGCAGGTCGGGCAGCACCTCGCGGACGGCCCGCACGCAGCGGGCGAGGTGGGTGGCGCCGCGGTCGCGGCCGTTGGAGGTGCCGGTCGTCATCACCATCTGCGTGATGCCGTCGAGCTCGTACGCCGCCAGCGCGACCTCGGCGATCTGGGCCGGGCTCTTCACCGCGACGGTGGCCCCGGCGCGCAGCGACTCCTCGATGGCGCAGAAGCGGCAGCGCTGGTCCTCGTCGTACCGCACGCAGGTCTGCACGACCGTCGTGGCGAGCACGTTGGAGGAGTGGAGGCGCGCGATCTTCTCGTACGGCACGCCGTCGGCAGTGGAGCGGTCGTAGAACCTCGGGCGCCGGACGGCCTCGACGCCGAGGCCGGTGTCGGCCCCGTCGAGGAGGAGCTTGCCGCCGCGCACCGAGTAGGGGCTGCGGGGGTTGAGGGGGATGGCCGCACCGACCCCGTCGAGGAGGACGTGCCCGTCGTCGCTCGGGCCGGCGCCGGACCGGCGCGAGACCGGGGCGTCGAGCAGCCGGATGCCCTGGATGGCGACGTCCACCCGGGTGGAGGAGGGGGTCGGTGCGGTCATGTCCGTGGCCTCAGAGGTTGTAGACGGAGTTGATGATGGCGCCCTTGTTGGCGTAGTGGATGACGGCGTCCTGCACGTCGAGCGGGTGCGCCGGGATGACGCCCTCGATGAGGTCCTCCTCGCGGCTGCCGTGCAGCGCCAGGCCGAAGCGGCAGCAGAAGACGGTGCCGCCCTCCTTCACGAACGTCTTGATCGAGTCGTTCATGTTCTGGTTGCCGGGGAAGGCGACGTCGCCGGTGGTGGGGAAGCCGCGGGTGTCGACGCACGCCAGCGCGCCGGGGCCGTAGAAGTAGATCGCCGACTCGAAGCCCTTGCGCAGCGCCCGGGTGGCCTGGAGCACCGCGACGAAGCTGACGGAGCTCTCGTGCGGGATGCCGTGCACGAGGGTGAGGTAGCTCTGGCCCTCGGTGGCCTGGTAGTCCGGGAAGATCTTGGTCGATCCGTAGAGGTTGGTCCCCTTGGCCTGCGAGGGGTGCGGGATCTCCGAGACGGACTTCTCGATGTTCGCCATGATCTCGTCGTCGAACGCGGGCATCGCTTCTCCTGAGGGTGTGGGTGCTGCGGTGGGTCGTGCTCGGGTGTGGGGCTCGGGGGTCGTGCGGGTGGGAGGGGTGGCGGGTCAGGCGCCGTACAGCGCCTCGAAGTTGCCCCGGAAGAGCGCGGCGGTGAGCTCGGGGTCGTCGGTCGCGGCGGCCAGGCGGGCGAACTCGCCGGCGTGGTCGCCCCAGGGGGTGTCGGTGGCGAAGAGCACGCGGTCGTGGCCGATGCCGCGCTCCTCGATCTCCTGGCAGAGCCAGACCGGCGCGAAGCCGATGGCCCAGGAGGTGTCGGTGTAGACCTGCTTGCCGGCCTCGATCCAGTCGAAGAGGCGGCCGCCGATGAGCTTCATGTGGCCGCTCATGCCGCCGCCGAGGTGCACCAGGTGGATCTTCGTGTCGTCGCCGTAGCGCTCGACCAGCTGCCCGATCTTGTCGACGTCGGAGGCCGCGCCGGGCGAGGTGTGCACGTGCACGACGAGGTCGTGGGCGGCGGCGGTGGTGAAGATGCGCTCGAGCTGGACCGCGGAGTCGGCGTCGTCGACGCTGCCGCCGAGCAGGAAGCTGGTCTTGAGGGCGACCACGCCGTCCTCCGCCGCCAGCGCCAGGGAGGCGTCGTTGCGCGCGGCGTCCGAGGCCTTCGGCGAGACCCACAGCCCGCAGCGCACGCGGTCGTCCTTCTGGGCCGCCTCGAGCGCGAGGTGGTTGAGCCCGAAGGAGACGTCGGGGTCGGGCACGCCGTAGTTCGGCAGCACCAACGCCCGCTCGGTGCCCTCGGCGTCGAGGTCGCGGATCAGCTCCTCCACCGTCTCCCGCGCCGTCACGTCGGCGTTGATCGCCGGGCCCCCGTAGAAGGGGTACGCCGGCAGCCGGCCGATGTGCCGGTGCGCGTCGTGGGCGGTGAAGGTCATGCGGAGCAGTCCACGCCCGGGGTGTTTCCGAATGGTCACGGGCGGAAGACAGTGCACGACCTGGTGTGTTAGTTCGGTGTAACCGGGTCTTCGGGGGACGCCGGGGTTGCGCGTCGTCGAGAATCGAGCGGCCCGCCCCCGTCACCCCGAGGAGCCCCGATGCGCCGAGCCCCGGTCCTGCTGGTCCCGTTGGTGCTGCTCGGTGCGCTGCTCGTCGGCTGCGGTGGGGGTGAGGGGCAGGAAGCGGTCGACGCCGGGGGTGAGGTCGTGGTGACCGTCGACGGACCGACCGACCTCGGGTTCGAGCTCGACGAGAACGGCGACGTGTTGCCGGCCGACGGGTCGAGCCCCACCTCGTCCTACGAGCAGGTGCCCGACCCCACCTACCTCGTGCGCACCGACTTCTCGGACGACGCGGCCTGGCGCCGGGTGGTCGAGCTGGTGACGGCGGGGGTGGACTTCGGGGACGGGTACGGACCGTACGAGCCGTACGTCGAGACGCTGGAGGACCGCGACCTCGAGGGCGTGACGGCGGCCGAGCTGATCGCCACCGTCGGTGACGGGCCGCTCGAGTACCGGATCATCGCGGACGCGCGCAGCATGCGGGAGGCGGCCGCAGGCGGCGAGGTCACGGTCCTGTACGTCGACGTGTCCGCGCCGTCCGAGGACGAGGTCCAGGACTTCCCCCGGGAGCTGAGGACCGTGACCACCGAGGTCGCCCTGATCGAGGCCAACCTCTCGGTCGGCAACCTCTGGCTCTTCGAGTTCGCGGACTCCGTCGACGCCGACGGGGTCTTCCGGGGCTGACGGTGACGGCGCTCGCCCCCGGTCGGTGGTTGAGGAGCGAGCGCCGCCGGTGGTTGAGGGACGAGCGTTAGCGAGTGTCTCGAAACCACGTGGCACTGGTGGTTGAGGAGCCGCGAGCGCAGCGAGCCGCGTCTCGAAACCACGGCGGTGTGCCCCGTGTGTGG
>NZ_AUFN01000010.1 GCF_000426525.1 Nocardioides alkalitolerans DSM 16699
GCCGCTCGTGTACCCCGAAGGGCCTTACCGCTCGACTTGCATGTGTTAAGCACGCCGCCAGCGTTCGTCCTGAGCCAGGATCAAACTCTCCATCGAAAACAACACCCACCCAGCACCAAAGCACCAAGCAAGCATCAACAATAAGAGCCAAAATCCCAGACAGAAACAAACCCCGACAATTGCTAGAATCATCGAGAATTATCTCTACCAAAGAAACATCAAAACAAGCCTCACAACCACCCACACCCAAAGGCATGAGCCGCTGATCAACAAGTCCCGACGAGGCAAAAACAAAACAAACTAATTCGTCGACTTATATGACACACTGTTGAGTTCTCAAGAATCACACGCGCACCGCTTAACCGCATCCCTGCGGCCCCTCGGGGCAACCTGCAGAAACTTACCGGCTTGATTCCGGCCTGTCAACCAGGCCTTCGTCGTGCCCATCGCACCTCGTGGCACACCACTGCTCCTGGTCTTTCGACCCGGTTTGGTGGGAGCCGCTCGGCGCGACAAGAAGAAGATTAGCAGTCCTGGGCGGTAGTGCAAACTCGGGATGAACCTGGGGCGTTTGCCCAGGTCAGCGCGTTGTGGGCCGTCGAGGCGCCGCCGGCCGGTACGCACTGACCGTGGGGTCGGCCGCCAGCCAGAAGCGCCACGGGACGTCCGCGGCGCGGGTGACGCCCACCCGGGGGCCCGAAAGAACGTTCTGCGGGTCGGGCGTGTCGTCGGCGGGCTCGATACGCAGCCGCTCGGATCCCGCCAGGAGGTCGGTCCCGTCGTACGAGCGGTCGACCCCCAGCGCCACGCAGAGCCGGGCCGGTCCGCGGGCGAGGTCGCGCCGTACGGAACGCGGACGGCGCGCGGTCACCACGTCCTCCCCCGCCACCACCTCACCGGCACGGAGCAGCACGGCGGCTGCCTCCCCCTCCGGGCCCGTCACCACGTTGAGGCAGTGGTGCATCCCGTAGGTGAAGTAGACGTACGCGTTGCCGGCAGGGCCGAACATCGTCGCCGTGCGCGGGGTGCGCCCGCGCCAGGCGTGGGAGGCGGGGTCGTCCGCTCCCCCGTACGCCTCGACCTCGGTGAGCCGGATCCGCACGTCGCCGGCCACCACGTGGCACCCCAGCAAATGACGAGCGACCTCGTCCACCGGCCCGGAGAGGCGGTCGACGAGGTCGCTGTGGTCGTGCGGGGAACGGTCAGGCGAGGCGGGCTCGCAGGGTCGTGGCCCGCGCGCGCAGCTGGTCGAGCTGCTCGGCGACGCGGACGGGCGCCGTACCCCCGATGCCGTCGCGGGAGGCGACCGAGCCCTCCACGGTCAGGACCTCGCGGACTCCGGCGTGCAGGGCCGGGTGGATGTCGGCGAGCTGGGCGTCCGTGAGGTCGGGCAGGTCGATGCCGGCGGCCTCGCAGCGGCGTACGCATTCGCCCGCCACCTCGTGGGCCACCCGGAACGGGACGCCCTCGCGCACCAGCCACTCCGCCACATCGGTCGCGAGCGAGAAGCCCTGGGGGGCGAGCTCGGCCATCCGGTCGGTGTCGAACCCCAGGGTCGCGACCATCCCGGTGAACGCGGGCAGGAGCACCTCGAGGGTGTCGACCGTGTCGAACACCGGCTCCTTGTCCTCCTGCAGGTCGCGGTTGTAGGCGAGCGGCAGCGCCTTGAGCGTGGCGAGCAGCCCGGCCAGGTCGCCGATGAGGCGGCCGGCCTTGCCGCGCGCCAGCTCCGCGATGTCGGGGTTCTTCTTCTGCGGCATGATGCTCGACCCCGTCGACCAGGAGTCGTGGAGCCGCACGAACCGGAACTCCGCGGTCGACCAGAGGATGACCTCCTCCGCCAGCCGGCTCACGTCGACGCCCACCATGGCGCCCACGAAGGCGAACTCGGCGACGAAGTCCCGCGAGGCGGTGCCGTCGATCGAGTTGGCCGTGGAGCCGGTGAAGCCGAGCTCGGCCGCGACCCCCGCCGGGTCGAGACCCAGGCTGGAGCCGGCCAGGGCGCCGGAGCCGTACGGCGAGTCCGCCGCCACCCGGGCGTCCCAGTCGGCGAGGCGGTCGACGTCCCGCAGCAGGGCCCACGCGTGAGCGAGCAGGTGGTGGCTCAGGAGCACCGGCTGCGCGTGCTGCAGGTGCGTGCGCCCGGGCATGATCGCCCCCAGGTGGGTCTGCGCCTGGACGGCGATCGCCTCGGCCAGGTCGAGCACCTGGCCGGCGACGACCCGGGCGTGGTCGCGCAGGAAGATCTTGAACAGCGTCGCGATCTGGTCGTTGCGCGAGCGGCCGGCCCGCAGGCGACCCCCGACGTCGGGACCGATCTCCTCGAGCAGCAGGCGCTCGAGCGCGCCGTGCACGTCCTCGTCGGAGGGGTCCGGGTGCAGGTCGCCCGCGGCGTACCGCTCCCCCAGCACGTCGAGACCCCGCACCAGCTCGGCGTGGTCGGCGTCGGTGAGCAGACCCGCCCGGTGGAGGGCGCCCGCGTGGGCCCGCGACCCGGCGAGGTCGTACGGAGTGAGCCGCCAGTCGAAGTGGGTCGACCGCGAGAGCGCCTCGAGCTCCGGGCTGGGGCCGCCGGCGAACCGGCCGCCCCACAGCTTGCCCGTGTTGGTGGACTCCGCCTTGTCGCCGGCGCCCGTCGTACCACCCGTGGTGTCGACCATCAGTCGGTCCCGAACTCCATGGCGGCGGAGTCGAGCGCGTCGCCGTCGGTGCGGTGCTCGGCCGCGGGGTTGCGGGCGATGCGGTCGGCACCACCGGCGGGCAGCTCACCGAAGAGCGTGCCGTTCTCCACCAGCACCTGGCCCTGCTCGACCGGCTGGCCGGCGTACAGCTCGAGCTTGGCGCGCGAGTCGGCGATGTCGAGGTTGCGCATCGTGAGCTGCCCGATGCGGTCCGTGGGCCCGAAGGCGGCCGACTCGGTGCGCTCCATCGAGAGCTTGTCCGGGTGGTAGGAGAACGCGGGACCCGTGGTCGAGAGGATCGTGTAGTCCTCGCCCCGGCGCAGGCGGATCGTCACCTCGCCGGTGACGAGCGAGGCGATCCAGCGCTGGATCGACTCCCGGATCATCAGCGCCTGCGGGTCGAGCCAGCGGCCCTCGTAGAGCAGGCGGCCCAGGCGGCGGCCCTCCGCGTGGTAGCTGGCGATCGTGTCCTCGTTGTGGATCGCGTTGAGGAGGCGCTCGTAGGCGATCCAGATCAGGGCGAGGGCCGGCGCCTCGTAGATGCCGCGCGACTTGGCCTCGATGATCCGGTTCTCGATCTGGTCCGACATGCCGAGGCCGTGGCGACCACCGATCACGTTCGCCTCGTGGACCAGGGCGACCGCGTCGTCGTACCGCGTGCCGTTGATGGCGACCGGACGGCCGCCCTCGAAGGTGATGGTCACGTCCTCGGTGTCGATCTGCACCGACGGGTCCCAGAACTTCACGCCCATGATCGGCTCGACCGTCTCGAGCGAGACGTCGAGGTGCTCGAGGGTCTTCGCCTCGTGGGTGGCGCCCCAGATGTTGGCGTCGGTGGAGTACGCCTTCTCCTTGCTGTCGCGGTAGGGCAGGTCGCGCTCGGTGAGCCACTGGCTCATCTCGGCGCGGCCGCCCAGCTCGGTGACGAAGTCGGCGTCGAGCCACGGCTTGTAGATGCGCAGCTCGGGGTTGGCCAGCAGGCCGTACCGGTAGAAGCGCTCGATGTCGTTGCCCTTGAACGTCGAGCCGTCGCCCCAGATGTCGACGCCGTCCTCGTGCATGGCGCGCACCAGGAGGGTGCCGGTCACGGCGCGGCCCAACGGCGTGGTGTTGAAGTACGTGCGGCCCGCCGAGCGGATGTGGAAGGCGCCGCACGCGAGCGCGGCCAGGCCCTCCTCGACCAGCTGGGGCTTGCAGTCCACGAGGCGCGACAGCTCCGCGCCGTACGCGACCGCGCGGCCCGGGACGCCGTCGATGTCCGGTTCGTCGTACTGCCCGATGTCGGCGGTGTAGGTGCAGGGGACGGCACCCTTCTCGCGCATCCAGGCGACGGCCACCGAGGTGTCCAGGCCGCCGGAGAAGGCGATGCCGACGCGCTCGCCGGCGGGAAGGGAGGTCAGGACCTTGCTCACGTGTGTCGTTTCCTTACGTTCGTGGTGCGGGGAGGTGGTGTCGGGGGGTACGGCGCTGGGCCGACCGGGTGGTGGGGAGAGGCGGCTCAGCCGCCGGTCTGCCCGCCCACCTGGCCGTCGGCCAGCGCCGTGAATCGTCGGGCGACCTCGTCGCCACCGGTCGGGTCCCGACCGATGAGCAGCACGGTGTCGTCGCCGGCGATGGTGCCGAGGATGTCGGTGAGGTCGGCCTTGTCGACCGCGTTCGCGAGGTACTGCGCCGCACCGGGCGGCGTGCGCAGCACGACGAGGTTGCCGGCCGCCTCCGCGCTGACGAGCAGCTCGCCGCACAGCTTGGCGAGCCGACTGCCCGGTGACGCCGAGTCACGCACGTGGGTGGGCGTCCGGTCGCCCCCCTCGGCCGGCACCGCGTAGACCAGCACACCCGAGCGGGCCCGCACCTTGACCGCGTCGAGCTCGACGAGGTCGCGGCTCAGCGTGGCCTGCGTGACGTGCACGCCCCGCGCGGCCAGCAGCTCGGCCAGCTCGGGCTGCGAGCGCACCTCGTGCTGCTCGAGCAGGTCGATGATGCGGCGCTGGCGGGCGTTCTTCGTCAGCGGCGTCAGGGCCGTCTCGCTCACGTCAGACCGCCGCCCCGACGCCGGCACGGACGTCGTCGGAGGCCAGCAGGCCGGAGCGGGCCATCAGGAACGCGAGCACCGCCTTCTGGGCGTGGCGGCGGTTCTCCGCCTCGTCCCAGACCAGCGACCGCGGACCGTCGATGACCGAGGCCGCGATCTCCTTGCCCCGGTAGGCGGGGAGGCAGTGGAGCACGTGGGCGTCGGGCTTCGCCTGTGCCACCGCGTGCTCGTCGAGGGCGTACGGGCCGAAGACGACCTCCCGGTCGCGGGCCTGCTCCTCGCGCCCCATCGAGACCCAGGTGTCGGTGACGACGACGTCGGCCCCCGCGAGCGCCTCGGCGGGGTCGGTGGTCGCGGCGACCGACCCGCCGGTCGTGGCGGCGATCTCGGTGGCGCGGGCGAGCACGGTCGGGTCGGGCAGGAAGCCCTCCGGCGCCGCGACGTGCACGTGCATGCCCGCCGTCGCCCCGGCCAGCAGCCACGAGTGCGCCACGTTGCAGGCGCCGTCACCGAGGAACGCCACGCGGGTCCCGGCCAGCGGGCCCCGGTGCTCGGCGAGGGTCTGCAGGTCGGCCAGGAGCTGGCAGGGGTGGAACTCGTCGGTCAGCGCGTTGACGACCGGCACGCCGGCCCACTGCGCCATCTCGGCGAGCTTCGCCTGCTCGTAGGTGCGCCACACGATCGCGGAGGCCTGGCGACCGAGCACGCGGGCCACGTCGGCGATCGACTCGCGCACACCGATCCTGGCGAGCGTGCCGTCGACCTGCAGCGGCTGACCGCCGAGCTCGGCGATGCCGGCGGTGAACGACGCCTGGGTGCGCAGCGTCTGCTTGTCGAAGATCATCGCCACCGTGCGCGGTCCGGCGAGGGGCTTCGCGTCGTACGGCGCCTTCTTGTACGCCGCCGCCAGCGCGAGGACCTCGGCCTGCTCGGCGGGCGAGAGGTCGTCGTCGCGCAGCAGGTGGCGCACCGGGGTGCTCACGCGTCCGCCCGGGACGTGTAGGCGGTGTCGAGCACCTGCGCCCAGGCCGACGCGAGGGCGTCGACGTCGGCGTCGGTGAGCACGAGCGGAGGCGCGAAGCGCAGCCGGTGCGGCGTGGGGGCGTTGAGGATGAACCCGGCGTCCTGAGCCGCCGCGACGGTCTCCGCGGCCAGCGGCTCGGAGAGGTCGATGCCGATGAGCAGGCCCTCGCCCCGGACCTCCGTGACGCGGGCGTCGCTGCCGACGACCTCGCGCAGGCGCGCCCCGATCTCGCGGGTGCGCGCCAGGAGGTCGTCGGACTCGATCGTCGCGATGACGGCCAGGGCCGCCGCGGCGGCGAGCGGGTTGCCCCCGAAGGTCGTGCCGTGATTGCCCGGGTCGAACAGCTTGCCGCTGCCGCCCGTCGCGATGCAGACGCCGACGGGCACGCCGCCGGCCAGCCCCTTGGCGAGGGTCACGATGTCGGGCACGACCGTGCCGTCGACCAGCGCCGGGTTCTGGTGGGCGAACCACGCACCCGTGCGGCCGACACCGGTCTGCACCTCGTCGAGCCACAGCAGCGCACCGGCGGACCGGGCGATCTCCTGGGCGCGGACCAGGTAGTCCTTCGGCGGCACGACGACGCCGGCCTCGCCCTGGACGGGCTCGAGCAGGACGGCCGCGGTGTCGGTGTCGACGGCCGCCTCGAGGGCGGCCGCGTCGCCGTACGGGACGAAGACGACGTCACCGGGCAGCGGCTCGAAGGGGGCGCGGTAGGCCTCCTTCGAGGTGAGGGCCAGGGCGCCCATGGTGCGTCCGTGGAAGCCGCCCTCGGCCACGACGACCTTCGTGCGGCCGGTGCGACGGGTGAGCTTGAACGCGGCCTCGTTGGCCTCGGCGCCGGAGTTCGCGAAGAACACCCGGCCCTCGGTGCCCAGCAGCGCCAGCAGCTTCTCGGCGAGCGCGACCTGGCCCGGCGTGGCGAAGAAGTTCGAGACGTGCACGAGGGTCGCGACCTGGTCGCCGACCGCCTTCACCAGCGCCGGGTGGGCGTGGCCGAGCGTGTTCACGGCGATGCCGCCGAGGAAGTCGACGTACTCCTTGCCGTCGGCGTCGACGACGCGCGCGCCGGAGCCGCTCACGAGCGTGGTCTTCGGCGGGCCGAAGGTGTTCATGAGGGCGCCGGTGTAGCGCTCCTGCCAACCGTTCGTACCGGTCGGGCCGGCGTCGTGCTCCGTGTGCGTGCTCATGCGTCCTCCTTCGGCTTCGGCGGGACCTTCGCGGTCCGGATCTTGGTGGGGACGCCCGGCAGCACCTGCGTGCCGACGCCCTCGTCGGTGAAGATCTCCAGCAGCACGGCGTGCGGCTCGCGGCCGTCCACGACCGTGGCCTTCGGGACCCCGTCGGCGACCGCGCGCAGGCAGGCGCCCATCTTCGGGACCATGCCGCTCGCCAGGTTCGGCATCAGCTCGGCCAGCGCCTCGGGACTGATCTCGCCGATCAGGTCGGGGCTGTGGGGCCAGTCGCGGTAGAGACCCTCGACGTCGGTGAGCACGAGCAGCTTCGCGGCCTTCAGCGCGACGGCCAGGGCCGCGGCGGCGGTGTCGGCGTTGACGTTGTGGACGAGACCGTCCTCGTCGGGCGCGACGCTGGAGATCACCGGCACACGACCGGCCTCGACCAGGTCGAGCACGGCCTCGGGCCGCACGTGGGAGACCTCGCCGACGAGCCCGAGGTCGACCTCCTCGCCGTCGACCACCGTGGTGGCGGGCACCGCCGTGAACAGCCCGGCGTCCTCGCCCGACAGGCCGACGGCGATGGGGCCGTGGCTGTTGAGCAGCCCCACGAGCTCGCGCTGCACCTGGCCGACGAGCACCATCCGGACGACGTCCATCGCCTCCGGCGTGGTGACGCGCAGGCCCCCGCGGAACTCCGAGGTGATGTCGAGCTTGGCGAGCATCTTCGAGATCTGCGGACCGCCGCCGTGCACGACGACCGGCTTGAAGCCGGCGAACCGCAGGAACGCGATGTCCTCGGCGAACGCGGTCTTCAGCACGTCGTCCGTCATGGCGTTGCCGCCGTACTTGATGACGATGATCTTGCCGTGGTACGCCTTCAGCCACGGCAGGGCACCCGCCAGGGCGACCGCCTTCGAGCGGTCGACGCTGGGCTTGTAGTGGACCGTCTCGGTCCCGTCGTCGCTGGTCACCGGCTTGTCTCCGCTCATGACGAGTACGCGCTGTTCTCGTGGACGTAGGCGTGCGTGAGGTCGTTGGTCCAGACCGTCGCCCGCTCGGTGCCCGACTTCAGGTCGATGGTGACGCTGACCTCGCGCTGCGAGAGGTCGACGCCCGCCGGGTCCTCCGCGGGGGTCGACGCCCGGCAGACCCACACGCCGTTCATCGCCACGTCGAGGTCGGCCGGGTCGAAGGCCGCGTCGGTCGTGCCCATGCTCGCCAGCACCCGGCCCCAGTTCGGGTCCTTGCCGAACACGGCGGCCTTGAAGAGGTTGCTGCGGGCGACGCTGCGGCCCACGGCCACGGCGTCGTCCTCCGTCGCCGCGTTGAGCGTGGTGATGGCGATCTCGTGGTCGGCGCCCTCGGCGTCCTTGAGCAGCTGCATCGCCAGGTCGGTGCACGCTTGGGTGAGTGCGGCGGTGAAGTCGTCGACGGTGGGCGTGATGCCGGAGGCGCCGCTCGCGAGCACCGTCACGGTGTCGTTGGTCGACATGCAGCCGTCGGAGTCGAGGCGGTCAAAGCTCACCCGGGTGGCCGCGCGGAGCGCGCGGTCGAGGTCCGCAGCGTCGACGACGGCGTCGGTCGTGAGCACGACGAGCATCGTGGCGAGCTGCGGGGCCAGCATGCCGGCGCCCTTCGCCATCCCGCCGATGCTCCAGCCCGCGCCCTCGACGACGACCTGCTTGTGGACCGAGTCGGTGGTCATGATCGCGGTCGCCGCGTCCTCGCCCCCGTCGGCGGCCAGGGCGCCGTACGCCTCCTCGACGCCGTCGAGCAGGTGCTGGCGCGGGTTGGCGAGGCCGATGAGACCGGTCGAGCAGACGACGACGTCGATCGCGCCGATGCCCAGCTTCTCGGCGACCTTCTCGGCCACCGCGTGCGTGGTCTGGAAGCCCTCGGCGCCGGTGTAGCAGTTGGCGCCCCCGGAGTTGAGGACGACGGCGCGCACGGTGCCGTCCTTGACGACCTCCTGGCTCCACAGCACGGGGTTGGCCTTGCAGCGGTTCGACGTGAACACCGACGCCGAGTCGTGGCGGGGGCCGTCGTTCACGACGAGCGCGAGGTCGCGGGCGCCGGTGCTCTTGAGACCGGCGGCGACACCGGAGGCCCGGAAGCCGGCGGGGGTGGTGATGGTCATGGGGAGTCCTTCGTGGAGCAGGTGCGGGGTGGGGTACGGCGGGGGTGAGGGCCGGCGGGTCAGCGTCGCGCGTCGCGCCGGGGCGTCGGCCCCGCAGGGACGGCGCGGGCGACCGTGTGGCCCCGCTTCTGCCACGCCTCCTCGACCTTGTCCGCGCGCCCGACCGGGACGAGGATCCAGGCGGTGTCGAACGTGGAGATCGTCATGGCGGCGACCCCGAGGTCGGCGACCGGCGTGAGCAGCTCGACGAGCACGCCGACGTCACCGGACTCCAGGACGCCCTCGACGGCGAACGCCGTGTAGGCCTTGTGGGCGCGGGCCTTGGTGGGCACGTCGCGGGCGGAGCACACGACGGACGTCTCGGTCGCGCTCGCCGTGACCGAGAACAGCGACGCCGACTCGGCCCAGGGGGGCACGTCGCTGCCGGGCCCGAGGCGCACGACGGCCAGCTTCTCGGGGTAGCGCGCCAGCGTGTACGTCGTGCGCCCGCCCTCCGGCGCCGCCGCCTGCTCGTCGTCGTGCTCCAGCTCGTGCTGGTGCGCGACGCCGGGAACCTGCTCGGGGGTGGTCTGCTCCCCCGGCCCGCCGGCGCTCACGGCGCCAGCCCGACGGTGGAGAGGCCGGTGGACTCGTCGAGGCCCAGGGCCAGGTTCATGCACTGGACGGCCGCGCCGCCCGTGCCCTTGGCGAGGTTGTCGACGGCGCCGACCGCGACGAGCCGCTGCGCGACCTCGTCGACGGTGACCTGCACGTGCACGGCGTTCGAGCCGAGCACGGACTGCGTCTGCGGCCACTGGCCGGGAGGCAGCACGTGGACGAACGGTTCGTCGGCGTAGGCCTTGGCGTACACGTCGTAGGCCTCCTCGGCCGTCAGCGGGGCCGCGAGCGGGGCGGTCGCGGTGGCCAGGATGCCGCGCGACATCGGCACGAGCAGCGGGGTGAAGCTCACCCGCGGGGAGGCGTCGGTGAGCCGGCCCAGGTTCTGCACGATCTCGGGGGTGTGGCGGTGGACGCCGCCCACGCCGTACGCGCTCGCGTTGCCCATGATCTCGCTGCCCAGCAGGTGGGGCTTCGCGGCCTTGCCGGCGCCGGAGGTGCCCGAGGCCGCGACGACGACGAGGTCGTCGGTGACGAGGCCGGCCGCGACGGCCGGGGCCAGCGTCAGGGTCGACACGGTCGGGTAGCAGCCCGGCACCGCCACGCGGCGGGCGCCACGGAGCTGCTCGCGCTGACCGGGGAGCTCGGGGAGGCCGTAGGGCCAGGTGCCCGCGTGGGCGCTGCCGTAGAACTTCTCCCAGTCGGCACCCTCGACGAGCCGGAAGTCGGCGCCGCAGTCGATGACGACGACGTCGTCCCCGAGGGCCTCGGCGATCGGGGCGGACTGGCCGTGCGGCAGGCCGAGGAAGACGACGTCGTGACCGGCCAGGGTCTCGGGGGTCGTCTCCTCGAGCACGCGGTCGGCCAGGGGCACGAGGTGGGGCTGCAGCGCACCGAGCGACTGGCCCGCGTTGGAGCCGCCGGTGAGGGCGCCGATGCGCACGGACGGGTGCGCGAGGAGCAGCCGGAGGACCTCGCCCCCGGCGTACCCACTGGCTCCGGCGACGGCGACGGAGTAGGTGGAAGTCATGTTGCATGACCATACAGGTCCATGCATGACGACGCTAATCGGTTTCCCGGGCGGCGTGTCGGCGGTGGTTGACTCGGCGCATGTCCGCCGCCTCCACCGGTCACGTGCCGCCGCGCCCCGCCCGGCTCGACGCCGGCGTCTACCTCGCCCACCTCGTCGCCGACTCCGCCCGGTTCGCCGACGTGCTGGCCGGGTGCGACGCCACCGCTGTGGTACCCACCTGCCCCGGCTGGGATGCGTCCGACCTGCTGTGGCACCTCACCGAGGTGCAGGCGTTCTGGGCGTCGGTCGTCCGGAACCGCCCCGCGGGACCCGGGAGCGTGGTCGCGCCCGAGCGCCCGTCGTCGTACGACGACCTGCTCGCCCTCGGCGAGCACGGCAGCGAGGGCCTCGCCCGGGTGCTCGCCCCCGTGCACCCCGCGGAGCTCGTGTGGTCGTGGTCGGGCGACCACACCGCCGCGTTCACCTACCGTCGCCAGGCCCACGAGGCGCTCGTGCACCGCTGGGACGCCGAGCTGACCGCGGGCGTGGAGCACGCCCCGGTGGACGCCGACCTCGCGGCCGACGGGGTCGCGGAGGCGCTCGAGGTCATGTTCGGTGCTCCCTCGACCGGTTTCTCCCCCGTCGGCGGCCCGCTCGAGGTCCGCCTCGGTGACGTCGGCGCCCGGCTCGTCGTGCGTGCGGGCACGGTGGCCGCGGACGACGGCGGGGACGAGCGGGAGCCCCGCCTCGAGGTGCTCGACGACGAGGCAGCGGCGACGACGCCGACGGTCGCGACGCTGGCCGGCACGGCGGCCGACGTCGACGCCTGGCTCTGGCGCCGGCCGGTGGCGGCCGACGCCGTACGGCTCGACGGCGACGCCACCACGGTCGCGGCGTTCCGCGCCGCCGTCGCGCGGCCGCTCGGCTGAGCGATCGGCCGAGCGACCGGCGGAGCACCCGGCCGACTCTCCGGCCGAGCGCCCTGCGGGGTCAGCGCTGGACGGCGCCGGTCCGCTGGGAGGCCAGCGCGACGGCCTCGTCGCGGGCGGCGGCCGCCTCTCCCTCGCCCAGCGTGCGGTCGACGGCCCGGAAGCGGAGCGCGAACGCGAGCGACTTCCGGCCCTCGTCGATGCCCTCGCCGGTGTAGACGTCGAAGAGCCGCACGGACTCGAGCAGCTCCCCCGCGCCCTCGCACAGCGCCGCCTCCACGTCGGCCGCCGGGACCGAGACGTCGACGACGAGCGCCACGTCCTCCTTGGCCACCGGGTAGGTCGAGAACGACGGACCCCGGGGGGTCGAGGGCGTCGCCGCCAGCAGCGCGTCGAGGTCGAGCTCGGCGACCGACGTGCGGGCCGGCAGGCCGTGGGCGGTGACGATCCGCGGGTGCAGCTCGCCGGCGTGGCCGACGGCCGTCTCCGTGCCGTCGGCGCCCACCACGAGCAGCCGCGCGCAGCGACCGGGGTGCCACGGCGCCAGCTCGGCGTTCTCGACCCGCAGCGTCGCGCCGAGCTCGGTGGCGAGCCCGCGCACGACCTCGACGACGTCGGCCCAGCCCGCGTCGCGGCCCGGCCCCCAGGGCCCGGCAGGCTCGCGGACGCCGCCGAGCACCACGGCGAGGTGCTGCGGCTGGAACGGGACGGCGGCGAGCAGGGCGTCGAGCTCGGCGTCGGTCGGCCGTCGGTCGACCCCCAGCAGGGGCGCCGCCACGTCGGTGGCGAAGGCGACCGTGCCCGTCTCGAAGAGCGCGACGCCCGGGGCACCCCGGCCGACGTTGCGCGCCGCGGCCGCGAGGATCCCCGGCAGCAGCGTGGTCGTGTACTCCGGCTCCTGCGACGACAGCGGGTTGGCCAGCGCGACCGTGCGGCGACGCTCGTCGTCGGCGGGGATCTCCAGCGCGTCGAGCGCCGCAGCCCCGGTGAACGGGAAGCTCACGACCTCGACGCACCCGGCCCCCGCGAGGGTGCGACCCACGCGACGGCGCAGCCGCTGCTCCCGGGTGAGGCCGCGGCCGGCACCGGGCGCCGGCAGGACGGACGGCACCTGGTCGTAGCCGACGATCCGCACGACCTCCTCGACGAGGTCGAAGGGCTCCGTGAGGTCGGGTCGCCAGGACGGCGGCACGACGCTCAGCGTCGTGCCGTCCTCCGTGACGGCGCACCCGACGGCCTCGAGGTGGGCGACCGTCGTGGCGTCGTCGATCGCGATGCCCGAGATCCGGGCGGGCAGGTCGGCGGGCGCGACGATGGTCGGCGCCGCCGGGGGCTCCCCGACGTACGTCGTGCCGGGCTCGACGGTGCCGCCGCCCAGCTCGACGAGCAGCTGCGCGACCCGGTCTGCCGCGACGAGCGGCAGCAGCGGGTCGACGCCCCGCTCGAAGCGCTTCGAGGCCTCGGAGCCGAGCTTGTGCCGCTTCTGGCTGCGGAAGACGGTGACCGGGTCGAAGTGCGCCGCCTCGACGACGATGCGGGAGGTCGAGGCCGAGATCTCGGTGGCCTCGCCCCCCATGACGCCGGCGATGCCGATCGGTCCGGAGCCGTCCGCGATCAGCAGGTCGGCCGCGTCGAGGGAGCGCACGACGCCGTCGAGCGTCGTCAGCTTCTCCCCCGCCGTGGCGCGCCGGACGCGGATCGCACCGGTGAGGGTGTCGGCGTCGTAGCAGTGGTTCGGCTGGCCCAGCTCGAGCATGACGTAGTTGGAGACGTCGACCGCGAGCGAGATCGGGCGCATGCCCGCCAGCTGCAGGCGCCGCTGGAGCCACGCCGGGCTCGTCGCCGTCGGGTCGAAGCCACTGACGACCCGGGTGACGAAGACCGGGCAGCCGTCGGGGTCGTCGACGACCACGGGGTGGCCGGCGCCGTCGGCAGCGGGGACGGGGCGGTCGACGGGGTCCGCGTACGGCGCGTCGAACGCCAGCGCCGCCTCCCGCGCCACGCCGCGCAGCGAGAGCGCGTAGGCCCGGTCGGGGTTGATCTCGAACTCGATGACCTCGTCGCGCAGCGGCAGCACGCCGAACGCGTCGTCACCGGGCTCGCCGGCGTCGGCCGGGAGCACGACGATGCCGTCGCTGGAGCCGCCGAAGCCGTCGGGCAGGCCGAGCTCGGAGGCCGAGCAGATCATCCCGGCCGAGACGTGGCCGTAGGTCTTGCGGGCGGCGATCGCGAAGCCGCCGGGCAGCACGGCGCCGGGGAGCACCACGACGACGAGGTCGCCGGGGCCGAAGTTGTGGGCGCCGCAGACGATGCCCTGGGGCTCGCCGGTGCCGTTCGCGTCACCGACGTCGACGCTGCACCAGTTGATCGTCTTGCCGTTCTTCTGCGGCTCGGGCTCCGCCGTCAGGACACGACCGAGCACGAGCGGACCCGTGAGGTCGTGGCCGGGGCGCTCGATCGCCTCGAGCTTCAGCCCGAGGGCGGTGAGCCGGCGCGCGAGGTCGTCGGTCGTGACGCCGTCCGGCAGGTCGACGAGCTCGCGGATCCAGGTGACCGGGGCCTTCATCAGATCTCCGTTCCGAAAGCGGTGGTGAAGCGGACGTCGCCCTCGAAGAAGCCCCGCAGGTCCTCCACGCCGTGGCGGAACATCAGGGTGCGGTCGATCCCCATGCCGAAGGCGAAGCCGGTGTAGCGCTCGGGGTCGACGCCGCAGGCGACCAGCACCCGCGGGTTGACCACGCCGCAGCCGCCCCACTCGATCCAGCCCTCGCCGCGGCAGGTGCGGCAGGTGTCGCCGTCCTCGTTCACGGCCGTGCCGCGGCACACGAAGCAGACGAGGTCGACCTCGGCGCTCGGCTCGGTGAACGGGAAGTACGACGGGCGGAAGCGCGTCGTGATGCCCTCGCCGAACATCGCGGTGGCGAAGTGGTCGAGGGTGCCCTTGAGGTGGGCCATGGTGATGCCCTCGTCGATGGCGAGGCCCTCGACCTGGTGGAACATCGGGCTGTGGGTCGCGTCGTACTCGTCGGTGCGGAAGACGCGACCGGGGCAGACGACGTAGATCGGGGGCGTGCGCGTCAGCATCGACCGGGCCTGCACGGGCGAGGTGTGGGTGCGCAGCACGACGTGGTTCTCGGCGGGCGACGTCCAGAACGTGTCCTGCATCGTGCGCGCGGGGTGGTCCGGGCCGAGGTTGAGGGCGTCGAAGTTCAGCCACTCGGCCTCGATGACGGGGCCTTCGGCGACCTCCCAGCCCATCGCGACGAACACGTCGGCGATGCGCTCGGCACCGGTGGTGAGCGGGTGGCGGGCGCCGCGGGGGTGCCGGTCGACGGGCAGCGTCACGTCGACGGTCTCGACGACGAGCATCTGCTCCTCGTGCGCCGCCTCGAGCACCTCCTGCCGGGCCTTCAGCGCCTGGTTGATCGCGCCGCGGGCCTGGCCGACGCGCTGGCCGGCCTCCTTGCGGGCCTGCGGGGGCAGCGCACCGATCTCGCGGTTCGCGAGCGCGAGCGGCGAGCGGTCGCCGGCGTGGTCCAGGCGCGCCTGCTTCAGCTGCTCGAGGTCGGCGGCGGCCTCGACCGCGGCCAGGGCGGCGTCACGGGCGGCCGCGACCTCCTCCGCGTTGAGCGGAGTGACCTGGACCGGGTCGTACTCGTTGTTCGGGCCCGACATGGTGGCCTTTCCGGCGTGGGGGCTGCGGCGTGGCGACCGCAGGTGGTCGTGCGGTCCGCCCCCGACGGGGGCGGACCGCGGGTCAGTCTAGGAAGTCCCGGCGCGGGGAGACGAACCGGTTTCGCCCCGCGCCTACCGTGACGTCCGTGGAGGCCGACCTGCGGGGGACGACGGCGGCGCCCGGGAGGCGCGCCCGGCTCGTGCACGGGCTCGCGCAGCTGGTGCGGTTCGGCGTCGCGGAGGCGCTCTCCTGCCTCTTCGCCGCCGGGGTCTTCCTCGGCCTCGCGCTCTCGACGGTCGTGCCGCTGCCGATCGCCCGCTACGACGCCCTGCTCGTGTGGTGCCTGCTGCTCACCCTCGGGTTCCGGCTGGTGCGCCTCGAGTCGACGCGGGAGATGCTCGTCATCCTCGCGTTCCACGCCGTCGGCACCGCCCTCGAGCTGTTCAAGGTCGCGCAGGGCTCGTGGGTCTACCCCGAGGACGCGGTGACGAAGGTGGCGGGCGTGCCCCTCTACGCCGGCTTCATGTACGCCGCGGTCGGCTCCTACATCTGCCAGGCGTGGCGCCGCCTCGACCTCCGGGTCTCGCGCTACCCGACGGTGGCGGCCTCGTTCGTCGCCGTCGCGATCTACGTCAACTTCTTCACCCACCACTGGCTGCCGGACCTGCGGGTGCCGCTCGCGGTCGTCGGCGTGCTGGTGCTGCGCCGCACGTGGGTGCACTACCGGGTGGGCGGCACGACGTACCGGATGCCGTTGGCGCTCTCGTTCCTGCTCATCGGCGCCTTCCTCTGGCTGGCCGAGAACGCCGCGACGTTCCTCGGGGCGTGGAAGTACCCCGGCCAGGTCGACGTCTGGGAGGTCGTGCACGCCTCCAAGCTGGGCGCGTGGGCCCTGCTGGTCACGCTCAGCTTCGTGATCGTGGCGACGCTCAAGCGCGTCGAGGGCCAGCTGTACGCCGACCGACCCGCCTCTGCGGGACCGGCGGCGGGACCGGCGGCAGGACCGGCGGCGGGACCGGCGGGCGCGTCAGCCGCGCTGGTCGGTGCTCGGCCAGGTGACGACGACGCGGGCCCCGCCGCCGGGCCGGTCGGCCACGTCGACCGACCCGCCGTGGGCGGTGACGAGGCCGTGGACGATGTACATCCCCAGCCCTGAGCCGCCCGCCGTGCCGTACTGCCAGAACTTGGTGAACACGCGTTGGCGGATCTCGGGAGCGATGCCCGTGCCCTCGTCGTCGACGGTCACCGTGACCCCGGCCGGCTCCACGTCGACCGTCGGTGCCAGCGTCACCCGCACCGTGCCGTCGCCGTGCCGGATGCCGTTCTCGACGAGGTTCGTCACCACCTGGACGAACTTGTCCGGGTCGGCGAACACCGGCGGCAGGCCGTCGGGCGCGACCAGCTCGACGGGCCGGGACGTGCCGGCGCCGGTGGACGCCACGACGCGGCCGGCGAGCGCCGCGACGTCGGACTCCCGGGGGTAGATGGACAGCCGGCCGGTGTCGATGCGCGCCACGTCGAGGAGCTCGGTGATGAGCCGGCTGAGCCGGTCGGCGTCGGCGTTCACCGTCGTCAGCATGAGGCGCTTCTGGTCGTCGTTCAGCACGTCCCAGCGGTTCAGCATGGCCTGCACGAACCCCTTCACCCCGGTCAGCGGCGAGCGCAGCTCGTGGGCCACCGTCGCCACGAGGTCGGAGCGCTCGCGGTCGAGCCGCTCGCGACCGCGACCCGACCGGATGCTCACGGTCACC
The DNA here is from genome assembly GCF_000426525.1 of Nocardioides alkalitolerans DSM 16699. Lineage (GTDB taxonomy): Bacteria > Actinomycetota > Actinomycetes > Propionibacteriales > Nocardioidaceae > Nocardioides > Nocardioides alkalitolerans. The sequence goes on from NZ_AUFN01000010.1 coordinate 17,015, forward strand.
CGCACGACGCGGCCCGCCGTGTCCCGCTGCAGGCGCGCGGTCGTCAGGACCTCGGAGCCGTCGGCCAGCAGCCAGGACTGCTCGGGGACCCCGGTGCGGGAGGGCAGCCCATCGTACGGCGTGTTGTACGCCGTCCAGGCGCAGCCGTCCTGGTCCTGCAGCGGCAGCGCGTCGGCGAGCGGACCGCCGAGCAGCTCGTCGCGACCGCGGCCGAACCAGCGCGCGGCCCGCAGGTTCACGAAGGTGACGCGGCCGTCGGCGTCGGCCACCACGACCCCGTCCGGCAGTGCGTCGACGAGCTCGTACGCCAGGGCGTCCATCCGACCACCCTAGGCGGGCGGGTCGGCGGCAGCCCCTCCGCCCGACCACGGGCGTGCCGGCGGGAGCTCGACGTGCGCGGTGGTGCACCGGCCCACCTCGCTCTCGATCCAGGTGCGCCCGCCCAGCTGCTCGACGAGCCGACGGACGCTCGCCAGCCCGATGCCGTGCCCACCGTCGTCGGCCACGGCGAGCCGTCCCCGCTCCCCCGGCTCGAAGATCGACGCCAGGTCGTCCGGGTGGATGCCGCGCCCCGTGTCGCGGACCGAGAGCCGGACGGCACCGTCGACACCGTCGACCGTGACGTCGACCGGCCCGTCGGAGCAGCGCAGCGCGTTGGACACCAGGTTCAGCACGACCCGCTCGAGGGCGCCGGGGTCGGCGTGCACCCAGGCCGCACCCGTCGGTACGACGACCCGCGCGGCGTCCGCCTCGCCGGCCAGGCGGTCGACGAGGTCGCGGACCAGCCACGCCGCGTCGACGGCCTCCGGGTGCGGCTGCGCGGCGTCCGTGTGCCCCCGCGCCACCTCGAGCAGGTCGTCCATCATCTGGCCCAGGCGCTCGAGGTTGGCGCTCACGCGGTCGAGGTGCGCGTCGGCCTCCTCGACCGAGGTGGCGAGGCGCGCGAGGTCGACGTACCCCGCGGCGCTCGTCAGCGGCGTGCGCAGGTCGTGCGCCAGGGCGGAGTAGTAGTGCTGGCGCGCGAGCTCGGCCCGGCGCTCGTCGCTCAGGTCGCGGGTCACCTTGAGGAAGCCGGCCAGCTCGCCCGCCCGGTCGCGCACGGCGTTGATGCTGACGTCGGCCCAGAAGCGGGTGCCGTCCTTGCGGACCCGCCACCCGCTCTGGTGGGCGACCCCGGTGCGGGCCGCCTCCGCGAGCAGCTGGCCCGGGACGCCGGCCGCACGGTCGCCCTCGGTGTAGAACCGGGTGAAGCTCTGGCCGAGCACCTCGGCGGCGGTGTAGCCCTTCATCTGCTCGGCACCCGAGTTCCAGCTGCGGACGGCGCCGTCGAGGCCCAGCCGGATGACGGCGTGGCCCCGCACCTGCTGCACGACGAACGCGAGGTCGTCGGGATCCAGGGGACCCAGGAGGGTGGACTCGGGGGTGCGGAGGTCGTCCGGGTCGGAGGGGCCGGGCACCACGCCTCCTCTCTCGCGTCGGGGCGGGACCGCGGCCACGGTAGGCCAGGGCCGGCCCCGGAGGGGACCGATCCGAGACGAAAGGTGCGGCGTCCGATCAGGACCGGTGCGCGCGCGCCGAGGCGTAGAGGCAGAGGGCGGCGGCGGTCGAGAGGTTGAGGCTCTCGGCGCGGCCGTGGATCGGGATGGCGACCCGGTGGTCGGCCAGGGCAGCCAGCTCGGGCGGCAGCCCCCAGGCCTCGTTGCCCAGCAGCCAGGCCGTGGGGGCGGCGAGGAGCCCGTCCGCCTCGGCCGCGAAGAGGTCCACCTCGCCGGCGCCGTCGGCGGCCAGCACCTGGAGGCCGGCCGCACGGCAGGCGGTCACGGCGGCGGCCGCGTCGGCGGCCGTGGCCACGGGGAGGTGGAAGAGGCTGCCGACCGATGCGCGGACGGTCTTGGGGTTGTGCGGGTCGACCGCACTGCCGAGGAACGCGACGGCGTCGGCGCCGGCCGCGTCGGCGCAGCGCACGACCGTGCCGGCGTTCCCGGGGTCGCGGATGTCGGCGCAGAGGGCCAGGAGACGCGGGGCGGGGTCGAGCACGTCCGCGAGGGGGACGTCGAGGAGCCCGCACACCGCGACGACCCCGGCCGGGCTGACGGCGTCGCTGAGCGAGGCCATCGCACGGGGCTCGACCAGACGCACGGGCACGTCGGTCGGGATCGCGGCGAGCAGGTCGGCGTACCGCTCCTGCGCCTCGGCGGTCACGAAGACCTCGTGCAGCACCGCGTGGGAGCCGAGGGCTCCCTCGACGGCCTTCGGGCCGTCGACGAGGAACAGCCGCCGCTCGGAACGTACCGAGCGGCGGCTGAGCCTGCGTGCGTCCTTCACCCGGGCGTTGCCCGGGGCGAGGGGCGTGGTGGTCAGGCCGAGACCTTGGGCGCGTTGACGTCCTCGGGCAGGGCGGCCTTCGCCTGGGCGACGATCGCGCTGAAGGCGGCGGGCTCGTTGACGGCCAGCTCCGCGAGGATCTTGCGGTCGACCTCGATGCCGGCCAGGTTCAGGCCCTGGATGAAGCGGTTGTAGGTCAGGCCCTCCGCGCGGACCGCAGCGTTGATGCGCTGGATCCACAGCTTGCGGAAGTTGCCCTTGTTCTTGCGCCGGTCGTTGTAGTTGTAGACCAGCGAGTGGGTGACCTGCTCCTTCGCCTTCCGGTAGAGGCGCGAGCGCTGGCCGCGGTAACCGCTGGCGCGCTCGAGGGTCGTACGGCGCTTCTTCTGGGCGTTGACCGCCCGCTTGACGCGTGCCACTGGGGTACTCCTTGTGTGGTGGAACTCGGGTTCGACCCGGTGCCGGTGGTGACCGGCTCAGGTCGTGGGACGGGGGTGGGTCAGCGACCCAGCAGCTTCTTGGCGCGGGGGACGTCGGCCTTGGCGACCTCGACCGTGCCCGTGAGGCGACGCGTGACCTTCGAGGCCTTCTTCTCGAGGTTGTGGCGCTTGCCGGCCTTCTCCCGCAGGATCTTGCCGCTGCCGGTCACCCGGAAGCGCTTGCCTGCACCCGAGTGGGACTTGTTCTTAGGCATCTGTACTTCACTCTCTTCTCGTTGGCCGGTCCGCCGGTGGGCGGGCCGGCTTCGTCGGTGCTGCCAGCTCGTGGAGGCTCAGGCCTCGATCTCGGGGTCGAGGTTCTCCGACCGACCCCGCTCCTTCTTCTGGGCGGCCGGGGTCACCGCGTTCGCGGCGGTCCGCTCGGCGCGCTCCTCGGCCTGCTCGGCGGCACGCTCGGCGGCGCGCTCCTGCTTCTCGGCCTTGACCTCGGCCTTCGCCTCGGCCTTCTTCTTGTGCGGGCCGATGACCATGGTCATGTTGCGGCCGTCCTGCTTCGGCGAGGACTCGACGAAGCCCAGCTCCGTCACGTCCTCCGCCAGCTTCTGCAGCAGGCGGTAGCCGAGCTCCGGACGGTGCTGCTCGCGACCGCGGAACATGATCGTGATCTTGACCTTGTCGCCGGCGCGGAGGAAGCGGACGACGTGGCCCTTCTTCGTCTCGTAGTCGTGCGAGTCGATCTTGGGCCGGAGCTTCATCTCCTTGATGACCACGTTCGACTGGTTGCGACGTGCCTCACGGGCCTTCTGCGCGTTCTCGTAGCGGAACTTGCCGTAGTCCATGAGCTTGCAGACCGGCGGGCGCGCCGTGGGGGCGACCTCGACCAGGTCGAGACCGGCTTCCTGCGCGAGTCGGAGGGCGTCGCCCGTGGGGACGATGCCGACGGTCTCGCCGTTGGGACCGACGAGTCGGACCTCGGAGACCCGGATCCGATCGTTGATGCGCAGCTCTGTGCTGATGTGTCCTCCTGAAGGGCAAACGGTCGGGCTCCCGGACCGCTCCCGTGGCCGGTGGTGCTCGGCCACAAATGCAGAAAGGCTCCCGCTGGTGTGCAAGCGGAAGCCAGTCGCGACGTCGTCGCCGTACGAGGCGCCCTGGGACGCTGCGTACGTCGGCCGAAGAACCGACGGCGAAGCCGACGACTCTCGGTCGGACCGGACCCGACGACCTGTGCTGACCTCGGGACGAGCCCGGAGGAGCGGCGGTCGGTGCGGGTGGGAGACGGGTGCTGCTGGTCTCCGCTTGGTAGATCGGCGGCGACGCGCGTTGGAGGCACACGTCACCACTGATCGGTCAACGAGAGAGATTAGCGGACTATTCCGCGCCGGCGCCAATCCAGGCCCAGCCGTCGCCGACGCGGGCGAGACGCCACCCGCGCGCGAGGGCGTCGAGGTCGTCGCCGGCCACCACGAAGCGCACCGGTCCGGCGATGTCGACCACCAGGGCGGCCGCGCCGTCCTGGAGCGCCGAGCGGGCCGCGAGGTCCCCGCGCACCGGCACCGGGCGGGCCTCGGGGTTCCACCGGCGCAGCGACTCGTCGCCGGTGAACGCGAGCAGCGCCGTGCGCCCGTCGCGGCCCGTCATCAGCACCGTCGCCATGTCGCTGCTCTTGTCGTGGGCCAGGCCGCGCTCGTCGTGCTCGACCTCGCCGAGCACCGCGACGACCGGCACGAGCAGGCGGCTGTCCGCCACGACGGCGAGGGTCGCGAGGTGGTCCGCGGTGCCCGCGTCGTACGACGCCAGCGCGGCCGTCACCTCGGGCGCGGCGGCGCCGTCGTCGTCGGCGAAGCCCGGCGCCGGGAGGGTGCGTCCGGCGAACCTGTCCTGCTGCTCCATCCCGCCATGGTCGCAGACCCCGCCGCACCGCCCGGGCGCCGGTTCCCGCGCTGGTTAGGGTGGGTGCGTGGACGCGACCTGGCTGGCCCTCGCCGCCGTGCTGACTGCGGTCGGCGCGGCGTGGACCTTCTACGCGTGGCGGAAGCGGGGGGTGGCCTCCGCCGTACGGGGAGCGGGCTTCACGCTCCTCGCCCCCGCCGCCTACCTCACCGGCACCCTCGAGCTCGCCGGGGAGCTGGCCGTCGACATCGGCGACTGGGCCTCGGGCGTCGTCTTCTCCCCCGTCGTGTGGACCGGCGTCGCACTGGCCGGCCTCGGCGTCCTGCTGGTCTTCGTCAGCGGCCTCCTCAGCGCCCGCGGCGTGGGGACGACGCCGCGCCCGCGCGCGGCGGCCGCCCCGGCTGCGCCCGCCCCCGCGGGAGCCGCCGGAGCCGCTCCCGCCCCCGCCGCCCGACCCGCCGTCGGGCGCGGGAAGCCGACCGCCGCACCGGCCGACGACGAGCTCGACGACATCGAGGCCATCCTGCGCCGACGCGGGATCAGCTGACGTGGGGGCGACCCGCGAGACGGTCGCCGGCCTCACCGAGCGCCACCGGCTCCGTGCCCGGCTCGACGCCGCGGTCGCCGGACTCGCGCCTGCACCTCCGACGCCGTGCGCCGTGGTCGACCTCGACGCGTTCGACGCCAACGCCACCGACCTCGTCCGGCGGGCGGGCGGCACGCCGATCCGGGTGGCCTCCAAGTCGCTCCGCGTCCCCGCGCTGCTGGCCCGGGTCCTGGCGCGCGACGGGTTCGCCGGCGTGCTGGGCTACACGCTGGCCGAGGCGCTGTGGCTCCACGAGACCGGCGTCAGCGACGACGTGGTGGTGGCCTACCCGACGGTCGACCGTGCCTCGCTGGCCGCGCTGACGGCCTCCCCCGGAGCCGCAGCGGCCGTCACGCTGATGGTCGACGACGTCGCCCACCTCGACGTGGTCGACTCCGTGCGCTCGTCGCTGGCCGTGCCCGTCCGGGTCGCCCTCGACGTCGACGCCGCCCTCGCCGCGCCCGGCGGGGTCCGGGTCGGTCCGCGCCGCTCGCCGCTGCGCTCGGTGGCCGACGTCGTCGCGCTCGCCGAGGCGGTCCTGGCCCGTCCCGGCTTCCGCCTCGTCGGCGTCATGACCTACGAGGGCCAGGTGGCGGGCGTGCCCGACGACGTGCCCGGCCAGCGGGCGCGGATGGGCGTCGTACGCCGCATCAAGAGCGCCTCGGTGCCCCAGCTCGTCGAGCGACGGGCCGCCGTGGCCGCCGCCCTCGACGACCTGGTGGAGCTCGAGTTCTGGAACGCCGGCGGATCCGGCTCCGTCGAGACCAGCGCCGCCGACCCGGTCGTGACCGAGGTCGCCGCCGGCTCCGGTCTGCTCGTGCCCGGGCTCTTCGACCACTACCGCTCGTTCGTGCCCCGCCCCGCGGCGTACGTCGGGGTGCCCGTCACCCGCCGACCCGACGCACGGACGGCGACGGTGCACGGCGGCGGGTACGTCGCGTCCGGCCCGGTCGGCGTCGACCGCCTGCCGCTCCCCTGGGCTCCCCCGGGTCTCGAGCTGACCTCGTTGGAGGCCGCCGGCGAGGTGCAGACACCCCTGGTCGGCCCCGGGGTCGACGTGCTGCGGGTCGGCGACCTCGTGTGGTTCCGGCACGCGAAGTCGGGCGAGCTCTTCGAGCACACCGACCGGGTGCACCTGCTCAGCGGGCGGGCGATCGGTGAGACCGTCGCCACCTATCGTGGCGCGGGTCGGTCCTTCGGCTGACGATGGACCGATGACCACCTCTCCGGACGGGCAGGTGCAGGACCGGCCGGACGGGCAGGCGGCGCGCGAGCAGGCGTCGTACGACGCCACCCCGACGCCGCTGCGCACGCTCAGCGCCCTGCGCAGCGCCCTCCTGCGGTCCGCCCCGCGCCTCGGGACGGGGCGCCTCGTCTGCGTCGACGGCCCGGCCGGCTCCGGGAAGACCACCCTCGCCGGCGGCCTCGCCGAGCACGTCGTGACTCTCGGTCGCCGCGTGGTGCTGCTGCACATGGACGACCAGTACGAGGGGTGGGCCGGCCTCGACGACGCCCCCCACCGGGTGGCCGACCACGTGCTCGCCCCGCTGGCCGCCGGTGGCGCCGGCCGCTACCGCCGCTACGACTGGCACCGGGGCGGCTTCGCCGAGGAGCACGTGGTGGCGCCGGTCGAGGACGGCGACGTCGTCGTGCTGGAGGGCGTCGGGTCCGGGGCGGTGCAGGTGGCGCCGTACCGCAGCCTGCTGGTCTGGGTCGAGGCGCCCGCCGCCCTGCGGATGCGGCGCGGGCTCGAGCGCGACGGCGCCGAGACGGAGACGGAGTGGCGCGCCTGGACGCGCAGCGAGGCGGTGCACTTCGCCGGCCACGGCACCCGGGCCGCCGCCGACGTGCGCGTCGACGCCTTCGGGAGGATCAGGAGCGGTCGATGAGGCGGCGCAGGTCGCGCAGCGCCGCGGTCGCCCGCGACCCGTCGGAGGCCTGGATGCCCAGGGCCGCCCGGGTGGTGCCGTCGGCGAGGTCGAGCGTCACCCACGGCGCCCCCTGCGGCATGCGCGCCGCGACGACCTGCGCCCACTCGTACTCGTGGTGCCGGTAGCCGTTCACGACGACGAGGTGCTCCTCGGTGGCCGTCACCCGGCACCGCACGAACGCCCAGCCCAGGGCGCCGGCCGCCAGGACGAACGCGATGATCGTGATCCGCTGGTACCAGGAGAACGCCGCCCGGATGTCGTCGGCGAGCAGGAACCAGGCCGCCGCCGACAGCGTCAGCAGCATGACCCCGCAGACCGAGATGGCGATGCGGGTGCCGAGCGGACGCCAGGTGCGGGGCAGCTCGAGGGGCGTCTCAGAGGCGGCAGGCATGGATCTCCGTGAGCAGGATGCCGCGGGCCCCGAGGTCCCACAGCTCGTCCATCAGGCGCTGGGCGCCGGCGCGGGGCACCATCACGCGCACGGCCACCCAGCCGTCGCGGCGCAGCGGCGAGATCGTCGGCGACTCGATGCCGGGAGCGTGCGCGGCGGCGGCCGCCACGTCCTCCTCGGCGATGTCGTAGTCCATCATCACGTAGCTGCGGGCCACCAGGACGCCCTCGATGCGGCGCTTGAAGATCGACAGCTCGGTGGGCGGCGGCGTGCCCTCCCGCGTGATCAGGACGGCCTCGGACTCGAGGATCACGTCGCCGAACGTGGCGAGACCGGCCTGGCGCAGCGTCGAGCCGGTCTCCACGACGTCGGCGATGACGTCGGCGACCCCGAGCTGGATGCTCGTCTCGACCGCGCCGTCCAGGCGGGTGACGGAGGCGTCGAGACCCCGTTCCGCCAGGAAGGCCTCGACCACCCCGACGTACGACGTCGCGATGCGCTTGCCCGCGAGCTGGTCGACCGACGTGAACTCCCCGGCGCGGCCGGCGAAGTAGAACCGGGAGCGGCCGAAGCCGAGCGGGAGGACCTCCTCGGCGCGGGCGCCGGAGTCGCGCAGCAGGTCACGGCCGGTGATGCCGATGTCGAGCGTGCCGTCGGCGACGTAGAGCGCGATGTCGCGCGGCCGCAGGTAGAAGAACTCGACGCCGTTCTCGGCGTCGACGAGCGTCAGGCGCTTGGAGTCGGAGCGCTGGGCGTAGCCGGACTCCGAGAGGATCTCGGCCGCGGCGACGGAGAGCGCGCCCTTGTTGGGCACGGCGACCCGGAGCAGGGGGGCGGTGGTGGGGAGCGTCATGGGGTCCTTCTCGGTGAGCGCGGGGGTGGGGACGGGGCGGCGCTCAGAGATGGGAGTAGACGTCGCTCGGCGTGATGCCGCGGGCCAGCATCAGCACCTGGAGGTGGTAGAGGAGCTGGCTGATCTCCTCCGCCGTCTCGTCCGTCGACTGGTACTCGGCCGCCATCCAGACCTCGGCCGCCTCCTCGACGATCTTCTTGCCGATCGCGTGCACCCCGGCGTCGAGCGCCGCGACGGTGCCCGACCCCTCGGGTCGGGTGCGGGCCTTGCCCTCGAGCTCCGTCCAGAGCTCCTCGAACGTCTTCACGGGGCTCCACCCTACGGCGTCGTGCCGACGGTCAGGTACGCAGGCCGCGGAGCAGCTGCGCGGTCGCGAGCGCCGCGGAGGTCGCCTCGTAGCCCTTGTCCTCGACCGAGCCCTCGAGCCCGGCGCGGTCGAGCGCCTGGGCCTCCGTGTCGCAGGTCAGCACGCCGAAGCCGATCGGCGTACGGGTGTCGATCGAGACCCGCGTCAGGCCGTCCGTGGCCGACGAGCAGACGTACTCGAAGTGCGGCGTCCCACCCCGGATGACGACGCCCAGGGCGACGACCGCGTCGTGGGTGAGCGCCAGCTCGGCCGCCACGACGGACAGCTCGAACGTGCCGGGCACCCGGACGACCGTCGGGTCGGTGACCGACGCGTCGGCCAGGGCCCGGTGCGTGCCGGCGAGGAGGCCGTCCATCACCACGTCGTGCCAGCTGGCGGCGACGACCGCGACGCGCAGGCCGGAGGCGTCCTCGGGACGCTGGTCGGGGGCTCCGTGGCCGCTCATCGGTGGGCTCCTTCGGTGGTCGGGACGGCGGGGGCGTCCGCCGCGTCGTCGTCGAGCGGGATGGTGGCGTTGCCGTTGTCCGGGCCGTCGTGGGCCTGGTGCGCCACGGCGTCGTGGGTGACGGCGTCGTGGGTGACCGGGTCGACGCGGGGCGGGTCGACGACCTGGTCGGCCTCGTCCAGCTCGGGCACGGAGAGCTCGTAGGCGTCGAGGCCGTCCAGCTGGTGGCCCATGCGGTCCCGCTTGGTGAGCAGGTAGGCGATGTTGTGGTCGTTCGGGCGCGGCGTCAGCGCCACCCGCTCGGCCACGTGCACGCCGTACTCCTCGAGGTTCGAGGTCTTCGCGGGGTTGTTGGTGAGCAGCCGCACCGACGCGACGCCGAGGTCGCGCAGGATCTGCGTGGCCGTGCCGTAGTGGCGGGCGTCGGCGGGCAGGCCGAGGTCGAGGTTGGCGTCGACGGTGTCGCGGCCGCCGTCCTGCAGCTGGTAGGCCTGCAGCTTCGCGACGAGGCCGATGCCGCGGCCCTCGTGGCCCCGGAGGTAGACGACGACCCCGCGACCCTCGGCCCGCACCCGCGCCAGCGACTCGTCGAGCTGCGGACCGCAGTCGCAGCGCTGCGAGCCGAAGACGTCGCCGGTGAGGCACTCGGAGTGCACCCGCGTGAGCACCGGCTCGTCGCCGGAGAGGTCGCCGTAGACCAGGGCGACGTGCTCGCTGGCGTCGATGCTGATGCGGTAGCCGTACGCCGTGAACTCGCCGTGCTGGGTGGGCAGACGCGTCTCGGCGACCCGCTGGGCGTGCCGCTCGGTGCGGCGGCGGTAGCGCACCAGCTCCTCGATCGAGATCATCGCCAGGCCGTGCTCGTCGGCGAAGGCGCGCAGCTCGGGGGCCCGCTTCATGGTGCCGTCGTCGTTGACGACCTCCACCAGCACGCCGACGGGCGTGAGGCCCGCGAGGCGGGCGAGGTCGACGGCTGCCTCGGTGTGGCCGCGGCGCACCAGCACGCCACCCTCGCGGTAGCGCAGCGGGAAGACGTGGCCCGGTCGCGTCAGGTCGCCCGGCTCCGTCGCCGAGTCGGCGAGCACCCGCACGGTGTGGGCGCGGTCGGCCGCCGAGATGCCGGTCGTCGTGCCGTCCTTCGCGTCGACCGAGATCGTGTAGGCCGTGCGCAGCTTGTCGCGGTTGTGCGGCGTCATGAGCGGGACCTCGAGGCGGTCGAGCATCTCCCCCGGCATCGGCGCGCAGATGACGCCGCTGCTGTGGCGGACCGTGAAGGCCATCAGCTCGGGCGTCGCCTTGGCGGCGGCGAAGATGATGTCGCCCTCGTTCTCGCGGTCCTCGTCGTCGACGACCACGACGGCCCTGCCGGCGGCGATGTCGGCGACGGCCTGCTCCACGGAGTCCAGACGGACGGTCTCTGCCATGCGGGGTTCAGCTCCTCGAGGTGGCCACGGCGGGCGCCGCGGAGGCGTCCGTCCCGGCGATCAGGGTGGGGTCGGGCACGACGCGCAGCCGGCGCTCGGCGCGCCACCAGGTGACGAAGCCGAGCACGACGAACGCGGCGTACACCAGGTACATCACGGCGGTCGGGTAGTAGCCGGCCTTCAGCAGCGAGCTCACGCCCACCACGTCGACGGCGAGCCACACGAGCCAGAACTCGACCCAGCCGCGGGCCATGCCGTAGGTGGCGAGCATCGAGCCGGCGAGGATCCAGGCCTCGGTGGCCGGGGCCCACGAGCCGATCACGTGCAGCAGCGCGTACGACGCGGCGTACCCGACCACGCCGAGCAGCGCGAGCTGGGCGAGCCCCGACCTGCCGGCCCAGCGGGGCGTGACCGCTCCCCCGTCGGCGGCGCCGCCGGCGCGGCGCAGGCTCGCCCACCGCCACCAGCCGTAGGCGCTGACGACGGCGAAGAACACCTGGCGGCCGGCCTGGCCCCACAGCGGCTCGGCGACGACGTTGCTCAGCTCGCCGTACGCGAACACCGAGAACAGCAGGGCGTTGCCGATCAGGCCCACGGGCCAGGCCCACACGACCCGGCGCATGCCGAGCAGGGCGCTGGCGAGGCCGAAGACGTTGCCGACGACCTCCGGGACCGAGAGGTAGCCGCCGCCGACCTCGAGGTGGCCGTGCAGCAGCCACTCGAGCGGGCTCACCGGGGTTCCTCGGCAGCGGGCGTGGCGGGGGTGGCGGGCGTGACGGGGGCGCCGGTGCCGGTCATGCGGGCCAGGTAGCCGTCGGCGTACCCGCCCACGACCAGCCGCTCGACGTGCTTGGCGATGACGTCGGCCTCGAGGTTCACCGGCTCCCCGACCTCCCGGAAGCCGAGGGTGGTGCGGGCCAGCGTCTCGGGGATGAGGCTGACGGTGAAGCTCGACTCCCCCACCTCGACGATCGTCAGGCTGATGCCGTCGACGGTGATCGAGCCCTTCTCCACGAGGTACGGCGCGAGCGACGGCGGGTAGGCGACCTCGACGAGGGTCCAGTGCTCGCTCGGGCTGCGGCGCACGACCTCTCCGACGCCGTCGACGTGGCCCTGCACGATGTGACCGCCGAGGCGCTGGTCGACGCGGACGGCGCGCTCGAGGTTCACGCGGTCGCCGACCACGCGGCGCCCCAGCGAGGTGCGCTCGAGGGACTCGGCCATCACGTCGGCCGTCCAGGTGGCGTCGTCGTACGACGTCACGGTGAGGCAGCAGCCGTCGACGGCGATCGAGTCGCCCGGGTGCACGTCCCCCAGCACGACGTCGGCCCGCAGCGTCAGTCGGATGGCGTCGCTCTGCTGCTCGATGGCCTCGACGGAGCCGAGCTCCTCGACGATTCCCGTGAACACGTCAGTCCTCCTCGGACGGCGCCGGCGCGGCGCGCAGGGTGATGCGGATGTTCGTGTCGGCACCGTCGCCGACCGTGGCCACCTCGGTGACCCGGAGGCGCAACGCGTCGGCGATCGTGGTGATTCCGAGGTCGCCCACGGCGTTGCGGCCGGCGCCGAGCAGGACGGGCGCGACGTACGCCACGACCTCGTCGACGAAGCCGTCGGCCACGAAGGCCGCGGCCAGCGTGGGGCCGCCCTCGAGGAAGACGTGGCGCCGCTCCCGCTCGTGCAGGGTCGCCAGGGCCTCGCGGGGGCTGCGGGTCCGGATCTGGAGCGTCTGCGCGTCGCCGTTGAGCACGCGGGCGTCGGCCGGCAGCGATCGCAGGCCCATCACGGCGCGCAGCGGCTGGAGCGGGAGGGGCACGTCGTCGGCGTCGCGGACGGTGAGGAGCGGGTCGTCCGTGAGCACCGTGCCGGTGCCGACGAGCATCGTGTCGCACCCGGCGCGCAGGCGGTGGGTGTCGAGGCGGGCCGGCCGCGAGCTGATCCAGCGGCTCGTGCCGTCGGCGGCGGCGCTGCGACCGTCGAGCGTGGTGGCGAACTTCCAGGTCACGAACGGGCGCCCGTGGGTGACGGCGAAGGTCCAGGCCCGGTTGAGGGCGGCGGCGGCCTCCGCCTCCACGCCCACGACCACCTCGACCCCGCCGTCGCGGAGCGTGCGGGCGCCACCGGCGGCCTGGGGGTTGGGGTCGGACTGGGCGACGACGACCCGCCGTACGCCCGCGGCCAGCAGCGCCTGCGCGCAGGGCCCGGTGCGTCCCGTGTGGTTGCAGGGCTCGAGCGTGACGACGGCGGTCGCGCCGCGGACGTCGATGCCGGCCGCCTCGGCCCGCGCCAGGGCGTGGGCCTCGGCGTGGGGCGTGCCGGCGCCGCGGTGGTAGCCCTCGACGAGCACCCGGCCCTCGGGGTCGAGGATCACGCAGCCCACCCGTGGGTTCGGTCCGGGGACGCCGTGGACGCCCGCGATCAGGAGCGCACGCTCCATCGCGTCACGCTCGGCTGGCGTGGCGGTGTCGTCCGCAGGCATGTGCCCTCCCGGTCCGGTCGCGGACGCTGGGGGGTCTCGGGGCGCGTGCGGGTCGACGACGCGACGGACCCTCACCGGGACCGGCGTCGTGACCCTCTGCGTGCGCTTCCCATCCGGACTCTCACCGTCGGTCCAGGACTCCCACCTGGTCAGCCGATCGCTGGCGGCGATCGGGTCGCGGACTCTCACCGCCGGCTCGGAATTGCACCGACCCCAGTGCACGCGAGTTGGTCAACTCGTCGCCGGCGATTCTGGCACACGTCCCTCGTCGGCCTCCGGAGGTCCACCCGACGGACGCGACGGCCCACCCTGGGGACGTCCGCCGAGCGCGCGCACCTCCTCGCGGAGCCGGGCCATCTGACGGTCGAGACGGTCGGCGGTGAGGGCCGCCTCGTGCAACTCGTCGAGGAGCCGTTGCGGCACCTCGCGGTCGTAGCGGTAGTAGATCTTGTGCTCGACGCTGGCCCAGAAGTCCATGGCGATCGTGCGGATCTGGATCTCGACCGGGACGTTCTCGACGTGGTCGGAGAGGTAGACCGGGACCTGCACGATCACGTGGAGGCTCTGGTAGCCGTTCTCCTTCGGCGTGGCGATGTAGTCCTTGGTCTCGAGCACGCTGACGTCGGGCTGCGACGTGAGCATGTCGGCGATCCAGTACGCGTCGGAGACGAAGGCGCAGGTCACCCGGATGCCGGCGATGTCACGGATGGTCGCGCGGATCGCGTCGACCTGGGGCTCCACGCCGAGGCGGCCGACCTTGGCCATCAGGCTGTCGACCGACTTCAGCCGCGTGCGCACGTGCTCGATCGGGCTGTACTCGTGCGTCTCCTCGAACTCCTCGCGCAGGATCGTGATCTTCGTGAGGATCTCGTCCATCGCGAACTTGTAGTGCAGCCGGAACCGCGTCACGTCCCGCTGCAGCGCACGCAGCGCCCGGCGCGGGTCACCGCCGCCGCCGTCGCCGTCCGCGTCCGTCGCCGCACGGAGGATCCGTGCGAGCAGGTCCTCACCGTCCATCATGGCCACCCCCGTGTGCCGTTCAGCCGTGCTGCGGGGTCGTCGGTGGGCGGGCAGCCGCGGCGGCGTCGCGCAGCGCGGTGACCATGGCGTCCGGGTCGTCGGCGGAGTAGACGGCACTGCCGGCCACGAACACGTCCGCCCCGGCCTCCGCGCAGCGCTCGATCGTCTCGAGGGAGACCCCGCCGTCCACCTGCAGCCAGGTCTCGACGCCCAGGGCGTCGAGCAGCGCCCGCGTACGGCGGATCTTGGGCAGCACCAGGTCGAGGAACTTCTGCCCGCCGAAGCCCGGCTCGACCGTCATCAGCAGCAGCATGTCGAGCTCGCCCAGCATGTCGGCGTACGGCTCGATCGGCGTCGCCGGCTTGAGCGCCATGCTCGCGCGACCGCCCGCGGCCCGGATCTCCCGCGCCAGGCGCACCGGAGCTGCCGCGGCCTCGACGTGGAACGTCACGGACGCGCAGCCGGCCTCGACGTACGTCGGGGCGTGCCGGTCGGCGTCGGCGATCATCAGGTGCGCGTCGAGCGGCAGGTCGGTGGAGCGCGCCAGCGCCTCCACCATCGTCGGGCCGAACGTGAGGTTCGGGACGAAGTGGTTGTCCATCACGTCGACGTGGACCATGTCCGCGCCCGAGATCCGGGCCACCTCCGCTCCGAGGTTCGCGAAGTCGGCGTTGAGGATGCTCGGCGTGATCTGGACTCCCACGGCGGTCAGGCTACCGGCTCGTCGCTGTCCGCCGGCGGGGGCTCGGCGCCCTCGGCCGCGTCGCGGTCGGCCCACTCCAGCAGGGGCGCGAGGTCGAACGGGTGGCGGTCGGCGTGCAGGTCGGCGTGCAGGTCGCCGAGCTCGGCGAACCGGGCCGGCACCGTGAACATCGTCAGGTCCCGCGGGTCGGCGTCGTCGATCTCGTCCCAGCGGATCGGGGTCGAGACCCGGGCGTCGGGCAGGCCGCGCAGGGAGTAGGCGGCGGCGATCGTGTGGTCGCGGGTGTTCTGGTTGTAGTCGACGAACACCTTGGCGGGGTCGCGGTCCTTGCGCCACCAGGCAGTCGTCACGTCGTCGGTACGGCGCTCGACCTCGCGCGCGAACGCGTGGGCGGCCCGCCGTACGTCGGGGAAGCCGTGGGTGGGCGGGATCCGGACGTAGACGTGGAGGCCCTTGCTGCCGCTCGTCTTGGGGTAGCCGACGGCACCCAGCTCGTCGAGCACCTCCTGGACGACGTGGGCCACCCGCCGCACCGTCGCGTAGTCGCACGCCTCGCCCGGGTCGAGGTCGATGCGCCACTCGTCGGGCTGCTCCACCTCGCCGCGACGGCTGTTCCACGGGTGGAACTCGACCGTCGACATCTGCACCGCCCAGATCACGGCGGCCGGCTCCGTCACGCAGAGCTCGTCGGCCGTGCGGTTCCAGCGCGGGAAGTGCAGCCGCACCGTCTCGACCCACTCGGGCGCGCCCGCGGGGATCCGCTTCTGGTGGACCTTGTCGCCCGCCAGACCCTTCGGGAAGCGGTGGAGCATGCACGGCCGCTCCCAGAGCGCGCCGGTGATGCCCTCGGCGACCGCGAGGTAGTACTCGACGACGTCGAGCTTGGTCGCGCCGGACTCCGGGAAGTAGACGCGGTCGGGGTTGCTGACCCGGACCACGCGGTCCTCGACCTCGATCTCGACGGCAGGCGACGGCACCCGGCCAACCTAGGCCATGGACGGAGCGGCGGGGAGCGTCCGGCCGGTGCGCGCTCGTGCCGTCGCAGGTCACGGACTGCGAACGAATTCGTGGAACGTCGGACGCCGGGACCGTGCGACCGGTACGAGTGGGTGTCATGACCGCTCCCGCCCTCGTCGACGCCGCCGTGCCGGACCGCGCCGAGGGGGTCGTGCTGGTGCTGCACGGCGGGGCGGCACGGGCCGACCGGCCCGCGGTGAGCCCGACCCAGCTGTCGGTGCTGCGGATGCGCCCCGTGGCCACCGCGGTCGCCCGCGCGGGCGCCGGGCGGCTCGCCGTGCTGCGGCTGCTCAACTCCCGGCGCGGGTGGGACGAGCGCGCGACGCCCGTCGACGACGTGCACTGGGCGCTCGAGCAGGTCCGGGACCGGTTCGGGAGCCTGCCCGTGGGGCTCGTCGGCCACTCGCTCGGCGGTCGGGCGGCCCTGCTCGCGGGGGCGACGCCCGCAGTGCGCAGCGTCGTCGCCCTCAACCCGTGGCTGGTCGAGAGCGACGACGCCGACCTGACCGGCACGCCGACGCTGGTGGTGCACGGCGACCAGGACCGGGTCGCGCCCCTCGCCCGGGCGGAGGTCGTCGCGGCGCGCCTCGCCCGCCGTACGGACCTGCAGCTCGTGGTCGTGCCGGGGGGCGGGCACGCGATGCTGCGCCACGGCGCGCGGTTCGAGCGGCTCGCGTCGGACTTCGTGGTGTCGACCCTGCTGGCGCCGACCTGAGGCTGCCGGTGTGGGTGCCGGCGTGGGTGCCGGATGTCGGTGGCCCGTCGTAGGTTCACGGCATGCGTTTCGACCAGCCGCCCGTGGTGCGGGTGTCGATGCACCCGGAGCGACCGCCGCTGCAGCCCGGGGTGTGGCCGATGACCGTGCCGGCGGTGGCCCAGTTCGTGCGTGACGGCATGGACCCGGCACCGGGCGTCACCTTCCTCGTCGGCGAGAACGGCTCCGGCAAGTCGACGATCGTCGAGGCGCTCGCGGAGGCCTACGGTCTGGCCGTCGAGGGCGGGTCGAACCAGGCCGGACGCGAGACCCGCCGCAGCGAGTCACCGCTGGGCCGATCGTTGGCGGTACGACGCGGCCTGGGCACCGGTCGGTGGGGGTTCTTCCTGCGCGCCGAGACGATGCACAGCTGGTACACCTACATCGAGGAGCTGAACGAGGGCTACGGCCCGGCGTTCCACGAGATGAGCCACGGGGAGTCGTTCCTCGCGGTGCTGCGCTCGCGGTTCGACTCCCCCGGCTTCTACTGCCTCGACGAGCCCGAGGCGGCGCTGTCGTTCTCCGCCACGCTCGGTCTCATGGCCCGGCTGGCCGAGCTCGCCGAGGAGGGCGGCCAGGTCGTGTGCGCGACGCACTCCCCCGTGCTCGCCTCGCTCCCGGGCGCGACGATCCTCGAGGTCGGGCCGTGGGGGCTGCGCGAGACGACGTGGAGCGAGCTCGAGCTGGTCGTGCACTGGAAGGCGTTCCTCGACGCGCCCCAGCGCTACCTGCGGCACGTGCTCGACTGAGCGGGCCCGGAGAAGCGGTGCCGATCAGGCGCGTCGGCGCAGCACGGCCACGAACATCGCGTCGGTGCCGTGCACGTGGGGCCACAGCTGCACGGTCGACGTGCCGTCGGCCAGCGCGGGGCCGCGGGCGTCGGTGACGTCCGGGAGCGCCCCGGTCGCGTCCTCGGCGACGACGTCGGCGCGCGCGGCCAGCACGGCGTCGACCACCCCGACGGTCTCGGCCACCACCGGGGAGCAGGTCGCGTAGACGACGACCCCTCCCGGCCTCACCAGCGTGAGCGCCGCGTCGAGCAGCCGCTGCTGCAGGGGCACGAGGGTCGCGACGTCGGCCTCGCTGCGCCGCCACCGCGACTCCGGGCGGCGCCGCAGCGCGCCCAGACCCGAGCAGGGGGCGTCGACCAGCACGCGGTCGTACGACGCCGCCGGCCACGGCGGCGCGGTGCCGTCGGCCGTCACGACCTTGGCGACCCCCGGCACCAGGGAGCCGTCCGCTGCGGTGAGCGCGCGTCGTACCAGCTCGGTGCGGTGCTCCTGGGCCTCGTTCGCGGTGACGAGCGCCGATCGCTGCGAGGCGATCGCCGCGAGGAGCGCGGCCTTGCCGCCGGGGCCGGCGCAGAGGTCGAGCCACGTGGCGTCGTCGCCGTCCACGCTCACGCCGGTGAGGGCGACCGCGACGAGCTGGGAGCCCTCGTCCTGGACACCGGCACGGTGGGCGGCCACGGCCGGCACGGCGCCGGGGTCGCCGCCGGAGAGCACCACGCCGTACGGCGACAACGGCGTCGCGGCGCCGCCGGACTCCTCCCCGAGCGCGTCGAGCTCGGCGAGCAGGTCGTCCCGGGAGATCCGGCCCGGCCGCGCGACCAGCGTGACCGTCGGGGCCTCGTTGTCGGCGGCCAGGAGGGCGTCGAGCTCGTCGGTCCGGCCGCCGGCCTCGAGGGCCTCGGCGAGGGCCGCGACCACCCAGTGGGGGTGGCTATGGGCGACGGCCCCGAAGCCGACGGGATCCGTGCCGGGGTCGGGGGCCACGCGCCGTACCCAGCCGCCCAGGTCGTGCTCGGCGACCCGGCGGAGCACGGCGTTCGTGAACCCGGCCGGCCCCTGACCGACGCGGGCCCGCACGAGGTCGACGGTGGTGCTGATGGCGGCGTGGGGCGGCACGCGCATGCCGAGCAGCTGGTGGACGCCGAGCCGCAGCGCGTCGAGCACCTTCGCCTCGACCTTCGCCAGCGGGCGGTCGACGCAGGCCGCGATCACGGCGTCGTAGGTGCCCTGGCGGCGCAGGGTGCCCGCGGCCAGCTCGGTCGCGAACCCGGCGTCGCGGCCGGTCAGGCCGTGCTTGCGCAGCTGCTCGGGCAGGGCGAGGTTGGCGTAGGCGTCCTCGAGCCGGACGGCCTTGAGCACGTCGTACGCCGCCAGTCGCGCGGGGTCGGCGGTACGGCGCGGGGCCGGGGGGCGGCCACCGGAACGGGGTCCGCTCGGTCGACCACCGGCGCGGGGACGGCGGGGGTCAGCCATCGGTGGGCTCCTCGATCGGATCGGAGGCGCCGGGCTGGTCGGCGAGGAACGCCTTCACGAGCTTCGGGGGCGCTTGGCTGAGCCAGGCGTCGACGAGCACCTCGCGGAGCTCGGCGACACTGATCTCGCCGAGGCGGGACTGCTGGACGAGCACGGCGGCGTGGCCGTCGAAGTGCGGGATGGTGAAGAACGGCCCGTCGTCCTCGACCAGCGCCTTCTTGGCGCCCTCGTCGGGCACCCGCACGACGAGCAGGTCGTCGTACTGCTCCCCCGTCTCCGGGTCGAGCGCCGAGTCGTGCGGGGCCCGGTGCAGGCAGAAGCCACGCGGCTTGGCCTTCGTGGCGGGGTCGGAGACGAGGTACGTCGGGGCGTCCCCCCACGACGTGCCGAGGGTGACGTGCGGCAGGGCGGTGCAGAGGGGGTGCACGTCGTCGGCGGTGGCCGGGCGCTCGTCGCCCGCCGCTCCGTCGGTGCGGGCCGGGGCCACGCTCAGTCCCCGAACCGGGTGCCGGACTCCAGGCGCACGCCGCGCGCCCAGTCGGCCGCACCCATCTGCTTCTTGCCGAAGGCCTTGACCTCGCCGAGCCGCACCGGGTCGGTCGCGGTGCCGACGTAGACGGCGTTCTTCGTGACCTCGAGCTCGCCCGGGGCCAGCACGGGGCGGTCCGCCGCGCGGTCGGCGTCGATCGTGATCGGGCCGATCTTGATGCGCTGCGCCTCCCCGTCGACGAGCTGGGTCGACCAGGCGCCGGGGGCCGGCGTGCACGCGCGGACCTGGCGGTCGACGGCGACGGCCGGGGTCGCCCAGTCGATGCGGGCGTCGTCGACGGAGATCTTGGGGGCGAAGGACAGACCGTCCTCGGGCTGCTCCCGGGCCTCGAGCGAACCGTCCTCGATGCCGTCGAGGGTCGCGACCAGCAGGCCGGCCCCGCCCTCGGCCAGGCGGGCGAGCAGGTCGCCGGAGGTGTCGGTGGGCCGGATCCGCTCGGTCATCACGCCGAACGTCGGGCCGGCGTCGAGCGCCTTGACGATCCGGAACGTCGTCGCGCCCGTCACCTCGTCGCCCGCCCAGACCGAGTGCTGCACGGGGGCGGCGCCCCGCCAGGCGGGAAGGGCCGAGAAGTGCAGGTTGATCCAGCCGTGCGGCGGGATGTCGAGTGCGGACTGGGGCAGCAGCGCGCCGTACGCGACGACCGGGCACGCGTCGGGCGCGAGCGCGCGCAGCTCCGCCTGGAACTCGGGCTCGCGCGGGTGCTCCGGCTTCAGCACGGGCACACCGAGCTCCTCCGCACGCAGCGCCACCGGGCTCGCCACCAGCTTGCGACCTCGACCCGACGGGGCGTCAGGACGGGTGACCACGCCGACCAGCTCGTGGCTGGACTCGACGATCGCGTTGAGGGCGGGAACGGCCACCTCGGGGGTGCCGGCGAAGACGACGCGCATGGTGCGGGGGTTCTCCTGGTGCGTGGGGAGCGTGCGGATGCGTTCTCGAGCGATGGAGCTCGTCCGAGCAACTTAGTCCGTCGCGCTGCGCGCGTCAGATCGGAGGGCGGCGGCAGGAGCCGTGGCCAGTGTGTCTCGACGCCACCGCGCGTGCCCGGGCATGACGGCACACCCCAGCGACGGTGGTGTCGCTGAGGCGTGCAATCGCGGGCTGCGACGTGGTGGGCGCGGTCAGGCGGGCAGCGGGATCGTGCCGTGCGGATCGACCAGGTACTGCTGGTCGTGGGGGCTGGTCCAGACGAAGGTGCCGTCGGGGAGGTGGCGGTAGCGCCACCTGCGTTCTCGCCCGACACCGCTGGGTGAGGGGTGGGTCTTGACCCGATGATGTCGCCGGCACAGTGGGGCGAGGTTCGTGGTGGAGGTCTGACCCGGTGGCCCACCGTCGCCTGGATGGTTCGGGTCGGGCGGCACGTACTCGTCGACGTGGTCGAGGTCGCAACCCCGCGCCGGTCGAGTGCAGTGCGGGAACACGCAGGTGGGCCTCGTGAGGCGGACGCGTTCGGCGATCCGGTCGGGAACCTCGTAGGCGTCGACCGCCACCCGGTCACGCAGATCGATCACCGGCTTCACCACCACCTGCGTCGAGGTGGCGCGGCACCATTCGCGGACCTGCTCGGCGAGCACGAAGCTGCGGGTCTTCTCGACACGAGCCAGGTCGACACCGCCGCAGCCGTTCGGGTCCAGGTCGCTCAGGGCTGCTTCCGAGAGGTGGACGTGGAGGACGACCTGGCGGGCCTTGGACCGCGTGACGGTTGGTGTGACCTCGAACCTCGCCGTCTCGTCTCGCGACGTCGCGTCGGTGCCGCAGCCGCTGAGGTCGAGCGTCGTCTGGCGCCGGGCAATCTCTCCCATTGCGGACGCCCGTCGTGCGGCGAGGGAGTCCAGCGACCCCGCCGCTGCGAGGTCAGCGGCCACGCGGGACACGGCGTTCTCGAGATCCAGGGCGTCGGCCAGGTCGAGGGTCCCCGACACCGGCACCACACCCCGAACCGGATCCACCTGGGCGTCGAAGT
This sequence comes from Nocardioides alkalitolerans DSM 16699, assembly GCF_000426525.1. GTDB lineage: Bacteria > Actinomycetota > Actinomycetes > Propionibacteriales > Nocardioidaceae > Nocardioides > Nocardioides alkalitolerans. Next base: position 38,423 of record NZ_AUFN01000010.1, read on the forward strand.
CGATGTCGAACCGTCGCGCCGCATCCGAGTCCGCGCGGTCGAGCTCGGCCTTTTCGGGGTCGAACCTCGCGATCGCCTCGGCGACCAGCTTCTGCGCCGTCACCATGCCCGTCTTGTGCGCGACCGGTGCGAGGTGCCGGTCGACGAACTCCGCGCCCTCGAACGTGAGCTGGGTCGTCTCCTGCGCGATCTTCCGAGCCCGCCACACCGGCAACGCGCCAGCGGTCACCCGGTTCCAGAGCCGCGGGAGACGGTGCCGCAGCTCGACCGCCTCACCGACCAGCCGGCGACCCGAGTCGGTCGACAGACCGAGGGCTGCCGCGATCTCCACGACGCAGAACTCCGAGACCAGCGGCGCCCCGGGACCGCCGAGCTCACCGAACACGTCCGCGCCCGGCAGCAGGTGGGCATCGGAGCGGAGCAGCCCGAACGGGCCGTACTGGTCGGCCACCACGCCGCCCTCGGTGTGGGCATCCGCCCAGTCCGCCACCGCCACGAGGACCTCGACCTCCGCCGCCCGCTGACGCGCCAGCGCCGCCCGCGCGCCGTCGAGCAGCACGGCCGGGAAGGCGATGCGCTCGGAGGTGACGGTGGGCTGGCTCATGCCTTGATTGTATTCGATCACCCGTTCGAACACTAGGGCTAGGAAGTGATCTGTGGAGAACTGTTTGACCAGGTCAAGCGGCCATTAGCTGCCGAGAGGGGCGTGGGCTTCGAGACGGGCCGGGCGGCCCTCCTCAACCACCGCGGGCGTCGGCCTGGCGGCCCTCCTCGACCAACGCCGGCACGCAGGGGCGTGGTCTCGAGACGCTCGCTGCGCTCGCTCCTCAACCACCGCGGGCGTGGTTTCGAGACGCTCGCTGGCGCTCGCTCCTCAACCACCGAGGACCGCGCTCGCTCCTCGACCACCGGGCCCGGCGGACGCCCCGCACCACAGCTGCGACGGCCCTCAGATCCCGAACGGCCCCGTCGGGTGCGGCGAGACCTTGACGGTCGGCTTCTCGATGCCGAACCACTCGGACTCGCGGATCTCCTTCATCGCCGCCTTGCGGGCGGCCGCGTCGAGGCGGTCGATGAAGAGGACGCCGTCGAGGTGGTCGGTCTCGTGCTGGATGGCGCGGGCCAGCAGCTCGGAGCCGTTGATGGTGACGGGCTCGCCGTACATGTCGAAGCCGTGCGCCACGACCGACAGCGCGCGTCGGCACTCGAAGGTCAGCTCGGGCAGCGAGAGGCAGCCCTCGATGCCCTCCTGCTCCTCGGCCGAGAGCTCGAGGGTGGGGTTCACGAGGTGGCCGAGCTCGCCGTCGACGTGCCAGGTGAAGACACGGACGCCGACCCCGATCTGCGGCGCCGCGAGACCGGCGCCGGGGGCGTCGAGCATGGTGTCGGTGAGGTCCGAGACCAGGGTGCGGAGCTCGCGATCGAAGTCGGTCACGGGGACGGCGGGCTTGCGCAGCACGGGGTCGCCGAAGAGTCGGATGGGTTGGATCGCCACGCGCGTCAGTCTAGGTCGCGCGAGGTGACGCCCCGCGGTCCACCCGGCGGCCACCGAGCGTTCACACGGCACCCCTACCGTGCGCCCGCTGCCCAGGGGCGGCACCATCGGCCGCCGGACGGCCACGACGAGGAGGAAGCCGTGCTGCGCGAGGTCCAGGACGACGTGCGGGCGTACATCGACCGTCTGCAGGTGGAGGGCTACTCGCTGGGCGAGGACCACGACGACGACCCCGTGCTGCTCGACGCGAGCGGCCTGGCCGTCGACACGTGGCGGGAGAACTACCCGTACGACGAGCGCATGAGCCGTGAGGAGTACGACGAGCAGAAGTACCTCCTGCAGGTCGAGCTGCTGAAGTTCCAGCGCTGGCAGGGCGAGACGGGCGCCAAGCACGTCGTCGTCTTCGAGGGGCGCGACGCGGCCGGCAAGGGCGGCACCATCAAGCGGTTCATGGAGCACCTCAACCCCCGCTACGCCCGCACCGTCGCGCTCACCCGACCCAGCGGCCGGGAGGAGCAGCAGTGGTACTTCCAGCGCTACGTCCAGCACCTGCCCACCGCCGGCGAGCTCGTGCTGTTCGACCGGTCCTGGTACAACCGCGGCGGCGTCGAGCGCGTCATGGGCTTCGCGAGCGACGACGAGTACGAGACGTTCATGCGCCAGGCGCCCGTGTTCGAGCAGATGCTCGCGGAGAGCGGCATCACGATCACGAAGTTCTGGTTCTCCGTGACCCGCTCCGAGCAGCGCACCCGGTTCATCATCCGGCAGATCGACCCCGTGCGGCAGTGGAAGCTCTCGCCGATGGACCTCGCCTCCCTCGACAAGTGGGACGCCTACACGGCGGCGAAGGAGGCGATGCTGCTGCGCACCGACACCGACACCGCGCCGTGGACCACCATCAAGTCCAACGACAAGAAGCGCGCCCGCGTGAACGCGATGCGCCACTTCCTCTCGTCCGTGGACTACGACGGCAAGGACCGCACCGTGGTCGGCGAGCCCGACCCCCTGATCGTGCGCCGCGGCATCGAGGCCGTCGGCGACTGAGACGTCCCGTCGCTCTGGCACCGCGGGGGCGCGCCAGAGCGACGGGATCACGACGGGCCGATCACGACGGGCCCATCACCACGAGGCCGTCACAACGAGGGCGGGTCGAGCTGCACCCGTACGGCGGGCAGCTTGCGGGCCGACCGTTCGCGCTGGAGCGCCCCGAGCGCGGCCGAGAGACCGTCACCACCGGTGGCCGGCACCCGGACGACCGCCCGCACCTCCGGCTCCTCCGGGGCCGGCACGCCGGCGCGCGGGGCGACCGGGACCGGGCCCAGGACCTCGACCGGCCCCTCGACGTGCAGGTGCGCGAGCGCGAGCTCGACGGCGTCGGCCTCCCCCGTCACCGTGGCCAGCCGGCTCGCGGGGGGCAGCCGGGCGGCGGCACGCTCGGCGGCCTCGCGCTCGGCATAGCCCGTCGGGTCCCACCGCACGAGTGCCTGCAGGGTCGGTTCGGCGGGGTCGCCGACCGCGACCACCGCTCCCCCGGGCCGCACGAGCGCCGCAGCGTTGAGCCAGCGTCGTACGGCCTCCTCGCCCGTGTGCAGGTCGACGCGGGCGAGCGCGAGCCACGTGTCGAGCAGGAGCACCCCCGCGTAGCCCGGGCCCTCGGCGTACGGCTCGGCCCCGGGCGTCGCGACCACCAGGGCCGGTTTGTCCGGCACCGAGGCGACCACGGCGTCGCCCGCCGACGTGCGCACCGGCACGGACGGGAACATCCGCCCCAGCTCCTCCGCCGTGCGGGCGTCGCCCAGCACGGGGGCACGCAGGCCGTGGTGGCCGCAGGTGGTGCAGGCCCAGGCGCGGTCGGCGGTGCCGCACCAGCGGCACGTCGGGGGCGCGGTGGCCCCGGGGATCTGGAGCGGCCCCGTGCAGGTCGTGCAGCGGGCCGGGGTGCGGCAGCGCTCGCAGGCCAGACCGACGGCGTACCCCGCCCGGGGCGTCTGGACGAGCACGGGCCCCGTCGCGAGGGCGGTGCGCACGAGGTCGCGCGCGAGCGTGGGCACCCGGGTGCTGCGCGCGTGGGGGTCGCGCTCCAGCTCGCGCTCGGTCGCGCCCGTCACGCTGACGCGCACCTGGTCGCGCAGCCAGGCCCGCGGCGGGCTCACCGGACGTGCCCAGCCGGACGCCACCAGCTGCACGGACTCCACCGACCGCGCGAAGCCGCCGACGATCGCGGCCGCGCCGTGCTGCTCCGCCCGCATCACCAGCACCTCGCGGGTGTGGGGGTACGGCGCACGCGGCTCGGCGTGCAGGTCGTCACCGTCGTCCCACACCACCACGAGGCCGAGGTCGGCCACCGGCGCCCAGGCAGCGGCCCGGGTACCGACCACCACCCGGCGGGCACCCCGGGAGACCGCGAGGAACTCCCGGTAGCGCGCCGCGGGACCGGCGTCGGCCCGCAGCGCGACGTGGTGGCCCTCCCCCAGGCGGGCCGTCAGCGCTGCGTCCAGACGGTCGAGGTCGCGGCCGTCGGGCACGCACAGCAGCACCCCACGGCCCGCCGCGTACGTCGTCGCCGCCGCGTGCGCGAGCAGCCCCGGCCAGTCGGCCCCCGGTGCCGCACCCCACACCGAGCGGACCGCGCCTCCCCGCGCGAGGTGGTCGACGAAGGCACCGCCGTGCTCGTACGACGACCAGGCCTCCCGCGCCGCCGCGACGACCGCCTCGGCCGGCCCCGTCGACACGGCCGGGGGCAGCGGCTCCTCCTTCTCGGTCGTCGCGTGCCGCGGCGGCACCGCGAGCCGCAGGACGTCGGAGCGCGTGCCGGCGTACCGCTGCGCGACGAGCGCCGACAGCTCGGCCACGTCGGCGTGGAGGACGGGCTCGGCGCTCACCACGCGGCGCAACGGCTGCAGGGTCGGGTAGTCGGACGCCGGGACGCGGCCGACCACGTAGCCGTCGACGTCCTGGCCGGCGAAGCGGACCTTCACCCGCACGCCCGGCACCGCCGTGCGAGCCATCGCCGACGGCACGAGGTAGTCGAAGGGACGGTCGAGGTGGGCCAGCGGCACGTCGACCAGCACCTGGGCCACCGGGTCGACCTCGGCCGGGGCGACCTCCTTGCGCTTCTTCTGCGACGACGCGGCCTGCTCGTCCTTCGCCCGGCGCACGGCGGTGCGCGCCATCTCCGGCAGCAGCGCGTGCTGCTCCGGCTCGACGGGCTCGGGTGGAACGGACGTGGTCACGGGAGAAGGTCTACCGTGCCGCGCCGACAGCCCGCACGCCCGGTCGCCGGCGCCTGTGGACGACAGGTCCTCACGCCGGCGGACGGGACGCCCGACCACGCCGCCCCTGGCGGGACGACCGCTCGACGCTCGTCGTCAGCTCGCCGAGCGCCGCGCCGCGGGCCCGCTCGAGCACCGCCGCGTCCGCGAGCCCGCGGCGCTCCAGCACGTCCAGGGCCTGCGCGACGTCGCGCTCGATGCGCGCGCGCTCGCGCTCCGGCAGCGTGGCCGCGAGCTCGCCGGGACCACCCGCGACGCCGGCTCGGCGCGCGCCGTACGACGCGGGCCGTGACGCCACCACGCCGACGGCGACGGCCAGCAGCGCCGCCGCCACCGTGACGACCAGGGGGACGACGACACCCGTCGGCCAGCGGTCGGTGCTCGACATCCAGGCGACGGTGCCGATGCCGTGGACCAGGAGCACGACCGCGACGGCGACCCAGAGGTCGGCCGATACCGGCCGGCGCCCCGACGCCCGGGTGACCAGCCAGCTCGCCCACCGGGCGAGGAAGGTCGAGGTCGACGCCGTCATCGCCACCGCGGCGACCGCGTCCGCCGTCGCCGGAGCGGGCACGTCGTTCGTCGCCGAGGAGCCCAGGACCGTGGTCGTCACCGCGGTCCCGAGCGCCGTCAGCAGCGTCAGCGCGGTCAGCCCCGTGCGGGGCAGCCGGTCGGCCGCTCTGCGCCACGTACGACGCGGGTCGAGCGCGTCCTGGACCGCCGGGTGACGCGCGAAGGCCGCGACCTCGAGGCCGCGCCACGGGACCCGCGAGGCCGCAGGCAACGAGGCTGCCAGGTGCCGGGCGCTGCGGGACGGGACCTCGCGGAGCTCGTGGTCGGCAGCCCCGCCGGAGCCCGCAGCGATCCGGCCCGCGTCGCCCCAGGGGGAAGGTCCGCCGTACCCGTCGCCGTCCACCATGGCACCAGGATCCCAGAACAGGTCGAGGCTCAGCGCCGGGTGCTTTGCGAGAGGTCGTGCGCCAGCATCGCGAGCGGTGCCCGTCGAGCCCGGCCCGCGACCTCCGGCGCGACGACCCCGCGCGCCTCCAGGTCGGCGACGGCAGCGCCCAGGTCCGCCGCGACCGCTCCCTGCTCGGCCGACGACAGGCCCGCGGCCGCGGCGCGCGCGACCGCCAGCGGTCCGGGAGACACGCGCACCCGGGGGCCCCGCGCCACCGTCGCCACCCCGAGCCCGATCGCGGCGAGCACGAGCGTGAGCCACACCGGCAGCAGCCGCGGGTCACCGGGACCGTCGACGGTGCGGACGAGCGCCAACGGGATCGTGAGCAGGGCCAGCACCGCGGGGCCGGCGAACAGCGCCACCCTGCCGGACAGCTCCCGCCGAGCGCGGCCACCGAGCGCGAGGAGGACCAGCACCGCGACAAGCACCACGGCGGTCAGTCCGAACACCACGCCCGTCAGCCCGGCCGCCAGCCCCTCCTGGGAGTCGTCAAACCACCATCCCCTCGCCCCCGTCGCCACGAGGCCCAGGAGCGGGAGGAAGCCGAGCCCGGTGAACAGCGCCGGCGCGACGCCGGGGCGGGCCAGCCAGGGCCGCCCCTGGACGCGGGGCCAGCGGCCGCGGGGGTCGAGCCCCTCCTGCACGGAGGGATGCGCGCTGAAGGCCGCGATCTCCAGGCCACGCCACGGCACCTCGTCCCCCGCAGAAACGCGTCGTGCCGCCTCCAGCGCACTGGGGGCGGCACGTCGCTCGGTCGTCACGGTGACCGGAACCGGATCGTCAGACGCCGGCGGCGGCGCGCAGGGCGTCGGCGCGGTCGGTCCGCTCCCAGGTGAACTCGGGCAACTCGCGACCGAAGTGGCCGTAGGCCGAGGTGAGCGAGTAGATCGGGCGCAGCAGGTCGAGGTCGCGGATGATCGCGGCCGGACGCAGGTCGAAGACCTCGAGCACGGCCTTCTGGATGACCTCGTCGGAGACGACGCCGGTGCCGAAGGTCTGCACGAAGACGCCCACGGGCTGGGCCTTGCCGATGGCGTAGGCGACCTGGACCTCGGCCCGGCGGGCGAGACCGGCGGCCACGACGTTCTTGGCGACCCAGCGCATCGCGTACGCCGCGGAGCGGTCGACCTTCGACGGGTCCTTGCCCGAGAAGGCGCCGCCGCCGTGGCGGGCCATGCCGCCGTACGTGTCGACGATGATCTTGCGGCCGGTGAGGCCCGCGTCGCCCATGGGGCCGCCGACGACGAACTTGCCCGTCGGGTTCACGAGCAGGCGGTAGTCGTCGGACGGGATGTCGAACGAGGCGAGCACCGGGTCGATGACGTGCTGCTTGATGTCGGGCTGCAGCTGGCCGTCGAGGTCGATGCCGTCGGCGTGCTGCGTGGAGAGGACGACGGTGTCGATGCGCACCGGGCGGTCGTCCTCGTCGTACTCGATCGTGACCTGGGTCTTGCCGTCCGGGCGCAGGTAGGCGAGCGTGCCGTCCTTGCGGACCTCGCTCAGGCGCTCCGAGAGGCGGTGGGCGATCGTGATCGGCAGCGGCATCAGCTCGGGCGTGTCGTCGCTGGCGTAGCCGAACATCAGGCCCTGGTCGCCGGCGCCCTGCTTGTCGAGCTCGTCGACGGAGGAGCCGACCCGCGTCTCGTGGCCGTCGTCGACACCCTGGGCGATGTCGGCGGACTGGCCGCCGATCGCGACCTGCACGCCGCACGAGGCGCCGTCGAAGCCCTTCTCGGAGGAGTCGTAGCCGATCTCGAGGATCTTCTTGCGCACCAGCTCGGCGACGGGGGCGTAGGCGTTGGTGCGCACCTCGCCGGCCACGACCACGAGTCCAGTGGTCAGCAGCGTCTCGACCGCGACCCGCAGGTTCTGCGTGTCGGCGTCGTTCGCCAGGAGGTGGTCGAGCACCGTGTCGCTGATCTGGTCGGCGATCTTGTCGGGGTGACCCTCGGTCACCGACTCCGAGGTGAAAAGACGTCCAGGCACGTTCGGTACTCACTCCCACTCGACAGGTCCTGCGGAACGGCTAGAACCTTAGTCGCGTACCCCAGGCGTATTGGAATCCGAGACGAACGCCCGCGTGGCGGACACCCCGCGCCGGGCGGGTACGGCGGAGGCCGCGGCGCGTCAGAACCGCTGGGCGACCTGGTCCCAGATCGCGTGCGCGAGCACGCCCTTGGCGGCTCGGGGCACCTCGACGGCCGAGCCGTCGGCGCCCAGGATGACCGCCTCGTTCTCGGTGCTGCCGAAGACCGCTCCCCCGCTCACGTCGTTGACGACGAGCAGGTCGCATCCCTTGCGGGCCAGCTTGGCGCGGCCGAGCTCGAGGACGGAGCCCGTGGCGTCGCCGGTCTCCGCGGCGAAGCCGACCACCACCGAGCCGGGTCGCGCCCGCTCGTGGCTGATCTCGGCGAGGATGTCGGCGTTCTGCGCCAGCTCGATCGGAGCGGCCGAGCCGTCGGGGTTCTTCTTGATCTTGTCGTCGCTGAACGCGACGGGCCGGAAGTCGGCGGGCGCGGCGGCCATCACGACGGCGTCGGCCGCGGCGGCGGCGGACACGACCGCCCGGTGCAGCTCGGCGGTGGTCTCGACCCTCACGACCGTGACGCCGGCCGGGTCGGGCAGCTCCACGTTCGCCGCCACCAGGGTGACCTCGGCCCCGCGGGCCACGGCGGCGCGGGCCAGGGCGTAGCCCTGACGCCCCGACGAGCGGTTGCCGAGGAACCGCACGGGGTCCAGGTACTCCCGCGTGCCGCCCGCGGACACGAGCACGTGACGTCCGGCCAGGTCGGTCGGTGCGGCGCCGACGGCCGCGCGACCCAGCACCTCGACCGCGACCTCGAAGATCTCGGACGGGTCGGGCAGGCGGCCCTTGCCGGTGTCCTTGCCCGTCAGGCGACCCTCGGCCGGCTCGACGACGATCACGCCGCGGGCCCGCAGGGTGGCGACGTTGGCGACGGTGGCGGGGTGCTCCCACATCTCCGTGTGCATCGCCGGGACCATCACGACAGGGCAGCGGGCGGTGAGCAGGGTGTTGGTGAGGAGGTCGTCGGCGAGGCCGTGGGCGGCCTTGGCCAGCAGGTTGGCGGTCGCCGGCGCGACGACGACGAGGTCGGCGGTCTGGCCGATGCGCACGTGGGGCACCTCGTGCACGCGGGTCCACACGTCGGTGGCGACGGGCTTGCCGGAGAGGGCGGCCCAGGTGGGTGCGCCGACGAACTCCAGCGCGGCCTCGGTCGGCACCGGCGTCACGTCGTGGCCGGACTCGGTGAACCGGCGCAGCAGCTCGCAGGCCTTGTACGCCGCGATGCCGCCGCCCACACCGAGCACCACGCGGGGTGCGGACGGAGGGGACGACGGCATCGGTTGCTGCTGGTCGCTCAGGAGGGCGAGGTCACTCGGCGCTGAACGTGGCGTCGACGGCGGCCGAACGAGCGGCCTCCTCCTCGGCAGCCAGCTCGGCCGGGTCGATGTCCTCGCAGGTCAGCAGGTCCTCGTTGATCTCGCGGAGCGCGATCGAGAGGGGCTTCTCCTGCACGTGGGTGTCGACGAGCGGGCCGACGTACTCCAGCAGGCCCTCGCCGAGCTGGGAGTAGTAGGCGTTGATCTGCCGGGCGCGCTTGGCGCTGTAGAGGACCAGCTTGTACTTGCTGTCCGTCTTGGTGAGCAGGTCGTCGATCGAGGGGTTGGTCACGCCCTCGGCGGCGGGAAGGGGTGCAGACACGCAGGGGCCTCACAGATGGTCGGAGATCGGTCTCGGAGCCCGGGGCCGGGCCGGGCACGGCCCTCGCAGGAGGGGGCAGCTCAGCTGGCCCGAGTGGGCACTGTCATCAAGGCTACCAACTCCGCGGCTGCAACCGGTACTTCGTGGTTCACGATCGTCACGTCGAACTCCCGCTCGGCCGCCAGCTCGTCCTTCGCCGTCTCCAGGCGACGGGTGCGCTCGGCCTCCGTCTCGGTGCCCCGGCCGACGAGCCGGCGCACCAGCTCCTCCCAGCTCGGGGGCTTGAGGAAGACGAACAGCGCGTCGGGCATCGTGCGTCGGACCTGGCGCGCGCCCTGCAGGTCGATCTCCAGCATCGCGGGGCGTCCGGCGGCCAGCGCCTGGTCGACGGGGCCACGGGGCGTGCCGTACCGGGCCGCCTTGTGCACCACGGCCCACTCCAGCAGGTCGTCGGCCTCGATCATCCGGTCGAACTCGGCGTCGGAGACGAACCAGTAGTGGACGCCGTGCTCCTCGCCCGGGCGGGGCGGGCGGGTCGTCGCGGAGACGGAGATCCAGACGTCGGGGTGGCGCTCCCGCACCTCGGCGGCGACGGTGCCCTTGCCCACGGCGGTGGGGCCGGCGAGCACGACGAGCCGCGAGCGGCCGTCAGCCACGTGGCGCGAACTCGGCCTCGAGGGCGGCGACCTGCTTGGCACCCAGCCCGCGGACACGCCGGCTGTCGGCGATCGCGAGGCGCTCCATGATCTGCTTCGCCCGGACCTTGCCCACGCCCGGCATCGACTGCAGCAGGTCGAAGACCCGCATCTTCGCGATGACCTCGTTGGCCTCGCGCTCCCCCAGCACCTCGGAGATCGTCGCGCCGGCGTTCTTCAACCGGCTCTTGACCTCGGCCCGCTCCCGCCGGGAGGCAGCCGCTTTCGCGAGCGCGGCCTGGCGCTGTTCGGGGGTGAGCGGGGGCAGGGCCACGGGCAGTCCTTGCGTTGAACGGTGGTGACGGACGACGACGGGCCAATCTAGCCATGCCCGACGACAGTGGCAACGTACGTGGCGGCCCCGAGGTCACGACACGGGGCCCGTCACTTCCGCCCGAGCCGCCTCGAGCCCCCCACGCCGAGCCCGGCGGCGCGTTCAGTCGCGCAGCGTCTCGACGAACGTCTCGTTGATGCGGAGCGCCGCCGCGCGCAGGGCCCCGACGTCCGGACCGGCCGCCAGCACCTCCCGCGACGAGCTCGGCAGCACCCGGGCCGCCTCCGCACCGAAGATCCGGCGCACGTCGGCCGGCGTGCCGCCCTGCGCACCCACACCGGGGGCCAGGAGGGGCCCGTTGACGGCCAGCGACTCCCCCGCCTCCTCGTCGGCGCCCTCGATCGTGGCGCCCACGACGGCCCCGAACGACCCCAGCGGGCGCACGCCCTCGTTGAGGGCGCGCAGCTCGTCGAGCACGCCCGCGGCGACGGAGCGGCCGTTCCGGCGGGCGGCCTGCACCGTGGGGGCCTCCTTGTTGGAGGTCAGCGCGAGCACGAAGAGCCCGCCCCCGTGCCGACGGGCGGTCTCCACCATGGGCGTCAGCGATCCGAAGCCGAGGAACGGGCTGGCCGTGATCGCGTCGACCGCCAGGGGCGACGACGGGTCGAGGTAGGCGTCGGCGTACGCCTGCGACGTCGAGCCGATGTCGCCCCGCTTCACGTCGAGCAGCACCAGCGCCCCGGCCGCCCGGAGGTCGGCGATCGTGCGCTCGAGCACGGCCACGCCGGCGCTGCCGAAGCGCTCGAAGAACGCCGACTGCGGCTTCACGACCGAGCAGACCGGCCCGAGGGCCTCGGCCGCCGTACGGGCGAAGCGCTCGAGCCCCGCCGGGTTCATGTCGAGCCCCCAGTCGGCCAGGAGCGCGCCGTGGGGGTCGATGCCGGCGCACAGCGGGCCCCGGTCGGCCATCGCGGCGGCGAGGCGGACACCGAAGGGCGCCGGCGAGGTCGTCTCGGTCATGGGTGCTCCTCGGTGAGGTGGGTGCGGGTCGTCAGCGGGCGTCGTGCGCCGCGAGCGCGCCGGCGACGCGGCGCGGCCACAGCGGGCCCTCGTAGATGAACGCCGTGTAGGCCTGGACGAGGTCGGCGCCGGCCTCGACGCGGGCCACCGCCTCGGCGGGCGTGTCGACCCCGCCGACGGAGACGAGCGCCGGACCGTCCAGCCGGTCGCGCAGCAGGCGCAGCACCTCGCGGGACCGCTCGGCGACGGGGCGGCCCGACACGCCCCCGGCCCCGATCGCCTCCACCTGCGCCGCCGGGGCGGTGAGGCCGTCGCGACGGATCGTGGTGTTGGTGGCGATGACGCCGTCGAGGCCCAGGCCCATCGCCAGGTCGGCCACGGCGAGCACGTCCTCGTCGGCGAGGTCGGGCGCGATCTTCACGAGCAGGGGCACCGGGCGCGACCGCGTGGCGTCGCCGCCGGTCACCTCGTCGGCCCGGCGTCGTACGGCGCGCAGCAGCGGCTCGAGGCGCTCCACGGCCTGCAGCGTGCGCAGGCCCGGCGTGTTGGGCGAGGAGACGTTGACGACCAGGTAGTCGGCGTACGGGGCCAGCAGGCCCGTGCTGGACGTGTAGTCGCCCAGGACGGCCGCCTCGTCGTCCTCCGGCACGACCTTCGACTTGCCGATGTTGACGCCGAGCACCGGACGCGGGAGCCCGCGCCCCGCGTCGCCCTGCCGCTCGAGCCGGGCGGCGCGGACGGCGAGCCGCTGCGCCACCGCGACGGCGCCGTCGTTGTTGAAGCCCATCCGGTTCACGACCGCCCGGTCGGCCGGCAGCCGGAACAGCCGCGGCTGCGGGTTGCCGGGCTGCGCCAGCCCCGTGACCGTCCCGATCTCCACGTGCCCGAACCCGAGCGCGCCGAGCGCGTCGATGCCCACCGCGTTCTTGTCGAACCCGGCCGCGAGGCCGAACCGGTGCGGGAACCGCAGCCCCATCACCTCGACGGGTGCCTCCGGTCGGGGGGCGACCGGCGCACGACGCAGCGCGGGCCCCGCGGCCCGGATCGCTCGGAAGGACGCGTGGTGCGCCCGCTCCGGGTCGGTCCGGGTGAGGACGTGGTCGAAGAGGAGCTGGTAGGGCCTCATCCGCGTGACCTCAGACCGCCGGCGTGCCGACGGCGGCCGGGCTGACGGGGGCGTCGGTGGTGAGCGGCGCGGTGAGGGTCTGCGCCCACTCCTGCAGGCTCCGCACGCCGATGTCGCCGCGGCGCATCGCCTCGATGCCCTGGACGGCCGCGCCGAGCCCCTGCACCGTCGTGATGCACGGGACGTTCGCCATGATCGCCGCCGTGCGGATCTCGTAGCCGTCGAGCCGCACCTGGCCGCCCGTGCCGCCGCCGTCGCTGAGGACCGCGCCCCGCTCGCCGCCCGCACCGGGGGCGCCGGCCGCGCCGTACGGCGTGTTGACGATCAGCTGGATCTCGCCCTCCTCGATGAGCTGCACCGTGGTCGGCTCCCCGCCGGGGCCGCGGCCCTCGTGGTGCTTGCGCACGACGGTCGCGGCGACTCCGTTGCGGCGCAGCACCTCGGCCGTGCCCTGGGTGGCGACGATCTCGAAGCCGAGGTCGGCCAGCACCTTCACCGGGAAGATCATCGAGCGCTTGTCGCGGTTGGCCATCGAGACGAACACGCGGCCCGAGGTGGGCAGCGAGCCGAACGCCGCGGCCTGCGACTTCGCGAAGGCCGTGCCGAAGTCGGCGTCGAAGCCCATGACCTCGCCCGTCGACTTCATCTCCGGGCCGAGCACCGTGTCGACGAACCGACCGTCGGGGGTCTTGAAGCGGTTGAAGGGCATGACCGCCTCCTTCACCGCGATGGGGCACCCGTCGGGCAGAGTGCCGCCGTCGCCGGTGGCCGGCAGCAGGCCCGCCACCCGCAGGTCGGCGACCGACTCGCCCAGCATCACGCGCGCCGCCGCCTTGGCCAGCGGCGTCGCCGTGGCCTTGGAGACGAACGGCACCGTGCGGGACGCGCGCGGGTTGGCCTCGAGCACGTAGAGGATGTCGGAGCCCAGGGCGAACTGGATGTTGATGAGCCCGCGCACCCCGACCCCCCGGGCGATGGCCTCGGTGGCGACCCGGATGCGGCCCACCTCGCGGGCGCCCAGCGTGATCGGCGGCAGCGCGCAGGACGAGTCGCCGGAGTGGATGCCGGCCTCCTCGATGTGCTCCATGACGCCGCCGAGGTAGAGCTCCTCGCCGTCGAACAGCGCGTCGACGTCGATCTCGACCGCGTCGTCGAGGAACCGGTCGACGAGCACCGGTGCCTCGTGGCTGATCAGGCCGGCGGCGACGTGCTTCTCGAGGTAGGCCTCCAGCGAGGCGTCGTCGTACACGATCTCCATGCCGCGGCCGCCGAGCACGTAGGAGGGGCGCACGAGCACCGGGTAGCCGATCTCCGCGGCGATGCCCTCGGCCTCGGCGTACGACGTGGCGGTGCCGTGCTTGGGCGCCGTCAGGCCCGCGGCGGCGAGCACACGACCGAACGCGCCCCGCTCTTCCGCGAGGTCGATGGCGGCGGGCTGGGTGCCGACGATGGGGATGCCGGCCTCCTCCAGGCCCTTCGCGAGCCCCAGCGGCGTCTGGCCGCCGAGCTGGCAGATGACGCCGACGACGGGGCCGGCGGCCTGCTCGGCGTGCACGACCTCGAGCACGTCCTCCAGCGTCAGCGGCTCGAAGTAGAGCCGGTCGGAGGTGTCGTAGTCGGTCGAGACCGTCTCCGGGTTGCAGTTGACCATGATCGTGTCGTAGCCGCCGCCCGGCAGGCTGCCGCCGTCCTTGCTCGCGCTGAGCGCCAGCGAGGCGTGCACGCACGAGTAGTCGAACTCGATGCCCTGGCCGATCCGGTTCGGGCCCGAGCCGAGGATGACCACTGCGGGCCGCTCGCGGGGCGCGACCTCGGTCTCCTCGTCGTACGTCGAGTAGTGGTAGGGCGTCGTGGCCGCGAACTCGGCGGCGCAGGTGTCGACCGTCTTGTAGACGGGCCGGACCCCGAGCGCGTGGCGGACGCCGCGGACCACGGCGGGCAGCAGGTTGCGGATGCGGCCGATCTGCACGTCGGAGAAGCCGTGGCGCTTGGCGCGGCGCAGCAGGCCGGCGGTGAGCTCGGGGGCCGCGGCGATCTCGCCCGCCACCTCGTTGATCAGCACGAGCTGGTCGACGAACCACGGGTCGATGCCGGTGGCGTCGAACACCTCCTGCGGCGTGGCCCCGGCCCGGAGCGCGTCCATCACCTTCTTGAGGCGACCGTCGTGGGGCGTCGCGATCTCGGTCAGCAGCGCGTCCTTGTCGAGGTCGACCCAGGCGTGCGACCAGTCGAAGACGGCCGCCGGGCTCTCCAGCGAGCGCAGCGCCTTCTGCAGCGCCTCGGTGAAGTTGCGGCCGATGGCCATGGCCTCGCCGACCGACTTCATGTGGGTCGTCAGCACCGGGTCGGCGCCCGGGAACTTCTCGAACGCGAAGCGCGGCACCTTCACGACGACGTAGTCGAGCGAGGGCTCGAAGCTCGCCGGGGTCTCGGCCGTGATGTCGTTCGGGATCTCGTCGAGCGTGTAGCCGATGGCGACCTTCGCGGCGATCTTGGCGATCGGGAAGCCCGTGGCCTTCGACGCGAGCGCCGAGGAGCGCGAGACGCGCGGGTTCATCTCGATGACGACGAGGCGCCCGTCGGCGGGGTTGACGGCGTACTGGATGTTGCACCCACCGGTGTCGACGCCGACGGCGCGGATGATGCCGATCGCCATGTCGCGCATCGCCTGGTACTCGCGGTCGGTCAGCGTCATCGCCGGGGCGCAGGTGATCGAGTCGCCCGTGTGGACGCCCATCGGGTCGATGTTCTCGATCGAGCAGATGATCACCACGTTGTCGGCGGTGTCGCGCATGACCTCGAGCTCGTACTCCTTCCAGCCGATGATCGACTCCTCGAGGAGCACCTCGGTGGTCGGGCTGGCCGCGAGGCCGGAGCCGGCGATGCGCTGGAGGTCGTCGGCGTCGTACGCCATGCCCGAGCCCGTGCCGCCCATCGTGAAGCTGGGGCGCACGACCATCGGGTAGCCGAGCGTCTCGGCGGCCGCGACGCACTCCTCCATCGTGTGGCAGATGACGGAGCGGGCGCACTCGCCGCCGAGGTCCTCGACGATCTTCTTGAACTGCTGGCGGTTCTCGCCCCGGTTGATCGCCTCGATCGAGGCGCCGATGAGCTCGACGCCGTACTTCTCGAGCACGCCGTTCTCGGCCAGGGCCATCGCCGCGTTGAGCGCGGTCTGCCCACCGAGGGTGGCGAGCAGCGCGTCGGGGCGCTCCTTGGCGATGACCTTCTCGACGAACTCGGGCGTGATCGGCTCGACGTACGTCGCGTCGGCGAACTCCGGGTCGGTCATGATCGTGGCCGGGTTGGAGTTCACGAGGACGACCCGCAGGCCCTCCTCCTTGAGCACGCGGCACGCCTGGGTGCCGGAGTAGTCGAACTCGCAGGCCTGGCCGATGACGATCGGGCCGGAGCCGATCACCATGATGCTGGAGATGTCGGTGCGCTTGGGCATGTCTCAGGCCTCCTTCGCGGGCGTCGCGGTCGTCGGGGTGCTCGTGGAGCGGGCGGCCATGAGGTCGCAGAAGCGGTCGAAGAGGTACGCCGCGTCGTGGGGGCCGGCGGCGGCCTCGGGGTGGTACTGCACCGAGAAGCTGAGCAGCTCTCCGCCGCGCTCCCCCTCCGCGCCGGGGGCGCGCAGCTCGAGTCCCTCGACCACGTCGTCGTTGAGGCAGACGTGGCTGACGCTCGCGACGCCGTACGGCGTGGTGGTCGGCGCGTCGAGCGGCGCGTCCACCGCGAAGCCGTGGTTGTGGGCGGTGACCTCGACCTTGCCGGTGGTGCGGTCCATCACCGGCTGGTTGATGCCGCGGTGGCCGTACTTCAGCTTGAACGTGCCGAACCCGAGCGCCCGGCCGAAGAGCTGGTTGCCGAAGCAGATGCCGAAGTAGGGCACGTCGCGCCCCAGCGCCTCCTGCAGCAGCGCGACCTGGTCGGTCGTCGCCGCCGGGTCGCCGGGGCCGTTGGAGTAGAAGAGCCCGTCGGGACCGTCGTCGCCGACCGCGAGCACGTCCTCGATGGTCGAGGTGGCGGGCAGCACGTGCACCTCGATGCCGCGCTCGGCCATCATCCGCGGGGTGTTCGCCTTGATGCCGAGGTCGACGGCCGCGACGGTGAAGCGCTTCTCGCCGACGGCGGGCACGACGTACGCCTCGCGCGTCGAGACCTCGTCGGAGAGCTCGGTGCCGGCCATCTCGCCGGACGCGCGCACGCGCTCCAGCAGGCGGGCCGGGTCGGTCTCGGTGGTGGAGATGCCGACGCGCATGGCGCCGCGCTCGCGCAGGTGGCGGGTGAGCGCCCGGGTGTCGACGCCCGAGATGCCGACGACGCCCTGCGCGCGCAGCTCGTCGTCGAGGCTGCGCACCGACTGCCAGTTGGACGGCACCCGGGCGGGGTCGCGCACGACGTAGCCGGCCACCCAGATGCGGCCCGACTCGGGGTCGTCGTCGTTGACGCCGGTGTTGCCGACGTGCGGCGCGGTCATCACGACGACCTGGCGGTGGTACGACGGGTCGGTCAGCGTCTCCTGGTAGCCGGTCATGCCGGTGGAGAACACCGCCTCGCCGAAGGTCTCGCCCGTGGCGCCGTAGGCGTCGCCGTGGAACGTGCGCCCGTCCTCCAGGACGAGCAGGGCGGGAGCGGTCATGCGAGCTTTCCTTCCAGCACGGTCGGGACACCGCGGAGCAGTGTCGCGTGCACGGCGGCGCTCAGGGAGCGGCCGTGCCAGGGGTTGTTGCGGGAGAGCGACACCGAGCTGTCGCGGTCGACGACCACCGCGGCGGCGGGGTCGACGAGGGTGAGGTGGGCGGGCTCGCCGACGGCCAGGGGCCGCCCGTGGTCCGCGAGGCCGGCGATCTGGGCCGGGCGGGTCGACATCACGCGGGCCAGGTCGCCCCAGCCCATGCGGCCCGACTCGACCATGACGGTCGCGACGACGCCGAGCGCCGTCTCGAGGCCGAGCATCCCGAACGCCGCGTCGACGAACGCGTGCTCCTTGTCGTGGCGCGCGTGCGGCGCGTGGTCGGTGGCGACGGCGTCGATCGTGCCGTCGGCCAGGGCCCCGCGCAGCGCCTCCACGTCCTCCGCCGGGCGCAGCGGGGGGTTCACCTTGAACGTCGGGTCGTAGCCCGCGAGCAGGTCGGTGGTGAGCAGGAGGTGGTGGGGCGTGACCTCGGCCGTGACCGCGATGCCCTGGGCCTTGGCCCAGCGGAGCACCTCGACGGTGCCGGCCGTGGAGGCGTGGGCGACGTGCACCCGCGAGCCGGTGTGGCGCGCGAGCATCACGTCGCGGGCGACGATGACCTCCTCGGCCACCCCGGGCCAGCCGGGCAGCCCGAGCCGGCCCGAGAGCTCGCCCTCGTGGCAGCAGGAGGCGGGTCCGGCGAGGTCGGGGTCCTGGGCGTGCTGGCTGACGACGCCGCCGAAGGCCTTCACGTACTCCAGCGCGCGCCGCATGACGCGGGCGTTGTGCACGCACCTCCCGTCGTCGGAGAACACCCGTACGGCGGCGCGCGAGCGGGCCATGAGGCCGATCTCGGCGAGCTCCTCGCCCGCGAGGCCCTTCGTGACGGCGCCGACCGGCTGCACGTCGACGAGGCCCGCCTGCCGCCCGAGGTCGAGGACGCGCTCGGCGGCCTCCGCCGTGTCGGTGACGGGGTTGGTGTTCGCCATCGCGAGCACGGCGGTGTAGCCGCCGACCGCGGCGGCGCGGGAGCCGGTGAGGATCGTCTCCGCGTCCTCCCGACCGGGCTCGCGCAGGTGGGTGTGCAGGTCGACGAGGCCCGGCAGCAGCACGAGCCCGTCGGCGTCGACCACGCGCGCGCCCGCGGCGTCCGGCGTACCGATCTCGGCCACGACGCCGTCGACGACGAGGACGTCGGCGGTGCGCTCGCCGAGGAGCGAGGCGCCCTTGATGAGGATGGGGTCGGTCTTCTCGGTCATCACACCGCTCCTTCGCCGGCCAGCAGGTGGTAGAGCACGGACATCCGGATCGCGACCCCGGCGGAGACCTGCTCGAGGATCGCCGACTGCACGGCGTCGGCCGCGTCGGCCGCGATCTCTAGGCCGCGGTTCATCGGTCCCGGGTGGCAGATCGGCACGTCGGGGCCGAGCCGGGCCAGGCGGTCGCGGGTCAGGCCGTAGCCCACCGTGTACTCCCGGCCCGTCGGGAAGAACCCGCCGCTCATCCGCTCGCGCTGGACGCGGAGCATCATCACCGCGTCGGCCTTGTCGATGACCTCGTCGAGGTCGTACGTCGTGGCGAAGCCCGCGGAGGCCGACCAGGCGTCGACGCCGCTCGGCATCAGCGTCGGCGGGGCCACCACGGTGACCTCGGCGCCCAGCATCGTCAGGCACGCCACGTTGCTGCGGAAGACCCGGCTGTGGGTGAGGTCGCCGACGATGACGACGTGCTTGCCCTCGAGCGTGCCGAGGCGGCGCGTCAGCGTGTAGGCGTCGAGCAGCGCCTGCGTGGGGTGCTCGTGGGTGCCGTCGCCGGCGTTGATCACCACGGCGTCGATCCACTGCGCCACCTGCTGGCAGGCGCCGCTGGCCCCGTGCCGGACGACGAGGGCGTCGACGCCCATCGAGGCCACCGTCAGGACCGTGTCGCGCAGGCTCTCGCCCTTCGACGCCGACGAGCCCTTGCCGGTGATGTTGATGGTGTCGGCCGAGAGCCACTTGCCCGCGATCTCGAAGCTCGAGCGCGTGCGCGTCGAGTCCTCGAAGAACATGTTGATCACCGTGCGGCCGCGCAGGGCGGGCAGCTTCTTGACCTGGCGGCGCTGCACGTCGTGCATCTCCGCCGCGGTGGTGAAGAGGGTGTGGACGTCGTCGGTCGTGAGGTCGTCGACGCTCAGCAGGTGCTTCTTCATGCGGGCTCCCCTCCCGGTGCGTCGGCGATCTGGACGACGTCGTGGCCGTCGGTCTCGCTCAGGCGCACCATGACGCGCTCGCTGCGGGCGCTCGGCAGGTTCTTGCCGACGTGGTCGGCGCGGATCGGCAGCTCCCGGTGGCCCCGGTCGACCAGCACCGCGAGACGCACCGCGTCGGGGCGGCCGAGGTCGGCGAGCGCGTCGAGGGCGGCGCGGACCGTGCGGCCGGAGTAGAGGACGTCGTCGACGAGCACGACCGTCTTCCCGTCGATGCCCCCGACCGGTACGTCGGTCGGCTGCGGCCCGCGGGCGGGGTGCTTGCGCAGGTCGTCGCGGTAGAGGGTGATGTCGAGGGCTCCGACCGGGACGGCCACGCCCTCCACGTCGGCGATCCGGGCGGCGATCCGCTTGGCGAGGCCGACGCCGCGCGTCGGGATGCCGAGGAGGACGAGACCCTCGTGGCCCTTGTTGCGCTCGAGGATCTCGTGGGAGATGCGGGTGAGGGCCCGGGCGATGTCACGGGCGTCGAGGACGGTGCGGCCCGGCAGCTCCGGGGGCGTCCCCGTCGGTGCGGCGGGCTGTCCGGAGGGTTGTCCGGTGGGCTCAGTCGTGGCAGGCATGCGCTGCGCCAGACCTCCTTCTCCGCCTCACAGGACGGCTCGTTAAAGGATGTCGATCGAGGCGAGACTCTAGCAGTCCCGACGCACCGGTCCAGCCCGTGAGGCCCCGCCCGGGCAGGGGCGCTGGTCACGTCGCCCGCCGTTCGCCGGCGGTACGGTGACGGGATGCGTGGACGCTCCCCCGCCCCCGGCCGGCTCGCCCGTCTCCTGGCGTGGCGGCCCTACCACCTGCGCACCACGATCGTGCTGGTGGCGCTCACGCTGGCGTGCGCCGCCACGTCGGCCGTGATGTTCCTGCGCGGCGGCACGATCGAGGACGGCTGGCCGATCCTCCTCGCCGTCGTCGCCGGGTTCCTGGTCGTCCCGACGGCGCTGGTGATCCGCGACGACGGCTTCGGCACCTGGTCCGGCGGCGGCCGGGACCACTCGCCGTACGTGGTCGACACCACCCCCGTCCACCACGACGGATCGCCGACCCGGCACGTCTGCAACGGGCCTGCACCGCAGAGCTGCCGGCTCGGCGCTCAGTGCGGGAGCCGCCAGAGCACGGTCTCGATCGCGCGGTGGTACGTCGGGTAGGCGAAGTGCATCGTGCGCAGCACCTCGATCGGCGTCCGGGCGTGCACGGCGACCGCCAGGAGACCGAGGACCTCGCCCGCCGTCGGGCCCGCGACCGTCGCGCCGACGAGCACCCCGGCCTCGGTGTCGGCCACCAGCTTCATCACGCCGGCGGCCTCGTCGAGCCACCCGCGGGCGCCCAGGTCACCGGTCGCGACGGCCACGTCCAGGCCGGCGTCGCGGGCCTGCTGCTCGGTGAGACCGACGGCCGCCACCTCCGGCTCCGTGTAGGTCACGCGGGTCACGGCGCGGTAGTCGGCCCACGGGCCGTCCTCGCCGAGGAGGTCGCGCACGGCGACGCGGGCCTGGTAGTTCGAGACGTGGGTGAAGGCGCCCTTGCCGGTGATGTCGCCGACGGCCCACAGCCCGCCGTCGGCGGCGGCCGTCACCCGCAGGTGGTCGTCGACCTCGAGCGGACCGTCGGTCGGCACGCCGACGGTCTCGAGGCCGAGGTCGTCGAGCTGCAGCGTGCGACCGGCCGCCACGAGCAGCTTCTCGCTGGTGAGCGTCTCGGCGCCCACGGTGACCGAGAAGTGCCCGTCGGTGTAGGACACGCGCTCGAGCGCCTGTCCCAGCACCAGCCGGACCCCGTCGGCCGCCAGGGCGTCGCCCAGCACCGTCGCCGCCTCCGGCTCGTCCTTCGGCAGCAGGCGCTCGGCCACGTCGACCAGGGTCGTCGTCACGCCGAAGCGCGCGAACACCTGGGAGAGCTCGGCGCCGATCGGCCCGCCGCCGACCACGACGACCGAGGCCGGCAGGTCGGTGATCGCGACGACGTCGCGGTTCGTCCAGTACGGCGTGCCCGCGAGGCCGTCGACCGGGGGGACGGCCGGTCGCGTGCCGACGTTGAGCACCACGCCGCGGCGCGCGACGTACGTCGTCTCCCCCACCCGCACGCGCCGGGGACCGACGAGGCGACCACGCCCGCGCACGACCCGTCCGCCGTGCTTCTCCAGGCGCTCGACGAACGGGCCGTCGCTCCAGTCGTGGGTGGCGTCCTCGCGGATGCGGCGCACCACGTGGGCCCAGTCCGGCGCACCCTCGGCGGCGTGCCGGGCCCCCGAGATCATCAGCTTCGACGGCACGCAGCCGTAGAAGGGACACTCCCCGCCGACGAGGTTCTCCTCCACGGCCACCACGTCCAGACCGGCCTTGCCCGCCAGCCCGGCGACGGTCTCGCCGCCCGGGCCGACACCCAGCACGACCACGTCCACCTCGACCTCGTCGGCGGCCGGGGAGGGAGCGGGGGCGTCGGCGTCCGTCATGCGCTCAGCCAACCAGGTCGGGCCTCACGGCGCGCTCACTGGTCGGCTCACTCGTCGGCTCAGTCGTCGGCTCAGTCGTCGGAGATGTCGATCAGGACCTTGCCGACCACGCCGCCCTCGACGGCGTCGTGGGCCTCGGCGAGGCGCTCCAGCGGGTAGCGGTGCAGCGGCAGGCCCGCCTCCTCACCGACGTGGAAGGCACCGGCGGCGACGGCCGCGGTCACGTCCTCCAGCGCATGGGCGAGCAGCTCGCGGTCGAGCGTGTAGACGATGAGGCCCTGGAACCGCAGGTTCTTGCTGAAGGTCTCCCGCACCGGCATCGAGAAGGAGTCGCCACCGTTGTTGGCGTAGTAGGCGATCGTGCCGTGGTTGCGCACGACCTCGACGTCGATGCCGATGTTCTGCGCCGGGGACACCTCGACGACGAGGTCGACGCCGTCGGGGGCGACCTCCCGCACGGCGGCGACGACGTCCTGGGTCGTGTAGTCGACGACGTGGTGCGCACCGGCGGCGCGGGCCAGCGCGGCCTTCTCATCGCTGCTCACGGTGGTGACGACCGTCGCCCCGGCCCACACGGCCAGCTGGACGGCCGCGTTGCCCACGGCACCGGCGCCGCCGGCGACCAGCACCGTCGTCCCCGCCATCGTGCCCGGCGCCAGCCGGTCGACGTCGCCGCTGGTGAGCGCGCGGTGGGCGGTCACGGCGGGCACGCCGAGGTCGGCGCCGACGTCGTACGACACGCCCTCGGGCAGCTTCGTCACGAACGCCGCCGGCTGCACCGTCTGGTCGACCGCGGTGCCGTAGGGGCGCTGGTACTGCGCAAGGACGAGCCAGACCCGGTCGCCGACCGCGAGGTCGGTGACGCCCTCGCCGAGGGCGTCGACGACGCCGGCCCCGTCCTGGCCGGGCGCGACCTCGTCGAAGTCGGAGCCCATGACCGCGCGGAACTTCCAGTCGGTGGGGTTGACGCCCGCCCGCACGAGGCGCACGCGCACCTCGCCGGGGCCCGGCTCGGGCACGGGGCGGTCCACGAGGTGCAGGACGGAGGACGGACCGGTCTCGGTGTAGACGACTGCTCGCATACAGGGGCCAACGATCGAGCGGGGTCCCGATGTTCCCGCCCGCTCCCGCGACCGGTCGCTCAGAGCGCCTCGGCCATGCCGGCGCAGGCCCGGAGCCACGACCGCTGCGTGGCCACCGACAGCTCGGCGTAGGGCACGACCGAGCCGGAGACGAGCACCGGGTCGTACGGCACCCGGTAGACCGCCCGGGTGCGCTGCTCGTAGACGCTCACCAGGTCCTTCGCCAGCTGGTCGTCGACCTTCGGCGACGGGTCCGAGAGCACCGTGACCGTCTTCTGCTTGAGGTCGGCGTAGCCGGCGTCGGTGAGGGCGTCGAGCATCCACAACCCGCTGTACCCCGTGTCCTCCCGCACCGTGCTGGTGACCACGAGCAGGTCGGCCGTCTGGGCGGCCGCGAGCCAGTTCTCGGCCCGCATGTTGTTGCCGGTGTCGACGAGGATCACGCGATAGAAGCGCTCGAGCAGGGCGTGCACGGCGCGGAAGTCGTCGGCCCGGATGGTGCCGGTGACGTCGGGACGCTCGTCGGAGGCCAGCACGTCGAAGTGGGCGTCGCCCTGCGAGCGTACGAAGGCCCCCAGGTCGCCGATCCGGGACTGGTAGACGTCGTTGAACTTCTCGAGGTCCTCGAGCAGCTCCCGGGTGGTGTTGCGGTGCTCGCCGCGCGTCCCCCGGATGCCGAGGGTGCCGCGCGTCTCGTTGTTGTCCCAGGCGACCACGCCGCCGCCGCGCACCGTGCCGAACGTGTAGCCGGCGGCCAGCACGCCCGTCGTCTTCGCCGCACCGCCCTTCGGGTTCAGGAACGCGATCGTGCGCGGGCCGTCGAAGTCGCGCTGGATCGCCCGGCGCTGCAGCTCGTTCTCGACCTCCGCCCGCCCCATCTGCGGCTTCACGGCGCCGCCGGTCCAGCGTCGTACGCGACCACGCCACCCCCACGTCGCGGGGCCCAGCGGCAGGTCACCGGCCCGGCGGTCGAGGAAGTCGGTGGCCGACATGAAGCGGGGCACCTCCGCCGGCGGGTAGGCGGTGACCACGGCCGGTACGGCGCTCCCGGGCGGCGCCGGGACGGGGGCGGGCGCCTGCGCTCGTGCCTGCGCCGGGACGGGGCCGCCACCCGGCAGGGGCGGCAGGTCGCCGTACCCGCTGCTCTCCGGCCGCGCGATGCGTCGTCCCGCGACGGGCTGGGTGTGCTCCGCGGGCTGCTGCTGGGCGGACTGGTGGGAGGGCTGGTGCGCAGCCGCCTCCTCCTGCTCGCGCCACGCGGTGTACGCCGCCAGCTCGTCCGCCGAGTAGAGCCGCTCGCTCGTGCCGGCGTCGAGGTGCGACGGACCGGGACTGCCGAAGCTCTGGGGCGAGGGCTGCTCGGGAGGCTGCGCGGGAGGCTGGGACACGGGCGACCTTCTCGTGCTCGCGGGCGATGGGACGGGCGCGCGCACCTACCCCTGCCGGCGACCGGGCAAACCCCGCGCTGGTCCTCCGGTCAGCCGACCTCGGGCCGGTTGCGCACCACGGCCGCGAGGACGCCGTTCACGAAGCCGGGCGAGTCGTCGGTCGAGAGGTCGCCGACCAGCGAGAGCGCCTCGCTGATCGCCACCGCGTCGTCGACGTCCTCGGCCCAGAGGATCTCGTAGACCCCGAGCCGCAGCACGTTGCGGTCGACGGCCGGCATGCGCTCGAGCGTCCAGCCCTCGGCCCGCGTCGTGAGGATCTCGTCGATCTCGGCGAGGTGCTCGGAGACGCCCCGCACCAGCGTCGAGGTGTACGGGTTGTTCGGCGGCTCGCCGTCCGCGATCGCCGTGTCGAGCGCCGCCGCCGGGTTCTCCCCGCGCATCTCGGCGCCGAAGAGCACGTCGAGGGCGCGCTTGCGGGCCTTGGTCCGGGCTCCCATCAGCTGCTGACGCGGCCCAGGTAGGAGGAGTCGCGGGTGTCGACCTTGATCTTCTCGCCCGTGGTGATGAAGAGCGGCACCTGCACGGTGGCGCCCGTCTCGACCGTCGCGGGCTTGGTGCCGCCGGTGGAGCGGTCGCCCTGGAGACCGGGCTCGGTGTAGGTCACGACGAGCTCGACCGAGGCCGGCAGCTCGATGTAGAGCACGCGGCCGTCGTTCGTGGCCACGATGGCCTCCTGGTTCTCCAGGAGGAAGTCGCTGGCGTCGCCGACGATCTCGGGAGCGACCTCGAGCTGCTCGTAGCTCTGGACGTCCATGAAGACGTACGACGTGCCGTCGTTGTAGAGGTACTGCATCGTCCGCTTGTCGACGTTCGCGATGTCGACCTTGACGTCGGCGTTGAACGTCTTGTCGACGGTCTTGCCCGACTCGATGTTCTTCAGCTTGGAGCGCACGACCGCGCCGCCCTTGCCGGGCTTGTGGTGCTGGAACCAGATGACCTGCCAGAGCTGGCCGTCGAGGTTGAGCACCATGCCGTTCTTCAGGTCGTTCGTCGTTGCCATGCGCGCGTCTTCGCCTTTGGTCGTCGGAGGAGTCGGAGCGGGAGCGTGCCGGACCTGCGTCGGGCACGGCGGGGAAGTCTAGCCCGTCGCCCCGTCGGCCACGACTTCCAGCGCCTCGCGGTAGCCGTCGACGCCCTTGCCCTTCACCACGGCGACCGCGTGGGCGGTGACGACCGAGGAGTGCCGCCAGGTCTCCGGGCGTGCCTCGGGGTCGGAGAGGTGGACCTCCACGAGCGGGGCGGTGAGCTGCGCGCAGGCGTCGTACACGGCGTAGGAGTAGTGCGTCCACGCGGCGGCGTTGAGCACGACCGGGGTGCCGTCGTCGGCGGCGGCGTTGAGCCAGTCGACCATCACGCCCTCGTGGTTGGTCTGCCGGACCTCGACGGCCAGGCCGAGGTCGCTGCCCCAGCCCTCGCAGAGGCCGACGAGGTCGGCGTACGTCGTGCGGCCGTAGATCTCGGGCTGCCGCTTGCCGAGGCGCCCGAGGTTGGGGCCGTTGAGCACCAGCACGGTGCGGGCGGGCTGTGCCGCGGTGTCCGTCATCGTCGTCTCCTCCACATCGCCGGGCGGCGGGCTCAGCGGCCCGCGGCCATCACGTCGTACGCGGCCCGCAGGTCGGCCTCGTCGGGGCCGGCGAGCACGCGCGGTCGCGCGAGCCCGTCGAGCACGACGAAGCGCAGCCGGTCGCCGCGCGACTTCTTGTCGACCCGCATCGAGGCGTGCAGGTCGTCGAACGAGGCGCCCGCGTACGACGTGGGCAGGCCGACCGCGGCCAGCGTGCTCGCGTGCCGCGCGGCCGTCGCGTCGTCGAGGTGGCCCGTACGGCGGGCGAGCTCGGCGACGTAGACCATGCCGACACCGACGGCCTCGCCGTGGCGCATCTCGTAGGCCTCGGCCCGCTCGATGGCGTGCGCCATCGTGTGGCCGTAGTTGAGCGCCTCGCGGCCGGGGTGGACCGCACCGGCGGCGCCGGCCGTCTCGCGCAGGTCGCCGACGACGACGTCGATCTTGACCTGAACCGAGCGCAGCACCAGCTCGCGGAGCACGGCGCTCGTCGGGTCGGCCGCTCCGGCCGGGTCGGCCTCGACGAGCGCGAGGATCTCGGGGTCGGCGATGAAGCCGCACTTCACGACCTCGCCGAGCCCGCTGACCAGCTCGTCGTGGGGCAGCGTCGTCAGGGTCGCGAGGTCGCAGACGACGCCGGCGGGCTCGTGGAAGGAGCCGACGAGGTTCTTGCCGGCGGACGTGTTCATGCCGGTCTTGCCGCCGACCGCCGCGTCGACCATGCCCAGCAGGGTGGTCGGCACGTGGACGACCTTCACCCCGCGCAGCCAGGTGGCGGCGACGAAGCCGCCCATGTCGGTGGTCGCACCGCCGCCGACGGTGACCACGGCGTCGGAGCGGGTGAAGCCGGCCTGGCCCAGCGCGTCCCACGCGGAGACGGCGACGGCGGCCGTCTTGGCGCCCTCGCCCTCGGGCAGCGGCAGCTCGAGCACGGTGAGACCGGCCGCGGCCAGGTCGTCCAGCACCGGGGCCGCCAGGTGGCGCAGGCCGTCGGGGAAGAGGACGGCGACGCGGCGGACGTCCTCGCCCAGCATCGGCAGGACGGCGGACCCCACTCCCGCGCCGACCACCACGTCGTACGGTGACGCGCCCCCGACGTGGAGGGTGGCCGGCCCGTCAGACACGCGCGTCCTCGAGGCGGGCGGTGATCTCGGCCGCCACCTCGACGGGCTCGCGACCGTCGGTGTCGACCACGATCGTCGCGACCGACTCGTAGATCGGCGTGCGCTCGTCGAGCAGCGTCTTGATGCGCGTGCGCACGCCGCCGAGGAGCATGGGGCGCGAGCTGCCGAGGCCCACCCGGCGGACCGCCTCGGCGAGGCCCACGCGCAGGAACACGACGGTGTGGTCGGCGAGGTGGCCGCGGGTGCCGTCGTCCATCACGGAGCCGCCGCCGAGCGCCAGCACGCCCTCGTGCCCGGTCAGCCCGGCGATGACGGCCTCCCGCTCGAGCGCCCGGAAGTGGGCCTCGCCCTCGGTGACGAAGATGTCGGAGATCTCGCGCCCCTCGGCGGCCACGATGTCGGCGTCGCTGTCGCGGAAGGCCACGCCCCAGCGCTGGGCGAGGACCTCGCCGACCGTCGTCTTGCCGGCGCCCATGGAGCCGATGAGGACGACCCGCGGACGCACGGGCACCCGCCCGGCGCCGGTCACCGGAACCTCAGCGCGTCGAGGTAGGTCTCCACGTTGCGGCGGGTCTCGCTCACGGCGTCGCCGCCGAACTTCTCGGTGACGGCGTCGGCCAGCACGAGCGCGACCATCGCCTCGGCGACGATGCCGGCGGCCGGCACCGCGCAGACGTCGGAGCGCTGGTGGTGGGCCGCCGTGGCCTCTCCGGTGGCGACGTCGACCGTGCGGAGCGCGCGCGGGATGGTCGCGATCGGCTTCATGGCGGCCCGGACCCGGAGCGTCTCCCCCGTGCTCATGCCGCCCTCGGTGCCGCCGGCACGGCCCGACGTACGACGCAGCCCGAGCGCGTTCGCGGCACCACCGGGGGTGTCGGCCACGATCTCGTCGTGGGCCAGCGAGCCGGGGGTGGCGGCGAGCTCGAAGCCGTCGCCGACCTCGACGCCCTTGATGGCCTGGATGCCCATGAGGGCGCCGGCGAGGCGGGAGTCGAGACGACGGTCCCAGTGCACGTGGGAGCCCAGCCCCGGCGGCAGGCCGTGGACGACGACCTCGACGACGCCACCGAGGGTGTCGCCGTCCTTGTGGGCCTGGTCGATGCGCTCGACCATCGCCCGGCTCGCCTCGGGGTCGAGGCACCGCACCGGGTCCTCGTCGAGGCGCGCGACGTCGTCGGGGCCGGGCACGGAGCCGGCGGGGGCGGGCACCCCACCGAGCTCGACGACGTGGGAGACGATCCGGGCGTCGGTGGTCTGCTCGAGGAACGCGGCCGCGACGGCGCCGAGCGCGACGCGCGCCGCGGTCTCGCGGGCGGAGGCGCGCTCGAGGATCGGACGGGCCTCGTCGAAGTCGTACTTCTGCATGCCGACGAGATCGGCGTGGCCGGGCCGGGGGCGCGTGAGCGCGGCGTTGCGGGCGCTGCTGGCGAGCTCGTCGGGGTCGACCGGGTCGGCCGCCATGACCTTCTCCCACTTCGGCCACTCGGTGTTGCCCACCTCGATGGCGACGGGACCGCCCTGCGACCGCCCGTGGCGGACGCCACCGATGAAGCGGACCTCGTCGGCCTCGAACTTCATGCGGGCACCGCGGCCGTAGCCGAGCCGGCGACGGGCGAGGGCATCGGCGACGTCGGCCGAGGTGATCTGGACGTGGGCGGGGAGACCTTCGAGGATCGCGACGAGCGCCGGACCGTGCGACTCCCCCGCGGTGAGCCAACGGAGCATGGGCGGAAGTCTGTCACGTGCCTCCGGTCACCCGGTCGGCCCTCCCGGCGGCGAGACGGCGGGATCGGGCGGGATCCGTCGGGGTCAGGCGCCGAGGTTCGGCATGACCGCCGGGCCGATCAGGAGGCCGAGCAGCGCCCCGGCCAGCATGAAGGGACCGAACGGGTAGGCCTTGCGGTCGATGACCCGCAGCAGCATCAGCAGACCGGCGATCACCCCGCCCAGCAGGAACGGCAGGTAGAGGCCAACCGCGGTCTCCGGCCACCCCGCCCAGCCGAGCACCGCACCCAGCAGGCCGGAGAGCCGGACGTCCCCGAAGCCCATCCACCGCGACTGGATCCGCCACAGCAGCCAGTAGACGAATCCCGCGACCAGGAAGCCCCAGCCCGCACGCCGCAGGTCCGCCGTGTCGCCCTCGGCGAGCGTCGCCACCACCATGAGGGCGCCGACCACGACGTACGACGGGTAGATCAGCCGCGTGGGCAGCAGCATCGTGCGCCAGTCGACGGTCGCGAGCGTGACGCCCACCGGCACGAGGTAGACGAGCCAGAGCAGCGGCCAGGACCAGCCGGCGTACGCGCCGACGACGGCGCCGAGGAGGCCGGAGACGACGGCGAACCACAGCCCGAGGCCCGGGGCGGCCGCCACCTCGGCGAAGGTCGGGAACACCGGGGCCGGCTCGCGGGCGGCGGCGCCGGGACCGGCGTCGACCTCGTCCTCGGGGTCGTCGGGGGGCTCGGGCACGCGGGCCAGGACGGCCGGCATGGCGAGGGCCAGGGCCGCCGCCACCGTGGCCGCGACGAGCGCGGTGTCGGCGTTCGCGCCCCAGTCGGTGCCCCAGGCGCTGCCCCAGTCCATGGCGGAAGACCCTAGCGGGCGGCGAGGGCGGCCAGGCCGGCCCCGCGCATGACCTCGACCGTCGTCGACTCCCCCGTGAACTGCTCGAACTGCAGGAGTGCCTGGTGGACGAGGAGGTCGAGGCCGTTGACCACCACGCCGCCGCGCGAGGTGGCGGCGTGGGCCAGCGGGGTCGGCCACGGGTCGTAGACCGCGTCGAACACCACGGGCGCGCCGGCGAGGGCGTCCAGGACCTCGTCGGTCTGGGCGTCGACGGGCACGGTCGCGGCCACCAGGTCGGCGGGTGCGGGTGCGGTCGCGAGGTGCTCGGCGAAGGTCGTGACGAGCACCTCGGGCACGTCGGGATGGGCGCGGACGGCGTCGACCGTCTCGCCGGCCCGCTCGGCCGAGCGCACGACCAGCGTGATGCGGCGGACCCCCAGCTCGCACAGCGCGAGGGAGAGCGACGTCGCCGTGGCCCCGCCGCCCAGGACGACGGCCGACCCGACCGCGTCGACGCCCCGCTCCCGCAGGGCCTCGACCGCGCCCGGGACGTCGGTGTTGTCGCCCCGCAGGCGGCCGTCGTCGAGCACCAGCGTGTTGACCGCCCCCGCGGCACGGGCGAGCGGCGTGACCTCGTCGGCCAGCGCCAGCGCCTCGCGCTTCAGCGGCATCGTCACCGACAGGCCCCGCCAGACCGGGTCGAGCCCGGTCACGAAGCCGAGCAGACCGCCGGCCTCGACGCGGTGGGCGTCGTACGTGAAGCCGCCCTCCCCGGAGAGGCCCTCCGCGGCGTACCCCGCGCGGTGGAGCGCCGGCGACAGCGAGTGGGCGATCGGGTCGCCGACGACGCCGCAGCGGCGTCGGTCAGTTCTGCTGGGCGCGTCGGACATTCGCGTTGTGCTCCTCGAGCGTCGCCGCGAACACCGACGAGTTCGAGCCGTCCCCGGCGGCGACGAAGAAGCAGTAGCCCTCGTCCGAGGGGTTGACCGCCCCCTCCATCGCCGTGCGGCCCGGGGTCGCGATCGGACCGGGCGGCAGACCGGCGAAGCGGTAGGTGTTGTAGGGGCTGGGCGAGGCACGGTCCTCGTCGGTGGTGAACGGCGTGTCGGTCTCGCCCTTGATGAAGTTGACCGTGGAGTCCATCTGGAGCAGCCCCTCGGGCACGCCGGCACACTGGTCCTCGAGCCGGTCGTAGATGACCTCCGCGACGGCGGGGCGCTCCTCGGGCAGCAGCACCTCCTTCTCGATGATGCTCGCCAGGGTCAGCAGCTCGAACTGGGTGTAGCCCGGGACCGCGTCGTCGACGAGGCCGACCTCGGTCGCCACCTCCTGCCAGCGCGCCACCATCTGGGTCAGGATGTCGACCGCCGTGGGCTCGGGTCCGAAGTTGTAGCTGTCGGGGAAGAGGTAGCCCTCGATGTTGCCGTTCGCCTCGGCCGGCAGGCCGATCGCCGGGTCCTCGGCGGCCGCCTCGAAGTCCGCGACCGGGATGCCCGTGGCGCCCGAGAGGAGCTCGAAGGTCTGGGGCGCGGTGCGACCGGCGGTGATGGTGATGCCGCCGGCACCACCGATGTAGTCGGCGTTGGTCATCAGCTCGGCCGCCTGCGCTCCGGACATGCCGGTGCACATGGAGCGCTCCCCGTCCCGGACGCTGCTGCTGGCGAGCGCGGTGGTGAAGGCACCGGAGGAGGCCACGACCCCCTCGTCGGCGAGCAGCTGGCCGATCTGGCCGGCGCTGTAGCCCGCTGGCACCGTGATCTGGACGTCGCCGGCACCCGTGGCGCACTCGGCCACCGAGGCGACGCCGTCGAAGTCCTCGGGCTCGCCCCCGCCGGCGAGGCGGTCGCTCACCCAGCTGACCCCGTAATAGAGGCCGCCGACGACCAGCGCGATCACCACCACGAAGACGAAGAGGCAGCCGAAGCGGCCCTTCTTCTTCTTCGCCCGGCGGTGCCCCGACGGTCGGGGGGCGCGCTCGTACTCGTCGTCGGGGTGGTGCTCGTCGTCGGGGTGGTACTCGTCGTCGGGGTGGTACTCGTCGTGCTCCTCCCCCGGCAGGTCGAGGGGAGAGTGCGAGTCAGTCATCGTGCTCCTCGAGGAGTTCGCCTGGCGCTGCCCCCGTGCTGCGCTCGGTGTCCAGAACGTGCTGCAGGATCACGACGGCGGCGGCCTGGTCGACCACCGCACGTCGCTTGCTGCCCTTGCGACCGCGTTCGCGGAGCATGTTCTCCGCTGAAACGGTGGTGAGTCTCTCATCGACCAGTCGGACGGGCGTCGGCCGCATCCGTTCGGCGAGCTCGTCGGTGAAGGCGCGGACCTTGACGGCCGCCGGTCCCTCGCCCCCGGACATCGACCGGGGCAGGCCGACCACGATCTCGATCGCCTCCTCCTCGTCGCGGATCGCGACGAGCCGGGCCAGGTCGCCGGCGCCCCGGGGGACGGTCTCGACCGGGGTCGCCAGGATCCCGGAGGGGTCGCACCGGGCGACCCCGATCCGGGCGTCGCCCGGGTCGATGCCGAGCCGCACTCCTCGTCGCACGCCGCCGGCCCGCTCAGCCCGCGGCCAGCACGGAGGCGATCTCCGCCGGCACGGCCGCCAGCGCGGCGTCGATGCCGCCGACGTCCGTGCCACCGCCCTGGGCGACGTCGTCCTTGCCGCCGCCCTTGCCGCCGACGTGCGGACCGACGGCCCGCACGAGCGCGTTGGCGCTGAGACCCCGGGCGCGGCCGGCGTCGTTGACCGCGGCCACGACGGACGGCTTGCCGCCACCGTCACCGATGACGACGACCGCGGCGGGCTGCGACGGGTCCAGGCGTCCCCGGACGTCCAGCGCGAGCGTGCGCACGTCGCCGCCCGAGGCGCCCGGCGCCCGCACCGCGACGAGGGCGACCCCGCCGATGTCCTGCGCCTGCGCAGCGAGCTCCGCCGTCCCCGCGAGCAGCTGCGCGAGGCGCGCGCGCTCCAGCTCCTTCTCGGCGGAGCGCAGACGCTCCACGAGGTCGCCGACGCGGCCCACCAGATCGTCCGGCTGGGCCTTGAGCAGGGTGGTCAGCTCGTTCACGACGTCGCGCTCGCGCGCCAGGTAGGCGAAGCCCTCGACGCCGGTGAACGCCTCGATGCGGCGGTTGCCGGAGCCGACCGACGCCTCGCCGGTGACGACGACCGTGCCGATCTGCGAGGCGTGGTCGACGTGCGTGCCACCGCAGAGCTCGCGCGACCAGGGGCCGCCGATCTCGACGACGCGCACCTTGGTGTTGTCGTAGGTCTCGCCGAAGAGCGCCAGGGCGCCCCACTCCTTGGCCTCGGCCAGCGTCATGTACTGCCAGCCGACGGGCAGGTCGGCCCGCAGTGCCTCGTTGGAGACCTGCTCGATGTCGCGCACCTGCGCGGGCGTGAGACCGGTCGTCCACCCGAAGTCGAGCCGCAGGTAGCCGGGACGGTTGTAGGAGCCCGACTGCAGCGCCGTGGGGCCGAGCACCTCGCGCAGGGCGGCGTGCACGACGTGCGTGCCCGAGTGCGCCTGCCGCGCGCCCGTGCGCCAGGCGGGATCGACCTGCGCGTGGAGCGTCGGCGCCTCGGCGGTCAGCTCACCGTCGACGACCCGCACCTGGTGCACGACGAGGCCCTTGACGGGGCGCTGGACGTCGAGCACCTCGAGGCGGCCGCCGTCGAACTCGATGATGCCGGCGTCGGCGGCCTGGCCGCCCGACTCGGCGTAGAAGGGTGTGCGGTCGAGCACGATCTCGCCGACGTCGCCGGCGGCGAGCACCGGCACCCGGGCGCCGGCCGCCAGCAGCGCCAGCGGGCGCGACTCGGTCTGCAGCGTCTCGTAGGCGAGCCACTCCGTCGGACCGTGCGCGTCGAGGACGGCCCGGTAGACCGACGTGTCGGCGTGCTGGCCCTTCTTGGCGCGGGCGTCCGCCTTGGCGCGCTCGCGCTGCTCGGCCATGAGGCCGCGGAAGCCGGGCTCGTCGACCGTGAGACCGGCCTCGGAGGCCATCTCGAGCGTGAGGTCGATCGGGAAGCCGTAGGTGTCGTGCAGGGCGAACGCCTTCGCGCCGGACAGCGCGGTGCCGCCGGAGCCCTTCACCTCGCCCGCCGCCAGGTCGAAGATCTGCGTGCCGGCCTGGAGCGTCTTGCGGAACGCCTCCTCCTCGGCGAACGCGACCCGGCTGATGCGGTCCCAGCCGGCCAGCAGCTCGGGGTAGCCCTCGGCCATCTTGTCGCGCGAGACCGGCAGCAGCTCGGGCAGCGACGGGTCCTCGTAGCCCAGCAGCCGCATCGAGCGGACCGCACGGCGCAGCAGGCGACGCAGCACGTAACCGCGCGCCTCGTTGCCGGGCGTCACGCCGTCGTTGATGAGCATCAGCGAGGAGCGCACGTGGTCGGCCACGACGCGGAAGCGCACGTCGTCGGCGGGGTCCGCGCCGTACCGGCGACCGGTCAGCTCCTGCGCCTTCTCGATGACGGGGAAGACCACGTCGATCTCGTACATGTTGTCCTTGCCCTGCAGCAGGTACGCGACCCGCTCCAGGCCCATGCCCGTGTCGATGTTCTTCGCCGGCAGCGAGCCCGCGATGTCGAAGTCCGACTTGCTGCGCACGGCGGAGAGCTCGTCCTGCATGAAGACGAGGTTCCAGAACTCCAGGTAGCGGTCGCCCGCGTCCCAGTCGCGGTCGGCGCCGTACGCCGGGCCGCGGTCGATGAGGATCTCGCTGCACGGGCCGCCGGGGCCGGGCACGCCCATCGACCAGTAGTTCTCGGACTTGCCGAGCCGCACGATGCGGTCGTCGGGCAGGCCGGTGATGCGGCGCCAGAGCGCGACGGCCTCGGGGTCGTCCTCGTAGACGCTCGGGTAGAGCACGGACTCGTCGAGACCGAACCCGCCGTCGGCGACGGACTTCGTGATCAGCTCCCAGGCGAGCGTGATCGCGCCCTCCTTGAAGTAGTCGCCGAAGGAGAAGTTGCCGCACATCTCGAAGAACGTGCCGTGACGCGTGGTCTTGCCGACCTCCTCGATGTCGAGGGTGCGCACGCACTTCTGGATGCTCGTGGCGCGGTCGTAGGGCGCGGTCTCCTGCCCCAGGAAGTAGGGCTTGAACGGCACCATGCCGGCGTTGACGAACAACAGGTTGGGGTCGTCGAGCAGCAGCGACGCCGACGGGACGACGGCGTGGTCCCCCACCGTCGCGTTGGTGGCGAAGTGGGAGGTGAACCGGCGGCGGATCTCCGCGGTGTCCATCAGTGGTGACCTTCCTGGCTGGTGCCCTGCTCGTCTCGAGCGGTGCTGGTGGGGGTACGGCGGGGGCCGGCGACGGCCAGTCCCGCGGGAGGATCGGTTCGGGTCCCGAGCTCGGGCAGGCCGTGGGGCGCGAGGCCGAACCGCTCGCGCAGCTCGTCCTCCTTCTCCCCGGATCCGGCGGAGAACTCCTCGGCGAGGAGCCGCGCGCCGAGCCGGAGCCCGGCGACCCGGTCACGGACCCCGTCGGGGGTGAACGCCTCGGCGACCCGTCGGGCGCGGACGGCGGCGTACACGCCGAGACCGGCCCCGGCGGCGAACCAGACCCCCCGGCTCACGCGACGTCCTCGTCGGGCACGGAGCCGACGCCCTGCGCGGCGCGCTGGCGGGCGTGGAGGTCGCGACGGGCCTGCTTCAGGTCGGCGCGGCGCTCCTTGCGGGAGCGACGCACCTCGCGGCGCACCTCGAAGCGGACGCGGTTGCGGGTCTCGGGGGCGAGGGCGCGGCGCACGCCGTACGTCGCGGACGCGGCCCGCACCAGCGTCTCGCGCAGGACGACGTCGGCGAAGAGCCGGCCGTCGATCCGCGCGGCGACGGGCTCGGCGACGTCCGCGCCGTCGGGGACGGGTGCGCCGTCACGGCCGAGCTGGGTGATGACGTAGTCGCCCCGGAGGTCGTCCTGGAGGTCACCCTGCTCGCCCCGGCGTCCGGGCACCCGGCCGCGGGACGGGGGGACGGGGGCGTCCGGGGTGCCGCGGAGGGCGACGTCGAGGTCGGCGCGCAGCGCGGCGGTGGCCTCGTGGGCGGCGTCCAGCTCGCGCCGGGTGCGTCGCTGGCTGCGCAGCACGACCACGCCCAGCAGGAGCACGGACGCGAGGGCCACGAGCGTGACGCCCAGCAGCACCAGGGACGTCGTCCGTTCGTCGGTCATGGGCCCTGACCTTATCCCGCGGACGTCAGCGACGGCCCGGCTGGCCGCCGGCCGCGCCGTCGTCGCCGCGCACGATCCGACGGATGCGCCGCCACCGCTCGCCGACCGCGGCCTCGGCACCGTTGGCGGTGGGCTCGTAGTAGGTCGCGTCGGCCACGGGCTCCGGCGCGTACTCCTGGGTCGCGATCGCGTACGGCGCGTCGTGGGCGTAGACGTAGGTCGCGCCGTGCCCGATCTTCTGCGCGCCCGCGTAGTGCGCGTCGCGGAGGTGGGGCGGCACCGTGCCGATCTTCCCGGCGCGGACGTCGGAGATCGACGCGTCCAGGGCGCGGGTCACGGCGTTCGACTTCGGGGCGACGGCGAGCGCGATCGTGGCCTGCGCGAGGTTGAACCTGGCCTCCGGCATCCCGATCAGCTGCACGGCCTGCGCGGCCGCGACGGCCGTGGTCATGGCCGTCGGGTCCGCCAGCCCGATGTCCTCGCTCGCCAGGATGACCAGGCGTCGGGCGATGAAGCGCGGGTCCTCCCCCGCCTCGAACATGCGCGCCAGGTAGTGCATCGCGGCGTCGGCGTCGGAGCCGCGCACCGACTTGATGAAGGCGCTGACGACGTCGTAGTGCTGGTCGCCCTGGCGGTCGTAGCGCACGGCGGCCTGGTCGACGGCCGTCTCCGTGGTCTCGAGGTCGATCACCTCGGACTCGCGCGACGCCGCGGCCGACGCCGCCGCCTCCAGGTAGGTCAGGGAGCGCCGGGCGTCGCCGCCCGCCATGCGCACGAGGTGGGAGCGGGCCTCGTCGGTGATGCCCACCGCCCCGGCCAGCCCGCGCTCGTCGACCAGCGCGAGGTCGATGACGCCCGCCACGTCGTCGTCGGTGAGCGACTGCAGCCGCAGCAGCAGCGAGCGCGACAGCAGCGGCGAGATGACGGAGAAGTAGGGGTTCTCGGTGGTCGCCGCCACCAGCGTCACCCACCGGTTCTCCACGCCGGGCAGCAGCGCGTCCTGCTGCGCCTTCGAGAAGCGGTGGACCTCGTCGACGAACAGCACCGTCTCGGTGCCGGTGCGCACCAGGTCGGAGCGGGCCGCGTCGATGGCGGCCCGCACCTCCTTCACGCCGGCCGAGACCGCGGAGACCTCGACGAAGCGCCGCGCGGTCTGCTGCGACACGATCGAGGCGATCGTCGTCTTGCCCGTCCCGGGCGGCCCCCACAGCAGCAGGCTGAGGGAGCGGTCGCCCTCGATGAGCTGGCGCAGCGGGGAGCCGGGGGCCCGCAGCTGCTCCTGGCCGACCAGTTCGTCGAGGGTGCGGGGACGCATCCGCACCGCCAGCGGTGCCGACGCGTGGTCGGCGGAGCTGAGGGAGCCCGAGCCCGACGTCGTACGACGCGGGCCGCCGGCGGTCTCGGGCACGTCGAAGAGGCCGTCCACCCTGTCGCTCCTAGGCCGTCTCGGGAGCGTCGGCCCCCGGCTGCGCGACCGGCGCGCCCTGGACCGGGGTGCGGTCGCGCGAGAGGAGCCAGATCATGCCGGCGAACGAGGCGATGCGCAGCGGCCAGCCGAGGCCGAGGCGGAGGGCGGCCAGCACGGCCACCGCGGTGCTCGCCGTCAGGGCGCCGCTGTTGCCGGCGAGCCAGACGGGACCCTGCAGCAGCACACCGATCGCCCCGGGCAGCACGAGCAACCACGTGAGCCTGGTGCACAGCTTCACGATCTGCTTGTCGTCGTGCCAGGCGGTGACGTCGCCGGTCACCGTGCCGATGAGGAAGCCCATCATCGGCCAGCCCACGACGCAGCTGAGACCGACGACGACCGTGTAGCCGGCGCTGTAGAGGATGCCGGGCAGGAAGTAGGCGAGGGCCTGGTCGTCGACGCTGCCCCCCGACCGGGCCGAGAGGTGGACGAACAGCCAGCCGATGCCGATGCCGAACAGCGCGTTCATGCAGTACTGCACCGTCGAGCGCTGCACCAGGCGGGCCGCGAGGAGCACGACCGCCACGCCCAGGCTGACGACGAGACCGAGCTGCAGCTCGCGGGTGCTCAGCCAGATGATCGTGAACACCAGCGTCGGCACCGCGGTCTCGACCAGGCCGCGGGCGCCGCCGAAGGCCGCCGAGAGCTGCTTGCGCACGACGGCCTCGACCGTCTCGACACCGACGACGGGGCGCTCGTCACTCACCGCCGCTCACCTCGACGCGCAGCTCGTAGCGGGGGTTGAACATCACGCGGACGCCGTCCTGCACGCCGACGCGCCCCTCGACCGTGATGGAGCGGCCGGCGCTGACGCCCTTGATGGCCCGGCGCCCGAGCCAGACGACGCTGATCGTGCCCGTGCCGTCGGACAGCTCGGCCTCGAGGGCCGGCACGCCGCCCCGGGGGCGGAGCGTGACCGTCGTCAGGGTGCCGAACAGCCGCACGCGCACCCGGTCGGGGGCGTCGGCGATGCAGACCCGCCCGGCGCCGCCGTGGTCGCGGCGCAGGTCGGCGGCCGCGCGGTCGAGCCGCTCGTCGCCGCGCGGGCGCGACCGGAACCCGAACCTGCGGCGTACCGCTTCCTCAGCCATGGGTCTACTTGATCCGGCGTGCCTGCTCGGGGACGGTGATCGGCAGCGCGTCGCCGACCGCCATCGGGGAGGTGCCCCGCCGTACGACGACCTGCGCCAGCACGTCCTCCCACTCGGCACCCGCGGTCGCGTCGACCGCCGGCCTGCCGATGACGGTCGCGCGGAGCATCCACCGGGGGCCGTTGACGCCGATGACGCGGGAGAGCTGCTGCGTGTCCTCGCCGTCGGCCTTCTTGACGGTGATCTCGCAGGCGAGCTCGGGGCCGAAGCGGCCCTCGCGCTCGACGGCCGTGCCGCCGCGACGCTCGGTCGCGGCCTTGATCTGCGGGAGGGTGTCGCCCCAGAGGTCGCCGTTGCGCGGCGCCGCGAAGGCCCGCAGCTCGATGGCGCCGTCGGCTCCGGCGATGAGCACCGCCTGGACGTTCTTGGTCTTCTCGTCGACCTGCAGCCGCACGTCGCGACCCTGGCCCGGCTCGATCAGCAGCGATCCCAGGTCGACGCGCTGCACCTCGAGGTCGACGTCGTCGACGTCGAAGGGGCCGGTGGTGACCTCCTCGACGCGGTCGGGCGCGCCGAACGACGGGGTCAACGCCGTCGGACCAGCGGCTCCGTTGCCCACGGGACGGGTCTTGCGGCGGAACTTCACTCACTTCTCCTCTGCGTGGCGGGGCGTGCTGGAGCAGCGGCCCCGAATCCCCCGGTAGAACCGTAACCGCCCGCCCCACGGTCGGACCCCGGGAGTACGTCGACCTCCGCGAACTCCGCGCGCTCGACCCGCTGCACGACGAGCTGGGCGATGCGGTCGCCGCGCCGCAGGGTCACGGGTTCCGCCGGGTCGAGGTTGACCAGGAGCACCTTGACCTCGCCCCGGTATCCCGCGTCCACGGTCCCGGGCGTGTTGACGATGGAGAGCCCGTGCCGTGCCGCGAGGCCCGACCGGGGGTGGACGAGCGCGACGTACCCGAACGGCAGCGCGATCGCGACGCCCGTCGGGACGAGCCGCCGCTCCCCCGGCGCCAGCACGACGTCGACCGCGGTGCGCAGGTCGGCGCCGGCGTCGCCGGGGTGGGCGTACGACGGGGGCTCGAGGTCGGGGTCGAGCCGCAGCAGCTCGACCCGCACGGGCGGGATCTCCGGGCCGGGAGGAGGGGTGCTCACGGTCGCGAATCTAGTCGTCCGCCGCCCCGTCGGGGCGGGCGGGCGGGCCGGTGGCGCGCCACCCGGTCGGCAGTGGGAAACTCTTCCGCGTGTACGCCGAACGTCTCACCGTCCCGCTGCGGTGGTGGGTGCAGGCCACCATGCTCGTGGCGACGTTCTGGCTCGCCTCGATCGTCGCCTTCCCCCTCGACCTGGCCTGGATCCCCTGGACCGTCACGGGGCTCCTGTTCCTCGGCATCGCCGCCGGGCTCGCGTCGTACGGACGCGCCCAGGTCGCCGTGACCGACCACCGCACCCTGGTGGCCGGCCCCGCCGAGATCGACCTCGACCTGGTGGGCGACGTCGTCGCGCTCGACGCCGACCAGACCCGCAGCACCGCCGGTCGTGACGCCGACGCCCGCGCCTTCCTCGTGCTGCGGCCCTACCTGCGCCACAGCGTCAAGGTCACGATCACGGATCCCTCGGACCCCGCGCCGTACTGGCTCGTGAGCTGCCGGCGGCCCGAGCGCGTCGTGGCGGCCGTCGAGGCCTCCCGCACGCACGGCTGACCCGCTGCCGGACCCGGTGCCGGGCACCCCGCGTGCGACCCCTGTCTAGGGTTGGGCCCACCGTCCCGCCGGACGGTGTGCCGACCCGGACGACCGGGGCGTCACCCGAGACCTCAGGAGGAAAGTCCATGGCGAAGGGATCCAAGGCCAAGAGCTCGAAGGCCTACTCGGCCGGTTCGGCCGTCGCCGCCATCGGCGCGGCCGCGGTGGCCAAGAAGGTGCTGACGACCTCGTGGCGCTCGGCGACCGGCAAGAACCCGCCGGCCAACCCCGCCGACCCGGACGTCGACCTCTGGGAGGCCGTCGCCTGGGCGGCCGCGAGCGGCACGCTCATCGCGATCGCCCGCATGTTCGCCGCCCGCAAGGCGGCGGAGTACTACGCCCGCTCGACCGGGCACCTGCCGGGCGAGCTGCAGAAGGACGGGCAGTCGGCGGCCGCGGCCCCGGCGCCCAGCCACTAGCAGTCGCCGACCGGCTGGTCAGCAGGTACGGCAACGGCCGAGGGCCGGACCCCGCGTGGGGTCCGGCCCTCGGCCGTTCTCGTGCTGGGTGCGCGTCAGGCGCAGTCGCGGCAGATCAGTCGCGTCGAGTCCGCGAGCTGGCTCCGGTGGTGCACCAGGAAGCAGCTCATGCAGGTGAACTCGTCGTCCTGCCGGGGCTTCACCTCGACAGCGAGCTCCTCGTGCGAGAGGTCGGCACCGGGCAGCTCGAAGGACTCAGCCGCCTCCGTCTCGTCCTCGTCGACCTTTCCGGAGTTCTTGTCGTGCCGACGCGCCTTGAGCTCCTCGATGCTCTCTTCGCTCTGGTCTTCCTCGGTCTTGCGAGGTGCGTCGTAGTCGGTTGCCATTCGTCAGTTCCCATCCCCGGGTCGTTCGTCCCTGTGCTCCGGCGCGGCAGATTGTGCACCATGCGTCCGGCGCGGCGCACACCGGCATCTCGATTCCGGATCGTGCGCACTTCGTGCCCGTCCGAACGGTCGTCGACCCCCGCCTATTCCCGGGTCGTCGGGCCGCTGCGCAGGGGCGTCGGGTCGGTGAGGTAACCGGCCTCGGCGACGGCGGCCCACAGGGCGTCGAAACCCGCCGCAGGCCCGCAGACCAGGGCCTCGCGGCCGCCGGCGCCGGTCGCGAACGCCCACCGCGCGCCGGCCTCGGAGGCCACCAGCGTGCCCGCCGCGTGGTCCCACGGGTGGGTGCCCTCCTCGACGTACGCGTCGGCCTGACCGGCGGCGAGGGCGCAGAGGTCGAGGGCGCAGGAGCCCATGCGACGGATGTCACGCACCCGGGGCAGCAGGTGCACCAGCGCCTGGGCCTGGAGGCGGCGCAGGTCGGCGTCGTACGAGAAGCCCGTCAGCACCAGGCGCTGGTCGAGCGTGACGTCGGGGCGCACCCGCAGCGTGGTGCCGTCCCGGCGCGCTCCCCCGCCCAGGTAGGCCTCGTTCACGCTGCCCGTGGCGACGTCGACGACGGCCCCGGCGACGCTGCGGGGCGTGCCGTCGGCGTCGACGACCTCGGCGGCGACCGACACGGCGTACTGCGGGATGCCGTAGAGGAAG
Source organism: Nocardioides alkalitolerans DSM 16699 (assembly GCF_000426525.1). Taxonomy (GTDB): domain Bacteria; phylum Actinomycetota; class Actinomycetes; order Propionibacteriales; family Nocardioidaceae; genus Nocardioides; species Nocardioides alkalitolerans. Next base: position 80,139 of record NZ_AUFN01000010.1, read on the forward strand.
TTCACGGTGCCGTCGATCGGGTCGACCACCCAGCGCACCCCGCTCGTGCCCTCGCGGGCGGCACCCTCCTCGCCGAGCAGTCCGTCGTCCGGGCGGGCCGCGGCCAGCAGGGCGGTGAGCAGCTCCTCGCTCGCCCGGTCGACGTCCGTGACGACGTCGATCGACGAGCTCTTCGTGGCGGCCACCTCGAAGCCCCGTGCGCGGCGCGTGCGCACGAGGTCGGCCGCCTCGAGCGCGACCGTCACCGCGACGTCGCGCAGCGTCGCGTACGGCGTGCCGTCCGGCGCCGTGCCCGCGCCCGGCCCGCTCACGCGCCGGCCGGGGCGACCGAGAGGTCGTCGAGCCCGCCGGCGACGGGGAGGCTCTGCCGCGCGTTCGGGCAGCAGTGGGGCGCACACCGGTCCCAGCGCGGGCCGAGGGAGCCCTCCGCGGGCCGGACCGGCAGCGTCGACGGGTCGGCGGCCGCGGCGGCCTCGGCGTCGATCGGCCCGTCGGGGCCCGTCACGACGCCGGCGCGCTCCAGCGCGGACCGCTCGACGAGCAGGTCGCGCACCAGGGCCACGAACCGCGGGTCGAGACCTGCCGTGGCGGCCCGGACGGCGGGCAGGCCGAGCTCGCGCGCGGTCTCGAGCGCCTCGGTGTCGAGGTCGTAGATGACCTCCATGTGGTCGGAGACGAAGCCGATCGGGGCCATCACGACCGCCGGGACGCCGTCGGCGTGCAGCGCCTCGAGGTGGTCGTTGACGTCGGGCTCGAGCCACGGCACCTGCGGCGGGCCGGAGCGCGAGCAGTAGACGAGGTCGAAGTCGTGCCGCACGCCGGTCGCCTCGGCGACGTGGTCGGTCACCACGCCGGCGAGGTCGAGGTGCTGGGTGCGGTAGGCGTCCCCGGTGGGGCCGCTCGCGTCGTTCATCGTGTCCGGGATCGAGTGCGTGACGAAGACGAGCCGGGCCCCGTCGCGCCCGTCCTCGTCCAGCTCGCCGAGCGCGGCCAGCACGGCGTCGACGTTCGGGCCGACGAAGCCGGGGTGGTTGAAGTAGACCCGGAAGCGGTCGAGCTTCGGCGCCTCCAGGCCCGCGTCCGCCGCCGCCTGACGGGCGCCGGCGAGGTTCTCGCGGTACTGGCGGCACGACGAGTACGACGAGTAGGCCGACGTCACGAAGGCGGCGGCCCGACGCACTCCGTCACGGGCCATCTGCGTCACGACGTCGTCGAGGTAGGGGTCCCAGTTGCGGTTGCCCCAGTAGACGGGGACGTCGATGCCCGCCGCCGCGAAGTCGGCGCGGATGGCGGCGAGCAGCGCACGGTTCTGGTCGTTGATCGGCGAGCGGCCCCCGAAGAGCGAGTAGTGCTGGCCGACCTCGACGAGGCGCTCGCGCGGGATCCCCCGGCCGCGGGTGACGTTCTCGAGGAACGGCACGACGTCGTCGGGCCCCTCGGGACCGCCGAACCCGACGAGGAGGAGGGCGTCGTACGGCGTGACGTCGGTGGGCGGGGCGGGATCGGGGCTCGACATGTGCTCCATCGTAGGGAGCCGTGGATGAGGCCCCGGCGGGTGGACGGACCTACGCTCCCGTGTCGTGCTGACGTCGTACTCGCGGATCCTGCGGCACCCGGGTGCCGGGCTCTTCAGCCTCACCGGGCTCGTCGCGCGCATCCCGATCTCGACCGTCTCCCTCGGCATCGTGCTGCTGATCTCGGCGGAGACCGGCTCCTACGGGTTGGCCGGGGCGATCTCGGCCGTCTACGTGCTCGCGAACGCCGCGCTGGCCATCGTGCACGGGCGCCTGGCCGACCGCTTCGGGCAGGCGCGGGCGCTGGCCCCGGTCATCGTCGTGTTCGGCCTGGGCGGGCTCGCCGTGGTCGGGACCGTCGCCGCGGACGCCCCCCGCTGGACGACGTACGTCGCCGCCGCGGTCACCGGCGCCGCGCTGCCACAGGTCGGCTCCTGCGTCCGCGCCCGCTGGACGCACGTGCTGCGCGACGACCCGCGCGGGATCCAGACGGCCTACGCCCTCGAGGCCGTGGTCGACGAGTCGGTCTTCATCACCGGCCCGATCCTCGTGACCGTGCTCGCCACGGCCTGGCACCCCGCCGCGGGTCTGGTGACGGCCGTCGTGACCGGCGTCGCGGGCACCCTGGCGCTCGCCGCGCAGCGCCGCACGCAGCCGCCCGCGTCGGGCGGACGCGCCGTCGCCGGCACCCGCCCGGCGATGCCGTGGGCGGCCCTGGGCATCCTCACGCTCGTCTCGTTCGGGCTCGGCGCCGTGTTCGGGTCGGCGGAGGTCGCCACCGTCGCCTTCGCCGAGCACGCCGGCGCCAAGGTGTGGGCCGGGCCGCTCCTGGCGGTCTGGGCGCTCGGCAGCCTGGCGGCCGGGGTCGTCGTCGGGGCCGTGCACTGGCGGGTCGGCCCGGCGGTCCGGATGCGGTGGGGCGCGCTCGCGCTCACCGTGGCCATGGCCCCCCTGGTGGTGGTGCCGTCGATGGTGCTGCTCGCCCTCGGGCTGCTGGTCGCCGGCGCCGCCATCTCCCCCACCGTCATCAGCTCGATGGCCATGGTCCAGAAGATCGCCCCGCCCTCCCGCCTGACCGAGGCCATGGCGGTCATGCACACGGGCATGGCCGCGGGCATCGCCCCCGGCGCGGCCCTGGCCGGCTGGTGCGTCGACGGCTGGGGCGCCGGCGCGGCGTACGTCGTGCCCGTCGTGGCCGGCGCGGTCGCGGCCGCGGCCGCCTGGTCGACGCCGCTGGTGGTCGGCGACCTGGGGTCGCGCGGGGAGCCGGCCGAGCCCTACGCCCCCGACGACCTCGACGACCTCGCCGTGCGGGTGGACGAGAAGGCCTAGGGTCGGGGTCCATGGCGACGTGGACCAACTGGGCGGGTACGGCGACCGCCCACCCCCGCACGCAGAGCACCCCCGGCAGCGCGGCCGCGGTGGTCGCCGCGGTGGAGCGGGCCCGGGCGGCCGGGTCGACGGTGCGGATGGTCGGCACCGGCCACAGCTTCACCGACGTCGCCGTCACCGACGGCGAGCTGCTGCACCCCGCAGCGCTCGTCGGCGTGGTCGACGTCGACCGGACGGCGATGACCGTGACCGCGCTGGCCGGCACCCCGCTGAAGGTGCTGAACGCCGAGCTCGCCCACCTCGGCCTGAGCCTGCACAACATGGGCGACATCGCCGAGCAGACCCTCGCCGGGGCGATCTCCACCGGCACGCACGGCAGCGGCGGCACGTGGGCCGGTCTCGGCGCCCAGGTCGTCGGCCTCGAGCTGGTGACGGGCACGGGCGAGCTCGTGCGGGCGTCGTCGACGGAGAACGCCGACGTGCTCGACCTCGCCCGGGTCGCGCTGGGCGCCCTCGGGGTGCTGGTCACCGTGACGTTCGCCGTCGAGCCGCTGTTCCTGCTCGAGGCGGTCGAGGCACCGATGTCGTGGGACGAGGCCGTCGGCTCGTTCGACGAGCTGGTCGCGGAGAACCACCACGTCGACCTCCACTGGTTCCCGCACACGGACCGCCTCCTGACGAAGCGCAACAACCGCCTCGACCCGGGCGAGGAGGGGCTCGCCGCCGCCGAGCCGCTCGGGCGGCTGCGCGGCTGGGTCGACGACGAGCTGCTCGCCAACACCGTCTTCGGGCTCGCGGTCGCGGCCGGCAACCGGGCTCCCGCGGTGATCCCGCGGATGAACCGGGTGACGTCGCGGGCGCTGTCGCCGCGCACCTACTCCGACGTCGCCCACCGCGTCTTCACCTCCACCCGGCGGGTCGTGTTCCGCGAGATGGAGTACGCCGTGCCCCGGTCCGTCGCGCACGAGGTGCTGGCCGAGGTGCGCCGGGTGGTCGACGCCTCCGACTGGCGTCTCAGCTTCCCGGTCGAGATCCGCGTCGCACCGGCGGACGACGTGCCCCTGTCGACGGCGTACGGCCGCGACAGCCTCTACCTCGCGTTCCACGTGCCCCGCGACGTCGACCACACGGCGTACTTCGCGGGTGTGGAGGCGGTGCTCCGCGCGTACGACGGGCGACCCCACTGGGGCAAGCTGCACACCCGTGAGCGGGCCGACCTCGCGCCGGCGTACGACCGCTTCGACGACTTCCTCGCGCTGCGCGACCGCCTCGACCCCGACCGCGTGTTCGCGAACGCCTACCTGCGGCGCGTGCTGGGCGACTGACCCGACCGACGGCACCGCCCAGCGACGGCATCGCCTTGACGACAGCAGCGCCCGCGGCGCCGACGGTCAGACGCTCGCCGGGCCCCGCGGCAGCGGCGCGTGCCAGCCGCGCCAGAGCGCCAGCAGGCGCCACACCAGGCAGACGCCCGCCCCGGCGACGGCCATGACGAGCAGCGGGGCGTCGAGCTCGACCCCGACGACCGCGACCCCCGCGCCCGCGAGGGCCGGGGTGGCGTAGAGCTCGCCGCGGAAGATCTCCGGCACCCGGCCCGCCAGGACGTCCCGGATCATGCCGCCGCCGATGCCGGTGACCATGCCGAGCAGGGCGGCCGGCAGCGGTCCGAGGCCGTAGTCGAGCGCCTTGACCGCCCCGGCGACGCAGAAGAGCGAGAGCCCGAACGCGTCGAAGACGTTCACCTGGCGCTCGATGCGGCCGAGGGTGGAGTGGAACCAGAAGACGACCAGCCCGGCCGCCACCGGCACGAGCAGGTAGCGCCAGTCGGCGAGCGCCGCGGGCGGGGTCGCCCCGATGAGCACGTCGCGCAGGAATCCGCCGCCGAGCCCCGTCGTACCGGCCAGCACGAGCACGCCGAAGACGTCGAGGTCCTTGCGCACGGCGACCAGGGCGCCGGAGATGGCGAAGACGAAGATGCCGACCAGGTCGAGCACGACCAGCAGCACGGCCGGATCCAGGTCCCACGAGCTCACCCGCGGAGGGTAGCGCCGCACCGGCCCGTCGCCCGCGTCGCCGCGACCTCGGGGCGTAGGCTCGCCCCACACGGAACCACCCGTCCGACGTGCGCGACCCGCGCGCCGGCACCCGACCAGAGCAGGAGCCCGCCCGCACATGGTGCACCTGACGCTCGCAGGCCTGAGCCAGGACAAGCGGCGCCTGCTCCTGGTCAGCGATGCCGGCGTGGAGTTCACGCTCGACGTGGACGGCCGACTCAGGGCCGCCCTGCGCGGCGAGGTGGATCGCATCGGTCAGTTGGAGATCACCATGGAATCAACGCTCCGCCCCCGCGACATCCAGTCCCGGATCCGGGCCGGCGCGACGCCGGAGGCGGTCGCCGAGGCCGCCCAGACGTCGGTCGAGAAGATCATGGCGTTCGCCGGTCCGGTCCTGGCCGAGCGCGCCCACATCGTGCAGCGCGCCCAGGCCTCGTCGGTCCGCCGACGGGCCGGCGAGTCGGGCGGTGCCCGCACGCTCGGCGACGCCGTCACCTCGCACCTCTCCGGCGAGGGCACCCCCGCCGACGCGGTCGAGTGGGACTCGTGGCGCCGCGACGACGGTCGCTGGACGCTGACCGCGGTCTACCCGGCCGGCAAGAAGCAGAGCACCGCCACCTACACCTTCGACGTGCGCGGCAGCTACGTCGTCGCCGAGGACGACAACGCCCGCTGGCTGATCGGCGAGGCCCCGCCCGCCGCCCCGGCCACCGGCCGCCGCGACGACCTCCAGAGCGCCCGTCGCCGCCGTGCCGGCCGCGTGAGCATCTCGGAGTCGGTGCTCGACCTGGGCGACCAGCCGCCGTACGACCTGCTCTCCGACCTCCCGCTCGACGACCCGGAGGCCGCCCCCAACGCCGCCAGCGCCTCGCTGGGCGACGACGCGATGGACCTCGTGGACGACTCCCCCACGACCGCGACCGGCCCGGCCACGTGGGAGGCCGAGGGGCTCGACCGCGAGCCGACCGTCGACCTCTCCGACGTGCGCCACGCCGCGTCCACCCTGCCCCGCACCCCGGACTCCCCCACGCCGCCCGACGCGGTCGACGACGTGTCTGTCACCGACGCCCCCACCGAGCCGGCCACCGGCGACGAGGTCGCGGGCGGCGCACCCGACGAGCGCCCCGAGGCGGCCACGGACGGCGGGGCTGCCGCCGACGACGTCCCACCGACCGACGCACCGACCGACGCACCGGCCGACCCGCCGCCCGCGACCCGTCGCCCGGCGCGCAAGAACCGGGGCCGGGCCTCCGTGCCGAGCTGGGACGAGATCATGTTCGGCGGCGGCCGACCCGAGTGAGGCCCGGGTGGGCCCCGGTGATGCCGGCGGACGGGGCGTCCTCGACCCATCGCCTGCGGTGACCTGGGCCACTACGCTGCGGCCATGTCCTACTTCGTCACCGGCGCCACCGGGTTCATCGGCCGATTCCTCGTCGGCGAGCTGCTCGAGAAGCGCGAGGGGCCCGTGCACGTGCTCGTGCGCGAGGGGTCGCTGGGCCGGCTGCAGCAGCTGGTCGAGGAGTGGGGCACCGACCGCGTGCTCCCCGTCGTCGGCTCGCTCGACGAGGAGGGCCTCGGTGTCGATCCGGGCTGGGTCGCGGAGCACGGCGGCGATGTGCGGCACTTCTTCCACCTCGCCGCCAGCTACGACATGGCCGCGAGCAGCGCGACGAACGACCGGCTGAACCTCGGCGGCACCCGTCACGCCCTCCAGCTCGCGGCCGCGCTGGGGGTCGACTGCTTCCACCAGGTGTCGTCCGTCGCCGCGGCGGGCGACCACCGCGGCGAGTTCGCGGAGACGGACGTCGACGTGGGCCAGAAGTTCTCCTCGCCCTACCACCGCACGAAGTTCGAGTCGGAGCGCATCGTGCGCGAGACCGCTGCGGTGCCGTGGCGCGTCTACCGGCCGGCGATCGTCGTCGGCGACTCCCGCACGGGCGAGATGGACAAGGTCGACGGGCCCTACTACTTCTTCCCGCTCATCAAGCGGCTGCGCGACACCGTGCCCGCGTGGACGCCGCTGGTGGGTCCCGACCTCGGCGACACCAACGTCGTACCGGTCGACTTCGTGGCCGCCGCGCTCGACCACCTGGCGCACCTGCCGGGCCACGACGGCGAGACCTTCCACCTCGTCGACCCCGAGCCGCAGCCGGTGCTCGAGATGGTCAACGCCTTCTGCAGCGCGGCCGGCGCGCCGCAGTTCACGGGCACGGCGGGCCGGGGCCGGCCGTCGGTGGAGCGGCGCCTGCTCCCCCGGGGTCTGCGCCCTGCCGACCTGGCCGCCACCGTCGCCGGGTCGGCTCCCGCCCAGCTGCTGCTCGACCAGACGCTGGGGCGCCTCGGCATCCCGGCCTCGGTGCTCGCCCACACCTCGTTCCCGACCCGGTTCGAGGCGCGCCGCACCACGCGCGCCCTCTCGGGCTCGGGCATCTCGGTGCCGCGGCTGGAGTCCTACGCCGCCACGCTGTGGACCTACTGGGAGGAGCAGCTCGACACCAGCACCGGCCGCAACCGGCGCAACCGGGCCGCGCTGTCCGGCAAGCACGTGGTCATCACCGGCGCCTCGTCGGGCATCGGCCGCGTCGCCGCCCTCAAGGTGGCCCAGGCCGGCGGGGTGCCCGTGCTCGTCGCCCGCGGCAAGGAGAAGCTCGACGAGCTGCGTCGCGACATCGAGCGGCGCGGCGGCACGGCGTACGTGTTCCCGTGCGACCTCTCCGACCTCGACGCGATCGACGAGCTCTGCGGGGTGCTCACCCGCGAGCTGCCCGGCATCGACGGGGTCGTCAACAACGCCGGCCGCTCCATCCGGCGCTCGCTGCGGCTCTCGCAGGACCGCTTCCACGACTTCGAGCGCACGATGCAGCTCAACTACTTCGGGGCGATCCGGCTCGTGATGGGGCTCATCCCGCTGATGCGCGAGGGCGGCGGCCACGTCGTCAACGTGTCGTCGATCGGGGTGCAGACCAACCCGCCGCGCTTCTCGGCGTACGTCGCGTCGAAGGCCGCGCTGGACTCGTGGAGCAACGTGGTGGCCTCCGAGCTCGTGGGCGAGGGCATCACGTTCACCAGCATCCACATGCCGCTGGTGCGCACCCCGATGATCGCGCCGACCAAGCTCTACGACCGCTTCCCGACGATCTCGCCGGCCCAGGCCGCCGACCTGGTGGTCAAGGCGCTCGTCGAGAAGCCACACGAGCTCAACACCCCGCTGGGCAACGCGGGCGCGGTCGCCCACACCGTGGCGCCGAAGCTCGCCTTCCGGCTGCTCAACATGGCCTACCACGTGTTCCCGGACTCGACCGCGGCCAAGGCCCACACCCAGCCCGACGCCGCGCGGGCCGGCACCGAGAACGAGCAGCTGCTCCTCGCCCGGGTGTTCCGCGGCGTCCACTGGTGAGGCTCAGGCCACCGACCCGGTGGCCGCGTCCTCGGCAGCCGCCTGCGCCTCGGCGTCGGCGGTGAGGAGGCGTCGCACGGCGACCGCGGCCGCGCGGCCGGCCCGGTTGGCGCCGATCGTGCTGGCCGACGGCCCGTAGCCGACGAGCTGGACCCGGGGGTCCGCCACCGCGGTCGTGCCGTCCAGCGCGATCCCGCCGCCGGGCGCCCGCAGGCGCAGCGGCGAGAGGTGGTCGACCACGGGGCGGAAGCCGGTGGCCCACACGACGACGTCCACCGCGAGGTGGTCGCCCGCCCGCACGCCGGCACCGTCGCGGTCCCACACCACGCCGCCCGCGGTGAAGCGCGACGGCATCGGGCGCCGCCGGTCGTAGACGCCGAGCCGCCGAGCCGCCTCCTCCTGGGGCCGCAGGAAGAGCCCGGTGACGCTGACGACGCTGCGCGGCGGCAGTCCCCGGCGCACCCGCTCCTCGACCAGCGCCACCGCGGCCCGTCCGTCGAACTCCTCGACCTCGCCGTCACGCCAGACCGGCGCGCGGCGCGTCACCCAGGAGACGTCGGCGACGGGCGCCAGCTCACCGATGATCTGCACCGCGGAGGCCCCGCCACCCACGACGAGCACCCGGAGGCCCGCGAACGCCGCGGGTCCGTCGTACCGGCTCGAGTGCAGCTGGCGTCCGCGGAAGCCGGGGACCCCCGCGACGTACGGCACGAACGGGTGCCGCCACGTGCCGGTGGCGTTGACGAGGGTGCGGGTGGTCCAGGTGCGGTCGCCCGCCTCGACCACGAGCAGGCCGTGCGGGTCACCGTCCTCCCCCGCCGGGCGCACCGCGTGCACCGCCACCGGACGGACCACCGGCAGGTCGTGGCGGCGCTCGTAGTCGGCGAAGTAGGCCGGCACCACGTCGCGGGCGGCTGCGGCCGGGTCGACGTCGGGCAGCGGCTCGTCGGGCAGCTGGGCCACGCCGTGCACGTCGGCCATCGTCAGGCTGTGCGCGCGGTGCTGCCAGGCACCTCCCGGCGCGGCGTCGGCGTCGAGCACGACGTGCGGCACCCCGCGGCGGCGCAGGTGGTACGACGCGGAGAGGCCCGCCTGGCCGGCGCCGACGACGATGCTCCCCAGCGGCTCCATGCGAGGTGAACGCCCGGGCGGCGGTCGGTATGCCCGACCCGGCGGGTCAGCCGAACGGGAGGGGCTCGGGGGCCATCGAGACGGCCTTGGCCCGGGCCGCGGTGAGCTTGCGGCGGTGGTGCTGGCGGCAGAGCACCTCGTAGGCGACCTCGGCCGGCGGCTGCCCCGTCTGCTCGACGTCGCCCACGACGACCTGGTCGCCCTCGGTGACCATGACGCCGTCCTCGGTGCGCGCGTTGTGGGTGGCCCGCTTGCCGCACCAGCAGAGCGCCTCGACCTGCAGCACCTGCATGCGGTCGGCCAGCTCGACGAGGCGCGCCGCACCCGGGAAGAGCCGGGTGCGGAAGTCGGTGAGGATGCCGAAGCAGAAGACGTCGAGCTGCAGCTCGTCGACGATCTTCGCCAGCTGCTCGATCTGCAGCGCCGTGTAGAACTGGGCCTCGTCGCAGATCAGGTAGTCGATGCGACCCCCCTGGGTGAGGGTGGTGACGACGAACTGCCAGAAGTCGAACTCGTCGACCACCTCCTCCGCGTCGTGGAAGAGCCCGAGCCGCGACGAGATCGTCGCCTGGCCGGCGCGGTCGTGGCTCGTGAAGATGCGCCCCACCCGACCACGCGCCGCGTGGTTGTGGTTCGTCTGGAGGGCAAGGGTGCTCTTCCCCGAGTCCATCGTGCCGGTGTAGAAGTGCAGTTCAGCCACGGACGCGCATCCTTCCACGGATCCCGGCGCCCGCACGCCACCGTGCCCCACCCGTCCGCCCCGAAAGGCACCCCATGGACCTCGGCCTGCACCTCGCCGCACTCGACGTCGACGGCGGCGACGCCGCGCTCGCGCCCACGCTCCGCGACGCCGCCCGGGCCGCGGACGAGGCCGGCGTCGCGTGGTTGTCGCTGATGGACCACTGGTTCCAGATGGAGCAGCTCGGCGGCCCGCACCGCGCCATGCTCGAGGGCTACACGACGCTGGGCTACCTCGCGGCGCTCACCGAGCGGGTGCGGCTCGGCCTCGTGGTCACGGGCGTCACCTACCGCCACCCCGGCCTGCTCGCGAAGACCGTCACCACGCTCGACGTGCTCTCCGGCGGGCGGGCGTTCCTCGGTCTCGGCGCGGCCTGGTACGAGCGCGAGCACCGCGGGCTCGGGGTGCCGTTCCCGCCGCTCGCGGAGCGCTTCGAGCGGCTCGAGGAGACGCTCCAGGTGATCGACCAGATGTGGAGCGACGACGACGGCCCGTGGCACGGGCGCCACTACGCGCTCGAGGAGACGATCTGCCTGCCCCGGCCGCTGCAGTCGCCCCGCCCGCCCGTGGTGATCGGCGGCAGCGGCGAGCGCAAGACGCTGCGCCTCGTCGCGACGTACGCCGACGCCTGCAACCTCTTCGCCACCACGCCCGAGCAGGTGGCCCACAAGATCGCCGTGCTCGACCGGCACTGCGCCGACGTGGGCCGCGACCCGACGGAGGTCCGTCGCACCGTCATCGGCGGGCCCGACCCCGTGTCCGACCCCGCCGACTTCCTGCGCCAGGCGCAGGCGTACGCCGACCTGGGCGTCACCCTCGTGGTCGTCTCGCCGCCGCCCGGGGCCGACCCCGCGGCGTACGCCGCGACCCTCGGCGAGCAGGTCGTGCCGGCGCTGGCCGAGATCGGCTGACCTCAGCGTCGGACGTCGGCCACGAGCTTCGTGACGCCGTTGGCGTAGGTCTCCGACTCGCGCACGTCGAGCACCTGCTTGTCCTTGTCGGCGCCGCTGAAGAGCCGGCGGCCGGCGCCGAGCAGCACCGGGAAGACCAGCAGGTGGTAGCGGTCGACCAGCCCGGCGTCCGCGAGCGCGGCGCCCAGCGTGGCGCTGCCGTGCACGATCACCGGGCCGCCGTCGGTCTCCTTCAGCGCGGCCACGTCGTCGAGCGAGCGCAGCACGGTCGCGGGCCAGCGCGGGTCGTCGCCCTCCAGCGTGGTGGAGACGACGTAGCGCGGCATCGCGTTGTAGCCGGCGAAGTAGTCGGCGTCGGGCCACACCGGCGCGAAGGCCTCGTAGCTGACCCGGCCCAGCAGCAGCGCGCCCGCCTCCTCCTGCTCGCGGCCCTTGAGGTCGTAGACGGCGTCGACGTGCTCGAGGTCGGCGAAGGTCCAGCCGCTGTTGCGGTAGCCGGGCTCCCCGCCCGGCGCCTCCATGACGCCGTCGAGCGAGACGAAGGCGGTGACGACGAGCTGACGCATGGGGTTCTCCTCGGGTGCGGGCGGCTGCCTCGGTGGTGCGGTCGGACGGATGGACCCGTCGGCGGGCGTGAACTCATCGCAGGTCGCTCGCGCCGTGCCGATCCTCCCCTCGCGGCCTCGTTCAGCGGCGCTTCAGCGACGGGTCGGCACAATGACGCCATGCGTGTTCTGGTGGTCGACGACGAACGGCGTCTCGCGCGCTCCCTCAAGCTGGGGCTGGAGGCCGAGGGCATGGCCGTCGACGTCGCCCACGACGGCACCGACGGGCTCTGGCTCGCGCGGGAGAACCCGTACGACGCGATCGTGCTCGACCTCATGCTGCCGGGCATCAACGGCTACAAGGTCTGCTCGACCCTGCGCGCGGAGGAGAACTGGACCCCGATCCTCATGCTGACCGCCAAGGACGGCGAGTGGGACCAGGTGGAGGGGCTCGACACGGGCGCCGACGACTACCTGACCAAGCCGTTCTCGTTCCCCGTCCTCGTGGCGCGCCTGCGCGCCGTCGCCCGCCGCGGCGCCAAGGAGCGTCCGACCCTGCTGGAGGCGGGCGACCTGCGCCTCGACCCGGCCGCCCGCCGCGCCTGGCGCGGCGACACCGAGCTCACCCTGACGTCGCGCGAGATGTCGCTGCTCGCCCACCTGCTGCGCCACCGCGGCGACGTGGTCTCCAAGCGCCAGGTGCTCGACGCGGTCTGGGACGTCGACTTCGACGGCGACCCCAACATCGTGGAGGTCTACGTGCGCCACCTGCGCAACAAGATCGACCGGCCCTTCGACCGCGACGCCATCCAGACCGTCCGCGGCGCCGGCTACCGCCTGGCGAGCGACGGTGGCTGAGGTGGCTGAGGTGGCTGAGGTGGCTGAGGTGGCAGGGGCGACGGCGGGGCGCGACCCGTCCACGCGCGTACGGCGGGGCGCCGGCGTGCGGGTGCGCACGACGGTCGCCGCCACCCTCGTCGTCGCGCTCGCCTTCACCGCCGGCGCGGTCGTCCTCGTGCTGGCGCTGGGCGCCTCCCTGCGCGGGGCCGCCGAGACCAGCGCGGAGAACCGCGCCGAGGAGATTGCCGACCTGCTGGACGGCGGCGGCCCCGCGGCCCTGCCGGCCGAGTCGACCGAGCGCGCCGACGATCCCGCCGACGACCGGACGGGGCAGGGGCGCGACGGGGAGGACGAGGACGAGGACGAGGACGTCGCCGAGATCGCCTGGCAGGTCGCCCAGGACGACGCCGTCGTCGCCTCGTCGGGCTCCGGCGGCCGGCTCCTCCCCCTGGGCGACACCCGCACCGACCTCGACGGCGACCCCTACGTCGTCGTCACCGAGCGCGTCGAGCACGAGGGCACGACGTACGTCGTCTCGGGTGCCGCGTCGCTCGAGGGCGCCGACGACTCCGTCGCCGCCCTCTGGCCGCTGCTGGCCGTGGGCATCCCCGTGGCCGTGCTCCTCGTCGGCGCCACGACCTGGGTCGTCACCGGGCGCGCACTGCGCCCGGTGGAACGGATCCGGGAGCGCGTGGCGAGCATCGGCAGCAGCGCGCTCGACCAGCGCGTGCCGGTGCCGCCGTCACGCGACGAGGTCGCGCGGCTCGCGCACACGATGAACGACATGCTCGAACGCCTCGAGACGTCGGCGACGAAGCAGCGCCAGTTCGTGTCCGACACCTCCCACGAGCTCCGCTCCCCCCTCGCCGGCCTGCGCCAGACCGCCGAGGTCGCGCGCGCCCACCCGGACGCGCTCGAGCCCGGCGAGCTGACCGAGGCCGTGCTCGAGGAGACGGCGCGGATGCAGCACCTCGTCGAGCAGATGCTCGTGCTGACCCGCACCGAGGAGGGCGCGAGCACGCGCCGCCAGGCGGACGTCGACCTCGACGACCTGCTCCTCGCCGAGGCCTCCCGCGTGCGTCGTGCCTTCCCCGGCGTCGAGGTCGACAGCACGGGGGTGGCGCCCGTCCGCGCGCACGGCGACGGGCCCGCCCTCGCCCAGGTGGTGCGCAACCTCGTCGACAACGCCGTGCGCCACAGCGCCGGCAGGCTGCGCCTCGGCACGACGACGCCCGAGCCCGGCTGGCTCGAGGTCGCGGTGGAGGACGACGGCAGCGGCGTCGCCCCCGACCAGCGCGAGCGGGTCTTCGAGCGCTTCGTGCGCCTCGACGAGGCCCGCGCCCGCGACGACGGCGGGAGCGGCCTCGGCCTGGCCATCGTCCGGGAGGTCGCGCGGGCGCACGGCGGCGAGGCGCGCGTCGACGCCTCCCCCCTCGGCGGCGCGCGGTTCGTCGTACGCCTGCCGGTCGCTCGCGACGCCTCCTGACCTGCGCGGACGCGGTTCCTGAACGCACGTTCAGACGCCTTCAGGGAGGGTTCAGCGACGTCGTCGCAGAGTGGTGCCATCACGACGGGGCGCACCGCCCCGGACACCCCGACACCACGGAGGAACACCATGAGCATCGGCCAGAAGATCACCGCCAAGCGCGTCCTCGTCCCCGGCATCGCGGCCGTCGCCGTGCTCGGCGCCGGCGGCGCCTTCTGGGCCGCCACGGCCGACGGCGACGACCTGACCCGTGACGACCGCGAGCGCGCCGAGGCCGCCGCCGTCGAGGAGGTCGGCAGCGGCCGGGCCGTGGACGCGGACCTCGACGACGACACCGACGAGGGCGGCTCGCGCCTCTACGACGTCGAGGTCGTCGACGCCGACGGCCTGCAGTGGGACGTCGTGCTCGACGAGGACTTCACGGTCCTCAGCAGCCGCGCCGACGACGACGGCGACCGCTACGACGACGACCGGGACGACGACCGGTACGACGACGACCGCGCCGACGCGGCGTCGGTCGAGGCCGACGACCAGCCGATCGGCGACGCCGAGCGCACCGAGGTGGCCACCGCCGCCGAGGCGGCCGTCGAGGGCGGCACCGCCGTCGACGTCGACCGCAGCGACGACGCCGGCGAGGCCTTCGAGGTCGAGGTCCGCGACGCGCAGGGCCAGGACTGGGACGTCACCCTCGACGCCGACCTCGGCGTGATCTCCGCCGTCCGCGACTGACCGGCGCGGCCACCCGGCCGCACGCCGTACGACCCGCACCACCACCGACGCCCGCTCCGCCATCCGGCGGCGCGGGCGTCGTGCTGCGCGGGGGCGGGTCAGCCGACGAGGATCGGGATGCTCATCTCGGCCGACGTCAGCGACCCGTGGAGGCCGACCATGGACGTCTCGTAGGAGAACCGGCTCCGCGACACCACGGCGGTGGAGCCGGTGCAGGCGACCACGACGTCGCCCAGCCGCGGCCTCACGGCGTCGGTGGTGGGCCCGAACCAGCCGCGCGCGAGGGCCTCCTCGCGGGTCAGCACGAGCGCGCGCTCGCCGAGCGTCGCGGTCCACGACGCGACGACGTCCGGCACGGCGCCGTCCGCGCAGTAGAGGTGGCGCAACCGGGCCTCGCCGCCGAGGAGCACGACCCCGGCCGTCAGCTCGGGATGGTCGTCCACGTCGACCTGCGCGGCCGGCGAGGTGTCGACCATGCCGTGGTCGGCGACGACGAGCAGGCGCACCGAGGGGGGCAGCGCGTCCCGGATCTGCTCGGCCTCGGCGTCGATCGTCGCCAGCTGCTGCAGCCACGGCGTCGAGGCGACCCCGTGCTTGTGACCGGTCCGGTCGAGGTCGGCGTCGTAGACGTAGGTGAGCGACGGGTGGCGCGACGCGGCGGCCGTCACGGCGGCGACGCGCTCGCCGGCGAGGTCGGCCCCGACGTACTCCGCCCCGCGGTGCGCGGCCCGGGTCAGGCCCGAGGTGGCGTACTCGCGCTTGTTCACCGAGCTGACGATCACCCCCGCCGCGGAGAGCCGGGAGAACAGCGTGGGGTGGGGCTGCCACACGAGCGGGTCGACCTGGTCGTCCCACTTCAACGGGTAGAGGAGCCGGTCGGTGCCGGGGATGCGCGAGCTGAACCCGACCAGACCGTGGGTGCCCGGCGTCAGGCCGGTGCCGAGCGAGGTGAGGCTGGTGGCGGTCGTGGAGGGCACGCCCGCCGTGCCCGCCTCGGAGGCGGCCATGAGGGCGGAGAGGTACGGCGCGGCGTGGCCGTAGCGGAGCAGCAGCTCGGACCCGAGCCCGTCGACGAGGAGGACGACGTACGACGGGGCGTCGGGCAGCAGGAGGCCGGTCGGCAGGTCGGGGACGACGTCACGCCCCACGCCCAGGGCGCGGGCGACCGCCGGGACGACGTCGCCGAGCGAGCGGGACCCGTACGCCGGCTCGACGAAGTCCTGGCCCGCCCCCGACGGACCGGGGACGGCGCTCACGCGCCGCGCGTGCGCGCGGAGAGCGAGTCGGCGAAGGCGAGCAGGCCGAGGACGGCCTCCTTGCCGTCGGCCGCGGCCGAGACGCGCAACGAGAAGTCGTCGGTGAGCAGCTCGCCGGTGTAGCCGTGGTCGGCGTCGCACTCCGGGTCCTCGCACGCGGCGGGCATCAGCTCGATGCGGCTGACGCCGCCCCAGCCGATGGTGAGCACGGCCTCGGCGGGCAGGCTCGGACCCTTGGTCGGGTTGGTCGTCATGCGGGTCACCACCACGGACTTCACCGAGGAGAGCGCCACCGCCTCCGACGACGTCGACGTGTAGGGCTGCGGCAGCAGGTGGTCGCCGGCGTGCTCGTCGGTGTGCACCTGGATGAGGCGGGTGGGCGTCAGGACCGCGACGGTGATGTGGCGACGGACCTCGTCGCGCTCGATGGTCGGCTCGTGGTGCACGTAGAAGGAGACGACCTCCTCGCCCGCCACGGCACCGGCGACACCGTCGACGACGACCTCGGGGTAGTACCCCGTCCGTTCGATCGCCTCCCGGAGGGCGTGGGTGCGGTCGGCGTCGTGGGTGGAGCGGCTCGGCATGACCGAAGTGTGGCACGGCACGGCGCAGGGGGCCGATTCAGTCGACGCCGGACCACGCCGAACGGGCTCGACTGCGACGCCCGGCGTCCCGGGGCGTTGCAGAACTGCCGGCTCGGGGGTCAGTCCGGGAGCGTGTCGCCGACCATCGCGTTGAGCCGGCGCACGAACCAGTCGGACCGCGCGTCGACCGACGGCTCGACGCGGGCCGAGGCGCTCAGCACCGTGGCGCCGTCGACGCCGGCGAGCACGAGCGAGAGGTCGAGGGAGCGCAGCTGCGGGAGGTCGTTCTGCAGCTGGGCGACCCGCCGCACGAGCCGCTCGACGTCCTCGACGTCGGCCACGTCGCCGCCCCGGTAGCCGAACAGCAGCGGCGCGCTCTTGATCTCGCGCACCATCTCGGCGGCGTCGACCTTGCTCAGCGGCGGGATCCGGTAGGCGCGGTCGCCCAGGAGCTCGGTGAGCGGTCCGGAGATGCCGAACGAGATCACGGGCCCGAACAGCGGGTCCTCGAGCGACCCGATCGAGACGGGCACGCCGGGCGGCGCGACCTTCTGCACCACGAAGCCGGCCGAGACCGGGTCGGAGATGACGTCGCCGAGGAAGGCCCAGGCGTCCTCCATCTCCGCGCGGTTGTCGATGTTGCGCCACACGTGCGCCTGGTCGGGGCGCTCCCGCAGCCGCTCGGCGGTGGCCTTGAGCACCACGCCCCAGCCCAGCTTCTCGCCCGCGGCGACCGCCTCCTCGCGCGACGTGACGGGCTGGGCGGCCCAGAGGTCGATGCCATAGAGGGCCAGCAGCTCGGCGAGCTCGCCCGACTCCAGCACGCGCCCGTCGGGGTGGCGCTGGAGCAGCTCGGTCACGAAGCGCTTGGCCGGGAGGCTGTCGATCTCGTCGTCGTCGCTCTCGTCCTGCTTGCCCAGCCACACGGCGTAGCCGACCACGCAGGCGAGCGCGCGCACGGCGGCCTCGACGGCGGGGTACGACGGCACCGAGCCGCGCCCGGCGGTGGAGCCGGCCACGTCGGGCACACGGAGCAGCTCGGGCACACCCTCGGCGCCGAGGAAGGTCGAGACGAGCGGCTTGTCGGACTGCTCGCCGACGGCGGCGAGCACGTTCGCGACGTCCTCCCCCGACACGTTGAGCGGCGGGATGTAGACCGCCACGACGGCGTCGACGTCCGGGTCGTCGATGGCCGCGTCGAGCGCGTCCTCGAAGTCCTCGGCGCCCGCGTCGGCGCCGAGCTGCATCGACTTGTTCACGACCAGGCCCACGGAGACCGCCGCGTCGGTGGCGAGCAGGCCCAGCGCGTCGGAGTTGCCGACGACGGCCACGCGGCGGCCGCGCGGGAGCGGCTGGTGCGCGAGCAGCTGGGCGACGTCGAACATCTCCTCGAGCGTGTCGACCTGGATGACGCCCGACTGGGCGAACATCGCGTCGACGGCCTCCGGCGGGGCACCGATCGTGCGCACCGCGTGGCCCATCGGCACGCCCTGGGTGTTGCGACCCGAGCGCACGGCCACGATCGGCTTGCGCCGCGAGACCCGGCGGGTGATGCGGGAGAACTTGCGCGGGTTGCCGATGGACTCCAGGTAGAGCAGCACGACCTCGGTCTGGTCGTCCTCCTCCCAGTACTGCAGGAGGTCGTTGCCCGAGACGTCGGCGCGGTTGCCGGCGGAGACGAACGTCGAGAGGCCGAGCCCGCGGTTGTTGACCTTCTCGAGGATGGCCGAGCCGAGCGCACCCGACTGGCAGAAGAAGCCGGCGCGCCCGCGGGGCGGCATCACCGTCGAGAGGGAGGCGTTGAGCTGGTGGGCCGGGTCGGTGTTGATGACGCCGAGGCAGTTGGGGCCGATGAGCCGCAGGCCGTAGGACCGGGCGAGCCCGACGAGGCGGCGCTGGCGCTGCCGACCCTCGTCGCCGGTCTCGGCGAAGCCCGAGGAGATGACGATGAGCCCGTGCACGCCCTTGGCCGCGCAGTCGAGCACGACGTCCTGCACCGCCTCGGCCGGCACGGCCACGATCGCGATGTCGACCTCGCCGGGGATGTCGCCGACCGACGCGTACGACGGGAGCCCCGCCACCGCCTCGGTCGAGGGGTTCACGACGTACACCCGGCCCGTGTAGTCGCCCATCACCAGGTTGCGCACCAGGGTGCGGCCGATCGTGTCCTGACGGCGGCTGGCGCCGATGATCGCGACCGAGCGCGCCTCGAAGAACGCCTCGATCGAGGCGGCCTCGGCGCGGTGCTCCCGCTGCTGCATGACGCCGATGGCAGTCTCGGTGGGGTCGATGTCGAACTCGAGGGTGACGACGCCGTCCTCGAAGCCGGACGCGATCTTGTAGCCGGCGTCGCGGAAGGTCTGGATCATCCGGACGTTGTCGGGCAGCACGTCGGCGGTGAACACCTCGAGCCCGTTCTCCCGTCCCGCCTGGGCGAGGTGCTCGAGGAGCACCTGGGCGATGCCGCGGCCCTGGTGGTCGTCCTGCACGAGGAAGGCGACCTCGGCGCGCCGGGGCTCGACCGCGTCGTAGCGGCCCACCGCGATCATGTCGCCGCGCACCGTCAGCACGAACGCCACCCGGTTGACGTGGTCGACGTTGGTGAAGCGCAGCACGTCGCGCGCGGAGAGCCGGGGCATCGGCGTGAAGAAGCGGTAGTACTTCGACTCGTCGGACACCCGGGCGTAGAAGTCGACGAGCAGGTCGGCGTCGCCGGGGCCGATCGGCCGGATGTGCGCCGTGCGGCCGTCGCGGAGCAGGACGTCGGCCTCCCAGTGGCGCGGGGGCTCGGGAACCTCGACGGTCGGAGTGCTCACGGGCACGAACTTACCGTCTGCACGCCGCCGCCGGAGCCGGTCGGTGCCCCCGGGGCCCGGAGCCGTCCGGCGTGCCCCGCGCACCGGCGCGCCCGGCCTCGGCGAGAATGCCCCCATGGCCCGTCGTAGCACCCCCGAACCCCTGCCGGACGACGTCGAGGAGAACATCCTCGACATCGACGTCTCCGACGAGATGCGCAACTCGTTCCTGGAGTACGCCTACTCCGTCATCTACTCCCGGGCGCTGCCCGACGCGCGCGACGGCCTCAAGCCCGTGCAGCGCCGGATCCTCTACACGATGAACGACATGGGCCTGCGGCCCGACCGGGGCCACGTGAAGTCGGCCCGCGTGGTCGGCGAGGTGATGGGCCGCCTCCACCCGCACGGCGACGGCGCGATCTACGACGCCCTGGTGCGCCAGGCGCAGCCGTTCGCCGTACGCGTGCCGATGATCGACGGTCACGGCAACTTCGGCTCCCCCGACGACCCGCCGGCCGCCATGCGCTACACGGAGTGCCGGATGGCGCCCGCCGCGGTCGCGATGACCGCGTCGATCGACGAGGAGACGGTCGACTTCCGGCCGAACTACGACTCCCGCGAGCTCGAGCCCGCCGTGCTGCCCGCGGCGATCCCCACGCTCGTGGTCAACGGCACGACCGGCATCGCCGTCGGCATGGCCACGAACTGCGCCCCCCACAACCTCGTCGAGGTCGTGCAGGCGCTGCGGCACCTCATCACGGACCCGGCGGCCGGCATCGACGACCTGATGCGCTTCATCCCCGGCCCCGACCTGCCCACCGGCGGCAAGATCGTGGGCCTCGACGGCATCCGCGACGCCTACGAGACCGGGCGCGGCTCCTTCAAGATGCGGGCCACGGCACGCATCGAGACGATCGGGCGGCGCAAGGGCATCGTCGTCACCGAGCTGCCGTACGGCGTGGGCACCGAGAAGGTCGTGGCCCGCATCAAGGACCTGGTGCTGTCGAAGAAGCTCGTGGGCATCTCCGACATCAAGGACCTCACCGACCGGGAGAAGGGCCTCAACCTGGTCATCGAGATCAAGAACGGCATCAACCCCGAGGCCCTCCTGGAGCAGCTCTACAAGCAGACGCCGATGGAGGACTCCTTCGGCATCAACGCGGTCGCGCTCGTCGAGGGCCAGCCCCGCACCCTGGGGCTCAAGGAGATGCTGACGGTCTTCCTCGCCCACCGGTACGACGTGGTGCGCCGCCGCTCGGCCTTCCGCCGCCGCAAGGCCGCCGAGCGCCTGCACCTCCTGGAGGGGCTCCTGCTCGCCCTCGTCGACATCGACGAGGTCATCCAGGTGATCCGCACGAGCGACGACACCGGGGCCGCCCGCGGCCGCCTGATGACGGTCTTCGACCTCTCCCTCCTCCAGGCCGACTACATCCTCGAGATGCAGCTGCGGCGGCTCACCCGGTTCAGCAAGCTCGACATCGAGCAGGAGGCCGACGAGAAGCGCCGCACGATCGAGGACCTCGACGAGATCCTCGGCGACGAGGCCCGCCTGCGCGCCGTCGTCTCCGACGAGCTGGCCGAGATCGCCCGGGAGCACGGCACGCCGCGGCGCACGGTCCTCCTCGAGTCGGCGGGCATGCCCGCCACGGCGACGGTGCCGCTCGAGGTCGCCGACGACCCCTGCCTCGTGCTGCTCTCCTCCGGCGGGCTGCTGGCCCGCACGCGTACGGCGCAGACGCCCGGCAGCGGCGAGGGCCGCTCCCAGCACGACGTCGTCACGTCGGTCGTGCGCACCACCGCCCGCGGCGAGGTCGGGGTCCTCACCACGCACGGCCGGGTGGTGCGCCTCGGCGTGGTCGACCTGCCCCAGCTGCCCGACACGGCGAGCGACCCGCACCTCAGCGGCGGCCACCCCGTCAGCGAGTTCGTGGCGCTCCAGGGCACCGAGCGGGTGCTCGCCCTCACGGCCCTGCCGACCGACGGACCTGGTCTCGCGCTCGGCACCCGCCAGGGCGTCGTCAAGCGCGTCAACCCCGAGGTGCCGAACCGCGACGAGTGGGAGGTCGTGCGCCTGGCCGACGGCGACGAGGTCGTCGGCGCGGTCGAGCTCACGACGGGCGAGGAGGAGCTGTGCTTCGTCTCCTCCGACGCCCAGCTGCTCCACTTCTCGGCCGCGGGGGTGCGTCCGCAGGGGCGGGCCGGCGGCGGCATGGCCGGCATCAAGCTCGGGGCGGGCCAGCAGGTCGTGCACTTCGGGGCGTTCACCCCCGGCCGCGACGACCACGAGGCCGTCGTCGTCACGGTCTCGGGCGCGTCCACGGCCCTGCCCGGCACCCAGGTCGGCGCCGCGAAGGTGACGCCCTTCTCGGAGTACCCCGCCAAGGGGCGCGCGACGGGCGGCGTCCGCTGCCACCGCTTCCTCAAGGGCGAGGACACGCTGCTCCTCGCCTGGGCCGGGCCGGGTCCGGCCCGGGCCGCGGCCGGTTCCGGCGCCCCCGTCGAGCTGCCCGACGCCGACGGGCGCCGCGACGGCTCGGGCGTGCCGCTGGCCCAGCCGGTGGTGGCCGTGGGCTCCCCCGTGGTCGCCCTGGTCGTGGGCACGACGACGGCCGGTGACGGCCCCGCAGGAACGCCCGTGCCGCCGACCTCCGATGTGGAAGGCTGACCGCCATGGAGAACCCCCAGCCCGGAGCCGACGACGCCCCGGCTCCCCGCCGCCGTCGCCCCTGGCTGGTCGGCCTCGTCGCGGTCGTCGTGCTCGTCGTCGTGGCGTTCGTCGTCCTCAGCCTGACGCGGGACGACTTCGGGCCCGATCTCGACTTCTCGCGGCCCGCCGCGGAGCCCGAGGACGTGCTGAAGGACGCGAAGGCCAACCTCGACGAGACCGAGGGCGTCAAGATCGCCATCACCGCCGAGGACATCCCGGAGGACCTCCAGACGGGCCTGGTGAGCGCCGACGGCACCGCCGTGCGGCCCGCCTCGTTCTCCGGTGAGATCTCCGTGCGCGCCTCCGGCTTCGCCGCGACCGCCGACGTCATCGCCGTCGACGGCACGACGTACGTCAAGGGCGCCGTGATCTTCCCGGACTGGACGCCGATCGAGCCGGACCAGTTCAACGCCCCGGACCCGAGCACCCTCCTCGACCCCGACGCCGGCATCTCCGGGTTCCTCACCGCGCTCGACGACGTCGAGGTCGGCGAGGCGCAGCGCGACGAGTCCGACGGCTCGCTGGTGCTCACGCCGTACTCGGGCACGCTGCCCGCCGAGACCGTGCGCACCCTGATCCCGGGCGCCCAGGACGGCGAGTTCGACACCACCTACCTCATCGACGACGACGGCTTCCTGCGCGAGGCCCGGCTCAGCGGGGCGTTCTACCCGGACGAGGACGACATGACGTACGTCGTCACGTTCGCCGACTACGGCGAGACCATCGAGATCGTCGAGCCGTGAGGCTCGCGCCGGCCGACCGCGCCCTCCTCGCGCTCGCGGCCGTCGCCGTCGCGATCGCGGCGGCCGACACGTACGTCGTCGTGCTCGCCCTGCCCGAGATGAGCGCGGCCGCGGGCATCGAGACCGTCGAGCTCCAGCGGGCCGCGCCGATCATCTCGGGCTTCCTGCTCGGGTACGTCGCGATGCTCCCCCTCATCGGGCGCGTCGCCGACCTGCAGGGCCGCGTGCCGGTGCTGCTCATGTCGCTGGTCGTCTTCGCGGTCGGCTCGGGCCTCACCGCGCTGGCCTACGACCTGCCCACGATGGTGGGCGGCCGCTTCCTCCAGGGCGTGGGCGGCGGCGGGCTCATCCCGGCCACCATGGCCCTGGTCGCCGACCTCTTCCCCGTGGAGCGCCGCGGCCTGCCGCTCGGTCTCGTGTCCGCCGTGCAGGAGCTGGGCAGCGTGCTCGGCCCGGTCCTCGGCGCCGGCGTGCTCGCGGTCGCCACCTGGCGCGGGATCTTCGCCCTCAACCTCGTCGCCGGTCTCGTCCTGCTCGTCGCCGTGCGCGTGCTCTCCCGCCGCTCGGCGGCGCCCGAGGTCGCGGAGGCCGCACCCCCACCGCGGCGCTCGCCCGACGTCCTCTCCTGGCTGCTCCTCCTCGTCGTGACGGTGGCCGGCGCGCTCACGTTCCTGCGGCCCCCGGCGCTGCTGCGGGACCTGGTCTGGGGCCAGCTCTTCATCTCGTACGCTGGCACGAACCGCTGGGCGTCCCCCGTCGGCCTGCTGACGCTCGCCGCCCTGGCCGCCCTGCTCGTGTGGTCGGTCGCGGCCACCCGTCCGCTTCTGGACCTGCGCCGGTGGGGTCGTGCCCTCGCCGCGGCCGACCTGCCGGGCGCCGCGCTCCTCGCCGTCGCCCTCGGCGGCGTCATCCTGGCGTTCGGCACCGGCGACCCCGAGGTGCAGGTGTTCTCCGACCAGGGCCACTGGTACCTCGTGGGCTCCGCCGTCGCCACCGTGCTGCTCGTCGTCCACCTGCGCCGCGCCTCGGCGCCCCTGCTCCCCCGTACCGCGCTGCGCGCCCGGCCCGCCTGGGGCGGCCTCCTGGTCAGCCTCTTCGTCGGCGCGGCCCTGATCGCCGCGGTCGTGGCGATCCCGCTGTTCGCGCGCACCACGACCTACCCGGACTCGCAGGTGCTGGCCTCGCTCGTGCTGGTCCGGTTCCTCGTCGCCCTGCCCGTCGGGGCCGTGGCCGGTGGCTGGCTGCTGCGCCGGTACGACGCGGGCCCCGTCGCCGGGGTCGGCATGCTGCTCACCGCCGGCGGGTTCGCCTGGATGTCCACCTGGGACGCCGAGGCGCTCGACGGCCTGGTCGCCAACGTGCCCCTGCTCCTGGCCGGCCTCGGGTTCGGGCTCGCGCTGGCACCGATCAACGCCGCCGTGCTCGCGACCACCGACGACGACGTCCACGGGCTGGCGTCCGCCCTCGTCGTGGTCGCCCGGATGGTCGGCATGCTCGTCGGGATCTCCGCCCTGACCTCGCTCGGGCTGCGCGCGTTCTACCGGGAACGCGACGGGCTCCCGCTGGTCGGCGAGGTGTGCGGCGACGAGGGCACGTGCAAGGAGTACAACGCCCTGCTGCTCGACGCCGCGCTCACGCAGGAGCAGGTCGTCTTCGCCGGGGCGGCCGTCTGCGCCCTCGTCGCGGCGCTCCTGGCCGTGGCCCTGTTCCGGGGCGCGCCGACACGCGGCAGCCAGCGCCCGGGCCTGCTCATCGGGTGAACCACCCGGGCACGCCCCCGACCACGTCGGTTATCTTGCGATCCGTGAGCGCCTTCGACGATCTCCTCGAGTCCAACCGTGCCTTCTCCGAGACCTTCGCCCTCGGCGGCTTCGACGGCATCGCCCACGCGGGCGTCGCCATCGTGACGTGCATGGACAGCCGGATCGACCCCCTGGCCATGGTCGGCCTGAAGGCGGGCGACGCGAAGATCTTCCGCAACCCCGGCGGTCGGGTGACGCCCCAGGCGCTCGAGGCGCTCGTGATGGGCGTCCACCTGCTGAACGTGCAGCGCATCCTCGTGGTGCCGCACACCCGCTGCGCCGTCGCCTCGAACAGCGAGGAGGAGCTGCGTGCCCGCGTCGCCGAGTCCGCCGGGGTCGACGCGGCCTGGCAGACGTTCCACGTCGTGCGCGACCAGCAGGCGAGCCTCGCCGAGGACGTGCACAAGGTGCAGTCGCACCCGCTCATCCCGGCGACCGTCGAGGTCGGCGGCTTCATCTACGACGTCGACAGCGGCCTGCTCGAGCCCTTCGTCTGAGTCGACGGGGGCGGGTCGGCCCGCGGCCGGACCCGACCGCGACGTCATCCGGACCGGGGCCCCGACGCCACCGTTCGGATGACGTCCCGCCCGAGCCGTCCGGAACCGCCTCAGCCGCATCGGGACGTCCTACGGACCGTGCACCCCGGACCACCATCCGGAGGACGACCCGGCGAGCCTTCTGACGCCCCGGCGAGCCGCGCCGGGCGTCGGGCGCGTCCCAGTCGACGTCAGGTCAGCGGGACCCGTCGAGCAGCTCGCGGTCGCCCAGGAGGTCGTCGAGATCGAACGTCGCCTGCTCGACCCGACCGGGCGACGAGCAGAGGGTCGGCTTGGGCACCTCGCGCACGGTGATGACGACCTCGTCGTCCGTCTCCCGCACGGTGTGGTCGCCCGGGGCCGCGCACGGCTGGGCGTCCCACGACACGGTCACCGACGAGCCGTCGACCACCGGGTCGCGCCAGCCCACGGGCTCGCCCTCCGACGGCTCGAAGGCGGCCCGCACCAGCACGACGGCTCCGACGACCACGACCAGGAAGGCGACGAAGCCAGCCGCCAGGATGATCCACTGGCGCCGCGACGTCCCCCGGTCGTCGTCGGTGGGATCGTCGAACCCGTCGTCGACCTCGGGCTCGTCGTAGCCGTCTCCCGGCTCCTCGACGTCCCCGAACAGAAAGCTCTTCTCCTCGACCACCGACCCAGGATCACACACTCCCGGAGGGTCCGCGGACCAGCGTCGGAGCGACTCCGCTCACGTGGGCGACCCGGGCGCGTGCCCCTCGGTCAGACGTCGATCGCGTCGCGGTCGACGCTGTAGCTGCCCGCGACGATGAACTCCTTGCGGGGGGCGACGTCGGAGCCCATCAGCAGCTCGAAGACCGACGAGGCGTCGACGGCGTCGTCGACGGTGAGCCGCCGCAGCGTGCGGTGGCGGGGGTCCATCGTCGTCTCGGCCAGCTGCTGGGCGTCCATCTCGCCGAGGCCCTTGTAGCGCTGCACCGGGTCCTTCCACCGCAGGTTCTTGCGCTTGAGCTCGGCCAGCTTCCGCTGCAGCTCGGCGTCGGAGTAGGTGTAGACGTACTTCTCCATGCCCTTGCGCGGGTTGGAGAGCTCGATGCGGTGCAGCGGCGGCACGGCCGAGAACACCCGGCCTGCCGTGATGAGGTCGGGCATGTAGCGGAAGAACAGCGTCGCGAGCAGGCACCGGATGTGGGCACCGTCGGAGTCGGCGTCCGCCATGAAGATGATGCGGCCGTAGCGGGCGGCGTCCAGCTCGAACGACCGGCCGGTGCCGGCGCCGACGACCTGGATGATCGAGGCGCACTCGGCGTTCTTGAGCATGTCGGCCACCGAGGCCTTCTGCACGTTGAGGATCTTTCCGCGGATGGGCAACAGGGCCTGGAACTCCGAGTTGCGCGCCAGCTTCGCCGTGCCCAGCGCGGAGTCGCCCTCGACGATGAACAGCTCGCTGCGCTCGGTGTCGGTCGAGCGGCAGTCGGCGAGCTTCGCGGGCAGGGCGGAGGACTCGAGCGCGTTCTTGCGGCGCTGGGTCTCCTTGTGCTGACGGGCGGCGAGGCGGGTCTTGGACGCTCCGACCACCTTCTCCATCACCAGCTTCGCCTGGGCCTTCTCGGCCTTCTTGGTGCTGGTGAGGAACTCCTTGAGCTCGCGCGCCACGACCTTGCGCACGATCCCGCGGGCTGCGGGCGTGCCGAGGATCTCCTTCGTCTGGCCCTCGAACTGGGGCTCGGCGAGGCGCACCGTGACGACGGTGGTCAGGCCCTCGAGCACGTCGTCCTTGATGACGTCGGTGTCGCCCTGCTTGAGCGCCTTGGTGGTGCGCAGCACCTCGTTGAAGGTGCGGGTGACCGCCTGCTCGAAACCGCTGACGTGGGTGCCGCCCTTGGGCGTGGCGATGACGTTGACGTAGGAGCGGAGCACGGTGTCGTAGCCCGTGCCCCAGCGCGCGGCCACGTCGACGACGAGCTCGCGCTCCACGTCCTGGGGTGTCATGTGGCCCTTGGCGTCGAGCACCGGGACCGTCTCGGTGAAGGTGTCGGTGCCCCGGAGCCGGAGGATGTCGGTGACCGGCTCACCGTCGGCGAGGAAGTCGACGTACTCGGCGATGCCGCCGTCGTGGAGGAACGTCTCCTCCCGCGGCTCGTCACCGCGCAGGTCGCGGATCACCAGCTGCAGGCCCGGGACGATGAAGGCGGTCTGGCGGGCGCGCACCACGAGGTCGTCGTAGACGAACGCCGCGTCCTTCGTGAAGATCTGGCGGTCGGGCCAGAACCGCACCCGCGTGCCCGTCGGCGACTTCGCGGTGACGCGGGAGCCGCGCCGGGTCAGGCCCGACCGGACCTCGAACTCGGCCGCGGGCCCGTCGCCGGTGAAGACACCGGGGACTCCCCGCCGGAAGGACATGCCCTGCAGCGCGGGCGGACGCTCGATGTCGACGTCGAGCCGCGACGAGAGCGCGTTGACCACGGAGGCGCCGACGCCGTGCAGGCCGCCCGAGGCCGCGTACGAGCCGCCGCCGAACTTTCCGCCGGCGTGCAGCTTCGTGTAGACGACCTCGACGCCGGGCAGGCCCGTCTTGGGCTCCTTGTCGACCGGGATGCCGCGCCCGTCGTCGTGCACCTCGACGGAGTCGTCGGCGTGGATCGTCACCTCGATGCGGCTCGCGTGGCCACCGAGGGCCTCGTCGACGCCGTTGTCGATGATCTCCCAGACGCAGTGCATCAGGCCCCGGGTGTCGGTGGAGCCGATGTACATGCCCGGACGCTTGCGGACGGCCTCCAGGCCCTCGAGGACCAGGAGGTTGGCTGCGTTGTAGGCCGTGTCGATGGGAGTGCTCCTCGTGCGGTGCGTGCCGTGGCGGCCGCGACGCCTGCGCGACCTGCGTCCGCAATCTACCGGCGGGCGGGGACAACGCCGCGGCAGCGCCCCCGGGAACCTCGGACCAATCCGTCGGGCCCGGGGTCACGAACCCGACACGAAAGACGATCACTTGCCCGGAAATGCGACACGTCCGTCCGTCGAGGGGCCAGGATGCTCGTACGGCACGACCCGCAACGGAGCGGGGCACGGCTGGAGCCACCAGCCGCAGGCAGCAGCCCGACGGCGCGACCCCGGTCTCACGATTGGGTGTCGGGGCATCGGGGTACAGCACGTCGTGATGGGATCGACAGGTCATCCCGACCCGGGGACCGTGGGAATGTTTTCCCCGGCCGCTAGGTTGGGCAAGGCACCGATGAAGAGAAATGAGGCCGATGTGACTACTGCAGTTGCCCCCAACTCCGCGGCACTGACCGCGACGGACCGTTGCGACCGCTGCGGCGCCCAGGCCTACCTGCGTGTCGAGCTCAGCAGCGGCGGTGAGCTCCTTTTCTGTGCCCACCACGCCCGCCAGCACGGCGACGCTCTCAAGGAGGTCGCGAGCCACGTGCAGGACGAGACCCACAAGCTCTCCGGCTCCTCCAACGAGGGCTGACCACGCACCACCGGCACCACCCACGACGACCCCGGACCTCCTGGTCCGGGGTCGTCGTGCGTCCGGGCACGACAGGACCTGCGAGGATCACCCCGTGACCTGGACCGACGCGCTCGTTGCCCTCTTCCTGCTCGTCGGGCTGCTCGGCATCGTCCTGCCGATCCTTCCCGGCTCCCTGCTCATCGCCGGGACCCTGCTGACGTGGGCCGCCCTGACCGGAGGTGCGGCCTGGGGCTGGTTCGCCGCCGCGGTCGCCGTGCTGGCGATCGGCACCACGCTGCAGTACGTCGTGCCCGGCCGCCGGCTCAAGACCGCCGGGGTGCCCAACCAGACCCTCCTGCTCGGCGCGCTGGTCGGCTTCGTGGGGTTCTTCGTCATCCCGTTCGTCGGCCTGTTCGTCGGCTTCGTCCTGGGCGTGTACACCGCGGAGGTCTCCCGCCTCGGCCGCGAGGCCGCCCGCCCGTCGACCGTCGCGGCCCTCAAGGCCGTCGCGCTCAGCATCGCCATCGAGGCGAGCTTCGCAGTGGTGGCCGTCTCGATCTGGGTCGTCGCCGCCTTCCGGCTCTGACCCCGTACGACGCGACGACGCCCCCGGTGCGGTGCACCGGGGGCGTCGTGGGGAGCGGGTTCGCTCAGTCCAGGTAGTCGCGCAGGACCTGCGAGCGCGACGGGTGACGCAGCTTGCTCATCGTCTTCGACTCGATCTGACGGATGCGCTCGCGCGTCACGCCGTACACCTTGCCGATCTCGTCGAGCGTCTTCGGCTGGCCGTCGGTGAGGCCGAACCGCATGCTGACGACGCCCGCCTCGCGCTCGGAGAGCGTGTCGAGCACGGCGTGCAGCTGCTCCTGGAGGAGCGTGAACGAGACGGCGTCGGCCGGCACGATCGCCTCGGAGTCCTCGATGAGGTCACCGAACTCCGAGTCGCCGTCCTCGCCGAGGGGCGTGTGCAGCGAGATGGGCTCGCGGCCGTACTTCTGGACCTCGACGACCTTCTCGGGGGTCATGTCGAGCTCCTTGGCGAGCTCCTCCGGCGTGGGCTCCCGACCCAGGTCCTGGAGCATCTGCCGCTGCACGCGCGCGAGCTTGTTGATGACCTCGACCATGTGCACCGGGATGCGGATCGTGCGGGCCTGGTCGGCCATGGCGCGGGTGATCGCCTGGCGGATCCACCACGTCGCGTACGTCGAGAACTTGTAGCCCTTGGTGTAGTCGAACTTCTCGACCGCGCGGATCAGGCCGAGGTTGCCCTCCTGGATCAGGTCCAGGAAGAGCATGCCGCGACCGGTGTAGCGCTTGGCGAGCGAGACGACGAGCCGCAGGTTGGCCTCGAGGAGGTGGTTCTTGGCGCGGCGGCCGTCCTCCGAGATCCACTCGAGCTCCTCGGCGACCTTCGCCGTGATCTTGCCGCCCTTGGCGACCTTCTCGTCGGCGAAGAGGCCGGCCTCGATGCGCTTGGCGAGCTCGACCTCCATCTCGGCGTTGAGGAGGGGGACCTTGCCGATCTGCTTCAGGTAGTCCTTGACCGGGTCGGCGGTGGCACCGGCCACCATGACCTGCTGCTCGGGCTCGTCCGTGTCGTCGGCGGCCGAGACGGTGAACGCCTGCTTCTCGTCTTCCTTGATCGTCGGGTCCGCCTTGACGTCCTTCTCGAACTGGTCGTCGGGGATGTCCGGCAGGATCTTCTTGCCGTCGGGACCCACGACCTCGACCGCGGCGGCGCCGTCGGCGACGAGCGCGACCTCCTCGCCGAGGTCGACGGGGTCGATGTCGGCGTCCTTCGCCGCAGCCTTCCTGGCGGGAGCGGCCTTCTTCGCCGCCGGGGCGGCCGCCTTCTTGGCGCGGGCCGTGGTCGTCGTCTTGCGCGTCGAGGTGGCGGCGACGGCGCGCTGGGCGCCGGCGGCGATGTCGACCGTGATGCCGAGGGTGCTGAGGTGGCCCAGCAGCGCCTTCAGGTGGATCGGCTCGATCGCGGCTTCCTCGCTGGCCGCGCGGACCTGGTCAGGAGTCACCACTCCGGACGCCGATCCGTGCTGGACCAGGCCGGTCACTGCGGGGTGCGTGAGCACTGCAGCGGGAAGCTTCTTGCGTGCGTTCGAAGCCACGAACACCTCTCGTCAACGACATCGGGGCGCGGCAGAGCCAGGGACTGTCAAGAGCCGCACGGACCATGATGCCACGCCCACCCAGCGAGTACCGACCCAACCCCGCGATCGACCCTGCCGACCCCCGGACGAACGACCGAGGGCCACGGCCGGCGTCGCTGCGTCGGTCGTGGCCCCCGGTGCGGTGGTGCGTGCGGTGGTGCGGTCGCTCAGGACCCGCCGCCCCCCGCCTTGCGTCGGTGCACCTTCGGCGCGGCTCCGCCGTCGACCTCGGAGCCGTGCGCCTTGCCCGAGCCCCCGACGGAGTCGTCGGGGTGGTCGTGGCCCTGCTTGCGGGCCAGCGCCTCGCGCATCTTGGCCTTCAGTTCCGCTCGTGGATCAGCTGCGTCAGCCATGTGTGGGCCTCCTTTCGGCAGGGCATCCACCGTGCCAGACATCTGCCCCCTGCGTCGACCGCATTGCCGCGGCTATCGTCGGGGGTCATCCCGCAGCACCCCAGAGGAGATCGACCAGGTGGCGCACTTCCCCCAGATCGGCGACACCTTCGGCGCCTACGAGATCACCGGTGAGATCGGGCAGGGCGGCATGGGGGTCGTGTTCGCCGCCCGGCAGACGGGGCTCGACCGCACCGTCGCCCTGAAGGTGCTGGCACCGCAGTTCGCCCAGCAGGGCGACTACCGGGAGCGGTTCATCCGGGAGGCCGCGGCGCTCGCGCACCTCGACTCGCCGCACGTGATCCACGTCTACGACCACGGCGAGCACGACGGTTGCCTCTTCATCGCGACGCAGTACGTCGCGGGCGGCGACCTCGGTCGGCTGCTGCGCACCCACGGCGCGCTGCCGCTCGCGGCGGCCGCCGCCGTCACGGGCCAGATGGCCTCGGCGCTCTCGGACGCCCACCGCGTCGGCATCGTCCACCGCGACGTGAAGCCGACGAACATCCTCCTCCGGCCGGCCGGCGGGGAGCCCTTCGCCTACCTCTGCGACTTCGGCATCGCGCAGGGCGCGCAGGCCGACCTGACGGTGCCGGGCTCGGTCGCCGGCACGCTCGCCTACCTCTCCCCCGAGCGCTGCCGCGGCGAGGCCGCGACGCCCGCCAGCGACCTCTACGCGCTCGGGTGCGTGCTCGTCGCCGCGGTGCGGGGCACGGCACCGTACGCCGGGAGCGACGTCGAGATCGGCATGCAGCACCTCCACGCGGCCGTCCCGCAGCTGCCCGGCCACGACCCCGCCACCCAGCTGCTCAACCACGTGCTCCGTCGCTCCCTGGCCAAGGCGCCGCAGGACCGCTACCCCGACGCCGACACCATGCGGGCCGACCTGCGCCGGCTGGAGCAGACGGCGGCCGGCCGGGCGCCCGGCCACTCCGGCACCGCGGGCGCCGTCATGCCGGCGGTCCCGCCGCTGCCGGCCCCGCAGGGCGGGTCCACCTGGGGAGGCGGCACGGGCCCCCACGGTCCTCTCTCCTCGGGGTCGGGCCACGTGGGGTCCGGCGCCTTCCCCGTCCAGGGCGGGCCCGCCGGGCCGCCGCGACGCCGTACGGCGCTGTGGGTCGCCGCCGCCGTCGCGGCCGTGCTCGTCATCGGTGGCGTCGTCACGGGCGTGGCCCTCACCCGCGGCGACGACACCGGCGACGAGGCGCGCCCGGACGAGGCCGCCAGCGACACCACGGGCTCCAGCACCGACGAGCCCACGGACGACCCGACCGACGACCCGACGGACGAGCCGACCAGCGACGCGCCGACGACCGGCGGCGCGGGCCCGCTCGCCGGACCGCTCCCCGCGGCCACGACGGCCGACCCCGCCGACGGCACGCTCGTCGACGCGGGCGACTTCACCTACCGGGTGCCGCAGGGCTGGGTGCAGAGCGAGCCGGTGAACCCGCAGTACTCCTCGCAGTACATCGCGACCGAGGTGGACGTCGACTTCTACAACAACATCAACACGATCGCGTCCGAGATCGGCACCGACGTGACGATGAACCAGGTCGCCGTCGAGACCCTGCGCCAGCTGCAGCTGACGGGCGCGACCGACGGCCTGCTCGAGGGCATCTTCGCCGTCGACGGGGTCAACGCCGCGTTCGTGACCGCGACCCTCCAGGCGGCCGCCGACGTCGACATGCGCCTGACGCAGTTCACCGCCCTCAAGGACGGCATGGCCTACACGGTCACCATCAGCCAGTCGACGTGGGCGTCGGACGAGGAGGCCGACGCCGAGGTCGGCTCCATCGTCGCGACCTTCGACTGGGCCGACTGACCTCCTCGCCGCTGCGTCGTCGGCGGCGTTTGGGGGTGACCCCGTTGGGATACGGTCGTTCGACCCTGCAGCGCACGAGACGGGGCGAGGCGCGAGGAGGAGACCGGACGTGGCGAAGTTCCCGCAGGTGGGCGACGAGTTCGGCGCCTACCGCATCACCGGTCAGATCGGCCAGGGCGGCATGGGCGTCGTCTACTCGGCCGAGCAGTCCGGGCTGGGACGCACGGTCGCGCTCAAGGTGCTCTCCCCGCAGTACGCCGCGCAGGCCGACTACCAGGAGCGCTTCGTCCGCGAGGCCACCGTGCTCGCGCGGCTCGACTCGGTCCACATCATCCACATCTACGACCACGGCGAGCGCGACGGCTGCCTCTACATCGCCACGCAGTACGTCACCGGCGGCGACCTCGGGCAGGCGATCAAGCAGGCCGAGGGCGGGCTCCCCGTGCGGGAGGCCGCCGAGGTCGTCGCCCAGACCGCGGCGGCGCTGTACGACGCCCACCGGGCCGGCGTCATCCACCGCGACGTGAAGCCCAGCAACGTCCTGCTGCGCGACCGGTCGAGCGAGCTCCACGCCTACCTCTGCGACTTCGGCATCGCCCAGGGCGGCCAGCCCGGTCTCACCGTGGCCGGCTCGGTCGCCGGCACGATGGGCTACATGGCGCCCGAGCGGTGCCGAGGCGAGGCCGCGACGCCGGCGAGCGACGTGTACGCGCTCGGCTGCGTGCTGTGGGCCTCCCTGGCGGGCGCCCCGCCGTACAGCGGGACGGACGTCGAGGTCGGCCTCCAGCACCTGAGCGAGCCCGTGCCGCAGTTCCGCGAGACCGACCCGACGTCGCGCATCGTGAACGCGGTCCTGCGCCGCTCGATGGCCAAGAACCCGGCCGAGCGCTACCCGGACGCCGCGGCCGTGCGCCGTGACCTGCGGGCGATCGTCGACCGCACCCGCTCGCAGCCCGACCTGCGGCTGGTCAAGGCGACCCCGGGGGCAGCCGGGCGACCGGGCGGACTGTCGTCGCCGTCGGGCACGGGCGGCTCGCGCCCGGACCTCTCCCGCCCGAGCGGCGCCGCGGTCGGCCCCCGTCCCCGGCCACAGCCGCCGGTCGGCCCCCCGCCGCCGCCACGCCGCGCCCCGCAGGGACCGCCGCCGCGCGGGTCGTCGCCCTCCCACCCCTCGTCGCCCCAGCACCGGACGCTGCCGCCCCCACCGGCCGCTGCGGGTCGTCGCGACCTCCCGCAGCAGCCCGGCGGCCGACCGGGCGAGCCGCCCCGTCGGGGGTCGAGCGCCTCGCACCCGACGCACCCGGTACGGCCCGCGCCCCCCGGACGCCCCTCCCCCTCCGGCCGCCCGCCCGCTCGAGGCGGCGCACCCGCGCCACCGCCGTCGCGCGGCCTCCAGGGCCAGGCGCTGGCCGCCCTCGTGGTGGGCGGGCTCGTGCTGGTCGCCCTGGTCGTCGTGCTGGTCGTCGCGCTGACCCGCTGAGGCACCCCCGACGTACGACGCGGCGCCGCCCCGGTGGTCCGGGACGACGCCGCGTGCGACGTACGACGGGGCGCGTCAGCGCAGCTGGTACTCCTTGAGCACGGCGCGGCCGATGATCATCTTCTGGATGTCGGAGGTGCCCTCGCCGATGAGCATGAACGCGGCCTCGCGGTAGAGGCGCTCGATCTCGTACTCCTTGGAGTAGCCGTAGCCGCCGTGGATGCGGAACGACGCCTCGACGACCTCGTTGCAGTACTCCGACGCCAGCATCTTGGCCATGCCGGCCTCGACGTCGTTGCGCTGCCCGTCGTCCTTCTTGCGCGCGGCCTTGACCATCATCGTGTGGGCGGTCTCGACCTTCGTCGCCATCTCGGCCAGGCGGAAGCTGATGGCCTGGTGTTGGGCGATCGGCTTGCCGAAGGTCTCGCGCTGCTGGGCGTAGGAGATGCCGAGCTCGAAGGCCCGGTTCGCGATGCCGCAGGCCCGGGCGGCGACGTTGACGCGCCCGACCTCGACGCCGTCCATCATCTGGTAGAAGCCCTTGCCCGGCTCGCCGCCGAGGATCTGGTCGGCGGAGATCTGGTGGCCCTCGAAAATCATCTCCGTGGTGTCGATGCCCTTGTAGCCCATCTTGTCGATCTTGCCGGGCACCGTGACGCCCTGCGCGGTCTCGCCGAAGCCGGGCTCCTTCTCGACCAGGAACGTCGTCATGTTCTTGTAGACGCTCTCGGCGCCCTCGTCGGTCTTGACCAGCACCGCCACCAGGGTCGAGGACCCGCCGTTGGTCAGCCACATCTTCTGGCCGGTGATGGCGTAGCCGTCGTCGTTCTTCACGGCCTTCGTGCTGATCGCCGCCACGTCCGAGCCCAACGAGGGCTCCGACATCGAGAACGCGCCGCGCACCTCGCCCAGCGCCATCTTCGGCAGGTACTTTTGCTTCTGCTCCTCGGTGCCGTGGTGCATCAGCATGTAGGCCACGATGAAGTGGGTGTTGATGACGCCCGAGACGCTCATCCAGCCCCGCGCGATCTCCTCCACGCACAGCGCGTAGGTCAGCAGGGACTCCCCCAGCCCGCCGTACTCCTCGGGGATCATCAGGCCGAAGACGCCGAGCTCCTTGAGCCCCTCGACGATCTCCGTGGGGTACTCGTCCTTGTGCTCGAGCTCGGAGGCGACCGGGATGATCTTGTCCTCGACGAACTGGCGGACGGCCTTGACGATCTCGGTCTGGACGTCGGTGAGTCCGTCGGTCTGGCAGAGCCGGGGCATGGGTGTTCCTTCCGGGCGTAGGGCGTTGCTCGCGGCAGCGTAGTGCGTGGCGTCACGTCCGATGCTACTGGTCAGTAATCGAGAAGGAGAGCCCTCCACCGGACGAATGTCACCGCTGCGGTGACCACGCTCCCCCATCGCGCGTAGCGGTAGCGTTGCGGACGTGAGCTCGACTCCCCTGCGCGTCTACGTCGCCCGACTGCTGGGCCTGCCCGTCTTCGACCCCCAGGGCGAGCAGGTCGGCAAGGTCCGCGACGTCGTCGTCGTGCTGCGCAGCGACGGTGGCGCCCCCCGTGTGGTGGGCCTGGTGACGGAGGTCTTCGGGCGCCGTCGCGTGTTCATGCCGATGACCCGGGTGCTCTCGATCGAGACCGACCACGTCACCACCACGGGCCTGCTCAACGTGCGCCGCTTCGAGCAGCGGGCCACCGAGATCCTCGTGATCGCGCAGATGCTCGACCGCCGGGTCGCGCTGCGCAACACCGACGTCGTCGGCGCCGTCTTCGACATCGCGATCGAGCAGTCGCGCACGCGGGACTGGTTCGTGAGCCGGATCGCCGTGCGCGAGGCCTCCCGCGGCTTCCGCCGTCGCGGGCAGACCCACATCGTCGAGTGGCGCGAGGTCGACGGGCTGATGCAGCGCGACGAGGCCCAGGGCGCCACGCGCCTGCTCGCCGCCCTGGACGAGATGCGCCCGGCCGACGCCGCCCGCATGATCCACGAGCTGCCGCCCGAGCGTCGCCGCACGGTCGTGCTCGCCCTGGACGACGAGCGCCTCGCCGACGTGCTGGAGGAGATGGGCGAGGACGACCAGGTCTCGACGCTGGCCCTCCTCGACTCGGAGCGCGCCGCCGACGTGCTCGAGGAGATGTCGCCCGACGACGCGGCCGACCTCGTCGCCGGCCTGCCTGCGGACACCGCCGCCCAGCTGCTGGCGCTCATGGAGCCGGAGGACGCGGCGGACGTGCGCCGGATGATGTCCTACACCGAGGAGACCGCCGGCGCGATGATGACGCCGGAGCCGATCATCCTGGCCCCGGACGCGACGGTCGCCGACGCGCTGGCGCACGCCCGCAACCCCGACATCCCCCCGTCGCTCGCCGCCCTGGTGTTCATCTGCCGCCCGCCGCTGGAGACCCCGACGGGCAAGCTGATCGGCGCCGCCCACATCCAGCGCCTCCTGCGGGAGCCGCCGTCGTCGCTGGCGGCGGCCGCGCTGGACCAGTCCCTCGACCCGCTGCGCCCCGACGCCACCATCGACGAGGTGGCGGCGCACCTGGCGACGTACAACCTCGTCGCCGCCCCGGTCACCGACGACCAGGGCCGCCTGCTCGGCGCGGTCACCGTCGACGATCTCCTCGACCACCTGCTCCCCGAGGACTGGCGCGACCGGGCGAACGCCCGCGCCGAGGCTCGGGCCGTCTCCCCGGAGAAGCGCGCATGAACGCCCCCCGTGACCGCCCCCGTCTCGACACGCCCAAGGACCCCCGCCGCGGCCTGACGCGTCGCAAGTCCTACGACTCCGACACCTTCGGGGTCTTCGCCGAGCAGTTCGCCCGGTTCATGGGCACGGCGAAGTTCCTCATGTACATGACGCTGTTCGTGCTGCTGTGGGTGCTGTGGAACGTCGCCGCGCCCGGCGCGTCGAAGTTCGACCCGTACCCCTTCATCTTCCTGACGCTGATGCTGAGCCTGCAGGCGTCGTACGCCGCGCCGCTGATCCTGCTCGCCCAGAACCGGCAGGAGAACCGCGACAAGGTGATCGCCGAGCAGGACCGGCGGGCGAACGCCCGGGCCCACGCGGACATGGAGTTCCTCGCCCGCGAGGTGGCGTCGCTGCGGATGGCCGTGGGCGAGGTCGCGACCCGCGACTTCATGCGCAGCGAGCTGCGGGCCCTCCTGGCCGAGCTGCAGGACGACGAGCCGGGAACGGACTCCGAGGTCGAGGCCCGCCGCCGTGGGCGCGACGGCTAGGCTGGGCGACCATGAGCACCACCTCCCCCGCAGGCCCGCCGCGCCCGAGCGTCGAGCAGGTCATGACCGCTCTCGCCGGCGTGAACGACCCCGAGATCAAGCGCCCCATCACCGAGCTCGGCATGGTCGACGAGGTCGTCGTCGGTGACGACGGCCGGGTCGACGTCAGGGTCCTGCTGACCGTCGCCGGCTGCCCGCTGAAGGACACGATCAACAACGACGTCACCGCCGCCGTCACGCGGCTCGACGGCGTCACCGGTGTCGACATCGACCTCGGCGTGATGACCGCCGAGCAGCGCGCCGGGCTCAAGGAGATCCTCAACGGCGGCCAGGCGCAGCGCGAGATCCCCTTCGCGCAGCCCGGCTCCCTCACCCGCGTCTTCGCGATCGCGAGCGGCAAGGGCGGTGTCGGCAAGTCGTCCGTCACCGTCAACCTGGCCCTCGCCATGGCGAAGGAGGGCCTCAAGGTCGGCGTCGTCGACGCCGACATCTACGGCCACTCCGTGCCCGCGATGATGGGGGTCGCGGACGCGCGTCCCACCCAGGTCGACGACCTGATCATGCCCGTGCCGACCGCCTCCGGCGTCTCCGTCATCTCGATCGGCATGCTGAAGCCGCGCCGCGACCAGGTCGTCGCGTGGCGCGGCCCGATGCTCGACCGGGCGCTCGTGCAGATGCTCTCCGACGTCTTCTGGGGCGACCTGGACGTCCTGCTCCTCGACCTGCCGCCCGGCACGGGCGACGTGGCCATCTCGCTCGGCCAGCACCTGCCGAGCGCCGAGGTCGTCGTGGTCACCACGCCACAGGAGGCCGCCGCCGAGGTCGCCGAGCGCGCCGGCACGATGGCCTCGATGATGCACCAGCGCGTCGTGGGCGTCGTCGAGAACATGAGCTACTTCGTCAGCCCCGAGTCGGGGGCGCACCTCGAGCTCTTCGGCAGCGGCGGTGGCGACCGCGTCGCGGCCACGCTCTCCGAGCGCTTCGGGTACGACGTGCGCGTCGTCGGGCGCATCCCGCTCGACCCCGCGCTGCGGGAGGGCGGCGACGTCGGCAAGCCGATCGTCGAGGCCGACCCGACCGCCCCGGCCGCGCTCGAGCTGACCTCGATCGCCCGGACGCTCACCGGCCGGGGCCGCGGCCTCGCGGGCATGCAGCTCGGCCTGACGCCGACCGCGAAGTTCTGACGCGTGTTCGGCATCGGTCTGGCCGAGCTCGGCCTCCTCGCGCTCGTCGCCATGGTCGTGCTCGGACCGGACCGGTTGCCGGAGGTCGCCAAGCAGGCCGGCCAGATGCTGCGCCAGGTCCGGCGGATGGCGACGAACGCCCGTGACGACCTCCGCGAGGAGCTGGGCCCGGACTACGCCGATCTCGAGCTGCGCGACCTCGACCCCCGGGTGATCGTGCGCAAGCACATCATGGAGGCCATGGCCGACGAGGCCGACGAGCCCGTGCGCTCCGGTCTCCGGCCGCTCGAGCCGGGCGAGCTCCCGCCGTACGACCCCGAGGCCACCTGAGGCACGCCGGCCGCCTCACGCCTCGGCGTGGGGCTCGCTCTGCACCGCGGCGACGGCGGCGAGCGCGACGAGCAGCACGCGGGGCGCCGTCCCCCGCTCCCGCTCCCCGACCCTGACCTCCAGGAAGTCCGACCCCACCCGCACGACCACCGCGTGGTGACGCGCCCCGGTGACGAGGTGGAGCACGCAGGGCACGGCGGCATCGGCCAGCCGCCGCAGCGCCGTCGCCACGCCGAGCCGCTGCACGGGTGACCAGGCGGCCTCCGGGCGGGAACGCTCGGAGGCACCCCGCACCACGTCGAGCGCCTCCGTGCGCAGCACCCAGTCGCTGCCGCGGGCCTCCACGAGGCACCAGCCCTCCCCCACGCGCCGCAGCGCCCCGGACACGGGACCGACGCCTCGGACGTCGAGGACGACCTCGGCGTCCACCGAGGCCATCAGGCGGCTCGCCAGCGTCACGCTGCGGTACTCCGCGCGGCTGCGGTCCGCGACCTCCCACGAGCGCTCGACGTCGTACGCCGCCGTGGCCTGCTGCTCGAGGTCGTCGAACAGTGCGAAGAGCTGCTCCTCCCAGGACATGACCCGACCCTGGCATCCCGATCGGCGTCGATCAACTGTGGAGAAACCTTTGACATCGATCTCAAACGTGCGTTGAGATAAGCAAACAGACGCAAACGCAAAGGTTCTCGGGATGACTCACCTCAGCGCTGCGGCACCACCACGGGCCCTGCTCGTCTGGTGCCTCCTCACCGCCGCCACGGCCACCGTCGTGGCCCTGGCCGTCGCGGCCGTCCACGACGCGCTCGCCGGCCTGCTCGCCGCAGGCCCCGCACCGGCGTTCGACGACCTCCTCGTCGGCGCCTGTGCCGCGGTCGCCCTGGTGGCGGCACCCTGGTGCTGGATCGTGACCACCGTCCTCGTGCTCGACGCGGTGCGTGGTCGCGACCGGACGCCGCCGGGGTGCCCCGCCGCACTGCGACGCTGGGTGCTGGCCGCCTGCGGCGTCGCGATCCTGTCGGCGTCCGCCGTGCCCGCGACCGCGTCCTCCGGCACGCCGGTCGGGCTCGCGCCGGGCGGCTCCGGAGACGCCGGCCGGTCCGTCGTCGCCACCGCCGCCGTCGATCGGCGGGACGCGGCGCCCGTCCTCGACGCCCTCCCCGGCGCCCTCGGCGGCGCCGCCCGCGGTGTCGACGGCGCCCCCGACACCGACGACCTGGCCGACCTGCTCGACGGCCTCCCCCTGCCCGACCGGCCCGGGACGGACGGCCCGGCGGCGGTGCCCCCGGCGGCGGCGCCGACCGAGACGTCGGGGACGGCGGCCCACCACGTGGTGCGCGCCGGCGACACCCTCTGGGCCGTCGCGGCGGCAGGTCTGCCCCGCGACGCCGCCGCGGCGGACGTGCTCGCCGCGACGCGACGCCTGCACGCGCTCAACCGGGACGTCGTCGGCGACGACCCGGACCTCGTCCTCCCCGGTCAGCGCCTGCGCCTGGCCGCACCGCCCGTCCCGGGCGCCTGACCGGGCGCCCACCCCCACCCACCCACCCCGAGGAGCTCCGATGACCACCCACCACGGCACCGTCGCCCCGCTCGTCGCCCCGACCGGTCGGGGGCGGGCGTCGACCCGCCCGACCGCGCCGCTGCGCACGACCGTCCAGGGCACGCTCGCCCTCGACCTCACGCCCGACCTGGACCCGCCGACCGCACCGCGTCGGCGACGCCTCCTGCAGGCGGTCGCCACGCCGACGCAGACCCCGCCCCCGGACCTCCCGGCGAGCGACGTCGCCGCACGCGAGGCGGTCGAGCACTGGGCGCACCGCTACTGCCAGGCCGCCGTCGAGATCGCCGGCGGCGACCGACCCGTGACGCAGCTGCTGCGCTGGACGGCGCCGCGGGTCTACACAGACCTCGCGCGTCGCGCCCAGCTCGTGGCGCAGGCCGGGGTCCGCGGCGGCGTCACCCGCAGCCGCACCCTCGTGCGTCCGCAGGTGCGCAGCGTGCGGACCTGCCTCGTGGCCGACGACGTCGCCGAGGTCGGGGCGCACGTGCGATACGGGGAGCGCTCCCGCGCCGTCGCCGCCCGCTTCGAGCGTCGCGGGGAGCACTGGCTCTGCACCGCGCTCGAGTTCGCCTGAGACAGCAGCACGGCGCCCGCACCGACCCCGAGGTCGGTGCGGACGCCGTACGCACGGCCGAGTCGGCCGAAGGTCAGCCGTTCACCCGGGCGGTGAGGCCCGTCGGGCCACCGGGCGCGCCGTGGCAGCGCTTGAACTTCTTGCCGGAGCCGCACGGGCACAGCGAGTTGCGGCCCGTCTCCGCGTACGGGTCGTCGGCCTTGGACGCGGTCTCCCGCTTCGTGACGACCTCTCCGTCCTCCGACGGTGCGGAGTAGGCGAGGCCCTGGGGCGCCCGGGCCGGCTCGAGACCCTTGGCCCGGATCACCGGACGGTCCTTCACGAGCGGTACGGCGCTGTCGCCCGCGGCGGGCTCGCCGTCCTCGGTCTGGACCTCGGGGGCCACCTCGGCCTCCGGGGCCGCGGTGGCGGCCGCCTCGTCGGTGGCCGGCGTCTCGTCGACCTGGACGTCCAGGTTGAAGAGGTAGCCGACGGCCTCCTCCTTGATCCCGTCCATCATGGCGCCGAACATGTCGAAGCCCTCGCGCTGGTACTCGACCAGCGGATCGCGCTGCGCGTAGGCCCGCAGCGAGATGCCCTCGCGCAGGTAGTCCATCTCGTAGAGGTGCTCACGCCATTTGCGGTCGAGCACGGTGAGCACGACGCGACGCTCCAGCTCGCGGAGCACCTCGGCGCCCACCTCGGCCTCGCGGGCGTCGTACGCCGCCAGCGCGTCCTTGCTGAGGTCGGCGGCGAGCTCGTCGCGGCTCATCGCCGCCCGGTTGCCGGCCTTCTCCTCGAGCTCGCTCGCCTCGAGCGTGACGGGGTAGAGCTGGCGCAGGGCGGTCCACAGCGCCTCGAGGTCCCAGTCCTCCGGGTACTCCTCGGTGGCGGCGCGGACGTAGCCCGTGACGACGTCCTCGATGAACGTGCGCACCTGCTCGGAGAGGTCCTCGCCCTCGAGCACCTGGCGGCGTTCGCGGTAGATGACCTCGCGCTGGCGGCTCATCACGTCGTCGTACTTGAGGACGTTCTTGCGCGACTCGAAGTTCTGCGCCTCGACCTGGCCCTGGGCGTTCGCGATCGTCTTCGTGACCCGCTTGGCCTCGATCGGGACGTCGTCGGGCACGCGCATGACGGTCATCACGCGGTCGACCCACTCCGCCTTGAACAGGCGCATCAGCTCGTCCTCGAGCGAGAGGTAGAACCGGGACTCGCCCGGGTCGCCCTGACGGCCGGAGCGACCGCGCAGCTGGTTGTCGATGCGGCGCGACTCGTGCCGCTCCGTGCCGATCACGTAGAGGCCGCCGAGCTCACGGACGGCGTCGTGCTCGTCGGCGACCTGCTTCTTGATGCGCTCGAGGGTCTCGGGCCAGGCGGCCTCGTACTCCTCGTTGTTGTCGACCGGGTCGAGACCCTTCTTGCGCAGCTCGTCGTCGGCGAGGAACTCGACCGAGCCGCCGAGCATGATGTCGGTGCCTCGACCGGCCATGTTCGTGGCCACGGTGACGGCGCCCTTGTGGCCCGCCATCGCGACGATCTTCGCCTCGTTGGCGTGGGCCTTCGCGTTGAGCACCGTGTGGGGCACGTTCTTCTTCTTGAGCATGTCCGAGAGCAGCTCGGACTTCTCCACCGAGACCGTGCCGACGAGGACCGGCTGGCCCTCCTTGTTGCGCTCCGCGATGTCCTCCACGACCGCCTCGTACTTCGCCTGCTCCGTGCGGTAGACGAGGTCGGGCTGGTCGACGCGCTGCGGCGGCTTGTTCGTGCGGATGGGCACGACGCCGAGGCTGTAGATCTTGTCGAACTCCGACGCCTCGGTCATGGCCGTTCCGGTCATGCCGGAGAGCGTGTCGTAGAGACGGAAGTAGTTCTGCAGCGTGATGGTGGCGAGCGTCTGGTACTCCTCGCGGACCTTCACGCCCTCCTTGGCCTCGATCGCCTGGTGGAGGCCGTCGTTGTAGCGGCGCCCCGACAGCATGCGGCCCGTGTGCTCGTCGACGATGAGCACCTCGTCGCCCTGCACGACGTACTCCTTGTCGCGGCGGAAGAGCTCCTTGGCCTTGATGCAGTTGTTGAGGAACGAGATGAGCGGGGTGTTGACCGCCTCGTAGAGGTTCTCGATGCCCAGGTGGTCCTCCACCTTGGTGATGCCGGGCTCGAGGACGGAGATCGTGCGCTTCTTCTCGTCGACCTCGTAGTCGACGTCCTTCTCGAGCTTGCGCGCGATCTTCGCGAACTCGCCGTACCACTTCACCTCGTCCTGCGTGGGGCCCGAGATGATCAGCGGCGTGCGGGCCTCGTCGATGAGGATCGAGTCGACCTCGTCGACGACGGCGAAGTTGTGGCCGCGCTGCACGCAGTCGGAGACCGAGGTCGCCATGTTGTCGCGCAGGTAGTCGAAGCCCAGCTCGTTGTTCGTCGAGTAGGTGATGTCGCAGTTGTAGGCCTCGCGGCGCTCGGCGGGGCGCATCGCCGGGGCGATGACACCGGTCGTGAGGCCGAGGAAGTGGTGGATCCGGCCCATCCACTCGGCGTGGTACTTGGCCAGGTAGTCGTTCACCGTGACGACGTGGACGCCCTTGCCCGCGAGGGCGTTGAGGTAGGTCGGCAGGGTCGCGACCAGGGTCTTGCCCTCACCCGTCTTCATCTCGGCGATGTTGCCGAGGTGGAGGGCGGCGCCACCCATGATCTGCACGTCGTAGTGGCGCTGGCCGATGACGCGGTTCGCCGCCTCCCGCACGGTGGCGAACGCCTCCGGCATGAGGTCGTCGAGGCTCTCGCCGTCCTCGATGCGCTTCCTGAACTCGTCGGTCATGCCGCGCAGCTCGTCGTCGCTCATCGCGACGAAGTCGTCCTCGATCGCGTTGACGGCGGAGGCCACTGCTTCGAGCTGACGGATGATCTTGCCCTCGCCGGCACGAAGCAGCTTGTCGATGATCGCCACGGATGGAACTCCTGGGTCAGGTCGGTGTGTCGGTGCTTCGGGGCGCGCCGAGGGGGCCCCGCACGCGCGTCGACCGTCGCTGGCACGACGGACGCATCGGTCATGCTACCCACGCTCCCCAGACATCGCCGCCCCGCCCGGCGGGGTGAGGGCGACGGGTCAGCGGGTGGGCACGTACGACGACAGCTCGGCCGCCAGCCCGGGGGCCAGGTCGCCCCGCCCGACGACCTCGGCGGCCGCCAGGCCCAGCCAGGCGGCGAGCCGGGCCAGCTCGGCGGCCAGCTCGGCGGCGGTGTCCGGCGGCGCGCCCGGCTCGGCGTACGCCGCCTGCACCACGAGGCGCCCGGCTCCCCCGTCGGCCTTGCGGTCCGCCTTGAGGTCGACCCGCCCGACGATCCGGTCGCCCAGCAGGAACGGCAGCACGTAGTACCCGTGGGTGCGCAGGTGGGCCGGCACGTAGATCTCGATGCGGTAGTGGAGGTCGAAGAGCCGGAGCGTGCGCTCGCGCTCCCACACGACCGGGTCGAACGGGCTCAGCAGCGCGCGGGCGTCGACGCGCCGCGGCCGGGCGGCGTCGACGTGGAGGTAGGCGGGCCGGTCCCAGCCCTCGATCCGGGCGGGCAGCAGCTCCCCCGAGTCGACGAGGTCGAGCACCGCCTGGTCGGCCACGGGCCCGCGCAGGCGGTAGTAGTCCTTGAAGCAGCCGGCGGTCCCGACCCCGTGGCTGCGGGCGGCACGCCGCACCAGCTCCCGCGCGGCATCGGCGTGGGAGAGCGCCGG
Source organism: Nocardioides alkalitolerans DSM 16699 (assembly GCF_000426525.1). Taxonomy (GTDB): domain Bacteria; phylum Actinomycetota; class Actinomycetes; order Propionibacteriales; family Nocardioidaceae; genus Nocardioides; species Nocardioides alkalitolerans. The sequence goes on from NZ_AUFN01000010.1 coordinate 125,133, forward strand.
GCGCGCGAGCACCTCCTCGGGGATCACCCGCTCGGGCAGGTCGTAGAGGCGCTCGAACGCGCTGTTGCGGCCGGCGACGGCCAGGTCGCCGACCAGGAAGAGGTGCTCGAGGGCGCGCTTGGTCTCCGACCAGTTCCAGCCCCAGTGGTCCTTCTTGCGGGGCAGTCCGGCGTCGAGGTCGCGCGGCGTCGCTGCGCCGCCCTCGGTGACCTCGGCCAGCACGGAGGCCACCAGCTCCGGTTTCTCGGCCGCGATGCCCTCGTCGCTCCGCTGCGCCCGGACGGACTCCATCCGGAAGCGCATGACGGGCCACAGGTCGACGGGCATGTACGCCGCCACGTGGGCCCAGTACTCGACGACGCGACGGGGCGGGGTGGAGCTCGCCCGGCGCAGCAGGTCGACGTCGTACGGACCCATGCGGGAGTAGAGCGGCATGAAGTGGGCGCGCTGCAGCACGTTGACGGAGTCGATCTGCAGCACCCCGGTGCGGGCGAGCGCGCGGTCGAACGTGCGCATCGTGGGCGCGGCGTGCTCCGGGTCGCGGAACCCCTGCGCCGCCAGTGCGACCCGTCGCGCCTGCGCCTGGGAGAGAGGCAGCGGCCGGGGGCCGGGGGTCACGGTCACGGCGGGTCGAGGAGCTTCGCCCGCACGGCGTACATGACGGCCTCCATGCGGGAGTGCAGCTGGAGCTTCTCGAGGATGTTGCGCACGTGGTTCTTCACGGTGTTCTCCGAGATGAACAGGCGCTTCGCGATCTCGCGGTTGTTGATGCCGGTGGCGACGAGGCGGAGGACCTCGAGCTCGCGCTCGGTGAGCCGGAGCCCCGGCACGCTGGCCTTCTCGACCTGCGACATCTGCTTGAACTCGTCGATGAGCTTGACCGCCATCGACGGGCTGATGAGCGACTGTCCGTCGGAGACGACCCGGACGGCCTGCGCCACCTCGTCGATCGAGGAGTCCTTCAGGAGGTAGCCCGACGCGCCCCCCTTGACGGCCTCGTAGAGGTCGCCCTCCTCGTCGGAGACGGTGAGCATGATGATCTTGGCCGACGGCACGGCCTCCTTGATCGCCCGGCACGCCTCGATGCCCGAGCGCTTCGGCATCCGCACGTCGAGGAGGACCACGTCGGGAGCCGAGATGGTGGCGATCCGCAGACCCTCGTCGCCGTCCCCCGCCTCGCCCACGACCTCGATGCCCTCCTCGACGCCGAGGAGCATGGTGAGGCCGCGGCGGAAGAGCTCCTGGTCGTCGACGACCAGGACCCGGACGGGCTCGACGCCCGTCGGGGCAGGGAGGTCGGACGATCCGAGAGGGATGCTCACGCGCGCATCCTGCCACGACCCTCCGGAGCGTCCCGCTCCCTGCCCCTGCGCACTAGGCCTGCAGGCCGCCGTCGGCGACCGCGTCGAGGTCGTGCCCGAGGTCGAGCGCGATCACGCCGTAGTCGTAGCCGCGGCGCCGGTAGACCACCGACGGCCGGTCGGTGGCCTTGTCGACGAACAGGTAGAAGTCGTGGCCGACCAGCTCCATCTCGTAGAGGGCCTGGTCGAGCGTCATGGGCTCCGCCGCGTGGGTCTTCTCGCGGACCACCAGGGGTCCGTCACCGTCGACCGCGAGGGGACCGGACCGGGAGCCGGCCGGCTCGGCCGCGGTCTCGGCGTCGTCGGGAGCGGGGGGCAGGAGGTCGTCGGGGACCGCCCCGGCGAGCGCCTCGCCCACGGAGACGGGCACGTGCCGCCCGCGGTGGATGCGCCGGCGGTCGGACGCCTTGCGCATCTGGGAGGCCATCTTGTCGAGAGCGAGGTCGAGGGCCGCCATCTTGTGGTCGGCCGCCGCCTCGGCGCGCACGACGGGACCCTTGGTGAAGGCCGTCAGCTGCACCCGCTCGCAACGGTCCGACTGTCGGGGATTGCGCTCGTTCGAGACCTCGACCTGCAACCGGATGATCCGGTGGTCGTGCTTCTCGAGCCGCGACAGCTTCTCCTCGACGTGGGAACGGAATCCCTCCGACACCTCGACGTGTCGACCGGTGACCACAATGTCCATACGAGCCTCCTGAAACGGTAGGTGTGTCAGCTCCCGGGCGCGTCCCTCCTCCGGCACGCGCGTACGACGTCCGTCCCCCGGCAGGGCCGGGGGTGGGGTGACGGCGTCGGGAGCATGGATGGAGCCGGTCGGCCCGGGGCGGTGGGGACCGCGTGGCCCTCACCGGACCTCGGGTCTGCGTGCCGGGATCCGCGCGGCCCTGGGAGGGCTCGACGTACCGGGGCGGTACGACCACGGACCCGGACGGACTCCATGCGTCGACGTTAGTGGGTGCCCCCTACCGGGGGAAGGGAACGCGCGCGGGAATCGGCGGGGAACCCCGGACGACCAGGGGTGGAACGCCGCGGCGTCGTGGTGATCGTGGCCGCCACCAGCACCGGCACCCCGACGGCGCGCAGGGCGCGCGACGACTCCTGCAGGGTCGCGCCGGTGGTGACGACGTCGTCGCACAGCACCACCCGGCCGTGCGGGTGGCGCCGGGCGGTCCGGTCCAGCCGCGCCGTGGGGCAGAAGAGCGTGCCGGCGACGTTCGTCGCCCGGCCCTCCGCACCGAGCTCGCCCTGGTCGCGGACGCCCCGCACCCCGGGCGCCTGACGCAGCAGGTCGGCGACGTGGGCGTCGTGCCCCCACCGGCGCAGGACGCGGGCGGCCCTCGCCACCACGACGCCCAGCGGATCGTGCCCGCGGCGACGGGCCGCGCCGGGGCGCGAGGGCACCGGGCAGAGCAGGAGCGGTCCGGGCACGGGTGCCCCGTGACGCACCGCGGCGCAGCCGTCGGCGACGGCCAGGGCCAGGAGCGCGGCCAGCGGCGCCCGGAGGACGAGCTGGCTCTCCTCTTTGTGACCGACGACGAGCGCGCGGAGCACCCCGGCGTGCGGCCCCGCCGACCACACCGGCCCGAGACCGCGCGGCCACGGGTCGAGCACCGCCGGCCCGGCCCGGGTGGGCAGCCCGTCCCGGCAGCGGGTGCAGAGCAACGCGCCGGGCGTCGCGCAGCCCACGCAGCGGCTGCCCGTCAGCAGGTCGGCGACGGCGTCGCCGAGCCAGCGCCCGTCGCCGCGCGGGGGCGCGGTCGGGGACAGGTCACGACGGGGCACCCGCTGAGCACAGCAGACGGCCTGCTCCCCCGCCACCGTCGACGAGCCTGCCTGTGGACGAGCGGTCAGCCGGCGTACGTGAGCCCGAGGACACCGTCACCGGGCGGGAACGGCTCGGACACGCCGTCGCCGCGCTCCTCGACACCGTCGGGGCCGACGAGGAGCACCGAGCTGCCGGCCGTGGGCGAGGTGACGACCCGCTGGGCCGAGCTGACGAGCACGCTCGAGGTGTCGGACCCGCCGGGCGAGCCGTCGACGGAGAGACGCCGCAGCTCGACCAGGGTCTCGTCGAGGCCCACGAGCGCGACGAGGTCGGTGGGCGAGCGCCAGGAGATGTCGCGCACGGTCTCGGCGCGCCCCTGGCCCTCGCGGGGCAGCGCGAGGACGGTCCGGCCCGGGAGTACGCGCACGACGCCCCCGCGCTCGTCGTACCGCACGCGGTTGACGACCACCCGCTGTGCGCCCGCCTCGCCCACGACACTGACGATCCGGGAGCCGTCCCGCGCGACGAGCAGCCGGGTGATGCGCTCCCCGCTCACGCCGGGCACCGCGACGGTCTCGGCCGTGCCCTGGTTGAGCACCTGGACCCGGCCCTGGGCACCTCCGTCGGCGACCCACATCCGGTCGGCGACGTCCCACGACGGCGTCGTCGCCCCCGAGGTCGGCAGCACGAGGGGCGCCGAGGCGGGGACGTCGAGGGAGGCCACGGCCACCTCGCCGGCCGGGGTCACCCCCGCCATCCGGGTGCCCGAGAGGTTGACCGCGACACGGGTCGGGCCGAGCGCGGCCAGCGGTTCGGTGCCGTCCACCGGTCGTCGTCCGTCGTCGTCCACCGTGACGATGCCGCCGTCGGCGACGCCGAACAACCGGGCCTCGGCACCCACCACGCTCGGGCTGTAGCGCTCCCCGGCGTTGACCGCGAACTGCTCCTCGCCGTTGGGCGTCGGCAGCGGCACGCCGCCGACCGTCACCCGGACCCGGGCGATCGAGGGGTCCTGGCGCAACGTCCAGGAGAGCTGGGCGACCATCTGCTCGGTGAGCCCCTCCAGGGGCAGCGCGCCCTCCTCCAGGGCCACCTCCGCGAGGCCCGAGGGCGTCACCACCACCGTCTGCTCGAGCCGCGCGGTGGTGCCGAGCCTCGAGATCTCGACGCCGTCCAGGTCGGGCTCGGGGCCGGTCAGCAGACCCGTGACCAGCTGCGTGGCGAGCTGGTCGCCGCGCGGGCGGAAGACCGGCTCCGGCACGAGGATGCGCCCGGTCGGGTCGAAGAAGTAGAGCATCACCTGCTCGTACCGGCTCGCCAGCCAGGTGCGCGGCACGACGAGCGCGTCGGCGAGGCCGTCGATGCGCCACTCGCCGTCCTCGACGACGAGGCGGTACGAGACCACCAGGTCGGACGGGTCGTCCGCGACGACGCCCGCCTCCGTCTGCTGCCCCTGGCCCTGCCCCTGCCAGGCGCCCCGCTCGTCGAGCACGCCCACGTCGCGCAGCTCGACGGTCACGCGGGCGCCCACCACCGGCCGGCCGAGGTCCTCGTAGACGACGGTCTCGCGCTCGGGAGCCCACGTCTCCTGCGCGGTCCGGGTGAGGAACGAGCGGGCCACGTTGGTCTGCAGCGAGGTGGCCCGCATCGCCTCGAGGAAGTGCTGCACGATCTCGTCCGGGCTCTCCCCCGGCGTCGGGCCCGGCGGCACGAAGTCGACCCCGGCCGTCGAGGTGTCGGTCGAGCGTCCGGACGGCACCGTGACGTCGCCGCCGTCGGGCAGCTGGACGCACCCGACGAGCAGGGCGAGCAGCGCCAGCGCCAGCGCGACGCCGAGGAAGGGGCGCCGGGGTCCGGACCGGCGGGGCCCGGACCAGCGGCGGGGGGTGGCGCTCATCGGGCGACCTCCGCGTCGGACGGCAGCAGGGGGATCGGGCTGTGGCGCAGCTGGTCGCCCGCCACCCGCGGCAGCGTCAGCCGGAACTGGGCACCCGCGCCGGGGGCGCCCCAGGCCTGGAGCCAGCCGCCGTGGAGGTGCGCGTCCTCGAGGGCGATCGACAGGCCGAGGCCGGTGCCGCCCGACGTCCGGGCCCGTGCCGGGTCGGCGCGCCAGAAGCGGTTGAAGACCATGGCCGACTCCCCCGGGGCCAGCCCGACGCCGTAGTCGCGCACGGCGATCGCCGCGCTGTGCTCGTCGACGTCCACGGCGAGCGTGATGTCGCGGGACTCGGCGTGGTCGATGGCGTTCGACACCAGGTTGCGCACGACCCGCTCGATGCGCCGCGCGTCGGCCTCCGCGGTGCACGGCACGCTCGAGGCCCGTACGCGGACCTCGACGCCGCTCTGCGCCGCCAGCGAGGCGGTCTGCGCGACGACCCGGCGGGCGAGCTCCCTCAGGTCGACCTCCTCGAGCTCGAGCGCGACGGCGCCCGCGTCGTACCGGCTGATCTCGAGCAGGTCGCCCAGCAGTCCCTCGAAGCGGTCGAGCTCGACCTGCAGGAGCTCGGCCGCCCGCGCCGTCGGCGCGTCGAAGTCGGCGCGGGCGTCGAAGAGGACGTCACCGGCCATCCGCACCGTCGTGAGCGGGGTGCGGAGCTCGTGGGAGACGTCCGCGACGAACCGGCGCTGCACGCGGCTGAGCTCCTCCAGCTGCTGGATCTGCCGCTGGAGGTTGGAGGCCATCTGGTTGAACGACGTGGCGAGGCGGGCGAGGTCGTCCTGCCCCGTCACGCGCAGGCGCTCCTGCAGGCGACCGGCGGCGAGCCGCTCCGCCACCTTGCGGGCCATCCGGATCGGGGTCACGACCTGGCGCGCCACCACCCAGGTGACGGCGCCGATGAGCACGACCAGCAGCCCGGCGGCGGTGAGGGCGGCCCGGGCGACGAGGTCGAGCGTCTGCTGCTCGCCGGTCAGCGGGAAGAGCAGGTAGAGCGTGTAGGTCTCGCCGTCGGCCGGCAGCTGCAGCTGGGTGCCGACCACGATCCCGGGCACGGACGACTCCTCGCCGGCGTCCGAGGTGCGCACCCGCGTGTAGGACCACGCGAGCTGGCCGCTCTCCGCGAAGTGGGCGCGCAGCGCGGCCGGCACGCTGCTCGACTCCAGGCCCGGCGAGGAGAGCGAGCCCACCTCGTCGAGGCCGACGTCGAGGTCGGCGTCGGAGCGCGACAGCAGCACGGAGAATCCGCGGACCGTGCCGCGCTGGGTGAGGGGGGCCGCCACCTGCTGCAGCTGCTCGGCCACGTCGAAGTCGGTGCCCGGCGTCGCCAGGAGCCGGTCGACGGCCTGGTCGGTCTCGTTCTGCGCCTCGATCGTCGCGGCCTCGACGCGGTTGTCGAGCAGGCCGTCGCGGGTCTGCACGACCAGCAGCCAGCTCACGCCACCGACCACGACGGCCGAGAGCAGCATGGTGCTGAAGACGACGCGTGCGGAGATCGAGCGGCGCCACACCGTGAGCGCGCGGCGCACGGCCGCCGACACCTCGGCGCCGCGCGGGAAGGAGGGCAGGCGCCTCAGGACGGACCGGCCTTGTAGCCGACACCTCGGACGGTGACGACGATCTCGGGACGCTCCGGGTCGTGCTCGACCTTCGAGCGCAGCCGCTGCACGTGCACGTTGACCAGTCGCGTGTCGGCGGCGTGGCGGTAGCCCCAGACCTCCTCCAGGAGGACCTCGCGGCTGAAGGCCTGCCACGGCTTGCGGGCCAGGCAGACGAGGAGGTCGAACTCGAGCGGCGTCAGGCTGATGGCGACGCCGGCGCGGGTCACCTGGTGGCCGGAGACGTCGATGACGAGGTCGCCGATGGTGAGGTTCTCCTGCGACGGCGTGTCGAGCCGGCGGACCCGGGCGCGGATGCGCGCCACCAGCTCCTTGGGCTTGAACGGCTTCACGACGTAGTCGTCGGCGCCGGACTCGAGGCCCACCACCACGTCGACGGTGTCGCCCTTGGCGGTCAGCATGACGATCGGGATGCCGGACTCGGCGCGGATCTCCTTGCACACGTCGATGCCGTCCTTGCCGGGCAGCATGAGGTCGAGCAGGAGCAGGTCGGGGCGGAACTCGCGGAAGGCGGCCAGCGCCTCGTCGCCCCGCAGGCACACGGCGGGCTCGAAGCCCTCCTGGCGCAGGACGATCGTGAGCATCTCGGCCAGCGAGGCGTCGTCGTCGACGACGAGGATGCGTCCGCGGCGGTCGGCGTCCGAGCCGGGGGCCGAGGTGCGGTCTGGGCTGGTCACGGCGATCAGTATGACTCTCTCGGGGAGAACTGGTGCGGAGACGACGTCGGCACCGCTGCGCCCCCGAGCGGGACAGCGGTGCCGACGAGGGGTGTCAGTAGCGGTACTGGTCCGACTTGTACGGACCCGCCACGTCGACGCCGAGGTAGCTGGCCTGGTCGTCGCTGAGCGTGGTGAGCTCGACGCCGAGGGCGGCGAGGTGGAGGCGGGCGACCTCCTCGTCGAGGTGCTTCGGGAGCACGTAGACGCCCACCGGGTAGTCCTGCGGCTTCGTGAAGATCTCGATCTGCGCGAGCACCTGGTTCGTGAACGAGTTCGACATCACGAAGGAGGGGTGACCCGTCGCGTTGCCGAGGTTCATGAGGCGGCCCTCGGACAGCACGATGATCGAGCGGCCGCCGACGTTCTCAGGGAAGGTCCAGACGTCGACCTGCGGCTTGACGTTCTTGCGGTGCACGCCCTCGAGGGACTCGAGGCCGGCCATGTCGATCTCGTTGTCGAAGTGGCCGATGTTGCCCAGGATCGCCTGGTGCTTCATCTTCGCCATCTGCTCGACCGTCACGACGTCCTTGTTGCCCGTGGCCGTGATGATGATGTCGGCGACGTCGATGACGGAGTCGAGCGCGGAGACCTGGTAGCCGTCCATCGCGGCCTGCAGCGCGCAGATCGGGTCGATCTCGGTGACGATGACGCGCGCGCCCTGGCCGCGGAGCGACTCCGCGCAGCCCTTGCCCACGTCGCCGTACCCGCAGACGACCGCGACCTTGCCGCCGATGAGGACGTCGGTGGCGCGGTTGATGCCGTCGATGAGGCTGTGACGGCAGCCGTACTTGTTGTCGAACTTCGACTTCGTGACGGAGTCGTTGACGTTGATGGCCGGGAAGAGGAGCGAGCCCTCGCGCATCATGTCGTAGAGGCGCAGCACGCCGGTGGTGGTCTCCTCGGTGACGCCCTTGATCGAGGCGGCGACCTGGGTCCAGCGGTCCTTGCTCTCGGCGAGCGAGGCGTTGAGCACGTCGAAGATGATCTTCTGCTCGTGGCTCTTGGCCGTGGCGGGGTCGGGCGCCTGGCCCGTCTTCTCCGCCTCGACACCGAGGTGCACGAGGAGCGTGGCGTCGCCACCGTCGTCGAGGATCATGTTGGCGCCCTCGTCACCGGGCCACTGGAGGATCTGCTGGGTGCACCACCAGTACTCCTCCAGCGTCTCGCCCTTCCAGGCGAAGACCGGCACGCCGGCGGGGGCGTCGACGGTGCCCTCGGGACCGACGGCGATCGCCGCGGCCGCGTGGTCCTGGGTGGAGAAGATGTTGCACGAGGCCCAGCGGACCTCGGCACCGAGCGCGGTGAGCGTCTCGATGAGGACGGCGGTCTGCACCGTCATGTGGAGCGATCCGGCGATGCGGGCACCGGCCAGCGGCTTCGAGTCGCCGTAGCGCTCGCGCATCGCCATCAGGCCCGGCATCTCGTGCTCGGCGAGAGAGATCTCGGTGCGGCCGAAGTCGGCCAGGGAGAGGTCTGCGACCTTGAAGTCCATCGGGTTGTCTCCTCGAACAGGTGGAGCCAGGTCTGCGTCGCGCATCTGCGCTCTGTGGGTTCTCCCACGCGGACGCGGTCGAGCCTAGAACGCTTCGCCCGCCGAACCCGAATTCTCGGACCGCTCCGTCAGGACGTGGCGGGCGCGTGCTCCTCGTCGTCGTGCCCGCCCGGACCGAACGGCAGGACGTGCAGCACGGCGACGACGACCGCGCCGACCACGAGGCCGACGATCGCGGAGAGCACCGTGTTGACGATCCACCCGGCGACGGCGCCGGCGGCGCCGAGCGCGTCGTGCACGGCCACCTCGAGGTGGTGCACGGCCTCGTACGGCGCGTGCCAGCCGAGGTCGTCGACGCCGACGAGGAGGATGTGGCCGCCGACCCAGAGCATCGCGGCGGTGCCGACGACGCTGATGACGGACAGCAGCGTCGGCATCCCCTTGACCAGGCCGCGACCGACCTTCTGCGCGAGCGCGGAGGAGCGCTGGGCCAGCGCGAGCCCGACGTCGTCCATCTTCACGATGACGGCCACGACGCCGTACACGAGCACCGTGATGCCGATCGCCACCACCACGAGGATGATCGCGCGGGACCAGAAGCCCTCGGCCGCGACCTCGTTGAGCGAGATCACCATGATCTCGGCCGAGAGGATGAGGTCGGTGCGGATGGCGCCCGCGACCATCGTCTTCTCCTGCTCGGGTCCGAGCTCGGTCACCGGCTTCGCGTGGGCCTTGCCGTGACCGGAGAGCTTGCCCCAGATCTTCTCGGCACCCTCGAAGCACAGGAAGGCCCCGCCCAGCATGAGGATCGGGGTCAGCGCCCACGGCGCGAACTGGCTGAGCAGCAGCGCCGCCGGCAGGATGATCAGCAGCTTGTTGCGCAGCGACCCGATCGCGATCTTGCGGATCATCGGCAGCTCGCGCTTCGCCGCGACGCCCTGGACGTACTGCGGGGTCACCGCGGTGTCGTCGACCACGACGCCGGCGGCCTTGACGCTCGCGCGGCTGGCGGCGGCACCGATGTCGTCGACGGACGCGGCGGCCGTGCGTGCCAGCACGGAGATGTCGTCGAGGAGGGCGAACAGCCCGCCGCTCATGCCCGGCTCCCGGCGTCTGAGGTCATGCGCGACACCCTAGGCCAGTCGGGACCCCCGATGGGGACGGGAGCCCACACCCCCGGACGGGCCGATCAGCCCGGGACCTCCATGAGCTGCAGGTAGGCCGCGGCGTACCGGCCCTCGAGCACGAGCGAGGCGTAGCGCGCGACCTCGCTGCCCGTGTCGGCGGTCAGCGTGACGACGCGGACGTCGTGGGCCGCCGCCGCCGCGCGCAGCCGCCCCGACTGCTCCCGCACGACCGCGTCGGTGCTCCCGTCGTCCAGGACGAGGAGCACGGGCCGCGAGGCCGCCCCGCCGCCCTCGAAGGGATCGGCGAACACGTCGCGGGGGCGGGCGGCCTCGACGAGCGGCAGCAGCTGGTCCGCGTCGGCGGCGACGGCGGCCCGGCCGGTCGTGCGCCGCAGCTCCTCCGCGAGACGCCGCGCGGCCCGCGCCGCGAGGACCGAGCCGCCCCAGACCAGGGGGGACGCGTCGGCGAGGCCGATGGCGACCTCCTTCGCCGGGTTGCTCGCGAGGTCGCGGAACGGCGAGCAGGTCACGGCCACCGCGTCGAGGGCCCCCGCCACGGCGTCCGCGTCGGCGGGCCGACCGAGGCCGGCCGAGGCCAGGAAGTCGAGGACCACGACGGCCGTCGCGAGCTGGTCCCCCGTGCTCGTCGGCAGCATGAGCACGTCGCGGCCGACCGCGTGCTCGGCCACGAGCGAGGCGGGCGGGCACGCGACCAGCACGTCGCACCCGCGACGGACGGCCTCGGACGCCGCGGAGGCCGCGAGCACGTCGGAGCCCTGGGGCGCGAGCAGCACGACGAGGTCCAGCGGACCGGCCCAGCCGGGCAGCCCGGGGCCCGTCCACGCCACGAACGGCACGGGGCACGTCTGCTCCAGCACGGCGCGGAGCAGGCGGGAGTCGGGTCCGGCGGCGACGACCGCGCGGGGCCGCGAGCGCTCGCGGGCCTCGTCGACCCGGTCGGCCACCGAGTCCGCCGCGTCGCCGGCCTCCCGGCGCACGCGGGCCCCGGACTCCGCCAGCCGGCGGAGCACCGGGTCGAGGGACGCGAGCGCCTGCTCGTCGTCCAGCCGCGACTCGTCGAACCAGGTCATCGGGTCAGCCGGTCCGGCGGGCCTCGTCGACCAGCAGCACCGGGATGTCGTCGCGGACCGGGTAGACCAGCGTGCAGCCGGTGCAGGCGAGCTCGCCCGTGCCCTCGGGGGCGCCGGCGACCTCGACCTGCTCGAGACGGGCGTGGCACTCGGGGCACACGATGATGCGCAGCAGCGTGGCGTCGATGTTCATCGGCGGATCACCGCCAGCACCTCGTCGCGGACCCGGGCCATCGTGGGTTCGTCCTTGCCCTCCACGTTGAGCCGCAGCAGCGGCTCCGTGTTCGAGGCCCGCACGTTGAACCACCAGTCCGCGTGGTCGACGGTGAGGCCGTCGAGCTCGTCGAGCGTCACGCCGTCCTGGGCGCCGTACGTCGACTCCAGCTGCGCCAGGACCGCCGCCTGGTCGCCGACGGTGGAGTTGATCTCGCCGCTCATCGGGTAGCGCTCGTAGGACGCGAGCAGCTGCGAGAGCGTCACGTCCGTCTCGGCCAGCGCGGCGAGGGCGTGGAGCGCCGCCAGCATGCCCGAGTCGGCGCGCCAGAAGTCGCGGAAGTAGAAGTGGCCGCTGTGCTCGCCGCCGAAGACGGCGTCGGTCTCGGCCATGGTGGCCTTGATGTAGGAGTGCCCCACGCGGGTGCGGACGGCGGTGCCGCCCTTCTCGGCGACGATCTCGGGCACGGCCTTGCTGGTGATGAGGTTGTGGATCACCTTGGAGCCGGGCACCCGCGTCAGCTCGCGGTCGGCGATGAGGGCGGTGAGCGTCGACGGCGAGACCGCGCGCCCGTTCTCGTCGACGAGGAAGCAGCGGTCGGCGTCGCCGTCGAAGGCGAGCCCGATGTCGGCCGACTCGGCGACCACGCGCGCCTTCAGGTCGGTGAGCGTCTCCTCGTCGATCGGGTTGGCCTCGTGGTTCGGGAAGCTGCCGTCGAGCTCGAAGTACATCGGCACGATCTCGGCGCGGTCGTCGCCGAGCCGCTCGAAGACGGCGGGGGCCGTGAGGCCGGCCATGCCGTTGCCGGCGTCGACGACCACCTTCAGCCGACGGCCCTTCACGGGCGCCAGGGAGAGCACGTGGGCGGCGTAGGCCTCCAGCACGTCGTGCTCGGTGATGTTGCCGGTCGAGGAGGCGGGGGCCGGCGCGGGGCCGCCGACGAGGTCGCGGATCTCGGAGAGACCGGTGTCGGTGCCGATCGGCACCGCGTTGGCGCGACACATCTTGATGCCGTTGTACTGCGCCGGATTGTGGCTGGCCGTGAACATCGCGCCAGCGTGGCCGAGGTGGCCCGAGGCGAAGTAGAGCTGGTCGGTGGACGCGAGGCCGATGAGGACGACGTCGGCGCCCTGGTCGGCGGCGCCCTGCGCGAACGCGCCCGCCATGCCCGGCGAGGAGGGCCGCATGTCGTGGCCGACGACGACCGTGGGTGCACCGGTGACCTGCACGAACGCGGCACCCACGCGGCGCGCGAAGTCCTCGTCGAGCTGGTCGGGGACGGTGCCCCGGACGTCGTACGCCTTGAAGACGGCCTGGAGGTTGGACGGGTCGAGCGTTCCGCTGAGCGCCATGGACGGGAGCCTAGCGGCCCGCGGTGCGTGGCGTCAGCCGGAGGTCCGACCCGCTCAGCCCGGGTCGGTCGTCAGGACGCGCAGGTGACCGCCCCGCGGGCGCCCGCCCGCCGGTCGGTACGGCGCTGCCGGGTCCGTCGGGTCGCCCTCGTGGAGCTCGCGGCGCGCCCCCCGCTCGTCGCGGTCGTCGCCGACGACCCGCCCCGGACCGCCGGGGGCGGGCGCGGACGGACGGACGGCGGCCTCGCGCACGGCGTCCGCCAGCGCGAGCAGGTCGTCGTCGGAGGGCCCCGGACGCGTCGACGCGGCGGCGAGCCGCAGCACCTCCCAGCCCCGGGGGGCCGAGAGCCGCTCGCTGTGCTGCTCGCAGAGGTCGTAGGCGTGGGGCTCGGCGGCCGTCGACAGCGGGCCGAGCACCGCGGTCTGGTCGGCGTAGACATAGGTCAGCGTCATCACCGCGGGACGACCGCAGGCGGTGCGCGAACAACGACGGGCAGACCTCACGACGAGGACGCTACTCCGCCCGGTCGGCCGACCGGACTAGGCTCGCGGCCCGAGCGAGGAGAAACCGTTGAGCGAGCAGCCCGTGCCCCACCCGGCGGAGCGACCCGTCAGGCGGCGTGACCGTCACGACCGCGGCCGCCCCTTCACCCCGGTGCGTCCGGCCCCGGGTCGCCGGGACCCCCGACCCGGGTCGCGCGCCCGGTTCGACGCCGTGGCGCTGGCGGTCGTGACGGACCTCGACACGCGCTGGCGGGCGCGGCTCGGGCCGGTCGACGTGCCCGTCGAGTACGCCGTGGAGGACATGCCGCTCCTCCCCCGTGACTGGTCCGACGAGGTGCCGCTGGGGTCGCTCGTGCGGCCGACCGTCGCGAGCCCAGCCCGTGTCGTGCTCTTCCGACGCCCGCTGGAGCGGCGCACGGAGTCCCGCGCCGAGCTCGAGGACCTCGTGCGCCGGGTGGCGGCCGAGCAGGTCGCCGAGCTGCTCGGCCTGGTGCCGCGCGACGTCGACCCGGACTACGAGGAGGACTAGCGCCTCGGCCCCCGGGGCCTCACGGCCCGGTGCGCCGGCTCACGGCCAGGCGGGTCGGGCCGCCGGCACCCGCTCGTCGACCACGACGGGGCTGAGGGCGACCACGCTCGGTCGTCCGCCTGCCGTCACCACGACCGCGCCGCGCACCCCGCCGGCATCGGTCGCACCCACGACCTCCACCCGCGCCGTGCCCGGGGCGAGGTCGACCACGCCGGAGACCGCGTCGGCCAGCGTGACCGCCCGGCGGGCCAGCTCCGCGCCCGCGGCGTCGCGCGCCACCACCTCGACCTCGGTCTCGTCGCCGTCACCGGTGAGCACCAGCCGCGCCGCCGTCGCCCCGGCGGGCAGCAGCGCGCCACCGCTGGTCAGCGGCTCCGCGACGACCGCGCTGGCCTCGCCCGCGCCGGTCCCGGTCCGCAGGGCCGCGGCGACCGGCTCGGTGCCCGTCACGCGGACGCCCAGCACGCCGTCGTCCACGGCGGCGAGGGCCTCCGTGAGGTCGAGGGAGGCGACGCCGCCCGGGGCGACCTCCAGGGCCTCGACGCCCGCGGGCTCGAAGATCCCGGTCACGCCGACGACCTCGACCGTCACCCGGGCCTGGTTCTCGCCGGGGTTGGTGACGACGAGCGTCCGGGCCGCCGTGGTGTCCCCCGGGCTGCCGAGCAGGGTGAGCTCCCGTGCCGGCGCCTCCTGGATCGCGGCCCACGTGGTCGTGACGGCGCCACCGGCGAGCGGGTCGAGCGCCTGCAGGACGCCCATGCCGAGGCGCCCGCGGGTGACGTCGACGTGGAGGGCCAGCTCGCCGCGCACGGGCGCGATCGCCGCGAGGTCGAAGCGACGGGTCTCGCCGGGCCCGACGACGACGGAGCGGATCGCCTCCGCGTCGACGGGGCCGCTCTCGCCGTACAGGGTCAGCGCGGCGGCCGCGGTGCCGCTGTCGGGGTTGGTCAGCTCGACGACCGAGGCCCGCTCGGCGCCTCCGCCGAGACCGACGAACCAGCCGCCGGTGTCGGGCTCCCGGCAGGTCCAGCCGGTCGCGCCGCTCGCGTCGTAGCGCGCCGCGTGGAGACCTCGGGCGGCCTCCCCCGTCGCGGTGGCGGTGGTGGGCTCGCCCGACTCGGACGTCACGACGGCGCCGTCGTCGACCGCCACGGTCTCGCCCGCCAGGTCGACCTCTCCCCCGGTCACCTCGGGGGACGTGGCGACCGACAGCCGGCCCGCCTCGGGCACGACGGCGGACGGGTCCTCGGCGCTGCCCGAGGCGACCCCGGTCGACGGGCACACGACGGTCGCGGAGGTGCGCGGCTCCACGTCGGGCGCGGTCGGCTCGGCCGCGCCGGGGGCGTCGACACGCACGCCGAGCCCCACGAGCAGGGCCAGCACGGGCACGACGACGGCCGCCAGGAGCACGGGGTCGAACCGCCGTCGGCCACCGGGCGCGGCCGCGGCCCGGCGCCGGCCTGGCGTCACGGGCGTCTCGGACGTCTCGGTCGTCGGGTCGCTCACCGGGTCTCCTCGATCGGGGCGGAACGTCGCTCGACGCTGCGGCGGTTGGGGCCGGCCATGACCAGCACCACGACCAGCGCCACGCCCTGCACCAGGAGCAGCACGGCGCGGCCGAGGCCGACGGAGCCGTCGTCGACGGCGTCGGCCGACGGCGGCTCGGCGAGCTCCCACGCCCGGGTGCTCGGGTCGGCGGCGCTCGCGGGCGCCAGCCCGGCGACGGAGTCGAGGGTGGCGCGGATCTCCGGGTCACCAGGGGCGGGCTGCACGACGTAGGCGATGCCGGCGGACCGCAGGCGGTCGACGACCTCCTCCGTCGGGCTCGAGGCCAGGGCGCGGACGTCGGCGGCCATCGCCTCGTCGACCGGCGTCAGCGCGGCGACCTCCTCCTCGCCCAGCCGCACGCCGTCGTCGCGGCGCACGTCGTAGGTGAGGCCGTCGTCGATGCTCCCCCGCAGCAGCAGCACGCCGTACGACGGGGACGTCTCGGACCGCTGGGCCATGTAGGCCGGGATGTCGACGTCGCGGTCGTCGGCCGCGACCGAGCCGCCCGGGCCGACGAACCAGGCGAGGCCGGAGACGGCGACCGCGGCCAGGGCCAGCGTCGGCAGCGCGGCGACGACGCGGCGGACGGCACCGGCGGACGGCCTCCCGTCGGCGCGGCGGCCCACGAGGGTCCACGCGAGGCCCTGGGCGCCGAGGACCGCGGCGGTCACGGCGGCCCCGGCCACGACGACGACCACGAGGCCGAGGGCGGCGGGGGTCTCGCCGGCGGCGAGGTCGAAGGTCGGGAGCGCCAGGAGCGCCGCGGGCGCGAGCACCGCAGCGGCGACGGCCCAGCAGCCGACGACCGCGATCCGGGTCGCGGGCACCGCGAGCGCCAGCACCGCCAGCGCGACGAGCACGACCCCGGCCTCCGTCGTGCCGGCGCCGTCACCGAGGCGGCCCAGCGCGACGTCGAGCGGCGCGAGCGCCGGGTAGGGCAGGCGGCCGGCCTCGCCCGCCAGCGCGACGAGGTCGCCGTGCAGGAGGGTCGGCAGCAGCCAGGGCGAGAGCAGCACCGCCGGCAGCACGAGCGCCAGCGCGACCGGGGCGACCGTGCCGCGCAGGACCTCGCGGGAGAGGAGGGCGCGACGGGCGACGACGACGCCGAAGGCGAGCGTCACGACCGCCATCGAGAGCGCGAGCACCGCGGCGACCGGGACGAGCGCCACGACGAGCGTCAGGAGCAGGCCCGTGCGCCACCCGGCGCGCCAGCGGCGCTCGCGCTCGGGGTCCGCGAAGCCGAGCGCGGCGTGCGCCAGCCACGGCAGCAGGGCGGCGGCGACCACGATCCCGAACCGGCCCTGGGCCCACGCGCCGCTGGTGACGGGCACGAGGCCGTAGGTGACCGCGCCGACCAGCAGCAGCCAGCGGGAGGTGCCGCGGGGGTCGAGGAGACGCCCCGCGACCCCGAGGAGGCGCCAGGCCCCCCAGATGCCGAAGGGCACCGCGAGCAGCATCAGCAGGGCCACCGTGGCCCCGGGACCGCCCGGCAGCAGCCAGGCGAGGAGGGCGAGCGGCGCGACGTACGGCGGCGCGGGCACGTCGGTCCCGGTGCCGAGCGGCGACGAGCTCGCGGCGTGCAGGTGCCACCACGTCGAGGTGTCGGCGGGCGCGGGCGCCAGCGCTCCCCCGGCGATCCCGCCGAGGGCCTCGCGCGCCCCGACCAGGCACAGCACGACGACGGCGGTGAGGAGCAGGGCGAGCGGGCTGGTGAGGTAGCGGGCGAGCCAGCCGCTCTCGGCGGCCAGCTCGTCGTCCTCCCCGCCGGACTCGTCGACCGTGGCGGCCCGGGTGCCGGTGCGGGTGGCCGCCACGCGGTCGCGCTCGGCCGCCGAGCGGGCGTCGCGCCGGCGGTCCGCGACGTCGGTCGCGTGCGTGGTGGCGGCCGACACGACGTCGCCGACGAGGTCGAGGCCGTGGCGGTAGGGCACCCACCACGGGGCCAGCAGGCGTCGTACGTCGCGCTGCGCCACCGTCCGCGTCGCCCGCCGGGCCCTGCGCGCCCGTCGCAGGTCGCCCGGGCGGGCGTAGACGGCGGCCACGGCGAGCACCTCGTCCGCCGCCGCGCCGGGGCTGCGGGTGGCGAGGAAGCCGAGCGCGCGCAGCAGGCTGCCCAGGGCGAGGCGCACGGCCTGGAGGAGGAAGGCCCTCGTCGAGCAGTTCGCCAGCACCACGAAGAGGGCGGCCCGGCGGTCGGCGAGGTGGGGGTGGCGGCCGAGGAGGGGCGTGCTCCGCAGTCCGCGGTGGCTGGCCTCCGCGTGGAAGACGACCGCGTCGGGGGCGACGACGGTGCGACGGCCCGCGGCGGCGGCCCGCCAGCCGAGGTCGAGATCGGCCCCGAGCACCGGCAGGGTCCGCTCGAGCCCGCCGAGGTCGCTCAGGAGCGCGGGACGCACGAGCATGCCGGCGGTGTTCACCGCGAGCACGCGGCGCGACGCGGCGTACTGCCCCTGGTCGTACTCGCCGCGCTCGAGCCCGGTCTCGCGGCGGGCGGTGCCGCTGACGGTCACCCCGACCTCGAGCAGGCGGCGCAGCGAGGGCCACTCGCGCAGCTTCGGGCCGATCACCTCGGCCGCGGGGTCCAGGTGGGCGCACTCGAGCAGCCGCTGCAGCGCGTCCGGGGCGGGGACGGAGTCGTCGTGGAGCAGCCAGAGCCAGCCGGAGCGGGGGTCGAGCCCGGTGGCGGCGAGGTGGTCGCGGGCCAGGTCGACGGCCTCGGCGTAGGAGGTGGAGACGGGGGCCTCGATCACGGCGGCGTGCCCGAGGGCGACCTCGAGGAGGTCGGCGCTGCCGTCGGTGCTGCCGGTGTCGACCGCGACGACGCGGGCCGGGGGGACGGTCTGGGCCGCGAGGCCCTCGAGGACGGTGGGCAGCCAGGTGGCGCCGTCGTGGGCGACCAGCACCACGGTGACGTCGCCGGCGTCGACGCTCGGGCGGCGGAGCGACTCGGCGTGGGCCTCGGCGTCGCGGCGGAGGTCGGCCCAGTGATCAGCGGGACCGGTGGGCCCGGGATCGGTGGGGAGATCGGCTGCGGTCACGGTCGGTCACCCTACGGTCCGTTCCCAGCGGGGTGCCTGCAGGGCAGAGGCCCCCGGCACCACCGCGTGGGTTCAGACGACCGCGTGCTTCTTGAGCTTGCGACGCTCCCTCTCGGAGAGACCGCCCCAGATGCCGAAGCGCTCGTCGTTCATCAGTGCGTACTCGAGGCAGTCGTCGCGCACGTCGCACGTGAGGCAGACCTTCTTGGCCTCCCTCGTCGACCCGCCCTTCTCCGGGAAGAACGCCTCGGGATCGGTCTGAGCGCACAGTGCGCGCTCCTGCCATCCCAGTTCTTCGGCGTCTCCGTCGAGGAGAAACAGTTCTCTCACGGCATTCGCCCTTTCGACCCGTCTTCGACCCTGCTGACCCCCGTCAGCGGTGCAGCCCGGTGCTCCCTCACCGGCAGGATCACCGGTGCCGGACGTCGACGGTGACGGACGAGGCGTCGGGGTCGACACCTCCGCCCGGCGGACCGGGCGTGCCCGCCGTGACGCCGGAAGAACACTGTGGGAATTACATGCCTGTCGTACACCGGAAGTCAAGCCCGGATCTGGTAGAGGAGCGGTCTCACCCCTTTGTCTGCCGCACGCCGTGGACCCCTCACCACCACTGCGCGGCGCGAGCGGCGAGGATGGCCCCATGAGCAGCGAGAACGCAGTCGTACGACGGGTGACGGTCCTCTCGGGCGGCATGGGCGGCGCCCGCTTCCTCCAGGGCCTGCGCCACGGCCTGCGCACCGGGCTCGTCCCGGGGGCCGACGAGGACACCGAGATCACCGTCGTGGCCAACACCGCCGACGACATCTGGGTGCACGGCCTCAAGGTCTGCCCCGACCTCGACACGGTCATGTACACCCTCGGCGACGGCATCGACCCCGTCCGCGGCTGGGGCCGGCGCGAGGAGACGTGGAGCGTCAAGAACGAGCTCGCGGCGTACGGCGTGGAGCCCACGTGGTTCGGCCTGGGCGACCGTGACGTCGCGACCCACCTCGTGCGCACGCAGATGCTGGACGCGGGCTACCCGCTCTCCGCGGTCACGGAGGCGCTCTGCCGACGGTGGCAGCCCGGCGTGCGCCTCCTGCCGATGACCGACGACCGCGTGGAGACCCACGTCGCCGTGGCGGACCCCGACTCGCCGAGCGGGCGACGGGTCGTCCACTTCCAGGAGTACTGGATCCGGATGCGCGCCGAGGTGCCCGCGGAGACGGTCGTCGCCGTCGGCATCGGCGACGCCACGCCCGGCCCCGGCGTGCTCGAGGCCATCGCGGAGGCGGACGTCGTCATCCTCCCGCCGTCCAACCCCGTCGTCTCGGTCGGCACGATCCTGGGCGTCCCCGGCGTGCGGCGGGCCCTGGCCGACACCGCCGCCCCCGTCGTGGGGCTCTCCCCCATCGTCGGCGGCACCCACGTGCGCGGCATGGCCCACCAGATGCTGACCTCGATCGGCGTCGAGGTCAGCGCCGGCGCCGTCGGCGCGCACTACGGCGCGCGCAGCAACGGCGGCGTGCTCGACGCGTGGCTCGTCGACGAGCGCGACGCCGACCAGGTGGAGGTCGCGACCTCCGTGGGCCTGCGCTCGCGTGCCGTGCCGCTCATGATGACCGACGAGGACGCGACGGCGCGGATGGCCGCGACGGCCGTCGAGCTGGCCCTGGCGACGCGCTCGGACGGGGCCGCCGGGTGAGCGGCCACCTCGAGGTCCACGCCCCCGACGGCGTCGGCGAGGTCACCGCGGGCACCGACCTGGTCGGTCTCGTGGTCGAGCTCCTCGCCCCCCGCGACGGTGACGTCGTGGTCGTGACGAGCAAGGTCGTCGCCAAGGCCGAGGGCCGCGCCAGCACCCTCGACCGCGAGCGCGCCATCGACGACGAGACGGTGCGCGTCGTCGCCCGCCGCGGCCCGACCCGCATCTCCCGGACCCGGCACGGCCTCACGCTGGCCGCGGCCGGCGTCGACAACTCCAACGTCGTGCGGGGCAGCGTCGTGCTGCTGCCGCTCGACCCGGACGCGTCCGCCCGGGCCCTGCGCCGCGGGGTGCGGGAGCGGGCCGGCGTCGACGTGGGGGTCGTCGTCACCGACACCGCCGGCCGGGCGTGGCGCGAGGGGCAGACCGACATCGCCGTGGGCGCGGCCGGCCTCGCGGTGCTCGAGGACCACGCGGGCCGCCACGACTCCTACGGCAACGAGCTCGCGGTCACCGCGCCCGCCGTCGCCGACGAGATCGCCGGCGCCGCGGAGCTGGCGCAGGGCAAGCTCGGCGGCCGTCCGCTGGCCCTCGTCCGCGGACGCGCCGACCTGGTGCTCCCCGGCGACGACGACGGACCGGGTGCGCGGGCCCTCGTGCGCGACCCGGCGCGCGACATGTTCGGGTACGGCGCCCGCGAGGCCGTCGTGGCCGCGCTCGCCGCCGCCTCCGACCCGGCCGAGCTGGTCGACGGCTTCGGGGGGCCCGCCGGCGCCGACGACCTGGCCGGGGCCGTCGCCCGCGTCCTCGGCGTCGAGGCGCGGGTCGCCGACACCGGGGACGGCCTGGTCGCCACGGTGCGGGACACCGACGCCGTCGTGCTGACGGCGCTCACCCGGGCGCACGGGTGGAGGTGGGCCGCGGCGCCGAGCGCCGGCACGACCCCCGCAGGGGCGACCGACACCCCCGGGACGACCGAGGTCAGGCTCACGCGCCCGAGTCCGTAGACTCTGCCCGCGAACGTCCCCAGACCCGTGAGGAAAGCCTGACCGTGGCAAAGTCCGAGAAGACCGACCGCTCCGCGGTCGTCAAGAAGATGAAGGCGCAGCAGCGCAGTGCGGAGCGCCGCGGCAGCTTCATGATCGTCGGCATCTGCATCGCCGTCGGGGTCCTCATCGTGGGGGCCGCGGCCTACCGTCCGGTGATGAACTGGTGGGAGCTGCGGCAGTTCAACGACATCGACCTCGCGGCGATCGGCGCGCCCGCGTCGGTGTGCCAGCCCGAGCAGATCCTGGCCGCCACCGGCGAGCAGGACCACCGGGAGACGGGCGACATCGAGTACGAGACGTCGCCCCCCGTGTTCGGTCCCCACCGCCCCTCGCCGGCACCGATGGACCGCAAGTTCTACACGCCCGAGGACCGCCCCGAGATCGAGCAGCTGATCCACAACTCGGAGCACGGCTACGCGATCCTCTGGTACGACGAGACCGCCGCCGCCGACGACGAGATGATGGCCGACATCCGCGGCATCTCCTCGAAGCTCCAGGGCACCGACAACCTCCGGCTCAAGTTCAAGGCCGTCCCGTGGGAGGGCGAGGCCGACGGCGGCGAGGCGTTCCCCGAGGGCCAGCACATCGCCATCGGCCGGTGGACCAGCACGCTCGAGCCCGAGCAGGGCGACGCCCCCGAGTTCGACGGCGAGCCCGGCGAGAGCGGCTACGGCATCCTCGAGTACTGCAGCGAGCCCAGTGGCGAGGCCCTCAACGACTTCATGCTCCGCTGGCCCTACACGAACTCCGTGGAGCCGCTCGGCGCCTGAGCGCCACCAGGCAGAGCACCAGCACGTACGACGAGGGGCCCGGGTCACGTCGACCCGGGCCCCTCGTCGTACCCGCTCCCGCGCTCGGGGGCGGTGACGGCTCAGACGTGCGCGCCCACGTCGACCCGGACGTCCACCACGGAGGCCTCGGGCGCCACGACGGCGTCGTCGCCGACGGTGGCGTCCTGCAGCCGGGCGCCGGCACCGATCCGGGCGCCCGGACCCACCACGGAGTCGACGACCTCGGCCCCGGCCTCGACCTGCGCACCGGTCATCACGATGCTGCCGCGCACGACGGCCCCGGAGGCGACGACGGCGTCGGCCATCAGCACCGAGCCCCCGCCGACCTCGGCGTCGTCCGCGACCCGCGCGCTGGGCGCGACCCGGGCGCCGTCGGGGCCGGGCTCGGCCGCCGGGGTGGGCGCGACGCCGAGCACGACGTCCCGCGACGCCCCGACGAGGGCCGCCGGCGTGCCCACGTCACGCCAGTAGGCGGTCTCGACGAAGCCCACGACGAGCTGGTCGTCGGCCACGAGGCCCGGGAAGGTCTCGCGCTCCACGGACACCACCTGACCTGCGGGGATGGTGTCGATGACGTCGCGCCGGAAGATGTAGCAGCCGGCGTTGACCTGGTTCGTGACCGGGTTCTCCGACTTCTCCACGAACCCCGTCACGCGGCCCGTGCCGTCGGTGGGCACGCAGCCGAAGGCACGCGCGTCCTCGACCTGCACGAGGTGCAGGCTGACGTCGACCCGGCGACCGTCGCGCGGGGTGGCGAAGTCCTCCAGCTGGCCCGGCAGGTCGTGCCCGGAGAGCACGTCGCCGTTGAGGATGATCACGGCGCCGTCGGGGTCGTCGGTGAGCGCGTCCGCGACGTTGCGGATCGCGCCGCCCGTGCCGAGCGGCTCGTCCTCGAGCACGTAGTCGATGCGGATGCCCCAGCGGCTGCCGTCGCCGAGCACCGGCGCGAACTGGTCGGCGTGGTACGACGTGGCCAGCACGACGTGCTCGACCCCGGCCCCCGCGAGGCGGGCGATCTGGTGCTCGAGGAAGGGGACACCGCCGACGTCGAGGAGGTGCTTCGGCCGGCGTGCGGTCAGGGGCAGCAACCGTGAGCCGAACCCACCGGCCACGATCACCGCCTCGACGGAGGGAAGAGTCATGGTCGGCATCGTAGAGAAGGCTGCGACGATGGCTGACGTGAACCTCCCGAACCGAGCCGACCGTCACTCCCCCGTCACCTTCGCGACCCTGCTGGGCCGTCTCCTCGGCGACGAGCCCGGGCGACCGTTGGTGACCTACTACGGGTACGACGCCGACGGCGCGGTCGTCGACCGCACCGAGCTGTCGACGACGACGTACGCCAACTGGGTGGCCAAAGCCGCGGGCCTGCTCACCGACGAGCTCGACCTGGAGCGCGGCGACCGGCTGCTGCTCGACCTGCCGACGCACTGGCTGACGCCCGTGCTCTGGGGCGCCGCCTGGACCGCGGGTCTCGTCGTCGTGCTGCCGGAGGACCTGGCCGCGGGTGCTGCGGGCGGGTCCGTCGCCGAGGGCGACCTCGCCGCCGTCGTCTGCGGTCCTGCCTCCCTCGACCGGTGGTCCGACCGCGCGGACGACCTCGTCGTGCTGGCCTGCGCGCTCACCCCGCTGGGGCGTCCCTTCGCCGGCGGGGTGCCCGACGGGGTGCACGACGTCGGCGTCGAGATCTGGTCGCTGCCCGACGCGTACGTCGCGATCGACCCGCCCACGCCCGAGGACGAGGCGCGCCCGGGTCGGGTCCAGGGCGACCTGCTGTCCCCGCCGGACGGACCGGCGCTGCGGGTGCTGACGACCGACCTGTCGACCGTCGCCGGCCTGGACGGGGCCGTGGGGGTCCTGGCCGCCGGCGGCTCGCTGGTGCTCGTCGACCCGGCGGCGCCGTCCGCCCCGTGGTGGCCCGAGAAGCGCTCCGCCCTCGAGCGCGACGAGCGGCTCGAGGGCGGGGCGGCCTGAGCCGGACGGCTCGGGCGGGTTCCTGCTGACGTACGGCGGGCGCTCAGCCCATCATGTTCACCCGCACGGAGGCCTCCGCGATGATGCGGTTGGTGACGATCGCACCGCTCGCGTTGAACTGGACGAGCCGCAGCTGGCCGGTGGCCTTGTGCCGCAGCACCAGGTCGGGGCGGCTGCCCCGGGTCCACGACGCGGTCGCGAGGGCGATGTCGTACCCGGCCATGCTGATCTTCGGGAACGTGAACCACGTGCGCAGCGCGGGGGTCGCCGTCTGGCTCGTGCCGAAGCCCGCCGTGCCACGACCCGGGTAGACCCGGAGCGTGCCCGCGGCGTCGACGCCCATGAAGTCGCCGTAGCCGTCGCCGGTCACGTCGCCGACGAACCGCAGCTGGCTCACGCCCTCGAACCCCGTGCCGAGCGACGTGGGCGACCAGAACTGGCCGTCGTTGCTGCCCCGGTAGAGCGTCAGGTTGCCGTCCTTGGCCCGGACGATCAGGTCGCCGCGGCCGTCCTTGTCCCAGTCGCCGACGTTGAAGAGCGCGGCGGCCTCGGGCAGCACCAGGTTCGTCGGCACCGCGCCCAGGTGGTCGAGCGTGCCGGCGTGCGGGACGATGTAGGCGTAGTCGCCCTGCCGGCCCACGAGGTCGGGTGCCCCGCTGCCGATGAGGTTCCCGGCGCCGGAGAGGTTCGTCAGGTTGTTGCCGCCGAGGGGTCCGCGGGCCGGGCCGAAGGCACCGGCGCCGTTGGACGGCAGCACGTAGAGCGTGCCGCTGCTCAGCCGCATGACGAGGTCGGCCTTGCCGTCGCCGGTCGCGTCGCCCCAGCCGCCCATGGCCGTGATGCCACCGAACTCGCCGGGCACGGGGATGCGCTGGCCGATGCCGACCTTCTGGCCCCGGACCGTGCCGGCCGCGCCCAGCGGGACGATCCAGAGCTTGCCCGCCCGGTCGCGCATCAGCAGGTCGGCCCGACCGTCACCGGTCACGTCGCCGACGCTCGTGAACATGTCGTAGCCGCTCCAGTCGGACGACAGGACGACCGCCTTGAAGGTACCGCGTCCCGTGCCGAGGTAGGCGATCGTGCGACCGTTCGCGAACCGGGCGACCAGGTCGTTGTGCCCGTCGCCGTCGATGTCGCCGACGGGCGTCAGGTTGTCGGTGCCCTTGAACATCGAGGTGCTGGCGACCCGTGCCGTGGAGAACTTGCCACCGCCGGCCCCCGGGGCGATCCAGGCCTTGCCGCCGCGGTCGACCACCACGAAGTCCGGCTTGCCGTCACCCGTGAGGTCGGGGGTGATCGTCATGCCCTGGGCGCCCGCGACGTTGCCGGCGATGCGCACGGGGGCGTTGTAGCGGTGCCCGCCGAACCCGGGGAGGACGTAGACCCTGCCGTCGTTCATGCGGAACGCGAGGTCGGGGTCCGCGCTGCCCATGAGGTTCGTGTCGGTCAGGTTCGGGGTCGTCGCCTTGTTCTGCGGCGCCGGAGGCGTCGGCGTCGGGGTCGGCGCCGTCTCGCCCCCGGTCGTCTGGATCTTCTTCACCGCGGTGCGGATGCCGGGGATCTTGGCGTAGAGGTAGCGACCCGGGCACGCCGTGGACCCGCCGTCGCGGTGCCCGATGATCGCCGGCATGCGCACGCTGCCCCACGTCTGGGTCGACGTGGCGTCGATGCCGTGGATCGCCAGCTTCCAGGCGATGAGCCGGGTGATGGCGGCGACCATCTCGCTCGAGGGCTCGGCGATGTCGTAGTTGCCGATCGCCGAGATGCCGAAGGCGTAGTCGTTGTACGCCGAGATGTGCGCGCCGCGCACGGCGGCGGTGACCCCGCCGTACCGGCCCTCCCACAGCCGGCCGAAGCGGTCGACGAGGAAGTTGTAGCCGACGTCGCTCCAGCCCTGCGACTTGGTGTGGTACGCGTAGATGCCGCGGATGATGCCCGGCACCTGCTCGGCCGTGTAGTTGTTCGCGTTGACCGTGTGGTGGATGACCGCACCCTTGACGGCGGCGTAACGGGGAGCCCCGTCGCGCATCGACTCGTCGGCCCCCCACTGGGCACGGGAGTAGATGGCGGGCCGCGGGACGGTGGTGGCCGCGGCGGCGGACTGCAGCGCGATCGTGTCGTCGTCGGTGGCGGTGCCCTCGGTGCCCTCGGTGTCGGCCGTGCCCTCGGTCGCGGGCAGGGTGGCCGCGCTGTAGGCCGGCGCCTCCTCGACGACGGTGGACTCGCCCGGGTCGATGACCGCGACGGTCAGGTCGTCCGGCAGGCCGCCCGGCGCCGTGGCCCGCACCTGGGCCTCGTCGACCTCGCCCACGAAGAACAGCTCCGTGCCGGGACGCGTGTCCTCGGCCTCGGGGTCGTCGGTGGCGGTGCCGTCCTCGAGCGCCTCGTAGGGCAGCTCCTCCCACTCCGACCAGGTGCCGGCGGTCGCGTGGCGGACCTCGAAGGAGATCTCGTCAGCGGCGATCGGCGTCTCCGGGCTCCACGTGACGCCGACGGCGCCGTAGCCCGTGACGGGCCGCGGGTCGCTCGTGACCTCGGTGGCCGGGACGTCGGTCGGCGTCTCGGTCGGCGTCTCCGACGGGGTGCCGGTCGGCGCCTCCGACGGGGTGCCGGTCGGGACCTCGGCCGGGGTCTCCGTGGAGCCGGACGTCGAGCCGTCACTCGGGGCGTCGGTCGGGGCGTCGGCCTCGAGCGGCGTCTCCTCCACCGTCGACTCGACGGGTGCGGTCTCGACGGGGGCCTCGGCGACCGGGTCCGCCGCAGCGGGCAGGGTCGGTGCCGAGGCCTCGGGGGCGTGGCTGACGTCGAGGGAGATCACGTTCGTCGCCGGAGCGAGGAACGCGAGGACGACGGCGAGGGCCAGCAGCTGCTGGCACAGGGTGATGAAACGGGCCTGACTGGGACGCAACGGGTGCTCCTGCGTGGGGGAAGTGGTCACACAAGCAACGACATTCACACACGTCACATCAGCACCACACAAGCCGAACTGAGTAACTACACGACTGTAATTTCCAGTCGACACGCCGAGTCGTCCCAGAAATTCTGCCTTCTCGGCGTCGTTCGCGGGCCGGAACCGGGGATCCTGCGGCGCCGCTCCCCCTCAGGGAGCGAGCAGGGGCGCGGAAAAGGCGCCGGTCCCCGAGGGGACCGGCGCCTTCCGGAACGGGCCGTCGTGCGGTGGGAGCGGGCTCAGCAGGAGGACGCGAGGTCGGCGGTGTCGTTCGCCACGTAGCCCTCGTCGCGCGACCCGAGCGAGCCACCGGTCACCGGGGTCTCCGTGGCGGCCTCGGCGGGAGCCGCCTCCTCGGTGTCCGCGACGTCCGCCGCGGCCTCGTCGGTCGTCGGCTCGGGCGCCGCGGGCGTCTCGCCCTCGGCCCGCGCGATCGCGTCGTCGATCATCGTGTGCACGACGTCCATGTCCGGGTCACCGGTGTTCACGGCCGGCGGCACGATCGAGACGCTCGACATCGGGTGGTCCTTCGCCTTCAGCGCGAGGTCGGCGAACCGGTCCAGCTCGCTCGCCGGGATGCTCGTCTCGACCATGGCCGAGCCGGCCGCGGCGATGTCGCCGTACCTGCGCAGCAGGGTGGCCGGGTCGAGCTGCTGCAGCATCGCCCCCATCACGCACTTCTGCCGGGCCATCCGCGAGTAGTCGTCGGAGTCCTCGCGCGACCGCGAGAACCACAGCGCCTCGTAGCCGCTGAGCGTCTGCACGCCGGGCTCGATGTAGCCGTAGACCGGCGAGCCCACGCCACCGATCGGGATCCGGGACCGCACGTCCATCTCCACGCCGCCGACGGCGTCGATGAGGGTCTCGAAGCCGCGCATGTCGACCATGGCCCAGTAGTTCACGTCGAGGTCGGTGATGCCCTCCACGGCCGAGAGGGTGGCCTCCATGCCGATCTCCTCCAGGCGGGCGTCGCTGACGTCGCCCGAGGCCCCGAAGAGGTCCGCGTTGTCGGTGGCCCAGGTGGTCACGCCGTTGAGGTAGCAGCCGTCGCAGTCGAACCCGTCCGGGAACTCGCGCGCCATCACCGACCCGTCCGCGAACGGGAACTTGGCCATGTTGCGCGGCAGCGAGATGAGGACCGTCTCGCCCGTCTCCTCGTCGATGCTCGCCAGCGTCATGGAGTCCGTGCGGAGGCCGACCCGGCCCTTGCCCGCGTCGGCCCCGAGGAGCAGCACGTTGTAGCGGCCGGCCTCGGCCTCGGTGACCGGGCCGTCGCCGGCGACGGCCTGCACCATGTCGCGGGTCGAGCCCACCAGGTGGGCACCGAAGAGCAGCGTGCCGGCCACGGAGAGGCAGAGCGCCCCGTTGATGCCGACGACGACGAGCCGCTGGTTGCGCACGAGGGTCATCGGCTCGCCGATGCGCCAGGCGTCGACGAACAACGCCGCCCAGCCGACGGCCAGCGCGATGAGCACGAGGCGGACGACGGCCAGCACCTCGAGGTTGAGGCCCAGCTGGATGACGAGCCCGTTCCAGGTCATGCCGGCGAGCGCCAGCACGACGAGGGTGGCGACGAGGACGAGCCAGATGCGCAGGGCGATCCTGCCCACGCGGCGGTTGCCGGCGACGAGCTGCGCCGAGCCCGGCAGGACCAGGGTCATCAGCATGAGCGTGACCGCGCGGCGGAACCGCACGCGGGCGGCGCGCACGGGGGCGGCGGTACGGGTGGATCGGGGAAGACGGACGGCCTGCGGTGCGCGGACGGCGGGTTTCGTCTGCGCGCGCGCTGACTCCTCGGCGGAGGGCGCCGGAGGGGTCGTGTCGGTGGGCGGCATCAGCAGGCCTTTCTCGCCGGGGAAGGGACGCCTGGGCATGCCGGGCAAGTATCACCAGTCCCATGCGTCACTGGCGTGCAGCCACGCCGGTGGCGACGCGCCCAGTCGTGCGGGGACCCGCGCGGTAGCGTCACCCCATGGCAGATCGACCGCGCGGGAGCGGCAGGCCCCAGGAGGGCACTCCCGAGTACGAGTGGCTCTACGGGGCAGGAGGCGGAGCGACACCTCCGCCGGACCCGTCCGGGCCGTCCACCAGGCCCGGCCGCCGGGCACGGCGCGACGCCCCGTCCGCTGCCGCCGACGAGGGCACGCGACTGCTGCCGACGGGTCCGCCCGCGCAGGACCTGTACGACGGCCGCGGTCGCGGCGCTCCCCCGCCGCCCCCGCCTCCGCGCCGGCAGCCACCGCCCCCGCCGCGGGGACCGGTCTCTCCCCCGCCCCCGGCGGCCGCCCGACCGCGCCGTCGCCGCCGCTTCCCCGTGTTCCGGGTCCTGCTCGTGCTGCTGCTCCTCTGGGTCGTGTTCCTGGTCGCCGTGCCGATCTGGGCGTGGAACAACGTGGAGCGCATCGACGCCATGCCGACCGGCGACCGGCCGGCCGACCAGCCCGGCACGACGTACCTCGTCGTCGGCAGCGACTCGCGCGCGGGCCTCAGCGACGAGGAGCGCCGCCGCCTCGGCACCGGCAGCAACGAGGGCGACCGGACCGACACGATCATGATGCTCCACACGGGCGGCGGCGAGCCGGTCGTGGTCTCGTTCCCGCGCGACCTCTTCGTCGACGTGCCCGGCGGCGACAGCACGCGGATCAACGCCGTCTACTCCCAGGGCGGGCCCCAGCTGCTCGTCGCGACGATCGAGCAGAACACGGGCGTCCGCATCGACCACTACGTGGAGATCGGGATGGGCGGCGTGGCCGGCATCGTCGACGCGATCGGCGGCATCGAGCTGTGTCCCGAGGCCAGCATCAAGGACGACGGCGCCCACCTCGAGATGGAGGCCGGGTGCCAGGACGTCGACGGCGTCACCGCTCTCTCCTACTCCCGGGCCCGCTGCTCGAAGAACGGGCCGCCCGAGTGCCCGTTCGTCTCCTCCGACCTCGACCGCGTGCAGAACCAGCGCGAGGTCGTGGCGTCGGTCGGCAAGCGGGTCGCCTCGCCGCTCAACATCCTGCTCCCCTGGCGCTACGTCTCCCTCAACTCGGCCGCCACCGACTTCGTCGCGGTCGACGAGCAGACCAACGTCGTCGAGGCGGCGCGGGCCGGTCTGGCGCTGCGCGCGATCGGCGGGGGCGCCCGCAACTGCACCGTGCCGGTCACCGACGGCTCCGCGGAGAGCCGCGACACCGAACGTGCCGACCAGCTCTTCTCGGCCCTGGCCACCGACGACCCCGACCTGATCACCGACGACCTCTGCACCGCGAACGGACTGGCGCCATGACGACGCACCCCACCCCGACGTACGAGACCCTCGACTGGACCGTCGACGACGGCATCCTCACGCTGACGCTCGACCGGCCCGAGGCCATGAACTCGTTCACCGTCACGATGGCCGACGAGCTGGAGGACGCGTTCCGCCGGGTCAACCAGCACGACGAGGTGCGCGCGGTCGTCGTGACCGGCGCCGGCAAGGCCTTCTGCGCCGGCATGGACCTCTCGCGCGAGGGCAACGTCTTCGGCCTCGACGAGAGCCT
This sequence comes from Nocardioides alkalitolerans DSM 16699, assembly GCF_000426525.1. Lineage (GTDB taxonomy): Bacteria > Actinomycetota > Actinomycetes > Propionibacteriales > Nocardioidaceae > Nocardioides > Nocardioides alkalitolerans. The sequence goes on from NZ_AUFN01000010.1 coordinate 155,403, forward strand.
CGCCCCCACCCCGCAGGACATGGTCGACCGGCTCGACGCGCCCGAGATCCACGACGGCGTCCGCGACACCGGCGGCCGGGTCGTGCTCGCCATCTTCGACTGCACCAAGCCCGTGATCGCCGCTGTCAACGGCGCGGCCGTCGGGATCGGCGCCACGATGACGCTGGCGATGGACGTGCGGATGGCCTCGACCAAGGCACGGGTCGGGTTCGTGTTCGGCCGCATCGGCATCACCCCGGAGGCCTGCTCCTCGTGGTTCCTGCCGCGGCTCGTCGGCCTCTCGCAGGCGCTGGAGTGGGTCTACGCAGCCGACATCCTGACCGCCGAGGAGGCGCACGCCGGCGGCCTGCTGCGCTCGGTGCACGAGCCCGAGGACCTGCTCCCGGCGGCGTACGCGCTCGCCCGGAAGTTCGTCGAGTCGCGCTCGCCGGTCGCGGTCGCCCTCAGCCGCCAGCTGCTCTACCGCAACGCCGGCGCCCCGCACCCGATCGACGCGCACCGCTCGGACTCGCTCGCGATCTACTACGCGTCGCAGGGCGACGGCAAGGAGGGCGTGGCCGCGTTCCTGGAGAAGCGGGCGCCCGACTTCACCTCGCGGGCCTCGGAGGTCCCCGACGTCTTCGGTGACCGGTCGTGACGTCCTGGCAGGACCCGGCCGCGGTCGCGACGATGCTCGACGAGCTCGACACCTGGGCGGTGGTCGGCCTGTCCGACAACCCCGACCGCACGGCGTACCGGATCGCGGAGCTGCTCATCGAGCGCGGCAAGACGGTCGTGCCCGTGCACCCGAAGGCACCGACGGTGCTCGGCCAGCGGGGCTACGCGACGCTCGCCGACATCCCCTTCCCGGTCGACGTGGTCGACGTGTTCCGCCGCTCCGAGGCCGCCGGTGCCTTCGTCGACGAGGCGATCGCCATCGGCGCCAAGGGCGTGTGGCTGCAGCTGGGCGTCGTCGACGCGGAGGCCTTCGAGCGCGCTCGCGGTGCCGGCCTGCTCGCGGTCATGGACACCTGCCCCGCGATCGAGTGGCGCCGCCGGGGCTGAGCCCGACGGAGGCACCGGCGCCTCAGCGCCTCGACGGGCGTCGTACGGCGTCGGCGGCGCCCCGCGAGGCCCGGGACACCACGGCCTCGAGGGGCCCGCGCCGGCCCGCGGCGGCGAACGCCGCGCCGAGGGCGAGCACGAGGAGCGTGTGCCAGACCCACGCCTCCGTGCCGTCGTCCGGCGGCCAGACGTCGGGCTGCCGTGCCACGACGTGGAGGCTGTAGAGCGACAGCGTCATCGACCCGGCGCCCGCCCCCACGGCCAGCACCCGCCGACCGGTCGCGCCCACGGCCCCGGCGAGCAGCAGGGCCGAGCCGATGACGAGCAGGGCGCTCCCCTGGGTCTGCAGCAGGTCGGCGGGCGTGCCGCTGTGCTGGCCCGTCACCAGCAGCCACTGCCACGGACCTCCGGTGGGGGTCGTGCCCGAGAGCTGCTCCGCGAGACGGTCCACGGTCGTCGCGTCGAAGGCCGTGTCGGGCCCGCCGGGTCGACCGGCCAGGGTCGCGACCACGCCGGGCGCGCCGACCAGCCACGCCGAGACGAGCGGCACGACCACGACGAGGGCGGCACCGACGAGGGCCAGCACGGCCGGCACCACGCGTCCGGCGAGGTCGCAGCGTCCGACGGCGAGCCCCAGCAGCCCGTAGGCGAGCCAGGTGAGCGCCGGGTAGTAGCCGGTGACCGTGAGCTCCGACAGCAGCCGAACGGGCTCCCCGAGCTGGGAGAGGGACGGGCTGTCGAAGCCGCGGGGCGGCAGCGAGGGCCGGACGAGGTGCGACCCGACGGGCACCACCACGGCCCACAGGCCGGCGAGCGCGAACAGCACCGGCGCCCGCAGCCCGACGAAGGGCAGCAGCAGGACGAACAGGACGGCGTAGGAGGTGAGGATCACCGCCAGGCCGGACTCGAGACCGCCGAGCAGCAGTCCGAGGAGCCCGACGAGCAGCGCCCGCACCACGATCCCGGACGACAGCGCGAGCCGTTCCCGACCCCGTGCGGCGCGGGCGGCGCCGGAGGCGCCGGAGGCGCCGGAGGCGCCGAGCGGTGCCCCGGTCGTGGCCCGCTCGCGGGTCGCCAGCGCGATGCCGACGCCCGCGAGCACCGCGAAGAGGGCCGAGGAGCGGCCCCCGGCCACCGCCTGCACGAGCGTGAGGTCGCCCTCCGGGGTCCGGTCGACGTACGTGTGGGTCGCAATCATCCCGACCAGCGCGAGGCACCGCGCGACGTCCAGCCCGACGAGCCGTGCCGTACCGGTCGTCACGAGGAGGACCGGCTCAGGGCCACCGGGTCAGAAGCCGGCGCGGCGGGCGCCGGCTGCCCCGGCCGAGGCGCTGCGCACGACCTCGCCCTTGGCGTGGGCCGCGTCGCGGAGCCCCGCCTGGAAGGTCACCATGCGGGCCCGGAGCCCCGGGTCGGTGGCCGCGAGGATGCGCACCGCCAGCAGGCCCGCGTTGCGGGCACCGCCGACCGCCACCGTCGCGACCGGCACCCCGGCGGGCATCTGGACGATCGAGAGCAGCGAGTCCATGCCGTCGAGGTAGCGCAGCGGGACGGGCACCCCGATCACCGGCAGCGGGGTCACCGCGGCGAGCATGCCCGGCAGGTGGGCCGCTCCCCCGGCGCCAGCGATGATCACCGACAGTCCGCGGTCGGCGGCGTCGCGCCCGTACGCGATCATCTCCTCCGGCATCCGGTGGGCCGAGACGACGTCGGCCTCGAACGGCACGTCGAACTCGGCCAGCGCGGTCGCGGCGGCCTCCATGACGGGCCAGTCCGAGTCGGACCCCATCACGATCCCGACGCGGGCGCCCCCGGCGGTGGCGCCCGTCGTCCCGGTGGTGCTCTGCTCGCTCATGTCACTCGCTCTCGTCGCCCAGGTCGCCGGCGAACCACGCGGCGGCGTGCCGCGCCCGCTCCCGGCACTCGTCGAGGTCGTCGCCGTACACGTTGACGTGCCCGACCTTGCGGCCCGGCCGCAGGGCCTTGCCGTAGAGGTGGACGCGCAGACCGGGGTCGCGCGCCAGTGCGTGGGGGTAGCCGTCGTAGAGCCGCCCGGCGTCGTGCGCGCCGCCCAGGATGTTGACCATCACGGTCCACCTCGCCCGGGGGGCGGGCGAGCCGAGGGGCAGGTCGAGCACGGCCCGCAGGTGGTTCTCGAACTGCGACGTGACCGCGCCGTCCTGCGTCCAGTGGCCCGTGTTGTGGGGCCGCATGGCGAGCTCGTTGACCAGCACGCGACCGTCCGAGGTCTCGAACAGCTCGACGGCCAGCAGGCCGACCACGCCGAGCTCGCCGGCGACCCGCAGCGCGATCTCCTGCGCGTGGGCCGCGAGGTCGGGCGCCAGGTCGGGGGCCGGGGCGGTCACCTCGTGGCACACGCCGTCGCGCTGGACGGTCTCCACGACGGGGTACGCCGCCGCCTGCCCGCTCGGGGAGCGCGCGACGATCGCCGAGAGCTCCCGCGCGAAGTCGACCAGCTCCTCGGCCAGCACCTCGACCCCGGCGGCATGCGCCGCGGCGAACGCGGCGTCGGCCTCGTCGAGGGCACGCACGACCCAGACGCCCTTGCCGTCGTAGCCGCCCCGCGTGGTCTTGAGCACGCAGGGCAGCCCGAAGCCGGCGACGTCGTCACGGGTGGCGACGACGGCGTGGCGCGGGCACGGCACGCCGAGCTCGGTGAGCCGACGGCGCATGACCGCCTTGTCCTGGGCGTGCACGAGCGCGTCGGGCCCGGGCCGGACGGCGATGCCGTCGGCCGCCAGCGCGTGGAGGTGCTCGGTCGGCACGTGCTCGTGGTCGAAGGTGACGACCGCGCAGCCCGCCGTGACGGCCCGGAGGTCGTCGAGGTCGCGGTGGTCGCCCACGCGGTGGTCGCCGATCACCTGCGCCGCCGAGACGTCCGGCCCCTCGGCCAGCAGCCGCAGCGGTACGGCGAGCGCCGCCGCCGGCTCCGCGAGCATGCGGGCCAGCTGGCCCCCGCCGATGACGGCCACGGTGGGCGCCGTCGTCGGCGTGGGGCCCGGGACCCCCGGCTCAGCCATCGAGCGAGGCCACGGCCGCCGCGAACTGCTCGCCCATGCGGCGCGGGGACCGCTCCCGGGCCAGCGCCAGCGCGGCGTCGCGGGCGCGTGCGCCGGCCGCCGGGTCGCCGACCCAGCTGCGCAGCGCGTCGTCGATCGCCGCGCGCAGCGAGTCGTCGTCGGCCGGGTCGAACATCCGCACCTGCTCGGCGCCCTCGAACTCCGCGAGCGCGCCGGAGCGCGGCAGGACGGTCGGCAGGCCGAACGTCTGGGAGAGCATGAAGGAGCCGGAGTTGAGGATGTTGGTGTAGGCGAGCACGGCCACGTCGGCCGCGTTCATCCACACCTGCAGGGTGGCGTCGGGCACGAACGAGAAGTGCGTGACGATCCGCGGGTGGCGCAGGCAGCGCGACTCGAAGGCGGCCGAGTCGGCCTCCTTGCCGGGTCGGCCCGCGATCAGCAGGCGCAGCGCCGGGTCCTGCTTCGACATCTGGTCGAACACGTCGACGAGCCGGTCGAGGCCCTTGTAGGGACGCACTCCCCCGAGCGCGACGAGCACCTTCTCGCTCGGCGTGATGCCGAGCCGCGCCCGGGCACCCGCGCGCGAGATCCACGACGGGTACTGCCCGGCGTAGCTGGAGTGCTCGACGAGCACCGTCTTCGCCGGGTCGATCCGGTAGTACGGCGCGGCCGCGTCGACCGTGCCGGGCGACAGCAGGTGGACCACGTCGGCCTCGTCGGCGAGCAGCTGGGCGAGCTCGATCTCCGCCCACCGGAACTTCGCCTCGTGGGGCAGGACGTTGTGGACCGTCCAGACGAGACGGCCGCCGGCCTCCTTGAAGCGGCGCAGCGACGCGGCGAACCTGTCGAGCGCCAGGCGCGCGGCGAACGGGCCGCGGCTGGGCTGCAGGATCGGGTTCGTCCACTGGATGTTGAAGGTGCCCGGGCCGCCCGGACGGGTCACGGCCGCGTCCAGGTGCAGCTGCGCGTCGGCCACCGAGGTGGCGTAGGCGCCCACGTCCGCGAGGCCGGAGTAGAGCATCGGCTGGTACGGGTTCGTCGGCGAGTAGTCCGGGAAGAAGTGCACGGCCCGGCCGCGGGGGGCCGCGGCGTGGGTCGTGCGACCGGTCTCCAGCGCCGCGACGAACTGCTGGGCGCGACGCTCGTAGGTGTGGCGCTCCAGCACGGTCGCACGGGTCTGCGCGGCCAGGCGCGCCGTCCGGGCCGGGTCGGCGCGCAGCTCGCGCAGCACCGCCATCAGGTCCTCGGCGGTGCGGTAGCGCGGCAGGTCCTCGAACCCGGCGTCGGCGAGGCCGAGGCCGCTGTTCACGATGGGCAGGGCACCGCAGGCCGCGCTCTCGTAGAGCCGGCTGTTGAGCGCACCGAAGCCCACGTTCGACTTGTTGACGTCGTCGATCACGAAGGCGTGCGCGCCGTACACGGCCGGCAGGTCGAAGTAGGAGCGGGTGCCCTTGTGCCAGCGCTTGAGCCGCGCGGGGGCCCGCTTCGCCTCGCCGTACATCGTGACGTCGGCGTCCTTCGGCAGGTCGACCAGCACCTGGTGGACGTCACGCAGCGAGCCCCAGAAGTTGGCCGTCGTGACGGCGGTCGCGTCGCGTCGCTCGGCGGCCGGCGGCACGAAGAGCTTCGCGTCGGCGGCGATCGAGATCAGCTCGGGGTGCACGCGGTCGGTGTGGTGGGCGAGCCGGTCGGCGGCGAGGCGCGACGAGGCGAGCACCTGGTCGTAGCCGCGGAGCGAGCCCGTCCGGGTCCAGCGCAGCACCTCGTTGCGCACCCACGCGACCTTCCACGCCGCGTCCGGCAGGCCGGACGGGTCGAGGTCGGGGAGCATCGCCACGACGACGTCGGCGTCGGTGATGTGGGCCCACTCCTGGCGCCGCACCAGGCGGACGCCGTGGCCGAGCGCCACCAGCTCCAGGCCGAGGCCGGCGGCGACGTAGATGTCGCCGCGCCCCTCGGCGAGGTCGTCGGTGTAGACGCAGAACACGACGGACTCGCGCGTGCCGTGCGCGTACTCGCCGCGGCACAGCGCCTCGTAGGCCTCGCGCCGGTCGTCGGGCAGGGTGACTGCCGCCATCACTTGCCCTTGACGGCCGAGCGGACGCGACGCGCCACCCGGTGGAGCGTCGGGTTGCCCTGCACGACCTTCTTGGCCTTGCGGCGCGCGCGGCGGTAGACCACGGCGCCCGCGCGGGGCGTGCCGTCGGGGTCGACGAGCCGGTCGTACTCGCGCTTCCACTTCTCCAGCTGCCGCTGGATGTTGACGCTCCCCTGGCGCACGTTGGCGAGCTCGGCCTGCATGCCGGCGACCTCGTCGGCCCCGAGCGCGAGCTCGGAGGCGAAGTAGACGCGCTCCTCCTCCAGCAGCGTGCGCGCCTCGTCGGCGCGGATGCGCGCCTCCTCGACCTCGCGCTCCTTGCGGGCGAGGTCGGCCCGCAGGCGCTCACGGGAGTCGAAGAGCTCGCGCGTCTCGCGGTCGTGCTCGGCGTCGCGCTGCGAGAGCTCGCCGGCGAAGGCGCGGGGACGGGCGAGCACGACGAACTGGTACGTCGTGGAGTCGTGGTTGAGCTCCGACATCTCGCGCCGGACCTTGTCGCCGAGGAGGGCGGCCCGGGAGCGGGAGTCGACGTTCTCGAGGATGCGGGTGGTGCGGTGCACCTGCTCGATCACGAAGCCGCAGCTCTCCAGCAGGCGGCGGAGGCTGGTGAGCGTGAACCAGCGGATGTGGGTCTCGTCGAGGATGCCCGTCTCCGTGTAGCGGAAGTCGCCGACCAGCAGCTCGGCGACGACGCTCTGGTGGGAGGCGTTGGGCACCGAGATGACGAGGCGCCCGTCGTCGCGCAGCAGCCCCTGGTCGCGCAGGCGGCGGAGCACCGCGTCGGGTCGACGCAGGTGCTCGAGCACGTCGGCGAGGATCACCACGTCGAAGGACTCGCCGGTGATCTCGCTGTCCCACTCCTCGGTCTCGAGGTCGCAGAACAGGGCGCGCAGGCCCGCCTCCTCGAGGGAGGCGAGGGCGTCACGGTCGTAGTCGAGGCAGGTGACGTGGCGCCCCTGCTCGGCCGCGAGGTAGCGCGAGACCCAGCCCGGGCCCGACCCGATGTCGAGGACGTCGTCGCCCCCGGTCAGCGCGAACGAGGCGACGGCTGCCGCCGTGTTGTTCTCGTCCGCCGGGTCGAAGGAGTAGTCATACTTCAACGCTGGCAAGTTCTTCCTCCGCCGTCCGGAAACCAGTGATCACATCGTTGCGCCCGAACCTACCGGCCCGGGCGTCTGCCTCTGCCATGGCGACGAGCTGGTCGAAGTCGGCCACCCACCCGGGCGCACCGGCCTCGACCTTCTTGCGCCAGGCCGTCAGGAACGTGTCCCGCATCTGCTGCAGGGCCGCCTCCGGGTCGACACCGAGCGCGTCGCGCGCGAACCCGAACCGGTTCCGCGTCATGTAGTAGATGTAGTAGGGCTTCGGGAGCGTGCCGCTCGACCGCTTCAGGTGCACCATCCGCGCGTGCTGGTCGACCATCGTGCGCCAGCCCGCGTTCTGCGCCCGCACGCACCAGTCGGTCTCCTCGAAGTAGAGGAAGTAGTGCTCGGGCAGCAGGCCCACGTCCTCCAGCGTCGTGCGCCGGATCAGCGGGGCCGCGCCGGTCACGTAGTCGACGTCGACGACGCCCCGACGCGTGACCGCGTCGCGCTTGCCGTTGTTGAGGTGCTTCGTCTCGCCCGTGGTGCGGTCGATGGTGGCGCCGTCGAACCAGATGACGGCGGGCTGCCCGTCGTACACGATGCGCGAGCCGACGATGCCGCAGTCGGGGTACGCCGCCATGTGGGCCAGCAGCGCGCCCAGCGTGCCCGGCTCGACCCGCGTGTCGGGGTTGAGGATCCAGACGAACTCGCAGTCGCCCTCGAGCGCCCGGCGCACGCCGACGTTGTTGCCGCCGGCGTAGCCCAGGTTCTCGCCCGTGGCGATCACGGTGCCGCGGCTGCCGATCGCGTCGCGCAGGGCGCGGTGGCTCTCGTCCTCCGGGCCGTTGTCGACGACGTAGAGCTCGAGGTCGAGCTCGTCGGAGCGCTCCAGCGACGCCACGCAGGCGAGGGTGTCGCTGGGGTCGCCGTAGTTCAGGACCACGACGGCTGTGCGCATCAGGTCACCTCTCGCTCGGGTCGATCGGGGGCCGATCGGCGTCGTACGGGTCGGCCGGCGCGGTGGAGCCGCCCGGGACCGGTGCGTCACGGCCGGGGGGCCGCAGCGGTGCCCAAACCTACCCGGCCGGTGGGCCGGCGCGGGCACAGGGCCGCGGCCCGCGAGCCGGACGGCGCGGGCGGGGCGGGGTCGGGCGGGGCCAGACGAGGTCAGGCGGGGTCGGCCGGGCTCATGGCCGGCGTGCCGGCGGCCGGCGCTGCGACCTCGGCTGCGTCCTCGACGGTGCGGGGTGCGCCGACGGCGACCCGGACGGGGGCGTGCAGCTCGAAGCGCAGGCCCTTGCCGCGGATGGTGGTGATGAGGTGGGGCGACCGGGGATCGTCACCGATCTTGCGGCGCAACCAGCCGAGGTGGACGTCGATGGTCTTCGACGACGTCCAGAAGGTCGTGTGCCACACGTCCTTCATCAGCTCGTCGCGGCTGACGATCTCGCCGGCTCGGGAGATGAGCGCGTGGAGGAGGTCGAACTCCTTGCGCGACAGGGTCACCTCGGCGACCCCGGACCACACGCGACGCGTGGCGGGATCGACCCGGACACCTTGGACCTCGAGCACGGGGTCAAACCTAGGAACCCGGGCGGGTCCCCGCGGCGGAACCGTCGAAATTTTGCCTAGGCCCGGGGACTGGTCAAGTCCGGCGGACGGTGACGGGCTCGACGAGACCGAAACCGCGCACCGGCCGCGCCGGCAGCAGGCGCGTCTCGAACTTGTCCGTGGGCAGCAGGGCCGCGGTCTCGTGGTCGATGATCACGCGGTTGCGGCGCGCGATCGGGGTCAGGCGCGCCGCCATGTTCACCGGCGGGCCGAACACGTCCCCGAGACGCGTCACCACGTGGCCGCTGGCGATCCCGACCCGCACGTCGGGCATGCGGGTGTCGCGTCCGATGACGGCGATGATGCCCTCGGCAATCTCCAGCGCGGCGACGGGATCGTCGTTCACGAACAGCACCGAGTCCCCCAGGCTCTTGATGAGCCGGCCCTGGTGCGCCTGGATGACGTCGTGGCAGCGAGACTCGAACAGCTCGACCAGGTCGCCGATGCGGCCCTCGTCGAGCCGGTTCGAGAGGGCGGTGAAGCTGACCAGGTCGGCGAAGCCCACGGTGATGCGGGAGGTGTCGGTCTCGTCGTCGAGCTCGTCGAGGCCCTCGACCCGGCTCACGGCCGCAGCGAGGTGGCGTCGCCAGGCGTTGAGGGTCAGCTGCTCGAAGACGTCGCGGAACTCCTCGACGATGCGCACGGCGGAGCCGATCCGGCTGCCCGTGGCGTCCGGGCCCGACTCGATGCGCTCGATCAGCGGGATGAGGGTGGAGACCTCCCAGTCGGCGAGGCGCGACATGGTCTGGCCGACCGCCCGGGTCAGGTTGACGGCGGTGTCGATGTCGATGCCGCCGCGCGCGACGGTCTCGACCAGGGCGCCCAGCGAGGTCGCGTCGGAGCCGGTGAAGGTCACCGACGACTCGTTGAGCGGCAGCCCGAGAGCGCGCCAGAGGCGCCGTACGTCGGCCACCGGGATGCCCGAGTCGTCGAGGTCGTGGGCGGTGAAGACCGGCACCTCGCCCAGGATGGCGCGCTCCAGGTCACCGCGGGTCGGCCGGGCCTCGGGCGGCTCGGCGACGGGCGGGACGTCGGGCGGCAGGTCGGGCGGGAGGTCGGGCGTCGGGCCCGACGCCGGCTCAGGTGCCATCGTCGCTGCGGGCGCCCGAGATGCGGTGCAGCTCCTCCGAGACGAGCAGCTGCACCTTCTCGACCCGGGGGATGTCGTGCAGCTCCACGCGGCCGAGCTCGCTGGCGTCGGAGACCACGAGCGTGCCGCACCCGAACACGCGGTCGACGATGCCGATCTCGAAGTCGACGCCGCTGATCCGGTTGAGCGGGATCGTGCGGCCCTCCTTCGCGATGAAGCCGGACCGCTTGATGAACCGGCGGTTGGTGAAGGTGTAGGTGGTCGTCAGCCAGCGGACGAGGGGCCGCAGCACGAACCAGACGAGCACCCCGGCCGCCAGCACCCAGACGGCGATGCGGGCCACGCGCACGACCGTGTCGGCGCCGTCGCCCAGCGTCGTGGCGGCGACCGCGACCGCGAGCGTCAGCAGGAGCACGGCGGTGGCGCCGAACAGCTCCTTGACGTGGGTGCGCGTGCTGACGACCACGTGCTCACCGGGGTTGAGGAGCTTCTCTGGGAACGGCACGGCGCGATTCTGTCACTTCCGGCCGTGCGGCGCTCCGGTCGTCCGGGGCCGGACGTGCACGACGTCGCCCGCGCCGACGACCGTGAGCTCGCCCCCGGTGTCGACCACGAGCCCTCCCCCGGTGTCGATCGCGACGGCTCTTCCGACGAGCGCGTCGGCGTGGGGCAGCTCGACGCGCACGTCGAGACCGACCGTGGTGCAGGCGGCGCCGTACGCCGCGCGGAGCGCCTCGAGGTCGCCCGCCTGCCAGCGGTCGAGGTGCGCGGCGAGCTCACCGAGGATCGCCTCGAGCAGCAGCGTGCGGTCGAGCTCGGCGTCCGCGACACCGGCGGTCGCGAGCGACGCCGCGGTGGGCACGGGCAGCTCGTCGCGGGTGGTGGAGACGTTGATGCCGATGCCGATGACGGCCGCCGGTCCCGTCGGCGTGTCGACCCGCTCGAGCAGGATGCCCGCGACCTTGCCCGGGACGGCGTCCGGGTCGTCGGCGGGGGCGACGAGCACGTCGTTCGGCCACTTGAGGTGCACCGCCACGCCGGGGTGCCGGGCCTCGACCGCGCGCCGCGCGGCGAGGCCCGTCAGGAGCGGGAGCCACGGCCAGGCGGTGACCGGCACGTCCGGGCGCAGGAGGGCCGAGAAGGTGAGCGCCGCCCGGGCGGGCGTCACGAACGACCGGTCGATGCGGCCCCGGCCCGCGGTCTGGTGCTCGGTGACGAGGACGCTGCCCGCCGGTGCGCCGGCCCGGGCACGGTCGGCGAGCTCGGCGTTCGTCGACGGCGAGGCCTCGACGACCTCGACCGTCCACCCGGGCAGGGCGGCGAGGTCGCTCGCCCGCAGCGGCGGGCGGGCCGCGGGGTCCGCCGTACGGCGTGCGGCGTCGGACGTGTCGGGCACGGGTCCTCCTGGGTCGGTCGGGCGCCGCCAACCTAGGCCATCGACGGCGGCGGGACGGCGGACCCTCGCGCCGTAAACTCCGCACCCGTGTCCCCCACCGCGCTGCGCACCCCCGTCCTGCTGGCGACGAGCAACGGTGTCGGGATGGGGCACCTCACCCGGCAGCTGACCGTGGCCCTCGCCGGCGCGGCCGAGCTCGACGTCATGCTGCTCTCCCTCTCCGGCGCGCTGCCCACCGTGGCGCGGGCGAGCGCCGACGGACGCCTGCCCGGGGCGGTCGGGGTCCGGTTCGAGCACTGCCCCAGCCGCACGAGCCCGTGGCAGGGCGAGGGGGCGGCCAAGGTCGCGTGGCGCGCGACCTGGGATCACTACTTCGCCGACCGCGTGCGCACCCTGGCCGCCGAGACGGGCGCCCGGGTCGTGGTCTTCGACGGGGTCGTCCCGTACGCCGGCCTGCTCGCCGCCCGCGAGGCCATGCCGACCACGGCGTTCGTGTGGGTGCGACGCGGCATGTGGCAGGCGGGCGTGGGCGCCGAGTGGCTGGCCCGCTCGGACGCGTTCGACCTCGTGGTGGAGCCCGGCGACTTCGGCGCGGCCGCCGACACGGGGCCCACCGCCGGCCGGTCCGGGACCACCCGCACCGCCCCGGTGTCGTTGACCTCCGTCGTCCCCCCGCTGCCGCGCGACGAGGCGCGCCGCGCGCTCGGGCTCGACCCGACGCGGCCGGCCCTGCTGCTCGCCCCGGGATCGGGCGCGTACGCCGACGTGTCCACCCTCGTGGCCGCGGTGCTGGCCCGGGTCGCCGAGGTCGCGCCGGACTGGCAGGTCGCGGTGACGCGGCAGGCCATCGCCCGGCACGCGACCCGGGCGAGCGACCAGGTCGTGGTGCTCCAGGACGTCTACCCCCTCGCCCGCTACCTCCCGGCGTTCGACGCCGCCGTCAGCGCCGCCGGCTACAACGCCGTGCACGAGCAGCTCGCCGTCGGGCTGCCCACCCTCTTCGTGCCGAGCACGGGCCACGAGACCGACGACCAGGTCGCGCGGGTCCGGGGGGTCACCGAGATCGGCGCCGCCCTCGCCGCGACCGGGGCGGACGACCTGGTCGCCGGCGTGGACCGGCTGCTCGACGCGGGGGTGCGGGCCGGTCTCGCCGCCGCCTGCGCCGACCTGCCCGCAGCCGACGGCGCCTCGACGATCGCCGCGCTGCTGGCCGACCTCGGGCGCGCCCACCCCGCGCCGGCGTGGCCGGACCGCGTGGGTCCCCCGGCCTGGCGCCGGGCCGCCACCTGGCCCCGCGGACCCGTCCGCGTCGTGACGACCCCGACCCCGCCGGTGGACGACGAGCCGACCGAGCAGCTCGTCGCGGGGGCCTCGCCGCGCTACCGGGAGGCCCGGCGCCGCACGTCGCACTGGCTCTACCGCTGAGCCGTCCCGTCGACCTGCCGACCTACCCGCGGGTCACTTGCGGGGGCGCCGGATCGACTGGTGGGCCCTTGAACGTCCGATCGGTACGGGGCGCTACATTGCCGTCCATGAGCGCACAGGTGGGCGAGGGCACGGACGTGCCCGACGAGATCGACGTGACCACGACGGCCGGCAAGCTGGCGGACCTCGAGCGTCGGCTGGACGAGGCCGTGCACGCGGGCTCGGCGAAGGCGGTCGAGAAGCAGCACGCGCGGGGTCGCCAGACGGCGCGCGAGCGCATCGAGCAGCTCTTCGACGAGGGCTCCTTCGTCGAGCTCGACGAGCTGGCCCGGCACCGCTCCACCGCGTTCGGGCTGCAGAAGAACCGCCCGTACGGCGACGGCGTCGTGACGGGCTACGGCACCATCGACGGCCGCCAGGTCTGCGTCTTCAGCCAGGACTTCACCGTCTACGGCGGCTCGCTGGGCGAGGTGTACGGCGAGAAGATCACGAAGGTCATGGACCTCGCGATGAAGACCGGGTGCCCGATCATCGGCATCAACGAGGGCGCCGGCGCCCGCATCCAGGAGGGCGTCGTCTCCCTGGGCCTGTACGGCGAGATCTTCCGCCGCAACGTGCACGCCTCGGGCGTCATCCCGCAGATCAGCCTCATCATGGGCAACTGCGCCGGCGGCCACGTCTACTCCCCCGCCGTCACCGACTTCACCGTGATGGTCGACAAGACCTCGGCGATGTTCATCACCGGCCCCGACGTCATCAAGACCGTCACGGGCGAGGACGTCACCATCGAGGAGCTCGGCGGCGCCCGCACCCACAACACGAAGTCGGGCAACGCCCACTACATGGGCGCCGACGAGGCCGACGCGCTCGAGTTCGTCAAGACGCTGCTCAGCTACCTGCCGCAGAACAACCTCGACGAGCCGCCGGTCTTCGACGAGCCGGCCGACCTCGAGGTCACCGACCTCGACCGCACGCTCGACACGATCATCCCGGACTCGCCGAACCAGCCCTACGACATCCGCGAGGTCATCGAGGCCGTCCTGGACGACGAGGAGTTCCTCGAGGTCCAGGGCCTGTTCGCGCCGAACATCGTCGTCGGCTACGGCCGCGTCGAGGGCCGCAGCGTCGGCATCGTCGCGAACCAGCCGATCCAGTTCGCCGGCACGCTCGACATCGACGCCTCCGAGAAGGCCGCGCGCTTCGTGCGCACCTGCGACGCCTTCAACATCCCCGTGCTCACCTTCGTCGACGTGCCGGGCTTCCTGCCGGGCACCGACCAGGAGTACAACGGGATCATCCGCCGCGGCGCGAAGCTCATCTACGCGTACGCCGAGGCCACGGTGCCGCTGGTCACGATCATCACGCGCAAGGCGTACGGCGGCGCGTACGACGTCATGGGCTCCAAGCACCTGGGCGCCGACATCAACCTCGCCTGGCCCACGGCCCAGATCGCCGTGATGGGCGCGCAGGGGGCGGTGAACATCCTCTACCGCAAGGAGATCAAGCAGGCGACGGCGGACGGCACCGCCGACGCCAAGCGCGCCGAGCTGGTCGACGAGTACGACCGCCACCTGGCGAACCCGTACATCGCGGCGGAGCGCGGCTACATCGACGCGGTCATCTCCCCCCACGAGACCCGCATCGAGATCGTCCGCGCGCTGCGCCTGCTGCGCTCCAAGCGCGAGACGCTGCCGCCGAAGAAGCACGGGAACATCCCGCTGTGAGCACCGACGAGCGTCCCGAGGACACCGGCGCGACCACCGACGAGACGGCTCCGGAGCAGCGACCGCTGCTCCGGGTCGTCAACCCGGACGCCACGCCCGAGGAGATCGCCGCCCTCGTGGCGGTCTTCGCGGCCATCGGCGCCGGGTCGGGCGGTGCTCCCGCGCCCCGTCGTACGCCGGAGTGGTCGGCCCACCACCGCCGCGTGCGCCCCGCCCACGCCGCCGGACCGGGTGCGTGGCGCTCCTCGTCGCTGCCGCGCTGAGGCGCGCCGCGCCCCGTCCGAGGGTCGACCCGACCCGCCCGAGCGGCCGCGACGGGCACCACGGCGCCGTTGGGGGAAAACTGAGGAGAAGTTCGTCGTTTCCGCACCCCGGCGCGAGGATTGGGCAGCAGACTGACGGACGTGAGCATGAACAGTCCTGACGCGGCCGGCCGACAGGCGCCGCCCGCCGTGGGCAACACGTCGCCCAACCAGTACGTCCGCGTGCCCGACGCCGGCATGGCGTCGTACGCCGACGAGTTCCTCGCCGGGGTGGAGGACCTGCCGACGTACCGCCCGACCATCGGGTGCGTCATCCCGGCCTACAACGAGGGCGAGACGATCGCCGGGGTGCTCGACGCGCTCCTGGCGCAGACGCGCCTGCCCGACGTCATCCACGTGATCGTCAACAACACGAACGACGACACGGTCGAGGTGGCCGGCTACTACGCCGGCGAGCACGTGCGCATGACGCGCAACGGCGAGCAGATGACCGAGATCTTCGTCCACGACATCGGCAAGAACCCCGACAAGAAGGTCGGCGCGCTCAACTACGGCTACTCGCTGGTGGAGGGCTACGACTACCTCCTCGGCGTCGACGGCGACACCACGCCCGAGCCGGACGCGGTCGAGGAGCTCGTCAACGAGATGGCGAGCGACGACCGGATCGGCGGCATCTCCGCCATCTACAGCATCGACGACAGCGCGCTCTCGGGCCCGATGGCGAAGTTCCTCATCGCCGGCCAGCGCGCGCAGTTCTCCGCGTTCAACATGCAGAACCTGCTCCGGGGCCGCAACATGGCGGTCCTCGGCGGCCAGTTCTCCATCTTCGCCACCCAGGCCCTGCGCGACGTGCTCGAGGACAGCCACCAGCGCACCCCGTGGGTGAAGGACTCCGAGGTCGAGGACTCGCTGCTCTCCCTGCAGATCAAGAGCGCCGGCTACCTCACGAAGATCTCCGCCGCGGCCCGCGCGCACGTGGGCGGCATGACCACCCTGCGCTCGCTCGACGCGCAGCAGGTGAAGTGGAACTTCGGCGCCATCGACCTGATGTGGCCCGGCCAGCGCGGTGACACGCCCGGCCAGCCGCTGCACCCGAACCTGCGCCTGCGCTGGTTCGAGCACATCTCGATGGTCATCAACATCACGACCCGCCTGCTGTTCCTGCTCCTGCTCCTCGGCTCGGCCTCGATCAACGCGTTCGTGTTCTCCCCGTGGTGGCTCCTGCCGCCGGTGGCCGCGATCCTGCTGAACTTCCGCGTGGCGAAGTCGATGTACTACGCCAACCGGCGCGACTACCTCTTCGCCCTGCTGCTGGCGCCCGCCGAGGTCTACATGTGGATCCGGATCGGGCACTTCCTGCGCGCCTGGACGAAGTTCGCCTCCCGCGCGCAGACCGACAACTGGGCCGCCCAGGCCAAGGCGGAGCGCGGCGCGGGCCAGGCCTACCTCGCGCCCCTCGCCGTCCTGCTGATCATCGTGGCCGTCATGGCCGCCATCTGGCTGCAGATCCCGATCGACACCAAGTCCGACCTGCTGGCGTTCGGCTGGCCGATCCTCGGCATCATCACCATCCTCCAGACCGGCTGGATGATGACCAAGCTGCTGCGCCGCTACAAGGGCTTCAAGGCCTGAGCGACGCCGCTCGCGCCGTACGCCCTGCCGCACCGGCACACCCGCACAGCCCGCCCGCACCACACCCGCACCACAGCCGTCACCGGCCGAACACCACGGAAGAGAACATGACGACCTCTCGGTCCCCGCTCCTGCCCCGCCCGACCCGCTCGCGCCACGGCGCCTCGTCGGCAGCCCGGCGCTCCCTGCCGGCCCTGCTGGCGGTCCTGCTGCTCAGCCTCGTGCTGTCGTCGTGCTCCCTCGTGGACGACCTGACGGGCGGCGACGACCCCGAGCCGACGGCCACGCCCTCGGCGACGAGCACGGAGGCGTTCTACGACTCGCAGTTCACCCGGGACGGCACGTTCCAGTCGCACATCGCGATCGAGAACGTCGACTTCGTCTACACGCTCTACCCGACGAAGTCGACGCCGCGCACGAACGAGTGGTACCCCGGCGGCAGCAAGTTCTTCTCCTTCACGTTCCAGGCCTACGACCTCGCCCGCGACCTGCGGGACCCGTTCGCCACGAAGCGCAAGGTCTTCCTCTCCAACATCAACGTCACGTCGTCGACCACCCGGTCGGACGGCGGCGCCTCGGAGTCGCCGTACACGCTGGACGCGGTCGCGAAGGAGGTCACGCTCGACCCCGAGCCGCTCACCTACGGCAACTACGGCATGCTCATCACCTCGCCGAAAGGCGCGTTCGAGCTGCGCAACCAGGAGATCCGCGCCACCGACCAGGCGACCGTGGGCGTGCTCCTCACCTTCACCGCGACCGTCTTCATGGAGTCGTCCGCCGGCTCCAACCGCTTCACCGAGCAGACGATCACCCAGGAGGTCCCGATCGCGATCTTCGCCTCCGCCGAGGACACCGTCGCCCAGGAGATCCCGGTCAACGCGAACTGACCGCACCCGCCCGTACGACGAGGGCCCCGCCACCGCGAGGTGGCGGGGCCCTCGTCGCGTCCGGGGCACGGCAGCGTGGGGTGGGAGGTGACCGCCTGGTCCGTGACCGCCCACCACCGGTCCCCCACCACGGGTCCGGGGAACGGCCGAGGGCCCCACCGACCTGGTCGGTGGGGCCCTCGGGGCGTCGTACGTCGTGCGCGTGCGGTCGGCGGCCTTCCCCAGGCGACCTTGCTCAGGCGACGGCCGGGGCCATGCGGTAGCCGACGCCGCGCACCGGCTCGATCCAGCGCGCGAGGGCGCCGTCGTCGCCGAGCTTGCGACGCAGGTCCTCGAGGTGGGCCTCGACGGTGCGCTTGTCGGCCTCGTTGACGAAGTAGGCGGTCACGTAGTCCTGGCCGCGCATCGTGAGCACGAGGTCGGCCTTCGAGCGCACCCGGCGCCCGGTGCTCATCAGGGAGGCGAGCAGGTCGAACTCGATCTTCGTCATCTCGACGCCACGACCCTCGACCAGCACGACCCGGGTGCCCGGGTTGAGGGAGAGCCCGTTGTGGCGCACCCACCCGTCGCTGGCCAGGACGTCGACGTCGTTGCCGGCGGCCATGGCGGACGCCGGGGTCGTGCCGATGATCGGCGCCGCCGCGGCCGGCTGCTGGTAGGTCTGCGGGGCCGCGGGCTGCTGGTACGGCTGCTGAGCGGGCTGCTGAGCGGGCTGCTGAGCGGGCTGGGCCACCGGCTGCTGGTACGGCTGCTGCACGGGCTGGGCCACCGGCTGGGCCACCGGCTGCTGGACCGGCTGCGGCGCGTAGAGCTCGGGTGCGGGCGGGACGGGCGCGGCCAGCTGCTCCGCGGCCGGCGCGCTGCCGTCGTACTCGGGGCGCGGACCGATCGTGGCGCGGTTGCCCGAGCTGAACTCGCGACGCGCCTCGACGGCCCACGGGGTGGGCTCGTGGGGCGTCGCCTCCACGGCGGGCGCCACCTCCAGCGGCGCCCCCTCCTCGCCCGCCTCGGCGCGACTGCGCGGACGGCGCAGCATCGACTCGGCGCGGGCCCGCAGCTCACGGGGGCGGAAGGGCTTGACGAGGTAGTCGTCGGCCCCGGCCTCGAGCCCCATGACGACGTCGATCTCGTCGCTCAGGGCCGTGATCATGATGAGGTAGGTGGAGCTGAACTCCCGGATCCGGCGGGCGACGGCGAAGCCGTCCATGCCCGGCATCGACACGTCGAGCGTCGTGAGGACCGGGTCGTGCTCGCGCACCGCCGCCAGACCGTCGACGCCGTTGC
This sequence comes from Nocardioides alkalitolerans DSM 16699, assembly GCF_000426525.1. GTDB lineage: Bacteria > Actinomycetota > Actinomycetes > Propionibacteriales > Nocardioidaceae > Nocardioides > Nocardioides alkalitolerans. Next base: position 173,983 of record NZ_AUFN01000010.1, read on the forward strand.
GCGTCACGTGCGTGACGTAGCCGCTCTGGGTCAGGACCAGGTCGAGGAGCTCGCCCACGTCGGGATCGTCCTCGATGATGACGGCGACACGCCGCGCTGCACTCTCTTCCACAGGGGTCAGGCTAGCAACGCCTGGGGGTGGTGACCGACGCAATGAGGGGAAAGCAGAGGGAAAGCAGAGGGTGGGGTGAGGTCCGGGCTCACCAGCCGGAGGCGGAGGCCATCGCGAGCGCCCGCTCGGGCCAGAAGCTGCCCGCCGGCGGACCCCCGTTGCACTGCCCGTCGCTCTCCCCCGGCGGCTTGATCCAGAAGCGGGCGTCCTGCGCCGAGCCGTCGTCGACGACCGCCGACTCGTCCCCCAGGAGGCGGGCCGGCGGGTTGCACCACTCGCTCGTCGAGGGCGCGCCGTTGCGGCCCGTGTCGACCACGTAGTGCGCACCGTCGAGGGCCGCGCTGAGGTCGTCGGCGTACGCCCGCTCGTCCTCGTCGGACTGGTAGCCGGCGACGTTCGTGGAGAAGCCCCGCACGCGGTCGACGCCCACGTCGCGCAGCAGGGCCGCCATCTCGTCGACGCCGCGCCAGTCGGAGTGGCCCGCGTCGACGTACGTCGGCACGTCGGCGTCGACGAGGCTGCCGATCGCGCCCGCCAGCAGGCCCACGCGCTCCTCGGTGTTGCCGCACTCGAAGGTGGCCGACAGCCCGTCGGGCTCCACGATCGCGATCGCCGCGGTGTCCGCGGCCCCCAGGGCCGCCGCGATCTCGCCGACCCAGGCGGCGTACTCGTCGGGCGGGAGACCGCCGGCGGACTCCACGCCCGTGCAGTCGCGGTCGGTGACGCCGTAGACGACGAACACCGCCACCTGGCCGGCCTCGGCGGCCGTCACGGCGATGCCGCGCGCGAACGTGCCGACCTGCCCGCGCGGCAGGGCCTCGGGGGTCAGCCACACCGCGGTGGGCACCTCGGAGATCCGCTGGAGCCGCGCGGCGTCGGTGGTGCGGCCCGACTGCTCGGCCGTGTCGGCGGCGGCCGACGCCTGGCTGTCGGGCCAGACGTAGAACGTGCCGTCGTCGAAGGGGTTCGCGCCCTGCGGGTCGGCCCACGGCAGCTCGCGGGCCAAGGGGCCGCGCAGGAGCGAGACGCCGATGACCGCGACGGCGAGCAGGACGAGGACCGTACCGAGCGCCCACCACCGGCGCCGGCGGCGTCGCTGGTCGGCGGCGGCCCGCTCGATCTCGGCGCGGCTGGGGCCCGACGGCCGGTGCCGCGGGTGCGCCGTCGCAGCGGTCGCCACCTGCGGCGGGACGCGACGGACGTGCCCCGGCAGGTGGGTGTGTCCGCGCAGCGCGGAGCGCTCGGAGTCGTCGGGGCGGGGCCCGTCCGTCGAGTCCGCCCCGGGTCCCGTGCTCATGGCACGCGAGCGTAGTGCCTGCGCGGGCACGGAGGGGGTCGGACACCCGTGCGCCACCCGCAGGGGTGTCCTGTGCGGCACCGGCCGCCGGTCCGGGCGCGTGCCGCACGGGGTGTCGGGGGCGGGTCCTAGGGTGACGGGCATGAGTCGAACCGTCGATGCCCGCAGTGACCGCTACGTCGAGGAGTACGCCGCGCTGGACCCGGTCGCGGCGACCGGCATGGGGGTGGCCGGCCACGAGCACGAGCTGACCGACTACTCGCCCGAGGGCTTCGACGCCCGTCTCGAGCTCGCCCGGGCCGCCGTGCGCGACATCGTGGCCGCCGAGCCCGTCGACGAGCGGGAGGCGGTGGCCCGCGCCGCCTTCCTCGAGCGCACGGGCCTGGAGATCGAGCTCGACGAGGCCGGCTACGCCCGGTGCGACATCAACGTCATCGCCTCGCCGGTGCACGCCGTGCGCAGCGTCTTCGACCTCATGCCCACCGACACGGCCGAGCACTGGGAGGCGATCTCCGCCCGGCTGGCCGCCGTGCCCGCCACGCTCGCCGGCCTGCGCGTGACCCTGGCCGAGGAGGCGGCCCACGGCCGGGTGGTCGCCGCCCGCCAGTACGCCGAGGTCGCGACCCAGCTGGAGCGGTGGACGGGTCAGACCGGCGGCGAGAGCGTCTTCGCCGCCCTCGTCGGCCGCGGCGTCGCCGACGGCACCGTCCCGGCCGGCCTGCAGGCGCAGCTGGAGCGCCACGCCCTCGACGCGACGCGCGCGTTCGCCGACCTCGGGCTCTTCCTCTCGGACGAGATGGAGCCGCGCGGTCGTCGCACCGAGGCCGTCGGGCGGGAGCACTACGCGCTCGCCTCGCGTGCCTTCCTCGGCACGGCCATCGACCTCGAGGAGACCTACGCCTGGGGCTGGACCGAGCTGGCCCGCATCGAGGACGACATGCGGGCGACGGCCGCGCGCATCACCCCCGACGCGACCGGCCCGGACGCGATCGACCGCGCCGTCGCCCACCTGGAGGCCGATCCCGCCCGACGCATCGAGGGCCGCGAGGCCTTCCGCGAGTGGATGCAGGAGCTGGCCGACCGCGCCGTCGCCGAGCTGGCCGACGTGCACTTCGACATCCCCGAGGCGGTGCGGCGCATCGAGTGCTGCCTCGCGCCCACCAACGACGGCGGCATCTACTACACGGGCCCGAGCGAGGACTTCACGCGGCCGGGCCGGATGTGGTGGTCGGTGCCGGACGGCATCGACACCTTCAGCCCCTGGCGCGAGGTCACCACCGTCTTCCACGAGGGCGTCCCCGGTCACCACCTCCAGGTCGGCCAGACCGCCTACCGGGCCGAGCTGCTGAACCGCTGGCAGCGCACGATGTGCTGGGTCAGCGGCCACGGCGAGGGCTGGGCGCTGTACGCCGAGCGCCTCATGGACGAGCTCGGCTACCTCGACGACCCGGCCGACCGGCTCGGCATGCTCGACGCGCAGGGCTTCCGCGCGGCCCGCGTGGTGGTCGACCTCGGCATGCACCTCGAGCTCGAGATCCCCGCCGACAACCCGTTCGGCTTCCACCCCGGCGAGCGCTGGACGCCCGAGCTGGGGCTCGAGTTCATGCGCCAGCACAGCCGCGACGAGGACGCGACGATCCAGTTCGAGGTCGCCCGCTACCTCGGCTGGCCCGGCCAGGCCCCGTCCTACAAGGTCGGCGAGCGCATCTGGCTCGAGGCCCGCGCCGACGCCCAGGCGCGGCACGGCGACGCGTTCGACCTGAAGACGTTCCACCGCCAGGCCCTCGACCTCGGCTCGCTGGGGCTCGACCCGCTCACGGCCGCCCTCCAGCGGCTCTGAGACGGGTGGCGTCGTGACCCCCGCCGTGGGCACCGGCCGGCCCGGCACCACCAACTCGGTGCTCGACGTGCCCGGCCTCGCGGTCGGTCACGCGCAGCGCACCGACCCGGGGTGGCTGACCGGCACCACGGTGGTGCTGCCGCCGCCGTACGGCGCCGTCGCCGGGGTCGACGTGCGCGGTGGCGGGCCCGGCACCCGGGAGACCGACCTGCTCGACCCGCGCAACCTCGTCGAGCGGGTGCACGCGATCGTGCTGGGCGGCGGCTCGGCGCTCGGGCTGGCCGCCGTCGACGGCGTGGTGCAGCGGCTCCTCGCGGAGGGGGTGGGCTACCCGATGGGTGCCGCGCCGGGCGAGGTGGTGCCGATCGTGCCCGCGGCCATCCTCTTCGACCTCGGCCGTGGCGGCGTCTTCGCCCACCACCCCGACGCAGCGTTGGGCGCGGCGGCGTACGACGCCGTCACCACCGACCCGGCGGGGCTCGAGGGCAGCGTCGGCGCGGGGACGGGCGCCCGGGCGGGCGGGCTGCGCGGCGGCGTCGGCTCGGCCTCGTGGGTGCTCTCCGACGGCACGACGGTGGCCGCGGTCGTGGCCGTCAACGCGGTCGGCTCCACGGTCGACCCGTCGACGGGCGAGCTCTACGGCGCCCGCTTCTGCGTCCCGGGCGACGTCCCCGCCGACCTCCGGGTCCCGCACCCCGACGAGGTGGCCGCCGCTCGCGCGGCCGCCGCCGACCTCGACCTCACCCGCCGGGCTCCGCTCGCCACCACGATCGGCGTGGTCGCCACCGACCTGCCGCTGACGAAGGCGGCCTGCGCCAAGGTCGCCGGCGTCGGCCACGACGGGCTGGCGCGGGCCGTGGCGCCCGTGCACTCGATGTTCGACGGCGACACCCTCTTCGCCCTCTCGACGGCGCCGCCCGACGCGGCGGCCCCCGACCCGGCGACGTACCCCATGGTGTTCCACGAGCTGCTCGACGCGGCCGCGCACTGCGTGACCCGCGCGGTCGTGCGGGCGATGCTGGCCGCCACGGGCGTGACCACGCCGTGGGGCTCGATGCGCTCGTACGCCGATGCGTTCCCCAGTGCGTTCCCCAGTGCGTTCCCCAGCGCGTTCCCCAGCGCGTCCGGCGACCCCGACGGCCAGCGGCCCGGGCCCTAGGCTCGGGCCCGTGACCGCTTCCACGACTCCGTCGACGACCCCGTCGGCGACTCCCCCGTCCGCGACCCTCGTGCTCGCCTCCGCCTCCCCCGCCCGGCTCGCCACCCTCCGCAGCGCGGGGGTCGAGCCGGTCGTGGTCGTCTCGGGGGTCGACGAGTCGGGGCTCGAGCACCTGCCTCCCGACGAGCTCGCCGGACGCCTGGCCGAGCTCAAGCGGGACGCCGTGGTCGCCCGCACGGCCGAGGTGCCGGACGGGGCGGTCGTGCTGGGCTGCGACTCCGTGCTGGAGATCGACGGCACGGCCTACGGCAAGCCGGTCGACGCCGACGACGCCGTCCGGCGCTGGCACCGCATGCGGGGGCGGTCGGGCGTCCTGCACACGGGGCACGCGCTCACCGCGACGGCCGGTGGTCGCAGCGTGACGGCCGTGGCCTCGACGACCGTCCACTTCGCCGACGTCAGCGACGCCGAGGTGGCGGCGTACGTGGCCACGGGCGAGCCCCTCCACGTCGCCGGCGCCTTCACGCTCGACGGGCTGGGCGGGGCGTTCGTGCGCGGCATCGAGGGCGACCCCCACAACGTCGTCGGCGTGAGCGTGCCGCTGCTGCGGGAGCTGTGCGCGACCGTGGGCCTGCGGTGGACGGACCTGTGGCGCCGCCCCTGACGACGGGGCGCGACACCCCGACGGGCTAGGAGGTCCGCATCGACGACGGGCTGCGGAAGACGAAGCGTCGGAAGAGGTAGAACCGCGCCGCGAAGCCCAGCGCGAGACCGATGACGTTGGCCGCGATGTTGTCGGAGACCGGGTCGGTCAGCCCCAGCACGTCACGGCTGAAGGTCAGGCAGAGAATCGGCAGGATCATCGTGGCGACGTTGATGACCGTGTAGGGCAGGAACCCGCCGTCGGCGCGTCCCGAGGAGCGGCCCTTGAACACCCAGCGCTTCGTGCCGCTGTAGCTGATGAGCATGCCGATGGTGTTGGCGATGACGTACGACGTCAACGCCCGGTCCTGCAGGATCGGGTCGACGATCCAGACGCCGTGCAGGAAGACGTTGAAGAGCACGACGGCGACCGTGGTCGCCGCTCCGCCGACGAGGCCGAACTTGCTGACCTCAGCGGCCAGTCTTCGCCAACGCCGTCCCATGATGGCGCAGATTATCGGCACGCCGGCCCGGACCGCGCCCCGGCTGGCCGATCGGGCCGCGCGGGCCCGCTGCGGTCGTCACTCGACCGGCAGGCCGAGCCCCCGCGCGATCAGCATGCGCTGCACCTCCGAGGTGCCCTCGCCGATCTCCAGCACCTTGGCGTCGCGGTAGAAGCGGGCGACCGGGTACTCCTCCATGAAGCCGTAGCCGCCGAACACCTGGGTGGCGATGCGCGTGGCCGAGACCGCGGACTCCGTGGCGTGCAGCTTGGCGATGGCGGCGGCCTGCTTGAACGCGGCGACCGGCGCCCCGGCGTCCTTCATGGCCGCGGCCGAGTAGGTGAGGAGCCGCGCGGCGCGCAGCATCGTCTCGAGGTCGGCCAGCTGGAAGGCGACGCCCTGCTTGCGCCCGATCGGACCGCCGAACGTCTGTCGCTGCCCGGCGTACTCGAGGCTCATGTCGAGGCACGCCTGGATGCAGCCGACCGCGAGGGCCGCGATGGCGACCCGGCCGTCGTCGAGCGTGGCGAGGAACTGGGCGTAGCCGCGGCCCCGCTCCCCCAGCAGGTTCTCCGCCGGCACCCGGGCGCCCTCGAACGAGAGCGGGTGGGTGTCGGACGCGTGCCAGCCGAGCTTGTCGTAGGCCTTCTCGGCGGTGAAGCCGGGCGTGCCCGCCGGCACGATGATCGTGGAGATCTCGGGCTTCTCCACCGTCGCACCGTCGCGCTGCACCGAGCGGGACCCGGTGCGGGCCGTGACGGTGACGAGCGAGGTGATCTCGGAGCCGGAGTTGGTGATGAACTGCTTCGCCCCGTCGACTACCCACTCCTCGCCGTCGAGCACGGCCCTGGTGCGCGTCGCCCCCGCGTCGGAGCCCGCTCCCGGCTCGGTGAGCCCGAACCCGGCGACCGCGCGCCCGGCGACGAGGTCCGGCAGCCAGGTGGCCTTCTGCTCGTCGGTGCCGAAGGTCAGGATCGGGTTGATCCCGAGCCCGACCGCCGCCTCGAGCGTGATGCCCATCGACTGGTCGACGCGGCCGAGCTCCTCGATCGCGAGGCAGAGCGAGGTGAACCCGCCGTCGGCCCCGGTCAGGCCGGCCCCGCCGTACTCCTCGGGCGCCGTGAGCCCGAACAGGCCCAGCTCGCCCATCTTGCGGACCGTGTCGACCGGGAAGTGGTGGTCCCGGTCCCACTGCGCCGCGTAGGGCGCGACCTCGGCCGTCGCGAACTCGGCGACGGTGCGGCGGAACTCCTCGTGCTCACGCGACAGCTCGAACATGCCGGGGACGATACGCCATCGGTTAACGATTGTTAACCGATGCGTACGACGCGTTCGCCCGGGGCAGCCTCGCCCCCGTGACCGACCCGATCCTGACGTGGCAGGCGTCGTACGACGCGAGCTGCGGCGCCCTGCTGCTGCGCGACCCCGGTGGCCGCGTCGTCGCGCGCGTCGTCCCGGCCGACGGGCCGCCCGTCGGCGCCGAGGCCTCCCTCCTGCGCCGGGCGCGGGCCGCCCTCACCGTGGAGCAGGTCGTCGCGCAGCAGTGGGTGCGGCAGCGCGGCCGGCCGAGCGAGGGCGCCGCCGCCCTGGTCACGCTGGTCGACGGCACCCCCGGCCGGGTCGTCAACGGCCGTGACACCGGGTGGCGGCGGCGCCACCGCAACGGCACCATCTCGCTGGGCGACCGTCGCTACGCCCTCGAGCACCGCTCGCGGCGCCGCTCCGTGCTCCTGCTCGACGGGCGGCCGCTCGCGACGCTGCGCCGCCGGGGGTTCCGGGCGGGAGGCCTGGGGGGCGACGAGACCCTCCCCCGCGCCCGCGTCCGCAGGACCGCTGCCCTGGCGCCCCTCGACGAGGTCGCGACGGCCCTCGCCCTCACGACCCTCGGCCCGCCCGGCCGTCGAGGCTGGTGGGCGCAGCTGGCGGAGGACCTCGCCACCAGCGCCTGACCCCGGCTCGGACGCCCTGCGGGCTCCCGACAGGAGCGCGGTACGCCGTACCGGTCGGTAGGGACCGAATCCCGGATCCCCGCGCAGAGCGACCGATCGGTTACCCCTAGACTCCCGAGGTGGCGGCCCCAGTCCGGCGCCCCGGTACCCGGTGACTTCGAGGAGTGCACGTGCCCGAGATCAAGCCCTTGCGACGAGTTCTCATCGCCAACCGCGGAGAGATCGCCGTGCGCGTCATCCGGGCGTGCAAGGACGCCGGCATCGGGAGCGTGGCGGTCTACGCCGAGCCCGACCGCGACGCCCTGTTCGTCCGGCTGGCCGACGAGGCCCACTCGCTCGGCGGTGCGACCCCCGCCGACTCCTACCTCGACATCGCGAAGATCATCGCGGTCGCCGAGAAGTCCGGCGCCGACTCCGTGCACCCCGGCTACGGCTTCCTCGCCGAGAACGCCGACTTCGCCCAGGCCGTCATCGACGCCGGGCTCACCTGGATCGGCCCCCCGCCCGCCGCCATCGAGGCGCTCGGCGACAAGGCCAAGGCCAAGCACATCGCCGCCACGGCGAAGGCGCCGCTCGCCCCCGGCACCAAGGACCCCGTCGCCGACGCCGACGAGGTCGTCGAGTTCGCGAAGGCCAACGGGCTCCCGGTCGCCATCAAGGCCGTCTTTGGCGGCGGCGGTCGCGGCCTCAAGGTCGCCCGCACGCTCGAGGAGATCCCCGACGCCTACGAGTCCGCCGTGCGCGAGGCGATCAGCGCGTTCGGCCGTGGCGAGTGCCTCGTCGAGAAGTTCCTCGACAAGCCCCGTCACGTCGAGACCCAGTGCCTCGCCGACCAGCACGGCAACGTCGTCGTGGTCTCCACCCGCGACTGCTCGCTGCAGCGCCGCAACCAGAAGCTCGTCGAGGAGGCGCCGGCGCCGTTCCTCAGCGAGGAGCAGATGACCGAGCTCTACGAGTCGTCCAAGCGCATCCTGCGCGAGGCGGGCTACTACGGCGCCGGCACCTGCGAGTTCCTCGTCGCGCAGGACGGCACCATCTCCTTCCTCGAGGTGAACACCCGCCTCCAGGTCGAGCACTGCGTCTCGGAGGAGGTCACCGGCATCGACCTCGTGCGCGAGATGTTCCGCATCGCCGCGGGCGAGGAGCTCGGCTACGACGACCCCGAGATCCGCGGCCACTCGATCGAGTTCCGCATCAACGCCGAGGACGGCGGCCGCAACTTCATGCCGGCCCCCGGCACGCTGTCGGCGTGGTCGCCGCCGCAGGGCCCGGGCGTCCGGGTCGACGGCGGCTACGAGAACGGCGAGACCATCCCCGGCTCGTTCGACTCGCTCATCGCCAAGCTGATCGTGACCGGTCGTGACCGCACGCAGGCGCTGGAGCGCTCGCGCCGCGCGCTCGACGAGTTCGTCGTCGACGGCATGCCGACGGTCATCCCGTTCCACCGCGCCGTCGTCTCCGACCCGGCGTACGTCGGCGCCTCCACCCCGGACGGCTCGGGCGAGTTCACCGTCTACACGCAGTGGATCGAGACGGACTTCGACAACCAGATCACGCCGTACGCCGGCGACTCGGCCGACGCCGACGAGCCGGAGGAGCGCCAGACGGTCACCGTCGAGGTCGGCGGCCGCCGTCTCGAGGTCGTCCTGCCGGGCGGCCTGGGCGGCATCGCCGCCGCCGGTGGCGCGGGCGCCAAGAAGCCCAAGCGCGCGAAGAAGAAGGCCGGCGCCGCCGCGTCGGGCGACTCCGTCGCCTCGCCCATGCAGGGCACGATCGTGAAGGTCGTCGTCGAGGAGGGCCAGGAGGTCGCCGAGGGCGACACCATCGTCGTGCTCGAGGCGATGAAGATGGAGCAGCCGCTCAAGGCCCACAAGGCCGGCACCGTCACGGGCCTGCAGGCCGAGGTCGGCGTGACGGTCGCCAACGGCGCCGTCATCTGCGAGCTCAAGGACTGATCCCTCGCCCGGGCGGACCCCGGGTCGGCGTGCGCCGACCCGGGGTCCGCCCGTTCGGGTCCTCTCGTCCGGGGCCGCCCGTTCGGGTGGGGTCGCGCAGGCGGGCCGCGGGAACCGGTCGCGCATGACGCGATTCGGCTACACCCTCATGACCGAGCAGTCCGGGCCCAAGGACCTCGTGCGGCACGCCGTCGCCGCGGAGCGGGTCGGCTTCGACTTCGAGGTGTCGAGCGACCACTACTTCCCGTGGCTCTCCGCCCAGGGGCACGCCCCGCACGCGTGGACGGTGCTCGGCGCCGTCGCGCACGCGACCGAGCGGGTCGACCTGATGACCTACGTGACCTGCCCGACCATCCGCTACCACCCCGCCGTGGTCGCGCAGAAGGCGGCGACGCTGCAGATCCTGGCCGACGGCCGCTTCACGCTGGGGCTCGGCGCCGGCGAGAACCTCAACGAGCACGTCGTCGGTGAGGGCTGGCCGGCGGTCGACGTCCGCCAGGACATGCTCGTCGAGGCGATCGAGATCATCCGGGCCCTGCACACCGGCGACCTGACGACCTGGGAGGGCGACCACTTCCGCGTCGACTCCGCACGCATCTGGGACCTCCCCGACGAGCCCGTGCAGATCGGCGTCGCCGTGGGCGGAGAGAAGGCGGTCAACCGCTTCGCCCCGCTCTCGGACCACCTCGTCGCCACCGAGCCCGACGCCGGCCTCATCTCCACCTGGAACGCCGTCGACGGCGCGCCCAGCATCCCGGGGACCGGCCGCGCCGTCGGGCAGATCCCGATCTGCTGGGACCCCGACGAGCAGGCGGCGATCACCCGCGCCCACGAGCAGTTCCGCTGGTTCGCCGGTGGCTGGGCCGTCAACGCCGACCTCCCGACCACGGCGGGCTTCGCCGGCGCGACCAAGTTCGTGCGGGAGGAGGACGTCGCCGCGCAGATCCCCTGCGGCCCCGACCTCGACGCCATCGTCGAGTCCGTGAAGCCGTTCTGGGAGGCGGGGTTCACCGACATCGCCCTCGTCCAGGTCGGCGGCGACAGCGTCGACCGCTTCCTCGCCGAGGCCGCCGAGCCGCTGCTGGAGAAGCTCCGCTCCGCGGCCCCCTGAGGTCCGGGCCTCCCCGGCACCCCGCACGCCCCCTCGCACCCCGGTGGCACGACCACCGGGGTGCGTGGTGCGTACGGCACCGTCCTAGGATCAGCGGTGCTCTGAGGGGGTGCGTGTGGACGACGATCTGGCGACCATCCTCGCCGCGATCCAGGAGACCGGCGTGTACGTCGGTCCTCTCACCGACGACTGGGTCACTCCGGACGAGGTCGCGCAGGTCGAGGCCAACATCCAGGAGATCCGCGACGGCCTGGGGCCCGGCGAGTCCGGGGTCTACGTCGTGCTCGTGGATCCCGGGGACGGTCCTCCCTACAACAAGGGCGACGACCTCCTCGTGCGGATCCACCAGGCGTTCGAGGCCCAGAGCGGCAAGCAAGCCGCCGAGGGGCTCTACATCGGCGTCAACACCGCGCTCCCCCTCACCGACGGCACGGCGCCCTACCAGCCGCACTCCAGCCGCGAGCAGTTCGACCTGGCTTTCCAGCAATGGGGACGCCCCGCCGGCGAGGCCGACGCCCTCCGCGGTAGCGACTACTACCTCTCCTACGGCGCCGACGACGGGTCGGGCGAGCCGTTCCCGCTCGGCGAGGGCCTGGTGGGCCTGACGGGCCACCTCGCGGACGGCACCTTCTCCGAGGCGGCCTCGGCCGGACGGGACGGACTCTCCACCGGTCTCGACTCCTCCACCCCCGACGACGGCGACGGTGGCGCCCCCGTGGTGGTCGTCAGCGTCGTCCTCGCCCTCTGCCTGGCCGTCGTGGCGGTGGTGCTCGCCCGGCGTCGCCTCCGGTCGACCGGGTCGGGCCGGCGTCCGACCACCTTCACGCTCCCCGACTCGGTGCTCGACCGGGTCCGCCAGGCGGAGGACGCCCAGCTCGTCCGGCGCGCGCGGGCCGACGTGCTCGCGCTCGGCGAGGCGATCGACGAGACCGAGATGGGTACGGGGGCCGGGGCCGCCTGGCAGGCGGCGCTCGACCACTACGAGGCGGCGAGCAGGCTGCTGCCCGCGGAGCCCGACGAGACGGTCGACCCCCTCGACGCGACCGGCGCCGTCGTGCTGGCCGAGCGGGGCTCCGCCGCCCTCGCCGCGGCGCGGAAGGGCACGCCGTTCGTGCCGACGACGCCGTGCTTCCTCAACCCGCTCCACGGCGCCGGTACGAAGGGCCGCCGGCTCGAGCACGGCACGTTCTCCGTCGACGCCCCCGTGTGCCCCCGCTGCCGCCGTGACCTCGGCGCCGGACGGCGCCCGGACATCCTGGACGTGCTCCACCGCGGGAAGCCCCAGCACTACTTCGAGACCGATCGCGAGCCCTGGGCGTCCACCGGCTTCGGGGCGCTCGACCCCGACCTGGTCCGACGACTCCACGGGGGGCGTCGGTGAGCGACGGACTCCCGTTCGCCCCGACCATCGACGAGCTGGCGACGGCGCTGGCGCAGGACCCCGTGATCGTCACGCAGGCGTTCGGCAACGGCCACACCGCGCAGGCCGACGACGAGCTCCACCAGCTCGTCGACGACCTGGAGGCCGCGTCGGGCGTACCGGTCTACGTCGTGGTGGCCCGGGGCCCCGACGGACTGGCCGTCGGCGACCCGCTCCGCGACCTGGCCACCAACCTCCACACCCGCCTCGCCGAGACCGACGCGCTGTACGTGCTGCGCGTGGACACCGCCGACGGCATGCGCGGCGACGTCGTCGGGTTCGGCGACGCCCCCGACACGAGCGTCCTCATCACCGTCGACAGCCAGTTCGCGCCCGGCGGGGGCAGCGACGCGGGCGTCAGCGAGGTCGGGCTGGCCGCCCGCGATCTCGACGTCCTCCTGCAGGGCCCCGACATCCCGAGGTCCGAGTACGACGCCTATCGCCAGGAGGTCGTGTGGCGCTCGCCGCCCGAGCCGTCGTACGACGACTTCGTCCCTCCCCAGGCGGGCACCTACGCCACGTTCGGGACGATGGCGTTCGTGACGGTCGCCGTCGGCAGCTGGCTGGTGCTGCGCAACGTCGCCCGCTGGCGCACGACGGCCCCCGACGCCGCTCGGGTCGAGGCCCGACGCCGGGCGCGGGAGGTCCGTGCCGGGCGCGCGGCCCCGGGCGGAACGTCGTCCCCCGCTGCGCGCGCCGACCGGGTGCCCGCCGTACCCGCCGCCGTGGCGACCCCGGCCGCCCTCCGCCGCACGGTGGACGCCGAGCTCGAGCGGCTGGCGGCGACGCTGGAGCGGACCTCGGGCACCGCCCTTGACGCCGAGCGGCGCGAGCTCGTCGACGGCAGCTACGACACCGCCCGGTCGCTGGTCGACCGCCTCGACGACACACCGGTCGGCACGCCCGACGACACCGCCGTGCCCGACCTGGTCGGCGCGCTCGTGCTGACCCGCACGGCCGAGCGCGCCCTCGACGGTGGCTCCCGCCGACGGCGCCCGCCGTCGCCGTACCGGCCCTGCTTCTTCGACCCGCGCCACGGCGAGGGCACGGCGCGCCGCACGGTCGCGGTCGGCTCCGGCGAGCTCGAGGTGCCGGCCTGCGCGGCCTGCCGACGCGCGACCACCACCGACCTGCGACCGCTCGAGACCCTGGTCGGCGGCCGGTTCGGCCGCCGACGCCGCCGCGCGTACTACGAGCTCGACGACGTGTGGGCGCGCACCGGCTTCGGCGCCCTGGTCGACGACCTCTGGGTGCCCGTCTCGACCGACCTGCGACAGCGGCGGAGCGGCCGATGAGCCTCGCGACCGACCTCGCCTGGCGGCTGGTCCACCTCGTCGTCGCCGTCGCCCTCGGGGCCGGCGCCGTGGTGTGGGCCGTCGACCGCGTCGACGACACCGAGGACCCGCGCCCCGAGCTGGCCGCCGGCGACCGGGTCGCGGAGGCGATCGAGGGTGTGCGCGCCGACCGCGTCCACGTCACCGACGACGCGCGCGAGATGCTCAGCGAGGAGGGCGAGCAGGACCTCCAGGCACTGATCGCCGAGCGCGACCTGCCCGTGTACGTCGTGGTGTGGCGCTCGAGCCGCGAGGCGGGCTACCACCTCGTCAGCGACGCGGCCCGCACGATCGCCGAGGCCCTGCCCGAGCCCGCCCTGCTCGTGCTGTGGGAGGACTCGGACTACAGCACCGTGGAGACCTCCGAGGGCTACCGGCTCGGGCGGGACGAGGAGACCTACACGTCGGTCGAGGGACCGTCGTTCCTCGGCGACGTCGCGACCACCCTGACCGAGTGGCTCAGGGCCCTGCCGCCGGACCCGCTCGAGCCGTGGGAGCGCAGCGACTACTACGGCGGCCCCGTCGGCGGGTTCTTCGCGGGGCTGCTCTACGCGTCGCCGGTCCTGCTCGGCCTCTGGATCGTCATCGGCCTCGCGCGCGTGTCGACAGGGCGCCGCTTCCTCAACCGGCCGTTCGAGCAACGACCGGTCGCGCGGGCGAAGAAGCCGGGCACGAAGAAGCCGGGCACGACGAAGCCGGGCACGAAGGACCGAGCGGCGCAGCGCGCGACGAAGGGGGGCGGCCGGTCCCACCGCTGAGACCCCGCCGCCGAGACGCCGCCCGGACCCGGCGTTCCGAAATCGAGGCGCGTGACGCGCACGCAACACAACCCTCGATAACCTCCTCCCATGTTCTCCAAGGTGCTGGTGGCCAACCGCGGTGAGATCGCGATCCGGGCGTTCCGTGCGGCGTACGAGCTGGACGCCAAGACGGTCGCCGTCTTCCCCCACGAGGACCGCTGGTCCGAGCACCGGCTGAAGGCCGACGAGGCCTACGAGATCGGCGAGCCTGGCCACCCCGTGCGCAACTACCTCGACGCCCAGCTCATCGTCGACGTCGCCGTCCGGGCGGGTGCCGACGCCATCTACCCGGGCTACGGCTTCCTCTCCGAGAACCCCGCCCTGGCCGAGGCCTGCGCCAACGCCGGCATCACCTTCGTCGGGCCCACCTCCGACGTGCTCGAGCTGACCGGCAACAAGGCGCGCGCGATCGCGGCGGCGAAGGCGGCCGGCGTACCGACCCTGCGCAGCGTCGAGCCCTCGACCGACGTCGACGCCCTCGTCGAGGCCGCGAGCGAGATCCCGTTCCCGCTGTTCGTGAAGGCCGTCGCCGGCGGCGGCGGTCGCGGCATGCGCCGCGTCGACGACCCGGCCAAGCTGCGCGAGGCCGTCGAGACCTGCATGCGCGAGGGCGAGGCCGCGTTCGGCGACCCGACCGTCTTCGTCGAGCAGGCCGTGGTCGAGCCGCGCCACATCGAGGTGCAGATCCTCGCCGACGGCGCCGGCAACGTGATCCACCTCTTCGAGCGCGACTGCTCGGTGCAGCGCCGCCACCAGAAGGTCGTCGAGATCGCCCCGGCCCCGAACCTCGACCCCGCGATCCGCGAGCGGATGTGCGCCGACGCAGTGCGGTTCGCGCGCGAGATCGGCTACCGCAACGCGGGCACCGTGGAGTTCCTCCTCGACCCGGCCGGCAACTACGTCTTCATCGAGATGAACCCCCGCATCCAGGTCGAGCACACGGTGACCGAGGAGGTCACCGACGTCGACCTCGTGCAGTCCCAGCTGCGCATCGCCTCCGGCGAGACCCTCGACGACCTGGGCCTGACCCAGGACTCGATCACGCTGCGCGGCGCGGCCCTGCAGTGCCGCATCACGACCGAGGACCCGGCGAACGGGTTCCGGCCCGACACCGGCAAGATCACGACGTACCGCACCCCCGGCGGCCCGGGCGTGCGCATCGACGGCGGCACGACGTACGCCGGCGCCGAGATCAGCCCCCACTTCGACTCGATGCTCGCCAAGCTCACGTGCCGCGGCCGCACGTTCGAGAAGGCCGTCGAGAAGGCGCAGCGCGCGGTCGCGGAGTTCCGCATCCGTGGCGTCTCCACGAACATCTCGTTCCTCCAGGGCGTGCTGGCCGACCCCGACTTCACGAGCGGCCACATCACGACCAGCTTCATCGAGACGCACCCCGAGCTGCTCACCGCGCGTCCGTCGAACGACCGCGGCACACGGCTGCTGCACTACCTGGCCGACGTCACCGTCAACAAGCCGCACGGCGAGGCACCGGTCTCGCTCGACCCGGTCACCAAGCTCCCCGAGCTCGACCTGACCGTGCCCGCCCCCGATGGCAGCCGCCAGCTGCTCCTCGAGGTCGGCCCCGAGGAGTTCGCCCGCCGCCTGCGCGCGCAGAACCAGGTCGCGGTCACCGACACGACGTTCCGCGACGCGCACCAGTCGCTGCTCGCCACCCGCGTGCGCACCCGCGACCTGCTCGCCGTCGCCGGTCACGTCGCGCGCACCACCCCGCAGCTGTGGTCGGTCGAGGCGTGGGGCGGGGCGACGTACGACGTCGCGCTGCGCTTCCTCTCCGAGGACCCGTGGGAGCGCCTCGCCGCGCTGCGCCAGGCCGTGCCGAACATCCAGCTCCAGATGCTGCTGCGCGGGCGCAACACGGTCGGCTACACGCCGTACCCGACCGACGTGACCACCGCGTTCGTCGAGGAGGCCGCGGCGACGGGGCTCGACGTGTTCCGGATCTTCGACGCGCTCAACGACGTCGAGCAGATGCGTCCCGCGATCGAGGCCGTGCGCGGCACCGGCACGACCGTCGCCGAGGTGGCGCTGTGCTACACCGGTGACCTCTCGAACCCGGGCGAGAAGCTCTACACGCTCGACTACTACCTGCGCCTGGCCGAGAAGATCGTCGACGCCGGTGCCCACGTGCTCGCGATCAAGGACATGGCCGGCCTGCTCCGCGCCCCCGCGGCCCGCACCCTGGTCACCGCCCTGCGCGAGCGCTTCGACCTGCCGGTGCACCTGCACACCCACGACACCCCCGGCGGCCAGCTCGCGACGCTCCTCGCCGCGATCGACGCGGGCGTCGACGCGGTCGACGCGGCCACCGCCTCCATGGCCGGCACCACGTCGCAGCCCTCGCTCACCGCGCTCGTCGCCGCGACCGACCACTCGCCCCGCGAGACCGGCCTCGACATCGCCGCCGTCGGCGCGCTCGAGCCCTACTGGGAGGCCGTGCGCCGCGTCTACGCTCCGTTCGAGTCCGGCCTCGCCTCCCCCACCGGCCGCGTCTACCGCCACGAGATCCCCGGCGGCCAGCTCTCCAACCTGCGCCAGCAGGCCACGGCGCTGGGCCTCGGCGAGAAGTTCGAGCAGATCGAGGACATGTACGCCGCCGCGAACGACATCCTCGGCAACGTCGTGAAGGTGACCCCGAGCTCGAAGGTCGTCGGCGACCTCGCCCTCGCCCTCGTCGGCGCCGGCGCGGACCCGGCCGACTTCGCCGAGAACCCCGGCAACTACGACATCCCCGACTCCGTCATCGGCTTCCTCAACGGCGAGCTCGGCGACCCGCCCGGCGGCTGGCCCGAGCCCTTCCGCACCAAGGCCCTCGAGGGCCGCACGTGGAAGAAGCCGGCCGAGGAGCTCACCGACGAGCAGCGCGCCGGTCTCGCCGCGCACCCGCGCGCCACGCTCAACGAGCTGCTGTTCCCCGGACCGACGAAGGACTTCCTGGCCGCCCGCGAGGCGTACGGCGACGTCTCCCGCCTCTCGACCATCGACTACCTCTACGGGCTGCGGCACGGCGAGGAGCACGTCGTCGACCTCTCCGAGGGCAAGCGCCTGATCCTCGGCCTCGACGCCATCAGCGAGCCCGACGAGCGCGGTTTCCGGTCGGTGCTGTGCACCATCAACGGCCAGATGCGCCCCGTCAGCGTCCGCGACACCTCGGTCGCCTCGGACGTCCAGGCCGCCGAGAAGGCCGACACGGCCAACCCCGGGCACGTCGCCGCCCCGTTCCAGGGCGTCGTCACGGTCACGGTGGCCGAGGGGGACCAGGTCGAGGCCGGCGCCGTCGTCGCGACCATCGAGGCCATGAAGATGGAGGCCTCCATCACCGCCCCGAAGGCCGGCACCGTCTCCCGCCTCGCCATCAGCGGCACCCGCGCCGTCGAGGGCGGCGACCTGGTGGCCGTGCTCGACTGAGCGTCGCACCGGTGGTTCCCCGGCCGCCCCGCCGGGCACCCGCCGGGGGAACGAGACCCAAGCTGCGCTTAGACCCTCCTCGCGTCGAGCCCTCTACCGCGGCCGACACGGACGTGGTCGACTCGTCCGTCGTGACGCCCGCCACGTGGCGGGCGTCACCTCAACGACGAGGAGAACCCGTGGTCATCCTGAACGCGTGCATCGCGATCGCGGCCGTGCTGCTGCTGATCATCTGGCTCCGGGTGGAGCCCGTGATCGCCCTGGTGGCGGGCTCGCTCTACCTGGGCCTGAGCTCCGGCGTCGGCCTCAACGGCACCGTGGAGGCGATCGCCGGCGGGTTCGGCGAGATCATGGCGGAGGTGGGCCTGCTCGTCGGCTTCGGCGTGCTCATCGGGGCCCTGATGCACGCCCTCGGCGCGCTCCAGGGGCTCGTCCGGTTGCTGCTGCGCCTGCTGGGCGCCCGCCGGCTGCCGTACGCGATGAGCGCCGCCCTCACCACCCTCTTCCCGTCGATCTACGTCGACGTGCAGCTCGTGCTCGCCTCTCCCCTGGCCCGCTCGGCGGCGCCCGCCGTCGGCAGGCACGGCCTGCCGCTCCTGGCCGGGTCGCTCACGACCGGCATCCTCGTCGGCTACGTCTTCGTCATCCCCGGCCTCGGCACGCTCTCGATCGCCGGCCTGCTCGACATCCCGCTCGGCACCATGCTGGTCTTCGGCCTGGTCGTCGGACCGCTCACGGCCGTCCTCACCACGTTCCTGTTCGCGCTCATCCTGCGCGCCGGGTTCTGGAAGCCGGAGACCGACGAGCACGAGACCGAGGCCCTGCGCGCGACGGAGGAGGCGGCCGAGGAGTCGGGCCCACCCGAGTCGACCCCGCCGCTCGTGGTCACGCTCCTGCCGATCCTGGTGCCGCTCGTGATGATCGCGTTCGGGGCCATCGCGGAGGCCGCGGGCTTCGCCAACGCGGTCACCGCCTTCGTCGGCAACGCCGTCTTCGCGCTCTTCGTCGGCCTCGTCGGCGCCTACCTGCTCTCCCGCACGTCGCTGGGCCGTGACAGCACCGACGAGGCGATCTCGCGCGGGCTCAACACGACCGGCCAGATCCTCCTCATCACCGGCGTCGGCGGCTCGCTCGGCGCGGTCATCGGGGCCACCGACCTCGCCGACGTGCTCGGCGACCTGTTCTCCGCCGAGGCGGGCGCCCCCGTGGTCGTCACGGTGCTGCTGGCGTGGTTCATCGCGGCCCTGCTGCACTTCGCGATCGGCTCGATCTCGGTGGCGGCCATCGCGGCGGCCGGCATCATCACCCCGGTGCTCGGCAGCCTCGACGTCGCCCCCGTCGTCGTCGGTCTGGCCATCGGCGCCGGTGCGCTGTTCGCGCTGCAGGTGAACAGCAACTTCTTCTGGATGTTCCAGAGCCTGCTCGGCATCTCGACGAAGGGGGCGCTGAAGGCGCTCACGTTCGTGACGGCCCTGGCGTCGGTCGTGTCGCTGCCGATCATCATCGTGCTCGGGCTGCTGGTGCCCGCGTGAGCGGACCCGCCCGGGCCCCGGACGGGCCCCACATCGACCTCGCGCAGCTGCGGGCGTTCATCCTCGTGGTGGACGCCGGGAGCCTGGCCGCAGCGGCCCGGCTCGCGGGCGTCTCCCAGCCCGCGATGAGCCAGCGCATGAAGCAGCTCGAGGCCGAGGTCGGCAAGCGGCTCCTCGAGCGCGGCCCCGGGGGCGTCGACGCCACCCCCGTCGGGCTCGAGCTCTACCGCGGGGCCCAGCAGGTGGTGCGGCAGTTCGACCGGCTCACCGAGTCGCTCGACGTGCTCGGCAAGGACATCCGCGGGTCGGTGTCGATCGGCCTCCCCGCGACGGTGGCCGGCACCCTGGTGCCGGCCCTGGTGCCGCTGCTGCGCGAACGCCACCCCGGCATCCGCCTCGAGCTGTTCGAGTCGATGAGCGGGTACGTCGAGGAGCTGCTCGAGCGCGGGCGCCTCGACCTCGCCGTGCTCTTCCGCGACGACGCCGGCGCCCGGCCCGGCGAGACCCCGCTCTACGAGGAGCAGCTCTTCCTCGCCACGTCGACGGCCGTCGACGCCTCCGAGGGCCCCGTCGCCGTCGCCGACCTGGCGGGTCGTCAGCTCGTCGCACCGGGTGCCCGCAGCAACCTGCGGGACCTCGTCGAGCGGGCCTTCGCGGAGGTCGGGCTCGTGCCCGACGTCATCGCCGACGTCGAGTCGCTCGCCGCCATGGTGCGCATCGCGCAGAGCGGCCTCGCGAGCGCGGTGCTCCCCCGCTCGGCCGTCGGCACGTACGCCGGCCCGCCCCTGGCCCTGCGTCCGCTCACCGCCCCGGAGGTCCGCCGGACGGTGGCGGTCTGCATGGCCACCCGGTTCTACGAGCCGCGCGTCGCGGTGCTGGCCGCGCGCGACGCCGTCGTCGACGCCGTCGCCGCCCTGGCGGCCGACGACGCCTGGCCCGGCATCACGGCCGTGTCCCGGTGACCGGCCCGTCCCCCCGCTTCGTCCCCGTCCCCCGCGGCCCCCGCGCCGTACCGAGAGGAGCTGACCCCCGATGACCGCACCCTCCACGGCCCCCCTGGCCGGCATCCGCGTGCTCGACCTGTCCACGATGATCGCGGCCCCGCTGACCGCCACCCAGCTCGCCGACTACGGCGCCGACGTGGTCAAGGTCGAGATGCCGGGCGCCGGTGACCACGTCCGTCGCTTCGGCGCCCAGAAGGACGGCCTCGGCCTCTACTGGAAGGCGCTGAGCCGCGGGAAGAAGAGCGTCTCGCTCGACCTGCGCCACCCCGACGGCAAGGCGGTCCTGCTCCGCTGGATCGAGCAGTTCGACGTGCTCGTCGAGAACTTCCGCCCGGGCACCCTCGAGCGGTGGGGCCTGGCCCCGGCGGACCTGCGTGCCGTCAACCCGCGCCTGGTCGTGCTGCGGGTGACGGCCTACGGCCAGGACGGCCCCTACCGCGAGCAGCCCGGCTTCGGCACCCTGGCCGAGGCCCTCGCCGGTCTCGCCGCCGTCTCCGGCTTCGAGGACCGGCCGCCGCTGCTGCCGGCGTACCCGCTCGCCGACATCATGGCGGGCAGCCTCGGGGCCACGGCCGTGCTGGCCGCCCTGCAGCGGCGGCACACCACGGGCACCGGCGACACGATCGACCTCGCCATCTACGAGGCCGCGCTGAAGCTCGTCGAGATCAACGTGCTCGAGTACGACCAGCTCGGCACCGAGCACGGCCGCACCGGCAACCGGTACGGCCCCGCCGCCCCGCGCGGCAGCTACGAGTGCCGCGACGGACGCTGGATCGCGCTCTCGGGGAGCACCCAGGCCATGGCGGTCAACGTGCTCCGCACCGTGGGCGGCGACGAGCTCGTCGCCGACCCGCGCTTCACCACGAACGTCGAGCGCCGGGCGAACGTCGAGGTGCTCGACGGGCTCATCTCGGCCTGGTGCGGCGAGCGGGACCGCGACGACGCCCTCGCGACGCTCACGGCGGGCGGGTGCGCGGTCGGTCCCCTGGAGTCGGTCGCCACGATGATGGACAACCCGCAGGTGCGGCACCGCGGCTCGATCGCGACGGTGGAGGACGCCGACCTCGGCCCGCTGGCGATGACCGGCGTGTTCCCGAAGTTCCAGGACGCCGACGTGCGGATCGGCCGCACCGGGCCGGCCGCGGTCGGCGCCGACACCGACGAGGTGCTGGCCGCCGACCTGGGCCTCGGCGACGACGAGCTCGCCGCCCTGCGCGCCGCCCGGGTCACCGACGGGCCCGCGCACGCCGCCGCCCACCCCCAGGAGGCGATGTGACCACCGGCGTCGAGGCGGCCCTGCGGCGCCGCGCGCAGCTGTTCCTGCCCGCCAACCGGCCGGAGCGCGCCGCCAGGGCCGCCACGTCCGGGGCCGACGCCGTGATCCTCGACCTCGAGGACAGCGTGCCCGTGACCGCGCGAGCGGCGGCCCGATCGGGTCTCGCGACCACGGTGACCGCCCTGCGGGCCGCCCGCGGCGACCTGCACGTGCTCGTGCGGGTGAACTCCGACGACGAGCTCGCCGCCGACGTCGACGCCGCCGTCGACGCGGGGGCCGACGGCGTGCTGGTGCCCAAGGTGGAGTCGGCCGCCCGGGTGACGGAGGTCGAGCACCTCCTCGACGCGGCCGAGGCCGCCGCCGGGGCAGCGCCCGGCACCACCGAGGTGCAGCTGCTGGTCGAGACCCCGCGCGGGCTCCTCGAGGTCGCCGCGATCGCGGCGGCCGGCACCCGGACCGTGGCGATGATGCTCGGCACCGAGGACCTCGCGGTGGAGCTCGAGATCGACCCCTCCTCGCCCGACTTCGACATCCGGTGGGCGCACGGTCTCCTGCTCTGCGCGGCGCGGGCCCACGGGCTCGTGCCCTACGGCCTCATGGGCGGCCTGGCGAACTTCCGCGACCTCCCCGCCCTCGAGCGCGAGGCGCAGCAGGCCCGGGCGTTCGGCTACCTCGGCTCGCTGTGCATCCACCCGGCGCAGGTGCCGGTGGTCCGTCACGCGTTCGCGCCGACGACGGCGGAGGTCGAGCACGCCCGGGCCGTCGTCGCCGCGCTCGACGCGGCCGAGGCGGCGGGCACGAGCGCCGTCCAGCTCGAGGGACGGATGATCGACACCCCCGTCGCACTGCGCGCCCGGCGGCTGCTGGCCCGGGCCGGGGAACGCCCGGCCTGAGGCGGTCAGCCGCGCGGGGCGACCCGGAACGTGAACCAGGTGGACTTCAGGCCGAGCTTGGTGCGCACCTGGGCGCCGGTCACCGTCACGCGGCCCGCCGACCCGGTGAAGATCACCGTGTTGGCGCGCCCGCTCCAGTCGCCGTTGCCGGTGCGGTCGGTGACCGAGATGCCGGTGAGGTTGCCGAGCTCGGGCCAGGCCCGCTCGATCGTGACGTCGGTGATCCGCACCAGCCAGGTGTGGTTGGTGTTGCCCGACCAGCCGTCGTACGGGTCCTGGCGCGCGGTCAGGTACGGCGCGGAGCCCGCGTTGGTCCAGCCGCCGTTGCTCGAGGAGAACTGCGTGAACGCCGGGCGGCCCTGGTGCGTGAGGATCACGCCGCGGGTCGCGTCGATCGCCGCGTTGGACGCCGCCGTCTCGGCGGAGTAGCCGCCGTACACCTGGCAGGTGGTCGTGTCGCAGATCTGGTAGTGCGAGGCCTTGGGCTCGCTGCGCTGGTGGGCGGCGTAGGTGCGGGCCGCGACCGACTGCGCCTGCACGGCGGCCGGCGACCACGACGACGGCATCTCGAGCGGGACGACCCCGCGGAGGTAGTGCTCCATCGTCACGGCGTTGACCGTCTCGCGGCGCATGACGCCGGGCGCGGGGATGGCCGCCCGCAGCGTGCCGCGGTACTGGGCCGAGGAGCGACCACCGTTGAGCAGCAGCGTCATGACGCCACCGCTCGCGTAGAACTCGCCCTCGCCCTGCACCCGGTTCCAGTAGCGCCAGACGCCGCCCGAGGCGTAGCTGATGATCGTCGTGTCGGCACCGCCGGCGCTGAGGCGCCACGTGCCCGACAGCCCCGCGGGCAGCGCGAGACGGCGACCGGTCGCGCGCTCCGAGACCACCAGGCCACCGCGGTAGCTGACGAGCACGTCGCCGCGCGTGTCCGCGGTGATGCGCACGGTGACGGCGCCGTCGGCCGTGCCGGCGGCGGCACCCGGGTAGTAGAACGACAGGATCTGGCTGTAGCGCAGGCCCTGGCGGGCCGCGCCGTACGCGCCGTACTGCGACATGCCGGTGCCGTGGCCGAAGCCGTGACCGTCGATGGCGATGGTCGCCGACGCCGGCACGAGCCAGTGCTGGCTCACCTTGACGGCGCTGGCCGGGCTGCCCGAGGTGGCGAGCACCAGGACGAGTGCGCCGAGCAGGGCGGTGAGGATCCGAGAGGGCCGGGCACGCACGCAGGTGACTCCTGTGACGAGAGTGATGGGTGGTGGAGATGGTGCAGAACGTGATCGCATCACACCCCTGGGAGCGGCGCCACGGGTTCGCGTGAACTACAGAGCGGTAGTTCGTCGACCGTCAGTCGGCGAGGTCACGCAGGGCGGCGCTCGCGGCGCCGTACCCGCAGAGGCCGTGCGCCCCGGGGCCGGGCGCGGTCGCCGAGGAGCAGAGGTAGACCCCCGGCACCCCGGTCGGGTACGGCGAGCGACCGGGCCGCGGGCCGAGCAGCAGCTGGTCGAGGAAGGTCGCCCCGGTCGAGATGTCGCCGCCGACGTAGTTGATGCCCTGGCGCTCCACCTCGGCCGGCGGGCGCACCGTCATCGCCACGATCCGCTCGCGCAGGCCGGGCGCGTAGCGCTCCAGCTCGTCGAGCACCCGGTCGGTGAGGTCCTCCTCGCAGCCGACCGGCACGTGGGCGTAGGCGTCGACCGGCACCACGGTGCCGCGTCCGCGCGCGGGGTCGGCCATCGCCTGCTGCCCGACGAGCACGAAGGGGTGCGCGGGCACACGCCCGCGCCGTACGTCGCGTGCGGCCGCGGCGAGCGGACCCGCCTCGCCGCCGACGTGCACCACCGCGGCCGACCGCGACGGCTCGTGCGTCCACGGCACTCCCCCGTCGACGGCGAGCGCGAGCTGGTAGGCGCCCACGCCGTGACGCCACTCGGCGTACCGGTCGCGCAGCCGCGGCGCGAGGCGGTCCCCGAGGATGCGGCCCGCGTCGCGGGGCGAGGTGTCGAGCAGCACGACGTCGGCACCACCGAGCTCGCCGAGGTCGGTGACCCGCCGTCCGGTCTCGACGCTGCCGCCGTACGACGCCAGCTCGGCCACCAGGGCGTCGGCCAGCACCTGGGAGCCGCCGCGGACGACCGGCCAGCCCACCTGCTGCGCCGCCGCACCGAGCGCGATGCCGACGGCGGAGGTGAACGGCGCCGACGGCGGACGGAAGCCGTGGGCGGTGATGCCGAGCCACAGCGCCCGGGTCTCGGGGCGGCGGAAGGTGCGGGCGACGACGTCGGCGGGCGGCGCGGCGCGCAGGCCGAACAGCGCCAGGTCGACGGGGTGCCGCGGCAGGTGCAGGACGGGCTGCCCGAACTCGTCGAGCGTCGTCGGCATCCGGTCGGCGACCCGCCCGAACAACCGCGTCCAGGCGGCAGCGTCGTCGCCCAGCCCGGCCGCGGTCTCGGCCACCGTCCCGGAGACGACGGCACCGCGGCCGCCGAGCAGGGGGTGGGACATCTCGTACGGCGCGCGCAGCCACTCGACGCCGCGCGCGGCCAGGTCGACCGTGCGGCTGAAGACGTTGTCGACGGCGAGCGGGTGGAAGCCCGCGCAGTGGTCGTGCACGAGGCCCGGGAGCGTCGACTCGGCCGAGCGGAGGCCACCGCCGACCTGGTCGGCCGCCTCGACGACCGTCACCCGCAGGCCCGCGCGGGCGAGGGTGATCGCGCCCGCGAGCCCGTTCGGGCCGCTGCCGACGACGACGGCGGTGCCGCTGGACCGTGCCCCGCCGCCGACCGTCACGGCGTCAGACCCGGTGCAGGCGGCGCGCCGCCTCGGCGATGGAGCCCGTCATCGACGGGTAGACGGTGAAGACGCCGGCCAGCTGGTCGGCCGTGAGCGACTCCCCGACGGCCACGGCCACGGGGTGGATGAGCTCGGAGGCCCGCGGACCCACGACGACGCCGCCGACGATGATGCCGGTGCCGGGGCGGCACACGAGCTTCACGAAGCCGTCCCGCACGCCCTGCATCTTCGCGCGGGGGTTGCCCGACAACGGCAGCATGACGACCTCGGCCTGGATCTCGCCGGCGTCGACGGCCTGCTGGGTCCAGCCGACCGTGGCGATCTCGGGCGAGGTGAAGACGTTCGACGAGACCTTCTTCAGGTCCAGCGGCAGCACGGCGTCGCCGAGGTGGTGCTGCATCGCGATGCGGCCCTGCATGGCGGCGACCGAGGCGAGCATCAGCACGCCCGTGCAGTCGCCGGCCGCGTAGACGCCGCGCGCCGTCGTGCGCGAGACGCGGTCGACGCCCACGAACCCGCCGTCCTTGAGCCGCACGCCCGCCTCGTCGAGACCGAGGTCGGACGTGTTGGGCACCGACCCGAGCGCCAGGATGCAGTGGGAGGCCTCGACCTCGGTGCCGTCGGTGAGCCGCACGGTGACGACGTCGCCGGAGCGGGTCACCGACTCCATGCGCGAGCGCGAGAGCACCTTCATGCCGCGGCGCTTCAGCACCTCCTCGAGCACGCCCGCCGCGTCCGCGTCCTCACCGGGCAGCACCCGGTCGCGCGACGAGACCAGCGTGACGTCGATGCCGAGCGAGAGGTAGGCCGAGGCGAACTCGGCGCCCGTGACGCCGGACCCGACGACGACGAGCTTCTCGGGCACCTCGGTGATGTCGTAGACCTGCTCCCAGGTGAGGATGCGCTCCCCGTCGGGCACCGCGCTGGGCAGCGTGCGCGGGGCCGCGCCCGTCGCGATGAGCACGGCGTCGGCGTCGAACCGCTCCTCGCTGCCGTCGTCGAGGGTGGCGACGACGCGCTGCGGGCCCTCGAGCCGGCCGCGGCCGCGCACGATCCGCACGTCCTCGCGCTCGAGGCGGCGCAGGATGTCGGCCGACTGGTCGGTCGCGAGCTGCTTGACCCGCTGGTTGACCCGGCTGAGGTCGACCCGGATCGACGTCGCGGCGTCGCCCTCGGTGTCCTGGAAGTTCACGCCCAGCTCGGACGAGCCGGACAGCTCGATCATCAGCTCGCTGGTGGCGATGAGCGTCTTGCTGGGCACGCAGTCGGTCAGCACCGCCGACCCGCCGAGCCCGTCGGTGTCGACCACGGTGACCTCGGCCCCGGCCTGCGCCGCGACCAGCGCCGACTCGTAGCCGCCCGGCCCTCCACCGACGATGACGACCCGGTTCATGCGACTCCCTCTGGTTCACGCCGGCCGTGCGGAGAAGTACGACGGTCGCCCCGGGACCGACGTCCGGGGCGACCGCGTGGGTGGATCAGAAGTTGATCATGTGACCGGAGATGCCGTGGATGGCTTCCTTGACCGACTCGGTGAGGGTGGGGTGCGCGAAGACGTTGCGACCGATCTCGTCGGCCGTGAGGTCCCACTTCTGCGCCAGCGTCAGCACGGGGAGCAGCTCGGTCACGTCGGGCCCGATCATGTGGGCACCGAGGATCTCGTTGTGCTCGGCGTCGGCGACGACCTTCACGAAGCCGACGGCCTCGCCGAGGCCCTGGGCCTTGCCGTTCGCGCTGAACGGGAACGTCGACGTCTTCACGTCGTACCCCTTGTCCTTCGCCTGCTGCTCCGAGTAGCCGAAGGAGCCGATCTGCGGGTGGCAGTAGGTGGCGCGCGGCACGAAGTCGTACTCGACCGGCATGGTCTCCTCGCCGGCGATGACCTCGGCGGCGACGATGCCCATGGCCTCGGCAACGTGGGCCAGCATCATCTTGCCGGTGACGTCGCCGATGGCGAACACACCGTCGACGTTGGTGCGGCCGTACTCGTCGATCGCGATCGCGCCGCGGTCGGTGAGCTCGACGCCGGTGGCCTCGAGGCCGTAGCCGTCGGTGCGGGGCGCGAAGCCGAAGGCGGCCAGCATCTTGTCGGCCTCGAGCACCTTCTCCTCGCCACCGCCGGCGGGGGCGACGGTGACCTTGACGCCCGAGCCCGTGTCCTCGACGCCCTTGACCGCGGTCGAGGTGAGGATCGTGATGCCGAGCTTCTTGTAGTGCTTGAGCAGCTCCTTCGAGACGTCCGCGTCCTCGGTCGGCACGATGCGGTCGAGGAACTCGACGATCGTGACGTCGACGCCGAAGTTCTTCATCACGTAGGCGAACTCGACGCCGATCGCGCCGGAGCCGCCGATGATGATCGAGGACGGCAGGTTCTCGTCGAGGATCTGCTCCTCGTAGGTGACGACGTTCTCGCTGATCTCGACGCCGGGCACGGTGCGGACCTTCGCACCGGTCGCGATGATCAGGTTGTCGGTCGTGTAGGACGTGACGTTGCCGTCCTTGTCCTTGATGTCGAGCGCCTTCGGACCGGTCAGCGTGCCCCAGCCGTCGATCTCGGTGATCTTGTTCTTCTTCATGAGGAAGTGGACGCCCTTGACGATGCCGGCCGAGACCTGGCGGCTGCGCGCGTGGGTGGGTCCGTAGGACATCGTGGCGTCGCCCTCGATGCCGAACTTCTTCTTGTCGTGCGTGAGCGTGTGGGCGAGCTCGGCGTTCTTGAGCAGTGCCTTCGAGGGGATGCACCCGACGTTGAGGCAGACACCTCCCCAGTACTTATCCTCCACGACCGCGACGGACTTGCCGAGCTGAGCAGCTCGGATCGCCGCGACGTAACCACCGGGACCAGCACCAAGGACGAGGACATCGAAGTGAGTCACGTCCGCCAGCCTATCCATCCGGACGGCCGCGGGCACGCCGGGGCGGTGCGACGTGGGAGACACCCGGGTCACACCCGCTGGCCTAGAGTGCCCACCGTGAGCGCACCTGCCGAGCCGACGTCCCCGCACGACCCCACGACCCCCGCCGAGGCGGCCTCCGAGGCGGCCGCCCGCCTCGCCGAGCTGACCGGCGTGCCGCGCCACGACGTCGCCGTCGTGCTCGGTTCCGGGTGGCTGCCCGCCGTCGACCTCCTGGGCGAGACGGTCGCCGAGATCGCCACGACGGACCTGCCCGGCTTCAGCGCCGCGGCCGTCGTCGGCCACTCCGGCAAGATCCGCTCCGTGCGCGCCGGCGACAAGTCGATCCTCGTCTTCCTCAGCCGCACCCACTACTACGAGGGCAAGGGCGTGCGCGCCGTGGTCCACGGGGTGCGTACGGCGGCCGCGGCCGGCTGCCGCACCATCGTCCTCACCAACGGCTGCGGCGGGCTGAAGGAGTCGTGGACGCCCGGCACCCCGGTGCTGATCTCCGACCACATCAACCTCACGGGCCGCTCCCCCATCGAGGGCGCCGAGTTCGTCGACCTCACCGACCTCTACTCCTCCCGGCTGCGCGCGCTATGCCGCGAGGTCGAGCCGACGCTCGACGAGGGCGTCTACGTCCAGTTCCCCGGCCCCCACTACGAGACCCCCGCCGAGATCGGGATGGTCCGCGCGATCGGCGGCCAGCTGGTCGGCATGAGCACGACCCTCGAGGCCATCGCCGCCCGCCAGGCCGGCATGGAGGTGCTGGGCCTCTCGCTCGTCACCAACCTCGCCGCCGGCATCAGCGGCGAGCCGCTCGACCACAGCGAGGTGATCGAGGCCGGCCGTGCCGCCGCCACCCGGATGGGCAACCTCCTCGGCGCCGTCGTGCCCCGGTTGTAGGACCCTCCCGTGCCCAAGATCACCGGTGACTCCCTGAGCCAGCACCGCGAGCAGATCCGTCAGCGGGTCTTCGAGGCCTTCGTGGAGCTCATCAGCGAGCGAAGCTTCGACGCCATCACGATGGCGCAGCTCGCGGCGGCCGCCGGGGTCGGGCGCACGACGATCTACCACCACTTCCCCGACAAGGACGCGGTCGTGGTGGCGTTCGCGTCGCACGAGACGAACCGCTACCTCGACGAGCTCGGTTCGGTGCTCGCCGACGCGGCGACGCCGTCCGAGCGCCTCGGCCGCTACCTGCGCCACCACCTCGCGGAGGGCGAGCAGTTCCACCTCGGGCTCGGCCCGCAGGTCTACGGGCTGCTCTCGGACTCGTCGCTGCGCGAGATCCGCGAGCACGTGGTGGCCGTCGAGACTGTCCTGCGCACGATCATCGACGACGGTGTCGCGTCCGGCGACTTCACGGTGACCGACGTCGACGGGGTGCTCCCCCTCATCCACGCCTGCCTCAACCCGCGCCACCTCGAGGCCGAGACCATCGTCGGCTTCGTGATGGCGGGGGTCGGCGCGCGGACCTGACGTCCACGCGCCGCCCGACGCACGGGAACGCCGACGGCCCGCGACGCCGGAGCGTCGCGGGCCGTGCGGTGGTGCGGGTGGAGCAGGAGCGTGACCGGGCGGTCAGCGCACCTGGATGTAGCGCGACGAGTGCGAGGCCAGCAGGTTGGCTGAGCCGCCGTACGCGACGTGGAACACGTAGCGACCCGGCGCGAGGCGCGGGACCGCGAGCACGACCTGGCCGTTGGCCAGCTGCTTGGTCGTGATGGTGGCGACGACGCGGTTGTTGAGGTAGATCTTCGCCGCGACGAGGCCGGTCGGGCGCGGGACCGCGCTGCTGGGGGCGCTCGGGGCGACGAGCACGTAGCCCGGGGCGGCCGAGCTGGGGGCGCGCGTGAACGAGTAATTCATCTTCGAGACGCCCTTGAGCACCGTGAAGGCGCCCGTCGTCGTCGGGGCGGTCGCGAGACCCGTGCCGTTGAGCGTGAAGCGCGGGGTGTAGGAGCCCGCCGCCAGCCCGGCCGGCACGCGGAACGCGGCCTGGCCCCACTGGACGTTGACGGTCTGCGGGGTGCCGGCGCCGGTGAGCGTCACCGTGCGGGTGCCGTCCTCGACGTTCTGCACCTTGACCGCGATCCAGGTGGTGGTGCCGTACCGCTGGCCGGTCGAGCCGATGACGTCGCCGAGGCCCGGGTCCACGACCACGGGCGCCTCGAGGGCGCTCCAGTCGATCTCGACCGGGGTCTCGGTGTCCTGCGTGGTGTTCGAGTGGGTGTGGGCCTGCCACGTGTAGAGCGAGTAGCTCTTCGTCGGGTCGAGCTTCTCGGTCGGTGCGTTGATCGCGGTCCTGAACGCCCCGTCGGTGATGCCGGCGGCCGGCACCCAGTTGACGCCGGCGAAGAGCTCGGTGTTGCCGCGGTCGGAGACGTCGGGCATCTCGCCCGCCTCGGCGAGGCCGACGTAGACCCCGTTGTCACCGGGGTTGGTCGCGCCGCGGAACGACGTGCCCGACACGCTGAGGTCGAGACCGTCGGCGTACGACGCACCGGTCACCTGGTAGGTGACCGCCGGCGTCGCGGCCGGGGTCGCCTGCGCGGTGAGGGGGGCGGGCGTCTTGTTGGGCTGGTTCTCCGCGGACGCGTAGAAGTGCGCCCGCACGCCGGACTCGAGCTGGCCGAGGAAGGCGGGCGAGAACGAGCGGCCGCCGACCGGCTGGCCGGCGCGGGTGATGCCGAGCGCCGTGGCCTGCTCGCTGCCGGCCTCCAGCACGCCGTCCCAGCGGGGCGTGGCGGTGAGCGACGCGAGCGCGCCCTCCGTGGTCCACGCGCCGTCGGCGACGTCGAAGGTCGTGACCTCGACGGCGGCGGCCGGACGTGGCGTCGCGGGCCCTCCGAACGCGGGCGAGACGAAGGACGACACGGTGGCCGAGACGGTGCCGTCGCCGGCGGCGTCGACGGAGACCACCGGGTCGCTGAGCGTGACGCTGTAGAACGTGTTCCCGGCGTTGACGAACGCGCCCGTGACGGAACCCTCGTAGGCGACGCTCGAGACGCCCGTGCCGGCGTCGTACGTGCCGACCCCGTTCGGGAACGTGATGACGCCGGCGGCGTCCTCGGTCGCCCCGTCGGCGAGCGTGTGGGTCGAGAGGTGGCTGTCGAACTGCTCCGAGATCTCCCAGGCGAGGGCGGGAGCGGCGGTGGGCTCGTCGGCCGCGGTCGCGGGCGACGACGTCAGCGCCAGCGGCGTGCTGACGAGCGCCGCGGCGGCGACGACCGCGGTGGCACGGGCGCCGCGACGGGCGCCCGCTCGGGTGAGGGTGGACATGGGGTGGTTCCTTTCTCGGGGGTCGGACGCGGACGCGTCAGACCGGGACTGATCCGCCCGACCGGCGGGGTGACGGGTGACGGGGGGCCGTGGGTACGGCGAGGAGCGCGGCGGCGGCGAGCAGCAGGCCGCCGCCGACCCACCACAGGACGCTCGTGGAGGAGACCGGCCCGGCGGACGCGTCGTCGCCGAGCAGCGCGGAGACGGAGCGCAGGTCGTGCGCGAACGGCAGCGTGCCGTCGGCCGCGAGGACGGCCGCGCCCGTGGGGGCCACGGCCGGTGGCGCGACCGCCACGGGCCCGCGGGCGGTGCGTGGTCCGCTCCCCCCGCCGGTCGCGGCGCCGCCCGTGGAGCGGGTCGGCGGGGCGAGGGCGGTGTTCTGCGGGCCCGGCGTCGCGACCTGGGTCGGCGGGGGCGTCGGTGTGGGCGCGGTGACCGGCCGGGAGGCGTCGTACGAGACCGAGAGCGGCTTGGCGACCTTGTAGGGGTCGGTGCTGCCGCCCGAGGAGTACCAGTACGAGCCGGTCCCGAGGGTCTCCATGACGTCCACGAGGTCCTGCGGGAAGGCGCCGGCGACCGCGGCGTCGGAGAGGTCCTGGGGCGTGCCGGACGTGGTGACGCGCACCCCGCGGTACGCCGGGATGGCGGTGAACCCGTCGACGGCGGCGAGGTCGACCGACGGCAGGTCGGCCAGCGTGGCCCGCCGGGGCGCGACCGGGACGGCGCTGCCCGGGTCGTCGATCGACGACGCGTAGCCGCCGACCGAGGCCGTCAGCGTGCCCCTCCCGTCGGTGACGGTGAGCACGGGGTCGATGACGTGGAACAACGACATGCCGGAGTAGTAGAGGACCGTGAACTCGCCCTCCCACCGGATCGTGGCGGTGCCCGCCTCGCGGTCGACCTCTCCGACACCGCCGGAGAGCACGAGCTGGTGGTTGCTGAACACGCCCGCGGTCGGCGAGCGCAGGGTGGCGCCGGAGCTGTCCGTGCGGAGACCGGCCCAGGTCGCGGGCTGCCAGCTCGAGCCGTTCCACTTCTCGACCGCGACGTCGCCGGCGCTCTGCCGCCACGCCGACTGGCTGAGCTGCCGGCCGCCGCCGGGGTGGTCGACGCTGCCGGCGGAGAAGAAGTTGTAGGTGCCCGGCGCGTGCGCCGCGTTGCCGGACTCGTCGTTGATGCCCCAGCGCAGCACGGCGTCCTCGATCGCCACGGGCCCGTCGGTCG
Source organism: Nocardioides alkalitolerans DSM 16699 (assembly GCF_000426525.1). Lineage (GTDB taxonomy): Bacteria > Actinomycetota > Actinomycetes > Propionibacteriales > Nocardioidaceae > Nocardioides > Nocardioides alkalitolerans. Next base: position 206,435 of record NZ_AUFN01000010.1, read on the forward strand.
GCTCAGCGGTCGGCTCAGCGGTCGGCTCAGCGGTCGGCTCAGCGGTCGGTCCCGTGGTGGGCGCGGTCGTGGGCGCGGTGGTCGGGGCCGTCGTCGGAGCGGTCGTGGGTGCGCCGGTCGGGGTCGTCGTCGCCGGGGTCGACGGGGTCGACGTCGTCGTCGGGGGCGCCGACGTGGTGCCCGTGGTCGCGCCGCTCGTGGCTGTCTCCCCCGCCTCGGCCGCGTGGGCCGCGCCGGGGCTCGGTACGCCGAGCAGCGTCATCGCGGCGACGAGGCACAGCACGGCCACCCCGGCGACGGCGAGCACGGCGGCGCGCAGGCGGGCATCCACGGGGCGCGGGGAGGGGTGCACGGGCGGGGTCATCGGGTCGCCTTCCGTCGGACGAGCAGCAGCCGGCCGGCCGCGGCCGCCAGCACGAGGGCCGCCACGACGACGAACCCCAGGGCGAGCCAGTCGAGGCCGCCGTCGTCCTCCGGCGCGCTCACCGCGACCTCCTCGGTCGCGGGCGCGGTGTCGGCGGCCTGCACGGCGAAGCTGACGGCGAGCGGCTCCGCGGTGCCGAAGACCCGCAGCTCGTGGGTGCCGGCCTCGGTCTCCGCCGGCAGGGTGACGACGCCGGCCATGCTGCCGTCGGCGGCGACCTGGAACGGTCCGGCCCCGGCGGCGCCGTCGTCGAAGGTGACGCTCAGCTGCTGGCCGGGCGTGAGCCCGGTGGCGCGGAACGGGAGCACCCGACCGGCGACCGCGGCCGAGCGGTCGACCTCGAGGGCGGGCGGTCCGGCCGGCGCGGCGGGGGCCGCCGTCGTCGGGGCCGCGCCGGGCTCCGCAGCCGCAGCGCCGGGCGCGGTGGTGGTGGTCGCGCCCGGGGGCGCCGCGCTCCCGCCGCCTGCGGGCTCCTCGTCGTACAGGCTGCCGACCTCGATCGGCGTGAAGGTCTCGTTGCTGCTGTTCGTGACGCCGTGGGCGCCGACGGTGATGATCCCGCAGGTGACCTCGCGGCAGTCGATCGTGCGCTCGTTGCTCGAGCGGTCGTAGGCGGTGAAGGTCGCGCCGGGCACGACGACCGTGGTCGACCACGCGCCGCTCGCGCTCATCGTGCCGCCGTTGGCCGAGGCGGCCGTGTCGGAGCCGGGGAAGGCCACGTACTTCTGGAAGCCCTGGTTGTCGGCGCTCTCGGAGTCGGGCACGTAGAAGTAGTCGACGCCCGTGCGCCCGCCGCGGCTCGGCTGCCAGCCGGGGTCGACGGTGCCGAAGAAGACGTAGACCCCGCCGTGGCCGCCCTGGACGGACTGGAAGCCGCTGCCGCTCACGGTGAGCGTGGTGGCGTAGGTGGCGTCGACGACCGCGTCGCCGTCGGGGTTCGCGACGCTCACGCGGGAGGCCGCCTGCGCCGGCGCGGCGGCGAGCAGCGGCACCAGCGTGGCCGCCACCAGGGCCACCAGGAGGCCGAGGACCGGGGCGCGGCGGGAGTGGTCGGTGGACGGGGAGAGCGCGCTCAGACGGGGCACGAGTCCTCCTTCGGGAGCGGGGACGAGGGGGCGGGCGGGGCGGACGCGGGGCCGCGCACCGGTACGACGAGGAGGTGGCCGGCGTGCTCGACGACGTCGACGGGGTGGTGGTAGACCTCGCTGAGCAGCGCGGGCGTCAGCACCTCGCGGGGGGTGCCCGTGGCCCGTACGGCGCCGTGGGCCAGCACGCAGACCCGGTCGGCGTACGCCGCGGCCAGGGAGAGGTCGTGGAGCACGACGACCACGGCCGAGCCCTCGCGGGCCTCCTGCACGGCGACCCGCAGCAGGGCCTCCTGGTGCTGGAGGTCGAGGGCGGCGGTGGGCTCGTCGAGCAGGAGCAGGCGGGTGCCCTGGGCGAGCACGCGCGCGAACGACACGCGGGCCTGCTCCCCGCCCGACAGGGTCGGGTAGAGACGCTCGGCGAGGTGGGCGACGTCGGCGCGGGCCTCGGCCTCGGCGATCATCCGGAGGTCGTCCTCGGCCTCGGGGGCGCGGTGCCACGGAGCACGGCCCATCTCCACCACCTCGCGGGCCCGGAACCCGAACGCGAGCCGCTGCTGCTGGAGCAGGACGGCGCGCCGGCGGGCCAGGTCGCGGGCGCGGTACGACGCGACCGGCACCCCGTCGAGCTCGACGGAGCCGGACGTCGGCTCGAGGTCACCGGTGAGCGCACCGAGGAGCGTGGACTTGCCGGCGCCGTTGGGCCCGACGAGCACGACGACCTCTCCCGGGAGGACCGTGAGGTCGACCCCGCCCAGGATCGTGGTGCCGTCGACGGTGACCGTGACGCCGCGGGCGACGAGGCCCCGGTCGGTCGTGCGGGAGGTGGCGCTCATGCCCAGCCCCCCGCCGTACGGCGCGTGCGGCGCAGCAGCCAGAAGAAGAAGGGCCCACCGACCAGCGAGGTGAGCATGCCGATGGGCAGGTCGGCGTAGGCGATCGCCGTGCGGGCCCAGAGGTCCGCGACGACCAGGAGGGTCGCGCCGCCGAGCGCGCTGGCGGGCACGAGCATGCGGTGGCCGGGGCCGGCGACCATGCGGATGAGGTGGGGCACGACGAGCCCGACGAAGGCGATGACGCCGCAGAAGGCGACCCCCGCTGCGGTGAGCACGGCGACCACGACGATCGCGACGAGCCGCAGCCGCTCGACGTCGACACCCACGTGGCGCGCGGCGCGGTCGCCGAGGGCGAGCAGGTCGAGCTGGCGGGCGAGCAGCAGCGAGGCGACGAGGCCGACCACGACGAGCGGCACGACGACCTGCACCTCCGGCCAGCGCGAGCCGTTCATGCTGCCGAGCGTCCAGAAGACGATCTCCTCCCGGGCGGCGGTGTTGCCGAGGAACAGCAGGAACGCGAGGCCGGCGCTGGCGACGGCGTTGACGGCGATGCCCGTGAGCACGAGCGTCACCACCTCGGTGCGCCCGTTGTCGCGGGCCATCACGTAGACGAGCAGCGTGGTCGCGAGCCCGCCGAGGAACGCGCAGACCGCGATGGTCCAGGTGCCGGCGAAGTCGAGGGAGAACACGATGACGACGGCGGCGGCCACCGCGGCGCCCGACGAGACGCCGACGACCCCGGGCTCGGCCAGCGGGTTGCCGAACACGCCCTGCATCAGCGCGCCGGCGCTCGCCAGCGCGGCGCCGACGAGCGCCGCCATCACGACGCGCGGGAAGCGCACGTTCCAGAGGTTGTTCTCCGCCTGCGGGTGGGTCGGCAGGGGCCCGAGGTCGAGGCCCGCGCGGTGCAGGACGGAGCCGACGACCTCGCTGACGGGGATGTGGAACTGGCCCGTGGCCGCGGCGAGCAGGCAGGCGACGACGAGCGCCGCCCCGAGCCCGCCCAGCAGCCCGACGCGGGCGGCGAGGGCCGACGTACGTCGCTGGAGACCGGCGCCCGGGCCCGACGACGGGGTCGCGGCCCTCGCGGGCGACGGCGTGACGGGAGCGGTCGTCACGCCACCGACTCCGGCGCGTAGATGGCGACCGCGAGGGCGTTGAGCACCTGCGCGGTGAGGGGGCCGTAGCCGAGGATCTGGGCGTCGGCCATGTCGACGATGCGCTGGTTCTCGCCGGCCGGGGTCGCCGCGAGCGCGGGCAGCCGCTCGAGCAGGCCGTCGACGCCGCCGGCGGACTCGAGCCCGTCGGTCATCATCAGCAGCAGCTCGGGCTGGGCGGCGATGATGCCCTCGTCGGTGACCGGCTTCATGCCGGCCCAGCCGATCTCGCCGGCGACGTCGTAGCCGCCGACCGCGTCGATGAGCGCGTCCGCGCCGGAGCCCTCGCCGAACATGTAGTAGATGCCGGAGGTGCCGCGCACGTAGAGGAAGACCGTGCGCAGGCGGCGGCTCTCCTCGGCGGGCGCCACCTCGGCGATCGAGTCGCGGACCTCGGCGACCTCCGCCTCGACGCGGGTGGCGAGCTGCTCCCCCGCCTCGGGCACGCCGAGCGCCGTCGCGACCTCCATCGTCAGCGAGGAGAGGTTGTCGAGCCCGCGGTGGCCGTCGACGACGACGACCGGGATGCCGGAGTCGCGCATCTGCAGGATGACGTCCCACGGCCCGAGCGAGGTGTCGGTGAGGATCAGCGTGGGGTCGAGGCCGAGGATCGCCTCGGCGTTGAGGTCGTGGCCGTTCTGGGTCACGAGCGGCAGGTCGGAGGCCTCGTCGAACTGGGTGCTGACGTCGCGACCGATGAGCACGTCGCCCATCCCCAGCTCGAAGACCGTGCGCGAGAGCGTGCCGTAGACGTCGAGCGCGAGCACGCGGCTCGTGTCGGTGACCGTCACCTCGGTGCCCTGCACGTCCGTGAGCGTGACCGGCAGCTCGGGGGTCGGGTCGGCGACGGGCTCGACGTCGGTCTGCTCGATGACGGCCGAGACGTCACCCTGCCAGTCACGCACGTCGTCCAGCGGCGTGGCGTCCGCCAGCGCCGGGGCGGCGGGACCGTCGGCCGCGGAGTCGCCGTGGCTCTCGGCGCCGACGCCCTCGAGCCCGCAGGCGGAGAGCAGCAGGGCCAGGACGACTCCGGCGACCGGTACGACGACCGCGGTCGGGGCGGAGCGGGACGACCGCCGTCCACGGGGCAGCACGGTGGTCGACGCACGGGTCGACACGGGGGAACGCATGCAGGGCTCTCGTCTCGATGAGGAAGCGGGGACACGGCGTCGGTGGTCGATCTCCGAGTCGACGGCCGACTTAGGTTAGCCTAAGGCAAGTTTGGCAAGCCTTACCTCTGGTCCCGCATCTTGACAGAGTGTCGACATGTTGTCGACACTCTGTCGAGAAAATCATTCCGGGTGTCCGCGACGACGCGGTGCCGCCCTCCGCACCCAGCCGCCGGGAGCCCCCATGACCGTCCTCGCCCAGCCCCACCTCGACGCCCCGCTGTCCACGGCCATGCGCGAGGGCTCGCAGGCGGAGCACACCGCCGCCGAGGGGTCGTCCTTCATGGCCGAGCTGCTCGGCGGGCGGGTGAACGAGGCGGGCTACACGGCCTACCTCCTGCGCCTGCGCCAGGTGTACGCCGCCCTCGAGGCCACCGCCCGCGCCACGGCGTCCGACCCCGCGGTCGCCGCCGTGTTCGACCCGGGCCTCGAGCGGCTGGCCGCGATCGACGCCGACCTCGACCACTGGGCGCCCGCCGGACCCCGCACGGTCGACAGCCCGGCCGCCTCGGCGTACGCGGAGCGCGTGACGAACGCCACGACGTGGGCGCCGCTCTTCGTGGCCCACCACTACACCCGCTACCTGGGCGACCTCTCCGGCGGCCAGGCGATCGGCCGCATCCTCGACCGGACCTTCGAGCTCGGCGGCGCGGGCGTGGCCTTCTACGCGTTCCCGGCGATCCCGAAGCCGAAGCCCTACAAGGACGCCTACCGCGCCCGCCTCGACGGTCTCAACCTCGACGCCGACGAGAAGCAGCGCGTCGTCGCCGAGGTGAAGGCCGCGTTCGGCCTCAACCAGGCCCTCTTCGCCGAGCTCAGCGTCGACCTGGACCGCTACCGCCGCTGAGCCCCACCGCGCGCCGCGCCGGGTCACCCGGCCCCCTGGGGGCCGGCGGTCTAGCCTGACCGCTGTGCGCGTACTCGTCACCGGCGCTGCCGGCTCCCTCGGGCGCGTCGTCGTCCCCGGCCTCACCGCGGCCGGGCACGACGTCGTCGGCCTCGACCGCTCCCCCGCTCCCGCCGGGGAGGACCTCCCCTGGCACACCGTCGACTGCGCGGACCCCGACGCCGTCGCCGCCGTCTTCGCCCTCCAGGCCGACGCGGGAGCGCCCCTGGCCGCGGTCGTCCACCTCGCGGGCAACCCCGGGGAGGGCAGCCTGGCCGAGTCGCTGACCTCCCACACGGTCACGACGGCCGCGCTGCTCGACGCGATGGTGGCCCACCACGTCGACCGGATCGTCTACGCGTCGTCGAACCACGCCGTCGGCGGCACGCCCCGCTCGGCGGCCGGGCCCGAGGGCGTCGTGGGCGTCGGCACGGCCCCCCGCCCCGACACGTTCTACGGCGCCGCGAAGGTCGCCGCCGAGGCGGTGCTCAGCCTCTACGCCGACCGCTACGGCATCGACGCGGTGGCCTGCCGGATCGGCTCCTTCCTCGAGCAGCCGACCACGGTCCGCCACCTGGCCACGTGGCTCTCGCCCGCCGACTGCGTGCGGATGGTCGAGGCCTCCCTCACCGCGACCGCGCCCGGGTACGCCGTGCTCTACGGCATCTCCGCGAACACGCGGGCGTGGTGGGACCTGGAGGCCGGGCGCGCGCTCGGCTACCACCCCGCCGACGACTCCGAGGCGTGGGCCGACCAGATCGCCGACCGCGCCGAGGACGAGGTCGAGGCAGCGCGCGTCGGCGGCCCGTTCGCGACCGAGGAGTTCTGGCGCCCGGCGTTCTGACCGGCCTGCGGCCGACGGCCGGTAGCGGGCCTTGACTTCGAGTGCGCTCGAAGGCGGACACTGGCCCGATGTCGTCGTACTCGATCGCTGAGGCCGCCCGGATCTCCGGCCTCACCACCCACACGCTGCGCTACTACGAGCGCGACGGGCTGATGCTGCGTCCCGTCGAGCGGGGAGCGACGGGCCACCGGCGCTACAGCGACACCGACCTCACGTGGATCGACCTCGTGACGCGGCTGCGCTCCACCGGCATGCCGATCCGGGAGGTACGGCGCTACGCCGACCTCGTGCGCAGCGGCGCCGGCAACGAGGCCGAGCGGCTCGACCTGCTCCGCGGCCACCGCAGCGCGGTGCTGGCGCAGCTGGCCGAGGTCACCGACCACCTCGGCGCGATCGACCGGAAGATCGGGATCTACGTCGACCGGCTGGAGGCCCAGGGCATCGGCCCCTTGACTTCGAGCGCGCTCGAAGGCGTTGACTCGTCGTCATGACCACGCACCCCACCTCCCCCGACCACGGCACCGTGCCGACCCGCACCCTCGGGAGCGGCGACGCCGCCCTGACCGTCTCCGCCCTCGGCCTCGGCTGCATGGGCATGTCGGAGTTCTACGGCACCGGCGACGAGTCCGAGGCCACGCGCACCATCCACCGCGCCCTCGACCTCGGCGGCACGTTCCTCGACACCGCCGACATGTACGGCCCGTTCACCAACGAGCGCCTCGTGGGCGCGGCGATCGCCTCGAGCAGCCAGGGCCGCGACGGCGTCCAGCTGGCCACGAAGTTCGGCAACGAGCGGCTGCCCGACGGCACCCGGGTGGGCGTCAACGGCCACCCCGACTACGTGCGGCGCGCGTGCGACGCCTCGCTGGAGCGCCTCGGCGTCGACGTCATCGACCTCTACTACCAGCACCGCGTCGACAAGGACGTCCCGATCGAGGAGACGGTCGGCGCGATGAAGGAGCTCGTCGAGGCGGGCAAGGTCCGCTTCCTCGGCCTCTCGGAGGCCAGCGCCGCGACGATCCGCCGCGCCCACGCCGTCCACCCGATCACGGCCCTGCAGACCGAGTACTCGCTCTTCACGCGCGACATCGAGGACGAGATCGTGCCGACGCTGCGCGAGCTCGGCATCGGGCTGGTGCCCTACTCGCCGCTGGGGCGTGGGCTCCTCACCGGCGCCATCACGTCGGCCGACACGCTGGCTGCCGACGACTCGCGGCGCTCGGCGTACTTCCCGCGGTTCCACGGCGAGGCGCTCGACACCAACCTGGCCCTGGTGGCGAAGGTGCGCGAGCTGGCCGCCCCCCGCGGGGCCACCCCGGGGCAGCTCGCCCTCGCCTGGGTGCTCGCCCAGCAGACCGACGACCTCGGCGTCGCGCCCATCCCGGGCACCAAGCGCGTCGCCTACCTCGAGGAGAACCTCGGGTCGCTGGCCGTGACCCTCGACGCCGACGACCTGGCCGCGCTCGAGACCGCGGTGCCCCGCGACGCGGTGGTCGGCGAGCGGTACGGCGACATGTCCACGATCGACGCCTGACCGGCGGTCCGGCCGGGCCTCAGCGCGGCAGGACCGCCGGGCGCCGCATCCACGTGGTGACGAGCGGCCGGTAGCCCATCGACGACCAGAACGGCACGGACCACGCGCTCACCCCGGCGTGGTGCAGCAGGAGGGCCGCCCAGCCCGCCTCGCGGGCGGCGGCGGCCGCCGTCGCCGCGAGCACCCTGCCGAGCCCGGCCGAGCGCAGCCGCGGGTCGACGAAGGCGCTGACGAGGTAGCCGACCGGGCTCAGCCAGGTCGCGTCGGAGACCCAGGCGGCCGCCTCGGGCGGGTTCACCTGGCAGAGCCCGACGGGTGCGCCGTCGAGCTCGGCGATCCACGTCCAGCCCTCGTCGCGGCCGATGGCCTCGGCGAGCTCGGGCTCGAGCTGGGTGCGGGCGTCGGGCCGGGGCGGGACGTACCCGAAGCCCGTCTCCCAGCGGTGGAGGGCCAGCGTGCGGTCGAGCAGCCACGGCAGGTCGTCCAGGGTCGCGGTCCGCACGCGGACGCCCTCGGGCGGCCGGGTCCAGGCCTCGGGGTCGGCCCGCTCGAGGCTGCGGATCGCCAGCACCGACGCGGGGCCGAAGTGGCGTCGTACGAGCCCGGCCACCAGGGCCTGGTCGCGACTGGCGAGCGACACGGTGGCGGAGGTCTCGGGGTCGGTCGCGAGCGGGTCCCGGGCGACGAGGTCGAGCCACTGGTCGAGCACGCTGCCCCAGCCGGCCTGGAGGTTGCCGCCGTCGGCCGCCCCAGCCCGCACCGCCAACGTGTGCGTCCGACGGCTCACCCAGAGGGCGTCGCTCTCCCGCACCGTCGCGAGCCCCACCACGTCGGCGTCCCGCCCGGCCAGCGCCGCCGCGGCCGGGGTGAGCACGGCACCCGCGAGGCTCCCGTCGTCCCCGCCCGGCGCACTCACCCGCACGAGCCCGTCGACCTGCTGCAGGCGGCGGACGTGCCGGTCGTGGGCGGCCACCAGCTCGGCGCGGTCGTCGGGGTCGGGCACGGCGTCGTCGAGAACAGTTCTCACCCGACCGATCCTGCCACCGCGTGCGGATCAGTCGAGCAGACGCTCGAGGTCAGGACGGTCGAGGCGCCGCGCCACCCGGGCGACGGCGCCCGCCGCGATCCGTCGCACGGACGGGTCCGCGTCGTCCAGGAGCCCCACCACGACGTCGACGTGCTCCGTGTCGCCGACGACACCGAGGCACCGCACGGCCTGGCCCCGCACGCGCGGCAGCGGGTGCCCGACCAGGAGGGTCGCCGGACCGGCCGCTCCGGACAGCTCGTGCCGCACCGCGACCCTCAGGCACGCCTCCGCCGGGCGCCAGTCCGGGTCGCCGAGCCCACGGACCACGGCGGCGGCCACCTCCTCGTCGGGGACGGGCCGGACCGTCCAGGCGTGGAGGATCCCGCGGGCACCCCAGGCACGCGGCCAGAGGTCGGCCCAGGTGGAGCGGCTCAGGAGGGCGCCGTCCGCCCGCGGGTCGGGCGGGAACGCGAACCGGTGAGGTGGGGCAGGACGTCGAGGTGCTCCTCGCGGGGCGCACCGTCGAGCAGCGCGACGCACCGCCGCAGCACCTCTGCCTCGCCGACCTCGTCGACGAGGCCGGCGACGAGGGCCCGCAGCGGCACCGTGAGGTCGTGCGGGGGGACGAGGGGCGGCACGGCACCATCCTCATCCCCCACCGGCCCACCGGCTACCGTGCGCTCATGACTCTCCGGTCCACCGACGACGCCTCCCGCTCCGCCCTGCTCGACGACGCACGCGCCTGGATCGCGGAGGACCCCGACGCCGAGACGCGGGCGGAGCTGGAGGCCGTCCTGGACGCCGCCGAGCGTGGCGCCGACGACGCCCTCGCCGACCTGGCCGACCGCTTCTCCGGGCCGCTCGAGTTCGGTACGGCGGGCCTGCGCGGCGCGCTGGGCGCGGGCCCCCACCGGATGAACCGCGTCGTCGTGCTCCGGGCCGCGGCCGGGCTCGTCGCCCACCTGAAGGCGAACGGCGCGGGCCCCGAGGACTCGGTCGTGATCGGGTACGACGCCCGCCGCAACTCCGACGTCTTCGCCCGTGACACGGCCGAGGTGGTCACCGGCGCCGGTCTGCGCGCACACGTGCTGCCGCGGCCCCTGCCGACGCCGATCCTGGCCTACGCCATCCGGGAGCTCGGCAGCGTGGCCGGCGTGATGGTGACGGCGAGCCATAACCCGCCCGCCGACAACGGCTACAAGGTCTACCTCGGCGACGGCTGCCAGATCGTGCCGCCGGCGGACGCCGAGATCGCTGCGCGGATCGCGGCCGTGGGAGCGCTGGCCGACGTGCCCCGGGGCCCCGCCGGCAGGGTGCTCGACGACTCGCTGGTCGACCGCTACCTCGACACGGTCGCGGAGCTGGCCGTCGACGGCCCGCGCGACCTCGTCACCGTCTACACCCCGCTGCACGGCGTCGGCGCCGTGCCCGTCGTCCAGGTGCTCGAGACCGCCGGGTTCGACACCCCCCACGTGGTGGAGGCCCAGGAGGAGCCCGACGGCGCGTTCCCGACCGTCGCGTTCCCGAACCCCGAGGAGCCCGGCGCCCTCGACCTCGCGCTCGAGCTCGCCGTCCGGGTCGGTGCCGACCTCGTCATCGCGAACGACCCCGACGCCGACCGCTGCGCCGCCGCGGTGCCCGTGCCGGGCGGCGCCGAGGCCGGGTGGCGCATGCTCCGCGGCGACGAGGTCGGGGCGCTGCTCGCCACCCACCTCCTCGCGCGCGGCGCCACCGGCACCTACGCCTGCTCGATCGTGTCGTCGTCCCTGCTCGGCAAGCTCGCCGCCGCCGGCGGCCAGCCGTACGTCGAGACCCTCACCGGCTTCAAGTGGATCGGACGCCTCGAGGGTCTCGCGTTCGGCTACGAGGAGGCGCTCGGCTACTGCGTCGACCCGTCGTCGGTGAGCGACAAGGACGGCGTCTCGGCCGCCCTGCTGCTCTGCGAGCTCGCCGCGTCGCTGAAGGCGGAGGGCCGCACCCTGCTCGACGCCCTCGACGACATCGCGCGCACCCACGGCCTGCACGCCACCGACCAGCTGTCGGTGCGCGTCACCGACCTCGACGTCATCGCCACGGCGATGCAGCGGCTGCGCACGACGCCCCCGACGGAGCTCGGCGGCCTCGTGGTGCTGGAGGCCGAGGACCTCGCGCTCGGCTCCGCGGCCCTGCCGCCCACCGACGGCCTGCGCTACCGGCTGGAGGACGGCGCCCGCGTCATCGTGCGTCCGAGCGGCACCGAGCCCAAGATCAAGTGCTACCTCGAGGTCGTCGTACCGGTCGAGGAGACCCCCGACGGCGAGGCGGCCCGTGACGCGGTCGACGCCGCGCGCATCGTCGCCGCGACGCGGCTCGACGCCCTGCAGCAGGGCGTCAAGGCGGCGGCGGGGCTCTGAGCGACGGCCTCCCCGGCGGGGCCCTCCGGCGGTCGGCGGCAGGTCCTCCGGGTCCTATGCTTGCGGGCGTGACCGACGCGACGCAACCGACCCCGCCCACCGCCGAGCAGATCGCGGGGATCATCGACCACACCCTCCTCAAGCCCGAGGCCACGCGGGCCGACGTCGCCGCGCTCGTCGCGGAGGCCGTCGAGCTCGGCACCTTCTCGGTGTGCGTCTCGCCGTCGATGCTGCCGCTCGACCTCCCGGCCGGCAGCGACCTCAAGGTCGCGGTCGTCTGCGGCTTCCCCAGCGGCAAGCACACCTCGGCGGTCAAGGCCGCCGAGGCCGCGGAGTCCGTCGCGGCGGGTGCCGACGAGATCGACATGGTCATCGACGTGGGTGCGGCGCTCGAGGGGCGCATCGACGACGTCCGGGCCGACATCGCCGCCGTCCGGGCCGCCGTGCCCGCCCCCACCGTCCTCAAGGTGATCATCGAGTCGGCCGCCCTCGACGACGACACCATCGTCGCCGTCTGCCGCGCCTCGGCCGACGCCGGCGCCGACTTCGTCAAGACCTCGACCGGGTTCCACCCCGCGGGCGGTGCCTCCGAGCACGCGGTGCGCCTGATGGCCCGGACCGTGGCGCCCGACCTCGGGGTGAAGGCCTCGGGCGGTGTCCGCAGCATCGAGGACGCCCGCACGATGGTCGCCGCCGGCGCCACCCGCCTCGGCGTCTCCGGCAGCCGCGCCCTCCTCGCCGGCGCGTCCGGCGGCGGCGCGGGCTACTGACCGGCCGACCGGCACCCGTGCGCGCGCAGGTCATCGTGCTCGCCGGGCCCTCGGGGTCCGGCAAGTCCCGTCTCGCCGAGCGGCTCGGTCTCCCGGTCCTGCGGCTCGACGACTTCTACCGCGACGGCGACGACCCGGCGCTCCCCCGCGTCACCGAGGGCGCCAACGCCGGCATCGTCGACTGGGACCACCCGGACTCCTGGATCCTCGACGACGCGCTCGAGGCCCTCGAGACGCTGTGCCGCGAGGGCACCGTCGATGTCCCCGTCTACGAGATCGCGGCGAACGGCCGCACCGGCACGCAGCACCTCGACCTCGGCGGGTCGCCGCTGTTCGTCGCCGAGGGCATCTTCGCCGCCGAGATCGTCGACGCCTGCGTCGAGCGGGGGCTGCTCGCGGCGGCGTACTGCCTCACCCAGCCCCCCGCCGTGACCTTCTGGCGCCGCCTCACCCGCGACCTGCGCGAGCACCGCAAGCCGCCGCTCCTGCTGGTCCGCCGCGGTCTGGCGCTGATGCGCGCGCAGCGGGAGGTCGTGGCGCACGCCGTCGCCCACGGCTGCACGCCGGCGACGACCCACGAGGCGTTCGGGCTGCTGCGGGCGCTCGCGGCCGAGGTGGAGTCCCGACCGCGCCACCCGGCGGCCTCGCTCGCCAGCGTGCTGGCCGGCTTCGTGCAGCCGGACGCCACCACGTGCGGCTCGTGCTGCCTGGTGGTCGCCCACCTGCACCACTCCCCGGCGTACGCCGCCGCGGTGCTCGGTGCCGCCGATCCGCAGGCACGGCTGCGCGAGGAGGCGCTCGACGTGCACGACGCGACCAGCCGGCTGCGGCTGGCCGGCGAGACGCAGGTGCCGTGGCCCCGCGCCCTCGGTACGGCGCCCTGGGCCGCCGCCCGCCACCTGCGGCGGGTCTCGGGGCGGCCGGGCACGTCGTACGCCTGGGTGCGTCGTGGCGACGACCTCTGGGAGCAGATCAGCGCCGCGGTCGACGCCGGGCACCCGGTGCCGCTGTACGTCGGCAGCCGGACGATGCCGCGGCACGTCGTGCTCGTCACGGCGGTCGACGACCACCACCTCACGGCCTACCAGCCGGGCCGCGGCGGCCTCGTGCAGGTCACCCGCGGGCAGCTGACGCGCGACGAGCTCGGCGCGCTGGGCTGGCCGGTGGCCTGGGGCGCGGTCCTGCCGACCTCGACGACCGGGACGGCACGCCGACGTGCGGCGTGGCGCCCCGCCCGCCTCAGCGCAGCGCGGCGTACCCCGGCTTGATGACGTCGGTGATGAGCGCGTAGCGCTTGTCGTAGTGAGTGAACGCCGACTTCATCGCGTTCGTGGTGAGCCACTCCAGGCGGTCGAGGCCGAAGTCGAGCTGCGTGTGCAGCTGCCACATCTCCTCGGTCATCGACGTCCGGCTCATCAGCCGGTTGTCGGTGTTGACCGTGACACGGAAGCGGAGGTCGGCCAGCAGCCCGATGGGGTGCTCGGCGATCGAGGGCGCCGCCCCCGTCTGCACGTTCGAGCTGGGGCACATCTCGAGCGGGATGCGCTTGTCGCGCACGTAGCTGGCGAGGCGGCCCAGCGTCACCGAGCCGTCGTCGCCGACCGTGATGTCGTCGATGATCCGGACGCCGTGGCCGAGACGGTCGGCGCCGCACCACTGCAGGGCCTCCCAGATCGACGGCAGCCCGAAGGCCTCGCCGGCGTGGATCGTGAAGTGGGCGTTCTCGCGGCGCAGGTACTCGAACGCGTCGAGGTGGCGGGTGGGAGGGAACCCGGCCTCGGCGCCCGCGATGTCGAAGCCCGTGACCCCGCGGTCACGCCAGGAGACGGCAAGCTCCGCGATCTCCCGCGACATGGCCTGGTGGCGCATGGCGGTGAGCAGCTGCCGCGCGACGATCGGCGTGCCGGCCTCGGCGGCGAGGGCCATGCCCTCCTCGAAGCCCGCCTGGACCGCGGCGACGACCTGGTCGGGCGTGAGGCCCTGCTCGATCATGAGCTCCGGGGCGTAGCGGATCTCGGCGTAGACCACGCCGTCCTCGGCGAGGTCGGTGACGCACTCGCGGGCGATGCGGGTGATCGCGGGGGCGGTCTGCATGACGGCGACCGTGTGGGCGAAGGTCTCGAGGTAGCGCACGAGGGAGCCGGAGTCGGCGGACTCGGCGAACCAGTCGGCGAGGGCCTCGGCGCCGTCCGCGGGCAGCTCGTGACCGATCTCGGCGGAGAGCTCCACGATCGTCTGGGGACGCAGGCCGCCGTCGAGGTGGTCGTGCAGGAGGACCTTGGGCACGCGCCGGATCGTCTCGCGGGTGAGCGGGGCGGCCGGGGTGGTGGACCGGGCGGAGGAAAGAGTGTTCTCGACCATGGCTCATCTTGGCAGTCGACGACGGTCCCGGCCGATTCGGCGGCCCGCCTCACCGGCTGCGGGCCGGCGGCCGCTAGGTTTGACCCCGAGCAACCGACCGGTACACACGCAGGGGGTACGACGATGCGCACGTTCCACACGCTCGACGAGGTGTCCGCAGCCGCGGGCGAGGAGCTCGGCGTCTCCGACTGGGTCGAGATCGACCAGGCCCGCGTGCAGCAGTTCGCGGACGCCACGGGCGACCACCAGTGGATCCACGTCGACCCCGAGCGCGCGGCCACCGGCCCGTTCGGCGGCACGATCGCGCACGGCTACCTGACGCTGTCGCTCGTGCCGATGCTCGGCGCACTGGTCGTCGCGTTCGAGACACCGGGCGCCAAGCTCAACTACGGCGTCAACAAGGTGCGGTTCCCGCAGCCCCTGCTCGTCGGCCGGCGCGTGCGCGCCCACGTCTCGCTCGGCGAGGTCACCGACCTCCCCGCCGGCAAGCAGGTGCTGCTGCGCTACAAGGTCGAGATCGAGGGCGAGACCAAGCCCGCCTGCGTCGCCGAGACCGTCGTGCTGCTCCTCGCCTGACCGCCGCACGCAGCAGGTCGACCCGTACGACGACGAGCCGGCACGGACCCCCGAGGGTCCGTGCCGGCTCGCTGCGTCGTGCGGGGTGAGGACCGGTCAGTCGTCGTCGCCGTCGTCGTCGTGGTCGTCGTGGTCGTCGTCGTGGCGGTCGTCGTCCCGGTCGTCGCGGTCGTCGTCGTCACCACGGGGGGCGACGGCGGCCGGCGGGGCGGGGCGCGGGGTCGGTACGGCGCTGGGCGCGGCCGGGCGGGGCGCCGGGGCGGCGGCCGGGCCGTCGTCGTCGCGGTCGTCCCGATCGTCACGCCCGTCGCGACCGTCGTCGTCACGCCCGTCGTCGTCCAGGGGCCCGGCCGTGGGCGGGGCCGCCGGGGCCGGCGGCGTGGGGGCGCCCGTGGCGGGCGGTGCGGTGGAGGGTGCGGTGGGCGGGGCGGTGGGCGGTGCGGTGGGGCCGGTCGTCGTGTCGTCGCCGGCGTCGTCCGACGCGGAGGCCGAGGACGCGGCGACGGTCGTCGGCCGGTCGGAGCGCGGGTCCCCCACGTCGGGGAGCGCGAGCATCACGGCGCCGGCCATGCCGAGCAGGGCGACGAACCCGGGAAGGATGAGCTTCATCAGCATGGGGAGTTCCTCTCGTGCGACCGGCGAGCGGGCCTCGTGGTCGATGAGGACGACACTGCCGGGCTGCGGTGAGGTGACCGTGAGCGCTGCGTGAGAGGGCTCTCATGGGGCGGGCCGACCAGGTGGGGTGACCGGCGTGCGGCCGCGGCACCACGACCGGGGAGGCCGCGGCGGGCTGCAGGGTGGGCGAAGAGGGTCTCGAACCCCCGACCTTCCGGGTGTAAACCGGACGCTCTGACCAACTGAGCTATTCGCCCTGGAGCGCGGACAGCCTACGACAGCCGGGCGGTGCGGGTACGTCGGGGCGGCGGAGCCGACAGCCCGAAATGTGAGCCGCACCGCTGGAGTCTCGGGTCTCCAGCGGTGCGACCGGTCGATCATGCAACCGCCGGTGGCGCGACCGCCAGGCTCCAGCGCATCCGTCTCACGATCCGACCACTGGTCTGGACCACGAGCAGGGCCGACGGCCCTCAGACCCCCGCGCGCAGGGCGTCGAGGTGGGCGCTCAGGTCGCGCCCGTCGGCCATCTGGTTGTGCACCGCCCAGCGGATCGTGCCGTCGACCCCGACGACGTACGAGGACCGCCGCGGACAGCCCCGCACCTCGTCGAACACGCCGTAGCTGCGGGCGACCTCGCCGTGGGGCCAGAAGTCGGAGAGCAGGGGGAAGTTGAGGCCGTCGCGGTCGGCGAACGCCCGCAGCGAGTAAACCGGGTCGCAGGAGAGGGCGAGGACCTCGGTGTCGAAGGTGAGGAAGTCGGCGAGCCGGTCGCGCACTCCCCCGAGCTCGCCCGTGCAGACCCCGGAGAACGCGAAGGGGATGAACACGAGGGCGACCGCCTTGCGACCCCGGAACGACGACAGCGTCACGTCCTGCCCGAACTGGTCCCGGCGCGTGAAGTCGGGCGCCGGGGCACCGACGGGCACGCCCACCTCGCCCGCGGCGCTCGTCACGGTCGTCACCTGTCCCTGCGGCATGCCGACATCCTCGCACCCGCCACCGACGGCGGCTCCCACACCCGGCGCCACGGTCCCGGCGCTCACGCCTCCGGCGCTTCCTTCAGCTCGCGCTTCAGCACCTTGCCCGTGGCGTTGCGGGGCAGCTCGTCGAGGAACACGATCTCGCGGGGCACCTTGTAGCGCGCCAGGTTCTCCTTCACCCACGCCTTCAGGGTGTCCTCGTCGGCCGAGGCGCCGCTCTCCAGCACGACGAACGCCCGCAGGCGCCGGCCGTAGTCGTCGTCGTCGACGCCCACGGCCGCGACCTCCACGACCGCCTCGTGACGGGAGAGGCAGTCCTCGACCTCGCGGGGGAAGACGTTCTCGCCGCCCGAGACGATCATCTCGTCGTCGCGGCCCTCGACGTACAGGCGACCGTCGGGTCCGAACCGGCCCACGTCGCCCGACGACATCAGCCCGTCGACCATCTCCTTCGACCCGCCTCCGGTGTAGCCCTCGATCTGCAGGTCGTTGCCGACGAAGATCCGTCCGGCCTCGCCGTCGGGCACGGGCCTCCCCTGCTCGTCGAGGATGCGCACGACGGTCGCGTGCGGCAGGCGGCCGGCCGACGACGGCGCGGCGCGGAGGTCCTCGGGGTCGGCGATGCTCGCCCAGGCGATCTCGGTGGATCCGTAGGTGCTGTAGAGGTTCTCCCCGAACCGGTCCATCCACGTGAGGGCCAGGTCGCCGGGCAGGGCCGAGCCCGACGACGCCACGACCTGCAGCGTGGGCAGCGGGTGGGCGTCGAGAACGTCGTCGCCGAGCGCCAGGATCCGCTGCAGCATCACCGGGATGACCACGATCGAGTCGCAGCGCTCCGACTCCACGACCTCCAGGGCCGCAGCGGGGTCGAACTTGCGGCGGAGCACCATGGTCGTGCCGAGCAGCATCGCCAGCTGGTAGTGGGCGAAGCCCCAGGTGTGGAAGAGCGGGGCGGCGATGTGGCAGCGCCAGCCCGACCTGAGCGGCATCCGCGAGAGCAGCGACACCGCGGCGGGGACGCCGCCCTGGGGCCGGGGCGCGCCCTTCGGCGTACCGGTCGTGCCCGAGGTCAGGATGATCGTGCGCGGCGTGCGCGTGGGCGGGTCGAGCTCGTCGTCCGAGCCGGCGGCGACGAGACCCTCGAGCGTGGGCGTGCCGTCGGCACGGGGCGCCGCACGGTCGTCGCCCTCGACCCAGGCGAGCACCCGGTGGTCGAGGTCGGCACCCGCGAGGAGCTCGGAGAACTCCTCGTCGTGCACCACGACCCGGGGCTGCTCGCGCTCGAGCACGTCGGCCAGCTGCGGGCCGGCGAAGGCGGTGTTGAGGTAGAGCACGTCGGCGCCCAGCTTGTTCACGGCGATGGACGACTCGACGAAGCCGCGGTGGTTGCGGCACATGATCGCGACGCCGTCACCCTCCCGGACCCCCAGGTCGCGCAGGGCGCGGGCCAGGCGGGTGGTGCGCCGGTGCAGCTCGCCCCACGTGAGCGAGCCGAGCTCGTCGACCACGCCGACCTCGTCGGGCGCCCGGAGCGCGAGGGTCTTGAAACCGCCGGCCGGGGTCGTGCCCCACGTGCGGAGCGTGCCGAGCATGCCCGCGAGCACCTTCGGCGAGTAGGGGCGGATGATGCCGGACCGGCGCAGCACCCGCAGGCTCACGCCGGCGTCGGACACCTTCGTCGTCAGAGCGCTCATGCTCGACCTTTCGTCGGGGACGAGGTCGAGGGTACGTGGACGCAAACGATCGGTACACACCCAGTGTCACACCGTGTGACATTTCGTGTCACGGCGGCGGTACGGCGGGTGGGCACCGATCGTGTGGTCGTGCCGGGCCGCAGCGGCGCGGCCCGGTCGTCGGGTCAGGCGGGGGACTTCGGCGCCACGAGACGCGTGGCGGACCAGTCCTTGCTGACACCGGCGGTCGTGGTCTGGGCGAGGCCCGCGACGGGCGCGGCCTCGGAGATGGCGGCGGGGTCGACACTGCCGGGGCGGCCGACCTTGGGGGTCAGCAGCCAGATCGCGCCACCGCCCACCAGGTCGGTCAGCGAGTCCACCAGGCCGTCGACGAGGTCGCCGTCGTCGGCGCGCCACCACAGCAGGACGGTGTCGACCACGTTGCCGTAGTCCCCGTCCACCATGTCGGCGTCGATGGCGTCCTCGACGGCCACCCGGAGGTCGTCGTCGGTGTCCTCGTCCCAGCCCAGCTCCTGGACCACCATTCCCTTGGTGATCCCCAGGCGGGCCGCAGGCCCGGCCGTGTCGCTCTCAGTCTGGGTGGACCCGCCACCCGCGGTCGCACTCACTGTCTCCTCCATCTGGTCCGTTCATCGCACTCGTCACCGCCGGTCCCGGCGGTCTTCTGCGGCGTCGCGCGCCGCGCGGTGCCCCGTAGTCCAGCGGGTTTCCGCAGGCTGCGCAACCCGTTCCGCCCAGTGGGCTCCCCCAGGATGCCCCGCGGCGCCCAGGGAACCACGGTCACGGCACCGCACGGGCGCCCGCGGCGACGTACTGGTGGGTAGATTTTTTGTGCTCGTCACACGTGCGACGATGAGCGGGTGACCGCTGACTCGACACCCCGACCCGGCCAGTCGCGCACCACTTCCACGTCCGTGATCCACGAGGGCCTGCCGACCCAGTTGCCCGACATCGATCCCGACGAGACCCACGAGTGGCTCGACTCCTTCGACTCCCTGATCGACGACCGAGGTCGCGAGCGCGCGCGCTACGTGATGCTCCGGCTGCTCGAGCGGGCCCGCGAGAAGCAGGTCGGCGTCCCCGCCCTGCGCTCGACGGACTACATCAACACCATCCCGCCGGAGCGGGAACCCTGGTTCCCCGGCGACGAGGACGTGGAGCGCCGCATCCGGGCCTTCATCCGGTGGAACGCCGCGATGATGGTCTCGAGCGCGAACCGCAAGGGCCTCGAGGTCGGTGGCCACATCGCGACGTACCAGTCGTCGGCCAGCCTCTACGAGATCGGCTTCAACCACTTCTTCCGCGGCAAGGACGCTCCGGGAGGTGGCGACCAGGTCTACATCCAGGGCCACGCCTCCCCCGGTGTCTACGCCCGCGCGTTCCTCGAGGGCCGTCTCTCGGAGGAGCAGCTCTACCGCTTCCGCCAGGAGGTGCAGCACGGGGTCGGTGCCGGGCTCTCCTCCTACCCGCACCCGCGTCTCATGCCGGAGTTCTGGGAGTTCCCGACGGTCTCCATGGGCCTCACGGGCATCAACTCGATCTACCAGGCGCGCTTCAACCGCTACCTGCACAACCGCGGGGTCAAGGACACCAGCGACCAGCAGGTGTGGGCGTTCCTCGGTGACGGCGAGATGGCCGAGCCCGAGTCGCTGGGCGCCATCGGCGTCGCGGCCCGCGAGGAGCTCGACAACCTCACCTGGGTCATCAACTGCAACCTGCAGCAGCTCGACGGCCCGGTGCGCGGCAACGGCAAGATCATCCAGGAGCTGGAGTCCACGTTCCGTGGCGCCGGCTGGAACGTCATCAAGGTCGTCTGGGGCCGCGAGTGGGACCAGCTGCTCGCCCGCGACGTCGACGGCGTGCTCGTCAACAAGATGAACACGACGCCCGACGGCGCGTTCCAGACCTACTCGGTCGAGGACGGCGCCTACGTGCGCGACAGCTTCTTCGGCGGTGACCCGCGCCTGCGGGCGATGGTCGAGCACATGAGCGACGAGCAGATCCGCAAGCTCCCGCGCGGTGGTCACGACTACCGCAAGGTGTACGCCGCGTTCGAGGCCGCCCAGAAGCACGTCGGCCAGCCGACCGTCATCCTCGCGAAGACGATCAAGGGCTGGACGATCGACTCGCTGGAGGGCAAGAACGCCACCCACCAGATGAAGAAGCTCGACAAGGACGCGGTCAAGAAGTTCCGTGACCGCCTCTACCTGCCGATCTCCGACCGCGACCTCGAGATCGCGTACGACGAGACCGGCGCGGCGCCGTTCTTCCACCCCGGCCCGAAGTCGCCCGAGATCGAGTACATGATGGAGCGCCGCCACCAGCTCGGTGGCTCGCTCCCCCGTCGGGTCAACCGCGCCACGGCGCTGAAGCTGCCCGGCGACAAGGTCTACGCCGACCTCAAGAAGGGCGCGGGCAAGAACAAGGTCGCCACGACGATGGCCGCCGTCCGCCTCCTGCGCGACTGGATGAAGGACCCCGAGATCGGCCAGCGCATCGTGCCGATCGCGCCGGACGAGTACCGGACCTTCGGCATGGACTCCATGTTCCCGAGCGCCAAGGTCTACAACCCGGCGGGCCAGCAGTACGAGGCCGTCGACCGCAACATGCTCCTCGCCTACAAGGAGTCGGCCTCCGGCCAGATGCTGCACGAGGGCATCTCCGAGGCCGGCGCCATGGCGTCCGCCACGGCGGCCGGGTCGGCGTACACGACCCACGGCGAGCACATGATCCCGTTCTACATCTTCTACTCGATGTTCGGGTTCCAGCGCACGGGCGACTCGATCTGGGCGATGGCCGACCAGCTGTCGCGCGGGTTCCTCGTCGGCGCCACCGCGGGTCGCACCACGCTCACCGGCGAGGGCCTGCAGCACGCGGACGGCCACTCGCCGCTGCTCGCGTCGACGAACCCGGCGGTCGTGCACTACGACCCCGCGTTCGCCTACGAGGTCGGCCACATCATGCGCTCGGGCCTCGAGCGGATGTACGGCACGACGCAGACGCACCCCGAGGGCGAGAACGTCATCTTCTACATGACGGTCTACAACGAGCCGGTCGAGCAGCCGGCCGAGCCCGAGGGCCTCGACCACGAGGGCCTGCTCAAGGGCATCTACCAGGTCTCGGCGTCGCAGAAGGAAGGCCCGCGGGTCCGCCTGCTCGCCTCCGGCGTGGCCTTCCCGTGGATCAAGGACGCCGCGCGGATGCTCGACGAGGAGTGGGGCGTCGCCGCCGACACCTGGTCGGTCACGTCGTGGAACGAGCTCGCCCGCGACGCCGTCGCCGCCGAGGACTGGAACCTGCTCCACCCGAGCGAGGCCCCCCGTACGGCGTACGTCGCCGACAAGCTGGGTGCCTCGTCCGGTCCGGTCGTCGCGGTCTCCGACTACATGGCGGCCGTGCCCCTGCAGATCGCCCGCTGGGTGCCGGAGGACTACCGCGTGCTCGGTGCGGACGGGTTCGGCTTCGCCGACACCCGCCCGTCGGCGCGGCGCTTCTTCAACATCGACGCCCAGTCGGTCGTCGTGCAGGCGCTGCAGGCGCTCGCCGAGGCCGGCGAGATCGAGACCGCCGTCGTGCAGAAGGCGTTCGACACGTACCGCATCGACGACCCGACCGCGGTGAAGAACGTCGAGCAGGAGGGCGGGGCGGCCTGACCTCCTCGTCCTCACGGGCCGCGGATGGTCCCGGCGTCGGAGATTTCTCCTCGACGTCGGGAACATCCGCGGCCCGCGCTGCATCGAAACGGTTGTGACCACTCGAGGGCCGAAGGCCGGTGACGCCCCGGGAGGGGCGGCCGGCGGGCTCCAGATCCCCCTCCGCGTGCGGATGACCGCCGACCAGAAGCGTGCCCTCGGCAGCTCGGTCGGCCTCCTGCGCCGCCTGGGGCTGCACGACGACGTCGCCCTGGCCACGGGTCCCGTGAGCACCGCGCCCCCCGCCCCGTCGGTCGTCGTGGTCGGCGAGGTCAAGCGGGGCAAGAGCACCCTCGTCAACGCGCTCACCGGCGCCGACGTCTCCCCCACCGCCGCCGAGGTCGTCACCACCGGCGTCATCGCCGTCGTGCCGCCGAGCGACGACCTCCCCGAGGGCACCGCCCGGGTCGAGCACGCCGACGGCTCCCACCGCGACGCACCCCTGGCCGACGCCCTCGCCCGGCTCGCGGTCGACGCCACGGCCACCACGCCGCTCCCCGACGGCGCCGCACCCGACGACGACGCCCCGCCCGTGGGTGTCCGCGTCGCCGTCACCTCGCGCTTCCTGCCGGGCGTGACCGTGCTCGACACCCCCGGCGTGGGCGGGCTGCGGGCCGTGCACGGCCGCCGGGCCCGGGCCGCGGTGGCCCAGGCCTCCGTCATGGTCTTCGTCTCCGACGGCGGCCAGGTGCTCACCGCACCGGAGCTCGCCTTCGTCCGCGAGGTGGCGGCCGGCTCGGCGTCCGTCGTGTTCGTGCTCAGCCGCACCGACCGCAACCCGACGACGTGGGAGCAGGTGCTGGCGGAGAACCGGGCCCTGCTCGCCGAGCACGCCCCCCGCCTCGCCGACGCACCGATCCTGCCGGTGGCCGCGACGTACGCCGTGCAGGCCCGCGACTACCCGACGGCGACCGCCGAGAAGCTGGAGGCCGCCTCCGGGCTCCCCGAGCTCGCGCGCGTGCTGGTCGAGCGCGTGGGCGGCGCCGACCGCGCCCGCGTCGTGCACGCCCTCGAGGGCTGCGCCGACGGCCTCGAGCGGGCCGCGCTGGGGCTGGAGCGCGAGCTGGCCGTGCTCGAGCGGGCCGACCCCGCCGTGGTCGACGCCATGGTCGGCGAGCGCGAGCGCCTCGCCGAGCTGCGCCACGACCTCCGCACCTCCCGCCTGGAGCTGGAGCGCGACCTCGGCCGTGTGCGCCAGGCCGCGGTCAACGTGGTCAACCAGGGCGCCGACGACATCGTCACCCGCCTCGGGGCCACCATCTCGAAGCAGCGGCTGGCCATGACGAAGGCCCGCAAGCAGCAGTTCGTCGGCGAGCTCGAGGCCGAGCTGGCCGTGCTCGTCGCCACGGTCCGACGGGCGCTCGACGTCGGGGTCCAGCGGGTCGTCGCCGACGCGTTCGGCAGCCTGGAGGCCACGACCCACGGACGGGTCGCCGTGCCCGTCGACGTGGCCGACGCGCTGAGCCGGATCCGCATGCGCACGCCCACCACCACCAGCTCGATGTTCGACCCCTCGCTGGCGACCACGGCCTTCATGGGCGTGCAGGTGGCGGCCCTCATCGGCATCGCCGGACCCATCGGCATCGTGCTCGCCGGGGGCTGGGTGACGCTCAACATCGGCTTCCGCGGCATGCGGGAGGGGCAGGGCCAGCTCAATTCCCTGCTGAACGACAACGTCAACGTGATGCGGCGCGAGCTCAGCACCGGCATCGAGGCCGTCGTGCGCGAGATCCGACCGCAGCTGTACGTCGCGCTCGAGGACCACCTCAAGGCCTGCATCGCCGAGCTCGACACCCTCATCACCCAGAGCGAGGCCCAGGCGGCCCGCTCGGTGGCCGACCAGGAGCGGGCGCGGGGCGACGTACGACGCCGCCGCGACGCCGTGGTGGCCCAGCACCAGCACGTGCTCGACGAGCTGACGACACTCCGACGAGAAGGAGGTGCGCTCCCATGAGCGACGACCCGACCAGCACCGGTACCAGCAGCAGCACGGGCGCGGGCACCGGCGACGACGCAGCCGTCGAGGACGTGCTCGACCTCGACGACTCGCTCGACGTGTTCGCCGCGGCCGACCCCGGCGACCTGGGCGACCCCGGCGACCTGGGCGACCTCGCCGACCACCTGCTCGACGACGTGCCCGACCACGTCTGGACCCGCGCGGTGACGGAGGCGGTCGACGGCTCGGCCGACGCGTCTGCCTACGCCGACCTCGTGCCGGCGCTCGACGACGCCGGGGACCTGGCCGACCTCGCGGGTGCCGCCGACCTGCTCGGCGACGCCGCGACCGAGGACACGGGCGGGAGCACGGCCGACGACCCGGGCGACGTCATCGACCTCGGCGACCTCGGCAACCTCGGTGACCTCGACCCGGGTGCGGCCACCGACCCGTACGCCGAGCCCGAGGCCCCGGCCGACGACCTCGCCACCGAGGACGGCGGCTGGTGACGGGCACGGAGCGCGCCGGCGACCGACGGGTCGTCACCGCGGTCGACCGCCTCTGCACCGACCTCGCCCAGGGTCTGCCGGCCGACGCCCGTGCGCCGTTCGAGGCGGTCCGGGAGACCCTGCACGCCCCGCTGCGCCTCGCGGTCGTCGGCCGGGTCAAGGCCGGCAAGTCGACGCTCGTGAACGCCCTGGTCGGCCGACGGGTGGCCCCCACGCGCGCGGGCGAGTGCACCCGGGTCGTCACCTGGTACACCTACGGCTCCCCCGACCGGGCCGAGCTGCACATGGTCGACGGCTCGACCCGCCCGCTGCTCCTCGAGGACGGCGCCGTGCCGGCCGACCTCGACGTGCCCGCGAGCGACGTGCGCCGGATCGTGGTGCACCTGCAGGCGGGCTCCCTGCGTGACCTCACGCTCATCGACACGCCCGGGCTAGCGACCCTGACGGCGGAGAACGAGGCCGCGACGCGGCGCGCGCTGCTCGGCGACGGCACGTCGACGGCGGCCGCGGGCGACGCCGACGCCCTGCTCTTCGCGATCCGCGAGGCCGAGCGCCAGGACGACTTCGACTTCCTCCACGACTTCCACCGGGCCTCGGGCACGCTCGCGGCCACCGCCGTGAACGCGCTGTGCGTGCTCACGCAGGCCGATCTCTTCGGCAGCGGCGACCTCAGCGGCGGCGACCCGTTCGCCGTGGCCCGCGGGGTCGCCGACCGGATCGCGCTCGAGCACCCGACCGACTTCTCCGCCGTCGTCCCGGTCTCGGGCCTGCTCGCCCAGACGGCGCGCACGGGCGCCGTCACCGAGACCATGGCCCGTCACCTCACCGCCCTCGCCGACACCGACGGGGTGCTCCTGCACCTCTGGCGGCAGACCGGTCCGCCCGACGGCGTCGGCGAGAGCGAGATGGCGGCGCTGTGGGACGCCCTCGGCCCGTACGGCGTGGTCGCCGGCCGGGAGGTCGCTGCCGGGGGCGCGGCCTCGCTGCGGGCCTGGTTGTCGTCGACCTCCGGGGTCGACGCGGTCGACGCGGCGGTGCGGGAGCAGCTGCTCCCCCGCGCCCACCTCATCAAGGCGATCCGGGCGCTCTCGGTGCTCTCCACGCTCCTGCACCTGCTCCCCGAGCCCGAGGAGGCCCGGGCCCGGCTCGAGGCCGCCCACCTGGACCCGGACCTGCACCCGCTGCGGGAGCTGCGCGCGCTCCGGCTCCTGGCGGCCCACGCCCCGGACTCGTCCCTGCTCCCCCGCCTCGAGGCCGTGGTCGACGCCCCCGAGGCCGTGGCGCGGGAGGCGGGCGCCGCAGGCGGCACGGACGCCGACGCGGCCACGATGCTGCGCCGCGCGTCGGCGTACGCCGTCGGGGAGGCCGCCCGCACCGTCGTGCCGACCGAGGTCGAGGCCGCCCGGGTGCTGGCACGCTCCTACCAGCTGCTCGCCCGCCACGTGGCAGGATCGCGCCGGTGACGCACGCCGGTCACGCACGCCGGGACGGGGAGGAGGGGCCGTATGGGCTGGACGCTGTCCATCGACTACGGAACCACCAACACCACCGCCGCGGTCCGCACCGGGACTGACCGCCCCCGCGCCGTGCCCCTCGGGCCGGGCGGGCTGCTGCCGTCGGCCGCGCTCCTGACCAGTGCCGGCATCCGGGTGGGCGCCGAGGCCGTCGCCGGCCGGCACGCCGCTCCCGAGCACTTCGTCTCCTCGCCCAAGCTGCTGCTGGGCCAGGACACGCTGCTGCTCGGCGACACCGAGGTGGAGGTGGTCGACCTCGTCGCGCAGACCCTGGCCCACGCCACCCGCGCCGCCGTCCGCGAGGCGGGCGGGTCGCGTCCCGACAAGGTCGTGCTCACCCACCCGCAGACCTGGGCGCGCCCCCGGCGCGAGGCGCTGCGCGCCGCGTGGCGACGGACCGGCTCCGACCTGCCCGTCGAGCTGGTCTCCGAGCCCATCGCCGCCGTCTCCTGGTTCGCCGACGGCGCCGACCTCCCCGACGACGCCCACGTGGCCGTGCTCGACTTCGGCGGCGGCACCTGCGACGTCGCGGTCCTGCGCCACCGCGCCGGCAGCGGCACCCCGCTCGAGATCACCGCCCACGCGGGTCTCGACGACCTCGGCGGCTCCACCGTCGACCACGTCTTCGCGCTCTGGGTCCGCGCCCAGCTGCGTCAGCAGGGCCTCGGCGAGCTCGACGACGCCCTGGGCGAGCGCGCCCACCTCGGGTCGCTGCACGCGCTCTACGCCTCGGTCCAGGCCGCCAAGCACGCGCTGGCCGACTGGGAGTACGCCGACGTCGACGTCGCCCTCGGCGACCGGCAGGCAGCCGTGACCGTCACGATCAACGAGTTCAACCAGGTCATCGCCGGCGAGATGCAGCGCGCCCGCGCCCTGCTCGAGCGCAGCCTCGAGGCCGCCGGCGTCGAGCCGGACGGCCTGCACGCCCTCTACCTCACCGGCGGCTCCTCGCGGCTGCGCTGGATCCACCGGATGGCGACCGAGCTGCTCGCCGGGCGCCCGGCCCACCTGGCCGAGCCCCACCTGGTGGTCGCGTACGGCGCCCACACCGCCACCGACGTGGTCGTCGTCCAGCGCGCCGACGCCGACGTGAGCCGCATCATCACGCTGCGCGGGCTGCAGGCGGTGCCCGACCCGCGCTCGCGGCTCACGAAGAGTCAGCTGCCGCCGCCCGACCCCTCGCGGAGGCTCGACACCGCGCCCCTTCCGCTCCCCCCGTCGCCCGCCGCGGCGCCGGTCGGCCTGCCGCGGCCGGCGGTGGCCCCGGGTCGGTCGCCCGCCCCGCCGCGCGTCCCCCCGCCGTACGCCGCGGTCCGCCGGCCCGGTGGACCGCCCCCGCCGCCACCGATCCCGCCGCCCTACCGTCCCGCCCCTGCGGCCGGTCGCCCGCAGGGGCCTCCGCCGGTGCGGCGGCCGTCGGGGCCTCCCGGCCTCCCGCCCGTCGGCCGACCCGCGGGTCCGCCGGCGCGCCGGCCCGCGGTCCCCCCGCCGTACTCGTCGCCCGGCGGCACGGCCGCCGACGGCCCGGCGGGTCGTGGCCTGGTGCGTCAGCAGCTGCTGGTCGCCCACCCGGGGCTCGCCGCCGCGGCGCGGGCCACGCCCGGTCTGCTGGCGGCGCTCGAGGAGCCGCCCGTGCTGGTCGCGCTGCTCTCGGTGCCGGGCCTCGCCGACCAGGTGGCCCGCCACCCGTCGCTGCTGACGGCGCCCACCCCCGACGGCCGGGCGCGGTCGTTCACCGCACCCGACGACCCGGAGACGGCGGCCCTGCCGGCCCGGACCTTCTTCGGGGACGCCCCGGCGTGGGGCCGCGCCACGCGCGACCCGCGGTGGCAGCAGGAGTTCCGCGGCCAGCAGCGCGGCGGTCCGGTCTGGGCCCACGCCCTGGTCGAGCGCTGGCCGACGCTCGGCCCCGACGAGCGCAGCCGTGCGCGCCACGACCCGACGTGGCGGTTGAGCGGCGTCGGGCCCGTGCCCGGGTGGATCACGCACGGTCGCGCGGGCGTCTCGGTGACCGTGGCGCCGTACGTCGCCCCGTCGGCGGGGTTCGTCCGGCCGACGCCGCTGACCCCGCTGCAGGCGGCCGTGATCGGGGTGCTCGCCGCCCGCGGGTGCTTCACCGACGGCGAGGGGTTCGCGTCCCGGCTCGAGGCCAGTCGCGACCCCCGGCTGCCGGAGCAGCGCCCGCCGGTCACCGCCGTCACGCTCGGCGGGGACCGCGTCGACCTCGCGCTGCACCTCTTCCCGGGCGGCCGGCACCGCGGCGGCCAGGGAGCCGGGGACCTCGAGCTGACGGCGTACGCCCTGCTGCTGCCCACGGGGCCCACCCGGCTCCAGCGGGCGCCGGTCGTGCTCACGCCCGACCTCGTCCAGTCCGTCGCGGCGCGACCACCGCTGGGCGGTGGCGTCGGCGGTGGCACGGGGGGCGAGGCGAGCGCCCGGGTGCTGGTCGCTCTCACCGGCGAGGTCGGCACGGCGCCGGTGCACTGGGGTCTCCAGCTCGAGCTCACGTCGACGGACGCGGGGCTGGGCGTCGACCTGGCGCGGTCCTTCGGGCGTCCCTGGCTCGGTCTCTGAGCGAGCCGTCCCTCCCGGGGGCACCGTCGGTCGAGGCCCTGCCACCGCCCGTGACGACGTGGCACACTGCACGCGTGCTCGAGGGGACGCAGGGAGCTGCGGGGTCGGTCGACCTCGACGGGGGAACGGCGCTGGCCGAGTCCGCCCTGGTCCGGCGCGCGCAGCAGGGCGACGCCGACGCCTTCGAGGCCCTCGTCGCGGCCCGCCGCCAGCGGCTCTGGTCGGTCTGCCTGCGCGTGACCGGCGACCGTCACGACGCCGAGGACGCCCTCCAGGACGCCCTGACCGCCGCCTGGCTGCACCTCGCCGGCTTCCGAGGCGATGCCCGCTTCGACACCTGGCTCTACCGGATCGCCTCGAACGCCGCGCTCGCCGTGGTGCGGCGCCGGCGCGAGCGCGTGGTCGACCCGTTCGACCTCGGCGAGTCCGACCAGCTGGACCCGCGCCGCGACCACGCCGACCAGGTGGGCGACACCGACCGCGTACGGCGCGCGCTCGCCGCCCTGCCGGAGCAGTTCCGCGAGGCGGTCGTGCTGCGCGAGATCGCCGACCTCACCTACGACGAGATCGCCGCGCAGCAGGGCGTCGGGGTGCAGACGGTCAAGAGCCGCCTGAACCGCGCTCGCGCGCAGCTCCAGGCGGCTCTCGCCGACTGACCCCGTCCCGGGGGTCGTGCCGGGTGGCTCAGAGGTCGTGGGACCCGTCGGCGTCGCAGCCCGCCTCGGGCGCGGCGTCCTCCGAGCTGCTGTCCCAGCTGTCGTAGGAGTCCGTCGTGCCGAGGTCCTCGACCGTGTCGATCACGCCGTCGCCGTCGGCGTCGTAGGCGATGACGTCCGTGACGCCGTCGCCGTCGGTGTCGACGCCCACCTCGTCGGGCACGCCGTCGGCGTTGGTGTCCATGACGTAGGAGTCGACGTAGCCGTCGCCGTCCGTGTCGACGTCGAGCGTGTCGATCACGCCGTCGCCGTCGAGGTCGCTCGCGATCGCGTCGGTGACGCCGTCGCCGTCCAGGTCGAGCGACTCGGTGGGGGCCGCGGAGGTGCCGGCGTCGGAGTAGCCGCCGTCGTACCCGTCGTCGTACCCGTCGCTGTAGCCGTCGTCGTACCCGCTGTCGGGTACCACGGGCGGGGCGGCGGGCGTGTCGCTCGGGTAGGAGCCGTCGAGGCTCGTGACCTCGTCCAGGATGCCGTCACCGTCCGTGTCGACCTCGACGACGTCGACGTAGCCGTCGCCGTCCAGGTCGGTCTCGACCACGTCGGCCAGGCCGTCGCCGTCGGTGTCGGTCTCCACGACGTCGGTGTAGCCGTCGCCGTCCACGTCGGTCTCGACGACGTCGACGTAGCCGTCGCCGTCCACGTCGGTCTCCGCGACGTCCGTGTAGCCGTCACCGTCGGTGTCGTAGGCGACCGTGTCGACCAGCCCGTCGCCGTCCACGTCGACCGTGATGGTGTCGACGATGCCGTCGCCGTCCATGTCGAACTCCTGCTGCGTCATCTGCGTCTCCTCGCGTCGGGCCCAGCGGGCCGGGTGTCGGTGCTGCTCTCGTGGACTTGGAGGGCGCGGAGGGTGCAGATGTTCCGGAGGTCGGGAGAAAACTTCCGGACGGGCTCAGGCCGAGCTGCGGGCGCCGCCGACGAGGCGGAGCCCCCGGACCGCCGAGGCGCGGGCCCGAGCGGGCTCCGCCGGCGTGACGGGCGCGACGGGCGGCTCGCCGGCCGCGGCCTGGGCGACCGGGAGCGAGGGGCCGTCGACGAGGTAGCGGCGCCACCGGGCCCGGCTGTAGGTCGCCGGCTTCGTGCTGCCTACGAAGTCGTCGAGGATCTCGGCGAAGCGCTCCGGGTGGTCGCGGTGCGGGAAGTGCCCGGAGTCCGCGATGAGCTCGATGCGCGCCCCCGGCGCGAGCGCGGCGGCGTTGAGCGCGTGGGTCGCGGGGATCACCTGGTCGTCGCGGCCCCAGACCACGCACATCGGCAGCACCTCGGTGAGGTAGGCGCGGTCGGACATCGTGACCACCTGACCCCGCCAGTCGACGACGCCGCGCACCACGTGCCGGATCGCCGCCCGCGCCCGCGGGTCCTTGAAGGAGTCGTAGATGCGGGCGACCTCGGGGAGGTCGCGCGTGTACTTGCTCGGCAGCCGCCCGAGCCCGTGCAGCCCCGCCATGCCGACGTGCCGCACGCCGGGCAGGGTCAGCACGCCCATGAGGCGGTGGTAGCCGGGGGTCGTGATGGCCCGGATGAACGGCGTGACCTCGGGCCCGAGGCCGCCGCTGCCCACGAGCACCATCCGCTCCGTGCGCTCGGGGAACTGGTAGGCGAACTGCATCGCCACCCCGCCGCCGAAGCTGTGGCCGACGACGGTGACCTTGTCGATCCCCAGGATGGTGAGCAGGTCGCGCATGCCGTTCGCGTAGCCGCCGACGCTGTAGTCGGCGCGGGGCTTGTCGGAGAGCCCGTGCCCGAGCAGGTCGGGCGCGATGACCGTGTACTTCTCGGCCAGGCGCAGGTGGACCGGTCGCCAGGTGCGGTGGTCGCAGCCGAGGCCGTGCAGCAGCAGGAGGACCGGACCCGAGCCCGCGATCGCGTAGGCGCGTCGGTGCCCGTGCACCTCGACGAACCGCACCTCGGGGCGCACCTCGGGTCCTGCGCTCATGCCTGCTCCTCGGTCGGGGACGACCTCCCGATTGAAGCAGACCGGGCCCCCGACGCCCGCGGGGTCCACCGATCCGCCGCCGAAGCGTGACCGGAGCGGGACGGGACGGGCCGGGCATAGGGTCGACCCCGTGGCCACCTCCCCCGACCCGCGCCCCCGCCGGCCCGTCGCGGTGGCGCCCGGCCACCGGATCGACCTGCAGCAGCGGGTGCGCACGGCCGACGTGCTGCAGCGGGCGATGGGCAGCCTCAGCACGGCGGCGACGGGGCGGATGGAGTCCGACGTCGCCTGGTTCCGGGAGCTCAAGGCCGAGGACCGGTCGTGGGTGGGCCTGATCATCCAGGCCGGCATCCGCAGCTTCGTCGACTGGTGGCGCACCGGCGGCGAGGAGGAGCCCAAGGACACGACGCTGGCCACGGCCGTCTTCGGTGCCGCCCCCCGCGCCCTCGCCGGGGTCATCACGCTCCAGCAGACGGTCGACCTCGTGCGGCTGGGCATCGACGTGGTCGAGGAGCAGCTCGACCAGGTGCTCGAGGCCGACGACAGCGCCGCGGTGCACGCGGCGATCCTGCGCTACGGCCGCGAGCTCGCCTTCGCGACGGCCCGGGTCTACGCCCGGGCGGCCGAGGCGCGCGGGGCGTGGGACGCGCGCCTCGAGGCCCTCATCGTCGACACCGTCGTGCGCGGCGAGGCCGACGACGGGGTGCTCTCGCGGGCCAGCGCGCTGGGCTGGCAGCCCGGTCTGGGCGTGTGCGTGGTCATCGGGGGCGTCCCCGCGGAGCGCACGGAGACGGATCTCTTCGGCGCCGTACGACGCGGCGCGCTCACCGTGGTGCGGGAGGTGCTCTGCGCGATCCAGGGCGACCGCCTCGTCGTGGTGCTGGGCGGTGTCGATTCCGAGCGCGACGCGGCCGCCGCGATCGCCGACCAGCTCGGGCCCGGCCCCGTCGTCGTGGGGCCCCGGGCCGACGACCTCGCGTCGGCGTACACGTCGGCACGGGAGGCCCTCGCGGCGTACGACGTGGCCCGCGCGTGGCTCGAGGCGCCGCGACCGGTGCACGCGCTCGACCTGCTGCCCGAACGCATCCTGGCCGGGGAGCGCGCGGCCGTCGACCACCTCCTCGACCGGGTCTCACGCCCCCTGGCTGAGCACCGCTCCGCCCTCGGCGGCACCCTCACCACGTTCTTCGCCCAGAGGTCCTCGATCGAGGCGACCGCACGGACGCTCTTCGTGCACCCGAACACCGTCCGCTACCGCCTCGCCCAGGTCGCCGAGCTCACCGGGTGCTCGCCCAGCGACCCCCGGGACGCCTTCACCCTGCAGATCGCGCTCACCGTCGGACGCCAGCAGGGCACGGACGCAACCGAGCAGTAACCGGGAATTGGAGGGTCTCCACAAAGGAACCCCCCTCAACTTCGTGCGACGTCGACGCGAGTGGTGGGAAGGCCACAAGGCAGAGTGGTGCCGTGCTCGTCGTCCTCGCGCCTGGACAAGGCTCCCAGACCCCCGGTTTCCTCCGCCCCTGGCTGGAGGACCCGACCTTCGCCACCCGTTTCGCCTGGCTCTCCAGCGTTGCCGACATGGACCTCGTCCACTACGGCACGGAGGCCGACGCCGAGACCATCCGTGACACCCAGGTCGCGCAGCCGCTCCTGGTCGCCGCCGGCCTCGTGGCCGCCCTCGAGCTCTTCCCCCACCCGACCGACGCCTTCGAGCAGGTCGGCGCCGTCGCCGGCCACAGCGTGGGCGAGCTCGGCGCCGCCGCCGGCGCCCGGGTGATGACGGCCGAGCAGGCGATGGTGCTGGTGCGCGAGCGCGGCAAGGCGATGGCCAAGGCCGCTGCCGTCACGCCCACCGGCATGACCGCCGTCGTCGGCGGCCAGCGCGACGAGGTCCTCGCCGCGATCGCCCAGCACGGCCTGACCGCCGCGAACGACAACGGCCCCGGCCAGGTCGTCGCCGCCGGCACGATGGAGCAGCTCGCGGCCCTCGCCGCCGCCCCGCCCACGCGGGCCCGGCTGATCCCCCTCAGCGTCGCCGGCGCGTTCCACACCGAGCACATGGCCCCGGCCGTCGACCACCTCTCGCGGCTCGCCGCCGCGGTGTCGACGCACGACCCGCGCACCCCGCTGATCTCGAACCGCGACGGGCAGGTGGTCCACGACGGCCGCGACGTGCTGCGCCGCCTCGTGGGCCAGATCGCCCGGCCGGTGCGCTGGGACCTCTGCATGGAGACGATGCTCGACCTCGGCGTCACCGGGGTCATCGAGATGCCGCCCGCCGGCACGCTCACCGGCATCGCCAAGCGGGCGATGAAGGGCGTCGAGACGTTCGCGCTCAACACCCCGGACCAGCTCGACGACGCCCGCGCGTTCTGCGCGAAGCACGGCGAGGGCTCGCTCATCACGACCACGCCGACCTGGCGCATGGTGGTCTCCCCCGCCAAGGGCACCTTCGAGCGCGACGCGGCCGCCGCCGAGAGCGAGCTCCTCGCCCCGCAGGCGCCCATCGGCTCGATCGTCAGCCTCCGCGACCGCACGGTCGTCACGGCGGCCCACGGTGGTCACGTCGTCGAGTGGCTCGTCGAGGACGGCGACCTTGTCTCCCCCGGCCAGCCGCTGCTCCGCCTCCACCCGCAGGGCGCCGCCTGATGCCGCTCGACGGGTCGCGCACCCTCCAGGTCGCCGAGGGCACGTCGTACGCCCGGATCCTCGGCGTCGGCGCCTACCGCCCGCGCCGGATCGTGCCCAACAGCGAGGTCGTCGACGCGATCGACTCCAGCGACGAGTGGATCCAGCAGCGCTCGGGCATCCGCAACCGCCGCTGGGCCGCCGACGACGAGACCGTCGAGATGATGTCGGTCGAGGCCTCGCGCGCCGCTCTCGCCCACGCCGGCATCGACGCGCGCCAGGTCGACTGCGTCGTCGTCGCCACCGTCAGCCACATGCTGAACCTGCCGTCGGCGGCCTCCGCGATCGCACACGAGCTCGGCACCGAGCAGGCCGCCGCGTTCGACATCGCGGCCGCCTGCGCGGGCTTCTGCCACGCGCTCGCGCTGGCCAACGACATGGTGCGCGCGGGCTCGGCCCGCCACGTGCTCGTCGTCGGCGTCGACAAGCTCAGCACGATGACCGATCGCACCGACCGCGGCACGGCGTTCATCTTCGGCGACGGCGCCGGCGCGGTCGTCGTGGGGCCGTCCGAGACGCCCGCGATCGGGCCCGTCGTATGGGGCTCGGACGGCGAGCAGTACGACCTCATCCGCCAGGACAAGTCGTGGACCGACGTGCTCGCCGACGACGACCCGACGTACCCCTTCATGACGATGCAGGGCTCGGCCGTCTTCCGGTGGGCGTCGTTCACCATGGCGAAGACGGCACAGCAGGCGCTCGACCGCGCCGGCGTCAAGGCCGACGAGCTCGACGTCTTCATCCCCCACCAGGCCAACATGCGCATCACGAACGCGATGGCGCGCTCGATGAAGCTGCCCGAGCACGTGCGCATCGCCCGCGACATCGCCGAGCAGGGCAACACCTCGGCCGCGTCGGTGCCCCTGGCGCTCGAGCGGATGCTCGCCGAGGGCGAGGCGGCCTCCGGCGACGTGGCCCTGATGATCGCGTTCGGCGCGGGCCTGGCCTACGCCGCCCAGGTCGTCGTCCTCCCCTGACCAGCACCACCCACCGCGCAGCCGCGCGGCCACCGCACCAGAACCCACCAGCTCCACCCAACCGAGAGGAACCATCCATGCCCAGCACCGAAGAGATCCGCACCGACCTCGCCGCCATCGTCAACGAGGTCGCGGGGATCCCGGAGGCCGACGTCCAGCTCGACAAGTCCTTCGTGGACGACCTCGACGTCGACTCGCTGTCCATGGTCGAGGTCGTCGTGGCCGCCGAGGAGAAGTTCGGCGTGACCATCCCCGACGACGAGGTCAAGAACCTCAAGACCGTCGGCGACGCCGTCAGCTTCATCGAGAAGGCCCTGTGACCCTGCGTCACTGACGCAGCGTCACCGGTCCAGCTCTCCGCCCCACCCCCCGAAAGCGAAGGATGTCCATGACCAGCACTCGAGTCGTCGTCACCGGCCTGGGCGCCACCTCCCCCGTGGGTGGTGACGTCGCCAGCACCTGGGACGCATTGATCGAGGGGCGGTCGGGTGTCCGCCTCCTGGAGGAGGAGTGGGCGGAGAGCCTCGGCGCGCGCATCGGCGCCCGCGTGGCCGTCGAGCCCTCCGAGGTCCTCGACCGCGTGAAGGCCCGGCGCCTCGACCGGTCCGGCCAGTTCGCGGTCGTCGCCGCGCAGGAGGCCTGGGCCGACGCGGGCTTCGAGGGCCCCGCCGGCGAGGTCGACGTCGACCCCGAGCGCCTGGCGGTCGCCATGGCCTCGGGCATCGGCGGCGTCACCACGCTGCTCTCCAACTACGACACCCTGCTGAAGTCGGGCCCGCGGCGCGTCTCGCCGCTGTCGATCCCGATGCTCATGCCCAACGGCCCCGCCGCCGCGGTGGGCCTGCTGATCCGGGCGAAGGCGGGCGTGCACACGCCCGTCTCGGCCTGCGCCTCGGGCAACGAGTCGATCGCCCTCGGCGTCGACCTCATCCGCCTCGGCCGCGCCGACGTCGTCGTGGTCGGCGGCACCGAGGCCGCCGTCCACGTGCTGCCGATGGCCGCGTTCGGCCAGATGATGGCGCTCTCGAAGCGCAACGACGACCCGACCGCCGCCTCGCGTCCGTGGGACAAGGGCCGCGACGGGTTCGTGCTCGGCGAGGGCGCGGGCGCGCTCGTGCTCGAGTCGGCGGAGCACGCCGCCGCCCGCGGTGCGCGGGTGTACGCCGAGGTCGCGGGGGCCGCCATCACGGCCGACGCCCACGACATCGCGCAGCCCGACCCGGCCGGCGCGGGCGCGACCCGCGCCATGAAGCGGGCGCTCGTGGAGGGCGACCTCTCGGCCGCCGACGTCGTCCACATCAACGCCCACGCCACCTCGACCCCGCAGGGCGACGTGGCGGAGGCGCTCGCGATCCGCAACGCCCTCGGCGACCACGCGGACGGCGCCGTCGTCACCTCGACGAAGTCGATGACCGGTCACCTCCTCGGCGCCGCCGGCGCGCTGGAGTCGATCGCCACGATCCTCGCGCTGCACCACCGCGTCGTCCCGGGCACGATCAACCTGGACGACCCGGAGGACGTCGGCCTCGACCTGGCCGACAAGAACCGCGACCTCCCGGCCGGCGACCTCGCCGCGCTCAACAACTCGTTCGGCTTCGGCGGTCACAACGTCGCCATCGCCTTCCGGAGCGTGTGATGACCCAGACCGCCGACTCCGCCGCGACCCCCGTCCACCCGCCGGCCGGCTCCGTGCCGCGCTCCGTCATGGTGAAGCTGCCGCGCGCCGAGGACCCCCGCAACCCGGTCCACCGGCTGACGGCGCTCCTCGACGACGGCTCGCTCGAGCTGCTGACGCCTGACGACGAGTCCGGCATGCTCGCCGCGATCGGCACCGTCGACGGCACCCCCGTCGTCGCGTTCTGCTCCGACGCCACCGTCATGGGCGGCGCCATGGGCGAGGACGGCTGCCAGGTCGTCATGACCGCCTACCAGCGCGCGCTCACCGACGGCGCGCCGATCATCGGCCTCTGGCACTCCGGCGGCGCACGCCTCGCCGAGGGCGTCGCGTCGCTGCACGCCGTGGGCCGGATCTTCGCGATCATGACCCAGGCGTCGGGCCGGATCCCGCAGATCTCCGTCGTGCTCGGCCCGGCCGCGGGCGGAGCGGCGTACGGGCCCGCCCTCACCGACGTCGTCGTGCTCGGCCCGGAGGGACGCATCTTCGTCACCGGTCCCGACGTCGTCCGCTCGGTGACGGGCGAGGACGTCGACATGCTGCGCCTCGGCGGCCCGGAGCCCCACGGCCGCCGCTCTGGTGTCGTCCACCTGCTCGCCGACACCGAGGAGGCCGCGCTCCAGCACGCCCGCGACACCGCCACCCTCCTCGGCAGCCAGGGCAGCCTGCTGACGGACCAGGTCGAGGACGTCGACCTCGCCGACCTGCTCCCCGAGAACCGCAAGCGGGCGTACGACGTGCACCCGCTCGTCGAGGGCATCCTCGACGAGGGCACCGCGCTCGAGCTGCACCCGCGCTGGGCGCCGAACGTCGTGACCGCGCTGGGTCGCCTCGGCGGCCGCACCGTGGGCGTCGTCGCCAACAACCCGCTGCGCCTCGGCGGCTGCCTCGACTCGCTCTCGGCGGAGAAGGCGTCCCGCTTCGTGCGGCTCTGCGACGCGTTCGGCGTGCCCCTCGTCGTCGTCGTCGACGTGCCGGGCTACCTGCCCGGCGTCGGCCAGGAGTGGGACGGCGTCGTCCGACGCGGCGCGAAGCTGCTGCACGCGTTCGCGGAGTGCGTGGTCCCCCGGGTCACGCTCGTCACCCGCAAGACGTACGGCGGCGCCTACATCGCCATGAACTCGCGCTCGCTGGGCGCCACGAAGGTGATGGCCTGGCCGGGCGCCGAGGTCGCCGTCATGGGGGCGGTCGCCGCCATCCGCGTGCTGCACCGTCGTCGCCTCGCCGAGGTGCCGCCCGACCTGCGCGACCAGGTCGAGGCCGAGCTCGCCGCCGAGCACGAGCGCATCGCCGGCGGCGTGGAGAAGGCCGTGGAGATCGGCGTCGTCGACGAGATCGTCGAGCCGAGCCGCACCCGCACGGCCCTCGCGGCCGCGATCGACGCCGAGATCCAGACGGCGGGCGTACGGCGCGGGGCCCACGGCAACATCCCGCTCTGACGGCCCCCGCACCACCCGCACAGCACGAGGCCCCGTCGACCTGCAGGTCGACGGGGCCTCGTCGTGCGCGGTGGTCCGAGCCAGGACCGACCGCCGGGGGTGGACGCGACGACGTACGGGCGTGCTCGCGCCCGGCTGCCGTCGCGGTTGGTCGCCGTCGGGCCCCGGCACACGGCCGGGGCCCGACGGGCGGTCTCAGGGGTGGAGGGGGTCAGACGACCTGGTGGAGCCAGCGGACGGGTGCGCCCTCGCCGGCGTGCCGAAAGGTCTCCAGCTCGTCGTCCCACGGCTTGCCGAGCAGCTTGTCGATCTCGACGAGGATCTCGGTCTCGCCCAGCGCCGCCTTGAGGACGGCGGCCTTGAGCCGGTCCTCGGGGATCAGGATGTCGCCGTGCAGGCCGGTGACGGCGTGGAAGACGCCCAGGTCGGGCGTGGAGGAGAAGCGGCTGCCCTCGGCCCCGCTCGCCGGCTCCTCGGTGATCTCGAACCGCAGCTGCTCCCAGCTCCGCAGGGCGGAGACGACCTGGGCGGCCGCGCCGACGTCACCGGTCCACGACAGCTCGGCCCGGTAGGTCCCGGCCTGCGCCGGCTGCGGCGTCCAGTCGAGACTCACGGGCACGCCGAGGACACCACCGACGGCCCACTCCACGTGCGGGCACAGCGCGGAGGGCGCCGAGTGCACGAAGAGGACCCCTCGCGTGGCGGAACGGTGTGATGCGTGCGTGGTCATCTGACCTCCTTCATCCCGGCGTCGAGCAACGCCTTCCCCAGCGGTCTCGATCGGGATGTCATCCGAGGTCGTCGAATCACAGCAATGTGGTTGTGCTGGACATCATGACCCACGAGAGCCCATGAGACCAGTGTCCGGACGGAGAACGGCGTGGCGACACGCCGGCGGACCGACCGACGACGTGGGGAACACCACTCACGGTGGCCCGATTTGGGGCGGTGCTGTTAGGTGAGCCTTGCCTTATCCATCCCCCGACCAGGAGGCATGCGTGTTCTCGGCACCCGTCCCCGTCGCCCCACCGCTCCGCCCCACCGGCACGAGCACCCCCGCCCTGCTCGACCGCAGCTCGACCGACGCGCTGGCGGAGCAGCTCGACCTGGCGCGTGACGTGCTGGTCGAGGCCTTCGACCGCGTCCGCCAGCCGTTCTCGGGCATCGCGCCCGCCGAGGCCGAGGCGCTGCTCGCCGGCGTCGACCTCGACCAGCCGCTCGACAGCCCGGCCGACGTGCTCGACGAGGTCCGTCGGCTCTACCTCGACCACGCCGTGTGGTTCCACCACCCCGGTTACCAGGCCCACCTCAACTGCCCGGTCGCCGTGGCGGCGGTCGTCGGCGACGTCATCGCCACGGCCGTGAACTCCTCCCTCGACACCTGGGACCAGAGCGGCCCGGCGACCCACCTCGAGCGCCGGCTCGTCGCCTGGACCGCGGAGCGCCTCGGCCTCCCGGACGGGGCCGACGGCATCTTCACGACCGGCGGCACCCAGTCGAACCTCCAGGCGCTGCTGCTGGCCCGCGGCGAGGCGCTCGCCGCCGGCGCGGACCTCCACCGGCTGCGCATCGTCACCTCCGGCAACGCGCACTTCAGCAGCCGCAAGGCCGCCATGGTGCTGGGCCTCGGCGAGGACGCCGTGGTCGAGACCGCCGTCGACGACCTCGGCCGGCTCGACGT
This sequence comes from Nocardioides alkalitolerans DSM 16699, assembly GCF_000426525.1. Lineage (GTDB taxonomy): Bacteria > Actinomycetota > Actinomycetes > Propionibacteriales > Nocardioidaceae > Nocardioides > Nocardioides alkalitolerans. The sequence continues at coordinate 246,126 of NZ_AUFN01000010.1, forward strand.
CGACGACCTCGACCGGGTGCTCACCTCGCTGGCCGCCGACGGCCTCCACGTCGCCGCGGTGGTGGCGACGGCGGGCACGACGGACCTCGGCGCCGTCGACCCCCTCGCCTCCGTCGCCCGGGCCTGCCGCCGCCACGGCGTCTGGCTGCACGTCGACGCGGCGTACGGCGGCGGTCTCGTGACCTCCCGCCGGCGTCGCCACCTGCTCACCGGCGTCGAGCGCGCGGACTCGGTCACCGTCGACTTCCACAAGACCTTCTTCCAGCCGGTGGCGTGCAGCGCCGTGCTCGTCGCCGACCGGCGCGCCCTGCGCCACGTGACCCACCATGCGGCCTACCTCAACCCCGTCGCCGACGTGGTCGAGGAGATCCCCAACCAGGTCGACAAGAGCCTGCAGACCACGCGCCGGTTCGACGCCCTCAAGCTCTGGACGACCCTGCGCACCCTCGGCCCGGACCGCATCGGCGACCTGCTCGACGCCGTCGTCGACCTCGCCGCCGAGGTGCGGGCCGACCTCGTGGCCGACCCGGACTTCCGCGTCGTCGGCCACGGCGACCTCAGCACCGTGCTGTTCCGCTTCTCCGAGCACGGGGTCGACGACGACGTGCTCGACACCGTCAACGAGGCCGCCCGCCAGCGCCTCTACGCCACCGGCCTGGGCGCCGTGGCCCGCACCCGCTACGAGGGCCGGGCGTGGCTGAAGCTCACCCTGCTCAACCCCGCGACGACCGTCGCCGACGTGCAGCAGGTGCTCGACCTCGTGCGCGGTCACGCCCGGGCGGCGCTGGCCGACGAGCTGACGCGGACGGGGGGCGCGGCATGACGCACGTCCACGACCTCGTCGGCGTCGGGCTCGGCCCGTTCAACCTCGGGCTCGCCTGCCTGGCCGAGCCGCTGCCCGACCTCGACGCCGTCTTCCTCGAGGCCCGCAGCGAGTTCCGCTGGCACCCCGGGATGATGCTCGACGACGCCACGCTCCAGGTGCCCTTCCTCGCCGACCTGGTGACCATGGCCGACCCCACGTCGCCGTACTCGTTCCTGGCCTACCTCAAGGACGTCGGGCGGCTCTACGCCTTCTACGTGCGCGAGTCCTTCTACCCGATGCGCCGCGAGTACGACGACTACTGCCGCTGGGCGGTCGACCGGCTGCGGTCCGTCACCTTCGACCGTGCCGTGACCTCGGTGCACTGGGACGACGAGCTGGCGGCGTACGCCGTCCACAGCGCCGACCCGACGACGGGCGAGCAGCACGTGCACCACGGCCGCCGGCTCGTGCTGGGGGTCGGCACGGCGCCGTACCTGCCGGAGGCCCTGCGCGACCTCGGGGCGTCCGGCGGTCCGGTGTGGCACAGCGCCCGGTTCCTCGAGGCCCGCGACGAGCTGCTGCGCCACGACGACGTCACCGTCGTCGGCTCCGGGCAGAGCGCCGCCGAAGTCTTCAGCGACCTGCTCGCCGCGGCCGCGCCGACCACCCGGCTGCGGTGGGTGACCCGCTCGCCGCGGTTCTTCCCGCTGGAGTACACGAAGCTGACCCTCGAGCTGACGTCGCCGGAGTACACCCGCCACTTCCAGTCGCTGCCGCCGCAGCGTCGCGAGCGGCTGCTGGCGTCGCAGGCGGGCCTCTACAAGGGCATCAGCGGCGACCTCGTCGACCAGATCCACGAGCAGCTCTACCGCCGCAGCCTCACCGACGCGACCCCACCGCAGCTGCTGACCGCGTCCGAGGTGACGGCCGCGGCGTACGACGGGGAGCGGCACCACCTCACGGTCCACCACACCGAGGCCGACGAGGTCTACGGGCTCACCACGGGGGCGGTGGTGGCCGCGACCGGCTACCGCGCGAAGGTGCCGGGCTTCCTCACCCCGGTCGCCGACCGGGTGCGGTGGGACGACGCGGGCCGCCCGCTCGCCTCGCCGGACTTCGCGATCGACCACGAGGGCGGCTCGATCTTCGTCCAGAACGCCGAGCTGCCCACGCACGGCTTCGTCGCCCCGGACCTCGGCATGGGCGCCTGGCGCAACGCCGTGATCCTGGCCCGGGTGCTCGGTCACGAGCCCTACCCGGTGGAGCGCCGCACGATGTTCCAGCAGTTCGGGGTGCCCGACGACGCGTCGGCCACCGCCGCGCCCGAGCGGACGGGGGCCCGGCGATGAGCGCCCCGACCCGCCCGGCGGCCACGCCGGCGACCGTCGGCCGGCTCACGACGCGCCCGCTCGACCCCGACGCCGACGCTCCCCTGCTGCACCGGTGGGTGACGACCGAGCGGGCGCGCTTCTGGGGCATGCAGGACGCGACGGTCGACGACGTGCGTGCGGCGTACGCCGAGATCGCCGCCTCCCCGCACCACGAGGCCCGCCTCGGGCTGCACGACGGCGAGCCGGCCTTCCTGGCCGAGCTCTACGACCCCGCCCACCACGAGCTGGCCCAGCACACGACGCTCCGGCCCGGCGACTGCGGCATGCACTTCCTGGTCGCGCCGACCGACGCCCCGGTGCACGGCTTCACGCGCGCCGTCATCGAGGCCGTGCTCACCGAGTGCTTCGCCGACCCGGAGGTCCGGCGGGTCGTCGTCGAGCCCGACGCCCGCAACGGCGCCGTCCACGCGCTCAACGCCGCGATGGGCTTCACCGTCGAGCGCGAGGTGGAGCTCTCCGACAAGCGCGCCCTGCTCAGCTTCTGCACCCGCGACGACTTCGCCAGGAGGACCCGATGACGTCCACGACCGTCCGCCCGCCCGCGAGCACCACCCCCGCCTCCCCCGTCCCCCCTGCTCCCCCGGCCCTCACCGCCCACCTCACCCCCGAGCGGATGGCGGTCGCCCAACGCGCCCAGGCCGCCAAGATGCTGGGCGAGCTGGCGCACGAGTGCCTGCTGCGCCCCGAGCCGCACGACGGCGGCTGGCGCGTCGTCGGCGACGACGCGTCCGTCACCTGGGAGTTCCGGGCCCGACGGCTGCCGCTCGACCACTGGCAGGTCGACCCAGGGTCGGTACGGCGCGTGGTCGCCGGCTCCGCCGACCCCCGGGCCGACCGGGTCGACGCCCAGCAGCTCGCGCTCGACGTCCGGGAGCGGATCGGGCTGGGCGAGGCGGTGCTCCCGACGTACCTCGAGGAGATCGCCTCCACCCTCGGCGGTCGGGCCTGGAAGCTGAGGCCCGACGCCCCCACCAGCGCCGCGCTCGCCGACGCCGACTTCCAGACCCTCGAGGCCGCGATGTCGGAGGGCCACCCCTGCTTCCTCGCCAACAACGGCCGCATCGGCTACGGCATCGACGACTACCTGGCCTACGCCCCGGAGACGGGGCAGCGGGTGCGGCTCGAGTGGCTGGCCGTGCGGGCGGAGCACGCCGTGTACGCCGGCGTCGACGGCCTGGAGGACCAGCGCACGATGCTGGCCGACCAGCTCGACGCGGACGAGCTGGCGTCGTACGACGCGGTGCTCCGCGAGCGGGGCCTCGACCCGGCCGACTACCTGCTCGTGCCCTGCCACCCGTGGCAGTGGCGCAACAAGGTGGCGATCACGTTCGCGCCGCAGCTCGCGAGCGAGGAGATCGTGCACCTCGGCACCGGCCGCGACGCGTTCCAGCCCCAGCAGTCGCTGCGCACGTTCTTCGACGTCGACCGGCCCGACCGGCACTACGTCAAGACGTCGCTGTCGGTGCTCAACATGGGGTTCATGCGGGGCCTGTCCCCGGCCTACATGGCCGTGACGCCGGCGATCAACGCCTGGGTCGACGACCTCGTCCGCACCGACCCGGTGCTCGGCGAGCTCGGCTTCTCCGTGCTGCGGGAGGTGGCCGCCGTCGGCTACCGCCACCCGCTGCACGACCAGCACGGGCCGTCGGCCTACCAGAAGATGCTGTCGGCGCTGTGGCGCGAGAGCCCGGTCGACCGGGTCGGGGGCGACGAGCGGCTCATGACCATGGCCGGCCTGCTGCACGTCGACGCCGACGGCCGCTCGCTGGCCGCCGAGCTGGTCGAGCGGTCGGGGCTGGCGCCGCGGGCGTGGCTCGCGACGTACCTGCGGGCCTACCTGCACCCGGTGCTGCACTGCTTCTACGCGCACGGCCTCGTGTTCATGCCGCACGGCGAGAACCTCATCCTCGTGCTGCGCGACCACGTGCCCGTGAGGGCGGTGATGAAGGACATCGGCGAGGAGGTCGGGCTCTTCGCCGACGGCGACGACCTGCCCCCCGAGGTGCGGCGGATCGCGGCCGGCGACGTGCCGGTCGAGCAGCGGGTGCTCGCGCTCGCCTCCGACGTCGTCGACTGCTACCTGCGGTTCCTGGCGGCGGCCCTCGACGACGCCGGCACCCTGCCGGCCGACGAGTTCTGGGCCGAGGCCGCGGCCTCGGTGCACGCCTACCAGGACGCGCACCCCGAGCTCGCCGGGCAGTTCGAGGTGCACGACCTGTTCGCCGACACCTTCGACCGGATGTGCATGAACCGCCTCCAGCTGCGCGACAACCAGCAGATGGTCGACCTGGCCGACCCGAGCAGCGCCTTCCAGCTCGGCGACCCGCTGCCGAACCCGCTGGCGGCGCACCGCCGCACCGGGGTCGCCTGAGGCGACCGGGGCCCGGCCCACCAGGCCGGCCGGGTACCGGTACTCACGACCGGGGGTCGCGGGCGGGGAAGGGTGGTCGTCATGCCCACCGCAGCCCCGTCCGCGCCCACCTCCCTCGCCGCGCTCGCCGACGCCACCCCCGAGGACCGCAACCGGGTCGTCGACCTGCTGCGCGGCGCGGCCATCCTCGTCGTCTGCCTCGGCCACTGGCTGATGGCGGCCGTGTACGTCGACGACGCCGGCGCCCTGCGCCGCGGCGACCTCCTCGGCATCGCCACCTGGACCCACCCGCTGACCTGGGTGCTGCAGGTGATGCCGGTCTTCTTCCTGGTCGGCGGCTACGCGAACGCGATCTCGTGGCGCGGCGCCCGGCGCCGGGGCACGTCGTACGGCGGGTGGCTGCGCGCCCGGTTGCGCCGCCTCACCCTGCCCCTGCTGCCGCTGATGCTGTTCTGGGCGGTCGTCGCCCCCGCCGCGAGCGCGCTCGGCGTCGACGGTGCGACGCTCCGGATCGCGAGCATGGCCTCGCTCGTCCCGACGTGGTTCCTCGCCGTCTACGTGCTCGTCGTCGCGCTCGCGCCGGCGACCCTCGTGCTGTGGGAACGCTGGGGGTGGTGGTCGATCGTCGGCGGTGCCGCCCTGGCCGGGCTCGTCGACCTCGTCAGCATCAGCCAGGACCTCCTGCTCGTGGGGTTCCTCAACTACCTGCTCGTCTGGGGCACGGTGCACCAGCTCGGCTACGCGTGGCGCGACGGCGCCCTGCGGGGCCGGGGACGCCGGCTGCTGCTCGCCGCGGCCGGGCTGGTGGGCCTGCTCCTGCTGGTGGGCCTCGGTCCGTACGGCGTGAGCATGGTCGGCGTGAAGGGGTACGGCGTCGACAACTCCTACCCCGCCCGCGTCACGCTCCTCGCGCTCGGCGTGCTCCAGGCGGGGCTCGTGATGGCCGCCGAGCCGTTCCTCGCGCGGGTGGTCGCGCGACGCCGCGTCTGGATGGCCACCATCTTCGTCAACGCCCGCATCATGACGATCTACCTCTGGCACCTCACCGCGCTGGGCCTCGTCGTCGCGCTCTCGCTCGCGCTCGGCGGGTTCGGCCTGGGCGTCGCACCTGACACCACCACGTGGTGGCTCACCCGCCCGCTGTGGTTCGGGACGCTCGCCGCCGTGACCGCCCTGCTCGTCGTGCTCCTGGGCCGCTTCGAGCAGCCCGCGCGCGACGACCGACCGGCGCCGCCAGCGGTCCTCCCGGTGCTCGCGATGCTCGTCACCTGCGCCGCGCTCGGGGTGATGGCCGACCTCGGCATCGCCGAGCGGTCGGGCGAGGTCAACGCCTGGCTCCCGTGGATCCCGGTGCTCGCCAGCGTCGCGTTCGGGGTGAGCCGCCTGCCGCTCCCCCGGGCCTGGCACCGGCGCCCTCCCGCCCACGACCCCGAGGTCTGAGAAAGTCCGCCCCCGGGGTCGCGAGTCGCTAGGCTCAGCGGCGAGGAGGGCACGTGGAGAATGGGGACCTGTACCGGCAGGTCGTGCGGTCGTTCACCGACGGGATCGTGGTTCTCGATCTCGACGGCACGATCAGGTTCGCGAACGCGGCTACGGCCGCCCTGTTCGACCTGGAGCCCGCCGACCTGCACGGCCGGCACGTCGGTGAATTTCTCGACGCCACCGGAGCCGACCAGGCCGAGGGGTTCCTGGCCCGCGCCTCGGAGGGCGACCTCGAGGAGGGCGAGCTGGACTCGATGCTCGTGCGCCCTGACGGTGCGTCGGTCTGGGTGCGCCTCAAGCAGGCCCCGCTCATGGAGGGCGACCGGATGGCCGGCCTCATCCTCCGGCTGACCGAGAACAGCGAGAACAAGCGTCTCCTGGACGAGGCGACCCGCAGCCGTGAGCAGCTCATGCAGGCGGAGCAGATCGCCCGCCTCGGCAGCTGGACCTGGGACCTCGTCGACCGCACCACCTCGCTCTCCGACGGCCTGCGCGAGCTCTTCGGGGCCCGCACCGACGACCTGCTCTCCCTCGACCTCGACCGCCTCGCGTCGATCACCCACCCGGAGGACCTCGACCGGTTGCGCCGCGCCATCGTGGCCGTCACCACGGGTGCGGAGTCCGACGTCTCGCTCGACCTGCGCCAGCTCGGCGACCAGGGCTGGATGTGGGTGCGGATGCGCGCGCGGGCGACGTACGACGACTCCGGCGCCGTGGTCTGCGTGTCCGGCACCCACCAGGACATCACCCGGGCGCGCGACACCGACGACCAGCTGCAGGACCTCGTCACGCAGAACTCCCTGATGCAGGCGATCGCCACCGCCGCCAACCAGGCCACGACGCTCGACGAGGTGCTCGTGCACGCCCAGGCCATGGTCGTGCTGCACGACGACTGGGAGCGCGGCCGCGCCTTCTACCCCTCCGGCGACGGCGACGTCGCGGCTCGTTACTACAGCGAGGAGGACCGGCAGGCCGACCTGGAGCGACCCGACGTCGCGCTGCGCGAGCTGGAGGCGGCCCGCGCCAGCTTCCGCGCACGGGCGTCCGTCTGGGACCCGGAGCACCGCCTCACGATCGCCACCCCGATCGTCCTGCGGGACGAGGTGGTCGCGGTCGTCACCATCACGTCGCAGCCGCCCCTCTACCGCCACGACATGATCCAGGGCCTCGTCGAGCAGGCCGCCGGCCAGCTCGCCCAGGTGGCCGAGCGCGAGCAGTCGGCGCGCCACCTGGCCGACGCCCGCGACCGCGCGCTGGAGGCCTCGCAGCACAAGTCCGACTTCCTCGCCACCATGAGCCACGAGATCCGGACGCCGCTGAACGGCATCATCGGCCTCAACGAGCTGCTCGACCGCACGGCGCTCGACGACCAGCAGCGCCACCTCTCCTCGGGCATCGCCGTCTCGGGCCGGGCCCTGCTCTCGGTCATCAACGACATCCTCGACTTCTCCAAGATCGAGGCCGGTCAGCTCGAGATCGAGACGGTCGACTTCGAGGTCCGCGACGTCTTCGAGCAGGTCGCCGGGGTGCTCGCCGAGAGCGCCCGCGCCAAGGGGCTCGACCTCCAGGTCTCCTGCCACCCCGACGTGCCGGAGGTGCTGGGCGGCGACCCGACGCGGCTCCAGCAGGTGCTCACCAACCTCGGCTCGAACGCGGTCAAGTTCACCTCGACCGGCTCGGTGGGCATCCGGGCGACGGCCGAGCCCGTCGGTGACGGTGACGTGCTCCTGCGGGTCGAGGTGCGCGACACCGGCATCGGCATCCCCGACGAGCACCGCCGCCAGATCTTCAGCCCGTTCGCCCAGGCCGACGCCTCGACCACGCGACGCTTCGGCGGCACCGGGCTCGGGCTGGCCATCTCGGCCGAGATCGTGGAGGCGTCCGGCGGTGAGATCGGCGTCGACAGCGAGATCGGCGGGGGCAGCACCTTCTGGTTCACGGTGCGGCTCAGACGACCGACGGGCAGCCGCTTCGACGCGCGCCTGCGCCGTACGCGCGAGCTGCTCGGCGGGGCTCGCGTGCTGGTCGTCGACGACAACGCCCAGAACCGGCTGATCCTCGGCGAGCAGCTCAACTGGTGGCACGCGACGTCGACGGGAGTGGCGGACGCCGCGGCCGGATGGGACGCCATGGTGGCCGCCGCCGCGTCGGGCAGGCCGTACGACGTGGTGCTGCTCGACCTCTCCATGCCGGTGCAGGACGGGCTCGCGTTCGCCTCGGCCGTGCGCGCCGACGGCCGGCTCTCGCGGGTGCCCCTGGTGCTGCTCAGCTCGTCGTACGCGCCCGACGAGACCCGGCTGCGGTCGCTCGGGATCGTGGAGGCGCTGACGAAGCCCGTCCAGGCGCCGCAGCTGCGCGACACCCTGCTGCGCGTGCTCACCGGCGAGGAGATCGCCCGCAGCGAGCCCACCGACCAGGTGCAGGGCACGAAGCGCGTGCTCGTGGTCGAGGACAACCCCGTCAACCAGATCGTGGCCCGCGGGCTGCTGGTCTCGCTGGGGTACGTCGTCGACACCGCCGACGACGGGCAGGAGGCGCTCGACCTGACCGCGGTGACGGCGTACGACGCGGTGCTGATGGACCTGCAGATGCCGCGGCTCGACGGGTACGCCGCGACCCGCGCGCTGAGGGAGCGCGAGCGCCTCACCGGCGCCCCGCGCCTGCCCGTGCTGGCCATGACGGCCGCCGCGGTGAGCGGCGAGCGGGAGCGGTGCCTCGCCGCGGGCATGGACGACTTCATCACCAAGCCGGTCGCCCCGGCCACCCTTGCGGATGCTCTGGCACGCTGGACGGGTGACGACGACATGGGTGACGACGTGACCGGCCGACCGGTGGAGGCCTCGCTGTCCGGTGCGCCGGGCACGACGAGCAGCCACCTCGACATGGACCGCCTCGAGATGCTGCGCGAGCTGTCGCCCGACGACAACGCCTACCTCGACCGGGTGATCGACGGGTTCGTCGACCGCTCCCCCGGCGCGCTGGAGCGCATCGCCGCCGCCGTCGCGGCGAGCGACGCCGACCAGCTCTCGGCCGAGGCCCACAGCGTGAAAGGCACGGCGCTCAACATCGGCCTGCCGACCGTCGGAGAGATCTCGGCCCAGCTGGAGGCCCTCGGCCGCACCGGCTCGACCGCCGGCGCCGCCGACCTCGTGCTGCGGCTCGAGGCCACGGTCACCGACGCCCAGGAGGCGCTGCTCGCCCACCAGGAGTGGTATCGCTCGCTCCCGCCCGGCTGGGAACCGCCGGCAGCCTGACGCCGTGGCGCGAAGCCACCCTTCGGGGGCCTTGGGCCGCCGCCCGGGGCGCGCTACTTTCGACACATGGCTTCGAACACAGGTACGAACGACGACCAGCCCGAGATCCTCGGTTCCGAGACGGCCGACCCCAGCGGGACCGTGAAGGATCCCGACGACTGGGTCACGGGCGACGACCCGGCGACGGGCGCCCAGAAGAGCTACCTCGACACCCTCGCCCGCGAGGCCGGCGAGACGATCCCGGCCGAGGGCCTCACCAAGGCCGAGGCGTCCGAGCACATCGACCGGCTCCAGGGCGCCGAGTCCGGCGACGCCGGCCGCACGCCGTAGGGTCGTCCACCCCGCAGCACCCGGAACGCCCCGCTCCTCGTCGAGGAGCGGGGCGTTCGCGCGTCGTACGGGAGCAGACGCGGTGCGGTCAGGCGCCGAGGTCGTCGTCGGGCGCCGACTGGTCCTCCTCGCCGACCTGCGCCATGTGGCGCACGAACGCCCGGTAGCCGTACACGTCGCCGGCCTCGTTGCGCGTCCACGTGCCGTCGTCGGCGATCCGGCCGTGCCGGTCGCGCACCGCCGTGCGCCGAGCCTCCCGGTAGGCGTCCGAGAGCCGGCGCCGGAAGGCGGCGGCCTCGGCGGCGCTCTGGTCGTCCGTCACGGGCGTGACGGTGCCAGACGCCGCCGACAGTCGTCGGTGGCGCCGGGTGGCGCGGCTCAGGTGTCGGCGCGCGGGTCGCTCAGCACGTCGCGCCACGAGTGCTGCGGCGCGAAGCCGAGCAGGTCGCGGGCCTTGTCGATGCTGTAGAAGGTCTCGTCGCGCCCCATCTCGCGGCGCACCTCCACGCCCGCGTAGAACCGCTCGATGACCTCCTGGGTCGTCGCGGCGACCGACATGTCGGCGTTGGCGACGTTGAAGATCTCGAAGCCGAGCCCGTCGGTCTCCAGGCAGCGCAGCGTCATCTGGCCGAGGTCGCGCACGTCGATGTAGGCGAAGACGTTGCGGCGACGCAGGGCCGGGTCCTCGAGGAACGCGGGGAACATCTCGGCGTACTCGTGCGGCTCGATGACGTTGTTGATGCGCAGGCCGTACATGTCGGCGCCGGTGCGGGCGTGGAACGAGCGGGCGGTGACCTCGCCCGCCACCTTCGACATCGCGTAGGAGTCCTCCGGCACGACGGGGTGCTCCTCGTCGACCGGCACGTAGAGCGGCGTGCGGTCGCCCTGGCCGAAGCAGACGCCGTACGTCGTCTCCGACGACGCGAAGACCACCTTGCGGATGCCGAGCCGGGTCGCGGCCTCGAACACGTTGTACTGCGACAGCACGTTGGTCGCGTACGTCGTCGCGTCCGGCACCACCTGGGGCCGTGGGACCGCGGCGAAGTGCACCACCGCGTCGTACGCCGACCCGCGGGTCAGGTCGAGCCCGGTGTCGTCGAAGTCGCCCGGCGTCGGCACGCCCGCCAGCGCCGAGTAGACCTCGCCCGCGTCGGTGAGGTCGACACGGAGGTCGGTGACGTCCGGGTGACCGAGCGGGGTGAGGTCGGCGTTGACGACCTGGTGGCCCTGGGCCGCGAGGTACGGCGCGACGTGATGACCGGCCTTGCCGCTGCCCCCGGTGAAGAAGATACGCATGGGCATCAGCCAACCAGGGGCGTGGTGACGCGTCAGGCGGCCGCTCGGGCGGCGTCGATCCGAGCCGCCACCTCGTCGGCCTCCGGCACGAGGAACCGGGCCGTCTCGCCGTCGGTCGTCCGGACGAAGATCCGCTTCCGGGGGATGGCGCCGCTGCGCTCCACCGTGACGTCGACGATGTCGGCCAGCCGGGCACGGAAGCCCTTGCCCAGCAGCAACCGGTCGAAGAAGTGCGGCGTGAAGGCGAGCTCGCCGCCGCCGACCGCCAAGTGGCCGCCGACCGCGCGCCAGCTGTTCCAGTAGTTCGCGCGGACGGACCAGGAGTGAGTCGCTTCGGTCATGCGACTGTCTCTTCTCGTCACCCCGGTCCTCAACCGCAGGAGCCTTGGTCCGACCACGTCACCACCGGGTTCCGACGCATCGGGCCGACGGTCTAGATTGCTCCCGCCGGGTTGCTGACCTGGGACAACGGAATACGCGGGGCGGTAGCTCAGTCGGTTAGAGCAGAGGACTCATAATCCTTGGGTCGTGGGTTCGAGCCCCACCCGCCCTACCAATTCTGACCTTGCTATATGCGTAGGATCGAATGCAGTTGGTGTAGCCATGACGTTAGCCATTCGCCGAAGAGCCGCACCAACGCGCACCGGCCCGCATAGGACCTCAACGGCGTCCGCGTCTACCAGCGCCCCGCCCCGGCGCCGGCGAAGCCCGAGCCGCTGCGGGTGTGGCCGACGCTGCGCGGCATCTTCTGGGACGAGCACCAGCTGCACCTCGACGCGACGCTCGGCGGGAAGGACACGTGGGACGAGATCGGCGGTCTCCGCGACGCACTGTGGTCGGCGCCCAGCGTGCAGGTGAAGGCGCTGTACGACGAGGTCGCCGCCCAGGAGGCCGCCGCGGCACGGGAGGCGAAGGCGCAGGGCCGCACGGAGCCGTCGCTGAAGCAGAAGGGGTTCGCGCGCGCCCGCCGCCACTTCTCCCATCTGATCGCGATGAAGCCGTGAGCGAGCACCGCGCGGACGACCGCGCCCTCGGCATGCTTGAGCGGGTCGTCCGCGAGCCCACCCTCGTCACCGGCGTCATCGTTACAACGTTCGGGCTCGCCGTCGCCCTCGGCCTGCCGATCACTCCCGAAGTCACCGGCGGCGTGGTCGGGGTCATCGGCGCCGTGTTCGCACTGCTGCGGCTGCTTCTCGTCCCGGCCGGTGAGGTCGTCGCCCAGCAGAAGCCGGGCAAGGCGCTCCCCGAGGCCGGCCCGGCGTCCCCGCTGCCGACCGGCACGCCGATCGTCTCCATCGACGCCGAGCACCTCACGACCACGTACCCGGCCGACCCTGACGAGCCGCCAGCCTGACCTGGCCGTCCCGCGAACCGCGCCCCGTCCCCTCACGCAGGGGACGGGGCGGTTTCGAGCGCGGCCAGAAGGGACTCAGGTGAAGCGGCCGGCTAGATCTGCTTCAGTCGGCGTCTTCCGTCGCACGGTCTGCCAGGAACGCGCGGACCACGTTGCGCTGGGGCGGATACCTCGCGGGGACCGAGAGACGAGCCCCTCGCGATGCAGGATGTTCAGGTCGCGGGTCACGGTCTTGGCCGTCTTGCCGACGTACTCCTCGGCGATCCGACCTGACACGACCCTCACCTTGTTACGGACCGCCTGTCTCCGAGGGTCACGAGCAAGGTTCGCGCACTGGATCGTGTCCTGATGAGTCGGTGCTCGCTCGAATCGTTCGGTAGGGACCTGAACGAATTTCCGGATTTTTCCGCATCACCAGAAGCGACCTGCCAGCATGCCAGTCGTGACCACAATCTCCTCTCGCCGCACGATCTTGCGCACCGCCGCTTGGACGACCCCCGCGATCGCTGTAGTCGCGGCAGCACCTGCACACGCCGCCAGCACTCCAAGCCCAGGCGCGCCCCAGCTCGGCGTGCAGGTCATCGGCCCGAGCAGGTACGCCCAGACTGGCGGCACGTTTTACTCGATGACCATCACCAACACGGGTCCCGTAGACCTCACCGCCGGCGATCTCACCGCGACCGTTCCCGTCCAGAACGCCGGATACCAGTGGCAGGGCTTCGGCGGCCGCGGCTGGGACTACGGAGTCCCAGCAAGCACAGGCACGTCGCTCAACTTCGCTTACTACTCCAGCATTCCGGCTGGCGGCAGGTCCGAACTGATCTACGCCATCATCAAGAACTCCGCCCCCGGGCAGACACCCCCACCAACGGCAACGTTCGTGTTCTCGGCCCCCAACTTCGCCGCAACCCCGGCCGCTCTGTCGATCGTCTACTGAAAGCGGTCGGCCGGGCGCTCCCGCCGTCGACCAGGGCTGCGCCGATATGTCGGCGTCTGCATCGTCGCCTCACTCGGGAGTTCACCGATGTCAACTCCTCCGCCCCCGCCCGGTCCCACCCCGAGGCCAGAAGGCACGCGTCGCTAGCTGCTCCTGGGTGGCGTCGCGGGGGACTGCCCGACACATCGGCCGCGCTCGGACCCTACGGGCGAGAGCTCGTGGGGCCCTGAAGAACGCACCACAGACCGCCCCGTCCCCTTCTTTGGGGGCGGGGCGCTTTCGTGCGGGTAAAGCAACGACCGATCCGCACGCGCCATCGGCAGCGCCCTGCCAGGTCGTGACCACGACGCCCTCCCGCCGCACAGTCCTCCGCGCTACCGCCTGGACGGCCCCCGCCATCGCCGTCGTCGCAGCGGCACCCGCATACGCCGTCAGTGCCGAGCCGGACACCACTATCGGCCTGGCGGCCGCCGGCCCGGACTCTTACCCGTCGATCCGCTATCTCGAGTGGGATGTGACCGTCACCAACCCCACGCCGGACCCCGTCGTCATCACCGTCACCTACGAGGTCACGGCCGGACTCCGCGGCGGTGAGACGTGTCGTAACGGCTGGCAGGTTGCTGGCTTTGCTACCTTCAGCCGATCCATGGCGCCCTATGAGACATCGCCCGGTGGGTCCCTCTACGTCAGCCTGTCGGCCGGCCAGCTTCCGCCCAACAGCACCCTGTCGATGACGATGATCGCAACGGCGCCTGGCCTCACCACGAAGAGCGCGGTCTACAGCGGCACGATCTAGGCCCCACAGCCGACGGGCCCCGTCATCCCGCGTGGGTGGCGGGGAAGACTTCAGCTGGTAGTTGACCGGTCGACAGTCCAGACATCGTTCGGTAGGCGCCTGAATAAAATTACGGCTTCCTGCACGCGCGCCGCGACGCCCTGGCAGCATGCGGGTCGTGACCACGACACCCTCCCGCCGTACCGTTCTCCGCGCCACCGCCTGGTCGGTCCCTTCCGTCAGTATCGTCGCGGCCGCGCCCGCGTTCGCCGCCAGCACCCCGGGACCGACCGGCTTTCGCGTCAACGCTGCCCCCACCCCCGGGCTCTACGCGAACGAGCAAGTCCGGTGGCTAGCGATCGGCGCGCACAACCCCACGACCGCTCCCCTCAGCATCACGATCTTCCTCCTGGACACATCCGACCCGGTGCCCTGGGAAGTCGCCCCGAAGTCGTGGACCTGGGGAGGCTACGACGGATCGAGCTTCTTCCTGACCGCGACCGTGGCGCCACTGTCTGACTCCACCACCTTCGACTTCGGCTGGCACTCAGCGGCTGGGATGGCCAGGGACGTCACCTTGACCGCGACCGCGGCGGGCCAAGATCCCGCCACGTCCGTCATCTCGTTGCGTTTCGACCAGCCCCTCCCGGCCGCACGGAGGGCCGCCCCCACCGACCAGCCCACCCGATCACCGCTGCTCGACCACTGACATCACCCCGCAGCCGACAGCGGTCGGGGGCTCACCGGCCGGATGTTCGCTGCGTCGACCCATGAGTGCGTCAGCGTTGGCTCCTCGCCCTCGCGCGGCAGGTCGGCCCGCACCACCCAGCCCTGCCAGAAGAAGTTGCCGCGGCCGCCGCGGTCGTAGCGACGCCACATGACGAGGAGGCCGGGCTGTCGATGGTCGCCGTCCCAGCGACCCGTGACGTCGACCCACACGTGCCTCGGTTGCGCGAGCCTGGTGGTGTCGGTGGCGATGCGGCCGCGGCCGGGGCGGTGGCCAGCTGGAGCAGCAGGGTGCGGGCGTCGGCGGAGTCGAGGGACGGGACGCGGGCGACGGCCTTCTTCGGTGCGCCCACGAGGGTGGCGACGTTGCGGCTGGTGCGCCCGTCGCGGACGGCGTCGGTGAGGGCCTCGGCGAGGACCCGGTGGGCGCCGAGCGCGGTGGTGGTGGAGAGCCCGAGGGTGCCGGTGACGTGGTCGTGCATGCGGGTGACGTGGGCCGGGGTGAGCCGGTCGAGCTTGTACCGGCCGAGGTGGGCTTGAGGTACAGCTCGACCTTCGACTGGTAGCTGGGGAACGTGGAGACCTTGAGGCGCTTCCGGGACCGCTGGAGCTAGATGTCGAGCGGTCACTGCGACACGGTCGGCTGACTGGTCGGCAGGTCGCCGGCTCGCTCGAACTCGCTGCGGAGGTCGCGGAGCGCGGCGACGACGTCGGCGTTCTTCTTGCGAGCGATGACCTTGCGCCGGCGGGCGCCGGGTTCGGAGGGTTGCTCGAGCAAGCACACCCACATGCCGTCACTGGCTCGCTGGTAGATGGTGCCGGAGCCCTTGGCGCGCTTGTTCTTCGCCACCGTCAGGAAGTGTAGACGCAACGGGCCTGCCGCTGTAGCCATTGGTTCAGCCCTTGCCATGCGTTCCCGGTAGGCGTCGTGACCGAATGACAACGCTCTGACCTGGGGGTTCTAGGGATTCATTGCAATTCATACCCCAAGATACTAGGACTCATCATCCTTGGGTCGCGGGTTCGAGCCCCACCCGCCCTACCAGCCTCGACCTGCACTCCCTAGGTCCTCGCGATAGTGCCCGGACCAGGCCAGGGAGCAACGAGGGAGCAACGCCTCGCGCTCCGGGCGAGCGAGGGAACCGAACCGGTGGGTGTCGACGTCTGAGGAGCATGAGGCTCCGCGCACTGCCTGCTGCCCTGGCCACCCTGCTGACCGTGGTCGCGCTCACGGGGTGCGGCTCCGACCAGCCCGCGGACGGCACCGGACCACCGCCGAGCCCGGCGCCCGCCGCCACGTCGACGCCGGCCACCACGCCGGCCACCACGGTGGTGCCCGCGTTCACGCTGGGCACCTCGGTCGACACCGTGGTCGTCATGCTCGAGCAGGCCGGCCTCGTCGCCGAGGTCCCCGACGTCGACGACCCGCACTACGCCGTCGCCACCGATCCCGCGGCCGGGGTCGAGGTGCCCATCGGCACGACGGTGTCCGTGCTCGTCGGCGACGGCTGACCGGGCTCCGTGGCCACCGCGCCCCTCACGCCCCGAGCGTCGCCTCGACCATGTGCGCCTGGTCGACGGGCACGAACCCGAAGGCCCGGTTCACGGCCTGCATCGGGGCGTTCGTCGACGCGACCCAGGTGTGCAGCAGGCGGCGTTCGGGGTGGTCGTCGGCGATCATCTCGAGCGTCGTGAGCTTGAGCAGCGTGCCGAGCTTGTGCCCGCGGTGGTCGGGCATGACGAGCGTGTCGCCCTGGTAGGCGATGTCGTCGGTGCGGTCGAGCAGCACCGACGAGTAGCCGGCCATCTCGCCGTCGCTGGTGCGCCGCACGGCGGCGACCAGCGCGACGTACGACGCCCGCAGCCGCTCCTCGGAGGCCCGCAGCCGCTCGACGGTCATCGGCGTCGGGGCCACGGCGGACTCGCCCCGCGGCACGTCCTCGCCCATCTGCGTGCGCAGGCGGCAGTAGGCCTCGACCAGCTCGTCCGGGCAGGCATCGACCCAGCTGACGACCTCGTAGCCCGCGGCCGCCGTCTCGGTCAGGGTGAGCAGCCGATCCGCGTGGCCCTCGGGGACCGGCAGGGCCAGCACGAGGTGGTCCTCGACGTGCACCGTCCGCAGCCCCACCGCTCCCGCGAAGGCCAGCCCCGCCGGCGACTCCTCCCCCGCCCCGACGGTGAGCTCGCCGGTCACCGTGGTGCGGCCGAGCTCCGCCGTGCGCCGGAGCACCTCCGCCCAGACGATGCGCCCGAACCCGGCGCGGCGCCGGGCGGGGTGCACGTGGATCTCGGCCTCCACCACGTGGTCGTTGCCCTCGAGCGGCCACGACAGCTCCGCCGTGCCCACGAGGGCGCCGCCGGCGGCGGGGTCGGCGTCGTACGCGGCGAGCAGCTGGAGCCCGTGGTACTCGCTCGGCGTCCGGGCCGTGGCGACCAGTGCGTCGTACGTGCGGTGCGGCGCCTCCGTGTCGCGCTCGGTGAGCGAGGCGTGCTCGAGCTCCCACCAAGCGCGCAGGGCGGCGTCGTCGTGGACGTCGAGGGGCACGACGTGGCAGTCGGCGGCTTCGGTGGTCGTCATGCCGTCCACCCCACCAGCACGACCCCGCGGGGGCAAGCCGTTTCCGGCCGAACCGCCCGAGCGCGGCCCCCGACCGCGGCGTCAGTGCAGGAACTTCAGGCCGGCGACGCAGGCGACGATGCCGGTGAGCAGCAGCAGGCGGACGACGGTGACGGGCTCCTCGCCCGTGACCATCGCGTAGGCGACGGTGAGGGTGGCGCCGACGCCGACCCACACGGCGTACGCCGTACCCGTCGGCAGCTCGCGCATCGCGTAGGCGAGGCCCGCCATGCTGGCGACGACGCTGACGCCGAAGACGACGGTGGGAGTGAGGCGGGTGAACCCCTCGGAGCGGCCGAGGGCGGTGGCCCAGACGGCCTCGAGCACACCGGAGACGAGCAGGACGATCCAGGACATGGCGACGACAACCTCTCGCCAGTCTTGTCGCGTGCCGGGTACTGGGTGCCCTCGTCCGGGAGCCGCTCAGCGGCTCTGCCCACGAGGCTCTCACACCGGGCACCCCCCGGCAACGTCAGAGGGCCTGCCCCGCGTCTCCGCAGGTCAGGCCCTCTTCTTGCTCCCCCGACTGGACTCGAACCAGTAACCCTTCGATTAACAGTCGAATGCTCTGCCAATTGAGCTACGGGGGATCGCTCTCGCAGCCCGCACAGGCTAGCAAGGAGTCCCCGCGCGTGCGAATCGGGATGCCATGCTGGTCGGCATGACCGAGACCGGCCCAGAATCGGCCCCCCGCACCCCCGCTCCGACCCCTCTGACGCCCCTCGCGGAGGACTGGGAACGGGGCCTCGCGATCGTCGCCCACCCCGACGACCTCGAGTTCGGGGCAGCCGCCGCGATCGCCCGCTGGACCGCCCAGGGCAAGCAGATCACCTACGTGATGGTGACGAGCGGCGAGGCCGGCATCGACGGGCTCGCCCCCGACCGCTGCCGCGAGGTCCGGGAGGCGGAGCAGGTAGCCAGCGCGCGGGTGGTCGGCGTCGACGAGGTCGAGTTCCTCGGACTGCCCGACGGCGTCCTCGAGTACGGCGTGCCCCTGCGCCGCACGCTCGCCGAGGTCGTCCGCCGTCACCGCCCGGAGATCGTCGTCACCGGCAACTTCCGCGACACCTGGGGCGGCCGCAACCTCAACCAGGCCGACCACATCGCCGTCGGGCGCGCCGTCGTCGACGCGGTGCGCGACGCGGGCAACCGCTGGGTCTTCGCCGAGCAGCTCACCGACGGCCTCGAGCCGTGGGGCGGCGTGCGCGAGGTCTGGGCGAGCGGCTCCCCGGAGGCCGAGCACGGCGTCGACACGACCGCCACCTTCGCGGCGGGCGTGGCCTCGCTCGAGGCCCACCGCGCCTACATCGACGGCCTCGGCTGGGCGGACTTCGACCCCGCCGAGTTCCTCGAGGGCGGGTCGCGGCAGGCGGGGCAGCGGCTCGGCACGACGTACGGCGCCGCGTTCGAGGTCTACCCGATGGGCTGGGGCGAGTGAGCACCCGCGCCGACGTCACGATCCCGTCGCACGGCGACCGGCTCGCCGCCTGGCTCGTGACCCCCGACGGCCCTCCCGGCGCCGACCGACGCCTGCCGATCGTCGTGATGGCGCACGGCCTCGGTGCGGTCAAGGAGATGCGCCTCGACGCCTTCGCGGAGCGGTTCGCGGCGGCCGGCTACGCCTGCGTCGTCTTCGACTACCGCCACTTCGGCGGCAGCACGGGCGAGCCCCGCCAGCTGCTGAGCATCCGTCGCCAGGTCGCCGACTGGCACGCGGTCCTGGCGTGGGTGAGGCGCCACCCCGACCTCGACGCCGAGCGGATCGCGCTGTGGGGCACCTCGTTCGGCGGGGGCCACGTGATCCGGGTGGCGGCCGAGGACGGGCACGTCGCCGCCGCCATCGCCCAGTGCCCCTTCACCGACGGCGTCGCCTCCGCCCGGGCGAAGGACGTGCGCTCCGCCGTGCGTGCGACCGGCCGGGGCCTGCGCGACCTGGTCGCCGCGGCCACCCGCCGTACACCCGTGCTCATCGACTCGGCGGGCCCGCCCGGATCGACCGCGCTGATGACCGCAGAGGACTCCGAGGCCGGCTACCTCGCGCTCGGTCTCGGGGCCCCGACCTTCCGCAACCAGGTGGCGGCACGCTTCGCGCTGGCGACCGCGACGTACGTGCCGGGCCGCTACGCCCGTCGGGTCACCTGCCCCCTGCACGTGGCCGTCTGCGACCACGACACCGTCGCCCCGCCGGGGGCGACCCTGCGCCACGTGCGCAGGGCGCCGCGGGGCGAGGTCGTCACCCACCCGTGCGGGCACTTCGACATCTACCTCGGCGACGACTTCGACCGGGCCTGCGACGACTACGTCGCGTTCCTCGACCGCCATCTGGGGGCCTGAGGGCAGAGGACGCCGTCAGACCTGGCCGAGGTCGTGGCGCGCGCGCTCGAGCGCGGCGGCGGCCACGCGTCGTACGGCGGGGTCGTCCGGGTCGACGCCGGCGTCGAAGCGGAACCCCCAGGCCACCTCGTGGGCGCCGGGGGCCCGGCGGGCGACCACGTGCACGCCCGCCCGACCCTCGACCCGCACGTGGCGCTGGAGCACGATCGTGGCGGTGATGCGCTCGCGCACCAGCTGAAGCAGCCGGTCGGCGTCCGCGGGCACGACGCCGTCGAGGGCGATCTCCCGGCTGCGCACGGCGCCGTCGGCACCCTCCGGCCCGGCCTCGATCTCGGTGACCGTCAACGTGGTGGTGTCGGCGTCCCACTCGGCGCCCTCGAGGCGCTCCCAGGGCAGGCGCGTCTCCCCCGCCACCGAGGTCGCCACCGCGTCGCCCGCAGCGGCGGGCGGCACGGGCTCGACCGGGGCCGGCTCGCGCATGTAGAGCGCCTCCCGGGTGCCGGCGACGACCTCGCCCGAGGCGGCGACGGCCCAGGCGAGCAGGCGCTCCGCACCGACCGAGGTCAGTCGCGGGGCAGGCGTACGACGTCCCGGCCACCACGCCGCGCGCACCCTCACGCCGTGCCCCTCACGCCGTACCCCTCACGCGGCGCCCATCGCCTTATCGCGCAACGTGCGCCGGTGCTGCTCGAGGGCGACGAGCTCGCCGAACATCCGGTTGTACTCGTCCTGCTGGTCGACCGGGTTGGTGCGCTGCAGCCGCGACTTGAGGTCGGCGATGCGCCGCATCGTCGTGAGCTCCTGGATGCGGTAGACGTGCGCCGCGACGTACTTCGGGTCGGGCGTCTTCGGCACCATCAGCGACTCGACGGCCAGCTGGCCGAGGGCGCCGCCCACCGCGGGGTCGCTCACGCCGTCGAGCAGCTGGGTCGCCCAGCCCTCGTCGGCGCTGCCCGCGGCCGGTCCGCCCGCCGCCACGATGCGCTCCCACACGGCGCGGTAGGTCGGGTGGGTGAAGTCGTCGGCGCCGATGCCGGAGATCATGCTGCCCACCGAGCCCGGGTGCTGCACGATCAGCTTGAGGGTCTCCCGCTCGATGCCGAAGCGGGGGTCGCGGAGGTCGGGCAGGCGGGGCGCCTCCGCCGTGGCCTGCTTCTCCTGCTGCTCGCGACGCGCCTCGGGGGTGCCCGTCGTACGGCGGTCGGGCTCGGGCCCGCGCTTGGCCGCACGCCGCACCTCGGCGCGTGCCTCCTCCATGTCGATGCCGAGCATCTGCGCGATCTCCCGCGAGAAGGCGTCGACCTTCGAGCGGTCGCGGATGCTCGAGACCAGCTTGGCCGCCTCGCGGAGCGCGTCGATGCGGCCGTCGGCGCGGTCGAGGTCGTAGCGCTCGACGATGTTCTTCAGCACGAAGCGGTAGAGCGGCACCCGGCGGGCGACGAGCTCGCGCACCGCGGCGTCACCCTGGGCGAGGCGCAGGTCGCACGGGTCGAGGCCGTCGGGCTCGACGGCGACGTAGGTCTGCGAGACGAAGATCGTGTCGTTGTTGAAGGCCTTCAGCGCCGCGGCCTGACCGGGGGCGTCGCCGTCGAAGGTGTAGATGACCTCGCCGCGGAACTCCTCGTGGTCGTGGAGGAAGCGGCGCAGGATGCGGGCGTGGTCCTCACCGAAGGCGGTGCCGCACGTGGCGACGGCGGTGCCGACGCCCGAGAGGTGGCAGGCCATCACGTCGGTGTAGCCCTCGACGATCACCGCCTGCGACGTGCGGCCGATCTCGCGACGGGCCTTGTCGAGGCCGTAGAGCACCTGGCTCTTCTTGTAGAGCGGGGTGTCGGAGGTGTTGAGGTACTTGGCCTCGATCTTGTCGTCGTCGAAGATGCGCCGGGCACCGAACCCGATCGTCGTGGCCGTGGCGTCGCGGATCGGCCAGAGCAGGCGTCCGCGGAAGCGGTCGTACGGCGAGCGCCCCACCGCGACGACGCCCGCGGCCACGAGCTCGTCGGTGGAGAAGCCGCGCTTCTGCAGGTGGCGGAAGAGGGCCTCGCCGTCGCGGGGAGCGAAGCCCAGGCTGAACTGCTCGGCCGCGGCCTGGTCGAACCCGCGGTCGGAGAGGAAGCGCCGGGCCTCGAGCGCCTCCGGCGTGCCGAGCGCGTCGACGTAGAACTCGACCGCCTGCTTGTTGGCCTCCACGAGCCGCGAGCGCGGCGGGCCCTGGGGCCGGGACTGCTCCCGCTCGGTGCCCTCCTCGCGCTGGAGGACGACGTTGAACCTGTCGGCGAGCTGCTCGACCGTCTCGACGAAGCCGAGCCCGCCGATCTCCTGCAGGAACGAGATGACGTCGCCGCCGCGGTTGCAGCCGAAGCAGTGCCAGAACTGGCGGGCGGGAGTGACGTGGAACGACGGGGACTTCTCGTCGTGGAAGGGGCACAGGCCCTTCTGGGAGCCGCCGCCGGCGTTGCGCAGCGTCACGAACTCGCCGACGACCTCGTCGATGCGGGCCCTCTCACGGACCTCCGCGATGCTCGAGTCCTTGATCTTCCCCGCCACGGTGACGGAGTCTACGCACCGCTCGGAGGCGCCGCGCCCGGCCTGCACAGGCGCCCGTGCCAGGCCACCGCGCTGGCGTCGGTGAGCGACGCGACCTGGTCGATCACGGCCCGGGTGCGGCCCGCGTCGTCCGCCGCCGACCGCCAGTCGTCGGCGAACTGGCGCTCCAGCCCGTCGGGTCCCCGGTCGAGCAGGACGGTCACGAGCTCGGCCAGCAGCTCGCGCTGCCGCCCCATCAGCGCGACCCGGTCGTCGGCCCGCATCACCAGGTGCGCCGCGACCCCCTTGAGCACCGTGATCTCGGCCCAGGTGCGCTCGGGCACCACGAGGTCGGAGCGGTGCCGCACGAGGGGCACCCCGTCGTACGCCGCGAAGGTCGCCGCCTGGACGGCCCCGCAGAACCGGCCGACGAGGTCGCTGGTGAGGTTCTTCAGCGCCGCGAGGGCGGCGCGGCTGCCGTCGTACGACGCCCGCGGCCACGACCCGACGCGCACGAGGTCGTCGAGCACGTCGTCGAGCAGCGCGTCGTCGAGGCCGGGCGCGTACCAGTCGCGCACGGTCGCCCAGATCTCCGCGCGCTGGTCGACCAGCGTGGAGAGGTCGATGCGACCGGCGACCACGCCGTCCTCCACGTCGTGCACGGAGTAGGCGACGTCGTCGGCGAGGTCCATGACCTGCGCCTCGACGGACTGACGCCGGGGCGTCGCCGCCGGCACCCCCTCGCGCATCCAGCCGAAGACCGGCACGTCGTCGTCGTACACCCCGAACTTCACGACCACGCGCGGCGACCCGTCGCCGTGCACGCCGCTCGGCGGCGCGGCGTCGGCACGCACCCAGGGGTACTTCGTGCAGGCGTCGAGGGTCGCCCGCGTGAGGTTGAGGCCGACGGAGGTGCCGTCGGCGTCCACGGTCTTCGCCTCGAGCCGGGTGAGGATCCTCAGCGTCTGCGCGTTGCCCTCGAAGCCGCCGGCCGGACCACTGAGCTGCTCGAGCACCGCCTCGCCGTTGTGGCCGAACGGCGGGTGCCCCAGGTCGTGGGCCAGAGCCGCCGTCTCCGCGACGTCCGGGTGGCAGCCGAGCGCCCGCGCCAGGTCGCGCGACACCTGGGCGACCTCGAGGCTGTGGGTGAGTCGGTTGCGCACGAAGTCGTCGGCCTGCGGGCCCATCACCTGCGTCTTGGCCGCCAGCCGCCGCGTCGAGGCGGCGTGCACGAGCCGGGCGCGGTCGCGCTCGAAGGCCGTGCGGACGGGGGCGTCGACGCGCTTCGGGGGCTCGAGCACACGCCGGGCGCGGTCGGCGTCGTCGTACAGCTCGTCCCACGAGTCGTGGCGGGCGTCGGTGGTCATCGGCGCGACCCTAGCGCGACGAGCCGGCCCGACAGCAGCGTGTCGGACCGGCTCGGAGGCGGTGGGGCTCAGCGGTGGGGCTCAGTAGACGGAGACGTGCACGTGGTCCATGTGGTTCGCCGTGGCGGAGCCGCGGTCCTCCATGGAGCGCCAGCCCTCGCCCGAGCGGTCGACCGACCAGATCTTCTGCTCGTAGATCACGTAGTTGACGTCGAAATCGGTGTAGTTGGCCCGCACGAACTCGGCGACCTCCCACCCGGTGGCGCCCGAGACCATGATGTCGAGCGCGAGCCCGCGACCGTGGTCACCGTCGGTGCGCGTGCCGCCGTAGTTCGTGATCTCGGGGAACGCGGCGCAGACGGCCTCGTGCAGGTCGGCGACGTTGGCCGTGACCCCGGAGGGGGTGGACGAGCCGTTGGTGCAGGTGCCGCCGGCCGAGCGGGCGGCCACCCCGCCTGGGCCCGTGCTGGTCGCGCTGAGCGCCGTCGGGTCCTCGTCGGTGAGGTAGCCGGCGCTCACCCAGCGGGAGGCCTCCTCCCAGACGATCTCCTCGAGCCCGCCGGCGGTGCGGCCGGTGACGAGCACCTCGGTGCCCTCCTCGACGAGGCCCGCCACCTCGGCGCCCTCGCCGGCGGTCGTGTGCAGGTTGAGGTCGGCGGTGGTCCAGCGGACCGTGTCGGCGGCGGCGACGGCCGCAGCGGTCGCCTGCAGCTCGGCGGCCGCGGCCGCGTCGGCGGCCGCCTGCCGGGCCTCGGCCGCGCGCTGGGCCTGCTGGGCGAGAGCGGCGGTGCGCTCCGCGGTCCAGTCGGCGAGGGCCGCGGCGGCCAGCTGGGCCGCGGCGGGGTCGGCGAGCTCGGCCCGGTCGTCGGAGCGCGACACGGAGGCGTCGCGGTCGGCGAGCACGTCGGAGGCGTCGATCGCCTGGAGGGCCGCGGTGGGCGCCTCGGTGGTCGTGGCCCCGGTGGTGACGAGGCCGAGCCCGACGGCCCCCACGGTCGCCGCGACGGCGAGCGGGGCGGCGACGCGCACGCGGCGCGGGGTACGGCGGACGAGGTCACCGGCACTGGTGCGGGCCTGGCGGAGTGCGCCCCCGAGGGCGCCGGAGCGGGAGAGCTGAACGACTCGGTCGTCCCGCTGGCGGCGTGGGTCTGCCACTGCGCTGATTCCTTCGCTGTTGCTGGCATGGTCGAGCCCGGGGGCAGGTCGTGCCCTCGGGCCGTCACCGAGTGAAGCACAGGAGGCGTGGGCGCGCGAACCCACGCGACCGTCCTCTGGACGGTCGGGTCAGCCGCCCGACCCCGCGTCGAGGTCGTCCGCGAGGCACAGGTCACGGCCGTCGGTGTCGTCCAGCCACCCCTCGGGCAGCGCCACCTGGCGGCGCGGGGAGCCCTGCCGGCCCCGGGGCGTCCCGAGCTCCGAGACCGGGAACACGGCCTCCGGGTCGAGCTGCGCGAGCAGGTCGTCGACCTCCGCCAGCGACGTGACCAGCGCGAGGGCCCGCCGCAGGTCACCGCCGGCCGGGAAGCCCTTGAGGTACCACGAGACGTGCTTGCGGAACTCCTTGCAGCCCCGCTCCTCCCCCATGTGCGCGCACAGCAGCTCGGCGTGCCGACGCATCATGGCGGCCACCCCGCCGAGCAGCGGCAGCGTCGCGACGGGCTCGCCGCGGAAGGCCGCGGCCAGGTCGCGGAACAGCCACGGCCGGCCGAGGCAGCCGCGGCCGACGACGACGCCGGCAGCACCGGTGTGCGCCATCATCCGCAGCGCGTCGGAGGCCTCCCAGATGTCGCCGTTGCCCAGCACCGGGATGTCGACCGCGGCCACGAGCTCGGCGATGGCGTCCCAGTCGGCGACCCCGGAGTAGGCCTGCACGACGGTGCGGCCGTGCAGGGCGATCGCCGCGCAGCCGGCGTCCTGGGCGATCCGGCCCGCGTCGAGGTAGGTGAGCCGGTCGTCGTCGAGGCCCTTGCGGGTCTTCATCGTCACGGGCACGTCGTACGGCGCCGCGGCCCGGACCGCCTGCGTGAGGATCTCGCCGAGCAGCCCCCGCTTCCAGGGCAGCGCGCCGCCGCCGCCCTTGCGCGTGATCTTGGGCACCGGGCAGCCGAAGTTGAGGTCGACGTGGGCCACGCCGTACTCGGCGCACAGGATCTCCGTGGCGCGCGCGACGTACGTCGGGTCGGTGCCGTAGAGCTGCACCGAGCGGGTGGTCTCGAGCTCGTCGAACACGAGCATCCGCTGCGTGGTCTCGTCGCGCTCGACGAGGCCGCGCGACGTGATCATCTCGCAGACGTAGAGACCGGCGCCCTGCTCGGCGCAGAGGCGGCGGTAGGCGGCGTTCGTGATGCCGGCCATGGGCGCGAGCACGACCGGGACGTCGACGTGCAGGGGTCCCAGGTCGAGGCCGGGGTGGGTGCCCTGGCGGGTCGGCGCGGTCGTGGCGGTCATCCTTCCATTGTCACGCGGAGGCCGACGGGGACGAAAACCGACGGGCCTCAGCCGGTCGGCGTCGCGCTGGGCGCCTCGGTCGGCGCTGCCGCCGGACGCCACGTCACCGGCGCCACGTCCACGGCCGGCTGGAACACGAGGCCCGTGACCGCCCGTCCGCCGACCGAGAGGTAGACGAGGCACTGCCCGACGTCGTCGCCCGGCGCGAAGGGCTCGGGCAGCGGCGTGCTGGGGCACGCGACGAACTCCGCACCGAACTCCGCGGCGGGCACCAGGGAGCCGTCGTCGAGACCGAGGTAGAGCGGCAGCCGCGCGTCCGCGAGGTCGCCGTCGCCCACGTTCTCGACCGTGATCCCCACGAAGTACGGCGACGCCTCCGCGCCCCGGCCCTGCAGCAGCCAGCCGGCGAACGCCTCCGGCGGGGCGTCCTGGAGCACGTCGACGCTCAGCTCGACGACGCCGGTGCTCGACGTCGTCGGCTGCCAGGCGACGACTGCCGTCTCCCCCAGCGCGAGCTCGGACCCCGGGGCGGTGAGCACGACGTCGCCCGGCACCTCGAGGTAGGCCTCGTCGCCGGCGTCGTCGGTGGCCACGGGCTCCGGGGCCGTCTCCCCCGTGTCTCCCCCGCCGTCGCCGCCGCCGCACCCGGAGAGCACGACGGCCGCGACTCCGAGCGCGAGCCACGGAGCGCGGCGGGACGGGGAGGGACGCCGACGCATGATCGCCATTGTGCACCCGTCGGAGGGGCCCGGGTGAGGTGGAGCACAGGCGTCTCGACGACGACGGCCGCCCACCCCGGCGAGGGGTGGACGGCCGCGGGCACGCCCGGGGGCGTACGTCGAGCGTCAGGCGCCGAGGAGCCGCTCGGCGAAGTAGCGCGAGATGCCGTCGAGGCTGACGCGCTCCTGGTTCATCGAGTCGCGCTCGCGCACCGTCACCGCGTTGTCCTCGGGGGTGTCGAAGTCGACCGTCACGCAGTACGGCGTGCCGATCTCGTCCTGGCGGCGGTAGCGACGGCCGATGGCGCCGGAGTCGTCGAACTCGACGTTCCAGTTCTGGCGCAGGTCGGCCGCGAGGGCCTTCGCCTTGGGCGAGAGGTCGGCGTTGCGGCTGAGCGGGAGCACCGCGACCTTGACCGGCGCGAGGCGCGGGTCGAGGCGGAGCACGACGCGCTTGTCGACGCCGCCCTTCGTGTTCGGCGCCTCGTCCTCGTGGTAGGCGTCGACCAGGAACGTCATGAGGCTGCGCGAGAGGCCGGCGGCCGGCTCGATCACGTACGGCGTGTAGCGCTCGTTGCTCGCCTGGTCGAAGTAGGAGAGGTCCTGGCCCGACGCCGCCGAGTGGGTGGAGAGGTCGAAGTCGGTGCGGTTCGCGATGCCCTCGAGCTCGCCCCACTCGGAGCCGGCGAAGCGGAAGCGGTACTCGATGTCGACGGTGCGCTTCGAGTAGTGCGACAGCTTCTCCTTCGCGTGCTCGAGGTGGCGCAGGTTGTTCGGGTCGATGCCCAGCCCGGTGTACCAGCGCGTGCGCTCGTCGATCCAGTACTGGTGCCACTCCTCGTCCTCGCCGGGCTTGACGAAGAACTCCATCTCCATCTGCTCGAACTCGCGGGTGCGGAAGATGAAGTTGCCCGGCGTGATCTCGTTGCGGAAGCTCTTGCCGATCTGGGCGATGCCGAACGGCGGCTTCTTGCGGCTCGACGTCACCACGTTGGCGAAGTTGAGGAAGATGCCCTGGGCCGTCTCGGGGCGCAGGTAGTGCAGGCCCGACTCGTCCTCGATCACGCCGAGGTAGGTCTTCATGAGGCCCGAGAACTGCTTGGGCTGCGTCCAGGCGCCACGGGTGCCGCAGTTGGCGCACACGATGTCGTCGAACGGGACCGCGTCGGGGTCGTCGAGGCCCTTCTTCTCCGCGTACGCCTCCTGCAGGTGGTCGGCGCGGTAGCGCTTGTGGCAGGACTGGCACTCGGTCAGCGGGTCCGAGAAGGTCGCGACGTGGCCGGACGCCTCCCAGGTCTGGCGCGGCAGGATGACGCTGGAGTCGAGACCCACGACGTCCTCGCGGGCCTGCACCATCGCCTTCCACCACTGGCGCTTGATGTTGTCCTTGAGCTCGACGCCCAGCGGACCGTAGTCCCAGGCGGAGCGGGTGCCTCCGTAGATCTCCCCGCACGGGTAGACGAAGCCCCTGCGCTTGGCGAGTGAGACGACGTGGTCGACGGTGGTTGCGGGCGGCTTGGCCACGAACTGTGCTCCTGCTCGAAACGGGTACGCCGGCTGGCTGCCGGCAGTGCGCAGCAGCCTAGCGATGCTGCTCGGACCCTCCGCGACCCGGGCGTCCGACCGCCCTCGACGTCCCTGAATTGACAAGCGTTCTCAATTGTCCTGAGAATCAGTCTCATGCCTTCGTCCGTGCGTCGCACCGCCCCCCGCCGTTCCTCCGCCCGCGTCCCCGCGCTCGCCGTCGCCGCCACCGTGGCCCTGACCGGCGCCCTCTCGGGCTGCGGCGCCCTCGGACTGGGTGACGACGCGGGCGCCTCGGGCGGCGACGGCCAGCTCGACGACGTGGTCGCCGCCTTCTACCCGCTGCAGTACGCCGCGCAGCGCGTGGCCGGCGACGAGGTCGAGGTCTCCAACCTCGTGAGCCCCGGCGGCGAGCCCCACGACCTCGAGCTGAGCGTCGAGCAGACCGGCCGCGTCGCGGACGCGGACCTCGTGATCTACCTCGCCGACTTCCAGCCCAGCGTCGACGGCGCCGTCGAGCAGTCGGCCGGCGACGCCGCGCTCGACGTCGGCCCCTCGGTCGACCTGCGGGCGAACGACGAGACGGAGGAGGAGCACGCCGAGCACTCCGAGGAGGGCCACTCCGAGGAGGGCCACTCCGAGGACGAGCACGCCGGCGAGACCGCCGAGGAGCACGCCGAGCACGCGGACGAGGAGGACCACGCCCACGAGGAGGGCGAGGAGCACGACCACGACCACGGCGAGTTCGACCCGCACTTCTGGCTCGACCCGCTCCGCCTGGCCGACGCCGGCGACGCGATCGCCGAGCGCCTGGGCGAGCTCGACCCCGACGCGGCCGAGACGTTCGAGGCCAACGCCGCCGACCTGCGCACCGACCTGGAGGCGCTCGACACGGAGTTCGCCGACGGCCTCGCCTCCTGCGAGCGCGACCTCGTGGTCGTGAACCACGACGCGTTCGGCTACCTGACCAAGTACGGCCTCGAGTTCGCGTCCATCGTGGGCCTGACCCCCGACGCCGAGCCCACGCCGGCCGCGCTCGCCGAGCTGCAGACGGTCATCGCCGACGAGGGCATCACCACGGTCTTCGCCGAGCGGCTCGCCAGCCCGCAGGCCGCGGAGTCCCTCGCGAACGACACCGGTCTGGCCGCCGAGGTGCTCGACCCGATCGAGGGTCTCACCGACCAGACGGCCGATGAGGACTACCTTTCCCTCATGCGTGCCAACCTCGCGACCCTCTCGGCGGCGAACGGCTGTTGAGCGAGCGGTCCAGCAGTGTCGTCGACGTCGAGGGCGTCACGGTCGCCATCGAGGGGCGACCGGTCGTCCACGACGTCTCCCTGACCATCGGAGCCGGCGAGTTCGTCGTGCTCATGGGCGCGAACGGGTCGGGCAAGTCGACGCTCGTGCGGGCCATGACCGGCCTGCGGCCCGTGGTGGCCGGCGAGGTGCGTCTCTTCGGCACCCCGCTCCCCCGGTTCCGCGACCGCCACCGCGTCGGCTACGTGCCGCAGCGCGCGGGCGCGTCGAGCGGCGTGCCCGCGTCGGTGGCCGAGGTCGTCGCCTCCGGGCGCATCTCCCGCCGGCGCCTGCTCCGCCCGATGGGGGCCGTCGACCGTCGGGCCGTCGCCGAGGCCCTCGACGTGGTCGGGCTCGCCGACCGGGCCCGCGACACCGTCACCGCACTGTCGGGCGGCCAGCAGCAGCGTGTGCTCATCGCCCGCGCCCTCGCCGCCGAGCCCGAGGTCTTCTTCCTCGACGAGCCCAACGCCGGCGTCGACCTGCCGCACCAGCAGGCGCTCGCGGACTCCCTCGGCGTCCTCTCGGAGCGGGGCGCGACGATCGTGCTCGTCGCCCACGAGCTGGGTGTCGTCACGCCGCTGATCGACCGCTGCCTCGTCATGCGCCACGGCCACCTGGTGTACGACGGGCTGCCCCTCACCGAGGTCGAGGTCCACCAGACCGCGGCGCCCGCGGGGCTGGACGGCACCGGTCTGGGCCCGGCACCGGGCACGCCCCTCGCCGTACCGGACGTGCACAGCCACGCCGGCCACCACCACGACCACGCGCACGAGCAGCGCCCCCACGACTGTCCCCCGGGCCACTCCGACGTCGTCCCCGGCGTCGCCGGACCGTTCGACCGCGCCGGGAGCGCCCACCAGGACGGAGGGCGGTCGTGATCGAGCTGCTCGGCTACGACTTCATGCAGCGCGCCCTCGTGGCGGCGCTGTTCACAGGCCTCGCGGCCCCCGTCATCGGCACCTACCTCGTGCAGCGCCGGCTCTCGCTCATGGGCGACGGCATCGGCCACATCGCCGTCACCGGCGTCGCGCTCGGCCTGCTCACCGGCTGGTCGCCCACCTGGACGGCCGTGCTGGTCGCGGCCCTGGGGGCCATGCTGCTCGAGGTGATCCGCGAGCGCGGCCACACGTCCGGCGACCTCGCCCTCGCGCTGCTCTTCTACGGCGGCCTCGCCGGCGGCGTGCTCATCACCGGGCTCGCCGGACAGAGCGGTGCGCGCCTGCAGCAGTACCTCTTCGGCTCCCTGACGACGATCTCGATCGCCGACGTGTGGTTCACGATGGCGCTCGCCGTCGTCGTCATCGTGCTCGGCCTGGGCCTGCGTCCCCAGCTGTTCGCCATCGCGCAGGACCGCGACTTCGCCGTCGTCGCCGGCCTGCGCGTGCAGGCCTACAACATGCTCGTCGCCGTGCTGGCCGCCGTCACCGTGACCATCGCGATGCGCACGGTGGGCCTCCTCCTGGTCTCCGCGCTGATGGTCGTGCCGGTCGCCACGAGCCAGCAGGTGGCCCGCTCGTTCCGCACCACGATCCTGCTCGCGATGGGCCTCGGCGCGGCCGCGGGCGTCGCCGGCCTGCTCATCTCGGCCGAGCTGTCGTTCCACGCCACCGTCGCCCCGGGACCCGCGATCGTGCTCGTCTCCATCGCCGGGTTCGTGCTCGCCTGGCCCACGGGGGCGTGGCTGCGGCGTCGCGAGCGGCGTCGTACGCCCGACGACGGGGCGGGCGACGCGACCGGCGACGGGGCCGGCGAGAAGCACGTCACGCCCGGCGCGGTCCCCGCGACGGGTCCCGGGACCACGCAGTAGGTTGGCCCCCATGACGAGCACGGAGCCGGACCGCACCACGGTCGCCCCCGGCGTCCCCGGGACCCGTCCGACACGCCAGCGCCGCGCCGTCGGCGAGGTCCTGGCGTCGTTCGACGACTTCCGGTCGGCGCAGGAGATCCACACCCTGCTCGGACAGCGCGGCGAGTCCGTCGGGCTCGCCACCGTCTACCGCACCCTGCAGCTGCTCGCCGACGCCGGCGAGGTCGACGTGCTGCGCAGCGAGGACGGCGAGGCGATCTACCGCCGCTGCTCCTCGACGCACCACCACCACCTCGTGTGCCGCTCGTGCGGCGCCACCGTCGAGGTCGAGGGTCCGGCCGTCGAGCGCTGGACCTCGGCGATCGCCGACGAGCACGGCTACGTCGACATCAGCCACACGCTCGAGATCTTCGGCACCTGCCGCGCCTGCGCGGGCTGACGCTCAGGCGTTGGGCACCGCACCGCCGAAGCGGCGGTCGCGCTCGGCGTACGTCTCGATGGCCGCCCAGAGGTGGCGTCGGTCGACGTCGGGCCACAGCGTGTCGGTGAAGACCATCTCCGAGTACGCCGCCTGCCACAGCATGAAGTTCGACAGCCGCTGCTCCCCCGACGAGCGCCACACCATGTCGGCGTCGGGCAGCTCGGGCACGTAGAGGTGGCGGGCGAGCACCTTCTCGTCGACCTTGTCGGCCTTGAGCCGGCCGGCAGCGACCTCCTGGGCGATCGAGCGGGCCGCGTCGGCGATCTCGGCCCGGCCGCCGTAGTTGACGCACATCGTCAGCGTCAGCACGTCGTTGTCCTTCGTGAGCTCCTCCGCCACCTGCAGCTCGCGGATGACGGAGCGCCACAGCCGCGGCGCCCGACCGGCCCAGCGCACGCGCACGCCCAGCTCGTGCATCTCGTCGCGCCGGCGCCGGATCACGTCGCGGTTGAAGCCCATGAGGAACTTGACCTCCTCGGGCGAGCGCGACCAGTTCTCGGTGGAGAACGCGTAGGCCGAGATCGCCTTCACACCGATCTCGATGGCGCCCTCGACGACGTCGAACAGCGACGACTCGCCCTCCGTGTGGCCGACCGTACGGGCCTGGCCGCGCTCCTTGGCCCAGCGTCCGTTGCCGTCCATCACCACCGCGACGTGGGCGGGCACCAGCTCCCGGGGTACGGCGGGGGGCCGCGCGCCGGACGGGTGGGGGCGAGGGGGCCGGACCGTTCGTCTCACGGTCGCACACCCTATGCTCAGGCCGCGTGGGAGCCGCAGCGAGCACACCGGGCGACAGCGGGACGGGCACGCCCGGCAGCGACCCGGGGATCCCCGGCGACGACGCCGGCGCCCTCAGCCTCAACGGCGTCATCGAGCAGCAGCTGCTGACCCTCTTCCGGCGCACCAACTCGATCCACGTCGAGACCGCCCACGGCGACCACGAGCTCGACCGGTCGACCTACGGCATCCTCTGCCTGCTCGACGACGCCGGCCCCCAGCGCCTCGGGGCGATCGCCGCGGCGTACCGGCTCGATCCCTCGACCGTGACCCGTCAGGCCCAGGCGGCGGTGCGGCTCGGCCTCGCCGAGAAGTCCACCGACCCCGCCGACCGCCGCGCCTCGCTGCTGGCGCTCACCGAGGAGGGCCAGGACGCCGTACGTCGGGCGCGCGCCCACCGGCGGATGCGGCTCGACGAGATCATGGCCGCCTGGACGCCGGAGGAGCGCAACGAGTTCGGCCGGGCGCTCACGCGGTTCAACGACACGCTCACCCGTCTGCCGGAGTGACCCTCAGCCGTCGGCGGGGATGACCGGGAACCGGTCCTCCAGCAGCGCCCCGACGGGGGTGGCCTCGCGGCGGGCGCGGTCGACGTACGGCAGCGAGCGCAGGCCGCGCTCGAGGTGCCAGGAGAGGTAGGCGGACACGATCCCGGTGGCCTCCCGCTCGGCGCGCGGCTCGGTCGTGCTGAGCCGCTCGACCTCGTTCCAGTCGCCCGTGAGCAGCGCCGACATCATCAGGATCGTGGCCGGTGCCGGCGAGGCCGAGCCGGGCACGCGGCAGGTCACGCAGAGCACGCCGCCGGCCGCGTGGTTGAAGTAGCGGTGCGGGCCTTCGAGACCGCACCCGGCGCAGTGCAGGAACGTCGGCGCGTAGCCGGCCACGGCCAGCGAGCGCAGCAGGTAGGAGTCGAGCACGTGGCCGGGCTGCCGCTCCCCGCCCGTCATGGCCCGCAGGCCGCCGACGAGCAGCAGGAACTGCTGGACCGCGGGCTCCTTGTCCTCCGTGACGAGCCGCTCGGCGGTCTCGAGCATCACGGTGCCGGCCGTGTAGCACTGGTAGTCGCCGCCCATGCCGGCCCCGAACGGGGTCAGGGTCTCGGCCTGCGTGATGGTGTCGAGGCTGCGGCCCTCGGCCAGCTGCAGGTCGACGTGGGCGAAGGGCTCGAGCCGCGAGCCCCAGCGTGACGTCGTACGACGCACGCCCCGCGCCACGGCCCGCAGGCGCCCGTGGCGGCGCGAGAGGAGCGTGATGATGCGGTCGGCCTCACCCAGCTTGTGGGTGCGCAGCACGACGGCTTCGTCACGGTAGAGGGGCACCCGCCCATTGTGCCGGGCGTGCCGCGACGCACGGCGCTGACACGCGTGCAGGAGACTTCTCCCCATGACGTCCCCGACGCTGCCGCTCAGCAGCTATCCGACGAAGCCCCCGGTGCGCTTCGTCGAGTGGTTCATGCTCGTCCTCGCCATCGTCTCCGTCGTGCTGCTGATGTGGATCACGTTCTGGGACGTCCGCGACGACGTCGAGCGCTGGGTGATCCGCGCCGACATCGCGATCTGCGCGATCTTCGCGATCGAGTTCGTCTACCGCTGGCGGCGCGACCGCGGCGACTGGAGGTACCCGTTCAAGTACTGGTACGAGGTCCTCGGGATGATCCCGCTCTCGCACCCGGCGTTCCGTGCGTTCCGGCTCCTGCGGATCATCGTCGTGTTCGCGCGCCTGGGACGCGCGGCCGACCGGGCGTTCGGCGACCGCATCACCGCCGCGATCATCGACCACTTCATGGACACGATCGTGCGGATCATCAAGCGGCCCGTGACCATCGCCGTCGTCGACGAGGTGATCGCCGTACTGAAGACCGGCCACTACACGAAGAACATCGCCCGGGCGCTCGGCGAGAACGAGGCCGAGCTCAAGGGCATGATCCTGCAGAAGGTGAAGCAGGACCCCGTCACCAGCCGGCTGCGCTACGTGCCCTTCCACGACGACATCGTGGAGCTGGTGGCCGACACGACGTTCCGCATCGTCTTCGAGGTGCTGGCCGACCCCCGCACCGACGAGATGGTCACCGACATCCTCGAGGAGAACACCGACCAGATCCGCGAGGCCGTGCGCTCCCGGGCGCACGAGACGGGCTGACGGGACTGTGGGGCCCGAGACACCGATCGCGGTAGGTGGTACCCGTCGGACGGGTGCCACCTACCGCGAACGTGGTCGGACGTGGTCGGACGTGAGCGCGCCGGAGCGTCAGGCGCGGTTGACCGCGGAGACGATCGCCTTCATCGAGGCGCGCACGATGTTGGGGTCGATGCCGACGCCCCACAGCACCTTCTCGCCGACGGCGCACTCGACGTACGCCGCCGCCTGCGCGTCGCCGCCCGACGAGAGGGCGTGCTCGGCGTAGTCGAGGACGCGCACGTCGTACCCGAGGCCGTTGATCGCGTCGACGAAGGCGGCGATGGGGCCGTTGCCGGAGCCCTCGAGCGTGCGCTGCTCGCCGTCGACGTACACGTTCGCCTTGAGCGAGTCCTTCTCGCCGTCGGTGGCCGAGGAGTGGATCGAGTTGATCTTGAGCGGGGCCTCGCGGTGCAGGTACTCCGACGAGAAGACGGTCCAGATGGCCTCGGGGGTCATCTCGCCGCCCTCGGCGTCGGTGCGCTCCTGCACGACGCGGCTGAACTCGATCTGCGCGCGACGGGGCAGGTCGAGCTTGTGCTCCGCCTTCAGGATGTAGGCGACCCCACCCTTGCCGGACTGGCTGTTGACGCGGATGACGGCCTCGTAGCTGCGCCCGACATCCTTGGGGTCGATCGGCAGGTACGGCGCCTCCCACGGCATCTCCCCCACGGGCTTGCCGGCGGCCTCGGCCTGGCGCTCGAGGTCCTCCAGCCCCTTCTTGATGGCGTCCTGGTGGGAGCCGGAGAAGGCGGTGTAGACGAGGTCCCCGGCGTACGGGTGGCGCGGGTGGACCGGCAGCTGGGTGCAGTACTCGACGGTGCGGCGCACCTCGTCGATGTCGGAGAAGTCGATCATCGGGTCGATGCCCTGGCTGAACAGGTTCATGCCGAGCGTCACCAGGTCGACGTTGCCGGTGCGCTCGCCGTGGCCGAAGAGGCAGCCCTCGACGCGGTCGGCCCCGGCCATGAGGCCCAGCTCGCTGGCGGCGGCCGCCGTGCCGCGGTCGTTGTGCGGGTGCAGGCTGATCGCGCTGTGCTCGCGGCGCGAGAGGTGCCGACCGAAGTACTCGATCTGGTCGGCGTAGGTGTTGGGCGTCGACATCTCGACGGTCGCCGGCAGGTTGAGGATGATCTCGCGGCCCGCCTCGGGCTGCCACACGTCGGAGACGCGCTCGCAGACCTCGAGGGCGAAGTCGGTGGGGGTCTGGGTGAAGATCTCCGGCGAGTACTGGTAGCCGAAGTCGGTGCCCGGCAGCAGCTGGTCGGCGTACTTCATGACCCACTCGGTGCCGCGGGTCGCGATGGCGATGCACTCGGCGTCGGTGACGCCGAAGACGACGCGCTGGAACAGCGGCGCCGTCGCGTTGTAGAGGTGGACGGTCGCGTGGTCGGCGCCTGCCAGGGAGGCGACGGTGCGCTCGATCAGGTCCTCGCGGGCCTGCGTCAGCACGGAGATGCGGACGTCGTCGGGCACCCGGTCGTTCTCGATCAGGTCGCGCACGAAGTCGAAGTCGGTCTGGCTGGCGGCCGGGAACCCGACCTCGATCTCCTTGTAGCCCATGGCCACCAGCAGCTCGAACATCTTCAGCTTGCGCGCCGGCGTCATCGGGTCGATCAGGGCCTGGTTGCCGTCACGCAGGTCGGTGGAGAGCCAGCGCGGGGCCGCGGTGATCTTGCGGTCCGGCCACGTGCGGTCGGGCACCGTGACGGGCTCGAAGGCGCGGTAGCGGTGGACGGGCATTCCGCTGGGCTGCTGGCTGGGGATCTTCGTCATGGCGTTTCCTCGCATGGATGGTCACGGGGTTCGCACCCGAGAGTGTCGGGGGCGAGCCGGGCGCAGCACGATCTCCGCAGCGAGGGGTCCGGCGTACCTCTGCTCCCGCGTGGGAGTGGGTCAGACCTCGCTGCGGCAGCGAAGGAGAAGCTGGCGCATCATCATGACGGTTGCCGATGCTAGCACCGGCCCGTCGGCGCCCTCCCCCGACGTCTCACACGTCGTCGGGGTGCTCCTCGTGGAACACCTGGCCCGGGTCCACCCGTCGGTCGGGCCGCGGGTCGACGGTCACCTGGACGTCGCCGAACGCCACGACGACCTCGTGGCGGGGCCAGAACAGCAGCCGGTGACGCAGCGAACCGTCGTCGGCGAGGTCGACCTCGTCGTACATCAGCTCGGCCGCGCGGTCGCGGGCCAGGTCGCGCAACGCCTCGATCGCCCCGGCGTCGAGCGTCACCCCCGTGTAGACCACCAACACCTCGACGTACCCCCGCTGCAGGTCGCCGGCGACCCAGGAGGCGACCAGACGACGGTCGTGCGGGGCCCAGGCCACGAGGTCGATCACGGCGTCGTGGAGGTCGGCGTCGGCGAGCTCGGCCGCGCCGGGCGGGAGGAGGGGCCGGATCTCGGCGAGCCGGGCGCGGTAGGCCTCGGACGCCTGATCGGTCTCCTCGTCGGAGAGGAGCCCGTCGGCCCAGTCGCGGGTGAAGTAGCGCATCCGACCATCGTGCGGCACGCCCGCGCGGTGGCCACCGTCGGTCTGTGGCGGCAGCTGGCGGAATAGCGCCTGCGTTCGATATCGAGATCGTCGTCGCGCATTTCGAGGAATGGGGAAAGGTCCCCACGGCAAGTTTATTTAACGTTTGTCCGTGAATTCCCCGGGTACCCAGCGCGCATGGTGGACGACGCGACATTCAGGTCGGCGGTGAACACTCAGCGCTTTCTTCTGGTGGTGTTCGTCGTTCAGATCGTTGCAGCGCTCATGAGCTCCTCGTTCTCAGTGGCGGACAAGGTCGTCGCGTGCGTCTTCTGGCTCGGTCTCGCCGGATACACCTGCTACCAGCTCTTCACCCCCGCCGGGAGGGCGCGGCTCCGCAAGCAGGCGAAGATCGGTCTGCCCCGGACCGGCCTCGGACTGACCCTCTACTGGGTCGGCGTCGGAGTCATGGTGGCTATGGTCTTTGTGCTGATGCTGGTCTTCGACGTGCCGTTCTGGCTGCTGATTCTGGCGTCCTTGCCCCTGGGGTTCGCCCTCGCTCGCGGCATGAAGGCCCTCACGAGGTGGGACGCCCGACGGTTCGCCAGCAAGGAGTTCTTCTTCCTCCCACCGCCGGGCGAGCAACGCTGGCCTCAGCGGTGAGAGCCCTCGGTCCGATTCGTCGATTCGCGTGGTCGTTCGTCTTCATGGCGGTGTACGTCGCCGTCTTCCTGTCGGGTTTCTGGATCGATGTGCCGCCCGTCCAGCGAACTGCCGGGCTGACGCTGTCAGCACTCATGGTGGGCGTCTTCGCCTACGTCACCTTCGCGCCACGGGGGCAAGAGGCGGTTCTGCGACCGGTCGAGCGACGCGACCTGAGCGATCCGGGCGAACAGTGGCGGGCGTTCTTCCACGTCCTCGGCGTTCTCGTCGTGATGATGACGGTCCTCAACCTGGAGCTGTCCCCCTGGACGTTCGCCGCCATCGCGGTGCCGTTGATGGCCTTGACGAATTCAGGTGTGGTGGTCGGCGAACGGCTGTGGTCTCGACGGCGCGCCAGCACGAGTGACCAGGCATGACCACCGGCGACGGGGTCTGGGCTGCGCCATGGCCCGTGCGCCCGGTGTAACGCGGTGTCCGGGTGTCTCCACACGCGTAAGAACACGTGTGCAGTAGCTCGGACACCGCGTTACACGCGCCGGGCACGACCAGCGGCCTCCCCGGCCCGGCTACCGTCGCCCCATGCCCTCCGTCCTCGTCGTCCACCACTCCCCGACCCGCTCGGTGCGGGCGCTGACCGACGCCGTCGTCGCGGGCGCCGGGGACGACGCGATCGAGGGGGTCGAGGTCGTCGTACGCCCGGCGCTGGAGGCGACCGCCGCCGACGTGCTCGCTGCGGACGGCATCGTGCTGGGCTGCTCGGCGAACTTCGGCTACATGGCGGGCGAAGACAGCCCATAGCAGGGAGGATAGGGAGCATGAGGGCAGCGACCTACACACGCATCAGCCGGGACTACGCAGGAGAAGGACACGGCGTAGAGCGGCAGGCACTGGACACTCAGGCTCTGTGTGACACCAAGGGCTATGAGGTAGTTGCTCGGTATGAGGATAACGACGTCTCAGCGGCAGGTGCCGTCAAGCGCGAGCGTCCCTCCTACAACTCGATGTTGGAGGCTGCCAAGGCCGGTGAGTTTGAGGTCATCGTTGCCTACTCCAACTCTCGTCTGACCCGTCGTCCTCGGGAACTTGAAGACCTGATTGACCTCCACCAAAACCACGGCATCCGGTTCGACACCTGTGTGTCTGGTCAAGACGACCTCAGTACCGCCGATGGTCGAATGGTCGCCCGTATCAAGGCCAACGTGGACGCTGCTGAGGCTGAGCGCACCGCTGAGCGCATCACTCGCCAGAAGGCTGGACGGGCTGCTGCCGGACTCAAGCAGGGTGGCCGGTACCGAGTGCTGGGCTACTCCCGCACCTGGGAGGTCATTGAGGATGAGGCTCAGTTGGTCCGTGAGATTTTCTCCCGTCGTGCAGCAGGTGAGTCCTCGTCGGCTATCGCAACAGACCTGCACTCTCGTGGCTTAGAGACGACTGCTGGCAAGCCTTGGACTGGTGCCACCATCGGCAAGATTCTGAGCAGGACCGAGTACGCGGGCATCCTCACCTCTAACGGCAAAGTCGTCGGCAAGACAGCGTTTGGGTCCATCGTGGATGAGGCCACCTTTGAGGCTGCTACCGCTCTCAAGACTGCTGCTGCCCGTCCGGGTATGAACGCTCGCAGGCACCTTCTGAGTGGCTTCCTGGTGTGCTCTCGCTGCATGACGGGACTCAAGGGGAACGGACTCAAAGACAGACCCTCCTACCGCTGCCCCTCCCCCGTAACTGACCCCACTGCCTGCGGCTCTACGTCTGTGAAGATGCCTGACACCGATGCCGCTATTTTCAATGCTGCCTGGCGCAAGTTCCAAGAGGCACCGGTTGCTCCCAAGGCTGATGAGCGCAACTTTGATGCCGAGATTGCTGCTATCGACAAGCGTCTAGAAGACATTAGGTCGATGTTCACCAGTGGAGACCTGGCCCTTGAAGACGTACAGCCCATGCTCAAGGCTGAGCGTGAGGCCCGTAGTGCTCTCGTTAAGGAAGCCAGCGAAGTGGTCACGCTGGACGCTATCTCCCAGACCTTCATTAACGGCATGGTCGATTTCTACGGCATGAACCTAAGTCAGCAGCGGTTGTGGATTGCCAATAAGGTCAAGAGCGTCATCGTTCATCCCACTACCCGGGGCGGTCGCGCCGGGTATGACGTGAGGCGACTTGAGGTCTTCTACACCGATGGGACTAGCGAGCGATTGACTGCCCCCAAGTCAGTTGACCGCATCAAGGTAGAGCAAGTATGAGAGTATTCCGGTCCGAACTCCCCCGCTTCTGGACTGACCTCAGCGGCAACCTGTTCACTGAGCGGGAGGTTTGCTGCAACTGCCGGGTAACGCTTATTTGCTGTTCGTGCCAAGAGCCGACTATTCTCAACTTCGACTAACCAAGAGAGGTTTCGCAATGGATGCCGAAACTACCAATCAGGTGTCAACGACCGCCCTTGTGCTGATTGGCGCTGCGGGTGGAGTAGGCGCACTCATTGCCGGATTCGTGACCGCCTACGTGAACCACCTCAATGAGCGAAGAGTGGAACGGCGGGCCAAGACAGACTGGTACCGGAGTCGCAAGTACGAGGCGTTCTCCTCTCTGGCTGAGGCCGCAAACCTTTCAGGCGCGCTGAGATTAAGCAAGAAGAGAGTCATCGAAACAAAGCAAACGTGGAGTCGGCAAGATGAACTAGATGCCGCAGTTCTTGTCATTCAAGGAAATCAGATTAAAGCCCTGATGTTGTTACACCAGAGCAAACATGATGAATTTCGCGAACTCCTTACAAAACTACAGGAAGGAGAATTTACGGGTGACAGTTTCGCCAACACTAGACACGCTTTCGTCGCCTTTCTGCAAAAAGACCTTCTAGACACCGGCGCAAGAGAATCGCGGAAACAACGACGTTCGGCACGAAAGGCGACGACACCTCAACTTCTCTGAGGGTGAGGCCGCCTTGTTTCCCACCTGCCGCAGTTTGCATTTAGAAGAATCTTTGAGATAATTGTATTAACGTCAAACGGCCATGCCGCTGACGAATACAGAACAAGAGAGCAGAAAAACATGACACTAGAACAGATGGGCGCAAAGATTGATGCGCTAGAAGCAGAACTAAGAAGTTGGGATGAGCGATTCCTAGCACCTATGAACAAGACCATTGAAGACATTGAACAGGCTGGCGTTCGCATCGAGCGCATGAAGCATCGACTTAACACCCTTGAAGAAGAACTAGCGTAAACACAAACGCAGGGCCTTGAGTACCCCTCGCGTGGCCGTCTGCCCAAGACGCTGACTGACGCTTACCTGGCTGCTCACTGATTCCTCTCCCTGCAAGGCCCCACTGACCGCTAGGTTGGTGGGGTCTTGTCGTATCTGAGAGGGGAACACATGCCGTACAAGGTCGAGTCGCTGAGGGATATCTACTCGGAGAGGGCTAAGGGGTCATCGGCGGCTGAGGCGCTTCAGGACGCACTGCGAGAGGCTGAGTTGGAGGGCTGGCAGTTCGTGGGCTTTGCTCCCGTGGTGCCAGGGAAGAACCCTGAGTTCTCTCACCCGGCCATGCTCGTGTTCCACAAGCCTGAGAAGAAGAAGCCCGGTCAGGTCCACGGCGTCTGACCGTAGACATGAAGCAATGCCCCTCAGATTGATTCTGAGGGGCCTTTGCCATTTGTATGGGTCCGTGGGCCACTGACATTGCGCTAGGCCCTCACAGGGCATCCTGTGGCTTGGGAAAGATGGTGGGTGGCTCTACGGGCTAGGAATGAGGTAACCGGAGCACTTGGGTATGCCTACGGCACCCACCAGAAGCAGTTCGCCCGTTGATTGTTCCCGACATTTGGCCCTCTGCTTCTTATCTTTCAACTACTAGGAGTGGTCACAGTCGGGGTCATGTGACTGAATCTCAGGTGTCTTCTTCCTCTTAGGCCACCTGCGCTTCTCATCAGTGTGCAGTTGCTTCACCACAATCTGCATCATTGCCTCTACCTCGCGGACGATGTTGTCTCTAGCGTCACCCTCACCGTCAATGAAGCGGTCAATCGCGCCGTATTCGTCAATCTCGTTGAAGTTCGGAACCAACGAGTAGAGCAACACAAACTGTGGCTTCAGGGAGGCAACGATGACTGTCGGCTCTGGAACAGGTACCTGGTAGTGCACCGATGACACGACGTTAGTGATATCTCGGGCAACCTCGTATACGCGTTCGCGACGCCAGTTCTCACGTTCTCGCTCGGCGGCCTTACGTTGTGTGTAAACGACGCCAAGCAGACCAAGGCTGGCGGCGATTATGGCCCCTAGGACCGTGAACACGGGTGCCCATTCAGTCAGCATGACTGCATCCTCGCACTCCTAGGCAGTTCAGGCTGTCTCTTCCGGGGGCTCACTCTTGCCTGCATGACTGCCGTCTAGACCTGTGAGTAGTTTGATTGCACACGCCCTAGCAACCACCAGCTGACCAACAATGCCCGGACGGTCGCGTTCTTTGAAACTCTCCAAGACGTTGTGGGTCGCATGGAGAAGTTCGATTCTCAGAGGATTGCCTTGGGGAATTAAGGCGGCCGCCTTCTGAGCCTGCATTTCGTACTCGTTCAAGTACTCGTCGTAGTCGTCTTGACCTTGGTTGACAATGTTGGCTGCCTTGGTTGTCTGAGCCACCAAAGATGACAAGGCATCGAACTGCTTCTCTCGGTACCACTCCCGCTGTGAGCGCTCCTCCTGATGTGCCCGCTCCTCACGGGCACTCTGTAACGCGTGTGCTCGGTTGGCTTCTGCTTCGTCTGCCGCTGCCTTCTGAGCCTTCAACAGATTGTCTGTCTGGGCCTGGCGGTCGTTGCTGGCCTCTTCGGACGCTGCTAGTACCGCTTTTTCAGCGTCACTGGTTCGTGCTTCCCGGTCAGCCTTGGCGAGACGCGATTGCACATACAGACCAATGACCACTCCCACTAGCGTCACAAGGGCACCAAAGGCTACCCACGGGCCAGAGTTCGCCTTGGTCCACTCAGGTACGTCCGACAGTTTCAGCAGGACTGCGCCCACCACCACCAGCAGCACGACGGCTGCGACTCCCCCGCCAATCAGTCTTCTGCTCATACTAAATCCTTCCAGCGACGTAAAGCGTAGTCACCAGTAGATGTATCTCGTGGAAGTCGTAACGAGCATTTCTTGACACGCAAAAGTCAAGCGCCTCGAAAAGAGTCGTCATCTGGTTGGCGGCGTCTGGTTGAAGATGACCTACAACCTTGGCGTAGTGGTCCCGGCATCGAGCAAGGCTCTTCTGGTAGTCAATCCCTCCCGAAAACTCTTCTTCAAGCATCACTAGGTCCACCATGAATGGACCCGATAACTGTCGAATCTGCTTCTGTTTCTTGGCGTTCACGGTCTCCC
Organism: Nocardioides alkalitolerans DSM 16699; assembly: GCF_000426525.1. Taxonomy (GTDB): domain Bacteria; phylum Actinomycetota; class Actinomycetes; order Propionibacteriales; family Nocardioidaceae; genus Nocardioides; species Nocardioides alkalitolerans. The sequence goes on from NZ_AUFN01000010.1 coordinate 289,418, forward strand.
CCGTCTACATTCGGTGACTTGAAGCATCTTGACACAGCAAGACCCCTCAGGTTGCTGCTTCTGAGGGGTTCACTGCACTGACTCAACCCAACCGATGACGGTCATTGGCTTCTTACACTCTGGGCACAGTCTCTTTGCTCTATTGCTTGTTAGGAGTGTTCAACAGTCCTGACAGTAGTAGAAATTATATGTCTTGGTCTTTGGCATATGCCTCAAACGTCTTTTCTATGTACCGGCTCTTTGCTTCAACTGCTGTGTTTGCCATAACAGGGACACGGCCAGCCGGCCCATGACATATCCACCATGTTTCGTCGTCTTCAATAATTTCGTTTGCTGCTTCGTTGGTTCTCTCGTAAGGGACTACTTCTACCTTAGAGGCGAACAGTTTCTTCTGTACTGCCACTCATGTTCATCTTCTCTCTGTTGTTTTGTACCCGGCCAGGGGCCGGACGGAATCGCTACGCTCATCCGTTGAACTCTTCTATCTACTAGTTAAGAAGGGATTGTCCATCTTCTCTTAACTATCAATCTTCTCTAACTAGCGGGCTTGCCCGCTTGGGGTGCGGGGCAAGCCCCGCGTGTACTGATTAGTTTGTTAGATGCTTATTTTTTAATAGACTGCACCTAGGGGCAGAGACTCTGTGGAAACAGGCCGACTTTAGTTCTCGCTTTCACAGGGGCTTCTGTGGTTCCTTGATTTATACGCACCACGCGCCGTGTTCCTGCTTATCTCTGGGCTCTGGAGTGGCTACCCGGTTCGGTTGGCTTGCCCGCTTTGCCTGCCCTGAGGCATAAAAAATGCCCCTCAAGACAACCACGACGAAATCTTGAGGGGCACCCGAATTGCTTCGGAAGACTGTGTATTTGCAAGCGTTCTGCCGTGGTTTCTTGCTATGTGTACTACTATACGCGACCTTGATTCCCAAGTCAAATTCTTGGTGCATTCCTAGGTCGTCAGGCGGTACATATCTAAGGTAACTCGGCTTGGTTCCCAACGCCAACTTGGAGCGTCACTTGGCGGACCGACCGAACCTCTTTTTCTTATCTTCTCCGACGACCACTTTCTTGGGTACGGTCGTGTTCCTCATATCCCTGGTCAGGACGGCCCAAAGCATAGTGCGGGCTTGCTGCATGCGCTTTTCAGTGATGTCAACCTCATTCAATTGCTTGCTCCACTTCAAGATATCGGGCCACGACTCATTCTCGTACAGCATGCCTGCGCGCTCCTGCCATTCCAAGACGCTCATGCGCACCTCAAGGTCATCCTGAGAAATCGTGGGCTCCCGGCCTTGCGCTCTCATCGTGCTTTGAACCAGCCTATTTAGCGCATCTCGATGCGTCATAAAGACCAACTTCGAATACGCCTCGTACTTCTTCTCTCGGTACCACTCGATAGTTGCGCGCTCTTTGGCGCGATTCTCGTTGCGGCTGTTGACCCAAGCCGTCACTAGGCCAGCCACCAAGGCACCCATTCCGCCAGAAGCACCGATGAGGAACAGTGCCAGTGTCGATACTTGGTTCTCCATACCTCAATCCTACCGCTAATGCCAGGAATGGTCCAGAATATTCGTCTCTAATTTGCTTCATAAACGGTTCTGCCTCATTATTGATACTAACGGCAAACCTTTCCATTCCCGACAGAGCAGGAGGTGCGTCGATTACAGAAAACAAGCACGCAGAGCAGGCACGAGCAGCCTTCCTGCAAGACCTGGCAGCGTGACAAGGCCGGTAGGGGAACTCACTCCCCTACCGGCCCCTTCTGTGCATGTGCTCCTCAGGGACGCTCCTGATGGGAACCAACGACCTGGCAGGCACCCATGTGGCAACCGGCTCCTGGTCCACGTAGACAACGTGAGCCCACCACTCAGCACCCCGCTTCTCCCATGCGAGCACGAAGCCCTGCCACGGCACCTCCCAGCGGAAGCGACGCAGCACCCACACATGGCGGGTGGTCTTGGGGATGGGCCAGCGCTCCCGACGAGAAGGGTTCATGCCCATTGCTCATCGTAGTGGTTGAGTCGAACGCCTGTTCGATGGAGGTTGGCTAGAAGTGTGTTCCATGCACTCGCTACCTCTAACGGCCCCAACAATTGACCCTTCTGGTCTGGGCCACTCCCAATGTTCTGAGCCCGCACAAAGGGCCTCTGACCTGCAAGGATGCCTTCACAACCAGCCTCCCAGGTGATAGGGTGGACGCCTTGGCAACGACAACTAGGAGGCGTGCCAGCACCGATAGGAGATACAAAATGACGAATGATGATGCACTAGAGCCACCGGTGACCGATGAGGCTCCTGACTACCTCGACTCTCTACCGCCCGAGACGCTGGCAGAGACCCTTGACCGCTACGTGGAGTTCCACAAGCGGTTCGTGTACCACCCCAACGAGTCCACCCATGACCTAGCGGTCCTGTGGGCTGCGCACACACATGCCATGCCGACCTGGCGGGCGACTCCCCGTCTGTTCATCGTGGCCCCTGAGCCTGGCTGCGGTAAGACCACTCAGGCTGAGGTCATCTCGTTCGGTTCTCACAACGGCCAGCGAGCAGGCACCACAAGCACGGCTGGGCTGTTCAACATCGTCACGTCGCGCACGGTGTTCCTGGACGAGAACCAGAACCTGTTCACGTCTCACCCTGAGCGCAAGGTGCTCACTGCGGTCATCAACGACGGCTACAAGCCAGGGGGCCACGTTCTGCGCAAGTCCGGCCCCATCCCGGTCTACGGCGCTTTGGCGTTCGCGGGCATCGAGAACGGCTCCATGCCTCAGGACACGCGTCAGCGCTGCATCCCAATCCAGATGAGGATTGGCGAGCCAGCAGAGTGGTTTGACCCGGCTGACCACGAGGACTACCAGCGCGAGTTGCAGGCACGCCTGGCGGGCCATGAGTACGTCAACGTCCGACCAGCCAAGGTCAACCGTGAGAACGAAATCTGGGTGCCTCTGCTGTCCATCGCTGAGGCTGCCGGAGCGGACTGGCCTGAGCGAGTCCTGAGAGCACAGAAGCACCACAACTGGCCTAACGAGCACAACGAGCAGAAGGCTGTGCTTGCTGTCATCCGAGAGTGGTTCGATGAGCACCACGTAGACCGTGTGGCTTCGTCTGTGCTGGCCGACTACATCACCCGGGACGACCGACTGCCCAACGTGACTGCCAAGTCTCTGGCTGGTCGCATGAAGGGCTACGGCGTGCAGCCACGCAAGATTTCGTCCTCCTTCTACTTCAGGAGAGACCTAGAGCCGGTGTGGGATGAGTGGCTTCCCGAACGGCCTGAACAGGCACAAGCAGCCTGAGTTTATGTAGCAACACAAAGACCCGGTGGGATTCGTCCCACCGGGTCTCTTGCTGTCTCGACCCTCCCCATCCTCCCGACTACCGTCGAGCACATGCCGTCTGTCCTAGTGGTCCACCACTCCCCCACGAGCAGCGTCCGAGCACTCACAGATGCTGTGGTGGCTGGGTGCAACGACCCCGAGATTGAGGGGGTAGACGTGGTGGTTAGGAAGGCTGCTGAGGCCAGCGTGGACGACGTTCTGAGCGCATCGGGCATCGTCTTGGGTACCTCAGTCCACTTCGGCTACATGAGTGGGATGCTCAAGGACTTCTTCGACCGCACCTTCATGCACGTGGGTGGCGACCTGGGGCAGACAGACCCCACTGGAACCTCCCCATCCTCCCTAGTTGACGCTGATAGGGTGTCTTCAGAGTCGAACTTCGGCTACATGGCGGGCGCGCTCAAGCACTTCTTCGACTCCACGTTCCTCGAGATCGGCGGGTCGCTCGCCGACGACGGGGCCGCGGGCGGGCCGGGCGGCTCGGGAAAGCTGCCGTTCGGCCTCTACGTCCACGGCCGGTACGACGCGGAGGGCGCCGTCCGTTCGGTGCTCACGATCGCGGGGGCGCTGCCGTGGCGCCGGTCCGCGGAGGTGCTCGCGGTGCTGGGTGACGTGGACGACGCCGACACGGCCGCGGCGTACGAGCTGGGCGGTACGATCGCGGCGCTGGCCGCGGGATGACCCCGGTCGGCCCGCCCGCACCCCGCGCCGAGGAGCTCGTCACCGTGCCACCCGTCCGCTCCCGCCGTTCCGGCCGGGCGACCCTCACGGCGCTGGCCGCCCTCGTGCTCGTCGCCACCGCCGCCTGCACCACCGACGGCCAGGGCTCCGACCCCGATCCCGACCAGGTGGACGCGGTCGAGCCGCCCGAGCTGGGCGCCTGCCGCGACCTCGTGCCCGACGACGTGGCGCAGCCGACCAACGCCACCACCACGGTCGACTGCGGCGAGTCGCACACCGCTGAGACCTACAAGGTCGGCAACCTGCCGCCCGAGCTCGAGGAGGTCGAGTACGACTCCCGCTCGCTCGGGGCCTGGGCCTACCGCACCTGCAGCACGGCGTTCGAGGAGTTCCTCGGCGCGGACGAGTCCGTCGTCATGCGCGCCGGCGTCAGCTGGGCCTGGTTCCGGCCGTCGGAGGCGGCGTGGGAGGACGGGGCCCGCTGGTACCGCTGCGACATCGTCGGCGGCGGCGCGACCTCCGAGGAGTACGTCGAGCTGCCCGAGACGGCCCAGGGCCTGCTCGTGGGCGCCCAGCCGGAGGACCGCTGGATGATCTGCGCCGACGGCGCCGACGTGAACGACTCCCCCCGCGTCCCGTGCTCCGAGCCCCACACCTGGCGCGCCGTCACGACGGTGCGGCTCGGCGACGACACGACGGAGTACCCCGGCGACCAGGTCGTCGAGGTGCGCTCGCGCGACTTCTGCTCCGAGTCGGTGAGCGCGTGGCTGGGCTACCCGCTCGACTACGACTTCGGCTACACGTGGTTCGGCGAGGGCCAGTGGTCGGCGGGCAACCGCCGGTCGATCTGCTGGGCGAAGACCGAGCTGTGAGGCCGGCTCTCCCGCGTACGGCGGCGCTCGCCGCCGCGCTCGTGCTGACGCTCGCCGGGTGCAGCGGCGGTGGCGAGGACTCCCCCGAGGCCGCGCCGACGTCGTCCGCCACGTCGACCACGGCCACCCCGGCGCCGACGGCCACCGCCGTGCCCCGCCCCGAGGTCGGCGCCTGCTACGCACTCACGTACGAGGAGGCGGTCGCACCGACCACCGAGACCCCGGCCGGTGACTGCGCCCAGACCCACACCGCCGTGACGTACGGCGTCGGCGTCCTCGACACGTACGTCGGCGGCCACCTCCTGGCCGTCGACTCCGCGCAGGTCACCGCGTCCGTCGCGGCGGCCTGCCCGTCGGGGCTGGCGTCGTACCTGGGTGCGGACGAGGACGCGCTGCGGCTCAGCGTCCTGCGGCCGGTCTGGTACTCCCCCACGCTCGAGCAGTCCGACGCCGGCGCGGACTGGTACCGCTGCGACGTCATCGCCGTCGTCGCCGACCAGACGCTGGGCGAGCTGCCGGCCACGATGGAGGGCGTGCTCGCCACCGACGCGGGCGCGGCGTGGGGCCTCTGCGGCACCGACCGCCCGGGCGCCGAGGGCTTCGCGCGGGTCGCCTGCGCGGCCGACCACACCTGGCGGGCCGTGGACGTCGTCGACCTCGGTACGACGTACCCCGGCGCCGCCGAGGCCGAGGCGGCCGGCAGCGAGCCGTGCCAGAGCGTCGCCGCAGGCCTCGCCGAGGACGCGCTCGACTACGAGTGGGGCTACGAGTGGCCCACCCCCGAGCAGTGGACGGCCGGCCAGACCTACGGCATCTGCTGGGCGCCCGCGTAGCGCTCGTGCGTCAGAGGTCGACACTGTCGCGCTAGGGCGGCAGCAGCTACCGAGAGACCCGCGGCCCGTCGGGGCTCAGAACCCCAGGCGGCGCAGCTGGCGGGGGTCCCGCTGCCAGTCCTTCGCGACCTTGACGTGCAGGTCGAGGTAGACCGGCGTGCCGAGCATGGCCTCGATGTTCTTGCGGGCGGCCGTGCCGACCTCCCGCAGGCGGGCGCCCTTGTGGCCGATCATGATCCCCTTCTGGGAGTCCCGCTCGACGAAGAGGTTGGCGTGGATGTCGAGGAGCGGCTTGTCGTCGGGGCGGTCGGGTCGCAGCCGCATCTCCTCCACCACCACCGCGATGGAGTGCGGCAGCTCGTCGCGCACGCCCTCGAGGGCGGCCTCGCGGATGAGGTCGGCCGCGATGTCCTCCTCGGGCGTGTCGGTGAGCTCGCCGTCGGGGTAGAGCGGCGGGCCCTCCGGCAGCTGGCCGACGAGGAGGTCGGCGAGCAGGGCGACCTGGTCGCCGCCCGTCGCCGAGACGGGGATGATCTCGGCCCACTCGGTGTTGGTCGCCCGGCCCAGCTCGGCGATCGCGAGCAGGTGCTCGCCGATCTGCTCGGGGGTCGCGAGGTCGGTCTTGGTGGCGATCGCGACCTTGGTGGTCTTCTTCACCTTCGCGAGCTCGTTGACGATGAAGCGGTCGCCGGGACCGATCTTCTCGTTGGCCGGGAAGCAGACGGCGACGACGTCGACCTCGGCCCAGGTGGTCGTCACCAGGGCGTTGAGGCGCTCGCCGAGCAGCGTGCGCGGCCGGTGCAGGCCCGGGGTGTCGACGAGGATCAGCTGGGCGTCGTCGCGGTGCACGATGCCGCGCACGACCGTGCGGGTGGTCTGGGGGCGCGAGCTCGTGATCGCCACCTTGGTGCCGACGAGCGCGTTCGTCAGCGTCGACTTGCCCGCGTTGGGGCGACCGACGAACGAGGCGAACCCGGAACGGAACCCCTCCGCCTTGGGCTCGGATCCGATCATCGCTGCTCCTCCTGCTCGCGGGCGGCGTCGTACGCCGCCCAGATCTGCTCGTCGGTGTGACCAGCAGCCTTGCCCGCCCGCCAGATGGGGCCGGGGTCGACGGCGCGGGGCTGCCGCTTCTGGCCTCCCCCTCGCCAGTAGCCCATGACGTCGTACGCCGTGCTCGGCAGCTTCACGACGCGCATGAGGTGCTTGCGGATGGCCCGCATCTGCGCGGACTCCCCCGCCATCCAGAAGTAGCCCTCGCCCTCGGGCCACGTGATCTGCTCGACCACCGCGGCGAGGTCGCTGTCGGTGGTCGACGGCGGCGACGACCACGTGACGTCGGTGCCGTCGGGCAGGTAGCCGGCCAGCTCGTCGGGGCTGTCGGGCACCTCCGCCCAGACGCGCACCGGCAGCTCGGGGTGCGTGGTCGCCAGCGTCTCGAGGGTGCGGGCGATCGCGGGCAGACCGGTGAGGTCGCCGACGAGCAGCACCCACGCCGCACCGTCGGGCAGCGTGAACGACGACTTGGGCTCGAGGAGCGTCACCTCGTCGCCGGTGCAGTCGCGCAGGGCCCACTCGGTGACGAGGCCGGTCTCGTGGACCACGACGTCGAGCACGAGGGCGCCGTCGCCGTCGTACGCGGTCGGGTCCCAGGAGCGCACGGTGTAGTAGCGGCTCTGGAACTGGCCCGGCACCACGAGGCCGACCCACTCGTCGGGGACGCCGGTGGACGCGAACGCCCGCAGGCCGGGGCCGGAGAGCACGAGGCGCACCAGGTGCGGGGAGAGCTGCTCACGTCGTACGACGCGCGCGACGAACTGCTGGGCCCGGGTGCTCACCGGGTGCATCCTAGGCGCGGTCAGGCCGAGGCATCGAACCCTGGCGGCAGGGTCAGGATCTCCGCGCCCTCGTCGGTGATGGCGATCGTGTGCTCGGTGTGGGCGGTCCGGCAGCCGGTCGCGCTCCGCAGCGTCCAGCCGTCGGCGTCGACCACCAGCTCGTCGGTGTCGGCCATCACCCAGGGCTCCAGCGCGAGCAGCAGACCGGGGCGCAGCTTGTACCCCCGGCCGGGTCGGCCCGTGTTCGAGACGTGCGGGTCCTGGTGCATGGTCGAGCCGATGCCGTGGCCGCCGAACTCGGTGTTGACGGGGTAGCCGGCCTCGGTGAGCACCGTGCCGATCGCGTGGGAGAGGTCGCCGATGCGCGCCCCGGGACGCGCGGCGGCGATGCCGGCCGCGAGGGCACGCTCGGTGGTCTCGATCATCGCGAGACTCTCGGCGGGCCGGGAGGTGCCGACGACGAAGCTGATCGCCGCGTCGGCCGCGACCCCGTCGAGCAGCACGGCGAGGTCGAGCGTCAGCAGGTCGCCGTCGGCGAGCGCCAGGTCGTGCGGCCGACCGTGCAGCACGGCGTCGTTGACGGCCGTGCAGACGTGGTGCCCGAACGGGCCACGACCGAAGGAGGGCGCGTAGTCGACGTAGCAGGACTCCGCCCCCGCCTCCCGGATCATCTGCGCGGTCCACCGGTCGAGGTCGAGCAGGTTCGTGCCCACCGTGCTGCGCTCCCGCAGCGTCGCCAGGATGCGGCCGACCAGGGCGCCGGTCTCCCGGGCGCGGGCCACCTTGACGGGGTTCAAGATCTCGATCATGCGGCACCTCTCGCCGTTCGGATAACTATCCCGGCAATGTTATCCCGGTACTACTATCGGGCCCATGGTCAGGCTGCCCCTCTCCCCCGCCGAGGTCGAGCGCGGACAGCGTCTCGGCGCCCTCCTGCGCCGCGCCCGCGGTGACCGCCCGATGCTCGAGACCGCCCTGCTGGCCGGGGTCTCCCCCGAGACCCTGCGCAAGATCGAGTCGGGCCGGGTCGCCACCCCGGCCTTCCCCACCGTCGCGGCGATCGCCGACGTCCTGGGGATCTCCCTCGACGAGGTGTGGGCCGAGATCAGCGGGCCCGACCGTGCGGGCGCCACCCCGGCCGCCGGTCGCGGATAACCGTTTGCCGCGACGACCCCCGCGTGGTCGCCTGGACCGCATGGCTGCCCTGACCCTGCGACCGCTGCGCGCGGCCGACGAGGCCGAGGCGCTGCGCGCCCACGACGAGCTCGCTGCGGACGGCTTCGAGCTCCTGCTCGGCTGGGAGCCCGGCCTGTCCTGGGCCGACTACCTGGTGGCCGTCGAGCGCACCGAGCAGGGCGTCGGCCTCGCTCCCGGCCGCGTCCCGGCGTCCTTCCGCGTCGGCGTGGTCGACGACCGGATCGTCGGGCGTGCCTCGATCCGGCACCGGCTCACGCCGTACCTGCTGGAGGTGGGCGGGCACATCGGGTACGGCGTCCGCCCCGCCGACCGGCGCCAGGGGCACGCGACCGCGATGCTGCGGCTCTCGCTCGACCTGGTGCGCGACCTCGGCGTCGACCGTGCGCTCGTCACCTGCGACGACGACAACGTCGGCTCGATCCGCACCATCGAGCGGTGCGGCGGCGAGCTCGAGGACACGCGCTCCGACGCCGGTGTGCTGAAGCGGCGCTACTGGGTGCCGACGGGCTGAGGAGCCGCCGCTGTCCCGTCAGCCGATCGGCCAGCTGACGGGCTCGGCGACCGGCGTGGTCGGCGAGACGTGTGCCCACTGGATCGTCGCGGGCTCGCCGGGCGAGAGGAACTGCAGGGCACAGCCGCGCATCTGGGCGTCCTCGCCGAACGCCTGGGCCTTGTAGACCTCCTCGCACGCACCCTCGGGGAGGCCGCCGAAGGTCAGGAAGACCCCGCTGTCGAGGTCGGTGCCGCTGGCGTCGAGCACGTCGAACGCCGTCACGTCGGGCTGCTGCGCCACCGGACCGTTCACGTAGCGCGCGGTGAAGGCGATGTAGTACGGCACGGCGTCGCCGACGGTGGCGAGGTTCTCCGCGTCGAGCTCGAAGTCCTCGATCGAGCCCTCGACGACCTCCTCGATCTCGACCTCGGCGGTGAACGCCACCTCCTCGGCGTCCGACGTGATGCCGGGGACCAGGACCGTGGCGGGAGTCGTGAGGTCGGCCTGGGCGCCGGTCGAGAGCACCGACGGGTCGAACGGCACTTCGGTCGTGCTGCCGTCGGCGAGGCCGAACTCGCTGTTCGCGAGCACCCCGGTGCGCGGAGCCTCCGTCGAGGGGCCGTCGGAGGCGTCGCCGTCGCTGCCCCCGCACGCGGCGAGCGCCAGGGCGAGGACGAGGCTGGTGGGGACGGCGAGGAGCGCGCGGTTCATCGTGACCTTTCGGACGGATCTGGTGGGCGGCCCCGGAGGACCGGCCGCTCCCTACCCCGCCCGGACAGTGCTCACCCCTCCACGGCGGGGGACCCGCACGTGGCGGCCGTCACGTCGACGTCCGGACCGAGATCCCCGCTCAGGCCGAGGGCGTCCCCGGCTCGCGCCACATCCCGATCGGGTCGGCGGTGCCGTACGCCGGCACGGGCCCCCGCGAGACGAGGCCGAACTTCTCGTAGAACGGCACGTTCTCGGGAGTCGAGGACTCGAGGTAGACGCCGAGGCCCGCCTCGTCGGCCCGGGCCAGGCCGTGGCGCAGCAGTCGGCCGCCGACGCCCCGCCCCCGCGCAGACGGGGAGGCGCCGAGCAGGTGCAGGTACCAGTGCGCCTCGGCCGGCCGGTGCTGCACGGCCGAGCGGTCGGTGCGGGCCGCCTGGAGGATGCGGGTGCCGAACGCCCGCGCGTACGTCGGGAGCCCGGTCAGCGGACGCCACGGCGAGAGGGTGAACCCCGGCGGCTCCCAGAGCGCCACGCCGAGGAGCGTGCGGTCGTCGGCGTCGATCGCGAGGTCGACGGCGCCGCCGCCCGCCAGGCCGTCGGCGAGCAGCAGCCGGAAGAGGATCTCGAGGCGCCGCTCGGGCTGGTCGGGGCGCCCGTCCTTGCCCCTCGCCAGCATGCCCGTGGTGTGCGGGTCGGTCGCGAACGCCTCCGCCAGCACCTTCGCCACGGGAGCCTCCGGCACCCAGGACGACGCGACGATCCGGACGTCGCCAGGCTGCGACTGCATGGGGGTTCTCCTCGGGACGGGCGGCGGGGCGGACGGCAGGGGTGGAGCACCGTCCGCCCGCATGCTCCCTCAGACGCCGAAGGTGTGTCGCAGCGGGTAGCCGCTGGCGCCCTTCTCGTCGGCCTTCGTGGCGAGGATCTGGTGGAGCTGGATCTCGTTGCGCTCGAACGCGATCCGCGACCCGGTCATGTAGATGCCCCACACCTTCGCGGTGCCCTCGCCGACCTCGGCGACGGCCTCGTCCCAGTTGCGCTCGAGGTTCTCCGACCACCCCTGCAGCGTCTTCGCGTAGTGCATGCGGAGGTTCTCGGTGTGCTGCACCTCGAGACCCGCGTCCTGCGCGTCCATCACCATGCGGCCCGAGCCCGTCAGCTCGCCGTCGGGGAAGACGTAACGGTCGATGAACGCGCCGGTGCGCGTCGGCAGGTTGTGCGCGCGGGTGATGGAGTGGTTGAGCAGCCGGCCGCCCGGACGCAGGCGCCCGTGCAGGAACTCGAAGTACGACGGGTAGTTGCGCACGCCGATGTGCTCGCTCAGCCCGATCGAGCTGACCGCGTCGAAGTCGCCCTCGACGACCTCGCGGTAGTCGAGGTGGCGGACCTCGGCCAGGTCGCCCAGGCCGTCGCGGTCGATGGCCTCCTTGGCCCACTGGGCCTGCTCGAGGCTGAGCGTCACGCCGAGGGCCCTGACGCCGTACTCCTTCGCGGCGTGGCGCACCATCCCGCCCCAGCCGCAGCCGACGTCGAGCAGCCGCATGCCCGGCTTGAGGTCGAGCTTGCGCGCGACGAGGTCGAACTTCGCCGTCTGCGCCTCCTCGAGCGTCGCGTCGGCGGTCTCGTAGACCGCGCAGGTGTAGGCCATCGACGGCCCGAGCACCAGCTCGTAGAAGCGGTTGGAGACGTCGTAGTGGTGGTGGATCACCTCGGCGTCACGGGTCAGCGAGTGGCGCAGGCCCTCGACCGCCCGACGCCAGCGCGGCAGGTGCTCCTGCGGCGGCACCGGCGGCGGCTTGAGGTGCTGGAGCCCGAGGCCGCGCAGCAGCCGGAGCGCCTCGCCGGGCGTCGGGCGGCGGAACGACAGCTGGCTCAGCAGCAGGGTGAGCGCGTCGTACGGGTTGCCCGGGTGGACACCCGACACCTGCAGGTCGCCCATGACGTAGGCCCGCGCGATGCCGAGGTCGCCGGGCGCCGTGAGGATGTAGGAGAGGCCGCGCTCGTTCGCGAGGTGGAGGCCGACCGCGGCGTCGGCGGGGCCGGCCGAGGAGCCGTCGTACGCCGTGAACCGCACCGGCATGCCGTGCTTCATCAGCGAGCCGATGGCGTCGCCGATGGTGAGGGTGGTGGGGGTGGTGGGGCTCGTCACTTCTGGCGCACCGCCTTCTCGTAGAGGGTCGACAACCGGTCGTCCGGGTCGTAGGTCTTCTTCACGACCGCCAGGTGGCTGCCGTTGTAGAGCTGCTCGAAGGTGGCGGCGTCGTAGAACGCCTCCGAGTAGAGCGACTTGTGGCCGTCGAGCTCGTGCACGCGCGCCTCGATGGCGCGGTTGGTGGGCGCGTCCGCGGCGCCGGGACCGACCTGGACCGTGCCCCAGAAGCCGGCGTTGACGTACGTCGTGCCCGGCTCCAGCGGGTACGACGACCACGTGCGGGCGCTGCCGGGGCCGTCGGGCTCGCGCAGCCGCAGCGGGCACAGCCAGACGGGCCGCATGCCGACGGCGTCGTCGAACCAGGTGAGGAACTCCGCGATCCGGCCGACGGGCACCTCGATGTCCTGCACCACCCGCTCGCGCTCGGGCAGCTTCTTCCACCGGTCGAGGCGGGCGACGATGCCGAACCGCGTGTCGAGGCCGACCAGCCGGTGGTAGACGTCGGAGCGCCGCTTGGAGCGGGGCCACAGGCGCCGTACGCGCGGCTGGTGCAGGCCGAACGCGCCCGAGCACCAGAACCAGTCGGTGTCCCAGCGCCAGAGGTAGTCGAGCACCGTCATCAGGTCGGTCTCCCGCTGCTGCAGCGAGCGGTAGAAGATCTCGTCGACGTACGTCGAGGGCCTCGGCTCGGGCCGGGCCGCCGCCTCGTCGGCGGTGCACCAGCGGGCGAGGGTCAGGTAGAGCTCGTCGGGCGTGAACGCGACGCCGTCGAGACCGTCGACGCGCGCGCCCTCCCAGGTGCGGCTCGTGGAGATGGCCTCGACCGCCTCCGCGAGACGCACGGGGTCGTCGAAGCGCACGTGGCGCAGGGCGACGTACGGCGGGACCGCCTCGAGCTCGATGCGCAGCCGCGTCGCGTAGCCCAGCGAGCCGTACGAGTTCGGGAAGGCGTCGAAGAGGTCGGCGTGCTCGCCCGTCGGCCGCGCCGTGACGATCTCGCCGGCGCCGGTGAGCACGTCCATCTCCAGGACGCTCTCGTGCGGCAGTCCGTTGCGGAACGACGTCGACTCGATGCCCAGCCCGGTGACCGCGCCACCCAGCGTGATGGTGCGCAGCTGCGGCACGACCAGCGGGATGAGGCCGTGCGCGAGGGTGGCGTCGACGAGGGTCTCGTAGGTGCACATGCCCTGGACGTCGGCCGTTCGGGCCTCGGGGTCGATCGAGATGACCCCGTCGAGCCCGGTGACGTCGAGCCCGGGGGCCTTCGTCGCCGCGCGCGAGCGGAAGAGGTTCGACGTGCGCTTGGCGAGCCGCACCGGCGCCCCCGCGGGCAGCGCCTCGTACGAGTCCAGCAGCGCTCGTGTCGCGGCCTGGTGTGCGTGTTCTCCGACCGTGCTCACGGATCCGACACTAGACCGCTCAGATGACGGTGGTGTACCGACTTTGGTCGGGGTTGTTGTAGATCACAACCAATCCGGTCAGGTGTGCGTCACACCGGCGACGACGCCCTTCGGGTCCCCGACGCGCACCGGTACGCCGGGCCCGGCCAGGTCGCGGACCGCGTCCAGGTCGGCGGCGGTCACGGCCCCCGACTCCCCCAGGACGACGGCGGCCTCGAGCGACCGGGCGCCCGACGCGACGGCCATGGCCACGCAGACCCCGAGCGCGCTGACCTGGAGCGACGGCAGTGCGACGGTGGCGGCGGCGTACGTGCGCCCGTCCTGGTCGCGGACCGCGGCCCCCTCGTCGGCCCGGGTGCGGGCGCGCGTCGAGCGGGCCAGCGTGACGAGCTTCCCGTCCTCGGCGCTCAGCTCGGGGGTGTCGGGCTGCAGGTCGCTCATGCGTCCTCCTTGTCGGCGCCCGCGCGGACGCCGGGGCGCTCCTCGGCGAGGCGGGTGATGACGACGGTGCTGATCTTGTTGCGGCGCCCGCGGGTGCCCTCGGCGCGGAACTCGAGCCCGTGCGCCTCGACCGTGGATCCCGGGATGGGCACGAGGCCCAGGTGCTTCGCCATGAGGCCGCCGACCGAGTCGGCGTCCTCCTCCTCGATGTCGTAGCCGTCGAAGAGGTCGTCGAGGTGGTCGATCGGGAACCGCGAGGAGACGCGGTAGGTGTCGTCGGAGACCTGCTCGACCTCGATCTCGTCCACGTCGTACTCGTCGGTGATCTCGCCGACGATCTCCTCCAGGATGTCCTCGATCGTCACGATGCCGGCGGTGCCGCCGTACTCGTCGACGACCACGGCGATGTGCTGGCGCGAGGCCTGCATCTCGGTGAGGAGCGCGGCGACGGGCTTGGAGTCGGGCACGTGGTGCACGGGACGCAGGTGGTCCTCGATGCGCTCGGTGATGTCGGCGTCGCCGTCCTGGTCCTCGAAGTCGAGGCGGGCGACGTCCTTGAGGTAGGCGAAGCCGACGACCTCGTCGAGGTTCTCCCCGATCACCGGCAGGCGCGAGTAGCCGCTGCGCAGGAAGAGCGACATCGTCTGGCGCAGGTTGCGGTGGCGCTCGACGAACACGACGTCGGGGCGCGGCACCATCACCTCGCGGGCGATCGTGTCGCCGAACTCGAAGACCGAGTGGATCATCTTGCGCTCGCCCGACTCGATGACCGCGGACGCCTCCGCCATGTCGACCAGCTCGCGCAGCTCGGTCTCGGTCGAGAACGGACCCTCGCGGAAGCCCTTGCCCGGCGTGATCGCGTTGCCGACCAGGATCAGGAGCCGCGGGATGGGTCCCAGCAGCTTGGTGAGCGTCCAGACGGGGGCGGCCGAGTTCAGGGCCACGAACTCGGGGTGCTGTCGGCCGAGCGTGCGGGGCGCGACACCCACCACCACGAAGGAGGCGACGAGCATGATCGCCACGGTGATGACGACGCTCCCCCAGAAGCTGTCGACCGCCTCGTCGACCCGCAGGGTCACGAGCACGATGGCGAAGACCTCGGCCAGCAGGCGCAGCAGGATCAGCGAGTTCAGGTAGCGGGCCGGGTCGTCGAGGATCCGGCGCAGGAACACCGCACCCGCCCGGCGTTCGCCGACCAGCTCCTCCGCCCGCGCCCGGGAGAACCGGGACAGGGCGGCGTCCGCGGCCGCGAGCAGACCCGCGAGCGCGACGAGAGCGGCGGCCGCGGCGATGATCCAGACGTCGCTCATGACGCCGATCCTCTCAGGATCGGCTGCGCCAGCGGACCAGCAGGTCGTCCTGCAGGCCGAACATCTCCTTGTGCTCCTCCGGCTCGGCGTGGTCGTAGCCCAGGAGGTGCAGGATGCCGTGAACGGTCAGCAGCTCGATCTCGGCGAGCGCGCCGTGCCCGGCGGTCTCGCCCTGGCGCGCCGCCACGGCGGGGCAGAGGACCAGGTCGCCCAGGACGCCCTCCTCCGGCTCCGCCCCGACATCGCCCGGACGCAGCTCGTCCATCGGGAAGGAGAGCACATCGGTCGGGCCCTCCTTCTCCATCCACTGCTCGTTGAGCTCGGCGATGGTGGCCTCGTCGACGATCTTGATGCAGAGCTCGGCCTCGGGGTGGACGCGCATCTCGTCCATGACGAAGCGCGACAGACGGGCGAGGTTCTCGCCGTCGACGGCCTCGGCGCCCTCCAGCTCGGACTCGTCGAGGATCTCGATGCTCACGAGCCGTGGCCCCCTCGCGGCGTACGACGCGCGGCCGGCGCCGCGACGGCGGCCGGCGCGCTGGAGCGGGCGTCGAACTCGTCGTACGCCGCCACGATGCGCGCGACCAGGCGGTGACGCACGACGTCGCTGCTGGTGAGGCGGTTGAACGACACGTCCTCGACGCCCTCGAGGATGTCCTCGACCACGCGCAGGCCGGACTTGGCGCCGCTCGGGAGGTCGGTCTGGCTCGTGTCGCCGGTGACGACGATGCGCGACCCGAAGCCGAGCCGGGTGAGGAACATCTTCATCTGCTCCGGCGTCGTGTTCTGCGCCTCGTCGAGCACGATGAACGCGTCGTTGAGCGTGCGGCCGCGCATGAACGCCAGCGGCGCGACCTCGATCGTGCCCGAGGCCATCAGCTTCGGGATCGTCTCGGGGTCCATCATGTCGTGGAGCGCGTCGTAGAGCGGGCGCAGGTAGGGGTCGATCTTCTCGCTGAGCGTGCCGGGCAGGTAGCCGAGCCGCTCCCCCGCCTCGACGGCCGGGCGCGTGAGGATGATCCGGTTGCAGTCCTTGCTCTGCAGGGCCTGCACCGCCTTCGCCATGGCGAGGTAGGTCTTGCCCGTGCCGGCCGGACCGATGCCGAACGTGATCGTGTGGGTGTCGATCGCCTCGACGTACTTCTTCTGGTTGACCGTCTTCGGACGGATCGTGCGGCCGCGGTTGCTGAGGATGTTGAGGCTCAGCACGTCGGCCGGGCGCTCCGTCGTCTCGGCGCGGAGCATGCCGATCACCCGCTCGACGGTCTCGGACGTGACGCCCTGACCGGTGCGGATGATCGTGACCAGCTCCTCGAGGAGGCGCTCGGCGAGCGCGATCTCGGGCGGCTCGCCCAGCAGCGAGATGCGGTTGCCCCGCACGTGGACCTCGGCCGCGAACGCCCGCTCGATGGTGGCGAGGTGCTCGTCACCCGGTCCGAGCAGGCTGACCATGTCGATGCTGTTGGGGACGGTCACCGTGTGGCGGGTGGCGGTCTGCGATTCAGTCATGGATGCCCGGTGGGGCGGCCCTTCTGGTGCGTGGACGCGAACCCCTCCATCGTACGTCGCGGCTCCCGGCCCCCGGCCAGTCGTTTTACCGGAGCGCGGTACGAGGCTCAGGCGGGCCACCCCATCGTCTCGCCGCCCAGCACGTGGAGGTGGGCGTGGAAGACGGTCTGCCCGGCGTCGGCGCCCGTGTTGAAGACGAGGCGGTAGCCGGAGATGCCCTCGGCGTCGGCGATGGCCTGGGCGCTGGTGAGGAGGTCGGCGGCCACGGTCGGCTCGGCGGCGGCGAGCGCGGCCGCGTTCGGGTGGTGGCTGCGGGGCACGACGAGCACGTGCGTCGGCGCCACCGGGTTGATGTCGCGGAACGCCAGGGTCGTGGCGGTCTCGTGGACGACCGTGGCAGGCACGTCGCCGGCGACGATCTTGCAGAACAGGCAGTCCGCGTCAGCACTCATGGAGGTCACGGTAGCGACCGTCTCCCGTCCTCCGCGTGTCAACCGTCCGAGGCGGTCGCGCGTCGAACTAGCGTGACCACGACCATCGCCCGGACGGCACCGAGGGGGTACCGGATGAGCAGCCGCGACGAGGCCGGCGCCCTGCGCTCCTCCGCGCCCGCCCGGTGGTCGGCCGACGAGGCGCTCGTGACGCTGTACGGCGCCCACTGGCACCAGCTCGTGCGGCTCGCGGTGATGCTCGTGCGCGACCAGGGCACCGCCGAGGAGGTGGTGCAGGACGCGTTCGTCGCCATGCACGGCCGGTGGTCGCGGCTGCGGGAGGCCGACAAGGCGCTCGCCTACCTGCGCCGCAGCGTCACCAACGGCGCCCGCTCGGTGCTGCGTCACCGGACGGTCGTCGACCGCCACGCCGAGCAGCTGCGCCACCGCCCGGCCGACGTCGTGCCCGGCGCCGACCACGCCGCCGTCAGCAGCGCCCGGCGGGAGGCCGTGCTCGACGCGCTCGCCGCCCTGCCGCAGCGCCAGCGCGAGGTCGTCACCCTCCGCTACTACCTCGACCTCTCCGAGGCCGAGATCGCCAGCACGCTCCGCATCAGTCGCGGAGCCGTCAAGAGCCACGCCTCGCGCGCCGCGACCGCCCTGCGCACCCGTCTCGGAGACACCTGGACGGAGGGCTCGGCATGAGCACCCCCCACGACCCGCACGAGGCCGCACGCCTGCGCGCCCTGCTCGACGAGGCCGCCGAGGGCGTCACGCCCGGCGACGGGCTGGCCGACATCCGACGGCGTACGGCGCGCGGCGGGCACGCGCGGCGTCGTACGCCTGCTCCCTGGTGGTACGCCGTCGGTGGCGCCGTCGCCGCGACCGTCCTGGTCGCGGTGGGCATCTCCGTGGTCGGCGGGCCGGACGACCGCGAGGACCCCGTCGCCGACGACCCGAGCAGCACGGAGTCGATGGGGATCGCGAGCGGGTCCGGCTCGCCCACACCGTCCGGGACGACGCCGGCGCCGTCCGGCGAGGCCGTCCAGATGCCCGTCTACTACGTGGTGGACGGCCCGCGGTGGGCGGCGCTCGTCGCCGCTCCCGAGACGCTGCTGGTCGAGGGGGACGCCATCGGCCGGGCAGCGGTGCAGCAGGCCCTCGACGGGCCGCCCTCCGACCCCGACTACCGCACCGTCTGGCCGGCCGGCACCACGGCAGACGTGGTCTACCAGGGCAACGAGTCGTCGGGCACGTGGACGGTCGAGCTCACCAACGACGACGTCGACCTGGGCGCCGTACCGGACGGGTGGACCGACCGGGAGGTGGACGTCGCCCTGTGGCAGCTGGCCTACACCCTGCGGGCCACGACCCGGTCGACCACCGCGACCGGGGTGCCCGCCGACTTCACGGTCGAGGTGGCGGGAGCGGACGGGTCGGGCCAGCTGCTGGGCCGGCCGGGGGGCGAGGTCCCGTTCGCCGAGTTCGAGACGCAGGCGCTGCACCTCGTCAACATCGACGAGCCGTCCGAGGGTCGGGCCGTGCCCGAGGACGTCCTCCAGGTGAACGGCGTCGCGAGCTCGCCGGAGAACAACGTGCCGTGGGAGCTGCGCCGCGACGGCGAGGTCGTGCTGTCGGGGTTCGCGACCGCCGAGGGCGACGTCACGACGAACGTCCTCCTGCCCTGGTCGACCGAGATCGACGTCTCCGGTCTCGAGCCCGGCTCCTACGAGCTCGTCGCCATGACCGAGGACGCGTCCGGCGGCGAGGGCGCCGGCCCCTCCGAGGACACCCGCACCGTCGTCGTCGAGTGACCGCCCCGACCCGCTAGCGTCAGCCGCGTTCCCCTTCCCCCGGGACGCCGAACGAAAGGCAGCCTGATGAACGTCCGCCGTACCGCCGCACCCCTGGCGACCGCCGCCGTCCTCGCCCTCGCGCTCACCGCGTGCGGGGACGACTCCTCCGACACCGCGGACGACCCGGCCGGCACGCCGTCGGCCTCCGCGTCGTCCGCTCCCCCGTCGACCGAGGAGAGCCCGACCACCGACACCTCGTCGGAGCCGGCCGGCTCCCTCACCGTGCCGGTCTACTACGTGGCCCAGGGCCCGCTCGGCGACCGGCTCGTCCGCGAGTTCCACGCCGTCACCGGCACCGACCCGGTCACGGCCGCGGCGGCCGAGCTCGCGGCGCAGCCCCTGGACCCCGACTACACCTCGTACGCCGACTGGGTCGAGGGCGCCACGGTCGCCGACGGCACCATCAGCGTCACGGTCGCCGACGACCCGTCCGTCACCGACGAGGCGGCCCGGGACCTCGCGGTCCAGCAGGTCGTCTACACCGTGCAGGCCGCCGCCGGCCAGCGCCTCCCCGTCGAGTTCGTGGACGCCTCCGGCGCCCCCGCCACCGCGGTGGCCGACGGCCCCGTCGAGGCGGCGGACGAGCTCGACACCCTCCTGCTGGTCAACATCACGGACCCCGCCGAGGGCACCATCGTCTCCGGCTCCTTCACCGCGACCGGCCGTGCGAGCTCGTTCGAGGCCAACCTGTTGTGGGAGGTCCGCTCCGGCGACGAGGCCGTGCTCGACGGCTTCACCACCCACGGCGGCGACTGGATGACCGGTCTCGGCGAGTGGAGCGTCGAGGTCGACGTCTCGTCCCTCGAGCCCGGCACCTACACGTTCGCCGCGCTCACCGACGACCCGTCGGGCGGCGAGGGCCCTGGCGCGTCCGAGGACACGAAGACCATCGTCGTCGAGTGACGTCTCGCTCCACCTGACATCCCGACGGCCCGGCGGCGCTTGCTGCCGGGCCGTCGGCATGTCCGGGTCAGCACGCTCGTCCGGTGGAGGAGGGGCGGGCGCGGGGCTGCCGGTGGGTGTGGAGCGAGCGCGCCTGGTAGGTGAGGAGCGGGCGCGGTGCTGCCGGTGGGTGAGGGGCGGGCGCAGCCTGCGCGATGGGTGAGGGGCGAGCGCAGCGCGTCCGGTGGGTAAGGAGCGAGCGCAGCGAGCGTCTCGAAGCCACGCGCGCCCCCGGGGCATGACGGCACACCCCAACGACGATGGGTGTCGTTGAGGTGTGCGGTCAGGCGGGTACGACGCGCGGTGGGTCAGGCGGCGCGGTCAGGCTGGCGGTCTCGCGGGAGCTGGATCGTGCCGTGCGGGTCGACCAGGTACTGCTGGTCGTGGGGCTGGTCCAGACGAACGACCCGTCGGGCAGGCGGCGGTAGCGCCACCGTCTCTCGGGTCCTGCGCCGCTCATCGACGGGTGCGTCTTGACCCGGTGATGTCGCCGGCAGAGTGGGGCGAGGTTGGCGGTGGATGTCTGGCCCGGTGGCCCGCCGTCCTCTGCTCGGACGTACTCGTCGACGTGGTCGAGGTCGCAACCCCGTGCCGGCCTCATGCAGTGCGGGAAGACACAGGTGAGCCTCGTGAGGCGGACGCGTTCAGCGATCCGGTCGGGAATCTCGTACGCGTCGACCGCGACCTGGTCACGCAGGTCGATGACCGGCTTCACCACCACCTGGGTCGAGGTGGCGCGGCACCACTCCCGGACCTGCTCGGCGAGCACGAAGCTCCTGGTCTTCTCGACCCGGGCCAGGTCGACGCCACCGCAGACGTTCGGGTCCAGGTCGGTCAGCGCAGCCTCGGCGAGGTGCACGTTGAGCACGACCTGGCGCGCCTTCGACCGCGTCGCGGCCGGCGCGGCCGCGTCGTCGTCGGCGGCGCAGCCGCTGAGGTCCAGCGTCGTCTGGCGCCGGGCGATCTCCCCGACTGCGGATGACCGTCGTGCGTCGAGGGAGTTCAGCGACCCCGCGATCGCGAGGTCGGCGGCGACCCGGGATACGGCGCTCTCCAGGTCGAGGGCATCGGCGAGGTCGAGGGTGCCGGACACCGCCACTACGCCGCGGGCGGGGTCGATCTGGCCCTGGAGGTCGATGTCGAAGCGCCGCGTAGCGTCGGAGTCGGCGCGGTCGAGCTCGGCCTTCTCGGGGTCGAAGCGGGCGATGGCTTCGGCGACCAGCTTCTGCGCGGTCACTAGGCCGGTCTTGTGCGCGACCGGGGCGAGGTGGCGGTCGACGAACGCCGCGCCCTCGACCGTGAGCTGGGTGGTCTCCTGCGCGATCTTCCGAGCCCGCCACACCGGCAGTACGCCAGCGGTCACCCGGTTCCAGAGCCGCGGGAGGCGGTGGCGCAGCTCGACCGCGTCACCGACCAGCCGGCGACCGGAGTCGGTCGACAGACCGAGGGCGGCGGCGATCTCCACGACGCAGAACTCTGACACCAGCGGCGCGCCCGGCCCGCCGAGCTCCCCGAACACGTCCGCGCCCGGGAGCAGGTGCGCGTCGCCACGGAGCAGCCCGAACGGGCCGTACTGGTCGGCCACAACACCGCCCTCGGAGTGCGCGTCGGCCCAGTCGGTGACGGCGACGAGGACCTCGACCTCCGCTGTCCGCTGACGGGCCAGCGCCGCCCGGGCACCGTCGAGCAGCACAGCCGGGAAGGCGGTGCGCTCGGAGGTGACGGTGGGCTGGCTCATGCCTTGATTCTATTCGATCACCCGTTCGAACACTAGGGCTAGGAAGTGATCTGTGGAGAACTGTTTGACCAGGTCAAGCGGCCCTTAGCTGCCGAGAGGGGCACGTGGTTTCGAGACGGGCCCAGCGGCCCTCCTCAACCACCGCGGGCGTGGTTTCGAGACGCTCGCTGGCGCTCGCTCCTCAACCACCGAGGGACGCTCGCCCCTCAACCACCGAGAGACGCTCACTCCTCAACCACCGGAGCCGCCCTCGCTCCTCAACCACCGCGACAACCGACGAGCAGAGCGCCCTATCCCGCGCCCCAGCGCCGCGTGCGCGACAGCAGCGCGGCGGTGGCGACGACGCCGGCGGTCGACGTGCGCAGCACCTCGTCGCCCAGCCGCACCGTCACCGCACCCACGGCCTCGAACGCGGCGAGCTCCTCGTCGGTGAGGCCGCCCTCCGGCCCGACGACCAGCGCAACGCGGAACGAAGGGGCGTCCGGGAGGGGCACGGAGACCAGCGGCGTCGTCGCGGCCTCGTGGAGCACGAGCACGACGTCGTACGACGCGAGCAGCTCGGCGACCGCGGCGGTGGGAGCCAGCTCGTCGACGTCGGGGAACCAGGAGCGGCGCGCCTGCTTGGCGGCCTCCCGGGCCGTGGAGCGCCACTTGGCGAGCGACTTCGTGGCCCGCTCGCCGCGCCAGACGGCGACGCTGCGGGCGGCCGCCCAGGGCACGATGCGATCGACGCCGACCTCGGTGAGCACCTCGACGGCGAGCTCGCCCCGGTCGCCCTTCGGCAGGGCCTGCACGACGGTGACCGCCGGCGCGGGCCGCTCGTCGTCGTCGACGGCCACCACCTCGACGGTCAGCGAGCGCTTGCCGGTGGCGGCCACGGGGCCGGTCACCGACCGGCCGCGGCCGTCGACGAGGCGCACCTGCTCCCCCACCGCGAGCCGTCGTACGGCCACGGCGTGGTGGGCCTCGTCGCCCTCGAGCACGACGGTCCCGCCGACCGCGGCGCTCGTCAGGTCAGGGCAGTGGTGGACGGGCAGCGACATGACGGCTCAGTGGTTGAACTTGTCGCGCAGACGACCCAGCACCGACTTGTGCTGCGCCTGCACCGACCCGTCGGCGGCCTGCTGCTCGCCCCGCAGCTCGGCCAGCTCGCGCAGCAGCGCCTCCTGGCGGGCGTCGAGCTTGCCGGGCGTCTCCACGACGACCGTGACGACGAGGTCGCCGCGGGCCGTGTTGCGCAGCCCGGGGACGCCACGGCCCCGCAGCACCTGCTCGGTGCCCGACTGGCTCCCGGCCTTGATGGAGAGCACGACCTCGGTCTCCATGCCCGACTCGGTCTCGGCGCCGTCCTCGACGAGGTCGGCCTCGAGGAGCGGCAGCGTGATGCTCGCGCCCAGCGCGGCCGCGGTCATCGGCACGGTGACGGTGCAGTGCAGGTCGTTGCCCTGACGGATGAAGAAGTCGTGCTCGGCGACGCGGATCTCGACGTACAGGTCACCGGCCGGGCCGCCGCCGGGACCCACCTCGCCCTGCTCGGTCAGCTGGACCCGCGTGCCGTTGTCGACGCCGCCCGGGATCTTCACGGTGAGCGTGCGGCGCGAGCGCACCCGGCCGTCGCCCGAGCAGGTGCGGCACGGGTCGGGGATGACGGTGCCGAACCCGCGACAGGCGGCGCAGGGGCGCAGCGTGCGGATCTCGCCGAGGAACGAGCGCTGCACGTGGGCGACCTCGCCCGCGCCGCGGCACTGGGTGCAGGTGGTGGGCTCGCTGCCCGGTGCGGCACCGTCGCCGTCGCAGGTCTCGCAGACGACCGCGGTGTCGACCTTCAGCTCGCGCGTGACCCCGAAGGCCGCCTCGGCCAGGTCGATGTCGAGCCGGATGAGCGCGTCCTGGCCCCGGCGCACGCGCGGTCGCGGACCGCGTCCCCCGCCGGCGGCCGCACCGCCGCCCGGGGCGTTGCCGCCGAAGAACGCGTCCATGATGTCGGTGAAGGAGAACCCGGCGCCGGCACCGGCACCGAACCCGCCCTGACCGAAGGCGTCGCCGCCGCGGTCGTACGCCGCCCGCTTCTGCGGGTCGGACAGCACCTCGTAGGCCCGGCTGACCTCCTTGAACCGCTCCTGGGTCTCGGGGTCCGGGTTCACGTCCGGGTGCAGCTGACGGGCGAGCCGGCGGTACGCCTTCTTGATGGCGTCGCCGTCGGCGTCGCGGCTCACGCCGAGCATCTCGTAGAGGTCCTGGCTCACGTCTGTCCTATCCGTCCTACGTCCGTCTGATGTCTACCGGCGACGCGCTTGCCCGCGCCGCCCTCGTGCGCACCCGTCGGGGTGCGAGGTCTCGTACGTCGTGCCCGACCGCCGGCCGGGCTCCGTGGGTTCAGGCGTTCTCGTCCAGGATCCGCGACATGTAGCGCGCGACCGCACGGACCGCCGCCATCGTGCCCGGGTAGTCCATGCGCGTCGGGCCCACGATGCCGAGCGCGGCGAGCGCCTCGCTCGTGGGGCCGTAGCCCGTCGTCACGACGCTCGTGCCCGCCAGCTCCTGCAGCGGCCCCTCGGCCCCGATGCGCACGGTGACCGCGCCCCCGGTGCTGGCCTCGCCGAGCAGCTTGAGCAGCACCACCTGCTCCTCGAGCGCCTCGAGCATCGGCCGCATCACGATGTCGAAGCCGTCGCCGAAGCGTGCGAGGTTGGCCGTGCCGCCCACGACGACCCGCTGGTCGGAGGAGTGGTCGGCGAGGGCGTCGACCAGCACGCTGACGACCTCGTCGGTCGCGACGTCCGGCGGCGGCGTGCCGAGGTCGTGGGTCGGCGCGAGTCCGCCGGAGGCCTCGGGCACGTCCGGGCGCAGGCCCGCCAGCGCGTCGGCAGCCGCGGCGAGCCGCTGGCCGACCACGGCCCGGTTGACGCGGGAACGCAGGTCGGCGACCTGGTCGTCGGAGAGCGGACGGGCGAGCTCGACGAGGCGCTGCTCGACCCGGCCGCTGGAGAGGATGAGCACGACGAGCAGCCGGCTGGGCGTCAGCGCCACGACCTCGACGTGGCGCACCGTGCTCTGGCTCAGCGTCGGGTACTGCACCACCGCCACCTGGCGGGTGAGCTGGGCCAGCAGGCGCACGCTGCGTCGTACGACGTCGTCGAGGTCGGCGGCGCCCTCCAGGAAGGTGGAGATCGCCCGTCGCTCGGCCGCGGAGAGCGGCTTGACGGTGGTGAGGCGGTCGACGAAGAGCCGGTAGCCCTTGTCGGTGGGGATGCGGCCGGCACTGGTGTGCGGCTGCTGGATGAGGCCCTCCTCCTCGAGGACGGCCATGTCGTTGCGCACGGTGGCGGGCGAGACCCCGAGGCCGTGCCGGTCGACGAGCGCCTTGGAGCCGACGGGCTCCTCGGTCGACACGTAGTCCTCCACGATGGCCCGCAGCACGGCGAGCCGACGGTCTTCGACCATGACCTGCTCCTCCCACGCGGCGACGCTGGCACTCCACCAGCACGAGTGCCAAGCCTACTCCCGGGTCAACGAAGGACGTCGACCGGCGCGCACCGGCACCAGGGACCCTCCCGACCCGTGGACGACTTCCGACTTTCCTCTTGACGTCGACCGAAACGGCAGTAGGTTAGGCTTGCCTAATCAATCCTGGAGGTCCACTCGTGCTCCCCATGCTCGCCTCGGCCCAGCCCGACGAACTCGCGGCCCGTGCTCGCAGCGCCCTCTCCTGCCCCGCCGCGGCCAGCATGGTCATCAAGGGCACGGAGCACCTCTTCGGGGGCGACGACCTCGGGCTCCAGGACCGCGGCGGCGTGCCGACCCTCGTCTGCCGCGCCGGCTCCGTCGTCGAGACGGCCGCCGGCGCCCGCCAGAAGGCGCTCCTGCGTGTCATCTCCGGCGTGGTCGAGGAGGACGGCACGACCGAGTCCGTCGTGCTGGCCGGCAAGCTCGCCACCCCCGAGGCGTGCTGCGACTCCTCCATGCGCGCGGTCGCGATCGAGCCGACCATCATCATGCTGATCCGCACCCACGCCGACGGCAGCAGCCGCCAGTACCGGGTGCCGCTGGCCCTCTTCCGCAGCCCCGCGCACGCCCTCAACCGCGGCTACCTGCGCCGCTGCCTCGACCACGTCAACGAGTGCCACGGCGCCGAGCTGCGCCAGGCCGTGTCGCTGTGCACCGGCACGCCGGCGCCGTACCTGGCCGGGGCCGCGCTCGCCGGTCTCTCGCCGACCGGGGTCGACGTGCACTGGGTCGACGCCGACGGCGCCCACTCCCGCAACGTCGTGTTCCCCGCTCCGGCCTCCTCCCCCGACGAGCTGGCCGACGCGCTCCGCACCCACCTGCACGCCGGCCTCTGCTGACCCGACCGACCCGCGGGGGCGCCGACCCGGCCTAGAGTCGCCGGGGTGAGCACCCCTGGAACGAGCGATCCCGAGGCCTTCGTCGAGGTGGCCGACCGCGTCTGGGTGGCCCGTCACGCCTGGTACGACGTCAACGTCACCGTGATCGGCGGCGCCGCGGGCCTCGTCGTGGTCGACACGCTGGCCTCGGAGGCTGCCGCGTCCCCGATGCGGGACCGCGTCCGGCGCCTCGTCTCCCCCACCACCCCCGTCGTCGCGGTGGTGAACACGCACGAGCACCACGACCACGTGCTCGGCAACGCCGTCTTCACCGACGCCTGGCCCGACCTCGTCGTGCACGCGCACGAGGAGGCCGCCGACCGCATCCCGACGGTGGTGCCGGCCTCCGTCGCCGCCCGCGTCGCGGCGGGCGAGCCCCGTGCCGCCGAGATGGCGGCGAGCCGGGTCGTCGTACCCACGCAGACCCTCTCGTCGGTGGGTGCCCTCGACCTCGGCGACCGGTACGTGGAACTGGTGCACCCCGGCCGGGCCCACACGGCCGGCGACCTCTGCCTCCGCGTGCCCGACGCCGACCTGCTCGTCGCGGGCGACGTCGTCGAGGCGGCCGACGACCCGGCGCTGGCCGTGCCGGCGTACGGCGACGACTCCTGGCCGCTGGACTGGCCGGCCGCCCTCGACCTCGTCGTCGGGGTGACGACGCCGGCGAGCGTCGTCGTGCCGGGGCACGGGCCCGTGGTCGACCGCGCGTTCGTCGAGGCCCAGCGGGAGGGCGTGGCCACCGTGGCCTCGACCATCGCCGACCTCGCCGGGCGCGGCGTACGCCCCGGGGACGCCCTGGGCGCGTCGACCTGGCCGTGGCCGGTCGACCGGCTCACCGAGGCCGTGCGCCGCGGCTTCGCCCAGCTGCCGCCCGGGGCCCGACGCCTGCCGATGGCCTGACCCGCACGCGGTGGCCCACCGGCGTCCGGGGCGTGGACGGCGAGCCTGAGCGGCACTGTCGGCGGCCACCCCTAGCGTGGACCGCGTGAGCGACCGATACGGATCCGACGTGCTGTCCGGCGACTGGCGCGCGCCGAAGAACGGCCGTGCCGTGGAGCACCCGGCCGACCACGGCCTGGTGGTCGAGGAGGTCATGACCGACTGGTGCGGCGAGATCGTCGCCGTCGACCGCGACCTCGACACCCTGACGCTGGAGGACAGGCGCGGCAAGCGCCGCACGTTCCCGCTCGGCCCCGGCTTCCTGCTCGAGGGCAAGCCGGTCATCCTCACGGCTCCCGTGCGCCAGAAGGCCCCGGCGAAGCCCACCCGCACGGCCTCGGGCTCGGTGGCCGTCGCGAACGCCCCCGCGCGCGTCGCGCGGGCGAGCCGCATCTTCGTCGAGGGCCGTCACGACGCCGAGCTCGTCGAGAAGGTGTGGGGCGACGACCTGCGCATCGAGGGCGTCGTCGTCGAGTTCCTCGGCGGCGTCGACGACCTCGCCGACCACCTGCGCGACTTCAAGCCCGGGCCGCAGCGCCGCGTCGGCGTGCTCGTCGACCACCTGGTCGCGGGCTCGAAGGAGAGCCGCATCGCCCAGGGCATCGCGCGCTCCCCCGTCGGCAAGCACGTGCTCATCGTCGGCCACCCGTTCATCGACGTCTGGCAGGCCGTGAAGCCCGACCGTCTCGGTCTCAGCACCTGGCCGACCATCCCCCGCAGCATCGAGTGGAAGCACGGCGTCTGCCAGCACCTGGGCTGGCCCCACCGCAACCAGGCCGACATCGCGCGCGCCTGGCAGCAGATCCTCGCGCGGGTCGGCTCGTACGCTGATCTCGAACCCGCGCTGCTCGGCCGCGTGGAGGAACTGATCGACTTCGTCACCGAGCCGGCTGCCTGAGCCGGCCGTCCGCCAGGAGGAACCGATGAGCACGTACGGCGACCAGCCCGGCCCGTCCGACGGCCCCGACAAGCCCACGTCCCCCTACGGACAGCCCGGGGGCGCGCCGTACGGCCAGCAGCCCGGCTGGGGGCAGGGCGGCGGCACGCCGTACCAGGAGGGCACCACGCAGCCCTACGGTCCCGGCTACGGCCAGCCCCCGGCGTACGGGCAGCAGGGCTACGGGCAGCCGGGGTACGGCGGTCCGGGCCAGCCCAGCTCCGACGACAAGCTGTGGGGCGTCGTCGCCCACCTCGGGGCGCTCGTCACGGCCTGGTTCGCCTTCGGCTTCATCGCGCCGCTGATCGTGCTGCTGGTGCGGGGCAACTCCCCGTTCGCACGGCGGCACGCGGCCGAGTCGCTGAACTTCCAGCTGTCGATGCTGATCTACAGCATCGTCGCGGTGATCGTCGGCGGGGTGCTCACGATCGTCACGTTCGGCCTGGGGCTGCTCGTGATCATCCCCGTCTACCTGGTGGTCCTGCTGGGGGTGCTGGTCGTCGTGCTGGTGGCCGCGGTCAAGGCCGGCAACGGCGAGGACTACCGCTACCCGCTGACGATCCGCCTCATCAAGTAGGAACCGGCCGGCGGGCTCAGCCGAGCAGGTCGCGCACGACCCCGTCGGCGAGCAGCCGGCCGGGGCGCGTGAGCACGATGCGACCGTCCGCCACCGGCGCCGGCTCCACGAGACCGCGCGCGACGAGGTCGGGCACCGCCGCCAGGCCGTCGGCGTCGAGCGCGTCGGTGCCCAGCCCCTCCCGCAGGCGGGTCTCGAGCAGCACGCGCTCCACGCGCCGCACCTCGTCGTCGAGCACCTCGCGCTCGTGGCCGGGCGAGACCCCGGCGGCCATGCGTTGCGCGTAGGCCGTGGGGTGGCGCACGTTCCACCACCGCACCCCGCCGACGTGCGAGTGCGCGCCCGGACCGACGCCCCACCAGTCGTCGCTGCGCCAGTAGGCGAGGTTGTGGCGGCAGGCGCTCTCGGGGCGCCGCGCCCAGTTCGACACCTCGTACCAGCCGAGACCGGCGGCGGCGAGCGCGTCGTCGGTCATCGCGTACTTGTCGGCGAGGTCGTCCTCGTCGGGGGCGGCCACCTCGCCGCGCCGCACCTGCCGCGCCATGGCGGTGCCGTCCTCGACGATGAGCGAGTACGCCGACACGTGGTCGGGGGCGCAGGCCAGCGCGGCGTCGAGGGTCGTCCGCCAGTCGTCGGCGCTCTCGCCCGCGGTGCCGTAGATGAGGTCGAGGCTGATCTCCTCGAACCCGGCGGCGCGGGCGTCGGCGACCACGCCGGGCACGCGCTCCGGGTCGTGGGTGCGGTCGAGCACCTTCAGCACGTGCGGCACCGCCGACTGCATACCGAACGAGATCCGGGTGAAGCCGCCGGCACGGAGCACGTCGAGGTCCTCGCGGCTCACCGAGTCGGGGTTGGCCTCCGTCGTGACCTCCGCGCCCGGGGCCAGGCCGAACGCGTCGGAGATCGCCCCCAGGATGCGGGTCAGGTCCTGCGGCGGGAGGAGCGTCGGGGTGCCGCCGCCGAAGAAGACGGTCTCGACCGGCCGACCGACGTCGCCCAGCACCCGGCGGGCCTGGTGCACCTCGGCGACGGCCGCGTCGGCGTACGTCGTGCGCGAGGCCCCGGCGGGCGCCTCGGGACCCCCGAGCTCGGTGGCCGTGTAGGTGTTGAAGTCGCAGTAGCCGCAGCGCACCCGGCAGAACGGCACGTGCACGTAGAACCCGAGGGGCCGGGTGCCGAGCGTGCGGAGCGCCTGCTCCGGCAGGGCTCCGTCGCTGGGGACCGGGTCACCGGGCGGAGGGGCGGAGGGCACCGGTGCAGTGTTCCACCCGCACCCTCACACGGGCACGTTCAGGGTGGCGGTGTAGCCCTCGGCCACGGAGCCCGACATGGTCGCCATCTGCAGCGAGTAGCCGTCGGAGAAGACGTTGTCGCTCTCCAGGCTGACCTGGGCGATGTTCGTGATCGACTGCTCGTAGCCCTCGGCACCCTCGTAGACCGCCATGGCGACCTCCTCCGGGATGGCGAGCTGCGTCGTACGCATCTTGTTGGACGCGTTCGTCGCCTCGTCGAGGCTCGGGTAGACCTCGAAGTGGATGTGGGGCCAGCGACCCGAGTACGTCGCGGGGAAGATGCTCGTGAACGACACGGAGCCGTCGGACGCCGTCTCCTGCACGCCGCGGAGGTAGTTCTCGTCGGTGATGCCGTCGGAGTAGAGCGAGTAGTTGCCGTCGCGGTCGCAGTGCCAGAGGTAGATCGCGGCGCCGGCCAGCGGGGTCACCTCGGTGCCGGTGAGGTCGTAGAGCTTCAGGTCGATCGTGAGGGGCACCCCCTCCGCGACGCCGCTGGCGGACCCGAAGCTCGTCGTGATGTCGCTGCGCACGATGCCCGACTCGGTGAGCACGTTGACGCCGTTGGAACCGTCGCCGGGGTACGGGCCGGCGGTCTCCTCGGGGATCTCGCCCTCGGCCACCTCGACGCCGCTGCCCGTGTCGGCCGGCGGCGC
This sequence comes from Nocardioides alkalitolerans DSM 16699, assembly GCF_000426525.1. Taxonomy (GTDB): domain Bacteria; phylum Actinomycetota; class Actinomycetes; order Propionibacteriales; family Nocardioidaceae; genus Nocardioides; species Nocardioides alkalitolerans. Next base: position 319,940 of record NZ_AUFN01000010.1, read on the forward strand.
TCCACCACCGCCGGGTCCGCCCATGCCTCCGGCGCCGGCAGCCGACCCGGTGGCCGACGACGACGCCGTGCCCGAGGCCGTGCCGCTGGAGTCGGTGCCGCACGCGACGAGGGCGGCGGCGCCGAGGCCGCCGAAGAGACCGAGCACGCCGCGCCGGGCCATCGTGCGCCCGTGGTGGCCGCTGCGGACGATGCCGGCCAGGTCGTGCTCGAGCCCCTCGCGGTGCTCGTCGTGGTCGTGGCTGTGCTGGATCTCGGGCACGGGTTGCTCCTGGACGCTCGATGGGTGCCGGCGGACCTCCCGCCGACACCCATCTGAGCCTCGCACCCTGTGCGGTTCCTGTGCGGCGACTGTCGTCCTCGCACGAACCGCTCCACCGGACGTCAGCCGGCGTACAGCTCCTCGATCACGCGCTGGTTGTTCGCCTCGACGACGTTGCGCTTGACCTTCATCGACGGCGTCAGCTCGCCCGACTCGACCGTGAGGTCGTCGCCGAGGATGACGTGCTTCTTAATGGTCTCCCACCGGTTGAGGCGGGCGTTGAGCGTGTCGACGTACCCGGCGACCAGCTTCCGCATCGCCTCGGAGCGGACGACGTCGCCGTACGACGCGCCCTCCATGCCGTTGTGGGCGGCCCAGTCGGCGACCTGGTCGGGGTCGAGCGTGATCAGCGCGACGCAGAAGTTGCGGTCGTTGCCGACCACCAGGAACTGGCTGGCGTACGGGCAGATCGCCTTGAACTGCGACTCGATCGCCGACGGCGCGATGTACTTGCCGCCCGACGTCTTGAAGAGGTCCTTCTTGCGGTCGGTGATGCGCAGGAAGCCGTCGCTGTCGAGCTCGCCGATGTCACCGGTGCGGAGCCAGCCGTCGTCGGTGAGCGCCTCCGCGGTCTTCTCCGGGAGGTTGTGGTAGCCGTCCATGACGCCCGGGCCCTTGATGAGCACCTCGCCGTCCTCGGCGATCTTCACCTCGCTGCCCGGAAGGACCGGGCCGACGGTGCCGAACTTGTTCTGCTCCGGGTGGTTGACGAAGGAGCCGGCGGCCGACTCCGTCAGCCCGTAGCCCTCGAGCACCAGGATGCCCGCGGCGTTGAACCACTCCGCGACCTCGCGGTTGAGGGCCGCGGCGCCCGAGATGAAGAACCGCACCCGGCCACCGAAGCGGTCGCGCACCTTCGAGAAGACGAGCTTGTCGAAGAGGCCGTGCTGCAGCTTCATGCCGACCGGGATCGACTTGCCCTCGCGCTTGCGGCGGTCGACCTCGAGGCCGACGGCGAACGCCTTCTTGAACAGCTTCTCCTTCGCGCCGCCCTCGTTGGCCTGCATCGTCACGATGCGGCTGTAGGCCTTCTCGAAGATGCGGGGCGCGGCACCCATGAAGGTGGGCTTCACGACGGAGAGGTTGTCGATGATCTTGTCGACACGACCGTCGACCGCGGTGGCGAAGCCGATGCCGAGCTGCACGCTCAGCAGCACCTTGCCGAACGAGTGCGCCATCGGGAGCCAGAGGAACTGCAGGTCCTCCTCCGAGAGGATGCCCTGGGCCTTGATGGCCTCGCCCTCGTAGACCCAGGCGCGGTGGCGCAGGCGCACGCCCTTGGGGCGGCCGGTGGTGCCGGAGGTGTAGATCAGCGTGGCGAGGGCCTCGGGCTCGATGGCCTCGGAGGTGGTGCGCACGATCTCGGGCTGCTCGGCCAGGAGGGCCTCGCCGAGCTTCGCGAGGTCGTCGAGACCGATGATCCAGTCGCCGTCGGTGGTGCCGGCGAAGGTGACGACCTTCTCGACCTTCGGCAGCTCGCTGCGGTGCTCGACGAGCTTCGCGATCTGCTCGTCGTCCTCCGCGAACACGACGCGGCACTCGGAGTCGCTGAGGATGTAGGCCGTGTCGGGGCCGTTGGTGCTCGGGTAGACCGTCGTCGTGGCGCCGCCGGCGGCCATGACGGCGAGGTCGGCGACGATCCACTCGTAGCGGGTGGAGGAGGCGATGCCGACGCGGTGCTCGCCCTCGATGCCGAGCGAGAGCAGACCGGCCGCGAGCCGGGTGACCCGGTCACCGACGGCCTTCCACGTCACCGACTGCCACCCGTCGCCCTGCGGGAAGCGGTAGGCCTCGCGGTCCCCCGACTTCTCCACCCGGTCGAAGAACAGCACCGCGACGTTGCGGGGCATGTGCTCGAGGAACGACGCGTCATGGTTGACGGGCATGCGACTACCTGCTTTCTCGCCGCGATCCACGTCGCGACGACCCTCGGGACTTGAGGACAAAACCTAGAGGAGCGGGCTACCGATCGGTAGAGAATCGCGGCCACTGGTGTCGCCCAGACCACATCCGGGCCTCCTGACCCGACGTTTCGTGGGGTCTACTCCCCATGGGACGACCCACGACCCAGGAAGTCTCCGCCGACGGCGACCTTGACGCCGTACGAGCCCGGGCGAAGTGTGGACGGACGCCGCCCGGTCGGACATCGGGGTCCGCCAGGGGTCGGCGCGACCCCAGGAGCCTCCGTGCTACCGAGGGCGCGGCGGCGGTTTATCCGCTCGAGCGGATAAACCGCCGCTTTGCGACCGACATTCAGGGCGCTGAGCACCAGGAACGTGCACAGAGTCCGCCCCGATCCACCACTCCCCGAACTTTCTACTTGCACAAGCGGAAAGCGAGTCGTACGGTTTCCACCATGGAAAGCAATGACGAGCAGTTCTCGGACCTGCCGGTCACGCCGTCCGGCGCCACCCACCGCACGCCCGCCGCCGACCCCCTGACGCAGGCCGGTCCCGGGACGCCGACCGATCCCCGCCAGCAGCTCCGTGAGCTCGAGCGCGCCGAGGCGGCGCCGTACGTCGACTACCCGCCCACCCCGTGGTGGAACTACCCTGCGGTCGGCTTCTGGACGGCCGCGTACGCCGGCACCTTCGCCTGGTGGACCCTGGCCGACGGCAACCCGATCGTCGTGTGCGCGGTGATGATCGGCCTCAGCGCGCTCGTGGGCGCCTACATGGGGTGGTACCAGCGCTACCACGGCGCGCCGCCGTCACTGCGGGGCCGCAAGCCGCGGGAGATCCGCCGCGCCTACGCCCAGTACTTCGTGGGCGTCCTCGTGCTCGTCGGCCTGATCGTGCTGGCCGGCTGGCTCCTCGGGGCCGTGGCCGCGACCGTCACCGCGTTCCTCGGCGCCATGGGCGGGTTCTGGATCTACGAACGGGCCTACGCCCGGGCCGCCGCCGCGACGAAGGCGCGGCTCGCGTGAGCCTGGCCGACCTCGACCCGGTCATCCACGCCCCGAAGCGGCTCGCCGCGATGGCCGTGCTGACCGGGTCGGACACGGTGTCCTTCCAGTTCCTCAAGGAGCACCTCGCCCTCGCCGACTCCGACCTCTCCAAGCAGATGTCGGCCCTCGAGGCCGCGGGCTACGTGGCCAGCAGCAAGTCCGGTCGCGGGCGCGGCAGCAGCACGACGTACCGGCTGACCCGCGCCGGCCGCAAGGCCTACCGCACCCACCGCGACGCCCTGCGCGCGCTGCTCGGCGACGACTGACGGCCCTACTCCTGGACCGCCTTGGCGATCGTGATGCAGCGGGTGACGTGCTCGCGTTCCTCCGCGTCCAGCGCCCGGGAGCCGCGGCGGGCGTCCTCGACCGACCAGTGGGCGTTGAGCACGCTGCGCACCACCACCCAGGCGCGGGCGCGGTCCTCGTCGAGACCGGCACCGTCGACCAGGGCGAAGAACCGCTGGCGGACCCCCTCGCGCACCGAGCCGTGGCCGTAGAGCTCGTCCCAGCGGTTGCGAAGCATCGGCTCGAGCTCGTAGGCGCGCTCCCCCGCCTTCGGCTGCGGGTCGATCACCAGCCACGGCTCGCGGTCCGCCGCCAGCACGTTCTCGTAGTGGAGGTCGTGGTGCACGAGCACGTCGCGCTCCGACCGGGGCGCGGTGAGGTCCCGGGCCAGTGCCACCGTCTGGTCGACGAGCCGCCGCGGGATCGGAAGATCGTGACCGGACGCCACCATCGCGGCGACCCACTCCTCGACGTACGACGCCACGGTGCGCAGCTGCGGCGGTGCGGGCACGTCGAGGGCGCCGTACAGGCCGGCGACGACCTCGCAGGCGTCGAGGTCCCACAGCGTGGTGAGGTCGGTGGCCTCGAGCCGCTCCAGCAGCAGGGAGCGTCGCCGCGGGTCGGCCCGCAGCAGGCGTACGGCGCCGCGGCCGCCCCAGTGCTGGAGGGCCAGCGCCTCGTGCTCGGTCTCGTCGGTGCCGTCGTACGCGATCTTCAGCATCGCCGGCCCGGCGTCCTCGGCGACGACGGGGAGCACCAGCGAGCCGGCGCCGTGCTGCGACGGGCCGACGACCCGCAGCGACCACTCCTCCAGCAGCCCGGTCGCCCGTGCGGGGAGCGCGTCGAGCCAGGCTCCCCACCCCGCGCCCAGCCGCCGCTGCGCCTCGAGCTCGACCGGCACCTCGATGCGCGGTGGTCCGGGGGTGCTCACGGGCGGGTCACCGCCGACTCAGAGGTCGGCCGGGTCGGAGTTGCCGCCGCACACGACGACGGCGACCCGCTCGTCCGGTGCGGGCACGTAGGCGCCGGAGAGCAGCGCCGCCATCGCGGCGGCCCCGCCCGGCTCGGCGAGCAGACGCGTCTCGCGCCACAGCCAGCGTCGGGCCTCGACGACGTCGGCCCCGTCGACGAGCACCGAGGTGGCGTCGCGCAGCGCGGCGAAGCCGATGGCCCCGATGCGGGAGGCCCCGAGGGAGTCGGCGGCCACGCCCGAGGGCGCGACGTCGACGGGAGCACCGGCGGCGAGCGCCTCGTGCAGGGTCGGGCAGCCGGTCGGCTCGACGGCGACCACCCGGGTGGACGTGCCGGCGAACCAGGCGGCCACCCCGCCCGCGAGACCGCCGCCGCCGACCGCGACGACGACCGTGTCGAGGTCCGGCAGGTCCTGCTCCAGCTCGACCGCGAGCGTGCCCTGGCCCGTGACGGTGCCGGGGGCGTCGTACGCGTGCAGCGCCAGGCTGCCGGGAGCGCCGGCCACGTCGAGGCTCGCGGCGTACGCCTCGGCGAACGTGGCGCCGACGAGGTGCACCTGAGCGCCCAGGGCGCGGAGCCCGTCGACCTTCACGACCGGCGCGGAGACGGGCACGAAGATCTCCGCGGGGATGCCGAGGCTGCGACCCACGTGCGCGACCGCGAGCCCGTGGTTGCCGCCCGACGCGGCGACGAGCCGCTCGGGGCGGGCGGGCGCGGCGAGCACCGTGGTGAACGCACCCCGCGGCTTGAACGACCCCGCGTGCTGCAGGAGCTCGAGCTTGAGGTGGGTGCGCGACCCGGCGCCGTACCCGATCTCGACGACCGGGGTACGGCGCACGTGGGGCGCGATCGCGACGGCCGCGCGGGCGATGTCGTCGCGCGACGGCACCGCGGTCACTTCTTGGGCTTCTCCGCCGTCGGGGAGTTCGAGAGCGCGGCGATGAAGGCCTCCTGGGGCACCTCGACCCGGCCGACCATCTTCATGCGCTTCTTGCCCTCCTTCTGCTTCTCGAGCAGCTTGCGCTTGCGGCTGATGTCGCCGCCGTAGCACTTGGCGAGAACGTCCTTGCGGATGGCGCGGATGTTCTCGCGGGCGATCACGCGCGCCCCGATGGCCGCCTGGATCGGGACCTCGAACTGCTGGCGCGGGATGAGGTCCTTCAGCTTGCCGGCGAGCATCACGCCGTACCCGTAGGACGCGTCCTTGTGGACGATCGCGCTGAACGCGTCGACCGGCTCACCCTGGAGCAGGATGTCGACCTTCACGAGGTCGGCCGCCTGGTCGCCGGTGAACTCGTAGTCGAGCGAGGCGTAGCCCTTGGTGCGCGACTTCAGCTGGTCGAAGAAGTCGAAGACGATCTCCGCCATCGGGAGCGTGTAGCGCATCTCGACACGGTCCTCGGAGAGGTAGTCCATGCCGCCGAGCGTGCCGCGCTTGGCCTGGCACAGCTCCATGATCGTGCCGATGTAGTCGGACGGGCTGAGGATCGTCGCCTTCACGACCGGCTCGCGCACCTCGGCGATCTTGCCGTCGGGGTACTCGCTCGGGTTGGTGACGGTGAAGACCTTGCCGTCCTCCATCTCGACCTCGTAGACCACGTTCGGCGCGGTGGAGATGAGGTCGAGGTTGAACTCGCGCTCGAGGCGGTCGCGGGTGATCTCCATGTGGAGGAGGCCGAGGAAACCGCAGCGGAAGCCGAAGCCGAGCGCGCCCGAGGTCTCCGGCTCGTAGGCCAGGGCGGCGTCGTTGAGCTGCAGCTTGTCGAGCGCGTCGCGCAGCGTGGGGTAGTCGTCGCCGTCGATCGGGTAGAGCCCCGCGAACACCATCGGGTTCGGGTGGTCGTAGCCGCCGAGGGCCTCGGTCGCCCCGCCGTGCTGGCTGGTGACCGTGTCGCCGACGCGGGACTGCCGCACGTCCTTCACGCCCGTGATGAGGTAGCCGACCTCGCCGACGCCGATCTCGCCGGACTTCACCGGCTCCGGGCTGATCACGCCCACCTCGAGCATCTCGTGGACGGCGCCCGTCGACATCATCTTGATGCGGTCGCGGTGCTTGAGCGAGCCGTCGACCACGCGCACGTAGGTGACCACGCCGCGGTAGGTGTCGTAGACGGAGTCGAAGATCAGCGCGCGCGGCGGGGCGTCGGGATCGCCGACCGGCGCGGGCGTCTTCGCGACGATCTCGTTGAGCACGGCCTCGACGCCGACGCCGGTCTTGGCGCTGATGCGCAGCACCTCGTCGGGCTCGCAGCCGACGAGACCGGCGAGCTCCGCGGCGTACTTCTCCGGCTGGGCGTTCGGGAGGTCGATCTTGTTGAGCACCGGGACGATGTCGAGGTCGGCGGCCATCGCGAGGTAGAGGTTCGCGAGCGTCTGCGCCTCGATGCCCTGGGCGGCGTCGACGAGCAGGATCGCGGCCTCGCAGGCCTCGAGCGAGCGGGAGACCTCGTAGGTGAAGTCGACGTGGCCCGGGGTGTCGATCATGTTAAGCACGTAGGTGCCCGGCGCGGCGCCGGCCTCGTTGCCCGCCTCGACCGTCCACGGCATGCGCACGGCCTGCGACTTGATGGTGATGCCGCGCTCGCGCTCGATGTCCATGCGGTCGAGGTACTGCGCCCGCGCGGCGCGCGCGTCGACGACGCCCGTCAGCTGCAGCATGCGGTCGGCCAGCGTCGACTTGCCGTGGTCGATGTGGGCGATGATGCAGAAGTTGCGGACGATCGAGGCGTCGGTGCGCCCCGGCTGGGGGATCTCGGCAGCGGGAGTGGCAGGCACGGGTTCTCGGATCGTCTCTCTCGCGGGGGTCGGTGCGCGTGTCGAGCACGGGGCAGGACACTTCCGACGATTGTCCCATCCACGTGGCGAGGCCCGAAATGACGGCCCGCACGGAGGCCGCGGCACTCGGGCAGGATGGGCGCCGTGACCGAAGCCTTCACGCTCTCCCCCGTGCCGTACGGCGCGACGGCCCGCCGTCTCACCTGGCCCCACCTGCCGCGCGCCGTGCGGGCCCGGGTCGAGCAGCGCTGCGGCAGCCCGGTGGTCGACGCGGCCTCCCAGGGGGCGGGCTTCACCCCCGGCTTCGCGTCGGTGCTCACCTGCGCCGACGGGTCGCGCCACTTCGTCAAGGCGGCGGCGGTGAAGGCGCAGCGGGCGTTCGCCGAGGCCTACCGCGTGGAGGCGCGCAACCTGGCCGCCCTGCCACCGGGCGTGCCGGCTGCCGCGCTGCGCTGGACCGACGAGGTCGACGACTGGGTCGTGCTCGGCATCGAGCACGTCGAGGGCCGCACCGCGGAGCGCCCCTGGACGCCCGACGACCTCGAGGCGGTGCTCGACGCCGTCGAGGTCGCGACCGGGCTGCTCACGCCGGCACCGGCCGCGATGCGACTGGCGACGTTCGAGCGGGAGTTCGCCGACTGGCCCGCGGAGTGGGCCCGGGTTCCGGGGCTCGCCCACCTCGCCGACCTCGACCACGTGCTCCCCCACGTCGAGGAGGCGGCCGCCCTCGCTGCCCGCTTCGCCGAGGTGTGCGGCGGCACCAGCCTCGTGCACACCGACCTCCGCGACGACAACGTGCTCGTGCTCGCCGACGGCACCGCCCGGATCGTCGACTGGAACTGGCCCGTCGCGGGTGCACCGTGGATCGACACGGTCCTCCTGCTCATCGGCCCGTACGGCGACGGCATCGACGCCGACGCCGTGCTGGCGCGCCGCGCGCTGACCCGCGACGTACCCGCCGAGGCGGTCGACATCGTGCTGGCGCTCGTGGCCGGCTACTTCCTCACGATCCGGCACGCGCCGGTGCCGCCGACGTCGCCCTGGCTGCGGCAGCACCAGGCCTGGTTCGCGGAGGCCACGTGGTCGTGGCTGGCCGCGCGCCGCGGGTGGTCGTGACCCGTCCACCTGATTTGGGCGGCTCCGCGCCCGACTGGTAGCGTCACTCCTCGCGTGTCTGGCTGCTGCCTGCCCGTACGGCGGCGCCGCACCACCTCAACGAGTACGACGGAACACCCACGAGCATCGAAGGCAGATACCCCATGGCGAACATCAAGTCCCAGATCAAGCGCAACCGCCAGAACGAGGCGGCCCACGAGCGCAACAAGTCCGTGAAGACGGGCCTCAAGAACGCCATCCGCAAGTTCCGCGAGGCCGCGGAGTCCGGCGACAAGGACCAGGCCGTCGTGCTCGGCCGCGAGGCCTCGAAGAAGCTCGACAAGGCCGCCTCCAAGGGCGTCATCCACCCGAACCAGGCCGCGAACCGCAAGTCCTCCATCGCGAAGCGCGCCGCTGCTCTCTGATCCACCCGGCTCGCACGCGAGCTCGTCGCACGCGAGCTGCGACCGTCGTACTCAGGGCGTCGACTCCTCCGGGAGTCGGCGCCCTTCGACGTTCCCGGGGGTGGTGGTACGGCGTGCGTGGGCCGCGTGGGGGTACGGGCCCGGGAGCCCGGACGTCATCCGAGGCGGGGCCCCGGCGCCACGATCCGGATGACGTCCCGGTCGGCGGCGGTCGGCGGCTCGAGGGCTCGATCGGGGGCTGGCGTAGTCCGTGACGATCTGCCGGGCGACACGCCGTGGGGCGGCAGCAGATCGTCACGGACTACCTCTTCCAGCGGGCCCCGGCGCCACGATCCGGATGACGTCCCGATCGGTGGCGGTCGGCGGCGGTCGGCGGCGGTCGGCGGCGGTCGGCGGCGGTCGGCGGCGGTCGGCGGCGGTCGGCGGCGATCGGCGGCGGTCGGCGGCGGTCGGCGGCGGTCGGCGGCGGTCGGCGGCGATCGGCGGCGATCGGCGGCGATCGGCGGCGATCGGCCCAGGCGGCGAGGGGCGGAGACCGGTCAGCGGGTGCGGAGCTCGGTGACGGTCAGAACGAGGCGCTCGAGGGTGTACGCCGGGTCGCTGCCGGCGCCCTTGATGTCGGCGTCGGCGGTGGCGACGGCCCGGATCGCGCCGGCGAGGCCGGTCGAGTCCCAGCCGCGGACCTGGTCGCGGAGCGTGCGGATCTTCCACGGCGGGACGCCCACCTCGCGGGCGAGGTCGGCCTCGCGCATGCCGCGGGGGGCGCCGCTGAAGCGGGCCAGTCCGCGGGCGCCGGCGGCGAAGGCCGAGGTGACGAGCACCGGTGCGGTGCCGGTGTCCATCGCCCAGCGCAGCTCCTCCAGGGCCTTGGCCCGGCGACCGGCGAACGCGTGGTCGGCCACGGCGAACGAGGTGGCCTCGGCCCGACCGCCGAAGTAGCGGCCCACCTTCTCGACGCTGATGCGCTCGCCCGCGAAGTCGCTGGCGAGCTGGCGAGCGGCGGCCGAGAGCGACCGGAGGTCGCCGCCCACGGCCTGGACGAGGGCCTCGGCGGCCTCCTCGTCGATGCCCGCCCCGGCGGCGCGCGCCTCGCCGGCCACGAAGCGCGGCAACTCGCTCGCGCGCAGCTCGGTGGACTTCACCTCGGTGACCGTGGCGATCTTGCGCAGCTTGTTCAGCGTGCCGCTGCCCTTGGGTCCGCCGCCGTGCACGAGCACGATCGCGACGTCGTCGGCCGGGTCGGCGGCGTAGGTCAGCAGGCCCGCGGCGGACTCCTCCGGCAGGTTCTCCAGGGCCCGCACGACGACGCAGCGCGTGGTCGAGAACAGCGACGGCGCCGCGAGCTCGCCCAGGACCGCCATTGTCAGCTCGGAGGCCGTCGCCTCGGAGATCTCCGCCTCGGCGTCGTGCTCGCGGACGGCGGCCCGGACGGCCACCACCGTGCGTTCGTTGAGGAACTCCTCCTTGCCCGTCACCAGCGTGATGCGGCCGAGGACGTCGGCCGGGGACGGGCCGCGGGAGGCGGAGGAACGCGAGCTGGCAGCCATGGTGGCGACAGCCTGCCACAGGGCACCGACACCGATCGTGCCCACCTCGGGCGTCGGGTCGAGGACCCGGGACGGGTCAGTCGCGCCGTACGGCGGTGCCCACCCGACCGTCGCGCTCCGTGACCGCGACGTCGCCCGAGAGGTCCGTGCGCAGCACCCGCACCCCGGTCCGCTCGAGGGGGACCACCGTGTCCGGCGCCGGGTGGCCGTACGTGTTGTCGGCGCCCACCGACACCAGCGCCACCTCGGCGGTGACGCCGAGCAGGAGGTCGAGGTCCTGGTGCCGGCTGCCGTGGTGGGGCACCTTGAGCACGTCGACGTCGAGGGTGCGCCCGGCCGCCGCGAGCTCGCGGACGAGACCGCGCTGGGCGGGTGGCTCGACGTCGCCGGTGAGCAGCACCGAGACGTCCCGCACCTGGGCCAGCACGACGAGGCTCGCGTCGTTCGGACCGCTCCCCTCCCCGTCGCGACCACCCTCGCCCGAGGAGCCGGAGGTCCCGGCGTACGCGCCCGGCAGCGGCCACAGCACCTCGAGCACGACGTCGCCCACCTGGCGCCTGCTCCCGTACGCCGGCACCGTCGCCGTGGCGCCGGCAGCCGCGGCGGCCCGGGCGACGTCCTCGGCCGCCGACGCGGGCTCGGCCAGGGGACTGACGTCGATCGCGTCGACGGTGCGGCCGTCGAGGACACCGTCGAGACCGCCCACGTGGTCGTCGTGGAAGTGGGTGAGGACCACGAGCGGCACCTGGGTGACCCCGAGGTCGTCGAGGCAGCGGTCGACCGGCTCCGGGTCGACGCCCACGTCGACCACCACGGCCGACCCCGGACCGGCCCGGAGCACCAGGGCGTCCCCCTGCCCGACGTCGCACGCGACGACCGCCCAGTCGGCGGGCGGCCACCCCGGCGTGGGCGGGCGCACCACGACCGCCAGCCCGGCGACGAGGCAGAGCACCACGACCGCGGCCCGGCTCCGCAGCACGCGTGGTGCCAGCGGCACCGCGGCGAGGCACACCAGAGCGAGCACCGCGACCGCCAGCGCGGACGTGCCCCACCCCACCGAGGCGACCGGGAGGGCCGCACCCCAGCGGGCCACCGCGATGATCCACGCGACGCACCAGGAGGCGAGGGTGCCGGGCACGCGGCTGAGGTCGGTCCACACCACGCCCACCAGTCCCCCGGCCAGCCCGAGGACCGTGGCCGGACCCACCACGGGCGCCACCGCCATGTTGGCGACGACGGCGACGATGCTGACCTCCCCCGACAAGCCCGCCACCAGCGGCGTGCAGGCCAGCTGGGCGGCCGCCGGCACGGCGATCGCCTCGGCCAGCCACCGCGGCATCCAGGTGGCGAGGGCGTCGCGCCATCCCGGCGCGAGGAAGAGGATGCCCGCGGTCGCGAGCACCGAGAGCGCGAACCCCGCGGTGAGCGCCAGCCACGGCTGCAGGAGCAGCAGCACCACCACGGCGGCCCCCAGGCCCCGGGTGCCCCGCTCACGGCCGTTGCGCCCCATCCCGATCAACCCGATCGTGCCCATCGCGGCCGCGCGCACGACGCTCGGCTCGGTGCGCGCCAGCAGCACGAACCCCACGATCCCCAGCGCCGCCACCACGTGGAGGCCACGGCCGCGCACGCCCACCCAGCGCGCGATCACCAGCAGGAAGCCGACGATGAGCGTGAGGTTCGTGCCCGACACGGCGAGCAGGTGGGTGAGCCCGGTCGTGGCGAAGTCGGCGGCGAGGTCGGGGTCGAGGCCGGCGTCGTCGCCGACCACGAGCGACGGCACGAGCACCGCCTGGTCCTCGGGGCGGTGGTCGACGCTGGCCCGTAGCGCCGCCCGCACGGTCGCCGCTGCGGTCCACCAGCCGTCCGGCTCCTCCAGCACCTCCGGGGCGCCCCGCACCCGGAGCATCCCCGCCAGGTCTCCCCCGTCGGCGGGCGCGAGCCGCCCCGCCACCGCCAGCCGGCTCCCGAGCTCGACGGACGCCCACCCGGGCTCGGCGACGACCAGCACGGGGCTGGCCACGTCGTACGTGCGCCCGCGGCCCGTCACCTGCTCGAGCCGCCCGCGCAGGACGACGTAGTCGCCGAACTGCCCCTGCCGCAGCCTGGGGTCGGCCGTGACCACCAGCTCGCCCCGCACCCCCGCCTGCTCGGCCGCCAGGTCGCTCACCGGGCCCGTGCCGACGCCGGTCCGGTGCAGGGAGGCGACCGTCGCCGTCGCGACGGCGAGCAGCAGCACGGCGGCCGTCGTACGGCGCACGACGTGGCGGCGGTCGCCGGCCTCCGACGTACGTCGCGACCCGCGGTGGGCGTGCACCCGCAGGCCGACGCCGACCGCCGCCCCGACCGCACCACCGACCGCCACGAGCACCAGGGGCGCGAGCGTCAGACCGGCCAGCGCACCGAGCCACGCGGCGGCCGCGAGCAGCGGCACCCGGAGGTCCGGCACCCGCGCCGGGGCGTCGACCTCCCCCACGGGCCCCGTCGGCCCCACGGGGGCGCCCACCCGCCGGTCCAGCCTGGAGGCCACCGTCAGACCGTCACGAGCGGTGCGAGTTTCGCCAACGTGGCGTCACCGATGCCCGAGACCTCGACCAGCTCGTCGACCGAGCTGAACCCGCCGTTCTCCGTGCGCCACGCGATGATCGCCTCGGCCGTCACGGGCCCGACCCCCGGCAGCGTGTCGAGGGCCGCGAGGTCGGCCGTGTTGAGGTTGACCAGCCCGCCGGGAGCACCACCGCCCTCGACGCCCGAGCCTCCCGTGCCTCCCCCACCGCTCCCGGCCGGCGGCGCGGGCGCCCCCTCGGCGGGGTCGACGCCCACGAGCACCTGCTCGCCGTCGACGAGCGGCCGCGCGAGGTTGACGGTGGTGAGGTCGACGCCCGACCGGGGTCCGCCGGCCGCCTCGATCGCCTCCGCCACCCGGGCGCCGACGGGCAGCACGACGATGCCGGGCCGGGTCACGAGGCCGGCGACGTGCACGACCACCTGGCCGGTGTCCGCCTCCTCGCCCTCCCCCGCCCCGTCCACCGGTGGCGCCGCGGCCGGTCCGTCGGACGTCGCCGCACCGGAGGCCTCCGATGGCGTCGACGGGTTCGCCATGGGCGTGCCCGCGACGGCCGTGCTCGTGGTGACCGGCTGCTCCTGCGGCCGTGACGACAGCACCCACCAGCAGGTCACCGCCAGGGCCACCGCCACCAGCAGGGCGAGCGCGGCGAGCTGGGGCGGGCCGATCGCCACCCGACCGCGCAGCGAGGGAGGCACCAGCCCCGCGGCGGCGGACGTCCTACGCGCGGCAGCGCCACCCTGGAGGGCCTCGCCCCGTGCGCCGGCGGCGTGGCGCCCCGGACGTGGGAGGGGCGGTGGGAGGTCGTCGTCGGGATCGTCGTCAGGGTCGTCGTCGGAACCCCCGAGGTCCTCGAGCAGCCCCGGCGCCCCGCCCATCCGCTCCCAGCGGTCAGCGCGGATGCGGGTGCCGTCGTCGACGGAGCGCAACGGCTGCAGGCGGGCCTGCAGGAGCTCGGGGTCCGCGGCGGGTCGACGTACTCGCATGCGGTCGAAACTAGGAGCGCGACGGCCCCCGCGGGCTCGCCCGACGTCGCGCTGTGGACAGCGCCGACGAACGGTCGGCTGTGGTCAGAAACCGGTGCGGGGGGCGATGCACACGGCGACGGTGCCGGGCCCGACGTGGGCGCCCAGCACCGCGGCGAGCTCGCCGCACCGCACCTCGCGGCCCTCGAGGCCGGCCGCCAGCTCGTCGGTCAGGTGCTCGGTGAGCCGACCGGCGGCGTCGGGGTTCTCGAGGTGGGCCACCCCGACGTCGACCGGTCCGTCGCCCGCGGCCTCGATCGCCAGCGCGGCGAGGCGGGCGAGCGCCTTCGAGGCGGTGCGCACCTTCTCGAGGCCGGCGACACGGCCGTGGTCGATCGTGAGGATCGGCTTCACCGCCAGCACCCCGCCGAGGACGGCGGCGGCCGTGCCGACCCGTCCGCCGCGGCGCAGGTACTCCAGGCTGTCGACGTAGAACAGCGACGTCGCCGCGTCGGCGCGCAGCCGCGCGGCACCGGCGGCGTCGTCCAGGGTCGCCCCCGCGCGCAGCCGCTCGACGGCGGTCGCGACGGCGTACCCCGTCGCCGGGCCCACCTGGCGGGTGTCGACGGTCGCCACGGGCACGTCGACGTCGCGGGCGGCCAGCAGGGCCGACTCGAAGGTGCCGCTGACCTCGCCGGAGAGGTGCACCGACAGGATCTGCTCCGCGCCCTCGGCGACGAGCCGCTCGTAGACGGCGGCCAGCACCGCCGGGCCCGGGCGCGACGTGCTCACCGAGGAGCGGGACCGCAGGGCCTCCGCGATGCGCGCGGGCGAGGCCTCGTCGGCCCCCTCGTCGTACACCTGGTCGTCGATGACGACCTGCAGCGGCACGACCACCACGCCCAGCTCGTCCGCCTGGGCGGCGGTGAGCTGGGCGGTGGAGTCGGTGACGACGGCCGTGCGCCGCCGCGTGCCGTCGCTGCTGGCCACCCGGAGCCTCAGCCGACCACGACGTTGACGAGCTTCGGCGCGCGCACGATCACCTTGCGCACCGTGCGGTCGCCGATCGCGGCGACGACGGCGGGGTCGGCCATCGCGGCCGCCTCGAGGTCGGCGTCGGTGACGTCGGGCGCCACCTCGAGGCGCGCCTTGACCTTGCCCTGGATCTGCACGACCGCGGTGACGGACTCCTCGACGAGCAGCGCGGGGTCGACGGTCGGCCACCCGGCCCGACCGACGGTGGCCTCGTGGCCCAGGCGCTCCCACATCTCCTCCGCCGTGTAGGGCGCGACCAGCGACAGCAGCACCGCGACGGCCTCGACGGCCTCCCGCACGGCCGGGTCGGCCGGGCCGCAGCCCGAGTCGATCGCCTTGCGGGTGGCGTTCACGAGCTCCATGGTGCGCGCGATCATCACGTTGAAGCGGTAGCCCTCGACGAGGGTGGCGGCCTCGGCGAGGGTCTTGTGCGTCGTACGACGCAGCGCGACGTCGCCCGTGGTGACGTCCGCCCCCGGAGCCGACGCGACGTCGCCCGAGAGGCGCCAGGCGCGGGTGAGGAAGCGCAACGAGCCCGACGGCGAGACGTCCGCCCAGTCGATGTTGTCCTCCGGCGGGCCGGCGAAGACCAGCGTCAGGCGGACGGCGTCGACCCCGAACTCGTCGAGCTGCTCACCCAGGTTCACGCCGTTGCCCAGCGACTTGCTCATCTTCTTGCCCTGGTTGATCACCACGCCCTGGTTGAGCTGGGCGGAGAAGGGCTCGGTGAAGTCGAGCAGGTCCATGTCGTGCAGGACCTTCGTGAAGAAGCGGCTGTAGAGCAGGTGCAGCACCGCGTGCTCGACACCGCCGACGTACATGTCGACCGGGCCCCAGCGCTTGAGGTCGGCCGGGTCGAACGCCATCTCGGTGTTGCCGGGCGAGCAGTAGCGCAGGAAGTACCAGGCCGAGTCGACGAACGTGTCCATCGTGTCGGTGTCGCGCTCGCCCGGGCCGCCGCAGCGGGGGCACGGCACCTCGACCCAGTCGCGGGCGGCCGCCAGCGGCGACGAGCCCTTGGGCTTGAGGTCGGCGCCCTTGAGGTCGGGCAGCACGACGGGCAGCTCGGACTCCGGCACCGGCACCTCCCCGCACGCGGCGCAGTGCACGATCGGGATCGGCGCGCCCCAGAAGCGCTGGCGGCTCAGCAGCCAGTCGCGCAGGCGGAAGTTGACCGCCCGCGTGCCGCGCCCGTCGGCCTCCAGACGGTCGACGACCGCCTGGATGCCCGCGGCCTTGTCGCTCAGCCCGTCGAGCGGGCCCGAGCTCACGTACGTGCCGGCACCGGTCGTCGCGACGAACGACTCGGCGGGGTCGTCCTCGCCGGTGTCGACGACGCGTCGGACGGGCAGGCCCATCGCCTTCGCGAAGTCGAGGTCGCGCTGGTCGTGGGCGGGCACGGCCATGACCGCGCCGGTCCCGTAGTCGGCCAGGACGTAGTCCGACGCCCACACCGGCAGCTGCTCGCCGTTGACCGGGTTCGTGGCCGTGATGCCCAGCGGCACGCCCGTCTTCGGGCGGTCGGTGGCCAGGCGGTCGATGTCGGAGGCCTTGCGCACCTCCTCGACGTACGACGCCAGCGCGTCGGCCTGCTCGGGCGCGCAGATCTCGGCGGCCAGCTTCGCGTCGGCGGCGACCACCATGAACGTCGCGCCGTAGAGGGTGTCAGGGCGCGTCGTGTAGACCGTGACGGGCCGGGTCGAGCCGTCGGCCAGGTGCAGGTCGAACTCGACGTGGGCGCCCTCGGAGCGACCGATCCAGTTGCGCTGCAGGGTGAGCACGCGCTCGGGCCACCGGCCCTCGAGCTGGGCCATGTCGTCGAGCAGGCGCTGGGCGTAGTCGGTGACCTTGAAGTACCACTGCGTCAGCTCGCGCTTGGTGACGATCGCGCCGCAGCGCTCGCAGGCACCGTCGACGACCTGCTCGTTGGCCAGCACGGTCTGGTCGTTCGGGCACCAGTTGACGGGGCTCGCCTTGCGGTACGCCAGGCCGCGCTCGTGCAGCTTGAGGAACAGCCACTGGGTCCAGCGGTAGTACTCCGGGTCGGAGGTGTGCAGGCGCCGCGACCAGTCGAAGCTGAGGCCGTAGCGGCGGAACGAGCCGGCCTGGGTCTCGATGTTGGCGTAGGTGTAGGTCGAGGGGTGCTCGTCGCGCTTGATGGCGGCGTTCTCGGCGGGCAGGCCGAAGGAGTCCCAGCCGATGGGGTTGAGCACCTCGTAGCCGCGCTGCCACCAGTAGCGCGCCAGCACGTCGTGCAGGGCGGTGACCTCGGCGTGGCCCATGTGCAGGTCGCCCGAGGGGTAGGGGAACATCGTGAGCGCGTACTTCTTCTCGCGCTCGCCGGAGTCGACGACCGCGTCGTCGGCCCGGAACGGGTCGAGCCGCTCCCAGACCGGCAGCCACTTCTCCTGCAGCGCCTTCGGGTCGTAGCCGCCGGGCTCGCCCGGCTCACCCGTCCGGTCGACCTGGTCGGTGCGGGGAGTCTGGTCGTCCACCGTCTCGCTCACTGTTCCTTGCCTGCTCTCGTCGTCGTACCTGCTCCCGGCATGAAAAAACCCCTCGCTCAGGAGGGGTTGCCGCGCTGGTCGGGCGTGATCAGCGCGGCCGGCCGAGAAGGAGGAAGTGCGTCGCCACGGGGGCGATGCTACCGCTCACGGCTCGATGAGGCCCACCCGGATCGCGAAGCGGGTCAGCTCGGTGCGGTCGCGCATGCCCAGCTTCGCCAGGATGTTCTCGCGGTGGCGCTCGACGGTGCGCACGCTGATCTCCAGCGTCTCGGCGATCGTGCGCGACGAGTTGCCCTCGGCGATGAGCTTGACGACCTGGTTCTCGCGCGGCGTGAGCACGGCGTTCGGGAGCTTCTCGCCACGGCGCAGGCGCTCGAGGTAGTCGCGCACGAGCGCGCTCTCGGCGCCGGGGTAGAGGAACGACTTGCCGGCGAGCGCCGCGTGGCAGGCGTCGACCAGGTCGCGGTCGGCGACGGACTTCAGCACGTAGCCCGAGGCGCCCACGCGCAGCGACTCGAAGAAGTACTGCTCGTTGTCGTGCATCGACAGCAGCAGGATCGGCGGGGGCTTCGGCAGGCGCGAGATGGTCTGCGCGGCCTGCAGGCCCGTCATGCCGGGCATCGCGACGTCGAGGATCACGAGGTCGGCCTCGTTGGCGGCCAGCCAGTCGAGCGCCTCGAAGCCGTCGCCGGCCTCGCCCACGACGGTGAGGTCGGGCTGGGTCTCGAGGATCATCCGGACCCCGCGGCGCACGAGCGCGTGGTCGTCGGCCAGCAGGATGCGGGCGGGGGCACCCCCAGGGCGCTCCGGTGCGTCGGTCTCGGGCGAGTTCACTCGGTTTCCTCCTGGTGGAAGGCCGACCCGTCGGGTCGGTGGATGGGTACGACGAGGTGGACGCGCGTCCCGGTCACGCGCCCGCCCTCGTCCGGGGAGGACGCGGCCGCCGAGTCGGCCCGCCTCTCGATCAGGCAGCTGCCCTCGACGAGGGCGGCCCGCTCCCGCATGCCGCGCAGGCCGGTGCCGTCGGCGTCCGGCGGGATGCCCACGCCGTCGTCGACGACGGTGAGCTCGACGGCGGAGCCGTCGCCGTACACCTCGACGCTGAGCCCGACCTCGACGGTCCGGGCGTCGGCGTGGCGGGCCACGTTGGTGAGGGCCTCCTGGGCGACGCGGAACACGACGAGCTCGATCGCCTCGTCGAGGTGCGGGAGACCGGCGACGATGTCGCGCTCGACGTGCACGTCACCGCGGCCGAAGAGGTCGTTGGTGAGGGCGGCGATCGCGCTGCGGAGCCCGAGGTCCTCCAGCACGTGGGGACGCAGCCGGCGCGCGGTGCGGCGCACCTCGTCGAGGCTGACGCGGGTGGCCTCGCGGATGCGGGCGATCTCGTCGCGCAGGTCGTCGCCCTCGGGGCCCGCCTCGGTGCCGACGACGTCGGCCAGGCGGCTGAGGTCGAGCAGGATCGCCGTGAGGGTCTGGCCGACCCCGTCGTGGAGGCCCTGGGCGATGCGCGCGCTCTCGGCCTCCTGCGCGGTGAGCGCGACGGCCTTGCGCTCGCGCACCCCCGCCTCGATGCGGTCGATGAGGTCGTTCACCGAGAGGGCGAGCCGCTCGGGGAGGCCGCTCGGGGGCACGGGGACCCGCTCGAAGGGCTCCGTGCTGCGCGCCCGGTCGATGTCCTGCACCAGGCGGTCGAGCGGGCGCAGGGCGCCGCCGACCAGCAGCGTGTTCAGGAGGAGGACGAGCGCCAGTCCGATCGCGAGGACGGCGATCTCGGAGAGGAAGATGTCCTGCGAGATGCTCGCGGGCGAGACGACCAGCGCGAGCGTGCCCGTCGAGAAGACGACCGCGTTGATCAGCACGACGCGAGCCGTCAGGGATACCTCGGGACGCGACGCCATTGACGTCAGGCTACCGGCCCGCCCCCTCCCCGGGGGTGAGGGGGCGGGCCGGTCAGCCGCGATCGGCTCAGACCACGCGCTGCTTCGGGGTCGACTCGGCCACCAGCGCGGGGTCGGTCGTCGCCACCCCGGCGAGCGCCTTCTCGATGGCCGCGAGGGCGTCCTCGGGGATGACCACGCCGGCCGCCTTGACGTTCTCGCCGACCTGCTCGGGGCGCGACGCACCCACGAGGGCGGCGGAGACGTTCTTGTTCTGCAGCACCCAGGCGATCGCCAGCGCCGGCATCGAGAGGCCGAGGTCGGAGGCGATCGGCTTGAGGTCCTGCACGGCGGCGAGCACGTCGTCGCCCAGGAAGCGCTTGATCGTGTTCGCGCCGCCCGCCTGGTCGGTGGCGCGCGAGCCGGCCGGCAGCTCGGCGCCGGGCAGGTACTTGCCCGAGAGCACGCCCTGGGCCATCGGCGACCAGACGATCTGCCCGAGGCCGAGCTCCTCGCTCGTGGGCACGACCTCCTCCTCGATGACGCGCCACAGCATCGAGTACTGGGGCTGGCTCGACACGAGCGAGATGCCGAGGTCCTGCGCGAGGCCGTGCGCGGCCCGGATCTGGTCGGCGGTCCACTCGCTCACGCCGATGTAGTGCGCCTTGCCGGCCCGGACGACGTCGGCGAACGCCTGCATCGTCTCCTCGAGCGGCGTGAACAGGTCGTAGCGGTGCGCCTGGTAGAGGTCGACGTAGTCGGTCTGGAGCCGGCGCAGCGAGCCGTCGATGGACTCGAGGATGTGCTTGCGCGAGAGTCCGGTGTCGTTCTTGCCCTTGGGGTCGGGGCCGGTCGGCCAGTAGACCTTCGTGAAGATCTCGAGCGACTCGCGACGCTGGCCCTTGAGCGCTTCGCCGAGCACGGTCTCGGCCTTCCCGTTGGCGTAGACGTCAGCGGTGTCGAAGCTGGTGATGCCGGCGTCGAGCGCCGCGTGCACGCACGCCGTCGCGACGTCGTTCTCCACCTGGGAGCCGTGTGTGAGCCAGTTGCCGTACGTGATCTCGGAGATCTGGAGGCCTGAGTTGCCGAGGTAGCGGAATTCCATGGCCTCCAGTCTGCCGCGGGGGCGGTGACGGCCCGGGGAGTCGCTCAGGCGTCGTACGCCGTCGCGGTGCGGGCGACGATCGGGTCGAGGTCGAGCCCGGGCGGCAGCGTGCCGAACGCGCCGCCCCAGTCACGGTCGAGGCGGGAGGCGCAGAAGGCGTCGGCGACGGCCGCGGGCGCGTGCCGCACGAGCTGGGAGCCGGCGAAGACGAGCGCCATCTGCTCGACGAGCCGGCGGGCGCGCAGCTCGATGTCGTCGAAGCTCGTCAGCTCCTTCTTCAGGCGCTCCACGGCGGCGTCGTAACGCCGGTCGGCCCCCTGCGCCCGCTCGGCCTCGGCCAGGAAGGCGTCGAGGGTGTGCGGCTCGCGGGCCAGCGCCCGCAGCGCGTCGAGCGCGGCGACGTTGCCGGAGCCCTCCCAGATCGAGAGCAGCGGCAGCTCGCGGTAGAGGCGCGGCATGTCGGAGTCCTCGATGTAGCCGTTGCCGCCCAGGCACTCGAGCGCCTCGCCGACGGCCACCGGCGCACGCTTGCACACGTAGTACTTCGTGACGGCGAGGGCGATGCGCCGCAGCGCCGACTCCTCCTCGTCGCCCCGCACCGCGCGGTCCCCCGCCCCGGCGAGGCGCAGCATCGCGGCCGTGGCCGCCTCCGACTCGACCGCGAGGTCGGCCAGCACGTTCGTCATCGCCGGCTGGTCGACGAGCGCGCGCCCGAACGCGCGGCGGTGGCGCGCGTGGTGGGCGGCCTGCACCAGCCCGGTGCGCATGCCGCCGGCGGAGGCGATGACGCAGTCGAGCCGGGTCATGTTCACCATCTCGACGATGGTGCGCACGCCGCGTCCCTCCTCCCCCACGAGCCAGCCCACGGCGCCGTCGTACTCGATCTCGGACGAGGCGTTGGAGCGGTTGCCCAGCTTGTCCTTGAGCCGCATCAGCGCCATCGCGTTGCGCTCGCCGCCGGGCAGCACGCGCGGCACGAGGAAGCAGGAGAGGCCACCGGGCGCCTGGGCGAGCGTGAGGAACAGGTCGGACATCGGCGCCGAGGTGAACCACTTGTGGCCGGTGAGCAGGTGGGTGCCGTCGGACTGCGGCGTGGCCGTGGTCGTGTTGGCCCGCACGTCGGAGCCGCCCTGCTTCTCCGTCATCGACATGCCCGCGACCAGCCCGGCCTTGGTGGCGGGGTCGCGCAGGCCGGGGTCGTACGTCGTGTTGGTCAGCAGCGGCTCGAAGCGCGCCGACAGCGTGGGGTTCGCCCGCAGCGCCGGCACCACGGCGTAGGTCATCGAGATCGGGCAGCCGTGGCCGGCGTCGACGTTCCAGACCATGAACTTCGCGGCGCGGGCCACGTGGGCGCCCGGCCGGTCGTCGGCCCAGGGGGCGCCGTGCAGCCCGTGGCCGACGGCGGTCTCCATCAGCCGGTGGTAGGCCGGGTCGTAGTCGACCTCGTCGACGCGGTGGCCGTAGCGGTCGTGGGTGCGCAGCCGCGGCGGGTTGCGCTCCGCCTGCCGACCGAGCTCCTGGGCCTCGGCCGTGCCGGCGAGCCGGCCGAGGGCGCTCACCTCGTCGAGCGCCCAGCCCGCGCCCTCCCGCTCGAGGCCCTCCCGCAGCGCCGGGTCGGCCGAGGTGTCATGGCCGACGAGCGGCGGGACCTGGTTGAGCACCTCGTGCGTGGCCGGCATGGGATCTCCTCGTACGTCGGTGGTCGGCGCCGCAGCGGGCGCCCGGCCTGCACGACATTACAGATCAGACGACACTCGTGTCGAGAGACGTAGCGTGGCACGATGCCGTCCGTGCCGAGCGACCCGTCCCCGCTGCCCGCCCGGTCGGTCGCGCTCAGCCTGCTCCTCGGCTCGCACCCGGACCGGATGTCGCCCGCCCGCCTCACGCGGGCCGGTGAGCGCTTCGGCGTCCCGGCCGCCACGATGCGCGTCGCCCTCACCCGCGCCGTCGCGGCCGGCGACCTGCGCCGGGTCGACGGCGACTACGTGCTCGGCGAGCGCCTGGTGGCGCGCCAGCGGCGCCAGGACGAGGCCGTCGAGGACGCCGGCCTGCCCTGGGACGGCACCTGGGAGCAGGCGGTCGTCGTGGTCACGGGCCGCTCCGGCAGCGAGCGCGCGAGCCTGCGCGACGACCTCGCGCGGGCCCGCCTGGCCGAGCTGCGCGAGGGCGTGTGGACCCGGCCGGCCAACCTGCGCCGGCCCCCGCCGTACGCGAGCGAGCCCGTGCTTCGCTGCTTCCGCGCGACGCCGTACGACGACGGGCCCACGGCCGCGCGCGACCTCGCGGGCCAGCTCTGGGACCTGCCCGCCTGGGCCCGCGAGGGGCGCGCGCTGCTGGCGGGTCTCACCACGACCTCGGACCCCGCCCCGCGCCTCGCCGTCGCCGCCGCGCTGGTGCGCCACCTGGCCACCGATCCCCTGCTGCCCGCCGCGCTCCTGCCCGCGGACTGGCCGGGCGACGAGCTGCGGGCGGCGTACGGGACCTACCAGGCCAGCCTGCGCGACCTCTGAGGTCGGCCGGGCTCGGAGGGGCTCAGCCGGGCTCAGCCGGCGGTGCGCTGGCGCGGGGTGCGACCGGTCCAGCGGCGGTGGGCGTGGATGAAGCTCGAGGCCTCGGCGTAGCCCAGCCGCAGCGCGACGTCGTCGACCGTCAGCTGCGAGTCGAGCAGCTCGCCGGCGAGGGTCGCGCGCACCTCGTCGAGCAGCTCGGAGTACGACGTGCCCGCCGCCGCGAGCCGGCGGCGCAGCGTGCGCTCGCTCAGGCCGAGCCCGGCGGCGACCGCCGCGGCCGGCGCGCCCCGGTGCAGCTCCTGGGCGATCAGCACCCGCACCTGCTGGGCGGTGCCGCTGCGCTCGCGGCGCCGGGTGACGAGGTCGGCGCAGAGGCTCTCGCAGATCACGACGCTCTGGGGGTTGCCCTGCGGGAGCGGTCGCTCGAGCTCCGCCACGGGGAACGTCAGCACGGCGCTCGCGCGGCCGTCGGCCCCCGCGCCCGCCTCGACCCGCACCGGGAGCCCGGGCAGGAGCTCGGCGAGCACCGCGGCGATGGCGGCGGTGTCGCGGGCGACGAGGAAGTCGCGCACGTCGGCCGGCAGGGTGCCGCCCTCGACGACCACCCGCACGTCGTCGCCGGCGAGCTCGGCGTGCGGCAGGGCGAACGTGAAGCTGAGGTCGAGGTAGCGGGTCGCGAGGTTGACCGCGTCGAGCAGCGTGCGGCTCGCGAGCATCGCGAAGCCGAAGATGCCGAACGAGCTGAGGTGGTAGGACGCGCCGACCCGCTCGCCGAGCTCCCGGGGCGACAGCTCCCCCCGGTGCCGCAGCAGCGCGCGGACGACGCTCAGCTCCTGGTCGGCGGTGACCTCGCGGTCGGCGACGGCGACGTCCGCGACGCGCAGCCCGCTGCCCGCGAGGAGGTCACCGGGGGCGAGGCCCTGGCCCTCGGCGTAGCGGAGGAGGACGGCCACCCCGGAGACCCAGCGCGGGAAGCGCCAGTCCCGGGCGACCGGATCGAGCAGTGCGACGGACATGGCCGGAATTATGGATCACCTGGCCGCGAATGTCTCGTGGGTCACACGGCGCGTTCCTAGGCTGCCGGCGTGAGCACCTCCTCCCTGCCCCCGTCGACCCCGTCGACCCCGTCGTCGCCCCCGCCGGCGACCGGGTCCGGCGGCCTGCGCGTGGTCGTGATCGGCGCGGGCTTCGCGGGCCTGGCCTGCGCGGTGGCCCTGCGCGACGCCGGTGTCGACGACGTGGTGCTGCTGGAGCGGGCCGACGACGTCGGGGGCGTGTGGCGCGACAACACCTACCCCGGGGCGGCGTGCGACGTGCCGTCGTCGCTCTACTCGTTCTCGTTCGACTCGAACCCGGGCTGGACGCGGATCTACTCCGAGCAGCCCGACATCCTCGCGTACCTGCGCGACGTGACCGCGAAGCGCGACCTGCGGCGGCTGGTGCGCACCGGCGCCCGCGTCACGGCGGCGCGGTACGACGACCGCGCGGGCACCTGGACCGTCGAGCTCGCCTCGGGCGAGACCCTCGGGGCCGACCTCGTCGTCTCCGCCGTCGGCCAGCTCTCGGAGCCGGCCGTGCCCGCGCTCGCCGGGGCCGAGGAGTTCGCCGGACCCGCCTTCCACTCCGCCCGCTGGCGCCACGACGTCGACCTCACCGGCCGCGACGTGGTGGTCGTCGGCACGGGCGCCAGCGCCATCCAGTTCGTGCCCGTCGTCGCCGCGCAGGCCGGCACCGTCACCGTGCTGCAGCGCTCCGCGCCGTACGTCGTGCCGAAGCCCGACGGCCGCTACCCGCGCCCGCTGCGTGCGCTGCTGCGCCGCTCGCGGCGCCTGCGCCACGTCGAGCGCCGCGCGGTCTGGCACCTCACCGAGCGCTACAACGCCGCGCTCTCCGGGACGCGCCCGCGCTCCCTCATCCCCCTGGTGGTGCGGTGGGTCTGGGCGTGGCAGCTGCGGCGCCAGGTCTCCGACCCCACCCTGCGCGAGAAGCTCGTGCCCACCGACCCGCTCGGCTGCAAGCGGCTGCTGTTCAGCAACGACTGGTACCGCACGCTCGACCAGCCCCACGTCGACGTCGTGACCACCGGCGTCGACCACGTGGAGGCCGACGCCGTCGTGCTGGCCGACGGGCGGCGGCTGCCCGCCGACGTCCTCATCTGGGGCACCGGGTTCGCCGCGACCGACTTCCTCGCCGGCCTCGAGGTGACGGGCCGCGACGGCGTCCGGCTGCACGACGTCTGGGCCGACGGCGCCGCCGCCCACCTCGGCCTCACGGTGCCGGGGTTCCCGGGCCTCGCACTGATGTACGGCCCCAACACCAACCTGGGCGGCTCCAGCATCCTCGGCATGCTCGAGCCGCAGGCGGCGTACGTCGCCCAGCTCGCCCTGAGCCTGCAGCACCTCCGTGCGAGCGGCCGGGCGGCCTCCCTCGACGTACGACGCGAGGTCGCCGCCGTCTACGACTCCGAGATGCAGGCGCGGCTCGCGACGAGCGTGTGGGCCGGCTGCGAGAGCTGGTACCGCACCGCGAGCGGCCGCGTCACCACGAACTGGCCGGGCCAGGTGGCGGAGTACCAGCGCCGCACGGCCCGGTTCGAGACCGACGACTACGAGGAGGTGGCGGCATGTCCGCAGGTGCCGGCGCAGGTCCGGACGTGAACGGCTTCGACTACGACGTGCTCGTCGTGGGGTCGGGCTTCGGCGGCAGCGTGAGCGCCCTGCGGCTGACGGAGAAGGGCTACCGCGTCGGCGTGCTCGAGGCCGGGCGCCGCTTCGCCGACGACGAGTTCGCGACCTCGTCGTGGCGGGCGCGCGACTACCTCTTCGCCCCGCGGCTCGGCCTCCAGGGCATCCAGCGGGTCGACCTGCTGAAGGACGTGCTGGTGCTCTCGGGCGCCGGTGTGGGCGGCGGCTCCCTCGTCTACGCGAACACGCTCTACGAGCCGCCGGCCGCGTTCTACGCCGACCCCTCCTGGGCGCACGTCACCGACTGGCGCGACGAGCTGCGCGACGCCTACGACCAGGCCAAGCGGATGCTCGGCGTCACGACGTACCCCCGCACCACGCCCTCGGACCGCGTGATGGCCGAGGTGGCGGCCGAGCTCGGCGTGGCCGAGAGCTTCGTGCCCACCCCGGTGGGCGTGCTGCGCGGGGAGGACCACGGCGTCGGGCCCGGCGAGCGCGTCGCCGACCCCTACTTCGGCGGCGCGGGGCCCGAGCGGCGGGCGTGCACCGACTGCGGCTCCTGCATGACGGGCTGCCGCGTGGGCGCCAAGAACACGCTGGTGAAGAACTACCTCCACCTCGCCGAGAGCGCCGGCGCGGTGGTGCACGAGCTGACGACCGTCACCGACGTGCGCCCGCTGCGCGACGGCGGCTACGCCGTGGAGACGCGCCGCTCGAACGGCGTCGGCCGCGCCCGGACCACCCTCACCGCCGAGCAGGTCGTGTTCTCCGCCGCGGCCCTCGGCACGCAGCGGCTGCTGCACCGGCTGCGCGCGTCGGGCAGCCTGCCGGGCATCTCGCCGCACCTCGGCGAGCTCTCGCGCACCAACTCCGAGGCGATCCTCGGGGTGCGGGCCCGCTCCCGTGGCCGGTCGGGCCGCGTGGACTTCAGCGAGGGCGTCGCCATCACCTCGTCGATCCACCTCGACGACTCCACCCACGTCGAGCCGGTGCGCTACGGCGCCGGCAGCAACGCGATGGCGCTGCTGATGGCCACGCTGGCCGACCCCGAGACGGGTCGTCGACGGTGGGCGCTCGGGCTGCGCGCGATGTGGCGGGGCCGGCGCGACCTCGCCGGCTTCCACCTGCCGCGCGGCTGGTCGCAGCGCACGCTCGTGCTGCTCGTCATGCAGAGCCTCGACAACTCGCTCACCACGCGGCTGCGCAAGCGGCGGTTCGGGCTCGGCACGAAGCTGACGACCACCCAGGGCGCGGGTGAGCCCAGCCCCGTCTGGATCCCCGCCGGCCACGACCTCGCGCGCCGCATCGCCACCCACGTCGACGGTGTGCCCGCCGGCGCCTGGAACGACCTCGTCAACGTGCCCACCACCGGCCACTTCATCGGCGGGTGCCGGATGGGTGCGTCGGCCGACGAGGGGGTCATCGACCCCTACCACCGGCTGCACGGCCACCCGGGCCTGCACGTCATCGACGGCTCGGCCGTCTGCGCCAACCTCGGCGTCAACCCGTCGCTGTCGATCACCGCGCTCGCCGAGCGGGCGACGTCGCTGTGGCCGAACCGGGGCGAGGTCGACCGCCGGCCCCCGCTGGGGGCGCCGTACGAGCGCATCGACCCCGTCGTGCCGCGGCACCCCGTCGTACCGGCCGAGGCGCCCGCCGCGCTGCGGCTCGGTCCGACGCGGCTACGGCCGTCCGCGCCGAGCCCGACGGAGCGGACCGCGTGAGCGCGACGTACCCGCCCCAGCCCTGGGACCTCGTCGGTCGGGGCTGGATCACCACGTGGGCGCTCGACCGCGCGGCGCTGCCCGAGCTGCCGGCCGGGGTGCGGCCCGTCGGGCGGCGCGGCCGGGCGGTCGCGGCGACGATGTTCGTGGACTACGGCGCGAGCGGGCTGCTCGCGTACGGCGAGCTGCTGGCCGGTGTGCTCGTACGGCGCGGAGCCCGCGTCGGCCTGGCGATCACCGACATCTGGGTCGACTCCCCCGCCTCGCGGGAGGGCGGCCGCGCGCTGTGGGGCGTGCCGAAGGAGCTCGCGGACTTCGGCGACCTCTCCACCGAGCCGGTCGACGGCGAGCTCGTGGCGTCGACGGCGGGCGCGGACCTCGCCCGGGCGTCGTTCACGCCGGCCCGCCTGCCGGGGGTGCCGCTGCCCCTGCCGGTGACGGCGTTCATCGCCCAGACCGTGCCGGTCGGGCCGTCCGACGCGCCCGGGGCCGAGACCGTGTGGACGCCCGTGCGGGCCGGCGCGCGGTCGGTGCGCCTGGCCCGGGGCCGGTGGTCGTCACCGGCCACCAGCCCGCTCGGGTGGATGACCGGCGCCCGGCCCCTCGCCAGCGTGGTCGCCGACGGGTTCGAGATGCGCTTCGGGGCCTGACGCGCCGAGCTGTCGCGTCTGCACGCCCCTGAGGTGCCGAGCTGTCGCGTCTGCAGCGCCCTGAGGTGCCGAGCTGTCGGGTCTGCACGCCCGCAGGAGTCAGGCGCGCCAGGCCGGGTCGCGGCCGATGAAGGCGGCGAGCCGATCGGACGCCGGCGCGTCGTCGGCGACGGCCTGCCGCGGTCCGTACTGGCCGCTGGCTCGGAGCATCTCGTCCAGCGGCTCCATGCCGGCCAGCATCGCGGCGCACCGGTCCTCGTCGAGGCCGGGTTCCCGACCCGAGGCCCGCGCGAGGTCCCACGAGTGCAGGAAGACGTCGGCGGTGTAGAACTGCGCGACCGCCGCGGCCAGTGGCAGCTCGCCGAGGTGCGGGTTCGTCAGGGTGAGCTCGGCCGTCGCGGGGTCGTCGAGCAGGGCCTGCACCGCGTCGTACTGGTGCCGCCACGCGCCGACGGGGTCGTCGGCGGCCGGGGGGCCGGGTGGCAGCGCGACGGTCGAGCCCGCCGCCAGGAACCCGGGGAACCACGTCGTGAGGTGGTCGACCACGTCGCGGGCGCGCCACGCGGGCACGGGGCTCGGAGCGTCCCAGTCGACGACCCCGGCCACCAGGTCGCCGAAGTGGGCGCCCACGGCGCGGTGGTCGTCGGCGGGGGTCGGGTCGGTCACCGGACCGGTCCGGACGTGCCGCCGGCGTCGCCGTCGTCGCCCGCGAGGAGCCGGTCGAGCGCGCGGTAGCCGGCCACGACCCCGCTCTCCATGCCGCTCGCGACCATGCCGTCGCGGGCCTGGAGGGAGTCGAAGACCGACGTCGCGTGCAGGCGGGTGCGGCCGCCGTCGAGGGGCGCGAGCGTCAGGATGTCGAGGCTGACGCTGTCGGGGTGGCCCGCGAACGAGAAGGTCTGCACGATCCGCTCGTGGCCGCGGACCTCGTGGAACGAGCCGTAGAACGCGTACTCCTCGTCGCCCCGCCGCGAGACGTAGCGCCAGGAGCCACCGGTGCGTGCGTCCCAGTGCACGACCTCGCTCACGATGTCGTCGGGACCGACCCACCGCACGAAGAGCTCCGGGTCGAGGTGGGCCGCGGCGACCCGGTCCGGCGTCGCGTCGAACTCGCGGACGATCTCGATCGTCGGCTGGCCGAGCGGCGCCGTGAGGGTGGTGCCGGGACCGTCGGGGGTGGTGGTCGGCTGGCTCATCGCAGCACCTTCTCGGTGGGTCGAGCGGTCACGCGCACGGGATCGGGCACGCAGGGCCATTCAACTCCTCCTCACGGCGAGCCGGCAGGTCTGCCACGCCCCACCGTGCCGAGCCGGCACATCTGCAACGCCCCACCGTGCCGAGCCGGCACGCGTGCGACGTCCGTCATCCGGCCACGATTTTCGGACTTTCTCTACTGGCTTACTGTGGTTAGATCCGATCGATCCACCCCTCCCGGAGGTCACCATGTCCGTCACCGACGAGCTGCTCGCCAACAACGAGCAGTACGCAGCCCAGTTCTCGGGCCCGCTCCCCCTCCCGCCGGCCAAGCACGTGGCCGTCGTGGCCTGCATGGACGCGCGGCTCAACGTGTACGGCGCACTCGGGCTCGAGGAGGGCGAGGCGCACGTCATCCGCAACGCCGGCGGGGTGGTCACCGAGGACGAGATCCGCTCGCTCGCCATCAGCCAGCGCCTGCTCGGCACGAGGGAGATCATCCTCATCCACCACACGGACTGCGGCATGCTCACCTTCACCGACGACGACTTCAAGACGTCGATCGTCGAGGACACGGGCATCCGCCCGGCGTGGGCCCCCGAGGCCTTCAGCAACCTGGAGGACGACGTCCGTCAGTCGATCGCCCGCATCAAGGCGAGCCCGTTCGTGCCCCACCAGGACCAGATCCGCGGGTTCGTCTTCGACGTCGCGACGGGGAAGCTGAACGAGGTCGACTGACCCCTTGCAGAACTGCCGGCTCGGCGCCCCCTGAGCGTGCAGACCCGACAACTCGGCGCCCCCTGAGCGTGCAGACCCGACAGCTCGGCGCCTCCTGAGCGTGCAGACCGGACAACTCGGCGCCTCCTGAGCGTGCACACCCGACAGCTCGGCCGACGACCTAGGCTGGTGGGCATGAGTCGACGGGTACGGCGCGTGCGCGCGCAGGTGGTGCGCCCCGCTCCCGTCGAGGCTCCCACCACCGCCCCCGTCGGCGCCGTCGGCGACACTGCCGTCCAGGCACCGGCGGCGGCCTCCCGCCGTACCCGCGAGGAGCACCTCGTCGTCGAGGAGCCCCTGGAGATCCGGGTGGGTGGGGCGTCGTACGCCGTCACCATGCGCACCCCCGGCGACGACTTCGACCTGGTCGCCGGCTTCCTCGTGGGCGACGGCGTCGTGCGGACGCCGACCGACCTGACCGGCCTGCGCTACTGCGCCGGGGTCGGGCCCGACGGGCTGCAGACCTACAACGTGGTCGACGCCGCGGTCGGCCCCACGGGCCTCACCGTCGCCGCGGCCCGGGACCGCAACGTCAGCGGCACCAGCGCCTGCGGCGTGTGCGGCCTGGCCTCGGTCGACGCGGTCGAGACCACGTCGTCGTACCCCGTCGCCGACGACCTCTCGACCGTCACCACCGGCCTGCTCGCCTCGCTGCCCGACCGTCTCGCCGAGCACCAGGAGCTGTTCGGGCGCACCGGCGGCGTGCACGCGGCCGGCCTGTTCGCCGGCGACGAGCTGCTGGTGGCCCGGGAGGACGTGGGGCGCCACAACGCCGTCGACAAGGTGCTCGGGTGGGCGCTGCGGGAGGGTCGGCTGCCGCTGCGCGGCACGGTGCTGCAGGTCTCGAGCCGGGCGTCGTTCGAGCTCGTGCAGAAGGCCGCGATGGCGGGCGTGCCCGTGCTCGCTGCGGTCAGCGCCCCGTCGTCGCTGGCCGTCGAGCTGGCCGAGCGGGTCGGGCTGACGCTGGTGGCGTTCTCGCGCGGCGACCGCTTCACGGTGTACGCCGGCGCGCACCGCGTCGTGGACTGAGCCGGGCGCCACCCGCCGTACGGCGGGGACCGGTCTCAGACCGACCGGTCGACCCGCTCCTGGTGGGCGCGGGTCGCGGCGAGCGAGTCGACGGGCGGGACCGTGCCCCGGAGCATGCCGTGCGCCCAGGCCCGGTGGATCGCCACGGCGGCGAGGACCGCGCCCAGCACCCCGAGCCCGAGGTCGCCCAAGGTGTCGACGTACGCATTGCGGCGCTCGGGCGAGAACTGCAGGAAGGCGAAGAACTCGGCGAGCTCCCAGAGGATGGCGGCGAGGGCGCCGAACCCCACCGAGCGCTCCATCACGACCCACCACGGGGCCGTGCGCGGGAGCGTGAGCAGCACGACCGCGGCGCCGAGCAGCCCGACGTTCATGAAGTGCATCCAGTCGTCGAACCACACGATCGTGTCGTAGAGGTTCATCCGGTTGCCGAGGATGTCGGTGAAGCAGGTGAAGGTGATGAGCAGGTCGGCCACCCACGGGAACGGGGTGCGGTCGCGCCAGAAGAGGTACCAGAGCGCCGGCACCGAGAAGGAGAGCAGCGGGTAGGCGACGGCGCGCGCACCGGCCGCCTTGTCCTTCAGGTTGGCCAGCTCGGGGTCGACGAGCACGACCACCAGGAGACCGACGAGGCCCACCTTCGCCGCCACGTCGGCCATCTTCACGGCCTGCGGAACGGGAGCAGGGGTCACGCCGACATCGCTGAGCACCGGGGCACGCTACCGCGTGGAGGGGGTGCCCCCCTGCATCGTCGACGCCCGACGAGGGCGGGCCAGCGCCACCACGACCGCCCCCGCGAATGCGAACCCGGCCACCACGAGGACCGCCGTGTTCCAGCCCGCGACGAGGTCGGCGGGAGTCGACCCGTGGGCGGCGACGACGACGGCGACCACGGTCACACCGACGGCCGAGCCCAGGTAGCGGGCCGTGTTGTTCGCGCCGCTACCCATCGAGCCCCGCCCGTCGGGCACGCTCGCGACGGCCTCGCGACCGAGCGCGGCGTTGAGGACGCCGCTGGCCACCCCGGCCACGAGCAGCCCGGGCACGAGGCGACCGGACCCCGACGAGGTCGAGAGCCAGCCGAGCATGAGCAGGCCCACACCCACGACGGCGAGGCCGGCGGCCAGCTGGTGGCGGCCCGACCACGAGGCCGGGAGCCGGCGGGCCAGGAGGGAGAAGACGATGCTCGTGCCCGACCAGCAGAGCAGCAGCAGCGCGGCCGCCAGCGGGGTGACGCCCAGGGCCTGCTCGCTGAAGATGCCGAGGAACGCCATGAGCGCGATCGGCCCGGCCCCGTTCGCGAGCCCCCCGACGGTGGCGGCGAGGAACGGAGGGTGCCGCAGCAGCGCGAGGTCGAGCATGGGTGCGCGGCTCGTGCGCTCGACGACCACGAAGCCGACGAGGAGCAGGATCGCGAGCGCCGCCAGGGCGAGCACCGTCGGCGCCGTCGGGTCGCGCCGGCCCTCGACGAGCGCGGCCAGCAGCGCGGAGACCCCGCCGGCGAGGAGCGTGCCGCCCGCGAGGTCGAGCCCGCGGGGCGCGTGGGTCCGCGACTCGGCGACCAGCCGGGTCGCGAGCACGCCCACCACCACGGCGGCGACCGCGAGCACGACGTACACGGCCCACCAGCGCAGCCACCGGTCTCCGGCCGCGGCGAGCAGCGGGCCGGCCGCGATGCCACCGCCGAGCGCCGCGCCCCACACGCCGCTGGCGGCTGCCCGACGGGGGCCGGCGGGCACGACGTGGGCGATCATCCCGAGGCTCGCGGCCACGGTGGCGGCGCCGCCGACGCCCTGCGCGACGCGGGCGAGCACGAAGACGAGGGTGGTCGGGGCGACGACGCAGACGATCGCGGTGAGGGCCTGCACGAGCAGGCCGAGCACGAACGTACGGCGCCGGCCGAGGTCGTCGGCGACCGCGCCGGCGGGCAGCAGCGCGGCGGTCAGGCCGATGCTCATCGAGCTGAGGATCCAGGTGCGCCCCTCCACGCCGGCGCCCACGGCGTCGCCGGTCGCCCCCAGCGTCGCGAGCGGGGCCGTGAAGGCCACGAGCGTGATGAGGGTGCCGGCGGCGGCGAGGGCGACGACGCGCCTCTCGGCGGTCGGATCGGTCGCGGGAGCGGTGGTCACGAGCGGGACACTAGCAGCGCCGACCGCTGCGAGAACGTTGCGAGAGCGCCGCTGACCTCGTTCGTATCGATTCGATACCTGCTACGGTCCCCGCATGCGCCATGACGAGCTCGCCGACGTGAACTGCTCGGTCGCCCGCACCTGGGCGGTCGTCGGCGACCGCTGGACGATGCTCGTGCTGCGCGAGGTCTTCCGGGGCCAGCGCCGCTTCGAGCCCATTGCGGAACGCCTCGGCATCGGCCGTAACGTGCTCGCCGCCCGACTGCGCTCGCTGACCGACGAGGGCGTGCTCGAGCGGGTCGCGTACGACGACGTGCCCGTGCGCCACGAGTACCGCCTGACCCCGAAGGGCGAGGACCTCTACCCCCTGCTCGTCGCCCTCATCCAGTGGGGCGACGCCCACCAGGTCGACACCCCGCCCGTCACCCTCGCCCACCGCGGCTGCGGGGGCACGCCCGAGGTGCGGCTGCGCTGCGCCGAGTGCGACGACGAGCTGACCCGCCGCGACGTCGAGGCGACCTTCGCGTCCGACGCCTGGTGACCCCACCCGGCACGCACCCCCGCCCGCACCCCGAGGAGACCCCGTGAGCGACACCGCCACTCCCCTGCCCACGCCCGCGCCCACCCGGCCCGACGCGCTCTGGCTCGACGACCTGGAGACCGGCGCGACGTACACCACCGGCACCTACGAGCTGACGACCGAGAACATCGTGGCGTTCGCGAGCGAGTTCGACCCGCAGCCGTTCCACCTCGACGCCGAGGCCGCACGCGGCACGTTCTTCGACGGCCTCGTGGCGAGCGGCTGGCACACGGCGGCCGTGACCATGCGCCTCATCGCCACCAGCGACGCGGCCTTCGCGACCGGGATCGTCGGCGCCGGCGGCGAGCTCGCGTGGCCGAGCGCCGCCGTACCGGGCGACGTGCTGCACGTCGAGCTGACGATCGGTGAGATCCGGCGCTCCTCCTCGCGCCCGAACCGCGCGACGGTCGAGGTCCGCCACCAGACGGTCAACCAGCACGGCGAGGTGCGGCAGCGGACCTCCGCGCGGCTGCTCGCCTGGGACCGTCCGACCGCCTGAGCGACCCACCGGGCGACCCACCGCCCCTCACGGCTCCAGCGTGTAGCCCAGCCCGCTCGTGGTGACGAGGTGCCGCGGGCGGGCCGGGTCGGCCTCGAGCTTGCTGCGCAGCTGGGCGGCGTACACCCGCAGGTAGTGGGTCTCGTGCTCGTAGCCAGGCCCCCACACCTCCCGCAGCACCTGCTCGCGCGTCACGAGCCGGCCGACGTGGCGGGCGAGCAGCTCGAGGAACCCCCACTCGGTGGGCGTGAGGCGTACGTCGGCCCCGGCCCGCGCGACCTTCTTGCGCGCGAGGTCGATGCGCAGGTCGCCCACCTCGACCACCGGGTCGCTGGGGGCGGAGGCCGCGGCCCCGCGTCGTACGGCGGCGCGCAGGCGCGCGAGCAGCTCGTTCATCGCGAACGGCTTGGTCACGTAGTCGTCGGCGCCCAGGTCGAGGGCCGCGACCTTGTCGTCGCCGTCCTGCCGGGCGGAGAGCACGACGACGGGCACCGAGGTCCAGCCGCGGAGGCCGGCGAGCACCTCGGTGCCGTCCATGTCGGGCAGTCCCAGGTCGAGGAGCACGACGTCGGGGTGGGTCGCGGCGGCGGCCTCGAGGGCGCCGCGTCCGTCGGAGGCGGTGACGACCTCCCAGCCGTGGGCGCGCAGGTTGACCGCCAGGGCGCGGGCCAGCGCCGGCTCGTCGTCGACGACCAGCACCTTCGACCCCATGACGCCTCCTCGCGCTCCGGGCGGCAACCTACTCCTCAGAGCGCCGTGTAGCCGCCGTCGACCTGGTGGGTCGAGCCCGTGATGAACGCCGCCTTGTCGCTCAGCAGGAACGTCACGAGGTGGGCGACCTCCTCCGAGGTGCCGATGCGCCCGATCGGGTGCTTGGACGTGATCTCGTCGACCTGGGCCTGCGGCAGGCGGGCCATCAGCGGCGTCCAGATGTTGCCGGGCGCGACCGCGTTCACGCGCACGCCGCGGGTGCCGTACTCGACCGCCGCGTTCTTCGTGACGCCCACGACCGCGTGCTTCGAGGCGACATACGCCGAGTTGCCCGGCGTGCCGACGAAGGCGTGCATCGACGCCATGTTGACGATGGCGCCGCCGCCGGCGGCCTCGATGGCGGGCAGCTGGTAGCGCAGGCCGTAGACGACGCCGTTGAGGTTGATGTCGATGACGCGGCGCCAGTCGTCGAGGTCGAGCTCGCCGGTCGGCAGCTGCTCGCGGGCGGCGACGCCGGCGTTGTTGACGGCGAGGTGGAGGCCGCCGAAGGTCTCGACCGCGAACGCGACGGCCGCCTCCGACTGGGCGGGGTCGGCGGTGTCCTGCTCGAACGCCACGGCGGAGAGCCCCTGCTCGGTCAGCTCGGTCGCCGCCTTCTCGATCGACTCGCGCACGACGTCGGTGAGCACGACGTTCGCGCCCTCCTCGGCCAGCTCGCGCGCGATCGCGAGCCCGAGGCCCGACCCCGCTCCCGTGACGATGGCGGTCTTTCCGGCGAACTGCGCTTCCGCGGACATGGGGCACAACCTCTCAGCAGACGGTGGGCCGCGCCGTGCGGTGCGGCCTCTCCAGGGTCAACCCTGCCGGTCCCGGGCGGCTTCCGAGGCGCGTCCGTCTCATCCGTCACAGCGGTGCCGGGCGGTGCCGTCCTCGACCCGCACGCCACCCGCCGGTTAGATTGCCCCCGGTCGTCGTCGCGGCGACCACGCGGACGTTCCTCCCCGGCGCGAGGCGACCCTCCGGGGTCGAGGTGCGAGTTCGAGTCTCGTCGTCTGATCTATGAGCAAGGCACTGCGCACCGCCATCGCCGTCGTCGTCGTGGCCCTCGTGGGGACGGTCGGCTTCGTCGTCGGGTCGTCGCGCGACGACGGGCCCGCCGCCCGTTTCGCCGTGGACGTCGCCACGATGCCCGGGGTCGATCGGGTCTCGCTCAACGGCTCCGAGGTGAGCCAGGTGTCGTTCGACCGTGAGGTCGAGGTCGGCGACATCCTCGCCGTGCGTGACCGGCTGGACGACGAGGGCGTCGACGCGGTCATCGACGTGGCGGGAGTGACCGGGCGGTGGGGCGACCTCGAGGCGGTCGCTCCCAGATGATCGCCGTCGCCGAGGTGGTCACCGATCCGGGTCGCGTGCGCGTCCGCGAGGTCGGGGACGCCGTGTGGATCGAGGCGTCCCTGCCCGAGGACGCCACGCCCGCCGACGGTGCGGCGATCGTGCTGCGCATCCTGCAGGAGCTCGCCGACCAGGGTGTGCCCGACCACGTGGAGGTCGTCGGCGCCAACACCCCGGGCGAGCAGCTCGACCTGGTGGCCGTCGGTCCGGACGCCCTGCAGTCGCTCGACGAGACCATCGCCTCCCTCGCCGAGATCGACGCCGCCGCCCCCGCACCCGGCGGCAAGATCGACTGCGAGCAGCCGACGTGCGAGGTCGCCGCGCCCTAGGGCGTGCCACCCCGCTCGGCGCCCACCAGCCAGATCCGGGTGTGCCCGGCCTCGCGTCGTACGACGGCGGCGTGGGCGTCGTACGCGCCCAGCGGTGTAGCGACGACGAACCGTGTCGGCAGCCGCAGCACGCACCGGCCGTCCTCGCCCGGGGCCAGCAGCGCAGCGAACGTGCGCTCAGCCGCCTCGTCGCCCGCCGGGGCGGCCGTGGCGACCTCGGCCCCCAACGCCTCCCGCTCCCCCGGCCCCGCCTCGAGCCGGCGCAGCTCGAAGCGGCCGTCGGGCGTCGCGTCGTACCGCAGCCCACCCACCAGCGAGCCCGCCAGCGCGGCCTCGACGTGCCGGCGCACGAGGGCGACGAGCGCGTACGGCGACCGCGCCAGCTCGTCGAGGCGGCCACTGTCGAGCAGGACCGTCGCCAGGGTCGCGCGGGTGAGCCCGGTGGCGGTCTGGAGGTCGTCGAGCACTGCGCCGACCGACCCGGCGACCGACCCGGCACCCGGCCCCTCGCCCGGCACCGGCGCCTCCTCGGGCACCTCCGCCACGGACCCCGCCCCCGACCACAGCCCCGTCCTCGTCACGCGCACCGCCGCCGCGTCGCGGGGCTCGGCCGCCAGGGCCCGCACCACCTCCGCGACCAGCGCCCCGGTGTCGACCTCGAGCCGGTACGACGTGCGCCGCTCCACGTCCCGCCAGGCGGCGGCCAGGACCGGGCTGACCTCGTCGCCTGCCCTGTCCACCCGAACGGGCCGCCGCCCCGCACCCCGCGGCGCCACCGGGCGCGCCGTGCCGAGGCCGGCCGCGGCGTACTCCTGCTGGAGCCCGCCGGCGAACGCGCCGTACGTCTCCCCCGCCACCACCGTCAGCTCGGCGACCTCGGGGTCGTGCACGCGGCGGCCCTGCTGGTCGACGGGCAGCCGGAGCCCGCGGCCGATCGTCTGGCGGCGCTCGAGCGGCTCGCCCATCTCGCGGAGCACGCAGATGCCGAAGACGTTCGGGTTGTCCCAGCCCTCGCGCAGCGCCGAGTGGCTGAAGAGGAACCGCACGGGCTCGGCCTCGTCGAGCAGCCGCGCCTTGTCGCGCATGATCAGGTCGTAGGCGTCGTCGTCGCGGGCGTGGCCGCGCTCGGTGCTGTCGACGTACGTCGTCGTGCCCTGCACCCGGGTGCGCGCGAAGTAGGCGCGCCGCAGGGTCCGCGGATCGACCGGCGGGATGCCGAGCGCCGCGCTCTCCTCCCGGTGGATCTCGTCGAACCAGCGCGCGAACCGTCCGTCGACCTCGACGCCGTGCTCGTCGTGCGTCACGTAGGAGGCGACCCGGTCGACGAAGAAGAGGCTCAGCACCTTCACCCCGCGGGCCGCCAGGGCGGCCTCCTTGCGCAGGTGCTCGCGCACGGTCTCGCGGATCATCGCGCGCAGCACGGTGTCGTCGGCGCCCCCGAGCACCTCGCCGGCGCGCAGCACGCCGTACCCGCTGAGCTCGACCCACGCCGGCCCGTCCGCGTCCGCGAGGCCGACGTCCACGACCCGACCGAGCGCCGCGTACGCCGGGTTGTGCGTCGCCCGCGCGAGGTCCCGACCACGCGCGACCGTGGCCGGCCGGCGCACCAGGTCGCCCTCCCGGTCGCGGCAGACGAGCTCGAGCCGGGCACGCCAGGGCTCGCGGCGGATGCCGATGAGCCGGGCGTACGGCGGGGGCTCGACGCCCGGCCGGGTGACCTCGGCGACCACGACGTGCTTGACGAGGCCGCGCGCGTGGGCCGCGACGGGGTCGAGGCGGTAGACGACGTGGCGGGAGCGCCGGTGGGTCGCGCTGTAGCGCAGCGTGCAGAGCGGGTCGAGGTCGTCGAGCGCGGAGCGGGAGAGGTCGGACTCCATGTTCTGCGGCTCGTCGACGATCACGACGGGTCGGGTGGCGCGCAGGTGGTCGATCGGGCGGAGGCCGCCGAGCTGGTCGCGCGCCTGCCGCACCACCCGCTGGGCGCGCTCGCCCCGCAGCGAGTCGATCGTCATCACGAGGATCTGCACGGTCGACGTCGTCGCGAACGTGCGCACCCGGTCGGCGGAGTGCCCGGCGTAGACCGACACCTCGAACGGCACGGGGTGCAGGGCCTCGAGGTGGCGGCGCAGCAGGCGCACGCTGCCGAGCACCGTCTCGCGCACCGCCACCCCCGGCACGAGCACGACGAACTTGGTGAGGCCGTGCCGCTCGGCCAGCGCGAGGATCGTGCGGAGGTAGACGTAGGTCTTGCCGGTGCCCGTCTCCATCTCGACGTCGACGTCGAGGCCCGGCCCGCTCCCCAGGTCGGTGACCGGCAGGCCGTGGCGCTCCTGCACCGACCGCAGGTGGCGGGCCAGCAGGTCGCCGTCGAGCCGCAGGTGGTTGCCGACGGCGCCGATCTCCCGGGCGAGGTCAGGGGTCTCCGCGGGGCTCACCCGCGGCTGGCCCGCGAAGAGGTCGACCACGGCCGCCACCGCGTCGCGCTGGTGGGGCTGGTCGGGGTCGAACGCGAAGTCCCTCACCGTGGGCTCACGCGGTCCGCAGCACGACGCCGCGCGCCCGGCACAGCTGCACGAGGCTGGTGCGCACGGTGTCGTCGACGAGCACGGCCTCCGCGACGAGCAGCCGCTCCGGACCGGCGGCCACCGCCGCCTCGAGCTGCGCCAGGGACGGGGCGGCCGGCCCGACGTACGCGAGCAGCCGCCCTTCGTCGACCGACGACCACGAGATGCCCGCGAGGTCGACGGGCTCGGCGCGCACGGTCAGCGGGTAGCCCCACCGCAGCAGCGCCGTGGTCAGCAGGTCGTCGGGCTGTCCGGGTACGGCGGCCGCCCCGCTCCGCAGGGCCTCGAGCTCACGCCGTACGGCGTCCTCCCCCGCGCCCGGCGCGGGTGCGGGTCCGGGGACGAGCTCGAAGGTCCGGTAGCCGACGTCGAGCGCCCGCCCACCCGTGGTCTCGGCCCGCAGCTGCTCCCCCGCGAGGTCGATCCGCCGGCGTCCGACCTCGGTGAGCGTGGCGAACCCCGCCGCCCTGGCCTCCGAGTCCGGCGGCGTGGGCGCGGGCAGCTGCACCTGGACGTGGCGTCGGGTGCCGCCGTCCTCGGCGTTGAGCTGCATCACCGCGTGGGCGGTCGTGCCCGACCCGGAGAAGAAGTCGAGCACCAGCGACCCGTCGGGCGGCGCGAACTGCCGCAGCATGCGCCCGACGAGGCTCACCGGCTTGGGGCTCTCGAAGTAGGCGCCGCCCATGAGCGCGGCCAGCGCGGAGGTGGCCGTGGAGGTGTAGCCCGCGTCGTCCCACCAGGTGGTGTCCGTACGGCGCCGCGCCCGAGCCTGGTCGAGGTAGTACTTGCGCAGCAGCGTGCCCCCGCGCCGCACGACCTCCCCCGCGGCGTGCAGCTCGGCCATGCGCTCGCGGGAGTAGCGGAAGTGGCCGGTGACGCCGAGGAACTCGTAGTGCGGATTGCCCTTGCGGGCGCCGCCCGGCCCGTCGACCGGCACGAGGCGGTAGGGCCCGCGCTCGTCCGCGGCGTCGAACCCCGTGAGGTCGGGCTCGAGCCCGATGGTGTGGCGGCCGGCGAGCAGCCGCTCGTAGTCCTTCGCGTAGACGAGCACGGTGTGGTGGCTCGCCGAGATCACGCGGTCGTTCGACACCGAGCCGCGCGCCTTGTGGGCGATGGCCGCGACGAACCCCGCCTCCCCGAAGATCTCGTCGCACAGCTGCCGCAGGTGGGCCTGCTCGTGGTCGTCGATGGAGACCAGCAGCACCCCGTCGTCGGCCAGCAGGTCGCGGGCGAGCCGCAGCCGCGGATGCATCATCGACAGCCACCGGCTGTGGAACCGCCCGTCGGCCTCCGGGTTGGTGCGCAGGCGCCGCCCGTCGGCGTCGGCCTGGCCGGTCTGCCCGAGGTACGACGTCAGCGGGTCGGTGAAGTCGTCGGCGTACACGAAGTCGCGCCCCGTGTTGTACGGCGGATCGACGTAGATCATCTTCACCGCGCCGAGATAGGCCGTGCGCAGCAGCTTGAGCACCTCGAGGTTGTCGCCCTCGACGTACGCGTGCTGCGTCGTCGCCGCGTCCTTGCTGTGCTCCGGCACCTCGCGCAGCGTTGCGGTCGTGGGCTCCTGAGCCGCGCGTACGGCGCGACGCCGCCCCGGCCAGGTGAGGCCGAAACGCTCGGGGGCGCCGGGTTCGTCGGCTGCCTCCCCCAGGAGGTCGTGGAGCCGGGAGAGGTCGATGCGGCCGTCGGCGACCACCTCGGGGGCCAGGTCGGTGATGCGGCGGACGAGCTCGTCCCGGAGCTCAGCGCGGAGGTCGGGCGTGGCGTGCGGGCCCTCGACGTCGTCGGTCACCGGGCGCCTCGCACGGGTGCAGCCTAGGCGGGTGGGGCGTTGGGGGCAGGGTGTGCGGAGCTGACTCTCGGGAGATCGCCGAAGGGAGCTTGGCGTCGTGGGAGGCCGATGACCGCAGCGATCACTGTCTCGGCTTTGTCGGAGTTACGCGGTCGGAATGGTGACAGTAGTTGCGCTGTAGTCGTCCAGATCGTAGAGATCAAAATTGATGGTGCCGCCGATGGTTGCAGGTGCGGGAAAGCTGATGAAAACAGTTGCAGTCGAGTCGGCACCTAATTCACTCGGCGTGGTCGCGTCGAGCATCCCGAGTTGACGGCCGGACGGGTCACGATAGGTAGCGCTGTACAGGCCGGTGACGTCCATTCCAGACGAGGCAGAGGCGGCACTGAGGGCGACGAAAAAGTTCCCGGAGACTGGGGATTGGTACGCATAGAGCAACTCGAAGGTGCCCTGGTTGCCTGCCTCGATGACCGTGCCGTTGCCCGCGACCAGCAGTTCGTCGATCGGCTGCCCGTTGATCGAGAAGTTCACAACGACGCCGTCCGCACCTTCAATCTCTGTCCACTCGACGCAGACCGCGTCGTCACCTGCGTACGGCTCGCATCCTTCATATCCGTCGTCAGTTCGCTCGCTCTCCAGCGCCTCTGCCCCAGGCATCCCGGCATCCAGGAGCGCGTTGGCCTGAGACAGCAGGTACTCCAGGTAGACACGAGCAACTGAGCCCTCCCCCGTCAGCTCCCTCGCGCTCTCAAGGTCGCGCAGACCTCCCCCCGCTAGCGCCTCGAAGAGCTGATCGAGGTCGTCGGAGTCGGGGAGATCCGACGCCGGCTCTGACTCGGTGGTCTCCACGGCGACGGGCTCGGCGGCTGACTCAGTGCTCTCGGCGACCTTCGCCTTCGCGTCATCGTCTGCGGGCGTCACTGGGGCGTCGTCGGAGCAACCCATGAGTAGCCCTGCAAGTGCAATGGTGACAACGATGGATCGCGTGAACCTGAAGTACATGGGGTGACCATAAATGCGTGCCAATAGTTTCCGCTCAGGAATGAAGAAACCCCGACCAGGATCACACCAACAGCTCCGCTAATGTTGCAACCTTCCCGCGGCCACTCCCCGCTCGACTGATGTCGGACGCCGAAACCTCCTAGTGGCGATGCGCCGACTCCGACACTGTCCTAACACAGCGATCGCGATGTCCATGCGGCGAAAAGGTCGAGGGGTCGTGACGGTAGAAGCCGCGCGGACCCCGAGTTCATCGGGAGAGGTCTGCCGCCGATCGTGTCAACGCGGCACGATTGAATGAAACAAAGGTGCGCAGATTCGCCCAAGATGCCTCGTCTCAGCGCTGGCCTGAGCGACACTGACGAGGTGAATGGGGCAGCCACCGCGACGGCCGAGGGCGCCATCCGCATTGCCGGTATCGAGTCGGTGCCCGAGACGTGGGTTCAGGAAGTCATCGTCCTAGGCGACAAGAACCGCAACCGACTTGGCCCCATGCCGTACGCCGGGTTCCGTGAGGCAGCGGCAAAAGGCAACATCGTCCTGGCGATCCGCACACACGACGACGGGACAGAAGCCCTCGCCGGCTACTGCCTGTACGCGCCGACCGTGCGCGCGGACCGGTACGCCCGCATCGCGCATCTCTGTGTTGCCCAGGGCGAACGTGGTCAGGGGATCCCAGCGCGACTCGTCGACGCAGTCATGGAACGGTGCTCGGACCGTCTCGGGCTGCGATTGAAGTGCCGCGACGACTGGGAAGCTGCCGCGAAGTGGCCGTCTCTCGGGTTCGAGCCCGTCCGCCGGCGAACAGGGCGCGGCAAGACAAACAAGCCTATGACGGAGTGGGTCCGGCACAACGACGACGCCACGACGCTCCTATCGCTTCCGAGTGCGGACCCAGAGCACCTTTTAGTCGCAGTGGACTGCAATGTCTTCTGCGATCTGTTCGGCACCTCCCCGAAGCGAAAGCATCGGTTCTCAGGAACGGTCGCGGTCCTTGCAGCGTCGGAGCAGATTCGACTTGCGCGACCGTTCTCACTAACTGGTGAGCTGAACAGGACGACTGACCTTCGTGAACGCGATGCGCTCCTCCACACCGCTGCAGCCAGCGGGTTGAAGCTTCTGAAGGGCGACTCGGCTGCGGTGGAGGAGCTTCGCGACGAGCTCTTCGCCGGCGTCCCGAACAACATCCTCGCAACCGATGACAGCCTTGAGACCGACGCAACCCTCCTCGCCGAGGCCATCCTCGGCGGCGCCGACGTATTCGTCACCCGCGATCAGAACGCTGTCACCTACCTTGGCCCGACCGCAGCTAAAGGTCGCGACTTTACGGTGCTGTATCCCGACGAGTTGCCCGCGTTCATCGACCGTCGCGCCGACGCCGCCGGCTACCTTCCCACCCAACTGCACCAGACCGGATATCAGGTCACCCGCGGTGACGCAGCGACATGGAACCCCGAACGGCGCATGGAACTGCTGGAGAAGGAGTCCGGCGAGACGAAGCCCGAGTTCCGTGCCCGCATCAGGGCGAGTGCTGAGAGGTCAGTCGGGACAGATGACCGCCAGGTCATGTTCACCCCCGACGGCGACGTCCTCGCTATCTGGGCTGCCCACGACATTGGAACCGTCCTCGATGTGCCACTTCTGCGCATCCAGCGTGGACCGCTGCTCCCCACCATCGCCCGGCAGCTATCGCGAGCGATGCGACGCCGGGCTGCCGATAACGGGCTAACGACCGTCCGTCTGGCCGACACCCAAGCTCACGTCACCATCCGGGCCGAACTGCAGCGCGATGGATTCTCCCCGGGCCCAAACGGCCTCCTGACCGCGACTGTTCTGACGACCGTGGGCACCTGGGAGCAGGTCAAGGCCGCGGCACATGCCGTACCCGAAACCGGCGTCGCACTCCCAGCGCACCTCGGCTCTACTGCAGAAGCGTCCGAGTACGAACGGGTCCTGTGGCCGGCCAAGGTGCTCCACCCCGACCTGCCGACCTTCTTCATCCCCATCCGGGGAGTGTTCGCGGACGACCTCCTCGGCCACATGCCGACCCTTCTCGCACGCCCAGACTCCCTCGGGTTGTCCCGCGAACACGTCTACTACAAGAGCGGCAACACCCGGCCCCCATCACCCGGCCGCATCCTCTGGTACTCGAGCCGACGCGACAAGGAAGTGGTCGCCTGCTCACGACTCGTCGAGAGTGTCACCGGAACCCCTGAGGTCCTCCACCGTGAGTTCTCCAACATTGGCGTCCTCACCCTCGACCAAGTCCGCGGAGTGAAGAACAAGCAGGGCAAAGTCACCGCACTGCGGTTCGCGGACACCGAGATCTTGAAGCGGCCCCTGCCGCTCGCGCGGGTCCAAAGTCTGTCGGTGGGCACTGTTAACTTGACTATCCAGTCGCCGGTCCCGGTCGACCCAGCGACGTTCAAGCAACTGTACGAGGAGGGGATGCGCTCATGAAGATCCCCAGAGCCGCTCAGGAGGCCGTCAAGGTCCTTGAAGCGGGCATACGAGCCGCCGCCGGCGCGCCCACCCAGATCCGGAGGGCGAACGGGCCACACAGTTCGCGGACTGGAGTTGGAGAGACAGGCAACGGACGCGCCCTCTTCATCTCCGTCAAACCTCGATACGCCGACGCGATCCTTCAGGGCCGCAAGACAGTCGAACTCCGACGAACCCGCCCCAACCTCCCTGACGGGTCTCTCGTCTTCTTGTACTCCTCCACCCCCACACGAGCCGTCGTCGGCTGGGCTCGACTCATCGGCGTCCGCGAAGGCACACCCCTCGAGATCTGGGACGAGTACGGCCACGCGGCCGCCATCGACGCACCCGACTA
Source organism: Nocardioides alkalitolerans DSM 16699 (assembly GCF_000426525.1). GTDB lineage: Bacteria > Actinomycetota > Actinomycetes > Propionibacteriales > Nocardioidaceae > Nocardioides > Nocardioides alkalitolerans. The sequence continues at coordinate 364,761 of NZ_AUFN01000010.1, forward strand.
CGAAATCTACTTCGACGGAGCCGAACAAGCCTTCGCCCTTGAACTCGATTGCGTCGTCATCGCCGCCCAGCAAGTTCCGCTCAGCGTCATCCGGTCCATCGGCATCCAGCCACCCCAGAGCTGGCGCTACGTCCCTGCCGACGTCACGACCCAGATTCAAGAGTCCGCACTCGCCTGACTCTGCGACTGGAGGAGGCATCTGAGAGCGCTGGAGCCGTTGACGACAGAGGCTGTCCTGGTCCATGTCCTTCGGCAGACCAGGACAGAGTGCGAGTCAGCCGATTCCTGGTCCCCGGTCGCGACCCATCTCCGACGCATCATTCGGGTGGCTTGCGACTGACCAGCCCTCCGACACAGGACGTCGGCGGCGAACGGCTTGTCAGTCTCCAACGGGATTGCCGACTGCGAGTGCCACTGCTTGTTCAACGGGACTCCCCTACCGCAAGGTTCGACCCCTAGACGCCGATACCTCGCCTAGAGTCCAGTCGTGGCCTACGCGGGACTCGGTCCGGAACTCACATGCGCGATGGATCGCTCGTCTGCGTCGGTAGCACAACGGTTCCTGGTGCAAGCAGTACTTCAAGGAATCGAGCACGACTCGCAAGTGACCAAGTTCGCCGCCTACCGCCCGGGACTATTACCTGCGGTCGAACAAGCATCACGGGCCATGCGGTCATTCACATCGATCGCTCAACCCCAGCACGAGTTGGTGATGAGGCTGTGCCGATCTGCGCAGATTGCAGCTGATCGAGCCGTCGAACTCGGGCCGCCGGCCCCAGCGACGAAAGAATTGGCGGCAGCCCTGACCCTGGCTCAAAGACTGTCAGTCGAGGACGGACACCGGTCGGCGTTCGTGAGCGTTGCCAAGGATCTCGAATCGCAGCTACTCATGCTCAACAGATACCTGCGAAACCTGTTCCGGCTGGCGTGGCGAAAGGTCGCAAACAATGAGTCGGATTGGAATCTTCTTGAGTACGCCGTCGACGAGTTGGTTTGCGCGGTCGCTGCAACTAACCGGGATCGTCGGACCCTCGAGCAAGAGCTCGCCGGCCTGTTCGACGGGTCGCATATACGGGAGGAGACGGTTCTGGCATGCTTTCTACCGCCCACGCGTCCATTTCATTACGCCTGCATCATCCAAGGAGCCTCGACTCTGCAGCACCTGAGCACGCTGGCAATCAGCGCACAATTGCTGACCGGTCCCCACGCAGGATCGCTTCCCTGGGGTCCGGCCAACAGACAGTTGAGGCGGTGGCTGGACCGCGAGTTTCGACCCGGTCCGAGGGTGGCCGTGACTCTGCGGGTGGACGCATGTGATCGCACAAGTGCCGCGAGACTTGGTCGCCGCACACTCGTCGAGTTGCTTGACCAGTACGTGGCCGGGCATCGGACCGTCTCACTTCGGTTGGAAGAAGGAGGGATTACCTGCGAGGTCGGTAGCAGCAAAGCCGCCAATTACGTACCTCTTTCGCGATCCGTGCACAGCGCCTACCCGCTGATCCAGAAATGGCCGAATGGACTCCGGCAACCACTGCGAATGACACATCTTTCCCGAATCGCTGAGTCGCCCCTGGTTGCCACACTCCTCGCGTGGTCGGCAATCGAAGCTACGGGCGTTAGCGCTCAAGACAGAAACCAGTTGGCGCGCGCGCTCTCACTACAAGCGTTGAGGCAGTCGATCGTGGATTCTCTCTCACCGCTCAGACACGACCTCAGGTCGCGACAGTCATGGTGGTCATCACGGATCAAGAATTGCAACGCCCAACTCGAACGACTCGCAGCCGCCATAGATCAACTAACTTCCGACCACACTGGCGCCGACAAAATTGACGCGTCGTATGCGCAGACTGATGAGCAGTTGACGGGCGCCCGAATCTGGCAGGCCCAACTAGGACCAGCAGTTTCGGCTCTCGATGAAATCGAGAAGCGATGCGGGATAGATGAGCACGGCCACGTCAGGCACCTCAATGTCTGGATCGATGCACTCATGCCGCGGCACCGAAGGGAACTTTCAGAGGTCACTGAGGTGCGCAACTTGATCGAAGTTCTGATTCCGCACCTGACCCCTTTAACGCGCCGCGGCCTGAGGAGCTGGAGACGTCGACTCAGCAGCGCGCAGGAACTAGCGGATTGGCTCGAAGCGAGCCACTCGCAGATGACATACCTGCTCGACTCTATCTACGCCGCTCGGAACCTGACCGCCCATGCTGGAGTGTTCTCAGCCCCAGGAGATACCGTGCTCGGCCAAGGAGCCGTAATGGTGGCCGACATGACGCTCGAGTTTCTAGGAAACTGGTATCGCCATGAGGGCGCCGCGCCAGGAGAAATGCAAATGCCGATCCACATAATCGCCCAACTCTCCAACAGGCAAGTCGATCTCATCAACTCACTGCGATCAACACAGGGCCCCGCCTACAAACTAAATGCAGAATGGTTGACGAGTTCGAGTTCGCCAACCGCTTGGGATCGAGAATGAGCGGTCTGAACATCGACTCAGTAGGTGGGGGGCGTCCTGCCAGTTAGACCACACGAGCAAGAAGTGCTCGAGACCGGGATCGAACCGGCACCTCCCCCAAGCGAGGTGACGCGGTCACGAGCCGCCGGACTCCGGAAGTCATCCCTCTCTGCGAAAGTTTACCCCTCAAGGCGCGCCGGAACAGTGGTTCACCCAAAACCGACCGGCGGCTTGCACCCATGCTGTCGGGCGGAGTGCAGAATGTTGGCAAGTTGCGCGCTCCGTTACCTCGTTGCCCGAGCAGAATGAACTGCGGGGTCGACTCCAAGTGAGCCACATCGTGCCTACATGCGGCGTGCGTCTGTCAGCCGGCCGCCTACAGGCTTCACCCGACCGCACCGTCCTGCCCGATGACTGGTACTGAGGGGCATGACGACGCCGGTCGGGTAGCCCTCACATGGATAAGTGCCTTGCCGTCGCCGAGTTGGAGGCGCCCGGCCACGTGGAACGTGGAAGCCACCTACCGATGAGGTATGTCCGCTCGCACCGCACCCCGGGACGGGTTGAGTACGCCTTGCCGCCGCTGGCTGCACAGTCCGCGCACCGAGTTGACTCGATCTCGCTGCGGGGCTGCGTCCGGAAGAACAGGCGCACGCTTCGGAGCGGCGTTCCGCGAAAGCCAACTTGAACCCGCACGCGACAGAGGTCGACCGCTCATCGTGGGAGTTGCGGACGCGCGGGCCCCACAGTGGCGCGGTCACTTAGCGGGGCCGACAGGTCGCTTAGTGCCTCGATGAGCGCGTCGGCCCAATCATCGATAGCTCGCTGATAGTCAATGACAGCCTGTTCATCACTCAGATTCTCAAACGGGCGATCCCCTTGGGCGACCGGCCCATGACGGATCCAGTTTCGCAGTTCCCAAACAGCCTCGTAGTAGTTGTGGACGGCATCTGCGACCGGAGATCCGCGAAGTGCATGGGACAGGTAGAGCGCATGGCGAAGTGGCCACAGCTCGTAACGGCCGCTTCGGGCCTTACTTCGCGAGTGCACTGCCGCATCGCGGACACTAGCGACCTCCAGCAGGAGCGTGTCAGCGGTCTCGCGCACGGCGTCACGATGCTGCCGGCGGTCGATGAGGTGTTGAGCCAAAAGCACACCGATCAGGACAGTGACGGCGCTGAGTAAGCCACCGAATAGAGAGCTCCAAAGCCCATCCCAGCCGTTCGCAATCAGCGCCATGGCGTCATGGCGTCACCGTGTCCGAAGTGTTTCCGCGCGTCAATGCTTGAAGCGGAACTGGGTCGTAGAGCAGGGGCGCGATGCGATTGCTAGCACCAAGACGTCTCGATCCTGCGTCTTTCCGCCACATAGGTCGCAGTGCCGTACTTACACGGAGTAGCCCCGTAGCCATAGGGGCGCACGCGCGTCGCCTTCGTGTCGGGCGTCTAGACCGACAACCTGCTGGCGCTCCTCGTGACGCGCCCGCCCTTGTTCTCGAGGAACACGATCTCGCCGAACTCCACGTTCGACCAGCCGGACTCGTCCTCCGTCAGGGGCTCGGAGGCGAACATGGCGACCGTGGCCTCGTCCTCGTCGCACGCTTCGAAGTCGTACGACGCCTCATCGCTCGGAACGTGGCGACCCATCATCATGTACATCGGCTCCAGGAGCATCGAGAGGGCGTAGTCGTCCGTCCCCGGCCCGGACTCGCGCAGCTTCTTCCACTCACCGGCCGGGTTGGTCTCACCCTGGTGCCCGAGACCGACATTGACCCCGATTATCCGGTTCGGCGACACCAGGGCCATCTTCATCTTGGTCAGGGCCGGCAGACCGAGGTCCGCCATCGCCTGGGCGATGAGCCCGACCATCGTCTCGACCGCACGCTGGACGTCCTCGTCGCGGTCACCTTCGAGCAGGGAGAGCAGGAGCACGTAGAGGAACTCCGTGTCGGTCGTCCCCCGCATCTGCTTCAGGTACCTGTCCTCGCAGTGCTGCAGCAGCTCCCTCTGCAGGGGCATCCAGCCCGGCATGTCGCCGTTCTGCGCCAGGATCCAGGGCGTCCCCTCGAAGGAGAACGGGTGGCAGTTCTCGTCGACGATGACGGCCGCCGAATCGTACGCGGCAGCGCGCACGTGGCCGAGCATCGTGCTCGCCTGCAGGCTCGGAATGATGCGGGTGGCGTTGTCGTCGTAGAAGGCAGCCATGGGCCGGCGGTAGAGCAGGGGATCCTCCGGCTTGAGCAGGTGCTCGCTCCAGATACCGAATCCCCACCCAGCCAGGTGCAGATCCGGGTAGTGCTCAGGGTCGAGGGCCTGGTTGACGAGGCTGTTCGACGGCGTGAGCAGCAGGTCCTTGAGCGGGATCTCGGGACCGATGTAGGCGAGCACTCGGCACATAGTTCTTCTTTCGACGCTGGGGCTTCCTCGTGGGAGGAGTCCACGAACGTCGCACCCTACGGGCCGCGGATCTGCTCGTGAGGACGGCCCGGCGAGGACGTCGCGGGGTGGCCCCGGGTGAGACAAGTGCATTCTCGCCGCGACGCTGTCGACGCCACGCGAGCCGACGCGCCGATTCACCCCAACGTCGGCCGCGATCCGCGAGCGGCTCCCCACAACGGAGCCCGACCGGGGCTGAACACGTCAGTCGTCGGCGTTCTCGGCGTCATCTGCCGCTCGACCGCGGCCAAGCCCCAGCCGCCCGGGCAATGCCTGGACGGACTGACGAGCGCCCCCTGCGCCGTCCCGGACACGCCCTACGGCCGAACCTGCCCCTCGTCGGACCGCGTTGATGCCGGTAGAACCGGTGTCGATCGCTCGGTCACGGACCTCACTGGCCGCGGCCGACCAGCGGCGCACTTCCACCGCTTCACCAGTCGGCTCCAGACCGAGGAGGCCGTGAAAGCTCCTGATGGAGCCACTCACCTGGTCGCTGGCGCGCACGGCTTTGGGAGACGCGGCCGGGTGTAGCAGGACCTTCTCGTTGGCAATAGCAGCCGCCAAGATGATCCGCGTCAGCAACTGCTCGGTGGCCCGACCGATGTCCGTCAGTCGCTTCCGGCGGGCCTCCCCCAGCCCGCGCCGGTGACCGTCGACCTCGTCTGGCGACGCGTCTAGCACTCGGTCGAGCTCGAGGACGTCGAGCCCCTCCTGCAGCTGGAAGGTCCGTGCCAGCACAGCCAACCACTCCTGCGTCGACATCGCGGCGGCTGCGGCGGCGTCCGCGATGTCCGACACCTTCCCGGCGGACTCGAGCTTGCCGGCTAGCGCGTCGAGCTGCGCCAGCGCGTAGCCCTGGACCTCAGCGATGGTCGTGGACAGGTTCTGCACCTTCGACCATGTGACCTCGTCAACCTTGCCGCGAGCTCGGCTGACCGTCATCGCCTCGTCAATAGCCATTCCCGCACCGGTGAGCCGCGAGACCACCGAGTCCTTCTGGGCACGCAGGACGTCATCGAGCTTCGCGTCAATACGCTCGAGGTAGTCGGTGATCTCGTCCATCGTCTGTTGCATCGCAAGCTGCGCCATCATGCCGGCCGCGCCAGCCAGCATGGCCGGATTCGTGAGGGCCGTACCCGGGCCACGGACGAACTCGACGAAGCCCTTGACCTGGCCCTTCTCCCCCTTCAAGACGCCGGTCGAAAGGCCGGTCTTAGAGCTCTTCCGGAGCCCGTACTTGTTCATGGACTTCGCCGACTCGCTGCTGAGCTTCACCCAGCGGCCCGAGTTCGCAGTGATGTCTGAGGCGCCCTGCGCCGCTGCCGACCCCGTCGACAGGAGGCCGCGAAGGCGGCCCACGCCCAGCCCCGTCGACGACGGGCCCACCGCGACCAGGCCCTCGGCGGCGAGGAACTGCTCGACAGCGTTGGGGTTCCCGATGACAGCCAGACCGTGGTCATCGGCCACCAGCTGGATCTCCTCGCCCTCCAGGGGCTGGTCATGACTCACGCGCTGTCCACCATCCTCAGTGCTCTGTCCGTCCGTGCGGGTGCGAATGCTGCTGAGCTGGTAGGGGTACGGCGTTCGAGACCTAGCCCGCCTCGTCGCCACACCAGATCAGGCCGGACGTGTGCGTCGCCGCCGGTCGGAAGCCACCATGACCAGAGCCGAATAGACAGGTGCCTTCACCGAAGACGCCCATCTGGCCCCCTCATCGCGGGGTCGGAACGTGTGAGCGTCAACCTACGCCACGCACTTGTCGCACGGGCGGGAACCGGGGACCAATGAAAGGTCCCTCGGATGCGCGCGCAGCACCATCGAAACGGCGGCCTGAGGGCCGGTTTGGGGTCACCGCATTGACTCAACGAGCCCCAAGCCGCAGATCACGCCTGTACAACGCAGAAGGCCCCCACCGTCTCCGGTGGGGGCCTTCTGATCCTGCTCGGTGGAGCTGAGGGGACTCGAACCCCTGACCCTCTGCATGCCATGCAGATGCGCTACCAGCTGCGCCACAGCCCCGCCGTTTCCCGCCGGTCTCCCGGCGAGCAACCTGAAGAATATTAGCCTGCCGTCCGCGACTGCGCGAATCGGGGGTCGGGGGCCGTGCGGTTGTAGGCCACGAGGCGCCACGACGGCTCGCCGTCACGCGGTGCGTGACGCTCACGGAGCACCGCCCAGCCGCAGTTGTCCATGCCGGCGTACGCCGACGGCTCGCTGGCTGTGCCGGCCACGAGGCCCTCTACGGCCACTCGCAGCGCGGCCCCGTGGGCCACACCGACCGCCACCTCGCCCGGAGCGATCGACGCGGCCAGCTCCGTCAGGCACGCCGTGGTGCGCGACCGGACGTCCTCCACACCCTCCGCTCCCGGCACCGATGACCAGCGGCCGGTGACGAAGTCGGCGTACTCGCAGGGGTGGGCGGCCGAGTACTCGGCGTGCGTGATGCCCTCCCGCTCCCCCAGCCCGAACTCCCGCAGCCGCGGGTCGGTGCGCAGCTCGAGGCCGGCCTCGCGGGCGACGTACGACGCGGTGACCGCGGCCCGCTGGAGGTCGGAGGTCCAGACGGCGACGGGGCGGTACGCGGCGATGTGCGGCGCGACGGCCTCCGCCTGCGCGAGGCCGGTCTCGTCGAGCTCGGAGTCGATCTGGCCCTGGACGCGTCCGGACGCGTTCCAGGAGGTGCGCCCGTGGCGCAGCAGCACGAGGGTGCGCGGCGACGGCGCGCCCGCAGGCTCGCGAGGCAGCGTGGGTGGAGCCTCAGCCACCGGTGCGCGGGAGCACGTCGGCCGGCAGCTTGATCACCGGGCAGTCGCGCCACAGCCGCTCGAGGGCGTAGAACTGGCGCTCCTCCTCGTGCTGCACGTGCACGACGATGGTGCCGTAGTCGATGAGCACCCAGCGGCCGTCGCGCTCGCCCTCGCGGCGGATGGGCTTGGCGCCGATCTCGCGCAGCTTGTCTTCCACCTCGTCGACGATCGCCTTCACCTGGCGCTCGTTGCCGGCGCCCGCGATCACGAAGGCGTCGGTGATGGCCAGCTGCTCGCTGACGTCGAAGGCGAGGATGTCGGAGGCGAGCTTCTCGGAGGCGGCGCGCGCCGCGGCGTGCACCAGCTCGATGGCCTGGTCGGTGGCGGTCATGCGGTTCCTTCTGTCTGGGTGGTGAGCACCGGGGCGCCGGGGGCGCTCTCGGTCTCGTAGAGGTGGTGCTTGGCGATGTACTGCACGACGCCGTCGGGCACGAGGTACCAGACCGGCTGGTCGCGCGCCGTACGCATGCGGCAGTCGGTCGACGAGATCGCCAGCGCCGGGATCTCGAGGATCGTCACGCGGTCGGACGGGATGGCCGCGACGGTCGCCGGGTCCATCGTGTAGCCCGGCCGCGTGCAGCCGACGAAGCTCGCGAGCTCGAAGAGGTCACCCGGCTCGCGCCACGTGAAGATGTCGCCGAGGGCGTCGGCGCCCGTGATGAAGAAGAGCTCGGCCTCGGGCAGCTGGTCGCGCAGGTCGCGCAGCGTGTCGACCGTGTACGTCGGGCCCGCCCGGTCGATGTCGACGCGGGAGACGCGGAAGCGCGGGTTCGACGCGGTCGCGATGACCGTCATCAGGTAGCGGTGCTCGGCCGGCGAGACCTCGCGTCCGGACTTCTGCCACGGGTCGCCCGTCGGCACGAAGACGACCTCGTCGAGGTCGAAGAACGACTGCACCTCCGACGCCGCCACGAGGTGCCCGTGGTGGATCGGGTCGAACGTGCCACCCATGACGCCGACACGGCGCGGCCGCGGCACGCCCGGAGGCGGTGACGGGTCGCGGCGCCCCGGCTGGGCGGTCACGTCAGCTGTGCTCGCGCCCGCCGGCGAACGAGATGAGGCCCGCCAGGAGGGCGAGGAACATCACGAAGACGAGGGCCCCGACGATGTAGGGCCACGGGCTGTGCTCCTCGCCGCCGGCCTCGGACGCCAGCACTGCGAACTCGTTCAACGACATGACGGGGATCCTACCGGTTTCACCGCACGTGGCCGTCGCCGGTCACGACGTACTTGGTCGAGGTCATCTCGGGCAGCCCCATCGGGCCCCGCGCGTGCAGCTTCTGGGTGCTGATGCCGATCTCCGCGCCGAAGCCGAACTCGCCCCCGTCGGTGAAGCGGGTGGAGGCGTTGACCAGCACCGCGGCCGAGTCGACGGCGGCGACGAAGCGCCGGGCGGCGCCCTGGTCCTCCGTCACGATCGCGTCGGAGTGGCCGCTCGAGAAGCGCCGGATGTGGGTGATCGCCTCCTCGACGTCGGCCACGACGGCGGCCGAGATGTCGAGCGAGAGGTACTCCTCGGCGAAGTCGTCGTCGGTGGCGGCGACCACCCCGTCGTACTCGGTGAAGCGGTCGTCGCCGTGGATGGTGACGCCCCGCTCGGCCAGCGCGTCGATGACGAGCGGCAGGAAGTCGTCGGCGATCTCGGCGTGCACGAGCAGCGACTCGGCGGCGTTGCAGACCGAGGTGCGATGGGTCTTGGCGTTGACCACGATCGCGAGGGCCTTCTCGACGTCGGCGGCCGCGTCGACGTACACGTGGCAGTTGCCCACCCCGGTCTCGATGACGGGCACCGTCGACTCCTCGACCACCGACCGGATGAGGCCGGCGCCGCCACGCGGGATGAGCACGTCGACGAGGCCACGGGCGCGCATGAGGGCCTTGACGCTCTCGTGGGTCTCCCCCGGCACCATCTGCACGACGTCGGCCGGCAGCCCGGCCGTCACGACCGCCTCGCGCAGCGCGGCCACAGTCGCCGCGTTGCTCGACCGGGCGCTCGAGCTGCCGCGCAGCAGCACGGAGTTGCCCGACTTCAGGCAGATGCCCGCCGCGTCGGCCGTCACGTTGGGGCGGGCCTCGTAGATCATGCCGACCACGCCGAACGGCACCCGCAGCTGGCGCAGCTCGAGGCCGTTGGGCAGCAGTCCGCCGCGCACGACCTCCCCCACCGGGTCGGGCAGGCCGGCGACGTCGCGCAGGCCCTGGGCCATGGCCGCGAGGCGGTCGGGGTCGAGGCGGAGCCGGTCGACGATGTTGGCCGGGGTGCCGCCCTCCTCGGCGCGGGCGACGTCCTCGGCGTTGGCCGCGAGGATCGCCGCCTCGTGGTCGCCCAGCGCGACGGCCATCGCCTCGAGGGCGGCGTCCTTGGTCGCGCGGGTGGCGGTCGCGAGGTCGTAGCCGGCCTCGCGGGCACGGCGCGCGGCGGCGAGGACGTCGTCGGAGGTCATCCCCCGAGGGTACGGCGCACGCCGCCCCCGGTGAGGCCCCCGCCCGCAGGCCGGACCGGGCCCACACGACCCGAGCCACCTCGCGGCGTCGCGGGGCGTCGCGGGGCGTCGCGGCGTCGCGGCGTCGCGGGTCGCGGGGCGCGGGGCGCGGGGCGCGGACCCAGGCCCGCACATCCCACCGGCGACAGTCCGCACCCACCACGACCCACCCAGGCCGCGGACCCACGCCCGCACATCCCACCGGCGACAGTCCGCACCCGCCGTCCGCCACGCCGCCCGCCACGCCGCCCGCCACGCCGCCCGCCACGCCGCCCCACCCCTCCCACCCGGACGCGACGAGCCCCCGCCCACCAGAGGTGGACGGGGGCTCGGGCGAACCCGGGAACGGGTCAGTTCTTGCGCGCCTCCACGGCGTCCGCCAGGGCGGGGAGCACCGCGTGCAGGTCGCCGACGACACCGAAGTCGACGAGCTCGAAGATCGGCGCCTCCTCGTCCTTGTTGACGGCGACGATCGTCTTCGACGTCTGCATGCCGGCGCGGTGCTGGATCGCACCGGAGATGCCGTTCGCGACGTACAGCTGCGGCGAGACCGTCTTGCCCGTCTGGCCCACCTGGAACGTGTGGGGCATCCAGCCGGAGTCGACGGCGGCACGCGAGGCGCCGACCGCCGCGCCCAGGGCGTCGGCGAGCTTCTCGACCGGGGCGAAGTCGCCGCCGGTGCCACGGCCGCCCGAGACCACGATGGCGGCCTCGGTCAGGTCGGGACGACCGGTGGACTGCCGCGGCTGGGCGGCCACGATCTGCGCGGTCTTGGCGGCGTCGGAGATCGTCGCGGCGAACTCCTCGACGGTGCCGGCGCCGGCGGTCTCCTCCGGGGAGGCCGAGTTCGGCTTGATCGCGATGATCGGGGTGCCCTTGGTGACCTTCGAGGTCACCGAGTAGTTGCCGGCGAAGACCGACTGGGTGGTGACGCCCTCGGCGGTCACGTCGACCGCGTCGGTGATGAGACCCGACGAGGTCTTGACCGCGAGACGGGCACCGATCTCCTTGCCCTCGCCGCCGGAGACGATGAGCACCGCGGCGGGCGACGTCTTCTCCACCAGCTGGGCGAGCACCTCGGCCTTGGGGGCCACGAGGTAGCCCTTGATCTCGGCGTCGTCGACGACGTAGACCTTCTCGGCGCCGTACTTCTTGACCGTCTCGACCGCACCGGCGGCCTGGTCGGCCGGGCCGATGAAGACCGCGGACGGCTCGCCGAGGCGGCGGGCGATCGTCAGCAGCTCGTTCGTGGGCTTGCGGACCGCGCCGTCGACGTGGTCGATGAGAACCAGAACCTCAGACATGTGCGCAGACCCTTCTCAGATGAACTTCTTCGAGGCGAGGAACTCGGCGAGCGCCGTGGCGCCCGACCCGTCCTCGTCGGTGACGATCTCGCCGGCCGTGCGCGGGGGACGCGCCGTGGCCTCCTCGACCGCGCTGTACGCGGCCTCGGCACCCACCTCGGACGCCTCGACACCCAGGTCGGACAGCGAGTAGGACTCCACCGGCTTCTTCTTGGCCGCCATGATGCCCTTGAAGGACGGGTAGCGGGCCTCGCCGGACTGGTCGGTCACCGAGAGCACGATCGGCAGCGTCGCGCCGATGACCTCGGTGGCGGTGTCGCCGTCGCGCTTGATGCGCACCTGGTCGCCCTGCGACTCGATGACGGAGGCCAGCGTGACCTGCGGGAGGCCGAGACGCTCGGCCACCATCGCGGGGACGACGCCGCCCGACGCGTCGGTCGACGCCATGCCGAAGACGACGAGGTCGACCTTCTGCTCGGAGCCGATCTTCTCGATCGCCTTGGCCAGCACCAGCGAGGTGCCGAGGTAGTCGGACCCGGCGATGGCGTCGTCGGAGACGTGGACGCCCTTGTCGGCACCCATCTGCAGCGCCTTGCGCACCGCGTCGGCCGCCTTGGCGGGGCCGACGGTCAGCGCGGTCACCGAGATCTCCTCGTCGCTGCGCTTCTCGCGCAGCTGCAGGGCCTGCTCGACGGCGTACTCGTCGAGCTCGGACAGCAGGCCGTCCACGCCCTCACGGTCGACCGTGTTGTCGGACTCGAACTTCCGGTCCGCCGTGGCGTCCGGTACGTGCTTCACACAGACAACAATGTTCATGGTGTGTGGCCTCGCGGCCCCTCCTGTGCATTGGGATGTGTAGCCGAGGCTACTAGCAGGTAACGAGCTGTCGACGTGGCATGCGTCATACGCCGCCAGCCCTCGTGGATCGTGCTGGACGTGCTGGTGGTGCGCAGACCGTGGAGCGGGTCAGGGGCGCACGAGGCGCTCGAGCACCCGGCCGAGAACCAGGTAGAAGGCAGCACCGAGGCCGTAGTTGACGAGCGCGTTCTTCGTGTCCGCGTTGTCGCCCGTGAAGGCCATGATGCCGTCGTCGATCGTGAAGACGCCCAGGTCGAAGAACCTCGCCAGGTCGAGCACGAGGGTCACGAGACCGTTGTTCTGGTTGGCGTCCACCGCGATGCAGAGAGCCGCGACGGCGAGCGACGTGGCCGCCACGAGGCAGAGGATCCAGATCACCTGGGCGAGCGCCGTGCGGCCCTGCGCCAGCGAGAACGAGGGCGCGGTGCGCTTCTTCTTGGTGGCCCCGGCGGGGGCCTCCGCAGCGGTGGCGGACTCCTGCGCGGGGGCGTCCTTGCCTGCGGGCTCCTGCGATGCGGCCACGGTCTCCATCCTCGTCCTCAGGGCACGTCCGGTCGGGCGCCAGTGTGACACACGGCATGGCGCTCGACCCGGGCGTCGCAGGGGTGGACACACCTGGTGTCACAGCGTGTGTCACTCCGACTCACCGACCGACGAACTTCGCCTTGCCGGGACCGTTCTCGACGAACGACCCCATGCCGATCGTGCGGTCCTCCGTCGCGAAGAGCGCGGCGAACTGCTGGCGCTCGATCTCGAGACCCGTGGCGAGGTCGACCTCGAGGCCCTTGTCGACCGACTCCTTCGCGGCCCTCAGCGCGTACGCCGCTGCGCCCGCGAACTGGGTCGCCCAGGCGACGGCGGCGCCGTACACCTCGGCGGCCGGGACGACCCGGTCGACGAGACCGATGGCGAGCGCCTCCTCCGCCTTCACGAAGCGACCGGTGAAGATGAGGTCCTTGGCGCGGGACGGGCCCACGAGGCGCGCGAGCCGCTGCGTGCCGCCGGCGCCCGGGATGACGCCGAGCAGGATCTCGGGCTGGCCGAGCACGGCGTCGTCGGCCGCGATCCGCACGTCGGCGCAGAGCGCGAGCTCGCAGCCCCCGCCGAGCGCGTAGCCGTTGACCGCGGCGACCACGGGCTTGGGGATGTCGGCGACGGCGCTGAACGCGGACTGCAGACCGCCGGAGCGCTTGACCATGTCGGTGTGCGACATGTCGGCCATCTCCTTGACGTCGGCACCCGCGGCGAAGACGCGCTCGCCGCCCCAGACCACGACGACCCGGACGTCGTCGCGCTCGGTCGCCTCGGCGGCCGCGGCCCGGATCTCCTCCTGGACCTGCACGTTCAGCGCGTTCATCTTCGGCCGGTCGAGCCGCAGCGTCGCGACGCCGTCGGCCACCTCGAGTCGTACGAACTCACCCATGTCTCGCCCACCTCTTCGTGTCGCGTCCACTGTCGTCGCGCCGCGGACGGCGTCCCCGGTCGACGGTACTGAGTACCACACCTCCGTGGGCGCCCGGGTGCTGCGCGTCTCACCCGGTGACCCGCGGAGCGGACCCTTCCACCCCCACGGAGGTACCCCGTCACCCACAATGTGTCCATGACGCCGGGACTGTGGAGCTTCAGCGGACAGACGTCCCCCGTGTGGCCGGGTCGCAACTGGCCCCTCGGCGCGACCTGGTCGGAGGAGTCGACGAACTTCGCCGTCTACGCCCCGCTGGCCACCGCCTGCTGGGTCTGCGTCTTCGACGACGAGGGCGCCGAGACCCGCCACGCCCTCACCGAGCGCTCCCTGGGCATCTGGCACGGCGCCCTGCCCGCCATCGCGCCCGGCACGCGCTACGGCTACCGCGTCGACGGCCCGTGGGACCCGGCGGAGGGCCTGCGCTTCAACGTCGCCCAGCTGCTGCTCGACCCCTACGGCCACGCCGTCTCCGGCGACATCGACCCGCAGCCGGCGCTCTTCGGCTACCGGTTCGACGACCACGCGAAGCGCAACCACGAGGACTCCGCGCCGTACACGGCCCGCAGCGTCGTCGTCGACCCCTCCTTCGACTGGGAGGGCGAGAAGCCCATGAAGCGCCGCTGGCGCGACTCCGTGCTCTACGAGCTGCACGTCAAGGGCTTCACGGCGCTGCACGACCGCGTGCCCGAGCACCTGCGCGGCACGTACGCCGGCCTGGGCACGCCCGCGGTCACCGACTACCTGCGCGACCTGGGCGTCACCGCGGTCGAGCTGCTGCCGTGCCACCAGTTCTTCTCCGAGCCGGGCCTCACCGAGCGCGGCACGGCGAACTACTGGGGCTACAACTCGATCGGCTACTTCGCGCCGCACAACGCGTACGCCGCCTCCGGCGACCGCGGCGAGCAGGTCACCGAGTTCAAGCAGATGGTGAAGGACCTGCACGCCGCCGGCATCGAGGTGATCCTCGACGTCGTCTACAACCACACCGCCGAGGCCGGACCGCTCGGCCCCACCCTCTCCTTCCGGGGGCTCGACGACCGCGGCTTCTACCGCCGCGTGCGACCGACCCCCGACCCGGAGACGGGCGAGCCGGGTGGCTTCGACGACACGTACTGGGACGTGACGGGCTGCGGCAACACGGTCAACAGCGAGGACCCGCTCGCCCTGCGGCTCATCCTCGACTCGCTGCGCTACTGGGTCACCGAGATGCACGTCGACGGCTTCCGCTTCGACCTCATGTCGGCCCTCACCCGCACCGGCTACTCGGTCGACATGAAGAGCGACCTGCTCGTCGCGATCGGCCAGGACCCCGTGCTGCGCCACGTGAAGCTCATCGCGGAGCCGTGGGACGCCTCGATGGACGGCTACCTCGTCGGCGCGATGCCGCCGCCGTGGGTGGAGTGGAACGACCAGTACCGCGACACGATGCGGGACTTCTGGCGCGGCCAGTCGTCGGGGGTGCGCACCGTCGCGACCCGCCTGGCCGGCAGCTCCGACCTGTACGCCGACGACGGCCGCTCGGCGTACAACTCGGTCAACTTCGTCACCGCGCACGACGGGTTCACGGTGCGCGACCTCGTCTCCTACGACCAAAAGCACAACGAGGCGAACGGCGAGGAGAACCGGGACGGCACCGACAACAACCGCTCCTGGAACCACGGCGTCGAGGGCGAGACCGACGACGCCCGCATCCTCGCCCGCCGCCGCCGGCAGGCCGCCAACCTGATGGCGACGCTCTGCTTCTCCAACGGCGTCCCGATGATCACGGCGGGCGACGAGCGCGGGCGCACGCAGCGCGGCAACAACAACGCCTACTGCCAGGACAACCCGACCTCGTGGATCGACTGGAGCCCCGACGACGCGTGGCTCGACGTCTACGTGATCACGAGGGCCGCGCTGCAGCTGCGCCGCGAGCACCCCGCGCTGCGCCAGCGGCACTGGTTCGAGGGCCGGCCCGCCATCCGCGGCGGACCGAAGGACCTGGCGTGGCTGCACCCGTCGGGCCGCGAGATGCAGGCGTCGGACTGGCACGACCACGACCTCAACGCCGTCGGGATGTTCGTCTCCGGCGCGCCCCTGCGCTCCCCCGGGCCGCGCGGCGAGCAGCAGATGGACGCCTCCTTCGTCATCTGGCTCAACGGCGGCCACCACCCCGTCGAGGTCTCGCTGCCCGAGAACGACTGGGTGCAGTCCGGCGAGGTCGTGCTCTCGACCGAGGCCGAGGTGCCGGCGGGCACGTCGGTGAAGGCGGGTGACCGGCTCACGTTCGGCAGCCGCACCGTCGTCGTCATGCGGCAGTCGCCGCGGCCGTGAGGCGGGGCCGCCGACGGATGGGGTGAGGCACCCACGGCGAGGCCGCCGCCCGTGGCAGCATCCTCGTCCGTGGCCCTCTCCTCCGACAACGGGTTCGTCGCGTTCCTCCGGCACGCGAAGCACAACCCGTCCGCGGTCCTGCTCGCCGTCCAGCTCGGCGGCATCCTCGTCTACCCGTTCCTCGGTGACTCCGCCGGCGGTCGGGCGGTGTTCGGCGTGCTCAGCGTCGTGGTGCTCACGCTGGCGGCGCTCGCCGTACGCATGACGCCGGCGCTGTCGTGGGTGGCCGCGCTGCTCGGGGTGCCCGTGCTGGCGTTCACGCTGCTCGAGGGGCTGCGGCCGGACGACGGCGGGATCGTGCTGACGTCGTCGGTGCTCCACGCGGTCTTCTACTTCTACACGGCGTACGCGCTCATCAAGTACATGTTCGACGACAACGTCGTCACCACCGACGAGCTCTACGCGACGGGCGCGACGTTCACCGTCGTGGCGTGGGGGTTCGCCTACGTCTACGCGGCCGTCCAGGTGATCTGGCCGGGGTCGTTCACGGCGGCCGTCGACCCCGAGGGGACGCGCACGTGGGTGGAGCTGCTGTTCCTCTCCGTCACCACGCTGACGAGCACGGGGCTCTCCGACATCGTGCCCGTCCAGGAGCACGCCCGGTCGTTCGTGATGATCGAGCAGATCGCCGGCATGCTCTACATCGCCCTGGTGATCGCGCGGATCATGGCGCTGATCTCCGCGCGGGCGGCCCGACGCGCCCGGGATTGACCCTTTGGGGTGAGCGGAGACCCGCGCTGACCTGCGCAGATGCGGTCGCGACTTGATACCTGCGGCCCCGGACCCCCTAGTGTGGAGCGCATGGTCGGACGCATCCCCGTCATGAACGTCTCACCCCTCGTCGATCTCGGTCGTCAGCCTGCCAAGGCGACCGTCGGCGAGCCTTTCCCCGTCTTCGCGACCGTGTTCCGGGAGGGACACGACCAGCTCGGCGCCGAGGTCGTCCTCACGGACCCCGCGGGCGTCCAGCGACCCCCCGTGCGGCTCCTCCCCCACGGCGAGGAGCCCAACGAGTACGCCGTGCACGTGACCCCGGACGTCGAGGGTCCGTGGACCTTCACGATCCAGGCCTGGTCCGACGTGATCGGCACCTGGCAGCACGACGCGGGCATCAAGATCCCGGCCGGCGTGGACGTCGAGCTGATGTTCACCGAGGCCCGCCTCATCCTCGAGCGCATCCGCGTCGCCGAGACCCTCGACGCCGACGAGGAGGCCGTGCTGAGCGCGGCCGTCGCGGCCGCCGAGGCCGTCGGCGAGCCCGCCGGCGCCCGCCAGGCCGTGCTCACCTCCCCCGAGGTGGACGCGCTGTTCGCCGCGCACCCCGTGCGCGAGCTCGTCACGCTCGAGGGCCCCTACCCCTTCTACGTCGACCGCGAGCGCGCGCTCTTCGGCAGCTGGTACGAGTTCTTCCCCCGCTCCGAGGGCGCGAGCGTCGACGCGTCCGGCACGATCGTCAGCGGCACCTTCGCCACCGCCGCGGAGCGCCTGCCCGCCGTCGCCGAGAACGGCTTCGACGTCGTCTACCTCCCCCCGATCCACCCGATCGGCGAGGTCAACCGCAAGGGCCCGAACAACACCCTGACGCCCGGCCCGGAGGACCCCGGCTCGCCGTGGGCCATCGGCTCGAAGGACGGCGGCCACGACGCCATCCACCCCGACCTCGGCACGTTCGCCGACTTCGACGCCTTCGTGGCCCGCGCGACGTCGCTCGGCCTCGAGGTCGCGCTCGACCTCGCGCTGCAGGCGGCGCCCGACCACCCCTGGGTGACGGACCACCCCGAGTGGTTCACCACCCGCGCCGACGGCACGATCGCGTACGCCGAGAACCCGCCGAAGAAGTACCAGGACATCTACCCGATCAACTTCGACAACGACCCGACCGGCATCTGCCGCGAGGTGCTCCGCATCGTCAAGCTCTGGATGAGCCACGGGGTCCGCATCTTCCGCGTCGACAACCCCCACACGAAGCCGGTCGCGTTCTGGGAGTGGCTGCTCGCCGAGATCCGCCGTACCGACCCCGACGTGATCTTCCTGGCCGAGGCCTTCACGAAGCCCGCCATGATGCGCGGGCTCGGCGCCGTCGGCTTCCACCAGTCGTACACCTACTTCACCTGGCGCACCGCGAAGTGGGAGATCGAGGAGTACCTGACGGAGCTCAGCACCGAGACCGACCACCTGATGCGGCCGAACTTCTTCGTCAACACCCCCGACATCCTGCACGGCTTCCTGCAGTACGGCGGGCCGGCGGCGTTCAAGATCCGGGCCGCGCTGGCGGCGACGAGCTCCCCCACGTGGGGCGTCTACGCCGGCTACGAGCTCTTCGAGCACGTCGCCGTCAAGCCGGGCAGCGAGGAGTACCTCGACACGGAGAAGTTCCAGGTGCGCATCCGCGACTGGGAGACCGCCGAGGCCGAGGGCCGCACGCTCACGCCGTACCTGCGCCGCCTCAACGAGGTGCGCCGCGACCACCGGTCGCTGCAGCTGCTGCGCAACATCACGCTGCACCACAGCGACGACGACCACGTGCTCGTCTACAGCAAGCGGGCCACCGCGGCCGACGGCAGCGACGACCGCGTCATCGTGGTGATCAACCTCGACCCCCACGCCACCCGCGAGACGACCGTCCGCCTCGACATGCCGTCGCTCGGCCTTGACTGGGCCGACTCGTTCGAGGTCACCGACGCCTTCACCGGCGAGACGTGGACCTGGCACGACCACAACTACGTCCGTCTCGACCCGGCCCACGAGCCGGCCCACGTGCTGACCGTCAGGAGCCTGCGATGACCGCCCCCACGTCCGAGCCCGGTGCCGAGGGCGGTCTGACCACCGCCGACCTCTCCGAGGTGCAGGCGAACGACCGCAGCGCCGGTACGTCGGACTCCGGCGTCGTCGGCTCGCCCGGCCAGCCGATCAACACCACCCCCGACTGGTTCAAGACGGCCGTCTTCTACGAGGTCCTCGTTCGCTCGTTCAAGGACTCCAACGGCGACGGCACCGGCGACTTCAAGGGCCTGGTCGAGAAGCTCGACTACCTGCAGTGGCTCGGCGTCGACTGCCTCTGGATCCCGCCGTTCTTCCCCTCCCCGCTGCGCGACGGCGGGTACGACGTGGCCGACTACAACGGTGTGCACCCCGAGATCGGCACCGTCGACGACTTCCACGTGTTCCTCGACGAGGCCCACAAGCGCGGCATGCGCGTGATCATCGACTTCGTCATGAACCACACGAGCGACCAGCACGAGTGGTTCCAGGAGAGCCGGAACAACCCCGACGGCCCGTACGGCGACTTCTACGTCTGGTCCGACAACGACGACCTCTACGCCGACGCGCGCGTCATCTTCGTCGACACCGAGCCGTCGAACTGGACCTGGGACCCGGTGCGCCAGCAGTACTTCTGGCACCGGTTCTTCAGCCACCAGCCCGACCTGAACTTCGACAACCCCGCCGTCTGCGACGCGATGATCGAGGCGATGGCGTTCTGGCTCGACATGGGCATGGACGGGTTCCGCCTCGACGCGGTGCCCTACCTCTACGAGCGCCCGGGCACCAACGGCGAGAACCTGCCGGAGACCCACGACCTGCTGAAGCGCGTCCGCCGGTTCGTCGACGAGAACTACCCGGGCCGAGTGCTGCTGTGCGAGGCCAACCAGTGGCCCGCCGACGTCGTGGAGTACTTCGGCGACTTCGAGTCCGGTGGCGACGAGTGCCACATGGCGTTCCACTTCCCCGTCATGCCGCGCATCTTCATGGCCGTGCGCCGCGAGTCGCGCTTCCCGATCTCGGAGATCCTCGAGCAGACGCCCGAGATCCCGTCGAACTGCCAGTGGGGCATCTTCCTGCGCAACCACGACGAGCTGACGCTCGAGATGGTGACCGACGAGGACCGCGACTACATGTGGTCCGAGTACGCCCAGGACCCGCGGATGAAGGCCAACATCGGCATCCGGCGACGACTGGCGCCGCTGCTCGACAACGACATCAACCGGCTCGAGCTGTTCAACGCGCTCCTGCTGTCGCTGCCCGGCTCCCCCGTCCTCTACTACGGCGACGAGATCGGGATGGGCGACAACATCTGGCTCGGCGACCGCGACGGCGTGCGCACGCCGATGCAGTGGACGCCCGACCGCAACGCCGGCTTCTCGGTCGCCAACCCCGGCAAGCTCTCGCTGCCGCTGGTGCAGGACCCGGTCTACGGCTACCAGAGCGTGAACGTCGAGGCCCAGCTCGAGAACTCCTCGTCGCTGCTGCACTGGACGCGCCGGCTGCTCCAGGTGCGCCGCGGCCACCCGGCGTTCGGGCTCGGCTCGTTCCACGACCTCGGCGGCTCCAACCCGAGCGTGCTCTCCTACGTGCGCGAGTACGTCGACGAGGACGGCCACTCCGACGTGATCCTCTGCGTCAACAACCTCTCCCGCTTCCCCCAGCCGGTCGAGCTCGACCTGCGCCGGTTCGAGGGCTCGGGCCTGGTGGAGCTGCTGGGCGGCGTGCCGTTCCCGACCATCGGCGAGCTGCCGTACCTGCTCACCGTCGGCTCCTACGGCTTCTACTGGTTCCGCATCACCTCGCCCGAGAACGACCACGGCGAGACCACCCGCGACGGAGGCCACCGGTGAGCGACCCCACGAACGTCCCCCCGAACTCGACCGACCCCGGCTCCCCCGCGGCCGGCCACGACGGCGCCGGTGACCGCGACGAGGCCGGGGCCTCGGTCGCGGAGCGGCTCCACGACTTCGTCTCCTCCGCCCGCTGGTTCGGCGGCAAGGGCCGGCCGTTCACGGTCGGCACGCTCCGCCGCCAGGGCGACCTCGGCGGGACCGGCAGCGCGGACGACCCGTACGTCGCCCTCGACCTCGTCACGATCGACTACGACGACGGCGACCAGGAGCTCTACCAGGTGCCGCTCGCCTGCTACCGCGACCGCCAGGAGCGGCTCGACCACGCCTTCATCGGCTGGTGGGACGTGCCGGGCCTCGGTGCCCCCGGGCAGGCCGACTCGGGCTGGGCGCACGTGTACGACGCCCCGCACGACCGCGTCGCGCTGCGCGCCTGGCTGGTGGCGTTCGAGCGGGCCCGCGACAACGCCGTCGACCCCGCCAACGCGCTGGCGTTCCACCGCCTCCCCGGCCACGACCTCGACGTCGACGCGCGGGGCAGCCTCTTCAGCGGCGAGCAGTCGAACTCCTCGGTGATGTACGGCGAGGACGCCCTGATGAAGATCTTCCGCAAGGTCACGCCCGGCGTGAACCCCGACGTGCAGATCCACGACGTCCTGACCCGGACGGGCTCCGACCACGTCGCCGCCCTCTACGGCTGGCTCGACGTGGTCGACGACACCGAGGACTCGGTCATCCAGCTCGCGATGCTGCAGCAGTTCCTGCGCACCGCCAGCGACGGCTCCGACCTCGCTCAGGCGTCGGTGCGCAACCTCTTCGCCGAGGCCGACCTGCACGCCGACGAGGTCGGCGGCGACTTCGCCGGCGAGTCCGCCCGCCTGGGCGTCGCCCTCGCGGAGACGCACGGCACGCTGGCCGAGCACTTCCCCGTCGAGGTCCGCCGGGGCGAGGCCACCGCCGCGCTGGCGGCCGCGATGAACCGTCGCCTCGACAGCGCCCTGGAGATCGTGCCCGAGCTGGCGGCCCACGCCGACACGCTGCGCGCCCAGTTCGCGGCCGTCGGCGCCCTCGCGGAGGTGCCGGTGCAGCGCATCCACGGCGACCTCCACCTGGGCCAGACCCTGCGCACGACCAAGGGCTGGAAGATCGTGGACTTCGAGGGCGAGCCCGCCAAGCCGCTGTCGGAGCGCCTGCTGCCCGACTCCGTGTGGCGCGACGTGGCGGGCATGCTGCGCTCCTTCGACTACGCCCCGCGCGTCGTCGCCCGGTCGCTGGAGTCGCCCGACCCCTCCATCGCCGAGCAGCGCGACTACCGCGCCGAGGAGTGGGCCGGCCACAACCGCCGGGTCTTCCTCGCGGCGTACGCCGGCCGTGACCTCACGTCCGACGAGTCGACCCTGCTGACGGCGTACGTCGCCGACAAGGCCGTCTACGAGGCGGTCTACGAGACCCGCAACCGCCCCTCATGGGTGGGCATCCCGCTCGCCGCGATCGCTCGGATCGGAGCCGCATGACCACCACCCCCGGCACTCCCGGAACCCCCGCCACCCCCGGCCCGCTGCCGGTCGACGTCGCCGAGCTCGACCAGGTCGTCGCCGGCGAGCACGGCCACCCCCACGCGGTGCTCGGCCCGCACCCCCACGAGGGTGCGGTGACCGTGCGCGTGCTGAAGCCGCTGGCGTCGTCCGTCGAGGTCGCCTACCGCGGCGCGACGCCCGGCCGGGTCTCGCTCACGCACGAGCACGGCGGCATCTGGGTCGGGGTCCTCCCCGTCGCCGACGTGCCCGACTACCGCCTCCACGTCGCGTACGACGGCGGCTCGCCCGCCGAGCTCGACGACCCTTACCGGTTCCTGCCCACGCTCGGCGAGACCGACCTCCACCTCGTCAACGAGGGCCGCCACGAGCAGCTGTGGGACGTGCTCGGCGCCCACGTGCACCACTACGCCACCGCCGACGGCGGCACCGTCAGCGGCACCGCGTTCGCCGTCTGGGCGCCGCGCGCCCGCGCCGTACGCGTCAAGGCCGACTTCAACGGGTGGGACGGTCGCGAGCAGCCGCTGCGCCAGCTCGGCAGCTCGGGCGTCTGGGAGCTCTTCGTGCCCGGCGTCGGCTCCGGCACCCACTACAAGTACGCCGTGCTCGGCGCCGACGGCGTGTGGCGCGAGAAGGCCGACCCCATGGCGTCCGCCTCCGAGGTCGCCCCGCTCACCGCGTCCGTCGTGTTCGAGTCGCAGCACACCTGGGGCGACGACGCGTGGATGGCCGAGCGCGCGCAGAAGCAGCCCGTGGCCGAGGCCATGTCGATCTACGAGGTGCACCTCGCCTCGTGGCGCCGCGGCCGGTCGTACGACGAGCTGGCCGACGAGCTGGTGCCGTACCTCGCCGACCTCGGCTTCACCCACGTCGAGCTGATGCCGGTGATGCAGCACCCGTTCGGCGGCTCGTGGGGCTACCACGTGACGTCGTACTACGCGACCGACCCGCGCTTCGGCGACCCCGACGGCTTCCGCCGCCTCGTCGACCGGCTCCACCAGGCCGGCATCGGCGTCATCCTCGACTGGGTGCCGGGCCACTTCGCCACCGACGAGTGGGCGCTCGTGCAGTTCGACGGCAGCCCGCTCTACGAGGACCCGAACCCGCAGCGCGGCTGGCACAAGGAGTGGGGCAGCCACATCTTCGACTTCGGTCGACGCGAGGTGCGCAACTTCCTCGTGGCGAACGCGCTCTACTGGCTCGAGGAGTTCCACGCCGACGGCCTGCGCGTCGACGGCGTCGCCTCGATGCTCTACCTCGACTACTCCCGCGAGGAGGGCGAGTGGACGCCGAACGTGCACGGCGGCCGCGAGAACCTCGAGGCCGTGCAGTTCCTCCAGGAGATGAACGCCACCGTCTACAAGCGCGTGCCGGGCGTCGTCACCATCGCCGAGGAGTCGACGTCGTGGCCGGGCGTCACGCGGCCCACCGCGAACGACGGGCTCGGCTTCGGCTTCAAGTGGAACATGGGCTGGATGCACGACTCGCTGGGCTACATGGCCCACGACCCCGTGCACCGCGCCTACCACCACGGCGAGATGACGTTCTCGCTCGTCTACGCGTTCTCCGAGAACTTCGTGCTGCCGATCAGCCACGACGAGGTCGTGCACGGCAAGGGCTCGCTGCTGCGCAAGATGCCGGGCGACCGGTGGCGCCAGCTCGCGAACCTGCGCGCCTACCTGGCCTTCATGTGGGCCCACCCGGGCAAGCAGCTGCTGTTCATGGGCTCCGAGATGGGCCAGGAGTCGGAGTGGGCCGAGTCCCGCGAGCTCGACTGGTGGCTGCTCGACCACCCGGAGCACCGCGGCGTCCACTCCCTGGTGCGCGACCTCAACCGCACGTACGCCGCCTCCCCCGCGCTGTACGGCGCCGACAACGACCCGGCCGGGTTCGTGTGGCTCGACGGCAGCGACGCCGCCCGCAACACGTTCTCGTTCGTCCGCCGCTCCCCCGGCGCCCCCGACGTGGCGTGCGTGGCGAACTTCGCCGCGTCGCCGCACGAGGGCTACCGCCTCGGGCTGCCGTCGGCGGGTCGCTGGGAAGAGGTGCTCAACACCGACGCGGAGGTCTACGCCGGGTCGGGCGTCGGCAACCTGGGCGCCGTCGAGGCCGTCGCCGGCGACCACGCCGGGCAGCCGGCGTACGCCGACATCGTGGCGCCGCCGCTCGCGACCGTGTGGTTCCGGAAGGTCGAGGACTGACCCCGCGCAGTTTCGCCGCTCGAGCGGCGAAACTGGAACCTTGCGACCTGAATTCAGGGCGCAAGGTGGTGGTTTAACCGCTCGAGCGGCGAAACTGCCGCCCGGTCCGGCCCCGCCGCCCGGCCCGGTCCGGCCCCGCCGCCCGGCCCGGTCCGCCCCGCCGGCCGGGCTCAGCCCGCCAGCACCGTGTCGGTGATCTCGGTGCAGGCCTCGGTGAAGGCGTCGACGTCGCCACTCAGGTCGACGAGCGGGGCGGTCTGGTCGTCGAGGCGGCACAGGAGCGCCTCGCCGTCGCGCACCACGAGGCCCTCGAGCTTCGCGATCGTCAGGCCGGGCACGTCGGAGACGCCGGGCTCGAGCATCTCGTCGTTCGTGACGCACATGTGGGCCTCGTCGAAGCCGTCGAGCTCGAGCGTCTCGCAGTCGAGGAAGGCGTCGGGCTCGGTGAAGAAGTTGACCGGCGGGTCGCTCGGGTAGAACTCGGCCACCAGCTGGCGCGTGAACATGTCGGTGTCGAGCCAGCCGCAGGCGTAGTACTGCGTCGCGCCGTCGGCCTCGGGGTCGCCCACCGTCAGCTGGTCGGGCGGGATGACCTCGAAGGTCTCCGTGCCGAGCACGGCGTCGAGGTTCGCGGGCGGGGTGTCGCACGCCGTGCCCTCGAACTCGGCGTTGTCGGTGGCCTCGATCGCGAAGTCGCCCGACCGGTCGACCTCCGCCTCCCCCTCGTCGGTGTCGTCGCCGCTGCACGCGGAGACGGCCAGGGCGAGGGCCACGAGCGTGGCGGCGGGACGGAGGACACGGAGGCGGGATGCGGCGAGCACGACGCGCACCCTACGGGTCTCCGGCGACGGTCGGGTGACGCCCCCGTGACCGTCGCCGCACGATCAGTAGGGTGGTCGGGTGACCGCACCCTCCCTGCCGACCGTGCACGTCGTCACCCTGTCCCCTGGGGTCGCGCAGGTGAGCTGGTCCCCCGTCCCGACCGGCGAGTGGGGTACGGCGGTCGAGGCCGTCCGGCGCGAGGTCGAGAGCTCGCTGGCCTCCCACGGGCGTGTCGAGGCCCGGGTGCGCGAGGACGACGCCGTCGGCCAGCGCGTCGCGACGTGGGCGGGCATGCGCCGCGAGGGCGTCCTGCGCGGCCTGCCGCTCGAGGAGGGGCCCGTCGACCACGTGCTCTACGCGCGGCTCGTCGACGACCTGGCCCCCGACCGCCCCGAGGGCTTCCGCTCGCTCCTCAACTCGTTCCTGCCCCGCAAGCGGGCGATCGGCCAGATGCTCGTGCGCGACCAGGTCGGCCGCGTGCTGCTGTGCCAGCTCACCTACAAGCGCGACTGGGACCTGCCCGGTGGCGTCGTCGAGGTGAACGAGTCGCCCCGGCTCGCGACGTCGCGCGAGGTGCTCGAGGAGCTCTCGGTCGAGATCCCCGCCGGACCGCTGCTGCTCACCGACTGGCTGCCCCCGTGGAGCGGCTGGGACGACGCCGTCACCCTCGTCTTCGACGGCGGCGTGCACGACGGCGAGGCCCTGCTCGACGCGGCCGTCCGGGAGGAGCGCGAGATCAAGGGCCTCGCGTTCTGCACCCCCGAGGAGGTCGCCGAGCGCTGCGCCGACTTCACCGCGCGCCGCATCGACGCCGCCCTCACCGCCCTGCGCGACGGCAGCGGTCCCGCCTACACCGAGTCGGGTCGCTGAGGTTCAGCGCACGGGTGCCGCCACCACCGCGGTGACGGGCACGTCCTCCGGCGACTCCTCCGGCGTACGACGCCCGCGGCGCCGCAGCGGCACCAGGGCCACCAGTGCGCCGACGAGCAGCACGGCGCCGCCGACGACCTCGAGCGGGGCCGGA
Organism: Nocardioides alkalitolerans DSM 16699; assembly: GCF_000426525.1. Lineage (GTDB taxonomy): Bacteria > Actinomycetota > Actinomycetes > Propionibacteriales > Nocardioidaceae > Nocardioides > Nocardioides alkalitolerans. Next base: position 391,136 of record NZ_AUFN01000010.1, read on the forward strand.
CGGTCGCCCAGCAGCAGCCACGCCGAGACCATGGCGACGACGGGCACGACGAGGATCCACGGCACCACCTGGGCGGACCGGTAGCGGCCGAGCAGCGTGTTGAAGATGCCGTAGCCGACGAGCGAGGCGAGGCCGGCCGTGTAGAGCGTCGAGAGCAGCGCCTCCCAGCCGAAGGCGGCGATGCCGTCGGCGACCTCGCCGGGCCCGTCGAGCAGGAGGGCGAGCGCGAACGCGGGCACCGGCACGACGAGGCCCGACCACACCGTCAGCGACAGCCCGCCGGTCACCCCCGAGGCGCGGGTGGCGACGTTGCCCATCGCCCACGACAGGGCGCCCGCCAGGCACAGCAGGAGCGCCAGCAGCGAGGTGGAGGTGTCACGGCCGCCCGCGACGACGGCGAGCCCGACGCACCCCACGACGACCCCCGCGACCTGCCGGACCGAGGGCGTCTCGCGCAGGACGCCCGCCGCGATGACGATGGTGAGCAGCACCTGGGCCTGGAGCACCAGCGCCGCGAGGCCGGGCGACATGCCGGCGTGGAGGGCGGCGTACAGGAACCCGAACTGGCCCAGCGACATCAGCAGCCCGATGAGGGCGACGGTGCGCCACGGCGCCTGCGGGCGCGGCACGAGGAGGACGGCGGGGAACGCCACGACGACGAACCGCACGGCGAGGAACAGCAGGGGTGGCACCCCCGCCATGCCCCACTCGATGACGACGAAGTTGAGGCCCCACAGCAGGGCGACCAGCAGGGCGAGGAGAGTGTCTCGGCGGCTCACGTGGCCCAGTCTTCCGACACCCGACCATGAAGCACCAGCGAATTGATCTACACGCTTCCATGTAGCATCCCTGCATGATCGACCTCGCCGCCCTGGCCGCCCTGCGTGCCGTCGACCAGCACGGGTCGGTCGTCGCCGCCGCCGACGCCCTCGGCTTCACGCCGAGCGCGGTCTCCCAGCAGGTGAAGCGGCTCGAGCGCCAGGCCGGCCTCGGGCTGCTCGAGCGGGTGGGCCGCGGGGTGATGCTCACCAGCGCGGGCCGGCAGCTGGTCGACGACGGCGGCCGGCTGCTCGCCGAGGTCGAGCGCATCGAGGCCGACCTGCACGCCAGCTCGGGCACGGTGGCCGGGCACGTGCGGCTCACCACCTTCTCCACGGCGATGCGCGGGCTGGTCGCGCCGGCGACCCGGCGACTGCTGTCCGAGCACCCGGCCCTCACCGTCAGCCTCACGGAGGAGGAGCCCTGGGAGGCGGTGGACCTGGTCGCCCAGGGTCACGTCGACGTGGCGCTCGCGCACTCCTGGGGCGACGTGCCGCTGGCGGTGCCCGACCACGTGACCCAGACGGTCGTGGGCCACGACGTGGCCGACGTGGTCGTGCACCGCGACCACCGGCTGGCCGGGCACGCCGTCGTCACCCCGCACGACCTGGTCGACGAGGGCTGGATCGCGACCCCGCCCGGCACCATCTGCCGAGAGTGGCTGGGCCGGATGTACGACGGCACGGGGCAGCAGCCGCGCATCGCCCACCAGTCGCGCGAGTTCGACTCGCACCTGGCCCTGGTGGCGGCCGACCTCGGGATCGCGCTGCTCCCCCGGCTCGGGCGGGCACCGCTGACGACCGACGTCGTGGCCGTCGAGGTCACCGACCCCGTGCCCACCCGGACGATCACGGCGCTGCACCGTCGCAGCACGGCGTCGTCGCCTGCGGTCCGGGCCGTGCTCGACACCCTGGTCGCGCTCGGCCCCGCGTGAGCGGGCGTCGGGCGCGCCTCGGGAGCCCGGCTCAGAAGAGCGCGGAGGCGAGCAGCTGCCGGCCCCGGGCCACGCGCGGGTCGCCGTTGCCGACGGTGCCGAACAGCTCGACGAGGTGCTGACGGGCCTGCTCGCGCTCGTCGCCCGCGGTGCGGCGCACGACGTCGATGAGCCGCGCGAACGCGTCCTCCACGTGGCCGCCGAGCAGGTCGAGGTCGGCCACGAGGATCTGCGCGTCGACGTCGTCGGGCGCGGCTGCCGCGGCCGCACGGGCCGTGTTGAGGTCGACGCCCTGCGTGCGCTGCAGCACCTTGGCCATCGCCAGGCCGGCCGAGGCCTCGGCGTCGGCGGGGTTGGCCGCGACGAGCTTCTCGTACTCGGCGACGGCACCGTCGATGTCGCCGGCCTCGAGCGCGTCCTGGGCGGGCGCGTAGCGGGGGTCGAGCGGGGGCTCGGCGTCCTCGTCCTCGGTGGGGGCGGGCGCCGTGCCGAGCGGCTGGTGGCGCTGCACCATGCCCTGCGACGCGACCTGCTGCATCACCTGGGTGAGCGCGGCACGCAGCTCGTCGATCGGCAGCACGTCCTGGAACAGCGGCGCGGGCCGGCCGTCGAGCACCGCGACGACGAGCGGGATCGAGGGGATCTGCATGGCCTGGGCGATCTGGGGCGAGGCGTCGATGTCGACCAGCCCGGCGAGGAAGCGGCCCTCGAACTCGCCCGAGAGCGCGGCGACGTCGTCGGCGAGCTGTCCGCTCTCCGGCATGCGGGTGCGCGAGAAGAAGACGAGCAGCACGGGGGCGGTGCGCGAGGCCTCCAGCACCGCCTGGAAGTTCTGCTCGTCGACCTGCGTCGCGTACGCCGACGGACCCGCCGCTCCGGCCCCGGGACCGCCGCCCGCCCCTGCGGCGGGGCCGGCCGGAGCCGCACCCGGGGCTCCGGGCGCCGGCCGCTTGAGGGCGGACAGGTCGATGGCACCGGGACGGGAGAAGGGCTGCTGCGTCATACCCGCCATTGTGGCGGATCCGGCGGAACGGCCGCTCCGGGGGTGGTCCGGGCATGGGGAGCGCATGCCATGATGAAGGCTCTCTGACGACTTCTCGGGCACCCAGGGATCACTGTTGAACTATCCGCAGTACGACTACTCGGGCCGTCGCGTCCTCGTGGCCGGTGGCACGGACGGCACGGGCCTGGCCATCGCGCACGCCTTCGCCGACGCCGGCGCCGAGGTCACCGTCACCGGCTCCCAGCACCTCACCGGCTTCTACGACGCCGACCTCTCCCGCTTCGGCTACCGACAGCTCGCGCTGGAGCAGCCGGAGGCGATCGTCGCGTTCGCCGACGCCACCGAGCGGCTCGACGCCCTCGTCGTCGCCGGCGCCCCGGAGCTGCCGCGCCACCTCGGCGACTCCGAGCGCGAGTTCGTCGCGGAGGCGAGCCGGCTGGGGCTCGTGGGCCCGGCCCAGCTCGTACGGCGCCTGCGGCCCTCCCTCTCGGCGAGCCCCGCGCAGGGCGGCGGCTCGGCGGTGTGCACGACGGCCGCAGCCGGCTGGTGGGCACTGGGCCGCCGCGGGGGCCCCGACCCGACCTCGGGCCTCGCGAGCGCGACGCGCGACCTGGGGGCGTCGCTGGCGCGGTACGGCGTGCGCGTCAACGCGGCGCTGGCCCCCGTGCCCGCCGGGCAGGCCTACCACGTGCAGATCGACCGGCACGCCGCCCACTCGAGCGGCACGCTGCTCACCCGCCCCCGCCGCGTGCGCGGCAGCCTGGCGGAGGCGACCCGCTCCGCCGTGGTCGACGTCGTGCTGTTCCTCTCCAGCGCGGGAGCCGCCGGGCTCACCGGCCAGTCGATGCGTGTCGGCTGAGGCCGCGGTCGCCGGACCCCGGCCGCCGCAGGCCCTAGAGTGGCGCGCGTGGGTGAGGTCTTCGCGGGGCGCTACGAGCTGCTCGAGCCGATCGGCATGGGTGGCATGGGCACGGTCTGGACGGTGCACGACCGGGCCGACGACCGGGTCAAGGCCGCCAAGATCCTGCGCCAGTCCGACGCCGCGTCGCTGCTGCGCTTCGTGCGCGAGCAGTCGGTACGCATCGACCACCCGCACGTCGTGACCCCCGAGTCGTGGGCCGGGATGGACGACCGGGTGCTCTTCACGATGCCGCTGGTGCGCGGCGGCTCGCTCTCCGACCTGCTCAAGGAGCGCGGCGCCCTGCCGCTCCCCTGGGTCGGCGCGATCCTCGACCAGGTGCTGGCGGCCCTCGAGGCCGTGCACGCCGCCGGGGTCGTGCACCGCGACGTCAAGCCCGCCAACATCCTGCTCGAGCCCACCGGGCACGCGCGCCCCCACGTGCGGCTCACGGACTTCGGGGTCGCGGCCCCCGTCGACGAGCCCCGCATGACCCGCGGGTCCGCCGCCATCGGCTCTCCCGGCTACATGGCCCCCGAGCAGTGGCACGGCAGCGACCCCGACCCCCAGCAGGACGTCTACGCCGTGGGCCGGGTGGGCCTGGAGATGGTGACGGGCACGCGTCCGGCGGCCGGCACGGCCGAGGTCGAGCTCGCCACCTGGCCCGAGCCCCGCGACCTCGCCGAGCGGCTGGTGGCCGTGCTGCAGCACGCCGCCTCCGAGGCGCCCGAGGACCGGCCCGCCGACGCCTCCGCCCTGCGGGCGGCGCTCGCCGAGCTGCGGCTGCAGGAGGTGACCGTCGCCGGCCCGCCCGTGTTCGTGCGCGAGCGGCTCGCCGAGGCGTCGTACCCGCCCCAGGGCACCAGCGGACCCACGGCCGCGATGACGAGCGGCCGCACCGCCCCGATGGGCGGCCGACCCACCCGCGCCGACCACCGCGCCGACCACCGTCCGGTCTCCGGTGACGACGTCACCCGCGCCGGCACCTCGGTGCTCCCGGCGGGTGCGCCCCGACCCGGCGACCACCTCGGTGCGCACCCGCACGGCGAGCGGCCCCGACGGCGGCTCGTGCCCGGGCTGGTCCTGATGATGCTGGGCGCGGTGGCCGCGGCCGTCGGCGCCTACCTGCTCCTGACCGCCTGAGGGCGGCGCCGCACCAGCACCAGTCCGGCGCCGAACGCGACCAGGCCGCCGGCGAGCAGGGCGCCGCCCGTGACGTAGCGGGCCACCGACGCACCCGCGCCGCCGACCTCGCCGGCCGCGGCCGTGACCTCGTCGGCCGACTCCCCCTCGGCGAGCAGCAGGGGCGGGTTCTCCGTGTAGGCCGGCGGGTCGTCCACCTCGCCGTCCACCTCGAGGCGCAGCGTGTAGTCGACGTCCACCTGGACGTCCTCCTCGCCCTCCTCCAGGCTCGAGTCGGCGGCCACGGACAGGACCACCAGGTACTCACCGGGGAGGAAGGGACCGCTCAGGTCGTCGAACCGGTCGAGGTAGCCGACCGGGCCCGTCAGTGCCTGGGAGGTCGTCGGGTCCGCGCTCAGCGACGACGAGGTCGTCTCGGTGCGGGCCGCGGAGAGCAGCGGCGAGAGCACGGTGACGCCGAACGTGCGCCCGAAGCCGACCTCCTCCACCTCGTCGGCCGAGAGACCGCCGGCGACCCCCTCCGCGACGAGGGTCTGGCCCCAGCCGAGGCGGACCCGGTAGGCGACCTGCTCGCCCGTGCCGACGGTGCCGCGCAGGATGCCGGGCTCGACCAGCGGAGCGTCGACGACGCCGCGTCCGCCGGCCTGCGTGACGGGGTCGCCGTCCACGTCGGCGCCGCGCACCTCCGCACGCTCCCGGGCCCGGGGCAGACCGTCCACGTCGTCGACCGGCGACTCCTCGACGACCCGCACCCAGATCGGCGAGGTCTCCTCGACGGTCGTGGAGGACCGGTCGACGGCGACGCGCACCTCGGTGGTGTCGGCGCACGGCGGCGCGGACGTCTCGTCGGCCCCCGGGTCGCCCGCACCGACGGCGAGGGCGACGTTGAGCAGCGTCCGCTCGCCGTTGAACCGGGTCGCGCTCTCGGTGCCGCAGTCGTCGCCGTCGGGCGCGGAGACCTGCACGCGGAACTGGTCGTCGGCGCCGAGGGCGTAGCCCGGCGAGGTCACGGAGACGTGCACCGTGCTGCCGGGGATCTCGCGCCGGTAGCGGTAGTAGAGGCTCGACTCGTCGCTGTCGGTGGGTCCGAGCTCGGCACGGCTCCACCCGGCGACGAGCGCGGCCGGCGCACCGAGGTCGTGGCTCTCCACCACGGGCGCGTCGGCCGGCAGCGCCAGCTGGCCGTCACCCGTGCCGGCCGCCGTGTCCGCCTCGTCCGCGTGCGCGGGACCGGCGCCGAGCCCGACGAGGAGCACGGGCGCGGTCAGCAGCAGCGCGGCACCCACCCGTACGGCGCGGGCGGCGGCACCGACGACCGGGGAGGACGGCCGACGGGAGGGGCGGCGGAGCGGGGAGGGCGTGGACATCGCGCTGATCGTACGAGGTCGCGGGCTCAGAAGTCGCCGGCGTCGCGCCGTACCGGCGCCAGCAGCTCGGAGAGCGCTCCCGGCCCGTCGGGGCCGAGCGCGCCGAGGGCGAAGTCGGCGGCGACGAGGTCGGCGGTGGCCCGCTCGACCAGCGCGCGTCCCTCGTCGGTGATGGCGGCCAGCACGCCCCGGCCGTCGTCGGGTCGCGGTCGACGCTCGACGAGGCCCGCCGACTCGAGCCGGTTGACGATCGACGTCACCGAGGTCGGGTGCACCTGGAGCCGCTCCCCCATCTTGCCGAGCGGCAGCGAGCCCCGCGACGAGAAGACGAGCAGCACGAGCGCCTCGTAGCGGGCGAACGTGAGGCCGTGCGGCTTGAGCAGCGCGTCGAGGCGACCGATCACGAGCTGCTGCACGCGCATCAGGGACGTGACCGCGTGCATGACGTCGGCGCCGTCCCACCGCTCGCGCCACTGCCGCTGGGCCTCGTCGATCGGGTCGAAGGGCAGGCTCACGACGCGCTCACATCATCTCCGGACGACGACCGCGCAGCCCGGAGCGCTGCACCACCCGCTGGATCGCGAGGTCGCGCTCGTCGGGCCGAGCGACGAAGCGGATGTCGCGCAGGCCCTGCGCCTGGGCCGCGGACTCGAAGACGAAGTGGCCGTAGCCGAGCACGCGCCCGATCAGCGGCTTCTTCACCGTGATGTCGAGGATGCGCTGCAGCGGCATGGTCGCGAGCTGCTGCGAGAAGACGCCGTGCACGCGGTAGACGCGCATGTTGGTGATCACGAAGCGGTCCATGTGCACGGTGAGGGCCTTGTAGACGCCGTACAGGCCGACGACCACGGCCGCGACCAGCGGCGCCCACCCCCAGTCGAGCCGGGTGAAGGGCACCACGACCAGCAGGAGCAGCGCCACGACCAGGATGAGGCCGGGCACGATGTAGGAGACCCAGTGGTGGCGGACCTCGTCGACGACGTCCTCGCCCTCGTCGCGCAGCAGGTGCCGCCCGATGTCGGGGTCGGTGAACGCGGCGATCAGACCCATGCGTCGCTCACCGGCACGGCCGGACCCTCAGAACAGCTCACCGATGAAGCGGATCACGGCCTGGAACATGTTCACCAGGCCGTCCCACGCCTCGCCGCCGCCGTCCCGGGCCATCTCGGCCAGACCGTTGGGGTCGGTGAACATCCAGAAGCCGAGGAACACGACGAGCAGCAGGAGCAGGACCTTCTTCACGTGTGCGTCGCTCCATCCTCGTCGGGGGTGTGCACCGTCCCGGGCACAGTGCGCCCCCGTTCCTACCAGGCGCCGGGGCGCCCGTGGCGCAGGCGCGCCCGCTCAGGCCGTGTCGAGGGGGTCAGGAGGGGCCGCCGGCGTCGTCGGTCGCGGCCAGCAGGGCGTCGGCGGCGGCGTACGGGTCCCGACGGCCGGCGACGACGTCGTCGGCCAGGTCGTCGAGCCCGGCGGCGCCCGAGAAGCCCGCCCACGTACGGCGCAGCTCGGTCATCGCGAGTGCCTCGACCTCCTCGCGGGCGCGCCGACGTCGTCGTACGGCGCGTTGCCCCGACGAGTCCAGCCACTCGCGGTGCTCGACCAGCGCGGCGACGACCTCGCCGACGCCCTCGCCGGTCTGGGCGGTGGTCGCGAGGATGGGCGGACGCCACGCGTCGGCGGGGCGGTCGGCGAGGGCGAGCATGCCCCGCAGCTCGCGGCGCACCTGGTGGGCGCCGTCGCGGTCGGCCTTGTTCACGACGTAGAGGTCGCCGACCTCGAGGATGCCGGCCTTCGCGGCCTGGATGCCGTCGCCCATCCCGGGGGCGAGGAGCACGACGGTGGTGTCGGCGAGCCCCGCGACCTCGACCTCGCTCTGCCCGACGCCGACGGTCTCGACGAGCACGGTGTCGAACCCGGCGGCGTCGAGCACGCGCAGCGCCTGCGGGGTGCTCCAGGAGAGCCCCCCGAGGTGCCCGCGCGACGCCATCGAGCGGATGTAGACGCCGGGGTCGGTGGCGTGGTCGCCCATCCGCACGCGGTCGCCGAGCAGGGCACCGCCCGAGAAGGGGGACGACGGGTCGACTGCGAGCACGCCGACCCGCTGGCCAGCGCGCCGCAGCTCGGCGACCAGCGCGCTCGTGGAGGTGGACTTGCCGACGCCCGGGGCGCCCGTGATGCCGACGACGTGGGCGTGGCCGGTGTGCGGCGCGAGCGCCGCCATGGCCTCGCGCAGCTCGGCGGTGCGGCGCACGCCGTCCTCGACCAGCGAGATCAGCCGCCCGACCGACCGTGCCTCGCCGCGGCGGGCACCGGCGACGAGGTCGGGGACCGACACCTGTCGGCGTCGGCCCCCGCTCGTCGTGCGGTCGTGCTCCGTCATGCGGGGCTCATCCGCGGCTCCCGCGACGGCTCCCGCGACGGCCCCCGCGACGGGTCAGCGTCACGCGGGGACGCGGATGATGAGGGCGTCGCCCTGACCGCCGCCGCCGCACAGCGCGGCCGCACCGATGCCGCCGCCGCGGCGCTTCAGCTCGAGCGCGAGGTGGAGCACGATGCGGGCGCCCGACATGCCGACCGGGTGGCCCAGGGCGATCGCGCCGCCGTTGACGTTGACCTTCTCCTCGTCGATGCCGAGGTCACGGGCCGACTCGATGCCGACGGCGGCGAAGGCCTCGTTGAGCTCGAAGAGGTCGATGTCGGAGACCTCGATGCCCTCCTTCGCGGCGGCCTTGCGGATCGCGTTGGCCGGCTGCAGCTGCAGCGTGGAGTCGGGGCCGGCGACCTGGCCCGACGCGCCGATCTCGGCGATCCAGCTCAGGCCCAGCTCCTGCGCCTTGGCCTTGCTCATCACGATCACGGCAGCAGCGCCGTCGGAGATCTGCGAGGCGGAGCCCGCCGTGATGGTGCCGGTCTTGCTGAACGCCGGGCGCAGCTTGCCGAGCGACTCCGTGGTGGTGTCGCCGCGGATGCCCTCGTCGTCCTTGACGACGACCGGGTCGCCCTTGCGCTGCGGGATCTCGACGGGCACGATCTCGTCGTCGAACACGCCGTTCTTCTGCGCGGTGGCCGCGCGCTGGTGGCTGCGGGCCGAGAACGCGTCCTGCTCCTCACGGGTCAGCTTGTCGACCTCGACGTTGCGGTACTCGGTGAGCCCGCCCATCGGCTGGTCGGTGAACTGGTCGTAGAGCGCGTCGTAGGCCATCGAGTCGACCAGGCCGGTGTCGCCGTACTTGAAGCCCTCCCGCGACTTCTGCAGCAGGTGGGGCGCCTGTGTCATCGACTCCATGCCGCCCGCGACGACGATCTCGTGCTCGCCGGCGCGGATCAGCTGGTCGGCCAGCGCGATCGCGTTGATGCCCGAGAGGCACACCTTGTTGATGGTGATCGCGGGGACGTCCATCGGCACGCCGCCCTTGACCGCGGCCTGGCGGGCCGTGATCTGGCCGGCGCCGGCCTGGATGACCTGGCCCATGATCACGTAGTCGACCTGCTCGCCGGCGACGCCGGCCTTCTCCAGCGCGCCCTTGATGGCGACGCCACCCAGGTCGGCGCCGCTGAGGCCCTTCAGACCGCCCAGCAGGCGGCCGATCGGGGTGCGCGCTCCGGCGACGATGACGGACTCGGACATGGGTGCCTCCAGTGATCGGGACGCTCGCGGGACCCACCCACCTGCGGCGGGCCGCGACGTACGGCTTGCCGGCCAAGATACCGACGAGTCACATCGTGGACGAGAGGTGGACCGCGAGCAGTGCTGTTGTCGTGCGGGTCACACTGCGGGACGCAGTGTTGCACCCACGATGCGATCCGGCACGATGCCCTCATGTCTGCAGCGCTGGAGATCCCCGAGCACCTGTTCACCGCCATCGACCACGTCGGCATCGCCGTCGCGGACCTCGACGCGGCCATCGAGTTCTACGAGACCACCTTCGGCATGAAGGTCGCCCACCAGGAGACGAACGAGGAGCAGGGCGTGCGGGAGGCCATGGTCGCGGTCGGCGACTCGGGCTCCTTCATCCAGCTGCTCGCCCCGCTCACGCCGGAGTCGACGATCGCCAAGTTCCTCGACCGCTCCGGCCCCGGCCTGCAGCAGCTCGCCTACCGCGTCACCGACGTCGAGGCCGTCTCCGCGATCCTGCGCGAGCGCGGCGTCCGCCTGCTGTACGACGCCCCCCGCCGCGGCACCTCGGACTCCCGCATCAACTTCGTGCACCCCAAGGACGCCGGCGGCGTGCTCGTCGAGCTCGTGCAGCCCGCGGCGGCCGCGCAGCACTGAGGCCTGCCGGACGCCCTCCCGGGTCACCGGCGAGCGGCCGCTCAGGGCTCCCGGTGGTCGTCGTCGCGTGCGTCGGTGACGAGCATGTGGCCGGGCGCGTGGGCGATCGCCAGCGCCGGGCGTGACTCGACCACCGCGGCCTGGGGCGTGACGCCGCAGGCCCAGAACACCGGTACCTCGCCGTCGCGGACCGTCACGGCGTCGCCGTAGTCGGGCGCGGCGAGGTCCATGATCCCGAGCGCGCCCGGGTCGCCGACGTGCACGGGAGCGCCGTGCACGGCCGGATAGCGGGCGGTGATCCGGACGGCGTCGGCCACCCGGTCGGCGGCCACCGGCCGCATCGAGACCACCAGCGGGCCCCCGAGGGCGCCGGCGGGCCGGCAGCGCCGGTCGGTGCGGTACATGGGCACGTTCACGCCCTCCTCCCAGTGCCGCATCCCGATGCCCGCGGAGACGAGGGCGTCCTCGAAGGTGAACGAGCACCCGATCAGGAACGCCACGAGGTCGTCGCGCCACCACCGGGTGACCTCGGTCGGCTCGTCGACGAGCTCACCGTCGACGAACACCCGGTAGCGCGGCGCGTCCGTGCGTACGTCCCCGTCGAGGATCGGGCCCGAGACGGCGCCCGGCTCGAGCACGTCGAGCACGGGGCAGGGCTTCGGGTTGCGCTGGGCGAACAGCAGGAAGTCGAACGCGTCGGTGCGCGGGAGCACGAGCAGGTTGGCCTGCGTCCACCCGGCGCTCCACCCGGCGGTCGGGGTCACCAGCCCGTCGCGGAACAGCCGCCTCGCCGCGTACGGCGCCAGCCCCGCCGGGTCGGTCGGCACCCGCGGTTCGGCGGGCCCCCTCGCCCTCGCGTTCATCGCGTCACCCATCGGAACCGCACCTCCTCCCCCGGCCGCACCTGGGCGGCCAGGTCGACGTCGGCGTCGACCACGACCGCGACGACGGGGTAGCCGCCGGTCACGGGGTGGTCGGCCAGGAACACGACCGGCTCACCGCTGGGCGGCACCTGCACCGCACCGCGGCACGCGCCCTCGCTGGGCAGCTGCCGGTCGCCGTGGGCGGGGGCGAGCAGACCCTCGTCGCGCTCGAGGCGCACCCCCACCCGGTTGGAGCGCGACGACGTCGTCCACGAGCCCGTCACGAGAGCGTCGACGTCGTCGACCCAGTCGTCCCGGGGGCCGCGCACGACGCGCAGCTCCACCGCCCCCGCGCCGAGGGCGGGCAGGGGCACGGCCTCCACGAGCGGCTCCCCCGCGACGTCGTCGCCCACGGCGAGCTCGTCGCCGTCGGCCAGGGGGGCCGGACCGAGACCGGCCAGCACGTCGTGGCTGCGCGATCCGAGCGTCACCGGGGCGTCGATGCCCCCGCGGACCGCGAGGTAGCTGCGGAGGCCGCGGGGCGACGTACCGAGACGCACGACGTCACCCGCCCGGGCCGCGACGACGGCACCGGCACCGACCTCGCGGCCGCCCACCTCCACCGTCACCGGGGCCCCCGTGACGCACAGCCACAGCACCCCGTCGCCCGTCACCTCGAGCTCGAGGCCGCCGAGCGTGACCTCGAGCGCCGCCGCTCCGGGGGCGTTGCCGACGGCACGGTTGGCGAGCGCGTGGGCCGCCCGGTCGGCCGCGCCGGAGCGGCCGACGCCGATGCCGGCCTGGCCGGTGCGGCCGCGGTCCTCGACGTACGTCGGGCCGCCGACCCGGCGCACCCGGAGACCGACCCGGGCGCTCACGGGCGGGCTCCGACGTCGACGAACCGCACGACCCCGCCGGGGCGCAGGAGGGCCGGCGGGTCGCGGTCGAGGTCCCAGAGGGCGAGCGCGGTGCGGCCGATCAGCTGCCAGCCGCCCGGGGAGGCCCGGGGGTAGACGCCCGAGAACTCGCCGGCGAGGCCGACGGACCCGGCGGGCACCTCGGTGCGCGCGGAGTCGCGGCGCGGCACCTCGAGCCGGGGGTCACCGCCGACGAGGTAGCCGAAGCCCGGGGCGAAGCCGCCGAACGCCACCCGCCACGTGGACGCGGTGTGGGCCTCCACGACGGCGGCCTCGTCGAGCCCGGTCAGGCGGGCGACGTCGGCGAGGTCCGGGCCGTCGTAGGTCACGGGGATCTCGACGACGTCCCCGGGGTCGGCGACCGCGTCGGAGCGGACCGGGGCCGGCTCCACCCGCGCGAGACGGGAGCGCAGCGCGTCGAGGTCGTGGCCCGGCCGCAGCGTCACCAGCACGGTGCGGGCGGCCGGCACGACGTCCTCGACCGGGCCGTCGTGGCCCACCAGGCCGGCGGCGAGCAGTGCGTCCGACCAGGCGACGACCTCGGCCGCGTCGGCGACCTCGACGAGGACGGCCCGGTCGCCGTACGGGAGCAGGCGGGTCACACGAACGACCGCAGCTCGACGCCGGCGTCGGTCAGCCCGGCCCGCACGGCCTGCGCCATCGCGACCGCGCCGGGCGAGTCGCCGTGCACGCACACCGAGTCCGCGGCCACCGCGATCTCGCTGCCGTCGACGGCCGTGAGGCGCCCGGTCGTCACCAGGCGCACGACGCGCGCCGCCACCTCGGCGGGGTCGTGCAGCACCGCGCCGGGCTCGCGCCGGGAGACCAGGGTGCCCTCCGGCGTGTAGGCCCGGTCGGCGAAGGCCTCCGTGACGGTGCGCAGCCCGGCGGCCTCGGCCGTGGCGAGCAGCACGGAGCCGGGGAGGCCGAGGAGCGGCAGGCTCGCGTCGTACGCCCGCACGGCCGCCACGACCGCGGCGGCCTGCGCCTCGTGGTGCACGACGGTGTTGTAGAGCGCGCCGTGCGGCTTCACGTAGGCCACCCGGCCGCCGGCCGCCCGGGCCATCGCCTCGAGGGCGCCGACCTGGTAGAGCACGTCGTCGGCCAGCTCGGCCGGCTCGACGTCGATGAAGCGCCGCCCGAAGCCCGCGAGGTCGCGGTAGCCGACCTGGGCACCGATGACGACGTCGCGCTCGACGGCCCAGGCGCACGTGCGCCGCAGCGTCGTCGGGTCGCCGGCGTGGAAGCCGCAGGCCACGTTGGCGCTGGTCACCTGCGCGAGCACGGCCTCGTCGTCGCCGAGCTGCCAGCGGCCGAAGGACTCCCCCACGTCGCTGTTGAGGTCGACGGTGATCCCGTCCGTGATCTCGTTCCTGGTCATCGCGGGTCCCCTCAGAGCTCGGTGATCGGCGTGATCGAGTTGTAGGCGAGGTAGAGCGTCAGCAGCCAGGCGAGCACGCCGATGCCGAGCAGCCACCTCGGGTAGCGGTAGCCGTGCAGCAGGTCGCGACGGCGCCACGCGATCCACAGCAGGATGCCGAACCCGATCGGCAGGATCATGCCGTTGAACGCCCCCGCGAAGACGAGCAGCGTCACGGGCGCCTGCTCGATCAGCAGGTAGATCACGGTGGTGAGCACGATGAAGCCGACGGTCAGCAGGTTGCGGGTGCGGTCGGAGGTGCGCGAGGTCGTGATGAACGAGACCGAGGTGTACGACGCACCGATCACCGACGTCAGCGCCGCGGCCCAGAGGATGAGCCCGAAGACGCGGAGGCCCACCTCGCCCGCGGCGGCCTCGAAGGCGCTCGCGGCCGGGTTGCCGGCGTCGATGGAGGCGCCGCCCGCGATGACGCCGAGGATCGCGAGGAAGAGGACCACGCGCATGAGGCCGGTGACGAGGATCCCGACGACCGAGCTGCGCGAGATGTCCCGCACCGCCTCGGGCCCCGTGGTGCCCGAGTCGAGCAGGCGGTGAGCGCCGGCGTACGTGATGTAGCCACCCACCGTGCCGCCGATGATCGTGGTGACGGCCAGGACGTCGAACTCGGCCGGTGCCACGACGCTGGTGAGCGCCTCGCCGACCGGTGGTCCGGAGGTGAGGGCGATCGCCGCGGTGGCCACGATCATCAGCAGACCGAGGAGCACGACCACCCGGTCGAGGGCCATGCCGGCCCGGTGGCTGAGGAAGATCGCGGCCGCGAGGGCGGCGGAGATCGCGCCGCCGATCTTCGGCTCCAGCCCCAGCAGCGCGTCGGTGCCGAGGCCGCTGCCGGCCACGTTGCCGATGTTGAAGACCAGGCCGCCGACGACCACGAGGCCGGCGAGCACCCAGCCGGCTCCGGGGGCGACGTCGCCCGCGAGCTCGTGGGCGCGCCGACCGGCGACGCCGATGACGCGCCAGACGTTCAGCTGCACCGCCACGTCGACGAGGATCGAGAGCACGATCGCGCACGCGAACGCCGCCCCGAGCTCGAGCGTGAAGGTGGCGGTCTGGGTGATGAAGCCGGGTCCGATGGCGCTGGTGGCCATCAGGAAGATGGCGCCGAGCAGGGCTGATCGACGACTCGCCGAGGTGACGGCGTCCTTGAGGGGCGGGGTCTCGCTCATGGGTGGGGGCCTTCCTGGTCCGAGCAGCAGGATCGGTTCACCGTAGGGATTGTTCAACAATCCTGCAATCCCCTGTCGCTCCCGGGTCGTTAGGGTCTGCTCGTGCCGACGTCCGAGCTCGACCCCCTCCTGACCTCGCTCGCGGACGCCCGACGGGCCCGTCGCACGGTGATGAGCACGTCCGCCGATCGAGCGGCACGACTGCTCCGCGAGCAGGTCGTGGAGGGCGCCCTCACCTCGGGCACCCGGTTGCCGGAGGTCCGGCTCGCCGAGGCGCTGGGCGTCTCCCGCAACACGCTCCGCGAGGCCCTGAGCCAGCTCGTGGCCGAGCGCGTGCTGCGCCGCGAGGAGCACCGCGGTGTCGTCGTCGCGACCCCGTCCGTCGACGACGTCCACGACGTCTACGCGGCTCGCCGCATCATCGAGCCCGCCGCGGTGCAGCACGGCGTCGCGCACGACCCGGAGCACCTCGACGCCCTCGAGCTCGCGGTGCGCGAGGGCCACGCCGCGGCCGCCTCGCACGACTGGCGCGGCGTCGCCAGCGCCAACCAGCACTTCCACCGCGCGGTCGTCGGCCTCGCCGGCAGCGCCCGGCTCGACGCCCAGATGGACCTGCTGCTGGCGGAGATGAGGTTGTTCTTCAACCAGATGCCGGACCCCGAGCCGTTCCACACGCCCTACCTCGACGAGAACGCGATCATCGCGGCCCACCTGCGCTCGGGCCGTCGGGCCGAGGCGGCGACGCGCCTCGCGTCGTACCTGCGCACCGCCGAGGAGCAGCTCGCACTGGCCTTCACGACAGGCGGCGCGACCCGGGGCCGTTGACCGCACGGGCACCGGCTGCAACGCTCCCGCAACCGGGTGGCGCCGACAGTGCTGCCACCTCGGGAATGAGACGCAGACCACGTTCGAGCCCACGGCTGGTTACTGACGGGTATCTTGCGCTCGGCCCGTCCACCTCGACCTCCAGGGAGACCCCAGTCGTGCAGAACATCCTCGACGCGATCCTCGCCGGCGACACCGCCAGCGGTGACTTCGCGAACCTCGACCTGCCCGAGTCCTACCGAGCGGTGACCGTCCACGCCGACGAGGTCGACATGTTCGAGGGCATCGCCACGCGCGACAAGGACCCCCGCAAGTCCCTCCACGTCGAGGACGTCGCGCTGCCCGAGCTCGGCCCCGGCGAGGCGTACGTCGCGGTGATGGCCTCGGCGATCAACTACAACACCGTGTGGACCTCGATCTTCGAGCCCGTCTCGACGTTCGGCTTCCTCGAGCGCTACGGCCGACTCTCCGAGCTCACGAAGCGCCACGACCTGCCCTACCACGTGGTCGGCTCCGACCTGGCCGGCGTCGTGCTCAAGACCGGTCCGGGCGTCACGAAGTGGAAGCCCGGCACCGAGGTCGTCGCCCACTGCCTCTCGGTCGAGCTCGAGGACCCCGCGGGCCACGACGACACGATGATGGACCCCCAGCAGCGCATCTGGGGCTTCGAGACCAACTTCGGCGGCCTGGCCCACATCGCGCTGGTCAAGTCGAACCAGCTGCTGCCCAAGCCGGCCCACCTCACCTGGGAGGAGGCCGCCTCCCCCGGGCTGGTCAACGCCACCGCCTACCGCCAGCTCGTGAGCAAGAACGCCGGCCAGATGAAGCAGGGCGACAACGTCCTCATCTGGGGCGCCTCCGGCGGCCTCGGCGGGTTCGCGACCCAGTACGCGCTCAACGGCGGCGCCAACCCGATCTGCGTGGTCTCCAACGAGGAGAAGGCCAAGATCGTGCGCTCCATGGGCGCCGAGCACGTGATCAACCGCTCCGAGGAGAACTGGAAGTTCTGGAACGACGAGGGCACCGAGCAGAACCCCAAGGAGTGGCAGCGCCTGGGCAAGAAGATCCGCGAGCTCACCGGCGGCGAGGACATCGACATCGTCTTCGAGCACCCCGGCCGCGAGACCTTCGGCGCCTCGGTCTACGTGACCCGCAAGGGCGGCACCATCACCACCTGCGCCTCGACGACCGGCTACATGCACGAGTACGACAACCGCTACCTGTGGATGAACCTCAAGCGCATCGTGTCGTCGCACTTCGCCAACTACCGCGAGGCCTTCGAGGCCAACCGCCTCATCGCCCAGGCCAAGATCCACCCCACCCTGTCGCGCACCTACAGCCTCGACGAGGTCGGCCAGGCCGCGCTGGACGTGCACCACAACAAGCACCAGGGCAAGGTCGGCGTGCTGTGCCTGGCCCCCGAGCAGGGCCTCGGCGTCCGCGACACCGAGCTGCGCGAGAAGCACATCGACGCCATCAACCGCTTCCGCGGCGTCTGACCTGCTCGTTCGCCGGGTCGTCGCACGCGCGACGACCCGGCGGACGCGCCCGGTGTCGCGACGACCCTGGGATCACGCGCCCCCATCCGCAACACTGGTGCCAGCGCCCGCCCCCACCGAGCGTCCGAGACTGCGGCACAGAGGAGTCATCCACACATGAGCGACAAGGGACTGTCGATCTTCGACGAGGAGCCGGACACCGGCTCGACGCCGACCCAGCCCAACCCGCGCGTCGGCGACCCCGACAAGCAGCAGACGCAGGTGATCCCCGCCGTCGGCTCCGCGCCCTCCCCCACGACCGCCCCCCGATCGCAGCCCGCTCCCAGTCGCCCCGCCGTGCCGCCCCGTCCCACCACCGGCGCCCCGGCGCCCGTCGGACCGGGAGCCGGGCCCACGGGCCACACGCGCGGCGTCGTGCCGGCGCTGCCGCTCGTGCGGCGCGGCGGCTACGACAAGGACGCCGTCGACCGCACGCTCCAGCAGATCGCCGACGAGAAGGCCGGCCTCGGCAGCAGCCTCGCCGTCTCCGAGCAGCGGGTCGCCGAGCTCGAGGCGCACCTCGACGCCGTGAGCAAGCAGCTCGCCGAGGCCAAGAACCCGACGTACGCCGGGCTCGGCGGCCGCGCCAGCGAGATGCTCCGCCTCGCCGAGGAGGAGGCCGACGAGGTCCGCACCAACGCGCAGGCCGAGGCCCAGGACATCCTGGAGCAGGCCACGCGCGACGCCCGGGCCATCCGTGCCGACGCCGCCCGCGAGGCCGAGGACATGCGCTCCGTGCAGCTGCGCGACCTCGAGGACACCCGTTCGCGCATCATCGCGGACGCCGAGCAGGAGCGGTCCCTGGCCCGTTCGGAGGGCGCCGACCTCGTCGCCTCCGCCAAGCGCGAGGCGGCCCAGCTGCGGCTCGCGGCCGAGCAGGAGTCGAACGACCTGCGCAGCAGCGCGACCCGCCAGGCCGAGAAGCTCCGTGCGGGCGCCGACCGCGAGGTCCAGGAGGCCCGCCGGGCCCTGGCCGTGGAGAAGGAGCGGCTCGCCCGCGAGGCGGCCGACCACCACGCCAACGCCATGGCCCAGACGAACCAGATCGTGGTGGAGGCCGAGGAGCGCGCCGCGGCGGCCGAGGAGCGCGCCCGCGAGGCGATCGCCCAGAGCACGTCGCAGCGCGAGCAGGCGCAGCGCGAGGGCGAGGCCCTGCTGAGCCGCGCCCGCCGCGAGGCCGAGCAGATCGTCGTCTCGGCCCGCACGCAGTCCGAGTCGATCACCGCCAGCGGCCAGGCCGAGGCCGCCCGCGAGCTCGCCGCGACCAAGGCCGAGACCGAGCGGATGGCGAAGCGCCGCGACGCCATCGCCGCCCAGCTCGGTGCACTGCGCGACGTGGTGGCCGGCTTCGCCGACGACGCCGTCGACGAGAAGCCGCGGGGCTGACCTCCGCGCACGCACGACCTGCTCGTACGACGACGGGCCCGGGGCTGATGCCCCGGGCCCGTCGTCGTGCGTGGTGCCGTCTCAGGCGGCGTCCGCGACCTCGGCGGTCTCGGGGTCGCCCACCCGGACGGCGCGCACGTCGCGCTCGCCCAGCTTGACGACGATGACCCCCACGAGGATGAGCAGGCCGCCGGCGAGCTGGACCGGCCGCGGCAGCTCGCCGAGCAGCAGCCAGGCGAACACGAGCGCCATCACGACCTCGAAGAGGGCCACGAACGAGGCCAGCCGCGAGCCGAGCCGCCGGCCGGCGGCGATGCCCGTGACGTAGGCCAGCGCCGCCGTCACCAGGCCGAGGCCCACGACGGGCACCCACCAGGCGACGACGAGGTCGCCGTACGCGACGTCGAGGGTGTTCGCCCGCATGGGCAGCACGCCGACGAGGCCGGCCGTGCCGAGCGCCACCGCGCCGACGAGCAGGCCGCCGCCCGCGAGGACCGTGCCGGGCAGGCCGTTGTCGCCGTCGGCGGAGATCACGAAGTACGTCGCCGCGCCCACCATGGCGCCGAGGCCCCAGAGCACGCCGACCACGTTGAGGCTCACGCCGGTCACGACCTCGAGCACGAGGGCGAGGCCGACCGCGGCGATCACCGCGCCGAGCACGGTGACGCGGCCGGGACGCTGCCCGTGCCGCAGCCAGAGCCAGACGACGACCGCGACCGGCGCCGTGTACTCGATGAGCAGCGCCACCCCGACCTGCAGGTAGGAGACCGCGTAGAAGTAGCAGAGCTGCGCACCGGCGACGGCCAGCACGCCGTACAACGTCACGGTGCCCAGGTTGCGGGGGTTGCCGACGAGCAGCCCCCAGCGGCCCCGCAGCGCGAGGAGAGCGGGCACCAGGAGCACGGCGGCGGCGAGCGCCACCCGGGCGGTGACGGCGGCGCCGGCGGTCCAGCCGGCGTCGAGCAGGCCGCGGGCGAGCGCTCCCGAGAGGCCGAACGCCGACGCGGAGACCAGCGCGAAGCCGAAGCCGGCGGCGAGGCGCGAGGGCGGCGCGGCCAGCGCCGGCATGTCAGGAGTCAACGTCGTCATGACTCGTGACAGTAGACCGGGGTTGGTAAGGTGTCAAAATGCTTTTCGCGCATGACACCGAGATGTCCCTCACGGCTGCCGTGGTGCTCGCCAACAGCGCGGAGGAGCCCGACACCCTCACGACGGTGGCCGAGCTCGACACCTTCTTCGCCGACTTCCGCTATGCGGGCCGCCACGACCGCACGACGGCCGAGCTGGAGGAGGTCCGCGCGCTGCGCCCGCGCCTGCGCACCCTGCTCACGAGCGAGCGCGACGACGCGGTCGAGCTGGTCAACACCCTGCTCGCCGAGGCCCGGGCCCTGCCCCAGCTCGCGCGCCACGACGGCTGGGACTGGCACCTCCACGCCATCGACCCCGACAGCCCGCTGCACGAGCGCATCGCGGTCGAGACGGCGATGGCGATGGTCGACGTGATCCGCTCCGACGAGATGTCGCGCCTGGGGCTCTGCGCCGCGGACGACTGCGAGGGCATCGTGCTCGACCTCTCCCGCAACCGCTCGCGCAAGTTCTGCAGCACCACCTGCGGCAACCGCACGGCGGTGGCGGCCTACCGGGCCCGCCAGGCGTGAGCGACGACTGACCACCGCCGTACCTCTCCGCGGGGTGGACGGCGGCCCGCGGGAGGCCTCTCCCGGAGGGGGCCGCGCCTGGTCGTCCGGCCGGTCCGGGGGCCCGGTGCGCGACCTAGCGTCAGCGGCCAGTGATCCACGCCACCCGTCGCCCCGGAGGACCCCATGACCGCCATCCACCCCGACACCGCCGTCGGCGAGCACCTCGCCCCGGTCCCGCCGCCCGACTCCACCGCCACCCCCTCGACCTACGGGGACCCGTTCGCCCTGGGCCTCGCGAGCTTCGGCATCTCCGCCCTGGTGCTGGCGAGCGTGATGTCCGGCCTGATCGACCCCGTCGCGACGCCGGCGGTGCTCTCGCTGGCCTTCGCGCTCGGCTTCGGCGTCGAGCTCGTCGCCGGAGTCATCCACTACCGCCGGGGTGAGACCTTCCCCGGCATGGTGTTCACCGCGTACGCCGGGTTCTGGCTCAGCTACGCCCTGCTGGTGCAGTTCTACGTGCCCCAGGTCGTCGCCGCCGGAGGTGACCCGGCCGACATCGTCGGGATGTTCCTGCTCGCGTGGGGCATCTTCTCGGCCTACATGCTGCTGGCCGCGCTGCGGACGAACCTCACGACGATCGCGATCTTCGTGCTGCTCACCGCGGTCTTCGTCGTCGCCGCCCTCGGCAGCTTCACGGGCAGCACGGGCACCGGCGAGCTCGCGGGCTACCTGCTGATCGCCGACGCCGCCCTCGCGCTCTACGCCTCGGCCGCGATCATCGTCAACGGCACCTGGGAGAGGACGGTGCTGCCCGTGCCGTGAGCCCGGTCGTGGCGGGGTGTCGCGACGCCCCGCCACGACACCGTGTCCCGACACCGTGTCGCCGACCGGTGGTCCGGACCGGTCCGTGTCGCTCGCCCGACCTCCCTCCCCGCTGTCGGGATCTGTGGTCCACTGAGTCGCCCGATCCGGTCATGGCACGGTCGTGGTCGGGTACCTCGCAGGAGCACTCGCTGGCCCGCCCCCACGCGGACGAACGGATGGAACCTCGCTTGCCCCACGACGTCGCACGACCGGTGGTCGCCACCCCCACGATCCTCCGCCCGCACGGGGCGGAGCGCCCGTGAACGCCCTCCACCCGGTCCCCGCCGACGACTCCGCACCCCCGGACCCGCAGGCCCGCGCCGCCGAGCTGCTCCGCCTGTCGGCCCGGGGCGACGAGGCGGCCTTCGCCGAGCTGTACGACGCCACCTCCGCCCGCGTGCACGGCATGGTGCTGCGGGTCATCCGCAACCCGGCCCAGGCCGACGAGGTCACGCAGGAGGTGTTCCTCGAGATCTGGCGCACCGCCAGCCGCTTCGACGCCGACCGCGGGTCCGCGATGTCGTGGCTGATGACGATCGCGCACCGCAAGGCGGTCGACCGGGTCCGGTCGGCCGAGGCGTCGACGAAGCGCGACACGTCGTACCACCAGGAGAACCAGCCCGTCGACCACGACGCCACCGCGGAGGCCGCCCACGCCTCCATCGAGGCGCAGCGTGTCCGCACCGCCCTCGAGTCGCTCAGCCCCATGCAGAACGAGGCGCTGCGGCTCGCCTACTTCGGCGGCTACACCCACACCGAGGTGGCCGCGATGCTCGGCCTGCCGCTCGGCACCGCCAAGACCCGCATCCGTGACGGGCTGATCCGTCTGCGCGACGCCATGGGCGGCGTCCAGCCCGTCTGAGACCGACCGGGGCTCCAGGACCCGGTCAGGCGCCGGTGTCCCGCTGGGCCGGCCCGGGCACCGGGACGTCCTTGTACGCCGCCAGGTTGTGCGCGTTGTAGGCGCTCGTGTCGGCGGTGGTCATGGGGCCGTCCCACTCGCGCGGCAGCGGTACGGCGACCCCCGGCGCGACCCGGGCGACGATCTCGTCGAGCACCGTCTCCGCGTCGCCCACCCAGAGGTGCTTGCCGCCCTCGACGGCGACGACCTCGGCCTGGGGCACGGCGGCGAAGCGCTCGCGGGCCTCGGGCGGCCGGAGGTAGTCGTCGTGCTCCGGCACGATCGCCGTGAGCGGCCGGCCCGACTCCGCCCAGGCCGCGAGGTGCTCCGGCTTCGAGTAGCGCAGCGGGGGGCTCAGGAGGATCGCGCCCTGCACCAGCGGGTCGAGCCCGTGCATGAGGGTCACGTCGGTGCCGAAGGACCAGCCCACCAGCCAGACGTTCGGCAGCTCGGCGAACTCGGCGTGCTCGATGGCCGCTGCGACGTCGAAGCGCTCACCGACGCCGTTGTCGAAGGTGCCCTCGCTGGTGCCCTGCTCGCTCCACGTGCCGCGGGAGTTGTAGCGCAGGACGGCGATGCCGGCGAGCGCGGGCAGCCGGAACGCCGCCTTGCGGAAGACGTGGCTGTCCATCATGCCGCCGTGGGTGGGCAGGGGGTGGAGGCAGATGATCGTGGCCACCGGGTCGCCCGACTCGGGCAGCGCGAGGTTCGCGACCAGGTCGAGACCGTCGGCGGTCTGGAGGGTCAGCTCCTCGCGACGCGCGGGGAGGACGGAGTTCGCTCGGATCTTCTGCACGCGCCTCAGGCTACCGACGGCGCGGGACGCGGCGACGCCGGAGGCGTCAGTCGCACCACGCGCGCTCGCCGTCGGGCGCCAGGTCGAGGTCGCGCCGCACGACCGGGATCTCGTCGCCCCACTCGGCGCACGCGGCGTCGAAGGCCGCGTCGTCGTACTCGATGTCGAGCACCACGCCGTCGTAGTAGTCGACGTACGCCCCGCACTCGTCGAACTCCGCGCAGGACTCGGAGACGGCGAAGTCGAAACCGACCTGGCTGCCGTCCCACTCCGCGAGGTTCTTCTGACCGATCGCGAGCCCGGCGTCGTGGGCCGCGGAGGTCAGCAGCTCGGCGAAGGCCTCCGCGTCGTCGAGGTCGAGGAGGTCGTCGCTGCGGGTGTAGGAGTCCAGGTTGTCGATCTCGACGGCGTCGAATCCGTCGTCGGCGCAGCCCGCGATCCACTCCCCCACGACGTCCGCGAGCGCGTCGCGCTTCTCCTCGGTGCCGATGTCGAGGAGCACCTCGTCCCACTGCTCGTCGATCACCAGCTCGCCGTCGTCGTCCGTGAGCAGGAGGTCGCCGTCCGCCCAGCGGTCCTCCTCGTCGGGCTGGGTCTGGAAGCCGTTGACGTAGCAGATGTTGTAGACGCCCTCGAGCGGGTCGGCCGTGCGGTCGCGCGCCACCACCCCCACGTCGTCGGGCACGTCGCGGACGCCGCCGAGCTGGTAGTCGAACCGGGTGTCGGTGGGTGGGAGGGCGAGGCCGCCCCCGCCCGCCGTACCACCGCCCGGCGGCTCGTCCGCATCACCGCCGCAGCCGGAGAGGCCCGCCGCCAGCAGCACGGGGAGGACGACCGCGGCGAGCAGTCGACCCCCGCGCGCGCTCAGTCCTCCACCTCGATCTCGGTGACGGCGCGCTCCTGGCCCTGCGAGACGGCCTCGTTGCCCACGCGCACCTGCAGGGTCCACGGCCCCTCGCTGCCGGTGCCCTGCCAGGTGCAGTACGACGAGCCGGCCGCGCCCTCGCAGCGGACGAAGATCGGTGAGCCGAGCAGGTCGTCCTCGTCGAAGAGGTCGTCGACCTCGTCGGGGTCGGCGAGCCGCTCGGCCCCGGCCCGGTCGCCGGCCTGCCAGGCGTCGACGAGCGCCTGCGCGTAGGCCTGCGCGTCGGTCGGCAGCGCCGCCGGGGCCGCGGGTGCCGACGTCGCGGTGTCGGCCGGCTCCGGGGCCGGCGTGTCCGCACCGGTGGAGGGGTCGGCAGGGGTGGACCCCTGCTCGCTGGAGGTCACCTCGATGGGGCCGGTCGGCAGGGGCACCGACTCGTCCTGGTCGTCGTCGCCTCCGCACCCGGCCAGCACGAGGGCCGCCGCGGCCGTCGTGGCGACCGCGGCCGCCAGCCGGCGCCGTCGTGGGTGCCCCGCGATGCTGCGCGCGCTCATGCGTCGATCCCTTCCACCGTGCCGGGCCCCTCCCGGCGTCGCGCTCCAGTCAAGCCGGTCGGCGCGCCGGGCCCAACTCGGACGGGCCCCGACTCGGACGGGCCCCGTCAGCGGTAGTCGTGGAACCCCTGACCGGTCTTGCGGCCGAGCCGGCCCTCGGCGACGGCGCGCTCCAGCGAGGCCGCCGGCGTGAAACCAGGCTCGCCGAACTCGGCCAGCAGCTCCTTCTGGATGGCGAGGGACACGTCGTTGCCGACCACGTCGAGCAGCTCGAACGGCCCCATGGGCAGCTCGACCTGCTCCTTGATCGCGGCGTCGATCTCGACGAGGGCGTGCTCGCCCTGCTCCGAGAGCGTCACGGCGTCGTTGAGGTAGGGGAACAGCAGCGCGTTGACGATGAAGCCGGCGCGGTCGCCGCAGGAGACGGCCACCTTCCCGGTCTTCGCGCAGAGCGCGCGCACGGTCTCGTCGACCTCGGTCGACGTCTGCTCCGTCGTGACGACCTCGACGAGCTTCATCACGGGCGCCGGGTTGAAGAAGTGCATCCCGATGACCGCCTCGGGACGCGAGGTCGCCGACGCGCACGACGCGATCGGCAGCGACGACGTCGTGGTCGCGAGGATCGCCCCGGGCCTGCAGATCCGGTCGAGGTCGGCGAACAGCTCGGTCTTGATCGCGAGGTCCTCGGCGATGGCCTCGACCACGAGGTCGACGTCGGCCAGCGCCTCGCGGGTCGTCGCGCCGGTGAGGCGCCCGAGGACGGCGGTCTTCGTGGCCTCGTCGCTCTTGCCCTTGGAGATCGCCCGGTCGAGCGACTTCGTGATGGTGGCGACGACGCCGTCCAGCTTCTCCTCGCTGCGGCCGACGTAGGTGACGTCGTACCCGGCCTTCGCGAACACCTCGACGATGCCCGAGGCCATCGTGCCGGTGCCCACGACGCCCACCGAGACGATGTCGTGGCGCAGCTGCGGCCGGTCGTCCGCCGACGGGGTCTCCGCGTCGGCCACGACCTCCTCGCCGGACCACGTGTAGAAGCCCCGGCCCGTCGCCCGGCCGAGGTGCCCCTGGCCCACGAGGGACTCGAGCAGGTCGGCCGGCTGGTGCAGGTGGTCGCCCGTCTCGGCGTACATCGCGGCGAGGCTCTCGCGCACGACGTCGAGACCGAGCTGGTCGAGCAGCGTCAGGGGGCCGGCCGGGTAGCCGCAGCCGAAGCGCATGGCGGCGTCGATGTCGGCACGCGAGGCGTACTTCGTCTCGTACATCCGCACGGCGTGGTTGAGGTACGGGTGGACCAGCGCGGCGCCGATCCGCTCGTTCGTGGCAGAGGTGTCTGTCATGGCGCTGATGATGACACGAAACTTACTGGCCGGTAACCCCCCATTCCGACCTGTCTCGACCTGTCCGTCACGACGGTCACGGCCCCGCCGGGACGGAGGATCCCCTCGGGACCAGGTAGGTTCCACGGTCGTGAGACTCGTCGTTGCCCGCTGCCAGGTCGACTACGCCGGCCGCCTGACCGCCCACCTCCCGATGGCCAAGCGCCTGATCATGGTGAAGAGCGACGGGTCCGTGCTCGTGCACTCCGACGGCGGCTCCTATAAGCCGCTGAACTGGATGAGCCCGCCCTGCAAGCTCGTCGAGGGCACCACCGAGGACGGCACGCCCGAGTGGGTCGTCACGTCGAAGGCGTCCGGCAAGGGGCCCGCCGACACCCTGCGCATCCTGCTCGAGGAGGTCCTCTCCGACTCGGCGCACGACCTCGGCATCGACCCCGGCCTCCAGAAGGACGGCGTCGAGAAGCACCTGCAGGAGCTGCTCGCCGAGCACCCCGGCACCCTGTCGGCGGGCCTCACGCTCGTCCGGCGCGAGTTCCCCACCGCCATCGGGCCCGTCGACCTCATGTGCCGTGACGCGGTCGGGGCCGCGGTGGCCGTCGAGATCAAGCGCCGCGGCGAGATCGACGGCGTCGAGCAGCTCACGCGCTACCTCGAGCTGCTCAACCGCGACCCCCTGCTCGCCCCCGTGCGCGGCATCTTCGCCGCCCAGGAGATCAAGCCCCAGGCGCGCGTGCTGGCCACCGACCGGGGCATCGCCTGCGCCGTCGTCGACTACGACGCCCTGCGCGGCATGGACGACGTCGAGGACCGCCTGTTCTGAGCCACCCGCGTCGTACCGAAGGGGTGCCATGCAGATCTTCCACATCGCGACCGTCTCCGACTGGGAGGCCGCCCAGCGGTCCGGCGGCTACACGACCTCGACCCGCGGGCGCACGCTCGCCGAGGAGGGCTTCCTGCACGCCGCCCGCCGCGAGCAGGTGCAGGGCGTCTTCGGCCGCTACTACGCCGACGCCGCCGAGCCCCTCGTGCTGCTCACGGTCGACACCGACCGGCTCGACGACCTCGGGGTCCGCTGGCAGGAGGACCCGGTCGGGGACGACACCTACCCCCACGTGTACGGC
The DNA here is from genome assembly GCF_000426525.1 of Nocardioides alkalitolerans DSM 16699. Taxonomy (GTDB): domain Bacteria; phylum Actinomycetota; class Actinomycetes; order Propionibacteriales; family Nocardioidaceae; genus Nocardioides; species Nocardioides alkalitolerans. Next base: position 417,787 of record NZ_AUFN01000010.1, read on the forward strand.
GCGCTGCCGCCGGCCGCCGTGGTCGCGGTGCGCCCGATGACGCGCGCGGGAGCGGCGACCTCGTTCACGACGCTGTTCCTGCGCGAGGCGCTCCTGCGTGCGGGCTGGCTCGTCGCGGCGATGATGCTCGCGGCCCTCGGCGTGGTGGTCGGCCGGTCCGTGGGCGGCGAGTGGAGCCCCTTCCTGGGAGGGCTGGCCGGCCTCGCCCTCGGCCTCGGGATCGCCGTGCTCGTCAGCCGCGCAGTCGCCCGTCGTCGCTGACGCCGCTGCGCGAGGTCGTCCGCGCGGGGGCGCCGCCCACCAGCCGGGTGACCTCGTCCGCACACCCCCACGACATCGTGACGCCGGCGCCGCCGTGGCCGTAGCAGTGCACGACGTCGGAGACCCGCTCCAGGCGCACGGCGGGCCGCAACGGCCGCAGCCCCACCTTGTGGCGCAGCACGCGGGCGTGGCGCAGCTCGGGCACGAGCACCGATGCGCGCTCGAGGATGGCGGCCGCCGTCGCGGGTGACGGCGTCCGGCTCCACTCCCCCTCGACGTCGGTCCCCCCGACCACCACCTCGGTGCCGCGGGGCACGACGTACGTCGGCGAGCGGCCGTCGTCGGACCCCGCGAGCCACCAGCGGTCGAGGCCGAACTGCTCGACGACCACGACCTGCCCCTGCACCGGCACGACGCTGCGGTCGCCGGCGAGCAGCCGCGAGCCGATGCCCGAGCAGTTCACGACGACGTCGGCGCTCGTCGGGAGACCGGAGAGGTTCATCCGCGTGATCGTGCCCCCGAGCGCCTCGACCTGGCCGACGAGCCAGCGCAGGTAGACGGGCATCTCGACGACCGGCGAGCGGAACGTCCAGCCGTCGACGAAGCCGGGAGGCAGCGCGGTCTGGCGTGCGATCGACGGTCCGGCCTCGGCCCACCACGGGTCGGGCGTCCGCTCGCGCAGCACCTCGGTGCCCTCGCGGAGCACCACTCCCGAGGCGGGCTCGGTCGAGGCCAGCACCTCGAGCGCGGCGTACGTCGTGGCGGCCCACTCGACGACGCGGGTGCGGGGGAAGGCGAGGTAGGGGTACCAGAGGGCCGCGGCCACGGAGGAGGTCGTCTCCAGCGGCAGGTCGCGGGCCACGACGTCGACCCGGTGCCCGGCCTCGAGCAGGCGCACCGCGGACGAGAGGCCGACGACGCCGGCACCGACCACCAGGACACGGCTCATGACGGCGCCCCTCGGCTCAGGCGCCGGCGATCGGGGGCGCGGTGGGGTCGGCGCCCTCGCCGCTCTGCTCGCGCGCGACGTACTCCTCGATGTCGTTGACGTCGTCCTTGCTGCGCGTCACGACGGCGAGCAGGTCGCTCATCGTGGCGACCTCCTCGACCTGCTCCTTGATGAACCACTGCATGAACTGCTCGGAGGCGAAGTCGCTCTCCTCGCGGGCCGTGCGCAGGAGGGCGTTGATCTGCTCGGTGACCTTCTTCTCCTGCGCCAGCGCCAGCTCGACCGGCGCCACGAGCGACTCGAACCGGGCGATGGGGGCGTCGACGCCGGGGATGACCACGTCGGCGTCGGTGTCGAGCAGGTACTTCACCATCATCATCGCGTGGTCGCGCTCCTCGAGCGCCTGGCCGTAGAAGAACGTCGCCATCTGCGGCATCGTCAGGGCGTCGTAGTAGACGGCGCACGCGAGGTACTGGTTGTGGGCGGCGAGCTCGTTGCCGATCTGGACGTTGAGCTGCTCGGCGAAACGTGCTGCGGGCATGGGTGGCTCCTGGCGTCCGGGGAACGGTCGCCGCTGATTCTGGCAGACGCGCGCGCCCGGGGTGACGGACCGTGCGGTCAGGCCGCCTTCTCGAGCTTCTTCTTCGAGACCTTCTTGCCGTCCACGCGCACGAGGTGGCGGTGCTTGACGGTGTAGCCGTCCGGCAGCGTGCCCTCCTTGAGCATGCGCAGCGGGCAGCGGCCGCACTTCGACTTCGACTCGCAGCACTTCAGCTTGGGAACGCTCTTCTTCCCCTTGGACTTGCCCACGGGTCGAACAGTAACAAGGAAGGGAAGGCATGGCTTAGTCGGCGACCGGCACGTGGGCAGCCGACCTCGGCGAGGTCCGTTTGGGTGGTGCTCCCCAGAGGAAGGGTGGTCGTCGTGAGCCACCCCCGATTCGACGCCCCGACCCAGCCCGGCCACCCGGGCGCCCGCCCCCGCGAGCGCCACGGGTTCACCGGCTCCGGCGCCGTCCTGCTCGTCATGGCGCTCGTCAGCTTCTTCTGCTCCGCCCTCCCCGGCGCGTGGGTGCACGGGAACGGCTCGGGCGACGGGGAGGGCGAGGGCGACATCGGGGTCGTCAAGATCTACGTCCGTGGGCTGTTCGAGGGCGCGTTCATCACCCTGGCGGTGGTGCTGCTCGCGGGTGCGCTCGCCTGCTTCGCGGTCGCACTCGTACGGCGCGTCCGCGCCCGCTGAGCCTCAGTCCAGGTCGTTGGCGCGCCGGATGACCTCGACGATGCCGCCCATGATCTCGGTCAGCCCGAAGTCCTTGGGCGTGTAGACGGCGGCGACGCCGAGCTCCTGGAGCCGGCGACCGTCGGAGTCCGGGATGATCCCGCCCACGATCACCGGGATGTCGCCCGCCCCGGCCTCGCGCAGCCCGTCGAGCACGGCGGGCACCAGCTCCATGTGGGAGCCCGACAGGATCGAGAGCCCCACGCAGTGCACGTCCTCCGCGACGGCCGCGGCCACGATCTGCTCCGGCGTGAGCCGGATGCCCTGGTAGATGACCTCGAACCCCGCGTCGCGGGCCCGCACGGCGACCTGCTCGGCGCCGTTGGAGTGACCGTCGAGACCCGGCTTGCCCACCAGCAGCCGCAGCCGGCCGCCCAGCTCGTCACCGGTGGCCGCGACCCGCTCGCGCACCGCGGACAGCTCGGCACCGGCCTCCGCCACGCCGACCGCGCCGGTGACCCCGGTGGGGGCCCGGAACTCGCCGAACACGCCGCGCAGCGTGCCGGCCCACTCCCCCGTGGTCGCCCCGGCCCGCGCCGCGACCAGGGTCGCGGCCATCAGGTTCTGCGTCGTCTTGGCCGCCTCGGCGAGGGCCTCGAGCGCGGCGGTCACCGCGGCCTCGTCGCGCTCGGCCTTCCAGGCGGCCACGGAGTCGAGCGCGGTCTGCTCGGCCGCCGGGTCGGCGGCCATGATCGCCCCGTCGAGGTCGGCGGTGAGCGGCGACGGCTCGGTGGTCTCGAACTTGTTGACCCCGACGATGATCTCGTCGCCGGACTCGATGCGCCCGCGGCGGGCCGCGTGCGCCGAGACGAGCGCCTGCTTCATGTAGCCGGTCTCGACCGCCGCGATCGCCCCGCCCATCGCCTGCACGCGGTCGATCTCGGCGCGCGCGCCCTCGCACAGCTCGGTCACCTTGGCCTCGATGACGTGGGAGCCGTCGAAGATGTCGTCGTACTCGAGCAGGTCGGACTCGAAGGCGAGCACCTGCTGCAGCCGCAGCGACCACTGCTGGTCCCACGGCCGCGGCAGCCCGAGCGCCTCGTTCCAGGCCGGCAGCTGCAGGGCGCGGGCCCGCGCGTTCTTCGACAGCGTCACGCCCAGCATCTCCAGCACGATGCGCTGCACGTTGTTCTCCGGCTGCGCCTCGGTGAGCCCGAGCGAGTTCACCTGCACGCCGTACCGGAACCGGCGCATCTTGGCGTCGGTGACGCCGTAGCGGTCACGGGTGATCTCGTCCCACAGTCGGCCGAAGGCCCGCATCTTGCAGGTCTCCTCCACGAAGCGCACGCCCGCGTTCACGAAGAACGAGATGCGGCCCACGACCTTCTCGAAGTCGTCCTCCGAGACCTGGCCCGCGTTCTTCACCGCGTCCAGCACGGCGATGGCCGTGCAGAGGCTGTAGGCCAGCTCCTGCGTCGGCGTCGCCCCCGCCTCCTGCAGGTGGTAGCTGCAGATGTTGATCGGGTTCCACTTCGGGATCTGGTGGACCGTGTAGGCGATCATGTCGCTGATGAGCCGCAGCGAGTGCTCGGGCGGGAACACGTAGGTGCCCCGCGAGAGGTACTCCTTGATGATGTCGTTCTGCGTCGTGCCCGCCAGCTGCGCCGCGACCTCCTCCGGCGCCAGGTCCGGGTTCTGCTCCTCGGCGGCGACCTGGTACATCGCCAGCAGCCACATCGCGGTGGCGTTGATGGTCATCGAGGTGTTCATCCCCGTGAGCGGGATCTGCTCGAACAGCTTGCGCATCTCACCCAGGTGCGGCACGGGCACGCCGACCTTGCCGACCTCGCCTCGCGCCAGCGGGCTGTCGGGGTCGTAGCCCGTCTGCGTCGGCAGGTCGAACGCCACCGAGAGGCCGGTCTGCCCCTTCGCCAGGTTCGTGCGGTAGAGCGCGTTAGAGGCCTCCGCCGTGGAGTGCCCCGCGTAGGTCCGCATCACCCACGGCCGGTCCTTGACCGGCCGCTCCGGAACGGCGGCGGGGGTCGGAGCTTCGGAGGCGTCGACCGCGCTCGGCGAGGAGTCACTCATGGGGGCAGACTATGACGAATGTGACCGGCAGGTAACCACGTCTTGTGTGACACCCCACATCGAACGGTCCGCACCCCCGACCGATCGGACGGGGCGTCCCGACCGGTCGGCGGGCGCCAACCGGCGAGGGGTCAGGCCGGGGTCGCGACGCGCTCGACCTCCATGACGCGGGCCAGGTGCGAGAGGTGCATGAGGCGTCGTACGGCGGGCCCCGGCGACGCCACGACCACCCGGTGCCCGTCGCGGGAGGCCCGACGGCCGGCCGCGGCGAGCAGCCGGAGCGCCGTCACGTCCACGTTCGCGACCCCCGCCAGGTCGACGACCACGTGGGGGTGGTCGGCCATCGCGTCGGCGAGGGCCGTGCGCACCTGCGACGTGCTGCGCACGTCGAAGTCACCGACCAGCTCGAGCCGCGCCCCGCTGCGCACGATCTCGACCGTGTGCCCCGCCCGCGCCGTACCGGTGGGCTGCTGCTCGCTCGTGTCGACCATGTCGATGCCTCGCTCCCCCGGCGCCGGGCCGGATCCCGTTCCGCACCTTCTACGAGTACAGACGCGCCGGCCGCCGGATCGGTTGCCACGGATCTGCGGAGGTCTGGACCGGCCCCCGTCACCCGTCGGCGTCACCCGTCGGCGTCAGGCGTCGGCGTCGGTGTCACGGGCGCCGAAGCCCCCGGCGAGGGCCAGCGCCCCCGTGCCGATGCCGATGAGCGCCATCCCGGCGACGCCCTCCGGCGCGAAGATGTGACCGATGTGCACGAGGTAGGCGCCCGGGAGGAGCAGCAGCCCCACGAGACCGCGCAGCCGCAGCCGCGCGAGCTGGTCGACGGCGAGCACGACCACGCAGACCAGGAGGCTCCACGAGCCCACCTCGCCCAGCGGCGTGCCGATCCCGAACATGGCGCTGACCGCCGGCGGGCGCGGCTCGTCCGGACCCAGCTGGTGGGTGACCCAGCCGGCGCCGATGCCGCTGACCACGTCCAGCGCGGTGTAGAAGGTGGCGTAGACGTAGGCGCTGAGCCGCACCAGCCAGGCCACGGGGTCCGTGCGACGCCTGACGAGCGCGGCCAGCGCCACCCCGACGAGGGGGAAGACCAGCAGCCCGGGCACGTGCAGCGCGAACCACCGCCACGAGGTGTCGTAGTTCAGGCCGTGGGGGTGGAACAGGCCGGCGACGGCGAGGGCGAGGCCCGGCAGCGCGAGCAGGACGGCGTAGGTGCGGGTGCGGGCCATCGTCCGAACCTAGCCGGGTGCCACGAGACCGGCGCCGCGCCGGCCGTGGCGACGGGGCCTAGATTGGGCCCCATGGTCAACCTGACGCGCATCTACACCCGCACCGGCGACGCCGGACGCACCCGCCTCGGCGACATGAGCGAGACGTCGAAGACGGACACCCGTCTCGAGGCCTACGCCGAGGTCGACGAGGCGAACGCGCACATCGGGGTCGCCCTCGCCGCGGGTGGGCTCGACGACGAACTGGTGACGCTGCTGACCCGGGTGCAGAACGACCTCTTCGACGTCGGCGCCGACTTCTGCACGCCCGTGGTCGCCGAGCCGGAGTTCCCCCCGCTGCGCGTCGAGCAGGAGTACGTCGACCGCCTCGAGGGCTGGTGCGACACCTACAACGAGGACCTGCCGAAGCTGCGCTCGTTCATCCTCAACGGCGGCACGCCGGGGGCCGCCCACCTGCACGTGGCGCGCACCGTCGTCCGTCGGGCCGAGCGGGCCGCCTGGACGGCGTACGAGGAGTACGCCGACACGATGAACGTCGTGGCCATCACCTACCTGAACCGGCTCTCCGACCTGCTGTTCATCCTCGCCCGGGTGGCGAACAAGGAGAACGGCGACGTTCTGTGGGTGCCGGGCGGCGAGCGCGACTGACCCCGGTCGGTCCGCTCAGGCGGGTGCGGGCGGCGGCACGGCAGCCTCCGCGGCCGCGGCAGCCGCGCGGTCCGCGTGACCCAGGTGCTTGTCGGGCGCGACGACGTCCCGCACGCGTCGCTTCAGCTCCGTGATCTCCGGGAAGCCGCCGTCGGTCTTGCGGTTCCACAGCGCGTGGGTGGCGCCGGCGTCGTCCGTGCGCGCGTCCACCCGGAACACCCCGCCCGTCGCGGGCACGAGCGCGACCTCCCCCACCTCGTCGGCGAACGTGGTGAGGAGCTCTCCGGCGTACCAGCTGGCGCGGAGGAGCCAGTTGCACTGGGTGCAGTAGGTGATGGAGACGCGGGGGTTCGGCATGCGGTGATCCTGCCACCCGCGCCGCGGTTCACATGTGGCCGGTGATCCCGGGCGGCGCGGCCTCGAGCCAGGACTGGAACCCCATGAGCGACGAGGGGCTCATCGCGAGCTCGACCGGGCCCTGCGGGGTGGTGCACTCGACGACCACGTGGTCGGCGTAGAGCGCGACGGCCTCGTGGCCCTCGGGGTGGCGACGGGTCTCGTACTCGAGCGTCGCGCGCACCCAGCGGCGCTTCGGCCGCGGGGACAGCGAGAAGATCCGGAACCACTCGAGCGAGTCGCCGCTGTAGCGGCCGACACCGAGCAGCCAGCCGCGGCCGATGTGGCGGTCGCGCACCCGGACGCTCAGCTCGAACGTGCCGCCGTTGCGGGCGAGAAGCCGACGTCGTACGACGAGCGCGACGCCGTAGAGGATGACCAGCCCGAGGATCACGCCCACGCCGTCCAGCAGCCACTGCCACAGCGGCATCTGGATCCTCCTCGGGAAGACGGCGCACGTGGAGAGAGCTCCCCACGGCGGTGGGGAAAGACTACTGCCCGGCCCTCACCGCGGACGGTGTGGGCCGGGCAGTCCGGTCGAACGGGTACGACGCCGGGCGTCGGACCGTCAGGAAGCGTGCTCGGCGGCGCGGATGCGCGCCTCGGCCACCCGCAGGGCGGCCATCGCCTCCGTGTCGTCCTCGCCCGCACCACGAGCCCGCTCGAGATCGGCGCGTGCCTTCTCGAGGTCGATCTCGTGGGAGAGCTCGGCGTACTCGGAGAGGATCGAGACCCGGTTGTTCGCGACCGAGAGGAAGCCGTCGGCCACCGCCGCGATCCAGGTCTCACCCTGGTCGGACTGGATGTCGACGACGCCCTCGGCGAGCACCGACAGCAGCGGCGCGTGCCCCGGGAGGACACCCACGTCGCCCGCGATGGTGCGGGCGATGACGCGGGTGGCCTCGCCGGACCACACCACGCGGTCGGCGCTGACGAGCTCGACGTGCAGAGTGCCGGCCATCGTCAGATGCTCTTCTGGATCTCGGCCCACTTGGCCTCGACGTCGTCGAGCCCACCGCACATGAAGAACGCCTGCTCGGCGACGTGGTCGTACTCGCCCGCAGCGATCTTGTTGAACGCCTCGATCGTGTCCTGGATGGTCACGGTCGAGCCCTCGATGCCGGTGAACTGCTTGGCGACGTAGGTGTTCTGCGAGAGGAAGCGCTGGATGCGGCGCGCACGGTGCACCACGACCTTGTCCTCCTCGCTGAGCTCGTCGACACCGAGGATCGCGATGATGTCCTGCAGCTCCTTGTTGCGCTGGAGGATCTGCTTGACGCGGATCGCGCAGTCGTAGTGCTCACGACCGATGTACTGCGGGTCGAGGATCCGCGACGTCGACGTCAGCGGGTCCACGGCCGGGTAGATGCCGAGCGACGCGATGTCGCGCGACAGCTCCGTCGTCGCGTCGAGGTGCGCGAACGTCGTGGCCGGGGCCGGGTCGGTGTAGTCGTCGGCGGGGACGTAGATCGCCTGCATCGACGTGATCGAGTGACCACGCGTCGAGGTGATGCGCTCCTGCAGCTGACCCATCTCGTCGGCCAGGTTCGGCTGGTAGCCCACGGCGGAGGGCATGCGGCCCAGCAGCGTGGAGACCTCGGAACCGGCCTGCGTGAAGCGGAAGATGTTGTCGATGAAGAGCAGCACGTCCTGCTTCTGCACGTCGCGGAAGTACTCCGCCATCGTCAGCGCCGAGAGGGCCACGCGCAGACGCGTGCCCGGGGGCTCGTCCATCTGGCCGAAGACGAGCGCGGTCTGCCCGAAGACGCCCGCCTCCTCCATCTCGACCATCAGGTCGTTGCCCTCACGGGTGCGCTCGCCGACACCGGCGAACACCGACACACCACCGTGGTTGCGGGCCACACGCGCGATCATCTCCTGGATGAGCACGGTCTTGCCGACACCGGCACCACCGAACAGACCGATCTTTCCACCGGTCACGTACGGCGTGAGCAGGTCGATGACCTTGATGCCGGTCTCGAACATCTGCGTCTTGGACTCGAGCTGGTCGAAGGCCGGAGCCTTGCGGTGGATGCCCCAGCGCTCGTTGACCTCGAGGGTCTCGCCCTCGGCGAGGTTCATGCAGTCACCGGTCGTGTTGAACACGCGGCCGAGCGTCACGTCGCCGACGGGCACCGTGATGGACGAACCGGTGTTCACGACCTGCGAGCCGCGGACGAGGCCGTCGGTCGGCTTCATCGAGATGGCGCGGACCATGCCGTCACCGATGTGCTGGGCGACCTCGAGGATGATCGTGCTCTCGGTGCCGCCGAGGTCGAACGTGACCTCGAGGGCGGCGTAGATCTCGGGCATGTCGTCGGTCGGGAACTCGATGTCCACGACCGGGCCGATCACGCGCGAGATACGACCGACGGAACGAGCGGCCCCGCCAGCCTGGGTCTCTTCAACAGTGGCAGTCATTGTCTTCACTCACTCCCGGCTTGGGCGTCGGCCAGCGCGTTGACGCCACCGACGATCTCGCTGATTTCCTGGGTAATGCCGGCCTGGCGGGCCTGGTTGGCGATGCGCTTGTACTTCTTGATGAGCTCGTCCGCGTTGTCCGAGGCCGCCTTCATCGCCTTCTGCCGAGCAGCCAGCTCGGACGCGGCCGCCTGGAGCAGCGCGAAGAAGATGCGGCTCTGCACGTACTTCGGCAGCAGCGCGTCGAGCACCTCGGTGCCGGACGGCTCGAACTCGTACAGCGGGAGCAGGTCGTCCTTGTCGGGCGACTCCTCCCCCTCCACCACCTCGAGCGGCAGCAGACGGATCGCCGTCGGCTCCTGCGTCAGCATCGACTTGAAGCGGGTGAACACGACGTGCACCTCGTCGACACCGGTGATGTCGTCGACGACCTCGCCGGTCTCGGTGAGGAACGCCGAGATCAGGGTCTGGCCGATGTCACGCGCGTCGTCGTACGTCGGCTGGTCGCTGAAGCCCGTCCACGCCCGGGCGACCGGACGCTGGCGGAACTTGAAGTACGCCTCGCCCTTGCGGCCGCTGACGTAGAGGTCGGCGGTCTTGCCCTCGCTCCGCAGGCGCTCCGCGAGGCGCTCGGCCTCGCGCAGCACGTTGGACGAGTAGGCCCCGGCCAGGCCGCGGTCGCTCGTCACGATGAGGATCGCGGCCCGGGTCGGGTTCTCCGGCTCGGTCGTCAGCGCGTGGTCGACGTTCGAGAACGTCGCCACGGCCGACACCGCACGCGTCAGCTCACGGGCGTACGGCGCCGCGGCCTGCGCCCGCTGCTGCGCCTTGATGATGCGGGACGCAGCGATGAGCTCCATGGCGCGCACGATCTTCTTCGTCGACTCCGTCGACTTGATCCGTGCGCGGTACTCACGCAGCGATACGGCCATGGGTCAGCCCCGCTTCTGCTTGACGATCTGCTCCTGCTCGAGCTCGTCGTCCTCCAGCGCCTCGTGCGACTCCTTGCCGGCCTTGATGGACTGGCCGTCGGAGGTCTCGAACTGGTCGAGGAACGAGTCGTACGCGCTCGCGAGGGACTCCGCGGTGGAGTCCTCGAACTTCAGGCTCTCGCGGATGCCCGCGAGGACGCCGTCGTGCGAGCGCTTGAGGAAGTCGATGAACTCCTGCTCGAAGCGGATGACGTCGTCGACCGGGACGATGTCGAGGCGACCCGAGGTGCCGAGCCACAGCGAGACCGTCATCTGGTCGATCGGGTACGGCGAGTACTGCGGCTGCTTCAGCAGCGCCATGAGGCGCTGGCCGCGCGACAGCTGCTGGCGCGACGCGGCGTCGAGGTCGGACGCGAACATCGCGAAGGCCTCCATGGCGCGGAACTGCGCCAGGTCGACCTTGAGCGAGCCCGTGACGGCCTTGAGCGCCTTCGTCATGGCGGCACCACCCACGCGGGAGACCGAGACGCCGACGTCGATGGCCGGGCGCTGGTTGGCCGCGAACAGGTCCGACTGCAGGAAGATCTGGCCGTCGGTGATCGAGATGACGTTGGTCGGGATGAACGCCGAGACGTCGTTGGCCTTCGTCTCGATGATCGGGAGACCCGTCATCGAGCCGGCGCCCAGCTCGTCGCTCAGCTTCGCGCACCGCTCGAGCAGGCGGCTGTGCAGGTAGAAGACGTCACCCGGGTAGGCCTCGCGGCCCGGCGGACGACGCAGCAGCAGCGACACGGCGCGGTAGGCCTCGGCCTGCTTCGTCAGGTCGTCGAACACGATGAGGACGTGCTTGCCCTCGTACATCCAGTGCTGGCCGATGGCCGAGCCGGTGTAGGGAGCGAGGTACTTGAAGCCGGCCGAGTCGGACGCGGGCGAGGCCACGATCGTCGTGTACTCGAGAGCGCCGGCCTCCTCGAGGGCGCCGCGGACCGACGCGATGGTCGAGCCCTTCTGGCCGATGGCGACGTAGATGCAGCGCACCTGCTTCGCCGGGTCGCCCGACTCCCAGTTCTGCTTCTGGTTGATGATCGTGTCGATCGCGATCGTCGTCTTGCCGGTCGCGCGGTCACCGATGATCAGCTGGCGCTGGCCGCGGCCGATCGGCGTCATGGCGTCGATCGCCTTGATGCCGGTCGCGAGCGGCTCGTGCACCGACTTGCGCTCGACCACGGTGGGCGCCTGCAGCTCGAGAGCGCGGCGACCGGTGGTCTCGAGCGCGCCGAGGCCGTCGATCGCGTTGCCGAGCGGGTCGACCACGCGGCCCAGGTAGCCGTCGCCGACGGGGACCGAGAGGACCTCGCCCGTGCGCTTGACCGGCTGCCCCTCCTCGATCTTGTCGAAGTCGCCGAGCACGACGACACCGATCTCGCGGGCGTCCAGGTTGAGGGCCAGGCCCTTGGTCCCGTCCTCGAACTCGAGCAGCTCGTTGGCCATGGCCGACGGCAGACCGGTCACGCGGGCGATGCCGTCACCGGCCTCGGAGACCAGTCCGACCTCGTCGCGGCTGGCGGTCTCGGGCTGGTAGTCCGAAACGAAACGCTGCAGCGCGTCACGGATCTCGTCCGGACGGATCGAAAGCTCCGTCATCACTCTTCCTTCTGTTCGCTGGCCCGGGATGTGAAGGGCTCGGGTACGGCTCTGGGGACTAGGGGTGCCGGGGTCAGCCGGCGAGGCTGCGTCGTGCGCTGTCGAGACGACCGACCACGGTGCCGTCGATGATGTCGTCGCCGATCTCGACGCGGACACCTCCGATGACGCTGGGGTCGACCACGACGTTGAGGTGCACCGAACGGTCGTACTGACGCGAGAGTACGTCGGACAGCCGCGTGCGGTCGCCGTCGGCGAGCGGCTTGGCGACCGTCACCTTCGCGACCCGCTCACCGTTCACGTCGGCCGCCACACGGCCGTACGTCGCGAGGGCGACCGCCACCGTGCGGTAGGTACCGGCGAGGGACTGCTTGACGAGCGCCACCGTCGAGGGGAGCGCCTTGCCACCGAGCAGGTCCTCGACGAGGGCGACCTTGTCGTCCGTCGCACGGGCCGGGTCGGAGAGCGCGTCGCGCAGGGCGGGCGTCTCCTTCACGACCTGGGCCACGGAGAAGATCTCGTCCTCGAGGCGGGCCGAGTCCGCCCCGGCGGACCGCACGATCGCGGTCTCGCTGAGGCGCTCGAGCGCGTCCCCGAGGTCGCGGCCCACGGTCCAGCGACGGGCGACCGCCGAGGAGACGACGGACAGCGCGCCGTCGGCGACCTTGCCGGCGAGGATCTGCCGGAGCAGACCCTTCTTGGCGTCCGGGGACACCGACACGTCCGTCACGACCCGGCGGAGGCCGGGCTCGCTGCGGAGGATGCCGGCGACCCGGAAGAGGTCGTCACCGACCTGGGCGAGATCACCGTCGGCGACCTGCCGCAGCTCACCGGACAGCGCGGCGAGCGCGTCGGCCGATGCTCCGCGGAAGACCGACGACATCAGTTGACCCCGCCCGGGGCACCGGTCTCGAGCTCGGCGAGGAAGCGCTCGACGACACGGCTCTGGCGAGCCTCGTCGTCCAGGCTCTCCCCGACGATGCGACCGGCCAGGCCGGTCGCGAGCGCGCCGACCTCGGCACGGAGCGAGGTGACCGCCTGCTGGCGCTCCGCCTCGATCTGGGCCTTGCCGCTCTCGACGATGCGCGTGGACTCGGCCTGGGCCTGGTCACGCATCTCGGCGACGATCGTCGCGCCCTGCTCGCGGGCCTCCTCACGGATGCGCGCCGCCTCGTGACGGGCGTCCGCGAGCTGCTGCTCGAGCTCGGCGAGCTTGGCGTCGGCCTCGGCCTGCTTGGTCTCGGCCGCCTTGAGCCCGCCCTCGATGGCCGTGGTGCGGGCCGCGAAGGTCTCCTCGAAGTTCGGAACGACGAACTTCTTGACGAGCAGGTAGAGCAGACCGAACACCACGACACCGAGAACGATCTCGATCGGGTGCGGGATGAGGGGGTTGAGCTCCCCCTCACCGGCTGCGAGGTTGATGGACTTCATGGGCTGTCCTTCGTCGAAGAGGCCGAAAACGCTGACGTCAGAGGACGAACGCGAGGGCGATGCCGATGATGGCGAGCGCCTCGGCGAGGGCGAAGCCGAGGATCGCGATCGTCTGCAGGCGGCTCTGGGCCTCCGGCTGGCGCGCCACACCGTTGATGTAGGCGGCGAAGATCAGACCGATACCGATACCAGGCCCGATGGCGGCCAGGCCGTAACCGATCATGTTGAGGTTGCCGTCCACGGCGATTTCCTTTCGGTTGTTCCACTCGGTTGTGAGAGAGGACTGTGGTGGAGCAGGGATGGTGCGGGGTGGATCAGTGCTCGTCGGCGACAGCGCCGGCGATGTACATCGCGTTGAGCAGGGTGAAGACGTAGGCCTGGAGGAACTGGATCAGCAGCTCCAGGAACGCCACGGCGATGAAGAGCACCCAGGCCAGGATCCCGACCGGCTTGACCAGCAGGGAGCCGTGGAGCAGGAGGTACTCGCCACCGAGGGCGAAGAGGATGAGCAGCAGGTGGCCCGCGAACATGTTGCAGAACAGACGCAGGGCGAGCGTGACCGGGCGGACGACCAGGTTCGAGAAGAACTCCAGCGGCACGATCAGCACCAGGATCGGACCCGTGACGCCGCTGGGCACGCACTGCAGCTTGATGTAGCCGAGCAGCCCGTGCTTCTTGATGCCGACGTAGTTGTAGATCAGCCAGCTGATCGCCGCGAGCCCGTACACCAGACCGGTGCGCGAGAACGTCGGGAACTGGATGAACGGGATCGTCGCGGCCCAGTTGTTGAACAGCAGCAGGAAGAAGATCGTGACCAGGTAGGGCACGAACCGCATGAAGTCGTGGCTGCCGATGATGTCGCGGCCCAGCGAGTTGCGGACGAAGCCGTAGGAGGCCTCGCCGACGTACTGGAGCTTGCCCGGCACCATGGCGCGGTGGCGCGACGCCAGGTAGAGGAAGGCGAACGCGAGCCCGGCGAAGATGACGATCTGGAGCATCGGCTTGGTGACGCCGAGGTACATCTCCTGACCGAGGAACGTGAACGTCTTGTCCGGGCCGACGGGGGGAAGGTTGAAGTCGCCGGGACCCGGCGGGGTAAACGTGTCACCAGAAGCGGCGAGAAAGCCTGCGCTCAACGCGACTGCTCCTTCATCAGGTCGGCCGTCAGGTCAGGGATGATCGAGGAGCTCCGTGCGGAACCGGTCTCGTTCAGGTCTTGGGAGTGCTGGGGGGCGCGATGCGGTTGTACCGCGCGAAGGTCATGTAGAGGCCGAGGCCCGCGCCCACGAGGATGCCGATCGCAACCAGGAACGTCGTGCCCAACCACCGGTCCGCGAGCCAGCCGAGCAACCCGTACGCCAGCACGCCGGAGACGAGGTAGCTGAAGGAGCGCCAGGGATCGGCCAGCGGCGCTTCGCTCGTCTTCGCGTCGTCGGAGGTGGGTTCCTGCGGTGTCATCGCGCTCCGGACAATAGCAGTCGGTGGTGGGGGTCACGCACGGCCCCTCTCGCTCGGGACGGCCGGCCGCTCGGGCAGGTCGTACAGCGGGACGCGCAGGCGGGTGTGCAGCCAGACCTGGGCCACGCTCCACACGAGCGCCCCCAGGATGACGGCGCCGCCGAGCCACTGGGCGTGGAGCGTCGACTCCGTCAGGCCGGAGCGCTCGATCGCCAGGAGCGCGACCACGACGAGCAGCACGTGCAGGGTGAAGGTCACGAGCGCCACCAGCAGGGCCGGGGCGGGCGCCACCGTCGACACGAGGTCGACCACGAGGGTGCTCGAGGCGAGCACCACGAGGAGGAGGAGACCGCCGACCAGGGCGCCGTACGCACCGGAGCTGCCGGAGACGAGACCGCCCACGACCGCGAGGAGAGCCGTGCCGACCACGACCGGGACGGCGGTGAACGCGACGACCCGGGTTCCGGGGCGTGCACGCTGCGCGCTGCGCGTCGTGGCGGTCGTCATCATCGGCGGCCGTTCTGTGGGGGTCGGATCAACAGTCTGGCGCTCACCGAGCGACTGCTCGTGAAAACTATCACAAGACCTCCGACGCACGGTAGTAGGGCGGCGGCGGGCCCGACCTCAGGCGGCCGCGGCCCCGTCGGACGGGCTCCCGACCTCGTCCTTCGGGTCGTTGACGACGGGCAGCAGGAACGTCGCGGCCACCGTCAGCACCGCGGCCACCCCGACGCCGACCATGACGACCGGGCTCGAGTAGAGGCTGACGACGACCGTGCCGAAGCCGATGAGGGCCGCCCACATCCACATGATCAGCACCGCCCTGCGGTGGGAGTGACCGATCTCGAGCAACCGGTGGTGCAGGTGCTGCTTGTCGGCCGCGAACGGCGAGCGGCCCTTGCTCGTGCGACGCACGACCGCGAGCACGAGGTCGGCCAGCGGCACGACCAGGATCGAGATGGGCAGCAGGATCGGGAGGAGCGTCGGCAGCAGGCTCGCGGTGCCACCGTCGCCGCCGCCCGAGATCTCGGGCACCGAGAACTGGCCCGTGAGCGTGATCGCGCTCGCCGAGAGCATGAGACCCAGCAGCATCGACCCGCTGTCGCCCATGAACAGGCGCGCGGGGTGGAAGTTGTGGGCGAGGAAGCCGAGGCACGAGCCCGCCAGCACCGCGCTGAGCAGGGCGCCGGTGGACGCCAGCGAGACGTTGTTGATGTTCGTCAGCTGGTAGCAGAAGAGGAAGAAGGCGAGCGCTCCCACGGCCACGACGCCCGCGGCGAGGCCGTCCAGCCCGTCCACGAAGTTCACGGCGTTGACGGTCGCCACGACGATGATGACCGTCAGCGCGGCCCCCTGCGTCGGGTCGAGGGAGACCGTGCCGCCCCCCGGTGCGACGAAGAAGAAGAACTGCACGTTCTGCACGACGAGGAAGCCCGCGACGAGCAGCTGACCCCCCAGCTTCATCAGGGGGTCGAGCTCGAAGAGGTCGTCGAGCACCCCGATCGCGCAGATCATCGCGCCGGCGGCGATCACGACCCCGGCGTCGCGGAACATCTCCTCCGACCCCCGCAGGGACAGGAACGGCAGCTGCCGGGCGACGAGGTAGCCCGCCACCAGGCCGCCCAGCATGGCGAGGCCACCGAGGTACGGGATGGGCTCGGCGTGCACGTCGCGGTCCCGGACGCGGGCGACCGCTCCGGTGCGGATCGCGATCTCGCGCGCGACGACCGTCAGGAGATAGGTCGCCGTTGCGGCGACCAGGAAGACGAGGAGGTACTCCCGCACGCCCTCAGCCCTTGTCCACCAGCGTCGCGCCGAGGGGTTCGAGCACCTCGTTGAGGCGGGCGATGCTGAGCGCACCGACCCGGAGCACGCGGCCCTGGTCCCCCGTCACGTCGACGATGGTGCTGGCCTGGCCACCGGGCGAGGTACCGCCGTCGACGATGACCTCGACGGCGTCGCCGAGCATGACGTCGGCCTCCACCGCGGTCACGGCCGCCGGCCGCCCGGTCAGGTTCGCCGAGCTGACGGCCAGCGGGCCGGTGCGCTCGAGGATCTCCCGGGCCAGCGCGTGGTCGGGCATGCGGAGAGCGACGGTTCCGCGGGTGTCCCCGAGGTCCCACTGCAGCGAGGTCTGCTGCTGGAGCACGAGCGTCAGGGGCCCCGGCCAGAACGCGTCCATGAGGGCGCGGGCGTAGCCCGGGATCGTGCGCGCGAGGGCGTCGGCGGTGACCGCGGAGCTGATGAGCACCGGCGGCGGCATGTCACGCCCGCGGCCCTTGGCCTGGAGCAGCCCGCGCACGGCGGCGGGGTCGAACGCGTCGGCGCCCACGCCGTACACGGTGTCGGTGGGCAGGACGACGAGCGCGCCGCTGCGGATCGCGACGGTGGCGGCGGAGACCGCCTCCTCGCGCTCCTCGTCGGTCGCCGTCGACCGCACGCGCGCCGACGGGGCGGGGGTCTTCACCATGTCGGGGCCGCGCTGCGCCTTCACGAGGTCGGGCGTCGTCGTGGGGGCCACCGGCGACGTCGTCGGCTCGATCGGCTCCGTCGCCGGCTCCTCGACGGGCTCCGCCGGGCTCACCGTCGGGGTCACGGGCTCGGCGGCGGGGTCGTCCTGGGGCACGTCCGGGTCGGTCACGGGAGTCATCGTGCCAGTGTCGCGGTCGTGAACCGAGCGCGACCTGCCAGGTCGTCGTGATCGCGGACGTCGCCCCAGCCACCGGCTGCGAGCAGCACCGCCGGCGCCGCCTCCCCCTGCACGTCGGCGTGCTCGAAGCCGAGCCGACCGCCCGGGCGCAGCAGCAGGGCCGCACGCCGCTCGAGCACACGGACGGCGTCCAGGCCGTCGTCGCCCGAGAAGAGCGCGAGGTGGGGGTCGTGGTCGCGGGCCTCGACCGCCACCGACTCCCAGGCCTCGAGCGGGATGTAGGGCGGGTTGCACACGACGACGTCGACCGTGCCGGCCAGGTCGTCGTACGCCGTCGCCATGTCGCCGAGGCGCAGCTCGACGCCCGTCCCGGCCAGGTTGCGCTCCGCCCAGGCGTGGGCGGCCGGGTCGAGCTCGACGGCGTGCACCCGCGCCCGCGGGACCTCGTGGGCGACGGCGCGCGCGATCGCGCCCGAGCCGGTGCAGAGGTCGACCACGACGGGCACTCCCCCGGCGGCCACGACCTCGGCCGCCCGGTCGACGGCCCAGCCCGCGAGCAGCTCGGTCTCCGGGCGCGGCACGAAGACCCCGGGGCCGACGGCGAGGTCGACGTACCTGAACGTCGTCGAGCCCACCAGGTGCTGCAACGGCTCGCGGGCCTCCCGTCGGACGACGAGGGCCTCCAGGGCCTCCGCGGCCTCCGCGGTGACGTCGTCGACGCGGAAGAGATCGGTGCGGGCGATGCCCAGCACGTGGCAGAGCAGGAGGACGGCGTCGGAGTCCGGGCTGGCGACGCCGGCGGCCCGCAGCCGGTCGGTGGTCGAGCGGAGGACGACGCTGCGGTGCACGTCAGCCCTCCAGCGCGGCGAGCCGCGCGGCCATGTCGGCGTCGACGCAGGAGGCGAGCACCGGCCCGAGGTCGCCGTCGAGGACGGCGTCGAGGTTGTGCGCCTTGTAGCCCGTGCGGTGGTCGGAGATCCGGTTCTCCGGGTAGTTGTAGGTGCGGATCCGCTCGGAGCGGTCGACCGTGCGCACCTGGGAGCGGCGGGCGTCGCTCGCCTCGGCCGCCGCCGCCTCCTCGGCGGCTGCGAGGAGCCGCGCGCGCAGGATCCGCATGGCCTGGTCCTTGTTCTGCAGCTGCGACTTCTCGTTCTGGCAGCTCACGACGATCCCGCTCGGCAGGTGGGTGATGCGCACCGCCGAGTCCGTGGTGTTGACGCTCTGGCCACCCGGGCCCGAGCTGCGGAAGACGTCGATGCGGAGGTCGTTCTCGTCGATCGAGACGTCGACCTGCTCCGCCTCCGGCAGCACGAGCACGCCGGCAGCGGAGGTGTGGACCCGGCCCTGCGACTCCGTCACCGGCACCCGCTGCACGCGGTGCACGCCGCCCTCGAACTTCAGCAGCGCGTACGGCGCCTCCCCCGGCTCGGGGGTGCCCTTGGCCTTCACCGCGACGGTGACGGACTTGTAGCCCCCGAGGTCGGACTCCGCGGAGTCGAGCACCTCGGTCGACCAGCCCTGCTGCTCGGCGTACCGCGTGTACATCCGGAGCAGGTCGCCGACGAAGAGCGCGGACTCCTCGCCGCCCTCCCCCGACTTCAGCTCCAGCAGCGTGTCCTTGCCGTCCGCCGGGTCGCGGGGCACGAGCAGCCGTCGCAGCCGCTCCGCGGCCTCCTCGCGCCGTACGTCGAGCTCGGCCGCCTCCTCGGCGAAGGCCGCGTCCTCCGGCGCCAGCTCGCGCGCCGCGCCTGCGTCGTCGCCCAGCTGCTGCCACTCCCGCCAGGTGCGCACGATCGTCGACAGCTCCGCGTAGCGCTGGTTGATGCGCTTGGCCAGACGGGCGTCGGCGTGGGTGGCCGGGTCGCCGAGCCGGCCCTCGAGCTCCGCCTGCTCGGCCGCGAGCCCCTCGACTGCCTCGAACACGGGTGAGCTCCTGACGCCGTGGCGCGGTGCGCCGTACGGGAACCGGGCGCCGGACGGCGACCGCGGACGAAATGCCGAACGCCGGTCACCTCCCCCGTGGGGGCGGTGACCGGCGCTCGAGAGGGGCTACTTCTGGGCAGCCTTGGCGTAGCGGGCCTGGAAGCGGGCGACGCGGCCGCCGGTGTCCAGGATCTTCTGCTTGCCGGTGTAGAACGGGTGGCACTGCGAGCAGACGTCGGCGCGGATGGAACCGCTCGGCGAGGTGCTGTGGGTCGTGAACTCGGCGCCACAGGTGCAGGTCACCTTGGTCACGTTGTACGCGGGGTGGATGTCCTTCTGCATGGTGCTCTCCTTCTACGGTCGCCGGGTCGTGCCGCCCCGGATGGGCGCACGTGAACCGGAACCAGCGCACGAATTGTGCCACCGGGCTCAACGCGGATGCGAATCCGCGCATTCCCGAGCCCGGCGGCGGGCCGTACGGCCCTCGGTCGGGTCAGTGACCGTTGTTCTGGTCGGCGCCCGGCATCGTCTTCTGGACCTGCATGAGGAACTCGATGTTGCTCTGCGACTTCTTGAGCCGCTCCAGCAGCAGCTCGAGCGCCTGCTGGCCGTCGAGGCCCGAGAGGACGCGGCGGAGCTTCCAGATGATGGCCAGCTCCTCCTTGCCCATGAGCAGCTCCTCGCGGCGCGTGCTCGACTGGACGGCGTCGATGGCCGGGAAGATGCGCTTGTCGGCGAAGTCGCGGCGCAGCCGGATCTCCATGTTGCCGGTGCCCTTGAACTCCTCGAAGATCACCTCGTCCATCTTCGAGCCGGTCTCGATGAGCGCCGTCGCGAGGATGGTGAGCGAGCCGCCGTTCTCGACGTTGCGCGCCGCGCCGAAGAAGCGCTTCGGCGGGTAGAGCGCCGCCGAGTCGACACCACCGGAGAGGATCCGGCCGCTCGCGGGGGCTGCGAGGTTGTAGGCGCGGCCCAGGCGGGTGATGCCGTCGAGCAGCACGACCACGTCGTGGCCGAGCTCGACGAGGCGCTTCGCCCGCTCGATGGCCAGCTCGGCCACCATCGTGTGGTCGCCCGCCGGGCGGTCGAAGGTGGACGAGATGACCTCGCCCTTCACGGAGCGCTCGAAGTCGGTGACCTCCTCCGGGCGCTCGTCGACCAGCACGACCATGAGGTGGCACTCGGGGTTGTTGACGGTGATCGAGTTCGCGATCGACTGCATGATCATCGTCTTCCCGGCCTTGGCCGGGGAGACGATCAGGCCGCGCTGGCCCTTGCCGATCGGGGCGGCGATGTCGATGACGCGACCGATCAGGTTCGACTGGTCGGTCTCGAGGCGGAGACGGTCCTGCGCGTAGAGCGGCGTCAGCTTCGAGAACTCGACGCGGCCCAGGGCCTGCTCCGGGTCGGCGCCGTTGACCGAGTCGACCCGCACCATCGGGTTGAACTTCTCCTTGCGCTCTCCCTCACGGGGCTGACGCACCTGGCCGACGATCGCGTCGCCGCGACGCAGACCCATCTTGCGGACCATCGTGAGCGAGAGGTAGACGTCGTCGTTGCCCGGCAGGTAGCCGCTGGTGCGGACGAACGCGTAGCTGTCGAGCACGTCGAGGATGCCCGCGGCGGGCACGAGCACGTCGTCCTCGAGGATCGTCGTGTCGGGCTCGTTGCGGTTGCCGCGCTGGTTGCCGCGCTGGTTGCCGCGCTGGTTGTTGTCGCGGTTGTTGTCACGACCGTCGCGGTCGCGGCCCCGACGACGACGGTTGCGACGACCACCCTGCTCGTCGTCGAAGTCGTCGCGGTTGTTGTTCCGGTCGCGGTTCTGGTTGCCCTGGCCGCCCTGGTTGCCGCCCTGGTTGCCCCCATCGCGGTTCTGGCCGCCCTGGTTGCCCCCATCGCGATTCTGGCCGCCCTGGTTGTTCTGACCGCCCTGGTTGTTCTGGCCGCCCTGGTTGCCGCCATCGCGGTTCTGGCCGCCCTGGTTGCCGTCGCGGTTGCGCTGACGGGCACCACCCTGGTCGCCCGAGCGCTCGTCGCGGTTCTGGCCGCCCTGGCCGCCCTGGTTGTTCTGGCCGCCCTGGTTGCCGTCGCGGTTCTGGCCGTCGCGGTTCTGGGGCTCCTGGCCGCCGTCGGTGGCCTGCGTGCGGTCGCGGCGTCGCGACTCGCGAGGCGCGCGGCCGCCCTGGTCGCCGTCCGTCGACGGGGCCTCGTCCTGCGGCTGGCCCTGCGGCTGGCCCTGGGGCTGGGCCGCGGGGGCCTCGCTCGCCGTCTCGGCGTCGGCGGGCTTCCGGGTACGGCGCGCCCGGGCGGGCTTCTCGGTCGCGGGAGCAGCGTCGGCGCCGGCGTTCTGGGTGCTGGCACCCGCCTTGGCGCCACCCGACTGCGCGTTCTTGATCGCGTCGACGAGCTGGGCCTTCTTCATGCCCCCGGCGCCGGAGATCCCCAGGCCACCCGCCATCGACTTGAGGTCGGCGAGGAGCAGGGAGTTGAGTCCGCCGCGCTTCTTGGGGGCCGCCTCGGCGGCAGATGCAGCGGAGTCGATCGTTTCCGTCACGTGAGGTCCTTCCCACGATCAGTGCTGGGTGGACACGACCGTGCCGTGTCGCCAGCTCTTGGTCATTGGCCCCTCGTCGCACGCCGGCTCACCGACGACCGACAGAGGTCGGCGCCAAGGAGATCCGCGTCAGGGACGATGAGGAGAGTGCACCATTCGGGACGTGTCCCGGGGGGTGCCGCGCCGAGCAGTCATAGACAGACCGATCATCACGCGCTGCTCACCGTACCACCACGCCCGCCAGATCGAGCGCCAGGTGGTGGGCCGCCCAGCCGTCCGGGCAGCGCCCGAGCAGCGCGGCGACCCCGTCAGTCGCCTCGGCGTCGCCCTCGTCGTCGCCGTGACCCGGGCCGACGAAGGCCAGCACCGTCGGGCCGGCACCCGAGATGACGGCGGCCACGCCGTCCGCCCGCAGGGCCCGGACCAGCTCGGCGCTCTCCGGCATCGCCGGGGCGCGGTAGTCCTGGTGCAGGTAGTCGCGCGTCGCCGCGGGCAGCAGGTCGGGCCGCTGACCGAGGGCCACGACGAGCAGGGCCACCCGTGCCGCGTTCGCGGCGGCCTCGGCGTGCGGCACCTCCGCGGGCAGCAGCCCGCGCGCCACGGCCGTCGAGACCGGGGTCGGCGGCACGAAGACGACGGCGGACACACCGTCGGCGACGGGCGACGGCACGGCGAAGAACGTGTCGCCCTCGCTGCCGGACACCGTGAACCCGCCGAAGCACGCCGGGGCCACGTTGTCCGGGTGGCCCTCCAGCCGGGCCGCGAGCCCGAAGAGGTCGGCGTCGTCGAGACGGTCCGCGCCGTCCAGCACGAGCGCTCGCGCCAGGGCGAGCCCGCCGACGATGGCCGCCGAGGAGGAGCCGAGACCGCGGCTGTGGGGCACCACGTTGACGCAGTGCAGGCGCACGCTCGGCTGGGCCAGGCCCATCTGCTCGAACGCGAGGCGCATCGAGCGCACCACGAGGTGCGACTCGTCCAGGGGCACGCCTCCCCCGGCGCCCTCGCCCTCGACCGTGATCTCGAGGCGCGCGGGCGTGCCGTTCCCGGCCTCGAGCACCTCACCGGTCAGCTCGTCGCGCAGCGCCAGGGCCAGCCCGAGCGTGTCGTAGCCGGGGCCGAGGTTCGCCGACGTCGCGGGCACGCTGACGGTGACCGGGCCACGGACGAAGGTCACGGGGCCGGACGGGTCCGCCGCCGGCACGTCAGGAGAGCCCGGCCGCGCGCGCGACGTCGTGCACGTCGTTGTCGACGACGGAGTCGACCACGTCACCGAGGCCCTCGAGCGCCGTCACGGTGTCCTTGAGCCCGTGGCCGGTGACGGTCACGGCGACGGTGAGGCCGGCGTACGACTCACCGGCGGCGAGGTCGGCGAGCATGCCGGCGACGCCCGTGGCCGAGGCCGGCTCGACGAAGACGCCGTCGCGGCGCGCGAGCTCGCGCTGCGCGGAGAGGATCTGGTCGTCGCTGACGGCACGGAACCGGCCGCCGGACTCCTGCGCCGCGGTGACCGCGAGCTTCCAGGAGGCGGGGTTGCCGATCCGGATGGCCGTCGCCTTGGTCTCGGGGTCCGGGAAGGGCTCGCCGGTCACGAGGGGCGAGGCGCCCTCGGCCTGGAAGCCTCGCATGACGGGCCGGTGCGAGGCCCGGCCGAGGTCGGCGTACTGCGTGTAGCCCAGCCAGTACGCCGCGATGTTGCCGGCGTTGCCGACGGGCAGCACGTGCACGTCGGGGGCGTCGCCCAGACGGTCGACGATCTCGAACGCCGCGGTCTTCTGGCCCTGCAGGCGCACCGGGTTGACCGAGTTCACGAGCGCGACGGGGTAGGCGTCGGCCAGGTGGCGCGCCAGCGTCAGGCAGTCGTCGAAGTTGCCGCGCACCATGAGCACCTGGGCGCCGTGCATGATCGCCTGCGCCATCTTGCCGGCCGCGATCTTGCCCTCGGGCACGAGCACGAGCGGCGTGAGGCCGGCCTTCGCGGCGTACGCCGCCATCGAGGCCGACGTGTTGCCGGTCGACGCGCAGACCACGGCCTCCGCGCCCTCGTGCTTCGCCACCGAGATGGCCGCGGTCATGCCGCGGTCCTTGAACGAGGCGGTCGGGTTGTCGCCCTCCACCTTCAGCCAGACGTCGCCACCGGTCAGGCCGGAGAGCCACCCGGAGTGCACGAGCGCCGTACCGCCCTCGCCCAGCGTGATCGCCGGCAGCCCGGCGGGCACCTCCAGCAGGTCGCGGTACTCCTCGATGATGCCGCGCCACTGCGGGCGGGCCGGGGCCTGGACGTCGCTCATTCGCTCTCTCCCTCTACGCGCATCACCGAGGTGACCTCGCGGACGATGTCCATCTCCTCCAGGTGCGCCACCGTCGCGGCCAGCTGGGCGTCGGTCGCGCGGTGCGAGACGACGACGAGCTGGGCGTCGGCGCCGCGCCCCTCCTGGCGCACGGTCTGGATCGAGACGCCGTGCTCCGCGAACGTCGTCGCGACCAGCGCCAGCACCCCGGCGCGGTCCTGCACGTCGATCGCGACGTGGTAGCGGGTGAGGGTCTCCCCCATCGGCAGCACCGGGTGGGCGGCGTACGCCGACTCCCCCGCGCCGCGCGTGCCGGCGCGCAGGTTGCGGGCCACGGTGACGAGGTCGCCGAGCACGGCCGACGCGGTGGGCGCACCACCGGCGCCGGGGCCGTAGAACATGAGCCGACCGGCGGCCTCGGACTCCACGAACACCGCGTTGTAGGCCTCGCGCACCGACGCGAGCGGGTGGCTGCGCGGGATCATCGCGGGGTGCACCCGCGCGGAGACGGCGGGGCCCTCGTCGGTCTCGCGCAGCTCGCAGATCGCGAGCAGCTTCACGACGGCGCCCATGTCGGCGGCCGAGCGGACGTCGGCGGCCGTGACGTCACTGATGCCCTCGCGGTGCACGTCGGCGGCGGTGACCCGGGTGTGGAAGGCCAGCGACGCGAGGATCGCGGCCTTCGCCGCGGCGTCGAAGCCCTCGACGTCGGCGGTCGGGTCCGCCTCGGCGTACCCCAGCTCCTGCGCCTCGCTGAGCGACTCGGCGAAACCGGCGCCCGACGAGTCCATCTTGTCGAGGATGAAGTTCGTGGTGCCGTTGACGATGCCGAGCACGCGCGTGACCGTGTCGCCGGCGAGCGACTCGCGCAGCGGCCGGATGATCGGGATGGCACCCGCGACGGCGGCCTCGTAGTAGAGGTCGCGGCCGGCCTTGTCGGCGGCCTCGAAGAGGCTCGCGCCGTCCTCGGCCAGGAGCGCCTTGTTGGCGGTGACCACGGACGCGCCGTTCTCCAACGCGGCCAGGATGAGCGAGCGGGCGGGCTCGATGCCGCCGATCACCTCGACGACGAGGTCGACGTCGTCACGGGTGACGAGGCCCATCGCGTCGGTGGTGAGCAGCTCGGCGGGCACGTCGACCTCGCGCGGCGCGTCGAGGCGCCGTACGGCGACCCCCGCCAGCTCGAGGCGCGCACCGGCCCGCATGCCCAGGTCGTCGGCCTGCTCGGTCAGCAGGCGCACCACCTGCGACCCGACCGACCCGCAGCCCAGCACGGCGACGCGCAGGGCGTCCTTGTCTCGCATCGTTCTCAGTCCTTCCGGGACACGGTGGCGGCCCAGGCACGGTAGCCCGAACGGGAGGGGTCGCGCGGATCGACGTCGGCATCCGCGACGACGAGCGCGTCACGTGCGGGCGCCCGCAGGCCGCTCACGCGTCGAGCCCCACGTCGGTGGCGAGCAGGTCGTCCAGCGTCTCGCGGCGCACGATCACGCGCGAGCGTCCGTCGCGCACGGCGACCACCGGCGGGCGCAGCGCGTGGTTGTAGTTCGACGCCATCGACCGGCAGTAGGCGCCCGTCCCCGGCACCGCGACGAGGTCGCCGGGGGCGACGTCGTCGGGCAGGAACTCGTCCTTGACCACGATGTCGCCCGCCTCGCAGTGGTGACCGACGACCCGGGCCAGCGTCGGCCCGGCGTCCGAGCGGCGCGAGGCCAGCGTGGCGG
Organism: Nocardioides alkalitolerans DSM 16699; assembly: GCF_000426525.1. GTDB lineage: Bacteria > Actinomycetota > Actinomycetes > Propionibacteriales > Nocardioidaceae > Nocardioides > Nocardioides alkalitolerans. The sequence goes on from NZ_AUFN01000010.1 coordinate 443,607, forward strand.
AGTAGTCGGCGTCGTACAGCGCCGTACGGATGTTGTCGCTCATGCCGCCGTCGACGGAGACGTAGGTGCGACGGGCGCCGCCGTCGAGGGCGACCTCCTTGACCGTGCCGACCTCGTAGAGCGTGCACGTCGAGGGGCCGACGATCGCGCGCCCGGGCTCGATCGAGAGGTGGGGCACCTCGACCGCCAGCGCCCGGCACTCGTGGTCGACGATCGCGCGCATCTCGCGGGCGAGGATCGCGGGCGTCGACGGGTCGTCCTGCGTCGTGTAGGCGATGCCGAAACCGCCGCCGAGGTCCATCTCGGGCATGGTCACGTCGAGGTCGGCGGCCACCCGGGCGTGCAGCGCGAGCACGCGACGGGCGGCGACCTCGAAGCCGGCGGAGTCGAAGATCTGGCTGCCGATGTGGCTGTGCAGGCCGCGGAGCGCGAGGCCCGGGGCGGCGAGCACGCGCCGTACGGCGTCGAAGGCGTCGCCGGACGTGATCGAGAACCCGAACTTCTGGTCCTCGTGGGCCGTCGCGATGTACTCGTGCGTGTGCGCCTCCACGCCCGCCGTCACGCGGATCATCACCCCCTGGGTGGCGCCGAGCTCGGCGGTCACGGCCGCCAGGCGCTCGATCTCGTGGAACGAGTCGAGGATGATCCGGCCGACGCCCGCCTCGACCGCGCGCCGCAGCGCGGGCACGGTCTTGTTGTTGCCGTGGTAGCCGATGCGGGCCGGGTCGACGCCCGCCCGCAGCGCGACGCGCAGCTCGCCGTCGGAGCAGACGTCGAGGCAGAGCCCCTCCTCCTTCACCCACGAGGCGACCGCGGTGCAGAGGAACGCCTTGCCGGCGTAGTAGACGTCCCAGCCGGCGAAGCCGTCGCGGAAGGCGCGGGCGCGGCCGCGGAAGTCGTCCTCGTCGAGCACGTACGCCGGGGTGCCGTGGGTGGCGGCGATCTCGGTGGCGCTGACGCCGGCGATCGTCAGGACGCCGTCGGCGCCCTTGACGGCGTTGTCGGACCAGAGGTGGGCGACCAGGTCGTTGGTGTCGGTGGGCTCGCGGAGCCAGGACGGTCCACGGACCCCGCCCTCGGCGTGGGCCCAGCCGGCCTCGTGCGCGCGGACCACGTCACATCCTCTCGGGGGCGGAGACGCCCAGCAGGCCCAGGCCGTTGGCGAGCACCTGCCGGGTGGCGGCGACCAGGGTCAGACGGGCCCGGTGCAGGTCGTTCGGCTCCTCGTCGCCCATGGGCAGCACGCGGCAGGCGTCGTTGAACTTGTGGTACGTCGACGCCGTGTCCTCGAGGTAGCGGGCCACGCGGTGCGGCTCGCGCAGCTCGGCCGCCGTGGCGACCACCCCGGGGAACGCGGCGAGGGCACGCAGCAGGTCGCCCTCCTTCTCGTGGGCGAGCAGGCTCGGGTCGAACGCGTCGCCCTCCGCCGGTCCGAGGCCCAGGTCGGCCGCGTTGCGCAGGATCGAGCTGACGCGGGCGTGGGCGTACTGGACGTAGAAGACCGGGTTGTCGTTGGTCGCCCTCGCCCACAGGTCGAGGTCGAGGTCGATGTTGGAGTCCGAGCTGTAGCGCGCGAGGGCGTAGCGGGAGGCGTCGACCCCGATCGCGTCGACGAGGTCGTCGATCGTGACGACCGTGCCGGCGCGCTTCGACATGCGCAGCGGCTGGCCGTCGCGCAGCAGGTTGACCATCTGGCCGATGAGGATCTCGAGGTTGGTGCCCGGGGTGTCGCCGAAGGCGGCGCACATCGCCATCATGCGGGCGACGTAGCCGTGGTGGTCGGCGCCGAGCAGGATGAGGCAGCGGTCGAAGCCGCGCTCGCGCTTGTCGAGGTAGTAGGCGAGGTCGCCGGAGAGGTAGGCGCCCTCGCCGTCGGACTTGATGACCACGCGGTCCTTGTCGTCGCCGAACTTGCCCGTCGACAACCAGACGGCGCCGTCCTGGTCGTAGACGTTGCCGAGCTCGCGCAGCCGCGTCACGGCACGCTCGACCGCGCCGCTCCTGTGCAGCTCGTCCTCGTGGAAGTAGACGTCGAAGTCGACACCGAAGTCGTGGAGGCTCTGCTTGATCTGCGTGAACATGAGGTCGACCCCGACCTCGCGCAGCACCTCCTGGGCGGCCTCGTCGTCGAGCGTCGTGACGTCGGGACGCGCGGCGACGACCTGGGCGGCGATGTCGTGGATGTACTGGCCGCCGTACCCGTCCTCCGGCGCCGGACGCTCCCGCACCGCGGCGAGCAGCGAGCCCGAGAAGCGGTCGATCTGCCCGCCGTGGTCGTTGAAGTAGTACTCGCGGGTGACCTCGGCCCCCGCGGCCGTGAAGATGCGCGCGAGCGCGTCACCGACGGCCGCCCAGCGGACGCCGCCGATGTGGATGGGGCCGGTCGGGTTGGCCGAGACGAACTCGACGTTGATCTTCTCGCCCGCGAACGCGTCGTTGTCGCCGTACGACGCCCCGGCGGCCAGGACCTGCGCGGCGACCTGGCCCTGCGCGCCCGCCTCGACCGTGATGTTGAGGAACCCCGGGCCGGCGATCTCGACCGCGGCGACGCCGGGGTCCTGCTCGAGCCGCTCCGCGAGGAGCGTCGCCAGGGCACGCGGGTTCGTGCCGGCCTTCTTCGCCAGCTGCAGCGCGATGTTCGTCGCGTAGTCGCCGTGCCCCTTCTGCCGCGGGCGCTCCACCGTCACGCTCGTGGGCACGTCGGCGGCGTCGAGGGGGACGGCACCGTCGGCGACGAGCCCGGTGAGGGCGTCGCGGACGGTGGTGGACAGCTGCTCGGGAGTCACCGGCCCAGGGTATCGGCGCTCGGCCTCCGCTCGCGCGCCGCTGTCCGGGGGCGGACGCCCCGGCGCGACGGCACCACCTGGTTCGCGGGCGGTCCCGCAGGGTTGTAAGGTCTCCCCCAGCCCCGTTGCCGACGTCAGTCGACGGGCGGGCCTCCGTAGCTCAGGGGATAGAGCACTGGTTTCCGGTACCAGGAGTCGCAGGTTCGAATCCTGCCGGGGGTGCGAGCGACACCCGACGGGCCCGACCTCCACGAGGTCGGGCCCGTCGTCGTTCCCGGTGAGCCCCGTCCTCGCGGGGCACCTGGAGGCATGGCCGAGGACGACTACTCCGACGACGAGCGCTGGCTCGTGGTCAACGGGCGCCGCTGGCGCCGTACCGACCCCTGCCTGCCCGACGACGTCGTCGAGGCCCTCACGTCCCACCTGGGGCGCGGCCGCTCGGGCACCCGCGTCGCCAAGCAGGCCGGGGACGACGACGCGGTCGCCGCCGCCCGTCACCGGACGGGGCTCGCCAAGCACGGCCTGGGCGAGCGTGGACCGAAGTGGTGGGAGGAGCCGGAGGACGACCGCATCGCGCGGGCCCGGGCGGCGCTGGCGGAGCTGGACGCGCTCGACGCCGACTGACCCCCGCCGCCGGCCGTCCTCCTAGGCTGACCCCGTGACGATCCTGGGAACCCCTCTGTCGGACGGCGCCACCCGCGTCCTCCTGCTCGGCTCCGGCGAGCTCGGCAAGGAGGTGGCGATCGAGCTCCAGCGCCTCGGCGTCGAGACGATCGCGGTCGACCGGTACGCCGACGCACCCGCGATGCAGGTCGCCCACCGCAGCCACGTGGTCGACATGCTCGACCCGGCCGCCGTACGACGCGTGGTCGAGCTCGAGGAGCCGCACTGGGTGGTGCCGGAGATCGAGGCGATCCACACCCCCACGCTGCTCGAGCTGGAGGCGGAGGGCGTGAACGTCGTGCCGACCGCCCGCGCGACGCGCCTGACGATGGACCGCGAGGGCATCCGCCGGCTCGCGGCGGAGACGCTCGGGGTGCCCACGTCGCCGTACCGCTTCGCGGACACGCTCGAGGAGCTGACCGCGGCCGTCGAGGCCGTGGGCCTGCCGTGCGTCGTGAAGCCGGTGATGTCGTCGTCGGGCAAGGGCCAGTCGACGCTGCGGGAGCAGTCCGACCTCGCCCCGGCGTGGGAGTACGCGCAGGCCGGCGGACGGGCCGGCGCCGGGCGGGTCATCGTCGAGGGGTTCGTCGACTTCGACGTCGAGATCACCCTGCTGACGATCAAGCACGCGGCCACGGACGGCGGTCCCGACGTCGTCTCGTTCTGCGCGCCCATCGGGCACACGCAGGTCGACGGCGACTACCGCGAGTCGTGGCAGCCGCAGGCGCTGCCCGACGCCGTGCTGGCGCGGGCCCAGGAGGTGGCCGCGGCCGTCGTGCGCGACCTCTGCGGCGAGACCGGACGCGGCCTCTTCGGCGTCGAGCTCTTCGTCGCCGGCGGCGAGGTGATCTTCTCGGAGCTGTCGCCGCGCCCCCACGACACGGGCCTCGTCACGCTCGTCTCGCAGGACCTCTCGGAGTTCGCGCTGCACGTGCGCGCCGTGCTGGGCCTGCCCATCCCGAACATCCGCGACCGCGGCCCCGCCGCCTCGTGTGCCGTGCTGCTGGAGGGCGACATCGACGCACCTCGGTACGCCGGGGTGGACGCCGCCCTGCGCGAGCCGGACACCAGCGTCCGGGTCTTCGGCAAGCCGTCCGTCTCGGGTCGGCGCCGGATGGCCGTCACCCTCGCGCTCGGCGAGGACGTCGACGCCGCACGGACCACCGCCCGCCGGGCGGCGGCGCACCTCACGCTGGCGGACTGACCCCGACGCTCTCGCGGCCCTTCACCTGGCACGGGGCGCAGTCTCTGGCGACGCGCTCCCGCGTCTGCGTCAGGCCGAGCGCCCAGCAGGTCGGGCAGCCGCGCCAGAGCACCACCGCGGGCACGAGGAGCAGCAGCGACCACCCGCCGACCGTGCCGATCAGCGCGAAGGCGGCCACGGCGAGCGCCGCGCCGAGCAGGCCGCGCACGACGTGGACGCGCACGCTGGAGCTGGCGAACAGCTCGTCGGGGTCGGTGGCCACTCCTCCAGTGTGCCGGGGCGGGCCAGCGTCCGACGTACGTCGTGAGGTCACCAGCCCCAGGTGCCGGGCGTCCCCTTGAACGGGCCGACGACCCGCGACGTGATCCAGCCGCCGTAGAACCCGCCGGGCTGCGGCTCGACGACCTCGCCGTCGACCGTGCACCGGTCGACGGCGCCGGGCATCACCGCGACAGTGTCGACGAGGTCGACGAAGCCCGGGGTGGGGGTGGGGTAGGTCCAGGCGGCGCGCTCCGCCGTACGACCGCCGCCGACCAGGTCGAAGTAGGCCGCCTCGCCCTTCCACTCGCAGAAGCTGGTGCCCTCGACGGGCCGGAGCGCGCCCTCGACGAAGTCCGAGCGCGGCACGTAGTAGGTCGGCGGGTGGCTCGTCTCGAGGACGCGCCACGTGCCGTCGGAGCTCGCGACCCGCTCACCGCCGACCCAGATCTCGACCCGCTCGCTCGAGCGGACGAGCGCCGGCGGTCGGGGGTAGTCCCAGACGGACTCCTGGTCGGGACCGGGCTTCTCGGGGCGGGGGCGCATGTCGCCAGGCTAGGTCGGGGCCCCGAGCGGGCCCCTCACCACAGCTCGCGACCCCAGACGACCTCGGCGTGCGCGTAGACGACGACGTCGCCGGGCGGGCACCGACCTGCGGCCACCTCGTCCGGCACCACCGGCGCCCAGAGGTCGATCCAGGTCGGGTGGACGCGCCCGCGCAGCCGCAGCGAACCGGCGGCCACCGCACGGGCCCGCGCGGCGGCGTCGAGCCAGGTCGGCGTGCAGCCGCCCCACCCTCCCCCGCAGCCGCAGCCCTCCCAGGCGAGCCGGGCCCCGGCCACCACGGCGGCCTGCGCGGCAGCCGCTGAGACGTTGCTCGCGACCCGCTCCAGCACCCGTCCCTCGGGGTCGCGGAACGGCGGCGGACCCACGTCCCGCGCGACGGGAGCGGGCGCGGCCCGCACCTCGGCGACCAGGTCGGCGAAGGTCGGTCCCGTACGGCGGGACCGGCGGCGCGCGTTCATCCCCGCAGCGAACCACGACCGGCCGGGGTCGGCACCCGGGTTTCCCGGGTCCGAGGTCGGCCGTGCACCACGGGCCCGGGGCACGGGAGACCGTCGCGCCGAGCCGCCGGGGTGTGATCCCGGCCATGCTGAACGATCCAATCGGGGTCAGGCTCGGAGTACCCGCCGGTAGGGCCGCCGACATGTGGCCCCACCCCCTGCAATTGTTGCCGCGTGGGTCTAGCCTTGAGGGTCGAACCCCACCCGATTGCGTACTCCCCGGAAGAGGCGATCCAAGCCGTGCCGCAGTCCCCTGGCAGCCCTGCCAACCCCTCCGTCGACTTCGGAGCCAACGAATGGCTCGTCGACGAGATGCGAGACCAGTTCGAGCGTGACCCGAACAGCGTCAGCGCGGAGTGGAAGGCCTACTTCGGCGCGGACGGCGGTGGCACCGCGAGCACGTCCGGCGACAAGGGCAGCACCAACGGCAACGGCTCGGCCCCCCAGGCCTCGAGCGCCCCGGCCAAGGCCCCCGCCAAGGCCCCGGCGAAGGCTCCCGCCGCCGCGCCGGCGAAGGCTCCCGAGAAGCCGGCGGCGAAGGCCGCCGAGAAGGCCCCGGAGAAGGCCTCCTCCCCCACCCCGCAGGCCAAGCCCCGGCCCCAGTCGACCGCGGCCGAGACCGCCAGCGGCGGCGCGAAGTCCGTCGCCAAGGAGGCGGCCCCCGCCGCCAAGTCGGCCGCGTCCGACAAGCCGACCTACAAGATCCTCCGCGGCGCCCCGTCCCGTGTCGTCGCCAACATGGAGGAGTCGCTGACGGTCCCCACCGCGACCTCCGTGCGCACCGTGCCGGTGAAGCTGCTGTGGGACAACCGCACCGTCATCAACAACCACCTCTCGCGGGCCCGCGGCGGCAAGGTCTCCTTCACCCACCTCATCGGCTACGCCCTCATCCAGGCGCTCAAGACGATGCCCGAGATGAACGTCGGGTTCGAGGTCGTCGACGGCAAGCCCAACCTCGTGACGCCGGCCCACATCAACCTGGGCCTCGCGATCGACATCCAGAAGGGCGACCAGCGCCAGCTGCTCGTGCCGTCGATCAAGGCCGCCGAGACGATGGACTTCGCGGGCTTCTGGACGGCCTACGAGGAGATCGTGCGCAAGGCGCGCGACAGCAAGCTGACGATCGAGGACTTCCAGGGCACCTCGGTCTCCCTCACCAACCCGGGCGGCATCGGCACCGTGCACTCCGTGCCCCGCCTCATGTCGGGCCAGGGCGCCATCATCGGCGTCGGCGCGATGGAGTACCCGGCCGAGTGGCAGGGCGCGTCCGTCGACGCGATCGCCCGCAACGGCATCAGCAAGGTCATGACGCTCACGTCGACCTACGACCACCGCGTCATCCAGGGTGCGCAGTCGGGCGAGTTCCTCAAGCGCGTGCACCAGCTGCTCCTCGGCGGCGACGACTTCTACGACGACATCTTCCGGTCGCTGCGCATCCCGTACGAGCCCATCCGCTGGGCCGCGGACATCGCGACCAACCACGACGACGAGATCAGCAAGCAGGCGCGCATCCTGGAGCTGATCCACGCCTACCGGGTGCGCGGCCACCTCATGGCCGACACCGACCCGCTGGAGTACAAGCAGCGCAGCCACCCCGACCTCGAGGTGGAGACCCACGGCCTCACGCTGTGGGACCTCGACCGCGAGTTCGCCACCGGCTCGTTCGGGGGCGAGGGCCGCCGCTTCATGAAGCTGCGGAGCATCCTCGGCATCCTCCGCGACAGCTACTGCCGCACCACGGGCATCGAGTACATGCACATCCAGGACCCGGAGCAGCGCCGCTGGATCCAGGAGCGGGTGGAGCAGCCGCACACCAAGACGCCGCGCGACGAGCAGCTGCGCATCCTGCTCAAGCTGAACCAGGCCGAGGCGTTCGAGACGTTCCTGCAGACGAAGTTCGTCGGTCAGAAGCGCTTCAGCCTCGAGGGCGGCGAGACCACGATCCCCGTGCTGGACGAGATCTGCGAGGCCGCCGCCGAGGCGGGCCTCGAGGAGGTCACGATCGGCATGGCCCACCGCGGGCGCCTCAACGTGCTGGCCAACATCGTCGGCAAGAAGTACTCGCAGATCTTCCGCGAGTTCGAGGGCAACATCGACCCGCGCACCGTGCAGGGCTCGGGCGACGTGAAGTACCACCTCGGCGCCGAGGGCGAGTTCGTCGCCGAGAACGGCGACAAGGTCAAGGTCTCCGTCGCGGCCAACCCCTCGCACCTCGAGGCGGTCGACCCGGTGGTCGAGGGCATCGCCCGCGCCAAGCAGGACGTGCTCGACCGCGGCAGCGAGTTCCCCGTGCTCCCCCTGCTGGTGCACGGCGACGCCGCGTTCGCCGGTCAGGGCGTCGTGGCCGAGACGCTCAACCTCTCGCAGCTGCGCGGCTACCGCACCGGCGGCACGATCCACGTGATCGTCAACAACCAGGTCGGCTTCACCACCTCGCCCGGCTCGTCGCGCTCGACGCTCTACGCGACCGACGTGGCCCGCATGGTCCAGGCCCCGATCTTCCACGTGAACGGCGACGACCCCGAGGCCTGCATCCGCGTGGCCCAGCTGGCCTTCGAGTACCGCCAGGCCTTCAACAAGGACGTCGTCATCGACCTCGTCTGCTACCGCCGCCGCGGCCACAACGAGGGCGACGACCCGTCGTTCACGCAGCCGCTGATGTACGACCTCATCGAGCAGAAGCGCTCGGTGCGCAAGCTCTACACGGAGTCGCTCATCGGCCGTGGCGACATCACGCTCGAGGAGGCCGAGCAGGTCCTGCGCAACTACCAGGAGCAGCTCGAGGGCGTGTTCACCGAGGTGCGCGAGGCCACCGGCCAGCCCTCCGAGTGGACGACGGTGCCCGACTACCCGGAGAAGCCCGCCGGGGAGACGGACACGTCGATCTCGTCCGAGGTGCTCAAGCGCATCGCCGACTCCTACACGACGCCGCCCGACGGCTTCACCGTGCACCCGAAGGTGCTGCCCCAGCTGCAGCGCCGGGCGGCGGCCATCACCAGCGGCCCGATCGACTGGGCCACCGGCGAGATCCTCGCCTTCGGCTCGCTCCTCATGGACGGTCGTCCGGTGCGTCTGGCCGGTCAGGACTCGCGTCGCGGCACGTTCGCACAGCGCTTCGCGACGATCATCGACCGGACCAACGCGAACGAGTGGACGCCGCTGGCCAACCTGACCGAGGACCAGGCGAAGTTCTTCGTCTACGACTCGCTCCTCAGCGAGTACGCCGCGCTCGGCTTCGAGTACGGCTACTCCGTGGCCCGTCCCGAGGCGCTCGTGCTCTGGGAGGCGCAGTTCGGCGACTTCGTCAACGGCGCCCAGACGGTCATCGACGAGTTCATCAGCTCGTCGGAGACCAAGTGGCAGCAGCGCTCCGGCGTGGTCCTGCTCCTCCCCCACGGCTACGAGGGCCAGGGTCCGGACCACAGCTCGGCCCGCATCGAGCGGTTCCTGCAGATGGCGGCCGACGGCGCGTTCGTGGTGGCCCAGCCCTCGACGCCGGCGTCGCACTTCCACCTGCTGCGCCAGCACTCGCTCGGCGAGCGCCACCGTCCGCTCATCGTCTTCACGCCGAAGTCGATGCTGCGCCGCAAGGAGGCCGCCTCGCAGCCGGCCGACTTCACCGACGGCCAGTACCGCCCCTTCATCGGCGACGACGAGGCCGACCCGCAGTCGGTCGAGACGCTGCTGCTCTGCTCGGGCCGCGTCACCTGGGACCTCATGGTCGAGCGCGCCAAGCGCGAGGACGGCGCGAAGTTCGCCGTCGGTCGCATCGAGCAGCTCTACCCGACGCCCGACACGGCCATCGCCGAGGAGATCGCCAAGTACCCGAACCTGAAGGCGGTGCGCTGGGTGCAGGACGAGCCCGTCAACATGGGCCCGTGGCCGCACCTGCAGCTGAACTCGTGGCCGCTCGTCGAGAAGTTCACGGTCGAGCCCGTCACCCGTACGGCGCTGTCGTCGCCGTCGGTCGGCACGGCGAAGCGCCACACGGAGGAGCAGAAGGAGCTCATCGCCCGCGCGTTCGCGTGAGCGAGGGTCCGGCTGCAAGTCAGCCGGTCATCAGCCAGAGGTACGTCGGGCCCGGCCGCAGCGATGCGGCCGGGCCCGTCGGCGTTCCCGGCGGTGGTTCGGGGAGAATGGTCGGCATGTACTTCACCGACCGTGGCATCGAGGAGCTGGAGAAGCGCCGGGGGGACGAGGAGGTGACCCTCGCCTGGGTGGCCGAGCAGCTGCAGGGGTTCGTCGACGCGCACCCCGAGTTCGAGACCGCCGTCGAGCGGTTCGCCACCTGGCTCGCGCGGCTGGACGACCCGGAGGACTGATCCCCCGGGCCGCCCCGAGCGCGACTCGACGCGCCGGGATCAGCGCTTGCGGCCCTGGACCTGCTCCTCGGCGCGCACGGCCGCGCCGGTCTCGTCGAACGTGATCGAGCTGAACAGGGCCTCGGTGAGGTCGTTGTCCTCGTTGATCGGCCCACCGCCGGAGACGCCCCGGTAGACGATCTCCTCGTCCGCCTCGAGGAGTGCGGCGCAGCGGCGGAAGGTGGCGCACTGGGTGCCGCCCTCGCTGCCCGACACGGCCCGCATGTTGTCGGCGATCGTCTCGGAGTCGGTGCCGCCCCCGCGGGTCGCGGCCAGGGCGGCGAGCACCACGGCGTCGTACGACTCGGCCGCGAGGAACGGGGTGGGGACGGAGCCGCCCTCCCCCAGCGAGTACCAGTCCTGCACGCGGTCCAGGAACTCCTGGGGCGCCTGCTTGGCGGGGAAGATCGAGCCGGTGTTCGCGAGGATGTCGGCCGGCACATTGACGAACTCGGTGTCGCTGACCGCCGAGAAGTAGACGGGGCCCGTCCAACCCGCTGCGGAGAGCGCGGTGAGGAGCGCCGAGCCGTCGAGGTAGCCGCTCGAGACGACGACCTCCGCCCCCGAGGCGAGCACGTTCGCCACGACCGGCGCGAAGTCGACCGTGTCCTCCGGGATGTCCTGACCGGCGCCCGTGCAGCCGAACGCACAGGTGATGCCGACCTGCTCCAGCGAGGTCTGGATGGCGTCGCGGGACCGGATCGAGAAGTTCTCGTCCGCGGTCACGATGGCCGCGCCGTCCCCGGCGTCGACGCGCCGCAGGATCATCCGGGCGAGGGCGTCGCCCATCGTCGTCATGTCGCCGATCGTGCGGAACGCGTACGGCGAGGCGCCGCTGCGGTCGTTGATCCACGCCGACGGGGAGATGCTGACGATCTCCTCCTCGTCGAGGACCGGGACGACCGTGTCGGCGAGCTCGGACTGGATGGGACCGATGACGACGTCGGTCGCGAAGTCCCTGCTCTGCACCGTGGTGAGGGCGTCCCCGTCGGCGCTGTCGACGACCGCCTGGCAGACGGGCTCGTCGAGCACGCCGCCGGCGTCGTTGATGTCGCTCACGGCGAGGCCGAGTCCGCCGTACGCGGGAGGTGATTGCTGGGCGAGGATGCCCGTCTCCGGCAGCAGCCCGGTGACGCGCAGGCCACCGGGCGAGTCCTCGCACGGGGTGGTCGTGAGCGTGGCGTCGGCGATGATGCCGGGCTGCGTGTCGTCGGCGAAGGGCACCTCGGTCGAGGTCGTCTCCTCGCCACCGCCGCCCCCGCCGCCGCCCTCGTCACCCTGGTTGAGCAGCACCGTCGCCCCGACACCGCCGGCGACGACCAGCACGACCGCGACCGCCGCGGCGATCCATGTGCGCTTGCTCTTCCGGGGTGCGTGGCCGGGTGCGCCGCCGTACGACGCGGCCTGCGTGCGACCGCCGCCGGCCGGCGGTCCGAAGCCACCGGAGCCGGCAGAGCCGCGCGAGCCGACGGAGCGGTCGGGCGCCGTGGCCGCGCGGGAGCCTCCCGTGCGCTGCGGCGCCCCGCCACGGCCGGCGCCTCCGGCCGACGGCAGCGGAGCGCCGCCAGAGCCGACAACCTGAGCGACCTGGTCGAGGTCGTCGAGCACGGCGTCGGCCGACCCCAGCCGGCGGGCCGGGTCCTTGTCGAGGAGGCGGGAGAGCAGGTGGTTGAGCGCCCGGACCTCCGGCGACCCGCCGGGGATCTGCGGCACGGGCGCGTTCATGTGGGCGATGGCCACCTCGACGTCGGTGACCCCGGCGTACGGCGTGCTGCCCGTGAGCATCGCCCACAGCAGGCAGCCGAGCGCATAGATGTCGCTCGCCTGCGAGGCCGGCACGCCCTGGTGGCGCTCGGGGGCGAGGTAGGCCCACGTGCCGACGACACCGCCGGTGCGGGTGTGGGAGACGTCGGCGGTCTGGGCGATGCCGAAGTCGCAGAGGTAGGCGCGCGTCGAGCCGTCGGAGAGGCGACGCAGCAGCACGTTCGAGGCCTTGATGTCGCGGTGCAGCACGCCCGCGTCGTGGGCCGTGCCGAGCCCCTCGGTGACCTGGCGCAGGAGGTCGAGCGCGACGGCGGGGGGCATCGGTCCGTAGGAGCCCAGCCAGGCGGAGAGGTCGCCGTCGGTGACGAGCTGCATCGCCAGGTAGAGCGAGCCCTCGTGCTGGCCGGCGTCGTAGATCGCGACGATGTGGTTCGACTCGAGCCGCGCCAGCGTGCGCGCCTCGCTGAGGAACCGTTGGCGGTACTCCTCGTCAGCGGAGAACTGCGGCGCGAGCACCTTGAGGGCCACCTCGCGGTCGAGGTCCTTGTGCACGGCGCGGTAGACGACACCCATGCCACCGTGGCCGATGCTCTCGCCGACCTGGTAGCTCCCGATCTCACCCCCGGGCTGCTGCACGGGCACCTCCTCGACGACGACGCACGGACCGACCGCTCGACGGCCGGTCCCGGTGGCCGCTCGATCGCGCGACCCCGTGAGCAGTTACCCCGCGCGACCCCGTCCGAACCCCACCGGCCCGCCCCGGTTCGGGGCGGGCCGGCGTGGTCAGGCGGTCGGAGTGGTCGGGCCGGGCGGGCGACCGGGGCCGTCGTCCGTCTCGAGCTCGGAGCTGGCGCGCCGGGCGGCGTCGCGCAGCTCGAAGACCTCTGTCGCCCCGTCACCGACGGCGTGCGCCACGTCGCGCACGGCCCCCGTGACGATGGCGGCGACCCGACCGACCGTGGTGGCGGCGATCTCCACCGAGGTCTGCAGGACGTCCTTCGAGATCTCGGCCTTGCTGAGCTGGTCGCGGCTCCCGCGGTCGTCGGTCATGGATGCAGTGTCAGGCCGCGTCGGGGACGACCGCAACCGAGGGCCGGCGCGAGACGAAGCGCGTCACGAGACCGGCAGCACCCGCGAGCGTCGAGAGGCCCGGCACGTCGGACGCGCGGTCGGGCAGGGCGAAGCGGCAGATCTTGGCGGCGACGCTGAAGAGCTGCTTGCCCAGCGGGCCCGTGTGGTACTCGAGGCCGTAGCGCTCGCAGATCTCCTGGACCTCGGCGGCGACCTCCGGGTAGCGGCGGGCGGGGAGGTCCGGGAAGAGGTGGTGCTCGATCTGGTGGCTCAGGTTGCCGGTCATCAGGTGGAACAGCTTGCCGCCGGTGATATTGGCGGACCCGAGCAGCTGGCGCAGGTACCACTGGCCCCGCGACTCGTTCTCGGTCTCCTCGACGGAGAACGTCGCGACGCCCGCCGGGAAGTGGCCGCAGAAGATGATGTTGAACGCCCAGATGTTGCGCACCAGGTTCGCGGTCGCGTTGCCGGCCAGCGTGAGCGGGAAGAGCGGGCCCGTGAGCGCCGGGAACAGCAGGTAGTCCTTGAGGGCCTGGCGCTTCACCTTCCGCATGATCCCGCGGTGCAGCGCGGCGTTCTCCGAGATCTTCCGCTTGCCGGCCACGATGTTCTCGACCTCGAGGTCGTGCATCGCCACGCCCCACTCGAAGAACACCATGAGCAGGAACGCGTAGACCGGGTTGCCCAGGTAGTAGGGGTGCCACTTCTGGTCGGCGTCCATGCGCAGGATGCCGTAGCCGATGTCGCGGTCCTTGCCGACGATGTTGGTGAACGTGTGGTGGATGTAGTTGTGGCTGTACTTCCACTGCTCGGAGGGGCACACGTTGTCCCACTCGTACATGCGGGAGCTGAGGCCGGGCTCGCCCATCCAGTCGTACTGCCCGTGCATGACGTTGTGGCCGATCTCCATGTTGTCGAGGATCTTGGAGACGCTGAGCGCGGCGACCGCGAGCGGCCAGGCCGGCGGCACGTAGAACAGGGCGCGGCCGGCGACCTCGAAGGCGCGCTGGGCCTTGACGACCCGGTGGATGTAGTCCGCGTCCTCCTCGCCGAGGCTGGCGATGATGCGCTGGCGGATCGCGTCCATCTCCTCGCCGAACGCCTTCAGCTGGGACGGCGTGAGCGGGAGGTTGTCGCTGACCGGCTGCTCGCCCGGCTCGGGGGCCGGAGCGGTGCGGTCGTGGGTCTGCTCGGTGCTGAGGGCGGTCATGGTGACTCCTTCGCTGGTGGGCGGAGTGGTGGAGAGGAGGTCAGAGGTCGACGACGCAGTCGCCGACGGGGGCGGAGACGCAGATGCGGATCTCCTCGTCGGGCAGCGAGGACTCCTCGCCGGTGAGCACGTTGCGCACGGTGCCCTCGCTCTTGCGGGCCGTGCAGGAGAAGCAGATGCCCATGCGGCAGCCGAACTCCGGGGTCAGCCCGGCGGCCTCGGCCTGCTCGAGCAGCGGGGCGCCGCTGTTCGCGGCCTGGGTGCCGGCGCGGGAGAAGACGACGTCGCCCTCGGCGCTGCCGGCCTTCACCACCGGCGGCTTGAAGCGCTCGGTGCGCAGGCGGGGCGAGCCGTCGTACGCCAGCTCGACGAGCTCCATGAGGCCCGCGGGTCCGCAGACCCAGGTGTCGACCTCGCGGAAGTCCGGCACGAGCCGCGCCAGGTCGATCGCGCTGAACCGCGGGTCGCCCGCCGACTCGTGGCGGAGCACGACGCGCACGCCGTTGTCGGCGTCGGCCCAGGAGGCGAGCTCGTCGGCGAAGACCTGGTCCTCCGGGCCGCGGGCGTAGTGCAGGAAGGTCACGCGGCGGCCGACGTGGCCGTCGTACCCGTCGCGCAGCAGCGTGCGCACCATCGACATGGCCGGGGTGATGCCCGAGCCGCCGGTGATGAAGAGCAGGTGGTTGTTGGTCGGGGTGGCCGGGCTCTCCACGAGCGTGAAGTCGCCCTGCGCCTGGCTGAGGTGCACCACGAGACCGGGCTCGGCGCGCTCCACGAGGAACTTCGAGACGAGGCCCTCGCTGTGGGCGCGCACGGTGAGCGTGAACCGCTCCCCCGGCGCCGAGGCGGCCGACGAGATGGTGAAGCACCGCGTCGTACGGCGCGCGCCCGGCACCTCGACGCCCACCTGGACGTACTGGCCGGCGCGGTGGCCGCGCCACGTGGACGTGGGCTGCAGGGTGATCGTGGCGACCGGGTGCTCGCCGGTGGTCTCGCGGTGCACGTCGACCACCCGGGCCCGCACCTCGGTGGCCGCCCACATCGGGTTGACCAGCTCGAGGTAGCGGTCGACGCCGTGGGGCGAGGCCAGTGCGGCGACGGCGCGAGACTGCAGGATCGTGGTGGCGAGACCCATGGCCGAGTCCTCCCGTTCGGTCGTGACGTCACCGAACCTCGGTGAACGCTCGTACACTGAAACGATGACGCCCAGCAGTGGTCACGGTCAAGGGGGCGTGGCCGACCCCACACGACGACGGACCCGACGCCCGGAGGTCGCCCGAGGCCGGTCGCACGCTCGTGCGACGATGACCCTCGTGACGACGGCCGGCGACGACACCACGCTCACCCGCGTGGAGCGCAAGGAGCTCACCCGTCAGGCGATCCTCGCGGCAGCGCTCCGGCTCTCCTCCGACGGCAGCCTCGGGTCGCTGTCGCTGCGCCAGGTGGCCAAGGAGGTCGGCATCGTGCCGACCGCGTTCTACCGCCACTTCGCCTCGATCGAGGAGCTGGGGCTCGCCCTCGTCGACGAGGCGTTCGTGTCGCTGCGCGCCATGCTCCGCGACGTGCGCAACGCCGGCGGCGACCCGACGTTCAACGACATGATCGACAGCTCGATGCGCGTGCTGGCCGACCACGTGCGGGCGCAGCGCAGCCACTTCGCCTTCATCGCGCGCGAGAGGTTCGCGGGTCCACCCCAGGTGCGGGCCACCATCCGGCACCAGATCGAGCTGTTCGAGCGCGAGCTCGCGACCGACATCGCGCGCCTCCCGGGCACCGACGCGTGGTCGACCGAGGACCTCTACGTGCTCGCCAACCTCATCGTGGGAGCGTCGGTCTCGACCGTCGAGGAGCTCCTGTACGCCGACCGCCGGGCGGCCGAGGAGCTGGTCATCGCCCGGGCGTGCACCCAGCTGCGGATGATGCTGGTCGGCGCGCTCGGCTGGCGCTCGGCCGACTGAGACGCCCGCCGACCGGCCCGGTCGGGCGAGGTCAGCGGGGCGCGGGCTGCACGACGAGCTCGGGCACCGTGGCGCCGGCGGGCAGGTCGAGGCAGTGCACCACCGAGTCGGCGACCGTCGCGGCGCTCACCCAGTCGTCGGGGTCGTACTCCTTGCCCTCCTGGGCGTGCACGAGGGCCTGCATCGGCGTCGCCGTGCGCCCCGGGTAGACGGTGGACACACGTACACCGCGACCGCCCTCCTCCGCCCGCAGCGCGTCGGCGAGGGCGCGCAGCGCGAACTTCGAGGCGGCGTACGACGCCCAGTCGGGGTGGGCGCGTCGGCCCGCGCTCGAGTTCACCATCACCGCCGTGCCGCGGGCGGCCCGCAGCGCGGGGAGCAGCGCCCGGGTGAGCAGCATCGGGGCCGTGACGTTGACGGCGAGGGTCTGCTGCCACGAGGCGAGGTCGATGTCGCCGATCGGCGCGAGGTCGACGACCCCGGCGGCGTGCACGACGCCGTCGACCGAGGTGGGCAGTCCGGAGGCGAGCGCCTGCTCGAGCGCCTCGGGGTCGGCGAGGTCGGCCACCAGCGCCGTGCTGCCGGCGTACGCGTCCTGCAGGTCGACCGCACGCTGGTCGTCGCGCACGACGAGCACCAGCGCGTCGCCGCGGGCGTGGAGACGGTCGGCGACCGCGGCGCCGATGCCGGAGCCCGCGCCGGTCACGACGTACGTGCGTCGGGCCGGTGCGCTCATCGGGTGAGCACGATCTTGCCGAAGACGTCGCCCTCGGCGACCGCGGCGAAGCCGTCGCGGGCCTCGGTCATCGGGAGCACCCGGTCGATCAGCGGCTTCGTGCCCGTCGCGTCGAGGAACGTCACCAGCGACGCGAGCTCGTCACGGGTGCCCATCGTCGAGCCGATGACCTGCAGCTGCAGGAAGAAGATGCGCGTCAGCTCGGCGTCGTCGAGCTTCGGGCCCGAGGTGGTCCCGGAGATGACGAGCTTGCCGCCGGGGCGCAGCGAGCGGATCGAGTGCGACCACGTGGCGCGGCCGACCGTCTCCATCACGGCGTCGACCTTGACCGGCAGCCGCGCGTTGCTCTCGAACACCTCGTGGGCGCCGATCTCGAGCGCCCGGGCCCGCTTGGCCTCGTCGCGGCTCGTCGCGAGCACGCGCATGCCGCCCGCCCGGGCCAGGGTGATGAGGGCCGTGGCCACGCCGCCGCCCGCACCCTGCACCAGCACCGTGTCGCCGGCCTTGAGGCCGCCCTGGGTGAAGAGCATCCGGTACGCCGTCAGCCACGCCGTCGGCAGGCACGCGGCCTCCTCGAACGACATCGACGCCGGCTTGGGCACGACGTTGCCGCGCGGCACGACGACCTTGTCGGCGAACGTGCCCTGGTGGCGCTCCGAGAGCAGGGAACGTCGCGGGTCGAAGGTCTCGTCACCCCGCCACGACGGGTCGGAGATGACGGCGTGCACGACGACCTCGTTGCCGTCCTCGTCGTACCCGGCCGCGTCGCAGCCCAGGATCATCGGCAGCGCCTCGGACTTCAGCCCCACGCCCTTGAGCGACCACAGGTCGTGGTGGTTGAGCGAGGCGGCCTTGACGGTCACGGTCGTCCAGCCCTCGGGGACCTCGGGGTCGGGGCGCTCCCCCACCACGAGGCCGCTCAGCGGGTCGTCGGACGAGAAGCTGGCTGCGTAGACGGCGAACATGACGCCAACCTAGCCCCGGCCCGGTGGCGTGCCGAGGGGGTGTCTCAGCGGCGGGCGACGCCGTCGGCGCGCGCGGCGGCGGCCACCGCGGACGCCACGGCGGGCCCGACCCGGGGGTCGAACGGCGACGGGATGACGAGGTCCTCGCTGAGCTCGTCGCCCACCAGGTCGGCCAGCGCGGTCGCCGCGGCGAGCTTCATGCCCTCGGTGATCGCCGTGGCGTGGACGTCGAACGCACCCCGGAAGATGCCCGGGAAGGCGAGGACGTTGTTGATCTGGTTCGGGAAGTCCGAGCGACCGGTCGCGACGACGCGGGCGTACTTGTGGGCGACGTCGGGCAGCACCTCGGGCGTCGGGTTCGCGAGGCCGAAGATGATGGCCTCGGGGGCCATCGTCGCCACGACCGCCTCGTCGACGGTGCCGCCGGAGACACCGATGAACACGTCGGCGCCCACCATCACGTCGGCGAGCGTGCCCGTGCGACCCGTGCGGTCGGCCGTGAGCTCGGCGAGCGCCTTCTTCACGGGCGTGAGGTCGCCGCGCTGGGAGGTCACGACGCCCGTGCGGTCGACGACGACGAGGTCGGAGATGCCGGCCTCGAGCAGGATCTTGGTGACGGCGACGCCCGCGGCACCGGCGCCGGAGACCACGACCCGGGTGTCGGCGTGGGTGCGGCCCGTGAGGCGCAGGGCGTTCTCGAGCGCGGCGAGCACCACGACGGCGGTGCCGTGCTGGTCGTCGTGGAAGACGGGGATGTCGAGCAGCTCCTTGAGCCGGTCCTCGATCTCGAAGCAGCGGGGGGCCGAGATGTCCTCGAGGTTGATGCCGCCGAAGCTGGGCGCCAGGCGCACGACGGTCTCGATGATCTCCTCGACGTCGGTCGTGGCCAGGCAGATCGGGACGCCGTCGACGCCGCCGAAGTCCTTGAAGAGCACGGCCTTGCCCTCCATCACCGGCATCGCCGCGGCGGGGCCGATGTCGCCCAGCCCGAGCACCGCCGTGCCGTCGGTGACGACGGCGACCGTGTTCGGCACCCACGTGTAGTGCTGCGTCATCGACGGGTCGGCCGCGATGGCCTCGCAGACGCGGGCGACGCCCGGGGTGTAGGCCAGGGAGAGCTGCTCCTTGGTGTCGACGCCGACCGTCGCGCTGACCGCCATCTTGCCGCCGACGTGGAGGTCGAAGACGGGGTCGCCGGCGAAGGGGTGGCCGGGCTCAGACGGGGACGCGACGGGTGCAGACATGGGCCATCTTCTCTGGAGGGGCGGGGCGAGAACGGGCGTCAGTGTTCCACAACGGGTCGGTCCTTCCCGGTCGAGGTCCTGCGCACGGACAGCGCCGACCGAGCGGACGCTCGGTCGCGGTGGCGCCTACTCCGGCGCCCTCGGCGCCCGCCGTACGAGCCGACGCGGCCGCGGCCAGAGCCGCGCCGTCGCCACCGCGAGCACCTCCTCGTCGGCGACCGGGCCCCGGCGCCGGGAGTCGACCACCGGACCCACGGCCCCGGCGGCGGCCGCCTCCTCGTCGGTGGCGTCACCCCGCAGCCACCAGCCCGGGGAGCCGTCGAAGCGGGTACGACGCTCGACCGCCCGCTTCACCACGACGACCCCGCCCCCGAAGCGGGCCACGACGACCGCGCCGGGGCGCGGGCGGGCGCCGTACCGGAGCAGGAGCAGGTCGCCGGGGCACAGCGTGGGGAGCATGGAGGGACCGTCGACGCGGGCCGTCCCCCACCGCGGACCCCGGTTCTGCCGCTGGACCATGCGGAGTAGTCTCGCAACCACGTGGCCGTGACCAGTCATCGCAGGTCAACGGCCCGCCACCAGCCGGCTCCAGAGAGGACCCACGGATGTTCGCTCGACTGTTCGCCCCGACCATCGAGGTCTCGGCCCACTGCGACCTGCCCTGCGGCGTGTACGACCCCGCCCAGGCCCGCATCGAGGCCGAGTCGATCAAGGCCGTGATCGCCAAGGTCGCCGACAGCGACGACCCCGACTTCCGCACGCGCGCCGTGATCATCAAGGAGGAGCGCTCGGAGCTCGTCAAGCACCACCTGTGGGTGCTGTGGACGGACTACTTCAAGCCCCCGCACTTCGAGAAGTACCCCCAGCTGCACACGCTGGTCAACGAGGCCACCAAGCTCGCCGGTGCCTCGGGCACCAAGGGCTCGCTCGACGCCGAGGTGGCCGACCAGCTCCTCGCCAAGATCGACGAGATCGCCGAGATCTTCTGGGAGACCAAGAAGGCCTGACCGCCTTCGGCGTCACCCGCACCACCGACAGCGCCCCCGCCCCGTGCACCGCACGGGGCGGGGGCGCTGTCGCGTCCGAGACCCCGCGACGACGCTCCGCGCCCATTACTTGGCTAGCCACCGGATCGGGTACAGTAATTATGTGTCCGGCCACATAAGGCAGCCGGCCCTAGCCCTGGAGCACCCCATGAAGGCAATCGTGTTCGATCGGTTCGGCGGCCCCGACGTGCTGCGCGAGGCCGACGTCGACCTCCCCACGCCCGGGCCCGGTCAGGTCCGTGTGCGGGTCCGCGCAGCCGGCGTGAACCCCGTGGACGGCAAGACCCGCGCCGGTCTGATGGCCGCGCTGCGGCCGACGACGTTCCCGGCCGTTCCCGGCGGCGAGCTCGCCGGTGTGGTCGACGCCGTGGGCGAGGACGTCCGCGACCTCCGCGTGGGCGACGAGGTCCTGGGATGGTCCGACACCGGTGCGTACGCCGAGCACGCCCTGGCCACGACCGTGGTCCGCAAGCCTGCCGAGCTCTCGTGGGAGGACGCAGCCGCGCTGCCGGTGGCCACCGACACGACCGAGCGGGTCCTCGACCTGCTCGGCGTCGCGGCCGGGGAGACCGTGCTGATGCACGGCGCATCGGGCGGGGTCGGGACGCTGGCGGTCCAGCTGGCGGTCGGCCGGGGGGCACGCGTGCTGGCCACTGCCGGCCCGGGCAACCAGGAGTACCTGACCGCCCTGGGCGCCACGGCGACCACCTACGGCGACGGCCTCGTCGAGCGGGTCCGGGCCCTTGCGCCCGACGGTGTCGACGCAGTGTTCGACCTCGCCGGCAAGGGCGCGCTCGAGGACTCCGTGACCCTGCGCGGCGGCACCGACCGCATCGTCACGATCGCCGACCTCGGCGCCCAGCAGCTCGGCGTCACCTTCGCCCGCGGCGGCGCCGACCGCGCGACCGAGCGTCTCTCCGTCGTGGCGGCCGACGTCGCAGCCGGAGCACTCACCACGACCGTCACGACCTACCCCCTCCACGAGGCGGTCGCCGCCCACGAGGCCAGCGACTCCGGTCACGTGCGGGGCAAGCTCGTCCTCACCGTCGCCTGAGCACTCCCCGCTCTCGCCCACCTCTCCCTCGCCGGTCCCCGACCGGCCGCGCTCCGCGAAGGAATACCCGTGCCCGACCACACGCCCGACACCGCCCTCGACTCCCTCTGGACCCCGACCACGATCGGAGCGCTCGACCTTCCGCACCGCCTGGTCATGGCCCCCATGACCCGCGACCGCTCCACCCCCGCCGGCGTGCCGACGGGCCTCAACGCCGAGTACTACGCACAGCGTGCCTCCCACGCGCTGATCGTCACGGAGGGCACGCAGCCCAGCCCCGACGGCCAGGGCTACCTCCTCACCCCCGGCATCCACGACGACGACCAGGTCGCCGGCTGGCGCACGGTGACCGACGCGGTGCACGCAGCCGGCGGGCGCGTCGTCATCCAGCTGATGCACGTCGGCCGGATCTCCCACCCCGACAACACCCCCCACGGACGTCAGCCGGTCGCCCCGTCCGCAGTCCGGCCCGCGGGAGCGATGTTCACCGCCACGGGGCCCCAGGAGATGCCCGAGCCCCGCGAGCTGTCGACCACCGAGGTCGAGGAGACCGTCGACGACTTCCGGCGAGCAGCCGCGCGTGCCGTCGCCGCCGGCGCGGACGGTGTCGAGATCCACGCCGCGAACGGCTACCTCGTCCACCAGTTCCTCGCCGACGGCACCAACCGACGCACCGACCGCTACGGCGCCAGCATCGCGGGCCGCGTCCGGTTCGCCGTCGAGGTCGCCACCGCCGTGGCCGCCGAGATCGGCCCCGACCGCACCGGCCTGCGCATCTCTCCCGGCAACCCGTACAACGACATCACCGAGACCGACACCCACGAGCTCTACCCGGCGCTGCTCACGGCGCTGCACCCCCTCCGGCTGGCGTACCTGCACGTCATGCACGGTGGCGACGAGGCCCTGCTCGACACGCTGCGCGCGCAGTGGCCCGCGACGTTGATCCTCAACCGCGGAGGCGCCGACGTGCCCGCCCGGGCGCGCGACATCGACGCCGGCACCGCCGACCTCGTCTCCGTCGGAGCACTCGCTCTCGCCAACCCGGACCTCGTGGAGCGGTTGCGCCGCGGCGCCGATCTCAACACGCCGGACCCGGCCACCTTCTACGGTGGGGGCGCAGCCGGGTACACCGACTACCCGGCCCTCACGGACTGAATGAAGGAGACGACCCGCGTGCGCGACCTCCCCTCGACGGCCGACGGCGGCCCGCTGAGCTACGCGATCTTCCAGCTCGCCCGCGCGCACCGCTCCTACGCCGCCGCGCTGCTCCGCGACATGGACCTCCACCCCGGGCAGGAGCTGCTGCTGATGCAGCTCTTCGACCGCGACGGCCAGACCCAGTCCGAGCTGCTCGCGGGCGTCGGGCTCGACCACTCCACCGTGTCGAAGTCCCTGCGCCGCATGCAGGAGGCCGGGCTCGTGGTCCGAGAGCCCGCCGCGCACGACCGCCGGGTGGTGGTCGTGCACCTCACCGACAAGGGTCGCGCCGCCCGCGCCCCCATCACCGCGCTCTGGCGCGAGCTCGAGGAGGCGTCCACGGGCGGCCTCGGCGACGACCAGGTGACGGCGTTCGTCGCGACCGCTGACGCCGTCACCGCGGCGATCACCGACCGCGCCGGCCGCCGGCCGGGCCGGCCCTGATCGGCCGCCGTCCTCAGAGGCGCGCCGCGAGCCGGTGGTAGGCGGCGTTCCAGCGCAGCTCGCGCTGGAACGCGCGCGGCGTCGTACCCGCGTCGATGGTGACCATCTCGACCCCCGTCATCTCGGCGAAGTCCTCGAGCACCTCGACGCCGATCGCCTTCGAGAGCACGGTGTGGTGCGGGGCGCCGGCCATCAGCCAGGCCTCGGCGGAGGTCGACAGCGAGGGGCGGGGCTCCCACACGGCGCACGCCACGGGCAGCAGAGGAAGGGCCTCGTCGGGCTCGACCACGTCGATGGCGTTGACGGTGAGGCGGAACCGGTCGCCGAGGTCGGAGAGACCCGCCACGACGGCGGGGCCGGGGTCGGCCGTGAAGCGGAGGCGTACCGGGTCCTCACGGCCGCCGATGCCCAGGGGGTGGATCTCCAGCGACGGCTGCTGGGTCGTGATCGTGGGGCAGACCTCGAGCATGTGGGCGCCGAGGATCTTCTCCTCCCCCGGCACCAGGTGGTACGTGTAGTCCTCCATGAACGACGTGCCGCCCGGCAGCGTGCCCGCCATCGCCTTCGTCGCGCGCAGCAGCACGGACGTCTTCCAGTCGCCCTCGCCGCCGAAGCCGTAGCCGTCGGCCATCAGGCGCTGGACCGCGAGGCCTGGCAGCTGGCGGAGCCCGCCCAGGTCCTCGAAGTTGGTCGTGAACGCGCGGAAGCCGCCGTCCTCCAGGAAGGTGCGGATGCCCAGCTCGACCCGGGCGCCGTACCGCAGCGACTCGTGGCGCTCGGCGCCGGGCAGCAGGCTCGGGTCGACGCGGTAGGTGTCGGCGTACTCGACGACCAGCTTGTCGATCGCGTCGTCGGCCACCGCGTCGACGACGGCGACGAGGTCATTGACCCCGTAGGTGTTGACGGAGACGCCGAACCGCAGCTGGGCCTCGACCTTGTCGCCCTCGGTGACGGCCACGTCGCGCATGTTGTCGCCGAAGCGGGCCAGCTTGAGCGAGCGGACCTCGCTGCGACCGACGGCGGCCCGCGTCCAGTCGGCCACGCGCCCCGCGACGACCGGCGAGTCGACGTGGCCGGCGACGGTCTTGCGGGCGACGCCCAGGCGCGTCTGGATGAAGCCGAACTCGCGGTCGCCGTGGGCGGCCTGGTTGAGGTTCATGAAGTCCATGTCGATGGTCGACCACGGCAGCTCCATGCCGGCCTGCGTGTGCAGGTGCAGGAGGGGCTTCTGCAGCGCGTCGAGCCCGGCGATCCACATCTTGGCGGGCGAGAACGTGTGCATCCACGTGATCACGCCGACGCACTGCGGGGCGACGTTGGCCTCCAGCATCAGCCGGTGGATCGAGCCGGCGTCCAGCAGCACGGGCTTCCAGACGACCTCGACCGGCAGGTCGGCGGAGGCGGCGAGCCGCTGCGCGATGCCCTGGGACTGGGCCGCGACCTGGTCGAGGGTCTCCGGTCCGTAGAGCGCCTGGCTTCCGGTCAGGAACCAGACCTCGGGGGCGGGGACGGACGTCGACGGGGTGGTCATGGTGGTGCTCCTCGCGAGAGTGGGGGTGGGGCCGGCGCTTCAGCGCTGGCCGTAGACGTTCTGGTAGCGGTCGAAGAGGGCGTCGACCTGCGCCGGGGCCAGCGGGACCGGGTCGCCGAGCTGGCGGGCGACGTGCACCGTGCGGGCGACGTCCTCGCACATCACGGCCGCCTTGACCGCCGCGCGGGCCGTCGGGCCGATCGCGAACACGCCGTGGTTGGCCATGAGCACCGCCGGGGACCGGCTGCCGCTCAGGGTCTCGACGATCCCGCGCCCGATCGAGTCGTCGCCGATGACCGCGAACGGCCCGACGGGGATCTCGCCGCCGAACTCGTCGGCCCCCATCGTGAGCACGCACGGCACCGGCTCGCGGCGCGACGCCCAGGCCGTGGCGTACGTCGAGTGGGTGTGGACGACCCCGCCGACCTCGGGCATCGCCCGGTAGACGTAGGCCTGCGCGTCGGTGTCGGACGACGGCGCGTGCTCGCCCTCGACGACCCGGCCGTGCAGGTCGCAGACCACCATGTTCTCGGGGGTGAGGTCGTCGTACGCGACCCCGCTCGGCTTGATGACGAGCAGCTGGTGGCCGGGCACCCGGGCGGAGACGTTGCCGGCCGTCCACACGACCAGCTGGTAGCGGGTGAGCTGCTCGTGGAGCCCGCAGACCTCGCGCCGCAGCGTCGCGACGGTGGTGCGGACGTCGTCGACGACCGTCATCGCGCCACCGCCGCGGGGGTCTCGCGCGCCAGCCGCGCCTCGACGGCCGCCCGGCGGATCGCCTTGAGCCGGCGCATCGCCGGCACCGTGCGGCCGAAGTGGTCGTGGAGCGCGACGTACTCGGCGAACAGCGCGTCGTAGCGCTGCGCCCGCTCCTCGTCGGGGAGGAACACCCCGCGTCGCACCTTGCCCATGCTCTTCGCGGCGGACGGCACGTCGGGGTAGGCGCCGGCCGCGACCGCGGCGTGGATCGCCGAGCCGAGCGCCGGGCCCTGCGCCGAGTCGAGGACCGAGAGCGGCAGCCGGGTGACGTCCGCGTAGACCTGCATCAGCAGGTGGTTCCGGGCCAGCCCGCCCGCGACGATGAACTCGTCGACCGGCACGCCGCTGGAGCGGAAGGTCTCGACGATCACCCGGGTGCCGAAGGCGGTGGCCTCGAGCAGGGCGCGGTAGACGTCCTCGGGGCGGGTGGCCAGCGTCAGGCCGACCACGAGGCCCGAGAGCTGGTGGTCGACCAGCACGGAGCGGTTGCCGCTGTGCCAGTCGAGCGCGACGAGGCCGTGCTCCCCCACCTCCTGCGCGGAGGCCAGGCGGGTGAGGTGCTCGTGCACCGACTCCCCGGCGGCCTCGGCCGCGGCGACGTACGCCGGGGGCACCGCCGTGCGGACGAACCAGCCGAAGATGTCGCCGACCCCGCTCTGGCCCGCCTCGTAGCCCCAGCTGCCGGCGACGATGCCGCCGTCCACGACGCCGCACATGCCCGGCACCTCCCGCAGCACGTCGGCGCTCATCACGTGGCAGGTCGAGGTGCCCATGATCGCGACCATCTGGCCGGTGCCGGTCGCCTGCGCGGCCGGGGCGCTGACGTGGGCGTCGACGTTGCCGACCGCGACCGCGATGCCCTCGGGCAGCCCGGTCCACGCCGCGGCCTCGGCGGTGAGCCCGCCGGCGCGGTCGCCCAGCTGGCCGATGGGGTGCTCGAGCTTCTCGGGCACGAACCCCTCGAACCCGGGGGCGAGCGCGGAGAGGAACGCGGCGCTCGGGTAGGCGCCGTCCTGGCGGATGCCCTTGTAGCCCGCGGTGCACGCGTTGCGCACGTACTCCCCCGACAGCTGCCAGACGATCCAGTCGGCCGCCTCGACCCACCGCTCCATCCGGTCGTAGACCTCGCGGTCCTCCTCGTAGACCTGCAGGCCCTTCGCGAACTCCCACTCCGACGAGATCAGCCCGCCGTACCGCGGCAGCCAGGCCTCGGCCCGCTCCTCGGCGAGCCGGTTGATGCGGTCGGCCTGGGGCTGGGCGGCGTGGTGGCGCCACAGCTTCACGTAGGCGTGCGGCCGGTCCTCGAGCCCCGGGACCTCGCACAGCGGCGTCCCGTCGGCGAGCGTCGGCACCATCGTGCAGGCGGTGAAGTCGGTGGCGATGCCCACCACGTCGGCGGGGTCGACGCCGGCCGCCGCGACCGCTGCGGGCACGGCGTGCCGGAGCACCCCCCGGTAGTCCTCCGGCACCTGCAGCGCCCACTCCGGGGGCAGTGCGCGACCGCCGCCCGGCAGGCGGTCCTCGACGACCGCGTGGGGGTAGTCGAACGTCGCGGTGCCGAGCTCGGCCCCGTCGGAGACGCGCACGACGAGCGCGCGACCCGACAGGGTGCCGAAGTCGACCCCGACGACGTAGGTGGGACGTGGGCTCTCGGACACGGGCTAGATCCCTTCGGTGGAGCGGTGGGGGGTACGGCGGGGCGCCGCCGTGCTGGCGCGCACGGTCAGCTCGGGGGCGATGAGGCTCGGGGGCGCCGGGGTGCCGTCGATGGCGGCCCGGAGGATCTCGATGGCCCGCCGGCCGACGGCGCCGAAGTCCTGGCGCACGGTGGTGAGGGGCGGGATGAGGTAGGCCGCCTCGGGGATGTCGTCGAAGCCGACGACGCTGACGTCGTCGGGCACGCGACGGCCGGCCTCGTGGAGGGCCCGGAGCAGCCCGAGGGCCATCTGGTCGTTGGCGCAGAAGACGGCCGTGACCTCGGGACGCGAGGCGATCTCGAGGCCCGCCTCGTAGCCGCTGCGCGCGGACCAGTCGCCCGTCACGTGCGGCCCCGGGCGGAGGCCCGCGTCGTACATGGCGCAGCGCCAGCCGAGCAGGCGGCCGCGCGCCTCGGTCCACGAGGTCGGACCGGCCAGGTGCACGATCTCGGTGTGGCCCTGCGCGATGAGGTGGCGGGTGCCGAGGAGGGCGCCGGCGACCTGGTCGACGCCGACGGTCCAGCGCGCCCGCCGCTCGTCGCCCTCGACGACGACCACGGGGACGCCGAGGTCCTCCTGCGCCCGCGCGACCTCGAGGGCCTCGTCGGTCGCGGAGATCAGCACGATGCCCTCGACGCTCTGGTCGCGCAGGTGGTCGATCGCGTCGACCAGCTCGGTGCGCGTGAGGCTCTGCAGGTTGACCGAGCTCACGAAGTAGCCGGCCTCCCGACCCGCTGCCTGGATGGTGCGGTGGACGGTGCTCGGGCCCCAGAAGCCGCTCTTCGAGCCGATGACGCCGATGGTGGCCGACCGGCGCGTGACGAGCGCCCGGGCCGCCGTGTTGGGCCGGTAGCCCAGCTGGCGGATGGCCTCCTCGACGCGCTGCCGGGTGGCTGGTCGCAGGTTGGTCTGCCCGTTCACGACGCGCGAGACGGTCTGGTGGGAGACCCCGGCGAGCCGGGCGACGTCGGCCATCACCGGCATCCGCTGCTCGGGGCGCAGGGCCGTCACGGCTGGCGCCGCGTCATGAACCGCTGGACCACCACGAAGACGAGCACGAGCAGACCGATGCTGATGCGGGTCCACCAGGAGCTCAGCGTGCCGTCGAAGGAGATGAAGGTCTGGATGACGCCGAGGACGAGCACGCCCAGGAGCGAGCCGATCACGAAGCCGCGTCCGCCGGTCAGCAGCGTGCCGCCGATGACGACCGCGGCGATGGCGTCGAGCTCCATCCCCACCGCGTTGAGCGAGTAGCCCGAGAGCGTGTAGAGCGCGAAGAGCAGGCCCGCGAAGGCCGCGCAGAAGCCGCTGATCGCGTAGACGCCGACCTTGGTGGACGCCACCCGCAGACCCATGAGCAGGGCGGACGACTCGTTGCCGCCGATGGCGTAGACCGTGCGGCCGAAGCGGGTGCGGGCCAGCACGAGGGCGGCGATCGCCACCGTGGCCAGCGCGACGATCGAGGTCCAGCCGACGTAGTAGCCGCCCGGCAGGTCGACCGACGCGAACGCCCAGGTCTGGAAGGTCTCGTCGCTGATCGGGATCGAGTCGACGCTGATCAGGTAGCAGAGCCCGCGGGCCAGGAACATGCCGGCGAGCGTGGCGATGAACGGCTGGATGTCGAAGTAGTGGATCAGCAGGCCCATCGCGGTGCCGAGCACCGTGCCGGTCACCAGCACCGCCACCACCGTGAGGTACGGCGACCAGCCCATCTCGAGGGTCTTGGCGGCGATGACCGTCGACAGCGCGACGTTCGAGCCGACGGAGAGGTCGATGCCGCCCGTGAGGATCACGAAGGTCATGCCGACCGCGAGAACGATGAGGAAGCTGTTGTCGAGCAGCAGGCTCAGGAACACCTGCGGGTCGGCGAACCCCTCGTAGCGCGCGCCGCCGACGCTGAACATCCCGACGAACAGCGCCGCGGTCGTGATGACCGGCAGGTAGCGGCTCGAGGGCGTGTAGGTGCGGACGCGCTCCCAGGCCGACCGCGGCCGGCCCGACGGGCTGCCGGGTGCGGCGGGACCGGACGGGCCCCCGGGACCGGGTCGGGTGACGGTGGCGGTGCTCATGAGGTGGCCCCCTTCGAGTGGCGGGCGGTCAGCAGGGAGCCGATGGCCGCACGGGCCTTGGGCGACTGGAGGAGGCAGACGAGGACGACCACGACGGCCTTGAAGAGGTAGTTGGCCTCCGACGGGATCCCGATGGTCGGGATCGTGCGGGCCAGGGTCGCGATGAAGACGGCCCCGACGAGCGTGCCGGCGAGCGAGAAGCGGCCGCCGGCCAGCGACGTGCCCCCGATGACGACCGCCAGGATCGCGTCGAGCTCGATCCAGAGGCCGAGGCTGTTGGCGTTCACCGAGCTCGTGTTGGCCGCGATGATCAGGCCCGCGACCCCGGCGCAGAACCCGGCGAAGACGTAGACGGTCCAGATGATGGTGCGCGACCGGACACCGGCCAGGCGGCTGGCCTCCGGGTTGATGCCGACGGCCTCGATGAGCATGCCCAGCGCCGTACGGCGGGTCAGGACCGCGGTCAGGCCGAAGACGACGAGCGCGATGATCAGGGCGATCGGGAGCGTCAGCACGAAGCCCGACGCGAGGTCGCTGAAGGTGTCGTTGTTGACGGTCGTGATCTGCCCGTCGGTCACGAGCATCGCGAGCCCGCGGCCGGCGACCATGAGGACCAGGGTCGCGATGATCGGTTGGATCCCGAGGACCGCGACGAGGAACCCGTTCCAGAGGCCGAGCAGCACGCAGGCGGCGACGGCGGTGGTGCTCGCGATGATCGCCACGCTCGCCGCGCCCTGGTCGGCGGCACCGACGATCTGGGTGCAGGCGATGGCGCCGGCGATCGCGGCGATCGCCCCGACGGAGAGGTCGATGCCGCGGGTGGCGATGACGAGCGTCATGCCCGTCGCGACCAGCATGATCGGCGCGCTGTTGCGGAGGATGTCGATCACGCTGCCGAACAGGTGGCCGTCCTGGAGGCGCACCTCGAGGAAGCCGGGCTGGGCGGCGACGTTGACCGCCAGGAGCACGACGAGGGCGAGCACCGGCCAGAGCAGCGGGTGGGCGAGGGCGCGGGCGAGCGGGGAGGGCCGGGCGGGCCCGTCCCCCGCCGACGGCGGGGCCGACGCCGTGTCGGGCACCTTCGGCAGCGTGTCAGACATGGGCCGTCTCCTCCTCGGAGCGGGCCTCGCCCGCGATGATCTCCAGGACGTCGCTGACGCTGACGCCGTCGTTGGGCCGCTCGGCGATCTTGCGGCGGTCGCGCATCACGACCAGGCGGTCGGAGAGGCGCAGGACCTCCTCGAGCTCCGCGGAGATGAAGACCACGGACATGCCCTTGGCGGCCAGGTCGGCCACGAGGGCCTGGATCTGGGTCTTCGCCCCGATGTCGATGCCGCGGGTGGGCTCGTCGAGGATCAGCAGGTCCGGCTCGGTCACGAGCCAGCGCGCCAGCAGCACCTTCTGCTGGTTGCCGCCGGAGAGGTGGCGCATCAGCGCGTTCGGGTCGGCGGGCCGGATGTCGAGGGCCTCGATGTAGTCCGCGACGAGCCGGGTGCGGGTGGCCTGCGGGATCGGCCGGAGCCAGCCCCGGGAGGCCTGGAGGGCGAGCAGCATGTTGTCCGCCACCGTGAGGTCGGCGATCACCCCCTCCCCCTTGCGGTCCTCGCTGGAGAAGGCGATCTTGCGGTCGATGGCGTGCCGGGGGCTGCGCAGGCGGCGGCGCGAGGCCCGGACCTCGACGGAGCCGGTGTCGGCGGAGTCGGCGCCGAAGAGCAGGCGGGCGAGCTCGGTGCGTCCGGACCCGAGCAGGCCCGCGACGCCGATGACCTCCCCGTCGTACAGCTCGAGGTCGGTGGCCTCGAGGGAGCCCTTGCGGCCGAGGCCCACGGCGGTGAGCAGCGGGGTGCCACGCGTCGGCGCGGCGCTCGCGGGCTCGCGGTCGAGCTGGTCGAGCACCTCCAGGTCGCGGCCGATCATCCGCTGCACCAGCTCGAGCTGCGTCGTCCCGGCGACCATCCGCTCCTCGACCAGGCGGCCGTTGCGCAGGATCGTCATGCGGTCGGAGATCTCGTAGACCTGGTCGAGGAAGTGCGACACGAACACGATCGCGACGCCGGCCTCCCGCAGGCGGCGCATCACCTCGAAGAGCTTGGCCACCTCGTCGGAGTCGAGGCTCGACGTCGGCTCGTCGAGGATGAGCACACGGGCCTCGACGTCGACGGCCCGGGCGATCGCGACGAGCTGCTGCACGGCGATCGGGTGGTCGCCGAGGACGGAGCCCGGAGCGACGTCGAGACCGAGACGTTCCAGCGTGGCGGCCGCCTGGCGGTTCATCGCCCGGTGGTCGATCATCCCGAACCGGCGCGGCTCGCGGCCGAGCATCATGTTCTCGGCCACCGTCAGGTTCGGGACCAGGTTGACCTCCTGGTAGACGGTGCTGATGCCGGCGCCCTGGGCCGCGGCGGGCGTCGCGAAGTCCTGCTCCCGACCGCCGACCAGGATCGTGCCGGAGTCGATCGTGTACACCCCGGTCAGCGCCTTGATCAGCGTCGACTTGCCGGCGCCGTTCTCGCCCATCAGGGCGTGCACCTCACCCGGGAAGAGCCGGAGGCTGACGCCGCTGAGCGCCGCCACCGCACCGAACGTGATCGAGATGTCGCGCATCTCGACCACGGGGGTGCCCGGGTCGGGCTGCGGACCGGTCGCGGGGGTCGGGCCGTCGTCGGTCGCCTGGCCCGGCACGTCGTCGGTGGCGGGAGGAACGTCCGTCTGCGTCATCAAGGTCTCCGTGGTCGGGGAGGAAAAGAGGGGGTCGCGGACCCGGCCGGGGTCTCCGGACGGGCCCGCGACGAGCGGGGATCAGTACTCGCGGCTCTCGAGGACCTCGGCGGCCTGCTCCTGCGTGAAGGTGGTCTCCTCGGTGACGACCCGGCGCGGGACCTCCTCGCCGTCGAGCACCTGCTGGGCGAGCTCCATCAGCTGGGGACCGAGGAGGGGGTTGCACTCCACGATGAAGTTGATCTTGCCCTCGGCCAGCGCGGCCATCCCGTCGCGGACGGCGTCGACCGTGATGATCTTGATGTCCTCGCCGGGCACGAGACCGGCGGCCTCGATCGCCTCGATGGCACCGAGACCCATGTCGTCGTTGTGGGCGTAGACGACGTCGATGCCCTCCTCCGACTGCAGGAAGGCCTCCATGACCTGCTTGCCGCCGTCGCGGGTGAAGTCACCGGTCTGCGAGGCCGAGATGGAGATGCTGGGGTCGGAGGAGATGACCGACTCGAAGCCCTCCTTGCGGTCGATCGCCGGGGCGGCACCGGTCGTGCCCTGCAGCTCGACGACGTTGACGTCGCCGTCACCGTCGACGTCGGAGTCGGCGGCGTTGTCGACCAGCCACTGGCCGGCCTTCTCGCCCTCGGCGACGAAGTCGGAGCCGAGGAAGGTGACGTAGAGCGACTCGTCGTCGGTGTCGACCGCGCGGTCGGTGAGGATCACGGGGATGCCGGCGCGCTTGGCCTCCTGCAGCACCGCGTCCCAGCCGGTCTCGACGACCGGGCTGAACGAGATGATGTCGACGTCCTGCTGGATGTAGGACCGGATCGCCTTGATCTGGTTCTCCTGCTTCTGCTGCGCGTCGGAGAACTTGAGCTCGATGCCCTCGGCCTCGGCCGTGTCCTGGATGCTCGCGGAGTTGGCCGTGCGCCAGCCGCTCTCGGCGCCGACCTGGGCGAAGCCCATGGTGATCGCGCCGTCGTCACTGCCGCTGGCGCTGTCGCCGCCACCGCAGGCGGACAGGGTGCCGGCGCCCAGGGCGATCGCGCTCAGCGCGACCAGAGTCTTCTTGACCACTGTGATTCCTCCAGCTCGAACGGGCTTCGTCGCCCTGTGACCGGTGTCACTGAGTAGGAGTGTGAGCGCTAACATTCCTCCCCGTCAATCACTTCGCCGGAAATCGTCGAGAGAAATGTGAACGCTCACTTCGGGGCCCGTCCCGCCGTACGGCGCGGGCGGCCGAGCGTGCGGGACGGCACTCGTCTCCCCCGCCCCCGGCAGCACCGCGCGTGACGTGCGGCGACGTCGTCGGAGGGGCGGTGACGGACGCCCGCACCCGTGCGCGGCAGCCTGCCCGTCGCGCCGCGCGGGGGCGCGCGGAGGCCGGACGGTCAGGTGCTCCACGACGCCACGGGACCGGCGCGCACGCCGAGGGCGGGGTAGTCCGGCCGACCGGTCGGGCCGGCGATCAGGTCAGGCCGGCGAGGCCGTGAAGCGCCACTCGTGGCGAGCCAGGTAGCGCTCCCCCGGCTCCAGCACGGCGCTGGGCCACTCCGGGTGGTGGGGCGAGTCCGGGAAGAGCTGGGGCTCGAGCGCGATCCCGTCACCCTGGCGGTAGACGCCGCCGTCGACGGAGCCGAGCGTGCCGTCGAGGAAGTTGCCGGTGTAGACCTGCAGGCCCGGCTGGTCGGCGCGCAGCTCGAGCGTCGTCCGCGTGGCGGGCGCGGTCAGTCGACAGAGGGTGCGGAGGCCGTCCGCGTCGTACGGGCCGTCGATCACCAGGTTGTGGTCGATGCCCTGGGCGTCGACGACCTGAGGGTGGCCGGACCGCACGACGGAGCCGAGCCGGGTCGGCGACCGGAGGTCGAAGGGCGTGCCCACGACGGACGCATGGTCCCCGGTCGGGATGCCCTCGGCGTCGATCGGCGTGTACCGCTCCGCGAGCACGTGGAGGAGGTGGTCGTCGACCGTCCCGGCCGAGCGGCCCTCGAGGTTGAGGTAGGTGTGCTGGGTCAGGTTGACCACCGTGGTGCGGTCGGTGGTGGCGGTCAGCTCGATCGCGACCGAGTCGGCGGTGACGGTGAACCGCGCCCCGACCGTCAGCTCGCCCGGGAAGCCCTGGTCGCCGTGGGGACTGACGAGGCGGAAGGCCGCGGTGGCCTCGTCGTGGTCGACGAGCTCCCAGAGCCGACGGTCGAAGCCCTCCGGGCCGCCGTGCAGGTGGTGGCCCCGGTCGTGCGTGCCCAGCTGGTGGTCGCCGTCCGGCAGCGGCAGGTGTCCCCCGCGCACGCGGTTGGCGTAACGCCCGATCGTGCCGCCGACGTAGTCGCCCGAGGCGAGGTAGTCGACCGAGCCCGGGTGCCCGAGCGCGACGTGGCGACGCACGCCGTCACCCCCGGTGACCTCGAGGTCGTGCACGGTGGCGCCCAGGGTGAGCAGGCGGAGCACGAGACCGGGGGCCGACCCCAGCTCGACGAGGTGGACCTCGCGGCCGTCGGCGAGGTGGTCGAAGAGGGAGACGGTCACGATGTGAACGTTAACATCACGACCCTCGACCAGGCCGCCCGACGGCGTCAGGCGCGCGGCGCCGGCGCGGTCGAGCGTCGCACCACCAGGGCGGGCTCCACGAGCGTCACCGGGCCCGTGGCGTCGCCGGCGATCGCCTCCAGCGCGCGGGCCACGGCCCGCGCCCCCAGCGTCGCGAACTCCTGGCGCACCGTGGTGAGCGGGGGCCAGAAGTACGCCGCCTCGGGCACGTCGTCGAAGCCCACCACGCTGACGTCGTCCGGCACCCGACGACCGTGCTCGTGCAGCCCCGTGAGCACACCGAGCGCCATCGCGTCGTTGGCGACGAACACCGCGGACACCTCGGGGTCGCCACCGATCCTCGTCCCGGCCCGGTGCCCGCTGGGGGGCGTCCAGTCGCCCTCGATCTCCGGACCGGGCAGCAGACCGCGATCCTCGTGGGCGCGCCGCCACCCGTCCCGGCGCTGGAGGGCCTCCACCCACTGCAGCGGACCGGTCACGTGCGCGACCCGGCGGTGCCCGAGGTCGAGCAGGTGGGCCGTCGCCGCGTAGCCGCCCGCCTCCTGGTCGATCCCGACCGCGAGCGCCTCGTCGGGCCCGACGCCCTGGGTCAGCACCAGCGGGATGGGCAGGTCGAGGCCGCGCGCCGTCTCGAGCGCCCCCTCGTGGGCCACCGCGACCACGATCGCCTCGACCGCCTGGTCGAGCAGCCGGTCGACCGCCTCCCTGAGGTCACCCGGGGTGGGGTCGGAGAGCCCGACGAGCGCCAGCTCGTAGCCGGCGTCGTGCACCGCGTCCTGCATCGACGCCGCGATCATGCTGGGGCCGTAGAAGCTGAGGTGGGCGGCCACCATCCCGATCCGTCGGGAGCGGTTGGTGGCCAGGAGCCGCGCGGCACTGTTGCGGCGGTAGCCGAGGGCGGCGATCGCCGCCGTCACCCGCTCCCGGGTCGCACCCTTGACCAGCGGGGAGTCGTTGAGCACGCGCGAGACGGTCTGGTGGGAGACCCCGGCATGGGCGGCGACGTCCGCCATGCTCGGCGCCCGACCGTGGCCCCGGTCGCGCACCGGCCCGGTCTGCTCTCCCATGGACGGCATCGTAGGTCAGCGGTCGTCGGCACCCGCGTCACGGAGGACCACGTCGAGGACCGATCCGGGCGTGACCTCGAAGTCGTCGGGCACCATCATCCGGAACGTGCCGACGACGTGCTCGCGCGTGGCCGCGACCGCCGCCTCGACATCCCCCGCCACGCACGCCTCGAGGATCGCGGCGTGGTCGGCCAGGGCCCGCCCGCGCCGTACGTCGAAGTGCAGGCGCATCCGCTCGGCCCGGTCCGCGAGGTCGGCGACGATGCGCTCGAGCGCCGGCGAGCCCGCCGCCCGGTAGAGCGTCAGGTGGAACTCGCGGTTGAGCGCCCGGAAGGCGTGCTGTGCGTCGGGGCCCGCGACGGCTGCGACGAGCGCGTCGTGCAGGCGGCACATCTCCCCGAGGGTGGCGGCGTCGAGGCGGGGCACGGCCGCCCTCGCGGCGAGCGTCTCCAGCTCGACCCGCAGGGCGGTCACCTCCTGGGCCGCGGCGAGGTCGATGGCCGTGACCACGACCCCGCGGTAGGGCAGCCGCTCGACCAGGCCGAGGGCGTCCAGCCGCAGGATCGCCTCACGCACGGGCGTGCGGCTCACGCCGAGCGATTCCGCCACCTGGGTCGGGTCGACACGGTCCCCCGGCGCCAGGTCGCCCGTGACGATCCGGTCGTGCAGACGCTCGAAGACCTCGTCGGCGACGCGTCGGTGGATGCCGGCCATCGTCCCAGCCTAGGGCGGCGCGGCCCCCGGGCCGGGGCCCCGACGACCTCCGGTCGTGATGCCAGGCATCCGTCCTGCGACGTTCCGTGTCCAATATCCAATGTCTAGCGTCCAGGCGACGGTGATCGCGACGACAAAGGAGAACCCGCATGACCCTGGTCCTGGACGACGAGACGGTGCGGGGCGTGTTCGAGTGGCGCGGGGCGGTCGACGCGCTGCGCACGGCGTACGGCGCGAGCGCCACCGGGGACCGGTTCCCGCCGCGACGGATGGCACGCGGCGACCACGGGTGGCTCCGCACCCTCGGCGGAGTGCCCGCGGGCGACGCCCTCATGGGCGTGAAGGCGATCGCCGCGTCGCCGGCCCACGGCCGCGTGTCCTACCTGGTGGCGCTGTTCGACCAGCGCAGCGCGCACCTGGTGGCCCTCCTCGACGGCCACTCGCTGACGGCGTTCCGCACCGCCGCCACCACCGCCCTCGCGGCCGACGTGCTGGCCCCCTCGGGCCCGCTGGACGTCGCGGTCATCGGGTCCGGGTTCGAGGCCCGCACCCACGTGCGGGCGCTCGCGGCGGTGCGGGGGCTGGGCGCGGTCCGGGTCCACAGCCCCCGACCGGAGAGCCGGGCCCGGTTCGTCGACGAGCTGGGCGACCTGCCGACGTCGGTCACGGCCACGGACAGCGCGGCCGACGCCGTGGCGGGCGCGACCCTCGTGCTCTGCGCAGCCCGCTCGCGCGACGAGACCCCGACCCTGCGCGGCGAGTGGCTGGCCCCCGGCACGACGGTGCTGTCCATCGGCTCGACCCTCCCGGAGCAGCGCGAGGTCGACGAGGCCGTCGTGGCCCGCGCCGACCTGCTGGTCGCGGACGTCGTGGAGGAGGTGCTCGAGGAGACCGGCGACCTGATCGCCGCACGACGCGCGGGGATCGACCCGGCCTCGCGGACCGTCAGCCTCGCCGACGTCGTCAGCGGCGCCCGACCCGGTCGGACGGACCCAGAGCAGGTCGTCCTCTACAAGTCGGTCGGCTCCGCGGTGCAGGACCTCGCGATCGCCGAGATGTGCGTGCGCGCCGCCCGGGAGCAGGGACGCGGCGCCCGGCTCCCGCTGGCGGTCCGACCCGTCGACAAGACGTCGCGCTGACCCCCGACGGTCCGACCCGACCCACCGACCCGACCCACCGAACCCCACCGAACCGACCCACCCGGAGGAGCACCCATGCCCGCCTACACCCGCACCGAGGCCCGCGAGTGGGCCCGCGAGAAGCTCGTCGGCGCCATCAGCTGCACGATCCCGTCGTTCACGGCCGACCTGCGGGGCGTCAACGAGGCGGCCGTCCGGCACGACGTCCGGCTCGCGAAGGCCCACGGGTTCGTCGGCACCCTCGGCGTCTCCGAGGTCGCCATCACGCTGCCCGAGTACCTGGACTTCCTCCGCATCGTGCGCGACGAGGCGGGGGACGACCTCGTGGTCGTGCACCACGGCAGCTGGAGCGACCTCGAGCAGAACCTCGAGGCCGTGCGCGGCGCCGAGGCGGCCGGCGCCGACCTGGTGCTGCTGTCCTACCCGCCGAGCTTCTACCCGGAGACGGAGCAGGAGGTCTACGACTACACCAGGGCCTACTGCGACGCGACCGACCTGGCGGTCATCCTCTTCCCGATGTTCCTCTGGAACTTCAGCTCGCGCATCCACCCGTCGGACATCCCCGCGCGCCTCGTGCGTCGCCTGCTCGACGACTGCCCCAACATCGCCGTCATCAAGGCGGAGGGCGGCTTCCCCAGCATCATGAGCATCATCGAGTGCCACCGCCTGTTCGGCGACGAGGTCGTCATCTCGTGCCCCATCGAAGCGGAGCTCATCCCGCTCGCGCAGGTGATGCCGCTCCAGCTCTCGGCCACGAGCGACCACGAGTACTACGGCCCCACGATCCCGCGGGTGATGGAGATGCTGCGGACGGGCCGGTACGACGAGGCCACCGCGACGTACTGGCAGATGCACCCCGCCCGGAAGACCAAGGCGGGCCTCGCCGCCCAGCTCCACGGGGGTGCGTTCATCAACCGCCAGGCCTGGAAGTTCCAGGCGTGGCTGCAGGGCTACAACGGCGGCCCCCTGCGCCAGCCCACCCAGCGCATCCACGACCACCAGATGCACGCCCTGCGCAAGGGGCTGCTCGACGCCGGCCTGGAGCCGAGCACCGACCCGTTCCGCGACTTCTTCGTCGGTCGAGTGCCCGGCTGAGCGCTGGCGGGCGCGGGGCTCCGGCGGGCGGCGGGGCCCCGGCCAGGATCCGGCGAGCCTCAGGCGGCGCCGTACGTGCGGACGTCGAGCCGGACGCCGACCGGCAGGCAGACGAGGCGCACGTCGCCGTACGGGACGGGCGTCGGGTAGGCCGGGCCGCCGAGCACCGACCGGAGGTAGAGGGTGCGGTCGCGACCACCGAGGCCGCCCGTGGTGCGCTCGACCCGCTCCCAGGCCGTGTAGGAGCCCCCGGCGTCGACGTGGTCGCCGACCTCGATCTCGGCGACGAGCTTGCTGCCGCGGACGATCGTCGGGCGCGGCGAGGCGGTCGTGGTGTCTGCGAGCGGGGGCACCGCGTCTCCTTTTGAATCGATTCAACCCGAGATCCGCGCACAGGTTATGTCGTGGATCACACTGCGTCAACGACCGGGGCCCACCACGTCCCACCTGCGCGGACAGGTGTCCCG
Source organism: Nocardioides alkalitolerans DSM 16699 (assembly GCF_000426525.1). Lineage (GTDB taxonomy): Bacteria > Actinomycetota > Actinomycetes > Propionibacteriales > Nocardioidaceae > Nocardioides > Nocardioides alkalitolerans. The sequence continues at coordinate 482,429 of NZ_AUFN01000010.1, forward strand.
TCGCCCCCAGGAGTGGCCCCGTACACCCCATGGGTCACACGTGTATCGGCTGTGTCCCGACCTCTAGTCAAAATGGGTGAAAAGACGCGCATCGTCGTGACGCGCGTCACACGGGGAGAACACTGTTCCTCAGTCGCACGGATCGGGCCGTCGGACCGGACGAGGACAGCTCGTCCGCTGCTCACTTCGGCACCTGGGGGCGTCTCATGAGAAGTCTGACCGCGAAGAACACGTCCACCGAGGTCTCCGCGGCCTCGTGGGTCGTCCGGGTGACGGGCGCCCTGATCCTGCTCACCGTCGTCCTGAGCGTCGTCGGCCTGCTCCACGACATCGGGAGCGAGAGCGCGGCGCGGGTGTCGACCGTGGTGCTGGCGATCACCTCGCCGTTGGTCTTCCTGCCGGCCCTCGCCACCTACCTGCGTCACCGCACCGACCCCACGACGGTCAGCGCGTGGATGACGCTCAGCCTGACGACGGTCGCGTCCCTCGGGTTGCTGCTCGCCGACACGGGCTCCGGCTGGCAGAGCGACGCCGCACGGCTCTCGCTCTCGTCCCTCCTGCTCGAGCTGGCGCTCACCGTCGTGCTCCTCCTGGCCGTCGCCGTCGCCGTCGGGCTCATCGCCGTCGGGGCCGTCGGCCGCCACGAGCTCTGCGACCACTGCGCCCGCGTCGGGCTCGCGATCGGTCTCACGAGCATCGGGGTCACCCGGGTGGCCTCGTGGCGGGCGCCGGAGGACGACGCCTCGGCCACGATCGTCGTGGTCGGGTGCCTCCTCGGGTCCGCCGCCTTCGTGGGGGCGTCCGCACGGCAGGCGCTCGGGCTCCTCCGGGCCAGGGCGGCCCGGCTGGCCGAGCTGCAGGAGCGGGTCGACGAGCTCGAGGCCCTGGAGTCCGCGCAGCGGGTCCGTCGGCACGAGGTCGCCAACGCCGTCGCCAGCATCGCCATGGCCTCGGGCCTGCTCCACAACAGCCAGGGGCTCACGGCCCAGGACCGGTCGCACCTCGAGGAGATGCTCGAGCACGAGGCCGGCCGCCTCTCGCGGCTCCTCACACCGGTCGGCGCGGCCACGTCGCCGACCGACCGTCCTCGGCAGGAACCCCTCAGCCCGGCCGAGGCGGAGGCCGAGGCAGCGCGCGAGGTCATCGACCTCGACGCGACCCTCGCCCGCATCGTCGACTCCGAGGCGACCGTCGGCCACGACATCTCGTGGTCGGCCTGCGGCCTGCGCGCGGTGGGCGCGGCCGACGACGTCGCCGAGGTGGTCCGGATCCTCCTCGACAACGCCCGGGCGCACGAACCGACCACCCGCCCCCGGATCGTCGTACGCCAGGCCGACGACCGGGTCGAGGTGGTCGTCGCCGACGCGCACGACACCGCGGTGGCCACCGGCAGCCACGCGGCGCGTCACGGCGACGGCGCGCACCAGGTCCCGATCGCCGGGTGCCTGGAGGAGGGCGCAGGGCTGGCTCTCGCCCGCCGGCTGCTCGAGGCCCAGGGCGGCTCGCTGCTGCTCGACTGCACCTCGACGGGGGCCACCTTCGTCCTCTCGCTGCCCGCGCCGACGGACCGGCACGCGAGCGCGTCCGGACTCGCCGCCTCGTCCGGCTCGCGCGAGCCGTCCTCCCCGCGATGACGCGGGCCGGATCGGTCCGACCCCGGACCGTCATCGTCGAGGACCATGCCCTCTTCGCCGAGTCGCTCGACATCGCCATGACGATGGAGGGCTACGACGTACGGCGCGTGGCCGTCCCCGAGACCGCCGTGTCGGCGTCGCAGATGGTGGCCGCCGTGCTCAAGCAGCAGCCCCGGATCGTCCTTCTCGACCTGGATCTCGGGGCGTTCGGCGACGGCTCCCGCATCATCAACCCGATCGCCCGGGCGGGGGCCAACGTGGTCGTCGTGACGGCCTCGCTCGACCAGGCCCGCTGGGGCGGCTGCATCTACCAGGGTGCGCGCAAGGTCATGTCGAAGACGCGACCGCTCAACGAGATCCTCGCCGTCGTGCGGCGGCTCAGCCAGGGCCTGCCGGTGATGGACGTCGACGAGCGCGAGGGCCTGCTGTCGCTGTGGCAGGCGCAGCGCCGCGACACCGAGGAGCACCGTGAACGGCTCGACCGGCTCACCCCCCGGGAGCGGCAGGTGCTGGGCAGCCTCATGGAGGGCCACCAGGTGAAGGACATCGCGCGCGCGAGCGTCGTCTCCGAGGCCACCGTGCGCACCCAGGTGAAGGCCATCCTCGCCAAGCTCGAGGTCTCGTCGCAGATCTCCGCCGTCGGGCTCGCCCGGTCGGCCGGGTGGGAGCCCCCGTCCCGGTCCGACGCGTCCTGAGCCCGTCCGTCAGCCCGTCCGTCAGCCCGTCCCTCAGCCCGTCCCTCAGCCCGCCGGTTCCTGCGTGACGGTGTCCCACGCCTCGATCGCGAGGGCGTCCGTCACGACGTGCAGCTGGGCCAGCATGCGCTGGCGGAGGGTGAGCACCTCCTCGTCCGGCACCCCCCAGGCCGCGGCCACCTCGGTCACGGAGAGCCCGGCGTGGAGCTGACGCAGCAGGGCGACCTCCCGCGCACCGAGGAGCGCCAGCCGGCCGGTCACGACCGCCAGCTCGGGGCCCACCCCCCGCCACACGGACTGCTGGGCGACGAGGTCCGCATCGGGCCGCAGCTCGCCCCGCGCCAGCCGCCCGAGAGCGTCGGCGGTGGCCTCGAGCCCGGTGCTGCTGGCCAGGACGTCGGAGGCGCCCGCCTCCCCCATCGCCCCCCACAGCGGACCCCTCGGCGCGCTCGTGAGCACGATCCACCGGGGCGGCCGGTGCGCGAGCACGAGCTGCGCGCCGCGCAGGCTGTCCGCCGAGTCGAGGTCGCAGACGAGCAGGCCTGCAGCGACCTCGCGGGCGAGGTCGGGCAGTCGGCGTACACCGCCCCCTGGCCAGCCGAGCACGACGACGTCGATGTCCCACGTCGACAACGCAGCCGCCACCGACTCCGCGACGAGCGAGCGGTCGGAGGTGACGGCGACGCGTCGGGAGCGCGTCGTCGGGGAGGTCGTGCGCTCAGCCATGCTCCTGCTTCCCGGATCGTCGTCCCACGTCGGCGATCCTCCGGGGGCGCGCTCGGGGGTCGGTCGAACCCGCACCGCGCTCCCCTGTACTGGGGATGAGGCGGACCGCCGTCCGGGTCCACAGTGGACCCCGGGACGCCCCGCGTCCCGCGAGACCCGCCGGGCCGCCCGCCCGAGGCGACCGCGCCACCCGCCCCCGGTGGCGCCCTCACCTCGCCGGACCCCCGCCGGACCCGGCGTGCGACCGGTGGGCTCTCGCGCCGATCTCCCCCGCTCCCTCCCCACTGGGCGTACGGTGTCACGACACCCTCCAGGAATCTCGGGAGCGGAGGCGCCGTACGGTCCAGACCGACGGCGTCAGGGAAAGGCCGGTGGTGACGATGTGCGGTCGCCCGGCTTCCTGCTGCGCCAGCCATCGGCGCTCCCGATGACGGCCTCCGCCCTCCCCGACGGCACGCCCCACCTCCCCGCCGTACGACTCGTCGTCGTCGAGGAGCACACCGTCTTCGCCGACGCGCTGGAGATCGCCTTCACCGACGACGGCTACGACGTGGTGCGGCCCGAGGTCGCCAAGGGCCGACCGCCGTACGACGCGTTCGTCACCGGCCTGCTGCGCGTCTCGCCCCGGGTGGTCGTGATGGACCTGGACCACGACGGTGGCCCCGCGGAGCAGCTCGTGGCACCCGTCGCGTCGGCCGGGATCGACGTCGTCGTGCTCACCGGCTCGCACCACCTGGCCTGGTGGGGCGAGTGCCTGCACCACGGCGCCGCCACCGTCGTCGCGACCACGGAGCCGCTGAGCCAGCTGCTGGCCTCCGTCCGACGCACGCTGCAGGGCCGCGTCACCCTCACCCCGGGCAAGCGCCAGCACCTGCTGCAGCTGCACGCCGCGCACGACGACGCCGAACGGGCCGGCCGTCTCCGGCTCGCCCGCCTCACCGACCGTGAGCAGGCCGTGCTCGCCCACCTGATGCTCGGCCACCACGTCGTCGAGATCGCCCAGGCGCGCGTCGTCTCCGAGGCGACCGTGCGCTCCCAGGTGCGCTCGGTGCTCGCCAAGCTCGAGGTCTCGTCGCAGCTCGCCGCGGTCGCGCTCGCCCACCAGGTGAGCTGGCGACCACCCGTCTGACCGCGTGACGACGGCCCCCGGGCCGTCCGCCGTCCCCACCCGTCGACGTCCTGACGGCGCCCTCACCCGGATTGGGTATCTGCCCCGGCGAGACCCGCCCGCCCCTCTCCCGCGCTCCTACGTTCCGTCGCGAGGCCACCCGTCGGGGAGGCCCGACGAGCGCGAGCGGGGGTCGACCGGATGGGCAGCAGCAGCCCGGCGCGGCCGGTCCCCGGACCCCGCACGACCCTCGTCGCCCTGCTGGTGGTGGTGCTCCTCGCGGTGCTGGCCGCCGCTCTCCTGGGCCGCCCCTCCGGGCAACTCGAGGCCGACCCGTCGGCCGCCGGCGGCACCGCCACCCCCACCGACGCCACGAGCCCGGACGAGGTCGGGGCGGGGACACCGTCGGGGACGGGGGCGAGCCCGACGACGCCGCCGGGTGCGCCGCCGGTCGACGGCGGCACCCCCACCGGAGGCATCGAGGCCGCGCCGTCGGCGCCGGTCACCTTGCAGCCGGGGGACGCCGTGCGCGAGGACGAGGAGACCGAGGGGCCGGCCCCCGTCGTCGACGGCCCGTTCCCCGCCACCTCCGAGAGCGCCAGCGGACGGCTCGTGGCGACGTACCCGACCGACGTGCTCCCCCTCGCGCCCGGCGCGACGGTGACGACGAGCAGCGTCTCGACGTCGACCGAGCGGGTGCAGGTCGCCCTCGAGGCCGACCACGCGTCGTCGCCCGACGTGCTCGCCTTCTACCTCCGCGAGCTGGGGCGCCAGGGCTTCGTCGAGGAGCCGGTGACCTCGCTGCCCGGCCAGTCGGGCGTGGCGCTGCGCCGCGACGGCAGCTCGGTCGTCGTCACCACGGACACCGCCGCCGGCACCTTCACCGTGCTCGCCACGCTCGTGCGCGAGGACGCCTGAGATGTACGTGTCGCTGCGCGAGGGCCCCCTCTCCACCGGGGGCGTCCCGGCCGGGGGCGCGCCCCGGGGCGGCCCGGTCCGGGCGCGCCGCGGACGGGTGCCGAAGGTCGTCGTCACCCTCGGCCTCGTCAGCCTGCTCACCGACGTCTCGTCGGAGTCGGTGGCCGCCGTCCTGCCGCTCTACCTCACGCTCGGGCTCGGTCTCTCGACCGTCGCCTACGGCTTCATCGACAGCCTCTACCAGGGCGTCAGCGCGCTCGTGCGCATCGCGGGCGGCTGGGGCGCCGACCGCTCCGGACGACCGAAGTGGGTGGCGTTCCTCGGCTACGCCACGAGCTGCGTCGCCCGCGTCGGGCTGCTCGTCGCCACCGGCGCCGCGGCCGTCGCCGCCGTCGTCGCGCTCGACCGGGTGGGCAAGGGCCTGCGCACGGGGCCGCGCGACGCGATGATCAGCGCCGCCGCCCCCGCCGACAGCGTCGGGCTCGCGTTCGGCGTGCACCGCGCGCTCGACACCACCGGGGCCGTCATCGGCCCGCTCGTGGCGTTCGTGCTCCTCTGGTGGATCCCCGGCGGCTACCTCACCGTCATGGTGGTCTCGCTCGGCTTCGCCCTGCTCGGCCTGGCGCTCCTCGGGCTCTTCGTCGACGACCGCCCCCGCCGCGGCGGCGCGGCGGCCACCCCCGTCCCCGAGCCGGTGCCCGCCGGCGGGTGGCGCGCGCTCGCCAGCCCGCCGATGCGGCGCCTGCTCGTCGTCGCCGGCCTGCTCGGCCTGCTCACCATCGGCGACGGCTTCCTCTACCTGGCGCTCCTCGACCAGGGCGGCTTCGCGGTGCACTGGTTCCCGCTCCTCTACGTCGGCACGAGCGTCGCCTACCTCGTGCTCGCCGTGCCGTTCGGAGCCCTCGCGGACCGGTGGGGCCGCGCCCGCACGATGGTGCTCGGCCACGGGGCGCTCGTGGCGGCGTACGGCGCGACCGCCCTGCCGCTCGGCGCCCTCGGCACGACCGTGCTCGTCGTCCTGCTGCTCGGCCTCTTCTACGCCGCCACCGACGGCGTGCTCGCCGCCGTCGCGGGCCGCATCGTCGCCCCCGCCTTCCGGGCCCGCGGGATCGCGACCGCGCAGACGGTGGTCGCGCTCAGCCGCATGGCTGCCTCCGCGGGCTTCGGCGTGCTCTGGTTCTGGGTCGGTCCCGGGACCGCCCTGCTCGTCGCCGCCGCCGCGCTCGCCCTGCTGCTGCCGCCGGCCCTCCTCGCCGTCGCCGACGTCGACGCGGCCCCGGTGCCGGCATGACGCGCCGTACCCGCCTCGCGGCCTTCACCGCGCTCGTGCTCGTCGTCGTGCTCGCCGTGGCCGGCGTCGCCCTGCGTCAGGCGGCCCTGCAGCGGGCGCAGGCGCAGGCCCCGCCGTCCGTGCCGGTCGCGGCGGACGGCGAGATCGACGGTCCGCGCCTCGTCTTCCGCCACACCGGCCTCGACAGCGGCTACGGCCACCTCGCGAGCGTCGCGCTCGACGACCCCGACGGCGCCCGCACCATCAGCGACGTCGCCTGCGACCGCGTCGACACCCGTGCCGACCTCACCTCCTGCCTACGCGTCGAGCGCGGTGTCGTCACCCGCTACGCGCTCGTCGAGCTCGACGCCGACCTGGCGGAGACCGCGACGGTCCCCCTGCCCGGCATCCCGAGCCGCACCCGCCTCTCGCCCGACGGCAGCCTCGTGGCCACGACGACCTTCGTCACGGGCCACTCCTACCTGCAGACCGGGTTCTCGACCGCGACGGAGATCCGGTCGACCACCGACCCCGACGGTCCGGGTGGCGCCGCGGACGTCGGCAACCTCGAGCGGTTCCGCCTGGTGGTCGACGGCCAGGAGGTCAGCCCGGCCGACCGCAACGTCTGGGGCGTCACCTTCGTCGACGACCGCGTCTTCTACGCGACCGTCGCCACCGGCGGCGTCACCCACCTCGTGGAGGGCGACCTCGCGACACGCACGCTCACCGCGCTGCGCACCAACGCCGAGTGCCCCTCGCTCTCGCCCGACGGCACCCGGCTGGCCTACAAGGTCGACGACGCCGCCGACGGCACGCACTGGTCGTTCGCCGTGCTCGACCTCGCCACCGGCGAGGAGCGCGTGCTGCGCGGCGAGACCCGCGGGGTCGACGACCAGGCCGCGTGGCTCGACGACGACACGCTCCTCTACGGCGTGCCCCGCACCGACGAGCCCGGCGTCACCGACGTCTGGGCGCTCGACACCGCCGACGACGCCGCCCCGCGGCTCCTCGTCGAGCAGGCGTGGTCACCGTCCGTGGTGCGCCCGCCCACCAGCAGCACCGCAGCCGACAGAGCCGTCGGTGCCGGACCCACGGGAGGAACCCCATGACCGAGATGCTCCGCAGGACCGGGCGTGCGCCCCGCAGGGTGGACCTCTGCGGCTGCCCCGTCGACCTCATGGACCTCGACGACGCCGTCGCGACCATCACGGGCGTACGACGCGGGGCGGGCACCGCCCCGCTGGCGGTCGCGTCGGTCAACCTCGACCACGTGCACCACTTCGGCGACGGCGGTCGCTGGCACGGGGTGCTGGAGCAGGCCGAGGCGCTGGGCTCGGTGCGCTGGCTCTCCCTCCTCGACGGGGCGCCCCTCGTGACGCGGGCCGACCAGCTCACCGGGCTGACGTGGCCGCGGCTGGCGGGCAGCGACCTCGTCGACCCGGTGCTCGACGCCGCGGCCGCCGCCGGGCTCACCGTCGGGTTCCTCGGCGGCAGCCCCGAGACCCAGGAGCGGCTGCGCACCAGTCTCGCGACCGCCCGGCCGGGCCTCCTGCTCACCGGGTTCTGGTCGCCGCCCCGCGAGGTCCTGGCCGACCCGGCCGCCTCCCGTCGCCTCGCCGAGGAGATCCGCCGCACCGGCACCGACGTGCTGGTCGTCGGCCTCGGCAAGCCGCGCCAGGAGCTGTGGATCGCCGAGCACGGCCACCTCACGGGCGCCGCTGCGCTGCTCGCCTTCGGCGCCGTCGTCGACTTCCTCGCCGGGCAGGTCAGCCGGGCACCGGCGTGGATGTCGAAGCACGGGCTGGAGTGGTCCTACCGGCTGGCCCAGGAGCCCAAGCGGCTCTCGCGGCGCTACCTCGTCGACGGCCCGGTCGCCTACGGGCGCCTGCACCGCCGTACCCCCGAGACCCCGGCCGCGACCCGCGCGAGCGGACCCGGGCCGTTCGTCGGGCCCGACGAGCCCGCCGACATCACCGCCGTCGTCGTCACCCACAACAGCGCCGGCTCGATAGCGCCGCTGGTCGCCGACCTGCGCCGGGAGAGCGGGCCGTTCCGCCTGCGCGTCGTCGTGGTCGACAACCGCTCCACCGACGCGACCCTCGCCGAGGTCGCCCGCCACCCCGACGTGATCGTCGACGCCGGCGCGAACGACGGCTACGCCGCCGGCATCAACCGCGGGCTGCGCCACCTCGGCGACAGCCGCGCGGTGCTCGTGCTCAACCCCGACCTCCGGCTCGACGACGGAGCCCTGCTCGCCCTCTGGCGACGGGTCTGGCAGCCCGGTGTCGGCGTCGCCGTGCCCGCGGTGACCGACGACGCCGGCGAGGTGCGCCGCTCGCTGCGCTTCGAGCCCACCGCGCTGCGCACGCTCGGCGACGCGCTCCTCGGCGACCGCCTCGCCGGCCGGCCCACCTGGCTCACCGAGACCGACCACAACGACGAGTCCTACGTGCACCCGCACCCCGTCGAGTGGGCGACCGGGGCGGCGCTGCTGCTGCGCGCCGAGGCCGCCGCCCAGGTCGGCGCCTGGGACGAGCGCTACTTCCTCTACTCCGAAGAGGTCGACTACCTGCGCCGGGTGCGGGAGGCCGGCTGGACCGCCTGGTTCGAGCCCGCGGCCCGCGTGCGTCACGACGAGGGTGGCTCCGGCGGCCCCGCCGAGCTCGGCGCCCTCATGGCGGTCAACCGGGTGCGGTACGTCGAGGGCCGCCGCGGTCGCGCCCGCGGCGCCGGGGTGCGCGCCGCCGCCGCCCTCGGGGCCACGCTGCGGGCCGGCTCCCCCGAGCACCGGCTGGCGCTCTCCTACCTGGTCGCCCGGCGACGCTGGGAGCGGCTGCCCGCCGCCGAGAGCCGCCGTACCCCCGCCGTCGCGCCGCCCGCCGACACCGTCCCCGGGCACGAGCGGCTCGCCGTGCTGGGGGGCTCGGTCGTGCTGCCCGCCCACAACGAGGAGCACGTCATCGGCCGGGCGCTCGCGCCGCTCACCGCGCTGGCCTCGGGCGGTCGCCTCGAGGTGGTCGTGGCCGCCAACGGCTGCACCGACGCGACCGTGGCCCGGGCCCGCGCCGTGCCCGGCACCGTCGTGCTCGACCTCGAGCAGCCCTCGAAGGTCGGCGCGCTCAACGCCGCCGACGCCGTGGCCCGTCAGTGGCCCCGCCTCTACCTCGACGCCGACATCGAGATCACCCCGCGCGCCGTCGCCGACGTGCTCGCCGTGCTCTCCGCCGGCGGCGTGGCCGCCGCACGGCCACCGTTCCGCTACGACACCACCGGGGCCAGCTGGGTGGTGCGCGCCTTCTACCGCGCCCGCGGCCGGCTGCCCGAGACCGGGTCGCACCTCTGGGGCGCCGGTGTGTACGGCGTGAGCCGCGCCGGGCACGACGCCTTCGCGACGTTCCCGGCCCTGGTGGCGGACGACCTCTTCGTCGACCAGATGTTCTCGCCGGCCCAGAAGACGGTGGTCGACACGGACCCGGTGGTCGTCCGGACCCCACGCGACCTGGCCAGCCTCCTGACGGTGCTCCGGCGCACGACCACGGGGAACCGCGAGCTGGCCGGCCACGGGGTGCAGCCGGCCCACGCGGAGAGCACGCTGGGCCGCACGCTGCGCCAGCTCGTCACCTCGGCCACGTCACCGGACCGGCTCGTCGACGCAGCCGTCTACGCCGCTCTCGTCGCCGCCGCCCGCGTGCCTGCCCGGCAGGCCGGCTGGGGACGCGACGAGAGCAGCCGCCCGGCGGGGGCGGTCGAGCCGGCCGAGTCGGCCGAGGCCCCTCAGGTCCGAGCGCCCCGACGTCTCGACCGCCACCCGTCGAGGGCCAGCGCGCCCGCGGCGAGCGCGAGCCCGAGCGCCCCGATGCCCGCCAGCGTGCGGGTCGAGCTGCCCACGACGCGGGTGATCTGAGGATGGTCGGGCGAGCGCTGCGTCACAATCCGTTCGTCGGGGGCCACCCCGGCCTCGGCCTGGCGGGCGTCGGCCAGGGCGTCGACCTCGTCGAGCAGCCGCTGCGTCTCGACGGCGGCCTCCTCGGCGGTCGGCATCACCACCTGGACGGTCAGCACCGGCTGGTTGAACGACGACTGCCACTGGCCGCCGGTGCGCGCCAGCGTCGTGGAGTAGCCCTCGTCGACCCCCGCGCCGTACAGGCGGGCGTCGGGCGACGACAGCACCACGGCCTGCGGCCCGCCGACGAGCTCGCGCTCGATCGCCGCGGCGTAGAACACGAGGCTCTCGTCGCTGCCCTCGAACACGTTGCCGCCGCGCGAGGGCGGCAGGAAGACCACGTCGACGCGCGTCCAGAACACGGGCTGGGGCCGCACGAGCGCCATCGCGGCGACCGTCAGCACGAGCACGGCCAGCACGACGTACCAGCGGCTGCGCGGCACGCGGGCCAGGCGCTTGCCCATGACGACGCCTCCCCCGCTCCGGTCCGCACCACGGTGGACGACCCGGCTCCCATCGTAGGCGTCCGCCCCGCGGCCCGCCGGTCGTCCCCGACGACCGGCCCCGTGCCCGACCACCACCTCCGGACGGTGCCCCGTGCGACCCGCTGACCACGTGCTCCTCACCCGCTTCAACCTGCCGACGCCCGGGCCCGAGAGCCTCGTGCGCGCCCAGGACGACTGGCTGCGGGGCCGGGTCGAGCTCTTCGAGACCTACTGCCTGCCCTCGGTGCAGGCCCAGACCAGCCGGGCCTTCACCTGGATCGTCTACTTCGACCCCGCCAGCCCGGCGTGGCTGCGCGCCCGGATCGACGCCTGGGTGGCCGCGTGCGGTCTGCACCCGGTGTTCCGGGAGGAGGTGTCGAGCCGCGACCTGCTCGCCGACCTCGACGTGGAGGTCGACCGGCACCACGCGGAGGTCATCACGACCAACCTCGACAACGACGACGGCCTCGCCGCCGACTTCGTCGCCCGGCTCCAGCGCGCGGAGGTGACCACGGGCCCGCGTCCCGGAGGTCGCGACGGTGACGGTGGCGGCCGCACGGCGCTCTACTGCCCGCAGGGCCTCGTGCTCGCCGACGGACGGGCCTACCTCCACACCGACGAGCACAACGCGTTCTGCTCGGTGCGGGAGCCGTGGCTCGGCGCCCGGACCTGCTGGACGGACTGGCACAACCTGCTGCACCGGCAGATGCCCGTCGTGCTCGTCGACGGCGGCCCGGCCTGGCTCCAGGTCGTGCACGGCAGCAACGTCAGCAACCGGGTGCGGGGCCACCTCGTCGCCCCGGCACCGCACCGCGCCGCGTTCCCCGGGCTGCTCACCGGCGCCACCGCGCCACCGCGCGCGGCGCTCGCCGCCGACCGGTTCCTGCGCCACCCGGCCCGCACCGTCCGCGACCGTGGCCGGGGGCTCGCCCGCCGGACCGCGCTCGGCCTCGTCGGCAAGGACGGCTTCGACCGCTGGAAGACCGTCCTGGCCCGCCGCCGCACGAGCGCGTCGCACGGCTGACGGCGCCTCCCCTCGTCCCTCCCCGCACCACCGGCCGGAAGGCTCCCCATGGATCTCAAGGACCTCGCCCGCAGCGCGCTGCGCCGCTGGTACGTGCTGCTCGTGTGCCTCCTGCTCACAGCGGCCGGCGCGCTCGGCATCGCCCGCAGCATGCCGGCGTCGTACGACGTGAGCAGCAGCATCCTGCTCCTGCCGCCCGCCAGCAGCGTGGGCGACGAGGGCAATCCCTACCTCTACCTGAGCGGGCTCGGCCAGGCCGTGGACGTGCTCGTCACGCGTCTCACCAGCGACGCCGTGGCGCAGCCGGTCCTCGAGCGGCACCCCGGCGTGACCCTCACCGTGGAGCGCGACGTCTCGACCACCGGGCCGATCATCCTCGTCAGCGCGTCCGGGCCGGACGCCGCCGACGGCGAGTCGACCGTGGCCGAGGTCGTCGCCGCCCTGCCCGGGCAGCTCGCCGACCTGCAGTCGGCGCTCGACGTGCCGGACGGCTCCGTCATCACGTCCACCGTGCTCACCGCCCCCGAGGACGCCGCCCCCAACACGAAGGCCCGCACCCGCGCCGCGACCGCGGTCGTCGGCGCGGGTCTCGTGCTGTCGGTGCTCGTCACCGCTCTCGCCGACCGGGTGCTGCTCGACCGCCGACGTCGGCGGACCGGCGAGGCGGCCGACCCCGTCGCGGTCCCCGAGCCGGTCACGGTCCCCGAGCCGGTCGCAGCCGCCGAGCCCGTCGTCCCGACCCCGACGCCCGTCCCGAGGTCCGGGCGGAAGTCCGGGCCGACGACCGCACCGCGCGGGCCGAGGTCCGCCGCCGTGAAGCGCACGACGCCGCCCGAGCGCCGGGCGCCGTCCACCGCGGCCGACCCACACCAGGAGGGCGAGCATGAGCTCTCCGGCCGACGCTGACGCCCTCCGCCCCGCGGCGGTCGGCCGACCTCGGATCGTGCCGCACCTCGACGCCGTCACCGCGCTCTCGGTGCTCATCGTGCTGCTGTGCGCCGTGCCGAGCAGCCTGCGGGTGGAGGCGCTCGGTGGGGCCGGTGCGCCCTCGGGCCTCTGGGGCCTGGCCTGCGTCGTGCTGTGGGCGGTCAACCGCGTGCACACCGCGCGTGCCTCGGCGCGGGCGTCGTACGTGCGGATCGCCACGCTCGTGCTGCTCACGGCCGTCCTGGCCGCCTGGACCGCCGCGATGCTCCGGCCGCTGCCCCCGCTCGAGGGCAACGCCGCCGACCTCGGGGTGCTGCGCATCCTCTCCTTCTGCGGGATCGTCCTGCTCACCACCGACCTGGCGACCCCGCCCGGGCGGCTCGTCACGCTCCAGCGGCGCCTCGTGCTCGCCGGCGCCCTCGTGGCCCTGCTGGGCCTGGCGCAGTTCGTGACCGGCGAGGCGCTCGTCGACCGCGTGACGTTCCCGGGCCTGGTCTCGTCGCAGGACTTCTCCGGCGTCGGCGACCGGGGCGGGTTCACCCGCTCGGCGGCGACCGCCATGAGCGCGCTGGAGTACACCTTCACGCTCGCCGTGGTCTTCCCGCTCGCGCTGACGTTCGCGTGCTTCGACCGCGACCGTTCCCTGCTGCGGCGGGTCACGCCACCGGTGCTCATCGGGGCGGCGCTGCTGACGTCGGTCTCCCGCTCGGGACTGATCGGGCTGGCGGTGGGGTGCACGGTGCTCCTGCTGACCTGGCCCGGCGCCGTGCGCCGGCTGATGCTCGCCCTCGCCCCGCTCGCGCTGCTCGCCGTCTACGTGCTCGTGCCCGGCATGAGCGGCACGCTGCGCTACCTCTTCACGGCCTCCGACTCCGACCCCAGCGCGATCTCGCGCACCGGCAGCTACCAGGTCGCCGCCGAGTTCCTGGCCGCCGACCCCGTCGTCGGACGCGGCTTCGGCACGTTCCTGCCCGTCTACCGCATCCTCGACAACCAGTACCTGCTCCTCAGCATCGAGGTCGGTGCGGTGGGGCTGCTCGCGTTCGTCGGGCTGCTCGCGGCGGCGGCCGTGTCGGCGCACCCCCGGCGCGGCCCCGACCGGCCCGGCCCGGCCGACCTCCACCGCCAGCTCGGGCACGGCCTCGTCGCGTCCGTCGCCACCGCCGCGCTGCTCACCGCCTTCTTCGACCTCTTCGCGTTCCCGATGGCCGTCGGCACGCTCGCGCTCGTGTGCGGCATGTGCGGGGCGCGCCGCCGGGAGCACGGGTGAGCGGGCGCCCGTCCGGACGCCCGCCTGAGCGCCCGTCCGTGCGGCCGCTCGTGGTGTGGGCCGCCGGTGTGCCGTGGGACGCGGTGCCCGGCACCGACCACCACCTCGTGCGTCGCCTCGCCCGCGACGTCGACGTCTGGTGGGTGGACCCGCCGGTCTCCGTGCTGCGCACCGCGCGCCGTACGGCGGGGGCCGGCCCCCGCTGGCGCAGCGCCGCGGCGCCCGTCGCCGACGGCGTGACGCGCACGAGCGTCGTCAGCCCGCCCTTCCCGTCCCGCCCCGGTGGCCGGGTGGCGGCGCGGCTCGTGAGCGAGCTGGCCGTCCGCCGGGCGCTCGCCCGCGACGGCCGCACGCCGCTGGCCGTGGTCACGGCCCGGCCCGAGGACCACCTGGCCGGGGTGCCGACCCGGTGTCGCGTGCACTACGCGACCGACGACTTCGTGGCCGGCGCCGCGCTGCTGGGGCTCGACCCCCGACGGCTGGCGCGGGCCGAGCGGCGCAGCCTCGCGGCCGCCGACCTGGCCGTCGCGGTCTCACCGGAGATCCTCGACCGCTGGCCGTGGTCGATGCCCACCCTGCTGCTGCCGAACGGCTGCGACAGCGAGCGCTACCGACCGGTGCCGGTCCCGGACGGCGGGCAGAGCGGCGGGGAGGCGGTCGCGGGCGTGGTCGGGCAGCTGTCGGCGCGCATCGACCTAGCCCTCCTCGAGGCCGTCGCGCGCCGGGGCCGCCCGCTGCTCCTGGTGGGTCCGGCCGACCGGTCCGTCGACCGCGCGCGCTTCGACGCCCTGGTCGCGCTCCCCCACGTCACCTGGACCGGGCGCCAGCCCGCCGAGGCGCTGCCCGACCTGCTGGGCCGGATGAAGGTGGGCCTCACGCCGTACACCGACACGCCCTTCAACCGCGCCAGCTTCCCGCTCAAGACGCTGGAGTACCTCGCCGCCGGCCGTGCCGTGGTCTCCACGCCGCTGCCCGCCGTCGCCGCCCTCGGCTCGCCGGCCGTGACGACGGCCGCCGACCCCGGCGACTTCGCCGACGCCGTCGACCGGGCGCTGCACGCCCCCGACGACGAGGCCACGGTGGCCGCCCGCAAGGCGTTCGCGGCCCGCCACGACTGGAGCCGCCGCGCCCGCGACCTGCTCGAGGCGATCGACGCGGTCGTGAGCCACGGCCCCGCCGACCGCTGATCCCCCGACGGACCTCAGGCCGGGCGGGCGTTGAAGTCGTCGCGGGCGCGGCGGCGGCGCAGGCGCGCGGCGTGCTGCTCGGCCTTGTAGGCGACGAGGCGTCCGGCGGTGGCCACGGCGGTCGAGACGGCGCTCGTACGGCGGCCGTGGCCGACGTCGGGGGCGGCGAGCGCGGCGGCGTACACGCGCTCCTGCAGCCGGGCGGCGCGCTCCAGGCTGAAGCGCCCGACCACGAGCGCACGTCCCCAGGCACCGAGCAGGGCGCGACGCTCGGGGTCGCCGGCGAGGTCCGCGAGGATGCCGGCGAGGTGCGCCCGGGCCTCGTCGGCCGTGCGGTCGCCGACGCCGTAGAAGCCGCGCTGGAGGAAGTAGGGCAGCGTGCCCACGTCGAGCAGCTCGAAGAAGCCCTGCTCGCCCTGGACGACGAGCGGGGTCCCGAAGGCGAGGGCCCGCAGCGCCGAGCCGCCCATCCCGAGAGCGACGTCGGCGGCGGCGTACGCCGGGCGCGGGTCGTCGAGGGCGCCGAGGAGACGCACGACCTCCCGTCCGCAGCGGTCGTTGGCGGCGGCCGCCCGCTCCTCCACCTGGGCCCGCGCCGCGCCGTCGCCGACGATCGTCAGCCGCACGGGCCGTCCCTCGACCGTGTCGACGGGGAGGTCGGAGACCGCGTCGATCGCGGTGAGCAGGCCCTCGAGCTTCAGCTCGGGCACGAGGCGGCAGACGACGACCACCTCGAGCGGCTCCGGTGCGTCGGGAGCGGCGTGGGTGCCCCGCGGGGAGCGGTGGACCGGCCGGTTCGCCGCGACGTCGACGGGCGGCTCGATGACGTGGACGGGTGCGGGTCGGTGCGGGTCGCACGACGCGCGGATCCGCTCGGTGCCGACGACGAGCGGCACCGAGTCGGGCAGGAACGGGGCGACGGCCATCGACATGACGGTGCCGACGGTGCGGGTCGACAACCCGGACGTGGCGGCGTACGCCTCCAGGATCGGCGGCCACTCGTAGCCGTGCACGACGTCGATGCCACGCTCGCGCAGCACCCGCCGGAGGTGCGCCACCCGGGCCGGGCTCGGGCAGCTGCGCCCGCGGGGCGCCTCGACGTGCTCGAGCCCGAGTGCGACCACCTGCGCCACGAGCGGGCCCGGCTCGCTGTAGACGACGACGTCGTGGCCGCGGTCGCGCAGCGCGCCGGCGAGCTCGATCGCGTTGAGCTGGCTGCCGCCGAGCTCCATCGAGTGGGGGTGGACGAGCACCTTCATCGGACCGCCTCCAGGGGCGCGTGGGTGGTGGGGACGGGCTCGGGAGCGGGCCCGCGCCGCAGGAGGGCGACCTCCGGCCGCAACCGGCCGAGCAGCACCGCCCAGGCGGCGGCGGTCACGAGGCCGCACGCACCGAGCACCAGCAGGTCCGGGCCGCCGCGCAGCCCCGGGAGCGACACGACCGCGAGCAGGACGACACCCGCCCCGGCCGGGAGGAGCAGGCCCGGCAGCAGGCGCCACGCCGGGGTGCGGGCCCGGTGCAGGGCGAGCGCGTACGCCGGACCGACCACGACGACGCCCACCACGAGCTGCGCGAGGGCCGCCCCGGCGAGCCCGCCGAGGTGGGTGCCCAGGACGACGGCCGGGACGAGCGCGGCGAACCAGACGACCTGGACCGCGAGCAGCCACGACGTGCGGCCGACGATGACGAGGTAGTCGTAGACGAGCTCCGCGAGGATCCGCACGACGGCGGCGAGCGCCAGCCACCGCAGGGGCTCCGCGGCGGCCGACCACGCGTCGCCGTACACGACCCGGACGACCGGGCCCGCGCAGACCGCGAGCGCGACGCAGCAGGGCACCGCGAGGGCGAGCAGCGGGCGGGAGATCCCGACGAGGGTGCGGCGCACGAGCTCGGGGTCGTGCTGCCGGCGGGCGAACAGCGGTGGCGTGACCTGGCGCAGCGGCGCCGAGAGCAGCTGGACCGGCCAGCTCGCGAGGTTGAAGGCGAGCACGTAGGCGCCGAGCAGCGTGGGCCCGAGGACGCCGCCGACGGCGAGCTGGTCGGCGAACCCCACGCCGAAGACGACGAGGCTGGCGGCGGCGAGCGGCAGTCCGAAGCGCAGCAGCGCCGGCACCAGGGTGCGGTCGAGGCCGAGGCGGAACGGCAGGGGCGAGAACCGCAGGAGGAGGACCGCGGAGACGAGCGCGCCGGTGAGGCGTCCGACCACCAGGCTCATCGCGCCGACGCCGGCCACGGCCAGCGCGATCGAGACGACCGCGCCGAGCCAGAGGTTGACCTGGTCGGCGACGAGCCGCTGGTCCTGCCGGAGGGCGCGCTGCAGCAGCGCGGCCGGGGTGGCCACGACGCCGTTGACGACGATGCAGAGCGCGAGCAGCCGCACGGGCAGCACGGCATCGGGGTCGCCCATCGCCGTCGCGAACGGTCCGGCGGCCCAGGCCGTCAGACCGGCGAGGAGCAGGCTGCTCGCGATCGCGACGGTCGTCACGGTCGGCGCCAGCCGGGCCGGGTCGCCCGGCCAGCGCACGATCGCGAGGCTGACGCCCAGCTCGTTGAAGCTCAGCACGGCCATGAGCGCGATCAGCGCGACCGCGAAGGTCCCGAACTCGTCGGGCCCCAGGATCCGGGCGAGGGCGACGCCGATCACCAGGCTCGCGAGCTTCGAGAGCGCCGTGTTGACCGTGCTGAACCCGAGGGCCCGGCCCACCGTGCCCCGGGGCGACCGCGCCGCGTGCCGGGGGGCGACCCGCGGCGGGCCGCTCATGCGAGGACCCGGCCCCCCACCAGGGCGGTGGCGAGGCGCTCGACCACGTGCTCCTGCTGGGCCGGCGTGATCTGCGGGAAGAGCGGCAGCGAGAGGATCTCGCCGGCGGCGCGCTCGGCGACGGGGAAGCTGCCGGGCCCGAGCCCCAGGTGCCGGTAGGCCCCGGTGAGGTGGACGGGCGTCGGGTAGTGCACGCCCGCCTCCACGCCCGCCTCCCGCAGCTCGGCGCACACGCGGTCACGGTCGGCGACGCGCACGACGTAGAGGTGCCACACGTCGACGCCGACCGCGTCGGAGGACGGCAGCCGCACCCCGGGCACGTCGGCGAGGAGCGCGTCGTACCGCGCCGCCGCCCGGCGACGCAGCTCGTTCCAGCCCTCGAGGCGGGCCAGCTTGGCCTGGAGCACGACGGCCTGCACGGTGTCGAGGCGCGAGTTCATGCCGACCACGTCGTGCACGTACTTGCGGGGCGAGCCGTGGGCCGCGAGCACGCGGACGGCCGTGGCCAGCTCGGCGTCGTCGGTGGTGACCGCTCCCGCGTCGCCGGCCGCACCGAGGTTCTTGCCGGGGTAGAAGCTCGTCGCCGCGATCGTGCCGAGCGAGCCGGCCGCGCGGCCGTGGCGACGGGCGCCCTGGGCCTGCGCGGCGTCCTCGACGACCGGGACGGCGTGGGCGCGCGCGAGCGGCAGCAGCGCCTCGACCGGGGCCGCCTGCCCGAACAGGTGGACGGGCACGACGGCCCGCGTCCGCCGCCCGAGCACCCGCTCGACCGCGGCCGGGTCCATCAGCAGCCGCTCGTCGGTGACGTCGACGAGCACCGGCACGGCGCCGATGCGGGAGACCGCCTCCGCGGTGGCGATGAAGGTGTTGGCGGGCAGCACGACCTCGTCGTCGCGGCCCACGCCCACCGCCCGCAGCGCGAGCTCGACGGCGTCCGTGCCGTTGGCGACGCCGACGCAGTGGCGCGCCTCGACGTACGCGGCGTAGGACTCCTCGAACGCACCCACCTCGGCCCCGCCGATGAAGGCGGCGCGGGCGAACACGTCGTCGAGACCCGCGCGCACCTCGTCGGCGACCTCGGCCTGCTGGGCCGCCAGGTCGACCAGGGGGACCCTCATCTGCTGCTCCTCGCTCCGTCCAGGTAGCGGGCCGGCGAACCGGCCCAGGTCTCGCGCTCCGGCAGGTCGCTCAGGAGGACGGAGCCCATGCCGAGCACCGACCCCGCGCCGACCGTCAGGCCCTCGCGGACGCACGCGTTCATGCCGAGGTAGGCGCCCTCACCGATGTGCACTCCCCCGCCGACGCTGACGCCGGCGCAGAGGGTGGCGTACGACTCGACGACGTCGTCGTGGGTGAGCGTCACCTGGGGCATCAGCACCACGTGCTCGTGCACGGCGACGTCCGCCGTCAGCACGGCACCGCCGAGGATGATCGACCCGGCGCCCACCGACCACGGGAACCAGTCGACGGCCGGGTGCACGACCGTCGCGTAGCGCCCCAGCCCCACCCCCATCAGGGTCAGCCGGTCGACGAGCGCGCGGCGGGTCGCGCCCTTGCCGGCACAGACCAGCACGCGGTACGACGGGCGGTCGGCCACGACCTCGAGCCCGCCGAGCACGGGGCGCCCGGCCACCGAGCGGCCCCACAGGCGGGGGTCGTCGTCGACGTGGGCGATGTGGTCGTACTCGCCGCTGTGCTCGGCGAGCACCCCGGCCTCGCGGGCCAGGCCGCTGGCCGTGACGAGCAGCAGCCCCCTCATGCGCCGGGCTCCAGCAGCACGTCCAGCACCCGGCCCTGGTCGGAGGCCGCCATCTGGTGGAACAGCGGCAGGATCAGCGTGCGCCGGGTGAGGCGCTCGGTGACCGGCAGCTGCGCGACCCGGCCCGAGTGGCGCCGGTAGGCCGGCTCCAGGTGGGTGGCCATGATGCCGCGCCGCGCGGAGACGCCGGCGTCGGCGAGGGCCTCCAGCACCTCGTCGCGGGTGCGCGGGTGGGCGTCGAGCACCTCGACCCAGTAGGACTGGAAGTTGGTGGTCCCGTACGACGGGTCCCGCACCACCCGGAGACCCTGGTCGCCGGCGAGCGCCGCCGTGTAGGTCGCCGCCAGCTCGCGCCGACGGGCCACGATCTCGGGGAGCTTGCCGAGCTGGACGATGCCGACGGCCGCCTGCAGGTCGGTCATCCGGTGGTTGAAGCCGATCTCGAGGTACTCCTCCTGCGGCGCCAGCACGTGGGCGTGCCGGTCCGCGGCACCCGCCGACATCGCGTGCTCGCGCAGGCGGCGGGCCCGCAGCGCCCAGTCGGCGTGGGGCGTCGTGAGCATCCCGCCCTCGCCCGTGGTGAGGATCTTGCGGGGGTGGAACGACCAGGCGGTGACGTCCGCCCCGGCACCGACCGGCCGACCGCGGTACGTCGAGCCCGCCCCGCAGGCGGCGTCCTCGACGACGAGGATGTCGCGGGCGTCGCAGAGCTCGCGGATCGCGTCGAGGTCGACGGGCACGCCGCCCTGGTCGACGACGACCACCGCCCGCGTGCGGGGGGTGAGGACGCGCTCGATCGTGTGGGCCGTGACGTTGCCGGTGAGCTCGCAGACGTCGGCGAACACGGGGCGCGCCCCGACGTACGTCGCCGCATTCGCGGTGGCGATGAAGGAGAACGACGGCACGACGACGTCGTCGCCGGGGCCGATGCCCGCGACGGCGAGCGCGAGGTGCAGGGCGGTCGTGCAGCTCGACGTCGCGACGGCGTGCTCCACCTGCTGGCTCGCGGCGAACCGCTCCTCGAACTCGGCGACCCGGGGTCCCTGGGCCACCCAGCCCGAGGCGATGACCTCGGCGACGGCCGCGGTCTCCTCGTCGCCGAGCCAGGGACGCATCACCGGCAGGCGCGTGACGACGGCGCTCATCGCACGAGCTCCCGTCCGGCCGCGATCTCGCTGCGCAGCGGGCGCCACCAGGTGACGAGGTCGCGCAGACCGTCGGTCAGGCCGACCGTCGCCGCGAACCCGAGGTCGCGGCGCGCGGCCGTGACGTCCGCGAGCCGGCGGGAGACGCCGTTGACCTCGCGGGCCGGGCCGTGCTCGACCGCCAGGTCGGACCCCATGGCCGCGAGCAGGGCGTGGGCGAGGTCGAGCAGGCTCGTCTCCGTCCCGCTCGCGATGTTGTAGACGCCCTCGCGCACGTCGGAGGCGGCGGCGTCCACGTTGGCGCGCGCGATGTCGGCGGTGTGGACGAAGTCCATCGTCTGCGCCCCGTCGCCGAAGATCAGCGGCGGACGACCGTCGGCGATGCGCTCCATCCAGCGCACCAGCACCTCGGTGTAGAGGCCGTGCACGTCCATCCGGGGTCCGTAGACGTTGAAGTAGCGCAGGGCGACGTAGTCGAGGCCCTGCATCGCCCGGAAGCTGCGGAGCATGCCCTCGTTGAACGTCTTGGCCGCGCCGTAGAAGGTGTCGTTGGCGTGGTGGTGGTGGCGCTCGGGGGTCGGGAACTCCTCGGCGAGGCCGTACACGGAGGCCGACGAGGCGGCGACGAGCTTGCCGACCCGGTGCTGGGCGGCCGCCTCGAGCACGTTGAACGTGCCGTCGACGAGCACCTCGAGCGCCAGGCGGGGCTCCTCGGCGCACTGCGTGATGCGGATGGCGGCCTGGTGGAAGACGAGGTCCTTGGCGCGGGTGAGGTCGTGCACGAGGTCGCGGTCGCGGATGTCGCCCTCGACGACGGTGACCCGGCCCGTGGCCAGGGCGTCGTCGAGGTTGGCGCGGCGGCCGCGCACGAAGTCGTCGAGCACGTCGACGTGGGCCACGCCGGCGGCGAGCAGCTGGTCGACCAGCGTCGAGCCGATCGTGCCGGCGCCTCCGGTGACGAGCGCGGTCGCGCCCTGCAGGGCGGTCATGCCGGCACCCCGATCCGGGCCGGCGCCGCGGCGGGCGCCGTACCGATGCGGGCACCACCGGCGGCGAGGCTCGCGTCGGCAGCCTCGAGCACGTCGAGCACGCGGAGCGCGGCGGCCCCGTCGGTGCGGGCGGGGCGGCCCTCGTCGATCGCGGCAGCGAGCTCGGTGACCACGGCGGCCAGCGGCTCGTGCTCGGCGAGCGCCGGCGCCCACGTGTCGCCGAGGCGGTAGGAGATGCTCGCCTGGCGGCGGTCGACGGTGTCGACCGCCTGCTGGGTGAGGTCGACGCCCCGGTCGTAGACGCTGAGGCGCTGGGAGGGGTTGAGGTCGTCCCAGACCAGCGTGCGCCGGGTGCCGCCGATGACCATCTGGCGGATCTTGGTGGGGCTGAGCCAGTTCACCTGCACGTGGGCCATGGCGCCGCCCACGAGCGGCAGGTTGAGGTAGCCGAGGCAGGCCTTGCCGGCCCCGAGCGGGTCGGCGCCGGACGCCGCGACCGCGGTCGGCCGGAGACCGCCCGGCAGCACGAAGTCGAGGATCGAGAGGTCGTGGGGCGCGAGGTCCCAGAACACGTCGACGTCGGGCTGCACGAGACCGAGGTTGATGCGCACCGAGTCGACGAAGAGGATGTCGCCGAGCGCGCCGTCGGCGATCAGCTCGCGCATCTTCAGCACGGCCGGGGTGTAGCAGTAGGTGTGGTCGGCCATCAGCACGAGACCGTGCTCGGCGGCCAGGCTCACCATGGCCCGGCCCGCGTCGCCCGAGTGCGCCAGGGGCTTCTCGACCAGCACGTGCTTGCCGCGGGCCAGCGCCTGGCCGGCGACGCCCAGGTGGGTGCGGGCCGGCGTCGCGATCGCGACGGCGTCGACGTCGTCACGCGCCAGCACGGCGGTCAGGTCGTCGCTCGCCTCGGCGCCCGCGTGCCGGTCGGCCACGGACCGGGCACGCGCCAGGTCGAGGTCGCACACGGCCCGCAGGTCCCAGTCGTCGGATGCGGCGAAGTTGCGGGCCAGGTTCGGCCCCCAGTAGCCGGCGCCGACCACGGCCACACCGCGTCGTCCCCTCGTCATGGTGTCTCCTCTGCTGCTGCGTCGAGTGGTGCCGGGGCACGTCGTACGACGGCCGCCGGTGGGCTCATTCGAGCCCGTGGATGAGGCGTTCCGGCCCCGTCCGAGCCCCGGATACCGCCATTTGGGGAGGGGTCCGGCGGGGGTGGTCCGGACCGGGTCCGCAGGCCCGCGAGCGCACCCCGCGGCGCGTCCGTTCGCGGTAGGTGGCACCCGTGACATGGGTACGACCTACCGCGAACGAGCGAGGCCGGGCGGGGCCGAGCGGGGGCGGTGCTCAGCCCACCGACCGGAACTCGAGGTCGACGAAGTAGTTCGTCGCGTTCCAGGACCGGGTCGGGAAGCCACCGCCCGCGCCGTACAGGTAGCGCCCGTTCTGCTCCGACGACGCGGTCAGCGGCCCGGAGACCGCGCCCGACCGCAGCCCGCCGGAGGTCACCGAGTAGTGACCGCGCGGCGCGAGGTAGGACACGACGTACGACGTGCCCGCCCGCAGCCTCACCGGGGTCGCGAGCGCGGCGCTCTGCCACCCGCCGGCCGACTCCCCGGTGAAGGTGACGCGGCCGAGCAGCTGCCCGTCGAGCGTCCACACCGAGCCCACGTGGGTGCCGGTGTTGCCGGCGCCCTTGTAGAAGCGGATGCGGGTGACGTCGCCGTCGACGCTCGGGGTGACGACCACGCCGAGCTCGACCGCATCCGGGTCGTCGACCGCGGCCACCGCGGGCACCGCCTGGCCGAACAGGTTGGACGTCGGCGCCGGGGTGGCGACCGCGGCCTCCGTCCGGAAGGTCCACGTGGTGGTGGCCAGGGTCGTGCCCTCCGCCGAGCGCACCCCGCTGAGCGTGACGGTGTACGTCGTGTCGGCCGCGAGGGGCTGGGTCGGGTCGAAGGCGACCTCCCGCCCGTCGGTCGACGTGCTGGCGGCGCCGGCCACCACGGTGCTGCCGGCCTTCAGGCTCACCGCGCCCGCCGTCACCGGCACCGAGAGCCGGGCGCGCACGACGGCGTCCCGGGGCACGCTCGTCGCCCCGGCGGCCGGGGTGGCCTCCTCGAGGGTGACCGGGCGCGCGTCGGGCGTGAAGGCGACGTCGACGAAGTAGTTCGTCGATCCCCAGCTGTAGACGGGCAGGCCGCCGGCCGCGCCGTACAGGTAGCGGCCGTTCGGGCCCGACGAGGTGACGAGGTCGCCCGAGGTGTGGGGCTGCGCGAAGAAGCCCGGCGTGGCCGCGTAGTGCCCGCGCGGGGCGAGGTAGGACACGACGTACTCCTGCCCGGCGACGAGCGCGACCGGGGTCGACAGCGAGGCGGACTGCCAGCCCGAGGCCGTCTCCCCCGCCACGGTCACACGGGCGAGCCGGTCGCCGGCCGCGTTCCACAACGACGCCACGTGCACGCCGTCGTTGCCGGGGCCCTTGAAGAAGCGCAGCGCCGTGACGCGTCCGGCCCGGGTCGCCCGGAACGCGACGCCGACCTCGACCGGCGCGCTCTCGTCGACCGCCGTCGTCTGCGGCACCAGCGACCCGAAGAGCGTCTGCTCGGCGATCGCGCTCGCGCTGCGGGTGCGGAACGTCCAGGTCTGGGCGGCCAAGGTCTTCCCCGAGGTGGTGCGCAGCCCGCTGGCCGTCACCCGTACCTCGGTGTCGGCCGGCAGCGCCTGGGCGGGCACGAACCGGAGGCTGCTGCCGTCGCTGCCGAGCGTGGTGGTGCCGGCGATCGCCGTGCCGTCGGCGGCGCGGACGGCCGTGAGCTGGTAGCCGGAGCCCAGCGGTGCGCTGAGGGTGATGCCGACGGCCGTGGTGGGCGCCACCCCGACCGCGCCCGGCGCGGGCTCCTGGGCGACCACCGTCAGCGGCGGCTCCTGGCGCTCGAGCACGACGTCGACGAGGTAGCTCGTCGACGACCTCGAGCCCGGGAACCCGGTGCCGTAGGTGTAGGCCCCGGCTGTGCTCCCGACCTGGAGCGGTCCGCGCGAGAGGTTCGCCGACGCGAACGCGTTGGGCGACGCCGAGTAGCGACCCGCCGGCGCGCGGTAGGAAGCGACGTACTCCGTGCCGGCGGTGACCGCGACGGGGCTGCTGAGCACGAGCGTCTGCCACCCGCTGGTGGACTCGGCCGTGAAGGTGCCGGTGGCCAGCGACGTGCCGTCGGCCCGCCAGAGGGTGCCGGTGTGGGTGCCGGTGTTGCGGGGGCCCTTGTAGAAGCGGAGGGAGGTGACCGTGCCGGCCACCGTGGGCGTGAACCGCACGCCGAGCGTGACGGCCGCGGTGTCGACGTCCTCGAGCAGCGTCGGCGTGGTGCCGTCGTCGAAGAGCGAGCACGGGCAGACGCCGACGGCCGACGGCGGGCGTGCCGTGGTGAAGCTCCAGCCCGCGGTCGAGCCGACGCTCACCCCCGCGCTGTCACGGCCCGTGACCGTCACGTCGTGGCGCACGAAGCCGGCCAGCGGCGAGGTGGGCCGGAAGGTCACGGTGCGGGTCGCGGCGTCGTACGACGTGGTGCCCGGCACCTGGGTGCCGAGCGCGTCGACGACGCGCACCCCCACCGTCGAGGCGACGACGGGACGAGAGAACCGTGCAGAGACGACCGCGCTCGGGGCCACCGAGGTCGACCCGGGCAGCGGCGACTGCTGGTCGAGGGCCAGCGGCGAGTCGTCGGTCATCACGACGAGCGGGTCGACGAAGTAGTGCGAGCTGCCGTAGCTGCGGTCGGGGAACGAGCCCACGGCGGCGAAGACGCCGGCCGGGCGGGCGCCGTACCCGCCCGCGACGGAGAGGGGGTCGGCCTGGAGCCCGGAGGCGTAGAAGGCGTCCTCCTGGACGGCGTAGCGACCGGCGGGGGCCGAGTAGGAGACGACGTAGGTCTCCCCTGCCGCCACCGGGACGGGCGAGGTGAACCGCACCGTCTGCCAGCCGGTCGCGCTCTCGGCGGTGAACGTGGCGCTCGCCAGCGGGGAGCCGACCGCCGACCACAGCGTCCCGGTGTGGGTGCCGGTGTTGCCGCTGCCCTTGTAGAAGCGCACGCCGGTGACGTAAGAGTCGCGCGTCGGCGAGAAGCGCAGGCCCAGCTCGACGGCACCGCTGTCGGCGGCGGCGGGCACCTCGGGCACGGCGTCGCCGAAGAGCGAGCACGGGCAGGAGACCTGCAGCGTGCGGGTCACGGCGGCGCCGATGTTGGCGCTGTCGTCGACCGCGCGCACCCGCACGGGCACGGCGCCGACGCCGGTCTGCACCCGGTCGTAGGTCCAGCTGGTGGTGCCCGTCGCCGGGTGCCAGGTCGCGCCGGCGTCGGTCGAGACCTCGACGGCGGCGACCCGGCCGCCACCGGTGTCGGTGGCGGTGCCGGAGAGCCGCACGACCTGGCCGTTGCGCACGGCCGCGCCCTCGGTGGGCGCGGTGACCGTGACCGTCGGGCCGGTGGTGTCGGTCGACGCGGTCGCGCGCACCAGGCCCGGCATCAGGGTCGCGGGCTGCACGCCCATGTCGGCGAACAGGTTGACCTGGGCCTGCTGCATGCGCGCGTCGGCGGGCTGGGCGGCGAACGGCGAGTCGTGCTCGGCGTCGAGGCCCCAGGACCACTGCACCGAGCCGGCGCTGAAGACGAGGGCGCCGCTGGCGGCGCGGTAGAGCGTGAGGTGGTGGCGGGTGGTGCCGGCGGCCACGGTGTTGCCGTAGTCCTGGAGGTACTCCGGCACCGCGCCGACCGTGGTCGACAGACGCACGAGCCCGGGCGGACGGTGGCCGTTGTCGAGGTCCTCGTTCGACTCGTAGCCGACGGTGTGGGGCGCCAGCGTGGCGGTGGCCCCCGCCGCCAGGCTCGCCACGCTGGTGCCGCGCCACAGCCGCAGCTTGCCCTCGGCGGCGCTCACCTGGAGCGCGAGGTCGCTGTAGTTGACCATGTAGGCCGTGCCCGTGAGCGCGTTCTCCGGCCGGCCGGCGCCCGCCGAGGTCGGGGCGTAGCGGGGGTCGCGCCACGTGCCGGTCCACTCGGTGGACGGGTCGATCTTGTCGTACGACCACGTCTCCTTGTAGGAGACGAGCGTCCGGTACGGCGTGCGCGAGGCGTCGACCGACGGCTCCCAGCGCGTGCGCCAGTAGGCCTCGTTGCCGCTGAGGAACATCAGGTGCACCCCGGCGTCCCGCGCGGCCTCGACGTGGGCGCGCTGCGCGCCGCTCCAGTACTCGTCGTGCCCGACGGAGAGGAACACGTCGTGGTTGGTCAGCAGCTGGCCGCGGCGGTCGGTGTCGACGCCGGCCTGGTAGCTGACGTCGTACCCGTTGCGCTCGAGGAACCGCACCATCGGGTACTCGTTCGCGAAGTAGAAGTCGCGCCCGCCGATGCCGCCACGGGTGAGCATCGGGCGGTTGTAGCTGATCTTGTGGGCCCGGCCGTTCGCCGCGCCCTGGTAGAAGTCCGAGCCGCCGTAGGTGTTGTAGGCCTGCCACGAGGTGTCCGAGGTCTGGAAGACGACGTCGGAGGTGCTGTCGTCGTCGCGCACCACGAAGGTGATGTGGCTGGCGTCGCCGTTGTCGGCCCGCTCGAGCCGGGCCAGGTAGACCCCCGAGACGGCGTCGGCCGGCACGGTCCACGAGGCCGACACGGCCCAGTTGCCGCAGTCGTAGAGCTCGGTCACCGTGTCCGAGAGGCACTCGGGCTGCACCTGGGGCAGCGTCGCCGACGGCCGCACGGTCGCGATCTCGCGGGCTCCGTCCCCGCCGTACCAGCCCGTGCGGTAGATCGTGATGCCGTAGGCCCGGGCGTCGGTGTCGACCTTGAAGTCGATCCGGGCGCCGAGGTCGACGCTCATCTCGGTCGCGAAGCCCTGGATGGACTCGTCGCCCGCGCGGTCGACGTCCCACACGTCGGGGGACGTGCCGGGCTTGGAGTTCTCGCACGCGATCGCGCTGCCGGTCGGACCGCACGGGTCGTCGGCGGCGGCCGCGGGAGCGACGCCGGGGAGGCCGGCCGGGGCGGCGGGCGCCCCCGCGACGGCACCGGCGGTGGAGGGCAGCAGGGCGCCCCCGAGCACGAGGACGAGCAGCGCGACGAGCGCGACGGGGTAGCGGTGAGTGCGGGTCACGGACGCAGCGTCGTCGGCCTCGTACGCCCGCGCCGGCCGCCGGACCCCGACGTCCCCCAGATCGGGTAGCGGCGCCGCCCTCGCGGCCCGGAGGTGCGTCGTCGGCCGATGCTCGGCCCACCCCGAACGAGGAGCAGCATGACCGACACCCTTCCGGCGCCCCCCTCCCCCTCCACCGGCACCGCCGTCCCGTACGTCGCCCCCTCCGCCGACGTCGACCCCGCCGCCACGCTGGGGCCGGGCACCCGCGTCTGGCACCTCGCCCAGGTGCGGGAGGACGCCCACCTGGGCGCCGACTGCACCGTCGGCCGCGGGGCGTACGTCGGGCCCGGCGTCGTCGTGGGCTCCGGCTGCAAGCTGCAGAACCACGCCCTCGTCTACGAACCGGCCGTGCTCGCCGACGGCGTGTTCGTCGGACCCGCCGCGGTGCTCACCAACGACCTCCACCCCCGCGCCGTGACCCCCGGCGGCCGCCCCAAGAACGCCTCCGACTGGACGGCCGTCGGCGTCACGGTGCGCACCGGCGCCAGCATCGGGGCCCGCGCCGTGTGCGTGGCCCCGGTGACCGTGGGGCGCTGGGCGATGGTCGCCGCCGGCGCCGTGGTCACCCGGGACGTGCCCG
This sequence comes from Nocardioides alkalitolerans DSM 16699, assembly GCF_000426525.1. GTDB lineage: Bacteria > Actinomycetota > Actinomycetes > Propionibacteriales > Nocardioidaceae > Nocardioides > Nocardioides alkalitolerans. Next base: position 511,036 of record NZ_AUFN01000010.1, read on the forward strand.
ACTTCGCTCTCGTGGTGGGTACGCCCGCCCGCCGCGTCGGCTGGGTCGGACCGGCCGGCCGCCCCCTCGAGGAGGTCGGGCCCGACACCTTCCGCTGCCCCGCCACCGGCGACCTGTACGTCGAGTCCCACGGCGCCCTCCACGAGTCCGTGGCCGGCTGAGTCGATGCCCACGACGCACGAGCCGGAGGACGAGCTGGTGGAGCGCCTGCTCCACGGGCCTGCCGACGAGAGCGCCGGGGCCGGAGTGATCGCCGGGGCCCCGCGCCGTACCGACCGCAGCCGCGACCTGCGCGCGCTCGGCTGGCTCCTGGGGTGCGTCGCCGTCCTCGTCGTCTCCGCGTTCGGCGCCGTCGCCTGGGCCGGCACCCTGGTGCCGCAGGTCGACCGCATCGAGGGGGCCTTCGCCGGGCTCGAGGACCGACCGGCACCCGTCACCGGGCCCGCCGCCGCGGCGCTCGACGTGCTGGTGCTCGGCACCGACCGCCGCTCCGACGTGCCGACCACCGGCGAGGACGCCGCCGCGGCCGCCTGGGAGCCCGGCGCCCAGCGCTCCGACTCGATGATGCTCGTGCACGTCGACGCCGACCGCCGGGGCGTCTCCGTGGTGTCGCTGCCGCGCGACGCCTGGGTCGAGGTGCCGGGCCACGGTCCGGCCAAGATCAACGCCGCCTACTCGTACGGCGGCGTGCCGCTCGCGGTCGAGACCTTCGAGACCCTCACCGGCGTGCGGGTCGACCACGTCGCGGTGGTCGACGGCGACGGCTTCGCGGCCCTCACCGACGCCGCCGGCGGGGTCACGGTCGAGGTGCCGGAGACGGTCACCGACCGCGCCCGCGACGTCACCTGGGAGGCCGGCACCCACCACCTCGACGGCGCCGCCGCCCTCGACTACGTCGGTCAGCGCTACGGCCTCCCCCGCGGCGACCTCGACCGCGCCCGACGCCAGCAGGCCGTGCTGCGCACCGTGCTCTCCGACCTGCTCCGCACCGGCATGCGCTCCGACCCCGCGCTCCTCGGCGACTTCGTCGACACCGTGCTCGCGCACGTGTCGGTCGACGAGGAGTGGTCGGCGGCGTCCATCGCCGCGCTCGCCGTGTCGCTGCGCGACCTGCGCAGCGCCGACATCCGCTTCCTCGTCGCTCCCGTCGCGTCGTTCGGCCAGGAGGGCGACCAGAGCGTCGTCCGCCTGGACGACGAGCTCGGCGGCGAGCTCTGGACCTCCGTGCGCGACGACCGCCTCGACGGCTGGCTGGCGCAGCACCCCGACAGCGAGACCCCGGAGACCGTGTCATGACCAGCCCCACGACCCTCGCCGGCCGACGCGCCGGCGCCTCGCCCGGCCTGCCGCCGCTCGCTCCTCCGGGACCTCCCGGCCCGCCCGCGCCGGTGGGCCCGGTCGCGGCGCCGGTCACGGCGCCGGTCCTCGCGGCGGGATCGGATCCCGCCGCGACCGCCCACCCGGCGCACGGACGCCTCGGCCACCGTGCGCGCCGGGTCGCACGGCTCGGCCTGCAGGCCGGTACGACGCTCGTCGCCGCCCTGCCCTTCCTCGCCGTCGGCGGGTCGCCGGTCGTCGCGCTCGCGGCGGCGGCGGCGTGGCCCGTGTGCCTCCTCGCCGTCGGTCAGGTGGGTGACCCCGTGGCGAGCCGGACCGACGCCGTCGTGGGCGCGCTGCGGGCGGGCGCGCTGCTCGGGCTGGCGTTCTGGGCGGGTGACGCGCTGCTCCCGCAGGCGGGAGCGAGCCGGCTCCACCTCCTGCTGGTCACCGCGCTCACGGTCGTCGGGGTGCTGACGGTGCTGCTGCCGACCGGCCGGGGCGCGGCCGCGTCACGCCGCCTGGTGGTGGTCGGCCACGCCGACCAGGTCGACGACCTGCTCGCCGGGCTCGACGACCGCCACGCGGCCTGGTCGCCGGTGGCGCTCTGCCTCCTCGGCGCGGACACCTCGACCGACCCGGCCCGCACCACGCCGCACCCCACCGGCCTCCCCGTCGCCCACGGCCTCGGCGCCGTACCTCTCTCGGCGGCGCACCACGGGGCCGAGGCCGTGCTCGTGCTGCCCGGTCCGTCGGTGGCCGGGCGCGACCTGCAGCGCCTCGGCTGGGCCCTCGAGGGCAGCGGCACCCCCCTGCTCGTCGGCACCGGCCTGCTCGACGTGGCCGCCACCCGGACCCGCGTCACCGAGATCGCCGGGCTCCGCCTCGTGCACGTGCGGCACCGCCCGACGGCGGGTGTCGCGCGGGCGACGAAGGAGCTGCTCGAGCGCGGCGCGGCGGGCCTCGCCCTGCTCGTGCTCGCGCCCCTGCTCGCCCTCCTCGCGGTCGCGGTGCGGATCGACTCGTCGGGTCCGGCGCTCTTCCGGCAGGAGCGGGTCGGCCGTGACGGCCGGATCTTCACGATGCTGAAGTTCCGCACCATGCGGCCGGGGGCGGAGACGCTGCAGGGTGCGCTGGTGCTGAGCGACCAGGGGGCGGGCGTGCTCTTCAAGGTGCACCGCGACCCGCGGGTGACCGGCGTCGGGCGGATCCTGCGCCGCTGGTCGCTGGACGAGCTGCCCCAGCTCGTCAACGTCCTGCGGGGCCACATGGCGCTGGTCGGCCCCCGCCCCGCACTGCCCTGCGAGGTGGCCCGCTACGAGTCCGACGCCCATCGCCGTCTCGCCGTGAAGCCGGGCCTCACGGGCCTCTGGCAGGTCTCCGGCCGCTCCGACCTCTCGTGGAGCGAGACCGTGCGGCTCGACCTGCTCTACACCGACAACTGGTCGCTCGGCCTCGACCTGCACATCCTGCTGCGTACGGCGGGCGCCGTCCTGGGGCGCCGCGGGGCGTACTGAGGGGCTCGTCCGGACCGAGGTCGCGCGCCGTCGGGGCGACGCTGCGGGCTCGGGAGGGTCGCGGTGTCAGCGCCCCGTCTGCCCTGTCACTGACACCGCGACCACACGAGCCCCTCCGGTTGCGGTGTGCGCGCCCCGTCCTGCCTGTCGCTGACACCGCGACCGGGCGAGCCCCTCCCGTGCGCACAGAAACCGGAGAACACCCCGCCCGGAGGCCTGATACGGCCCTTCACACCTCTGTTCTGCGATTCTCGTGCGCACCGCCTCGCCGAGACCCGCGATCCACCCTCCGACACCGCCCGACCGACTTTCGTCGCTGTCCGCACCCTCGTCCGGCGTGCTCGACTGACGAGGTGCCCCGCTCCCGCCCGTTCGTCGCCGTCGTCGGCCTGCTGCTCCTCGCACCGGTGTGCGCGGAGTACCTCTCCGCCTACGACACGTCCACCGGCGACCTCGGGACGCTCCTCGCCGGCTTCCTGGTCCTCGCTCCGCTGTACGGCGCACCCGCCCTCCTGATCCGGGAGGTCGGACGCCGCAGCGGGCTCGGCTGGCCGGGTCTCCTGCTGCTCGCGGCCGCGTTCGGCGTCCTCCAGGCGGGGCTGGTCGACCAGAGCGTCTTCGCGGAGGACTACCGGAGCATCGCCTACTGGCCGGAGCTCTGGGACCCGACGTACGTCCCCGGCCTCGACCTCTCGGCGTACGCCGCGGTGGCCTTCGTACTCGGCCACGTCGTGTTCAGCTTCGCCGCGCCGATCCTCCTGGTCGAGGAGCTGTCGGGCCGGCGGGCCGAACCCTGGCTGCGCACGCGGGGCATCGTCGCGGCCTCGGTCGCGTACGTCGCCGCGGCCGCCCTCGTGCTGGTCGACCACGTCGACACCGAGGGCTGGCAGCTGAGCGGGCCGCAGCTCGTGGGCGTCCTCGTCGTGACGGGCGTCCTCGTGCTCGCGGCCTTCCGCGTGCGGCGCCCCACGGGCCAGCCCGCGCCCGGCCGCGTGCCGTCGCCGTGGCTCCTGCTGGCGGCGGGGGTCGCCCTCGAGCTGGGGCTGTCCTGGAGCCTCGTCTGGGTGGCGCTGGTGCCGTTCTGCGTGGCGCTCGTGGCGCTGGGCGTGGGGCTCCACCGGTGGGGGCGACGCGCCGGCTGGACCGTGGAGCACGCCCTCCTCCTCGTCGGGGGCGCGCTCGCCACCCGGGCGGTCGGGGGCTTCTTCGGCGAGTCGCTCGGCGACACGCCGGACTGGGCGAGGCACACCCACAGCACCGTGATGACGGTGCTCGTCGTGACGCTCGTCGTCCTCGCGGTGGCGCACGCCCGCCGTACGACGCCCCGCCCGGCCCCGGGCAGCGTGGTCGACCGCTGAGTTTCGCCCGGCGGGCCGTCGGGTATCGCCCACCCGGGCCCCGGCCCCTCCCTCCCGGAGGGTCCACTAGGGTCTGCGTTGTTCCGCGACTTCCACGAAGGACGGCCCCATGCCCGAGCCAGGTCCTGCGACCGCCTCTCCCGCCGGTCGCGCAGACGTCGAGCTGCGGCTGCCCGCCGACGGCGCCTACGTCTCCGTGCTCCGCACCACCGCGGCCGGTCTCGCCGCCCGTCTCGACTTCACGATCGACGACATCGAGGACCTGCGGATCGCCGTCGGCGAGGCCACGGCCCTGGCGCTCCCGGAGGCCGACCCCGAGACCGACATGGTCTGCTCCTTCTTCCTGGGCCAGCGGGCGCTGACGGTGGAGGTGCGCGTCGAGACGAGCACGCCCCCCGAGCCGAACTACGAGAGCTTCGCCTGGCAGGTGCTGAACACGCTGGCGACCTCGGCCGAGGAGACCACCGGCGACGGGTCGTTCAGCGTCCGCCTGACCGTGGTCTCGGGAACCGACCTCTGAGATGACCTCCGGCACCCCTGAACCCGGGACAGGGCCCGAGCAGGAGGTCGACCGTCGGGCCGCCGGCGTCGAGCTCACACGCCGCCGCAGCGCCGAGCTCTTCCGCGAGCTCCGCGAGGACGACGCGAGCGACGCCGCCCGTACGACGGCACGCGACGGCCTCGTGCACCTCCACCTCCCCCTCGTCGAGCACTGCGCGCGCCGTTTCCGCAACCGCGGCGAGCCGTTCGAGGACCTCGTGCAGGTCGGCACCATCGGCCTCATCAAGTCGATCGACCGGTTCGACACCGAGCGCGGCGTCGAGTTCTCGACGTACGCGACCCCGACGATCATCGGCGAGATCAAGCGCTACTTCCGCGACAAGGGCTGGGCGATCCGCGTGCCGCGGCGCCTGCAGGAGCTGCGCATGCAGATCAGCTCCACCACCGCGGAGCTGACGCAGACGCTCGGCCGCTCCCCCACGGTGAGCGAGCTGGCCGTGGCCATCGGCTGCTCGAGCGAGGAGATCGTCGAGGGCATCGAGTCGAGCAACGCCTACTCGACCCTCTCCCTCGACGCCACCGACAACAACGACGACAGCACCACCACGATGCTCGACGCCATCGGTGTCGAGGACGAGGGCCTCGAGCACGTCGAGGTGCGGGAGTCGCTCAAGCCGCTCCTCGACCAGCTGGCGCCGCGCGAGAAGAAGATCCTGCTGCTGCGCTTCTTCAAGAACATGACGCAGTCGCAGATCGCCGCCGAGATCGGGGTCTCGCAGATGCACGTCTCGCGCCTGCTCACCCGGACCCTCGAGCAGCTGCGCGCCAGCCTCGACGAGCAGTCCTGAACCGACGCCGTACGGCGTGAGCCCGGGCCCGCCCGTCTAGCGGTGGTCCGGGTCCTCGGCGGCGAGCAGCATCCGGGTCGTGGCCGGCGCGAAGAGCCCCGCGAGCGCGACGAACGACACCGCGGTGAGGGCGATCGCGACGTACGTGAGCGGCGCGTCGCGCATGTTCCACGCGAGGCCGAGGTGCAGCAGCTGGCCCAGCACGAGCGGGGCCCGGGCGGCGAGCCGGCGCCGCAGCAGCCCGGCGATCGCGAACCCGAGGGCGATCCCGTACGCACCGAGGAACGCCGCCACCGCCACGGCCGTGCCCGACCGCTCGAAGGCGGCGTACCCCAGCTCGGAGACGGCGTAGCCGACGAACACCAGGGCCTGGGCGCCGACGGCCCCCGCGGCCACGAGCACGGAGCGCGGCAGCGGCGGCGGTACGGCGGGCTCGGCGTCGTCGGACGCCGGACCCCCGACGGGATCGGTGGGCTTCACCCGGCCAAGGCTAGGAGACGTCCCCACGGCTGCCTCCCCGACCTCCCCGGTACGACGGAAGGTGACGTACACGTAACGGTTGTGACACACGAGACGGGGATTCGGGGTTGTGTCGGACCCCACTTGTTGTCAGTGTAGGGATCTGCGCGTTTGGGCGTGCCTCTCAAGGCTGCCCTCGGCGCTATGAATTTTCTCGAGCCGCACGTGTCTGTGCGTCTTCACCCCTGACGAAAAGGACCCACCCGATCATGGATTGGCGTCACCGCTCTGCCTGTCTCGACGAGGACCCGGAGCTGTTCTTCCCGATCGGCAACACCGGCCCGGCGATCCTGCAGATCGAGGAGGCCAAGCAGGTGTGCCGCCGCTGCGACGTGCGCGAGCAGTGTCTCGCGTGGGCCCTCGAGGCCGGCCAGGACCACGGCGTCTGGGGCGGCCTGAGCGAGGACGAGCGCCGCGCCCTCAAGCGCCGCAACGCCCGTGCCCGCGTGCGCACCGCCTGATCCACCGCTCCTGATCTCCTAGTCGACAGGGACGTCGACGACGAAGCGCGAACCCGCTCCGCGCGGGTTCGCGCCGTACTCCAGCCGGCCCCCGAGCTCCGACTCGACCAGGGTCCGCACGATCGTCAGCCCGAGGCCGCTCCCCTCCCCCAGGTCGAAGCCGTCCGGCAGCCCCCGTCCGTCGTCCTCGACGACCACCCGCAGCCGGCCGTCCACCACCTCCGCGTGCGTGCGGACCGTCCCGGAGGCGTCGGGGTCGTCGAGCGCACCGAACCCGTGCTCGGCGGCGTTCTGCAGCAGCTCGGTGACGACCATCGCGAGCGGCGTCGCCACCTCCGACGGGATCACGCCGAACCCGCCCTCCCGCTCGACGCGGATGCGACCGGCCCCGGCGACGTCGGTCACCATCCGGCTGAGGCGCTCGACGATCTGGTCGAAGTCGACGTTCTCCTCGACGGCCTGGCTCAGCGTCTCGTGCACGATGGCGATCGACCCGACCCGCCGGACCGCCTCGTCGAGCGCCGCCTGCGCCGCGGGCTCGTCGATCCGGCGCGCCTGGAGGCGCAGCAGCGCCGCGACGGTCTGCAGGTTGTTCTTCACCCGATGGTGGATCTCGCGGATCGTCGCGTCCTTCGTGACGAGCTCGCGGTCGCGGCGACGCAGGTCGGTGACGTCGCGCAGCAGGATGAGGGCGCCGACGTGGTCGCCGTACGGGCGCAGCGGCATCGACCGCAGGATGAGCGCGACGGTGTCGGTCGCGATCTCGGTGTCGCGGTGCGCACGCCCCCCGAGCACGGCCGAGAGCGTCTCCTCGTCGGGGCGGCGCCGCGGCGGCACGAGGCTGCGCGTGAGGTCGGCGAGGTTGACGCCCACGAGGTCGCCGCGGTGCCCGAGCCGACGGAACACCGACAGCGCGTTGGGGCTGGCGTAGAGCACCCGGCCCGCGACGTCGACGCGCACGAAGCCGTCGCCCACCCGCGGGGAGTCGGCGTCGGCGCTGCGCTGCCCGGCCACCGGGAAGAGGCCGAGGCCGATCATGCGGGTGAGGTCCGAGGCGGTCTCGAGGTAGGACAGCTCGAGACGGCTGGGCGTGCGCACGCCGAGCAGGTTGGTGTTGCGGGCCACGATCGCGATCACCCGGCCGCCGCGCTGCACGGGGATCGTCTCGACCCGCACCGGCACGTCGTCGCGCCACTCCGGGTCGCCCTCGCGCAGCACCTTCCGGTGGCGGTAGGCGCCGTCGAGCAGCGGTCGCCGCCCGGTGGGCACGAACTCGCCCACGACGTCGTCGACGAGCGCCGTCGGCCCGGTCGTCGGACGCATCTGGGCGACCGCCCAGAACCCCTTGCCGGCGGCGTCGGGCAGCCACATCACGAGGTCGGCGAAGGACAGGTCGGCCACGATCTGCCAGTCGGCCATGAGCAGCTGGAGCCAGGCGAGGTCGTCCTCGTCGAGCTCCGTGTGGTCCCGCACCAGGTCACTCATCCACGCCACGGAGCACAGCGTAGGGCGCTGGCCTGCGACGTCGCTCCGCAGCCTCGGAACGGCCCTCCGGAGGGTGGGACCACCCGGGCGACCGGCCCCGCCCGGCTGGCAGGATGGGGGCCATGGCTGGGTCGTACTGGAAGCAGGTGATCGACGCGGGTCTCGGTGTCCCGACCGACCGCCCGCTGGACGACCTGACGGCCGAGCTGATCCACATGCTGGGGTCCGCCGACCCCCGCGAGCGCGACCGCACGGCCTACCCGACGCTCGCCACCTGGATCGACCGCGGGGTGTACGACGACCTGCTCCCGGGCCTCGGGGACGGCATCGCCGCCGGGCTCGTCACGGGCATCGGCGAGGTCGGGACCGACTCCGTGTTCCGCCGCAGCTTCTCCGCGCTGCTGCTGGGCGAGTGCATCGCCCGCGACACCCGTCGGCTGCTCGTGTCGGGCTCCCGCATCCTCGACTGGGGCGACCGGCTCGTGGGCTGGTACCTCCGCGAGCGCGACGACCGCGGCTTCGTCGAGGGCAAGGGCTGGGCCCACGCCGTGGCGCACGGTGCGGACGCCATCGGCATGCTCGCCGAGTCGCCCCACCTCGCGGCCCCCGAGCTCACCGTGCTCCTCGACGTGCTGGCCGACCGCGTGCTGGCCCCCACCAGCCGGCTCCTCGTCTCGGGCGAGCCCGACCGCATCGCGGAGGCCACGCTGCGGGTGCTGCGCCGCAACGTCCTCCCCCTGACCGTGATCGAGCCGTGGGTACGACGCGTGGCCGCGCGCGCGACGGCGTACCCCAGCGAGCGCCAGGACCCCTACCTGGTGACGGGCAACCCGGAGTCGTTCCTGCGCGCGCTCCACCTGCAGCTGGCGCTGGCCCCGAGCCCCCCGCAGATGCGGCCCGACCTGCTGCTCGTGCTCGTCGAGGCGCTCCGGCAGACGAACGCCGGCCTGCGCACCCCGCCCGCCTGACCCTCTGGCCCAACCCCTGACGCGGTGTCCGACCCATGAGTAACCTGGGTCACATGACTGCGTCCGAGCCTGCTGCTCCCCCCGCCGAGCCCGACTCCACCACCTCCGCCCCGGGCGAGCTCAGCGGCCACGCCGGCGAGCTCGCCGTCGCGGTCGCGCGGGCCCACGGCGTCGAGACCATGTTCACGCTCTCGGGGGCGCACGTCTTCCCGATGTACGACGGGGCGGTCAAGGCCGACCCGCCGATGCGCCTCCTCGACGTACGCCACGAGCAGACCGCGGCGTTCGCCGCCGAGGCGACCGGCAAGCTGACCCGCACGCCCGGCCTGGCCGTCCTCACCGCCGGTCCCGGCGTCACCAACGGCATCAGCGCCATCGCGCAGGCCCAGTTCGCGGGCTCGCCGATGGTGGTCGTCGGCGGCCGCGCCCCGGCCAACCGCTGGGGCTCGGGCAGCCTGCAGGAGCTCGACCAGCCCCCGATCATCGCGCCCGTCGCGAAGGACGCCCGCACGCTCCACCTCGCCAGCGAGGTGCTGGGCGGCTTCGACGCGGCGTTCACCTCCGCCGGTTCGTCGCACCGCGGGCCGGTGTTCGTCGACGTGCCCATGGACGAGTTCTTCAACACCGCCAGTGGTCCCGCCCCCATGGGCGCCGGGCCCTCGCCGCTCTCCCCCGACGACGAGGCCGTGCGGTCCGTCGCGCAGCTGCTCGCCGAGGCTCAGCGCCCGGTGCTGGTGCTCGGCACCGACGTGTGGGCCGACCGTGCCGAGGTCGCCGCACTGCGGCTCGTCGAGGAGGCCGGCCTGCCGGCCATCACCAACGGCATGGGCCGCGGGGTCGTGCCCGGCGGCCACCCGCTGCTCGTCACGAAGGCGCGCGGCGCGGCCCTGGGCGGCGCCGACCTCGTCGTCGTGGTGGGCACCCCGCTCGACTTCCGCCTCGGGTACGGCGTCTTCGGCGGCAAGGAGGGCGCGACCCCGGCACGGGTCGTGCACGTGGCCGACTCCCCCGGCCAGGTCGCGGGCCACGCCGAGCTGACGGCCTCGATCTCGGGCGACCTCACACTGGTGCTCGACGGCCTGCTGGCCGCGCTGCAGCAGGCGCCCCGCAAGCCGGACTGGTCGCACTGGGTCTCGGGCCTGCAGGACACGGTGGCGAAGGCCGCCGCCCGCGACGCCGAGCTGCTCCGCGCCGAGGCCGACCCGATCCACCCGGCCCGCATCTACGGCGAGCTCGTGCCGCGCCTGGCGGAGGACGCGGTCGTGATCGGCGACGGCGGCGACTTCGTGTCGTTCGCGGGCAAGTATGTCGAGCCGAAGCGCCCCGGCGGCTGGCTCGACCCCGGTCCGTACGGCTGCCTCGGCGCCGGTCTCGGTGCCGCCATCGCGGCGCGGATCGCCCGGCCCTCGTCGCAGGTCGTCCTGCTCCTGGGCGACGGCGCCGCCGGGTTCTCGCTGATGGACGTCGACACCCTCGTGCGCCACGACCTGCCCGTCGTGATGGTCATGGGCAACAACTCGGCGTGGGGCCTGGAGAAGGGCCCGATGCAGATGCTCTACGGCTACGACGTGGTCGCCGACCTGGCGCCGCGCACGCCGTACGACCAGGTCGTCACCGCTCTCGGCGGCGGCGGCGAGACGGTCACCGACCCCCGGCAGATCGGGCCTGCGCTCGACCGGGCGTTCGCGTCCGGCATCCCCTACCTCGTCAACATCATCACGGACGTCGAGGCGGCCTACCCCCGCAACACCTTCGGCATCTGACGTGGCCGACGCACCTCCGGCGTCGGTGCTGCAGGGCGAGGTCGTCGTGCGCCGGGCGGCGCACGACGACTTCGCCCGCGTCGGGCAGCTGACCTTCGCCGCGTACCTCACCGACGGCTTCGTGGAGACCGGGAACCCGTACGGCGCGCAGCTGCAGGACACCGCGGCCCGCGCGGCGGACGCCGAGGTCTGGGTCGCCGAGATCGAGGACCCGTCCGGCTCCTCGTCCCTGGTCGTGGGCTCGGTGACCTGGTGCCCGGTCGGCTCCTCGTGGCGGGAGGTCGCCCGCGACGACGAGGGCGAGTTCCGGATGCTCGCGGTCGACCCGTCGGGGCGGCGTCGCGGCGTCGCCCGCCGGCTGGTGGAGCAGTGCATCGAGCTGGCGAGGGAGGCCGACCTGGCGGGGGTGGCGCTGTCGTCGATGCCGACGCAGACGTCGGCCCACCAGCTCTACCTCTCGCTCGGCTTCCACCGCGACCCCGCCGACGACTGGACACCCGTGCCCGGCGTCGACCTGTGGGGGTTCCGGCTGCGGTTCTAGCCGACCGTCGACCAGCCGGACGCCCGCAGGAGCGTCAGCCGATGACCTCGACGTCGATCGTGCCGACGTCGTAGGCCCGGCCGTCCTTCTCGTAGGTCACCGTGAGGACGGTCGTGCCGAGCTCGACGGCGTGCCACATCGCCACGCGGTCGTTCTCGACGACCTCGATGGACGAGCCGTCGAGAGTGCCCCCGAGGAGGACGTAGAGGTCCGAGAACCCGTTCTCCGCGGCCTCGTCGTACTCCTCGGTGCCCTCCACGAGCTGCTTCTGGCCGGTGACGATGATCGAGTCACCGAGCTCGACCTGGATCGTCGTGCCGCGACGGATCTCTTCGTCCGAGATCATCGTGCCGTTGTCGGGACGCGAGTAGGTCGCATCGACGGAGATCTCGTCGGCCGGGGTCTGCGGCGGGGCCGCGGCGTAGATGGTCACCTCCGTGCCCCGCGGAAGAACGGAGCCCGGGACCGGTGACAGCCCCTGGACGCTGCCCTCCTGGGCGGGCGGCACGTCGACCTCCTCGATCCGCGGGACGAGCCCCGCGTCGACGAGGAGGTCGGCGTACTCCGTGGCGTCCCTCAGCTCGAGCACCGAGCGCAGCGGGTCCGGGTCGTCGAACTGGCCGGGGACCACCGTCGTCTCGGGGCCGAGCACCCGTACGCCCGCCAGGAGCTCGTCCAGCTGGTCGCGGGCTGCCGTCTCGGGCGTCAGCGACGACGAGAGGATGATCGTCGTGCCGTCGGTCGTCGAGGTGAGCTCCACCCGGCACGGTTGGCTGATCCCCCACTCCGCGTCGGTCTCGGGGCAGACGATGCCGGTGCTCTCGAACTCCCGTCCGTCGAGGACGACGATCTCAGTCGGGGGTGCGCTCTCCGGTGGGTAGTAGCCCCAGGACGCCTTGAGCTCGACACTGGATATTCCGCTGCGGTAGCCCACCAACGCCAGACAGATCGGGCCCAACGGGCGTACCACCGTGTCCTCCGCCGGAGTCCCGCACTGGACCCCATCCCGGCTCCAGGTCTCGGGAACGGTGACCGCCAGGTCGCGGTAGCCCACGAGCGTCATGCCCTCCGGCACGTCCATGGTGTCCTGGACCAGGCGGATCGCCTGCTCCCCCGGCGACGCCTCGTGCAGGCCGGTGCCACCCGGAACGACCGCGGACACCCCCGCCACGGCGACACCTGCCACCAGCACGATGCCGAGCCCCACGAGGCTGCGACGCGAGCGCCGTACCGACCTCACCCGACGACCTCCACCCGCAGCGTGCCGACGACCGACGAGTAGCCACCCACCTCGCGCGTCACGGTGATCGTGGAGGTGCCCCGGGCGACGGCCCGCCAGGTGGCGACACGAGCGTCGTCGACCCCGCGCACGGCGCTGCCGTCGACCTCGCCACCGAGGTTGGCCCGCGCGTAGCCGCGGACGTCGTACCCGCTCACCGCGACCGTCCCGCCGACGCGCACGCGCACCGTCGCGCCGGCCCTCAGAGCGGCGTCGTCGACCGTGGCCGATCCGCCGTCCGGGCGGGCGTAGGTGGCCTCGGTCCGTACTGCCTCCGCTGGCGTGGTGGGGGCGGCCGCGACCCGCAGCACCACCTCGGTGCCGCGCGGCAGGACGGCCCCGGGGGCGGGAACGGTGCCGATCAGCTCGCCCCCGGCGGCCGGCACCGCGCGCTCCTCCACGACGCGGGGCACGAGTCCGGCGGCCCGGAGCTGCGCGACGTACGACGTCGCGCCGACGCTCGGGCTGTAGCCCCCGCGGGGCATGGGCGCGCCCTCAGCCAGAGCCGCCGCCTCCCCCTCGGCGAGGTAGCCGGAGTAGAGATCGACCGAGCCCTCCGCCGAGTCCTGGAGGGACTCGGGACGCGCGACATCGCCACCCGACGCCCCCGTCAGCCCGAGGACCGGCGCCCCGGGGCCCACCGGCACCGCCGTCAGGTCGTCGTCGAGCACCCGCACGCCGTCGAGCAGGTCCTCCAGCTCACGACGCGCCTCGGCCGGCTCTGCGGACGACCGCAGCCGCAGCGTCACTCCACGGTCGAGCGCCGTCACGCTGACCTCGCACGTCGCCGTCGCGACGGCGCTCCCGTCGTCGGCGCAGAGCACCCCGGTGGTCGCGAACTCGGCCCCGTCGAGCGTGACGCGGTCGGACGGAAGACCCGACAGCGCATCGTCGGCTGCCGGGTCCCCCGCGAGCTCCTCGACATCCTCGTCCCCGGGATCGAGCGTCGCGACGGTCGAACGGGACGAGAGGACGTTCACGCTCGCCCGGCACACGTCACCACCGTCGCTGAGCGCCACGACCGCGTCAGGGGTCCCGCACCCGGTCGGCACGTCGCGGCTCCACCCCTGCGGCACCGCGACCGCCAGGCCGTCGAACCCGACGAGCTCCGTGTCGGCCGGCAGGTCGAGCGACGCGGCGACCTCCGCCTCGCGCTGCAGGCTGTCCTCCGCGGCCGCCGCCACCTGCGGCGGCAGGTCGCCGTACGGACCGAGCGCGAGCGCGGGGTCGCGCAGCGGGTCGTCACCGCCCGGAAGCCCCAGCGCCGTCGTCACCCCGACGGCGAGCGCCACCGACGCGACGGCACCGGCGAAGACGCGGCGCTGGCGCGTGCGCCGTACGCGTCGCGCGCCCTCCCAGAGGGCGTCGTACGGCGCGGGGCCCACCTCCACGGCGTCGCCGCTGCCCTCCAGCAGCGCGGCCAGGCGGGACTCGTCGGACGTCATCGGGCACCTCGGAGGTCGGTCAGGGAAGGATCGGAGGCGAGCACCTTGAGCGCGCGCGAGAGGCGGCTCTTCACGGTGCCCGCGGGCACGCCCAGGGCGACGGCGGTCTGCTGCTCGCTCAGGTGGGCGTAGTAGCGCAGGACGACGACCGCGCGCTGGTCGGCGGAGAGCTTCTCGAGCGCGCGGGTGACGGCGTCGCGGTCGTCGACGCCGGCCTCGTGGCCCGCGTCGACGCCCGAGCCGCCGGGCGGCTCCGGAAGCTGGTCGGTGGGCCGCTCGCCGTGCCACCGGCGACGACGGGAGGACACGAAGGTGTTGACCAGCACGCGGTGCACGTAGGCGTCGCGGTCGTCGGCCGCCCGCACCCGTCGCCACGCCACCAGGCAGCGCACGAGGGCCGTCTGCACGACGTCCTCCGCCTCGGTCGGCGTGCACCCCAGCAGCACCGCAGCCCGCACGAGCCGCGGCCAGTGCGTCGCGACGTACTCGTCGAACTCCCGACTGTCGCGGTCGCGTCGTCCCCCGACGGCGCCCATCCCGACCTCCCCCGGATCCTCCGACCGTGCCCGTCCATCTCGTCGTCGAGACGGACGCGGGACCAGCGTCCCTGGTTCCGGCGACGGATGTGGCGAGTCGGGAAGATCGGTGCCGACCGACCGGCCGGTGGTCTCCGCCGCGGTCGTCGTCACGGCGCCCCCGTCGGCGCGCCGCGGTCGGTGGTGACCGCCCACCCCCGTGGGACGGTCACCACCGGCTCCGACCGGGCCGGGCACCCAGGGGTCCGACCCCACGGGGTACGGCGAGCGCGCGCGGCGTCGTACGTGCCGTCCACGGCGTCCCCCTCGGGCGCGGCCCCCGCCCGGCGCGGGTGCTTCATCCCTCAGACGCGGTGGGCCCCGGAACCGGTTCCACGGATCCGGATCTTCCTCGGGCGGGTCCGCGGGCCCGCCCCACCGACGCAGCACACCGGCCCGCCCCCGGGGAGGGGACGGGCCGGTGTGGTCGTGCGATGTGGATCGTGCGGGATGGATCAGGTCAGCGCAGGGTCACCTTGCGCACGGCCGAGCCCGCCGAGTTGCCCCGGGCGTTCGTGGCGTAGACGCGGATGTAGTGGTTGCCGGCCGCCAGGTTGCGGAACGTCAGCGTGCGGGCGGTCGCGGGCACCGCGACGTACCGGTTGTTGACCTGCACCACGTAGCCGGTGATGGCCGCGCCGCCGTTGCTGGTGGGCGGGGTCCACGACACGGTGATGTTGCGGCCCTTGACGACCGCGCCCGGCAGGGCCGGGGCGGACGGCACGGTGGCGACGGTCGCGGTGCGCGCCGGGCTGGGGGCGGAGTTGCCGGCCGCGTTGGTCGCGTAGATGACGAAGGTGGTCACGCCCGCCGGCTGCTTCTGCAGCGGGAGGCGGGTCTGGCTGGCCGGGACCGCGCGGTAGGTCGAGGTGCCGTTCCAGGTGGACTTCACGACGTAGCCGGTGACGGGCGAGCTGCCGGTGGCGGTCACGGGGTTCCAGGCCACCGTGATCTTGTTGCCGTCGACGCTCGTGTAGGGACGGGCCGGGGCGGCCGGCACGGCGCCGTTGCAGATGGTGCGGCTGCCGATGTAGTCGTCGGGCTCGGCCTGGCCGGCGACGACCGTCTGCTCGCCCCAGAAGACCGGGAGGCCCTGCTGGCCCACGCCGGAGAAGTCGAAGGTGACCGGGGTGGCCCAGTCGCCCTCGACGGGAGCGCGGGAGGCCGTCACGCCCTCGAGCGAGGCGTTGCCCTCGGCGTCGCGGTAGAACATCTCCCAGATGTCGACCGAGGCGCCGCGGGCGCGCTCGAACGTGATGCGGCAGTCGTTGACCGTGACCTTGGAGCCCGCGCGGCCCTGGCCGACGGCGCACTCGAACGTGTCGAACGAGGTGCCTGCGGAGGCGCTCAGGTCGTCGGGGTGCTGGGCCGCGAGGTAGACGTAGGGGTGCGTCGCCGTGGCGCGGACCGTCGCGCCGCTGCGGAGCACGCCGGCGACCTCGCTCGCGCCGGCGAACAGCGAGTACTCGACCGCGTAGGGCTGGACGTTGGTGAACGTGTAGTTGCAGCCCTCGGCGCTGACGTCGATGAGCTCGTCGTCCTTGAGGGTGTCGAAGCGGGAGACGAGGCGCCCGCCCTCGGTGTACTCCCACCCGGCGCTCGCGGGGTCGAGCGTGTAGCCGCTCTCGGCCACGGCCTTGATGGTGATCTCGCGGAACCCGAACTGGTTCACGCCCGGCAGGTCGACCGTGCCGGTGAGGGCGCGGTTGCCGCCGTCGACGTAGCGCACGCCCGGGACCGTCGGGATCTGCACGGTGTCCCAGTCGACGTACGTCGGGAGGTCGGCCTCGACGACCGTCGCGGCGCTCGCCGCGGGCGCGAGCCCGAAGGTGGCCGCGACGGTGACGAGACCGACGGCGGCGGAGACGAGGGCGGTGGTACGACGCCCGCCGGCGTCGTGGGTGGTGGGGCGGTGGCGCATGGCGTCGGTGTCCTTCTCGGGTGCCGTCTCCGGCGAACGGTGGGGCGTGTCGATCGTGAGGTCGGCTCGACGCGCCCGCAGTTGAGGAGAACCCGGGACAAGAAGTTCCGGCCGCCCGGCCGGACTGGTCCAGTGTCAGAGACGGCCCATGAACCGCTCGGCGTCGACGACCACCCGGGTGACCTCGCCGGTGGCCACGACCTTGCCGAGCCCGTCGGCGTCGCCGCTCCTCTCCGCGGGCACGACGTTGCGCACCGCCACGGAGAACCGGACGAGCCGCCCGTCGACGTACGCCTGGCTGGCGTGCACCTCGACGGAACCGCCGACGGGGGTGGGCGCCCGGTGCTCGAGCTCGACCCGGGTGCCGACGCTGGTCGCACCGTCGGCCATGCCCGGCGCGAGCGCGGCGACCGTCGCGGCCTCGCACCAGGCGAGCAGCCGGGGCGTGGCCAGCACGGGGAGGCTGCCCGAGCCCAGGGCGGCGGCGGTGTCGTCCCGGCCGACGTCGAAACGTAGGCGGGCCTCGACGGCCGGCGCCCCTGCGTCCTCGGAGGGAGTCATGCCCCCATCCTGCCCGGCGCTCAGGCGGAGGGCTCGAGCAGGTGCGGCAGCAGGTCGCGCACGTGCACGCCCAGGTCGACGAGGGCCTCGGCCCGGTCCGTCAGGTGGCCCAGGAGCGCCTGCTGGAAGAGGCCGTCGAGCAGGGCGTAGGCCGCCGCCGACGGGACGCGGACGGCCCGGCCGACCAGCTCGGCGTAGCGGGTGAGCACGCGCCAGATCATCTGCTCGAGGGTCGCGTCGATCGTGAGGACGGCCTCGCGCAGCTCGACCTCGAACATGCTCTGCGCCCGCAGGTCGTACCAGAGGCGGTGCATGGGCGCCTCGTCGACGATCGTCTCGACGAGCTTGTCGACGAACCCGTCGGCGAGCTCGTCGGCCCCGGTCGCGGTGGCGACCACGTCGTCGTACCGGGTGACGCACTGGGCCTTGTAGTGGCGCAGGCCGGTGACGATCAGGTCGTGCTTGTCGCGGAAGTAGTAGTGGACGACGCCGTGGGTGAACTCCGAGTTGTGCGCGATCTCGCGGAGGCTCGTGCGGGCGTAGCCGAGCTCGCCCAGGGTGCGCAGCGCCGACTCGGCGAGCTGGATGCGGCGGGCGTCATTCTTCTCGGCGACGGTCCGTCGCGTCGTCGTGGTCCCGGCCATGCGCCCTCCTCGATCTGCTCCCCGACCGGCTCCCCGCCTGCTCGTCGGCCCTCCGGCCGCGTCGATCGTAGGTCACATCCTGCCGCGCCGGCGGCGGGAGACCTCCCCCGGACCGATTTTCTTGACATTCGTCCAAACTCTTGACGAGCGTCAAGTTTTCGCACCATGGTGTGACCGGCGCCACAATCCGGCGCCTCCCGATCGACGACGACGCCCGCCCGGGCGTCGTGAGCAGAGGAGCTCCGATGACCGATCTCGACCTGACCGGACGCACCGCCCTGGTGACCGGTGGCGCCCAGGGCCTCGGCGAGGGCATGGCCCACACCCTGGCCGCCGCCGGCGCGCGCGTGCTGGTCGCCGACGTGCAGGACGACCTCGGGGCGAAGGTGGCGGAGTCGCTCGGCGACGGTCACGCCTTCACGCACCTCGACGTCACGGACGACACCCAGTGGGAGGCCGCGGTGGCCACCGCCGTCGAGCAGCTCGGCGGCCTCGACATCGTCGTCAACAACGCCGGCGTCGAGATCACCAGCCTGCTCGTGGACGTCGAGCCGGCCGCGGTCCGCAGGATGCTCGAGATCAACCTGCTCGGCACCACGCTGGGTCTCAAGCACGCGTTCCGCACGATGCGCCCCGGTGGCGCCGCCGGCCGCGGCGGCACCGTCATCAACGTCGCCTCGGTCGCCGCGACCATCGCCTTCCCCGGCATCGCCGTCTACTCCGCCACCAAGTCGGGGGTCGACCGGCTCACCCGGGTCGGGGCGATGGAGGCGGGCAAGCTCGGCTACGGCGTGCGCGTCAACTGCATCTGCCCCGGCCTCGTGCCCACCGCGATGGGCATCGGGCTCGCGAACGACGTGGCCGGCATCGGTCTCTTCGGGTCCGCCGAGGAGGCTGTCCAGGGCGTCGTCGACCTCACGCCCTCCGGCCGGCTCGGCGAGATCTCCGACATGACCGACGCCGTCCTCTTCCTGGCCTCCGACGCGTCGCGCTTCGTCAACGGCGTCGCGCTGTCGGTCGACGGCGGCATGGGCATGTGACCCGCCCGTCCCCGCCGCCCGTCCCCGCCGCCACTCCTCCACCGACCTCCCCAGCGAAGGAACACCATGTCTGACAAGCCCGTCGTCGTGTACGGCGCCTCCGGCTACACCGGCCGCCTCATCTGCGAGTACCTCCGGGAGTACAACGTCCCCTTCGTCGCCGCCGGCCGCGACGGCGACAAGCTCACCGCCTCCATGGCCTCGAACGTCGCCGGCATCGAGACGGCCTCCTACGAGGTCGTCGAGGTCACGCACGACGTCGCCTCGCTCACCGAGCTCTTCCGCGGCGCCTCGGTCGTCTGCAACACGGTCGGCCCCTTCAGCAAGTGGGGCCCCGAGGTCGTCGAGGCGTGCCTCGCCGCCGGCGTCCACTACACCGACACGACCGGCGAGCAGGACTGGCTGATCACCTGCGACGAGAAGTACGGCGCCGACTTCGCGGCCGCCGGCCTGCTGCTCTCCCCCGGCATCGCGCACATGTACACCACCGGCGAGATCGCGGCGGAGGTCGCTCTGGAGCAGCCCGGTCTCGACACCCTCGACATCGCCGTGTTCTGGGGCGGCAGCCCGACCATCGCCTCGACCCAGACGATCCTCTTCAACGCCGCGCTGTCGAACGCCCACTACCTCGAGCAGAACGAGTACGTCGCGTTCGACCCCGACGCGGGCCACTTCCACCTGGCGGTACCGGGCCAGCACGAGGTCGCCCTCGCCCTGCCGTGGGGCGGCACGTCCCACCCCGTCTGGTACCGACGCGACCCCCGGGTCGCCAACGTCCGCGCGCTCGGCGGTGTCTTCAACCGCGGCCTCATGCTCGCCGTGCCGCAGATCGTGGCCGGCGCCCTCGAGGCGACGAAGGACATGGATCCTGACGACAAGTACCTCGCACTCGCCGCGACGGCAGCCCAGGTGATGAGCCAGATGCCGCCGCGTGAGAACCCGCGGCTCAACAAGTCGCTCGACTCGGCGCACGCCTCAGGACCGCTGGGTCGGGCGCACTGCGTCATCCACGGCAACCAGAACTACAAGCAGACCGGTGCGCTGCAGGCGTACGCCGCCTACGCGCTGCTGCAGCAGCCCCCACGGCGGGTCGGCTTCGCATCGGGCTGCCAGGCGTTCGGCCACCGCGAGCTGCTCGGGGTGCTCCGGGGGTTCGGCCTCGTCAGCGACCCCGTCCTGACCGTGGAGCGCTGAGCGCGTGCGACTGGTCGACTACCTCGACAAGGGCGCGAGCCTCGACCCCTCGGCACCCTGCCTGACGACGGACGGCCGGTCGCTCGGCTACGCCGAGGTGCGGGAGCTCAGCTTCCGCATCTCGGCGGCCCTGGCCGGACGCGGCGTCGAGCCCGGCGACAAGGTCGCGATCCTGTCGGCGAACGATCCGGTCGCCTTCGCCTGCGTGTTCGGCATCAGCCGGGCCGGGGCGGTCTGGTGCCCCGTCAACCCGCGCAACGAGGCCGCGGAGAACCGCGAGCTCCTGGCCCTCTTCGAGTGCGGCACCCTCGTCTTCCAGGCCTCGTTCGCACCGCTGGTGGAGCAGATCCGCGGCGACCTCCCCCTGCTGACGACCCTGGTCTGCCTCGACGCCGACGTACCGGGCGCCCTGACCTGGACGCAGTTCCTGGCCGCCGCGCCGGCCGCGGAGGAGGGCGTCGACCGGCTCCCCGTCGACGACGTGGCCATGATCGTCGGCACCGGCGGGACGACCGGTCGCCCGAAGGGCGTGGTGCTGACGACCCGCAACCTCGAGGCGATGACGGCGGCGACGCTGATGGGCTATCCCTTCGAGGGCCGTCCCGTCTACCTCGCGCTCGCGCCGCTCACGCACGCCGCGGGGGTGCTCTGCTTCCCCGTGCTGTCGCTCGGCGGCGAGGTCGTGATCATGCGGACCCCCGACGTGGGCGCCTTCCTCGACCTCGTGCCGCAGCACGGCGTCACCCACACGTTCCTGCCCCCGACGCTGGTCTACCTGGTGCTCGACTCCCCCGCGCTGGCGACGACGGACCTCTCCTCGCTGCAGTGCTTCTGGTACGGCGCCGCGCCCATGTCGTCGGCGCGACTCGAGGAGGCACTGGGACGCATCGGTCCCGTCATGGCCCAGCTCTTCGGCCAGACCGAGGCACCGATGATGATCTCGACGATGGCCCCGGCCGACCACTTCCGGCCCGACGGGTCGGTGGCGGTCGAGCGGCTCTCCTCGGCGGGCCGGCCCTCACCGCTCGTCACCGTCGCCGTGATGGCCGACGACGGCACGGTCCTGCCGACCGGGCAGCCGGGCGAGATCGTCGTGCGCGGCTCGCTCGTCATGCGGGGCTACTACCGCGACCCGGCGGCCACCGCCGCGGCCTCGGCCCACGGCTGGCACCACACGGGCGACATCGGGTTCCTCGACGAGGCCGGCTACCTCCACATCGTCGACCGGGCGAAGGACATGGTGATCACCGGCGGCTTCAACGTCTACTCGACCGAGGTCGAGCAGGCCGTGATGCAGCACCCGGCCGTGGCCGACTGCGCGGTGGTCGGCCTGCCCGACGAGAAGTGGGGCGAGCGGGTCGTGGTCGTGCTGCAGCTGCGGCCCGGTCAGACGCTCGAGCCCGACGAGCTGCGAGCCTTCGTGAAGGCACGGATCGGCAGCGTCAAGACCCCGAAGCAGGTGGAGGTGTGGGAGGACCTCCCGCGCTCGAAGGTCGGCAAGGTGCTCAAGACCGACATCAAGCGGACGCTCCGGACCCCCTGAGACGCGACGCACCCCCGGCCGGAGGGCTCGGGGGTGGCGTGGTGGTGCGGGTGCTTCTCGCGCTCAGGCGTTGGGGCGCTTGCCGTGGTTCGCGCCCTTCTTCTTGCGAGCGCGGCGCTTGCGGCCGGTCTTGCCCATGGCGTTCCTCCTGGTGTCTGCGACGACTCGCAGGTCGGTCTCCCGCGGGCCATCGGGCATTCTCGCAGGTTCCGCGGCCTGCCACCAATCCGGTGGGGGCCGCGGACCCGCGTCACTCCGCGATGCGGATGCGGACTTCCTGGATCTGGAGCAGCACGCGCTGCCGCAGCGCGTCGGGAGCGGACTCCCGGCACGAGCGGGCGACGACGGCCTTCACGGTGCGCTCGAGGTCGTACTTGCGCAGGCAGGGACCGCACTCGTCGAGGTGGGCCTGCACGACCGAGCAGTCGTCGGCGTCCAGCTCGTTGTCGATGAAGTAGATGATGCGCTCGAGGAAGTCGGCGCACTCCTCCGCGCTGCCGTCGAGGGGCGCCTCGGGGCGACCGGCGCCGGGGTGCGAGTGTCCGGTGCTCACCGTGCGGCCTCCTTCTGCGTCGCCGCGCCGACGGTGGCCGTCGGGAGCAGATCGTTGGTGCGGACGTAGTCGGCCAGCATGTCGCGCAGCTGGCGACGGCCGCGGTGCAGCCGCGACATCACGGTGCCGATCGGGGTGTCCATGATCTCGGCGATCTCCTTGTAGGGGAATCCCTCGACGTCGGCGAGGTACACCGCCATCCGGAACTCCTCGGGCAGGCGCTGGAGCGCGTCCTTCACCTGGCTGTCGGGGAGGTGCTCGAGCGCCTCGTGCTCGGCCGACTTCAGGCCGACGGACGTGTGGGACTCCGCCCGGGCGAGCTGCCAGTCCTCCACGTCCTCCGCCATCGACTGCTGCGGCTGCCGCTGCTTCTTGCGGTAGGTGTTGATGAAGGTGTTGGTGAGGATGCGGTAGAGCCAGGCCTTGAGGTTCGTGCCGGGCCGGAACTGGTGGAAGGAGGAGTACGCCTTGGCGAACGTCTCCTGCACCAGGTCCTCCGCGTCGGCCGGGTTGCGCGTCATGCGCATCGCGGCCGAGTAGAGCTGGTCGAGGAACGGCAGGGCGTCACGCTCGAAGCGTGCGCCGCGCTCCTCGTCGGTCTCGACCGCGTCGGCGGTCCCCGTCGTCTCTGTCATCGTCGTCGAGCGTACTCCGAGCACGTCGAACCCGGTCCCGGCTCCGACCGCCACCGGTCGCTCCTCGCACACCAGCATCCGTACCTCCTCGTATCGCGTCGCTCCGTCGCAACGACGACACCC
Organism: Nocardioides alkalitolerans DSM 16699; assembly: GCF_000426525.1. Classification (GTDB taxonomy): domain Bacteria; phylum Actinomycetota; class Actinomycetes; order Propionibacteriales; family Nocardioidaceae; genus Nocardioides; species Nocardioides alkalitolerans. The sequence continues at coordinate 533,827 of NZ_AUFN01000010.1, forward strand.
CCGGGGCTATTCCGGCGGGGCGGGAGGCGACTCAGCCGACGACCTCCCGCACGATCCACTCCAGCACCGTCTCGACGACGACCCCGAGCGCCTCCTCCTGCGTCAGCGCACCGGAGCGCAGCACCTTCATGCCGTGGTCCGCGCCCGGTACGACGGCCAGGTCGAGGTCGGCGGGCAGGTCCGCTGCCTCGAGCTCGTCGGGACGCCCCATGGCGTCGCGCTCGCCCTGGACCACGAGGAGCGGGACCCCGGCCCCGGCCAGCTCCGGGCGACGGGACCTCTCGGGCCGGCCGGGCGGGTGGAGCGGGAAGGCCAGCAGCACCGCGCCCACCGCGCCGAGGTCGCTCGCGCAGCGCGCCGCGGAGCGCGCCCCCGCCGAGCGACCGCCGAGCACGAGCGGCACCGCGCGGTCGGCGTCCGGCAGCGCGGCCACCCCGGCGACCAGGCCGACGTCGAGGGTGGCGGGCGGCGTCGCGACCTTGCGCCCGGCCACGTGCCATGGCTGCTCGAGGCGCACGACGGTGATGCCCTGGTCGGGCAGCGCGTCGGCGAGGGCCTCCAGGTCGGCCGAGGCCACGCCGTTGCCCGCCCCGTGGCCCAGCACGAGGCACGCGACCGGGTCCGTCGCGGCCCGGCGGTGCAGCCGGCCCTCGCCGTACGGCGTCGGGAACGCCACGACCTGGTCGCGGGGGTCGCGGGGGTCCCCGGTCTCGGCGGGAGGCACCGTCAGGCCTCGCCTTCCGCGGGCAGCGGGTCGACCAGGTGGGGCCCGTCGTTGCGCACGTTGGAGACGGCCTTCGACACCGGGAACGCCTCGAGCCGCCCGGGCAGCGCGGGCTCCAGGAGCTCGAGGAGGTCGGGGCCGGCCGTGACGGTGGGGTCGAGCCAGTCGGCCCAGTCGTCGCGGCCGACCATCAGGGGCATCCGGTCGTGGATGCGCCCCAGGTCGTCGGTGGCGTCGGTGGTGATGACGGTCGAGGTCCAGCGGAAGCGGTCCGGGTCGTCCTCGTCCTTCGTGGGGTCGCGCCAGATCTCGTAGAGACCGGCCATGGCCAGCACCCCGCCGTCGGCGGGGCGGATGAAGTAGGGCTGCTTGACCGGCTTGCCGGCCTTCGTCTGCTGCTCCGTCACGTACCACTCGTAGTAGCCGTCGGCGGGCAGGATGCAGCGTCGCGACGCGAAGGCCTTCCGGAACGCAGGCTTCTCCGCCACCGTCTCGACCCGGGCGTTGATCATCCGGGAGCCGATCTTCGGGTCCTTGGCCCAGGAGGGCACGAGTCCCCAGCGCAGGGCGCGGAGCTGGCGTCGTACCGCCTCGTCGTCGCCCTTCGGCGGCCGCTCGAGGATCGCGTAGACCGGGTCGGTCGGCGCCACGTTCCAGCTGGGCTCCGGCGTGGTGGCGAGCACGGTCTCGGCCACGTCGAACTCGTCGACGAGGTCGTCGGGCTCACGGCTCGAGGCGTAGCGACCGCACATGCCGCCAGGTTAGACGCCCGGAGGCCGGGCGTGCGCGGCTCGCGCCCTCCCCCTCGCGGGTCTACTGCGCATCTGGCGCGATCGTGTAGGAAGGACGCCATGACCGTCACGCGACTGATCGCCCGCCCGCTGCTCGCCTCGATGTTCGTCGTCGGCGGGTTCAACGCTCTGCGCAACGCCGAGGCGATGGCCCCGAAGGCCGCCAAGGTGACCGACAAGGTCGTGCCCAAGGCGCAGGGAGCCGGCCTCCCGCTCCCCGACAACGCCGTGACCCTCGTGCGCATCAACGCCGCCGTCCAGATCCTCGCGGGCGCCGCCCTGGCGACGAACCGCTCGCCGCGCCTCGCCGCCGGTGTCCTCGCGGCCTCGCTGGTGCCGACCACCGTCGCCGGCCACCCGTTCTGGGAGGAGAGCGACACCACGGCGAAGAGCCTCCAGCTCACCCAGTTCGTGAAGAACGGCTCGGTGCTCGGCGGTCTGCTGCTCGCCGCCGTCGACACCGACGGCAAGCCCGGCCTGGCCTGGCGCGCGCGCCGCGCCGCCAAGGACGCGAAGCGCGAGGCCGCCGTGCTCACCAAGACGGCCCGCCGCGAGGCCAAGCTCGCCAAGGCCCAGCTCACCTGAGACCCGCTCCGCACGAGCCTGGCCGCAGCCGGGGACGCTCGCGCTCGGTACCCTGCCGACCGTGACGTCCTCGGCTGCTGCTCCCGGCCCCTCCCTCCCCGCGCCCGCCGACCCCTGGCCCGCGCCCCGGGTGGTGCGGCCGGTCGACATCGTCACCTCCCTGCCGGGCAGCAAGTCGCTGACGAACCGCGCCCTGGTGCTGGCCGCGCTCGCCGACGGGCCGTCCGTCGTACGTCGGGCACTGCGCTCGCGCGACACGCTCCTCATGGCGCAGGCGCTGACGTCGCTCGGCTCGACCGTCGACACCTCGGGCGACGACTGGACGGTCACCCCTGGCCCGTTCGACCGTGACGCCGCCGTCGACTGCGGCCTCGCCGGCACCGTGATGCGCTTCGTGCCCCCGATCGCCGGCCTCTCCACGGGCAGCGTGGCCTTCGACGGCGACGCCCACATGCGCAAGCGTCCCGTCGGCGAGATCCTCACGGCGCTGCGCGGGCTCGGGGTCGACGTGCATGACGACGAGCGCGGCGCCCTCCCCTTCACGATCGCCGGCACCGGGTCGGTCCGCGGCGGCACCGTCGTCATCGACGCCTCGGCGTCGTCGCAGTTCGTCTCGGCCCTCCTGCTCGCGGGCGCGACCTACGAGCACGGCGTCGACGTGCGCCACGACGGCAAGCCGATCCCGTCGCTGCCCCACATCGAGATGACCGTGTCGATGCTGCGGGCCCACGGCGTCGACGTCGACGACAGCGACGCCGACCGCTGGGCGGTCGCGCCGGGCCCGATCCACGCGGCCGACCACCTCATCGAGCCCGACCTCTCCAACGCCGGGCCCTTCGTCGCGCTCGCCGCCGCGACCGGCGGCACCGTCACCGTGCGCGACTGGCCGACCACGACCGACCAGGCCGGCGACGCCCTGCGCGGCATCCTCGCCGCCATGGGCTGCGACGTGCGGCTCGACGACGACGGGCTCCACGTCACCGGGCCGGAGCGGCTCACCGGCGTCGACCTCGACCTGCACGACGTCGGCGAGCTGACCCCGGTCGTCGCCGCGCTCTGCGCCCTCGCCGACGGCCCGTCGCACCTGCGGGGCATCGCCCACATCCGCGGCCACGAGACCGACCGGGTCACCGCGCTCGCGACCGAGCTCGCCGGGCTCGGCGCCGACGTCACGGAGCACCCCGACGGGCTCTCCTTCCGGCCCGCGCCCCTGCACGGCGGGGTGTTCCACACCTACGCCGACCACCGGATGGCGCACGCCGGCGTCGTCGTCGGGGCCGCCGTCGACGGCGTGCTGGTCGAGGACGTCGCCACCACCGCCAAGACGTTCCCCGACTTCGCCGGCGCCTGGACGCGCGTGACCGACGGCGCCACGCGCCCGGCCGGGGCCTGAGCCGTGGCCAGGGGGTGGGACGAGAACGACGCGGAGCACTACGAGCGACCCCGTCGTCGTACACGCCCCCGCACCAAGGACCGGCCGACGTACGACGACGCCGAGGCCGGCACGGTCGTCCGCGTCGACCGCGGCCGCTACACCGTGCTCGTCGACGGCCACCCCGTCTCGGCCCCCACCACCGCCATGAAGGCCCGGCCGCTGGGCCGCAAGGGCGTCGTCGTCGGTGACCGCGTGCGCCTCGTGGGCGACACCTCGGGCATCGACGGGGCGCTCGCCCGCATCGTCGAGGTCGACCCCCGGCGCACCGTGCTCCGCCGTACGGCGGACGACGACGACCCCGTCGAGCGCGTCATCGTCTGCAACGCCGACCAGCTCGTGGTGGTCGCCGCCCTCGCCGACCCCGAGCCCCGCCCGCGCCTCATCGACCGCGCGCTGGTGGCGGCGTACGACGCCGGGATGGCGCCGCTGCTGGTGCTGACCAAGGCCGACCTCGCCGACCCCGAGACGCTGCTCTCGACCTACCGCTCGCTGGGCGTGCCGTGGGTCGTGACGCAGAAGGGGGCCGAGGTGGAGGCCGTCCGGGAGCGCCTCGCCGGCCGCGTCAGCGTGCTCATCGGCCACAGCGGCGTCGGCAAGTCGACGCTCGTCAACCGCCTCGTGCCCACCGCCCTGCGCGACGTCGGTGTCGTCAACTCCACGACGGGTCGCGGACGACACACCTCGACGTCGGCCATCATGCTGGCGCTGCCCGCGGAGGACGGCGGCCCCGGCGAGCCCGGCGGGTGGATCATCGACACCCCGGGCATCCGCTCGTTCGGTCTCGCGCACGTGCTGCCCGAGCACCTCATCGAGGCGTTCCCCGACCTCGACGAGATGACCGAGGACTGCCCGCGCGGCTGCACCCACGGCGAGGACGAGCCCGAGTGCGAGCTCGACGAGGCACTCGAGGCGGGCCAGGTCGACCCCGACCGGGTCACCTCGTTCCGCCGACTTCTCGCCGCCCGCGAGAGCTCCGACGTCTGACGGCTAGATTGACCCGCATGGCCCTCGCTGACGCCGGCAGACCCGTCGACCACACCGACGACCTGAGACTGGCGCACCTGCTCGCCGACGACGCCGACTCCCTGAGCCTCGCCCGCTTCAAGGCGATGGACCTGCACGTGATGAGCAAGCCCGACCTGACCCCCGTCACCGACGCCGACCAGGCCGTCGAGGCGGCGATCCGCTCGAAGCTCTCGCGGGTCCGCTCGCGCGACGCGATCGTGGGCGAGGAGGAGGGCAGCACGGGCGACAGCTCGCGGCGCTGGATCATCGACCCCATCGACGGCACCAAGAACTTCGTGCGCGGCGTGCCCGTCTGGGCCACCCTCATCGGGCTCGAGGTCGACGGCGAGATCGTCGCCGGCGTCGTCTCGGCCCCCGCGCTCCAGCGCCGCTGGTGGGCCGCCAAGGGGCAGGGCGCCTGGACCGGCAAGTCGCTGCTGAAGGCCACCGCCTGCCAGGTCTCGGACGTGCGCGACCTCGGCGACGCCTCCCTCTCCTACAGCTCGCTGAGCGGCTGGGACGAGCGCGGCCGGCTCGACGACTTCGTGGCCCTCACCCGCAGCGTCTGGCGCACGCGGGCGTACGGCGACTTCTGGTCCTACATGCTCGTCGCCGAGGGGGCCGTCGACATCGCCGCGGAGCCCGAGCTCGAGCTGTACGACATGGGCGCGCTCGACGTGATCGTGCGCGAGGCCGGCGGCGCGTTCACCGGCCTCGACGGCCAGGACGGGCCCTGGAGCGGCAACGCGCTCGCGACCAACGGCCACCTCCACGACGCTGCGCTCGGCTTCCTCGGCACCGCCACCGGCGACGACCCGGACGACCAGGAGTTCGGCGGCGGCACCGTGCGCCAGCTGCGGCCCCGCACCCCCTGAGCCTTCCTATGTGACCACGGTCACACCTATGCTGCCGGGACGGTCCGCGCTCGCCCGCCCGGCGCGGGCCTCCGCCACCAGGAGGCCGAGATGAATATCCGCGACGCGCTCGCCCAGAAGGCGCCCGGCACCCACACCGTCACACCGGACGCCACCGTCCGCTCCGCGCTCGCCACGCTCGAGCAGCACAACATCGGCGCCCTCGTCGTCAGCGCCGACGGCGCCAGCCCCGACGGGATCCTCAGCGAGCGCGACCTGGTGCGCGAGATGCACCGCCGCGCCGACGACCTCCCCGGCTTCCTCGACGCCCCGGTCAGCGCGGTGATGACGGCCGTGCTGCACACCTGCACCGGCGACGTCTCGATCGAGTCGGTCATGCAGCAGATGACCGAGCACCGCGTGCGCCACCTGCCCGTGCTCGAGGGCGGCGGCACGCTGGTGGGGGTCGTCAGCATCGGCGACGTCGTCAAGCAGCGCATCAACGAGCTCGAGTTCGAGCGCGACCAGCTCGACACCTACGTGCACCAGGGCTGAGGCCCCCGCGCCCCTTTCCGCAGGGCGCCCCGGAGTTGCGGGCGCGGGGCGCAGCGACGAGGCTGGCCCTCATGGACAAGCCCGAGATCGAGTTCCCCGACTTCGAACCGCCGACCGACCTGGTCATCACCGACGTCACCGAGGGTGATGGCGCGGAGGCCGCTGCCGGCCAGACCGTGTCGGTGCACTACGTGGGCGTCGCCCACTCCACCGGCGAGGAGTTCGACGCGTCGTACAACCGCGGCACCCCGCTCCAGTTCCGCCTCGGCGTCGGCCAGGTCATCTCGGGCTGGGACACCGGCGTGCAGGGCATGAAGGTCGGCGGCCGTCGCCAGCTCGTCATCCCGCCGCACCTCGGGTACGGCGACCGCGGCGCCGGCGGCGTCATCAAGCCGGGCGAGACGCTCATCTTCGTCGTCGACCTGATCGGTGTCTCCTGACCCGTGCGACTCCCCTCGTTCCGCCGCGCCCGTGACACCCCCGCCGACGAGCCCGCCGCCCCCGCCCCGCGGGACGTGGCGATCCGCGACGAGGTGATCCGCCTCGGCCAGTTCCTGAAGCTCGCGAACCTGGTCGACAACGGCGCGGAGGCGAAGGAGCTGATCGCCGCCGGCGAGGTGACCGTGAACGACGAGGTCGACCTCCGCCGCGGACGCCAGCTGCGCGCCGGCGACGTGGTGGTGCTGCGCGGCGAGGCCGTGCGCGTCGCCGAGCCCGGCACGGAGGTCTCCGACGGGCTGCCCTGGTAGCCACCTGCTCGCTCCACCCGTACGACGACCGCCGCCCCGGCCTCCGGGCGGCGGTCGTCGCGTTGCGGGGCCCTCCGACGCCGGCGGGCGGCCGGCGGCGGCCGGCGGCGGCCGGCGGCGGTCGGGGCCGCCGTCGAGGGTGCGCTCCGGTGCCACCCGGTGACACCGCAGCGCACCCCAGCGCGGGTCCATGCCCGGTGGTGGCCGTCGACGCCGGGAGGCTCGGACAGCCGGGTGATCCGGTGTCACCTGGTGGCACCGGATCACCCGGCTCTCAGTCGGGCTCCCCCGGCCCCCACCCGGTGTAACGCGGTGTCCAGGTGTCCGAGTGCGTGTCCTGACACGTGTGCAGACACCCGGACACCGCGTTACACGTACGACGACCGGTGCCTCCGGCGATGCCCGTACGGCGCCGCCGGACCTACCCCACCAGCACGGCGACGGTGTGGATCAGCAGGCCGACGAGACCGCCGACGACCGTGCCGTTGATGCGGATGAACTGGAGGTCGCGGCCGACGTGCAGCTCGATCTTGCGCGCGGCCTCCTTGCCGTCCCAGCGCTCGATGGTGGTGGTGATGACGTCGGTGAGCTCCGCGCCGTACCGGGTGACCGCGAAGACCACGGCGTCGGCCAGCACCCCGTCGAGGCGCTTCTGGAGCTTGGTGTCCTCGCCGAGGCGTCGACCGAAGGCGGCGAGCTCGGTCTCGAGGCGGTCCCGGAGGGGGCCCTCGGGGTCCTGGAGCGCGCCGGTGAGGGCCCGCTGGAAGGCGTTCCACAGCGACACCGCGGTGGCGAGCACCTGCGGGTGCTCGAGCACGCGCAGCTTGAGGCGCTCGGCGCGCTCGGCGGTGGCGGGGTCCTCGGCGAGGTCGCGGGCGAGGTCGCGGAGCATGGAGTCCAGGGCCTGGCGGGCGCGGTGGGTCGGGTCGCTGCGGATGTCCTCGACCCACTTGATGGCCTCGAGGTGCACGCGCTGGGTGACGGCGTCGTTGAGGCGCGGCGGGCTCCACCAGGGGGCGCGCTCCCCGAGCACCTCGATGAACGTGTCCTCGTTCTTGCCGAGCCAGCGCACCAGCTCCTCGAGGGCGAGGTCGACGAGACCGTGGTGGAGGTCGTCCTCGACCATCTCGCCGAGCAGCGCGCTCGCGATCGGCGCGATGGGCTCCTCGCGGAAGCGGGGCAGCAGCACGGCCTCCGCGAGCTCGGAGACGTGGTCGTCGCGCACGCGGCCGAGGCCCGCCACCGCGACCTCGGAGACCTCGTCGACGACCCGGCGGGCGTGCGCGGGGTCGACCACCCAGGCCCCGACGCGGCGGCTCACCTCGGCGGCACCGACCCGCTCGCGGATGATGTTCTCGGCGAGGAAGTTGTCCTTCACGAAGTCCTGCAGGCCGCGGCCGAGCTCGTTCTTGCGGCGCGGGATGAGCGCCGTGTGCGGGATCGGCAGGCCCAGCGGGTGGCGGAACAGCGCCGTCACGGCGAACCAGTCGGCCATCGCGCCCACCATCGACGCCTCGGCACCCGCGTTGACGAAGCCCCAGAACCCGTCCTGGCCGAGTGTCGCGGCGTACACGACGGCCGCCGCGACCAGCAGGCCGGTGGCGACGGCGCGCATGCGGTTGAGGGCCTTCTGGCGTACGACGTCCGCCTCGGCGGCTCCGGGCAGGCGGAACATGTCCGTGCTCATGGGGGTGATCCTCTCCTGCCCGGGCTGCGGGCTGCGAACGGCCGTCGACGACCGTGCGTCGCAGGTGCTCGTGCCAGCGTAGGTGGTACTCCCCATAGGGCCCTGACCTGCGCCGACGCCCGGGAGAAAAGTGCGCGTACCGGAGGCGCTCGGGGCCCTCGTCCGCCTACCCTGAGGCGCTCGGTGCCGCCGGGCACGTGACCCTGCCCGAAGGATGCCCATGCCCAGACGCGCCACGAGCGGCCTCGTCGCCCTCGTCCTCGCCGGCCTGCTCGTCGCCCCGGCGACGGCGGCCTCCGCCGCCCCGGGTGCCGCCCCGGCCACCACCGCGACCCCCGCCACGGCCGCGGAGCCCGGCGACCCGACCCCCGTCCCCCTGGCTGACGAGGCCATCACCCCGGAGATCGCCACGGAGGTGCTCGAGATCGCCGTCGAGGCCGTCAACGGCGAGGTGGTGAACGAGGCCACCGGCGAGACCGAGGCCCCGACCATGGCGCTGCGCGACCTGCTGCGCGTGCTCCCCCGCCTGACCGAGCCGCAGCAGGAGGTGGCCGGCCGCCTCCTCGCCCGGCCCACCGAGGGCTTCGACCCCGAGCTGGGGGTCGGCTACACGACCGAGAACGTCAAGGTCGGCTGCAACACGGCCGTCTGCGTGCACTACGTCGTCGAGCCCGGCAACGTCGACCGCGCGACCGACGCCTGGGCCTACGAGACCCAGAAGACCGTCACGCGAGCCCGCTCCTTCCTCCTCGGCACGCAGGGCTACAACGCCCCGCCCACCGACGGCACCCGCGGCGGCAACGCCCTCTTCGACGTCTACCTCGCCGACCTCGGCGAGCTCGGCCTCTACGGCTACTGCGCCCCCGAGTCCGAGGTGCCCGGCACCAACCCGCGGGCCACCAGCTACTGCGTGCTCGACAACGACTACGTCGAGTTCGGGTACGACGACCCCCGCGAGCCGCTGCAGGTCACGGCCGTGCACGAGTTCTCCCACGCCGTGCAGTTCGGCTACGACTTCACCGAGGACCTCTGGCTCTACGAGAGCACCGCGACCTGGGTCGAGGAGCGCTTCGCGCCGAACGTGAACGACGCGTGGAGCTACCTGGAGGACAGCGCACTGACCGCGCCGACCTCGCCGCTCGACCGCGCGCGGGAGGACTCGTTCTCGGTCTACGGCAACTGGATCTTCTGGGAGTACCTCGCGGCCCGCTTCGGCGACAACGTCGTGCGCCAGACCTGGAACCGGGCCTCGAACCCGTGGCAGACCCACTCCCTGCAGGCCGTCGAGGCCGCGCTGCGCGACTTCCGCGACGGCAGCGGTCGCGGCAACCTCGCCAAGGAGCTCGCGGGCTTCGGCGCGGCCAACGTCTACGCGGCGGCGCACTACCGCAGCGCCCGGGCGCTCGGGCTCTCGGCGCCGACGCAGCGCTACCTCCGCCTGACCAACCGGCAGACGTCCACGTCGCTCATCCGCAGCGGCGTCGCGCCCATGACGACCAACTCGACGACCGTCGTCCCGGACTCCACCCTCGGCCCGAACCGGCTGCGCCTGCGCGTCCGGTTCAGCTTCACGGGCACGCCGTCCGGCGGCGCGTTCGCGATCGTCGAGACCAAGGACGGCAAGATCTCGCGCGTCCCGATCACGCTCCAGAGCCCGGGCACCACGGCGTACCTGCCGTTCTCCACGGCCACGGTGCGTCGCGTGACGATCACGTTCTCGAACGCGTCGACCCGGTTCGACTGCGACCGGGGCACCGACCGGGCGTGCGCCGGTCGCCCGCTCGACGCGCAGGGCATCGTCAACTACGACCTGCGGGTCGAGCGCTACTGACGCCAGGGCTCCGGTAGCGGCCCCGCCCGCGCCACGGGCAGCCGCACACGACGCGACCCCGGACCCGTGCTCCACGCACGGGTCCGGGGTCGCTGTCGTCGTACGGGGTCGCGGCCCCCGACGGGCTAGAGAGCGCCGTCGTCCTCGATCGTGTGCATGGCGGCCTCCTCGGCGCTGGCGCCGGCGCCGTCGATGCCCTCGTCCTCGGCGAACCCGGTGTCGTGGCGGCCGTCGTCGGTCGCGGCCAGCCGCCCGGTGCGCTCGCCGCCGACCTCACCGCCCACGGGGCCGTCGACGATCTCGGCGTCGAGCTCCTGCTGGAGGCCGTCCCACACCTCCGGCTCCTCCTGGGGCAGTCGCTCGTCGATGGTCTCGCCCTCGAGCTCCTCCGCCGCCGTCACGCCCTTCGCGTCCACGCCGCGGTAGCGCTCCGGCGGTGAGATGCCCTCGTCGAGCACGTCGTCGACGCCACGGTCGTCCAGGGTGTCCTCGGGCTGCAGCTGGTCCTCGCTCATGCCTCGAACCTACGCACGTCGGGCAACCCCCGGTCCACCCCCAGAGGCGTGACCGGCGCCGGGCGGGGGCGGTCGCTCACACCTCCGCGGCCGCCCACAGCAGCCAGCCCCCGCCGAGGGCCGCAGCCACGGTCACCAGAAGGAACACCCCCACCCAGACCGTGCCGGAGACCCGGGTCAGCCGCGCGAGCATGTCGGCGTCGGAGTGGGCCGCGCGTCCCGACCGGCGCTGCTGCTGCAGCTCGACGACGGGCCGCGGCCCGGCCAGCAGCAGGAAGCACGTGGCGACGTACGCCGTCGCGACCCGCACCTCCTCGGTGCCCCACCACGAGACCGCGAAGACGGCCGCGCCGGCCAGCAGCACGGCGTACAGGCCGAAGAAGTTGCGGATCTGCAGGAGCAGCAGCGTCAGCAGCAGGAGCGCCACCCACAGCGCCCCGATGGCGTAGCCCCGCGCGACCACGACCGCGGCGACCAGCCCGAGGAGGCTGGGCCCGACGTACCCCGCGAAGGCGGTCGCGACCATGCCGGGCCCCGTCGGCCGGCCGCGCGACACCGTGAGGCCCGAGGTGTCGGAGTGCAGCCGGATACCCGACAGTCGCCGGCCGCTCAGCAGGGCGGCCACGCCGTGGGCGCCCTCGTGGGCGATGGTGACCAGGTGGCGCGTACGACGCCACGCGGGCCGCCACACCACCAGGGCCAGCGCGAGCAGGGCGCAGGCCGCGGCGAGGCGGGGGTCGAGGGCGGGCTGGCGGGTCACTACGTCGCCGAGCACGCGGTCGAGGAGCTCGTTCACGCGGGCCAGCATCCCGTACGTCTCCACATCGTGACCTCGACCCGGGTGCCGGTGGCCCCCGTGGGTCGATAGCGTGCGGAGGTGACTCTCTCGGACCCCGGGCCGTTCGGCTCCCTCGACGACTACCTCGCCCTCCCCCGCACCGAGGGCCTGGCCCTCTCGCCCGACGGCACCCGCGTGGTGCTCACCGTCGCGACGCTGTCGGCCGACCGCACCCGCTACGAGCGGGCCCTGTGGGAGGTGCCCGCGGACGGCTCGGGCTCCCCGCGGCGCCTGACCCGTAGTACCGAGGGCGAGGCGGGCGCGGGCTTCACCGCCTCCGGCGACGTGCTCTTCGTGTCTGGCCGCGCCGGCGCCGACACCCCGAGCGGTACGACGAAGCCCCCCGCCCAGCTCTGGCTGCTGCCGGCGGGCGGCGGCGAGGCCCGCCCCGTGACGGCGCTGGCCGCCGGCGTCGACGCCCTCGCGGCGACCGCCGAGGCCGCCGACGTCGTCGTGCTCTCCTCGGCGCTGCTGCCGGGTACCACGACCTTCGAGGAGGACGCGGCGCTGCGTGCCGAGCGCAGCAAGCTGAAGGTGAACGCGATCCTGCACGAGACCTACCCCGTGCGGCACTGGGACCACGACCTCGGCCCCGACGAGCCCCACCTGCTGGGCCTCGACCTGCGCGCGCTGGGCGACGAGGTCGTGCACGCGCCGACGACCGACGACGCCGGCGAGGACGCCACGGACGGGGCCGACGGGACGGGCGACGGCGAGCCCACGCCGTACCCCGCCCACCTGCCGCGGCCCGCCGACCTCACCCCGCACCCGGGCCGGAGCGCCGACACCGCCGGCCAGGCGCTCACCCCCGACGGCCGCACCCTCGTCGTCGCCCTGCGGCGACCGCAGCACCGCGCCAGCCGCTTCGCGCTCGTGGCCGTCGACGTCACCACCGGCGCCCACACGGTGCTGCTCGACGACCCCTCCACCTACTACGAGTCCCCGGCCGTGAGCCACGACGGGCGCCTCGTGGCCTACGTGCGGTCCACCTTCTCCACCCCGGCCGGGTCGTCGGACCAGGAGCTCTGGGTGGTCGGCATCGACGGCTCCGAGCCGCGCCGCCTCGCCGCCGACTGGGACCACTGGCCCTCCAGCGTCGCCTTCGACCACGACGACCGGGCGCTCGTCGTCGTCGCCGACCACGACGGTCGCGCCCCGATCTTCCGCGTGCCCCTCGACGGCGGGCCCGTCGAGCAGGTGACCCACGACGACCACGCGTACGCCGGCGCCCGCGTCGACCGCACCACCGGCGCCGTCGTGGCCCTCCGGTCGAGCTGGAACGTGCCGCCCCACCCGGTGCGCGTCGAGCGCGACGGCACCGTCACGCCGCTGGCGACCCCCGCGGCCCCGCCCGCCCCGGTCGCGACGATGACCGAGGTCGAGACGACCGCCGACGACGGCGCCCGCGTGCGGGCCTGGCTGCTGCTGCCCGAGGGGGCCGACGCCACCACGCCGGCGCCGCTGCTGCTGTGGATCCACGGCGGGCCGCTCAACAGCTGGAACGCCTGGAGCTGGCGCTGGTGCGCCCAGCTCGCCGTGGCCCGCGGGTACGCCGTGCTGCTCCCCGACCCGGCCCTCTCCACCGGCTACGGTCTCGACTTCATCCAGCGCGGCTGGAACGCGTGGGGCGAGGCGCCGTACACCGACCTGATGGCGATCACGGACACGGTCGTCGCGCGTGACGACGTCGACGAGAGCCGCACCGCCGCGATGGGCGGGTCGTTCGGCGGCTACATGGCGAACTGGGTCGCGGGCCACACCGACCGCTTCCAGGCGATCGTGACGCACGCGAGCCTCTGGGCCCTCGACCAGTTCGCCGGCACCACCGACGGCGCGGACTACTGGCAGCAGATCTTCACACCCGAGGCGCTGGAGTCGAACTCGCCCCACCACTTCGTCGAGCAGATCGTGACGCCGACGCTGGTGATCCACGGCGACCGCGACTACCGCGTGCCGATCGGCGAGGGCAACCGGTTGTGGTCCGAGCTGGCGAAGCACTTCGCGGCCGAGGCCGGCTCCATGCCGCACCGCTACCTGTACTTCCCCGACGAGCACCACTGGGTGCTCGCGCCGCAGCACGCGAAGATCTGGTACGAGACCGTCTTCGCCTTCCTCGCCGAGCACGTGCTCGGGGAGGAGACGGAGCGCCCGCGCCTGCTGGGCTGACCCAGGGGAAGTTTCGCCGCTCGAGCGGCGAAACTGGAACCTTGCGCCCTGAATTCAGGGCGCAAGGAGGCGGTTTAACCGCTCGAGCGGTTAAACCGCGCCCCCGGCTCAGGCCACGCGCACGCGGTCGTCGCGCGGCGGCGCCTCGATGCCGAGCGTCTCGGCGGTGCGGGTCATCGTCGCCCAGGCCACGGCCGGGTCGTCGGCGAGCTGGGTGCCGTAGCTGGGCACCATCTCCTGCAGCTGCGGGCGCCAGCCCTCGACCCGGTCGGGCCAGCAGCGCTCGAGCAGCGACAGCATGATCGGCGCCGCCGTCGAGGCGCCCGGCGAGGCGCCGAGCAGGCCCGCGATGGTGCCGTCGCCGGCCGCGATCACCTCGGTGCCGAACTGGAGGATGCCGCCCTTCTCCGGGTCCTTCTTGATGACCTGGACGCGCTGGCCGGCCACGACCTTCTCCCAGTCGGCGGGGTCGGCGTCGGGCACGAACGACCGGAGCTCGGCGAACTTGGTCGACTTGCGCGCGAGCACCTGGGTGATGAGGTACCAGGTCAGCGGGATGTTGCGGAGACCGACCTGGAGCATCGGCAGCAGGTTGTGCCAGCGGATGGACGTGAAGAGGTCGAAGAGCGACCCGGTCTTGAGGAAGCGGGGGCTGAAGCCGGCGTACGGGCCGAACATCAGGCTGCGCTCGCCGCCCACGATGCGGGTGTCGAGGTGCGGCACCGACATCGGCGGCGCGCCGACGGCAGCCTTGCCGTAGACCTTCGCCTGGTGGCGCGCCACGACCTCGGGGTTGGTGGTGCGGAGGAACTCCCCGCTGACCGGGAAGCCGCCGTAGCCCTTGATCTCGTCGATCTTGGCCTTCTGCAGCAGGCGCAGCGCGTAGCCGCCGGCGCCCACGAACACGAAGCGGGCGTCGAACGAGAACGACTCGCCGCCGGCGACGCGCTTGCCGCTCACGCGCCAGTGGCCCGCGTCGGTGCGCTTCACGGAGCGGACCTCGGAGCCGAGCTCGACGGTGGCGCCGTGCTCGTGCAGCGAGAGCGTCAGCTCGCGGGTGAGGGAGCCGAAGTCGACGTCGGTGCCGGAGTCGATGCGCGTCGCGGCGATCGGCTGGGCCGGGTCGCGGTCGGCCATCATCAGCGGCGTCCAGCCCGCGATGACCTCGGGGTCCTCGCTGTACTCCATGCCGGCGAAGAGCGGGTGGTCGACGAGCGCCTCGTAGCGGCGGCGCAGGTAGTCGACGTTGTCGTCGCCCCACACGAAGCTGAGGTGGGGCGTCGGGTTGATGAACGAGGCGGGGTCGGGCAGCCGCCCGCTCTGCACGAGGAACGACCACAGCTGGCGCGAGACCTGGAACTGCTCGTTGACCTTCACCGCCTGGGCGATGTCGATCGAGCCGTCCGGCCGCTCGGGCGTGTAGTTGAGCTCGCACAGCGCCGAGTGGCCCGTGCCCGCGTTGTTCCACGGGCCCGACGACTCCTCGGCGAGGTTCTCGAGACGCTCGACCACCCGGATCCTCCAGGTGGGTTCGAGCTGCTGGAGCAGGACCCCGAGGGTCGCGCTCATGATGCCGCCACCGACCAGCGCCACGTCTACAGGTTCGTCCACGAGTCCTTTCTAAGTGAACGTCTTCACAAGGCGCACACCGGGGGTGGGCAAAGAGGCCATTATGTGGTAGACGTCACACCCTCCGAGCCGCGCGTCGCGTCGTCGCCCCTGGTCAGCGCGGTCGACTCGGACGCGCCGCACCTCCTCGGGAAGGACGGACGGAGGGAGCCCGTGCGGGTGGGTGTCGGGCCGGGACCCCTGGGTACCGCCCTCCCGAGGCCGTCGCCGACCAGGGCGGCCTCGACCCCGACCTCGGAGGCCACCCCTCATGGACACCTCGATCACCCTCACCGTGGACGGACGGCGGCACGACGTCGTCGTCGACACCCGGACGACGCTGCTCGACGCCCTGCGCGAGCGCCTGGCCGTCACCTCGGCGAAGAAGGGCTGCGACCACGGGCAGTGCGGGTCCTGCACCGTGCTGCTCGAGGGCCGCCGCCACCTCACCTGCCTGACCCTCGCCGTCGCCCACGACGGCGACGAGATCGTGACGGCCGCCGGCGTGAGCGCCCTCGAGGGCGGCGCGGGCGACGACGCCCCCACCTCCCTGCACCCCCTGCAGGAGGCGTTCCTCGCCCACGACGGCCTGCAGTGCGGCTACTGCACGCCCGGCCAGGTGTGCTCGGCGATCGGCATGCTCGACGAGGCCAAGCAGGGCCACCCGAGCCACGTCACCGACGACCTCGAGGAGTCCGTCGACCCGGCCGACCTCGACGACGACGAGGTCCGTGAGCGGATGAGCGGCAACCTCTGCCGCTGCGGGGCGTACGGCGGCATCGTCGACGCCATCCGGGAGGTCGCCGGCGGCGCGCCCCGCGAGGGGCAGCCGGACCGACCCGCGCAGCCCGAGCGGGAGGCGGCCCGATGAAGGAGCTCACCTACGTCCGGCCCACCGACGCCCGCGACGCCGTCGCACGGGTGAGCGACGACCCGCACGCCCGCTTCCTCGGCGGCGGCACCAACCTCGTCGACCACCTCAAGCTCGGCCTGCTGACCCCCGACGTGCTCGTCGACGTCAGCCGCCTGCCCCTCGACGAGGTCACCCGCCTCGACGACGGCACGCTGCGCATCGGCACGAACGTCCGCAACAGCGACCTGGCCGCGCACCCGGTCGTCCGCAGCTCCTACCCCGCCGTCACCCGGGCGCTGCTCGCCGGGGCGTCGGGCCAGATCCGCAACCAGGCCACCACCGGCGGCAACCTGCTCCAGCGCACCCGCTGCGTCTACTTCCAGGACGTCACGACGCCCTGCAACAAGCGCGAGCCCGGCAGCGGCTGCTCGGCGATCGGTGGCTACGGCCGGTACGACGCCGTGCTCGGCGCCAGCGAGGCCTGCGTCGCGACCCACCCGTCCGACCTGGCCGTGGCCCTCGCCGCCCTCGACGCGGTCGTGGTCGTGCTCGGTCGCGACGGCGAGCGCCGGGTGCCCATGAGCGACTTCCACCGCCTGCCCGGCCACCACCCCGAGACCGACACCACGCTCGCCCACGGCGAGCTGGTGACGTCCGTCGAGCTGCCGCCCGAGAGCGCGCTGACCCGCGCGTCGGACTACCGCAAGGTGCGCGACCGCGCGTCGTACGCCTTCGCCCTCGTCTCGGTGGCCGCCGCCCTCGAGCTGGACGGCGACGTCGTCCGCGACGTGCGCATCGCGTGGGGCGGGGTGGCCCACCGTCCGTGGCGGGCCGCGGCGGCCGAGGAGGCGCTGCGCGGCGAGACGTACTCGGAGGAGGCCGTGCGCGCCGCCGCCGAGCTCGAGCTCGCCGCCGCCGTGACGGGCCCCGACAACGCCTACAAGATCCCGATGGTCCGCAACGCCACGGCGTACGCCCTGCGGGGCCTGGCGGATCGCAGCAGCGAGCGGACGGGGGCCACCCGATGACCGTCCAGCAGGCACGCCCCGTGCCGAACCGTGCCGTCGGCATCGCCTCTGAGCGGGTCGACGGGCGCGAGAAGGTCACCGGCCTCGCGACGTACGCCGCCGAGCACCGCGACCTCCAGCTCGACGACCCGTTGCACGCCTGGATGGTGACCTCGACGATCGCGCGCGGCCGGGTGCTGCGCGTCGACGCCAGCGCCGCGCTGGCGCTGCCCGGGGTCGAGCGCGTGCTCGACCACGAGAACGCGCCCCGGGCAGCCAGCACCGACGACCGCGAACTGGCCGTGCTGCAGGACGACCGGGTCGGTTTCCGCGGCCAGATCGTCGCCCTGGTGCTCGCCGAGACCCCCGAGGCGGCCCGTGAGGGCGCTCGCCTGGTGTCGGTGCACTACGACGCCGAGCCCGCGACCGTCACGCTCGACGCGGCCGGCGAGGACGACTTCTACGCCCCCGAGCAGGTCAACGCCGGGCACGAGACCGACCTCGAGCAGGGCGACGTCGAGGCCGGTCTCGCCGGCGCCGCCGTGCGCGTCGAGGGCCGCTACTCCACGCCCGCCGAGCACAACAGCCCGATGGAGCCGCACGCGGCCACGGCGCGCTGGGACGGGTCCGTGCTCACCATGTACGACTCCACCCAGGCGGTGCACGCGGTCGCGGCGACGCTGGCCCCGATCCTCGGGCTCGAGCAGTCGCAGCTGCGGGTGCTCGCGCCGTACGTCGGGGGCGGCTTCGGCAGCAAGGGGCTCCCCCACGCGCCCGAGGTGGCCGCGGCGATGGCCGCGATGGCGGTGGAGGGCCGGCCGGTGAAGCTGGTCGTCACCCGGCAGCAGATGTTCGCGCTCACCGGCTACCGGCCCGAGACGATCAGCCACGTGCGCATCGGCGCCGAGCCCGACGGCCGCATCGTGGCCCTCGAGCACGCGGCGATCGGCGGCACGTCGCGCATCAAGGAGTACGCCGAGCAGACCGCCACCGCGGCCCGCATGATGTACGCCGGCGAGCACCGTCGCACGACGCACCGCGTGGCCGCGCTCGACGTGGCAGTGCCGTCCTGGATGCGGGCGCCGGGCGAGATGCCGGGCATGTTCGCGCTCGAGGTGGCTCTCGACGAGCTCGCCGAGGCCTGCGGGGTCGACCCCGTCGACCTGCGCGTGCGCAACGAGCCCGAGCTCGACCCCGAGACCGGCAACCCCTACAACGACCGCCGCCTGGTGGAGTGCCTCCAGCGGGGCGCCGAGCGGTTCGGCTGGGCCGACCGCCCGACCTCGCCGCAGGCGATCGTCGACGGCGACTGGTGGGTCGGCACCGGGGTGGCCTCCGCGACGTACCCGACGCTGTGGATGCCCGGCAACACCGCACGCATCACGGCCGACGAGGACGGCCGGTACGGCGTGGCGATCGGCGCCGTCGACATCGGCACCGGTGCGCGCACCGTGCTCGCCCAGATCGCCGCGGACGCCCTCGACGTGGACGTCGCGTCGATCGACCTCGCCATCGGCGACACCGACCTCCCGGCGGCCACCGTCGCGGGCGGGTCGGCCGGCACGGGGTCGTGGGGCACGGCGATCGTGCAGGCTGCGCAGCAGTTCCGGGCCGACCACGGCGACACCCCCGACCCGGGCGTCCAGACCACGGGCACGGCCGAGTCCTACCCCGATTCCGTCGGCCACGCCCTGCACTCGTTCGGGGCGACCTTCGCCGAGGTGCGCGTGCACCGCTGGACCGGCGAGCTGCGCGTGACCCGGCTGCTCGGCGTCTACTCCGTCGGGCGGGTCATCAACCCGACGACGGCCCGGTCGCAGTTCCTCGGCGGCCTCATCATGGGGCTCTCCGGGGCGCTGTTCGAGGAGTCCGTGCGCGACAGCCGCTTCGGGCACGTGGTGACGCAGGACCTCGCGACCTACCACGTCGCCTCCCACGCCGACGTGCGCGGGCTCGAGGTCGACTGGCTCGACGAGGAGGACCACCTCGCGACCCCGATGGGCTCGCGCGGCGTCGGCGAGATCGGCATCGTGGGCACGGCGGCGGCCATCGCCAACGCCGCCCACCATGCGACGGGGGTGCGGGTGCGCGACCTGCCGCTCACGGCCGACCTGTTCCTGGACGTGCCGCCGCTGCCCTGAGCCAGGGCACCGCACCGCGCGCGTCCCCGCGGTAGGTGGTACCCGTCGGACGGGCACCACCTACCGCGATCCGCGTGACGACCACGGACGATGACCTTCTCGACGACCCGACCGGGGCCGGACCGCCGGTCTCGCTGGAAGGATGGACGCGTGCGTCGAACCGTGGGTCCCCTGCTCGCCGTCACCGTGGCGCTCGTGCTCGCCGACTCCGCGGTCGTGACGCTCGCGCTGCCCGACATCCTCCGCCACCTCGACGCGTCCGTCGGCCAGGTCGCGTGGGTGCTCATCGCCTACAACCTCGTGCTCGGGCTCGGCGCCGTCCCGGCCGCCATGGGCCTGGCCCGGGCCCAGCCGCGGGTGCTGACGGCGGTGGGCATCGCGGTCTTCGCCGGTGCCTCCGCGTGGTGCGCGTTCGCGGACTCCATCGAGGTCCTGATCGTGGCGCGGTGCGTGCAGGCGGTCGGGGGCGCGCTCACCGTCGTGGGCTCGCTCGAGCTCTTCGTCTCCGAGTACGGCGAACGCCGCGGCGTCGGCGTCTGGGTCACGGCCGGCGTGGTGGGCACCGCCGCCGGCCCGTTCGCGGGCGGCCTCCTCACCGAGCTCATCTCCTGGCAGGCCATCTTCGTGGTGCAGGTGCCGTTCGCGGTGCTGGCGGTGCCGGCGGCGCTGGGCGCCCGCACGACCGTGCCCACCACCGCCACCGCGCCCGCCCCCGCAGGGGCGCCGACGGCGGAGGAGCCTGCCGTCGCCCCACGGAAGCGCCACCGCCCGGCCCTGGCGGCCAACCTCACCCTCGCGCTCGTCTCCGCGGCACTCACCGCGGCCCTCTTCCTGCTGGTGCTGCTGCTCGTCGAGGGCTGGCGCCACTCCCCCGGCACGGCGGCCCTGACCGTCTCCGTCGTCCCCGTCGCGGCGCTCGCCGCCGCGCCCCTCGCCCGCCTCCTGCGGCCCCCGCCGCAGGTCGAGGTCGCGGTCGGGTGCTTCCTGGTCGCCGGCGGCCTCGCGGCCCTCGCGATCCCGCCGTCGGCCCACCTGGCCTGGACGATCGCGCCCCAGGCGCTCGTCGGCCTCGGGCTCGGGCTGACGGTCGACCAGCTCACCGCCCGCGCCATGGAGATGCGCCTGCCCCGCGCGGAGCACGCCGGCTGGACCATCGGCGCCCGCCACCTCGGCGTGGTCGTGGGGCTCGCGATCCTCACCCCCGTCTTCACCGCCGACCTCCAGGATGCCCAGGAGCCCGCCCAGGAGGCCGTTGTCTCGATCGTGCTCGACGCCCCGCTGCAGCCGCAGGACAAGATCGCCGTCGCCGAGGCCCTGGGGGCCGCCCTCACCGACCAGGAGGGCCAGGTGCCCGACCTCGCTCCCGCGTTCGCCACCCTCGACCTCGAGCCGAGCGAGCGCCCGGCCGCCGCCGCGCTGGAGCGCGACCTCACCGGGCAGCTGGAGCGGGCCGCCACCCGCGCGTTCCGCGACTCGTTCCTGATCGGGGCCGGGCTCGCCCTCGCGGCCATGCTCGTGGTGCTGGTGCCGCGCCGCCGGAGGGTCGCGTGACGGGCCGCGTCCGCGGGGCGGGTACGGCGGCCGCCGCCGCCCTGCTCGTGGCCGGGGTGCTGGGCGTGCAGGTGGCGAACGGCGGCGGGGAGTTCGAGCCGCTGCGTCCCGCCGACGCCTGCGTCGAGCGCGACGTCACCGCCCAGGCCGACGGCATCGAGGGCCTCACGGAGAGCCTGGTGCTCCTCGGCATCGACGGCGCCGCCTGCCGGCTCGACGTCAGCCGCGAGCGGCTCACGCTCGACCTGGCGCAGCCGGGCGAGCGCACGGACGCCGAGATCGACGCGCTGCGGGCGGGGCTGAAGGACGCCGTCGTGAGGATGGAGGAGGACGGCACGCTGCCGCCGTCGTCCGAGCTGGTCGACGAGGCCCTCGACTCCTCGGACCTCAACGGGTTCGTCAAGGGCGCGATCCGGCTGCTCCCCGACTCCGCGATCGACTCGGCCCTGAAGACCGACGACGTGCTCACCCGCGCCATCGACGACCTCGACCTGCGCGAGCTGCTCGCCGACCTCGGCGACGGCGACGAGCTGAACCAGCAGATCGAGGACGCGGTCACCGAGGCCGTGAAGGCCTCCCTGGCCGACCGCCTGCGCAACCTCGTCTGAGGGCCCCGACGACAGCAACGGCCCCCGGATCTCTCCGGGGGCCGTTGCAGCGGTGCGAGTCGTACGACGGGCTGTGGCTCAGGCGTCGATGACGATCGGGATGATCAGCGGGTTGCGCCGGAAGGCCCGCTGCGCCCAGCGCGCGACGTCGCGGCCGATCATCTGCTCGAGCTGGCGCGCGTCGCCGATGCCCTCGGCGGCGGCGCGGGTCAGCGTCTTCTTGATGACCGCCACGGCCGGGTCGAACGACGACGGGTCGTGCTCGAAGCCGCGCACCAGGAAGTCCGGCGGGTCGGTGAGCTCGCCGGTGTCGGCGTCGACGATCGCGAGCACGGTCACGACCCCCTCCTCGGCGAGCGTGCGGCGGTCCTTGAGCGTCGCCTCCGTGACGCCGCCGACGGTCTGGGCGTCGACGTACACGTTGCCGACGGCGACCTTGCCGACGATCTTGGCCTTGCCGCGGGCCAGGTCGACGACCACGCCGTCCTCGGCGAGCACGACCCGCGACGGGTCGGTGCCGGTGCTGATGGCGAGGTCGGCGTTCGCCCGGAGGTGGCGGTACTCGCCGTGCACCGGCATGACGTTGCCGGGCTTGGTGATGTTGTAGAGGTACACGAGCTCGCCGGCGCTGGCGTGGCCCGAGACGTGCACCTTCGCGTTGCCCTTGTGGACGACGTGGGCGCCCCAACGGGTCAGGCCGTTGATGAGGTTCGAGATCGCGTTCTCGTTGCCGGGCACGACCGAGCTCGCCATGAGGATGGTGTCGCCCTCACCGACGCGGATCTTGTGCTCGCGGTTGGCCATCCGCGACAGCGCGGCGAGCGGCTCGCCCTGGGAGCCGGTGCAGACCAGCGTGGCCTTGTTGGCCGGCAGCTTCTCGAGCTGGTCGAGCGGCACGATGAGGCCCTGCGGCACCTTGAGGTAGCCGAGCTCTTGCGCGACGCCCATGTTGCGCACCATCGAGCGGCCGACGAAGGCCACCTTGCGTCCGTGCGCGTGGCTCTGGTCGAGGATCTGCTGGATGCGGTGCACGTGGCTCGCGAAGCTGGAGACGATCACGCGGCGCGGCGCCGTGCGGAAGACCTGCTCGATCGCCGGCACGAGCTCGCGCTCGGACGTCGTGAACCCGGGCACCTCGGCGTTCGTCGAGTCGGTGAGGAGCAGGTCGATGCCCTCGTCGGCCAGACGGGCGAAGGCACGCAGGTCGGTGATCCGGCGGTCGAGCGGGAACTGGTCCATCTTGAAGTCGCCGGTGTGCACGACGAGGCCGGCCCGCGTGCGGATGCCGACGGCGAGGCTGTCCGGGATGGAGTGGTTGACCGCGAGGAACTCGAGGTCGAACGGCGCGTAGGTGTCGCTGAGCCGCTCGTCCTCCATGACCTCGTGGAGCTTCGGGACGATCCGGTGCTCCTTCAGCTTCTCCTTGATGAGCGCCAGGGTCAGCTTGGAGCCGATCAGGGGGATGTCCGCGCGCTCGCGCAGCAGGTACGGGACACCGCCGATGTGGTCCTCGTGGCCGTGCGTCAGCACGATGCCCACGATGTCCTTCAGGCGGTCCCTGATGGAGCTGAAGTCGGGCAGGATCACGTCGACGCCGGGCTGGTGCTCCTCGGGGAAGAGCACCCCGCAGTCGACGATCAGGAGCTTGCCGGCGTGCTCGAAGACGGTCATGTTGCGACCGATCTCGCCGAGGCCGCCGAGGGCGGTGACGCGCAGCGCGTCGCGGGCCAGCTTCGGGGGACGCCGCAGCTCCGGGTGGGGATGGCTCAAGGTGTGTCCGTTCTTCGCCGGTCACGACCAGGTCGCTTCCGGCGGTGTTGGTGGCACCGGGGTGCCGGTGATGGTCCTGCAGGTCAGTTGAGCCACATCTTTCCGGACACGTTCCGGAGAAACAGCAACGGCCCCCGGATCTCTCCGGGGGCCGCACTGACTTGCACCTTCTTCTTTGTAGCGGGGGCAGGATTTGAACCTGCGACCTCTGGGTTATGAGCCCAGCGAGCTACCGAGCTGCTCCACCCCGCGTCGGTGAACAGAACGTTACGGCAGAAGCAGGTGAGTGCCAAATCGGGGGCGGGTGAGTCACCTCACCCGCCCCCGACGGGCTCATCCGTGCACGCGCGACGTCAGCCCGTGGGCTCCGCCGACGGGTCCGCCGTCGGCTCGTCGGTGGCGCCTTCCTCGGGAGCCGCGTCGACGCCGGGCAGGTCGCCCGCGAGCCCGAGGGCCTCCTCGACGAGGTCCTGGCCCTCCTGGACAGCACCCTGGTAGCCACCGAGGTCGCCCTCGGCGAGCAGCTCCTCGGCGTCGGCGAACTTCTGGTCGGCCTGGCTCAGCAGCGTGTTGATCTGCTGCTCCACGCTCGCCGTCGGATCGGTCGGCTCCGCGTCCGGGTCGTCCGGGTCGGTCGGCTCGACGACGTCCTCCTCGAGCGGTCCGACCCCCAGCACGTCGGCGAGCGCCTCGGCCAGGGTCTCCCCGATGCCCACGTTGTCGTCGCCGAAGGAGACGGCGACGAAGCGGAGCACCGGGTAGTTGCCGTCACCGGTCGTCCGGATCGAGTAGAGCGGCTGCACGTAGAGCAGGCTCTCCCCGACCGGCAGCGTCAGCAGGTTGCCGCGGATGGTCTGGACGTCGCCGCGCTGGTAGGGCAGCAGCAGCTCCGTCACGGTCTGGTCGGACTGGATCTGGTTCGCGATCTGCCCCGGACCCGACACCTGGCTGCTGGAGCTCAGCCGTCGGATCTTGAACTCGCCGTAGCCCTCCGACGCGGCGTCGCCGTTCACCTGCAGGAACGACGCCAGGTTCTGCCGGTTGGCGGGCGTGTAGACGCTCGTCAGGGAGAACGTGTCGGGCACCAGCGAGTCGCCCGACGGCACCGAGAGACGGTACGGCGGCTGCAGGCTCTCGGTCCGGTTCGGGTCGGCCGGCACCTGCCAGCGGTCGTTGCCCTCGTAGAAGTCGTTCGCGGTGTCGACGTGGTACTCGCCGAGCTGGTAGCGCTGGACCTTGAACATGTCCTCCGGGTAGCGCATGTGGTCGAGGATCCCGTCGGGGATCTCGTCCCGGTCCTGGACGGTGCCGGGGAAGGCCCCCATCCACGCCTTGAGCATCGGGTCCTCCTCGTCCCAGGCGTAGAGGTTGACCGTGCCGTCGTACGCGTCGACGGTCGCCTTGACCGCGTTGCGCATGTAGTTGATCTCGTCCGTCGGCACCGTCTGGAACGGGTTGTCGTCGGTGAGCGAGTCGTCGGTCATCTCCTCGAACGACTCACGGTTCGAGAGCGGGTACTGGTCGGTGGTCGTGTAGCCGTCGAGGATCCAGACGACCTTGCCGTCGACGACCGCCGGCAGTGCGTCGCCGTCGACCGTCAGCCAGGGCGCGACCTTCTCGACCCGGCGTGCGGGCTCCCGGTCGTAGAGGATCTTCGAGTTCTCGTTCACCCGGCCCGACAGCACGATGTTCGGCTCGCCGAACTTCACGGCGTACAGCAGCTTGTTGAACAGGCCGCCGACCTCGACGCCGTCGGCGCCGTCGTACGTCGTGGTGGTGCCGCCCTCGTCGCCGCTCGGGAGGTCGAGCTCGACGCCGTCGGAGTCCTCGGAGGTCGAGCCCACGATGGAGTACGACGGGCTGTTCTCGCCGAAGTAGATCCGGCCCTCGTAGCCGCCCTCGCCGGAGAGCGTGGTGAGGTCACCGGTCGGCGGCAGGTTCGTCTCCGCCCACGCCGGGTCCTGCGAGACGATCGTCGTGTTGTCGGCGCGCTTCTGGTTGCCGTACGCCGCGATCACGCCGTAGCCGTGCGTGTAGACGGTGTGGAGGTTCGCCCAGTTCTGGCTGCTCTCCGAGAGACCCTGCTGGTTCAGCTCGCGCACCCCGAGCACGACGTCGCGCTCGATGCCGTCGATGTTGTAGGTGTCGACGTCGAGCACCTCCGGCACGGTGTAGTAGCCGCGGACCTGCTGCAGCTGCTGGAACGCCTGCGGGATGACCGAGGGGTCGACCAGGCGCACGCCGCCGCTGTTCGCGACCGTGGCCGCCAGCTGGCTCGCCGCGTCGTCGGACAGCTGGGTGAGGTCCGTCTGGGCGTCGAACTGCTCGATCTCCACGTTGTCGATCCCGTAGGCCTCCTTCGTGGCCGTCAGGTGACGCTCGATGTACGGCGCCTCCTTGTCGGCCTGCGTCGGGCTGACCTGGAAGCGCTCCATGATCGTGGGCCAGAGGATGCCGAGGAGGATCGACGAGAGCACGAGGAGGCCCAGGCCGACCGTCGGCAGCATCCACGTGCGGCGCCAGACGTTGAGGAAGAACAGCACGGCGCAGATGACCGCGATGCCGATGAGGATGTTCTTGGCGGGCAGCACCGCGTTCTCGTCGGTGTAGCCCATGCCGTCGATGTAGCCGCCGGTCGCCGTCAGCAGGTCGAAGCGGTCGAGGTAGTAGTCGACGCCCTTGACGAGCACGAGCAGGCCGACCAGCACGGAGAGCTGGATCTGCGCGGCGCCCGAGATCTTGTCGCGCGCCGCCTGCAGGCGGATGCCGCCGAAGAGGTAGTGCACGACCGCGGCACCCATCGCCGAGACGACGAGCACGGCCATCGTGAAGTCGACCATGAAGTGCAGCCACGACAGGTCGAAGACGTAGAAGCCGAGGTCACGGTCGAAGTAGGGGTCGGTGCGACCGAACTCCTCGCTGTTGCGCCACAGCAGGAAGTTGCGCCACTGACCGGCGCCCGACGTACCGGCGAAGACACCCATCAGGAGCGAGATGCCGATGAGCAGCCACACGCGGATCGGCGTGACGGCCTCGCGGTAGCGGTCGAGGCTCGTCTGCTCCGGCGACGGCGGCCGGAAGACGGGCCGGAACCGGTAGGCGAGGTACATGCTGAGCGCGACGGCGATCGCCATGAAGGCGCCGAAGACCGCGAAGAGGATGATCCGCGTCCACACGAGCGTGGAGAACACACCTGAGTAGCCGACGGACTGGAACCAGAGGCGCTCCGTCCAGAAGGACGCGAGACCGGCGAGGGCGACGAGCCCGATCACGATCACCGCAGCGGTGATCACCAGGGCCCGAGATCGTCCGGACGGCGCGGAGCCACGGTTCCGGGTGCCCGTGCCACCGCCTCGCGGGGGCCGTGGGCCCGAATCGAACAGCTCGCTCACTTGTCTGTTTCCTCCTCGTCGAGGGTGGTGCTCAGGAGCTCGACCAACGCAGGCACGAGATCGGTTCCTCCGACCACGGACTGGTCGTCGTCATGGGCTTTCATGCGCAGGGCGCAGTACGACGCACCCGCGCGCGTCACGCCGGCCACCATCCGCACCTCCTGGCGCAGGGGGTGGGTCCGGGCGAACTCGAGCGCCGCAGCGGGGTCGTCGGGGATCTCGGCGTCGACCTCGGGGGGCAGCACGAGACGCTCGACGACGGCGGCGCAGCCGGTGACCGTCGCGGGCCACACGATCTGGGCCACGGCGGCCTCGAAGCCCTCGTCGGACGGGAGCCGATCCTGCTCGACCGCCGTCAGGGAGCCCTCGGCGCTCGTGTCGTCGAGCCCGGTCGCGGCCGCGAGGTCGGGGGCCTCCACCACCAGGCGGCGGGTGTCGACCAGCGCGTAGAGCCGCGCGGGCTGGTCCCAGCCCGCGGCGGACACGTGGTGCTCGATCTCGAGCACCGCCGAGGCCAGGGCCGGGTCGATGTCGAGCGCCGCGCCGTCCTCGCCCACGAGGCCGAGGAGGGTCAGGTCGTCGTCGGAGGTGCTCACTCCACCACGTCCTCGCAGGTCATGACGTCGGCGTCGACGTCCTCGGCGAGCGCCTGCACGGTCGAGAGGGCTCGGTCGAACGTGTCGATGGCGACGAGGCGCATGTCGCCGTTGGCGGCGTCGAGCGCCTCCTCGCAGTTCGGCGCCGGCACCAGGAAGACCTCCGAGCCCGCGTCGCGGGCGCCCGGGATCTTCTGGGTGATGCCGCCGATCGAGCCGACCTCGCCGGCCTCGGAGATGGTGCCGGTGCCGGCGATGTCCAGCCCGCCCGTCAGGTCGCCGGGCGTCAGCACGTCGTACACGGCCAGCGCGAACATCGTGCCGGCGCTGGAGCCACCGATGCCGTTCGGCGGCGTGAGGTTGACGTCGAACGGGAAGTCGTAGCCCTGCACGAGCTGGACGCCGATGCGCGCCGCGCCGTCCTCGTTCACGGTGTCGACGTCGACGTCCCGCGACTCGCCCTGGCGGTCGATGGTGAGGGCGAGGGTGCCCCCGACGCCGACCCGCTCGACCACGTCGCTCAGCTGGCCCGTCTCCGTGAGGGGCTCGCCGTCGACCTCGCGGATCACGTCACCGGGCTCCAGCACGCCCTCGGCCGGGAAGCCGGCCTGGACGCCGCCGACCTGCACGTTGGGGGTGTAGTCGATGCCGAGCGCGCCGAGCGCGACCGCGATGGAGACGTCGATGGAGCTCGTCATCTGGGCCGTCGAGCGGACCGCGTTGGTGGCGTCGTCCTCCTCGTCGGAGTAGACGGCGTCGTGCGGGTAGACGGTCGAGTCCTCGTCCCACCACGCCGACAGGGCCTGCGCCAGCGGGACCCTCGTCTCGGGCCGCGTGACGCTCGCCGTCGTCATCCGCAGCTCGCCCGACGTCGGCAGGTAGCTCTCGTGACCCTCGACGGTGACGAACGGGGGGTCGTCCCCCTCGCCCAGCACGTCCAGGGTCTGCCCCGGGCTGTAGGTGACGAACGGGGCCGGGAGGAAGAACGCGGCGGCCCACAGCGCGACGACCAGGGGCACCGCGACGATGCCGGCCAGGGTCCGCTGATTCATGGGCCCCACTCTCTCAAATACCAGCAAGTCCGACCGCATCGGGCGAGGCCCGCGGTGACGGCGTGGGACCCACCACCCACGCGGCCCGGACCCGGGGGGTCAGCTCGCGCGGCGACGGCGGACGGCGACACCCGTGCTGCGGTCGCGGGGCGGGAGGTCGCGCACGGCGTACCCGGCTGTGGGCTCCTTGCGCAGGGCGGCCTCGATGCGTCGTACCTGCTCGTCGCGGTCGGGCGCCGCGCGCTCACGCTCCGCCCACGACACCCAGACCATCGCGAGACCGGTGACGACCACCGGGGGCACGAGCCAGAGCAGGATCTCCACGCGGCCACGGTACGGCGCCCGCCCCGCCCGGCGGGGCAGGCTCGCGGGAGCGGTCAGGGGGTGCCGACCCACTCGTCGGAGCCGTCGACGAAGAGCTGGTGCTTCCAGATCGGCACGCGGGCCTTCAGCCGGTCGATGAGGGCCCGGGTCGCCTCGAAGGCGACGCCCCGGTGACCCGAGGCCACGCCGCAGACGACGGCCACGTCGCCGATCGCGAGGTCCCCCACCCGGTGGAGGACGGCGACGGCGCGCACGTCGAAGTCGCTCGCCACCTCGGCGCACACGGCGGCCATCTGGTCGACGGCCCCCGGGTGGGCCGAGTACTGCAGGCCGCGCACGCCGCGGCCGCCGTCCTCGTCGCGGACCCGGCCGACGAAGAGGTCGAGGGCCCCCGAGGAGGGATCGTCGAGCGCGGCCAGGACCTCGTCGACGTCGATGACCTCGGTGCGGAGGTCGACCAGACGGACGACGGGGTCGGCGGGGCGGTCGGCAGGATCGGGCACGACGGCGATCGTAGTCGGCCACCCCGGCGGCCATCGTGGGGCGAGTACCGTGGATCCCATGAGCGACAAGCCCGGCGACAACCCCGGTGACGGCGACAACCCCTTCCGCGGCACGCCCTTCGAGCACCTGTTCTCGGGCGGCGCCGGCGGCCTGGGGGGTCTCGGCGCGATCTTCGGCGGCGCGGGCGGTCAGATGCCCGACCTCTCGGGGATCATGGCCCAGGTCCAGGCCCTCATGCAGCCCTACGACGGCCCGCTGAACTGGCCCGTGGCGGTCGACATGGCGCGGAAGAACGCGGCCCGGCAGCCCGACCCGTCGCCGACCGCCGCCCAGACGACCGCCGTCGCCGAGTCCGTGCGGCTCGCCGACCTCTGGCTCGACGAGACCACCGACTTCCCCAGCGGCGTGACGTCGACCGCGGCGTGGAGCCGCGCCGAGTGGATCGTCGGCACCACCGACGTCTGGAAGGTGCTCGTCGAGCCGATGGCCGCCCAGGCGGTCGGGTCGCTCAGCCAGGCGCTGCCCGAGCAGGCGCGCGCCATGGGCGGTCCGCTGCTCGACATCCTCGGCAAGGCGACGGGCGCGATGCTGGCCCAGCAGATCGGTACGGCGCTGGGCGAGCTCGCCGGCGAGGTGCTGAGCGCCTCCGACATCGGTCTCCCGCTCGGCCCGACCGGCCGCGCCGCCCTCGTGCCGGCCAACATCGCGTCGTTCGCCGAGGGCCTCGACGTGCCCGCCGACGACGTCCTCCTCTACCTCGCGCTCCGCGAGGCCGCCCACCAGCGCCTGTTCGCGCACGTGCCGTGGCTGCGCGCCCACCTGGTCGACGCGGTCGCGGCGTACGCCCAGGGCATCGAGATCGACGTCGAGGCCATCCAAGCGAAGCTGCAGGAGCAGATGCAGGGCATCGACCCCACGGACCTGTCCTCGATGCAGGAGGCGATGGGCTCGGGTCTCTTCGAGATCGAGCAGTCCCCCGCCCAGAAGGCGGCCCTCGAGCGCCTCGAGGTCACGCTCGCCCTGGTGGAGGGCTGGGTCGACGAGGTCGTCGGCCAGGCCACCGAGGCCCGCATGCCCAACGCGGTCAAGCTCGCCGAGGCGGTCCGCCGCCGCCGCGCGAGCGGCGGCCCCGCCGAGCAGACGTTCGCCTCGCTCGTGGGCCTGGAGCTGCGCCCCCGCCGCCTGCGGGACGCCTCCACCCTCTGGGGCTCCCTGCGCACCCGTCAGGGCGCCGAGGGCCGCGACGGCGTGTGGATGCACCCGCACCTGCTCCCGACCGCCGCCGACCTCGACGACCCGCTGGGCTTCCGCGAGGACGCCCTGACGGTCGAGGCCGTCGCCGACGAGGACGACTTCGACGCCGCCCTGCGCGACCTGCTCGACGCCGAGACGGGGTCCGGCGAGGCCTCCGACCCCGTGGATCCCCTGAACCTGCCGGACGTCGACGACGCCGCGGGCCCGCAGGGCTCCGAGGGCCCGGACGGCTCCGAGGACGAGGGCGACGACACCCCGCCCGAGCCCACGCCGGCGTGAGCGGGACCCCCGGAGCACTGCACGCCGACGCCCTCGCGTCCCTCGTCTCCTGGACGGCACCCGATGCCGCCCAGGAGGAGCTGCGCCAGCGGTACGTCGCGCACCTCGAGGCCACCCCGAACGGCGTCTACCGCTCGTCGACGCCCGACCACGTCACCGCCAGCGCGATCGTGCTCGACGCGACCGGCGAGCACGCCCTGCTGACGCTGCACGCCAAGGCCGGCCGCTGGTTCCAGCTCGGCGGGCACTGCGAGGAGGGCGACACGACGCTGGCGGGGGCCGCCCACCGGGAGGCGGTCGAGGAGTCCGGCCTGGCGTCGTCGCTCCTGGCGCTGGACGGCGTCCCCGTGCAGCTCAGCGAGCACCCGGTGCCGTTCTGCCGTCCCGGAGGCGCCGAGGCCGGTCGCCCGGTGCACCACCTCGACGTGCGCTACCTCGTGGTCGCTCCGGAGGCGGCGCGCCCGGAGGTCAGCGAGGAGTCGCTCGACGTGCGGTGGTGGCCGGTGGACGCCCTGCCCGACCCGGAGGCCGACCTGCTGCGACTGGTCGAGCTCGCCCGGGAGCGGCTGACCGCCCGCGGCCTCCCCGGGTCCTAGGCGTCGCACCTAGCCCTCGATGACGTCCTCGGACTCGCCCGGGGGTGGGTCCATCTGGCTGGCCGACGAGTAGCCCAGCAGGTAGCCCTTGGCCCGTTCGGCCTGGGGGTAGTGCGCCACCCACGCCCAGAAGTCGGCGTCGTGGCCCGCCACCAGCAGGTGGGCGAGCTCGTGCACGAGCACGTAGTCGACGACCCAGCTCGGCATGCCCCGCAGGCGCGACGACAGTCGGATCGTGCGGTCGCCCGGGGTGCAGGAGCCCCACCGGGACTGCTGGTTGTCGACCCAGCGCACCGAGAGCGGGTCGGCGAGCCCGCCCAGGTAGCGGTCGCTCAGCCGTCGGGCCCGCAGGAGCAGGTCGTCCTCGCTCGGCTGGGAGCGTGCCTCGGCCCTCTCGATGCGGCCGACCATGGCCCGCACCTCGTCGGCGACCTCGGCGTCGGTCAGGGTCGCGGGCACGACGACGACGATGCGCTCGCCCTCCCGGAACGCCGAGATCGTGCGCCGGCGACGACGGGAGCGGCGCACCTCCACCTCGGGATCAGGCTGGCGCTCCGCCGCTGTCATGGTGGGACGTTATCCCCTCAGACGGGCTGCGCCCAGGAAAGCAGCCGGTCGCGTGTCCACGTGTTGACGATCCTGTCCGGTGGGATGCCGGCCGCCTCGGCGCGCTGGCACCCGTGGACCTGGAGGTCGAGCTGGCCCGGAGCGTGGGCGTCGGAGTCGATCGAGAAGAGGCACCCGATGTCCCGCGCGAGCTCCAGCAGCCGGGTGGGCGGGTCCCGCCGCTCCGGTCGGGCGTTGATCTCGACGGCGACGTCGTGCTCGACGCAGGCCTCGAAGACGGCGCGGGCGTCGAAGGACGAGGCCGCGCGCGTGCCGCGGCCGCCGGTCACCAGGCGACCCGTGCAGTGGCCCAGCACGTTGGTCCAGGGGTTGGCCACGGCCGCGACCATGCGCCGTGTCATCGCGGGCGCCTCCATCGCGAGCTTGGAGTGCACGCTGGCCACGCGCACGTCGAGCCGCCCCAGCATCCGGTCGGTCTGGTCGAGCCGGCCGTCGTCGAGGATGTCGACCTCGATGCCCTTGAGCAGGCGGAACCCGTCACCGTCCGCGTCGCCGCCGAGGTGGTCGTTGACGGCGTCGACCACGTCGAGCTGGCGGGCGAGGCGCTCGGCGGTGAGCCCGTGGGCCACGGTCAGCCGCGGCGAGTGGTCGGTGAGCACCAGGTAGTCATGGCCGAGCTCGATGGCGGTCATCGCCATCTCCTCGATCGGGGAGCCGCCGTCGGACCAGTCGGAGTGGGAGTGCAGGTCGCCCCGCAGCGCCGCGCGCACGACCTCTCCCCCGCGCACGAGCGGCCCGGCGTGCTTCGCCTCCAGCTGCGCGAGCCGCGCGGGCACCTCGCCCCGGGCGGCCGAGGTCGCCACCTCCGCCGTGCTCTTGCCGACCCCGTCGAGCTCGGTCAGGGTGCCGGCGGCAGCGCGCCGTACGACCTCGTCCTCCCCCACCGCCAGCAGCGCGGCGGCGGCGGCGCGGTAGGCCTTGATCTTGTAGGTGTCCTCACGGGCGCGCTCGAGCAGGAACGCGATCCTCCGCAGGGCGGTGACGGGGCCTCCGTCGTACGTCTGGGGCTCGGTCACGCCCGCTCCTCTCGTGCTGGTCCTCCGTCCACACCCTGTGGAACGAGTCGAGGCAGGTCAGCGGCCTACGCGGGGCCGCGGCGGGCAGCGGCGCCCCGAGTTGTTCCCCGCCGAAGGTCCCGTCCTCCACCGTACGACGTCACCGTCCACAAGTTCGTCCACAGCTTTGTCCACAGGGGTGGACAGTCGCGTGCCGACGACCCGTTGACCGGCGCCGTGGCGCCCCCTAGGTTGGCGGACGACGGAGCCCCCGGGCGCCGGCGTCGCAGGCAAGGGGAAGGCAGGCGACGCTCGTGCGACCGGGGGCTCCGCTCGTGTCGGCAGGCCCTGGTCAGCGCCCCGTGAAGCGCGCCGGGCGACGCTCCCGGGCGGCGCGGATGCCCTCGTGCAGGTCCTCGGTCGCGAGCGTGATCGGCTGCGCCATCGCCTCCCACTGCAGTCCGGCCTCCAGGTCGCGGTGGCCGGCGCGCAGGGCCAGCGTCGTGAGGCGGCTCGGCACGGGCGCGGTCGCGGCGATGCCGTGGGCGACCTCCAGCACCTCGTCGACGAAGCCCTCGCGCTCGAGGACGCGGGAGACCAGGCCGAGCGGGAGGGCCTCCTCCGCGCGCACGATGCGCCCGGTGAGCAGCAGGTCGCGGGCGTGGGCGGGGCCGACCACGTCGGGCAGGAGGTACGTCGCCGCCATCCCCGGGTGCATGCCGAGCTGCACGAAGGGCACGCCCAGCTTCGCGCCGGACGCGGCGTACCGGAGGTCGCAGGCCAGCGCGACGCACAGCCCGGCGCCGATGGCCGCGCCGTTGAGGGCGGCGACGGTCGGCACCTCGAGGCGGCGGATCGAGAGCCAGGAGCGGTAGAACGGCAGCATCCGGGCGCGGAGGTCGTCGACGCTCGCCTCCGGCTCGCTCGCGATCCACGAGGTGTCGCCGCCCGAGCAGAAGGCGGTGCCCTCGCCGGTCACGACCACGGCCCGCACGTCCCGGTCGCCGACGAGCCCGTCGATCGCCTCGACCCACGACGCCGTCATCTGCGGCGACATGGCGTTGCGCTGGTCCGGGTTGTCGAGCACGAGGACGACGACGCCGTCGTCGTGCCGCTCGACGCGCAGGTGGGGCAGGGACGTGACCTGGGGTGCACTCATGGCGGCAGACTAACCATGCGCAGGGACAGGCCTGTGGAGGACGCCCCGCGCGGGCGCCGCGCGCGTGGAAGGCTCCGCGACATGGACTCCGCGCCCCACCCCCTCCCGTCCCCGGTCGGACCGCCCGTGGCACGGGGCGCCGGTCCTGCTGCCCGGCGTCACACCCTGCGGCCGGGGGTCGTGGCCGTACGACGTGGCGACGGCTGGCTGCAGGTCGGCACGGGCGACGACCGGCTCCTGCTGCCCGACCGGCCGGAGGTGCGGGAGCACCTGGCCGCCCTGCGGCGCGGCGCGGTCGCGACGACGCCGGCCGCGGGCGGCGCACCGGAGCCCGCCGTGGCCGCGGCCGACCTCCGCCTGGCCGAGGCCGGGCTGCTCGTGGACGCCGACCTGCTGCTGGACCAGCTCGGACGATCACGTCGGGCGAGCGGTGGCGGCGGGGGCGACGTCGACGACCCGGGCGCGCACGTCGTCAGCGACCTCTTCGCCGGCGACCCCGGGTCCGCCGCCGAACGGTTGCGGCGACGGCGCGAGGCGCGGGTCCGGGTCGTGGCCCCCGCCCCGTGGGACGACGAGGTCGGCCGCCTGCTCGGGGCGAGCCTGCTGGGTCGGACCGACCCCGGTGACCTCCCGGCGGGAGGAGTCCTGGGACGGCCCGGCCGGGCCCACCCCGTTCTCGTCGTGAGCGCGGGCGAGCCCTCCCGCCACGTGCTCGACGACCTGGTGCGCGACGAGACGCCGCACCTCGTCGTGGTGCTGCTCGCCGGGCGCGCCCGACTGGGGCCGTTGGTCGAGGTCGGGCGCACGGCCTGCGTGCGCTGCGTCGACGCGAGCCTCGGCGAGGAGGACCCCCGGCACGCCCTCGTCACCGCCCAGCTCGCCGACCCGCCCGCCGGGCTCGCACCCGAGCCGGTCGACCCGGCCCTGGCCACCCTGGCCCTGGCGTGGGCGGTGCGCGAGCTGGCGACCTACGTCGAGGGCGGGCTGCCGACCACCTGGTCGACCACCCTCGACATCGACGCGAGCGGCCTGCCGCGCGCCACGCGCTGGCCGAGGCACCCGTGGTGCGGGTGCAGCTGGGACGCCGTCGGCTGACGGATGCGTGACGGACGGGCCCGGAACGGGACGAACCCGCCGGGACGGTCCCGGCGGGTTCGACGTGGGTGCTCGTCGCTCAGAGCGAGCGGGCGAGGTTCAGTCGCGCGCGGAGCGCGGCTGCCTCGGCCTTGCGGCTCAGGCGACGGGCGGCGAGCAGGCGCTGCGTGCGGTGGCGCTGCTCCGCCTCACGGAGCAGCTCGGCTGACTGCGCGCGGGCCAGTTCTTCGTTGAGCAATTGCATCTCGTTGGTCCTGTTCTGGGTCGGTGCGGAGTGGGGGGTGGGAGCGGTCATCGGACTGCTCCGGCGGCGGTGCGCTCGATCGGGTCGAAGATCACGGGTGGCTCCTGGTGGTGGTGGCGGACGCTGTCTCGGTGGTGCGGATGGCGCGGGTGCTGCTCGGGGCTCAGGCGGCGACGGGGTTCTTCCGCGGGCGCCCCCGGGGGCGCTTGCGCGGGATCACCACGCCCTGGGCGAAGAGCTCACCACCCCACACACCCCAGGGCTCGCGCCGCTCGAGGGCTCCGTCGAGGCAGAGCGCCCGTACGGGGCAGTCCAGGCAGAGGGCCTTGGCCTCCTCGACGTCGGTCGGGGACTCGGCGAACCAGAGCTCGGAGTCCCCGTTCCGGCACGGGAGGAGGCGCTGGTCCACCTCGTCCGCGGCGTCGTGCAGGTCACCCAGGCTCACGGAGCCGGGCATCAGCTGGTGGACGGTCATGTCGTGTCACCTCCTCTCGACGACCTCTGGTGGGTGGAAAAACGAAAAAGGCCACGGTTCCCGTGAGGGGACCGTGGCCTGGAGGCGCCGACTGAGGGATGTCAGACGGGGGGACTCCAGGCTGGGGTCCGCGGCTGGGCGGCCATGCCGGCGGCGACGCGGATCGCGGGGATCGCAAAGCCGAACGGCTTCGACGCGGCTGCCCGCAGACGCACGTCACCTGCGAACGCGGCGACATCGCCGAGGAAGGCGTGGCCGCCCTCGGACGTGCCGGCGTACGCGGACGTGCTGGACGTCGCGAGCCACTGCGTCGTGGTGATGTTCTCCATGGGGGCCACCTCCTCAGGTGTCGTCGTGCGCGGGCGTTGTCAGGACCCTGGTGCGCGGATGTGTTCGTGGACTGCGGAAGAAGTTACTCCCGCCGCCGTGTCATGAGCAATCTATTTTATGACTCATTTCGCAGGAGTTCTCCGGCCGGGCTCTCCCCCGCCACCACGGCGAGCACCTCGTCGCCGTACTTCTCGAGCTTGGAGCGTCCGATGCCGCTCACCTTCAGCATGGCCTCGGGCGACGCGGGGCGCAGCTCGGCGAGCAGCTGCAGGGTCGCGTCGGTGAACACGACGTACGCCGGCACGCTCTCCTCGCCGGCCCGCTCGCGACGCCACTCCCGCAGGCGCTCGAAGAGGGCCTCGTCGTACGACGCCGGGCAGTCCGCGCAGCGGCCCACCTTCTTCTCCGCCGCCGTGTCGAGCGGCTTGCCGCACTCGCGGCAGTGCACCGCGCGCCGGTTCGACGACTTCGACGGCTTCTTGCCGGCCGCGGTGCTCTCGTCGAACGAGGTCGGGAGCACCGGCCGCAGGAAGCGGGACGGCTTGCGGCTGCCGCGACCACCCGGCTGACGCGCTGCGGCCCAGGACACGAAGAGCTCGCGGCGGGCGCGGGTCACCCCGACGTAGAGCAGGCGTCGCTCCTCCTCGATCGCGGCCGGGCCCTCGGCGTACGTGATGGGCACCGCGCCGTCGTGGATGCCGCACAGCAGCACCACGTCCCACTCCAGGCCCTTCGCCGCGTGCAGGGTCGCGAGCGTGACGCCCTCCGCGACGGGCGCGTGCTGCTCGGCCGCGCGCCGCTCGAGGTCGTCGACGAACGTGGCGAGGTCGGCCTCCGGGTCGCGGGCGTGCTGGATGGAGAGGTCGAGCAGCGCCTGGAGGGACTCCCAGCGGTCTCGGGTCTGACCACGGGCCGCCGGCGGCTCCGGCGCCCAGCCCATGCCGGCCAGGGCCGACCGGACCGACTCGGTGAGCGTGTCGTCGTCGCCGCCCGCACGCGCCGTGCCGCGCAGCAGCGTCACCGCCTGGCGCACCTCGGGCCGCTCGAAGAACCGCGCGGCGCCGCGGACGACGTACGGCAGCTGGCGCGCGGCCAGGGCCTCCTCGAAGGCCTCCGACTGGGCGTTGATGCGGAAGAGGATCGCGACCTCGCTGAGCGGCACCCCGCGGTCGCGCAGGCGGGCCACCTCGGTCGCCGCCGCCTCGGCCTCGGCCACCTCGTCGGGCAGCCCGCGACCGACGATCTCGACGCCCTTCGGCTGCTGGGCGACGAGCTTGACGCCCTGGCTGGTCGTGCCGGCCAGGAGGGCGTTGGCGCCCGCGACGATCTGGGGGGTGGAGCGGTAGTTGCGGACCAGGTCGACCGAGGTGGCCCCGGCGTACTTCTTGCCGAAGTCACGCAGGTAGGACGCGTCGGCGCCCGCGAAGCTGTAGATGGTCTGGGCGGGGTCGCCGACGACGCAGATCTCGTCGCGGCCGCCGAGCCAGAGGTCGAGCAACGCCTGCTGGAGGGGAGAGACGTCCTGGAACTCGTCGACGACGAACCACCGGTACTGACGGCGCACCTGGGCGGCGACCCGCTCGTCCTCGGCCAGGAGACCGGCGTTCCAGAGCAGCACGTCCTCCATGTCCATGCGGCCCTGGGAGCGCTTCGTCTCCTCGTAGGCCACGAGGACGCGCGCGACGGCGGCCGGGTCGAGACCCGTCACCGAGCGGCCACGGGCGGCGGCCAGGCGCGGGTAGTCGTCGGGGCCGACGTTGCTGACCTTGCTCCACTCGATCTCGGCGGCGAGGTCGCGCAGCAGCGCGGGGTCGGTGTCGATGCGCAGGCGGCGCACGGCCGGGCCGAGGATGCCGAGCTTGGAGGCCACGAGCTCGGGCAGCTCGGTGCGGTGGACCTTCGGCCAGAAGAACCGCAGCTGGCGCAGCGCGGCGGAGTGGAACGTGCGGGCCTGGACCCCGGGCGCGCCGAGGTCGCGCAGCCGCACCCGCATCTCGCCGGCGGCCCGCGCCGTGAACGTCACGGCGAGCACCTCGGTCGGCGCGTAGACGCCGGTGGCGACGCCGTACGCGATGCGGTGGGTGATGGCGCGCGTCTTGCCCGTGCCCGCCCCGGCGAGCACCCGCACGGGGCCGCGGAGCGCCTCGGCGACCTTGCGCTGCTCGGGATCGAGCGCGGCGAGGAGGGCCTCCGGCGTGCGCGTGGGGGGCATGGGGGAACATCTCCTCGGATTCGGTGGTTCTAGATGCGCCGACGACAGTAGACGCCAGAAGGGACAGTGGGTCCGATGACCGCTTCGTTCACGATGTACAGCACGCCGTGGTGCGGGTACTGCCACCGCCTGAAGAGCCAGCTCGACCGCGAGGGCATCGCCTTCGAGATGGTCGACATCGAGCAGCACCCCGAGTTCGTGGAGCTCGTCGAGAAGGTGAACAACGGCAACCAGACCGTCCCGACGCTCGTCTACTCCGACGGCTCGGCGCAGACGAACCCCTCGCTGATCCAGGTGAAGGACAAGCTCGCCTCCCTGGCCTGAGCTCCCCCGGGCCCGCGCCCGCGTCGTACGGCGGGCCGGTCGGCCGGGCTACCAGCTCGAGTCGAGCGGCTCGCCGTACCACGCCTGGATCAGGCGGTGCGAGATCGAGACTCCCCCCGGCAGCATGAGCTCGCCGGAGGCGAGCCCGGTGCGGATGTCGTCCCGGGTGTACCACTGCGCGTCCTCGATCTCGGCGCCGTCGACGTCGATCTCGAGCGACGCGGCGCGGCCCGTGAACCCGATCATCACGCTCGCCGGAAGCGGCCACGGCTGGTTGCCGAAGTAGGTGACGTCGGAGACGCGCACCCCGGACTCCTCCCAGACCTCGCGGCGCACCGCGTCCTCGAAGGTCTCCCCCGGCTCCACGAAGCCCGCCAGCGTCGAGTAGCGACCCGGCGGCCAGACCCGGTTGCGCCCCAGCAGGCAGCGCTCGTCGGCCGCGCCCGGCTCACCGTCCGTGATGAGCATGATGACCGCGGGGTCGGTGCGCGGGAACTGGTGCCGACCGCAGCCGCCCTCCGAGGCGCACGCCAGCACGTGGCCC
This sequence comes from Nocardioides alkalitolerans DSM 16699, assembly GCF_000426525.1. Classification (GTDB taxonomy): domain Bacteria; phylum Actinomycetota; class Actinomycetes; order Propionibacteriales; family Nocardioidaceae; genus Nocardioides; species Nocardioides alkalitolerans. Next base: position 573,102 of record NZ_AUFN01000010.1, read on the forward strand.
GCCTGCGCCGGTGACAGCGGCCCGCCGCAGCGCGGGCAGAAGCTCGTGCTCCAGTGCCACTCGGCCATGCCCATGGCGTGGAGCACCAGGCCGGCCTCGGGGGTGTCCACGACCTCGCCCAGCACGTCGCGCAGCCCCTGCCACTGCTCCTCGGGCCCCGGGGCCCCGGCGGGGTCGATGATCGCGGCGAAGTACGACGCGTCGCCCGGCTGCTCGCCGAGGAGCAGGCGCAGGGCGTCGGGTCCCGCCGCTGCGTCGGGCAGGTCGGCCGTGGCGAGCCAGCGCGGGCGGCCGTCGGCCGCGAGCAGGCGGTTGCCGGCGATCACGAGCACCCGGGTCGCCGGGTCCGCCCACGTCCGCTCGAGCCAGTCCTCGTCGGTGCGCTCCAGACCGTGGCGGTCGTGCGCGTACGACGAGGTCGCGGCATGCGGGAGACGGTCCGGGAAGTCGCGACGATCTGGCACCCGTCGAGCCTACGTGGCGCCCTGCAGGACGCACCCGGGGGCCGACACCGCGTCCTCCGGGTTGACAGGCGACCCTTCCGTCCGATGAGAATGGTTCTCGTGTTCACATCGACATCCCCCCTGCGCCGTCCCCTCCCCACCGCCGTCCTGAGCGTGCTCGCGCTCGGCGCCGTCGCCGCCTGTGGCACCGACACCGCCGACCGGAGCGACTCCGGCGACACCCCGGAGACCACCTCCGCCGCTCCTGCCTCCGACGTCGTCGAGGCCGCCGGTCCCGAGCCCCGCCTCGCCGTCACCTACGACGGCGGCGTGCTGGTGCTCGACGCCGACTCCGGCGAGGTGCTCGCCGACGAGGCGCTCGACGGCTTCCTCCGCGTCAACCCGGCCGGCGACGACCGCCACGTCTTCGTCAGCGCCGCGGGCGGCTTCACCGCCCTCGACCTCGGCAGCTGGACCGAGGCGCACGGCGACCACGGCCACTCCTGGACCACCGACCCCCGCCTCACCGACGTCTCCTTCGACGCCGAGGAGCCCGGCCACGTCGTCGTGCACGACGGCATCACGACGCTCTTCGACGACGGCACCGGCGACATCACGTCGTTCCGGTCGGCCGACCTCGCCGAGGGCGCCCCCGCCACGGAGTCGTTCACGTCGGACGCGCCGCACCACGGGGTCGCCGTGCACCTGCCGGACGGCAACCTGCTCCAGACCGTCGGCGACTCCGAGAGCCGCTCGGGCGTCCGGCTCGTCACCGCGTCGGGCACGGAGCTGGCCGCGAGCGGGGAGTGCCCCGGTGTGCACGGCGAGACCTTCGCCGCCGAGACGATCGTCGTCGGCTGCGAGGACGGGGTGCTCGTCGTCGACGGCCGCACGATCACGAAGGTGGCGAGCCCCGACGCGTACGGGCGCATCGGCAACCAGGCCGGCTCCCCCGTCTCCCCCGTCGTGCTCGGCGACTACAAGTCCGACCCCGACGCCGAGCTCGAGCGCCCGACCCGCGTCAGCCTCGTCGACACCGAGACCGCCACCCTGCGCCTCGTCGACCTGCCGGCCAGCTACACCTTCCGCTCGCTGGGCCGCGGCCCGGCCGGCGAGGCCCTGGTGCTCGGCACCGACGGCAACCTGCACGTGATCGACCCCGCCACCGGCGAGCTCACGTCGTCGGTCCCCGTCGTGGCGCCGTGGGAGGAGTCGGAGGTCTGGCAGGAGCCGCGCCCCGCGCTGTTCGTGCAGGACGGCACCGCCTACGTGACCGAGCCCGCCACCAGCGAGGTGCACGTCGTCGACCTGGCGTCGTCGGCCGTCACCGCGAGCCACGCGCTGCCCGAGGTGCCGAACGAGATCACCGGCAACGCGGGCTGACCCGCGACCGCCCCGGGCGGACCACCGCGTGCCAGGATCGGCGGCGTGAGCACCCACATCGCCGCCGGTCCTGGCGCGGTCGCGCCCCTCGTCCTCATGCCGGGCGACCCCCTGCGCGCCCGCTGGATCGCCGAGACGTTCCTCGACGACGCGGTCTGCTACTCCGAGGTGCGCGGCATGCTCGGCTACACCGGCACCGTCGACGGGCGTCCCGTCTCGGTGCAGGGCTCCGGCATGGGTGCGCCCTCGATGTCGATCTACGTCCACGAGCTCTTCACGTCGTACGACGTGCGCGCGATCGTGCGGGTCGGCTCCTGCGGAGCGATCAGCGACCGGCTCGGGCTGCGCGACGTCGTGCTGGCGTCAGCCACCCACACCGACAGCGCGCTCAACCGGCTGACGTTCGAGGGCCTCGACTTCGCGCCGGCCGCCGACTTCGACCTGCTGCGCGCCGCCGTCGACGCCGCCCCGTCGCACCTCGCCGGCGCCACGGCGCTCGTCGGCACCGTCTTCTCGAGCGACTCCTTCTACCCGACGCGGCCCGAGCTGGGCACGCGGCTGGCGGAGCACGGCGCCCTCGCCGTCGAGATGGAGACGAGCGCGCTCTACACGCTCGCCGCCCGGTTCGGGCGGCGGGCGCTCGCCGTCTGCACCGTCTCCGACCACCTGCTCACCGGCGCCGAGACCACCGCGCTCGAGCGGCAGGAGTCGTTCGCGGCCATGGTCGGGATCGGGCTCGACGCACTGCTCGCCGTCGACTGAGGCTCCGCGTCTGCGCGGCCTGCTTCAGTCGGCCGCCGTCGCGTCGACCAGCAGGGCGGCGATGCCGTCGCGGTCGGGCAGGTCGTCGGGCACGACGAGCCGCCCCGAGCGGACGTGGAAGAACGCCGCGCGCACCCGTTCGACCGGAAGCCCCCGCAGGTCGGCCCAGGCCTGGCGGTAGAGCGCGAGCTGGAGGGGGTCGGCGTTCTCGGCCCGGCCGGTCTTCCAGTCGACGACCAGGAACGCCGGGGCGTCCGGGTCGTCGGGGCGGGCCGGCTCGGCGTACACCGCGTCGATGCGACCCCGCACCACCTGGCCCGCGACGACGAGGGCGAACGGCGTCTCGACGGCCACCGGCACCCGGTCGGCGAACGGCCCGGCCTCGAAGGCCGCCACCACCTCCGCGAGGTCGTCGGCGCCGTCGATGCCGAGGTCGCCGCGGCCGGGCAGCTCGTCGGGGTCGAAGAGGTCCTGCTGGCCGAAGCGGGCCTCGACCCAGGCGTGGAACCGGGTGCCGAAGCGGGCCGCCGACGACGGCGGCCGCGGCATCGGGCGGGCCAGGTCGCGCGCCACGGCGTCCGGGTCGTCGCGCAGGCGCGCCAGGGTCGTCGCGGAGAGGCTGGTCGGCAGCGGTACGGCGACCTCGGTGGCCCGGTCCCGCCGTACCTCCGTCAGCAGCCGCTCGATCTCCTCGTCCCACTCCGCCACCTCGGCGATGCCGACGATGTCGAGGTCGGCGTCGTCGGACTCGTCCGCCTCCCCCGCCGCCAGGCGCCGCTGCTCCGCCCGGACCAGGGCCGCCGCGGCGATGCGACGCTCGGCCTCGGCGGTGCGCGTGGTCACCGGCCACGGCTCGGGCGCACGGCCCGCCTGCAGCGGGTTGGGGGTGCCCTTCTCCGGCTTCTCCACCCAGCGCTCGGGCTCGCCGCCCGCGTCGCGGACCGTCTCCGCGAGGGTCACCAGGTAGGGCGAGGGGCCGACCGGCGTGGCCCGGGACTCGTTCCAGACGTACGCCGACGCCACCAGCTCGTGGCGCGCCCGGGTGAAGGCCACGTAGCCGAGCCGGAGCTCCTCCGTCGCCTCGTGCACCTTCGCCGTGGCGCGCAGCTCGTCGATGTCGGCCTTCTCGTAGCCGCGCAGCTGCGGCACGTCCTGGGCGTCGCCGCGCAACGCGGAGGGCAGCACGGCGGGCCCGGTCACCCACTGGGTGCGCGTCTGCTTCGTCGGGAACTTCTCCTCGCACACGCCCACGCAGAAGACGACGTCCCACTCGAGGCCCTTCGCCCGGTGGACCGTCAGCAGCTTGACCGAGTCGGCCTCGGTCGGCGTCGCGACGTCGAGGCCGGTGCCCATCTCGTCCTCGGCCGTCAGGTAGGCGAGGAGGGCACCCAGGCTGACGTCACCGTCGACCGCCTGGAAGTCGGCCACCGCCCGCACGAAGAGGTCGAGGTTGTCGCGCCGGGCCGCGGCCGCCGGGCTCACCGAGCTGGCGAGCTCGACGTCGATGCCGCAGACGTCGACGATGCGCCGCACCAGGTCGAGCAGCGGCTCGCCCGCGTGGCCGCGGAGGTGGCGCAGCTCGGAGGCGAGGAGACCGATCCGGGTGCGGGCCACGGCGGAGTAGGGGTAGTCCCGCTGCTCCCCCGGGTCGTCGAGCGCGTCGCACAGCGACGAGATCTCCGTCGGGTCGGCGCCCTCGACGGCGACCGCGAGGGCCTCCTCGACCGTCCGCTCGAGGTCGCCGCCCGGTCCGGTGGCCGCCAGGTCGCGGGCCCGTCGGCCGAGGATCGCCAGGTCGCGCGGGCCCAGCGCCCACCGCGGACCGGTGAGCAGCGTGAGCGCGGAGGCGTTGGCCGTGAGGTCGTGGAGCAGGGTGAGGGTCGCGACGACCTCCGCGACCTCGGGCAGCCGCAGCAGGCCCGAGAGACCGACGATCTCCACCGGCACCTCGCGCGAGGTGAGGGCGTCGAACACGTCGGCGGCGTGCTTGTTCTCCCGGGTCAGCACCCCGATCTCGCGCCACTCCGTGCCGTCGGCGTGTGCCGCGAGCACCTGGTCGGCGAGCCAGGCGCGCTCGTCGTCGTACGTGTCGTGCACGGCCACCCGGACGCGACCCGGTCCGGCACCCGCCGGCGCCCGGAGCGGCTGCACGCCGGCGTACGCCGCGTAGAGGGGCGCGGCGAGCCGGTTGGCGGCCTCGAGGATGACGCGGTCGGAGCGCCGGTTCACCGTGAGCGTGTGGGTGGGGACGTCGGGCGACCCGTCGGCTCGGGGGAAGTCACGGCCGAACCCGAGGATGTTGGAGACCGACGCACCCCGCCAGCCGTAGATGGCCTGGTTGGGGTCGCCGACGGCCGTCACGGCGTGGCCGCGGCCGGTGGCCGGGTCGGGCCCGGAGAAGAGCTTGCGCAGCAGCAGGGCCTGCGCCACCGAGGTGTCCTGGTACTCGTCGAGCAGCACCACGGCGTGCTTGTCGCGCTCGGCGCGGCCCACGTCGTCGTACTCGTCGGCGAGGCGGGCGGCGAGGGCGATCTGGTCGGAGAAGTCCATGAGGCCGAGGTCGGACTTGAGCCGGCGGTAGGCGACGACGAGGTCGAGCAGCTCGTCGCGGCGACCGATCGTGTTGACCACCTTCTCCAGGTCGGCGCGCGCCCGGGACGTCTCGAGGGAGGCGAGGAAGCGGGGCAGCTCCCGCTCCTGGAACGCCCGGAGGTCGTCGATCGAGACCAGGTGCTCGCTGAGGGCGCCCTCGAGCGCCAGGATGTACCCGACCACGGTGGCCGGGTGGTCGCTGAGCAGCTGGACCGGACGGTGGTGGCGGGCGACGGCCCGGGCGGCGAGCTGGTAGCGGGAGGCGTCGGCCATCACCCGGGTGTCGGGCTCGTGGCCGATGCGCAGGCCGTGCTCGGTCAGGAGCGAGGCGGCGTAGGCGTTGTAGGTGGCCACGGTCGGCTCGAGCACCTCGCCGGCCTCGTCGTCGGCCGGCCCGGCCACCGGACCGAGGCCGGCGACCCTGAGGGCCTCCCGGACCCGGGTCGAGAGCTCGCGGGCCGCCTTCGTGGTGAAGGTGAGGCCGAGGATCTGCTCGGGTCGCACCTGACCGGTCGCCACGAGGTAGACGACCCGCGCCGCCATGAGCGTGGTCTTGCCGGAGCCGGCGCCGGCGATGACGACCGCCGGGCTCAGCGGCGCGCTGACGGCCTCCCACTGCTCGTCGCTGACCGGGTAGGCGGCCTTCATCACGTGCTGGAGCGCGACCGGGTCGTCGAGCACGAGCGGCTCCCGCTCCGGCCCCTGCGGCTCGGCGGCGCTCACGACAGCACCGTCCCGGCGCCCTTGGCCGGGCAGACGGGCACGAACGCGCAGTCGTCGCAGTGCTTGCCCACGCGGGCGGAGAACTCCTCGCAGCGGATCACCGCGACGGCCTCCGCGAGCTGGGTCTGCACGAGCAGCCGGCCGTCGGCGTCGGGCTCCTGGGGGCCCTGCAGCTGCACCTTCACCACGCCCCGGGCCTCCTTGCGCAGCTGCACGAGCTCGGCGCCGCCGGAGCGCGCCGGGCGGTGCTCGGGCGGCACCAGGTGGTCGGCCGCGCCGTGGTCGACGGCCAGCTGGTAGAGGCCGAGCTGGGGGTGCTGGTCGACCTCGGCGCCCGTGGGCGGGTACTTGCCGGTCTTGAGGTCGACCACGACGACCCGGTGCTGGTCGTCGACCTCGAGCCGGTCGGCGAAGCCGTTCAGCACGACCCGCTCGCCGTCGTCGAGGGTCACCTCGGCGCGCAGGCGCTGCTCGACGCCGACGACCGCGCGGGCGTCGGCGCGCGTGTGCCAGCGCAGGAACCGGAGCAGCGCGGCGTGGGCCTCCGCCCGCTCCCGGGCGCTCGACCACGGCGTGCGGAAGGGGATCTGGGGCCAGACCTCGTCGACGTACGCCATCAGCTCGTCGACCCTTGCCGGATCGCCCGGCAGCTCGTGCTTCGCGACCCGCTCGGCGAGGGCGTGCAGCACGAGGCCGAAGCCCTGCGACGCGGTGCTCACCGAGCTGCCCCCGGCCTCCCGCTCCAGGAACCAGCGCATCGGGCAGGTCAGCACGGAGGTCAGGGTGCTGGCCGAGATCGTGAGCGGCGCGTCGACCGGGCGGACGGGCGCGTCGGCCACGCTGAGGCCGCGCGTGCCCCACCAGGAACCGGGGTCGGCGGCGGGGACCACCGGGCGCCCGGCCGCGTCGGTGACGGCAGCGAGCCGGGCCAGCCGGCGGGCGGCCGCACCGCGGAGGTCGTCGGGCTGCGCGGGGTCGGCGACCGTACGGCGCAGGTGGGCGACCATGCCGGCCATCGAGAGCGGGCGGCGCGGGCGGCCCTGACGGTGCTGGGCGGGCGCGCCGAGCTCGGCGAGGAAGCGCGAGGGCTGCTCGCCGTCGTCCTCCGGGGAGCGCACGGCCGTGACGACCAGGCGGTCGCGGGCGCGGGTGCAGGCGACGTAGAAGAGGCGGCGCTCCTCCATGAGCGCCTCCCGGACGCCCGGCGGGGGCACGAGGCCGACCTCGCGCGGGCCGATGCGGTCGGGCTGCAGCAGGGTGGCGCGGCGGCGCAGGTCGGGCCAGCCCTCCTCCTGGACGTGGGCCACGACGACGAGGGGCCACTCGAGACCCTTGGAGCGGTGGGCCGTGAGCAGGCGGACCGCGTCGCCCCGGATGCCGCGGTCGGCCAGGGTGTCGCCGGGGATCTCCTGGGCCGAGAGGGTGGCGAGGAAGGTGGCCACGCTCGTGTGACCGCGCTGCTCCTCGGTCTTGGCGGCCGCCTCGAAGAGGGCGACGATCGCGTCCAGGTCGCGGTGGGCGCGACGGCCACCGGGGCCGCCGTGGGCCGTCGAGGCGCGGAGCCGGGCCGGCCACGACGTGCCGGACCAGAGGTCCCACAGGACCTCCTCCGCGGTACCGCCGTCGTCCATGCGGAGGCGCGCGGCACGGAGCAGGTCACCGAAGACGGCGGCCTTGGCGGCGCCCGCGACCTCGACGTCGGTGAGGAGGCCGGGTTCCAGGACGGCCTCGCGCAGCAGCTCCGGCGACGACCGGGGCGGGCGCTCCTCGGCCGTTGCCCGCTCCTTCTCGACCGCCCGCACGTGCCGGGCGAGCGCCCGGACCTCGGTGGCGTCGAGGCTCGCCAGCGGCGAGGTCAGCAGGGCGTGGACCTGGTCGGGGCCGACGTACCCCGGCGCGTCGGGGTCGTCGACGTCGCGGTGGACGACGGCGCGCAGGGCGTCGAGCAGCGGGGCGGCCGCGGGCTCCCGCACGAGCGGCAGCTCGTCGGCCGCCACCTCGACGGGGACGCCGGCCGCCCCGAGGGCGCGGCGCATCGCGGGCAGGGTGGAGCGACCGGAGCGGGCGAGGACCGCCATGTCGCCCCAGGCGACCCCGTCCTCCAGGTGGGCCCGGCGGAGGAGGTCGGCGAGGTGCTCGGCCTCGGCCCGCTCCGTGTCGAAGGTCAGCACCTCGACGTGGTCGCGGGTGGTGCGGGCGGCCGGCTGCGGGTGCTGGAACACCTCGCGCGCCTCGGGGCTGATGCTGCCGGTGAGGCTGAGCCGCGAGGCGACGTTGCCGGCGACGCGCAGGATGCGTGGGCCGAAGCGGCGGGTGGTCGCGAGCACGACGACGTCGGCCGGTGCGCCGTCGGTGCGCGGGAACGACCGCGGGAAGTCGAGGATGCCGCGCACGTCCGCGCCGCGGAACCCGTAGATGGACTGGTGGGGGTCGCCCACGACGACGAGGTCGCGGCCGTCGCCGGCGATGGCGCGCAGCAGCCGGACCTGGCCGGGGTCGGTGTCCTGGTACTCGTCGACGAAGACGTGGCGGTGACGCTCGCGCAGCTCGGTGCGGTGCTCCTCGGCCTCCAGGACGGCCCGACGGATCAGGTCGGCGTAGTCGATGGCGCCGGCGAGGTCGAGCACGTCGAGGTACTGGTCGAGGAACAGGCCGGCGGCGGCGAACTCGGCGATGCCCTCGGTGCGGCCGAGCTCGGTCAGCTCCTCGGCGGAGAGCCCCTTCTCGCGCGCCCGGGCGAGCACCCCGTGGACCTCGCGGGCGAACCCGCGGGTGCCCACGGCGCGACGCAGCGACTCCGGCCACTGCACGGACTCGGGGGCGTCGGTGAGCAGCTCGGCCAGCACGACGTCCTGCTCCGGGGCGGACAGCAGGCGCAGGGGCGCCGTGTAGAGCTCGGGCGGCGAGTAGCGCCGGATCAGCTGGTAGGCGAAGGAGTGGAAGGTGGAGCAGATCGCGGCCCCGGTGGTGCGGCCGAGGCGGGCGGTGACGCGGTCGCGCAGCTGCTCGGCGGCCTTGCGGGAGAAGGTGAGCGCGAGCACCGAGGACGGGTCGGCGCCGCGGTTCTCCACCCGGTCGACGATGGCCTCGACGAGCGTCGTGGTCTTGCCCGTGCCCGGACCGGCCAGCACGAGCAGCGGGCCTCCCCGGTGGTCGACGACGCGCTGCTGGTGGGGGTCGAGCGTCGGCGGGGCGACGGGCTCGGCGCTGGCGGGCACGAGCCGGTACGTCGGACCCGCGGCCTCGCGGGTGCGTGCGGGGCGGCGCGTCGTACCCCCGCGTGCTCCGCCCGCACCGCCCCGTCGATCAGCCATGGGAGCCATCCCAGCACGGGCCGCCGACAGTCAGGCGGCCGACTCCGGTTCGTCGGGGTCGAGCACGCCGGGGGCCGGGTGCGGGCGCTCCTCCACAGGCCCGCCCGCACCAGCAGGTCAGCCGAGGTCGACGATCGCGGCGACCGGGCCGCCACCCTCGGGGCCCTGGTGCGCCGCGGAGACCGACACGAAGATCGCCGGGTCGCCCGTGACGGCCGCCGCCACGCCGCCCACGGCCGCCTTGATCTGGCGGTGCCAGTGCACGTCGGAGTCGTCGAGCATCGCGTTGCGGCGGCCGCGGACCTTGCCGTCCTGCGACGCCTCGCACTTGAGGAACAGGTTGACGACGCGACCGTCGAGGTCCGACGTGCGCGGGCGCTCGGGCAGGTCGAGGCCGGCGACGCGGATCGACTCCCACAGCCCGTCCTGGTCGAGCGCGTCGGTCATGACGGAGTGGCCGATGCGGTAGCGGCCGCCCACGCCCGTCGCGTTGCCGACCACGACGACCTGCGCGCGGTCCAGCTCGACGCCGGACGAGCAGGAGGCCACCGACGAGAAGAGCGTGCGGTCCTTGAGGACCTGGTCGTCGGTCGGCATCTCGATCTCGCCGAGCGCGACGGCGATGCCGAGCGCGGTGCCGCCGTTGGAGACGTCCATGGAGTAGAGGGTGTCCTCGGTGAAGACGTCCTTGCCGCGCGACTTGGCGTCCTCGATGGTGCTCAGCGTCAGCAGGGGCGTCTTCGTCTGCACGTAGTGGACGTCCGCGACGTCGGTGATGCCGGCGCGCTCCATCGCGACCTTCACGGCGTCCGCGACCTTGCTGACCATCCCCGACCGGCCGATCTCCTCCGGCAGGAGCACCTCGCTCATCGCGAAGCCCACCGTGAGGCGCTGCTCGTCCTTCGTGGCGTCGTCCGGCGCGTCCGTCGTGGCGAAGATCGTGGCGTGGGGGCTGATGACACCGTCGGTGCCGCCCGACCACACGATCGGGATCTCCTTGACCTTGGCCGGGTCGGCGCCCTTCTCCACGAGGACCTCGCGGAAGGCACGGTCCGCGATGATCCGCGTGTAGTCGTTGACCCCGCCGTTGCCCTCGGTCTTGCCGATGATCGCGACCACGCGGTCGGCGGCCATCACGCCCTCGTCGATGAGCTTCGCCAGCTCGGAGGCGTCGGCGACGGAGTGGATGGGGACCTTGCGGACTTCGATGGCGTCGGGCACGGGACGTTCCTCTCGGTGGACGGACTGGCGGGTGCTGCGGGTGAGGCTGGTGGTGACGGTCTAGGTCGGGTCGGGCACCACGACGGTGCCGGCCTCGCCGGCGGCGGCGGGCACGAGGTGGTCGAGGTCGGTGATCGCGGCGTGGGCGCCCCCGGCCTCGACGAAGCGGCAGGCCGCCTCGACCTTGGGGCCCATCGAGCCGCTGGCGAAGTGGCCCTCGGCGGCGAGCGCACGGAGCCGGCCGACGGCGATGCGCCCGAGCGGCTCGGCCTCCGGCGTGCCGAAGCGCAGCACCGCGGCCGGCACGTCGGTGCCGATGACGAGCACGTCGGCGGCGACGGCCTGGCCGAGCAGCGCGGCGCCGAGGTCCTTGTCGATGACGGCCTCCACCCCGTGCAGGGCGCCGTCGGCGTCCACGACGACCGGCACTCCCCCGCCGCCGCCCGCCACGACGACGAACCCGGCCGCGACGAGCGTCGCGATGGCCGCGGCGTCGAGCACCTGCAGCGGCTCCGGCGAGGCGACGACGCGGCGCCAGCCCTTCTCGCCGCGGTCCTCCCAGGTCTCGCCGTGCTCGACGAGCAGGCGGGCCTCGGCCTCGGGCAGGTGGCGCCCAATGGGCTTGGTGGGGGTGGTGAAGCCGGGGTCGTCCCACGCGACGAGCGTGCGGGTGACGACGGTGGCGGCGTGGCGCCGTACCCCCGCCGTCGCGAACGCCGCCTCGAGCGCGTTCATGAGGACGAAGCCGAGCGTCGCCTGGGTCTGGGCGCCGCACCAGTCGAGCGGCACGGGGGGCACGACGGCGGCGGCGAGCTCGTTCTTCACGAGGAGGTTGCCGACCTGGGGCCCGTTGCCGTGGGTGACCACGACGTCCTCGCCGCTGGCGACGAGGGCCGCGACCGCACCGGCTGCGGTGGTGGCGGCGGCGATCTGCGCGTCCGGGGCCGCACTGCCGTCGGCGCCGGTCATCGCGTTGCCGCCGAGTGCGACGAGGACCCGGGTCATGCGTCGAACCTAGTGACGCGCGCACCGCCCCGACACGGCAACCTGAGCCAACGGGACGCCGATCCGCTGGCAGGTTGTGCCAACGGCGGGCGTCGTCGGTGCCGTCTACGTCCCGCAGTACGTCGTGTAGGCGCCGAACGCCTCGGGGGCCGGCGCGGCGTACCGCTCGAGGCCGGGCCGCTCGTCGTACGGCGCCGCGAGCACGTCGAGCAGCTGCCGGAGCGGCTCCAGGTCTCCGTCGGTGGCCGCGTCGAGCGCCTCCTGGACGAGGTGGTTGCGCGGCACGTAGACCGGGTTGACCCGGTCCATCGCCTCGCCGTCGGGCGACAGCGCCCGCCAGCGCTCGAGCCAGGCGTCGATGCCGGCGAGGTCGAGCACCAGCCCGCGGACCGGCTCGGCGTCCCCCCGGGCCGCCGCCCCCAGCGCGCGGAACGCGGTCGTCCAGTCGACGTGGTTCGCCGCCATCAGACCGAGCAGGTCCTCCGCGAGCGCGACGACCGCACGCTCCTCGAGGCCGGCGGGCAGCCCGAGCTTGCCGCGCATGCCGTCCGCCCAGGCGGTGACGTACGTCGTCGCGAACCCCTCGAGCACCGCCGTCGCGATCGCGATCGCCTGCTCCTGGTCGTCGTGGAGCAGCGGCAGCAGCGCCTCGGCGAGGCGCGCGAGGTTCCACTGCGCGATGCCCGGCTGGTTGCCGTACGAGTAGCGGCCCTGGTGGTCGATCGAGCTGAACACCGTGGCCGGGTCGTAGACGTCGAGGAAGGCGCACGGCCCGTAGTCGATCGTCTCGCCCGAGATCGTCACGTTGTCGGTGTTCATGACGCCGTGCACGAACCCGACGAGCATCCACCGGGCGACCAGGCGGGCCTGGGCCGTCACGACCGCCTCGAAGAACGCCCGGTAGGGGTGCTCGGCCGAGGCGGCGTCGGGGTGGTGCCGGGCGATGGCGTGGTCGGCCAGGCGGCGCAGCAGGTCGGGGTCGTCCGTCGCCCGCACGTACTGGAAGCTGCCGACGCGCAGGTGGCTGCTCGCCACCCGGGCCAGCAGCGCGCCCGGCATCGGGGTCTCGCGCTGCACGACCGCGCCGGTCGCGACCACGGCCAGCGACCGGGTGGTGGGGATGCCGAGCGCGTGCATCGCCTCGCTGACGACGTGCTCGCGCAGCATCGGCCCGACCACCGCGAGGCCGTCGCCCCCGCGGGCGAACGGCGTGCGCCCCGACCCCTTGAGGTGCAGGTCGACGAGGTGACCCTCGGTGTCCGTGAGGTCACCCAGCAGCAGCGCGCGCCCGTCGCCGAGCCGCGGCGAGTAGCCGCCGAACTGGTGGCCGCTGTAGGCCTGCGCGACCGGCGTCGCCCCCGCGGGCACGTCGTTGCCGACGAGGAACCGGAGACCCTCCGGCGTCCGCAGCGCGGCCGGGTCGAGGCCCAGCCGCGTGGCCAGGGCGTCGTTGAGCACCAGCAGCCGCGGCTCCGGGGCCTCGGCGGCCTGCCAGTCGAGGGCCAGCTCGGGCAGGTCGTCGGCGAACCGGTGGCCGAGCTCGGGAGTGATCACCCCGTCGAGGCTACGTCGAGCGCGAAGGCGCCAGCTCGAAGTCGTCGAAGTCGAAGCCGGGCGAGACGACGCAGCTGACCAGGGCGTCCGCGGCGCCCGGCAGGGTCCGCTGCCAGACCCCCGCCGGCACCTGCGCCTGCGAGACCTGGTCGGCCGCCACGTCGACGCCCACCCGCACCGACGACCCGGGCGGGCCCGCCACCGGCTCCGGCCCGCTCCCACCGAGCTCGAGCGCGACGACCCCGGTGTGGGCGAGCCACAGCTCGTCGGAGGCGACCCGGTGCCACGCCGAGGACTCCCCCGCCGGCAGCAGGAACCAGATGAGCGTCGCCGTCGGGCGCACCCGGCCGTCGGGCAGCGTCACCGTCCGAGGCGCCGCCCACGTCTGGCGGAACCAGCCGCCCTCGGGATGCGGAGCGAGGTCGAGGGCGTCGGCGAGCGCGGGACGGCCGGGAGCGCGGTCGGTCATGCCCCCGACCCTCTCACCGCCGGTCGACGTCGGCGTGCGTGGCGCCGCCGGAGAGCGTCGCGTAGCCCGGGCCGCGGTCGAAGAACAGGCTGTCGTCGCGCGTGCGGCGGGCACGCTCGGCCGTGGTGGCCTCCGCGTCGTACCCGACGTCGTCGCTCAGGCCGTCGGGGCTGAGCGCGCCGGTGAGCACGACGCCGTACGACGCCAGCGCGGCCTCCACGGACACCTTGCGCCACCGCACGTCGCGCACGACGAGCTCGGGGTCGCGGTCGAGCGGGTCGCCCCAGCCACCGCCGCCGGTGGTGCGGATGCGGATCAGCTCGCCCGCCTTCACGGGCGCGGCGTCGGCGAGGGCGTCGACCTCGCGCTCGGCCGGCCCACCCGGGTCGATCGTGACCTGGAACGGCGAGCCCGCCTTGCCGCCCGCGACGCCCCAGCACGCGAGGATCGAGCGGTCGGCGATGGACATGAAGTGGGCGTCGGCGAGCATCCGGATCTGCTTCTCGTAGCCCAGGCCGCCTCGGAACTTGCCGGCCCCGCCGGAGTCGCGGGCGAGCCCGAGCGACTCGACGCGGAACGGGAAGCGCGCCTCGGTGAACTCCGTCGGCAGGTTGCGGGAGTCGGGCACCACGTGGATGGTGTCCTCCCCGTCGGCGTAGTAGCGGCCGCCGGACCCGCCGCCCAGCACCTCGCGCATGAGGTAGGGCCGGCCGTGGAGGTCGTCGCCGTACACGCCGGTGTAGCGGATCGTCTCCTGGTCGGCCGGCATCCTGCCGTCCACCGCCTTGGCGACGACGCCGGAGAGCACGCCCAGCAGCCGCAGGATCACGAAGGTGCGGGCGTTGGTCGGGGCCGGGAAGATCGGCGTGAGCAGCGTGCCGGGCTCGGGGAACCGCATCTCCAGCAGCGGGACGACGCCCTCGTTGACGTCGAGCTCGGCCATGCGCTCCGGGGTGTCGGCGAGGTTGCGCAGGATCGGCGCGAGCCACTTGGCGAGGAACACGCCGTCGGAGTAGTCGGCGCAGTGGTTGATCGGCCCCTTGGCCTGCGGCGACGTGCCGTCGAAGTCGAGCACGAGGCGCTCGCCGTCCGGGTCGTCGGCGGGCGTGCGGGTGAGGGTGATGCGCTGCGCGTGCAGCATCGGCTCGTCGACGCCGTCGTGCTCCGCGTAGTCCTCCCACGTCCACGAGCCGACGGGGATCTTGCCGAGGATCTCGCGGCGGTACGTCGTGGTGGTGCGCTCGATGATCGCGTCGAAGCAGGCCTCGACGGCGCTCACGCCGTACCGGTCGAAGAGCTCGCCGAGCCGGCGCGCGCCCATGAGGCAGGCGGAGCACTCGGCGTCGAGGTCGGCGGCGAGGCTCTCGGGCATCCGGGAGTTGCGCGTCATGATCGCGAGCGCGGCGCGGTTCGGCACGCCGGCGTCCCACAGCTTGATCGGCGGCACCATGAGGCCCTCGGAGAAGACGCTCGTCGCGCCGCTCGGCATCGAGCCGGGCACGGCCCCGCCGATGTCGTCGTGGTGGCCGAACGCCTGGACGAACGCGACGACCTTCTCCTCGCCGTCGACGGTCGAGAACACGGGCACCGTGACGCAGAGGTCGGGCAGGTGGCCGATGCCGCCCTCGGAGCGGTAGACGTCGTTGTGGAAGTAGACGTCGCCCGGGCGCATCGAGTCGAGGGGGAAGTCGCGGGCCACGGGGTGCACGAGCGCGGAGTACGACCGGCCGGTGAGCTTGCGCAGCAGCCGGTCGTGGATGCCTGCGCGGAAGTCGTGGGCGTCGCGGATCATCGGGCTGCGGCTGGTGCGACCGATGGCGGTCTCGACCTCCTGCTCGACCGCGGCGAGGCTGCCCTGGACGATCTCGGTGAGCACCGGGTCGGCACCGGCACCGTGGTCGTCGGTGAGGTGGCCGAACGGGAACTCGGTGGGGGCTCGGCGGCTCATGCCTGGTCCTCTCGGGTGGAGGTCTCGCGGGTGACGATCAGGTTGCGGTAGGCGTCGACGCGCACCGCGAAGCCGGGGTGGATCGGCACGGTGGAGCCGAACTCCTCGACGATGACGGGGCCGCTGAACGAGGCGCCCGGAGGCAGGTCCTCGCGGCGTACGACGGGGGTGTCGACGTAGCCGGCGCCCGCGTCGAAGCAGACGGGGCGGCGGGGCGGGTCCGCCGGGGCGGCGGCCCCGGGCACGAGCGGCTCCGGGTGCAGCTCCGGGCGCTGGATGGGCCCGATGCCCGAGACACGGAGGTTCACCCACTCGACCTGCTGCGTCGGGTCGTGGGCGAAGTCGTAGCCGTAGAGGGCCCGGTGCTCGGCGTGGAAGGCGTCGGCGACGGCGTCGAGCGCGGCCTGGTCGACCGGCCCCTCCCCCAGCGGCACCCGCACCTCGAAGGCCTGCCCGAAGTAGCGGACGTCGGCCGTGCGGGCGAAGCGGTGCTCCGTGTCGGCGAAGCCCTCGCCCCGCAGCGCCTCGGCGGCCTGGGCGGTGAGCGCGTCGACGAGCTCGGCGACCTCGGCCGGGGTGAGCACGTCGTGCATCCGCACGTGGGTGCGCACGTAGTCGTTCTTGACGTCGACCGTGAGCAGGCCGAACGCGGAGACGTTGCCCGGGTTCGGCGGCACGAGCACGGCCGCGAGCCCGAGGATGTCGACGAGCCGGCAGAGCAGGAGCGAGCCGGAGCCGCCGAAGGTCGTGAGGGTGAAGTCGCGGACGTCGAGGCCCCGCTTCACGGTGATCTCGCGCAGCGCGTTCGCCTGGTTCCAGGCCGAGATCTCGAGCACGCCCGCGGCGCACGCCTCCGGGCTGAGACCCAACGTCGCGGCCAGCTTCTCGACCCCGGCGCGCGCGGCCTCGACGTCGAGCGGGATCTCGCCGCCGAGCAGGTGGGGCGGGATCCGGCCGAGCACGACGTGCGCGTCGGTGATGGTGACGTCGGTGCCGCCGAGGCCGTAGCAGAGCGGACCGGGGTCGGCGCCCGCGGAGTGCGGGCCGACCTTGAGCGTGCCCTCGGGCGAGAGCCAGGCGACGGAGCCGCCGCCCGCACCCACGGTCACGACGTCGATCATCGGGATCTTGGAGGGGAACGCGCCCACGCTGCCCTCGGTGGTGAGGGCGGGCTCGCCGTCGAGCACGACCGCGACGTCGGTCGAGGTACCGCCGCCGTCGCTCGTGAGCACCCGCTCGAAGCCGGCGACGTGGGCGATGAGGCCGGCGCCGAGCGCGCCGGCGGCCGGGCCCGACAGCACCGTCGTGATCGGCTGGTGGACCACCTCGGCCGCGCTCAGCACGCCGCCGTTGGACTTCATCACGTAGAACGGCACCTCGCGCCCGGCGTACGCCGTGAGCCGCGTCGAGATGTCCGAGACGTACCGGCTCAGGCGGGGCTTCACGGCGGCGTCGACGAGCGTGGTCATGGCCCGCTCGTACTCGCGGTACTCCCGCAGCACCTCGCTGCTCAGCGACACCACCGCGTCGGGGTGCTCCTCGGCGATCACGTGGCGCATGCGCTCCTCGTGCTCCGGGTTGGCGTAGGAGTGGAGGAAGCAGACCCCGAGCGTCATCACGCCCTGGTCGCGGAACCAGCGCGCCACGGCACGGGCGCCGGCCTCGTCGAAGGGCCGCACCTCGAGGCCGTCGACGTCGAGCCGACCACCGACGGCCTTGACGAGGTCGCGCGGCACGATGCGGGAGGGCTTGACCCAGAAGTAGGAGTTGCCGTACCCGTCCGGCACCGACTGTCGCGCGATCTCGAGCATCGCGTCGTACCCCTCGGTCGTGATGAACCCGAGCGTGTCGACCTTGCCCTCGAGCAGCTGGTTCGTCGCCACCGTCGTGCCGTGGCTGACGGCGCTGATCGCCGCGCGCCCGTCGGCGTCGTCGAGGCCGAGGAGGCCCAGCACCTTGCCGATGCCGGCCATGAAGCCGTCGGCCGGGTTGGTCGGGGTCGAGGGTGTCTTCGTCGTCACCACCTCACCGGTGGCCTCGTCGAGGGCGACGACGTCGGTGAAGGTGCCGCCCGTGTCGATGCCGATGCGGATCCGACGGCTCTGCGCTGCGGCTGTCATGGCGTCGATTCAAGTCGGGCGCGACCGACCCGGGCGACGGCACGATCTGCCGACGGAACGACGATCTGTTGGCAGAACCTGTCATACGGCGCCGTGCGACGCCGCCGGGCGGTCACGGGATGCTCGGTGCCCCCGCCTCGTTCGCGACGATGTCGCGGGCCAGGCCCTCCCACTGCGCGTAGGCGTCCGGGTAGGCCGACCGCTGCACCGCCTGGGCGGCCTGGGTGACCGACATGGACTGCCAGCCGGAGATGTCGAGCAGACCGGGGTTGGGGGTGTGGGCGGCGACGCCGTAGAACGCCTGCGACGCCAGCACGGGGTCGCTCACCTGCGCCTCGGTGCCCCAGCCCTGCGAGGGCCGCTGCTGGAAGAGGCCGAGGGAGTCACGGTCGCCGTAGTCGACGTTGATCAGCGTGGACTCCTGCATCGCCGTCGCGAGGGCGACCACCCAGCCCTGCTCGGGCACGCCGGCGCCCTTGCCGACCCCGATGATCGTGCGTGCGTGCGCCTTCTGCGCGTCGCTGAGCGAGTCGTACGACGTGCCCGGCGGCTGGCTGCTGCCGCTGCCGAACGCGGCGTTCCAGGTCTGCGGGCCCGCCACCCCGTCGACCGCGAGCCCGTTCGAGGACTGGAACGACCGCACGGCGGCGGCCGTCGCCGGACCGAAGTCGCCGTCGGAGGTGAGCGTCGCCCCGCGGGCGATCAGCAGCGTCTGCAGCGCCTGGACGGCGGGCCCGGAGTCGCCCTCGCGGACCGTCACGACGAGCGCGCCGATGGTCTGCGGCCCGGCCGCACCGTCGACGGCGAGCCCGTTCTCCTGCTGGAAGGCCGAGACGGCCGCCTGCGTGCCCGAGCCGTACTGGCCGTCGGCCGTCGTCGCCTGGCCGTGGTGGGTGAGGAGGAACTGCACGGCGGTGACGTCCGGTCCGCTGGAACCGTTGCCGAGCGTCGGATAGGCCGCCTGCGCGACGCCCGGCGCGCCGACGAGGAGGGCGAACGCCGTCAGCAGGGCCACCAGCGGCGCCGCGAGGCGTCGTACCGGAGGCCGCGCCGTGGGCAGCGCAGCGTGGACGGAGCGAGTTTCCCGAGTCTCGACCATGCGTCCCAGGCAAGCACGGGACGGGCGGCGCTGTGAACCCCCGGACGCCGGAGTCTTCCGGGCGGTCGGGGGTCAGGCCCGCCCGTAGCGCCCGCGGCGGTGGGTCAGGCTGTCCGGCTGGCCCGCACCGTCGACGCCGTCCCCGGTGATCTCGACCTGGTCGAGCACGCAGGTCACGAGCCGCGACCAGCCGACGTCGACCGCCGACTCGAGCCGCACCCCCGCCCACACCTCGACGTCGGCGAGGCGCGGACCCCACGGGGTGTCGACGAACTCCGCCTGCTTGAAGAGACCGCCCGGGGCCGGGCCCATCCCTGCGAACATCTCGGCGAGGTCGCGGTGGTGCCAGCGCAGCAGCTGCACGACGCCCCAGCCGGTGTCCTCGAGCTCGTCGGTGAGGTCGGAGTCGGGGTCGAGGAGCGCGAGCACGCGGCCGGGCTCGCCCCCGGCGACCATGAACGAGCTGACCGTGAGACCGACGCGCGACGTGCCCTCCCCCGCGGTCCACAGCGAGACGGCGCCGCCGAGGCGCCCGCGGAGACGTCGGGCGGGGTCGCGGCCCGGCTCGGGGTCGGCGAACGGGTGGGTGCTGTGGATGGTCACGACGCGCTCCTCGGGACGGCCAGCTCCCACTCGGTGCCGAACGATCCGGTGGCGACCTCGGCGGTACCGCCGAGGTCGGCGAGACGCCCGCGGATGGAGCCCGAGACCCCGAGGCGGCCGTCGGCCTCGGCGGTCTCGAGGCGCCCGGCCGGGATGCCCGGGCCCTCGTCGCGGACGCTGACGACGACCTGGTCGCCGAGGTCCTCCAGCAGCACCCAGGCCGGGGCGGCGTCGCCGACGTGGGTGGCGACGTTGTCGAGGCACGCCCCCGCCGCGGCGACGAGCTCCGCGACCGTGTGCGCGGGCAGCAGCACCGGCGTACCGGGGGTGACGACGGCGACCCTCGGACGGTCGCGGTGGCCGAGGGCCTCGACCGCCCCGGCGAGGTCCGCCGTCGCGTCGTCGGCGGACTCGGGGCCGAGGGTGTCCTGCTGGCGGATGAGCGCCCGCAGCGCGGCCTCCTGCTCGCCGGCGAGGCGGGCCAGGTCGACGCCCGTGCCCCCGAGCTCGGCACCGCGGCGCTGGGTGAGCGCCAGCACCTGGAGCACGCCGTCGTGCACGGCCCGCGCGAGCCGGGCGCGCTCGGCCGCGGCCGCGGCCTCCCGCTCGGCGGCGTCGCGCTCGGCGGCCATGCGCTGCAGCGACTCGCAGAGGTAGCCCACGATCGGGGCCCCGATGACGATGAGGAACAGGTGGCCGTAGTTGGTCTGGTTGAGCTCCGAGCGGACGGCGACGTCGGCGACGACCAGCACGGCGGCGGCCACGAGACCACCGCGCCAGCGCCAGTGCACCGACCAGGCGAGCAGGGCGCCCATGATCCAGAAGCCCGGGATCGTCGCGCGCATCTCGTCGCCCTTGATCGGCAGGCTGACCAGCAGCACCGCCGCGGTGAGGGCGAGGTCGACGACGAGCAGCCAGGCCCGGCGGCGGCGGGGCTCGGCGTACGCCCAGACGGCGAAACCCGTCCAGGCGACCATGACCGCGAGCACCGCCCACATGGCGCCCTGGTGGTCGGCGTTGTCGCGCCGTACGACGTTGAGGGCGACCGCGTTGACCAGCAGCACCACCCGCAGCACGGCGAGCGCACGGAACATCCGGTCCTCGACCGCCACCGCGGCGGCGTCGCGCCAGCTCGGCGGGAGGAGGCGCAGCGTCACCCGGTCACGCCGCGCGACCGCGCCCGTGGGGCTCACGAGGCCTTGCGTCCCTCGGATCCCTCGCCGTCACGCTCGGCCCGCTCCGCGCGCTCGGCCTGCTTGGCGTCGGCCTTGGCGCGCGACGCGTAGACGTCGACGTACTCCTGGCCGGAGAGCTGCATGATCGCGTACATGATCTCGTCGGTGACCGACCGCAGGATGTAGCGGTCGCCCGCGAGGCCCTCGTAGCGGGAGAAGTCCAGCGGCGTGCCGAACCGGACGACCGGCCGCGTGACCTTGCCGAACTTCTTGCCCGGAGGGGCGACCTCGTCGGTGCCGATGACCGCGACGGGGATGACGGGCATCCCGGTCTCCAGCGCGAGGCGGGCGACGCCGGTCTTGCCGCGGTAGAGCTTGCCATCGTGGGAGCGCGTGCCCTCGGGGAAGATCCCGAACAGCTCGCCGCGCTCGAGCACGGCCTTGGCCGACAGGAGCGCGCCCTCGGCGGCGCTGGCGCCCGAGCGGTCGATGGGGATCTGGCCGGAGCCGGTGAAGAACGACTTCTGCATCCAGCCCTTGAAGCCGGTGCCGGTGAAGTACTCCGCCTTCGCCACGTAGCTCACGCGGCGCGGCAGCACGAGCGGCATGAAGAGCCAGTCGGCGTACGAGAGGTGGTTGCTCGCGAGGATCGCGGGGCCGTCGGACGGCACGTTCTCGATGCCGTCGCACCGGGGCCGGAAGACGAGCCGGATCACGGGGCCGAGGGCCACCAGCTTCAGGAACCAGTAGAACACCGGCGCCACTCTCCTTCGACCTAGTCCACCGGGCCGTCCGGGGGCCTCGTCGAGAGCCGCCCGGACCACGCGTCCCGCCTGTCCTCGTCGAACCCTAGACCCTGCTCCCCGTGGTGCAGAATGCCGCCATGACGGTGAACCCGCACGCGCAGCCCCTCTCCGTGGCGCCCCGGCCGGAGCTGACCGGCGGTCGACGGATCGGCGTCCTGCTCAGCCACGGCTTCACCGGCTCCCCCGCCTCGATGCGACCGTGGGGCGAGTCGCTCGCCGAGCGCGGGTACGGCGTCGAGGTGCCGCGCCTCCCGGGCCACGGCACCTCCTGGCAGGAGATGAACGCGACCGGCTGGGCGGACTGGTACGGCCACCTCGACCGCACCCTCACGACGCTCGCCGCGGAGTGCGACACGGTCGTGCTCGCCGGCCTCTCGATGGGCGGTGGGCTCGTGCTCTCGCTCGCCGCCCACCACCCCGACCTCGTCAGCGGCGTGGTGCTCGTCAACCCGGCTGTCACGAGCGCCAACAAGCAGCTGCTCGCCGTGCCCGTGCTGCGCCGCCTCACGCCGTCGATCGCCGCCATCGGCGGCGACATCAAGAAGCAGGGCGTGACCGAGTACGCCTACGACCGCACCCCGCTGCACGCCCTCGCCTCGATGATGAAGGGCTGGAAGCAGGTGCGCGGCGAGCTCGACCGCGTGACCGCGCCCGTGCTGCTGTTCCGCTCCGAGACCGACCACGTCGTCGACCCCACGTCGGGCGCCTACCTGCAGGCCCACGTCGCCGGCGAGGTCACCGAGCGCCTGCTCACGAACAGCTTCCACGTCGCGACGCTCGACCACGACGCCCCGGCGATCTTCGAGGAGTCGGCCGCGTTCGTCGCGCGCGTGACGGCCTGATCCGTCCGCCCATCCCGACCGCACCCGCGCGAGGTTGGGATACGCCCCGTCGAGGGGACGCGCGATCACCGGGGAGGGCCTACGATCGAGGGGTGAACCGGCCCAGCGAGGACGAGGCGGCCTGGCGCGCGATCGTCGACAACTACGGGGCGCGCGCCGAGCTCGACGACGACGTCCCGGGGCAGGCGCCCGCCGACCGCGCGGACACCTCCACGACCCCGCAGGGCGCCGCGCACGACGTGCCTCGCGGCCCGGCCGCTCCCCGCGGTGACGCCGAGCGTGACGACCCCGCCGGCGGCGAGCCCGACACCGCGGCGCCGACCGACCGGGCGGACCGGGCGGACCCCGTGGACGAGGCCGACGACCCGTTCCCGTCCGAGGACCTGGCCGAGCCCGCGGTCGACCTCGACGCCCGACGGGCCGCCGCGGAGCAGGCCGAGCTGTCGGAGCGCTTCGTGCCCCCGACCCCGCCCCCGCTGGGGTACGTCGCGCCGCCGCGCCTCGCCGCCTGGATCGGGGTCCTCGGTGTGCCCATGCTGCTCATCGGCCTGCTGGTCTTCGGCGCCCCGCCCCCGAGCTGGCTGACCGCCCTGATGGTGGTCTGGTTCCTCGGCGGCTTCAGCTACCTGGTGGCGTCGATGCCGACCCAGCGGTCCGACCCGGGCGACGACGGCGCCCGTCTCTGACGCAGCGGGATCCGGGTCAGCGCACGTCGAGCGCGGACCGCACCATCGCGGCGGCCCCGACGATCGCGGCCTCCGGGCCGAGCACGGCCCGCCGCACCGGCGGGAGCCGACGGTGGGCCGCACCCACGAGCGAGCGTGACAGCGCTGCTCGGGCCGGCTCCAGGAGGCGGTCGCCGGCGGCGCTGACGCCCCCGCCGACGACGATCACGTCCGGGTCGAGGGCCGCCGTCACGTTGGCGAGGCCGACCCCCAGCCAGTCACCGATGGCGGCGAAGGCCTGGAGCGCGACGAGGTCGTCGGCCTCGGCCGCCGCCGTCACCATCGGGCCCGTCAGGCGCTCGGGCACACCGCCGCACCAGTCGTCGAGCACGGTCGCCTCGCGTCCGACCCGGGCCCGGGCGAACGCGACGAGGGCGTTGCCGCTCGCGTACTGCTCCCAGCACCCCCGCCCCCCGCACTCGCAGGGCTCGCCGTTCGGCACCACCTGCTGGTGGCCGAGCTCGCCCGCCATGCCGTTGAGGCCCCGCAGCAGCCGACCGGCGCCCTCCGGCCCGCCGCCGAGCACGATCGCGCTGCCGATGCCCGTGCCGACGGTGACGACGACCGCCGTGCCCGCGCCCTGGGCGGCCCCATGCCGGAACTCGGCCCAGGCGGCCGCGTTGGCGTCGTTGTCGAGCACGACCGGGACGCCCCACCGGTCAGCGAAGCGGCGTCGGACGGCCTCCCCGCGCCAGGGCAGGTGCGGCGCGAACATCACGCGCTCGCGGCCCGCGTCGACGAACCCGGCGGCGGCGACGCCCACCCCGGCGACGGCGCCCGCGCGACCCACGTCGTCGGCGGCCCCCACGGCCTCCTCGACGGCCTCGTCGACCGCGGCCTCCAGCAGCTGCACCGAGCCGTCCCGCGCGGGCGTGGGGCGGACCGCGGTGGCGAGCACCGTGCCGTCGGGAGCCACGACGCCCGCGAGGATCTTCGTGCCGCCGACGTCGACGCCGACGACCGCGCCGGCGGACACGTCCGGGCCCGGACCGGGGTCGGTCACCGTCGTGCCAGGTCGGCGGCGCCGATCATCCCGGCGTCGTTGCCCAGCTCGGCCCCGCGGATGTCGGGCATCGGACGGAACCCGCGCCCGGTGAGCGCGTGGGAGAACGTCTCGCGCAGCGGGTCGAGCAGCAGGTCGCCGGCGGCCGAGACGCCTCCGCCGACCACCACCAGACCGGGGTCGAGGACAGCGACGAGGGAGGCGATGCCCTCCCCCAGCCAGCGGCCGAGCTCGGCGAGCTGCTCCCGGGCGAAGCGGTCGCCCTCGGCGGCGAGCTCGGTGACGAGCGGGCCCGTGATCGCGTCGGGGTCCCCGCCCGCGCGGTCGAGGACCGGGCGGGCGATGAGCGAGCCGGCGGCCGCCTCCTCGCGCACGTTGCGCACGAGCGCGGAGCCGCTGGCGTACGGCTCCCAGCAGCCGCGGTTGCCGCAGCCGCACAGGCGGCCCTGGTGCACCATCCGGATGTGGCCGATCTCGCCGGCGACGCCGAACGCGCCGCGGCGCAGCTCACCGCCGGCGACGATGCCGCCGCCGACCCCGGTGCCGACGCTCACGAGCAGCATGTCGTCGGAGTCGAGGTCGCGGCCCGCGCCGTACACGAACTCGCCCCAGGCCGCCGCGTTGCCGTCGTTCTCGATGACGACGGGGAGGCCGAGGCGCCCGCCGAGGTCGGTGCCGAGGGGCTCGTTGCGCCACGCGATGTTGGGCGCGAAGAGCACGGTCGAGCGGGCGGCGTCGATGAAGCCGGCCGCGCCGACGCCCACGGCGGCGACGTCGTGGTCGGCGGAGAGCCGGGTGACGATCTCGACCACGGCGGTCTCGATCGCCTCGGCGTCCGAGGCGGGCGACTCGACGCGGTGCCGGGCGAGGACCACCCCGTCGGCGTCGACGACGCCGCCGGCGATCTTCGTTCCACCGATGTCGATGCCGATCGACAGCGTCATGAGGGGCTCCCGGGTCGGTCGAGGGGTGAGGCTGGGTCGGTGTCGGGCCCGTCGGGCCGGTCGGTGCGGGGCGGCTCGTCGTCGTCGAGGTCGAGGTCGACGTGCTCGACTCCGGACGAGCGGGGCGGCGCGGGGTCGGCCGTCACCGCGGCGAGGATCCCGGCGGCCGCCTGGAGGAGCGACGAGCCGGCCGCGGCCAGGTGGGCGCGCACCTCGGGGGTGGTCTGACGCAGCAGGTGGACGCCGCGGCAGACCGGGCAGTACGTGCACTCGGCCGCGCCGGTCGCGAGGTGGTCGTGCAGGGCCTCCCGGTCGACGTGGGGCGCCGAGGCCGCGTCGGCGAGGTCGCCCAGCCCGTGGTCGCGCGCCCAGCCGCCCAGCGCACCGAGCAGCTTGGCGGCCTCCTCACCGACACCTCCGACGTCGTCGGGGCGGGCGGCGTCCTCGTCGGGACCCGTCACGTGACCTTCTCCTCGAATCGCACCTGCAGACGACCCCCCTCGATCCGGGCACCCGCGATGCGGTGGCGCGCCAGGCCGGTCGGGAGGGTCAGGAGGCGACGATACGACCCCACGGTCACCACGAGCTCGTCGCCGTTGCGGGCGAGACCCACGTCGCGGCGCTCGACGAGCGGCAGCACGAGGGAGACGGTCGCGGTCGCCGGACCGTCCCCGCCGGTCTCGCCCATCTGCACCGAGTAGGGACCGGTGCCCGTCGGCGGCGCGAGCGGGTCGTCGTCGCCGTACACGTCGGCCGCCAGGTCGGCGAGCGCGGACGCACCGACGGGCTCGGCGGCGCGGTAGACGGAGCGCCACAGCGGGAGGCCGGCGAAGGAGGCCTCGACCTCGGCGAGCACCGCGGCCTGCGCCTGGGTCCAGGCCGTGCGCCAGGCGTCGGCGCCGCCGGTCGGGAAGATCCGGTTCGCGACGACGCCGTCGACGCGGTAGCCGAACAGCGAGAGGGTCGTCCACGACCGGCGGGCCTCGGCGAGCACGACCTTCTCGGGCGTGAGCACGATCCGCACCGACGCCTGCGGCCCGGTCAGCAGGGCGCGCACCTCGTCGAGCTCACGGTGCAGCCGCTCGAGGGCGTCGAAGACCGTCTCGGTCGGCAGGGGCACACCGGCGGCCCGGGTCAGCACCGGCTTCAGCGCCCGCATCACCTTGCGCTGCGTCGGGAAGATGCGCTGCATGTACCAGCCCAGCGCCTCCGGCAGGGCCAGCAGGCGCAGGGTCTCGGCCGTCGGCGCGCAGTCGACGACGATCGTGTCCCACTCCCCCGACCGGGCGTGCAGGCGCAGCTCGAGGAGGGCGAGCACCTCCTCGGCGCCGGGGAGGACCGTCAGCTCCTCCGCCGCCACCCGGTCGACGCCGACGACGTCGAGCAGCGAGAGCAGGTAGCGCTGGATCTCCGCCCAGGACTGCTCGAACCGCAGCTGGGCGTCGACCTGCTGCACGTGGAGGTCGGGGGCGACCTCGGTGGGGTCGGGGCCGACCGGCACGCCGTACGCGTCGGCGAGCGAGTGGGCCGCGTCGGTCGAGAGCACCAGGGTGCGCGCGCCCCGCGCGGCGGCCAGGGCCGCCGTACCCGCGGCGAGCGTCGACTTGCCGACGCCGCCCTTGCCGGTGAGGAGCAGAATCCGGGGCGTCCCCCGCGAGCCCGGGGGCCCGGGGGTCTCAGCCAAGAGCCTCGACGCGCTTCTTCAGCCCGTTGAGGGCCGTGTCGATGAGGATCTTCTCGCCCTTGCGGCGCAGCAGGCCGATCAGCGGGATGGAGACCTCGAGCGAGAGCCGGTAGGTCACCTCGGTGCCGCCGGCGCCCAGGTCGCGCAGCGTGTAGGCGCCGTCGAGGGCGCGCAGCATGCCGCCGCGCACCAGCGTCCAGGTGACCTCGCGGTCGGCGTCCCACACGTAGGAGAGCGTGTAGTCGTCCTTGATGGGGCCGACGTCGAGCACGAAGCGCACCTGCTCGGCGCGGGCGCCCGCGGCGCCGTCGGCGACGACCTCGACGGTCTTCATGCCGGTGGCCCACTCGGGGTAGGCGGGGAAGTCGGCGATGACGGCCATCACCGTCGCCGGGGGTGCGTCGATCACGATCGTCGACGAGGTCTGCTCTGCCACCCGGGTCCCTCCGAAGGCCTGTCGTTGGTGATGCGACGCCCGGCGCGGACGACCTGGTGGGTCACCCGCGAGCGCCCGGCGAGCGTACCGGACACCCGACCCGGCACCGCCCAGCGGTAACCTGCCCCGGGCAGCACCGCCCCCACCGGATGAGGAGCCCCAGTGCGCGAGTACTCCACCCCGCTGACCATCGAGATCCCCTCGACGGGCAACCTCACGGACGACGTCGTCGTCAACGCCCGTGAGGCCGCGGACAAGGTCGTCTTCAGCCGTCGCGCGGAGACCGGCGCCGCCGGCCGCGACGCCGCGGGGGACGCGCCGTGGCAGGACGTGACGGCCGCCGAGTTCCTGGCGGAGGTGAGCGCCGTCGCCAAGGGCCTCGTGGCCGCGGGCGTGGAGCCGGGCGCCCGGGTCGCGCTGCTGTCGAAGACGCGCTACGAGTGGACGCTCCTCGACTACGCCATCTGGTTCGCCGGGGCCGTCACCGTGCCGATCTACGAGACCTCGTCGGCGGAGCAGATCGCCTGGATCCTCGGTGACTCCGGCGCCGTCGCGGTCGTCGCCGAGACCGACGACCACGTCGCTCGCGTGGCCGGCGTGCGCGGCGACCTGCCGTCCCTCGACCACGTGTGGTCCTTCGACGACGGCGCGGTCACCGCGCTCACCGCGCTCGGCACCGACGTCGGCGACGACGAGCTCGAGCGGCGTCGTACGTCGTCGGGGCCCGGCGACCTCGCCACCCTCATCTACACGTCGGGCACGACCGGCCGCCCCAAGGGCTGCGAGGTCACCCACGGCAACTTCATGTTCGAGCTGGGCGTGGCCGTCGACGAGCTCGACGACCTCTTCGAGGAGGGGGCGGCGACGCTCCTCTTCCTGCCGCTGGCCCACGTCTTCGCCCGCATCATCCAGATCGGCTGCGTGAAGGCCCGCGTGCGGATGGGCCACTCCTCCGACATCACGCGCCTGGTCGACGACTTCGGCGTCTTCCAGCCCCACTTCATCCTCGCCGTGCCGCGCGTCTTCGAGAAGGTCTTCAACACCGCCTCGCAGAAGGCCGCCGCCGACGGCAAGGTCAAGATCTTCGACCGCGCCGCCGACGTCGCGATCGCCTGGTCCCGCGGCCTCGACACCGGGCGGCCCTCGCTCGCCGTACGGGCCCAGCACGCGCTCTTCGACAAGCTCGTCTACGGCAAGCTGCGCTCCGCGCTCGGCGGTCAGTGCCGCTACGCCGTCTCCGGCGGTGCCCCGCTCGGCGACCGCCTCGGCCACTTCTACCGCGGCATCGGCCTCGGCGTCCTCGAGGGCTACGGGCTCACCGAGACCACCGCGGCCCTCACCGTGAACCTGCCCGACGCGCAGAAGATCGGCAGCGTGGGTCGCCCGCTGCCCGGTACGGCGGTCCGCGTCGCCGACGACGGCGAGCTGCACTTCCGCGGCGGCCAGGTCTTCCGCGGCTACTGGGGCAACCCGGAGGCCACCGCCGAGACCCTCGACGCCGACGGCTGGTTCCGCACCGGCGACGTCGGCGAGGTCGACGACGAGGGCTTCGTGCGCATCACCGGTCGCAAGAAGGAGATCATCGTGACCGCCGGCGGCAAGAACGTCGCCCCGGCCGTCCTGGAGGACCGCCTGCGCGCCCACGCCCTCGTCTCCCAGTGCATGGTGGTCGGCGACGGCCAGCCCTTCATCGGCGCCCTCGTGACGATCGACCCCGAGTCGTTCCCCGCCTGGGCCGAGGCGCACGGCAAGACCGGTGAGATCGCCGACCTCGTCGGCGACCCCGACCTCGTCGCCGAGATCGAGAACGCCGTCGCCGACGCCAACAAGGCCGTGTCGAAGGCGGAGTCGATCCGCAAGTTCTCGATCCTCCCCGTCGACTGGACGGAGGAGGCCGGCCAGCTCACGCCGAGCCTCAAGCTCAAGCGCAACGTCGTCATGCGGGAGTTCCGTCATGACATCGACGAGCTGTACGGCGCCTGACCGCAGGCGAACCTCGAGATTCAAGATCCTTGGTCTAGACCAGAGGATTTCTTGAGGCGTTTTGACCGGAATCCGCGACCGGACTGACGCTCCTCGGGCAAGGTGTGGCCGCGGGGAGGGAGGCCCGGCAGCACCGGCTCGGCGGTGCGGTCGCAGGGCGCAGTGCTCCCACCCGCTGGCAGCACACGCACCGCCTGAAAGGGGCGCCCTCCCGATGGATCGTCGCAGGATCCTGCTCGTCGTCGCGGCCGTCGTCGCCGCGCTCGGTCTCGTGCTCGTGCTCGTCTACGCCCGCAGCGCGGACACGCGCGCGGCCGAGGACTACGACACGGTCACCACCCTCAAGGCCATCGAGCCGATCGCCCTCGGCGAGACGTTCGACGACGCCCTCGCCGCCGGCAAGGTCGAGGAGCAGCGCGTGCCGCGCGGCCAGCTGCTCGACGGCTACGTCACCGACGCCGCGACCCTCGACGGGCAGCTGGCGGCCATGGACATCGCGGTGGGCGAGCAGATCACGACGGCGAAGTTCGCCGAGGAGGTGCGCACCGGGGTCGTCCTGCCCGTGCCCGCCGGCATGCTCGGCCAGTCGGTGCAGCTCGACGACCAGGGTCGGGTCGCCGGCTTCGCCAGCCCCGGCGACTCGGTCGCCGTGCTCGTCGCCTCCGCCGAGAACCAGGCCGCGCTCGTGCTCGTGCCCGAGACCCAGATCCTCGCCGTGGGCTCGTCCTCCCCGATCGCCACCAGCACGACGGAGGAGGGCGCCGAGACGACGGACGCCGTCGCGAACACCGTCGTCACCCTCGCGCTCACGCCCGAGGGAGCGCTCGACCTGACCGCCGCCATCGACGCCGGAGCGACGATCACCCTCGCGATCCGCGGCGAGGGCGTGGAGCTGGAGCGGGGCCAGACGCTCTCGGAGGACGCCGCCCTCTCACCGTGACGGGCTGACCGTCCACCTCCTTCCCCTGACCCGACCGACCGAACGAGGAGCCATGCCCGTCGTCGTCGACCCCGACAGCTCGACCCTGTCCGAGCTGCTCACCGCTCTGCCGCCCGGTGGCCACGGCATGGACACCACCGGCACGCTGACCGCCTGGCTCGACAACCGTCCCGACGAGTACGTCGCGGTCATCGGCCCCGGCGTCGACTTCGCCGAGGCGCTCGAGCTCTGCGAGACGCTGCGCTTCACCCGCCCGACGGTGAGCGTCGTGGTGGTGCGCGAGACCGTCGACACCGACGTGCTCACGAAGGCCATGCACGCCGGCGTGCGCGACGTCGTACCGGTGCGCGACCTGGCCGCGGTGAGCGGCGCGGTCGAGCGCGCGTACCAGCTGTGGATCGCGCTGCGGGGCCCCTCGGGCGTCGCACGCCAGGGCCGCATCGTGGCCGTCTTCTCACCGAAGGGCGGGGTCGGCAAGACCACGGCCGCCGTGAACCTGGCGCTCGCGCTCGCCGACCGCGGGGCGCGGCAGGTCGTGCTCGTCGACCTCGACCTCGCGTTCGGCGACGTGGCCATCACGCTGCAGCTGTTCCCGTCCCACTCGATCGAGCACGCCGTGGGCGGGGAGGACGCGCTCGACTTCAACCTGCTCGAGCCGATCCTCACGCGCCACGAGGACTCGCTGATGGTGCTCGCGGCGCCGAGCACCCCCGACGCCCGTGACCGCATCACCCCCACGCTGGTGGCGAGGACGCTCCGCACGCTCGCGGAGAACTTCGACTTCGTCGTGGTCGACACGGCCCCGGCCTTCGACGAGCTCACGCTGACGGCCCTCGACGAGACCGACGAGTGCGTGATGGTGGCGACGCTCGACGTGCCGACGCTGAAGAACGTGAAGGTCGCGCTCGAGACGATGGACGCCCTCGGCATCGCGCAGGGCCACCGCCACCTGCTCCTCAACCGCGCCGACGACGAGGTCGGCATCGGCGCGGACAAGGTCGAGGCCATCCTCGGCCTCAAGATCGCCGCCCAGGTGGCCACGTCGGTCGAGATCGCCGCCGCCACCAACGCCGGTCGACCCATCGTCGCCGCCAAGCCCGACCACGGGTCGAGCCACCAGTTCCAGCACCTGGCCGCCCGTCTCGCCGGCACGTCGTTCGCCGACCGACCGGACGCCACGACCACGAAAGCAGCAGCGACGGACGAGGCGCGCGAGGACGGTCGTGCGCGCTTCTTCCGCCGCCGGAGGTGATCCCGGATGAGCACGCTCGCCGAACGACTCGCAGCCGCTGCCGCCCGCCGGCAGGCCGCGGCCCCTGCTCCCCCGCCGGCTCCTGAGCCGGCGCCGGCTCCCGCCGCACCCGCCCCGACCCCGCCGTCCGACGCTGCGCCCGACTCGACACCCGACGCGCCGGCCGACCACGCCGACCACGGGGCGGCCCCCGAGACCGCTCGCCCCGAGACCGGCCTCGACGCCACGATCGCGCGGTCGATCGGCCACGTCGGCACGCCCGACCCGGTGGAGAAGGCCGCCCCGGTGCAGGTCAAGAAGGTGCCCGACGCGGGCCGCGCGGAGGTGCCGGGCCGCCACAAGCCGCTGCCCGCCAAGCCCGAGGTCACCTCGGGCGCCCGTCGCGCGCTGGTCGCGCAGCAGCAGGACCGCATCGAGGAGATCAAGGCCAACGTCCACGGGCAGCTGCTCCAGCAGCTCGGGCCGCAGCTCTACGACGCGAAGATGGACCAGAGCGAGCTGGAGAACCGCGTGCGCGTGGTGCTGCAGGAGGTGCTCTCGGCGCAGGAGCGTCCGCTCTCGAGCGCGGACCGGTCGCGCGTCACGCAGGAGATCAGCGACGACATCCTCGGCTACGGCCCGATCGAGACCTATCTGCGCGACCCCGAGGTCTCCGAGGTGATGGTCAACGGCCCCCACAGCGTCTTCGTGGAGCGCAACGGTCGCATCGAGGCGGCGGACGCGACGTTCGTCGACGAGCCGCACCTGCGCCGCATCATCGACAAGATCGTGTCGCGGCTGGGTCGTCGCGTCGACGAGTCGAGCCCGATGGTGGACGCGCGCCTGCCCGACGGCAGCCGTGTCAACGCCGTCATCCCGCCGCTGTCGATCGACGGCTCCGCCCTCACGATCCGCAAGTTCGCCGCCGACCCGTTCACGGTGGACGACCTCATCGCGTTCGGCTCGTTCACGCCCCGCACGGCCGACTTCCTCGAGGCCTGCGTGCGCGGTCGCCTCAACGTGATCGTCTCGGGCTCCACGGGTGCCGGGAAGACGACGACCCTCAACGTGCTGTCGTCGTTCATCCCCCGCGACGAGCGCATCGTGACGATCGAGGACGCCGCCGAGCTGCAGCTCAAGCAGGACCACGTCGTGCGGCTCGAGTCGCGCCCGCCCAACATCGAGGGCAAGGGCGCGGTCGACATCCGCGACCTGGTGAAGAACAGCCTGCGCATGCGACCCGACCGCATCATCGTCGGTGAGGTGCGCGACGCCTCCGCGCTCGACATGCTGCAGGCGATGAGCACGGGCCACGACGGCTCGATCGCGACCGTGCACTCCAACGGCCCCCGCGACACGCTGTCGCGCATCGAGACGATGGTGCTGATGGCCGGCATGGACCTGCCGATGCGCGCCATCCGGGAGCAGATGGCCTCGGCGATCGACCTGATCGTGCACCAGACCCGCTTCAAGGACGGCTCGCGCCACGTCACCCACATCACCGAGGTCGAGCGGATGGAGGGCGACGTGATCACCCTCCAGGACGTCTTCGTCTACGACCACGGCGCCGGCTTCGACGCCACGGGCCGCTCGCTGGGACGCCTGCGCTCGACCGGCCTGCGTCCGAAGTTCCTCGACAAGATGGCCTACCACAACGTCACCGTCGACCCGATGGTCTTCGCCCTGGACAGGTCCTGATGGGGCGTCTCGGGGCCCTCGCCGCCGCGGCGCTCGTCGCCGGGCTGGGTACGTCGACGCTCACCGCCGGCGCGCACGCTGCTGGCCCGACCACCTCGTCCGCCCCGGCCGGGTCCGAGGTCGCGGGCGAGGCCTCGATCGAGCTGATGGAGCCGGGTGACAGCACCCTGCGCGTGCTCGTGTCGCTGCCCGAGGGCACCGAGGCCGACCTCGACGCGGTCGGCGTGACCCTCGACGGGCAGGAGGCGGAGACCACGGCGTCGTACGCCGCCGACGCGGCCGCACCCATCCGGCGCACCGCCGTGCTGGCGATCGACACCAGCCTCTCGATGGAGGGCGACCGCATCGAGGCCGCCGAGGCCGCGGCACGGGTGTTCGTCGAGACGCTGCCCGACGACGTGCTCGTCGGCGTCGTCACCTTCGACGGCGTCGCCCGCACCGACCTGGCCCCCACTCTCGACCGCGCCGCCGCCCTCGACGCGGTGAGCGACCTCGACCTCGACAGCGACACCGCCCTGTACGACGGCGCGCTCGCCGCCGTCGAGCTCACCGGCACCGACGGCCTGCGCCAGGTGCTCGTGCTCTCCGACGGGGAGGACAGCGTCGGCGGCTCGCTGCCCGCGACCGTCGCCGTGCTGCAGGAGGCCGGCGTGACGGTCGACGCCGTCGCGCTCGACCAGGACAGCACCGAGTCGGCCGCGCTCAGCCAGCTGAGCGCCGCCACGGGCGGCAGCGTCGTCGCCGCCGACCCCGAGAGCCTCGAGTCGGTGTTCTCCGCGCAGGCGGAGGTCATCGCCAACCAGCTCGTCCTCGACGTCACGGTGCCCCCCGGCGTCGACGGCGCCACCGCGCCCATCGCGATCACCCTCGGAGCCGACCAGGGCGCGTTCGCCGCCTCCGCCCTCGCGCCGCTCGGCGACCTCGGCTTCGCGGCCGAGGAGGAGACGCCCACGAGCGCCGCCCCGGTCGCGAGCGACGACATGGTCGTCCCGTCCTGGGTCCTGTACGCCGGGGTGGGCGTCTTCGGCCTCGGCCTGCTCCTGGTGCTGGTGCTGCTCGTGCCCCGCCGGGCCGGGCCGGTGTCGGCGGCCGACCGCGTCACGTCGTACGCCGAGGCCATGGACGCCATCAGCGTCACCCACGGCGGCAAGGAGGCGACCGGTGGCCGCCGTGACGCCGACGCCGCGCTCACGCAGGCGAAGGACGCCGCCACCCAGGTGCTGCGCCGCAACCAGGGTCTCGAGGCCCGCATCTCCGCTCGCCTCGAGGGCGCCGGCAGCGCCCTGAAGCCGGCCGAGTGGCTGCTCGTGCACGTCGGCGTCTTCCTCGCCGCGGGCGTGGTCGGGCTGCTCATCGGTGGTGGCAACCTGCTCGTCGGCATCCTGTTCCTCGTCCTGGGTGCCGTCGGGCCGTGGATGTACCTCGGGGTCAAGAGGAGCCGACGGCAAAAGGCGTTCGGGGCGGCCCTGCCCGACACCCTGCAGCTGATCTCGACCTCGTTGTCAGCCGGGCTCTCCCTGGCCCAGTCGTGCGACACCGTCTCTCGCGAGGCCCGCGACCCCGTGGCGTCCGAGTTCAAGCGTGTCCTCGTCGAGACACGCCTGGGTGTGGCACTCGATGACGCACTGGCCGATGTCGCAGACCGCTTCGATTCCAAGGACTTCCGATGGGCGGTGATGGCCATCCGCATCCAACGCGAGGTCGGCGGCAATCTGGCCGAGCTCCTCGACACGGTGGCCGGAACGATGCGGGAGAGGGAGTACCTGCGTCGGCAGGTCGACGCGCTGGCGGCCGAGGGCAAGCTCTCCGCCTGGGTGATCGGTGGCCTGCCTCCGGCGTTTCTGCTCTACCTGCTGCTGGTGCAGCGCGACTATGTGCTTCCGATGTTCACCGAGCCTCGCGGCTGGGTCCTGCTGGGGCTTGCCCTCCTGCTGCTCAGCACAGGAGTCTTCTGGATGAGCCGCATGGTGAAGGTCAAGGTGTGACAGATGGTCGTTCTCGCGCTCTTCGGAGCTCTCCTGCTCGTCGCTGCGTTCACGCTGGCGTGGCTGGCCCTTGGGCGGACAGAGGCGGAGGCCGGGGGGATCACACGCTCCCTGGCGATGCTGCAAGCCATGAGCCGCGCTCCGGAGGAGCTGAAGAAAGATGTCGACAGGCCGTTCTCCGAGCGCGTCCTGGACCCTCTGCTGGAGCGGATAACGCGTCTCGGTGCTCGCCTGACCGGTGGCGACGCGGCAGTCCGCATCCAGCGGAAGCTCGACCACGCCGGGTCACCCGCGGGCTGGACGATCGACCGGGTGGCCTCCACCAAGGTCGTCGGCGCGATCGCTGGCGCGGCGATCTCCCTCCTCCTCGTCGTCATCCTCGGACCGGGAATCGCGATTGCGATCCTGCTCGTCGGCGTCGGAGCAGCACTTGGGTTCTTCGGCCCCGACATGTGGCTCTACCAGCGCTCGTACGACCGGGCGGAGAGCATCAGCGACGAGCTCGCCGACTCCATCGACCTCCTGACGATCAGTGTCGAGTCCGGACTGGGGTTCGACGCCGCGCTGCAACAGGTGGCCCGCAACACCGAGGGGCCCCTCGGCGAGGAGTTCGCTCGCGTCCTTAAGGAGATGCAGCTCGGCGTTGGTCGTTCGGCAGCGATGCGCAACCTGGCGGACCGGACGAAGGTCGACGACCTCAAGTCGTTCATCGGTGCGCTGGTCCAGGCCGACGCATTCGGCGTGCCGATCGGTCAGGTGCTGCGCACCCAGTCGAAGGAGATGCGACTCAAGCGGCGCCAGTACGCCGAGAAGCGCGCCCAGCAGGTCCCGGTCAAGATCACCGTTCCGCTGATCCTCCTGATCCTGCCGTGCCTCTTCATCGCAGTGATGGGGCCAGCTGTGCTGGCGATCATGGACTCGGGCTTTGGAGGTTAGCCGAGGTCTCGGACTGCCCGGTCACTTCACCGTCGGTGCGGCTGCCCGGATCCTGGCCCTGTGCGCCACCGGCATCCCTGCCATCTGGGTGCGCGACACGGGCGGCCTCGTCGTGGTCCTCGCCCTCGCCATCATCTGGGCCGTCGCCATCTCGCTCTCGGTCGTTCGCCGGTT
This sequence comes from Nocardioides alkalitolerans DSM 16699, assembly GCF_000426525.1. Lineage (GTDB taxonomy): Bacteria > Actinomycetota > Actinomycetes > Propionibacteriales > Nocardioidaceae > Nocardioides > Nocardioides alkalitolerans. Next base: position 608,900 of record NZ_AUFN01000010.1, read on the forward strand.
CCCCGCCCCTCTGGCCCTGCTGGCCGAGGCCGCCGCAGTGACGGTCGTGTGTGCCGTCGCGCTCGACCGAGGAATTTCGCTGCACCTGACGGCGTTGGCGGTCACCCCGTTCCTCGGGGGGATCCGACGCGGTATCCGGGGTGCGTCGATAACGTTGCTGATCGAGATCGCGGTCCTCACGCTCACCGTCTTCCAGCTCTCGGGCCGCCCGTCCGCGGAGCAGTCAGCGCAACTCGTCGCCGGCCTCACGCTGGGCCTGGGCCTGGGTCTCATCGGCGCCTACGTGCAATCGACACAGTCCGCCCGCACCGAGCTGGCGCCCTATCGGGACGTGATGACGTTGCTCGAGCAGCTGCTGGAGCTGTCGGACCAGCTCGACAACGACCTCGACCCCCACTCGGTCGGCCGGCGTGTGCTCACAGCGACCCAGGACCAACTGCCGACGACCGGCCTGGGCATCTGGGAGATGACTCCGGAGGAGCTGCGGAGACTGCCGACCGGATCGCCGCTGGAAGCGGGCAGCGACGAGGACGACCCCGGCATCGACGTTCTGGGAGAGGCCGCCGCGACGGGTCGACCGGCGCTCCGTGGCGCACACTTCGCCATCCCTCTCGACGGCAGCGCCAAGGGATCCCACGTCCTGCTGCTGGGGGGACGGCTGCCTTCCACACTGCCCGAGCGACAGGTGTATGCGCAGCTGCGCCATCTTCATACGGCCCTCCGATCCCTCGGCGTCCATCTCGAGGCCGCCCTCATGTTCGCCGAGCTGCGTCACGTCGCCACCCAGGACGAACGACGACGGCTGGCCCGCGAGATGCACGACGGCGTTGCCCAGGACATCGCATCGATGGGCTACCTCGTGGATGCACTCGCCGAGGATCTCCCTCCCAGCAGCGCGCCCCAGATCGAGCTCCTCCGGTCCACCATCACACGAGTCGTCGCGGAGGTCCGTACCTCCGTCACTGCTCTGCGGATGGATGTCGACGCCAACCAAAGCCTGGGAGAGGCTGTCTCCGGCCTCGCTCGCCGACTCTCGGCGTCATCGGGCATCTCGATCAGATCGACCGTCGACGAGCGCACGACCCGCCTCCAGCCAGAGGTCGAGTCCGAGCTCTTGCGAATAGCCCAGGAGGCCCTCACCAACGCCGTGAAGCACTCCGGAGCTCGCTCGATCGACGTCACCTGCCAGGTGGACGCACCGCGGGCGAGGATCGTCGTTCGTGACAACGGACGGGGTCTCGGGCCGAGTCGCGAAGATTCCCACGGGCTCACCATCATGCGCGAGCGTGCCGCCCTCGTCGGTGCGTCGTTGACCATCGACAGCTCGCAGCTCGGCACGGTGGTCTACGTGTCGCTGGGCTCGCGCGGCGGAACCCCACGCCCCACCGAAGAGGAAGTGACGTACCCATGACCGAGTCTCCCTCCCCCGCACCCACCCGGGTCGTGCTGGTCGACGACCACGAGCTCATCCGGGCCGGGCTCGCTGCCGCCTTCACGCGCGTGGTCGAGATGGCGGTGGTGGGCCAGGCCGCCTCCGTCGGCGAGGCCCTCGCCGTGTGCGGCGAGACCAAGCCCGACGTGGTGGTCACTGACCTGCAGCTGCCCGACGGCACCGGGCTCGACATCATCCGGCGCCTGCGCGGGCAGTCCGCGACCATCGGGCTGGTGCTGCTGACCATGCACTCGGGCGACGACCAGATCTTCGCGGCGATGGAGGCCGGCGCGTCCGGGTTCGTCGGCAAGGATGCACCGGTCGCGGAGGTCGTCAAGACCGCGGCCCACGCCACGCGCTCGCCGCGCACCTTCGTCTGTGCCGGCCTGGCACAGGCCATGGTGCGCCGTATGTCGGGTGAGTCCACCCGGTTGTCCGAGCGCGAGCACAGCATCCTCGTGCTGCTCGCCGATGGTCTGGGCACCGGCCCGATCGCCCGCCAGCTGCACATCAGCGAGTCGACGGCCAAGTCCCACATCGCCCGCATCTACCAGAAGCTCGGCGCCACCAACCGGGCGCAGGCTGTCGTGACGGCGATGCGCATCGGGCTGCTGTCGAGCATCAATCCCGGCGTCCCGCGCTAGAACGTCGGAACGCCGCCTGACCAGGGTAAAGACGTAGTCCGAAAGGACTAGAAGGCTCGACACCTTCACTCGATACCACCGATGACGACGCTGATCCAGACTTGGACCAACGCCGAGGGGAACGACTCCGAGGCTCCACCCGAACCGCCCTTGGAGGCATCACCATGGTCCAGCTCCTCGCCATCCTGCTCGGCGCTCAGAAGGCCAAGGCCGACCAGCGCGGCGCGTCCGCCGTCGAGTACGGCCTGCTCGTCGCCGCCCTCGCCGCACTCATCATCGTCGCCGTCTGGGCCTTCTACGACCAGCTCGTCGGCATCTTCGACGGCGCCGGCGACGACCTCCAGGACGGTGGCCGGGCTCCCGCTGGCGGCTGACCTGATCGACACCCCGCCCACGAGTGTGGGCATGACCGGCCCGGTTCTCGCGCTGCGAGAGCCGGGCCGGCTCTTCGTCCGGAGGCGAATGAGAGGGCACGAGCCGAGTCGGCACCGTGACAACCGCAGCGTCGCCCTTCGAGGAGACGCCGGCCGGCTGGGGATATCCGCCACCGCAGCATCCACGGTCGCCACCAGACGGAAAGAGCGCCTAGTCCGAAGTGACTAGGCAGGCCCGGACCATCACTCGATGTCGTGGCGAGCCCGCCGCGACAGACTCGAGTCAACGTCGACGGGGAGGTCCCCCGAGGCTCGATCGCACACGATTGACGGAGGCTTCATCATGGTCCAGTTCCTCGCCATCCTGCTCGGCGCCCAGAAGGCCAAGACCGACCAGCGCGGCGCGTCCGCCGTCGAGTACGGCTTGCTCGTCGCCGCCCTCGCCGCACTCATCATCGTCGCCGTCTGGGCCTTCTACGACCAGCTCGTCGGTGTCTTCGACGGTGCGGGCGCCAACTTGGAGGACGGCGGACGCTGATTGCTGGGGCGGGTGGCCCGTTGGTCAGCCGTCGCCCGCCACCCGGCGCGCCAGCGCGATGCGCTCGAGCGTCTCCGGGTGGCTGCCGAACCACAGCTGGCCGAAGCGTGAGGGGGTCGGGTCGGCCACCGAACGCACGGCCAGCTCGCGCTGCAGGGCGACGAGGGCCTCCGGGTCGTCCGTGGTCTCCAGGGCCACCACGTCGGCCCGCCGCTCGATCTGCCGGCTGATCCCGTTCTGCACCGGATCGGCCAGGAACATCCCCACCGCCATCAGCGCGAGCACGAGCGGCACCACGGCGGGGTCGAACGGCCCCTCCGCCCCACCCCGTCGCCGGAGCCGCTCGGAACGCAGCAGCAGGCCCAGCAGGCCCACGGCGAAGAGCGACCCGGCGGCGCCGAGCGCCGTACCCACGAGCACGTCCTGGTTCTTCGCGTGCCCCAGCTCGTGGGCCACCACCGAGAGCAGCGCGTCCTGCGGGAGCGCCTCGACCGCGGTGTCGTAGAGGACGACCCGGCGGGTGCCGCCGAAGCCCGAGACGTACGCGTTGAGGGTGGTCGTCCGGCGGGACGCGTCCGCGACCAGCACGTCGCCCACCTCGACGCCCTCCTCGTCCGCGAGCGCGAGCACCGCGGTCCGGAGCTCCCCGTCGGGGAGGGGCTCGAAGTCGTTGAAGATCGGCTCGACGAGCACCGGGTAGACGAAGGAGCCGGCCACCACGAGCGCGGCCGCGATGCCGCCGGCGACCAGCGGCCACGCCTGGCGCCAGCGCCGGGCGCACCCGATGACCACCAGCAGCACGATCGACGTGCCGACGGCGGTCACGCCCGCGTCGGTGACCAGGTCGCGGAACCAGTCGCCCCAGCCCTGGGTCGAGAGCCCCTCGGTGACCCGGCGCCGCCAGATCGCCAGCGCGAACGGCAGCGTCAGGAACCGGCCGATCGCCGCGAGGGCCAGTACGGCGAGCGGCACCTGCACCCACCACGGGCCGGGCAGGCGCCGGACGAGCGCACCGCCCCGCCGCCCCAGGCCCAGCCAGAGGGCGACGGCGATCGACACCGCGAGCGACGTCCAGCTCACCCAGCGCGAGTACGCCCCGAGCGCCTCGCCGCGGACGATCTCGTCGGCGGTGAAGACACTGCTGGGGTCCGCGGGCTCGGGGATACCGCCCGGCACCGGGTTCCACGGCACCAGGGTCGCGGCCAGGGCCACGAAGGCGAGGCCGCCGACGACCAGGGCGACGAGGGCCCAACGACGAGACCCCCGCCCCTCGGTCGTGGTGCCGGAGGAGGCGGGGGTCTCGTTCACGGCGCCCACTGTGCCAGGCGACGCTGAGAGGCTGCTGGGCCGGATCAGCCCGGGCGGACGGCTCCCGAGTAGGGCATGGAGCCGACCCCGGCGATGGCCACGCCGGAGCGCGGGTTGGCCGAGTGCACGATCTTGCCGCCGCCGATGTAGATGCCGACGTGGCTGATCGGGCTGTAGTAGAAGACGAGGTCGCCGGGCTGCAGGTCGCCGCGGCTCACCTTGCGTCCCGAGCTGAACTGCCCCGACGACGAGTGGGGCAGCGAGACGCCGGCCTGGGCCCACGCCATCGACGTGAGACCCGAGCAGTCGAAGGAGTTCGGGCCCGAGGCGCCGTACACGTAGCTGTCGCCCACCTGGGCCAGCGCGTAGTCGACCGCGGCGGCCGCACGACCGGAGACCGGCACGTCCGGGATCGCGGTCTCGTCGGCACCGGCGGCCTCGGGAGAGGTCTCGGTGATCTCGGTCTCGGCGGCCGCAGCAGCGGCCTCGGCCGCGGCGAGCTCGGCGCGCTCCTCGGCCTCGAGGCGCGAGAGCAGCGCCTCGGCCGCCGCCGTGTTCTCCTCGATCGTCGCGGCCTCGGCCGCGGCGCGCTCCTCGACGGCCTCGATCTGCGCGATGCGCTGCTCCGTGGCCTCCCGACGGATGTCGAGGGCGGCGAGCTCGGTCGTGTAGGTCTCGACGAGCTGGCCCTGGATGTCGTTGTAGGTGGAGATCGTCGACATCTGCGAGAGGAAGCCCGAGGGGTCGTCGGAGAGCGCAGCCTCGGCGAGCGGCGACATGCCACCGCCCTGCGACTGGTCGACGACCGAGTCGGCCACCTGCGAGCGGATGACGTCGAAGTCGTCGGCCTGCCGGTCCTGGTCCTGCTGCAGGAGTGCGAGCTCGTCCTCGAGGCCGGCCAGCTCGATGCGGGCGTCGTTGCGACGCTCCGCAGCCTGCTCGGACTCGTGCTCGAGCTGCGCGATCTGCGTGCGCACGTCGTCGATGTCGGGCTCCGCCATGGCGGGGCTGCTGGGAATGAGGGCCACACCGACCACTGCGGCGACGCTGAGCGCAGCCGTGCTGATCCGCTTCCGTCCGTTGAGCACGAGCGGGCGTTCTCCCTTGCGTGTCGTACGCCTACCAGGTGAGCTGACGGGTTCGGGCACGACATGCCCTACGACCGCTCCTCAGCCACCGACGGCGGCTGCCTCACGGACGATTCACCCCAGACGGGAAGTGGGTCCCCGGCTCGTCCACCGCGTGTGGATCGCACATCACGGCTTCGGACTCGGCGCGGCACCCGCGCAGACCGGAATGGTCCACTTCCACGGGCGCCAGCGGCCGACTGTAGTCGCGGACCACGGAGGGCGGCAAACCCTCTGTCCACGTGTCGTCGACCGGTCTCCGGCACGACGTCGTGACGTCGCTCACACCCCGCCGGAGGGCGTCGCAGACCGCCAGTTCAGACGCTCAGGCGGACTCCACGTCGGGCCCGCGCACTGCCTGGACCATGCGCAGCGGCGGCACCAGGCCGCTCTCGGCGAGCACGTCGAGCGCCCGCTGCTCGTCGGGACCGAAGCCCGTCTCGGGCGGTGGACCCAGGAGGGCCGTGACCACGCAGTCGTGGCAGTGCAGACCCCGCACGAGGCAGGTGTCACAGTCGATCGTCGTCATGCCCGCGGACACTGCCACCCGCCACCGACAACGGCGCGGCATCCGCAGCGCCGGCCCCGCCGGCCGACCCGGCGCCCATTCCGTCAGCCGGCCCGCCGGCCGCCCGTGCCGGCACCCAGCACAGCGCCGCGAGCAGCAGGTCGGCGACGGTGTGCACGACGCGCGCGAGCAGCGCCACCGCGGTCGCGACGGGCAGGCCCGTGACCGGCGACAGCAGCGCGACGAACGTCGCCTCCCGTGCCCCCAGCCCGGCGGGCGCGAGCACCACCACGACGCCGGCGGTGTAGCCGATCGCGAAGGCCCCGGCCAGCGCGCCGAGCACCTCCACGGAGGGGTCGGGCACGAGCAGCAGGAGCGCCAGCGCGTACGCCGTCCACGCCCCCGCCATGAGCGCGGCGACCCCGAGCACGTCCGGCCAGCGCGCCACGAGCGGCGTGCCCGCGGCGCGTCGTACGACGGCCCCCGTGACCGCCGGCACCAGGCCCGCGAGGCAGCCGACGGCCCCCAGGGCCCACAGCCATCCCGGTCCGGGCGCCCGCAGCGCCCCGGCGACCACGAGCACGCCGCCGACGAGGCCGGCGGTGAGCACGTGCACGCTCGTGAAGATCAGTGCCGTCGTGACGGTGACCCGCACCGGCACGTCGTGGCGCCGGGCCATCCGGGCCTGCACCCCGATCGCCCACACGGCGCCGGGCACGTACTTGCCCAGCTGGCTGACGAAGAAGACCGAGCGCGCCTCGCGGGCCGGCACCGCGTGCCCGAAGGATGCCAGCACGAGGCGCCACACCAGGGAGGTCGCGAGGAGCCCGAGCATCGTGAGCACGACCGCGGCGACGAGGCCGCCGGGGTGCACCTCGCGCAGCGCGTCGCCGACCTCGCCCCAGCGGCCGTCGAGGCTCCAGGCCGCGCAGCCCAGCACGACCGCGAGGAAGACCGCGCGCACCGCCCAGGCCCGCGCCACGGCCGTCCGGCGGGGCGGGGCCGGGCGGTCGGTCAGGATGCCCCTCACGCCGCGTGCGGGGCCGGCGCGGCGGGCGCGAGGGTGAGCAGGGCGGTCCGGGTCGGGTAGGGCAGCGTCGGCGTGCGCCCCCGCGTCCACGTGACCTCGACCCGCTCGCCCGCGCTCACCGCCGCGATGGCCGCCCGGTAGCGCTCGCGGTCGACGTTGTCGACCACCACCACTCCCCCGGGTGCGAGCCGACCGACGGCGCGCTCGAGGCACGCCTCCCGGGCCCGGCCGTCGACGACGACGAGGTCGAAACGGCCCGGCACCCGGTCGATCTCGGCGACGTACGCCGAGAAGTCGAGGCCCTCGAAGCCCTTCTTGCGCGAGCCGACGACGTCGCGGCTCAGGCGGGTGCCGGCGTCGACGGGCGGTACGACGCGCAGCGCGGCGTTGGCGGGCAGCAGACGTCGCATCGACGCGGCCCAGGCCTCGTCGTGCTCGATCGCGACCACCTCGGCGGCCCGGGCCCCGAGCCAGACCGTCGAGGCGCCGGAGCCCCACTCGAGCACCCGCGCGCCGGGCCGCGCGGCGAGGAACGCCTCGACCCGGTCGGCCGCGTCGAAGGTCCACCAGGGCACGTCGTGGGCGACCAGCTCGTCGAGGTCGTAGATCGAGAACCACGAGCGCACCCACAGCCCCGTGCGGGAGCGGGCCGCCCACCGGTCGAGCAGGGCCAGCACCCCCGTCACCCGCGCCAGGCCCCGCAGCGCGCGCAGCAGCGCGACGTACACGTTCTTCATCGGTCCTCCTCCAGGTCGAGCGCGAGCAGCCGCGGCTCCGGTCCGTCGCTCGTGGGCTCCGCGCGCGTCAGCGCCACCACCACGCGGTCGTCGCCGTACGCCGCGAGGGCGTCGGCGGGCACGTCGGCGCTCCGTCGTCCGTCGGTGTCGGCGGCGCCGAGGTCGACGGCGACCCCGTTCACCGTCGCGGTGACGTCGTCGCCGTCGCGCAGCCGCAGCACCAGGCGCGCGTCGCCGGCGGCGTCGGCGCCCGGCAGCGCGACGCCCACCTGCGCGGTCCCACCGGCCAGGCCGATGCCGTCCTCGCTCATGTGGGCCGACCAGCCGCCCAGCTCGAACGCGCCGCCGTTGCCGTCCGGCCCGAACGTCAGGCCCTCGGCGGGGTAGTCGGGCAGCACCAGCTGGCAGCGCGTCAGCCGGCTCATCACGTCGCGCTCGGGCAGGCCCGGGATGCCGGAGAGGCCGAGCAGCGGCCCCGGACGCGTCACCCGCGCCAGCTCGACGCAGTTCGCGTCGGCCGGCCGCGGCCCCGCCGTGATGCCGAGGAACTCCGTGGGCCCGAGCCCCAGCTCGCCCGAGCGCTCGTCGGCGTACGACGACAGCGGCCCGATCAGGTCGCCCGCACAGTCCTCGTCGCCCTCGAGCGAGCGCCGCAGCGCCTGCCGGTCGCCGTCGAGCGACGGCGAGCACGTGACCCACCCGTCCGCCGGGATGCTCGGCGCCAGCTCACGCACGCTGGTGCGCCAGTAGTCGGTGTCGGCTGCCTCGTCCACCGCGTACGACGGGAGCGTCGCGTAGGCGTAGTTGTAGGGGTAGAGCCGCGCCTGGTCGAGCACGGGCAGCGCGACGGCGAGCGCCACGAGGGCGACCAGCAGCGCAGGTACGACGCGGGACCGGGCGCCGTCGGGGCCGTCGGACGCCTCCGCGCGGCGCCGCGCCAGGCCCACCACCGCCACGATGCCCGCCGTCATCAGCAGCGCCGTCGCCGGCACCATGAAGAGCAGCTGCCGCAGGCCGTTGTAGAGGTTGGACTCGCGCACCATGCCGAGCAGCGGCAGCGTCCACGCCTGCACCCCGACGAGGAGCCACGCCGCGCGCCGCAGGTCCGGACCGCCGGGCGCCCGCCGTACGGCGCCGGCCACCCACCGCAGGGCGACCACGGTGCCGATCAGCAGCAGCGTCAGCAGGAGCAGCGGCGTCTCGCCGACGAGCAGCGCGGGCACGTAGTACCACTGGCCCTGGCGGTCGTCGAAGCGCGACGACGAGAGCACCGACTCCCGCAGCGTCGTCACCGGCGTCGCGAAGATCGCCGGGTAGACGGCCAGCAGCACGAGCCAGGCCACGACCGGAACGGCGAGCACGACGCTGCGGCCCCCCGCGGCGCGCGGGTGCTCCCCGCGCACCCGGCCGGCCAGCAGCACCAGCGCGACCACGTGGCTCGCGACGAGCGTCGGCCAGATGCCCGGCCGCGTGCCGAGCGCGAGCACCCAGCCCGCCACCAGGACGAGCGCGACGGCGAGCGCGGCGCCGTACGCACGGGCCCCCGGCCGCGCCCCCGCCCCCTCGGACCCGAGCGTCACGAGCCGCACGAGGCCCAGCGTGACGAGCGTGCAGCCGACCGCGACGGGCACGTCCTTGACGTTGAACATCGTGTGCCCGGTCCACATCGGGACCGCCCCCAGCACCGCCGCCGCGACCAGGCCCCACGACCAGGAGCGCAGCAGGATCCGCGCGGTGGCCGCCACCGCGACCGTGCCCACCAGCCCGAGGACCGCGATCACGAGGTGGCGCACGGCGTACGCCTGGCCGCCCGCCACGACCTCCCCGCCGCCCTCGACGCCGGCCAGCACCGCCGCGGCGTGCATCAGCAGCGCCGTCACGGGGGCGTAGACGTAGGCCTGGTCCTCCCAGGGCCCGGGCTCCCCGTCGAGCAGGTCGCCGTCGAGCAGGTACCAGCCGTGCGCGAGGAAGTTGCGCATGCGGGCGACGTGGTAAGTCTCGTCCCACGACACGCCCGTCTGCCAGGCCCCCACGACGGCCATGCCCGCCGTGGCGACGACGGTGACCGCGGCGACGACGAGCAGCGGGCGCGGCACCCGGGGCACCAGCGGGACGGGAGCCTCAGGCACGCGGTCGCTCGGGCGCGGCCGGCGCCCAGGTCAGCTGGTCGGCGAGGCCGAAGTCGGAGACGTCGACCGGGCGCCCGAGGTGGTCGGGGCGCTCCGGGCGCAGGACGCGGGGCTCGTACGGCGCGGAGCCCGCCACCGGGCGGGCCGCTCCCTGCTGGCGGGCGTGCACGACGAGCTCGGCGAGCAGGCCGAAGAGCAGCAGCTGGAGCCCCACGAGCACGAGCAGCACCCCCGCCAGCAGGAGCGGGCGCTCCCCGATGGACGCGCCGGTCACGACCTTCAGCACGGTGAGGTAGCCCAGCAGCAGGGTGCCGAGCAGGAAGCAGAGGCCGCCGATGCCGCCGAAGAGGTGGGAGGGCCGGTTCTCGTAGGAGAGTAGGAACCGCACCGTCACCAGGTCGGCGAAGCCGCGCCAGAACCGGGCGAGGCCGTACTTGCTCTCACCCGCCATGCGCGGGTGGTGCTCGACCGGCACCTCGGCCACCCGGTGGCCCATGTCGTGCGCGATGACGGTGAGGTAGCGGTGCATCTCGCCGTACAGCATCGGCGCCACGTCGGCGGCCACCTCGGCCCGCATCATCTTGAAGCCCGAGTTGAAGTCCTTGCCGGGAGCACCCGACAGCACGGCGGTCGTGCGGTTGTAGAGCCGCGACGTGGTGCGCTTGACGAAGCGGTCGCGTCGCGTGAGGCGGGCGCCGGTGACGAGGTCGGCGCCGCGGGAGAGCTCGGCGGCGAGGCGCGGCAGCTCGGCGGGGTCGTCCTGGCCGTCGGCGTCCATCATCACGACGACGTCGGCGCCGGCCTCGATGGCGCGGCCGAAGCCCCGCTGCAGCGCGGCCGCCTTGCCGAGGTTGTGGCGCAGCATCTCGGTCTCGACGCACCCGTACGTCGCCGCGAGCTCGCGCATGGCCTCGGCCGTGTCGTCGGTCGACCCGTCGTTGACGAGCAGCACGCGGGCCTCGCCGGGCAGCGCCCGGGCGTGCTCCACGACGCGTGGCACGAGCACGCGCAGGTTCTCGGCCTCGTTGAGGGCGGGGATGACGACCCAGAGCAGCACGGCGGACCTCCACGGCCTCGGAAGCGGACCGTGCCGTTCTCGCCGACACGCCTGAACGGGAGCCGAACCCGACACGACCCCGGCGTGCAGATCAGGCGTGCAGATCAGGCGTGCAGCAGGCTGCGGATCAGGCTGCGGCCACCGGGCCGTCAGGCGCGGCCGAGCAGCCCGGCGAGCGCCACGGCGTCCATCACCGTCGCGCCGGCGCGCCGCACGTCGCGGGCGAGCGCCTGGTCGCTCGTGACCACGACGACCACGCGGCCCGGGGGCTCGAGGCCGACGAGGTCGCGGATGACGTCGTCGGCGATCACGTTCTCGGGGCTGAAGGCCACCCGCACCCCGCGGGGCGCCACGACCACCGGCCGCACCGCCGACGAGGCGGCGTCGAACACCACCGTCGTCTCGGCACCCGCGCGGGCCACGATCGGGGCGAGCCCGTTGACCAGCCGCAGCCGCTGCACCTCGAGCGACGAGGTGGGCCAGGTGGTCTTGGTGACGTTGTAGCCGTCGACGAGCAGGCGCGCCCGCGGCATGGCGAGCAGCTGCTCGAGCAGCGCCGAGCTGCCCGCGCCGAGGGAGCCGGCGGCGGTCGTCGTGCGGCTGCCCTCGCCGGCGAGGTCGGCCTCGTAGCGGTCGGCCGGGGACGCACCGTCGGCCGGTCGGAGGCCGAGCTCGCGCTGCAGGCCCTGCGCGGAGGCCACGACCGCGTCGAGCAGCAGCCGCGTGCGCAGGGTCGCCTCGTCGCGCTCGGCGCGGCCCCCGGCCTTCTGGGCGCTCACCTGGGCCTGGAGCTCCTCGACCCGGCGCTGCCAGCGTCGTACGTCGCCCTCGGCCGCGTGCGCGGCGGCCTCGGCCCGGCCCGCGGCCCCGCGCTGGTCGGAGCGCGCCCGCTCGGCGTCCTCGACGGCCGCACGGGTGGCCGCGCGGGACTCCCCCAGCTTGCGACGCAGGGCCGTGTTCTCGGCCTTGAGCTCGTCGACCTGCTCCTTGGCGGCGCTGCGCTGCTCCCGGACCTCGGCCTCGAGCGCGGCCACGCGCCGCTCGAGCCGGGCGCGCAGGTGCGACTCGTGAGCGGCGACGCCGGCCTCCGCGGCGGCACCCGCCCGGTCGAGCGCGGTCGCGAGCACCTCCGGCCAACCCGACGGACGCAGCAGCCAGGCCAGCACGGCGACGTCGAGCGCGTCGCGGTCGGCGAGCCCGTCGAGGTCGGGCGCCCCCTCGTCGGGCACGTCGAGCAGGCGCGCGACCTCGTCGAGCTCCGGGTCGTCGAGCGCGAGGCGCCGCGCGACGCGCTCGCGCAAGGCGGGGTCGGCGACCAGCGAGGCGACGATCTGGGTGGCGCCGAGCCGCGCCCGCCGCTGGGGCGCGAAGGTCGCCACGCGACGCAGCGGTGGCGGAAGGGTGCCGAGCACGGGGAGGACGCCGGCGGCCCGCTGCACGAGGCGTGGCTGCAGCGCCTCCGGAGGAGCGGGCTCCTCGGCGGCCGGGGGCGGGGGGACGTCGGAGGACGTCGGCTCGGGCTCGGACACAGTGCGGCCAGCCTAGTTCGGGCGGCGCGACGCGGACGGGCCGTTCCGGGTCCGGGCACGGGCCGGTCCGGACCGAGCCGGGCGAGCGCGGCGCCACCGCACTGTCGGTGCCGCCGCCTAGCGTGCTGGTCCATGAGCAGGAACCGCACGCACCCCGCTCCCGGTCGCCCTCCGGGGCGTCGACCGGGCGACACCCACGGCGAGCCGGGGCGGCCCGGCGGGGCGGGCTCCGGAGCGGGGCCCGCCACGGGTGCGGAGTCGCGCTGGGCCGAGCAGCAGAGCTTCGACGAGCTGGGGCGGCCGCTGCGCGACCTGACCTTCTGCGTGGTCGACCTCGAGACCACGGGCGGCTCCGCGGCGGCCGGCTCGATGATCACCGAGATCGGCGCCGTGAAGGTGCGCGGCGGCGAGGTCCTCGGCGAGTTCCAGACCCTGGTCAACCCCCACACGGAGATCCCGCCGTTCATCGCGGTGCTCACCGGCATCACGTCGTCGATGGTGGCCGACGCCCCGTCGATCGAGTCCGCGCTGCCGGCGTTCCTCGAGTTCGCCCAGGGCTGCGTGCTCGTCGCCCACAACGCCCCGTTCGACATCGGGTTCCTGCAGCACTTCGCGCGCGAGCAGAACCGGCCCTGGCCCGCCTTCGAGGTGCTCGACACCGCGAAGATCGCGCGCCGCGTCATCACCCGCGACGACGCCCCCAACTGCAAGCTCTCCTCCCTCGCCCGGCTGTTCGGCGCGGAGACCACGCCCGACCACCGGGCGCTCCACGACGCCCGCGCCACCGTCGACGTGCTCCACGGCCTCATGGAGCGGCTCGGCAGCATCGGTGTGCTGACGGTGGAGGAGCTGTCGACGTTCAGCGCACGGGTCACGACGGCGCAGCGCAAGAAGCGCCACCTGGCCGAGGGCCTCCCCCACGCCCCGGGCGTCTACCTCTTCACCGACGACTCCGGCCGGGTGCTCTACATCGGTACGTCGAAGGACCTGCGCACCCGAGTCCGCAGCTACTTCACCGCCTCCGAGACCCGCTCCCGCATGGGCGAGATGGTCGGCCTCGCCACCCAGGTGCGCGGCATCGAGTGCGCCACCGCGCTCGAGGCCCGCGTCCGCGAGCTCCGCCTCATCGCCGAGCACAAGCCGCGCTACAACCGACGCTCGCGCTTCCCCGAGAAGACCCACTTCGTGAAGCTCACCCGCGAGGCGTGGCCGCGCCTGTCCCTGGTGACGAAGGTGCTGGGCGACGACGCCGACTACCTCGGCCCGTTCGGCTCCCGCAAGACCGCCGAGCGCGCGCTCGCCGCGCTCCACGAGACCTTCCCCATCCGGCAGTGCTCCGGCCGGCTCCCGCTCCAGCCCTCGCGGTCGGCCTGCGTGCTCGCCGAGATGGGCCGCTGCCTCTCGCCCTGCGACGGCAGCGTCGAGCCGCCGGCGTACGACGCCGTGGTCACCGACGTGCGCGACGCGCTGCGTCGGGACCCGGTGCGCGTGGTCGACCGGCTGAGCGAGCGCATGGCCACCTACGCCGAGGAGGAGCGCTACGAGGAGGCGGGCGTCCACCGCGACCGGCTGGCCGCCCTCGTGCGGGCGACCTCCCGCACGCAGCGGCTCGTCGCCCTCACCGGGTGCCCCGAGGTCGTCGCCGCCCACCGGCAGTCCGACGGCCGCTGGGCCGTGCACGTCGTCCGCCTCGGCCGGCTCGCCGCGGCGGGCGTGATCCCGCCCGGCCACGACGCGCACGCCTACGTCGACCAGCTGCGGGCCGGGGCCGAGACGGTCCGCCCGGCGCCCGGCCCCGTGCCGGCGGCGAGCGCGGAGGAGACCGAGTCGGTGCTGACCTGGCTAGAGCAGGAGGGGGTGCGGCTCGTCGACGTCGAGGGCGAGTGGAGCTGTCCCGTCGCCGGTGCGGCCAAGCACCTCTGGGTCGGCGACGCCGAGCACCACTCTCGGCTGGCCGTCGCCCCGTTCGACGAGCGCCGGCTGCCGTCACCGGTGCACCAGCCGGCGCGCTGACGCGCTCCCCGGGCGTGGTGGGCGGAGCCCGGTCCGACGTCGGGCCGTCACCCCGACGGGCGATGGGTGGGGCGGCGCCACCTGGTCGGATGGTCGTCGAGGGCTCACCTGGGGCCCCGGACGGGAGCACCTCGTGACGCAGCCGGACTCGCACCACCACCTGCCGCAGCAGCACCGACCGACGCCCGGGGCGTCGACGGCGGGAGGTCTCGCATGAGCGGCGGGGACCCGCGGGCCGCCGACGAGTGGCGGTCCGCCTTCGAGCGCGTGTCGCGCACGGCGCGCGAGGCCCACGAGACCAGCCCCGACCTGCTCGAGCGCCGGGTCCCGGCGTGCCCGGGCTGGACGGCCCGCGAGCTCCTCGCCCACATGATCGGGGTCGGGCACGACACGCTCTCGGGCGACGTCGTGGACGACCACAACGAGGGGTGGACGCAGGGCCAGGTCGACGCCCGCGCCGGGCGCACCACCCCGGAGCTGCTCGAGGAGTGGGCCGACCTCGCCCCGGACCTGCACGCGTACGTCCGCGACACCGACCCCCGCCCGCTGGGCGACACGATCATCCACGAGCAGGACCTCCGCGGCGCCCTCGAGGCCCCCGGCGCGCGGGACACCGAGGGCCTGGCGTCGGTGCGCGCGACGATGGCCGACCAGCTCGGTGAGCGCCTCGAGGGTCGCGGCCCCGTCCGGCTGGAGGCCACCGACGACGACTGGACGTGGCAGTCCGGGGAGGGCGACCCCGCCGTCGTCCTGCGCGCCCCGGCGTACGACCTGACGCGCGGGCTCACCAGCCGCCGCACGGCGGGCCAGCTGCGCAGCTGGACCACCGCGGGCGACGTCGAGCCGTACCTGGACGACTTCGCGGGCCTCGGCCCGCTGCCCGAGCAGGAGCTGCCCGAGTGAGCGCCGCCGCCGACCACTACGACCTCGTCGTCATCGGCGCCGGTTCGGGCAACACCGTCGTCGACGACCGGTTCTCCCACCTGCGGGTGGCGATCGTCGAGCGCGGGCCCTTCGGCGGCACGTGCCTCAACCGCGGGTGCATCCCGTCGAAGATGTACGTGCACGCCGCCGAGCTGGCCTCGAGCGCCCGACGCGGCCCGGCCCTCGACGTCGGCACCCGGGCGGACGGGGTCGACTGGCCCGCGCTGCGCGACCGGGTGCTGTCGCGGATCGACCCCGTCGCCGCGGACGGCGAGTCGTACCGGCGCAGCCTCGACCACGTCGACGTCCTCACGGGTACGGCGCGGTTCACCGGCCCCTCGGCGATCACGGTCGACCTCGCGGACGGCGGGACGCGCGCGCTGACCGCCGACGACGTCGTCATCGCCACCGGCAGCCGACCCGTCGTCCCCGACATCCCCGGCCTGCACGACGTCGCCCACCACACGAGCGACTCGGTGATGCGGCTCGAGGCGCTCCCGGCACGGATGGTCGTCATCGGGGGCGGCTACGTGGGGTGCGAGTTCGCGAACGTGTTCGCGGGCCTCGGTGTCGACGTCACCCAGGTCGAGAGCGAGGACCTGCTCCTCGCCACGCAGGACGCCGACGTGGCCGACATCGTCACCCGGGCCGCGCGTGACCGCTGGACGGTCCGCACGGGCGTCCGCCTGGACCGCGTGACCCCGCGGGACGACGGCACCGCCCTGCTCCACCTCGACGACGGCACGACGGTCGAGACCGACGTGGTGCTCGTGGCGATCGGGCGCCGGCCCAACGCCGACCTGCTGGACCTCGGGACGGCGGGGGTCGACGTCGACGACGCCGGACGGGTCGTGGTCGACGAGCACCAGCGGGCCACCGCGGCCGGCGTGTGGGCTCTCGGTGACGCGAGTGCGCACCAGCCGCTCAAGCACGTCGCCAACCAGGACGCCCGGGTCGTGCAGCACAACCTGCTGCACCCCGACGACCTGGTCGTCTCCGACCACGCGCACGTGCCGCAGGCCGTGTTCACGGATCCCCAGGTCGCCTCGGTGGGGCTGACCGAGGCGCAGGCCCGCGAGCAGGGTCTCGACCTGGCCGTCGGCCGCCACGACCTGGCCGACACGGCGTACGGGTGGGCGCTGCAGTCCGACCCCGACGACCGCGACCCGACCGGTCCCGGCGGCTTCGTCAAGCTCATCGGCGACCGCGCGACGGGGCTGCTCGTGGGCGCGCACGTGGTCGCGCCCGAGGCCGCCACGCTCATCCAGCCCCTCATCGGCTGGATCAGCACGGGGGCCCCGGTGGCCGGCCTCGCCCGTCGGCAGTACTGGATCCACCCCGCGCCCACCGAGGTCGTCGAGGGCGCGCTGCTCGACCTCGAGGAGCAGCTCGGGTCGTGAGCTCCGCAGGCATCCCGGCGCCGTCGTGCAGGACGGCGCCGGGGGCCATGCCCTAGGCTCGCGGACCATGATCACGGCCATCGTCTTCGTCAACGCCGAGGTCGACCGCATCCCCGAGGTCGCCGAGGCCATCGCGGCGCTCGAGGGGGTCAGCGAGGTCTACTCGGTGACCGGTCAGATCGACCTCATCGCCCTCATCCGCGTGCGCGACCACGACGAGATCGCGGCCGTGGTCGCCGACCGGCTCAACAAGGTCGACGGCGTCCGCTCCACCGAGACCCACATCGCGTTCCGGGCCTACTCGCGCCACGACCTCGAGTCGGCGTTCTCCCTCGGCCTCGACTGACCCGGGCCGCCACCGTCGCGGCCCGTCCGCAGGTGAGCGACCTCACAGGGTCGTCCCGGCCGGTAACCCCGCAACACGCTCGTAACATCCGCAGGTGACCTGGATCCTCGACCACTGGCTGGCCATCCTCGGTTGGGCGGGCTCGGGGCTCCTGATCTGCTCGATCCTGCAGACGCGCGTCCTGCGCTTCCGCCTGCTGAACGCAGCGGCGACCGTCACCCTCGCGACCTTCAACCTGCTCATCGGCGTGTGGCCGATGGTGGCGATGAACGTCGTGCTCCTCGCCATCAACGCGTGGTTCCTCGTCAAGCTCCTGCGCCAGCCCGCCGCCGAGCGCACCTTCACGGTGCTCGCCGTCGGCTCCGGGGACGCCTACCTCAACCACGTCCTGCGCAGCCACGACGTCGACATCCATCGCCACCAGCCCGACTTCTGCTGGGAGCGGAACGCGGAGGACCGCCAGGCCTACCTGGTGCAGCAGGGCGACGAGACGGCCGGCGTCGTGGTCGTGCGGGCCGACGGCGACGTCGCCCACGTCGAGCTCGACTACGTCACGCCCGCGTTCCGTGACTTCGCCGCCGGCGAGTACCTCTGGCTCCGCAGCGACATCCTGCGCCGTCGCGGGTTCCGCCACGTGATGACGCCCCCGAACATGACGGACCCGTACTACGCGCGCCTCGGCTTCCGCCGCAACGGCCGCGCGTACGTGCTCGACCTGGCGGCCTGAGCCCCCGCTCGTCCCCTCAGGACGAGGAGGCGGCGACCCAGCGCTCCAGCGTGGCCGCGGCCTCGCCGGAGTCGACGGCCGCGGCGGCGCGCTCGATGCCCGTGGCGAGCTGCGCCTCGACGTCGCCCGCGAACGGCTCCTCCGCGTGGACGGCGAGCGCCGCGCCCGCGTTGAGCACGACCGCGTCGCGCACCGGGCCCCGCTCGCCGGCGAGCACGCGTCGTACGACGTCGGCGTTGTGCTGCACGTCGCCGCCACGGAGGTCCTCGACCGAGGCCCGCGGGATGCCCAGCGACAGCGGGTCGACCACGGTGCGCTCGACCTGGCCGTCGCGCACGACCCAGACCGCCGACGTCGCCGTCGTGGTCAGCTCGTCGAGACCGTCGTCGCCGCGGAACACCCAGGCGTCGACCCCGCGCGTGGCGAAGACACCGGCCATCACGGGCGCCATCGCGGCGTCCGCGCACCCGATCGCCTGGGCGCCGGGCCGGGCCGG
This sequence comes from Nocardioides alkalitolerans DSM 16699, assembly GCF_000426525.1. Classification (GTDB taxonomy): domain Bacteria; phylum Actinomycetota; class Actinomycetes; order Propionibacteriales; family Nocardioidaceae; genus Nocardioides; species Nocardioides alkalitolerans. The sequence goes on from NZ_AUFN01000010.1 coordinate 627,219, forward strand.
GTTCGTCAGGGGGCCGAGGAAGTTGAAGGTCGTGCCGATGCCGAGCTCGCGGCGGGGCACGGCCGCGTGCCGCATCGCCGGGTGGAAGGCCGCGGCGAAGCAGAAGGTGATCCCGACCTCCTCCGCCAGCTCGCCGACGCGCGCGGGCGGCAGGTCGAGGCGTACGCCGAGCGCCTCGAGCACGTCGGCGCTGCCCGACTTGGAGGAGGCGGAGCGGTTGCCGTGCTTCACCACGCGCGCCCCGGCGCCGGCCGCGACGATCGCCGCCATCGACGAGATGTTCACCGACATCGAGCGGTCACCGCCCGTGCCGACCACGTCGAGCAGACGACCGGGCACGGACAGCGGGGTGCCCTGGGCGATCATCGCCTCGGCGAGCGCGGCCACCTCCGCCGTCGTCTCGCCCTTGGCGCGCAGCGCGACGGCGAAGCCGGCGATCTGGGCCGGTGTGGCCTGGGCCGTCAGGATCTCGGTCATCGCCCACGAGGCCTGCTCGGGCGTGAGGTCGCTCCGGCCCACGAGGGCGGAGAGCACCTCGGGCCAGGTCGGGAGCGCGCTCAACGGGCGGCGAGCGCGGCGCGCGGGCGCAGCAGGGCGACGACCGTCTCGGCGAGCACGATCGGGTCGAGCGGGTGGGGCACGGCGGCCTCGGCCCGCGACCAGGTGGCGAGCCACGCGTCCTGGGGGCGCCCCGTCAGCACGAGCACGGGCGGGCACTCGAAGATCTCGTCCTTGAGCTGCTTGGCGATGCCCATCCCCCCGGCGGGCACGGCCTCGCCGTCGAGGATGGCCAGGTCGATGCGACCCGTGTCCATCTGCGCCACGACGACGGGCTCGGTGGCCACCTCGACGTACGTCAGCTCCGGCAGGTCGGGGTGGGGCCGGCGACCGAGCGCCAGGATCACCTGCTCCCGCGTGCGGACGTCGTCGCTGTAGACGAGCACCGTGAGTCGGGCGGCGCTCGACGTCGGACCGGAGGCGGTGGAGTCGCTCACCCGCGTGACCCTACCGCCCCGGGCCCCCACGGGCGCCACCCCTCGAGCGGTACGAGCTCCCCCGGTCCGCTCGTCCGCCGTACGGCGCGTCGACCCCGCCCGAGCGGCGCCTCCCTGGCCGGCCACGCCCGTACGGGTGAGAAACGGCCACCGCGCGGGCGCGGACGCGCACGTGTGTGGACGGTGCGCGGCACGAGTTTCGGAGCAGTTTCCCGGGCCCCACGGGCGATCTACGACTCTGCGTAAGACTTGTTGCGGGGGGCGGGGTCACAGGAGCCGCGCGGCAGGACATAATGGCGCCCGTGGCGACAGTTTCAGCAGCGATCCCGGCCTCCCGTCTGCGGGGGCAGCACGGCCGTCCCGACATGGTCAGCGTAGGAACGATCATCTGGCTCTCCAGCGAGCTGATGTTCTTCGCGGCCCTGTTCGCGGCCTACTTCACCATCCGCGCAGCGGAGGTCGACCTGTGGGCACAGGAGACGACGCATCTCAACGTCCCGTTCGCCGCGGCGAACACGACGATCCTGGTGCTGTCGTCCTTCACCTGCCAGATGGGCGTCTTCGCCGCCGAGCGCTCGGCCGCCAAGGGCGGTCCGAAGGTGGGCCGGAGCGGGTCGCTCCTCCAGGTCGGCGAGTGGGGCATGCGTGAGTGGTTCATCCTCACCTACCTCATGGGCGCGGTCTTCATGGCCGGCCAGGCGCTGGAGTACACGGAGCTCGTCCACGCCGGACTGACGATGCAGAGCTCGGCCTACGGGTCGATGTTCTACCTGACCACCGGGTTCCACGGGATCCACGTGGCGGGCGGGCTCATCGCCTTCCTCCTCGTCCTCGGGCGCACCTACCTGGCGCGCCGGTTCACCCACGAGCAAGCGGTCTCGGCGATCGTCGTGTCGTACTACTGGCACTTCGTCGACGTCGTGTGGATCGGGCTGTTCGCCACGATCTACCTGATCATGTGACCGCTTCGCCCACTGCGGCCTGGACCGTCCGCACCGCCCGACTGAATCGACCCGGACCAGAACAAGGGACATCACGTTGCGTTTCCTGAACCGCTCCGCCGGCCGGATCTCCCGCCACCGGCGAGGACCCGTGGCCGGGCTCCTCGTCCTGCTCCTCGGCCTCGCGCTGACGGGCACGGCGTACGCCGCCTTCGCACCCGCCGGCCAGGCCGAGCAGGCCGTCGCCGACCAGGAGCTCATCGACGAGGGCCGTGAGCTCTTCCTCGTGGGCTGCGCCTTCTGCCACGGGCAGAACGGCGAGGGCGTCCTCGACGTCCGCGGCAACCAGCTCGGCCCCTCGCTCGTCGGCGTCGGCGCCGCCGCGGTCGACTTCCAGGTCGGCACCGGCCGCATGCCGATGGTCCAGCCGGGCCAGCAGAACCCGAGCAAGAACGTCGCCTACGACGAGCAGGAGACCGAGGCGCTGGCGGCGTACGTCGCCGCCCTCGGCCCCGGTCCCGGCATCCCCGACGAGGAGACCTACTCCAGCGACTACCTGGACGACCTCTCCGACGAGGAGCGCGACGCCGCCATCAACCGCGGCCAGCAGATCTTCCTCACCAACTGCACCGCGTGCCACAACTTCAACGGCGCGGGCGGCGCGATGCCCCGCGGCGGCTACGCCCCCGACCTGAAGGGCGTCAGCGAGAAGCACATCTACGAGGCCATGCAGACCGGTCCGTCCCAGATGGACGTGTTCTCCGACGGCAACATCCCGCCGGAGAACAAGCGTGAGGTCATCGCGTTCCTCAACACGCTCGACGAGGAGCCGGCGTACGGCGGCTTCACCCTCGGCGGGCTCGGACCGGTGAGCGAGGGCTTGTTCGCCTGGCTCATCGGCATCGGTTCACTCGTCGGCTTCGCGGTCTGGATCGCGGCGCACACGACGCGCACCAAGAAGGGCAAGGCACAGGCGTGAGCGACCAGGAGAACCTCCCCGCGCAGGGCCCCGGCCCCGGCACCGACACGACCCCCGGCACCACCGCGACCGGCAAGGAGGTCGTGGCTCCCGAGCCCGTGGCCCCCGGTCTGCCGGCGCACACGTGGCGCCCGACCGACGTCGACCCCAAGGCCGAGAAGCGCGCGGAGCGCCAGGTCGCCGGGCTCTTCGTCTTCTCGATGGTCTGCGCCGTCCTCTTCGTCGTCGCCTACTTCAGCTTCGAGATCGGCGACCTCCGCGAGACCGACACGTTCATGGGCATGGGGGCGTCGAACCTCTTCCTCGGCCTGACCCTCGGCGGCGTGCTCCTGGGCATCGGCGTCGGCATCATCCAGTGGGCCCGCAAGCTCATGGCCGACCAGGAGATCGCCGAGCTCCGCCACCCGGCGACGTCCTCCGACGAGGACCGCGCCGTCACCCTCCAGGCGCTCACCGACGGGCTCGACGAGTCCGGCATCGGCCGTCGCCCGCTGATCCGCAACACGCTCCTGGGCGCGCTCGGCTTCATGGGTGTCCCCCTGGTCGTCGCGCTGCGCGACCTGGGTCCGAACGACATGAGCCCCTCGCGCCTCGAGACCACGTTCTGGGAGCCGGGCATGTACGTCGTGCGCGACGTCATCGGCACCAAGATCCACCGCAGCGACCTCCAGATCGGCGACCTGGTCAACGGCGAGCCCGAGGGCCTCGTGCCCGACGCCGAGGGCCACCTGCCCGCGCCGGTGCTCGCCAACGGCGAGGAGCTGCCCGAGCTGGAGCACGAGCGGCTGCTCATCGAGAAGACCAAGGCTGCGGTCATCCTCGTCCGCATGTCTCCCGGCGACATCGTGCGCAACCCGGACCGTGAGAACTGGGACGTCGACGGCATCGTCTGCTACTCGAAGATCTGCACCCACGTGGGCTGCCCCATCGCCCTCAACGAACAACAGACCCACCACCTGCTCTGCCCGTGTCACCAGTCGACCTTCGACCTCGCCGACAGCGGAAAGGTCATCTTCGGCCCCGCTGCACGCGCCCTGCCCCAGATGAACCTGGGCGTCGACGACGAGGGTTACCTGATCGCCATGGACGACTTCGACGAGCCGGTCGGCCCGAGCTACTGGGAGCGTGGCTGAACATGAGCACGACGTCACAGGTCGCCGACACCAACGGCACCACTGCCGCCAGGGGCGGCAAGCCGAGCAAGGTCGGGGGCGCGGCCCAGTGGGCCGACGAGCGCCTCGGCCTCGCCGGTCTGGCCAAGAAGAACCTGCGCAAGGTCTTTCCGGACCACTGGTCCTTCATGCTGGGTGAGATCGCTCTCTGGAGCTTCGTCATCCTCCTCATCACGGGCGTCTTCCTGACGTTCTGGTTCAACCCGAGCATGGGCGAGATCGAGTACCAGGGTTCTTACGCCCCCCTGCGCGGCAGCTACATCTCCGAGGCGTTCAACTCCTCGCTGACGATCTCGTTCGACGTGCGCGGCGGTCTGCTCCTGCGGCAGATGCACCACTGGGCGGCCATGCTGTTCATCGCGTCGATGCTCGTGCACATGATGCGCGTCTTCTTCACCGGCGCCCACCGCAAGCCGCGCGAGATCAACTGGCTCATCGGCGTCATGCTCCTCGTGCTCGGCACGCTGGAGGGCTTCACCGGCTACTCGCTCCCGGACGACCTGCTCTCGGGCACCGGCGTCCGCGCGGCCGACGGCTTCGTGAAGTCGATCCCGGTGGTCGGCACCTACGGCTCGTTCCTGCTCTTCGGCGACGAGTTCCCCGGCACCGACATCATCCCGCGCCTCTACATCATCCACGTGCTGCTGATCCCGGGCCTGCTGCTCGGCCTCATCGCCGCCCACATGCTGCTGCTCGTGTACCACAAGCACACGCAGTGGCCCGGACCCGGCCGCACGGAGAAGAACGTCGTCGGCTTCCCGATGCTCCCCGTGTACGCCGCCAAGGCCGGTGGCTTCTTCTTCATCGTCTTCGGTGTCACCGCGATCATGGGCGGCCTGATGACGATCAACCCGGTCTGGATGTACGGGCCCTACGATCCGTCGAAGGTGACGGCGGGCTCCCAGCCCGACTGGTACATGGGCTGGCCGGACGGCGCGCTGCGGATCATGCCGGGCCCCGGGTTCGAGTGGCACCTGCTGGGCGTGACGCTCAGCTGGAACGTCTTCGTCCCGATCATCCTGCTGCCCACGCTGACGATCATCACGCTGCTGCTGCTCCCGTTCATCGAGAGCTGGATCACCGGCGACAAGCGGGAGCACCATCTGCTCCAGCGCCCGCGCGACGCTCCGACGCGCACGGCGTTCATGGTGGCGCTGATGACGATGTACGGCCTCTTCTGGATCGCCGGAGGCAACGACATCATCGCGATCAGGTTCGACCTGAGCATCAACCAGATCACCTACATACTCCGGGTGATGGTGTTCCTCGGGCCGATCATCGCCTTCATCGTCACCAGACGTTGGTGCATCTCGTTGCAGCGTCACGACCGGGAGAAGGTCCTGCACGGCTACGAGTCCGGCATCCTGGAGCGCTCGCCGGAGGGCGCCTACTCGGAGCGGCACCAGCCGCTCCCCGCGGGCGACACCTTCACGATCACGCAGCGTGACGGCGACGAGGTCTACACGCTGGAGTCCGAGAAGGACGCCAACGGCGTGCAGGCTCCGGGCACCCGGGGCCAGCGTCTGCGGGCCCGTCTCTCGGCCTGGTACGCCGGCAGCAACGTCCAGCCGCTCACGCCGGCCGAGATCGAGGAAGCCCAGCACCACGGCGACCACGGTCACGACGGGCACGAGATCGAGAGCTCGGACGGTCGCGACAACGAGCTGAGCAAGACCGACTGAGACCACCACCAGTGGCCTCCACACGACGAGCGCCCGAGTCCTCCACGGACTCGGGCGCTCGTCGTACGCCCGGACCCTTCCGCGGGGTCCTCCGCCGTCGTGGGGGCGACACCCCTCCCCTCCCCCGCGTCCCCTGGTGGGTCGCCCCGCTCGTCGTCGTGCTGCTGACCCGGGTCGCCGACGCGGTGATGATCGTGCACCTCGGGCGCGACCAGCTGGCGCTCGCGGTGGGCCAGGGCTTCTACCTCTACGAGCCGGTGCCGGCCGACCCCGGCTACTTCCGCGTCGTCGAGAACTGGGACGGGCAGTGGTACCGGACGATCGCCGAGGACGGCTACCCCGGCACCCTCCCCCGCGTCGACGGCGAGGTGCAGCAGAACCCCTGGGCCTTCTTCCCCGCGTTCCCCCTGCTCGTCCGCGTGCTGATGGTCCTCACGCAGCTGCCCTTCGGGGTCGTGGCGGCCCTCCTGAGCGTCGTGTGCTCGACCGTGGGCCTCGTGCTCTTCCACCGGCTGGTGGCGCGCTCAGGGGGCACCTTCGTGGCGCTGGTGGCCACCACGGCGCTCAGCGTCAGTCCCGCCGCGTCCATCCTGCAGACGGCCTACAGCGAGGCGCTCGGGCTGCTGCTCGTCGTGCTCGCGCTCGACGCGATCGCCCGGCGTCGCTACGGCCGGCTGACCGTCGTGGCCCTCGTGCTCTCGCTGGCGCGGCCGATCGTGCCCGCCCTGGTGCCCGTGCTGGCCGTGCACGCGTTCGTCCGTTGGCGCAGCGAGGAGGGACTGTCCCGGGCCGAGCTGCGCCGCATCGTCGGGGCGGGTCTCGTCACCGGGTTGTCGTTCGCGCTCTGGCCGCTCGTGACGGCCCTCGTCACCGGCGAGGCCGACGCCTACTACCTGACGCAGCAGGCCTGGATCCTCACCGAGGAGACGGGCTGGCCGTCGTGGGCCTACCAGCTCGTCGGCGGGCACGGCGGGAGCGCCGCCGTCGAGGTCGCGGTCATCGTGCTGCTGGTCCTGGCGATCACGCTGCAGCCGGCCGCACGGCTGTGGGGGCTCGAGGTGCGGGCGTGGGTGCTCTCGTACGGCGCGTACCTGCTCGTCGCGACGCGCCCCACCCCCAGCATCGAGCGGTACGCCGTGCTGTTCCTGGCGCTGTGGTGGCCCTTCCCGAGCCTGGGACGCTCGTGGCCCAGGGTCGCTCGGCTCGCCGTGCTCCTGGCGGTCGCCGCGGTCGGGCTGGGGCTCCAGTACGAGTGGCTCCGGGAGCACTTCGTGCTCACCCCGGAGCGCCTCGCCTACCCCTAGGAGGGGCTCAGAGGGCGGAGGCCTCGGCGTACACCGCCGGGGTGGCGTTCCAGTCGCCGTACCCGTTCTCGAGCGTCATCTGGCGGTCGGTGCCGGTCACCTCGACGACGTCGCCGCGCTTGCTGTTCTCGAAGACCCAGCCGGCGTCCTGCGTCGACATGCCCACGCAGCCGTGGCTGACGTTGGCCGAGCCCTGCGAGCCGATCGACCACGGGGCCGCGTGGATGAACTCGCCCGAGTTCGTCAGGCGCAGCGCGTACTCGACGTCGCTGATGTTGTAGTACTCCGGGTCGCCGGGGCTGACGCCCGTCGTCGCGGCGTCCATGGTCTTCGTGCGGAACTTCTCCATCACGACCTTGATGCCGGAGCGCGTCTCGTAGCCCGGCTTGCCGCCGCTGACCGGCATCGTGCGCACGACCTGCCCGTCGATCGACGACACCATCTGGTGGGCGGCGACGTCGATGCGGTGGATCACCGAGCTCCCGACCTCGAACGCGACCTGGCGGCTCTCCTGCCCGTAGATGCCTCCCCCGGCCGGCACGCTGTTGACGGCGAGGTCGACGGTGACGGTCGTGCCGGGCTCCCAGTACGTCGCGGGGCGCCAGCGCACCTCGGTGTCGCTGTACCAGTGCCACGAGCCCTCCTGGGCCGGCTCGGAGGTCACCGTCATGTGGCGCTCGAAGCTGGCCCGGTCGGTCACCGGGAGGTCGAACGCCACCACCACGGGCATGCCGACGCCCACGACCTCGCCCGCGAGGGGCGCGACGGAGGCGAAGGTCTGCTCGGCGAGGGTGAGGGCCACGGTCGAGAACGTGACGTCGGTGGTCTGCTCCCCCGCGGTGGCGGTCACCGAGTACGACGTGTCGGGCTCGAGCAGCGCGGACGCCACCCAGGTCGCCCCGCCCTCGAGGAGGTCGCCGGCGAGCTCCGCGCCGTCCGCCGTCCGGACGACGACGGTGTCGAGCGCGCCGCCCTGGGCCTCCACGCGCACGACGTGGTCGACCGGGAACGGCTCCGTGCCCTCGACGTTGGTGACGATCTGGACGGGATCGCTCGCCGCCTGCTCGCCACCGGCGCCGCCGCCCGCCGTACCCGCGTCGGGCTCGTCGGACGAGGAGGAGCAGGCGGCGAGCACGCCACCCGCCGCGGCCGCGACGCCCGCGGCGCCGACCAGTCGCACGATCCCCCGTCGGGTGAGGTGGAAGCCCCCGTGCCCGTTGCTGCTCATCGTCGTCTCCTCCGTGCTGGACGGTGCTCGGCGCGGACCGATGGACCCGGGAACGCCGAAGGCGCCCGTCGAGACCAGCTCGACGAGCGCCTTCCAGGGTAACGCGGGCGATCCACCGACCGCCCGACCCGACGTGCGGGGGTCAGTGCGCGTGCACGCCCCGGTAGTACTCGAACACCCAGCCGGAGAGGGCCAGGACGCCGAGGCCCATCCCGATGAGGAAGAGCCACCAGCCGAAGATCACGCCGAGCACGAGGACGCCGAACGTCATCGCGCACCACAGCGGCCACCAGGAGTACGGCGGGAAGAAGCCCAGCTCGCCCGCGCCGTCGGCGATCTCCGCGTCCTTGAGGTCCTCGGGGCGGTCGTCGAGCTTGCGGGCCTGGACGGCGAGGTACATCGTCACCATCGCGGCGAGCAGGGCGGTCATGACGAGGGCGGCCGTGCCGGTCCACTCGGGGCCCTCGTCGCTGCTGTCGGTGACGAACCAGTACGCCGGCGTCACCAGCACGAAGAAGAAGGTGCAGATCGCGAAGATCCAGACCTCTGCGCGCATGGCCTTCACTTCTGGTCACCCTTCGTCGTGTCGTCGTCCATCACGTCGTTGACGTGTGCCTTGCGGCCCTCGACGTCGGGCGCGTCGGCGAACCGACCCTCCCGCTCCGCGTCGTTCTGCTCCAGCTCGAGCGCGGCGATCTCCGGGTGGTGGAGGTCGAACGCCGGCGACTCGGAACGGATGCGCGGGATCGAGTGGAAGTTGTGGCGCGGCGGCGGCGACGAGGTCGCCCACTCCAGCGAGCGGCCCCAGCCCCACGGGTCGTCCACCTCCACCTTCGGTCCCTTGGCGGAGACGTAGATGTTGTAGAAGAACGGCAGCATCGAGGCGCTCAGCACGAACGAGCCGATGGTGGAGATCTGGTTGAGGACGGTGAAGCCGTCGTCGGCGAGGTAGTCGGCGTACCGGCGCGGCATGCCCTCGACACCCAGCCAGTGCTGCACGAGGAACGTGGTGTGGAAGCCGATGAACAGCAGCCAGAAGTGCAGCTTGCCGAGACGCTCGTCGAGCATCTTGCCCGTCATCTTCGGCCACCAGAAGTAGAAGCCGGCGAACATCGCGAACACCACCGTGCCGAACACCACGTAGTGGAAGTGCGCGACCACGAAGTACGAGTCCGACACGTGGAAGTCGAGCGGCGGGCTGGCGAGCAGCACGCCGGTGAGACCACCGAAGAGGAACGTCACGAGGAAGCCGATCGACCACAGCATGGGGGTGTCGAACGACAGCGACCCGCCCCACATCGTGCCGATCCAGTTGAAGAACTTCACTCCGGTGGGCACCGCGATCAGGAACGTCATGCCCGAGAAGAACGGCAGGTTCACCGCGCCCGTCACGAACATGTGGTGGGCCCACACGGCGACGGAGAGGATCGCGATGCCGAGCGTGGCGCCGACGAGGCCGCCGTACCCGAAGATCGGCTTGCGGCTGAAGACCGGGAGGATCTCGGTCACGATGCCGAAGAACGGCAGGGCGATGATGTAGACCTCGGGGTGCCCGAAGAACCAGAACAGGTGTTGCCAGAGGATCGGGCCTCCGTGGGAGGCGTCGAAGACGTGGGTGCCCAGGGTGCGGTCGGACTCCAGCATGAGCAGCGCGCCGGCGAGGATCGGGAACGCGATCAGGACGAGCAGGCTCGTGATCAGCGTGTTCCAGACGAACAGCGGCATCCGGAACATGGTCATGCCGGGCGCACGCATGCAGATGATCGTGGTGATAAAGTTGACGCCACCGAGGATCGTGCCGAGGCCGGCCATGTAGAGGCCCATGATCCACATGTCGCCACCGACACCGGGTGAGCGGACCTCGTTGGAGAGCGGCACGTAGCCGGTCCACCCGAAGCTCGCGGCGCCCTGGGGCGTCAGGAAGCCCGCCGCGGCGATGATGCCGCCGAAGAGGAACAGCCAGAAGCTGAACATGTTGAGCCGCGGGAACGCCACGTCGGGCGCACCGATCTGCAGCGGCATGATCACGTTCGCGAACCCGAAGAACAGCGGCGTCGCGAACAGCAGCAGCATGATCGTGCCGTGCATCGTGAACAGCTGGTTGTAGGTCTCGTCGTTCACGACCTGCTGGCCCGGGAAGGCCAGCTCGGAACGGATCACGAGCGCCATGAGCCCGCCGATGCAGAACCAGGCGAACGAGACGATCAGGTACATCTTGCCGATGAGCTTGTGGTCGGTCGTCGTCAGGAGACGGACGACCTGCTCACCCAGCGGCTTCTTCCCGGGGAGAAGCGTTCCGGTTGCGGGAAGGGTGGCGGTCACTCGGTGCCTCCGTCGTTCTCGTTGCCCAGCCCCGTCGTGGTGCGCACGTCGTCGCCGCCGAGGAGCGGGCCCGTGTCGGACACGTTGCCGCCCTCGGCGAGCTCGGCCACGTAGGCCTCGTACTCGTCCTCGGGAACGACCTCGACGTTGAACAGCATGCGTGAGTGGTAGGTGCCGCAGAGCTCGGTGCACTTGCCCTTGAACGTGCCCACCTCGGTCGGCGTCACCTGGAAGCTGTTGGTACGGCCGGGGATGACGTCCATCTTCATCAGGAAGCCCGGGATCCAGAAACCGTGGATCACGTCGGGCGAGTGCAGGTTGAAGCGCACGGTGCGGCCCTCGGGCAGCACCAGCGTCGGGATCTGCGAGGCGGTGCCCACGAGGTAGGCGTACTCGCTCTCGTCGAGTGCCTCCTCGTCGCCCGCCACACCCACGTTGTCGGTGGGGTAGTTGAAGGTCCAGGACCACTGCTGGCCCACGATCTCGAGCGTCAGGTCGGGCTCGGCGTCGTCGAGCACGGTGTTCTGCACGCTGACCGTGTGGAAGAAGAAGACGATCACCATCATGATCGGGGCGATCGTGTAGAAGATCTCGAGCGGCAGGTTGTAGCGCGTCTGCACCGGGACCTCGTCGTCGTGGCGGCGCCGGTAGCGCACGACCACCCAGAACATGAGGCCCCACACGAGCACGCCCGTCACGGCTGCGGCGACCCACGCCCAGATCCAGAGGTTGGCGATGTGGGGCGCCTCCTCCGTGGCCTGGCCAGGGAGTCCGAGGTGACGGATCTGGTACTGCTCCTGCTCGGAGCAGCCACTGAGGAAGAGCAGGGCGAGGCCCAGGAACGCGGCGAGACGGACGCTTCGCTTCGCACGCGGCGACGAGCCGCGACGAACCTCGGCACCGTGCCGCCTGGGGAGTTGCAGACTCACGAACGAGCCTCTCTCTAGGACGACCACACAACAGCCAGCAGACTAACCGAATCCCGACCCCGACGGACCGTGAGGGTCACCTACCTCGCCGGGTGTCGGCACGGTTACGGTCGTGCGCGTGAGCGACGCTGTCGGCGCAGGGAGTCCTCCGCCTCCTCCCCCGGTACCCGGTGCGCCCGCGACCACCGCCGCGATGCCCCGCGAGGACGCTCCGTGGACCGATCTCGACACCGGTTCGGGCCGCCCCCTGCACCCCGCCGCGGCCCGGACGCTGCAGGCGGCGTGGGAGCACGGGTACGCCGATCCGCGCCGCCTGCACCGGGCGGGACGCCTCAGCCGTCAGCTGCTCGACAACGCCCGCGAGGTGGTCGCCGCCGGCCTCGACGTCCGGGCCGACGAGGTCACCTTCACGTCCAGCGGCACCGAGGCCGTGCACCGCGGACTGCTCGGCCTGGCCCGGGGCCGGCGACGGGTGGGCCCCGTCGTCGCCCACGCGGCGGTCGAGCACTCGTCCGTGCTGCACGCGGCCGCCTGGTCGGCCGCCGAGCACGGCACGACGACCGTCAGCGTGCCCGTCGACGCCCGGGGCCGCCTGGACCTCGACGCCTGGCGCACGACCCTGGCCGACGCCCGCGCCGCCCACGGCGGCGTCGCCCTGCTGGCCCTGCAGACCGCCAACCACGAGGTGGGCACCGTGCAGCCGGTGGCCGAGGCGGCCGAGCTCGCGGGCGACGTGCCGGTGCTGCTCGACGCCTGCAGCTCCGTCGGCTGGCATCCCCTGCCGGCCGGCTGGGCGGTCGCCGCGGCGTCGGCGCACAAGTGGGGCGGCCCCCCGGGCGTCGGGGTGCTCGTCGTGCGCAAGCACGTGCGCTGGCGCTCCCCCTCCCCCGCCGACGACCGCAGCGACCCCCGCGCGCTCGGCTTCGAGGACGTCGCCGGGGCGCTGGCGGCGGCCGCGGCACTGCAGGCGGTGACGGCCGAGGCCGCCGAGGCCGGGCCGCGCGTGCACGCGCTGGTCGACCGGGTACGGCGCACCGTGGCCGCGACGGTGCCCGACGTGGACGTGGTCGGTGACCCGGACGACCGGCTCCCCCACCTGCTCACGTTCTCGTGCCTCTACGTCGACGGCGAGGCGCTGGTCACGGAGCTGGACCGTCTCGGGTTCGGCGTGGGCAGCGGCTCGGCGTGCGCGGCGTCCACCCTCGAGCCGTCGCACGTGCTCGCGGCCATGGGCGCACTGACGCACGGCAACGTGCGGCTGTCGCTGCGTCCGGAGACCCCCGAGGCGGAGGTCGACCGGTTCCTGGCGGTGCTGCCCGGCGTGGTGGCCCGGCTCCGCGCCGAGGTGGGGATGTGAGGGGAGCAGGGCTCCCCGCGCCTCAGGGGTGCAGCGTGCGCAGGTGTGGCTCGACGTCCGCGACGGCGTCGGCGCCGTAGGTCGCCTCGAGGCGGGCGAGGAACGCAGCGCGGCCGAGGCTGTACTCCTGCGTGCCGACCTGCTCCACGACGTACACGGCGAGCAGGCAGCCCAGCTGCGCCGCCCGCTCGTGCCCGAGGCCCCACGAGAGGGCCGCGAGGAACCCGGCCCGGAAGGCGTCGCCGACGCCCGTGGGCTCGACCTTGGCCGTCTCCGGCACGGCGGCCACGACGAGCGGCTCCTGGCCCTTCTGCTCGAGGCGCACGCCGTCGGGGCCGAGCGTGATCACCCAGGTACCGACGCGGTCGAGCACCTCCTCGTGGCTCCAGCCCGTCTTCGAGATGATGAGGGCGGCCTCGTACTCGTTCGAGAAGAGGATGTCGGCGCCGTCGATGAGGGGCCGGATGAGGTCGCCGTCGCCGAAGGCCAGCTGCTGCGAGGGGTCGGCCACGAAGGCGTAGCCGCGCTGGCGGCACTCGTCGGTGTGGCGCAGCATGCCCTCGGGGTCGTTCGGACCGACCAGCACGTAGTCGGGAGCGCCGACGCGGTCGACGATCGGCTTCAGCTCGATCTCCCGCGCCTCGCTCATCGCGCCGGCGTAGAAGGAGGCGATCTGCGCCATCGAGGAGTCGTTCGTGCACACGAAGCGCGCGGTGTGGCGGGTCTCGGAGACCCGGACCGAGTCGCAGTCGACCTGGTGGCGCTCGAGCCAGGCGCGGTAGTCGACGAAGTCCTCGCCCACCGCCCCGACGAGCACGGGGCGCAGCCCGAGGTTGCCGAGACCGAAGCTGATGTTGGCGGCGCAGCCGCCCCGACGTACCTCGAGGTCGTCGACCAGGAACGAGACCGACAGCTTGTCGAGCTGGTCGACCACGAGCGAGTCGGAGAACTTGCCCGCGAAGGACATCAGGTGGTCGGTGGCGATGGAGCCGGTGATGAGGAGCGACACGTCGGCGAACCCTACGCGAGCCGGGCGGGCGTGCCGATTCGCGGCCGCGGAACACTACCGTCGAGTACCTCTGGGGGTACCCGACGGTAGCCCCTAGCGTCGGGGAGCATGAGCCCGAACACCGCCACCGGCACGCCGCTGCGCCCCGCGTACGACGACCAGGCCGCTCCGGCCGAGCTCCGGTCGGACTGCCAGGCCGCCACGCGCCGGCTCTCGCTGACGTCGCCCGCGGACCGCGTACGCCGTGCCGCCCTCCGACCGGCCCCCTCGCTGGAGTACGCCGACCAGCCGCGGGAGACCGCGAAGCCGCAGATCCAGGTCAGCGAGGCCGCCGCCCGGCTGGCCGCGGCGATCTACCAGGACTGACCCCGAGCACCAGGACCGCACCGCGTCGCGCCGCCTGGGGCGGCGACGAAGCGCGCCACCTGCCGCTCCTCCCGCCGCGTTTCACGCATCCACGGCACCCGGGAGGTGACGACGAAGGCCCCCACCGATCACGGTGGGGGCCTTCGTCGTGCCGGGCGCGGGCGCCCGGCGTCACGCGGTCAGCGGCTCAGTGGAACGAGTCGCCGCAGGCGCAGGAGCCGGTCGCGTTCGGGTTGTCGATCGTGAAGCCCTGCTTCTCGATCGAGTCGACGAAGTCGATCTCGGCGCCGTTGAGGTAGGGCACGCTCATGCGGTCGACGACGACCGAGACACCGTCGAAGTCGGTGACGACGTCGCCGTCGAGCGTGCGCTCGTCGAAGAACAGCTGGTAACGGAGGCCCGAGCAGCCACCGGGCTGGACGGAGATGCGGAGCGCGAGGTCGTCGCGACCCTCCTGCGACAGGAGGCTCTGGACCTTCGAGGCGGCCACGGCGCTCAGGTTGATCTGGTCGGTACGACGCTCGGTCGTCGGCTGGATGTCGACCTGCTCGGTCATGTGCGCTCTCCCAAAGGAATCGACTGGTGCGTGCAGTGATTCCAATGGTGACACACCCCGGGTCTATTCCCGAGGGCAGCGGGGGGTCAGATGCGGACCATGGTCCGTTTCGACCACGGGTGCGGGCGTCTCAGCGCGACCACGCCCGCGCGGCCCGCGTCGCGGTGAGCGCGAGGGCGTCGTACGCCGCCGCCAGGGCCTGCTCCACCCCGACCTCGTCGACCAGGGCGTACGCCGCCTCGACGCCCAGCGTGCGCATCTCCCGCGTGCCGACCAGCACCTCGCCCGCCAGCACGACGCAGGGCCGCACGGCCTCGGCGGCGACCTGGGCGACGCCGTACGGCACCTTGCCCGCCCGGCTGCCGTAGTCGAAGCGCCCCTCCCCCGTCAGCACCAGGTCCGCCGCCCGGCTGCGCGCGGCCAGGCCGACCGCCGCGAGCACGAGGTCGACGCCGGGCTCGCTCGTCGCGCCGAGGAGCAGCAGCGCGAAGCCCAGCCCGCCCGCGGCGCCGGCCCCCTCGTCGAGCGACACCCGCCGGCCCGCTGCGACCGCCCACTCCTCGAGCAGCCCGTCGACCGCCGGGATGCGCTCCTCCGCGACGCCGCGCTCGACGCCGAACGTCTTGACCGTGCCGAAGAGACCGGTGAGCGGTCCGGCGACGTCGCGGGCCGCGAGCAGCTCGACACCGGCCACGGCCACCCGGGCGGGACCGAGGTCCACGCGGGTGATGCCGGCCAGGCCGCGCGGTCCGGCGTCGAGGGGGCGGTCCGCGGTCGCGCCGAGGGCCGCCAGCAGCCCGGCGCCGCCGTCGCTCGCCCCGCTGCCGCCCAGACCGACCACGACCCGGCGCGCGCCCGACGCCACCGCCGCACGCACCAGGTCACCGACGCCGGTCGTGGCGGCCTCCTCGGCGCGCGCCGGGTCGCACAGCGCGTGGCCGCAGGCCTGCGCGGACTCGACGTACGCCGTGTCGCCGACGACGAGGACGGTCGCGGGGACGGGATCGCCGTACGGGCCCCTCACGGTTACGGCGGCCAGGTCGCCGCCCAGGGCGTCGTGGAGGACGTCGACGAACCCGGGACCCCCGTCGGCGACCGGTGCGAGGTCGACCTCGTCGTCCGGCGCGTGGCGGCGCCAGCCCTCCGCGATCGCGCGCGCCGCCTCGCCGGCGGTGAGGGTGCCGGCGAACTTGTCGGGGGCGATGAGGACACGCACGTCGCCATCCTGCCGCAGGACCTACGATGGACCCCATGACCATCGTCGACCTGCCGCTCCTCCCGCTGGGCCGCGGCCGCGACCTCGGCTCCGAGCGGGGCGTCGACTGCCCCGGCGACCTGCCGCCCGCGTCCGACCCGCACCTCGTGGCCCGCGCCCGCGCCGCCAAGGAGGCCCTGGGCGACCAGGTGTTCATCCTCGGCCATCACTACCAGCGCGACGAGGTCGTCGCGTTCGCCGACGTCATGGGCGACTCGTTCAAGCTCGCCCGCGACGCCGCGGCGCGCCCCGACGCGCCCTACATCGTCTTCTGCGGCGTGCACTTCATGGCCGAGTCGGCCGACATCCTCACCGGTCCCGAGCAGCAGGTGATCCTGCCCGACCTGGCCGCCGGGTGCTCCATGGCCGACATGGCGGCGCTCGCCCAGGTCGAGGACGCGTGGGACGCGCTGACCGACGCCGGGGTGGCCGACGACATCGTCCCGATCACCTACATGAACTCCTCGGCCGACATCAAGGCGTTCTGCGGTCGCAACGGCGGCGCGGTCTGCACGTCGTCCAACGCCGACGTCGCCCTCGAGTGGGCGCTCGCCCAGCGCCCCGAGGGCCAGGCCAAGATCTTCTTCCTGCCCGACCAGCACCTCGGGCGCAATACCGCCGTGCTCAAGCTCGGCATCTCGCTCGAGGAGTGCGTGGTCTGGAACCCGCACAAGCCCAACGGCGGCCTCACCGCCGACGAGCTCCGCGCGGCCCGCGTCATCCTCTGGAAGGGCCACTGCTCGGTGCACGGCCGCTTCTCGGAGACCGTGGTCGACGAGCTGCGGGCCACGATCCCGGGCGTGCGGATCCTCGTGCACCCCGAGTGCAAGCACGAGGTCGTCACGAAGGCCGACCTCGTCGGCTCCACCGAGTTCATCATCAACACGATCGAGGCGGCGGAGCCCGGCTCCTCGTGGGCCATCGGCACCGAGCTCAACCTCGTGAAGAGGCTCGCCGACGCCCACCCCGACAAGCGCATCACCTTCCTCGACAAGACGGTCTGCTACTGCTCCACCATGAACCGCATCGACCTCCCGCACCTGGTGTGGGCGCTCGAGTCGCTGGTGGCGGGCGTCGTGCCCAACGTCATCTCGGTCGACCCCGAGACCGAGAAGTGGGCCAAGGTCGCACTGCAGCGCATGCTCGACCTGCCGGGCCGCACCGCGGCCCCCTCGGCCCCCTCGGCCTGACACCGCTGCTCCGTACGACGAGAGGCCCGCACCCTGCGCAGGGTGCGGGCCTCTCGTCGTACGGCGTGGGGCCCGGCGGCCGGGCCGGAGACGGCTCAGTCGAACGGCAGGTCGACCCAGGCGACCGTGCCGCCCCCCTCGCGGGGCGTGAGGCCGATCGTGCCGCCGTGGGCCTCCACGATGCGACGACAGGTCGTGAGGCCGATGCCGGACCCCTCGGCCTTCTCGTCGAGCCGCACGAGCGGGTCGAAGACGCGCTGCGCGTCGACCGGGTCGATGCCGGGCCCCCGGTCGCCCACCTCGATCCGCCACGAGGACGGTGCCGGGCGGGCGCCGACGGTGATGCGCGCGGGCTCGCCCGGCGCGGTGAACTTCGCGGCGTTCGCCACCAGGTTCTGCAGCACGGCCCGCATCTGCGTCGGGTCGGCCGAGACCACCGGGAGCGGGCCCACCTCCACCTCGGCGCCCTCGAGCGGTACGGCGAGGTCGGCGAGCACCTCCTGGACGACGACCCGCAGGTCGACCGGCTCCCGCCGCAGCGCCCCGCCGAGCCGGGCGAAGGACAGCAGGTCCTCGATGAGCGACTGCATGCGCGAGGTGCCGCGGAGCGCCCGGTCGACCATCGACCCGTTGTTCTCGTCGCCGATCTGCTCGCGGAGCAGGTAGAGCGACATCGCGACGGTCGAGAGCGGGTTGCGGAGGTCGTGGCTGACCTGACCGGCGAACGCGGCCAGGTGCTCGTTCGACCGGGCGAGCTCGTCGCGCATCAGGGCCATCCGCCGCAGCGACTCGTCGAGCGCGCGCGTGCGCAACGAGAGCTCCAGCA
This sequence comes from Nocardioides alkalitolerans DSM 16699, assembly GCF_000426525.1. Lineage (GTDB taxonomy): Bacteria > Actinomycetota > Actinomycetes > Propionibacteriales > Nocardioidaceae > Nocardioides > Nocardioides alkalitolerans. Next base: position 645,330 of record NZ_AUFN01000010.1, read on the forward strand.
GGTCGACCACCCGGTCGGCGAGCGTCTGCAGGGCGCGCCGACGCGAGTCCTCGAGCTCACGGGGCACCGTGTCGAACACGCACAGGGTGCCGATGACGACGTCGTCGGGGGTGACCAGCTGGTGCGCCGCGTAGAACCGCACGTCGCCCAGGATCCCGGTGACGAACGGGTTCTCGGCGAAGCGGGGGTCGGCGCTGGCGTCGGGCACCACGACCGGCCCCTCGGCCGCCACGCTCACCGCGCACATCGAGTCCTCGCGCCGGCAGATGGAGCCGTCGAACCCCACGGTCGCGATCTGGTGCTGCTGCGTCGTGCTGATGAGGTTGATGGTGGCGAGCGGCACCTGGGCCACCCACGCCGCCATCTCGACGACCGACTGCAGCTCGTTGCGAGCCGAGTCGTCCTCGAGCACCTCGTACTGGGCGATCTTCGCGTCGACCTGCGACATCGGTTCCACGCTCATCGTGCGACCTCTTCCCGTTCGGCCCTGACCCCCGTCGTGCCTGCCACCACCGCGTGCCGCCTCACAGCCCCGGCGCACCCCAGAGCGCCAGCCACCGCTGCAGGTCCTTCTCGACCGGCAGCTCGCCGGCGAGGTGGTCGCGCACGCTGATCTCCAGGAGGTTGTCACGGCTCTGGGGACCGGTGGGCGCGAACGCGTAGAACGTGCCCTGCTTGTAGAGGTAGACGAGGCCGACCCGGCGCTCCCCCGCGCCGGCGAACCCGACCACGGAGCACAGCAGCGACGGACCGAAGCCCTGCTCCTCGAGCATCACGTTGACGGCGTGCAGGTCGGTGCAGAGCCCGGCGGTGTCGCTGGGGTCGCGCCGTACGACGAGCCAGCTGAACCCGAACTCGTCGACGCTGCGCTCGACGTCGGGCGCCTCGGGGTCACCGTTCAGCAGCTCGACGATGTCGGCCTGGGCCGACGAGAACGCGGCCCCCTCGGCGGCCCGGTAGCAGACCGAGCCGACGCCGGTGGGCGCCAGGTCGGCGGCCGCCTGCAGCGTGATCGCGGCGCTCGGCACCCCGAACAGCGCGTCGAGCCGCGCCTGGCGCGGCGCGCGCCGGCCGGTGATGGCGTCCCAGAACCCCACGTCGTCGCTCTCTCTTCCCCGCCGTGCGGTGTCAGTACGTCGTGCTGCCGAGGTCGGCCTGGATGCGCGCCAGCTGCTCGAGGCGCTGCTCGAGCGACGGGTGGGTCGAGGTGAGCGTCTTGACCGTCGCACCGCTGATGGCCGGGGCGATGAAGAAGGAGTTCATGGCACCCGTGGTGCGCAGGTCGCGCTGCGGGATCATCGAGATCTCACCGGTGATCTTCTGCAGCGCCGACGCCAGGGCGGCCGGCTTCATCGTCAGGTAGGCGCCGGCGCGGTCGGCGCACAGCTCGCGGTAGCGCGACAGCAGCCGCGTGAGGAAGAAGCTCACCGCGTAGACGACCAGCGACACGACGAGCGCGATGACGAGGGCCGCCGCCCCGCCGTTGTTGTTGTTCCCGCGGCTGCGACCGACGCCGGACAGGGCACCGAAGCGGGCGCCCTGCGTGACCATCCCGGCGACGATGCCCGCCGACGAGGCGATGGTCATCACCATGACGTCGCGGTGGGCCACGTGGGACAGCTCGTGGGCGAGCACACCCTCGAGCTCCTCCGCCGTCAGCGTCCGCAGGATGCCCGTCGTGACGCAGACGACCGACCGGCTCGGCGAGCGGCCCGTGGCGAAGGCGTTCGGCAGGTCCATGTCGGCCACGCCGACGCGCGGCTTGGGCATGTCGGCCAGGGCGCAGAGCCGGTCGATCATGCCGTGCAGCTCGGGTGCCTGCTCCGGCGTGACCTCCCGGGCCCGCATGGCGCGCATGGCGACCTTGTCGGAGGACCACCACTGGTAGAAGGCGATGCCGAGGCCGATGACGCCCACGAGCACCGCGAGCCCCGGGCTCCGCACCGCGACCATGATCGCGACGACGAGCGCGACGAACAGGGCACCGAGCAGGAACAGGACGAGGGTCATCCGGGCCGTGAGGCCCCGGTCGGGCAGGAAGCGGGTGCGTGCCACGAGGTCGCGATCAGCCCGGGATCAGGCCGTCGTCGCTGAGCATGTCGCGCACCTCGTCGATGGAGGCGTCCTCCGGCGGGAGGATCAGGTCGGACTCGTCGAGGGCGTCGACCGCGTGGGGCACGCCCTCGGCGCGCACACCGGCGAGGAGGGCGGCGAGGGCGGGGCGGAACGCCTCGACGTCGTTCTCCTCCACGGCCTTCTCGACCGCGTCGTCGAGCACGTTGAGCGAGTCGAAGCAGGCGTCGGTGATGTCGAACTGGCCCTCACCCAGGATGCGGACGATCACGCCTGACCACCCTCGCTCTGCTTCGTCGGCTCGGTCTGGAGGATGTCGCCCCCCTGCGGGGAGGACTCGATGGCCTGCGGGGCGGAGCCGCCACCCTTCAGCGCGGCCAGCTCGGCCTCGACGTCCGCGTTGGAGCTGAGGGCGTCGAGCTCGCGGGCGATGTCGTCGCCGCGGTTCATGGAGGAGGCGTCGTCGAGGGCGCCCGAGGCGATGAGCTCGTCGATGGCGCCGGCGCGGGCCTGCATCTGCGCCGTCTTGTCCTCGGCGCGCTGGACGGCCATGCCGACGTCGCCCATCTCCTCGCTGATGCCCGACATCGCCTCGCCGATGCGCGTCTGCGCCTCGGCCGCGGTGTAGGTGGCCTTGATGGTCTCCTTGCGGGTGCGGAAGGACTCGACCTTGGCCTGCAGCCGCTGCTGCGCCATGGTGAGCTTCTCCTCCTCGCCCTGGAGCTGCGCGTGCTGCGCCTCGAGGTCGGAGATCTGCGAGGTGAGGCCCGACTTGCGGGTGAGCGCCTCGCGGGCGAGGTCCTCACGACCGACCTGGATCGCCTTCTGGGCCTGGCCCTGGAGCTTGTCGGCCTGCTGCTGGATCTGGTTGATCTGCAGCTCGACGCGCTTGCGGCTGGTGGCGACGTCGGCGACGCCGCGTCGTACCTTGCTCAGCAGCTCCACCTGGCGCTGGTAGCTGTAGTCGAGGGTCTCGCGAGGGTCCTCGGCGCGGTCCAGCGCCGTGTTGGCCTTCGACCTGAAGATCAGGCTCATGCGCTTCATCAGACTCATCGGGGGCATCTCCTCGGGACGTCTCGCGGTGTGCGCCGTCGTCATCGGTGTCGGGTGCGGCGGGTACGACGTACCCCCCAGCGCACCGACCGACGGCCGTGATGCGGCTTCCCGCTCAACAGTAGGCCCAAACCTCAAGCCGGGCGACCGTGGGGCGACCGCGTCGGGGTCGGTAGGGTGGCCCCCGATCCCGCGCTCCGCCGGCCCCGGCCGCCGTGGACGCATCACCGCTCCGGTCCCGCTCCTGTGAGGCTCACGTTGTTCCGTCGTACGACCAGCAAGACCGCCCCCGAGGCCGCTGCGCCCACGACGACCGGTGAGGAGGTCGTGCCCCGCGCCGGCGCGAAGGGTCGACCGACCCCGACGCGCAAGGAGGCGGAGGCCGCGGCCCGCGCCCGGGCCAAGCCCGCACGCACGCGCAAGGAGCAGACGGCCCGCGAGCGCGCCGACCGCTTCGCCAAGCAGCAGAAGGTGCGCGAGGCGATGAAGACCGGCGACGACACCTTCATGCCGGTGCGCGACAAGGGTCCGGTGCGCCGCCTCGTGCGCGACCTGGTCGACTCGCGGTTCTCCTTCACCGAGCTGATCCTGCCGCTGATGGTCATCTCGCTGGTGATGCAGTACTCGGGCAGCGCCGACCTCGCCAACACGGGCTCGCTCATCCTGATGATGACGCTGCTGCTCGTGCTGCTCGACATGACGTTCCTGCGCTTCAAGATGCGGCGCGAGGTGCGCCGTCGCTTCCCCGACGACTCGCTCAAGGGCCTCACCTTCTACGCGGTCACCCGCTCCATGCAGATCAAGCCCATGCGCCTGCCCAAGCCGCAGGTCAAGATCGGCGCCCGCCTCCCCGAGACCTACCGGTGATCCGGACGACCGGGCACGGCCACCCGGGCCACGGGGCCGTGTGAGCGACCTCGGCGGTCGGTCCGTGCGCGTCGCGTGGGCGCAGGACGCGCCCGCCCTCGCGCGCCTCCAGCTCACCTACTGGGCCGAGCGGCTGGGCTCCCCCGCCTCCGGGGGGCCCGGCGTGGGCCTGCCGTCCGACGCCGAGGTCGCCGCCACCTGGGACACCTCGCTGCGCCGCCCGGGCGACAGCCGCAACCGCGTGCTCGTGGCCCTCGAGGGTCCGGCCCTCGTGGGGTACGCCGTGCTCCAGCCCGATCCCGACCCGGACGCCGACCCGGTGCGGGACGCGCAGCTCGCCGAGCTGGCCGTCGACCCCGCCCACCGCGCGCAGGGCCACGGCTCCCGCCTCCTCCATGCCTGCGTCGAGACCCTCGAGGCCGACCGGTTCAGCCGCGTGAGCGCCTGGCTCGACAGCGACGACGACACCGGGCGCGCCTTCCTGACCTCCTCGGGGTGGGGTCCGGACGGCGCCCACCGCGAGCTCGACGCCGACGGCACGGGTCGCCGGGTCGTGCGCCAGGTCCGGCTCCACGCCGGTCTGACCGACCCTGCCTGAGGCCGCCCCGCCCGCCCGGCACTTGAACTCCTCGGACGACGGGCCTAGTGTGATGCGGCTCACAGCTCTCGCGTGAGCGACCCTCCGAAGGGAGCCCGTCCTTGCTCGGTCCCCTGCCCCGCCTGCACCGCAGGGTGCTCGTCGCGGTCGCCGTCCTGCTCTTCCTGACGGCCGGCGTCATCGCCGGTCTGCTGTCCACCGTGCCCCTCGTCATGCCGGTCGCGCTCACCACCGGAGCCGCCCTCGGCCTGGCGGCCGCGTTCGTCCTCGTGCACGACTTCTCCCACCGGTAGCCCCCGACCCGAAGGCCGGCCCGAGACCCGGCCCGAGACCCGGCCCACCTGCCCCACCCCGGGCGGTAGCGTGCGCCGGTGACCTCGCCCCACCCGGACCGCCGGGCGCTCGTGCGCGAGGGGCTCGCCGTCGGGCTCGCCACCGGTCTCTACGGCACGTCGTTCGGTGCCGTCGGCGTCACCTCCGGCCTGAGCGTGCTCCAGACCTGCGCCCTGTCGCTGCTCGTCTTCACGGGTGCCTCGCAGTTCGCGTTCATCGGCGTCCTCGCCGCCGGCGGCTCCCCATGGTCGGGTGCCGCCACCGGGCTGATGCTGGGCGCGCGCAACACGCTCTACGGGCTCCGGCTCACGCCACTGCTCGCCTGGCGGGGGTGGCGTCGCGCCGGAGCGGCGCACCTGGTGATCGACGAGTCGAGCGCCGTCGCCGGCACCGCGTCGACCGTGCCCGACGCGCGCGTCGGCTTCCTGGTCACCGGCGGTGCCGTCTTCGCGCTCTGGAACCTGATGACGCTCGTCGGGGCCCTGGCGGGCACGGCGCTGGGCGACCCCCGCACCTACGGGCTCGACGCCGCGGTGGGCGCCGCGTTCCTGGCGCTCCTGTGGCCCCGCCTGCAGGACTCCTCGGCCCGTCGGGTGGCGCTCGTCGCCGCCGCGCTCGCCCTGGTGCTCGTCCCGGCGACACCCGCCGGCGTACCGGTGCTCGCGGCCGCGTCGGTGGCGCTCGTCGCCGCCGCGCTGCCCGGGCGCCCTGCGCCGACCGAGGGGGCGGACGCGTGACGACGACGTGGGCGGCGCTGCTGGCGCTGGCCGCCGGCTGCTACCTGCTGAAGCTGGCCGGGCTCTCGCTGCCCACAGGGGTGCTGGAGCGCCCGTTCGTACGGCGGGCGGCCCTGGCCCTGCCCGTCGCCCTGCTGGCCGCCCTGGTGGCCGTGCAGACGGCGGCGGACGGCAGCTCCGTCGTCGTCGACGCCCGGGCCGCCGGTCTCGCGGTGGCGGTCGTCGCGCTCCTGCTGCGGGCCAACTTCCTGGTGGTCGTCGTCCTGGCGGCCGCGACGGCCGCGCTGCTGCGCCTCGTCACGGGGTGACCGCCCACCGGGGCGGGTGCGGCCTCAGTCGAGGTCGAGCAGGTGCTCCAGCCCGACCGTGAGACCGGGGTGGGCGCCGATGGCCCGGAGGCCGACGAGGACGCCCGGCGCGAACGACGCCCGGTCCATGGAGTCGTGCCGGATCGTGAGGGTCTCCCCCGGTCCCCCGAGCACGACCTCCTGGTGCGCCACCATCCCGCGGATCCGCAGCGCGTGCACCGGGACGCCGTCGACGCTCGCGCCCCGGGCGCCGTCGAGGCTCGTGGAGGTGGCGTCGGGCATGGGGTCGCAGCCGGCCTCGCGGCGGGCCGCGGCGACGAGCTCCGCCGTACGGCGTGCGGTGCCCGACGGGGCGTCGGCCTTGGTCGGGTGGTGCAGCTCGACGATCTCGACCGACTCGTAGAAGCGGGCGGCCTCGGCGGCGAAGCGCATCATCAGCACGGCGCCGATCGAGAAGTTCGGCGCGATCAGCACGCCGGTGCCGGGGGCGTCGGCGAGCCAGGCGTCGAGGCGCGTGAGCCGCTCGTCGTCGAACCCGGTCGTGCCCACCACCGCGTGGATGCCGTGGGCGACGCAGAACTCGAGGTTCGCCATCACGACGTCGGGGTGGGTGAAGTCGACGACCAGCTCGGCGCCGGCCGCGGTCAGCGTCGCCAGGTCGTCGCCGGCGTCGATCTCGGCCACCAGCTCGAGGTCGTCGGCGGCGGCCACCGCGGCGCAGATCTCCCGCCCGACCTTGCCCCGCGCACCCAGCACGCCGACCCTGCGACGCGTCGTCTCCGTCTCGTTCTCGCTCACGGGGGACCAACCTACGTGGCCCCCCGCCGGGGCGACGATCGTGTCCGCGACCGTGGCGGTGCCTGCACGAGCGGGCGTCGAGTGGCAGGCTGTACCCATGAGGCAGCAGACGATCCCGGCGCGGATCCGGTGGGGAGTGGACGTGATGGACGTCCAGCCCGGCGACCAGATCCTCGAGATCGGCTGTGGCCCCGGCGCGGCGGCCGAGCTGGTCTGCTCGCGCCTCGACACCGGCAAGCTGTTCGCGATCGACCGCTCCGAGTCGGGCGTCGACCGCACGAAGCGCCGCTGCGCGGCCCACGTCGAGGCGGGTCGCCTCACCGTCCGCCAGATCGACCTTGCCACCCTCCGCGTGCCCGTGAAGCGGCTCCACAAGGCGTTCGCGTTCAACGTGAACCTCTTCTGGGTGCGCGAGGCACCGGACGAGATCGCGCTGCTGCACGAGAAGTTGCTGCCCGGCGGCAAGCTGTTCCTCTTCTACGAAGCCACCCGCCCCGAGGGCCTGCGGCGCATCGTCGAGGCCGCGTCCGCCGGGCTCACGTCCGGCGGGTTCCGCGTCTCGGTCGCGCGGAGCAGCACGCCCGCCGTCGTCGCGGTCGTGGGCCAGCGCGTGACCGCCCAGATCTGACGCGCCGACGCTCCACCCGGGTCAGGCGGGTCAGGCGGGTCCGACGACCGCCATCACCTCGGGCCGGGTGAACAGCTCGCGCGCCAGGGCGGAGACGTCCTCGACCGTCACCGCGTCGACGCGGGCGATGACCTCGTCGACGCCCAGCAGCCGCTCCCCCAGCAGCTCGGCCTTGCCGAGCCGGTGCATGCGTGAGCCGGTGTCCTCCAGGCCCAGCACGAGCCCGGCCCGCAGCGAGCCCGCCCCGCGCCGTACCTCGTCGGCGTCGAGCCCGTCGCGGGCGACCTGCGCCAGCTCGGCGCGCACGGTGGCCAGCGTCGCGTCGACCTTCGCCGGGAGGCAGCCGACGGCCACGCCGACCAGCCCGGCGCCCACGTGCTGCGTGGTGAACGCGTAGACCGAGTAGGCCAGCCCGCGTCGCTCGCGGACCTCCTGGAACAGCCGCGACGACGTGCCGCCGCCGAGGCCGGTGGTGAGGATGCCGAGCGCGAACCGACGCTCGTCGGCGCGGGCCAGACCGGCCATGCCGAGCACGACGTTGACCTGCTCGAACCCGCGGCTGGCCGTCGACCGGCCAGGGTGCACGCGCCGTACGGCGGGCCGCGCGGCGGCACCGGCCAGGGGCGTGGGGGCCGGCAGGCTCTCGGTGGCGAGGAAGTCGTTCCGGCCGAACGCCCGCCGCACCATCGCCACGACCTCGTCGTGGTCGACGTTGCCCGCGGCGGCGACGACGGTGCCGGCCGCGCGGTAGTGGCGGCGGTAGAACCGGCGCACCTGGGCGGCGCTCAGCGCCGCGATCGACTCCTCGGTGCCGGCGATCGGGCGCCCGTACGGCGAGTCGCCCCACGCCTGCGCCGCGAAGAGGTTGTGCACCACGTCGTCGGGGTCGTCGTCGTGCATGGCGATCTCGTCGAGGATCACCTCGCGCTCGGCCTCGACGTCGTCGTCGCTGATGCGCGACGAGGTCAGCATGTCGCCGAGCACGTCGACGGCCAGCGGCAGGTCGGAGTCGATCACCCGCGTGTGGAAGCAGGTGTACTCCTTCGCGGTGAAGGCGTTCATCTCCCCGCCGACCTCGTCCATCTCGACCGAGATGTCGAGCGCCGAGCGCTCCGCGGTGCCCTTGAAGAGCACGTGCTCGAGGAAGTGGGAGGCGCCGTGCAGCGACGGGGTCTCGTGGCGCGAGCCGACGCCGATCCAGACGCCGAGGCTCGCCGACCGGACGCCCGGGACGTGCTCCGTGACGACGCGCAGCCCGCTGGGCAGCACCGTGCGGCGCACACCGGGCGGCAGCGGGGTCGCACCGGGGGCGTGGGTGAGGGAGGGCACCGGGGAGGCCGCCAACGCGGCCGGCCGGCCAGCAGCGGACTGCTGGCCGGCCGGACCGGGCTGGTGCGTGGGACGCACGGAGGTCACTCCGCGGCGTCGCCCTCGGCGGGCGCGTCGGCGTCGGCGGACGCCGACTCCTCGACGACCGGGATCAGCGACAGCTTGCCGCGGTCGTCGACCTCGGCGATCTCGACCTGGACCTTCTGGCCCACCGAGACGACGTCCTCGACCGTGTCGACACGCTTGCCGCCGGCGAGCGAGCGCAGCTTGCTGATGTGCAGCAGGCCGTCCTTGCCCGGCATGAGCGAGACGAACGCGCCGAAGTTGGTCGTCTTGACGACCGTGCCGAGGTAGCGCTCGCCGACCTCGGGCATGGTCGGGTTGGCGATCGCGTTGACGGCGGCGCGCGCGGCCTCGGCCGCGACCCCGTCGTTGGCACCGATGTAGATGGTGCCGTCGTCCTCGATCGAGAGCTGCGCGCCCGTGTCGTCCTGGATCTGGTTGATCACCTTGCCCTTGGGGCCGATGACCTCGCCGATCTTGTCGACGGGGATCTTGACGGTGATGATCCGCGGGGCGGTCTCCGACATCGGGCCCGGGGCGTCGATGGCCTCGGCCATGACGTCCAGGATCGCCAGGCGGGCGTCGCGCGCCTGGGTCAGCGCGGCCGCGAGGACCGGCGCCGGGATGCCGTCGAGCTTGGTGTCGAGCTGCAGCGCGGTGACGAACTCGGGCGTGCCGGCGACCTTGAAGTCCATGTCGCCGAACGCGTCCTCGGCGCCGAGGATGTCGGTCAGCGCGACGTACGCCTGCTGGCCGTCGACCTCGCCGGAGATGAGACCCATCGCGATGCCCGCGACGGGCGCGCGCAGCGGCACGCCGGCCTGGAGCAGCGAGAGCGTCGAGGCGCAGACCGAGCCCATCGAGGTGGAGCCGTTGGAGCCCATGGCCTCGGAGAGCTGGCGGATCGCGTAGGGGAACTCCTCGCGGCCCGGGAGGACGGGGAGCAGCGCGCGGCGCGCGAGCGCTCCGTGGCCGACCTCGCGGCGCTTGGGCGAGCCCACGCGGCCGGTCTCGCCGGTGGAGAACGGCGGGAAGACGTACTTGTGCATGTAGCGGCGCGACTTCTCCGGGGAGAGGGTGTCGAGCTGCTGCTCCATCTTGAGCATCGCCAGCGTCGTGACGCCGAGGATCTGCGTCTCGCCACGCTCGAAGAGCGCGGAGCCGTGGACGCGCGGGATGACGTCGATCTCGGCGTGCAGCGGGCGGATGTCGGCGAGGCCACGGCCGTCGATGCGGACCTTGTCGCGCAGGACGCGCTCGCGGACGAGCTGCTTGTTCAGCGACCGGAACGCGGCGCCGATCTCCTTCTCGCGACCCTCGAAGTCGGCGCCGATCTTGGCGAGCAGGGCCGCCTTGATCTCGTCGAGCTTCTCCTCGCGCTCCTGCTTCGGACCGATCTGCATCGCCGCGGCGGTGTCGGCCTTCACGGCCGCCTCGACCGCGTCGTACACGTCGTCCTCGTAGTCGAGGAAGACCGGGAAGTCCTGGACGGGCTTGGCAGCGGCCTTGGCCAGCTCGGCCTGCGCCTCGCACAGCTGCTTGATGAAGGGCTTGGCGGCGTCGAGACCGCCGGCGACGACCTCCTCGGTGGGGGCCTGCTGGCCGCCCTGCACGAGGAACCAGGTCTGCTCGGTGGCCTCGGCCTCGACCATCATGATGGCGACGTCGCCCGTGTCGGTCACGCGACCGGCCACGACCATGTCGAAGACCGCGGTCTCGAGCTGGCTGTGGGTCGGGAACGCGACCCACTGGCCGTCGATGAGGGCGACGCGCACGCCGCCGACCGGGCCGGAGAACGGCAGGCCGGAGAGCTGCGTGGAGAGCGACGCGGCGTTGATCGCGAGCACGTCGTACGGCTGGTCCGGGTTGAGGGCCATGACGGTGATGACGACCTGGACCTCGTTGCGCAGACCCTTCTTGAAGGTCGGGCGCAGCGGGCGGTCGATGAGGCGGCAGGTGAGGATCGCGTCCTCGCCCGGGCGACCCTCGGACCGGAAGAACGAGCCGGGGATCTGGCCCGCGGCGTACATCCGCTCCTCGACGTCGATCGTCAGGGGGAAGAAGTCGAAGTGGTCCTTCGGGTGCTTCCCGGCCGTGGTGGCCGAGAGGAGCATCGTGTCCTCGTCGAGGTAGGCCGTGACGGAGCCGGCGGCCTGGCGGGCGAGCAGCCCGGTCTCGAACTTGACGGTCCGGGTGCCGAACTTGCCGTTGTCGAGAACGGTCTCGACGGCGGAGATGACGGGCCCGGCGGGGGTGGAGTCGGTCAAGGGTGTGAGTCCCTCTTCTGTGAGCGGAGCGATCCGCGCATGAGTCCGCACGACGGCGGAGCCTCCTCGAGGTCCCGCGGTCTGCGTGCCGGTCTTCGATCGAGGCCCGCGGCGAGGCCGTCTGCTCGCGTCGCGAGTGACGGGCGCCCCGAAGGCCACTACCGAGGACCGGGCCGGATCGGTGCGGGTCGCTCCTGGTGGGTGTCAGAACATTCAGTTGTGGGTGCCGCACCGTCGCGATGCGGGACCCGTGCCTCCGACGATAGCGGCTGGCGCCCGCCGGATGCAGCAGGAGCGGCCACCCGAGGGGCGGCCGCTCCTGGCGGGTTCAGCGGCGGAGGCCGAGGCGCTCGATGATCGAGCGGTAGCGTGCGATCTCGGTCTTGGCCAGGTAGTTCAGCAGCCGGCGGCGCTGGCCGACCAGCAGCAGCAGACCACGACGGCTGTGGTGGTCGTGCTTGTGCGTCTTCAGGTGCTCCGTGAGGTGCGCGATGCGGTGGCTCAGCAGCGCGATCTGCACCTCGGGCGAACCGGTGTCGCCCTCGGTCGTCGCGTACTCCGCGATGATCTTGTTCTTGGTCTCCGCATCGGTTCCGATCGACATGCGGGGCTCCTTCCAGCTCGTTGCGCGGCGCGCCGGGGCCTGTTCACCCGGGCACTTCGAATCCGCGGCCGTCCTGACGGCAACCTGACAAAGTTAGCAGCGACCCGCGACGCCGCCCAAATGCCCGGTCCGGCGCCCCGGCGCTCACTCGCCCCGCGGCACCAGCACGGCGCGTGCGGCCTCGCGCGCGGCCGTCGGGTCGGCGGCGGCCAGGACACGCTCGGCCGCCTCCTCGCACTGCTCGGCGGTGACGAGCGCCAGCTGGGCACCGACCGCGCGCACGGCGCCCGACGCCATCGACAGCGACGTGACGCCCATGCCCACGAGCGCGCAGGCGAGCAGCGGGTCGGCGGCGGCCTCGCCGCACACCCCGACCGGCTTGCCGACCTGCTGGCCCGCGGCGGCGGTGATCGCCACGAGGTGCAGGACAGCGGGCTGCCACGGGTCGGTGAGGTGCGCGAGGTCGCTGGCCATGCGGTCGGCCGCCATCGTGTACTGCGTCAGGTCGTTGGTGCCGATCGAGAGGAAGTCGACGACCTCCAGCACCCGGTGGGCCAGCACGGCCGCCGCCGGCACCTCGATCATCGCGCCCGCCTTCAGCCCACGGGCGCGCACCTGCTCGGCGAAGGCCGCAGCCTCGTCGCGCGTCGCCACCATCGGCGCCATCACCCAGGCGTCCACGCCGGAGCGCTCCGCCGCCAGGGCCACCGCGTCGAGCTGGTGCACGAGCAGGTCCGGGTTGTCGGCAGCGAGGCGCAGCCCGCGCACGCCGAGCGCCGGGTTCTCCTCGCCCTCGTGGGTGGCGAAGGCGATCGGCTTGTCGGAGCCCGCGTCGAGGGTGCGGACGACGACCGTCTGGCCCGCCGCCGCGTACGGCGCGAAGACCGCGGCGTACAGCTCGGCCTGCTCCTCCACCGTCGGCTCGGAGGGGCGGTCGAGGAACGAGAGCTCGGTGCGGAAGAGGCCGACACCCTCGACGGGCTGCTCGGCCGCCGCGACCGCGGAGCCGGGATCGGCGACGTTGGCCAGCAGCTTGATGCGGAGGCCGTCGGCCGTGGCGGCCGGTCCGGTCCAGGAGGCAGTGGCGGCCCGCAGCGCACCGTCCGCCGCCACCCGGTCGGCGGCGTCGGTGGCGTCGGGCTCGACCTCGACCGTGCCGGCCGTGCCGTCGACGAGCACCGTCGTGCCGTCGGCGAGGCCCAGCGCACCGACGACGCCGACCACGCACGGGATGCCCAGCTGGCGGGCGATGATCGCGGTGTGGCTGGTGGCGCCACCTCGCTCGGTGACGAGCGCCAGCACGACGGCCGGGTCGAGCCCGGCGGTGTCGGAGGGCGCCAGGTCGGCGGCCACGAGCACGACCGGGGTCTCGGGCATGACCACGCCGGGCTCGGGCAGCCCGGCGAGGCGGGCGACGATGCGGCGCTCGATGTCGCGCAGGTCGGTGACGCGCTCGGCCATGAGGCCGCCCTGCTGCTCGAAGAGGGCGACGAAGGTGTCGACCGCCGCCTCGGCGGCCCCGACGAGGTCGGCGCCGGCCCGCAGCTGCTTGCGCACCCCGGAGCGCAGCCCGCGGTCGCGCGCCAGCCCGGCGGAGGCGGTGAGCACCTGGGCCGCCGCACCCTCCACGTGGGAGGCCCGCGTGGCGAAGCCGTCCGCGACCAGGGCGACCGCCGCGTCGTACGCCTCGAGGGCCGCGGCCTCGTCGGTCGGCGCGGACGCGCGGTAGGCGGCGACGGCGGCACCGTCGAGCTCGCCCGCCACCACGGCGACCGCCGCGTGGGCGACGCCGGGGACGACGGGGGTGCCGCGCAGGACGTGGGGGCTCGTGGCGTCGGGCGTGACGGCTTCTCCGGTGACCATGCTCACAAGTTACCGCCTCGACCCCCTTGACAGTCAACACGTTCGGGCATAGAACAACACAAACACAGATCAACGGGAGGTGACATGTACGCAGAGGAACGGCAGGGAGCGATCGCCCAGCGGGTGGCGGCGGCCGGACGGCTGTCCGTGACCGGGCTCGCCGACGAGTTCGACGTGACGACCGAGACGGTGCGTCGCGACCTCACGATGCTCGAGCGTCAGGGCCTCATCCGCCGCGTCCACGGCGGCGCCGTCCCCGCGAACGCCCTCCACGTGGTGGAGGCCGGCGTGGCCGACCGCAGCCGCACCCGCACCGGCGACAAGGAGCGGATCGCCAAGCGGGCCCTGCGCTACCTGCCGCCCGCGGGCAGCACGATCCTGCTCGACGCCGGCACCACCACCGCCCAGCTCGCCGCCGCGCTCCCCGCGGGCCACCGCATCAGCGTGGTGACGCACTCGGTGCCGATCGCGGCCCGGCTCGCCGGCCTCCCCCAGGTCGAGCTGCACCTCCTGCCCGGTCGGGTCCGGCCCACCACGCTCGCCGCCGTCGGCCCCGAGACCGTGCTCGCACTGGCGGCCCTGCGCGTCGACGTCGCCTTCGTGGGCGTCAACGGCATCTCGACCGACCACGGTCTCTCCACCCCCGACGCGGAGGAGGCGAGCGTGAAGCGGTCGCTGGTGCTCGCCGCCCGCTCCGTCGTCGTGCTCGCCGACGGCAGCAAGATCGGCGAGGAGCACACCCGCCGCTTCGCCGAGCTCGGCGAGATCGACACGCTCGTCACCGGCGGCGACGCCGACGCGGACGAGCTCGACGGCCTGCGGGCCACCGGCCTGGAGGTCGACGTCGCATGATCCTCACCCTCACCCCGAACCCGAGCGTCGACCAGACGATCGCGCTCGCCGAGCCGCTGGAGCGGGGCGCGGTCCACCGCGTCGCCACGACCACCACGCAGGCGGGCGGCAAGGGCGTCAACATCTCCCGCGCCTCCGTCTGCGCCGGGGTGCCCTCGGTCGCCGTCCTGCCCGCGCACCGCGAGGACCCCTTCGTCCTCGAGCTGCTCGCCGCCGGCGTCGACTGCCGCCCCGTCGCGCCCGCCGGCCCGGTGCGGGTCAACGTGACGATCGCCGAGCCCGACGGCACCACCACCAAGCTCAACAGCCCCGGCCCCGAGGCCGGCCCCGAGGTGCTCGACGCCCTCGCCGCCGCGATGGTCCGGCACGCGGCCGCAGCGACCTGGGTCGTGCTCGCGGGGTCGCTGCCCCCCGGTGCACCCGTCGACTGGTACGCCGGCATGGCCGCCGACCTCCGCGGCCGCGGCGCCCAGGTCGCCGTCGACACGAGCGACGCGCCCCTCAAGGCGCTCGTCGACGCGCTGCCCGACGCGGCCCCGCACCTGATGAAGCCCAACGCCGACGAGCTGGCCTCGTTCACCGGCGACGACGCCGCCACCCTCGAGCGGGACCCGGCGGCCGCGGCCGCCGCGGCGTACCAGCTCGTGGCCCGCGGCGTCGACACGGTGCTCGCCACGCTCGGCGGCCACGGTGCCGTGCTGCTGGCCCGTGAGGCCGACGGCAGCGTCTGCGCCTGGCACGCCACCCCGCCCCCGACCACCGTGGTCAGCACGGTCGGCGCGGGCGACTCGAGCCTCTTCGGCTTCCTCCTCGGTCGGCTCCGCGGGCTCGCCCCGGCCGACTGCCTCGCTCTCGGCGTCGCCTACGGCAGCGCCGCCGCCGGACTACCCGGCACGACCATCCCCCTCCCCGACCAGGTCCGCCCGGACCTCGTCGTCGTACGACCCGTTCCGTTCACCCGAGGTGACTCATGACCCACGACACCAGCCCCGCGCTGATCACGCCCGCCCTGGTCCGGCTCGACGCCGACCTGGGCTCGTCCAAGGACGACGTGATCCGCGCGCTCGTCGCGACGCTCGACGACGCCGGTCGCGCGACCGACGCCTCGGCCGTCCTCGCCGACGTCTTCGCCCGCGAGGAGAAGTCGTCCACCGGCCTGCCCGGCGGCATCGCCATCCCCCACTGCCGCACCGCGGGCGTGGACGCCCCCACCCTGACGTTCGCCCGGCTCGCGCCGAAGGCCGACTTCGGGGCCAAGGACGGCTCGGCCGACCTGGCGTTCCTCATCACCGCGCCCGCCTCGGGCGACGCGCTCCACATGAAGATCCTCACCCAGCTGGCCCGCGCCCTGGCGAAGCCGGCGTTCACCGACGGCCTCCGCGCCGCCACGACGCCCGACGAGGTCGTGGCCCTGGTGACCGACGCCGTCACCATGCCCGCCGCCGCCCCCGCAGCGAAGGAGACGGTGCCCGCGGGCGCCCCGGTCTCCACCGGCAAGCACGCGACGAGCGGCACGTCGGCGAACCCGCCGTCCCTCGTGGCCGTCACCGCCTGCCCGACCGGCATCGCGCACACCTACATGGCCGCCGAGGCCCTCGAGGCCGCCGCCCGGCGCGCCGGCGTCACGCTGCACGTCGAGACCCAGGGCTCGGCCGGCTCGACCCCGCTCGACCCGTCGGTCATCGCCGCCGCCGACGCCGCGATCTTCGCCGTCGACGTCGGCGTGCGGGACCGCGGCCGCTTCGCCGGCAAGCCGCTGGTGCGCTCGTCCGTCAAGCGCCCCATCGACGACGCCGACGCGATGATCGTGGAGGCCCTCAGGGCCGCCAGCGACCCGAACGCCGCACGCGTCGAGGGCGACGGCGGCAACGCCTCGTCCGGCGAGAAGAGCACCGACAACGAGTCGTGGGGCGGCCGCACGCGGCGCGTGCTCATGACCGGCGTCTCCTACATGATCCCGTTCGTCGCGGCGGGCGGCCTGCTCATCGCGCTCGGGTTCCTGCTCGGCGGCTACGACATCACGAACGCGTACGGCCAGATCGCCGTCAACCACTCGCTGGCCGACCTGCCCGACCCCGCGACGTACGGGCTCGACCACGTGCTCTTCGGCTCCGGCCTCGCGGCCTACCTGGGCGCGCTGCTCTTCATCATCGGCAAGACCGCGTTCATGTTCTTCATCCCGGCCCTGGCCGGCTACATCGCGTACGCGATCGCCGACCGCCCGGGCATCGCCCCCGGCTTCATCGTCGGTGGTCTCGCCATGAACATCTTCAACGTGACCGACGGCGGCGACCCCGCCACCGGCCTCCCGGCCACGGGCTTCCTCGGCGCCATCGTCGGCGGCGTGCTCGCCGGCGTCATCGCGCTGTGGATCGCGCGCTGGAAGGTCCCGAGCTGGATGCGCGGCCTCATGCCGGTGCTCATCATCCCGCTGGTGACCTCGGTGGTCGCGGGCCTGCTGATGATCGTCGTGCTCGGCAAGCCCATCAACTGGGTGATGACGAACCTGACCGACGGCCTCAACTCGCTCTCGGGCTCCAACGCGATCCTGCTCGGCGTGATCCTCGGCCTGATGATGGCGTTCGACATGGGCGGCCCGCTCAACAAGGTCGCCTACAGCTTCGCCGCCGTCGGTGTCGGTGGCGCGAGCCTCGCCAGCGACGCTCCCGAGCTCAAGATCATGGCCGCCGTCATGCTCGCCGGCATGGTGCCGCCGATCGCGCTGGCCCTGGCGACCGTCGTCCGCCCGAAGCTGTTCACGCAGAACGAGCGCGAGAACGGCAAGGCCGGCTGGCTCATGGGTGCCTCCTTCATCACCGAGGGCGCCATCCCGTTCGCCGCGGCCGACCCGCTGCGCGTGATCCCCGCGATCATGTTCGGCAGCGCCATCACCGGTGGCCTCTCGCAGGCCCTCGACGTCTCGGTGCGTGCCCCGCACGGCGGCATCTTCGT
Source organism: Nocardioides alkalitolerans DSM 16699 (assembly GCF_000426525.1). Classification (GTDB taxonomy): domain Bacteria; phylum Actinomycetota; class Actinomycetes; order Propionibacteriales; family Nocardioidaceae; genus Nocardioides; species Nocardioides alkalitolerans. Next base: position 662,655 of record NZ_AUFN01000010.1, read on the forward strand.
GCTCTTCGCCGTGGGCAACGTGGTGGGCTTCCTGATCTCGCTCGCCGTCGGCACCGTCGCCGGCGCGGCCGCGGTCGTGGCGCTCAAGACGTTCACCCGGGCTCCCCTGCCGGAGGCCGAGGTCGCCGTGGCGACCGAGCCCGCCGCCCCCGCGGTGGCCGAGACCCGGACGCCTGCGACCGTCTGACCGCACCACCCGCACCACGACCGCACTCCCCCGCACGAGAGGACGCTCCATGCCCACCGTCTCCGCCGTCGTCGGCTCCGCCGTCGGCCTCCACGCCCGCCCGGCCGGCATCATCGCGGACGCCGCGGACGAGCTCGACGCCGACATCACCATCGGCGTGCCGGGCGACGAGCCCGTCGACGCCGCGTCGGCCCTCATGATCATGACCCTCGGCGCCGGCCACGGCGACACGGTCGAGGTCAGCGGCGACGACGAGGCCGCCGTCGCGGCGATCGTCGCGCTGGTCGAGAAGGACCTCGACGCCGAGGACTGAGCCACCGCACCCTGACGCACGCCGACGCGCCCACCGCCCTCCGGGGTGGTGGGCGCGTTCGTCGTACGGGGTGTCGCGCCGAGGGCGCTCGGGGGCTCGCGCGGTCCCGGCGGTTCGCGGTACCTCGTACCCGTGGAACGGGTGTCACCTACCGCGAACCGCCGGGCGCGTACGGCGGGAGCGGCCGCGCGGGGCCGAGGAGGTCGGCGGTGGTCAGGGGTGGTCAGGCGAGCAGGTCGCGCGTCCGGCGGACGTCGTCGGCCATCTGCACGATGAGGGCGTCCACGCCGTCGAAGCGCACCATCCCGCGGATGCGGGCGACGAACTCGACCTCGACCTCGACGCCGTACAGCTCGAGGTCGTCGCGGTCGAGCACGTAGGACTCCACACGGCGCTCGCGCTCGCCGTCGAACGTGGGGTTGGTGCCGACCGAGATGGCGGCGGGCAGGACGTCGCCGGTGTCGAGCCGGTGGAGGCGGCCGGCGTACACGCCGTCGGCGGGCGCCGCGGCGAGGCCGGTGGTCGGGACGTTGGCCGTCGGGTAGCCCAGCTCACGGCCGCGCTGGTCGCCCTGGACGACGACGCCGCGCACGGTGAACGGGCGGCCCAGGGCCTCGGCGGCCCCCTCCACGTCGCCCGCGGCGAGGCAGTTGCGCACGTAGGTGGACGACCAGACCTGCGGGCCGCCGTCGAGCGCGATCCCCTCGGCCACGAAGTCGCGGGTCTCGCCCGCCTCGCGCAGGGTGGCCACGTCGCCGGAGGCGCGCTGGCCGAACCGGAAGTTGGCTCCGACCACGACACCGCGCACGTGGAGGGCGTCCACGAGGATGCGGTCCACGAACTGCTCGGGGGTCCAGGAGGCCACGTCACGGTCGAACGGCACCACCAGCACGGAGTCGACGCCCGCCTCGGTCAGCAGGGCCACCCGGTCCTCGATGGTGCTGAGCGTGGGCGGGGCGTGCTCGGCGCGCAGGACCGCGATCGGGTGCGGGTCGAACGTCACCGCGACCACCCGGTCGATCCCGAGGTCGGCCGCGACCTCGCGCGCACGTCGTACGACGTGGCGGTGACCCAGGTGGACGCCGTCGAAGTTGCCGATGACGGCGACGGTGCGCCCGAGGTCGTCGGGGACCTCCGACAACGCACGCCAGACCTGCACCATGGCAGCGGACTCCTCTCACCAGCACGACGGGGACACGCTCGCGCGGCCGCCTCGGCGACCGCTCGCGACGATCAGCCTTGCACAGCGTCCCCCGTGGGCGGTCGCCGGTCCACGAGCTCCAGGTAGACGGCGCGCACGCCGATCGCCCGCTCGAGCTCCAGCACGACACCGGAGAAGAACTGCCCGCGGAACGTGTCGTCGGTGACGGCGACGACCGTGAAGTAGAGGCCGGAGAACGCCGCCAGGAAGACGGAGACCGACAGGAGCTCCACCGTGAGGTTGGGCAGGCCGGGCGCGGAGGTGACGGCACCGCCGGTCCAGCTCTCGGCGACCTCGGGCCGCATCGTCAGCGTGCCGAACAGCACGAAGAAGACGAACACCGTGAGGGCGAGCAGGAGCACCTGCAGCCCCTGCACGACGAGCAGCACGAGGATGAGGTTCCACCGCTCGAGGCCGGTCACCTCCGCGCGGCGGGCGGGGTCGGCGTCGGGGTCCGCCACCAGCTCGCGGGCGTCCGCCTCGAGGGGGGTGCCGCGGCAGGCGCCGAGCAGGAGGGCGTCGTCGACGTCGTCGTCGGTGCGGTCGACCTCCTCGGGCAGCCGCACCAGCAGGAACAGCGCGGCCATCGCGCCGAACATCAGCACCGTGAGCCAGAGGAACCCCGCGGGCAGGCTGGCGCTGAGCTGCCACACCTCCGCGTTGATGAAGAGGAACGTGATGAAGATGAGCAGCAGCGGCAGCGCCCGCGTCACCATCGGCAGCACCTGGGGCAGGCTGCCCAGCGTGCGCGAGACCGCCCACCGCACGAGGGGACGGGCACCGAGGGCGGAGGTGGCGTACGCCGCCGCCCCCAGCCCGGCGACGGTCAGCAGGGTCGCGGGGGCGAGGGCCACGTCGGAGCCCAGCCAGGCCAGGCCGCCGGCCACCACGAGGGCGAGGAGACCGACCACCACCACGCCCGGCAGGACCCGGCGCCAGTGCAGCGCCGCACGGACGCGGGCACGGCTGGCCGGCACGAAGTAGGGCAGGCCGTGCGCGGCGAACCACCGCTCGGTCGCCGCCAGGCGCTCGGCCGTGGTGGCCGGGACGCCGGCGCCGGGAACCGTCGGCCCTCCGGGCCCGTCCTGCGGCGCGCTCACACGAACACGGCGACGGGCCGGAGCCGGTCGTCGCGGGGCTCGTAGAGGGCGAGGAAGGCGCCGTCGGGGTCGATCAGCGCGAGGGGCGGCTCACCGGGGAGGTCAGCGGGCGCCGCGATGGGGCGTCCGACCCGGACGTCGACGGCCGTCTCGGCGTCGAGCTCGAGCACCGGGAAGCACGCCCGGGCGACCTCGGCCATCGGCACCATCGTGAACTCCTCCCCCAGCTCGTCGAGGGTGCGGGCGGCGGCCAGGTCGAAGGGCCCCACCGCCGTACGGCGCAACGCCGTCAGGTGTCCGCCCACCCCGAGCACCGCACCGAGGTCGCGGGCGATCGCCCGCACGTAGGTGCCGCTCGAGCAGCGGACGTGCACGTCGACGTCGACCACGGCGAGCCCGTCCTCGACGGTGCGAGCCCGGACCGCGGCGACGGTCAGCTCGTGGATCGTCACGCGCCGGGCCTTCAGCTCGACCTGCTCGCCGTCGCGCACCCGCTGGTAGGCCCGCTTGCCGTCGACCTTGATCGCCGAGACGGCCGTGGGCACCTGGTCGATGTCGCCGACGAACTGCGCGAGCGCGTCACGGACGGCGGTCTCGGTCACGGACCCGACGAGGTCGGGCGCCGCCGTGGCGACGACCTCGCCCTCGGCGTCGTCGGTTGTCGTCGCGACGCCGAGGCGCACGGTCGCGTCGTACCCCTTCTCGGTCAGCATCAGGTGGCCGAGGAGACGGGTCGCCCGGTTCACCCCGACGACCAGCACCCCGGTCGCCATCGGGTCGAGGGTGCCGGCGTGGCCGACCTTGCGGGTGCCGGCGAGCCGCCGGACCCGGCTGACCACGCCGTGCGAGGTGAGCCCGTCCGGCTTGTCGACGACGACGATGCCGGCGAGGGGCTCGCTCACGCGTCGCGGTCGGGCGTCACGAGACCCGTCTGGTCGGCGGGCTCGTCGGACGCGTCCTCGTCGGCCGCGTCGTCGTCCTCGTCCAGGACCTCGCGGGGCTTCTTGTAGGGGTCGGCCTCGCCGGCGTACTGGTTGCCGCGCGCGGCGGCAGCAGCCTCGTCGAGGGCCTTCGCCCGGGCCAGCACCTCGTCGAGGTGGCGGGCCGTCTCGGGCAGCGCGTCGTGCACGAACTCCAGCGTCGGCACGTGGCGCATGCCGAGCTGCTTGCCGACCTCGGAGCGGATCTTGCCCTTGGCCGACTCGAGCGCCGTGGCGGTGGCCTCGAGCCACCCCTGGTCGCCCAGCACGGTGTAGAAGATCGTGGCGTGCTGGGTGTCGCCGGTGACCCGGACGTCGGTGATGGTGACGAACCCGAACCGCGGGTCCTTCAGCCGACGCTCGAGCAGCTCGGCCACGATCACCTTGACGCGGTCGGCGATACGGCGGACTCGAGGGTTGGTCATGTCGTTCTCTCTCCGATCGAAACCGGCCGCCGGGCAGGGCTCGCGCCCTGCCCGACGGCCGATCACTGGGGTGTTCAGGCGCGCGGGATCTCGCGCATCTCGAAGGCCTCGATGATGTCGCCCTCCTTGATGTCCTGGAAGTTGCGCAGCACCAGACCGCACTCGAAGCCCTCGCGGACCTCGGACGCGTCGTCCTTCTCGCGCTTGAGCGAGGCGAGGTCGAGGTTGTCGGCCACCACCTTGCTGTCGCGCAGGACCCGGACCTTGGCGTTGCGACGGATGAGCCCGCCCGTGACCATGCAGCCGGCGATGTTGCCGATCTTGGAGCTGCGGAAGATCGCACGGATCTCCGCCTGGCCCAGGACCGACTCCTCGAACTCCGGCTTGAGCAGGCCCTTGAGGGCCGCCTCGATCTCCTCGATGGCCTGGTAGATCACCGAGTAGTACCGGATCTCCACGCCCTCCTTGTCGGCCATCTCGGTCGCCTTGCCCTGCGGGCGGACGTTGAACCCGATGATGATCGCGTCGGAGGCGGCCGCGAGGTCGACGTTGGTCTCGGTGATCGCACCGACACCGCGGTCGATGACCCGCAGGCTGACGTCGGCGCCCACGTCGATCTTCGCCAGGGCGTCCTCGAGAGCCTCGACCGAACCGGACACGTCGCCCTTGAGGATGAGGTTCAGCTCCTGGTCGTCGCCGCGCTCCAGGTGCTCCATGAAGTCCTCGAGCGTACGACGCACGCGACGCTTCGCCTGCAGGGCGGCACGCTCGCGCGCCTCCCGCTTCTCGGCGATCTGACGCGCCATGCGGTCGTCGTCCACCACGATGAAGTTCTGGCCCGCACCCGGCACCGCCGAGAGGCCCAGGACCATCGCCGGACGAGCCGGGTCGGCCTGCGTGAGCTCGTTGCCGAACTCGTCGAGCATGGCCCGCACCCGGCCGTACGCCGGGCCCGCCACGATCGAGTCGCCGACGCGGAGCGTTCCGCGCTGGACGAGCACCGTCGCGACCGGACCGCGACCGCGGTCGAGGTGCGCCTCGATGACGAGACCCTGGGCGTCCTGGACCGGGTTGGCCCGGAGGTCCAGCGACGCGTCACCCGTGAGGACGACGGCCTCGAGCAGCTTGTCGAGGTTGAGCTCGGACTTCGCGGAGACGTCGACGAACATCGTGTCGCCGCCGTACTCCTCGGGCACCAGGCCGTACTCGGTCAGCTGGCCGCGGACCTTGGTCGGGTCGGCGTCCGGCTTGTCGATCTTGTTGACCGCCACGACGATCGGCACGCCGGCCGCCTTGGCGTGGTTGAGCGCCTCCACCGTCTGCGGCATGACGCCGTCGTCGGCCGCGACCACGAGGATCGCGATGTCGGTCGCCTGGGCACCACGGGCACGCATCGAGGTGAACGCCTCGTGGCCCGGGGTGTCGATGAACGTGATGCGACGCTCGGTGCCGTCGACCTCGGTGACGACCTGGTAGGCGCCGATGTGCTGCGTGATGCCGCCGGCCTCCTTGGCCGCGACGTTCGCGCTGCGCAGGGCGTCCAGCAGCTTCGTCTTACCGTGGTCGACGTGACCCATGACGGTGACGACCGGGGGCCGCACGATCAGGTCGGAGTCGTCGCCCTCGTCGGAGCCGAACTCCAGGTCGAACGACTCGAGCAGCTCGCGGTCCTCGTCCTCCGGGGAGACGACCTGGACCGTGTAGTTCAGCTCGTCGCCCAGCAGCTCGAAGGTCTCGTCGTTGACGGACTCCGTCGCCGTGACCATCTCGCCCAGGTGGAACAGCATCTGGACGAGGGCCGCAGCGTCGACGCCGATCTTGTCGGCGAAGTCGGTCAGCGAGGCACCGCGCGAGAGACGGATCGTCTCGCCGTTGCCCTTGCGCACACCCTTGACGCCGAGCGTCGGGGCCTGCATGGCCTCGAACTCCTGCCGCCGGGCGCGCTTGCTCTTGCGACCACGACGCGACGGACCACCGGGGCGACCGAAGGCGCCCTGCGTGCCGCCACGCTGACCGGGACGGCCACCGCCGCCGGGACGACCGGCGAAGCCGCCGGGACGACCACCGGGACCACCGGGGCCACCGCCACCGGGAGCGCCGCCGGGACGACCGCCACCGGGGCCACCACGGCCCGGGGCACCGCCACCGGGACGACCCGCACCCGGGCCACCACGGCCCGGACCACCGGGACGGGCGCCGGGACCGGAGCCGAAGGCGGCCGGGGACTTCGGCATCATCGCCGGGTTCGGACGCGGCATGCCGGGACGACCCGGGGCGCCACCGTCACGAGCGGCCGGGGGCCGCGGGGGACGCTGGTCGCCGGGCGTGCCCGGAGCGGCCGGAGCACCACCGGCGGCCGGAGCGGCCGGGTTGGCGGGGGCCGGACGACGGCCCATGCCCTGGTTGGTCGCGAAGGGGTTGTTGCCGGGGCGCGGCGAGCCGCCACGGCCGACCGGACGGGGAGCCGGCGCCTTGGGCGACGGCTTGGGTCCGGGACGACCGGGGGACGGCGCACCGGGGGCACCCGGGGCGGGACGCGACGGAGCCGGGGCGGCCTCGGCCGCGGGAGCGGCGGGGGTCGCGGGCTCGGCCGGAGCCGCGGGCTGAGCCGGAGCCGCCGGAGCGGCGGGGGCCGCAGGCGCAGCCGCGGCCGGGGCCACGGGCTCTGCGGGAGCGGCAGGCGCCGCGGGGGCGGCCTGCTGCGGGGCCGGCTTGGGGCCGGGACGGGGACCACCGGGACGGGGACCGGGGCTCGCCGGGGAGGCGTGCGCCGCGGAACGCGTCGGGGCGGAGGGGCTGCCGGTCGGGCCAGCGGGACGGGGCGCCTCGGAGGGGGCGCCACCGGCCGACTTCAGCTCGGTGCCGAACTGCTTCTTGAACCGCATCTCGACGGGCGGCTCGATCGTCGAGGAAGCCGACTTGACGAACTCCCCCATCTCCTTGAGCTTGTCGAGAACGAACTTGCTCTCGACGCCGTACTGCTTGGCGAGCTCGTGAACTCGGGTCTTGGCCACGTTTCTCCTTCTGGCCTGTGACCCGGTTCAGGGGGTCTCAGACCGTTGGTGGGTTGTGCAAACTCATTGCGAGTTACTCATCGAGTGCTCATGAGCTGCTGCTCCGCTTCTGGTCTCGACCGGCACCACGGGTGGCGTCCGGTCAACGGTCGGTCGGTCAGGTCGTGCTGGTGCTGCTGGTCGTGCTGGTGAGCGAGTCGACGTACGCCGACACGAGGCCCGTGGGCAGACCCGTCCCGGCCCTGAGGGCACGGGAGAAGGCCTTCCGCCGGACCGCGAGGTCGACGCACTCGCGCGTGGGGTGCACGTGGGCACCCCGGCCGGAGGCGGTGCTCGCAGGATCGGGGACGACGGCCGGCTGGCCGGCCGCGTCACGACCTGCGGTCACCCGCAGCAACTCGCTCTTCGTGGCCCGTGCGCGACACCCGACACAGGTCCGGACGGCCTCCGACGCCCGGGGGCGTGGTGAGGAGGGATCCGGCCCGGCGACAGCTGAACGCCCGCGAGCCACTCGTCACACTCTACTCCCCCGGGCGGCCTGGACCGAACCGGGAGCCGCGGCGCTCTGCTCCGCGGCGGTGCAGGTCAGGCGTCGGCGGCGGTCTCGGACCCGGTCTCGGCCGGGACGTCGGCGGGAGCGTCGGTCGGGGCCTCGGGCTCGGGCTCGTCGTCGGAGCGGATGTCGATGCGCCACCCGGTGAGCCGGGCGGCGAGGCGGGCGTTCTGGCCCTCCTTGCCGATGGCCAGCGACAGCTGGAAGTCGGGCACGACGACCCGCGCGGCCCGGGCGACCGGGTCGACGACCGTCACGCTCGTGACCTGCGCCGGGGAGAGGGCGTTCGCGACCATGCGGGCCGGGTCCTCCGCCCAGTCGACGATGTCGATCTTCTCGCCGCCGAGCTCGGACATCACGTTGCGCACGCGCTGGCCCATGGGGCCGATGCACGAGCCCTTGGCGTTGACGCCCGCCACCTTCGTGTGCACGGCGATCTTCGAGCGGTGGCCGGCCTCGCGGGCGATGGCCGCGATCTCGACGGTGCCGTCGGCGATCTCGGGCACCTCGAGCGCGAAGAGCTTGCGCACGAGGTTCGGGTGGGTGCGCGAGAGCGTGACCTGCGGGCCCCGCATGCCCTTGCGCACCGAGATGACGATGCACTTGATGCGCTGACCGTGGGCGTAGGTCTCCCCCGGCACCCGCTCCCCGGATGGCAGCAGCGCCTCGAGCCGACCCAGGTCGACCATGACGTCGTCGGGGTTGCGGCCCTGCTGGATGACGCCCGAGACGATGTCGCCCTCCTTGCCGGAGAACTCGCCGAACTTGATCTCGTCCTCGGCGTCGCGCAGGCGCTGCAGCATGATCTGCTTCGCCGTCGTGGCCGCGATGCGCCCGAACCCGGCCGGGGTGTCGTCGAACTCGCCGACGACGTTGTCGTCGTCGTCGAGCTCGGTCGCGAGCACGGTCACGTGCCCGCTCTTGCGGTCGAGCTTCACCCGCGCCCGGGACGCGGCGCCGGGCGACTTCTGGTAGGCGGTGAGGAGGGCCTGCTCGATCGCCTCGACGAGGACGTCGAAGCTGATCTCCTTCTCGCGCTCCAGCATCCGCAGGATGCTCAGGTCGATGTCCATGTCAGCTCTCCTCCCCGACGGAGGAGCGCCGCCGGTTGAACTCGATCTGGACGAGCGCCTTCGCGACGTCGGCGTAGTCCACGCGCGTCGGCTCCTCGTCCTTGGTCTCGGGGTCCAGCAGCACTCCGGTGTCGTCCGACTCCAGCACCCGGCCGACGACCTCGCCGCCCTCGACGAGGGTCACCTTCACGAGGCGGTCGGCGTTGCGGCGCCAGTGGCGCGGCAGGGTGAGCGGACGGTCGACACCACGCGAGGTGACCTCGAGCGTGTAGGGGTGCTCGCCCAGCACGTCGGAGTCGTCGAGCACGGCCGACACGGCCTTCGTCGCGGCAGCGACGTCGTCGAGATCGACACCGCCGTCCTGGTCGACGGCCACCCGGAGCACCCGGCGGCGTCCGGCCGGGGTGAGCTCGACGGCCTCCACGTCCAGGCCGAGGTCGGCCAGCGGGCCGACGAGCGTCGACTCGACCGCCTCGACGACGGCGTCCTGTCTGCTGGTCACGCTGCTCGACCTCCTGTGCTGTTGTGGCGTGCGCGCGGCCCACGGGTGGGCGCTGCGCACCACCATAGCCGTCCCCGAGGGCCCCGACGAACGCCGCGGGACCACCGGCGGGACGGGCGGCGGGCCGGGCCTCCGCTACCCTCGCCCGCGTGCCCGACACCTCGCCGTACCGCCTCCCGGCCGCCCCCCGCGGCACCGGGCGACGGCGCGGCCTGACCCGCCGCACGGCGCTGGTGGCCGCCCCCGTCCTCGGTCTCGGCCTGCTCACCGCGTGCGACCTGCCGGGCATCGACGACGGCGAGCCGGACGACGCCGGCGCCACCCCCGCGGCCGACGCCGACACCGAGGCGGACCTCGCCGTGGTCGCCGAGGCGATCGACGCCGTCGAGCCGGTGGCCGCCCAGGTCGCCGCCGCGGTCGCCGCCGCCCCCGACCTCGCACCGGGTCTCTCCGGGCTCGCGGACCTGCACACGGCCCACCTGGACGACCTGCGGGCGGCCGACGCGGGATCGGCACCGTCCTCCTCGCCCTCCACCACCGCGACCGGGGTGCCGCCGGCGGCTGCCACCGACCCCGCGACGCTGCTGGCCGCCGTGCGGCAGGCCGAGGTCGGTCTGGCCGCGGCGCTCGCCGACCTGGCGGTGGACTGTCGCAGCGGGGCCCTGGCGCGACTGCTCGCGATGATGGCGGCCGGGATCGACCAGCAGCTGGCGGCCGGGGCGGGTGCCGCGTGAGCACGCCCCTGGAGGCCCTGCAGGAGACGCTCGCGGCCGAGCACGCCGCGGTGTGGCTCTACGCCGCCCTCGGCGGTCGCGTCCCCACCGATGACGCCCCCGAGCTGCGGGTCACGCTCACCGCGGCGTACGACGCGCACCGCGCCCGCCGCGACCTGCTGGTCCGGCTGGTGCGCGACGCCGGCGAGGAGCCGGTGGCGGCCGCGGCGTCGTACGTGGCCCCCGCCCCCCTCGACACCGTCGAGCAGGTGCTCGCGGCCGCGCAGCGGGCGGAGACGGCGGCGGCCACGACGTACGCGGCGTGGGTGGCCAGCAGCGTGGGCGAGGGGCGCCGTACGGCGGCCGCGGCGCTGCGCGACGCGGCCGTGCGGGTCGTCGGCCTCGGCGGCGCACCGGCGACGTACCCCGGTCAGTAGCGGGCCGGCAGCCGACCAGCAGCGGGCCGGGCAACCGCCCCCGGACGCACGAAGGGCCTCGACCGTGAGGTCGAGGCCCGTCGTGCACCCACGGCCCGATCCGTGGGATTCCCGAGAAGAGCATCTGCCGAACTCGGCTCCTCCGAGGAAGTCCCGAGATCTCCCTCGAAGGAGTCGAGTCCGACGTCTGCTGCTGCGAAACGGTGTCAGTTCGTTCCGTCCTGCATGAGTCTGTAACCCGAGGGTGCGATCCGTAAACAGACCACCAGTTGCAACTTCGTGCATTGCGAGAAGTTGAGGAGAGCCTGAGAGCCTCCTGACCGGCTCTCACATGTGGCCGGTCTCCAGGTAGTCGGCGTGCCAGCTGAGGGCCTCGCGCAGCAGATGGGGCGTGTGCCGCGCCTCCGGGCGCGCGGCCCGCGCGCGCTCGACGTAGTCGGCCAGGCGGTCCGCGTACGCCGGGTGGGCGCACTCGGCGATGACCCGCGCCGCCCGGTCGGTCGGGGAGAGCCCGCGCAGGTCGGCGAGCCCCCGCTCGGTCACCAGCACGTGCACGTCGTGCTCGGTGTGGTCGACGTGGCTCACCATCGGCACGACCGACGAGATGGCCCCGCCCTTCGCGGTCGACGGCGACACGAAGAAGTTGAGGTAGGCGTTGCGGGCGAAGTCGCCGCTGCCGCCGATGCCGTTCATGATCGACGAGCCCAGCACGTGGGTGGAGTTCACGTTGCCGTACAGGTCGGCCTCGATCATCCCGTTGACGGCGATGACGCCCAGGCGACGCACGAGCTCGGGGTGGTTGGAGATCTCCTGGCTGCGGAGCAGGATCCGCCCCTTGTAGGTGCCGGCGTTCTCGCGGAACCGGGCCGCGCCGACGGGCGAGAGCCCGAACGAGGTCGACGACAGCGAGCGCAGCTTGCCCGAGTCGAGGAGGTCGAGCAGACCGTCCTGGATGACCTCGGTGAAGGCGGTCATGCCCTCGAACTCCGAGGTGAGCAGACCCTCCATCACGGCGTTGGCCACGTTGCCCACGCCGGACTGCAGGGGCAGCAGGCTGGGCGGGAGACGCCCGGCCGCCACCTCGTGGCGCAGGAAGTCGACGAGCAGCTCGGCCATGGCCCGGGAGTCGGCGTCGGGGGCGGTGAGCGGCGTGTTGCGGTCCGGCGCGTCCGTCTCGACGACCGCGACGACCTTCGCGGGGTCGACCCGCAGGTAGGGGTCGCCGATCCGCTGCATCGGGTGGGTGAGCTGGATGGGGATGCGGTGCGGCGGCAGCGCCGTGCCGTAGTAGAGGTCGTGGAAGCCCTCGAGGTCGCGCGGGTGCCAGTGGTTGACCTCGAGGATCACCTTGTCGGCGATGTCGAGCCAGGTCTTGTTGTTGCCGATCGAGCTGCCCGGCACCAGCAGGCCGTTGGGCAGGATCGCCGCGACCTCCACGACGGCGACGTCGAGGTCGCCGTAGAAGCCGAACCACGCCTGCTGGGCCGAGTGGCTCAGGTGGGCGTCGACGTAGTCGACCTCGCCCGTGTTGATCAACCGTCGCAGCGCCGGGTCGGAGTTGTAGGGCAGCCGCTTGTCGAGCGCGTGCGCGGACGCGAGCACGCCGTCGACCTCGGGCGCCGTGGAGGCACCCGACCACAGGCCGATGCGGAAGTCGTCGCCGCGCGCGTGGGCCGCCTCGACCCGGCGGGCGATCGCCTGCGGCACCGCCTTCGGGTGACCGGCGCCGGTGAAGCCGCTGATGCCCACGGAGTCACCCGGGGCGACGTGCGTCGCCGCCTCCTCCGCGCTCGTCACCCTGCTGCGGAGCACGGGACACGTGATGCGGTTCTCCCGCTGGGCCGCCGGAGTCGTCATGGCGCCGAGCCTAGCCAGCGCCCGGCGGGCGACCCCCCGGACGCCCCGTCAGGAGCGGACGGGGCGTCGGGTCAGGAGCGGACGGCGTCCAGCACGCGCGCGACCACGTCGGCGACCGCCACGTCCTCGCGCTCGCCGCTGCGGCGGTCCTTGACCTCGACGACGCCGTCGGCGAGACCCTTGCCGACGACCACGATCGTCGGCACGCCGATCAGCTCGGCGTCCTTGAACTTCACGCCCGGGCTCACCTTGCCCCGACGGTCGTCGTAGATGACGTCGAGCCCGGACGCCGACAGCTCGTCGGCGATGCGCTGGGCCTCGTCGAAGAGGCTCGGGTCCTTGCCCGCCGCGACGAGGTGCACGTCGGCCGGGCTGATCTCGCGGGGCCAGACGAGGCCCAGCTCGTCGTGGTTGTACTCCGCGATGACGGGGACCGCGCGGGAGACGCCCACGCCGTACGAGCCCATGGTCACCGTGACGAGCTTGCCGTTCTCGTCGAGCACCTGCAGGCCGAGGGCCTCGGCGTACTTGCGGCCGAGCTGGAACACGTGGCCCATCTCGATGCCGCGCGCGAGCTCGAGCGGACCGGAGCCGTCGGGGGCGGGGTCGCCGGCGCGCACCTCGGCGGCCTCGATGGTGCCGTCCGGCGTGAAGTCGCGCCCGCAGACCAGGTCGATGACGTGCTGGCCGGGGGCGTTGGCGCCGGTCACCCAGCGCGTGCCCTCGACGACGCGGGGGTCCACGACGTAGCGGATGCCCGACTCGGACTCCTCCCCCAGCACCGTGCGGCCGCCGTACGCCGGGCCGATGTAGCCCTTCACGAGGGCGGGGAACGCCGCGATGTCGTCGTCGGTCATGGGCTCGACCTCGGTGGGCTCGAGCTGGCCCTCGAGGCGCTTCTGGTCGACCTCGCGGTCGCCGGGCAGGCCGATCGCCAGGGGCTCGCGGGTGCCGTCGGGGTGGCGCAGCATGACGAGCACGTTCTTCAGGGTGTCGGCCGCCGTCCAGGGACGGTCCTCGCGGGGGAACGCCTCGTTGAGGTGGTCGACGAGCGTCGCGATGGTGGGCGTCGCGGGGGTGTCCTCCGCGTGGGCGGCGGGCGCGTCGTCGTACGGCAGCGCGTCGGGCACGGGGGTGGTCACGGCCTCGACGTTCGCCGCGTAGCCGCCGGGGCTGCGGACGTAGGTGTCCTCGCCGACGTCGAGGCGAGCGAGGAACTCCTCGCTGCGCGAGCCGCCCATGGCGCCCGACGTGGCCTTGACGATCGCGTAGTCGAAGTTCAGGCGGTCGAAGATGCGCACGTACGCCGCCCGGTGGGCCTCGTAGGACGCGGCGAGGCCCTCGTCGGTGACGTCGAAGGAGTAGGAGTCCTTCATGACGAACTCGCGTCCGCGCATGAGACCGGCGCGGGGTCGCGCCTCGTCGCGGTACTTCGTCTGGATCTGGTAGAGCCAGACGGGCAGGTCCTTGTAGGAGGAGTAGAGGTCCTTCACGACGAGCGTGAACATCTCCTCGTGGGTCGGCCCGAGCAGGTAGTCGCCGCCCTTGCGGTCCTTGAGGCGGAACAGGCTGTCGCCGTACTCGGTCCAGCGGTTCGTCGCCTCGTAGGGCTCGCGGGGCAGGAGCGCGGGGAACTGCAGCTCCTGGGCGCCCATGGCGTCCATCTCCTCGCGGACGATCGCCTCGACCTTGCGGAACACGCGGAGCCCGAGGGGCAGCCAGGTGTACATGCCCGGCGCCGTGCGACGGATGTAGCCGGCACGGACGAGCAGCCGGTGGCTCGGCACCTCCGCGTCGGCCGGGTCGTCGCGGAGCGTGCGGACGAACAGCTGGGACATCCTCAGGATCATGGGCGCAAGGCTACTGGCGCGCCGGCCCGTGGCGCCGCCGGGTTTCCCCGGGCGGTCCGGCGGCCCGGCTCAGCGCCCCGCGGCGCCGAGCGCGATGCGGATGAGCGGCCACTGGAGCGGCAGCCGCGCCACCGTGCCCCACTTGTAGACCGGGCTCTTCGCGTTGCGGGCGCGGTAGGCCATCGTCACGTTGCCCGGGAACACGCCGGCCAGCAGCGCGGCGCTCGCGAGGCCCGCTGCGGTGCGGGTGCGCGGGTGGAGCAGGCCGGCCGCGCAGGCGATCTCGGCGACGCCCGAGCCCTTGATGACGGCGTCCGGCGCCGGCAGCTTCTTCGGCATCAGCGGCCGGAAGGTCGCGGGGCGGGCGAGGTGCACGACGCCCGAGACGACGAACGCGGCCGCGAGGCCCTTCGCGCCGAGCGTGAGGGGGGCGGCGGTGGAGTCGGTCATGGGGGCGAGCGTACGACGGGGCGGGCCCGGACGGCTCAGAGCATGACGGTGGTGAACCGCGCGGATTCGACGAAGCCCACGCGCTCGTAGGTTCGTCGCGCCGGGGTGTTCCACTCGTTGACGTAGAGCGACACGACGGGTGCGATGTCGGCCCGCACGGCCTGGACGACGGCCGCCATGCCGGCGGCGGCGACGCCGCGACCGCGGTGGGCGGGGGCCACCCAGACGCCCTGCACCTGCGCGGCGTACGGCGAGGAGCACGCGACCTCGGCCTTGAAGACCACGCGGCCCTCGGCGTCGAACCGGGCGAACGACCACCCGCGGGCGACGAGCTGGGCCACCCGGGCCCGGTAGAGATCGGCGCCCCCACCGCGCTCCGGCGAGACGCCCACCTCCTCGGTGTACATCGCGACGCAGGCCGGGTAGAGCGCGTCGAGGTCGGCGCGCGTCGTACGGCGCACGCCCGGGTCGGCGGGCACGAGCGGGGTGTCGCGGATCTCCAGGTGGGGCTGGCCCAGCCGGACCTCGCGCGGGGACCCCCAGCGGGGCGCGACCGCGTTCCAGAGGGTCTCGACGGCCTCGTGGGGCCCGACGATGGTGGAGACGGAGCGGATGCGCTGCGGCGCGTGCTCGGCGAACGCGCGGGCGGCGTCGACGTCGGCGCCGATCGGCACCAGGTTCGCGGCCACGTGGCACGCGGAGGTGAGCTCGCCCCCGGCGTAGCGTCCCCACACCTCGCCGCCGAGCCAGCGGGGCTGCAGACGGGTGGTGCGGGCGCGGTAGTCGGCGAAGACGTTGACCACGGGGTCACGCTCGACGAGCGCGAGGAAGTCGTCCAGGTCGGCAGGCCCGAGCACCCGGATGCCCTGCCGCGTCGTGATCACTCCGCGAGCCTACGCTCACGCACCGCGTGCGTGGAGCCGTCGACGCGCGGAGCCTTCCGCGTCGTGCGTCAGCTGACCGAGACGGTGGGGGCGCCGGTGGTGGCCTCGCCGGTCTCGGCGTCGACGCCCATCTCGTCGGCGAGGCGCATGGCCTCCTCGATGAGGGTCTCCACGATCAGGCTCTCGGGCACGGTCTTGATGACCTCGCCCTTGACGAAGATCTGGCCCTTGCCGTTGCCGGAGGCGACACCGAGGTCGGCCTCCCGGGCCTCGCCGGGCCCGTTGACGACGCAGCCCATCACGGCGACGCGCAGCGGCACCTCGAGGCCCTCGAGGCCGGCGGTGACCTGCTCGGCCAGCGTGTAGACGTCGACCTGGGCGCGGCCGCAGGACGGGCACGACACGATCTCGAGCCGCCGCGGGCGCAGGTTGAGCGACTCCAGGATCTGGAGCCCGACCTTCACCTCCTCCACCGGCGGGGCGGAGAGCGAGACGCGGATCGTGTCGCCGATGCCCTGGCTCAGCAGCGCACCGAACGCGGTGGCCGACTTGATGGTGCCCTGGAACGCCGGGCCGGCCTCGGTGACCCCGAGGTGCAGCGGCCAGTCGCCGGCCTCGGCGAGCAGCTCGTAGGCGCGCACCATGACGACGGGGTCGTTGTGCTTCACCGAGATCTTGAAGTCGCGGAAGCCGTGCTCCTCGAACAGCGAGGCCTCCCAGACCGCCGACTCGACGAGCGCCTCGGGCGTGGCCTTGCCGTACTTGTCGAGAATGCGCTTGTCGAGCGAGCCCGCGTTGACGCCGATGCGGATCGACGTGCCGTGGTCCTTCGCCGCCTGCGCGATCTCCTTGACCTGGTCGTCGAACTTGCGGATGTTGCCGGGGTTCACGCGCACGGCGGCACACCCGGCCTCGATGGCCGCGAAGACGTACTTCGGCTGGAAGTGGATGTCGGCGATCACCGGGATCTGGCTCTTGCGCGCGATGGCGGGCAGCGCGTCGGCGTCGTCCTGGCTCGGGCAGGCCACGCGCACGATGTCGCAGCCCGAGGCGGTGAGCTCGGCGATCTGCTGCAGGGTCGCGTTGACGTCGGAGGTCAGCGTGGTCGTCATCGACTGCACGGAGATCTGGTGGTCGCTGCCCACGCCGACCTTGCCGACGGCGATCTGTCGGGTCGTGCGGCGCGGTGCGAGCACCGGAGGGGGCGCGGCAGGCATGCCGAGGGAGACGGCGGTCATGGCCCCGATGCTACGTCCGGGGTCGCGACGGGGCGCGATCGGCGACCGCCGCCCCGGTCACGAGTACGGGCTGAGCGGCACCACGAGGTCGCCCACGATGAGGACGACGCCCATCACGAGCATCAGCACCCCCATGACGTAGGCGATCGGCAGCAGCCTGGCCACGTCGACGTACCCCGGGTCGGGGCGCCGGCGCAGGCGGGCGAACCCCCGTCGTACCGCCTCGTAGAGGGCTCCCGCGATGTGCCCGCCGTCCAGCGGCAGCAGCGGGATGAAGTTGAACATGCCGATGAAGAAGTTGAAGCCCGCGATGAGCAGCAGGAGGAACACGACCTTCTCGGTGACCGGGAACTCCTCGTGCGCCGCGGTCTCCCCCGCCAGACGCCCGCCGCCGACGATCGACATCGGGCTCTCGGGGTCGCGCTCCTCGAGGCCGACGATCGCGCGGGCCACGCCGTACACCTTCACCGGCAGCTGGGCGATGGCCTCGACGGTGCGCACCGTCATGTCGCCCATCTGGCGCAGCGTGTAGATCGGGCCGCCCTCGACGAACTCGGAGCGCGGCGTCACGCCGAGGAAGCCGACCTCCTCCGTCACCGTCGGGTCGTCGGCCGGGTCGTCGGAGGGCCGTGCCTCGACGCGCGTGTTGGTCGTGAGCGTCTGCTGTCGGCCGTCACGGACGACGGTGATCTCGGCGGCGCCGCTGTCGTTGGCCCGGATCAGGCCCTGCAGCTCACGCCAGTCCGTGATCTCGGTGCCGTTGAAGCCGACGATCTCGTCGCCCTCCTGCAGCCCCGCGGTCACGGCTGGGGTGGGGTCGTCGCCCTCCTCGCAGACGCGGCCGGACTCCTCGTAGGGCACCACGCAGGGCGAGATCGCGCCGACCGTGGTGGTCGTGCGCACGTCGTTGGGGTTGCCGTAGGAGGCGAAGACCGCCGCGAAGATGCCGAACGCGATGACGAGGTTGACCGTGGGCCCCCCGGCCATCACGACGACCTTCTTCCACGACGGCATCTTGTAGAAGAGGCGCTCGGCGTCGTCGGGCGAGATCGTCTCCCACTCGGCGGCGCGGGCGTCGCTCACCAGCTGGGTGAACATGCCGGTGTTCGACTTGCGCACCCGGTAGACGGGCGCACCGCCCGGGTCGACGCCCACCTGCTCGGCGTGCTCGTCGGCGCCGGGCGGCAGCATCCCGACGATCTTGACGTAGCCCCCGAGGGGGATGGCCTTGACGCCGTACTCCGTCTCGCCGACCTGCTTGCTCCACACCGTGGGGCCGAAGCCGATGAAGTACTGCGTGACCTTCCCGCCGAACTTCTTGGCCGGGATCATGTGGCCGAGCTCGTGCAGGCCGATGGAGAGCAGGATGGCGACCACGAAGATCACCACGCCGAGCGTGTAGAGCAGCGCGGTCATGCGGGTCCTTCGGGGAGCGGGCGCGCGGTCGGCGCGGCGGCGGAGGTGACAGCGGTGGTGGCGGCGGCACGGGCCCAGGCGTCGGCGGCGAGCACGTCGTCGACGGTCAGCGGGTGCTGCGACGAGCGTACGTCGTGGCGGCCCAGCACGTCGGCGACCGTGGGCACGACCGCGTCGAAGGAGAGCCGACCCGCCAGGAAGGCCTCGACGCAGACCTCGTTCGCGGCGTTGTAGACCGCCGGCGCGGTGCCGCCGCGGGTGCCCGCGTCGCGGGCGAGCGCGACCGCCGGGAACGCGTCGTCGTCGAGCGGGTGGAACTCCCAGGTGTGGGCCTGCGTCCAGTCGACCGGGGCCGCCGCGTCGGGCACCCGCGCGGGCCAGTCGAGCCCGAGCGCGATCGGGATGGTCATCGTGGGCGGGCTGGCCTGGGCGAGGGTCGAGCCGTCGACGAACTCGACCATCGAGTGCACGACGCTCGTCGGGTGGACGACCACGGTGATCCGGTCGAACGGCAGCCCGAAGAGGAGGTGGGCCTCGATCACCTCGAGGCCCTTGTTCACCAGGGTGGCCGAGTTGACCGTGATGACCGGCCCCATCGACCAGGTCGGGTGGTGCAGCGCCTGCGCGGGCGTCACGTCGGCGAGCTCGGCGCGGGTCCGGCCCCGGAACGGTCCGCCCGAGGCGGTGAGCACGAGGCGTCGCACCTCGTCGGCCCGGCCCCCGCGCAGGCACTGGGCGATCGCCGAGTGCTCCGAGTCGACGGGCACGATCTGGCCCGGGCGCGCCCGGTCCACGACGATCGGGCCGCCGATGATGAGCGACTCCTTGTTGGCCAGCGCCAGCGTCGTCCCGGCGTCGAGCGCCGCGAGCGTGGGGCGCAGGCCGACCGCACCCGTGATCCCGTTGAGCACGACGTCGGCGCTCATCCCCGCCGCCTCGACCGAGGCGTCCTCGCCGAGCCCGGCGTACGCCGGGGCGAGCTCGTCGACCTGCTGGTCGAAGAGGTCGGGCTGCGAGCCGCCGGCGGTCAGCCCGACGACGCGGTAGCGGTCCGGGTGGCGCCGCACGAGGTCGAGGGCCTGCGTCCCGATCGAGCCCGTGGAGCCGAGGATGACGATGTCGCGGCGGTTCACCGGAGCAGTGTGGCAGGCGTGGCTGAGCGTGAGGTGAGGAACTAGGTTGGCGCCGTGACCGACGCACCGTCCCCGCAGAGCGCTCCCCCGTCCCCGATCCCGACCGGGCTCGACGGCCGCCGGGCGCTGGTGCGCCGCCCCTCGCCCCGCCTCGCCGAGGGCCTGCTCACCCACCTCGACCGCGTGCCCGTCGACGTCGACCTCGCGCTGGCCCAGTGGGAGGCGTACGTCGCGGCCCTGCAGGCGGAGGGCTGGGAGACCGTCGAGGTGCCGCCGGCCGACGACTGCCCCGACAGCGCGTTCGTCGAGGACACGGTCGTCGTCTACGGCGACCTCGCCGTCATCACCCGGCCCGGGGCCGACGAGCGCAAGCCCGAGACGGCCGGCACCGAGGCGACGCTGCGCGACCTCGGCTACCGGATCGCGCACATCGAGGCGCCGGGCACCCTCGACGGCGGCGACGTCCTCAAGCACGACGGCGACGTCTGGGTCGGGCTCACCACCGGGCCGGGCGGCCGCACCAACACGGCGGGCATCGAGCAGCTCGCGGCGCACCTGGCGCCGTACGGCGCACGCGTCCACCCCGTCCCGCTCACCAAGGTGCTCCACCTCAAGTCGGCCGTGACCGCGCTGCCCGACGGCACGGTCGTCGGCTACGAGCCCGTCGTCGACGACCCGACGGTGTGGTCGCGGTTCCTCGGCGTGCCCGAGGAGCCCGGTGCGCACGTCGTGCTGCTCGACGCACGGACGGTCCTGATGTCGGCGCGCGCGCCGGCGACGCAGGCGGCGTACGAGGCCCGCGGGCTGCGCACCGTCGCCGTCGACATCTCGGAGTTCGAGAAGCTCGAGGGCTGCGTCACGTGCCTGTCCGTGCGCCTGCGCCACACCCCCTGAGGGTCGTCTCACGCAGCGGCCGCGGTGCTCCGGCACCGGCCGACCGGAGGAACCTGGGGAGCGACACCTCCACCTCGGGAGAGGACGCACCATGAGCAGCACGGACGCCCGGACCGGACCCGGCACCCCCGCTGACGCCCCGGCCGACGCACGGGACGACCAGCCGACGGACGCCCCCGCCCGCCACACCGAGCGGGAGGTCTCGCCGCCCCCACAGGTCGGGATCGTCGTCGGCGGGCTCGTCGCGGCGGTCGCGCTCGGCGGGCTGGTCCTGGTGCGGTCGGGCCAGGTGCCGGCCGTGCTGTTCGCCATCGGGGTCGCGTTCGGGCTCGTCCTCTTCCACAGCCGGTTCGGTTTCACGTCGGCCTGGCGGCAGCTCGTCGCCGTGCGGCAGCCGAAGGCCCTGCGCGCCCACGTGCTGATGCTCGCGGTGGCCGCCACGCTCTTCGCACCGATCCTGGCCGGCGGGCTCGCGTTCGGCGACGCCGTGCCGACGCCGTCCCTCTCCCCCCTCGGGTTCGGGCTCGTGGTCGGGTCGTTCCTCTTCGGCGTGGGCATGCAGCTCGGTGGCTCGTGCGCGTCCGGCACGCTCTTCGCGATCGGCAGCGGGCAGAGCGCGATCCTGCTCACGCTGACCGGGTTCGTCGTCGGCGCCACGGTCGGCGCCCTGCACTTCCCGTGGTGGACCGACGAGCTGCCGAGCTTCGCACCGGTCTCGTTCGCCGACACCTCGCTGGGCTACCTCGGCGGCTGGCTGATCACGATGGCCCTGCTCGGCCTCGTGCTGGCCACGACGTACGCGCTGACCCGGGGCCGCCGCGTGCCCGACCTCGACCAGCCGCCCGCCGCCCGCGGGTGGGGCCGCGCGCTGCGGGGCTCGTGGCCGCTGTGGGTGGGCGCCCTCCTGCTCGCCGGCCTCAACGCACTGACGCTCGCCGTCTCGGGCGGCGCCTGGGGCATCACGTTCGCGTTCTCGCTCTGGGGCTCCAAGCTGCTCGACGCCGTCGGCGTCGACGTGACGTCCTGGACGTACTGGCAGGACCCGGGCAACGCGGCCAAGTACGACCTCGGCGTCCTGGCCGAGAAGACGTCGGTGATGGACCTCGGGATCATCGTCGGCGCGCTGGTCGCGAGCGCCGCCGCCGGCGCGTTCGTGCTGCACCGGCGGGTGCCGGGCCGCCTCGCGCTCGGAGCGGTCCTCGGCGGGGTGCTGATGGGGTACGGCGCACGCATCGCCTTCGGCTGCAACATCGGCGCCTACTTCGGCGGCATCGCGTCGTTCAGCCTCCACGGCTGGGTGTGGGGCGTGCTCGCGATCGCCGGCACGTTCGTCGGGCTCGCGCTGCGACCCCTGTTCGGCCTGGCCAACCCGAAGCCGACCGACTCCGTCTGCTGAGGCGGCGGGGGCGTCAGCGCCCGACCTGGACCGACCGGCCGGCCACGAGGGCGCCGAGGCGTCGGCCGACGCGGGTGCCGACCTCCGGCACCTCGCGCACCAGCACCGCGCGATCGCCCACGACGTACGCCGTCGCGCCGGCGGCCGCCGCGTGCACGTCCGCGAGGACCGCGGCGGTGGGCTCGTCGGGCGCGGTCGCACCGGGGGCGTACTCGCGGTCGGCCGTGAGCGCCGGGGCGGGGTCGATGCGGCCCGCCCGGTAGGCGAGGTCCCAGTCGATCTCGGTCTCCGGGTGCTTCGGCTCGGGGCCGCGGTAGAGCACGGCCGCCGGCTGGTGCACGTGTCCGGGCCACTCGCGCGAGGTCACGACGAGGTGGGGCCGGTGGCGGACGGCGAGCGTCGCCCCGGACACGTGGTGCCCGGACGTCTCGCCCTCGCCGGTCTCGCCGTCACGGGTCTCGCCGTCACCGGTCTGGGCGTGCGTGTGCTCCACCAGCACCGGCACGGCCCGCAGCCGCAGCGCCGCCAGGAAGGCGAGGAGCTCGTCGCCGTCGTCGTCGAGGTCCACGAGCACGCTCACCCCGGGCACGACGCCGAGGGCGCGGAACGCCCCCGCGAGGGCCGACACCTCCTCGGTGAGCCCGGCGAAGTCGAGCGGCCTCGT
The DNA here is from genome assembly GCF_000426525.1 of Nocardioides alkalitolerans DSM 16699. GTDB lineage: Bacteria > Actinomycetota > Actinomycetes > Propionibacteriales > Nocardioidaceae > Nocardioides > Nocardioides alkalitolerans. The sequence goes on from NZ_AUFN01000010.1 coordinate 684,935, forward strand.
GGGCCGGAGCAGGGCGTCGTCGCCCGCCCGCCCGCGGATCACGTGGACGTCGAGCGCGTCGTACGAGAGGTTCGTCATCACGGCGAGCCTAGGCCATCTGGAGCCCCCGGCGAGCGCTCAGGAGGGCGCGATCCGGGAGAACGGCTCGAGCCCGAACACGAACTCCACGGGCACCTCGAAGTACGCCGCGATGCGTAGCGCGAGGTGGAGGCTCGGGCTGTACTCGCCCCGCTCGAGGTAGCCCACGGTCTGGTAGTGGACACCGAGGGCCTCGGCGAACTCGCGGCGCGAGACGCCGCGCTCGACGCGCAGCATCGCGATGCGGTTGTGCACCGCCTCCCCCGCGCCGCCCGGCACCGCGGTGACCCGGCCGCGGCGCCCGGTCGGCTCCTCAGACACGCTGCAGGGCCTTGTCGCGGCGGGCCGAGACGGCCGAGCCCGACTCCCGCCGCGCCATCCGTCGCAGCAGCACCGGCGCCAGCAGGAGACCGAGCAACGCCCACAGCGCCAGCACCCCGACCGCCGCGCCGAGCACGAACTCGCCGCCCAGCTCGGCCGCACCGGCCGACTCCGGGAGGAGGACCGACCGCAGGCCGTGGCCGAGCCAGTACATCGGGAAGACCTGGCCGACGACCTGGAGGTAGCCCGGCAGGGCCGCCGCCGGGGCGAACAGCCCGGAGACCGCGATGAGGGCGAACATCACCAGCGAGCCCCAGCCGCCGACCGAGCGCGGGTTCTTGAACACCGAGCCGACCACGAACCCGAGGGGGACGCTCGCCACCAGCCCGAGCACCAGGAGGAGCAGCACCAGGGGCAGCACGGAGGGGCTGCGCCACACCCCGTCGGTGAACGCCGTGGCGGCGAGCATCATCAGCGCCGCGACGAACCCGACCTCGCAGGTGACGCGCGTGATCCACCCGACGACGTACCCCGTCATGCCGTTCGGCATCGACTTGGCGCGCAGCAGCGTGCCGTCCTCGCGCTCGGTCGCCACCCCTGTCGCGAGCCCGTAGGCGGCCGTGAACACGACGATCATCGCGAGCACGCCGGGCAGCAGGAAGACACCCGTGGCGACCCCGAAGTCCTCCTGGACCCCGTTGCGGTTCGCCCAGAGCACGGCCGCGAAGGCGACCGCCCCGACGACGTAGTAGCCGATGTCGCCCGCGGTGTGGAGGCTGCGGTCGAACTCGGTGAGCCCGCGGCGCACGCCGGCGCGCGCCGCCCGGGTCCGGACCCCGCGGGGTGCTGCGGACGGGGCGGGCGGGGAGGTCGGGGAGGTCGGGGCGGGCACGGTGCTCATCGCAGGGCCTCCGAGTCGGCGTGGTGGGCGGCGGGGTCGGCGGCGAGCTCGGCTGCCGGATCGAGGGGCGCGGCGTCGCTCGCGCGGGCGACCATCGCCAGGTAGGTGTCCTCGAGCGTCTGGCGTCGGACCTCGAGCTCGGTGACGTCCGGGTGGGTCGCCAGCAACGAGCGCACGAACTCCGTGCCGTCCGCCTCGGCGCTGTGCACGTGGCGTTGTCCGTCCTGGCGCCACAGCACCTCTGTCACCCCCGCGACCCGGCGCGCCAGCTCGTCGGCGCTGCCGTCGGCGACGATGCGGCCACCGTCGAGGATCAGGATGCGGTCGGCGAGCTTCTCCGCCTCGGACAGGTCGTGCGTCGTGAGCAGGATCGACACGTCCTCGACGTCGGAGAGGTCGTGCACCATCTCGTGGAACTCGCGGCGCGCAGCGGGGTCGAAGCCGGCGGTCGGCTCGTCGAGGAAGAGCAGCTCGGGGCGTCCGACGAGCCCGATCGCGACGTCGAGCCGGCGACGCTGGCCGCCGGAGAGCGACCCGACCCGCTCGTGGGCGTGGCTCGTGAGCCCCACCCGCTCGAGCAGCTCGTCGGCGGGGTAGGGCCGCGGCTGGCCCGGCACGCTGTACGGCGCGTAGTAGGCGCCGAACTGCTCGAGCAGCGACCTCACCTTCCAACGCGAGTGGTCACGCCAGGACTGCAGCACGACGCCGATGCGGGCGCGCCAGGCCTCCCCCGCCTGCGCCGGGTCGCTCCCCAACACGTCGACGCGACCGCCGGACCGCATGCGGAAGCCCTCGAGGATCTCGATCGTCGTGGACTTGCCGGCGCCGTTCGGGCCCAGCAGCACGACCACCTCCCCGCGGCCGACGTGCAGGTCGACCCCCTGCAGCACCCGAGTGGTGCCGTACGTCATCTCCAGGCCCTCGACCTGGATCACGCGCTCCTCGAGCGCCCCCCTGAACCGCATCTCTCACCCTCACCGTCGTGGACGTGAGACTGAATGTAGTAGTCCTGCTACATCTTGTGCAACCACGACTCCCAGGCCGCCGTCCCTGGTGGAGCCGGGTCGTCGCTCAGGCGGCGCGGACCGTCGCTGCGCGTCGGCCGTCGACGACCTCGCGGTAGTGGCGCACGAGCAGCGCGCTGACGGCGGCCCACGAGCGGCCCTCGACGCTGCGGCGGGCGGCGAGGCCCATCCGGCGCCGCAGCGCGGGGTGGGCGCCGAGCAGCTCGACGTAGGACGCCAGCGCCGCCGCGTCGCCCGGCGGGTAGAGGAACCCGGCGGAGCCGTCGTCGACCACGTCGATCGGGCCGCCCGACCGGGGGGCGACGACCGGCACGCCCGAGGCGAGCGCCTCCTGGGCGGCCTGGCAGTACGTCTCGTGGCGGCCGGTGTGCACGAAGACGTCGAGGCTCGCGTACGCCGCGGCCAGCTCGGCGCCGTGGAGCACGCCCAGGAACGCGGCCCCCGGGAGGAGGCGCCGCAGCCGCTCCTCCTCCGGACCGCCACCGACGAGGACGAGGCGCACCCCCGGCTGCTCCTCGACGCGCGCGAGCAGCTCCAGCTCCTTCTCCGGGGCGAGGCGTCCGACGTACCCGACCAGCAGCTCGCCCGCCGGCGCGAGCCGCGCGCGTAGGTCGTCGTCGCGGTGCTCGGGCCCGAACTGCTCGAGGTCGACGCCCCGCGGCCAGCGACCGAGACCCGGGATCTCCATCTCCTCGAGCTGGCGCAGGCTCGCGGTCGACGGGGCGAGCGTGCGGTCGACGCTGGTGTGGATCCGGCGGGTGAGGTAGGCCATGGCGCGGGTGCCGCCCGCGATCCCGTACCGCTCGGCGAAGCCCACCAGGTCGGTCTGGTAGATCGCGACCGTCGGGATGCCCAGCTCCTGCGCGGCCCGGGCCGCCTGGTAGCCGAGCGTCGCCGGCGAGGCGATGTGCACGACGTCCGGACGGAAGCGCAGCATCACGCCGCGCAGCCGACGGCGGGACTCGAGCCCGATCCGGAAGTCCTTGTAGAACGGCAGGTGGGCGCCGCGGCAGGTGCTGACCGGGAACCCCGCGTACGTCGCGGGCCCCGTCGGGGCGACCAGCTCGGCCTCGTGGCCCTCGGCGGCGAGGTGCTCGAGCACCCGCCGTACCGAGTTCGTGACCCCGTTGACCTGAGGGAGGAACGACTCCGTCACCACGAGCACCCGCAGCCGGTCGCCGCGCCTGACGGGGAGGTGGGAGATGGAGCGGGAGGTGGTGGGGTTGCGTCGCACGAGCGTCCCTTCGCCGAGGTGGATCACCTGCGGTGGACGCTAGGGAGGCCGGCGGAACGGCTGCGGTGCGTGCGGGTGGACGCGAGTTGAACCGGCCGGGAAACCCTGCCGGTGCGCCCGGGCGCGCGGACTACGTGCGCTGCTCCCGCAGTCGTGCGGTCAGCCACTCGCGGTAGTCGTCGAGCGAGTAGCCGTGGTCGGCGGTGAGGAGGAGGTAGATCTCGGCCGACATCAGCAGGCTGACCTCGGCCACGAGACGCCGCAGGCCCGGGCTGACGTCGTCCACGCCGGCGTCCGCGTCGTGCGCCCCGTCGCCGGCCGGCGGCAGGACACCGATCCGGACCAGCCACCGGGTGGTGTGCAGGAAGCTCTCGTTCTTCAGCCGGGTGAGCTCGGCGAACTCCTCGGCCACCTGGGGGTCGGTGGCGGCGGTCGTGCGCACCACGAGCCACAGGCGGGCCGACCGGCTGTGCCCCCGGGCCAGGAACTCCACGGTGGCGTCGATGCCCTCCGCGGGGTCCTCGATGTCGAAGATCTCCTGCACGTCCGACTGCTCGAGCAGCGACTGCCACCCGCCCCCGCCGGCGTACCTGGTGCGGAACGCCTCCAGCAGCAGGAACGCCTTGTTGCCGATGAGACCCACCGTGTCGGCGGAGACTCCGGCCGTCGCGGCGATCTGGGCCATGGTCGCCCCGTTGTAGCCGTGGTCGGAGAAGGCCTGCGCCGACGCCTCGATGACCGCTGCGCGCGTGGCCGCCGCGCGCTCGCGCCGCAGCGGGGAGTCGTAGCGCCGTCGCGGCGGGCCGGCGACGTCGGCGGGATCCGGGGAGGTCGGACGCGTGGGCATGGATCTGCTCCCTCTCAGGCCCCCGGCGACGCCCGAGCGGGACGCCGGGTGGCAACCACCTGTGGTCGGCTGGACGATATCGGCCCCGGAGGGACCGGTCGTCCGGGAGGGTGTCGTCCCGGCCGGATCAGTCCTCGGCTGCGGCGAGCTGGCCGCAGGCGCCGTCGATCTCGCGGCCACGGGTGTCGCGCACGGTCGTCGGGATGCCCTTGGCCTCGAGCCGCCGCACGAACTCGCGCTCGTCGGCCGGGTCGGACGCCGTCCACTTCGAGCCGGGCGTCGGGTTGAGCGGGATGAGGTTGACGTGCACCCAGCCCCAGTCGCCGTACGAGCGGAGCACGTCGCCGAGCAGGTCGGCGCGCCATGCCTGGTCGTTGATGCCGCGCATCATCGCGTACTCGATCGAGACCCGACGCTTGGTCGTCGCGGCGTACTGCCACGCCGCCTCGACGGTCTCGGCGACCGAGAAGCGGGTGTTGATCGGCACGAGCTCGTTGCGCAGCTCGTCGTCGGGCGCGTGCAGGGAGAGCGCGAGGGTGACGGGCACGCCCTCCTCGGTGAGCTGCCGGATCCGCGGCACGAGACCGACCGTCGACACCGTGACGCCGCGGGCCGACAGGCCCAGGCCCGCCGGGCTCGGGTCCGTGAGGCGGCGGACGGCACCGATGACGGCCTTGTAGTTGGCGAGCGGCTCCCCCATGCCCATGAAGACGACGTTGGAGAGCCGGCCGGGGCCACCGGCGACCTCGCCGCGCGCCATCGCGCGGGCGCCGTCGACCACCTGGTCGACGATCTCGGCGGTCGACATGTTGCGCTGCAGGCCGCCCTGGCCCGTGGCGCAGAACGGGCACGCCATGCCGCAGCCGGCCTGGCTGGAGACGCAGATCGTGGCGCGGTCGGGGTAGCGCATCAGCACCGACTCCACGAGCGCGTTGTCGAAGAGGCGCCACAGCGTCTTGCGGGTGGTGCCCTTGTCGGCCTCGAGGGTGCGCACCGGCGTGAGGAGGGGCGGCAGCAGCGTGGCGGCGAGCTCCTCGCGCTGGCTGGCCGGGAGGTCCGTCATCTCGGCCGGGTCGCTGGTGAGGCGGGTGAAGTAGTGCACCGAGAGCTGCTTGGCGCGGAACCCCGGGAGGCCCGACGCCTCCAGCAGCTCCTTGCGGCCGGCCTCGTCGAGGTCGGCCAGGTGCCGCGGCGGCTTCTTGCGACCGCGCGGCTCCTCCATCACCAGGGGAAGCGTCGTGGCACCCTCGGCCGGAACCGGGGCGGGGTCAGTGGAGGGGCCAGCAGAGCGGGCGGCAGCGTCGGACATAGCGGATCGATCATCCCAGAGGGCCCCAGGAACCGCGAACCCTCGCACCTGCCGGCCCGGATGCCCCGACGGGCGGCGCTCCCGGGCCTAGAACACGTCGGTCGACAGCAGCAGCCAGACGACCGCGGCACCGACGCCCACCACGACCACCGCGGTGACGGCGATGCCGAGCAGCATGTAGAGACCGAACCGGCGCGTGCGGGGCAGGACCGCCAGGATCACGGGGACGGCGAGCAGCACGAGCACGAACGGGAAGAGCTCCGCCGCCGTCTCGTAGTCGAAGAACCAGCGCGTGAGGATCCCGTAGAGCACCGGGGCGACCAGCACGCAGACCAGGCCGGTGTAGAAGCCGGCCAGGGCCACGACCGTCCGTCGGCGCTCCCGGGGGTCCACCTCCTCGTCGTCGAGCTCGTCGAGGTCGTCACCGGGGCGGGCCGCGAAGGCGCCGACCTCGGTCGCGACGGGGGCCCGGACGGGCTCGAGGACGGGCTCGGGGGCGGGCCGGCGCTGCGGCTCGGGCTCCCACGAGCTCTCCGCGAGCGGGGGTACGACGGGGAGGGCGGCCGTGTCGTGGCGGGGCTCCGCCGCGGGCTGCTGCGGCTCCGGTACGGCGACCGGCGCGGCTACCAGTTCGGGCTCGGGCTCGGGCTCGGGCTCGGGCTCGGGCTCGGGCTCGGGCTCGGGCTCGGGAAGGACGATCGGCGCGGCGGCCGGGGTCGACGCGACGACCCGCTCGGGCACGGGCGTGCGGACCACCGTCGGGACGGGCGCGACCGCGGGCACCACCACCGGGGCGGGATCGAGGACCACCGCGGAGGACTCGTCCACGGACGGCGACGTCACGGCGGTCTCCGGGGCGATGACCGGAGCAGTGGCCGGGGTCGGCAGCACGGGGCGCGGGGGTGCCGCGGTCAGCTCGGGCGTGCCCCGTCGGGCCCGCTGGGCGACGTACGCGACGCCTGCACCGGTCACGGCGGCTGCGATCCACTTGCCCCGCATGGGGTTCCTCCTCGGTCCAAGCGCATCGTAGGCATCCGCGGGACGAGCGCCGCGCGACGCGCCGTACCCCGGCGGTGCGCAGCCGGGGCCGGGGTCAGAAGACCAGGTAGTGGAGCAGGAGCCAGATCGGGGCCGCGGTGGCCAGCAGGGAGTCCAGCCGGTCCATCAGGCCGCCGTGGCCGGGGACGATCTGGCTCATGTCCTTCACGCCGAGGTCACGCTTGATGACGGACTCGCAGAGGTCGCCGAGCGTCGCCATGACGACCGTGATGAGACCGAGCGCCACTCCGATCCACCAGTCGGCGTCGAGCAGGAGCACCATCAGCAGGATGCCGCCGACGACGCAGAAGACCGCCGAGCCGGCGAACCCCTCCCACGACTTCTTCGGCGAGATGACCGGCGCCATGGGGTGCCTGCCGAACAGCACGCCCGCGACGTAGCCGCCCACGTCCGAGGCCACGGTGATCAGGATGAACGCGATGACGGCGCGCACCCCGTCGTCGAACCGGTCGAAGCCGGTCGCCCCGCCCTCGGCCAGCAGCAGCGCGACGAACGAGCCGAGGAACGGCACGTAGATCAGCGCGAACACCGACGCCGAGGCGTTGCGCACGTAGCCGTCGACCCCGCGCTGCAGCAGCCACAGCATCAGCGCGAGCGCGGTGACCGCGGTGGCGGTGACCAGCGCCGGGGCGCCGAAGAAGTAGGCGACGACCACCATGACCGCGCCGCCCACCATGAGCGGCTGCTCCGGCAGGTCGATGTCCTTCGCCGCCAGGCCCTGGTGCAGCTCCCACACCGCGACGACCACGGCGATCACCACGATCACCATGAAGGCGGTCTTGAAGAACGCCAGCGACGCGGCGATCGCACCCAGGAGCACGACGGCCGAGGCGACGGCTGCCGGCAGGTTGCGCCCGGCGCGGCCGTGGTCCTTCTTCGGTGGGTTCGGCGGGACGCCCGGCACGCCGGTGTCGACGGGTCGGTCGTCGGGCACGCCGAACGACCCGCTCGTCGGCAGGTGCGTCGACGAGGCGGGCTCGGGCGGGTTCACGGGGGTCAATGTCGGCTCAGCTCAGACCTCGAGCAGCTCGGCTTCCTTCGACTTGAGCATGTCGTCGATGGCGTCCACGTGCTTCTTGGTGGTGCCGTCGAGCCGCTTCTCGGCGCCGGTGACGTCGTCCTTGCCGACCTCGCCGTCCTTCTCGAGCTTCTCCAGGTTCTGCTTGGCGGTCCGGCGGATGTTGCGGACCGAGACCCGGCCGTCCTCCGCCTTGGTGCGCGCCACCTTGATGTACTCCTTGCGGCGCTCCTCCGTGAGCTCCGGGAAGACGGCACGCAGGACCTTGCCGTCGTTCGACGGGTTGACGCCGAGGTCGGAGTCGCGGATCGCCTTCTCCACGGCCGTCATCGCGCCCATGTCGTAGGGGGCGATGAGGATGATGCGGGCCTCGGGGGCGGTGAACGACGCGAGCTGCTGCAGCGGCGTCGGCGTGCCGTAGTAGTCGACGAGGATCTTGCTGAACATGCTCGGGTGGGCGCGCCCGGCCCGGATGGCGGCGAACTCCTCGCGGGTCGCCTCGACCGACTTGTCCATCTTGCTGTCGGCCTCGTTGAGCACCTGGTTGATCACTGCTGGCTCCTGTCCACATCTGCGTCGCGCGGCGTCGGGGGTCCGACGCGCGCTCTCGTCGTGTCCGAGCCGGCGTACCCGGCCCGCGGTCGGGTCACTCAGGCGTCGGCACTGACGAGCGTGCCGATCCTCTCACCTCGGACGACCCGGAGGATGTTGCCCTCGGGCTCCATGCCGAACACCACCATCGGCAGCTTGTTCTCGCCGCACAGCGCGAAGGCCGTCTGGTCCATGATCCGCAGGCCCTGGGTGATGGCCTCGTCGTACGAGACCGAGTCGAGCTTGACCGCGGTCGGGTCGGTGCGCGGGTCGGCCGTGTAGACCCCGTCGACCCCGTTCTTCGCGACGAGCACGACGTCGCACTTGCTCTCGAGGGCGCGCTGCACGGCGACGGTGTCGGTGGAGAAGAAGGGCATGCCCATGCCGGCGCCGAAGATGACGACGCGACCCTTCTCCATGTGGCGGATGGCGCGGCGCGGGATGTAGGGCTCCGCGACCTGGCCCATCGTGATCGCCGTCTGCACGCGCGTGTCCACGCCCAGCTTCTCGAGGAAGTCCTGCAGGGCCAGGCAGTTCATGACGATGCCGAGCATGCCCATGTAGTCGGCACGCACGCGGTCCATGCCGCGTTGCTGGAGCTCGGCACCGCGGAAGAAGTTGCCACCACCGGTGACGACGGCGATCTGCACGCCCGCCTCGACGACGGCGGCGATCTCCTCGGCGACCTTGCCGACGACGTCGGGGTCGACGCCGACGCTGCCACCACCGAACACCTCACCGGAGAGCTTGAGCAGGACGCGACGGTAGGCGGCCACGATGTTCCTTTCGTACGGCGGAGCGCGGGGTCGGCGCAGGTCAGAGCAGGTGCGGCCGGGGCGCTGGTGGAGGCCCCGGACGCGAGAAAGGCCGGTCCGCGGACGGTGGAGTTCTCCACGTCATGCGGACCGGCCTCCTCGAGACGCCGACGACCTCGCGGTCGCGGCGGCGGATCAACGGCTGCCGATGGGCAGCGCGCCTCACCTTACTGGTCGGACGACGCGGCGCGCGCGCCGTACGACCAAGGGGTCGAGCTGGCTCAGGCGCCGACCTCGAAGCGGGCGAACCGCTTCACGGTCGTGCCGGAGGCGTCGAGGACGGCCTTGACCGACTTCTTGTTCTCCGTGACCGACGGCTGCTCGAGCAGCGCGACGTCCTTGAAGAAGCTGTTCAGGCGACCCTCGGCGATCTTCGCGGCGACCTGCTCGGGCTTGCCCTCCTCGCGGGCGGTGGCCTCGGCGATCGAGCGCTCCTGGGCGACGACCTCCGCGGGGACCTCGTCGCGCGTCAGGTACTGCGGACGCATCGCGGCGGCCTGCATCGCGGCGCCGCGAGCGGCGGCCTCGTCCCCGTCGTACTCGACGAGCACGCCGACGGCCGGCGGCAGGTCCGCGGAGCGACGGTGCAGGTAGACGACGACGGGGCCGTCGAACACGGCCACCTGGCCGAGCTCGATCTTCTCGCCGATCTTGATGGCGAGGGCCTCGACGAGCTCGGCGACCGTCTGGTCGCCGACCTTGACGGCCTTGAGCGCCTCGGCGTCGGCCGGCTTGGCCGCGTCGGCCGCCTCGGCGATCTGCTGGGCGGCGGCGACGAAGTCGTCACCCTTGGCGACGAAGTCGGTCTCGCTCTTGAGCTCGACGAGCGCCGTGCCGGCGGACGCGACGAGACCGGCGGAGGTCTCGCGCTCGGCGCCACGGGCCGCAGCCTTCGCGGCACCCTTGACGCGCAGGAACTCGACGGCCTTGTCGAAGTCGCCGTCGGTCTCGGTCAGAGCCTTCTTGCAGTCCATCATGCCCGCGGCGGTGAGCTCGCGGAGCTTCTTGACGTCAGCGGCAGAGAAGCTGGCCATGGTCCACTTCCTTCTAGTCAGCGAAAAGTGCTTCTACGGCGTGCCGGGCCTGCGAGGAGTCCTCGCAGGCCCGGCACGAGGTGGTGCGGGTGAGGACTCAGGCCTCGGCCGGAGCCTCGGTGGTCTCCTCGGCCGGAGCCTCGGTCGCCTCGGCGGCCGGAGCCTCGGCGGGGGTCTCCGCCTGGGCCTCGGCAGCGGCGTCGGCCGGAGCGGCGTCGGCGGACGCAGCCTCGGCGGCGGCGTCGCCCGCAGCGGCCTCGGTCGACGCGCCGGTCGACTCGGCGGCCGGAGCGTCACCCTTCTCGCCACCGGTCGCGGCGACGGCAGCCTTCTCGGCCTCGCCGGCGAGCAGCTCGCGCTCCCACGCGGCCAGCGGCTCCTCGGCCGTGGTGGCCTCGCCCGACTTGCCGCCCGAGCGGGCGATGAGGCCCTCGGCGACGGCGTCGGCGACGACCCGCGTCAGCAGGCCGACGGCGCGGATCGCGTCGTCGTTGCCCGGGATCGGGAAGTCGACCTCGTCGGGGTCGCAGTTGGAGTCGAGGATGCCGATGATGGGGATCCGCAGCTTGCGGGCCTCCTCGACGGCGAGGTGCTCCTTGTTCGTGTCGACGATCCAGACCGCGTTCGGGGTCCGGCTCATCTCACGGATGCCGCCGAGCGTCTTGTCGAGCTTGTCGCGCTCGCGACGCATCTGCAGCAGCTCCTTCTTGGTGCGGCTGCTGCCGGCGACGTCGTCGAAGTCGACCTCGTCGAGCTCCTTGAGACGGTTGATGCGCTGGTGCACGGTCTGGAAGTTGGTGAGCATGCCGCCGAGCCAACGCTGGTTGACGTAGGGCATGCCGACGCGCGTCGCCTGCTCGGCGATGGCCTCCTGCGCCTGCTTCTTCGTGCCGACGAACATGACGGTGCCGCCCTTGGCGACCGTCTCCTTGACGAAGGCGAAGGAGCGGTCGATGTAGGCCAGCGACTGCTGCAGGTCGATGATGTAGATGCCGTTGCGGTCCGTCAGGATGAACCGCTTCATCTTGGGGTTCCATCGACGGGTCTGGTGCCCGAAGTGGACGCCGCTCTCGAGGAGCTGGCGCATGGTCACGACTGCCATGGTGATCTCTTCCTTCGGAGACGCACCCGTGACGCCCGCCCTTGAGCACGGCGCCGAAGCACCGCAGAGCGGACCGGGAGCGGAGCTCCTGATCGGTTCTCAGTTGTGCGCGGCCGGCGGGAGCCGGTCGCCCTGACGCCTGCGCGCGGCCCGACCCTCCGCTGGAGCAGAGGGACTGAGAGCCGCGCCCGCGGGAGACCGGCACCCGGGACCGGGTGCCGTCGCGGACTGCGAGCGTGCGAAGTCAACCCACACGGGGCTGCTCGAGACAGCGTAGTCCTGCGCCGATGGGCGCGCCAATCCGCGCCATCCCGCGTCCCCAGGCCCCGTGGCCGGGCCCGGCGTCCCCAGGTCGTGGCCATGCCGCCGCTCCCCCGGTCCGGACCGCCACCGTGGTCCCATGCGACGACCCCTCCTGCTGCTCCTGCTCGTGCTCGGCCTCGTCGGCCTCGTGCCGACCGTTCCTGCGAGCGCTGCCTCCGCCGACGGCACCTCCGACCCTGTCGGTGTGTGGCCCCTCGATCCCGAGCCCGAGGTGGTGGCCGGCTTCGACCCGCCCGCCGACCGGTACGGCGCGGGCCACCGCGGGGTCGACCTCGCCGGGGCGGCCGGCCAGGCCGTGCGTACGGCGCTCCCCGGCGAGGTCACGTTCGCCGGCCGTCTGGCCGGCAAGGGGGTCGTCACCGTCACCCACGGCGACACCCGCACGACGTACGAGCCCGTGACCGCCTCGGTGACCGTCGGCGAGGCGGTCGGGGCGGGTGACGTGATCGGCACCCTGGAGCCGTTCGCCTCCCACTGCGCGCCCCGCACCTGCCTGCACTGGGGCTGGCTCCGCGGCGAGGAGTACCTCGATCCGCTTCGTCTCGTCGGCGGCGGTCCGGTGCGGCTCGTGCCACTGGAGGGGTTGCCCGCCGGCGTCGCACGCTCCCACCCGTACGCCGCCTGGTCACCGCTCGCGTCGGCCGGCACACCGGGCGCCGCCCTCCTGCGGGCGCTCGACGCCGTCCGTCGGGCCTGGCGCTGACGGGATCGCGTTCCGTGGGGTGCCGTCGCGCGGGTGCGGACCAAGGCCCGCGGAAAGTGCAGGGCTGAGTCCGCACCGGCTCGCCCCACTCCGGGCGCGGACCAGGACCCGCGGAAGATGCAGGGCTGGGTCCGCACCGGCTCGCCCCACTCCGGCCGCGGACCGAGACCCGCGAAAGATGCCGGGCTGAGTCCGCACCGCCTCGCCCCACTCCGGGCGCGGACCGAGACCCGCGGAAGATGCAGGGCTGAGTCCGCACCGCCTCGCCCCACTCCGGGCGCGGACCAAGACCCGCGGAAGGCGGAGGGCTGAGTCCGCACCGGACGGTGGGGGTCAGGCCCGGGGGTGCGCCTGGCGGTAGGCCGAGCGCAGCCGGTCGGTGCTGACGTGCGTGTAGATCTGGGTGGTCGCGAGCGAGGCGTGCCCGAGGATCTCCTGCACGGTGCGCAGGTCGGCCCCGCCCTCGAGCAGGTGTGTCGCCGCCGTGTGGCGGAGGCCGTGGGGGGCGAGGTCGGGGGCGTCGGGGACGGCGGCGATCCGGCGGTGGACCATCGTGCGGACGGCGCGCTGGTCGACGCGCCCCCCGCGGGCCCCGAGGAACAGGGCCGGTCCTGACGTGCCGGTCGCCAGCACGGGGCGGCCCTGGACCCGCCAGACCTCGACGGCACGCGCGGCGGGCCGGCCGTACGGGACCGTCCGCTCCTTGTTCCCCTTGCCGAGCACCCGGACGACCGAGCGCCCGTGGTCGAGGTCGTCCACGTCGAGGCCGGCCAGCTCCCCCACCCGGATGCCGGTGGCGTAGAGCAGCTCGAGCACCGCGACGTCGCGCAGCGCGACGGCGGCGGCGACCTCGTCGTCGGCCGCGGCGGCGGTGATCGCGAGCTCGGCCGCGACGTCGAGGAGGCTGCGGGTCTCGGCCTCGGTGAGCACCGCCGGCAGCGTGCGGTGCGGACGTGGCGAGACCAGGGTGGCGCCCACGTCGACGTCACGCCGGCCCGTGCGCTCGAGCCAGGCGGTGAAGACCCGGGCCGCGGTGGCCCGGCGCCCCAGCGTGGTGCGGGACCGCCCCGTCGTCTGCTGTCGCGCCAGCCAGCTGCGCAGCGTCCTGAGGTCGAGGTCGTCGACCGAGGTGGCGCCCATCCGCGAGGCGTGGTCGAGCAGCGAGCGGAGGTCGCCCAGGTAGGCGCGCACGGTGTGGGCGGCCAGGTCGCGCTCGTGGCGGAGGTGGCGCTCGTACGACGCGAGCTCCGCCTCGAGGCGCTCGGGCAGACCCTCCTGCTCGGCCTCCTGCTCGGGGCCGGAGCCGTCCCCGGGCTCGGGCGTCGGCGGGCTCGCGGTCATCCCCCGAGTCTAGGAACCGCGCGACCCGTCGGCGCGAGGCTCGACGGGCCGCACGGCACGGATGTGGGCCGTCCGGGACCGCGCCGTCGGCGGTCAGAGCCTCCCCTGCTCGGAGAGCCGCCACCCCGGGCCGGTCTGCTCGACGAGACCGACGCGGTAGAGCTCGTGGACGTCGCGACGGGTCGCGTCCACGCCGAGCCCGGCCGTCCGGGCGATCGCGGCGATCGGGGCCCCGCTCACGACTGGTACCGCGTCCAGCACCTGCCGCTGGCGGGGCGTGAGGGCGTCCCGCGGCTGCGGTCGCTCCCGGAGGGGCTCGAGCAGTCCGACGCCCGCCGCGCCGACGACCTCGAGCACGTCCGCGCCGCGGGTGACCAGCAGACCGGACCGTGCGCGGATGAGCTCGTGGACACCCTGCGAGAGGCCGCTCGTCACCGGACCGGGCACCCCCATCACCTGCCGGTGGAGCCGGTCGGCCCAGCCGGCGGTGTTGAGCGAGCCGCTGCGGACCGCCGCCTCGACGACCACGGTGCCCCGGGTGAGGGCGGCGATGAGCCGGTTGCGGGCGAGGAACCGCACCCGCATCGGAGCGGAGCCGACCGGCGCCTCGGAGACGATCGCGCCACGCTCGGCGATGAGGGCCAGCAGGGGCGCGTGCTTCACGGGGTAGGCGCGTTCGACCCCGCACGCCATCACCGCGACCGTCGGCCCCGTGACCGCGAGCGCGCCCCGGTGGGCCGCCTGGTCGATGCCGAAGGCCGCGCCCGAGACCACGGTCCAGTCGTGCCGGCCCGCGTGGGCGGCCATCTCCCCGGCGACCTGCTCGCCGTACGTCGTGGCCGCCCGCGACCCGACGATCGCGACCGAGCGTGCGACCTCGTCGAGCCGCAGCGGTCCCCGCACCCAGAGCCCGACGGGCACCTCGCCGCGTTCCTGCGCCGGCTCGGCGTCGGCGAGGTCGTCGAGCTGTGTCGGCCACTCCGCGTCCCCGGGCACGACGAAGCGCACCCCCAGACGGGTCGCCTCGTCGAGGCGGCGCTCGGGCTCGAGGAGGACCAGACGTTCGGCGACCTCGCTGCGGCTGCCGTCGAGCTCGCGCTCGGCGAGCAGGGCGTCGTACACCTTCTCGGGACCGAGGGTGCGGGCGAGACGCAGGAGGCGCACGTCGCCCGGCTCGGCCAGGTGGCTCAGCGCCACCCGGGCCAGGCGCTCGCGTGGAGTGACGCTCATCCGGCACGCTCCAGCGCGCGGAGGGGCAGCGGGTCGCCGCGGCGCAGCGCCAGCGCGACGTCGAGGTCGCGGTCGGCGGGCGCCGCGCGGCCCGCGAGGTCGGTGATCGTCCACGCGAGGCGGTGGACCCGGGTCGCGCCGCGTCGGGTCAGACGGCCCTGGCGGACCTCGGTGTCGAGGCGCGCCTGGGAGTCCGCGCCCAGCGGCCAGGACTCCCGCAGCGCCTGGGCCGGGGCGTGGGCGTTGAGGCGCCAGCTGAGCCCCGCGTAGCGCTGCGCCTGGCGCTGACGGGCCGCCGTCACCCGCTCCCGGACGGCGGCGGTCGTCTCTCGCGGGGCCAGCTCGTCACCGTTCTGCCAGCCGTCGGCAGAGCTCAGCCGACGCTCGATGTCGACCCGGTCGGCGAGCGGGCCCCGGAGCTTGCGCTGGTAGCGCCGCATCGCCGGCGGCTCGCAGTTGCAGTGCGAGAGCGCCGCGTCGTCGCCCGCATCACCGCACGGGCACGGGTTGGCGGCAAGCACCACCATGCCGCGGGCCGGGAACGTCGCCGACTCCTCACCACGCGCGATGGTGACCTCGCCGCTCTCGAGCGGCTGCCGGAGCGCCTCCACGACGTCGATGGAGAAGAGCGGGAACTCGTCGAGGAAGAGCACCCCGGCGTGGGCCCGGCTGATCTCGCCGGGCCGCACCCGGCCGGTGCCGCCGCCGAGGAGGCTCGTGGCGCTCGCGTTGTGGTGGGGCGCGAAGTACGGCGGGCGCCGGAACAGCCCGCCCTCCGGAGGCAGGGCACCGGCCAGCGAGTGGATCGCCGTGAGCTCGAGCGCCTCCTCGGGGTCGAGGTCGGGCAGGATGCCCGGGATGCGCTCGGCGAGCGACGTCTTGCCCGCTCCCTTGGGTCCGGTCAGCAGCATGTGGTGGCCGCCCGCCGCGGCGACCTCGGCGGCGTACAGCGCGTCGGGGATGCCGACGAGGTCGGCCATGTCGCCCTCCTCGATGCGATGCTGACCGCGCCACGACAGCAGTCGGCTGCCGGAGTCGGCCGGCACCGGCGGGGCCTCGGGCACCTCGACACCGCGCAGCTCGGCCACGACCTGCGCCAGGGAGCGCATCCCGAAGACCGCCATGCCCGGCACGAGCGCGGCCTCGGCGGCCTGCGGCTCCGGGACGAACACGCGGCGCACGCCGCGGCTCGCCGCCGCCATCACCATCGGCAGCACGCCGGGCACCGGGCGCAGCTGGCCCTCGAGGGTCAGCTCGCCGATGAAGACCGCGTCGGTCGTCGGGATCGGCAGGTCCCGGTCGCGGTCGACCGAGGCCGCCAGGACGCCGACAGCGATAGCGAGGTCGAAGTGGGTGCCGCGCTTCGGCAGGTCGGCGGGTGACAGCAGGATCGTCGTGCGCCTCGTCGTCGGCCACTGGAAGCCCGAGTTGCTGATCGCCATGCGGCAGCGGTCCCGGGCCTCGCTGAGGGCCGCGTCCGGGCGGCCGACCATGATCGTGGTGACCATTCCCGGCGAGACGTCGACCTGGATGTCGATGAGGTGGCCGATCGCGCCCTGGAGGGCGATCGTGCGGGTGGTGGCGACGGGCATCAGGCGGCCCTCGGTCCGGGCGTGGGTGTCATGGCGGTACCTCCTGCGTCCGATCCTCGATCGGGAGCAGGGGCTCGCAGGGCCGGTCGTCGACGCCTGTGGAGGCAGCACCCGCTCCGTGCGCCTGGGGACGGAACCCGGCGCGCGACGCGCGTCGGACGAGACGCTCAGCCCAGGCCGCGGACGTGCTCGATCGTGGCGGCGCCGGTGCGGGGCCGCACGATCCCGACCATGTCGATCCGGACGTCGGGCGGGTGCACGCCGCGCTCCGCCATCCAGCGCGCACCGAGCCGCCGCAACCGCTGCAGCTTCACCGGGGTGACGGCGGCGAGGGGCTCGCCGTACGCCGTGGAGGTGCGCGTCTTGACCTCGCAGATCACGAGCACGCGGCCCTCGCGCAGCACGAGGTCGATCTCGCCGGCGTCGCAGCGCCAGTTCTGGTCGAGCAGCACCAGTCCGGCGGCCGTCAGGTGGCGGACGGCGAGCTGCTCGCCGTACCGGCCGAGGCCTCGTCGGTCGTCGGCGCGGGCGCCGGCGGGGTCATCGGTGCGGATGGGGTCGGTCATGGGCACACCTCCGTCGCCCAGGGTGGGTGGTGCCAGCGGCCCCGTGGGGCCGTCGGCCGGACCTGTGGACGGCGCCGCTCGGCAGGGCGCCTGGGGACGGGAAGCGGCGCCCTCTCACCCGCGTGCCTACTCCTGCAGGCGCGGCGCTCCGCACGACGGCTCACGCACGGCGAACACGTCCGCGCCGCCGAGCTGCAGGCCGAGGAGGTCGGCAAGGGGCAGGACCAGGGCGTTCTGCAGCGTCGTGATGATCGGCGTGAGGACCGTCGACGTCAGCGTCGACAGGATGGGGTTGACCACGCTGGCGAAGAGGGCGTCCGTGGCCAGCACCGTGCGCTCCCGCTCGGTGAGGCTCAGCAGGGGTCGGTAGCGCAGCTTCAGCTCCGTGGCCGACGTGACGGAGACGGAGGGCACCGACAGCAGCGGGCCGGACCCACTACCCACGGGGACCTCGTAGCTGCCCGGCAGGGGCAGGGTGAGCTGCTTGTCGAACCCGCCCGCCGGGGCGCGCGCGCTGATCGCCACGGGTGCGTTGAGGACGAGGCTGGGAGGTGACAGCAGGCTGCCGAGCCCGAGCAGGCCCAGCACCTGGGTGAGCAGGTCGCCCGCCGGCACCCCGATCGTGGCCCGCACGCCCGTCGTCGCGGTGACGGTGACGGCACCCACGAGGGCGGAGTTGAGCGCCAGCGTCATCGAGTCGGGCCCGGCCGCGTTGCAGGTGACCCCGCGCAGCTGCGCCACGGCCTTGCCGAGGTCGATGGAGAGCTTGATGTCGGTGGCGTCGAGGCTCACCGAGGAGCCGAGCACCGACAGCGAGCGGGCGTCCACGTGCGCGGTGACGTCGAGCCGCACCTGCGCCGTCTCGGCCTCGACCCCGACGGAGCCGCACGCCGGCTGCGCCGGCTCCACGACCGTGAGGGTCGTCGTCGTCCGCGCGACGCCCGGCAGGTTGATCCCGAGGTTCGGCACGTTGACCGTGCGGCCCCCGCTCACGACCTGGGCGGTGCCGGTCACCAGGTCGAGGACGTTGAGCGCGGCGTTCAGCGCGGCCTGGTCCGAGGGCTCGGCCTGGATGAGGTCGGCGATGGCGATCGTGGGCGTGCCCACCGTGGCCGCCAGCGTGCGGAGCACGTTCGCCTGCACGGCCTGCCCCTGCCGGTCCAGCACCCGGGCGGAGGCGAGGAACAGGTCGGCGACCCGCACGCCCGGGAGCGTCAGCAGCTCGTCGACCGTGCCGACACCGAGACCGCCGACGTTCACGAGGTCGAGCAGGGAGACGTTGGACCGGGCCAGGCCCTGGTAGGACGCCGCGTCGAGGTTGATCGCGCTGCCGAACAGCGCGCTGAGCAGGGGGTTGAGGAGCGCGCTCTCCTTCGTGTCCAGGGAGGCGATGAAGGAGCCCACGCGGAAGCAGGCCGACTCGGTGGCGGTGGCGACCGCCGTACGCGCCGCGGACCCGCTCCCGGGGGCGAACGCATAGTCGACGCTGGCGCCCGCGACGACCTCGACGGCGGTCGGCGTGCCGTCGGGGCCGACGGTGACGAAGCGGCCGGCATCGTCGAGCTCGCCCAGGTCGTAGGTGACGTCGTCGATGTCGCCGAGCACGTCGGCGTTGCGGGCGAGGCTCTCGTCGAGGGCGCCGTCGAGCTCGGCCCGGGAGTACTCGCTCTTCTTCCGTCCGTCGAGCTCGCGCACCAGGTCGAGCGACACGACGTCGGCGAGGGCCTGCATGTCGCGTCGTACGACGCGCTGCATGCCCAGGTCGACGGCGAAGGCCGCGACGACGAGGAGGAGCGCCATCATCACCGCGACCATCACGACGACCGCGCCGCGCTCGTCGCGGCGCTGCGACGGTCGCACGCCGCGCAGCATCAGCTGACTCTCGCGGACGCGCCGTACGAGAGGGTGTCGGGCATCGCGAAGCCGACGAGCGGCAGCGGGATCAGCGGCTCCGACTCGTAGTCGTAGGTAAGGGTGATCTCGGCGCACTGGGTGGAGCACGTGCTGCCGCCGGAGACGAGCGTGTAGTCGCACTCCATGCCCGGGTCGCTGCAGGAGACGCCGTACGCCGAGAGCGCCTCCTCGACGGCCCGGATCGCCTCGGACTCACGGGCCCCGGCGTTCACGTTGACCGCCGCCGCGCGCGCACCCTCGGCGGCGGCCTGGCTCATCGACTGGCGGAAGCTCAGCATGTAGCCGTAGGCGATGATGCCGAAGACGAGCAGCAGCAGGAGGGGCAGGACGAGCGCGAACTCGACCGCGGCCGCGCCTCGCTGGTCCTGACGGCGACCGCCTCGCACCACACCCATGACCACTCCGGACCGGCTCCAGGGGACGCGCTCCTCCCCTTCCGACCAGCAGGTTAGGACCGGGCTCCGGCGGTGTCCCGGGATACTCACGAAACCCGCAAGAATTTGCCCCGGGGGTTCCCAACGACGCGGGTTCGTGCTGGGGCGGTCTAGACCGGTGGCGGGACGGAGGCGCCCACACCGCACCGACCGGGTACGGCGGGAGCCGGCCTCAGCTCTTCGGCGGCTCCATGTCGCTGGGGGCGAGCTCCTCGACGTTGACGTCCTTGAACGTCAGCACCTTCACGTTCTTCGCGAACCGGGCGGGCCGGTACATGTCCCACACCCAGGCGTCGGTCATCGACACGTCGAAGAACACCTCGCCCTGCTCGGTGCGGGCGCGCACGTCGACCTTGTTGCAGAGGTAGAACCGGCGGTCGGTCTCCACGACGTACTTGAAGATCTTCACCACGTCGCGGTACTCGCGGTAGAGGTTGAGCTCCATCTCGGTCTCGTACTTCTCGAGATCCTCGGCGCTCATCGACTCTCCTCCGTGGTGGGGTCGCCCGACGGGCCGTCCGGCGACTGCGACTCTAGCGGCCCACCGGGCTGTCCCCGGGGCGGCTCGGCCGCGTCCGGCGGCAAGGGCTCGAGCCCGGCCGCGCGACGTACGTTGACGAACCGCATCCGGTGCACGGGCGAAGGTCCGTGCTCCGTCAGCAGGCTCGTGTGGAGCCCCGTGATGTAGCCCTTGTGCACGTCGAACCGGTACGCCGGCCAGTCGGCGTGCATGCCCTCCATGATGCGGTCGCGGGTCACCTTCGCGAGCACGGACGCCGCCGCGACGCACGCCGCGACCCGGTCGCCCTTCCACACCGCCAGGCCCGGCGCCGGCAGTCCGTCGACCGGGAACCCGTCGGTCAGCACGTACGACGGACGCACGTCCAGCCGCGCGACGGCCCGCCGCAGCGCCTCGATGTTGGCCACGTGCATGCCGAGCCGGTCGCACTCGTCGGCGTCCACCACCACGACCGACCAGGCGAGCGCGCGCCGTACGACCTGGTCGTAGGCCCGGTCGCGAGCCCGGGCGGTCAGCAGCTTGGAGTCCGCGAGGCCCGGGACGATGCCCCCCTTGCCCGCGGGAAGGATGGCCGCGCCCGCGACGAGCGGTCCGGCGCAGGCGCCGCGTCCGGCCTCGTCGGCCCCGGCGACGAGGTCGTGGCCGTGGCGGCGCAGCGCCCGCTCGTAGCCGTAGAGGCCGGCGTCGCGGCGAACGGTCGAGCCGCGTGGGAGCACGGTCACGAGGGGTCGGGCACGTCCGCGAACGTCTCGTCCGGGCGCGTGATCCAGTCCCAGTGCTGCCGCGGCCACACGAGGGCGAAGACCTTGCCGACGACGAGGTCGGTGTCGACGAACTCCGGGCCGGGGACGCACTCGCTGGTGTCGAGGGGCTGGCACATGCGGGCCACCGAGTCCTCCGACTGGCCGCGGTTGTCGCCCATGACGAACATGTGGCCCTCGGGCACGGGCACCGTCTCCCACCCGTCACGGCCGCGGTTGCAGGCGTCGGCGTCGAGCTCGGGGCCGTTGCAGAGCGGCTGCTCCACGATGTAGGGCTCGTCGAGCGGCACGCCGTTGACGAGGATGCGGCCCTCCTCGTCGCAGCAGCTGACGACGTCGCCCTCGATGCCGATGACGCGCTTCACGAGGTGACCGCCGGTCGGGTAGAGCCCGATGCGGGCCATCACCTGGGTGACCGGGTTGGAGGGGCCGTCGGCGGCGGAGTCGTTGAGCCACGTGCCCGGGTCCTCGAAGACCACGACGTCGCCGCGCTGGGGGCTGTTGCCGCCCCAGTAGGAGACCTTCTGCACGAGGATGCGGTCGTTGACCTGCAGGCCCGGCTCCATGGAGACGGACGGGATGTAGAAGGCCTGGAGGAAGAAGGCCTTGATGACGAACGCGAGCACGAGCGCGATCGAGAGCAGCAGGATCGTCTCCTGCCACAGCGGCAGCTGCTTGCGCTTGCGGCGCTGCTTCCCGGCCCGCTCGCCGGTGCCCTCGGCCGCGGTGGAGGCCGCCGGCGAGGTCTCCGTCGAGCCCGCCGTGGAACCCGCCGTCGAGCCCGCCGGCTCCGGGGAGTCCGGAGCCGACGACGACCGCGGCCCCGCGCCCTCGTCGTCGAGGGGGTGTGCGGGATCGCGGTCGTCGGAAGTCACGGGACTGAGACTAGCCACCCACCGGCAGCGCCCGCCGATCGGCGTGACGTGCCCGTGGGGAGGGTCGTCAGATGTCGCGGCGCTCCTTGATCTTGGCGGCCTTGCCGCGGAGGTTGCGCAGGTAGTAGAGCTTCGCGCGACGCACGTCACCGCGGGTCACGACCTCGATCGACTCGAAGATCGGGGAGTGCAGCGGGAAGGTGCGCTCGACGCCCACGCCGAAGGAGACCTTGCGGACGGTGAACGTGCGGCCCACGCCGGAGCCCTGCACGCGGAGGACGACACCCTGGAACAGCTGGACGCGCGAGCGGCTGCCCTCGACGACCTTCACCTGCACCTTGATGGTGTCACCGGCGCGGAAGGCCGGGACGTCGTCGCGCTTCAGCGCCTGCTCGAGCTGGTTGATGACGTTGGTCATGGTTGCTCCTCACGGTTGCCACAGGCCAGCCGCGGAATGGTTCACGGATGTGTTCGCGGCCCGGTCGTGGTGGTCGGCAGCGCCTGCTCCCCCTGTGGCAGGAGCGGGACGCGGATCCCCCGCGTGTTCCTCGGGGCGATCCTCCGGCCGACTGGGCCAGCGGGTGATTCTGCCACATCCTCGAGGAGGGGCCCGCATCCCGCCTCAGCGACCGCGGCGCCGGCCCGAACGGCCGGCGGGGCGCGCGGGTCGCACGAGGCGCACGGCACCCTCCTCCGCGGGTCCGACGATCCGGTAGCCCGCTTTGCCGTACACGCGCAGGTTCCGCTCGCTGCGGGCGCCGGTGACGAGCGCGTACGACGTCACCTCGCCGTCGGCGACCCACGGGGCGGCGAGCTGCTCGCCGTACGCCAGCAGCCACCGTCCGAGGCCGCGGCCCTGCAGGTCGGGGGCGACCATCAGCCGGCCCACCTCCCAGGTCGCGTCGTCACGACGACCGCGCACGGAGGCGACGAGCCGGCCCGCGGAGCGCACGACCACGGTCTGCCAGGTGCCGAGGGAGGCGACCACGTCGTCGAGCGTCTCCTCCAGCGCCGGGATCCGGACGCCGGGGTTGGCCTGGGCCTCCGCGACCCAGCAGGCGCGCGAGAGCGTCCAGAGCTCGCCGGCGTCGCCCACCGTCGCGGGCGCCACGTCGTACGCCCCCTCGACCCCGTCGAGCCCCGTCAGCGCGTCGGGGCGCACGAGGTCGGGCCGCCGCTCGGCCGTGCGGCGCACCGCCTGCGCGTGCCGCCAGGCGGAGATGGCCCCGTGGTCGCCGCTGAGCAGCACCGGCGGCACCTCCAGGCCGCGCCACGACGCGGGCTTGGTGTAGACGGGGTACTCGAGCAGCCCGTCGGTGTGGGACTCCTCCACCAGGGACTCAGGATTGCCCATGAACCCGGGGAGCAGGCGCACGACGGCCTCGACGACCGCGAGCGCCGCCACCTCTCCCCCGTTGAGCACGTAGTCGCCCAGCGACAGCTCCCGCACCCGCGCACCGGCCGCCTCCGCGTGCTCGACCACCCGGGCGTCGATGCCCTCGTAGCGACCGCAGGCCACCACCAGCCGCTCCTCGGCGGCGAGCTCGCGGGCCACGGCCTGGGTGAACGGCTGGCCGGACGGCGTCGGGACGACCAGGGTCGCGCCGGCCACGTCGAGCTCGTCGAGCGCGGCGCCCCACGGCTCGGGCTTCATCACCATGCCGGCGCCCCCGCCGTACGGCGTGTCGTCCACGGTGCGGTGCCGGTCCTGCGTCCAGCCGCGCAGGTCGTGCACGCGGAGGTCGAGCAGTCCGCTGGCCTGGGCCTTGCCCGGCAGGGAGAGGTCGAGCGCCCGCAGGTAGTCGGGGAAGATCGAGACGACGTCGATGCGCACGCGCGGTCAGGCCCCGGTCGCCGGGGTGTCGGTCGAGGAGGTGTCGGCCGACGGGTCCGTCGTGGGGGCGTCGTCCGGGAACGGCGCGACGAGGCCGGGACGGTCGGCGACGACCACGCGGCGGGCCTCGAGGTCGACCTCGGGCACGAGCTCGGCGACGAACGGCACGAGCGTGTCGCGGCGGTCGGGCGTGCGGATGCCCAGCAGGTCCTGCGCGGCACCGTGCACCACGGTGGTCACCTCGCCGAGGAGGGCACCGTCGAGGTCGTACGCCGCGAGCCCGACGAGCTGGTGGTCGTAGAACTCCTCGGGGTCCTCGGGGCGGTCCCCGAGGTCGAGCGTGGTGTGGAGCAGCAGCCCACGGACGGTCTCGGCGTCGTTGCGGGTGCCGAGACCCGTGAACCGCACGAGCAGGACACCCTGGTGCCAGCGGCTCGACTCGACCTCGATGGTCGTCAGGGTCGAGGCGGACCCGCGCGGGGCCTCGACGCGGAGACGGGCACCGGGTGCGAACCGCCGGTCGGGCTCGTCGGTCCGGACGTCGACCGTCACCTCGCCCTTGATGCCGTGCGGCTTACCGACCCGTCCGACGAAGACCTCCACGCTGCTCACGTCGTGCAGGGTACGGCGCACGCCGGGGCTGGAGGAAAATGCGCGACGGGCGCCACCCCCGGGGGGATGGCGCCCGTCGTACGACGTGCGGTGCGACCGGGTCAGCGGCGGCGGTCGACGTCGACGAAGTCGACGCGAGCCCCACCACGACCGGCGAGCGCGCTGACCACCGTGCGGAACGCGGTGGCCGTGCGGCCGTTGCGACCGATGACCTTGCCGAGGTCGTCGGGGTGGACCCGGACCTCGAGCACCGACCCTCGACGCAGCTGCTTGTCCTGCACGGACACGTCGTCCGGGTTGTCGACGACACCCCGGACGAGGTGCTCCAGCGCCTCGGCGATCATCATGCTCAGGCCTCGGAGGAAGCGGTCTCGGCCTCGGCCGGAGCAGCAGCCTCGGCGGGAGCCTCAGCCGGCTCCTCCGACTTCTTGGCCGACTTCTTCGTCACGGCGGCACCCTTGGGCTCGTTCTGAGCCTCCTTGAGCGCCTCGTTGAAGATCTCGAGCTTGTCGCGCTTGGGCTCCTTGACCTTCAGGGTGCCCTCGGTGCCCGGCAGGCCCTTGAACTTCTGCCAGTCACCGGTGATCTTCAGCAGCACCTCGACCGCCTCGGTCGGCTGCGCGCCGACACCGAGCCAGTACTGGGCCCGGTCGGAGGTGACCTCGATGAACGAGGGCTCCTCCTTCGGGTGGTACTTGCCGATCTCCTCGATGACCCTGCCGTCGCGCTTCTTGCGGGAGTCGACGACGACGACGCGGTACTGCGGCACCCGGATCTTGCCCAGGCGCTTCAAACGGATCTTGACGGCCACGTGGGTGGTGTCTCCTCGAAATCTTGGATGGTGAGGCCGGACGGTCAGGGTGGGGACCCGGTGTCCGTACCTCCATGGGCGGTCGGTGCGTGGATGAGAGGGGCCACGCACCGCACGACTCGACCGGTCATTCTGCCAGAGGTCCGGCGGACGGGCGAATTCACCCGGCCACCGGACCGCACCGGCGTCGAGGCCCCGCGGACGGGGCGTCGGTCAGCTGGCCGTGGAGGCCGCGAGCAGCGCGTCGCGCTCCGCACGACGTGCGCGCTGCTCGACGGGGTCGGGCACCGGCACGGCCGAGACCAACCGCTTCGTGTACTCCTCCTGCGGGTCGGTCACGATCTGCTGGCTCGTCCCGAGCTCGACGAGCTTGCCGTGGCGCAGCACCGCGATCCGCGAGGCGAGCAGCTCGACGACCGCGAGGTCGTGGCTGATGAAGAGGCAGCCGAACCCGTACTGCTGCTGCAGCTCCTGGAACAGCTCGAGCACGCGCGCCTGCACCGAGACGTCGAGCGCCGAGGTGGGCTCGTCGGCCACGAGCAGCTGGGGCTCGAGCGCCAGGGCGCGGGCGATCCCGACGCGCTGACGCTGACCGCCCGACAGCTCGTGGGGGTAGCGGTTGCGCATCGAGCGCGGCAGGTGCACCTGGTCGAGCAGCAGCTCGACGCGGTTGCTCAGCTCCTTGCCCCGCAGCCGCTCGTGCAGGTAGAGGGGCTCGCCGACCGACTCACCGATGGGGATGCGGGGGTTCAGCGAGGACCCCGGGTCCTGGAACACGATGCCGACCCGACGGCGCAGCTCCTGCAGCTCGCGGCGCTTGGCGTTGGTCATGTCGACGCCGTCGACGCGGAGCCCGCCGCCAGCGATAGGCAGGAGGCCGACCGCCGCACGACCGATGGTCGTCTTGCCCGACCCCGACTCCCCCACGAGGCCGACGACCTCGCCCTTGGAGACGGTGAAGGTGACGTCGTCGACGGCCCGGAAGACCGGCTGGGAGCCACGCTTGGGGTACTCGAGCACGAGGTTCGTCAGCTCCAGCACCGGGTCGCCGAGCACGACCCCGTCGACGACCGTGCGCGCCCCGTCGACCTTCACCTTGCTCGCGTGGCGCCCGAAGTGCGGCACCGCGCTGAGCAGCTGCTGGGTGTAGGGGTGCTGCGGGTTGCCGAAGACGTCGTCGGTCGTGCCGGTCTCGACGATCCGACCGTCCTTCATGACGATCATCCGGTCGGCCATGTCGGCCACGACGCCCATGTCGTGCGTGATGAGCACGATGCCCGAGTCGATCCGGTCCTTCAGGTCGGTGATCAGCTTGAGGATCTCGGCCTGGACCGTCACGTCGAGCGCCGTCGTGGGCTCGTCGGCGATGAGCAGCGTCGGGTCGCACGAGAGCGCCTGGGCGATCATGGCGCGCTGGCGCTGACCGCCGGAGAGCTGGTGCGGGAACGCGTGGAACCGGCGCTCCGGCTCCGGGATCTCCACGAGCCGCAGCAGCTCGAGCGCGCGCTCCCGGGCCGCCGAGGGCGACATCACGAAGTGCGTGCGCAGGGCCTCGACGATCTGGAAGCCGATCGGGTAGACCGGGTTCAGCGCCGTCATCGGCTCCTGGAAGATGACGGCGATCTCCTTGCCGCGCACCTTCCGCTGGGCCGAGCCGCGGAGACCGAGGATCTCCTTGCCGTTGAGCTTGGCGCTGCCGGTCGCGCGGCCGTTCTTGGGCAGCAGCCCGAGGAGCGACATCGACGACTGCGTCTTGCCCGAGCCGGACTCGCCCACGATCGCGAGCACCTCGCCCGGCGCGACCGTGTAGGTCACGTCGGCGGCGGCGGGGAACCAGGCGTCGTCGACGAAGAACTCCACCGAGAGGTCGGTGACCTCGAGGACGGGCGGGCGACCGTCACCGGCCGCCGTCGTCCCGGAGGGCTTCGTCAGGCCCACGGACGGCTCGGTCGTGCGCGCGTCGGGGGCCTCCGGGCGGGTGCCGGGGGTCTCGTCGGGGGTGGTCACAGGTCACCTTCCAAGGTCGTGCGGTGGTCTGCAAGGCTGCGGGCATGACGTCGCGCAGCGGGAACGAGCCGGTCGGGGAGCCGAAGGGGACGGCGTACGTCCAGACCTACCAGTCCCGCTTCAGCCGGGTGCTCGGCGGAGCGATCGTCGCGGGGGCGCTCGCGTGCCTCGCCTCGATCGGATGGGCCGGCGGGGAGGCCGTGCTCCGGTACGGCGGCGTGGTCGCGCTCGTCGGGACCGTCGGCTGGCTCGCCTACTGGCGGCCCTACCTGCGCGCCGACGACACGGGCGTCGAGGTGCGCAACCCCTTCGCGGAGGTGCGGGTGCCGTGGTCCGAGCTGCGCGAGGTCGAGGGCCGGTACGGCGTGCGTCTGCTGACGACCGACGGCCGGTACGACGTGTGGGCCACGCCCGCCCCGACCGGCATGCAGCGTGCCCGCAGCCTGGACAGCGAGGCCGCCGTGATGCTGCGCAAGCGCTGGGACCGGGCCGTGGCCCTCGGCCAGGCCACGCCCGCCGCCCCGACGGGCACCTCGAGCGACGACGTGCCGGTCGGCGCGTGGGAGCGTGACCTCCCCGCCCAGGTGGCCGTGGCCGTGCTCGCCGTGCTCGCCGTGGCCGGCCCGGTGCTCACCCTGCTGTAGCGAGGCGGTCACTTCGCGGCCTTCGTCTGGCGACCGGCGGCCCGTGCCATGGCCCGGGCCGAGGGGACCTTCTTCTGGCGGGGGTCGAAGGCGTCACGGACGCCGTCGCCGATGAAGTTGACCGATAGCGCGATCACGATGACGAAGAACCCGGGCCACCAGAAGAGCCACGGCCGCGTGCGGAACGCCGACTCGTAGTCGGCGACCATCTTGCCGAGCGACACGTCGGGCGACTGGATGCCGAAGCCCAGGTAGCTGAGCGACGCCTCCAGGATCACCGCGGCCGACATCAGCAGCGTCGTGTTCACGATGATCACGCCCATGGCGTTCGGGATCATGTGCTTGACGATGATGCGCAGGTCGCTCGCCCCGGCGACCCGGGCCGCGTCCACGAACTCGCGCTCGCGCAGCGAGAAGAACTCCGCCCGCACGAGCCGGGCGAGGCTGGTCCAGGTGACGGCACCGAGGATCAGGGCCAGCCAGAACACACCGCCCGCGCCGACCATCTTGCCGAGCACGGCGCCGATGACGATGAGCGGGAACGTGATGATCAGGTCGGTGAAGCGCATCAGCACCTGGTCGGTCGCGCCGCGGTAGTAGCCCGAGGCGGCGCCGACCGCGATGCCGAGGACGGCGGAGACGATCCCAATGACGAACATGACCATCAGGGACGTCTGGGTGCCGAGCATCGTGCGGGCGAAGATGTCGCGGCCGATCTCGTCCTGGCCGAACGGGGCGTCGCCCCAGGCCAGGCCGTCGCCGCCGAGCCAGGTCGGCAGGCCGAGCGAGGGCGTGCCCCCGTCGTTGAAGAGCGCGTTCTGCTGGTTCGGGCCGAACTTCCACCACCCGGGGATGGGGCCGACGCCGATGGAGCTGTAGGCGAGCAGCGCCACCATCACGAGGGCGATGAGGCCACCGATCGCCCCGCGGTGCCGGACGAACCGGCGGAAGACGATCTGGCCCTGCGAGAGGCCCTCGACGTCCTTCAGCTCGAGCGCGTTCTCGATGGGCTCGTCGGGGACGTTCGACGGCGGGGTCTCGACGGTCATGCGTTCTCCCCTTCCGAGGCGGTGGGACGGTGGGCGGCCGGGCGGCTCATGCGTTCACCCGGATCCGCGGGTCGAGCACGGCGTACATGAGGTCGGCGACGAAGTTCGCGACCACCGCCAGGATCGCCACGATCAGCAGGTAGGCCATCACCGGGTCGATGATGTTCTTCTCGAGCGAGTCGGCGAAGAGGAATCCCATCCCCCGCCAGCCGAAGATCCGCTCCGTGATGACCGCGCCACCGACGAGGGTGATGATGTCGACCGGCACGATCGACGCGAGCGGGATCAGCGCGTTGCGGAAGGCGTGCCGCATGATCACGGTCCGCTCCGTGAGGCCCTTGGCCCGGGCGGTGCGCATGTAGTCCTGGTTGAGCACCTCGAGCGTGCTGGCCCGGGAGTACCGGCTGTACGACGCGAACGAGATCAGCACCAGCGTCACCGTCGGGAGCAGCAGGTGGCCGAAGAGGTCGAGCGTGTTGAGCCAGAACCCCTCGTCGAAGTTCGGGGTGCGCCGGCCCGACGTCGAGATCGGACGACCCCGGATGAGGCCGTTGTCGACGAAGGAGTCCCACGAGCTCAGCAGGCGGTCGACGAAGAGGAGCATCGCGACCGGTACGGCGGTGAGCGCCGCCGTGCGCGCCACGGTCCACTTGTCGGGCCCGCCCCAGACGAGACCCACACCGAGCCCGACCAGCACCGTGAGGACCCCGAGGCCGATGATGATCAGCCAGTTGACCTCGATGTAGTACCAGACGTAGAGCATCGGGTAGTAGAGGACGACGCCGAGGACGGCGACCGTCAGCGCGGCGTAGAGCGAGCGTCGGTCACCCAGCCCGGTCGAGAGACCGGTGACGCCGACGGCGATCGCGATGCCCAGGACCGCGACCATGATGATGCCGAGCCCGGGGGTCACGAAGAAGTCGGTCAGGTCCATGTAGGCGACGGCCACGAGGCCCGCCCCGGCGGCGATGCCGAAGACCTGGAGCCGCTTGCGCGCCGTACCGCCGACGGCGGCCATCGTGACGATGCCGGAGGCCAGGATCACCACGACGTAGAACCACCAGGCGATGCCCGGCTCGTCGAGGAAGTTGTTGAACTCGATCGCCAGGAACTGCTTCAGCAGGACGGCGACCCAGAAGGTCGGCAGGGAGTAGAGGAGGAAGGACAGCAGCGTCAGCGAGTAGTCGAAGCCCGAGTACTGGCGCAGCGCGCTGACGATGCCGACGAAGACACCGAGCATGATCGCGAGCAGGGCGGCGACGGTCACCAGCTGGAGCGTGGTGGTCACGGCGCCGGAGAGGAGCTCGGTGACCTGCTGGTTCGTCTGCCAGTTGACGCCCAGGTAGCCGCGCGGGATGCCGGAGAGCCAGTCGAGGTAGCGCAGGAGCACGGGAGTGTTGAGGTCG
The DNA here is from genome assembly GCF_000426525.1 of Nocardioides alkalitolerans DSM 16699. Lineage (GTDB taxonomy): Bacteria > Actinomycetota > Actinomycetes > Propionibacteriales > Nocardioidaceae > Nocardioides > Nocardioides alkalitolerans. The sequence goes on from NZ_AUFN01000010.1 coordinate 714,892, forward strand.
AGCGCATTGGTGCGCGACGCGATCAACGCTTCCTTGTTGGGGTCCGTGCTCGCACGCAGGTCTTCGAGCGGATCGATCGCGATGCTCACGAGGACGTACATCACGAGCGTCGAGATCAGGACGACGAGCGCGGAGGTCAGCAGCCGTCGCGTCAGGAACATGAACATCGGGTGAGGACCTCACACGAGAGTTGGGAGTCGGCGCCTCCGGCCCGGGAGGCGTCGTGGCAGGGATCAGGGGCCGCCGGTCGTCGACCGACGGCCCCCGATCACGGTGCTGCAGGGAGTGTGTCGTCAGGGACGACGGGTCACTCCGGAACCGACCAGTTCCAGTAGCCGTAGAAGATGGTCGGGTTGAGCGGAGCCGGCTCGACACCCTCGAGGCGGTCGGTGTTCCACGCCGCGACGGACGGGAACTGGAACAGCGTCAGACCGTAGGCAGCGTCGAACAGGATCGTGTCGATCTGCGTCTGGATGTCGATCTGCTCGTCCTCGTCGGTCGTGACCGCGAGCTGGTCGAACAGGGCGTCGACCTCGGGGTCGCTGAAGCCGTTGAGGTTGTTCAGACCGCCCGTGCCGAAGGTCGCCTGCGACTCCGTCACGGCCGTCGACGTGGACTGCCAGCCGAAGTACACGGCGTCGTACGTGCCGTCGCCCAGCTTGGAGCCCCAGTCGGCGTTGCGGGCGTCGACCAGGTTGAACCCGGCCTCGGCCAGCACCGGCTGGATGATGTTGAAGATGTTGTCGCGACGGACGTTGTCGGCGGCGAACATCGTGCGCACGTCGATCGGCGCGGTCACGCCGGCCTCGGCGAGGATCGCCTGGGCGGCGGCCGGGTCGGACTCGGAGTACTGGTCGGAGCCGTTGTCCGCGATGATCTCGTCGTAGCCGGGCGCACCGGGCGTGATGAGCTGCGAGTCGCGCACCTCGGCACCGTCCTGGAGCGGGGCGATGAGGCGGTCGATGATGTCCTGGCGCGGGAGCGCGGTCAAGAAGGCCTGGCGCACGGCGAGGGCGGTCGCCTCGTCACCACCGTAGGTGGCGGGGTCGAACGGACCACCGTTGTTGAACACCAGGTCGAGGTGCTCGTACGTGCCCTCGACGCCGGTCTCGAGCTCGACGCCGTCGATGCCGCCCAGGGCGTCGACGATGTCGGTCGTGGCCTGCGGGCCCATGAGGTCGACCTCACCGTTCTCCAGCTGCTGGACCTGGGCGTTCGGGTCCTCGTTCCAGGAGACGGTCACGGTCTCGATGCCCGCGGGGCGCTCGCCGGTGTAGCCGTCGTTCGCCTCCAGCGTGGCGTACTGGCCGTCGACCATGTCGGTGAGGACGTAGGCGCCGTTGGAGAGGTAGAGCGACGGGTCGTCGGGCAGCTCGGTGAAGTCGTAGCCCGAGTTCCAGAAGTTCGCGATCGGCGAGAGTGCCGCGGCGTCCTCGGTGGTGATGGCGTCGACGAGCGCGTCCTTCGCCTCCTGCGGGTCCTCGATGTCGAGGGCCTGCATGGCGGTGACGTGGGCGGGGACACCGACGTCGAGCTGGACCTCCCAGTCGGCGAAGGGCTCGCTGTAGGTGAGGGTCAGCGACTTGCCGTCCTCCGAGATCTCGGGGATGTCGGTGAAGCCGAGACCGGCCGAGGAGCTGTCGAAGAAGACCGCGCCGTCGTCGAGCACCGGGTAGTTGCTCTCGTCGCGCTCGACGGCGTCCGCCTCGACCGTGTTGACGACACCGGAGCCGGCGGCCCAGGCGAGGAGCAGGTCGGAGGCGTCGACGGGCGTGCCGTCGGACCACTCGACGCCGTCGGCGATCGTGTACTCGACCGTCAGCGGGTCCTCGCTCAGCAGCTCGTACGAGCCGAACGACTCGTCGGCGATGAGCTCCTGGTTGGCGTCGTAGTAGTTCAGGCCGGAGTTCATCAGGTACAAGATGATGGAGTTCGCCGTGGCGTTGCCGTTCGACGTGTCCGAGTTGTACGAGTAGAACGGCTGGTTCCAGCCCACCGTGATGGAGGTGTCGGCGTTGCCGCCGTTGCCGTCGCCGTCACCGCCGTCCTCGTCCTCGGGCGGGGCGCACGCCGCGAGCGCGGCGGCCAGTGCAACCGCTGTCGCGGCCGCGGTGATTCTCCTGATCTTCACGAATCCTCCAGATTCATACGTCGTGTCGGCGCACCCCACCCCCGCGGGTGGGACCGAGTGGCGCCACGCCGACGGACGCTAACCGCAGGGGGGCTCGCGGCACACCCCCCGAGCACGGTCTAGACCTTCATCGTTACCCAAGTGAGACGTCCCGTGGCCTGGGCAGACGGCGGGAAGACGTACGCCGCCGCGACCGCACCGGGAGACGATCGTGGCGCGCATCTCAGGAGCCGGACACGACCGTCCCACGGAGGACGACGGCCGCCGGGGCCCACAGGGTGGCGAGGTCGGCCACGGGATCGGCCCGGGTGACGACGAAGTCGGCGGGTGCTCCCTCGGCCAGCGTCGGGGCGTGCCCGAGCCACTCCCGCGCGCGCCACGAGGCGGCGGCGAGGGCGTCGTGCGCGGGGAGCCCCAGCGCCGCGAGGGCGACGATCTCCCCGACGAGGTTGCCGTGCCGGGCACGGCCACCGCCGTCGGAGCCGGCGTACATCGGCACGCCGGCCTCCCAGGCCCCCATCAGGGTGTCGCGGCGCCGCACGTGCAGGTCGGTCATGGTCGAGGCGTACGCCGGGAAGCGCGGCGCACCTGCGGCCGCGTGCGCCGGGAAGAGGTCGAGCTGCATCACGGTCGGCACGAGCGCCGTGCCCGCGGCGACCATCTGCGTCACGAGGTCCGGGGTCAGCCCGGTGCCGTGCTCGATGCAGTCGATGCCCGCGTCGACGAGGCCGGGCAGCACGTCGTGGCCGAAGCAGTGCGCGGTGACCTTCGCACCCTCCTCGTGGGCCGCCGCGATCGCGGCCGCGAACGCCTCCGGCGGGAAGGAGGGGCTGAGGTCGCCCGTCTCCCGGTCGATCCAGTCCCCCACCAGCTTGACCCAGCCGTCGCCCCGGCGGGCCTCGAGGCGCACCTGCTCCACGAGACCCTCGGGCTCGACCTCGGCGGCGTACCCCCGGATGTAGCGCCTCGTGCGGGCCACGTGGCGTCCGGCGCGGATCAGGCGCGGCAGGTCGTCGCGCTCGTGCATCCACGACGTGTCCAGCGCGGAGCCGCAGTCACGGATGAGCAGGGCACCGCCGTCACGGTCCAGGAGCGCCTGCTCCTCCGCCTCGGCGTCGGTGACCGGTCCGTGCTCGTCGAGGCCGAGGTGGCAGTGCGCGTCGACCAGCCCCGGCACGATCCAGCCCTCGGCGGCGGTCTCGGCGCCCGGCTGCGGCTCGTAGGTGACGTGACCGTCGACGACGTAGAGATCGCGCGCCTCTCCGTCGGGAAGGACCGGACCCCGGAACCGCAGCGCACCCATGGGGTGACCGTAGCGACCCCCGTCACACCGCGCGAGCGGCCCCTGCCGGGTGGCCGGTCAGAGCTGGTCGAGCAACCAGGTGGGGCTGAGCCCCACGGCGCCGGCACCCTGCACCCGGGCCAGCAGCATGCGGTCGGCGGAGACCACCGCCGTACGGTCGCCGCGCTGCGCCGCGGCGCGCGCCTCGGCCACGATGGTCTCGTCGCCGGCACCCTTCGCGTGGACGGTACGCACGTGGGCGTCGCGCCCGGCCCTGACCCCGCCCTTGGCGCCGCCCTCGAGCACGAGCACCACGACGTCGTAGTCCACGTCGGCCACCATGAGGGCCTCGTGGAGGCGGCGGGCCGCGCCCGCGCGGTCCTTCCACCAGCCGTCGGGGCGGCTGCCGACGACGTTGGCGCCGTCGACGACCAGGACGGAGCTCACCGCGGGCTCACCGCAGGACGACGGGTCGGGCGGTCACTTCAGGAACTTGGCGAAGTCGCCCGGCAGCTCGAGGGCCTCGGCGGCCTTCTGGTAGTCGACGCCCTCACCGCTCGGGTCGCCGAAGGGGTTGCCGGGCTGGGCCGCCTTCTCCTTGTCGGCCTTCGCCTGCAGGGCCGCCTTCGCGGGGTTGCCCGACACGCGCTTGCCCTTGCCCTTCTTGGGGGCCTGCTTCGCCTTCGCCCGCTTGCCGCCGGCCCCGGGCATCCCGGGCATGCCCGGCATCCCGGGCATCCCGCCGCCCCGGGCCATCTGCACCATCATCTTGCGCGCCTCGAAGAAGCGGTCGACGAGCTGGTTGACGTCGGAGACCTGGCGGCCGGAGCCCTTGGCGATGCGCGCCCGGCGCGAGCCGTCGATCAGCTTCGGGTTGGCCCGCTCGGCCGGCGTCATCGACTGGATGATCGCCTGGATGCGGTCGATCTCGCGCTCGTCGAAGTTCTCGAGCTGGTCGCGGAACTGCCCCATGCCGGGGAGCATCCCCATGATCTTCGAGAGCGAGCCGAGCTTGCGCACCTGCTGCATCTGCTCGAGGAAGTCGTCGAGGGTGAAGTCGCCACCGCTGAGCTTCTCGGCGGCCTTGAGGGCCTGGTCCTGGTCGAACGTCTTCTCGGCCTGCTCGATGAGCGTCATCACGTCGCCCATGTCCAGGATCCGGCCCGCCATGCGGTCCGGGTGGAACAGGTCGAAGTCGGTCATCTTCTCGCCGCTGGACGCGAACATGACCGGCTTGCCGGTGATGGACGCGATCGAGAGCGCGGCACCACCACGGGCGTCACCGTCGAGCTTGGTGAGCACCACGCCGTCGTACCCGACGCCGTCCAGGAACGCCTGCGCCGTCGTGACGGCGTCCTGGCCGATCATCGCGTCGACGACGAAGAGCACCTCGTCGGGCTGCACGGCGTCGCGGATGTCGGAGGCCTGCTGCATGAGCTCGGAGTCGACGCCGAGACGGCCCGCGGTGTCGACGATGACGACGTCGTACAGCTTGCGGCGCGCCTCCTCGATCGAGGCCCGGGCCACGCTGACGGGGTCGCCGACGCCGTTGCCGGGCTCGGGCGCGAAGACCGGTACGCCGACGCGGCCGCCGTTGACCTGCAGCTGGTTGACGGCGTTGGGGCGCTGCAGGTCGCAGGCCACGAGGAGCGGCGTCTTGTCCTGCTCCTTGAGCCACAGCGCGAGCTTGGCGGCCAGGGTCGTCTTGCCGGCGCCCTGGAGGCCCGCCAGCATGATGACGGTGGGGCCGCTCTTGGCGTAGCGGAGACGACGGGTCTCGCCACCGAGGATGGTGACGAGCTCCTCGTTGACGATCTTGATGATCTGCTGGGCGGGGTTCAGCGCGCCGCTGACCTCGGCGCCGCGGGCCCGCTCCTTGACGGCACCGACGAACTCCTTGACGACGGGCAGCGCCACGTCGGCCTCGAGCAGCGCGATCCTGATCTCGCGCGCGGTGGCGTCGATGTCGGCGTCGGAGAGTCGGCCCTTGCCACGCAGGTTCTTGAGGGTGGCGTTGAGCCGTTCGGAGAGAGTGGCGAACACGTCGGTCAGTCCTCGGCGGGTCGGGAGAGGCGCGGGGGCCCCACGATGTGCGGCCGGGCGTCACGCCCGACCCGCCAAAGACTACGTCAGGGCTCCGCTCGCGATGACCCGACCGCGACCGTCGCCCCTCAGGCGGTGGTGGCGCGCAGGATCTCCCGCAGCGCGTGGGCCGCCTGGGAGGCGCGCTCGTCCGACAGCACCCCGGCCGCGTCCTCCTGGACGTAGAAGACGTCGACGGCCTGGGGCCCGAGGGTGGAGATGTGCGCCGAGCGCACGGAGATCTCGAGGTCGGCCAGCGTGCGGCACACGAGCGCCACCACACCGGGCCGGTCGTCCATGCGGACCTCGATCACCGTCGCCGTGGCCGACGCCTCGGGACGCACGACCACGGTCGGCTCCAGCCGCGACGTGACCTGGCGCGCGATGCGCTCGCGCGGGTCGAGACGGCCCTCGGCGATGGCGGCGACCTGCTGGCGCAGCAGCGCGGCGTCGACCTCGCCGTCCGGGGTCTCCCACACCGAGACGGCGTAGCGGTCCTGGGGCCAGGCGCGCGCCGCCCGGACCGGGATGCGCTGCACCGCCAGCGCCGCCGCGACGTCGGCCAGCACGCCGAAGCGGTCGACGGCGATCGCGGTGATGCGGGCGCCGTCGTCGGTGCGCTCGACCTCGACCGAGACCGCCCGGTCGTCGGCGCGCACCTCGGCCGGCACCGCCCGGTCCGCCTCCTTCATGCGCGGCGCCCGGGTGCCGGTCGCGCGGGCCAGCAGCACGGCGAGGGTACGGCGGGCGAGCTGTCGGATCAGCCCTGCGCGCCACGTCGACCAGGCCTTGGCCGAGGCCGCCTTGCAGTCCGCCTCCGTCAGCGCGGTGAGCAGCGAGAGCATCTCGGGCGAGGTCACGTGCTCGGCGACGAGCGCGACGGTCGTGGGGTCGTCGGGGTCCCGGGTCGTGGCCGTCTCCGACAGCAGCAGGTGCCACCGGACGAGGTCGCCGACCAGGTCGACCTCGTCGGGCGCGAACCCGATGCGGGTCGCCACCTCACGGGCGATCGGCTCCCCCGCCACGCTGTGCTCCGTGAGCCCGCCCTTGCCGATGTCGTGGAGCAGCGCCGCGACCATGAGCACGTCGGGGCGCGCCACGTTGCGGATGAGGGCGCTGGCCTCGATGCACGTCTCGACGACGTGCCGGTCGACGGTGAACCGGTGGATGACGGACGCGTGCGGCAGGCTCCGGATCCGGCTCCACTCCGGCAGCAGGCGCTCGACCACGCCCGTCTCCTCGAGCGTCTCCCAGACCTCCTGGAGGCCCCGCCCGGAGGCGAGCAGCCGCACGAGCAGCTGGCGGGCCTCGGCGGGCCAGGGCACGGGCAGCGGCCGGGACTCCCGCGCCAGGCGCGCGGCCGTCGCCGGCGCCAGGAGCAGGTCGCGCTCGGCGGCCTCGGCGGCCGCTCGCAGCACCAGCAGCGGGTCCTCGTCGGGGCGGGCGCCCTTGTCGAGCACGACCTCGGACGAGGCCAGCGCGACGCCGGGCGCGATGCGCTCCAGCCCCGGGGTGCGGGGGCGGGTCGGCACCGTCTCCTGGGCGAGCACGGCGTCCACCCGGCGCCAGGTGGTGAGCGAGATGTGGTCGATGCGGCGGCCGATGTCGCGCACCCGCACCTGGGCGGCGACGGCGTCCGGCACGTCGAGGCGACGGGCCAGCTCGTCCCAGACCTCCGGACCCACCCGGTCGGCCGCGCGACCGGCGATGTCGTGCACGAGGTCGCGCACGTCGAGCAGCGCCTGGCGGCTGCGCTCGAGGTCCGCGTGCGGGATGTCGACGAGCCAGGTCGCCACGAGGGCCTTGAGGGCGGTGGCGTCGCGCAGCCCGCCCTCGGCCTCCTTGAGGTCGGGCACCGTCATGTGGGCCAGCTCGCCGACCAGCTCGTGCCGCGCCCGGGTCATCCGGCGCAGCTCGGGCAGCCGCTCCTTCGCGCCCCGGCGCCACTCGGCGAAGATCATGCTCCGCAGCCGCAGCGTCAGGTTCGGGTCGCCCGCGAGGTGACGCAGGTCGAGCAGCCCGGTCGCGACCCGGAGGTCGGCCCGAGCGGCCTCGAGGGTCTCGTCGGTCGTGCGCACCGAGTGGTCGATCTTGGCGGCCGCGTCCCAGAGGGGGTACCAGATCTTCTCCGCCAGGTCGCCGATCTCGGTGGTGGCGTCGTGCACGAGCACGACGTCGAGGTCGGAGTACGGCGCGAGCTCCCGGCGGCCGTACCCACCCACGGCGACCAGCGCCACCCCCGTGTCCCCTCCCCCGGTCTCGAGGTAGGCACGGGCACAGAGCTCGTCCGCCTCCGCCGTGCGCGCAGCGCGCTCGGCGGCGGTCATCCGACGACCAGGACCTGCACGGACCTCACCCTTCCCACGGTGGCGGGGACCCGCGTCGTACGACCCCCCCGGACAGCACACCGCCCGGCCGTCGACGACGGCCGGGCGGTGTTGATGACGCGTGTGACGACGGACCTCAGATCGCGGCGGCGTCGCGGTCGCCGGTGCGGACCCGCACGACGGTCTCGATGCCGGAGACCCAGACCTTGCCGTCGCCGATGCGACCGGTCTGCGCCGTCTTGACGACGATCCCGACGATGTCGTCGGCGTCCCCGTCGTCGACCACGATCTCGATGCGGATCTTGGGCACGAGCGCGATGTCGTACTCCGCGCCGCGGTAGACCTCGGTGTGGCCCTTCTGACGGCCGTAGCCGCTGACCTCACTGACGGTCATGCCGGTGACGCCGAAGGTCTCGAGGGCCTCGCGGACGTCCTCCCACTTGTGCGGCTTGATGACCGCGGTGACCAGCTTCATGCTCAGATCCCGTCCTTCTCAGTCGTAGGAACCGTACCGGTGCGGCCGCCGACGGCGCCGGCCAGGTCGTAGCCGGACTCGCCGTGCTCGGAGCTGTCGATCGCGTTCTCCTCGTCGTCCTCGTCGACGCGCCAGCCGATGACCACCTTGATCGCGAGGGCGATCACGAGGGTGATGATGCCCGACCAGAGGATGGCGAAGAGCGCGATGGCCGTCTGGACGACCAGCTGCTCGATGCCACCACCGTAGAAGAGGCCGGTGCTCGTGCCGAGGAAGCCGATCGCGATCGTGCCGACGAGACCACCGACGAGGTGGACGCCGACGACGTCGAGCGAGTCGTCGAAGCCGAACTTGTACTTCAGGCCGACCGCCAGGGCGCAGAGCGCGCCGGTGACGAGGCCGAGGATGATCGAGCCGACCGGGCTGAGGGCGCCGCACGCGGGGGTGATGGCGACCAGGCCGGCGACGACGCCGGACGCGGCACCGAGGCTGGTGGCCTTGCCGTCGCGGATCTTCTCGATGACGATCCAGCCGAGGATCGCCGCGGCCGCGCAGACCGTGGTGTTGACCCAGACCAGACCGGTCTCGCCGGCCCAGTAGGTGCCGTCGTCCAGGCCCTCGGCCGGGATCCACGAGCCCACGTTGAAGCCGAACCAGCCGAACCACAGCAGACCGGCGCCGAGCATGACGAGCGGCAGGTTGTGGGGGCGCATGGGGCGCGTGCCGAAGCCGATGCGCTTGCCGATCACCAGGGCGAGCACGAGGCCCGCGACACCGGCGTTGATGTGCACCGCGGTGCCACCGGCGTAGTCGATCGGCGCCGTGTTCGCGCCGCCGTCACCCGAGAACAGCATGTCGGCCAGGCCGCCCTCGGAACCGCTGAGGAAGCCACCGCCGAACACCATGTGGGCGAGCGGGAAGTAGGAGAACGTCACCCAGAAGGGGACGAACACGAGCCACGCCGAGTACTTCACGCGGTCGGCGATCGCGCCGCTGACCAGCGCGGTGGTGATGATCGCGAACGTCATCTGGAAGCCGACCGTGATCAGCGCGCCCGAGCCGTCCTCGCCGAGCGCACCCTGGACGCCGTCCAGGCCGAACTGGTGGAACGGGTTGGCGAAGAGCATCGCGATGTCGCTGCCGCTCGCGTTGGCGCCGAGCGTGTCGCTGTAGGACATCGAGAAGCCCCACAGCACGTAGATCGGGGCGATGATGGCCATCGCCCCGAACGACATCATCATCATGTTGAGAACGCCCTTGGACCGCGTCATGCCGCCGTAGAACAGCGCCAGACCCGGCGTCATGAGCAGCACCAGCGACGCCGCCACCAGGACGAAGGCCAAATAGCCTGTGCCGAGCTCCATCAAACCTCCAGTTGCATCAACGGTGACGCAGGGCCTGGACGACGTCACTGTCGTCCCTGACTCGGACCCCGGTCATTCGGGTGCAACCCTCGGACCCCGAGGTTTCCTGGCGGCCCCGGGTTTGTTTCGGCCAGGCAACACGACTACCGGTGGTGTTACTTTCCGATGAACGGAGCCTGAGAGGCGGCTGATCGGGCCCGTGCGGGGAACGTGACGCGGCCGGGCAGGTCAGGGACGGTCGTCCCGGGCCTCGTTGATCGCGGCCTCGACCCGGTCGATGACGAAGGGCGAGAGCGTCCGGACGAACGTCTGGGTCATGTGGCTGACGTCCCGGTAGACGACCACGTTGCCGACGACCGGCGAGCAGTCGACGTCGTCGCAGAGGAAGTCGCGGATCGTCACCAGGGCGCTGCCGGGGGTCTGCTCGACGGCGGCCGACAGCGCGTCGTACCCGGCGAACGCACGCTCCAGCGGCAGGGCGCACTCGTCGGCCCCCCGCACGCCCTCCCGCTCGACGCACTGCACGATGTCGGGGCGGGCCAGCGGGTTGTCCTGGAGCGCGACCACGACGGAGCCCCGCTCGATCTGCGACTCCCAGGCCTGGCGGACCGAGTCCACCGTCGCCTCCTCGGCCGTCTCCCCCGGGCCGGGGTCGACGAGGCTGCCGATCTGCAGGCTCGTGGTGAGGATGACGTCGTAGGGCTCGACGGACGCGAGGTGGTCGGCGATGTTCTGCTTCCACGTCGTGCACTCCTCACGGCGGGCGCCGTTGAGGTCGGCCTGGGGGCGGAGGCTCCAGGAGCACCCCGCTCGCCCGGTGACGTCGATCTCCCAGTCCAGCTCACGCGCCATCTGCTGGTAGGTGGGGAGGTAGACGTTGTTGTGGGAGTCGCCGATCGCGAGCACCCGCAGCGTCGGCTCGGCGTCGTCCGGGGGCCCGAGGGTGCAGATGGCCGGCTCGGTCTCGCCGTACGGCGCCCAGCACGGCGGCTGGTTGTAGTCGTCGTCGGCCGCCGACGACGGGTCCGGCACCAGGATGTCGTTCAGGTCGGGGCAGCCCTCGGTGTCGCCGTCGACCGCGCCGGCGCCGAGGCACGAGTAGTCGCCCCCGACGACGAGCTCCTCGGCCTGCTGCTCCAGCGACCGCCGCTGCGCCTCGGCGAGCTGGCCGCCGCCGACCGCGAGGCCGGCGACGAGCACGGTGCAGGCCAGCATCCAGGCGCCCACCACCTTGACGGGACGGCCGCCCCCCAGCAGGCGCGGCGAGAACCGCACCGGGTCCTCCACGAAGGTCGTCGAGACCCAGGCCAGCACGAGGGTGACCACACCGATCGCCAGCTTCTCGACCGTGGTGAGCTCGCGCTCGGTGACGTAGGGCAGCAGGATGATGAGCGGCCAGTGCCAGAGGTAGACCGCGTAGGAGATGTCGCCGACCCAGGTGACCGGTCGCAGGCGGCTCGCGAGCGCGATCGGCCCCGTGTTGACGGCGGCCAGCACCGCGAGGGTGCCCACGACCGGCAGGGCCGCGGAGTATCCCGGGAACACGGTCCCGCCGTCGTACACGACGACGGTCACCAGGATCGCCGCGGCGCCGCCCCAGCCCAGGATCGTGCGGACGACCCGGTTGACGGGGGCCGCGACGCAGGCGAGGAGGGCGCCGCTGAGGAACTCCCACGCCCGCGTGCCGGTCGAGAAGTAGGCGACACCGGGCTCGGCCGAGGTCAGGTGGACCGAGTAGGCCAGGCTCACCGCCGTCACCAGCAGCAGGACGGGGAGCACGAAGACGCGGGCCGGCACCCCGGTACGACGGATGGCCACCGCCACCAGCGCCAGGAGGAGCGGCAGCAGGATGTAGAACTGCTCCTCGGTCGAGAGGGTCCAGTAGTGCTGGATCGGCGACGGGGCATCACCCTGCGCGAGGTAGTCGACGGACTTCGACGCCAGGACCCAGTTCTGCACGTAGAAGGCCGAGCCGACCACCTGGTCGAGGACGCCCCGCCGCTGGCTGAGGGGCACCACCACCATCGAGACCGCCGCGACGACGAGCAGCACGAGCAGCGAGGCCGGCAGGAGCCGCTTCGCGCGGCGTGCCCAGAAGCGCCCGAGGCGGATGCGCCCGCTCGACTCCAGCTCGCGCAGGAGGTGGCTGCCGATCAGGAAGCCGGAGATGACGAAGAAGACGTCGACCCCGACGAATCCGCCGGTCAGGCGGTTCGGCCAGAGGTGGTAGAGGAGCACCGACCCGACGGCCACTGCTCGCAGGCCCTGGATGTCGGGACGCTGGTCGCTCGCCCTGACGTGCGCTCCGGCCGACCTCCGCGGGCCGCCGCCGGAGCGCACGGCGGCGGGCGCCGGCGCGGGGGCGCGCCGAGCCGCGCGTCCGGTGGTGGCGCGGTGGACTGCTCGGGCCACGAGGTATCAGCCCAGCAAGGCGTCGACGAACGCACCCGCGTCGAACGGCGCCAGGTCGTCCGGGCCCTCGCCGAGACCGACGAGCTTCACGGGGACGCCGAGCTCGCGCTGCACGGCGACGACGATGCCGCCCTTGGCGGAGCCGTCGAGCTTGGTCAGGACGATGCCGGTCACGTCGACGACCTCGCTGAAGACCCGGGCCTGGATCATGCCGTTCTGGCCGGTCGTCGCGTCGAGCACGAGGAGCACCTCGGTGACGGGGGCCTGCTTCTCCACGACCCGCTTGACCTTGCCGAGCTCGTCCATGAGGCCGGCCTTGTTCTGCAGGCGGCCCGCGGTGTCGACGACCACCGTGTCGACGCCGTCGGCGATGCCCTGCTTCACGGCCTCGAACCCGACGCTGGCCGGGTCGGAGCCCTCGGGGCCGCGCACGACGGGGACACCGACCCGCTCGCCCCACGTGGCCAGCTGCTCGACGGCGGCCGCACGGAACGTGTCGGCCGCGCCCAGCACGACGGAGCGGTCCTGGGCCACGAGGATCCGGGCGATCTTGCCGACGGTGGTGGTCTTGCCGGCGCCGTTGACGCCGACGACGAGGACGACGCCCGGCTGGCCGTCGGCCCCGCTGACCTTGAGGGTGCGGTCCATGGTCGGGTCGACCAGGGCGACGAGCTCCTCGCGGAGCACGGCACGCACGTCGGCGGCGCTGGAGCCCTCGACCCGCAGGCGGGTGCGGAGGTTGTCGACGAGCTGCTGCGTGGGCGCGACGCCGATGTCGGCCGTGAGCAGCGTGTCCTCGATGTCCTCCCACGTGTCCTCGTCGAGCTTGTCGCGGGAGAGCAAGGCGAGCAGGCCGCGGCCCAGACCGCCCTGCGAGCGCGAGAGGCGCTGACGCAGCCGCACGAGACGCGACGCGGTGCCCTCGGGAGTGTCGAGGGCGGGGGCCGGGGCCTCGACCGGCTCGGTCGTGACCGGCGCGGCGCCGGACTCCGGCGCCACGACGCCGGCGGGCGGCTCGTCCTCGCTGGTGCGCCGCTCCTCGAGGATGTCGCCGCGGACCTCGTCCTCGGTCGGGAGGGCCGCAGCACCGCGACGACGCACGGTGGCGACCAGGCCGACGACGACCGCGAGGACGACGACGGCGAGACCGATGACCAGGAACAACCACTCACCCATGGCGCTCATCCAACCACTCGGGTGGTGCCGGGACGCGACCGGTCAGGCCACGCAGGGGTACGACGGCGTCAGCGACGCAGGTGCAGGTCCTCGTCCTCGGTGATCACCGGGAGGGCAGGCACACGCGCGCGCAGCCGGGCCACGACGGGGAACCGCTCGGTCTCCTCGGGTCCGGCGTCGTGCGACGCGAGGACGACGACGGCCGCGGCGATGAGAAGGATGACGATCATCGCGAGGACGACGAACAGCACGGGGAGCTCCACTTCGGGGACGAGAACGACACGGTTGTGCTTCTCATCGTGACACCCCGTCCAAGAACCCCCGCATCGGCGCGTGCGGCGCCCGACGCGGAGCGCTCTCAGCGCAGCAGCGGCTCGACCGCGGCGCGGATCTCGTCCGGGATCGGGGCGACGGGCCGCTCCCCCGCTCCCCGGGTGTTGTCGACGTACACGTGCACGAATCGACCCTCCGCCGCGGCCTCCTCCTCGGGTCCGCCGTCGGGGCCCTGGAAGAGACCGATGCGGTAGACGATGGACGAGGTGCCCACCTTGTCGACCACGAGACCCATGTCGATGGGCTCGGGGAAGCCGAGCTCGCGGAAGTAGCGGCACGACGTCTCCGCGACCAGCCCGATGCGAGGCAGCCTGCGGACGTCGGTGCCCGTGGCGTCGTAGAGGTGCGCGTTGACGGCCGTGTCGAACAGCTCGTAGTACGTCGCGTTGTTCAGGTGGCCGTAGGCGTCGTCGTCGCGCCACCGCGTGGTCACCCGTCGCCACGCGACGTAGTCGCCCCGTCGGGGTCGGTCCGGTCGCTCGCTCACGCCTCCACCTCTCGTGCCTCGCGCGGGCCGGTGGCCTCGCGCGTCCTGGTCGCCGGCTCCGCGTCGCGCAGCCGCTGGCTGATGACGGCCGAGACGCCGTCACCACGCATCGTGACGCCGTACAGCGCGTCGCCCACCTCCATGGTGCGTTTCTGGTGGGTGATGACGAGCAGCTGCGAGTTCTCGCGCAGCTCCTCGTAGATCTCCAGCAGCCGCCCGAGGTTCGTGTCGTCGAGCGCCGCCTCCACCTCGTCGAGGATGTAGAACGGCGACGGCCGGGCCTTGAAGAGCGCCACCAGGAACGCGACCGCCACCAACGAGCGCTCGCCGCCGGAGAGCAGCGAGAGCCGCTTCACCTTCTTGCCGGGCGGTCGTGCCTCGACCTCGACGCCGGTCGTCAGCATGTCGGACGGGTCGGTGAGCAGCAGCCGCCCCTCACCGCCCGGGAAGAGCCGGGAGAAGACGTGGTCGAAGGCGCGCTCGACGTCGAGCCACGCCTCCGTGAAGACCTGCTGCACGCGCGCGTCGACCTCCCGCACGATGTCGAGCAGGTCCTTGCGGGTGCGTCGCAGGTCGTCGAGCTGCTCGGTGAGGAACTGGTGGCGCTCCTCCATCGCGGCGTACTCCTCGAGCGCCAGGGGGTTGACCCGGCCGAGCTGGGCCAGCGCACGCTCGGCGGAGCGCAGGCGCTTCGTCTGCTCCTCACGCACGTACGGCGTGCCCGGCGCGGGCTCGGCCTCCTCGGCCCCGTCGGCGCCGGCGCCGGCGCCCGCCTCGGCCGGCACCAGCTGGTCGGGGCCGTACTCGGCGACCAGCGCGTCGGGGTCGACGCCCAGCTCCTCGATCGCGCGGCCCTTGAGCTGCTCGATGCGCATGCGCTGCTGGGCCCGGGCCATCTCGTCGCGGTGGACGCTGCTCACCAGCTCGTCGTGCTCGCGGCCCAGGTCGCGCAGGCGTGCCCGGACGGCGAGCAGCTGCTCCTCCCGCTCCTTGCGCGACTCCTCGACGCGGGTGCGGACGACGGCGGCCTCGGCCACGGACAGCTCGACCCGGGCGAGCACGACCTCCACCCCCGCCGCCACCGCGCGTGCGGCCTCGCCCTGGCGTCGTACGCGCTCGCGGCGCTCCGCGGCCCGGGCGCGCGCCTCGCGCTCCTGCCGCGCCGTGCGCAGGAGGCTGTCGGCCCGGCCGTGGATCGCGCGGGCACGCTCCTCGGCGGTGCGCAACGCGAGGCGCGCCTCCATCTCCGCCTGCCGGGCGTCGCGGGCGACGCCGGCCAGCTCCTCGCGGTCGGCGGTGTCGGGCTCCTCCTCGGGGGCGGCCTCGGCCCGGGCGAGGCGCTCCTCGAGCTCGGCCAGGCCCGTCTGCCCGGCCTCGCGCGCCTGCTCGGCGGCGACGATCGAGCGCTCCAGGCGCTCGGCCTCGCCCCGGGCGGACCGCGCCTGGGAGCCGTGCTGCCCCAGCTCCTCGGCGACCGCGGCGAGGGCGGCGTCGGACTCGTGGAGGCGGGCGAGCGCGACGTCCACGCGACGCTGCGCCTCGACCCGCTCGGCCTCGTCGGCCCGCAGCGCGAAGGTCAGTCGCTCGGTGGTGGCGACGGCCGCGGCGAGCTGCTCGGCCGCCTCGTCGACGGCGGCCTGCACCTCGATGAGGCTGGGCTGGGCCGACGACCCGCCCGAGGCCCAGTGGGCGGCGAGCACGTCGCCCTCGCGGGTGACGGCGACGACCCCGGGGAGGTCGGCGACCAGCGCCTGCGCCGCAGCCAGGTCGGCGACGACGGCGACGCGGTCGAGCAGGTGGTCCAGGGCGGCCCGGAGACGGGCGGGGCTCTCGACGACGTCGACCGCGTACGACGCACCGTCCGGCAGGGCGGGCCAGTCGCGGGGTCCGGCCTCGCCCCCGGCGAGCACCAACCCGGCGCGCCCGGCGTCGTCGGCCCGCAGGAGGTCGATCGCCGCCGCCGCCACACCGGGCCCGTCGACGACCACCGCGTCGGCCGCCGACCCCAGCGCCGCGGCCACGGCGGTCTCGAACCCCGGCCGCACGGTGAGCAGCGCCGCGGTCGACCCCAGGACGCCCTCGAGCCGGTCTCCCGCGGCGAGCAGCGCGCCCGCCGCGTCCTTGCGCGTCAGCCCCAGCTCGAGCGCCTCCTTGCGGGCGGTGAGCGCCGAGCGGGAGCGCTCCGCCTCCTGCAGCTCGGCCCGCTGCGCCGCGAGGCGCTCCTCGATCACGCCGAGGGCCTCCGCCGCGTCCTCGTGCTCCGCGTCGAGTCCCTCCTCCCCCGCGTCCAGGCCGGCGACCCGGGTCTCGAGGGCGGTGAAGTCGCGCTGGGCCCGCTCGGCCCGCGCGAGCGCCTCCGCGCGGGCCACGGTGAGGCGGCCCAGCTCGTCCTCGGCCGCACGGGCCCGGGAGCGGACCGCGCTGACCTGGCCGTGGAGCCGCGCCAGGCCCTCGCGCCGGTCGGCGGCGGCCCGCTGGAGCGCCACGATCCGCTTGTCCTCCGCGGCGGCTGCGTCCTCCGCCGTCGTGCGGGCCTCGACGCTGCGGGCGAGCGCCGCGGACTTCTCGGCGACCTCGGCGGTGATGCGGGCCTCGTTCTCCCGCACCCGCTCCGCCTCGGCCTCCAGCTGCTCCGGGTCGCGGCCCGAGGGCGCGGCGGGCTCGGTCTGGGTCGAGGTGCGGACCCGCTCGGCGGCCAGGGAGCGCGTGCCCTGCAGCCGGTCGCGCAGGCCGGCGAGCGCGAACCACGTCTCCTGGGCGGCGGCCAGGGCCGGCAGGTCCTCCCGCAGGGCGGCCTCGAGCGCCGCCTCGCGCTCGCGGGTCGAGGAAAGCTCGGCCGCGACCTCCTCCCGGCGCTCGACGAGCACCGACTCGTCGGCCAGCTCCTGCTCGAGCGAGGTGCGCGCGGTCACCAGGTCGTCGGCCAGGAGGCGCGAGCGGGCGTCCCGCACGTCGGCCTGCACGGTCGCCGCGCGCCGGGCGACCTCGGCCTGGCGCCCGAGCGGCTTGAGCTGGCGGCGGATCTCGGTGAGCAGGTCGTTGAGCCGCGTCAGGTTGCCGTCGGTGGCGTCGAGCTTGCGGAGCGCCTTCTCCTTGCGCTTGCGGTGCTTGAGCACACCGGCCGCCTCCTCGATGAAGCCGCGCCGCTCCTCCGGGGTCGCGCGCAGGATCGAGTCCAGCTGGCCCTGGCCGACGATCACGTGCATCTCGCGACCGATGCCCGAGTCGCTCAGCAGCTCCTGGACGTCGAGGAGCCGGCAGGCGGCGCCGTTGATCGCGTACTCCGAGCCGCCGTTGCGGAACATCGTGCGGCTGATCGTCACCTCGGCGTACTCGATCGGCAGGGCGCCGTCGGAGTTGTCGATGGTCAGCTGCACCTCCGCGCGCCCGAGCGGCGGGCGCCCCGACGTGCCGGCGAAGATGACGTCCTCCATCTTGCCGCCGCGCAGCGACTTGGCGCCCTGCTCGCCCATGACCCAGGCGAGGGCGTCGACGACGTTCGACTTGCCCGACCCGTTGGGCCCGACGATGCAGGTGATGCCGGGCTCGAGCAGGAGGGTCGTGGAGGACGCGAAGGACTTGAACCCCTTGAGGGTCAGGCTCTTCAGGTACACCGATGCTCCTCGCCGCCGCCGCACGTCCGGCCCGTCCGGGTCGGACCAGGCTAGTGCCCCGGGCGTGCCCCCGTGCCGAAGGTCACGACCCGGGCGGGCCCGTCGTCGTACTTTGGCAGGGGCCACCGACATCCTTCGCCCGATGTCGTCGTCCGCCCGGGCTGGGACGGTGGTGCCATGTCAGCGAACGCGCACCTCGTCCTCGGCCTCGCGCTGGTCGCCGCCGGCGCCGTCCTCGCCCTCGCCTTCGGCGACGCCGAGCTCGGCTGGTTCCAGGGCCGACCGCTCGGCGTCGTGCTCGTCGTCGTGGGACTGCTCGACCTCCTCGACGGCTGGCGCAAGCGACGCGTGGAGACGCCCGACTGACGGCGGGACCGGCCGGTGCGGGTGTCCGGTGCGGGTCTCAGTCCTCGTCGTCGGTGCCCGCGTGGGCGATCTGCGGGAGCACCCGCCAGATCAGCACGAGGATGACGGCCGAGCCGACGAAGCCGAACCAGAGCGTCGTGCGCACGTCGCCCACCTGGGCCAGCACGCCGCCGAGCACCGCACCGACGACGAGGCCGGCCTGCATGCCGATGAGGTAGACGCTGGTGACGCGGCCCTGGAAGTGGGCGGGCACGGCCCGCTGGCGCACGGCGGTCGACGTCGTGCCCCACACGGACGCCTGCACGCCGAAGGCGAAGAGGATGGCGAGGGCGACGGCCGGCGACGTGGTGAGCGCCAGGACCGCGTGCGTGGACGTCTCCACGACCAGCCCCACCCGCATGATCGAGCCGAGCGGGAACCGACGCTCGAGGGTGCCGTAGAGCAGCGCCCCGGTGATGCCGCCGACCGCCGTCGCCGCGGTCACCAGCCCGAACCCGATCTCGCCGAGGCCCAGCCGGTCGTGGGTGTAGATGACGAGCACGGACCACGTGGCCCCGAAGGTCACGTTGAACATCAGGATGGTCAGCGCCAGCGTGCGGACCGCCGCGTGGCCGGCCAGCCAGCCGATGCCTTCCCGCACCTCGTGCCAGACGCCCGTGCGGGCGCCCGGGAGGGGTGCGTCGCGCCGTACGGGAGGCAGCCGCAGCCGGGCCAGCTGCACCAGCACCAGCCCCAGGCAGACCACCTGGGCCGCCAGGGGCCAGGCCGTCCCGGCGACGAAGAGCGCGGCGCCCACGGGCGGGCCGGCGAGCTGGTTGATCGTCATCACGCCGACCATCACGCGCGAACCGGCGAGACCGAGGTCCTTCTTCGGCACGAGCATCGGCATCAGCGTCGCCATGGTGGTGTCGTTGAAGCACTCGGCCAGGCCCAGCACGAAGAGGGCGGCCAGCACCCCCGCGACGGTCACCAGGTCGGTCGCGACGGCCGCGAGCAGCACGGCCACGGCGAGCAGCCGCACCGTGTTGGTGACGAGGATGATGCGGCGCCGGTCGAAGCGGTCGGCGACCACACCGGCGTACAGGCCGACGAGCAGCCACGGCGCGCGCTGCACGGCGGCGGCGAGGGCGATGAGGAAGGCCTCGTCGGTGAGCCAGGCGATGAGCAGCGGACCCGCGGCGAGCATGATGCCGTCGCCGACGTTGGCGGTCCAGTAGGCGCCGAGGAGGCGCCGGAAGCCGGTCCCGAGCCGGGCCGGGGCCACGACCTCGATGATCCGCCTCACGAGGAGGGGACCCTACGGGGCCGGGCGGTGGTCGGACGAATCGATTTCCGTCCGACCGGCGGTGACGCGCTGCGTCAGGCGGGCTGCAGCTCGTCGGTGGTCTCGAGGTCGAGCAGGACCGCGGCCTGGGCGGCGGTGAGCTCGTCGTTCTCGACCTTGAGCCGCAGCACGAGCTGCTCCAGCTCGTTCACGCGGGACCGGAGGCGGGCGTTCTCCACCTCGAAGCGGGCAGGGACCCGCAGGTCGCTGTTCAGGTAGCCGATCAGCGCCTTGGCCATGACGATCCTCCGGGATCAGGAGAAGTGGTGAGGTGGCCCGGATCCGGACCGTCTACAAATGTCTCACCCGGGCCCGTCGGGGTCAATCCGACGCGTACGCCGGGCGCGGCGCGGCCCCGTGGGCCGGCCGCGGGGCGTGCTCAGGCCGAGGGAGCGGGCGTCGTACGACGCCGGCGGGGCACCGGCTGGCAGACCGGGCAGAAGTACGAGGAGCGGTTCATGAAGGCCGTCCGCCGCAGCGGCGCACCGCACCGGTCGCACGGCTCGCCCTCGCGCCCGTAGGCGTGGAGGGACCGGTCGAAGTAGCCCGACTCGCCGTTGACGTTCACGTACAGCGCGTCGAAGGACGTGCCCCCCTGCGCGAGGGCCTCACTCATGACCGCCCGCACGTGCACCAGCAGCTCGACGACCTGGATCGTGCGCAGGCGCACCCCGGGCCGCTCGCCGTGCAGCCGCGCGCGCCACAGCGCCTCGTCGGCGTAGATGTTGCCCACCCCCGACACGACCTTCTGGTCGAGCAGGATGCGCTTGACCCCGGACGAGCGGCGGCGGACCGCCGCCACGAACGCGACGTCGTCGAACGCGGGGTCGAGGGGGTCCCGCGCGACGTGGGCCATCTCGGGCGGGAGGTCGGCACCCCCGACGCTGACGGCCAGGCCGCCGAACATGCGCTGGTCGACGAACCGCAGCTCGCGGCCCTCGGCCGCGCCGTCGAGACGCAGCCGCACCCGCAGGTGGCGCTCGTCGGGCGAGTCGGGCGGCTGCACGAGCATCTGGCCGCTCATGCCGAGGTGGGCCGTGAGGGCGTCGCCGTTGTCCAGCGGCAGCCAGAGGTACTTGCCGCGACGCCGGGCCGCGACCAGGGTGCGACCGACGAGGGCCGCGGCGAAACCCGCCGGACCGCCGGGGTCGCGGCGCACGGGACGGGGGTGGAGGACGTCGACCGCCGTGACGCGGGCCCCGAGCACGTGGCGCTCGAGCCCGGCTCGGACGACCTCGACCTCAGGAAGCTCCGGCACCGCCGGGGTCCGGGGTCGCGGGGGGCCGCTCGGCAGCGGGGTCGGCCGGAGCGGTCGGGGCGGTGGCCACGTCGGTGGGCTGGGGGGCGGGCAGCCCGGAGGGCAGGCCGGTCGCGGCGATCTCGCCGTACGCCGTCTGCGCGGCCTGCTGCTCGGCCTCCTTCTTGGAGCGGCCGACACCGTGGCCGTAGACGCCGTCGCCGACGCGCACGCGCGCGGTGAAGGTCTTGAGGTGGTCGGGACCCTCGTCGGTGATCAGGTACTCGGGCACGCCGAGGGCGCGCTCGGCGGCGATCTCCTGCAGCGAGGTCTTCCAGTCGAGGCCGGCGCCCATCGCGGCCGCGGCCTCCATGACCGGGTCGAACAGGCGGTGGACCACGTCGGCGGCCGCGGTGATGCCGCCGGAGAGGTGGACGGCGCCGATGACGGCCTCGAGGGTGTCGGACAGGATCGACGCCTTGTCGCGACCGCCGGTCGTCTCCTCGCCCCGGCCCAGCTTGACGTGACCGCCGAGGCCGACCGTGCGGGCGACGTCGGCGAGCGCACGGGCGTTGACCACCGCGGCGCGAAGCTTGGCGAGCCGGCCCTCGGAGAGGTCCGGGTGCGCCGTGTAGAGCGTCTCGGTGACGACGATGCCGAGCACCGAGTCGCCGAGGAACTCGAGGCGCTCGTTGTTCGGCAGGCCCCCGTGCTCGTAGGCGTAGGAGCGGTGCGTCAGAGCGCGCTCGAGCAGCCCCGGGTCCAGGACGGGCTCACCCAGGGCTGCTCGCAGCTCGGCGTAGTCGATCGCGGCAGACGCGTCGGGCACGTCGGCCTGGTGCAGGTCGATCAGAGGACCTGGCGACGGCTCGACTTCGCGCCGTACTGACCGCAGTTGCCGCACGCGCGGTGCGGGAGGTGCTGGGCACCACAGGCGGGGTTCACGCAGGTCACCAGGGACGGCGCGATCGCCTTCCAGGCCGAACGACGGTGACGCGTGTTGCTGCGCGACATCTTCCGCTTCGGGACAGCCACTGTTCTTCTCCTCTGACTTCGCCGGCAAGGCGCCGGTGTGTACCTCGCCCACCGGGGCACCCGGCAGGCCCCCAGGATGGGGACGTTCAGTTCTCGTCGGCCGCGGCCGGGCCCGAGGGCTCGTCGCGACCTGGCTCCAGCAGCCCGGTGAGACCGGCCCACCGGGGGTCGATCGGTTCACCGTGCCCGTGATCCGGGTCGTCCGCCAGCCGCGCGCCGCACTCGACGCACAACCCCGGACAGTCCTCCCGGCACAGCGGCCGGAACGGCAGTGCGAGCACCACCGCGTCCCGCAGCACCGGCTCGATGTCGACCATGTCGTTGTCGTCGAGCCGCCGCACGCCGAGGACGTCGTCCTGCTCCTCGTCCGACGGCGCGTCCCGGTCGGTGTACACGTACAGCTCCTGGAAGTCCGCCGACATCTCGTCGTCGATCTCCTCCAGGCACCGTGCGCACTCGCCGACCAGGTCGGCGCGTGCCGTACCGGTGACCAGGACGCCCTCCATGACCGCCTCCAGGCGCAGGTCGAGATCGACCGGCGCACCTTCGGGGACACCGAGGACCTCGATGCCGAGATCTGCCGGTGCCGGAACCGTGGTGACCACTTCACGCTGGGACCCCGGGCGGCGGCCGAGCTCGCGAGTATCGAGCACGAGCGGCGCTCTCGGGTCCAGGCGGTTCAGAGGATCACTTCCGGAAGAGGGCACGACAGAACCGGGAAAGAATAGCCACCCCGGCATCCAGGGACCAAACCGCGCCGGACGACGGCGACGGCGGGGCGGGCACGCAGGGCCACGTCAGCCACCCGCCCGCTCGGCGAGACGCGCCAGGAGGCGGTCGTGCACCGCCGCGCTGAGGAAGGGAGCCACGTCGCCACCGAGGGTCGCGACCTCCTTGACCAGGCTCGACGAGACGTGGGTGAACTGCGGGCGCGCCGCCAGGAACACCGTCTCGACGCCGCTGAGGTGGTCGTTCATCCGGGCCATCGGCAGCTCGTACTCGTAGTCCCCCGCGCCGCGCAGGCCCTTCACGACCACGTCGGCCCCCTGGGCCGTGCAGAAGTCGGTGAGCAGGCCGGTGAAGCCCTCGACGCGCACGCCGGGCAGGTGGGCCGTGGCCTCGACGAGCATGGCGAGACGCTCCGCGTCGTCGAAGAGGCGACGCTTCGACGCGTTGACGCCGACCGCCACGACGACCTCGTCGAAGAGGCGCGCGGCGCGCTCCACCACGTCGACGTGGCCGAGCGTGACGGGGTCGAAGGTGCCGGGGCACACGGCACGGGTCATGGGGATCACTCCTCCGGCAGGTCGGCGGGCGGGTCGGCGGACAGGTCGCCGGGCGGGGCGGCGGGCGGCTCCGGGAGCGGGTCGGCCGAGGCCGCGTGACCGTACCAGAGCGTCGTCTCGCCGTACTTGCGCGCCTGGTCGACCACGATCCCGACCGGCCAGCGGGGCTCGGGGCTGCGCGACGAGCGCTCCACGACCACCATGGCGCCCGGCACGAGCCATCCGTGGGCGACCAGGGCGGTCAGGTCGGCGGCCACCGCGTCGTCGTGCAGCGGGTACGGCGGGTCGCTGAAGACCACGTCGTACGGCGTGGCCGGCCGCCGTCCGAGCACCGACCCGACGGTGCCGCGGCTCACGTGGGCCCGGTCGAACCCGATGGCCCGGGCGTTGGCGGCGATGAGGGCCTGGGTGCGACGGTCGTGCTCGACCAGCTCGACGACGCCCGCGCCCCGGGACCAGGCCTCGAGCCCCACGGCGCCGGAGCCGGCGTACAGGTCGAGGAAGCGCAGGCCCTCGAGCGAGCCGCACCACGCCTCGACGGTGGAGAACAGGGCCTCCCGGACGCGGTCGGACGTCGGGCGGGTCGCCTGGCCGCGCGGGGTGTCGAGCCGTCGTCCGCCGGCCCGTCCGGCGATGATCCGCGTCACGACTTCTCCAGGTAGGAGGCCTCGGCCGAGGCCTCGAGCTCGTCGACCGCCGCGGCGACCTGGGGCAGGGCGGTCAGCCGGGGGTCGTCCTCGAGCAGGGCGAGGGCGGCCTCGCGCGCCCGCACGATGGTCTTCTCGTCGCGCAGCACCCGCAGGGTCTGCAGGCTCGACCGGCGACCGGACTGGGAGACCCCGAGCACGTCGCCCTCGCGCCGCTGCTCGAGGTCGACCCGGGAGAGCTCGAAGCCGTCGGTGGTCGCGGCCACCGCGTCGAGCCGCTCGCGCGCCGGGGTGCCCGCGTCGGCCCGGCTGACGAGCAGGCAGAGACCCGGCAGACCGCCCCGGCCCACGCGGCCGCGCAGCTGGTGCAGCTGGGAGACACCGAACCGGTCGGCGTCGAGCAGCACCATCGTGGTGGCGTTGGCGACGTCGACGCCCACCTCGATCACGGTCGTCGACACCAGCACGTCGATGCTGCCGGCCGCGAACGAGCGCATCACCGCATCCTTCTCGTCGGGTGCGAGGCGTCCGTGGAGGGCCGCGACCCGGAGGCCGGCGAGCGGTCCGGAGGTGAGCTGGGCGAGCACGTCCTCCACCGCGGCGGCCGGCGGGCGGTCGGCCGGGGCGGCGACCTGCTCCCCCGCCGCGTCCAGGTCGAGGGCCTCGACCTCCTCGGCGTCGCGCGACCCGGGCTCGAGGCTGATGCGCGGGCACACGACGTACGCCTGGTGCCCGGCCGCGACCTCCTCGCGCACGCGCTCCCACACGCGGCCGATCCACGACGGCTGCTCCGCCAGCGGCACGACGGTCGACTGGATCGGCGCGCGTCCGGCGGGCAGCTCGCTGAGCACCGACGTCTCCAGGTCGCCGAAGACCGTCATCGCGACCGTGCGCGGGATGGGCGTGGCCGTCATGACGAGCACGTGCGGCGGTGTCTCGGCCTTGCCCGTGAGGGCCGCCCGCTGCTCGACGCCGAAGCGGTGCTGCTCGTCGACGACCACCAGCCCCAGGTCGGCGAAGGCCACCTTGTCCTCCAGGAGCGCGTGGGTGCCGACCACGATCCCGGCGTCGCCGGTGACGATGTCGAGCAGCGTCGAGCGCCGGTGCGCGGTGCTGCTCGAGCCCGTGAGGAGGGCGATGCCCGTCGCCTCGTCGGCCCCGCCGAGCATGCCGCCGCCCGCGAGGTCCCCGAGGAGGGCGGTCAGCGAGCGGTGGTGCTGCTGCGCGAGCACCTCGGTGGGCGCGAGGATCGCGGCCTGGCCGCCGGAGTCGACGACGCGGAGCATGGCGCGCAGCGCCACCAGCGTCTTGCCGGAGCCGACCTCGCCCTGCAGCAGGCGGTTCATCGGGTGGTCGGCGGCCAGGTCGGCCTCGATCTCCGCGCCGACCGACCGCTGCCCGGCCGTGAGCTCGAAGGGCAGGCGCGCGTCGAACGCGGCGAGCAGCCCGCCGACGGTGCCGTCGGGACGGGTGCCGGTGCGGGGGCGTCCGGCGAGCGCGCGGTGCGCCGCCCGGCGACGCGCGAGCACCAGCTGGGTCACGAGGGCCTCGTCGAACCGGAACCGCATCAGCCCGCGGGTCACGTCGCCGTACGAGTCGGGCTGGTGCACCCGCTCGAACGCCTCCTGGAGGCCGACGAGCTCGTAGGTGTCCCGCAGGCTCGGGGGCAGCGGGTCGGCCGGGGGCTCCAGCACGGTGAGGGCGAACGCGATCGCGGCCTGCAGGTCCCACGACTCGACGCCGGCGGTGCTCGGGTAGACCGGGAAGAGGGCCCGGAGCCCGGCGACCGCGGCCTGTCCCGCCGCGTCCGCGAGGGGCAGCTGGGTCTCGCCGCGCTCGGCGTACGTCGTGGCCCCGACCCCGTCGAGCGGCACCATCGTCGGGTTGGTCAGCTGCCAGCGGCCGTTGAAGCTGTCGACCTTGCCGATGAAGACCCCGGTCGTGCCGACCTCGTTGCGGCTGCGGTGGAACTCGGCGCCACCCTTGTGCTTCGAGAAGAAGGTCATGCGCAGGTCGGGCCCGTCGGTCTGCAGGACCACCTCGACGCGGTACGCCGTGCGTCCGGTCCGGCGGTCGGGGTAGGTGCGCACCGCGCAGTCGGAGACCCGGCCGACCACCGTGAGCGGCTGGCCCTTCACCAGCTCCTCGACGGCCGTCAGCTCGCCGACCTTGAGGTAGGTGCGCGGGAAGTGGCGCAGCAGGTCGCCGACCGTGTGCAGGCCCAGCGCGTCCCGGACCTTGGCGACCTTCTTCGCGGCCCCGCCCAGGACCGTCTCCACCGGGGAGTCGAGCGTGATCACCGCGCCCCGCCCCCGTCCGTCGTCTCCACCGTCACTCCCCCGTCACGCCCGGCCCTGCCGTGCCCGCCCGGCCCCTCACTCGACCGAGACCAGCAGCGGGTAGCGCGACTGCCCGCCGTCGTAGGTGACCACGTCGACGCCGGGGTGCTCGTGCTCCACGTGGGCCGCGAGGCGGCTGCCGAGGTCGCCGGCGTCCTTGCCGGCGACGATGGTGACGAGCTCGCCGCCGACGCCGAGGAGCCGGGTGACGACCTCGACGGCGACGACGAGACGGTCCTGGCCCACGACCGCGAAGTCGCCCGAGACGACGCCCAGCACGTCTCCGGCCTCGCAGGGTCCGGCGGTGGTGATGGCCCGGCGGACGGCCTCGGTGACCGCGCCGTGGCGGCAGTGGCGGGCCGCGGCGGTCATCTCCACCACGTCCTGCCCGAAGGCGCGACCGGGCTCGTGCACCGCGAGGGCGGCCAGGCCCTGCACCTGCGCCCGGCTCGGCACGACGGCGACGCGCACGTCACCGTCCTCCTCCGCGGTGCGTGCGGCCACCTCGGCCGCCCGCACGGAGTCGGGGTCGTTGGGCAGGATGACGACCTCGGCGGCACCGGTGCGGCGCACCGCGTCGAGCAGCATGCCCGCCGAGGGCCGCTCGCCGGGGCCGCCCGGGACGACGACGGCGCCCGCCTCGCCGAACAGCTTCTCCAGGCCGGGACCCGCGCTGACCGCGACCACCGCGCGGCCGTGGGGCCGCGTGGTGCGCCCGGCCGTGGCGACGCCCTCGGGGTCGGTCGCGTGGGCGTGGGTGTGCCCGTGGTCCTGCGCCTGGTCGTGACGGGCGCGGTCGGCGAAGTGGGTGACCCGGATCTGGTGGGGCCGCCCGGCCTCCACGCCGGCCTCGATCGCGGCGCCCACGTCGTCGACGTGCACGTGCACGTTCCACAGCCCGTCGGTCCCGACCACGACGAGCGAGTCCCCCAGGTCGGCGAGGCGTCCGCGGAGCGCGCGCACCGCGTCGTCGCTGCTGCCGTCGAGCAGGAACATCACCTCGTACGCCGGGCCGGCGTGCTCGGGCTCGGCGCCGTCGCCCGTGGGGGCGCCGGCGTGGTCGGAGGTCGGGACCGGGATGGTGCGGCGCCCCAGGCGTGCCGGCGTCGACAGCGGCCGGCGACCGGTGAGCGCCGTGTCGGCGGCGTCGAGGATGACGGAGAGACCGCGACCGCCGGCGTCGACGACACCGGCGTCGGCGAGAGCGGGCAGCAGCTCGGGCGTGCGCAGCAGGGCCTCGTGGGCGGCCTCGGCCGCGGCGGCGTACACGTCGCGGGAGCGGGCGCGGGGGGCCTCGGCGGCGGCGAGCGCCGCGTCGCTGGCCGCCCGGGCGACGGTGAGGATGGTGCCCTCGACGGGATCGCCGACGGCCTCGTAGCTGGCGCGCGTGGCCTCGGCGAGCGCGCCGGCCACCAGCACCGCGGCGCGGGAGTCGGGGCGGACCCCCTCGAGGTGGCCCGTGACCGCCCCGAGCATCTGGGCGAGGATCACGCCGGAGTTGCCGCGGGCGCCCAGCAGCGCACCCCGCGCCAGGGCGCGCAGCGCCGCGACGAGCTGCTCCGGGGTCACCTCGGCGGCGTGGACGCGCCCCGCGTGCCCGTCGGCGGCGATGCCCGCCAGCCCGAGACCGGTCAGCGACTCGCGGAGCGACTCCCGCGCCGCCGACATGGTGAGGAACATGTTGGTGCCCGTGTCGCCGTCCGGCACCGGGAAGACGTTGAGCGCGTCGATCTCCTCGCGCGCGTCGGCCAGGGCGTCGGTGGCGAGGTCGACGAACCGGACGACGACCTCGAGGCGCACGGACTGCGCGAGACCAGCCATCCGTGCCTCATCCTCCACTCACGCTGCCCGGGAACCGGTGGGAACCCGCGAGCGCGGCTGCGCGGGAGGTGACAGATTAGTCGGGCGCGGCGACGGCGCACAGACCGACCGGTGAGCGGATGTGGACGATGCACCGGAACGGGGGCCGGACCCTGCCCGGAACGGGGCGGCCACGGCGGATTAGCACGTGGCGGCGTCGGTCGGCTACGGTAGCGCGGTTGCCTCGGGGCTGCTGCTCGCTCTGCGGGTCGGCCCCTCGGTGACACTTTCTCAGTAATCTCGACTTCAGGAGTTCACGGTGGCTGCCGTCTGTGACATCTGCGCCAAGAAGCCGGGCTTCGGTCACAACAGGCCGTGGTCGCGGAAGATCACGAAGCGTCGCTTCGACCCCAACATCCAGCGCGTCCGCGCGAAGGTCAACGGCACGCCCACGCGCCTCAACGTGTGCACCGGCTGCCTGAAGGCGGGCAAGGTCACGCGCTGACCTCTCCCCCTTCGACGTCGAGGGCCCGTCCAGCACTGCTGGACGGGCCCTCGTCATTCCTGCGCCGCGTCCCCGCGGGTCAGAAGTGGCTCCAGCCCGGCACCCCGTCGTACGGCGCGCCATCGACGGTGACGAGCGGACCGTCGGCCCCGTCGAGGTCGGTGACCGCGCCGACGACCGCCCAGCCCTCGGGCAGGTCGGCGTCGGCGGGGAACGTCGCCAGCAGCGCGTGGTCGTCGCCGCCCGTGAGCACGAACCCGAGCGCGTCGGACCCCAGGGCGGCGCTCACCGCCTGCAGCGGCTCGGGGATCTCGAACGCCTCGGTGCGCAGGTCGAGGTGCACCAGCGAGGCCCGCGCGAGGTGTCCCGCCTCGGCGAGGAGCCCGTCGGAGATGTCGATGAGCGCGGTCGCCCCGGCCGCCGCGGCGGCCGGCCCCGCGTCGTACGGCGGCGCGGGTCGCCGGTAGGCCTCCACCAGCACGCGCGGCGAGCGGAAGCCGCGGCCGAGAACGGCCAGCCCTCCCGCGGCCCAGCCCTGACGACCGCAGAGCGCCACCACGTCGCCCGGGCGCGCCCCGGACCGCAGGACGGGCGCCTGCGTGCACGTGCCGAGCACGGTGACGGCCGCGACGATCTCCTCCGCGCGGGTCACGTCGCCGCCGACGACGACCGCGCCGACGCTCTGCGCCTCCGCCGCGAAGCCCTTCGTGAAGTCGACGACCCAGGCGAGCGGCAGGTCGCCGGGGAGGGCGAGCCCGAGCGTGAGGGAGGTGGCGCGCCCGCCCATGGCGTTGATGTCGGAGATGTTCTGCGCCGCGGCGCGGTGGCCGACGTCGACCGCCTCCGACCAGTCGCGGCGGAAGTGCCGGTTCTCCACGACCATGTCGGTGGAGACGACCACGTGGCCCTTGCGGATGCGCAGCACCGCGGCGTCGTCGCCGGGCCCCACGAGCACGTCCTCGCCCCCGGCGGGCAGCAGCGCCGTGAGCGCGTCGATGAGCGCGAACTCGCCGACCTCGGAGAGCAGGGCGTCGCGCGGGAGCGGGGCGGGAGTCGGGGACGGGGCCATGGCGACCATCCCACCAGAGCCCGCCGCCACGACGACGCGCGGCACGCGGGTCCGTCCGGGACCCGGGGCGCCGGTACAGTTCGCGCACCGGTCGTGGCTGTCCCCGCCCCGCCCCCGTCCCCGCGAAGGAGTGCGCCGCAGATGAGCGTGCAGGCCTACATCCTGATCCGCACCGACCAGGCGAAGGCGGCCCAGGTGGCCGCCTCGATCGCCGAGATGCCCGGCGTGACGCTGTCCGACGACGTCACCGGTCCGTACGACGTGATCGTGCGCGCCGAGGCCGTCGACGTCGACGCCCTCGGCCGCGACGTCGTGGCGCCCATCCAGGAGCTCGACGGGATCGACCGCACGCTCACGTGCCCCGTCGTCCACCTCTGAGGGTGCGTACGACGCACCGCCGCCTCGCCCCCGCGGGTGCGGCGCTGCTGCTCCTCGCGCTCGTCGGGTGCTCGGCCGGACCCGTGCGCGTCGAGGGCGTCCCGACCGTGGACGACCCCGACCTGAGCGCCGACGACCGCGCCGCCTGCGAGGACCTGGTGGCCGACCTGCCCGCCACCGTCGCCGGCGAGGAGGAGCGGGAGATCACCCCCGAGGGCGTCCTGGCCCGCGGCTGGGGCGAACCCGCCATCGTCGTGCTCTGCGGCGCCACGATGCCGGCGTCGTTCAGCGAGATCTCCGACTGCGAGGAGGTGGGGGGCGTCGGCTGGTACGCACCGCCCGCCGCCTACCGCGACCAGACGGCCGACGCCGTCATCACCACCATCGGGTTCGAGCCGATCGTGCAGATCCGGCTGCCCGCCGAGCACCGACCCCCGGTCGAGGCAATGGTCGACATCGCGCCCGCCGTGCTGGCGAACGCGACGCTGGTCGACCCCTGCGTCTGAGGCCCGTCCGGCAGTCTCAGCGCAGGCCGACGTCGCGGGCGAGCGCGAGCCGCACGAGCCGGTCGACGAGCGTCGGGTAGTCGACGCCGCTCGCGGCCCACATGCGCGGGAACATCGAGAGGCTCGTGAAGCCCGGCATGGTCTCGACCTCGTTGATGACGACCCGCCCGTCGGGGAAGACGAAGAAGTCGACGCGGGCGAGGCCCTCGCAGTCGAGGGCCTCGAACGCCGCCACCGAGAGGGCGCTCACCCGGGCGGCGACGTCGTCGGGCAGGTCGGCCGGCACGTCGAGCGCCGTGTTCTCCTCGGGGAGGTACTTGGCCTCGAAGTCGTAGAACGCGTGGCCCTCCGCGACGCGGATCTCCGCGAGGGCGCTGGTCACGTGGTCGTCGTGGCCCTCCCCCGCGAGCACCCCGCACTCGATCTCGCGGGCCCCGACCGCGGCGGCCTCGACGAGCACCTTGGGGTCGTGCCGGCGGGCCTCGTCGAGCGCGGCGTCCAGGTCGGCGAGGTCGTCGACGCGGGTGATGCCGAAGCTGGAGCCGGCCCGGGCGGGCTTGACGAAGACCGGCAGGCCGAGGTCGGCGACGCGGCGTCGTACGCCCGCCTCGTCCCGGGCCCAGTCGCGCGGCGTCACGCTCACCCAGGGCAGCACCGGGAGGCCCGCGGCCTCGAAGAGGCGCTTCATGAACTGCTTGTCGGTGCCGACCGCGGAGGAGAGCACGCCGGCCCCGACGTACCGCACCCCGGCCATCTCCAGGAGGCCCTGCAGGGTGCCGTCCTGCCCGAACGGCCCGTGCATGACGGGGAAGACGACGTCGACCTCGCCGAGCACGTGGGGCACCTCGTCGGCCGGGCTCACGACGAGCTCGGGCGAGGCGCCGGGGCTGAGCTGCACGGACTCCTCGCCCTGCACGGTCGGCAGCGCGCCGCCGGGGCCGAGCTCGAGGCGGTTGGACGACGGGTCCTCCAGCACCCAGCGGCCGTCCTGCGCGATGCCGACGGGCACCACGTCGTACCGCTCGGGGTCGAGGGCCGCGATGACGCTGCCCGCCGAGATGCAGGAGATGGAGTGCTCCGCGGAGCGGCCGCCGAAGACGACGGCTACGCGGGGACGCCGGGCGGTGGGCTCGCTCATGGCCGCTGACCCTACCGGCCGGGCGCGCCCTACCCTGGTGGGCATGCCCGACGACTCCCCCACGACTCCCGAGACGGTCGCCCCGGCCCTGCGTCCCGCCACCCGCGCGGTGCACGCCGGTCGGCCCGCCCGCGACCCCGACGCCCCCCTCAACACCCCGCTGACGATGGCCGCGACGTACGTCGGAGGCGGCGACCTGGAGTACGGCCGCTACGGCAACCCCACCTGGACCGCGTTCGAGGACGCCCTCGGCAGCCTCGAGGGCGGCCGGGCGCTCGCGTTCTCCAGCGGCCTGGGCGCCGTCGCGACCGTGCTGGACCTCGTGGCGAACGACGCCGTCGTGGTGGCGCCCCGCCACGCCTACCAGGGCACGCTCGGCCAGCTGGGCGACCTGCAGCTGCGCGGCCGGGTGCAGAGCCGCCTGGTCGACATCGCCGACACCGACGCGGTGGTCGCCGCCTGCGACGACGCCGCCATCGTCTGGATCGAGTCGCCCACCAACCCCGCCCTCGAGGTCGCCGACATCCCGGCCATCGTCGCCGCGGCCCACGAGGCGGGCGCCTACGTGGTCGTCGACAACACGTTCGCCACCCCGCTGCTGCAGCAGCCGCTCGACCAGGGCGCCGACATCGTGCTGCACTCCGCGACCAAGTTCATCGCCGGCCACTCCGACGCGCTGCTCGGCGCGGTCGTGACCCGCGACCCGCAGCTGTACGACGTGCTCAAGGGCCGCCGCGACCTGCTGGGCGCCATCCCCGGCACCCTCGAGGCCTGGCTCGCCCTGCGCGGCCTGCGCACGCTGCACCTGCGCGTCGAGCGCTCCCAGGCCAACGCCGTCGAGCTGGTGCGCCGCCTCGAGGCGCACCCCGCGATCGAGCGCGTGCGCTACCCGGGCTTCGGCGCGATCGTCGCGATCGAGGTCGCGAAGGGGCCGCTCGCCGCCGACCTGCTGTGCCGCTCCACCCGGCTCTGGGTCTTCGCGACCAGCCTCGGCGGGGTGGAGTCCTCGCTGGAGCGCCGCCGTCGCTGGAAGGGCGAGGCGACCACGATCCCGGAGTCGCTCGTGCGGCTCTCCGTCGGCGTCGAGGACGTCGACGACCTCTGGGACGACCTCGTGCAGGCCCTCGACCAGCTCGGCTGAGGGCCCGGCCGGGACGGGCGGGCGTCAGTCCGTCTCGGCCTTGGTCTCGCGGGCGACGAACGCGGCCATCATGTCGCGGGCGGTGATGGTGCCCGAGACGACCTCGTCGACGTGCTCGGCGATGGGGGCGTCCACGCCGGTACGGCGGGCGAGGTCGCGCAACGAGCTGCACGACTTGGCGCCCTCGGCCACCTGCCGGGTCGAGGCGTAGATCTCGTCGGCGGTCATGCCGCTCCCGAGGCGCTCGCCGAAGGTGCGGTTGCGGCTGAGCGGCGAGGAGCAGGTCGCGACGAGGTCGCCGAGGCCGGCGAGCCCCATGAGCGTCAGGGGGTTGGCGCCCTGGGCGACGGCGAGGCGCGCCGTCTCCGCGAGGCCCCGGGTGATGACCGAGGCGGTGGTGTTGTCGCCGAACCCGAGACCGACGGCCATGCCCACGCTCAGGGCGACGACGTTCTTGTAGGCGCCGCCGATCTCGCAGCCGACGACGTCGGTGCTGGTGTAGGGCCGGAAGGCGGGCGTGTGACAGATGCGCTGCAACCGGCGGGCGGTCTCCTCGTCCTCGCAGGCCACCACGGAGGCGGCCGGCTCGCGCCGCGCGATCTCCTTCGCGAGGTTCGGACCGCTCACGACCGCGACCTGGCGGGGCGGGACGTCGGCCGCCTCGGCGATCACCTCGCTCATGCGCTTGACCGAGCCGAGCTCGACGCCCTTCATGAGCGAGACGAGCACGGCGCCCCGGGGCACGAACCCGCGCCAGGACTCCAGCGTCGCCCGCAGCGTCTGCGAGGGCATCGACAGCACCACGACGTCGGCACCGGCCATGGCCTTCTCGGGGTCGGTCGTGGCGTCGACCGTCCGGGGCAGCTGGATGCCGGGCATGTAGTCGCTGTTCTCGTGGCGGGTGGTGATCGCCTCGACGATCTCCTCGCGCCGCGCCCACAGGGTCACGTCGCTGCCGCCGTCGGCGAGCACGACGGAGAACGCCGTGCCCCACGACCCCGCGCTCAGCACTGCCACCTTCGTCATGCGGGCTCCTCCCCGGTCCGCGCCGAGGTGTCGCCCGGCCCGTTCACGTCGGTCGGCCGTGGTCGGCCGTACTCGCTCACGCCCCGGCTGCGCGGGTCGAACCGCGTCGCCGGTGGCGTCTCCTGCCGGATCTCCGCGAGGAGGCCCGTGATCGCGTCCATGATGCGGTCGGTGGCCGTCAGCGCGGCCGCGGTCGTCACGGGCCGCCCGTCGGTCACCAGGTCGGCGAGGTCGACCGGCGGACCGGCCGTCACCTGCACGCTCTTGCGGGGCAGCAGGTGGGGCACCTTCGCGTACGGCGCCAGCACGTCCTGCGTGCCCCACTGGGCGACGGGGATCACCGGGCAGCCGGTCGCGAGCGCGATGCGCGCCGCACCCGTCTTGCCGGTCATCGGCCAGAGCCCGGGGTCGCGGGTGATCGTGCCCTCGGGGTAGACGACGACGCACTTGCCGTCGCGCACCGCGTCGACGGCGGCGCGGTACGCCGACGTCCCCGAGCTCTCCCGCTCGACGGGGATCTGCTCGAGCGCGCCGAGGAACCCCCCGAGCCCGGTGACCCGGAAGAGGCCGGACTTCGCGAGGTAGCGCGAGAGCCGGCCGTGGTCGTAGAGGAAGTGGGCGGCGAAGAGCGGGTCGACCTTGGTGACGTGGTTGAGCGCGACCACGCAACCGCCCGTGGCGGGCACGTGCTCGCCGCCGGACCAGGTGCGCGACGTCGCCGCCAGCAGCGTGGGCCTCAGGATCCCGGCGGCCACCGTGTAGGCCCATCCCCGACGCTCACTCAGCTTCCGAACCGCCACGCACCGTCTCCTCGCCCTCGTCCGCTCCGATCCCCCTGGAGCCGTGCCCGGTGCAGGTTACTCGGTCGCGACCCGCGGCTCGGTCACCGTGCACCCCGACCGACTGGCAGGATCGGGGGTGATGTCGTCCCGCCCGCCCGTCCTGCTCCCCGCCGTCGTCGTGCTGCCCGTCAAGCCGCCGTCGGTCGGCAAGTCGCGCCTGGTCGACGTGCCCGTGCCCCGTCACGAGCTGGCCGCGGCGTTCGCCCTCGACACGGCCACCGCGGTCCTGGCGACGCCCGGCGTGGTGGGCCTGCTCGCCGTCACCGACGACCACCTCTTCGCCGAGCAGCTCGCCGCCGTCGGCTGCACCGTGGTGCCCGACCCCCTCGACGGCGACCTGAACGGGACGCTGCGCCAGGGCGCGGCCGACGCCTGCCGGCGCTGGCCCGGCAGCGTGCCGGTGGCGCTCTGCGCCGACCTCCCGGCCCTGCGGAGCGCGGACCTCGCCGAGGCCCTCGCGGTCGTCTGCCGCCGGGACCTCCCGTCGTACGTCGCGGACGCCGACGGCACGGGCACGACCCTCTACGCCGCGCCGCTCGCGGAGTTCGACCCCCGCTTCGGCCCGGGATCGGCGGCGGCGCACGCCGACTCCGGCGCCCTCGCCGTGCCGGGTGCGCTGCCGTCGCTGCGTCACGACGTCGACGACGCCGCCGCACTGGTGGGCGCCGTCGCCCTGGGCGCCGGTCCGCGGACCTCCGCCCTGCTGCGCCGCTGACTCAGGAGTCCGTCGACGCCTCCGGGGTCGACGGCACCGCCTTCGTCGCGGTGGCCTTCGTCGCGGTCGTCTTCTTCGCGGTCGTCTTCTTCGCGGTGGTCTTCTTCGCCGTCGCCGGGGCCTTCTTCGCCGTCGCGGGAGCCTTCTTCGCGGCCGGGGCCTTCTTCGCGGCCGGGGCCTTCTTCGCGGCCGGGGCCTTCTTCGCGGCCGGGGCCTTCGTGGCGGCCGGGGCCTTCGTGGCGGCGGGAGCCTTCTTGGCGGCCGTGGCCTTCTTCGTCGCCGGGGCCTTCTTGGCGGCCGGAGCCTTCGTCGCCGCCGGGGCGTCGTCCGGGACCTGCGCCTTCGCCGGCTTGCGCGACACCTTCGCGACCAGGCCGCTGGCCGCCTCACCGGCCGCGCCGACGGTGGCCGCCGGCAGCTGCTTCGCCCCCGAGATCACGTTGCGCAGGTCGGCCCCGGGCGTGAACTTCGGGACCGCCTTCTTCGCGGCCTCGATCAGCTCGCCGGTCTGGGGGTTGCGCACGATCCGCGCCTCCCGGATCTTCT
This sequence comes from Nocardioides alkalitolerans DSM 16699, assembly GCF_000426525.1. Classification (GTDB taxonomy): domain Bacteria; phylum Actinomycetota; class Actinomycetes; order Propionibacteriales; family Nocardioidaceae; genus Nocardioides; species Nocardioides alkalitolerans. The sequence goes on from NZ_AUFN01000010.1 coordinate 750,475, forward strand.
GCTCGAAGGCACCGAAGCCGGTGATCGCCACCTTCTCGCCGCGGGCGACCTCCCGCGTGATGGTGTCGAGCACCGCGTCGAGGGCGTGGGCCGCCGCCTTCTTGTTGCCCTCGAACTTGCTGGCCAGCGCCTCGACGAGCTGTGACTTGTTCACGGATGTCCTTCCGGATCGGCCCCGCGGACGCCCGTCCGCCGTGGATGTGAGGAGCACGCTAGGCACTCGTGGCGGCGGTCACAATGGCCTGGCGCCAGTTCGGGCGGATCCGGGGCGGTGCCGCTGTGCGCCGTACGACGTCGGGTGGAGACACGACGGCCGCCCGTGCCCGGACCCGGAGGTCCGCGCACGGGCGGCCGTGGTGACGATCAGCGGGCGAGGAAGTCGATGAGCGCCCGGTTGAACTCGTCGGCGTGGCTGACGTTGAACCCGTGCGGCGCGTCCTCGACGACCACGAGCGTGGAGTCGGAGATGGCCTCCGCCGAACGCTTGCCCGAGACCTCGAACGGCACCGTCGCGTCGCCGTCGCCGTGGATGACGAGCGTCGGCACGGCGATCTTGGCGAGGTCCTCGCGGAAGTCGGTGCGCGCGAACGACCCGATGCACAGCACCAGGGCCTCGTCGCCGGCGGGCTTCTCGAGCTCGAGCGCCTTCTGACGCTCCTCCTCGCTCACCTTGAGGGTGCCGTCGACCGAGAAGAAGTCGGTCGTGAAGCCGTCGAGGAACTGCTCGCGGTTGCCGGCGGCGCCGGACTCCATCTCGCGGGCGGCCTCGTCGGGCAGACCGCCGTCGGGGTTGTCGTCGGTCTTCAGCAGGTACGGCGGGACGGCCGCGGCGAGGACGGCCGAGCGGACGCGGTCGTCGCCGTACGTGCCGAGGTAGCGCGCCACCTCGCCCCCGCCCATCGAGAAGCCGACGAGCGTGGCGTCCGTGAGGTCGAGCTGCGTGAGCACGGCGTCGAGGTCGGCCGCGAGCGTGTCGTAGTCGTAGCCGGTCGTGGGCTTGTCGGAGGCACCGAAGCCGCGACGGTCGTAGGTCACGACGCGGTAGCCGGCCTCCTGCAGGGCGGGCACCTGGTTCTCCCAGGAGGCACCGCTCAGCGGCCAGCCGTGGATGAGGACGACCGGTCGGCCGTCGCCCCCCGTGTCGGTGTGGTGCAGGTCGACGCCGTTGGCGGAGATCGAGGTCAAGGCAGTCCCTTTCGTCAGGTGCGCGCTGGGGGACGCGCCGGCTGGTCGGGCGGTCCGGGGCCCGACCATCCAGGAGGTACCCGTCGCGGTCCCGACCAACGGGGAACCGGGCCGACGTCGCGGGCCGGCTACGGCGTCGCGGGTGCCCCGGCCGCGGCTCCCGGCCACATGTCGTCGAGCGCGTAGCGCTCGCCCAGCGTGAAGTCGTACTGCACCATCGTGAGGTCGTCGAGCACCTGCCGCGCCTCCGCGTCGAGCTCGTCGCGGCGCAGCACCTCGCCCTCGGGGGTGACGAACCGCCCCTGCTCCATCGCACCGATCTCGGCGCGCACCGCGTCGAGCAGCGCGTAGTACGGCGGCACGGGCGCGTCCGCGACCTGGTAGGCCAGCGGCATGAAGTGCGCGGCGCTCGTGAGCGGCTGCGGGTCGGCCGTGTTGCCGGCGCTGCTCCAGGCGAACCACGGGGTCTCGTACATCGCGGTGCCGGGGTTCGCGCGCGTGACCGTGTCGTCGTAGATGCCGGGGAGGTGGTCGCCGTAGAAGAGCACGACGGTCTCCTCGCCGGTCGTCCTCGTCGTCTCCTCGAGCGACGCCAGGAACGCGGCGAGCGCCTCGTCGGTCTCCTCGAGCCCGCGGGCGTACTGGCCGATCCGGCTGGCGAGGTCGGGGGCGTCCGCGCCCTCGACCGCGAGCGGGTCGGGGTAGTTGCCCTGGACGGGGATGTGGTTCTGCATGGTCACCAGGTTGACGAAGAGCGGGCCGTCCTCGCCCTGGATGCGCTGGAGCACCTCGGTGAACGCCGACCGGTCGGAGATGAAGCCGTTCGCGGCGACCGACTCCCGGTTCGCCATGTTGCCCTGGTAGAGGAACCCGTCGAAGCCGAGCACCCGGTAGACCTCGCCCCGCCGGTACATCCCCGTCGAGAAGGGGTGCACGGCGAGCGACTCGTGACCCTGGGACTCGAACCAGCCGACCGCCGAGGGGTAGTCCTCGTAGCTGGGCACGAGCATCTGGTACGGCGACGTCAGCTGCGGGCGGAACAGCGCCAGCGACTGGCCCGTCATCGCCTCGAACTCCATGTTGGCGGTGCCCCCGCCGTACAGCTGGGCGAGCATCTCGCCGGCCGTCGTGCCCGCCATCGTCTCGCGGGTCAGCGGGATCGGGTCGCGCTCGAGCTCGAAGCCGTCCAGCGCCGTGGGGTCGGAGAACGACTCGCTCAGCACGAGCACGACGTTCACGTCGTCCAGGGAGCCCGTGCGCTGCGCGTTGACCGAGTCGGCGACGGCGCCGTAGCGCTCGGCGATCTCGGCCATGGCCTCCTCGCCGTACCCCTCGGGCTCGGGCATGGCGGCGATCGGCAGGTTGTAGAGGTAGCCGCCGAGCACGCCGTTCGCCCGATAGTTGGTGGCCTGGTTCCACGGTCGCCAGACACCGCCCACCTCGTAGAGGCCGCGCCACGGGTTGCGGTCGTCGTGGAACGACAGCGCCGGCAGGAGGAGGGCGACGCAGGTGACGAGCACGGCGCCGCGGAAGGCGAGGACGATCCGCCGGCCCTGCCCGGGCAGGCCCTCCGTGCCGAGCGCGGGGGCCCAGCGGCGCACGACGCGGCCGAGAGCCAGCACCACGACCACGACCGCACCCGCGGCGACCAGGACGTCGACGACGGTGGAGGTCGTGACCTGGGTGCTCAGGAAGCCGGCCTCGCCGACGAAGTCGAGGTCGCTCGGGTAGACCGGCTCCTGGCGCAGCTCGACCTTCGTGCGGTTGACGGCCGACAGCACCAGGCTGAGCGCCCCGAACCCGGCGAGCACCACCCAGAGCCGGCCGACCAGCGCCCACACGGCGACGACCAGGGTCCAGACGAGGAGGGCGTCGACCCAGAACGCGTAGCCGTCGATCAGCTGCGTGCGGACCCACTGCTTCCACAGCGGGTCCTCGTAGAGCATCGACGCCTCGAGCACGGCGGTGCACAGCAGCGCGCCGATGACCGACACGACGACCGCGCGGCCCGCGCGCCACTCCCACCAGGCGCTGCGGGGCGCACGCCGCAGCCATGACGGCAGGCGTGCGCCGCCCTTCCTCGTTCCCCCCATCCCGTGAATGCTAGTCGTCGGCGGGGTGTCGCGCCCATGAACGGGGGGTGTCACGCCCCACGCAGGTGGCGCTCCAGGAACGCGAGCGCGGCCGGGTAGGCGTCGAGCCGGTTGGTACGGCGCGCGAGCCCGTGGCCCTCGTCGCCGTACACCCGCAGCTCGCACGGCACGCCCGCACCGTCGAGCGCCGCCTTGATCTGCTCGGCCTCCGACAGCGGCACCCGGGGGTCGTTCGCCCCGTGGATGACGAACAGCGGCGCCTGGATCGCCGCGAGGTGCGTGAGGGGGGAGGCGGCCTCGAGGAAGTCGCGGTGGTGGGCCAGCGTGCCGTACTCGCGCTCGCGGTAGGCCCGGCGGTAGTCGCTGGTGTTCTCGAGGAACGTCACCAGCGAGCTCATGCCCACGATGTCGACGCCCGCCGCCCAGAGGCCGGGCTGCATCGAGACGCCCGCCAGCACCATGTAGCCGCCGTACGACCCTCCCCACAGCGCGGCCCGCTCGGGGTCGAGGCCGAGGTCCGGCAGCCAGTCGCGCAGCGCCGCGAGATCGGCCACCGAGTCGAGGCGCAGCTCGACGTCGTCGAGGGAGACCCACCGCTTGCCGTAGCCGTCGGAGCCCCGCACGTTCGGCACGAGCACGGTCAGTCCCGCGGCCGCCAGCGCCTGGACGACGGGGTTGAAGATCCGGAGCGCGGCGGCCTCCGGACCGCCGTGCACGTGGAGCACCGCGGCGCCGGCGAGCTCGGGGGCTCCGTTCTCGCCGGCTGCGTAGACGAAGCAGGGCACCTGCTCGCCGTCGGGCGTCGGCACCCGGTGGACGGTGGGCACCGTGAGGGCGGCGCGCAGCCCGGGCTCGAGCCCGTCGGCCACGGAGACGAGGAGCGTGGCCGCGCCGGTCGCGGGGTCGACGAGGTGCAGGGCCGCGGGCTCGTCGGGCGCCGTCGTCGCGGTGACGAACCCGCTGCCGTCGTCGGCCCAGGTCACGGTCGACACACCCGGCGCGGCCCCCGGCCGGCCCAGGTCGACCGCGCACCGCCGGGTGCCGTCGGGCTCGTGCACCGACAGCTCGGTGGCCCCGTCGACGACGCGGCCGACCACCAGCGCGGACCCGTCCGGCGCCGCCCACACCCAGAGGTCGTGCGCGTCGTCGGCGACGAGCTCGCGCCACTCCCCCGTGGCGACGTCGAGGCGCAGGACGGCGCGGAACTCGCGGTCGTGGTTGCTGGACAGCACGAGCGCCGCGCCGTCGGGGGTCCAGGACACCCGGTCGTGCGCGGCCCGCTCGTCGGCATCGGTGACCGGCCGGACCTCGCCGTCGACCACCACGTCGACGACCGTCGAGGCGGGCTGGAGGCTGAGGCGCACGACGGCCAGCCGCTCGCCGTCCCGCGAGGCGGCGACCTCGCCCACGTAGCCGCCCCCGTCGTACAGCACCGTCTCGTCACCGGTCGCCCAGCTGCGGGCGACGACGTCCATGTCGACCTTGTTGCGGCGGTTGGTGGCGTAGACGAGCGCGGTCGGCGTGACGTCGTGGAGGGCGTGCCGGTGGGCCGGGTCGGCCACCAGCGGCACGAGGTCCTCCAGGCCGGCGGGGCGGGCGCGTCCGGGCCCGGGCCCCTCGTCGAAGCGGTCGAGGTCGAGGAGCGAGAGCTGCCAGAGCTCGTCGCCGCCCTGGTCGTGCTCGACCACCACCGCGCGCCGGCCGGGGACGTAGCGCCCCTGGCAGCGGCCGGGCAGGGCCGTCAGCTGCGTACGGCGGCCGTCCGGCGCCAGCTCGACGAGCTGCAGGCTCCCGTGCTCGTCGTGACCGGCGAGCACCCGCCCTGCCGCGTCGACGTCGAAGGCCGTCCAGGTGCGCAGCGACAGCAGCTCGGAGAACAGGTCGGGTCGGTGGGACGAGTCGCTCATCCCACCGACCCTAGCCAGCCACGGCCAGCGGCCCCGGCGGCCCCGGACGTGCCGTCAGGCGCGCTGCGTGACCGGCTTCCAGCTCGGGCGCGTGGCCTCGTACGTCGTGATGTCGTCGGCGTGGCCGAGCGTGATCCCGACGTCGTCGAGACCCTCGAGCAGGCGCCAGCGGGTGTAGTCGTCGATGTCGAACGAGTCCTCGATCGCGTTCTCCCCGGAGCCGGCACGCACGGTGCGCGACTCGAGGTCGACGGTGATCGTGGCCCCCGGCTCCTCGTCGAGCAGGTCGAGCAGCCGCTGGGCGACCTTCTCGTCGACCTGCGCCGCCAGCAGGCCGGCCTTCCCGGAGTTGCCGCGGAAGATGTCGGCGAAGCGCGACGAGATCACGGCCTTGAACCCGTAGTTCTGCAGCGCCCAGACGGCGTGCTCGCGCGACGAGCCGGTGCCGAAGTCGGGGCCGGCGACCAGCACCGAGCCCCCGTCGTACACCGGGTTGTTCAGCACGAACGCCGGGTCGTTGCGCCAGGCGGCGAAGAGCCCGTCCTCGAACCCGCTGCGCGTCACGCGCTTGAGGTAGACGGCGGGGATGATCTGGTCGGTGTCGACGTTGCTGCGGCGCAGCGGGACGCCGATGCCGGTGTGGCTCGTGAACTTGTCCATGCTCGTGGTCCTTCTCGTCCGCCCGGCTCGGCCGGGCCAGCGGGGGTGGGTCAGGCGAGGTCGGCGGGCGACGACAGCGTGCCGCGGATCGCGGTCGCCGCGGCGACGGGCACCGACACCAGGTGGGTGCGACCGCCCTTGCCCTGGCGACCCTCGAAGTTGCGGTTGGAGGTCGAGGCGCTGCGCTCGCCGGGGGTGAGCTGGTCGGGGTTCATGCCGAGGCACATCGAGCACCCGGCCCCGCGCCACTCGGCGCCGGCCTCCTTGAACACGACGTCGAGGCCCTCCTGCTCGGCCTGCAGGCGCACGCGCACCGAGCCCGGGACGACGAGCAGCCGCGTGTCGTCGGCGACCTTGCGGCCCTTGACGATGTCGGCGGCGACGCGCAGGTCCTCGATGCGGCCGTTCGTGCACGACCCGACGAAGACCGTGTCGACCTTGACCTCGCGCATCGGCGTGCCGGCCTCCAGACCCATGTAGGTCAGCGCCTTCTCGGCGGCGACCTTGTCGGCCGGCTCCTCGAAGTCGTCGGGGCTCGGCACGAGGCCGCCCAGCTGCACGCCCTGGCCCGGGTTGGTGCCCCAGGTGACGAACGGGGTCATCTCGGAGGCGTCGAGCACGATCTCCTCGTCGAAGACCGCGTCGTCGTCGGTGACCAGGGTCTTCCAGTGCGCGACCGCGGCGTCCCAGTCGTCGCCCTTCGGCGCCTCGGGACGGCCCTCGAGGTAGTCGAAGGTGGTCTGGTCGGGGGCGATGAGGCCGGCCTTCGCGCCCCACTCGATGCTCATGTTGCACACGGTCATGCGACCCTCCATGGAGAGCTCGCGGATCGCCTGCCCGCGGTACTCCACGATGTAGCCCTGGCCGCCGCCGGTGCCGGTGTGCGTGATGAGGGTGAGCACCATGTCCTTCGCGGTGACGCCCTCGGGCAGCGAGCCGTTGATGGTGACGGCCATCGTCTTGGGCTTCGCCTGCATCAGCGTCTGGGTGGCGAGCACGTGCTCGACCTCGGACGTGCCGATGCCGAACGCGATGGAGCCGAACGCGCCGTGGGTCGAGGTGTGCGAGTCGCCGCACACGATCGTCATGCCCGGCTGCGTCAGGCCCAGCTGCGGGCCGATGATGTGCACGATGCCCTGCTCGATGTCGCCGAGCGGGTGCAGGCGCACGCCGAACTCCTCGGCGTTGGTGCGCAGCGTCTCGACCTGGGTGCGGGAGACGGGGTCGGCGATCGGCTTGTCCCAGTCGATGGTCGGGACGTTGTGGTCCTCGGTCGCGAGCGTCAGGTCGGGACGGCGGACGGGACGGCCCGCGAGGCGGAGCCCGTCGAACGCCTGCGGCGAGGTGACCTCGTGGATGAGGTGGAGGTCGATGTAGAGCAGGTCGGGCTCGCCGGCCGCGCTACGGACGACGTGCTCGTCCCACACCTTCTCGGACAGGGTGCGTCCGGTTGACTGGCTCATGGTTCTCCTCCGTACAACGCCACGGGTCGTTCTGACAACGAGCAGCAGCGTAACCCTTGCGTCCCATGGACTGAGACTGCAGTATTGCCATATGGACAAGGGAAGTGGCGTCGGCGTACTCGACAAGGCCGCGCTGGTGCTCACCGCGCTCGAGGCAGGACCCGCGACGCTCGCCGGGCTGGTGGCCGGCACGGGCCTCGCCCGACCGACCGCCCACCGGCTGGCCGTCGCACTGGAGCACCACCGCCTCGTCGCCCGCGACATGCAGGGCCGCTTCGTGCTCGGCCCGCGGCTCTCCGAGCTGTCCGCCGCCGCCGGCGAGGACCGCCTCCTGGCGGCCGCCGGCCCCGTCCTGGCCCGCCTGCGCGACATCACGGGCGAGTCCGCCCAGCTCTGGCGCCGCCAGGGCGACCACCGCGTCTGCGTCGCCGCCGCCGAGCGGCCCAGCGGCCTGCGCGACACCATCCCGGTCGGCACCCAGCTGACGATGCGCGCCGGGTCCGCCGCCCAGGTGCTGCTCGCGTGGGAGGACCCGGAGCGCATGCAGCGGGGCCTGCAGACGGCCGCGTTCTCCGCCACCGTGCTCTCGGGCATCCGCCGTCGTGGCTGGGCCCAGTCGGTGGGCGAGCGCGAGCAGGGCGTCGCCTCGGTCTCCGCGCCCGTCCGCTCCCCCAGCGGCAAGGTGATCGCCGTCGTGTCGGTCTCCGGCCCGCTCGAGCGGCTCTCGCGCCAGCCCGGCCGCATGCACGCCCCTGCGGTGCTCGCGGCCGCCGAGCGGCTCTCCGAGTCGCTGCGTCGCGCCGCCGCCGAGTAGGGCCCGGCCTCTCCGCTCAGGCCACCCGGCCGAGCGCGACCGCGGCGAGCATCAGCGCGGCGAGCGTCTCGCCGTCGGCGACCTCGCCGCGGGCCAGCATCCCCAGCAGCTCGGGCCAGGGCACCCGCCGCACCTCGGAGATGCCCTCCACCGCCTGCTCGACCGCGCCGGGGTCGGGCGCGAGGTCCTGCGCGAGGAACACGCGTCCGTGCGCCCGGGCGATGCCGTTGAGCGACGTGACCGGCCCGAGGTCGGTCCACCGTCCCGCACGGAGCCCCGCCTCCTCCCCCAGCTCGCGGCGGGCCGCGTCGAGGAGGTCGTCGCCGTCGGAGCCGCCGGCCGGCACCTCCCAGCCCTCCCCCGTCGTGTAGCGGTCGCAGCGCACGAGCACCACCTCGTCGTCGGAGGTCAGCGCCACGACGAACACGGCCGGGTGCCGCACCTCCACCACGCCGTACAGCCCCGGCGACCCGTCGGGCCGCACCACCTCGTCGTCGTGCACGACGATCCACGCGTTCTCGTGCACGACCCGTCCGTCGACGCGGCGCCAGGCCCCCATCAGAGCGCGCCCATCAGAACAGCGCGTCCTGGCGCTCGAGGTCGAGCAGCGTCTGCTTGCGGTCGACCCCGCCGGCGTAGCCCGTCAGCGAGCCGTCCGCCCCGATCACGCGGTGGCACGGGATGACGACGGGCACGGGGTTGCGGCCGTTGGCCAGGCCCACGGCCCGCGAGGCCGCGTTCGTCATGCCCAGGCGGCGGGCGATCTCGCCGTACGACGCGGTCTCGCCGTACCCGATGGCCACCAGCTCCTTCCACACCCGCTGCTGGAAGGGGGTGCCGACCGGCGCGAGCGGGAGCGTGAAGGCCTGCAGCTCGCCGGCGAAGTACGACGTCAGCTGGCGGGCCGCCTCGACGAGCACGGGGTGGTCGTCGTCGCGCTCGCCGAGCTCGCGCCCGTCGTCACCGGGCGGGCGGAACGGCGAGAACTCGATCGCGCTGATCGACCCCTCGTGCTCGACGAGCCGCAGCTCGCGGATGGGTGAGTCGATGACGGTCCACATCACGGTCCTTCCGGGTCGAGCGACGCCGCCGGGAGCACCGGGGCGTCGACGACGGGCATGAGGGTGTTCCAGAGGTAGAGCAGCGCGTAGGAACGCCACGGGCGCCAGCCGGGCTCGGCCGACGCCAGCAGGGCGGGCACGGCGGTGGCGTCGTGACCGAGGCCGACGAGCGCGTTGCGCACGCCGATGTCGGTGGGCAGGAAGACGTCGGGGTGGCCCAGCGCCCGCAGCGCGACGTAGTCGGCCGTCCAGGGGCCGATGCCGGGCAGGGCGACGAGCGCGCGTCGTACGTCGTCGCGGTCGGGGCCGCGGTCGAGCCGGATCGTCCCGTCGGCCAGGGCGCCGGCCAGCCCGGCGAGCGCCCGCCCGCGGGCCCGGGGCATCGGGAGGTCGACGTCGGCGACCTCCGCGAGCGTGGCGGGCCGGGGGAAGAGGTGGGTGAGCCCGGGCACGACGTCGCGCAGCGCCGGGGGCAGCGGCACGCCGTACGACGCGACCATCCGCCCCGTGACGGTGCGGGCGCCCGTGACGCTGACCTGCTGGCCGACGACCGCGCGGAGCGCGAGCTCGGGACCGTCGACGGCGCCCGGCACGCGCAGGCCCGGGGTCGCGGCGGCGAGCGGCGCGACGACCGGGTCGCCGGCGAAGTGCTCGGCGAGGGCGAGGGGGTCCGCGTCGCCGTCGAGGAGGCGCCGCACCCGCTCGAGGGCGGCCGTCGTGTCGCGGAGGTCGAGGAGGTGGAACGTCACCGGCACCTGGGCGACGTCCGTCGCGCCCGTCTCCGCCAGGTCGACGACCACGATCCCGGGACCGTGCGGCAGGTCGAGGGTGCGGGCGTACGTCGTGCCGTCGACGACCTCCATGCCGGGCACCACGTGGTAGGCGAGGAAGGCCAGCATCGCGGCGGCGGCGAAGGGCGTCCGCACGGCCAGGCGCAGGGTGAGCGTGCCCGCCGTGCCCGCTGCCCCCGGGGCGTCACCGGCGACCAGGCCCGCGCGACCCCGCAGCTCGCCGGGCGACGCGGCGTACACCTCGCGCACCGTCGCGTTGAACTGGCGCACGCTCGAGAAGCCGGCGGCGAAGGCGACGTCCGTGATCGGCAGGGTCGTGCTCTCGAGCAGGGTGCGCGCCGTCTGGGCCCGCCGGGCGCGGGCGAGGGCCAGCGGCCCGGCGCCGAGCTCGGCGGTCAGCAGCCGGGTGAGGTGGCGCGGGGTGTAGCCGACCCGCTCCGCCAGCCCCGGGACGCCCTCGCGGTCGACGACGCCGTCACCGATCAGCCGCATCGCACGGCCCGCGAGCTCGCCGGCCACGTCCCACTCCGGGCTGCCGGGGGTCGCGTCCGGCAGGCACCGCTTGCAGGCCCGGAAGCCCGCGCCCTGGGCGGCGGCCGCGCTCGGGTGGAAGGTGACGTTCCCGTACGCCGGGGTGCGCGCCGGGCACGACGGGCGGCAGTAGATGCCGGTCGTGCGGACGGCGGTCCAGAACATGCCGTCGAAGCGCCGGTCCCGGCTGCGCACGGCGCGGTAGCAGAGCTCCGCGTCGAGCACGGGAGCCCCGGGGGCCGTCGGGGCGGAGGAGGACATGCGTCCATCCTGCCGGACCCCACCCACCGGCGACGGCGGGAATCGGACACGTGAGCGCGGCGTTCGTCCAGGCTTCGTCGAGCGGTCGCCGCGTCCCTGCCGCTGGGCGGCGCACCCAGGCGGTACGGTCAGCAGCGCCCGCGCACGCCGGGGGTCCGGCCCGGACGGGGAGACGTCGAGCAGCGGAGCACGACGCACCGTGGGGGAGCAACGAGCGAGGTCGAGCAATGCAGCGCAGCGCCAGCACGTCGGAGAAGAAGCTCCCGACGGAGTCGCGCCCGGGTCACCGGATCTGGGCCGACCCGGCCCGGGAGACGTTCCTGACGGCCGCCAGCGCCGTCACCCTCGTGCGCACCGTGCTCTCCGTCGGCCTCGCCGTCGCCGCCGCCCAGCAGGAGTCGCGCACGCTGCTGCTCGTCGCCCTCGGCGTCTACTGGTTCGGCGACTCCCTCGACGGCTGGGTCGCCCGCATCACCGACCGCGAGACCCGCGCCGGCGCGATCTTCGACATCCTCTGCGACCGCCTCTGCTGCGCCGCGTTCTACGTCGGCCTCATGTGGCTCGTGCCCGAGGTGTCGGTCGCCGTGGCGATCTACCTCGTGCAGTTCATGGTCGTGGACATGTACCTCTCCATCGCCTTCCTGGCGTGGCCGGTCACGAGCCCCAACTACTTCTACGTCGTCGACCGCACCCTGTGGCTCTGGAACTGGTCGAAGCCCGGCAAGACGGTGAACTCGGCCCTCTTCGCGATCCTGCTCGTCGTCACCGAGAACGTCTGGCTCGGCGGGGCCATCGCCCTGGCCCTGCTGGCGCTCAAGTCGTGGTCGCTCCTGCGGCTCGTGCGCCTCGGGCTGCCGATCCCGGCGGGCGGGCCCGTCGAGCCGGGGCCGACCGGCCCCACCGGCGCCCCGGGGGCCACGACCCCGTGAGCTGGCTGTTCGCCACCCTGGGGATCGGGGTGGCCTCCGCGCTCATCCCGCTCGTCAACGCCGAGGCCTACCTGGGCGCGCTCGCCGCGACCGGGGTCGGTGGCGGTCAGGGCGACGCGGCGACCCTGTGGCTGCTCTCGTTCGTCGCGGCCGTGGGTCAGACGATCGGCAAGGTCATCTACTACGAGCTCGGACGCAGCTCGCTGAAGTGGGCGTGGGTACGGCGCAAGACCGAGACCCCCAAGTGGCAGGACCGCCTGACCCGGTGGCGCGCCAAGGTCGACAGCAACCGCCTCGGCGCCGGCGCCCTCGTCTTCGCCGCCGCCTCGCTCGGCGTGCCGCCGCTGGCCGTCATCGCCGTGATCGCCGGTCAGCTGAACATCAACCGCTACGTCTTCATCGGCAACGTGCTCGTGGGCCGCACGCTGCGCTTCGCCGCCGTGCTCTTCGGCGTCGGGCTCCTGGGCATCGGGCACTGAGCCGGGGCCGGCGGCCTGCGGCGGTTTCGCCGCTCGAGCGGCGAAACCGGAACCCTGCGACCTGAATGCAGGGCGTGGAGCACCAGGAACGTGCACACGGTCCGGACGCCCCCGGGTACGACGAAGGCCCCGGTCCTGATGGACCGGGGCCTTCGCCTCGAGGTACCCCCGACCGGATTCGAACCGGCGCTACCGCCGTGAGAGGGCGGCGTGCTAGGCCGCTACACAACGGGGGCCTCACCCTCAGCCAGTGGCTTCGGGCAACTCGTGAAACTCTAGCAAAGCCTTCGTTTCACATCAAAACCGCGGCCGGTGACCGCGGTCTCGCTGGGATACTAGGACTCGAACCTAGACTAACTGAACCAGAATCAGTCGTGCTGCCAATTACACCATATCCCATGGTCAGGCCCCCCTTAGGCGGCCGAGGAGAAACCATACACGCGCCCCCGGGACGCGATCAAAACGGGCGACTCCGCGGTGCGCGCGAGGCCCATCCAGCGGTGCACCAAGACCGCCAGACCGAGGTAGACGAGGGTCTGCGTCAGGGTGACCGGGATGCTCAGCCAGGAGCCGCCCGTGGGGGTCAGCGTGGCCGCGATGTCACCGAACGCCAGGGCCAGGCCGAAGGCCGCCCAGTTGTTCAGCACGTGCATCGCGATGGCCGCCTCGAGCCCCCCGGTGAGGATCACGAGGATGCCCGCCATCACCCCGAAGGCGAAGCGGTCGAAGAACACGGGCGGGTCCTGCACCCCGTGCGCCAGGGCGAACAGCAGGGCCGGCACGAGCACCGCCACGGCCTTGGCCGCCCGCGGGGTCGCGAAGATCCCGCCGCAGACCTGGGTGAGGTAGCCGCGGAAGAGGTACTCCTCCCCCGCCGCCTGCAGGGGGGTGAGCAGCAGCACCACGACCAGGAAGTCGCGGGTCGTGCTGGTGAACGCGTTCAGCTGGCCCGCGACCTCCGTGTCGCCGGGCAGGGCGTTCGGGTCGAGCGCACTCACCACGACGCCCATGACCAGGCTGGCGAAGAGCGCGACGACCGACAGCCCGACGCAGGCGGCGAAGTAGCCCCACCGCATGCGCGGGGCGACGGACGTCGTCCACCGCGGCTTCAGCCCGTGGAGCAGCCGCACGACGATCCAGACCGCCGGGATGAGCAACGCCAGGGTCGTCATCAGGTAGGCGAGGCCGAGCGGCGTGAGGTTCTCGATGTCGAGCATCTGGTCGCCTGCGGTGCCGGCGTCGCCGCCGGTCACCGCCACGCCCGCGATGAAGACCACGAGCGTCACGATCGGGAGCACGAGCATCATGGCCGCGGCGAGGGCGATCACGCCCACGAGCCCGCGCCACCAGCCGCGGTCCCCGGCGCGCTGCAGCAGGTGGTACTCGAGCGGCGGATAGGCCTTGTCCAGGTCGACGGCCGGGTCCATGGTCGGGCCGACGGCCGGGTGGCCGGGGCCGCCCGGGCCCACGGGTCCGACGGGCCTCACCGCGTCGTCGTACGGCGCCGCCGGCCCGGGCGACCCACCCGGCGGAGGCGGGAAGCCGGGGCCCGGCGGCGTCGTGGTCACGGGACCAGCGCGCTCTCGAGGCGGGCCAGGCCGCGCTCGCGACCCAGCAGCTCCAGGGACTCGAAGAGCGGCGGCGAGACCCGGCGTCCGGTGACGGCCACGCGCACCGGGCCGAACGCGTTGCGCGGCTTGAGGCCGAGCCGCTCGACCAGGGCGAGGCGCAGGGCCTCCTCGATCGCGGGCGTGCTCCAGGTCTCGAGGTCGGCGAGGGCGTCGTACGACGCCTGCACGACCTCGCGGCCCTTCTCGTCGAGCACCTTCTCGACGTCGGCCGGGTCCCGGGTGAAGTCCGCCTCGTCGACGAGGAGGAAGCGGAGCATGTCGACGACCTCGGTGAGCTTGTTCATGCGCTCGGCGACGAGCGGCATGCCGCCGGCGAGCACGGCCGCCTGCGCGGGCGTCGGCGGGTCGGCGACGAGCCCGGCGGCGACGAGGAAGGGCACGGACCGCTCGGTGACCTGCTCGAGGGTCAGCATCCGGAGGTGGTCGGCGTTGATCGCCTCGCACTTCTTGAGGTCGAAGCGCGCCGGGTTCGGGTTCACCCGGGCGATGTCGAACGCGTCGACCATCTCGTCGAGGGTGAAGACGTCGCGGTCCTCGGCGATGGCCCAGCCGAGCAGCGCCAGGTAGTTGAGCAGTCCCTCGGGCAGGAACCCCTGGTCGCGGTAGGCCAGGAGGTGCGCCTCGGGGTCGCGCTTCGAGAGCTTCTTGTTGCCCTCCCCCATCACGTAGGGCAGGTGACCGAACCGGGGGGCGGTCCCGTTGCCCACACCCACGGCGGTCAGGGCGTCGTGCAGGGCCACCTGGCGGGGCGTGGAGGAGAGCAGGTCCTCGCCGCGCAGCACGTGGGTGATCTCCATGAGCGCGTCGTCGACGGGCGCCACGAGCGTGTAGAGCGGGTCGCCGTTCGCGCGGGCGAGCGCGAAGTCGGGCACGAACTGGGTCTCGAAGGTGATCTCGCCGCGCACCAGGTCGTCGAACGTGATGCTGCCGTCGGGCATGCGGAACCGCACGACCGGCGCCCGGCCCTCCGCCACGAAGGCAGCGACCTGGTCGTCGGTCAGCTCGCGGCAGAACCCGTCGTACCCCATGACCTTGGACCCGCTGGCCTTGCGGCGCTCGGTGACCTCGTCGGTCGTGCAGTAGCAGTCGTAGGTGTAGTTCGAGGCGCGCAGCTTCGCGAGCACGTCGCGGTAGATCTCGCTGCGCTCGCTCTGGCGGTACGGCGCGAAGGGGCCGCCGACCTCGGGGCCCTCGTCCCAGTCCATGCCGAGCCAGCGGAGCACCTCCAGCAGCGAGGTGTAGGACTCGTCGGTGTTGCGGGCGGCGTCGGTGTCCTCGATGCGGAACACGAAGGTGCCGCCGGCGCCGTGACGCTGGTGGTGGCGCGCGAAGGCCCAGTTGAAGAGCGCCGTGCGGGCGAGGCCGACGTGCGGGCTGCCCGTCGGGGACGGCGCCATGCGCACGCGCACGGGCTTGTCGCTGGTGAGCCGGGGGGCGGGGAGGCTCATCGCGCGACCACCTTGTTGGTGAGGGTGCCGAGGCCCTCGATCGAGATCTCGACCTCGTCGCCCGGCAGCATCGGGCCGACACCCTCGGGGGTGCCGGTGAGGATCACGTCGCCGGGCAGCAGGGTCATGACGCTGCTGACGTAGGCGATGAGGGTCGGGATGTCGAAGATCAGGTCCTTGGTGGATCCGTCCTGGGCGACGTCGCCGTTGAGGAACGTCTGCACGCGCCGCCCCTCGGCGAAGTCGTTCGGGTCGAGGTCGGTCTCGATCCACGGGCCGAGCGGGCAGAACGTGTCGAAGCCCTTGGCGCGGGTGAACTGCACGTCGGACTTCTGCAGGTCGCGAGCCGTCACGTCGTTGGCGATCGTGTAGCCGTGGATGACGTCGGTGGCCTTCTCGGCCGGCACGTCGCGGCAGATGCGGCCGATGACCACGGCCAGCTCGCCCTCGAAGTGCACGTTGGTCGACTGGACGGGATAGCTGATGGCGTCGCCGGGGCCGACCACCGAGGTGTTCGGCTTGAAGAACATCAGCGGCTCCGTCGGCACGTCGTTGCCGAGCTCGGCCGCGTGGGCCGCGTAGTTGCGGCCGATGCCGATGACCTTGCTGCGGGGCAGCACGGGGGCGAGCAGCCTGACGTCGGACACCTGGTGCTGCTCGTCGAGCAGCTTGACGCCCACGTAGAGCGGGTCGCCGGCGAGCGCAACGATGGTCGCGTCCTCGCTCAGCTGGCCGTGCTCGTCGAGGTCGCCGGTGATGACGCCGTACTGGGGGTCTTCTCCTGTGGTGAAGCGGGCGATACGCACCCTTCGAGCCTAACGGTGCGGTCTCGTAGGCTCGTGCGGTGCCTTCCGTGCTGCCTGACACCCCCACGATCGACCCGGCGACCCTCGCCGGGCGACGGGCCGCGCACGAGGCCCGGGTCGACGCGTTCGTCGCTCCCCACCTGGCGCGCCGGGCCGAGCGCGTGAAGCACCCGGTGCACGACTTCCTCTTCACCTACTACTCCCAGCGGCCGGCGCAGCTGCGGCGCTGGCACCCGGGGTACGGCGTCGCCCTCGCCGGCGACGACGCCGCGGCGTACGCGGGTCTCAAGGGGTACGGCGACCTGGGCGACGGGCGCGTGGGCGTCGAGCGGGCGTACGTCGAGCGCCAGCGGCCCCTGCTCACCGCGCTCCGCCGGCTCCTGCGGGCGACGCTGGACCGCCCCGCGAACTTCGGCTGCTTCGGCATGCACGAGTGGGCGATGGTCTACCGCCTCACGCCCGAGCAGGTCCGGCACGCCGACTGGCCGCTGCGGCTGGGCGCCGACGGCACCGACGAGGTCGTCGAGGGCCACAAGGTGGCGTGCTCCCACTTCGACGCGTTCCGGTTCTTCACCGAGCCGGCCCGCCCGCTCAACCTGCTCGCGCCGCAGGCCGACGACCGCCCCGACTTCGAGCAGCCCGGCTGCCTGCACGCCGGGATGGACCTCTACAAGGCATCATACAGGCTTAGTCCGATGGTGTGCTCCGACCTCGTTGCGGATTGCTTCGAGCTGGCGCTAGAGATCCGCGAGCTGGATATGAGGGCAGCTCCCTACGACCTCTCTGACCTTGGGTACGAGCCCCTTCGCGTTGAGACGCCAGAGGGCAAGGCCGAGTACGTGGCTGCTCAGCGGTCGTTCACCGCGAAGGGTCAACCTCTGCGGGCGCGCCTCGTTGCGGAGTGCGAGCGACTGCTGGATGCAACCGATCAGCCTGACTAGTTCGCCAAGGTCCACTCGGCGCATCCTTGGGTTGAGAACGCGCGATCCCCACTAGAGATGGTCACCGCCTGCGGCCCTTCGGCGAACTCGTTCGCGATGAGGTCGTCGAACTCGCCGGAAAGACCAGACAGCCGCTCCCAGTAGCAGCCTGCGCCACCCTCTGTCCGATAGGTGCCGGGCTGAATGTCGTCGCCAACGATGTACAGCCCATTCCCCGAGAACGTGTTGGCAGCAATCGTCTCCTCGATCACGCCCACGGCGGTCTCCCGAGACACGACCTCCGCCTCGGCCACGTCCAGAGCAGCGTCGCGTTCTGCGATCCACGCCGCCCCGTCTTCCAGCGCCTGCTCGCGTTCCGGCAGGTCGCCCATCGCGGTTTGCAGTTCGTCGGCCGCGTCGTCAGCAGCACCTTCCGCGTCTTCCAGTGACGCCTCAAGCTGAGCGATCTCGCCCTGAGAGTCGGCGAGCTCAGAAGCCGCCTCCCGATACTCCGCAGAGTCCGTCGGATCAGGAACTTCGTCACTAGGAGTGGCGAGAGCGCCGATCGCGATACCGACAGTCGCAGCAACGAGGGCAGCGACCGGTGCGAACCAGCCACGCCGATGGAGTGGCATTGCTTCTCGGGGCTGTCTGCGACTGCGGTCAGGGACTGGGCCAGTCGAGCGCGGGGGTAGCGGAGCCGCCTCACGATTCGGCGGAACATAGGGCGGCGGCTGATTCGGCGTAGTCACTTCGCGACCGTATGCATCATCGCAGCCCCCCGTCCGACGATCGCCAATGACTTAACCAGTCTGGGCTACTAAACGACGCCCGGACACGCCCACGGCCAGTTTGCTCAACTAGAGACGCTGCATCAGACTGGGCGGCATAGACAGTCGAAAACAACGAAAGGCAATGACGTGGCACAGAAGGTCAGCATTCTGCTCGTCGACGACATCGATGAATCCGAAGCGAGCGAGACCGTGACGTTTGGTCTTGATGGAGTCACCTACGAGATCGACCTTAACGACGAGCACGCCTCAGCTCTGCGCGAGGCTCTTGCTCCGTGGGTCGGACACGCGCGGAAGGCGGGCGGTCAGCGTCGAGCCCGCAAGGCCGGTGGCGCCGCGGCTAAGCCTGCGAGTGACGGCCCCAGCCCGAAGGAGATTCGGGAGTGGGCACGCGAGAATGGCTGGGACGTCCCCGACCGTGGCCGAGTCTCTGCCGAGGTGCGAGAGGCGTACGACGGGGCTCACTGAGCCCTAGGCGTGGGCGAGGGGTCCAGTCCACCTGGCTGGAGCCCTCGCCACCTACGGCTGGTATAGAAAACCGCGGGCGACAGCGGCTTCGAGCAACTTGCGACCCGCCTGCTTACGTTTTCCAGGCGTTGGAACGCCGACGAAGTCCACCGAGGCGTGATCAGGGACGCCGATCATGTCAGCATCGTCAATCGCCTGCAGGCCGTAATATTGTCCTGACCCGTCGTCCGACGCAACGCCGACCGCATCGATCTCTTCAAGCGAAACGCCAAGAGTTCCCATAGAATCGTGATCGAGATCCTCAGTCCATCGGCGATAGGACTCTGCTGCGCCGATCTTTTCTCGGTGAGTCGACAGCATCCCTTGATCGCGCTTGGTAGGCGTAAAAATTCCTGCCGACAACGAACCGTCGAGCTTCTTGTGAATGGGGTGGGCTTGTCGGTAAAGAGTCTCATCCGGCGGCGGTGCGATCGGGTTGGGACTCGGGTCCGGTGTCTCTTCAGTCACATCAGCCCCCCGCGCAAAAATGCTAGAAAACCGTCTCTGGAGTAGGGCAGGTGAGCCTCGCGAAGCTCGTCCGTCTCCAAGTTATCGGATATCAAGGTCATCTCGTCATCAATCAACTCTGCAGTCAACTCAACTGACCCACGTTTGAGTTCGACTTTTATCGCACCATCGCCAGTGGGCATCAGATCCACGGGAACGCCGAACGCCGCCAGCTCTGAGAGCGCCAACTCCAAGGGGGCTCGCAGAGCGAGGCTGGGTGGCAGCGAGTCGGGACCGTCCCACCCAGCCTCAAGCGCGTAAAGCGCATCCAGACGACTACTCAACAGTTTTTCCTCTACGGATCTAACCAGACGCACCGAACTAACATTGAAGAGTTGAATTGTCGACTGCTTTGCGTCCAACGTTTCACCAGTGACGACGACATCCGGTGCCGTAATGCCGTCGAGGGCTAAAACGTCGCGAACAAAGTTCGCAAGTTCAACATTGAAACTTTCGATTACACACTTAGAGACGCCGTAATTCGTCTGGAGTTGGAAGCTCTGACCTACCCCGTCATATTCGGTGACTACGCCTTCCAGGTGCCACTCGGTCGGCTCCAGCAACTGTGTCGGAACTTCGGGCCTGACGAAGACGCGGCGCGTCGCCTGATTAAGAGTTGCCCGGCGCCCAGTGGGCTCGGGGTCACCGACGACAATCTCTTCGGACTCACTCAGCGAACTTCCGACACGCCGAACCGCTTGGAGGGCCCTGTTAGCCAAGACGGGAGACGGCGCCTCTGGCTCGCCCGCTGTTTGGACGAGATGGGTGAACTCGTCGCGAGCAGCAAAGTAGAGAGTGACCCACTCATCCCAGTGCTCGTCTGTGATCGCATCTGCCCCCCGGTGCAGCACCAAATGGGGTCTCGCGCTACCCGGCTCCACTGAAGTGAGTCGGAGGTCAAATGCGGCCGAGAACCCGTCTGGCAGCTTCTTCCTACCCGGGTTCTGATCGAGCCACAGAGAACGCGCGATCTCCAACACGGCGTCCCTGAAGTACCCGACCTCACGAGCAGAATCGGCAGGCATACCCACGGCCTTGAACCGTTCGCCGTCCAGCGAAAAGAAGGCGAACGGTGGCGGCACCGCGCCCTCCACCTCGCTACCTCCACCGTCAGTCACCCAGCGGACGCTAGCAGTACTGCACCACGTCCGTCAGGAGACCCGGGAGACAAGATTCGCCGATCAGCAACACGAGATCCGCCTGTGCGACATGATGGCTTCGCCGCTCCGGGCAACCGGAGAGGGAGGTGAGGAAGTCGTGGCACAGTGGACTCCTCTGGAGGTACTGGTATTCGTACTAGTTATCTTGGCCGTAATCGCAATCGCGATATAACACGCCTGGAGTCACCCCTCTGTCTAAGCAGAGGGGTGACCTCCTAGAATTATGCCGCCCGCATGTTGGCCGCATCGACCCGCGAGTGCGTGAGCATCGGCTCCGCGCTCCTGCGTGGTCGGCCCGCACCACCTAGCCCTGCCAGAAGAAGTTTCCGCGTCCGCCCCGGTCGTACCGCCGCCACATGACCACCAACCCGGGCTGCTGGTGGCCACCGTCCCAGCACCCCGTCAGATCCACCCAGACGTGTCGCGGCTGAGCCAGCCTTGTTGTGGCGATCATGATGCGACCACGATCGTCGGACATCCTCCGAAACTAGAACAGGTGTTCGAAGTCGTGCGACGGTGCTTAGGTGACGCTCACCGGCACCATCCGACCGAAGTCCGACCCGACCGCGCCCAGCTCGCCCATCGAGGCTGAAGGCGCGGACTACCAGACGGCTTACGACGCGCTGCTCTCCGAGGTTCCGGAATGTCACCAGCTCCTTCACGTGATAACCAGGTGACATGGACGGCTTCCTCCTGCTGACCCACCTCACCGCTGCGATCGGTGGCGCACTCATCGGTTGGTCGATGTGCGCTCGTCGCCGGTAGCTGCTCACGACAACAAGGCCCCCACCGCTGGGTTGCGGTGGGGGCCTTGTCGCTTCTGCGGACTAGAACGCCTTGCGATCAGCCAGGGGCCGCGTTGTAGACCAGCGTGCGATTGTTGATCGTCGTAGCCCCGGACACCCCGCTTCGCTGCTAGCGATCGTCGCTGACGACTCACGAAGCCTCTGAGCACCCTCGCCAGTCTGCTCCACCGCAAGCTCGATACCGCGACAGTGTGACCGTCGTAACCACTGACGTTGAGAGAGCAGAGCCTGCACATAGTGATCGTCAGCGGGCGGTCACCCGAGACAGTGCTCCACTGCCTAACGTCGCGGCAAGCATCTCAATCCAAGGACCACAGACTCTCCTGTCGCGCGATCGTGACTGTCGGCGGCATGGGCCACGCCAGCGCGCCGCTGGCCCCGGATGTAGCGCGCTTCGCGCGACAAAGCGGTCCGGGGCGCGTCACCGCTGACAGCCAAACGGGGAGGCCATGCCTGGGCCCACGTCGCGACGTCCGCAAGCGCGGCGCTGCCGGTCTCGCTCCTCACCCACTGTCGGTCCCGTGAAGCACAATCGGACGCGTGATTGACGGCATCGGCATCGGCGGCTACCGCTCCTACGGCGACCTACAACGCATCTCTCCTATGGGGAAGGTGACGGTGTTGGCCGGGCAGAA
The DNA here is from genome assembly GCF_000426525.1 of Nocardioides alkalitolerans DSM 16699. Classification (GTDB taxonomy): domain Bacteria; phylum Actinomycetota; class Actinomycetes; order Propionibacteriales; family Nocardioidaceae; genus Nocardioides; species Nocardioides alkalitolerans. The sequence continues at coordinate 771,860 of NZ_AUFN01000010.1, forward strand.
CAATGCGGGCAAGTCCAATGTGGTCCGCTTCGTGCACGACCATCTTAAGCCCGTCTCGAAGGGGCAGGAAGGCGAGGCAATCCCAAAGCCCGCCTACGCCGGAGGCCTGTGCCTTGAGGTAGGTCACCGTCTAGCCACGAGCGATCCACTCTTCAACTGGGCCAAACTGAACCCGCGACTCGGCAGCGTGCACGATCTGGACCGGCTGGCGTCATTCTTTCAAGCTCCCAACTTTCGTCCCACCCAGGACGACCTGTTCTGGGTGCGGTACCGGCCAGCGGCACCAGCGTCACAACGCCCCGGCTTCGATCGGGTTGCGTGGGAAGTGGACTCCAACTGGATCCAGGAAATCCGGGGCGCAACGGCCTCCTATCCCCACGAGACGCCCTACTACAACGCCTACCAGGCGATGAGTGGCGGTAATACGCACGGCGGGCACGCAGGTGCGGTCGACCTCATTGGACTGATATGGCCCGCGAGTGCATGGCCGCAGGTTGAAGTGGTCGAGGCGTTTCGACGGGTCGGGCCGAGCGCGACATCTGCCGACGCCAGCAACCTCATCCACAGCGGCGAGGGCCTAGTTGAACGTCTCGCACGCCTTCAGTCTCCAGAGCTGGAGACGTTCGACGAGGAGCGAGCGCGATTCGAGGCAATCAACCGGTTCGCGCGGAGCGTGTTCTCTGACGAAAGCGTCGATATCGTCATCCCACACAACCAGGACGGCATTCTCATCCGACAGGGCGGCGACACTAGGTCACTCGCAGCCATGGGGACCGGCATACACCAAGTCATCATCATTGCCGCCGCGGCAACCGTCCTCCAGGACCACCTCGTCTGTATCGAAGAGCCCGAGGTCAACCTGCACCCACTGCTCCAGCGAAAACTGATGCGATATCTGCACGAGAACACCAGCAATCAGTATGTGGTCACTACACACTCAGCCCACATCCTCGACTACAACCGGGCAGACGTTGTCCACATTCAAAAACGCGACGGCCGTTCCACCGCTCAGCACGTCCGCTCGGCCGGAGACGCTTCGGCGGTGTGTGTCGACCTCGGGTATCGCCCTTCCGACCTCATTCAGACAAACTGCGTCATCTGGGTCGAGGGCCCCTCCGACCGGGTCTACCTGCGTCACTGGCTTGACGTGCTGAGCAGCGAACGACTCATCGAGGGCATCGACTACTCAGTGATGTTTTACGGCGGTCGCATGCTGAACTCGTTGACCAGCGACGACCCGGACGCCGAAGCGCTCGCCGACGACCTCATCTCGCTACGTCGCCTTAACCGCAACAGCCTCGTGCTCATCGACAGCGATAAGACGACCCCTGACGATGCGATCAACGCCACGAAGCGGCGCATCGTTGAGGAGTACGACCGTGCAGGAGACCGCCCAGGCTCCCATGGCTTCGCGTGGGTCACCGCCGGTCGCACGATCGAGAACTACGTGCCGCCCGCCGTCCTCTCACGGGCTGTCAACGCCGCCCATCCGAACGCTACCCTTACCTGGGACGGTAGTCAGTGGGCCGACCCCTTGGCCATCATTGGCGGCACACCCACCCGCGTCGATAAAGTCGCCGTAGCTCGCGCGGCAGTCCAGTTCTGGGAGGCTGACGCGCCACTGCCGCTCGATCTACGAGAACGAGCGGCAGCCATCGTTGCGTTCGTACGCGCGTCCCAACACGACGACTGACAATCTCGCGAGCGTTGGGTGGGACCGCACCCAGGCGCGCCCGGCGGCAGTTCTTTCGGCAAACTCATGCAGCCCGGCTGTCCAGTGCTACCGCCGAACGCTTGCGTCTTCGCCCGCCCACTTCAACGGACCGAGCCCCCTCTCGGGAACGTGTCACAACAACAAGGCGGATCGAGGCAGAGCCTCACTTGCCACTCCTAACGTCCGCCCCAGCGGCGTCGCCAGACACCCGCTCACACCTACCCCCTCCTCCCCGAAGTAATAACGCCAGCCTTGGAACGGAAAACCGAAGCTCTAACCACCCACCCTCCGCGCCAACTTCTCTCGACGATCTCGTACCGCCCGGCGCGTCCTGCCCAGCTTGAGAGCGAGCGCCCACGACGTGAGTCCGACGCCTGCCACCAGTGCGCGGTCGTCGTCTTCGGTCCACGGGTGTCCATGGCGGTAAGCATGCGAGCGCGTGTGCTCTTGGACTCGGACGTCGTGACGCTTCTTCTTCGCTAACGTCACCTGCCGGACGATCCCTCGGTCCATATACGCGTCACTGGCAGCCCTCATAGCCGAACGGCCCGCACCGTTGTAGTAGCGATGCATGCGCTCCCGTTGCCAAGTGCGGCAGTCCTCGCACCGGCAACGGTCCCTCATGTACCCCGCAGAGGTGCCGTGACGACTATCGGCCATCACGAAGCGCCCGAACCTGCGCAAGGATCAATTGGCGAAACAGATCTCCCAGTCCTTCCGACGAGATCTGTTTCTCTGCCGCACGCACTTCCCGCAACTCGTCGTTGGTCATGTAGACGCGAAGGATGCTCGGACGCGCACGCTCCTTGACCCTCAGGTGCGCCGACACCAGCGTCTCGTCGGGCCCTGGGACTGGGGTGAGCGGCCTGGAAACCCGCATTCCCGCAACCAGGTTCTGCGGGGGCAGGGAAGCCCGATGACCAGCAAGAGCATTGGCGATTGCGACTCCGCCCATGCCAGTCACGTGAGTCGCAACCTCCAGCTCGTCAGCGCCTTCGTCGAACATCCGGTAGGCAATCGAGGTGAGTGCGTTGGGATCTCCTACCCGCACGCCTGCCATCTCCTCCCGCCAGAAGCTCCGAAGCGAGTCGTACCCCAGGGAGCGCCACGCTTCGGTGTGGAGCACGAGCCTCCACTTCTCATCCACCGCGACCAGCGCAGCCTTCAACTCGTCAACGAGCTTGCGTGCTTCGTCCCTACCAATCAGTGCCACTACTGCCCCTTCCCTTCGGTTGCGCGATACGTTACACGATCTCGCGAGACTCTACACGACAGTGTCTAGGAAAATTTCCCTTTTCGACTTCAGTTCGCAGACTTGTCGGATCGACTAGCGGTCGAACGCCGGTCACGGGGTGACCCCTCTAGCCCGGTCTCGTCCGGCAGCCCGGCGTATTCGGCAAGCATTCCCCGCATGACATCCGAGAGTCGACGACCTTCAGACGCAGCCTTCCGCATTGCCGCCTCCCAAACCACGTCAGAGACACGAACTACCCGCCCTTTGGTCGCGGCGCTACCCATCGCACCCCTCCTTGTCGAAGGCGGCGAGCCTAGCAGCGCAAAGGCTTCTCGGTCCTCACCGCGATCGGCAGCGCAACGGCGCTGTAGCGCGCGGCCCGAACAGTGGGACGATCCTCAATTCCGGAACGTCAGCGGACTCGTGAACCTTTACCGAAGGGGGCGCTCCGCACCCGCTATCGCTGAGCGAAAGAGTCGCGAGCGATCACGCCGCCACCACACCCCAGCAGATCTGATTTTCGTCCGTGTAGTAGCCCTCGTCCAAGTCGTACGAAACAAGCTGGCAGCCCAACGCGCCCAACTCGTTGAAGATCTGCCGCCAGTCCAAACGCTCGGCGTCGGACAGGGCGTAGGAGATGTATCCGCCACCCTCGGCTTCATCGAACCGCAGCTCGACGCGACCATCCCCGATATTGGCGCACATCTCCGAGGCGACAAGTCTGAGCGGGCGAGAGGTGGGAGTGCGAGCGAGGAACCCGCCGACGGTACGTCGGTTCGCGATCTCGGTCCGGGTTGCGTGAGTAGACATTGCAAAGCCTCCAGCGAGTTGAGTAACAGAGATTGGTGTATTTACACCAGCAGGTTGATCGTAGTCGCTCGCTTCCGTAGGTGTCAATACACCAGTTGGCGTGCCGGTCCAGCCGCCTACAGCCGGGCATCCCTGGGTCAAAAGAGGTAGGGCACATTGGAACTCAAACCCCACACATAGCCCTAGGCGTTGCGTATGACTACCGCACCTCTAAGCCACCGGCAGCTAACGAGTGAGCAACTACCTCAACGCACATACGCCAGGCCCTACAGCAGCCCATACAGAACACAACAACAGCGCCACCTAGCCCCCTACCCACCCAGGAAGCTCAGAGAGATACACGCTGCTAGTGCTCTAACGGACTAACAGACACGCAGTGGCACTCGGGCCCACTGGCGTAGAGATAGGCCCGCAGAACGCCACACAGACAGCCCTAGGGCTATGCCTAGCCGACGCCAGCCGGACGAATGGCGGGGGCGACAGGCGAGGTGGATTCCAAAGAGGTGGGGGGTATGACCCCCTTCGAGTGATAGGCGGGTACCGCCCAGTCTTAGCAACCGTCGCCCTGCCACGGTTCTAGAGTCAATTCCACCGACTAACGGACGGCCTTGACCGGCCTTCGGACGCCGGGGAATGTCACTGAATGGCCCCTTAGGTGACATTCTTCACCCGCCTATTTCACTAAAGCAAAGCGTTCAGGAAACGTGAACGGCGAGCCCTCTTGAACACCCTCTGCCGGTGCTCTCAGACACCTTCGAGCTGGCATATATGGCGCGATCGGAAAACGGCTTCTGACCCCTAGGGCGTCCCAAAATATGAGACGTCAGTACCTAGTTCCTCAAGAGATTCTCAAGATGTAGAGCCAGGGGGGTGCGAAACGAGTCGCTCGTCTGGACTCTAACCCTAGAGGGTTAGAGAGTAAGAGACTAAGACGTTACTTCTTACTCCTCTTCTACCTCCACTCTCTTAGTAGTAAGAAGAGAAGGCTAACGCCTTATCTTCTTACTACCCTTACTCCTCTACTACTTCTTCTCTCTTACAACTAACTACTTACTCTTAACTCCTTTCTACTAACTAAGTAGAAAGATAGAAGGAAGTAGGTAATAGGAAGTAAGTAGTTAGACGTTATTACTTACTCATTAGTCCTATCCCGTCATTGCGGTAGAAGTTTCTGGGGCCTGACGGCCCATCACTTCTTTTACTCGCCGGTGCCTTTAGCCTCAGACTTCACTTCTAACGTCTTAACTCTCTTTCTTCACTTCTCGCCGTTGCCTCTCACTCCTCACGGAGTCACGCCTTACGGCCTCTAGATTCTGCCTCGGGTCCACGGAAGTGTTCTTTAGCACTTTCACTTCATTCGCCGTTGAGCTTATGAGAAACGTGGTCGAGGCGTTACTTGCCCAAGGAGATTGTCGATTGTCTAACTCCTGGGCCAATAGCGATAGACGTTCCCGACTTCCGGCGAACTGGCAATCGCTACGCAAGTCCATTCTTCGTCGAGACCGTGGCGTCTGTCAGGCGAAGATGGAAACGACGCGGAGCATCTGTGCGATGCCCGCGAATCAGGTCGATCACATTCGACCTGGAGATGATCATTCGCCAGCGAATCTTGAATCGCTATGCGAATGGCATCACACGCGCAAATCCTCGCTCGAAGGTGCGGCGGCGAGTATCAAGAAGCGAGAGTCGATCTCTTCTCGCTTACGCCGTCCAGACTTCTAATGCCCGGGCTGAGCCCTAAGAGACGTGCCGACTCCCCTCGCACGCAGGCTCGCCCGCTCCGCCCCCTTGGTTGCAGCTAGAGCGCCCCTCTCCCGCTCGCTCCCAAGGGGGCTTTTCTCTTGCCCAAACAACGAAAGGGCCACTGATGGCTTCCCCCTCCCCCAACTGGGACTTGGTTCCTGTCCGTGGCCGCTACGTCGGTACGGACGGCACGCCAGTTACCGGCCGCGTGGTCTTCACGCCTCGCTCTAAGCGCCTTGTAGACGCCGCTGCACTCCGCACCCTCATTGCTCGTCCGATCGCCGCAGTGCTCGACAACGGCGCGTTTGAGGTCATGCTGCCTGCCAGCGACGACCTGGACATCGTGCCCAACGGCTTCACGTACGGCGTGGTCGAAGAGTTCAACGGTGGCTACAAGTACGACATCGACGTGCCGCTGAGCATGATCTCGACTGGCGTGGACATTTCGCTCGCAGCTCCCACGGAGGCGAACAACCCCGGCGGCCTTACGCCCATCACGCGGCTTGAGTACGAGGCGTTCAAGACCGAGACGCTAGAGGCGTTCGGCACCACTGACGCTGTCATGGCAAGTGCGGCCACTGACGACGAGTCGGAGTTCACCGGAGCCCTGCGCACTCGCGTGGCTGCCGATATCGCCACCCCGGGCACCCCGATCGCAAACGAACTAGGGGCCGCAGTCGGCGGGGTGATCGACACCGGCATGGCCCCGGGCGGCGTCATCCGCGCGGGCGTCACGCCGATCGCCCAGGCCGCCGCCTCGGACGCGATCACCGCCAACCCCAGCATCCTGAACCAGGCTGCCACCCAGGCCGGTGCAGCAGCAGCAGCAGCAGCGTCGACCGCGGTCACCATCACGGGAGTCTCCGACGGCTACACCGCCCCGCCCGCCACCCCGACCGTCACCCTCGGCACCCTGAACCCGGTGGCCGCGAACGTCGGCGGTGGTCGACGCGTCCTCATCGCGGTCGCCGACACCCACAAGATCACGCAGCCCTCGGTGCTCCGGTCGATGTCTGGCCGGGTCGCCAACGACGAGGCCGCCCGCACCATCGAGTTCTACGTCTACCGGCCCAACGGCTCGGGCGGCTACACGGTCGTCTACCGCAGCGGCGCCCAGGCAGCGGCCACGGCCGGGACCTACACGTGGACCCCGGCGTCGTACCTGCGGCTCCTGCCCGGCGACGTGCCGGGCGTCTGGACCGCCACCAACGTCGCCGCTAACGGCCTCTACTGGGCGGGCTCGGGCGGGCCCGCCATCGGGTCGATTCTGTACCAGCCTGCCGCCAACTCCCCGGCCCCGGCCGTCGGGGACACCATCACCCCTGGGGCCGGAACCAGCGACCCAAAGATTCAGACGCAGTACCTGCCCGCGCTCACGTGGACCACCAGCCACGAGGCTGTCGTCGTGGCGTCGCGGTGGGCGAATCAGCCGGGCGGCTACCCGCGCCTCGACGCGGGCGGGAAGGTGCCCGCCAACCTGCTCCCCGGTGCCCGTCTCACGGGGCTGCCTGTGACCGTTCTCGGAACGTCCATCATCGCCACTGCCAATTCCTATGTCACCCAGGCCGCGGCCCTCGCCGGGATCGTGCTCGACAATCAGGCTGTCGGCTCGTCCGGCATCGTGTGGGACGGCACCCGGGACCGATCGTTTTCAGCGACCAAGGCCGAGCTTGAGGCTGCGTTCCCCGGGTGGGGCGGGCAGTCCTATGAGGCCCGGATCATCGACCGCATCGCGAACATCAAGCACCTGCACTTCGCGCACGGCTACAACGACCGCGACAAGCCGATCGGCACGCCCACCTCGACCGACCGGGCCACGCTGTACGGCGCCTACAACTACGTGCTCAGCAAGGTCTTCGAGGCCAAGCCCTCGATCACCGTGTCGTTCGAGACCCCCCACAGCCTCTACACCCCGGCGAACGAGGGCTACCACGCCACCACCGCCGCGGCGCGTACCGCGATCCTCGAACTCGGCCAGCGCTACGGCGGCCCCGTCTTTGACCTCACCCAGCACGGCCAGCTTGGGCAGTCCGGTGCGACCACACGCACCACAGACGGCGTGCACCCCAACGCCGCGTGGAACACCATGCTGGCGCCCGTGCTGGCGGCGTGGTGGAACGAGCACCTGCCCGTCGGCTGATCTCCTGGCCGGTGCCTATGCGCCCCGTTGCGTAGCGAATCGCTGGATGATGTCGAGCGCGGTCGTGAGGTTGCCGCTGTCCGATTCGTTCTTAGTGTCGGGTGGCAGCTCGCCAAGCACACGGTCTCCGAAAGCCTTCATCAGCTCACGCGCCTGATCCTTCTCCAGCGGCTCAACATAGTTGCGGATTGTGGCCAGCTGAACGGCCATCACTCCGGCCCACCTGCTGATTCTTCTATGCTGAGCGGACTCTTTCGCCAGATAGCCCGCGAGTCCCAGCACGGGGATACTGACGCCGAGGTGGGTCGCGACGCTGGTCCACGTACTTATCCCGGTCTGGCGGGCGAAGATGAGAGCTATGGCTATCGCCATCACGGCGAGACCTGTCAGCGTGTAGAACACGAGCAGGCGCAGCTGATTCGCCGTGCCAGCCTCATCGTCGGACATCTGCTGGAACGCGGCCTTCAGTGCATTTTGCGCATCCATGGCGCTCTCGTACTTAACGCGGGCCTTTTCCAGCGCGTCGCGCTGCCTCTGGTTCTCGCGCTCCTCGCGATCGCGCACCTCGTTTCGGTCTGCCTCTTTGACCTTCAGCGTTCCCGTGATCGCCGAAACCGCCTCCACGCGATCCCACAGCTTCGTTGCAAGCGGATTGTCCGCCAGGCCCGGCCTCACAGTGCCGGCGATGTGACCCGTCGTAGTACCTACCCAGCCATCCAGGGCGATCCAGAGATCGGCTAGCAGGGGGTACACGTCGTCGGCATCTAAAGCCGTTCCGACCCTAGGAAGCCCCTCAGCGAGATTCTCCAGGGTCATCGCGACGCCGTTCCTCTTGCTGTCCCTGTCCACGGCCCACGCCTGCTGGCTGATCTCGATCGTCGTGCCGCAAGCCATATGGAACAGCGAGACCGCAACGGGGTCCGCAAGACCATCGTCCCCGGGGACACTTAGGCGTTCCCACGCGTTCTCGGCCAACCGTCGGACGTCCCGTACCTGCTGGGCTGCGCCACTGGTCTCCAGTTCATCGACTTGCCGCCGGGCTCGTGACGCCTCGGCCCATCTGGAGAATGCCGCCCCCTGACTCTCTAGATCTTCCGAGAAAGCCGGTGGAAGGGCGGCCTGAAACGAGACGAAAGCCACCCGCGCATTCAGAAGAATCCCGTCGAGAAGTTCGACCGCCGCGTCCGCCTTATCAGACTTTCCCCCCAAATCGGCCAGAGCCCGAAGCCGGTCGAGCAGCATCTCCAGTTCCGGCGGCGGAGCCATCCCGAGCGCTCCGCTCCAGCCAATGGGAGGGTAGTAACAGAATGAATCAGCCATAACGTGCACACAGCCAAGAAGTGACCCCGCCCAAGGCGCACGCGCCCCCACCGCGATAGAGAACTCGGTGGGCTGCTCGTTGAGCGACATGAGAACGCGCCCGGCTAGGCCACCGATCTCATCGGTGGCCCGAGTCGGGTCGGTGTAGACGAGACTCATCTCCGCTGCCTCGATGCTCGCCTCTTCTGTTCCCCCGGCTGACGTCATGCCCGGCAATCTAGGCGGCCGGTGCGGCATGTGTTGACGAAACAGCCGAGCGGCCTGCGCCTGTCGGCGGGTGTCCAACCCGGACCGGGCCCCACTCGCCTCGCGAAGCGACACCTCCCGCCTTCGTAAGGTCTGTTTTTCGAGGCGGGGCATTTACGTTCTACCAAGACAACACCTCGACCAGGAGATCTGTAGGTCCCGTACCAACCCCGTCACTACACACGTCGCCCTCACCTGAGGCCGCGCACTCTGCGCCGTCGCCCTCCCTTCAGGAGTCGCGACCGCAGTCCTCACAAGTCGTGATGTCGACGAAGATCTCTCCGCCGAAGTTCTTCTCGACGATCCGCCCGTGACGGGTCTGGCGGTCGCAGGTCGGGCAGTACTGGATGCTCGTTGTCTTCACGGGGTTCAAGGTGTCAGCGAACCCCGTGACACAGCAAGGAAGTGCTAGCACTCTGCCCCGGCCAACTCTGCACGGTTGGTTCGCCCCCACATCACCGCAAGCCCTGTCCCAGTCGGGATGGGGCTTCTTGCATTTCGAGGAGGCCCTAGTGGCGATCGTTGAACTGGGCAAGGACTCCTCGGGGCGCAGGCTCCGCGTAGACGAGTCCACCCGAGAAAAGCTGGCTTACGCCGAGTACCTGCTTGGCAAGAAGCTCACCATCGTGCAGGGCTCGTACATGGGCACTGGCGGCGCTGCGGCTTCCGCCGCGACGCACAACGGTGGCGGAGTCATCGACATTCGCTCGTGGAGTCTGCTGCCGCTCATCACGCCACAGCGTGCCGTAGAGGCGCTGCGTCGAGCAGGCTTCGTCGCCTGGTATCGCACCAAGGCGCAGGGCTTCGATCCGCACATTCACGCGATCGACTACGGCAACCCGAACCTCCACCCCTCCGCAGAGCGGCAGGTGGTGGCGTGGGCCAACGGGCGCAACGGCCTGGCGAGCAACGGCTACGACGACGGCCCCAAGGTGATCATCCCCAAGGTCGCTCCCCCGATCCCGCGCAAGCGCGCCACGGGCCCCCTGGTCAATGCCGCCTTCAAGCGGCTCTACGACCTAGAGCAGCGCAAGGGCGCTACGCCCAAGGGCATGAAGAACACCCACGCGGGCCTCTGGGCTCAGATCGCCCCCCTGCGGGCCTACTTCACCGTCAAGCAGCTCGACGCCCTCCGGGCCGACAAGAGCGCTGACGCCGAGTACGCCAAGCGGGTCGGGATGAAGAAGACCTACGAGGGTCTCGTCTTCCAGATCGCCTACCTCGACAGTCTCAAGCTCTCCAAGACCAAGAAGTGAAGGGAGGGGCCAGATGCCCGGACCGATTCCCCAACGTGAAGACGCACTGGCCCGTCCACGAGCCCGCAAGGGCAGCGATCAGCAGGCAGTAACCAAGGGCGAGCTTCGCCCCGTGGCAGTGCCAGAGCCCGATGAGGACTGGCACCCCATCGCTCGCATGGTCTGGGACGGCATGGTCTCTTCCGGCCAGGCCGACTTCTTCCAGAACTCCGACTGGGCCTTCGCCTGGTCGACGTGCGAGGAACTCTCCCTCTACAAGTCTCCGAAGATCAATCGGGAGACCGGCGAGGAGTACCACAAGCGCTCCCCCGAGATGCTCAAGGCGCTCCTCGCCTCGCTCACCAGCCTTCTCGTTACCGAGGGCGACCGCAGGCGCGTTCGCATCGAACTTACTTCCCCGGAGCCCGACGAGAACGCAGCGACGGTGGCGCAGATGGACAACTACCGAAACCGCCTGAAGGTGGTCGAATCCTGACGCTCGTGCGGGAGTGCGAGCAATGCAAGGTAGACATCTCGCATAAGCGTCGGGACGCTCGATTCTGTTCGCGTAGCTGCAAGACGAAGAAGTGGTACGTCGATCAGCGGGAAGACGAAGAATGGGTCGCCCGGCACCGCGCCAAGGATGCTGAACGGTATCTGCGTGAAGCCGAGCATCGTCGAGAGTACGCAAGAGCGCAGTACGACCGGAACCGCGAGGCATACGTCGAGCGATCTCGTGCCTATCGACGCGAGTATCCGGAGCGTAGGCGACGTGCTCATGACCGTCGAGCCGAGTGGATTCGTAGCCATCCTGATTACCGCCACTTTCCCGATTCGGAATGGCGAGCCCTTGTCAACCGCCTTGGCGGACGTTGCGCTTACTGCAATGAGCGCAGAGATGATTTACAGCGCGACCACGTGATTCCGCTTAAGCGTGGTGGTCGCCACGCAATTGCCAACATTCTACCCGCTTGCCCTCCGTGCAATGGGTCAAAGAACGACAGCCTCCTCGTCGAGTGGAGGCGACGACTTAGAGAGAGGGGGTGAGCCTTATCTCAGCCCTGACCATCGAGGAAATCGAAGCGCTGGAGCCTACTTACATTGGGCCGACGTGGCAGAAGAACGAAGACGGAGAGTGGATTCTTCCCGAATACACTCTCGGCTGGCAGATTGCCGAGTGGGTAACTACTTACCTGCTGGCGAATGACGGTACGCACTGGACCTTTACCCTAGAGCAACTCCGCTTCATCCTCCATTGGTATGCGGTGGATGAGCAGGGGCGCTTTTCATGGCGTACCGGTGTTCTCCAGCGCATGAAGGGCTGGGGTTAGCTGAGCAAGGACCCACTTCTTGCCGTGCTCTCCCTCGTTGAACTCTGTGGGCCGTCGAAGTTTGGCGGTTGGAACGCAGATGGCTCTCCGCGAGCCGTCGCCCACCCACAGGCTTACGTGCAGATCATCGGCGTCAACCAGGCGCAGTCCCGCAACACAATGGACGTCTTCGCGGCGATCATGTCGGAGACGTTCAAGCAGACCTATGACGTTCAGGCTGGTGTCGAGTCCATCCGTGCGAATGGTGGCCGACAGCAGCTTTGGGGCGTTACCAGTAACCCGCGAGCCCTAGAGGGTAAGCGAGTTACGTTCGCGGTCCTCGGAGAGACGCAGCACTGGATTGCCGCGAACAAGGGCCACGAGATGTACAAGGTCACAGCCCTTAACGCCCGCAAGGTCGGTGGCCGCTTCCTCGCCATCACCAACGCCTACGAGCCCGGAGAGGATTCCGTAGCGCAGATCATGCGCGAGGGCTACGAGAAGGCGTTGGAAGAGGGAACGTTCGACGGGAAGATGCTCTACGACTCCGTAGAGGCTCACCCGCAGACGCCACTCACCGCAGAGGCCATGCGCATTGTCTTCCCGAAGATTCGGGGCGATGCCATTTGGTCCAACGTGGACGACGTAATCCCGTCGCTCTACGACCCCATGATCAGCAAGTCTCGAAACCGCCGCATGTGGTTCAACCAGATCGTTGCCGACGAAGACAGCCTCATCGGCCCTGCCGACTGGTCTGCCATCGAGCCTCAGATTGGTGAAGACGAACCGATCCTGCGAGCTGGAGAGAAGATCGTTCTCGGCTTCGACGGTGGTAAGACGGACGACTCCACGGCCCTCGTAGCCATCAGGATCAACGACGGCATGGTCTTCCTGCTCTGCCTCGAAGAGAAGCCCGAGGGCCCTGCTGGCGAGGGCTGGCACGTCAACGTAGACCGCGTGGAGAGCGAAGTCCACCTGGCCTTCCGTCTCTATAACGTCCAAGGCTTCTACGCCGACGTTGCGCAGTGGGAGTCGCAGATCGACAACTGGGCAGAGCAGTACCGCGAGACGCTTAGTGTAAAGGCTAGCGAGCGTCACGCTATCGCATGGGACATGCGCGCTTCTCAGAAGAAGAACACGATGGCTCACGAGCGACTGCTAGCAGCCGTCTTCGACAAGGCAATCCGCACGGACGGTAATCCGAAACTCCGACGTCACGCACTTAACGCACGTCGTCGAGAGAACAACTTTGGCGTGAGCTTCGGCAAGGAGTCACGTGAATCCCCCAAGAAGGTCGACGCCTACGCCGCACTAATGCTGGCGCACGAGGCGTATCACGACTTCCGTACCGGTCGAGCGAAGACCGAGAAGAAGCCGCGTACCGGCAGGGGCTATTTCCTCTGAAAATCGAAGGAGCCCAATGGCGGTCAAAGACAAGCTAAAGGTCGCACGCCGCGCTATGGCCGTGCTCCACGACGACCTAGACCGTCTGGAGAAGATCGACCGCTACGAGCAGGGCGACCAAGACCTCCCCTTCATGCCGGACCTGGCGGACGCGGAGTACAAGCTGCACGCCCACCGGGCGATCACCAACGTCATCCCGTTCATCACCGGCACCTCTGCTCAGATGCTCTTCGTCGACTCCTTCAAGCGCGGTCACACTAGCGAGGAGAAGCCGAAGAACGCCGCAGAGAGCATCGTGCTTCCCGAGTGGGATCACTGGCAGAAGTCAGGGCTCGACGCCCGACAGTCTGCGGTCTACCGGGGCGCCCTCAAGTTCGGTCACTCTTTCGTGCTCACCGAGAAGGACGCCAAGCGAGGCGTCGTCTCACGGGGCCTGTCGGCCCTGCGGACGGTAGCTCTGTATGAAGACCCTGCTAACGACGACGAGCCTTACGTGGCCTTCACGGTCACGCGCTGGCCTAGCGACGGAGATGGCGAGTCCGACAAGGGCAAGGCCGTCATGTGGGACGACACCTTCCGCTACGAGGTTCGCTTTAAGAGTCTCGGAGACAGTGAGTCGGTAACCGTCCTGGAGGGCAAGCGCCACGGTGCTTCGCGCACTCCCGTCACTCGCTTCGCCGCTGCCGTCGACCTTGAGGGCCGCACCTGTGGCGTCGTCGAGCCAATGTTCATGCTTCAGGACCGGATCAACCAGACGGTCTTCGATCTCCTCATCGTCCAGACCTTCGCCTCTTTCAAGGTGCGCACGGTCACCGGCATGGCTCCGCCCATGAAGATGAAGGCGATTGACGCCAACGGCAACACGATCGACGACCCCGCCTCACGTCTCGAAGACGTGGACGACTGGGTGCCGGATCTTGACGCCAACGGCAAGCCGATTCCTGACGGCGTGAACCTGTCGGCCAAGCGGATCATGTTCGCAGAAGACCCCGACAGCCGTTTCGGCACTCTCGACGAGACGCCGCTCGACGGTTTTATCTCCGCTATCGAGCTGGGCTTCCGTCACATGGCGGCGCTGTCCCAGACTCCCCCTCACCACATTCTCGGTGAGATCTCGAACCTCTCGGCAGAGGCGCTCAGCGCTGCGGAGACCTCCCTGCTCCGCAAGGTGGGCGAGTTCAAGTCGTCCTTCGGAGAGTCGTGGGAGCGGGTCTTCCGAGTGGCTGCCGAGATTGGCGAGCACGAGGGCGCAGACGACTTCGCTGGCGAGGTTGTGTGGCGCGACGTCTCCAACATCTCCATGTCACAGACGTCGGACGCTCTTCTCAAGCTCCGCGACCTCGGAGTGCCTGCACGTGGCCTCTGGCCGCGTATTCCCGGCACCAACGCCAACGAACTGGCGTGGTGGGACGAGGAGAAGAAGAGCGAGAGCCCCGCAGTCGCCCTGGCGCAGACGACCTCTGCCGCCAGCAATCGCACCCGGCCCTCGTTCCGCGCAGGCGCCCAGCCCTCGGAGGCGGTTGGTGCGGCCACTGATGCTGCGTGACAACGCCGCTCAGGCAGGCTGAGGCCGACCGCGTAGAACTCGTCTACTACTGGGCGTTGCAGCAGCTCGGCAACGCCTCGGCAGTCGACTCGCTACAGATCTTCCGAGAGGAAGTTCCCTCTACCGCTCAGGCCGTCACGAACACCTCGTGGCTGGTGCGGATCTTGCAGTACCTCGTAGGCATCCGCCGCGAGACGCAAGACCTCGCCGTCGCCTACTACCGCCTCGTTTCGGCGTTGCGCACAGGCGTGGCTCCCTCACTTCCTGGAGAAGTCGGGCCTGTCACTCTTGAGCAGCTCCGCCGCGAGTTCGAAGAGGTGGTCGACAACATTGAGGTGGAGACGGTTGGAGAGGTCGCTCCCAACTGGGGCGACGAAGAGAACGTCACCTACGACGACCAGCCGGAACTAGATGCAGGCGATGTAGACGCCGAGATCGAGCTTGAAGAACTTCTCGACCTAGACGAGTTGCTCGACGACATGAACGCAGCCTCCGAACAAGAGGCAGCAACAGTGCTCGACGCGCTCGGGATCGAAAACTTCGTAACCAAGCTCGACGAACTCGAAGGCAAGGAAGACGCCCAGGCGGCGATCTCGGAGGCTTTCGAGCAGGCGGCTAACCGTCAGGCCGCAGCGGCTATGCGGATCACGCAGAACGCCGCCAGGGGCCTTGTCTACAACCTCGCAGAGACCGACCTCCGCATCATCGGCTGGGCACGCTTCTCCCTCACAGGAAAGCCGTGCGGTTGGTGTGCCATGTTGATCTCTCGGGGCCTCGCCTACAAGACGCGCAAGCAGGCAACTGCCGCTCGTGCTGGACGCTCTGACGAGCAAGACCAGTACCACGACAACTGCCGTTGCGTAGCGGTTCCCATCTTCCTCGAATCTCAGATGGATAGCGACATGTTCGCTTTCACCCGAGAGATGAGTGGCCTGTGGCGTAGTCGCATTCGCGGCAAGTACACGGGGTCAGACGCCCTCGCTGAGTTCCGCAAGGTAATCCGCGAGAGGAATGCGGCGCAACAGATCGCTGCGTGAAAACGAACCTATCTGTAAACCATCCTTGCCGCCCTGGAGGCGGCATCTCTCTACGCGTCCTGGAGGCGTTACTAGTGGCATCCCCGAACATCACCCTCACCACTGAGCAGGAGCAGTTCCTGGCGAAGGTCTTCGCTGAGAACAAGGCTCGCTATAGCGGCTTCCGAATGGAACTTGACGACGACGCAGACACGTCCTCTGACGGCTCTGACGGGGCTTCTGACGCTCCCGCAGGCGACGAGGGTACCGATGCCTCAAGCGACTCTTCCGAGGGCCCTGAGGGCGATTCTGACAACTCTGACGACGACTCCGGCAAGGAGTCGGACGAGGAGTTCACGCTGACTATCGAGGACGCCAAGAAGGCGCTCTCCAAGGTTCGCAAGGAGAACGGCGACTGGCGCACCAAGTACCGGGCCCTGGAGGCCAAGTACGCCGACGCCAAGACGCCCGAGGAGATTGCGGAGATTACCGCTGCGGCTCAGGCCGAGAGTGCGGCAGAGACCCACAACCTTCTCGTCGAGAACATTGCCCTCAAGCACAAGCTCCCCGACGACCTCCGTGAGGTTCTCAAGGGTGACACCCGCGAGGAGCTTGAGGCTCACGCGGCCAAGCTTGCCAAGTACGCACCTTCGGACGAGAGCGACGACCCCGACCTTTCTGGCGGGCTCGCTGGCGCTGACGGCGGCGGGGGTTTCGACCCCGTGAAGACCGCCCGCGCCCTTCGATCCAATCGCTTCTGACTTTCCCCCTTCATTCTTACCTCCCGAAGTGTAGAGTAATATACTGCGCTTCGGGCTCTCGAAAGGAGAGCCTAAGTGGCTCACACTCCAGTTAAGCCCGAGCGCATTGTCGCCACCGCCGCTGCGGCCCTTGAGGCCAGCGTCACTCTCCCGGGCGCTTTCCAGCGCGAGGGGATCGAGCCCTTTAAGGGCGCGAAGGACGACACGATCAATATCAAGGTCGAGGGCGTTCTCCCCTACCGCACCTACGGCTGGCGCAACAACCGCTCGACCGAGCTCATCTTCGACGAGTACAGCGAGCGCAAGGAGCCGGTTACGTTCGGCGACGACATCTACTCGGGTGTCATCCTCACCGACGAGCAGCGCACTATGGACTTCGACGGCTGGGCCAAGCTCGCCACGAAGCAGGGCGAGGCCATCGGTCGCGGTCTGAACAAGAAGGCTGCGGACGCCCTTGAGGACGCCCCCTACGAGGTGGTCGTCACGCTCGACCAGGCGAAGCTCCGCAACTCGCTCCTGAGGCTCAAGCAGGTCTTCGACAAGCTCCTCGTGCCGGGTGCTCGCACCATCTACACGGACACCGACCTTGAGCTGATGCTGCTTGATGACGACAAGCTCGCGTCCAGCTCGCACATCTCGGACTCCGATGCGGACACCGCGCTCAAGGAGGCCACGCTCTTCAAGCGCTACGGCTTCAACTTCGTTCGCGCCCAGGAGCTGACGGGCGGTACGTCCTACGGCCTCACCAACGGCGGCATGATTTTCGTTACCGCCGCCCCGAGCGTCCCCGAGTCTGCCGCCTTCGGCGCTTCGGCTTCGGTCAACGGCGTTGCGCTCCGCTGGGTTCGTGACTTCGAGATCCGCAAGTCGCAGGAGCTGTCGGTCTTCAACGCCTACCACTCCTTCCACGTCACCAAGGACCCGCTGGTTGTGCTCGACGGCACCACGGGCCAGCCGAAGGTGACCGCTGCGAACCACTTCGTGCGCGGCGTCAAGATCGAGGTCGGCAACGCCTACTCGGTCGAGGTCGCCAACACGGAGCTGACGACCTTCACGGGCATCACGTCTTCGGACGGCCTGAGCGACGGCGCCTGATCCCACCCCTTAGTCGACGAGGCCGGGGAGAACTACTCCGCTCCCCGGCCCGTTACTGAAGGAGGTGAGTGATGGACCCGCTTGCAACCGTAGAGCAGGTGGCCGACTGGCTGCCGTTCGATATGGACGAAGGTGAGCAGCGAGAGTGCCAAGGCGCTATCGCATACCTCTCCGATGACGCCCGCGACTTCGGCAGTGATTCTTGGGTCGACGAAGCCTCTTCGCCTCGTCAGGTGATCAACCTCGTCATCAAGGCCGCAGTGCGGCACATGAAGAACTACGAGGGCTACACCAACTCCCGAGCTGGCGACGAGTCAGTTTCGTGGGGCGACCACAAGGGCGAGGACGCTGGCTCTGCCACGTTCTCTGCTAGCGAGAAGAAGCGTCTGGGCGAGATGGCTGGCCGCTTCCACAGTGGTCTTCACACCGCTGGCGTCTACGCCTGGGAGAGCAAGCCTCGCCGTCAGGTTGTGGGACGCGTTCCCACCAGCACAGGTGGCACGTTCCCATTCTTCGCTTCCGACACCGAGCCGTGGTGATTCCCTGTGGTCTATCAGAGACGCCGGGGAATCGACGCAACCGTTTATCTCATCACTGAGCAGATGGACGGCAGGGGGAATCCACACAAGGTTCCCGACCTCGATAACCCCGTTCAGGTACGTGTTTGGTACTACCCGCAGCGCTCGGCTCAGGCCGAGGTTGCTGGGCAGCAGGAAATCAATATGACTCGCATCGGAGTGGCTCCCATCGAGGGAGTCAGCCTGTGGGGTCGTGTCGACATGATGGGCAAGTCTTGGGACGTTGCCAATCCTCCCGCGTACCACCACGGCACTCGACACAACCGCCACTGGTCCATCGATCTTCGGGAGCGTCCGTAATGGCTGAGATCTACCCCGAGATCAAGGGCAAGAAGTTCGAGCAGTGGTTGGCGGAGTTTGCTCCCGTCCAAGGGGCTCTCGACAGCCACGTCTCTCGCATGGAGCACGCAGCAAGCGCACTCCTCGCTCAGCACCGCGATCAGGGCCATGCGTCCATCGAGGTCGAGAGCGGCGAGATCGACCGGTACCTCGTGCTGTCTGACGAGCGAGGCCAGAAGGCTGCTCTCAGCATCGAGTACGGGCGCAAGGATGACGAGGAGACCGGCAAGGGCGGCATGGAAGGGCTTTACGTCCTCCACCGCGCTACGGGCGTTCCCGTCAAGCCGTCGAAGAACAGGGGGTGATCACGCATCGCCACCTCACTCCCCCCGGAGATCTTCGAGCTGGCACGGTTCTCGCCCCTTGAGGACGTGTGCCTGACGCTGCTTCGCGCAGGACTCCCCGACTCCATTCCGGTCAGGTCGCTCATCCCCGAAGAAGTCACCTTCCCCATCGTGCTCGTACGCCGAGCAAGCAACTGGGGTCAGTGGTCCGGGCACAAGCGGTTCATCGACTCGGGTGCTGTCTCGATCCAAGCGTTCTGCTCCGGCATCGACGCAGACTCTGACGCCGCCATTCTCTCCGAGGCTGTGCGCGTCATCCTCTACGACTCGATCAACACGCCGGTATCGACGACCACCAGTAACGGCCATCTCACTCAGGTACGGCTTCTGGAATCGCCACGACGAGTAACGGACTGGGCTAGCGCGGTTGGTCCCGTGCAATACGCCGATCTGCCCAAGGGCGTCGTTCGCTACGAAACCGTCTTCGACTTGAGCCTTCGCATCAAGTAACCAACTCAGTCTTTCCATTCAAAGCCTCTGCCTAACGGCGGGGGCTTTTTGCATTCCTTGGAGGAATTCGTGGCCGTTAACGACGCCGCAACTCTCGTTGTCAACTCCGGCAACTACTTCACCGCCCCCTACGTCGAGTCCGACGTTGCCGATCTGCCCGCCGACCTTATGGCTATCGGCACGCCTTGGTCCGCGATCGGTCACACCTCGCTCGACGAGATCCTGACGATTACCTCGGAGGGTGGCGAGGAGACCGTCATCGGGACGCTCCAGAAGCGCTCGCTGCGCACCACGCGCGCCGACCGCACGGAGACGTTCAACATCACGCTTCAGCAGTGGGACGAGGCGGGTCTCAAGCTCTACTACGGCTCCAACGCCACGGTGGGTGTCGACGGTCTGCTCCAGATCCCCCAGTCCCCCGTTCCGACGATCGCCTCGTTCCTCGCGGTCTTCTACGACGGCGACCAGGCGTTTGCCATCTACTGCCCGAAGGCGGAGATCTTCCGTGGCGACGACGTGTCGATCCCCGACACCGACTCGCTCGCCAGCCTTCCCCTCTCGATCCGGCCCATGACGCACGGCTCGAACACGTGGGCTTACGGCCTGCTCCCGCTCGGTTCCTGATCCATCTGAGGGCCTGAGCAACACCAGAGACACCCCACCCCCTCGTGAGCGGACTCCGAGGGGGTGGGGGCTACACCCCTTTCCCGAGTCCGCAGAGTCCGCAAATTGCTAGGAGTCCGCACAATGGCTTTTTCCCTTGACGACATTCGTAACGCCGCGAAGAAGAAGTTTGGTAGCGCCGAGTTCGAGATTGACGGCCAGACGTTCAACCTTCGCAACGCCCTGAAGCTCTCCGACGAGGAGCGCGACAGCCTCTTCTCCAAGGACGAGAAGAACGTGGATGAGGACGGCGAGCCGGTCCGTGAGACCACCGCCGAGACGCGGGCTTCGCTGGAGCACCAGATCCGCACCCTGTCGGACCGTAAGGATCTTGCCGACCGACTGCTTGAGGAGATCGGTGGCGACCTTACCGAGCTGGCACAGGTGATGGCGCACTGGACGGAGGAGACCCAGGCGGGGGAAGCCTGAGTCTCGCGTCTCTGATCAACAAGTACGGAGAGGGGCTTCTCGTTGACCTCCGTCGCTTTTACGGGATTGATCTCGTAGCGACGATTGAAGGTCACGGGGAGCCCCCTTCTCTTGTTTTGCAGTACATCGCGGGACTGCCCGACACCTCTCTTACGCACGCCATGGAACTTGGCGGCAAGGAGCATTACGGCTGGGGATACGACCGCTATATCGCCGCCGACCTGCACGACCTCCTCTCCATTCTCGTCGCTAAGACGATCCATTGGAAGAAGGAGCCGAAGTTCCCCCACATCGAGCGCCCGAAGGTTAAGCGCCTGAGCGAGGAAAGTAAGAAGCCTCGCTCCCTTTCGCAGATCTACAGCCTGTTCGCTGCGCAGGCTCCCGTCATCAAATAGCAAAGTAGGTGACACATGCCTGAAGGCGCAACGATTATCGGTCGGGTTGCCGTAAAGGTAATCCCCGATACCTCAGACTTTCGTGACGACGCCAAGAAGGCGCTCGATCGTGCCGAGAAGTCCATGCGGCCCGTCAAGATCGACTTCGAAGCGAACGTCGATCAGGCTGTGCGTGAGGTGCACGACGCCCTCGTAGAGGCGGAGCGGGTGGCGCGAGACGCCATCAACATTCAGCTCAACGTCACCGAGGAAGAGAAGCGCAAGCTCAAGCGCGCTATCGAGAACATCGACGCTGAGATCACGGTCGGTCTCAACGAGGCGGGGCTTCGCACTACGCAGGCCCGCCTTGCCACCGTCTCCCGCACTCGCATCGCAGACATCGTGGCGAACGTCCGACAGGACAGCATCGCTAAGGCAGAGGCCACTCTCGCTGCCCTCTCTGGCGGACGAGCCATCCGTGGCGTCGCCACAGATTTCGCGGACTGGATCGGCAACCTCGACCGGGCCGTACCGAAGATGGCTGCGGTAAGCCTCGGAGTGCTTAACCTCTCCAGCTACCTGCTCACCGCCACCAGCAACGTACTCACGTTCGGCGCATCCTTCGCCTCCATCGCCGGAGTGGCACTAGCCCTCCCCGGCATCTTCGGTGGACTGGCGATCGGTGCGGGCGCGACCATCGCGGTGCTGAAGGACTTCAATGACGTCCTGCCTGAGGTCGGAGAGCGCTTCCGCAACCTCCAGGACTCGATGTCTCAGGGCTTCTGGGACAAGGCTGAAGAGCCCTTCCGCAACTTCATCGACGACACCTTCCCCCAGTTCGCTCGCGGCATGGAGGACACCTCCAAGAGCCTCGGAACCTTCTTCGGCAATTTCGCAGACAGTGCTAACGGCATTCTTGGCGGATCACTCCAGGGAATGTTCGACGACCTGGCTAAGTCGATCGTCGTCTCCTCCAGGTACACAGATTCCTTTGTTGGCGTTATCGAAAAGCTCGGAGAGGTTGGAGCGGGATATCTCCCCCGCCTTGCCGAGTGGTTCGGAAACATCACCCAGGACTTCGATGGGTGGCTTGCTAAGCAGGGCCCCGAGGGTCTGACGAACTTCATCGACCAGGGCGTTACCGCCCTCAAGGATCTCGGTGGCGTTATCTCTGCCACGGGCTCCACCTTCGCCGGTCTGGCGCGTGCTGCGGAGGCTGGTGGCGGAGCCACTCTCTCCACGATGCGCGAGACGATGGAGGGTGTCGCTGAGGTAGTCAACGGCGTGCAGTTCCAGGACCGCATGAGCGCTGTTTTCTATGCAGCACACGAAGGAATGTCGCTCGTTGCCGAGCGAAGTGGGCCTGAGTTCCAGTCCTTCATGAAGCGTCTCGGACGCACGATGGAGACGGTACTTCCTTCGGCGGGGCGGGCTTTCGGGGACGCCCTCGGAACGATCTTCGACGCTCTCGACCAGCCGCAGATTCAGCGCTCTGTAGAGGGCTTGTTCGGCAACATCGAGAAGGCTGTCACCAACCTCTCTCCCTCGATGGCCCCACTTGCTGTGGGGCTCGCGGGCGTTGTTGATGTGGTGGGTGCGCTCACCGTCAGCATCTCCAAGTCTCTCGCTCCGGCGTTCGAGACTGCGGGCAACATCGCGGCAGACCTCGCCCCCAAGATCATTCCACTGGTAGACCAGTTGGGGCAGTTGCTCACGAGCGCTATCTCCATCTCTGGCCCCGCCCTGGAGTCGTTCGGCGGCATCCTCGGAGGCGTAGCCGACACCCTTACCGGGCTGCTCACTCCCATCAACGCGATGATCAACGGGATACGCGACTTGGGTGGTGGCGCTGAAGGCGCTCTCGGCCCCCTCGGAGGCATCGGTCTCACCGTCGCTGCGGCCTCGTTCCTCGGTCCCGCGATCGTAAGCAAGCTCGCCACCTTCACCGGCTCCATGCGCAACGTCACTACGCAGACCATCGCCTCCAGCACCGGCCTCAACGGCGCTGCTACGGGCGCTAGCCGCCTCACGGGAGCGCTCAAGAAGCTCGGTAGCAACGGTGGTCTGATGGCTGGCGGTCTCGCTGGTCTGGCGCTGAGTTCATCCATCGCCGATGACCAACTGCGAACGCTCGGGCTCACCGCATCTGGCGCGCTCATGGGCTTCGCTATGGGCAGCCCCATCACGGCAGCCATTGGCGCCGGGGCAGGTGCGCTCGCTGGGATCTCGCAGGCCGGGGCTGACGCCGAGAGGATTTTTGGAGAACTCGACCAGACGCTCAGTAGCACTACCGCCTCCTTCGAGGAGAAGTTCGACGCTATCGGCAAGGCGCGGTCCGAGTTCGATAAGGGCTGGGACGTTAGCGGCTACCAGCTCGACACCTTCGGGGGGCGCGCGGCCTACGCCGTCAACAACCCGATCAAGTCTCTTAAGCTCGGTCTCGACCAGCTCAAGAGCGGCCTCTCCGGCGACGGGTGGACGAACAACGGACTCACCCAGGCGGAGGAAGACTTCGCCCGGATGGAGCGAGTGCTCGCCGTCCAGGAGGAGTCGTGGAAGCGCTACAGCGGCACCATCGCTGACGCCGCCCGCTCTGCTGGCATCGAGATCCCGAAGGTGGGGGCCTCGCTCCAGGAGGTAGAGGCGGCAGCCGCTTCGCTCGACCCGATCCTTCGTGAGATCGGTTCTTCCATGACGGAGCTGGACGCGCTTAGCCGTATCGCCAACAGCGACAACCTGATGTTCATGGGTGGTGACGCCACTGCTCAGATCGCTGCCGACAGGCTGCGAGAGCTGAACGGCGAGATCGAGAAGTACACCGCTGGCACGCGATCCGTTGCGGGGCGCACCGAAGAGGTGGGCGCGGCACTCGACAACCTCGGGTGGGAAGCGAACTACACCAAGGGTGAACTCGACGCTCTCAACCAGTCGCTCACCGACCTCTTCACTCCCGGGCTCGACGCCCGCGAGGCGCTGCGTGGCTACTACGACGCCCTAGAGGCCCTCCGCAACACAGACGCCTCCCAGGGCTTCGATATCTCCGCAGGCTCGATCGGACGAGACGCCAGCGCCAATGCTGACGCCTACCTCCAGTCCCTCCTTCAGGTCGTCCAGACCCAGGGCGAGCTTGGGGCCAGCAGTGAAGACCTGCGTGGCATCATCGGTCGTTCCCGTCAGGCGTTCATCGACAACGCGGTAGCGGCTGGCTTCAGCGCTACCGAGGCTGCCGCTTACGCCGACACCATCAACCTCACTCCCGAACTCGTTGCGACGGTGTTCGAGGAGTCGGGCCTTGACGGCATCAGCGACAAGATCCGTGGCGTTGGCGACCAGGCGATCAGCCTTCAGAACCTCCGCCCGAACCTCGGTGGAGTTGCCAAGAGCGCCGCCGCCACCCTCAACCCCCTCGTCAAGTATGTGCGAGACATCGGGGCCAAGTCGGGCAAGGGTCTTACTACCGGACTGACCAACAACTCGTCAGCTTCTGGCGCGTCGAGTCGGCTTCAGTCGGGCGTTAACGGCCTGAGCGGAATTATGTACAGCGCTGGTTCCAAGATGGGATCTCAGCTGTCGGCCGGTATGGCTGCGGGCATTCAGGCATCCGCCAGGGCCGCTGCGAGCGCAGCAGCAACAATGGCCGCGTCTGCGGCATCTGCCGCTAGGGCTGCTCTCGGTATCGCCTCACCCTCTCGCGTGATGAAGGTCGTGGGTGGGTTCTTCGCTCAGGGCATGGAGGTCGGCATCAAGGCCAAGACGGCTAACGTCGTCAAGGCCGTCACCGAGATGTCCGCTTCCATCATCGCCGCTGCCGAAAAGACGTTGGGCAACTCCAGCTACGTCGGTGGCTTCATGTCGCAGGTGCAGAACGTCTGGAAGGATCTCGGGGAGAAGTTCTCCGGTTCCTACCGGAACAAGCAGCTTTCCAACATGTTTGGCGACGACCTCGGCAACCTCAGCACGGCTACCAAGCTCGCTGAGGCGATGGCTGAGCAGCTCACCGATGCTCGCCAGGAACTCGCTTCCCTCACCTCGGAGGTCGAGAACTTCCGCGAGTCGATCGTCGATGGCTACACCAGCATGGCTAACCCCGTGTCCGGTGGCGCTAAGACCTTCGACGGCATCATCAAGGGAATGCAGCAGGCGAGGGACCGGGCAACCGAGTTCACCGCTTCGATGCAGCAGCTCCAGAAGATGGGGCTCGACAACACCACGCTGGAGCAGCTTGCTGCCGCAGGCCCAGAGGCCGGTCTAGCGACCGTACGCGCCCTTCTCCAGGGCGGACAGGCGGGTCTTGCACAGGTGGCCGCACTCCAGCAGCAGATCGCCTCACAGGGCGCTCAGTTCGCTGCCAGTGCAGGCGACCAGGTGTACGGCCCCGCGCTGGTTGCTGCGCAGAACGGCGTCAAGCAGTTGACCGCCTCGCTGGGAACTCTCCAGACGCAGATCGTCAACTACGCCAACGCGCTGCTCAACGCCATGAACACCCAGCTTGCCTCCAGCACCATCACGGCGGCACTGGCGAACATCAAGGGCGCTAACCAGTTGCTCCAGGCGGTGCAGGCGGCTCAGGCCACGTCCAGCACGGTCGCCGCTAGTGCCAACACGATGGCTGCCGCTCGCGCCAACAGCGCAGGCGTAGCCAGTTCCTCGGGCGGCACGACGATCAACAACCGCACGCTCGTCTACAACGCTGCCCCCGGGCAGTCCATCTCCTCCGAAGAGGATCTCTTCGCTGCTATCGGGAAGGCATTCTGATCATGACGGTCTACGTCACAGTAGAGAACGCCACCGAGGCGTTGAGCCTCCACGAGATCTCCGAAGAGGGACAGGGGGTCGAGGCCATCGCGGGAGCGCTTGGCTTCGGCCTCCCCTCGGTCTCCCTGCAGTTCTTCGAGGGAGCAGGAGATGGTGGGCGACTTCGGTCGCGTCGGGTGGAGATGCGGGATATCGAACTCCCCCTCCACGTGTACGCACCTAGCCGTCCCGAGCTGCGCGACAAGGTGAACCAGATCGCTCGCGTCTTCGCTGGCGAGATGACTCTCAAGGTGCACGACACCGACACGGAGTCCTATGTGTGGACCAAGGTGATCCGCGCTGGTGGTGGTGAGTTCTCCTACGGCGAAGACACCGTAGGGCTCTACGAGTGGTCCTCCACGGTCATCCTCCGCGCTGGAGACCCTTACTGGTACCACGCAACCGAGACGGTGGAACAGGCTGGCGATCCCGGCCTCTTCATCGTCAACAACGAGGGCAGCGCAGACACCTACCAGACGTGGGAGTTTCGAGGCCCCGCCAATCGGATCTACGTCGAAGACGACGAAGGCCACTCCTTCGAGTGGGAAGGCGAGCTGGCCGTAGAGGACACCCTCTACGTCGACTCCTCCACTGGAGCCGTCTACGACCAGACCGGCAGTAGCCGTTACGACGGCATGGGCACCGCTCCCGAACTAGGAACACTTCCCCCGGGACAGCACCTCTTCGAGGTGGAGGTTGACGAGGTGGAGCCGTGGGAGAAGCGCAACTACATGCTCAACCCGAACCTCACCGACGCGCTCGACTGGATCGGCTCGAACTACACCCACTCCCCCGGGTCGATCCTCGTGGGCTTCGACAGCCCCACGCCCTCTCTGCGCACTACTGGTAACGCCATTGGCTACGCCGCAGTGCCGGAGGCTGGCGAGGTGACAGTGGGCCTCGACCTGAACATCTCGCGTGACGCTAACCCCTCGTGGCCGGTGCAGGTGCGTGTCTCTGCTGGCGACAGTTCGTGGTTCTACACGTTCGTCACCAAGGGGCAGCAGCAGTTCCGTGCTCGCGTGGTCGTGCCGGAGGGTGAAGAGGTAGTCACCATCACCGTCACGGGTGGGCGTGCCTTCAATGGTCGTATTGCTACTGCCACCATCTCTAAGCCCTTCGTGGGTGGTGGCTCTGCGTTCTTCTCGGGCGACGACGCCAACGATGCCTACTACTCCTATGAGTGGACGGGCGAGCCCAACAACTCCGTCTCTATCGCTACGCCGCTGGGAATCCCTGAGCGGCCCGATCTCATTCGCTGCCGCTGGACGGTGCGGGACTGGCTGGTGATCTAGTTGTCCTTCATCTCCTACCCGCGAGACACGCTCTCGCCAGCAGCCAACTACACGGTCGAGGTTCGCAACCTGAGCCTCGGCCGTGTGGGTGTGATCGAAGCGCAGGTGATGGACTTCGAGGTAACCCTCGTTCGTAACGGGATTGGCACGTGGCTGGTGCGACTTCCCAGGGATCACCCGATGGTGCCGCAGTTGCTCAACCCCGGCTCCGGCATCTGCATTACCGACCGCTTCGGAGTGGTTATTTCGGGCCCCACGGACAAGCCCACCACTTCGGCAAGCACCGACTCTCCTAGCACGGTCGAGTTTAACGGCAAGTCGGACGAGATCCACCTCTTCGACCGCCTCGCCTACCCCGACCCCAGCACGGACGACACCGAGCACCAGGGCAGCGAGTACGACTCCCGCACGGGGCCTATCGAGCACGTGCTTCACGGCTTCGCAATGGCGAACTGTGGCCCCACCGCTCCACTGGCTCGTCGGGTCAATCGCCTGGCACAGAGCACCAACCGCCTGCGCGGCCCGGTGGTCACCAAGACAGCACGCTTCGACAACCTCGGAGATCTGCTGGCAGAGGTGGCCGCTGGAGAGTTCTCGTTCCAGCTCGTGCAGCGTGGCGACCACCTGTCCTTCGAGGTGGAGCAGGTGCGAGACCGCACCGCAGAGGTGCGTCTGACGATCGGCCGGGGCCTGGACGGCTACCGCGTATCGGTGGGCGCTCCAACGGCCACACACGCGATCGTGGGGGCCAAGGAAGAGTCGCTAGACCGCCTGTGGACCACAGTCACCACCGAGGACTCCGTGGCCGCTAGCGAGGCGTGGGGACGGCGCGTAGAGCGCTTCGTTGATCAGGCTTACGTACTTGACGAGGAAGAGTTCACCAAGTCGGCTATCGACCTCCTCGCCTCCGAGGGCGTGGCGCAGGTGAGTGCGGAGATCACGGTCAACGACGACTCCGCCTTTCTCTTCGGCCGCGACTGGGGCATGGGCGACAAGGTGACGGTCGTGGTGGACGGACAGGAACTCGTCTCCATCGTCTCCGGTCGCTCGCTGCGCGTCAGCTCTCAGGGAGTGCGTCACGGTGTGGTGCTTGGCGATCCTGCTGGCTTCAACGCCATGTCCGCCATGCGTCGCCGCGTAAAGGGGTTGGAGACCCGACTCTCCGCCATTGAGCGGCACTACGCCGTGAAGACCCGCATGACCTACGCGGACCTGAATCCGCTCATCACTTACTCGAACATCAACCCTCTGATCACCTACAGCGACTTGACGTAGGGCGGGAGACGTTATGCCTGGAACAACAGAAGACTTTGACATTCCCTACGTCGAGGATTCCGATCCCGTAAAGGACGGCGCTGCACACACCCGCGCACTTGCCGACCGACTGGAGGCCCTCTTCGGGGCCGTGCCGATTATCGAGACGGGCACTGCCACTATCGACATTACTGGCGGCCTCTCGGGAACGGTGAACATTCCCTTCACCAAGACCTTCACCTCTCCCCCGATCGTGCAGGCTACGGCCTTCAGTGGCGGAGGGTATTGGGTGGTGGTTGGTGGAACGACCAGCACTGTCCACACCACGATTGGCGTCCGTCAGAAAGATAACGTGGTGTCTACCGATTCCATCGCTATCCGTTGGACGGCCATCGGGACATGACCGCGTTGGTAGCCGCACTCTCTATCGCCACCGCCATTCAGGCTCACGCCGGATGGATCACGGCGGTAGGGGCTGCGGTGATCATGCTGGCGGGGCTGTTCGTCTGGATCAAGAAGAAGGTCCGCGAGCCGATACAGAACTTCAACCGAGGTTTGGTGGCGCTCGTAGGTCGAGAGGCCGTCATCGATCCGGCCACCGGCATGTCGCTAGCGCCGCCCATCCCCGGACTCGGAGTACGTCTGGCCCACATCGAAGAGGTGATGAGTCAGCTCGCGGTGAACGACCAGCGCACCACGCAGGTGTTCGCCCAGATGGAGACCATTCACGGTCGTCTCAACACGCTGCAAGAGCAGATCGTCAACCACATGACGGACTCGGAGTCCGAGCGGCAGTCTCGCTTGGCTGAGCAGACGGCCATGTGGCGGGCTATCGAAGCGGTAGCGGGCGCTCCTGCCACCCCGCCCCTCGCGGCCCCGTAGAACGCATCCTCGCAAGCCTGAGGGCATGTGTAGAGCCTTGCTTACCCCACACTAGGAGAGTGTAGAGTGAAGAACGTACTAGCGATCGTCGACAAGCTCACCCCGGCCCAGCGGAAGTACCTCTACCGCGTGGCACTGGCACTGACGGCAGTGCTCGTCGGCTACGGCCTACTCACTGGAGAGCTGGCCCTGCTGTGGGTAGGAGTGTTCTCGGCGGTGCTCGGTGTTGCCGATCGCAACGTGAGCCCCGGCCCCCACGACGAGTAGGTAGCAGCAACAAGAAGCCCCCACCATCCTTCGGGACGGTGGGGGCGTTTCTTGCGTCGAGAGTGGTGGCGTCACACCCTCTACGACCGCTGCCCCTGTTGCCTCGTGCGAGCTGACCCGCTGACTCCTTGAACATGTCAGACACGTGCTTGTAGCCCCCGAAGCGCTCGCGGAGCCATAGGATCTCCGAACGACAACGTCGAATTTGGGAGAGCGCTTGAAGGGCCTAATCGCCGGTACGAACAAGTCCGTCGCGCTCTACTCGGCATGCGGTCTGGCGGTAGGCGTTCTTCTGCTGTGGCTCGCGGCGCGGGATGGGGCGTACTCGTTGAACCCGACATGGCAGTCGGTCTTCTCCAACATGGGTGGCGTTGTCGTCGCGACAACGCTTATCTCAGCCGCCTGGGAGTTGTTTGGCAAACGATCCCTCGCCTCGGAGGTGATGGCTATGGCGAATCTCGGCGCAGACATACAGAAGTCGGGGATCCAGCACGTTACTGACGCCTATCTTGACACTGTGCCGTGGGACGACCTCATGACTGGCGCAACCAAAGTCGATATCGTCGTCGCCTACGCAAGCACCTGGCGCAACGCGCATTGGAGTCGTCTTGAGCAACTGGCAGCTAACCCGAAAGCCCAGATAAGAGTTTTTCTGCCCGACCCTGGAGACCCCCAGACCATGCGTCTACTTAGTGAGAGGTTTGGGAAGAAGCCGCCCGAGGTCCGGACAAAAGTAGAGGAAGCAATCTCGGAGTTCGGTCGACTTCGTGGTACCGGCGGCGCAGATCTAAGCATCCATGTTCGAAAAGGAGACCTTGTCTTTAGCTGCTATCGGTTCGATGGGCAAGCAGTTCTCACACTTTACTCACACTCGCGTGAGCGCCGTTCAAACGTGCCCACATTTGTCGTAAAGACCGGAAGTCTTTGGCAGTTTGTTCACGACGAGATAGAGGTCATTGCGGCGCAAAGTGCCGTTGCATTGCCCTCCCCGCCACGTGGGGCACCGGAATGAACCGCCAGATCCTCATTTCAAATGCTGACATCGACGCCGAAACTTTTGATGAAGTCGTTGACTCCGGCAGGGTCGCGTGGGACATAGAGACGTCCGGCTTGAACTGGCGGCAAAACCAGATTGGCACCTGTCAGATCGCCTACCGGGAAAAAGTACATGTCATACTTCTTGACCGAGGCGAAGTTCCCGAACGTCTGAGTAAACTTCTACAATTTCCCGACGTGCAGAAGATTTTCCATCACGCGCCATTTGACCTTCGATTCATGACCTATCAGTGGTCGGTAAGACCGCACAACTTGGGCTGCACTAAGATCGCTTCCAAGATCCTGTCGCCAACCCTCGCGCATCACGAGCATAGTCTCAGTCCCGTGCTTAAACGCCACCTGGGCGTCGACATATCCAAGAATGAACAGCGGTCCGACTGGCTATCCACCACCCTCACGGATTCGCAGGTAGCGTACGCCGCGGACGATGTCAGCTATCTTCTCGATTTAGTGGACGTACTCCAAGAAGAGGTGGTACGGAAACGACGGCAGGAGTCACTATTTGCCTCGTGGGAGTACCTACCCCACCGAGTGCAGCTGGACATCGCCGGAGCGGGCGACGTGTTCTGTTACTGAGCAGCCACGGGCCGCTCGAACGATTTCCCTCTTGGGCAGAGGAGGTCTCAATGACCCCCAAGGACCACCATCCGCTACTCAGATGAGCGCTTCTGAGCTTCGATCTCAGCCAGGGTAGTTAACTTCATGCGCGACCTCCGCGGCCGTGACTGCGAATCTCCGCCATCATCCCGACCCTTGCTCTTCTCCGCCTGCAAGGCGCTGCCTTCAGTGTGACAGTTTCGCGAGGACCGTTCCATGATATCGCGCAGAGGCGCCGCATGAGTCATGCATAGGTCGACCTCGTGCGTGACGCGGTCGGCAGTGATCCTGAAGAATTCGGCAGGCGTGCGCCCGCACATGTCGCAGGATCGGGTCACTACTCGGCGCGAGACCAACTTGGAGCCTCCTTCGTGACGGACGGTGGGACCGACCGCCCATGGTGCAATACTCTAGACATAGGTCGGCAGGCGGGCGTCACCTCGACGCACCGCAGACATCTCGGAGGACGGGTGTCGTGGGAAAAATTCAAGATGAGACCGAAGTTCGTCGGTGGTTTGAGCAGGGCAAGACCTACCGCTGGATGACGGAAGAATATGCGCGTCGATACAATATCCAGATCTCACCATCCGCGTTCTCGAACCTTCGGATCAAGCGAGGGTGGGAGCCCCGATATGTCTGGGAAGGCGAACTGATTCCTTGGGACGTTGCCACCAAGCACTCACGGGCTCACGCTAACAACATGCTTCGAGCAGAGCGGAGACGCAGGGCCGGGCACGAACTGACCACCATCGTGCAGGCGCAACTGGACACGTGGAAACGAGGCCTAGCCGACGTCGACGGAGTTGTTCACTACGACCCTGAGACCGAGCAGGGCTTCTTCATAGTGGCACGCCGTGAGGGCATTGATGCCGACCTGGTCAGAGATCCCAAACATCGCGATTGATTCAACCTCTTATCGCCCACCAAAATCTCAGTTCCCTGGGTCGCGTCCCCTAAGTGCTTCGACTTCAGCCTCCAGTTGCCGAACCCGAGTTTCGAGCTGAGAGCGTGTTGGCCGGGAGGCGGCGCCGGACGGTTTGGGCGATTTGACCTCGACCGGCCCGAGGGGCAGCGCGTCGACGACGGTAGCCGGATAGAGGCCGCACTCGTCGCAAGTCGTGCCACCACCGAACGCATCGGAGGCTGACCTGTACGTCTTGTGAGAACGCCGCTCCGTGACGTGCCCGCAGAAGAGCCGGAGCTTCCAGCGAACCAGGTCGTGGTCCGGCGTCGGCTTGGTTCGCTCTCGTTGGAGCGATTCTAAGACGTCCGGGGATAGAGGCGGCATCGGGCAACATTTCACGCAATGCAGAGTGAGTGAACTTGCCATGTGGAACGTCGCCGTTTTGCAACTTTGGTGCAAGGAATCGAAACGCGCTCTCTCACCTTCCCACACTCGAAGTTCGTTGAGTGTCATGTGCATAGTTCCCTTGAACTCCCAAGGTTCGGGATCCTGATAGGGCAGCAGGCATCCTGGGCAAGGAGCGCCGTCGCGATAGGACTGCCAAGAAAGGGGCGGCTCCGTACATCGAACCGATGCGGTTATGCGCTCCGACTCTCTCTGTCTCGCGACCGCTACTTTTGTGAGAGTAAAGGGCGCATCCCAGTTGCCTATGCCACGGTACGTCGTTTCACTCGTCATGCCCTGCATGCTAGACGATCAATCGGACCGGCCGACGTAGTTCGAAGTGCCGCAACAGCGCAACGCAGACAATGGACAGGTCGGGATTGAATACAGCGCCCAGTTCGGTAGCAGCCAGGACCACTTGCCGCACGTTCACTTCCTTCAGACCCCGGAACTCTGGCTCGGCCTGTTCAGAATAGTCCAGCTTCTTTCCCTTCTCGAAGAAGTCAGGTCTCGGTATGCCATGGACTCGGGGAGGCATAGAGTTCCGGGGTGACTAGACTGAAAGGAGAGCGGTCGCTCTCCACAGATGTGGTACTTGCGATGGCTGGCGGCGTGGTACTCGTTGGGTTGGCGATATACGCGACCGGCGTGATCTCCACGGGCGCAGCTCGTCCGTGGCTTAGCAAGGATCCTGTCCACTGGGGCGATGCGTCGCGAGTAGCTGTGCCAGCCGCTGCCTTGGTCGTGGGGCTCGTGGCAGCTGTGGTCGCTGGGCACGGACAGGCCACTCGCACGAGGGAACTGGCGGCCAGCCGTGACGCGAACGTGACCGATCGATACACCAAGGCCGTCGAGCAGTTGGCCGCCGAGAGTGAAACTATCCGTCTTGGCGGAATCTATGCCCTCGAACGTATCTACGCCGACTCTCCTCGTGACCGGGATACTATTGGCAATCTCCTGATGACCTTCGTGTCAGCCGCCAACCGAAACCACGCATTGAAATCTCGTTGGCGGGTGCGGTTCTGGCCCTCGGGTCTTTTGAGGTCCGGAAGACGACGAGTCCGGACGGCGGCGCGGTCGCTTACTCGTCTCCGGTTCTCTCAAACAGAGGCGCCAACTTATGAACTGCCAGCGAAGCGGGCTCCAGCCGACGTGGCTGGAGCCATGCAGGTACTTGGTCGCCTGTCCCCAAAGCCGCAAACTTCGATCAGTTTCGCTGGGCACAGCGTCGGAGAAGTAGAGATCTCGGGCGCTGATTTCCGGGGTGTCGAGTTTTGGTCAGCAGATTTTAGTCACTCGACGTTCTCGGGCGTCGATTTTCGAAGGGCCAAGTTCAACTTTTCCGACTTGAAGTTTGCTAAGTTTGTTGGTTGTGACCTGCGGGGCGTCACCTTCGAGTTGGCGGACCTGCGCAGCGCAACATTCATGCAGTGCGAAATGGCAGGATCGGACTTTTGGGCGGCAAACTTGACTTCAGCCGCACTTCCGATGGTGGACCTGACGGACGTCAACCTGTCTGGCGCGGTCATGAGGAAGACTGGCGTTGATCCTGAACAAATGCTCACCGCCAACTGGGCCACGGAGCCATACGTTGAAGAGGACTATCTTCTAGAGGCCGTGGCAGAACGGACTGCACAGCTCAATGCAGTCGCGGACTACCCGGTTAGTCCATTCGATAACGGACCCAATCGCTGGCTGGATCGGTAAGTTCGGCAGCGACACTACGCCACCGTGCAGGTGACTGCATGGCAATTCTTGATCACGCGCATCTCGAAACCCGTCTGACTAAATCCACAATGCCATCGCCCGCTTAGATGAATCAAGTGAGATAGGTGTGCAGAGGAACGGCGATGCATCGTCACAGCCGCGACGGTCACACGGACTGCGGTGCTGCTCCTTGGCAGTCAGGAGCGAAGGTAGCGGTGTCACGAGGAGGCGGGGGAGCGCGCGGCGCCGGAGTCCTTGCCCAGTTCAACGATCGCCACTAGGGCCTCCTGGCGGCGTGGAGCGTGTTCCCTGTGTGGCTCTACCGAGAGAGAACGGGAACGGTCATGGGCCATTGCGGCTAGGGGTCGAGGGAAAAGGGCGCGTTGCCGTCACCGTCGGACTACGGTGCCACTGTGACTGCTCACCATGAAGAAGCGCCTGAGACCTACACGGAACTAGAAAAGTTCCGACAAGCCGTGGACACCGTGCTCGAAGAGCGCTCGGTTTCTCCGACAGTGCGTTTGTTGCTCAATGTTCACCACTTTGCTTGGAAGCACCTACTCGACCCTGCCAATGAATCTCAGCCTTTGGCGGGCGTCCTGCTCGATTATGCAAGGAACAATGTGTTCGCGTTTGGGATCGATGAGTTTCCGACTGAGGACGAACATGCGTGGGCCTCAGACGTGCAGATCCTGCACTGGCTGGAGGATCGGACAAGCAACGTGCTGAATCTCGCTCGGCACTGGCTTGATTTTCCCACCAGTCACAAGCCGGGCGAGGCTGAGCGGAGAAATCTTGCGTTTGAGAGGACGCACGTAGCCAGATTCGATGACCTGCACCGACACATCCACGACGTTCGGCTCTTAACCGAGTTAGAGCGGCGTGGCGCGTCGACCTTAGAGGCGGCACAGACAGTAGCGCTCAGGGTCGAACAGGACCGCGTCGCGCTAGAGCAACTGAAGCAAGAGATCAGGGAACTAACGAGTCGCAAAGCCCAAGCCGAACTGTCCGGTCACTTCGAGAAGTTGGCACGAGAACAGGGAGTCGCAAGCTGGTTGTTCCGCGCTGGCGCGTCTGTCCTCGCGATTACTGCCGGGGTTGTCGGCGTGAGACTGGGTCCAGGCACCACCGGTTGGGGTGACGCCCTTGCGCACGCTGCGATTGTTCTGGCTATCGGAGGGCTGTCGGCGTACGTGGCTCGACTCGGTTCCTCCCACCGACTCACAGCGGACTGGGCCCGTTCCATCAAGGTTCAAATGGACTCGTTCGAAGACTTCATTGCCACCATTGACGACTCCGCCACTCGTCAGCGAATTCACGAGGAGTTCGCGCGGCGCGTCCTAGGGGCTCCACCCACTGGATCAGGTGACGAGACGCCTCTTCCGATGGGACAACTGATCGAACTCGTGGCGGCGGCGCGACGTTGAAGCACCGGGTGCGCGTCTGTTCCAGTCAGCCGGACCGGACAAGAACGCCAAACTATCCCTCGACCA
This sequence comes from Nocardioides alkalitolerans DSM 16699, assembly GCF_000426525.1. GTDB lineage: Bacteria > Actinomycetota > Actinomycetes > Propionibacteriales > Nocardioidaceae > Nocardioides > Nocardioides alkalitolerans. The sequence goes on from NZ_AUFN01000010.1 coordinate 807,304, forward strand.
AGACCCGTCAGTCTTGCCGCCTAGAGGCCCCTCAGGCTCGCTACGAGCGGCGCTGAGATGGCTGCGGGGCGGAATCCAGAGGACCGGCGGTACTGGCGCACCCAGCGCCGCCTAGAACGGAGGCGTGGCTGACCAGTCGGGGGTGACGATCGCAGCCTCTGCATCCTCGGGCGTCATGCCGGGACGGATAGGGATGACGTAGGTCGCTCCGTCGTCCATGAGGAACAGGTCTGGGACACTCTCGCTCCACTCACTCGCCCAAGCCGCCAGCTCGGACCTGAAGTCTTCCTCGTCGCAGGCGACCGACAGGCCATTTGACGAGTGCCGGATCCGTCCATGCGTCTCGTCGGCAGCGAAGACATCGACTGCAACGTCGGTCGTCTCTTCCATCGCCGTGCCCACGTATGAAATGAACTGCGCGTCGGGCCATCGAGCGAGGACGAGTTCGCGAAACGCTCGCGAGTCGCTGACCGGCAGTGCGTTCCCGCTGAGCGCAGTCACGATCACACTCATGGCATGACCACCACTTCCCAGTCAGCTCGGTCACCAATTGCCTCGGTAGCAAACTGACGCACACGCTCTGCGGCAAGCTCGCTCGTAGTTGGGATCCGAATCCTATCTACCGGGTTGCCCGCATCGGCCGCCACATCGCCGTATCGGCGCAACTGGTCCCGTAGGTCTCGGTCGGCCTGTTCCTGCACGTGGGGTACTGGCATCGTCCCCTCATGGACTGAAGTGGCGTTGCCAGGGTTGTTCACGTACTTCATCTCCAAGGCGACCACACCGTCAGCGTCGATGCCGAGCCCGTCGGCTTGCACTGTCGAGGTGCCGTCTGAGTTAGAGATCAAGACACCCTGCGTGCCACCGCCACGGCGCTCGTAGGCGATAGAAGCCTCGGTCCCCATGTCGGCCACGCCGCGGCTTGGGTGGTTCTCCATGAAGTACACCCACCGCTGTGTCGCCTCGGCTGACCAGTGAGTCGGCGGCGGGATCGCGTCAGCGTGCATTCCGATCGTGTAGACGGCAGCGTGCGACAACGCGCCTGGTTCACGCATCGAGATCCCGGCGAGCCCGGCAAAGTTGCGAGCAGCTAGGCCGGTCTCCGCGAGTTGAGTTGCAAGCTGAGGAGTACCAAAGCGGGTTCGTCGCCACGGAAGGCTGGCAAGTAACGGAGCGCGAGTGGTCCCAACGCCGGGATTCCAGAAGCCGACGAGGATGGAGGCGAAGAGGTAGTTCTCGTCTTGCTCGACGCCGAAGTGAGCCTCCAAGCGATCGAGGTCGTTGTTCGGACGGAAAACGTCGGGATTGCCACCCATCAACATGGCGGTGTCACCTACGGCTCGCAGCGCTCCTGCGGCGAAGCTCAGCAGGTCGCCGCTGTCGCCCCCGATGTCGGGGCGCTGAGCGATCACGTGAGTCTCCCCCAGCGTCATGAACCGGGCCGAGGTGAGCGCTGTGCTCGTAGTGGTCGCTGCGCGGGCAACTTCGTGTCGTGCCGTAGCCAGACGCTCCACGGCGTGGTCCATCTCCGGCGTTGAACTGCCGGGGGCGACGTAGTCGGGTGCATAGGGAGTCGGGACGCTGAGCTGCTGCGGCATCGCCGCCTTCGCCACTCGGTAGAGGGCCCACGCGTTGCTGGCAACCGCCTTGGCAGCCGCCAGCGTGGCGGCGTAGTCAGACAGTGCGATGCTGGCCTCTTGAAAGCGAAGTGCAGCGTCTCTGAACCGGTCGGGCTGGAAGTCGAACAGGTTGCGAAACGCCTGCGCTGCCTCCCCCTCCCAGTCCACCTCGATGTATTCGAGGGCCTGGCGAATGTCGAGAAGCTGCTCAGCCATCCGGTCGGCTTCAGCCGCGGCCTGTTCGATTACCTCGGGCTGCCCGACCACCAGCTCCTCCGGCGTCAGCCCAGCGTCGAGATCAGCCCGCGACGACTCCGGGGTCACAACGCGAAGTCCTCACCCGTCTCCGCGTAGCGCAGTCCCGCAGCCACGTCGAGATCCACGCCTAGGAAGTCTTCTACGCACGCTTCTAGCGCGTCAGCGATCCCTAGTTGATCGCCCGACAGGGTGCGCAGTCCCCCGTCCCACGAGTCGGTGAAGGTCGTGAGCGACTGCGCCACAACGGGCCAGCCCGTCACGCTCTCATCGAGCTGGAACATGGTGAGCGCATTCGTATCGAGCGCGTCGATGATGCGCCGGATGCCGCCAGCAGCCGTGATGAGGCTGTCCGTTTCGAAGCCCAGGCGGTCGCCGCCAGTCCCTGGCCCGCCGCCATCATGCAAGTACGCCATCTTGTGAACCCCCGAGAATGAGTCACCTGACGTCTAGAGCATAGCCAGACGAGCCGCTGCACGGGAGGGCTGGAAACCATCCCTGGTCTGGTCAGCTTTGGTGAAAGTTTGAGCATTCACAGTGCAGGCGCACCCCGGAGAGCCCACGATCTAGGCCACCCATACGGCCGAGACAGGAACTCCCATGCAGCAGCACTTCGTTACCGACCGCCAGAGCCGCCCCATCAGCGTCACCATCAGCATCGTCCTCGCGATCATTACCCTCGGCTACATGCTGCCGTGGATGATCGCGAGCATGCGGGGCAAGTCGAACGCTGGCGGCGTCTTCTTCGTCAACCTTCTGGTGGGCTGGACGATCATCGGCTGGATCGCGGCGCTGGTCATGGCGTGCACCTCACACCAGGTTGTCGGCTTCCGTCGCTGACGGTGAGCAGATCAATGAAGCGAACTGCCCACCTATCCCTCGTAGCGGCGCTCTCGCTGCTCGTGGCCGGATGCTCCGACAGCAACGCTGCTGACGAGAGCGCCGATGCCCCGCCGCCCGAGCGAGCTGAAGCTGTGGCGTGGATCGAAGACTTCGAGGATCAGGGCGCGGAGGCCATCCAGGCACGTGAGGAGGCGACCGAAGAAGCCGAGCGGCAGGAAGAGGCCGCCGAGACCTGCGAAACCAAGTCAGCTCCGCTGGTAGGCGCGCTTCAGCAACTGAACTCGCGACTTGGTGTTGGTATGAACCTTCTCGACTACACGACGTATCTCGGTGACGTTCAGGTTGAGTACGACGTGTACTTCGCCGACGAGTCAACGTTCGCAGACGACCCCCAAGGGGCTCTCGATTGCACGCTGACAGCGGTGGGACTCGAACTCGCTCTCAACAGCTACGTCGAGGCTCACCAGATCTGGAACAACTGCATCGACGCCTACGGGTGCTCGATCGATGACGCCGACACAGACACGGAGATACAAGCCGCCTGGAGCCAGGCGGGGACCGCGCTTGCCTCGTCCGTAACCAGCATCGCAGATCTGGAGCCCGAGCCAATCGCACCCAGCCAGATCCGTCGCAGTTGTGACGAGTTGGGCGATTCGATCCCCTCCGCCCCTGAGAGCGCTTCGGGGTACCAGGCTGAGTGGGACAGCTACGCACGCAGCGTGTTCACCGCCGTGGGCTTGCCCTCCGCTCGACCCTTCGTGACGCCGTACGCCGTCGCGGCTATGCGGGTCGCCGTGGCCGACGAAGACTCACTGGCAGACGTGCTCGACGAGTTCGAGACCGAGGTTGAGCATCTTTCGTCGGCATGTGAGCAGCTAGGCGAGGACGACTTCGACTGAGAACGGGGCCATCACTGCTACTCGACACCACCCTGTCCCCCGACCCTGGTGCCACAGTCCCGCTCAGCTCGTTCGTACCGAAGGAAATTTCGAAGGGTCTGCTGCCGTTCGGACTGACGCTCAAAGCGGAGCCTGCGCCAGCACGATGCCCCCAACGTGTGCATGGTCATCGAGGTCATCTAGTACCGGGACGCGGAGTGCCTCCACACCCGTAAAGGCAGTCCGTCGGCTTCGCGGGCAAGACTTGGTCAACCAGATGAAGATGCACCCGAGCAATTTGGGTAACAATCTGGTAACGCAGGGCTCCACGGAGAGGAAAGCCGCTGACCTGCGCAAAGACTGACACGGACGCACATAGACGCACATGAACGCCTCTCAACGCATGTCGAAGATGGTCGAAGAGGAGTTAAGAGGCAACAAGAGGCGGCGAGTTATCCACAGGTTTCCTGCCTGGTGTTGCCTAACTCTGTCGGTTGTGCACAGGCGGTGTGGACGACGGGCGTGCCTGCGTCGGTGGAGTGTGCTCTCCTTGAGCCGTCGGTAGGCGTTACACGGATGTAGTTCCTTGGCCTGTTCGCAGGACACGGTGGTTTGAGCCGGACGCCAACTGACGCGAGGCCGGTCGTCTCTCCGAAACGGAGAAACGGCCCCGGGTGCAACCGGAGCCGTCTCGTTGTCCATGCCAGCGTAGGTACAGACGGGAGCCATGATGCACGAGGAACAGCCCACGAGGAACCCGCACGAGCGTCAGCGGACGGTACTGACGGCAGTCAGCGCCCTAGCTAACGTGCTGCGGCTGGTGTTAGAGGTCATCCGACTCGACCGATGAGGCCGGGGAGGGCCGGTGACTACCTGATCACCGGCCCTCCGTCCTTGTCGAAACCCAAGCGCAGATAGATGTGCTGCGGCTAGCGTCAAGTGCATGGCGAAAAAAGGCAGGGCGAGATACCAACCCCCCGCATGGACGGTACCGTCGACTCCGCAATTGTTCATCGGGTTGGTTGGGAGCGCCATCTTTGTGGCTATGGGTGTAGTCATCGTGATTGGCGAAACGGGAACCGGCAGATTGGCCGGGTATTTTGTCATTCTATTTTTCGGGCTCTGCGTCATCTCGGCAGCCGTGAATCTCTACCTGCGATTTAGGTCGAAGTAGAGGTTCCGTTATTGATGGCGTATTGGAGCCGGGGGGGTATTTGCCACTGGCCGCGTGGCCTGGTGTCCCACTCCCATGGGGACTACTCCCCACCCCAATAGATTTTACGTTTGCGTTTCACGAACATTGGGCATAGGGCGAAAATGGTCAGTGGCGCGAAGATCAAGTCGACGAGACGAAATCAGTACTTCCTTTTAGCAAATTTTTGCAACGCAGGTTCTGGTGAACGGATTCAATTCCACTTACTCCACGCTTGACCGTGTGGCCGCTCTAGTCTTTTGGACCTGCTTGGCGCTCTACAGCTGCTATCTGCTTTTTACGACCGGTGGACAGGTCAGGTTGCGCAAGCAGGCTGAGTTCAGTCTGCCCAAGACCGGTCGCGGGTTGACTCTGTACTGGGGGGCGTTCGTCTTAATGTTTGTCACCATGGGAATTCTGCTTCTGGCGTACGACATTCCGTATTGGTCTCTGTGGCTTATTGCAGTACCTATTATTGGTGCCGCGCTTACCGTTGCCACTAAAGCCATCATCAAAATGGATGCTAGGTGGTTAAGCGAGAAGTCTTATTCTCGGCACCCCACCCACCGACTGCCCTAACCTAATAGGAAGTGAGCCCACCCGTGGACAACGAGAAGCGCGTCAAACTGCTGAACGCAATCTTCGTGCTTGGTCTGGTCATGTCGGGGTTCTGGGCAATTGTCTCGCTATTCCTTGACTATTCGACACCTGACTTAGTTGCCGTCGAGATTTTCTTTGTTGGCATTTTCTGCCTGTCCGCGTACCTTCTTTTCACCCCTCACGGGCGGGCCAGTACCCGAGAGAGACGGCCAAGGAAGTGGATAGACCGACGAACCACAATCCTGTACTACACGGTGGCCCTGATTATGTTCGCGACCCTGATTGCCGCCAACATCGTTCTTAAAGTTGACCTGTGGGCCTGGTTCCTGATTGTGGTTGCCGCTGGGTCGATCTTCGCTGCAATCTTTAAACTGGTCATCATGACGGACTCGTCAAACAGGAAGAGCAAGTCCGTTGGCAATGGGATGACTAGCGAGCAGTCGTGAGAGCACCCCGCCCGCTCCGCAAATTCATCCCTGAACTTGCTTACCTCGTTCTCTACGTGGTGTTCTTCGTGTGGGGATTCTGGGTCGAGGTATCCCAGGTCGAGCGGGTTGTCGGACAGTTGCTCTCACTATCGGTCATCTTGCTTCTAGGCTTCCTAGTTTTCACGCCAGAGGGGCAGAAGTGGACTCTGCGGCCCAATCGGACTACCGATTTCAGTGACCCCGCTGAACAGTGGCGAGTGTTCTTTCAGATCGTTGCGACTATGGCGGCTTTGATTACGTTGCAGGAACTTGAACTGGCACGCTGGACAATTTTTACAATTGCACTGCCCGTCTTTCTCGCCGCGTTCTCCGGTGTCATGATCGTGCTTCGACCTTGGTTCCGGAAGCGACGAGTTGCGAGGGACAGCGCCCGCGACGAAGTGCCGCGTGATTGATGACGCATCTAGGGTCGGTCACCCGGCGAGCGGGCTGCGACGGGCGTCGTCATCAATCCTTTCGGCGGCGTGAGGGGCACCGAGGGCTGATAGCCGGGCCCTGAGAGGCAGAGCTTCGTCTCCAGAGAGGCTCTCAGACGTCCCCTCAGCCGTTCGAGGAAGGCAGCCAGTGCGGTTCTGGGCCTCTTGAGTACCAGCACCCCAGAACTCGCCAGAGGGCCCGCTAGCGCATCTCTCGGAACGTGATCCGCAGGTGGTCGCCGTACTGGCGAACCTTCCGACCCTTGCCGATCGGGTGGAGCGTGATCTCTTCGCACATGCGCTCGACCACTCCCCGCACTCGGTCAACATCGAAGTAAGCCACTGTCGGGTCCGGCTTGCCGGAGGGCAGTAGCACCTCCTCAACGTCACCCGCGTAGAAGTCGGCAAGGGCTTCTAGGTCCCCGGAGATGTCGGAGCCGTAGATCGCGTTAACGGCCTCACGTAGCTCTGCCGCCACGGCCGTGGCCTCTTGCCCCACCCGCTCAACACCAGCGGTGAAGGTGGCTCGGTCGATCGTCCCGTCCGCGAACATCTCCGCCAGTTCTGCCTTGCGGTGCTGGAGGGCTGCTTCCCGCGCCTGGAGCGCGGGCACGTCATGCGCCGCGTCATCCTTCGCCTCGGAGACCATTCCCACCCATTGCTCCGAACGCTTGGTCAGTTCCAGCATCACCCGCCCGTCCACCCAGGTCGTCGGGTGGCTGACGCAATGCTTGCCGCCGCACTGGTAGACCTTGTAGGCCCCCTCCTCGCCCCGCGTTCCACGCCAAGCGGCTCGGATGGGACCGCCGCACTTGCCGCAGGTCGCAAGGCCGGTGAGCAGGTTCTCGCGCCGTCCCTTGCCGCCGCGTCCACCGTTGCGGAAGCGCTTGGGTTCGTTGAGCAGGTGGACGACAGCGCGGAACTCCTCCTCGGTCACGATCGGGGACCAACTGGCAGGGCCGATCTCCTCGCCCCGGTAGACGCGGATACCCGCGTTCCTCGCGTTGAGCAGCACGGAGCGGAACGTCGGAGCGGTCCAAGCTCGCCCCTTGTTGGTGGCGTGCCCAGCGGCGTTCAGGTCACGGACTACGCGGGCCAGGGAGAAGCCCCGCAAGAGGCCCCTGTACGCCTCTCTGAGCGCCGCAGCCTCGTCTTCGCGGTGACCGCCGCCCATCTCGAACCCGAACGGTCTGGTGGGCCACCACGGCTTCCCCGCCACGGCGCGCTGGCGGGCCGCGAGCTTCTGGCGCTCCGCCTTCTGCTCGCCCTCGTACTGGGCCCACGCCGTGACGGTCTTGGCGACTGCGCGACCAGCCGGGGTGGAGAGGTCGACGTGACCGGTCTGAACGGCGTAGACGTTGATGCCGAGGTCGATGACCCGCTCTAGTTCCTTCGACAGGCGCACCAGTCGGTCGGTGTGCCAGACCAGGATCGCCTCAGGCTCGGAGGCCAGTAGGCGCTCAAACGCCGGACGTCGAACGCCCGTAGTGGCGCTCAGGTCGTTGTCGATGTGGACACTGTGGACCCGCCAGCCGTGCGCCTCTGCGTGCCTGCGGCATGCTTCTTCTTGGCGGGCGACACCGAGAGAGGTGCCGTGCTCGTCTTCTGAGAGCCGGACGTAGATGCTGACGTTGAGCGTCATCGCGAGAGCCTCCAAGCCTTTGCCTGCATGATGGTAGGTGCAGTGACCTCTACAAGCACGCCTTCCGGCTCACACCGATGATCTGCTCCGACCTCGTCGCCGACTGCTTCGAGCTCGCGCGCGACATCCGGCTCGTCGACATGCGGGCGGCGCCGTACGACCTGCGCGACCTCGGCGTCGAGCCGCTGCGCGTGGAGACACCCGAGGGCAAGGCGGCGTACGTCGCGGCGCAGCGCGGCTTCACCGAGCGCGGCGCGCCGCTGCGCGAGCGGCTGGTCGCGGAGTGCGAGCGGTTGCTGGTCGTGGCGGACGCCCCGGCGGGCGTCGGTTCCTAGGAAGCACCTCCGGCGGCGACCGCGGCCCCGGCGAGCCACACGGCGATCGACGCCACCGCGGCGACGAGCGGCACCCAGAACGCCAGCTTGCGTCGCACCATCAGCACGAGGGCGAGGACGGTCGCGAGCAGCAGGACGACCCACGGCCCACCCGACGCGAGGCCCACCCCGACCCCCACCCGGTCGTAGCAGGCGTCGTCGTCGTAGCAGCCGTCGGACGCCATGCCGAAGAAGAGACCGAAGAACGAGCCCAGCAGGGTGAAGGCGCCGAGCACGGTCAGCAGCACCAGGGTGACGACGACGTCGGCCACGTTCACCGGGGACGACTGGTGCACGGGCGGGCCCCCGTACGCACCTGCGCCGTACGGCGTGCCGCCGTGGGAAGCCCCCGGGTACGGCGACTGCTCGTAGGGGGTGCCGGCGTACGGGGTGCCGGCGTACGGGCCTGCGTCGTACGGGCTCTTGCCGTCGACGGGGTCGACGGGCGGCTGGGGAGGGGGCATGGGCGCCATGGGTCCACGGTCCCCTCCGCGGCACCGGCGGAAACGCGCGTGCGGGGGCGAGCAGCGCGTCGTACGGTCGGCGCATGTCCTCGAACGACCCCGGCGAGGTAGCGGCGGCGAACGCGCGCACGCTGCGCCAGTTCCTCGACGCCGACGGCCGCCTGCACACCATCCCGACCAAGCACGCGAAGCGCCTCGTCGTGCTCGACCACCTCGCGCAGGGCTTCGAGCTCGGTGTGGTCTACGCCGAGCTGGAGGTGAACGCGATCCTCCGCCGCTCCCACCCGGACGTGGCGGCGCTGCGGCGCTACCTCGTCGAGAACGGGTTCCTCACCCGGGAGGCGAACCAGTACTGGCGCTCCGGCGGCACGGTCGACCTCGACACCCTCTGAGCCGGGGCACGGGCTCAGGCGCCGACGCGCACCCGGAGGCCGTCGAGCACGATGCCGAGCCCGAGGGCGAAGTCCGACCCCTCGCGGGGCGGGTCGACGATGGCGCCGGCGCTCGTCGCCTGCAGGTGGGTCTGCTCGTCGGTGACGTGGCCGAACACGAAGTGCAGCAGGGTGCGGGCTCCGACCTCGACGAGGTCGTCGGGGGCGTCGGAGGCGCGCAGGGCCTCGCGCAGGGCGTCGTACGGCGCCCGCGCCCCGAGCCCGAACGAGTACGACGTCGCCACCAGCTCGGCCCCGTCGCGGTAGGCGAGCATCCCGTCACGCAGCCAGGCGCAGACCGCGACCACGCGGTCGTCCCACGGCGCGTCGGGCCCGGTCTCGAAACGCCGGCCGCGCACGAGGATCTCGTCGGCGACGGCCGCGAGCAGCGTCTGCTTGTTGGCGAAGTGGTGGTAGAGCGCGCTCGGCTGGACACCGAGCTCGGCGCCGAGGCGACGCATCGTCAGGTCGGCCAGGCCGAAGCGGTCGAGCACGTCGACGGCCCGGTCGACCAGGGCCTGGCGGTGGTACCGCCCCATCTCGTGCTCCTCCCACTCCTCGGACCTCGTTGACCAGGGTCCGGGCAGACCCTAACCTGAACGCCGTTCACCTGACCACCGTTCAGGTCACGATCCCAGGAGCATGATCCCTTGAGCAGCAGCACGCCCACGAAGACCCGGACCCGTCGCTCGACCGGCACCGACATCGCCCTCATCGCCGGGTTCGCGGCCCTGATCGCGATCAGCGCGATCCTCCCCGCGATCAAGCTGGCCGGCCCCGTGCCCATCACCCTCCAGACGTTCGCGGTCCTGCTGACCGGCGCCATCCTGGGCGCGCGCCGCGGTTTCCTCGCGGTGCTGCTGTACGTCGCCGCGGGCGCCGTGGGCCTGCCCGTCTTCTCGGGCGGCGCCTCCGGGTTCGGCGTGATCGTCGGACCGACGGGCGGCTACCTGCTCGGGTTCGCCCTCGCGGCCGGCCTGTGCGGGTTCATCGTCGAGCGGCTCCCCCGCCGGGCGTTCGCCGCGCCCGCGATCTTCGCGGCCGGCCTCTTCAGCAGCGCCGTCTTCATCCACACGCTCGGCATGGCGGGCCTCGTCCTCAACGCCGACCTGACCTGGAGCGCGGCGTTCGACGTCGACAAGGTCTTCTGGATCGGCGACGTCATCAAGAACATCGCGATGGCGGTCGTGGCCTACACGGTCCACCGCGCCTTCCCGGACCTCCTGCCGCGACGCCGCCCGCGCCGCGCCGCGCCCGCCGCCTGACACCCCTTGGGTCGCATCCAGCTCGAGGAGGTCACCGTCCACGCCGACACGGCCGACGGTGACCTCCTCGTGCTCGACACCACCACGGTCGACCTCACCGAACGCCGCATCGCCCTCGTCGGTCCGAACGGCTCCGGCAAATCCACGCTCGCCCGGCTCGTCAACGGGCTCGTCGAGCCGAGCGCCGGCCGGGTGCTCGTCGACGGTCTCGACGTGGTCGACGACGGACCCGCCGTGCGACGACGCGTCGGCTTCGTCTTCACGGACCCCTCCGCGCAGCTGGTGATGCCGACGGCGCTCGAGGACGTCGCGCTCTCCCTGCGCCGTACCCACCGCGACAAGACCGCGCGCCGCGCCGCGGCGCAGCTCGTGCTGGAGCGGTTCGGGCTGGGCGACCTGGGCGACCGCAGCGTGCACGCGCTCTCCGGCGGCCAGCGCCAGCTGCTCGCACTGGCCGGGGTGCTCGCCACCGACCCGGACGTGCTGGTCGCGGACGAGCCGACCACCCTGCTCGACCTGCGCAACGCGCGCCTCGTCGGCGACCTGCTGCTCGGCCTGGAGCAGCAGCTCGTCCTGGTGACCCACGACCTCGAGCTCGCCGCCCGCTGCGAACGGGCCCTGATGGTCGACGGGGGTCGCGTCGTGGCCGACGGCCCGGCCGCCGACGTCGTCGCCCACTACCGGGCGACGGCGTGACCACGCTGCCGCTCGGCGCCTACCGGCCCGGACGCACGTGGTTGCACCGCCTGCCGGCGGGCGCCAAGCTGCTCGCCCTCCTGGTGACCGCCGTCGTGGTCACGGTCGTGCGGGGACCGCTCAGCGCCGTCGGCTTCGTCGTCCTGGCGACCGCGCTCGTGGCGTGGTCGGGCGCACCGCTGCGGCGCACCCTGCGCTCGCTGCGCGGCTTCGCCCTGGTCGCGGTGGCGCTGACGGCGTACCAGGCGTGGACCCGCGGCTGGGCCCCGGCCGTCGAGACCGTGGGCGACCTGCTCGGGATGATCCTGCTCGCCACGGTGCTCACGACCACGACGGCCGTCGACGACCTGATCGACGTCATCACCTGGGCCCTCGGCCCGCTGCGCCGGCTCGGCGTCGACCCCGCGCGGGTGGGCCTGGCGTTCTCGCTGATGATCCGGGCGCTGCCCACGACCCTCGAGATCGCCCTGCAGACCCGGGACGCAGCGCGGGCCCGCGGACTCGGGAGGAGTCCACGGGCCCTGCTGGTGCCGATGGTGGTGCGGGTGGTCGCCAACGCCCGGGCGACCGGGGACGCGCTCCACGCCCGCGGCCTCGGCGACGACTGAGCGCGACCGACCTCGAGCGACCGGTTCGCGGTAGGTCGCACCCGTCTGACGGGTATCTCCTACCGCGAAGGGCCGAGGCTCGACGACGGGTGACCGTTGCGCGGTAGGTCGTACCCGTCCTACGGGTATCTCCTACCGCGAACGGCCGGGGCTCAGGCGGCGACGGAGTCGTCGTGGGCGACGAGGTCCTGGAGCACGACGAGGGCGTCGGCGACGAGCTGGCCGTCGGTGCTGAGGTCGGGCGACGTCGGCGTGGCCGAGAGACCCTTCGGGAGCGCGACGCCGCCGGCGATGCCGACGGACTTGCGGGCCTCGTCGTGGGCCCACACGCCGCCGTACTGGCCGAAGGACGCACCCACGACCGCGACCGGCTTGCCCTTGAGGGCGCCGGCGGCGTACGGGCGGGAGCCCCAGTCGATGACGTTGGCGAGCACGGCCGGCATGCGGCCGTTGTACTCCGGCGTGACGAAGAGGATGCGGTCGGCGGCGGCGATCTGCTCACGGACGCGCGCGACGGCCTCGGGGGCGCCGGCGGCGTCGACGTCGTCGTCGTAGAACGGCAGGTCGGCGAGACCCTCGGCGATCTGGACCTCGACGCCCTCGGGGGCCTCGTCGCGCAGGCGCTCGGCCAGGCGGCGGTTGACGGAGCCGGTGCGGACGCTGCCGACGAGGGCGAGGACGCGGACGGGGGTGCTGGTCATGGGATTCATCTCCGGGAGGTCGGACCGCGGCGGGCGGTCGGTGACAGTTCGACGTTCAAACGGACCACAGTCCGTTTTCATTCCGGACCATAGTCCGTTTCGACCCCCGTCGTCTAGGCTCTCCCGCGTGACGCACTTCTCGCCGCTGCCGATGGCGGACGCTCCCCGCGAGCGCTCCGACGCGGCGCGCAACCGCGACGCCGTGATGTGTGCCGCTGCCCGGCTGGTGACCGAGCTCGGCGTCGACGCCGTCACGATGGACCGAGTGGCTGCGGAGGCCTGCGTCGGGAAGGGCACGGTGTTCCGCCGCTTCGGCAGCCGGGCCGGTCTCATGGCGGCGGTGCTCAACGGTGCGGAGACGGAGTTCCAGGAGCGGGTCATCTCGGGCCCCCCGCCGCTCGGGCCGGGGGCGGGCACGGCCGAGCGGCTGCTGGCCTTCGGGCCGGCACGGCTCCGGCAGAACCTCCTGCACGGCGCCCTGCTCGAGGCGGCCGCGTCGATCCACGGCCGCTCCCACGCGGCGTACTCGTTCAACCTGCTGCACGTGCGCCACCTGCTCGCCGAGCTGGAGGTCGGCGGCGACCTGCCGCTGCTCGCGGCGGCGCTGCTCTCCCCGCTCGAGGTGCCGGTGCTGCGCTCCCAGGTGGAGGTGCAGCACCTGCCGGTCGAGCGGCTCGAGGCCGCGTGGGTCGACCTCGCCCGGCGGGTCGCCGGGCTCTGACCCCGGCCCCGGGGCCTCGGGAGGGGTCAGACGGTGATGGCGCCCAGGTGGGCGAGGGCCTGCTTCACGAGCACGCCCCGACCGCCCTCCATGTCGGCGAGCACCTCGTGCGCCAGCGCGTCGGCCGGCGTCAGCCAGGTGAGCTCGAGCGCGTCCTGCCGCGGCTGGCAGTCGCCCGTGACCGGTACGACGTACACCAGCGCCACCGCGTGCTGGCGCGGGTCGTGCAGCGGGGAGACGCCCGGCAGGGGCAGGTACTCCGCCACGGTGAACGGCACCGGGTTGGCGGGGATCTGCGGGAACGCCGAGGGACCGAGGTCCTTCTCGAGGTTGCGCAGCAGCGCGCGGCGCACGGTCTCGCCGAGGAGCACGCGACCCGAGACCAGGCTGCGGGTCATCTTGCCGGCGGCCGAGGCCCGGAGCAGGATGCCGACCTCCTCGACGTTGCCGAGGTGGTCGACGCGCACCGGCACGGCCTCGACGTACAGGATCGGGACGCGGCCCCGCGTCTCGGCCAGCGACTCGCCCGACAGCCAGCCGGGAGCCGCCTGCGCGTCGACCCCGAAGACGCCGGGAGTGGGCTCGCGCTCGGGTTCGTGGGCACCGAAGAGGGTCATGCGCGCATCCTGCCAGGCGGATCCTGACGCGACGCCACACGCCCCGCCGGGGCGCTCGTCACACCCCGTCCGCGCCGGTCGCGCCCGCACCCCGGCGGTAGAGCCCGAAGGTGACGCTGTCGAGCAGCGCGCCCCACGAGGCCTCCACGACGTTCGCCCCGACGCCCACGGTCACCCAGGTCGACTCGCCGTCGGTGGTCTCGATGAGCACGCGGGTGATCGCGTCGGTGCCGTGGCCCTGGTCGAGGATGCGCACCTTGTAGTCGATGAGCTGGAAGCGGGCGACCTCCGGGTGCACCTGGCCGATGGCGGAGCGCAGCGCCTGGTCGAGCGCGTTGACCGGCCCGTTGCCCTCCCCCGTCACGACGATCCGCGACCCGCCCGCGTTCAGCTTGACCGTGGCCTCCGACAGCGCGTCGGCCCCCGGACGGCTCTCGGTGATCACGCGCCACGACTCGACGTCGACGTACGCCGGGCGGCGGCCCGAGACCTCCTCGACGAGCATGAGCTCGAACGACGCGTCGGCCGCCTCGAAGGTGTAGCCGCGCGACTCCAGCACCTTCACGCGGTCGGTGATGCGCGTGACGAGCGCCTTGCCCTCGGGGCTGTCCACCGAGAGGTCGAAGCCGAGCTCGCGTCCCTTGAGCTCGATCGAGGCGCGTCCGGCCATGTCGGAGACCAGCAGGCGCATGTCGTTGCCGACCGCCGCCGGGTCGAGGTGCTGGTAGAGGTCGGGGTCGACCTTGATGGCGCTCGCGTGGAGGCCGGCCTTGTGGGCGAAGGCCGAGGTGCCGACGTACGGCTGGCGCGACGCGGGCGGGACGTTGGTGACCTCCGCGATGGCGTGGGCGATGCGGGAGGCCTCGCGCAGGCTGCCCGGCGGCAGCACCGGCCGCCCCAGCTTGAGCTCGAGGTTGGCGACCACCGTGATGAGGTCGGCGTTGCCGGTGCGCTCGCCGTACCCGTTGATGCAGCCCTGCACGTGGGTCGCGCCGGCCTCGACGGCCGCCACCGTGTTGGCGACCGCGCAGCCGGTGTCGTTGTGGCAGTGGATGCCCACCCGACCGCCGGTCGTGGCGACGACGTCCGTGACGATCTCGCCCACCCAGGCGGGCAGCATGCCGCCGTTGGTGTCGCAGAGGGCGACGACCTCGGCACCGGCGTCGTACGCCGCTCCCAGCACGTCGAGCGCGTAGGCGCGGTTGCGGCGGTAGCCGTCGAAGAAGTGCTCCGCGTCGACGAAGACCTGCAGGCCCTCGGCCCGCAGGTGGGCGACCGTGTCGCGCACCATCGCGAGGTTCTCCGCCAGCGTGGTGCGCAGGGCGAGCTCGACGTGGCGGTCGTGCGACTTCGCCACCAGGCACACCGTCCGCGCGCCGCTCTCGCGCAGCGCCGCCACGAGCGGGTCGTCGGCGGCGGCCGTGCCCGCGCGCCGGGTGGAGCCGAAGGCCGCGAGCCGGGCGTTCTTGAGGTCGAGCTCGGTGCGGGCCAGGCGGAAGAACTCGGTGTCCTTCGGGTTCGCCCCGGGCCAGCCGCCCTCGATGTAGCCGACCCCCAGCGCGTCGAGCTGGCGCGCGATCGCGAGCTTGTCGGCGACGGAGAGGTTGAGCCCCTCCTGCTGGGCGCCGTCGCGCAGCGTCGTGTCGTAGACGTGGAACGCACCCTGGAGGTCCAGGACGGCTCCGTCGGTGCTGAGGAGGTCGGTCATCTCGGTGCTCTTCTCCGTACGTCGGTCGACCGGCCGTCGACCCGGGTGCTGCTCCGCTCGTTCGTCGTGGCGTCGTCCTCCGGGCACAAAAAAACCTCTCGGGGTACGAGAGGTGGGCGCGCCGGGAGGTACGGCGCGCTAGGGAATGACGATCGGACGGGGGTGCCCGGGCTGTCGGTCTGGTCCTGCCACGTCGATCAGTGTGGCACGAGCCACGGGCGACGGCGAGGGTCGTTCCGCCGTACGGTCAGCGCCCGGGCAGCAGCGAGTCGACGAAGTCGCTCGCGATCCGCTCCGGCGAGGCCGGGCGCGAGGGCGCGTCGCCCGCCGGGGCCCAGCTGGTGCCGGACTCGATGGCCAGCGCCGCGACGGCCGCCCCGGCGGCGACCACGAGCGCCCACGACAGCACCCACGCGGGCACCGCGCGCGACAGCGGCCGCACCACCGCGCGCACCGGTCCGCGCACGCGCGAACCGCCCGGACCGGTCCAGACGCTGACGGCGAGCACCGCACCGCCGACGGCCAGGCAGCCGGCCGTGGGCGCGCCCAGGGCGAGGGCGACGAGCGCCGCGCTGAGCGCGAGGATCAGGGCCCACAGCACCAGCATCGACGAGCCGAGCACCGACACGACCAGGTGCCAGGGCGCCCCGAGCAGGGAGCGCGGACCGTCGGACCAGTGCGCGCCGCGCACCGCCCGGCGCTCGCGTCGCGCCGTGCCCGACAGCGACACCGCCCGCACGAGCCAGACGGCGACACCGACCCCCATCAGGGTCAGCCAGGGCGCCACGACGGTGCTCGCCGTGAGCAGTGCCCCCAGCGCCAGCACGAGCAGTGAGGCCCGGAGTCGCTCCCCGACGGTCCGCCGTGGGGCGGGCGGTTCGCCGTACCCGTCGGGCGGCACAGCGGGACGGGCGCGCGGGTCGGGTCGCTGCTGGTCGCGCAGCGGCACGGGCCCGGCGTACGGCGTGGGCGCCGGCCGCTCCTGGGAGGGCTGCCACGCACCCGGCGGCGGGGCCGGGGGCTGCTGGTACGGCGCCCGCTGCGCCGGCGGGTGGAGGTCGGCGGCGGTGCGCGGGGACCGTTCCGGGGCCGGGGTCGGCGTGGGCGCCGGGGTCGGCGCGACCACCGGGGTGTCGAGGAGCGTCGGGGCGTCGTCGGCCAGGCGCTTCGTGGCCGCCGCCTGCGGCGAGAGGGCCGGGCCGTCGACCACGGTGCGGGCCTCGGGGTCGACGGGCGTGTCCGCCGGGTAGCCGTCCCACCCGTCCCACCCGTCGTCGTCGCCGAGGTCGCGGGCGGCTGCCCCTCCCGCGGCGGCGGCCGCACCACCGGCGAGGGCACCCCCGGCGAGCGCCGAGGCCGGCGGGCTGGAGGTGACGGGCATCGTCGACGGGATGGCGCCCGTGACCCCGAGCGGTGCGGGGCGGGTGCGGGTCGAGTCCCCCGCGCTGGCGGGGTCGATCCACGCGCGCAGGGTGTCCAGCGTGGGCCGGCGGGCGGGCTCCGGGTCGAGCGCGGCCTCGAGGGCGGCCCGCAGCTCGGTCGGCAGTCCGTCGAGGTCGTGCTCGCCCCGCCGTACGCGGTCCATCACGGCCATCGCGGGACCGCGGCCGAACGGCGCGCGGCCGAGGCCGGCGTACGCGATGGTGGACGCGAGGGCGTGGACGTCCGCGGCCGGAGAGGCGTCCTCGCCGTGGAGGATCTCGGGCGCCAGGTAGCCGGGGGTGCCCAGCAGCCAGCCCGTGTGGGTCAGCCGGGGGTCGTCGGCGACGCGGGCGAGCCCGAAGTCGATGAGGATCGGGTTGCGGCCCTCCATGAGCACGTTCGACGGCTTGATGTCGCGGTGCAGGACGCCGACGCGGTGCACCGCCATGAGGGCGGCGCAGAGCTCGCTGGCGAAGTGGGAGAGATCGCGCTCGTCGACCGGCCCCTCCTGGCGCACGTGGTCGTGGAGGCTGAGGCCGGGCACGTAGCGGGTGGCGACGTACGGGATGTCGGCCCACGGGTCGGCGTCGACGATCTCGGCGATCTTGGGCGACTTGATGCGGCTCAGCGAGTTCACCTCGCGCGCGAGCCGGGCGCGGGCCTCGTCGTCGCCGACCACGTGGGGGCGCAGGACCTTGAGGGCCACGCGCCGTCCACCCGGCTTCTGCGCGAGGTGCACCACGCCCATGCCGCCCTCGCCGATGCGGGCGAGCAGGCGGTACTCGCCCACGCGCAGACCTGCGGGTGGGCGGTGGCCCGGGGCCTCCTGCCCCGACGGGGGTGCCGTCGTCACGGCAGCGAGGCTACCCCCCGGGGCGGTCGGTCACGCTTCGCCACGAGCGTCGAGCTCGGCGACCAGCCGCGTGCCCGCGACGAGCCGGTAGGAGGCGTCGACCAGCTCGGCCACCTCACCGAGGTCGACGTCCGGGACGTCGAGGTCGAGCCCGCGCCAGCCGAACGGCCCCCAGTAGGCGGGCAGGAAGAAGCGGGGGTCCTCGTCGAGGGCGGCCACCTCGCCGGGGTCGGCCTTCACCACGACGGCGGCCGGGTGGGGCCGGTGCTGCCCGGGCGCCAGCTTCTCCCCCGCCCCGAAGAGGCAGAAGATCTTGCCCGCGCGGAAGACGGGCCGACCGTGCGACACGGCCTCCTCCGCACCGGGGAACGCGAGCGCGATCTCGCGGACCCGCGCCAGGTGGGGGTCGTCGGCGTCGAAGGCGAGCGGATGGGTCATGGCACCTCATCCTGCCGTGCGGATCCGACAGCGGCAGAGCGATGAGTTCCGGGGGCGAGCGCGGTCCACTCCCTCGACACCCCGCCACCCCTCCACCAAGGAGCCCTCGTGACCTCCTCACCACCGGCCATCGAGGCCCACGGCCTCGTGAAGACCTTCGGTGCGAACCGTGCCGTCGACGGCGTCGACCTGGTGGTCGACCCCGGCACGGTCTACGGACTGCTCGGCCCGAACGGCGCCGGCAAGACCACCACCGTCAAGCTGCTCGCGACCCTCCTGAAGCCCGACGGCGGCGAGGCCCGGGTCTTCGGCCACGACGTCGCGTCCGAGGCCGACCGGGTGCGCAGCCTCATCAGCCTCACGGGCCAGTACGCCTCGGTCGACGAGGACCTGACCGGCACCGAGAACCTCGTGCTGCTGAGCCGCCTGATCGGCTACTCCAAGCCGCAGGCGCGCAGCCGCGCCGCCGACCTGCTGGACGCGTTCGGGCTCACCGAGGCGGCCGGACGTCAGGCGAAGGGCTACTCGGGCGGGATGCGGCGCCGGCTCGACATCGCAGCGAGCCTGCTGTCGACCCCGCGGCTGCTGTTCCTCGACGAACCGACGACCGGGCTCGACCCGCGCAGCCGCAACCAGGTGTGGGACATCGTGCGCGCCGTCGTCGCGCAGGGCACCACCGTGCTCCTGACGACGCAGTACCTCGACGAGGCCGACCAGCTCGCCTCCCGGATCGCCGTCATCGACCGGGGCCGGGTGATCGCCGAGGGCACCAAGGGCGACCTCAAGGCCTCCGTCGGGCTCGGCTCCGTGCACGTGCGCCTCCGCGACCCCGACCGGCGCGACGAGGCGGCCACGTTGCTCACCACGATCCTCGGCTCCGACGCCCAGCGTGAGAGCGACCCCGTCGCGCTCACGGTGCGCATCGAGCCGGGCGACGAGCCCGGCGCCGCGGGTACGGCGACCGCCCTGGCCGCCGACCGCTCGGCGACCGCGCTGCGGGCCCTCGCGGACGCCGGCATCGTCGTCGACACCTTCTCGCTCGGGCAGCCGAGCCTCGACGAGGTCTTCCTCGCCCTCACCGACCGACCCGCCACCACCGACGAGGAGCGTGCGGCATGAGCACCACGGAGACGACGCCCGAGAAGGCCACCGCGACGCCCGCGGCCGAGAGCGCCCCGGCACCCTCGTCGATCGCGCGCATCCTCCTCGCCGACCCGCCGCCCGCCCGCCCGACGGCGTGGTCGGCCTCGGTGACGTTCGGCTGGCGGGCCGTGCTGAAGATCAAGCACGTGCCCGAGCAGCTCTTCGACGTCACGCTCTTCCCGATCATGATGACCTTGATGTTCACGTACCTCTTCGGAGGCGCGCTGGCCGGCTCCACGTCGGCGTACCTGCAGTTCTTCCTGCCCGGGATCCTGGTGTCGAGCATCGCGATGATCACGATGTACACGGGCGTCTCGGTCAACACCGACATCGAGAAGGGTGTCTTCGACCGGTTCCGCACCCTGCCGATCTGGCGTCCGGCACCGATGGTGGGCTACCTGCTCGGCGACCTCCTGCGCTACCTCATCGCGGCCGTGGTGATCGTGTCGATGGGCCTCGTCCTCGGCTTCCGCCCCGAGGGCGGACTGGTCGGGGTCGCGGCAGGCGTGGCCGTGCTGCTCGTCTTCTGCTTCGCGTTCTCGTGGGTGTGGACGATGTTCGGCCTGCTGCTGCGCTCGGAGAAGTCGGTGATGGGCGTCAGCATGATGGTGCTGATGCCGCTGACGTTCCTCTCGAGCACGTACGTCGACCCGGCCACCATGCCGAGCTGGCTCGAGGCGTTCGTGAACGTCAACCCGATCACGCTCGTCGTCGACTGCGTGCGCTCGCTCTGCGCCGGGACCCCCGACACGGGCGAGCTGCTCACCGTCGCCGCCGTCAGCACGGGCTTCGTGGCCGTGTTCGGCCCGATCACGATGCGGCTCTACAACCGCAAGTGACGCTCAGACGACGCGGTGCATCCACCCGAAGGTGTCGTCGGCCCGGCCGTACTGGATGTCGACCAGTGCCTGGCGGATGGTCGCGGTGACGGGGCCACCCTCGTCGTCGCCCGTGGCGCTCGGCACCTCGCCGCTGCGCGACAGCAGCCGACCGACCGGCGTCACGACGGCGGCCGTGCCGCACGCGAAGACCTCGGTGATGGCGCCGCTCGCGATGCCGTCGCGCCACTCGTCGATCGAGATGCGGCGCTCCTCGACGCGGTGGCCGAGCTTGCCGGCCAGGTCGATGATCGAGGAGCGCGTGATGCCCTCGAGGATCGTGCCGGTGGCGGGGGTGACGATCGAGCCGTCCTGGTGCACGAAGTACATGTTCATGCCGCCGAGCTCCTCGACGTACCGGCCCTCCTCGGCGTCGAGGAACACGACCTGGTCGCAGCCGTGGCCGATGGCCTCCTGCTGCGCGACGAGCGAGCTGGCGTAGTTGCCGCCGGTCTTCGCCGCGCCCATGCCGCCACGGCCGGCGCGCGAGTACTCCTCGGTCAGCCAGAGGCTCACCGGCTTCGCGCCGCCCTTGAAGTAGGAGCCCGCCGGGCTCGCGATGACCATGAAGGTGACGTGCTGCGACGGTCGCACCCCGAGGAAGACCTCGGACGCGAACATGAACGGTCGCAGGTAGAGGCTCTTCTCCCCCGCGCCGGGCGCGCTCGCGTCGGGCACCCAGCGCTGGTCGACCTGGACGAGGGCGTCGACGGCCTGCACGAACTCGTCGGCCGGGAGCACCGGGAGCGCGAGCCGGTGCGACGACCGGACCATGCGGTCGGCGTTGGCCTCGGGACGGAACGTCCACACGGAGCCGTCGGCGTGGCGGTAGGCCTTCATGCCCTCGAAGGTCTCCTGCGCGTAGTGCAGGACGGCGGTCGCCGGGTCGAGGGTGAGCGGGCCGTACGGCGTGATGCGGGCGTCGTACCAGCCCTTCTCGGGCGTCCACTCGACCGTGAACATGTGGTCGGTGAAGTGGGTGCCGAAGCCGGGCTCGGCCAGGATCCCGGCCAGTCGCTCGTCGGGGACGGCCGCGTCGGAGGGGGTGGTGCTGATCTGCATGGGGGGCACGTTAGTCGACCTTCCGGGCCGGAGGAGGCATGGGGACGGGGTGGATCCGCTCGAAATAGGACCAGCGCCGGGCACGTCGTGCGTGCCCGGCGCTGGTCCGACGAGGGGGTGGTGCGTCGGTGGCGGGGCTCAGCCGGCTACTCGCGCGGCGACGGCGTCGCCGATCTCGGCGGTACGGCGCGGCGCGGCGCCCTGCTCCCCGCGGGCGGCGAGGTCCGCGATGACGGCGTCCTCGATCGCAGCGGCGGCGTCGGTGTGCCCGAGGTGGTCGAGCAGCAGGGACGCGGAGAGGATCGCGGCGGTGGGGTCGGCCTTCTGCTGGCCCGCGATGTCGGGCGCGGAGCCGTGCACGGGCTCGAACATGGACGGCGTGGTGCGGTCCGGGTTCACGTTGCCGGAGGCGGCCAGGCCGATGCCACCGGTGATGGCGGCGGCGAGGTCGGTGATGATGTCGCCGAAGAGGTTGTCGGTGACGATCACGTCGAAGCGGGCGGGGTCGGTCGCCATGAAGATGGTGGCGGCGTCGATGTGCAGGTAGTCGACGGCGACCTCGGGGAACTCGGCGCCGACCTCCTTCACGAGGCGGCTCCAGACGGCCCCGCCGTACGTGAGCACGTTCGTCTTGTGGATGAGCGTGAGCTTCTTGCGGGGGCGGCGCCGGGCCCGCGCGAACGCGTCGCGGACGACCCGCTCGACGCCGAACGCCGTGGTGATCGAGACCTCCGTGGCGAGCTCGGCCGGCGTACCGACGCGGAGCGAGCCACCGTTGCCCGTGTAGGGGCCCTCGGTGCCCTCGCGCACGACGACGAAGTCGACGTCGCCCTGGCCGAGCACGGTCTCCGACAGCGGCGAGGTGACGCCGGGGAAGATCCGGGACGGGCGCAGGTTCACGTAGTGGTCGAGCTCGAAGCGCAGCCGCAGGAGCAGCCCGCGCTCGAGGAGGCCGGGGGGCAGGTTCGGGTCGCCGGGCTTGCCGCCGACGGCCCCGAGCAGGATCGCGTCGTGGGAGCGGATCTCCTCCAGCGCCGAGTCGGGCAGCACCTCGCCGGTGGCGAGGTAGCGCTCGGCGCCCAGGTCGTAGCGGGTCGGCTCGAACTTCACACCGGCGGGAGCGGCGACCTCGAGGACCTTGAGGGCCTCGGCGGTCACCTCCTGGCCGATGCCGTCGCCGGGGATGACGGCGAGCTTCAGCGAGCCGGGTGCGGTGGCACCGGTGGGGCTGGTGGAGGAGTCGGTCATGGCGGGCGAGCCTAGTTGTCGTCGGGCCGGTCGCCGCGCGTGTCTCGCAGGTCAAGCGACCGCTGGACGGCCTCGTGGCTGTGCGGGTTGGCGGGGTCGTGGCTGGCGGGTCCCCACTCGGGATACATGTCGTACATGGCTGGTCTCCTGGGGTGCTGGCGCACCGACGGCGAGGTCGGGCGCGGTGTCGGGTGGCCGCTGGGACGCGGCGCGGGATCGGGGTGTGCGGCCGGCACGGGTGGCCGGGTGCAGCGGCGCCGGAGGACCGGCGTGACGCCCCCACGACGGGGCTGTCGAACCCATGGATCACAAGGGAGAGGACCAGGCGGAGCTGCGGATCGCGCGGGGGGTGACCACCTGCTGCGTTCCGTCGCGGGGCGTCAGGCCCGCACGGGCGACCGATCAGGGGTGGGAGCCGGTCGCCGTGGTGCGGGGATCCGATGAGGCCGAGTTCAACGCCGAACGCCGCGGCGAGGTGGCCTCACCGTCAGTAGGCCTCGCCGCGGCACTCGATAAGTACGAGAACGCTCCGCATAGTGGGGCGACCGTACTCCCCGGTCGGGTCCCCGAGGAGGGGGTCACGTGAACTGGCTCACGATGCGAGACAACGAGGCCGGGATGGCAGACTCGTCGGGGTGAGCGCACCCCCCGAACTCCCCGACATCGTGGCCCGTGCGTTCGACGTCTCCCGCCGCGCGGGCTACGTCTCCTTCTGCCGCAACGAGACCGGCCGGCTGCTCGCGATGCTGGCCGCCACGCGGGGCGGCGTGATGGCCGAGTTCGGCACCGGGTGCGGCGTCGGGACGGCCTGGCTGCGCAGCGGAGTGCGGGGCGCGGCCCACATCCTCACCGCCGAGCTGGACGAGAAGCTCGCCGGCGCCGCGGCCGAGATCTTCGTGGACGACCCCCAGGTCGAGGTGCTCGCCGCCGACTGGTCGACCCTCGGCAGCAAGGGCCCGTTCTCGCTGCTCTTCCTGGACTCGGGCGACCCGGGCTCGGTCGGCGTCGACCAGATCGCCGACCTCGTGGAGCCGGGCGGCATCGTCGTGCTCGACGACTTCGTGCCGTGCGAGATGTGGCCGCCGATCACCTACGGGCGGGTCGACACGCTCCGCGAGCAGTGGCTGACCGACGAGCGGTTCACCGCGGTCGAGGTGATGGTCGCCTCCGACGCCTCGGCCGTCGTCGCCACGCGCCGCTGACCCTCGCCCGCGTCGCCCTCCCCCACCGCCACCGCCGGTGAGGCGAGCTCGACGGTGCACCACGGCAGCATCAGCTGGGCCAACGGGCCGATCGCGAGCGCGTAGAGCAGCGTGCCGACGCCGGCCACGCCCCCGAGCGCCAGCCCGGCGAGCACCACGGAGACCTCGATGCCGGTGCGCACCGACCGCAGCGACCAGCCGGTACGGCGCGACAGCCCCGTCATGAGCCCGTCGCGCGGACCGCGCCCGAGCTGGGCGCCGATGTAGAGCGCGGAGGCGAAGCCGCAGAGCACGACGCCGCCGACCATCAGCGCGATCCGGGCGGCCATCGCCTCGGGCGGCGCGATGAGCGCGATGAACAGGTCGGCGCTGAGCCCGATGAGCAGGGGGTTGGCGACCGTCGCGACCCCCGGCACCTCCCGCAGCGGCCACCACAGCGCGAGCACGACGACGCTGGTGAGGATCAGCACCTGGCCGAGCGTCAGCGGCACGAGACCGGCGAGCCCGGAGTGCAGCACGTCCCACGGCGCGAGGCCCACGGCGCCGCGCACCATGAGGGCGAGCGAGACGCCGTACAGGACGAGACCGACCGTCATCTGCGGGAGCCGGCGCGCGAGGCGCCCGGCCCGCAGCTGGGCGAGGGGACCGAGGTCGACGAGGGAGCGACGCGGAACGTTCATGGACTCAGCCTGCAGCCCATTGGCCTTGTCCTGAATAGCCACTTGCGGAAGAGTGGCCTGCATGAGCGTCACGATCAGCCCTCAGCGCATGGCCACCCTCGTCGACGGGTTCTCCCGCACTCCGGCGTACGACGGGCTGGCCGGCGCCCTGCGGCTGGCCATCGGCGACGGCCGCATCCCGTACGACGCGAAGCTGCCCAGCGAGCGCGACCTCACCGGCGTGCTCGGCGTCTCGCGCACCACGGTGGCGCGGGCCTACGCCCTGCTCGTCGACCAGGGGTACGCCGTCGCCCGCCGCGGCTCCGGGACGTTCGCCCGGGTGCCGGGTGGGCGCGGTCGGGCCCGCGACCGCGCCCTGACCCCGTCGAGCCCGGCGACCCGGGACGTCGGTTCGGGCGAGGTGCAGGACCTCGTCTGCGCCGCCACCTCGGCCCCGCCCGGCATCGCGGAGGCGTACGCCGCCGCGGCGGCCGACCTGCCGGCGTACCTCGGCGGCCACGGCTACTTCCCGACCGCCCTCCCCCAGCTCGCGGAGGCGATCGCGGCGTCGTACGAGCGCCAGGGCCTGCCGACCCGGCCCGAGCAGGTGCTGGTGACCACGGGCGCGCTCTCCGGCACGGCCGTCGCCGCCCGGACGCTCCTGCGGCCCGGCGACCGGGCGCTCGTCGAGTCGCCGGTCTACCCCAACGCCGTCAGCGCCCTGCGCAACTTCGGTGCACGCATCACCACCGCGCCGGTGCACCGCGACGGCTGGGACCTCGACGCGGTCGGGGCGGCGCTGCGGCAGGCGGCCCCGCGGGCGGCGTACCTGATCCCGGACTTCCAGAACCCGACCGGCCACCTCATGTCCGGCCCCGACCGGGCGACGCTGGCGCGGCACCTCGCCGACGCGCACGTGACGCCGGTGGTCGACGAGGCCCACCGCGCGCTCGTGCTCGACGAGGTCGAGGTGCCGGCGCCGTTCGCGACGTACGCGCCCTCCACGATCACGCTGGGCAGCGCCAGCAAGGCCTGGTGGGGCGGGCTGCGGCTGGGCTGGATCCGGATGCCGGCCGCCCGCGTCGGCGAGGCCGTCGAGGCGCGGCTCGGGCTCGACCTCGGCGCACCTGTCTTCGAGCAGCTGGTGCTCACCCACCTGCTGGCCGGGGACGGGGCGGCACTGGTGGCGCAGCGCGACCGGCTGCGGGTCCAGCGCGACCACCTGGTCGCCGCGGTACGCCGGGAGCTCCCCGACTGGCGGTTCACGGTGCCCGCCGGCGGGATGGTGCTGTGGTGCGAGCTGCCCGACGTGCCCCACGCGAGCGCCAGCCAGGTCGCCCACGAGGCGGAGCGGCTCGGTCTCGTGATCACGGCGGGTCCGCAGTTCGCCGCCACGGGCGGGCTGGACAGGTTCGTGCGGCTGCCCTACGCGCAGGACGCCGGGCAGCTCGACCTCGCCGTCGCCCGCCTCGCGCGGGCGTGGGCCCGGGTCGCCGACGGCGCGGGGTCGGGGCGGTCCCGCGCCGGATCGCCCGTCATGGTGGCGTGAGCGGCCTCAGACCAGGCTGACCGCGCGGGCGTCCGTGGCGTCGATCGCGTGGCTGATGTCGGCGAGCACGCGCTCGTCGATCGCGCGGTCGGTGGAGAGCACGACCAGGCTGTCGCCCCGCGCGCCGCCGGTCCGGCCGGTGCCGCGGGAGACCTGCATGCCGGCGATGCTCACGCCCGCCTGGCCCAGCAGCATGCCGATCTGGCCCACGACGCCGAGGTGGTCGTCGTACGAGAGGAAGGCGAGGTGCTCGCCGGCCTCGATGTCGACGTCGAAGCCGTTGACGGCGACGAGGCGCGGACGCTGCGCGATGCCGACGAGGGTGCCGGCGACCCGGATGCGCGTGCCGTCGGCGAGCGTGCCGCGGAGGGCCACGACGTTGCGGTGGTCGGGGCTCTCCGGGTCGGTGACGAGCTGGACGGCCATGCCCCGCTCGGCGGCCAGGAGCGGGGCGTTGACGTAGGAGACCCGTTCGCCGGTGATGTCGGCGAAGACGCCCTTGAGGGCCGCGAGCTCGAGCACCCGCACGTCGTGCTCGGTGATCTCGCCGCGCACCTCGACGTCCACCTGCTGCGCCACCTCGCCGGCGAGGGCGGTGAAGATCCGGCCCAGGCGCTCGGTGAGGCCGATGCCGGCCCGCACGGGCTCGGCGATCACCCCGCCCTGCACGTTGACGGCGTCGGGCACGAGCTCACCGGCGAGGGCCTGGCGCACCGAGCGTGCGACGGCCAGGCCCGCCTTCTCGAGGGCCTCGTGGGTCGCGGCGCCGAGGTGGGGCGTGGTGACCACGTTGTCGAGCTCGAGCAGCGGGCTGCCGGTGGGCGGCTCCTGCGCGAAGACGTCCACGCCGGCGGCCGCCAGGTGGCCCTCCTTGCAGGCCGCGTGGAGCGCGTCCTCGTCGACGACCCCGCCGCGCGAGGCGTTGACCAGGATCGCGCCGGGCCGGACCCGGGCGAGCTCGGCGGCGCCGATCACGCCGACGGTCTCGGCGGTGCGGGGCAGGTGCACGGTCAGCACGTCGGCCTGCTCGAGCAGCTGGTCGAGGTCGACGAGGCGTACGCCGGTGCGCGCGGCCATGCCGGCCTGGACGTAGGGGTCGTACGCGACGAGGTCCATCCCGAAGGCGGCGAGGCGCTGGGCGACGAGCACGCCCACGCGTCCGAGCCCGACGATGCCCGCGGTCTTGCCGTGCAGCTCGGTGCCGACGAAACGGGAGCGGTCCCACTCCCCCGCCCGGAGGGACGCCTGGGCGGCCGGGACGTGCCGGGCGGCGGCGAGCACGAGGGCCACGGTGAGCTCGGCCGCGCTGACGACGTTGGCCGAGGGGGCGTTGACGACCATCACGCCGTTCTGCGTGGCGGCCCGGACGTCGATGTTGTCGAGGCCGACGCCCGCGCGGGCGACGACGCGCAGCCGGGGGGCGGCGTCGAGGAGGGCGCGGTCGACGCGGGTGCCCGAGCGGACGACGAGCGCGTCGGCGCGGGTCACCGCGGCGAGGAGCGCCGTGCGGTCGCACCCGTCGACGCGGACGACGTCGAACTCGGGACCGAGGGCGGCGACCGTCGCAGGGCTCAGGGGCTCGGAGAGGACGACGACGGGCCGTCGGCCGGGCTCGGGCTGGATCACGCGTCGATCACGGGGGCGCCACCTTCGGTGCAGCGCGCGGGCCTCGTTCGGGCGCGCGCGTCGGGAGGATCTGCACCACGGTGTGCGGGGGCCGATGCTACCGGGGGCCGGCGAGCGAGCGGGAAAACCCGTTGACCCGACCTCGGGGCGCCCCTAGGTTCGACGGGTCCCACTGCCGCTCGAGAGGCTCCTGTTGCTCGTCTGACGTCGCCCCCTGCCGACCGCCGAGGCCCCGCGCACCACCGTGCCCGACACCACCGTGCCCGCGCCCCGGTCGGCTCCCGACGTCACCTCAGGAGCACGCATGTCACTCCCCTCCGCAGTCATCACCCTGGCCTCGCTCACCGTCACCTGGCCCGACGGCACCACCGCCCTGCGCGGTCTCGACGCCCGCTTCGGACCCGGACGCACGGGGCTCGTGGGCAGCAACGGGTCCGGCAAGTCGACCCTGCTCCGCGTGCTGGCGGGCGCGCTGCCCCCGGGCGCCGCGGAGGTCGCCGGCCACGCCTCGGTGGCCGGCCGGGTCGGCTACCTGGCGCAGGACCTCACCTCCGCCGTCGCCGAGCCCGTCGACCGGTTCGTCGGCATCGCCGGTCTGCGCGCGGCCCGGGCCGCGATCGAGGGCGGGTCGCTCGACCAGCGCCACTTCGACGCGCTCGACGGACGGTGGGACGCCGAGGAGCGGCTGCTCGCCGACCTCGACCGGCTGGGGCTGCCCCACGACGTGCTCGACCGCCGGCTCGGTGAGCTGTCGGGCGGCGAGGTCGTGCGCCTCGGGCTCGCCCGCCAGCTGCTGGACGCGCCCGACGTGCTGCTGCTCGACGAGCCGACCAACAACCTGGACACCGCGGCCCGGGCCCGCGTGCACGACGTCGTCGGGTCCTGGGGCGGCAACCTCGTCGTCGTCTCCCACGACCGCGACCTGCTCGAGCGCGTCGAGCGGGTCGGCGAGCTCCACGACGGCGAGCTGACCTGGTACGCCGGGGGCTGGTCGTCGTACGTCGAGCAGCGCGACGCCCAGCAGGAGGCGGCCGCTGCGGCGCTCGACGCCGCGCGCGGCGAGCTGCGGCGCCGGGAGCGCGGCCGGGCCGAGGCCGAGCAGCTGCTCGCGCAGCGCCGTCGGGTGGCCCGGAGGACGCAGGCCACGCAGAACCTGCCGAAGATCCTGGTCAACGCCCGCAAGAACTGTGCCGAGGGATCCGCCGCCTCGCTGCGCGGCACCCACGGTGAGCGCGTCGACGACGCCCGCGAGCAGGTCGAGGAGGCGGAGGCGCGGGTGCGTGAGGACACCTCGGTGCGCATCGACCTGCCCGACACCGAGGTACGGCGTGGCACCCCCGTGCTCGAGACCCGTGACCTCGTGCTCCGCACCGGTCGCGCGATCGACCTCGTGGTCACCGGTCCCGAGCGGATCGCGGTGGTCGGGGCGAACGGGACGGGCAAGACGACGCTGCTGCACACGGTCGCGGGGCTCGTCGGAGCCCGGGCCGGCACCGTCGACGTGGGGGTGCCGCTCGGTCTGCTGCGACAGCGGCTCGACGGGCTCGACCCCGGCGCGACGGTGGTCGACGGGGTGCGCGCGCAGGCACCCGAGGCGGAGCTGCAGGACGTCCGCGCCGGGCTGGCCCGGTTCGGCTTCCGCGGTGCGCGCGCCGACCGGGCCGTGGGGTCGTTGTCGGGCGGCGAACGCTTCCGCGCCGAGCTCGCGGCGCTGCTGCTGGCCCGACCGGCGCCCCGGCTGCTGCTCCTCGACGAGCCCACCAACAACCTCGACCTCGCGACGTACGACGCCCTCCTCGGCGCCCTCGCCGCCTACCGCGGCGCGCTGCTCGTCGTCAGCCACGACCAGCGGTTCCTCGACGACCTCGAGATCGACCGGGTGGTGGACCTGTCGGCCGAGGCACCCGGCCCCGAGGCGTGAGACCCGGGCGATCCGGGTGATCCGGTGCCGTCTGGTGGCACCGGATCACCCGGCTGGCGCACGGCGTCGGTCCAGAGGTGCGCTCCGGTGTCAGCAGGTGGCACCGGAGCGCACCTCACCGGCTCACCCCCCGGGCGGGAAGCGTGGTCTCGAGACGCTCGCCGGCGCTCGCTCCTCAACCACCGGGAGCTCAGCCGGCGCTCGCTCCTCGACCACCGACGCGCGCCTCACAGGTCGTCGTACGTCAGCGCGTGGCGCACCGCGCCGAGGCCGACGGTGGAGGTCATCG
This sequence comes from Nocardioides alkalitolerans DSM 16699, assembly GCF_000426525.1. GTDB lineage: Bacteria > Actinomycetota > Actinomycetes > Propionibacteriales > Nocardioidaceae > Nocardioides > Nocardioides alkalitolerans. The sequence continues at coordinate 837,112 of NZ_AUFN01000010.1, forward strand.
CGACGGCGTCGAGCGCCGCCGTGATGCCGCCGATGTCGTCGCGCAGCCGGCTGAACGCGCTGACGAGGTCGTCGAGCACGCCGCGCACCCGGCTCGTCTCGCTCGCGACGCGCCTCCCCAGGTCACCCAGCACGACGGGCACGCCGACCCCGGTGAGCAGGGCCGGGGCCCGCTCGAGGAGCCAGGCGACCACCCCGCTGATGGTCTCCCGCACGAGCTGGCGCACCCCGGCGACCAACGACGCGCCGAGCCGCATCGCGCCGCCGACGCCCGCCGCGGCGACCGAGCAGGCCTCGACCATGAGGGCCCGGGAGCCGGCGAACGCGCCGTACGCGTCGGAGGCCATGCCGTCCCAGCCCGCCGTCGCGACGCGGGCCGCCGAGCCGTAGTCGTCCGCGACCGTGTCGAGACCGGCAGCCACGTTGTCCCAGGTCGCGGCGAGCGCCATGACGGCGTCGGGGTCGCCCGCGAGGTCGTCGAGCATGCGGCTGAGGGGGTCGAAGTGCTCCATCACCCAGCCGATGCCCAACGAGACGAGCGGGCCGAACAGGCTGCGCTGGGCCATGGCCTCCTGGGCGAGGTCGCCCGCCTCGGCGGCGAGGCAGCCGGAGAGCACCGTGCTCTCGATCCAGTCGCCGTCGCGGGCCGCGACCCCCAGCGTGTGGAGCGTGTCGAGGGGGCCGGAGCCGGTCGTGGGGCCCGTGCTGTCGACGGCGGTCGCGACGTACGGGTTGTCGCTCATGCGCCGACCACCGTCCCGACCTCGCGCCACGGCAGCCCCCGCACGTGCTCGACGACCTCGCCCAGCCCCCGGCCGACGTCCGCGGAGAGACCGTCGGCCACGTCGATGCCGAGGGCGGTGGCGCGCAGCTCGCCGGCGGCCAGCGTCAGCGCACCCACCGTCGTCGCGCAGGCCGCCACTCCCCCGACCTGCAGCGGCGCCAGCGCCCCGTGCACGAAGGAGCAGAGCCGCCCGAAGGCGTCGGCCGAGACCGCGGTGCCGGCGGCCGCGTCGAGCACGACGGCCGACTCGTCCGCGATCGCCTCGACCCGGCGGGCGTGGCGGCGCAGCTCCTCGGTGGTCGCCGCGAGCCGCGCCGTCACCGGAGCACCCCGTCGGGCAGGGCGCCGGCGGGCGCCGTACGGGCTGACGGGGTCGGGACCCCGAAGACCAGGGCCGCCTGCTCCCGCAGGTGCTGCGCGGTCGCGGAGCCGGGCCCGAAGGCGTCCGACGCGATGTGGTCGAGCACGCCGGGCAGACGCGACCGCGCCGCCCCGACCGCCGCCAGGACCGTGCGCCCCACGCGGTCGCCCCCGCCGGCCGCGAGCCGGTCGTCGACCTCGAGCGCGACCACGGCACCGAGGTGGTCGAGGGTGACCGTCGCGCCCGCGGCGTGGCGTCCGACGACCCGGACCTCCTCCAGCGAGGCGGCGTACCGGCGCGCCCGCTCCGCCCGGGCCTCCGCGTCGCGCACCACCTCGTCGATCGCCGCGCGGGCCTCCGCGGCCCCGGCGTACGGCACCTGCTCCTCGCCCATGTCTCCCCCGTCTCCTCGTCGGTGTCGCGACCGGCACGGACACCGGTCGACGGGCACCAGCGTGGCCCGACGAGGGGGTACGACGGAAGCGCCCGCCGGCCGGCCTGTGGACGACCGCGACGACCCGGCGGCTCGTCCACAGGCGAGCGGACGACCGGTCGCGCGAGGGCCGGTCGGGAGGCACCATGGGCCTCCGCGCGACGGGTGCGTCAGGCGAAGAGCGCCTGCCCGACGTGCTCGCCCGGAGCGACGCCCGGGGGCACGGCGAACAGGGCGGAGGAGGTGAAGCGCAGGTACTCCATGAGCAGGTCGCTGCGGGCCATCGCCGTCTGCACCGGGATGAAGCCGGTGCGCGGGTCGCGCACGAACGCGATGAAGAACAGACCCGCGTCGAGACCGCCGAGCTCGGTCGTGCCGTCGACGAAGTTGTAGCCGCGCCGCAGCATCCGGGCGCCTTCGAACCGGCTCGGGTGCACCATGCTGACGTGGGCGTCGACGGGCATGATCGGCCCGTCGCTGCCCTGCATCTCGAAGTCGGGGTCGACGTCCTCCGCACCGCCCGAGAGCGGACCGCCCGAGCCCTTGAACCGGCCCACGAACCGCTCCTGGTCGCCCAGGGGCTGCCGGTCCCAGACCTCGATGGTCATCGCGACGCGGCGGGCGACCAGGTAGGAGCCACCGGTCAGCCACGCCGCCGCGGGGTCGTCGTCGGCGCCGACCCAGACGTGGTCGTCCAGCGCCTGCGTCTCCTCGGCCCGGATGTTCATGGTGCCGTCCTTGAACCCGAACAGGTTGCGCGGCGTCGACTGGCTCGTCGTCGTGGTCGACGTGCGGCCGAAGCCGAGCTGCGACCAGCGCACCGAGACGGTGCCGAACCCCATCCGCGCCAGGTTGCGGATCGCGTGCACCGCCACCTGGGGGTCGTGCGCGCAGGCCTGGATGCACAGGTCGCCGCCGGAGCGCGCGGGGTCGAGCACGTCGGCCGGGAAGTGCGGCAGAGGCTCGAGCGCGGCCGGACGGCGGTCGGCGATCCCGAACCGGTCGCCGTCGTCGGGGTGGTCGAACAGGCCCGGGCCGAAGCCGAACGTCACCGTGAGTCCCGACGGCGGCAGGTCGAGCGCCTCGCCCGTGTCGTCGGGCGGCAGGTTCTGGCCCCCGTTGACCGCCCCCAGCGGACCGGCGGACTGGCCCTGCGTCATCCGCTCGGCCGCGTCGGTCCAGCGCCGCAGCAGGTCGACCAGCCGGTCCCGGTCGTCGGTGATGACGTCGAACGCCGCGAAGTGCAGGCGGTCCTGGGCCTCGGTGACGATGCCAGCCTGGTGCGTGCCGCGGAACGGGTACGACGCGGTGTCGCCCCCGCCGCCCGCAGCCTCGGCACCGGCCTGGCCCGCGACGTACCCGCCCGTCGCGAGCGCGGCGCCGCCGAGCAGCACGCCTCCGCCGAGGAGCCCCCGGCGGGAGACTCCCCGGCGGGGCGCGTCGGGCCCGGGCTGCGCGGGTTCCTGGTCGGGCACGGTCGTCAGGAGACCACGGCAGCGGTCAGCAGCGACAGCGGCTCGGAGAGCGCGTTCACCGCGTCCGACAGCTCGCCGCGCTGCTCGTCGCCGACCGTGTCGTAGGAGACGAAGCCGTCACCCTCGCGCAGCGCGTCGAGGAGGGCCTGCAACGACGCGAACTCGTCGTCGAGGGTCGTGGCCAGGTCGGGGTCGCTGCTCTCGACGAGCGGGCGCACGCCCTCGTAGGCCACGCGGGCGCCGTCGACGTTGGCCTGGAAGTCCCAGAGGTCGGTGTGCGACCAGGCCTCCTCCTCGCCCGTGATCTTGCCGGTCGCGACCTCCTCGAGCAGGCCGCGCGAACCGTTGGAGAGGTCGTCGATCGTGTACTCGGTCTCCGCGACCAGCGCGACGAGCTCCTCGGTCTTGCCGACGAGGTGCTCGGTGTACTCCGTGCGCTCGGCGTCGGTCATCGGCGTGTAGCCGACCGCGTCCTCGGGCCACAGCTCCTTCTCCAGGCGGTGCCAGCCCGTCCACTCCTGGTCGGGCTCGAGGTCGGCCTCGCGCAGGTCCATGTCGGGGTCGAGCGTGCCGAACGACTCGGCCACGGTCTCGATGCGCTCCCAGTGCACGCGGGCCTCCGGGTAGAGGGCCCGCGCGGCGTCGTCGTCGCGCGCCTGCACGAGGGCCGCGAACTCCTCGGTCTTCACGAGCAGCTGACCGGCCTGGTCCTCGACGTACGCCGCGTAGTTCGCGAGCGCGTCGTCGACGACGGCCTGGTCGTCCTCGGAGACCTCGACCTCCTCGTCGGAGGTGGTGACGGCGAAGTCGGCGCGGATGCCGTCGCCGACCATGCCCGGCTTGCAGGCGGTCTGGTAGTCGCCCTCGACGGCGTTGACGGTCAGCTTCGCGCTCGTGTTGGGCGCGATGTTCTCGACCTCGCCGACGATGCGCAGGCCGTCGCCGTCGAGCAGGTAGAACTCCGTGACCTCGTCGCCCGAGTTCGTCACGTCGAACGTGAGGGTGCCCGCGGGCGCGTCGGTCGCGGAGACCTCGCAGCCGTCGTCGGACGCGGTGACGCTGAGCGCACGCGTGCCCTCGGCGGCGTCGTCGGGGTCGACGTTCTCGGTGCAGCCCGCCACGAGGAGGGCGAGCGGGGCCGCGGCGGCGACGACCGCGAGGGTGCGCCGGGCACCGGGACGCAGGGAGCGGGTCATGCGATTTCCTTCTGCTGGGTGGGAGCGGCCGGCGAGGTGCCGGGGGCCGCCGGGCGCCGTCGTACGGCGCGGAGGAAGAGGAACATCACCGGCACCAGGTAGCCGACCCAGGCGATCGCCTCGAGCCACGTGGTCTGCGGGGAGAAGTTGAGGACGCCCTTGAGGAGCGTGCCGTACCAGGACCCGGCGTCGTACCAGCTCGTCACGTCGAAGGCGAGGCTGTTGAGGCCGGGCAGGAAGCGGGCCTCCTGGAGGTCGTGCACGCCGTACGCGAGCACGCCCGCGGCCACGACCACGAGGAAGCCGCCGGTCCAGGTGAAGAACTTGCTCAGGTTGAGGGTCACCGCGCCGCGGTAGAGGCCGAAGCCGATGGCGACGGCCGTGGCGAGGCCGAGCACGACGCCGAGGACGGGCTCCCAGGTCGGGACGCCGTCGGCCGTGCCCTCGCCCGTCACCGACCGGCTCGTGGACCACACGATGAGCGCCGTCTCGAGGCCCTCGCGACCGACGGCCAGCACGGCGATGAGCACCAGCGACCACGGCTTGGCGTCGACGGCCCCGTCGACCTTGCCGCGCAGCTCGCCCGCCATGCTCCGGGCATTGCCCGCCATCCAGAAGATCATCCAGGTCACGAAGCCGACGGCGACGATGGAGAGGCTGCCGCCGATGAGCTCCTGGGCCTCGAAGGTGAGGCCGCGCGGGCCGAAGGTGAGCGCGGCCCCGAAGGCGAGGCTGACCGCGACGGCGACCGCGACCCCGGCCCACACCTTCCAGAGCAGGGCACGACGCCCCGTCTTCACGAGGTAGGCGACGAGGATGCTGACGACGAGGGCGGCTTCGAGGCCCTCACGCAGGCCGATCAGGTAGCTGGCGAGCACGAGATGGGATGCTATCCCCATATCGGCGAAAAGGTGAGGCCAGCCTCACCTTGGTCGTGCGCGGTGCGTCACGCACCGCGCCGGCATCAGATCGCGCAGCCGTCCGGACCGCACGCGGCGGCGTCGTCGGACGCGCCCGGCACGGTCGCCAGCGTCGGGTGGCTCTCCGCCCACGCCTGCTCGAGGGCCTGCGTGAACACCTCGGCGGGCTGGGCGCCCGAGATGCCGTAGCGGCTGTCGACGACGAAGAACGGGACGCCGGTCGCGCCGTACGCCCGCGCCTGGGCGATGTCGGCGGCGACCGCGTCGGCGTACTCGTCACCGGCCAGCACCGCGTCGACCCGGCCCGCGTCGAGCCCGGCGGCCAGGGCGGCGGCGCGGAGCACGCCGTGGTCGCCCACGTTCTCCGCACGCAGGAAGTACGCCGAGAGCAGCTCCTCCTTCAACGCCCGCTGCTGTGCCGGACCCCCCTCGGCCAGGGCCAGGTGGAGCAGGCGGTGCGCGTCGACCGTGCGGGTGTGCACGTTGTCGAAGAGCCGCATGTCGAGGCCCTCGAGCTTCGCGGTGTCGATGAGGCCCTGCTGCATCTGCCGCATCTCGGCCTCGCTCTTGCCGTACTTGCGGGCGAGGACGCCCGTCGTCAGCTCGTGGCCGTGCTGCGGGGCGGAGGGGTCCAGCTCGAACGAGTGGTAGACGACCTCCACGTCGTCGGCGTGGTCGAAGCCCGCCAGCGCCGTCTCGAGACGGCGCTTGCCGACGAAGCACCAGGGGCAGACCACGTCGGACCAGATGTCGATGCGCATGACCCGTCCAACCCCGGGCCGCCGGCCGGCATTCCCCGGGGTCCGCTCAGGGTCGGGCCAGGCATCTCCCCGATGTGCGCGGCACCTGCGGAGGACGAGGCTCGGACCCATGATCGATGTCACCGCGCTCACCAAGACGTACGGCGCCCACCGCGCCGTCGACGACCTCACCTTCACGGCCCGCCCCGGGCGGGTCACCGGGTTCCTGGGCCCCAACGGCGCCGGGAAGTCGACCGCCATGCGGATGATGGTCGGCCTCACGCCGCCCACCTCCGGCACCGCCACGGTCTGCGGTCGCCGCTTCGCCGACCTGCCCAACCCGCCACGCGAGGTGGGGGTGCTGCTCGACGCCTCGGCCCAGCACGCCGGCCGCACCGGCCGGGAGATCCTCACCATCGCCGCCCGCACCATCGGCCTGCCGATCTCCCGGGTCGGCGAGAGCCTCGAGCAGGTCTCCCTCACCGCCACGGAGGCCGACCGCCGGGTGCGCCACTACTCGCTCGGCATGCGCCAGCGTCTCGGCATCGCGGCCGCGCTGATCGGCGACCCCGACGTGCTCATCCTCGACGAGCCGGCCAACGGCCTCGACCCCGCCGGCATCCGCTGGATGCGCGACGTGCTGCGCGGGTTCTCGCAGCGTGGCGGCACGGTGCTGCTCTCCTCGCACCTGCTCGGCGAGATCGAGGTCGTCGCCGACGACATCGTCGTCATCGGCCACGGGCGCATCGTCGCCCAGGGCACGAAGGCCGAGCTGCTCGCCGGCGCCGGGACGTTCGTCGTGCCCGCCGACCCGGCGGACGCCGCGACCCTCGTGCGCGCCTGCACCGACGCCGGGGTCGAGGTCGTGCGCGACTCCGACGGCGGCCTGCGCGTCGAGGCCGAGGCCCCCGCCGTCGGCCGGCTCGCCCACCGCGCCGACGTGCCGCTCGCACAGCTGCGGGCCGCCGACGGCGCCGGTCTCGAGGAGATGTTCCTCCAGCTCACCGCCGACACCCAGCGGGAGACCCCCGCGCCCCTGAGAGGAGCAGCAGCATGAGCACGACCCTCACCCCGGCACCCGCCGCACCGACCGGCACGCCGGCCCGGGCTCCGCGGACCGACCTGACGCGCCCGCCGTTCGGCCGCCTCGTGCGCGTGGAGGCCCGCAAGACCTTCGACACCCGGGCCGGTCTCTGGCTGTCCGCCTCCATCGTCGTGCTCGCGGTGCTGGCCACGGGCGCCGTGATCGCCTTCGCCCCCGACGAGGCCCTCACCTACGAGCAGTTCGCCTCCGCGATCGGCATCCCCATGGCCGTGATCCTCCCGATGCTCGCGATCCTCTCGATCACCAGCGAGTGGAGCCAGCGCAGCGGGCTCGCCACCTTCACGATGGTCCCGTCCCGGGGGCGGGTGATCGCCGCCAAGGCCGTCGTCAGCCTGCTCGTCGGGGTGGTCTCGATGGTGGTGGCCCTCGGCGTCGGCGCGCTCGGCACCCTCGTCGGCTCGCTCCTCACCGGGCTCGACCCCGTGTGGGACGTGTCGCCGAGCGAGTTCGCCTCGCTCGGCGTCGCCAACCTGCTCGGGATGGCTGTCGGCTTCATGCTCGGCGTGCTGCTGCGCAGCTCGCCCGCCGCGATCGTCGGCTACTTCGTCTTCACGTTCGTCGTGCCGACGCTCTCGATGACCCTCGCCGCGTTCCAGGACCGGTGGGCCGACGCCCAGCCGTGGGCCGACTTCGGCTACGCCCAGACCGCCCTCTTCGACGGCTGGCCCGACGGCGAGCAGTGGGCGCAGCTCGGCGTCTCCTCGCTCCCCTGGCTGGTGCTGCCGATGCTGGTCGGGCTGTGGCTGGTGACCCGCTCCGAGGTGAAGTGATCGCGGGCCACGCTCCCCGGAACGACGAACGCCTCCGGTCCCCGCGCGGGGACCGGAGGCGTTCGGGTGCGTGCGGGCCGCGAGCGGCGCCGTACGGCGTGACGATCAGCGAGCGGCGGAGCCCTCGGTGTAGTCGGCGTCCTGCTGCTGCCACGCGAACTGCGCGCGCAGGGTCTTGCCGGTGGCCTCGATCGGGTGACCGGCCTCCTCCTCGCGCAGCTTCTTGAACTCCGGCGCGCCGGCGTCCTGGTCGTCGATGAAGCGCTTCGCGAAGGCACCGCTCTGGATGTCGGCGAGGACGTCCTTCATGCGGTCCTTCACACCGGCGTCGACGATGCGCGGGCCGGAGACGTAGTCGCCGTACTCGGCCGTGTCGGAGATGCTCCAGCGCTGCTTGGCGATGCCGCCCTCCCACATGAGGTCGACGATGAGCTTGAGCTCGTGCAGCACCTCGAAGTAGGCGATCTCCGGCTGGTAGCCGGCCTCGGTCAGCGTCTCGAAGCCCGCCTGCACGAGGTGGGACATGCCGCCGCAGAGCACGGACTGCTCACCGAACAGGTCGGTCTCGGTCTCCTCGGTGAAGGTCGTCTTGATGACGCCCGCCCGCGTGCCGCCGATGGCCTTGGCGTAGGACTTCGCGAGGTCCCAGGCGGTGCCGCTGGCGTCCTGCTCGACCGCGATGATGTCGGGGATGCCGCGACCCGCGACGAACTCGCGACGCACCGTGTGGCCCGGGGCCTTGGGCGCCACGAGGACGACGTCGACGCCGGCGGGCGGCTGGATGTAGCCGAAGCGGATGTTGAAGCCGTGACCGAAGACGAGCGTGTCGCCCTCGGCGATGTTCGGCTCGATCGACTCCGTGTAGAGGTGGCGCTGGACCTGGTCGGGCGCGAGGACGACGATGACGTCGGCCTCCTCGACCGCGGCCGCGGGGGTGAGGACGCGCAGGCCCTGCTCCTCCGCCTTGGCGCGGCTCTTCGAGCCCTCGGGCAGGCCGATGCGCACGTCGACGCCCGAGTCGCGCAGGTTGAGCGCGTGGGCGTGGCCCTGGCTGCCGTAGCCGAGCACGGCCACGTTCTTGCCCTGGATCAGGGACAGGTCGGCGTCGTCGTCGTAGAACATCTCAGCCACGTCGGGCTTCTCCTTCTGGTTGGACTGCTGGGTGGGGTACGTCGGGGGCCGGGCCCGGGGGTCGCTCGCGGGTGCGAGCGCCTCAGACCACGACCGCGGCGGGGGGCGCCGGCACCGCGACGGGCACCGGTCGGATCGTGCGTTCGGTGATGGAGCGGGAGCCGCGTCCGATGCCGACCATGCCGGACTGGACGAGCTCGCGGATCCCGAAGGGCTCCAGGATGCGGAGGAAGTCGGCGAGCTTCGCCGAGTTGCCGGTGATCTGGATGGTCACCGCGTCGGGCGCCACGTCGACGACCTTCGCGCGGAACAGCTGGACGGTGTCGAGCACCTGGCCGCGGGTCTCCGTGTCGGCCCGCACCTTGACCATCATCAGCTCGCGGCTCACCGAGTTGGTGGGGTCGAGCTCGACGATCTTGATGACCTCGACGAGCTTGTTCAGCTGCTTGACGACCTGCTCCATCGGCGAGGACTCCACGTCGACGACGATCGTCATGCGCGAGATCTCGGGGTGCTCCGTCGGGCCCACCGCGAGGCTGTCGATGTTGTAGCCGCGACGGCTGAACAGGCCGGCGATCCGGGCCAGGACGCCCGGCTTGTTCTCCACGAGAACGGACAGCGTGTGCTTGTCGGTCATCAGAGGTCGTCCTCGTCGAAGTCGGGCGCGAGGTCACGCGCGTACTTGATGTCGTCGTTGCTCGTGCCGGCGGCGACCATCGGCCACACCATCGCGTCGCGGTGCACGCGGAAGTCGACCACGACGGGCACGTCGTTGATCTCCATGGCCTTGTTGATCGTCGCGTCGACGTCGCCCGGGCTGTCGCACGAGAGGCCCACGCAGCCGTAGGCGTCGGCGAGCTTCACGAAGTCGGGGATGCGCTTCGAGTGCAGGTCGGTGTTGGAGTAGCGCGAGTTGTAGAACAGCGTCTGCCACTGCCGCACCATGCCGAGCGACTCGTTGTTGATGATCGCGACCTTGATCGGGATGCCCTCGATGGCGCAGGTGGCGAGCTCCTGGTTGGTCATCTGGAAGCAGCCGTCGCCGTCGATCGACCAGACCGTGGCGTCGGGACGACCGACCTTCGCGCCCATCGCGGACGGGACGGAGAAGCCCATCGTGCCGAGGCCGCCCGAGTTGATCCACGTGCGCGGGTTCTCGTACTGCACGAACTGCGCGGCCCACATCTGGTGCTGGCCGACGCCGGAGCAGTAGACCGCCTCGGGACCGGCGATCGCGCTCAGCCGCTCGATGACGTACTGCGGGGCGAGCGAGCCGTCGGTCGGCGCGTCGTAGCCCAGCGCGTACTTCTTCTTCACGCCCGCGAGGAAGGCGACCCACGCCTCGTAGTCGCCGGTGTGGCCGGCGTCGGCCTGCGCGGTCAGCAGCGCCAGGAGCTCGTTGATGACCTCCTTGGCGTCGCCGACGATCGGCACGTCGGCGTGGCGGTTCTTGCCGATCTCGGCCGGGTCGATGTCGGCGTGGATGACGAGCGCGTTCGGCGCGAACGAGTCGAGGTTGCCCGTGACCCGGTCGTCGAAGCGCGCGCCCAGGCTGATCATCAGGTCGCTCTTCTGCAGGCCGGCGACCGCGGCGACGGTGCCGTGCATGCCGGGCATGCCGAGGTGCTGCGGGTGGCTGTCGGGGAACGCACCGCGGGCCATCAGCGTCGTCACGACCGGCATGCCGGTGAACTCGGCGAGGCGGAGGAGCTCGCGGTGGGCGTCGGAGCGGATGACGCCGCCGCCGACGTACAGCACCGGGCGACGCGCCTCGAGGATCAGCTTGACGGCCTCGCGGATCTGCTTGCTGTGGGGCCGCGTCACGGGCCGGTAGCCCGGCAGGTTGATGCCGGTCGGCCAGTCGAAGCTCGTCATCGCCTGCAGCGCCGACTTCGCCACGTCGACCAGCACGGGGCCGGGGCGACCGGTCGAGGCGATGTGGAAGGCCTCGGCGATCGTGCGCGGGATGTCGGCCGGGTCCGTGACGAGGAAGTTGTGCTTGGTGACCGGCATCGTGATGCCGCGGATGTCGGCCTCCTGGAAGGCGTCCGTGCCGATCATCGCCGCGCCCACCTGGCCCGTCACCGCGACGAGCGGCACCGAGTCCATGTGCGCGTCCGCCAGCGGCGTCACCAGGTTGGTCGCGCCCGGGCCCGAGGTGGCCATGCAGACGCCCACCTTGCCGGTGGCCGCGGCGTACCCCTGGGCGGCGTGGCCGCCGGCCTGCTCGTGGCGCACGAGGATGTGGCGGATCTGCGTGGAGTCCATCAGCGGGTCGTAGGCGGGGAGGATCGCCCCGCCCGGGATGCCGAAGATGGTGTCGACGCCCGCGTTCTCCAGCGACTTCACCAGGCTCTGGGCCCCGGTCATCTCCGGGGCGGATGCCGCGCTCTGCTCACTCATCTGACGCATCTCTCTGGTCAGCCGCAACGGTGCGGCGGGTTCGTGTCGTCCGGGTCCGGCTGTTCGACGTCACCGATGGTCCTCCACCGTGCTCCGCCCAACAAAAAACCCCTCGGCCTGACGGCAACGAGGGGTGGACGCGGGAACTTCGACCTGTGGGTCTCAGCTCACGCGTCGCGTGCATACGAGAAGGTTCATGCGCATGCGCCTACGGTCGCCGTCAGACGGTGACGACGTCAACCCACTCTGCCACGCATTCCACATCCTGGTACGGCGGTCCCAGATGCCGGGCACCTCCCCGGCGTCGGGGAGGTGCCGCGCCGAGATCAGTCGCGGTCCTGCCAGGTGCACACGCAGGCCTTGTTGCCCTGGGCGTCCGCGAGCACCCAGAAGGCCCGTGCGGCGCTGTCGCTGACGAGCGTGCCGCCCGCCTCGAGAGCGGCGGCCACCCGCGCCTCGGCCACGTCGTGCGGCACCGTGATGTCGAGGTGGAAGCGCATCCGGCCCTCGGGGGCACCCGCCGGCTCCGGTGCGCACTCCTGGAACCACAGGGCCGGCACCGTGCCCGTGCCGTCGGTGAGCTCGTGGGGCCGCGCGTCGTCGTACGAGAGTCCGAGGACCGCCTGCCAGAACGGGCGCACGGCGGCGAGGTCCGGGGTGTCCAGCGCGATCTCCAGCACCTGCACCGACGACGGCGCGGGACGGGCGCCCAGCTCGGCCGCCAGCTCGCTGACCCGACGGGCGAGGGCCACGTCGCGCTCCGTGACGCCCCCGACGTCGTGGCTCGACGTGGCGACGGCGAGCGCGCCGTACCGCAGGTCGAGGTCGGGGTGGTGGTCGACCTCCTGGACGTGCTCGCCGATCGCGGCGACGAGCGCGAGCCCGACGGCGTAGTCGTCGTACGTGAAACGGGCGTGCAGGCGCCGCAGCAGGAAGCGCCAGTCCGGGAGGTCGGCGTCGAGGATGCGGTCACCGTCGAGGGTCGCGTTCATGTCTCCATGTGACCACCGACCGGGGACAGCCGGGAAGGGAGACCACCCCTGGCGCGTGGGGGCCGGCCCCCACCGAGCAACCCCGCGGTGGTCACGTTCTGGAAAATTCCCCTCCCTGACGCTGTCCCGGGAGGGGATCACGGATCTACAGTGCACGAACCGCCGGAGCTTTTCCGGCCGCGGACACTCGGCCCCGCGGACGCCGGCGGGACCGATTCGAAAGAGAGTTCTCGGGTGTCCATATCTCGATCACATCGGTGGGTCGGCCTCGCCGCGCTCACCCTCGGGGCGACCATGCTGACGGCAGCCCCCGCCACGTCCAGCCCCGCGGAGCCCGGTGACGGCGCCACCCCGCTGGACATCCCCGCCCCCGCCGCGCCCGATCTCGAGCGCGCGAAGATCTCCCCCTCCCTCGACCTCGACGCCACCGAGCAGCAGACGGTGTTCGTCCAGCTCGAGGGTGCCGGTGCCGCCGACGTGGCGGCCCAGGGCTCGCTGCGCGGCGTGACCCCGAAGCGTCGTGCGGAGAACCGTCGCGCGGAGGTCCAGAACGACGCGGAGTCCGTGGTCGACACGGCCACCGCCGCCGACCCGTCCGCCGTCGAGGTCTACACGGTCAGCAACGCCGTCCCCGGCGTCGCCGTCTCGACCGACGCGGCCGGCATCGCGGCCATCGCCGAGCGTGACGACGTCGTCCGCGTCTCGCGGGTCACGCGCCACACGATCGACAACGCGAACACCGCCGGCCTCCTGCGCGCCAACAACGTCTGGTCGGCCTCGGCCAACACGGGCGAGGGCGTGAAGATCGGCATCATCGACACCGGTATCGACTACACGCACGCCACCTTCGGCGGCGCGGGCACCGTGGAGGCCTTCGAGGCCGCCGCGGCCACCTCGACCGAGCCGGGCTGGGCCGAGGGCCTGCCCGCGCTGGGCCAGGCCAAGGTCGTCGGCGGCTACGACTTCGCCGGTGACGACTACAACGCCGACCCCACCTCGCCGGACTACAGCCCCGTCCCCGTGCCCGACGACAACCCGCTCGACTGCGAGGGCCACGGCACGCACGTCGCGGGCAGCGCCGGCGGGTACGGCGTCCTCCCCGACGGCTCCACGTTCGCCGGCAACTACGCCAACGTCGGCCCGAACACGCTCCGCGGCCTGAAGATCGGTCCCGGCATGGCGCCGAAGGCCGAGCTCTACGGCCTCCGGGTGTTCGGCTGCGGCGGCAGCACCGACCAGACGATCGCGGCGCTCGACTGGGCGCTCGACCCGAACGGCGACGGTGACTTCTCCGACAAGCTCGACATCGTCAACATGTCGCTGGGCTCCTCCTACGCCCCGACCGACGACCCGCAGAACGACGTCGTCGACGCCCTGACGCGCCACGGCGTGCTCACCGTCGCGTCCGCCGGCAACGAGGGCGACCTCACCGATGCGGGCGGCTCGCCGGGCAGCGCGACCAGCGCCCTCACGGTCGCCAGCTCGGTCGACTCCCAGGAGCGTCGCGACGCCGTGCGCGTCACCGCCCCGTCCAACGTGGCGGGCACCGCTCTCGGCCAGTTCTCGCAGGCCTACGACTACCTCAACAACGGTCCGACGGGCGCGCCCGTCTCGGGCGCCGTCGCCGCCCTCCCCGGCGCCAACGCCGACGGCTGCACGGCGCTGACCCCCGAGGAGGCCGCCCTCGTCGCCGGCAAGGTGGCGTGGCTCGAGTGGGACGACGTCGACGCGACCCGTCGCTGCGGCTCCGTCGCCCGTGCCGACAACCTCACCGAGGCGGGCGCCGTCGGCGCCATCTTCACGAGCAACCTCGACGTGTTCGCCGCCGGGATCTCCGGCAACGCCGCGATCCCGGTCATCCAGCTGACCGGCTCGGAGACGGCCCGCCTGCGTCCCCTGGTCGCGGCCGGCACCCTCACCGTCGAGTTCGACGGCGCGCTCGCGCAGAGCGTGTCGACGTACAACAACGGCATCACCGACACGATCTCCGGCTTCACCTCGCGTGGTGGCCACGGCTCCTACAACGGCGTCAAGCCCGACGTCGCCGCCCCCGGTGACACGATCAGCTCCGCCGCCGTCGGCTCCGGCGCCGGCAGCGCCACGCTCTCCGGCACCTCGATGGCCGCCCCGGTCACCGCCGGTGTCGCCGCCCTGGTGATGGCGCAGAACCCCTCGTGGGCGCCGCTCGAGGTCAAGGCCGCGATGATGAACACGGCCACCAACGACCTGTTCGCGGGCCTCAACCGCACAGGCAGCCGCTACGGCCCCGCCCGCGTCGGCGCCGGTCGCATCGACGCCCGCTCGGCCACCACCGCCACGACGCTCGCCTACACCACCGGCGAGAACAACCCGGTCTCGGCCACCTTCGGCGTCGTCAACGCGCCGGTCACGACGGCCAAGGTGACCAAGCAGAAGACGATCACCGTGCGCAACCTCTCGTCGCAGTCGCGGACGTACGCGGTCGCCTACGAGCCGATCACCAGCCAGCCCGGCGTCGCCTACACGGTGTCGACGTCCTCGGTCACCGTGCCGGCGCGCTCCACGCGCACGGTCACGCTGAACATGGTCGTCTACCCCAACCGGCTCGCCCGCGTCATCGACCCGACGATGCAGACGAACCAGGTCGGCGCGCCCCGCCAGTACGTCAGCGCCGCCTCGGGCCGCGTGACGATCAAGCAGGGCACCACCCCGGCCGTCCGGGTGCCCGTCTACGGCACCGCCCGCGCCAACTCGACGACCACCTCGGCCGTCCAGGGCGACCAGCTCGTGCTCTCGGGTGCGGGCGTCAACCAGGGCAACGACCCGGCGGCGCGCCAGCGCTCGCTGGTGTCGGTGCTCGAGCTCGGTGCCCGCAGCGGCCAGCTGCCGGTCTGCACCGGCGGCGCGGTCTCCGGCTGTGTCGACCAGGACTCCGACCGCGGTCAGGACCTCCAGCACGTGGGGGCCGGCGCCGACGACGACTACCTCTGGTTCGGCATCGACACCTGGGGCGACTGGGCCACGGTCGGTCGGATCAACATCCCGTTCGTCGACTTCGACGTCGACGGCGACGGCGCTCCCGACTACGAGGTCTACCTGCAGTTCTTCGCCGACACGGACGTGCTCTACGCCGTGACGGTGGACCTCAACACGGGCGAGGAGGTCGACGCACAGCCGGTCAACTTCTTCGACGCCAACGTGGACACGAACGTCTTCGACACGGACGTGGTGCTCCTGCCCGTCCTGAAGGAGAGCGTGGGTCTCCCGAGCGACGGCAGCAGCGCCCCGATCACGTACGTGGCCGGGATCGCCGACGCCTTCGCCGGTGGCACCGCTGACGCCACCGGGGCGATCGAGTTCGACGCCGGCACCCCGGCGGTCGCCACCCAGGGTCCGCTCTTCGTGGACACCAACGGCGCGACGATCGACCTGGTCGGCACGGGCGGCGCGGACGCCCTCGTGCTCCACCTCTACGGTGCACCGGGTCGTCGCGGCGAGGTCGTGACCGTCCCGGGGGGCGCCTCCTGACCGGGGGCTCCACCCGCAGCACCTGACACGACACCGGCCGTCGGCCCCCGCGAGGGGGTCGGCGGCCGGTGTCGTGCGTGGGGGTGGACCGGTCGCGGTGTCAGCGACAGGGCGGACGGGGCGCGCACACCGCAACCCAATGGGGGCGGACCGGTCGCGGTGTCAGCGACAGGGCGGACGGGGCGCGCACACCGCGACCCGATGCGGGGCGGCGTGGAGCGTCAGGTCGCGACGGCGGGGAGCTCGGCGGAGCGGACCACGGTGCCGTCGGGCAGCTGGATCCGGAGCACGCGGACGTCCTCGCGCAGGATCGCCGCGTTCACGCTGCAGTGGATCTCGACGGCCGAGCCGAGGAACGCACCCGCGCTCACCTCGGTGCCGTCGGCGTCGAGGAAGACCACGTCGTACACCTGGCCGGGAGGGAGCCCCTCGACGTCGAGCACGGCCTCGGTGCCCCAGGTGTGGGCGACGAGGGCGGCGTCGACGTCGGCGGGGTCGTCGTCGGCGGCGAACGCCACGGGCTCGACGGCGCCCAGCGTGCCGGGCGGGCCCTGGACGGCCAGGTCGTCCTCCGCGGTGTCGTCGGAGACGAGCTGCTGCACCCCGAGCGCTCCCCCGGCCCCGACGGCCACCAGCGCGACCGCGGCGGCGACCATGCCGAGCCGACGGCGCGGCGCGGACGGACGAGCGGACGGACGAGCGGACGGACGGGCCGACCCGCTCCCCTCGGTCGAGGCCAGGACGGCCCCCGCGAGGGCGGGCGACGGCTCGTCGTCACGCCACGCGGACGCACCGGGGCCCGGGGCCAACGCACCGAGGCGGTCGCTCACGGCGCGCAGCTCGTCGATCTCGGCCTGCACCCGTGGGTCGCTCGCCCGGAGGGCGTCGAGCTCGGCGCGCTCGGCGTCGTCGAGGTCGTCGGTCACGGCGGCGGCGACCAGCTCGTCGCGGCGTTCGTCAGCAGTGCTCATGCGTCTCCCTCCTCCTCCTCGAGTATCGCGCGCAGCGCCCGCAGGGCGTGGAACATCCGGGTGCGCAACGTGGGCACGGGCACCCCGTCACGCTCGGCGAGCTGCTCGTAGGTGAGTCCCTCGAGCCGGACCGCCACCACCACCCGGCGCTGCGGCTCGCTGATCTGGGCCAGCGCCCACAGCAGCGTCATGTGGGCGTCGAGACGCTCGGGCTGGTCGGTCTCGTCGGGCACGCGGGCCAGCTCGTCGTCCCCCACCGCGCGCAGCGGCCGGCGGCGCCGGGCCCGCACGTGGTCGACCACGACGTTGCGGGCGATCGCGAACAGCCAGGTGCGCAGGCTCCCCCGCGCCGGGTCGAAGCGGGCGCGGGCCTGCCAGGCCCGGGTGAACGTGTCCTGCACGCACTCCTCGGCGAGGTGGCGGTCCTGGGTCGCGTTGACCGCGAAGCCGAAGAGGTCGCGCCCGTGCAACCGGTAGGCGGCGGCGACGTCGAGCTCGTCGTCCCCCATGCCCACCTGCTCCCCGCTCCCTGCACGCTCCGTCGCGCCCGGCCGTCCGGGCTCCTCGGGGGCCAACCTAGCGACCGCCCCCGCGACCCGTCGTCCACCCACGTCGGGGGGCGACGCCACGGGGAGCGCGAGCGAGAGGGCCATGCCGGGGGTACGTCGGGCCGCGGCGCCGCGTTCACCGGTGGTCGGCAGAAAATTCTCGGAACCGGGTGAACGCGGGGCCGACCCGCGTCGTACACCCCGTCACGAGGGCACCGGACCGGGGCCCGCGAACGACGGGAAGATCGATGACGACGCAGAAGACGCACCGACGCTCCACCCGACTGGCCGCCCTCGCCGTGGCCGCGCCCCTGGCCGTGATGGCCGGCGCCGCGCCGGCCTCCGCCGAGACCGAGGTCGACCGCCCGGACACGTTCACGAGCGCCTACACCGTGATGGCGACGCCCGACACGATCATCAACAACGACGGCGAGGCCGTGCCCGGCCAGGACGGCGCCACCGGCACCTTCACCTTCATGGTCAACTCCGACGAGGAGATCATCTGCTACGACATCACGCTCGAGGGCGTGACGGGCGAGTACGAGAGCCCGGCCAAGACGGCCACCCACATCCACGAGGCGACCGCGGGCAACCCCGGCCCGCCGCGCATCTCGTTCCCCAACCCCACCGGTGAGGGCGACACGCGCACCAGCAGCGGCTGCCTCCAGGGGCCGTTCACCACCGGCCTCGCCCCCGAGGGCACCGACACCGGTGACGGCTTCACGCTCGCCCAGATCGAGGCCGACGGTGGCTCGGGCTTCTCGGCCGACACGCACACGGCCGAGTTCGCCGCGGGCGCGGTGCGCGGCCAGCTGCAGGAGATCCCGGTCGGCGGCGTCGACACCGGCGCCGGTGGCCTCGCGACCGCCGCCGGCGAGTCGGGCTCCGGCACCGCCGTGCTGCCGCTCGCGGCCACCTCGCTCGGCCTGCTCGCCGCGGCCGGCGTGATGCTGCGCCGTCGCGTCGGGGCGCTGCGCTGAACCTGCACCGCCCCCTCGGCCTCCGGCTGACCGGGTCCGTCCTGCTCGTCGCGCTCCTCACGGGGTGCGGCGGGCAGGACGGCGCCGCGGGGACGTCGGTGACCGAGGCACCACCGGGGACCACCACGAGCGCTCCCCCGCCCGCGCCGACGCCCGCACCCACGTCCGCGCCGACGTCCGCCCCCGGGGAGAGCCAGGAGATGGCTCCGGCCGACCCGACCGCCGTGACCATCCCGGCCATCGGGGTCGACGAGCAGCTCATCGACCTCGGCATCGCCGCCAGCGGCGAGCTCGACGTGCCGGCCGACGCCGCGCGCGTCGGGTGGTTCACCGGCGGCGGGCGACCCGGCGGCCCCGGTCCCACGGTGCTCGTCGGCCACCTCGACTCGGCGACCGGCCCGGCCGTCTTCGCCGACCTGCCCGACCTGGTGGCGGGCGACGAGGTCACCGTGACGACGGAGGCCGGCACGACCGTGACCTACGCCGTCACGCGCACCGAGGACTTCCTCCAGGCCGACTTCCCGACCGCGGCCGTCTTCGGCGCCACCGCGGGCGACCAGCTGCGCCTCATCACCTGCACGGGCCCGTACGACCGCGCGGCCGGTCGCTACACCGAGAACCGGGTCGTGTTCGCGGAGCCCGTGGCCTGAGCCTCAGGCCCTCGGCCCACGCAGCTCGACCAGGCCGCGGCGCTGCCGGCCCTCGTCGTCGTGGTTCGCGGGGTCGAGCCACGCGTCGTACGACGCGCGCAGCGCCGGCCACTCGTGGTCGACGATCGAGAACCAGTCCGTGTCGCGGTTGCGGCCCTTCGTCACGACGGCCTGCCGGAACCGGCCCTCGTGGGTGAACCCGAGGCGCGCCGCCGCACGCCGTGACGGCGCGTTGAGGCTGTCGCACTTCCACTCCAGGCGCCGGAAACCGTGGGCGAAGACCAGGTCGGCGAGCAGCGCGACCGCCTCGGTCGCGGCCGTCGTACGTCGCAGCGCCGGGCCCAGCAGGATCCAGCCGATCTCGGTGGTGCCGTTCGGCAGGTCGGTGCGCATCAGGGACATCCGGCCCTCGGCCCGTCCGGTCGACGCCGGCACGACGGCCCACGTCACCATCGCGCGGTCGGCCGCCACGGCCGCCACCCGCCGCGCGGTCTCGGCCACGTCCCCCGGCCGCTCCTCGGGGAGGTAGGTCCACGACGCGTCCTCCTCGGGCGTGGCCGTCGCGGCGTGCAGGTCGCTCACGTGGTCGGCCGAGAGCGGCTCGAGGCGCACCCACCGGCCCTCGAGCACGTCCGGCGACACCGCCGTCGCGCCCGCCCAGTCCAGCGGCGCCCCGACCGGCTGCCCGTGCCCGCTCTGCCCCTGCCCGTCCCGCCCGTGCTCCTGCTCCTGCTCGGAAGTCATGCCCGCACCCTACGGAGGCGCCGCGTCTGGACACCGGCGTCCCGGCGCGCCTATATTCCACGCGGAATATTCATCGTCGAATGATGGGGGGACGCACCCATGGCGCTCACCCCGATCGCCGTCGCCTCGCTGGCGCTCCTCGCCGAACGACCCATGCATCCTTACGAGATGTACCAGCTGCTGCTGGCCCGTCACGAGGACCGCATCCTCAAGGTCCGGCCCGGCTCGCTCTACCACGCCGTCGAGCGCCTGGCGGCCGCCGAGCTCGTCGTCACGGTGGGCACGGACCGCGAGGGCAACCGGCCCGAGCGCACGACGTACGCCGTCACCGACGCCGGTCGCGCCGCCCTCACCGCGCGGTTGCGCGACCTGCTGCGGGAGCCTGCGCCGTCCTACCCCGAGCACGTCCTCGGCCTCGCCGAGGCCCACAACCTGCCCCGCGACACCGTCGTGGCCGACCTGACGGCGTACGTCGCGACCCTGCGCGCCGACCGCGACGAGATCGGCGCGCTGCTCGACGACGCGCGTCGGCGCGACGTGGCCGAGGCCTACTGGATCGAGGGCGACTACGCCCTCGCGCTGCGCACCGCCCAGATCGACTGGCTCGACACCCTCGTCGCACGACTCACGACCGGAGACCTCCCGTGGCCGACCTGACCCCGCCCGCACCCGCCGGGCGCACCGACACTCCCCCGGAGACGAACCCCTGGCCCGCCCTCTGGGCGATGGTGATCGGGTTCTTCATGATCCTCGTCGACTCCACCATCGTCTCGGTGGCGACGCCCGCGATCATGACCGGCCTCGACACCGACGTGAACAACGTCATCTGGGTGACGAGCGCCTACCTGCTGGCGTACGCCGTGCCCCTGCTCGTGACCGGCCGCCTCGGTGACCGCTTCGGGCCCAAGCACGTGTACCTCGTCGGGCTGACGCTCTTCACGCTGGCCTCGCTGTGGTGCGGCCTCACCTCGAGCGTCGAGGGCCTGATCCTGGCGCGCGTGTTCCAGGGCTTCGGCGCCTCGATGATGACGCCGCAGACGATGGCCGTCATCACCCGCACGTTCCCCGCCGCCCGCCGCGGCGGCGCCATGGCCCTGTGGGGCGCCACGGCCGGCGTCGCCACGCTCGTCGGACCGATCCTCGGCGGCGTGCTCGTCGACGGCCCCGGCTGGGAGTGGATCTTCTTCATCAACGTGCCCGTCGGCGTCGTGGCGTTCGTGCTCGCCTGGCGCCTCGTGCCGTCGCTGCCGACCCACAGCCACCACTTCGACTGGCTCGGTGTCGTGCTGAGCGCGGTCGGCATGTTCCTGCTGGTCTTCGGCATCCAGGAGGGCGAGAAGTACGACTGGGGCACGATCAGCGGAGTCCTCTCCGTGCCGCTGCTCATCGGCGCCGGCCTCGTCGTGCTCGTGCTGTTCGTGCTGTGGCAGAGCCGCATCCGCACGGAGCCGCTCGTGCCCCTCGGCCTCTTCCGCGACCGCAACTTCTCGCTCGCGAACACGGGCATCACGCTGGTCTCCTTCGCCATCACGGCGTTCGCGTTCCCGTTCACGCTCTGGGCCCAGGCCGTCCGCGGCTACAGCCCGACCGAGACCGGTCTCCTGCTCGTGCCGATGGCGATCTGCACCGGCTTCCTCGCCCCCGTCGTCGGGCGCCTCGTCGACCGCGCCCACCCGCGCAGCATCACGCTGGTCGGCTTCACCGCGTCCGCCGCGGCGCTGCTGTGGCTCAGCCGCGTGATGACGCCGGACACCCACGTGTGGCAGATCCTGCTGCCGCTCGGCCTGTTCGGCGTCGGCAGCGCGTTCCTCTGGGCGCCGCTGAGCACCACCGCCACCCGCAACCTGCCGCTCTCCTCGGCCGGGGCGGGCGCCGGGGTCTACAACACGACCCGCCAGGTCGGCGCCGTGCTCGGCAGCGCGGCGATCGCCGCGCTCATCCAGTCGCGCCTCACGGCGAACCTGCCGGGGGCGGGCGCGTCCGTCGAGCAGGTGCAGACGGGCGGCGGGGCGATGCCCGGCGCGGTCGCCGGCCCGTTCTCCGACGCGATGGCGCAGGCCACGCTCCTGCCCGCGGCAGCGCTCTGCGTGGGCATCCTCGCCGTGCTCTTCTTCAAGGCTCCCCAGCACGCCGGGCACGGGGCCAGGGCCGAGAAGACCGCCGACGCCCGGGCCTGAACCCGCGCCCCGGCGGCGGGGTCACGCCGCCAGCAGGTCCCGCACGGCGGCGAGCCCGCGCCGTACCTCGTCGAAGCTCGTCGACAGCGGTGACAGCCCGATCCGCAGGCCCCCGGGGTCGCGGTAGTCGGGCAGCACGTCGGCCGTCCACAGCGCGGCCACGACCTCCCGCATGCGCGGGTGCCGCAGGGTGACGTGGCCGCCGCGCCGGTCGGGGTCGCGCGGGGTGGCCAGCTCGACGCCGTACGGCGCCAGCCACGCGTCGGCGAGCTCGATCGCGTACGACGTGAGCCCCACCGACTTGGCGCGGACGGCGGTGATCGCGTCGCCCCCGCTCGCCCCGCCGACCTCGTCGAGCAGCCCGAGCAGGTCGGCGAGCGGCTGCATCGCGAGCACGGACGGCGTGCCGGAGAGGAACCGGCGCATCCCGGACGCGGGCGTGTGGCCGGGACCCATCGCGAACGGGTCGGCGTGCCCCATCCAGCCGGCGATCGGCTGGGCCAGCGAGCCCTGGAGCCGCTCCGCGACGTACACGTAGGCCGGGGACCCGGGCCCGCCGTTGAGGTACTTGTAGGTGCAGCCGACCGCCACGTCGACGTCGTCCGCGTCGAGCGCGACCGGCACGGAGCCGGCGGAGTGGCAGGTGTCGGCGAGCACGGTCGCGCCGACGGCGTGGGCCGCCGCCGTGACGGCCCCGAGGTCGACGAGGTGGCCGGAGCGGTAGGCGACCTGGCTGACCACCACGACCGCGGTCCGCCCCCCCAGCACCTCGCCGAGCGCGTCGACCTCGATGCCGCCGTCGGTCGGCACCTCGAGCCACCGCACGGTCAGCCCGCGCTCGGCGGCGACGGCCTCGGCGACGTACCGGTCGGTGGGGAAGTTGTCGGTGTCGACCACGATCTCCGTACGGCGCGGGTCGCGCGCCCGGGCGTCGTCGACGAGCGCCCGGAGCATCTTGTAGAGCAGCACCGTCGTGGAGTCGCCGATGGCCGTCTGCCCCGGCGCGGCGCCGAGGGCCAGGCGGCCGAGCTCGTCGCCGAGCGTGAGCGGCAGGTCGAACCAGCGCTCGTCCCAGCCCCGGATCAGGCGCCCGCCCCACTCGTCGGTGACGAAGCCCGCGAGCCGCTCGGCGGTGACGGCCAGCGGCCGGCCCAGCGAGTTGCCGTCGAGGTAGACGAGCGGCGTCCCGGCGCCGACGAACCGCTCCCGGTACGACGCCAGCGGGTCCGCCGCGTCGAGCGCGGCGGCGTGCGCCGTACCCGTGCGGTCGGCCCCGCCGGCGGAGTCGGTCACGTGCGTCAGCCGGTGACGGCGCCGTGGGCCGCGGACTGCACCGTCTTGGCGTACTTGCCGAGCACGCCGCGCGTGTACTTCGGCGGCAGCGGCGCCCAGCCCACCTTGCGGCGCTCCAGCTCCTCGTCGTCGATGTCGACGTCGAGGCGGCGGTTGGCCACGTCGAGGGTGATCGTGTCGCCGTCGCGCACGAACGCGATCGGGCCGCCGTCGGCCGCCTCGGGGGCGACGTGGCCGACGCAGAGGCCGGTCGTGCCGCCGGAGAAGCGACCGTCGGTGAGCAGCAGGACGTCCTTGCCCAGGCCCGCGCCCTTGATCGCGCCCGTGATGGCGAGCATCTCGCGCATGCCCGGGCCGCCCTTGGGGCCCTCGTAGCGGATGACGACGACGTCGCGCTCCTTCAGGCCGCCGGCGGCGAGCTCGTCCATCGCGGCGCGCTCGCCGTCGAAGACCCGGGCGGTGCCGGTGAAGACCGACTCGTCGAACCCGGCGCTCTTCACGACCGCGCCCTCGGGGGCGAGGGTGCCCTTGAGGATGGTGAGACCGCCCGTGGCGTGGATGGGCCGGTCGAGGCTGCGGATCACGTCGTCGTCGACCAGCGGCGGGTCGATGTCGGCCAGGTTCTCGGCCAGCGTCTTGCCGGTCACGGTGAGGCAGTCGCCGTGCATGAGGCCCGCGTCGAGCAGGGCCTTCATCACCATCGGAATGCCGCCCTTCTGGTCGACGTCGTACATCACGTACTTGCCGAACGGCTTGAGGTCGCCGAGGTGCGGCACCTTGTCGCCGACGCGGTTGAAGTCGTCGAGGGTGAGGTCGACCTCGGCCTCGCGGGCGATGGCCAGGAGGTGGAGCACGGCGTTGGTCGAGCCGCCCAGCGCCATGACGACGGTGATCGCGTTCTCGAACGCCTTCTTCGTCATGATCTGGCGGGCGGTGATGCCCTTGCGCAGCAGCTCGACGACGGCCTCACCCGACTTGTGCGCGTAGCCGTCGCGACGCCGGTCGGCGGCCGGCGGGGCGGCCGAGCCGGGCAGCGACATGCCGAGCGCCTCACCGACGGCGGCCATGGTGTTGGCGGTGTACATGCCGCCGCAGGCGCCCTCGCCGGGGCAGATGGCGCGCTCGATCTTGTCGACCTCGTCGCGGCTGATCTTGCCGGCCAGGCAGGCGCCGACGGCCTCGAAGGCGTCGATGATCGTGACGTCGCGGCCGTCGACCTTGCCGGGCATGATCGAGCCGGCGTAGAGGAAGACGCTCGAGAGGTCGAGGCGCGCGGCGGCCATGAGCATGCCGGGCAGCGACTTGTCGCAGCCGGCCAGCAGCACGGAGCCGTCGAGGCGCTCGGCCATCATCACGGTCTCGACCGAGTCGGCGATGACCTCGCGGGAGACGAGCGAGAAGTGCATGCCCTCGTGGCCCATCGAGATGCCGTCGGAGACGGAGATGGTGCCGAACTCCAGCGGGAAGCCGCCGGCGGCGTGCACGCCGTTCTTCACGGCCTTCGCGAGCCGGTCGAGCGAGAGGTTGCACGGCGTGATCTCGTTCCACGACGAGGCGACCCCGACCTGGGGCTTCACCCAGTCGTCGTCACCCATGCCGACGGCACGAAGCATGCCGCGCGCGGCGGCCTTCTCGAGGCCGTCCGTCACGTCCCGCGAGCGGGGCTTGATGTCGATCTCGGGCGTGGGGGCAGACCCGTCGTCGGTCTGCTGGGGGGTCTGGGGGGAGCCGCCGGTCATGGGCGGCAGCGTACGCCGCGCCCCCGGATCACGACGTCACACCCCGTTTACCCGGCCGCGGCAGCGCGCGGGGCCGACGGCACCTAGCCTGGGCGCGTGACGAACAAGATCGACTGGTCCGCGTACCGCGCCGTGCTCTTCGACCTCGACGGCGTGATCACGCCGACCGCCGAGGTCCACATGCGGGCCTGGGAGGCGATGTTCAACGCCTTCCTGGCCGGTTGGGAGGGCGAGGGCGACACCGCGCCGTACACCGACCGCGACTACTTCGACCACGTCGACGGCAAGCCGCGCTACGACGGCGTGCGCGACTTCCTCGCCGCCCGTGGCATCACGCTGCCGGAGGGCACCCCGGAGGACGCGACGAGCGAGGACACCGTCTGCGGGCTCGGCAACCGCAAGAACGACGCGTTCAACGAGGTGCTCGAGAAGGAGGGCGTGACGGCCTACCCCGGCTCCGTCGCCCTGCTCGACCACCTGGCCGGCACCGACCTGCGTCTCGCGGTCGTGTCGTCGTCGGTCAACGCCCCCGCCGTGCTCGAGGCCGCCGGGCTGCTCGACCGCTTCGAGGTTGTCGTCTCGGGCGCGGTCGCGACCGAGCTAGGCCTGCCGGGCAAGCCGGCCCCCGACACGTTCCTGCACGCCGCCTCGGTGGTCGGCGCCGACGCCGCCACCTCGGTCGTGCTCGAGGACGCCGTCTCCGGCGTCCGCGCCGGCGCCGCGGGCGACTTCGGCGCCGTGGTCGGCGTCGACCGCGGCGTGGGCGCCCAGGTGCTCGTCGACGCAGGCGCGACGCTCGTCGTCGACGACCTGGCCGAACTCGTGCCCGGCACCGACACCGACACCGACACCGCCGAGGAGGCCGGCTGATGGCGAAGATGACCCACGAGGTGGCCGCGGACCCGATGGACCGGGGGCGCTTCCCCGTCGACGAGTGGCGCCTGCTCGAGACCGACCACCACCCGGACGACCTCGGGCTCACCGAGACGCTCTTCACGGTGGCGAACGGCTACCTCGGCATGCGCGGCAACCCCGCCGAGGGGCGCGACGCCCACGCCCACGGCACCTTCATCAACGGGTTCCACGAGACGTGGCCGATCAAGCACGCCGAGAGCGCGTTCGGCTTCGCCCGCACCGGCCAGACGATCGTGAACGTGCCCGACGTCAAGGTCATGAAGCTGTACGTCGACGACGAGCCCCTCAACCTGGGCACCGCCGACCTCGAGCACTACGAGCGTGCGCTCGACTTCGCCTCCGGCCTCCTGAAGCGCACCCTCGTGTGGCGCACGCCCTCGGGCAAGCGGGTGCGCGTCGTGTCGACCCGCATGGTGTCGATGACCGAGCGCCACCTCTCGCTGCTCAGCCTCGAGGTCACGATGCTCGACGGCAACGCGCCGATCGTCATCTCCTCGCAGATGCTCAACCGCCAGGACGGCAAGGACGAGTACCACGTGCCCGACGCCTCGCTGGGCGAGGGTGTCGACCCCCGCAAGTCGGCGGGCTTCGACCACCGGGTGCTCCTCCCCCGCGGCCACTACGCCAACGAGCAGCGGATGATGCTCGGCTACCAGGCCGCCCGCTCGAAGATGACGATCGCCGTCGCGGCCGACCACCTGCTCACGTGCGACGACCGCTACGAGGTCATCCGCCACGCCGAGGAGGACTCGGCGAAGTACGTGCTGCGCGTCGACGCCACCGAGGGCCGCACGGTCATCCTCGACAAGCTCGTCGCCTACCACTCGTCGCGCGGCGTGCCCGTGCGCGAGCTGTCCGACCGGTGCGACCGCACCCTCGACCGGGCCCGCCGTCTCGGCGTCGCGCACTACCACTCCGAGCAGCGCGAGTGGTTCGACCGGTTCTGGGCCTCGGCCGACGTCGTCGTCGAGGGCCAGCCGGCCCTGCAGCAGGCGATCCGCTTCAACCTCTTCCAGCTCGCCCAGGCCAGCGCGCGCGCCGACCAGCAGGGCGTGCCGGCCAAGGGCGTCAGCGGCTCCGGCTACGAGGGTCACTACTTCTGGGACACCGAGGTCTACGTCCTGCCGTTCCTCACCTACACGCAGCCCGACGCCGCCCGCAACGCCCTGCACTTCCGCGTGCGGATGCTGCCGGCCGCGCGCGACCGGGCCCGCGAGATGGCCCAGGAGGGCGCCCTCTTCCCGTGGCGCACCATCAACGGCGAGGAGGCCTCGGCGTACTACGCGGCGGGCACCGCGCAGGTGCACATCGACGCCGACATCTCCTACGCGCTGAGCAAGTACGTCGACGCGACCGGTGACGTCGGGTTCCTGACGCGCGACGGTGTCGACATCCTCATCGAGACGGCCCGCATGTGGGCCGACCTCGGGTTCTGGCGCACCAACGGCGACGACTCGTTCCACATCCACGGCGTCACCGGTCCGGACGAGTACACGACGGTCGTCAACAACAACCTCTTCACGAACGTGATGGCCCGCTACAACCTGGAGCGGGCCGTCGAGGCCGTCCGCTCCGTGCAGGCCGACGACCCCGCGTCGTACACGCAGATCGTGCACCGCACGGGCCTGAGCGTCGAGGAGGTCGACGAGTGGGCCCGCTGCGCCGAGGGCATGACGATCCCGTTCGACGAGGCGCTGGGCATCCACCCGCAGGACGAGCACTTCCTCGACCGCGAGGTCTGGGACCTCTCCCGCACGCCCAACGAGCTGCGCCCGCTGCTCCTGCACTACCACCCGCTGGTGATCTACCGGTTCCAGGTGCTGAAGCAGGCCGACGTCGTGCTCGCGCTCTTCCTCCAGGGCGACCGCTTCACGGCGGAGGAGAAGAAGGCCGACTTCGAGTACTACGACCCGATCACGACGGGCGACTCGACGCTGTCGGCGGTCGTGCAGTCGGTGATGGCCGCGGAGGTGGGCTACCACGAGGTCGCGATGAAGTACTTCCGCGCGTCGCTCTACGTCGACCTCTCCAACCTCCACGGCAACACGGTCGACGGCCTGCACATCGCGTCGGCCGGCGGCGTCTGGTCGGCGCTGGTGTCGGGCTTCGGCGGCATGCGCAACCACGGCGGACGACTCTCGTTCGACCCGCGGCTGCCCGCCGACTGGCCGTCGCTCACCTTCCCGCTGCAGTGGCACGGCACGACCGTGCAGGTCACGGTGACGCAGACCGACTTCACCGTCGCGGTCACGGCGGGCGACGGCGAGGTGCCCCTGCGGGTGCGCGGCGTCGAGCACGTGGCGCGGCGCGGCGCGCCGGTGCACGTGGAGCTCGACGGCCAGGGCCCGTGCCAGGAGGGCGAGCTGGGCGACCGGCCGCTCATCGGCGGCCACCGGGCCGACGGCACGATCATCACGGCCGGGGTCCCGACGCCGATGCCGTCGCCGGAGGACACCACCGACACCGCGGACGTCGAGGCGGCGTACGAGACCGTCCCGAGCGACCCGCCGCCGGCCTGACGCCGGCTCCGAGCCGGGTCGGGGGCACGGGGGGCAGCCAGCCGTCCATCCCGTCCATCCCGTGTAACGCGGTGTCCGAGTGTCTGCACACGTGTTCCACCGCGTGTGCAGACACCTGGACACCGCGTTGCACGGGGGCGGCCGCGTGCCCCTACGATCACCCGGCCCGCTCCACGACCCACCCCACCCCAGCCGCCCGTCCCCGAGGAGCACCGTGACCCGCGCCGTGTGGCTCGTGCTCGTCGGCATCGTGTCGGTGCAGCTGGGCGCCGCGGTCGCCAAGGGGCTCTTCGACGAGCTCTCCCCCACGACGCTCGTGTGGCTGCGGCTGCTGACGAGCACGCTCGTGCTGCTCGCCTGGGCCCGTCCGCGGCTGCGGGGACGCAGCCGGGCGGACTGGTACGTCGTGATCGGCTTCGGGCTGAGCCTCGGCACGATGAACTGGGCGATCTACCAGGCGTTCTCCCGGATCCCGCTCGGCATCGCGGTGACGATCGAGTTCATCGGCCCGCTGTCGCTGGCGCTGCTCGGCTCGCGACGGGTCCGGGACCTGCTGTGGGTCGGCCTCGCCGCCGCCGGCGTGGTGCTCCTGGGCGCCGAACCGGCCGACCTCGACCCGGTGGGCGTCGCGTTCGCGCTCGTCGCCGGGGCCGCGTGGGCGTCGTACATCCTGCTCAGCGCCCGCACCGGCGCCCGCTGGCCCGGCATCGACGGGTTGGCGATCGCGAGCCTCATCGGCACGATCCCGCTCACGCCGTACGTGCTCGGCGCCCACGGCGACCAGCTCCTGAGCGTCCGGGTGCTGCTCATCGGGCTGGCGGTCGGGCTGCTCAGCTCGGTGATCCCCTACACGTGCGAGCTCGTCGCGCTGCGCACCCTGAAGCCGTCGGTGTTCGGCATCCTCATGAGCCTCGAGCCCGCGGCGGCCGCGCTCGCCGCGCTGCTCGTGCTGGGCGAGGTGCTCAGCGCCCTGCAGGTGGCCGCGCTGGTCTGCGTCGTCACCGCCGTGGCGGGGGCCACGAGCACGAGCCGGGGCGGGCCGACGATCGCCGAGCCCGCCCCGGACTGAGCCCGCCCGGGCCCGGACCGCTCAGTACCCCGTCTCCTCCCGGATCGTGTCGGCCACGACCTGCTCGTCGCTGGGGAGGGCGCGCCGCGCGGCCGTCGTGACGAGCGGGGCGTCGGCGGTCTGCTGCATGCCGCGGACGCGGTCCTCGACGACGTACGAGCGGCGCGTGAAGACCTCCGCACCGGGCGTGGTGACCCGGGGCAGGCACCGGTAGTCGACCGTCATGGCCTGCGGCGTGATGGTGGTGGAGACGTAGCCGCGCAGGTTGGTCCAGAACGTGAGGTTCGGGTTGTCGTCGGCCCACGGGTGGGCGCCGTCGGGGTCGTCGTAGCCGTCACCGCCCGAGGTGATCGACGTCGTGACGAACTCCGAGCCGACCGGGGTCGTGGGGTCGGCGTAGTCGAGGAACAGGTCGGACCCCCAGTGGGCGTGCACGTCGCCCGTCAGCACCACCGGGTTGCGGACGCCCGCGTCGACCCAGCCCTGCGTGATCCGCTGCCGGGACGCGGGGTAGCCGTCCCACGCGTCCATCGACACCGTCGGCACGGCCGCCTCCGCGTTCTGGCGGCCGCCGAAGAAGACCTGCTGGCCCAGCACGTCCCACCGCGCGGTCGAGTCGGCGAAGCCGTCGAGCAGCCAGTCCTCCTGGAAGTGGCCGGGCAGCGAGCGGGCCGGGTCGTCGTACCCGCCGCCACGCGGCTTGAAGCCGTCGCCGTTCGCCTGGTCGGAGCGGTACTGCCGGGTGTCGAGCATGTGGAAGGTCGCGAGCTGGCCCCAGCTGATGCGGCGGAACAGCTGCATGCCCGGACCGCTCGGCACGGACGTGCGCCGCAGCGGCATGTTCTCGTAGTAGGCCCGGTAGGCCGCGACCCGACGGTCGACGAACTGCCGCTGCTCGGCCGGCTTCTCCGACACCTCGGCGGCGTAGTTGTTGTCGACCTCGTGGTCGTCCCAGACCACCAGCCAGGGGGCGGCGGCGTGGGCGGCCTGCAGGTCGGGATCGGTCTTGTACTGCGCCAGGCGCTGCCGGTAGCCGGCGAGCGTCGTGGTCTCGGGCCCGGCGTGGGGGCGCAGGTTCGCCGCGTTGGCGGGGCCCTCGTACTGGTAGTCGCCTAGGTGGAGCACGAGGTCGGGGCGCTCGTCGGCGAGGTGGCGGTAGGCGGTGAAGAAGCCCGCCGGGTAGTTGGAGCACGACGCGAAGGCCACGGTCATCGACGCCGGGAGGCTGCCCGGCGCGGGAGCCGTGACGCCCCGGCCGACGCCCGAGACGTGGCGCCCGACGCGGAACCGGAACCAGTACTCGCGCCCTGGCCGCAGCCCCGTGAGCTCGACGTGGACGGCGTGGGCCGTCTCCGGGCCCGCCGAGACCGTGCCGCGGCGCGCGACCCGGCGGAACGACTCGGCCTCCGCCAGCTCCCACACCACGTCGTACCGGCGCGAGGGCACGCCCCCGAGGCCGTCGTCGGCGAGGGGCTCGAGGGCCAGCCGGGTCCAGATGACGAACCCGTCGGGGGCGGGGTCGCCCGAGGCGATGCCGAGGGTGAAGGGGCTGGTGGGGAACGGCCGCGTGGCCGCCGTACGGCGGGAGTCGGGCGCCGCGGCGACGGCCGCGCCGGAGCCGACCGCACCGGTCGAGGTGAGCAGGGCAGGGCCGACGAGGGCGCCCGCACCCAGGACAGTTCTCCGAGATGGATGCATGCCTGCGACACCACGCCGTCGAGTCGACGAGCGCCTCTCACCCGGGTGAACACCTCGTGGCGGGACGGTTCGTGGTGCACAATCGGGCCTCGTGCCTCCCTCCCTGAGGGCCGTCGACGACGACGAGCCCCGCGCCACCGGCCTCCGCCTCGCGTTCCACGACGTCGCCAGCACCGACGGCACCCTCCTGCGGGCGTGGACCAACGACCCCGACCACGTGCTCCCCGGGCCGACGGTGCTGCTGTGCAACGGGCTCGGCACGAACCCCCACACGTGGCCCGCGCTGCTCGACCCCGCGTGCGACGTGCGCGTCGTGTCATGGCAGCACCGGGGCGTCGGCGGCTCGGCGCGGCCCGCGGAGGTCTGCCGCATCGGCATCGACGCGTTCGTCGAGGACGCGCTCGCAATCATGGACGACGCCGGCCTCGACCGCGCGCCCGTGATGGGGTGGTCGATGGGCGTCAACACGGCGTTCGAGCTCGCCACGCTGCACCCCGGTCGCGTGAGCGGCCTGCTCGCCGTCGCCGGCGTGCCGGGCGCGACCTTCTCGACAATGCTCGAGATCACCCACCTGCCCGCCCCCGTCCGCGGGCGTCTCGCCGTGGGCATCACCCACGTGGGCCGGGCGCTGGGTCCGGCGCTCAACGCCGTCGTGCCGCACCTGCCGATCGGGCCGCGCACCATCGACCTGCTGAGCGCCGTCGGCTTCATGGGCGACATCGCCGACAAGGAGGCCGCCGCAGTCGCGGTCAAGGAGTTCCTCACCACCCCGCTGGACTGGTACTTCCACATGGCGCTGCACACCGCCCGCCACCAGCGGGTCTCGCTGAGCGCGATCGACGTGCCCACGGCGTTCGTCTCGGGCTCCCACGACGTGCTCGCGGGTCCGGGCTCGATGCGGTCGGCGGCGGCACGGATGAGCGACGCGACGTACGTCGAGCTGCCCGGCACGCACTTCGTGGCGATGGAGCGGCCCGACGAGGTCCACCAGCTGCTGCGCGACCTGCTGGTGCGGGTTGCGGCGAGCGAGCCGGGCCGACCCGGCACGCCGGGGTCGTAGGCCGCGTCGTGGGCGCGGGGGCGGGGGCCCGGGAGGAACGACCGACGAGATGGGGCTTCCCCTCCACGAGGGGTTCGAGGACGACGAGTGGGGCCGGCACGTGCTCGACCCGGCCCCGGTCTGGTACCAGGTGGAAGCCGGCCCCGACCTCCTGCGAGTCAGCTTCGGCTATCCGGTCCGGGGCTACTGACCGGGCCGGTGCCCAGCGGTCGGCTAGCGTCGCCAGAGTGCGCCGTACCGCAACCGCCGCCCTGACCGCGACCGCCCTGGTCCTCCTGGCCGCCTGCGCGAGCGACACCCAGGAGGCCGAGTCCCCCGCGACCAACAGCCCGAGCCCGTCCGAGCCCTCGTCGACCGCCACGCCCGACGCGACCGCGTCCGCGGCACCCGCCGTCGCCCCCCGGACCCCCACCGTGAGCGGTGACGTCACCACCGGACTGAACGCCCCGTGGGACGTCGCGATCCTGCCCGACGGCACGGCCGTCGTCCCGGAGCGCGACAGCGGCATCGTGAAGACGGTCGCCCCCGACGGCACGACCACCGAGGTCGGGGAGTTCGACGAGGCCGAGCCGGGCGGCGAGGCGGGCCTGCTCGGTGTGGCCGTGTCGCCGGACTTCTCGACCGACCGCAGCCTGTACTTCTACCTGACCACCGACGACGACAACCGCGTCGTACGACGCCAGCTCACCGAGGCCGGCACGATGGGCGACAGTGAGCCGATCCTCACGGGGATCCCCAGCGCCAACCGTCACGACGGCGGGCGGATGACGTTCGGTCCGGACGGCTATCTCTACGTCGGCACCGGCGACGCGAACGACGCCGACCTCGCCCAGGACGCCTCGTCGCTGGCCGGCAAGGTCCTGCGCATCACCACCGACGGCGACCCCGCCCCCGACAACCCGGACCCGTCCTCGCCCGTGTGGTCGATGGGCCACCGCAACGTGCAGGGCCTGGTCTTCGACCCCGACGGCAACCTCTGGGCGAGCGAGTTCGGCGACCAGCGCTTCGACGAGCTCAACCTCATCACCGCGGGCGCCAACTACGGGTGGCCCGAGGTCGAGGGCGAGGGCGGCACTGACCAGGGCTTCGTGGACCCGCAGGTCACCTGGACCACCGACGAGGCCTCCCCCTCCGGCCTCACGTACGCCGACGGCACCCTCTGGATGGCCTCCCTCCGCGGCCAGACGTTGTGGCGCATCACCGTGGCCGGTGGCGAGGCCAGCGATCCCACCCCGTTCCT
The DNA here is from genome assembly GCF_000426525.1 of Nocardioides alkalitolerans DSM 16699. Classification (GTDB taxonomy): domain Bacteria; phylum Actinomycetota; class Actinomycetes; order Propionibacteriales; family Nocardioidaceae; genus Nocardioides; species Nocardioides alkalitolerans. The sequence continues at coordinate 870,531 of NZ_AUFN01000010.1, forward strand.
CACCAACGAGTACGGCCGGCTGCGCGCCGTCGCCCCGGCCGCGGACGGCACGCTGTGGCTGCTCACCAACAACACCGACGGGCGCCTCGAGCCCGGCCCCGACGACGACCGGATCCTGCGACTCGCGCTGGGCTGACGTCTCGACGGTCGGCGAGGCTCAGGTCACCAGGGACCACCGAGCAGGCTCCGCCGCCCAACCGTCGCGCCGGACCGAACGGCAGCGATGATGCGCGGAGCCTGTTCGCCGCCCACGACTCCCGAGGCGGACCAGCAACCGTCGGGGCCCGTCGTCACGGACCAGTGCTCGTCCTCGGCATGGACGAAGTCGCCCGCGATCACTGCCTCGAACACCCGGTCGATCTCGTCGAGCAGGTTCTCGGAGCCGTCGTCGCAGGCATCGCATCCGCACTGCGGCCGGGCACCGACCACGAGCGCCGGGTCACCGACGCCGATCCGCACGTGGTCACCGGCCACCTCGACGGCGCCGACATCCAGGAGCAGGGGCTGCGCAGCCGGGCGACGAGGGCGGAGCCAGAGAACCCCGGTCGACCCTGGCGCACTGCTCCATCCCGTCGGCGCGGACGCGCTCCGCTCCTCCTCCGCGAGCCCGAGCGTCACCACCGCGTGCCGCCATGCGTCGACCCGCGCCCCGACGATCCGGTAGCGGTCGGGGTCGGTCACCCGGCTGTAGGCCTCCTCGGGAGGCCCCTCCGGCCGAAACGGGTCCGGCCACGACACGGAGCCGAGGGGACCGTCGTCGTAGAACGCACGCATCGCCGCCCGCACCTCGTCCAGCTCCACGGGAGCAGCGTAGTGAGCGCAGCGCTGCCGATGGGTGAGGAGCGAGCGCAGCACTACCGGTGGGTGAGGAGCGAGCGCAGCGAGCGTCTCGAAGCCACCTCGCGATTCCGGGCATGACGGCACACCCCAGTGACGGGTGTCGCTGGGGTGTGCGGTCAGGCGGGTACAACGCGCGGTGGGTCAGGCGGCGCGGTCAGGCGGTAGCGGGATCGTGCCGTGGGGGTCGACGAGGTACTGCTGGTCGTGGGGGCTGGTCCAGACGAACGACCCGTCGGGCAGGCGCCGGTAGCGCCACTTGCGTTCCCTCCCGATGCCGCTCGGCGACGGGTGGGTCTTGACCCTGTGATGTCGCCGGCAGAGCGGGGCGAGGTTGGTCGTGGAGGTCTGGCCCGGTGGCCCGCCGTCGCCTGGGTGGTGCGGGTCGGGCGGGGCGTATTCCTCGATGTGGTCGAGGTCGCAGCCCCGCGCCGGCCTCGTGCAGTGGGGGAAGACGCAGGTGGGCCTCGTGAGGCGGACGCGGTCGGCGATCCGGTCGGGGATCTCGTAGGCGTCGACCGTGATCTGGTCGCGGAGGTCGATCACCGGTTTCACGACGACCTGGGTGGAGGTGGCGCGGCACCACTCGCGGACCTGCTCGGCGAGCACGAAGCTGCGGGTCTTCTCGACCCGGGCCAGGTCGACGCCGCCGCAGGCGTTCGGGTCCAGGTCGGTCAGTGCGGCCTCGGAGAGGTGGACGTGGATCACGACCTGACGGGCCTTCGACCGCGTCGCAGCCGACGCGGCCGGCGCGGTGTCGCTGCCGGTCTGGTCGCTGGCCTCGCCCGTCGTGGTCCGCACAGCGTCGGCGTTGTCGCAGCCGCTGAGGTCGAGGGTCGTCTGGCGCCGCGCGATCTCCCCGACCGCGGATGCGCGTCGTGCATCGAGGGAGTCGAGCGACCCCGCGAGCGCGAGGTCGGCGGCCACGCGGGAGACGGCGTTCTCGAGGTCGAGGGCGTCGGCGAGGTCGAGGGTCCCCGATACCGGCACCACCCCTCGGGCCGGATCCACCTGGGCGTCGAAGTCGATGTCGAACCGTCGGGTGGCGTCGGAGTCGGCGCGGTCGAGCTCGGCCTTCTCGGGGTCGAACCGGGCGATGGCCTCGGCAACCAGCTTCTGGGCGGTCACCAGGCCGGTCTTGTGGGCGACCGGGGCGAGGTGCCGGTCGACGAACTCCGCGCCATCCGGGGTGAGCTGCGTGGTCTCGTCGGCGATCTTGCGTGCCCGCCACACCGGCAGCACCCCCGCGACCACCCGGTTCCAGAGCCGCGGAAGGCGGTGGCGCAGCTCGACCGCGTTGCCGACGAGCCGCCGACCCGAGTCGGTCGAGAGACCGAGGGCAGCCGCTATCTCGACCACGCAGAACTCCGACACCAACGGCGCGCCCGGCCCGCCGAGCTCGCCGAACACGTCCGCGCCGGGCAGGAGGTGGGCGTCGGAACGCAGGAGTCCGAACGGGCCGTGCTGGTCGGCGACGACACCGTCCTCGGTGTGCGCGTCGGCCCAGTCCGCGACCGCGACGAGGACCTCGACCTCAGCTGTCCGCTGGCGTGCCAGGGCGGCCCGCGCACCGTCGAGCAGCGCGGCCGGGAAGGCGGTGCGCTCGGAGGTGGCGGTGGGCTGGCTCATGCCTTGATTCTATTCGCTCACGCGTTCGAATGCCAGGGTCGACGAGTGATCTGGGGATAACTGTTTGACCAGGTCAGGCGACCTTCAAGTGCAGAGAAGGGGGGTGGTTTCGAGACGGGCCTAGCGGCCCTCCTCAACCACCGCAGGCGCGGAGCCGATGCTCACCCCTCAACACCGTGGGCGCGGGCCCGGCGCCTCTCCTCAACCACCGCCGGCGTGATTTCGAGACGCTCGCTGGCGCTCGCTCCTCAACCACCGAACGACGCTCGCTGGCGCACGCTCCTCCACCACCGAGGCCACATCCACCGTGGTTTCGAGACGGGCCTGGCGGCCCTCCTCAACCACCACACGGCTGGCGGCCCTCCTCAACCACCGGGCGGCGCTCGCCCCTCCACCCCACCACCGCACGACCCGCGCCCCGACCCACCCGACGTACCCGACCTGCCCGACCGGGCAGTCGACGCACCGCCGTCCACCAGTAGGGTGCTGTTGCAAAGAGTTCGCAGCAAGAGCCCCCCTCGAGAACCAGGACGACGATGACGCCCGGCGCCCCCGCCCCCACCGACACGGCCCGCGTGCCGCTCGTGAAGGGCGCACCCTCCGGCTCGGTTGCGCCCCGCCTGACCCCGAGCAGCGACAGCGACCCGCTCGGCATGGTCGGCCGCCGACGGCGCAGCATCGCCTGGCTCCTCGGGCTGACCGCGCTGCTCGTGGTCTCCGTGGTGCTGGCGGTCGGGCTCGGGTCCGTCAACGTCTCCCCCGCCACCGTCGCCAGGATCATCGGCCACCACCTGCTCGGCGTGCCGGGTGACGTCACCTGGGAGGTCACCGACGACGCGATCGTCTGGGAGGTCCGGATGCCGCGCGTCGTGCTCGCCGTCTTCGTGGGCGCCGGGCTCGCCGTCGCCGGCGCGGCGCTGCAGGCGATGGTGCGCAACATCCTGGCCGACCCCTACGTGCTCGGCATCAACTCCGGGGCGAGCTGCGGCGCGGCCGGCGCCATCCTCTTCGGCCTCGGTGCCGGGCTCGGTGACTACGCCCTCCAGGGCAGCGCGTTCCTCGGCGCGCTCGGCGCCTCGCTCCTCGTCTTCACCATCGCCCGCAGCGCGGGACGGATCACCTCGGTCCGGCTGCTCATGGCCGGCGTCGCGATCGGCTACGCCCTCTCGGCGGCCACCAGCTTCCTGATCTTCGCCTCCGACTCCGCCGAGGGCTCGCGCTCGGTGATGTTCTGGCTGCTCGGCTCGCTCGGCCTGGCTGCGTGGAACGAGGCGCTCGCGGTCGTCGTGGTCGTGGTCGCCGGTGTCGCCGCCGTGCTGACCCTGCTCGGACGACGCCTCGACGCCCTCGTCGTCGGTGACGAGACCGCCCTGACCGTCGGTGTCTCCCCCGAGCGCTTCCGCACCCAGCTGCTCGTGCTCGTCTCGCTGATGGTCGGCGTCGTCGTCGCCATGGCCGGCAGCATCGGGTTCGTCGGTCTCGTCGTGCCCCACCTGGCCCGACGCTGCGTCGGCGGCGCCCACACCGTCGTCGTGCCGGTCGCCGCGCTCATGGGCGCGATCCTGCTGGTGTGGGCCGACCTCGTCGCCCGGGTCGCCCTGGCCCCGCAGGAGATCCCGATCGGCATCATCACCGCCCTCGTCGGCGCCCCCTTCCTGCTGCTGCTCGTCCGCCGGTTCCAGGCCGTCCCGACCTGACCCGGCCGACCAGCCCGCGCGGCCCCACGGCACCGCGCCCGCCGTACCCCACCACCACCCGACCGAGGGAGCCCCCGATGACCACGCCCGCCCCGGCCCGAGCGGCCCTGCGCCGTACGACGAGCGCCCTCGCCTGCGCGACGCTGCTGCTCCCCCTGGCCGCCTGCGGCGACGACGCCGACGCCGCCGGTGGCGTCACCGTCGAGAACTGCGGCACCGACGTGACGTTCGAGTCGACGCCGGAGCGCATCGTGATGCTGAAGAGCGCCGCCGTGCCCGCGCTCGCCGAGCTGGGCCTGCTGGACCGGGTCGTCGCGCGCGCCGGGCAGTACCCGGAGGAGTACTACGACGACGAGACCAACGCGGCCCTCGCCGACATCCCGCTGCTCACCGACCGCACCGACGCCAGCGGCCACCTGCAGATCTCGCGCGAGGAGGTCATCGCCCAGCGGCCCGACCTGGTGCTCGGCGAGGTCGAGAACCTGAACCGGGAGACGCTGGCGTCCTCCGACATCCCGCTCATCGAGGAGCCCGTGCTCTGCGGCGCGACCGGGGACGCGTCGATGGACGACGTCTACGACCAGGTGCGGCTCTTCGGCACGATCTTCGACGCCGAGGACGAGGCCGACGCCGCCGTCGCCGACCTCGAGGGCCAGGTCGAGGAGATCACGGCCCGGGTGCCCGCCGGCGAGACCCGCACCGCGGCGGTGCTCTACCCGACCGTCGGCGGCGGCGTGACCTACGCGTACGGCACCCGCTCGATGGCCGCCCCGCAGCTGGAGGCCGCCGGCCTCACCAACGTCTTCGGCGACGTCGAGGACCGCGTGTTCGAGGTGACCGCCGAGGAGCTCATCGGGCGCGACCCCGACGTGCTGGTGCTCCTGTACGGCGACGGCGACCCCGACGAGGTCGTCGACGCCGTCACGAGCCAGCCGGGCGCCGGGGGCATCAGCGCCGTCCGCGACGGGGCCGTGCTGCCGCTGCTGTTCAACTACACCGAGCCGCCCAGCCCGCTGAGCATCGACGGCCTCGGCCAGATCGTGGACTTCCTGGCCGCCACCCCCACCGGCACGCCGTGATCCGCGCCCACGGCGTCGGCCACCGCTACGGCCGTCACGTCGTCGTCGACGACGTGACGCTGCACCTGCCCGAGGGCGCGACGGTCGGGCTCGTCGGACCCAACGGCAGCGGCAAGACGACCCTGCTGCGCACCCTCTACGGCTCGCTCCAGCCGGCCACCGGCCACGTGCTGCTCGGCGACGACGACGTCGCCGGCCTGCCGCGCGAGCGGGTCTCCCGCGAGATCGCGGTCGTGGTGCAGGAGCACGGCGGCGACCTGCCGCTGCGGGTCGCCGACCTCGTGCTCCTCGGGCGGCTCCCCTACCGCCGCGCCTACCAGCGCACGACCACCGACGACCACGCGCTCGCGGCCGCCGCCCTCCAGCGGGTCGGGGCCCTCCACCTCGCCGAGCGGGAGTTCTCCGGGCTCTCGGGCGGCGAGAAGCAGCGCGTGCTCATCGCCCGCGCGCTCACCCAGGAGGCCGAGCACCTGCTGCTCGACGAGCCCACCAACCACCTCGACATCCGCTACCAGCACGAGGTGCTCGACCTCGTGCACTCCCTCGACGCGACCGTCGTCGTCGTGCTGCACGACCTCAACCTGGCCGCGCGCTACTGCGACCACGTCGTGCTGCTGCGCGAGGGCCGCGTCGTCGCGCAGGGCCCGCCCGCGGAGGTCCTCGTGCCCGACGTGCTCGAGCCCGTCTACGAGGTCGGCGTACGACGTGTCGACCTCGACGGCGAGATCAACCTGCTCTTCCGTCCCGCCCACTCCCTCAGGAGGTCCGCATGACCCTCACCACGAGCACCACGACCGACGCGACGAGCGTGCAGGACAAGCTCGACCAGTACTGGAGCGGCCGCGCGACGGCGTACGACGCCTACCAGGTCGGCGGGGAGCGCTACGCCCTCGACCGCGCCGCCTGGGCGGACGTCTGGTCCTCCGCCCTCCCCACCGCCCCGGCCGACGTGCTCGACGTGGGCACGGGCAGCGGGTACGTCGCGACCCTCCTCGCCGGGCTCGGCCACCGCGTCACGGGGCTCGACAGCGCCGAGGGCATGCTCGAGCGCGCCCGCGACCACGCCGACCGGCTCACCGGGGACGACCGCCCCGCGCCGCGGTTCGTGCGCGGCGACGCCGTCGACCCGGCCGCCACGCCGCAGGTCGAGGAGGGCGCGTTCGACGCCGTCGTGAGCCGCTACGTGCTGTGGACCCTGCGCGACGCGGACGTGGCCGTGCAGCGCTGGATCCGGCTGCTGCGGCCCGGCGGGCTCGTCGCGTGCGTCGACGCCACGTGGTACCCCGAGGGCATCCGCCCCGAGGCCGGCCACGGCGAGGAGGTCGAGACCACGGAGGGCCCCGGTGCCTTCGCCCGCGCGTACGACGCGGAGGTCCAGGCCGCGCTCCCCCTCGCGGCCGCCCACACGATGGAGGACGCCGCCGACCTGTTCCGCGCCGCGGGGCTGGAGGACGTCACCCTGACGCGCCTCGACGCGCTCCTCGAGCTCGACGAGCGCTTCGGTGTCGCGCCCGGCCACGAGGTGCGCCCGCAGTACCTCGTGACGGGGCGTCGCCCCTGACGTCGGCGGGTGACGGCCGGGGCGCCTGAGTACGCCGCTCCATCGACCCCGGTGCCGGACGCGTCGACGATCGACCGGTGACCGTCTCACCCCTGCACCCCGGCCTGCCCTCGCGCGCCCTCCTCCGGGCCGAGCGGCTGCGGCTCCAGGGCGCCACCCTTCTGACGTTCGGGTTCCTCGGGCTGGCGCTGGTGCTGCTGCTCAGCGTCGACGGCTACCGGTGGACGGACGACGACCGTGTGGTCGACGACGGCGTGCCGCGGGTCTTCGAGCTCCCGGCCGGGGCGACCGTCTACCTGTGGGGCGACGAGTCCGTCCGGGCGCCCGACTGCGTCGTCCGCGACGCCGCCTCGGGCGACGACCTGGACCTTCGCCCTGCGAGGACCGGCTTCGTGCGGCAGGGCGGGAGCGCCGGCGACTACCGTCCCGAGCTCGCGTTCACCACGCGGGACGGAGACGTCGAGATCACCTGCGGCGCCATCGCCTGGTCCGGCGGAACGAATCCGGCCACCGCCCACGTCGAGGCCCGTCCCTGGCTGCCGGCGTGGATCGACAACCTCGGCCCGGCCTGGCGGGTGCTGCCGGTCCTCGGCCTGCTCGTGGCCGGGGCACTGCTGCTCGCGCTCGGCTGGGGCTCGACCGTGCGCCTGTCGCTCCGCGAGCGCCGGGGCTGACGTCGTACGCGTGCAGACCCGACACCTCGGCGTCGCCGACGGGTGGGAGTTCATGATTCACGCCCCGTCGTCGGCCTGGCCCCTCTAGGTTGGGCCCGTTCGTGCTCGTGGTCGCTCGGTCCGGCCGTCGTCGGAGGGGGTGTCGTGGGTCGTCGACCGCCGCGCACCTTCGCCGACCTCCAGCAGGAGCTCGCGACCTTCGGCGTCGTCTCTCTCCGGATCGATCGGTCCTCGCTAAGACTGGCCCGGGCAGAGGCCAGCGCTCGGCGACTGCCCTGGGTGCTCTCGATCCTCGGCGTCCTGATCGCTGCCGTCATGGTCAGCCCGCTGCCCGACAGCGCTGCGGTCCTCGCAGCCCCGTTGGCCGGGGCCTTCCTCTGGCCCCAGGAGGCTCGGCACCCGCGCCGGGCTCGCACCACGCCGGTCGTCACGGTGACACGCGAGACCGTCGACGTCGGCACTGGAGACGACCGGGTGAGCGTCCCCTGGACCGCTGTCACCCGCGTCGTCATCGACCACGAGACGACGCCGGAGGTGTGTGCCGCGATCGTGCTCGACTCCCGCTGGGCACGCGCGGAGCGGACCGGGGCTCATCAGGACGCGACGTGGGTGCTCGTCGGCCCCCAGGAGCCCGCGAGGCCGATCGCGTGGCTCGAGAAACGGCTCGGGCGGGCCATGGGACGCCCTCGCAAGCCCGAGGGAGCCATCCGTCTGCCCGAGCACCTCGACGTCGCGCCGGGCGACCTGGCGGCCTGGCTCGACGTACGACGCCGCGCGGCGACGAATCCGGACCTCCGATGACGTCCGGCGAGGTCGCGGCCCGTCTCGACGCGACCCTGCAGAGGGAGGGCGTCGTCGAGGTGCGCACCGACCTCGACGCCGAGCGTCGGACGGCCCTCGCGGCCGGGGCACGGCGAGCCACTGGGCTGGCCCTGCTGGTCGTCGTGGTCGTCGCCGGAGTGGTCACCCTCGGCTACGTGCTCTCCTGGGACGACCCGTGGGGTGGCCTGGCCGGGGCCGTGCTGGCGACTGGTCTCGTCCTCCTCCTCAAGATCGCCTTCGACACGTTCCTCGACGCCCCGCACATGCCGCTGGTCGTGACGGTCACCCATGACGGGGTGTCCATCGGCACCGACCCGCGAAATGCGGCGGCGACGTACCCCTGGTCGGCGATCACCTCGGTCGGTCTGGATCGCTCGACCGGCACCGACCGGGTGGTGCTCGAGGTCGAGCCGGGCCGGGCGCCCGGGGGCGTCGTACACCTGCCGCGCCACCTCGAGGTCGAGGCCGAGGACCTGGCGGCCTGGCTCGACGTACGACGCCGCCTCGCCACCGCCGCCGACTGACCACTCCGCGCAGACGCGGCAGCTCGGCACCTCCCGCGCATGCAGACGCGACGGCCCGCCGCCTCAGTCGTCGACGGGCACGCGCACCACGCGGGCGCGGCGGGCGGCGCGGCGCAACGAGGTGAGCACCGCGGGGCCGAGCAGGGCGATCGCGACGGCGTTGGTGAGGGCGCGGCCGGTGTCCCAGCTGCTCGTCGACGTGACCAGCGTGTAGACGCCGAAGCGGCGCAGGTTCTCCAGCAGCGGATCGCCGGGCACGAACATGAGGCCGTCGCCGTCGACCCCGGGGATGCCGATGCCGAGCAGGTACGGCCAGCCCTGCAGGTTGAGGAACATCCCGTACGCGTAGGCGGCGAGCACGCCGTACGCGACCAGCATCACGATCTCGGCGCGTCCGGAGACGCGACGCGGCAGCAGCCCGGCGCCCATCCCGACCCAGGCGGCGACGAGCATCTGGTACGGCATCCACGGCCCGACTCCCGCCGTCAGCAGGGCGGAGGCGAACAGCGAGAGGCAGCCCAGGGCGAAGCCGAAGCCGGCCCCGAACACCCGCCCGCCCAGGATGAGCAGGAAGAACACGAGCTCGATCCCGGCCACCCCGGCGCCCATCCCCCGCAGCACCGCGTTGATCGCGACGAGCACGCCGAGGATGGCCAGGGCCCGGGAGTCGAGGCCGCCCTCGCTCAGCTCGGCCAGCACCACCGCCAGCACGACCGGCATGAGCGCGAGGAAGACGAACGGCGGCTGCACGCGCGTGCCGGCCTCCACCTGCACCAGCAGCGGCCACACCAGCATCATCAGACCGGCGACCGACGCGACCGCCAGCACGAGGGCCGACCGTCGCCCGACGGGTACGGCGACCGCGGCGCGGGTGCGCACCTCGCTCACGACGCCTCCCCGGTGGCCGGTCGGTCGGGAGCGGCGGCAGCGGCCACGACTTCGTCGACCCGCAGCCAGCCGCCGCCGACGATCTTGCTGACCTGGGGCGCGAAGGAGGGCGACTCGGCGAGCACGCGCCGTACCGGACCCGCGGAGAGCACCTCGCCCTCGGCCATCACCACGACACGGCCCGCGACCCGGGCGACGAACTCGACGTCGTGGGAGGCGACGAGCACCGCCCGCCCGCGGGCGGCGAGGTCGGCCAGGGTGACCGCGAGGGCCTCCTTGGCCGGGTAGTCGAGGCCGCGGGTCGGCTCGTCGAGCAGCACCACCGGCGGCTCGGCGACGAGCACGATCGCGAGCACGAGGGCCAGGCGCTGGCCCTCGGAGAGGTCGCGCGGGTGGAGCGTGCCGTCGACGTCGGGCACCATGCGCGCGAGCAGCGCGCGGCAGGTGCCCGGCTCCCGGACGGATCCGGCGTCGGCGGCGGCGCACTCGTCGTCGACGGTCTCGAGGTAGAGCAGGTCGGCCGCGGACTGCGGCACGAGGCCGACCGCACGCACGCGCTCGTCGGCGGAGAGGCGGGCCGGGTCGACGCGGTCGCCGCGCGGCCCGGTGACGGCGACCGTGCCGGCGTACCGCCTGCGGCTGCCCTGCAGCGCCCAGATGAGCGACGACTTGCCGGCGCCGTTGCGGCCCATCAGCGCGGTGACCGACCCGGCGGGCAGGTCGAGGTCGACCTCGCGGACGGCGACGTGCCGACCGTGCACGACGGTGACCCGGGAGGCGCTGAGCCCGTGGTCCGGCTCGGCGGGCGGCTCGGGTACGTCGACCGGCGGGCGCAGCGCGGACAGCGTGGGCCGGGCGCGGCGCCGGGCCTCGCGCACGGTCAGCGGCAGGGGCTCCCAGCCGAGGGCGCGGCCGAGCTCGACGATCGGTGGGGCGACCGGGGAGGTGCGCAGGACGTCGGCGGGGTCGCCGACGTGGACGCCCCCGTCGCCGGTGAGCAGGCAGATGCGGTCGGCGAACGGCACGACCCGCTCGAGCCGGTGCTCGGCGAGCAGCACCGAGAGGCCGACGTCGTGCACGAGCCGGGTGAGGGTCGCGAGCACCTCCTCGGCCGCCGTCGGGTCGAGCGCGGAGGTGGGCTCGTCGAGCACGAGCAGGCGGGGGTGCACGGCGAGCACCGCACCGATGGCGACCCGCTGCTGCTGGCCGCCGGAGAGGGTGCGCAGGTCGCGGTCGCGCAGGTCGGCGATGCCGAGGAGGTCGAGCGTCTCCTCGACCCGGCGCCGCATCGTCGCGGGCGGCAGCCCGAGCTGCTCCATGCCGTAGGCGAGCTCGTCGGCGACCGTGTCGGTGACGAAGCCCGCCACCGGGTCCTGCCCGACGTACCCGACGAGGTGGGCGCGCTCCCGCGGGGGCAGCTCGATGACGCTGCGCCCGTCGACGAGCACGTCGCCGGTGAGGGTGCCGCCGGTGAAGCGCGGGACGAGCCCGGGCAGCACGCCCAGCAGCGTCGACTTGCCGACGCCCGTGCGGCCGGCGACGAGCACCAGCTCGCCCTCGTCGACGGCGAGGTCGACGCCGGACAGCACCGGCGGGCCGTCGTCGTAGGTGAGGGTGATCCCTCGCAGCTCGATCACGCGTCCACCTTCTCGCGGGTGCTCGTCGAGGGCGGCGCCGGCGTCGCCGTCCGGACGAGCGGCGGGGCGGGCGCCACCAGCGCGACGAGCGGGAGCAGGGCGCCGAGGAGCGCCAGCACGCTCAGCGTCGGCACCTCGAGGGGGCTCGGGAGGGCCAGGAGCGGCTGGTCGCGCGCCACCCGCGTCAGCAGGCCGGCGGTCGCGATCCCGGAGGCGACCACGACCCACTCGGGCCAGCGCCACGGGTCACGGCGGTAGCGCGTGCGGCCCACGCGACGCCCGGCGCTCAGCAGCCCGGCGACGGCGAGCGCGACCCCGACGACGAGCATCGGCGCCGCCAGCCAGCGCGGCGCGGTCGTGTCGAGCACGCCGTACACCCCGGTCGCGATGCCGAGCAGGCCACCGAGCATGAGGGCACCCGTGAGCAGGCGCTGGCGGCGACCGAGACCGCCGGAGCGTCCGTAGCCGCGCACGTCCATGCCCGCGGCGAGGGCCAGGGAGCGGTCGAGGGCGTCCTCGAGCACCGGCACGAGCACGCGCCGCAGCCGCTGGTGGCGACGACCGCGTCCCTGCGGCGACGGCCGCAGCCGCTGCGCCGCCCGCACCCGGCGGACGCTGTCGGCCAGCTGCGGCACGACGGTCACCGCCACGACGAGCGCCGTGCACACCTCGTAGAGCGCCGCCGGCAGGCAGGCCAGGAGGCGCTTCGGGTTGACCAGCGCGTTCGCCGCGCCGACGCAGATGATGATGGTCGCGAGCCGCATGCCGTCGTACAGGCCGCCCAGCAGCGCCTCCTGCGTCACCGGCCCCAGCAGCCGGATCCCGAGCACCCAGTCGGGCAGCGGGATCTCCGGCAGCTCGACCAGCACCGTCGTGCCGTAGGCGCCGCCCACCAGGAGCCGGAAGAACACCCGCACCACGACGATGACCACGCCGAAGAGCAGGTAGAGCCGGAAGACGCGCGCCCAGGGCTGGTCCGTACGACGCGCGAGCACCACCACCGACGCCGTCGCGACGATCAGCAACAGCACCAGCGGGTTCGTCGTCGTCGACGCCGCCGTCGCCAGACCGACCGCCCAGCCCCACCACGCGAGGGGGTGGAGCTCGCGGCTCAGCCGGGAGACGGACGCCATCGGACCACCATCAGAGCAGCGGGCCCGGGCCCGTCGAGCGTCGTCGGACGAGCACCACCGCGGCGCCCGCGCCACCCAGGCCGAGCAGCGCGACGAGCGCGACCCACCAGGGCAGACCCCCGGACGTCTCGGCGGGGTCGGCCTCGTCGGTCGCCGACGGCTCCGCGGCGTCGGGATCGACCGGCGTCGTCGCGACCTCCCCGGGCGCGGCCGAGGACGTGGTCGCGGCAGGATCGGTCGGCGCCGTGGTCGGCGGTGTGCTCGGCGGCGGGGTGGCCGTCGAGGTCGCGCCGGGCGAGGGTACGGCGGACGCCCCCGGGCTGCCGGGGGTCGAGGGCGACGGGGCGTTGCCGCCGGAGCTGCCGCCCCCGTTGCCCGAGCCGCTGCCTCCCCCGTTGCCCGAGCCGCTGCTGGAGCCGCCGGATCCGGAGCCGGAGCCAGCACCACCGGAACCGCCGCTACCGGACCCGTTGCCGCCCGAGCCGGCACCCGAGCCACCGCCGGCACCGCCGCCGGGCTCGGCGCTGGCGCGCGGTGCGGCGGCGACCTGGGGCGGGGTGCGCGACCCACGGTTCTGCCAGGCCCAGGCGACGTACCCGCCGTCGGGCACGTCGAGGCTCCGGTAGCCGAGCCCGGAGTACTGCCACGTGCCCGACTCGCCGTCGGACCACCACAGGCTCCAGTAGCTGTTGGCCTGGGTGTCGGCGCCGCACTGCTTCCTGGCGGGTCGATCGTTGACGTAGCAGACGAAGCCGGGCGAGCTCGGGTTGTCGAACTGCGCCACACCCGCCGAGCGGAAGAGCGTGTCGGCGGTGCCACCCGAGCCGACGCACTCCTGGAGCACCCCGCCGCCCTCGGGCAGCCGGGTGCCGTCGACGACCACGGTCACGCCGCCGGCCCCCTCGCACGCCGCCGCCGAGGCGGAGGTCGTGACCGTGGGCCCGCCGACGACCACGAGCGCCGGCGTCGCCGTCACCGCGAGGGCGGTGGCGGCGACGAGACGGACGAGGAGCCTCACCGGGTGACGACGAAGGACGAGCTGGCCGTGCGGTCGGCGTACTCGCCGACGACGCTCAGCCCGAACGTGCCCGGGTTGAGCGCGCCCACGAAGCGCAGCTGCGCGCGGCCCGATCCGTCGGCGACACCGGCCCGGCGCGCCTGGCCGCGGTAGGACACCGTGAAGCGCTCACCCGGCGCGAGACCGGCGAGCGTCAGCTGCACCTCGGCGCCGACCCGCACCTGACGGGTGGTGGAGATCTGGAACCGGGCGGCGTCGAGGGCCCACACCTGGATGCGGAGGGCGGGCTGGCGGTAGTCGCCCGTGCTGAGGTAGAGGTTGCGCAGGCCGTTGCCGCGAGGCATCACCACACGGGCGCTCGTGCCCGTCGTCGAGGCCTGCGGGATGCCGCTGCCCGTGAAGCAGCCACGCTGGCCGGGAGCAAGGCCCGCGACCACCAGCGGGATGGCCGTGCCGGCCCGCACGCGGCCCGTCGGCGAGCGGAAACCGAGCGGACCGGACGCGGCCGGGGCGAACGCGAGCGCACCGGCCGACTGCACCGTCGCCAGCTTCCACTGGTAGTTGGCGTCGAGGCCGTCGATGTCGCGGGCCTGACCGCGCACGAGCGCGGCGTCGTCGTACGCGACCGCTCCCCGGTTGTTCGCCAGCGCCGTGATGCAGCCCGGCGCCTCGGCGACCTGGTGCAGCCGCAGCCACACCGCAGCCCGCTCGGCCTGGCCGCCGATGCGGAAGGGGTTGCCCTCGAGGGCGCGCGCCTTGCCGAGGGCCTCACCGGCCAGGCCGGTGCTGTTGGCGTTGGGCCCGAGCTGGTCTCCGTCGTCGAACGCGCCGCTGGCCTTCTGCACGCGCACCAGCCAGCTGACGGCGTCCGCGACGACGGTCCGCAGCTCGGCGTCGCCGGAGGCGTCGGGCAGCAGGGCCAGCACGGCGCGGGCCGTCGCGTCGACGCTGCCGGTGTCGCCGGCGCCGTCGCAGGACTGGTCCGGGGCGTCGGCGGGCGAGAAGTAGAGGCGGAACGAGCCGTCGGCGCACTGCTGCTGGGCGAGGAAGCCGGCGGCACTGTCCGTGAGGTCGCTCTCGGTGGACCGGAGGGCCTCGACGGCGTAGCTCTGGCCGAACACGTTGGCGTAGTCGGCCCCGAACTCGTCGGACGGGTCGAAGTCGTCGCTCACGCGGCCGGCGGTCGGCGCCGTCGTGCTGACCCGTCCCTCGAGCTGGGCGACCAGGTCGGTGCCGCCGAAGGCACGGGCGTCCTGCCCGGCCAGGTCCACGAAGGCCGCCAGCTTCGCCGTCGACCCGGCGCTCACGTAGCCGCCGGGAGCGGTGGACTCGGCGGTGTTCGGGGCGAGCGCGTCGAGGATCTCGGCGATCGTCTCGTTCCCGAAGCCCGACTCGACCAGGACGCGCCCGACGTCGGCGGTCATGCCGTAGTCCTCGAAGTAGAACTCCTGGCCACCGGAGACGTAGCCGTTGGTCATGATGCCGTCGCTCATCTGATCGAGCAGCCACCCGGCCGCGTACGTGCGCGGCAGCCCGTCGTACGCCGCCGGGGCAGCGGAGACGGCGGGTGCGGCGGGTGCGGCGGCGACGGGCGACGCGAGCGGTACGGCGGCGGCCACGGCGACAGCGGTGCTGACGCCGGCGACGGCCCAGGCGCGGCGGCGCAGGGCGCTCCGCGGGGAGACGAGGGACATGGGGTTCCTTCCCGCTGCGGCAGCGGCGGACCCGGGTGAGCGAGCCACCGCTGCGTTCCTCGACAGCGATCGTTCAGGACGCGTCGCAGCAGGCGGTCCGGCTCGCCGCGGCGGGAGGGATCTCCCGGAGCGGCCTACGGTTGCGGGTCAGCGCCGGACTTCGACCGGCTTTCCCCGTTGCGGGCGTGGCAGGGCGCCCGTCGGACGACGGGCGGCCTCACCCTACTCCCGGCTCGCCCCGGGGTCACTGTCCTCGACGAGCACCGGCCCGGCCCCGCCCCTCGAGGAGCGAAGACCGGGCCGGGGCACCCCGTCGTACGACGCACGGCGTCGGGGCCGACGCGTCAGGCGAGCTTCTCGAGGATCAGCTCGCGCACGCGACCGGCGTCGGCCTGGCCGCGCATCTCCTTCATGACCGAGCCGATGAGCGCTCCCGCGGCGGCGACCTTGCCGTCGCGGATCTTCTGGGCGACGTCGGGGTTCGCGGCGATCGCGTTGTCGACGGCCGCACCGAGCGCCCCGTCGTCGGAGACGAGCGCGAGACCGCGGGAGGCCACGATCTCCTCGGGGGTGCCCTCGCCCGCGAGGAGCCCGTCGAAGACCTGGCGCGCCATCTTGTCGTTGATGGTGCCCGCGTCGACGAGGCCCTGCACGGCGGCGACCTCGGCCGGGGTCACGGCGAGCGCCGTGATCTCGACGCCGGCCTCGTTGGCGCGGCGGGCGAGCTCGGAGAGCCACCACTTGCGGGCCGCGGTGGGCGTCGCGCCGGCAGCGATCGTCTGCTCGACCAGGCCGAACGCGCCCGCACCGACCGTGTCGCGCATCTCGAGGTCGGAGAAGCCCCACTCGGCCTGCAGGCGGGCACGCTTCACCGTCGGGTTCTCGGGCAGCGTCGCCCGCAGCTCCTCGACCCACTCGCGCGACGGCGCGACGGGCACGAGGTCGGGCTCGGGGAAGTAGCGGTAGTCCTCCGCGTCGGACTTCTCCCGGCCCGACGTGGTGATGCCCGTGTCCTCGTGCCAGTGCCGCGTCTCCTGCAGCACCGAGCCGCCGCTGCTCAGCAGGGCCGCGTGGCGCTGCATCTCGTAGCGCACCGCGCGCTCGACCGAGCGCAGGGAGTTGACGTTCTTCGTCTCGCTGCGGGTGCCGAGGCCGCCCGCGCCCTTCGGGGCGAGCGAGAGGTTCACGTCGGCGCGGATCGAGCCCTGGTCCATGCGCGCGTCGGAGACCCCGAGCGCGATGATCAGCTCGCGCAGCTGCGCGACGTACGCCCGGGCAACGGCCGGCGCCTTCTCGCCCATGCCCGTGATGGGCTTCGTGACGATCTCGATGAGCGGGATGCCCGCGCGGTTGTAGTCGACCAGCGAGTGGTCGGCGCCGTGGATGCGACCGGTGGCGCCGCCGACGTGCAGCGACTTGCCCGTGTCCTCCTCCATGTGGGCGCGCTCGATGGCGACGCGGACGATCTCGTCCTCGCCCCCCTCGACCGGCACCGTGACGTCCATGTAGCCCTCGAAGGCGATGGGCTCGTCGTACTGGGACGTCTGGAAGTTCTTCGGCATGTCCGGGTAGAAGTAGTTCTTGCGCGCGAAGCGGCACCACTCCGCGATCTCGCAGTTGAGCGCGAGCCCGATGCGGATCGCGGCCTCGACCGCCTTCGCGTTCACCGCCGGCATCGCGCCCGGCAGGCCCAGGCAGGTCGGGCAGACCTGCGTGTTGGGCTCGGCGCCGAACTCGGTCGGGCAGCCGCAGAACATCTTCGTCAGGGTGCTCAGCTCGACGTGCACCTCGAGGCCCATGGCGGGGTCGAAGCTCTCGAGCGCCTCCTCGAAGGTCTTCAGCTCGGTCGTGCTCATCGGGCCGCTCCGTCCAGCTCGGGCGCCTGCGTCAGCAGCGCGCCACCCCACTTCTCCTCCAGCAGCGCCTCGAGCGCCGCACCCACCCGGTAGACGCGGTCGTCGGCGAGCGCCGGTGCCAGCACCTGGAAGCCGACCGGCAGGCCGTCCTCGTCGGCGAGGCCCGCGGGCACCGAGATGCCCGGCACGCCCGCCAGGTTGGCCGGGATGGTGGCGAGGTCGTTGAGGTACATCGCCAGCGGGTCGTCGAGCTTCTCGCCCAGGCGGAACGCCGTCGTCGGCGCCGTCGGGCTGACGAGCACGTCGACCTTCTCGTACGCCGCGGCGAAGTCGCGGCTGATCAGCGTGCGTACCTTCTGGGCCTGGCCGTAGTAGGCGTCGTAGTAGCCGCTCGAGAGCGCGTAGGTGCCGATGATGATGCGGCGCTTCACCTCGTCGCCGAAGCCGACGTCGCGGGACGCGCGCATGACCTGCTCGGCGCTGGGGGCGTCGACGCCCTCGGGCAGGACGCGGAGGCCGTAGCGCATCGCGTCGAACTTCGCGAGGTTGCTCGACGCCTCCGCCGGGAGGATCAGGTAGTAGGCCGCCATCGCGTGCACGAAGCTCGGGCACGACACCTCGACGACCTCGGCCCCGGCCTGCTCGAGCAGCGCCACCGACTCGGCGAACCGGGTCATGACGCCGGGCTGCCAGCCGTCGCCGGCCAGCTCGCTGATGATGCCGACCTTGAGACCGGTCAGGTCGCCGGTCGCGCCCTGGCGGGCGGCCTCGACGAGCCCGCCGACGGGACGGTCGATGCTCGTCGAGTCGAGCGGGTCGTGCCCGCCGACGAGCTCGTGCAGCAGGGCGGAGTCGAGCACCGTGCGGGTGACCGGGCCGACCTGGTCGAGCGAGTTGGCGAGGGCCACGAGGCCGTAGCGCGAGACCCCGCCGTACGTCGGCTTCACGCCCACGGTGCCGGTCACGGCGCCGGGCTGGCGGATCGAGCCGCCGGTGTCGGTGCCGAGCGCGAGCGGCGCCTGGAAGGACGCGACCGCGGCCGCGGAACCGCCGCCGGAGCCGCCGGGGATCCGGTCGAGGTCCCACGGGTTGCGCGTCGGGCCGTAGGCCGAGTGCTCCGTCGAGGAGCCCATGGCGAACTCGTCCATGTTGGTCTTGCCGAGGATCGGGAGGCCGGCGGCCTTGACCCGGGCGACGACCGTCGCGTCGTACGGCGGCACCCAGCCCTCGAGGATCTTGGAGCCGCACGTGGTGGGCAGGCCCGTCGTCGTCAGCACGTCCTTCACCGCGATCGGGACGCCGTCGAGCGCGTGGGCGACCCGGCCGGCCGCGCGCCGCTCGTCGGAGGCCGCCGCCTGGGCGAGCGCGCCCTCCGCGTCGACGTGGAGGAAGGCGTGGATGCCGGCGTCGGCCGTGCCGTCGACGGCGGCGATCCGGTCGAGGTGGGCCTGCGTGAGCTCGACCGAGGTGACCTCGCCGGTGGCGAGGGCGTCGACGAGCTGGGCCGCGGTGCGGCGGGTCAGGTCGCTCACTGCTCGTCCCCCAGGATGCGCGGGACGCTGAAGCGCTGCTCCTCGACGGCCGGGGCGCCCGACAGCGCCTCCTCGGCCGTCAGCCCGGGCCGGACGACGTCGTCGCGGAAGACGTTCGTCATCGGGATCGGGTGGGACGTCGGCGGCACGTCGTCACCCGCCACGGCGGTGATGGAGGCGACGGACTCGAGGATCACCGAGAGCTGGGGAGCCAGGTGGTCGAGCTCGGCGTCGGACAGGTCGATGCGGGCGAGCTCGGCCAGGTGGGCCACCTCGTCGCGTGAGATCTCGGCGCGTGCGGGCATGGGCTCCATCCTAGGGACGAACGACGACATCGGCGGCGTCGGGACCGTGCGAGGGCCGACAGTGGGTCGGGCTGCGGGGCACGGGCGACGTAGTGCGTTCGATCGGTGTCACCGGGTGGCACCGATCGCACACGCTCCGCCCGGGCCCCGGGCGGGCCCGTCCGCGGGTGGACGATCCGACGCACCGGGTACGACGGAAGTCCCACCTGGGTGGGTCTCGAGACGCTCGCTGCGCTCGCTCCTCGACCACCGGGCCGTGGACCGTGGGTCTCGAGACGCTCGCTGCGCTCGCTCCTCGACCACCGAGCCGCCTACTCCCCCGTTTTCTCCCCCGACGTCTCCTCGGCGGCGTCCTCCTCGGCGGCCTCCTCCTCCGGCCCGTCGCCGACGGCCTCGGGGCCACCGTCGAGCAGGGCGACGAAACCCGCCTCGTCGAGGATGCGCACACCGAGCTGCTCGGCCTTCTCGGCCTTGGAGCCCGGGCTGTCGCCGACGACGACGTAGCTCGTCTTCTTCGACACCGAGCCCGAGGCCTTGCCGCCGCGGCCGATGATCGCCTCCTTGACCTCGTCGCGGCTGAAGGCCGTGAGCGAGCCGGTGACGACGACCGTGAGGCCCTCGAGCGTGCGCGGGACGGAGTCGTCGCGCTCGTCCTCCATGCTGACGCCCGCGGCCTCCCACTTGTCGACGATCGCGCGGTGCCAGTCGACGTCGAACCACTCGATGACCGCGTCCGCGATCGTCGGGCCGACGCCCTCCGCGGCCGCGAGCCGCTCGCGGTCGGCCGCGCGGATCTCCGCCATCGACCCGAACTCGGTGGCCAGCGCACGGGCCGCCGTGGGGCCGACGTGCCGGATCGACAGCGCGACGAGCACCCGCCACAGGGGCACCTGACGGGCCTTCGCGAGGTTGTCGAGCAGACGCTGGCCGTTGGCGCTCAGCACCCGCTCGTCGGCGCCCGCGTCGCGCTCCGCCTTCTTCGCCGCGCGGGTGAACAGCCCGGTGCGCAGCAGCTTGGCCGCGTCGAGGTCGAACACGTCGCCCTCGTCGGCGACGACACCCGCGTCGAGGAACGCCACGGCCGCCTCGTAGCCGAGCATCTCGATGTCGAACGCGCCCCGACCGGCCACGTGGAAGACGCGCTCCCGCACCTGGGCCGGGCAGAGCTGGTGGTTGGGGCAGCGCAGGTCCTTGTCGCCCTCCTTCTGCTGGGCGAGCTCGGTGCCGCACGCCGGGCACGTCGTCGGCATGACCCACTCGGGCAGGCCCTCGGGACGCAGCGCCAGCACGGGCCCGACGATCTCCGGGATCACGTCGCCCGCCTTGCGCAGCACCACCGTGTCGCCGGGGCGCACGTCCTTGCGCTTCACCTCGTGGCCGTTGTGGAGCGTCGCCATCTCGACCGTCGACCCCGCGACCCGCGTCGGCTCCATCAGCCCAAACGGCGTGACCCGGCCGGTGCGGCCCGTGTTGACGAGGATGTCGAGCAGCTTCGCGTTGACCTCCTCCGGCGGGTACTTGAACGCGATCGCCCACCGGGGCGCCCGGCTCGTCGACCCCAGGCGCCGCTGCAGGCTCACGTCGTCGACCTTCACCACGACGCCGTCGATCTCGTGCTCCACGCTGTGGCGCTCCGCGCCGTACCGCTCGACGTACTTCTCCACCGCCGCCAGGTCGGGCAGCACCTCGACCCGCTCCGAGACCGGCAGGCCCCACACCGCGAGCGCCTCGTAGGCCACCGACTGGGCCGTCGGCTCGAAGCCGCGCCGCTCGCCGATGCCGTGGCAGACCATGCCGAGGTCACGTGTCGCGGTGACCCGGGGGTCCTTCTGGCGCAGCGACCCGGCCGCGGCGTTGCGCGGGTTGGCGAAGACCTGCTTGCCCTGCTCGGTCATCGCGACGTTCAGCCGCTCGAACGCCTCCACCGGCAGGAAGATCTCGCCCCGCACCTCGACGAGCTCGGGCACCGGGTGCTCCTCGGTGCCGGTCAGCCGGTGGGGCACCGACGCGATCGTCTTGACGTTGGGCGTCACGTCCTCGCCCGTGCGGCCGTCGCCGCGCGTCAGCGCCCTCACCAGGCGGCCGTCCTCGTACAGCAGGTTGATGGCGAGCCCATCGACCTTCAGCTCGCACAGCAGGGCCGGCTTCTCCACGCCGTCGCGGCCCAGCCGCTCGTACCAGGACGCCAGCTCGTCGTACGAGAACGCGTTGTCGAGGCTCTCCATGCGGCGCAGGTGGTCGACCGCGGTGAACTCCGTCGAGACGGCGCCGCCGACCTTCTGGGTCGGCGAGTCGGGCGTGCGGAGCTCGGCGTAGGACTCCTCCAACGCCTCCAGCTCGCGCAACCGGGCGTCGAAGTCGGCGTCGGAGAGCGTCGGCGAGTCGAGCACGTAGTAGCGCCAGCGCGCGTCCTCGACCTGCTCCGACAGCTCGCGGTGCCGCTCCCGTGCCTCCGGCGGCGCGGGGGTGGCGGCCGTCTCGTCGCTCGTGCTCATGACGCACATCTTGCCGTGCGCCCCCGACAACGGTGAGCGGCCCGCGGGGCGAGCCCTGTCGTCGTACCCGCGCCTGGAGCAGACTCGTCGTCATGGCCTCCTCCGACGCTGCCGTCCCCTCCGTCGACACTCCGGTCGCCCCCTCGGTCGCCCTGGGCCCCGCCCTCCGTGCCTACGGCGCCCGCCTCCACGCCGCGGAGGACGTCGCGGACCACCACCACGTGCTCTCGCCGCTGGGCGTGTGGTTGCTGGTGGCGCTGGCCGGCTCCGCCGCGCGGGAGGACGCGACCCGGGCCGCCGTCGGCGAGGTGCTCGGGCTCGACGTCGACACGGCCGCCGCGACGGCTCGGCGCCTGCTCGCCGAGCCCCACCCCGACGTCGCCGCCGCCACGGCTGCCTGGAGCGAGGCGGCCACGACCGACGCCGCCGACCCCGCGAGGCTCGCCGCCTGGCGCGAGGCGCTCCCGGCCGCGACCGCGACGGGTCCGATCCCCTCGCAGGCCGACCTCGACGCCTGGACCCGCGAGCACACCCTGGGACTCATCGACGCCTTCCCGGCCGACGTGCCGCCGGACACCACCCTGATGCTCGCGACCGCCCTCGCGACCCGGATCTCGTGGCGCGAGCCCTTCACCGAGGTGCCCGCCGACCGCCTCGGCGGGGCGTGGCGCGTCCCCCACGCCCTCCTCTCCCCCGCCGCGCACGCCGTGCGCGTGGTCGACGTGGCCGGTGGGCGGTACGTCGTCCACACCGCCACGAGCGCGGGCGGCCTGGCGGTCCTCAGCGTCCTGCCCGCCGGGGGCACCGACGCGGGCACCGCGCTCGACGCCGCCTACGCCGTCGCCACGGACGCCGACGACATCACATCGGTCCCCCTCGTCGACCTCCCGCTCGGGCCGGGTCCGTGGGGCGAGGTCACGGAGCTCGAGCGCCCGACGGGAGAGCCCGTCGAGGCGGGTACGGCGCTCCTGCCGCCCTGGTCGGCCGACACCCTCCTCGGTCTCACCGAGGTGCCCGGCATCGGTGTCGGCACCGCCGGCCGGGCCCTGGCCGACGTCTTCCCGACCACCGCGCGCAACGGCACCGCCGCCCTGCAGCGCTGCGTCGCGTCGTACTCGGCCACCGGCTTCGAGGCCGCGGCGGTGACCGCGATGATGCGTGCCGGTTCCTTCCGGCCGCAGGGCACGCAGACCGTGCGGCGCCTCTCCGCCACGTTCGACCGGCCGTACGCCGTGGTGGCCGTGGTGCGCGGGGACCACGCGGGCCCCTGGCGCGACGTGCCCGTCTTCTCGGGCTGGGTGGCGCCCACCACGTGACGGGGCGGCATGAACCGGCGCGCTGCGTTGTTGGGGCGGACGTGAAGAAGATCGGGTTCCTGTCCTTCGGCCACTGGACGCCGTCACCGCACTCGCAGACGCGGTCGGCGGCCGACACGTTGCTCCAGTCGATCGAGCTCGCCGAGGCGGCGGAGGAGCTGGGCGTCGACGGCGCCTACTTCCGGGTGCACCACTTCGCCCGGCAGCTCGCGTCGCCGTTCCCGCTGCTGGCCGCCGTGGGTGCGCGCACGAGCCGCATCGAGATCGGCACGGGCGTCATCGACATGCGCTACGAGAACCCGCTCTACATGGCGGAGGACGCCGGCTCCGCCGACCTCATCTCCGGCGGGCGGCTGCAGCTCGGCATCAGTCGGGGATCACCGGAGCAGGTGATCGACGGCTACCGCTACTTCGGCTACGACCCGGGCGAGGAGAACGACCACGCCGCGATGGCGCGCCGCCACACCGAGGTGTTCCTCGGGGTGCTGAGCGGTGAGGGCTTCGCCCAGCCGAACCCGCGGCCGATGTTCCCCAACCCGCCGGGCCTGCTGCGCATCGAGCCGCACTCCCCGGGCCTGCGCGAGCGGATCTGGTGGGGCGCCGGGTCGCGCGCCACCGCCGAGTGGGCCGGCGAGCAGGGCATGAACCTGATGAGCAGCACGCTGCTGACCGAGGACACCGGCGTGCCGTTCCACCAGCTGCAGGCCGAGCAGATCGCGCTGTTCCACAAGGCGTGGGAGTCCGCCGGCCACGCCGGCACGCCGCGCACCTCGGTGAGCCGCAGCATCTTCCCGCTCGTGAACGACCAGGACCGCGCGTTCTTCGGCCAGGAGGGGCGCGGCGAGGACCAGGTCGGCTACATCGACGGCGGCAAGGCGCGCTTCGGCAAGACGTACGCCGGGGAGCCCGACCGGCTCGTCGAGGAGCTCGCCGCCGACGAGGCGGTCGCGGCGGCCGACACCCTCCTGCTCACCATCCCGAACCAGCTGGGCGTGGAGTACAACGCGCACGTGCTCGAGTCCGTGATGACCCACCTCGCCCCGGCGCTCGGCTGGCGCTGAGGGCGAGCCGCACGGTCACGGCCTGCCGTCGGGGTGGGGCGGTTGAAGGCTGCATCGACTCGGTGCGCGAAACTGGTGCTCTGCGCTCTGAGTTCAGGGTGCAGAGCACCAGTTTCGCCGCTCGAGCGGCGAAACTGCCGCCGCCAGCCGGCCACCGTGACCCGCGCCTCACCGAGAAACCTGATGAAACGACTTGGTTTCATCGGGGAGAGGGCGTACCTTTCTCGACGGAACGAAACTGTTTCGTTCCATCGCTTGACAGGACCACGATGACTCCCCCGCCCAGCACTGCCACTCGCCCCCGGGTCGAGGGCGACCGTGAGCAGCAGCTGCTCGACGCCACCCTCGCCGTGCTGGCGGAGGTCGGCTACGACCGGCTCACGATGGACGCGGTGGCCACGGCGGCCAAGGCCTCGAAGGCCACGCTCTACCGGCGCTGGACGAACAAGGCCGAGCTCGTCGTCGACGCGCTCGGGTCCCTGAAGGAGCCGCCGGCCGACGCCGTGGACACCGGCACGCTGCGCGGCGACCTGATCGCCACGTTCTGCGGCACCGGCGGGATGGTCGAGCCCGAGACCCTCGCCAGCTTCACCAGCGTCATGACCGCGATCACGACCGACCCCGAGTTCGCGGCCGTGTTCCGCGAGCGCGTGCTCGGCCCGAAGCTCGCCGTCGCGCACCAGATCTACGTGCGCGCCAAGGCGCGCGGCGAGATCCGCGCGGACCTGGACCTCGACCTGCTCGAGCCCGCCCTCCCGGGCATCGTGCTCCACCGCGCCTGCGTGCTGGGCGACCTCCCGACCCCCGACCTGATCACTCGCGTGATCGACGAGATCATCCTGCCGGCCGCAACGAGGCCCCCGGCAGGGCCCACGACCTGACGCCCCGCGGCTCCCCGCCGTACGGACGTCACGCCCCGCTCCACCCCGCAACTCTCCTCTCCCCACCGAGCCACCGCACGACGCGGCGCGCTCCCTCCTGCTCGGCCGCGGGCGCCGTACGGCGTGCCTCGTCCCTTCACGACCCGAAGGACCACCCCATGACCGACCTGTCCCAGGCGGGCTCCGCCCCGGCGCCGGACGCGGGCAAGCCCGACCCGTCCGCCGGCACGAACGCCTCCTCCACCCCCGAGAAGGACGGCCGTCCCATGCGCCTCGGGTGGGCACTCGTGCTCATCTCCGTCGCCCAGCTGATGGTCGTGCTCGACGCGACCATCGCGAACATCGCGCTGCCCTACATCGGCGCCGACCTCTCCATCAGCTCCGCGAACCTGTCGTGGATCGTCACCGGCTACGCCCTCGCGTTCGGTGGCCTCCTGCTCCTCGGCGGCCGCCTCGGTGACCTGCTCGGTCGACGCCGCGTCTTCATGATCGGCCTGGTCGTCTTCGCGGTCGCGTCGCTGCTCGGCGGCCTCGCCACCAACGAGGGCCTGCTCCTCGGCGCCCGCGGCCTCCAGGGTCTCGGCGCGGCGCTGGCGTCCCCCGCGGCCCTCGCGCTCATCACGACGACGTTCCCGGCCGGCCCGGCGCGCAACCGCGCGTTCGCGGTGTACGCCGCCATGTCCGGCATCGGGGCGGCCTTCGGCCTCATCCTCGGCGGCTGGCTGACGGGCCTCGACTCGTTCGCGGGCCTCGACGTCCAGGGCTGGCGCCTGACGTTCCTCATCAACGTGCCGATCGGCATCGTCGCCGCCGTGCTCGCGCCGCGGTTCCTGCCCGAGTCGGAGCGCAACACGGGCCGTCTCGACGTGCCCGGCGCCGTCACCGGCACGCTCGGCCTGCTCGCGCTGGTGTTCGGCCTGACCCGCGCCGGCGAGGAGGCGCACGGCTGGGGCGACCCGTGGACCCTGGCGTCCCTCGGCGCCGGTGTCGCGCTGCTCGTGTCGTTCGCCGTCATCGAGTCGCGCGTGACCGACCCGCTGCTCCCGATCCGCATCTTCGCGAACCGCACCCGGGCCGCCAGCTTCGTGGCCATGATGATCGTGCCGGCCGCCATGTTCGCGATGTTCTTCTTCCTCAGCCTCTACATCCAGAACATCGCGGGCTACGAGCCCCTGCACACCGGCTTCGCGTTCCTGCCGTTCTCCTTCGGTGTCGTTGGCGGCGCCGCGCTCTCGTCGAACCTGGTCAACCGGATCGACCCGCGCTTCGTCGCGGGCGTCGGCACCCTGCTGGCCGCCGTCGCCCTCTTCGGGTTCTCGCGGCTGCCGTCGGACTTCGCCGCGGCCGACGTCGTCTCGTCGCTCGCCGCCGGCGACCCGATCGTCGACCTCAACTACTGGGGCGCGGTCTTCCCGTTCCTGCTGCTGATGTCGTTCGGCATGGGCCTCGTGTTCGTCCCGCTGACGCTGACCGCCGTGCACCACGTGCGGGCCGAGGACTCCGGCATCGGCTCGGGCGTGCTCAACACGATGCAGCAGGTCGGCGGCGCCCTCGGGCTCGCCGCTCTCAGCACGGTCGCGAGCCACGTGGCCAGCACCCGGGCCGACGAGCTCGCCCCGCAGGTCGGGCAGGCCGTCACCGGCGCGGGCCTCCCGGCCGACCAGGCCGGCGGCCTCGTCGAGACCGCGACCTACCTGGGCTCCTTCGCCGAGGGCGGCACCACCGCGTTCCTCGTCGGCGCCGGGATGATCCTGCTCGGCTCCGCGGTGGTCTGGGCCTTCCTCGACGTCAAGCACGAGGAGCTCGCCACCGACGGACCTGACGCCCCGGTGCACATGGGCTGAGCCGTACGTCGGCTCACCACCGCCTGGTGCAGCACCGCCTGATGTAACGCGGTGTCCGGGTCACTGCACACGTGTTCTGCCACGTGTGGAGTGACTCGGACACCGCGTTACACGTCTCTGGGCTCCTGGGGCGGGCACCGTTCCCGGACCGCGCCCATCCAGCCACCGCTCGGGTACGAAGGACCACCGTGACCGCACGCGCCCTGCCCGACGACGCCCTGACCCGCCACGACGTGACCGACCCGGTCGGGCTCGTGCTGATGCTCCACGGCGGCAAGGAGCGGTCGGAGGCGCCGGTCGACGGCCGGAGCGCCTCGTGGCGCCGGTCGGCGGCCATGCAGCGCTCGGTCGCCCCGGAGCTCGCCGAGCGCGGGCTCTCCACCTGGCTGCTGCGCTACGCCGTCCGGGGCTGGAACGGCGGCGCCCCCGTCGCCGACGCCCGTGCGGCGCTCGACCAGGTCGCGCGCACCCACCCGGGCCTCCCGGTCGTGCTGCTCGGACACTCCATGGGCGGGCGTACGGCGGCGCACGTCGCCGACCACGACGTCGTCGCCGGCGTGGTCGCCCTCGCCCCGTGGTTCCCGCCCGGCGAGCCGGTGCGGGCCCTGGCCGGCAAGCGTCTCCTCGCCGCGCACGGCAGCCGCGACAAGATCACGTCCCCGCGGGCGACCCGGGCGTACGTCGAGCGTGCCCGCGAGGTCGGGGCCGACGCCGAGTTCCGCGACATGGGCCCGGTCGGGCACTACATGTTCCGCCGGGCTGCCGCGTGGAACGCGGCCGCGGTCGAGGGCTGCCTCGACCTGCTCCAGCTGTCCGACCGCCGCTGACCCCGCGGCGCGCCGTTCCCGCGCCGACGCACCCCCGCCGACGCGACCCGACGCGACCCCACCCGAGCCGACGCGAGCCGGCCCCCGACGCACCGACGGGTGCGGTCCCGGCCCGACAACTGTCGCGGGCGTGGGACCGCACCCGTCGAGGTGCGGAGCGAGGACCGCGGGTCCCCGCCTCGGACGGCCGGGCGTCAGCCGGCCTGCAGCGCGGTGGCGATCGCGTCCACGAACGCCGGCAGGTCGTCGGGGTTGCGGCTCGTGATGAGAGTGCCGTCGACGACGACCTCCTCGTCGACCCACTCGCCGCCGGCGTTGCGCACGTCGTCGGCCAGGCTCGGGAAGCTCGTGAGCCGACGGCCCTGCACCAGGCCCGCCGACACCAGCAGCCACGGACCATGGCAGATCACGGCGACCGGCTTGCCGGCCTCGAGCGCGGCGCTCACGGCCTTCTGGGCGGTGGCGTTGGTCCGCAGGTGGTCGGCGTTGACGGTGCCACCGGGGATCACGACGGCGTCGAACGCGGAGACGTCGAGGTCGTCGAGGCTGCCGTCGACGTCGACGGTGATGCTCTTGTCGGTGTCGCCCTGCATCGCCTGGATCGAGTCGCCCTCGGGCGCGAAGACCTTGACCTCGGCGCCCCGGGCGGTGAGGTCGTCACGCGGCGTCGTGAGCTCGACCTCCTCGAAGTAGTCGCCCGCGATGATCGCGATCCTGCGGCCGCTCAGTCCGGTGGTGGCGGTCTCGCTCATGTCGGCTCCTTCGCTCGTGGTTCCCCGTCGCCGGGGCTTCCCTCCCGAACGTACGAGCCGATCCGCGCCCACCCATCGCCCTCAGGGGTGGCAGTCGCCCGGGTCGCCCGGCGCATCGCACCGGGGGCGCACCGGGGGCGCACCGGGGGCGCGTCTCAGGCGTCGTCGAGGCGGCGGGCGGCGTCGTACACCGACCGCAGCAGCGCGGGCACGGCGGACGCCGGCGTCCCCGCGAGCCCGCACGCGGGCGCGAGCCCGAACGTCGGACCGGGCTCGAGCCCGACCATCTCCAGCCAGCGCGTGACCGTCGTCGCGACGTCCCGCTCGCCCACGACCGTCTCGGCCCGCGGGTCGACGGCGCCGAGCACCAGGGTCACCCCCGCCTCGTTCGCCTCGGCCAGCGCGTCGATGTCGGTCGCACCGAGGAGCGACAGGTCGGGCAGGAGCCCCTGGGCCCCGGCCCCGCGCAGCAGCGCCCACGGCACGCCCGGCGCGCACGCGTGCACCCACGGCTCCCCGCCGGCGTCCCGCACGGCACCCAGCACCCGCGCGAGCACGTCGGAGGCCTCCGGCTTGTCGACGGTGCGGTGGCGGCCGAACCCGGACGCCGTCGGCACCCGGGCCTCGAGCACCGCGGTGAGGGCGGGCTCGTCGACCTGCACGACGATCCGGGTCGCGCCGGGCACCCGGCGCCGGATCTCCGCCACGTGCTCCGCGGCGCCCTCGGCGAGCGCCTCGCCCAGCTCGCGGCGCGCACCGTGGTCGGCCAGGATCTTGTCGCCGCGGGGCCGCTCGGTGGTGGCGGCGAGGGTCCACGGTCCGGTGAGCTGCACCTTGAACGGGCCGGTGTAGCCCTGCACCCGGTCCTCGAGCGTGTCGAGGTCCTGGCGGAGCAGGCTGCGGGCCCGGCGCTGGTCGTGGCTGGGCGCCCCGGACGTGCCGGTGAGGCGCCAGCCGGCCGGCTGGAGGTCGGCGTCGAGGCCGGTCTGCAGGCCCAGCGTGCGACCGGTCATCGCGGCGCCGGCGCCGCGGCCGGGCACCTCCGGCAGGTACGGCAGGCCGTCGCCGGTGCCGAGCAGGTCCAGCACCATCCGCACCGCCTCGTCGAGGTCGCCCTGGGTCTCCCCGGGGTGCGAGCCGACGCCCGTCGCGAGCGTCATCGGGCGGCCCCCGCGGCGGCCGTGGCGCTGGTGGCGGTGGCGGTGGCGCGCACCGTGGCCGCGATCGTCGCGGAGCCGACGACGCGCGTGCCGTCGTACACGACCACGGCCTGGCCGGGGGCGATGCCCTCGGCGGGGTCGAGGAGGTCGACGTGCACGGTCTGTGTGCCCTCGCCGTCGTCGTCGACCCGCAGCTCGGCGCGGTGCTCGGCCCCGTGGGCGCGCAGCTGCACCGTGCAGGCCATCGGCGCGCCGGGGCTCGGAGCGGCACCGCACCAGCGGGGCCGGTCCGCCCGCAGCGCGTCGACGCGGAGGCCCGCCCTCGGGCCCACCCGCACCGTGCCGGAGACGGGCTCGATGTCGAGCACGAACCGGGGCTTGCCGTCGGGCGCGGGACGTCCGATGCGCAGGCCCTTGCGCTGGCCGATCGTGTAGCCGTAGGTGCCGGTGTGGCGGCCCAGCACCTCGCCGGTCGCGTCGTCGACGATGTCGCCCCCGTGGTTCGGGGCGCGGTCGCCGAGCTTCTCGGCGAGCCAGCCGGTGTTGTCGCCGTCGGCGACGAAGCAGATGTCGGTGCTGTCGGGCTTGTCGGCGACGAGCAGGCCGCGCTCGGCCGCCTCGCGCCGTACGGCGGGCTTCTCCGAGTCGCCGAGCGGGAAGAGCGAGTGCGCCAGCTGGGACTGGTCGAGCACGCCGAGCACGTAGGACTGGTCCTTCGCCGTGTCGCCCGCCCGGTGCAGCTCGACGAGCCCGTCGGCGCCCGTGCGCAGCTGCGCGTAGTGGCCCGTCGCGACCGCGTCGAAGCCGAGCGCGAGCGCCCGGTCGAGCACCGCCGCGAACTTGATCTTCTCGTTGCAGCGCAGGCACGGGTTCGGGGTGCGGCCCGCGGCGTACTCGTCCATGAAGTCGACCACCACGTCGTCGTGGAACTCGGCGCTCATGTCCCACACGTAGAACGGGATGCCGATGACGTCGGCGGCACGCCGGGCGTCGTTGCTGTCCTCGATGGTGCAGCAGCCGCGGGCCCCGCTGCGGTACGACGCGGGGTTGCGCGAGAGGGCGAGGTGCACGCCGGTGACGTCGTGGCCGGCCTCGACCGCGCGGGCGGCCGCGACGGCCGAGTCGACGCCGCCGGACATCGCGGCGACCACGCGCAGGCGGCCGGTCACCGCCGGACCCGCCGCGTCGCCGTGCGCGCGCGCTCGACGACGGGGCCGATCGCCGCGACGAGCGCGGCAACGTCGGCCTCGGTGCTGGTGTGGCCCAGCGAGAAGCGCAACGAGGAGCGGGCCTCCTCCTCGGACTGGCCCATCGCCAGGAGGACGTGGCTGGCCTGCGGCACGCCCGCCGAGCAGGCCGAGCCGGTCGAGACCTCGACGCCCTGGGCGTCGAGCAGCATGAGCAGCGAGTCGCCCTCGCACTCGGGGAACCGCAGGTTGGCGATGCCGGGCAGCTTCTCGGCGTCGCCCCCGTTGAGCACCACGTCGGGCACGACCGCGCGGACGCCCTCGACGAGGGTGTCGCGCAGGTGGCTGACGCGGGTGGCGTGGTCGACCTGCTCCTTGACGGCGCTCTCGAACGCGGCGGCGAGGCCGGCGACCGCCGGGACGCCGACGGTGCCGCTGCGCAGGTCGCGCTCCTGCCCGCCCCCGTGCAGCAGGGGCGTCAGGTCGAGACCGCGGCGGGCGACGAGGACGCCGGCGCCGTGGGGGCCGCCCACCTTGTGGGCGGTCGCCGTCAGCAGGTCGACCCCGGAGGCGGCGACGTCGACCGGCAC
This sequence comes from Nocardioides alkalitolerans DSM 16699, assembly GCF_000426525.1. Classification (GTDB taxonomy): domain Bacteria; phylum Actinomycetota; class Actinomycetes; order Propionibacteriales; family Nocardioidaceae; genus Nocardioides; species Nocardioides alkalitolerans. The sequence continues at coordinate 901,530 of NZ_AUFN01000010.1, forward strand.
CGAGCCGACGGCCTGGATCGCGTCGGTGTGCACGGGGACGCCGTGGGCGTGCGCGGCCGCCACGACCGCCTCGACCGGCTGCAGCACGCCCGTCTCGTTGTTGGCCCACATGACGGAGACGAGCGCGACGGACGTGGGGTCGGCCACGAGCGTGGCCTCCAGCGCCGCGACGTCGAGGCGGCCACGGGCGTCGACCGGCAGCAGCTCGAGCGTGGCGCCCTCGTGCTCGGCCAGCCAGACGGCGGTGTCGAGCACGGCGTGGTGCTCCACCGCCGAGACCAGCACGCGCACGCGGCGCGGGTCCGCCGCGCGGCGCGACCAGAAGAGGCCCTTGAGGGCCAGGTTGTCGGACTCCGTGCCGCCGGCGGTCAGCACGACCTCGCCGGGGCGGCAGCCGAGGGCGTCGGCGACCGTCTCGCGCGACTCCTCGACGACCCGGCGCGCCTCGCGTCCGGCGGCGTGCAGCGAGCTGGGGTTGCCGACGAGGTCGAGGTGCGCGACGAGTGCCTCACGGGCCTCGACCCGCATCGGCGTGGTGGCCGCGTGGTCGAGGTAGGCGCGGCGCGGGGCCGCGGGGAGGGGGGAGGTCTCGGACATGACCTCACCAGGGTACGACGAGCACGGCCACCACCGCGGCGTGGTCGGTCCCCGTGACCCTCGTCGTGCCCACGTCGGCCACCCGCACCCGCTCGCCCACGAGCACGTGGTCGATCTGGAGCAGCGGCGGCGCCCAGATCCCGCCCCAGCCGCCGTGCTGGGGCCAGGTCGGCATCCACCCCGCCCCGACGACCTCGGCGGCGGATCGGAGGCCGACGTCGCCGTACCGGCGCAGCGCCACGGAGTCGGGGGTCGCGTTGAGGTCGCCGACCACCAGGTCGGCGCCGTCGTCGCGGACGGCGGCCCGCAGGAGGTCGTGGTCGCGGCGGGCGTCGGCCCGGTCGCCCACGGGCGCGAACGGGTGGACGGCGAGCAGGTCGAGCTCCCCGGCCTCGGTCGTCACGGTGGTGCGCCAGGAGTCGAAGACCGTGCCCAGGGGCTCCGCCGGCCCGAGCGGCAGGCGCGAGAGCACCATCGTGCCCGCGGTCAGGCGGTCGTCACGGGTGTCGCCGGCGCGCTCGGGCAGGAGCGTCGCGAGGCCGGCGGCGTCGAGGCGGGCCAGGGCGTCGGTGGGCACCTCCTCCAGCACCAGCACGTCGACGTCCCGCTCCTCGACCAGCGCCACGACCTCGGCGGTCGCGGCCCGCCCCTCGAGCAGGTTGAGGTTCATCACGACGAGCTCGTGGCCGTCGGCGTCCGTCGGGTCGCCCGTGACCTGCGGGGCGAACCAGGCGGCGTGCACCACGAGCCCCACGGTCGCGACGACGGCCGCGGCCCGCCAGGAGCGCCGGCGTCGCACCGGGCGCCGTACCAGCGCCGCGACGACGAGACCGACCAGCACCACGGCGTACGCCGGCAGCGCCAGCGGGGTGAAGGGCACGACGAGCACCAGCGCGTCGCGCAGCGGCGCCCACGGCTCGATCAGGCGGGCCAGGGTGAGGGCCGCGGCGGGCAGCAGGACGACCGCGAGCACGACGGCGCCGAGCGCGGGCAGCAGGCGGGACGGGGAGGTGGGGCGCCGGGGCGCGTCGCTCGGCGTCACCCCGACAGCGTGCCAGGGCGTCGGAAGGGGCTCAGCCGCCGGTGACGGGCCCGGAGCCGGTGGCAGGGCCGCCACCGCCACCACCGCTGCCACCACCGCTGCCACCACCGCTGCCGGGGCCGGTCCCCGGCCCGTTGCCGGGGGCGCCCCCTCCGCCCGGTCCGTTGCCGCCACCGTTCCCCGGGCCCGTCGTGGGGGTCGGGACGAGGTCGTTCCCGGGTGCGGTGCCGGGGTCGGTGCCGGGGTCGGGCTGGGTCGCGGGGTCGGGCTCGGTCACCGGGTCGGTCACCGGGTCGGCCGTCGCCTCGGCGACGGGGGCCGTCACCGGCTCCGTCGTCGGCTCGCTCGTGGGCTCGGCGGTCGGCTCGGTCGTCGGCTCCGTGCTCGGCGCGGTGGTCCGGGGCGTCGAGGACGACGAGCCGCCGGAGCCGGCCGGCACCGGGTTCGCGGACGGCGCCGGGGTCGCCGAGGTCGTCGGCGCGGCGGGGGCCGGGTCCTCGGCGACGGGGTCGGGTCCGGCCGGGGCCGGGGCGGCGCCGCGCACGGTGAGGACGATCGCGAGCACCACCGCGGCGACGAGCCCGGCGAGCGCGGGCACCAGCACGCGTCGTCGGCGTCGGTCGCGGACGTCGGCGGGAGCGACCGGCACGATCGGGGCCACCGGGACGACGAGGTCGGTGGTGCCGGTGGCGGCCGGCCCGGCCCCGACGGGCGGGTGGCCGAGGAGCGCGAGCTCGGAGGCCTCCAGCGGCGACCAGCCCTGGGTGTCGTCGGCGGCGGGCAGGACGAGGGGTCCTGCGTCCCGGGACTCGTGGGCGGCGAGACGCTGCAGGCGCGCCGCTGCCTCGGCCGCCGTGGGCCGCGCGGTCGGGTCCGCGGCGGTGAGGCCGCTGAGCAGCGCCACCCACGACGGGCTGAGGCCGGCCGGCACGGCGGGCGCGCGGGTGAGCCGCGCGACGGCGACCTCGAGGACGGAGCCGACGTACGCCGGCCGCGCCGTCAGCGCCTCGAGGAGCACCAGCCCGAGGGCGTAGCAGTCGGTGGCCGGGGTCAGGTCGGGCTCGCCGCGCACCTGCTCGGGCGAGAGGTAGGCGGGCGAGCCGATCGTGGCGCCGGTGCGGGTGACGCGCAGCGACTCCCCCGCCAACCGGGCGATCCCGAAGTCGGCGAGGCGGGCCCGGCCGTGCGCGTCCAGGAGCACGTTGCTCGGCTTCACGTCCCGGTGCACCACGCCCGCGGCGTGCACGTGGGCCAGGGCGTCGGCGACCTGTGCCCCGATCTCGGCGACCCGGGCGACGGGCAGCGGCCCGGCGTCGTACGCCTGACGCAGGGTGCCGCCCTCCACCAGCTCGAGCACGAGGAAGGGGCGGTCGTCGTCGGCGGCGCCGACGTCGAGGACGGTGATGAGGCCGGGGTGGGCCAGCAGCGCCAGCAGGCGGGCCTCGTTGTCGAACCGGGCACGGTCGGCCTCGTCGGCGTGCAGGTCGCGCAGCAGCTTGACGGCGACGTCACGACCGAGCCGGCGGTCGGTCGCCCGGTGGACGTCCGCGAGACCGCCGCGCCCGAGGAGCGGACCGAGGGCGTAGCGGCCCGCGAGCACCCGTCCGTCCGTCGTCGTCACGTGCCGGTCCCCCGTGTGCTGTCCGTGTCGTGGCCGTGTGCTGGCGGCGTGGTGGCTGCCGCCGTCGCGGAGTCGTCCCGCGTCCTGGGAGAGGTACCCACCGGGGGGCCGTCGAGTCAGCCCGTGGGCGGCGTCTCACCTCTCGCGGGCCGCTCCAGCACGGCGCGGACGACGAGCCCGGCGACCAGCGCCCAGAACGCGCCGCCGATGCCCCCGACGGTGACGCCGGCGGCGGCCACGAGCAGCGTGACGAGCGCGCTCGTGCGGCCGGCGGTGTCCTGGAGCGCGGTGAGGGCGGCGGCACCGAACGCCCCGAGCAGCGCCAGGCCGGCGACGGCCTCGACCAGGCCGGCGGGCGCGGCCGAGGTGACCGCCACGAGCGCTCCCGACAGCGCGGCCAGCACGAGGTAGGTGACGCCCGCGCTCAGGGCGGCGAGCCAGCGGCGGTCGCGGTCCGGGCCGGCCTCCTCCCCCGCGGCCAGCGCCGCGGAGAGGGCGGCGAGGTTGATGGCGTGACCGCCGAGGGGCGCTCCGGCCAGGGTGCCGACGCCGGTGACGGCCATCGCCGAGCGCCACGGCACGGGGTAGCCGAACGAGCGGAGCACCGCGGCGCCCGGCACGTTCTGCGAGGCCATGGTGACGACGTACAGCGGCAGCGCGATGCCGACGACCGCGGGCACGGTGAGCGTCGGGGTGGTCCACGTCAGCGCCGGCAGGAGCGAGCCGGTGACGGTGGTGCCGGTGCGCGCGAGCTCGACCGCGATGACGACGAGGCACGTCACGAGCGCGGCGGGCACGGCCCAGCGGGGCGCCAGCCGGGTGACGACCAGCCACGTGGCCACCACGGGCAGGGCGAGCAGCGGGATCGCCGCCACCGCCTCCACCGGGGCGAGCACCAGCGGCAGCAGGATGCCCGCGAGCATCGCCTGCGCGAGCGCCGGCGGGATCCGCTCCACCGCACGCGCCAGCCAGGGCACGAAGCCCGTGAGCACCACCAGCACCCCGACGAGCGCGAAGGCGCCCACGGCCGCGGGCCACCCGCCGTCGACCGTGCCCGTGGCGACGAGCAGCGCCGCCCCGGGGGTCGACCACGCGAGCGTCACGGGCACCCGGTGCCAGGCGGCCAGCACGATGATCCCGACGCCGAACGCGACGGTCACGGCGAACAGCCCCGACCCGGCCTCCTCGGGCGTCGCGCCGACCGCGCGCAGGCCGGCGAGCACGACGGCGAACGACGAGGTGAAGCCGACGAGGGCGGTGACCACACCGGCGACGTACGGCGCCGAGCGGGCACCAGCGGCGCTCGGGGCCGACGTCTGGTCGCCGGAGCGGTGGGTGGGGGTACGACGCACGTCGCGCACCCTACCCCTGGCGTTCCGTATACGGAACAACGATGATGGGCGGGTGCCTCCGCCCGTCCCCGCCCCGCCGGACCCCACCGCCGCCGCCGTGGGCGCGCGCGTCCGGACCCTGCGCGAGGAGGCGGGCCACACCCTCAGCGCGCTCGCCCGGCTGGCCGGGGTCGGCAAGGCGTCGCTCTCCGAGCTCGAGCAGGGCCGGCGCAACCCCACCCTGGCGACGCTCTACGCCCTCGCCGGCCCCCTGGGCGTGCCCCTCGTCGCGCTCCTCGGCGACACCCCGGGCGCCACGACCGACGACGGCGCGCTCTCGGCCCGGCTGCTGCACGTCGACCGCACGAGCGACGACGACGGCACGACGACCACCGAGGTCTACTGGATCGAGCTGCCGCCCGGTGGGCACCGCTCCTCGCCGGCGCACCCGCCGGGCGTCGTCGAGCACGTGCTGGTCGTGCGGGGCGGGCTCACGGTGACGGTCGCGGGCGCCGACCCCGTCGACCTCGGTCCCGGGCGGTCGCACCGCTGGGGCGCGGACGTGCCCCACGCGTACGACGGGGGCCCGCAGGGCGCGGCGGCGGTCGACACGATCGTCACCCGGGAGGCCTGAGAGCCCGCCTGACCGTCGACGAGCCTCAGAGCACCACGAGGTCGTCGCGGTGCACGACCTCGCGCTCGTACGTCGCGCCGAGCGACTCGGCGAGCTCGCCGGTGCTGCGACCGACGAGCAGCGGGATCTCGGCGGCGTCGAAGTTGACCAGACCGCGGGCGACGGCGCCGCCGTCGGGGCCGACCAGGTCGACCGGCTCGCCGGCGTGGAAGTCGCCGGTTGCACCCGTCACGCCCGCGGCCAGCAGGGACGCGCCGCGCTCCACGACGGCCCGCACGGCGCCGGCGTCGAGGAGCAGCGACCCCTTGGCCTCCGTGGCGTGACGCAGCCACAGCAGGCGGGTGGGGCGGCGCTGGCCGGTCGCGTGGAAGAGCGTGCCGACGCCCTCCCCCGCCAGGGCAGCGGCGGCCTGTGGGGCCGAGGTCAGGACGACGGGGATGCCGGCGCCGGTCGCGATCCGGGCCGCCTCGACCTTCGTCACCATGCCGCCGGTGCCCACGCCGGCCGACCCGACGGAGCCGATCGCCACGTCGGCGAGGTCGTCGTCGGTGCGGACGTCGCTCAGCAGCGTCGTGCCCGGCAGGGCGGGGTTGCCGTCGTACAACCCGTCGACGTCGGAGAGCAGCACCAGCAGGTCGGCGTGCACGAGGTGCGCGACGAGCGCGGCGAGGCGGTCGTTGTCACCGAACCGGATCTCCTGGGTGGCGACCGTGTCGTTCTCGTTGACGATCGGCAGCACGCCCAGCTCGAGCAGCTTGGCGAAGGTCTGGTGGGCGTTGCGGTAGTGCGAGCGACGGGTGACGTCGTCGACCGTGAGCAGCACCTGCCCGGTCGTCACGCCGTACGCCGCGAGCGCCGCCGTGTATTGCGCGACCAGCAGTCCCTGGCCCACGGACGCGGCGGCCTGCTGCGCGGCGAGGCCCTTCGGGCGGCGACGCAGCCCGAGCGGCGCGAGGCCCGCGGCGATCGCGCCCGAGGAGACCAGCACGACCTCGGTGCCGGTGCGGTGCACCGCGACCAGCGCGTCGACGAGCGCCTGCAGGCGACCGGGGTCGATGCCGCCGGCCGCGGTCGTCAGCGACGACGAGCCGACCTTGACGACGATCCGGCGGGCGCCCGTGACCTCGGCCCGGGTGCCGGTCACTTCTTCTCGCGGGAGGGGTCGTCCTCGCTCCATCCGAGGTCCGCGGGCAGGGCCGGCTCCGGGGCACGGTCGGGGTCGTCGTCGCCGCCGATCTCGTAGGCCATCGGGCCGTCGACCCGGCGGGCGACGTCGGCGCGGGCCTCGTGCTCCTCGCGGGTCTCGAACGCGTCGTCGATCGCGCGGCGGCGGCCACGGGCGGGGCGCTCCTCGGTGAAGCGCTGGTCCTCGCCGCGGCGGCCGAGCATCTCGGCGCCGGCGTCGATGCCGGGCTTGAAGTCGAACACCACGGAGTCGTCGGGGTGACCGATGAGCACGGTGTCGCCCTCCCGGGCTCCGAGCGAGACGAGCTTGGCCTCGACGCCGAGCCGGTCGAGCCGGTCGGCGAGGAAGCCGACGGCCTCGTCGTTGCTGAAGTCGGTCTGGCGCACCCAGCGCTCGGGCTTGGTGCCCCGCACGCGCCAGCCCTCGCCCGTCGCCGTGACCGTGAAGTCGTCGCCGCCGGTCGCCGCCTTGGGGCGGATGACGATGCGCTCGGTCTCGACGACCGGCTTCTCGGCGCGGGCGGCCTCGACGATCGCGGCCATGGCGAAGGTCAGCTCGCGGACGCCGGCGCCGGAGGCCGCGGAGACCTGGTGCACCTCCAGGCCCCGGGCCTCGAGGTCCTCGACGACCATCTGGGCGATCTCGCTGCCGTCGGGCACGTCGACCTTGTTGAGGGCGACGAGACGCGGGCGGTCCTCGAGCCCGCCGTACCGGCTGAGCTCGTTCTCGATGACGTCGAGGTCGTCGGCGGGGTTGCGACCCGGCTCGATGGTGGCGGTGTCGATGACGTGCACCAGGGCGGCGCAGCGCTCGACGTGGCGCAGGAAGTCGTGGCCGAGGCCGCGCCCCTCGCTCGCGCCCTCGATGAGGCCGGGCACGTCGGCGACGGTGAAGACCGTGTCGCCGGCGGTGACGACGCCGAGGTTGGGCACGAGGGTCGTGAAGGGGTAGTCGGCGATCTTCGGCCGCGCGCGCGACATCGACGCGATGAGGGAGGACTTGCCGGCGCTCGGGAAGCCCACGAGGCCGATGTCGGCCACGACCTTGAGCTCGAGCACGATCGTGAGGTCGTCGCCCGGCTCGCCGAGCAGCGCGAACCCGGGGGCCTTGCGCTTGGACGACGCCAGCGCCGCGTTGCCGAGGCCGCCGCGGCCGCCCTGGGCGATGACGATCTCGGTGCCGGCCCCGACGAGGTCGATGAGCACCTCGCCCGTGTCGTCGCGCACGACGGTGCCGTCCGGCACGGTCAGCACCATGTCGGAGCCGTGGGTGCCGTTCTTGTGGGCACCGGCGCCGTGGCCGCCGCTCTCGGCCTTGCGGTGGGGGCTGTGGTGGTAGTCGAGCAGCGTCGTCACCTCGGAGGCGACGCGCAGGATGATCGACCCGCCCGGACCGCCGTTGCCGCCGTCGGGTCCGCCGAGCGGCTTGAACTTCTCCCGGTGCACCGAGGCGACGCCGTTGCCGCCCCGTCCTGCGCTGACGTGCAGCGTGACGCGGTCGACGAAGGTGGGCACGGCCATGCGGGGGCTCCTGGGGAGTTCAGTTGGGGGAAAGCACGAAGGGCGCCCCGGAGATCGGGACGCCCTTCGTAGAGATGCTGCGGAGAGAGAGCGTCAGCTCACTCGCCCGGGACGATGTTGACGACGCGACGCCCACGACGGGTGCCGAACTCGACGGCACCGGCCTGGAGGGCGAACAGCGTGTCGTCGCCGCCGCGGCCGACGCCGCTGCCCGGGTGGAAGTGGGTGCCACGCTGGCGGACGATGATCTCGCCGGCGTTGACGGACTGGCCGCCGTAGCGCTTGACGCCCAGACGCTGCGAGTTGGAGTCGCGGCCGTTCTTGGTGGACGCGGCGCCCTTCTTGTGAGCCATGAGTTCAGTCCTTCAGTGAAGTCGAGCGGAGGTGACGAGTCTCGGGACGAGGCTCAGACGGAGATGTCGGTGACCTTGACCTGGGTGTACTTCTGGCGGTGACCCTGGCGCTTCTTGTAGCCGGTCTTGTTCTTGTACTTCTGGATGACGATCTTCGGGCCCTTGGTCGCGCCGAGCACCTCGACCGTCACGGACGCCTTGTCGAGCTTCGTGGCCGTGACCTTGTCACCGTCCACGACGAGGACCACGGGGAGGGTGACGGAGTCACCGACGGCCACCGTGCTCTTGTCGATCTCGATGACGTCGCCCACGGCAACCTTCTGCTGCTTGGCGCCTGCGCGCACGATCGCGTACACCGCGGTCTCCTTCGTCATTGCTTGTCTCATCACGCATCGGGGGTTCTGCTGGACCGCACAGCGCGACGTCCAGGTCGAGAAGACCCGGGCGTCGTACGCCGGAGCGCGGCGCCACGCAGAGACGGCGCACCTGAGCACACCGAGGAGCAATACTACGGACGCCGACCGGTTACCGCAAAACGGCCTCGACCGGTCGCGCGACCCGCCGACCATCATGGGCCCTCACCGCTCGACGAGGAAGTCGGCGACCAGCTCGTGGTAGCCCGGGGGCCGCAGCAGGAACGAGTCGTGGCCCCACGGCGAGGCGACCTCGTGGTGCCGGACGGCGAGCCCCGCCGCCCCCAGGTGCTCCGCGATGCGGGCCGAGTGCGCCGTGCCGAAGCGCCAGTCGGAGTCGAAGCTGATCAGGAGCACCCGGGGCGCGCCACCGGCGACGGCCGGCGCGAACGCGGGGTCGGCGAACGGGTCGAACGAGTCGAGCAGGCGCGTCAGCACGAGGTAGGAGCCGGCGTCGAAGCGGTCGACGAACACGTCCCCTTGGTGCTGCAGGTAGCCCTCGATGCCGGCGCGGCCGTACTTCTCCTCCAGCCCCTGCGCGGAGACGTACGTGAGGTGGGCCGCCATCCGGGCGACCTTGAGCCCGCGGTCCGGCCGGACGCCTACCTCGGCGTACCGGCCGCCCCGGTAGTCGGGGTCGCTCGTGATGGCCTCGCGTGCGATCGCGGAGAAGCCGATGTTCTCGGCGGTGAGGAGCGACGTCGCGGCGACGAGCACCGCGCGGTCGAGCCGCCCGGGCTCGTCGGCCAGCCACTGCAGCACCTGCATCCCGCCCAGGGAGCCGCCCACCCCGGCGTGCAGCCGCCCGACACCGAGCACGCCCAGCAGCCGCCGGTGCACCTCCACGAGGTCACGCACGTGGAGGTCGGGGAAGTCGGGCCCGTACGGCGCTCCCGTCGCCGGGTCGGTCGACGACGGGCCCGTCGTGCCGCGGCACCCGCCGAGCAGGTTCGGCGAGACGACGAAGAACCGGTCGGTGTCGACCGCCCGCCCGGGGCCGATGAGGTTGTCCCACCAGCCCCGGCGCGACGGGTCGCCGTGGTGGCCGGCGGCGTGGGCGTCGCCGGTGAGGGCGTGCGCCACCAGCACGACGTTGTCGCGCGCCGGGGCCAGGTCGCCGTACGTCTCGTAGGCCACCTCGACGTGGGTGAGCACTCCCCCGCCGACCAGCCGGAGCGGGTCGGCGGGCGTGGCGACGACGGCTGTCCGCGTCTCCACCCGGCCGAGCCCGCTCATCGGACGCGCGTCACTTCGTCCGCGTCACTTCGCCTGGGCGAGCGCCTGCTCGAGGTCCGCGATCAGGTCGTCGGCGTTCTCGATGCCGACGGACAGCCGCACGAGGTCCTCGGGCACGCCGGCGGCCTCGAGCTCGGAGGGCGTCAGCTGGCTGTGGGTGGTGGTGGCGTTGTGGATGGCGAGCGACTTGGCGTCGCCGATGTTCGCCAGGTGGCTGAACAGCTCGAGCGCCTCGACGAACCGTCGGCCGCCGTCGCGCCCGGACGTCAGACCGAAGCTGACGAGCCCGCCGTACCCCTTGCCGGTGAAGATGCGGTCGGCGACGGCCTTCGACGGGTCGCCCTCGAGGCCGGGGTAGCTGACCCAGGACACGGCGTCGTGCCCCTGGAGGTACTGCGCGATCTTCAGCGCGTTCTCGCTGTGGCGCTCCATGCGCAGGTGCAGGGTCTCGAGCCCCTGGAGGAACAGCCAGGAGTTGAGCGGCGCGACGGCCGCGCCCGTGTTGCGGAGCAGGACGGTCCGCGCGCGGATGATGTAGGCCAGGTTGCCGACGGCCTCCGTCCACACGACGCCGTGGTAGGCGCCGTCGGGCTGCGTGAGCCCGGGGAAGCGCTCGGCGTGCGCCGTCCAGTCGAAGGCGCCGGAGTCGACGATGACGCCGCCGACCGACGTGCCGTGGCCGCCGATGTACTTCGTCGCCGAGTGCACCGCGACGTCCGCGCCGTGGTCGAAGACACGGGCGAGGTAGGGCGAGGGCGTCGTGTTGTCGACGACCAGCGGGAGGCCCTGCGCGTGGGCCGCGTCGGCCCAGGCGCGGATGTCGACGACGTTGAGCCGCGGGTTGCCGATGGTCTCGGCGAAGACCAGCTTGGTCCTCTCGTCGACGGCGGCGGCGAGCTCGTCCGGCTTCTCCGGGTCGACGAACCGGACCTCGATGCCGAACTGCGGCAGCGTGTGGGCGAACAGCGCGTAGGTGCCGCCGTACAGCGTGGAGAGCGCCACGATGTTGTCGCCCGCGTAGGTCAGGTTCAGCACGGCGTAGGTGACGGCCGCCGAGCCGGACGCCGTCGCGAGCGCGCCGACACCGCCCTCGAGCTGGGTGAGGCGCTCCTCGAACACCGACTGGGTCGGGTTCATGATCCGCGTGTAGATGTTGCCGGGCTCCGCCAGCGAGAACAGGTTGGCGGCGTGCTCGGTGTCGTCGAAGACGTACGACGTCGTCTGGTAGATCGGCACGGCCCGGGCGTTGGTGGCCGGGTCGGCCTCCTCCTGGCCGGCGTGCACCGTCACGGTCTCGGGGCGGTAGGACATGGCGAGCACCTCACTGTGTGTCGTGGATGTTACGTAATGTCGATCAACCTAGTGTTGATTGACGGGGCCGCGCCGGGGTCCCGAGGTGTGGACGAGGTGGACACGTGCGGCGAGGAGCGACCTCGCCCGGGACACGCAGGAGGGGCGGCCCGGACGTGCTGGCCGGTGAGTGTGGCGGACCGATACCGGCCGGGGCTCCCCGGAGGCACATCCGTCCGCCACGCATCCGTCGACCGTCGGCGACACGCAGGAGGGGCGGCCCGTACGACGCGACGCGAGGCCGGGTCGTGCGGACCGCCCCTCCGGGGTGGTCGGGGGATCAGGCCGAGGTGCCCGACCCGCCACGCTTCGCGCCGCCCCGCGTGCGGGTGACGACGGTGACGGCCGGGGCCGCCTTGGTCTCGACCGGCGCCGGGGCCTCGGCGGCGTCGACCGTCATGACGACGGCCTCGCGCGTCGGGGTCACCGTCGCCGTGCGGGCGACCCGGCGGGTGGTCGTGGTGACCGTCCCGACCTTGGGCTTCTCGACCGGCTCGGCCACGACGGGCTCCGCGACGACGGGCTCGTCGACCGGCGCCACCGGAGCCTCCGCGACGGGCGCCTCGGCGACCGGCGCCTCGGTGACCTGGGCCGCAGGGGCGTCCGCCTCGTCGGTCTGCTCGTCGGCCTGCTCGACCGGCTCCGACCGCTCGGACCGACGCGAGCGCCGGGTCCGGGTGGTGCGCTGCACCACGGGGGGCGCAGCAGCCTCGGTCGCCGCCTCGGTGCTCGTCCCGCTCGTCTCGGGCTCGGACGCCTCGGGCACGGCCGACTCGGCGGTGGTCGACGTGATCTCGGTGTCCGTGGAGTCCACGGCCTCGAGGTCGTCCAGCTCGTCGAGCGGCGGGCGATCGGCGTTCTCGGCCTTGGCCATCGCGGCGACGGCGGCCGGCGTCGGGATCGGCTTCGCCGCTCCCCCACCGTTCTGGCCGCCGTTGCCGCCCTGGCGGCGGCCCCCGTCCTGGTTGCCCTGGTTGCCCTGGGTGTCCTGGTCCCCGCCACGACCGCGGCCGCGACCACGACGACCGCCGCTGTCGCGCGCACCGCCGTTCCCGCCGCCGTTGCCGCCGCCGTTGCCGCCGCCACCGCGGCGGTCGTCGTCGCCGTTGCGGGCGTTGTCGACCGGGTGGTCGTGCAGCACGAGGCCGCGACCCTGGCAGTGCGTGCAGTTCTCGCTGAAGGCCTCGAGCAGGCCGGTGCCGATGCGCTTGCGCGTCATCTGCACGAGACCCAGCGAGGTGACCTCGGCGACCTGGTGGCGGGTGCGGTCACGGCTGAGGCACTCGACCATCCGACGCAGCACGAGGTCGCGGTTCGACTCGAGCACCATGTCGATGAAGTCGACGACGATGATGCCGCCGATGTCGCGCAGCCGCAGCTGGCGCACGATCTCCTCGGCCGCCTCGAGGTTGTTCTTGGTGACGGTCTCCTCGAGGTTGCCGCCCGAGCCGGTGAACTTGCCGGTGTTGACGTCGACGACCGTCATGGCCTCGGTGCGGTCGATGACGAGCGAGCCGCCAGAGGGCAGCCAGACCTTGCGGTCGAGGCCCTTCGCGATCTGCTCGTCGATGCGGTACTTCTCGAACACGTCCTTCGAGATGTTCGCCGACGTGTCGTGCTCGAACTTCTCGAGGCGCGGCGCGAGGTCGGGGGCGACGTGCTCGACGTACGACGACACCGTCTCCCAGGCGTCGTCGCCCTCGATGACGAGCTTGCTGAAGTCCTCGGTGAAGAGGTCCCGCACCACCTTGAGGGTGAGGTCGGGCTCGCCGTACAGCAGCTGCGGCGAACCGCCCTTGCCGGACGCCTTCTCCTCGATGTCCTCCCAGCGGGCCTTGAGCCGCTCGACGTCGCGGGTCAGCTCCTCCTCGCTGGCACCCTCGGCGGCCGTGCGCACGATGACGCCGGCCGTGTCGGGCACGATCTCCTTGAGCAGCGCCTTGAGGCGCGAGCGCTCGGTGTCGGGCAGCTTGCGCGAGATGCCGCTGGTGGTGCCGTCCGGCACGTAGACGAGGAAGCGACCGGCCAGGCTGATCTGGCTGGTGAGGCGGGCGCCCTTGTGGCCGATCGGGTCCTTGCTGACCTGCACGAGCACGGTCTGGCCCGAGGAGAGCACCTGCTCGATCTTGCGGGGCGCGCCGTCCTTGTGGCCGAGCGCCGACCAGTTGACCTCACCGGCGTACAGGACGGCGTTGCGCCCCTTGCCGATGTCGATGAACGCGGCCTCCATCGAGGGCAGCACGTTCTGCACGCGGCCGACGTAGACGTTGCCGATCAGCGACGTCTGCGACTCGCGGTTCACGTAGTGCTCGACGAGCACCTTGTCCTCGAGCACCGCGATCTGGGTGAGGTCGTCGCGCTGGCGCACGACCATGACGCGGTCGACGGCCTCGCGGCGGGCCAGGAACTCGGCCTCGCTGACGATCGGCACGCGACGGCGACCGGCCTCGCGGCCCTCGCGGCGGCGCTGCTTCTTCGCCTCGAGCCGGGTGGAGCCGTGGATCGAGGTGATCTCGTCCTCGGCCTGGCGGGCGGTGCGCACGCGGGTGACCGTGCCGGCCGGGTCGTCCCCGCCGTTGTCGCTGCTGCCACCACCGTCACCGCTGCGGCGACGACGGCGACGGCGGCGCGACGAGCCGCTGCCCTGGCCGCCCTCGTTGTCGTTGTCGTCCGAGTCGTCGTCGGAGTCGTCGTCGGAGTCCGACGAGTCGTCGGCGTCGGACGTGCCGGCGTCCTTCGGGGCGTTGCGGCCCGGACGGTCGTTGTCGCTGCCGGAGTCGTCGGACGAGTCGGAGTCGTCGGACCCGCCACCGCCACCGGACTTGCGGCGACGGCGACCACCGCGACGGCGCCGGCGCCGGCCGCCGCCCGTATTGCTGTCGTCGTCGGAGTCGTCCGCGTCGTCGTTCGTGTCGTCGTCGGAGTCGTCGTCCGAGTCCGCGGGGTCGTCGCTCTCGTCGTCAGCGCTGGGGGCGTCCGTGACGACCGGGGTCTCGACGGGCGCCTCGGCCACGGCCTCCTCGTCCTCGTCGGTCTCCTCGGCGGGGGTCTCGACGACCGGGGCGGGCTCGGCCTTCTTGCGCGTACGCCGACGCACCGGCGTCGTCGGCTCGGGGGCCTGGAACAGGGGGACGGAGATCGCACCGCCGACGGTCGTGGCCTCGGCGGTCTCGGGGGTCTCGGGGGTCTCGGCGGCCGGCTCGTCGGCGACGGTCTCGGGGGCGTCGGCCGGGGCGGCGGTCTTCTTCGCACGCGACTTCTTGGCGGCCGCCTTCTTCGCCGGCGCCTTCTTGGCCGCGGTCTTGCGCGCAGCCGTCTTCTTGGCGGGCGCCTCCGCGGCGGGCTCGACCACGAGCTCGGCGACGCCGTCGGCGACCGGCGCGTCGACCGCGACCAGGGCGGGCTCGGCGGCCGGCGTGGGCTCGGCGGCGGACGCCGCGGTCTTCTTCGCGGCGGTCTTGCGGGGCGCGCGCTTCGCGGGCGCCTTCTTGGCGGGGGCGGCCGGGGCCTCGGTCGGCTCGGTCACGGTCTCCGCGGCGGCGGGCTCCGCGGGTGCGGCCGCCTCGGCGGGCACCGCGAAGGGGGTGTCGACCGGGGCGGGTGCCGTCTTCTTGGCGGCCGTCCTCTTGGCGGGTGCCTTCTTCGCGGGCGCCCGCTTGGCGGCGGCCTTCTTCGCGGGCGCCTCGGCACCGGCGTCGCCGTCCGGCGCGTCCGCGGGAGCCGCGGCGGCCTTCTTGGTGGTCCGGCGGGCGGTCTTCTTCGCCGCCGGGGCGCTGAACAGGCCGCCGTCGGCGGGCCCGTCGTTGCCGGGGGTGGTGGTGTCGGTGGTGGCCGAGTCGTCGACCTGGTTCTCGTCGAGCACTGTGCTCCTCATCGACCCCGCGCGCAGAGCACACGGGGCGGTCGGACGCCACGAGCGCCGGGGTGAGGGCCCGGAGCGCGGGCGCAAAGCCTTCGTGGGACGGCAGCCGGAGGGCTGGGCCGTCAGCGGGCGTCCATGACCACCTGCCGCGGTCGCTGGCCGTGGATCGCTGTCACCGATCCGGACCACGTCGCGGCGGAGTGTCGGAACACACTCGCCGTCGCCGAGTATCGCACACGGGTCTCGTCGACCCGGAACGGTCAAGCCTCCAGCGGGTCGCCCACGAGGCCGGTCTCCTCGTCGTACGGGCCCTGCGCGAGCCGTGTGAGCCGCGGGGCCTCGCCGACGTCGAGCCCCGAGACGGCCTTGAGGCCGGTGAGCACGTCGTCGGGTCGGACCGACGGCACGGTGTGGCGCAGGAGCAGGTCCAGCTCGACCAGGGACCCCGGCGTCCCGGCCTCGCCCGCGCCGTCGGGCAGGACGGCCTCGAAGGTGACGACGGGGGTGCGGCAGTCGAACTCGCGGACCCCCTTCTTCGTCATCCGCGAGACGGGGACCGACTCGGTGGCGAGGAACGCGGCGACGGCGGCCGTCGCCTCCGCGAGCGGCACGGCGGTGCCGATCCGCCAGCGGCTGGCCTCCAGCCGGTCGGAGAGCGAGCCGCCCGCGGAGACCACCACCTCGAGCACGTCGAGCCCCGGCGGCAGTGCCTCGTCGAGCTGGGCGTGCACGTCGGCGGGGTCGACGACCTGGGCGAGGGCGATCTCGAGGTACTCCGCCTCGCTCGCCGAGCCCGTGGGGGCCGCGTTGGCGTAGGAGATGCGCGGGTGCGGGTTGAAGCCCGACGAGTAGGCCATCGGGATGCGGGCGCGGAACACGGCCCGCTCGAACGCCCGGCTGAAGTCGCGGTGGCTGGTGAACCGCAGTCGCCCGCGCTTGGCGTACCGGATCCTCAGACGCTGGACCGGAGGGGCTTGCTGCTCGGGGGGCTGGGGCACCGGAGCACGATAGCCGCCCCGTGACGGTGCACCCTTCAGCCGCCCGCGGCGCGCATCAGCGGCGAGGGGTAGACGGTGAGCACCCGGGTGCCGTCGAGCCACGCGCCCAGCCGCTCGGCCTCGACGTCGAGGGCTGAGCGCGCCTCCGCCCCGACGTCGCCCAGCAGGCGCAGCTCGACCGTGCCCGCCTCGTCCTGCGTCCAGCAGCCGACGGCCTCGCCGTTCCACCAGGCGGTCGTGCCGGCGTTGCCGTTGCGGTCGAAGAGCTGCGGCCCGTGGTCGCCGAGCAGGAACGTGCGGTCCTTCCAGCCCATCACCGTGGGGTCGAGCACCGGCAGCAGCGCGGCCCAGGGCGCGTCGTACGACACGGGCTCGAGGTCGTCGGGCAGCAGCCACGCGGGCGCCCGGTCCGCGGGCGCGGGTCCCCGGGCCTCGATCTCGACGGGGACGGCGCCGACGTCGCCCAGCGCGCGGGTCGCGGCCGACTTGGTGGACCCGAGCCACCACTGCAGGTCGGCGGTGGTGGCGGGCCCGAAGGTCCACAGCCAGCGCCGCACGATCTCGGCGTACCCCTCGTCCGGGGCCAGCGGCTCCGGCACCTCCGGGAGCCAGCGCTCGGTGCGGGTCCACTGCGGACGGGAGGTGCGCCAGTGGCCGCCGTTGCGGCCGCGCATCAGCGCGCCGTGGGCCCCGAGGACCGTGAGCACCCGTGGGCCGACCGGCTGCGAAGCGGCGCCGCCGGGCCCGTCGTACGTGAGGCGGCCCGCGATCGCCGGCACCTCCTCGCGCAGCCGCTGGGCCGGCAGCTCGGCGCCGTCGGCGAGGTGGGCGAGCACCGCCGTGGTGGCCGCCTCGACCCAGGCGTCGCCGTCGTCGGTGAGCCCGCCCGCCACGACGTCCTTCGCGAGCCTGGCCCGCTCGGTCACGGCGACGCGCGCGCTGGCGCTCCCCCACGCCGCGGGCAGCAGCTCGCGGGGGAAGCCGAAGAGCGTCCGGCGCATCGCGAGCTGCTTCACCAGCACACGCTCGTCGTACATCGCCGCCTCGACGTCGGCGACCGTCACGTCGTGCACCCGGGCTCGCAGCGAGAGGTGCACGGTGGCGGGCTCGGTGGCGTGCAGCACCGTCATGGCCCGGACGGCGCTCATCACGTCGTCGTACCGCTCGGCGGGCGCGACCCCGTGCCGCCGCGCGATCCGGGCCCGCCGCTCCACGTCGTCGACGAGGCGCAGCGGGACCGGGGCCGGAGCGACGGGCACGGGCGGACCCGGCCTCAGACGACGCTGAGCGGCAGCAGCTTCTGCCCCGTGGGCCCGATCTGGATCTCCGTGTTCATCTCGGGGCACACGCCGCAGTCGTAGCAGGGCGTCCAGCGGCAGTCCTCGACCTCGACGTCGGAGCTGCCGTCGGCCACCGCGAGGGCGTCCTCCCAGTCGGCCCACAGCCAGTCCTTGTCGAGCCCGGAGTCGAGGTGGTCCCAGGGGAGCACCTCGTCGTACCCGCGCTCGCGCGTCGTCAGCCAGTCGAGGTCGATGCCGGTGCCCGCGAGCCCGCGCTCCGTCGCCGCCATCCAGCGCTCGAACGAGAAGTGCTCGCTCCAGCCGTCGAAGCGGCCCCCGTCGCGCCAGACCTCCTCGATGATCCGACCCACGCGACGGTCGCCGCGCGAGAGCAGTCCCTCGACGATGCCGGGCTTGCCGTCGTGGTAGCGGAAGCCGATGGCGCGGGCGAACTTCTTGTCCTGGCGCACCAGCTCGCGCAGCTTGCGCAGCCGCTCGTCGGTGGTCTCGTGGTCGAGCTGCGAGGCCCACTGGAACGGCGTGTGGGGCTTGGGCACGAAGCCGCCGATGGAGACGGTGCAGCGGATGTCGTTGCGGCCCGTCACCTCGCGGCCCTTCGCGATCACGCGCTTGGCGAGGTCGGCGATCTGCAGCACGTCCTCGTCGGTCTCGGTGGGCAGGCCGCACATGAAGTAGAGCTTCACCTGGCGCCAGCCGTGGGAGTAGGCCGCGGCGACGGTGCGGATGAGGTCCTCCTCCGTCACCATCTTGTTGATCACCTTGCGCATCCGCTCGGAGCCGCCCTCGGGCGCGAACGTGAGCCCGGAGCGCCGCCCGTTGCGGGAGAACTCGTTGGCGAGGTTGATGTTGAACGCGTCGACGCGCGTGCTCGGCAGCGAGAGCGAGACGTTCGAGCCCTCGTAGCGGTCGGCGAGGCCCTTCGCGACGTCGGCGATCTCGGTGTGGTCGGCGCTCGAGAGCGAGAGCAGGCCCACCTCCTCGAAGCCCGACTTGCGGATGCCGTTCTCGACCATCGCGCCGATGGTCTCGATGGAGCGCTCGCGCACGGGCCGCGTGATCATGCCGGCCTGGCAGAAGCGGCAGCCGCGGGTGCAGCCGCGGAAGATCTCGACGGAGAAGCGCTCGTGCACGGTCTCGGCCAGCGGCACGAGGGGCTTGGCCGGGTAGGGCCAGGCGTCGAGGTCCATCAGGGTGTGCTTGCGCACCCGGTGAGGCACCCCGGCCAGCGTCGGCACGACGGCGGCGATCTGGCCGTCGGGCAGGTAGTCGACGTCGTAGAACTTCGGCACGTAGACGCCGCCGGACACGGCGAGCCGGCGCAGCAGCTCGTCGCGCGGGCCCAGGCCCAGCGCGTCGTTGCCCGGACGGCCCTGCTGCTTCCACTCGCGCACGACGTCGGAGATCGCGAGCACGATCTCCTCGCCGTCGCCGAGCACGGCGGCGTCGAGGAAGTCCGCGACCGGCTCCGGGTTGAAGGCGGCGTGGCCGCCGGCGAGCACGATCGGGTCGTCCTCGGTGCGGTCGACCGCGTGCAGCGGGATGCCCGCCAGGTCGAGCGCGGTGAGCATGTTGGTGTAGCCCAGCTCGGTCGAGAAGCTGAGGCCGAAGACGTCGAAGGCCCGCACCGGGCGGTGGGCGTCGACGGTGAACTGCGGGATCGGGCCCTGGGCGTCACCGGCGCGCAGCACGGCCTCCATGTCGGGCCACACCGAGTAGGTGCGCTCCGCGACGATCCAGTCGCGCTCGTTGAGCACCTCGTAGAGGATCTGGACGCCCTGGTTGGGCAGGCCGACCTCGTAGGCGTCGGGGTACATGAGCGCCCAGCGGACGGTCACGCCCTCGTCGGTCGCGTCGCCGCAGTCCCACTCCTTGACGGTGGAGTTGAGCTCGCCGCCGACGTACTGGATCGGCTTGGAGACGCTCGGCAGCTTGGGCTCCAGGCGGGGGAACACGGACGCTGGGGCAGCGGCGGGCACGGGGACACCTCGGCGGATCGGGGTCGGGAGGACCGCACCAGCGTACGTCGTCCGCACCACCTCGGCGTACGACGCGGGGGTCAGCGCCCCGCGAGCACCCGCGGCCCCGCGACGTACCGGTTCGGCTGGGCCGCCCCGGAGCGCAGGTGGATGTTCTGCAGCAGCCCGACCGCGAGCAGGCAGGAGAACAGCGACGAGCCGCCGTAGGAGACGAACGGGAGCGGCACGCCCGTCACCGGCATGATGCCGAGGCACATCCCGATGTTCTGGAAGGCCTGGAAGCCGAACCAGCAGGCGATGCCGCCGGCGGCGATGCGGCCGAACATGTCGGGCGAGCTCGTGGCGATGCGCAGGGCGCGCCACACCACGACGCAGAGCAGGAGCACGAGGGCGCCGGCGCCGACGAGGCCCAGCTCCTCCCCCGCGACCGTGAAGATGAAGTCGGTCTGCTGCTCGGGCACGAACCCCGACCGGGTCTGCGAGCCGTCGAAGAGGCCCTGGCCGAAGAGGCCGCCGTTGCCGATCGCGATGCGGGCCTGCTCGACGTTGTAGCCGGCGCCGCGGGGGTCGAGGTCCGGGTTCGTGAAGGCCATGAACCGGTCGACCTGGTAGGGCTTGAGCACGCCCTGGGTGACGGCGAGCGCGGCCACGCCGACCCCGCCGGCCAGGAGCCCGACGAGCCAGCGCCGCGGGGCGCCCGCGATGGCGAGCACGCCCAGCACCGTCGCCGTGAGCACGAGCATCGTGCCGAGGTCGGGCTGGCCCAGGATGAGCACGGCCGGGACGGCCGCGATCGCCAGCATGCCGACGACGTCGCCCGTGCCGACGTGCCGGCGCCACGACGCCTCGGAGCGCTCGGCCACGAGCAGGGCCATCCCGATGACGACGGCGAGCTTCGCGAACTCGGCGGGCTGGATCGACATGCCGCCGACCTGGACCCACGAGCGCGAGCCGTTGATGGTCGTCCCCATCACCAGCACGAGCAGCAGCCCGATGACCGAGACGACGTAGACCAGCGGCGCGAGGATGCGCAGCCAGCGGTGGTCGGTGGCGATCACCACCACCATCAGCACGACGCCGATGGCGATGTTGACCAGCTGGCGCCGCAGGTAGGCCGTGGTGTCGTCGCCGACCAGCGCCTCCCGCGTCGACGTCGCCGACCAGACGAGCAGCGTGCCGACGACGAGGAGCAGCGCGACCGCCACGACGAGCACCCAGTCCAGGCCGGGCACGCGCGTGCGGAACGCGGCGCGGGCCGACGGGGCGGCGCGACCGGTGCCCCGGGTCACCATGCTCACGAGGCCTCCTGGGGGTCGCGGACCGGCGGCAGGATCGAGCCGTCCTCGGTGAAGGTGGGGAGCCCGGTGGGCGGCACGGTGCCGGGGATCGCGGCCGCGTCGGGCACGACCTCCTCGCCCTGCACGCCGTACAGCGACTCCCAGATCGCCCGGATCGCGGGTCCGGAGGTGCCGGAGCCGGTGCCGCCCTGCGACACCATCATCACGACCACGTAGTCGTCGGAGTACGACGCGACCCACGAGGTCGACTGCTTGCCGTAGACCTCGGCGGAGCCCGTCTTCGACCGGATGTCGACCTGGTCGAGCGGGAAGCCGCCCATCCGCCACGCCATGGTGCCCTGGGCGGTGACGTTCGAGAGCGCGGCGTCGATGTAGGAGATGTAGTCGGCCGGAACGTCGACCTGGCCCGCGACGACCGGGGGGATGTCGCGCACGAGGTCGCCCTCGGGGCTGACGACGGCCTTCGCGACGCGGGGCTCGTAGAGCGTGCCGCCGTTGGCCAGCGCGGCGTACGCCCGTGTCAGCTGCAGGGGCGTCACGAGGGTGTCGCCCTGGCCGATGGAGAAGTTCACGGCGTCACCGGCGCGGTAGAGGTTGCCCTCGGCGCAGAACTCGCGGGCGAACCGGTGCTGGAAGTCGTCGCCCTCCTCCTCGCCGACGGTGCAGTAGTAGTCGCGCTGGGACTCGTAGTACTCCTGCTTCCAGGCGCGGTCGGCGATGCGTCCCGACGTCTCGCCCGGCACGTCGATGCCCGTGGCGGTGCCGAAGCCGAAGTCCTTCGCCTCCTCCACCAGCGGGTCGGCGGCGTCGATGTCGGCGGGGTCGCCGCCGGCCTGCTGCCAGAACGCGTGGCCGATCCGGTAGAAGAACGTGTTGCACGAGACCTCGAGGGCCTTGTCGAAGCCGATGCTGCCGTAGGCCCCGGACTCGTAGTTGCGGAACTCGCGGTTGCCGACGCGGTAGGACGACGAGCAGTCGAGCCGCGTGTCGGTGCTGTAGCCGTTCTCCAGCGCCCCGGCCGTCATGAACGGCTTCCAGGTGGAGCCGGGCGCGAACTGGCCCTGCATCGCCCGCGACAGCAGCGGCGTGCCCGCCTCCTCGGAGTAGAGGTAGGCCAGCTCGTCGGACGAGATGCCGCCCGACCAGACCTCGGGGTCGTACGTCGGCTGGCTCGCCATCGCGACGATGCGGCCCGTGTCGGCCTCCATGACGATCGCGGCGCCCGAGTCGGCGACGTAGTCACGCCCGGTCACCTCGTCGCGCGTGGCGCGCGCCGTGGCGATGG
This sequence comes from Nocardioides alkalitolerans DSM 16699, assembly GCF_000426525.1. Classification (GTDB taxonomy): domain Bacteria; phylum Actinomycetota; class Actinomycetes; order Propionibacteriales; family Nocardioidaceae; genus Nocardioides; species Nocardioides alkalitolerans. The sequence continues at coordinate 923,533 of NZ_AUFN01000010.1, forward strand.
TCGAGGCGAGCTGCTGCTCGACCACCGACTGCACCTGGGCGTCGATGGAGGTCACGAGGGTGTCGCCGGGCGTCGCCTCGACCGAGGAGTCGTCGCCCACGACGCGGCCCATCGAGTCGACGGCCACCCGGCGGTAGCCCGGCATGCCGCGCAGCCACTCGTCGTACTCCTGCTCCACGCCGGCCCGGCCGACGTTCGAGGCGCCGTTGACCGACCGGTCGTCGGAGGCCTCCGCGGCGTCGAGCTCGCTCTCCGTGATGGGGCTGAGGTAGCCGAGCAGGTGGGCGGCGTTCACGCCGTACGGCTGCGGGTAGTCGCGCACCGTCTGCTCCTCGGCGACGACGGCCGGGAAGTCCTCGGCCTGCTCGAGGATGCGCAGCGCGACCGCGCGGTCGACGTCGACGGCCACGGGCACCGGCTGGTACGGCGAGCCGTTCCAGCAGCTGCCCTCGACCGACCCGGCGTCGCCGCAGTCCAGGAGGCGCGCGTCGAGCGCGGCGCGCTCGATCCCGAGGGTGCCGGCGAGGCGGTCGAGCACGACCTCGCGGTCGGTGCTGTCGATGCGGCCGACCAACGTGCGGTCGACGCCCACCACCCAGGCGGTGCGGTTGGCGACGAGGGGGCGGCCCTGGGCGTCGACGACGAGGCCGCGCGGGGGCTGCACGACGATCTCGCGCACCGACTGCGACGCGGCCTGCGCCTGGTAGGCCTCGCCGTCGAGCACCTGGAGGAACCACAGGCGCGCGAAGAGCGTGGCGAAGAGGGTGAGCACGAGCGCCTGCACGACGACCAGGCGCAGGCGGCTGCGCCGGGCGCCCGGCGTCTCCTGCCTCACGCGAACCTCCGCTGGGGCTCGAGCCGCACGAGCAGCAGCAGGAGCGGGAGCAGCACCAGCGGCGTGACGAGCACGTCCCAGACCACCCCGATGCCCACCGCGGTGAGCAGCTGGGAGACGGGCACGGCCGGGTCGCTCAGCACGAGCCCGAGGATCGCGAAGACCGACGTGCCCACGAAGGAGCACACGGCCGCGGTGACGACGACGGTCGGCAGGGTCGGGCGCGCCTCGCGGCGCACCATGCCGGCGACGTACCCCACCGCCATGAGCGCGAGCGCCCAGCGGCCGGCGAGGTGCTCGGCCGGCGGCGCGAGGTCGAGCGCCAGCCCGGCGCAGAAGCCGAGCACGACGCCGAACTGGGCGCCGCGGGTGAGCGCACCGGCGACGACGACGAGCAGCACGAGGTTCGGGACGACGCCGCGCCACGCGACGTGGGGGAAGAGGGCGGCCTGCAGCACGATCGCGACGAGGACGGCGCCGGCCGTGACGGCCGTGCGGGTGGCGGTCATCCGACGCCCCCGTCGGCCTCGATGGTGGTGCGGTCGCTGGCCGTGCCGTCGGGCACGATCACGCCCACCACGTCGAGGGTGCTGAAGTCGACGAACGGCTCGATGACCGCGCGCTGGGTGGTGTCGCGGGGCGTGGAGAAGATCTCCTTCACCGTGCCGATGGGGATGCCGGCCCGGTAGGGGCCGCTCTCCTCGCTTCCCCACGTGAGCACGACGTCGCCCTCCGCCGGCACGACGGAGCGGTCGACCAGCTCGAGGTCGAGGCGGCCCGGGTCGTCGAGGTGGCCGCGGCCCGAGAGGAAGCCGACCTCCATCGAGCGGCCCACGCGGGCGCCGACGGTCGAGTCGGCGTCGACGACGAGCAGCACGGTGGCGGTCGAGGTCGTGACGTCGAGGATGCGGCCGACCAGGCCGTCGGAGCTGACGACCGTCATGTCGGCCGTCAGGCCCGCCCGGCTGCCGGCGTCGATCGTGACGGTGCGCGAGAAGGTCTGCGCCGGGCCGTGGGCCACGACGCGCGCGGGCACGAGCGAGACGCCCTGCTGCTCGGCGGTGGCGACGAGCCCGTCGTACTCGGCCAGGCGCGCCCGGTCGACGTCGCTCGCCGAGAGCTGGCCGCGCAGCTCGGCGTTCTCGGCCTCGAGGGCCTCGACGTCGGAGCGCAGCGAGCCGCGGGTGGTGAAGAAGTCCGGGATCGCCAGGAACGGGCGTACGACGGTGCTCGCCCCCGTCTCCAGCGGACCGACGACCTCGCCGACCACCGCCCGGGCGGGTGCCACGGGCGAGCTGTCGCCGCCGACGTGGTCGAGGGTGATGAGGGAGGCGCCGGCGAGGGCCAGGGCCACCACGAGCGCGGTCGGTGGACGGCGCTCGCCCTGCTCGCGGGCGGAGAACGAGGCGGGCGGACGCCAGCGGAAGGACCTGCGCGCCATCAGTACCTCCGGCGGTCCGAGACCAGGACGGCCTGCAGGGCCTCGAACTCCTCGACGCAGCGGCCGGCGCCGAGCGCCACCGAGGTCAGGGGCTCGTCGGCGACGTGCACGGGCATGCCGGTCTCGTGGCGGATGCGGTCGTCGAGCCCGCGCAGCAGCGCGCCGCCACCGGTGAGCACGATGCCGCGGTCCATGATGTCGCCGGCCAGCTCGGGCGGCGTCTGGTCGAGCGTGGCGCGCACGGCGTCGACGATGGCGTGGATCGGCTCCTCGATCGCCTGGCGGATCTCGGAGGCCGACACGGTGACCGTGCGGGGCAGGCCCGTGACCATGTCGCGACCGCGGATCTCGGCGTCGGGCTCGACCGAGGTCGGGAACGCCGAGCCGACCGTCGTCTTGATCTCCTCGGCCGTGCGCTCGCCGAGCAGCAGCGAGTGCTCCTTCTTCATCCAGGCGATGACGGCCTGGTCGAGGTCGTCGCCGGCCGTGCGGATGCTGAGGGAGGTGACGATGCCGCCGAGGGAGATGACGGCGACCTCCGTGGTGCCGCCACCGACGTCGACGACCATGTTGCCGGTCGCCTCGTGCACGGGCAGGCCGGCGCCGATGGCCGCGGCCATGGGCTCCTCGACGATGTAGACGCGGCGGGCGCCGGCCTGGTAGCCGGCCTCCTTCACCGCGCGCTGCTCCACGGCGGTGATGCCGCTCGGCACGCAGATGACCAGGCGCGGCTTCGCGAGGTAGCGGCGCTTGTGCACCTGGCGGATGAAGTAGCGCAGCATCTGCTCGCAGGCCTCGAAGTCGGCGATGACGCCGTCGCGCAGCGGGCGGATGGGCGTGATCGTGTCGGGGGCGCGGCCGATCATGCGCTTGGCCTCGTGGCCGACCGCGAGGATCTCCTGGGAGGCGGTGTCGATCGCGACCACGGAGGGCTCGTCGAGCAGCACGCCCTTCCCGCGCACGTAGACCAGGGTGTTGGCCGTGCCCAGGTCGACCGCCATGTCGCGGCCGATGATGCCTCTCACCATCGCGTGCTGCCTCGCTCGTCTGCTGCGGGCCTCGCGGCCCTCGGGGAAGGTGGGCACGGCGAGCGGCCGTCCCCACGCGTGAGACTAGGAGCGCGTGGGGGGTCGATCAGGGAGGCACGCCGGGGCCGGCGTGGTGGCGGGCGCCGCAGCGCGCCGTCCGGGGCGGGGCAGCGGCGCCCTCAGGCGGGTGGGAACGGCTCGTCGTCGGTGCCCAGCCCGGCGCGGTGCTCCTCGGCGACGGGCAGGCAGGCCGAGGTGGCGCCGACCCGGAGCGGGGCGAGGTCGTCGTACGCCGTGAGGCCCACGGTCACGCCGTCCCGGGTGGCCTCGACGCGGGTGCGGTTCGCAGCCTCCTGCGTGGGCTCGGCGACCGACCAGCCCGCGGCCTCGAGCACCGGACGGGCCGCGTCGAGCGCGGCGGGTCCGGTGGTGTCGAGGTCGACGGTGGCGTCGGCGGAGTAGAGGAACGAGGTCGACGCGTCGAGCGTGCTCTCGCACGCCTGGTAGCGGCCCTGGACGAACCGGACGCTGCCCCCGACCCCGTCGGTGAGCGTCGCGAGCAGCTCGGGCACGGCGGCCCGCACCGCGGCGCGCTCGGCGACCAGGTCGTCGTACCGGTCGGTGGCGCTGCTCCCGCCGCCCGACCCGCCGTCCGACCCGCTGCCCGACCCGTCGCTCGCCACGTCGGCATCGTCGCACGCGGCCAGCGCTCCGACCAGGAGCACGACCGCGGCGACGGGGCCGAGGAGACGCCTCACGGCGTCGTCTGGGGGTGGGTGACGTCGCGGTCGGCCTCGGGGTCCTCCGGGGAGGCGTTGAGGTTGCCCCACGACGGGAAGAACGGGTCGTGGACGCCCTCGGCGCCCACCGGCTCGCCGCCGGAGAGGATGATGCCGAGGTTCGAGAGCGACTCGGTGTTCGGGTCGTAGTAGGACGTGTGGCTGTCGCCGAAGTCGTTGGTGCCGTTGCGGCTCGAGTCCTCCGCCTGGAAGCGGTTCGCGCCGAAGTCGACGTCGGAGGGGTCGTAGCCCAGGCCCAGCGGGCCGAGGTGGGCCCAGCCGTTGCCGGCCAGCCCGGACACCCCGTCGTCGGAGTTGCGGCCGACGTAGAACTGGCCCTCGGGCACGTCGAGGTCGCCCGGACCGTCGACGCCGCTGCCCAGGCCCGGGCTGCCGACGACGGCGGCGCGGTCGACGTCGACGTCGTGGTCGGTGAGCGCGTGGCCCAGGGTGGTGGAGCCGTAGGAGTGGCCGATGGGGACCAGGTTGAAGTCGTCGTCGCGGGCCGCGTTGAGCCCGTTGAGGCTGTCGGCCAGCAGCGCGCCGCCGTCCTCGGCCGCCCCCTCCCCCAGCACCCGCGCCGAGTCACCGGTGAACGGGTTGTCGTTGGGGGCGTCGTAGCCGATCCAGGCGATCGACGCGTAGGTCTGCGACGGGTCGGCCGTCGTGGCCGACTGGTGCAGGTTGAACGCCTGGTCGGTGTACTGGCCGATCTCGCGCCCGTCGGTGGTGAGACCCGGGACGTTGACCGCGACGTTGTCGGCCGTGTCGGGGTCGCCGATGGAGACGGCGACGCGACCGTCGCCGCCGAAGGCGTCGGGGTCGTACATCCACAGCATCGACGGGATCTCGTTGCCGTTCGGGTCCCGCTCCCCCTCGTACTCCTCGAGGGCGTCCTGGGCGGCGGCCGCGTTCTCCAGCTGGCGGTCCTCCTCGGGGGTCCGGTCGTCGCCGAGGCCCTCCCACAGCTCGAGGTCGCGGTCGAGCGAGACCCGGTTCGCCTCGTCGCGGGCGACGGCGGGGATGCCGTCGCGGTTGCCGATCGCCCCCGGGGCGGCGGTCATGATCGCCTCCCGCTCCGCGGGCGTCAGGCTCTCCCACCACTCGCGGGCGGCGGCGGGCCCGGCGGACTCGGGCGGCATCCGGGAGAGCGGGGCGTCGGCCGGGTCGGCCACCCCGCCGTACCGGTCCTCGACCTGGTCGGTCGTCATGACCTGCCGGAAGGCGGCCGCCATGGCCGTCTCCTCGGTGTCGACGTCGGTCTCCCAGCTCGTGATCTGCTCGTCGAGGTTGCGCAGGGCCTGGTCGAGGGTGCGGCTCTCCTGCTGCAGCGCGGTGGTCGTCGGGTCGTACGACGCGGGGTCCTCCTCGGCACCCGGCGGGTTGTTCACGTGCACGCGCACCCGCCGCTCGAAGTCGTCGAGGGCGTACATCTGCTGACCGACCGCCTGGGCCAGCCGGCCCCGCAGGTCGTCCAGCCGCGCCATCTCGGTCTGGTGGTCCTCGACGCGACGCCCGACGCGGCGCAGGGCGAGCGACATGGCGTCGGCCCGGTAGCCGAACGGCCCCAGCCAGGCGTGGTACGCCGAGGAGCCGGCGCCGGTCCAGTCCGGGACGCGGGCCGAGCCGCCGGCGACCTCGCCGACGTCGTCGATCTGCGTGGAGGCGACGAGGAGGTCCTGGGCGAGCTCGCCGATGGAGGCGGTGTCGACGTCGAGCTCGGGCACCGTGCGGCAGGCGGCCGGGATCGTGATGGTGGCGGACATCAGCGGTCCACCAGGTTCTGGTGGAACTCGGCGTACTCGTCCATGGAGAGGTCGTACGACGCCGACGCGGTGTAGTCGTCGGTGAGCATGTAGTCCTCGACGGCGCCGCGCAGGTCGTCGCCCGTCGACTCCGCCTCCTCCGCGAGCGTCGTGACGTGGCGGTGCCACGAGGTGAGGAAGGCGTCGGCCGCACCCTTCACCGCCGACGTCAGGCCCCCGGTCGGGGCGTCGGAGATCTGGCGGGCCGACGCGAGCAGCTGGAGGTTCTGCTCGTCCCAGCCGTGCGCGCGGCGCCCGACCTCGAGGAAGGTGACGGCGAGCGTCATCGGTCGTCACCCCCGGTCGTGACGGCGTGCTCACGGAGGGCGGCCCGCAGCCGTCGTACCTGCGCGGAGGTGGCCGGCAGGCGGCCGTGCCGCACGTCGAGGACGAGCGTGCCGGTCTCGGCGTGGTGGCGCGCGACGACCGTGAGCGGCCCCCGGGCGGCGGTGAGCACCCGCACGGGACCGTCGACGTCGTCGCTGCGCCAGCCCCGGCCGGGGGCGCCGAGCCAGGCGGCGAGACGGTCCAGCGCCTCGGCGGCGTCCGGCTCGTCCCGCACGGCGGTCGACGCCAGCACGGTCGCGCCCCCGGTGGTCGGCCGCAGCCGGGCCGTCACCTCGGGGCGGGTCTCGTCGGCGAACGCGGTGCGCAGGAGCGCGGTGGCGAGCACCCCGGTGTTGCGGACGGCACCCAGCAGCTCGTCGTCGCCCACGGGATCGAGGGGCGCGGTGCCGGACGACGCCGGCGGCGGCTCGGGGGGCAGCAGCACGATCGGGAGGTCGGGGCACCGGCGGCGCACCTCGTCCCAGAACGGGTCGCCGGTCCAACCGGTCCGACGCTCGAAGACGAGGGTGGGGCCACCGGGGCCACCGCCACCCGTCGGCACGGTCTGGTTCGTCATCGACGCCTCCTGCGCTCGTCGCCGCACGACCCGGACGGTGCGGCACCGGGAACAGGGGTGCCCGTGGGGAGCACGCCCCAAACGCCCCCGGGAACGACGACGGCCGATCGGCAGCAGGAGGCTGCCGACCGGCCGTCAGGTGGTCGGGGGTGGGACGCGCGTCAGAGCGCCGGGAACCAGAGCGCGATCTCGCGCGCCGCCGACTCCGGGCTGTCGGACCCGTGGACGAGGTTCTCGCGGTTGCTCAGCGAGAGGTCGCCGCGGATGGTGCCGGGGGCCGCCTTGCGTCCGTCGGTCGCACCGTTGAGGGCCCGGACGACCTCGATCGCCTCGTCGCCCTCGAGCACCGCGGCGAGCAGCGGGCCGCTCGTGACGAAGGTGCGCAGCGGGGGGTAGAAGTCGCGGTCGACGTGCTCCGCGTAGTGGGCGTCGGCCTGGGCGGCGTCGATCGTGCGCAGCTCGAGGGCGACGAGCGCGAGGCCCTTGGACTCGAACCGCGAGAGGATCTCGCCGACGAGACCGCGCCGGACGGCGTCGGGCTTCAGCAGGACGAGGGTGCGCTGGGTCATGCCCGCAGCCTAGCCATCGACGTCAGCCGTCCGCGCGGGAGGCGTCGTACGCCGCCCAGGCCGCGGTGCGCTCGCGGTCGATCTTGCGTCCGAGCAGGTCGGCGCCGGCCCACAGGGCCGCGAACACCGCGCCGAGGAAGAACATGGCGGGCACGAGGAACCCCGTCGCGACGACGAGGACCTGCAGCACCCAGCTGGCAGTGTAGGCCCACTCCTTGCGGAGCAGCCCCGAGAGCAGGAGGCACGCGACGCTCAGGCCGACCCCGATCACGACGGCCGTGGTCACGCCGACGTCGGTCAGCTGGATGAGGACGGGGGTCACCAGCCCCAGCGCGATGGCCTCGAGGAAGAGGACGGCGGCGCACATGCCGCGGCGCGGGGACTTGTGGCGCTCGGGGTTCTCCGGGTCGTCCGGGTCGTAGACCACGACCTCGGGGTCCGCGATCGCCTCCCGGCGCCGCCGGGCCCGCTCACGACGCGACTCGCGAGGCGACTCGGGGTGCGGCTCGGTCACTTGGGGCCTCCCAGCAGCACCCGTGCCTCGCCGACGGTGACGACGGAGCCGGTGACGAGCACGGCGCCCGAGCCGATGGAGCCGCTGCCGGCCTCGCCGGCCTCCGCGAGCGCCGCCGCCGCGTCGATGGCCTCGGCGAGGTCGGCCGCGACGGTCACGCGGTCCTCGCCGAAGATCGGCACCGCCGCCTGGTAGAGCGCCCTCGCCGGGAGCGACCGGGGGGTCGAGTTGCGGGTGCAGACGAGGTGCGCCAGGTGGGGCTCGAACGCGGCGAGCAGACCGTCGAGGTCCTTGTCGGCCATCACGCCGATGACACCGATGACGGGCGAGAACGTGAAGGAGTCCTCGAGCGCCGCCGCCGTGGCCTCGGCGCCGGCCGGGTTGTGGGCGGCGTCGAGCAGGATCGTGGGGCTGCGGCGCACGATCTCGAGGCGGCCCGGCGAGGTCGTCTCGCCGAACGCGGCGCGCACGAGGTCGTCGTCGAGCGGACGGTCACCGGCCAGGGCCTCGACCGCGGCCAGCGCGACGGCGGCGTTCTGGGCCTGGTGGGCGCCGTACAGCGGCAGGAACAGCTCGGAGTAGGTGCCGCGCAGCCCCCGGAGCGTGACGACCTGCCCGCCCACGGCCGGGGCCCGGGTGACGACGCCGAAGTCGACGCCCTCGGCGACGACGGTCGCGCCCACCTCGGCCGCACGGCGCAGGAGCACCTCGGCCACCGCGTCCTCCTGCGAGGCCAGCACGACGGTGGAGCCGGGCTTGATGATGCCCGCCTTCTCCTCCGCGATCGCCGTCGAGGAGTCGCCCAGGTAGGCGGCGTGGTCCATCGTCACGGGCAGCACGACGGCGACGTCGCCGTCGGCCACGTTGGTGGCGTCCCACGAGCCGCCCATGCCCACCTCGACGACGGCCACGTCGACCGGGGTGTCGGCGAACACCGCGAACGCCATGCCGACGACGGTCTCGAAGAAGGAGAGCGGGTGGGGCTGGTCGGCGTCGACGAGGTGCGTGTAGGGCGCCACGTCGTTGAAGGCGCGCACGAAGGCCTCGTCGGAGAGGGGGGCGCCGTCGATGCTGATCCGCTCGCTCATCTTCTCGACGTGGGGGCTGGTGAAGCGGCCCGTGCGCAGGTCGAGGGAGCGGAGCAGGAGGTCGATCATCCGGGCCGTGGACGTCTTGCCGTTCGTGCCGGTCAGGTGCACGACCTGGTAGGCCCGCTGGGGGTCGCCCAGGAGCTCGGTGAACGCGGCGATGCGGTCGAGCGAGGGCTCCAGCCGGGTCTCGGGCCACCGGGACAGCAGGGCGTCCTCGACCTCGGCGAACGTGCGGGCGGGCCGTGCCTGGGGGGTGGTCCCCGGATCGAAGTCAGTCATCGCACGGCCGAGTCTAGGGCCGCGCCGCAGCAGCCGCCGACACGGCCGGGGCGGGGTCGTGAGGACCCCGCGCCCGGCCCGTGCCGGCCGCCACGTCGCGATGGATCAAGCGTCGAGGTGGATCAGGCGTCGAGGTGGATCAGGCGTCGTCGCGGCTGGCGCCGTTGCCGCCGGCCTCGAGGCGGCGCGAGATCGCGGCCGCACGGTTGACGAGGTGGTCGAGCGCGGCGAGGTCGTTCTCGTCGAGCTCGGTGGAGGCGCCGGTGACCTTGGCGACGCCGTACGGGTTGCCGTCGTTGAACTTCAGCGGGTCGGTGTAGCCGGGGGCCACGACGATGCCGCCGAAGTGGAAGAACGACGTGTAGAGGCTGAGCAGCGTCGACTCCTGGCCGCCGTGCGCGGTCTGGCTGGCGGTGAAGCCGGCGTAGACCTTGTCGGCGAGCTTGCCGGCGCCCCACAGCGGGCCGAGCGTGTCGATGTAGGCCTGCAGCTGGCTGGCGACGTGGCCGTAGCGCGTCGGCGACCCGAAGAGCGCGACGTCGGCCCAGTCGAGGTCGTCGGGCGTGGCCACGGGCTCGTCGGCCACGTCGCGGCGGTGCTGGGCCCACGCGTCCTGGCTCGCGACGGCCTCGTCCGGCGCGATCTCGGCGACGTGGCGCAGGCGCACGTCCGCGCCGCCCGCCTCCGCCGTCTCCGCGAGGCGCCGGGCCATCGCGTCGACGGTGCCGGTCGAGGAGTAGTAGATGATCGCGATCTTCGTCATGGGGCCTCCAGAGGTCCGGGAACGGTCGGGGAACGGGTCGTGGTCGAACGTAACGACGTGTCCCTGAGGTGCCCGTGCGTCACGCCTGCACCCTCACCCGTGGGGAGGTGACGCCCGACGGCCCACCTCACGTGCGACGACGCGCTTTCGCGGGTGGCAGTCACCTTTCGTAACATGCCCCCCATGACCGAGACCCAGAACACCGAGCAGTCCCCGACGACGCCAGAGCGCGCGGCTGTCGTCGTACCGGACAAGCCGGCGCTCGAGGGCCTCGAGTCCCGCTGGTCGCAGCAGTGGAAGGCCGACGACACCTACGCCTTCGACCGCACCCGCCCGCGGGCGGAGGTCTACTCCATCGACACCCCGCCGCCGACCGTCTCCGGCTCGCTCCACGTCGGCCACGTCTTCTCCTACACCCACACCGACCTGGTGGCCCGCTACCAGCGGATGCAGGGCAAGACCGTCTTCTACCCCATGGGCTGGGACGACAACGGCCTGCCGACCGAGCGTCGCGTGCAGAACTACTACGGCGTGCGCTGCGACCCGTCGCTGCCCTTCGATCCCGACTTCACGCCGCCGGAGAAGCCGGACCCGAAGCGCCAGGTCTCGATCAGCCGCCCCAACTTCATCGCGCTGTGCGCCACGCTCGTCGAGGAGGACGAGAAGGTCTTCGAGTCGCTGTGGCGCACGCTCGGCCTCTCGGTCGACTGGTCGCAGCAGTACACGACGATCGGCACCAAGGCGCAGACCGCCAGCCAGCGCGCCTTCCTGCGCAACCACGCGCGCGGCGAGGCCTACCTGCAGGAGGCGCCCACGCTCTGGGACGTCACCTTCCAGACCGCGGTCGCCCAGGCCGAGCTCGAGGCCCGCGAGTACCCGGGCGCCTACCACCGGGTCGCCTACCGCAAGCCCGACGGCACCCCCCTGTACGTCGAGACCACCCGCCCCGAGCTGGTCGTCTCCGCGGTGGCGCTGATCGCGCACCCCGACGACGAGCGGTACGCCGGCCTCTTCGGCACCACCGTCACCTCGCCGGTGTTCGGCGTCGAGATCCCCGTGCTGGCCCACCCCGCCGCCGAGCCCGACAAGGGCGCCGGCATCGCGATGTGCTGCACCTTCGGCGACCTCACCGACGTCACCTGGTGGCGCGAGCTGCAGCTGCCGGTGCGCACCGTGATCGGCCGCGACGGCCGCTTCCTGCGCGACGTGCCGGAGTGGCTGACCAGCGACGCCGCGCGGGCGGCGTACGAGGAGCTCGCCGGCAAGACCGTCCACTCCGCCCGCGAGACCACCGTCGCCAAGCTCGTCGAGGCCGGCGACCTCGACGGCGACCCCCGCCCGACGCAGCGCATGGCGAACTTCTACGAGAAGGGCGACAAGCCGCTCGAGATCGTGGCGACCCGGCAGTGGTACATCCGCAACGGCGGCCGCGACGCCGGCCTGCGCCGCGAGCTGCAGGACCGCGCCGACGAGATCACGTGGGTGCCCACCCACATGAAGCACCGCTACGACAACTGGGTCGGCGGGCTCAACGGCGACTGGCTCGTCTCGCGCCAGCGGTTCTTCGGCATCCCGTTCCCGGTCTGGTACCCGCTCGACGACGACGGCCAGCCCGACTACGAGCACCCGCTCGTGGCCAGCGAGGCCGAGCTGCCGGTCGACCCGTCGACCGACGCGCCCCGCGGGTACGACGAGAGCCGCCGCGGCCAGGCGGGCGGCTTCATCGGCGACCCCGACGTCATGGACACGTGGGCCACCTCGTCGCTCACGCCGCAGATCGCCGGCGGCTGGGAGTCCGACCCCGACCTCTTCGCCCGGGTGTTCCCGATGGACCTCTGCACCCAGGGCCACGACATCATCCGCACCTGGCTGTTCTCCCGCGTGGTGCGGGCGCACTACGAGTCGGGCACGGCGCCCTGGACCCACGCGCTGCTGTCGGGCTGGGTGCTGGACCCGGACCGCAAGAAGATGTCGAAGTCCAAGGGCAACGTCGTCGTCCCGACCGAGATCCTCGAGAAGTACGGCGCGGACGCCGTCCGCTGGCGTGCCGCGATGGCCCGCCCCGGCCTCGACTCGCCCTTCGACGAGACCCAGATGAAGGTCGGCCGTCGTCTCGCGATGAAGGTGCTGAACGCGTCGAAGTTCGTCATCGGCGGCGTGCAGGCCACCGAGCTGAACCGCTTCGAGGTCTCCGAGGCCGTCGACTGCGCGATGCTCGGCCTGCTCCGCGAGACCGTCGCCAAGGCCACCGACGCGTTCGAGGCCTACGACTACACGACGGCGCTCGAGGCCATCGAGAAGACGTTCTGGGAGTTCTGCGACGACTACCTCGAGCTCGTCAAGGAGCGCGCGTACGCGACCGGCACCGAGGCCTCCGCCTCCGCCCGGGCGACGCTGGCGATCGCGCTGCACGTGCAGCTGCGGCTGCTTGCGCCGTTCCTGCCGTACGTCACCGAGGAGGTCTGGTCGTGGTGGCAGGAGGGCTCGGTGCACCACGCCGCCTGGCCCGTCGAGGCCGACCTCGGCTCCGCGGCCGCCGCCTCCCCCGCCACCCTGCGCGCGATCTCGAAGGCGCTCGCGGGCGTGCGCGGCGTGAAGTCGCAGGCCAAGGTCAAGATGCGCACGGAGGTCACCCGCGCGGTCGTCACCGGCCCCGAGGCGGAGATCCGGGCCGCCGAGGCCGCTGCCCCCGACCTGCGGGCCGCGGGCGCCGTCACCGGTGAGCTGGAGTTCGTCGTCGCCGCCGACGCGACCGAGCTCAGCGTCGCGGCGGACCTCGCCGCCCCCGAGGCGCCGACCGAGGGCTGACACCCCGCCGTACGGCGCCCACCCGCGTCGTACGCACGCACCACCTCCGCGAGCCGGGTCCTTCGGGGCCCGGCTCGTGGTGGTGCGGGACCCGGGGCGTGACGTCATCCGGACCGCGCTCCCCGCACCACCATCCGGATGACGTCCCGCTCGGCTCGCGGCGGTCGGTGGTCCGTGACGATCTGCCGCCCTCCCCCGGCGTGTCGCACGGCAGGTCGTCACGGACTATCCCGACCCCGCGAGGTAGTCCCTGACGAACCGGTCGCCACCGGGCCGCCCGGACGACCACGTCGTCAGGGACTACCCGGGTGGGTCGTCGGACGTCCACCCCGGCGTACGACAAGAGCCGGCCCCCGCGGTGGGGACCGGCTCTCGGTCGTCGGCTCAGGCCGTGCGGCGCGCGTGGCGCGTCAGGCGGACTTCTTCTTCTTCGCCTCGGGCTCGCGGAGCACCAGCGTCGGGGGCACGTCGCCGTTGACCGACTCCTCCGTGACGACCACGGTGGCCACGTCGCCGCGGGAGGGGACGTCGTACATCGAGTGGAGGAGGACCTCCTCGATGATGGCGCGCAGCCCGCGGGCGCCGGTGCCGCGCTCCATCGCCTTGTCGGCGATGGCGGCGATGGCGTCCTCGGTGAACTCCAGCGTGACGCCGTCGAGCTCGAAGAGCTTCTCGTACTGCTTCACGAGGGCGTTCTTGGGCTCGGTGAGGATCTGAACGAGCGCCGGGTTGTCGAGCTTGCTGACGCTCGCGATGAGCGGGAGCCGGCCGATGAACTCGGGGATGAGGCCGAACTTCGTGAGGTCCTCGGGGCGGACGTGCGCCAGGAGGTCCTCCGACTCGCGCTCGGCCTCGCCGCGCACCTCGGCGGTGAATCCCAGGGTCTTCTTGCCGACGCGCTGCTCGATGATGTGCTCGAGCCCGGCGAAGGCACCGCCCACGATGAACAGGATGTTCGTCGTGTCGATCTGGATGAACTCCTGGTGCGGGTGCTTGCGCCCGCCCTGCGGCGGCACCGAGGCGGTGGTGCCCTCGAGGATCTTGAGGAGCGCCTGCTGCACGCCCTCGCCGGAGACGTCGCGCGTGATCGACGGGTTCTCGGCCTTGCGGGCCACCTTGTCGATCTCGTCGATGTAGATGATGCCGGTCTCGGCCTTCTTGACGTCGTAGTCGGCGGCCTGGATCAGCTTGAGGAGGATGTTCTCGACGTCCTCGCCGACGTAGCCGGCCTCCGTCAGTGCGGTGGCGTCGGCGATGGCGAACGGCACGTTGAGCATGCGCGCCAGGGTCTGCGCGAGGTAGGTCTTGCCGCAGCCCGTGGGGCCGACGACGAGGATGTTGGACTTCGCCACCTCGACGTTCTCGTCCTTGCTGTGGCGACCGGCGGCCGCCGCGGCGGACTGGACCCGCTTGTAGTGGTTGTAGACCGCGACCGCGAGGGACTTCTTCGCCTGCTCCTGGCCGATCACGTAGGAGTTGAGGAACTCGAAGATCTCGCGGGGCTTGGGCAGCTCGTCGAGGCCGACCTCGGCGCCCTCACCCAGCTCCTCCTCGATGATCTCGTTGCAGAGCTCGATGCACTCCGTGCAGATGTAGACGCCGGGGCCGGCGATGAGCTTCTGCACCTGCTTCTGGCTCTTGCCACAGAAGGAGCACTTCAGCAGGTCTCCTCCGTCACCGATGCGTGCCACGGGTGATCATCCTCCGGTCTCGTCGACGCGCGGTGGCGTCGGACGGTCGTGCGTCGAACAGGTGCGGCTCACCGGCCGCGGGAGCGGCCGACGCCGTGCGGTGCCGGCCCGATCCGCATCCCGGACGGTACCCCGTGACGACCCGCTGCGCGGGCCGACACGGGGCGCCGAACCAAGAACCAGGACGACACCAGCAGGTTCGCTCAGACGAGGAGCGAGGTCTTGCGGGAGTCGAGGACCCCGTCGATCAGGCCGTACTCGAGGGCCGCCTCGGCGGTGAGGATCTTGTCGCGCTCGATGTCGCGGCTGACCTCCTCGCGGTCCTTGCCGGAGTGCTCCGAGATCATCGTCTCGAGCAGCTCGCGCATGCGCAGGATCTCGTTCGCCTGGATCTCGATGTCGGAGGTCTGGCCGAACGTGCCCTCGGTGTAGGGCTGGTGGATCAGGATGCGGCTGTTCGGGAGCGCGAGACGCTTGCCCGGCGCGCCGGCGGCGAGCAGGATCGCCGCGGCCGAGGCCGCCTGGCCCAGGCACACCGTCTGCACGTCGGGCTTGATGAAGCGCATCGTGTCGTAGATCGCGGTCAGCGCGGTGAACGAGCCACCGGGGCTGTTGATGTAGATCTGGATGTCCTGGTCGGGGTTCATCGACTCCAGGCAGAGCAGCTGCGCCATGACGGCGTTCGCGACGTCGTCGGAGATCGGCGTGCCGAGGAAGATGATGCGGTCCTCGAAGAGCTTGCCGTAGGGGTCGATGCGGCGGAACCCGTAGGAGGTCCGCTCCTCCCACTGCGGGATGTAGTAGTTCATGTCGTCTCGACCTCTCAGTCCTGGGTGTGGGCCGGACGGCCCTCGTCGGCGGCCTCGCGGGCGCTGCGGACGACCTTGTCGACCAGGCCGTACTCCAGCGCCTGCTGCGCCGTGAACCACCGGTCGCGGTCGGCGTCGGTCGTGACCTGCTCGATCGTCTGGCCGGTGTGCTCGGCGATGAGCTCGAGCAGCACCTTCTTGATGTGCAGCGACTGCTGGGCCTGGATCTTGATGTCGGAGGCCGAGCCGCCCATGCCGGACGAAGGCTGGTGCATCATGATGCGCGCGTGCGGCAGGGCGTAGCGCTTGCCCTTGGCGCCGGCGCAGAGCAGGAACTGCCCCATCGAGGCCGCGAGGCCCATGCCGACGGTCGCCACGTCGTTCGGGATGTAGTTCATCGTGTCGTAGATCGCCATGCCGGCGTCGACGGAGCCACCGGGCGAGTTGATGTGGAGGAAGATGTCAGCCTCCGGGTCCTCCGCCGACAGCAGCAGCAGCTGGGCGCAGATCGCGTTGGCGTTCTGGTCGCGGACCTCGGAACCGAGGAACACGATCCGCTCGCGCAGCAGACGCGAGTAGATGTGGTCGTCGAGCGGGTTGAAGCCCCCGGCACCGTTCATCTGTGGGTTCTGGTTCACGTCGGCGACAGTAGCCGCCACGACGGACAGTTCCACGGGTATCCCGGCCCTGTTCGCCAACAGCGGATTCTCCGGGCCCCGGCCGACCCCCGCCGACCCCCACAGCGCCCCGCCCGGCGCGCTCAGGCCAGCCAGGCCCGCAGGCGGGCGGACACCTCGGGGTGGTTGAGCAGGCCGAAGTGCCCGGTGCCGCCGACGTGCAGCGTCTCGACGTCCACCTCGGAGAACAGGTCGTCCCCCGCCCGGCCGCGGCGTCCGTACGCCGACTGCTCGCGCACCAGCAGGTCGCCCAAGCCGGCCCCCACCGGGTGCCGCGGCGAGCGGCTGAGCGTGGCGGAGACGAGCCGGTAGCGGGCGTGCGGCAGCGCCGGGACGTCGTGGGCGAGCCCGTCGACGAGGTCGCGGATGCCCTCGGAGCGCTGGTCGAGGATGCGCCCGAACGCCCCGGTCTCCGCGAACCGCCCGAGCGCGTCGCTGCCGTGGCCGACGATGCCCGCGAGCGGGGCACCGCGGTGCGGGGTGCCCAGCGTGACGACGTCGGTGACGCGGTCGGCCCAGGCCGGCGCGGGGCCGCCCCCGTGCTCGGCGGCGACCACGGCGGACGCCGCCCGCACCACGAGACCGCCCATGGAGTGGCCCACCAGCGCGATCCGCTCCACGTCCACCGGCCACGCCTCGACGAGCCGGTCGAGCAGGGAGGCGAGCCCGACCCCGTTGGCCCGCAGCGGCAGGCCGGAGTTCATGCGCAGCAGCACCGGGGTCCACCCGTCGTCGGCGAGCTCCTCGACGTACGTCGTGCCGCGCTCCTCGCGGTGCAGGCCCCAGGCCGCCTCGCTCTCGCCGAGGCCGTGCAGCAGGACGACCAGGCGTGGGCCCGCGGTCGGGTACGCCGCGGCCAGCGCGTCCGGGTCGAGGGGCACGTCGCGACCCGCGGCGCGCACCGAGAACGGGATGGCCAGACGGCTGGCCTCGGCGTCGAGCCGGTCGCCGATCAGGCCGTTGACCGCCGCCCGCACGAGGGCGCCGGCGGGTCGCGCCTCGAGTCGCGGCCCGACCCCGGCGTCCGCGAGGGCGCCGACGCCGCGCGCGGCGCCGCGCAACGACCCGCCCACGGCGGCGTACACGGCTCCCGCGACGGCGTCGTGGCCGGGGCGCAGCGCCCGGGCGACCCCGCCCGTGCCGGCGGAGGCGGCGCCGTACACGCGGTCGGCCACGGCGCGGTGGGTGTCGCGCACGGACCCCACCACGAGCTCGTCGGCCACCTCGAGCAGGAGCGCGAGGGCGTCGAGGACGCCGGGGCCGGCCGGGGCGGTGGCGCGCGGCGGGTCGGGCAGGGGGGCGGGCACGGACATGCCCCCAGGGTCCGCCGCGCGCGCGAGCAGGTCAAGAGATCCGGTGCACACCCGTCCACCGAACCGGCTCAACCGGCTCGGTCGGGCCGCATCGTCCCTGGTGAACGGCCTGCATGGGGGCCCGACCCCTGGTCAGGTGTGGTTGGATCGACACATGCTGCGGGTGACGCTGAGAGGCGCCGGACTGCCGACGGTGACCCTGGGCTCGGGGGAGACCCTGTTCTTCGGTCGCTCTCCCGACCACGCCGTCCCGGACGACACGCCCGAGAATGCCCTGCGCGTGACCGCGATCGCGCTCCCCCGCTGCGCCCCCCACGTCTCGCGGGTGCTCGGCGAGCTGATCGTCGGCGAGGAGATCGCCCGGCTGCGCTGGCACGGGTCCGGCGAGACCCAGGTCTCCAGCCTGTTCGACGCCCCCGGTGGCGCGCGGCGCGTGACGCTCGCCGAGGGCATGTCCCTGCTGCTCGACGAGGGCGAGAACCAGCTCGTCGTCATGCGGGGTCGGGTCGGCTCGGGCGCCGAGGGCACCTACGACGACCTGTCGATCGTCGTCGACGTGACCCTCAGCGGCAGCGGTCCCGTCGTCACGCTCCCCCGCCCCGGGGTGGACGAGGAGGACGTCGACGCCGGCGCCACCGCCCCCGCGCCGCACCTGCCGCCGCTCAGCCGCGAGTGGTACGTCGCACTCGCTCTCTCCGAGCCGTGGCTGACCGGCACCGACGACTACCCGCGTCCCCCGTCGAACCGCGAGATCTACGAGCGCGTGCTGCACTGGCACGGCTACGCCTGGAACCTCGAGCGCGCCCAGCGGGTCGACGACGCCATCCGCTCGATCTCCGCGCTGGCCTTCGGTCCGCGCGACGACCCCTTCCGTGCGGGCACGGGACGGGCCCAGAACGTCCGCTTCGCGATCGGCCGACGCACCGCCGAGGTCCAGCTGGTGACCGCGGACGACCTGGATCGCGTCGAACGGGCCGCCACGCGGCGGAACGTTCCACCCCGGCAGCCCTAGCCCGCCGCCCCCGGTCTTCCTAGCCTCCTGGCACGAGCATCCCCGCGGCCGCGCGTCGCGGCCCGCCAGCAGAGACCGCCAGCCACCGCCAGGGAGGACCCACCATGAGCAGCAGCTCCAGCATGCAGGGCATGGACACCGAGTACGCCCGCAACGTCGGCCAGAACATGGGCGAGCAGGCCGGCCAGGTGGCCGGCGTCGTCTCCAGCATCAGCGCCATGATCTCGGGCCTGAAGTGGGAGGGGCCCGACCGCAGCGGCTTCGAGAGCGACTGGACGGGATCGTTCGCGCCCAGCGCCAACGCGGCCTCCGAGTCCCTCTCCGAGCAGGGCCGCGTGCTCTGCGTGCACGCCGACCGCCAGGACGAGGCCAGCGGCTGATCCCTGCCCGTCCCCGCCGTCGTCACCCGCACGTCCCCGCACCGGGGCCGGCCGCCTCCCACCGAGGCCGCCGGCCCCGTTCGCGTTCCCAGCGGCCCCCGAGCGGCCCCAGAGCGGCCCCCGAGCCGCCCCCGAACCGCCCCGGAGCCGCCCCGACGGGGCGGAACCTTCCACCCGCGCAGCTCTCGACCCGGTGCTCGACGCCGCCCTAGCGTCCTGCTCACACCGACCGACACGGCCCGGCACGGACCGGACCGGCGACCGACCGAAGGAGGGGACGATGGCTTTTCTCGGAGCAGACACCGACGAACTCCGCGAGGCTGCGCAGAAGTGCCAGGAGGGCAAGGAGACCACCGACCAGGTGATCACGTTCGTCCGAGCCCTCATCGCGATGCTCCGGGCGGCCTCGTTCTTCACCGGCGGCGCCAGCGCGGCCTACGCCACGTTCCTCGAGACCCAGGTCCTGCCCTGGCTGCAGAAGATCTCGATGGCCCTCGGCATGTTCGCCCAGGTGCTCGGCGCCAACGCCGAGGCCCAGGACCAGGTGAGCGCCGGCGAGACGGTCGACTTCAGC
Source organism: Nocardioides alkalitolerans DSM 16699 (assembly GCF_000426525.1). GTDB lineage: Bacteria > Actinomycetota > Actinomycetes > Propionibacteriales > Nocardioidaceae > Nocardioides > Nocardioides alkalitolerans. Next base: position 942,805 of record NZ_AUFN01000010.1, read on the forward strand.
ACGCTGCCGAAGTACACGAGCCCCCTGCAGTCCGAGTCGCCGCTGACGAAGTTCGACGGCCCGGCCATCGCCCCCACGCAGCCGCTGATGCCCGGCACCCCGGGCACGACGACCACGACCACGTCGAGCACGACCACGACGGCCGACGGCGTCACCATCCCCGGCACCACGACCACGACGACCAGCCCGCTCGGCGGGGGCGGCGGCCTCAGCGCCCAGCCCGTGCCGGCGATCACGACGCCGGGCTCCGGGCCCGACTCGCTGCTGCGGACCGCGGCGCCGACCACGGCGTCGTCCACCCCCGAGCTCGGCGGCGCGCTGCCGACCGGGGTCTCCGGCTCCACCGGGGGCGGCACGGGTGGCGGCACGGGTGGCGGCCTCGGCAGCGGGTCCGGCGGCGGCACCGGCGGCGGCACGGGTGGAGGCACCGGTGGCGGCAGCGCTCCGGCGCTGGGCTCCGGCAGCATCGACGGACGCTCGGTGCCCGAGGGCGCCCCGGTGTCGAGCAGCACGGGCGTCACCCCCACCGGCGGCGCCATCCCCGGCGCCGACTCGCTCGGCACCCCGGCGCTCAACCCGACCGGCGACTCGCTCACCACCAGCGGCGATCGCCCGTCGTACGGCGCGGCAGCCGGGCTGGCGGGCGGCGCGGCCGCCCTCGGCCTGGGCGGAGCGGCCCTGGCCAGCCGTGGGCAGGGTGGCGACTCCGCCATCGAGAAGCTCGTCGGCGAGAACGGTCGCGGCAGCCGCGGCGAGGGCGTCAAGGAGCTGCAGCAGCGGCTCACGGCGTCGGGCTACGACACCCAGGGCACCGACGGGCAGTGGGGCGGCAAGACCCAGGCGGCCTACGAGGCCTGGCGCGCCGACCACCCGCAGCAGATCGCGCAGGGCACCGGCTTCACGGCCCCGAGCGGCTACGACTACAACCAGATCACGGGCGTGCAGGGCAACCGCAACGTCACCCCCGAGTTCCTCCGTGAGCTCGAGGGCGTGGCGGGCCGCATCGGCGCCCAGCCGGAGCACCTGCTGGCGACGATGAGCTTCGAGACCGGCGGCCGGTTCAGCACCGACGTCGTCAACCCGCGCAGCGGCGCCACCGGGCTGATCCAGTTCATGCCCGACACCGCGGCCGGCCTGGGCACGAGCACCGAGGCCCTCTCCCGCATGACGCCCACGGAGCAGCTCTCGTACGTCGAGCGCTACTTCGAGCCCCACCGCGGTCGCGTCGGCGACCTCGAGGGCGTCTACACCAGCGTCCTCGGCGGACGTCCGATGGACGCCGAGACGACGATGTTCAGCCAGGGCACGCAGTCCTACCACCAGAACCGCGAGCTGGACATCAACGGCGACGGCCGCATCACGGCCGCCGAGGCCACCTCCCACGTCCGCAGCCGCATGGGAGGCAGCAACTGAGCGACGACCACCTGCCGCGTCCCTCGGGCGCACGCCGCAGCACCAGCCTCAACCCGCTTCACCAGTCACGCACACACATCTGACCCACGAGTCACGAAACGAGAAGGAGCACCGCCATGGCCATGAAGGGTATGGACATCGAGGGTGGCCGTCAGTCGGCCCAGCAGATCACCCAGGGCGCCGGCGAGCTGGAGCAGCTCACGGCCCGCCTCACCCAGTCGCTCGAGAGCTTCGAGTGGGTCGGCCCCGACGCCGAGCGCACCCGCACGTCGTGGAACTCCGAGTACCGCACCATGCTCACGCAGGTCGTCGCCCAGCTGAACGACTTCTCCACGCTGATCAACAACCAGGCGCAGGAGCAGGAGCAGGTCTCCGCCTGACCTGCCCGGCCCGGCCGACCCCGCCGGGCCGCTCGGGGGCCACCGGCATCGCCGGTGGCCCCCGTTCGCGTTCCCCGTTCGCGCACCGGTGACGTCGTCGTCCCCGCAGCGTCACCCGCGCGATCGCCGCAGGATTGAACGTCGTCATCGCGGGGTAGTCCGCACCCGGGTCCCAACCGGACGAGCGAGGAAGGAGCAGTCCGTGCAGCAGTGGACGCTCTCGCTGGCCACTCCCCCGGAGTCCGGGCTGCCGTCGGTCGACGTCGCCGTCAACGCGAAGGACGAGGCCACCGTCGCCGACCTGGCCCGCGCCTTCGGCCGCCACCTCGCGCCCCACCAGACGAACCTGATGCTCGTGCCGGTCGACGGCGGCCACCCGTGGCCCGCCGACCGCGCGGTCGCCGACTGCGGCCTGCGCACCGGCGACCTCCTCGACGTCGTCACCGCGCCCGCCTCGTGGCTCCACCGGTCGAGCTCGACAGCGCGGCCCCGCGCGGTCCTGCGGGTCACCGAGGGCCCCGACAGCGGGCAGCGCCTGCCGATCCGCTCGAACTCCCTGACGCTCGGGCGCGCGACGACCTGCACCATGCGGCTCTCCGACCCGCTCGTCTCCCAGCAGCACGTGCGCGTCGTGCTCGGCACGCGCCCCACCGTGTACGACGCGGGCTCCGCCAACGGCACCACCATCGCCGGCGAGCAGGTCACGACCGGTCGCGAGGTCGACTGGGGCACCCCGATCCGGCTCGGGCGCACCACCGTCGTGGTCGACCCGGGCGAGGTGCCGGTCGACGACACCGCCGTCTCGGTCTACCGGCCTCCGCGCTTCGGGGACCCGCTCCTGACCGAGGAGCTCGACGTGCCGCCGCCGCCCAACCGCAACCGGCCCTCGCCGCTGCCGTGGGCGATGCTGGCGCTCCCGATGATCATGGGCCTCGCGATCTTCGCGCGCTCGCGCACGTCGTACGCCCTCGTCTACATGCTCGCGTGGCCGATCATCGGCTACCTCGGCTGGCGCCAGCAGCAGCGCGCCGCCAAGCGGCAGTTCGAGGAGGAGGCCGCCGAGTGGCGCACGGACGTCGACGGCATGCTCGCCGTGATCGACGACCAGGCCCGCCGCCAGCGCGAGCAGTTCCACGACGACTACCCCGACGCCGAGACGCTGCGCACCCGCGCGGCCGGCCGCGACCCCTACCTCTGGGCCCGCAGCGAGACCCGGCAGGCGTTCCTCCACACGCGCCTCGGCATCGGCACCGTGCCGGCCATGCTGCGCGGCAGCATCAAGGAGGGCGGCGATCGACCCCTGCGCCGCGAGGTCGTGGCCCAGCTCGCCGAGCGCGACTCGCTGCCCGACATGCCGGTCATGGCCGATCTCACCGCCCACCCGCTGGTCGCGATGACCGGGGACGCCGACGCCGTCGACGGGCTGGTGCGGGCCATGGTGTTGCGCCTGGCGTTCGACCACTCACCGTCCGACCTCACCGTGGCCGGCTGCTTCGGCCGGGGTCGGGCCCACCACGAGGCGTGGCTCCGCTGGCTGCCGCACGCGACCGTGCGCGTGGGCGGCGAGCCGCCCGTCGCCGTCGGTCCCCGGGCCGCCACCGCGCTGCTCGACCACCTCGCCAGCGAGGACGGCGGTCGCGGCCACACGCTCTGCATCGTCGACGAGGACGCGGGCATCCCCCGCCGTACCGTCGAGGCGGTGGCCTCGGTGGCCGCCCAACGCAACCTCCACCTGCTCTGGCTGGGTCGCACCCGCGCCGAGGTGCCGGCGGCCACGAGCCTGCTGGTCGACCTCTCCGACGGCAGCGTCAACATCGGCGACCGCGGCGGCGTCTCCCGGATCGAGACCCCCGACGAGGTGTCGCTCTCCCGGGCGTGGCGCAGCGCACGCACCATGACGTCGTACGTCGACGAGGCCGCCGTGCTGCCCGCCAGCACCGCGATCCCGTCGGTCGTCCGGCTGCCCGAGGTGAGCGGCGACCTGGAGGACCTCGACGACTCGGGGGCGGTGCTGCGCCGCTGGGGCGCCTCGCGCGGCCTGCGTGCCCAGATCGGCACCGGCATCGACGGCACCGTCACCATCGACCTCCGCGACGACGGCCCGCACGGCCTCGTCGCCGGCACCACGGGCTCCGGCAAGTCCGAGCTGCTGCAGACCCTGATCTGCTCGCTCGCCCTCAACAACTCCCCGGAGCGCATCAGCTTCCTGCTCGTCGACTACAAGGGCGGCGCCGCGTTCCGCGAGTGCGCCGACCTGCCCCACACGGTCGGCTACATCACCGACCTCACGCCCGCCCTCGTGCAGCGGGCGCTCACGTCCCTCGGCGCCGAGATCACCGCCCGCGAGCACCTCCTCGGCGAGTACGGCGTGAAGGACCTCGTGCAGCTCGAGCGCGAGCACCCGCAGGCGGCGCCGCCGAGCCTGCTCATCTGCGTCGACGAGTTCGCCGCGCTGAACGCGGAGGTGCCCGACTTCGTCGACGGGATGGTCAACATCGCCCAGCGCGGACGCTCCCTCGGCATGCACGTGCTCCTGGCGACGCAGCGCCCGGCCGGCGTCGTGACCGGCAACATCCGCGCCAACACCGACCTGCGGATCGCGCTGCGCGTGTCGAGCGCCGACGACTCGCGCGACGTCATCGACAGCCCCGAGGCGGCGCACATCTCGCGCCGCACGCCGGGTCGTGCCTGGCTGCGTCGGACGGGCCACGGCACCGCCGAGCTCGTGCAGTCGGCCTGGACGGGAGCCCGTCAACCCATCGACGGCACCGGTTCGAAGGTGCACGTCTCGGCGTTCAGCGCCACCGCCCCGCCGCGTGCCGACTCCCCCGGGGAGGCCCGGCTCGACCCCCGCTCCGACCTCGAGCGCTGCGTGACGACGATCGTCACCGCGTTCCGGCGCTCGGGCACCCCGCCGCCGCCCAAGCCCTGGCTCCCGCCCCTGCCGGCCGAGCTGCTGCTCGACGTCGACGACCTCGCCCGGGAGGCGGGCCGCCACCCCTCCGGCCACCTCTACGTCGGCGGCATGGACGACCCGGCCCACCAGCGCCAGCCGCGCCTCGAGGTCGACCTGACCTCCGTCGGACACCTGCTGGTGCACGGTGCGTCGGGGTCCGGCAAGACCGAGCTGCTGCGCACGGTCGCGATCTCGGCCTCGGTGGGCGACGCGTTCAGCGGCCACGGCGTCGCGCCGTACGTCTACGGCATCGACTACGCCGGCGGCGGACTCTCCGCGATCGCCGGCCTCCCGACGGTCGAGGCGATCGTCGGCGAGACGCAGCTGGGGCGCGTGCTGCGCCTCGTGCGGCTGCTGCGCCGCACCGTCACCGACCGCAGCGCGGCCCTCGCCGCCCAGGGCTGCTCCGACCTCGAGGACCTGGCGCGCGCCGGGCACGTCCTCCCCCGCGTCTACCTCCTGCTCGACAACCTGCCGTCGCTGCTGGAGTCGTTCGAGAAGGCCGGCGGCCTGGCCCGCGACCACGTCGAGCACCTGCAGAACGTGCTGCAGAACGGTCGCCGCGTCGGGGTCCACGTGATCGCCACGGCCCCCGGCCGCACGGGGGTCCCGACGGCGCTGGCCGCCTCGTTCGGGCGGCGTCTCGTGCTGCGCATGACGACGAGCGACGACTACCTGATGATCGGCGTGCCCGGCAACGTCCTCGACTCCGAGACCACTCCCGGCACCGGACTGATCGGCAAGCAGATGGTGCAGGTGGCCACGACGGGCGGTGCCGGCACGCCGGTGCAGGCCGAACGGGTCCGCGAGGCCTCCGAGCTGCTGGCGCCGCGCACCGCGGGCCGCGCGGGGGCTGCCGTACCCCCGATGCCGACCCGCCTGCCCGCCAACGCCCTGCCGGCCCCGAGCGGCAGCCACGTCGCCGTGGCCGTCGACGCCGACGCCGTGGCCGTCATCGCGACCGACCTCCGGGCCGGGCCGGTGCTGGTGGCCGGGCGGGCGGGCACCGGCAAGACCAGCGCCCTCGACGGGATCGTCGAGGTGGCCCTGCGCTCCGACGCACCGCCCCGCGTGCTGCGTCCCGACGACCTGCTGACCTGCGTCGACGAGCTGGAGGCAGCCCTCTTCGGAGGCACCCCGGACGTGGACGGCGCGGGCGCGGAAGGTTCCTTCCCGTGGCTGCTGCTCGTGGTGGACGGCGTGCACCGGTGGGACACTGCTACGACGACGGACGACCACCGTGCCGCCCGGGAGCGCCTGCTCCGCATGATCGACGAGCACGCCTCACGGCTCGCGGTGGTCATGTCCGTCGAGGTCACCGAGGCCCGCAGGCCCGGGCTCGCGCCCGGGTTGGTCACGGCGATGAAGCAGCGTCGACGGGGCTTCCTCGTCCACCCCGAGTGGAACGAGGGGGACGTCTTCGGCGTCTCGGTGCCGACGAAGTCGGTGGAGCCGCTGACCGGGCCGGGTCGGGGGCTGTGGTGCGAGAACGGCTCGGCGACCGTGGCACAGCTGGTGGCCGGGAGCGAGTGACGAGGGACGGGGAACGACCATGACGCAGGAGAACGGGGCAGCCCGGCCGGGGCGCTCGCTGGGCGACCGGTTCCGGCAGGTCCTGCCCGCGCGCCTGGGCGGAGCGCCACGGTCGCAGCGCACCCGGAAGTCCCGCGGCTCGCGCGGCAGCGCCGAGCTCTCCGTCGTGGTCGTCGCCGCCTCGCTCGTCGCCGGCCTCGCGTTCGGCGAGGGACTGTCGCGCACCGTCGTCGACATCACCGACGGCCTCACCTGGGTGAGCGACGACCCCAGCGGCGAGGTCATCCAGATCAACCCCGCGACGGGCCAGCCCGAGAAGCGCCTCACCGTCGGCGCCCCGGGCGAGGACATCGAGGTCACCCAGGCCGACGGCCGGCTCTTCGTCACCAACCGCACGACCGGCGAGGTCTTCTCGCTCGACCTGGCCTCCGTGCTCGTGTCGGGCCAGCGCCGGGTCAGCGCCGGTGACTCGACCCAGATCCTGCTGCACGACGACAACGCCTTCCTCGTCGACCGCTCCACCAGCTCCATCTCCCGCATCGACACGAGCACCACCGACGCGATCGGCGAGCGCTGGCTCGCACCGGAGGGCCTCGCCGACGCCACCATCGACGGCGAGGGCTTCGTCTGGGCCATCGACAAGGTCGGCCGGCTCGAGAAGCTGCGCTGGTCCGATGACGAGCGCCGGTTCATCACGGAGCAGACCGAGACCGTCGACTACTCCGGCGACAACTCGGTGCTCGTCGGCCACCCCGCGGGCGTCACGGTCTTCGGTCCCGACGCCGGCATCGTCTTCCAGGTCGGCACCGGCAGCGACGTCGTCGCGAACGCGCCGGGCCTGCAGGGCCAGCTCGTGGCCCCCGCCTCCGCACCGGCCGACCTCGCCCCCGTCTCCTCGACCGCCACCGGCACGGTGCTCATCGTCGGCGCCAGCGAGATCCGCGAGGTCGACATGGCGAGCATCGGCTGCGCCCGCCCGGCCCGCCCGGAGGTGCACCGCAACCTCGTCTACGTGCCCTGCAACGGGGCCGGCAAGATCGTCGTGCTCGACGACAAGGGCCTTCGCGCCACCGACGACATCACCGTTCCCGGCGACCGCGACGCCGAGCTGGTCGTCGACGACGGCAACCTCATCGTCAACGTCCCCGGCTCCCAGGCGGGCCTCATCGTCCGGGCCGACGGGCGGATCGACGACCTCACCCGGTACGACGAGCGCGTGCAGCCGACCCCGATCTCCGGCGGCCGCACCACCCCGCCGCCGGTGCAGGACATCCAGGAGATCGCCGACCGCGACCGGGAGCCCCCGGTCCCGCCGGTGGACCCGCCCACGAACCCCTCGTCCGGGCCGTCCGCCAACCCCTCGAGCAATCCGCCGTCGAGCACGGCCACGCCGCCGACCGGTGGCTCGTCGGCGCCGACCGGCACGAACACGGTGCCGGCGCTGCCCCCCGGGATCCCCCCGGGCACGGGCACCGGCGCCCCTCCCGGTGTGCCGACCGGCCCGGGTACCGGCGGCACCCCCGACACCCCGGGTCCCGGGGAGCCCACCACGCCCGGCACCCCTGGCACGCCCGGCACCACCGAGCCGACCGATCCGGGCACCGTGGCACCGCCCGAGCAGGTCCAGGCGCCCGGCAACGTCACCGCGACGATCGTCTCCGAGGGCGTCGTCGACGTCACCTGGACCCACGGCGGTGTCCCGGCACTCAACTTCGACGTCTCCATCACCAACAGCTCGGTCGCGCTCACGAGCGTCGCCGGCACCGCCCGCCAGGCCCGCATCACCATCCCCATGGGCCAGTCGGTGCAGTTCGTGGTGACGGCGATCGGTGCCACCAACCGAGCCCCGTCGGCCCCGTCGGCCGCCGTCGTCTCGAGCGGACGCCCGACCGCCCCCGGCACGGTGGGCGGCAGCGTGTCGCGCGGCGCCTACAACGCGGGGTCCGTGACCGCGACGGTCACCTGGGGCGAGGCGGACGCCATGGGCTCGGCCGTCACGGGGTACGTCGTCACGGTCACCGGCGGCAACCCGCAGACCACCACCACCCAGCGCGTCGGCGCGGACGCCCGCACCGCCACCTTCACGCTGCCCTGCGCCGACACCGGCAACGAGCAGTGCGACTCCGGTGCGACGAGCGCCAGCGTGCACGCCACCAACGCGCAGGGGGACGGCCCCGCCAGCGTCCGCCAGATCGACGCCGGTGCGCCGAGCGCTCCCCGCCTGCCGGCCGGCGGACGCCAGCACGTGACCGGGGAGTCGGGCGGCAACCTGGGCCAGGAGGGCACCGGTGACGTCACCCTCAGCCTGGCGCCCGCGGCCGACTGGGCCGGCTTCGCCGGCACGTGCCGCGCCGAATCGGACCAGGGCAGCCAGCAGGTCGAGTGCGGCGCGACCTCGATCAGCTTCAACTACTCGTACGGCTACCAGTGGGCACCCTGCGGCGTCGGCAGCGGCGGCGGCAACCGCCAGATCACCCGCAACCACTCCGTCGTGTTCACCGCCGACAACGGGAACAACACCGTGCAGAGCCTCACGTACTCGTGGACCACGACCCAGATCGCGCTCTGCGACGGCCAGCAGATCCCCTGACCCGCCACGCCGGGCGTCACCCGACGACGCCCGGCCCACGTCCCCCGTCACCACCCGAGAGGACCCCCTCGTGACCGCACTCGCCGACGGCACCCGCCCGGCTGTCCCCGGCCCTCCCTCCGAGGCCGACGTCGCCGAGTTCCGGCGGCTGCACCAGCGGCTCGGGGACGCCGTCGAGCTCGCCGTGCACGGCAAGCGGGCGACGATCGACCTCGTCCTGGTCGCGGCGGTCGCGGGCGGTCACGTGCTGCTGGAGGACGTGCCGGGCACGGGCAAGACGACGCTCGCCCGCGCGGTGGCCCGCGCCCTCGGCGGGGAGATGCGCCGGGTGCAGTTCACCCCCGACCTGCTGCCGGGCGACGTCACCGGCACCACCGTGTTCGACCCCCGCAGCGGCGAGGTCCGCTTCCGGCCCGGCCCGGTCTTCTCCAACGTCGTGCTCGCCGACGAGATCAACCGCGCCGCCGCCAAGACCCAGTCGGCGCTGCTGGAGGTCATGGAGGAGCACACGGTCACCACCGACGGCGAGACCCGCGCCGTACCCGACCCGTTCCTCGTCATCGCCACCCAGAACCCCGTCGACCTCGACGGCACCTACCGGCTGCCCGAGGCCCAGCTCGACCGCTTCCTCATCCGCACCTCGCTGGGCTACCCCGACGCCGAGCACGAGCTCGACGTGCTGCGGCCCGGCAGCTCCGCGGGCCGCATCGGCGACGTACCGGTCGTCAGCTCGCCCGCCGAGGTCGCGACGGCCTCGCGCGCGCTGACCCACCTGCACGTCGCCGACCCGCTCCTGCGGTTCGTGCGCGAGATCGGCGTCGCGATCCGCACCGACCCGCGCGTGCGGCTCGGGGCCTCCACCCGCGGGCTGCGGGCCCTCGTGCGCTGCCTGCAGGTGTACGCCGCCTCCCAGGGCCGCCACTACGTGGTGCCGAACGACGTGCAGCGGCTCGCCGAACCCGTGCTGGCGCACCGCACGGTGCTCACCCGCGACGCGCTGCTCGCCGGGCACCGGCCGATCGACGTGGTGCACGAGGTGCTCGACGTCGTGCACCCGCCGCAGCCCGACCAGGGCTGAGGCCCCGCCCGTGGCTCCCCCGTCCCGGCTCGTCGCCTGCTGGCGGGCCACCACCCCGCGCGGCCGCTGGGTCGGCCTGCTCGCCGCGCTGCTCGTCGCGGCCGGCGCGTACGCGCGTTACCCCGTCGTCGTCGGCGTCGGGCTCTGCCTGCTCGGCCTGCTGGTCGCCGAGCTGGTCGCCGTGCTGCGCCCGTACGCGGTCGCCCTGCGCCGCAGGGTCGAGCCCACCGTCGTCGTGCGCAACGATCCCTGCCACGGGGTGCTGCGCGTCGCCTCGCGCCGCCGCCGCGGTCTGGCGCGGCTCGAGGCCGCCGAGCTGGTCGACGGGCGGCTCGTGCCGGTGCGGTTGCCGGAGAGCACCAGCGCCGAGGAGGTCGACGTCACCTACGACGTGCCGACGCCCCGACGCGGGGTGCTGCGCGTCGGTCCGCTGCTGGTGCGCCGGCACGGGATCGCGGGGCTGGCCACGCACTCCGCCGAGGTCGGCGAGGTGGTCGACGTGCGGGTGCTGCCCCGCCGCATCCCCGTCACCCGCATGCTGACCGGCGCCCGCCGCGCCGCCATCGGCACCGCCGACAGCCTCGACATCGGCGGCACCGACCTCGTCGGCCTCCACGAGTACACCCAGGGCGACGACCTGCGCCGGCTCCACTGGGCGACGAGCGCACGGTCGGGCACGCTGATGGTGCGCGACGACGCCGAGCCCGCCGAGCCGCACGTGTGCGTCCTCCTCGACGACCGGTGGGGCAGCTATCCGACCGAGCAGCACGCCGACCTCTTCGAGGAGGCCGTGGAGCTCGCGGCGGCCCTGTGCCGGGTCACGGTCCAGGGCGGCCACCCGCTGCAGTTCCGGGTGGTCAGCGGACGCTTCGAGGTCGACTCGCCCGGCTCCCCGTCGGGGCTCCCGCGGGCGGAGGGCACCGAGATCGAGCACCTCCTCGCCGAGATCGGCACCGTCGAGCGGGCCGGCCCCGGCGTGCACGGCTCCCGCGCCGCCGACATCGTCGTGGCGGTCTCCGGCTCGCACGCCTCCGAGTCCGAGCTCGACCTGTTCCTCGGCGACGCCCCGCGCCGCGTGCTGCTCTCCCTCGACCCGCGCCCGCTCGTCACCTCGGGCCAGTCGAGCGACCTGCTCGTGCTGCGCGGCGGCACCTCCCACAACCTCGCCGACCAGTGGGACGTGGCGGTGGACGCGTGAGCACCGTCGCCCCCGCCCGGCGCGCCCCGGTGGCTCCCCCGGCCGGCCAGCCCGACGCCCCCGCGGGCAGCGAGCGCCGGACGACGATCGCCACCCTCGTGTGGAGCGCCTCCCTGCCCGCGGCCGGGTCCTTGTCCGTCGCGCTCGCCTGGGGCGGGTGGCGGATGCCGCTCATCATGCTCGCCGCCACCGTGCTGCCGTTCGTGCTGCTGACCGTGATCACCCGGCTCGGCGTCTCCCGGTGGGCCACCGCGAGCGTGCTCGCCACCCTCCTGGTGCTGCTCGCCTACGTGCTCGGGGCCGGAGCCGGCACGACCCTGCTCGGCACGGTCCGCGACGCCATCCCCCTGCTCCTGAGCGAACCGCAGCCCCTCCCGCTGCGCGCCGACCTCGTGGTCGCGCCGCTGCTGCTCGCCGGACTGGTCTCGCTGCTGGTCGCGCTGCGCTCGCTGCGCCCGGCCCGCGTCGCGCCCCTGCTCGGCGCGCTCGTCCTGTACGGCGCGGGCGCCCTGCTCACCGGGGGCCGCGGCGACCGGATCGGCCTCGTGGCCGCCCTCGTCGTCGTGCTCGCCGTCATCGGCTGGGTCGTGCTCGACGAGACGAACGACTCGCGCCGTACGCGCCTGACGCTCATCGGCCCGGTGCTGGTGGTCGCCGTCGGGTTCATCGCGTCGTCGGCCCTCGTGCCCGCCGACCGACCGTTCGACCCGCGCTCGCGCATCGACCCGCCGATCGTGCAGACCGAGGTCTCGAGCCCCCTGCCGCAGCTGGCCGCCTGGGCCGCCAACCCCGACGTCGAGCTGTTCACGACCTCCGGCGACGTCGCGCCGATGCGGCTCGTGGTGCTCGACGAGTACGACGGCCAGGCCTGGCGCGCCGCGACCCGCTACGGGCCGCTCGGGGCCGAGGGCGGCGACCGGCTGCCCGACGGCCGCGACCGGGCCCGGTTCACGACGGCCGTGCGGGTGGCCGACCTCGGCGGCGCCTGGCTGCCCGTGCCGGGCGACCCGACCGGGCTGAGCGGCACCGAGGCGCTGGTCGACCCCCGCACGGGCACGCTGCTCGCGCCGGAGGGTGCGGCGGACGCGGAGTACGAGGTGACGGCTGTCGTCGACGCCCCGCTGCCCTCCGACCTCCCGGCGGCCGGCCTGGCCGAGGACGGCCCCGGCGTACCGGTCGAGCAGTTCCTCGCCCTGCCCGACATGCCCTACGAGCTCGCGGTCTACGCGGGCCAGGTGGTGGCGGGCACCACCACGCCGTACCAGCGGGCGGTCGCGATCGAGCGGGCCGTCCGCGGCCAGCGCGAGGTGAGCGAGTCCGCGCTGTCGGGCTCCGCGCTCTGGCGCATCGAGGACTTCCTGCTCGGCGACCCCGCGACCGTCGCCGGGGCGCAGCAGGGCACCTCGGAGCAGTTCGCGACCGCGTTCGCCGTGATCGCCCGCCACTCGGGGCTGCCGACGCGGGTCGTCGTCGGGTTTCGGCCCGGCGACGAGCAGGCCGACGGCACGCGGGTCGTGCGGGGCGAGCACGCGCTGGCCTGGCCGGAGGTCTACTTCGAAGGCCTCGGCTGGGTGCCCTTCTCCCCCACGCCCGACGAGGACCAGTTCCTCGAGGAGCGTCCCGAGCCGCAGCCCGAGCAGCCCCAGCCGGTGCCCGACCCGGAGGCGACCGAGACGCCCGCACCCGACCCCGACCCGGCCGCCGAGGCCCGTGGCGACGACGAGGACGGCACGGGCGGTGTGCTCGACGAGGGCTGGACGCCGTACGCCGCTGCCGGCGGCCTCGTGGTGCTCGTGCTCGTCGGGCTGCTCGTCGCCCGGGCGCTGCGGTCGTGGCGCCACCGGCGGCGCGGTCCCCGTGGCGCGTGGGCCGAGGTGCTCGACGGCCTCGTGCTCTCGGGGCGACGTCCGTCGGCCGCCGACTCCTCGACCCGGATCGCGGAGCACCTCGCCATGACGTACGGCGTGCCCGAGGCCCTCCGGCTGGGCAGCGACGCCGACCGGGCCGCGTTCGGCCCCGACGCAGGCGCCCCGGCGCCACGGCTGGGTGCGGCCGTGCGTCGCGTACGGCGCGCGCTGCGCCGCCAGGTGCCGTGGTGGCGCCGGTGGTGGTGGCCGTTCGACCCGCGGGTGCTCGGGCGCCGCTGAGCGCCCTGCCCGACGCGGGTCAGCGCTCGGGCCGTCAGCGCTCGGGCCGTCAGCGCTCGGGCCGTCGGCGCTCGGGCCGTCAGCGCTCGGGGACGGTCAGGCAGCGGACGTCGGAGACGCCGAACTCGCCGGTCGCGAGCGTGAGGATGATGGCGTAGCAGTAGCGGCCGCCGGTGGCGAGCGCCCCGGAGATGACGTGGCTGGTGACGCCCGGGTCGACGTACGCCTCGTAGCTGACGATCTCGCCGCCGGGTCCGGACGTCTTCGCGATGATGAAGCTGCCCTCCCCCTCGCTGGGGTCGACCCACTCCATCTCCACGTCGAGCCCGACCTGGTCGAGGCGCTGGAAGAAGACGGCGAGCTCGGGGTCGGGCGGCGCCTCGAGCGCCTCGGGGTCGAACGGGGTCGTGTCCTCGGTCGGGATCACGTCGGCCGTGGGGGTCTCCCCCGCCGCCGCGTCCTCGTCGTCGCCCCCGCGGAGCGCGGACCCGACCGCACTCAGGCCGATGCCCACGACGAGGGCCAGGACGGCGAGCCCCACGAGCACGCGCGTACGGCGCGACCGCGGCCGCTTCTCGTCCGAGGGCGCCGGGGGCGGTGTCTCCCCGCCCCGGGCGCCGCCGTCGTCGGCGGGCTGGGGCCGGGAGCCGGGCACGGGGCCGGTGCCGGTGGGCGCTGCGTCGGGCTCGACGGCCACCGGGGCGTGCGAGAGCACGGAGAGCGCCACGGGCTCGGGATCGGCGGACGGGGCCCAGCCGCCCTCGACGGGGGCGGGCGCGACGGGCGGCTGCGCGGCGACCGGGGGCTTCTCGTCGGTCGGTGCCGGGGAGGACGGTGCCGACGAGACCGGTGCCGGGGAGACCGGTGCCGGGGAGATCGGCGCGGGCGCCGCGACCGACGGCTCCTCGGCGGGCGGCTGCTCGGCGGGCGCCGTGCGGGGCGCGGTGGGTGTCGGGGACAGATCGGCGGGAGCTGCCGCAACCGGGGACGGGGTGACGGCCCGCGCCGGGGCCGCCGTACCCGGGAGCCAGGCCGTCGAGCGCAGGGCGGCGAACGCGTCGCGCAGCTCGCCGGCGCTGGGCCAGCGGTCGTCGACGGACTTGGCCAGGCAGCGGTCGATGACCGCGGCGACGCCCTCCGCCCCCTCGACGGTGAGCGGGCGGTGGGGCTCGGTGCGGGCCCGGCGGATGTAGGCGAGGGCGGAGTCCTCGTCGGGGTCGTCGCTCGCGAAGGGCGGGCGGCCGTCGAGGAGCGTGTAGAGCGTCGACCCGAGGGACCAGAGGTCGTCACCGGCCGACGGCTTCATGCCGTCGAGGATCTGCGGGGCCGCGTGGCGGTAGGTGAAGGTCTCGACCGAGGCGGTGTGCTCGGAGCCGGCCAGGCGGGCGATGCCGAAGTCGGCGAGCACCCACGAGGTCGGGAGCACGAGGATGTTCTGCGGCTTCACGTCGCGGTGCAGCACGTCGCGGCCGTGGGCGAAGGCGAGGGCGTCGGCGAGCACGTAGCCGATCTCGACGACCTCGTGCACCGGCAGCGGCCCGTGGGCCTTGAGCCGGTCGTGGACCGTGCCGGCCTCGACGAAGTCCATGACGAGGTAGGAGCGGCCGTCGTCGGTGGTGCCGATGTCGAGCACGTTGACGATGTTGGGGTGCTGGCGCCCGAGGTCGACGGTGATCTCGACCTCGCGCGCGAAGCGGGCGGTGCGGGCCTCGTCGTCGACGCCGAGCACCTTGATGGCGACGTCGCGGTTGAGGGTGACCTGGCGGGCGCGGTAGACGATCGAGTCGCCACCGCGCCCCACCACGGTCAGGTCGACGTACCCCGGGATGTTCTCCGGTCCGGTGCTCGCGACGGGCGCGGGAGCAGGCGGGCGCCATGCGCCGTCGGTCCTGCCCCCGTCACCCGTCATCGCACCTGGTTACGTCGGTCGTCCGGTCAGCTCTTCTCGGCGCCCTCGGCCTCGTCGGCCGCGGGGGCCTCGTTGGCCGCGGTGGCGTCGGCGTCGGTCGCGTCAGCCGTGTCGTCGGCAGCGGCCTCGACCGCGGCGTCGTCGTCACCCTCGGCGGCCTCGTCCTCAGGCTCGCCGATGGTGCCGTCCGGGCGCAGGTTCTTGAGCTCGACCACGTTGCCCGACGCGTCCTTCACGACCGCCGACTCGACGAGCGTCGCGAGGGCCTTGCCGCGCAGGATCTCGGAGATGAGCTCCGGGATGTGGTTGTGCTCGAACATGTGGTTCGCGAACTCCTGCGGGTCCTGACCGGACTGCTGGGCGCGACGCACGATGTGCTGCGAGAGGTCGGCCTGCTCGACGCCGAGCTCTTCCTTCTTCGCGATCTCGTCGAGCACGAACTGGGCGGCGACCGCGTCGCGGACGTTGCGCTCCATGTCGGCCTCGAACTCCTCGATGGTCTTGCCCTCGTCCTCGAGGTACTTGTCCATCGTCAGGTTCGCCATGCCGAGCTGCTGCTCGATGTTGGCGCGCTGCGAGTTGAGCGTCTCGGTGACCATGGTCTCCGGGAGCGGGATCGAGACCTTCTCGAGGAGGACCTCGAGCACCGCGTCGCGGGCGGCGGCGGCCTGCTCGAGGCGCTTGCCGCGCTCGAGGCGGGCACGCACGTCGGCGACCAGCTCGTCGACGGTGTCGAACTCCGACGCCATCTGGGCGAACTCGTCGTCGAGCTCGGGCAGCTCCTGCTCCTGCACGGCGGAGACCTTGACGGTGACGTCGACGTTCTCGCCCACCAGGTCGCCGCCCACGAGCTCGGACGTGAAGTCCTTCGACTCGCCGGCCGAGAGACCCTCGATGGCCTCGTCGAGGCCGTCGAGCATGCCGCCGCGACCGACCTTGTAGGACATGTCGGAGACCTCGGCGCCCGGGACGACCTCGCCGTCCTTGGTGGCCACGAGGTCGATCGTCACGAAGTCGCCGTCGGCGGCGGCGCGCTCGACGTCGATGAGGGTGCCGAAGCGCTCACGGAGGGCCTCGACCTGGGTGTCGACGTCCTCGTCGGTGACGGCGAAATCCTCGACCTCGGCCTCGAGGCCCTCGTAGTCGGGGAGCTCGATCTCGGGCTTGACGTCCATCTCGGCCGTGAACTCGACGAGCTCGCGGTCCTCGAGACGGGTCACCTCGATCTCGGGCTGCGTCAGCGGCTCGAGACCGTTCTCGTTCAGGGCCTCCGAGTACGCCTTCGGCAGGGCCTCGTTGATCGCCTGGTCGAGCACGGCGCCCCGGCCGACCTGGCGGTCGATGACCGCGGGCGGCACCTTGCCCCGACGGAAGCCGGGGATGTTGATCTGCTGGGCGATCGTCTTGTACGCCTTGTCGAGGCTCGGCTTGAGCTCCTCGAAGGGCACCTCGACGGTGAGCTTGGCCCGGGTCGGGCTCAAGGACTCGACGGCGCTCTTCACAGGTGTTTCTCCTCAGTCGTTCGGCAGGGATGCATCGGTTGTCTCGTCGGGGCGACAGGACTCGAACCTGCGATCTCCTGCTCCCAAAGCAGGCGCGCTAGCCACTACGCTACGCCCCGCCAAGAGGGCCCGCTCGGACCTGCCTGCGCGCATCCTGACCTGCGCAGACGGGGCCTCGTTGACCACACTTGGAGCGGATGACGGGAATCGAACCCGCGTAGCCAGTTTGGAAGACTGGGGCTCTACCATTGAGCTACATCCGCGCACACACCTCGAAGCCCCGTCCCCGGGGCCCGCGACACGCGGATGTCATCGTGCCACACGGGTCGGCACGGCCCCCAACTCAGGTGCGGCGCAGCACCAGCAGCGCGCAGTCGTCGGACGGGGTGCCCACCTCGTCGACCACGCGCTCCACGACGCCGACCGCCGGCCCGCCCGTCGCCGCCCGGGACGCGAGCTGGCGCACCGCGCCGTCGCCCGCGGGGGCGGACTCCCGGAGCAGGACCTCGCCGAGCAGGTCGATGCCGTCGTCGATGTCGACGCCGGACGCCTCGACGAGGCCGTCCGTGTAGACCACGAGCGCGTCCCCCGGCTCGAGCCGACCGCTCACGGCCGGGTAGGCGGCGTCCGGCATGACCCCGAGCAGCGGGCCGGAGAGGTCGATGCGCTCGAGGGCCTCGCCGGCGCGCAGCACGAGCGCCGGCGGGTGTCCGGCGGTGTAGACGTCGAAGTGGCCCGACCCCAGGTCGACCGAGAGGTAGACCGCGGTGGCGAAGCCCTCGCTCCAGTTCTGCCGCAGCAGGAAGTCGTTGGCCGCACCCAGCAGCTGCTCCGGTCCGACGGCGCCGAGCAGGCCGCTGAGGGCGCCCGACAGCTGCAGCGAGCGGGTGCCGGCCTTCACGCCCTTGCCCGAGACGTCGACCAGCACCACGTCGAGCCGACCCGCGCACGCGGACTCCGAGACGCAGAAGAAGTCGCCGCTGAACGGTGTGCCGTCGGCCGGTCGCACGAGCGCGTCGGCCTCCCAGCCGGCCGGCAGCTCGGGCAGGCGCCCCTGCGCCTGGATCCGGTCTCGCAGGTCGACGAGCATCGACTCGCCCTCGACGCCGCCGAGGCCGAGCCGCGAGCGGCGCATCGAGGTGGCGAAGACGAAGAGGCCGACGAAGGAGTAGACACCGACCGACGCCCAGAGCCGTGCCGAGTAGACGGGCTGGAACAGCAGCGTCACGGCGAGCACCGCCATCGCGAACACGATGAAGCGGGCGAGCTGGCGCGGTCGCAGGAACAGCGTGGAGACCACGACGGGCACCATCAGCATGTTCACGGGGAAGCGCGTGGGGGCCAGGGAGATGAGCACGCCGAGCACGGAGGTCGTCGCCACCAGCGCCACGAGGGCGCGGTTCGTCGCGAGGTAGCGGCGTGCGTCACGGCGCACGACGCTCCGGGAACGGGGAACGGGGGTGGTCCGAGACGACGCGTGGAGTGCAGTCATGCCTTGCCCTTCACGGTCGGATCCGTTCACTGTACGCCGCGGGGGCGGAACGGGCGCTGGCATCGCCCACACCAGTACAGGGTGCGCTGGACCAGGTCGGCGCTGCGGACCGTCGCCCCGCAGACCAGGCACGCCTGGCCGTGGCGTCGGTAGACGTAGACCTCGCCGCCGTGGTCGTCCACCCTCGGGGGTCGTCCCATGGCCTCCGGCGTGTGCTCGGGCCGCACCGTGTCGATGCGTCCCGTGCGCACGCCCTCGCGCATCAGCACCCCCAGGTCGGCCCACAGCTCGTCGAAGCGGCCCCGGCGCAGCGTCGTACCCGCGCGGTAGGGGTCGAGCCGGTGGCGGAAGAGCACCTCGGCGCGGTAGACGTTGCCGACCCCCGCGAGCACCTTCTGGTCCATGAGCAGGGCCGCGATGCTCGTGCGGCTGCGCGAGAGGCGGGCCCAGGCACGGTCCGGGTCGGCGTCGTCGCGGAGCGGGTCGGGGCCGAGCCGGTCGACCACCGCGTCGCGTCCGGCGCCGGTCAGCAGCTCGCAGGCCGTCGCGCCCCGCAGGTCGGCGTACGCCGTGGTGCCGTCCGGGTCGGGGCCGGCCGTCACGAGCCGCAGCCGCACCTCGCCGACGGGGTCGGGCACCGGCTCGCCGGGGTCGGTACGCCGTACGTCGAGCTTGCCGTAGAGACCGAGGTGCACGTGCACGAGGCGGTCGGCGCCGAGGTCGAGGAAGAGGTGCTTGCCCCACGCCTCCGCGTGCTCGAGCACGGCCCCGTCGAGCTGCGCCGCCTCGGTCGCGAAACGACCCTGCGGGCTGCCCACACGCACCCGCCGGCCGGCGAACGCGTCGCCCAGCTCCCCGGCGAGGCGGTGGAGGGTGTGGCCCTCGGGCACGTCGCGGGGCTCAGACCGAGGTGCCGGAGCCGGCGTCGTACCCCGGCAGGGCGGAGGCGGGCAGCGGCGGGAGGTCGCGGGTGACCTCGTAGTCCGCGAGCTGCGCGATGCGGCGCACGTGGCGCTCCTCGTCGGAGAACGGGGTGGTGAGGAAGGTGTCGACGAAGCTCGTCATCTCCTCCAGCGTGTGCTGGCGGCCGCCGACCGAGATCACGTTGGCGTCGTTGTGCTGGCGGGCCAGCTCGGCGGTCGCGGTCGACCAGACGAGGGCGGCGCGCACGCCGACGACCTTGTTGGCGGCCATCTGCTCGCCGTTGCCGGAGCCGCCGATGACGACGCCCAGGCTGTCCTGGCCGTCGGCCTGCTCGGCGGCGACGCCCTCGGCCGCCCGCAGGCAGAAGACCGGGTAGTCGTCCTGGGCGTCGAAGGCGAACGGGCCGTGGTCGACGGCCTCGTAGCCGTGGTCGGCGAGCCAGTTGAGGAGGTGGTCCTTGAGCTCGAGGCCGGCGTGGTCGGAACCGAGGTGAACGCGCATGGCGGCAGTGTCTCAGAGCCCTGCCGCCACGCGGCGGTCCGGTCCGGCGACCGGCGCGCGGCCTACGGGTGGAGCCGCAGGAACCCGATGACCTGCACCATCAGCGGCTCGGCCGCGTCGAAGACGTCCGTGTGGCGCCAGAACCCGTGGACCATCCCCTGGTAGCGGACGCCGACGACGTGCACGCCCTCCTCGGCCAGGCGCTCCGCGAGCACCTCGCCCTCGTCGCGCAGCGGGTCGTGCTCGGCGGTCACCACGAGCGTCGGCGGCAGCGTGCCGAGCGCCGTCGAGCGCAGGGGCGCGAGGTCGGGGTGCTCGAGGTCGGAGCGGTCGCGGGCGTACTGCTCCCAGTACCAGGCCGCCTCGCTCGGGTCGAAGCCCTCGGTGTTCGTGCGGTAGGACTCGTGGCCCGCGGTCGGGTCGAGGAACGGGTAGATGAGCGCCACCGCCGCGAACCGGCCCGGGTGGCGCAGGGCCGCGACGAGCGCGAGGTTGGCGCCGGCCGAGTCGCCGTGGGCGTACGTCGGGCCCGCGAGCCCCAGCTCGTCGGCGTGCGCGTCGAGCCAGCCCAGCACCGTGTCGACGTCGTCGGGCGCGGCCGGGAACCGGTGCTCGGGCGGACGGCGGTAGTCGACGCTGAGGACGGCGAGGCCGGACCGGTTGGCCAGGCGTCGCGCGACCGCGTCGTGCACCTCGACGTCGTTGAGCACGAAGCCGCCGCCGTGCAGGTGCACGATCACGCCCGGCCCGACGGGGTACGACGGCACCGGCGAGGGCTGGGCGGGCCGGTAGAGCCGGCAGGGCACGCCGTCGGCGTCGACGTCGAGGGCCTCGGCGACCGCCTCCTTGGGAACGGCGAGCGCGGCCTGCACGGAGAGGGCGCGGGCGGTGACGACGTCGAACGCGGGGTCGGTGACGGAGAGGTCGGCGGCGCCGGCCTCGACGGCGGCGCGGGCCTGCGGGTGCAGCACGGCGGGCCTCAGCGGGCCAGCAGGGCGTCGAGCCCCACGGCGACGGCGGCGGCCACGCGGAAGTCGACCCGGGGGTCGTGCACGTCGACCGTGTACTTGTCGCGCAGGGAGGCCTGGCGCTGCGACGACAGCAGCGGCTGACCCGCGGCGTCGGTGAAGTCGAAGTGGAAGCGCAGGAACGGGAAGTCGCTGATGCGACGCAGGATCGCGACGAACGGGCTGCGCTCCTGGCCGGAGCCCGCGAAGCCCGGGCCCTCGATCTGGAAGGTCGAGCGCAGGAAGCTCTTGCCGAAGTCCTTCTTGAAGTAGCCGATCGGCTGGCCGTTCTCGTCGGTGACGTCGTAGCCGGCGCCGAGGTCGAGCTTGCGGCGCGCCTTGAACCCGAAGACGGCCCGCGAACGGCTGTCGTCGGTGAAGAAGACGACCTCCTCCTTCAGCGCCATCCGCTTCTGCTGGGCCACGGCCATCAGCTGCCCCTCGCTGCCGTCGGGGTTGGCCGCGATGATCTCGTAGCGGTTCACCATCATCGTGATGCGCTGCTTCACGAAGAACTTCGGCAGGTACATGGGTGCGCTCATGGGAGGGACGGTAGCGACCCCGGGGGCGACGGGGCACCGCCGACACCCCCCGTCACACGGGGTCGGGCCGGACGAGGAACGACGCGACCTCGTCGGTGAGGGTCCGCCAGGTGCCGTCGAACTGGACGGCGCAGTCGTAGACGGCGACCTCGAGCTCGCGCACGTCGTCGTCGCCGAAGAGGCGTACGAGCTGGACGTAGGGGACGTCGAGCCGGTACTCGCAGAGGGCGGGGTCCTCCGGCAGGAGGGGTGCGGACCGCAGGGCGGCCGTCAGCCCGGCGGCGGCCCCGGCATCGAGGCGGCGGGATGCCTCCAGACCGTGCACGGGCTCGTCGCCGCTCTTCCTGGGGAAGGCGCCGTACCCGCACACCGTCGCGGCGCGGGCCACGGTGTCGGTCTCCGACGCCGGGTGCCGCTCCTGCCCGAACTCCTCGATCGCCCGGCAACCGGAGGGACTGAGGTCGTCCACCACGACCGACGCGAGGACCTCGGTCGCCAGTTCCTCGTGCTCCTCGTCGCTGAGCAGGGTCACCCGGGTGCCGCCGTACGTCGTCCGGTCGAGGGTCCAGCCCTCGTAGGTGTACGTGCCGTCCGGCACCTCGACCGCGTCCTGCCGGTCGCCGTCGTAGACCGTGCCGGCGTCCTCGATGATCAGGATCGTGCGCCACAGGCTGACCGCGACCGGAGGGAACGCCTCCTCCGTGACGGCGTCCGTGCCCAGGCTGTCGCGACCGGGGCGCCCCATGCAGTCCGCCAGGGTCGCGTAGTCGTCTGCACCCACGCTCGCCACCGCCGGAGCGCCCCCGGTCCACGCACCCCCGCACATCAGAGACTCCTGCGCCCACCCCTCCGGCACCTGCACGGCCACACCACCACGCTCGACCCAACGCCACCCGTCGCGGGGCGCGATCGCGCCGTCGACCCGCTCGGTCTCGACCACCGGGGCCTCGGCCGGGGCCGGACCACCCGGCTCCGCCAGCACGTCGACCACGAGCAGGGTGCCTCCGAGCACGGCGACGACCGCAGCCGCCACGGCGACGGGGAGCCGTCGTCGACGCGTCGTACAGCGTGCGGCCTCGGCCCACGCGGTGGTGTCGGCGCCGGTGACCGACAGGTCGTCAGCCTGCTCCGCGAACGCCGCACGGAAGGCCTCCTCGGCTCGATCCGTTCGGTCCTCAGTCATCGTCGCCCTCCTCGGCGAGGCGCGTGCGCAGGACGGCGAGCGCGCGGTGGATGTGCGAGCGGGCGGTGGACTCGGTGCAGTCGAGGACGCGGGCGATCTCGCCGAACGTCCAGTCGTCGTAGAAGCGCAGCACCACCGCGGCCCGCTGCGTCGGTGGCAGGTCGGCGCAGAGCCGCCAGGCGAGCGCGGCGTCGGCGAGCGCAGCGGTCGGGTCGGGGTGGTGGGCGTCGGCCGCCACGTGGGGCTCGGCGTCCGGTACGGCGACGAGCCGCCGCTGCTGGCGCCACCGGGTCACCGAGGCGTTGACGATGCTGCGTCGGACGTAGGCCTCCGCCGTACCCGACCGGGCCAGCTCCTGCCACCGCGGGTACGCCCCGACGAGGGCGTCCTGGACGAGGTCCGCCGCGTCGGCCGTCACGGTCGCGCCACCTGTGACCAGGTGCGCGAACCGGTGCAGGGCAGGGCCGCGGGCCGCGACCCACTCGGCGAAGTCGCTACTCAGGTCCTGCCGGAGCCCACCCCTCGTCGCCCGTCGCGCGTCGGCCACGGCCACCCCCTCGACTCTGCCCACACACCCTCTACGTGGCAGACGCCTCGGGCGTTGCAGTTCGTGCCGACCGGGTCGAGGACCGACCGGCACGAGAAGCGGCGACCTTCGCCGGCAGCCAGCCGGCAGGCGTCGTACGACGCGGTTCGCCGCTGTCCGTGCTGCTGGGGCGACCCGGCGACCGATGAGTCCGGCGACCCGCACGGGTCACCACGGACCATGAGCACCCATCACCGGACCGGGCCCCAGGTGGTCGTCGCGGGGCACCTGCGGGTCGCGGCCGCCGAGCGGGCGTCGTACCTCGACGGGTGCCGCGAGGTGGTGCGCCTCGCGCGCGCCGCCCCCGGCTGCCTCGACTTCGCCCTGTCGGCCGACCTGCTGGACGAGGGGCGGATCAACATCCTCGAACGCTGGGAGTCGCAGGCGGCCGTCGAGGCGTTCCGCGGCAGCGGTCCCGCGGACGAGCAGGCCGCCCAGGTGCTCGGCGCCGACGTGGTCGAGCTCGACGTCACCGCCGAGCGCAGGCCCTGAGAGGGGTCGTGTCGCTCCACCTCACCCACGTGCAACGCGGTGTCCGGGCAACTGCACACGTGTTCTGAGGCGTGTGCAGTAGCTCGGACACCGCGTTACACGGGGCCGGGCGCGAGCAGGGCCGGCGCGCAAGGGCCCGACCCGCCCGGCCTCACGAACCGAGGCGCTCGAGCTCCTCGTCGACGAGGGCGGGGTCGAGCTTGGTGAAGACGGGGGTCGGCTTGGCGACCGGGCGGCCGACCTCGAGCGGCGTACGGCGCCATGCGCGGGCCGTCGTGTAGTCGCCGGTGATGACGGGGTAGCCGGCGCCGCCGTCGAGGTCGTCGACCTCGTCGATCGCGGGCATGGGCTGCAGGTCGCCGGCCCCGCCGTACACGACGTCGACGGCGTTCGAGGAGTGCGGCAGGAACGGCGAGAGGACCGTGTTGAGGTCGCTCACGCACTGGGCGAGCACGTGCAGCACGGTGCCGAGGCGCTCGCGCTGGTCGTCGCCCTTGAGCGTCCACGGCGCGGTGTCGGTGACGTACTTGTTGACCTCGCCGACGGTCTTCATCGCCTCGCCGATCGCCGCCTTCTGGCGGTGGCGGCGCACGAGGTCGCCCACCAGGTCGAACGTCTCCTCGACGCGCGCGAGCAGCGCGACGTCGGCCTCCTCGAGCGGACCGGCCGGCGGGATCTGGCCGAAGTTCTTCGCGATCAGGGTGGCGGTGCGGTTGACCAGGTTGCCCCAGCCGGCGACGAGCTCGTCGTTGGTCCGGCGCACGAACTCGGCCCAGGTGAAGTCGCTGTCCTGGGCCTCGGGGCCGGCGGCCGCCACGAAGTAGCGGAACGCGTCGGGCTGGTAGCGGGCGAGCAGGTCGCGCACGTAGATGACGACCTTCTTCGACGAGGAGAACTTGCGGCCCTCCATCGTGAGGAACTCGCTGCTGACGACCTCGGTCGGCAGGTGGAGGTCGCCGTACGTGTGCAGCTCGCCGCCCCGGCTGCCCTTGCCGGCGTACGCCAGCAGCTCGGCGGGCCAGATCTGGCTGTGGAAGGTGATGTTGTCCTTGCCCATGAAGTAGTAGGCGAGGGCCTCGGGGTCGTTCCACCAGGCGCGCCACGCCTCCGGGTCGCCGGTGCGGCGGGCCCACTCGATCGACGCCGAGAGGTAGCCGACGACCGCGTCGAACCAGACGTAGAGCTTCTTCGTCGGGTTGTCGCGCCAGCCGTCGAGCGGCACCGGGATGCCCCAGTCGATGTCGCGCGTCATGGCGCGCGGGCGGATCTCGCCGAGGATGTTCTTCGAGAAGCGGATGACGTTCGGGCGCCACGTGCCGGACGCCTCGCGCTCGTCGAGCCACTCCCCCAGCGCGTCGGCCAGGGCCGGCAGGTCGAGGAAGAAGTGCTGCGTCTCGACGAACTCCGGCGTCTCGCCGTTGATGCGCGAGACCGGGTTCTTCAGGTCCGCCGGGTCGAGCTGGTTGCCGCAGTTGTCGCACTGGTCGCCGCGCGCGCCGTCGTACCCGCAGATCGGGCAGGTGCCCTCGATGTAGCGGTCGGGCAGCGTGCGGCCCGTCGACGGCGAGATGGCGCCGTACGTCGTCTGCTCGACGAAGTAGCCGTTCTCGTAGACGCCGGTGAACAGCTCCTGCACGACGGCGTAGTGGTTGCGCGTCGTGGTGCGCGTGTAGAGGTCGTAGGAGATGCCGAGGGCGACGAGGTCCTCGACGATGAGGCGGTGGTTCTTGTCGGCCAGCTCCTGCGCCGTCATGCCGGCCTCGTCGGCGGCGATGAGGATCGGCGTGCCGTGCTCGTCGGACCCCGACACCATCAGCACGTCGTGGCCCGCCATGCGCATGTAGCGCGAGAAGACGTCGGAGGGCACGCCGAAACCGGCGACGTGGCCGATGTGGCGGGGGCCGTTGGCGTACGGCCAGGCGACGGCGGACAGGACGTGGCTCATGGGGTCGATCCTAGGAGCCGGGCCCGCCGACCCACCCATCGGCGGTCGACGGGCCACCCGCCGGACTCAGTAGGCGTCGATGCGCGCCTGGGTCATCGTCCGGATGTTGGTCATCGCCTCGTGCACGTAGCGACCCGGGCACGCCGTGTCGTTCGTGTCGCGGTGCGAGTCCATCGCCCAGAGGTAGGCCTTCGCGCTCTTCGGGTACTTGTCGCTGCCCTCCGAGACCACGTTGATCTTGCGGTCGGCGCGCAGCCCGTAGAGGTCGAACTTGTACGCCGCCAGCGCCACCACCTGCGCGACCGCGGTCGAGCTCGGACGCGCGCCCTCGTGGTTGCCGAGCAGCGCGATGCCGCACGAGTTGTGGTTGAAGCCCAGGGTGTGGGCGCCGCGGACCAGCCGGCGGGCCCCGCCGGCCCGGCCCTCGAAGGCCCGGCCGAACTTGTCGACGAACAGGTTGTAGCCCACGTCGGACCAGCCCAGCGTGAGCGTGTGGTACGCGTAGATCGAGCGCAGGATGCGCGGCACGTCGGCCGCCGCGTAGCCGTTCGCGCCCGCCGTGTGGTGCACGTGCACCTGCTGCAGCGCGGGCAGGTAGCGCAGCGTGCCGTCGCGGAGCGACTCGTCGGCGCCCCACTCAGCGCGGGTGTAGATCTTCGACACCGGCGCCGACCTGGCCTGGACGCCCGAGGTGGCCGGCGCGAGCTCCTGCGGGGTGGCGTCGAGCAGCTCGACCCGCAGGTCGCGCACGGGCCCGTCGGCGGCGACCTCGACGGCGTCGGAGTCGCCCACCCAGTGCGGCACCGAGGCCTGCGTACGGCGGGCGGCCCGCCACTCGTCGGTGTCGCGGGTCGGCCCGTCGTGCAGGTGGCTCAAGGGCTCCCAGCCCCGCCAGACCCCGTCGGGGGTGCGGGTGCGGATCGAGAGCGCCGGCGACCCGGTGGACCAGGTGACCGCGACGGTCGAGAACCGGTCGCCGGCGGCGGTGGCCGTGCGCGGCCCGCCCGGGCCGGTGAGGCCCAGCGGCAGCGATCCCCGGCGCAGCCCGCCGTGGCCGGCGGCGGCCAGCCGGGCACGGGCGGGGTCGGCGGCGGGGCGCGCCGTCGTGCGGGCGGGGGTGCGGGCGGGAGCGGCAGCGGCCGCCGCTGCGGCTGGGCCGGCCGCGGCCAGCGCGCCGGCGGCGGCGATCGAGCCGGCCCCGGTCAGCAGGGCGCGGCGACGTGTGTGACCCGAGAGGTTGTCCGAGACCATCGATCCATGGTGGACCACGACCCCCCGGGCCGTCGATGCCCCGACGGGGTGGGTCCGAGGGACGGACCCCGACGCCCCTGGATCGGAGGGCCCCGGGCTGCTTGGCTGGCTCCATGAGCCTGATCGCGGAGGACCTGCTGCTGCTCCTGCTCGACGACGACTCGGGCGCGCTGGTGCAGCAGAGCTTCGTCAAGGAGGCCCTGGCCGGAGCGGTGCTCGCCGAGCTCGCCGTCGCGGACGCCGTCGAGATGGAGGAGCGGACGGTCCTCGGCTTCGGGGCGCAGCCCCACGTCGTACCTGCGAAGGGGGCGTCCGTCGACGACCCGCTCCTCGCCGACGCCCTCGCCGTGGTGGCCCAGAAGCCCCGCACGGCCCAGGCCCTGCTCGGCCCCCTCGGCAAGGACCTGCGCGAGCGCCTCACCGACCGGCTCGTGGAGCGCGGGATCCTCCGCCGGGAGGAGGGCCGCGTGCTCGGTCTCTTCCCGCGCACCACCTGGCCGACGGTCGACTCGGCCCACGAGGACGAG
The DNA here is from genome assembly GCF_000426525.1 of Nocardioides alkalitolerans DSM 16699. GTDB lineage: Bacteria > Actinomycetota > Actinomycetes > Propionibacteriales > Nocardioidaceae > Nocardioides > Nocardioides alkalitolerans. Next base: position 969,961 of record NZ_AUFN01000010.1, read on the forward strand.
GTACGGCGCACCGTGCGCGCCGTGCTGCTCGACGGCGCGGAGCCGGACGAGCGGACGGCGGCGCTGGTCGGACTCCTGCACGCGATCGACCGGGCCCACAAGACGATCGGCGCCACGGGCTCCGAGGGTCGCGCCGTGAAGAAGCGGGCCAAGGCCGTCGCGGAGGGCGAGGTCGCCTCCGCGGCCGTGCGTCGTGCCGTCGAGGCCATCAACACCGCCGTCATCACCGCCGTCGTCGCCAGCTCGTCCGCCGCTGCGGCCTCCAGCTGACCCGAGCCCGACGCACGACGACCCGCCGGCGGCGCAGGGCCGCGGGCGGGTCGTCGTACGCGCTCGCCGGCGGACCGGGAGGCGCGGGGGCTCAGCTGAAGTCGAGCTCTCCGGTGCGGGTGCGCTTGAGCTCGAAGAAGTAGGGGTACGCCGCGAGGGCCACGGAGGCGTCCCAGAGCTTGCCGGCCTCCTCGCCGCGCGGGATCTTCGTGAGCACGGGGCCGAAGAACGCGGTGCCGTCGATGGAGATGACGGGCGTGCCGACCTCCATGCCGACCTGGTCCATGCCGGCGTGGTGCGACTTCTTGAGCGCCTCGTCGAAGTCGGTCGAGTCGGCGGCGTCGGCCAGCTCGGTCGGCAGCCCGGCCTCGGTCAGCGCGGCCTCGATGACCTCGCGGGTGAAGTCCTGCTGCTCGAGGTGCTTGCGGTTGCCGAGCGCGGTGTAGAGCGGCAGCAGCACCTCCTTGCCGTGCTCCTGCTCGGCGGCGATGCAGACGCGCACCGGGCCCCAGGCGGTCTCGAGCATCTTCCGGTAGTCCTCCGGGATGTCCTTGTCGGCGTTGAGGTAGGCGAGGCTCATGACGCTCCAGCTCACCTCGATGTCGCGGACCTTCTCGACCTCGAGGATCCAGCGCGAGGTGATCCAGGCGAAGGGGCACAGCGGGTCGAACCAGAAGTCGGCGGTGGTCTTGTCGGCCTTCTCGGGCGCAGCGACGGCTGCGGACGCATCGGTGGTCATGCCGAGGTCAACACGGGCCGGTGCCCGCCGATTCCCCCGACCGCCCCCGCGGGGAGGGCGGTGACATGATCGGGCGCATGCCTGGAACCAACCTGACCCGCGACGAGGCCGCCTCCCGGGCCGACCTCCTGGACGTCGCCTCCGCCACCGTGGAGCTCGACCTGACCGTCGGCGACGCGATGTTCGCCAGCACCACCGTGCTGCGCTTCACCTGCGCCGAGCCCGGAGCGACGACCTTCGCCGACCTCGTCGGCGGCACGGACGTGCGCATCGAGCTCAACGGCACCGAGCTCGACGCCGCCGCGGTCTACCGCGACAGCCGCATCGAGCTCGCCGGTCTGGCGGCCGACAACGAGCTGCGGGTGAGCGCCCTGCTGCCCTACAGCCACACCGGCGAGGGCCTGCACCGCTTCGTCGACCCCGCCGACGGCCGCGTCTACCTCTACTCGCAGTTCGAGGTGCCCGACGCCCGCCGCGTCTACACGACGTTCGAGCAGCCCGACCTCAAGACGGTCTTCACCTTCACCGTGACGGCGCCCGAGGACTGGAAGGTCGTCTCCAACGCCGTCACCCCGGAGCCGGAGCGCACGGGCGACGGCAGCGGCGTCTGGCGGTTCCCCGTCACCGAGCGCATGTCGACCTACATCACCGCGCTCGTGGCCGGCGAGTACGTCGAGGTGCGCGACACGTACGTCGGCGCGCACGGCGAGATCGATCTCGGCCTCTACTGCCGCGCGTCCGTCGAGCCCTACCTCGACCGCGACGAGCTCTTCGAGCTGACCAAGCAGGGCTTCGCGTTCTACGAGGAGAAGTTCGACTTCCCCTACCCGTTCGGCAAGTACGACCAGCTGTTCGTGCCGGAGTACAACATGGGCGCGATGGAGAACGCGGGCTGCGTGACCTACCGCGACGAGTACCTCCCGCGCTCGCGCCAGACGCACTCCTTCTACGAGCAGCGCGCCAACACGGTGCTCCACGAGATGGCGCACATGTGGTTCGGCGACCTCGTCACCATGCGCTGGTGGGACGACCTCTGGCTCAACGAGTCGTTCGCCGAGTGGGCGTCGCACCACGCGCTCGTCGAGGCGACGAAGTACGTCGACGCGTGGACGGGCTTCACCAACGCCCGCAAGAACTGGGCCTACCGCCAGGACCAGCTGCCCTCGACCCACCCGATCGCCGCCGACAACCACGACCTCGAGGCCGTGGAGGTCAACTTCGACGGCATCACCTACGCCAAGGGCGCCTCCACGCTGAAGCAGCTCGTGGCCTGGGTGGGCATCGACGAGTTCCTCGCCGGCCTGCGCGCCTACTTCAAGGCGCACGCCTTCGGGAACTCGACCTTCGCCGACCTCCTGGCCTCGCTCGAAAAGGCGTCGGGCCGCGAGCTCGCCGGCTGGGCCCAGGAGTGGCTGCAGACCTCGGGCGTCAACACGCTCGCGCCGGCGATCGAGACCGACGCCGACGGCGTCATCACCTCGTTCGCGGTCCTCCAGTCGGCCGCCCCCGACTACCCGACGCTGCGGCGCCACCGCCTCGGCATCGGCCTCTACGACCTCGTCGACGGCCGCCTCGTGCGCCGTGCCGGCGAGGAGGGCTACGTCGAGACCGACGTGCGCGGCGAGCGCACCGTCGTGACCGAGCTGGCGGGCGTACGGCGCCCCGCGCTGCTGCTGCTCAACGACGGCGACCTCACCTACGCCAAGATCCGCCTCGACGACGTCTCGCTCGCCACGGCGGTCGCCCACGTCGACACGCTCGACGACACGCTCGTGCGCGCCCTGCTCTGGGGCGCGACCTGGGACATGACGCGCGACGCCGAGATGCGCGCCGCCGACTTCGTCGAGCTCGTGCTGCGGGGGCTCGCCACGGAGACCGACATGACCGCCGTCGGCCGCCTGCCCACGTACGCCGGCCAGGCCGTCGCCTACTACACCGCCCCCGCCGGGCGGGCCGCCGTGCGCGCCCGCTGGGAGAGCGGCCTGCGGGAGCTGCTCGAGAACGCCGAGCCGGGCTCGGACGCGCAGCTCGCGCTGACCCGCGCCTTCGCGGCGGCCGCCCACACCGACGAGGCGGTCGACCTCGTCGCAGCGATCCTCGACGGCTCCGTCGTCATCGAGGGCCTGGACGTCGACACCGACGTGCGCTGGGCGCTCGTGGCCTCCCTCGCGGCCGCCGGCCGCGCGGAGGAGGACCGGATCGCCGAGGAGCTGGAGCGCGACACCACCATCTCCGGCCAGGAGCGGGCCGCGGCCGCCCGCACCGCGCGTCCGACCGCCGAGGCCAAGGCCGCCGCGTGGCGCGACGCCGTCGAGCGCGACGACGTCGCGAACGAGACGCAGCGCCAGGTGGCCTACTCGTTCTGCCGCTCCGACCAGGCCGAGGTGCTCGCGCCGTACCTGGAGAAGTACCTGGCCACGGCCGAGACCATCTGGGAGGAGAAGGGCACGCAGCGCGCCTCCACGGTGCTCGTCGGCATGTTCCCGCTGCCGCTCACCTCGCCGGAGACCCTCGCCCGCGTGGACGAGTGGATCCTCACCTCGGACGCGAACCCCGCCGCCAAGCGGTACGTCGGAGAGGGCCGGTCCGACATGGCCCGTGCCCTCGCCGCCCAGGAGCGCGACGCGGGCTGACCCCGGCCGGCTGCCGTCGTACGACGAACGCCCCTCCCCGACCTGGTCGGGGAGGGGCGTTTCGTCGTACCGGAGTCTCGTCCGGGCTTGCTGGGGCTTGCCCGGGCTTGCTCAGCCCGTGACGGCGTGCGGGTCGCGCGGGGTCTGCGCGTGCTCCGCGAGGTGCACGATGCCGCGGTTGAGGCCGCCGACGACGTCGTGGTCGGCGAACGACGACTGCATCTGGGCGATGGCGAGCTGCACCTGGGTGTCGTCGAGGGTGCGGCGCACGACGCCACCCGTGACGATCTCGACCGCACGCGCGTCGAGGTCGACCATGATCAGGATGCTGCGCGCCGGGGCGACCAGCGAGTTGTGGAGCTGCGTGGCGTAGGCCCGCGGCTCACCGCGCGCAGGGCCGAGGTAGACCGAGAACTCGAAGCGGCAGAGCTGCTCCGCCGTGCGGATCGTGGCGTCGATCAGCTGACGCTCACGGTTGGAGAGCCCGTCACCAGCGCCCACTTGCGCCACCCGCCTGGGAGTTCTCGCCGTCGGGCGCCGCGAGCTCGTTCGGTGCGCGGCGCGGGCCGCCCAGCCACTCGGCGTCGGCCCGGCGGTCGGCGCCGGGCTTCACGCTCTCCCCGCGAGCGATCGCCGGCAGGTAGATGGCGGCCACGATCAGGAGGATGAGCCCGAGCGGGATGCCGATGAGCAGCCACAGCACGGTGAGGAAGTCGGTGCCGTCGGTCTGCTCCGGCGGACCCCATCCGAGCGGGACGTCGGCGTGGGCCGGGTGGGCGACGAGGAGCACCGCCGCGGTCGCCACCCCGAGCGTGGCAGCGCGTCGAGCGAGGCGCCGGTGCGGACGTCGAGCGGAACGGGGCTGCGCGAGTGCGGTCACGGAGCCGAGGATATCGCCCCCGCGGTGGCCGCGGGCACCCAGGCAGCAATCCGTGGTCGGTGCCACCCGCCGCCCCGCGTGCTCGCCCGTGCGCCATGATGGGGAGCGATGACGACCACCTTCTACGACGAGATCGGCGGCGAGCCGACGATCACCACGATCGTCCACCGGTTCTACGCGGGCGTCGCCGACGACCCGCTGCTCCGACCGATGTATCCCGAGGAGGACCTCGGCCCCGCCGAGGAGCGTTTCCGGCTCTTCCTGGTCCAGTACTGGGGCGGGCCCACGACGTACTCGCAGGAGCGCGGGCACCCGCGCCTGCGGATGCGGCACGCACCGTTCACCGTGACGCCCGCCGCCGCCGAGCGCTGGCTCGTGCACTTCCGGGCCGGGCTGGACGAGGCGGCGCTGACGCCCGAGCAGGACCAGCGGTTCTGGGAGTACGTCACCCACGCCGCGCAGTTCATGGTCAACACGCTCGACGACTGACGCCGCCTCGCCCCCGGTTCGGTTCAGCGACCGAGGCCGGTGCGGTCGACCTTGCGGTGGAAGTGCATGCCCGCGAGACCGCCGAGCGCCGCGCCGACGAGGCTGGCGACCACGACGCCCACCAGGACGACGACGGCGGCGATGCTGAGGTCGGAGAGGTCGCCCGGGATGCGCGGGAAGACGTTCAGGTCGTCGAGCACGTCGTAGCGGGCGCCGGCGACGGCCCCGAGGATCGCGAGGACGACGGCGGCGACGACCGCCCAGCCGAAGACGGCGATGCCCTGGCGGATGCCGTCGAAGCGGGCCATGCGGCCGGCGACGTACCCGCCGCTGTAGTAGGCCACGAAGACGATGGCCAGCACCAGGATCACGCCGGCCCAACCGATCTCCTCGGCCGAGATCCCGTTGGCGGAGGCCGCGTCGGCCGCGTCGGAGGCGTCGGTGACCAGGCCGACGCCGGCGCCGGCCGCGGCCACCAGGCCGGTCAGCAGCACCGTCATGCCCATGGCGGCCAGCCAGCCGAAGAAGGCGCAGAAGATCTTGACCCCGCCGAAGGCCTCCTTCTCACGCTCGACGACGGCGTGGCGGTCTGCGGGAGTGTGGCGGTCTGCGGGGGTGGCGGAGTGGGTGGACATGGGTGCTCCTCGTGCTGGTGGTGGATGAGCCCCGGATCCGTGGCCTGAGCCCCCAGTACCCCCGCGCCGACTGACGTATGAGCAAAGACGTTGAAGTTTGAATCACCCACCGGTGCACGCGTGTGCACCGAGATCGTCGGGGCCGCCGGTGACGACTCAGGAGCGCAGGCTCGTCAGCAGCCGCTCGTGGTACTCGGGCGGCGGGGTCGCCGCACGCTGCGTACGGGCGTCGAAGCTCACGAGCACGCACCGCGAGCGCGACAGCAGCTGGTCGCCGTCGCGGATCTCGCTGCTCACGTCGTACGACGACCGCCCCACCCGGGAGACCCACGTCCACGAGTCGTAGGGCTCGGACCGGAACAGGATCGGGCGCTTGTACTCCACGTCGAGCTGGGCGACGACGACGTCGATGCGCTCCTCGGCCGCCTGCTCCGCCAGGCCCGCGAACATGCGGCGCGCGGCGTGGATGCGGGCCTCCTGGAAGTACTCGAAGTACTTCACGTTGTTGACGTGGCCGAAGACGTCGACGTCCGAGAAGCGGATGCGCAGCGGCCAGTGGGCCTCGCGGTCGAGCTCGGGCGTCGAGAGGGAGAGGCGCGGTGCGGCCTCCTCGGGCTCGAGGAAGCGGGTGAGCACCTCACGCTCCTCCGGCGTGATGCGCCGCGGGCGCTCCTCGGCGAAGACGAACGGCGTGAGCACCGAGGTGGCGCGCAGGAAGACGATGCGCTCCCCGTCGGCGTCGGTGTCGAAGACCTCGTAGGCCATCGTGAACGAGGCGGCCCGGATCTCGGTCACCCAGCACTCCACCGCGACGCTGTCGCGCAGGGTCAACGGGGTCAGGTAGGTCACCCGGTGCTGCGCCACGACCACCCCCTCGGCGAGCTCGTCGGCCCGGCGGTCGGGGGCGTGCGTCGTCAGCATGTCGATGCGCGCCTCCTGCAGGTAGTCGACGTACACGACGTTGTTGACGTGGCCGAGCAGGTCGAGGTCGGCCCAACGGAGGGGACACAGGTAGAGGTGGCGCACGGCCTGATGGTGCCAGAACCCGGCGGGAGGAGGGTCCGCGTCCCGTTCACGGCCCCAGGGGGCCCGTCGGTGCCCCGGGCTCACCAGCGGTGTGTTGATACTGGTCGGCGATGAACGTACTCGCCACTCCCGCTGTCTGTGACCCCAACCAAGCCTGGTCGTGCCGCGTCATGTGGTCCATGACCGAGAACGAGACCGCCTCCCAGCTCGCCGAGGTGCTCCTCGGCAAGCCGGCCGCCGTGCTGGGCCTCATCCTCCTCGGCTGGTTCGCGCGCTGGCTGCTGCACCGGCTCATCGACCGCGTCGTGCGCCGCGCCGAGCACGGCGTGCTCGCCGGCAGGTCCGGCCGGATCTCGCTCGGCAACGTCGCCGCGCGCGAGCACGGTGACGCGGGCACGGCCACCTCCGCCGCGGCCGCCCGCCGCGGCCAACGCGCGGCGACGATGGGGTCGCTGCTGAAGAGCACCGTGACCGGCGTCGTCTACGGGATCGTCGGCATCATGGTGCTCGCCGAGATCGGCGTGAACGTCGCGCCCCTCATCGCCAGCGCCGGGGTCGTCGGTGTGGCCCTCGGTTTCGGCGCGCAGAGCCTGGTGAAGGACTTCCTCTCCGGCATCTTCATGATCATCGAGGACCAGTACGGCGTGGGCGACGTGATCGACGCCGGCGAGGCCATCGGCACGGTCGAGGCCGTCAGCCTGCGGGTCACGCGGCTGCGCGCGCAGGACGGGACCGTCTGGTACGTCCGCAACGGCGAGATCCTCCGGATCGGCAACATGAGCCAGAACTGGGCGCGGGCCGTCGTGGACGTCGGCGTCGGGTACGGCGAGGACCTCGTGCGCGTGAAGCGCGTGCTGACCGAGGTCGCCCACGACATGTGGGAGGACGAGGACTTCCGGGGCATCATCATCGAGGAGCCGGAGGTGACCGGGGTCGAGATGCTGGCCGCCGACTCCGTCAACCTGCGCGTGCTGGTGAAGACCGCCCCCATGCAGCAGTGGGCCGTCGCCCGCACGCTCCGCGAGCGCATCAAGGCCCGGTTCGACCACGAGGGCATCGAGATCCCGTTCCAGCAGCGCGTCATCTGGCACCGCGACGACCGCTCCGGCGCGGCGGGCGACGCGGCGGGTCCCGATGCGGCACCGGGCACGGCGGGTACGCCGGGCGCCTCCGCGGGCAAGGACGACGCCCCGCCGGTCTGACCGCTCCCCCGGGCGCGCGCTCGTCAGGCGAGCCCGTCGTAGGTCTGGCCGCGCACCCCGGCGAGCGTCTCGGCGGCCGCCTCGACGCCCCGCGCCAGCGCTCCGGCGGGTGCGTCGCCCGACCAGGTCGCCACCGCGAGCCGGAGCCGGCGGCCGGAGGTCCGGGGACGCCAGGACCCGACGAGCTCCCCGTCGTACCAGATCGCACCGGGCCGACCGAGCGTGCGCCACAGCTCCGTGCGGGCGGCCTCGTCGGGCAGGAGCAGCGCCCGGTCCTTCGACTGCAGGAACGGGTCGAAGGGGCCGAGCAGACGGACGCCCCGCGGGGTCGGCGGGTCGGCCAGCAGGGCCTGGTCGGCCTCGGCCAGCCACCGCACGGCGCGCGGACCGGCGGGGTCGTCGGGCAGCGTGACGTCGACGAGGTCGCCGAGGCCGGCGGCGTGGGCCTTCGTCGCCGCGAGGGTGCCGTCGAGGTAGCCGGCGACGTGAGCGGGTGTCATCGGCCCGTTGACCCGCAGCACCGCGCGCACCGCGTCCAGCCGGGCCGGCACCTCCGCCGCCGGGCCGGCCCATCCCGGGACGCGCCGCACGACCGGGGGCGAGGTGCCCGGCTCGAGCTCGAGCCCCGCTTGGAGGGCCGCGAGCCGGAAGGGCTGCTCGTAGGTGTGGACCGCCTGGCAGGGCCGGCACTCCCGCAGGTACGGCGCCGGCAGCCGTGCCGACAGCTCCCGCGAGAGGTCGCCCTTCACCGTGGGGCCGGTGACGATCTCGCGCATCGTGGACGCCACCACGGCGAGGCCCTCGCGCACCGTCAGGCCCGCCGCGCGCAGCGGTCTGCCGGCGTCGACGATGCGCTTGCTCGCGTCGCCCTCGTCGTACGGCGCCACCGCGGCCGCCACGGCCGCCACGTCGGCGCGGCGGTAGACGTGCGGCGCCCCGCGCAGCGTCCAGGCGAGGACCAGGTGGTCGGGGTCCAGATCGGGACCCGGATCGGCACCCCGCAGCGCCAGCGCCCAGCGTGCCCCGTCGGCACCCGTGTCCTGCACCCCGACGTCGAGCACTCGCAGCTCGAGCGGGTCGACGGGCGGGACCGACGCGTCGCCCAGCCCGTGGGCCGCGGCCCGGAACGCCATCACCTGGTCGCGGGTGACCTCCATGAGCCTGGTCTACCACCGCCGGCCGACAACGGGCCGGGGTTCTGCCCGAACGGAGGCACACGCAGCGTCCGGACTCACTAGGATCGGTCCGTGGACGACGGAACCCGGTGGCTCGACGCCGACCAGCAGAGGGCGTGGCGCGCCCTCGTCATCGGGACCACCCTGCTGATGGACAAGCTCGACGAAGAGCTGCGCAACGACTTCGGGCTCTCGCTGGCGGAGTACGAGATCCTCGTCCGGCTCTCCGAGTGCGAAGGTCGGCAGCTCCGGATGGCCGTGCTCGCCGACGCCCTGCGCCACAGCCGCAGCCGCGTCACCCACACGGTCAAGCGCATGGAGAAGGCCGGGCTGGTCCTGCGCAACAACTGCGTCGAGGACGGACGGGGCGTGCTCTGCGGCATGACCGACATCGGCTGGGAGGTCCTCCAGCGCGCGGCCCCGGCGCACGTCGCCGGCGTACGACGCCACCTCGTCGACGTGGCCGGTGAGGACGACTTCACCGCCCTCGGACGCGTCATGGACGCCGTCACCGACAACCTCATCGGTGGTCACCCCGAGATGGAGATCCGCTGACCGGGACGGTCTGAGTCCTCGTCGCGCTCGGGGCTCGGGTGGGGCTCGGGTGGGGCTCGGGCGCGCGGTTCGCGGTACGTCGTACCCGTGACACGGGTATCTCCTACCGCGAACGCCCGTGAGCGCTCCCCGACCCGCCGTTCGCGGTACGTCGTACCCATGACACGGGTATCTCCTACCGCGAATGACGGGGCGCCCACACCGCAACCTCACGAGCTCGGCGGGTCGCGGTGCCAGCGACAGGCAGGACGGGGCGCCCACACCGCAACCTCACGAGCTCGGCGGGTCGCGGTGCCAGCGACAGGCAGGACGGGGCGCCCACACCGCAACCCGGTGAGCCGGTGAGCCGGTGACCGGGTGACCGGGTGAGCGGGTGGGACGGGCGCCGAGGTCCGGGAACGCCGACGGCCGCCGCACCCGGCGGGGGTACGGCGGCCGTCGGCGTCGGCGGGGCGCGAGGTCAGTCGCGGGTCAGGCGGCGGTGCGTGACGCGGTGGGGGCGGGCGGCGTCGATGCCGAGGCGCTCGATCTTGTTCTCCTCGTACGCCGCGAAGTTGCCCTCGAACCAGAACCACTTGGCCGGGTTCTCGTTGTCGCCCTCCCAGGCGAGGATGTGGGTCGCGACCCGGTCGAGGAACCACCGGTCGTGGGACGTGACCACGGCGCAGCCCGGGAAGTCGAGGAGAGCGTCCTCGAGGGAGGACAGCGTCTCGACGTCCAGGTCGTTGGTGGGCTCGTCGAGCAGCAGCAGGTTGCCGCCCATCTTCAGCGTCAGGGCCAGGTTGAGGCGGTTGCGCTCACCACCGGAGAGCACCCCGGCCTTCTTCTGCTGGTCGGGGCCCTTGAAGCCGAACGACGCGACGTAGGCGCGCGAGTTCATCTCGAAGTTGGCGACCTTGATGAAGTCGAGCCCGTCGGACACGACCTCCCAGACGTTCTTGTTCGGGTCGAGGCCGCCGCGGCTCTGGTCGACGTACGACAGCTTGACCGTCTGACCGACGTCGAGCTTGCCCTCGTCGGGCTCCTCGTTGCCGGTGATCATGCGGAACAGAGTGGTCTTGCCGACGCCGTTGGGGCCGATGACGCCGACGATGCCGGCGCGCGGGAGCGAGAACGACAGGTCGTCGATGAGCACGCGGTCCTCGAAGCCCTTGGTGAGCTTCTTCGACTCGAGCACGATGTCGCCGAGACGCGGGCCGGCGGGGATGTTGATCTCGGAGGTGTCGATCTTGCGGTCACGCTCGGCCGCGGTCGCCATCTCCTCGTAGCGGGCCAGACGCGACTTGCTCTTGGTCTGGCGGGCCTTGGCGTTGGAGCGGACCCACTCCAGCTCCTTCTCCAGCATCTTGGCGCGCTTGGCGTCCTTCTGGCCCTCGATCTTGAGCCGGTCCTTCTTCGTCTCCAGGTAGGTGGAGTAGTTGCCCTCGTAGCCGTGGATGCGACCGCGGTCGACCTCGGCGATCCACTCGGCCACGTTGTCGAGGAAGTACCGGTCGTGGGTGATGGCGAGGACGGCGCCCTTGTAGGTGGCCAGGTGGCCCTCGAGCCACTGCACCGACTCGGCGTCGAGGTGGTTGGTGGGCTCGTCGAGCAGCAGGAGGTCGGGCTCCTGGAGCAGCAGCTTGCAGAGCGCGACACGGCGGCGCTCACCACCGGAGAGGTTGTCGACGATCGCGTCCGGCGGCGGGCAGCGCAGTGCGTCCATCGCCTGGTCGAGGCGGCTGTCGAGGTCCCACACGTTCGAGGCGTCGAGCTCGGTCTGGAGGTCACCGGCCTCGGTCGCGACCTTGTCCTGGTCGGCGTCCGGGTCGCCCATCATCATGTAGAGCTCGTCGAGCCGGGCCATCTTGGCCTTCGTCTCGGCCACGGCCTCCTCGACGTTCTCGAGCACCGTCTTGCCCTCGCTCAGCGGCGGCTCCTGCTGGAGCATGCCGACGGTCGAGTCGGGGTCGAGGATCGCCTCACCGTTGTTGGCGTGGTCGAGCCCGGCCATGATGCGCAGCAGCGACGACTTTCCGGCGCCGTTCGGGCCGACCACACCGATCTTGGCGCCCTTGAGGAACGACTGCGTGACGTTGTCGAGCACGACCTTGTCGCCGTGAGCCTTGCGGACGTTCTTCAGGGTGAAGATGTAATCGGCCATGAGGACGAGCGTAGGCCACGCCGGAGCGCCCCCGCACCACGGTTCCCCGGCCCCACCGGGCGGTGGGACCGGGGCCACACGGCTCAGGCCGCCTGGTGCTCCACCTCGGCGGTGCGCTGCCCGTCCTGCTGCTCCCCCGTCTCGGCGGCGGCGGAGCGCGACCGCGTGAACTGGGCCGTGCCCTTCGTGAGGTCGTGGCCCAGGCCGACGGCCTCGATGACGTGACGGACGGCGGTGGTGCCGTCGGGTCGCTGCCAGGTGTCGACGACGAGCCGGCCCGTGACCAGCACCGGCTGGCCCTTGCGGACCGAGTCGCGCAGCTGGTCGGCGACCGCGCGCCAGGCCTTCACGGTGTACCAGGCCGTCTCCCCGTCCTGCCACGAGCCGTCGCGCTGCAGGCGCGAGGGCGTCGAGCCCAGACGGAACGACGCGACGGCGACGCCCGACGGCGCGATGTCGTGGCTGACGTCGCTGCCGACCCAGCCCTGGACGGTGATCTGCGTGGTGCTCATGGGTGCTGCTCCTCTCCTCGGGCCCGGCTGCTGCCGGGCGTCGGGAGCAAGCCAACCCCGGGCGCCGTGCCCCGTGGTGGGGCTCGGCGCGACCGGTGGACGAGCAGGACGCGGGAGCGGCCTGGGGAGGAGAAGCGGCGCGTCAGGAGCGACGTACGCGGGCCGAGGCGATGCGGGCCCGCACCAACCGGTAGGCCTCGAGCTCGGCGCGCACCGGCGTGAGGACGAGCGAGTCGACGGCCTCGTCGGTGGCGGAGCGCAGGTCGCCGTCGACGTCCTCGGCAGCCTGGCGTCCCGCCCCGGCGGCCGCGCTGCGACCGACGAGCGCGATCACGCCCGCGAGCACCAGGGACACCAGGGCCAGCGCGAGGCCGGCGGGCAGCCCGACGACGGACGGGGTGGGCAGCGAGCCGACCCCGGCGAGGTCGCCCAGCACCCACCAGAGCACGCCGACGACGAGCCCGACGAGGAGCACCCACTGGAGGACCCGGAGCGCCTTGACCCAGCCCGGGAGCCACGTGGCCCGCAGGTCGGTGTCGGCGACGGTGGAGTCGATGCGCCCGGCGAGCTCGTCCATCCGGCCCGTCGCGGCCCGCTGGACCGACTCGGCCCAGGCCGGCACCAGGCCCTCGGAGACGCGGTCGCCCAGGCCGCGCGCCGCGACCTCGAGGCGCGCACGCTGGACCTTGACCGTCTCGGGACGGTGCTCGCCCGCGCCGCGCAGCAGTGCGGCGGCGTCGTCGCCCAGGTCGACCTCGACCCGGCGGAGCGGGTCGCGGCTGAACCACGTGAGCGGGGGCCAGGACGTCGCACGGCGGGTGCGCTCGGCGACGACGGTGGCGACACCGTCGACGAGGGGCGGCACGCCGGCCGCCACGGCGACGGCCGCCTGGACCTCGTCGATGCTGCCGTCGGCCAGCTCGGGCGCCCGGGCGTCGCCGGTGGCCGCGGCCAGCTTCTCCGCCGCCTCGACGATGTCGGCGTCGAGCTTGGCGACCATGGCCTTCTTCGCCTCGACCCGGCGGACGATCTCGGCCTTCAGCTCGGCCATGCCCCAGCCCTCGCGCGCGCTCACGCCCACGACCGGGACCCGCTCGAGGCCGTCGTCGACGAGGAGCCGGCGGACGTCGTCGAGGATCGCCTCGCGGCGCTCCTCGGGGATGGCGTCGACCTGGTTGAGGATGACGAGCATGACGTCCTGCTGCGCCGCGTAGGGCTTGAGGTAGCGGTCGTGGAGGGCCGCGTCGGCGTACTTCTGCGGGTCGAGCACCCAGACGAGGAGGTCGGCCTTCGTCACCAGACGGTCGACCTCGAGGTGGTGGGAGACCTCGGTGGAGTCGTGGTCGGGCAGGTCGAGCAGCACCACGCCGTCGAGGTCGTGGTCCTGCTCGCTGGAGTCGAGCATCGAGTCGCGGCTCGTCTGGTGGCGCGGCGGGATGCCCAGCCACTCCATGAGCTCCTCGGCGCCGTCGCTGCCCCAGATGCAGGCCGTGGCCCACGAGGTGGTCGGACGGCGCACGCCGACCGACGACAGCTCGAGCCCGGTGAGGGCGTTGAAGGTCGACGACTTGCCCGACCCGGTGGCGCCGGCGATGCCGACCACCGTGTGGCCGGCCGAGAGGCGGATGCGCTCGGTCGCGCGGGCGGCCACATCCTCGACGTGGGCGACCAGGGCGTCGTCGAGCCTGCCCCGAGCAGCCTCGGCCGCCTCCTCGAGCGCGGTCACCCGACCGCCCAGGTCGATGCGCGGCTGGGCGGAGCCGATGGCGTCCGTGGGGCTTGTCGAGCTCATGTTCTCCCTCATGCGAAATCTCGAGAGACTCCGGTCGTCGTGGCAGCGCCCAGACTAGGGCACCGCCAGGTCACGGCAGGCGCGGATCAGCGGTGGGTGGCCTTCAGCGGCGAGCGCTCGGAGAAGCGGATGTCGTCGACCCGGCGGGAGGCCGCGCGCACCCGGCCGGACGCGTCCTCCGTGACCTCGAGACGGTCGACGACCCCGGCGTACCGGGCCCGCTCCCCCTCGATCACGACGCGCACCCGCTCCTTGAGCGTGCGCGTGCCGCGCTCCACCAGCGAGGCCGTGGTCTGCGGGCCGAGCACCGCGTCGAGCAGCTGGCGACCGACGGAGGCCGGGTCGCCGCTGAGCACGACGACGGCGAGCGTGGCGCCGAGGCCCTCGGCGCCGAACGCCATGAACCGCGCCGACGTGCGCTTGTCGGTGGACTCGTCGCGCACGAGGTCGTTGAGCTCGCGCTGCCACTCGCGCACCGTGCGCTCGGAGGCGCGCCCCACCTCGGGCGCCGGGCGCTCGAGCCGGTCGCCGGCGGCGACCAGCGCCGCGCCCGCCCCGGACTCGCGCCAGTGCGCGACGAGCTCGGTCGTCGCCCGCTCGGCGTGGCCCAGGATCTCGGCGCCGGCGGTGGCCGCCACCGCGGCGGCGAGCTGCTCGGCCTGCTGGGGCTTGCCGCGGACGGCGTTGACGATGCGGTCGCGGATGAGTCCCACGCGGGTCTCGAGCGAGCGCAGCAGCTCGCCCGTGCCGACGAACTCCTGCCAGCGGGCGAGCAGCTCGCCGGCCAGGAGCGACCCGTCGGTCATCGTCTGCTCGAGGTCGAAGGCGACCGCGTCGTACGTGCTGTCGACGTGGCGGCGCAGGCGCCGGGCCTCGTCGATCTGGTCCTCGGCGGCGTCGGCGATCTGGTGGCTGTGGCGCGACAGCGTGCGGATCGTGCCCGACAGCGTCTGCTGCACCACGGCCTCGCGGGCGCCCTGGTCGGCGGCGAGGCTGGCGAGCCAGGTGACGACGTCGTTGACCTCGTCGGGCGGCAGCACGCCGTCGGTGCCGACGTCGCCCTCGTGCACGATGAAGAGCGGCGAGTCCTTGAGGCCGCGGCTGGCGAGCATGCGGGCGAGGTGGGTCGCGACGGTCTCGACGGCGTCGTCGGGCGTGCGGTCGAGCACGATCGCGACGGCGGTCGAGCGCTCGCTCGCCTCCTTGAGGAACTCCCACGGCACCTGGTCGGCGTACCGCGCCGCCGAGGTCACGAAGAGCCAGAGGTCGCCCGCCGCCATCAGCTGCGCGGCGAGCTCGCGGTTGTGCTTGTCGACCGAGTCCACGTCGGGCGCGTCGAGGATCGCCAGGCCCTTCGGCACGGCGTCGGTCGGCACCAGCTGGAGGCAGCCCGGGTCCGTCGTGGGCTCCGTGACGCGGCGCAGCTCGGGCAGCAGCCGGTCGGGACCGAACCACGTGCCGTCGTCGGGGTGGTGCACCAGCACGGCGGACCGGGTCGTCGGCCGCAGCACGCCGGCCTGGGTGACGCGGTGACCGACGAGGGAGTTGACCAGCGTCGACTTGCCCGCGCCCGTGGAGCCGGCGACGACCGTCAGCAGCGGGGCCTCGACCGACATGAGGCGCGGGATCGCGTAGTCCTCCAGCTGGTCGACCATGTCGGCCTGGGCCGTCCGGTGCTCGGCCACGCCCCTGGTCTCCAGCGGCAGGACGGCCGCCTGGAGCGCGCTGTGCAGCTGCACGAGCGCCGTGAGCATCGCGGAGCTCCCGGACGTGCCGGAGGCACCGGACGCGCCCGGCTTCGTGCCCGGCTTGCTGTCCGGCTTCGCGGTCTGCTGCGGGCCCGGGTCGGGGGAGTTCATCGGACGGTCACCACCTGTGCGGGGATCGGGATCTGGGGCCGGGCTGCCGACATCCGGCTGAGGTGCCCCTGGCCGCGTTGGACGAAGTCGGTGGGTGCCGTGCCGCGCAGCACCCGGTGATGGAGGAACCCGAGCTCGACGGCTGCCTGCTGATACTCCCGTACGACGGCAGCGGCCTGCGACCCGCCACCCCTGCGCGCGTCGCGTCGTACGCGCGTGCGGAGCCGCAGGTCGGCGATCCACGGGATGTCGGAGGCCGGCAGGAGCCCCCGGGAGGCGGCGTCGTGGAGGGCCGCGGTGAGCACGCGGCGCTCGGTGGAGCGGCACCAGACGGCGACGGCCACGAGCAGCAGGAACGCCGGGAGCATGAGGAGCCCGTAGGTGCCGAGGAAGCCGACGGGCAGGTAGCTCGAGCCGTTCCACAGCGCGTGCCAGCCGACGGCGACGGCGTACCCCACCACTGGGGCGAGCACCCGCACGAGGCCCGAGCGCGACCCGACGGCGATGCCGACGCCGATGCCGATGAAGGCCGTGAAGAAGGGGTGGGCGAACGGGCTCATCACGCAGCGCAGGAGGAACGTGCCGGTGAGGGCCTCGACGCCGCCGGGACCCAGCCCGTTCGTGCCGTTGTAGGCCGCGGCGAGGTAGAGGATGTTCTCGGTGAAGGCGAAGCCGACGCCGACCATGCCGGCGTACACGATGCCGTCGAGCACGCCGTCGAGCTCGTGGCGACGCCACCACAGCAGCAGCACGAGGAAGAGGCCCTTCGTGGCCTCCTCGGTCACCGGCGCGACCAGCACCGTGGCCCGGGTGTCGTCGAAGCCTGCCACCAGCCCGCCGATGCCGCCCAGGATGATCGCGGCGGTGGTGGCGACGACCGCGCCCCACAGCAGGCCGGCGACCAGCAGGCTGCGCGGCTCGGGCTCGTAGCGGTCGAGCCAGAGGTAGGTCGCGACCACCGGCCCCACCGGCAGCGCCGCCAGCACCGTGGCCACCAGGAGCGTGCTGGGCGCCCCCGCCAGCGCGAGGACGAGGAGCACGCCGACCGCCCCGACACCCACCAGGGACCACACGATCACCGTGAAGGCGACGTTGTCCCGATGGCGTGCTGGCATGCCTCTCAGCCTATCTGAGCAGGGGCTTCGCCCGGCCCGCTTCCCCCGACCCGCTCCCGGGGCCGGGCGTAGGGTGGCGCGCATGAGCGAGGAGACCTCCACCGAGCCCACCGAGCCCACCGGGTCCACCGGGTCAGCCGCCGAGCCGAAGGTCGAGACCCACGACCCGGCCGTCCCGGAGGCGTACGCCGCCTTCATGCGCACCGGCTGGGCCGACGTCGAGCGCGAGGTCCCGCCCCACCCGGTCGTGCCGTGGGCGGCCGCCCGCCGTACCCGTCTGGCCGAGGCGTTCCCCGGCGAGCGGCTCGTGCTGCCCGCCGGTACCTTCAAGGTGCGCTCCAACGACACGGACTACCGCTTCCGCCCCGACACCGCGCACACCTACTTCTCGGGCGCCCAGACCACCGACGGCACGCTCGTGGTCACCGACGGCGAGGCGGTGCTCTACGCCCGGCCGCGCTCCGGGCGCGACAGCGACGAGTTCTTTCGCGACCGCCAGTACGGCGCGCTGTGGGCCGGCGAGCGCCCCTCCCTGGCCGAGCTCGAGCAGTCCCTCGGCCTGCCCGTGCGCCACGTGGACGAGCTGCCCGACGTGCTCGCCCAGGCGGGCAAGACCCGTGTGCACCGCGGCCTCGACGCCCGCGTCGACGCGCTCGTGCCCGCCGACGAGGGCCGCGACGACGAGCTCGCCCGCGTCGCCTCCGAGCTGCGCCTGGTCAAGGACGAGTGGGAGGTCGACCAGCTGCAGGAGGCCTGCGACATCACCACGCTGGGTTTCGAGGACTCGGTGCGCGAGTGGGACCGCGTCCGCGAGCACGGCGAGCGCTGGCTCGAGGGCACCTTCTTCCGGCGCGCCCGCACGATGGGCAACGACCTCGGCTACGACTCGATCGTGGGTGCCGGGTCGCACGCCACGACGCTGCACTGGATCGACAACACCGGCCCCGTGCTGCCCGGCCAGCTGATCCTGCTCGACATGGGCGTGGAGAACCGCAACCTCTACACGGCCGACGTGACCCGCACCCTGCCGGTCGACGGCACGTTCACGCCGCTGCAGCGCGACCTCTACGACCTGGTGCTCTCGGCGCAGCAGGCCGGCATCGACACCGTGCGGCCGGGCGTCGCGTTCCAGTCGATCCACCAGGCCTCCATGTCGGTGCTCGCGCACGGGCTCGAGGCGCTCGGCCTGCTGCCCGTCTCCGCGGAGGAGGCCCTCTCCCCCGACAGCCGCGTCTACGCCCGCTGGACCCTGCACGGCACCAGCCACATGCTCGGCATGGACGTGCACGACTGCGCCCGCGCCTCGACCGACGTCTACCCGAAGGGCGAGCTCGCCGAGGGCATGTGCCTCACCGTCGAGCCCGGCCTCTACTTCCAGGCCGACGACCTGCTCGTGCCCGAGGAGCTGCGCGGCATCGGCATCCGCATCGAGGACGACGTGCTCGTCACCGCCGACGGCGCCCACAACCTCTCGGCCGCGCTCCCCCGTACGGCGGCCGACGTCGAGGCGTGGATGGGCAGCCTGCTGCCCTGAGGCCACGCCGTACGGCGCGGGCGGCGCCGCGCGGGTTCCGGAGGGGGTCAGCGCGTGCCGCGGACCAGTCGCCCGAAGCGGGTGACCGCGACCTCGCACGCCATCGCCACGTGGTGGCGCGTGCCGGAGTCCAGGTCGGGCTCCGCCAGCTCGCAGAAGACGGACGTGGCCCAGCGCGCGCGGCGGGCCGACCCACGGTCGGCGGAGACGCGGCCGTCGTCGCTCAGCACGTCGCACGCCAGGGCGCCCTCGACACCGAGGTCGACGAAGCGGGAGCGGGCCGTGCCCGTCGGCCGCACCAGCTCGTCGACGGCACGCGTCATCTGCTCGACGAGCAGGACGTGGAGGGCGATGGTGTCCATGCCGGCGTCAACGACGCGGGCCCCGACGGGTCACCAGGGGCTGGGCTCGTAGTCCTTCACGAAGACGCCGTGCAGGTCCTCGCCCGCCTCGCCGCGGACGATCGGGTCGTAGACGCGAGCGGCGCCGTCGACGAGGTCGAGCGGCGCGTGCCAGCCCTCCGAGGCGATCCGCAGCTTCTCGTGGTGGGGGCGCTCGTCGGTGATCCAGCCCGTGTCGACGGCGGTCATGAGGATCTGGTCGGTCTCGAACATCTCGCCCGCGCTCGTGCGGGTAAGCATGTTGAGCGACGCCTTCGCCATGTTGGTGTGCGGGTGGCCCGGACCCTTGTAGCGGCGCGAGAACTGGCCCTCCATCGCGGAGACGTTGACGACGTACGCGCGGCGCGCACCTCGCCGGACGGCCTCGCGCATCGACGGGCGCAGCCGGCTTATCAGCAGGAACGGCGCGATCGAGTTGCAGAACTGCACCTCGAGCAGCTCCAGGGGGTCGACCTCGTCGACGACCTGGGTCCAGGAGTTGTTGACCTGCACGTCGGGCAGCAGCCCGCCCGCGTCGACGGCGGTGCCGGCGAGGTGGGCCTCGAGGCTGGCGTTGCCGGCCCGCAGCGCCAGCGCGGTGAGGCTGGCGGCGTTGTGGGCGGCGAGTGCCTGGGCCGACGACTCGCCCTCGTGGTGGGCCACGGCCACGTCGCCCAGCGCGCCGGCGATCGCGGCGGGGTGGGCCTCGGAGATGTGGTCGAAGGTGACCATCTCCGGCAGGGGCCTGTCCTCGGGGAGCGGCGCGCTCTCCATCTCGAGCAGCTGGCTGTAGGCGCCGGGCGAGCGCCGTACGGTCTGGCAGGCGTTGTTGACCAGGATGTCGAGCGGACCCGCGGCGGCGACGTCGTCGGCGAGCGCGATCACCTGGGTCGGGTCGCGCAGGTCGATGCCGACGACCTTGAGGCGGTGCAGCCAGTCGCCCGAGTCCTCGAGCGCGGAGAAGCGGCGGACCGCGTCGCGCGGGAAGCGCGTCGTGATCGTGAGGTGGGCGCCGTCGCGCAGGAGGCGCAGCGCGATGTACATCCCGATCTTGGCGCGGCCACCGGTCAGCAGCGCGCGCTTGCCCGTGAGGTCGGTGCGCTGGTCGCGCTTCGTGTGGGAGAACGCGGCGCACCGCGGGCAGAGCCCGTGGTAGAAGGCGTCGACGAGGGTGAAGTCCTCCTTGCACATGTAGCAGCCGCGCGCCGTGATCAGCTCGCCCGCGAAGGCACCCGCCGCGGTGGAGACCAGCGGGAGGCCCGCGGTCTCGTCGTCGATGCGCAGCGCGGAACCCGTCGCGGTGCTCTCGATGATCGCCTGGTCGTGCGACTGGCGGGTCTCGCGGATCTCGGCGCGACGCGTCTTCTTGATCAGCTTGTACATGAACGACGCGCCCCGCTTCACCGTGGTGACGTCGGGGTGCGCGGGGTGGAGGGTCGAGACCTGCTTCAGCACCCGGAGGGTCGTCGCGAGGTCGTCGGGGTCGATGCCCGGGCCGTCGGGGCCGTGCTCGGGACCGGGGTGCTGCGGCTGGCTCACCGCGGAAGGATAGGCCGCGCGGGCGCGGGCCGACGACTCGTCACGGGGCGCCCGGTCACGGGGCGTCAAGGATGGAGCCGGTGGTGCGGTCGTCGAAGTAGGCCATGCACGCGATCTCGCGGTCGCCGCCGAACCAGCTGTCCCGCGTGGGCGAGAGGAAGTTGACGTAGGCCTCGTAGTAGACCTCGTCGCTGACGCCGCTCGCGTCGAGCTCCTCCTCGCAGCCCTCCTCGGCCAGCTCGAAGACCTCGTCGTCGCCGGGGTACTCGGTGCCCTCGAGGTCGAACAGCGCGTAGACCTCCGCGTCGTGCGCCTCCGAGCACGGCACGACGTCGACCGTCATGACCTCCTCGTACTCGTCGGCGCTGTCGCCGAAGAGGGAGTCGTCGTTGAAGCAGTCGCCCACGCGCAGCGCGAAGACGTCGATCGTGTCGGCCGAGACGACCGAGCCCGACTCGTCACGCTCCGCGTCCTCGGAGAACGAGAACGCGGAGATGGCGGCGCTGAGCCCGACGATCACGGCCCACCCGACGCCCACGAGCACCGCAGCGAGGGCCACGCCCCAGCCTCCGCGCTTGCCGCCGCCGCACCGCACGAGGGCGACGACGCCGAGCACCAGGCCGATCGGGAACGTCACCGGGATGATCGCGAGCACGAGCGCCGTGACCGCCAGCTTGCTGACGGGCTTGCGGGGCTGCGGCTGCCACTGCTGGCCCTGGCCCCAGCCCTGCCCGTACCCGGAGCCGCCGCCGTAGCCCTGGTCGTACCCCTGGCCGTACCCCTGGTCGGGTGCGGACTGCCACGGCGCCCCCGTGGAGGACGACGGCGGAGCGTAGGACCACTCCCCGGGCCCGGACTGCGGGGTCGGCTCGTCGTGGTGCCCCGACAGGTCGACCGGGCCGCCGGGCGGCGGGTGCTGCTCGCTCACGCTGATCTCCTCGCTGGGGGTGGAACCGCGGAGACGGTACGGCGCGGACGACGGCCGCGCGCGGGGTTCGGCGGAACTCCCCCAGACCCTGTGACGGCAGTCTCCTCAGGCGTGGGGAGCACTCCCCAGAGCGCCGGCGACGCCCGGCGTCCCGGCCCCGAAGTCACCGCGGTTGCGGTCGCGCTCGGCCTCCATCCCGGCCAGGAGGGCGGCGAGCACGGCCACGCCGAGCAGCACCCCGACGACGACCGCGGCGAGCGACACGCCCCACCCGCCCCGGGGGTCGTCGCGCCCGCGCAGGAGCCCGACGACACCGAGGGCCGCTCCGAGGAAGCTGGTGGCGATGAGCGGCACGCAGGCCAGCACCAGGGCGAGCACCGCGAGCGGGCTCGAGGTCGTCGTGCGGTTCCAGCTGTTGCCCTCGAGCGGCGTGTAGCCGGACCCGTAGGTCACGTAGTCCGTGCTCGGCACGGGAGGGGTACAGCGCCGCTCGCGCCGGCCGAGCACGTCAGGCGCCCCGGTTGAACGGGAGCACGGCGGACTCGTCGATGAGCTCGTCGTGCACGAAGACGCAGGTGACGGCGCGCTCCCCGGCCTCGAACGCGTCGCGGTCCGGCCCGTAGCCGACCCACCACGTCTCGTAGGCGTCGACGTACTCCTCGGTCGTGAGCTCGAAGAAGAGATCACCGCACCCCAGGTCGGTCTCGTCGTACATGTCCATCCGGCCGGGCCACTCCTCGAGGTCGAGCTCGTAGCTGCCGAGCACCTGCAAGCCGTGCACCTCGTCGCACGGCACGACGTCGACCTCCTCGGGCGCGTCCGGATACATCGCCTCCCAGAAGCCGTCGTCCCAGTAGCAGTCGCCGGGCTGGAGGTCGCCGAACGCCGTCGTCGCGACCGCCATGTCGACGGGGCGCTCCCACTCCGGGAGGTCGTCCTCCCAGACGTCGTCCGCGGGGCCGGACCCGCTGTCGCCGTCGTCGCCGGAGGAGCCCGCGGTGGTGCCGGGCTCGTCCTCGGCGCCCAGCGCCACGACGAGGCCGACGACGGAGAACAGCGACAGCACCGTCGTGCCGACGACGACAGCGGCGAGGGACGTCCCGTACCCGGCGCGGCCCTCCCGCCCACGAGCCAGCCCCATGATGCCGAGCACGATGCCCACGATGTTCGTGACGACGAGGGGCACACAGGCCAGCACGAGCGCGACGACGCCGACGGCACCGCCGGGCTTCTGCTGGGGCGCGTGCGGCGGCACCTGCTGCCAGCCGGGCCCGCCGTACGGGGCGTGGGGCACCGGCTGCTGCGTCGGGTAGGACGGCGCGTACGACGCACCCGACGAGGTCGGCGGGCGGAACGGCGCGTGGGGGTCGGGGCCGGGGCTGTCGGTCGGGCCGGGCGGCGGGTAGGACGGCGCGTCGGGCACGGCTGTTCTCCAGGTCGGGGTGACGAGAGGGGTCACCCTCGGCCGAGCATCCGGGGGTGGCGGTGCGCCATACTGACACCCGGATCCGTTCGCCCGCAGGCGATCCGGGGATCCACCGGCCTCCGTAGCTCAGCTGGATAGAGCAGCGGCCTTCTAATCCGCGGGTCACAGGTTCGAATCCTGTCGGGGGCACCCACGGCGCGGCCTCTAGCCGCTGCGGGGCCGTCCAAGCCGGGCGGCCCCACGGAAACCCCACGGAAACCCGTTCGGTCCCCACGGGGCCGCTAGACGCTGGCGCATCCCCATTGGTCGCCCGTCACACGCTGCTGACGTGGAGCAAGTGCCACTCGTCGGCGCTTCACCACCGCTGCTCGATCAGGTCGGTCAAAGGTCCGGGCACGCGAAGTCCCTCGTCAGCTCGATGAGCTCGGCGGCCTGGGCGGCGTCGACAGCGACAGACCCGGAGAAGCGCTGAATGGTCTGGTCGACGAGCTGGTCGCCCCCGATGCCGCGGGAGATGGCGTCGCACGTGTTGAGGACGTCGCTGAGGTCACGCTGCTCGAGGTGCGAGGAGACGGACTGCATCCCGGTCAGCAGCGCACCCTCGTTGTCGACGATGCTGACCCGCCACGGGTATGACTCGTTGTCGCGGTAGGTGCTGAGCGCGTTGCCGCTCGGCCAGATCCGGTCGTCACCCGTGGCGGCAGACGAGGTCACGTCCTGGGTTGGCGCGACGCGCCTATCCTCGCTTTCGTCTGCGCCGGCGCACGCCGTCAGCAGCAGCGCGGTCGATGCCAGCAGAGCAGTCACGGACGTCTTCATGGTTCCTCCGTCGGGGGTCGGGTCACGGATGCTCCTGTTCGGCGGTCGCGGGCCGGAGCAAGAGCCTGGTCGGGAGCAGCTCCGCGTCGTCGCGCAGCTCCACGTTCTCAACCCGGCCGGTGGGGTCGGTGGCCTCCGCAACCGTGACGGAGTGGAGGCACGTCACCCGTCAGCTGGTGGCTCTGCGCCCGCCATGGGCGGTGACCACCGCTACTCGCCCGAGGGCCGGTACTGCTCCATGTGCTTCTGCTGGTCGGCAGCGGTGACGCCGAGCTGCACACCCAGTGCGACGACGCCGACGAGCATCACACCTCCTCCCACAACGAGGGCCACATAGCCCAGGATCTGCGCGACGATCGCACCGTCGTCGGTGCTCGACGCGCCGACACCGAGCAGGACGGCGCCCGCGATCCCGAGGACGACGGCGATGAAGAGCAGGCGCTCGGCGCGCTCCTGGGCGGGCGGCTTGTCCATAGCCGGGAGCCTAGGCACGAACGTCGCCGGGGGCGGCTGTTTCTGTGTGCCGAGCTATCTGTGGCCGGTGGCTGCGCGTCGGACGGCATGCGTGGGCAGGAGCGAGGCACCGGGCTGTCGCGCGTCGACCCGCGATCCGGTCACGCGACGGCCGTCTGATCGCTAGCGTTGCCCCCCGTGAAGACGCTCGCGACGACCACCGTCACCCTGGCCGCCCTGCTCGCTCTGGCCGGCTGCAGCGGGGGCGACGGCGAGGACGCCACTCCCACGCCCGAGGCGCCGGACGCCCCGCCGTACGAGGTCGTCGACGTGACCGAGTCCGACCTCGGGACCGACCTCACCGTCGAGACCGACACCCTCGAGGACCTCGACGCCGTGTTCGAGGCGGTGCGCAGCGAGTACGACGAGGAGGGCGGCTACTACGTCGTCATCGACTGCACGGGCCGGCCCGAGGGCGTCGGTCCCGGCCGTCTCGGCACCGGCCGCTACGCCGTCGGTGACACCGGGGCGTCGATCACCGGGCTCGCCGACGGCGAGGCCGTGTTCGAGCCGATCGAGGGCGCGGTCTGCCCGCTGCCCTGACCGCGGGGCGCTGCGCCGCTCACCCGGCGAGGTCCCGGCACACGGGCGTCCGCTGACGGTCGGGCACCGCGCAGGCCGCGTCGAGCCGGCGCGTGTCGACCTTGTCCGGGTCGGCCACACCGACGGACTCCGGGTGCCACCGGGCCGCCGCGAGCCACTCGTCCGCGGAGCCGCAGGCCGTCAGGGTCGCGACGAACTGCGGGGTGTCGAGGTCGTCGACGATGTCCGAGTACGACGCCAGCGCGCGCAACGACGCGCTGCACTCGGTCTCCAGCCTGCTGGTCGTCCCTCCGCCCGGCTTGGCCTGGTCACCGACCGCGCACGCCGACAGCAGGAGGACCGGCGCCACGAGCATGAGCGCGAGGCCCCTCATGCGCCCGTCAGGCACGCGGGTCCCGCCGCCGGCGCCCGCGCGATCACCAGCGTGTGCTCGTCCTTCGCGGTCCCGGTCCTCATCACCCCAGCGTGCCCCAGATCGACGGCGAGCGCACCGGGGTCCCGGCCGCGATCGCGACCGGGAGCCCGGTTCCGTCAGACCACCAGGCCGATCACCGGGACGATGATCGAGGTGGCGACGGCCATCGAGACGGTGTTGCCGATGAACGGGTGGAAGTCGTGCGGCAGCGCGTTCGAGACGGGCCGCGCGATGACGGGGCACAGCACCGCCCCGGCGACGGCCCCGAGAACCAGGGCCAGGGAGCTGTCGCCGTACGCGAGGACCGTCGCCGGCGTCACCGACACGAGCGAGATGTAGGTCGGTGCCCAGCCGCCACCGCGGTAGAGGTGGCGCCACAGCACGATGCCGACCGCCGACGTGAGCGCCTGCGCCAGCATGATCTGCGGCAGGAGGCCGCTGCCGTACGACGCGAACTCCGGGTTGAGCAGCGTCGTGACCACGGCGCCCGCGATCAGCCCGAGGCTGGCCCACTCATTGGCGTAGAACTGGGTCTCGGTGAAGTCGGTGATCACCCGGCGCACCATCCACACCGTGTCGCTGACGAGGGTCGGGGCCTTCGTCTCGGCCGCCGCCGTCTCCTCCTGCGACTCCGGCGCGGCGACGGGCAGCGTCATCCACGGCAGGAACCGGCAGAGCACGAACACCGCCGCGGTGCCGATGCTCATCGAGGCGGTGTTCGCGACGACCGCCGGCAGCTCGAGGGGCACGGTCACGACGTCGATGAGCAGCATCGCGAGCGGCGTCGTGACGACGCCGAGGGTCGCGCCGGTGAGCAGCGTCGACCACCCGCGGCCGTAGATCAGCACGACCGCCGGAGCGACGCACACGAACGGGACGAAGGTGGGCTGCCAGCCGTCCGCCAGCCGACCCGCGAAGAGCAGGTTCGACAGCAGCAGGCTGGTGCCGGCCGCGCCGAGCATCCACGGCCAGAGGCCCGAGCCGTAGGCGATGGGCTCCCCCGCCCAGCGCTTCTTCGTCCGGAAGGCCCACCAGCCCACGGTCGCTCCCACGAGGAGCCCGAGCGACGCGATCCACGACTTGTAGAACTGCGGCTCCGTGATGTCGCCGAGCACCCACTGGAGCCGGGTGACGAGGTCGTCGGGCACCGCCGCGAGCCACTCCGGGTAGTCGGCGATGCCCTGGTTCCCGGTCGGCACCGCCGAGAGCGCGGCTGCCATGGCCCCGAACGCACCGACGACCAGGGCGCCGCCGAGCAGCAGCCCGGGAAGGGCGAGCTCCTCGCGCTCCCGCGTCGCGACCGACCGGCTCACCGGACGACCGGCGTGCCGCCGGTGTAGCCGAGCAGGGGGTCGTAGAGGTCGGTACGACGGTCGCGCGGCAGGTCGTTCAGCTCGCTCCACACCACGGCCGAGCGGGACGCGACGAGGTCGAGGTCGGCGTACAGGACCTCCTCCTTCTCGGCGTCGGCGATCCGCGAGGTCGGCCAGCCGTTCACGCCGGTGATCAGCGAGCAGCCGAGGAACTTGCCGCCCCGCTCACCGCCGACGCGGTTGGCCGCGACGATCGGCACGCTGTTGACGTGGGAGGCGCCCATCGTGAGGTAGCTGGCCATGCAGTTGCCGGCGTCGTCGAACAGCGGCGGCGGGGTCCAGACCCAGTTGTTGACGGAGCAGATGACGTCCGCTCCCTGCGCCGTCAGGATGCGGGCGACCTCCGGGAACCAGATGTCCCAGCAGACGAGGAGGCCGATGCGCCCGATCCGCGTCTCGAAGACGGGGTACGACGAACCGGCCGTGAAGATGAGCTTCTCGCGGTTCCAGAGGTGCGTCTTGCGGTACTTCCCGATGAAGCCCTCCGGCCCGATGAGAACGGCGGTGTCGTAGAGGTGGACGCCGTCGCTCTCGGCGATGCCGGCCACGACGTACACGTCGAGCTCGCGGGCGAGCTCCGCCCAGGCGGTGCACGTCGGACCGTCGGGCACCGGCTCGGCGTGCGCGTACGCCTCGTCGCGGGTGTCGAACGAGTAGCCGGTGCTCGCCAGCTCCGGGAGCACGATCAGGCGGGCGCCCTCGGCGGCGCACTCCCGGATCTGCTCGAGCGTGGCGGCCACGTTGGCCTCCTTGTTCTCGAGCCCGACCTGCGGGTCGGACTGGACGGCGGCGACGCGGACCTGGCTGACCGGCGGGTGGATGGCCGAGCGGGGGGTCTCGCTCATGGTGGGCTCCTTCGGGGTGGGGCTGCTGGACGGATCGGACGGGTCGGACGGGTCGGACGGGGAGATCGCGCTAGGCGCGAGCGGGCGTGACGGTCTCGGGGGCCTCGACGAACCGCACCGGCGCGTCGGCGAACGCGGCGGCGATCTGCTCGGCGTCGCGCCCGGCGGCGAGCATCGCGGCGAGCAGGATGCGTGCCTGGCTCGGGCGGAGGTGGCCGGCGGGGATCGCGCCGGCGGCGACCAGGTCGACGCCGCCGCCTCCCCCGCCGTACACGGGCCTGATCTCGCCGGCCGCGACGCGGGAGGAGAGGACGACGGGCACCCCGGCGTCCCCGACCGCGGCGACGATCCGGGCGTTCGCGTTGCCGTAGCCGGTCGCCTGCAGGACGATCCCGTGCGCACCGCGGGCGAGGTGCGCCTCCAGCGCGGTGGCGTCGGCGCCGGGGTAGACCGCGACGATGTCGACGCGGGTGCCGGCGAGCGCGAGGCCCGCTCCGAGGCCCGTGGCGGGGCGGGTGAGCTGGGTGTGCACGCGGACGCAGCCGTCGACGACCATGCCCAGCGGGCCGTGGTCGGCGTCGAAGAAGGCGGACCGCGCGCTGTTGTGGACCTTGCGGGTGCCCCGTGCGGCGTGGAGGACGCCGGCGAAGCAGACCAGGACGCCCAGACCACGGGCGTTCGCGGACGCCGCGACCGCGATCGCGTCCGCCAGGTTCCGGGGGCCGTCGGTCGCCGGGTCGTCGTGGCTCAGCTGCGCTCCGGTGAAGACCACGGGGCGAGCGTCGTCGTGCAGGAGGTCGACGAGCATCGCGGACTCCTCGAGGGTGTCGGTCCCGTGCGTCACCACCACCCCGCACGTGTCGACGTCGGCCAGCGCGTCCACCACCGTGCGCCAGAGCAGGTCCATGTGGGCGAGGTCGATGTCGTAGGAGTTGCGGTTCATCGCCTCGACGACGCGGACGGCGACGCCGGCGGGCGCGTCGAGCCCCGCCAGGAGGGCGGTGCCGGACACGCTCGCGACCTTCGCCCCGGACGCGTCCGAGGCGCTGGCGATGGTTCCTCCGGTCGTGACGACCACTACGGTGCGCATTGTGCCCAATCGTTTGTGCCAATCGATTGCGCTAAAGTAGTGGCGGCCGCTCCCGGTGGCAAGGGCTCACCAGTAGATTTCCCCCGGGAGCCACGAGGAGGAGCCTGATGTCGAGAGCCGTGCGGGACGACCTGCCCCACCTGGACAAGGCCGGGCGGCCCACGCTCGCGACGGTCGCCGCGCTCGCCGGGGTGCACCCGTCCACGGCCTCCCGGGCGCTCTCCGCCTCGGTGCCCGCGGGGGTGCGCGTCGGGTCGACCGGCACCGTGGCGCGGATCCGTGCGGTCGCCCAGGAGGTCGGGTTCGCCCGCAACCTGCAGGCCGCGGGCCTGCGGACCCAGCGCACCTCGCTCGCCGGCGTCCTCGTGCCGCGCCTGACCGACCTCGTCCTCGCCACCATCTACGAGGGCATCGACGAGCAGGGCCGGCGCCACGGCTACCAGACGTTCGTCACCAACACGAACGACGACGAGGCCGAGCGCGCCGCGAAGCTGGAGATGCTGCTCGCCCGCCAGGTCGACGGCATCGTGCTCGGCGACGCCCGCGTCGACCACGACGAGGTCATCGACCGGCTCGAGGCCCGCAAGGTCCCGTTCGTCCTGGTGAGCCGCCGGTCGCAGCACCACCCGAGCGTCACCTGCGACGACCGCGCAGGCGGGCGACTGGCGGCGCAGCACCTCCTCGACCTGGGCCACCGCCGGGTCGCCGTCGTCGCCGGCGAGCCGTTCGCCAGCACGGCCGTCGACCGCCTGCAGGGCTTCTCCGACGTCTTCCGCGAGGCCGGTCACCCGCTCGACCCGGACCTCGTGGTGCCCTCACGGTTCGACGTCGAGGGCGGTCGCCGCGCCTGCCAGCAGATCCTCCGCACGCCCGGCGACGCGCCCACCGGCATCTTCGCCGTCAACGACTTCGCCGCGATCGGCACGCTCGGCACGCTCCGCGCCGCCGGTGTGGCCGTCGGGCAGGACATGGCCGTCATCGGCTACAACGACATCCCGCTGGCCAGCGACCTCCCCCTGCCGCTGAGCTCGGTGAGGTCACCGCTGCACGAGATGGGCCGGACGGCCATGGAGGTCCTGGTGGCGGGCATCGGTGGGGCCGAGATGTCGTCGACGACCCTCGAGCCGACGCTGTCCGCCCGCGAGAGCACGCTCGGGGCCAGGGCGCCCGGCGACTCGCACTGACCGGGACTCCCCACCCCCGGACGCCGGAACGCCCCGTCCTGCGTGAGGACGGGGCGTTCCGTGGATGCGTGCTGGTCGAGATGCGCCGCCTGAGCGTGTCGAGGCGGACAGTCCGACCTGCAACGCGGCTAGGGGTGGACCTCCGCCGTACGGCGGTCTCCGTGGAGAGGGGTGCGGACACGCGTGACGGGGCTCGTACGTCGGAGCTCGCGGTGCGCGCTCATCTCGCCGCCTCGGTGTCGCCGCGGGACCCGGTGTCGTCCTGTCGTGCTGACCTGGGCCTGCGGTCCTTCAATCAACCTACTGCCTACCGCCTCAATTGTGGGGAAACGCACGTGCGCTAAGGGGTGAAAGGTCAGGACGTCGAGTTGTCGATCGACCGCCGCTCCACCCGGCGCAGCGTGGCGCGCAGGTCGTCGGTGGCGCGCTGGACGTGGTCGATCTGCTCGTGGAACTGTCGGTGCAGCGCCAGTTTCGTCGCGTCGACGACGGCACCGCAGGTGAGGCACAGCCTGGTCTCGGGCACAAGCCCACTCCTGACCTCGGGGGCGGCCACCAGACCGCCACGAGATCTCAGCCTAGCGGCTGGGCCGTCGCGCCGAGGGGTGTCATGACGGTCGTACCGAACCCGGGGTACGGCGGTCGTCCGTCGATGTCGGCGAGACCACCGTCGCGACTCGGGCCGCCGACCTACGCTGGGCCCGTGCCCCTCCGCGACGTGCCGCTGCGACGACTCGGCTTCCTCACCATCGGGCTCTTCGACCCCGCCGACCCGCGCGCCGGCCACGAGAGCACCCTGGACGTGATCGCGCTGGGCGAGCGGCTCGGCTTCGACAGCGCCTACGTGCGCCACCGCCACCTGCAGCACGGCATCTCGTCGCCCCTGACGTTCCTCGCCGCGGCCACGCAGCGCACGAGCCGCATCGACCTCGGCACGGCGGTGACGCCCCTCGGCTGGGAGAACCCGCTACGGCTCGCGGAGGACCTGGCGACCGTCGACCTGCTCTCCGGCGGGCGGCTCAACCCCGGGGTCAGCGTCGGCCCGCCGATGCACTTCGACGACGTCAAAGGCAGCCTCTACCCCGACACCGCCGACGCCGAGGACTTCTCCTACGCCCGCGTCACGCGGCTGCTGGGCCTGCTGCGCGGGGAGCCCGCGAGCAGCTTCTCCGGCGTCCAGGGCATCGAGACCTTCTCCGACCACGTGCAGCCGCACTCCCCCGGCCTGGCGTCGCGGGTCTGGTACGGCGCGGCGTCGCTCCGGTCGGCCGCCTGGGCCGGCGAGCAGGGGCTGTCGCTGCTCACCAGCAGCGTGGTCAAGGCCGAGGGAGACGGCCCGACGTACGACTTCGCGACGATCCAGCGCAGCCAGATCGACGCGTTCCGGGCCGCCCACCCCGACGGCGCCGCCGCCCGCGTCTCGCAGGGCCTCGTCGTGATCCCGACCGACAGCGCCACCGCCGACCAGCGGGAGCGCTACACGGCGTACGCCGCCAGCCGGCTCGAGCGCACCGCGACGCCCCAGGGTCCGGGACGGCTGATGTTCGCGCCCGACCTCGTGGGCACCTCGGACGAGATCGCCGAGCGCCTCCACGAGCACGCCGGGTTCCAGGCCGTCGACGAGGTCGTCTTCGCGCTGCCGTTCACGTTCGGCCACGACGACTACGTGCAGATCATCACCGACATCGCCGAGAAGCTGGGCCCGGCGCTGGGGTGGCGGCCGAGCACGGACGCGGGAGCGACCGCGTGAGCGCCGAGCGCGCGGCGGCCGCCGTCCGGGCCGCCGGGATCCCCTTCACCGTCACCGAGGCCGGACCCGCCCGGTCGTTGGCCGAGGCCGCCGAGCTGCTCGGCGTCACCCCCGACCGGATCGTGAAGACCCTCGTCGTGCGGCGCGGGGACGACGACTTCCTCCTCGTGCTCGTGCCCGGCGACCGGTCGATCTCGTGGCCGAAGCTGCGCACCCTCCTCGGGGTCTCCCGCCTCTCGATGCCGTCGGCCGACGAGGCGCAGCGCGCCACCGGGTACGCCCGCGGCACCATTACCCCGTTCGGGGCGCTCGAGGGCCCGGCCGGCCCCTGGCCCGTCGTCGCCGACGAGCGCGTCACCGGCACCGTCTCGCTGGGCGGCGGCGCCCACGGCGTGGGCCTGCGCGTCGAGGCCGCCGACGTCGTACGTGTCGTGGCCGCCACCGTCGCCGACGTCACCGACCCCGCCTGACCAGGAGCGACATGCGCCCCCACCTCGTCCTCGTGCACGGCTCGCGGCTCTCGAGCACCCAGTGGCTGCCCGTGCTCCCCCACCTCGAGGCCGACGCCGCCGTCACCCTCGTCGACCTGCCCGGCCACGGCGCCCGGGTCGACGAGGAGTTCACGATGGCGCGCTGCGTCGAGGTCGTCGACGAGGCGGTCCGCGCGGTGCCCGACGACGAGCTCCCGGTGGTCGTGGGCCACTCGCTGGGCGGGTACGTCGGGATGGCCTACGGCGCCGACCACGGCCACCGCCTGGCCGGGCTCGTGCTCGCCGGCGCGTCCACGACACCGGTCGGCCCGGGCGCCGCGCTCTACCGCGGTGTCGCCGCCGTCACCGACCGCATCGGGCCCGAGCGCATGACCCGGCTCAACGACCGGGTGCTCCGGCGCGTGTACGGCGCCGAGACGATCGACCCCGTCATCGCGGGCGGCTACTACTTCACCCCGACCACCGCCGCCTGGAGCGAGGTCATGACGCACTGCCGGCCGTCGATGCTCTCCGAGGTCGACGCCCCCGTGCTGCTGCTCAACGGCCAGTTCGACCAGTTCCGCCTCGGCTACCGCGCGTTCGTGCGCGCCGGGCGCGACGTACGGGTCGCGATCGTGCCGCGGGCGAGCCACATGGCGCCGCTCGACCAGCCCGCCGCCTTCGCCGCCGCCGTGCTGCGCTTCGCCCGGGGCCTCGGGCACCGCGCCGCCTGACCGTCGGCGGTCGGGACGCGGCTCGCCGCGCTCGGAGCCCCTCCACCACCTCGGGCACATGAGAGCCCTCTCACCGTCCCCTCACGGACACGTCATCTCCCGGACGCACCGTGGTCGCACGCCGCTCGTCGAGGAGCGTCGCCACCGATCCGCCCCAGTCCTCGGGAGCCCCCATGCCACGTCGTCGTATCGCCCTCTACTCCCATGACACCCAGGGGCTGGGTCATGTGCGCCGCAACATCGAGATCGCCGCCAGCCTGGTCGCGGGCCGCCCGGACACCGACGTCCTGCTGCTGACCGGTACGCCGGCCGCGGCCGCCCTCCCCCTCCCGGCCGGCACCGAGCTCGTCGTGCTGCCGGGCGTCGCCAAGGACGGCGACGGCGGCTACTCCCCCGCGTCGCTGGGCCTCGGCCTCGACGAGCTGCTCGAGCTGCGCAGCCGCATGATCGAGACCGCGATCGCCGCCTTCGCCCCCGACCTGTTCGTCGTCGACAAGGTGGCCCGGGGCATGGGCGGCGAGCTCGACGCGGCGCTGCGCACGGCTCGCCGTACCGTCGGCCCCCGCGGGCTGCCCACCCGCACCGTGCTCGGCCTCCGCGACATCCTCGACACCCCCGCCGTCGCCCGCCGCGAGTGGGACGCGGCCGGCACCACCGAGGCCGTGCTCGACCTCTACGACGAGGTCTGGGTGTACGGCGACCCCCGCGTCCACGACCCGGTGGTCGCCTACGGGCTGGGCCCCGAGGTCGGCGCGATGGTCCGCTTCACGGGCTACCTCGCCCGGGGCCGCGGCCGGCACCTCCCGCCGGTCCCGTCGCCGCTGACGCCCACCCCGGGCACCGCGGCCGCGCCGACGCCGTACGTGCTCTGCCTCGTCGGCGGCGGCCAGGACGGCCACGCCCTCGCCGACGCCCTCGCCCGCACCGCCCTGCCGGCCGGGCACCACGCCGTGCTCGTCACCGGTCCCTGCATGCCGCTCGCGGAGCGCCAGCGGCTCGCCGCCCTGGCCGCCGTCCGCGACGACCTCGTCGTGCACACGTTCGTCGAGGACACGCTGCCGCTCATCGCCGGCGCCGCCGCGGTGGTGAGCATGGGCGGCTACAACACGGTCTGCGAGCTGCTGGCCTCCGGTCGCCCACCGCTCGTGGTGCCGCGCACGACGCCCCGCCTCGAGCAGACGCTCCGCGTCCACGAGCTCGGCCCCTGGACCGAGCTCGACCACCTCGCCCCCGACGCCGCCACCCCCGAGGCGCTCGCCTCGTGGCTGGCCGACGCCGTACGACGCCCGCCGGCCCACCACACCGTCGACCTCGACGGGCTCGAGCGCCTGCCGGCCCTCGCCGACGCCCTCCTCGCCCCCGACCACGCCCTGGAGCTCCGCCATGTCTCTGCCTGACCCGACCAGCACCAGCACCAGCACCGGCGCCCCGACCGGCCCCGCTCCCCTGCGCGTCGGCTACGTGCTGACGATGTTCCCCCGCTTCTCCGAGACGTTCGTGCTCAGCGAGCTGCTGGCGCTCGAGGGCCTGGCCCTCGAGGGGTCGGCCGACCCGTCCGGACGCGCCGCGGTGGAGGTGTCGGTGTTCTCGATGCGCCAGCCCGACGACGGCCGGTTCCACGCCGCGGTCGCCGACGTCCGCGCGCCCGTCACCTACCTGACCCGCACGCCGAAGGCCTCCACGCTGTGGGCGGCGCTCCAGCGCACGCACCACCGGCTGCCCGGGCTGGCCGCCCACCTCGACGAGGTGCTCGCCCTGCCCGTCGACGAGGGGGTCGCCGCCCTCGAGGTCGCGGCCGCCGCCGTCGAGCAGGGCCTCGACCACCTGCACGCCCACTTCGCGAACAGCCCGGCCACCGTCGCCCGCGTCGCGGCCCGCATCGCGGGGATCACCTGCTCGTTCACGGCCCACGCGAAGGACATCTTCCACACCGGCCTGGACGCCGACGCCCTCCACGCCAACCTGGCCGGCGCCGACGCCGTCGTCACCGTGAGCGACTTCAACACCGACTTCCTCCGCCGGCTCCAGCCCGCGGCGGCCGACCGCGTCGTGCGCCTCTACAACGGCCTCGACCTCGACCGCTTCGCCCGGTCGCACGCCCCGCGCTCCCCCCGCACCATCGCGACGGTCGGACGGCTGGTGCCCAAGAAGGGCTTCGACGTGCTCCTCGCCGCCGTCGCGGCGCTGCGCAGCGCGTCGTACGACGTGCGCCTCCAGGTCGTCGGCACGGGTGCCGAGGGCGACCGGCTGCACGCCCTGGCCCGCGACCTCGGCGTGGCCGACGCCGTCGACTTCCTCGGCGCGCTCCCCCAGGACCGGATGAAGGAGGTCGTGGCCTCGGCCGCCGTCTTCGCCGCCCCGTGCGTGGTCGCCGAGGACGGCAACCGCGACGGCCTCCCCACGGTGCTGCTCGAGGCGCTGGCGCTCGGCACCCCGTGCGTGGCCACGCCCGTCACCGGCATCCCCGAGGCGGTCGTCGACGGCGTGACCGGCCGCATCGTCCCGAGCAGCGACCCGGCCGCGCTGGCCGACGCGCTGCGCGCCGTGCTCGACGACCCGGCGACCGCCGCGTCGTACGCCGACGCGGGCCGCACGCTGGTCGAGGAGCGCTTCGACGTGCGCCGCAACGCCGCCGTGCTCGCGGAGGTCTTCCGCTCGGTGGCCCGCCCGGTCACGGACCGGCGCACCACTGCTCCGGGTGCCACCGCCCGCGACCTCGCGGGGGTGGGCGCGTGAGCACGCTCCGCCGCCGTCTCCGGGTCGCCTACGTCTGCACCGACCCGGGCATCCCGGTGTTCGGCACGAAGGGTGCCTCCGTCCACGCCCAGGCGGTGCTCCGGGCGCTGCTGCGACGCGGCGCCGAGGTGCACCTGCTGACCCCGCGCCCCGGCGGTCCCGCCCCGGCCGGGCTCGAGGACGTCCGGGTGCACGAGCTGCCGGCGGTCGCCGGCCGCCGCGACGGGGACGCCACCGAGCGCCTCGCCGCCCGCGAGCGCTCGGCCGTCGCCTCCGACGCCGCCGTGGCCCCCGCACTCGACTCCCTGACCGGCGAGGTGCCCTTCGACCTCGTCTACGAGCGCTACGCGCTCTGGGGGCGGACGGCGACGGCCTGGGCGCGCCGGTCCGGCGTGCCCTCGCTGCTCGAGGTCAACGCCCCGCTGCCCGACGAGCAGTCCGCCCACCGCGGCCTCGTCGACGTCGCCGGCGCCCACGCGGTGGCGACCGCGGCCCTCTCGTCGGCGACCGCCGCGTTCGGCGTCAGCGACACCGTCTCCGCCTGGGCCCGCCGGTACGCCGCGGACCCGACCCGGGTGCGCACCGTCGCCAACGGCGTCGACACCCGCGCCGTCACCCCGGCCGCGCGCCCCGTGACCGGCACCGACGGACCCTTCACCCTCGGGTTCGTCGGCACCCTCAAGGCCTGGCACGGCGTCGAGACGCTCGTGGCCGCCGCGGCCCGACTCATGGCCGACGACCCGTCGTACCGGCTGCTGCTCGTCGGCGACGGCCCCCGCGCCGACGCGCTGCGCGCGCAGGCCGCCGACCTCGGGATCGCCGCGAACGTCGAGACCACCGGCGCCCTGCCCGCCGCCGAGGTGCCCGCGCAGCTGCACCGGATGGACGTGGCCTGCGCGCCGTACCCCGCCCTCGACGACTTCTACTTCTCGCCGCTGAAGGTGACGGAGTACCTCGCCGCCGGCCTGCCCGTCGTGGCCAGCGCGGTCGGCGACCTGCCGGCCCTGCTCGACGGCGGCACCCACGGCACGCTCGTCGCCCCCGACGACCCGGCCGCCCTCGCCACGGCGGTCGCGGCGCTGCGCGCCGACGTCGTACGACGCCGCACCCTGCGCACCGTCAACCGCACCGCCGCCCTGGCCGCCGACTGGGACCACGTGCTCGCCACCTCGCTGGCGCCGCTCGGCCTCGGCGAGCCCGCCCTCACCACCCCGGGAGC
This sequence comes from Nocardioides alkalitolerans DSM 16699, assembly GCF_000426525.1. GTDB lineage: Bacteria > Actinomycetota > Actinomycetes > Propionibacteriales > Nocardioidaceae > Nocardioides > Nocardioides alkalitolerans. The sequence continues at coordinate 1,006,484 of NZ_AUFN01000010.1, forward strand.
AGACCGTGTCGCGTGAGAAGCCCTCGAACCTGCGGGAGGCCGTGCCCGGCCTGCGCCGCACCGCGCACCACCTTCGCCCGCACCTCAAGGCGGAGCGTCCGCTGCTCGCCGGCGGCCTGCTCGCCATGTTCCTCGAGGTGCTGTTCCGCCTCGCGGAGCCGTGGCCGCTGAAGTTCGTCATCGACGCCGTCGTGCAGGCCTCCGGGGCCGACATCGCGGCCTCCGGCCCCGGTGACGTGCAGGCGACGATCATCATCGCCGCGGGCGCCCTGCTGGCCGTCGTGCTGCTGCGCGCCGCGGCGGCGTACGCGATGACGCTCTGCTTCGCGCTGGCCGGCAACCGCCTGCTCACCCGGGTGCGCGGCGACGTCTACGCCCACCTGCAGCGCCTGCCGATGGCGTTCCACGACCAGTCGCGCACCGGCGACCTCGTCACGCGCGTGACCTCCGACGTCGGACGCCTCAAGGAGGTCGCGGTCACCGCCGGCCTGCCGCTCGTCGGCAACATCGCCACGATGGTCGGGATGGTCGTCGTCGTGGCGATCCTCGACTTCCCGCTGGCGCTCTGCATGGTGGCCGTCATCCCGCTGTTCCTCGTCAGCGGCGCCCACGTCACGAAGAGCATCCACACCGTCTCCCGCAAGCAGCGCAAGGCCGAGGGCGCGCTCGCCTCGCTCGCCACCGAGACGCTGTCGTCGATGCGGGTCGTGCACTCCTACTCGCTCGCCGAGCGGCTCCAGGGCCGTTTCGCCGACAGCAACGAGCGCAGCCTGCGCGACGGCGTGCAGACCAAGCGCCTCTCGGCCCAGCTCGAGCGCACCACCGACGTGCTCGTGGGCATCGCGACCGCGGTCGTGCTGTACGTCGGGGCCCAGCGCGTGCTCGCCGGCGCGCTCACGCCGGGCGACCTCGTGGTCTTCCTGACCTACCTGAAGGCGACCTTCAAGCCCCTGCGCGACCTCGCGAAGTACACCGGCCGGATCGCGGCCGCCGCCGCCTCGGGCGAGCGGATCGTCGAGCTGCTCGAGCAGGAGCCGAGCGTGCGCGACCACAGCTGGTCGAAGCCGGCCCGCCCGTTCCGCGGCGACGTGACGCTGCGCGACGTCTGGGTCTCCTACACGCCGGGCCACCCGGTGCTGCGAGGCGTCGACCTGCACGTGCGGGCCGGGCAGCGCATCGCCCTCGTCGGACCGTCCGGGTCGGGCAAGTCGACCGTCGCCTCCCTACTCTCCCGGCTGCGCGACCCCGAGTCCGGCAGCGTGCTCGTGGACGGCCACGACCTGGTCGACCTCACCGTCGAGTCGGTGCGCAGCCAGGTGGCCGTGGTGCTGCAGGAGAGCGTCCTGTTCGCCACGTCGATCGCCGACAACATCTCGTACGGCCGACCGGGGGCCACCCCGGCGGAGATCGAGGCCGCGGCCCGCCTCGCCGGCGCCCACGACTTCGTCATGGCCCTGCCCGACGGCTACGACACCGTCGTCGGCGAGCGCGGCGCGACCCTCTCCGGGGGCCAGCGCCAGCGCATCGCCATCGCCCGGGCCGCCGTGCGGCACGCCCCGATCGTCGTGCTCGACGAGGCGCTGACCGGGCTCGACGAGGGCACGGAGTCCGAGGTGCTCGCCGCGCTGGGTCGCCTCACCGCCGGCCGCACCACCGTCGTCATCACCCACGACCTCGCCCACGCCCGCGACTGCGACCGCGTCGTCTGGATCGAGCGCGGCGTCGTCGTCGCCGACGGGCCGCCCGACGAGGTGCTCGGCGCCGACCTGACGGCGCCCGCCGTACGGACGCCCGGCGCCCCGCACCCGCCCGCACCGGTGCTCGACCCCGACGCCACGCAGCCGCTGGCCGTCGTCACCTCGCTCCCGGAGGCCTCCCGTGCCTGAGACCGACTCCCACCTCGTGCCCGAGCTCGGCGTGCCCGGGTTCGGGGTGCTCGCCTCCGACGGGGCGCTCCGCCGCTGGCTGGCCGCGCACGCCCCGGCCCACCGCGGACGCAGCGACGCCGAGCGGGTGCGGCTGCGCATGAAGGCCGGCACGAGCGCCGTCGCCGCGGTCCGCTGCGGTCCCGAGCTGCTGCTGGTGCAGGCGTACGCCGGCTCGGCCCGCGCCAAGCTCGCGAAGACGCAGCGCAAGGCACGGCCCGGTGGCGTCGTCGCGGTCGACCCGGAGCGGGGGGTCATCGCGGTGCGCGCGGAGGCCGACCGCGACCTGCCCGCGCTCCGGCCGCTCGCCGAGGACCGGCTCGGCCCCGAGCTGCTCGCCCGGGTGACGGGCACGCGTCCGATGGGGCCGCCCACGGCGCTCTCCTACAACCCCCAGCGGCGCTGGGTGGCCCGCCTGGAGACCACCGCCGGGCCGGTGCTCCTGCGCGCCGTCCGCCCCGGCGACCTCGCCGACGCCCTCCGCGGGCCCCGGGCATTGGCCGGCTCCGCCCTGGCGGGGCGCGTCCCCGCCCTGCTCGGGCTCGACGACGCCCTCGGCCTGGCGGCGCTGTCGTGGGTGCCGGGCACGCCCCTCGACCGGGCCGCCGCCGCACCGTCGCTCCCGGAGGCCGGGCACCTCGTCGCCGCGCTGCACGACCTGGCACCCTCCGCGCGTACGGCGACGCTGCCGCGGCGCACGACGCGCGACCTGCGGGCCGCGGTGCGGCAGGCCGGGGAGCAGCTCGCCCTCCTCCTGCCCGCCGACGCCGACCGGATCCGCCGGGTCGTCACGGCCTGCGAGGTCGGCCTGCGCGAGGCGGCCGGCGCCGCCGGGGACGACGTCGTGCTCCACGGCGACCTCTCCCGCGACCAGCTCGTCGCCCGCGGGCCGGGGGCGCCGGCCGGGCTGCTCGACCTCGACCGCGCCGCCCGCGGACCCGCCGCCGACGACCTCGGCTGCCTGCTCGCCGACGACGTCGCCTCCGGCCGGGGGCCGGGCGCGGCCGACGCGTTCCTCGCCGGCTACGCCGACCGGCGGGACCTGCCGCCGCCCGCGGTGCTCGCGGCCCACACCGCGGCCCACCTGCTGCGGCGCACCACCGACCCCTTCCGCACGTGCCACGCCGACTGGCCCGACGCCTGCCGCGGGCTGCTGTCGCAGGTCGAGGCGCTGCTCGCCGGCGGGGCCGTGGGGGCCGTCGGGGCCGCGACCTCGGGAGCCGCACGATGAGCGCCCTCCCGGTGGACCACGACGGCCTCGGCGCCGTCCCCCCGCCGTCGCTGGCCCGCATCGACGCCGACCTCGCCGCCCACGGCTGGCACCTGCGGCAGGCCCAGCCGCGCGGTGCCGACCACCTGCTGCTCCAGCTGTCCGCCGGCGGCTCCAAGCCGTGCGTCGGGCAGTGGTTCGCCGACCGCGCCCGCGCGGCCGAGGTCGCGCGCCGCACCGACGCGGTGCGGCCCGGGTCCGTCGCCCGGGTGGGGCAGCACGCGCTCGTGCAGCGCCACGGCGCCGACCGGCGCCTGCCACAGCTCGCCGCCCTGCTCGCCGTGCCCGGCACGCGGCTCGTCGCCCACCGGCCCGAACGGCGGGCGGTCCTGCGCACCGAGGCCCACGACCAGGCGGGCGACGTGAGCGCCACGCGCTACGTGAAGGTGCTGCGACCCGGTCGGGCGGCGCCGGCCGCGGCGACGCTGCGCCACCTCGGCGAGGCACCGCTCGGCCCGCGGGTGCCCCGCGTGCTCGGGGTCGACGACGCGCAGGGGTTGCTGGTCACCGAGGCCCTGCCGGGCCGCACTCTGCACGAGCTCCTGCCCACCGGGGAGGTGACGCTCACGGTGCTCCGCCGGGTGGGGGCGCTCGTGCGGCAGCTGCACGGCGTCGCCGCGCCGGACGGTGCCGGCGCCCACACGGCGGCCGACGAGGCCTCCGCGACCCGACGGGCAGTGGGGCTCGCGGCGACGTACGACGCGCTCGCCCGCACCGTGACGGGCGACCTCGCGGAGCGGCTGCGGGAGTGCGAGGTCCGGCTCGGCGCGCTGCCGACGCCGACCCGCGCCGTCCCGCTGCACCGCGACCTCCACGACAAGCAGCTGCTGCTCGCCCCGGGGCACGGCCCGGGGGCGCTGGGCCTGATCGACCTCGACCTCCTGGCCGTCGGCGATCCCGCGCTCGACCTCGGCAACCTCGTCGCCCACCTTGAGCTGCGGGCCGCGCAGGGCCTGCTCGCGCCCGAAGCCGTCGGACCGGCCACGGCCGCGCTGCTCGAGGGGTACGGCGCGGACGCCGCCGTCCGGGCCGCGCTCCCGACGTACGTCGAGGCCACCCGCCTCCGGCTGGTCGGCGTCTACGCCTTCCGGCCGACGTCGCTGCCCGACCCCGGCGTGCTGCTCACCTAGGTCTGGGGCGTCGGTCGGAGGCGTCCGTCAGGGACGTCCGCCGACGGCGCTGAAGATGTTGTCGGCGAGGTCGGCGACGGTCTGGCCACCGATGGACTCGCCGTCGACGAGCACGGTCGGGGTGCCGGTCACGTCGTTGTCCTCGGCCGCGATGGTGGCGTTGGAGACCCAGTCACCGAAGGAGAGGTCCTCGATGCCGGGGCGCACGGCGGACTCCTCGGCGCCGGCCGCGACCGCGAGGTCGACCAGGTCGTCGTCGGAGAGGTACGGGCCGGACTCCGAGGGCTGCTCCTCGAAGAGCGCGTCGTGGAACTCCTTGGCCGCGGCGGGGCCGGCGGCGTCCATGACGACCGCGAAGGCGTTGGCCGCCCGCTCGGAGTAGTCGCCGAAGCGCGTCAGGAGGTTGAAGGCGCGGTACTCGACCACGATGTCGCCGGAGGCCGCCAGCGCGGTGAGGTCGTCGCTCGTCTCGGCCTCGAGGGCACCGCAGAACGGGCAGATGAAGTCCTCGTAGATAACGACGCGGTGCTCGGCGTCGGGGTCGCCGAACGCGATGCCGTAGTCCTCGGTGACCTCGCCCGGCAGGTCGGTGGCGGGGGCGGTCGGGTCCGTGGCGCCGGGGTCGGCCGAGCTCTCCGACTGACCGGAGCCGGGCACGGCGGCGTCGGGATCGATCTCGTCGCCGCCCTGCAGGAGCACGACACCGATGATCAGCGCGGCCACGACGGCGATGACGGAGCCGACGATCGTCCACTCGCGCAGACGCTCCTTGCGGGCCTGCTCGCGCTGGGCGGCCTGCGCCTTCTGGGCCCGGGTGGGGCCTCCCTTCGGAGGCGTCGTCGCCGAGCCGGTGGTCCGCTTCGCCGCGCTCTGCTTCGCCGGACCGGTGCCGGCGGGCTTGCCGCCCTTGCCCGCGCCGCCCTTGTTCGGCCTGCCCGCCTTCGCCATGGTCCCGTCCCTCGTCCTCTGCTCGCGCGCCTACGTCGCTGCTGTCACCGTCGGGTGCTGCGACCCTCAACCTACGGACAACCTAGAAGGGGATCCTGAGGCCCCCCTGAGCACCGCACGGACCCCGGCGGCGGTCCGGCGCCGGTGGACCCGTGAGTAAGGTGGTCGGTCGTGAGCGACCGACTGGTGTGGATCGACTGCGAGATGACCGGGCTCGACCTCGGCGCCGACGCCCTGATCGAGGTCGCCGCCCTGGTGACGGACTTCGACCTCAACGTGCTCGGCGAGGGTGTCGACCTGATCGTCAAGCCCCCGGCCGAGGCCCTCGAGCAGATGGGCGACTTCGTGCGCGACATGCACGCGAAGTCCGGCCTGAGCGAGGAGCTGGCGAACGGCATCACGCTCGCCGAGGCCGAGGCCGAGGTGCTCGCCTACGTGCGACGGCACTGCGGCGAGGGCAGCCGTCCCCCGCTCGCCGGCAACACGGTCGCCACCGACCGCGCGTTCCTGGCCCGTGACATGCCGATGCTGGAGTCCTTCCTCCACTACCGCATCGTCGACGTCTCCTCCATCAAGGAGCTGTCACGCCGCTGGTTCCCCCGTGCCTACTACCAGGCGCCCCCGAAGCGCGGCAACCACCGCGCGCTCGCCGACATCCAGGAGAGCATCGAGGAGCTGCGCTACTACCGCGACGCCGTCTTCGTGCCCCGCCCCGGACCCACCTCCGCCCAGGCCCGCGAGCTCGCCGGCCGCCACGGCGGATCGCTCACCGGTCTGACCGGCGATCCGGCCCCCGACCCGGATGGTCAGAGCACTCCCTGACACCCGCTACACTCTTCTCCGGCCCATCGCGATGTACGTCGCGATCGCGGTCGTGGTGGGTATAGCTCAGCTGGTAGAGCGCCGCCTTGTGGTGGCGGATGTCGCGGGTTCAAGTCCCGTTACTCACCCCAGACACCGGAACCCCCGGTCACCTCGCGGTGGCCGGGGGTTCTCGCGTCTCCGGGGGTCGAGGAGCAGGGAGCCCAGCGAGCCGCGTCTCGAGACCCCGACGGTCGCGGTGTGGGCGCCCCGTCCGCCCTGTCGCTGACACCGCGACCCGCCGTCCCCCCTTGCCCTGCGGTGTGCGCGCCCCATCCGCCCTGTCGCTGACACCGCGACCCGCCGTACGCCTCAGGCGGGGCGGGTGCGGCCGCGCTCGTACGGCGGGGGCGGGCCGCCGACGATCTCGAGTCCCTGCGCCGCCGGGTCGACCTCGGTCGGCGCCCATCCCCGGGCGGTCGCGGCCGCCTCGGTGAGGCGCGGCAGCACGACGAGGAAGGTCGAGCCGGCACCGGCCTCGGAGGTGGCACCGATGACGCCGCCGTGCTGCTCGACGATCGAGTGGGCGATGGAGAGCCCCAGGCCGGTGCCCTGGATCGCCTCCTTCTTCGCGACCGAGGAGCGGAAGAACTGGGTGAACAGCTGGTCCTGCTCCTCCAGGGGGATGCCGAGGCCGGTGTCGCTGACGTCCATCACGACCTCCTCGTCCTCCACGCCCACGACGACGTCGACGCGGCCACCGTCGGGCGTGAACTTCAGGGCGTTCGTCAGCAGGTTGAGCAGCACCCGCTCGAGCATCCCGGCGTCGCCGTCGACGAGGGCCGGTCCCTCCGGCAGCCGGATCCGGACGTCGAGGTCGCGCGCCACCAGGCTGGGCACGACGACCTCCTGCGCCGACCGCACGACGTCGCGCAGGTCGAGCACGTGGGCGTCGACCTCGAGGTGCCCGGCGTTGACGCGGGCGAGCACGAGGAGGTTCTCCACGAGGGAGCGGAGCCGCTCGCCGTTCTTGATGATGCGGTCGAGCATCTGCTCGGCGGGGCCGTCGAGGTCGCCGAAGTCGCCGTCGGCCAGCATCGTGGCGTAGCCCAGGATGCTCGTCAGCGGCGTGCGGAGCTCGTGGCTGACGGTCGAGACGAGCGCGTCCTTCATCCGGTCGGCCTGCTCGAGCCGCTCGACCGCCTCGCGCTCCGAGAGGAGGGCGGCGAGCAGGGACTCCTGCCGCTGGACCCGGGCGGTGACGTCCTCCGAGGTGAGCACGTAGCCGGCGACGGCGCCCGCCTCGTCGGTCATGGGCGTGAGGACCATGGAGTGGCTGCGGACCTCGCCGGACTTGCGGCGCAGGCGCCAGTCCCGCGGCTCGGCGGGGTTCCTCGCGAGGACCTTGGCGATCTTCACGAACGAGGGCGCGGTGCCGAGGGCCTCGGCCTGGGACTGGATCTCGCCACGCGGCACGATCACCTCCGGCGTCCGGCCGAGCAGCTCGTCGCCGCGGTAGCCGAGCAGGTTCTCCGCCCCCACGTTGACGAGCGTGATCCGCCCCGCCCGGTCGGTGGCGATGATGGCGGTCCGCGTCGCCGAGTCCATGATCCGGCGCACCAGCTCCCCCTCCCGGTGCGCCTCGGCCGACCGGCGGCGCAGCTGCTGCGAGACGAGCGCGTAGGGCACCACGAGGAGGACGCCACCGATGAGGAACAGGTGGAGCACCGTCGCGGTCTCCACCGCGGCGTCGCCCGCCTGGTCGAACCCGAGCGGACCGATGCCGACGGAGCCGAGGGTCAGCACCGTCACGGTGATGACGAGCAGCTGGAGCACCATCTCGCGCAGCGGCAGGCGCAGAGCGCCCCACGCGAGGAACGGCACGGTGAGGAAGGCCCAGTAGGCACTGTCCTGGATACCGAAGGCCGCTGCCGTGGACGCGACCGTCGCGACCCACTGGCCGCCCCGCTCGAGCTGCGAGACGCCGGGCGCCGCGGCGTCGAGCTCGAGGAAGGGCAGCACGAGCAGCAGCTGCGAGAAGACCCCCGCGAGCAGCACCATCACCACCTGCCCGAGGTCGAACCGCCAGCCGTCGACGGTCACCACCACCCCGAGCACGGTCGTGCCGAGGGCAGCGCCGGCGAAGGAGGCGAGGATCCATCGCCCCATGTCGTGCTGGTCGCGCAGTCCGGGTCGGGGGCCCCGCCACCCGCGGCAGAGCACCAGCTGGGCCAGGAACGCCTGGGCGGTCGTGGCGGCGCCGAAGCCGAGGGCCGCACCGTGGGGCACGTCGACCAGCCAGAACGTGCTGCCGGCCACCAGACCGCCCGCCGCCACCACCGGGAGCCGCCACCGGGGCGGGGCGAGCACCGCGGTCGCCGTCACGAGCCCGGTCGGCCACAGCACGAGCGCCTGCACCCAGGAGGACGTCGCGAGCACCGCGACCAGGGCGAGCAGCGGCGTCGCCAGCGCGGCGGCGACCAGCAGCGTCGAGCCCTTGACCCTCACGACCGCGCCCTTCCGACGAGTCCGGTACGACGCCGAGCCGCCGCACTCACGGCGGTCATTGTGTCCTCGCCCCCGCCGATCGGCAGGGCTTTCACCCCACGACGGGACGGACCCACCCGCCGGTCCAGACCACCTGGGTCCACCCTCCGGACGCGACGACCCCCTAGGTTGGCCGCCATGGAGGCACCCGTCACCCACTCGCACCGGCTCACCCGCTCGACGTACGACGCCGTGGTCGTCGGCGGCGGGCACAACGGCCTCGTGGCCGCGACCTACCTCGCCCGCGCCGGGCTGAGCGTCGCCGTGCTCGAGCGGCTCGACCACACCGGCGGTGCCGCCGTGTCGGCCCGCGCGTTCCCGGGCTCGCCGGTGCGTCTGTCGCGCTACTCCTACCTCGTCAGCCTCATGCCGGAGCAGCTCGTCGCCGACCTCGGCCTCGACGTGCGGCTCGAGTCGCGCACCACGGCGTCGTACACGCCGTACCTGCCGGGCACCGCGACCGGCGCCGGGGCGGGGGGAGAGGCGGGCGGCCTGCTCGTCGAGCGCCCCGAGGGCCCCGCGACCCGTGCGTCGTTCGCGGCGCTGACCGGGTCCGACGACGCGTACGACGCGTGGGTCTCCTTCTACGCCGAGGTGGAGGAGCTCGCGCGCGCCGTGGCCCCCACCCTCCTGGCGCCGCTGCCCCGGGAGGACGAGCTCGCCGCCCGGGTGCCCGAGCAGATCTGGCGCGACGTCGTGCTCGAGCCGCTCGGCGCGGCGATCGACCGCCGCTTCCGCGACGACACCGTGCGCGGCGTCGTCGGCACGGACGCCCTGATCGGCACGTTCGCCTCGTTGCACGACCCCTCGCTGGTGCAGAACCGCTGCTTCCTCTACCACCTCATCGGCAACGGGACCGGCGAGTGGCGGGTGCCGGTCGGCGGCATGGGCGCGGTCACCGACGCGCTGGCCGCCGCGGCCACCCGGGCGGGCGCCGAGCTGGTGACGGGCGCCGACGTACGACGCGTGGTCGCCGACGGCTCCCGGGGCGCCGAGGTCACCTGGGCCGACGCCGACGGCACCCACACCGTCGCCGCCGGCCAGGTGCTGTCGGGCGTCGCGCCGTACGTGCTGGAGCGACTGCTCGGGGGCACCCCCGACGAGGCCACGAAGCCGGAGGGCTCCCAGCTCAAGATCAACCTCCTGCTCGACCGGCTCCCCCGCCTGCGCTCGGGTGCCGACCCGGCCGTCGCCTTCGCCGGCACGCTCCACCTCAACGAGACGGCGAGCCACATCGAGCGGGCGTACGCCGAGGCCGCCGCCGGCCGGGTGCCCACCGAGCTGCCCGGCGAGGTCTACTGCCATTCCCTGACCGATCCGTCGATCCTGGGCGAGCTGGCGGGCTCCGGCGCCCAGACCCTCACCTACTTCGGGCTGCACACCCCGGCGTCGCTGTTCACGGCCCACCCGGCCGCGACCAAAGCGCTCGCCGTCGAGCGCGCCCTGGCGAGCCTCGACCAGCACCTGCTCGAGCCGATCGCCGACTGCGTCGCCCGCGACGGCAACGGCGACCCGTGCATCGAGGCGAAGATCCCCCAGGACGTCGAGGCCGACCTCGCCATGCCCGGCGGCCACATCTTCCACGGCGACCTCGACTGGCCCTGGGCCCCGCAGCGGGCGGCGCTCGACACCCCCGCCCGCGCCTGGGGGGTCGACACGGGCGTGGAGTCCGTGCTGCTCTGCGGGTCCGGCGCCCGACGGGGCGGCGCGGTCTCGGGTCTCGGCGGCCACAACGCGGCCCAGGCGGTGCTCGCCGCGCGCTGAACGCGGGGTGCACGACGTCACGCGATCTCGATTTTCCTCCCCCGTCACTCGCTGCTAAGGTTGCACCCGCTTCACCGCGCGGCATTAGCTCAATTGGCAGAGCAGCTGACTCTTAATCAGCGGGTTCGGGGTTCGAGTCCCTGATGCCGTACCAGCCGGACGACAGCCCCCGATCGCACTGCGATCGGGGGCTGTCGCGATTCCGGGCCGACGGCTCCGTCCGCCCTAGCACATCTGGGCCGTTCGAGGTTTGAACCATCCCCAGAACGGTCAAGACCTTCGCGGCGCCCGCACTCGGCGGCGACTCTCGAGGAGAGAACGAAGGGGCCTCACTCCATGGCGACCAACACGAACATGTCACCCGAAAGCCTGGCGAAGGTGCGCAACACCCTCGTGAGCCTGGTCAACATCAGCCAGCAGTCCATGTCGAACTTCCTGGCGCTCGGCGACCAGCGCTTCGGCGCCTCGCCGAACGGCGAGTGGGCGGCCGTCGAGCGCACCGGCGCCCTGCGCACGCAGCGCGAGGCCGTGCAGCAGGACATGGTGACCCTCGACAACATCCTCGTCGCGTTCGACGCGGCCGTCAGCGAGATGGGCGCCACCGAGGAGGTCGTCGCCGCCGGCTTCACCGCCGCGGCCGACGCCATCGCAGCAGTGTTCACCCCCGCCCCGCAGCCCCGCGGCGGCCGAGTGATGGAGGCCTGAGCCATGCCCCAGCCCGGACAAGAAGAGCTGTCCCTCATCGCCGCCCTGCGCGACGCCCCCGTCGAGGCGATCGACACCGAGGCAGGCATCTGGGGCGAGGGCGGCGAGTCCATCCGCTCCCTCGCCGTCGGACTCGACCAGGCGATCGACGAGGTCCGGACCGACGAGCTCATGGGTCCCGAGGCCCGCCAGAGCATGGTCGACGCCGCCAACCGCGTCCGCGGGGCGCTCGAGCGCCGCGCCGCCTCCCTCGACACCGGCCGCGACGCGAACCGGCTGGCCGCGTCCGCCCTGCGCATCGCGACGAACCAGTACGCGCAGCTCTCGCCCGTCGGCGAGGGCCCCACTCGTCCGCCCGCCGACCCGACCCGCACGGTCGAGGAGCAGGCCGAGGTCGACCGGCAGTACTCCTCGGCGGCGTCCTCCCACGCCGCCGACCAGGCCGCCCGCGAGCAGCGGTGCCGGGAGATCAGGGAGAGCCTGCGTCCCCAGCTCGGCGACACGGCCCGGATGTTCGCCTCGATCAACGACTACTCGCGCCAGCCGGACGACGGCGGCGGCAACGGGCCCGGCGGCAACGGCGGCGGCGGACCCAACGACCCGACCTCCGGGATCCGCCGCGTCGGCGGCGGGCCGGTCGTCACGGAGTGGGACCCCCCGCGCGACCCGGACCGCGACCCCGACCGCGACCCGGACATCGACATCGATCGCGACCCCGACATCGACCCGATCGGTCCGACCGACCCGACCGAGCCCACCGACCCCGGTGGTCGCGACCCGATCAGCACGCTGCCCGGCCGACCGCCGGCCGTCGACACCGGCCTCTTCGGTCCCGGTCCCGGCGGTGCCGGCGGCATCGGGGGCGGCGGATCGTCCGTCGGTCCGCCCAGCAGCTCCCCCGCCGCACCCGCCATCGGCCTCGGCGGTGCCGCGCTCGGCGCTGCAGCCGTCCGCGGCATCGGTTCCGGTCCGGGCATCGTGCCCGGCGGTGGCGGCGCGGCCGGCCGCGGTGGCGGTGCGGCTCCCCGCGCGATCGGCGCCACGAACCGTACGGCGGGCCCCGGCGCGCTCGGACGCACCGGCGGCGTCGCGCCGGCCGGTGGCGGTGCCGCCGGCCGTGGCGCGGGCGCCGGTGGGCGCGGCGCCGGCGGGCTCCGCGGTGGCGGGGTCGGCGGCGGTGGCGCAGGCCGCGGCGGCACCGGCGGGCGCGGCCCGGCCGGGTCCCGCGGGTCGCGCACGTCGCTGGGCGGCCAGGGCGGTGGCCAGGGCGGTCGTGGCGGGGTCGCGGGTGCGGGCGCCGGCGGCGGACGACGCGGCCAGGACGACCGTGACCAGGACCGCGACCACCTCGTGATCCAGGACGAGTGGCTCGACGACGACACGACCGGGCCCGACGTGCTGCGCTGAGCACTGCGCGCCGATCGATCCGGACAGGACCGGCCACCCCTCGCGGGGCGGCCGGTCCTTCCGCGTTCAGACTCCCGTGACGAACGCGTCCGCGAGCGGGATCAGGAGGTCCGGCTGCAGTCCCACGGTGGGCAGCACCTCGCCCGGCACGGCGTTGATCGGCGGGAACGCGCACCCCACCACCGGCAGGGTGTCCGCCGCCGGGAACGGGTCACCCCGGGCGATGACCTCCCCGGTGGTGGCCTCGACCAGGTCGAAGCGCAGGTCGGCGGTGTGGACGTCCCAGACGAGGGGCTCCCCCTCGCGGGAGGTTCCCTCGCACCGCTGCCGCACCTCGGTCGTGCCGGGCACCACCCGGGTGCAGAGCACGGCGTTGGGCTCGCCCCAACTGCCGGGCGAGGTCGTGACGTTCCAGGGCTCGCCCTCGGCGCCCAGCAGGTCGTACTCGTTGTAGCCCGGCAGGTCCGGCCACTCGAGCAGCCACAGCACGCGCAGGTCGGCCGGCTCACCCGACCAGGGCACCCCTCCGGCCAGCGTGGCCTCGGAGTCGCACACGGGGCCGAGCTCGTACGGCAGCGACGCCTCCAGCGCCGGCAGGTCCTCAGGCGCGCCCTCCGCCTCCGTCGGCTGCCCGGTGGGGTCGTCCGACGGCTCCGGCGTGGCCGTCGCCTCGGAGGTCGTCACGTCGGATGTCGGCGTCCGGCCGTCGCCGGCGGCCCCGTCGTCGCCGTCGTCGCTCAGCACCGCCGTGCCCGCGACGGCCGCGACGACGAGGACCAGCGCGGCGCCGGCCGCGACGAGCCAGGTGCGGCCCCGTCGGCGGGCGGGGCGCGCAGCGTCGTACCCGCCCTGCGGTGCGCCCGGAGGCGGCGGCGGAAGAGGTGGCAGGGACATCGTGGCTCCCGAGGACGGTGGACCGGCGGGGTCAGACTACGAGGCCGCGACCGACCCGACGACGTCCGGCGACCATCGAACACATGTTCTAATCGTGGTCATGTCGTCCGCCCCCGGCCGTGTGCCCTCCGCGACGACGCGGCTCGCGCAGCCGAAGCACGTCTGGGTCGACCTCAGCGGTGCGTTCGGGGGCACCCAGGTGCCCGGTCTCATGGTGATGTGGCGGCGCTGGGACCGCCGGGGCGGCTCGGTCTGGCAGGCATGGGTGGTCTACGCGCTGCCGGTGCGGCCCGGCGACGAGGGCCCGCTCATCCGGCAGGGCTGGGTGGACGCCGCACTGCTGCGCGCGGCGCCCACCCTGGGCGGCCCGGGGTCGTGAGCCCCCGGTACCGACCCGGACGGCTCAGCGGACGGCGTCGAGCGTGGCGTACTCGTCGTCGCTCAGCGTGATGCCGGCCGCGGCCGTGTTGGACTCGAGGTGCGCGACGCTCTTCGTACCGGGGATCGGCAGCATCACGGGCGAGCGGCGCAGCAGCCACGCCAGGGCGAGCTGCGACGGCTCGGCACCGTGGTCGGCGGCGGCCTGGGCGAGCGGGCCGTCGGCCTGGGAGAGCTCGCCGGTCGCGAGCGGGAACCACGGGATGAAGCCGATGCCCTCCTGCTCGCAGTAGTCGAGCAGGGGCTCCGCGTCGCGCTTCACCAGGTTAAACATGTTCTGGACGGTGGCGATCTCGGTGACCTCGCGCGCCTCCTGCGTCTGCCCGATCGTCACCTCGGAGAGCCCGATGTGACGGACCTTGCCCTCGTCGCGCAGCTTCGCGAGCTCGCCCACCTGGTCGGCGAGCGGGTAGGCGTCATCGATGCGGTGCAGCTGGAAGAGGTCGATGGTCTCGACGCCCAGGCGACGCAGGCTCAGCTCGCACTGCTGGCGCAGGTACGCCGGGTGCCCGACCGGGACCCACTCCCCCGGACCGGTCCGCGTGAGGCCGGCCTTGGTGGCGATCACGACGTCGTCGGCGTACGGGCGCAGCGCCTCGGCGATGAGCTCCTCCGAGACGGTCGGGCCGTAGGAGTCGGCAGTGTCGAAGAAGGTCACGCCGATCTCGACGGCGCGACGGAGGACGGCGATGGCGCCGTCGCGGTCGGCGGGCCATCCCCACACGCCTTCGCCGGTGAGCTGCATCGCGCCGTACCCGAGGCGGACGACCGGAAGGTCGCCCCCGATGCGGAAGGTGCCGGACGGAGCAGCGAGGTTCTCGTCAGTCATGCCTCCGAGCGTCGCACCCGACCCAAGGCGCGGCACCACCCGATCGGGTCCCCCGGCGCCCGCCGGAACGGGACCCGAGCTGCCTCAGTCGAGCTCGACGACGCCCTCGGCCGCCAGGTCGGCCAGCGCGACCCCGGTCGCCGCGGCGGCGGTGGAGCCGGGCGGATCGCCGAACTCCTCGCGGAGCGCCGCGGCGACGGTCGCGACCGGGGTCCACCCGTCCTCCTCGACGGCCTCGAGCAGCGCGGACGCCAGCTCGGAGAGCACCACGACGTTCGACCCCACCATCACCGCGGACTCGCCCCCGTCGACGTACCAGTCGCGCCAGTCGGTGCGCCGCACCCGCCCGCTCATGCGCCGCTCCCGGTCCACTCGGCCAGCAGCGGCGCCAGCGTCGCGGACTCCCGGTAGCGCACGCGCCGCAGGCCGCCCGCCTGCTCGACCACGGCGGCGAGCCGGTGGAGCGGCCGCTCGATGCGGTCGAGGTACGACGTCTGGGTCGCCAGCGCGGCGAGCGCACGCACCGTCGGCTCGGGCGTGACCTCGGGGGCGTCGGGGCCCTCGGGATCGCGCTCCAGCAGCACGAGCGCCCCGATCCGCGTCTCGCCGACCGGGGCGCGCAGCCCGTACTCGCTCGGCGAGACCTGCTGCTTCACGGCCGCTCCGGGCGTGGGGATGACCGACAGCGGCTTCGGGTAGGCCAGCAACCGGCCCTGCTCGTCGACGCCGGCGGTCTCGTCGGTGAGGTAGCCGAAGTCGCGACCGAGCGTGCGGCTGAGCGTGGTCTTGCCCGTGCCCGACGGAGCGACCAGCACGGTGACGCGGCCCGTCGCCGGGTGGGCGAGCGCGCAGGCGTGGAGCATCATCAGGCTGCCTGCCCGCGCCTCGATGAGGCGCAGGGTCACGGCGGGCGAGAGGTGGTGGAGCAGGTCGTCGACGTCGTCGGACGCCACGGCCCCCCGGGTCCGGGCCGCCGTGAGCTCGGCGGCGTCGGTCGCGAGGCAGACCTCGAGGACCGGAGCTTGGACGACCCGGCGAGCGTCCCCGGGCCCGTCGGGCACGAGGCAGCGGTCCCAGGCCCGCAGCACCCGCTCGTGCAGCTCGGGCGCCCGGTCACCGGTGAGCCGCAGCACCAGCCGGACCCCGAGGCCGCCGAGCGCGACCTCGGCGAACACCCCCGTGGTCGACGTCGTCGGTGGCAGGATCACGCCGTGCCCCTCGACGACGCCACGCTGCTGACCCGCGACCCCGCCGCCATCGGCACACCGATGGGCGACACGGTCGTGCTGCTCGACGCCCGCGGCGAGTACCTCGAGCTGAACCCGGTCGGCGTCGCCGTCTGGGAGGCGCTGGAGACCCCGCGCCCGCTCGGAGCGCTCGTGGTGCAGCTGGCGGCCGAGTTCGGGGTGGAGGGCGACGTCGTACGGCGCGACGTGCAGACGTTCCTGACGACCCTCTCCGAGCGGGGCCTGCTCCGACTGGGCTGACCGGTCTGGACCACCGGGGACGATCTGCTCATCCCCGCGCCTCGACCGGGCGGCCGTCGAGCACCGCGCGGACGACCGCCGCGACCGGGTCGACCGTGGCCGCCAGCAGGTCCGCGACCGCCTCGTGGACCGCGTCGTCCTGGCCCATCGGGTCGGGCACGTCGAGATCGCCGGCCGCCACCGTGGCCCGCCGCGACGACAGCGTGCGCACGCGGCGACGTACGTCGTCACCGGCCGGCCCGTCGAACAGCTCGGCCGCCACGGGGGCCAGCGCCGCGAGCTCGCGCAGCGTGAAAGCCCGGTGCAGCACGGCCGGGGCGACACCGACGACGCTCGCCCGCACGTCGCGGGTGGCGGTGAGCACGAGGTCGTGGGCGCTGACCAGGTCGGTGGTCGTCCGGCGCGACGCGAAGCCGTCCGGGTCGCCGCCGAGACGCGCCAGCTGTACCGCCGCCTGCGACTGCATCGCGTGGCCGTCGACCGCACCGACACCCGCGCTCCCGACGCTGCAGCGACCGGCGGCGACCTCGGGCGCGAGCCGGGCCGCCAGCAGCCGCTCGGCCAGCGGGGAGCGGCAGATGTTGCCGATGCAGACGACGAGGATCCTCACGCTCCCACGCTGTCACGAGCATCGCCGTTCTGCTGCCGAAGCGCGCGGTTCGGGGAACAATCGCTGGCGATCCCGACGGAAGGTCACCATGTCCCTCAGCGACTACCTGCGCGCGCTCCGCAACCACTGGGTGGGGGCGGTCGTGCTGACGTTGGTCTGCCTCAGCGGAGCCCTGGCCTACTCGTTGAGCCAGCCGGCCGTCTACGCCGCGAACGCCAACGGCTTCGTCACGGCCGACACCGGCAGCAGCGAGGGTGGCGGCGGTGCCGGGCTGGGCTCGGTGGCCGACTCGCTCGCCAAGTCGCGGGCGAAGTCGTACGTCGACGTGGCCCAGAGCCGGGCCGTGGCCGACCGGGTGATCGACGAGCTCGACCTCGACGTCTCGCCGAACGGGCTCATCGGCCAGATCGACGTCGTGGTGCCCGTCGACACGGTGCTCCTCAAGGTCACCGCGCGGGCCTCGACGCCGGAGCTCGCCCAGCAGCTCGCCGACACCTGGGTGACGGCCCTCGCCGCCGAGATCGACGCCATCGAGAACCCGAACGGCCAGGAGGTCGCGGCGCTCGGGGTCCGTCCCGTCGAGGCAGCCGCCCTGCCGAGCACCCCCATCTCGCCCGTGCCGCTGCGCGACGGCGCCCTCGGGCTGCTGGTGGGCCTGCTCCTCGGCGTCTCGTACGCCGCGCTGCGCTCGCAGCTCGACCGCAAGCTGCGCAGCAGCGCCGAGATCGAGAAGAAGTTCGGCGTCTCCGTCGTGGGCGCGATCCCCGCGACCAAGGGCCTCGAGCGGGCCCGTGACGAGCCCGCGGTGCTGGCCGTCTCCGACCAGGCCGAGGGCCAGTCGTTCATCGCGGCCGAGGCGTTCCGCAAGCTGCGGACCAACCTCTCCTACATGGACATCGACAACCCGCCGCGGATCATCGTGGTGACGAGCTCGCAGCAGTCCGACGGCAAGTCCACGATCTCCACGAACATCTCCGCCGCGATCGCGATGTCCGGTCAGCCCGTCATCCTCGTGGACGCCGACCTGCGCCGTCCGGTCGTCGCCACCACCCTCGGCCTGGTGGAGGGCGCGGGGCTCACCGACGTGCTCATCGGCCGGGTCGACCTCGACGACGTGCTCCAGGAGCACCCCGACGTGCCGAACCTCTCGGTCCTGGCGGCCGGCGGCGTGCCTCCGAACCCCAGCGAGATGCTCGGGTCGCAGACGATGCGGGCGCTGCTCGAGCGGATGTCGAAGGACGCGATGGTCGTGCTCGACGCGCCGCCGCTCCTGCCGGTCACCGACGCGGCCGTGCTGACGACGCTCGCCGACGGCGCCCTCGTGGTCGTCTCCCACGGCACGACGGTCGACACCGAGCTCGAGAGCTCGCTCGGCAACCTGGCCTCGGTCAAGGGGCGGGTGCTGGGCGTGGTGTTCAACCGGGTGCCCCGCCGCAACTCGGCGGGCGGCTACTACGGCGGGTACTACTACCGCGAGGACGACGCGAAGGGCAAGAAGAAGGGCCGCGGCGCCAAGGCCGCAGCGGGCCGCGCCGTCGCCGCCGGCGACGAGCAGACCAGGCCCGCGGAGACGGGCAGGGGCGGCGCCCGCCGCGCGGAGCCCCGCTCCGACCGCGGCACCACCAGCCGTCGCTGACCCGTCGCCGGGGGTGCCGCGGTCGTCGTCAGGTCACTGCCAGAGCACCGGCTCGCCGATGAAGACGCTGTAGTCGTCGCCCGAGGTGAAGCCGGCCATCGTGGCCTCCTGGCCCTCCGGCAGCACGGTGGTGTTGCAGCTCTCGTAGGGGCTGCCGTCCCAGTCGGTGTCGGCCGACTCCATCTCGCAACCGCCGACGCCGCCGCTGAAGCTGATGAACTGGCCGCCCACGGTGCCGTCGGCCGTCACGGCGTCGAGCGACGGCTGCGCCCCGCCGATGCGGTCGGCGCCCTCGACACCCTCGACCGTGTAGGTGATGTGCCACGGCACCATGCCCTCGGAGCCCTCGGCCTCGGCGATCTCCGAGGGGTCGCCGGCGCGGATCTCGGTGGCGGTGATGGCGATGACGCCGTCGTCCCCGGCGTAGGAGAACGGCACGTACGCCGTCTCGCCCAGCGCCAGCTCGGTGCCCCCGGGAGTGATCTCGCCGTCGAAGGCGGCGCCCCCGGCCGACCCGGCGGTGTCGTCGGCGTCGTCGGCGTCGTCCGTGGTCTCGTCGTCGGAGCCCCAGCCGCGGTCCTCGTCGTCGGAGGCGTCGTCGGTGGGCTCGTCGGCGGACGAGGAGGTCTCGCTGGGCTCGGGGTCGGAGGCCTCGTCGTCGCCGCCGCAGGCGGTGAGCGAGGTGGCGAGGAGGGCGGAGACGGCTACGGCGGCGAGCTGGTGGCGGCGTCGCATCAGGGTGAACTCTTTCCGGGTCGGGATCTCGGGACGGCGCCGACGGTGCGGCGCCGGACCCGTCCTACCCGGCCCCTCCACCCGCAAACGCGCAGGTCAGGGGGTGTGTCAGATCACCGGCTCGACGTGGGGAGCCGTCCCCACGCCACCGGTCGGGAGGGCCCGCGCTGGTCGGTCAGAGGTAGAGGCCGGTGGCGGAGTCGCCGTACCGGTCGGCCGCCACGGCGTGCACGTCGCGCTCGCGCATCACGACGTACGTCTCCCCGTGCACCTCGACCTCGGCCCGCTCCTCGGGGTCGAAGAGCACCCGGTCGTCGGCCTTGACCGACCGCACCTGGGGGCCGATCGCGACGACCCTCGACCACGCGAGCCGCTTGGCGCCCATGGCCGCCGTGGCGGGGATGACGATGCCGCCCGAGGAACGCCGCTCCCCCGCCTCCCGGTCGAGCTCGACCAGGAGGCGGTCGTGGAGCATCTTGATGGGGGTCTTGTCGCTCACTTGCTGCTGAGCTTGCGGACGACCACGATCACCGTCACGAAGCCGGCGACGCCGCCGACGACCTTGAGGATGTTGTCGGTGCGCGGGGCACCGGTCTTCTCGTCCACGAAGAACGCCTTCACCGAGGCGACCTCGCGACGCGCGATCGTCTTCGGGCTCGAGCGGTAGAGCAGCTGGTCGATCGTCGTCGCCAACCGCTCGCGGGTCTCCTCGATGTCGCTCTCGAGGGAGTTCAGCTCATTGCTCACTGCGCACCACTTTCCTACGTCGACGGGGTCGACGGCTCCTGGCCCACGGCGGGTCTGGCGGTCAGGGGTGAACGTTACCAACGGCCCGTGGATCGAAGCCGAAGGGCAGCTCCAGCCGGTGCCGGGCCATGAGGGCGGCGTCGGTCAGCACGTCGTACGTCGGGGCGTCCGCGACCACGACCCCCTCGGAGAGCACCACGGACCGCTCGCACAGCTGGAGGGCGTAGGGCAGGTCGTGGGTGACCATCAGGACGGTGACGTCGAGCGTGCCGAGGAGGTCGGCGAGCTCGCGTCGCGACGCCGGGTCGAGGTTCGAGGACGGCTCGTCGAGCACGAGCACCTCCGGCTCCATGACGAGCACGGTGGCGATCGCGACGCGGCGCCGCTGGCCGAAGGAGAGGTGGTGGGGGGCGCGGTCGGCGTACGCCGCCATGCCGACCTGCTCGAGGGCCGCCGCGACCCTGCGGTCGAGCTCGGGGCCGCGCACGCCGGCGTTGCGGGGCCCGAACGCGACGTCGTCGGCCACGGTGCCCGAGAAGAGCTGGTCGTCGGGGTCCTGGAAGACGATGCCGACCTGACGCCGCACCTGCGCCAGCGTGGCCTTCTCCACGGGGGTGCCGCTGACGGTCACCGAGCCCGCGCCGGGGCGCAGGATGCCGTTGAGGTGGAGCACGAGCGTGGTCTTGCCGGCGCCGTTCGGGCCGAGCAGCGCGACGCGCTCGCCGCGGTCGACCCGCAGGTCGACGCCGAAGAGGGCCTGACGTCCGTCGGGGTAGGCGAACGCCACCCCGGCCAGGTCGAGGACGGGCACGCCGGTCACCGGGCCCGCCCCACGTCGTACCCGCGCGAGAGCATGGCGAGGTGCACGCGCTCGCCACGCTCGTAGGAGCGGATGAAGAGCGCGCCGAGACCGCGGGCCAGGGTGCCCCAGTGACGCGGGGAACGGGGGTCGCAGCCGCGGGAGCGCATGGCCACGAGCATGCGCGACCACTCCCCCGTGACGACGTCGACGTAGCGCAGCATGAAGCCCATGATCTCGACCAGCAGCGCGGGCATGCGCAGCCGCTCGAGGCCGCCGAGCAGCTCGCGGGCCGTGGTGGTGGAGGCCATCGTGAGCGCCGCCGCGACACCGATCGTGCCCTTGGCGAGCAGGTGGCCGGCGGCGACGAGGCCGGGCTCGGAGACGGTGAGCCCGAGCACCTCGGTGCGCGGCCCGGTCGCGACGAACGGCACCAGCACCGCGAAGACGACGAACGGCAGCTCGACGACCATCCGGCGGACGACGAACAGCACCGGCACCCGGGCCGCGAGGACCACGGCCAGCACGCACGCGCCGTACGCCGCGTAGGCCACGGGCGCCCACGACGCACCGCGGGGCGTGGCCACCACGACGAGCATGAACGTCACCAGCGCGACCACCTTGAGGTGCGCGGGGGCGCGGTGGACGCGGCTGCGACCGGGGTGGTGCAGGGAGCGGCCGGCGCCGTGCCCGTGGCCGGCGCCCATCAGCCCACCCGGCGGTCGACGGTGTCGCGGCTGTCGTCGGTGCCGTCGGCGTCGTCGGCGTCGTGGCGCCCACGACGTCGTACGGCGAGCGCGAGCCCACCGGCGAGGAGCAGCACCACCGCCACGCCCACGACCCCGGCGAGGGCGCCGCTGAGCCAGGTGTCGTCGACGCCCCGGGTCGCGTAGTCGGCGAACGGGCTGTCGGCGGTCGGCGAGTCGTCGGCGGAGCCGAGGAAACCGGTCTGCCCGGCGACGTGCTCGAGACCGTCGGGGTGCGAGCTGGCGAAGTAGCTGAGGCCGCCCGCGACCAGGATCGTCACGACGAGGGCGGTGGCGTAGAAGGCGCGGCGGCTGACGCGGCGGGGGCGGGTCGCTCGGGGGGTGGTCGTCGACATGTCGGTCTCCGCTCAGGCCTGCGGGGTGGTGGTGGGTCGGCCGGAGGCCGTGCGGATCTCCAGGCGAGCGTCGGCCAGGAGCGGGCGGGCGCCGTGCACGAGGTCGGGGCGGGCCGCGAGCACGCTCGCCACGACCAGTCCGGTGACGACGGCCTCACCGATGCCGATGAGGCTGTGCCAGCCGACCATGGCGGTGGCGACGTCACCGAGGGCCACCGGCGCGGTGCCGCCGACCGCGAAGAGGCCGGTGAAGACGAGGGCGGCGACGGGCACGCTCACGAGCGCCCCGACAGCTGCTGCGGGGGCCACCATCGACGGGCGCGACGGCAGGACCGCGCGGAGCAGGACGAACACGCCCCAGCCGACGGCGACGGCCACGAGCCCGAGGAGGGTGATGTTGGTGCCGATCGCGGTGATGCCGCCGTCGGCCATGAGCAGGCCCTGCACGAGCAGCACGACGCTGAGGCAGAGGATCGCCGACCACGGCCCCACCAGCACGGCGGCGAGCGCACCGCCCATCAGGTGGCCGCTGGTGCCGGCGCCGACGGGGAAGTTCACCATCTGCGCGGCGAAGACGAAGGCGGCCACGAGGCCGACCATGGGGGCGGCCCTGTCGTCGAGCTCGCGGCGGGCGCCCCGGAGGGCGAGGCCCACCCCGGCGACGGCGACGACACCGGTCGCGACGGAGGTGGGGGCGTCGAGAAACCCGTCAGGCACGTGCACGGCCGTCTCCTCTAGGTTGAGGACATCGGTCGGGCCGAGGGCCCGACCGGGTCGATGTCCACCATCGGCCGTCACGAACTCTACGTTGTTGCGGATACTTCGCAGCAACTGTCCGACCAGAGAGGATCGACCTGCCCGATGAGTGACTCCCGCCTCGCCGCCGGCGACACCGCGCCCGACTTCACCCTCACGTCCGACACCGGTGAGACCGTCTCCCTCGCCGACCTCCGCGGCCGCAAGGTGATCGTCTACTTCTACCCCGCCGCGATGACCCCGGGCTGCACCAAGCAGGCCTGCGACTTCACCGACTCGCTCGACTCGCTGCAGGCCGCCGGCTACGAGGTGCTCGGCATCTCGCCCGACAAGCCGGAGAAGCTCGCGAGGTTCCGTGAGAAGGACGGCCTGACGATCCGGCTGCTCTCCGACCCCGAGAAGGAGGTGCTCGCGGCGTACGGCGCGTTCGGCGAGAAGAAGCTCTACGGCAAGGTCGTCCAGGGCGTCATCCGCTCGACGTTCGTCGTCGACGAGGACGGCAAGGTCGAGGTGGCGCAGTACAACGTCAAGGCCACCGGCCACGTGGCGAAGCTGCGCAAGGACCTCGGGCTGGCCCTAGGCTGACGCCCGCGCGCCCGTAGCCCAACGGCAGAGGCACCAGGTTTAGGTCCTGGCCAGTGAGAGTTCGAATCTCTCCGGGCGCACCCCCGGAGCCCCCGGCCCGCCGCTCCGCCCGTCACTCCGCCGGCGGCGCGTCCTCCTCGCGCAGCCGCGGCGGGGTCGCGTCGTCGGGCCGGAAGCCGCGCTTGTCGGCGTAGAAGTCCCGCACGCGGTCCATGTCGGCGCCCACGTCGCCGGACAGCTCGAACGTCGGCCCCCAGCCCACGGTGCGCGACGGCGCGTCGAGGTAGGCGAGCGTGACGGGGATGCCGGTCTGTCGCGAGATCCGGTAGAAGCCGGACTTCCAGTACTCGCCCTTGCTGCGCGTGCCCTCGGCCGCGATGCCCAGGAGGAAGGCGTCGTCGACGGCGGAGTCGGCGAGCAGGGCCCGGATGGTGGCCCCGGGGTTCTTCCGGTCGAGCTCGACGGCGCCGGTCGCCCGCAGAAGCGGACCGAGCGGGCCCTTGAACAGCGAGTTCTTCACCAGCAGCCGGATCTGCACGCTGCTGTCCCACGCCAGCAGCATGGTGAGCACCCAGTCCCAGTTCGAGGTGTGCGGGGCGCCGACCAGGATGCCCTTGGGCGGGGCCTCCCCGGCCACCTTCCAGCGGGAGAGGCGCAGGGCCACCCGCGCGAACGTACGGCGGACGAGGAAGTGTCGGTTCACGCGCGGAACCTATCCGACGCCTCCCGGCGGTGGCACGACCCCGGCAGCCCGGGTAGTCCCTGACGCACGGGTCGCCGGGACGACTCAGGGACGACCACATCGTCAGGGACTACCCCCGCGAGACCGGCCGAGCCCGGGACATCTGTGACTCAGGTCACTAGAGTCCGGCCATGGACTCCGCGCTCACCACCGTCGGTCTGCCGATCGCCCTCGGCATCATCATGTTCGGGCTCGGCCTCTCGCTGACGCCGGAGGACTTCCGTCGGGTCGCCCGCCACCCGAAGGCGGTGGCGATCGCGCTCGGCTGCCAGCTGCTCCTGCTGCCGGCGCTCTGCTTCGGGCTCGTGCTCCTGCTCGACCTCCCGCCGCTGCTCGCGATCGGCATGATGCTGCTGGCCGCGTCACCGGGCGGCACGAGCGCCAACCTCTACAGCCACCTCTTCCGTGGCGACGTGGCGCTCAACGTCACCCTCACGGCCGTGAACTCCGTCATCGCGATCGTGTCGCTGCCGGTCATCACGAACCTGGCCATCGCCTACTACGACCAGGGCGACACCGTCAGCCTGCAGTTCTCGAAGGTCGTCGAGGTCTTCGTCATCGTGCTGGCCCCGGTCGCGCTGGGCATACTGGCCCGCGCCAAGGCGCCGGCGTTCGCGGCGTCGGCCGACAAGCCCGTGCGCATCGGCTCGGCCGTCATCCTCGCCGTCCTGGTGCTCGGCATCCTGCTCGACCAGCGGGAGAACGTGGGCGACTACCTCGCCGACGTCGGCCTCGCGGCCGCCCTCTTCTGCGCGGCGAGCCTCGTCATCGGGTACGTCGTGCCGCGCGCCCTCGGGATCGTCGAGGGCCAGGCGATCGCGTCGTCCATGGAGATCGGCGTGCACAACGGCACCCTCGCGATCTACGTCGCCGTCGAGGTGCTCGACACCACCGAGATCTCGATCCCGGCCGCCGTCTACTCGATCTTCATGTTCGTGTTCGCGGCCCTGTGGGGGATGGTCGTCGTGCGCCTCACCGACCGCCGCCGAGCACCCGTTCGATCCTGACCAGCACGACGCAGTCCGCGCCCGTCCAGCCGTCGCGGCCGAACCTCCGCTCGTACGCCGCGCGCCCCCGCGCCAGGTCGTCGGCGTCCTCGCTCACAACCGCCTTGCCCTCGACCGTGCACCACGTCGTCGGCGTGAGCTCGGAGACCGCCGCCCAGGGACGCCGTACGACGTTGCGGGCCTTCACGCTCGCCGCCCGGGTCAGCACGAGCAGCTCGTCGCCGTCGAGGATCGCCCGCACCGGCACGAGGTGGGGCGTGCCGTCGGCGCGCACGGTGCCGAGCGTGGCGAGCCGGGGCGCGGCCCAGAACTCGTCCCAGACGTCGCGGAGCTGGAGGGGGACCGTCATGGCCGCGACGCTAGGACCTCCAGCGAGCTGGAGGTCAAGGGTGGCGGTGGTCACGCGCCGGGGGCTGCGTGGGTGCGGGGGGCCTGGCACCGAGCCCGTGTAACGCGGTGTCCGGGCTACTGCACACGTGTTCTGACGCGTGTGCAGTCACTCGGACACCGCGTTGCACGGGAGCAGGGGTGGACCAGCCCGGAGGACGGACCGGCTCAGCCCCCGAGCGCCTCGGCGACGAGGGGGGCGAGCTGGCGCATGGCGCGGCCGCGGTGGGAGACGGCGTCCTTCTCGTCGGGGGTGAGCTCGGCGCTCGTGCGCACGGGGGCACCGTCGGAGCCGTCGTGCTCGATCGCCACGAAGAGCACGTCGTAGCCGAAGCCGCCCTCGCCGCGGGTCTCGCGGAGCACGTGGCCGTCCATGCGACCCTCGACCACCTCGACGGCCAGCGAGCCGTCGTCGGTCGGGCGGCAGAACGCGACGGCGCACGCGAAGTGGGCTCCCCGGCGCACGTCGGGGACGTCGCCGAGCTGGGCCAGCAGGAGCGCGTTGTTGGCGGCGTCCTTCGTGGCCCGGTCGGCGTCGGCGACCCCGGCCCAGCGGGCCGACAGCACGCCCGGCATGCCGTTCAGGGCGTCGACGCAGAGGCCGGAGTCGTCCGCGATGCTCGGCAGGCCGGTCGCCTCGACGCCGGCGCGCGCCTTCAGCAGCGCGTTGCCGGTGAAGGTCGGCTGGTCCTCGACGGGCTCGTCGTAGCCCTCGACGTCGTCGATGCCGACGACCTGGACGCCCGGCAGGTGGGCCGAGAGGATGCGCTCCATCTCGTCGATCTTCTTGCGGTTGCGGGAGGCGAGGAAGACGCGCGCGCCCGGGGCGGACGCGCTCGCGTCGGCGGCGGCGCTCATGCGCCCAGCGCCTCGCGCTGCAGGCGCGTCAGGTCGACGCAGCCCTTCTCGGCCAGGCCCAGCAGGGCGTCGAGCTCGCGCCGTACGAACGGTGCGCCCTCGGCGGTGCCCTGCACCTCGATGAAGGCGCCGTCGCCCGTCATCACGACGTTCATGTCGGTCTCGGCGCGCACGTCCTCGACGTACGGGAGGTCGAGGCGCGGCACGCCGTCGATGATCCCGACGCTGACGGCCGCCACGGAGCCGGTGAGCGGGTCGCCCTTGAGGGCGCCCGTCGAGCGCAGGTGCGCGACGGCGTCGGCGAGCGCGACGTACGCGCCCGTGATCGCCGCGGTGCGCGTGCCGCCGTCGGCCTGCAGCACGTCGCAGTCGAGCTGGATCGTGTTCTCGCCCAGCGCCTGGTAGTCGACGACCGCGCGCAGCGAGCGGCCGATGAGACGGGAGATCTCGTGGGTGCGGCCGCCGATGCGGCCCTTCACCGACTCGCGGTCGGAGCGCGTGTGGGTCGAGCCGGGGAGCATCGCGTACTCCGCCGTCACCCAGCCCAGGCCGGAGCCCTTGCGCCAGCGCGGCACGCCCTCGGAGGCCGACGCCACGCACAGCACCTTCGTCTTGCCGAACTCCACGAGCACCGAGCCGGCGGCGTGGTCGAGCCACCCGCGCGTGATGGTCACCGGACGCAGCTCGTCGTCGGCGCGCCCGTCGGGGCGTGGGGCGGGCGTGGCGGTGGCGTCAGGGCTCATGGGGCGAGCGTAGCCAGACCCGGGCGCTCCGCGGAGGCCCCGTACCCTGATGCCCGTGCCCACCACCTCCCGACCCCCGGCGGAGCCCCGCCCGTCGCGCTGGCAGGTCAACGCCACGATCGCCGGCGCGGTCGTCGCGCTGCTCGTGCTGGTCGCCGACCTCGGGGGCGCCTTCGACGACAACCGCACGGTCGGCGTCGTGCTCGCGATCGGTGGTGCCGCCGTCGCGGCCGGCACCGTCTACTCGTTCTGGGGCGCACCGCCGGTGCGCACCGTGCGCATGCACGCCGCCCTCCTGGCCGTGATGGTCGGCGGCTTCAGCATCACGGCCGCGGCCACCGCCGAGGGCGCCGACGGCGTCTTCGCCGTGCGCACGATGGCGTACGTCGGGGTGGCCGCCCTGGTGATCGCCGCCGTCGGCCTGCTCGCCCAGGCACGGGCCGCCGGCCTCCCCACCACGCCGGCCCCCGGCACCCCGAGAAGGAAGAACCGATGATCGAGCTGCTCACCCCCCGCCAGATCGACGA
The DNA here is from genome assembly GCF_000426525.1 of Nocardioides alkalitolerans DSM 16699. Classification (GTDB taxonomy): domain Bacteria; phylum Actinomycetota; class Actinomycetes; order Propionibacteriales; family Nocardioidaceae; genus Nocardioides; species Nocardioides alkalitolerans. The sequence continues at coordinate 1,033,863 of NZ_AUFN01000010.1, forward strand.
GATGCGACCGGCGGGCGAGTTCGTCGGCCAGGTGCTGACGAAGCTGGTCGAGGTGGCCGACGTGGGCGTCAACCTCCTCGAGCTCGACGCGCTGGCGCACGAGATGATCAAGGAGCGCGGCGCCGAGTCCTGCTACATCGACTACGCGCCCTCCTTCGGCCGCGGGCCGTTCGGCAAGGTGCTCTGCACGTCGGTCAACGACGCGGTGCTGCACGGGCTCCCCCACGACTACACGCTCGCCGACGGCGACCTGCTGAGCCTCGACTTCGCGGTCTCGGTCGACGGCTGGGTCTGCGACTCGGCGGTCAGCACCGTGGTCGGCACGCCCGACCCCGCCGACCTCGCCCTCATCTCCACCACCGAGGAGGCCCTCGCCGCGGCCATCGAGGTCGCCCGCGCCGGCAACAAGCTCGGTGACATCGGCGCCGCGATCGGCGGCGTCGCCCGCGCCGCCGGCTACTCCGTCAACACCCAGTTCGGCGGGCACGGCGTCGGCCGCACCATGCACGGCGAGCCGCACGTGCCGAACGACGGCCGCGCCGGCCGCGGGTTCAAGCTGCGCCCCGGGCTCGTCATCGCGATCGAGCCGTGGCTGCTCGCCACGACCGACGAGATCAAGATGGCCGACGACGGCTGGACGATCCTCTCGACCGACGGCTCACGCGGGGCCCACAGCGAGCACACCATCGCCATCACCCACGGCGACCCCATCGTGATGACCGCCCGCTGACCCCTCGGCCCGACGGCCGGCCGCACCGACCCGCACGAGGTCGGTACGCCGCGCGACCGCGCCCTGCCACGCGGCGCGCGCGGCCCAGGGCGCCAGGTCCCGGGCGCGACGGCCCACCCACGGCGCGCCCTCGCTGACCATCCACGCGAGGTCGGTGCGCCAGCTCGGCACGTGGAGTCCGTCGGCCACGGCCGCCGGGGGGACCACCGACCACCCGACCGCCGCCAGCTCGGCGGCGAAGGCCCGCGCCAGCGCGCGGTGACCGAGCTCGGAGGGGTGGAGCCGGTCGACCGACCAGAACTCCCGGCGGCGCACCTCCGGCCACCCGGCGAGGTCGACGCGCACCCCGCCGTACGTCGCGTGCACCTCGTCGTACACCTCGTTGACGGCCTCGATGCGCTGCTGCAACGGGCGACGCAGCAGGCGCGGCAGCCCGAAGACCTCGCCGTGGTCGTGGAAGCGCGCGGTCATGAGCAGCGCCCCGTCGGCGGTGAGGGCGTCCGCCGCGTGCAGCAGGTCCCGCCGCAGCACCGCCGGGTCCCAGCTGGAGCGCATCGTGTCGTTGACGCCGACGACCAGGGAGACGAGGTCGGCGCGGTGGTCGACGGCCTCGGCGAGCTGGTGGGCCACGACGTCCCGCGTCGTCGCCCCCGACACGGCGAGGTTGCAGAACGACACGTCGTACGACGCCTCGAGCGCCTCGGCGAGCAGGCGGGCCCAGCCGCGCCAGGTGCCGTCCCGGCCCGTCGCGCCGGCGCCGAGACCGACCGGGGTGCCGGGCGTCGGGTCGCCGACGCCCACGGTGGTGCTGTCGCCGACGGCGGCGAAGCGGAGGTAGGTGGAGGGGGTCGCAGGACCGGGGCTGACGGGGCGGGGGCTCCGAGGAGTGGCCACGGACGCCAGCGTGGCGGCGCAGCAGGAACGCTGCGCCGCCACGGCGGTGACGTGTCGGTCAGGAACTGGTGAACACTCCCCCGTGCGTCCTCCGGTGCCCGACCCCCGGTCAGGGGTGGATCGTCACTTCACCTCGGCGCGGAGCACCCGGGTGATGCCCGCGGTCAGGGGCAGGACGAACCAGATGAGGCCCGACACCAGCAGGTGGCCCCACTCGACGCCGCTGAAGCCCTCGAACAGCGGGACCTGCGCCTGCGTGAAGTCGATCCACGGGCGGATGTCCTCGAACCAGTCGAAGTACACGCCCGCGATGGCCAGGAGGCCCGGCAGCACGAACGAGTAGGCGAAGAAGACCACGATCGCGGCCGGGGTGTTGAGGAGCAGGGTCGCGAGCGCGAAGCCGACGAGCAGGCCGATCACCTGGACGATGGTGAAGCCGAGGAGACCCTCGACGTTCGGGTCCCAGTCGACCTGCGCGCCGAGCGCTCCGGCGAACGCGGTCATCACGGCGCCGATCGCGACCGCGACGACGATCGAGAGCACCGCCGCGATGATCGTCGCGAGCAGCTTGGCGACCACCACGCGGGCCCGGTGGGGCTCGAGGGTGAACGTCGTCATGTTGGTGCGCTGCGACCACTCGCTGGTGACCGCGAGGATGGCGAGCACCGGGAGGAGCACGCTGGTCACGCCGCCGGCGACGCTGGTGAAGTCGAAGAAGGCGACGCTGCCGTTGCGCGACGCGTAGGCGAAGATCGCGCTGCCCACGAGGATGAGGGCACCCATGACGATGAGCAGCCAGCGACCGGAGCGGGTGTCGACCAGCTTGCGCAGCTCGACCGCGAGCAGGCGGGTCAGGGGGGTGCGCGGCGTGTTCGACAGGTCGAACGTCGACGGGCCGTGGGCGGTGGCGGGGGCGCTCATGCCGGAACTCCTTCGGTGCGGGTCTCGCGCTGCGTCTCGGCGGTCAGCTGGAGGAACAGGTCCTCGAGACCGGCGCCGTCGGCCGGTCGCAGCTCGAGGAGGGCGACGCCGACCTCGAGCGAGGTCTCGCCGATGACCTGGGCGTCGCCGTCGACGACGATGCCGAGCCCCTTGCCGTCGGGTCGCACCGCGAGGCCCTTGGCCTGCAGGGCGGGAGCGAGGCGGGCGTCGTCGACCGAGCGGGCGAACGTGCCGGTGGACGTCAGCAGCTCGGCCTTCGTGCCGGAGGCGACGATGCGGCCGTGGCCGATGACGAGCATCGTGTCGGCGATCTGCTCGACCTCGTGCAGCAGGTGGCTGGAGAGGAGGACGGCGCCGCCGCGCTCGGCGTACCCGCGCAGGAGGCCGCGCATCCAGCGGATGCCGGCGGGGTCGAGGCCGTTGGCGGGCTCGTCGAGGATGAGCACCTGCGGGTCGCCCAGGAGGGCGTGCGCGATCCCGAGCCGCTGGCGCATGCCGAGCGAGTAGTTGCGGATGCGCCGCTTCGACTCGGCGTCGCTGAGGCTCACGAGCGCGAGCATCTCGTCGACGCGCGAGGAGGGCAGGCCCATCGTCCTCGCGCCGATCGTCAGCACCTCGCGGCCCGTGCGGCCCGCGTGCTGGGCCGAGGCGTCGAGCAGGACGCCGACGTGGCGGCCGGGGTTGGGGATCTGGCGGTACTCGTGGCCGCCGATCGTGGCCGTGCCCCGGTCGGCCCGCGTGAGGCCCGCCAGGATCCGCATCGTGGTCGTCTTCCCGGCGCCGTTCGGCCCGAGGAACCCCGTGACCTCACCGGGCTGCGCCACGAAGCTGACGTCGTTCACGGCGGTGAACCCGCCGTACGTCCTCGTGAGTCCTTCGACTGTGATCATGTCGCTCATCCTGCCCGACCGGCCGGGTGCTGGGCATCGGCCGCGAGGCGGGTCCGGGCCGACCAAAGTAGGGGCGACCGTGATCGGGCGCAGGGTCCGCGACGCTCCCGGCGGCACTAGCCTCGCTGCGTGAGCAGTGCACGGACGGCGCCCGAGGACTACCAGCCTCGGCTGAGCCGGTGGGGCCACGTGTGGCGCACGGCCGTGATGCTGTTCATCAGCGGCGCCGTGCTCCTGGACTCGTTCGGCACCTCGTGGCGGGAGAACACCTGGCGCATCGTGGTCGACGTGGCGCTCGGGCTCCTGGCCTACGTGGTCGTGCACTTCCGCCGCCGCCGGCCGCTCACGGTCGCCACGGTCGTCCTGCTGCTGAGCGTGGTGTCGGGGGTCGCTGCGGGCCCCGCGCTGCTGGCGACCGTCTCGGTGGCCACGCGGCGCGTCTACTGGCAGATCGCCTTCCTGATCGTCACCAACACCGCCGCCGCGCAGGTGTACTGGTACATCTCGCCGTCCGACAGCCGTGACCCGGTGTGGGTCACCTTCACCGGCAACCTCGCCGCCTCGGGCGCGCTCGTCGCGTGGGGCATGTACATCGGCTCCCGGCGCGAGCTGCTGCACACGCTGCGGCAGCGGGCCGAGCGGGCCGAGGGCGAGCAGGACCTCCGGGTCGGCAAGGCGCGGGCCGAGGAACGGGCGCGGATCGCGCGGGAGATGCACGACGTGCTCGCCCACCGCATCAGCCAGGTCTCCATGCACGCCGGCGCCCTGGCGTTCCGCTCCGACCTCGACGCCGAGGCCCTGCGCAGCGGCATCGGCGACGTGCAGGTCAAGGCCAACGCCGCCCTGACCGACCTCCGCAGCGTGCTCGGCGTGCTCCGCGACCGGGAGACGGGCGAGCTGGCGAACCGCCCCCAGCCGACGTACGACGACGTGCACGTGCTCGTCACCGAGTCGCGGTCGGCGGGCGTCCGGGTGTGGATCGACGACCTGCTCGCCGACCGTGTCGGCGACGAGCCCGTGCCCGAGCAGCTGGGCCGCACCGTCTACCGGGTCGTGCAGGAGGGCATCACGAACGCCCACAAGCACGCCCGCGGCGCCCTGCTCACCGTGCGGCTGGCCGGGTCGGCGGAGGACGGCGTCGAGGTGCTGCTGCGCAACCCGCTCGGCTTCGGCGAGTCCGCCGCCCCGGGCTCCGGCCTCGGCCTCATCGGGCTGCGGGAGCGGGTCGAGCTCGCGGGCGGCCGGTTCCTCGCCGAGCGGGACGGCTCGACGTTCGTCGTCCGCGCGTGGCTACCGTGGACCCCGTGAGCACCCCCGGCACCGACGACAGCGCGCCCGCCGGCGCGAGCGCCCCGATCCGCGTCCTGGTCGTCGACGACGACCCGCTCGTGCGCTCGGCGCTCGGCCTCATGCTCGGTGGCCAGGCCGACCTCGAGGTGGTGGGCGAGGCGGCCGACGGCCGGGCGGGTACGACGCTCGCGGCGTCGCTGCGCCCCGACGTCGTCCTCATGGACATCCGCATGCCGGTGATGGACGGGCTCGAGGCCACCGCCGCCCTCCACGCCCGTCCGTCGCCGCCGCGCGTGATCGTGCTGACGACCTTCGACGCCGACGACTACGTGCTCGGCGCGCTCGCGGCCGGCGCGGACGGCTTCCTGCTCAAGGACACTCCCCCGGCCGACATCGTCTCCGCCATCCGTCGCGTCGCCGACGGCGAGCCGATGCTGTCGCCGAAGGTGACCCAGACCCTGATCCGCCGGGTCCGCGAGGGCACCGACCCCCGGGCCGCCGAGGCCGAGGCCCGTCTCGCCACCCTCACCGACCGGGAGCGCGAGGTGGCCGTGGCGGTGGGCCGGGGCCTCTCCAACGCCGACATCGCGGCCGAGCTCTACCTCTCGGTGCCGACCGTCAAGGCCCACGTCTCACGGCTCTTCGAGAAGCTGGGGGCCACCAACCGCGTCCAGATCGCCATCTGCGTCCACGACGCCGGGCTGGCCTGAGCGGCGCTCAGACCTCGTAGGTCGCGCCGGCGACGGCGATGTCGGTGGGCCCGTCGTAGGCCGTGACGGCCTCGGCGCGGGCGTCGGCGGTGTCGAACCAGGCCGGCACGTGGGTGAGCACGAGGCGCCCGACGGAGGCGCGGGTCGCGATCCTGCCCGCGTCGGTGCCCGTGAGGTGCACGCCCGGCGGGTTGGTGTCGACCTCGCGGAAGGCGGCCTCCGCGAGGAAGAGGTCGGCACCCTCGGCCGCGTGGTCGAGGCCGAGGCACGGCGCGGTGTCGCCCGAGTAGGTCAGCACGCGGTCGTCGGCCGTGACGCGCAGGGCGTACGCCGTGACCGGGTGGAAGACCTCGAAGGGCAGGACGCTGAAGGGGCCGACCACGATCGGCGGCTGCTCGAGGGCGTAGTCGGAGAAGTCGAACTCCTCGTTCATGCCCGGGTCGAGCGGTAGGTCGTAGGCGCGGGCGAGGCGGTCGGCCGTGCCGTCCGGGCCCCACACCGGGATGCGGGGCTGCGCGCCCTGCGGGTGGTACTTGCGCAGCACGTAGTAGCCGCAGAGGTCGAGGCAGTGGTCCGGGTGGAGGTGGCTGACGAAGACCGCGTCGATGGCGAGCGGGTCGGCGTGGTGGTGCAGCGCCCCGAGGGAGCCGTTGCCGAGGTCGAGCAGGATCCGCCACGTGCGGGTGGCCCCGGCCGCGGCGCCGGGCGCGTCGTCCGGCCCCTCGGCCTCGAGGAGGTAGCAGCTGGCGGGCGAGTCGGGCCCCGGGTAGGAGCCGGCGCAACCGACGACCGTGAGCCTCACACGACACCTCCGGCGAACTGGCTGGCGAACGCCAGCTCGGGGCCAAGGAAACGACGTCCGATGCGCTCGAACTCCTCCGCCACGCCGGTGGTGACGAACTCGTACGTCGCGTCGCCCGTCGTGCGCATGAGCCCCGTGGTCGCGAGCATCTGGTAGACCGCCTTGGCGCTCTCCTCCGCACTGCTGACCAGCGTCACGCCGTCCCCCATCACGTACGAGATCACCCCGGTCAGCAGCGGGTAGTGCGTGCAGCCGAGCACGAGCGTGTCGACGTCCGCCGCGATCAGCGGGTCGAGGTAGGCGTGGGCGGCGGCGAGCAGCTCGTCGCCACCGGTCACGCCCTGCTCCACGAAGTCGACGAAGCGGGGGCACGGCTGCGTGACGAGCTCGACCTGGGGCGCGGCGGCGAAGGCGTCGTCGTACGCCATCGAGGTGGCAGTGGCCTGGGTGCAGATCACGCCGATGCGGCCCGACCGGGTCGCGGCGACGGCCCGGCGGGTGGCGGGGTAGATGACCTCGACGACGGGCACGTCGTACCGCTCCCGCGCGTCGCGCAGCATCGCGGCGGAGGCGGAGTTGCAGGCGATGACGAGCGCCTTGACCCCGCGGTCGACGAGGTGGTCGAGGCACTCCAGCGCGTACTCCCGGACCTCCCCGATCGGCTTCGGGCCGTAGGGCTGGCGGGCGGTGTCACCCAGGTACACGATCGACTCGTGCGGGAGCTGGTCGATGACCGACCGCGCGACGGTGAGTCCACCGAAGCCGGAGTCGAAGATGCCGACGGGAGCGTCGGCGGAGCGGGGTGCCACAGCAGGTCAATCTAGAGGTTGCACGAAGGGGACGCGACGTGACGTCGGCGAGGTCACGTACGGCGAAGTCGCGTGCGACGGATCGCACGCGGGCCTCACCACTCGCTCGGCAGCGGCCAGGGGTTGAAGCGGCAGCCCCCGAGGCCCTTCGACTGCTGCATCATCACGGGCGCCCGCGAGCCGGCGGAGCCGCAGCCCACGTGCCCGTTGCCGAGGAAGTGGCCGACCTCGTGGTTGACGACCATGTGGCGGTAGTCGCGCAGCGAGCCGCCGGCGGCGTTCCACGACGGGGAGGCCTGCATCCAGCGGGTGTAGTTGATGATCACGTTGCGCCCGACCCGGCAGCTCCACTGCACGCTGCACTCCCCGGCGTACTTGGGGAGGCGGTCGGCCGTCGCGATGATGAGGGTGAAGTCCGACGGCGCCCGGCTGGCGGTGCGCTGGAAGTGGGTGCCGCCGGCGCGCCAGCCACGGGGGTCCTGCAGGGTCTCGCCCGACTGCACGCCGAACTCGTCGACCCGGAACCCGGGGATGTCGCCGTCGATGCGCACGTCGTACACGACGGTGCGGCGGCGCGGGGTGGTGTCGCCCACGACGGGGGTGGGCTGCGAGAGGGTGCGGGCGTCGGTCCAACCGGCCCGGCGGGCGGTGACGACGGCGCGGAGCCGGTGGTCGACGTCGGCGGCGGTGATGCGGTACGTCTGCGCGGTGGCGCCCGAGATGGGCGTGTAGTCGCGGTACCACTGGTAGGAGTACGACGTCGCCCGCGGGTTGTACGGCGCCACCACCAGCGTCAGCAGGTAGCCGTGGCGGGCCGTGCCCTTCATGGTGTGCGGGCCGGTCACCGGCAGCACCGGCGGAGCAGCGGTGGCGGCGGCCGCGGCGCTGGCCGCCGTGGCGGCGGGGGTCGTCGCACCCGCGGAGCCGACCGGGGAGGCGAGCGTCAGCGCCAGGGTCGTGGCGGCGGCGAGGGCCACCAGGCGCACGGCTCGGCGGAGACCTCCGGTCGATGCTCGGTTCACGCCCACAACTGGCCCTCCAGCCGGTCCTCCGCCTCGTCCACGGTGCCCTCGTAGGCGCCGGTCGAGAGGTACTTCCATCCACCGTCGCACACGACGAAGGCGATGTCAGCCCTCTCACCGGCCTTCACCGCCTTGGCCGCCTGGCCCAGTGCGGCGTGCAGGATCGCGCCGGTGGAGATGCCCGCGAAGATGCCCTCGAGCTCGAGCAGCTCGCGCACCCGCCGTACGGCGTCGCGCGGCCCCACCGAGAAGCGGGCGTCGATGAGGTCGGCGTCGTACAGCTCGGGCACGAAGCCCTCGTCGAGGTTGCGCAGGCCGTAGACGAGCTCACCGTAGCGCGGCTCGGCCGCCACGATGCGCACGTCGGGCTTCGCCTTCCGGAAGAACCGCGAGACGCCCATGAGCGTCCCGGTGGTGCCGAGGCCGGCGACGAAGTGGGTGATCTCGGGCAGGTCCTCGAGGATCTCCGGGCCGGTGCCCTCCTCGTGGGAGAGCGCGTTGGCGGCGTTGCCGTACTGGTAGAGCATCACCCAGTCGGGGTGCTCCTCGGCCATGCCCTTCGCGACCCGGACGGCCTCGTTGGAGCCGCCGGCGGCCGGGGACGAGTAGATCTCGACGCCCCACATGCGCAGCAGCTGGCGGCGCTCCTCGGAGGTGTTCTCCGGCATCACGCAGACGAGCCGGTAGCCCTTCAGCTTGGCCGCCATCGCCAGCGAGATGCCGGTGTTGCCCGAGGTCGGCTCGAGGATCGTACAGCCGGGCCGCAGCAGCCCGTCCTTCTCGGCCTGCTCGATCATCCGCATGGCGGGACGGTCCTTGATGGAGCCGGTGGGGTTGCGGTCCTCGAGCTTCGCCCAGACGCGTACGTCGGGGCTCGGCGAGAGCCGCGGCAGGCCCACGAGCGGCGTGTGACCGACGGAGGCGACCAGGTCGTCGTAGCGCATGGCGCCATCCTCCCACCCGGCGCCTGGGGCACCCACGCCACCGCCCGGGCGTGGGCAGGCCGCCGACCGGGCGTGGCCGGGCCGCCGGGCCCGCGTGGGCCCGGCGGTCGACCTGTCTCAGCGCAGGAAGAACTCGGGGTCGAAGTCGTCGAGCGGGATGATCCGGACGCGCGGGAGGGGCACGTTGAACGCCTGGACGTCCTCCTCCAGGTCGTGGATCGGGAGGCCGATGGCGGTGAACCCGGAGCTCGCGTACTCCCGCAGCGCCAGCAGGCCGACCTTGCGCCCCTCGCCCATGAGGGGCCGGATGTTGTCGACGAAGTCGCCGTCGTGGCTGACGAGCAGCACGTCGTCGTCGCGGCCCACGAGCGCGTCGAGGGTGCGCTGGATGCCGACGTCGACGACCTTCTGGTCGCTGCGCCCCGACAGCGGGACGGGACGGTAGTCGAGGGCGAGCAGCGCCTGCACGAACGCGCTCGGCAGAGAGCCGTGGCTCGCGTTGAGGAAGAACAGGCCGGTGACCGGCTGGTCCCACAGCTGCTGCGCGTACGTCGTGACGCGCTCCCAGCGCGGCCGCTCCTCCGAGGTCGGCCGACGGCCCAGCAACGAGTTGCCGAGGGTGGCGTCGATGTTCTCGCCGTCCACGAGGACGAAGGTGCGCCGCTGCGGCACGGCCAGCTCGGTCATGAGCGGCACTCTACGCAGGTCAGCGGGCCGTGCCCGGCGTTCCGGGGGCTCGGGGGGCGGCGGGGTGCCCGGGGGTGTGCCGGTTTCACCGGCTAGGTGACGAACCCGGCACCTGGCGCACGAAGGTTCGCGCGCCAGGTGCTGGTGTCACCGGCTAGCCGGTGAAACCGGCAGCCAGACGCTCGACAGCGTCAGCAGCCACCCGCGACGGCGGGCAGCACGACGACCTGGTCGCCGTCGGCGAGGGTGGCCTCGAGGCCGCCGATGAAGCGGACGTCCTCGTCGTTGATGTAGACGTTCACGAAGCGGCGCAGGTCGGCGTCGCCGCCCTCGCCGTCGACGAGGCGCTCCCGGATGCCCGGGTGGTTCGCCTCCAGGTCGTCGATGAGCTTCGCGAGCGTGTCGCCGTTCGCGGGGACGGCCTTCTCGCCGCCCGTGTACGTGCGGAGGATCGTGGGGATCCGGACCTCGATGGCCATCAGACTGCACTCCTTGCTGGTAGCTGCTCGACGATCTCGACCGGTTCCTCGGTCACTTCGCCGTCGACGATTCGATACGACCTGAACTCCACAGGGCCGTCGTTATTCCCGGTCTCGCGCGTGGAGACCAGGACGTAGTGGGCGCCGGGCTCGCTGGCGAGACCGATGTCGGTCCGGCTCGGGTAGGCCTCGGTCGCGGTATGGGAGTGGTAGACGACGACGGGTTCCTCGTCGCGGTCCCACATCTCCTTGTAGAGCTGGAGCAGCTCGGTGGAGTCGAACTCGTAGAACGTGGGGCTGCCGGCGGCGTTCACCATCTCGACCAGTCGCTCCGGCCGGTCCGAGCCCTCGGGGCCGGCGACGATGCCGCACGCCTCGTCGGGGTGGTCGCGGCGGGCGTGGGCGACGATGGCGTCGTGGGTCGCGCGGTCGATCGTCAGCACCCGTCCAGCGTACGGCGCACGCGGCGCGGCCCGCACCGCCGCCACCATCCGGACCCCCGCGCCCGGTCCGTCGCCCGGTCTGTGGGGAGACCACCCTCTTCCTGTGAACTCCCTGTTAGGTCCGCCTTACCCCTGGTGTCGCACCCGCCCGTCGGGTTTGATCGTCGACAGTTGCACTTACAAGCGACGAGCATCCCTCGCCCATCCCCCTCTCGGACCAGGAGCCCCACCCATGTCCTCCTTCTCCCCCGCCCGCCGCTGGCTCCTCGCCGTGGTGGCCACCTCCACCCTCGCCCTCACGACGGGCTGCGGCATCGGTCAGCAGGCCGACGACACGAGCAGCGCCGACGACACCTCCAGCTCGACCGAGTCCACCGACACCGGCTCGAGCAGCACCGACGAGGGCACCGACGACACCGGCGCCGGCGCCGAGACCGGCGGCACCTACACCGCCGGTGAGTACGAAGCCGAGGGCAGCTACGACACCCCGGGCGGCACGCAGTCCGTCTCCGTCGACGTGACGATCGACGCCGAGGGCACCATCGAGGCCGTCGAGGTCACTCCGCAGGCCGAGAGCGGCAACTCGGTGCAGTTCCAGAACGAGTTCGCCGACGGCATCGCCGACGAGGTCGTCGGCCAGAAGATCGACGGCCTGTCGGTCTCGAAGGTCGCGGGCTCGTCGCTCACCAGCGGCGGCTTCAACGCTGCGATCGACGAGATCCTCGCCGAGGCGCAGGCCTGACCCGTGGCGACCCCCGGCCCGGCCCCGACGACCGACGACGACGTGTCGTCGTGGTCGTTCGAGGCGATCGGCACCTCCTGGACGGTCGACGTCGACCGCCCGGTGGGGCCGGCCGCACGCCGGGCCGTCGCCGACCGGATCGAGGCCTTCGACCGTGACTGGTCGCGGTTCCGGTCCGGATCGGTCGTCGACGCGGTCCGGGCGGGCGCGGGGCGCCACCGGCTCCCCGACGACGCCGGGCCCCTCGTCGAGGTCTACGACGCGCTCCACCGCCTGACGGCCGGCGCCATGAGCCCGGCCGTCGGCGGCAGCCTCGAGCACCTGGGGTACGACGCGGCCTACTCCCTGCGCCCGGCGCCCGGCCACGTGCCGGCCCCCGACTGGGGCGCCGTGCGGTGGGAGCCGCCGTACCTCGTGACGGGCGAGCCGTTCGTGCTCGACGTCGGCGCGGCCGGCAAGGGCTACCTCGTCGACCTGGTCGCCGAGGTGCTCGAGCAGCACGTGGCGGGCGCGGGCGTCACCGTCGACGCGAGCGGTGACCTCGTCCACCGCCCGGGGCAGGGCGCACCGCCGCTGCGGGTCGCTCTCGAGCACCCGCGCCGGCCCGGGTACGCCGTCGGCGTCGCCTCCCTCGACGGCGCGCCCGGCCGCCGCGCGCTGTGCGCCTCGGCCACCAACCGCCGCACGTGGGCCGACGGCGTGCACCACGTGCTCGACGCCCGCACCGGAGCACCGACGACCGACGTGCTCGCCACGTGGGTCGTCGCCGACGACGCCCGCACGGCCGACGCCGTCGCCACCGCCCTCTTCCTCGCCCCGCCCGAGACCCTGCGGCGCGAGCTCGACTTCACGTGGGTCACGTACGACGCGCTCGGCGCGCTCCGTGCCTCGCCCGACTTCCCCGGAGAGCTGTTCCGATGACCCAGGACACCCCGCAGACGACCCCGTCCCCGCGGCCCGCGCACCCCCCGAAGCCCCGGGGCGGCCCGCTCTCGCTGGTCGACGACCTCCTCGGCCGCGTCACCATGTACCGCCTCGTCACGATCGTGCTGGTCGCGCTCGTGGTGGTCTCGTTTGGGCTGACGTGGACGAACTCGCTCATCCAGTCGGTCTTCACGACCGAGGCGATGGCGCTCACGCTCGTCGTGGTGGTCGCGGCGTCGGTGCTCTCGAACGTGCTGCTCGGCCTGGTGTGGCGGATCCGGCCGCACCTCGAGTCGTCCGTCATCACGGCGCTGCTGCTGTGGTTCCTCTACTGGCCCTCGAGCGACGCCTCGACGCTCGCGTGGCTGGCCGGTGTCGCCGTGCTGGCGAACGTGTCGAAGTACGTGCTCGCGTTCCGCGGCCGCCACGTGCTCAACCCGGCCGCGGCGGGCGTCGTGCTGATGCTGCTGCTGCAGGAGCTGCTGCAGGTCGACCCGGCCTCACGGGTCTACACGACCTGGTGGGTCGCGAACGAGCCCGCGCTGCTGTTCGTGGCGATCGGAGCCCTCGTGGTGCTCCGCCGCACGCACCGCCTCGCCGTCGGCGCGACCTTCGTGGCGGTCACGGCCGCCGTGGTGGTCGGCGGTCTCGTCAACGGCGGCGCCACGCTCGGCGACGCCGTCACCACCGCGTTCTGGTCCTACCCCATCGTCTTCCTCGCCGGCTTCATGCTGAGCGAGCCCCTCACGCTGCCCCCGCGGCGCCGCCAGCAGCTCGCCGTCGCGGTGCTGGCCGCCCTGGTCTTCGCGTGGCCCCAGCTGCAGTCGCTGCTGCTGCCTCCCGGCACGACCATCGACCTCTGGATCTTCGAGTCCACCCCCGAGCTCGCGCTCGTGGCGGCCAACCTCGTCGGGTTCGCGCTCGGCCAGCGCCGGGGCGTGCGCCTGCAGGTCGTCGGCCACCGGGAGCTGGCGCCCGGCACGTGGGAGGTCGCCTTCGAGCCGCTGCGGCCGGTCCGCTTCACGCCGGGCCAGTACGTCGAGCTGCACGTGCCGCACGCGGGTGCGGACCGTCGCGGCGTACGACGCGTGTTCAGCATCAGCTCGGCCCCCGACGCCGCCCACGTGACGATCGCGCTCCGCGTGCCGGAGCGGTCGTCCAGCTTCAAGCGGGCCCTGCTCGACGCGGAGCCCGGCACCGTCGTGACGGCGACCAGCGTCGGCGGCGACTTCCTCCTGCCCGCCGACGAGCCGGCCGTGCTGGTCGCCGGCGGCATCGGGATCACCCCGTTCGCCAGCCAGCTGCGCCACCCGACGCCGGAGCGGACGCAGGACCTGGTCCTCGTGTACGGCGTGCCCGACGGCCCCGGCGGCACCCCGCCCCAGGTCGCCTACCGCGACGAGCTCGTCGCCACCGGCGTGCCGGTCGTGCTGGTCTCGCCCACGCCCCCGACCGACCTGCCCGCGGGCTGGCGCCACGTCGCGGCCCCGGGTCCGGACGCCGACGTGCTCGCCGAGGCCGTGCCCGACCTCGCCGCGCGCCGGGCCTACGTCTCCGGCCCGCCGGCGATGGTGCACGCCGTACGACGCAGCCTGCGCGGCCGGTGCGCGGGCGTCCGCACGGACTACTTCTCGGGGTACTGAGACCGGCCCCGCGCCGTCAGCGCGTCGGGTCGACCACGGTGATGCCCGCGACCGGCGCCCGGTCGAAGCCCGGCAGCGCGCGGGCCGCCTCCTCGAGACCGATCGTGCGCTCGAGCAGGCGCTGCGGCTGCAGGGCGCCGCTCTCGACGAGCGCCATCATCGCGGGGTAGTCGGCGGCCGACTGGCCGTGACTGCCGAGCACGTCGAGCTCCCAGGCGATCACCCGCGCCATCGGCACCCGGGGATGGCCGTCGACCGGCGGCAGGAGGCCGACCTGGGCGAGCCGGCCGCGTCGGCGCAGGCTGAGGATCGCGTCGTGGCAGGTGCTCTCGCTGCCCACGGCGTCGACCGCGACGTGGCTGCCGCCACCGGTGAGCGCGGCGACCCGCTCCGGCACGTCGCCGTCGCTCGCGAGCAGGCCGTGCTCGGCCCCGAGGTCGGCGGCCAGCGCCAGCGCGTCGGGGTGCCGGTCGACCGCGATCACGCGGGCCCCGAGCGCGCGGGCGATCATCACGGCGCTGAGGCCGACACCGCCGGCGCCGACCACGGTCACCCACTCCCCCTCGCGCACCCGGGCGCGGGCAGCCAGCGCACGGTAGGCCGTCGCGAAGCGGCAGCCGAGGCTGGCGGCGGTGGCGAGGTCGACCTGGTCGGGGAGGCCCACCAGGTTCGTGTCGGCGGCGTGGAGCGCCACGAGCTCCGCGAAGGAGCCCCAGTGGGTGAAGCCGGGCTGCTGCTGGTCGGGGCAGACCTGGGCGTTCCCGGAGCGGCACCACTCGCAGCGCCCGCACCCGCAGACGAACGGCACGGTGACCCGGGCACCGACCCGCCACCGGGTGACCTCGGGCCCGACGGCGACCACCTCGCCGGCCAGCTCGTGGCCCGGCACGTGGGGGAACGCGATGTCGTCGTGGCCCGCCCAGGCGTGCCAGTCGCTGCGGCAGAGCCCCGTGGCCCCCACCCGCACGACGACCCCGTCGGGCGGGCACACCGGCTCGTCGACCTCGAGCACCCGGGGTCGGCCGCGGACCTCGTCGATCACCACTGCACGCATGGCGAGGAGTCTGCCGAGCTCAGGTGTCGAAGCGCGCGGCGACCTCGCCGGAGAGCGCGGCGTCGATGCGGGCCCGCATCTCGTCGCTGAGCTCGGGCAGGTCGTCGAGGCGGAACCAGCCGACCTCGCTGGACTCGTCGTCGGCCACGTGGGCCTCGCCGCTCACCCAGGTGCAGGCGAAGGTGTGGTCGAGGTAGCGGGTGCGATCGCCGTTCGGGTAGCTCACCAGGGGCGTCGTGCGCACGAGGGCGAGGCGGTCCACCGTGATGGTCACCCCCGCCTCCTCCAGCGCCTCGCGGCGGGCGGCGACGGCGGGCTCCTCGCCCGGGTCGACGATGCCGGTCACCGGCGTCCAGGCGCCGTTGTCGGCCCGGCGCACGAGCAGGAGCTCGACGCCGTCCTCGGCGTCGGAGGCGGCCCGGCGGACCACGGCGGTGGTGGCGGGCAGCCACAGCTCGTCGTTACCGACCTTCTGGCGGAGGGCGACGATGAAGTCGGGGATCGGCACGTCGGTGTCTCTCTGCTCGGGGAGGCGCCGGCGCGGAAGGCCGTCGGCGCACGGGTCAGCCAACCAGGCGCGGCCTCAGCAGGTGAAGGTGGCCTGGATGCGGAGCGTCGTGCCCGGGTCCTCGGCGGCCAGCGCCTCGACGTCGACGACGGCGCCGCTGCCGTCGGCGGCCACGTCCAGCCCGGGGTCACCGGGGCTCGACGAGAACGCGGCGCCCTCGAGCTGGACGACGACGGCCGCGTCGAAGCCGGCGTCGGCGGCGTACACCGTGACGACGGACGCCCCGTCGGCGCTCTGGTAGGTGGTCGGCTGGGTGTCGCCCGTGGACGGCGCGACGGTGCCGGCGCTCGACCACTCGGCCTCGCGCACGCCGCTGAGGGTCACCTCGGCGTCGCACTCCTCGCCCTCCAGCAGCGGGAACGGCACCCCGGTGACCTCGGAGTCGGGCACCTCGTCGGGCGGTCGCGGCGTCTCGCTCGGCGACACGGTGGCCGGCGGCTCGGAGGCGGACGCCGTCGGGTCGGGCGACGCCCCACCGGTGGTCTCGGACGTGTCGTCCGGCACCTCGGGGTCGGCCGCGTCGTCACCGCTGCAGGCGGTCGTCACGGCGAGCAGACCGGCGACGGCCGTGGCCACGAGGGCGCGTCGACCGCGGGAGGACCGGGCGGGGCGGGCGAGGGGGCGTCCGAGAGCTGCCATGCGTCTCATTCGAGCACGCCGCCGACGTGGGTGTCACGGCGAGGCCGCCCGGGCGCGGCGGCTCCCGTCGTACGCCTGCTCAGCGCGTCAGCGCAGCGACCAGGGTCTCCTGCAGGTAGCCGACCCACTCGTAGATGTCGTGGGCCTGGGCGCGCGGGTCGTCGTCGGGCAGCGACTGCCAGCGGGCCTCGTCGCCGTCCTCGACCCCGAGCCGGGTGGCGAGGGCGAGGCGGATGTCGGTGAACGACCGCATCCACGTCTCGGCGTCGGCCTCGACGAGCTCGACGTCGATCATCAGGCCGTCCTCGGTCAGCTCGTCCGGGAGGCCGGCCTCCTCGAGGTCGTCGATGATGCGGCAGGCCGCCTTCGACTTGCCGTCGCGCAGGCCGCCCTCGGTGTACCGCCGGAACTCGGCCGCCGCCTCCTCGTCCTCGACGTAGGCCGTCGGGAAGAGCCGGGCGAGCACCGGGTCCTCGGGCTCGGTGGTCGGGCCGGAGAAGTCGAACAACGCCTCGAGCGGGTCGGCGTGCTCGTCGGGGACGGCCGCCTCGTTGCGCAGCAGCTCGACCAGCTGGCCCGCCAGCGAGCGCAGCAGGTCGGCCTCGAAGCCGGTGAAGGTGGCGATGACGCGGCGGCTGCGGCGGTGCCGCGCGAACCCGCTCACTCGGCCTTCTCCATCGTGGCCCAGAGCCCGTGCTCGTGCATCGCCTGGACGTCGCGCTCCATCTCCTCGCGGCTGCCCGTCGACACGATGCTCCTGCCGTCGTTGTGCACCTCGAGCATGAGCTTCTCGGCATGCTTCTCGGAGTAGCCGAAGTACTTCTGGAAGACGTAGGAGACGTAGCTCATCAGGTTCACCGGATCGTTCCAGACGATGGTGACCCAGGGGCTGGCCAGGTTGGCCTCGCCCTCGGGAGTGAGCGTCGGCTCGAGCTCGACCGGGCTGGCAGCAGACACCCCTTCATCGTGACACACCGGAGGTGGGCCCCTCGACCGTCGCCCCCGCACCCGGCGCCGGGCCGTGCTCGAATGGGGCGATGGACACCGCCGCACGGGCCGCACCGGCCGCGCGGGCGCCGTACGCCGAGCGCCCGTCCACCCACGTGCCCGCCGTCGTCTGGACTGCGACCCCGGCACCGGGCCCGCAGGTGATCCTCCCGGACGGCTGCATGGACGTCATCTGGACCGGTGAGGGACTGCTCGTCGCCGGCCCCGACACCGGGCCGGTCACGTACGGCGGCGCCCCCGTCGGCGCGCGGCTGACGGCCCTGCGCCTGGCGCCCGGGGTCGCGCCGAGCCTGCTCGGCGAGAGGGCCGACCTGCTCGGCGACGCCCGGGTCGACCTCGCCGCGCTCTGGCCCGGGGACCGCGTCGCCGTCTGGACGTCGGCCCTCGCCGCGAGCCCGCGCCCCGACCGGACCCTGGAGCACCTGGTGGCCGCGCGCCTCGACGAACGGCCGCCCCCGACCTGGGCCGCACCGCTGGCCGCCCGGATGGCGGCGGGCGACGACGTCCGGCGCACCGCCCACGACCTGGGTCTCGGCGAGCGCACCCTGCGGCGGCTGGCGCGGGAGCACGTCGGCTACGGACCGAAGCTGCTGCAGCGGGTGCTGCGCCTGCAGCGCACGCTCGCGGCCCTGCGCCGCGGCGACGACCCGTCGCGGGTGGCCGCCGACGAGGGGTACGCCGACTACGCCCACCTCTTCCGCGACGTGCGGGCGCTCACCGGTCGGCGGCCCACGGAGTTCCGGCCGGTCGGGTCGGGTCAGGCGGGGAGCGCGGCGTACAGGTCCACGCCGTTGCCGTCGGGGTCGGCCACCGAGGCGTAGCGCTGGCCCCACGGTGCGTCGAACGGCGCCAGGGTGCTCGCGCTGCCGGCGGCCACGAGCGCGGCGTGGAGCGTGTCGACCGCCGCCGCGTCCTCGCACTCGAACGCGAGGGCGAACACCCCGCCGCCGACGGCCCGCGTCCAGGAGGGGTCGAGCGAGCGGGCCACGTCCTCGGAGTCGAGCATCAGCCGGAACCCGGGCACGAGCTCGGCCTCGACGTGCGGGCCGGCCACCTCGGACGGGAACGCCACGCCGCAGCGGCGGTAGAAGGCGACGGAGGCCTCGAGGTCGGCGACCACGAGACCGAGGGCGTTGGCACGGGCGGGCGGGCCGGGCGGGACGGACGGGACGGGCCGGGTGGCGTCGGTGGTCATGCCCCGACGCTACGACCCACGGAGCCGCGGCCGCATGGACGAAACGGCCACGGTGCGAGCCGGCCGCGGACCGGCTGCGGCGGTCGGTTCCGACGTACCCCTTGTCCCCGCCCCACCGACCTGTCTATATTGTCAGCATGACTATTACTGCTGGAGGCTCCACCGCCCTCCTCACCGACCACTACGAGCTGACGATGCTCCAGGCGGCCCTCGCCTCGGGCACCGCGCACCGTCGGTCGGTGTTCGAGCTCTTCGGCCGCAAGCTGCCCGAGGGCCGCCGGTACGGCGTGGTGGCCGGCGTCGGCCGGGCGCTCGAGGCCATCGAGCGGTTCCGGTTCGACGAGCCGACGCTCGCGGTGCTCGCCGAGGGCGGCGTGGTCGACCGGCCCACGCTCGACTGGCTCGCCGACTTCCGCTTCTCGGGCGACATCTGGGGGTACGGCGAGGGCGAGGCCTACTTCCCCGGCTCGCCGCTGATGGTGGTCGAGGCGACCTTCGCGGAGGCCGTGCTGCTGGAGACGCTGCTGCTCTCCATCTACAACCACGACTCGGCGATCGCCGGGGCGGCCTCGCGGATGACGCTCGCCGCCGGCGACCGGCCCTGCATCGACATGGGCTCGCGCCGTACCCACGAGGAGGCCGCCGTCGCCGCCGCCCGCGCGGCGTACGTCGCCGGGTTCAGCGCCTCGAGCAACCTCGCCGCCCGCGCCCGGTACGGCGTGCCGACGACCGGCACGAGCGCCCACGCCTTCACCTTGCTGCACGACACGGAGGCCGACGCGTTCCGCGCGCAGGTGCGGAGCCTCGGCACCGGCACCACGCTGCTCGTCGACACCTACGACGTCGCCGAGGCCGTGCGGCTCGCCGTCGAGATCGCCGGCCCCGAGCTGGGCGGCGTGCGCCTCGACTCCGGCGACCTGGGCGTGCTCGCGCACGACGTCCGGCGCCAGCTCGACGGGCTCGGCGCCACCGGCACCCGGATCGTCGTCACCAGCGACCTCGACGAGTACGCGATCGCCTCGCTGGCCGCCGCGCCGGTCGACGGCTACGGCGTCGGCACCCGCCTCGTGACCGGCAGCGGCCACCCCACGAGCGCGTTCGTCTACAAGCTCGTGGCCCGCGAGGGCGACGACGGCGCGATGGTGCCGGTGGCGAAGAAGAGCACCAACAAGACGTCGGTCGGTGGCCGCAAGTTCGCCTACCGCCGGCTCGACGCCCGCGGGGTGGCCACCGCCGAGGTGATCGGCATCGACCACTTCCCCACCCCCGAGCCCGGCACGACCGACCGCCCGCTGCACGTGCAGCTGGTGGCCAAGGGCGAGGTCGTCGGCCGGGAGACCCTCGACGAGGCCCGCGCCCGCCACACCGCGGCCCGGGCCGAGCTCCCGGTCGCCGCGCAGTCGCTGACGCGGGGCGACGCGGTCATCCCGACCGTGTACGACGACTGAGCGCACGCCCGCCGCGCACGCCCCGCGCCACGACCGCACGACCGACCCGCACCCGAACCTAAGGTGGACACCATGACCTCCGCAGCCACGACCCCGACCCGGGCCCTCATCGTCGTCGACGTGCAGAACGACTTCTGCGAGGGCGGCTCGCTGGCCGTCACCGGCGGCGCGAAGGTCGCCGCCGACGTGAGCGCGCTCCTCGCGGGCGACCACGGCTACGCCCACGTCGTCGCGACGAAGGACCACCACATCGACCCGGGCGCCCACTGGTCCGACCAGCCCGACTACGTCGACTCCTGGCCGGTGCACTGCGAGGTCGGCACCCCGGGCGAGGAGTTCCACCCCGACCTCGACACCAGCGCCGTGGAGGCCGTCTTCCTCAAGGGCGAGTACGAGGCGGCCTACTCCGGGTTCGAGGGCGCGGCCGAGGGCGGCGTGACGCTCACCGACTGGCTGCGCGAGCGCGGGGTCACCGACGTCGACGTCGTCGGCATCGCCACCGACCACTGCGTGCGCGCCACGGTGCTCGACGCCGTCGCCGCCGACTTCACCGTGCGCGTGCTGGGCGACCTCGTGGCCGGCGTCGCCCCCGACAGCACCGAGGCCGCCCTCGGCGCGATGCGCGAGGCCGGCGCGTCCGTTGTCTGAGGTCCCCGCGTTCGCCGCCCAGGCGCCCGGTGTCGAGATCACCCTCGACGCCGGGCTCCTGCGCATCACCTTCGACCGGCCCGAGACCTACAACGCGCTGGACGCCGCCATCACCGAGGCGTGCGCCGTCACCCTCGAGCGCTGCTACGGCCGGTCCGACGTGCGCGTCGTGCTGCTCACCGGACGCGGCAAGGCGTTCAGCTCGGGCGCCGCTCTCGTCGGCGACGACCCGCTGGCCTCGTTCGACGACGACGCCGTCACCCGCGCGAACCGGCTGGTCCACGCCGTCGTCCGGCTCGACAAGCCCGTGCTCGCGGCGGTCAACGGCGTCGCGGCCGGCGTCGGCTGCTCCCTCGCGCTCGCCGCCGACCTCCAGGTCGCCGCCGCCGAGGCGTCGTTCGCGCTCACCTTCGGGCGCATCGGGCTGATGCCCGACGGCGGGACGACGACCACCGTCGCCGCCGCGATCGGCCGGGCCCGCGCGATGCGGATGACCCTGCTCGCCGAGCCGCTCACGGCCACCGAGGCGTACGACGCCGGGCTCGTCAGCCACCTCGCGCCCGCCGGCGGCTTCGCGCCGTACGTCGACGAGGTCACCGCCCGGCTGCTGGCCGGGGCACCGCTCGCCCAGACGGCGACGAAGCGCGCCGTCAACGCCGCCACGCTCCACCAGCTCGACGCGGCGCTCGACCGCGAGAACCTCGGCCAGGTCGCGCTCTTCCGCACGGCCGACACCCGCGAGGGCATGACCGCCTTCGTCGAGAAGCGACGCCCGGTGTTCCGCGGGGAGTGACCCGGCGTCGGTGACCCGGCGTCGACCGGTCAGCCGGCCGACGCGCCCCCGGGCTCGCTCGCGACGAGTCCGCGCACGACGCGCATCCCCACGGAGAGCCGGGCCAGGTCGGGCTCCTCGGCGCAGACCTGCTCGAGCACCGTGGCCGCCTGGTCGACCGCCCGGGCGTCCTTCTCCTCCCAGGCCGCCACGCGGGCGGGGGCCGAGTCGTCGGCGTCGGAGGACGCCAGCGCCTGGGCCGTGAGCCGGGCGTGCACCGCGTGGAGGTCGTCGCGGAGCGCGGCCCGCGCCATGGTCTGCCAGCGGTCCGCCCGCGGCAGCACGAGGATGCGGGCCAGGAGCGTCGAGAGCCCCAGCCGCTCCCCCAGCGCGAAGTGCACGCGCGCCACGGTCTCGGGGTCGACGTCGATGCGGGTCGCCGTCTCGATCACGCCGAGCAGGGCGTACGCCGGCGGCAGCGCCGCCACCCCCACCGCGAGGGCCTCCGGGGCCCCGTCGGCCGTCAGCGCGTCGCGGCGGGCGACGTACGCGTCGAGCTCCCGACCGCTCAGCAGCCCCGGCAGCCCGGGGTCGCCGGCCATGACCTGCTGGATCCGGACCCCGAAGAAGTCCACGACCCCCTCGGCGTCGATCGGAGGACGACGGTTGAGCACGAGCCAGCGCGACGCCCGCTCGACGAGCGTGCGCATCTCGAGGCGCACCTGGGTCTGGAGCGCCGCGTCCATGCGGTTGTCGTGCTCCGCCAGCTGCTGGCGCACGGCGGCCGCCCCGAAGATCTCGCCGGCGACGAAGTTCGCGCGGGCCAGCTCGGCCGCGCTCGCCCCCGTCTCCTCGCCGAGCCGGTGCCAGAACGTCATGCCGGCCGTGTTCACGAGGTCGTTGACCACCTGCGTCACGACGATCTCGCGGCGCAGCGGGTGGGCGTCCATCTGCTCGCGGAAGCGGTGGCGCATCGGCGTCGGGAAGTAGCGGTAGAGGTCGCCGCGCAGGTACGGGTCGTCGGGCAGGTCGGAGGCGAGCAGCTCGTCGGCCAGCACGATCTTCGTCCAGCTCAGCAGCACCGACAGCTCGGGCAGCGTGAGCGACTCCCCCGCCTCGAGGCGGCGTCGCACCTCGGCCGACGACGGCAGGCCCTCGAGCCGGCGGTCGATGTGGCCCTCGCGCTCGAGGTGCTGCATCCAGTCCTCGTGCACGTGCAGCAGCGCGGGCGCCACGGCGGCCGCGTTGGCGAGCGCGATGTTCTGCTCGTAGTTGTCGCGCAGCACCAGCTCGCCGACCTCGTCGGTCATCGAGGCGAGCAGGTCGTTGCGCTGCTTGCCGGTGAGGTCGCCGGCCAGCACCACGCGGTCGAGCAGGATCTTGATGTTGACCTCGCGGTCGGAGGTGTCGACCCCGGCCGAGTTGTCGATGAAGTCGGTGTTGAGCCGGCCCCCGATGCCGGCGCCGGCGTCGTCGCGCGGTCCGCCGTACCGGGCGTACTCGATGCGCCCCAGCTGCGTGAGGCCGAGGTTGCCGCCCTCGCCGACCACGCGCACGCGCAGCTCGCCGCCGTCGACGCGGATGGCGTCGTTGCCCTTGTCGCCCGCGTCGGCGTGGGTCTCGGTCGACGCCTTGACGTAGGTGCCGATGCCGCCGTTCCACAGCAGGTCGACCGGCGCGAGCAGGATCGCCCGCATGAGGTCGCCCGGGGGCAGGGCGGTGACGTCGGGGCCGAGGCCGAGCGCGCGCCGTACCTCGGCGGAGATCGGGATCGACTTGGCCGAGCGCGGGTAGACGCCCCCGCCGGCCGAGATCAGCGACGCGTCGTAGTCCTTCCACGACGACCGCGGCAGCTCGAAGAGCCGCTTCCTCTCCGCGTACGACGCGGCCGCGTCGGGCTCGGGGTCGAGGAAGATGTCGCGGTGGTCGAACGCGGCGACCAGCCGGATGTGCTCGGAGCAGAGCATCCCGTTGCCGAACACGTCGCCCGACATGTCGCCCACGCCGACGACCGTGAGGTCCTCGGTCTGCGTGTCGAGGCCGATCTCGCGGAAGTGGCGCTGCACGGAGACCCACGCGCCGCGGGCCGTGATGCCCATGGCCTTGTGGTCGTAGCCGACCGAGCCGCCCGACGCGAAGGCGTCACCGAGCCAGAAGTCGTAGTCCTTCGACAGCGCGTTGGCGATGTCGGAGAACGTGGCCGTGCCCTTGTCGGCGGCGACCACGAGGTAGGTGTCGTCGCCGTCGTGGCGCACGACGCGCTCCGGCGGCACGACCGCGCCGTCGACGAGGTTGTCGGTGAGGTCGAGCAGGCCCGAGATGAAGGTGCGGTACGCCGCGATCCCCTCGGCCATCCAGGCCTCGCGGTCACCCGGGTCGGGCAGCTGCTTGGCGTAGAAGCCGCCCTTCGCGCCCACCGGCACGATGACCGTGTTCTTCACCATCTGGGCCTTGACGAGGCCGAGCACCTCGGTGCGGAAGTCGTCGCGCCGGTCCGACCAGCGCAGGCCGCCGCGCGCCACCGAGCCGAAGCGCAGGTGCACGCCCTCGACCCGCGGCGAGTAGACGAAGATCTCGAACTTCGGCCGGGGGGCCGGGAGGTCCGGGATCGCGGACGGCTCCAGCTTGAGCGCCAGGTGCGAGCGCACCCCGCCCGTGTCAGGCCGCTGGTAGTAGCTGGTGCGCAGGGTCGCCCGCACGTGGGTGAGGTAGGCCCGCAGGATGCGGTCGTGGTCGAGGCTGACGACCTGGTCGAGCGCCTCGCGGATCTTGCCCTCGATCTTCTCCTGCATCGAGCGGCGGGTGTCGTCACGGTCGGCGTCCGAGCCGGTGCCGCCGGGCCCGCCGGCGGGCAGGTCCGGGTCGAAGCGGGTCTCGAAGAGCCGCACGAGCAGCCGGGTGATGTCGACGTTGCCGGCCAGCGCGTCGGCCATGCTCGACGTCGAGAAGGGCGAGGAGCCCTGGCGCATGTAGCGGCCGTACGCGCGGAGCACCATCACCTGGCGCCACGTCAGGCCGGCGCCGAGCACCAGCCCGTTGAACCGGTCGACCTCGCTGCGACCGTCCCAGACCGCGCGCAGGGCGTCGCCGAAGAGGTCGCGGGCCTCCGACTGGAGGGCGCCGTCGTAGCGCAGCGCGAACTCGTAGACGAACGTGCGCTGCTCGGTGCCCTCGAGCTCGTACGGACGCTCGTCGAGCACCTCGACACCCATCGACGACACCATCGGCAGCACCGCCGACAGCGACAGCGGCTCGCCGATCCAGAAGACCTTGAGCATGGCCTCGCCGTCGGGCGTGCCCACGGGCTGACCGAGCGTGACGTCGAAGCCGCCGTTCTCGCCGGCCGCCCGTCGTACCGCCTCGAGGCGACCGATGTCGCTGGCCGCGGTGCGGGCGTCGAAGTCCTCCTTGTAGGCCTCCGGGAAGGCTCCGAGGTAGCGACGGCCCAGGCGGGCGCCGTCGACCTCGCCGTACTCGGCGAGCAGCGCCCCGTGCAGGTCGTCGCGCCACGAGCGGGCGACGTCGGCGAAGCGGTGCTCCAGGTCGGCCGCGAACGCGTCGTCGGTCTCGGCCACGAGGCCCCCGCCGCGCGGGCGCACGACGAAGTGGACGCGCACCATCGCGGAGTCGCTCAGGCGCACCGCGAACTCGATCGAGTCGGAGTCGAGGCGGGTGCGCAGCACGTCGGCGAACCGCTCGCGCACGGCCGTGCTGTAGCGGTCGTGGGGCAGGTAGGCGAGCACCGAGAGGTAGCGGCCGTAGGTGTCGCGGCGCACGAAGATCCGCAGCTGGCGACGACGCTCGCGGGTGTACATGACGGCCTCGGCGATGGGCGCCAGCTGCTCGACGGGCGTCTGGAACAGCTCGTCGCGCGGGTAGTTCTCGAGCGTGTCGAGCAGCGCCTTGCCGGCGTGGCTGCGGGGGTCGAAACCGAGGCGGTCGAGCACCGCACCGGCCTTCTCGCGCAGCAGCGGGATGCGGGTCAGCGACTCGGTGTAGGCCGCCGAGCTGAACAGGCCGAGGAAGCGCTTCTCACCGGTCACGGTGCCGTCGGGCGCGAAGGTCTTCACGCCCACGTAGTCCAGGTAGGCCGGACGGTGCACGGTGGCGCGGGAGTTGGCCTTCGCCAGCACGAGCAGCACCTGGTCGCGCGCGTGGGCGCTGACGGCGGCCGGCAGGCGGCGGGCGCCCCCGTCGGGCGCGTCGTCGGCGGCCGTGGCCCGTCCGTCGCCGCGGCCCACGTCGGCGCGCCCGTCGTCGGTACGGCGCTCCGCCCCCCGCAGGATGCCCAGCCCCGAGCCCGGGACGGCCTCGAGCACGGTCGCCTCGGCGACGTCGGTCCCGTCGGGGTCGTTGCTCCCGACGACGGGCTCGTCGCTGCCGGCGGCGCGCAGCTCGTACTCGCGGTAGCCGAGGAAGGTGAAGTGGTCGTCGGCGAGCCAGGCGAGCAGGTCGTGGCCCTGCTGGCGCTCGGCCGGGTCGATCCCGGGCGCGACCTCGTCGGGCCGCTCGGCCAGGGCCTCGACGATGCGGCCGATGGCCTCCTGCATCGGGACGAAGTCCTCGACGGCGGCGCGGTTGTCGGCGAGCACGGAGCGCACGGCGACCTCGACCACGGCGGGGTCGTCGGCCTCCTCGTCCGGGGCCAGGCGGCCGATCTCGACGTGCATCCAGGACTCGCGGCTGACGTGGCCGCCGTCGGTGGCGGCGCCCTCCTCGACGACCGCGCCCTCCTCGACCGGGCGTACGGCGGTGAGGTCGCCCTCGGCGTCACGGCGCACGGCCAGCTGCGGGTGGAGCACGACGTGCACGTCGCGGCCCTGCCGCTGCAGCTCCATCGTCACCGAGTCGACGAGGAACGACATGTCGTCGGTGACGACCTCCACGACCGAGTGGCCGTTGGCGGTCCAGCCGTCGTCGGCCACGGTCGGGGTGAAGACCCGCACGAGGGCGGTGCCCGGTGCCCGGCGCAGCCCGAGCCGGTGGTGGGAGGCGAGCGCGCCGTAGAGGTCGACCGGCGACCGGTCGAGCAGGTCCTCCGGGGCACCGTGGCGGTAGTAGGCCGTCAGGAGCGCCTCGGCCGCTTCCGGCCCAGGACCACCCGACCCCTTCCCCCTCGCGAGGGCGGCGGCGTCCGCCACCAGGTCGGCCTTGCTGCTGTCGAGTTTCCTGCCGTCCAGCGTCGTCGCCACGACTCGACCATAGGGCATCCGCGCGGCGCGTGGGCGGCGCCGTCGGCGCGCCCCCGCGCTCGCCCCGCACGCGCCCCCGGGCCTCCCGCCGGCGCCTGGGGCGGTGCGCCATGATGGCTGACGATCCGAGCCCGCGCCGGGTGCTCAGACGCCGATCCTGGACGGAGAACGACGATGGCCAAGCGCCTGACCCACGACCTCACCTACGACGCCCCGATCGAGGCGGTGCGGGCCATGCTGCTCGACGAGGAGTTCCGCAGGAGCGTCGCCGTCGAGCAGCGCGCCCTGCGCTCCGACGTCAGCATCACGGGCGGCGACGTCACCTTCGAGACCGTGCAGCCGGCCAAGGGCATCCCGTCGTTCGCGAAGAAGTTCGTCGGCGACGAGATCACCGTCGTGCAGAAGGAGACGTGGTCGGCCACCGACGCCGACATCCACGTCACGATCCCCGGCAAGCCCGGGGAGATGGTCGGGACGGCGAAGCTGCGCGGCTCCGACGCCCGCACCGTCGAGACCGTCGACCTCGAGATCAAGGTGTCGATCCCGCTCGTCGGCGGCAAGATCGAGGGCCTCGTGGCTGACATGCTCCTGAAGGCCCTCAAGGCCGAGAACCGCGCCGGCGTCGCCTGGCTCGCGAAGGCCTGAACGCCGCTTCCCAGGGGCGCCGCTGACGAGGGCGCCCGCTGACCCGCGCCGCCGAGGTCGTGCGGGTCCTGACGCACCAGGCGCGTCAGGACCTCCACGCCGTACGGCGTGAGCACCCCCCCTGCGGAGCGTGGCCAGGGCCGGCCCGACGACGGGCCGGCCCCCCGGGCCTCAGTCCATGTGCGGGTAGCGGTGGTCGGTCGGGGGCACGAAGGTCTCCTTGATCGACCGCGGGCTGGTCCAGCGCAGCAGGTTGGAGGCCGCGCCCGCCTTGTCGTTCGTGCCCGACCCGCGCGCGCCGCCGAAGGGCTGCTGGCCCACGACCGCGCCGGTGGGCTTGTCGTTGACGTAGAAGTTGCCCGCGGCGAAGCGGAGCTCCTCGGTCGCCCAGGCGATGGCGCGCTGGTCGCGGGCGAGCACGGCGCCGGTGAGCGCGTACGGCGCGATGCCCTCGAGCTGGCGCACCACGCCCTCGAAGTCGCCGTCCTCGTAGACGTGCACGACGAGCACGGGGCCGAAGTACTCGGTGCTGAACATCTCGTCGGTCGGGTCGGTGGAGACCACGACCGTCGGGCGCACGAACCAGCCGACGGAGTCGTCGGTCTCGCCGCCCGCGACGACGTCGAGGTGCGGCGTCGCCCGGGCCCGCTCGATCGCGGCGCGCTGCTTCGCGAACGAGCGCTCGTCGATCACGGCCCCCATGAAGTTCGAGAGGTCCGTCGGGTCGCCCATGGCGAGCCCGTCGACGTCGGCCACCAGCTGCTCGCGGACCTGCTCCCACACCGAGCGCGCGACGTACGCCCGCGAGGCCGCGGAGCACTTCTGGCCCTGGTACTCGAAGGCGCCGCGGACCATCGCGACGCGCACGGCGTCCGGGTCGGCCGAGGGGTGCGCGACGATGAAGTCCTTGCCGCCGGTCTCGCCGACGAGGCGCGGGTAGGAGCGGTAGCCGCCGATGTTCTCGCCGACCGTCCTCCACAGGTGCTGGAACGTCGGCGTGGAGCCGGTGAAGTGGATGCCCGCGAGGTCGCGGTGGCCGAGCAGCACGTCGGAGACCTCGAGCCCGTCGCCCGGGAGCATCGAGATGACGCCCGGCGGCAGGCCCGCCTCGGTGAGCAGCTCCATCGTCAGCGAGGCGGCGAGCTGCTGGGTGGGCGACGGCTTCCAGACGACCGTGTTGCCCATCAGCGCCGGCGCCGTCGGCAGGTTGCCCGCGATGGCGGTGAAGTTGAAGGGCGTGATCGCGTAGACGAAGCCCTCGAGCGGGCGGTGGTCGGTGCGGTTCCAGATGCCGCGGCTGTTGGCGATCGGCTGCTCCGCGAGGATCTCGCGACCGTAGTGCACGTTGAAGCGCCAGAAGTCGATGAGCTCGCAGGCCGCGTCGATCTCCGCCTGGTAGGCCGTCTTCGACTGGCCGAGCACGGTCGCGGCGTTGAGCCGCTGGCGCCAGGGCCCGGCGAGCAGCTCGGCGGCCCGCAGGATCACCGCGGCGCGGTCGTCGTAGCTCAGCGCACGCCAGCCCGGCGCCGCCTCCTGCGCGGCGGCGACGGCCTTCTCGGCGTCGCTGCGGGTGGAGTTGCGGTAGGTGCCGAGCACGTGCGCGTGGTCGTGCGGCTGCACGACGTGGGCCTCGGCGCCGCTGCCGCGCACCCAGCCCCCGACGTACGCCGGCAGGTCGCGCGCACTGCTCTCGAGGGTCTCGATCTCGGCGAGCAGCCCCGCGCGCTCGGGCGACCCGGGCGCGTAGGTGAGGTTCGGCTCGTTGACCGGTGCGGGCGGCGTGCTGATCGCGTCCATGCGCTCGATCGTGTCAGGCGGACCCGAGCACCTCAAACCCGCGCCCTCACACGATCGTGTGGATCTCCTGGGTCGCGAACCAGGCGAGGTCGTGGTCGATCTCCACACCGTCGACCTCGTCGGGCAGCTCGTCGCCCGAGAGGTACGCCGCGACCGCCGCCGCGGGCAGGTCGACGACGTCGACGTGGGCCGAGGCCACCCGCTTCCACGGCACGTCGGCGCTCACCTCGACCAGGGTCGGCTCCGCGTCGTCGGCCACCGGCGCGACGTCGGGCACGTCGGCGGCGACCACCAGGCGGCGCGGCCGGTCGCCCTCGGCCCGCAGCGCGAGCGAGTCGACCCCGGCAGCCGCCTGGGCGGCGTACTCCCACTCCTCCTCGGAGCCGTCGGGCCACGCGGAGCGGATCGCGTCGGTGACCGCGTGGGCGCGCAGCGGCCCCGACAACCGGCCGTCGGCGACCAGGCGGGCGAGGCCCGAGGAGGTCACGGGCACGAAGACGCGCACGGTCACGAGCCCGCCTCCGTCCGCGACGTGTCGGGTCGGCGGCGACCCCGGCGGGCCCGCGGGCGGGCCTCGCTGGCGCTGTCGACGAGCTCGTCGAGCGACTCCCGCAGGCACTGGCCGAGCACGTCGAGGTCGGGCAGCTGGTCGCGGTCGCCCGTCAGGCCGTAGGAGACCTTCCCGTCGTACGACGTCACCCCGATCGCCAGCGCGTGGGCCGGCAGCAGCGGGTGCACCGGGTAGGTCTCGACCATCTGCGCACCGGCGGCGAAGAGCGGGAACTGGGGGCCGGGCACGTTGGTCACGCTGAGGTGGAACCGCTTGCCGCGGCTCGCCTCCGCGAACGCGACGCGCGAACCGAGGGCGTGGAACGTCGTCGGGGCGAAGCCGGCGATGCCCGCGAGCCGGTTGGCGGCGACCGCGCGGCCGGTCTCGCCGTGGGCCTTGAAGGAGTAGGACACCTGGTGCAGGCGGACGACGGCGCTCGGCTCCCCGATGGGCAGGTCGACGAGGTGGCCGGCGATCTGGGTGCCCAGCGAGGTGGCCTCGAGCTCGTCGTCGATCACCGACATCGGCACCAGCGCGCGCAGCTTGCGCTGGGCGCCGATGCGCTCGTCGCGCGACATGAGCCAGCCCCGCAGCGCGCCGGCGACGGTGGCCAGGATGACGTCGTTGATCGTGCCGCCGTGCACCTCCCGCACGCGGCGGTAGTCGGCGAGGTCGGTGCGCACCCCGACCACCCGGCGCTGCTGGGAGAGCGACGCCGGCGTGATCGCCGACTCCGCGACGGGCGAGCGGACCGCGAGGGGGCCGGCCAGCGGCGCCAGCGGGCCGGCGAGGTGCGTGAGGCGGCGACGGGTCTCGGCCGTGCTGCGCGCCAGCGACTGGCCGAGCCCGCGACCGGTCGCCAGCAGCGTCTCGGGCGAGCTGATCGTGTCGCGCACGGCGTCGACGACGAGCCCGGCCCCGGCGGGGCGGCGTGCGGGCCGCCAGCCGTCGTGCTCCATCGTCTTCGGAGTGGAGCCGACGTCGAGCAGCACCTGGCCGAGGTCGACCGTCTCGACCCCGTCGACAAGGATCTGGTGGGACTTCGACAGCACGGCCACGCGGCCGTTCTCGAGGCCCTCGATGAAGTAGACCTCCCACAGCGGGCGGCCGCGGTCGAGGGGGCGCGACACGATGCGGGCCACCAGCTCGAGCAGCTGCTCCATGGTGCCCGGGCGCGGGATCGCGGAGCGACGCACGTGGAAGCCGAGGTCGAAGCGGGGGTCGTCGACCCAGACGGGGTTCGCGAGCCGGCCGGGCACCGCCAGGATGCGCTGGCGGTAGCGCGGCACGAAGGTGATCCGGTCGTCGATCAGCTCGACCAGACGCTCGTGGCTGAAGCCCGACGCACCGGGGTCGAAGACCTCCAGCGTGGCGTTGTGCAGCGGCGTCGTCGCGGAGTCGGTCGCGAGGATCGCCATGTCGCGCGTGCGCAGGCGCTCGGCCATCCCGTGCCCCTCTCCGAGGTCGTTCGCGTGCGGTCCGTAATCTTCTCAACGGATTCTGTCAGAGCCGGCCAGCGGCAGCGCCGCGCGCGAGGAAAGAGAGACACGTGACCCGACGACCCCACCGCCGCACGGCGACCGCACTGGTGGCGGGTGCCCTCACCCTCGGCCTCGTGGCCTGCGGCGGCCAGGCCGACGACGCCGACGACACCGGGTCCGACGGCTCCTCTGAGAGCTCGAGCACCTCCGGCGGATCGGGCTCGGCGAGCACCGCGCCGTCGGCGCCCGGGAGCAGCGACACCGCCGACTCCCTGGTCGTCGACGTGACCATCGAGGGTGGCGAGGTCCGGCCCAACGGTGAGCGCCTCGAGGCGACCGTCGGGCAGCCCATCGTCTTCCGCGTGACCACCGACGTGCCGGCCGAGATCCACGGGCACTCGTCGCCCGAGTTCACCATCGAGGCCGAGGCCGGCACCTCCGAGCACACCGTCACCATCGACACGCCCAGCAGCGTCGACGTCGAGCTCCACGAGCCGGAGCGGCTGCTGGTGCGCATCGACGTCCGCCCGTGACGTCGGCCGTCACCTCCGCCGTGACCGACTCCGGCTCGATCGTCGTCGCCCACAGCGGGCTCGGCAACAACCCCGACCTGCCGATCCCGTTCGAGCTGGTCGTGCTCGGCTCCGTCCTGGCGCTCGCCGCCTCGTTCACGGTGCTCGCCGTCGCCTGGCGCCGGCCGCGGTACGACGGCCCCACCCCCGGCACGACGCGGATGGCGCCGTGGCGCCCCGACCTCGTACGGCGCGTGGCCGTCGTCACCGACCACCCGGCCACGACGGTGGTCACCCGCCTGCTGGGCGTGGCCTTCTTCGCCTACCTGTTCTTCGCGCTCGTCGCGGGCCCCAACTTCACGATCAACCCGGGGCTCGGCATGTTCTACGTGCTGCTGTGGGTGGGGATCGTGCCGGCCTCCCTGCTGTTCGGCCGGTTCTACCGGGCGTTCAGCCCCGTCCGGGCCATCAACGCCGCGCTCGCCCGCGTGGCCGGCACCGACCCCGAGCACGGCATGCGGGACCTGCCGTCCTGGGTGGGCTACTGGCCGGCGGCGGTCGGCCTCTACGCCTTCGTGTGGCTCGAGCTCGTCAGCGTCAGCAGCGTCGAGACAGGCAGCGTGCGGCTCTGGCTCGCCGCCTACTTCGCGATCATGCTCATCGGCGGCGCGGTGTTCGGCAACCGCTTCTACGAGCACGCGGACCCGTTCGAGGTCTACTCCACGCTCGTCGGCCACCTCTCGATCTGGGGCCGCGACGACCATGGCACCCTGCTCGTCCGCAGCCCGCTGGCGAACCTCTCGACGATCGTGCCCGTGCCCGGTCTGGCCGCGGTCGTCGCGGTGCTCTTCGGCAGCACGGCGTTCGACTCGTTCCGCGAGTCGCTGCCGTTCATCCGGTTCGTGCAGGACACCACCATCGACTCCGACCTCATCCTCAACGTCACCCTGCTGGGCCTCGTCGTGCTGGTCGGGCTGCTGCTCGCGGCGGCGTCGGCGGCCACGGGCAGCGACGCGGGGATCCCCCGGATCCGGATGCCGGCCCAGATGGGCCACTCGATCGTGCCGATCATCGTGGGCTACATCGGCGCCCACTACCTGACCTACCTCTTCGAGTACGGCCAGCAGGTCGTCAT
This sequence comes from Nocardioides alkalitolerans DSM 16699, assembly GCF_000426525.1. Taxonomy (GTDB): domain Bacteria; phylum Actinomycetota; class Actinomycetes; order Propionibacteriales; family Nocardioidaceae; genus Nocardioides; species Nocardioides alkalitolerans. The sequence continues at coordinate 1,066,458 of NZ_AUFN01000010.1, forward strand.
CTACATGAGCGACCCGCTGGCGAACGGCTCGAACCTGCTCGGCACGGCCGACCTGCAAGCGTCGTACTTCCTCACCGACAACGTGGGCCTGCTCGCCTTCCTGCAGGTGGGCGGCGTCGTGGTCGGCCACATCGTGGCGGCCGTCGCCTCCCACGACCGCTCGCTGGCGCTGCTGCCGAAGAACCACCAGCTCACCGGCCAGCTGCCCATGCTGGGCCTGATGATCGCCCTCACCGCCGGCGGTCTCTACCTGCTGTTCGCCTCCTGACGCGGGGCACCGCCGTACGGCGGGGTCACCGCCGGCGACGCGCCCGGCGGGACCGTCCGGTGCTCGGGGCGCCGGTCGGCACCACTGCGTCGGCCAGCTCGGCCACCGCCCGGACGAGCGGGGAGTCACCCCCGTCGAGCACGTGGCGGCCGGTGACGAGGGCCTTGTCGGTGGTCGCCCGGTCGTCGGGCAGGAAGTGCACCGACGCCGGTCGGGCGAAGTCGTGGACCATCGCGAGCACGTCGCGCTCCGACCAGCCCAGGGTGGGGCGCATCCGGTTGACGACGACGCGCACCGGCGTCGGGCCCACCACCTCCCGCAGGTCGCCCAGACCGCGGGCCAGGCGGGCGAGACCGACGGGGTCGGCGTTGCCGACCACCACCACCTCGTCGACCACGGCCAGCGTCGAGGTGGTGAGCTGGTTGCGGGCGGGGCGTCCGCCGAGGTCGGCCAGCTCGTCCTCCTCCAGCGAGAAACCCGTGTCGACGACCACGTGACCGGCGACCCGGGCGAGCTCGACGAGGTGCTCGACCGCGTCGGGCCGCACCTCCGCCCACCGGTCGGCCCGGGGCAGACCGCTGACGAGGTGCAGGTGGGGCTCGAGGGTGCGGGTGGCGCCCAGCCAGGTCTGCTCGAGGTCGCCGGCCGCGCTGTTGCGGGCGACCGTCAGCAGGCCGGACACCTCGTCGAGCACGCCCAGCTGCTGGGCCACCGTGCCGCCCCAGGGGTCGGCGTCGACCAGCAGCGTGGCCTCGCCCCGGCGCGCGAGCGTGGCCGCCAGGGTGACGGCCACCGTCGTACGGCCCGGAGCGCCGGCGGGGCCCCACACCGCGACGGCCCGGCCACCCGAGGAGCCCTGGTCGTCCGGCGGGGCGGCCCCGTCGGGACCGTCGAGCCCGTCGGGGCTCCGGGGGCGGCCGGACGGTGCGACCGCCGGCGCCGTGGTCGTCGAGACCTCCGACGGCGGACGGCCCCCGCCGCCGGGGGCGGACGACCGCACGGCGGTGGGCTCCGGGGCCGCGGCCACGGCGGCGAGCAGCCCGTCGGTGTCGTCGGCCCGGACCAACGAGCGCACGCCGATGCGCGCCGCCCGGGCGCGCACGACCTCGGGACTGGTGCCGGTCGCCGGCTCGACGACGCCCACCGCCCGGACGCGGTGACGGCGCAGGTGCTCGACCGCGGCAGCGTCGAGCCCGGGCGCGTCGACGCCCACGACGGCGACGTCGGCCTGTCCCAGCGTGGCGGTGGCGAGCAGGTCGTTGACGTCGACGCAGCGCTTGAGCACGGTGAGGTCGGCGCGGGAGCCGAGGGCGGTGAGCACGGGCGACTCCCAGGTCGCGCCGGAGCCCACGACGAGCACGCAGATCACGGGGTCACGCCCGGACGGTGACGGTGACCACGCCCGTCGCGATGGCGGCGAGCGCCGGACCGACGGCGTCCTGCTGCTCGTCGGGCACCGCGATCACCAGCTGGCGGTCGCTCGTGCTGCCGAGCTGGGCGTCGCCCGACGGGGCCTCCACGACCTGGACCTCCTCGAGGAGCAGGAGGGCGCCGGGGGACGGCGCCTCGCTGCCCGGGGACCCGGAGCCGTCGCCGGCGCCGTCCTGCGCCGAGGTCAGGGCGTCGCCCGACGCCCAGACGTCGACCACGCTGCCCGCCCGCACCGACGGCGGCACCCGGACCCCCTCGACCGGGACCGGGACGTGCACCACGTCGGCGTCGTCGCCGGACCCGAGGGCCCCCGACGGCAGCAGCTCGCCGGCCCCGACGTCGCGCGTGAGCAGGGCATCGCCGTCGGGCGCCTCGGCCGCGAGCACGTAGCCCTCGAGGTCGTCGCCGTCGCGGAACCTCACGTGGACCACCCGCAGGTCGTCGGCGCTCACGGCGGACCCGGCCACCAGGTCGGTGTCGGCCGCCCACACCGCGACGCTGTCGTCGGCCGAGGCGAACAGCCGCGCGCCGGCGACGACCGACACGACGACGATCAGGACCCCGACCCACAGCCGTGGGTCGCGCCAGCCCGGCGTCGTCGTACGGACTGCTGGTCGTGCACCCCCGAGATCACTCACGGGAGACATCATCACCGCGACGGCCCGCGCCGTCACGTGTCTCTCCACAGCTCGGTCACCGACTCGTCCACAGCCGACGGGCCCGGTGCGGGCGACGTACCCGGTTCGGTGGCAGAGTAGGGACCATGGCCGGAACGCCCCGCTTCCTCACGCTCGCCGACGTCGCCGAGGTGCTCAACACCTCGAGCGCGCAGGTCTACGCGTTGGTGCGCCGGGGCGACCTGCCCGCCATCAAGATCGGCGGGCGCGGGCAGTGGCGGGTCGAGAGCGAGCAGCTCGAGACCTACATCCAGCGCATGTACACCCAGACGCGGGAGTTCGTCGACGCCCACCCCTACGTCGAGGCGGACAGCTCCACCGAGGTGTGACCCGCCCGCCCCCCGGGGTCGGTGCGCCCGCTCAGCCCCTCCGGATCAGCCCGTCTGGGCGTCGAGGGTGACGTCCACGTTGCTCTCGTCGCCGCCGCGCACCACCGTCAGCTGGATGGTCTCGCCCGGCTCGTAGGTGCGGATGGCCACGATCAGGCCGATGCCGTCGGTGACGACCTGCCCGTTGACCGCCGTGATGAGGTCGTCGGTCTCGAGGCCGGCCTCGTCGGCGGGGCTGCCGCCGTTGACGTCGTCGACCCGCGCGCCCTCACCGGTCTGCTCGCCGCCGGTCTGCACCGTGGCCCCGATGACGGGGTAGCTGGCCTCGCCGTCCGTGATGATCTGGCCCGCCGTGCGCAGCACCTGCTCGGCCGGGATCGCGAAGCCCACCCCGATGCTGCCGGCGGTGGCGCCGCTGGTGCCGCCGGTGGTCGCGATGGCCGAGTTGACCCCCACGACCTGGCCGGAGAGGTCCACGAGCGGACCGCCCGAGTTGCCCGGGTTGATCGCCGCGTCGGTCTGCACGGCGTTGATGTACGACGAGTCGTCGGCCGAGCTGCCCGTCGTGACGGGCCGGTTCAGCGCGCTCACGATGCCCGACGTGACCGTCGAGCTCAGGCCGAGCGGCGAGCCGATGGCGACGACGCCCTCACCGACGACGAGGTCGCGGGAGGCACCGAACGAGACGGGCTCGAGGTCGCGGGCCTCGTCGGCGACGAGCACCGCGACGTCGTACACGGAGCTGCGGCCCACGACCTCGGCCGAGAACCGCACCCCGTTGGTGCCGACGACCTCGATCTCGCCGTCCTCGGCCGCGGCGGCCACGACGTGGTCGTTGGTGATGATGTGGCCGTCGTCGTCGAAGACGAAGCCCGAGCCGGTGCCGCTCTCGCCGCCGCCGGACGCGAAGATCTGGACCGTGCTGGGCAGGAGGCGCTCGGCCACCGCGGCCACGGAGGTGTTGTCCTCGCTCAGCGGCGGGGTCGTCGAGACGTCGACCCCGGGGGCCGAGGGCAGCGAGGTGTCGGACGATCCCGACCCCGAGCCGTCGTCGTTGAGGTTCTCGTAGGCCACGCTGCCGAGCGCGCCGCCACCGGCGCCCACCACGAGGGCGAGCACGACGACGGCGGGCCACATCCAGCCCGGCACCCGGCCGCGCGGGGTCTGCGACCGACGCTGACGCTTCGCCCGCTTCTTCTCCGCCTTGCGCTCGGCGCGGGACGGCGTGCCGGCGGGTCCGGCCGCGCCGACCCCGCCGAGGAAGCCGACGCCCTCGGCGGCGTGGGAGCCGCCGGCGTGCTGGCCGTACGCCGGGACGCTCGACGCCGGGGCGCCGGGCGGCGGGAACGCGTCGGGCGCGCCTGCCTGCTGGTCGTAGGGGCGCTGCTGCTCGTAGGAGCCCTGCCGGTCGGGGGCCGCCGCGGGCTCCTGCGGGGTCCAGCCGGCGCCGTACGCCGGCATCGGCGCCGCCGACGGGGCGGGGGCCCCGTGGTCGACGGGCGGCGGGGTCGACTCGTACGACGCGGTGGCCGGCCGCTCCTCGCCCTGCGACGGCTGCTCGGCCGGGCGCTCGGCGTCCTGGTCGTTCAGCTGGAACGACAGCGGCTGCGTGGCGTTCGTCCCGGGGTCGCCCGCATCGCGCGCGGACGGGTCCTGCGCGGACGGGTCCTGCGGGTCGCGGTCGCCGTACGGGTCACTCGGGCTGGTCATGGTCGGAGGTCGTCCCTTCGGTGCGGGCGCCCACGCTCTCCAGGTGCCCGGGGGCGCTCCGTGTGGTCGCGGTACCCGTCGGAGCCTGGCGCAGCTGGTCCGCGACCTGGCGGATGCTGGTGACGGGCGAGCGGCGGTCGGTCACGGGGGCGTGGCTGGGCACGACGCCCATCGCGACGATGCCCAGGACCGCGGCGCCGGCGGCGCCGCCACCCAGGGCGGCCAGGGTCCAGCGGTTGCGGCGGTGGTCGTCGGGCTCGGGCAGGCTCCACGCGGGGGTCGCCTCGGCGTACGACGCCAGCAGCGGCCCGCTCGCGAGCCTGTCCTTGAGGTTCGCGGAGGCGCAGGTGGGCGAGGAGCCGAGGCCGGAGAGGGTGTTCTTGACCCACGCCTCCGTCTCCACGAGCTCCTGGCAGGTGGCGCAGCCGTCGACGTGGGCCCAGGCGGCCGCGGAGTCGCGGTCGCCGAGACGGTCGTCGAGCAGGTCGCTGACCTTGGTGCCGAGGTGTCCGAGCATCGTCATCGGATCACCGCGGACCCGTCGCCGAGACCCGCGGGCCCATCAGGCCGTCGGCGCTGTCGGCCACGCGTCGGGCAGCCGCCTGCGCGGCGTCGCGCACGACGACCGGGAGGGGCGCCGTCCGGGGACCGGAGTAGCGGGTGCGGCCCGCGCTCGGAGCGCGGTGGGCCAGGAGGGCGCGCAGCTGGGTGCGCCCCCGGTGGATGCGGGAGCGCACGGTGCCGACCTTCACCCCGACGATGTCGGCGATCTCGTCGTAGGACATGCCCTCGATGTCGCAGAGCACGACCGCGACGCGGAAGTCCGGGGGCAGCTCGGCGAGCGCGTGCTCGATGTCGTCGTCGAAGGTGCGGTCGCCGACGGCCGCGGCGGGGCCGGGGGCCGGGGCGGCGAGCTGGTCGGCGCGCTCGGTGGAGAGCTGGTCGAAGCGCACGCGCTGACGACGCCGGGCCTGGTCGAGGAAGAGGTTGGTGGTGATGCGGTGCAGCCAGCCCTCGAAGGAGCCCGTGCTGGTCTCGGTGAAGGAGTCGAGGCTGCGGAACACGCGGACGAAGACCTCCTGCGTGAGGTCCTCCGCGTCGGGGCGGTTGCCGGTGAGGCGGTAGGCCAGGCGGAACACACGGTCGGAGTGCTGGGCGACGACCTCGTCCCAGCTGGGCACACCGCCGGCGTCGGGGCCGGACGCACCGCTGCTCGGACTCGCGTGGCTCGTGGGCGACACCTCGGTCACTGCGTCCTCCTCCTGCTGCCTGACCGCGACCCCTCCACCGGGGCCGCGCCGTGCTGCGATCTGCCCGCTCGACGCGGACCTCACACGTGCCGGTCGCACGAGAGCGACGACCTGCCCGAGGCTAGTCACCGCTGCTGAAAGGAACCTGTGAGCGCCGCCCAGTGTTCCTGGGAACGGCCTCCCGTTCAAAGCGGCGCCCGCCCCGCCGCGCCGCGGGCCTCCGGGGGGCGGTGGACGCACTAGAGTTCGAGGAGCCGGACCCGCACCCAGGAGGCCCACCATCACCACCCCGATCACCCCCGCGAGCTGGACCTACTCCGAGGAGTACGTCGCCGAGGACGACGTGCTCGTCGCCGCGCGCGCCCGCGCGGAGGAGGTCGGCGTCGTGCCCGTCAGCCCCGGGGCCGGCGCGGCGCTCCGCTTCCTCGCCGCCGTGCTCGACGCCCGCTCGGTGGTCGAGATCGGCACCGGCACCGGCGTCTCCGGCGTGTGGCTGCTGCGCGGCATGCGTCCCGACGGCGTCCTCACCACGGTCGACGTCGAGGCCGAGCACCAGCGGCTCGCCAAGGTGACCTTCGCCGAGGCCGGCGTGCCCTCGCAGCGGGTGCGCTCCATCCCCGGCGCCGCCCTCGACGTGCTCCCCCGCCTCACCGACGGCCACTACGACCTCGTGCTGTGCGACGGCGAGAAGATCGAGTACGCCGCCTACCTCACCGAGGCGCTGCGCCTGCTGCGGCCCGGCGGCGTCGTGGTCTTCGACAACGCGCTGTGGCACGACCGCGTCGCCGACCCGGCCAAGCGCGACGAGACCACGCTCGCGATCCGCGACCTGGTGCGCACGGTCGCCGAGTCGGAGGAGCTCACGCCCGTGCTGCTCCCGGTCGGCGACGGACTCCTCGCGGCCAAGAAGCACGCCTGACCCGAGCCCGCGGCAGCCCGACCGGTCCGGTCGGGGTGGACGGCGGTCCGGCACGACGGTCCGGTACGGCGGGATCGCTCCGGGTCAGTCGGCCCGGGGGCCCAGCGGCGCGGACGGGTCGAGGCCGGCGAGCCACGTGAGCAGCAGCCGGGCACCGAAGCCCGTCGGGCCCGACGACCACTCGTGCGCGTCGGCCGGCGAGTCGCCCACCGCCGCGATGTCGAGGTGGGCCCACGGCACGTCGCCCACGAAGTGCCGCAGGAAGAGGGCGGCCGTGATGGCGCCCGGTCCGCCGGGGGCGTTGTCGGCGTCGGCGATCGTCGAGGCCAGCTTCTCCTCGTAGACCCCCGCCAGCGGCAGGCGCCACAGCGGCTCGCCCGAGGTGGCCCCGGCCTCGAGGAGGGCACCCGCGAGGGCGTCGTCGGTGGCGAACAGCCCGCCGGTGCGCTGGCCCAGCGCGACCTTGCCCGCACCGGTGAGGGTGGCCACGTCGACCAGCACCGCGGGGTCGAGCTCGTCCACGGCGTACGCGAGGGCGTCGGCGAGCACCAGCCGGCCCTCGGCGTCGGTGTTGGTGACCTCGGTGGTGCGCCCGCCGTACTGGCGGAGCACGTCACCGGGACGCAGGGCGTCGCCGCCGATCGCGTTCTCCGCGGTGGCGACCAGGCCCGTGACCCGGACGGGGCAGCCGACGGCGGCGAGCGCGGCGAGGGTCGCGATGACCACGCCCCCGCCCGTCATGTCGCGCTTCATGGTGCGCATGCCGTCGGCGGGCTTGATGGAGAGGCCGCCGGTGTCGAAGGTGATGCCCTTGCCGACGAGCACCACCCGCGGGGTACGGCGCGCGGCCGCGCGGGAGAGCCCGGGCGGCGTGTAGTCGAGGCGGATGAGGACGGGCGGCGTGGCCGAGGCCCGACCGACACCGACGATGCCGCCGAACCCGCGTCGTACGAGCTCGTCGTTCTCCCAGACCTCGACCTCGAGACCGGCCTGGTCGCCCGCCGCCACCGCCTGCGACGCCAGCCAGGCCGGCGACTTCAGGTTGGAGGGGACGGTCGCCAGGAGGCGGGCCGTCCAGGCGGCACGGCCGAGGGCCTGCGCCCGGTCGATCGTGGCGTCGACGTCGTCGCCGGACGCGGGGCCCGCGAGGAGCACCTCGGCGACGGGGCCCTGCGAGGACGGCTCGCGGGTCCAGGCGAACGCGAAGGCCCCGAGCACGGCACCGACCACGTAGGCCTCGAGCGTCGCCGCGTCGGGGGCCGCGGCCGCGACGGTGGTGACCACGCGGTCACGGCCGCGGGCGGCGCGGGTGGTCGCGGCGCCCGCACGCCGGAAGTCGGCCGGACGGCCCGCGCCGACGCCGACGAGCACGAGGAGCGTGGCTCCTGCGTCGGGCGCGTCGGTCGGGGCGACCAGCGGGTGACGCGTGACCTCCCCCGCCGTGCCCGAGGCGCCGTGCGCCTCCAGCACGGCCAGGAGGTCGACGCCCCACCGCTCGGCGACCTCGGCGCCGCCGGGTCCCACGACGAGCGCGGGGGGTGCGGCGGCACCGGGGTCGTCGTCGGGCTCCGTCGTCGGGGCCGGCTCGTCGTGCGGCGGGAACACCGGGACAACGAGGACCTCGGGGACGGGGTGGGCGTCGAGCTCGTGGCCCAGAGAGTCGGTCCGGGTCAGGCGCGGCCAGCGCGCCTGCTCGGGCAGACCGTCGAGGGGCAGGGGTTCAGGGAGCGACACAGCTCAGGCGACGACGTCCTTGAGGGCGTCACCGAGCGCTCCCGCCTCCTCGGCGTTCAGCTCGACGACGAGCCGGCCACCTCCTTCGAGAGGCACGCGCATCACGATGCCGCGCCCTTCCTTGGTGACCTCGAGCGGACCGTCGCCGGTCCGCGGCTTCATCGCCGCCATCCGTGCACCTCTTCTCTCGTGCTGCTGCCGTCGAAGAGCCGGCTGGGGATCTCCGTTGACCCCCGTGCCGGCTCGCTCCCGCCATTATCCCCCATCAGCGAAGGTTTGGCGTCCACCGCACCGACCGACCTCGCGCGGCGTGCGTCGACCGACCCGGCGAGCGCACCGTCGGGGAGGGTCAGGCCGAGCCCGCCGAGCGCTGCAGGAGCGCCGCCACGCGGGCGGCGGCGTGCACGCGCATGTAGGTCGGGTCGGGGTTGCGGCCGTACTCCACCGTGAGGGCGACGCCCGGGAAGCGGCTGTTGAACCAGCCCGTCATCGTGCCGTAGCAGACGCCGCCGCAGGTGAAGCGCTTCTCGGGGAGCGCCAGGAGCTCGGCGGTCTTGCGCGCGAAGCTGGGGAACTTGGTGTCGACGTCGACGCCGTTGAGCGGCTGGTGGAAGCTCAGCACCACGTCGGGCGCGACCCGGGTGAGGAACTTGATCATCGCCTGCGTCTCGGGCTCCGAGTTGGCGCGCGGGCCGGAGTAGTAGTTGCCCGTCAGCGGGCGCCAGTTGTTGTCGAAGTTGCGGTTGAGGTCGACCCCGCGGGCGTTCTGCCGGTCGCGGGCGATGAGACCGTCGGGGTTGTAGCCCTGGATCACCCAGAGGTTCACCTCGCTGAACCGGCCCCGCGACGCCAGGTCGATGACGCCCTGCGCGAGGGGCGTCGTACCCGCCTCGTTGCCGTGCATGCCGGAGACGACGACGGCCGTGAAGGCGGCGTTCGGGTTGCCCATGTGGTAGCCGACCATCTCGCGGCCGCGGACGGTGCGGCCGAACGACCAGCGACCGATGATGCCGGTGGCGGCGGCCGACGACGCCGGGGCGGTGGTGACCGCGGGGGCCGCGGGCGCCGGGGTGACGAGACGCGGACCCGCGCTCGACGCCGGCACCCCGACGAGGGCGGTGAGGCAGAGACCGCTGACCAGGGCCAGCGACGTCGTGAGCAGTCGGACCCGAGAAGTGCTGCGACGAGGCTTCATCGCCGCATCGTGCCACGCGCGGGGCCCCACCGGGAGGGGTCTCGACTCCCCCGTGACCGGTCTGGACGGGTCGGTGGTTCAGACCGCGTTCGTCAGGTAGCCCCAGGTGAACGCGACGGCCGAGGCGGCCAGGCCGAGGTGGCCGAGCAGGGAGAGCCCGAGGCCGACGAACCAGCCGGCGTCGCGGTCGTCGGAGTGGCGGCCGCGCGAGGGCAGCCAGCGGCCCAGGAGCAGCAGGCCGAACCAGGAGGTCGTCCACCAGAGGCCGAGCCCGGCGAGACCGAGCAGGGAGTGCCACACGGCGCCGTCGTAGGGCAGGAGCAGGAAGACGGTCCAGAGCACCGCGGCGGCCAGGCCCGCCCACGTGTGCACGCCGAGCACCAGGCTGGAGACGCCGTGGCCGTGCCGGTCGCCCCCGGCGCGGAGGCGCCGTCGGGTCACGACCACGACCAGCGTGGCGAACGCGGTGAGGACGTAGACCGTCAACGACAGGGGCACGACGGGAAAGTGTGCCTCAGGACCGGTGGGCGTCGCCATCAGGGCCGTCGCCGGCCTCCGCGGGGGCGTCGTCCCGGTCGGGGGCGGGGTCGGGGTCGGGCACGGCCTCGGTGGTCGGTCGGTAGAGGTCGACGTCGCGCTCGCGCACGAGGCGCTCGACGAGCGCGTCGACCTCGGACATCCGGTAGCCGCGCAGCACGACCGGGAACCGGAGGCGGCGCAGGTCGTCGGCCGTCACGGGGCCGGCCGCCGGCACGGTGGTGTCGGGCCGGTCGACGTACTCGTCGCGCAGCGGGTCGCCGTGACCGGCGGCGACCGCGGCGACGCCGGCCATCGCGGCGACGGCCAGGAGGGCGAAGACCCACATCATGGGAGCGCCTCCGCCTAGTCCGGGTAGGAGCCCGACGGGCGGGCGCCGGTACCGTCGGCCAGCTGGTCGACCACGAGGCGCACGGCCTCCTCGGGGTCGTCGGTGAGCTGGATCTGGTCGAGGTCGGAGGCGCGGATCTTGCCGTCGGCGAGCACGACGTCGCGCATCCAGTCCAGCAGCCCCTGCCAGTACGCCGTACCGAGCAGCACGACCGGGAACGACGTGACCTTCTGCGTCTGGACCAGGGTGAGCGCCTCGAACAGCTCGTCGAGGGTGCCGACGCCGCCCGGCAGCACGACGAAGCCGCTCGCGTACTTCACGAACATCGTCTTGCGGGCGAAGAAGTAGCGGAAGTTGATGCCCTTGTCGACCCAGGCGTTGAGACCCGACTCGAAGGGCAGCTCGATGCCGAGGCCGACGCTCACGCCGCCGGCCTCCGAGGCGCCCTTATTGGCCGCCTCCATGGCACCCGGTCCACCGCCGGTGATGACGGCGAAGCCCGCCTCGGCGAGCAGGCGCCCGACCTGCTCGGCCTGGGCGTAGTTGGGGTGGTCGACGGGCGTGCGGGCCGAGCCGAAGACGCCGATGGCCGGGCCCAGCTCGGCGAGGGCGCCGAAGCCCTCGACGAACTCGGCCTGGATGCGCATGACGCGCCACGGGTCGGTGTGCACCCAGTCGGCGTCGCCGGCGGAGTCGAGGAGGCGCTGGTCGGTGGTGGTGAGGTCGACCTGGCCGCGGCGCAGCAGCATCGGGCCGCGGCGCTTCGTGCGGTCGCGCAGCGGCACCGTCTCGGTGCGCACCCGCTCGGGGCCGGTGGGCATGGGCGTGCGCCCGTCCCGACCGTTGCGGCCCTCGCGGCCGGTGGTGTCGCTCATGCGCGTCCCTCCTCGGTCGGTGCGCCGAGCCAGGCCCGCAGCTGCTGCTCGCAGCGCACGATGTCGGCGGCCGGCACGAACTCCTCCTGCTTGTGGGCGAGCATCGGGTCCCCGGGGCCGAAGTTCACGGCCGGCACGCCGAGCGCGGTGAAGCGGGCGACGTCGGTCCAGCCGAACTTCGGCGCCACCTGCCCGCCGACGGCCTCGACGAACGCGGCGGCCGCCGGCACGGCGAGACCCGGCAGCGCGCCCGGCGAGGTGTCGGTCAGGCGCACGTCGTACCCCGCGAAGAACTCGCGGCAGAACGCCTCGGCCTCGGCCTCGGAGCGGTCGGGCGCGAAGCGGAAGTTGACCTCGACGACGCACTCGTCGGGCAGCACGTTGCCGGCGACGCCGCCGCGGATGAAGACCGCGTTGAGGCCCTCGTGGTACTCCAGCCCGTCGATCACGGGGCGCCGGGCCTCGTAGGTGTTCAGGCGGGCGAGCACCTCGGCGGCCCCGTGGATCGCGTTGACGCCGCGCCACGCCCGGGCGGAGTGGGCCCGCTCCCCCGTCGTGCGCACCTCGACGCGCAGCGTGCCCTGGCAGCCGGCCTCGACGGCCGCGTTCGACGGCTCCATGAGGATCGCGAAGTCCGCCTCCATCAGCGCCGGGTCGGACTCGGCGAGCAGGCGCAGGCCGTTGAACTCGGCGTCGATCTCCTCGGCCTCGTAGAGGATGTAGGTGACGTCGCGGTTCGGCTCCGTCACCTCGGCGGCGAGCTTGAGGATGACCGCGTCGCCGCCCTTCATGTCGCACGTGCCGAGCCCGTGGAGCAGCTCGCCCTCGGGCGTCTGCTCGCGCCGGTGGGGCAGGTTCGCGTTGAGCGGCACCGTGTCGAGGTGACCGGCGATGACGACGCGCTCGGCGTGACCGAGGTCGGTGCGCGCCACGACGGTGTTGCCGCGGCGCACGACCTGCAGGTGGGGGTACGGCGAGAGCACCGCCTCGACGGCGTCGGCGATCGACGTCTCGTCCCGGCTGACCGACTCGATGTCGACGAGCTGGGCGGTCAGGGTGACGACGTCGGCGGAGAGGTCGAGGAGGGGCTGGTCGGGCATGGCCACCATCCAACCAGCCTCCCCCCGGCCGCCGGGCGAGCCGGGCGGGATCGCCCGGGCGTCGCCGGGGCCCGTCAGTCGCCCTCGGTGCGGGCGAGCTCGGACTTCCAGACCCGGAAGCCCTCCTCGGTGCGGCCGCGGCGCCAGTAGCCGGACACCGAGAAGTCGGCCTTCGCGACGCCCCGGGCCTTGAGCACCGGCCGGATGTGGTGCATGACCGCCTCGGCCTCGCCGTGCACGAACACCTGCACGCGACCCTCGGGCCACGCGGACTCGGCGAGCGCGAGCACGGCGGTCGTCATCGGCGAGCCGGCGCCGACCAGCTCGGCGGGGGCCTCGTGCGCCGTCGTACCGCGGTGGAGCCAGCGCAGCTCGACGCCGGCCGGCACCGGGAGGTCGACCTCGTCGCCGGGACCGGCGACCTCGAGGAGGACGTGGCCGCGGGCGTCCGGGCCCAGGGCCTCGACGGCGGCGGCGACCGCGGGCAGGGCCGACTCGTCGCCCACGAGGAGGTGCGCGTCGGCGGCCGGGTCGGGCGCGTAGGCGCCGCCGGGGCCGAGCACGTGGATCGCGGTGCCGGGCTCGACGGTCGCGGCCCACGGTCCGGCGACGCCCTCGTCGCCGTGCACCACGAAGTCGATCGCCAGCGTGCCGGCGGCCACGTCGAGGTCGCGCACGGTGTAGGTGCGCACGACCGGGATCTGCTCGGGCGGGAAGGTCGCCCGGATCTCCTGGAGGTCGAACGGCTCGGGGTAGACCACGCCGGGCTGCTCGAAGACGAGCTTGACGTAGCGGTCGGTCTCGACGCTGTCGGCGAACGAGGCGAGGTCGCCCGAGAAGCGGACGCGGACGAGGTGCTCGGTCAGCGGCGCCGAGCCGGTGACGGTGAGGCGGGTGGCGGCGGGCAGGGTGACTCCTCGGTCGGTGGACGCGCGCCGACGTACGGGAGCGCGAGTTAGGTCAGCCTAACTCCGAGGGGCAAGGGTGGGTGTTGAGGTCCACCCGCCCCCGTGTAACGCGGTGTCCGAGCTACTGCACACGTGTTCTGACCCGTGTGCAGTCACCCGGACACCGCGTTGCACGAGGCGGCGAGGCGGCCGGACCGCCGACCCTCAGGCCTTCACGAGCGCGATGCGCACCGTGTCGCCGTCGCCGACGGGTGCCTCGGCCGTGAAGGCGTGGGCCGGGACGACGTGGGTGCCCACGGCGTACGCCGTCGCGAGGGTCTCCCCCGCCACGATCGCCTCGTGGGTGCGCAGCGCGGACGTGACCGTCTCGGAGCCCTCGAGCGCGAGACGGATGCGGTCGGAGACGTCGAGGCCGGCGTCCTTGCGGGCCTGCTGCACCGCGCGGACGACGTCGCGCGCCAGGCCCTCGGCCGCCAGCTCGGGCGTGACGGTCGTGTCGAGCACGACGAACCCGCCGCCCGGCAGCACGCCGATGGCCTCGCCCTCGCCGCCCTGCGCGACGGTCTCGAGCGTGTACTCGCCTTCGACCAGCGCGAGGCCGCCCGCCGTCACGGTGCCGTCCTCGGCCACCGACCAGTCGCCCGACTTCGAGCCCTTGATCGCGAGCTGGACGTCCTTGCCGAGCCGCGGGCCCGCGGCGCGCGCGTTGACCGCGAGCCGCTGGCTGACGCCGTACGACGCCGCCTCGGCGGCCGACGCGTCGAGGAGCCGCACGTCCTTGAGGTTGAGCTCGTCGGCGACGAGCGCGGCGAAGCCGGGGAGCACGTCGACCAGGGCGGCCGGGTCCTCCGTGACGACCGTGAGGCGCGCCAGCGGGAGCCGGTTGCGCAGCTTGGCGGCCTTGCGCAGCGCGGAGCCGGCCGAGCAGACGTCGCGCACGAGGTCCATGGCGGCGACGAGGGCGTCGTCCTCCGGCAGCTCGTCGAGCGTCGGCCAGTCGGTGAGGTGCACCGAGCGCCCACCGGTGAGCCCGCGCCACACCTCCTCGGTCGTGAGCGGCAGCAGCGGCGCCGTGACGCGGCAGACCGTCTCGAGCACCGTGTAGAGGGTGTCGAAGGCGCCCGTCGCGGTGGCCGCGTCGCTGCCCGTCGACCAGAACCGCTCGCGGCTACGCCGGATGTACCAGTTCGTCAGCACGTCGAGGAAGCCGCGCGTGGTCTCGCACGCGTCGGCGATCGCGAGGTCGTCGAGCTGGGTCGACATGGTCGCGACGTACTGGCGCAGCTTGGCCAGGACGTAGCGGTCGAGCGGGTCGGTCGCGTCGGTGCGGCGCACCGCGTCGTACGATTCCGCGTTGGCGTAGAGGCTGAAGAAGTACCAGCTGTTCCACAGCGGGATCATCACCTGGCGCACGCAGTCGCGGATGCCCTGCTCGGTGACGACGAGGTTGCCGCCGCGCAGGATCGGGCTGGCCATGAGGAACCAGCGCATCGCGTCGGCGCCGTCGCGGTCGAAGACCTCGGAGACGTCCGGGTAGTTGCGCAGCGACTTGCTCATCTTGTTGCCGTCGCTGCCCAGCACGATGCCGTGGCTGATGCAGGTGGAGAACGCGGGCTTGTCGAAGAGCGCCGTCGCGAGGATGTGCAGCGTGTAGAACCAGCCGCGGGTCTGGCCGATGTACTCCACGATGAAGTCGGCCGGGAAGTGCCCCTGGAGCGACGCGGTGCCGTCGAACCACTCGGCGTTCTCGAACGGGTAGTGCACCTGGGCGAAGCTCATCGAGCCCGAGTCGAACCACACGTCGAGCACGTCGGTCACGCGGCGCATGGTCGAGCGCTCGCCCTCGGGCCGCGGGTCGTCGGGGTTCGGGCGGGTCAGGTCGTCGACGAACGGGCGGTGCAGGTCGGGCTCGCCGGCCGCGTTGCGGGGCAGCCGACCGAAGTCGCGCTCGATCTCGGCGAACGAGCCGTAGACGTCGAGGCGCGGGTAGGCCTCGTCGTCGCTCTTCCACACCGGCACGGGCGAGCCCCAGAACCGGTTGCGGGTGATCGACCAGTCGCGGGCGTTCTCGAGCCAGCGGCCGAACTGGCCGTCCTGGATGTGGTCGGGCACCCAGCGGATCTGCTGGTTGAGCTCGAGCATCCGGTCCTTGATCTTCGTGACCTCGACGAACCAGCTGGAGACGCCCTTGTAGATGAGGGGCTCGCGGCAGCGCCAGCAGTGCGGGTAGGAGTGGTCGTAGGTCTCGCGGCGCAGCAGCACGGTGCCGAAGGTGACGGCGCCGAGGTCGGCGTCCTCGCGGCGCTGCACGTGGTCGAGGCTGTAGGTCGCGTGCTTGAGGTGCTCGATGATCAGCGGGTTCGCGTCGAAGACCTGCACCCCGACGTACTCGGTGACCGGCGCCGTGAAGCGGCCGTCCTTGCCGACGGGCATGACGGCCTCGATGCCCTCGCGGTCGGTCACCACCTTGTCGTCCTCACCGAAGGCGCCCGCGGTGTGCACGAGCCCCGTGCCGTCCGTGGTGGTGACGAACTCGGCCGTCACGACGCGGAAGGCGTTCTCGTGGCCAAGGTAGTAGGAGAACGGCGGCGTGTAGTGGCGCCCGGCGAGCTCGGCGCCGCTGTAGCGCGCGACGACCTGCTCCTCGACCGACTCGCTGTCCTCGTTCTTCAGCTCGCGGGCGTACGACGCCAGCCGCGCCGCCGCGATGACGTAGCGCTCCGTCGACCCGGTGAAGGCGGACTCGACCACGACGTACTCGATGTCCTCGCCGACCATGACGGCGAGGTTGGAGGGCAGGGTCCACGGCGTCGTCGTCCAGACGAGCGCGAGCGCGCCGGCGAGCAGGTCGTCGCCGCCCTCGGGGCCGTGGCCGGCCAGCCGCACGCCGACCGTGACCGCCGGGTCCTGGCGGTTCTGGTAGACGTCGTCGTCCATGCGCAGCTCGTGGTTCGACAGCGGCGTCTCGTCGTTCCAGCAGTACGGCAGCACGCGGAAGCCCTCGTAGACGAGGCCCTTGTCGTGCAGGGTCTTGAACGCCCAGATGACCGACTCCATGTAGTCGGGGTTGAGCGTGCGGTAGTCGTTCTCGAAGTCGACCCAGCGGGCCTGGCGGGTGACGTAGTCCTGCCACTCCCCCGTGTACTTCAGCACCGAGGCCCGGCAGGCGTCGTTGAACTTCTCGATGCCCAGCTCGAGGATCTCGTCGGTGGTCTTGATGCCGTTGAGGCGCATGGCCTCGAGCTCGGCGGGCAGGCCGTGGGTGTCCCAGCCGAAGCGGCGCTCGACGCGCTTGCCGCGCATCGTCTGGTAGCGCGGCACGATGTCCTTGACGTAGCCCGTCAGCAGGTGGCCGTAGTGCGGCAGCCCGTTCGCGAACGGCGGACCGTCGTAGAAGACGTACTCGTTGCTGCCGTCGGCGCCCGCGTCCCGGGCGTCCACCGAGGCCTGGAAGGTGTCGTCGCCCTCCCAGTAGGCGAGCACCTGCTTCTCGATCTCGGGGAAGCGCGGGGAGGTGGGGATGCGGTCGGACCCGCTCGTGGAGACCTTGGGGTAGGTCATCGGTGGCACTCTCCTGCGGTACGTCGGGCTCGGGCTCGGGGCCACGAGGACGACGCCCGTGCCGGATGACCGGCCGCGGGAACCGCGGTACCACCTCGCTTGCCGCTCCGGGATCGTGCTCCGGTGCGACCGCTTCGTCAGGGGCTGTGACGGGCCCATCCGTCCGGTTCTACTGAGCCCCGGCGCGGACGCCGGTGCCGTTCTTCCGGAGGCTCGCCGCTGATGACGGCTCAGACGCCTCTGCCGCGCAGCGTACGCCGGTCACGTGGCGGGCTGCCAATCGGATTCGGGGCCGAAGGGTGCGCGCCGGTTTCACCGGCTAGCCGGTGACACCAGCACCTGGCGCGTGAAGGTTCGTGCGCCGGGTGCCGGGTTCGTCACCTAGCCGGTGAAACCGGCAACCCCGTGGGCGTCGAGCGCCTCCGCGGTGAGCTGCTGGCCGAGCTCGATCATCGCGGCCGCGTGGTGGAAGTCGAGGGTGCGGCAGGCGTCGACGGGCACGTCGACGGTGACGTCGGCCGGGAACGCCGCCTGGCGGTAGCGCTGCACCAGCGCCTGCATCGCCTCGAAGGCCTGGCCGGTGACGTCGGTGAGGCGCAGGTCCTTCGGGAGCGGGTCGATGCCGGGCAGGCCGGGCTCGGCGACGGGCTCGGCCGGTCCGGCCACCTCGACCACCGCGGCGGTCTCGACCGAGCCCGGGGTCTCCGCCGCCTCGAGCAGGTCGTCGACGACGTGGCCGTCCCGGCCGGTGATGCTGGCGACCGTACGGCGGAAGCGGCCGCGCCACTCCTCCAGGCGCTGCGGCGCGGCGGACTCCTGGGTGGGGGTCACGCGCCCGGGCCGCGAGCGCTTGCCGAGCAGGGAGACCGCGACGGTGAGGTCGGCGGGCACCCCGGCGGTCGGGTCGACCGGCACCGGGTTGAGCAGTCCCCCGTCGACGAGCAGCCGCCCGTTGATCATCACCGGCGTGAAGAACCCCGGGATGGCGATCGACGCCCGGACCGCGGGCAGCAGCGGACCGCGCTGGAACCACACCTCCCGCCGCGAGCCGAGGTCGGTCGCGACCGCGGTGAACGGGATCGGGAGGTCCTCGATGAGCGCGTCGCCGAAGAGGTCGCCGATGGCGCCGAGGAGCCGGTCGGCCGCGACGGCCCCGGGGGCCGAGAGCTTGAAGTCCATGAGCCGCAGCACGTCGCGCTGCCGCAGGCCGGTGGCCCAGGCGGCGAAGTCGTCGTCCCGGCCGGCCGCGACGAGCCCGCCCACGACGGCGCCCATCGACGTGCCCGCGATGGTGACGATCTCGCAGCCCCGCGCCCGCAGCTCGCGGACCGCGCCGAGGTGGGCGTAGCCGCGGGCGCCCCCGGAGCCGAGGGCGAGGGCCACGCGGGTCGGTCGGGCGGGAGGGATCGGCTGGGAGGATCCGGACACGCGCCCGAGGCTAGGTCATGGCTGCGACCGCGCCCGCCCGCGGACCGCCCGTCAGGAGCACGGGCGTAGCCTCCCGCACCGTGCAGATCCGCGGCCTCCTCGCCGACACCCGACCGTTGGCCGTCCCGGCGTTCCGGCGCCTCTGGGTCGCCAACATCGTCACCGTCGTCGGCGCCCAGCTGACGGTCGTCGCGGTGCCCGCGCAGATCTACGCGATGACGGGCTCCTCGGCGTACGTCGGGCTGACGGGCGTCTTCGGGCTCGTCCCGCTGCTCGTCTTCGGCCTGTGGGGCGGCGCGCTCGCCGACCACCTCGACCGCCGCCTGCTGCTGGTCGTCACCACCACCGGCCTCATCGTCACCAGTGCGCTGTTCTGGGCGCAGGCGGCGGCGGGGCTCGACAACGTCTGGGTGCTGCTCAGCCTGTTCTCGGTGCAGCAGGCCTTCTTCGCGGTCAACCAGCCGACCCGCACGGCCATCCTGCCGATGCTGGTCGACACGTCCCTGCTGCCGGCGGCCGCCTCCCTCAACATGACCGTGATGCAGGCCGGGGCCATCGCCGGCCCGATGGCCGCGGGCGTGCTGATCCCGTTCGTCGGGTTCTCGTGGCTCTACCTCGCCGACACGGTCTGCCTGCTGGCCACCCTGTACGCCGTGCTGGCGCTGCCGCCGCTGCCGGTGGAGAACCGCATGATCGGCACGCCGGGGATCCGGTCGGTGGTGGAGGGCCTCGTCTACCTGCGCACGCAGCCCGTGCTGATGATGTCGTTCGTCGTCGACATCATCGCGATGCTCTTCGGCATGCCCCGGGCGCTGTTCCCCGAGATCGCGCACCTCGACTTCGGCGGGCCCGACGAGGGCGGCCTCGCGTTCGCGCTGCTCTTCGCGGCCATCCCGGTGGGGGCGGTGGTCGGCGGCGTGCTGTCGGGCTGGGTCTCCCGGGTCGAGCGGCAGGGCCGCGCCGTCATCGTCTGCATCGTGGTGTGGGGGCTCGCCATCACCGGGTTCGGCGTCTCGGCCGGGCTCGCCGGGGGCGACGCGATGCCGTGGCTCGTCGTGGCGGTGGTGCTCCTCGCGGTGGCGGGCGCCGCCGACATGGCGTCCTCGGCGTTCCGCCAGGCCATGCTGCTGGCGGCGGCCTCCGACGAGGTGCGCGGCCGGCTCCAGGGCGTGTTCACCGCGGTCGTGGCCGGCGGGCCGCGCATCGCCGACGTCGCCCACGGCGGCGCCGCCGCGCTCGTCGGGGCGTCCGCCGCGGCTGCCGGCGGCGGCCTGCTCAGCGTCGTGTTCGTGGTGCTCGCGGCGCTCGCCGTACCGGCGTTCGTGCGCTACCGCGTGAGCGTCACTCCCCGGCCGGGGCGCTGACGATCGGCTCCGGGCCGGTGCGGGTGTCGATCCAGAACGTGACGTCGTCCGGACGCGGCCACGCGACCGGAGACGCGTCGTCGAAGAAGTCGGCGAGGTCGTCGCCGTCGGGGTCGACCGGCTCGGAGATCACCATGCCGAGGCGTCCGCCCTCGACGTGCACGGAGGCGAGCATCGGCTCGCCCTGGGCGCTGGGGTAGCGCGCCCGGACCGGGAACACGCCCTGGGCCGGCACGGCCAGCGGGACGTCCTCGGGCACCTCGAAGGTGGCCGACGTGCCGGCCTCCGGGTCGTCCTCGCGGGGCAGGTCGGTGGTGGTGGCGCGCGCGAGCTGGGCCCGCAGCGCCAGGGCGCCGTAGTCCTCCGTGCGGGCCAGGATCGCGTCGACCAGGGCGCGCACGTCCTCGTCGACCGCGCGCTCCTCCCACACGGGGGCGTCGAACCCCTCGGCGCCGTCGTCGGGCCCGAGCCGGTCGGCGTACCGCCGCGCCACGAGCTCGGAGAGCGGACCGGCGAGCGTGCCGCCCACGGCGAGACCCGCCAGCACGAGGCGGGGACGGGCGACGCCGAGGCGCTCGAGGCCGGTGCGCAGGCCCGCGTCGGCCCGCTCGGCGAGCGGGGCGCCGGCGAGGGCGAGGCCCGCGGCGGCGATCGCGGCCGCCACCTCGGGCGGCAGCTGGTCGAGCTCGTCGTCGTCGCGCGCGACCGCCCAGGTGAGGGCGCCGGTGACCGCGGCGGTCGCCCCGCGGTAGAGGCCGCGGCGCCAGCCGGAGAGCTGCGCGGGGTCCACGAGCGTGAGCGCCCCGGCGGCCACGGCAGCGAGCCCGACGGGCAGCGCGGCCGCGAGCGGACCGCGGGCCGCCAGCGGGTCGGCGGTGGGCCAGAGGTCGGACCCGTCGAAGGGCACGTCGAAGGAGTGGTCGGCCGACCGGCGTCGGAACACGTCGCGCATGCCACGACGGTAGCGGGACGGGCCTCGGCGTGTCGGGCGGAGGTCCGTACCATCGGTCCACGTGACCGCGCAGACGAGCTCCCCCACCTCCACGCCCGCCGCACCGACCGCCGCCTGGGGCGTCGGGCTGGCCACGATCGCCGCCGACGGAACCGTGCTCGACGTCTGGTTCCCGGCCCCGGCCCTCGGCAGCCCCGACCACGGCGACGCGCCGTCGGAGGCCGCCGGCGCCGACCTCGACGCCCTGGCCGGCGTCGACGAGCTGCGGGGCGTCACCCGCGAGGTGCGCCGCGTGGAGATCGCCGACCTGCAGGCCGCGCCCACCTCGACCGAGGACGTCTGGCTGCGCCTCCACCTGCTCTCCACGCGCCTCGTCGCGCCGCACGCGATCTCGCTCGACGGCCAGTTCGGACTGCTCGCCAACGTCGTGTGGACCTCCGCGGGCCCCTGCGCCGTCGAGGGCTTCGAGATCGTCCGCGCCCGGCTGCGCGCCGCGGGCCTGCACGTGAGCGTCCACGGCGTCGACAAGTTCCCCCGCATGACGGACTACGTGGTGCCCACGGGCGTCCGCATCGCCGACGCCGACCGGGTGCGCCTCGGCGCCCACCTCGCCCCCGGCACCACCGTGATGCACGAGGGCTTCGTGAACTTCAACGCCGGCACGCTCGGCGCCTCGATGGTCGAGGGCCGCATCTCGGCCGGTGTCGTCGTGGGCGACGGCTCCGACGTGGGCGGCGGCGCCTCGATCATGGGCACGCTCTCCGGCGGCGGCAAGCAGGTCATCTCCATCGGCCGACGCTGCCTGCTGGGCGCGAACGCCGGCCTCGGCATCTCGCTCGGCGACGACTGCGTGGTCGAGGCCGGCTGCTACGTCACCGCCGGCACCAAGGTCACGATGGTCGAGCCCGGCGCGGAGAAGCGCGTGGTCAAGGCCGCCGAGCTCTCCGGCGCCTCGAACGTGCTGTTCCGCCGCAACTCCGTCACGGGCGCCGTCGAGGCCGTGGCCTGGAAGAGCGAGGGCGTCGCCCTCAACGCCGCACTCCATGCCAACGACTGACGCCCCGTGACGACGGGGAACGCGCGCCGGACCGTCGTCGGGCTCACCGTGGGCGCCCTCGTCGTCGGGGTGGTCGTGGTGGCGGGCGTGTGGGTCTACCGCAGCATCGAGCCCTTCATCCCGGGTCGTGACGGCTGCACCGCGGAGGTCGACGGCACGACGGTCGACCTCGACCCCGAGCAGGCCGAGAACGCGGCGCTGATCACCGCGATCGCGGTCCAGCGGGGCATGCCCGCGCGGGCCGCGTCGATCGCCCTGGCGACGGCGTACCAGGAGTCGAAGATCCGCAACATCACGTACGGCGACCGCGACTCGCTCGGGCTCTTCCAGCAGCGGCCCTCCCAGGGCTGGGGCACGGAGGAGCAGGTGATGGATCCCTTCTACGCCACCAACGCCTTCTACGACGGCCTGGAGGAGGTGGAGGGCTACCAGGACCTCCGCATCACCGAGGCGGCCCAGCAGGTGCAGCGCTCGGGGTTCCCCGAGGCCTACGAGGACCACGCCGCCGACGCCCGCGTGCTCGCCTCGTCGCTCACCGGGTGGTCGCCGGGCTCGTTCACGTGCCGGGTCGACACCGACGTGCGGCTCACGGAGGCCAGCGACGAGCTCGACGAGACGGGCCTCACCGAGCGGGCGGCGATCGTGCGCACGGAGCTCGCGGCGGCGTACGGCGAGCTGTCCCTCGGCGGCTTCGCCCCGGGCGGGGTCGACAGCGGCCACCAGGAGGGGTCGGCCCACTACGAGGGCCGCGCCCTCGACGTGTTCACGCGGCCGGTGACCGACGAGACCCAGCGCACCGGCTGGTCGATCGCGCACTACCTCGTGGCGCACGCGGAGCGGCTCGACGTCGCCACCGTCATCTACGACGGGATGATCTGGACGGCGCGCCGCTCCGGCCAGGGCTGGCGCACCTACGAGGTCGACACCGCGGGTCGCGACGCCGAGACCGCCGCGATCCTCGAGCACCGGGACCACGTGCACGTCGACGTGTTCTGACGCCGGGGGCGGCCAGGGGCACGGGGCGGGCGACGGGGCGGGGACGCCAGGTCCAGACCTGCGCAAGAGTCCCTCAAGTCCCTTCTCCCCCACCGCGTGCGGGACGACCATGGACGGGAACAGTTGCACCCTCCACGGAACGGGCCCGGATGAAGACCGACCTGCACGACGCAGCGACACGGGCCCTCCGGGCCCCGTCGCTGCACGGCGGCATCGTCGACGCCATCCCCGACGCGATCGTCGTCACCGACGACGCCGGTCGGATCGTGCTCACCAACCCCCATGCCACCGCGGTCTTCGGCTGGACGGCGGCGGAGCTGTTCGGCCAGCCGGTCGAGCTGCTCATGCCGCCCCGTTTCCGCGCCCACCACCCCGCGCTCCGCGAGGGGTACGACGGGAGCCGGATGGACCTGCTCGAGCTCAGCGGGGTGCGCAGGGACGGCACCGAGTTCCCCGCCGAGATCTCGCTGGCCACGATCGAGGACGCCGGCCAGCGCTGGGTCTGCGCGACCATCCGCGACATCACGGAGCGCAAGCGCTCGGAGGAGCGGTTCCGCCAGCTCGTCGACGCCTCCCCCGACCCGCTCGTCATCACCGACGCCGCGGGCGTCGTCGTGCTCGCCAATCACCAGGCCCTCGCCGTGTTCGGCTACGCCGTCGACGACCTGATAGGTCAGCCCGCCGAGATCCTCGTGCCGACGCGCTACCGCGCAGGCCGCGACCCGCGCCCGGTCTTCGCCGCCGACCCCGACCGGCGGCCGACGGGCTCGGTGCGCGAGCTGCACGCCGTCCGCAGCGACGGCACCGAGATGCCGGTGGAGATCTCCCTCGCCCCGCTCGTGACGGACGACGAGGTGCTGCTGTCGGCGTCGATCCGCGACCTCACCGAGCGCCACCGGATCCAGAGCCAGGTCGACCAGGTGCGCGAGGACCTCGTGGCGACGGTGTCGCACGAGATGCGCACGCCGCTCACGTCGATCATCGGCTACCTCGAGCTCGTGCTCGACATGGAGGACGACCTCACGCCGACCGCCGCCGAGATGCTCACGGTCGTGCAGAACAACGCCCACCGCGAGCTGGCCCTGGTCAACGACCTGCTCACGGTGGCCTCGGTGGGCGACGAGGGGCCGGGCGAGGAGCTGGTCTCGCTGCCGGCGATCGTGGAGGCCGCGCTGGCCGTCTCGGGCCCGAACGCGACGAGCCGCGACGTCGTCGTCCTGCCCCGCCTCGACGGCGGGCTCGCCCCGGTGCGCGGTCGCGCCCACCGGCTGCGCCAGGTGGTCGACAACCTCGTCTCGAACGCCCTGAAGTTCACCCCGGCCGGCGGCACCGTCACGGTCACCTGCACCGACCTCGACGGACGCGCCTGCCTCTCGGTCACCGACACCGGCGTCGGCATGGAGGCCGACGAGCTGCCGGTGATCTTCGAGCGGCTCTACCGCACGCCGTCGGCGGTCAGCTCGTGCACGCCCGGTGCGGGCATCGGTCTCTCGATCGTCCGCGCGATCACGCAGGCGCACGGCGGCACGGTCGAGGTGCGGAGCACACCCGACGCGGGCAGCACCTTCCGGGTGCTGCTGCCGTACGCGAGCTGACCGCGGGCCGTCCCCGGCCGTCTCCGAGTCGTCCCGGGTGGGCCGGACGGGTCAGACCGCGGCGGCGAGACGCTCGGCGGCCGCGGCGACGCGCTCGTCGGTCGCGGTGAACGCGACCCGCACGTGCCGGCTCCCGGCCGCGCCGTAGAAGGCGCCGGGCGCCACGAGGATGCCGCGCTCCGCGAGCCAGTCGACGGTGGCCCAGCAGTCGTCGTCACGGGTGGCCCAGAGGTAGAGCGACGCCTCGGAGTGGTCGACGCGGAACCCGGCGGACTCCAGTGCGGCGCGCAGGCGGGTGCGGCGGGCGGCGTACCGGGCGTGCTGCTCCTCGACGTGCGCGTCGTCGTCCAGCGCCGCCGCCATGGCGGCCTGCACCGGCGCGGGCACGATGAGGCCGAGGTTCTTGCGCACGGCGAGCAGCTCGGCCACCACGGTCGGGTCACCGGCGACGAAGGCCGCCCGGTAGCCCGCGAGGTTCGACCGCTTGGAGAGCGAGTGGACCGTCAGCAGGCCCTCGTGGCTGCCGCCGCAGACGTCGGGGTGGAGCACGGAGACCGGACGACGCTCGTCGTCCCAGGCGCACTCGAGGTAGCACTCGTCGGAGACGAGCAGCGTGCCCCGGTCGCGGCACCAGTCGACGACCTTGCGGAGGTGGTCGACGCCGAGCACGCGGCCCGACGGGTTGGAGGGCGAGTTCAGCCAGAGCAGCGACGGGCGCTCCGGGCCGATCGCGGTGAGCGAGTCCGTCGCGAGGGTGCGGGCGCCGACGAGGGCGGCCCCCACCTCGTACGTCGGGTAGGCGATCTCCGGCAGCACCACGAGGTCACCGGCACCGACGCCCAGGTGCAGCGGCAGCGCGGCGATGAGCTCCTTCGAGCCGACCGAGGGCAGCACGCCGTCGAGACCCAGGCCCGTGACGCCGAAGCGGCGCTCGAGCCAGTCGGCGGCGGCCTGGCGGACCCGGGGCGTGCCGATCGTCGTCGGGTAGCCCGGGGCGTCGGCCGCGGCGGCCAGCGCCTCCTGCACGACGACGGGGGTGGGGTCGACCGGCGTGCCGATCGAGAGGTCGACCACCCCGCCGGCGTGGGCGCGGGCCCTCGCGGCGTACGACGTCAGCTGGTCCCACGGGAAGTCGGGCAGTCGCCCGGAGACGGCCGGCCGCGACGTGGCGGGGCTCACTCCTGGTTCTGGGGCGGCAGGCCGGCCACGAACGGGTGGTCCGCCTCGATGACGCCCATCTTCGCGGCGCCGCCGGGCGAGCCGAGGTCGTCGAAGAAGTTCACGTTGGCGGCGTAGTAGTCCTTCCACTCCTCCGGCGTGTCGTCCTCGTAGTAGATGGCCTCCACGGGGCAGACCGGCTCGCACGCGCCGCAGTCGACGCACTCGTCGGGGTGGATGTAGAGCATCCGCTTGCCCTCGTAGATGCAGTCGACCGGACATTCGTCGACGCACGCGCGGTCCTTGACGTCCACACACGGCTGGGCGACGACGTAGGTCATCTGGTGGTCCTCCTGGAACTGACAGCGGGGCTGCACACGAACATGGGATCGAGCTTCTGGGTCGTCTCCCGCCCGGGGGCCGGAGACGCGGTCGCCGCGCTGGGCGCGACCGACCCAGCCTAGTATCCGCACGATGGTGCCTCCGGACGAAACCCAGGATGTGGGCTTGCACGCACTGGGCCCCCACGTGGTGGGTGCCCGGGTCGTCGTCCGGCGCCTGGTGCCGGGGCGCACCGGTCCGACGGGCGGGCCCGCGATGACCGACGTGCTCGGCGTGGCCGAGGCCTGGGCGCCCCTGCTCGTCGTACGACGCGAGGACGGGACGGCCGTCGAGATCCCCCACGACCTCATCGTCTCGGGCAAGCCCGTGCCGCCGCGCCCGTCGCCGCGCTTCCGGGTCTCGGCCGCGGAGGTGCAGGCGCGCGTGCGGGCGATGTGGGCGGGCGACCACTCCGGCGAGACCGGCAGCGAGACCGGCGCCCTGGGCGACTGGGTCCTGCAGGCCACGGGCGACGGCCTGCGGCGGCGCACGAACTCGGCCCTGGCGATCGGCGACGCCGGCGTGCCGGACCCGGCCGCGGCGGTCGCCGACTGGTACGCCGCCCGCGGCCGTCGACCGCTCGCCCAGGTGGTCGTGGGCTCCGACGAGGAGGCCCTGCTGCGCGACGCGGGCTGGCAGGCGCCCACCGACCGCCCCGAGGAGGGCGACGGGCACGTGCACCTGCAGCTGGCGTCGCTCGCGCAGGTACGACGCACGCTCACCCGCCTGCGCCGCGCACGGCCCCCGGTGGTGCCGGCGGGCGCGGGCGACCCGCGGGTCGAGGCCGTCGAGCGCGACGGGACGACGCTGGTGCTCGCGGAGGTCGTGGGACCCGACGGCGAGGTCGCGAGCGCCCGGGCCGCGCTGCGCGACGGCTGGGTGGGTCTGCGCGACGTCCGCGTCGCGGCGCCGTACCGGCGCCAGGGCCTGGCCCGGCTGGTGCTCGACGAGGCCCTCGAGGTCGCCGCCGAGCAGGGCGTCGCCACGGCGTACCTGGAGGTGCTCGGCGTCAACCGGCCCGCCCTGGCCCTCTACGAGGGGCTGGGGTTCGGCACGCACCACACCTACGGCTACCTGACGCCGGGCTGAGGCCGCGGCGCGCAGGCCGCGGAGCTCCGGACCGGAGCGTCAGCCCTCGGTCGGCGGCACCGCGTCGGCGGGGGGCGCCGGGTCGGCCGGCGGGTCGGGCGTCGGCGCGGGGGCCGGCTCCGGCGAGCGGCACACGACGGAGTCGGACGGCGTGTAGGTCGTGCTGAAGACCTCGCGGCGCACCTCCTCGCCGGTGTCGGCCCGGTTGAAGATGCGCGTGACGTCGACGTCGAAGCCGCCGTAGCCCGTGTGGGCCTCGCAGTCCGACGTCGTCAGCGTGCGCGTCTGCGGCGACGTGAAGTTGTAGCGGTCCGACGTCGTCGACTCGATGTCCCAGATCTTGGTCGACCACATGCGCACCGTGATCGAGCCCTGGCTGCCGGGGCTGCTGGGGTCGTGGATCGTCTGGATGAGCACGCCGTGGTCGGTGTCGTTCTGGAAGCGCAGGTCGAGAGCGCCCCACACCACGGTCGCCTCGCGGCCGACCGGGTAGCGGTCGATGTAGAACGAGTGCGGACGGTGCTCGACGTCCTTGAGGCCCGCGAAGAACATGCCGTTGAAGAGCGTGGTCGCCATCTGCGAGACACCGCCGCCGAGGTCCTGGCGCAGGATGCCGTCGCTGATGATGTAGCCCTCGGTGAACCCGTTCTCGCGGGTGCGCTCGCCGACGGTGTCGTTGAACGAGAACGTCTCGCCCGGGAGCAGCAGCGAGCCGTTGATCAGCTCCGCGGCGCGGCCGATGTTCGTGTTGCGGTAGGCGGCGTGCGGGTAGTTGGTCGTGAACTCGCCGACCTCCTCGACGATGCCGAGCGCCTCGGCCTCCTCGGTGGTGAAGTCGGGCTCGGCGACGACGGCCTCGACGGCGCCCTGACGGCTGCCGTCGGGCGCGGTGACGAGGGTGTCGAAGACGGCGGTGATCGCCTCGGGCGTGTAGTCGACGCCGGGCTGCGCGGGCACGACGACCGGCGCGCCGTCCTGGATGACGACGGTGGCGTCGACCGGGCGACCCGGGTCGCCGACGAGGTCGTCGACGATGGCCTTGAGCGCGGCACCGTCGACCGTGCCGACGAGCGCACCGCCCTCGGGGGCCATGCTCAGCGCGGCCCCGAACACGGCGGGCTCGAGCGTCACGGGCGTGCCGTCGAAGTCGAGGACGACCGGCGCGGAGACCGCGGGGTCGGCGAAGTCGGCACGCGCGGCGGCGACGGCCTCGGCGTCGATCTCCGGGGCCACGTCCTCCAGCGTGAGCTCGAGCGTGGCGTCGTCACCGACGAGGGCGGCCTCGAGCGCCGTACGCGCGGCGTCGCGGTCGAAGCCACGGCCGACGCTCGGCTCCGTGACGACGACCTGGCCGTCGGCGAACGCGATCGCGCCCTCGACGGGCGGTGCGCCGGCCGAGGTCTCGAGGTCCGTCAGGAACTCGTCGTAGGCGGCGTCGTCGGACTCCACGACCGGGGCGAGGTCGTCGCCGCCGGTGAAGTAGGTCCAGAGCCGCTCGGGGCTCCAGCTGCGGCGACCGCCGGCGTCGGCGACCGACGCCTCGTAGTCGACGGCCAGCCCGACGGTGGCCGGGTCGAGCTCGCCCGCGTCCTCGCCGTCGACCTGCACCGAGAGGGTGCGGCCGAGGCGGTCGGCGAGTCCGTCCTCCAGGGTCGAGGCGGCCTCGGACTGGCTCTGGCCGCCGATGTCCACCCCCGCCACGGTGGTGCCGCGGGGCACCTTGTCGCCGGCGACGAGGTACGCCGCGACGTACAGGCCCCCGACGAACAAGGCCACACCGAGGACGGCGAGGAGGACGATGCGACCGCCCTTCCTCTCCGGACCGGGGTCGGTGGTGCCCGGGAGCACCGACGCGTTGGCTTCGTTCACGCCGGTCATCCTAGGGACTGCCGCCTGCTGCGCAGAGTCGGCGCCGACGGCTCACCCCATCAGGTGGCGTCGTCACCGGCCGGTCGGCGGCCGCCGGAGGGCCGCTGGTCGCCCGCGAGGGCGACCACGCCCGCCACCGCGACGACCATCGCCAGGCCCAGCACGGCGTACCCCCGCAGGTTCTGCCCGAGCGCGTAGTCGCCCTCGGGTCGGCCGACCGCGGCGAGCACCACGGGCACCACCCAGCCCAGTGCGTACGGCGACCGCGTCCACCGCCGGGGCGGCAGCGCGGTCAGCGTCGCGACCGTGGCGGCGGCCGCCAGCACGACCCCCCACCAGTGACCGCCGGCCACGACGGCCGAGAAGCCGGTGAGCGCACCGGCCACCGCGAGGCCGAGGCCGGCCAGGGAACGACGGGCGGGGGTGCTCCACCAGGCGCCGGTCAGGACCGCCGGCACGGCCGTGGCGGCCCGGGGGCCGTCGGGGTCGGCGCTCACAGCCCCGCGAAGAGGTCCGTCTCGAGACCGTCGGCGTCGGTCGGGCCCTGCACACCCTTGGCCAGTCGGAAGTACTCGATGCCCCAGATGCTGTTGCCGAGGTTGTTGGAGAGCGCGAAGAACGGACCGTCCACGGTGATCTGGGTGGCGTGCGCCTTCATCGCCTCCATCTTCGCGTCGGCGAAGTCGCTGGCGTCGATGCGGCAGGAGAGGTCCTCGTCGGGCGACCCCATCGGCATGGGCCCCTCGGGGTCCATGCCCTCGAAGGTGGTCGTGTCGCCGGCGGCGCGCAGCCTGCGCAGGCCTTCACGCAGCTGGGTGGCCGACATGGCGCCCCAGTAGACCTTCGCGACGTCCCACGCCTCGCCCAGGTCGCGGCGGTAGGACGGCACGGCCGCGAGGGCCATCGCGTACGTCGCCACGCGGTGCGCCTGGATGTGGTCGGGGTGGCCGTAGCCGCCGAACTGGTCGTAGGTGACGAGCACCTGCGGCCGGACCTCGCGGATGACCGCCACCAGGTGGTCGGCCGCCTCGGTGAGGTCGGCGTTCGCGAAGGCCCGCTCGTCGGTCTCGTCGGCCGCGATCGCGTGGCCGTCGGCGTGCCACTTCATGCCGGAGTCGCGGTAGGTGCCGAAGCCGCCGAGGTAGCGGTGGTCGGTGACGCCCAGGAGGCGCATCGCCTCGGCCAGCTCGCCCCGGCGGTGCTCGCCGAGCGCGTCGTCCTTGTCGGCGGCCAGGTGCTCGAGCTCGGGCACCAGCACCTCGCCCATCTCGCCGCCCGTGCAGGTCACGAGGGTGACGCCGCGGCCGTCGGCCACGTAGCGGGCCATCGTGGCGCCCTGACCGATGGTCTCGTCGTCGGGGTGCGCGTGGACGAGCAGGAGCCGCTGCGCGGGTGCGTCGGTCATGGGATGGAGCGTAGTCCGGCGCGCCGTACGCCGGTCAGGGGCCGGTCGGGATGGTCGGGGTGGTCGGGGGCGGTCGGGCCGGCCCGGGCGGTGGGTGCCGGTCAGGGCCGCTCGGGGCGCTTGATGCGCTTCGGCGCCGTCGGGAGGTTGAGCGGCGGCAGGACGAGCGGCGCCGCCGCCGACCCCTCCTCGACGTCGAGCCACCCGTCGTACGCGTCGAGCAGCAGCTCGAGCGCCGCCGCCGGGGCGTCGGTGACGACCGCCCAGGGGTGGTCCTCGTCGTCGTCCTCGCCCGCGAGCCGCTCCCGCACGACCTGCGCGTCGAACCCGTCGCGGCGCAGGCGCTCCGCCGCCGCCCGCGCGTCGTCCGCCTCGAAGAAGATGCCTCGCACGGGGTCCATTCTGGGGTGTGGGGGTGTGCGCGCACACCGCGACCGCGTGGCGCGGGTCGCGGTGTCAGCGCCCCGTCCGCCCTGTCGCTGACACCGCGGCGCGAGGCGCCCGACCGGTTGCGGTGTGCGCGCCCCATTCACCCTGTCGCTGACACCGCAACGGGAGACACCTCACGGGTCGCGGTGTCAGCGCCCCATTCACCCTGTCGCTCACACCGCGGCGAGAGCCGACTCCGGCTCAGGCCGCCGACAGACCGACCGTCGGGACGCCGAGCGCGACCAGGTCCGCGGCCAGGGCCTCCGGCTCGACCCGGACCTCGTACGACGTGCAGCCGACGACGACGCGACCAGGTGCGACGAGACCGCGATGGCGGCGCTTGTCGGCCGTCCACTCCCGCGCGTCCATGTGGAACGCGCCGTCGATCTCGAGCACCAGCACGGTGCCGTCGGGCAGGTCCCACTCGGCGTCGGTCCAGCGACGGACGCCGCGGGCGTCCGTCCGGGCGCGCTGCCGCACAGGTGGCTGGAGACCCGCTGCGCGGCACATCCGGAGGACGTCCACCTCGGTCACCGAGTGGGAGCCGCCGGCGATGTCCTCGAGCGCGTCGGCCAGCATCCGCCGCCGCGGCAACGCGGGCAGCTGGCCGAGGAAGGCCTGCAACCGGTCGGCGGTGGTCAGCCGCTGCTGCACGCAGGCGGCCACGACGCCGACCGCTGTGCGGGGGTGGGTGCTGTACGCCGCCAGCAGGAGCGCGGCGGGCTCGACGTCGAGCACCAGGTGACCGTCCCGCCTCCTCGACCAGTCGACGAAGGGACGGCGCGACCGGAAGTAGCTCACGTCGGGCACGTCGAGATGGCGTTCGACGCTCACGATCACCGTCACGGTCTCCGCCTCCCACCCGCGCAGTCCGTGCTCGGCGAGGGCGGACCGTCCGGCGAGGGCGGCCGGACCCCGCGGGTGCAGCAGCCCGATCCAGCGCAGCTGAGCCGCCGACGGAGGCCCGGTCGTCGTACTGATGACCTCGGTGGAGCGCTCGACCCAGCGCTCGTCGAGGAGGCGGCGTCGTACGACGTCACGATGGACGCCGAGGTGCGCCAGCTGACGCCTCGACACGGCTCCGTGCTGACGGTCGGCCAGGGCAGCGACGTCACGATCGCGCTCGGAACGTGCCCGGCGACGAGCAGCGAGGACGTCGTCCGGGATCCGGCGGGGCGGATGGGCTGCGGGGGTCGGGGCGTGCGAGGGGTTCTGTTCCATGGCGTCTGACTACCCAGATCCCCAGGTGGGCCGGACCGTTGTCCACAGGCCCGCCACCACGCCGGTCGCGGTGTCAGCGACAGGCCGGACGGGGCGCCCACACCGCAACCGGAGCAACCCCGAGAGCCGCGGTGTCAGCGACAGGCCGGACGGGGCGCCCACACCGCAACCGGAGCAACCCCGAGAGCCGCGGTGTCAGCGACAGGCCGGACGGGGCGCCCACACCGCAACCCGCGCGGACGCCGGGTGGCACCTACCGCGAACCCCAGCCCCCTCACCCACCCAGCACCCCGCGCAGCTCGGCGAGGAAGGGGCGGTCGGGGTCGAGCCAGTCGAGGTCGTCGAGCTCGTCCGCGCCCACCCACCGCAGGAGGTCGTGCTCGGTCGCCACGGGCTCCCCCGCGACGAGCCGCACCACCGCGGCGCGCAGCACGAGCCCGGGTCGGACCTCCACCTCCCCCGCGAGCCACGACTCCACGACGACCTCGCAGCCCAGCTCCTCCGCGACCTCGCGCACCAGGGCGGCGGCGGGCGGCTCCCCCGGCTCGACCTTGCCGCCGGGCAGCTCCCAGCGTCCGGCGGCGGCGGGGGGCGCCGTACGGCGGGCCGCCAGCACGGTGCCGTCCCTCACGACCGCGGCGGCGACGACGACGCGCGGTGAGCCCATGCGCCCATGCTCGCACCCGTGTCCGGCGGGGCCCGGGACGTACCGTGGCGAGGATGAGCAGTCCCGAGCAGCCCCTGTTCCTCCTCCGCTCCGCCTCGCGCGCCGCCGAGATCGGGGTGCTGGCGCAGCGGTACGGCGGCAGCCCCGGCCTCGGGGCGCTGCTCGCCGACCTGCCCCGCCACGCCCACCGCACGCTGGTGCCGCGCCTGGTCGGCAGCCGCGTCGCCGCCGCGTGGGGCTGGGACGCCGCGGACCGGCGTACGACGCAGTGGTGGCCGCAGGGCATCACGACCGTCTCCGACGCCGTCGCCCTCGGGGAGCGTCCCGCCGGGCTCGGGGACCGCCGGATCGTGGTCGCGACCTGGTACGCCAAGGAGGTCCCCGGTCCGGACGGCCCGGCGAAGCACGGCGTGCGCCTCAGCTTCCTCGACCTCGACGCCCGCCGCTACCGCCACGTGCTGCTCGTGAAGCCCGTGACCCGCGACGACGGCGAGGTCGGGTTCGACCCGGTGCACGCCCACGCCGGCGGCATCGTGTGGTCGGGGTCGTGGCTGCACGTCGCGGCCACCGGCAAGGGCTTCGTGTCGGCCCACCTCGACGACCTGGTCCGGCTGCCGGAGGCACCGCAGCCCGGGCACGGCGACAGCTTCGGCCACCGCTGGGTGCTGCCGACCCGGGTCGACCACCGTGCGGGGGTCGACAAGGACGCCGCCGGCACCGACGCCGTCCCCCGGCTGCGCTACTCGTTCCTCGGCCTCGACCGCACGAGCACCCCGCCCGCGCTGCTCGTCGGCGAGTACGGACGCGGCACGGCCACCACCCGCCTCGCCCGGTTCGCGCTCGGCCCCGACGGACTGCCGGCCGGCACCCCGGACACGCCCCGGCTGACCCGCCCCACCACGGTCGTCGACACCGGGGTCCGCGGGATGCAGGGCATCGCCTCCGTCGACGGAGCCCTGCACGCGACGACGTCGCACGGACCCTGGGGCCCCGGCAGCCTGTACGACGCCGCGCCCGGCGCCGACGGGGCGGCGGGCACGCTCGCGCCCACGCGCCGCGCGATGCCGATGGGCCCGGAGGACCTCACCTGGTGGCCGGAGTCGGGCCGGCTCTGGACCGTCACCGAGCACCCGCGCCGCCGCTGGGTGGTCGCGCTGCGACCGTCCTAGGCCTGCGGCCGCGGCACCCGCGCCAGCTGGCGGGCCTGGGCCACCAGGCGACCCGCGGAGTCCCAGACCTCGCAGTCCTCCTCGAAGAACCCGCCGGCGACGTTGCGCGTGAGCTGCCGCAGCCGCAGCCACCCGGGCGCCGGAAGGGCTCGCACGTGGGCGGTGAGCTGCACCGTCGGCGCCCACCCGGGCCGGCCGAGGTCGAACGTGACGGGCGGCATCGCATCGCAGGCCAGCAGCAGCGAGAGCGTGTCGGGCTCGCGGTCGGGCAGGCGCAGCCAGCCGCGCAGCTCGCCGACGCCCGAGGGGCGACCTGCCGCCCAGCCCGCGCAGGCCGGGTCGAGCCGCAGGTCGAACCGGTCCATCAGGGGCGCGCGGCGCCGTACCTCGTCGGGCGCCTGGGCGAGGCCCACGCACTCCTCGACCGGGGGCAGCACGGGCGGCTCGGCCGTCGTCGCGACCTCGTCGGTGAGGTTGGTCGCGAGGTCGGCGAACGTGGCGAGCGCGGTCAGCTTGAGGCTGCCGCCCTGGCTGACCTCGGCCGCGACGGTGGCGAGGCCGCCGCGACGCAGCACGCGCGTGGTGACCTCGGCGGCGCCGGCGACCGACGCCCCGACGTAGGTGGCCGCGACGGTCACCGGGTCCGGGCGGTCGGGCACGGCACGGCGCACCGCCCGGCCCACCAGGGCCAGCAGGAAGCCGCCGTTGATGCCGCCGCCGACCGACCAGCCGCCGGGCAGCTCCGCGCCGAACCGGCGTACGTCGACCACGGCCGCGGCCGTCGCGTCGAGCTCGGCGCCGGGATGGTCGAGACCGTCGAGGGCCGTGAGCGCGAGGTCGCGGTCGAGCTCGCTCGGGACCTCGACGTGCTCCGCGGTCACTGCGGAGCGCGGTCGGGCGGGAACCCGCCCGTGGCGATGGGGCCCCAGCCGGTGACCGTGATGCGGATCAGCGACTTGCCCTGGGCGCGCATCGCGGCGCGGTACTCCTCCCAGTCGGAGTGCTCGCCGGCGATGCAGCGGAAGTACTCCACCAGGCCGTCCTCGGCCTCCTGGCTCGGCATGTCGAGCACCTCGGCGGTGCCGTCGAGCTGCACCCACGGGCCGTCCCACTCGTCGGACTGCACCATGACCGACACGGCCGGGTTGCGGCGCAGGTTCACGGCCTTGGCGCGGTCGGGGTACGTCGACACGACGACCTGGCCGTCGGCGCTGACCCCGCCGGTCACCGGCGAGAGCTGCGGGCGTCCGTCGGCCCGCGTGGTGAGGAGCGTGAAGCGGTGGCGCGGGCGCACGAACTCGAGGAGCTCGTCGCGCCCGACCCGGTCGGCGGTGGCGATGTTGGGCATGGACCCGACCCTACGTGCGGTGGACGAGACCGATCTCTCGTGCACGAATCGGCATCCGGACCACCCGCCCACTAGACTCGCCGGGGCCTCGCAGAGGCCTCAAGCCCCTCAACGGAAGTGACGTCGTCGCACCATGCCCAGCACTCTTCGCTCCGACCTGCGCAACGTCGCCATCGTCGCCCACGTCGACCACGGCAAGACCACCCTCGTCGACGCGATGCTCCGGCAGGCCGGCGCCTTCACCGCCCACCAGGCCGAGAGCGTCGCCGAGCGCGTCATGGACTCCGGTGACCTCGAGCGCGAGAAGGGCATCACGATCCTCGCGAAGAACACCGCGGTGCACTACGCCGGTCCCGCCGGCGGCGGCCAGCCGATGGTCATCAACATCATCGACACCCCCGGCCACGCCGACTTCGGCGGCGAGGTCGAGCGCGGCCTCTCGATGGTCGACGGCATCGTGCTCCTCGTCGACGCCTCCGAGGGTCCGCTGCCCCAGACCCGCTTCGTGCTGCGCAAGGCGCTCAACGCCGACATGCCGGTGATCCTCGTGGTCAACAAGACCGACCGTGGCGACGCCCGCATCGCCGAGGTCGTCGACGAGACCTACGAGCTCTTCATGGACCTCCTCGACGAGAGCCACAGCCAGGACGCCCTCGACTTCCCGGTCGTCTACGCGTCGGGCCGCGCCGGTGTCGCCGGTCTCGAGCAGCCCGCCAACGGCGAGCTGCCCGACTCCCCCGACCTCGAGCCGCTCTTCAAGACGATCCTCGAGACGATCCCCGCCCCGACCTACACCGAGGGCGCGCCGCTGCAGGCGCACGTCACCAACCTCGACTCGTCGCCGTTCCTCGGCCGCCTCGCGCTCGTGCGCATCCACGAGGGCAACCTGAAGAAGGGCCAGACCGTCGCGTGGATGAAGCGCGACGGCGAGGTCAAGAACGTGCGCATCACCGAGCTGCTCGTCACCGAGGGCCTCGAGCGCAAGCCGGGCGAGTCCGCCGGTCCGGGCGACATCGTCGCCATCGCGGGCATCCCCGACATCACCATCGGCGAGACGCTGGCCGACCCGGAGAACCCGGTCGCGCTGCCGCTCATCCACGTCGACGAGCCCGCCATCTCGATGACCATCGGCACCAACACCTCGCCGCTCGTCGGTCGGGTCAAGGGCGCCAAGGTCACGGCCCGCCTCGTCAAGGACCGCCTCGACTCCGAGCTCATCGGCAACGTGAGCCTCCGCGTGCTCCCGACCGAGCGTCCCGACGCCTGGGAGGTGCAGGGCCGCGGCGAGCTGGCGCTGGCCATCCTGGTCGAGCAGATGCGTCGCGAGGGCTTCGAGCTCACCGTCGGCAAGCCGCAGGTGGTGACGAAGGAGATCGACGGCAAGGTCCACGAGCCCGTCGAGCGCCTCACGATCGACGCCCCGGAGGAGTACCTCGGCACGATCACCGAGCTGCTCGCCTCCCGCAAGGGCCGCATGGAGTCCATGACGAACCACGGCACCGGCTGGGTCCGCATGGAGTTCCTCGTGCCGGCGCGCGGGCTCATCGGCTTCCGCACCGAGTTCCTCACCGACACCCGCGGCACGGGCATCGCCCACCACATCTCCGAGGGCTACGAGCCGTGGGCCGGCGAGATCCGCTCGCGCAACAACGGCTCGCTGGTCGCCGACCGCAAGGGCGCGGCCACGGCGTACGCGATGACCTCGCTCCAGGAGCGCGGCGTCATGTTCCTCGAGCCGACCACCGAGGTCTACGAGGGCATGATCGTCGGCGAGAACTCCCGCGCCGACGACATGGACGTGAACATCACGAAGGAGAAGCAGCAGACCAACATCCGGTCCGCCACCTCCGACAACTTCGAGAAGCTCATCCCGGCGAAGAAGCTGTCGCTCGAGCAGAGCCTCGAGTTCTGCCGCGACGACGAGTGCGTCGAGGTCACGCCCGAGATGGTCCGCATCCGCAAGGTCATCCTCGACCAGAACGAGCGCGCCAAGATCGCGTCGCGCGCCCGCAAGTCGAAGTAGCACCCGCACGCCCCCGCCCGCACGGGCTGCGCACGGCCCTCGTCCCCGGTACGCCGGGGCGGGGGCCGTCGTCGTACCCGGACGCCTCGCTTGCCCGCGAGCGCCACCCGCCCTAGTGTGATCCCGACCATAATAATGATGCGGATGGAATCCGGTCGGGGTCTCGGGACGAGGGACGGAGCACGATGACCAGCACGGCGCTCACGCTCGAGCAGAAGAGCTACCAGCACCTGTTCTCGCCGATCACGGTGGGCACGATGCAGCTGCGCAACCGGGTCATGATGCCGCCGCACGCCTCGGCCATCGGCAACATCTACGGCACCGACGACGAGGCGCGTCGCAACATCGCCTACTTCGTGGAGCGCTGCCGCGACGACGGCCCCGCCTGGGTCGGCAGCCTCTCCACCCACGTGCGCAACACGCTCATCCCCGGCTTCGAGCCGACCGGCGTCGGCGCCGCGACCACCGGCTTCTTCCGGCTCCCCTTCTTCGTCGAGCGCGTGCAGGCCTACTGCGACGCGCTCCACGCCCTCGACAGCAGCGTCACGGTGCAGATGGTGCACCAGGGCGGCATGCCGCACGGCCCCTCCAACGTGATGAGCGCGCCCACCATCAACCTGATGCCGCACGTGATGGACCAGGCCGACATCGACGCCTTCGTGGCCGAGTACGCCGCGTCCGCGCGGCTGTCGATGGAGGGCCGCGCCGACGGGGTCGAGCTGCACCTCAACCACGACGACCTGCACGAGTGGTTCCTCTCGCCGCTCACCAACCACCGCGAGGACGCGTACGGCGGGTCGCTCGAGAACCGGGCGCGCTTCGCGACCGAGTGCCTCCGCGCGATCCGCGACGTGGTCGGCACCTCGATGACCGTGGGCGTCCGGCTCAACATCCGCGAGGAGCTGCCCGGCGGGTACGACGTGGACGGCGGCGTCGAGCTGGCGCAGTACCTCGAGTCGACCGGGATGATCGACTACGTCCACGGCGTCGTCGGCAGCCCGTGGGGCAACCCCAGCTACATCCAGCCGACCTACTTCGACCCCGCGCAGTACGCGTCGCTGGCGGGTCGGCTCAAGCAGGGCATCTCCCTGCCCGTCGTGCACACCGGGCGCATCAACCACCCCGACGTCGCCGAGCTCGTGCTGGCCAGCGGCCACGCGGACGTCGTCGGCATGGCCCGCGCCCACATCGCCGACGGCGACCTGCTGCGCAAGGCCCGGGAGGGCCGGGCCCACGAGATCCGCCCGTGCGTCGGCGGCAACGAGTGCATCAGCCGCCGCTACGTCGAGGGCCTCCCCTTCGGCTGCGCCGTCAACCCCGCCACGAGCCACGAGGACGAGGCCCCCTGGGCCAACCCGCGTCCCGGCCGTCGCCTGCTGGTCGTCGGGGGCGGCCCCGCGGGCATGGAGCTCGCCGCCCTCGCCGCCGAGGGCGGCATGTCGGTGGAGCTGCGCGAGGCCGACCCAGCGCTCGGCGGGCAGCTCCGGTACGTCGTGCAGGCCCCCCGTCACGAGAGCTACGGCGCGTACCTCGACTGGCAGGTGCGCCGCCTCGAGACGCTCGGCGTGACCGTGCGCCTCGGAGAGCGCGTCACCGCCGACGACGTGCGCGCCGCGGGCGCCGACACCGTCGCGATCGCCACCGGTGCGGGGCCGCGCCGGCCCGACGTGCCCGGCGTCGACGCCGACCACGTGCTCGACGTCCGCGACGTGCTCGCCGGCCGCGCCACGGTCGGGAAGCGGGTGCTGGTGGTCGCGCAGGACGACCACGTCGCCCCGCTCTCGGTGGCCGACCACCTCGCCGGCCGCGGCCACGACGTCACCGTCGTCTACGCGACGAACCAGCCCGCCCCGCTGCTCGGGCGCTACATCATCGGCGGCATTCTCGGCCGGCTCGACGAGCAGGACGTGCGCATGGTCCTCATGGAGGAGGTCGTGCGCATCGACGCCACCAGCGTCGAGACGCGCAACGTCTACTCCCAGAAGGTCCGCACGCTCGAGGGGTTCGACTCCGTCGTCCTCGCGTGCGGGAGCGTGGCCGAGCCGGCCCTGTACGACGCGCTGCGCGGCGAGCTGCCCGACCTCCACCTGCTCGGTGACGCCTACGCCCCCCGCCGGCTCGTCTTCGCGACCCGGCAGGCCTGGGCGCTCGCCCAGCAGCTCGTCACCGCACCCTGATCGCCCCCGACGCACGCACCGACCCGCACGCACCGACCCGCACGACACCAGCCGCTCAACAGGCCCGAACAGGAGAGAACCACCATGCTGCTCAAGGACAAGGTCGCCCTCATCACCGCCGGTGCGTCCGGCATGGGCCGCGCCGGCGCCGAGGCGTTCGCCCGCGAGGGCGCCCACGTCGTCGTCGTGGACGTCAACGACGAGGCCGCGAAGGAGACCGTCGCCGGCATCGAGGCCGAGGGCGGCAGCGCCTCCTCCGCCGTCGTCGACGTGCGCGACCTCTCGGCGCTCAAGGACCTCGCCGCCGACGTGACCCGCGAGCACAAGAAGCTCGACGTGCTCTACAACAACGTCGGCATCCCGGGGGCCGCCGGCCTCGACCTCACCGAGGAGGAGTGGGACTTCGGCCTGGAGATCAACGGCCGCGCCAGCTTCTTCCTCTCCGGCTACCTCACCGACGCCCTCAAGGCCGCCGACGGCGCCTCGGTCATCTTCACCAGCTCGACGTCGGGCCTGGTCGGCTCGCCGCTGAGCCCGATGTACTCGTTCACGAAGGGCGGCGTGATCGCCCTCGTCCGCTCGATGGCGCTGGCCTTCGCCCCCGACAAGGTGCGCGTCAACGCGATCGCGCCCGGCTCGGTCGAGACCCCGGGCCTGCCCGGCTTCTTCCGCAGCAACGACCTCGAGGAGATCGAGCGCCGCAAGGCCGCGTTCTTCGCGACCATCCCGATGGGCCGCGCCTCGCAGCCCGAGGAGATCGCCCAGGTCGCGCTCTTCCTCGCCAGCGACATGTCGAGCTACGTCACCGGCGTGACCATCCCGGTGGACGGCGGCATCACCGCCAAGTGAGCGACGGCTGACCCGACGCGCAGGGGCGGCACCCGGTCTCCGGGGGCCGCCCCTGCGTCGTACGACGCCCGCTCACCGCAGGTCGGCGAGCACCCCGTCGATCCGGGCGCGGGCCAGCGGGTGGGTGTCGGGCGCCGGCAGCAGGTAGGTCCGACGCTCCTCGATCGCCGCCACGACCAGCTCGCCGACCCGCTCGGCGGAGACCCGCTCGAGGCCCAGCTCGAACGCCGGCTTCGGGAGGTCGCCGTCGGTCCGCGCGGGCGGCAGGTCCGCCGGACGGTTGCGGGCGGCGTCGTGGATCCGGCTGGGCACGGGCCCGGGGCAGAGCACGGTGACCCCCACCTCCGGCGCGACGGCGTCGAGCTCGAGGCGCAACGTCTCCGAGAGGCCGACCACGGCGTGCTTGGTCGCGGAGTACGCACCGTTGCCGCCGCCCGGGATGGGCGCGAGACCCGCGATCGACGACGTGTTGACCACGTGCCCGCGCCGCGCCTCGACCATCGCGGGCACGAACGCGCGCAGGCCGTTCGCCGTACCGATGAGGTTGACCTCGACGATCCAGCGCCAGTCCTCCGCGGTCTGCTGCCAGACCGGCAGCCGGGTGGTGACGACGCCCGCGTTGTTGCAGAGCACGTCGACGCGGCCGAGCTCGCCGAGCACGCGTTCCGCGAGGGCCTCCATGGCCTCGGCGTCGCGCACGTCGACCTGCACGCCGACCGCCCGGGCGCCGGTGGCGGTGACCTCGCGGACCGCCTCCTCGAGCTGGCCCTGCTCGACGTCCGCCAGCACGACGGTCAGGCCGCGGGACGCGAACGCGTCGACCATGCCCCGGCCGATGCCGCTGGCGCCGCCGGTGACGACCGCGACCTGGCCCGCCTCGACCCTCATGCCGCCAGCTCCGGGAGGACCTTCGTGCCGAACTCCTCGAGCTGCGCCATCGCGTCGCGGTGGGCGAGACCCGGCCAGTGCGGCTTGTAGACGAAGTGGCTCATCCCGATCTTCTCGCCGAGCGCACCGAGCTGGTCGACGCACTCCGCGGGCGTGCCGAGGACGAACCGGTTCTCGATGTCGGCCCGCAGCTCGGAGCCGTCGCCGACCGGGGTGTTCTCCCCCGACAGGCCCCACTTCTTGTACGTCTCGTACCGCGCGCGGTAGCGCTCGAGCGCCGCCTCCATCCCGGCCTCGCGGGTGGGCGCGATGAGCAGCTCGCGCCGGACGGGGAAGTCGCCGTCGAGCGCGAGGCCGGCCTCCGCGCGGGTGTCGAGGAACAGCCGGCGCAGGTCGACGAGCTCGTCGTGGGTGGGGAACGGCGGGGAGTACCAGGCGTCCCCCATCCGGGCGGCCCGGCGTACGGCGCCCGCGGCCTGGCCGCCGATCCAGATCGGGATGCCCCCCGGCTGCACCGGACGGACCGACGGCTGCGCGCCCGAGACCGAGAAGTACTCGCCCTCGATATCCACCTGCTCGCCGCTCCACAGCGCCTTGACGAGCCGCAGCGACTCCTCGAAGCGGGCGACCTTCGTGCCCTTCTCGACGCCGAACGCCGCGAACTCGTGCGGGCTGTAGCCGAGCCCGACCCCGAAGATCGCGCGCCCGTCGGTGAGCACGTCGAGGGTCGCCATCTGCTCGGCCACCTCGACGGGGTTCACCATCGACAGCAGGACGATCCCGGTGGCCGTGCGCATGGTCGGCGCGACGCCGCCCATGTGGGTCAGCCAGGGCACGGGCTGGAAGTAGCGCAGCTCGGAGCCGAGGAAGTGCTGCCCCGCGACCATCAGGTCGAAGCCGAGCTCCTCGGACGTGCGCACCAGCTCCTCGTGCTCGGCCTTCTGGCGCGCGGCGGGCACGGACGCGTCGTACACGGACGTGAGCAGGATGCCGAACTTCATGGGTGTCTCCTCAGACCAGCTCGGCCGCGGCGAGCGGCGTGTGGAGGTGGGCGCCGAAGAGGTCGGCGCAGAACGGGTCGGTGCTGGACGACCAGCGCACGACGGAGACCTTCGCGGCCCGGATCCGGTCGTCCCAGTAGACGCCCTTCACCCGGTCCTCGGCCACGCCGTAGGCCGACGCCACCCCCGCGGGCGTCAGCAGCACCGAGTCGCGGGCGAGCCGGTAGCGCTCCTCGTCACCGAAGAACAGGTCGATGGTCACCGCGAACGGGCCCGCGTTCTTGCTGCGGATGATCTCGGCGCAGTCATACAGACGCACGGGCGGGCTCCTGGTGGGTCGCGTCGGTCGGTACGGCGCCCGCCGCACCGTCGGTCTCGGCGGGCCGCGGGAAGTGGGTCACGACGTACGGGAACGGCCCGCACGGGTCGGCGAGCGGCAGCAGGTGGTAGATCGAGAAGGTGTAGACGTCGGAGACCGGCACCACGACCGGCATGATCGGCGCCGCCGCGTTGCCGGCGGTGGTCTTGCGGCCGGGGTAGGGCCCGATGAAGAGGCGGATGAACGCGTAGTAGGCCACCTCCTTGGCCAGCTCGGCGGTGTCGGCCACGACGTCGACGAGCACGCCCGCCTCGTGGCCGGTCACGCTCGTGTGGGGCTCGAGGGCCCCGAGCACGGCGTCGAGACCGAAGATGCGCGTCGTGAGACGCAGCCGGCCCTCGGCGATCGCGGCGGCGAACCGGGGGGCGGCGGCCACGGCCTGCTCGGCGGCGTCCGTCCACGTGCGGGCCTGGGCCAGCAGCTCCGGCTCCCGCACGCCCAGCAGCGAGACGGCGCGGAAGCCCTCGCGCCGCGCGCCCTCCATCAGCAGGGTGTACGGCGCCTCGTGCCACCGCGCGCCCTCGCAGCGCACACCGGGCACGTCCGTCGCGTCCGCCCCGTCGCCCACCCGCTCGGCCACGTCGGCGTACGTCGCCTCCCCCAGGTCGAGCGTGCCGCCGGGGTTCTCCTCGAGCGTGGGGTGGGCGCGCTCGTAGAACGTGTGGGAGACGAGCGAGCGGATCGTGGGACGCGCGCCCTCGTGGGGCGAGCGGACCGTGAAGCCGTCGGCGTCGAGGCTCGCCCAGATGCAGCGGCCGGAGTCGCCCGGCTCGAGGGCCAGCCCGCCGCACTCGAGCATCTTGCCGGCGTGGGCGGCGACCGCGGTCGGGAGCCCGCGGAGCATCGGGAGCGCCATGAAGAGACCGATGTCGAGGGCCCGTCCGGTGAGGACGCCGTCGAGCCGACCCTGAGCGTCGTCGTGGCCGAGCGCCGCCATGATCGGCTCGGGACCGATGAGGGCGACGATCCGGTCGGCCTCCTCGACGTCCGCGACGGTCAGCTCGGGCGACAGCCCGGCGTCGGCGCTGCAGGGCACCACGGGCGGACCGTCGGTGATCGCCGCGGTGAGGAGGTCGCGGTCGACCTCCGACCGGACCACCCCGACGCGGGGCTCCCAGCCGTTGCGCGCGCACATCGCGTCGAAGCCCTGCAGGCACGTCTCGAGGTGGGGGTCCGCGCCGGCGATGCCGAAGGAGAACACGAACGGCACGCCGTGGCGCAGCGCGGCCCGCACGTAGGGCTCCACGTTGGCGGCCTGGTTGGCGGAGACCTGCTCGCCCGAGCCCAGCCAGTAGGGGCCCCAGTCGCTGCCGGTGCCCTGGGCGACGACCACGTCGACGCCCCAGGAGAACGCCCGCTCGATCGCCTCCTCGATGTCGGGCGACGGGGCGATGTGGTTGACGAAGCCGAGGATGCGCACGGCGTCCGGGCTCGTGGCGGCGCTCGCGGGGCCGGTGGTGGCGCTCATGCCGTACCCGGCCGGGTACGGCGAGGGGATGTCTGCAAGGGGGTCCTCTTCCTCGGGACGGGGTCGATCGGCCGGGTCAGCGGATCGGGGTGGCCGGGGCGGCGAGCAGGTCGCGGAGGGGACCGCGCAGCACCTTCCCGGCGGCGTTGCGGGGCAGCTCGTCGACGACGCGCAGGTAGCGGGGGCGCTTGTAGCCGGCGACGCGCTCCCCGACGTACGCGACGAGGTCGCCCGCGTCGGGCGCCCGTCCGGCGCGGGCGACGACCGCGGCGGCCACCGCCTCGCCCCAGCGCTCGTCGGGCACGCCCACGACGCAGGCGTCGACCACGTCGGGGTGGGAGCGCAGCACCTGCTCGACCTCGGCCGGCGAGATGTTCTCCCCGCCCGAGATCACCAGGTCCTTGATGCGGTCGGTGAG
This sequence comes from Nocardioides alkalitolerans DSM 16699, assembly GCF_000426525.1. Classification (GTDB taxonomy): domain Bacteria; phylum Actinomycetota; class Actinomycetes; order Propionibacteriales; family Nocardioidaceae; genus Nocardioides; species Nocardioides alkalitolerans. The sequence continues at coordinate 1,110,614 of NZ_AUFN01000010.1, forward strand.
GAACAGGTAGCCGTCGTCGTCGAGGTGGCCGCCGTCGCCCGTGCGCAGCCAGCCGTCGCCCGGGAGCAGCGCCGCGGTCTCCGCGGGCAGCCCGGCGTACCCCGGCGAGTTCTGGGCCGAGCGGGTCCACACCTCCCCGAACGCGTACGGCGCGCAGCGGCCGCCGCTCTCGGGGTCCCGCACCTCGAGCTCGACCCACGGGTAGGGCCGTCCGGCGGAGCGCCAGCGCGGGGAGCCGGGCGCGAGGTCCGCGCTCGCGGGCATCTCGGTGAAGGCACCGGTGGTCTCGGACATCCCGTAGACCTGGTGGAGGACGGGGCCGAACAGCGCGAGGGCGTCGGCCTGGACCTGCGGGCTGATGGGCGAGGCGCCGTACACGATCGCTTCGAGGTCGGGGAAGCGCGCGCCCTCGGGGGCGGCGGCGCAGAGCCGCGCGATCATCGCGGGCACGAGGAAGGTGTGGGTGACCCCGTCGTCGACGAGGTGGCCGAGCAGGGTGCGGGGGTCGGCGTCGCCGGCCAGCACGGTGGTGGTGCCGGCGTACAGGCCGACCAGCCCCCAGCTGAGCGCCCCGACGTGGAAGAGCGGCGTGGCGAGCAGGCTCGTGCCGGCCGGACCGAGGCCCCACCAGGGCGCGACCCGGGGCACCTTGGCCTCGAGGTTGCCGTCGGTCAGCAGCACGCCCTTGGGGCGCCCCGAGGTGCCGGACGTGTAGACCTGCAGGACCACCCGGTCGGGGTCGTCGTCGAGCGTCGGCACGGTGGCGGCGGCCGGTGCGGCCGCCATCCAGGCCTCGTAGGTCTCCCCCAGCTCGAGCGCCGCCAGCGGCGACGCCGTCGCGAGCACGTCGCGCGAGTGCCGCGTCGTCACGTCGACCACGCTCGCCCGCGGGACCGCGTCGGCCACGACGACGGCGAGCTCGGCGGGGGCGAGCCGCCAGTTCATCGGCACGGCGACCAGCCCCGCCCGGGCGCAGCCCACCAGCAGCTCGAACGTCTCCGGAGCGTTCGCCAGCAGCAGCGCGACCCGGTCGCCGGGCACGAGACCCGCGGCCAGCAGGCCGGCGGCCACGCGGTCGGCGCGGTCGTCGAGCTGGGCGAAGGTGAGCGCGCGGCCGCGGTGGACGAACGCGGGACGGTCGCGCAGCCCCACGGGCACGTGCCGGCCCTGGTCGCGCAGCCGGTAGCAGGGGTGGGTGCTCACGCCTCGTCGTCCTCGTCGGGCGCGAGGGGTCCGCGGTCCGGGCCCAGGTCGGTCGGCAGCGACTGGATCGCGCGCAGCATGGCGCTGCCGCCGTACGTCGGGTCGTCGTCGAGCAGACGGGCCTCGGGGAACCGGCGGACCAGCGTCGAGAACACGATGTCGCCCTCGATCCGGGCCAGTGCGGCCCCCAGGCAGAAGTGCGGACCGAAGGCGAAGGAGAGGTGCTCGTGCTTGTTGTCGCGCTCGACGTCGAGGCGGTCGGGCTCGTCGAACACCGACGCGTCGCGGTTGGCGGCGCCCATGACGACGACGACCGTCTGGCCCGCGCGCACCGGCACTCCCCCGATCTCGAAGTCCTCGGTGGCGACCCGCGGCAGGTAGTGGTGGGGCGAGTCGTAGCGGATCAGCTCGTCGACCGCCCCGCGCACGAGGCTCGGGTCGGCGACGAGCAGGTCCCACTGGTCGCGGTGGCGCTGCAGCGCGAGGAAGCCGTTGCCGAGCAGGTTGGTCGTCGTCTCGCTGCCGCCGAAGAGGATGAGCAGGTACATGGCGACGAGCTCGTCCTCGGTGAGACCCTCCTCGTCGCGCTTGGCGAGCATGGCCCTCGCCAGGTCGGGCGCCTCACCGGTCTCGCGGAAGCGCTGCACGGTCTTCCCGACGTACGCACGGAACGCGTCGATCGCCTCGTCGGCCTCGCGCAGCGACCGCTCGTCGAGGGAGAACAGCCGACCGACCGCCTCCGACCACTCCCAGATCAGCTCGCGGTCGCTCTGCGGGACCCCCAGCATGTCGACGATCACCCGGACCGGCAGCTTGTTGGCGAGGTCCTGCTTCACGTCGGCGACGCCGCCGGCCGCCACCTTGGCGAGCATGTCGTCGACGAGGTCGTCGGTGTGGCGCTGGATCGAGTCGCGCAGCGTGCCGATCGCCTTGGCCGTGAAGGCCCGCGCGGCGATGCGGCGCAGCCGGGCGTGCTCGGAGCCCTCGTTGCGGCTCATGAAGAGGCTCTCGAAGTCGAGCACCTTGAAGAACACGTCGTGCTGGTCGAGCGGCAGTCGGCCGATCGCGCCCTCGGCGAGCTCACCGAACCGGTAGGCGTTCTGGATGATCGGGTAGCGCCCGGCCATCACGTCCTTGACGTCGTCGTAGTGCGTGACGACGGTCGCCGGACCACCCTCCCACCGCAGGACGCCGGACCCGGCGCGCCAGCGCTCGTACATCGGGTAGGGCCACGCGATGGTCGCGGGGTCGGCCGCGAAGAACGCGCCGATCTCCTCGTCGCGCGTCGGCGCGGAGGTCGTGGGGGTCATCGGGTGCCGACTCCTCGGGGTGGGGCTGCCTGAGAGCTGAATCTGCTTATGTTGATCATGGTTACACGAAGAACATAGGACGGCTATATGTGACTGTCAACACATCGACCGGGACTCGATGCCCGGTCCGTGACTGGTCGCCGCGCCTCGGGCCCGGGGCGGTCGGACCGGCGGGCGCGGAGTGTGGCGGACGCCGGCACGTCCGGCGACCGTCCGGGTGCATCCGTCCGCCACACTCGGCATCCGCGGCGTGCCGCCTCGCCGCACCACGCTCCCGTACGACGCGCGCCGCACCGACAGTGCCGCCGTACGTCAGCCGGCCTTGCGCCCCGGCAGGAGCACCCAGGCCGCCAGCGCCGCCAGGACGGCGCCCGCGCAGGAGAAGAGCGCGGCGACCTCGTAGCCGATCTCGCGGGGGTGCACGAGGCCCGGGGCGGTGTAGGTCGACATGACCGCGGCGACGACCGCCGCACCCACCGCGCCGCCCATGAGGCGCAGGACCTGGTTGATGCCGGTGGCGCTCGCGGTGCGGGCCTCCGGGGTGCGGGCGACGATGAGCGAGGGCATGACGGAGTAGGCCATGCCGATGCCCACGCCCATCAGGAACATCATCGCGACGATGTGCAGCTCGTTCTCGTGCACGAGCGCGAAGAGGCCGAACGACGAGGCCACCAGCAGCGCCCCGATCGCCAGCACGGCCCGCGACCCGAGCGGGCCGGTGAGCCAGCGCGCCACCGGCGGGGAGAAGAAGCTGGCGAGGGCCATCGGCAGCATCAGCAGGCCCGTGACGAAGACGGAGTGACCGAGGCCGAGGCCGGTCTCGGGCGGGCGCTGGATGACGAGGATGACCACCGTGACGCCGCCGAAGACACCGATGCCGAGCAGGAAGGCGGCGATGTTCACGCCCAGCACGCCCTTCGCGCAGGTGAGCCGCAGGTCGACGAGGGGCGCCCGCACGCGCAGCTCGACCACGACCCACGCGACGAGCAGCGCGACCCCGCCGGCGCCGAGACCGAGGACGAGCGGGGTGGTCCAGCCCCAGATGTCGCCGCGCGCGACGACGAGCAGGGTCGCGGCGAGCCCGCCGCCGAGCAGGAGCGCACCCGGTACGTCGACCTCGACGTCCCCGATCGAGTCCCCCGAGAGCGGGACGCGGCGCCACACCCACACGGCCGCCGACGCCGACACCACGAGGGCGAGCACGAACGCGGCGGGGTAGCCGCCGTACCGGACGCAGAGCCCGATCGCCGGGTTGCCGAGGCCGACCCCCACGGCGACGCTCGTCGACAGCACGCCGAGCGTGCGGGCGAGCACGACGCCCGACAGCTGCTCGCGGGCGATGCTGACCGTCAGCGGCACCATCGCGTAGCCGACGCCCTGGAACGCGCGGGCGGCGAGGAGCGCCGGGAAGGACGGGACGAGGGCGAGGGCGCTGCCGGCGGCCACGAAGAGCAGCGCACCGACGAGCAGCCGTCGCCGCAGACGGCCGTCCGCGAGCCGGGAGAGGATCGGCGTGCCCACCACACCGACCAGCAGCGTCACGATGAGGGACCACTGCGCGTCGGCGATGGCCACCCCGCGGGTCTGGGAGACCTCGAAGACGATCGGACTGCCGAGCCCCGCGACGATGGCGCCGGTCAGGGCGGCGAAGGAGAGGCAGACGATGAGGCCGGCGTCGCCCGGGCGCCGACCGCTGGCCCGGGCCGGGGCGACGACCCCGTCGGCGGGGGCCGACGCCGGCGGCGTCACACCAGCTCGAGCAGTGTGGCGTTGGCCATGCCACCGCCCTCGCACATGGTCTGGAGCCCGTAGCGGTGGCCCTCGCGGCGCATCCGGTGCACCAGCGTGGTGAGCAGGCGGGCGCCGGTGCCGCCGAGGGGGTGGCCGAGGGCGATCGCGCCGCCCTGGGGGTTGGTGCGGGCCGGGTCGGCGCCGAGCGCGGCGTTCCAGGCCATCGGCACGCTCGCGAAGGCCTCGTTGACCTCGTAGGAGCCGATGTCGCCGAGCGCCACGCCCGAGCGCTTCAGCAGGGCCTCGGTGGCGGGGATCGGCCCGGTCAGCATCATCACGGGGTCCGAGCCGACGACGGTCATGGTGTGCACGCGGGCCAGCGGGGTGAGCCCGTGGCGGGCGACGGCCTCGGCGGAGGCGACCAGCACCGCCGCCGCGCCGTCGGAGATCTGGCTGGCGAGCGCCGCGGTGAGGCGGCCGCCCTCGCGCAGCGGCTGCAGGGAGGCGAGCTTCTCGGCGGTCGTGCCGGGTCGGGGTCCCTCGTCGGTGGCGAGCCCGTCGACGGGCACGATCTCGGCGTCGAACTCGCCCGCGGCCGCGGAGGCGATCGCCCGGCGGTGGCTCTCGAGCGCGAACCGCTCCATCGCCTCCCGCTCCAGGCCCCAGTGCTCGGCGATGAGCTCGGCGCCACGGAACTGGCTGATCTCCTGCTCGCCGTACCGCTCCGCCCAGCCGGCCCCGCCCCGCGGGTGCGCCATGCCGGCCTCGACGCCGATCAGCGTCGGCGAGCCGATCGGCACCTGGCTCATCACCTCGACGCCGCCGGCGACGACGAGGTCCTGGGTGCCGGAGAGCACCGCCTGCGCCGCGAAGTGCAGGGCCTGCTGCGACGAGCCGCACTGCCGGTCGATCGTCGTGGCGGGCACCGACTCGGGCAGACCGGCGGACAGGACCGTCGTGCGGCCGACGTTGGAGGCCTGCGGACCGACCTGGCCCACGCAGCCCCACAGCACGTCGTCGATCTCGTCACCCGGCACGCCCGTGCGCTCGAGGAGGGCACGCAGCACGTGGGCGCCGAGGTCGGCGGGGTGGATCCCGGCGAGGGACCCGTTGCGGCGACCGACCGGGGTGCGGACGGCACCGACGACGAAGGCGTCCGTGGACATGGCTGCTCCTAGGTGCGAGGCGGGTCGGGGGTGTGCTCGGGGGCCGACTCCGGCACCCAGGCCGGCCGGCGCTTCTCGAGGAAGGCGGCAGCGCCCTCGGGGAGGTCGCTGCCGAGGAAGAAGGCCAGGTTGAGGAACTGGGCGGCGTCGAGCGCCTGCTGGTGGGGCATGTCGGCGAGCAGCGCGTAGGCGCGGCGACCGAGCCGCACCGCCTGCGGGCTCGTGCCGGCGAACATGCCCGCGTAGTCGTCGGCCGCGGCCCACAGGGCGTCGGTGTCGTCGCAGACCCGGGCGAGGAAGCCGGCCTTGTCGGCCTCGGCCACGTCGATGGGGCGACCGGTCAGCATCATGTCGAGCAGCAGCTTGCGGGGCAGCGCGCGCACGAGCGGCGCGACGATGATCATCGGGAACAGACCGATGCGCACCTCGGGCACCGCGAACGTGGCCCGACGGGTGGCGAGCACGATGTCGCACATCCCCGCCAGCCCCATGCCCCCGGCGTACGCCGGCCCGTCGACCAGCGCGACCAAGGGCTTCGGCGAGCGGGTGGCCAGCTGGTGCAGCTCGACGATCGCCTGCGGCCAGGCGTAGGCCTCCTCCGCGGGCAGCTGCGCGAGGTCCTTCATCTGGCGGAGGTCTCCCCCGGCCGAGTACGCCGGCCCGTTCGCCGCGATGGCCACCGACCGCACGGTGTCGTCGGCCAGCACCGCGCGCAGCTCGGCCAGCAGCGCCTCGGAGAGCTCGGCGTTGAGCGGGTTGCGCTCCGCGGGTCGGTTGAGCGTCAGGACCGCCATCGAGGCCCGGCGCGTGACCAGGACCGCGGGCTCGGTCACCGCTCGACCGCGGCGTTCACGTGGGGCGTGGCACCGGTGCCGTCGATCTCCATGCGCAGCAGCCAGGCGTACATGACCTTGCCGAGGTGGTCGGAGCGCAGCGAGAGCGTGCCGCCGCCGTCGAGCGCCCCGGTGAGCACGAAGTTGAGCGAGCGGATGCCGGGCATCTCGTAGCGGGTGACGGTGCCCTTCACGAGGTCGCCGAAGTGCGCGGTGACCCGCTCCTCGGTGACCTCGCGCAGCAGCACGTCGTACCCGGCGTCGGTCCACGCGACCAGGCCGACGTTGCAGGTGTCGCCCTTGTCGCCGGAGCGGCCGTGGGCGAGGTCGACGACGCGGACGGGTCGCGGTCCCGCGACCGGGGTCGCGCCGGACCCGGTGAGGGTGCTCGTCATCGCTCAGACCTCCAGCATCTCGACGGACTGCACGACGTGCTCGCGCGGGATGAGGCAGGGCCAGATCGCGTAGAGCTCCTTGAGCGGCGGCCGCGTGCCGACGCCGGCGACGCCGGCCGGCCCGTTGTTGTAGAGCGGGACGCTCTCGGTGAAGACCTTGCGGGCCTGCTCCGCGTCGGCGCAGCGGGCCGCGTAGCGCACGACGATCTCGGTGAGCTCCGGGTCGTCGGGCGGCGGGACGCGACCGCCCCACATCGAGTTGTGCCCGACGTACTCGACGAGGTCGTCCGAGTACTCGAACCCGGCCCGCGCGAGGCGGCTGCGGAGGAACGTCAGCCCGCGCTGCGACTTGGCGTACGCGTCGGGCCACGTGTAGGTGAACTGGGCCTCGCCGATGAAGCCGGCGCGGTAGCCCATGTTGACCTTGAGCGTGGCCGGCGCGGGCTTGCCGGTGCCGCCCGTGATGCGGACGCGGTCGGGCCCGATCTCCTCGAGCCGCACCTGGGTGAAGTCGGCGGTGACGTCGGCGGTGAGGTAGTTGGCGGGGTCGAGGATCTCGTAGACGAGCTGCTCGCTGACCGTGCCGATGTCGACGCGGCCACCGGTCCCCGGCGTCTTGGTCAGCACGGCGGTGCCGTCGTCGGCCACCTCCGCGATCGGGTAGCCGAGCGTCTCGAGGCCGTCGACGCCGGCCCAGTCGCCGGCGTACAGCCCGCCCGTCGCCTGGCCGCCGCACTCGATGGCGTGGGCGACGACCGTCGCCATGCCGAGGCGCTGCCAGTCGTCGGGGGCCCAGCCGAACTCGTGGATCAGCGGGCCGAGGTAGAGCGCGATGTCGGTGACCCGGCCGCAGACGACGATCTGGGCACCCTGGCCGAGGGCCTCGACGATGCCCTCGCAGCCGGTGTAGACGGCCGCGTGTGTGAGCCGCTCGCGCACCTCGGAGAGCTGCTGGCCCGTGTCGAGGTTGGAGAAGTCGACGCCCTCGTCGGCGAGGCCGTCGATGTCGGCCTCGATGTCGTCACCGGTCACGACGGCGATGCGCACGCCGCTGAGGCCCAGCTCCTTGCAGAGGGCGGCGATGGCCGCGCCGGCCGCGCGGGGGTTCGCCCCGCCGGAGTTCGTGACGACCTTGATGCCCTTCTCGACGATCGTCGGCAGCGCGCCGCGCAGCAGGTCGAGGATGTCGCGGGTGTAGCCCCGGTCCGCGCTCTTCGCCCGCTGCTTCGCGAGGATCGACATCGTCAGCTCGGCGAGGTGGTCGCAGCAGAGGTAGTCGATCTCCCCCCGCTCGACCATCTCGATCGCGGGCTTCACGCTGTCGCCCCAGAACGCCGTCCCGGCGCCGAGGCGGACGGTACGGGGCGCCGGGGCGGCGCTCACGCGAGACCCAGGATCCGCGCGAGGTTGCCGCCGAGGATGCCGGCCTCCTCCTCGGGCGTGAGCCCGAGCGCCCGGATGGCCGCGATCTCGGCGGCCGGGTCGGCCATCGGCCAGTCGGAGCCGTAGACGACGCGGTCGGCGCCGTGGCGGCGGATGAGGTCGACGACCCGCTGGGGCTCGAGCTCGGCCATGGTGGGCGGCCACGACGTCTCGAGCGTGACGCTGGAGCCGACGACGTGGCTCTCGGCCTCGCCGAGGCGGTGGTAGCCGCCGTAGTGGCACGCGATGAGCTTGAGGTCGGGCAGGGAGTCGGCGAGCTTGCGCAGCAGGGCCGGGGCGGCACGCGCCGCCGACTCCTCGTCGGCACCGGCTCCCACGTGGGTGACCACGGGCATGCCGGCGTCGGAGAGCGCGGCCAGGATGTCGTGCACCTTCGGGTCCGCCAGCGAGAGCGTCTGGAACAGCGGGTGCAGCTTGACGCCGACGATGCCGTTCTCCGTCAGGTATTTCATGTTGTCCTCGACGGAGAGCTCCGGGTGCACCGTGCCGAACGGCACGAGCCGGTCCCGCGGGACCGACCCGATGAACTCGTTGGTGCGGGCGACGACGGAGGCCTTGATGCCGACGCCGAGCGCGAGGCCCATGTCGATGCCCGACGCGTCCATCGTCTCCAGCAGGCCGGAGAGCTTGCCGTTGAACCGCAGCGGCATGCCCGCGGGCCGCTGCGACTGCATCGCGTCGGCGATGTGGTCGGGCCAGACGTGCAGGTGACAGTCGATGATCACGAGGGTTCCCTCTCCTGGCCGCCCGGGGCGTGCCGACTCAGTGCTTGGCGTCCCTGACGAGCTTCTTGGCGAGGGAGTCGAGGATGACCTCGGTGGAGCCCTCGTAGATGCGCATCGGACGGGCCTCGCGGTAGAAGCGCTCGATCTTGCTCCCCCGCACGAGACCGAAGCGACCCATGACCTGCACGCAGCGGTCGACGACCCGGCCGGCGGCCTCGGTGGCCCCGACCTTCGCGATCGACGAGAGGTGCAGGCCGGCCAGCGGGTCCTTCGCCGCCGCCGCGGCCGCGCGGTAGGTCATCGCCCGGGCCATCTCGATCTCCACCCAGCAGGTGGCGAGCGCGGCCGGGACGCCGCCGAGGCGGGCCAGCGGCATGCCGAACTGCTGCCGGTTCGAGGCGTGGGCGACGGCCTCCTCGAGAGCGGCCTCGGCCAGGCCCACGGAGGCGCCGGCGACCGAGACGCGGAACGTCGCGAGGGTCGAGAGCATCATCTTGAAGCCGTTGCCGGCGTCGCCCAGGCGGTGGTCGAGGGGGACGCAGACGTCCTCGAGGATCACGTCGCCGAGCACGTGCGGCGCCACGATCTGGTGCGGCATCGTCACGGTGACGCCCGGGAGGTGGGCCGGCACGAAGACGAGCGAGTAGCCGTCGTCCTCCTTCGCCAGGATCGCGAAGAACGAGGCGTCGGGCGCGTTCGTGATGAACGACTTGTGGCCGTTGAGCACGAGCTGGCCGTCGCGCTCCACGACCGTGGTCGTGATGGCGCGCAGGTCGGAGCCGACGTCGGGCTCGGTGAGGCCGATGGCCGCCACGGCCTCGAGGGTCGCGACCTTGGGCAGCCACTCCTTGCGCACGGCCTCGGAGCCCGCGGTCGAGACCGCGAACGAGCCGATGCCCTGCATGGCGAACATCGAGTCGAGGTGGGCGCTGACCTTCGCCAGCGCCTCACGCACGACCGTGACGGCGAGCGAGTCCACCTGCTCGAACCGGCCGCCGCACTCGGCCGCCACGACGACCTTCGCGAGGCCGGACGCGGCGAGCCGCTCCCGCACGTCGGGGTCGAACCGGTCGGCCTCGTCGGCGCGGTCGGCGACGTCCTCGCAGGAGAGCGCGAGCTTGCGCGCCTCCTCCTGCAGGTCGACGTACTTCTGCGGCAGCTCGAAGAGCGCTCCCGCGCCCTGGGCCTCGTCGCTCACGGCGCAATCGCCTCCGGGGGTCGCTGGTTGAAGTTCCGGCCGAACAGCTCGGAGGCGATCCTCACACGCTGGATCGCCGGCGTGCCGCCCGCGATCGCCCAGCCGTGCGAGTCGCGGTGGAGCCGCTCGATGCCGTACTCCTCGCTGTAGCCGTTGCCGCCGTGCAGCTGCATCGCCATGTCGGAGACCTGCTTGCCCATCTCGTTGGCGAAGCACTTCGCGACCGAGACCTCGAACGGCACGGGCAGGCCGTGGCCGCCGTTGACCGCGGCGCGGTAGATGAGGAGGCGTGCGGCCTCGACCTGGGTCGCCATCGACGCGATCATCATCTGGACGTTCTGGAACTCGACGAGGGGGCGACCGAACTGCTGACGCTCCTGCACGTAGGCCTTGCTGCGGTCGAGCGACGCCTGACCGATGGCGAGCGACATGGTCGCGTTGCCGAGGCGCTCGATCGAGAAGACGCCGAACAGCTTGTGGAAGCCACCGGCCTCCACGACCACGTTCGAGGCCGGCACGCGGACCTCGTCGAAGTAGATGTCGGCGCTCGGGATGCCGCGGAAGCCCATGAGGCGCTCCGGGGCGCCGAAGGAGACGCCCGGGGTGTCGGCCGGCACGATGACGGCGCCGATGCCCTTGGCGCCCTGGTCGTCGTTGAGCCGGCAGTAGACGAGGTAGTGGTCGGCGTGGCCGCCATTGGAGATCCAGCGCTTGTTGCCGGTGATGACGATCTCGTCGCCGTCGCGGCGTCCGCGCGTCTTCATGTCGGTGGCGGCGGAGCCGGCGTCCGGCTCGGAGATGCCGATCGCCATGGTGATCTCGCCGGTCGCGACCTTCGGCAGCACGTGCTGCTTCTGCTCCTCGGTGCCGAAGAACTCGATCACGCGCACGGGGCCGACGTTGGCCTCGAAGACCTGGAAGGCGGCGGGCCGGCACTGCTTGGCCAGCTCCTCCTGCACGATCAGCGCGTCGAGGAGGGTGCCGCCGTGGCCGCCGTACTCCTCGGGGATCGCGATGCCCAGGAACCCCAGGTCGGCGAGCCGCTTCACCTCGTCGTGCGGCAGGGGGGTCCGTTCACGGTCCCACTGCTCGGCGAGGGGTGCGTAGACCTCGCGCGCCACCTCGGCGGCGAGGTCGCGCAGCTGCAGCTGCTCGGGGGACATCTGAAAGCCCAGCACATCGGCCTCCCGGCCCGTCGGGGTGTCAGAACGACACCCGCAAGTGGATGATAACTATGATCACCATACTGATAGATTCCGGCCCGTCAACCCAGAACGACCTAATTGATGATCAGGAGTTTTCGTGTCTGAGACAACCGCTCCCCGCTTCGACCTGACCGGCCGGGTGGCCCTCGTGACCGGCGGCAGCCGCGGCCTCGGGCGCTCCATGGCGATCGGCCTCGCGCAGGCCGGCGCCGACGTGATCATCGCCAGCCGCAACGGCGAGGCGTGCGTCGAGTTCGCCGCCGAGCTGGCCGACCTCACCGGCCGCCGCACGCTGGGCGTCGGCGCGCACGTCGGCAGGTGGGGCGCCCTCGACGCGCTGGTCGAGACCGCGTACGACGAGTTCGGTCGCGTCGACGTGCTCGTCAACAACGCCGGGATGTCGCCGCTGTACGACTCGGTCACCGACGTCTCGGAGGAGCTGTTCGACAAGGTCCTCGGCGTCAACCTGAAGGGCCCGTTCCGCCTCACCGCACTCATCGGCTCGCGCATGGCGGAGGGCACGGGCGGCTCGATCATCAACATCACGAGCGCGGGCGCGGTGCACCCGAAGCCGCACATCCTCCCCTACGCCGCCGCGAAGGCCGGGCTCAACGCCCTCACCGTCGGGTTCGCCCACACCTTCGGCCCCTCGGTGCGCGTCAACGCGATCATGGCCGGTACCTTCCTCACCGACGTCAGCAAGTCGTGGGACGCCGACGCCTTCGCGCAGCGCGCCCAGGCCTTCGCCGCGAAGCGCGGAGGCGAGCCGGAGGAGATCGTCGGCGCGGCCCTCTACCTCGCGAGCGACCTCTCGTCGTACACGACCGGCTCGATCCTCACCGTCGACGGCGGACAGCCCTGAGGGGCCCGTCCGCTCCCCACCCCGTTGACAGCGGGGCCCTCGATCGTGACGATCATGCGCATGGACTCCGTCGCTCCTCCCGGCCGCCAGGCCCTCGCCCGATGGGCTCCTGAGCCCGTCGCCGCTCTCGCCGAGGTGGAGTCCGTCGCCGCCGCGAGCGTCGACGCCACGACGCTGGAGCTCGTACGGCGCCGCGTCGCCGCCCTGCTCGGCACGACCGTCCCGGCGACGGGGGACGCGGCCGCTCCCCTCTCCCCCGAGCGGGCCGCCGCCCTCGACGACTGGCGCGGCTCGCCGCTCCTCGACGACCGCGAGCAGGCGCTGCTGACGTTCGTCGAGCAGTTCGTCTTCTCGGTCTCGAGCATGGGCGACGAGGAGGTGGCGGCCCTCCTCGAGCACGCCACGGCCGAGCAGGTGCACGAGCTCGCGAACGTGACCTGGGCCGTCGACCTCACCACCCGGCTCGACCTCGTCGCCGCGGCGGTGCTGGCGTGAGCGGGCCGCGGATCCCGCTGCCGACGGACTCCTCGGTCCCGAAGTACGGCACCCCGATCGACCACGCGGTGGCCGCGTTCGCGGCGAGCGTGGTGCGCCAGCGCGCGCTCGACCCCGCCACCACGGAGCTCGTGCGGCTGCGCTGCGCCCGGGTGCACGACTGCCGCCTGTGCCGCTCGGTGCGCAACGTGGAGGCGACCGACGTCGACGAGGCCACCGCCGCGAAGATCGACCGCTACGAGACGAGCGACCTCGACGAGCGGGCCAAGGTGGCCCTGCGCCTCACCGACGCGATGATCCTCGACCCGTCGACGGCCGACGCCCGTCTGCGCGCCGACGCCCGGCGCCTGTTCTCCGAGGCCGAGATCGCCGAGCTGCTGCTCGACGTCGTGAAGTGGAGCCAGCAGAAGGCGTCGGTCGCCCTACGCATCGAGCCGGCTCCGCGCGACGGCCTCAGCGAGCTGCGCTTCGACGACCAGGGACGCGCGAGGGTGGGCGCCGCGCTGGCCTGAGCGCCGCCCCGGCGGTTCCGCGAGGTCGTCCGACGCCGACCCGGCGGTCCCGAGACGCCCGACCGTCAGCTGCGGTCGTGGCCCGCTCGCTCGACGACGTGGTACGCCGTGAGCGAGTCCGGCGCGAAGGGTGAGTCCGAGAGCAGCGCCACCAGCTCGGGCCGGGCGAACAGCTCGTCGCCCCACACCTCGTGGTCGAGGTAGACCTCGACGTACGCCAGCCGGGTCGAGTCCTCGACGACCCCGCCGGTCGGCCGCTGCCCCGGCTCGCGCAGCGGAGCGTTCTCCCGCTCGACGAGCACGCGGTTGAGCACGAGCCGGCGCGCGCCGTACTGCGTGGGCACCACCCGTCCGAGGAGCGCCAGCAGCTCGTCGAGCGCGGCCCACCCCTCGTCGACGCTCAGCCGGGCCGGCCGGTCGACCACCAGGACGTACTTGTCGCTCGAGAGCTGCCCGGTCGTGCCGTCGTGCAGGACGGTCTCCTCGACGTCGAAGCGGCGCAGGTCCCGCAGGAAGTTCTGGTGGTCGTGCGCCAGCATGCGCGCGACGGCAGGCGGGAACTCGGCGCCCGGGGCCCGGAACCGCATCGACGCGTAGCGCCAGAGGTCGGGCGCACGACGGAAGCCCCCGGCGATGTCCCACTGCCCCACGAGGAGGTTCGTGTGGTAGCCGACGAGGGCCGGGGCCTCCGCGAGCGCGCGGACCGCCCAGGGGCTGTGGACCTCCAGGTAGTGCCGCTCGCACTCCTCGCGCGGTCGCAGCGCGCTCGCCTGGAACTCGAGGATCCGCTTCGTGGTGGTCGTGTCGGGGGCGCTCATGTCGGCACCGTAATCTGCCAAACATTTGTTTGGATAGGGTCTTGTCGCGGCTCGGTGCGTGTGATCTGATACACACGAATTGATGCTCATCATTCGCCTCTAGCTGGACGGCGAGCGCCACCCGCCGCCATCCGCAGCCCGCACGGCCGGCCCCACCGGGCCCGCCCCCGAGCACCGACTCCACCACCGCCCGAGCACCCGTCACCGCACCGGCCCAAGCACGCCCCGCGACCGCGAAGGAACGACCCATGCCGACCTCCACCGTCGCCGCGCCCAGCACCGGTGCGCCCGCCGACGGCCGACCCGCCGAGATCGTGCTGGCCGCGGTCGGCGTGACGCTGCGCTACGGCAGCGTGACGGCCCTCGACGACGTGAGCTTCACCGTGCGCGCCGGGGAGGTGGTCGCGCTCGTCGGGCCCAACGGCGCCGGCAAGACGTCGCTGTTCAACTGCGTCAGCGCGTTCTCGCGCCCCGGCGCCGGCACGCTGACGTTCGGCGACCTCGACCTCACGCGGGCCACGAAGCACGCGGTGGCGCGGGCCGGCATCGGCCGCACCTTCCAGAACCTCTCCCTCTTCCCGGGCTCCACGGTGATGGAGAACGTGCTGGTCGGCCGCCACTCCCGCATGCGGGCGAGCCTGCCCGCCAACCTCGGGCTGTGGCGCCGCTCCCGGCGCGAGGACGTGGCGCACCGCGAGGCGGTCGCGGAGGTCCTCGACCTGCTCGGGCTCCTCGACCTGCGCGACACCGAGGTGGGCGGCCTGCCGTACGGCACCCGCAAGCGCGTCGAGCTCGCCCGCGCCCTCGCGCTGGAGCCGACGCTGCTCCTGCTCGACGAGCCCGTCGCCGGCATGAACCCGAGCGAGACCGCCGAGCTCACCGAGATCATCCGGACCGTCCGCGACCAGCGCGACCTCGCGGTGCTCGTCGTCGAGCACGACATGGCGATGGTGATGGAGGTGGCCGACCAGATCACGGTGCTCGACTTCGGGCAGGTCATCGCCCAGGGCACGCCCTCGGTCATCCGCAACGACGAGCGCGTGCGCGAGGCCTACCTCGGCAACTCGCTGGCGCGGGACGAGACCGACACCCCGCCCGACACCGGACCCGCACCCACGGCCGACGCCGCGGCCCGCCGTACCGAGGAGGCCTGACGTGCAGGACGTCATCCAGCTGACCGTCAGCGGGGTCGCCCTCGGGTCGACGTACGCCCTGATCGCGGTCGGGTTCGTGCTCATCTACAAGGCCACCGGGCAGCTCAACTTCGCCCAGGGCGACGTGATGGCGATGGGGGCCTTCCTCGTCTACTGGTTCGGCCCCGGCCGGTTCGGGCTCACGTTCGTGGTCGCGGTCCTCCTCGCCCTCGTCGGCACCTGCCTCTTCATGGTGCTCGTCGAGTTCGCGCTCGTGCGTCGCCTGGCCGTGCACTCCCACGAGGCGGTGCTCATCGGCACCCTGGGCCTCGGCATCCTCATCCGCGCGGCGCTGACGGCGGCGTTCGGCACCGACAAGCTCGGCATCGGCGACCCGTGGGGCAACTCGACGACCACCGTCGCGGGCGTCGCGATCCCGACGTCGAGCATCTGGGCGATCGCCGTCACCGGCATCATCATCGGCTCGCTCACCGTCTGGTTCCGCAGCAGCCGGGCCGGCATCTCGGTGACCGCGATGTCGCAGGACCCGGTCGCGGCCTCCGCGCTCGGCGTGAACACCCGCCGGATGACCATGCTGGTCTGGGCCCTCGCCGGGGCCCTCGCCGTGGTGGCGGGCGTCTTCCTCGCCGGCTACCCCCGCTCGATCGACCCCCACATGGGCCTGATCGCGCTCGCCGCCTTCCCCGGCGCCGTGCTCGGCGGCTTCGACTCCGTCAACGGCGCCGTCGTCGGCGCCGTGACGATCGGCGTCGTCCAGACCCTCGTCGCCGGCTACGAGGCGCCCTGGGCCGGGGTCGTCGGCCACAACTTTCACGTGATCGTGCCCTGGCTCGTCCTGGTCGCCGTCCTGCTCGTGCGCCCCCAGGGGCTGTTCGGAACGAAGAGAGTGATCCGTGCCTGAGACCGCCACGCTCCCCCGCCCCCCGGCCGCCGGCGACGAGCGGCCCCCGCTGCTCGACCCCCGCGAGACCCGGCGCGACGTCCGCCTGCTCGGCACCCGCGAGACGCGGCTCGCCGCCCTCGTCGTGGTGGTCGTCGCCGTCGGCGCGCTCGCCTCGGCGAACGACCGGATCCTCTCGATCGCGAACTTCGGCCTCATCGCCGCGGTCGCCGCCATCGGCCTCAACCTGGCGATGGGGTCGGCCGGCATCATGTCGCTCGGCCACGCCGTCTTCGTCGGCTTCGGCGCCTTCACCGCCGCGGTGCTGGCCGACCACGGCGTGCCGTTCTTCCTCGGCGCCCTGGCGGCGATGGTCGTCGCGTCGCTGGCCAGCCTGACGATCGGGCCGCTCGCCCTGCGGCTGTCGGGCCTCTACCTCGCCGTCGGCACCATCGGCATCGCGTACGTCGGGGAGCACCTCTTCGTGAACCTGCGCAGCCTCACCGGGGGCGGCGCCGGTCGGATCGTGGAGTCGCCCACCGTGCTGGGCGTCGACATGTCGCAGTCCTCGGCGGTGGCCGGCCGGCTCGTCACGAGCGACATGAAGTGGTTCGTGCTGCTCCTGCTCGTCACGACGCTCGTCGGCGTGATGGTGGCGTCGCTGCAGCGGCTCCGGTGGGGCCGGGCGCTCGGCGCGATCCGCGACAACGAGACCTCCGCCGCCGCCGCGGGCATCGCCGTCACCCGCGCCCGCGTCGCCGCCTTCTCCCTCTCGGCCGCGCTCGGCGGCCTCTCCGGCGCCCTGCTGGCCGGCTACCTGCGCTTCCTCAACCCCGAGTCGTTCGGGCTCGAGCAGTCGATCCAGTACCTCGCGATGATCATCATCGGCGGCCTCGGCTCGGTGAGCGGCGCCGTGATCGGCGCCCTCCTCATCACCGCACTGCCGACGCTCCTGGGCGAGGTGAGCACGGCCCTGGGCCTCGTCGAGGAGGCCAGCGGCACGAGCAGCAACTTCAACACCGGCACGCTCGCGCTCATCGCCTACGGGCTCGTCATCGTCGTCGTGATGGTCACCGCGCCGCGCGGCATCGCCGGCGGCTTCCGCCAGATCGGGCGGCGGCTCCGCACCCGCCGCACACCCCCCGCCACGACCCCGTCGTGAGCCCCCGCTCCTCCCGCACGTCCGTCCGCACCAGCCGCTCAGCAACGCACACCGAAGGGAACACGGGTATGCGACACACACGCCGCCCCCTCATCGCCGGGCTCATCGCCCTCGGCCTCGCCACGTCGGCGGCCTGCGCCGCCGCTCCCGGTGACGGCTCCGACGGCGGTCTCGCGACCGGCAACGGAGTCACCGACGACACCATCACGGTGCTGTCCCTGACCGACCTCTCGGGTCCGGCCGCCTCGGGCGGCAAGCCCGCGCAGGCCGGGCTGGAGGCGTACGTCGAGTACCTCAACAGCAACGGCGGCATCGACGGGCGCGAGATCGAGCTCATCACCTCCGACCACCAGTACAACCCGCAGATGGCGGTGCAGCAGTACCGCGCGGCGAAGAACGACATCGCCGCCCTCGTCACCTACGGCACGCCGACCACCGACGCGATCCGGCCCTTCACCGCCGACGACCAGGTGCTGTCGCTGGGCTTCAAGGGCCCCTACCAGGAGGACAACACCTTCTCGCAGGGCACCGCGTTCGAGGTCGACACCGCGAACCTGCTCACCCACGTGCTCGAGGAGGACCCGGAGGCCAAGGTCGGCGTCATCTACCAGGCCGACGCGATGGGCGACGCGATCCTCCGCGGCGTCGAGGCGGTCAGCGAGGTGACGGGCATGGAGGTCGTCGCCGAGGCCAGCGCCGACGCGACCGCCGGCGACCTCACCGCGCAGGTCACCGCCATGCGTCGGGCCGGCGCCGACACCGTGCTCCTCGGCATCGGGCCGGGCGGGACCATCGCGGCCGTGGGCGCGGCGTCGTCGCTGGGGTACGACGCGCAGCTGCTCTCGCCGGGCACGGCCTACAACCGGGCCCTCCTCGACCTCCCGGTCGGCCCGGCCATGGAGGAGAACATGATCGTCAGCTGCTCCTACCCGCTGTGGGACGCGGAGAGCGAGGGCAACACCACCTTCCACGAGGCGCTCGGCGACGACGTCGAGCCGCAGGGCACGATCGTGCTGGGCTGGATGGCGGGCATGATCCTCGAGGGCGTCATCCGCCAGGCCATCGAGGACGGCGACGTCACCCCGGCCGGCATCGTCGCGGCCGCACAGCACACCACCGTCAGCACCGACGGCCTCACGCCCGACATCACCTACGGCGAGGGCATCAACGAGCGCACCCCGTTCCGCGAGAGCCAGCTCTGCAGCGTGAACCGCGACGAGGACGACGGCGTCACGCAGCTCGTCGACTGGTTCGAGAGCGAGGCGGCGGGCGCGGTCGAGCTCCAGTAGCCGACCGCCGCACCGCCACCCACCCCGCCGTCCGCCACCCGGTTCGACCCCTCGGCCCGAGAGGAACGCCATGCTCGAGATCACCGACCTCACGGTCACCTACCCCGGTGGCGCCGAGGCGTTGCACGGGGTCAGCCTCTCGGTGCCGGAGGGCAGGATCACCACGGTCCTCGGCGGCAACGGGGCGGGCAAGACCAGCCTGCTCCGTGCCGTCGGGGGCCTGCTCCCGGCGTACCGCGCCTCGGTGCGCTCCGGCTCCATCACCCTCGACGGCGAGGCGATCACCTCGTTGCCGCCGTGGAGGCTCGTACGGCGCGGGCTCGCCCAGGTACTCGAGGGCCGGCACATCTTCACCGACCTCACCGTCCACGACAACCTCGTCGTCGGCGGGCAGGGCATGCCCCGCACCGAGCTCGCCGAGGCGGTCGAGCGGACGTACGAGCAGTTCCCCGTCCTGCGGGAGAAGGCGTCGACCAGCGCCGGCTACCTCTCCGGCGGGGAGCAGCAGATGCTCGCCATCGGCCGGGCCACGCTGAAGCTGCCCCGCCTGCTGCTGCTGGACGAGCCCAGCCTCGGGCTCTCGCCGCTCATGATGGAGCGGATCGCCGTGGCCGTCGCCGACATCGCCGCCCGGGGCGTCACCGTGCTGCTCGTCGAGCAGAACGCCCGGTTGGCGCTGAGCATCAGCGAGCAGGCGGTCGTCATCGCGAACGGCAACGTCGTGATGAGCTGCCCGGCCGCCGACCTGCTCGACGACGACACGCTGTCCGCGGCCTACCTCGGCGGGGGCATCGCCACGGGGTGAGCGCCGGCCGGCAGCACTGCACCGCCCGGCAGCGCCGAGCCGGCGCGTCTGCAATGCCCAGCAGTGCCGAACCGGTGTGTCTGCGACGTCACGCGCGGTCGTGGAGGGTGACGAGGTAGCCGTCGGGGTCGACGAACGTGAAGGTCCAGCCGAACGGTCCCTCGACGGGGTCGACCGCGATCGTGACGCCGGCGGCGACCAGGGCGTCGTGGACCGACTCCGCCTCGGGAGCGTGCATCCAGATCCCGACCCCGCGACCGAGCGGCCCCGCGTCGAGGTCGACGCCCGGCATCGCCGAACGCACGGCGAACGCGGCGGGAGCGGTGTCGAAGACGACGGCGTGCGGCGGGCCCGCCTGCCGACGGAGCCCGAGGTGGGTCTCGTAGAACTCCGCCGAACGGTCCAGGTCGCGCACCTGCAGGGAGATGAAGCCGGGTCCGGAGACAGTCATGTCGTCCTCCTGTTGATGTCAGTTATCTGACATTGACGGTATGTCAGGATGCTGACATGAGTCAAGAGCGTCCGACGATCGAGCTGGCCACGTCCCCGGGCTACCTCCTCAAGGTGGCGTCGACCGCACTGAGGACTGCGATGGAGGAGGTCCTGCGCCCCCTGGGCATGACCATCACGCACTACTCCTGCCTCGAGCTGCTGGCCCAGCGGCCGGGGCTCTCCAACTCGGAGCTCGCGCGTGGCACGTTCGTCACGCGGCAGTCGATGAACGTGCTGCTCCAGTCCCTGCAGCGCGACGGCCTCGTGACCCGACCGGAGCAGCCCGCCAGCGGCCGGGCGCTCCCCACCGAGCTGACCGCCGCCGGGCGACGTCAGCTCGCGGGCGCCAGCGCCGCCGTACGCGGCGTGGAGGACCGGATGCTCGCCGACATGGACGCCGCCGACCGCCGACGGCTCACCGGATTGCTGGAACGGTGCGTGGTCGCGCTGCGTCAGGAGTGACGGCCCGCGCGCCGTACGCGGTTGCGGTCTCAGCGACAGGGCGGACGGGGCGCTGAGACCGCAACCTGGACGCCGTACGCGGTTGCGGTCTCAGCGACAGGGCGGACGGGGCGCTGACACCGCGACCCGTCGCACGGGTTGAGCCCGTGCGATGACGTCCTCACCTCGCCGGGAGGGTGCGGCCCCCGGTCGCGACACGCCTGCCCACTGGACCGCTGTCGATCCGCGTTCCTGCTCGTACGGCGCGGGCGGTCCGCGTTCCTCGGCGCGCGACGCGCTCCACTCCCACACGCGCCGGAGCTGCCGACTGGGCCCTCCCCCACGTCGCAGGACTGCCGACTCGGCACCCCCGCACGTCGCAGAGCTGCCGGCCCGACCCTCAGCGCACGAACGTGACGACCTCGTCGACGTCGG
Organism: Nocardioides alkalitolerans DSM 16699; assembly: GCF_000426525.1. Classification (GTDB taxonomy): domain Bacteria; phylum Actinomycetota; class Actinomycetes; order Propionibacteriales; family Nocardioidaceae; genus Nocardioides; species Nocardioides alkalitolerans. The sequence goes on from NZ_AUFN01000010.1 coordinate 1,131,168, forward strand.
CGCGGGTCGTGCGGAACGCGTTCGCGGGGTGGTCGGGGTCGGCGAGGCCGAGCGCGACCGCGCAGACCACGAGGCGGTCCTCCGGCAGCGCCAGGTGCTCCCGCACGGCGTCGGAGGCCATGGCGATCGCCGCCTGCGGCACCGCGGCCACGCCGGCGGCCTGGGCGGCGAGCAGCAGCGTCGCGACGTACCCGCCGCAGTCGATCGCGCCGTACGTGCCCTGCTCGCGGTCGGTGGTCACGATCGCGACGTGCGGGGCGCCGAAGAAGCGGTAGTTCAGCATCGCCTGGGCACCACGGGCCTCCCGGTCGCCGCGCTCGATGCCGAGGCTCGCGTAGAGCGCGAACCCGCTCTCCTTGCGGCGGGCGTCGTACACACCGCTGTAGCCGGCCGGGAGCGGCAGGTCCGCGACGGGAGGACGGGTCGGCACGTGGGCGGTGAGCCGGTCCGCGAGCGCGGTGGTCGCCTCCCCGCTGAGCAGGTGGACGCCCCACGGCTGGGTGTTGCACCAGGACGCGGTCCGCTGGGCGAGGGCCAGCACGTGGCGCAGCGTCACCTCCGGCACCTCGCCGGGCAGGAAGGCGCGGCAGCTGTACCGCTCGTCGAGCAGCCGGGCGAGGCCCGCGGTGACGTCGGTGGTCATGGCGGCGCTCATCGCACGAGCTCCTCGGCCCGGCCTGCGAGCGGGCCGGCGATGAGCGGCAGGACGACCTCGGTGTCGTACCAGGTCGAGACCCGGTGGACGAGGCCGTCGCGCAGCCCGATGACGTCCATGGCGGGGAAGGTGACGGGCGTCCCGTCGTGGCGGCGGCCGGTGAAGGTGATCTCGACGGCCGCCTCGTCGCCGTCCACGAGGATGCGGGTCGGGGCGTCCTCGTGCTCGGCCCACTGGGCGACGATCGCCTGGTAGAGCCGGGTGACGCGCTCGACCCCGTGGGCCTCGAGCAGCTCGCCCTGCCGGATCGAGACCTCGGGGTGCAGCACCGCGCGGAAGGCGTCCCAGTCCCGGGCGTTCACGGCGGCGAAGTAGCGTCGTACGACAGCGGCGGCCCCGTCGGCCCCGCCCTCGTCGGTCACGGTGACGGACGCCGACGCGACCTCCGTGCGCAGGCTGCGGCGCAGGACCTTGCCGTTCGCGCTGCGCGGCAGCGCCTGCGTGCGCACCTCGATGACCGACGGGATCTTGTAGCCGGCGAGGCGCAGCCGCAGCGCGGTCGCGACCGCCTCGGGCGTCAGCCCGGGGTCGTCGGTGACGACGAACGCGTACGGCGTCTCGCCCCACCGCTCGTGGGGGGCGCCGACGACGGCGCACTCGACCACGCCGCTCACCATCTCGAGCGCCCGCTCGATCTCGGCCGGCACGACGTTGATGCCGCCCGTGATGATCATGTCCTTGAGCCGGTCGACGATCGCGAGGTAGCCCTCGTCGTCCATGGTGGCCACGTCCCCCGTGCGCAGCCACCCGTCCGTCAGCGACGCGGGGTCGGGCGCGCCGTCGCGCCAGTAGCCCGACATCACCGCCGGCCCGCGCAGCCACAGCTCGCCCGGCTCGCCGGTCGGGCACTCGGTGCCGTCCGGCGCGACCACGCGCGCCTCGGTCATCATCATCGGCCGCCCGACCGACCCGGGCTTGCGCTCGATGTCCTCCGGTCGCAGGGCCGTCGCGACGCCGGAGGACTCGGTGAGCCCGTAGCCCTGCGAGAGCCGGATGCCGCGCGAGCGCAGCACCGCCATCAGCTCGGGCGTCACCATCGCCCCGCCCGCGGAGACCGTGTCGAGCGACGAGACGTCGGTGCGCTCGATGTCGGGGTGCAGGGCGATCGCCTGCCACACCGCCGGCACCGCCATGAACACGGTGATCCGGTCCTCCGCGAAGCGGCGCAGCGCGCGGCCCGGGTCGAAGGCGGCGTCGGTGACGGTGAGGCCGCCGGCGACGGTCGTCGCCAGCCACGAGGCGAGCAGTCCCGCGGAGAACGCCAGCGGGTAGGGCACGTAGGTGACGGTGCCGCGCGACCAGCCGTCGTTGACGACCCGGTCGTGCGCCATGGCGAAGATGCTGCGGTGGCTGATGGCCGCGCCGCGGGGGCGCCCCGTCGTGCCCGAGGAGTAGAGGATCGCCGCCACGTCGTCGAGCTCGCGGGTGACGCGCAGCCGCGGCCCCTCCCCCGACCAGTCGGCCGGGACCGGGTGGCGCAGCACGACGGGCAGGCGCTCGGCCACGACGGCGGCCGCGTCGGCGTACGCGTCGTCGTGCAGCAGCACGCGCGCCCCGGCGTCGGCCAGCTGGTCGGCCATCTCGAGCGGGTGGAGGCGGTGGTTGAGGGGCACCACGACGCCGCCGGCGCCGAACGCCGCCAGCACGGCCACGCAGAACTGCCGAGAGTTGGCCATCACGACGCCGACCCGGTCGCCGGGTGCGACACCGAGGCCGACGAGGCGGGCGGCCTCCAGCTCGGTCGCCTCCAGCAGCTGCGCCCACGTCAGGTCGCCGTGGTCGTCGCGCACCGCGGGCCGCTCCGGCCCGACCCGCGCCCAGTGCGTCACTGCCCTGAGGATGTCCATCCCGCCCACCGCCGTCTCACGTCGCTGCCGTCCTGACGCGTCGACTGTACACAACCAAACGGATGGTTGCCTATGTCGAGAATCCCTGATCATAATGAGCCGGAACCCCGCGTCGACAGAGAGTGGTGCACCCCGTGAGCAGCGACCTCAGGCTCGGAATCGGCCTCGGCTACTGGCAGGCCTCGCCCGCCGACGACACCGCGACCGTGCAGACCGCCGAGGCGCTGGGGTACGACGCGGTCTGGATCGGCGAGGCCTACGGGTCCGACGCGTTCACCCCGCTGACCTGGTACGCCGCGCGCACCTCCCGCATCGGCCTCGGCACGTCGATCATCCAGATCGACGCCCGCACGCCGGCCAACGCCGCGATGACCGCCATGACCCTCGACGCGCTCAGCGGCGGCCGCCTGCGCCTGGGGCTCGGCGTCTCGGGTCCGCAGATCGTCGAGGGCTGGTACGGCCGCCCCTTCCCCAAGCCGCTGGCCCGCACCCGCGAGTACGTCGAGGTGCTGCGCGCCGTCTGGGCCCGCGAGGAGCCGCTGCGCCACGAGGGCGAGTTCTACCCGCTGCCCCACCCCGGCGGCACCGGCCTCGGCAAGCCCCTGCGCCTCATCACGGAGCCGCTGCGTCCCGACATCCCGATCTACCTCGGCGCCCAGGGCCCGAAGAACGTCGACCTCGCCCTCGAGGTGGGCGACGGCTGGCTGCCGGCCTTCGTGCACATCGACAGCTTCGAGAAGATGTACGGCGACGTGGCCGCCCGTGCGCGTCCGGGCTTCGACATCACCGCCACCGTCAACACCTTCGTCGACGACGACCTCCCGGCCGCCTTCCGCCGGGCGAAGAGGCCGCTGGCCTGGTACGTCGGCGGCATGGGCGCCAAGGGCGCCAACTTCCACTTCGACGCGATCACGCGGGCCGGGTACGGCGACGTGGCCCAGGACGTGCAGGACCTCTTCCTCGCCGGCCGCCGCGAGGAGGCCGTCGACGCCATCCCCGACGAGCTCGTCGACGGCACCTCGCTGATCGGTCCGCCCGGCCGGATCCGGGAGCGTCTCCAGCTGTGGCGCGACTCCCCCGTCAGCTCGGTGATCCTCATGGAGCTGCGCGACGAGGACGCGCTGCGGGCCCTGGCGGCGGAGGTCGGGCTGTGAGCCCCGACCGCACGGGCACCGACCCCACGGGCACCGACGCCGGCACGGGCACCGCGGCCGGTGCCGTGCGGGACCGTCCGACCGCTCGCGACCTGGCGTACCGCCCCGGGGTCGCCACCTGGATCACCCGGCACGCCGACCGGTTGCCGACGAAGCCGGCGCTCGTGCTCGACGGGGTCACCCTCACCTACCGCGACCTCGAGACCCGCACCTGGCAGGTGGCGCGCACCCTGCGCGCCCTCGGCGTCCGGGTCGGCGACCGGGTCGGCCTGCTGCACGACAACCACGCCGAGTTCCTGCCGGTCACGCTGGCGATCCTCCGGCTGGGCGCCATCTACGTGCCGCTCAACGCCCGCCTCGCCGACGACGAGATCGCCGCGCTCGTCGCCGACAGCCGCCCGTCGGTCCTCGTCACGCAGGAGGCGAGGCTCCCGCGGGCGACCGCACTGGCCGACGGCCGGGCGGACCTCGTCGTCCGCACCACCGACGGCCCGGACTGGCCCGGCGTCGACGCACCCGCCGACCCGTTCGACGTGGGCGCCTTCGACGAGGACTCCCCCGCCGGGCTCTTCTACACCTCCGGCACCACGGGCCTGCCGAAGGGCGCGATCATCACCCACCGCAACATCGCCTCGGTGGCGACGTCGCTCGCGGTCGACCTGGGGTTCGACCGCGACGACCGTCCCCTGGTCTCGCTGCCGATCAGCGTGTCGGGCGCGATGCTCGCCGGAGTGCTGCCGTTCCTCCACCTGGGCTGCAGCATCCGGCTGCTCGAGGTGGCGACGCCCGAGCTCATCGCCGCGGCGATCCGCGACTACCGGCCGTCGTACATGGCAAGCGTGCCGACCGTCTTCAAGGCGCTGCTCGACCACCCCTCGTTCGACGACCTCGACCTCAGCTGCTTCCAGCGGGTGCTGTCGGCGGCGGCGTCGATGCCGGTGAGCCTCATCGAGCGGTTCCGCGAGCGCGGCCTCGAGGTCTTCGTGCAGGGCTACGGCCTCACGGAGTCGTGCGGCTTCTCCACGTGCCTCATGCCCGAGGACGCCCTGCGCAAGGTCGGCTCCATCGGCCGACCCCTGATGTACAGCGACGTGCGGGTGCTCGTCGGCGACCGCGAGGCCGAGCCCGGCGAGATCGGGGAGCTGTGCGTCTCGGGCCCGTCGATCATGGCGGGCTACTGGGAGCGTCCCGACGAGCGGCCGATCGTCGACGGCTGGCTGCGCACCGGCGACCTGGGGCACGCCGACGCCGAGGGCTACCTCTACGTCACCGGCCGGCTCAAGGACATGGTGATCACGGGCGGCTACAACGTCTATCCCGCCGAGGTCGAGAACGTCGTCTACCAGCTGCCGGGGGTCGCCGAGGCCGCCGTCATCGGGGTGCCCGACGAGCGGTGGGGCGAGCGCGTCGTCGCCGTCGTCCGCGCCCGGCCCGACGCCGCACCCGACGCGGTCACCGCCGCGACCGTCGGCGCGCTCTGCGCCCGCCACCTCGCCGACTACAAGCGGCCCAAGGAGGTGCTCGTCGTGACCACCCCGCTGCCGGTGAACCCGACGGGCAAGATCGTCAAGGCACGCCTGCGGACGGCGTACGCCGAGGGCTCGCTGGCCTGAGGGGCAGCGGGCGGGGCCGTCAGGCGGGGTCGCGCACGGCCCACGTGCCGGTGGCGACGGCGCAGAGGCGCCCGGTCGCGTCGGTGATGCGCACGTGCGGCACGACGGCCCGCCCACCCCGGCGCAGGACCTCGACCCGCAGCTCGAGCGGGCTCTCGACCGCCGGGGCCATGAAGTGCATCGTCAGGTCGGTGGTGGCCACCGCCGCGCCGGGGGCGCTCGTCGACGTGACGGCCACACCGGCGGTGACGTCGGCGGCAGCCAGCAGCACGCCTCCGTTGACGGCGCCGCCCGGGTTGCGCTGCTCGTCGCGCACCGCGAGCACGCTCCGCACCCGGCCGGGCTCGAGGTCGACGCACTCGACCCCGATCCAGCGGATCGTGGCGAGCTCGTTGAACCAGGTGCGGAAGCCCTCGAGGTCGGCGACGTCGGGGCGCGGGGCGTCCTGTCGCACGACGTCCATCAGTGGTCCCGGAAGACGGCGGGGCGGCGCTCGGCGAACGCCCGACCGCCCTCGGCGAAGTCGTCGGTGGCGGTCATCATCACCTGGGTGCGGTTCTCGACCTCCAGGTGCTGGCGCAGGGCGAGACCGTCGCGCGAGAGGTTGAGCAGCGACTTGGTCATGCGGGTGGTGAACGGGGCGACCCGGCACATCTCCTCGGCGACCGCGATCGCCGTGCCCCTGGCCTCGCCCGCCCCGACCAGGCGCGAGACGAGCCCGGCGGCGAGCGCCTCCTCGCCCCCGAGGTCGCGGCCCGTGAGCAGCATCTCCGAGGCCCGCTCGAAGCCGATGATGCGTGGCAGGAACCACGACGAGCCCATGTCGCCGCCGGAGACGCCGAGCCGCACGAAGGCCGCGCTGAACCGCACGTCCTCCTCGGCCACCCGCACGTCGGACGCGCAGGCGAGCGAGAGCCCGCCGCCGGCGGCGACGCCGTGCACCGCGGCGACGACGGGCTGCGGGATGTCGCGCAGCTTCGTGATGACGCGCGCCACCACCTCCTGGATCGCGTACGTCGCCTGCACCTGGCCCGTGCCGTCGACCCAGCGGTCACCGGCGAGCTGGCCCTTGAGGTCCATGCCGGCGCAGAAGGCCCGGCCCCGACCGGCCAGCACCACGACGCGCTGGTCGTAGTCGTACATGAGCTCGTCGAGCAGCTCGTCGAACCGGCGCAGCAGACCGTGCGAGAGGGCGTTGAGGCGCTCGGGCCGGTCGAGCGTCAGGACGGTGACCGGACCGAGGCGCTCGACGTCGATCGACGTCGGGTCGGCGGGCTTCACGCTCCCGCCCCGGTGGTCGCCGCGGCGGTGACGGCGTCGGCCGCCAGCAGGTCGGCCCGCAGCTCGCGCTTGAGGATCTTGCCGCTCATGCCGCGCGGCAGGGGCTGGTCGCGCAGCTCGAGCCGACGCGGCCGCTTGTACGTCGCGAGCGAGCCCGCGGCGTACGCCGTCAGCGCCTCGATGTCGAGGCCCGGGTTGCTGCTGACGACGCAGGCGACGGGGGTCTCGCCCCAGCGCTCGTCGGGCACGCCGACCACCGCGACCTCGAGCACGTCGGGGTGCTGGGCGAGCACCGACTCGATCTCGGCCGGGTAGACGTTGAGGCCGCCGGAGATGATGAGGTCCTTCGAGCGGTCGACGATCCGGAAGTAGCCGTCCTCGTCGACGGTCGCGAGGTCGCCGGTGTGCAGCCACCCGTCGCGGATGGTGGCCGCGGTCGCCGAGGGGTTGCGCCAGTACTCCTTGAGCACGCAGGTGCCCCCGAGCAGCAGCTCGCCGGCCTCGCCGGGGGCGCACGGCCGGCCGAGCCCGTCGACGACCTTGGCCTCCTGGCCCCAGAGCGGGAGGCCGACCGAGCCGGGACGGCGCAGGGCCTCGTGGGCCTGCAGCTCGAGGTTGAGGCCGGAGCCCTCGGTGAGGCCGTACGCGTTGACGAGGCCGACGCCGCGCGAGTGGTAGAGCCGCAGCAGGTGCTCGGGCACGGCGGCGCCGCCCACCTTCGCGACGCGCAGGCCCGTCAGGTCCGCCTCCGCGAAGCGGGGCTCGGCGGCCAGCCGCTCGAGGATCACGGGCACGACGCCGATGAAGCTGACGCCGAGGGTCTCGATGTCGTCGAGCAGTCGCGCGGGGTCGAACTCGTTGCGGATGACGATCGAGCCGCCGCAGCGCAGGAACGGGATGGCGAAGGAGACGCCGGCGCCGGTGAAGGCCAGGGGCACCGTGACGATCGCGCGGTCGTGGAAGCCGAGCGCGTCGACGGTGATCGCGCTGGCCGCGACGCCCTCCATGTTGGCGTGCGTGAGCACGGCACCCTTCGCCTTGCCGGTCGTGCCGCTCGTGTAGCAGATCATCAGCGGGTCCTCGGGGTGCACGTCGAGGTCCTCGGTGAGCAGCCCGTGCCGGCGCAGCTCGTCGAGCCCGCGCCCGCCCTCGGGCGGCTCGCCGACGAAGAAGATGCGCGCGCCCCCCACGAGCTCCTCCAGCACCGGCAGCACGGGCACGAAGTCGGGGTCGGTGACGACGGCGGCGAGCTCGGCGTCGTCCGCGACGTCACGCAGCTCGGGGCCGGTCAGCAGCGGGTTGAGCGGCACGAAGATCGCGCCGATGCGGGCGCACGCCAGCACGACCTCGAAGTGCTCGGGCGCGTTGCGCATCAGCCCGCCCACGCGGTCGCCCTTGACGACGCCCTCCGCCACCAGGCCGGCAGCGATCTCGGCACACCCGCGCTCGAGCTCGCCCCAGGTGCGTCCACCCCCGTCGGCGAGGAGAGCGGGGCGGTCGGCCCCGAAGCGTGCCCAGTGACGTGCCCATGCGCTGATCCCGGTCATGGTTGCGTAAACTACCAATCGGTTGGTACGTTCGTCAACGACGCGACGGCCCCGCGTCGCTCCACCCGCGGCGCTCACCGCCGCCCCTCGCAGGGTCGACAACCACAGCCAGAGAGGCACTTCTCGATGAGTGATTCCGCGACGAGCATTGACAAGGTGATGGTGGTCGGCGGCGGCGGCCAGATGGGCAACGGCATCGCCCAGGTGGCGGCGGTCGCCGGCCTGGAGGTCACGCTGGTGGACCTCGACCAGGGCGACCTCGACCGCGGCATCGGCCGCATCGAGCGCAGCCTGGAGCGGCTGGTCCGCAAGGAGCAGCTGAGCGACACGGAGGCCAAGGAGGCGCGCGAGCGCATCACCACGAGCACCGACCTCGAGGGCACCGCCCGCGACACCGACCACGCGATCGAGTCGATCGTGGAGGACGTCGACGTCAAGCGCGACGTGTTCCGCCGCCTCGACGCCGTGGCCCGCCCCGACGTGATCCTGGCGTCGAACACGTCGCAGTTCGCGATCTCCGCGATCGCCGCCGCGACGGGCCGGCCCGACCGGGTCGTCGGCACCCACTGGTTCAACCCGCCGCCGGTCATGCGCCTCATCGAGATCGTGCGCGGCGTCGAGACCAGCGACGACACGGTGGAGAAGATGCAGGCGCTGGCGCAGCGCTACGGCAAGGAGACCATCGTCTGCCAGAAGGACACCCAGGGCTTCCTGACGTCCCGGCTGATCATGGCCCTCATCGCCGAGTCGATGCGGATCGTCGAGGAGGGCATCGCCTCCCCCGAGGACGTCAACCGCGCCTGCCAGCTCGCGTTCAACCACGCCATGGGTCCCCTGCAGACCGTCGACCTCGGCGGCCTCGACACCTACATCAAGGCGTCCGAGGCCATGGCGCACCACTACGGCGACCGGTTCAAGCCGACGCAGCAGGTGCGTGCGCTCGTCAACGCCGGCCACTACGGCTACAAGACCGGACGCGGTTTCAGTGACTACGGCACGGCTCAGTAGTCCCACCCTCGTGCCGGGCACGCCGCACCCGGCGGCCGACGCCCTCGACGAGCTCGTGTCCCTGCTGCGCCCCCGGCGCCAGGGCGCGGGCTCGTTCCGCGGCGAGGCGCCCCGGGTGCAGTGGGGGGTCCCGTACGGCGGGCTCCTCGTCGCCCAGGCCCTCGCCGCGGCGTCGACCTCGGTACGCGAGGGCCAGTGGATCCGCAGCCTGCACGCCTACATGGTGCAGGTCGGCGTCGGCAGCGAGCCCGTCGACATCGACGTCCACCGCGTGCACGACGGCCGCTCCAGCGCCTGGCGCTCGATCGAGGTCATCCAGCACGAGCGGCTGCTGCTGCGCATGGACGCCCTCTTCGCGACCGACGCCGAGGGGCCCTCCCACCAGGCGGCGGCCCCCGTCGTACCCGACCCGGAGACCCTCGAGAACGTCGGCGCGACGCTGGCGTCGTACGACGACACCTTCCGGCCGTGGGACGAGCGCTCGCCCTTCGACCTGCGCTACGTCACGCCGCCCCCGCGCCTGCACACCTCGGGCGAGGCCCGCACGACCGCCTGGCTCGGCGCCACGGCACCGCCCCCGGAGGACCGGGCCCTCGCCGGCGCGCTGCTCGCCTACGCCAGCGACCACTGCATGCTGGACTCGAGCCTGCAGCCCCACGGGCTGTGGTTCGGTGAGGGCTCCGCGTCGGGGTTCTCGCTCGACCACAGCATGTGGTTCCACGCGCCCGCCCGGGTCGACGACTGGATCCTGATGGACCAGCGCTCCCCCGGCATGCGCGACGGCCGCGCCCTCGGGACGGCCGACCTGTACTCCCGCGGCGGCGAGCTGCTCGCCACCGTCACCCAGCTGGGCAGCATCCGCCCGCCCCGCAGCAGCCGCCCCACGCCCACCCCGGAGGAGACCCGATGACCGAGAGCACCCCCTCGTCGACCGCCGCCACGACCCGGTCGCTGGTCGAGAGCTACCTGACCGCCGTCAACACCCACGACTGGGAGCGGCTCGCCCAGGTGTTCCACCCCGACGTGGTCGTGCAGCACGGCATGAGCATCTCGACCACCGGCCGCGACAAGGCGATCCGGCTGCTGACCGCCGTCGTCGCCCAGTTCGCCGAGCACGAGGACCGTCCGACCCGCTTCATCGTCGATGGGAACGTGGCGGCCGTGGAGATCACGTTCGTGGGCACGCGCCCCGACGGCGTCGAGGTGACCTTCGAGGCCGCCGACGTCATCGACACCGACGGCACCCACATCACGAAGGTGGCGTCCTGGTACGACACCGCCGCCGTGCTGCCGCTCGTCAAGGGCGAGCAGCCGGCCTGACCGGCGCCGTCCTCCCCGATCTGCGGCACTGCTCCGCCGCGACACTCCGCCCCCGACCGGCTCAGCGGTTGGGGGCGGAGCTGTGTCGCGAGCCGAGCTGTCGCGTCTGCACGCCCCGAGCGCGTCGAGCTGTCGCGTCTGCATGCTCGTACGGCGTCGAGCTGTCGCGTCTGCATGCTCGTACGGCGCCGAGCTGTCGCGTCTGCATGCCCCGAACGCGCCGAGCTGTCGCGTCTGCACGCAGCAACGCCGCCCGCCCCGTGAGGAGCGAGCGGCGCTGGTGCGTCGTACGACGTGCGGACCGTCAGGCGTAGGCCTCGATCCCCGCGGCGTCGCCTTGGCCGAGACCGCCGCAGATGGACGCCACGCCGCGACCGCCACCCTCCTGCTGCAGCCCCCGGGCGAGCGTCAGCAGGATCCGGGCCCCCGAGGCGCCCGGCGGGTGGCCGAGCGCGACGGCGCCGCCGTTGAGGTTGGTGCGGTCGAGGATGCGCTTCTCGCGGTCGGTGCGACCGTCGGCGAGCACGCGGGCGCTCACGAGCGGCACGCAGGCGAAAGCCTCGTTGATCTCGAAGCGGTCGATCGCCTCGAGGTCCCACTCGGCCTTCGCCAGGGCGCGGTTGATCGCGTCCGCCGGGGCCACGGGGATCTCGCGGGGCGCGCGGGCCGCGCTGCCCAGACCGGTGATGCGGGCCAGGGGCTGCAGGCCGCGCTCCTCCACCCAGCGGCGACGGGCGAGCACGACGTAGCAGCCGCCCGTGTCCTGGCCGGGCGCGTTGCCCGGCGTCACGATCGGACCGTCGAAGATCGTACGGAGCCGCGCGAGCCGCTCCAGCGACGAGTCGGCACGCGGGCCCTCGTCGTCGGTGAGCTCACCGAGGGCGTGCGAGAACGGCACGACCTCGCCGTCGAAGAACCCGCGCGCCTTGGCCTCGAAGTACGCCTGGTGGCTGCGGAGCGCGAACTCGTCGGACTCCTCCCGGGTGATGCCGTGCTCGACGGCGACCTCGCCGGCGTCCACCGCGACGGGCTTGCCGCCGATGTCGGCCCCGGGCTCGGCCATCGGGTCCTTCAGCTTCGGGCCGCCGCGCTTGATGCCCCAGCGGATCGTCGGGTTCATCAGGAACGCCGCGCGGCCCATGTTGTCGGCGCCGCCCACGAGCACGACGTCGGCCTCGCCTGCGCGGATCGCCCGGGTGCCGAGGTGGACGGCGGTCATCGACGAGCAGCAGGCCCGGTCGATGGTGAGGGAGAGACGGTCCTCCGGGATACCGGCGCGCAGCATCGCGACGCGGGCCGGGATCGAGCCCTCGAGGGACTCCTCGGACGGGATCGTGACCCCGCTGTAGACCTCGTCGACGTCCTCGGGGCGCACGCCCGTCGCGTCGAGCGCGGCCCGCATGGTGCTCGCGGCGATGTCGACGCTCGGCACCTCGCGGAGCGCGCCGCCGAAGCGGCTGAACGGCGTACGGACACCGCCCACCAGCAGGACGTCATCGGGATGGTCGGTCATGGGAACCTCCGGGCTCGTCAGCTGTGGGTGAAGCGCGGGGCGCGCTTCTCGGTGAAGGCGGCGACGCCCTCGCGGAAGTCGTCGGCCGCGGCGACCTGCAGAAAGATGCGGCGCTCCTCGTCGAGCGCGGCACCGAGGGCGGGGTCGACGCAGCGCTTGAGGGCCTGCACGGCGACACGGGGCATGGCGGCGATGCGGACGGCCAGCGCCTGGGCCTCGGCCAGCACCTGACCGGGCTCGACGACCTCGTCGACGATGCCGAGCTCGAGCGCCCGGTCCGCCTTGACGACGGACCCCAGGAGCATCAGCTTGAGGGCGGCCGCCGTACCGGTGCGGCGCGGGAGGCGCTGCGTGCCGCCGCCGCCGGGGATGAGGCCGAGCTTGACCTCGGGGAGACCGAACTTGGCCGTGGGCTCGGTGAGGATGAGGTCGGTGGTGAGCGCGATCTCGAGGCCGCCACCGACGGCGCTCGCCTGCACGGCGGCGATGATGGGCTGGGGCAGGGCGGCCCAGGCGGCGAGCACGCCGCCGGCCCAGGCGCTGTGGGCGTCCATGCCGCCCGGAGCGGCGCGCAGCTCGTCGAACTCGGCGATGTCGGCGCCGGCCATGAACGCCTTCGTGCCGCCGCCCGTCAGGACGACGACGCGGACGCCCTCGTCACCGGCGACGGCGTGGGCCACCTCCTCGAGGCCCTGGAGGACGGCGCGGCCCATCGCGTTCACGGGCGGGCTGTCGACGACCACGGTCGCGACGCCGTCGACGACGTCGAGCGACACCGGGCCGTGCTGGGAGTGGACCTCGGCGACGGCCGGGGCCAGGACTTCTGCACTCATGGCTTCCTTCACGGGTCACGGTTCCCGGGAGGGCGGCCGGCGGCGTGGTGCCGGGGTCGCGGGAGGGACACCCCCGGGGACTTCATTCAACGACCGTCGCGCCCGCTTGTCAACCAACCGTTTGATTGTGATGTGGAGGCATGCCGAACCGGCACGTCTCCCACGTCGTACGACGCCGACTTGTCACGTCTGCACCGTCGTACGACGCGGGCCAGCGCTGTGAGGCGTTGCAGACGCGACAGCTCGGCGCGATCTGAGCGTGCAGACGCGACAGCTCGGCGCGACCTGACCGTGCAGACGCGACAGCTCGGGGCGACCTGACCGTGCAGACGCGACAACTCGGCGCGATTTGAGCGTGCAGACGCGACAGCTCGGGGCGACCTGACCGTGCAGACGCGACAGCTCGGGGAGGCCTGACCGTGCAGACGCGACAGCTCGGGGAGGCCTCAGTCGGGCAGCGGCGCGAGCAGGCTCGCGAGGGCGTAGCCGGAGAGCTCGCGGACGATCTCCTCGGCGGGCATGGCGCCCTCGGGGTCGTACCAGTAGTGGATCCAGTTGGCCATGCCGAAGACCGACCGGGCGGCGAAGGTGGGCGTCACGCCCTCGCGCAGGGCGCCGGCGTCGACGGCCTCCTGGACGAGGCGCCGGAAGTCCTGGTCGTAGTCGTGCTGCGTGTGCACGATCTCGGCCGCCCGCTCCTCGCTGAGCGCCCGGAAGTCGCGCACGAAGACGACCGAGTCGGTGCGGTGCTCGAGCGAGTTGCGCATGTGGCCGACGATGAACGCCCGGATGGCCCCCACCGGGTCGTTCTCGACCTCGCGCCACGCCTGGTTCTCCGTGATGATCCGCTCGTGGTTGCGCTGGATGATCGCGAAGAGCAGGTCCTCCTTGGTCTCGATGTAGTGGTACATCGAGCCCTTGAGGATGCCGACCTCGTCGGCGATCTCCTGGAGGCTGGTGGCGTCGTAGCCCTTGCGTCGGAAGATCTCCGCGGCCGCGTCGATGATGAGCTCGGTGCGGTCGAACCTGCGCTGGGGTCGCTTGACCGCGGCGGGTGCCGCCTGGTCGCCGTTGTCGGCTTGACGCTTCTTCACCGTGCGCAGTCCTCGCTCCCGTGCTGGTTCCGACGGTCATTCTCGCAGCAACGCTGCCACGCTCCTGCCCGCCCATCCTGCTCCGCGCCTGGGTGCGCCGCCTCGCGGGGGCGGGCGGCGCCGCCGCGGGGACTCAGTAGGAGCGCGGCAGACCGAGCCCGGCGACGGCGATCTGGTTGAGCGCCATCTCCCGCGAGACGGGCGTCGAGCGCAGCAGCCGCATGTAGCCGAACCGGTCGAACATCAGCGTCTCGGAGGTGAAGCCCGAGCCGCCGAACGCCTGCAGCGCCGCGTCCGCCGCCTTCAGGCCGGCGTCGCAGGCCTTCACCTTCGCCATGTTGCAGGCGAGCCCGGCGTTGCCCCCGGCCTCGTACGCCGCGGCCCCGCGCTCGATCAGCGCCCACGCCGCCTCGAGGTCGATGAGCGCCTCGGCCATGGGGTGCTGCACCGCCTGGTGCGCCCCGATCGGCACGTCGAACACGACGCGCTGCCCGGCGTACTCGGCGGCCTTCTCGAGGCACCAGCGGCCGATGCCGACGGCCTGCGCGGCCACGATGAGGCGCTCGGGGTTGAGCCCGTCGAAGAGGGCCCGCGCACCGGCGCCGGCCTCGCCGACCAGGGCCTCCGGCGGCAGGTCGACGTCGTCGAAGAAGACGGTGAACTGGCTCTCGGGCACGCCGACCATCACGTCGACCGGCTGCATCTGCAGCTGCTCGCAGGGCAGGGGCACGGAGAAGAGGGAGAAGCCGCCGGACTCGGAGTCCTTGGCCACCACGAGCATCACGTCGGAGTCGTCGGCGGCCGAGATGTAGGTCTTCTGCCCCGTGATCCGCCAGCCCGTCGGGGTGCGCGTCGCCTTCGTCGTCATGCGGGCGGCGTTCGAGCCGGCGCCCGGCTCGGTGAGCGCGAAGCAGAAGCGCAGCGAGCCGTCGCCGATGGCGGGCAGCCAGCGGTCGCGCTGCTCCGGGCTGCCGTGCCGCAGCAGGACGGCGCCGCCGATGGCGGTCGAGATCGTCAGCTTGCCGGCGGGGTAGCCACCGGCCGCCAGCCGCTCCGCGACGAGGAGCAGGTCGGTCATCGTGCCGGCCCCGCCGTGCTCGGGCGACAGCGAGATCGCGGGGAGGCCCGCGTCGCAGACCTCCTTCCAGTGGGCGCGTGCGGCGTCGAGGTCGGAGAACCGCTTGTCCTCGTAGCGGCGGCCGATGCCGAACGCGAGCTCGGCCAGGGCCGTGCGCTCCTCGTCGCCGATCAGGGCGCTGGTGTCGGGGGTGTCGATCGTGGCGGTCATGCGTACTCCTCCTGCGAGGTCGGGGCGGGGACGGTGGTGGGGGGCGGTCCCCAGGTGCGGACGGCGGCGAGCGTGGCGTCGTCGAGCCCGCGGGCCGACAGCACCTCCTCGTTGTGCTGGCCGACCACGGGGGCGGCGGCCCGGTCGAGCGTCGGCGCGCGGCCGTCGAAGCGCAGCGGCGTGCCGACCTGGCGCACGTCGGGCGCGTCGGGCACGGGCACGATCATCCGACGGGCGGCGAACTGCGGGTCGCGGGCGACCTCGTCGAACGTCTGGACGGCGGTCGCGCAGGTCGAGCGACCCTCCAGCAGCTCGAGCCACGCGGCGAGCGGCCGGGTCGCCACGACGGCGGCGACCTCGTCGATCGCCGTGGCGTCGTGCTGGCGCGCGAGCAGGTCGGGCCGGCCGAGCACGTCGACGAGCTCGGCCCAGAACTGCGGCTCGACGGCACCGACGGCGAGGTGGCGGCCGTCGGCGCACGCGTAGACCCGGTACGACGGGGTCGCCCCCGTCACGGGCGTCGACTCGGGGCCCTGGTCGCCGCCGCCGGCGAGCCAGCCCGAGACGTGGATGCCGAGCGACCAGAGCGCGGCGTCCGCCAGGCCGACCTCGACGTGCCGGCCCGGGCCGCCGGAGCGGACCGCGACGAGCGCGGCGAGCAGGCCGAGCCCGCCGGTGAGGCCGCCGACGAGGTCGGCGACCTGGATGCCCGCGAGCGCGGGTCCGTGGGTGCGGCTGCCGCCGAAGCCCGCAGCGCCGGAGTAGGCGAGGTAGTTGAGGTCGTGCCCCGGCTCGGCGTCGCGCGGACCCCCGGTGCCGTAGCCGTTGACGGAGCAGTAGACGAGCCGCGGATTGACCGCGCGCAGGTCGTCGTACCCGACCCCGAGGCGGTCCGCGACGCCCGGCCGGAACGACTCGAGCACCACGTCGGCGTCCCGCGCGAGCGCGAGCACGGCCCGCACCCCCTGCGGGTCCTTGAGGTCGAGCGCGACCGACCGCTTGCCGCGGTCGAGGAACGCGTGGCCCGAGGTCGTGCCGGCGACCGCCGCCCCGAACGAGCGCGACTCCTCCCCCGCCCCGGGGCGCTCGACCTTCACGACGTCGGCGCCGAGGTCGGCGAGCAGCTGCGACATCGCCCCCACGGGCAGCATCCGGCTGAGGTCGAGCACCCGGACGCCGGCCAGCGGCGCGGTCGGGTCGGACGGGCGGTCGGGCTGGCGGTCGGGCTGGGTGTCCGGCACGGACACGCACCTGCCTTTCGGGACGGGACGGATCGTCGAGGGAGGAACGGCAGCGGGGGCCTCAGCTCGGCACCACCTCCGCGACCAGCCGCAGCTGCTCGCGGTGCTGCTCGGGGGTGAGGCCGTACGGCGGGGTGTGGACGACCGTGTGGACGCCGGCGTCGGCGTACGCCGTCAGCCGCTCCCGCACCGCGGCCGGCGGTCCGACCACGGTGACCGCGTCGATGAGGTCGGTGCCGAGCGCCGCCTCGGCCTCGCGCTTGCGGCCGGCCAGGTAGTGGTCCTGGACCTCGCGGGCGTTGGCCTCGAAGCCGTACTCGGCCACGAGGTTGAGGTAGAAGTTCTTCTCCCGCGAGCCCATGCCGCCGAGGTAGAGCGCCAGGAACGGTCGCATCGCGTCACGCCCCGCGTCGACGTCGTCGGTGACGAGGATGCTCACCATCGGGGTCATCGCGAAGTCGACCAGGGAGCGTCCCGAGCGGGCGGCGCCCGCCTCGAGCGACTTCGTGAAGTACGACGCGTGGCCCGGGCTGAAGAGGATCGGGAGCCACCCGTCGGCGACCTCCCCGGCCAGCTCGGTGTTCTTCGGTCCCATCGCCGCGACGTAGATCGGCACCGGCTGCTGCACCGGCGTCGTCGCGAGCTTGAGCGCCTTGCCGGGGCCGTCGGGCAGCGGCAGGCGGAAGTGCTCCCCCGCGTGCTCGACCGCGCCCTCGCGGGCCAGCGCGGCGCGCACGATCGCGACGTACTCGCGGGAGCGGCCCAGCGGCTTGTCGAACCGGACGCCGTGCCAACCCTCGGCCACCTGCGGCCCCGAGGTGCCGAGCCCGAGCGTGAACCGGCCCTCCGACAGCTGGTCGAGGCCGGCCGCCGTCATCGCCGTCATGGCGGGCGTGCGCGCCACCATCTGCATGATGCTCGTCCCGAGGCGGATGCGCTCGGTGCGGGCGGCCATCCAGCCGACGGCGCTGACCGCGTCGGCGCCGTACGCCTCCCCCACCCACGCCGAGTCGTAGCCGAGGCGCTCGGCCTCGGGCACGATCTTCAGCGGCTCCAGACTGGAGCCCCCCATGCCGCCGGCGCCGACGGCGAGTCCGATCTTCACGCTGGTCTCCTCTGAGTGGGTGGGGGTGGTCGTACGTCGTCGCGGCTGCCGGCAGGTGCCGGGCTCAGACCCGCTGGATCAGCGTGGCGGTGCCGAAGCCCCCGCCGCAGCACATCGTCACGAGACCGATCTCCTTGTCGGAGCGCTCCAGCTCGTGGAGCAGCGTCGTCAGCAGGCGGGCCCCGCTCGCTCCCAGGGGGTGGCCGAGCGCGATGGCGCCGCCGTTGACGTTGACGCGGTCGCGGTCAGGCTTGAGCTCGCGCTCCCACGCCAGGACGATCGCGGCGAACGCCTCGTTGACCTCGAACAGGTCGATGTCGTCGATAGTCATGCCGTTGCGCTCCAGGATGCGCCGGGTGGCCGGGATCGGCCCCTCGAGCATCCGCACGGGGTCGCAGCCCACGGTGAGGGCGTCGAGCACCACGGCGCGCGGCCGCAGACCACGGTCGCGGGCCCAGCCCTCGTCGGCGAGGAGCATCGCGGCGGCGCCGTCGGAGATCTGCGAGGAGTTGCCGGCCGTCAGCCGGCCGTCCTCGCGGAACGCCGGGCGGAGCCCGCCGAGGCCCTCCTCGGTGGTGTCGGGGCGGATGCCCTGGTCGGCCGCGACCACGCCGTGCGCGGTCGTCACCGGCGTGATCTCCCGGTCGAAACGCCCCTCGGCCACCGCGCGGGCGGCGAGCCGGTGCGACCGGGCCGCGAGCTCGTCCATCTCCCGTCGGCTGATGCCGTGGTCGTCGGAGATCATCTCCGCCGCCTCGCCCTGGCCCACCAGCGCGAAGTTCTCCAGCACCTGCGGCGTGTACGGCGCGCCCCAGTCCTTCTGGATCGCCGGCCCCGCCGCGAACGAGATCCGGCCCATGTGCTCCACCCCGGCCCCGACGACGACGTCGGCGGAGCCGGAGGCGCAGAGCGCGGTGGCGACGTTGACCGCCTGCTGGGAGGAGCCGCACGCCCGGTCGACGGTCGTGGCCGCCGCGGTGACGGGCAGGTTCTCGTGGAGCCAGGCGTTGCGGGCGATGTTGGCCGACTGGGCGCCGACCTGCTGGCCGCAGCCCGCGACGACGTCGTCGACGAGGGCCGGGTCGAGGCCGACCTGGTCGAGCAGGCCGGTGTAGGCCCGCCCGAGCAGGACCGCCGGGTGCTCGTCGCGGAAGACGCCGCGCTCGAGGTGCCCCTTGCCGATCGGTGTGCGGGTGGCGCCGAGCACCACCGCGCGACGGCCGTGGAGAGGACTCACTCGACGCCCCAGAGAGCCTTGAACTGGTCGTCGTAGGTCTCGACGAGCGGGTAGAGGCCCTCGGTCTCGACCACGTTGTCGGCCACCAGCGTCTGGCGGATCATCGGCAGCTCGTTGAGGTCCGCCGGCTCGACGCCCGCGAAGTGGCGGGCGAGCGTGTCGGCCTCGAGCCACATGAGCTCGTAGAACCCGAGGGCCTGGCCGGCGAGCTCGTCACCGGCGGCGACGGCGGCGAAGTTCGTGGCGCCCGACGACGACGTGACGATCTCGACCTTGTCGGCGAGGCCGGCGGCGCGGAGCGCGGCGGCGACACCGGTGCTGGCGGCGCCCGACGGGAACATCACGCGGTTGATGTCGGGGTTGGCCCGCAGCTTGGAGACCACCAGGTTGGGGACCTCCTTGCCGACCTGCGTGATCGAGATGTCCATCGTCTGGTACTCGCAGCCCGGGCAGAGCTCGTCGTAGCTCTCCTCGAAGTTCTCGCGCACCGCGGCGAGCACCGTGAAGGCCGGGATGTCGACGTACAGGGTGCTCGCGCTGCCCTGCGACTCGTCGACGATGTAGGCGGCGGCGAGGCCACCGGCCCGGGTGGTGACGGCGTTGTTGAAGGAGGCCAGCAGGCCGTTCTCCTCGGTCGCCTGCTCGCTCAGCGAGTTCTGGACGACGGGCACGCCGGCCTCGACCAGCTCGGCGAGCTCGGCGGCGTAGAGGTGGGTGTCGTGGCCGGACGCGATCACGCCGTCCGGCTCGAGCCGCACCGCCTGGGCCCAGGCGTCCTTGACGCTCTCCGGCGTCCCCGTGGTGGTGAGGGTGATGACCTCCCAGCCGAGCACGTCGGCCGCCTCGGCGAAGATGTTGTTGAGCTCCTCGCAGGAGGTCACGCCGCACAGGATGCTGACGATCGTCTTGTCCGAGGGGATCTCGGCGCCGATGGGCTCGAGCTGCTCCCAGATCTCCGTGGGGCGCTCCTGCGCCGTCGCGTTGATCTCGGCGGCCTCGCTCAGCTGCTCGTCGCTGGAGCCGTCGATGGTCTCGCCGCTCGCGCCGCCACCGCCGCAGGCGGTGAGGAGCAGGGGGAGCACACCGAGGGCGATCGCGCCGATCGCGTGCCGCGGGCGCGGCGTCCGACGGGTGGTGGTCATGGGGATCACGGGTCCTTCTCGAGTCGGGTCCGAGACCGGCGGACGGTGCCGCCGGGGAGGGGAATGAGGTGGTGCGAGGGGCGCGGGCCGAGCGGGTGGGGGCCTCGCGCGGGGTCAGTGGCCGACGGTCGCGTTCGCGGTGCCGGCGCGCTGGTAGCGGGTCGCGATGAGGGCCACGATGAGGACCACACCGGTGAAGAGGTCCTGCGACCACGTGGGGGCCTGGGCGAGCCCGAGGCCGACGACGCCGGTGCCGAGGAGCAGCACCGCGATGATCGTGCCGAACGCGTTGAACCGGCCGTGCTGCAGCTGCGTGGCGCCGAGGAAGGCCGCGGCGAACGCGCCGAGCAGGTACGGCGTGCCCGCCGTGACGGAGCCGGCGGCGAGGGTGCCCGCGAGCACGATGCCGGCGAGACCGGCGAGACCGCCGGAGATCACGAGGGAGGCGAAGCGCAGGCGCTCGGTGGGCACGCCCGAGAGCCGGGCGGCCTCCTTGTTGAAGCCGGTGGCGTACATCCGGCGACCGAAGGCCGTCTGCTGGAGCACGAACCAGAGCACGACCGTGACCACGGCGACGTAGACGACGGGGAGCGTGATCCCGCCGACCATGAACTGCCCGACCTCGTTGAAGCCCTGCGACAGCACGACGCCGGTGACGTCGAGGTCGCCCGTCACCATCGTGGTGAAGGCGGCGAGCAGGGCGCCCGACGCCATCGTGGCGATGAACGAGTCGATCTTCAGCACCACGACGATCACGGCGTTCAGCACGCCGATGAGCACGCCCACGAGCAGCG
The DNA here is from genome assembly GCF_000426525.1 of Nocardioides alkalitolerans DSM 16699. Lineage (GTDB taxonomy): Bacteria > Actinomycetota > Actinomycetes > Propionibacteriales > Nocardioidaceae > Nocardioides > Nocardioides alkalitolerans. The sequence continues at coordinate 1,151,900 of NZ_AUFN01000010.1, forward strand.
CCAGCAGGATCGCGGTCGCGATGCCGAGCTCGTACTTCACGATCGCCTGCGTCACGACGACGCCGGTGAGCGTGATGGTGCCGCCGATCGAGAGGTCGAAGACCCGCGCGGAGAGCGGGATGATGACGCTCAGCGCGGCCAGCGCCGTGACGGCGTTGCTGTTGAAGACCTGGTAGAGCGTGGCCGAGGTCAGGAAGGTCTGCGGCACCCAGATCGAGAAGATCACGACGAGCGCGCCGAGCACGTAGACGGCCCCGATGTTCGAGAAGGCCAGGTGGCGGGTCCAGCGGCGGGGGGCCTCGGCGTCGTCGGCGGGCGAGGACGGGCCGACGGGGTCGGTCTTCTCCGGGCCTCCGGGTGCCTGGCCGGTCACGACGGGTCCGCCGGGAGCCGGCCCGGTCTGCAGGTCGCTCATGCTGCACTGATCCCTTCGATGGCACGGATGATGGTGTGCTCGGCGACGTCGTCGCCGGCCAGCTCCTCGACGACGCGGCCGTCGCGCACGACGAGCACGCGGGCGCAGAGCGCCACGAGGTCCTGGGGGTCCGACGAGGTGACGACGACGCTGAGGCCGTCGGCGGCCTCGCGCGTCACCAGGTCGTAGATGCGGGCCCGCGTCGCGATGTCGACGCCGGCGGTCGGCTCGCTCATCGCGAGGATCTGCGGCGAGCGGTTGAGGCAGCGGGCCAGCACGACCTTCTGCTGGTTGCCGCCGCTCAGGGTCGAGATGGGGGCGTCGGCCCCGGGGGCGGCGATGCCGAGGCGCCGGATCCAGTCCGCCACGACGGTGCGCTCGCGACGGACCGAGAGGCGCGGGCCGCGGCTGATCGAGCCGAGCGAGGAGATCGAGAGGTTCTCGGCCACCGAGGCCTCAAGGAACACGCCCTCCGCGATCCGGTTGCCGGGCACGAGCGGGATGTCGGTGGGGCGGCTGCCGTCGGTGACCGTCACCCGGCCGCCGCGGGGCCCCGTGAGGCGGCCGGTCACGGCGTACGGGACCTCTTCGGACCCCGAGCCGACGAGGCCCGCGATGCCGAGCACCTCCCCGCGCCGCAGCTCGAGGTCGATGCCGCGCATGGTGCGACCGGTGAGGCCCTCGGCCCGCAGCACGACCTCGTCGGCGACGCTGCCGGACTTCGCGTTCTGCCGCACGCTGGAGCCCTGCTCCCCGACCATCTCGTCGGCGAGCTGCTCGGCGGTGACGTCGCCGACGTCGTACGTCGCGACCACCACCCCGGCCCGGATCACGCTGACGCGGTCGGCCAGCGCGAAGATCTCGTCGAGCCGGTGGGAGACGTAGAGGACACCGGCCCCGGACGCCCGGATCGAGCGCACCACGTCGAAGAGCCGCTCGACCTGGGTCGGCGGCAGCATCGCGGTCGGCTCGTCGAGCACGAGGACGCCCTGGCCGGCGTCCCACCCGTGCATCGCCGCGGAGATCGCCAGCTCGGTGCGCACGACGGCGCTGTGCGAGGCGAGCGGCAGCTCGATGTCGATGCGGGTGCCGAAGCGGGCCAGCGCGCGACGGGTGAGCTCGCGCTGGGCCTTCCAGTCGATGGCGCCGAAGCGGCTGCGCACGTAGCCGTGGGAGAGCGCGATGTTGTCGACCGCGCTCAGCTCGGGCACCTGCCCGAGGTCCTGGTGCACGAAGCGGAGGCTGTCGTGGCGCTTGGCGACGCGGGTCGTGAGGCCGACCTCCTCGCCGTTGACCTCGCAGCGGGCCTCGTCGGCCGGGTGGTAGCCCGCGAGCACCTTGATCGTCGTCGACTTGCCCGACCCGTTGGCGCCGATGAAGGCGTGCACCTCGCCGGCCCGGACGTCGAGGTCGACGCCGCGCAGCACCTGCGCCGCGCCGAACGTCTTGGTCAGCCCGCGCACGCTCAGCGCGAGCGCGCCGTCGGTGGCGCGCTCACGGGGTCGCTCACCGGGGCGGGTGTCGGCGTCGGGAGATGTGGTCGGGGTCACAGGCACTGTCTAATCTGCCAATCGGTTGGTTGTCAATGGCCGATGAGGATCATGCTCATGGATCCGGGGTCCGACGGCCCCCGCCCCACTCCCCCAACGCGTCGTGACCCCGGAGCCGGCGGCTCGGGGGTCACGACGGGAGGGCGGGTCAGCGCGCCGTGGGCACCTCGGCGTGGGCGGACGGGATGAGGTCGACGGGGGGCTCGTCGCCCAGGCGCACCCCGGTCACGAGCGGTGCGTACGACGGGGTCTCCCCCGCCCGCAGGCGGGCTCCGACCTCGACGAAGTCGCGCCCCACGAGCGACCGACGGGTCAGGGGATCGGCGTCGTCCATCGCCTGCTCGAGCGTCGACTCCTGGGCGCGCTGCACCTGCCACTTGATGACGCCCATCGAGACGGGTGAGGCCGCGGCGGCCATGGCGCGCGCGTAGGTCATCGTCTCCGCCAGGAGGTCCTCGGCCGGGTGGAGACGGTCGACGACGCCGAGCCGCTCGGCCTCCGCGCCGTCGAAGAGGCGTGCCGTGAGCAGCAGGTCCATCGCCTTCCCCGGTCCGACCACCCGGGGCAGCAGCCACGCGAGGCCCTGCTCGGCCACCAGCCCGATCCGGGCGAACCCCGTGCCGAACCGTGCCGTGGGCGTGGAGAACCGGAGGTCGCAGGTGAGGGCGAGGATGAGGCCGAGGCCCGCACAGGGTCCGTTGATCGCCGCGATGACGGGCTTCGGGATCGAGCGGGCGGCCAGGTAGGCCATGCCGGGCATCTCGACCTGCTGCTCGCCGGTGCCGAGGTCGCCCAGCACCGAGAAGTCGGCGCCGGCGCAGAACCCGCGCCCCGCCCCGGTGAGCACGATAACGCGCACGTCCTCGCGGTCGGCCGCCTCGTCGAGCCGCTCCAGCAGCCGCGCCATGAGGTGGCCGTCGACGGCGTTGAGCCGGTCCGGGCGGTTGAGCGTGACCAGGGCGACCCCGTCGTCGACCTCGAGGAGCACGACGTCGGCGGCGGCCGCGGCCACCTCGGCGGGTACGTCGGGCGGCCCCTGCAGACCGGTCATGCGTACATCTCCTCGACGAGCTCGGCGTAGGTGCGGGCGATGACGGCCCGACGCATCTTGGACGTGGGGGTCAGCTCGGCCCCGGGCAGCCACTCCCCCGGGACGATCCTGAAGCGCTTGATCTGCTCGGGGCGGTTGAGGCGCGCGTTGCCGGCCGCGACCCCCGCCTCGACCTCCGCGACCACCCGCGGGTCGGTGCTCAGCTGCTCGAGGGTCGCGTCGGCGAGGCCGTGGCCCTTCGCCCAGCCGCGGACGTACTCGACGTCGAGCACGATGAGCGCGACGTTGTAGGGCCGCCCGTCGCCCATGCAGCACATCTGCCCGATGAACGGGCTGGAGGTGAGGATGGCCGACTCGACCGTCACGGGCGAGATGTTCTTGCCCGAGGAGCTGATGATGATCTCCTTCTTGCGGCCCACGATGCTGAGGTAGCCGTCGGCGTCGAGGCTGCCGAGGTCGCCCGTGTGGTACCAGCCGTCGGCGTCGATCGAGGCCGCCGTCGCGTCGGGCCGACCGTGGTAGCCCAGCATGATCTGGGGCCCGCGCAGCAGCACCTCGCCGTCGTCGAGCAGGCGCAGCTCCATGTGCAGGCTCACCTCGCCGACCGTGCCGATGCGGATCCGCTCCGGCCGGGCCGCCGTGCCGCCGCCGCTCGTCTCGGTCGCGCCGTACGCCTCGCCCATGGGCACCCCCAGCGCGTGGAAGAACCCCATGAGCGGGCCCGGGTTCGGCGCCGTGGCGACGATGCACACCCGCAGCCGGTCGAGGCCGACGCTCGCGAGCCAGGGCCCGAAGACGTCGCGGCGGTCGGCGTCGGTGGCGGCGACCAGCTCGGCGTCGGGCACGCCGCCGGCCTGCTCCACCTCGACCCGGGCGTAGCCACGGGCCAGGGCGGCGCGGACGGCGTCGCCGTCGGCCTCGTCGAGCCCGAGCACCCACGTGTCGAAGCCGGCGCGCAGCTTCTCGAAGATGCGCGGCGGGCCGTAGAAGTAGCCGGGGTGGAGGTCGACGATCGCGGAGACGACCTGGCGCGGGTCGTCGAGCGTGACGACCTCGAAGCCCTGGTAGAGCGGGATGGCGTAGCCCCCGAGCCGGTCCCCGACGTGGGCCGACGGCAGCCACGACACCGTCACCGTGCCCGCCGGGATGCTCTGGGTCAGCAGCGTCGCCTCGGCGCAGGTCAGCAAGTTCTGGTGCGACAGCAGCACGCCCTTCGGGGTGCCCGTCGTGCCGCTGGTGTAGATCATCGTGACGACGTCGTCCGGGCCGGGCGCCTCGAGCGGGGGCACGTCGGCGCGCTCGCCGTCGGCGACCACGTCGGCGAGCGCGCGCCAGCCGGGGGCCGGGTCGCCGTCGAGCTGCACCCGCAGCGCCGGCAGGTCGATGCCCGTGAGCCCGGCCTGGAGCGCCGGGTCGACCACGATGCCGACCGCGCCGGAGTCGCCCAGCGCGTAGGCGTGCTGCTCGGGCGACGACGAGGCGTAGAGCGAGAAGGGCACGGCCCCGAGGTGCACGAGGGCGAGGTCGACGACGTAGAACTCGGGTCGGTTGCGCATCAGGAGCGCGACCTTGTCGCCCCGGCGCACGCCGGCGGCCCAGAACCCGGCCGTCGCCGCCTCGACCCTCTCCTGCAGCTCGCTCCAGGTCCACGAGATGCGGCCGTCGTGGCTGCGCACAGCCGTGCGGTCGCCACGGCGGGCCACGACCCGGTCGAACGCCTCCACCAGCGTGACCGGGCGATCGAGCGCCTCGAAGGGCTCCTCGAGAGAGGTCAGGGTCGTCATCGGTCGTCTCCAGTTCGGTGGGCGGGGAGGGGCGGGGCGGCTCAGGGCCGCGGGTCCTGCTGCGCGAAGCCTGCGGCGACGGCCCCGGGCGTCCAGCTCTCGTCGCTGCGCAGGCCCCAGTCGGGACGCACCGACCAGGGCAGCAGCTCGTCGACCGAGCCACCCTGGACGGCGAACACGCGGCCGGTCACGGTGGATCCGGCGGCCGCGAGGTGGGCGACCAGCGGCGCCGCGTTCGCGGGGTCGAAGACGTCGAGCTCGCCGGGGGCGACCGGCCGCGCCATGAGGGCGCCGATCTCGCCGGGGGTCGACTCGGTCATCCGGGTGCGCGCGCCGGGCGAGATCGCGTTCACCCGCACGCCGATGCGTGCCAGCTCGGCGGCGGCCACGAGCGTGAGGGCGGCGATGCCGGCCTTGGCCGCGGCGTACGCCGCCTGCCCGGGCAGCACGTGGGTGGTGCCGGACGCGGAGACGGTGTTGACGATCGAGCCCCGCACGTCCTCCCCCGCCTTGGCCCGGGGCCGCCAGTGGGCGACGGCCGCGCTGGTGACGAGGAAGTGGCCGCGCAGGTGGACGCCGAGCACGGCGTCCCAGTCGTCGTCGCCGAGGCGCGAGAGCGGGGCGTCGCGCAGGATGCCCGCGTTGTTGACCACGACGTCGAGCCGGCCCCAGGTCTCGACCGCGCGGGCGACGAGCGCGGCGGCGCCCGCCCGGGTCGCGACGTCGGAGCCGTCGGCGACCGCCTCGCCGCCGGCGGCCCGGATCTCCTCCACGACGGCGTGGGCGGGCGAGTCGTCACCGGCCTCGCCGTGCAGGCCTGCGCCGAGGTCGTTCACCACGACGCGGGCGCCCTCGCGGGCGAGCAGCAGCGCGTGCTCGCGGCCGAGTCCGCGGCCGGCGCCGGTCACCACGGCGGTGCGGTCGTCGAGCATGCCCATCGGGCCTCCTGAGGTCGGGTCCCCGAACACTACCAACCGTATGTTTGATTAGCAACGATCATCGTGGCGCCCGTCACATGTCGGCACGGGCCCGGAACGACGACGGTGGGCCCGCCGCACCGGGGTGCGCCGGACCCACCGAGAGGGACCGTCAGGGCGACGCCGCCGGCGTCGCCGGTCGACTCACGCGTACTGGATGAGCTTGGTCTCGAGGTACGGCGCGATCCCCTCGACGTTGCCCTCACGACCGAGGCCGGACTGCTTGAAGCCGCCGAACGGCTGCGTGACGCACATGCCCCACGAGTTCACCGAGATCTGGCCCGTGCGGACGCGCCGGGCGATCGACCTCGCGAGCTCCTCGTCGCTGGCGTAGACGGCGCCCGAGAGCCCGTACGGCGAGTCGTTGGCGATGTCGACGGCCTCGTCGATCGTGTCGAACGGGATGACGACGACGACCGGGCCGAAGATCTCCTCCTGCGCGATCCGCATCTTGTTGTCGACGTCGGCGAAGATCGTCGGCTGGACGTACCAGCCCTTGTCGAGGCCCTCGGGACGTCCGCCGCCGGTGACGAGACGGGCGCCCTCCTCCTTGCCGACGCGGATGTACTCCTCCACGCGGTCGCGCTGGCGCTCGGCGGCGAGCGGCCCGAGCACGGTGTCGTCCTCGGCGGGGTCGCCGACCTTGATGCCCTCGAACATCGGCACCATCGCGTCGAGCAACTCCTGCTGGCGGGCGCGGGGCACGACGATGCGCGTCAGCGCGGCGCAGACCTGGCCGGAGCTGATGATGCCGGCGAAGCCGAGGCTCGGCAGCACGTCGGCGATCGGGATGTCGTCGGCGATGATGCCGGCCGACTTGCCGCCGAGCTCGAGCGTGACGCGGGCGATGCGCTCGCCGCAGATGCTCATGATCTTCTTGCCTGCCGCCGTGCTGCCGGTGAAGGTGACCTTGTCGACTCCCGCGTGCTTGACGAGGTGCTCGCCGGTCTCGCGACCCGCGGGCAGCACCGAGATGACGCCCTCGGGCAGCCCGGCCGCCTCCAGCGCCTCGGCCAGCATGAGCGTGCTCATCGGGCCCTCGGGCGCCGGCTTCAGCACCACGGTGCAGCCGGCGGCCAGCGCCGGCGCGATCTTGAGCGACGCCGTGGCGACGGGGCCGTTCCACGGGATGATCGTGGCGACCACGCCGACGGGCTCGCGCACGACGACACCGTGGCCACCGTCCTCCCACGTGCGCTCCTCCTCGAAGGAGACCCGCTCGTGCAGGGTGGAGGCGTCGTCCCACATCTTCTTCGCGTTGTCGTGGAACGCCCGGCTGACCGCGAGCGGGGCACCGATCTCCGCGGAGAACGAGGCGGCCATCTCGTCGTACCGGGCCTGGACCTCGGCCCCGACGCGCACGAGGTACTCCGCGCGCTCGGCGGCCGACATCCGCGGCCACGGGCCCTCGTCGAAGGCCTTGCGCGCGGCGGCCACCGCCTTGTCGATGTCGGCCGGCTGGGCCTCGGGCACGCTGCCGAGGTGCTCCTCCGTGCTCGGGGAGACGATGTCGATGCGGGCGTCCGAGCTGGGCTCGACCCAGGCGCCGCCGATGAACAGCTTGTCGTGCCAGACCTTCGTGGAGTCGCTCATGGTGTCCGTGTCACTTCCTTGTGTCGTGGATTCCGTTGGGACCGTTCGGGTTGGGACGGGGGCGGTCAGGCCCTGACGCTGTAGCCCGCGTCGACGGGCAGCGACACGCCGGTGAGGTAGCGGGCGGAGGGCGAGCAGAGCCACAGGACGGCGTCGCTGATGTCGTCGGACTGCAGGATCGCCACGGGCAGCAGGTTCGAGCTCGCCGCGGAGGCCTCGGTCTGCGCCGCGTGCTTGCGGGCCAGCGACTCGTTCTCCACCATCGGCGTCGCGACGCCGGTCGGGTGGACCGTGTTGACCCGGATCGAGTCCGGCGCGTGGTGGTTGGCGAGGTTGCGGGCGAGGCCGACGAGCGCGTGCTTGGACGCGACGTAGGCGTCGCCGGCGGCGGACCCGCCCAGGTTGCCGCGCAGACCGGCCGTCGAGCTGACCAGCACGATCGCGCCACCCTCGCCGGCCGCCACCATCGAGGGCAGCGCTGCACGGCAGGTGTTCCACACCCCGGTGAGGTTCACGGAGATGACGTCGTGCCAGCGCTGCACGGGGTCGGGCTCGGTCGAGTCGAGCGGGGCGATGCCGGCGTTGGCCACGACGATGCCGACGGGGCCCAGCTCGGCCACCCCGGCCGCCACGGCGGCCTCGAGGGCGGGCAGGTCGCGCACGTCGAGGACCTCGGCGTACGCGCGTCGGCCCTCCTTCTCCACGAGCCGGACGGTCTCGTCGAGGTCGGCCCGGCTCGCGAGCGGGTAGGGCACGCTCTCGATCTGGGCGCAGATGTCGACGAGGATCACGTCGGCGCCCTCGCGGGCCAGGCGGACGGCGTGGTTGCGGCCCTGGCCGCGGGCCGCCCCGGTGATGAGGGCGACCTTGCCGGTGAACTGGTCCATGGAGGAACCTCCCGAGTTGGTGGTGCGGGTGCTGCGGAGGTGGTGCGGGCGCGGACCGGCCCGGAGGACCGGCCCGCGCGACGGCGTCAGCCCTGGCGGGCCACGCCGGAGTCGACCAGGCGGGCGACCCCTGCGGCGTCGAGACCGAGCACGTCGGTCAGCACCTCGGTGGTGTGCTCGCCGATGGCGGGCACCCCGTCGTACGTCGGGCCGTCGTAGGAGCCCAGGTGGAGCACCGGGCCCGGGGTGAGCACCCGACCCAGCGCCGTGCTGCCGGTGAGCTCGACGAGCGTGCGGTCGAGGAAGTGCGGGTCCTCGACGATGTCGCTCGCGTCGTTGACCTGCGAGCAGACCACCTCGAACTTGTCGAGGTCGGCGAGGATCTCGGCGCGCGGCCTCTCCCCCACCCAGGCCTTCACGATCTCCTGCAGCTCGTCGTTGTGCTGCATGCGCACCTCGTTGGTGGCGTAGCGCGGGTCGTCGATCATCTCGGCGCGGCCCATCGCGGCGAAGAGCCGCTTGGCGATGCCCTGGTTGGAGGCCGCGATCGAGAGCCACTTGCCGTCGGCCGCCTGGTAGACGCCGCGCGGCGACGCGGAGCCGGTGCCGTTGCCGACCCGGCCCTGCACGAAGCCCGTGCCGGTGTAGTTGATGATCATGTCGCCGATGATGAACATCAGCGGCTCGTAGAGCGCGATGTCGACGTGGTCGCCCTGACCCGTGCGGGCCTTGCGGTAGAGCGCCATGGCCGTGCCCATCGCCGCGGAGATCCCGGCGATCGAGTCGGCGAAGCCGAAGGGCGGCGACGTCGGCGGCATCTCGGGCCAGCCGTTGATGTAGGCGAACCCGCTGCCCGTCTCCGCGACCGTGCCGAAGCCCGGCTTCTTCGAGCTCGGCCCCGTCTGGCCGAAGCCGCTGACGCTGGTGAGCACGAGGCCCGGGTTCTCGGCGGCGAGCGCGTCGTACCCGATGCCCCACTCGGCCATCCGCCCCGGGCGGAACGACTCGATGACGACGTCGAACTTGCCGGCCAGCTGCCGCACGACGTCGCGGCCCTCCGTCGAGCGCAGGTCGAGCGCGACCGAGCGCTTCCCGGAGTTGATGCGCGCGAAGCCCATCGACTGGCCGTTCTTCATCGGCGTCCACTGGCGGGCGTAGTCGCCCGACGTCGGGTCCTCGACCTTGACGACCTCGGCCCCGAAGTCGCGGAGCATGCGCCCGCAGGTGGGGGCGGCGTACATGGAGCCGAGCTCCAGCACCCGCACGCCCGCGAGCGGTCCCTCGGTGCGCGTCATCTCAGAGCCTCCACTGGATGTGCTTGACCTCGAGGTACTCCTTCATGCCCCACTCACCGAGCTCGCGCCCGATGCCGGAGCGGCCGTAGCCACCGAAGGGGGCGTCGGGGCGCATGGCGCCGCCGCCGTTGATCCACACCGTGCCGGCGCGGACCTGCTCGGCGATGCGGCGGGCCTCGACGAGGTCGTCGCACCAGACGTTGGCGGCCAGCCCGTACGCCGTGTCGTTGGCGAGGCGGATGGCCTCCTCGGTGTCCTTGAACGGCACGATCACCGCGACGGGACCGAAGATCTCCTCCTGGACGGCGCGGGCCGAGTGCGGCAGGTCGCCCAGCAGCACCGGGTTCACGAACCAGCCCTTCTCGGGCAGCGGCGTCGTCACCTCGAGCAGCTTGGTGCCGCCCTCGGCGACGGAGCCGTCGATGAAGCCCTGGACGCGGGCCTGGTGGTCGGCACGGATCATCGGGCCGACGTTGGTCGCGCGGTCCCACGGGTCCCCGACGACCATCTGGTCGAAGGCGGAGGCACCGGCCTCGAGGAACTCGTCGTACTGGTCCTGGTGCACCAGCAGGCGGGCGAGCGCCGCGCAGCCCTGGCCGCCGTTGCGCGCCCAGCGCAGGTGCATCTCGACGGCGATCTTCTTCACGTCGACGTCGGCCGTCACGATGCTGGGCGACTTGCCGCCGAGCTCCAGCGTCACGCCCGCGAGGTTGTCGGCCGCCTGGGCCATGATCTTCGCGCCGACGCCGTCGGAGCCGGTGAAGGAGACGCGGTCGACGTCGCGGTGCGACGACAGCCGCACGCCGACCTCGGTGCCGCCGACGATGACGTTCATGACGCCCGCCGGCAGGCCGGCCTCCTGGATGAGCTCGCCGAGCAGCAGCGTGGTGAGCGGGGTGCGCGGCGACGGGAAGAGCACGACCGTGCAGCCGGCCGCCAGGGCCGCGCCGAACTTGAAGATCGCGAGGTTCAGCGGGTAGTTGTAGCCGGTGATCGCGGCGACCACGCCCACCGGCTGGTGCACGACGTCGCTCTCCGTCGGGTGCGGCTTGTCGTAGCCCCCGAGGTGCACGGTGCGGTCGACCTTCGCGGCCTCCGCGGCCCAGCGCAGGTGCTCGTCGACGGCCATCTTGACCTGGAGGTACTCGGCCAGCGAGACGGGCGTGCCGACCTCGTTGACGATCGAGGGCAGCAGCCGGTCGGCCGCCGCCTCCAGCACGTCGGCGAAGCGGTGGAGGTGGCGCGAGCGCTCCTCGCCCGACAGCGCCGCCCAGGCCGGGAAGGCCTTGCGGGCCGCGGCGACGGCGTCGTCGACCTGGGCCGGGGTGGCCCCGCCGACGGTGGCGATGACCTGCTCGGTGGCCGGGTTGTAGACGTCCCAGCGCTCCCCCTCCGGCTCGACCATGCGGTCGCCGATGAGGAGCGTGCGGGTGTCGGGCACCCAGTCCTGCGAGTACGTCGACTCGGTGGTGGCGGTCATCAGGCTGCTCCCTCGTTGCTGTCGGCCGGGCGTCGGGCCATGAGGCCCACCCGGGTCATCTCCACGACGACCTCGTCGCGCTGGTTGAGCCCGAGGTGCTCGAACCAGACGATCCCGGAGTCGTCACGGGTCTTGGACTCGCGCTTGTCGACGATGGTCGTCTCGGCGCGCAGGGTGTCCCCGTGGAAGACGGGGTGGGGGAACTTGATCTTGTCGTAGCCCAGGTTCCCCAGGGTCGTGCCCATCGTCAGCTCGGGCACGTGGAAGGCACCGATGAGCGCGACCGTGAACAGCGAGTTGAGCACCCGCTGGCCGTGGATCGTGCCCTTGCAGTACTCCTCGTCGAGGTGGATCGGCGCGAGGTTCATCGTCAGGGACGTGAACATGACGTTGTCCATCTCGGTGATCGTGCGGCGCAGCGCGTGCTTGTAGTGCGCGCCCACCTCGAACTCCTCGAACCACAGTCCCCGCATCGTCATGCCCGATCTCCTGTTGCCTCGTGTGCCTGGTCGGAGCGTGCTCCGGTGAAGCGGGCGGCCCGGTCGAGCCACTCCACTGCCTTGTCGTAGTGGGCCTTGTCGATGTGGAGGCCCCGGTAGCGCAGCGCGCCCTTGCCCTCGGCGGCCGCCGCCTCGTACGCCGCGACCATGCCCTCGTAGAAGGCGATGTCGTCGGCGGACGGCGTGAACGTCTCGTTGACGATCTCCACGTGCTTGGGGTGGATCGCGATCATGCCGCGGAAGCCCAGCTGCCGGCCGCGCAGCGCGAACTGGGCGAGGCCCTCGAGGTTCTCGAGGTCCTCCCACAGCCCGGTGATGGCGTGGATGCCGGCCTCGCGGCAGGCAAGCAGCACGCGGCTGCGCAGGTAGAGGGTCTCGAGACCCTCCGGCGTCCACTCGTAGCCGACCGCGCGGGCGATGTCGGCGTGCTCCGCGCTCGGGCCGATCATCGCGCCGACGCGGGGCGAGGCGAGGGCCACCTCGCGGCAGTTCTGGATCGCCTGCACGGTCTCGACCGGCACGATGTACTCCAGACCCGTGACGCCGTTGCGCGACTCGAAGTGGTCGAGCAGCGCGTCGTACTGCAGCACGTCGGTGGCCTTCTCGATCTTCGGCGCGAAGACGCCGTCGAGACCGGGTACGACGACCGCCTCGAGGTCGGCGCCCGTCAGCCGGGTCGCGAGCGGGTTGACCCGCACGAGCAGCCCGACGTCCGGGTTCGTCGCCCGGATGCGGGTGATCGACTCCGAGACCACGGCGCGGGCGGCGACCTTCTCGTCGGCGGGCACCGAGTCCTCGAGGTCGAGCACGACGCAGTCGGCGCCCGACGCGACGGCCTTGTCCGCCCAGGCCGGCCGGTGGCCCGGGACGAACAGGATGGAACGGTAGGGCTTCATCGCTCGCGTGCCTCTCAGTAGCTGCGCGGGAGGCCGAGGACGTGCTCGGCCACGTAGTTGAGCACCATCTCCTGGCTGATCGGCGCGATCCGCATGAGGCGTGCCTCCCGGAAGTAGCGCTCGACGTGGTACTCCTTGCTGTAGCCCATGCCCCCGTGCACCTGCAGGGCGACGTCGGCCGAGTAGTAGCCGGCCTCGGCGCACAGCCACTTGGCGTAGTTGGCCTCGGCACCGCACGGCAGCTGCTGGTCCACCATCCACGCGGCCTTCTGCAGCACGGCGTCGGCGGCCTCGATGCGGATCTTCGCCTCGGCCAGCTGGAACGACAGGCCCTGGTTCTGGCCGATCGGGCGGCCGAAGACGACGCGCTCCTTGGCGTAGCGCGCGCCGCGGCGCAGCGCGGCCTCGCCGATGCCCAGCATGGCGTTGGCGGCGATGACCCGCTCGGCGTTGAGGCCGGTGAGGATCACCTTGAAGCCCTTGCCGACCTCGCCCACGACGTCCTCGTCGGCGACGAAGAGGTCGTCGATGAAGAGCTCGTTGCTGTCGACGGAGTTGCGGCCCATCTTGGGGATGCGGCGGATCGTGACCTTGGAGCGGTCCATCTCGGCGAAGAACACCGTGAGGCCGTCGGTCTTCTTGACGCAGTCCTCCTTCGGCGTCGTCCGGGCGAGCAGGATCATGCGCTCGGCCTGGTTCGCGTTGGAGATCCACACCTTCTTGCCCGACACGAGCCAGCCGCCGTCCACCTTCCGCGCGAAGGTGCGGAGGTTGGTGGTGTCGGTGCCCGAGTCGGGCTCGGTCACGGCGAACGAGATCTGCAGGTCGCCCTGCGGCACGCGCGGCAGGAAGCGCTTCTTCAGGTCCTCGCTGGCGTGGTGGACGATCGACTCGAAGCCGAAGATGCCGATGTGCACCGACGAGCAGCCGCCCATGCCGGCGCCGGAGGCCGCGATCTCGCGCTCCACGATGGCGGCCTCGGTGACGCCGAGCCCACCCCCGCCGTACTCCTCGGGGATCGTCAGGCCGAGCCAGCCACCCTCGGCGACGGCGTTGTAGAAGTCCCACGGGAACTCGTGCTTCTCGTCCCGCTCCGCCCAGTACTCGTCGGGGAACTTCTCGCAGATCGAGCGGACCGCCTTGCGGATGTCCTCGTGGACGGGATCGGTGGTGTAGTCCATGTGGGTCTCCTCGCCGCTCAGCCGGCGGTGCTGTCGTAGGTGTCCGGAGTGATGCCGTCCTGGCGCAGGGCTGCCTTGCGCACCTTCTCCGACGGGGTCTTCGGGAGGGCGTCGACGACGCGCACGTAGCGCGGGATCGCGAACCCGGGGATCTTGCCCTTGCACCACGCGAGGATCTCGGCGGCCTCGACGGGCTCGGAGGCGACGACCACGGCCAGCACCTCGTCCTCGCCGGCCTCCTGGTCGGCGGGCACGCCGATCACGGCGCACTCGACGACGGCCGGGTGGCCCAGCACCGCCTGCTCGACCTCGTAGGAGCTGATGTTCTCGCCCCGGCGGCGCAGGGCGTCCTTGTAGCGGTCGATGAAGTAGTACCAGCCGTTCTCGTCGCGCTTGAGCGCGTCACCGGTGTGGAACCACAGGTTGCGCCACGCCTCGAGCGTCTTCTCCGGCATGTTGTAGTAGCCGTTGCTGCAGGTCCACGGCTGCACGGGGCGCACGACGAGCTCCCCGACCTCGCCGACCGCGACCTCGCGGTCGGTCTCGGGGTCGACGAGACGGATGTCGAACCACTCCTTGTTCTGCAGCCCGGCCGCGCCCGCGGGGCGCTCGACGCCGTACGGCGACATGATCGGCGCGCAGGTCTCCGTGAGGCCGAACGCGTCGACGAGGGCCTCGATGCCGTAGCGCTCCTTGAAGGCGTCGGCGATCGTGCTGGCGGTGGGGGCCGCGTAGACGGCCCGGAGAACGTTGTCGGTGTCGTTCTCGCGCGGCGCCTGCTTCCAGGCGAAGTCCATCATCACGCCGACGAGGTTGGTCACCGTGACACCGGAGTCGCGCACGTGGTCGATCCAGCGGCTCGCGCTGAACTTCGACCGCACGACGGCCCGACCGCCCGCCACGATGACCGGGTAGACGGCCATGAACGTGGCGTTGCCGTGGAACAGCGGCGTGGTGGTGAGGTAGGTGTCAGCGGGCGTGAGCCGGGTGAGGCTCACGACGATCTGCGCGAAGAAGTAGAGCTGCGAGTGCGGCATCGCGACGCCCTTGGAGGGGCCGGTGGTGCCGGACGTGTAGAAGATCGCGCCCAGGTCCTGCGGGCGGGCCTTCGGCAGCACCGTCTTGGGGGTGGCCTCGAGCTCCTCCCACGGGGCGGCCTGCCAGCCGTTGTCGCGCAGCAGGTCGAGGACCTTGTCGAGGATGCCCGCGCCGGTGTCGATGACCCAGAACTTCTCGATGCCGCGTGCGTGCTCGGCGACGCCGACCCAGCGCTCGGCGAGCACGTCGTCGACGACCGCGAACCGGGCCTGCGCGACCTCGAGCTGGTGGCGGAGGAACTCGCCCTCGTAGTTCGTGTTGATCGGCACCTCGACGAGCGCGCCGAGGGCGGTGCCCCACCAGGTGCGCACGAAGCGCGACGAGTTGCCGGCCATGAGCACGACGCGGTCGCCCTGCCGGGCACCGGCGGCGTGGAAGCCGCTCGCGACGTGCTCGCAGGCGTCGACCGCCTCGGCGTACGTCCAGGTGGCGTCCTCCTCGGGGGTGTCGAGGCAGACGGCGTCGGGGCGCTCCGCGGCGTGGTGGCGCAGGACGTGGTCGAGGGTCCAGGTCTCCGGGTCGGAGAACGTCGGGACGAGGTCCTCGTAGTACTGGATCGCCATGCTCACGCCTGCCCGGGGACGGCGAAGGCGGCCTCGTCGATCGTGGTGCGCGCCTCGAGCTCGAGCATCGCGGGCACGACGTCCTTGCCCAGCCGGTTGATGGCGGCGATGGTCTCGTCGCCGTCCATCGTGGGCCACTGGGGGCGCAGGAGCAGCGGGTCGACCGGCAGCTTCTTGACGTAGTCGGTGAGCTGGGCGACGACGTCGTCCGGCGTGCCGATGACCGCGTGGCCGGAGACGGCCTTCGCGAACTCGTTCTCGAGGTCCTTGTCCTTCATGACGTCGAGACCCTTGTTGGCGTAGGTCAGGTAGCGGCCCTGGGCGACGCGGGCGAACTCGACGATCGCCTCCTCGCGGGTGTCGGCCACGAGGCAGTTGCGGCGCAGCGGCTGCGGCGTGAACTCCTTGCCCCGGGCGGCGAAGCCGTCGCGCACGATCGCGTGGCGCTCGGCGATCTCGTGCATGGGCGTCTCGGGCGGGCAGGCGTACGCGTCGCCGTACTTCGCGCAGCGCTCGACACCGGGGATGGCGTGGGCGCCGATCCAGATCGGCGGGTGCGGGTCCTGCACCGGGAAGAGGTGCGGGTGCACGTCCTCCAGGTCGAAGTACTTGCCGTGGTGGGTCACCGACTCCTCGGTCCACAGCCGCTTCATCAGCTGCAGCGACTCGTCGAAGCGGCCGGCGCGCTGCTTGTAGGGGATGCCGAGGTAGTCGAACTCCTCCGGGCGGTAGCCGAGGCCCGCGCCGAAGATGAGGCGGCCCTCGGTGACGACGTCGAGCGTCGCGATCTCCTCGGCGAGCATCACCGGGTGGTAGAGCGGGGCGATCATGATCTGGGTGACCAGCTTGACGTGCGGGTCGACCTCGGCCGCGAGCCGGGCCAGCAGGGGCACGGGCTGCAGCCAGCGCAGCTCGCCGTACAGGAAGTGCTGGCCGATCGCGATGTAGGTGAACCCGTTCTCCTGCGCGGCCTCGACGATGCGGAGCACGTCCTTGAACTGCTGGGCGGGCGTCACCGACTTGGGGACGTCGCTGAGAAGCAGACCTACCTGGACCATGAGTGCCTCTTTCTGGTGATCGTGGAGCGGAGCGTTGCGGGGCCGTCCCGAGTGGTCGGGCGGCGGGGCGTACGTCGGTCAGGTGGGCGCCGTGGCCGGGAGGCCACCGCCCGCCCAGCCGCCGTCGACCGGGAGCACGACGCCGGAGATGTAGCCGGCGCGCGGCGAGATCAGGAAGGCGACCGCCTCGCCGATGTCGGCGGGATCGCCGACGCGACCGAGCGGGATGCGCTCGAGGTAGGCGTCGGTGGAGGCGCGGCCGCTCGCGATCATGGCCTGCTGCATCTCGGTGGTGATGGTGCCGGGCGCGACCGCGTTCACGCGGATGCCGGCCGGGCCCCACTCCATCGCCAGGGAGCGCACGAGGCCGTCGACGCCGGCCTTCGAGGCGCAGTACGACGCCCGCGCCGCGAAGCCCTGGGAGGCGGTGATCGAGCTGAGCATCACCATGCTGCCGCCGGCCGACAGGTGCGGCCGGGCGGCCTGGGCGCCGACGAAGACGCCGCGCAGGTTGACGCCGAGCACCTTGTCCCAGTCGGCCAGGTCGTAGCCGATCGTCTCGCCCGGGGCGGCGACGCCGGCGTTGAAGACGGCGGCCCGCAGACCCCCGCCGAGCTCGGCGGCCAGGCGGCACGCCCGCTCGACGACGTCGGCGTCGCACACGTCGCCGACGACGGCCGCGTGGCCCTCGCCCAGCTCGGTCGCGACGTCCTGGGCCACCGACGAGAGGTCGACGACCACGACGTTCAGGCCCTGGGCGGCGAGCACCTGCGCGATGCCCCGGCCGAGCCCGCGGGCGCCACCGGTGACGACGACACCCGTGCCCGTCGTGCCGGATCCGATCCGGTCGACCGCCTCCGCAACCGCGGTGTCCATGACGCCTCCTGCCGCTCGTGGCCTGCCCCGCGCGACGCTCGCCAGCGCGGTGTGATGACGCTAACATCGGGAAGCAGTTCCTGACAATGATGCGCCTAAATGCTCCTGAAAGGCAGAACCGTGGACCTCGACCGCGCCACCAGCACCCGGCTCGCCGGCTCCCCCGACGAGCTCGCGCTCGCGCTGCGCACGCTCGCCGACAAGGACGCCGTGCGCGCCCTGGGCGCCCTCTACTCGATCGCGGTCGACGACCACGACCTCGCGACCGTCGTGCGCTGCTTCGCCCCCGACGGCACCTTCACGCGGGCGGGCACGACGTACGCCGGCCACGACGTGCTGCGGGACTTCTACGCCGGGATGATGGATCGCTACGTCACGACGCTGCACATCCCGAACTCGCACGTCATCGAGGTCGACACCGAGGCCGGCACCGCGACCGGGCTGCTCACCGGCCAGGCCGAGCTGGCCCTCGACGGCCGCCTGCTGATGGCCACCTACCGCTACACCGACGCCTACGTGCGCCTCGACGACCGCTGGGTGTTCGCGGCCCGCGAGCTGAGCTTCATGTACAACGTGCCGGTCGAGCAGATGCCGACGAGCTTCGCCGGCAGCGACCGGGTACGGCTGCCCGGCGCGCCGTACGCCGAGGCCGACTACCCCGAGACCCTGCCGACCTGGACGACCTACCGCGACTGACGCCGGCCCCCGCCGTACGCCCCGTGCGGCCGGCACCCCCGCCGTACGCCCCGTGCAACGCGGTGTCCGGGCTGCTGCACACGTGTTCTACCGCGTGTGCAGTGGCTCGGACACCGCGTTACCCGGGACCGGGGCACCACGAGACGTCGTGGCGGGGCGGACCCCTCAGAACGGCAGGTCGAGCGCGAGGTGCCGGCTGCTGAGGAGCCAGGCGCCGTCGACGCGCACGAGCTCGTCGAGGTAGCGGCCGGTGGTGAGCACCTCGAGCTTCCCGTCGGCCACGGCCGCCAGGGTCAGGTAGGAGCGCGCCCGGGCGGTCTCGCCGTCGACGTGGTCGAGCGTGAACGTCGACGCGAGGTGTCGGCGCTGGTCGGTCTGGCCGCCCAACGTGGCGGCCATCATCGCCACGATGGCCTCACGTCCCTCGAAGGGGCCGATGAGGTCGCCGTCGGCGATGCGGAACGACATCGTGCCGTCCACGGCGAAGGCCTCCCCCACGGCGGCAGCGTCGCGGTCGTCGTACGCGTGGGCGTAGGCGTTGAGGACGTCCTCGATCTCGCCCCGGTGGGCGGCGCGGTCCGACACCGTGGTCACCGACCCACGTGCGTGTAGGTGCCGGTGGCCGCCGCGACGTCCTGGATGCGCTCCACGCGGATCTTCTTGTGGGCCAGCTTCAGCTCGCCGTCGACCTCGCGGTGGACGTCGTCGTACACCCCCGTGATGATGCGGGTGCGCTCGTCCTCGAAGAAGGTCGCCTGGAAGTAGGCGTGCGTCACGACGTCGTCGCCGACGCGCTCGGCCAGCACGTTCGTGACGACGTGCTTGCACACGGGGATCTGCAGCGCGTTGTGGCCGCGGTAGACGTCGAGGAACTTCTCGACGCCGTCCTCGGTCGGGTGGTCGCCGCGCGTGATCTGCACGTCGTCGGTGACCATCGCGCGCAGGGTGTCGAGGTCGCCCTCGTCCACCGCCCGGGCGTAGACGTAGTAGGTGCGTGCGGCGCGGGCGCCGAGCTCGGCGTTCTCAGCGGTCAGTGCGGTGCTCATCTGGCGGTCTGTCCTCCGTCGACTGGGATGGTCACGCCGGTCACGAAACCGGCGTCGTCACTCGCGAGGAACGCGACGACCCCGGCGATCTCCGCCGGGCTCGCGGGCCTCTGCATGGGGATGAGGGAGATGAAGTTCTCCATCAGGTCGGCCATGTCGGCCCCGGGGTCGCGACCGAAGAAGGTCGGGAGCATGGGGGTGTCGACCGGGCCGGGGCAGATGACGTTGACGCGCACGCCGTCGGGTCCGCCGACGAGCGCGAGCGCGCGGGTGTACGCCGTGAGCGCGCCCTTCGTCATCGAGTAGAGCGGGCTGAACGGCGACCCGACGAGCGCCGCCGTCGAGGCCGTCATGGTGATGGAGCCGCGCTTGTCGGCCTTCTTGACGAGCTCGTAGCCGAGCGAGGCGACGTAGAACGCCGTCTTCACGTTCACCTCGATCGCGCGGTCGAAGTCCGCCTCGGCGACGTCGAGGCCGCCGGCGCCGGGCATGCCCACCTGGTTGTGCAGCACGTGCAGCTTGCCGTGGGCGGCGTCGATGCGGGCGTAGAAGGCACGCAGCGCGTCGTTGTCGGTCGCGTCGAGCGCGACCCCATCGGCGCTGCCGCCGGCGGCGGTGATCGCGGCCGCGACCTCGGTGGCGTGGGCCTCGGACAGGTCGGCCACGTAGACGTGGGCCCCCTCCTCGGCGAGGCGCAGGGACGTGGCGCGCCCCATGCCGGAACCGCCCCCGACGACGGCCGCCACCCGGCCCTCGAGACGTCGCGTCATGCCTGGCCCTCGTCCGCGCCGGCCAGCCGCGAGGCGGGCGTGCGCGCGGTGATCGCCGAGTAGAAGCCGACGACGAAGCTCGTCGGGTCGAGCGTGTCGGAGACCTTCACCAGCGGTTCCCGGCCGGCCGCGGCCGCGTCGGCCCGCTCCTGGCGACCGAAGAGGAACTGCTGGTGCGCGCGCTCGAGGCGGTCGTCCTCCACCTCGTAGACGGCGAGGTAGCGGTACGGCGACGAGTCGGCCCCCGGGAGGGGTGCGAGCTCGAAGCGCTGGGCCGCCGCGAAGCCGTCGAGCTTCTCGATGGTGTCGACCATGTGCTCGTCGTACCAGCGGTTGAACTCGTCCTCCGCGTCCGTGCGGGCGTTGCTCAGCACGACCATGAGGTGCCGGGGCACCGCCGCCGCCTCAGCGACCGGGGTCGGCGTCGGCGGCCATGCCGCGTCCGTTGCCGGGGATCTTCCGCTGGTCGTGGCTGGTGGGCCTGCCCTCGGGCACGACCTCGAAGACCACCCGCTGCGGGCTGTCGAGCAGGGCGCGCCAGGAGTCGGGGTCGGCCGGCTGCAGGGCGTGGGTGAACTCGTGGAGGAACCAGTCCTTCACCTCGGGGTCGCGGTGCACCTTCACGCGGCCCTTGAGCGAGATCATGCGACGACCCGGGAGGCCGCTGCCCTTGCTCGAGACGATGATGCTGACCCGCTCGTCGCGGTCGGCGCCCTTGACGTGGGCCCGCCCCTCGACGGCGGTGAGCCAGATGCTGCCCTTGCGGTGGATGAAGCTCATGATCACGCCGCGCGGCCAGCCCTCGGCGTCCGAGAAGATGAAGCTGCACTCCGTCTGGGCCTGCAGCAGCTCCTGCTGGTCCTCCTGGTCGAGGTGGGTGCCCTTCAGCTTCTCGAGGTTCTTCGTGCCGAGCTCGCTCATGCCGTGCCCTCCCGTTGCGTCCGGATCCACGCGAGTGTGATCCGAATCATGATATTGGTGAGCATAATTACACGTCGCCCACCCCTTCTCGCAAGGGGCGGGCGACGGCTACGCTAATCATGATCAACAATCTGGAGGTGCCCATGCCCGAGGCCGTCATCGTCGACGCCGTCCGTTCCCCGATGGGAAAGGGGAAGCCGGGCGGAGCCCTCTCCTCGATCCACGCGGTCGACCTGCTCGCGGGCACCCTGAAGGGCCTCGTCGAGCGCACCGGCATCGACCCGGGCATCGTCGAGGACTTCATGGTCGGCTGCGTCGGCCAGGTGAGCGAGCAGTCGGGCACCCCGGGCCGCCAGGCCTGGCTGTCGGCCGGCTACCCCGTGCACGTGCCGTCGGTCTCGATCGAGCGCAAGTGCGGCTCGGGCCAGCAGGCCGTCGAGTTCGCCGTCCAGGGCGTGATGGCGGGCGTGTACGACGTCGTGGTCGCCGGCGGCATCGAGTCGATGAGCCGCGTGCCCATGGGCTCGAACCGCCAGGGCGCCGACGCCCACGGCCCGGGCGTCCGCGCCCGCTTCCCCGACCTCGTGCCCCAGGGCGTCTCCGCGGAGCTCGTCGCCGACAAGTGGGGCATCTCCCGCCTCGCGCTCGACGAGTACGCCGCCCGCTCGCACGCCCGTGCCGCCGAGGCCGCCGCCTCGGGCGGGTTCGCTGACGAGATCGTGCCGATCACCACCCCCGAGGGCACCGTGGTCAGCGTCGACGAGTCGATCCGCGCCGGCACGACGGTGGAGAAGCTCGGCGAGCTGCGGGCCGTCTTCGGCACCGACGAGAACCGTGACCGCCTGCCGCAGGTCGACTGGAAGGTCACCGCCGGCAACGCCTCGCAGATCACCGACGGCGCCGGCGCCGTGCTCGTCATGAGCGCGACGAAGGCCGCCGAGCTCGGCCTGCGCCCGCGGGCCCGCATCGTCGCCTCGGCCGTCGTCGGCGACGACCCCACCCTCATGCTGACCGGCCCGATCCCGGCGACGACGAAGGTCCTCGCGCGGGCCGGCATGACGATCGACCAGATCGACGCCGTCGAGATCAACGAGGCCTTCGCCTCCGTCCCGCTCGCGTGGGCGGCCGAGTTCCCGATCGCCGTCGAGAAGCTGAACCCGCGCGGCGGGGCCATCGCGCTCGGCCACCCGCTGGGAGCCTCCGGCGTACGCCTGCTCGCGACCATGATCAACCACCTCGAGCAGACCGGCGGCCGCTACGGCCTGCAGTCGATGTGCGAGGCCGGCGGCATGGCCAACGCCACCATCATC
The DNA here is from genome assembly GCF_000426525.1 of Nocardioides alkalitolerans DSM 16699. Lineage (GTDB taxonomy): Bacteria > Actinomycetota > Actinomycetes > Propionibacteriales > Nocardioidaceae > Nocardioides > Nocardioides alkalitolerans. The sequence goes on from NZ_AUFN01000010.1 coordinate 1,173,847, forward strand.
GAGATCCTCCGCTGACGCGGAGCCCGGTCTCCCCGCTCGACCCCTCTGTCTCGACCTGACCCGGACCTGACGAAAGGCCCTTCCTTGAACCTCGACAACGCCTCCGCCCTCGTCACCGGCGGCGCCTCCGGCCTCGGCCTGGCCACCGTGACCGCCCTGGTCGACCGCGGCGTGCCCACCACGATCGTCGACCTGCCCTCCTCCGCGGGCGCCGAGGTCGCCGAGAAGCTCGGCGACCTCGCCAGCTTCAGCCCGGCGGACGTGCGCGACGCCGACGCCGTCGACGCCGCGCTCGACGTCGCCACGTCGAAGGCGCCGCTGCGGGCCCTCGTGCACTGCGCCGGTCGCGGTGGCACCGTGCGGCTCGTCAACAAGGACGGCAGCGCCGGCGACTACGACCTCTACAAGGAGATCGTCGACATCAACCTCGTCGGCACCTTCAACGTGCTGCGCCTGGCCGCCGCCCGCATGGCGGCGAACGAGCCCGTCGACGGCGAGCGCGGCGTCTGCGTGCTCACCGCCTCGGTCGCCGCCTGGGAGGGCCAGATCGGCCAGATCCCCTACGCCTCGGCGAAGGCCGGCGTCGTCGGCATGACCCTGGTGGCGGCGCGCGACCTCTCGCGCGCCAAGATCCGGGTCTGCTCGCTCGCGCCCGGCATCTTCGACACCCCGATCCTCGCCCGGTTCTCCGACGAGATCCGCGACGGGCTGGCCGCCCAGGTGCCCCACCCGGCGCGCCTCGGCCGCCCCGAGGAGTTCGCCTCGACCGCGCTGCACGTCATCGACAACGCGATGCTCAACGGCGAGACGATCCGCCTCGACGGCGCGATCCGGATGTCGCCGCGATGACCGCCGGCACCACGGACACGACGGTCACCGAGGAGCAGGACCCCGTCCTCACCGAGGTCGTCGACGGCGTGCTCGTCGTGACCATCAACCGTCCGGGCGCCCGCAACGCCATCAACACGGTGACGGCCGAGGCGATCGGCGCGGCGATGGACCGCCTCGACTCCGACCCGACGCTCGTCTCCGGGATCATCACCGGCGCCGGCAGCACGTTCTGCGCCGGCATGGACCTCAAGGCCTTCCTCGCCGGCGAGAAGCCGTCGATCCCCGGCCGCGGGTTCGCCGGCATCGTCGAGGGCCCGCCGAGCAAGCCGCTCATCGCCGCGGTGGAGGGCTACGCCCTCGCGGGCGGGTTCGAGATCGCGCTGGCCTGCGACATGATCGTGGCGGCCGACGACGTGAAGTTCGGGCTGCCCGAGGTCAAGCGCGGGCTCGTCGCCGCCGGCGGCGGACTGATGCGCCTGCCCCAGCGCGTTCCGTACCACCTCGCGATGGAGTGGGCCCTCACCGGCGCGATGATCACCGCCCAGCAGGCCCACGAGGTCTTCCTCGTCAACCGCCTCACCCCGCGCGGGGGCGCCCTCGCGGGGGCGCTCGAGCTCGGGCGGGCCATCGCGGCGAACGGCCCCCTCGCCGTACGCGCCACGAAGCAGGTCATCGTCGAGGCCCCGGAGTGGTCGCGCGACGAGATGTTCGACCGTCAGCGCGACATCACCGTCCCGGTCCGCGGCTCGGAGGACGCCCGCGAGGGCGCCACCGCCTTCAAGGAGAAGCGCGCTCCCCGCTGGCAGGGTCGCTGACCCACCCCCGCGCCCCCGGCGCCCGCAGGTCCCGGTCCCCCGTTCGGCAGCCCCGACCGGGGGACCGGCTCGTCCGGGGAGGCCCTGCGCCCCGAGGGCGTCACCGCGGATCCGCACAGCGGCCGGCGGGTAGGAGCGGTCGCACCGACCCGACGACGAGGAGTCTCGCTGATGCCCACGCTCTCCGGCGGCCTCACGGCCTACCTGCCCGCCCTCGGCCGCACCCCGCAGGACCCCGTGGTCACGGACCTCCAGGCCACCCACGACGGCCCGGTGAAGGTCCGGAAGTTCTCCGGGCCGCCCGCCCTCTACATGAACTACACGGCCGCGGGCGTCGGCTTCCTCTTCAAGCACCGGCTGCTCGCGTCCGTCACCTTCTCCACGGGGCGGAACGCCGCGGGCTTCGACGTCCACGACCCCGACCAGCCGCTCGTCGACGGCCTCCGGGTCGCGCCGTCGCGCGACGAGGTGCGGGCGCTGCTCGGGCCGCCGTTCCGCCACGACGGGGAGGACTTCGACGTCTACGAGATCGACGGCTCCTTCGTGCAGTTCTCCTACGACGCCGAGATGCGCGCGACCCGGATCGCCGCCACGCCCGACCTGCCCCACTGGGCCGGTCCAGCCTGACGGCATCGCGCGGGTAGTCCCTGACGCAGTGGTCGTTCCCGGGTCCGGGAGACGACCCGATCGTCAGGGACTACCCGGCCGACGGGGCTAGGCCTGGCTCACTCCGGGGCCGGGAACTGCGGCTTGCGCTTCTCCATGAACGAGGCGGCGCCCTCGCGCATGTCGGGCGAGCCGATGGCCTGGACGAGCATGCCGAGGCCGGTGGAGAACGAGTCGCGCGCGGCGTTCCACCACATGTTGGAGCTGATCTTCGTGATCTCGAGGTAGCGCGGCGAGAGCGCGGCCAGGTCGGCGCACCAGGCCTCGACGGTCTCCTCGAGCAGGTCGTCGTCGACGACCTCGTTGACGAGGCCCATCTCGTACGCCCGCTGCGCGGGGTAGCGCCGGCAGAGCATCGAGAGCTCCTTCGCGCGCTTCTCACCGATCTGCACGCCCATCACGTTCGTCGCGCCGGTCACCGGCGAGCTGCCGACCTTCGGGCCGGTCTGGCCGAACGTGGCGGACCGGGCCGCGACCGCGAGGTCGCAGGCGACGACGAGCTCGTTGCCGCCGCCCGCGGCCGCGCCGTTGACCGCGGCGATCACGGGACGGGGACAGGTGCGGATGGCGTCGAAGAGCCGCAGCGACCCCTTGTAGAGGCCGCGCATCGACGGCATGTCGGGCTCGCTGAGGTTGGTGAGCGCTCCGCCGGCGCAGAACGACCCGCCCGACCCGGTGATGACCACCGAGTGGTACGTCGACGCGTCCTCGAGCGCCTCCGTGATCGCGGCGGCCATGTGCGCGTCGTACGCGTTGCGACGCTCGGGCCGGTTGAGCTGGATCCAGAGCGCGGTGCCGCGCTCGGTGACGAGGACGTCGGACAAGGTTCTTCCTCCTGGTGGTGGTGCGGGAACGGTCGGGTTGATCAGGACGACTTCAGCACCGTGCGGTGCCGGTCCATGCGCTTCCAGCCGAGGGCGTCGTCGGCGATGAGCACGGCCTGGATGTTGGCCGAGCCCTCGCCGGTCTGCCACAGCTTGGCGAAGTTGAGGTAGAGCCCGATCGGCAGCTCGTCCATGAAGGCGGCGCCGCCGAAGATCTCCGCGGTCGCCTGGGCCGCGCGGTTGCAGACCTCGCCGGCGTAGTACTTGGCGATCGAGCTCTCCCGCGTGGCGAGGTCGCCCTCGTCGTACCTCGCGGCGGCCTCGGCCACGAGACCGCGCGCGGCGGCGACCTCGACGGTCATGTCGGCGAGCTGCTTCTTGACCATCTGGAACGAGCCGATCTTGTCGCCGAAGGCGGTGCGCTCGTCGGCGTACGCCAGCGCGGCGTCGAGGCAGGCCTGGGCGAGACCGACGGAGCGGGCGGCGACGGTGAGGCGGCCGTAGTCCATGGCGTTCATGGCCACGACGAACCCCTGGCCCTCGGCGCCGAGCAGAGCGCTGGCGGGCACGCGCACGTCGGTCAGGCTCACCGAGTTCGTGGGCATGAGCTTCCCGAGGCCCCGGCAGGGGACGCGGGTGGCCTCGAAGCCGGGGGTGGCGGTGGGGACGACGAACGCGGTGACGCCCCTGTGGCCGGCCGCGGGGTCCGTCTTCGCGTAGACGATCGCGACGTCGGCGACGTTGGCGTTGGTGATCCACATCTTCGCGCCGTTGAGGACGTAGTCGTCCCCGTCGCGCACGGCGCGCGTGCGCATGGCGCCCAGGAAGTCGGAGCCCCCGTCGGGCTCGGTCATCGCGTTGCAGCCGAGCAGCTCGCCGGTGAGCAGGCCCGGCACCCAGCGCTCCCGCTGCTCGGGGGTGCCCCAGTTCGCGATCGTCAGCGGGACCGTGGCGGCCTGGAGGTTCATCGACGCCGACAGCGGCGGGTAGACCCACGCCAGCTTCTCCGAGACCGCCGCGAGCGCGCGGAAGCCCGCACCCGTGCCGCCGACCTCGGGCGGGAAGCAGCAGCCGAAGAAGCCCATCTGGCCCATCTGGGCGTAGAGGTCGCGCGGGAACTCCCCCGCGGTCTCCCGGGCGGCGATCGTGGGGCGCACCTCGCGCCGTCCCCACTCCTGCACCAGGTCGCCGATCTCGCGGGCCAGGTCGGCCCGCTCGGCCCGCTCCAGCAAGGCGGCGCGACGCGCCTCGTCGGTGTCGCCGACAGCGGCGGGGGCGGTGGTCACAGACATCGTGTTCAGGCTCCTTCGGGTCAGCTCGACGTACGGTGCGTCGAAGCAGCATTCGAATAACGCATCGGTGCTAATGTTCACCATCTTTGACCGGCCGCTCGGAGGACGAACCACGATGGTCACACGCGATTCCGCAGCTCAGCGGCCCCCCAAGGCCGCGATGCTCGTCGCCCAGCGCATCGTCCAGGACGCGCTGCGCGCGGGCCTCGGCCCCGGCGAGCTCCTCGAGCCCGAGCGCACGATGCTGGAGAAGTACCAGACCGGGCGCGGCACGCTCCGCGAGGCGCTGCGGCTGCTCGAGTTCCAGGGCGTCATCTCGCTCAAGCCCGGACCGCGCGGCGGCCCGGTGCTGCAGAACCCCGACGCCGCCCACCTGGGCAGCACCCTCGTGCTGCTGATGCAGCTGCGGTCGGCGCCGTTCCGCAACATCGTCGAGGTGCGCTCGGCCGTCGAGCCGATGATCAGCAACCTCGCCGCCACGCGCATGACCGACGAGGAGCTCACCGCGCTGCGGGGCACGGTCGACCAGATGCGGGACGAGATGGACGACCAGTACTCGTTCCTCGACGCCAACAAGCGCTTCCACGACATCATCGCCTGGTCGTCGCGCAACTCGCTGTTCGGCTACGTCATCGAGTCCCTGCTCGGGATCATGGACGGCACCGTCATCGGCATCGACTACCCGGGCTACCGCCGCACGGCGATCCTCAAGGCCCACGTGGAGATCTACGAGGCCCTCGCGGCCCGTGACCCCGAGGCGTCCGAGGCCCGCATGCGCGAGCACATCGAGGCCTACGAGCGCTACGCCGAGCGCAAGTTCCCCCAGCTCATGGGCGAGACCATCCCCTGGGACCAGCGCTACTTCGGCTGACCCCGTCGCCCGGTACGTCGGGCCCGGCTCCCCCGCAGACGCGGACAGAGGGTCCCTGCGCCTCGCGGCGTGGGGACCCTCTGTCGTGCGTGGCACGTGTCAGTCGTCCGAGCCGGCCAGGGCCGCCTCGCCGAGGAAGGCCCGGAGCACGGCGCTGTTGTCGCGCGCCTCGCTGGCGGCGCCGGCGAAGATGACCTCGCCGCGGGCGACCGCGACGACGTCGTCGGCGACGTCGAGACCCGCCTCGGCGTTCTGCTCGACCATGAGGATGCCGATGCCCGAGTCGGCCATCTGGCGCACCTTGGCGAGGATCGAGTCGACGATCGCGGGCGCGAGACCCATCGAGGGCTCGTCGAGCAGCATGATCTTCGGCTGCGCCATCAGCGCGCGCCCGAAGGCCAGCATCTGCTGCTCGCCGCCGCTGAGCAGGCCAGCGGCGGAGTCGGCGCGCTGCTGGAGGATCGGGAACATCTCGTGGACGCGCTCGAGGGTCTCGGCGACGAGCGACTTGTCCGCCGTGTAGGCGCCCATCCGGAGGTTCTCCGCGACCGTCAGGGGGCCGAAGATCCGACGCCCCTCGGGCACGAGCGAGACGCCGTGCCGCACGATCTTGTGGGGCGCGAGCCCGGTGAGGTCCGTGCCGTCGAGCGTGACCTTGCCGCTCACCGGCTTCTCGAGGCCGGCCACCGCCTTGAGCGTGGTGGTCTTGCCGGCGCCGTTGGCGCCGAGCACGAGCGTGATCTTGCCCGGCGTCGTCGACATCGAGACGCCGCGGACGGCCTCGACGTTGCCGTAGCTGACGTGCAGGTCGCTGACATCAAGCATGGTCGCGCCACTTCCTTCCGAGGTAGGCCTCCTGGACCTGGGGGCTCTGCACGACGTCCTTCGGCCGGCCCTCGGCGATGAGCTTGCCGAAGTTCATGGCGAAGACGTGGTCGCAGGTGTCGATCATCATCTGCACGTCGTGCTCGACCAGCAGCTGGCTGAGGCCACCGGTGCGCAGGCTCTGGAGCAGCGCCGAGATCTCCGCGCGCTCCGTCTGGTTCATGCCGGCGGTCGGCTCGTCGAGCAGCAGGAGCCGCGGTCCGGTGGAGATGGCCCGGGCGATCTCCACGCGGCGCTGCGTGCCGTACGAGAGCTCGGACGGGTAGAAGCTCTCGAAGCCCTGGAGGTTGGTGCGCTCGATGGCCTCCCCCACGGCGGGCGAGATCTGCTTGCCCAGCAGCCGCTTCAGCAGGTTCGGGCGGGGGCCCTCGTCGTGCGTGCGACCGTCGGCGCCGAGCTGGATGTTCTCCAGGACGGTCAGGTCGGGCAGCAGCCGGACCGTCTGGAACGTGCGGGCCACGCGCTTGCGGGCCACCACCGACGCCGGCGAGCTCTGGTACTCCTCGCCGTCGAAGAGCAGACGGCCGCTGGTCAGCTTCGTCAGCCGGGTGATGGCGCCGATGAGGGTGCTCTTGCCCGACCCGTTGGGGCCGATGATCCCGTGGATCGTGTCGGGCAGCAGCTGCAGGGAGATGCCGTCGACGGCCTTGACGCCGCCGAAGTGGACGCAGACGTCGTCGCACTCGAGCACGGCCACGCCACCGGGCGACGCGGGCGCGCCGCCGGCCGGGCCCGTCGTGGGCAGGGTCTCCGCGGTGTTCGGGGTGCTCATCGCTGGGCCTCCATCTCGGGCGCGAGCCGGTCGATGTCCGTGGTGTCGCCGGTGCTGGTCGGCGGGGGCGTCTGCGCGGTCGCCTTGTCGGTCGCCTCCTGGCGGCGGCGGCGCAGCACGGAGCGCTTCGTGTCGACGTACACGCCGTAGAGGCCGCGCGGGAGCAGGACCGCCGCGATCGCGACGATGATGCCGTAGATGAGCTCCTGCCACTCGCCGACGACGGCGAGCAGGTCGGGCAGCCACGTGAAGATGAGGGCGCCGATGACCGCGCCCTTCCAGGACAGCGAGCCGCCCACGATGATCATCGTCAGGGCGAGCACGATGAGCGGGAAGCCGATGTCGAGCGGGCTGACCGCGCTGCGCACCAGGATGTTCATGGCGCCGGCGACGCCGCCGAGGACGCCGCTCACGGCGAACGCGACCAGGCGGTAGCGGCGGACGTTGATGCCCATCGAGGCGGCGAGCTCGGGGTCCTCGCGGACGGCGTCCACGCGGCGGCCGAGCTTGCCCCGCTCGCTGAGCGCGACGAGCACGAGGGCGATCGCACCGATGGCGAACATGTGGCCCATCGTGAAGTCGGAGATCACGCCGTACCGGCCGGTCGAGCCGCCCGTCAGCTCGCCGCCGTTGATGGCGACCACGCTGATGATGAGGCAGAACGCCACCGTCGCCATGGCGAGGTAGAGACCGTTCAGCTTGGCGATCAGCAGGCCGACGACGAGCACGACCAGACCCGCCAGGAGCCCGGTGATGACGATCGTCGGGACGGCAGCCATCTGGTAGTCCAGCACGAGGATCGCGCCGGCGTAGCAGCCGAAGCCGTAGGCGCCGGCACCGGCGAACGAGAAGACGCCCATGCGGATCGGGACCTGGATGCTGAGGGCCAGCAGCAGGCCGGTGATGGTGGCCTGCACCAGGACCAGGTTGGTCAGGTAGAAGCTGCTCATGTGCGACGGACCTCCTTGCGTCCGAAGACGCCGGCGGGACGGATCAGCAGGACGATGAAGATGAGGCCGAACGACACGGCCTCCACCCACGAGCCGCTGGTCTGGGTGAGCACCCAGACCTCGCAGGCCGCGAGGAAGTAGGCACCGAAGGCGACGCCGCGCATGCTGCCCACGCCGCCGAGGATGATGATGGCGAACGCCTTCACGAGCAGGGTGTCGCCGCTCTCGGGCGTGATCGCGCCGAGCGTGAACGTGAAGAGCACACCGGCCAGGCCGGCGAGACCGCCGGCGACGGCCATCGTGACGAGGGCGAGGCGGCGGCGGTCGACGCCCATGAGGGAGGCCACCTCGGCGTCGACGCCGATCGCCCGCAGGGCGAGGCCGTTGCGCGAGCGGCGCAGCCACAGGGCGAGGGCGAGCCAGAGCACCAGCGCGACGATGATCGTCATCACCGCGATGTTCGTGATGCGGAGGTCGCCGACCACCCAGGTGTCGACCGAGAACGACGACTCACGCAGCCCGAACGGGTTGCTCTTGGTGTGGTGCTGCGCGATCGCCAGCGGGATGATCGCGATGCCGATGCCGCCGATGAGGATCTGCATCTCGGCGTTCTTCTTCGTGCGTGCCCGCTTGATGATCTGCTCGAACGCCAGCACCTGGATGAGCACCGACATGAGCGCGCCCACCGCCACCGCCACCGCCACGACGGCCAGGAACGGCAGCGCCGTCGAGCCCAGGAGGAGGTAGGCGGTGAAGGTGGAGAACATGAAGATCGAGCCGTGCGAGAAGTTCAGTACGTCGATGGTGCCCCAGGTCAAGCTCATGCCGAGGGCGAACAGCAAGTAGATCGAGCCGAGGCTGACGACGCTCAGGACGTCCTGCATGGCCCCTCCCATTCATGGTCGGTGCGTGGTGGTGTCCGGGCGTCCGGGACGCCCTGGGGTGGGGGCCGTGACGAGGCTCCGTCGCGACCCCCACCCGTGCTGTGCGGGGTGGAGCGAGAGGTCACTCCGCCGCGGCGGGCTCACCCTCGTAGAGCAGGATCTCGCCGTCGGTCGAGTACTCGATGACGACGCCGGGCACCTGGAGGTCGTTGTCGACCCAGGTCAGGCCCTCGCCCAGAGCACCGTCGAAGCTCTCCTCGGCGACGGTCGCCATGGCGTCCTTGACGGACTCGCGGTCGGCCGACTGGGCCTCCTTGAGCGAGCGCGCCAGGAACCAGGCGGCGTCGTACGCCTCGGCCGCGTAGTTCAGCGGGTCCTCGCCGAACTCCTCGTTGTAGGCCTCGACGAACTCCTGGCTGGAGGTCGCGCTCATCTGGTAGTTGAAGTCAGCGGCCCAGACCATGCCGTTGCCGGCCTCGCCCGCGGGGTCGAGGTTGCCGGCCGAGGCGCCCGAGTTGCCGAGCACGGGGCCGTCGTACCCGGCCTGGCGCAGCTGCGTCATGGCGGTCGGGTTGGCGGCACCCACGAGCAGCACCGACACGAGGTCGGGCTCGGAGCCGAGCACCTGCGAGATCGGCGCCGAGAAGTCCTGCGTGGTCGCCTGCGTGCCGACCGACGCGGTGATCTCGATGCCGAGCTCCTCCGCCATGGCGGGGAGCGTGTTGCTGCCGATGTCCTGCAGCGTCGGGGTGGCCTCGGTGTAGATGATGCCGAGCGACTGGGCGCCGGTCTCCTCGATGTACTGCTTCAGGAGCGGGTAGTACTCACGCATCAGGGGCGTGGCGCGGTAGGTGTAGTCGCCCACGACCACACCGTCGCTGCCGGCCTGCGTGTAGATGGTGGGCATCTGGCGCTGCTCGGCGAGCGGCGACATGGCCACGGCCTCGTTGCTCGAGACGGAGCCGAACACGGCGGAGACCTCGCCACCCGCGGTGGCCTTGGTCATCTCCTGGGCGGCGGTCTGGGGCTCGGACTTGGTGTCGACGTAGTCGATCTCGATGGTCGTGCCCTCGAGGTAGTCCTGCTCGTTGATCTCCTTGATCGCGAGCTCGTAGCCCTTGTTCGCGGCCTCGCCGGCGAAGGCGACCACGCCCGTCGTCGGGTTGATCGACACGACCTTGATCGTGTCCGGCAGCTCGTCGCTGGCCTGGGGGCCACCGCCTCCGCTGACGCTTCCACACGCTGACAGCCCGAGAACTGACGCCGTGACGATGGCACCGAATGCCATCCGGCGCTGGGACCCGCCCATGAACCCGCTCATCCGAACTCCTCGTTACTTTGAATATCATGCGCATGATTCGCATGTGATCCACACCATAGGGTCGCGTCGGTTCGCTGTAAAGCGGTTCAGCGAAAGGTGCAGATCAGTGCAGATCGGACGCCGGCGCGAGAAACGTGCGGAACGCACGAGTCCGCTCCGCGACGAACCGGCGGGCGACGGCCGAGGCCGGGGCGAAGACGTCGAAGCCGTGCACGGCGCCGGGATAGACGTGCAGCTCGACCGACACCCCCACCTCGAGGAGGCGGGCGGCGTACGCGACGTCCTCGTCGCAGAAGAGGTCCAGCTCGGCCGTCGCCAGCCAGGTGCGGGGCAGCCGACGCAGGTCGTCGGCGCGGGCGGGTGCCGCGTACGCCGGGACGCCCGCGTCGCCGGGGCGCACGGTTCCCGCAACCCCGCCCAGGTACGCCGCCCAGGCGTGGCGGTTCTTGGTGACGTCCCAGACCCGGGGGTCGACCACCCCGCGGCTCGAGACCGTCGCCTCCCGGTCGTCGAGCATCGGGTAGACGAGCAGCTGGGCGTCGACCACGACGTCGCCCTCGTCGCGGGCCCGCAGCGCGACACGTGCCCACCGCCGTGCACCCAGAGCAGCCGGCCCGCGTCCGGCGCCGCCCCCGCGGCGGGCCGGTGCACCCGCACGAGCACGTCGCGGCCGTCCGCCCCGGTCAGGGTGCGCTCCTCGACGTGCACCCCGTCGTGCGGCACCGCCTGCGCGCGGGTGGCCGCAGCCAGCTCGCGGCGCCAGGCCCGGGCCCGGGGGATGTCAGCGAGGTCGTAGACGGGCATCGCCTCCAGCGCCGCCGCCACCTCGGGGTCGAGGCGCTCGTCGTACCGGAACCCGGCCACCCCGCTCACATCCCCGCCACGTCGGAGCCGCGGCGCGGCCCCGGTGTGAAGGTCGCCGGGATGCGCTGGAAGCCGGCGTTGACGCCCTGGTGCACGTAGGTCTCGACCGCGTCGAGGTCGATCTCGTAGTCGGGCATGCGCTCGAGGACCTGCCCGATCAGCGACCGCGCCATGGCCCGTCCGAGGTGGGCCCCGGCACACCGGTGGACCCCCATCCCGAAGGCGGTGTGGCGGTTGGGCCAGCGGTCGATCCGCACCTCGTCGGCGTCGTCGAACTGCGCGGGGTCGCGGTTGGCGGAGCTCCAGGCGAGCAGCACCCGGTCGCCGACGCGCAGCGGAGCGCCGTGGAAGTCGACGTCCTGCACCACCGTGCGCGCCAGCGCCTGGGTGGGCGAGAACGCGCGCAGGAACTCCTCGACCGCCCGCTCCAGCAGCTCCGGCTGCTCGATCAGCTCCCGGCGCTGCGCCCGGTCCCGCTGGAGGTGCACGAGGGTCTGGCTGACGAGCGAGGCCGTCGTGCCGACGCCGCCGCTGATGAGCAGCTCGACGAGGGAGTAGACGCCGTCGTCGGTGATGGGCTCGCCGTCGACCTCCTGGTCGAGCAGGTGGCTGATGACGTCGTCGCGCGGCTCGGCCCGACGGGCGACGATCGCCTCCATGATGCGGCCCTCCATCCACGGGATGTCGACCTGCACCGAGCGGGTGTGGGCCTCGCTGCCCGGGGTGTCGGCGAGCACGGAGTGCAGCGCCCGGGAGTAGCGGCGCCAGTCGGCGACGTCGAGCCCCAGCCAGTCGAGCGTCACCACGGCGGGCACGCCGATGACGCTGGAGAAGTCGCACGCGCCCTGCTCGACGACCTGGTCGACGAACCACGTCGTCCACCCCTCGACCATCGGCGCGAGGCGCGCGACCGCCGCCGGCGAGGTGAGGGGGTTGAGCAGCTGGCGGTAGGAGCGGTGCAGCGGCGGGTCGAGCTCGACCGGGATGTGCAGGCGCGTCGGCGCCTTCGGGATCACGTTGTTCAGCCCGGTGCCGCCGTGCTCGCTGCGCGCCGACGAGAAGGTGCCCTCGTCACGGGCGGCGTCGAACACCGACGGGTAGTCGCTCAGCACCCAGAAGCCGCCCTGCGCGGGGGTCCAGGCGATCGGTGCGGTCGCGCGGAGCCGGCGGTACGACGCCACCAGGTCGGCGGAGTGCGTGGGCGAGTTGTGGTCGAACTCGACCACGGTGACGCCCGGACGGTCGGGTGCTTCGGTGGACATGGGACCCCTCGCGCTGCTCGACAGTGTGACGCAATTCATGCATATGATAGGGAGATATTCGCCACGGGCCAGTGGCGGCCACCCAGCACGGAGGTCCGCAGTGCAGATCGGCGTCATCCTCGGCGATGTCCACGCGAGCGTCTCCCCGCGCGACCACCTCGACGGCCTGCTGCGCCAGGTGGAGGCGGCCCAGCGCAACGGCATCTCGCACATCACGATGGGGCAGCACTTCCTGTACGGCGACCTGCGCTGGCTGCAGCCCATCCCGACGCTGGCGCGCATCGCGGCCGAGCTCGACGAGCACGTCACCCTGGCCACGACGGTCGTGCAGGTGCCGCTCTACCACCCGGTGATGCTGGCCGAGGACCTCGCGACGCTCGACATCCTGACCCGCGGCCGCCTGGTCGTCGGGGCGGGCGCCGGCTACCGCGAGGACGAGTTCACGGCACTGGGCGTCGACTTCTCCCAGCGCTTCGCGATGTTCGACGAGGCGATCAGCATCATGAAGCAGATGTGGACGCAGGACACGGTGTCGTTCGACGGGAGGTTCTGGTCGCTGACGGAGGGCAAGACCCACATCCGGCCCTACCAGGAGCCGCACCCGCCGATCTGGATCGGCGCCATGAAGGACCACGGGGTACGACGCTCCGCCCGCCTCGGCGACGGCTGGCCCATCACCCCGGAGACCCGCGGACCCGAGATGGTGCGGCTCCTCTCGATCTACGAGGACGAGCGCGAGCGGGTCGGCCGGCCCCAGGTGAAGCACCCGCTGCGCCGCGAGATCATCCCGGCCGCGACGACGGACGCGGCGTACGAGCGGTTCGAGTCCATGGCCAAGGAGCGGCTGCTCGCCTACGCCGACCGCCAGCTCGCGACCCGCAGCGCCGACGAGCTCTCCCGGGAGTTCCGCGAGGTCGCCCGCAAGGAGACGTTCATCGGCACCCCCGACGAGTGCGTCGCCCAGATCGCCGAGATGGCCGCGCTCGTGCCGATCGACCCGATCCTCGTACGGGCCCAGTGGCCGCACATGACGAGCGAGGCGGTCGTGGAGTACCTCGACGACCTCGGCCGCGACATCGTGCCCGCCGTCGCCGACATCGTCTCGGTCGACCGCGTCGTGCGGGCCGCCTGAGCCGACGACGGCCCTGACCCCTCGCGGTAGGTCGTACCCGCGCCACGGGTACCTCCTACCGCGAACCGACCGGCCTCAGCCCGTCGCGATGCCCGCCCAGATCATGTCGGCGACGTGGCGCCACGCGGCCGGGTCGGTCTCGCCGATCTCGGAGAGCCGTCCGGCGGTGCCGAGGATGAGCACGGAGAGGTCGGCGTAGGTGATGCCGGGCCGCACGAGACCGTCGGCCACGGCGGCGTCGAGGGACGCGGTGAAGAGGGCCTCGACCTCCGCGCGCGCGGCCGTCACCTCGTCGTCGATCGCGCCCGCCCGGAGCAGGTCGAGGGCCAGGCGGTCGCCGCGCAGGCGCGCGTAGAGCTCGAGAAAGACCTCGCGGAACGGTACGTCGCCGGCGTCGGCGGCGGCCCGCAGCGCCGTGCGCCAGTCGACCAGCCACCGCAGCGCGACCTCGCTCAGCAGCTCGGTCTTGCTCGGGTAGTTGCGGTAGACCGTCGCGTTGCCGACGCGCGCCCGGTCGGCCACCTGGGCGACGGTGGCGTCGAGCCCGTGCTCGGCGAACACGAGCGCCGCCGCCTCCGCGACGCGGGTCCGGTTGCGCTCGGCGTCGGCCCGGCCCCTGGCACGGGGCGGGTCGGCGTCGTCGGCGGGAGGCACGACTGGCGTCACGAGACCGGCAGCAGGGCCGGGGCGCTGCGCAGCTGCTCGACGGCCGCGTCGACCGACGCGCGAGCCAGCGTCCGCAGCCGGTCGTCGCTCTTGGTCGCGGCCGGGTGGGGCACCACGAGGTGGTGGTAGCCGGGCGAGCCCAGGTTCGCCGCGAACCGGGCGACGTGGGCCACGAACACGTCGGTGATGAGCACCGTCGCCGGCACACCGCGACGCTCGAGGAGCAGCGCGTCCTGCAGGGAGCAGGCGCTGCACGCCCCGCAGTCACCGAGACCGGTGACGACGAGGTCGGCGCGCGCCGCGATCTCGTCCGCGTGGGCGTCCTCGACCGGGAACGCCGCCGACGACTTGCTGACCAGCTCGACGTGGTCGAGCGAGAGACGCTCGGCGAGCGCGTCGCCGAGATGGGCGAGCAGGTCGCGGGCCTTCGGCTTGCCGTTGTCGATCAGCACGAGCCGGCCCCCGACGACGTCGCGGCCGACGCGGGACGCGAGGTCCACCGGCGCGGCGGGCGCGTCCTCGACGACGGGCACGTGCACCTGGATGGTCGTCATGCGGGCTCCTCGGGGGTGGGACGGGCGGTCGGGCGGGAGAACGTCGAGAGGTCGACCTCGCAGGCGTCGGGCCCGCAGTCGGGCAGGGCCTCGCCCGCCGTACGCACGCGGCGGGTGACCGCGCGGGTGTGCTGCGCGGGCGCGAAGGCCGGCAGGTAGGCCGACCAGCCCGGTCCGGGACCCCCTGCGGTCACGAGGAGCACGTCGTCGGCCGAGGCCAGCGACGGGAGCAGCCCGTCGGCGCCCGGCGTCATGTCGTGCTGGCTCCCCACCTCGAGGGGCACGCCGTGCGCGACGAGCTCGTCGGGCGGCAGGCGGCTCTCCCGGAACAGGAACTCGCGGACGCGCGCCTGCGACCAGCCCCCGTCGCGCAGCGCCCCGGAGTGCTCGGGGCACAGCACGGCGATCCCCTGGCCGCCCTTGCCGACGGGGAAGCTCGCGGCCACCCGGATGGCGGACACGAAGGTGCGGGCGACGTCCTCCGGCACCTCGGAGAGGTGGTTCGCGACCTGCCGCGGCGCCTCGGTGGCCATCACGGTCACCGTCGTGTCGTCGGCGTCGAAGCCGAGCTGCACGCGCAGCGGCTCCCAGGGCGCCGGCGGGTCCTGCTCGGCGAAGCAGAGCGTCAGCTTGCCGGGGTTGCCCATGGAGGTGGCGTCCATGTCGCCGACGCGGGCCCCGAAGACGTTGCGGGCGACGAGCCGCACCGCGCGACCGATCGTGGCGTTGGCGCGGTTGCCGGGTCCGAGCGCGTTGTGCGACGCGTTCATGCCGACCTCGGCGGCCAGCGGTCCGCTCACGACCACGCACGTGGCCGCTCCGCCGGTGCTGGTGAACGCGGCGTGCGCGTTGAAGGCCGGGTCGAGGGCGGCGCCGAGCGCGGCGACGACGATCGGGAAGTACGCCGGGAGGCAGCCCGCCATGACCGCGTTCACCGCCGCCTGCTCGATCGTGACGACCCGGCCGCGCCGGGGGATGCCGCCGATCACGTCGTCGGGCTCCCCGTCGACCGCGGCCACCATCGCGGCGACGGCCGGCGGGGTGGGCGGCACGACGGGCAGGCCGTCCGTCCACCCCCGGGCGAAGAAGATCTCGCCGACCTCGTCGGCCGGCAGCTCCAGAAGGTCGGTCATGGACACCTCCCACCCCACCACGGACGGGTGGGCGCGATCGTTCGACAGTAGCCCCGGAACCGGACTAGAGCAATCCGCTTCGAGAGGTCGGGGCAGCGGGTGCTCAGACGACCCGGTGCGTGCGCACGAGCGCCCGGGCGTTGCCGAGGGTGAGGCCGGCGACGCGCAGGTCCTCGGCCAGGCCCTCGCCCTCGCCGAGCACGTGGTCGACCGCCTCCTCCACCGACCCGAAGGCCCGCAGGTCGAGCAGGTCGGCCGCGTCGCCGTACCGGCCCGTGCCGACCCCGCCGGTCGCCCAGTACTGCTCGTGCCCGGGCCCGTCGGTGCGCGCGGGCCACGCCTCCGCGGCGGCGTCGCGGAACTCCTCGACGGGTACGGCGACGTGGCGGCGCAGCAGGGTCGCCACCGCGACCGCACCGTCGGGCACCGGTCGGTGCCGCGCGGCCTCCGTGAGCATCACCGAGAAGCCCGACTTGTCGACCAGCTGCTCCTCGTCGGCCCGCACCGCCCCCTGGTAGTGCGCCGACGCGAAACCGGCCTCCATCTCGGCGACGGTGTCGAAGTCCAGCAGCGAGCACGCGTCGACCCCCAGGTACGGGAAGGGCCGTCGGCCGTCGACCAGCACGGGGTGCAGCTGCACGTAGCCGCGCAGGCCGGGGATGGCACCGGCTGCGTCGGCGTGCGCGCTGCGCCAGTGGTCGACGAACGCGGTGGTCGTGAGGCCGGCACGTCGCGGCGCCATGCCGATGCGGGTGAGCACGGAGACCTCCAGGGGTCCTAGGAACGGGGTGATCGGGGGGAACCGGCGGAGTGGGGGGTGCCGACGGCACCGCTGTCGACGAGGGCGGCGACGCGGGCCGCGTCGTACCCGAGCTGGGCGAGGACCGCCGCGCTGTCCTGCCCCGGGCCGGGGGCCGCGCCGGGCACGGGCGTGGGGCTGCGGCTGAACCGCGGCGCGACGGCGGGCTGGCGCACCGGGCTGCCGGGCGGCACGCCGGGCACCTCGGCGTACGCCGCCCGCGCGACGGCGTGCTCGTGGGCGGCGGCCTCGTCGAGGTCGAGCACCGGCGAGACGCAGGCCTCGACGCCCTCGAAGGCGGCGGTCCAGTCGTCGCGGTCGCGGCCCCCGAAGGCGTCGGTGAGGGCGGCCCGCAGGGCGGGCCAGCGGGTCCGGTCCTTGTGGGCGGAGACCAGGTCGGGATCGGTGAGGCCGAGCACGCCGAGCGCGTTGCGGAAGAACCGCTCCTCGATCGCGCCGAAGGCCACCCAGCGGCCGTCGGCGCACGTGTAGACGTCGTAGTAGGGGCACCCGGTGTCGAGCAGGTTGGTGCCCCGCTCGGTCGACCAGCGGCCCTGGGCGCGCAGCCCGTGCACGAGGCCCATGAGGGTCGACGTCGACTCGAGCACGTTGGCGTCGACCACCTGGCCGCGGCCCGACGTCCGGGCCTCGAGGAGCGCGCAGACCACGCCGAACGCGAGCGACGCGGCGCCGCCCCCGAAGTCGCCGACGAGGTTGAGCGGCGGCACGGGCCGCTCCCCCGCACGACCCATGCTGTGCAGCGCCCCGGTCATGCCGATGTAGTTGATGTCGTGGCCGACGACCTGCGCGAGCGGCCCGTCCTGGCCCCACGCCGTCAGGCGCCCGTAGACCAGCCGCGGGTTCACGGCCAGGCAGCGGTCGGGCCCGACGCCGAGCCGCTCGGCCACCCCGGGCCGGTAGCTCTCGACCAGCACGTCGGCGGTCGCCACGAGGTCGAGGAGCACCGCCACGCCGTCGGGTGACTTGAGGTCGAGCGCGATCGAGCGGCGCCCGCGCTCGATCACCGGGTTGGGGGTGTAGTCGGCGCTCGGCGGTCCGGTGCGGTCGACGCGCACCACCTCGGCGCCCATGTCGGCGAGCAGCATCACGCTGAACGGGCCGGGCCCGATGCCCGCCAGCTCGACCACGCGGACGCCGGCGAGCGGCCCGCCCGGGCCCGTCTCCTCCTGCGCCTCAGGCACGGGCGTCCTCCAGCACGGCCGTCTCCTCGGCGAGCTGCGTGCGCAGCACCGCCTTCGCCACCTTGTCCAGCGTCGACCGGGGCAGGTCGTCGACCACGCGGATCTCCCGCGGCCGCTTGAAGTCGGTCAGCAGCTCGGCGCAGGCGGCGGTGGCCGCCTCGACGGAGACCCGCTCCCCCGACCGGGCCGTCACGAACGCCACGGGCACCTCGCCGAGCATCCGGTCGGGCCGGCCGACGACCGCGACCTCGTCGACCCCGGCGACCCCGCGCAGCACCCGCTCGATCTCGGGGGCGCCGATGTTCTCCCCGCCCACCTTGAGCACGTCCTTGTCGCGCTCCACGAACCAGAGGTCGCCCCCCTCGTCGAGCCGCACGCGGTCGCCGGTGCGGAACCAGCCGTCGGCGGTGAAGGCCGCGGCGGTGGCCGCCGCGTCGCCGAGGTACTCCGAGAACAGGGAGACCCCCCGCACGCCGCGCACGCGCAGCTCGCCGTCGCCGCCGGGGACCACCGGGCGGCCCTCATCGTCGACGACGGCCACGTCGTACTCGCTCGCCGCCCGCCCCATCGAGCCCGCGGCCCCCGGGTGGTGGAGGTCGCTGACAAGGGGGTGCGTGACGGTCTCCGTCATGCCGAACCAGCCGATCGCGCCGACGCCGCCGGTGGCCGCCGACGGGGTGACGACCGCGCTGTTGCCCCAGCCGCGGAAGCGGTGGTGCTCCGGCACGTCGTGGCCCTCGAGCGCCCGCAGGCAGAAGGAGACCACCGACGACCAGGTGGCGCCGTACCGCACCGCCGTCGGCCAGAACCGGCTCGCGGAGAACCGCGGCTGCAGCACGAGCGCACCGCCCGACCACAGCGTGGAGAGGAAGGAGTAGGAGAGCGCGTTGGTGTGGAACAGCGGCAGGTGCACGAGGTTCACGTCGCCGGGCCCGAGGCCCTGGTGGGCGGCGCCGACCTGCCCGGCCCACAGCGCGCTCGCCTGCGACCAGACGACGCCCTTCGGCCGGGCGGTCGTGCCGGAGGTGTACTGGATGCTCGCGGGCGCGCCGGGGGCCACACCGCGCGGGTACGGCGCGGGGTCCCCGGCCAGCAGCCCCGCGAAGGTGCCCCGGGCCGCACCGCAGGCGCCGTCGACGTAGAGCCGCGCGGCGGGCGCGGCCAGGGCCACGTTGTCGGCCCGGTCGGGCGTGGTGAGCACGCCGACGGCCTCGCTGTGGCCCAGCGCGTAGGTCAGCTCGTCGCGCGAGAGCCGCGGGTTGAGGCAGACCGCGACCGCCCCGAGCGAGGCCACCGCCGCCCAGGTGAGCAGGAACGCCGGACCGTTGGGCAGCACGAGGGCGAACCGCTCGCCGGGCCGCAGCCCGTGGGCGTGCAGCGCGCCGGCGATGCGGTCGACGTCGGCGGCGAACTCGCGGCGGGTCCAGCGACCGGGGTCGCCGTCGAAGGGCGACCAGAGCAGGAAGGGCCGGTCCGGCGTGCGGCGGGCCCACGTCTCGACCAGCCAGCCGACGTCGCGGCCCTGAGCAGCGGCGACCGGGGCAGCGGCGACCGGAGCAGCGGCGACCGGGGCGCTCACAGCGGCCACTGCAGGTGCTTGACGGTGAAGAACTCGGCGAAGCCGTCCTCGCCCATCTCCATGCCGACGCCCGACTGCTTGGCCCCGACCCACGGCACGTCGGGGCGACCGGCTCCCCCGCCGTTGACGGCCACGGTGCCGGACTCGAGCCGCCCTGCGACCGCGAGGGCCTCCTCCGGCTCCCCCCAGACCAGGGCGTTGAGGCCGTAGCGGCTGTTGTTGGCGATCGCGACGGCCTCGTCCACCGTGTCGTAGACGAGCACGGCGGCGATCGGCGCGAAGAGCTCGTCCTGGCAGATCTCATCGTCGGCGCCGACCCCGTCGACGAGCGTCGGCATCAGGAACCAGCCGTCGAGGCCCTCGGGACGGGTGCCTCCCACCAGCACCCGGGCGCCGCCGGCGACCGCCCGCTCGAGGTAGCCCTCGACCCGGGTGCGGTGCTCGGCCGAGATGAGCGGGCCGACCTCCGTCGTGGCCAGCGTGGGGTCGCCCGTGGGCACGTGGTCGGTGAGGAACGCGACGGCCTTCGCGACGAACGCCTCGGCGTCGTCGCGGTGCACGAGGATGCGCGTGGTGGCGCCGCAGCCCTGGCCCGCGTTGCGGCAGAACCGCAGCATCGACGGCCCGACGGCGCGGTCGAGGTCGGCGCCCGGCAGCACGACCGTGGGCGACTTGCCGCCCAGCTCGAGCACGATCTTCTTGTTCGTCGGCGCCGCCGCCGTCATCACGGCCTCGCCCACCGCGTTGGAGCCGGTGAAGGTCACCATGTCGACCGCCTCGTGCGACGACAGCAGCTGCCCGACCTCGGGTCCGCCGGTGACGAGGTTGAGCACGCCCGCGGGCACCCCCGCCTCCTCGGCGAGCCGCACGAACGCGAGCGTGCACAACGTGCCGCGCGGCGAGGGCAGCAGCACGACCGAGCAGCCGGCGGCCAGCGCGGGCGCGACCTTCCAGGCGATCATGTTGATCGGGTAGTTGTACGGCGTGATCGCCGCGACGACGCCGATCGGCTCCCGCAGCAGCACGCTGGCGGCGGGGAACGGCAGCTCGAGCGGCGGCAGCTCCTCGCGGTAGCCGCCGCGGGGCCCGGCCTCGGCCCGGTCGGCGGCCCAGCGGACGTTCACGACGGGCGTCGCGGTCTGCAGGCTCCGCGCCAGGGCGATCGGCGAGCCGACCTCGGCGGTGACGAGCTGCGCCAGCTCCTCGTGGTGCTCCTCCATGAGGGCGGCCAGGCGCCGCAGCACCCCGGCCCGCTCCTGCGGCGAGCGGCCACGCCACACGCGCGCGTCGAACGAGCGGCGCGCGGCGAGCACGGCCTCGCCGGCCTGCTCGACGTCGGAGCCGGTCCACGTCGCGAGGGTGGCCGCCGTACCCGGGTCGACGCTGGTGAAGGACGCGCCCCGGCCCTCCCGCCAGGTGCCGTCGACGTACGTCGTGGTCGAGCTGTCGGGGAGCGTCAGGGTCATGCGGTCTCCTCGCCGGCCGCTGCCCCGGTGGGGGCGCGGTCGGGCAGGTCGATGTCGAGCACGAGGGACTGGAAGGCCTTGCCGTGCGGGTCGGCGCGCAGGGTCATCGACACGCCACCGCCCAGGGCGCGGTCGAGCACGAAGTTGAGGCCGTGCACCCGGGGCAGCTCGTAGCGCACGACGCTGCCCTCGACGAGCGCACCGAAGTGGTCGCGCACGCGGTCGGCGGTGAGGTGCTGGACGAGCAGCGGGTAGTCGGCCTCGTCGTAGACGAAGACGCAGATGTTGCTGACGTCGCCCTTGTCGCCCGAGCGGCTGGCGGCGATCTCGCGGAGCTTCACGCGACCCCCACCTCCGTGCGCACCGGCACGAGGTCGCGCGGCACGTACGCCGGGGTGACGCCGAGCGCGGGCACCACCGAGCTGGTGTTGCCGCCCCCGCCGGCGGGGCCGAAGTAGAGCAGCTCGGTCTCGTGCGCGGCGGTGCGCGCGACGTCGTACGACGTGCTGCGCAGCGCCAGCCGCAGCCGGACCTCGGCGGGGTAGCCCCCGCGCAGGCGGTCGCCGAGGATCGAGTCCATCCCCACGAGGTCGACGCGCATCTCGTCGATCTGCGAGGCGTACGGCGCCAGCCGCGCCCGCACGACCTCCTCCGCGCGCCGGGCCCGCTCGACGCAGCCGGGGCCGGCGTAGGACATCTCCCCCGTCGCCCGCCAGCCCTGGTCGATCCCGACGAGCACCTTGAGGGTCTCGGGCCAGGCGGTGCCCCGTGCGCCGGAGATGCGGACGCGGTCGCCACCGAGGTCGTCGACGTCGAGGCCGGTGAAGTCGGCGGTCACGTCGGGCGTCAGGTAGGCGGCCGGGTCGTGGATCTCGTAGTAGAGCTGGGTCTTCATCGTCATGGCGTCGACCGCGCCGCCGGTGCCCGGGAGCTTGGTGACGACGACCGACCCGTCGGAGACCTCGCCGATCGGGAAGCCCAGGTGGTGGGGGTCCGGCACGACGCGGTACGGCGGGTCCTCGTAGTTGCCGCCGGTCGAGTGCACCCCGCACTCGAGCAGGTGGCCCACGAGGGTGGCGTGGCCGACGCGGTCCCAGTCGTCGAGGTCCCACCCGAGCTCGTGGCAGATCGGGCCCACGAAGAGGGAGGGGTCGGCGAGCCGCCCGCCGAGCACGATCTGCGCGTCCTCGCGCAGGCAGTCGACGATCCCGCCCGCGCCGAGGTAGGCGTTGGCCGACACGACCCGGTCGCCGAGCGCGCGCACGGTCGTGCCGAGCTCGGGCAGGTCGGCGTCGAGCTCGTGCACCAGGTCGCGCACGTCGTCGCCGTGGATGACGCCGATGCGCACGCCCGGCAGCTCGACCTCCTTCAGCGCGCGGGAGAAGTCGTCACGCGCGGCGTCGGGGTTGGCGGCGCCGAAGTTGCCGACGACCTTGCCGCCCGCGGCGAGGTAGTCGCGCAGCAGCGGCACCAGCGCGGCGATCCGTCGGTCCTGCCCGCTCGCGGGGTCCTGCCGGCGTCGTACCTGGGCGAGCGCCATGGTGCGCTCGGCCAGGCAGTCGAAGCCGAGGTAGGAGACCCGCCCGCTCGCGGCCATGGCCGCGACGGAGTCGAGCCGGTCGTCGGCGTACGCCGAGCCCGCCCCGAGGGAGAGGAGGGCCGGGGGGCGCCGCGCGTCGGCGGCCACGCTCAGTCGACCTCGATGGCGAGCTCGGGGCAGCTGTCCGCCGCGAGCTGCGCCTCGTCCTCCTGGCCCGCCGGGATGAGCTCGTCCTTCACGTAGGCGTTGCCGTCCTCCTCGCGCGCGAAGAAGAGGTCGGGGGCGCTGATGCGGCACAGGCCGTGGCCCTGGCAGCGGTCGTCGTCGACCTTCACGTGCATGGGGTTCCTCCTCGATTTCGGTCTCCGGTGCGCCCTGGAAATGGTGTGATCCATTTGACAGCGAGCGAATCGAGTATAACCATGATCACATTCATGGGAAGTCCCTCGCGGACCCCAGGACGCACGCCCCGAGACGAAGGACGAGACCGATGACCGAGACGGCCCACCGCGCCCCCGTGGTCGACTTCGACCACAACTCCGACGAGCACTCGGCCGATCCTGCTGGCTCCTACCGCGCGCTGCGCGAGGAGCACCCCGTCGCGTGGTCCGACGCCCACGGAGGCTACTGGGTCCTCTCCGGCTACGACGCCGTCTTCGAGGCGGCGCGCGACGACTACACCTTCTCCTCGGCCCGCAACAGCTACGGCGGCGAGGGCCTCTCGGTGGTCATCCCGAAGACGCCGGCCCCGTTCCACATCCCGATCGAGATCGACCCGCCCGACTTCAAGAAGTGGCGCAAGCTGATCAACCCGATCACCGCTCCCGCCGCCGTCGAGCGCATGGAGAAGATCGTCCAGCACTTCGTGACCGCGTTCATCGACGACATCATCGAGGTCGGCGAGGCCGACCTGACCTCCGTCATCGGCGTGCCCGCCATCGTCACGGTCGACTGGCTCGGCCTGCCGATCGAGCACTGGAAGACCTACGCGTTCGCCTTCCACGCGCTGCTCGTCGCGGTGCCCGGCACCCCCGAGTTCGACAAGGCCGTCAACGTCGACCTGCCGATGCTCGAGAAGGTCACGAAGGGCGTCATCGCGGAGCGGATGGCCGACCCGAAGGACGACATCATCAGCTACCTGGCCGGCCAGGAGGTCGACGGTCGCCCGATCACCGCCGACGAGGTGTTCGCCATCGTCGACCTGCTGCTCTCCGGCGGCGTCGGCACGACCGCCTCGCTCGTCTCCAACACCGTCGTGTGGCTCTACAAGAACCAGGACGTGCGCGCCGACCTCATCGAGAACCCCGACAAGCTCGAGCGGGCGATCGAGGAGTTCCTCCGCTTCTTCTCCCCCACGCAGGGCCTCGCCCGCACGGTGACGAAGGACGTCGAGTTCCAGGGCGTCGACATGCACGAGGGCGACCGCGTGCTCATCGCGTGGTCGTCGGCCAACCGCGACGCCGGTCACTTCGAGGACGCCGACGAGGTCGACATCGAGCGCTGGCCCAACCGCCACACCGCCTTCGGCATCGGCGCGCACCGCTGCGCCGGCTCCCACCTCGGCCGCGCCATGGCGAAGGAGCTGCTCAGCCAGATCCTCGGCCGCATGGGCGACTACGTCGTCGACCTCGACGCGCTCGAGCCCTACCCGCACCAGGGCACCAACACCGGCTGGCAGGCGATCCCGGCGACGTTCACCCCCGGCCCGCGCGTGCTCGAGGGCGACCCGCTCGCCGCCACCGAGAAGTGACCGTCCGCCACCACCTCTGAGCCGCGCCGCGCGCGACCCAGCGTCGTACGAGGAGCCGAGATGCCCGAGGGCCGCCCCGCGCAGGAGCAGCACGACGCGTACGACGTGGTGGTGCTGGGCACCGGGGCGGCCGGCCTGACGGCGGCCCTGGCCGCGGCCCACGCGGGTGCGTCGGTGGGCCTCTTCGAGAAGGGCGAGAAGGTCGGCGGGACGACGGCGCTCTCCAGCGCGGTCGTGTGGCTGCCGGCCAACCGCTACGCCGCCGAGGCGGGCGTGGCGGACTCGCGCCAGGAGGGGCTCGACTACCTCGAGTCGCTCTCGCACGGGCTGATCCTGCCCGAGCTCGCCGAGGCCCTCGTCGACACGACCGCCGAGATGCTCGACTGGCTCGAGGCCGACACCCCCGTGCACTTCCGGCTCGTGCCCGGCTTCCCCGACTACCACCCCGAGCACCCGGGCGGGAAGCCGACGGGCGGCCGCTCGATCGAGCCGGTGCTGTTCTCGTACGATGCGATCCCCACCTGGGTCGACCGGGTCGTCGGCGCACCGCGCCGCATGAACGTCTCCGACACGCCCACCGGCGGCGGCACCGGCGTCCTGGCCGCCGACGAGCTCGCCCGCCGCGAGGAGTCCGGGCTCGAGGGCCTCGGCCGCGCCCTCGTCGGCAGCCTGCTCGCGGGCTGCCTCGAGCAGGGCGTCGTCCCGCAGACCCGGGCACGGGCGACCCGGCAGGTCGTCGAGGCCGACCGGGTGGTCGGTGTCGAGGTCGAGGGCCCCGACGGCGTGCGCACCGTGCGCGCCCGCTCGGTCGTGCTGGCCACGGGCGGCTTCGAGTACGACGCGGAGCTCGTGCGCGACTTCCTCCGCGGCCCGGTGCGCTCGCCCGCCGGAGTGCCGACCAACACGGGGGACGGGCTGCGGATGGCCATGCGGGTCGGCGCCCGGCTCGGCAACATGCGCGAGGCGTGGTGGGTGCCGGTCGTCGAGCTGCCCGGCGAGCGCGCCGACGGCGGCAGCAACGTCTTCCTGGTCCTGCGCGAGCGCACGCTCCCCCGCTCGATCGTGGTCAACGACCAGGGCCGCCGCTTCACGAACGAGGCGGCCAACTACAACGCCCTCGGCGGCGCCTTCCACGCGTTCGACCCGACGCGCTTCCGCTACGTCAACCAGCCGGCCCACCTCGTCTTCGACGAGGGCTTCGTCCAGCGCTACGGCTGCTTCGGCAACGCCCCCGGCACCCCGGTGCCCGACTTCATCCACCGCGCCGGCTCGCTGGCCGAGCTCGCCGGGCTGATCGGCGTGCCCGCCCGGGCGCTCGACGAGACCGTGCAGCGTTGGAACACGATGGCCGCGGCCGGCCACGACGACGACTTCGACCGGGGCGACAGCGCGTACGACGGCTGGTGCGGCGACCGCACGCAGTACCCCGGCGTCGGGGCCACGCTCGGACCGCTCGACCAGGCGCCGTACTACGCGGTCGAGCTCGTCGGCTCGACCCTCGGCACCAAGGGCGGACCGCGCACCGACGTCGACGGCGCCGTGCTCGACGTCGACGGCGACCGCATCGAGGGCCTCTTCGCGGCCGGCAACGCGATGGCCGGCCCCACCGGCATGGTCTACGGCGGCGCCGGCGGCACCCTCGGGCCCGCCATGGTCTTCGGCTACCGCGCCGGCCGCGCCGCCGCCCGCTGACCCCCCTCTCCCCGGCGACCGGTCCACCCGGCGCCCGACCCGTTCACGGAAGGACCCGCCCGATGGCCCCGACAGTCCCCACCGCCCCCTCCCCCGCCGAGGCCACGATCGTCGTGGTCGGCGCCGGGCTCGCCGGTCTCCGCGCCTGCGAGCGCCTGCGCGCCGCGGGCCACGTCGGCCGCCTCGTGGTGGTCGGCGACGAGGAGCACCCGCCGTACAACCGCCCCCCGTTGTCGAAGGAGGTGCTGCGCGGCACCACCACCCGCGAGAAGCTCCCCTTCCGGCAGCGGCCCACGACGGCGGACGTCGAGTGGCGGCTCGGCGTGCGGGTCACCACCGTCGACCTCGACGCCCGCACGGTGACGCTGGACGACGGCAGCACGCTCGCGTACGACGGGCTCGTCTACGCCGCGGGCGTCCGGGCCCGTCGCCTCGACCTCGCCGGTGAGCTGTCGTGGCGCCACACCATCCGCACCCTCGAGGACGCGGAGCGCCTCGCCCCCGAGCTGCGACCCGGCTCGCGGGTCGTCGTCGTCGGCGCCGGGTTCATCGGCTGCGAGGTGGCGGCCACGGCCGTCACCCTGGGCTGCGACGTCACCGTCGTCGAGCCGCTCCCGACGCCGCTCGAGCGGCCGGTCGGCGCGGTCCTCGGCCGGGAGGTGCAGCGCCGCCACGAGAGCCACGGGGTGCGCTTCGCGCTGGGCCGCGTCGTCACGGCGATCGAGGACGCCGGCGAGCACCTCGAGGTCGTGCTCGACAGCGGTGCGCGCGTCGCGGCCGACGTCGTCGTCGAGGCCGTCGGCTCCCAGGCGAACACCGAGCCGCTGGCCGGCCTCGGGCTGGACCTCACGAACGGCGTGCTCTGCGACGACGGCCTCCACCCGCTGCGCGGTGGCGACCCGGTGCTCGACGTCGTGGTCGTCGGCGACGTCGCGCGGTTCCCCGTGCGCGGGTACGGCGACGACGCCGTCCGCATCGAGCACTGGAGCATGCCGACCGACATGTCGGCGCACGCCGCCGCCAGCCTGCTCGCCGGGCTGGCCGGGGAGCCGGTCCCGGGCGACGGCTTCGCCCCGCTCCCGTCCTTCTGGAGCGAGCAGTACGGCGTGCGCATGCAGTCGTTCGGCCTCCCCCACCTCGGGGTCGCGGACGTGCGGGTGCTCGAGGGCGACCTCACCGGCGAGGCGGTCCTGGGCTTCCACGCCCCCGACGGCTCCCTCGTGGGCGTCGTGCTGCTCGGCCTGCCCAAGCGGATGCTCGAGTTCCGCTCGGCCGTGGTCGACGCCCGCGCCGCGCAGACCCTCGAGCCGGCCGGGTGAGCCAGGCGCCGATACCCGCACCGGCCCCCGCCGACGGGCGGTCCACGGTCCGCCCCTCGCGGCTGCCCGCGTGGCTGATCGTCGTGCTGGTCGGCGCCATCGGCCTCAACCTGCGGGCGAGCCTCGGCTCGGTGCCGCCGCTGCTCGACGACATGAACCGCGACCTCCACCTCTCCAGCACCGCGGCGGGACTGCTGACCGCGCTCGCCGTGGTGTTCATGGGGCTCTGCGCGCCGCTCGGGCAGCGGCTGGGCGCCCGCATCGGCGCCGAGGTCGCGACCGGCCTGATGATGGCGCTGCTGGCGGTGGCCGGCGTCGTACGCCTCGTCCCCCTCGGCGCGCCGCTGCTGTTCGCGTCCGTCGCCCTCGCCGGTGCCGCCATGGGAGGCGCCTCGGCGCTCATGCCGTCGCTGATCGGCCACCACGTGCCCTCGATCCGGGGCTTCACGATGGGCATCTACTCCGCCGGCCTCGCGATGGGCGTCGCGATCGCGGCGGGCACCGCCGTCCCCCTCGAGCACCTCCTCGGCGGCTGGCGGCCCGCGCTCGCCACCTGGGGCGTCATCTCCGCGGTCACCGCCGCGGCGTGGCTGCTCATCACCCCCGCGCTGCGGGGCTCGACCGGAAGCGCTCCGGAGCACGCCGTCGTGGTCGACCACCGGATGCCGTGGCGTTCGCGCACCGCCTGGTGGGTGACGCTCTTCTCGACGTCGCAGATGATCATCGGCTTCAGCGGTCTGGCGTGGATCACGCCGCTCTACGTGAGCCTCGGCAAGACGAGCCAGGAGGCCGCGAACATGTTCGTGCTCTTCCAGGTCGTGCAGCTGCTCACCATGCTCACGCTGCCCGCGCTGAGCGACCGCACCCGCGACCGGCGACCGCTGCTCGGGTTCGTCGTCGCCAGCACCGTCATCGGGATCTCGATGCTGCTGATCGACCCGGTGGGCCTGGCGATCCCCTGCATGACGCTGTTCGGCATGGGCGTCGGCGGCGGCTCGACCCTCGGTCTGGTGCTCATCGTCGACGTCACCTCGACCCAGGCCGACGCCGCCCGCCTGGGTGCGATGACCCTGCTCGTCGCGTTCCTCGCCGGCGCGATGGGGCCGTTCGTCATGGGCGTCCTGCGCGACCTCACCGGCGGCTTCGTCGCCGGCTACTCCGTGATGCTCGCGCTGTCGGTCGCGATGCTGCTCGCGGTCGTCGCCTACCGCCCCGGGCGCACGATCCACGACCAGCGCCCCCGGGCTGCCGACTCAGCCTGACCCGCCGAGCTGTCGCGTCTGCACGCCCCCAGCACGCCGAGCTGTCGCGTCTGCACGCCCCCAGCACGCCGAGCTTTCGCGTCTGCACGCCCCCAGCACGCCGAGCTTTCGCGTCTGCACCGACTCACCCGTGCAGACGCGACAACTCGACACCGTCACGTCGTGCAGACGCGACAACTCGGCGTTGCAGACGTGCCGGCTCGCTCAGAGGTAGTCGTGCAGCCACGCGCTCCCGGTGGGCGAGTACAGCGCCTCGGGCCAGTCGGAGGGGCGGTGGTCGCCGTACGCCCGGACGCTGTCGCGGTCGCCGAGCTCGGACAGCTCGGTGAACGGCAGGTAGTACATGTAGCTCATCAGGCGCGACGCGAACTTCCAGCGGCCGCCGTCGCGGCGGTACTCGTCCTTGTAGCGCAGCGCGACCTGCATGGCGACGCCGTTGCGCGAGACCTCGGCGTGGCCGGCGAGCAGACCGCGGGCGACGTCGGGGTCGGCGTCGTCGAAGCGCACGACGTGGCCGTGCGAGAAGTGGTTCGTGGGGCCGAGCTGGGCGAAGCGGCCCAGGTAGGTCGTCACGATCTCCTCCATGCCGGTGGCGGCGAAGACGCCGTCCTGGGAGCGCAGCTGCGCGTCCTCAGTGAAGATCTGGCGGATGCCGGGCTCGTCGCGCTCGTCCATGACGAACCCGTAGAGGATGCCGAGCTCCTGGATCTCCTCGCGGTCCTCGAGGCGCTGGAGGCGCTGCTCGGCGCTGAGCGGCGTGCGGTCGGTGGTCATGTGGTCACCTGTTCTGTCGAGATGGCGGCGGTCGGGGTCGGGGGCGTACGGCGGCGGGTGGAGCCACCCGTCGTGCGGGAGCGTTGCCAGCGCGCCAGGCCGAGCGCGATCGAGACGACCACCGTGGTGAGCGCGGTGGTGACGACGGCGAGCGCGGCCAGGGGCGGGTAGGTGCCCGTGTTGTAGAGGTCGAGGATGACGAAGCCGGCGACGGGGTTGCCGGTGCCGGCGAGCAGCGAGGCGACCGTGACGTCTCCCGCCACCAACACGAAGAGGAACGCCCAGCCCGATGTGAGGCCCGGCAGCATCAGCGGCACGAGCACCTTGCGGAACGAGCGCCCCTCCGAGACGCCGAAGACCGCGCCCGCCTCGCGCAGCTGGGGCCCGACCTGCACGAAGGCCGAGGTCGCGTTGACGACGGCGTGCGGGAAGAAGACCGCGGTGTAGGCCAGCACGAGCAGCACGGTGGTGCCGCCGAGGCCGAACGGCGGGCCGACGAAGGCACTGATGAACGCGAGCGTGAGCACGAGGATCGGGACCGCGGCCGGGATGCGCGTGACCGCCTCGACGACCCCCGACCAGCGCGAGGTCTCGCCGTGCGTCATGCGGGCGACGATCGCGGCCAGCACCATGCCGATGGTCGCGCAGGCGACGCCGACCAGCACGCTGTTGCGCAGCGCGTCGGTGACGATGTCGTTGTCGAAGAGGCCCCGGTAGTGCTCCAGGGTGAGGTCGCCCCACGGCACGTCGGCGGTCCAGAACCTCTCCAGCGAGACGATCACCAGCGCCATGATCGGCAGCACGGTGGCGGCGAGCAGGTAGAGCACGGTGAAGGCCCGCGCGACGTGCCTGAACGGGCCGAGCCGGGTCGGCTGCGAGTTGAGGCCCTGGCCGCCGACGGTCGCGTGGCCGCCGCTGCGGACGAGCCGGCGCTGCAGCAGCCAGGCGATCGTCACCATGAGCAGGAGCAGCAGGCCGAGGCCCAGCGCCCGTGCCTCGTCGGCCGGGAACGACCGGGTCATCGCCTCGACGATCTCGATGGAGAGCACGTCGACGCGGGCCTGGGTGCCGATGACGACCGGGGTCGAGAACAGCGCGAACCCGATGGCCATGACGATGAGCAGGGCGCCGCCGACCGACGGGCCGAGGCTCGGCATCGTCACGCGCCGGAAGGTCTCGAGCGGACCGGCTCCGGAGACGCGAGCGGCCTCCTCGGCCACCGGGTCGAGGTTGCGGAACCCGGCGGCGAGCGTGATGTAGGCGAAGGGCACGAGGTCGAGGACGTAGACGAAGAACAGGCCCTTCCAGGTGAAGATGTCGAACGGCCCGTCGACCTCGGCCCCGAACAGACCGAAGAAGCCCTCGAACGCGCCGTTGAGGAGACCCGCGCTGGGCGCGGCGAGGAAGACCCAGCCGATGGCGCCCGCGACCGGCGGGATGAACATGGGCAGGACCGGGGTGATGTCGGCGAGGAACCCGATGCGGGCGTCGGTGCGCTCGTTGATCCACGCCAGCAGGGAGGCGATGGCGAGGGCGACGATCCCGGCCGGCACGACGAGCAGGACGGTGCCGCCGAGGGTGCCCAGCGCCTCCGCGCTCGTCGCCTCGCCCCAGACGTCGGAGGCGATCGACGGCTCGTCCGAGAGCCCGAGGACGTCCATGAGGATCGTCCCGATCGGGTAGAGGATCGTCAGGCACACCGCGGCGCAGACGACCCACCCGAGCACGCGGAAGCCGTCGGGCCGGCGCCGCCCGCCACCCCGCGGGGGCGGGGCGGCCGGGGCAGGCCGTTCGAGGGTGGGTGCGCTCACGTCGTCACCAGGTGGAGGTCGCCGGGCTCGAGGTAGAGGGCGAGCTCCTGCCCGGGCGCCAGCTCGGCCGACCCCTGCGGGCGCACGCGCACGACCTGCTCGGCGATCTCGACGAGGTACTGCGTGGACGCTCCGAGGTACGCGCTCTCCCGCACGACGCCGACGAGCCGGTTCGCGCCCGGCCCGTCCGTGGTCGTGCGCGGGGGCGTGATGCGCCAGTCCTCGGCGCGGACGACGACGCCGACCTCCGTGCCCTCGCGCGCGACACCGGCCTCCTCCGGCGGCGCCGTGGCGGTGAGGGTGCCGAGCGCGGTCGCGACCTCGACCAGCCGGGGCCCCTCGCCGGGGTCGGCCGACGCGACCGGGCCCACGACGGTGCCGTCGAGGATGTCGGCGGTGCCGACGAAGTCCGCGACGTAGCGGGAGACGGGCTCGCGGTAGAGGCGTCGGGGTCGGCCGGCCTGCTCGACCTTGCCGCGCTTGAGCACGACGAGCACGTCGGCGAGCTCCATCGCCTCCTCCTGGTCGTGGGTGACGTAGACCGCGGTGAAGCCGAGCTCGCGCTGCAGCGCGTGGATCTCCTGGCGCAGCTGCACTCGCACCTTGGCGTCGACGTTCGACAGCGGCTCATCGAAGAGCACGACGTCGCTGCCGAACGCGATGGCGCGGGCCAGCGCGACCCGCTGCTGCTGCCCGCCGCTGAGCGCGGAGACGGGCTGCTGGGCGAGCTCGCCGATGCCGACGGTCTCCAGCGCGCGCGTCACGCGGCGCCGTACCTCGTCCTTGCCGAAGGTGCCCCGGGCCCGGCGCGTGGTCATGGGGAACGCGACGTTGCGCTCGACGTTCATGTGGGGCCAGAGCGCGTAGGACTGGAACACCATCCCGAGCCGGCGCTGCTGCGGCGTCAGCGAGACCTTGCGGTCCGACGCGTAGAACGGTCGGCCGCCGACGACGATCTCCCCGGACTCGGGCTCCTCGAGCCCCGCCAGGCAGCGCAGCAGCGTCGTCTTGCCGCAGCCGCTGGGCCCGAGCAGCACGCAGAACTCGCCGGCCTCGACGACCAGGTCGACGTCGTCGATCGCGGGCACGACGGTCTTGTCGTTGCGCACGTAGGTCTTGCGCAGGCCCCGGATCTCGATGCGGCCGGATCCCGACGACGTCTCCCCCACGGCGTCGCGGGGGCGGGTGGTGGCGGTGGCGGTCATGCGGACTCCTCGGGTACGGCGGTGCGCGGAGCGGGCGTCCGGCTCAGAAGCCGAGCAGCTCGTCGATGGCGTCCTGCTGGTCGTTGATGTCGGTCTCGGAGACCTGGGCGAACTCGGCCGGCAGCTCCAGCGCGCCCGGCACGTCCTCGAGCACCGAGGCGGCGATGCCGGCGGTGATGACCTCCTGGCCCTCACGGCTCAGGAGGAACGACATGAAGAGCCGGGCCGCGTTCGGGTGCTCGGCGCCCTCGACCACCCCGCCGTACTGGTTGACGCCCGTGGTGTCGTCGGGGATCACGAACTCGAGCGGAGCGCCCTGGTCGATGAGCGGCTGCACGACGGCCATCAGCGACGGCACGGCCACGTCGGCCTCGCCCGCCGCCATCTGCTGGGTGCCGGGCACGAGGCTGTCGACGACGATCGGGTCGAGGCCGCCGAGCTCGGAGAGGTAGTCCTCGCCGAGGGTCTCGCTGAGGTGGAGGTACTGGCCCGAGTAGGCGACGACCGCGGTGTCGCCCATCATCAGCCGGCCCTGGAGCTGGTCGTCCGCGACCTCCTCCCACGTCTGGGGCTGCACCGGGCTCGTCTCGGTGTTGTACGCGATGCCGAACGGCTGCACGTTGATGAGCGCGTAGGTGTCGTCGTAGAGGTACTCGGTCGGCCAGTCGGCGAGCGAGTCGACCGTGTCGTCGGTGAGCTCGGAGAACCAGCCCTGCGAGACGGCCTCCTGGAAGAACGACTGGCTCGCGATGTTGAGGAAGTCGGCCTGCGGGTCGCCGGCCTCGGCCTCGCCGGCGAAGCGACCGCCGAGCTGGCTGGAGACGCTGCGGATGTAGCTGACGTCGATGTCGTACTTCGCCTCGAAGGCCTCGACCGCGTTGGTGATGATGGCCTCGGGCAGGTCGGAGTACCAGTCGAGCTGACCCTCCTCCTGGGCCGCCTCGACGAGCGCGTCGAAGTCGTCGGTCACGACCTCGGCGTCGTCCCCGCCTCCCCCGCATCCGGCGAGGACCAGGGCGAGGGCGGCTGCGGTGGCGACGATCGGCGTGCGCTTCATGGCGGGTGACGTCCTTTGCTCGGAGACGGGCGAGGCGGACCTCGCCGGTGCGGAGCCGGCGGCCGGGAGGGACCCGAGCCGGCCCGCGTGACGCGTATCACCAGCAGGATAATCATATGCAGAGATTGACGTCCATAGGGGTCCTATGGATGGACCTCCACGAGTCGTGCGGGCCGGAGGGGACCGGACGACCGGCCGGGGCGGGCGTCAGCCGCGCGGCGGCGTCGCCGTCAGGCGCACGACCCAGTACTGCACGCCGAAGGGGTCGGCGTCGTACGACGTCGCGCTCGACCACGCGAGACCCGCGGCCTCCTGCGCCGCGAGGTACGCACCCAGCGCGGGCAGCGTCGCCACCTCGGCCCAGAGGGTCTCCCCGAGCGCGGTGTCGAGGTCGGCCAGCGCGGCCGCGTCGGGGCCGGCGCCCGCGGCACCGAGGGCTGCACCGAGGTCGGCGTCGTAGGCGTGCGCGCGCTCGTCGAGGTGGCCGGGCGCCTTCTCGCCGCGGGCGGCCGAGCCGTTCGCCAGCACCAGCACCGCCCGGGCGTCGCTCGGCACCGACGTCACGACCTCGTACGGCGTGCCCGCCAGCAGCGCCGCCGCGACGCGCTCGCCGGCCGACGCGGGCGCCCCGCGCCGTACGTCGTCGTCGGTCGGCCCGGCAGCCAGGGCGACGACCCGCGCCCCGTCACCGGCGGCCTGCGGGTCGCGGGCGTCGAGCAGGTCGCGGACGGCGCTCGTCACCGCCGCACGGAGGTCGGCCACCGGGTCGGTGAGGCCCGCGTGCTCGGGGAGCAGCGCGAGCGCGGGCGGGACCACGACGACCGTGGGCCCCGGGGAGGGCGTGGGCATCCGGGGCTCAGCCGTGGTGCGGCGGGACCTGGGCGAGCAGCCAGGCGTCGGTCGGGTCGGCCCCGTCCGCCGACGGCCGCCGCTCGTCGCGGTCGTCGGAGGTCTGCTCGGGCAGGGCGTCGCCGAACACGGCGGCGAGGCGTCGCCGTCGCTGCCAGTCGGTCTCCCCCGCCGGCTGGTCCGCGTCCTGCTGGGCCGACCTGTCCACGTCCTCGGCCACCATCAGCAGAGACCGTTCGCGGCCGCGACCTCTTCGGGCGTCAGGCTCTCGACCGGGTCCTCGTCCGTCGGCTCGTCGGTGGCCGTGCTCGTCGGGCCGTCGGTCGGCGTCGTGGGCGCCGCCGACGGCGGGGTCGTGACGACCGAGCCGCCCGGGTCCTCGGCCCCGATCGCGCCACCGAGGAACTCGGCCGTCAGCGCCTGGTCGGTGCGGATGAGCTGCCAGAGGTCGTCGGCCTCGTCGGTCCAGATGAGCCGGTTCGGGTCCTCGACCCACTCCTCGTTCGGCACGGTGACGAACTGGATGCGGTCGAGGCCGATCCCGTTGAGCTCGGAGCCGAGGCCGGCGAGCTGCTGGATGCCCGCGTAGTCCTCGGAGATGGTGATCGACTGGGTCACCGCGTCGGCGAGGTTGTAGAGGCGGCCCGGGTTGGTCAGCGTCTCGGCCGAGACGATCTTGTTGGCCATCGACGCGAGGAACGACTGCTGCCGCTTCATGCGGCCGACGTCGCCGTTGGTGGAGAGGCGGTGACGCTCGCGGACGTAGTCGAGCGCCTGCTCACCGGTGGCGACGTAGCGGCCCTCGGGGAGCGAGATGTTGTAGCGCGTGTCCTCGATCTCCTCGGGCACGCAGATCTCGACGCCGCCGATCGCGTCGACCATGTTCTCGAAGCTGCGGAAGTCGATCTCGGCGACGGCGTCGACGTAGATGCCGGTCAGCTCCTCGATCGTCTCGACCGTGCAGAGCGCGCCGCCGGCGTTGTAGGCGGTGTTGAACATGACCGTGTCCTCACCGGCGACGGTCTCGATCGCGCCGGTGTCCTCGTTCGTCACGCGGCAGTCCGGCCGGTCGACGATCGCGTCGCGCGGGAGGCTCACGCCGTACGCGAACTCACGGTCGGCGGAGACGTGCAGGATCATCGTGGTGTCGGAGCGCTTGCCCTCGCGGTCGTCGGCCTCGTCGGAGCCGATGAGCACGATGTTGAGCGGCTCCTTCGGCCCCTCGACGGTCTCCTTGTCGGGACGCTCGCCGAGGATGTCGTCCTCGTTCTCGAACGAGGAGATGTTGCCGTCGAGCTGGCGGTAGACGAAGGTGGCCGACAGCATCGTCACCAGCGCCAGCGTGAAGGCCGTGCCCAGGACGGCCCGCAGCACGGTGTGGCGCTTCTTCTTGCGAGCGCGCCGCTTGGGCGCGGCACGGCGCCCGGACACGGGCTGGTTCGAGAGTTCCTCGGACACGGCTGGGATGCTCCTGACGATCTGATCGGCAGACGCAATCTACGCGGATCGAGCAAACGGCCCGGCATCCACGAGGATTCCGTGCCCCATCTCACGGCGTCGCCCGTGCCGTCGGGTCGCGCTCCGGCGGGCCCGCCCCGGGTGGCAGGATGACCCGCGCACGCCCCAGTAGCTCAGCGGATAGAGCAGCCGCCTCCTAAGCGAAAGGTCGCAGGTTCGACTCCTGCCTGGGGCACCGGTACGACGCGGGCCCGGCGACGCCGGTCAGAGGACCACCAGCACGATCAGCAGGACGCCGGTGAGCGCGAGCGAGAGCATCACCGATCCCAGGCAGCCGAGACGATTGCTGAAGAACAGGAACACGGGGACCTCCGGGGTAGGCGCGGCACTCCCCGGTACCCCGGTCCGCGGGAGGCCAGGCCGGCCGCCGGGCCGGCGGCCGCCTCAGGGCCGCGGCAGCTCGAACCACACGACCGTTCCCCCGCCCTCGCGCGGCCGGACGCCGATGCGTCCGCCGTGGGCCTGGACGATCCGCCGGCAGGTCGCCAGACCGATGCCGGAGCCCTCCGCGTCGCGGTCGACCTGCGTCAGGGGCGCGAACACCTTCTCGGCGTCCGCGGGATCGATGCCGATACCCCGGTCGGCGACCTCGATGCGCCAGTGGTCGTCGGAGGTCGCGCCGCTGATCTCGACGACGCGCTCCCGGGCTCCGGCCGGGGTGAACTTCACGGCGTTCGCCACGAGGTTCTGCAGGAGCGCCCCGAGCTGGGTGGCGTCGCCCACCACGACCGGCAGGTCGCGCGTGCGCACGTAGAAGAGGGAGACCGCCTTGCCGAGGTCGGCGAGCACGTGCGCGACCAGGTCACCCACGGCCACCTCCTCGCGGTGGAGGTCGCCGCCGACGCGGGCGTAGGCGAGGAGGTCCTGGATGAGCGCCTCCATGCGCTGCGTGCCGCGCAGCGCCCGGTCGACCGTGGCCGTCATCCCGGTCACCGTCGCCGTCTCCGACGCGCCGCCCGTGGCCTCCGCCTCGTCCAGCTGCTCGTGCAGGAGGTAGAGCGACATCGCCACGGTGGCGAGCGGGTTGCGGAGGTCGTGGCTGACCTGGCCGGCGAAGGAGGCCAGGTGGGTGTTGGAGCGCTCGAGCTCGGCGCGGGACGTCTCGGTCTCGTCGAGCGCCCGGTCGAGCTCCTGGGTGCGCTGCCACAGCTCGATGACGTCGACGACCCGGTCGGCGAGGGTGGCGAGCGCCGTGCGCTGGTGGTCGTCGATCTCGCGGGCCTGGTCGTCGAACACGCAGAGGGTGCCGATGGCCGTGCCCTGGCGCGTGACCAGCGGGTGGGAGGAGTAGAACCGGACGGTGCCGATGCGACCGTCGACGAACGGGTTGGTGCGGTAGCGGGCGTCCTCGCTGGCGTCGGCGAGGGTGACGGCCTCGCCGCCCGCGAGCGTGACGGCGCACATCGAGTCCTCGCGCAGGCAGACCGCCGGTTCGAACCCCGTCGCGACGATCTGGTGCTGCCGCACGTCGGTGATGATGTTGATGGTGGCCATCGGCGCCCCGGCGACGTCGGCCGCCATCTCGACCACCGACCGCAGCTCGGGCGGCACGTCGCCGTCCGTCAGCCGTTCCTGCGAGATCCCGGCGAAGGTCCGTGCACCCATCCGCCCCTCCTTCCTGCCCCGATGCCACCCGTGGCCGAGGTCCGCTGCCGCCACCGTGGTCGTCACGGCGAGCACATCCTCCGCCGTCGGTCGCGGGCGCACGACGACGGGTCGGTGACGCACGGGTAACCGGCGGCGGCGGACCTCGGGACGCTCAGCGCGCCAGGAACTCGATCAGCGCGCGGTTGAACTCGGCGGCGTGGCTGACGTTGAACCCGTGGGGCGCGTCGTCGACGACGACGAGCTCGCTCTGCGGGACGGCCGCGTGGGTGCGGTCGCCCGATCCGTGGAACGGCACGGTGCCGTCACCGGCCCCGTGGATCACCAACGTGGGCACCGTGATCTTCGGGAGGTCCTCGCG
The DNA here is from genome assembly GCF_000426525.1 of Nocardioides alkalitolerans DSM 16699. GTDB lineage: Bacteria > Actinomycetota > Actinomycetes > Propionibacteriales > Nocardioidaceae > Nocardioides > Nocardioides alkalitolerans. The sequence goes on from NZ_AUFN01000010.1 coordinate 1,211,358, forward strand.
GAAGTCGGTGCCGCCGAAGGCCGCCATGCAGGCCTCCGCGGCCTTCTGGTCCGACTGGTGGCACAGCGAGATCGCGTCCTGGCGCTGCTGCTCGGTCACCTTGAGGTCGCCGTCGACCGAGAAGAACTGCGTCGTGAAGTCGTCGAAGAACGCGCCGCGGTCCGTCCCGAGGTCGGAGGCCATCTGCTCCGCCTGCTCGGGGCTGAGCGGCCCTTCCGGGTTGTCGGGGCCCTTCACGAGGTACGGCGGCACGGCGGCCGCGAACACCACGCTGTGGAGGCGCTCCTCGCCGAACTTCGAGACGTAGCGCGCGACCTCGCCGCCGCCCATCGAGAAGCCCACGAGGGTCACGTCGGTGAGCTCGAGCTCCTCGAGGACGCCCTGGAGGTCCTCGGCGAGCGTGTCGTAGTCGTAGCCGCCCATCGGCTTGTCGCTGCGGCCGAAGCCGCGGCGGTCGTAGGCGACGACGCGGTAGCCGGCGTCGCGCAGGGCGGGGACCTGGTCCTTCCAGGACTCGGCCGACAGCGGCCAGCCGTGGATGAGCACCACCGGGCGGCCGGTCCCGCCGGTGTCGTCCACGTGGACCTTGGTCTTCTTCAGCAGGAACGAGTTGGCGACGACCTCGGGCATGAGGATCTCCGATCGGGGAGGGCGGGGCGTGCACGGACAGGCGCGCGGTGCCCAGGGCCCGAGGACCGCATGCGGGTCGGAGGGGCACGTCGCCTTTCCGGGTGAACCGCAGGCCTCGCTCGCGTGTTCGACTCCGACGGTGCCTCCTCCGCAGCTCGGACGTCGCGCGGTGCTGCGGGGCGGCGCCGCGGTCGGCGCCCTGTGGGGCGCGTCGACCCTCGCCGGGTGCGCCGGCCTCACGCAGCGGGTCTCGAGCACGAGCAGCGGCGGCGGTGACCGCGTCACGATGCAGGTCTACGGCACCGACACCGAGACCGCGGTCTACGCGCGTCTCTGCGATCAGTTCGCGGCCGACCGCGGCGTGACCGTCGACCTGACGGTCGTGCCCTTCGCCGACTTCGCCACCGGCATCGACGCGGGCCTGCTGTCGGGCACCGCGCCAGACGTGTTCCGGGTCGACTACCCGACCATGGGCCTCTACGCCGCGACCGGGCAGCTGCTCGACGTCACGGACCCCCTCGACGAGCTGGCGCAGGACGTGCGGCCCGCGCTCATGGCGGCGGTGACGTACGGCGAGCGCCGCTTCGGCATCCCCCAGCACGTCGACACGAGCGCGCTGGTCTACCGCCCCGACGTGCTCCGCGACGCCGGCGTCGGCGCGGTGCCCGACCGGCCGGAGGACGCCTGGTCGTGGGAGGAGTTCGGCGAGGTCGCCGACCGGTTGCGCGACTCCGGCGGCGACGACCGCTCCGCCTTCGCGGTGAACTGGCAGGCGGCCGGGGCGTTCCGCTGGCTGAACTGGCTCTTCGCCGCCGGCGGCCACCTCTACACCGAGGACCTCGGCGCCGCCGCCCTCGACGACGACGCGGGGCGCCGGGCGCTCGACTTCACGCGGTCGTTCTTCGAGAACGGCTGGGTGCCGGGAACGACGTCGACGAAGAGCCCGACCTACCCCGACGCCCAGTTCACGGCCGGCCGCCTCGCGATGCTCTGCGCGGGCAACTTCCTCGTGCCGGCCTTCGCCGAGACGATCGGCGACCGCTTCGAGTACGCCGTCACCTACCTGCCCCGCGACGAGCGCCGCGCCAGCGAGCTCGGCGGCAACGCGCTGGTCGCGACGAAGGACTCCGGCAACCCCGAGCTGGCCTCCGAGCTGCTCGTGCACCTGGCCTCGCCGGACGCGATGCGGCAGTTCTGCGAGGCCTCGGTGCTGCTGCCGACCCGCGAGTCGCTGGCCTCGCAGGACCTCGACTTCGTCGTGGGCGGCGACCTCATGGGCGTGTACGCCGACCAGGTCGCGACCATCGAGGACCGCGACGTGGAGGACGTGACGACGCCGACGTTCGCCGAGGTGAACGTCGACCTGGCCAACGAGCTCGAGGAGTGCTTCCTCGGCGGCCGCTCGACCGACGACACGCTGCGCGCCATCGCCGAGAAGGTGACGGCCTCGGCCGCCCTCAACGACGGAGCCGGCTCGTGACCGCCCCCGTCGTCGAGCCACCACCGCCGCTGGTCGGCACGACCGGCTCGCGCGGCCAGGCCCGGGTCGCGTGGGCGATGCTCGCGCCGAACCTGCTGCTGCTCGGCGTGTTCCTCCTCGGCCCCCTCGTGTGGGCCTTCCTCATGGCCTTCCAGGAGAAGCGCTCGTTCGGCGGCGGCACCTGGAGCGGCCTCGACAACTTCGCCCGCCTGCTCGGCGACGACGTCTTCTGGCGCGCCCTGCTCAACACGGCTGTCTTCACCGCGGTCACGGTGCCGGTCGGAGTGCTGCTCGGGCTCGGCCTGGCCCTGCTGATGGACAAGGCGCTGCCCGGCCGCGGTGTGTTCCGCACGATCGTCTACCTGCCGATCGTCATCAGCTCGCTCGTCACGTCGCTGATCGGGCTGCTCCTCTTCGACGAGACCGTCGGCATCGTCAACGGCGTCCTCGCCGACCTCGGGCTGGGGGCCGTCTCCTGGCAGTCCGACGGCACGCTGGCGATGGCGTCGGTGGTCGTGATGACCCTCTGGTCGCGCGTCGGGTTCTCGATGGTCGTCTACATCGCCGCCCTCCAGGACGTCGACCCGCAGGTCGTCGAGGCCGCCCGCGTCGACGGCGCGACCCCCTGGCAGACCACCCGCCGCGTGGTCGTGCCGCTGCTGCGCCCGACGACCTTCTTCCTGGTGCTCATCAACCTGATCTGGTCGTTCCAGGTCTTCGACGTCGTCTACGTGATGACCAACGGCGGGCCCGGCTACTCCACGACCATGCTCGTCACCTACGCGTACGACGAGGGGTTCGGCCCGGCGCGCAACTTCGGGTACGGCGCGACCGTCGGCGTCGTCCTGTTCGTCATCACGGTGCTGCTCACCGTCCTGCAGGTCCGTCGCAACACCCGGTCGGAGGTGTAGTCGTGTCCCGTCCGGTGCGCTTCCTCGTCTGCCTCGTCGTCGCGGGCGTGTTCGTCCTCCCGCTCGTCGCGATGGTCGTCATCGCGTTCACACCCCGTGACGCCCTGCTCGACGGCGAGGCCAGCCTGTGGACGGGGCGGTGGACCCTCGACAACTTCCGTGGGCTCTTCGACCAGTTCCCGGTCGCCCGGTGGTTCGGCAACGCCCTGCTGGTCGCGAGCCTCACGACCCTGCTGTCGGTGACGGTCAACCTGCTGGGCGGGTACGCCCTCGCCAAGCTGCGGTTCCGCGGCCGCGGCCTCGTCGTCCTGGTGGTGCTCGCCACGCTGGTGGTGCCCACCCAGGTCATCATGATCCCGCAGTTCGAGCTCGTCGCCCGCCTGGGTCTCGTCGGTTTCTTCTGGGCCGTGATCCTGCCGTCGGCGTCGACCGCCCTGGGCCTGTTCCTCGCCCGGCAGTTCTTCGTCGGCTTCCCGGACGAGCTGGTCGAGGCGGCCCGGGTCGACGGCTGCACGACCTTCCAGGCGTTCCGCCGCGTCGTCCTCCCCAACGCCCGGCCCCTGATGGCCGTCATGACGCTGCTGGCGTTCATGACCCAGTGGAACGACTTCCTCTGGCCCCTCATCACCCTCCGCGACCCCGACCTCTACACGCTGCCCGTCGCGCTGCGGCTGCTGCAGACGGCGTACGACAACGACTACGGCGGCATCATGGCGATGGCCCTGCTCTCGAGCCTCCCGCTGCTGGTGATGTTCGTGGTGCTGCAGCGCTACTTCGTCGCGGGCATCACCAGGTCCGGCATCCGCTGACGCGGGTACGGCGGGTGCCCGCCGGCTGACGCAGGGCCGAGGTCGGGCCGGGGTCAGGCCGGGGCGCCCGGGGCCGCGATGCGTACGGCGACCAGCGCGACGTCGTCCTCGGTCCAGGTGGGCAGCAGCTCGCGGAGCAGGCGGTCGCAGAGCTCGTCGAGCCCGAGGTCCGCCGCGGCGAGGTCGGTCAGCGCGGAGCGCAGGCGCTCCAGGCCCACGTCGAGCAGCTCGCCGCGGCGCTCGACCAGCCCGTCGGTGTAGAGCAGCAGGGTCGCGCCCGGCGGGAGCACGACGACGGACTCGTCGCGCTGCGACGACCGCGTCGGGTCGGCGAGCAGGCCGAGCATCGAGTTCGCGCCCTCGGCCCAGAGCAGCCGGGTGGTGACCTCGGTGGCCGTCGCACCGGGCAGCGCGACCACCGGGGGCGGGTGGCCCGCGTTCGACCACCGCAGGCGCAGCGACCCCGCCGTCGCCGTCTCCTCCTCGGAGGCGGGCTCGAGGCGCGCGACGACGCCGGTGGCGATCGTGTCGACCTGCAGGATCTCCATCGCCTGGTCCACGCGGTGGAGGACGGCGGCCGGCCCCTCATCGGTGGTGACGGCGATGCCGCGCAGGAGGGTGCGCACCTGGCCCATCGCCGCGGCGGCGACGGTGTCGTGGCCGATGACGTCGCCGATGACGAGGGTCAGCGCCCCGTCGGGCTGGAGGAACGCGTCGTACCAGTCGCCGCCGACCTGGGCCGACTCGGCCGCGGGCTCGTAGCGCACGGCCACCTCGAGCCCCTCGGCGCGCGGTGCGGCGGTCAGCAGGCTCCGCTGCAGGCCCTCGGCGAGGTCGCGCTGGTTCGTGTAGCGGCTCACGTTGTCGAGCGCCAGGCCGGCCCGGTCGGCGATCTCGCCGAGTAGCTGGAGGTCGTCGTCACCGAAGGCCGGGCGACCCGCGCCCCGGAACACGCTCATCAGGCCCGAGATGCGGCCGCGCCCCCGCAGCGGCATGACGGCGGCCGCGGTCGGCGCCAGCAGGCGGCAGGTGTCGGCGGCGGGCCCCGGGCGCAGCACCGCGGTGAGGCGCTCGACGGCGTCGTCGAGCACGACCACGGGCTCCCCGGTGGCGAGCGCCCGCAGCACGAGCGAGTCGTCGGTCAGCGAGGGCACCCGCACCTCGGCGTACCTCTCCACGAGCGGGCGCGCCTCGGGTTCGGTGTGCCACCAGCCGATGTCGCGCAGCCGCTTGCGCCAGCCGGGGTCGCTCAGGGGGTCGGCGGGCAGCGTGCCGTCGACCAGCGTGATGACGCACCAGTCCGCCATCCCGGGCACGAGGATCTTGGTGAGGCGGTCGACGGCCTCGTCCTCCTCGAGGGTGTCGGTCAGGGCGTCGGCGACGGCGGCGATCATCTCGGCGCGACGGGCCGCCTCCTGCAGCACGTCCTGCGCCTTCCGGCGCTCGGTGACGTCGATGAAGTAGACCGACAGGCCGTCGGGCGTCGGCCAGCAGCGGATCTCGAACCAGGCGTCGAGCGGTGGCGGGTAGTAGGCCTCGAAGGCGCGGGGCTCGTCCGAGGCGACCGCGCCGCGGTAGTTGCGCTCGAAGTCGTTGCCGACGGTGGCGGGGAACAGGTCCCACACGACGTGTCCCTCGACGGCCGAGCTGACGGCGCCGAGGAGCCGCTGGGCCTCGGGGTTCGCGTAGGTGAAGCGCCAGTCCGGGTCGAGGTGGTAGAACGCGGTCGGCATCACGTCGAGGGTGCGGGCCACGCGGGCCTCGCCCTCCCGCACGGCGGTGGTGTCGTACGCCGCGCCGACCACCTTCACGGCCGCGCCGTCGGCGCCGGGCACCGCGTGTCCGCGGGCCGCCACCCATCGCACGGCGCCGTCGGGACGGACCACCCGGTACTCGGCGGCGTACTCGCCGCAGCACGCGATGGCGTCGTCGAGCGCCGCGCCCACCCGGGCCCGGTCGTCCGGGTGCACGCTCTCGTTGAAGGCCTCGATGGTGCCGCCGAACGTCTCCCGGCTGAGGCCGAAGAGATCGATGAGCCGCTCGTCCCAGCGCAGCGTGCCCGACCCGAGGTCCCAGTCGAAGGCGCCGACCCCGGCGGCGTCGACAGCCAGCTGCCAGACGGCACGGTCCTCCTCGTAGGAGGTCTCGAGCGCCGCCAGCTCGAGCTCGGCGATGGCCGGCCCTGCGAGCTGCTCGAGCAGGGCGACGTCCTCGGCCGACCACTCGCGGGGCAGCCCGCCGAAGACGCAGAGCGCCCCGATCACGTGGTCGCCCGAGCGCAGCGGCACCCCGAGGTAGGCGCCCACCACCCCGGCGGCCACCGGGGGCAGGGTGCGCACCCGGACGTCGGTGCGCGTGTCTGCGATCGGCACCGGCACGCCGGCCGCCACGGGCACCGAGCAGAGCGACTCGGCGCCGGGCGAGCGCAGGCCCACCGAGGCCGACGCGAGACCCGATCCGCCCATGATGGTCTGCTCGTCGGCGATCACGGAGACCTGCCCGGACTCCACCCCGAGCAGGCGGGCGGCCAGCTCGGCCAGGCGGTTCAGCGACGGCAGTCCACCCGGGCGCGCCGCCAGCGAGAGCGCCCGCTCCACGCGGGCGGACCCCTCGTCGGCGGGGTCGCCGAACGGGCTGCGCGGTCGGGTACGGAGGTCCGGAGCGCCGGGGTCGTCGGAGGTCGTCACCGCGGACCCGCACCTCCCCTCAGGGACCTGGGGCCGGGAGGCCCGTGCACCGGCGCCAGGACCGGATCCCGGGAAGGATAGTCGCCCCTCCGCGTGGCCCGCAGCGCGATGCCTCACCCGATCGCGACGGGTGAGACCTCAGAGCACCTCGAAGGTCATGCCGGCGGCCTGCAGTCGCGCCGTCAGGTGCTCCCCCATGGCCTGCGCGGGCGTGAGCATCCCGGCCACCTCGGGGTTGTCGTCGTACGTCAGGCTCAGCGCCGACTCGGCGAGCATCTTCGCCGTCTCCGTGTAGCCGGGGTCGCCGCCGCGCACGCGGGCGTGGACCGTGCGGCCGCCGCCCTCGGCAACGACGTCGACCGTGAACCAGGAGCGGGCGCGGCGCTTCTCGTCGGGCCCCTGGCCGACGGGGAAGCGGCTGAGCAGGGCACGCCGCACGGGTCCGACCTGGGCGGCCGTGGCCAGCAGGCCCGTCGCCGCCGCGCCGCCGGCGGCGTACCGCAGCGTCTTCGTGCCCGCGTAGTGGGAGTAGGTGAAGGCCGGCCCGTACGACGCGTCCGCAGCGGCGCTGCGCACCACGATCATCGGGTCGATCGTGGGCAGGGGCACCAGCCAGTAGCCGAGGGTGCGGTCGCGGTGGGGCTTGCCGGCGACGCCGCGCACGCGGCGACCCTCGGGTCGGCCCTCGGCCTTGCGCCGGGCGGCGTGCACCTTGCTCATCGGGCGCGCGCGGGCGAACTGCTCCAGCGCCGAGTGCATGGTGCCCGACGAGAAGATGGCGGAGGCGCGCACGACGCCGCGGGCCGTGATCGGCACGTCGTCGGGCAGCTCGCCGACGGCGAAGCGCACACCGAGGTCGTGGGGGATCGAGTCGAAGCCGCACGCGTGCACGATGCGGGCCCCGGTGGCCTCGGCCTCCGCGTGGTGGTCGAGCCAGACCTGGTCGACGAACTCGGGCTCGCCGGTGATGTCGAGGTAGTCGGTGCCCGCTGCCGCGCAGGCGGCGACGAGGGGACGGCCGTGCGCGAGGAACGGGCCGACGGTCGTGACGACGAGCCGGGTGCGCTCCGCGAGCGCGCGCAGGGAGTCGGGGTCCTCCACGTCGGCGGCGACCAGGGTCAGGTCGGCGACGGACGGGTCGACGCCGTCGATCTCGGCGAGCTGGGTCCGTACGGCGGCGAGCTTCTCGGCGTTGCGGCCCGCGAGCCCCCACCGCAGGTCCGCGGGAGCGTGACGGGCGAGGTACTCCGCCGTCAGCCGGCCGGTGAAGCCGGTGGCCCCGAGCACGACGACGTCGAGCTCGCGGTCGTGGGGACGGGCGGACGTGGCATCCGGGCGAGGCGCCGGTGTGGGGTCGGACATGGGCGACATCGTGCCCCACCGCCCGCGGCAGGTGAACCCCCGCAGGGGCGGTCCGAGCGCCCGGCCGCAGCCCTCCCGCAGCCCTCCCGCAGCGGTGGGCCGCGGCGTACCGTGGAGGGCATGTGCCGCAACATTCGCCCGCTCAACAACTTCGAGCCGCCGGCCACCGACGACGAGGTGCACGCCGCGGCGCTGCAGTTCGTGCGCAAGGTGAGCGGCACCGCCAGGCCGTCGCAGGCCAACCAGGCCGTCTTCGACCAGGCCGTGCGCGAGATCGCCCACCTCACGCGGCACCTGATCGACGACCTGACGACGACCGCTCCCCCGAAGGACCGCGACGTGGAGGCCGCCAAGGCCCGTGCCCGGGCCGAGCTGCGGTACGCGCGTTGACCCTCCCGCTCAGCCGGTCGCGGTACGACGAGCCGGCCGCGTCGGCGGACGCGACGTCCGGCCACCGGTCCGCCGACCCCGCGCACCGCGTCGCCGCGCTCGACCTCCTCGCCGACCGCCGGCTCGTCGTGCTCGGCGGGGCCGGGCTGTCCACCGACTCGGGCATCCCGGACTACCGCGGACCCGGCACCGCCCGGCCGACGCCGATGACCTACGGCGACTTCGTCTCGGGCCCGCCGGCGCGCCAGCGCTACTGGGCCCGCAGCCACCTCGGCTGGGCGCGCATGCGTCGTGCCGACCTCAACGACGGGCACCGGTCCGTCGCTCGCCTCGACCCGGAGCTGCTCATCACGCAGAACGTGGACGGCCTGCACGAGGCCGCCGGCACCCGCCGGATGGTGGCTCTGCACGGTCGCATCGCCGACGTGGTGTGCCTCGACTGCCGGGTCACGTCGTCGCGAGCCGCCCTGCAGGAGCGCATGGCCGCGGCCAACCCCGGCTGGGCGGAGCGCCACGGCGACGTGGTCGCCCGCCCGGACGGCGACGTCGACCTCGACGCGACGGGCGACTTCGTGGTGCCGGACTGCCTCGACTGCGGCGGGGTGCTCAAGCCCGACGTGGTCTTCTTCGGCGAGAACGTGCCCGCCGAGCGGGTGCAGCGCTGCTTCGCCGCGGTCGACGACCTGACGCCCGACGCGGGCGCGCTGCTCGCGGTGGGCACGTCGCTGACGGTGATGAGCGGGTTCCGGTTCGTGCGGCGCGCGGCGCGGGCGGGCGTGCCGGTGGTGGTGGTCAACCGGGGCGCCACGCGGGGCGACGAGCTGGCGACCTACGCGGTCGAGGCGGGCTGCTCCGAGTTCCTCGTCGACCTGGCGGCCCGTCGGGCCTGAGCCTCGTCGAGGCGCGCGCCGACCGTGATGCGGTAGTAGGTGTCGTCGAGGTCGAAGTCCAGGTCGCTCACGTGCGCCGACGACACCGCGCCGGTCTCGTCCCGCACGAGCACGGGCTCCCCCGGCTCCAGGCCACGCCCGAGACCGGTGGCGCCGTGGGCGACGACGACGCTGCGCGAGCGGCGCGTGAACGGGGTGTGCACGACCTCGAGCAGCTCCACGACCGACTCCCCTCCTGCGGGGTGCTCCCCCGGCGTCGACAGCGACAACGACGGTCGTGGCGCGGGGTCACGGTCCCGGATCGCGGGCGGACCACCCCCGCCGCCGAGGCGTCCGAGAACACATCAGGCCGGTACGGCGCACGTGGCGTCGTACCGGCCTGACCGGGTCGTTCGGCCCTCGGGCCTCCCCACCGCGCCGTCAGAGACGGCGCACGAAGATGTGCTCGGCCGCCTCGGGGAAGATCTCGGCGGTCTCGCCGCCGGAGCCGACGAGGACGCCCTCGGCGGTGGCGACGACGGTGATGGTCTTGTCGGGCAGGGCGCCCACGCGACGCAGGGCGCTCATCAGCACCTCGTCCTTCTGCATCTCCTCGGAGATGCGGCCCACGTGCACCCGCGACTCCTCGGAGGCGGCGACGGCCAGCAGCGACTCGACGCCCTCCATGAAGCCCTGGGGGGCGTCGGCCTGGCCGAGCTCGGCGAGGCCGGGGATCGGGTTGCCGTACGGCGACTCCGTGGGGTTGCCGAGCAGCTCGAGCAGGCGGCGCTCGACCGTCTCGCTCATCACGTGCTCCCAGCGGCAGGCCTCGGCGTGCACCAGCTCCCAGTCCAGGCCGATCACGTCGGTGAGGAGCCGCTCGGCCAGCCGGTGCTTGCGCATGACGCGCACGGCGAGGCGAGAGCCCTCCTCGGTCAGCTCGAGGTGGCGGTCGCCCTCGACCGTCAGCAGACCGTCGCGCTCCATGCGCGCGACCGTCTGCGACACGGTGGGGCCCGACTGGTGCAGGCGCTCGGCGATGCGCGCCCGCAGGGGCACGATGCCCTCCTCGACCAGCTCGTAGATGGTCCGCAGGTACATCTCGGTGGTGTCGATCAGATCGCTCACGAGACCCATTCTTACCTACTCCCGTCCGGGCCGGTTCAGGTGCGCTGGCACAGTGGAGGAATGTCGCCCGCGAGCAGCACCTCGTCGTCTCCCGCGCACCCGTCGGGGCCCGCCGTCATGTGGTTCCGCCGCGACCTGCGGCTCGCCGACAACCCGGCGCTGCTCGAGGCGTGCGCGTCCGGTGGCGACGACGGCGTGCTGCCGCTCTTCGTCCTCGACCCCGCGCTCTGGGGCCCCGCCGGCCCGTCGAGACGCTCCCACCTCGTCGACTCGCTGGCGGCGCTCGACGCCTCCCTGCGCTCGCGCCGCACCCGTCTCTCGGTCGTCGAGGGCGACCCCGTGCGCGAGGTCGTCGCGGCGGCGCGGGAGGTCGGCGCGCGGGAGGTGCACGTCGCGGCCGACTTCGGTCCGTACGGCGCGCAGCGCGACGCCCGCGTGGAGGAGGCGCTGGCGGAGCACGACGTCGTGCTGGTGCGCACGGGCTCGCCGTACGCGGTGGGCCCCGGCCGCGTGACCAAGCCCGACGGCACGCCGTACCAGGTGTTCACGCCCTTCTCGAAGGCGTGGGCGTCGCACGGCTGGCGGGCGCCGGTCGACGCGCCCACGGGGCTGCACGGCCTCGAGCTCGCCTCGACGGTCGACCTGCCGGAGGTCGAGCTGCCCGAGGGCCTCACCCTGCCGCCCGCGGGGGAGAAGGCCGCCGCCGAGCGCTGGGCGACGTACGTCGCGGACCACGTCGGCGACTACGCCGACGAGCGCGACCGCCCCGACCTCGACACCACCTCGCGGATGTCGGTGCACCTCAAGTACGGCGAGATCCACCCCCGCACGATGCTCGCGGACCTCGGGCGCTCCGCCGGTCAGGGGCGTACGACCTACCGCAGCGAGCTGGCCTGGCGGGAGTTCTACGCCGACGTCCTGCACCACCGGCCCGAGACGGCGCGCGACTACCTCAAGCCGGAGTACGCGCGGATGCCCTACGACGAGCCGGGCGACGCCTTCGACGCCTGGCGCGAGGGCCGCACCGGCTTCCCGGTCGTCGACGCCGGGATGCGCCAGCTGCGGGCCGTCGGGTGGATGCACAACCGCGTGCGGATGATCAACGCGAGCTTCCTCGTCAAGGACCTGCACGTCGAGTGGCAGCACGGCGCCCGCCACTTCCTGCACTGGCTCGTCGACGGCGACCTGGCCTCCAACCAGCACGGCTGGCAGTGGACGGCCGGCTCCGGCACCGACGCCTCGCCCTTCTTCCGCGTCTTCAACCCGACGGGCCAGGGCCGCAAGTTCGATCCCCGCGGCGAGTACGTGCGGCGCTGGGTGCCCGAGCTGCGCGACCTGCCCGACGGGGCCGACCCCCACGAGCCCACGCCCGAGCAGCGGGAGGCCGTCGGCTACCCGGCGGCGATCGTCGACCACAAGGCGGAGCGCGTCGAGGCCCTCGACCGGTGGGAGACCATCCGCTGAGCCCGCAGGGGCACCTGCGGCCGCGTCGGAGGTCACCCTCGCGACCCCTTGTCGCCCCTCCCCCGTGTGCCAGCATGGGCGCATGCCTGCTGTGAACGATCCAACCGACCTGCCCTGGTGGCGGCACGCCGTCGTCTACCAGGTCTACATCCGCAGCTTCGCCGACTCCGACGGCGACGGCGTGGGCGACATGCCCGGCATCACCTCGCGGCTGCCCTACCTGCGTGACCTCGGTGTCGACGCCCTCTGGATCACCCCGTTCTACACGTCGCCGCAGCGCGACCACGGCTACGACGTCGCCGACTACCGCGACGTCGACCCGCTCTTCGGGTCGCTCGCCGACGCCGACGCGATGCTGGCGCGCGCCCACGAGCTGGGCCTCAAGGTGATCGTCGACCTCGTGCCGAACCACACCTCCGACCAGCACGTGTGGTTCCAGGCCGCGATCGCCTCTCCCCCGGGCAGCCCGGAGCGGGAGCGGTACATGTTCCGCGACGGCGCGGGCCCGGACGGCGACGAGCCCCCGAACAACTGGCCCAGCGTCTTCGGCGGCGCCGCGTGGACGCGGCTGACCGAGCCCGACGGCACCCCGGGGCAGTGGTACCTCCACCTCTTCGACTCCACCCAGCCCGACCTCAACTGGCGCAACCCGGAGGTCGGCGACGAGCTCGTCGACATCCTCCGGTTCTGGCTCGACCGCGGCGTCGACGGTTTCCGCGTCGACGTCGCCCACGGCCTCTTCAAGGCCGAGGGCCTGCCCGACACGGTGCTGCGCGACCCGGACGAGGACGCACCCGCCTCGATGGTCGAGGCCGCCGGCGTCGACGAGCCGATGTGGGACCAGCCCGAGGTCCACGAGGTCTACCGCCGCTGGCACGAGGTGCTGGCCGAGTACGACGACAGCGAGGTCGGCCCGCGCATGGCCGTCGCCGAGTCGTGGGCCCGCACCGCGGAGGCGATCGCCCGCTACGTGCGCCCCGACGAGCTGCACCAGTCGTTCAACTTCCACTGGCTCTCGGCGCCCTGGTCGGCCGAGGCGTTCGCCGACGTCGTCACCGAGACCCTCGCGTCGCTCGCCCCGGTCGGCGCGGTGCCCACCTGGGTGCTGAGCAACCACGACGTCGTGCGCCACGTGACCCGGTACGGCGGGGGCGCCCAGGGCCTGGCCCGGGGCCGCGCCGCCACGCTCGCGATGCTCACCCTGCCGGGCTCGGCCTACCTCTACCAGGGCGAGGAGCTCGGCCTGGCGCAGGTCGACGTCGCGCCCGAGGACCGCACCGACCCGTCCTGGTTCCGCACGAAGGACACGGCGAAGGTCGACATCGGCCGCGACGGCTGCCGGGTCCCGATCCCGTGGGGCGGCGACGCCGCGCCGTACGGCTTCGGCCCCGCGGAGACCGGCGAGCAGCCCTGGATCCCCCAGCCCGACGACTGGGCCGGCCTCAGCGTGGAGGCCCAGACGGGCGCCGAGGGCTCGACGCTCGAGTTCTACCGGGAGGCGCTGCGGCTGCGCCGGACGTTCGCGGAGACCGCGGGCACCGACGTCGAGATCCTCCCCGGCGCGCCCGACCTGCTGGTGCTCGGCCGCGGCGACGTGGTCTGCGTGCTCAACGCGGGTACGACGCCCGCCGCCCTCCCCGCCGAGGCCCGCGAGCTGCTCCTCAGCAGCGGCGACGACCCGGACGGCACCCTCGCGCCCGACACGGCCGCCTGGTTCCGCCGGGCCTGACGGCTCCTGCCCCGAGAACGACGAATCGCGGTAGGTGGTACCCGTTCTCCGGGTGCCACCTACCGCGATCCTCCGTTCCACCGGCCGGCCGGTGCTGCCGTCCGCGCCCCGCTCCCGAGGTGCGACGGACGACCCTGCGGCCGCCCGGCCGGTGCGTTCAGCGTGAGGCCGTCGCCTCGGCCAGCGTCCCGACGGCGGTCGGGTCGATCGTGCGGTTGTAGCGGGTGAGCCCGTCGACCAGCGCGGCGATCTCGTCGTGCTCCCAGCCCGACATCCGCTCGGCGAACCGGCCCCGACGACGCTCGGCGACGGCGTTCATCCGACGGCGGCCCTCCTCGGTGAGGCTGAGGAGCTGGGCGCGGGCGTCCTCCGGGTCGGTCGTGCGGGCGACCAGGTCGAGCTCGACGAGCTGGTGCACCGCCCGGCTCATGGCGCCCTTGTCGGCGCCGAGGTGGCAGCCGAGGTCGGCCGCCCGACCGGATCCGTCCCGGACCAGCTGGTCGAGCACCGCGTAGGCGAGCACCGCCAGCCCGGGCTCGACCTCGTGGGCCCGCTCCGCGATGTTGCGGCGCATGCGCCGCAGCAGCACGAGGAGCTGGGTCTCCAGGTCGAGGAGCATCCGGTCGTCGAAGGAGGTCACCGGACCGATCCTGCCACCGTCGTTCCGTCCCGGCGGGCGTCCGCGTCCTCCTGCGGCGCGGGGTCCGTCACGTCCCGGGCGGGCGTGGCGGGCGCGGTGGACGCGGTGGTCGGCAGCAGCTCCTCGGACTCCGGCACGACCCCGGCGGCCGGCTCGAGGTCCAGCGTGGTGCGCAGCGGCACCTCGCGGATGGCCAGCACGAGCAGCAGCGCGACGACCGCGAACGGCACGGCCACGAGGAACAGGTGGGCCGACGCCTCGCCGTACGCCTGCTGGAAGACGGCACGCACGGGGGCGGGCAGGGCGGCCAGGTCCGGCAGGCCACCGCCACCGCCGGCCTCGGCGGTGACGCCGATGCGGGCCAGGCCGCTGGCGACCTTGTCGGCAACCTGGTGGCCGAGCAGCGCACCGAGGGCCGCGACGCCGGCGGACCCACCGATGGAGCGGAAGAACGTCACCAGCGAGCTGGCCGCGCCCATGTCGCGCTGCGCCGTCTGGTTCTGCACGGCGAGCACGAGGTTCTGCATCGTGGCGCCGAGGCCGAGGCCGAGCACCGCCATGAAGGCGCCGACGACGACGAGGTTCGTGGTCTCGTCGATGGTCGACAGCAGCGCGAGGCCGATGACGACGAGCGTCATGCCGCTCACCAGGTAGCGCTTCCAGTAGCCGGTGTTCGAGATGATCCGGCCGGTCGTGATGCTCGAGACGAGCAGGCCACCGACCATCGCGATCGACATCAGACCGGCGTGCGTCGGGGTCATGCCGCGGGCGATCTGGAAGTACTGCGAGAGGTAGACGGTCGAGCCGAACATCGCGACGCCGACCATCACCGAGGCGAGGGTGGCGAGCAGGGTCGTGCGGTCCGCGAAGAGGTGCAGCGGGATGATCGGCTCGGCGGCGCGACGCTCGACGACGACGGCACCCACGAGCAGGAGCACGCCGACGACGATCATCGTCCAGCTGGTGGCGGAGCCCCAGCCGAACTGGTGGCCGGCCAGCGACACCCAGGCCAGCAGCACGGAGACGCCGCCGACGATGAGGAGCGCGCCCGCGTAGTCGATGCGGACCTTCTGGCCGGCGGGACGCGGAGCGGGCTTGGGCAGGTGCAGCGTGCGCTGCAGCACGACGAGCGCGGCGAGGGCGACGGGCACGCCGACCCAGAAGGTCCAGCGCCAGCCGAGGCCGGGGGCGTCGACGATGAACCCGCCGATGAGCGGGCCGCTGACGGTGGCGGCGGCGAAGACGGCGCCGATGTAGCCGGAGTAGCGGCCGCGCTCGCGCGGCGAGACGATCGAGGCGATCACGACGAGCACGAGGGCCGTCATGCCGCCGACGCCGAGACCGGTGAGGGCGCGGGCCGCGATGAGCGAGCCCATGTTCGGGGCGAAGCCGGCGGCGATCGAGCCGACGGCGTACGTGACGAGCGCGATCTGGACGAGCAGCTTCTTGTCGACGAGGTCGGCGAGCTTGCCCCAGATCGGGGTGGAGGCGGTCATCGTGAGGAGCGTCGCGACGACGACCCACGTGTAGCCGGCCTCACCGCCGTTCAGGTCGACCACGATGCGCGGGAGCGCGTTGGTGACGATCGTCGACGACAGCATCGCGACGAACATGGCGAGCAGCAGGCCGGAGAGCACCGTGAGGATCTCGCGGTGGGTCATGGCGACCTCGGCGTCGGCGGGGGCCGACGTGGTCGACCCCTTCGAGGCGGAGGCCGGTGGAGCGGACGTGGAGGTCATGCGGAGAACACCTTCGATACGGGAGCGGGGCTGGGGCAACCGGTGACGATTGGTTGCATTCCGCAAGCATACGCCTTTGGTTGCAAACAACAACCAATCCGCCTGTGGGTCGCGCCACTCCCTCCCGGACGCGTCCGGGGAGTGCGTGGTGGTGCGCGTCCGATTCGCTGGAAAGGCTGATCAGGACGCCGCCGACGCCGCAGAGTGGTCCCCATGACCTCGGCGGCCGCTCCCCTCACGGTGTTCCTCGTGGACGACCACGAGGTGGTCCGCCGCGGGGTCCGCTCCCTGCTCGAGTCGGAGGGGGACCTGCGGGTCGTCGGCGAGGCGGGCACCTACCGCGACGGGCTCGGGGGCATCGTCGAGAGCGCGCCCGACGTCGCCGTCCTCGACGCCCGGCTCCCCGACGGGTCCGGCGTCGACCTGTGCCGGGCCATGAAGGCCCGCGTCCCCGGGGTGCGCGGCCTGATCCTGACCAGCTACGACGACGACGAGGCGCTGCAGAGCGCGATCCTCGCCGGCGCCGACGGCTACGTGCTCAAGGAGATCGGCGGCAGCTCGCTGCTCAGCGGCGTCCGGGCGGTGGCGTCGGGCCACTCCCTCATCGACCCCACCGTCGCGATCCGGGTCATGGAGCGCATGCGCGCCAGCGCCGAGCAGGCCGCCGACTCCGACCTCGGCGGCCTGACCCCCCAGCAGGTGAAGATCCTCGCGCTCCTCGGCCAGGGCCTCACCAACCGCGAGATCGCCGACCGGCTGACGCTCTCGGAGAAGACCGTGAAGAACCACATCACGCACCTCCTCGCCCGCCTCGGCGTCCAGCGCCGCACGCAGGCCGCCCTCATCGCGGCGCGGCTGCGCCTCCCGGGGTGCGACCGGCCCCTGCCGCGCCTCGCCCGCTGACCGAGCCGGCACGTCTGCACCACCGCACGGCGCCGAGCTGTCGCGTCTGCACGATGATGGACCCGTGGCCACGCTCGCCGACTTCACCGCCCTCGTCGCCCAGCCGCCCGACGTGACCTCGGCGGACCACGGCCGCCACGTCTCGTACGGCGTGACCGGGCGGACGTTCGCCTACCTCTGGCCGGCGACCGACACCGTCGGCCTCAAGCAGCTGCTGCCCGACCAGCTGGACCTGGTGGCGGAGCGCCCCGAGGTGTTCGAGGTGCAGTTCACGGCCGGCGCCTACGGCTGGGTGGTCGTGCACGTCGAGGGCGTCGACCGCACCGAGCTCGCGGAGCTCGCCTTCGAGGCCTGGCGTCTCGCCGCTCCGGCCGAGCTCGTCGAGGCGCGCGCCGACCGCCTGCCGACCTGAGGGGCACGACACAGGGTCAGCGCAGGAAGTCCGTGAGACTCGGTTGGACGGCGCGGGTCGTCGCGCCCAGCGCCGATGCGTACGCGACCGCCTGCCACCGGAGGTCGGTGACCCGCGGCGACTCCTCGACGACGCCGCCGGGAGCCTCCTCGTCGTACGACGCCGTGCCGTCACCCACCCGCGCGCCCTCCGTCGGGACGGGGCGAGGATCCGGGCGCGGTCCGCGTGGGGACACCGTCCGTCACGCCGATCGTCAGCAAGGCCTTGCGAGCCGCCCGGTAGCCGGCGGCGAGCAGGCCCCGGTTCGTGTCGGCGACCTCTGCGATCTCACGCGCCAGGGCGAGGAAGGCCTCGCGGTGCTCGAGGAGGACCTCGCGCCAGGGCTCCTGCGCACGCTCGGCGAGCAGCCGCAGCGGGGGGTCCGGATCGAGTCCCACCGAGGCCGCGGCCTCGTCGGCGGCGACGGCGCGCATCAGCTCCGTCTCCCGCAGCGGGACCAGCACGGCCTCGACGTCCTGCGCCGCGTGCGCCACCCACCGGGGACGCCCGCTGGCGAGGACCAGCTGCTCCACCTCGAGGCGGTAGAGCAACGCGTCCAGCAGCTCACGCTCCCGCCACAGGATGAGCGACAGCTGCTCCACCTGGCGGCTCCTCGGGCGGGTGCGGGTCGTGGCGACCACGACAGGGGTCGTCCAGGAGCTCCCGGACGGCATGACCGACTCTTCGGCCCGCACGGCGGCGGACTGAGCACTTCCGGACCGCCATGACACCTCGTTCTCGACCGAGGATCACTTGAGGTGAACTTGAGGCTGCCTTGTGGTCGGCTTCGGTTGTGGGCTGTTCGGTGACCCCCTGGTGACCGGGGGTGACTAACCGGACCCGGGACCAAGGTCCCGGGTGTCCCGCCCAAGAGTCCTCTCCCCACCCCGATCCCCACCACGGAGCCTCGCCAGCCCGAAAGATCGTCTGCATGACGGCACACGCATCCCGGGACCTCGACGAGCTGGTCACCAGCCACATGGCGCTCGTCGGCCACATCGTCCGCGAGACGATGGGGCGCGTGCCGGCGCACGTGAACCGTGACGACCTCACGTCGGCCGGTCTCACCGCGCTCGTGCAGGCCGCTCAGGGCTTCGAGGAGGAGCGCGGCGTCCCGTTCACCCGGTACGCCGCCCGCCGCATCCGCGGCGCCATCCTCGACGAGCTCCGCAGCGTCGACTGGGCCTCGCGCTCGGTCCGCCGCCGCTCCCGTGACCTCGAGGAGACCCGCAGCCGGCTCGCTGCCGCCCTCGGCCGGCCGGCGCGACCCGAGGAGGTCGCCTCGTCCGTCGGCCTGACGGTCGCCGAGATCGAGTCCAACGACGACGACATCGCCCGCGCCCAGGTGCTCTCCCTCCAGGGGACCGCGGGCGTCGGCCTCGAGGAGACCCTCGTCAGCCCCGGCGCCACCCCGGCGGAGCAGCTGGAGCACCGCGAGCAGCTGGAGTACCTCGTGGCCGCGGTCGCCGAGCTGCCCGAGCGTCTGCGCGTCGTCGTCCAGGACTACTTCTTCGCGGAGCGGCCCATGGCCGACATCGCCGCCGATCTCGGCGTGAGCGAGTCCCGGATCTCGCAGATCCGCGCCGAGGCCCTCGTGCTCCTGCGCGACGCCCTGCACCACGCTCTCGACCCCGAGCTCGCGAGCCCGAGCGCCCGCCCGGGCGGGTGCGCCGCACGCCGCAGGGAGTCCTACGTGTCGGCCGTGATGGACCGGCACGCCGCACGGTCGGGTGTCGCCGCGACCGCACCCCTCACGGTCGTCCCGTCCCCGGCCGCGACGACCCGGCCGCGCACCCGACGCACGGCCCCCCAGCCGGTCCACGCGGCGGCCGGCCTCGCCGGCTGACGCCACCCCGTCCGGGGCCCGGTCGCACGCCGGCCCGGGCTCAGTGCGAGCGCAGCAGCTCGATCAGCTCGTCCTTGGTCTTGTCGGAGTACCCCGAGAAGTCGAGCTCCTTGGCGCGCTCCTTGAGCTCCTCGACGGTCCAGTCCTCATACGAGCCGGATGCACCGCCCCTCTTCCCGACCTTGGAGGCTCCGTCCCGAGCGGCGGCGTTGGAGATGCGGGCCGCCTTCTCCTTCGACGCCCCGTCCTCGCGGAGCGCGTCGTACATGTCGGGGTTCTTGATGCTGGGGTTCTCGGAGGCGTCGCTGCCTCCCTGCTCGGTGGGCACGGGGGGTCCTCTCGGTCGACGGCGATGACGCGCTCGACGCTAGTCACTCCTCCGCGACGACAGGCTCACCCCGAGGAGCGGTGGTCGCTGCCATGTGTCGCCGCACCAGGTCGAAGTCGGCCTGGGTGACGGAGAGGAAGCCGGGCCGGAAGACGACGCCCCAGCCCTTCGCGTCACGCACGAACGAGAGCGCGCCCAGCAGCGGTCGGACCTGCACCTCGCCGGTCGGCCGGTCGAAGACGACGTCCCGGAACCAGGACCCGTGGAGGTCGTCGTCCCGCTGGTACGGCGCGACCCCCGTCACGACCCCGACCGCGGTGAAGCGCTGCACCTTCTCGCCCGCCTTGTTCTGCTCGCGCGGTGAGTAGAGGAGCAGCCCGTCTCCCGCCCGCAGGCGCCCGAGCCGCTGCTCACCGGTGGCCGAGAGCCGCACGGCGTCGGTCGCCCGCGCGACGAGCGCGTCCTCGCGGCTCACGACGCAGATCCAGGACCGGGGCTCGTCCGGCGCGGCGGCGGGTGCGTCGTGGGGTTCGTCGGCAGGGTGGTCCATCGGGGTCCTCCGGGAGTCGTCGGGCTCGCGCCGGTCGCCCGGCGTTCAGTTCCCCCACCCTGCGGCGGACCGGCCCCGACCCGCGCGCCTCGGCCGCGCCCTGGGGACCATCACGCGCCGTGCTCCGCCTGTGGACGCACACCGGCCCCTGGGGAAAAGCGATGGCCCGCACGGCCCGGGCGAGGCAGTCTGGTCGTGTGCCCCCGTCCTCCCGCCCCCTCGCGCTGCCCGACGGCCTCGAGTCGATCGTGGCCGCGATCGACGCCGCCGCAGCGGCCGACGCCTTCTCCGGCGTCCTGCGCGTCGAGCAGGGCGAAGAGCTCGTGGTCGAGCACGCGGTCGGTACGGCCTCCCGGCGCTGGGGCGTCCCCGTCCACGCGGGCATGCGGTTCGACGTCGCCTCGGTGACGAAGCTCTTCACGTCCGTCGCGGTCCTCCAGCAGGTCGAGGCCGGTCGCCTCGACCTGCACGCGTCGCTCGCGACGTACGTCGACCTCAGCGGCACGACCATCAGCTCCGACGTGACGCTGTGGCACCTGCTCACCCACAGCTCCGGCATCGCCGACGACGCCGACGAGGAGGCGGGCGAGTCCTACGAGGCCCTCTGGGTCGACCGGCCCAGCTACGGCGTCACCCGCACCGAGCACTTCCTGCCCGGCTTCGTCGACAAGCCCGCCAACTTCGCGCCCGGCGAGGGGTGTCGCTACTGCAACGTGGGCTACGTCCTCGCCGGCCTCGCGCTCGAGCGCGTCGCGGGTGCCACCTACCGCGACGTCGTGCGCCGCGACGTGTTCTGCCGCGCCGGCATGACCCGGTCGGGCTTCTTCCACATGGCCGACGCCCAGCCCGACGTCGCCGAGGGCTGGGAGCCGGTCCGTGCCGCCACCGACGACGAGCCCGACGAGGCCCCGGTCGTCGGCTGGCGCCAGAACATCTACTCCTACCCGCCGATCGGCTCGCCCGACGGCGGCGCCCACGTCACCGCGGCCGACCTGCTGCGCTTCCTCCGCGCGGTCCGCGCCGGCCTCCTCCTCGGCCCCGACCTCACGACCGCCTTCCTCGCTCCGCACGTCCTGCACCACGCGTACGACGCACCCGCCGCCGGGGGCGGCGTCGCCCACCACGTGGGCCTGGGCCTGGAGCACGAGCTGGACGCCGACGGCCGCGTCCTCTCGTCGTGGAAGGAGGGCGTCAACGCCGGGTCGAGCGCGATGCTGCGCCACTACCCGGCGTACGACGTCACGGTCGCCCTGGTCGCCAACAGCGAGGACGCCGTGTGGGAGCCCGTGCGCAGCATCGACGACTGGCTGCTCCCCCTCCCGCGCTGAGCGACCCCGGGCCTCCCGGGCCTCCCGGGCCCGGTGTCAGGCCTCGCGCTCGAGGAGCACCGCGACCTCGTAGTGCCCCGTCTGCGGGAACATGTCGAGCACCCGCGCGCGTCGCGGCCGGAGCGACGGCATCGCCGCCAGGTCGCGGGCGAGCGTCGTCGCGTTGCAGCTCGAGTAGACGAGGTGGCCCGCACCCGAGGCCTCGAGCCAGCCCGCCAGGTCGGCGCCGATGCCTCGCCGCGGCGGATTGACGACGACGAGGTCCGGCTGGCCGCGACGGCTCCGGGCCGCGTACGTCGTGGCGTCGCCCGCCGCGAACGTCGCCCGCACGCCCGCCTCCCTAGCGCTCTGCTCGGCGCTCGCGACGGCCTCGGCGCTCACCTCGATGCCGACGACCTCGCGGTCGGGCGCGGTGGCGTGCAGGGCGAACCCCCCGACCCCGCAGTAGAGGTCCCACAGCCGTGCCGGCGCGACCTCGTCCACCCAGGCGCGCCCCTGGCGGTAGAGGGCGGCGGCGACCTCGGTGTTGGTCTGGAAGAAGCTCTGCGGGCGCAGGTGCAGATCCACGTCGTTGACGCGCATCCGCAGCGTCTGCCGCTCCGTCAGCACGATCTCGTCCGGCCCCTCGAGCACGGCCTTGTGCTCCGGCTGCAGGTTGACCGTCGCCACGACCAGGGTCGGCAGGTCGGCGAGCAGGGTCGGCAGGTGCTTCCGCACCCGGCTCAGCGCCTCCGTCGACCGCAGCACGAACCGCACCATGAGCTCGCCGTCCGGCGAGACGGTCGCGAGCACGTGCTTGAGCTCCCCGCGGCGCCGCGGCACGTCGTACGGCGCCAGCCCCGCCCGCGTGACGAAGGCGGCGAGAGCAGGGAGCGCGTCACGCAGCGGCGGCTCGTGGAGACCGCAGTCCTGCAGGTCGACGCCGGCGCCGGCCGGGTCGAGGATCCCGAGGGTGGGCGCGTCGACGGTGCCGCCGACGACCATCTTGGCCTTGTTGCGGAACCGCTCGGGCCGGCTGGCGACGGGCGGGAGCCACTCCAGGTCGGACCAGGGCGCGAGCAGGTCGCGACACCCCTGCTCCTTGGCGGCGAGCTGGTCGTCGTACGCGCGGGGCAGCCAGCTGCAGGAGCGGCAGCGGCCGGCGTCGAAGTGGTGGCAGTCCACGGCGGGAACGATAGGCGGAGGTGCGGCGGCCGGCGGCACCCACGGGATGGTCCAATGCAGTCCGGCCCGTCACCGCGGCGGCGCACCCACCTCAGGAGACCCATGTCGACGCCTCTCGCGGTCGCGCTCGTCGCCCTCGCGGCGCTCAGCCTGGCGCTGCTGGTGGCCGGGGTCGTGGTGGGCGTGCGGCGCCCGCGGACCGTCAGGCGCCTCGTCGTCGCGGCGACCCTGGTCGCGGTCGGTGTGCTGGGCCTCGTGCTCGGCGAGGTCGCGCCCCGGGCCGTCGTGGCGGGCCTGCCGGGGGACGACGCCGGCTGCCTGCCGGAGCAGCTCTCCCTCTCCCTGTCGGGCACGCCGGTGGTCCTCCAGGTGCTCGGCGGCGAGCTCCACGGGGAGGCGGCGCTGGACGCGGCCGGGCTCGAGGCGATCGTCACCGAGCAGCTCGTCGGCACGCCCTTCGCCGACTCGGAGCAGCCCGTGACCGTCGAGCTCGGCGGGGGCGAGATCGCCCTCTCGCTGGGGTACGACGCGGTCCTCGGCACGATCCCCCTGGACGTCGCGGTCGCACCGGAGATCGAGGGCGGCGACCTGGGGTTCGGCGTCACCGAGGTCGGGGTCGCGGGCGTCGACGCCCCGGGCTGGATGGTGGACGCCGTGGTCGACCTCGGCCTGCAGGACCTGCTCACGGAGGCGCTGGGCGACGACGGGGACGACACGGGCGGCGACGACGGGTGCGGCGCCGGCGACGGGCCCGCGGTCACCCTCACCGACGTCACCGTGGACGACGAGGTCCGGGTCGAGGTGGGGGTCGAGGTCGGCTGAGGCCCGGTGGACCGGTCCAGAACCGGTCCGGTCCGACGCGTGCAATCTGCCAGTTTTGATGTAACACTCCCGATGTCACGTTCATCGAGGAGGTAGCCGTGGGGCTTGCAGAGCTGGTCTACGACCGGGCCGGGACGGGTGAGCCCGTCGTGCTCATCCACGGGATCGGCCACCGCCGCCAGGCGTGGCGCCCCGTCTTCGAGCGCCTCTCCGAGCGGTACGACGTGATCGCCGTCGACCTGGCCGGCTTCGGGGAGTCGCCGTCGTTCCCGGCCGGGGTGCCCTACTCGATGGAGGTGGCGTGCGTGCACCTCGCCGAGCAGTTCGCAGCCTGGGGCGTGGAGCGTCCGCACGTGGTCGGCAACTCCCTCGGCGGGGCGATCGCCCTCGAGCTGGGTGTCCGCGACCTCGTCTCGTCGGTGACGGCCCTCAGCCCGGCCGGCTTCTTCGGCCCCGTCGACCGCTTCCAGGCGCTCGGCATCCTCACCCTCCTGCGCCTCGCCAGCCAGGCGCCCGACCGCCTGCTGCGCGCCCTCACCCGCCGCGCCCTCGGTCGCCGCCTCCTCGGCATGACGCTCTACGCGCGCCCCGAGCGCCACGACCCGGAGGCGTCGTACGGCGACGCCGTGGCCCTGAAGCGCTGCACCGGGTTCGAGGCCGTCGCCAAGGAGGGCCTGCACTACGAGTTCTCCGGCGCCGTCGACGTGCCGACGACGGTCGCGTGGGGCACCCAGGACCGGATCCTCCCCTACCGGCAGTCCGCCCGGGCCTACCGCCGGCTCCCGCACGCCGCGCACGTCCCGCTCCCCGACGCGGGCCACGTGCCCATGACCGACTGCCCCGATGAGATCGTCGCCCTCGTCGAGGCCACGGTGGCGCGGGCGCGAGGAGTCGTCGCCGCCTGAGTCCGACGGTTCCGCGTTCAGGCGGGGTCTGCGAGGCTGCCGTCATGGCCGCACCCGCCCCCGCGCCGCCCTGGCCGTTGCCGGCGCGCACCGACCTGCGTGACCGGTTGCTGCTCGCCTACGGCACCGGCCGCGACTACCACGACGTCCTGCACCTCACCGAGGTGCTGAGCCGGCTGGCGGAGCTCGGGCACGGCGACGACGTCGAGGTCGTGCTCGCCGCGTGGTACCACGACGCCGTGTACGACGGCAGGCCCGAGCCCGAGGAGCGATCGGCGGACCTCGCGTCGACCGAGCTCGCCGGCACGGGGGTCGACGTGGACGAGGTCGCCCGACTCGTGCGGCTCACCGAGCACCACGACCCGGCGCCGGACGACACCCGCGGCGCCGCCTTGTGCGACGCCGACCTCGCGATCCTCGCCGCCGCCCCGGAGCGCTACGCCGACTACACCGCGGGCGTCCGACGCGAGTACGCAGCGTTCCCGGACGAGGCCTTCCGCGCAGGACGCCTCGCGGTGCTCCGGGACCTCGCCGGTCGCGAGCACCTCTTCCGCACGGCGGCCGCCCGCGTCCGCTGGGACGCTCCGGCCCGCCGCAACCTGGAGGCCGAGATCGCGGCGCTGAGCGCGTCGGACCTCACCTAGCCCCGGACCCTGCCCGGCCGGAGGTCCGGTCGTGCGGGCGCTCAGGACGGACGGGACCGAGCCACCTTGCGTTGCCGGAGACCTGCCGCCGACAGACGCCGTACGAGCTCACGGCTCCGCACCAGCTCGGCCCCCGCGTCGAGCGCCGGCTGGAACAGCTCCTCCGGTACGTCGTAGTGGTCCCGGTCGAAGGCCCGGTCCGGTACGCCGAGACCCGCCGCGAAGGCGTGCAGCTCGTCGTAGGACGTGTCGGAGACCAGGTGCGACCACAGCCGCCCGCGCCACGGGATCAGCGGGGCGTCGATCAGGATCATCACCGCAGGCTAGTGCCCGGCACCGACGGAGTCAGGGACGGGCAGCCCGTGCACGCCGCCGCGCCAGGTCGATCACCGCCGCCCGGGCCTCCGACGTCGTACGACGCCGCACCCTCGCCACGACGGCGCGTCGCAACGCACCGGAGCCGTGGGAGCTCGCGCCCGACACCACCCAGGGGCGGGACCGTCCCCGCGTGTGCCCGGCAGCACGCAGCTGGCGACGGGTCACCCGGCGGTCGTGGACCGCGACCGAGAACAGCGCGCCGTCCTCCACCTCGCAGCCCACGACCATCCCCCGCAGGGAGTGCCGCAGGGCCGTACCGGCCCGACCGGGCTCGCCAGCCGCCCTGCCACCTCCCAGGAGGTCGACCAGACGACCGAGCCAGGCCGTCGCCTCGGCCGATGTCGGGGAGGCACCGTCGGAGACCGTCAGGCAGCACCCCTGGCCGCACGGGACCCAGGGCGAGCGGCCGCGGACCCCGCCCCTCATCGATGCCGTGGAGGTCGCCCCGGCGCCGGCACCCGACCTGAGCCGGCGCACGTCGCTCTTCTCCGCCTCGTCGAGCGGCGGTGTCACCACGACGTGCCCGACGAACTGGATGCTGCTGCTCATGTCTCTTCCCCCTGATGGACGTCTCGTCGTTCCAGGGTGGCGGGACGAGCCCGCCGGCGTGGCGGTCGGCCGGCGCGTGTGGACAGACAGAACGGGCGCGCCGCCTGTGGAGGCAACACGCCCGTTCTGCTCCTGCGTGCGTCGGCGACGACGCGTCGGTCAGTCGACCTCGAGCTCGAGGAGCTCGGCCCGGTGGGCCGCGTCCGTGACCTCGTCGCTGTCGATCGCGTGGGTGCGGTGGAACCACTCGAGCGCGTCCTTCTTGCGCCCAGCCGCCACGAGCACGTCGGCGTACATGTAGCGCAGCCGCACCACCCACGAGGCGCGGGTCTTCGTGTTCAGCGGGGCGAGCTCGAGCGTCCGAAGGGCCGCGTCGACCTGACCGAGGTCCAGCCGTGCGCCGGCTTCGACGATGGTCATCTCCGCCTTCGCCTCCGGGGCGAAGTTCGCCACGGAGGGGCTGCGCGCCAGCTTGAGCGCCTGCTCCGCCTGCCCGAGGGCACGGTGGCAGTCCGCCATGATCGGCAGGTAGGCGGTGACACCGTTCATGCGCTTCGCGGCTCGCAGCTCGCCCAGCGCCTCCTGGTAGTGGCCTGCGGCGTACGCCGCCTCGCCCACGGCCTCGCGTACGACGGCCAGCCGCGCCGCGCGAGCCCGGGCCGCCAGCGTGTGCTGGTAGGCCGTCTCGGGGTCGCTGTCGATCAGCTGCGTCGCCGCGACGAGGTGGCGCGCCACACGAGCGGCCAGTTTCTCGGGCAGACCCTTCAGCTGGGCGGCGAGGTTGCGGTCGAGCTCCTTGCCGGTGATCTCCTCGGGGAGCGGCGGACCGTCGTACTGCGCCTGGTCGACCGTGCGCTCGACCTTCCGCTCGTCGTTGCGGTCACGGGACCAGGAGCGGCCCTGGCCACCCTGACCGCCGGACCGCGAGGAGCCGCCACCCTGGCCACCGGAACGGGAGCCACCACCGGAGCGCGTGGGTCCCCCGCTGCCTCGGCCCGGACCACCCGTACGACCCTGACCGGGCGTGTACGTGCCTCGGGACCCGCCCGACGACGAACCGCCGCGGGCGCCGTCCGAGCCACCGGAGGACGAACCGCCGGTGCCGCCGTTGCGAGGTCCGCCGGTGCGGCCGCCACCGTCGCTGCCGGTGCCACGGTTTCCGCCACCGGCTCCTCGGCTCCCGCCGCCGGCACCGGAGCTCCGCTGTGGACGACCAGAGCCCCCGGATGCGCCCGGGCGCCCCGATGACGGACGACGGCCCTTCCCGCGTTCCTCAGCCACTGCTGGTCTCCTTCGAAGTCTCTGTGCAGATGTGTGATCGTACGTGCAAATAGAGTAGAGGCCATCCCGCGAACGGGATGGCCTCTACCTGAAGTGTTGTCCGGCGGCGTCCTACTCTCCCACGACCTCTCGATCGCAGTACCATCGGCGCTGAAAGGCTTAACTTCCGGGTTCGGAATGGGACCGGGTGTTTCCCTCTCGCTATGGCCGCCGTAACTCTATGAACCACCCCACCCC
>NZ_AUFN01000011.1 GCF_000426525.1 Nocardioides alkalitolerans DSM 16699
GAGGGGTCCCAGGTCGAGCTGTCGCTGCCCGAGGTCGACACCTCCCTCCTGACCGCACCCGAGGCGCCGCGACTCGCGCTGAACGCCCCCACGCGGTGGCCGTACATGGAAGGGGCCGGTCCCGCCCAGTTCCCCTTCGTCGCGTTGAACGTCGTCGCCGAGGGCGTCGCCAGCTGGTGCGGCACGCTCACCTCGATCGACGACCTCACCGGAAAGACGAACACGATCGAACGGATCGTCCGGCGCACCGACTACGAGTACGACGACACCCCCGGCGGCACCGAGCAGGGACTCGCGTACGCCCCGGAGCAGGTCACCGTGGGGGCGCACCAGGCCACGTTCGTCCTCGACACCGACGGTCGCGCCGGTGATGGTCTCAGCGTCACGCACCGCATGCAGGTCGACCGCGGTCGGGCATGGGTCGGGTCGTCGTTCGTGCGGACATCCACCCCCCGCTACACCGGCCTGCTCCGCGTCCAGGGCCTTCACCACGGGAGCGCCAGCACCGTCGGGGTACCGCAGCCGGGGAGGATGACGGTCAAGCTGTACGAAGGCAATCGCGGGGTCTGGTACTCGGGTGTCCGGGAGTCGCACCCGCGCACGGTCGACCACATGTTCCGGCTGCCGGCGCTTCCTCGCGGGACCTACCGCGCCGTCATCGACCACCGCGGCAACGGCAACGTCCTGCCGTCGACGGTGACGAGGACCTTCACGGTGCGCTGATCCCGCGGCTGGGGCACCAGGAAGACCACCCCCAGGGGTGGTCTCGTCCCGTACGGCGAGACCACCCCTCGGGCTCCTCAGGTCGGGGAGGTGCGGGCCGAACGGGCATCTCGACCCCGTCCGGGAGGGAATCCCATGCACACCGCCACGCCCAGCACGTCCAGCTCGATCCGCCGCCAGCGCGCCAGCAGCCGCGGTTCCGCGGCCCTCGTCGTCGTCCTCGCCGTCCTGGCGGTGCTGGCGGCCCTGGTGGCCGCGCCGGACCGGGCCCAGGCGCAGGTGGCCCCCGGGGGCGCCCCGGGGGTGACCGTCGCGGCGCCGCAGACCGCCGCCGCGCGCGCCGCCTCGCCCGTCGAGCCGTTCGCCTCCTACGAGCCCCAGACCGGCTGCACCTCGCGGATCATGCCCGGCACGCGCGCGTACGCGGACCAGCTGACCGGCCGCTACGGCAGCCGGATCATCGGCATCACGCGGGCCTGCAGCTCGGGCGGACGCTCGGAGCACAAGGAGAGCCGCGCGATCGACTGGGCCATCGACGCCCGCAACGCCGGTCAGCGCCAGGTGTTCTACCGCTACCTCACCGAGCTGCTCGCCACGGACTCGAGCGGTGCCTTCGCGGCCCGGGCCCGCCGCATGGGCGTCATGTACGTCATCTGGAACGACCGCATCTGGGCCTCCTGGAACGGCTTCCAGGTGCGCCCCTACCTGCACGCGAACTGCACCGCCGTCGCGACCTGCTCGCCGACCCTGCGCCACGTCGACCACGCGCACGTCTCGCTGAGCTGGGCCGGCGCCCGCGGCACGACGAGCTGGTACACGGGCTGATCGCAGCCTCCCGTACGACGACCGGCCGACACCCCTGGGGGAGTGTCGGCCGGTCGTTCGTCGCTCAGGGGTGGTGGGTGGTCAGTCCGCCCACTCCGACTGCCATCCCTCGACCGCGTCGGCCGGACGCGGGTCCGGACCGGTGTAGATCGCGGACGGCCGGATCAGCCGGCCGGTGCGCTTCTGCTCGAGGATGTGGGCCGACCAGCCGCCGGTGCGGGCGCAGGTGAACATCGACGTGAACATCGGCGCGGGCACCTCGGCGAAGTCGAGCACGATCGCGGCCCAGAACTCGACGTTCGTCTCGAGCACCCGGTCGGGCCGGCGCTCGCGCAGCTCGGCCAGGGCCGCCTGCTCCAGCGCCTCGGCGACCTCGTAGCGGGGCGCGGCGAGCTCGCGCGCCGTACGACGCAGCACGCGCGCCCGGGGGTCCTCGGCGCGGTAGACGCGGTGGCCGAAGCCCATGAGGCGCTCGCCGTCGTCGAGCAGCTTCTTGACGTAGGCGCGGGCGTCGCCGCTCTTCTCGACGGCCTCGATCATGCCGAGCACGCGCGACGGGGCTCCGCCGTGCAGCGGGCCGCTCATCGCGCCGATGGCGCCGGAGAACGCCGCCGCCACGTCGGCGCCGGTGGAGGTGATGACGCGGGCCGTGAACGTCGAGGCGTTCATGCCGTGCTCCGCCGCCGAGCTCCAGTAGGCGTCGATGGCCTTCACGTGCGCCGGGTCGGCCTCGCCCTTCCAGCGGATGAGGAACTTCTCGGCCAGCGTGGCGCCCTCGTCGACGACCGACTGGGGGATCACGGGCTGGTGCAGCCCGCGGGCCGACTGGGCGGCGTAGGACAGCACCATCACGGCGACCCGGGCGAGGTCGGCGCGGGCCTGCTCGTCGGAGATGTCGTAGGTCTGGCCGAAGCCGAACGCCGGGGCCAGCATCGCGATCGCGGCCTGCACGTCGACGCGCACGTCACCCGTGTGCACCGGGATGTTGAAGGCCTCGGCCGGGGGGAGGCCCGGGGTGTAGGCACCGTCGATGAGCAGGCCCCAGATGTTCTCGAAGGGCACCCGCCCGACGATGTCCTCGATGTCGACCCCGCGGTACCGCAGGGCGGACCCTTCCTTGTCGGGCTCGGCGATCTCGGTCTCGAAGGCGACGACGCCTTCCAGCCCGTGGTGGACCTCGGTCATGGGCGACTCCTTCGTCAGCTCGTGTCAGCGGACACATTGTTCACCCGGCCCCCGACGGCCGACCACCGGGAGGTCCACCGAGTGGTCGATCGGTCCCGACGACGGTCGCGGCGACGGCCTCCCGGCTACGTTCGGACCCATGAGCAGCTCCGACCACGACCTGTCCGACCTCCGCGAGGAGTACGCCCGCGGGGGCCTCGCCGAGGGCGACCTGACGCCCGACCCCCTCGACCTCTTCGCCCGCTGGTACGACGAGGCGACGGAAGCAGGGGTCCACGAGCCCAACGCCATGGTGGTCGCGACGGTCGACCCCGACGGACGCCCGTCCTCCCGCTTCGTGCTGCTCAAGGGCTTCGACGGCGAGGGGTTCCGGTTCTTCACCAACACCGCGTCGCGCAAGGGCCGGGGGCTCGCCGCGGACCCGCGCTGCGCCCTCCTCTTCCCCTGGCACCCCCTCGAGCGCCAGGTGCGCGTCGACGGGCACGCCGTGCCCCTGCCGCGCGCGGCCGTGGAGGCCTACTTCGACCGCCGCCCCCGCGGGTCGCGGCTCGGGGCGTGGGCGTCCCATCAGTCCAGCCCGGTCGCGGGGCGCGAGGAGCTGTCGGAGGCGTACGACGAGGCCGAGCGCCGCTTCGAGGGCGTCGACGAGGTGCCGCCGCCGGACGAGTGGGGCGGGTACGTCGTGGTGCCCGACGCGATCGAGTTCTGGCAGGGACGGCCGGGCCGGCTGCACGACCGCCTGGTCTACGAGCGGTCGGGCGACGGCTGGGTCACCCGCCGGCTGGCACCCTGACCCGCTGCGGGAGGCCGAACTCGGTGTGCACCCCCGGGCTGAACGCCACGTGGTCCGGTGCCCGCCGGGCGAGGTGACCCAGGCCGACGGAGCCGAGCAGGCCGTCGTCGAGGGCCACGACCTCGGCGTCGTGCAGCGGCCAGCGTCCGTGGGCGTTCGGCACCCGGAGCGTGCGACCGAGCACCCGGGTGTGCAGCCGCCACCGGGCCGAGATGAAGTCGTCGAGCGCGTCGGCGACGCGGGGTGCGCCCACGCGGATGCTCACGTGGCTCGTCGCCGGGCCGGCCGGGCGGCGCAGCCGGGCCCGGTAGGTGTGGACGACCCCCTCGGGGCCGGCGTGCCCGGCGCGGCCGTCGGGCCGGGCGGCGGGCTGCGCGTCGTACGACATGCGCGCCCAGCGGTAGGGCACCGCGAACCCGGCGCGGGCGCCGAGCACCACCGCGAGCCGGTCGGTGTCGAGGCTGAGGAAGACGACGCCGCGCCGGCCGTCGGCGTCGACGGAGTAGAGGCGCACGTTCGTCTCGAGGAACGTGCCGAGCCAGGGCACGCTGCTGCGCCGCCCCGGACCGGCGTCGACCATGCGGAAGGGCACGAGCCCGACGTACGTCGCGCCGTCGATCACGTCGGGGCGCACGCCCGGGGGCATCCGGTGGGCGACCTCGGCCGGGTCGACGGCCCAGTGCAGGTAGGTCAGGTCGCGCCAGTCCTGGTTCATGATCACCGGGGCGCGCAGCGTCGGGGCGTCGGGGGAGACGGGCTCGACGACCGGTCCGGACGGGTGTGCGGGAGCTGCCACGGGTCCATCGTCCCGCGGTCGTCCAACCCGGCTCGGCGCCGCCGGTGAGCCGCGCCGCGGTCCGGTGGAACCGTCGGCGGAAAACCCCTTGAGCACCCCCCGCGGGAGGCGTACCGTCGTGCGTACACAAGAAGGGAGGTGGTCCGACGAATGCATTCTTCTAGGACATGTGAGGTGGCTGCTCGCTAGCAGCTCCGTTGCACGACGCGTGCCGATCACCGGACGCACTGGGGCCAGAGCCCCGGGCCCCGTCCGGTGAACCGAATCGCGGTCGGCGGCGTCGCAGCCGCTGGCAATCCAGGGCAGTCACCCGGCCCGCAGGCGCTCCGGACCTTGTCCGCCGGAGGCGGTCCCGATCTGATCGGGGCCACGCCTGCGGGCTGTCCCATTTCCGGCCTGCGCCGGCGCGCTGCGACCTAGTCTGAACCGTATGTCCGCGACCGACCCGGCGGCCCCGACGACCGTGCCCGTCCCGCCGGCGTTCCTCCCGCACGTCGTCGAGGTGCTGGAGCTCGTCACCTCCCCGGCCGAGATCGACGAGGTGCTGCGCCGGCTCGTCACGTTCGCCTGCGACCTGACGGGCGCCGCGTTCGGCATGCTGTCGGTGCTCGACGACGACGGCTTCATGCGCGACTTCTACATCCACGGCCTCGACGACCGGGCCGTCGACGCGATGGGCGACCTCCCGGTGGGTCGCGGGGTGCTGGGTCGGCTGCTGCGTGCCGACCGGCCGCTGCGCCTGGACGACGTGGCCGCGAGCCCGGAGTCGGTCGGTCTCCCGCCCGGGCACCCGCCGGTCGAGCGCCTGCTCGGTGTGGGCATCGACGAGGGCGGCCGGCGGCTGGGGGTGCTCTACGTCGGCGACCCGTCGGACAGGGAGCCGTACGACGAGCTCGACGAGCAGCGCCTGCAGTGGCTGGCGGACCGCGCCGCCCACGCGATCGGCGCCGCCGACGCCCGACGGCGCGCCGACCGCCGCGCCCGGTGGCTGCGGTCGACCCAGGAGCTGGCGGCCGCGCTCGAGCCCCCGCTGGACCCCGAGGCCGCGCTCGACCGCTTCCTCGAGGCCGTCGGACCCTTGCTCGGTGCGACCGCCGTGGCCCTGGTGCGCGTCGGCGACGAGGCGGTCGAGCTGGTGGCCGGTGCCACCGCCGGGAGCGGCCAGGACCCGACCGATCCCGCCACGTCCGTCGGGGCCGCGGTGCTCGCGACGTACGTGCAGGCGGAGCCCGCCGTGCGCCGCGTCGACGGGTGCGCGGTCGTCGTCGTGCCCGTCGAGCTGCAGCTCACCGAGCGCCTCGTGCTGGTGGCGTCGCTGCCGCGCGGCACCGCGGCACCCGAGCGGGAGGACGTCGAGCTGCTCGCCGGCTACGCGGCCCAGGCGGCGACCGCCCTGGACCGGGCGCACGCGCTCGCCGAGCGTCAGGAGCTCGTGATGCTCGCCGACCGGGAGCGGATCGCGCGCGACCTCCACGACGTGGTCATCCAGCGGCTCTTCGCGACGGGCCTGCAGCTGCAGACCGCGCGCGCCGGGGCCGACGCGGCCCTCGTCGAGCGGATCGACGCGACGGTGAGCGAGCTCGACGCCACCATCGTCGACATCCGCACCACCGTCTTCGAGCTGAGCCGGCGCGCCGACCGGTCGCTGCGGGGCGACGTCCGCGAGCTCGCGACGGAGTACGCCGGCCCGCTCGGGTTCGCGCCCGTCGTCCGGGTGCGGGGCCCGGTCGACTCGCTGGTGCCGGAGACGGTCGGCGACCACCTGCTGGCGACGCTGCGCGAGGGCCTGGCGAACGCGGTGCGCCACGCCCAGGCCGGCCAGGTCGAGGTGACGGTCGAGGTCGTCGACGCCTCCGGGCCGGACGGCGGGCACGTCGTCGAGCTCCGCATCGCCGACGACGGTGACGGCCTCCCGGAGCAGGTGGTGGAGAGCGGGCTGAGGAACGTACGCCGTCGGGCGCAGGCGTTCGGCGGCGAGCTGCGGGTCACGAGCGAGCCCGGCGCGGGCACGACCCTGGCGTGGACGGTGCCGCTGCCCGTGCAGGCGTAGGCCCGGGCTCCGGCTGCGGCTCCGCACGGGGAGGACCGGGCTCAGGCCGGTGTCGGCCGCGTGGCGCCGAGCCGCCCGGCGAGCAGCTGGGTGACCGCCACGGCGGTCACCGACTCGGCCGCCAGCAGGCCGGCGAGCACCAGCGTCTGCACGAGGGCGGCCTCGGCCGGCTCGGCGCCGCCGAGGAGCAGGCCCACGAACGCGCCGGGCAGCGTGACGATGCCGGCGGTGCGCGTCTGGTCGAGGGCCGGGGTGAGCGCCCGCGTGACGGCCCGCTCCGCGAACTCCGCCACCGACTGCCGCGGCGTGAGCCCGATCGCCAGGCCGGCCTCGACCTCGCCCCAGCGGTCGGCGACGTCGTCGCGCAGCCGTTCCCCGGCCAGCGAGCAGGCCGTCATGGCGCCGCCGACGACCTGGGCGGCGAAGGGCACGACCGTCTCGGCGCCGCCCGGGAGGGCCCCGCTCGCGAGCACGACGCCCACGGCGACCCCGGCGCCGGCGGTGATCGCCACGAGGGCCACGGGCAGGACGGCGCGGCCGAGCCCGATCCGACGGGTCGAGGTCACGCCGGCGGCGACGACCATCACGGCGAGCAGCGCGCCGGCGGCCGCCGGGTGGCGGAACGCCCAGGCGATGACGAGGGAGACCAGGGCCAGCTGCACGACGGAGCGGCCGATCGCCACGACGGCGTCGGTGCGGCGTCGTACCCGCGCCAGCGTCAGCACGGCGACCACCACGAGCGTCAGCGCCACGAGCGCGACGGCGAAGCGGGTGACGTCGAGGTCCACGGGCCGACCGTAGCGGCACCGACGTCGGACCGTCGTCGGACTGTCGGCCGCCGCTGCTACGTTCGCGGCTCCGCAGACCCACCGACCCGGCGCCCGTCCACCGCGGGCCCGGCCGAACCCCAGGAGATCCGTGCCCCGCAGCCGTTCCGCCCTGCTCGCCCCCCAGCTCGACCCGGTGCGCCTGGGCGCGCTGGAGGACGGCGACGAGGCCGACCTCGAGCCGGGCGCCGACCTGGAGGACGTGCGGTTCGTCGACGTCCGCCGGCCCCTGCTCGAGCTGGGCGGGGGCAGCGTGGTGCGGGGCTGCGAGCTCGACGGGCTGGCGGCCGACGAGCTCGACCTGTCGTCGGTGCGCATGACGGA
This sequence comes from Nocardioides alkalitolerans DSM 16699, assembly GCF_000426525.1. Classification (GTDB taxonomy): domain Bacteria; phylum Actinomycetota; class Actinomycetes; order Propionibacteriales; family Nocardioidaceae; genus Nocardioides; species Nocardioides alkalitolerans. Next base: position 7,524 of record NZ_AUFN01000011.1, read on the forward strand.
GACCGTGGTGCGCCGGCTCGACGTGCCCGTCCTGCGCGCGCCGCGCGGACAGCTGCGCGACGTCGAGGTGCACGGCGGCCGCGTGGGGTCGTTCGAGGCGTTCGGCTCCGTGTGGCGCGGGGTGCACTTCGTCGGCTGCAAGCTCTCGTTCGTCAACCTCCGCGGGGCCGAGCTGCTCGACGTGGCGTTCACCGACTGCCGCATCGACGAGCTCGACCTGGTGCAGCTCGACGCCCGGCGCGTGCGGTTCCGCGACTGCCGCGTGGGCCGGCTCGACGTGCAGCAGGCGACGTTAAAGCACGTCGACCTGCGCGGCGCGGTGCTCGAGGAGGTCGTGGGCCCGGCCGGCCTGCGCGGCGCCACCATCTCCGCGGCCCAGCTCGACCTGCTCGCGCCCGTGCTGGCGGCCGCCGCTGGCATCACGGTCGACTGACCCCGGCCCCCGACGTACGACGGGGGCGGCGGGACCCTCTGGTCCCACCGCCCCCGACGTGTCGGTGCTGCTGGTGCTGCTGGTCGTGCGTCAGCCGATCGGGTCGACCACGTCGTAGTCGGCGACCCCACGGGCGAGCGCCCCGAGGTGGTGACGGCTGTCGCCGAGCAGGTGGTCGAGGGTCGTCAGGTGCGCGGTGTAGGAGCCCACGGAGTACTCCGCCGTGACGCCGATGCCGCCGTGCAGCTGGATCGCCTCCTGACCGATGTGGCGCGCCGCCCGCGAGACCTGGGCCCACGCGCGGGTGGCGGCCGTACGACGCTCCGCCGCGTCGGTGCTCGGGCTCGCGAGCACCATGGTGGCCCACTGGGCGAGGCTGCGGGCCAGCTCGAGCGACACGTACATGTCGGCCGCGCGGAACGTCAGCGCCTGGAACGTCTTCAGCGGCACGCCGAACTGCTTGCGGCTCTTGAGGTAGTCCGAGGTGGTGTCGAGCGCGACCTGCATGGCACCGACCGCCTCCTGGGCGGCGGCGACGCGGGTGGCGTCGTACGAGGCCGCGATGGCCTCGGTCGCGTCGGCCCCGGCCTCGCCGAGCGGCGTGGCCGTGACGCCGGAGAGCCGGACGCGCGCGGCCCGGCCGCCGTCGGGGGTGCGGTAGCCGGTGCGCTCGACGCCGTCGACCGACGGGTCGACGGTGAAGAGGCCCGTGCCGCCGTCGGGCAGCGCCGCCGAGACGACGAGCAGGTCGGCGGTCGCGCCGTACGGGACCGGCTCCTTCACGCCCTCGAGCGTCCAGGTGTCGCCGTCCTGCGTCGCGCTCACCGTGCGGGCGCTCGGCTGCCAGCGGCTGCCGGGCTCGGCGTGCGCCAGTGCCGGCACGAGCTCGCCCGCGGCCAGGCCGCCGACGATCTCGCCGCGCTGCTCGTCGGTGCCGACGGCCGCGACGAGCCCGCCGGCGAGGACGACGGTGGTGAGGAAGGGCTCGGGCGCGATGACGCGACCGACCTCCTCCGCCACGATGCCGACCTCGACGGGTCCGGCGCCCACACCGCCGTCCTCCTCGGAGAACGGCAGGGCGAGCAGGCCCATCTCGGCCATCTGGCCCCAGACGGCCGGGTCGTAGCCGGGGCCGTCACCGTCGTGGCCCGTGCCGACGGCCTTGCGGCGGTTCTCGAAGTCGCTGTAGCTCTTGGTCAGGAGGCTGCGGGCCGCGTCGCGCAGGGCCAGCTGCTCCTCGTCGTACGTGAAGTCCATGGTCTGCCTCTCAGAGCCCGAGGATGGTGCCGGCGATGATCTGTCGCTGCACCTCGTTGGAGCCGCCGTAGATGGAGGCCTTGCGGAGGTTCAGGTAGGCCGGGGTCGCCCGGCGCTGCCACTGCTCGAGGTCGCTCGTCTCGCTGGTGCCGCCCGAGCCGAGACCGGCGGGGCCGGCCACGTCGACGACCAGCTCGGAGACGGCCTGCTGCAGCTCGGAGCCCTTGAGCTTGAGCACCGACGAGGCCGGGTGGGGCTTGCCGTCGGCCGAGTTGGCGACGACTCGCAGGGCCGTCAGCTCGAGGGCCAGCAGCTCGTTCTCGAGCTCGGCGATGCGGCTCGCGACGAGGGGGTCGTCGAGCAGCGTGGTGCCGTCGGCGTCCGTCGTCGTGGCGGCCGCCCACTCCTTCGTCTGGGCGAGCACGCGCTTCACCGAGCCCACGGGGGCCACGCCGACGCGCTCGTTGCCGAGCAGGAACTTCGCCTGGGTCCAGCCGGAGTTGACCTCGCCGACGAGGTTCTCGGCCGGCACCCGCACGTCGGAGAACCAGACCTCGTTGACCTCGTGGCCGCCGTCGATGAGCTCGATCGGGCGGACCTCCACGCCGGGCGACGTCATGTCGATCAGGAGCATCGAGATGCCGGCCTGCTTCTTCACGTCGGGGTCGGTGCGCACGAGGGTGAAGATCCAGTCGCCGTACTGGCCCAGGGTGGTCCAGGTCTTCTGGCCGTTCACGATCCAGTCGTCCCCGTCGCGCACCGCGCTGGTGCGCAGGGAGGCGAGGTCGGAGCCGGCGTCGGGCTCGGAGAAGCCCTGGCTCCACCAGATGTCGAGGTTCGCCGTCTTCGGCAGGAAGCGCTCCTTCTGCTCCTGCGTGCCGAACTGCGCGATGACCGGGCCGATCATGCTGGTGTTGAAGGCGAGGGGCGGCAGCACGGCTGCGCGCTGCATCTCCTCGTGCCAGATGTGGCGCTGCAGCGGGGTCCAGTCCCGGCCGCCCCACTCCACGGGCCAGTGCGGCACCGCGAGCCCGGCCTCGTTGAGCGTGCGGTGGCCGCGCACGATCTGGTCCTTCGTGAGCTCACCCCGCTCGCGTACGACGGTGCGGATGTCCTCGTCGACCTTGGTCGTGAAGAACTCCCGCAGCTCGTCGCGGAAGGTGGCGTCGTCGTCCGACAGCTCCAGCTGCATCTGCCCTCCTCAGGCGCCCGTGAGGGCGTGGTGATCGGCCGTGTGCGTGTGAGTGCGCTCACGGTACGGAGTCAACCTACTCGCCGTTAACAACGGCGGCTCACCCCTGCGGCCCCCGATGTCGTACGCTTCCGGGCGCGAAGGGGAGTAGCCCGGCTGGCGCGAGCCAGCAGGGGCGGTCGACATGCTGGCGACGACCTGCGGCACCGGATCCACCGGTGCGGCGAGCATCGCCCGGCCGTCCCGCCCGTGGTGCCCCGTGTCGACGCCCGGTCCCCGGGCGGACGGTGCGAGGTCTGCGTGGTGGACGAGACCTTCGACCAGTGAACGTGTGCTGGTCGAGGACTCGTCGTACCCGGACCTCGACCGGCCTCTACGAGAGGACCACCCGCAATGACCACCCTCGAGCTCGTCGTGCTCGCCTTCGCCCTCGCCATGGACGCCGTCGCGGTCTCCGTCGCCCAGGGCCTCCGGATGTACCGCCCCCGCTGGCGGGACGCCCTCTTCCTCGCCGGCGCCTTCGGCCTCTTCCAGGCCGTGATGCCCGTCGGCGGCTGGGTGCTGTCGTTCTGGTTCGCCGACGTCGTCGGCGACGTGGCCCCCTGGATCGCCTTCGTGCTGCTCGCCGTGCTCGGCGGCCTGATGATCAAGGAGTCGTTCTCGGACGACGAGGACGACGTGGAGGCCGCCGGGGGAGGCGCCGCCACGCGTACGGCGGGCGCCGCGACGTACGCGCCCCTCACGCTCGCCGTCGTGCTGCCCCTCGCGATCGCGACCTCCATCGACGCCGCCGCGGTGGGCGTCACCTTCGGCGTGCTCGAGGTCAGCGTGGCCCCGGCCGTCACCATCATCGGACTCATCACCTTCGCGCTCTCGCTCGTGGCCGTCTTCATTGGCTCGCGCGTCGGCGAGAGGCTGGGCAGCCGCGCCGAGCTCGTGGGCGGCGCGATCCTCGTGCTCATCGGCCTGCGGATCCTGCTCGACCACCTCGGCGTCCTGGGCTGAGGCGGGCCGTCCCACGGGGCGGACCTGCCGGTCCGGACCTGCCGGTCTGGACCGCCCGGGGCGGATCCGGGCGATCCCCGGACGCGGGCGCCCCGGGGTCGCTTCACTGGTGGGCGCCGACCGCCAGCCCGGGGAGAACCGATGAGCATCGACTACGCCATGCACCGACCGCCGCGCCGGAAGCCGTTCTGGAGCCGGCTCAAGGTGGGGATCGCCGCGTCCGTGGTGAGCCTGCTCGTCGGGGTCGGCATCGGTGCCGGCGGCGAGGCCGAGGCGGAGCCGGAGGGCTTCACGGCCGCCGAGGTCGACGCCCGGGTCGAGAGCGCCGTCGACGAGGCGGTGACGACCGCCGTCGAGGAGGCCGTCGCCCCGCTCGAGGAGCAGCTCGCGACGCAGGGGGAGACCTCCGCGGCGGAGCTCGTCGCGGCGCGCGCCGAGACCACCGCGGCCGTCGAGGAGGCCGTCGCCGCCGCCCTCGCGGAGGAGCGCGCGCTCCAGGAGGTCGCGCAGGCGGCCGCCGTGGAGGAGGCCGTCGCCACGGCGATGGCGAGCCAGGCGAGCTCGGCGTCGAGCTCGTCCGGGTCGGGGTCATCGGGCTCGTCGGGCTCGGGCTCCTCGGGCGGCTCGTCGGGCGGCTCCTCGGGCGGCTCGTCGGGCACCGACCCCCACTTCGGCACGTGCGGCGAGGCGAACGCGGCGGGCTACGGGCCGTACGTCAGCGGCGTCGACCCCGAGTACGACTGGTACACCGACCGCGACAGCGACGGCCGGGTCTGCGAGCGCTGAGCCGCTCAGGTCCGGGCTGCTCAGGTCCGGGACGATCGGGCCGATGGGGGAGGGGCACGTCCCCTCTCCTCCCGAGGACCCTCCCTTGCGACTCTCCCCGCGCTCCCTCTTGCCCGCGCTCGGCCTGCTCCTGGCCCCGGGCCTGCTGCTGCACCCCCAGGCCCAGGCCCGCGTCCCGGAGGGGGCGGTGAACGACTCCGCCCGTCCCACGGCCGCCCAGACCGCCGCGCGCACCGCGGCCGCCCAGCGCTCGACGGCGCTCACCACCTCGTTCGTGGTGACCTCCCCGACCGACGCGTCGCGCCGCCTGCTCCCCGTCACCACGACCACGCGCCGGCCGACGGTGACGCTCACCGTCGACGCGAGCGCCCCCGCGCAGACGTGGTGGGGCACCGGTGGTGCGCTCACCGACGCCTCCGTCAGCCTGCTCGCGCAGAACCCTGCTGCGCTGCGGCTGCTCTTCGACCCGAACAGTGCCGACGGAGCGCGCCTCGACGCCCTGCGCCTCCCTCTGACCGCGACGGACTTCTCGCCCACGCAGTGGGCCTGGGGCTGGGACGGCACCACCGCCACCCCGCCCGCCGAGGCCCTCGCGGCCATCGACGTCGTGCGCACGGGCCTGCTGCCGCTGCGCCCCGACCTGCGCGTCGTCGGCGCGGCCTGGAGCGCGCCCGCCGCGATGAAGACCACCGGCACCCTGCGGGGCGGGGCGCTGTCGGCGTCGGCCGTCCCGACGTACGGCGCCATGCTGGCCGCGCAGTCGGCCGAGCTGCTGCGGCGCGGGGTCCCGCTCCGTGCGATCACGCTGGGCAACGAGCCCGGCCACTCCTCCGACTACGCCACGATGACCATGGGCGTCGACCAGATGGCGACCCTCGGCAGGGCCGTCCGCGCGCAACTCCCGGGCGGCGTCGCGCTGTGGGCGGGCGACCACAACTGGGGCCACCGCACGGCGTACGACCAGGTCGTCGCCGCGGCGCCCGGCACGTTCGACGGGTCGGCCTACCACTGCTACGAGGGCGCGCCGACGCAGATGAACGGGCCGACGCCGTTCCGCATCATCACCGAGTGCACCGGCACGACCGACGGCTGGGCGAGCACGTTCGCGTGGCAGATGCGCAACCTCGTCGCCGTGCCCGTCGCGAACGGCTCGTCGGGACTGATGATGTGGAACCTCGCGCTCGACGCGCAGAACGGCCCGATCGACGCCGGGGCGCGCTGGGGCTGCCGGACCTGCCGCGGCCTGCTGCGGGTCGACGGCACGAGCGTCACCGCGCAGCCCGAGCTCTACCTGCTCGGGCACGTCACCCGTGCCGCCCAGCCCGGGGCGCGGGTGCTGCGGGTGCGGTCCACCGCGCCGGGCACGGCGGTGGCGGCCTTCGCCAACCCGGACGGCACCACGGGTGTCACCGGCGTCAACGACACGACGTCGTCCCAGGTGGTGGCCATCAGGATCGGCAGCACCACCCGCTCGTACGTCGTGGGGCCGGGCGAGCTGTTCACGCTGCGCACCCCCTGAGGCGGCCGTTCGGAGGGCCGCAGAGCCTTCCCGAGCGCTCGTTCAAGCCGCACAATGATGCGCATGGAAATGTCAAGTAATTCATGTCACAGTCCGCCAGCAGTGGACACCCCTCGCGCGTGACGCGCATCTCCTCTAGGTTCCGGAAAGTTGGGCTCTCGCCCGCGCCGGTCGACGCCGCCGCGACGAGGGCGTCATGGACACAGGCCAGCGCTGACCGGACCCCCGGCAGTGACCGGCACTGAGGGACGGGCGAGGTATGAGTCAATCGCGGATCGGGATCGTCGCGGAGTCCGCCGCCGGGGAGACCCGGGTGGCCGGGACACCGGCGACGGTCAAGCAGCTGGTGGGCCTGGGGTACGACGTGGTCGTGGAGTCGGGCGCCGGTGCGCGCTCGGCCTTCGCCGACGAGGCGTACGCCGAGGCCGGCGCCACGGTGGCCGCCGGCGGTGAGGCCTGGGGCGCGGACGTCGTGCTCAAGGTCGACCAGCCGACGAGCGAGGAGCTGGACCGCCTGCGCCCCGGCGCGGTGCTGGTCGGGATGCTCAACCCCCGGCTCGACCCCGCGATGGTCGAGTCGCTCGCGGCGCGACCGATCACGGCGCTGTCGATGGACGCGGTGCCGCGGATCTCGCGGGCGCAGTCGATGGACGTGCTCTCATCGATGGCCAACATCGCGGGCTACCGCGCGGTCGTCGAGGCGGCGCACGAGTTCGGCCGGTTCTTCACCGGCCAGGTGACCGCGGCCGGCAAGGTGCCGCCCGCGAAGGTGCTGGTCGCCGGGGCCGGGGTGGCAGGTCTGGCCGCGATCGGGGCGGCGTCGTCGCTCGGCTCGATCGTGCGCGCGACCGACCCGCGGCCCGAGGTGGCCGACCAGGTCAAGTCGATCGGCGGGGAGTACCTGCCCGTCGTGGTGGCCGACGAGGCGGCGGAGGTGTCGTCCGACGGCTACGCGAAGGCGACCAGCGAGGCCTACGACCGGCGTGCCGCGGAGCTCTACTCCGAGCAGGCCGCCGACGTCGACATCATCATCACCACCGCGCTGATCCCGGGTCGTGCCGCGCCGCGGCTCATCACGGCGGCCGACGTCGCCACGATGCGGCCCGGCAGCGTCATCGTCGACATGGCCGCCGCGCAGGGCGGCAACGTCGAGGGCTCGGTCGCGGGCGAGAAGGTCGTCACCGCCAACGGCGTCACGATCCTCGGCTACACCGACCTGGCGGGCCGCCTGCCCACCCAGGCCTCCCAGCTCTACGGCACCAACCTCGTCAACCTGCTCAAGCTGCTGACGCCCGGCAAGGACGGCGCGCTCGTGCTCGACATGGACGACGTCGTGCAGCGGGGCGTGACGGTGGTGAAGGACGGCGAGCTGCTGTGGCCGCCGCCGCCCGTGCAGGTGTCGGCCGCGCCGGCGGCGGCTCCCGCCGTACCCGCGGAGCCCGTCGAGCCGAAGAAGGAGCTCTCGCCGCAGGCGCGGGCCACCCGCCGCTTCGGCCTCATCGGCGTCGGGGTGCTCGCGCTGTTCCTCGTGAACGCCTTCGCGCCCCAGCCCATCCCGCAGCACTTCACCGTGCTCGTGCTCTCGGTGGTGATCGGCTACTACGTGATCGGCAAGGTCCACCACGCCCTGCACACGCCGCTCATGAGCGTCACCAACGCCATCTCCGGGATCATCGTGGTCGGCGCCCTGGTGCAGATGGCCTCCGACGACCTGGCCATCCAGCTGCTCTCGTTCGTGGCGATCCTGCTCGCGAGCATCAACATCTTCGGCGGCTTCGCCGTGACCCGTCGCATGCTCGCGATGTTCTCGAAGGACTGAGGCCGGTATGACTTTCGAATCCGCTGCGAGCGCGGCGTACATCGTCGCCGCCCTGCTCTTCATCCTCAGCCTCGCGGGGCTGAGCAAGCACGAGTCCGCCCGTTCGGGCGTGGTCTACGGCATCGCCGGCATGGCGATCGCCCTGGTGGCGACCGTGGTGCTCGTCGTCGACAACGCCGAGGCCCTCGCGATCGTGCTGCTGTTCGTGGCCGTCGCGGTGGGTGCCGCGATCGGCCTGTGGCGCGCCCGGGTCGTCGAGATGACCGGGATGCCCGAGCTCATCGCGCTGCTCCACTCGTTCGTCGGTCTCGCCGCCGTGCTGGTCGGCTGGAACGGCCACCTCGACCCGCCCGTGCTATTCGGCGCCCTCGAGGACATCCACCACGCCGAGGTCTTCATCGGCGTGTTCATCGGCGCGGTCACCTTCACCGGCTCGATCGTGGCCTACCTCAAGCTGTCGGCGAAGATCAGCTCGTCGCCGCTCGTGCTGCCGGGCAAGAACCTGCTCAACATCGGTGCGCTGGTCGCGTTCGTCGTCCTGACGGTCTGGTACGTCGTGGACTCCCAGCTGTGGCTGCTCATCGCCGTCACCGTGGTCGCGCTCGCGCTCGGCTGGCACCTCGTCGCCTCCATCGGCGGCGGCGACATGCCGGTCGTGGTGTCGATGCTCAACAGCTACTCCGGGTGGGCCGCGGCCGCCGCGGGCTTCCTGCTCAACAACGACCTGCTCATCGTCACCGGTGCGCTCGTGGGCTCCTCGGGTGCCTACCTCTCGTTCATCATGTGCAAGGCGATGAACCGCTCGTTCATCTCGGTGATCGCGGGCGGGTTCGGCATCGAGGCCAAGGCCGGCGACGACACCGACTACGGCGAGCACCGCGAGATCACCGCCGAGGACACCGCCGAGCTGCTGCGCAACGCCACCTCCGTGGTCATCACCCCCGGCTACGGCATGGCGGTGGCCCAGGCGCAGTACCCCGTCGCCGACCTCACCAAGAAGCTGCGCGAGCGTGGCATCGAGGTCCGGTTCGGCATCCACCCGGTGGCGGGTCGCCTGCCCGGCCACATGAACGTGCTGCTGGCCGAGGCCAAGGTGCCCTACGACATCGTGCTCGAGATGGACGAGATCAACGACGACCTCGCCTCCACCTCGGTCGTGCTGGTCATCGGGGCCAACGACACCGTGAACCCGGCCGCCACCGACGATCCCTCGAGCCCGATCGCGGGCATGCCCGTGCTCACGGTGTGGGAGGCCGAGAACGTGGTGGTCTTCAAGCGGTCCATGGCCGCCGGGTACGCCGGGGTCCAGAACCCGCTGTTCTTCCGCGACAACACCCAGATGCTCTTCGGTGACGCCAAGGCGCGCGTGGAGGACATCCTCCGCGCCCTCTGAGGCGACCGACGGACCCCCCGAGCCGGCACTTCTGCATCCGCAGAGGTGCCGGCTCGGCGTCGTACGGCGGCGAGCTGTCGCGTCTGCACCGTGCAGACGCGACAGCTCGGCACCTTCCGAGCGTGCAGACGCGACAGCTCGGCACCTTCCGAGCGTGCAGACGCGACAGCTCGGCACCTTCCGAGCGTGCAGACGCGACAGCTCGGCACGATCAGGGGTCTGACGGGCGCGGCCTCGGAAACGTGATCGTTACGCCCGCTCGCTGGTGCCGAAACACCCGGGACGTTTCATGAGAGCAGACATCGTTTCCTCTCGTGATCGGAGCTTCCCGTGGACGTCACCACCGAGCAGACCCCCTTCCGCGTCACCCCCGAGGCGTGGAAGGGCCTCCCCCGCATGGAGGACTACCCGGAGTCCGAGGGCTACATCGGCGACGTCTACGAGAACCCAGACGGCAGCGAGATGTGCAGCGGCTTCTTCGAGCTCAAGGCCTCCGACGCGCCGCTCGTCTACCACTACCAGTACGACGAGATGAAGGTCGTGCTCGAGGGCGAGTTCCTCCTCGAGAACGTCGACACCGGGCAGAAGCAGGTCGCGAAGGCGAAGGACGCCATCTTCTTCCCGAAGGGTTCCAAGATCGCGTTCTCGACGCCGTCGTACGCGCTGGCCTTCTACACCGGCCACCGCGACGGCGAGCTGCTCTGAGCGCGGACGCGGGGAGCCAGGGGACATGACCGTCGAGGCCGTGCGGCCCGGACCCGTGCAGCCCACACCGGCGACCGCCGAGCCCGTGCTCGGCCTGCCGGTGTGGCCGGCCGAGCCCGAGCCGGTGGACGCGAGCGGCACGTCGTACCTCGTCGTCGCCCTCGGCACCGCGCCCCGCACGGCCACGGTCGCGGCGGACTGGGTGCGGGCGGCCGAGGGGCGCGCGCCGACCCGGCTGGTGGTCGCGGACGACCTCGACGCCGGCCGGTCCGACCTCGAGGCGGCGCTGACGGCGGCGCGCACCGGCGTGCGGATCATGCTGGTCGGCGGCCAGTGCGACGTGCTGCTGGGCCTCGCGCTGGCGCGGGCGTACGGCGCGGGCGAGGCCGAGCTGCGCAGCTTCGCCGTCGACGGTGCCGCCGCGGCGGCGGGCGAGGCGACCGACCTCCCCGTCTACTGCGCCCACTGCCGCGACACCCACCGGGTGCACGCGCCGTACGGCGGGGAGGCCACCTGCCCCGGCTGCGCCCGCCACCTCGAGATCCACCACCACCTCTCCGCGTCCCGTGGCTCCTTCCTCGCCTCCGACGCCCGCGCCCGGGACCTCGCATGAGCGCCCCGGCGGTGGAGAGGGCGGTCGAGCGCTACCCCGCCCACCTCCACCCGGCGTACGCGACCGGCGTGCGCAGCCTGCGGGTGGTCGAGGTGGTCCGGCTCACCGACACGGTGCGCCACGTGGTGCTCGAGGCGCCCGACGGGGGCGTGCTGGCGTCGTACGAGCCCGGCGCCCACCTCGTCGTCACCACCTTCCCCGAGGTGCTGCCCACCGAGGCCGACCAGACGGAGAAGCGCAACGCCTACTCGTTGACGGGCGACGGGGTGAACCCGCGGCGGTACGCCGTCTCGGTGCTGCGCCGCGGCGACGGCGGCGGGTCCGACTGGGTGCACGACGCGCTCGCGGTCGGCGACCTCGTCGAGGTCGAGGGCCCGCGCTCCAGCTTCGCGCCGCGCCACGACCAGCGGCACGCCCTGCTCGTCGCCGGAGGCATCGGGGTCACCCCGGTGCTCTCGCACGCCCGGGCGGTCGTCCGCTGGGGCGGCACCTGCGAGATCGTCTACTCCTACCGACCCGGCCACGGCGCGCACCTCGAGGACCTCCGGGCCCTCGCCGCCCGACCCGGCGTCACGCTGCACGAGGCCACGACCGTCGAGCACACGGCCCGGGTGCTCGCCGAGCGCTTCGCCGACCAGCCCCTCGGCACGCACGCCTACGCCTGCGGCCCGGTGCCGATGCTCGACGCGTACGTCGACGCGGCCGCCGCCGCGGGCTGGCCCGAGGGGCGGGTGCACCTCGAGCGGTTCACGGCGCCCGAGCTCGACGCCGGGGTGCCCTTCACGGCGACGGTGGCCTCCACCGGGCAGCGGCTCGCCGTACCGCCCGGCACCAGCCTGCTGACCGCGCTGCTCGACGCCGGCCACGAGGTGGCCAACCTGTGCCGCCAGGGCGTCTGCGGGGAGTGCCTCGTGCCCGTGCGGTCCGGTGCGCTGGAGCACCGCGACCTCGTCCTGTCCGAGTCCGAGAAGTCAGCCGGCGACCGGATGCTCAGCTGCGTCTCCCGTGGCGGGCACGCCGGCGCCGAGATCGAGGTGGACCTCTGATGACCGTCACGACCGTGCGCCCGTTCCCGACCCGCGGCCACACCGCGCGCCTGCCGTGGCCCTTCCCCGACGACCTCACCGAGTTCCGCTACTCGGTCAACGTCGAGCCCGCCCGCGTCGTGCGGCGCACGGCGGCCGGGGAGTGGGGCGCCCACATCGTCGACCTCGGCGGCGAGGAGTACGGCGCGATCATGGCCGACCGGCGCCGCATCCTCGACGCGGACCCGACCCGGGTGCGCGTCATGCCCGGCATGGCGCCGGCGTGCTGGGACCTGCTCGTCTACTACCTGCGCGACCTCGCGGCGTCGTACCCCCACCTGATGGAGCTCGACGAGACCGCGACCCCGGCGGGCGACCGCTTCCACTGGCGCAACCACGCGCTCGGCACCGACCAGGTCTTCGTGCTCGGCGACGCCGCGTCGCTGCCGTGCGACCCGATGACGTTCCTCGGCCGCGAGGTCCCCGACGACCTGCTGCTGGTGAAGGAGCGCGACGGCCGGCTCCACTTCGACGCCGGGCTGGTGACGTTCGCGGCGGCGTGGTCGGTGTCGTTCGACGTCGGCATGAGCATGGACGAGATCCACCAGCCCGTGCCGGGGCTGACGCGGGCCGGCATCACGTCGCGGGCCGAGCAGTTCCTGCGCCGCCTGCCCGCCGACCAGGTCTACCGCCGCGTCAACTGGACGCTCTCGGCGTCCGGCACGCGCAAGCTCGACGTCAGCCTCGAGGAGCTGCCGGAGTGGGGCACCGACATCCCCGCGCTGGTGCGCGACGAGGACTGGGGGCGGCTGCAGCTGCGCATCGAGGTGGAGCACTTCGTGCGGCTGCCCATGACGGGGGCGGTGACGTTCAACATCCGCACCCACATGACCTCGCTGGAGGAGATCCGGCAGGTGCCGGCCTGGCGCGACCAGCTCGCGCGGGTCGTGCTCGAGTTGCCCGACGACATCGCCGCCTACAAGGGATTCCTCGACTACCGCGAGCCCGCGATGGCCTGGCTCACCGCGCCCGTGGGTGCTGCTCCCCACGTCGGCGGTGCCGGGTGAACGAGATCACCGGGGTCGCGCGGGCCGTCGCCGCCGCGGAACACGCCCTTCACGCCCGCGAAACACCCCCGCGGTCGACTGACGACCCTCGGGGACCACTGACCTCCGGCGCCCGGCGCCGCACGACCTGCCGCACGAGCCCACGCACGACCCGATGCCCCCGGGGAGGGACGCCATGGTGAGCCTGAGCCAGACCAGCCTGCCGACCTGGGCCCACACGCCCCAGGTCGAGCCCGTCGACCCGACCGGTCGCGTCCACACGCTCGTCGGCGTGACGGGTGACGGGGCCGAGGGCGACAGCCCGACGGGTACGGCGGTCCGCGAGGTCGTCGCCGGCTGGCAGGCGGCGTCGGGCTCCGCCACCCTCCACGTGCACCTGTGCGCCGACGTGGCCGCCGGGATCGCCGCGCTCGAGGCGGACCTCGTGTCCGCCCGCGTCGGCCACCGCGTGCTCGTCGCCGGAACCGCCGACGCGTGCCTCGCCGTCCGCGCCGCCGCCGTGCGGGCCGGGCTGGCCGACGACGAGCTGCGCTTCGGGGTCGTCGCCGCCGACGTGCGCACCGTCTGGTGCGTCCACTGCTCCGCCACGACCGCCGCCGCGGTCGGGCTCGACGAGGACCTCACCTGCTCCGGCTGCGCGCGCACCCTCGTCGTCTACCCGCACGTCTCGCGTCGGACGGGCCACCACCTCGGCTTCATGGTCGACGCCGAGGACCAGCCGTGGGAGGTGCCGGCGTGAGCACGATGACCGCCACCAGCCCCACCGCCCTGACCGCCACCGCCCTGCCGGCGGGCGCCCGGCTCACGCTGGTCGTCGCCGCGCTCGACGACACCGTGCCGGGGGTCCGGAGCCTCACCCTGGCCCGGCCTGACGGGGCCGTGCTCCCGTCGTACACGCCCGGCAGCCACGTCGTCGTCGAGATCCCGGCGGGGGAGGGGCGCGCCCGTCGCCTCGCCAACGCCTACTCGCTGACGGGCGAGAGCGTGCACCCGACGACGTACGCGATCTCGGTGCTGCGGTGCGACCCCGAGTCCGGCGCCGCGGGCGGCTCGGCCTGGATCCACACGCTCGGCCTCGGCGACACCCTCACCGTCACCGCGCCCCGCAGCGCGTTCGCGCCCGTGCAGCTCGCCACCCGCCACCTGCTCGTCGGGGCCGGCATCGGCATCACGCCGCTCGTCTCCCACCTCCGCTCGGCCCTGCGCTGGGGCCGGGACGTCCAGCTGCTCCAGGTCAGCCGCGAGGGGTACGGCGCCCACGTCGACGAGGTGCGCGCGCTCGGCGGCGACCGCGTGACGGTGCTCGGCGACCGCGCCGCGCTGGCCGCGCACCTGGGCCCGCTGCTGGCCGACCAGCCGATCGGCACCCACCTCTACACCTGCGGGCCGACCGCCTTCATGGACGCCGTCGTCGCCACCGCCCGCGACCTCGGCTGGCCGCCCAGCCGCGTGCACCTCGAGCACTTCGGTCTCGACGCGCTCGACCCGGGCGACCCCTTCACCGTGGCCGTCGACGGCGGTCCGACGCTCGCCGTGCCGTCCGGCACCAGCCTCCTCGAGGCGCTCGAGGAGCACGGCTACGACGTGCCGAACCTCTGTCGCCAGGGCGTCTGCGGCGAGTGCCGGCTGGGCGTCGTGCCGGCCGCGAGCACCGGCGTGCACCACCGCGACCTGTTCCTCGGCGACGACGCGAGGGCCGCCGGCGACTGCGCCATGGCCTGCGTGTCGCGCGCGCTGACCGACGCGGCCACGGGCCGCGCCCACCTGGAGGTCTCCCTGTGACGATCACCCACCCGCCCACCGCGACCGACGGGGCGACGATCTCGGCGCCCGACCTCGTCGCCGGCTTCCCGTTCCCCTTCCCGAACGAGATCTACCGCTACTCGACCAACGTCGAGCCGGCCCGGGGTGCCGTCCCGACGCCCGCCGGGCAGTGGGGCACCGCCGTCGTGGACGTCGACTCCGAGTACGGCGCGGAGCTCGCCGAGCGGGCCGCGATCCTCGAGCGCGACCCGTCGCGCTCCGCCGTGCTGCCCCACATGGACGTCGCGGCCTGGGACGCGATGCTCTGCCTCATGCGCGAGCTGGCGCTCTCGCGCCCCGAGTCGTTCGGGCTCGAGCTGCTCGACCCGACCGGGCCGGGCGGCGCGCGCCCGTCGTACCGCTGGCGCAACGACCTCCTCGCGATCGACCACGTCTTCACGCTCGGCGACGCCACGTCGCTGCCGGCCCCGCCGCTGGCGTGGATCGCGGGCCAGGTGCAGGAGGACATCGTGCTGCTCGACCAGCGCGACGGCGTCCTGCACGGCGACGCCGGCGTCGTCACCTTCGCGGCCGACTGGTCGTTCGGCTTCGACGTCGGGATGACGTTCCTCGAGATCCACGGACCGGTGCCGCGGATCCACGCCGAGGGCGTCATCACGCGGGCCCACGAGTTCCTCCTGAACCTGCAGCCGAACGAGACCTACCGCCGGACGAACTGGACGCTCACGATCGGCCGGCGCCTCGACGTCTCCACCGAGCTCTACCCCGAGTGGGGGCCGGACCGCGAGATGGTCCAGACCCTCGACGACGACGCCTTCGGGCGCCTCGTGCACCTCCGCACGGAGGTGCAGCACCTCATCCGGCTCCCCGAGTCGGGTGCGGTCATGTTCCTCATCCGCAGCTACATGCTGCCCTTCGCCGACCTGGCCCGGGTCGAGCCGTGGCGGGCCCGGGCCGCCCACGTCATCGCGGAGCTGCCCGAGGACATGGCCGACTACAAGGGCATCGCCAAGTACCGCCATCGCGCCGCAGCGTGGCTGCGCGAGTTCCCGCACCACTGAGAACACCGGCTCACGCCGTACACCCGAGGAGACACACCCATGCCCGCAGCAGACGTCGCGTGGATGCTCGCCGCGCTGGCGCTCGTCATCATCATGTTCCCCGGCATCGCCCTCTTCTACGGGGGCATGGTGGGCAGCAAGAACGCGCTCAACATGATCATGATGACGATGAGCACCCTCGCCACGGTGACCGTCCTCTACGTGCTCTTCGGCCACGGACTCGTCGTCGGCGACTCCGTCGGCGGTTGGGGCATCATCGGCAACCCCGACGGCTACCTCGGCTTCCTGGGGATCTACGAGGATCCCGGTGAGGCCCAGCTGGTCGACCCCTACTGGTTCGCCTTCTACATCCTGTTCGCCGCGATCACGGTCGCCATCGTCGCCTCGGGCGCCGTGGGCCGCATGAAGTTCGGCGGCTGGCTCGTCTTCTCGGCGGTCTGGGCGACGCTCGTCTACTTCCCGCTCGGCCACTGGGTCTTCGCGTTCGACGGCGAGGGCACGCAGGGCGGCTGGCTGCGCAACGACCTCGGCCTGCACGACTACGCCGGCGGCACCGCGGTGCACATGTCGGCCGGTCTCGGTGCGCTCGCCCTCGCGATGGTGCTCGGCCCGCGCAAGAACATGGGCTCCAAGCCGCACAACCTGCCGCTCGTGCTCCTGGGCGCCGGCCTGCTGTGGATGGGCTGGTTCGGCTTCAACGGCGGTACGGCGGGCGGCGCGAACTTCCTCGCCCAGTACGCCGTGATGACGACCCTCATCGCGGGCGCCACCGGCATGATCGGCTTCTGCCTCGTCGAGAAGATCCGCGACGGCGCGCCGACGACGCTCGGCATGTGCTCCGGCATCATCGCCGGCCTCGTCGGCATCACGCCGTCGGCCGACGCGGTCGACGCCCTGGGCGCGATCTTCGTGGGTGTCGCCGCCGGTGCCTTCGTCGCCTGGGCCTGCACCTGGAAGGGCAAGCTCGGCATCGACGAGACGCTCGACGCGTTCGCCGTGCACGGCATGGGCGGCATCGTCGGCTCGCTCTGCGTCGTGCTGATCGGCTACGAGGGCTCGCCCGCGGGCATCGAGGGCGTGCTGTTCGGCGGCAGCTGGGACTTCGCCTGGCGCGAGGTCGTCGCCATCCTCGCGACCTGCGGCTACGCCTTCGGCGTGACCTGGATCATCGCCAAGGTGCTCGACAAGACCATGGGCCTGCGCGTCGACGAGGAGGCCGAGTTCGCGGGCCTCGACCTCTCGCTGCACTCGGAGTCGGCGTACGACATCGAGCGCTCCGGCGGCTCGCTCGGCGAGAGCCGCACCGACCGCCTCGTCGGCCCCCCGAGCGCGGAGCGGATCGCCGCCCTCGCCGAGGAGTCGAAGAAGGCCGAGGACGACGGGTCGCGGACACCCGCCTGACCCCCGCCCACCCTGCTCGCGCCCCCGTCGGTCCTCGGACCGGCGGGGGCGCGGTGCGTGGGGATCGCCACCCATGTCGTACGACGAGGGGGCGCTGCGGCGCCGAGCCTTCGGCGGGCGGGGGCCGACCGTTCACCGGTCGTTCGCCCGACGCGAGCCGGGCTGCGCGAGGTTGACGCGGATCCCCTCCGCGAAAGGCACCCCCATGCGTCCACCCCGGACGAGGCTCGCAGTCCTCGCCCTGCCGCTGCTCGGTCTCAGCGTGCTCAGCCCGGTCGGAGCGGTCTCGGCCGCCGCACCGGCCGCCGACCCCACCTCCGACGTCCGCATCAACGAGATCGCGCAGAACATCGGCGAGACCGACTGGGTCGAGCTGACGAACGTCGGCACCGCCCCCGTCGACGTCTCCGGATGGAAGCTCTTCGACAACAGCGACATCCGTGACTTCGCCCTCGCGGCGGGCACGGTCATCCCCGCCGGCGGCCACCTGGTGGTCGACGTCGACGTGGACGTCGACGGCCGCACCGGCTTCGGCCTCGGCCGCGCCGAAGAGGTGCGCCTCTTCCAGCCCGGCACCGACGGGCTCGTCCTCGTCGACCAGTTCGGCTGGAGCGACCACACGCCGACGACGTACGGGCGCTGCCCCGACGGCACCGGCGCGTTCGGGGCGACCGCGGCCCCCACGCCGGGCGCCGCCAACCAGTGCGCGGCCGTCCCGGCCGACGCGGTGCGCATCAACGAGGTCGAGTCGAGCGACGCCGCCGGCGGCGGCGACTGGATCGAGCTGACCAACATCGGCCTCGCGCCGGTCGACCTCTCCGGCCTGGTGGTCAAGGACGACGACGACACGCGCACGCTCGCGATCCCCGCGGGCACGACGCTGGCCCCGGGCGGCTTCTTCGTCGTCGAGGAGCCGTTCCTCACCTTCGGGCTCGGCGGCGCCGACTCCGCCCGGATCTTCGACGGCGACACCCTCGTCGACTCCTACTCCTGGACCCAGCACGCCGGGACGACGTACGGGCGCTTCCCCGACGGCACCGGCGAGTTCGCGCCGACGGCGGAGCCCACCAAGGGCGCCGGCAACCTGCCCGTCGTGGCCACCACGCCCGCGGTCGTGATCAACGAGACCGTGTCGACGGGCGGCGTGCCCGGCGACTGGGTCGAGCTGCTCAACACCGGTGCGACCACGGTCGACCTCAGCGGGTTCGTCGTGCGCGACAGCGACCCGCTCCACACCGCCGTCCTGCCCGCGGGCGCGAGCATCGCCCCCGGCGGCTTCTACGTCGTCGAGGAGGCCGCACTGGGCTTCGGTCTCGGCTCCGCCGACATGGCGCGGCTCTACCTGCCCGACGGCTTCACGCTCGTCGACGAGCGGTCCTGGACCGCCCACGCCCCCACCAGCAACGGGCGCTGCGGCGACGACTGGGTCGTCACCACCTCGGTGACCAAGGGCGCGGCCAACGACTGCTCCGCCCCGGTGCGCATCAACGAGGTCGAGTCCAGCGGGGGCACGCCCGGCGACTGGGTCGAGCTGAAGAACAACGGCGTCACCCCGGTCGACGTCAGCGGCTGGGTGCTCACCGACAGCGACGACACGCACCGCTTCGAGGTCCCGGCCGGTACGACGATCGCCGCCGGCGGCTACTGGGTCGCCGACGTCGAGGCGTCGTACGGGCTCGGCGGCGCCGACGCCGTACGCCTCGTCGACGCCGCGGGCACGCCGGTCGACTCCTACGCCTGGACCGCGCACGCGGCCACGACGTACGGCCGCTGCCCCGACGGCACGGGTGACGTCGCCGTCACGCGCCAGCCGACACGGGGCGCCGCGAACGCGTGCGAGGGCGACCTCGAGACGTCGCCGTGGCCGGGCTCGCCCGACGTGGCCACCGCCGACCCGGCGGGCACCTACCCCTCGAACCTCAGCGGGCTCGTGTTCGAGGAGTCGGGCGACGTGGTCTGGGCCGTGCAGAACGGTCCGGGCACGCTCCACCGCCTCGTGCCGCAGGGCGACCAGTGGGTCGCCGACGCCGGCTGGGCGGGTGGCAAGGCGCTGCACTACGCCGACGGCACCGGTGACGTCGACGCCGAGGGTGTCGAGGTGGGCGCCGACGGCCTGTACGTCGCGAGCGAGCGCAACAACGCGGGTGGCGGCAGCCGGCCGTCGATCCTCAGGTACGACGCCGCCGCCACGGGCGCGTCGCTCAGCGCCACGACCGAGTGGAACCTCGCCTCCGACCTGCCCGTGCTGGGCGCCAACGCCGGCCTCGAGGGCATCGCCTTCGTGCCCGACGAGGTGCTCGTCGCGCAGGGCTTCGTCGACCAGAGCACGGGCGCCGCGTACGACCCGGCCCGCTACCCGACCGCCGACGGCGTCTACCTCGTCGGTGTCGAGGCCAACGGCACGGTCTACGCCTACTCGCTGGCGGCCGACGGCACCTTCACCCGGCTCGCCTCGTTCGCGAGCGGCTTCCCGGGCGTGATGGAGCTCGAGTACGAGCCCGCCACCGAGCAGCTGTGGGTCGGCTGCGACGACGGCTGCCAGGGGCGCACCGCGCTCTTCGAGGTCGGTGGGGCGGGGGAGTTCACCCGCACCGAGGTCGTCGAGCGTCCGGCCGGCATGCCGAACCTCAACAACGAGGGCCTCGCCATCGCGCCGCCGGCCACCTGCGTCGACGGCGCGCGCGAGGTGCTCTGGGCCGACGACGGCAGCACCGACGGTCACGCCCTGCGCTCCGGCACCCTCGACTGCGTCGCCGTGCCGGTCGACCCGGAGCCCGAGCCGGAACCCGAGCCGCAGCCCGTCGCGGGCCAGTACGGCGTCGGGTCGCAGATCAAGCCGGGCGCCCCGTGGCGCTTCGCGCGGTCGGGCGCGGCCAAGCCGATCCAGGTCTACTACGCGGGCGAGGGCGGCCGCGAGGTCACCGGCACGGTCTACGTCAGCATCCGCCAGGCCGGCACGGCGCAGCAGGTCGTCGTGGCCCACCGGTACGACGGATCGGGCCGCCAGCTCACGACCCCGGTGATCCCGCCGGGCAAGGGCAGCTACCAGGTGGCGCTCACGTTCGTGCCCGACGACGACGCGTTCCGGTTCAGCGTCCGCTCGTTCTGGGTCTGGGCGACGCCCACGGGTCGCCCGTGACGCGCTGACCCCGCCTCCGACGAGGCCCTGGTCCACCGGCGCCGGGCCGGCACTCCTGCGGGGGTGCCGGCCCGGCGTCGTACGTGGTGGTGCGCCGGGCCGGCGGCCGGGTAGTCCCTGACGTAGTGGTCGTCGATCCGTCCGGGGAACGACCGGAACGTCAGGGACTACCTCCCCGGGGAGTGCTGCCGCCCGACCCGCCGACCCCGCGACGCCTCTCACCCCGCCACCGATCGTTGCGACGGCGCAACGTCTCCGTAACACCCGCCGTGTCTACTACTCGTAGACAGTGATTCACTAGAGTGAACAAGCGGAGGCGGACCAGCATGACGGAGATCCAGGAGCAGAGCACCGAGGCCGCGGACCTCGCGACGCTCGCCGAGAAGGCCGGCACGACGTTCATCCTCGCGCTGTTCGTCGACCTCAACGGCAAGCCGTGCGCGAAGCTCGTGCCGATCGAGGCGGTGGAGGAGCTGCAGACGACGGGCGTCGGGTTCGCCGGCTACGCCGTCGGCGCGATGGGCCAGGAGCCCAAGGACCCCGACCTGATGGTCATCCCGGACCCCGCCTCGTTCACCCCGGTGCCCTTCATCAAGGAGGGCCTGGCGATCGTGCACTGCGACCCCTACGTCGAGGGCAAGCCCTGGCCGTTCGCACCGCGCGTGATCCTCAAGTCGATGCTGGCCCGGCTCAAGGAGAGCCAGGACCTCGAGGCGTACGTCGGCGCCGAGGTCGAGTACTTCCTCCTGCGCCGCGAGGCGGACGGCACGCTCGTGACCGCCGACCCGGCCGACCGCGCCGACCAGCCCTGCTACGACGCCCGCGGCGTCACCCGGATGTTCGACCACCTGGCCGGCATCTCGCGGGCGATGAACGAGCTCGGCTGGGGCAACTACGCCAACGACCACGAGGACGGCAACGGCCAGTTCGAGCAGAACTTCGCCTACGCCGACGCGCTCACCACCGCCGACCGCGTCGTCACGCTGCGCTACCTCATCTCCATGCTGGCGGAGGAGCGCGGCATGATCGCGACCTTCATGCCGAAGCCGTTCTCCGACCGCACCGGGTCCGGCCTCCACCTGCACCTCTCGCTGTGGCGCGACGGCGCCTCCACCTTCCCGGTCGCCGACAGCGACACCGACGCCAAGGGCCTCGGCCTCAGCGCCACGGCGTACGCGTTCACGGCCGGCGTGCTCGAGCACGCCTCGGCCCTCCAGGCGGTGCTCGGCCCGAGCGTCAACTCCTACAAGCGCACCGGCGCGGTCAGCACCACCTCGGGGGCCTCGTGGGCGCCGCGCTTCCCGACGTACGGCGGCAACGACCGCACGCACTTCATCCGGATCCCCGACCACCACCGCATCGAGCTGCGCGGCGGCGACGGCTCGGCCAACCCCTACCTCGCCATCGCGGCGTCGCTGGGCGCCGGCCTCGACGGGCTCGAGCGCGACCTCGACCCGGGCTCCGTCGGCGGCGACAACGGCACCGTCCGCGCGCCTCTGCCGCGCACCCTGCTCCACGCGGTCGAGGCCCTCGAGGCCGACCCGGTGATCGCGGGCGCCCTCGGCGCCGCCGCCGGTGACAGCGGGCTCGACGTGGCCGCCTACTTCGCCCACGCCAAGCGCGAGGAGTTCTTCTCCTGGCACTCCCGGGTCACCGACTGGGAGACCGACCGCTACCTCACGGCGTACTGACCCCCCGACCAGAGAAGAAAGAGGACCCCCATGTGCGGCATCGTCGGGTTGCACCTGCGCAACCCCGAGCTCTACCCGCGCCTCGGTGAGCTGCTCACCGGCATGCTCTGCGAGATGCAGGACCGGGGCGCCGACTCGGCCGGCGTGGCCGTGTACGGCGACCCGCGCTGGTCACCGGCCGGCAGCGTCGCGGTCTCCTTCGTGCCCGACGCCGCGAGCACGGCGCTGACGAGCGGTACGTCGGCGCACGAGGCCGCGGCCACCCTCACCGCCGCCCTCGGGTCCCCGGTCGAGGTCGTCGACGCCGGCCCGACGCTGGTCGCCCACGCGGTGGCGAGCCCGACCACCGCCGGGGCCTCCGACGTCGTCGCGCTGCGCGCCGCGGTCGTCGCGTCGTACCCCGAGGCGCTCGTCACCGGCTTCGGCGACGACGTCGCGGTGCTCAAGGGCGTCGGCCACCCCCGTGACCTCGCGACCGCCTTCGGCCTCGAGCAGGCGCAGGGCTGGCAGGGCGTCGGCCACACCCGGATGGCCACCGAGTCGGCGGTCACCGCGGGGGGCTGCCACCCCTACGCCGTGGGGCCCGACCAGTGCCTCGTGCACAACGGCTCCTTCTCGAACCACGCCTCGATCCGCCGCGACCTGCGCGCGAAGGGCGTCGCGTTCGACTCCGAGAACGACACCGAGGTCGGCGCCCGCTTCGTGGCCGACCGCCTCGAGGCGGGGTACGACGTGGAGACCGCGCTGAAGGAGCTGCTCGTCACCTTCGACGGCTTCTACACGCTGCTGGTGAGCAACTCCCGCTCGTTCGCGGTCGTCCGCGACGCCATCGCCTGCAAGCCCGCGATCATCGCCGAGACCGACGACTGGGTGGCGATGGCGTCGGAGTACCGCGCCCTCGTCGGCCTGCCCGGCGTCGCCGCGGCCCGCATCTACGAGCCCGAGCCCGAGAGGATCTACGCATGGACGCGCTGAGCACGGAGACGATCGACTCGGAGACGGTCGGCACGGAGACGGTCGGCACGGCCCGCGAGCTCGACCTCGCCACCACCCCGCTCCGCAGCCTCAACGGCCTGCTCCACGGCCGCGAGGTCGAGGGCCACGCGCCGCTGGCCGACGAGCCCGTCGTCATCCGCAACCCGCGCGGCGCCCACTCGGTGGCCGCCGGCCTCGACCGCCCGCTCCAGGTGACGATCGACGGCCACGTCGGCTACTACGCGGCCGGCATGAACCAGCGCGCCGACGTCGTCATCGAGGGCAACGCCGGCGTCGGCGTGGCCGAGAACATGATGAGCGGCTCGGTGGTCGTCAAGGGCAACGCGTCGCAGTCCGCGGGCGCCACGGCGCACGGCGGCCTGCTCGTCGTCGAGGGCGACGCCGCGGCCCGCTGCGGCATCTCGATGAAGGGCGTCGACATCGTGGTGGGCGGCTCGATCGGCCACATGAGCGCCTTCATGGCGCAGGCCGGGCGTCTCGTCGTGCGCGGCGACGCCGGCGAGGCCCTCGGCGACTCGATCTACGAGGCGCGGCTCTACGTGCGCGGCACGGTCGCCTCGCTGGGCGCCGACTGCGTGAGCAAGGAGATGCGCGCGGAGCACCTCGAGGAGCTGGCGACGCTGCTCAAGGCCGCCGGCTTCGAGGACGACGACCCCGCGTCGTACACGCGCTACGGCTCCGCCCGCAGCCTCTACCACTTCCACGTCGACAACGCCTCGGCGTACTGAGGAGCCCCGATGACCCAGCAGACGGACCCCACGCCCGACCACCTCGCCCAGCGCGGCCTGCGCCCCTCGGCGACGTTCGACGCGGCGACGATCCACGACATCCAGCGGGCCGCCGCGACCGGCGTCTACGACATCCGGGGCGGCGGCGCCAAGCGTCCCGTGCCGCACTTCGACGACCTGCTCTTCCTCGGCGCCTCGATGAGCCGCTACCCGCTCGAGGGCTACCGCGAGCGCTGCGACACCGACGTGACGCTGGGCGGCCGCAACGCGACGTACCCCCTGCGTCTCGCCATCCCCGTCACGATCGCCGGCATGAGCTTCGGTGCGCTGTCGGGCCGCGCGAAGGAGGCGCTCGGGCGCGGGGCCAGCGAGGCCGGCACCTCGACCACCACGGGCGACGGCGGCATGACGCCCGAGGAGCGCGGCGAGAGCAAGCACCTCGTCTACCAGTACCTGCCGAGCCGCTACGGGATGAACCCCGACGACCTGCGCAAGGCCGACGCCATCGAGATCGTGCTCGGCCAGGGCGCCAAGCCCGGCGGCGGCGGCATGCTGCTGGGCCAGAAGATCAACGAGCGCGTGGCCCGGATGCGCACGCTGCCGCAGGGCATCGACCAGCGCAGCGCATGCCGCCACCCCGACTGGACCGGCCCTGACGACCTCACCATCAAGATCGCCGAGCTGCGCGAGATCACCGACGGCGAGAAGCCGATCTACGTGAAGGTCGGTGCCTCGCGGCCCTACTACGACGTGAAGCTCGCCGTGCACGCCGGCGCCGACGTGGTCGTCGTCGACGGCATGCAGGGCGGCACCGCGGCCACGCAGGACGTCTTCATCGAGAACGTCGGCATCCCGACGCTGGCGGCGATCCCGCAGGCGGTGCGGGCGCTGCAGGAGCTGGGCGTGCACCGCTCCGGCGCCGACGCCGTCCAGCTCGTGGTCTCCGGCGGCATCCGCACCGGCGCCGACGTCGCCAAGGCCCTCGCGCTCGGCGCTGACGCGGTCGCGATCGGTACGGCGGCGCTCATCGCCCTGGGCGACAACGACCCGCGCTGGCAGGCCGACTACGAGGCCATCGGCTCCTCGGCGGGCTACTACGACGACTACCAGGACGGCCGCGACCCCGCGGGCATCTCCACCCAGGACCCCGAGCTGCAGCTGCGGTTCGACCCCGTCGAGGGCGGACGCCGGCTCGCGAACTACCTCCGCGTGCTCACGATGGAGGCGCAGACCATCGCCCGTGCCTGCGGCAAGTCGCACGTGACGCACCTCGAGCCGGAGGACCTCGTGGCCCTCACGATCGAGGCCGCCGCGATGGCGGGCGTGCCGCTGGCCGGCACCTCGTGGATCCCCGGCCAGGGGTTCTGAGCCGCCCGTGGTGAGGGTCGGCGCCCTGGCGCGCGGCGGGGCCGGGGCGGCCGAGGTCGTCGACCCGGCACGACTGCCGGGGGTGCCGTGGCGCAACGGCGGCGGCACGACGCGGGAGCTGCGCGTCGGCCCCACGGTCGACGGGAGCACGTGGCGGGTCAGCGTGGCCGAGATCGTCGGCCCCGCGACGTACTCGCGCTTCGACGGGCTCCAGCGCTGGTCGGCCGTGGTGGCGGGGGAGGGCCTCGACCTGGAGGTCGACGGGGAGGTACGGCGCGTCGACCGCGGGCCGGCGCTGACCTACTCCGGCGAGGCGGTCGTGCGCGCCGTGCCGGTCGACGGGCCGGTGCTCAACCTGAACCTCATGGTCGACCGCGCCTGGGGCACCGGCAGGATGCGGCGCAGGATCGTCGACGGTGCCGGCCGCTGGGACGCGTCCGTCGTGGCGCTGTGGGTGCTCGCCGGCGAGGTGCGGGTGGACGACGCCCGCGCGGTCGCGGGGCAGGTCGTGCTGCCGCGCCGGGCCGGCTGGTTCGGCGCGGCAGCGGCGACGCTGGTGGAGGTGGCCGTGACGGCCGGAGCAGCAGGAACGGCCGGGCAGCAGGAGCAGCAGGGGCCGACGACATGACCGAGGGGAGCGGAGGGCGACGATGACGTCGTACGTGGTGGTGGGGGCCGGGCTCGCGGGCGCGGCGACGGCCTGGGAGCTGGCGCGGCGCGGCCGCGAGGTGACCCTCGTGGAGCGCACGACGCCGGCGAACGAGCACGGCAGCTCGCACGGGTCGGCGCGGATCTTCCGCTACGGCTACGCCGAGACGTTCTGGACGGCGCTCGTCGCCCGCTCGCGCGAGGCCTGGACCGAGCTCGAGTCCCTGGCCGGGCAGACCCTCGTGACGCCGACGGGGTCGCTCGACCACGGGTCGCTGCGCGAGCCCGAGCACCTGGCCGCGGTGATGGCCGAGGTCGGGGTGGAGCACGAGCTGATGGGTGCTGCGGCCGCGGCGGAGCGCTGGCCAGGGCTGGCCTTCGACTCGACCGTGCTGTGGCACCCGGGCGCCGGCGTCATCGACGCCGAGGGCGCCGTGCTGGCGATGGCGCGGCTCGCGGCCGAGGCCGGCGCGACGGTGCTCACCGGGTGGCCGGTGGCGACCGTCGAGCGCGACGGGGCAGGCTTCCGGGTCGTCTCCGCCGACGGGGCGGACCTGCGCGCCGACCACGTCGTCGTGAGCGCCGGCGGGTGGCTGCCCGACCTGCTGCCCACGCTCCCCGAGGCGCTGCGCCGACGGGTGCCGCCGCTCCAGGTGCGCCAGGAGCAGGCCTTCCACTTCCCCTACCGCGAGACGCCGACCGGCACGTGGCCGACGTTCATCCACAAGCAGCCGGACCTCCAGGTCTACGGCCTGCCCGGCGGCCGCGACGCGGAGTTCCGCGGCCAGAAGGTGGCGGAGTACAACGGCGGACGCGTGGTGCCGTCCGCGGCGCACGCCGACGGCGTCGTCGACCCCGCGAACCGCGAGCGGGTCGTCGCGTACGTCGATCGCCACCTCCCGGGCCTGGTGCCCGAGCCGTACGCCGAGACCACCTGCCTGTTCACCAACACCCCCGACGAGGACTTCGTGATCGACGGCGCCGACGGCATCACCGTCGTCTCCCCCTGCTCGGGCCACGGCGCGAAGTTCGCCCCGGTCATCGGCCGGATCGCGGCCGACGCCGCCACCGGCGCCGGCGACGTGCCCGACCGGTTCCGGCTCGTCGCGGAGGTCGACGCGTGAGCGGCGGGCTGACCGGCCGTCCGACCGACGCACCGACCGCTCCCGCCTCCGTCGCGGGCCTCCTGCGCGACATCGCCGACGTGGGCCGCGACGCGACCCGCGGCGGCTACTCCCGCTTCGTCTACGACGACGGCGAGACCACCCTGCGCGAGTGGTTCGTCGCGGAGGCCGAGCGCCGCTCGCTCGAGGTCGAGACCGACCGCAACGGCGCGCTCTGGGCGTGGCGGCACGGGACGGGCGGGGCGACGGGCGGCCCGGGCGGCACGGCGGGCCCCGGGGCCGCGGTCGTCACCGGCAGCCACCTCGACTCGGTGCCCGGCGGCGGGGCGTACGACGGACCGCTCGGCGTGGCCTCCGCGTTCGCGGCGGTCGACCTGCTCGACGCCCGCGGCGTGCGGAGCGAGCGGCCGCTGGCCGTGGTCGCGTTCCCGGAGGAGGAGGGCGCGCGGTTCGGTGTCGCCTGCCTCGGGTCGCGGCTGCTGGCGGGCGCGATCACTCCCGACCGGGCGCGGGCCCTGACGGACGCGGACGGGCTGACCTTCGCCGAGGTCGCGGCCCGCGCGGGCCTCGACGTCGACCGGATCGGCCCCGACCCCGCGCGCCTCGCCGCGATCGGCGCGTTCGTGGAGCTGCACGTCGAGCAGGGCCGGGGGCTCGTCGACCTGGGCGAGCCCGTCGCCGTCGGCTCGGCGATCCTGGGGCACGGCCGCTGGCGGTTCTCGGTGACCGGCCAGGGCAACCACGCCGGCACGACGCTGATGCTCGACCGGCGCGACCCGATGGTGGCCGCCGCGGGCATCGTGCTCGCGGCCCGGGAGGTCGCGATCGACCACGCGGGGGCCCGCGCCACCGTCGGCCGCGTGCAGCCGGTCCCGGGCGGCACGAACGTCATCGCGTCGCGGGTCGACGTCTGGCTCGACGCGCGCCACCCCGACGACGCGGTCACCGCCGCGGTGGTCGCGGAGATCCACCGCCGGGCCGTCGCGGTCGCGGAGGCCGAGGGCTGCGAGGTCGTGCTCGTGGAGGAGTCGTACGGCGGCACGGTCCACTTCGACGACGGCCTGCGCGCCCGGCTGACCGACGTGCTCCCGCAGGCACCCGTGCTCGACACGGGCGCCGGGCACGACGCGGGGGTGCTCGCGTCCGTCGTACCGACCGCGATGCTGTTCACCCGCAACCCGACGGGCGTCTCGCACTCGCCGGAGGAGAGCGTCGAGGACGACGACGCCCAGACGGGGGCCGTGGCGCTCGCCGACGTGCTCGAGTCGCTGCTGCTCCGCCCGCAGGAGCCGATCGTCTCCTAGGGTTCACCCATGTCCATCGACAAGAGCCGGGCCGACCCGGCTCCGACCCGCGCAGCAGCCTCGGACGCACCCCTGCTGCGCAACCTCGCGGGTACGGCGCGGGAGCGCCACCCCTCCGAGCCGCTGGAGCAGCTGGAGCTCGAGGAGGCGATCGCGCGCAACGTGCGGCTCCTGCGGATGCAGCACGGGCTGTCGGTGGGGGACATGGCCGAGAAGGTCGGGATCTCGAAGGCGATGCTCAGCAAGATCGAGAACGCCCAGACCTCCTGCAGCCTCTCGACGCTCGCCCGGCTGGCGGTCGGCCTCGACGTACCGGTCACCTCGCTGTTCCGGGGCGCCGACGCGGAGCGCCCCGCGGCGTTCGTCGCGCAGGGCACGGGCGCGCAGATCGTGCGGGCGGGCACGAAGGAGGGCCACGAGTACGAGCTGCTCGGCTCGCTGCGCGGCGAGCACAAGCGGCTCGAGTGCCTGCACGTCACGCTCACGGAGAAGAGCGAGACCTACCCGCTCTTCCAGCACCCCGGCACCGAGTTCGTCTACATGCTCGAGGGCGTCATGGACTACAGCCACAGCCGCACCGTCTACCGCCTCACCCCGGGCGACTCGCTGCAGATGGACGGCGAGGGCGCCCACGGGCCGGTCGAGCTTGTCGACCTGCCGATCCGTTTCCTGTCCGTCATCGCGTTCCCGGAGGTGTCCCTGTGAGCTGGTTCGGAGACCGGCGGCGCCGGCGTGCGGCCATGACCCCGGCGCAGCGCAGGGCGGCCCGCAAGAAGCGCCGCGACGACTGCATCGACTGCGGGGACTGCGGCTGCACGGGCTGCGACCTGTTCAGCCTGATGACGCTCACCCTGCTGCTGCGCACCGTGCTCGGCCTCTTCCGGGCCAGCGCCGTCGACCCGCACACCCGTCGGCCCGCCACGCCGGGCGCCCGGGTCGCGGCCCGCGCCGTGCGCTCCTACCAGGTCAACGTCTCCGCCCGCCGGGCCCGCCCGGTGTGCCACCTGACGCCCTCGTGCTCCCGCTACGCGTTGCAGGCGCTGTCGACCCGGGGCCTCGTGCGGGGCGGCGTGCTCGTCGTACGACGCCTGCGCGCCTGCGGCCGGGCGGGCACGGCGCAGCGCGCGGCGCTCTGAGGCGTCGCCGGTCAGTCCGCGGCGGCGAGCAGCTGCTCGCGGAGGATGTCGGCGTGGCCCGCGTGCTGGGCGAGCTCGCGCAGCACCTGGAGGTAGAGCGCCCAGACCGTGCGCTCGCCGCGGCCGCCGACGACGTCACCCAGGTCGAGCGTCGCCATCGTGCGGCGCGACGCCTCGCACCGCTCCGCATGGGCCGCCCGTACGGAGGCGACGGTGTCGGCCGTCGTCAGGGTGAACGAGCGGTCCGGCGAGGTGGCGATGCCGATCTCGGCGTAGGTGCGGCCCGTGACGGCCTGGTCGAACCAGACGCCCTCGACGTAGGTGACGTGCTTGAGCAGGCCCAGCAGAGTCGTCCTCGACGGCACCAGCCGCTCGCGTGCCTGCTCCTCGGTGAGCCCGTCGAGGCTCGCCCGAAGGGCCTCGCGGTACTCCTCCAGCAGCTCGTCCAGCCGGGTGCGGAGGTCGGTGGTCCAGGGGCCCGGACCGGGAGCGGCGGAGGTCACGGGCGCCACGATAGGACGGGGCGGGAGCTCCGGCCACCGGTCTGCGCGGCGACGGGTGGTCCCTCGCCGACGGGTCGCGGTGTCAGCGACAGGGCGAATGGGGCGCGTACACCGCAGCCGCGAGGGCCCGATCGGTTGCGGTGTCAGCGACAGGGCGGATGGGGCGCGTACACCGCAGCCGCGAAGGCCGGAGGCTCCCCGGGTCAGCATCTCCCGAGGCCCCGCCCGGTTGCGGAGTGTGTCCCATTCGTGCCACCTGGTGACACCCATGGCACACACTCCGGGGAGTTTCGCCGCTCGAGCGGCGAAACTGCCGCCGGCTCAGGCCTCGCCGCGCAGCTTCGCGAGCCGGGAGGTCAGGAGCGGGACGCGGTCGCCGTTGCCGGGCAGCGCGACGTACTGCTCGCCGTAGGCCGCGAGGAGGTCGTCGTCGAGGCGACGGACGGCGCCCGCGGGGTAGCGGTAGGCCATGGCGGCGTTGACCGTGTCGCTGTCGACCTCGGCCATGGCGTCGGCGAGCTCGACCGGGGTGGTGATGTCGAGCTCGGCGAGGAGCCCGGCGACCCACTCGTAGTGGTCGGTGCGCGACCAGCCGGCGCCCGGGTAGCGGCCGGCGAGGTAGGCCGCGAGGTCGCCCGCGGCGAGGCGGGGGGCGTCGTTCGTCGGTCGGATCACGGTGGCCGGCTGCATCCAGACCCCGTTGGCGGCGCCGCTGCGCACCTGGTTGCCGCGCAGCTGGTCGCGGATGGTGGAGAACTCGCGGTCGGCCAGCTCGAGCAGGCCGGCGGCGAGCGTGAACCGGCGGTCGAGCTCGGAGGCGTGCTCGGGCGGCACCTCGCCCTTGTAACGGATGTCGTGCTCGAACTCGGCCCAGGCGTGCTGCAGCGCCGTGCGGATCTGGATCTCCACGATGCGGCCGTGGAGGGCCTCGGTGGCCACGGGCACGCTGCCCGAGATCTCGTCGGGCTCGTCGACGTCGCCCCCGGGCAGGGTCAGGTCGAGGTGGCGGCTGGAGTAGCCCCAGCGTCCGGCGCGCGCCGTCTCGAGACCCTTGTCGCGGTCGCCGAGCACGACGAACTCGTCGCCGAGCACGTCCGCCACCGCCTCGACGTCGCTGGCCAGGTAGGTGACGACCCGCACGCCGATCTGGTCGGCCATCTCGGCCAGCGGGTCGGCGTAGCGCAGCTGGCCCTCCTCGAGCGACGCCGCCTTGGCCGCGAACGACGCCACGTTCTTGGCCCGCGCCGTGATGGAGAGGTAGTTGATGCCCGCGTCGTCGAGCACGGCGGTCACGAGGGCGAGCGCCTGCTCGGTGGCGGTCTGGGTGCTGGGCAGCCGCGCGGCGTACGCCTCCACCGCCTTGTTGCGCGCCCGCTCGACCCGGCTCGGGCGCGGCGCCGGCTGGAGGCCCTCGGGCAGCGTGGGCGTGACGATCGCCCCGCCCCGCCAGCCCGTCTCCGGGTCGGCGTAGGTGGTGAGGCGCTCCGGCTCGAGCTCGACCAGCATCGCGACGTAGGCGCAGACGATCGCGTCGAGCTGGTCCTCCGCGAGCCGCAGCTCGGACTTGCGCTGCGCCTGCTCGACCGTCGCCACGAGGTTCTCCCAGACGGGTCGCCGCGCGAGCAGCAGGGGAGTGCGGGCCCGGGCGAGCTTCTCCAGCTCCTCCGTCAGGCGCAGCATCTCCGAGCGCATCTGCGCGAACGTCCGGTCGCGCTTCTGCTTGTACTTCAACGTGCGGCCCAGCCGGAACAGCGCCACCGTCGCCGCGTGCGGGTAGACCTCGACGGCCCGACGCCGGCCGCTGCTCTGCGGGTCGAGCACGAGGCGCCACGCCTTGGCCAGTCGCTCGGCCCGCGGACCGTCGGCGAACTCCGGCTTGCTGCGGTTCGTCGGGTGGGTGCCGGCCTCGAACGCCCGGAAGTCCTTGTTCAGCGCCGTCTCGGCCGGGCGGGTGCCCGTCTCGTTCGGCACGATCAGCGGCGCGTCGAAGGCGACCACGCAGGGGCCCGCGACGTACGGCGCCACCTCGGCGCTGATCGCCTCGTCGGGCGTGACGCTGGCGGTGTGGAGCAGACGGCCGCGCTCGTCGAGGACGGCGATGCCCGTGGGACGCCGCTCCCCCCACGCGAGATCGACGCCGATGAAGTGCACGGGGCCACCCTGCCACCTCGCGGCGACAACGGGCCGGTACGGCGCGGGTTCAGGCCTCGGGCGCGTCCGCGGGGCGGGCCCCGGCCCGGTCGAGACGGCGTCGTACGACGCGCGCCACCACCGCGACGACCAGCACGACCGCGAGGGCGACGCCCAGGATCCAGGGCCGGCCGCCCCACACCGCGGAGAGCACCGCGAGCCCGACGGTGACGTAGATCGTGGCCCAGATCGCGGCCCCGACGGCGAGGGCGGGGAGGTAGCGGCGCAGGGGCATCCGCAGGAGCCCCGCCGCCGCGTTGACGGCCGTCTGCACGCCGACGGTGAGGAAGCAGAGCGTGACGGCGGGCGCCCCGAACCGGCCCACGACCCGCTCGGCGCGGACCACCTCCGGACGGGCGAGGAGCCGCGTGGTCCGCTCGCTGCGGGCCGACGCTCCCCGGGCGCCGCGGCCCAGCGCGTACGTCGCCCCCGCGCGCAGCATCGCCACCGCGAACAGGAAGGCGAACGCCGCAGCGACGGGCCAGTCGTCGTACACGACGACCATTGAACCCGGCCGCGGCGGGTGAGCGGCACCACGGGTCGCAGGAAGGTCCCGGACCCCCCGGAGCGCCGGCCGACGCGGCCCAGGAGGTGGCCGGGCACACCCCTGCGTGGATGGCCGGGGCGGTTGGTCCGGGCGGCATACTCGATCCGATGTCCGACGAAACCCCCCGCATGCAGTTCGACTGGGTGACGCTCACCGGCGGAGCCCTCGCCGCCGTCTCCTCGGCCTTCCTGCTCTCCACCCTCGGTGCCGCCGGCACCCTCGTGGGCGCCGCCATGGGCAGCGTGATCGCCTCCGTGGCCGCGAGCTTCTACACGACCTCGCTGGCGCGCAGCAAGCAGAGGGTGCTGTCGGTGCAGGTGCCGATCCTGCGACCGCGGATGGACGGCGAGACGGGTGCCGACCCCGCTGCCAGTCCCACGGCCAGTCCCACGGTGACCCCGGTCGCCGACCAGTCGTCGACGCAGATGATGACGCAGGTCAGCGCCGCCGACCTGGAGGCGGCAGCGACGCCGGGGCCGACCGACCTGTACGGCGACGGTCCGTCCCCGGACCCGGCCGCCGCCGCCACCTCCTCGACGGCGTCGGCCGGTGAGGCCGGTGGCACCGTCGGCGAGCGGCTCCGTGCCCTGCCGTGGAAGTCGGTCGCGATCGCCGCGGTCGGGCTCTTCGTGGCGGCCGTCGTGGTGCTCGTGGTCATCGAGCTGCTCGTGGGGCGCTCGGCCTCGTCGATCACCGGCGGCAGCGACGGGGACTCCCGCACGACGTTCTCTCAGCTCGGCGGGGGCGGCAGCTCCTCCGACGACCCGACAGCGCCGGCCACCGGCGACCCGACCGGCTCGGGCAGCGACGACCCGACGACCTCCGCGCCGACCGAGAGCGACCCCACCGGGTCCGCGACCTCGGAGCCCACGGAGTCCGAGTCCGACGAGCCGACCCAGTCGCCGAGCTCGTCGGCCCCGACCAGCAGCGCCCCGGCCCCGACGACCAACGCGCCCAGCGCCACCGCGACGCGCTGACCTCTCCCATCTGATCCATCCGGCCGATCCTCCCGGTCGATCGCCCCAGGTGGTCTGGACCCCTGGTCCAGACCGGCGGCCCGATGGACCTCCGGTGGACACCGGGCATCAAGGCGGCGACAAGATTGGGTCCAGGGACGGTGTCGGGACGGTCCTGCCCCTCGTGCCGGGCTCCTCCGCGGTCGGACAATGACGGCGGAAGGGAGTTCCCCCATGAACCTCGATGACGACGCGGTGGCGGCCTGGGTGCCGGCCCTCGGTGACCGGGTCCGCAGCCAGCTGCCGCCCGAGCGGCACCTCTGGCGGGTCAACCGCTTCGGGGCGCGCAGCCTCCTCGGGCTCTCCGTCGTGGGCCTCACGTGGAGCGAGCCCGACGGCTCCCTCGTGAGCGTGCCGTTCAGCGAGGTCGAGGCGGTCGAGATGGTCGGCCCGAACGGCGTGATCCTGCACGTGCTCGGTCGCACCCCGACCCGTCACACGTTCCCCGACGTCCGTGACCGTGAGACGTTCCAGGCGCTGCTCCTCGCCGACCGGCAGACGGCGAGCCTGGTCGCGGGGGCGTTCGGTACGGCGCCCGTCGCGCCCGCGCCGTCCGCCCACGAGCGCCGCGGACCGGCCGCCCGGGTCGCGAGCCGCCTCGCTCCCGTGCCGGCGCCGGCGACCTACGTCCCCGCCCCGGCTGCGTACGTTCCCGCTCCGGCTGCGTACGTTCCCGCTCCCACCGTCGCCCACGCGCCGGCGGTCGTCGAGCCCGTCGCCCTGGCTCCGGTCGCCACGGCTGCCGTCGCCCTCGTGCCTGCTCCGGTCGCCCTCGCGCCCGCGGTCCGGGTGGGGCCGTCCGAGCCCGGGCGTCGGACCAGCCGCCTCGCCGGCCCCTTCGCGCCCTACCCGTCCTCACCGGTCCAGCCGGCTGCCCCAGAGGTCCAGCAGCCCGTCCAGCCGCCCGTCCAGCCGCCCGTCCAGCCGCCCGTCCAGCAGGTCCGGCCCGTCCACCAGCCGGCGCCGCGCAGCCCCGGCCTCCACCCGGGGCAGCATCACGACCGCCACGCCGCAGCGACCCCCGCCGGGGGCGTGGTGACCGCGCGCACCGCGTTCGAGCGCGTGCGGGACCTCACCTACAGCGCGGTGTTCCTCGGCATCGTCGGCGTCCTGGTGCTCGTCGTCTCGAGCCAGTCGGCGCAGCAGTCGGTGCGCTCCACCGGCACGCTGGTGCTGACGTACGTCGGGTTCGGCCTCATCGCGGCCGGCGTGCTCGCGCTGCTGGTGTCGCTGGGACGCTTCCTCCTGCTCGCCGGGTCGCCCGACCGGCGCTGAGCGCGACCGGGCGGCCCGAAGCCGTGGACCGGTCGACTCAGATCGGGCAGGCGTCCACGGGCAGCGAGGCGGGTCCCTGGATGAAGACGTTGTTGATGTAGCCGACGTGCGGGCTCGAGAGCTTCGACCAGAGGTTGTTGGTGTAGCCGCTCTCGGTGACGGTCTCGCCCTCGGTCTGGCACTCGACGTAGACGGTCGTCGTCGTGGGCAGGTAGCCCACCGGCGTGCCGGTCGTGTCGGGCGTCGGGCGCACGTTGACCCCGGCGACCCAGGTGCGGAACGGGGTGCCCGGCGGGGTCGGCGGCGGTTCCTCGCCCATGGCCGCGGCGACGTCGGCCCGCATCGCGTCGAGGTCGATGAACGAGGGGTCGATCTTGCCGCTCGTCGAGGTCTCGCGGTGGCCCCGGGCGTGGTCGGCCGAGCGCCCGAGACGCTGGAGCACGGCCGCGGTGGCGGCGACGCTGGCGTCGTACTGCGCCGGCGTCATCTCCTGCACGACGCCGCCCCCGCCGTCGCCGGCGTAGTCGATCTCCCACCCGATCATGAGCGTGTTGCCGTCGCCGGCCGGGATGGGCCCGGACCCGCCGCTCGTGCCCGCGTGGTTGCAGCGGTTCGCGCTGATGAGGTGGAAGACGCCGAAGTGGTCGACCAGGGCCTGGCACAGCGGGCCGGGCAGGTCGGAGCGGCCGTTGATGCAGATGTCGAGCGCCGGGTGGGGCCGCTCGGCGCTGCTCGGCGCGGCCGTGTGGTGCCACAGCACCCCGATCGGCTCGAAGCTGGCGCCGGCGGAGCGGTTCAGCCAGTCGCCCTCGACCACGACGCTCACGCCGGCGCCCCGCAGGACGTCCTCAAGCCAGGAGATCTGCACGGCTCACCGCCCCCTGCTCGATGAGGTCGGCCAGGCACTCGGTGCCCGAGGCGGTCGCGGCGGCGGTGGCGGCGGCGGCCGGCGAGACGGAGCCGGCGAGCACCCCGCCGGTGGCGGTCACGACGACCGGTGCCGCGGCGATCACGCCCGTCCGGCGGAGCAGCGCCCGACGGCTCAGCGGGCCGGCGGTGGAGCCCGGCACAGGGCTGGCGGTGGGGCTGGCGATGGGGCTGGCGGTGGGCGGGCGCACGCGCGTGGGCGCGCCCGGAGTTCGACGGAGCACTTCTTCTCCCGAGATGAAGGGTCGGTGGTCACGGACCGGGTCGGTCCCGACCAACCTCCCCCGACCTCGTCCGCGGGGTCAACCCCCTCAGGTCGCCCAGACTCCGGTGGAGAGGCCGGCGGCGGCGACGGACCCGGAGGCGGCGACCACGTCGTCGGGGCGGGTCAGCAGCAGCAGGCCGCGTCCCGGCGGGGCGGACAGGGCGGCGGCCAGCGCGGGCACCCCGACGATCCGGGCGCCCGGCGGGAGCCCCTCGGCGCCGAGCTCGACGTACGTGTCGGCCAGCCCCACCTCGTCGGCCTCCGCGTCGTACGCCCACAGCCCCACGAAGTGCCCCACGTCCCACGCCACGCCGAGGCCACCGGTGCGCACGTTCGCGAGCACCGCCAGCGGGTACGGCGCGCGCACGAGGTCGGCGAGCAGCGTGCGGCACGGCGCGGGGTCGGCGCTGCCGGGCACGGCGAGGACGCTGACGCGACCGGCGGTGGCGGTGCCGATGCCGGCGACGAGGGCGGCGGCGTCGGTGCCGGAGGCCTCGGGGGAGGGGGCGGTCGGCAGCACGTCCCAGCCGCGCCGGTCGAGCGGCGCTCCGTCCGGTCGCCACGCGGCGACGTCGTGGGGCCACACGTGGGTGCCGCTCGCGAGCGCCAGCTCGGTGACGCCGGGCGGGTCGTCGAGCACGGCGTGCAGCGCGGCGGCGGCCGTGAACGGCCCGCAGAGCTGGTCGGGCTGGGGGAGCGCGGCGGTCTGGGCGGCGAGCACGCGCTCGGCGCCCGGCAGCGGGGCGAGGGCCACGGGGTCAGTAGACCCAGCGCAGGGACGAGACGACCTCGTCGACGGTGTGGTCGGCCGCCCAGGCGGCGTCGGCGTCGCGGCAGGCGACGAAGGCGCCCAGCAGGTCGTCGCCCAGCACGTCGCGCACGAGCGGGCTGGCCAGCAGGTGGGCCCGCTGCTCGGCGTGCGTGGTCGCCAGCGGGGCGATCCCGGCGGCAGCCCGCGCGGCGTCGTCCCAGGTGCCGACGTCCTCCTGCACGGGGGCCGGCAGCTCCGCGCCGTCCCGCACGCCGGCCAGGCCGGCCGCGATGACGACCGCCAGCGCGAGGTAGGGGTTGGCGGAGGCGTCGCTCGCCTTGAGCTCGACGTTCGTGTGGTCGGGGCCGAGCAGCGTCGACGACGGCACGAGGCGCAGCGCGGCCTCCCGGTTCTCGACGCCCCAGAAGCCGTAGGCGCCCGCCCAGTAGCCGGGCCGGCGGCGCAGCAGCGACCCCGTGGAGGGTGCCGTCACCGCCACGAGGCCCGGCAGCTCGCGCAGCAGCCCGGCGAGGTAGCCCCGGCCGACCGCCGAGAGGCCGTGCTCGTCGTCGCCGGTCAGGGCGTTGCGGCCGTCCCGGGTCAGCGAGGTGTGCAGGTGCCAGCCGTTGCCGGCGCCGTCGGTGGTGGTGACGGGGGCGAAGCTGACGCGCAGTCCCTCCGCCCGGGCGGCCGCGTGGATGGTCTGGCGCACCAGCACCTGGTCGTCGGCCAACGTCAGCGGGTCGGTGGCGTCGAGGGCGATCTCGACCTGCGACCCGCCGTACTCGGCGTGCAGCTGACCGATGCCGAGCCCGTTGGCCTCGAGGTCGCCGAGCAGGCGCACCACGAACTCGTCGACGTCGCGCAGCGCGTTGGCGGAGTAGGCGGGGCCGCGGTGGGCCGGGAGGAACTCCTCGCCCTCGCGGGCCACGACCATCTCGATCTCGTAGCCGGCACGCACCTCGAAGCCGGCCTCGGCGGCGAGCGCGACCTGGCGCTCGAGCACGGCGCGCTGGCAGTACGGCCACGTGCCGCCGTCGGGGTCGAGCTGGCGCCCGTCGACCCACGCGAGCCCGGGCTGGCCCGCCAGCACGGTGACGCCGCGGCCGCCGGCGCCGCCCAGCTCGGGCACGAGCCGCACGTCGCCCGACGGCGTCGCGAGGCCCTCGTGGGCGAACGTGATGCCGTCGTGGGAGTCGAAGACCGCGAACGCCGCCGTGATGCCGACGCCCCGGCGCGCGACCGCCGGCAGCTCGGCGGTGGGCACCGTGCGCGAGCGCACGATGCCGTTGTTGTCGACCCAGCCGACCGTGACCCCCCGGACCCCCTGGCGGGTCAGCGTGGCGACGACGTCCTCGGGCGATGGCTGCTGCACGGCGCTCATGGCCCGACGGTAGGGCATCGTCCTATTCCGCCGAGGGCTCCGTCTCGGGGTCCGGAGCGGCGCCGGGCGCCGGACGCGCGGCGTCGTAGGCGGCCATCCGGGCCTGGGCGTCGGCCGCCTCCGCGATGATCCGTCGCATCGCGGCCTCGGCCTCGGCGGGCTCGCCGCGTCGTACGGCGCGCGCGACCTCGGCGTGCCACTCGATGGCCTCGGGGTTGGGGTCGGCGGGCATGAGGTCGTGGTGGGTGCGACCCGCGAGCACCTCGTCGACCAGGCCGGCCAGGGCGCCGTACATCTCGTTGCCGGACGCCACCAGCATCGTGGCGTGGAAGCGCTGGTCGGCCTCGAGGTAGGCCTCGAGGTCCTGGGCGCGGGCCTGGACCGTCATGTCGGAGACCGCCGCCGCCATG
The DNA here is from genome assembly GCF_000426525.1 of Nocardioides alkalitolerans DSM 16699. Classification (GTDB taxonomy): domain Bacteria; phylum Actinomycetota; class Actinomycetes; order Propionibacteriales; family Nocardioidaceae; genus Nocardioides; species Nocardioides alkalitolerans. The sequence continues at coordinate 45,966 of NZ_AUFN01000011.1, forward strand.
GCCGCGGCCTGCTCGGGGGTGGCCCGGAGCGCGGCGAGCCCGGCGGCGGCCGGCTCGAACCCGGCGCGCAGCTCGCTCAGCGTCTGCAGCTGCTCGTCGCGCTCGTCGCCGTCGAGGCGCCAGCGGATGAGGCGCGGGTCGAAGACGTTCCACGCGCTCCGGGGGCTGACGGTGATGCCGACGCGGCGCCGGGAGGTGATGAGCCCCATCGCCCCGAGCACCTGCACCGCCTCGCGGGAGACGGAGCGGGAGACGCCGTACGACGCGTCGACCGACTCGAGGGTGAGCACCGCGCCGGCGGGGAGGTCGCCCGCGACGATCCGGCGGCCGAGCGCGTCGAGCACGTCCTCGCGGCGCTGGTTGGCGGCCGCCGGCGCCGGTCGGGGCGTCGGGTCGGTGGGGGCCATGGCGCCTCCTGGATCTTCAAAGATCAGATTTATTGCCGTCCGGTCTTGTAAACGGCAGATGAATGATCGCACACTGTCCGGGCACCGGTGTGACGCCGCACACGCTGGGCGGACCGCCACCGACAGAGGAGAACCATGGTCGACGAGAAGAACCCGGACCGGAGCGACCCCCGGTCGCCCCTGGTCGTGGTGATGGGGGTGTCGGGGTCGGGCAAGTCGACCGTCGGCGCCGCCCTGGCCCAGCGACTGCGCGTGCCGTTCGGCGACGCCGACGACTTCCACCCCCAGGCCAACATCGACAAGATGAGCGCCGGCCACGCGCTGGACGACGAGGACCGTCGCCCCTGGCTGGCCGCGATCGGGGAGTGGCTCGGCCTGCGGGCCGGCACGACGGGCGGGGTCGTCACCTGCTCCGCCCTCAAGCGCGCCTACCGCGACCAGATCCGTGACGCCGCCCCCGACGTCGTGTTCGTGCACCTCGCCGGCAGCCGCGACGTCATCGCGCGCCGCCAGGCCAGCCGCCCCGGCCACTTCATGCCGGCCTCGCTGCTCGACTCGCAGTTCGCGACCCTCGAGCCCCTCGCCGACGACGAGCACGGCGTCGTCCTCGACGTCAGCCGCTCGGTCGACGAGCTCGTCGAGGACTACCTGAAGCTCGACGCCGCCCGCGTCACCGACGTACCACCCGCCCCCTCGACCCCGGAGCAGAACCGATGAGCCCGACCCTCGCCACCACCCTGCCGCTCGCCGCGACCGACCTCGTCGAGCCCGTCAACGGCGGCGCCCAGCTGGTCCTGGGCGGCCTGCTCGGCATCGCCGTCGTCGTGGCCCTCGTCGCCTGGGCGAAGCTGCACCCGTTCCTCGCCCTGGTGATCGGCGGTTTCACCGTCGGGGCCGTGGCCGCGATCGGTGCGGACGTCGACGTCGACGGCGTGCCCTACGACCTCGCGCACGTCGTCCAGGTGTTCAGCACCGGGTTCGGCAACACCACCGCCAGCGTCGGCATCCTCATCGCGCTCGGTGCGATGTTCGCGAAGCTGCTCGCCGACTCGGGCGGCGCCGACCAGATCGTCGACACGATCGTCGGCGCGGCCTCGCCGCGCGCCCTCCCGTGGGCGATGGCCGGCGTCGGTGCGCTCATCGGCCTGCCGATGTTCTTCGAGATCGGCCTCGTCCTCCTCATGCCGGTGATCTACCTGGTCGCCCGCCGGGCCCAGCTGTCGCTCGTCGCGATCGGCATCCCCACGCTCGCCGGCCTCTCGGCCATGCACGCCCTCGTGCCCCCGCACCCCGGGCCGCTCCTCGCGATCGACAACCTGGGCGCCGACCTCGGCGTGACGCTCGGCCTCGGCGTGCTGCTCGCGATCCCCGTCGTCATCGTCGCGGGCCCGCTGTTCGGCAAGATCGCCACGAAGTGGGTCCCGATGCCGGCGCCGAGCGGCGCCGACGCCCCCGTGCAGGTGGGCGGCGGCTCCGGCGGCGGTCCGGGCAACGCGCTGAGCAAGAGCGGCGGCGCGGGCACCACCGACGGCGAGGCGAGCGACGTACGACGCCCCGGCTTCGGCGCCACCGTCTTCACGGTGCTGCTCCCCGTCGTGCTGATGATGGGCAAGGCGCTCGCCGACGTCGCGCTGCCGGAGGGCAACATCGCCCGCCGCGTGCTCGACCTGCTCGGCACGCCGTTCGTGGCGCTGCTGCTCGCCGTGCTCGTCGCGATGTGGACGTTCGGCTTCGCTCTCGGCTGGGGCGCCAAGGCCGTCGGCAGGAGCGTCGAGTCGTCGCTGCCCGGCGTCGCCGGCATCCTCCTCATCGTGGCCGCCGGCGGCGGCTTCAAGGAGGTGCTCGTCAGCACCGGCATCGGCACCCTGCTCGCCGAGTGGGCGCAGGACGCCAACGTCTCCGTCATGCTGCTGGCCTGGGTGCTCGCGGTGCTCATCCGCCTCGCCACCGGCTCCGCCACCATCGCCACCATCACGGCCTCGTCGCTCATGGCGGGCCTCATCGACGGCCTCAGCTCGGGCGAGATCTCGCTCATGGTGCTCGCCATCGGCTCCGGCTCGGTGTTCTTCTCGCACCTCAACGACGCCGGGTTCTGGCTGGTGAAGGAGTACTTCCGCATGGACGTCGGCCAGACCATCAAGACCTGGTCGCTCATGGAGACGGTGCTCTCCGTGACCGGGCTCGTGCTCGTGCTCGGGCTGGACGTGGTGATCTGAGGGTGGTGACCGCCGGTTTCACCGGCTAGCCGGTGACACCAGCACCTGGCGCGCGAACCTTCGTGCGCCAGGTGCCGGGTTCGTCACCTAGCCGGTGAAACCGGCACCCCGGGCCTCACACCACCCCGACCCGCGGGGTCTCACACCACCCCGGCGGCGCGGGCGGCCTCGCCGTACGCCACGGCAAGGCTCGCCACCGTCTCGTGCGCGTTCAGCCCGCTCGGGTTGGGCACCACCCACAGCTCGCTGGCGCCCCACGGCTCGGGCTGGCGGCCAGGCACCGCCTTCGGCAGCGAGAACGCGGTGCGGTACGCCGTGATCCCCGCGACCGCGACCACCCGCGGCGCCTCGCGCTCGACGAGGGCCCGCAGCGCCGTACCCCCCTCGCGCAGCTCCTCGGTCGACAGCTCGGAGGCCTTCGCCGTCGCCCGCGGCGCCACGTTCGAGATGCCGATGCCCCGGGAGCGCAGGTGCCGGCGGTCGTCGTCGGTCATCCCGGCGGCGGGGTCGATGCGCTGCGTGACGATCCCGGCCTCCAGCAGCGCCGGGTAGAACCGGTTGCCCGGGTAGGCGAAGTGGGTCTGCGTCGCCGCCGTCCACAACCCGGGGTTGATGCCGACGAAGAGCAGGCGCAGGGGCGGGTCGCCCGCGCCGGGGAGCAGGTCCGGCACCCGGGCGTCCCGGAACGACTCGAGCTCGGCCCGGGTGAACCGGGTGGGCGTACGGCGCGGGGCGGGCTCGGCGGGCACAGGCGGGGCGGGCACCGGTCGAGCCTGCCACAGCGGCCCACGCGGGCCGCCGACCCGTGTAACGCGGTGTCCGAGTGACTGCACACGCGTCAGAACACGTGTGCAGTTGCCCGGACACCGCGTTACAACCGGCCGGGCCGCCGCCACCCCACCCATGACATCTGTCATGCCGCGGCCCTGAGCCCCCCACACGAACCCGTGCGGCGGCGCACTGCCGCCGGGGCCCCGGGGCGGCCAGAGTGGAGCCATGACCACGACGAGCACCCCGGCCCGGGCCGATCGCCCCGCCGGCCCCGACCACGGCACCTCGCCGGCCACCACGCCCGGCCCCGCCGGCCCGCCCGACCCGGACGCCGCCATCTCGGTGCGCGGCCTGGTGCGTCGCTACGGCAGCGGCAAGGACGCCTTCGAGGCGGTCCGCGGCCTCGACCTCGACGTGCCGCGCGGCACGGTCACCGGCCTCCTCGGCACCAACGGCGCCGGCAAGACGTCCACCCTCGAGGTGATCGAGGGTCTCGCGCCGGCCACCCAGGGCACCGTGCAGGTGCTCGGCCACCACCCGATCAAGGACCGGGCGACGGTCCGCCGCCGCACCGGCGTGCTCCTGCAGTCGACCGGCTTCCCCGGCGACCTCACCGTCGCCGAGACGGCGCGCATGTGGCACTCCACGCTCTCCGACCCGCGTCCGGTCGACGAGGCGCTCGACATGCTCGACCTGCGCGGCCGCGCCAAGGTGAAGGTCAGCTCGCTCTCCGGCGGCGAGCGTCGTCGGCTCGACCTCGCCTGCACGCTGATGGGCCGTCCCGAGCTCGTGCTGCTCGACGAGCCGACGACGGGCCTCGACCCCGAGAGCCGCCGCGAGGTCTGGCGCCTGGTGCGCCGCCTGCGCGAGGCCGGTGCGACGGTCGTCATCACGACCCACTACCTCGACGAGGCCGAGGCGCTCGCCGACCGGCTCGAGATCATGCACGCCGGTCGCATCGTGCGCAGCGGCACGGCGGGCGAGATCGCCGAGGGCCACCCGTCCACCATCACGTTCGACCGCCTCGAGCGGGCGCTGCCCGACCTCGCGGGCGGCCAGGTCGACCAGTCCACCCTCGGCGACCCCCGCACGGTCGTCGAGACGGTCGACCTGCAGACCACCCTCACCGCGCTCCTCGACTGGGCGCGCGCCGAGCGGGTGCGCATCGACGGCCTGGACGCCCGCACCGCGAGCCTCGAGTCCGTCTTCCTCTCCATCGCCGACGGCGCCGAGGCCGACACCCGCCGTACCGAGCCCACCTCGAAGGGAGCCTGACCCATGAGCGCCACCACCACCGCCCCGGTCGACCTCACCCCCGCCGGCGGCGGCACGTCCGGAGCCTCCGGCCCGTCGCTGCGCCGCGTCGTGGGCCTCGCCCGCGCCAACACGATCCTGCTGACCCGCAACAAGATGACGCTGGCCTACGCGCTCGTGTTCCCGCTGACCCCCCTGCTGCTGCTCCTCGCCTCCGACCGGGGCGACGTGACGGCGGGCATCGGCAGCGTCACGAACGTGCTGATGCTCGGCGCCCTCTTCCCCGTCTACTACAACCTGCTCTCGATGGTCGTCACCCGGCGCGACGAGCTGGTGCTGAAGCGCCTGCGCACGGGGGAGTCGCGCGACGGCGAGCTGCTGGTCTCGATGGCGCTGCCCGGCCTCGTGGTGTTCGCCGCGCTGTCGGTCCTCGCCATCGGGGTCTCGTCCGCCCTGGGCCAGCCCCTGCCGAGCAACCCGGTGCTGGTCGTCGCGACCGTGCTGCTCACCGCGGTGACCTTCGCCGGGCTCGCCTTCTGGACCGCGGCGTGGACCCGGAACGCCGAGGCCGCCCAGCTGACCTCGATGCCGGTCATCCTCCTCGCCGTCATCGGCAGCCTGCGGGCCGTCCTGCCCGAGGCGACCCACCGCTACCTCGACCTCACGCCCGGCGCGGCCCTCGACCTGCTGTCGCGGATCGCCTGGTTCGGGCAGGACCAGGACGGCGCCGCCCTCTCCTTCGCCGACAGCTTCGCCGCCGCGGGCCAGCCCCTCGCCGTCCTGCTGGGCTGGACCGTGCTCGCCGGAGTGCTCGTGCGCCGGAGCATGCGGTGGGAGCCCCGCGTCTGACCCCCACGGCTCCTCGCCACCTCGGCACCGCCCCGCCCCGCACCGACGTCCACCGTCGGTGCGGGGTGAGAGGCTGTCGCTCCGGGCCGGGGCCGACCGCCCCACCGACCGCACCGACCGCCACACGACCACAGCTCACGACGACGGGAGGCACGCGATGCGCCGCTGGGACGTGTTCTGGACGAGCCGCTCGCAGGCCGACCGCGTCGAGCTCTACACCCGCTGGTCGCTCTACCTGCTGATCTGGTGGATGGCGGTCGCGGTGCTCGGTTGGGCGCCGGAAGCGCTCGAGGACCAGCGCGTGGCCGTCTCGATCCTCGTCGTGGGTGTCCTCCTCGCCGGCGCCACGACCGACGCCCTGCGGCGGGTGATGACGGCCTACCCCGACGTGGACGTCGCCGACCCCGGCCTGCGCCGCAGCGTGATCGCGGTCGTCGTGGTGGCGGCCGCGGGTCTCGGCGCCTCGCTCCTGCTGCCCACCGAGGGGCGCTCGGGCGTGCTGGCCCTCGTGCTCTCGACCACCGCGTGGGCCGTCGGGGCCGTGCGGCCGCGCTGGGTGGCGTACGGCGTGCCGCTCGCCGCCGCGGCGGCGGGGCTGGCGCTCCTCGGCGAGGTCCGTCCGGTGGCCGTGTTCCTCGGCGTCCACTTCTTCTTCGTCTTCACCCTCCGCACCTCGCTGTGGGTGCTCGGGGTGGTGCGCGAGCTGGACGTCGCGAAGACGGCGCAGAGCGACCTCGCGGTCGCCGAGGAGCGGCTCCGGTTCTCCCGCGACGTGCACGACGTGCTCGGCCGCCACCTCTCCACCATCGCGGTGCGCTCCGAGCTCGCCGCCACGCTCGCCGACCGCGGCGACCCCCGGGCCGTCGAGGCGATGCTCGAGGTGCGGGGCTCCGCCCACGAGGCGCTGCGCGAGGCCCGGGCGCTGGCGCGGGGCTACCGCCGTACGGACTTCCCCACCGAGGTCGAGGGCGCCCGCTCGCTGCTGTCGTCGGCGGGCATCGGCGCCGTCGTCGAGGTCGACGACCTGCCGGAGCAGTGGCACGAGCCCGCCGCCTGGATCGTGCGGGAGGCCACCACCAACGTGCTGCGCCACTCGCGGGCGACGACGGTCGAGATCACCTACGAGGCCCGGACGGGCGGCCGCGGCGTCCTCACCGTGCGCAACGACGGCGCGGACCCGGGCACGGAGGACGGCACCGGCACGGGGCTGCTGGGGCTGCGCGAGCGGCTCGACCCGCTGGGCGTGCACCTCGACGTACGACGCGACGAGGGCACGTTCGCGCTCGTCGCCCACCTCGGCGCCGCCCCCGCCGCCGCGCCGACCGCCGCGGCACCCACCGCCGCACCTTCCGTCCCGCCGACCACGATCGAGGAGGACGCATGACCATCCGGGTGCTGCTCGCCGACGACGAGAACCTGATCCGCGAGGCGCTCGCGCAGATGCTGGCGCTGGAGGACGACCTCGAGATCGTCGCCCAGGCCGCGAGCGGCGACGAGGCGCTCGCGGTCGCGCTCAAGGTGCGTCCCGACGTGGCGGTGCTCGACCTGCAGATGCCGGGGCGCCACGGCGAGGGCCTGGACGGCATCGGGGTGGCCGAGGAGATCGCCGCGCGCCTCGACGGCTGCGGCTGCATCATCGTGACCAGCCACGGGCGGCCCGGGCACCTCAAGCGGGCCCTGGCGGTGGGCGTGCGCGGGTTCCTGCCGAAGACGACGTCGGCCGCGATCCTGGCCGAGGTGGTGCGCAAGGTGCACGACGGTGGCCGCCACGTCGACCCCGAGCTGGCCGCCGAGGCCATCGGGGCCGGCGACAGCCCCCTGACCCCCCGCGAGGCCGACGTGCTCGAGCTCGCCGTCGACGGCGCCCCCGTCGACGAGATCGCCCGCCGCGCCTCGCTGTCGCCCGGCACGGTGCGCAACTACCTCTCCAGCGCCGTCAGCAAGCTCGGCGCCGCCAACCGCCACGACGCCTGCGCCACCGCGCGCCGCATGGGCTGGATCTGACCCTCGTACGGCGGGCGCCGGCCCCCGTCGTACGGTCGGCGCGACCTGCCGGCGAGCGACGGCGGGCGACGCGCGAGGAGGACCGGTGGTCGAGATGGGCGACGGGCAGCACGGGGCGGGCACGGAGGTGCACGTCGAGGAGCACGCCGACGGCGAGCTGCTCGTGGAGCGACGACCGGGGGTCGTGACCGCGACCTTCAACCGGCCGCACCGCATGAACGCGATGAGCCCCCCGATCTACGGCGCCCTCGACGCGCTCTGCACGTCGCTGCGCGAGGACGGCACGGTCCGGGTGCTCGTGCTCCGCGGCGCGGGCGGCCGCGCGTTCTCGGCCGGCAACGAGATCTCCACGTTCGTCGGCATGACGACCGGCGAGGAGGGCGTCGCCTACGAGGCCGGCGCCCGCCGCGTCATGCGGGGCCTCGCCGAGCTGCCCCAGGTGACGATCGCCGCGATCGACGGCGTCTGCGTCGGCGGCGGCCTCGCGGTCGCCACGTTCTGCGACCTGCGGGTGGCGACGCCGCAGTCGCGGTTCGGCTACCCGATCGCCCGCACCCTCGGCAACGTGCTGGCCGCCCCCATGCTCGACCGCTGCGCGGCGGTCTTCGGGGAGTCGCTGACGCGGGAGATGCTGCTCGCCTCCCGCCTCGTCGACGCCCCGCGGGCGTACGCCGTCGGCGCGCTGGCGGGGGTCTGCGAGAGCGACGAGCTCGACCCGTACGTCGACCGCCTCGTCGGCGGCATCGTGCGGGCCGCGCCCCTCACCATCGCGCTCACGAAGCAGCAGCTGCTGCGCCGCTCCGACGCGCTCGAGGCCTCGGCCGGTGACGACCTGCTGCTCGCCCGCGCCTACGGCAGCGCCGACTTCCGCGAGGGCGTGCGGGCCTTCGTCGCCGGGGAGAAGCCCCGGTTCACGGAGGCCTGAGCCGGCCCGCCACCCGTCCCGCCCGCCCTGCTCCCCGCCGTACGTGGCTCAGCGCAGGTAGAGCGCGACGCCGTTGGCGATCGGCCGCAGCGACCCGTCGGAGGGCCGGTTGGCGACGCGGACCTTGCCCGCGACGTACGCGAGCATCGTGGTGGAGCCTCCGCCGTCCATGTTGATGGCCTCCTCGGCGCCCAGCAGCTGCGCGATGCCGGCCGCCTCGAGGTGCGTGGCGCCGCGGCTCATCGTCGACCGTCCGTCGATCACGACGAGGAAGAGCAGGTTGGCGTCGCGGTCGTAGGCGATGAACGTGCGGGGCGCCAGCGTGGTGTCGGCCCGGTTCGCGATCGCGCCGCCGCGCAGCAGCAGCCCGCTGCCGCCCACCACGAGCGCCGGGTTGCCGTTGACGCTGCTGCGCGGGGTCACGACGGTGCCGGGCGGCATCGTCAGCAGCTGGGCCACGGCGGCCCCGCGGCCCACGAGCACGTAGCCCCCGCGCGGCACGGAGCGCGTCACGGTCGGCGCGTTGAGCACCACCCGGCCGGTCGCGGCCACGACGACGGTGCGCATGTCGCGGTCGCCGCCGGTCACGCTGTCGGCGTTCACCGTCGCGCCCCAGCGGTCGCTGTAGACGCCCACGGAGTCGGCGGCCACGGTCGGGGTGTTGAGCCCGCTGACCCGGACGGACGGGAACTCGAGGATCCGGTTGTCGACGGTGAGCGGGCCGATGCCGACCCGGCCGGCCGGGGTCATGAAGAACGCGTTGTTCCACCCCGTCGTGGGCGCCTGGAGCAGGCCACGGGTCGGGCTCTTGCTGATGCCACGGGCGGCGCCCGTGTCGTCGATGTCGAAGAAGTCGCCGTTGATCGCGGCGACGGTCTGCCCGGCCAGGGTCGTGAGCGGCGCCCGGGTGGTGGCGGCGGCGCTCGCGACGTGGTCGACCCGCACGCTCGTGCGCGAGAGGTTCACGGTGACGATGCGGCCGGTCATCAGGCCGCGGTCGTCACGCAGGCTGAAGGAGTGCAGCGCGACGCCCGTCGTGATCATCGTGCCGTTCGCGCGCCTGAAGGGCTGGTCGGCCGGGGTGGGCGCGGTGGTGGGCGGTGCGGTTGTGGGCGGTGCGGTGGTGGGCGGTGCGGTGGTGGGCGCGGCGGTCGGTGTGGCGGTGGGCGGCGGAGTGGCGGTTGGCGCGGCGGTGGGCGTGGCGGTCGTCGTCGCGGCCGTGCCGGGGGTGCCGACCGGGCCGGTGGGGGAGGGGACGGCCAGGGAGGGGGCCGCCGTGAGGGCGAGGGAGAGTGCGACGCCCGCGGCACCTGCCGCGAGCGCCCGGGACGAGCGCATGGCGGAAACGGTAGGGGAGCGCGGCGGGCGCGCACGGCGGAACGCCGAAGGTCGCGCCGGTGGTCGTGCGCCGTAGGATCGCCGCCGATGGAGCCGACCTCACCGCCCCCGCCCGCCTCGCCGGACCCCACCGCCGCCCGCGCCCTGCCGCCCGTGTCGGTCGTCATGCCGGTGCTCGAGGAGGAGCCGTACCTCGAGGAGTCCGTCGAGCGGGTCCTGGCGCAGGAGTACGACGGGGAGGTCGAGGTCGTCCTCGCCGTCGGGCCCTCGAAGGACCGCACCGAGGCCATCGCGCAGCGCATCGCCGCCGGCGAGCCGCGGGTGCGCGTCGTACCGAACCCGACGGGCTTCACCCCGCACGCCCTCAACGCGGCGCTGGCGGCGTCGAGCCACCCGTACGTCGTGCGCGTCGACGCCCACGGCTTCCTGCCGGCGGGCTACCTGCGCCGGGTCGTCGAGCTGCTGGAGACCACGGGCGCCGCGAACGTCGGCGGCCGCATGCAGGTCGAGGGCGAGGACGACTTCGGTCGCGCCGTCGCCGTCGCGATGAGCTCGCGGCTGGGCATCGGCGGCTCGAAGTTCCACGTCGGGGGCGAGCCGGGCCCGGCGCAGACCGTCTACCTCGGCGCGTTCCGCCGCGAGGTCGTCGAGCGTCTCGGCGGGTTCGACGAGCACTACCGGCGTGCGCAGGACTGGGAGCTGAATTACCGGATCCGGGCCGCCGGCGAGACGATCTGGTTCGACCCCGACCTGGCCGTCACCTACCGTCCCCGCCGCACGCTGAAGGCGCTCGTGAAGCAGTTCCACGGCTCGGGCCGCTGGCGGCGCCAGGTGGTCGACCACCACCCCGACACCGCCTCGGTGCGCTACCTCGCGCCGCCCGTGGTCACCGCCCTGGTCGCGGGCGGCCTCACCGCCGGCGTCGTCGGCCGCGCCACCGGACTGCGCACGCTCGAGGCGGGCTGGCTGCTCCCGGCGGGGTACGTCGCCGCGGTCGCCGCCGCCTCCCTGCCCGAGGGCCGCGACCTCTCGCCCCGCGCCCGCGCCTGGCTGCCCGTCGTCGTCGCCGCCATGCACCTCAGCTGGGGCTCGGGCTTCCTGCGCAACGTCGCCCCCGAGGAGCGCGTGCCCCGGGGGTGAGGCTCCGCCAGGTAGGGGTGGCAGGCGCGCGCGGGCGGCAGTTTCGCCGCTCGAGCGGTTAAACCGCCGCTTTGCGCCCTGAATATGGAGCGCACGGTGCCAGGTTGCTGCGCAAGGTTGCCTGACGCTTCAACCCAGCCCGGGCCGGGATCTGTCCCCAGCCCCCGTCCGCCGGGTTTGTCTCCACACGACGGCGCCGTGCCGCGGGGGTGACGGCTCCCCGCGGGCATCGTGAGGACATGAACGAGCCCCTGCCCCAGCTGGACAGCCTGATCGAGAAGGAAGGCGTCTTCCTGCGTCGAGACGCCGTCGACCGCGGGTACGACGACAAGGTCATCGCCCGGCAGCTGAGGTCGGGCGCCTGGATCCGGGTCCGCCACGGCGCCTACACCCTGCCTCCGATCTGGGACGCCGCCGACCGTCGCGAGCGGCACCTCCTCACGGCTCGAGCGGTGCACCGGGCTGCGGAGAGCGACATCGCGTTCTCCCACACCACGAGCGTCCTGCTCCACGGCGGCGCCACCTGGGACCTGCCGCTCGCCGACGTGCACGTCGTCCGTGCCGGTGGTCGCAGCGGTCGAGCGACTGCCGGCGTACGACGCCACCGGGCGGCGGTGGAGGAGGAGGGTGACCTCGTTGTGACCGATGGGCTGCCCCACACCAGCGGTGCCCGGACGGTCTTCGAGATCATCTCGGTCGTCGGTGCCGAGCGGGCGCTGGCCGTCACCAACGACCTCCTCCACCGCAAGGTGGTCCTGATGGCCGATATCAAGGAGTACGAGCCCCGGGCCCGCCACTGGCCCCACACCCTGGGCGCTGAGGTCGTCCTGAGGCTCGCCGACCCGCGGATCGAGACCGTCGGCGAGTCGCGGACCCTCTACCTGATGTTCCGGGAGGGGCTGCCCCACCCGGTCCCGCAGTTCGAGGTGTACGACGGCGCCCACCTCGTCGGACGCGTCGACTTCGCACTGCCCGAGCACGGGGTCTTCATCGAGTTCGACGGCAAGGCGAAGTACACGACGTTGCGCCGCGCGGGCGAGTCTCTCGACGACGTGGTGCTGCGCGAGAAGCACCGCCAGGAGCTGATCGCCAACCTCACCGGCTGGGAGTGCATCCGCATCACGTGGGCCGAGCTGAGCACGCCGGGTGTGACGGCTGCACGCATCCGCGCGGCGATCGACCGGCAGCGCCGGCGAGGCCGGGCGGCGGCCTGAGCGCCGTACCGCAGCGGACTGTGTGCACGAACCTGGCCCCTTGCGCCCTGAATTTAGGTCGCGAAGTGGCGGTTTAACCGCTCGAGCGGCGAAACTGCCGCCAGCCCCCACCGACCTACTTCTTCGCCGCCTCGACCTTGGCGCGCTGGGTCTCCATGTAGGCCTCGATGACCTCGTCGGGCTGGCCGTCGGCGCGCAGCACGCCGGAGTCGAGCCACAGCACGCGGTCGCAGGTCTCCTTGATCGTGCCCATCGAGTGGCTCACGAGCAGCACGGTGCCGGCCCGCTCGCGGATCTCGTCGATGCGCTTCTGGGAGCGGGCCTTGAACGAGGCGTCACCGGTGGCGAGGGCCTCGTCGATCATCAGGATGTCGGGGGAGGCGGCCGTCGAGATCGCGAACCGCAGCCGTGCGCCCATGCCCGACGAGTAGGCCTCCATCGGCAGTCGCACGAACTCGCCGATGTCGGCGAACTCCACGACCTCCTCGAAGTGCTGCTTGACCTCGCTGGGCTTCAGGCCGAGCGCGAGGCAGCCGAGGATGATGTTGCGCTCGCCCGAGAGGTTCTTGATGAGCGCGCCCGAGACGCCGAGCAGCGAGGCGACACCGTCGGTGTAGATGGCGCCGCTGCTGACCGGCATCGCACCGGCCACGGCCCGCAGCAGGGTCGACTTGCCCGAACCGTTGTGGCCGATCAGGCCGATGGACTCGCCGTGGTGGGCGACGAACGAGACGCCCTTGACGGCGTGCACGACGTCGACGGCGCCGACGCCCTGCGTGAGGCCCTTGGCCCACGACGGCAGTCGCGATCCGGGCGTACGGCGCTTGCCGCCGTACGTCTTGTACTTCAGGTGCACGTCGTCGACGACGAGGATCGGCCGGCCGGTGGCCTTGGCCTCCTCGGCGCTCGTCGCGGCCACCGCCGGTGCGGCCACGGGGGCGGCGGTGGCGGTCACGGGCTCGGTCTGCTCAGCCACGTCCGTACTTCTCCTCCGCGCGCCAGAAGAACAGGAAGCCCACGACGAGCGCGCCCACGGCCCACCCGATGCCGCCGAGCCAGAGCCCGAGCGAGGGCTGCGACTCCACCATGAGGCAGGTGCGCGCGAGCTCGATGTAGAGGGCGATCGGCTGGTAGGCCAGGACCGAGCCGAGGATGCCGCTGCCGGCGTACGACGAGATCGAGAAGAAGACGCCGGAGAAGTACATGAGGGCCCGGGTGACGAACGGGATGAGGTTGGCGATATCGCGCACCTCCACCACCATCCGGGCCAGGGCGAACGCCATGCCGGTCGCGAAGACCCACTGCAGCAGCACCACGAACGGCAGCATCAGCCACCACCACTGGAACGGCTCGCCGGTCATCGGCACGAGCACCAGCAGCACCAGCACCGCGGGCAGCATCATGATCAGCTCGGTCAGCACCACGGAGAGCGGCAGCAGCGCGCGCGGGAACTGCAGGGAGTTCACGAGTCCGGCGTTCCCGGTGATCGCCTTGGAGCCGACCGTCATCGAGCGGGTCGTGAACTGGAAGAAGAAGACCCCGATGACGAGGAACGCGATGTAGTTCTCGATGCCGCGGTCGGTCTTCAGCACGTAGCCGAAGATCGCGAGGTAGACGGCCGCGTTGATCAGCGGGTTGAGGATGTTCCAGAGCTGTCCGAGGTAGCTGCCCTGGTTCTGGCTGTACGCCGAGGAGCGGGCGAGCGTGACGGCGAAGTGCCGGCGCTCCCACAGGTCGCGCAGGTAGGCGCCCAGGGGCGGCCGACCGCCGACCTGCTTGAGGCCGGCGCTCTCGGCGATCTCGCGGAGGCTCTTGCCCTCCTCCGCCGCGGTGCGGCCCTGGGCGCCGGGCAGCGGCTCGGTCGCCGTCACGAGCGACCCGTTGTCAGGCCCACCTCGGGCCGGGCGTCAACGCGGGTCATGCGGGTGCTCCTCGGGTCGGGCGGGGTCGAACGGGGCCGGGCTGCGGTGGATCCGGTCGAGCGGGAGCCTCCGGCAGCGCACCCGGCAGCGTAGCGCGTGGCCCTGCGCCGTCCGACTCGACACGTGCGGCCCCGATCACTCCGCGTCGCGTCACCCGCAGGGGATCTGGCCCAGCCGGCCGAGGCCCTCGCGGTCGCCGGGGCCGAACTCGGTCTGGTTCACGTTCTCGGCGTGCATGAGCTCGTTCGGGTCATCGACGTGGCCGAGCCCGACGAGGTGGCCGAACTCGTGGTCGACGATCGCCTGCCGCTGGGCGTCGCCGTTCGGGGCGTCCTCGATGTCGGCGAAGTCCTCGCGGTCGAGCACGACGATGCCGGTGGTGTAGCTCCAGCGGCCGGCGACCCGCACCGACGCGCTGCCGGCGAACCCGGCGACGTCCCCGGCCAGGTCGGGCTCGTCGTCCTCGGTGAGCCAGGCGACCAGCACGGGCGGCGCCGTGCCGGTGACGCTCTGGCGGCGTCCGTCGAGGTCGCGGTCGTCGGTCTCGCCGACGACCTCGAGGTCCAGGCCGGTGGCGCCGCCGATCTGGTCGATGGCGTGCTCGACGAGCTCGCGGTGGTCGTCGGGGGCGCCGTCCGGGTTGATCTCGATGCGGATCGTGCGGCACGGGTCGTAGCCGACGGGCTCGTCGCTGCCGTCCTGGGTCGCGATGAACTCGTACGAGCCCGCGCCCTCGGTGTAGGCGGGGCGGTCGCCGTACCGCTCGCCGACGCCCAGCAGCGCCCGCAGCGGGGCGGCGGCCGGCAGCAGCGCGACGACGATGCCGACGAGCAGGAGCGCGACGATCGCCGCGGGCACCGTGCCGCGGTTGGTGAGGCCGCCGCGTCGCGGGGGCGGGGGCGAGTACGGCGAGGCGCCGAGGCCGTAGTGGGCGTCGAGCCGGTCGAGCTCGGCCATCCGACGTTCCATCTCGCGGGCCCACTGCTTCTGCGCGCGCCGCTCGCGTCGGCCGGGTCGCCGCTGTTCCCCCATGGCTCCATGATGCGTGGTCGGTCACGACCCGCGCGCCATGATGGTGAACATGGTGAAGCCCGATCCGAAGAAGGCGGCGAAGCTCGCCGCGGCCGCCGCGACGCTCGCGGTCAAGTACGGACCCCAGGCGAAGATCGCGTGGGACAAGGGCGGTCGGCAGGCCAGCACGGCCACCGTCCGGCGCGCGCAGTCGCTGCGGGCCCGTCGCCGCGCGCTCGCCCACGCCGACGGGCTCGTCGACGGCGGCGTGCTGCGGCTCGCGCCGAAGGGCGAGACGACGTACGTCGTGCTGTCGGGCACCACGCCCGTGGCGGCGTACCCGCCGGTCGAGGTGCCGCTGACCACGCTCGTCGAGCACGCGGACCTCTCGAAGAAGCTGGTGCCGGGGGAGGAGGGCGGGAGCCGGCTGAGGATGCCGGGCCGCCGCTCGCCCGGGCCCGAGGCCGGTCCCGCCGTACACCCGCTCGAAGGCCCCGACGACCTGCGCTAGAGCGCGCGGGTGAGGAAGACGCTGTGCGGGTCGGGCGCGTAGTCGGCGAACGGCGCGCAGGCCGTGAACCCGTGGCGCTCGTAGAGGGCGCGGGCGGGCGCGAAGAAGGGCTCGGCGCCGGTCTCGAGGCTGATCCGGGTGTGGCCGTCGGCGCGGGCCGTCGCCAGCAGGTGGGTCAGCAGGCCGGTGGCGATGCCGGAGCGCACGCGCGTCGGGTCGGTGCGCATCGACTTGAGCTCGACGTGGCCGGCCCGGCCCGGGCCGTCGAGGCGCTTGAGGGCCGCGGTGCCGACGAGCGCGCCCGCTCCGGGCTGGTCCGCCGTCCGCACCGTGAAGAACGTGACGGCCGGGTGGCGCAGGCCGTCGAGGTCGAGCGCGTGCACCGACTCGGGCGGCGAGACCTCCCGCATCTGGGTGAGGTGGGCCTCGAGGAAGGCGACGACGTCGGGGGAGGTCAGGTCGGGGTCGACCGCGATGACGACGGGCAGCACGCGTCGGATCGTACGGCGGAAGCGCCGCGGGTCCGAGGCGGGCGCGGCATGATGTGGCCCGTGGGGGACGCGGTGTGGAACACGTTCGTCGAGGGCGACAACCTCGACGTGCTGACGGGGCTGCCGGACGGCAGCGTCGACGTCGCCTACCTGGACCCGCCGTACAACCGGGCCACGACGCTGGCCTACAGCGACGACTTCCGGGTCGCCGACGACAGCCGGGAGGGTCCGCGGGCGCGCCGCGGTGCGCGCTCCTCGCGCCACGAGGCGTGGGTGCGGATGATGCGGCCCCGGCTCGCGCAGGTGCACCGGGTGCTCGCCCCGGGCGGCGCGGTCTTCTGCAGCATCGACGACCGCGAGGTCGTCCGGCTGCGGCTGCTGCTCGACGAGCTCTTCGGCGAGGCGGCGTTCCTCGCCCAGGTGGTGGTGAACCTCAACCCGAAGGGCCGCCAGCTCGGGGGCGGGTTCGCCACGAGCCACGAGTACCTCCTCGTCTACGCCCGCGACCCGCGCCGCTGCGTGCTCGACCCGACCAGCCCCGACACCGTCGACCCGTCGGACTTCAAGCACGTCGACGGGGCCGGCCGGCACCACCGGCTGCTGCCGCTGCGCAACACGAACAAGAAGTTCCACCCGCTCAGCGCGCCGACGATGCACTACGCGCTGCACGGCGACCCCGCCACGGGCCGCGTGGCGACCGAGCCGTTCGACGGGTCCGTCGTGGTGGAGCCCGTGTTCGGCGACGGGTCGTCGGCGGTCTGGCGGTGGTCGCGACCGCTGGTCGACGCGCGCCCGGACGACCTGGTCTGCCGCGAGGTGGTCGGCCGCCACGGGGTGCGCGTCGACGTCTACCAGCGCGACTGGCTGGGTGAGGGGCGCCGCAAGAAGCTGACGACGATCTGGTCGGCCGCCGAGGTGGGCTCGACCGACACCGCGGTCGCCGAGCTGCGCGACCTCGTCGGCAAGGTCTTCGACTCCCCGAAGCCGACGGGGCTGCTGCGGCGGGTGCTCGCGACGTACCCGCCCGACGCCCGCGTGCTCGACCCCTTCGCCGGCTCCGGGACCACCGGCCACGCCACCGCGCTGCTCAACGCGGCCGACGGCGGCACCCGGCACTGCCTCAGCGTCAACGTCGGCGAGGCGGTGCGGCCGGGCACCCCGGCGTACGACGCGGGGTTCCGCTCGGTCGCGGACGTCACCCGGGCGCGGCTGCGCGCGGTCGCCGCACGGGTCGGCGGCGGCCTCGACGAGCCGGGCGCTGCCGGCTGAGGTGCGCGGGAGGGCTCAGGCCACCCCGGTCGCCTTCTCGAGGGCCGTCACCTCGGCGTCGAGGTGCGCGAGCAGGCGTTGCAGGCGCGGCACCGTGCGCCGGCAGCCCGTGAGGCCGAAGCCCATCTTCCCGTCGTACGACGTGCAGGTGATGTTGAGGGCGATGCCGTGGAGCGGGATCGAGAGGGGGTAGAAGCCCGACATGCGCGCCCCGTCGAAGTAGCGCGTGGTCTCCGGACCGGGCACGTTCGAGATGATCAGGTTGAACGGCGGGCGGGCCATGTCCTGCAGCCGCAGCAGGGGCAGGGCGACGGCCGGGGCGAGGCCGAGGGCGCTCATGGCCAGGGCCTGGGTCTGCGTCATCGAGCCGAGCGCGCTCTTGCCCTCGAGCATCGAGTCGTGCACGGCCTGGAGGCGGTCGGCGGCGTCCGCGTGGTGGGTGCCGAGGCGCACCATGAGGGCGGCGACCGCGTTGCCGCCCTCCTGGGAGGCGGTCGCGGCCGAGGCGGCCCGGAACGACACGGGCACCATCGCGGTGAGGCTGGTGTCGGGCAGCGCGTCGAGCTCGAGCAGGTAGGCCCGCAGGGCGCCGCTGCACAGCGCCAGCACGACGTCGTTGATGGTGGTGCCGGAGGCCTGTCCGATGGCGCGCAGCCGCTCCAGCGGCCAGTCCTCCGCGGCGAAGCGCCGGGCGCCGGTGATGCGGTGGTTGAGGATCGTGCGCGGCGAGTGGTAGTTGACGGCCGCCGTCTCGTCGCGGACCCCGCGGTTCAGGGTGCGCACGAGCGCGGCGGGCATGCCGGCGGCGTCGGAGGCCACCGCCAGCGCCGACCCGAGCGCCGAGCGCGCCGCGGCGACGGGCACCAGGCCGCCCGCGCCGCTCGCGCCACCCGGGCCCTCGGGGCGCGGCGGTCGCGGACGAGCGACCCACGGGGCGCCCATGTCGCGCTCCTCGGGGTCCTCGGTCAGCACGCTCTGCAGCAGCCGCATCGCGCCGACGCCGTCGAGCAGCGAGTGGTGCATCTTGGAGTACATGGCGACCCGCCCGTCGGCCAGGCCCTCGATGAGGTGCCACTCCCACAGCGGACGCTCGCGCGCCAGCCGGGTGCCGTGCAGGCGCCCCAGGAGGTCGAGCAGCTCCCGGATCCGGCCCGGCTGCGGCAGCGCGCTGTGGCGCACGTGGTACTCGATGTCGAACTCGTCGTCGTCGGTCCACGTCCAGGTGCCCGCCGTGGCCAGCGACCGGTGGAGGCGCTTGCGGAAGAGCGGCGCGATGTCGTCGGTCTCGCGCATGCGGCGCACCAGGTCGGCCGTGTACGACGGGCCCGCGTCGGCCGGCGGGTCGAACAGCTGCAGCGCCCCCACGTGCATCGGCATGGCCCGGTTCTCCGCGAAGAGGAACGCGGTCGCCGTCGGGTCGAGGGGAGCACCCACGAGACCTCCTGGGGTCGGGAGCGGCCGCCCGAACCGGCGCCGAGTGGCGCGGGTCACACGACCCGCGCGTGAAGTGTGACAGACCGTTTCCAGCCCGGCCCTTCCGTCCTCCACGGCGGCCGGGGCAGGGTGGTGCCCGCACCGACACACGTCCATCCATCTCGGGAGAAGAAGATGCGTCGAGTCCACCGGTCGCGCCCGCACGCGCGCACCCAGCACCGTTCCGCCCGCCCGCTGCTGCCCACGTTCCTCCTGGCGCTGCTCGTCGGCCTCGGCCTCGTGGCCGTCCCCGGCCCCGCGCAGGCCGCCACCTACAGCGCCCCGGTGGGCCAGGCGATCGCCGACCTCCCGGTCGCCACGGAGAGCCGCACCGGCTACGACCGCGACCTGTTCAAGCACTGGGTCGACGCCGACGGCGACGGCTGCAGCACCCGCAACGAGGTGCTGATCGCGGAGGCCGACGACGCCCCCTCGGTCGGCTCGTCGTGCGCGCTCACGGGCGGTCGCTGGTTCTCCTACTACGACGCCACCAGCTACACGTCGGCCTCGTCGCTCGACATCGACCACATGGTGCCGCTGGCGGAGGCGTGGGACTCGGGCGCCTCGGGGTGGACGCCCGCCCGCCGCGAGGCCTTCGCCAACGACCTCGGCGAGGACTACTCCCTCATCGCGGTCAGCGCCGCGACCAACCGCTCGAAGGGCGACCAGGACCCCGCCGAGTGGATGCCGCCCGCCGGCTACGTCTGCCGCTACGTCACCGAGTGGGTGTCGGTGAAGGTGCGCTGGGGCCTGACGGTCGACAGCGCCGAGCGCAGCGCCCTGACCTCGCTCGCGTCGGGCTGCAGCCAGACGGTGAGCGTCGAGGTCTACTGACGGCCGGCCCGCGGGCCGTTCCGCGTCCCCAGGTCCGGTACGTCGGGCCGCCCTCCCCAGGTCGGTCCGCACCGGACCCGGGGACGCCGCTCCGCTCCTAGCGTCGTCCCCGCGACACCGGACCTCCCGGTGCGCACGAAGGGGGAGACCTGATGCCCGACACCACCACCAGCACCCGCCCGTCCGTCCCGTCCGGGGGCGCGTCGCGCCGTACCCGCTCGCGTCGCAGGGTCGTCGCGGGCTGCATCGGCGCGACGGCGGCGGCCGTCCTCGGCACGACGCTCGTCGGCGCCGCGACCGCCGGCGTCCAGGCCGGCCCGGGCGCGGCCCGCGCCTGGACGCCGCCCGCCGACACGATCGTCGAGGTCACCGGCGACGCCGCGAACGGCTTCTCGATCCGCCGCTTCGACGGCAGCACGCTGCACCCGCCGACCGACTCGGAGGCCGCGGCCGAGTGCTCCGAGTACGACACCGAGGTGCAGGTCGCGGTCTGCAACGCCGAGGTCGAGACCTGGTACCGCGACCTCGCCGACCTGCAGGTGGCGCTGCGCTGGGCACGGTACGACGCGGGCCGTGGCCCGGGTCACCGGCTGCACTCCTGAGACGTCTGCCGGAGCGGACGTCGTCCCGCCTCCGCTCTGGCAGACTCACCCCTCGTGGAGGGCTTCCCGGTCGACCGGCTGTGGGCGAAGAGCAGGCTGTCGGCCCGGGCCCGGGCCGCCCGGTGGCGCGCGAAGTCCTTCCAGGTCGCGCAGTGCGCGGTCGCGGCCGGCGTCGCGTGGTTCATCGCCTCCGACCTGCTCGGCCACGACACCCCGTTCTTCGCCCCGATCGCGGCGGTCATCAGCCTCGGCACCTCCTACGGCCAGCGCCTGCGCCGCGTGACGGAGGTGACCATCGGGGTCGCGGTCGGCGTGCTCATCTCCGACCTGCTGGTCACCCAGATCGGCTCCGGGGCGTGGCAGCTGATGCTCGTGGTGGGGCTGGCGATGTCGGCCGCCCTGCTGGTCGACGGCGGTCAGCTGCTCGTCACCCAGGCGGCGGTGCAGTCGATCGTCGTGGCCACGCTGGTGCCGACCGCGGGCGGTGCGTTCGTCCGCTGGACCGACGCCCTCATCGGGGGAGGCGTCGCGCTCGTCGCGGCGACGCTCGTGCCCCGGGCGCCCCTGCGGAGGCCCCGGGAGCAGGCGGCGGTGGTGGTCCGCAAGATCGCCTCGCTGCTGCGCGCCGCGAGCGAGGTCATGGTCGACGGCGACCCGGAGCACGCGTTCGAGGTGCTGGCCGACGCCCGTGCCACCGACTACCTGATCCGCGAGCTGCAGACGGCTGCCGACGAGGGCATGTCGGTGGTGGCGTCGTCGCCCTTCCGGGTGCGGCACAAGCCCGGCGTGCGGCGCATGACCCAGCTCGTCGAGCCGCTCGACAAGGCGCTGCGCAGCACCCGGGTGCTCACCCGCCGTACGGCGATCGCGGCCTACCGGCGGCGGCCGGTGCCGGCGTCGTACGCCGCGCTCTGCGCCGACCTCGCCGACGCCGCCGACCAGGTGGCCGACGAGCTGGGGCAGAACCGGGTCGCCGAGGCGGCCCGTCCGGCCCTGCTCGCCGTCGGTCGCGGCTCGGCCCAGCTCGAGCGCACGAGCGAGCTCTCGATCGAGGTGCTGCTCGCGCAGCTGCGCTCCGTGACGGCCGACCTGCTCGAGGTCACCGGCATGGAGGCGCTCGAGGCGACCGACTCGTTGCCGCCCGTGCGCAGCTGAGCCTCAGCGGCGGGCACGCGCCCGGACGGCGGTACCCGCGCAGAGGACCACGGCGGCGGCGCCCGCGACGGTCGCCCCGGTCAGCGGCTCGCCGAGCAGGAGCGCGGCCCACACGATGCTGAGGGCGGGCTGGGCCAGCTGCACCTGGCTGACCTGCGCCATGGGTCCGATCGCGAGACCGCGGTACCAGGCCACGAAGCCCAGGAACATGCTGACGACCGCCAGGTAGGCGAAGGCCGCCCACTCCGCGGGCGTCCCCCGGGGAGGCGACGCGACGGCGGTCGCGACGCTCAGCGCGAGCATCAGGGGGAACGCGAGCACCAGGGCCCACGAGACCGTCTGCCAGGAGCCGAGCTCCCGGGAGAGCAGACCGCCCTCGGCGTAGCCGACGGCCGCGGCCAGGACCGCCCCGAGCAGGAGCAGGTCGGCCACGTGCAGCCGACCGACGCCCCCGCCCTGCGCCGACGCGAACACCACCGCGGCGAGCGTGCCGGCGCCGGCCGCGAGCCAGAAGCGGCCGGGTGGCCGCTCGCGGCCGCGGAGCACGGCCATCACCGCCGTGGCGGCGGGCAGCACTGCGATGACGACAGCGCCGTGCGCGGCGGGCGCCGAGACCAGCGCGTAGGACGTCAGCATCGGGAACCCGACGACCACGCCGCCGGCCACGACGGCCAGTCGCCGCCACTGGCGGGGCGAGGGCAGGGGCTGCCGCGTCAGCGTCAGGGCAGCCACGGCGAGGAGCGTGGCCACGACCGCGCGCCCCGAGCCGATGAACAGGGGCGACAGCCCGCCCACGGCCACCCGGGTCAGCGGGATCGTGAAGGAGAAGGCGACGACGCCGACCAACCCCCAGAGGAGCCCGGTCGTCGGGGTCGGTACCGGTGTCGGTCGGGAGGCGATAGCGCTACTCTTGTTCGTCATGAACGACGATAGCAGCGCCCGGATCGTCGCGGCCCTCCGTGCGGTCGTGGCGGACGCGGCGCCCGGCGCCCGACTGCCCTCGACGCGGGCCCTCGTGGCCGAGCACCAGGCCAGTCCGGTCACGGTGCAGAAGGCCCTGCGGACGCTCGCCGCCCAGGGCCTGGTCGAGAGCCGGCCCGGGGCGGGCACGTTCGTGCGGGCGGTCCGCGTCGTCCGTCCAGCGGACCACGGCTGGCAGACGGCGGCGCTGCGTGCGTCGCCGGGCCTCGGGTCCCCGGTGTCGTCGACGATGCGCGACGTGCCGAACGACGTGGTCGCGCTGCAGTCCGGCTACCCCGCCCGGGAGCTCCTGCCCGAACGTCTCGTCCGCGCGGCCCTGGCCCGTGCCGCGCGCGCCGACGTGGCGCTCTCCCGCTCGCCGGTCGCCGGCCTGCCCGAGCTGCAGGGCTGGTTCGCCACCGAGCTGGCCCGCGCGACGCCGTCCGGGGTCACGCCCCCGGCTCCCGCCGACGTGACCGTCCTGCCGGGCAGCCAGAGCGGTCTCAGCTCGATCTTCCGGAGCCTGGTGGGCGCGGGTCGGCCCCTGCTCGTCGAGTCACCGACCTACTGGGGCGCCCTCACCGCGGCGGCCTCGGCCGGCGTACGGGTGGTGCCGGTGCCCAGCGGGCCCGAGGGACCCGCGGTCGACGACCTCGCCCGCGCCTTCGCGGAGACCGGTGCACGCGCGTTCTACGCGCAACCGAGCTTCGCCAACCCGACCGGTGCCCGGTGGACGGCGACGCGGTCGCTCGAGATCCTCGCCGTCGCGCGGGAGCACGGCGCGTTCGTCGTCGAGGACGACTGGGCCCACGACTTAGGGATCGACGCCGAGCCGACCCCGCTGGCGGTCCACGACGACGGCGGCCACGTGGTCTACCTGCGCTCGCTCACCAAGAGCGTCTCGCCGTCGCTGCGGGTGGCCGCCGTCGTGGCGCGCGGCCCGGCCCGGGAGCGGATCCGCAACGACCGGGCCGCCGAGGCCATGTACGTCAGCGGGGTGCTGCAGGCCGCCGCGCTCGACGTGGTGACCCAGCCCGCGTGGCGCACGCACCTGCGGCAGCTGCGCGTCCAGCTGCGCTCCCGGCGCGACCTGCTGGTCACGAGCCTGCGCGAGCACGCCCCCGAGGCGCACGTCGAGCTGGTCCCGACCGGCGGCCTCAACCTGTGGGTGCGCCTGCCGGACGGCACGGACGTCGACCGGCTGGTGCGACGGTGCGAGGCGGACGGCGTGCTCCTCGCGTCGGGGCGGGAGTGGTTCCCGGCCGAGCCGACGGGCCCGTACGTGCGGCTGAACTTCGCCGGTCCGCGCCCGGAGGCCTTCGCGGAGGCGGCGGTCGTGCTCGGCCGGGCCCTGAGGTCCTGAGCCCGGGGTCCTGAGTCCGGGGTCCTGAGCCCGGTGACGCCCTAGGCGCCGACCGGCCCCAGGCCGTCGCGCAGCTCGCGCACGACGGAGTCGACGACGGCGGGGAGGTCGCCCCCGGTCGCCTCGGCGACGGCGCGCTGGCGCTGGTAGGAGCCGCCCCGCGCCGGGATGTCAGCGACCGACCGCAGCTCGTCGGCGCACCCGAGACGTCGGGCGACGGGCTCGAGCCGCTCCAGCAGGTCGTGGAGGTCGTCGGTGACGAGCCGCTCGCGCGAGCTCGCGTCGAGGATGATGATCGCGTCGAGGCCGTAGCGCGCCGTGCGCCACTTGTTCTCCTGCACGTGCCACGGCGGCATCACCGGCAGGGTCTCGCCCGCGGCGAGCCGGGTGTCGAGGTCGACGACGAGGCAGTGCATCAGCGAGGTCAGCGCGGCCAGCTCGGTGAAGTTGGAGACACCGTCGCAGATCCGGTTCTCCAGCGTGCCGAGATGGGAGGCGGGACGCAGGTCCCAGCGGATCTCCGAGAGGTCGTCGATCACGCCGGTCTTGAGCTGGTCGCGGGCGAAGGCCTCGAACTCCTCCCAGCGGTCGAACTGGAACGGCAGGCCGGCGGTGGGCAGCTGCTGGAACATGAGCGCCCGGTTGGAGGCGTACCCCGTGTCGGTGCCCGCCCACAGCGGCGACGACGCCGACAGCGCCTGCAGGTGCGGGTAGTAGTTGAGGAGCGACGAGAGCACCGGCATGACCCGGGACTGCTCGGGCAGCCCGACGTGCACGTGCACGCCCCAGATCAGCATCTGACGGCCCCACCACTGCGTGCGGTTGATGAGCTCCTCGTAGCGGTTGCCCGGCGAGAGCTGCTGGGTCGACCAGGAGGCGAACGGGTGCGTGCCCGCGCCGAACAGGTCGACCCCGTGGTCGCCCGCGGCGCCGGCCACGGCGTCGTACGTCGTGCGCAGGTCGGCCATGGCGTGGGGCACGTCGTCGCAGATGCCGGTGACGAGCTCGACGGTGTTGCGGAGCAGCTCGGCGTGCAGCAGCTTCGGGTCGTCCATGCGGCCCCGGGCCGTGTCGATGACGGCGCTCGCGACCCCGGCCAGGTCCCGCGTCTCCCGGTCGACGAGGGCGAGCTCCCACTCGACCCCGAGGGTCGGTCGAGGAGAGCCGTGGAAGTCGATGCGCACGCGCACGAGCCAACCACAGAGGCGCAGGAAATGGGTGGTCGACGGACGTGCGAGCATGCGGCCATGCGTGGCGAGAACCTGGATACCCGGACGTTGAACCTGACGCTCGACCTCTGCCTCCGGGTGGGGGAGCTGCTGCTCGCCTCGGGTGCCGGCGCCGCCGACGTGACGGCCACGATGCAGTCCCTCGCGCGGCACCTCGGCATCCGTCACCCGGAGATCGACGTGACGTTCACGTCGCTCTCGATGAGCTACCAGGGCGAGCCCGAGGAGCCCCCGATCGTGCAGCTGCGGCAGGTCAAGCAGCGCGACATCGACTACGACGACCTCACCCGGGTCGACCACCTGGTGAGCGCGGTGCTGACGGACGAGGTCGACCTGCTGGGCGCCCGGATGCGCCTCGCCGGCATCGTGTCGTCGGGCCACGGGCTGCCGCGCTGGGCGGTCACGGGGGCGTGGGGCCTCATGTGCGCGGGCGTCACCCTCCAGCTTGGCGGCACGCTGCTCGTCGTGGGCCTGGCGCTCGTGGCCGCGGCCCTCATCGACCGCGTCCAGCTCGCCATGTCGCGCCGTCGGCTGCCGGGCTTCTACCAGCAGGTGGCCGGCGGGCTCGTCGCCGCGCTGCTCGCCACCGCGATCGCCGCCGTCGTGCCCGACACCGACGTGTCGCTCATGGTGACCGCCAACATCATCATGCTGCTCGCGGGCATCGGGTTCATGGGCGCCATCCAGGACGCCCTCACCGGCTTCTACGTCACCGCGGGCGCCCGGATCCTCGAGGCCCTGCTCGCCACCGCCGGCATCATCGCCGGCGTCAGCGGCGGCCTCACGCTGGCGGGGCTGGTCGGCGTCGACATCGCCCGCGTCGACCCGGGCCGGGCCGGGTGGGAGGGCATCGGCACGCTCGCGCTGGGCTCGGCGATCTGTGCCGCGGCCTTCGCGGCCGCCACCTACGCGCCGCGCCGGGCGCTGCTGCCGGTGGCCGTGGTGGGCTCGCTGGCGATCCTGCTCTACAGCGGCGTGCGCGAGGTCTCGGACAGCCGGGTGTGGGCCGCCGGCATCGCCGCCTTCGCGATCGGTCTCGTCGCGTACGGCGTGGCCGGCCGCGTGCGGGTGCCCCCGCTCGTGATCGTGGTGCCGACGATCGTGCCCATGCTGCCGGGCCTCACCATCTACCGCGGCCTCTCCCTGCTCGCCGAGGGCGGCACGTCGACCTCGCTGGGGCTGCTCGCGATCATGCAGGCGGCCTCGGTCGCCGTCGCCCTGGCTTCGGGCGTGATCCTCGGCGAGTACGTCGCCCAACCCCTCAAGCGGGAGGTCGGACGCCTCGAGAACCGGCTCGCCGGCCCCCGCCTCGTCGGCCCCCTGCGCATCCGGGCGATTCGCCGGCGCTGAGGCCCGTCGACCTCTCGCGGCGGCCGGTTCGCGGTAGGAGATACCCGTGAGGCGGGTACGACGTACCGCGAACGCCCGACGTGGCGTCCGGCCCCGCTCAGCCTGCGCCGGGCTGCGGCAGGTCGGAGCGGGAGGAGCCCCATCGCGGGTCCGTGCGCACGAGCCCGGTGGCGCCGCCGACGAGCAGCAGCAGGCCGGCGCCGGTCAGCCAGGGCGCGGCGAGCGCCCACCGCAGCAGCACCGGGTGGTAGCCGGTGAAGGCCAGGGCGGGGTCGCCGTCGCCAACGACGCGCCCGGCGACCTCCTCGCCCGCGTCCGGGGCGGGCCCGCCGTACCGGTCGCTGACCTCGCCCTCGACGATGCGGTCCTCGTCGCGCCAGGTGGCGGTGCAGGTCTGGGGGCGGCCGGGGGGTGGGCCGGTGCGGCAGGTGGTGTCCTCGGGCACGGTCACGACGACGGCCCGGTCGTCGGCCCAGCCGCGGGCGGACCCGCCCATCTGCCACCACACCGGTGCGCCGAGCAGCACGAGCAGGGCGCCGACGACGGCGACCACGTTGAGGACCCGCACCAGTCCGGGACGGTCCGGGTCACGGAGGAAGCCGGGTCCCGACGGCGTCGTCACCGGCCCGGCCGGGGCAGGTCGAGGGCGGTCAGGGCGCCGAGCCAGCGGCGGCGGGTCGCCTCGTCGTACGGCGCGACGCCCGCGACCACGGCCGCCCGCACCTCGTCGCGGGCCCGCTCGGCGGCGGCGACGAGCTCGGCCGGGTAGCCCAGGGAGACGCGGTGCTCGGCGAACTCGTCCTCGTCGTCGACGAACACGGTGCCGTCGTCGCGACGGACGACGTCGAGGTCCAGGTCGACGGAGCGGACGACGGCGACGTCGCCCGAGTGGTCCCAGACGGGCGGGGTGGCCATGTCGACGTACACGTCGCACCACAGCCCGGGCGCGTGCAGGGAGGCGAGGTGGTGGGCGCCGGCCCGCACCAGCGTCACGGAGTCGACGTCGGAGTCGAAGGCGAGACCGGGCCGGACGTGGTGGGTGCCGGCCGGGAAGCCGATCCAGTCGCCGTGCTCGTCGGCGCCGAGGTAGCGGCCCGTGAACCGCCAGTGCGGGTGGTCGCCGAGCTTGGTCATCTCGACGCGGACCGGGGTGCCGGGGAGCATGGGGGTCATGATGCCGGTTCCCGGCACCCGAGACCGGCACCCCCGGCCGACGGCCGGCCTCAGCTCGGCATCACGCGCTTGGCGGCCGCGGCGAACACGTCCTGGTAGCGCGCACCGAGCGTCTTGCCGATGTGGTGCAGGGCGTGGGCGTCGGCGCCGATGAGCACGCGCGGCTTGTTCTTCAGCACGCCGTTGACGATGACCTTGGCGGCGTCCTCGGGGCTGGTGCGGGCCAGGCGCTGGTCGAAGAACCTCACGAGCTCGTCGTGGTCGCCGCCCGCGGTCATGCGGCCGTTGCGCACGATGCCGGTCTTGATGCCACCGGGGTGCACGCAGGTCACGCCGACCTTGTGCTTGCTGATCAGCATCTCCTCGCGCAGCGCCTCGGTGAAGCCGCGCACGGCGTACTTCGTCGAGTTGTAGAGCGTCTGGCTCGGCATGGAGATGAGGCCGAACAGCGACGAGATGTTGACGACGTGGCCGTCGCCGGAGGCGATCAGGTGGGGCAGGAACTCCTTGGTGCCGGTCACGACGCCCCAGAAGTTGATGCCGACGATCCACTCCATCTCGTCGTACGTCATGCCCTCGAAGTCGCCGTTCATCGAGACCCCGGCGTTGTTCACGACCACGTTGACGCGGCCGTAGTGCTCGGCGACGGCGGCGGCGTACGTCGTGAACGCGTCGCGGTCGGCGACGTCGAGGGTGTCGGCACGTACGGCGCGCGCCCCGGCGGCCTTGGCGAGCTCGACCGTCTCGTCGAGGCCGGCCTCGTTCACGTCGGAGATCGCGAGGTGGGCGCCGCGGCCGGCGGCGTTCACCGCCAGGGAGCGGCCGATGCCGGATCCGGCGCCGGTGATGACGACGACCTTGTCATCGAGGGTCTTCATGCGGTCACTGCCTCTCGCTGGGTGGGGGTGGTGCCCGGACCGCCCACGGCGGGGGCGGGTCCGGTGATCTTGTAGTGCCGGGCGTCGAACCTGCGCAGCACGGCGCGGAGGTTGAACGTGGAGCGGGGCCACAGTGTCGTGTTGCGGCCGTGCTCGTCGAGGTACCAGCTCGCGCAGCCGCCGGTGCTCCACACGGAGCGGCTCATGCGGCGGTGCAGGGCGTCGTTCCAGCGGGCCTGGGCGGCGGGCCGGGGCTCGACCGCGGCGTACCCGTTGCGCTCCATCGTGGCCAGCGCGTCGCGGATGTAGGCCACCTGCGACTCGATCACGAAGACCATCGAGCTGTGGCCCAGGCCCGTGTTGGGCCCGACGATCTGGAAGAGGTTCGGGAAGCCGGCGATGGTGGTGCCCTTGTAGGCGCTCATGCCGGTCTCGGCCCAGACCTCGGCCAGCGTGCGGCCCTCGCGGCCCACGATGTGGTGGGCGATGGGCTGGTCGGTGGTGTGGAAGCCGGTGGCGACGACGAGCACGTCGATCGGGCGCTCCGTGCCGTCCTTCGTGACGATCCCGGTCGGGGTCACCCGGGCGATGCCGTCGGTGACCAGCTCGGTGTTGTCGGCGGCGAGCGCCGGGTAGTAGCCGTTCGAGATGAGGATGCGCTTGCACCCGATCTTGAAGTCCGGGGTGACCTTGCGGCGCAGCTCGGGGTCGTCGATGCCCTTGCGGATGTTGCCCTGCGCCAGCAGCTTCGCCGGGTAGGCCATGTCGGGCACCACCGTGAACGCCGGCACGTAGGTCTCGCGGCCCCAGTAGATCGCCGTGCGGTAGGCCTTCTGCAGGCCCGGGACGTGGCGGAGGGCGGCACGCTCGACGGCGGGGTAGCTGCGGTCGTGGCGGGGGAGCACCCACGGCGCCGTGCGCTGGTAGACGTCGAGGTGGCCCGCGACCTGCTGCAGCTCGGGCACGATCTGGATCGCCGAGGCGCCGGTGCCGATCACGGCGATGCGCTTGCCGGCGAGGTCGGCATCGTGGTTCCAGCGGGCGGAGTGGAAGATCTCGCCCGCGAAGCCGTCGATGCCCTCGATGTCGGGCAGCTTCGGCTCGGAGAGACCGCCAGCGCCGCTGATCAGCGCGGTCGCGGTGAGGTCGCCGGCCGACGTCCGCACGGCCCAGCGCTGCGCCGTCTCGTCCCACTCCGCGTGGTCGACGGTGGAGGAGAACACGAACCGGTCGAGCACGCCCGACCGCTCCGCCACCGACCGCAGGTAGGCATGGATCTCCGGCTGCTGCGAGAACGAGCGCGTCCAGGCCGGGTTCGGCGCGAACGAGAAGCTGTAGAGCTGGCTCGGCACGTCGCAGGCGGCGCCCGGGTAGGTGTTGTCGCGCCACGTGCCGCCCACGTCCGCGCCCTTGTCGACGACGAGGAAGTCGCGGCCGTCCTCGGCGAGCTTGATCGCGGCGCAGAGGCCCGCGAACCCGGCACCGACCACGAGCACGTCGACGTGCGCGGGCAGGGGACCGGTGTGGCCGAGGTGTCCGGTGGAGGCAGGTGCGGTCATGACCCCACGGTAGATTTTCTGTTGAACGGAAGTCAATAGCGAATTGGAACTCCGTTCAGTAGGGTGTCGCCCATGACGGCCACGAGCGGATCGACCAAGCGGGCCAAGGGCGGCGACGGCGCCCGGGTGCGCATGGACCCCGACAGCCGGCGCGAGCAGCTGCTCGGCCTGGGCGTGACGCTGCTGTCGACCCGCGACCTCGACGAGCTCTCCATCGACCTGCTGGCCGAGCAGGCGGGCATCTCGCGCGGGCTGCTCTACCACTACTTCGGCAACAAGCAGGAGTTCCACGAGGCCGTCGTACGACGGGCCGCCGCCGACCTCATCGCCGTCACCGCGCCCGTCGCCGAGGGCGACATGGCCACCCGCCTCCTGGTCTCCCTCGACCGCTACCTCGCCTTCGTGGAGCAGAACCACCGCGGCTACGTCTCGCTCGTGCGCGCCGCGAACGGCAGCAACCCGGTGATGCGGGAGATCTACGAGGAGGCCCGGGCCGCCCTGACCGACCGCATCTTCGACACCGCCGGCGAGGACGGGCTGCGCGACTTCGGCGTCGTCGACACGCCCGCGGTGCGGCTGTTCGTGCGCGGCTGGTCGGCGATGGTGGAGGACGTCGTGATCCGCTGGGTCGAGGAGCCGCTCGGCATCGAGCGCGACGACCTGCTCGCCACCATCGCCGCGACGCTGGCGCACGTGGCGACGAGCGCGCCGCCGGTGCGCGGCTGACGCCGTCCGCGCGATTGCTTCTTGTCAGGCCGACAACTACGGTCGCTCGCATGTTCCGCAGCGAGTTCCCGATCTTCTACGTCACCGTCGACGTCGTGCTGCTCGCCGTGCGCGAGGGCCAGCTCGTCGTGCTCGTCGTGCGCCGCGGGGAGGAGCCGTACGCCGGGGCCTGGGCCCTGCCCGGCGGGTTCGTCGGCGACGGCGAGGAGCTCGTCGACGCCGCGCGGCGCGAGCTCGTCGAGGAGACCGGCATCGTCGGGGACGGCCTCGCACTCGAGCAGCTGAAGACCTTCGGCGCCCCCGACCGGGACCGCCGCCCCCACCGCGTCGTCAGCGTCGCGCACCTGGGCGTCACGCCGTACGCCGAGACCGCCACCGCCGGCACGGACGCCCAGGACGCCCGGTGGGTGCCGGTCGACGAGGTCACCGGCGGGCTCGCCTTCGACCACGACGCGATCCTCGACGAGGCGCGGGCCCGGGCGGCGTCGAAGCTGGAGTACACCCGGCTCGCGGCCTCGTTCCTGCCACCGGAGTTCACGATCGCCCAGCTGCGCGGCGTCTACGAGGCGGTCTGGGGCCTGCGGATCGACCCCGGCAACTTCCAGCGCAAGCTGCGCGCGAGCGCGGGGTTCCTCGAGTCCACCGGCGACTCGGTGAAGCCGGCGAGCGGCCGCGGACGGCCCGCCGAGGTGTTCCGTGCCCTCGGCGAGCCGTTCGAGGCGCTGGGGGCGCCGATCTTCCGCAGCGCGATGTAGCGCCACGCGCCGCTAGGACGCCAGCCGCGCCAGGGCTCCGGCCGGCACGCCGGCGTCGTGCCGCGCCCGTCGCACCTCGTCGCGCACCCGCCCCAGCGGCAGCGCCCCCGTGTGCAGGCCGTGGCGGAGGCGTCGTACCCCCGCCAGGTCGTCGAGCGCCGTGCGCACCAGGTCGACCCGGGAGTCGGCGTCGTCGGTCCAGTCGACCGGCACCTCGTGGATGCGCAGCCCGGCACGCTCCGCGAGCACGAGCAGCTCGGTGTCGAAGAACCAGGTGTCGTCCTCGACGAGGGGCAGCAGCGCCCGCGCGACGTCGGCCCGCACCGCCTTGAAGCCGCACTGCGCGTCGCTGAACCGCACCCGCAGCGCCCCGCGGAGCACCAGGTTGTAGCCCCGCGAGATGACCTCCCGCTTCGGCCCGCGCACCACGACCGACGCGGGGTCGAGGCGGGAGCCGATCGCGACGTCGGAGTGGCCCGACACGAGCGGCGCCACCAGCGGCAGCAGGGCCGCCAGGTCGGTCGAGAGGTCGACGTCCATGTAGGCGAGCACCTCGGCGTCCGACGCGCTCCACACCGCCCGGAGCGCCCGTCCGCGTCCCTTGCGCTCGAGGTGCACGACCCGCACGCCGGGGTACGACGCGGCGAGGCGCCCGGCGACCTCGGCGGTGGCGTCCGTCGACGCGTTGTCGGCGATCGTCACCCGCCAGCTCCACGGCAGCGTCGCCAGGTGGGCCGTCACGGCGGCGACGGCGCGGGGCAGGGTGTGCGCCTCGTTGAACACCGGGATGACGACGTCGAGCACCGGGCCGGTCACCTCGACGCGGTCCGGCACCGCCAGCGCGCTCACCGGACGCCCACCGAGAGGTCGTAGAGCGTCACGCCGTCGACGGTCGTGGCGGTGAAGGTCGACTCGACCCAGGCCGAGATCGCCGAGGCGGTCGACGTCGCGCCGTCGGTGCCGCCCATCTGGCCCATCCCGCCCATCTGGCCGCCGCCGGCGATGAACCAGTGGATGTCGCCGTTGGCGACGTACGTCTGGAACTCCTCGAGCGTGGGGCTCGGGTCGGAGCCGTTGAAGCCCCCGATCGCCATCACCGGCTCCTCGCTGGCCAGCTGGTAGCCGGCCGCCGAGTTCGAGCCCACCGCGGCCGCCGCCCAGGTGTAGGTCGACGCGTCCTCCTGCAGCAGCGCCGTGATCTCGTCCGTGGACTCGCTGCCGCTGAGCAGCCCGCCGACACCGCCACCCGTCTGGCCACCCGTCTGGCCACCCGGTGCGGTCCCGGTCGTCCCGCCGGGGAGGGTGGGCGCCGTGCCGCCCGGCGTGGCTCCGGGCATGCCGCCCCCGCCGCCCGTCGCCCCCGGTCCGCCCATGCCGCCCGGTCCGCTCGCGGCGCTGGCGGGTCCGGCGGTGACGATCGAGCCCTCGTGGGGCGTCGCGGCCGTGGCCAGCGAGTACGCCGCGGGCCCGGCGAGGCCGGCGAGCAGGGCGGTGGTCGCGACGGCGTACCCGACGCGGGCCGGCAGGTGCCGCACCCCGACGAGCAGCAGGGCCGAGGCGATCCCGACGACGGCGACGACGTACTTCAGCCACGGGTGCCAGTCGCCCGCCCGCTGGAGCAGCACGAACGCCCAGGCCGAGGTGAGCGCCACCGTGAAGCCGAGCAGCCCGGAGGCGACGAGCGAGCGGCGTGCCCGCCAGAGCGTGACGGCGCCGATGCCCACGAGCGCGGCGACCGCCGGGGCCAGGGCCACGGTGTAGTACTCGTGGAAGATCCCGGCCATGAAGCTGAACGTCAGGCCGGTGACGAGCAGCCAGCCGAGCCAGAGCACGAGGCTGGCGCGCACGCTGCGGCCGCGGGCGACGTCGTACGTCGTGCCGCGGCGCCGCGCGAACCAGAGGGCCGCGCCGCCGAGCAGGAGCGCCGCGGGCAGCAGCCACGCGATCTGGCCGCCGATCGTCTCGGAGAACATGCGGCCGATGCCCGTCGTGCCCCAGCCACCGCCGCCGCCGACGGAGCCGGTCTCCTCGCCGTTGAGCCGGCCCAGGCCGTTGTAGCCGAGCGTGAGCTCGAGGATCGAGTTCTCCTGCGAGCCGCCGATGTAGGGGCGGGAGCCCGCGGGCACG
Source organism: Nocardioides alkalitolerans DSM 16699 (assembly GCF_000426525.1). Taxonomy (GTDB): domain Bacteria; phylum Actinomycetota; class Actinomycetes; order Propionibacteriales; family Nocardioidaceae; genus Nocardioides; species Nocardioides alkalitolerans. Next base: position 79,472 of record NZ_AUFN01000011.1, read on the forward strand.
AGCTCGACGATCGCCACCCACCAGCCACCGGCGACCACCATCGAGCCGAACGCCACGAGCAGGTGGCCGATCCGCTTCACCCAGGGCGCGGTCGCGAAGAGCGTGTACGCCGCGGCCAGCGCCGGCAGCACCAGGAAGGCCTGGAGCATCTTCGTGAGGAACGCCAGGCCGACCAGCGCGCCGGCGAGGGCGAGCCAGCGGACCGGGTGACCCACGGGCCGCCCCGTCCCGCCGAGCGTGGAGGCCTCGACGGCCCGGAGCGTCGCCCAGGCGGCGCCGACCATGAGCAGCACGAGGAGCGCGTCGGGGTTGTCGAAGCGGAACATCAGGGTCGCGACCGGCGTCAGCGCCAGGGTCGCACCGGCGAGGAGGCCCGCGCCGTACGAACCGGTCGTGCGCCGCACCAGGCTGTGCAGCAGCGCCACGGAGGCGACACCCATGAGCGCCTGGGGCACGAGCAGGCTCCACGACGAGAGCCCGAAGACCCGGATCGAGAGCGCCATCGGCCACAGCGAGAGCGGGGTCTTGTCGACGGTGATCGCGTTGCCGGCGTCGGAGGAGCCGAAGAAGAACGCCTTCCACGACTCCGAGCCCGCCTGCGCCGCCGCGGCGTAGAAGGAGTTCGCCCATCCGGAGGCGCCGAGGTCAGCGAGGTAGAGGGCGGCGGTCGCCACGAGGAGGGCGGCGAGGCCGAGGCGCTGGGCGGTGCGGCGCTCCATGCCGCGCACGCGGGCGCCGACGCCCGACAGGGCGGCGCCGCTGGGCCGGGGCGGCGCGGTGGTCGCGCCGCGGGCGGCGGTCAGGGTGGGGGTGGCGGTCGAGTCCATGACCCCGAGGCTCGACCGCTCCGCTGGGTGGGGCGTGGGGTGCGCCTGTCAGCAGGCTGTGAGGCGCACCCCGGGAGGCGTCAGCCCCCGGTCACCACGGCCTCGAGCTGGTCGAGGCCCCAGTTGAGGTCGTCCTCGGTCACCACGAGCGGCGGCGCGAGGCGGATGGTCGAGCCGTGGGTGTCCTTGGCGAGCACGCCGCGGGCCATGAGCGCCTCGCAGACCGCGCGACCGGTGCCGACCGCCGGGTCGACGTCGATGCCGGCCCAGAGCCCGCGGGTGCGGACGGCGAGCGCGCCGCGCCCGACGAGCGACTCGAGGCGCGTGCGGAGCACGATGCCCAGCTTCTCGGAACGCTCCTGCAGCTCGCCGCTCGCGAGGATCTCGACGACCTTCGCGCCGACCGCGCACGCCAGCGCGTTGCCGCCGAACGTCGAGCCGTGCTGGCCCGGGTGGAGCACACCGAGCACGTCGCGGTTCGCGACGACCGCCGAGACGGGCACGATGCCGCCGCCGAGGGCCTTGCCGAGCACGTAGAGGTCGGGCACGACGTCCTCGTGGTCGCAGGCGAAGGTGCGCCCGGTGCGGCCGAGGCCGGCCTGGATCTCGTCGGCCGCGAAGAGCACGTTGTGGCGCGTCGTGATCTCGCGGACCGCCCGCAGGTAGCCGGTCGGCGGGATGACCACGCCGCCCTCGCCCTGGATGGGCTCGATGAGCACGGCCACCGTGTTCGGGGTGATGGCCTCCTCGAGGGCGGCCGCGTCGCCGTACGGCACCTGCACGAAGCCGGGCGCGAACGGGCCGAAGCCGTCGCGGGCGTCGGGGTCGTCGGAGAAGCCCACGATGGTCGTCGTGCGGCCGTGGAAGTTGCCGCCGGCCACGATGATCTCGGCGGAGTCGTTCTCGACGCCCTTGATGTCGTAGCCCCACTTGCGGGCGACCTTGATCGCGGTCTCGACCGCCTCGGCCCCCGTGTTCATGGGCAGCACGAGCTCCTTGCCGGCGAGGTCACCGAGCCCGGCGCAGAACCGGCCGAACTGGTCGTGCACGAACGCGCGGCTCGTGAGCGTGAGCTTGTCGAGCTGCTCGTGGGCGGCGGCCAGCAGCTCGGGGTGGCCGTGGCCGAAGTTGAGGGCGGAGTAGCCCGCGAGCATGTCGAGGTAGCGGGTGCCGTCGACGTCGGTCATCCAGGCGCCCTCGGCGTGGGCGACCACCACCGGGAGCGGGTGGTAGTTGTGCGCCGTGCGCTCCTGGGCCTCCTGGAAGTAGGCCTGGCTGCGGGGAGCGTCGACCGTCCCGTCCGTGGTCGGGGTCGCAGTGGTGCCGTGGGTCGTCGTGCTGGTCATGCTCGCCTCCTCGTGTCGTTGCGGGCATGGCCTCCGGGTCGTGGCGCCCGGATTGTCAGACAATCTGCCCGTCGGTCAGCGTAGCGGGTCCGCGCGGGACCAGCACCTCCACCGTGGTGTCTCCGGGCCGACTTCTCAAGCCGACGGAGCCGCCGTGGGCCTCCACGATGGCCCTGACCAGGGCCAACCCGAGTCCGGAGCCCCCCGCTCCGCGCCCCCCGTCGGGCCCGTCGGGGCCGTCGTCGGCGTCGGTGTCGCGGGTCCGCGCGGTGTCGCCCCGCACGAACCGGTCGAACGCCGACCCCACGAGCGGCTCGGGGAACCCCGGTCCGTCGTCGTGCACGAGCAGGCGCACGACGTCGTCCTCGGGCCGGGCCGTGACCGTCACCGTGGTGCCCGCGGGCGTGTACTTGCGGGCGTTCGTCAGCAGGTTGGTGACCACCTGGTGCAGGCCGTGGGCGTCGCCGGTGACCTCGACGGCCTCGTCGGGCAGCTCCAGGCGCCACCGGTGGTCGGGCGCCAGCACCCGGGCGTCGGCGGTCGTCTCGAGCAGCAGCATCGTCACGTCGACGGGCTCCTGCGCCAGCGGGCGGCCGGCGTCGAGCCGGGCGAGCATGAGCAGGTCCTCCACGAGCCGCGCCATGCGTCCGGACTCGCCCTCCACCTTGACCAGCGCCGTCCGCGCCGCGTCGGCGTCGCCGCGCCGGCGGCGGGCCAGCTCGGCGTACCCCGCGATCGTCGCCAGCGGCGTGCGCAGCTCGTGGGAGGCGTCGGCGACGAACTGGCGCACCTGCTGCTCGCTGCGGTGCCGGGCGGTGATGGCGTCGTCGACGTGGGTCAGCAGCGTGTCGAGGGCGGCCCCGACCCGGCCGACCTCCGTCTGCTCGTCGGTCAGGTACGGCGGCACGCGGCCGACGAGGTCGACCTCGCCGCGGGCGAGCGGCAGGGTCGCGACCTCGTGCGCGGTGGCGGCGACCTCGCGCAGGGGCCGCAGCTGGCGTCGTACGACGACGAGGCCCGCCCCCGCGGCCACCCCGATGCCCAGGAGCGCCAGGAGCGCCTCCCACCAGATGAGGCTCGCGAGCACGCCGTCGACGTCGTCGGTGGGCAGGCCGTTGACGACGGTGCCGCTGCCGGTCTCCAGGGCCGCGACGCGGTAGTCCCCGACGCCGGGCAGGTCGACGGCGTGCACCTCGCCGTCGGTCGGGACGGTCTCGAGCACCTCCATCGCCGCGCTCGAGAGGGTCTGGGTGCCGGCGCTGGCGGTGATGACGCAGCCGATGTCGCCCGAGCCGCCCGATGTACCGCCGCTCGCGTCGTACGTGGCCGTGAGGGTGCCGGCCCCCTGCCCGGGGATCGCGCGGAAGCACCCGGTGCCGTCGGTGGGGCGCGGCGGCAGGCCGGGGGAGTCGTCGGGGCCGCGGTCGAACCCGGTGGCGCGGGCGAGCGACTGGCTGACCTCGGCGTCGAGGCGCGCGGTGAGGTAGGCGTGCATCGCCACCGTGGTCGCCGCCCCGACGCAGAGCGACACGACGGCCACCAGCGCGACGGCGGTGACCACCAGGCGCGAGGTGAGGGAGGCGAACGGGCGCCGGCCCGAGTTGCGGGCCAGGGAGGAACGGGCCAGGGGGGAGCGGGTCGGGGGAGGCACGGGTCAGTCGGCCGGCTTGAGCACGTAGCCGGCGCCGCGCATCGTGTGGATCATCGGTGCGCGGCCGACGTCGATCTTCTTGCGCAGGTAGGAGATGTAGAGCTCGACCACGTTGGCCTGGCCGCCGAAGTCGTAGTTCCAGACCCGGTCGAGGATCTGGGCCTTGCTCAGCACCCGCTTCGGGTTGCGCATGAGGAAGCGGAGCAGCTCGAACTCGGTCGCCGTCAGCTGCACCTCGGTGTCGCCGCGGCGTACCTCGTGGCTGTCCTCGTCGAGGCTGAGGTCGCCGACGAGCAGCACGTTCTCCCGGTCGGCGGCGCGGGCGCCCGCGCGGCGGAGCAGGGCGCGCAGGCGGGCCACGACCTCCTCGAGCGAGAACGGCTTGGTCACGTAGTCGTCGCCGCCGGCGGTGAGCCCGGCGACCCGGTCCTCGACGGCGTCGCGGGCGGTGAGGAAGAGGACGGGCACGTCCGGGTCGGTGACGCGGACGCGGCGCAGCACCTCGAGGCCGTCGAAGTCGGGCAGCATCATGTCGAGCACCACGACGTCGGGGCCGAAGTCCTTCGCCGCGGCGACGGCCTTGGTGCCGGTGTGCGCCATCCGGGTCTCGAAGCCCTCGTAGCGCAGCGCCATCACGACGAGCTCGGCGATGTTCACCTCGTCGTCGACGACGAGGACGCGCAGGGGGGAGCCGTCGGGGCGGGTCAGGTCCATGCGACGCACTGTGCCGCAGGTTCCTGTGCGCCTGCTGTGAGTGGTGTGAGAGCGTGCGCCCGTGCCCGCCTCCCTGCTCCTGCTGTCGGTCTGGCGCCTCGTCGTCGCGGGCTCCGCCCTCACCGGGTTCGTGCTCGCCACCGACCGGCTCGGACCGGGCGCCTGGCAGGCCCTCAGCCAGCTCGCGAGCCTGGCCACGGCGTGCGTCTACGTCGGCCTGCTCTGCTACCCGGCGTTGGTCGGTGGTCGCCGGCACGAGCCCCGTTCACCCTGGCTGCGGGGCGCGACCACCGTGGTGCTGCTCCTCGTCGGCGGTGCCTACTTCGCCCTGCTCGGCGGTGACGTCGACCAGACCTGGTCGCTGCTCGAGCACCTCGTGACGCCGGTGCTCGTGCTCGCCGACTACCTCCTCGTCGGCCGCAACCAGCGCGCCGTCCGCTGGTGGTACCCCCTCACCTGGCTGCTGCCGCCGCTCGCCTACCTGGGCTTCTACTACGCCGTCGGCCTCGACGCCTACGGCTTCCTCGACCCCTCCGCCGGCGCGTTCGTGCCCACGCTGCTCGGCCTGCTGGCGGGCGTGCTCGCGCTGGGCTGGCTGCTCGTCGGGTACGGCGCGCTGCGGCGCCTCGTCGGCCCCGACCCGGCCTCGGGTCCGGCCCCGGCCCGCTATACCCAGCAGATCCCCGGCTCGGTCACAGCGTCGCCACAGGTACGGCGCGCAGCCTCGACGTCATGAGCGACCAGCCCCACCGTGACCTCCCGCCGCGTCCCGGCGACCGGACGCCCGATGCGTTCGGCCTCTACCCCCAGGAGCCGCCGTCGACGGCGGCGTTCCCCTCCGCGGCCGAGCCTCCGCCCCGGCTGGGCCCGCCGCCGCACGACGGCACCGCGACGTACGTCGTGGAGCAGGGCCCCGGCGTCGAGCCGCCCCGCACCACCCTGCGCGATCGGGTGCTCTCGCTGCGCGCCGTGGCCGCCGTCGCCCTCGCGAGCGTCATCCTCGGCGCCGGCGGCGGCGTCGCGCTGGGCGCCGTGACCGACGGCTCCTCGACCTCCGGGGGTCCCGGCGGGCAGGGATTCCGCGGCGGCCAGCAGGGCCAGCAGTTCGGGCAGCAGGCGCCGGACGGGACCGACGACGACACCGACGACACCGACGACGGCACCGGCACCACGACCGACGACGGCACCGACGACGGCACCGACGACGGCACCGATGGAACGGGCACGCTCCCGGACGGCACCACCGTCGACCCCTTCGCCGGCCAGGGCGCGCCGCCGGCTCCGCCGGGCGGCATGCCCGGCTCGACCGCCCCGCGCGACGACACCGACACGGGGTCCGCGGCCCCTGGGACGACGTCCGGCACGACCTGAGCGGACCGGGTCCGACAGTGCCGGGGTCCGGTGTCACTGGCTGGCACCAGAGCCCGGCACTGCACCCTCCCCGGGCCGACCTGGTCAGGCCTCCGCAGCCGGTACGGCGCACGCGGCGCCGCAGGCGCGCACCTCGCCCTGCCATCCACGTGCGCGCAGGATCGCCCCGAGCTTGACCGCCGTCGTGCAGGGCCGCTCGAAGACCTGGCCGTAGGAGAGCCGTCGCGTGTCCTGGCCGTCGACGGCGGCGTCGAGGTCGCGCTCCATGTCGGCGTCACGGGCCTCGGCGGTGTCGTGGAAGAGCCGGCCGTCGAGCTCGACGAGGACCTCGCCGTAGTCGTTGTCGCGGTAGACCACACCGCTCGTCGCCGTCGCCCGGGCCTGACGGTCGGCGCGCGGCAGGCCGTGCGGGCGCTCGACGAGGTCGACGTACCCCTGCTCGAGCACGGAGCAGGCCCCGTCCTCCAGGTCGCGCAGCACGGCGGCGAGCCAGGTCCGGTCGTGGCCGTCGACCCGGGGGCGCGCCTCCAGGTTCTCCCGGAGGAGCGCGGCGGTGGTCCGGCCGAGCTGGATGCTCCGCGCCATGACCCCGATGGCGGCGACCCGGTCCGTCGTGGCCAGCGCGACGTCGACGGTGGCGTCGTCGTAGCGCTGGCGCGGCGGGCCCAGGTTCCACCGGACGCGCTCCTGCAGCCGCGGCACCGCATGGACGACGACGGATCCGGTCGGGGCCACGATCCAGCGCGTGCGGTCGACGGCCACGTGGATCGGGCCTTCGTCGCGGTGCTCGCGCTTCCCGGGGCCGTCCGCCGCCCGGAGCGCGGAGGCGCCGTACAGCGCCGCGGGCTCCGCGAGCAGGACCGCTGCCCAGGCCCGCTGACGCCACGACGGGGCACCGGTGTGGTCGATGTAGACGCCCGGATGGACGGGTGAGAGCAGGCGGCGTCGCAGCCACCGACGTACGACATGGGCCGCGACCCCCTGCTCGACCAGCTGTCCGCGCGCGACCACGCCGGCCTGGCGCCCGGCCAGGGCGACGACGTCGGGCGGCAGGGTCTCGGGCACGGAGACGAGCCTGGCGGAGCCCGCGGGACGCCGCCACCGCCCGGCCATCCGCCTGTGGAGAACGTCAGTGCCGGGACCTGCTGCCACCAGGTGGCACCGGAGCCCGGCACTCGACCGATGCCCGCAGAGCGCCTCCGGGCGAATCCCGGTCGCGCGGCCCTGGGGGCCTCGGGGAGAATGGTCGGGCTGTGCACATCACCTACCCACCCCAGCTGCCGGTCTCGGCGCGTCGCGACGACATCGCGGCGGCGATCCGCGACCACCAGGTCGTCGTCGTCGCGGGCGAGACCGGGTCGGGCAAGACGACCCAGCTGCCGAAGATCTGCCTCGAGCTGGGGCGCGGCCAGCGCACCGAGCACGTGGGGCGCGACGGGAAGAAGCGCACCCGGGGCGGCCTGATCGGCCACACCCAGCCCCGCCGGATCGCCGCACGCTCGGTGGCCGAGCGCATCGCCGAGGAGCTCGGCACCGAGCTGGGCGACGCCGTCGGCTACCAGGTGCGGTTCACCGACAAGACATCGCGCCAGAGCCGGGTCAAGCTGATGACCGACGGCATCCTGCTGGCCGAGCTGCAGCGCGACCGCGACCTCAAGAAGTACGACACGATCATCATCGACGAGGCCCACGAGCGCAGCCTCAACATCGACTTCCTGCTCGGCTACCTCCGGCGGCTGCTGCCGCGCCGGCCCGACCTGAAGCTGATCATCACCTCCGCCACGATCGACCCGCAGCGCTTCGCGGAGCACTTCGCCGACCGGTCCGGGACGCCCGCGCCGATCATCGAGGTGTCGGGCCGCACCTTCCCGGTCGAGGTCCGCTACCGCCCGCTCGTCGAGCTGCCCGAGGCCGACGAGGAGGGCGAGCCGATCGTCCGCGACCAGACCGAGGCGATCGTCGACGCCGTCCGCGAGCTGTCGACGGAGGGCCCGGGCGACGTGCTCGTCTTCCTGCCGGGCGAGCGCGAGATCCGCGACACCGCCGAGGCGCTGGGCGAGCTGGCCGCCGTCCAGGGGCCCCGCGGCGTCGACGTGCTGCCGCTCTACTCCCGCCTCTCGGCCACCGAGCAGCACCGCGTGTTCTCCCCGTCGGGGTCGCGCCGCCGGGTGGTGCTCGCCACCAACGTCGCCGAGACCTCGCTGACGGTGCCGGGCATCCGGTACGTCGTCGACTCGGGCGTCGCGCGCATCTCGCGCTACTCCGCGCGCACCAAGGTGCAGCGCCTGCCCGTCGAGCCGATCAGCCAGGCCAGCGCCAACCAGCGCTCGGGCCGCTGCGGCCGCGTCGCCGCCGGGGTCGCGATCCGCCTCTACTCCGAGGAGGACTACGAGGCCCGTCCCGAGTTCACCGACCCGGAGATCCTCCGCACCAACCTCGCCAGCGTCATCCTCCAGATGACGAGCCTCGGCCTCGGTGAGGTCGGCCGGTTCCCGTTCGTCGAGCCGCCCGACCGCCGCAACGTCACCGCCGGCGTGCAGCTGCTCGAGGAGCTCGGGGCCCTGGAGGTCGAGGAGCCGCGGCCCGGCGCCCGCCCCGGTCCCCGTCTCACGACGCTGGGCCGCCGCCTCGCCCGGCTGCCGATCGACCCGCGCCTGGCCCGGATGATCCTCGAGGCCGAGCGCCTCGGCTGCGTGCGCGAGGTCGTCGTCATCGCCGCCGCGCTGAGCCTCCAGGACCCCCGCGAGCGCCCGGCCGAGCAGCAGGCGCAGGCCGACCAGGCCCACGCGCGCTACAAGGACCCCTCCGGCGACTTCCTCACCTGGCTCAACCTCTGGCGCCACCTCAAGGAGCAGCAGCGCGAGCTCTCCGGCAGCGCGTTCCGCCGCATGTGCAAGGCGGAGTTCCTCAACTACCTCCGCGTGCGCGAGTGGCAGGACTTCGAGGCCCAGCTGCGCCAGGTCTGCAAGGAGATGGACGTCCAGGTCGGCGCCCCCGCCGACGCTCCCGACGCCGACGGCATCCACCAGGCCCTCCTGTCGGGGCTGCTGAGCCAGATCGGCATGCTCGAGGAGCGGGAGAAGGAGGCGCCGAAGGGCAAGCGCCCCGGCGCCCGCGAGTACCTGGGCGCACGCGGCGCGAAGTTCGCGATCTTCCCGGGCAGCGTGCTGAAGGGGAGGAACCCGCCGTTCCTCATGGCCGCCGAGCTCGTCGAGACCGGGCGGCTGTGGGCGCGCCAGGCCGCCGCCATCGACCCCGCCTGGGCGGAGCGCATCGGCGCCCACGTCGTGAAGCGCACCTACTCCGAGCCCCGGTGGTCGAAGAAGCGCGGCAGCGTCGTCGCGACCGAGCGCGTGACCCTGTACGGCGTCCCGATCGTCACCGACCGCACGGTGCAGTACGGCCGCATCGACGCCCCGCTGAGCCGCGAGCTGTTCCTGCGCCACGCGCTCGTGTACGGCGAGTGGGGCGCCGCCGAGACCGGCCGCCACCGGTTCCTCGTCGAGAACCAGCAGCTGCTCGCCGAGGCGGAGGAGTTGGAGCACCGCGCCCGACGCCGCGACATCGTGGTCGACGAGCACACCCTCTTCGACTTCTACGACGCCCGGGTGCCCGCCGACGTCGTGAGCGCGGCCCACTTCGACCAGTGGTGGAAGCGCGAGCGGCAGAAGCGACCGCGCCTCCTGGTCTTCGACCCCGCGATGCTCACGCACGACACGGCGGAGACCATCGGCGCCCACGACTACCCGGAGCAGTGGGTCGGCACGGGCACGGCGGGCAGCCACCTCACCTTCCCGATCAGCTACCACTTCGAGCCCGGCTCCGACGACGACGGCCTGACCATCGACGTACCCGTGGCCACGCTCAACCAGCTCGAGCCCGGCGACTTCTCCTGGAACGTGCCGGGCATGCGCGAGGAGCTGGTGACGTCGCTCATCCGGTCGCTGCCGAAGAACCTGCGCACCTCGCTCGTGCCGGCACCCGACCACGCGCGCACCTTCCTGGCCCAGACGCCGCCGGGGGAGGAGCCGCTGCTCGACGCGCTCGAGCGCTACGCCCGCTCCACCACCGGCACGCTGGTGCCGCGCGAGGCGTGGGACTGGTCGAAGGTCGCACCCCACCTGCGCCCCACCTTCCGCGTGGTGGGCGACGACGGCGCCGTGGTCGCGCGCGGCAAGGACCTCGTCGTGCTCGCCGAGCCGCTGCGGCCCTCGCTCGAGCAGGCCATCGCCGACGTCGCCGCCGACGCGGGCCACACCGTCACGGGCGCGACCACCTGGGTGTTCGGCACGATCGAGACGTCCTTCACCCAGCAGCGCGCGGGCCACGAGGTGCGCGGGTTCCCGACCCTCGACGACGAGGGCGCCACCGTGGGGCTGCGGGTGGTCGGATCGGCCGACGAGCAGGAGGCGCGGCACCGTCTGGGCGTCCGCCGCCTGCTGCTGCTCGCCGTGAGCGAGGAGCAGCCCGGACTGGTCAAGCGGGTGGCCGACGGGCTGAGCACCACCGACAAGCTGGGGCTCGTCGGCTCGCCGTACGGGAGCATCGCCGACCTCATCGCCGACGCCCGCGCCGCCGCGGTCGGCGAGGCGGTCGACGCGCGCCCGGCGGTGCGGGACGAGGCGTCGTACGACGCGCTGCTCGCCGTCGTGCGCCGCGACCTCGAGGCCCGGGTCCGGGGCGTGGTCGCCGACGTGGTGCGCGCCCTGGCCGCCCACCGGGCCGTCGACAAGCGCCTCACCGGCCGCGCCGACATGCAGCTGCTGACCTCGCTCGCCGACCTCAAGGCGCAGCTCGCCCGGCTGGTCGGCCCCGGCTTCGTCGCCGAGGCCGGGCCCACGCAGCTGCGTCGCTACCCGACGTACCTGCGGGCCATGGAGGAGCGCCACGAGCGCCTCGTCACCGGCGGCAACCAGGCGGTGTCGCGCGACCGTCAGCTGATGGCGCAGATCGGCGACCTGCAGGACTCCTACGCGCACCAGCTCGCGGCGCTGCCGGCCGGGCGTCCGCCCGGCGCGGCGCTGCGCTCGGTGCGCTGGATGCTCGAGGAGTACCGGGTCTCTCTGTGGGCCCAGCAGCTCGGCACGGCCCACCCGGTGAGCGACGCCCGCATCCGCAAGGCGCTCACGGGCTGAGCCCTCACCCGACGCGGTCGAGCACCGCCTGCGCGGTGGGCGCCGCGACCTCGCTGCAGAAGGTGGTGTCGTCGACGCCGTCGGGCACGAGGTCGGAGGACGCCCGCGCGTCGAGCTGCACCCACGCGGGCTCGGCCTCGACGTCGACGAGGCACGACGTGGCCGTCTGGGAGGTCACGTAGCCGGCGGCGTCGCCCACGGTGAGGGCGTCGCCGCCCTGCTGGACCTCCGGCGCCGGCGGCGCCCAGAGCATCACGCGCACCGACGCGAACCCGTCGGCGCCCTCCCACACGCAGCCCGGGCGACCGTCCGCGCTGTCGTCGACGCCCGGGGTCGCGGGGTCCTCCAGGTACGGCGCGAGGTCGTCGGCCGTCAGCAGCGTGCAGGCGTCGACCGTCCGCCAGTCGTCGCCGGCCGCGGCGTCGGAGGTGGTGCCGGCGTCGGTCCCGGCGTCGGTCCCGGAGTCGTCGCCGGTGCCGCTCCCGCAGGCGCTCAGGACGGCGACGAGCAGCACGCCCGCCGCCGTGCGGGTGCCGGTCCGGAGGTGGTTCCTCGTCGTACGCATGGCAGGGGTCGTGCCCGCTCGGACGGCGTCCGAACCCCCGAGGGGCGGACCGGACGGGACGGGCCCGTCCGTTTCGCGACGCGTCGGCGTGGGCAGGCCTCCCCACCACACACGACCACCCGGCACGACCCGGCCGGCCTCGGGGCCGACCGTGCGGACGAGAGAGGAAGGACGCGCCATGGGCGAGAGCTTTCACGTGGAGGAGGAGCACCTCGCGGGCTTCGCGGTGCTCTGCAGCGACCTGTCGCTGCAGACGGCGAGCGTGATGGGGCACGTCCTCAACGAGGCGAAGGCCGAGTCCGGCTTCACCGGGCTGATGGAGCTCGTGAAGCCCGCCGTCGACGAGTACGCGCACCTGACCGGCGTCCGGATCGCCAACCGCGTCGACCTGCTCACGGCCATGGGGACGGAGCTCAACCGCGCGGCGTGGGACTACTCGGGGGCCGACCGGAAGTCCTACGAGGAGATCTCGCCGATCATGCCGGGCCAGGTCACCGGCTACAAGGACTTCCCGGGCCCGGTGGGCTACCCCGCGGGCACCGCCCCGTCGCTGGACGCGCCCGCGCTCGAGGAGGCCGACATCCGCGGCATCCTCGACGACGTGGGCGGCTCGATCAACGCGGTCGACGACGCCATCGCGTTCATCACGGGCTGGAGCCCGGTCACCGAGCTGGTCACGCCGATGTCGGGCAACTGGAACGCGCTCTCCCGGGCCGGCACCGTGCTCGAGCAGACCGGTGACGGCGCCGAGCAGGTGGCGACGAACCTGACCACGCAGCTGGCCCCGCTCGGCGGCCACTGGGACGGCGGAGCGGCGCTGGCCTTCGACTCCTACGCCGCCCGGGTCGCTGCCGCCCTCGACATCGAGGGCCCGATCAACCGGCTCGTCGGCTTCGTCTACACCACCGTCGCGGCCGAGTTCGAGCGCGTGGCGACCTTCATGGTCGGGGCGCTCAAGGACGCGGTCGACAAGATCGTCCAGGCCGCGGCGACCGCGTGGATCCCGGGTGCCGGCTGGATCAAGATCATCGACGCGGTCCGCAAGGCCATCGAGATCATCCAGGAGGCCAAGGACCTCATCGACAGCCTCATGACCGTGGTCGAGCAGGTGAACACGGTGGTGGAGGCGGCCCAGGACCCGATCGGCTTCGTCCAGGGCCAGGTCGAGGAGCAGCTGGCCCCGCTCATCGAGGCCGCCGAGGCCGCGGGCACCGCCGTCGACATCGGCTCCGACCTCATCCAGGTCACCGACCCGTCCGGGCTCACCGACGTGCCCACCGAGGACTACGGCGTCGGAGCGAACCCCCGGAGGAACGGATGAGCCCCGTGAAGCAGCCCGGCGAACGCCCCTACGTGCCGCCCCACATGGAGGCGGCGATGCGCTCCTTCGACGACGCCCTGAGCTCGTTCCGCACCCGGATGGCCCGGGTGGAGCAGCTGGAGATGCCGGAGAGCGAGCGCGTCGACCCCGAGGACCTGGCCCGGGCTGCCGCGCGCCCCGACGCCCCGCCGCAGCTGAAGGCGGTGGCGACCGCCGTCGCGGAGGGCCGCTGCACCTGGGACGACGTGCTCAAGGGCCGCACCAGCCTGGCGCCGGAGATCGCCGAGCTGTTCGCGGCCAGCGGGCCGGGCATCGAGGCGCGCCTGCGCGAGGCGGAGCACGAGGAGGCCGCCGGTCGGGCCGAGGCGGACGAGGCGGCCGCGGTCGCGGCGGCCGAGGCGGAGCGCGACCGGATGCGGCCCTGGTTGGACGGCCGCTGAACGCGACGCGGGGACGCGGCGGGGGAGGTGGCGGCGACGTGGCGGCGACGTGGCGGCCACCCCCTCGGGTGCCTCGTAGGCTGAGCCGGTGAACGACGACCCCCGACGTCACCACCGTCCGACCCGACCGGGTGCGGCGTTCTTCGACGCCCGCACCAGTGGTCCCGACCCCGCCGAGGTCTCCGCCGCGGCCGACCGTGCCGCCACCCTGCTCGTGCGAGGCGCCCGCGACGCCGGCGATGCGCAGGTCTCGGACCGCGTCGTGCGCCTCGCCGACACCGAGGGCCTCGAGACCCTGGCCGAGCTGTGGTCGGGCGCGTCCCCGGACTCGCTCGCCGGCTGCCTCTGGCGCCTCTACGTGCTGCGCTCCTGGGTGTACGCCGACCCGGTCGGCGCCGCCCGGCAGTTCGACGTCGGCCGCACCCACGCCCCGGTCGCCCGGGTCGTGGCGGGCGTCGCCGAGCCGCCGGGGCCCGACGAGCTGCGCCGGATGATCGACGACGTGCTGCGCGGCATCGCCGAGCGCGAGTTCGCCGACGTGCTGCTGCGGGCGGCGGCGTTCGCGCGGGTCGTGGCCGCCGGCCGTGCCGGGCTGGAGGCCGTCGGCGACCTCGAGACGGAGCGCATGCTGACCCTCTCCGAGCAGCTGGAGCACGCCGCCCTGGCCGAGCTGGACGACCCGCTGGTCTGATCCTCCGGTCGGCGTGCGTCGTCACCGCCCCCGGCCTACAATCGGGAGAGCAGGTACGTCGGGCCGCGGCAGCCCCGGGTCCCAATTGAAGCCGCTTCGAGCGGCCACGCGCCGTGAGGCGCTCCCGGTCCGGCGTACCTGCCTCACGTTCCCCGCCCCGTCGCTCGGCCGGGCCTCGTCGTCGGCCCCGCCGACGAGCGGCGTCTACGCTGCCCGGCATGGCCGGCAACCCCCTCCTCCGCACCCTGCGGCGCGCCGCCGACGTCGTCCGACGTGCGCGCCCGACCTCCCGTCCCTCCCGTCCCGCCCGCCCCGGTGCTCCTGCGCGTCCCGGCGGCGGCGCCACCCCGTCGTACGCCCCGCGGGCCGACGGTCTGCCCGACCCCGGTGAGGTGGTGTGGGCCTGGGTGCCGTTCGAGGACGACCCGGCCCAGGGCAAGGACCGGCCGGTGCTGCTGCTCGCCCGCGACGACGACGCCTGGCTCGGGCTGGGCCTCACGAGCAAGGACCACGACCGCGACACCGGTCGTCAGGCGGCCGCCGGACGCCACTGGATGGACGTCGGGACCGGCGGCTGGGACCGCCAGGGCCGTCCCAGCGAGGTACGGCTCGACCGGCTGCTGCGGCTGCGCCCGGACGCGATCCGTCGGGAGGGGGCGGCCCTGCCGCGTCCCGTCTTCGACCGCGTCGTCGCGGCCGCCCGGGAGCACCACCGGTTGGCGTGAGCCTCGTCGTGACGACGCGTGCGGGGTCGGTATCGTGAGCGGGCGCCTCGAGGTCCGGGGGCAAGAGAGGAGCGCCTCCGTGCAGCGTCGTACCAACCTGCGTCAGGCGGGTGTCGCGCTCGTCGTGCTCACCCTGGCGCTGAGCGCCTGCACGGGCAGCGACGACGACCCGGAGGAGCCGGCCCCCACCACGGAGGACGCGCCCGCCGCGCTCACGCTCGGCCTCTACGGCACGCCCGACACCGTGGCCGACGCGTTCGTCGACTCGGTGACCGACCTCAACACCACCACCGCCACCCGCCAGGTCACCGTCGACCGCCCGGAGGACGGCGCCGCCGCGTGGGCGCAGGTGCGCGCCGGCGAGGCCGACGTGCCCGACCTCTTCCTCGCCTCCTACGAGGACCTGGCGTGGCTCGACCGCAGCGAGCTCATCCAGCCCGTCGACAGCCTCATGCAGGAGCGCGACGTCGACTTCGGCGACGGGTTCTCCCTCGACGCCGTCGGCGCCTTCAGCGTCGACAGCCGGCTCATGTGCATGCCGTACGGCGTCGACCCGCTGGCCGTCTACTACAACACCGACCTCGTGGACTTCGACGCGATGGCCGAGCAGGACCTCCCCGTGCCGTCGGAGGCCCGGGCGCGCTGGACCTTCGACATGTTCGAGGCCGCCGCCGAGTTCGCGAGCAACCCCGACACCGGCACCAAGGGCGTGCACGTCGACCCGACGCTCGACCAGATCGCCCCCTTCGTGCTCTCCGGCGGCGGCGCGGTCTTCGCCGACGAGGAGCCCCCGACGTCGCTCGCGCTCTCCGACGAGAGCAGCCGCAGCGCGCTCGAGCGCGCGCTGCTGGTGCTGCGCCGCCCCGACCTGACGCTGACCACCGAGCAGCTGCAGCAGGCCCCGGCGCTCGACTGGTTCACCCAGGGCGAGCTCGGCATGATGGTCGGCCCCCGCTCGCTCACGCCCACCCTGCGCGAGACCGAGGGGCTCGACTTCGACGTCATGCCGATGCCCGAGCTCGACTCCCGCGCCACCGTCGGCAACGCGGTCGGCATCTGCATGTCGGCCGACACGGAGAACCCCCAGGCCGCGGCCGACGTCATCGTCGACCTCGTCTCGGTCGACGTGATGTCGCGGGTCGCCGAGGCCGGCTACATCGTGCCGTCGAACCTCGAGGTCGCGCAGTCGGAGGCCTACCTCCAGACCGACGAGCGCCCCGAGAACTCGGGCTCCTTCTTCGCCTTCCTGCGCTACACGCAGTTCCTGCCCCCGCTCGAGGACCGGGCGGCCCTCGACGCCGCCGTCGAGCCGCTGCTCGACCGCCTGTTCAACTCGGCGATCCTCAACCCGGAGACGATCGAGGCGATCACGCTCGAGATCGACGAGGAGTCCCAGCTGCTGCTCGGCGGCGAGGCCGCCCAGGAGCAGGAGCAGAGCAGCGAGGGCGAGTAGCCCGCTCGCCGGTCGGGCCGGTCAGTCCTCGTCGGACTGGTCGGGCTCGACCGTCGCGCTCGGTTCGGCCGGCGGCGGTGTCGCGTCGGCCTCGAGGATCGCGGTGACGATCAGCTCGAGGGTCTGCGCCACCTGCCAGGAGCGGGCGCCGTACCCCAGCAGCTGCACGGTCACGGCCTCGCGCAGCTCCCCGACCTCGCGCTCCTCGGGCGGCTGCCACAGGATGCGGCGCAGGTAGTCGGGCGTCAGCAGGTTCTCGACCGGCAGGTGGAGCTCGTCGGACAGCGTCGCCATGCGCTCGCGCGCCAGGGCGAGCCGTCGGGCGGCCACCGGGTCCTTGTCGGCCCAGGCCCGCGGGGGCGGGGGACCGTCGCCGCGCGGGGCGCGGCTGGGCAGGTCGGCCTCGTCGAGCTGCGTCACGGCCTCGAGCGCGGCGACCCAGCGGGCGGAGTACCGGTCGGCGCCCCGGCCCTTGAAGCCGGGTGTCGCGAGCAGGGTGGCCTTCGTGGTGGGCAGCGCCTCGGCCGCGGCGATGATCGCCGGGTCGGGCAGCACCCGGCCGGGGGTCACGTCGCGGCTGCGGGCGATGTCGTCGCGCACCTCCCACAGGGCGCGGACGGCGGCGAGGGCGCGGCGTCCGCGCAGGCGGTGGGAGCCGGAGACCCGGCGCCACGGCTCGGCCCGGACGGTGGGGGTGAAGGAGAGCAGGTGCTCGAACTCCTGGCGGGCCCACTCGGTCTTGCCGGCCTCCTCGAGCTCGGCGACGAGCAGCTCCCGCAGCTCGAGCAGCACCTCGACGTCGAGGGCGGCGTAGTCGAGCCACGGCTCGGGCAGGGGGCGCCTCGACCAGTCGACGGCCGAGTGCTCCTTGCGCATGCGCTGGCCGAGCAGGGTCTCGACGAGGGTCGCCAGGCCCACCCGGGGGTGGCCGAGCAGGCGCCCGACGAGCTCGGTGTCGAAGAGGGTCGTGGGGCGCAGGCCGACCTCGGCGAGGCACGCGAGGTCCTGGGTCGCGGCGTGCAGGATCCACTCGGCGTCGCCGATGGCCTCCTGCACGGGGGCGAGCGACTCGAACGCGATGGGGTCGACGAGCGCCGTACCGGCACCCTCGCGACGCAGCTGGATGAGGTAGGCCCGCGAGGAGTACCGGTAGCCCGACGCGCGCTCGGCGTCGATCGCCACGGGGCCGCTGCCGGCCGCGAGCTTCTCGCAGTACGCCGCGAGCGCCTCGTCGGTCTCGATGATCGGCGGCAGCCCGTCGCGCAGCTCGAGCAGGGGAGCCAGGGGAGCCTCGGGCTCGGCGGCGTCGGTGGTCACGTCGTCGGTGGGCGCGTCGGCAGCCCCGTCGTCGGGCTCGGGCGCGACCTGCGTGTCGCCGCTCACGACCTGCCTCGCTGGCCGCGGCGGCTCGGCATCACGGCCACGCCCTCCGGGACGGGCTCGAGGCCGCCGGCCTGGCACATCAGCTCGCCCCAGGCCTCGACGTGGGTGTCGAGGTCGAGGCCCTGCGGCGTCCAGGACGCCCGGATCTCGATCTGCGCGGTCGAGTCCTCGTCGGCCATCTGGCCGAAGCTCTGGGTGGTCACGCAGGTCACCGTGCCGGCCGCGGCGCCGTACGACGCCCCGTGGGCCTCCAGCGCCTCCTCCAGCCAGGTCCAGCCGACCTCCGCCAGCAGCGGGTCGGCGGCCAGCTCGGAGTCGATCTCGGCGCGCACGTAGGCGACGCAGCGGAAGGTGCCGTCCCAGGCGTCGTTGCCGGCCGGGTCGTGCAGCAGGATGATGCGGCCGGTCGCGACCTCGTCGTCGTCCGCGCCCGTCACGTCGCCGGTGAGGGCGACCGCGTACGGCGCGATGCGCTGCGGCGCGGGCATCTCCTCGAGGCTCACCTCGGGGCGCACCCGCGCGGCCCGCAGGGCGGCCACGGCGTCGGTGAACTCGCGTGGCTGCAGCGCCGGGCGTCCGCCCGGTCGCGTGTCGTGTCCGGCCACCATGGGCCCACCGTAGGCCGGTTCCGCGAGGTCGCTGCTGCGCCACGCCGCCTGACCTGGGAGGATCGCTGGGTGTCGAACCCAGTGGAGACCACCCGCACGCCCGACCCGCGACTCGCCGACTCCGCCTTCCTGAAGGCGGCGCGCGGTGAGCAGGTGCCCCACACGCCGGTCTGGTACATGCGTCAGGCCGGCCGGTCGCTCCCGGAGTACCTGGCGCTGCGCGAGGGCGTGGGCATGCTCGAGTCGTGCATGCGGGCGGACCTCATCACCGAGATCACGCTGCAGCCCGTGCGCCGCTACGGCGTCGACGCGGCCGTGTTCTTCTCCGACATCGTGCTGCCGCTCAAGGCGGTCGGGGTCGACCTCGACATCAAGCCCGGCGTGGGCCCGGTCGTCGCCTCGCCCGTGCGGACGCTGGCCGACGTGGCGGCGATCCCCGACCTGACGCCGGAGCACGTCCCCTTCATCACCGAGGCCGTCGGCGCGCTCGCCGGCGAGCTGGGCGGCACGCCGCTGATCGGCTTCGCCGGGGCGCCGTTCACGGTGGCGTCGTACCTGGTCGAGGGCGGGCCCAGCAAGGAGCACGCGAAGACCAAGGCCATGATGTTCGGCGCCCCCGACGTGTGGGACGCCCTCATGCGCAAGATCGGCGGCATCGCCGCGGCGTTCCTCGCCGTCCAGGTGCGGGCGGGCGCCTCCGCCGTCCAGCTCTTCGACTCCTGGGCCGGGGCCCTGACCCCGGCCGACTACGCCGAGCACGTGATGCCCCACTCCGCGCGCGTGCTGGCCGAGGCGGGCGAGCTCGGCGTGCCGCGCATCCACTTCGGGGTCGGCACGTCGAACCTGCTCGGCCTCATGGGCGAGGCCGGCGCCGACGTCGTGGGCGTCGACTGGCGCACCCCCCTGGAGTCCGCCCTCGCCGTCGTCGGCGACCGGGGCGTCCAGGGCAACCTCGACCCGACCCTGGTGTTCGCCCCGACCGACGTCATGACCGCCCGCGCGGCCGAGATCATCGAGGCCGGACGCGCCGCCCGCGGCCACATCTTCAACCTGGGCCACGGCGTCATCCCCTCCACCGACCCCGACCAGCTCAAGGCGCTGACCGAGTTCGTGCAGGGCTACCCGCTGGGCTGATCGGCGGCGCCGGGCCCGGCCCTCAGACCGACCGGTCGAGCTTCGCCTGGAGCCGCTGCATGCCGCCGAGCCAGGCGTCGGTGTCCTGCGCGCGCATCCGGTAGTAGTCGGCCACCTCGGGGTGCGGCAGCACCAGGAACCGGCCCTCGTCGAGCGCGACCGTCCACGCGTCGGCCACCTGCTCCGGCTCGAGCGCGCTGTCGCGCGAGAGCAGGGCGGCCAGCGGTCCGGAGTTCTCCAGCATCGCCGTGCGCACCCCCTGGGGGCAGATCGCCTGCACGGCGACGCCGCGGGCGCCGTACGTCGCGCTCAGCCACTCCGCGAAGCCCACGGCGGCGTGCTTCGTGACCGAGTACGGCGCGGAGCCCAGCATCGTGAGCAGGCCCGCGGCCGAGGCGGTGACGACGAAGCGTCCGCGCGGGGCGCCGTCCGGGCCCTCCGGGCGCTCGAGCCACCCCGGCACGAGCAGGCGGGCCGCCCGGACGTGGGCCATCACGTTCACCTCGAGCATCCGTGCCCAGGCGGCGTCGGGGGTGTCGAGGCTCGTCGGGGCGCCCTCGGCGAGGCCGTCGCCCAGCCCGGTCCCGGCGTCGGGCGTCGTGTCGATCCCGGCGTTGGCGAGGTAGACGTCGATCGCGCCGAGGGTCTCGGTCGCGGCGGCGACCACGCGTCGTACGCCCTCGTCGGTCGCGGCGTCACCCGGGACGGCGACCCCGCCGACCTCGGCCGCCACCGCCGCCGCGTGCTCCTCGTCGAGGTCGTTGACGACCACGCGGGCACCCTCGGCCGCGGCCCGCAGGGCGAGCGCCCGGCCGATGCCGCGTCCGGCGCCGGTGACGACGACGCCCTGGCCGGCCAGCCGACCGGCGGGGGTCGGTGTCACACGCCACCGCTGAGCGTGAGGCCGCCGTCGAGCACGAGGGTCTGGCCGGTGGTCCAGGACGCGTCGTCCGAGAGCAGGTAGGCGACCGCGCCCGCGATGTCGTGGGGGAGGCCCAGGCGCTTGAGCGGGTAGGCGGCGGCGACCTCCTCCTCGCGGTCGGTGTAGAGCGCCTCCGCGAACCGGGTCTTCACCACGGCGGGGGCGACCGCGTTGACGCGGATGTCGGGGCCGAGCTCGACGGCGAGCTCCTCGGTGAGGTGGATCAGCAGGGCCTTCGACGCGCCGTAGAACGCGATGCCGGGCGCCGGGCGCAGGCCCGCGACGGAGGCGACGTTGACGATCGCGCCGCCGTGCTCCTTCATCCAGGCGCCCACCACCTTCTGCGTCCAGGCGAGCGTGCCCACCGCGTTGACCTCGAGGATCTTGCGGGCGGCGTCGAGGTCGAGGTCCATCAGGGTGCCGTACGCCGGGTTGATGCCCGTGTTGTTGACCAGCAGGTCGATGCTGCCGAACGTCTCGACGGCCCGCCGCACGACGTCGGCCTGGTGCTCCGCGTCGTCGGCGCGCCCCGGGATGCCGAGCGCCTTGTCGGGCCCGCCCAGCTCGGCCACCGCCGCCTCGAGGGCCTCGGCCTTGCGGGCGGTGATGACCACGCGCGCCCCCTCGTCGACGAGACGCTGGGCGATGGCGAGGCCGATGCCGCGGCTGGCGCCGGTGACGATCGCGGTCTTGCCGGCGAGGCCGGGGGATGCGGGCATGGAGGGTCCTCCTCGGACGATCGGTGGCACGGGCGGTCCGCGGGGGCGTGACCCGCGTCACCGTACGTCTACCAGAGGAGTCGCAGCCGGCACCGCACGACCCGGCGCTCCACGACCCGGGGCCTCACGCCACGGCGTACCGCTGCAGCGTGACGCCCGAGGTGAAGGCCCGGGTCTCCAGCAGGGTCAGCCAGGTGTCGTCCACGGGGCCGTCGGCCTCGCGGAAGAGCCGGCGGCCGCGCCCGACGACGACGGGGTGGACGAACAGTCGGACCTCGTCGACGAGACCGAGGCGCAGCAAGTCGTGGCACAGCGTGATGGACCCCGTGACCACGATCTCCTGACGCTCACCGGGCCGGTCGCGCTCCTTGAGCGCCGTGACCTCGGCGGCCAGGTCGGCGCCGGGGAGGATCTCGGTGGGCTCCCAGGCGGGGTCGGTGAGGGTGGAGGAGACGACGTACTTCTGCACCTGGTCGAGGTACGCCGTGATGCCGGTGGTGTCGTCGGTCTGCTGCGGCCAGTAGCCCCGCATGTCCTCGAACGTGCGCCGGCCGGTGAGGAAGCCGTCGGCGGCGGAGTCCTGGCGGCGCAGCTCGGCGAGCACGTCCGACTGGTCGCCCCGCCGGTCGTCGCCGGCCGGACCGAACCAGCCGCTGATCGCCTCCACGACGCCGTCGAGGGTGATGTTCTGGGTGAGGACGAGCCTGCGCATGCCGTGGGACCTTCCGTCGGGGGCGCCGGGTGGGCGCCGTACCCCTGTGCCGACCCGGTCCGCCGGCCGGACTCATCGGCCGGATCGATCGGCCGGACCCATCGGCAGGGGCCAGGCGGGTGCGGCGGCGTCGGTCAGGCGGGTACGGCGGGAGCGGCCCGGAGCGGCCCGCCCCCGGGCGCGACGGCCTCCAGCACCTCGAGCTCGTCGCCGACCCGCAGCGTCACCCCGGCGTCGGCGGGGCCGTCGGGCACGAGGTTGACCCCGAACCAGACGCCCTTGTCGAAGCGGCGGGTGCGGGCGAGGGTCCACATGGGCTCGCGGCCCTTGGCGCCCGTGTCGGGGTCGACGGTGGTGAGCACGCAGCGGGCGCAGCCCTTGACCATACGGAACGTCGCGTCGCCGACGCGCACGCGGCGCCAGTCGTCCTCCGCCCAGGCCACGTCGCCGTCGACGACCAGGTTGGGCCGGAACCGGTTCATCGCCACGGGGTCGCCGTCGTTCTCGGCGACCGCCTCGTTCAGCGCTGCCAACGAGCGCTCGGTGGTGAGCAGCAGCGGGTAGCCGTCGGCGAAGCCCACGCGGTCGTCCGCGCGGCTGAAGGCCGGGCTCGTGGGGCGCCGCGTCGGGTCGTCGAGGTGCACGAGGCGCACCGCGTGCCCCAGGTAGTCGCTGAGCCAGGCGTCCGCCGCCGTGCTCGCCACGGCGGCCGGCAGCTCCGACCCCCAGATCTCGACGTCGAGGAGCGTCGCGGCGTCGGGCAGGGGCACGTCGAGCGGGGCGGGTGCGTCCTCCACGCCGGGCGCCGCGAGGTGGAGCCCGGCCGCGGTCAGGCGCGGCTCGACGAGCACGAGCCGGGGATCGCTGCGCGCCGAGACGAAGCGGCCGGTGTCGGGCCCCTCGCCCAGCACCACCATCCAGCGGCGGTCGCCGGCCAGCCCCCAGGGCTCGACGACGGCGTCGGCGAGGGCCTCGCCACGCATCGACTTCACGGGGTAGCGGTGCAGCGAGGTGACGGTGAGGGGCACGCCGTACAGGCTAAGGCGGCCGTTCCTCGCGTGCGCGGCGATATCGACGTGACCTGGCCGGCGTCGTGCCGGACAATCGCCTCCCGTGGGTCATGTCGAGGTCGCCGGGGTCAGGTTCGAGCTGCCGGACGGGCGGGTGCTGCTCGACGACGTCTCGTTCCGGGTCGGCGACGGCGCCAAGGTCGCGCTGGTGGGCGCCAACGGGGCGGGCAAGTCGACGCTGCTGAAGATCGTGACGGGCGACCTCGCCCCGCACGCGGGGGTGGTGACCCGGTCGGGCGGGCTCGGCGTGATGCGCCAGTTCGTCGGCCAGGGCGTCGTGGGCAGCGGCGCCGAGCAGGTCGACGACCCCACCGTGGGCGACCTGCTGCTGTCGGTGGCCCCCGACCGCGTACGGCGCGCCGCGGCCGCCGTGGACGCCTGCGAGCTGGCGCTCATGGAGACCGACGACGAGGCCACCCAGATGCGCTACGCCACCGCGCTCTCCGAGTTCGCCGACGCTGGCGGCTACGACATCGAGGTCGTCTGGGACACCTGCACGACCGCCGCGCTGGGCACGCCGTACGAGCGCGCCCGCCACCGCGTGCTGCGCACCCTCTCCGGTGGGGAGCAGAAGCGGCTGGTGCTGGAGTACCTGCTGCGCGGTCCCGACGAGGTGCTGCTGCTCGACGAGCCCGACAACTACCTCGACGTGCCCGGCAAGATCTGGCTCGAGCAGCGCATCGCCGGCTCGCCGAAGACGGTGCTGTTCGTCAGCCACGACCGCGAGCTGCTCGCCAACGCGGCCACGCGGGTGGTGACCGTCGAGCTCGGCACCGAGGGCGCCGGCAACTCGGTGTGGACCCACCCGGGCGGCTTCGCGTCGTACCACGAGGCCCGCACCGACCGGTTCGCCCGCTTCGAGGAGCAGCGCAAGCGCTGGGACGAGGAGCAGGCCAAGCTGAAGTCGCTCGTGCTGCGGCTGAAGATCAAGGCCGAGTACAACGACGGCATGTCGAGCCAGTACCGCGCGGCCCAGACCCGGCTGCGCAAGTTCGAGGAGGCCGGCCCGCCCACCGCGCAGCCCCGCGAGCAGAAGGTCACCATGCGGCTCTCCGGCGGGCGCACGGGCAAGCGGGCGGTGGTCTGCGAGGGCCTCGAGCTGAGCGGGCTGATGCAGCCGTTCGACCTCGAGGTCTGGTACGGCGAGCGCGTCGCCGTGCTGGGTTCCAACGGGTCGGGCAAGTCGCACTTCCTGCGGCTGCTCGCCGCCGGCGGCACCGACCCGGAGATCGAGCAGCGGCCCGTCGGCGACGTGCCGCCGGAGCCGGTGCCCCACACGGGGCGCGCCCGGTTGGGGGCGCGGGTGCGGCCGGGCTGGTTCGTGCAGACCCACGAGCACCCCGAGCTGGCCGGACGCACGCTCACGGAGATCCTCCACCGCGGCGACGGCGCCGAGCACGGCCGCCGCGGCATGGGGCGCGAGCAGGCGGCGCGGACCCTCGACCGCTACGAGCTGGCCGCCAGCGCCGAGCAGACCTTCGACGCGCTCTCGGGCGGGCAGCAGGCGCGGTTCCAGATCCTCCTGCTCGAGCTGTCGGGCGCGACGCTGCTGCTGCTCGACGAGCCCACCGACAACCTCGACGTCGCCTCCGCGGAGGCGCTCGAGCAGGGGCTCGAGGCCTTCGAGGGCACGGTGCTCGCGGTGACCCACGACCGCTGGTTCGCGCGCGGCTTCGACCGCTACCTCGTGTACGGCGCCGACGGCCACGTCTACGAGGCGCCGGAGCCGGTGTGGGACGAGGGCCGCGTGGTGCGGGCGCGCTGAGCGGTCGACGGGATGGGGGACGCCACCCCTTGCCCCCGTCTGTGACCGCCGTCACAATCGTGACAGTCCGACTGTCACCGAGGACGGTCGGCGACCCGGGAGGGACCCCGCCTTGAACGCTGTCACCGCATCCGAGACCACCGCCCCCGCGCCGTCCACCGGCTCCGACCCGTCCGCCGCGCCGCGCCCGTCGTACGTCGACGACCGCCTGGCGTGGTGGGCGCAGCAGACGCCCGACGCGCCGGCGATGAGCTACGGGGGCCGCAGCTGGACCTACGCGGAGTGGGACGACCGCGTCCGCCGTCTCGCCGGCGCCCTCGCCGACGCGGGCATCGGCCGGGGCGACGTCGTGGCGTTCCTCGACAAGAACCACCCCGCCTGCGTCGAGCTGTCGATGGCGGCGGGCTCGCTCGGGGCGGCGAACGCGATCGTGAACTGGCGCAGCGCCGGCGACGAGGTCGACTACGCGGTCAACGACTCGGGGGCGCGGCTGCTCGTCGTGGGCGCCGAGCTGCTGCCGACGATCGAGGCGATCCGCGACCGGCTGGTGAACGTGGAGCGGATCGTGGTCGTGACGCCCGAGGGCGTCGACGCGGCGGGGGAGCCCGACGAGTACGAGGCCTGGCTGGCCGCCGCCACCCCGCGGGGCCGCGCGGCGGACGTGGACGTGGAGGACACCTGCCTCGTCATGTACTCCTCCGGCACGACCGGGCGGCCGAAGGGCGTCATGCTGACGCACCGCAACATGGTCGCCCACACGCTCAACGCCCACGACGGCTGGGAGTTCGGCCCCGGCGACGTCTCGCTCGTCGCGATGCCGCTGTTCCACGTCGGCGGCTCGTCGTACGTGCTGTTCGGCCTGCACGACGGCATCCCGTCGATCATGACCCGCGACCCCGACGGCATGTCGCTGGCCGGCGCGATCATGGCCGGCGCCAACAAGACGTTCCTCGTGCCGGCCGTGCTCGCGCAGGTGCTGCAGTCGGGGCCGGACGCCATCAAGCTCTTCGGGGCCCTGCGCAACTACACGTACGGCGCCGCCCCCATGCCCCCGCCGCTGCTGCGGGCCGCCATGGAGGCCTGGCCCGAGACCGACTTCATCCAGGTCTACGGGCTCACCGAGGTCGCCGGCGTGGCCACCCACCTGATGCCGGACGCCCACCGCGACGCCGACCACCCGGAGCGGCTCGTCTCGGCGGGCCAGGCGCTGCCGGAGATGGAGGTCCGGATCGTCGACGCCGTCACGGGCGAGGACACGGCCCCCGGCGAGCACGGCGAGATCTGGCTGCGCGGACCGCAGGTGATGAAGGGGTACCTCGGCAAGCCCGACGAGACCGCGAAGGTGATCACGTCCGACGGCTGGTTCCGCACGGGCGACGTCGGCCGCCTCGACGACGAGGGCTTCTGCTTCGTGCAGGACCGCATCAAGGACATGATCATCTCGGGCGGCGAGAACATCTACTCGCCCGAGGTCGAGCGCGTCCTGGCCGAGCACCCGGCCGTCATGGAGTGCGCCGTCATCGGGGTGCCCGACGAGCGCTGGGGCGAGACGGTGAAGGCGGTCGTGGCGCTCAAGCCCGACACCTCCGCGACGGCCGAGGAGATCATCGCGTTCTGCCGCGACCGCCTCGCCCACTTCAAGTGCCCCAAGACCGTCGACGTGCTCCCGGCCCTGCCGCGCAACCCGACCGGCAAGATCCTCAAGCGCGACCTGCGCGCGCCGTACTGGGACGGGCGCGGGTCGGTGATCTGAGGCGGCGGGGGCGGCGGCGGTTTCGCTGCAGGGTCGGTGGAGCCTTCGACCTCGGCGATGCCGGTCCGGCGGGTCGCGGTGTCAGCGTCAGGGCGAACGGGGCGCCCACACCGCGACCGGTGGGGTCGGGTGGGTCGCGGTGTCAGCGACAGGGCGGACGGGGCGCCCACACCGCGACCCGGCCCGCGACCCACCGCCCCAGGCACACCGGGCCGCCCCCGAACCCCACCGCCCACCCCTCGCGCGCCATCACCGTCCGTTCACCCGGACCGGCCACACTGCCCCGCGTGAGCGACGCCCCCCACGACGGGAGCACCGGCGACCAGCCGGTGGCCCCGCCTCCCCCTCCCGCCCCGAGCACCCCGGCCGCCCCGGCCGCCCCGGCCGCCCCGGCCGCCCCGTCCGCCCGGAGCGCCCCCGCCGACGACCCGCTCCGGCGCGGCCACCTGGCGCCGGTGGAGCGCACGCTCGTCGACGTGTTCCGCGCGACGGTCGAGCAGGCCGCCGACGAGCCGGCCGTCGACGCCGGGCTGGGGGTGCTGACGTACGCCGAGCTCGAGGAGCAGGCCGAGGGCCTCGCCGCCGAGCTGGCGCAGCAGGGCGTGGGGCCGGGCGACAAGGTGGGCGTGCAGGTCACGTCCGGCACGACCGACCTCTACGTCGCGATCCTCGGCGTCCTGCTGGCGGGGGCGGCGTACGTGCCGGTCGACGCCGACGACCCGCCGGAGCGCGCCCTGCTCGTCTTCGGCGAGGCCGACGTGGCCGCGGTCGTCACCGACGAGCTCGCCGTCGAGGTCCGCCGGTCGGGGGAGCCCCGCGCGCAGCAGGACCCCTCGCCCGACGACGACGCCTGGGTGATCTTCACCTCCGGCTCGACGGGCACGCCGAAGGGCGTCGCCGTCACCCACCGCAACGCCGCCGCGTTCGTCGACGCGGAGGCGCGGATGTTCCTGCAGCCCGCGCCGCTCGGGGTGGGCGACCGGGTGATGGCCGGGCTCTCGGTGGCGTTCGACGCGAGCTGCGAGGAGATGTGGCTGGCGTGGCGGTACGGCGGGTGCCTCGTGCCCGCACCGCGCGCTCTCGTCCGCTCCGGCATCGACGTCGGTCCGTGGCTCGTCGCCAACCGGGTCACCGTCGTGTCGACCGTGCCGACCCTCGTCGCGCTGTGGCCCGCGGAGGCGCTCGAGCGCGTGCGACTGCTGATCATGGGCGGCGAGGCGTGCCCGCCCGAGCTGGCCGCCCGCCTGGTGCGCGAGGGCCGCGAGGTCTGGAACACCTACGGCCCCACCGAGGCGACGGTCGTGGCCTGCGGGTGCGAGCTCACCGGCGAGGCCCCCGTGCGCATCGGGCTGCCCCTCGACGGCTGGGACCTCGCCGTCGTCGACCCCGCCACCGGCGTGCCCGTGGCCCCGGGCGAGCAGGGCGAGCTGATCATCGGCGGCGTCGGCCTGGCCCGCTACCTCGACCCGGCCAAGGACGCCGAGAAGTACGCCGCGATGCCCACCCTGGGCTGGGAGCGCGCCTACCGCTCGGGCGACATCGTCGTGAACGACCCCGTCGGGCTGCTCTTCGCCGGCCGCGCCGACGACCAGGTGAAGCTGGGCGGGCGCCGCATCGAGCTGGGCGAGGTCGACTCGGCCCTCCTCGCGCTGCCCGGGGTGAGCAGCGCGGCGGCCGCGGTGCGCCGTACCGCCGCGGGCAACCAGCTGCTCGTCGGCTACGTGACCGCCGAGCCCGGCTTCGACGCCTCCGCCGCGCTCGACCGTCTGCGCGCCGCCATGCCGGCCGCGCTGGTGCCGCGGCTCGCGGTGGTCGACACGCTGCCGACGCGTACGTCGGGCAAGGTCGACCGCGACGCGCTGCCCTGGCCGCTCCCCGGCGCCGCCGAGAGCGGGCCCCGCGACGACCTCTCCGACACCGAGGCCTGGATCGCCGAGCTGTGGCTCGACGTGCTCGGCGCCGACGTGCAGGGCGCCGACGCCGACTTCTTCGACCTCGGCGGCGGCAGCCTCACCGCGGCCCAGATCGTGGGGCGGCTGCGCACCCGGTTCCCCGAGGTCGCGGTCGGCGACGTCTACGAGCGCTCGACGGTGGCGGCGCTGGCGGCGTACCTCGACGCGATGGCCGCCCCGGCGACGACGGCGAGCGACCGCAAGGTGCGCCCGCTGCCGGTGAAGAGCCAGCGCGGCCAGGTGGCGGCGACGCTGCTGGTGCGCGCGGTCGGCGGCCTGCGCTGGGTGGTCTGGACGATGATCGGCTCCACCCTGCTCGCACCGGTGCTCGACGACGCGGACTGGCTGCCGACCTACCCCTGGTGGCTGCTCGTCGTGCTGTGGGCCGCGCTGCTCACCCCGCCCGGGCGCATGCTGCTCGCCGCCGGCCAGGCCCGGCTGCTGCTGCGGGGCGTCACCCCGGGGGAGCACCCGCGCGGCGGCAAGGTGCACCTGCGGCTCTGGCTGGCCGAGAAGCTCGCCGACGAGATCGGCGCCACGAACCTCGCAGGGGCGCCGCTCATCACCTGGTACGCCCGCCTGCTCGGCGCCGACGTGGGTCGCGACGTCGACCTGCACTCGCTGCCCGGCGTCACCGGCATGCTCCGCCTCGGCAAGGGCGCCTCCGTGGAGCCGGAGGTCGACCTCACCGGCCACTGGATCGACGGCGACGTCGTGCACGTCGGCCGCATCGAGGTCGGGGCCCGCGCCCGCATCGGGGCGCGCAGCATGCTCGTGCCGGGTGCCCACGTCGGCTCCGACGCCGAGATCGCCCCGGGCTCCGCCGTCTTCGGCGACGTGCCGTCCGGCGAGTTCTGGGCGGGCTCGCCCGCGCGCCGGGTGCGCCGTACCGCCCGCGGCCCCTGGCAGGAGCGGCCCGAGCGCCCCCGGGCGTGGGTCGCGGCGTACGCCGCCAGCGCCGTCGTGCTCGGCCTCCTCCCCGCCCTCGCGATGGGCGTCGGCGCCCTCGTGGCGCTGCCCGGGCTGGCCGCCGTCGACGGGTACGGCGCGCTGCTCGCCCACCTGCTCGTGCGGCTGCCCCTCGGCGTCCTCGTCGGCCTGCTCGTGCTCACGGTCTCGATCTGGGCCGTCGTGCGTCTGTGCGCGCTGCGGCTCGCCACCGGCATCCACCCCGTGCGTAGCCGCACCGCCCTGCAGGTGTGGACGACGATGCGCGTGCTCGACGAGGCGCGCACCTGGCTCTACGGCCTCTACGCGTCGTCGCTCACGCCGTACTGGCTGCGCTCGCTCGGCGCCCGGATCGGCACCGGTGTCGAGGCCTCGACGGTGCTGATGGTGCCGCGCCTGACCCAGGTCGGCGACCACGCGTTCCTCGCCGACGACACCCTCATCGGGGGCTACGAGCTCGGCGGCGGCTGGCTGCGCGTCGAGCGCGTGAAGATCGGCAAGCGGGCGTTCGTCGGCAACTCCGGCATGGCGGCCCCGGGCCGCAAGGTGCCGAAGGCCTCCCTCGTGGCGGTGCTCTCGGCGGCCCCGCAGCGCAAGACGGCGCGCAGCGGCGAGTCCTGGCTGGGCAGTCCGCCCGCGGCGCTGCGACGGACGTCGGAGAGCGGCGACACCGCCCGCACCTACGCCCCGGCGCGGCGCCTCCACGTGGCCCGCGCGCTCGTCGAGGTCTGCCGGCTCGTGCCCGTGCTGCTCACCGTCGCGCTCACGGTGACGGTCGTGGTCGGCCTCGCCGCGCTGCTCGCGGTGCCCGACGACGCCGCGTACGGCGCGCTGCTCGCCGCGGCGCTCGTCGGTCCGCTCCTGGCGGTCGGCGGGCTCGTCGCGGCGCTCGTGACGACCGCCGCCAAGTGGGCGCTCGTCGGCCGGATGCGCCCCGGCAGCCACCCGCTCTGGAGCTCGTTCGTGTGGCGCAACGAGCTGGCCGACACGTTCGTCGAGGTGCTCGCCGTGCCGTGGTTCGCCCGCACGGTGTCGGGCACGCCGCTGCTCAACGTGTGGTTCCGCTCGATGGGCGCCCACATCGGCCGCGGGGTCTGGTGCGCGACCCACTGGCTGCCCGAGGCCGACCTCGTGCACCTCGCCGACGGGGCGACCGTCAACCCGGGCACGGTCGTGCAGACCCACCTCTTCCACGACCGCGTGCTGGCCATGGACACGGTGACCCTGCGACGGGGCGCGACGCTCGGCCCCAACAGCGTCATCCTGCCCGCGGCGGTGCTCGGTCGGCACGCTACGGTCGGCCCCGTGTCCCTGGTCATGCGAGGCGAGTCCGTTCCCGACAAGACCGCGTGGATCGGCAACCCGATCGGGCCCTGGCCCGCGTCGCTCGCCCCCACGACGGGCGTGACCGCTCCCGCGTCGCCGACGTCCGGCGAGCCGGTGACCGCGTGATCGGCGGACTGCCGACGGCCGACGACTACCTGCCTGGCCACGGCGACCGCTCCTGGTCGGCCCGGTCCTACGCCCTCGACCTCACCTACAAGCTCGAGGGCAACCGGCTGAGCGGCGAGGCCCGCATCGAGGTCGAGCTGCTCGAGGAGACCGACCGGGTCGTGCTCGACCTCGCCGGCCTCGACGTCTCGAAGGTGACGGTCGACGGCAAGGCGCCCGCGAAGTTCAGCCAGCGCCGGCACCGCCTGGTCGTCAAGCTCCGCGAGGCCGGGGCGGCGGGCACGACGCTGCGCCTCGTCGTGAAGTACGGCGGCCACCCCGCCCCCCTCGTCGAGAAGCACCACGGCGACGCGGGCTGGGAGGAGCTGACCGACGGCGTCATCGTCGCCGGGCAGCCGCACGGCTCGCCCACCTGGTTCCCCTGCAACGACCGGCCGGACGACAAGGCGCCGTACCGCATCACGGTCACCACCGACACCGGCTACACCGTCGTCTCCAACGGCCTGCTCGAGGCGCGCAAGCGCCGCGGCAGCACCGAGTCGTGGACCTACGTGATGGACCAGCCCATGGCGACCTACCTCGCCACCGTGCAGATCGGCCGCTACGAGATCGTCGAGCACGACGCCGCGGTGCCGCTGCTCTCGGCGGTCCCCGAGGGCTCCGGACGCCGCCGCAGCGAGGGCTACGAGGCCGGCTTCGGCCGCCAGGCCGAGATGATGGCGGCCTTCGCGGAGTGGTTCGGGCCCTACCCGTTCGCCTCCTACGCCGCGGTCGTCACCGGCGACCCGCTCGATATCCCGCTGGAGTCGCAGAGCCTCTCGACCTTCGGCCGCAACTTCGTCTCCGCCGACTGGGAGCAGGTGCGGCTCGTCGCCCACGAGCTCGCCCACCAGTGGTTCGGCAACAGCGTCACGCTCGCCCGCTGGCAGGACATCTGGCTCCACGAGGGGTTCGCCTGCTACAGCGAGTGGCTGTGGTCGGAGCGGTCGGGGGAGCGCTCCTGCCAGGAGTGGGTCGAGCACCACCACGCCGGCCTGACCGACGCCGACGAGGACCTCCTGCTGGCCGACCCCGGCCCGGAGCTCATGTTCGACGACCGGCTCTACAAGCGCGGCGCGGTCGCCCTGCACGTCGTACGACGCAGCGTCGGCGACGAGGCGTTCTTCGACCTGCTGACGGGCTGGGTGGCCGACCACGCCGGCGGGTCCGTCACGACCGAGGCGTTCCTGGAGTACGCCGACGCGCGCACCGGCACGGACGTCAGCGGGCTGCTGGCGCCGTGGCTGTTCGAGACGGCGCTGCCCGACCTGCCGGCCTGAGCGGGGCCCGCGGACGCGCTCGCGGGTCCCGGACCAGCCGCCGACGACGGGTCGGACGAGGATCACCTGCCCGCTGAAGCGGCGGATCGGCCATCTATTCACTACCGTGGTCGGGTGAGCCAGCAGGAGCAGACAGAACCAGAGCCCGTGACCTTCGCCGACCTCGGCCTCGGTGAGGCCGTGCTGAAGGCGCTGAAGGGCGTCGGCTACGAGCGGCCGTCGGCCATCCAGGAGCAGACGATCCCGCCCCTGCTGGCCGGCAGCGACGTCGTGGGCCTCGCCCAGACCGGCACGGGCAAGACGGCGGCGTTCGCGCTCCCGATCCTCGACCGGCTCGACCTGCGCCAGAAGACCCCGCAGGCGCTCGTGCTCGCACCGACCCGTGAGCTCGCGCTCCAGGTCTGCGAGGCCTTCGAGAAGTACGCCAGCGGCAGCCGCGTCAGCGTGCTCCCCGTGTACGGCGGCCAGGGGTACGGCGTGCAGCTCTCCGCCCTGCGCCGCGGCGTCCACGTCGTCGTCGGGACGCCCGGTCGGATCATGGACCACCTCGACAAGGGCACCCTCGACCTCACCGAGCTGCGGTTCCTCGTGCTCGACGAGGCCGACGAGATGCTGAAGATGGGCTTCGCGGAGGACGTCGAGACGATCCTCGCGGACACGCCCGACGACAAGCAGGTCGCGCTCTTCAGCGCGACGATGCCGCCGCAGATCCGCCGCCTGTCGAAGAAGTACCTCACCGATCCGATCGAGATCACGGTGAAGAACAAGACGGCCACGGCGCCCAACATCACGCAGCGCTACCTCATCTGCAGCTACCCGCAGAAGGTCGACGCCCTCACGCGCATCCTCGAGGTCGAGAACTTCGAGGGCATGATCGTCTTCGTCCGCACCAAGCAGGAGACGGAGTCGCTCGCCGAGAAGCTGCGCGCCCGCGGGTTCTCCGCCGCGGCCATCAACGGCGACGTGGCCCAGGTGCAGCGCGAGCGCACGGTCAACCAGCTGAAGTCCGCCAAGCTCGACATCCTCGTGGCCACCGACGTCGCGGCCCGCGGCCTCGACGTGGAGCGCATCAGCCACGTCGTGAACTACGACATCCCCACCGACCCGGAGTCGTACGTCCACCGGATCGGCCGCACCGGTCGCGCGGGCCGCTCGGGCGAGGCGATCTCCTTCGTGACCCCGCGCGAGAAGTACCTGCTGCGCCACATCGAGAAGGCCACCCGCCAGCCGCTGACGCAGATGAACCTGCCGAGCGTCGACGACGTGAACTCGACGCGCCTCGCGCGCTTCGACGACCAGATCACGACGGCCCTCACGTCGCCCCGCGTGGACTTCTTCCGCGACGTGGTCCGCCACTACCTCGAGGAGCACGACGTCCCCGAGGTCGACGTGGCCGCCGCCCTCGCCGTGGTGCTCCAGGGCGAGGAGCCCCTGCTCCTCGAGCCCGGTCCGGTGCAGCGCCCGGAGCGCGACCGCCCCGAGCGCGACCGTCCCGAGCGCGGCTCCCGGCCCGAGCAGGGCCGCGGGGCCCCGCGCGGCGAGCGGCGCCAGCGTCGTGAGTCGGACCAGCCGATGGCGACCTACCGGATCGCGGTCGGCAAGCGCCACAAGGTCGAGCCGCGCCAGATCGTCGGCGCCATCGCCAACGAGGGCAACCTGTCGCGCCGCGACTTCGGGCACATCGACATCCGCGCCGACCACTCGCTGGTCGAGCTGCCGGCCGAGCTCTCGCCGGCGACGTGGGACGCGCTCAAGAAGACGCGCGTCTCGGGCCAGCTCATCGAGCTGCAGCCGGACGGCGGCGCCCCCGCCGGCGGTCGCTCGCGCAAGCCCCGCCACTGAGCGACACCCCCGACGTACGACGAAGGGCCCCCGACCGGAGTGCGGTCGGGGGCCCTCGTGCGTCGGGTGATGCCGAGCCGGGCCCCGGGCCGCCCCCGTGGGGGCCGAGGAGTGTGGCGGACGGATGCGCCCGTTCCCGACGTGCGAACGCATCGGTCCGCCACACTGCGAGCGCAGCCTGGCGGCGAGAGTCGCCGGCCGGGCGGGAGAGAACGCGGACCGCGACCCTCCGGCCGGCGGGAACGCGGAGCTCCCCGGATGCACCGCCGGCGTGTCGCCGTCCGGCGTCCGCGTTTCCCCTCACGGGGCCCACGGGTCCGCGTTTCTCGTCACGGGGCGCACCGGTCCGCGTTTCCCGTCCTCCGCGGGCGCCAGCGACATGAGGGCCGCGGGAGCAATGCGCGAGACCCCGACGTACGACGAAGGGCCCCCGACCGGAGTGCGGTCGGGGGCCCTTCGGACGGAGCGGTCGCCGGGGCTCAGGCCCCGACGGTGCGACTCACGCCCAGCGCTGCGAGGCGGGGACGAAGTCGAGCGTGCGCTCGCCCGTGTAGATCTGCTTCGGGCGGGCGATCTTCTGCTCCTTGTCCTGCACGAGCTCGTTCCACTGCGCGAGCCAGCCCGGCGTACGGCCGATGGCGAACAGCACGGTGAACATCTCCGGCGGGAACTCCAGGGCCTCGTAGATCAGGCCCGAGTAGAAGTCCACGTTGGGGTAGAGCTTGCGCTTGACGAAGTACTCGTCCTCGAGGGCGATCTTCTCGAGCTCGAGCGCGATCTCCAGGAGCGGGTTGACCCCGGTGACCTCGAAGACGTCGTCGGCGGCCTTCTTGATGATGCGGGCGCGCGGGTCGTAGTTCTTGTAGACCCGGTGGCCGAACCCCATGAGGCGCTCGTTGCCGTTCTTCACGCCGTCGATGAAGGCGGGGATGTTCTCCTTCGACCCGATGCGCCGCAGCATGCGGAGCACGGCCTCGTTGGCGCCACCGTGCAGCGGGCCGAAGAGGGCGCCGATGCCGGCCGAGACCGCCGAGTAGGGGTCGACCTGCGAGGAGCCGACGGAGCGGACCGCGTTGGCCGAGCAGTTCTGCTCGTGGTCGGCGTGGAGGATGAACAGCACGTCGAGGGCCTTCACGAGACGCTCGTCGGGCTCGAACTTCGACTCGCTCATCTTGAAGAGCATCGAGAGGAAGTTGGCCGTGTAGGAGAGGTCGTTGTCCGGGTAGACGTAGGGCTTGCCCTGCGCGTGCCGGAACGACCAGGCGCCGAGCGTCGGCATCTTCGCGATCATGCGGACGATCTGCATGTGGCGGTTGGCCGGGTCGTCGATGTCGCGGGCCGCGGGGTAGAACGTCGAGAGGGCCCCCACGGACGACATCAGCATCCCCATGGGGTGCGCGTCGTAGCGGAAGCCCTGCATCAGCGACTTGACGTTCTCGTGCACGAAGGTGTGGTACGTGATCTCGTGCTCCCAGGCCGCGTACTCCTCCTTCGTGGGGAGAGCGCCGTGGATGAGCAGGTAGGCCACCTCGAGGAACGTGGAGCCCTCGGCCAGCTGCTCGATCGGGTACCCGCGGTACTCCAGGATGCCCTTGTCACCGTCGATGTAGGTGACCGAGCTCCGGCACGAGGCCGTGTTCGTGAAGCCGGGGTCGTACACGGCGAGACCGGGCAGGTCGTCGTCGGTCTTGATCTTGCCCAGGTCGGCGGCGCGGATGGTGCCGTCGACGATGGGGACGTCGTACTCCTGGCCGGTGCGGTTGTCGCGAACGGTCAGGGAGGCGCCCGGTGTTCCTGCGTCGGTCACGCTGACTCCTAGTCGTGCAGACGGGCGGCGGGCGCTCGATCAGGTGCACCTGCCGGATTGGGTCGGCCCTAACCTAGTCGTCCTGCGACGGTGGTCACGAACGGGGCCGGTTACCGACCAGTACGCGGTCGTGCCCGCGGCGCCGCCCGGCGGGCGTCCGGTCGTTTTGACCCGCTGTCGAGGGCCTGCGTATTCTTGTCGGTCGCGTCCCCTGCCGCGTCGTGGTCCTACGTCTCAACACGTGCGACACACCCACGATGCAGATCCGGACAGTCCCGCGAGGGACGAAGCCGGGCCGTGTTCGTCAGAGGACGTGGTTCCACCACCCGGTCGGCGACCTGCCGATCGGGACCAACGAACGAGAAGAAGGCATTTTCGTGCGCACGTACGCCCCGAAGCCCGCCGACATCACCCACGAGTGGCTCGTCATCGACGCCACCGACGTGGTCCTCGGCCGGCTCGCCGTCCAGGTGGCCACCCTCCTGCGCGGCAAGCACAAGCCCCAGTTCGCCCCCAACGCCGACACCGGTGACTTCGTCATCGTCGTCAACGCGGAGAAGGTGGCGCTGAGCGGCACCAAGAAGACCACCAAGTTCGTCTACCGCCACTCGGGCTACCCGGGCGGTCTGTCCGCCACCCCGATCGGCGAGCTCCTCGAGAAGGACGCGCGCAAGGCGATCGAGAACGCCGTGTGGGGCATGCTGCCGAAGAACCGCCTCGGCCGGCAGCAGCTGAAGAAGCTCAAGGTCTACTCGGGCCCGGAGCACCCTCACTCGGCCCAGCAGGCGAAGCCGTTCGAGATCAAGCAGGTCTCGCAGTGACGTCTGCCGTCACCCCCATCTCTTTCTCCACCGCCACCGCGCGAACCACCAAGGACCAGTGAGGAACACCGTGAGCACTCCCACTCCCGAGACCGAGGTCGAGGAGACCTTCGAGGTCAACGAGCAGGGCATCGCCTACAGCTCCGAGAGCACCCCGGGCGCCGACGCGCCCGAGCGCGTCGCGACCATCGCGCCCGCCGGTGCGACCGGCCGCCGCAAGCAGGCCGTCGCCCGCGTCCGCATCGTGCCGGGCACCGGCGTCTGGACGATCAACGGCCGTGAGCTCGACTCATACTTCCCGAACAAGCTGCACCAGCAGGTCGTGAACGAGCCCTTCGCCACGACCCAGCTCGAGGGTCGCTTCGACGTCATCGCCCGCATCCACGGCGGCGGCATCACCGGTCAGGCCGGCGCCCTGCGCCTCGGCGTGGCCCGCGCCCTCAACGCCGTCGACCTCGACGCGAACCGCGCCGTCCTCAAGAAGGCCGGTCTGCTCCGTCGCGACGCGCGCGTCATCGAGCGCAAGAAGGCCGGTCTCAAGAAGGCCCGCAAGGCTCCCCAGTTCAGCAAGCGCTGATCTGCGGTCTGCGTCTTTCTTCGTGACGCGACTCTTCGGCACGGACGGGGTCCGGGGCCTGGCCAACGGTGTGCTCACCGCTGAGCTGGCCCTGGACCTTTCCGTTGCTGCCGCCCACGTGCTCGCCGAGACCGGCGAGCTCTCCCACGTCGACGGCTCGCGGCCGGTGGCGGTCGTCGGACGCGACACCCGTGTCTCGGGGCAGTTCCTCGAGGCCGCGGTGGTCGCGGGCCTGGCGTCGGCCGGCGTGGATGTGCTGCTGCTCGGCGTCCTGCCGACTCCGGCGGTCGCCCACCTCACCGACGCGCTCGACGCCGACCTCGGCGTCATGCTGTCGGCGTCGCACAACCCGATGCCCGACAACGGCATCAAGTTCCTCTCCCGCGGGGGCGTCAAGCTCGACGACGCCGTCGAGCGGGCCATCGAGGCCCGTCTGCGCGAGCCCTGGCAGCGCCCGACGGGCGGCGCCGTGGGGCGCGTGTCGACGTACCCCCTCGGCCACGAGCAGTACGTCGCCCACCTGGCCTCGACGCTCACCTCGCCGCTGGCGGGGCTGACGCTGGTCGTGGACTGCGCCGAGGGCGCGGCGAGCGAGGTCGGCCCGGCCGCCCTGCGCGCCGCCGGCGCCGAGGTCGTGGCGATCCATGCCTCGCCCGACGGCCTGAACATCAACGACGGCTGCGGCTCCACCCACCTCGGTCCGCTGCGCGCGGCGGTGCTGGCCCACGGGGCCGACGCGGGCTTCGCGCTCGACGGCGACGCCGACCGCTGCCTCGCGGTGGACGCGAGCGGCGAGGTGGTCGACGGCGACCAGATCCTGGCGATCCTCGCGCTCGCGCTGAAGGAGTCGGGCGAGCTCGACGGCGACACCGTCGTGGCGACCGTCATGAGCAACCTCGGCTTCGTGCAGGCCCTGCGCAGCCACGGCATCGACGTGGCCGCCACGGCCGTGGGCGACCGCTACGTGCTCGAGGAGATGGGCGCGTCGAAGCGGGTGCTCGGGGGCGAGCAGTCCGGCCACGTGATCATGAGCCGCCACGCCACCACGGGAGACGGACTGCTCACCGCGCTGCACGTCGCCCAGCGCATGGCGACGACCGGCGCGACGCTCGCCGAGCTGGCCGGCGTCATGACCCGTCTGCCGCAGGTGCTGGTGAACGTGCCCGGCGTCGACAAGACCCGCACCGACGACGACGTGCTGCAGGCGGCCGTCGCCGAGGAGCAGGGCCGCCTGGGCGAGACGGGGCGCATCCTGCTCCGCGCGTCCGGCACCGAGGCCCTCGTGCGCGTCATGGTCGAGGCCCCGACGTCGGAGGAGGCGCAGGCGGTCGCCGCCCGCCTCGCCGAGGTCGTCCGCGCGCGCCTGTCGCTCTGACGGCCCTCGGTCGGTCGCCCGCTCAGACCGTCTTCTCGACCTGCGTGCCGTGGGGGCGGCCGGGGTCGTCGTACGCCGGCTCCGGCTCGCCCGCGCGGCAGGCCTCGAGCTGGGCGCACACCGCGGCCCCGTAGAAGAGCGCCATCGACGACAGCAGCGCCCACAGCAGGAGCGCGATGATGCCGGCGAGCGGCCCGTAGACGGTGCTGAACGAGCCGGACAGGGTCGTGTACGCCGCCAGCCCGGCCGTGGCGACGAGCACGAGCACGACGGTGATCGACGAGCCGAGGGCCACCCACGTGGGCGCGGGCTGCCGCCGGCGCGGAGCCTTCTC
The DNA here is from genome assembly GCF_000426525.1 of Nocardioides alkalitolerans DSM 16699. Classification (GTDB taxonomy): domain Bacteria; phylum Actinomycetota; class Actinomycetes; order Propionibacteriales; family Nocardioidaceae; genus Nocardioides; species Nocardioides alkalitolerans. Next base: position 118,204 of record NZ_AUFN01000011.1, read on the forward strand.
CAGCAGCACGGCGATCGTCACGACGAGCAGCACCAGTCCGACCGGCCACCGGCAGACGTTCCAGGTCGTGACCATCGCCTGGCTCCACCCGTAGTTCTCCTGCATCGCGAGGGCGAAGTCGCGCCCCGCCACCAGCAGCAGGAAGCCGAAGCCGACGGGGCCGGCGAGGCAGGCGGTGAGCACGGCGGCGCGGCCGTACTTCGCGAGCGCGGGCCGGTCGCGGCGGATGCCGTAGATGCGGTTCATCCCGCGCTCGACCTGGGCCATCGCGGTCGTCATCGACACCAGGGCGAACAGCAGGCCACCGCCGAGGGCGATCTCGCCGCCGATCTCCTGGGCGTCGTCGTCCGACTCCTCGTCGTCGGCCGCGGCGAGGGCGTCGGTGAGCGCGTCCGACTCGCCGGTGCCCGGCGAGACCGCGGCGACGGTGGCGGCGATGACCTGCGAGGGCTTCTCGGAGTCGACGTCGGCGGCGAGGCCGGTGAGGGCGAGCAGGAACGGCACGACCGCCAGCGACGCCTGGAGCGCGAGCCCGCGGCTGTTGGTGAACCCGTCGCCGAACCGGAACCGGACGAACGAGTCGACGAGCACCCGACGGACGCCGAGGCGTCGGACGAGGTGGAACGCGTCCTCGGCGTCGAGCTCCTCGCCGTCCATCTCCGTGGTGACGGGAACCGTGCGGGCGGTGGTCATGGCTCGGGAGCCTAGGGGCCCTGGGGTGCCGTCGTACGGTCGAGGGCATGACCAACACCCCGGACAAGATCGTGTACACCGCCCGCGCCTCCGTCACCGGCGGCCGCCAGGGACGGGCCGTGAGCGACGACGGCGTCCTCGACCTCGCGCTCACCGCCCCGAAGGAGATGGGCGGCCCCGGCACGGGCACGAACCCCGAGCAGCTCTTCGCGCTCGGGTACGGCGCGTGCTTCCAGGGCGCCCTCACCATGGTCGCCAAGTCGAAGGGCGTCGACGCCTCGGGCTCCACGCTCGACATCGCCGTCGGGTTCGGCCCGGACGACACCTCGTTCGCCCTCACCGTCGACATCACCGTGTCGATCCCCGGCGTGGACGACGCCACGGCCCAGGAGCTCGTCGACGGCGCCCACCAGGTCTGCCCGTACTCGCGCGCCACCCGCGGCAACGTGCCCGTCACGGTGAAGGGCCTGGGCGCCTGAGCCGTCCGACCGCACGGCGCGCGCGCCGTACGTAATTCGTTCGCCACGGGCGGCGGGCCTTCCTAGGCTCGTCGCCCGTGACGCACTCCAGCTCGGGACCGCCCGCCGACGTCGCCGTCGTCGACGTGCACGACGAGCGGGCGCTGCGCGCGTGGTGGGAGGTCGTGGCCGCGGTCGAGGCCGACCGCCCGACCGCGCCGTTCCCCGACTGGCCCGTCGCCCGGACCCGGCTCGTCGCGCCGCACCCGTCGGCCGAGGTCGTCCTGCACGTGGCGCGACGCGACGGCGAGGTCGTCGGCGCGGCCCGCACGAGCGTCCTGCTCGACGAGAACCCCCACCTCGGGCTGCCGGGGGTGTGGGTGGCCGCCCACCACCGCCGGTCCGGCGTCGGCAGCGCGTTGCTGCGGACGGGGGAGGCCTGGGCGGTGGAGCGCGGGCGCACGGTGCTGCTCACCGAGGTCCCGTCCGCGCTCGGCGCCACCGCGCCCGGCGTGCCCTTCGCGCAGGTCCACGGGTACGACGTGGCCGGCACCAACACCGTCCGGGCCGCCGACCTCCGGGCCACGGAGCCCACCTGGTCGGCCCTCGACGACCGGGTCGCGTCGGCCGGCTCGGACGCGACGGTGCAGGTCTTCGTCGGCGCGCCGCCGGCGCCGTACGACGCGCGCCTCTGCGCCCTGCTCGACCGGTTCGTCGACGAGATCCCGCTCGGGGACGTGGCCCTCGAGGGCGCGGCCTGGACGCCGGAGCTGGTGCGCACCCGCATCGCCGCGCAGGAGGCCGCCGGCCGGACGCGCCTGACGGTGCTGGCCCTCGGCGCCGACGGCTCGCCGGCCGGCTTCGCCGACGCCACGCTGTCGCCCGCCTCCCCGCGGCTCGCCGAGGTCGGGGGCACGCTGGTGCACCCGCAGCACCGGGGGCGTCGCCTGGGGCTCGCGCTGAAGCTGACGCTGCACCGGGAGCTGCGGGCCCGCTGGCCCGGCTGCCAGGTGGTGCGCACCGAGAACGCGGAGGTCAACGCGGCGATGGCGCACGTGAACGACCAGCTCGGGTACGTCGCGGTGGAGACGACCCGCGACCTGCAGAAGCGGCTCTCCCCGCCGTCCGGCGGGTCGGACTGACGACAGGCGCTCGCCCACTCCGATAGATTCACTCCTCGTGATCACCCTGACCAAGGGCGGCAACGCCCCGCTGTCCGTCAGCCGGCTCTCCGTGACCGTCGACGTGGCCGCCGCGGCGGACCTGTCGGCTCTTCTCGTGACCGAGTCCGGGAAGGTGCGCACCGACGCCGACTTCGTCTTCTACAACCAGCCGAACGGACCGGGCGTGACCTGCGTGCCGCCGGCCGGGGGCAGCCCCTGGCGGGTCGACGTCGACCTCGCGGCCGTGCCCGGCGACGTGCACGCCGTCCGCCTCGTCACCTCGCTCGACGACGGCGGCAAGGTGTTCGGCCAGGTCGGCCAGCCCGTGGCGCGGGTCGCGTCGAACGGGGCGCCGGTCGCCGAGTTCGCGATGACGGACCTCAACCGCGAGACGATCGTCGTCGCGGTCGAGCTCTACCGCCGCGGCACCGACTGGAAGGTCCGGGCCGTCGGTCGCGGGTACGACGGCGGACTCGCCGACCTGATCAAGGACCACGGCGTCAGCGTCGACGACGCCCCGGCGGCCCCGGCAGCCCCCGCGACGCCCCCGCCCGCTGCTGCTCCGCCGGCTCCCGCGGCGCCTCCCGCCGCTCCGTCGTACGGCGCCCCCGCCGCCCCCGCCGCCCCGGCCGCTCCGCCGGCAGCGCCGTCCTACGGCGCCCCCAGCACCCCGAGCGCACCGCCGTCGTACCCGCCGGCCGCGCCGACCTACGGCGCCCCGAGCGCCCCGCCGGCCGCTCCGTCGTACGGCGCCCCCAGCACGCCGCCCAGCACGCCGCCGAGCAGCACCTCGCCGTACGGCCAGCCGAGCCAGCCCCCCGCCCAGCAGCCCGCCCCGCAGGCCTCGGGCTCGGGCGAGGTCAGCCTCCGCAAGGGAGCACCCGTCTCGCTGTCGAAGGGCCAGCGCGTCAGCCTCAGCAAGGACGGCGGCCAGGCGCTCACCCACGTGCGGATGGGCCTCGGCTGGGACCCGCTGCGCAAGAAGGGCGTCTTCGGCTCGCGCGAGGTCGACATCGACCTCGACGCCTCGGTCGTGCTGTTCGCCGGCCAGCAGGCCGTCGACCTGGCGTTCTACAACAACCTCGTCACCCGGGACGGCTCGGTGCAGCACCAGGGCGACAACCGGACGGGCGAGGGTGACGGCGACGACGAGACGATCCTCGTCGACCTGACCCGCGTGCCCGTCCACGTCGACACGCTGGTGTTCATCGTGACGAGCTACACCGGCCAGACCTTCGAGCAGGTGCAGAACGCGTTCTGCCGCCTCATCGACCACAGCGACGGCGAGCTGGCCCGCTTCACCCTGGCCGGCGGCATGCCGTTCACGGCGCTGGTGATGGCCAAGTTCCAGCGGGACGGCTCGGGCTGGAAGATGCAGGCGATCGGCGAGGGCATCACGGCGAAGGCGCCGGGCGAGGCGATCCCGCAGCTCACGCGCTTCCTCTGAGCCGTCCGACGCGGTGACGCGTCGGGTCGTGCTCGGGGGAGCGCTCGGGGGAGCGGGCGGACGAGGGTCGGAGGGGACACGCACGTGGTGCACGCACTGGTGGCTGGTCAGAACCTGCCGTGGCCGGGCGAGACCTGCCTGCTGCGCGCCCCCGACCTGCTGGTGCTCGCCGTGCCGCTCGGCGCCGACGACCGGGTGCTGCCCGGCTCCCGTCCGGTGCACGGCACCGGCGCGGTGGCGGTCGGGCTGCCGGGCGTGCCCGTCACGGCGCAGCGGGTGGTCCTGCTCGGCGTGGTCGGGCCCGGCGCCCGCCCGGGCCCCGTGCGCCTCGAGGACGGCGACGGCACCGTCGTCGCGACCTTCGCCCCCGACGCCGCGCTGGCGGCCCCGCCCGACGGCGGCACCGGCGCGAGCGTCGTGGCGCTCGCCGAGCTGTACCGGCGGGCCGGCGTGTGGAAGCTGCGTGCCGTCGGCCGCGCCTACCCCGGCGGCCTCGGCGGTGTGGAGACCGCGCACGGCGTCCGGATCGCCGTGACGGAGAAGGCCGCGCCGCCCGCCCCCGCCCCCTCGGCGCCCTCGACACCCGCGCCCTCGAGCCCCGGACCCTCGGCACCGCCCCCGGCCGCCCGCCCGATCTCCGCGGTGAAGCCGGCGGTGGCGGCGCCGCGCCCGGGCCCCGCGCCGGCGTCGTCCGGCACCACCGCGGGAGCCGCCCCCGACCCCGCCCGTGCGCTCGAGCTGGTCGGCATGGTGCTCGAGGACGCCTCCCGCAGCGCCGCGTCGTACGAGTCGACGGTCGCGTACGCCGAGCGCGTGCTCGGCGAGGACGTCGAGAAGGTCGTGGCCGACCCGGCCCTCCGGGTCTCGGCCGACGGCGACCGCGCCCGTGACGACGCCCGCCGCCGCCGCGACGAGCTCGTGGTGCGGGCGGGCGAGGTGCACGTGCGGGAGCTGGCGACGCTGCGCACCGAGATCGCTGGCCTGGACCGGGTGTTCGGCGCCGGGATGGCCTCGTGGGAGCAGCTCCGGGTCCGCGGCGGCGACGCCGTCGCGGCCGACCGGGGCGACGCGCCGCCGGCGATCCGCGCGGGCGAGATCACGCTGCCGCACCTCGCGGACCTGCCCGGGGTCGACTTCCGCATGCCCATGCTCTGGAGGGTGCCGAGCACCCGCGCGCTGCTCGTGACCGACGACGACGGGGGCGAGGTCGTGGCGGCCCGGGTCGCCGCGGTGCTGGGCCTGCGCGCGCTGTTCGCGCTCGCGGTCTACCGGCCCCGGCTGGTGCTCGTCGACCTCGGCGGGGCCCGGGGCACCTACGGACTGCCCGCCGACCTGGTGCCCCCGCCGCTGACCACGCCGGCCGCCCTCCGAGCGCTGCTCGTCGACCTGGAGCGTCGCGCCGACCTGCTGGCGATGGCCCGTCAGGGCGGCGCGTGGAACGACCTCGACCAGGAGCTGCTGCGACCGGTCGTCGTCGTGATCACCGACGTGCCGACCGGCTGGGACGCCGCCGTGCTGCCGCTGGTGCACCAGCTGACGACCACGGGCCTCTCGGGCGTCCAGGTGATCCTCTCGGGTCCCGGCCGGCCCCCGCGGCTGGGCGGCGAGGACGGCCCGGTCGACGCGGCCTCCCACCTGCTCGGCCTCGTCTGGCGGGAGGCGATGCGCCTGCCCAGCGCCCCGGGCGGCGACCTCGCCGACTCCTTCGCAGGTGTGCGCTGGACCTTCCTGCCCGATCTCGGGCCGGACGACCCCGACCTGGTGCGTACGGTCATGGGCGGGCGGGTAGACGGCTGGGACACCAGCGTGCTCGGACCCGCCGGCGCTGGACCCGGATGATGGACGGAGACCCCATGAACGACCCCTCGTACGGCACGCCCGGCCTCCCCGAGCGACCCCCGACGAAGAAGACCTCGGGAGCGGTCGTGGCCGTGGCGAGCGTGGCCGCGGTCGCGCTGGTGGCGACGACCGCCGTGGTCGCCACGGCGTTCGTGAGGTCCGACGACGGCGACGACACGGCGGACCCGTCGAGCTCGGGCACGAGCGGCCAGGAGCCGTCGGACGACGCCTCGGAGGCGGGGACGGGCGGCTCGGAGAGCACCGCGCCCGGCGACGAGGGCTCGACCGCGACGCCCGACACCGACGCCGCGGACCTCCCGTCGTACTTCGACGACGGCCAGGTCGTGGCGGGCGACGCCCGCGACAACGCGCTCTTCCAGGTGCCGTCCGTCGACGACGGCTGGGTCGTGGAGCCCGACGGCAACCTCCGCGGGCTCGAGGGCCGGATGTCGACGGACCCCGACGACGAGTACGCCCGCGTGCTCGTCAACGGCGGCGCCCTCATCGGCGAGGACTACTGCGAGACCGACACCGCGGGCTACCGCGCCCTGGTCGGCCTCGGGCAGGTGTGGATCAACCCGTCGCCGACCGACGAGGTGGTGCGCACCCTCGGCGCCAACTGGGGCTTCGTGGCCTCGCTGCGGGAGGACGGGACGCGCATCGAGCGCCCGAACGAGGGCGTGCCCGACGTGGAGCCGTTCGAGCTGGCGGACGGCACCCAGACCCACCGCTCGACCATCGTCGTGCCCCAGGACCCCAACGACTGCGGCGTCACCGGCGTCGAGATCCAGGTCGTCGCGCTCAACTCCGGCGAGTTCACGACGACCCTCGTGGCCGTGCGCCCCGTGGGCATCGAGGACGAGGTGCCGGCCGAGACCATCACGCAGATCCAGCAGAGCTTCCAGATCGACGTGCCCGTCGAGAGCTGATCGGGCGCCTCAGAGCTTGCGGAGCCGCACGTAGCGCACGGAGTGGTCCCGGTCCTTGCGCAGCACGAGCGTCGCGCGCGAGCGGGTGGGCAGCACGTTCTGGGTGAGGTTGGGTCCGTTGATCGCGTTCCAGATCCGGTTCGCCTCGGTGACGGCCTCGTCGACGGAGAGGGCGCCGTACTTGCGGAAGTAGGACGCCGGGTCGAGGAAGGCCGTCTCCCGCAGGCGCAGGAACCGCTCGACGTACCACCGCTGGATGTCGGAGGTGGCGGCGTCGACGTAGACGGTGAAGTCGAAGAAGTCGCTGACGGCGAGGCTGGTGCGGCCGTCGTCGCGCACCACGGCCGGCTGGAGCACGTTGAGGCCCTCGACGATGACGATGTCGGGGTGGCGCACGACCACCTTCTCGTCGGGCAGCACGTTGTAGGTCAGGTGGGAGTAGGTGGGCGCCTCGACCTCGTCCTTTCCCGACTTGATGTCGACCACGAAGCGCAGCAGCTTGCGGCGGTCGTAGGACTCGGGGAAGCCCTTGCGGGTCAGCAGGCCGCGGCGCTCGAGCTCGGCGTTGTCGTAGAGGAAGCCGTCGGTGGTCACCAGCGCGACGTTCGGGTGCTCGGGCCAGCGCGCGAGCAGCTCCTGCAGCACGCGGGCGGTGGTGGACTTGCCGACCGCCACCGACCCGGCGACGCCGATGACGAACGGGGTGCGGCGCGGCTGCGGCCGGCGCAGGAACGACTCGGTACGGCGGTGGAGGTCGCCGTTCGACTCGACGTAGAGGCTGAGCAGCCGGGAGAGCGGCAGGTAGATCTGCCGCACCTCGTCCAGGTCCAGGTGGGTGCCGAGGCCGCGCAGGCGCCGGATCTCGTCGTACGTGAGCGGGCTCTCCGTGGTCTGGCCGAGGGCGGACCAGGCGGATCGGTCGAGCTCCACGTAGGGCGAGCTGGGCTCGCGTCCGTGGTCCGGTGGCGCGGCGACCTCGCCTGCGGCAGACATGCGAGGCATTGTGCAGCACGGCCGGGGCCGCCGTGCGCGCCACCCGGCATGTGGAGGCGTGGGAGGACGGCGGCGGTCGTCGCGGGCCGTAGACTCCCGGTCCATGTGCGGAATCGTGGGCTACGTGGGTCAGCGCTCGGCCCAGGACGTGGTGATCGAGGGGCTGCGGCGCCTGGAGTACCGGGGCTACGACTCCGCGGGCATCGCGCTGGTGCACGACGGCGAGCTGGCCACCGACAAGCGGGCGGGCAAGCTCGCGAACCTCGAGAAGGCCATCGCGGAGCGGCCCCTGCCGACCTCGACGACCGGGATCGGCCACACCCGCTGGGCCACCCACGGGGCACCCAACGACGCGAACGCCCACCCCCACCTCGGCGAGATGCGCCGCCTCGCGGTGGTGCACAACGGCATCATCGAGAACTTCGCCGAGCTGCGCGCCAAGCTGGAGGACGAGGGCCACACGCTGCTCTCCGAGACCGACACCGAGATCGCCGCCCACCTGCTCGAGCTGCAGCTGGCGTCGGGCGAGGACCTCACCACCGCCATGCAGCGCGTCTGCTCGCGGCTCGAGGGCGCCTTCACCCTCGTCGCCGTCGACGCGGAGGACCCCGACCGGGTCGTCGCCGCCCGCCGCAACTCCCCGCTCGTCGTCGGCCTCGGCGAGGGCGAGAACTTCCTCGGCTCCGACGTGGCCGCCTTCATCGAGCACACCCGCGAGGCGCTCGAGCTGGGCCAGGACCAGGTCGTCACCATCACCCGCGAGGGCGTCACCGTCACGGGCTTCGACGGCCGCCCCGCCGAGGGCGTGCAGTACCACGTCGACTGGGACCTCTCGGCCGCCGAGAAGGACGGCCACGACTGGTTCATGCGCAAGGAGATCTTCGAGCAGCCCCGTGCCGTGGCCGACTCGCTCCTGGGCCGCATGACCGCCGACGGTCGGCTCCAGCTCGACGAGGTGCGGCTCTCCGACGACGAGCTGCGCGAGATCGACAAGATCATCATCATCGCGTGCGGCACGTCGTTCTACGCGGGCATGGTCGCGAAGTACGCCATCGAGCACTGGTGCCGCATCCCGGTCGAGGTCGAGCTGGCCAGCGAGTTCCGCTACCGCGACCCGATCCTCAACTACTCGACCCTCGTCGTCGCGATCAGCCAGTCCGGCGAGACCGCCGACACCCTGCAGGCGATCCGCCACGCCCGGGTGCAGCGCTCGAAGGTGCTGGCGATCTGCAACACCAACGGCTCGACCATCCCGCGCGAGTCCGACGCGGTCATCTACACGCACGCAGGCCCCGAGATCGGCGTCGCCTCCACCAAGGGCTTCCTCACGCAGCTGGTGGCCTGCTACTTGCTCGCGCTCTACCTGGCGCAGATCAAGGGCACGCGGTACGGCGACGAGATCCACCAGATCGTCGCCCAGCTCGAGGCCATGCCCGCCCACATCCAGGACGTGCTCGACCGCAGCGGGGAGGTCTACGCTCTCGCCCGCGAGTACGTCGACGCCCGCTCGGTGCTGTTCCTCGGCCGCCACGCGGGCTACCCGGTGGCGCTCGAGGGCGCCCTGAAGCTCAAGGAGCTCGCCTACCTGCACGCCGAGGGGTTCGCGGCCGGGGAGCTCAAGCACGGCCCGATCGCGCTCGTGGAGGAGGGCCTGCCGGTGCTCTGCATCGTGCCGTCCCGGGGCCGCGACCAGCTGCACGACAAGATGATCAGCGGCATCCAGGAGGTGCGCGCCCGCGGTGCCCGCACCATCTGCTTCGCCGAGGTCGGCGACACGGCCATCGAGCCCTACGCCGACGTGCTGATCCGGCTGCCGAAGGTGCCCACGATCCTCCAGCCGCTCGTCGCCACCGTGCCGCTCCAGCTGTTCGCCTGCGAGCTCGCGACGGCGAAGGGCCACGACGTCGACCAGCCGCGCAACCTGGCCAAGTCCGTCACCGTCGAGTAGTCGGCGGGGCGCGGGGTGGCGATCGTCGGCGTCGGGGTCGACGTCTGTGACGTACGGCGGTTCGCCGCCTCGCTCGAGCGCACCCCGACGCTCCTGGGCCGTCTCTTCCTGCCCGTCGAGGTCGAGGGCCGCTCCACGGAGTCCGTCGCGGCCCGCTTCGCCGCCAAGGAGGCCCTCGCCAAGGCGCTCGGCGCCCCCGGCGACCTCGCCTGGCACGACGCCCACGTGCTCCGCGACGCCGGCTCCGCGCCGTACGTGGCCCTCCACGGCACCGTGCGCGCCCGCGCCGACGCCCTCGGCGTCCGCAGCGTGCACCTCTCGCTCTCCCACGACGCCGGTGTCGCCACCGCGTTCGTGGTGCTGGAGGGGTAGGCCGGGTCGTCGGGGGCCTCCGGCGGTTTATCCGCTCGAGCGGTTAAACCGCCGCTCTACGCCCTGAATTCAGGGTGCAGAGCACCAGGAACGTGCACACGGTCTCAGCGGGAGCGTCGGGGGCACGGGTCCGTGACCGATCTCGGCGGCGTCGCTGGCGGCGCCCGGGAGTAGCGTGGAAGGCTCGACCCATGCGCCGCATCAGCTCGTCGGACCAGGTCGTCGAGGCCCTCGTCGGCCTCTACGACGACGCCTGGACGGAGGCGGGCGGTGGCGGTCGCCGTCGACTCGGCATCTTCCGGAGCCATCTCGCCCGGCTGGAGGTCGAGCTGCCCGCCGAGGAGGCGGAGGCGCTCGCGCCCGTCCTCACCGTCTGCACGGAGCGGATGTCGCGGCTGTGGGTCCGCCGCACGCCGCCGGACCGGGTCGCCTCCCTCCTCGCCCGTCACCTGATCCGCAAGGGCGTCGGGGCCGCGGTGTCGGGAGCGCGCCGTCACCGGCGGTCTCTCTGGCTCGCGATCTCACCGGGTGGGTGGCAGACGACCGAGTCGCTCTTCGAGCCCGGGGTGGGCGGGTTGATCGAGGTCGAGGACTTCGTGCCGCGCGAGGAGGGACTGCCGCGCCTCGAGAAGGCCCTCGCCCACGAACGGAAGGTGGCGGCCCGTGACGCTGCCGACGAGGACCGCGACCCGGACGACCCGGAAGAGCCCTGGGCGCCCGACCCCGACGACCCGCTCGACGTACGGGAGGCGGCAGCTCCCCGCGGTGGCCACGACGTCGACGTGTGGTTCCGCACGACCGGCGCGGCGGGGCAGTGCGAGGTGCTGGTGAGCATGACTTTCGTCGGTCACGCCACGCTCGCGCGGGCTGACTGGGAGGCCCTGCGTGGCTGGGAGCAGGACCACGGGGAGCACGCGCCCGGGAGCCTCAACGTCGACGAGGCGCTGCCCGCGGGCGAGCGCTACGACGTCTACGCCTGGGGGCCGCCGGCGGCCGAGCTGGCCTGACGCACGTTCCGTACGGCGACCGCGGCGGCCGCCGCGGCGATGAGCCCCACCAGCACGGCCCAGCCGGCGACGTACGGGCGGTCGAGCAGCGTCAGGTTGTCGGGCAGGGCGCCGAAGCGGCCCAGCACCGGGATCGCGACCACTGTCACGGTCGTCACGACGACCAGGCCGACGACGGCCGGTCCGCGGGCCGCGACGGGCAGCAGCCGGGGGAGGGCGGCGCCGGCGAGCAGTGCCAGGGGCGCCACCACGGCGTCGTGCACCAGCACCCCGACGAGGAACCACACGGCCACCTCCACCACCTGGACGGTCTCCTGGCGGTCGAGCAGCAACCAGGCGCCGTACAGGCCGACGGCCACGCCCAGCGCGCCGAGCAGCACCCGCAGCGGCATCATGCGACCACCTCGATGCGGGAGACCCACTTGGTCTGGAGCACGCCCGGACGGTTCGGGGCGATGAGCCGCGCCGGGTACCCGTGGTCGGGGGCCAGGGTCTCGCCGTTCAGTCCGAGCGCCAGCAGCGTGCGGTCGTCGTCGGCGAAGTTCGACGGCAGGTCGGTGCGCCGGTAGGCCCCCTTGGGCTGCAGCGAGGTGATGCGCACGTGGGCGCCGCGGGGCGCGTCGACGAGGTCGAGCAGGTCGCGGAACCGCACCCCGCTCCACGTGCCCGACGCGCTCCAGCCCTCGACGCAGGCGATGGGCAGCTTCTCGGAGCGCTGGGTCATCGCCAGCAGGTCCTCACGGGTCAGGTAGACGGCCCGGTCGCCGTTGACCAGCACGAGCCGGTACGACGCGCTCATTGCCGTCGCGACGACGTCGGCGCGGCGGGCGGAGGTGTTGATGGGGATGCCGCCGGGGCCGTCGCCGGAGCGCACGCTGAGCACGGAGACGCCCCGCAGCCAGGGCACGGTGTTGCCGACGGTCGCGACCACCGCGACGCCGGTGGCGATCCAGGTGGACCGCAGCAGCCAGCGCCGCGAGACGGGCCCGGGGACGGTGGCGCTCGGACGGTCGAGGGCGGTGTCGTCGACGTCGGCCCCGAACGCGGCGCGGATCACGGGCAGCTTCACCGCGATGTGCACGAGCAGGGCGCCGATGGCGACCCAGGCGATCGCGAAGTGGGTCGTGCGGAAGGAGAAGGACTCCCAGGGGTACCACCGGGCCGCGTTCGCGAGCCCCGTCGCGAGCTGGAAGATCGCGGAGGCGACGAGCACGCCGATCGACGCCCGCTCGAGCGTGGTGAGCAGCAGCCGTCGGGCGCCCTTCGGGACGGGCGCGAAGAGCCGGGGGTAGACGGTCCACAGCTTGACGAGCAGCAGCGGGACGCAGGCGATGCCCGTCGTGACGTGGAGGCCCTGCGTGACGCGGTAGCCCCAGGCGGGGGAGGTGGGGAACGGTACGGCGGGCCGCGGCAGCTGGGCCCAGTGGCTGATGATGCCGGTGACGAAGCAGACGGCGAAGCAGACGCCGAGCACCGCTCCCACCCGCGCCGCGACGGCCGGGCTGCGCAGCCGGGAGGTGAAGGCCGCCTCGCGCGGCAGCGGGAGCCGGGCCGTCACGGTCGTCCGGCGATCCCGGGGCCGTCCGAGTGGTCGTCAGCGTGTCCGTTCAGCTGACCGTTCGCGTGGCCGTTGGTGTGCCCGTTCGCGTGGCCGTTCGCGTGCCCGTTGCGGGGGGTGCCGTGACCGTTGGTGCGCCGGTCGAGGCGGCCTGCGACGTGCTCGGCGTGGTGGTCGACGGCGAGGTCGGCCAGCCCCGGCAATACGGGCATCGGGCCGGGCACCAGCACGGCGATCCAGCGGTCCTTGATCGAGCGGAGGTCGCGCAGCTGGAGGCCGGCCGAGATGGCGAGCTCCTCGATCGCGTCGACGCCCACCACCGACCAGCGGAACGGGCGGCTGGTGTCGTCGCCGCAGCGTAGCTGCGCCCAGCGGGACTCGATGCCGGTGCCGGGCGGGGCGATGTCGACGACCACGCGGCCCCCGGGCTCGAGCAGCTCGCGGATCCGGCGCAGCAGCGCGGCGGGGTCGCCGCCGATGCCGACGTTGCCGTCGGCGAGCAGGGCGGTCGTCCAGCGGCCCTCGTGCGGCAGCACGTCGAAGACGCTGTGCCGGGCGGCGGCGACGCCGAGGCCCTGGGCGAGCGCCACGGCCTCCGCGACCACGTCGATCGCGAGCACGTCGTGCCCCCGCTCGGCGAGGGCGGCGGCCATGCGGCCGGGGCCGCAGCCGACGTCGATCGTGACGCCGTCGCAGAGGTCGAGCACCGCGAGGTCCGTCTTGTCGGCCGGGCGTCGCCACTCCCCGACGGGCAGGGGCTCGGGCAGCACGTCGGGTCCGTCGCCGACCCCGACGACGGTGCAGGGGTCGCCGGCGAGAGCGCGGGCGAAGAGCTCGGAGAAGGAGACGTCGGCCATGCGTCTACCGTCCGGCTCGGCGGGCGCCGTGGGCGCCGTCGTGGTGGTCATCCTCGTTGTTCGTCACCAGGCGTGCTCCGGATGGGTCGGGTGTCTCGCCGGGCGCGGTGGACGACGCCGTCCACCGCCGGGCGAAGCGGGTCGAGGGGGCGGCCGCGGCCACCCGGTGGGCGTCGTTGACCTCGTCGACGTCGACGAGCGTCGAGGCGGTGCCGACGCTGAGCCCGGCGTCCTCGAGGGCGGCGCGGGTCGCGACGTACGTCTCGGGTGTCGACATGGGGACTCCCCGCAGCGCGCCGGCGGCCCCGGGGTCGCGCAGGGCCAGGGCCCACCAGCCGCCGTCCTCGGCGGGGGCGAGCACGGCGTCGTGGGAGGCGAGGCCCGCGACCACCTCGGCGAGCAGGGCGGGGGTCAGCTGGGGCGTGTCCATGCCGACCTGGACGACGGGCCCGGGCACGTCGGCGTGCGCGTGGGCGAGGCGCTCGTCGAAGCCGTCGCCGATCTGCGGACGCACGGCCCAGCCGTCGAGGGCGAGCCGCAGCTCGTCGGCCGCAGCGCCGTCGGCGAGGTCGCCCGCGAGCGCGACGTGGCAGCGTCCGGGGCCGGCGTACGCCGCCGCGGCGGCCAGGGTGTCGAGCAGGGCGGCGGCGGCCAGCTCGGCGGCGGCGGTCATGCCCACCTCGGCGCCGAGGCGCGTCTTCGCCTGCCCGGCCACCGGGGCCTTGGCGACGACGAGGACGTGGGCGGGGGCGCTCACGTGAGCACCTTCCAGAAGTCCCGGGCGGCGCGGACGGTGCCGCGCACGGAGCCGGAGACCTTCGACTTCGTGCCCTCGGCGCGCGGCCGGTAGGCGACGTCGTGCTCCGTGATGCGCCAGCCGGCCCGGACGGCGCGGTCGAGCAGCTCGACGGGGTAGCCGAAGCGGCGGTCCTCGACCCCGAGGTCGAGCAGGGCCTGACGGCGGCACACGCGCACGGCGCCGAGGTCGTGGATCTCCATCCCGATGCGGCGGCGGAGCCAGGCCACGACGAGGGCGTTGCCGAAGCGGGCGTGCCAGGGCCAGACGCCCCGGCCGACCGGGCGGCGTCGGCCCACGGCCAGGTCGGCCCGACCGGAGCGGACGTCGTCGAGAAGGCTCAGCAGCTCGTCGGGGTCGAAGGAGCCGTCGCCGTCCATCACCGCGACGTAGTCGGCGCGCGCCGCGACGATGCCGGCGTGGACGGCCGCGCCGTACCCGGGCTGCGACTCGGCGACGACCCGCGCGCCGAGGCTGCGGGCCACGTCGGCCGTGCCGTCGCGCGAGCCGTTGTCGACGACGATGACGGCGAAGACGGCGGGGATGGTGGGCAGCAGACCGGTGAGCGCGGCGGCCTCGTCACGGCACGGCAGCACCAGGTCGCACTCGCCGGGGGAGGGCGGCTCGGCCGCGGGCGAGGGAGGGGTCACGGACCCACCGTAGGTGTCAGGTGGGCAACTGGAGATTCTCCGGCGGGTGACGGGAGGGTGTCGTGCCGGAACTTCGCCCCTTGGGGTGGGCTGCGGCGTCGAGGGGAGCCGGACCGGTCTGGTCCGGGGTGCCGTCTGGTCCGCCTGCCTAGGGTGAGGGGGCCATGAGCCCTCACCCCGACGCCTCCCGTCCCGCCCCTCCCGACGCACCCGAGCCCGGGGCCCCCGGGGCGGCGGTCGCGCCCGAGGGCCGTCTCCGGCTGGCTCCGTGGGCCGGCCTCGTCGTCGCGGCGCTCCTCGTGGCCGCCGCCATGCTGGTGCCGGTGGTCTTCGACTGGCAGGTCTGGGCGCGCTCGGAGCGGGCGCAGGTCTCCGGGCAGTTCCCGCCGCTGCACGGGTTCTGGGACCCGAAGGTGGGCATCGGCACCGTGCCCGCCGTCGTGCTGGCGGTCGGCGCGCTCCTCTGGTCGTTCCGCCTCGCCGAGCGGCTGCCGTGGCGGTGGCTCCTCGTGGCGGCGTACGTCGCGGGCCTCGCCTGGATCGTCGCCCTCGCGCTCGTCGACGGCGAGCACGGCCTGACGCGCAAGCTCGGCGCGGACGACGAGTACCTGCCCACCGCCCGGGCGACCGACGACATCGGCGCGTTCCTCACCGGCTTCGTCGACCGGATCCCGGCGGACTCCGAGGGCCAGTGGCCCACCCACGTGGCCGGCCACCCGCCCGCCATCACCCTCTTCTTCGTCGTGCTCGTGCGCCTCGGCCTCGGCGGCGACCTCGCCGCCGCGGTCGTCGTCGTGCTGCTGGCCGCGTCGCTCGCGCTCGCCGTGCTCGTCACGCTGCGGGTGCTGGGTGCGGAGGGCGCCGCCCGCCGTGCGGCCCCGTTCCTCGTGATGACGCCGGCCGCGGTCTTCCTCGGCGTCTCGGGCGACGCCGTCATCGCCGTCACCGTCGCCTGGGGCATCGCGGCGCTGGCCGCCGGCGCCGTGACGACCCGCTGGGGTCCGCGCATCGTCTGGTCGGGCCTCGCCGGGGTGCTGCTCGGCCTCGGTGTCCTCATGTCGTACGGCATGCCGCTCATCGGCCTGGTCTGCGTCGCCGTGCTGGTGCTCGCCCGCTCGTGGTGGCCGCTGCCGATCGCGGCGGCGTCCGCGCTCGTCGTGGTGCTCGTCTTCGCCGCCGGCGGCTTCGCGTGGTGGGAGGCCTACCCGGTGCTCGTCGAGCGCTACTGGCACGGCATCGCGTCGCTGCGGCCCGCGTCGTACTGGCTGTGGGGCAACCTCGCCGCGCTCCTGCTCAGCGCCGGTCTGCTCGTCGGCGCCGGGGCGGGGGCCTGGGGCGCACGCGTCGTCGAGGTCGTGCGGGCCCGGCGCGGCGGCGGGGCGACGGAGGACACCCCGCGCACCCGCCCCGACCGCGATCTCGTGGTGCTGCTCTGGCTCGCCGGCGCCGGCTTCGCGTGCGTGCTCGCCGCCGACGCCTCGCGCATGAGCAAGGCCGAGGTCGAGCGGATCTGGCTGCCGTTCATCCCGTGGCTGACGCTCTCGCTCGCCCTGCTGCCCCGCCGCTGGCGGGTGCCCGGCCTGGCGCTGCAGCTCGTCGGTGCTCTCGTGCTGCAGCACCTGCTCTACACGAGCTGGTGAGGCTCAGGCGCGCAGCGGCGCCGTCGCGAACTCCCGCAGGCCGTCCTCGGGCAGCACCTGCGCGCTGAACCCGAGCTCGGTCCGGGCACGTTCCGGCGACGCCACCACGTGCCGCACGTCGCCGAGGCGGTACTGCCCCGTCACGTTCGGCGCGAGCCCGCTCGCGGTGCCGGTGGCCACCATCTCCGCCACGTCGCGGATCGCGACGGGGTGGCCCGAGGCCACGTTGTAGGTCGCCCAGTGCCCGGCGTCGGCGGCCACGACGGCCTCCATCGCCGCCACGTTCGCGCGGGCCACGTCGGCCACGTGCACGAAGTCGCGCATCTGCGCGCCGTCCTCGTAGACGTTCGGGGCCTCCCCGCGCTCGAGCGAGGAGCGGAACATCGCCGCGACGCCCGAGTACGGCGTGTCCCGCGGCATGTGGGGCCCGTAGACGTTGTGGTAGCGCAGCCCGATCGCGGCGGCGCCGGCCTGCCGCACCCACGAGGCCACGTAGTACTCCTGCGCGGCCTTGCTCGCGGCGTACGCGCCCCGCGGGTCGAGCGGCGCGGTCTCGTCGACGAGCGCCCACTCCAGCGAGCGGCCGCAGACGCCGCACTTCACGTCGAAGTCGCCCGCGTCGAGGGCCGCGACGGCGCGCGGCGGCGGGGCCTGCCGGCCGTGCTCGGCGCAGAGGTAGCGGCCCTCGCCGTACACGACCATCGAGGACGCGACGACCATCCGGCCCACGCCCGCCTCGTGCATGGCGGCGAGGAGCACCGCCGTGCCGAGGTCGTTGTGGGAGGCGTAGTCGGGCAGGTCGGCCACCTTGACGCCGGCACCGACGACGGCGGCCTGGTGGCAGACGACGTCGACGCCCTCGAGCAGGTCGCCCCAGCCGCCGGCCTCCCGCACGTCGCGCACGAGCACGCCCTCGGGGGCCTCGGCGGACCCGTGGGCCTGGGGCAGCATCAGGTCGACACCGACCACCTCGTGGCCGCCCTCGACCAGCGCGGTGCCGATCGCGCCGCCGATGAAGCCCGCGGCGCCGGTGAGCAGGACGCGCATCAGGCGCCCGGGATCGTGTAGGTGAGGTCGAGGCCGTCGGCCCACGTCGAGCAGGAGCAGCCGTCGGGGTCGGGCAGGCGCTCGATGCTCGCGACGAGCAGGCCGCGCAGCCGGTCGAGGTTGGCCTTGAAGAGCGCAAAGACTTCCTCCTGGCCGACGCCCTCGCCGCTCTCGGCGCCGGCGTCCATGTCGGTGACGAGCGCGATCGCGGCGTAGCACTGGCCCATCTCGCGGGCCAGCACGGCCTCGGGGTGGCCGGTCATGTTGATGAGGGTCCAGCCCTGGGCGCCGTAGTAGCGCGACTCGGCGCGCGTGGAGAACCGCGGGCCCTCCACGACCACCATCGTGCCGCCGTCGACGACGGCCCGCTCGGCGCCGCCGCCGATGGCCTCGCCGGCCGCCAGCACGCTGCGGCGCACGCCGTCGCAGTAGGGGTCGGCGAAGGGCAGGTGGATCGCGCCGGTCTCCACGAAGCTCTGCACCCGGCCCGACGTGCGGTCGACCAGCTGGTCGGGCACGACGACGTCGCCCGGGGCCACCTCGTCGCGCAGGCCGCCCACGGCACAGGGCGCGAGCACCTGGCGCACGCCGAGCGAGCGCAGCGCCCAGAGGTTGGCGCGGTAGTTGATGCGGTGGGGCGGGAAGGCGTGGTGCGGCCCGTGGCGCGGCAGGAACGCGACCCTGCGGCCCGCGACGGTGCCGATCGAGACCGGGGCGACCGGGTCGCCGTACGGCGTGGAGACCGCCACCTCCTCGGGGTCCTCGAGGAAGGAGTAGAAGCCGGTGCCGCCGATGACGGCGACGTCGGCGGTGAGCCCGCTGGGGGCGGTCGGAGCCTGGGTCATGGCCCCCACCGTGCCAGACCGGCACGAGCCCGGGGCGCCCGGCGCGCGTGGGTACCGTGGCGGCATGAGGCACGCGCACACCGAGCAGCAGGTCCGCGACGCCGAGGTCGCGCTGATGGCGACCGTGCCCGAGGGCACCCTGATGGACCGGGCCTCGACCGGGCTCGCCCACGCCGTCACCGCGTTGCTGGGCGGCACCTACGGCCGCCGGGTGGTGCTGCTGGTCGGCGGCGGGGCCAACGGCGGTGACGCCCTGTTCGCGGGTGCCCTGCTGGCGCGCCGCGGGGCCTCCGTCGAGGGGGTGCTGCTCTCCGAGGGCGTCCACGAGCCCGGCCTGGCCGCCCTCCGCGCGTCCGGCGGTCGCGTACGACGCGAGGTCCCGGCCCGGGGGAGCGCCGCACTCCGCGACCTGCCCGACGTCGTCGTCGACGGGGTCGTGGGCATCGGGGGACGACCGGGCCTGAGACCGGCCGCGGTGGCCGCGCTGGCGACGTACGCACCGGAGGGAAGCGGCGTGCGCGTCGTGGCCGTCGACGTGGCCAGTGGGGTCGAGGTCGACACCGGGCGCCTGCCGGAGCCCGACCACGTGCGCGCCGACCTCACCGTCACCTTCGGCACCCACAAGGTCGCCCACCTGGTGCAGCCCGCGGCCGACGCCGCCGGGGCGGTGCACCTCGTCGACATCGGGCTGGGCCCCCACCTGCCGGCCGCGCCCGTCGAGGCCCTCCAGGCCGAGGACGTCGCCGGACTCGTGCCGCGGCCCGGACGCAGCGACCACAAGTACAGCCGCGGCGTGCTCGGAGTCCGCGCCGGCTCGAGCCGCTACCCGGGCGCCGGGCTGCTCACCGTCGCGGGCGCGTCCTGCGGGCTCGCGGGCATGCTCCGGTACGTCGGGGAGCCCGGCGTCGCGGACCGCGTGCGCGACGCGCACCCCGAGGTCGTGGTGGGCAGCGCCGAGCACCCGGGCCGCGTGCAGGCGTGGACGGTCGGCTCCGGCGGGGGCGACGACGTGGCCGCCGCGGTCGCGGCGGCGCTGGCCGACGGCGTGCCCGTCGTGCTGGACGCCGACGCGCTCGCCGAGGTGGACGGGCCCCTGGGCGTGCCGGCCGTGCTCACGCCGCACGCCGGCGAGCTCGCCCGGATGCTCGGCGTGGAGCGGTCCGAGGTCGAGGCCGACCAGCTGGCCCACGCCCGCCGCGCCGCCGAGCGCTACGACGCCGTGGTGCTGCTCAAGGGCGACCACACCCTCGTCGCCCGGCCCGACGGCGCCGTGCGCGTGAACACCACCGGCACCCCGTGGCTCGGCACCGCGGGCGCCGGCGACGTGCTCGCCGGCGTGGTCGGCGCGCTGCTGGCGGCCGGCCTCGCGCCCTACGACGCCGCCTCCGTCGGGGCGTGGCTGCACGGGGCCGCCGCGACCTACGCGAGCCAGGGCGGACCGATCGTCGCGACCGACGTGGCGCGGGCGCTGCCCGCGGTGGTCCGGGACCTGCTGGACCGCCCCGCCGCGTCCGGCACGGGTTTGCGAGAATCCCGCCCATGACCCTGGCCCGCGCCGAGATCGTCGTCGACCTCGCCGCGATCCGGCACAACGTGACGACCCTGGCCGAGCGGGTCGCGCCCGCGCTGATGATGACGGTGGTGAAGGCCGACGGCTACGGCCACGGCATGGTCGAGGTCGCCCGCGCGGCGCGCGAGGCGGGCGCCCCGTGGCTGGGCGTGGCCACCCCCGACGAGGCCCTCGCGCTGCGCGCCGCCGGCGACGTCGGACGGCTGCTCTGCTGGCTGTCGCTGCCCGGCGAGGCCGTGGCGCCGCTGCTCGAGGCCGACGTCGACGTGACGGCGTACGACGTCGTCGAGCTCGCCGCGGTGGTCGACGCCGCCCGGGCGACCGGGCGCACGGCGCGGCTCCAGCTGAAGGTCGACACCGGTCTGCACCGGGGCGGCTCGACGGTCGCCGACTGGCCCGCGCTCGTCGCGGCCGCCCGGGCCGCCGAGGTCGACGGCCTCGTGCGCGTGACGGGCGTCTGGTCGCACTTCGCCGCCGCGGAGGACCCGGACCACCCCGCGAACGACGCCCAGGAGCAGGTCTTCCGCGCGGCGCTCGCCGCCGCCGAGGAGGCCGGCCTGGCGCCCGAGGTGCGCCACCTCGCGAACTCGGCCGCCGCGCTGCTGCGCTCCTCGGCCCGCTTCGACCTCGTCCGGTGCGGCATCGCGTCGTACGGGATCGACCCCGCCCCCGACGTGCCGGACGGCCCGGACGCGACGCCCGAGGGCCCGAAGCCCGGGCTCGTGCCCGCGATGACGGTGCAGGCGCCGCTGGTGCTCGTGAAGGCGCTGGCGCCGGGGGACGGCGTCTCCTACGGCCACACCTGGACCGCCGACCGGGCGACGACGGTCGGGCTCGTGCCGCTCGGGTACGGCGACGGGGTGCCCCGCCACGCCGCCGCCGGGGTCGGCTCCGACGCCGCCGCGGAGGTGCTCGTCGACGGCCGCCGCCGGCCCGTGCGCGGGCGGGTCTGCATGGACCAGCTGATGGTCGACCTCGACGGCGACACCCCGCCGGCGGGCACGGCGGCGGTGCTCTTCGGACCCGGTGGCCAGGGCGAGCCGACGGCCCTCGACTGGGCCCGCGCCTGCGGCACCATCGACTACGAGATCGTCACGCGCGTCGGGGCTCGCCCGAGACGTCGGTACGTCGACGGCGCGGCCCCGGTCGCCTCGGTGGTCGCCTCGGGGGCCACGACGGGGGCCACCTCGGCGTCCACGGTCGGGGGCCCGGCGTGAGCCGCCGCGGCGTGATGCGCGGGACGCTCCTGGGCCTCGCGGCCGGTGCGGTCGGCGCCGCTCTCGCCGGTGGCGCCGCAGCGGGCACGGTGGTGCACCAGCGGCACGCCATCGCGGGCCGCGCCCACGGCGACGACGAGCCGTTCGGGTCGCTGCGCTCGGAGCCGCTCACGGTGGTGGCCGACGACGGCGTGCCGCTGCACGTCGAGGTCGACGAGGCGGACCCGTCCGCGGCGTCGGACGGGCGACCGACCCTCGTCTTCGTCCACGGCTACGCGCTCAACATGGACTGCTGGCACTTCCAGCGCGCCACCTACCGCGGACGCTTCCGCTGCGTCTTCTACGACCAGCGCTCCCACGGGCGGTCCGGTCGCTCGGCGAAGGAGAACGCGACGATCGACCAGCTCGGGAGCGACCTGGCGACGGTGCTGGAGCACGTCGTGCCCACCGGGCCGGTCGTGCTGGTCGGGCACTCGATGGGCGGCATGAGCATCCTCGCGCTCGCCCAGCGCCACCCCGAGCTGTTCGGGCCGCGGGTGGTCGGGGTCGGCCTCGTCGCGACCACATCGGGCCAGCTGGACCCCCACACGATCCTGGTGCCGGGCATCCCGCGGCAGATCGGCGGCCGGGTGGCGCTGCGCGTCGTCGCCGGCCTCGCCCGCGGCCACCAGCTCGTCGACCACGTGCGTCGCGCCGGCAAGGCGTTCGCGATCGTGGCGACCGACCAGTTCGCGTTCGGCGGGCGCGACTTGCCGGAGCACTACGTCGAGTTCGTCGACGACATGCTGAGCCAGACGCCGTTCGAGGTGCTCGCCGAGTTCTTCCCGTCGTTCTCCGAGCTCGACAAGGCGGACGTGCTCGACGGCATGGCGTCCATCCCGATCAGCGTCGTCTGCGGCACCGACGACCGGATGATCCCGGTCGAGCACAGCCGCCGCCTGCACGAGGCCCTGCCCGGCTCGACCCTCGTCGAGGTCGAGGGTGCCGGTCACATGGTGCTCATCGAGCGGCACGCCGAGGTCGACGCGGCGCTCGACGACCTGCTGCAGCGCATCGTCGCGGGGGAGAGCGCGTGAGCGCGGTCGAGGTGCGGGTCGTCGACGCCTCGGCGGCGGAGGCGGTGCACGCCGTGGTCGCGGCGGCGTTCGCCGACCGGCCCCCGCTCGACCCGCCCGCGGACGCGCTCGCCGAGACCCCGGAGACGCTCGCCGCGGCCCTGGCCGAGGGCGGCGGCATGGTCGCGGAGGTCGACGGCGAGGTCGTCGGTGCGCTGATCCTCGACCCGGAGCCCGCCGGCGGCCGGCTGTGGATCCGTCGCTTCGGCGTGCTGCCCGCGTGGCAGGAGCACGGGGTCGGCGCCACGATGGTCGAGGCCGCGCTGGCGCTCGCCGGCGGACGCCCCGCCGCGGTGCTCGCCCGCGCCGAGCTGCCCCGGGCGCAGGCGTTCTGGCACGCGCACGGCTTCGTCGAGGTGGGCCAGCAGGCGCCGTACGTCGTGCTCGTGCGCCCCGCGGAGACCCGCGTCGCGGTGCCCGACGCCGACGCCATGCGGGGGCTGGGCCGCGACCTCGCGGCGTACCTGCGGGCCGGCGACCTGCTCGTGCTCACCGGCGGGCTGGGAGCCGGCAAGACCACGTTCACGCAGGGCATCGGGGCGGGGCTGGAGGTGCGGGGCGACGTCACCTCGCCGACGTTCGTCATCGCCCGGGTGCACCCGTCGCTGCGGGAGGTCGACGGGGCGCCGGGCCCGGCGCTCGTGCACGTCGACGCCTACCGGCTGGGCGGTCTCGACGAGCTCGACGACCTCGACCTCGACACCTCGCTGGAGGAGTCGGTGACCGTCGTGGAGTGGGGGGCCGGGCTGGCGGAGCAGCTCGCCGACGACCGGCTCGAGGTCGTCATCTCGCGGGCCGTCGGCGCCGAGGCCACGCTCACGGACGGGCCCGACGCCGACCTCGACCTCGACGCCCCGGACGAGCGGGTCGTGCACGTGCGCGGCCACGGCGCCCGGTGGACCGGCGTCACCTGGCCGCCGCCGGTCTGACGTGGCCTAGGCTCGGCGGGTGCTCCTCGCCTTCGACACCGCGACCCCCGAGGTCTGCGCAGCCGTGTACGACGCGGACACCGACGAGGTGCTGGTCGAGCTCGTCGCCGAGCGTCCGATGAAGCACGGCGAGCAGCTCGCGCCCCTGATCGAGCGCTGCCTCACGACGGCCGGGCTCGACCGCCGCGACCTCACCGCGATCGCCGTCGGCGTCGGCCCCGGCCCCTTCACGGGCCTGCGGGTCGGGCTGGTCACGGCCCGCACGCTGGCCCACGTGCTCGACCTCCCGACGTACGGGGTGTGCACCCTCGACGTGCTCGCCGTCGAGGCCGTCGAGAGCGGCCTCGTCGCCGAGCCCTTCCTCGTCGCCACGGACGCCCGCCGCAAGGAGGTCTACCTCGCGTCGTACGACGCCGCGGGCGTGCGCCGCGAGGGACCGGTCGTGACGAAGCCCGCGGAGGTGGCGACCGCGCTGCCCGTCGTGGGCCCGGGCGCCACGCTCTACCCCGAGGCGTTCCCCACGGCGCGCGGTCCGCAGCGTCCGAGCGCGGCCTGGCTGGCGCGGGCGGTGGCCGGCGAGCGCGTCGAGCTGCTCGACCCGGACCCGCTCTACCTCCGGCGCCCCGACGCCGTCGCCGCCGCCCCGCGCGTGCCGGCCACGCCGGGGTCGTGATGGCGGGGTCGTGAGCGCGGTCCTGCGGCCGGCGCGGACGGCCGACGTCGCGCGGGTGGCGGCCCTCGAGGTCGACCTGTTCGGCACCGACGCGTGGAACGAGGCCCAGGTCCTGGCCGAGCTGAGCGCGCCCGGGCGGGCGATGCTGGTGGCGGACGACGTGGCGCGTCACGCGGCGGACGATGCGGCGGTGGGGGAGCGGCCGCAGGTCGTCGGGTACGCCGTCCTCGGCGTCGCGGGCGACGTGGCCGACCTGCTGCGCATCGGCGTCGCGCCGGCCGCCCGTCGTACCGGCGTCGCGACCGCCCTCCTCGCCCACCTGCTCCCCGCCGCCCGGGCCGCCGGCGCCGAGCGGATGCTGCTCGAGGTGAGCGCGGCCAACACGGGTGCCCAGGGGTTCTACGCGGCGGCCGGGTTCGCCGAGATCCACCGCCGGCCGCGGTACTACCGCGACGGCTCCGCGGCCCTGGTGCTGGCGCGGGAGCTCGACGGAACGTCCGGCGGCTGAGGAGCGAGCGCCCCGATCCGGTGGTTGAGAAGGGAGCGCCTGCGCCCGGTGGTTGAGGAGGGAGCGCCAGCGAGCGTCTCGAAACCACGCCCCGAGAGCGGCGTCCCCGTCCGTCCACACCCCCAGCTCGACGTCCCGCGCCGTTGTCGGTGGTCGCGCCTAGCGTGATCTGCATGTCGGGGGACTCATGGCAGGTGGTGCGGTTGAGCCGGGCGGACGTGGTCCGTCGGCCGGCCGCTGCGGTGGCCGCCGCCCGGTCGGCCACCGAGGTCGCGCGGGCGACCGGTGGGGTGGCAGACGGCATCGTGGTCCTGCCCCTGGGCGTGGCCCGCGCGGAACGGGCGGCGGCACGGGCGGCCCGCGCCCCGGCGGCAGGCCCTGCGGGCCCCCGCCATCCCTGGGTGGCCTGCGCCGCCGAGGTCGCGGCCTCACTGGACGAGCTGGAGTCGTCCGGCTCCGACCCCGACTGGCTCCCCACCGAGGCGAAAGCGGCTCTTCTGGTCGACCTGGTGCGGCTGGGTGAGCGGGTGGCGGCCGCGCGGCTGCGGGTGATGAGCGGTGCCTCTGACGTGGCCGCGGCCGACGGGGCGCGGTCGGTCGGGTCCTGGCTGGCCCATGCGACCCGGCAGGACCCGGGGCGGGTCCGGTTCGAGGACGACCTCGCGGCGCGGCTCGAGCACCACCCGGCGGTCCGGACGGCCCTGGCGGCAGGAACGGTCACCACCGGCCACGCGGCCGCGGTCGTCGACGCCCTCGACGACCTCCCCACCGATCTCGACGCCGACCTGGTCGCCCGAGCGGAGGCGCACCTGGTGGGGGAGTGCGTCGAGTTCACGCCGAGGCAGGTACGACGCCTCGGGCGCCACCTCCTCCGGGTGGTCGCGCCCGACCTGGCCGACGCCCACGAGGAGGCCCGGCTCCACGCCGAGGAGGCCCGTGCCCTGGTGCGGACCCGGCTCACGCTGCGCGCGCAGGGCGACGGCACGACCCGCATCACCGGGGTCCTCCCCGACCTGTCCGCGGCGGTGCTGTCACGAGCGCTGGACGCCTACACGAACCCGCGCCGCGACCACCACGCCACCGACCCGGCGTCTGCTCCCGCCGACCCCAGCTCGGGTGCCGGTGTCGGGGCGGGATCCGGATCGAGTGACGGGCAGCGGATCCCGGCGCAGGTGCGCCGCGGCCAGGCGTTCTGCGCCCTGGTCGAGCACCTCCCCGTCGACGGCCTGCCGACCCACGGCGGCTCACCCGTCGCCGTCGTGGCCACGGTCGAGCTGGAGCGACTCGTCGAGGGCCTCGGCGCCGTCACCCTCGACACGGGCGGGGAGATCTCCGCCGCCCAGGCGCGGCGGCTGGCGTGCCAGCACCACCTGCTACCGGCCGTCCTCGGGGGCGACTCCGTGCCGCTCGACCTGGGTCGAGGCCGCCGGCTGTTCACCCACCACCAGGCTCGCGCCCACATGGTCCGCCACCGCGAGTGCCAAGCCGACGGCTGCGACGTCCCGGCAGCCTGGTGCGAGCGCCACCACCGCACCCCCTGGAACGCCGGCGGACGCACCGACCTAGCCCAGCTCGTCCTCCTCTGCGCCCATCACCACCACCGCGTCCACGACCCGGGCTACCGCACCACCTGGTCCGACGCCGGGAGCGTCACCTTCCACCGGCGCACCTGAGGTCGGCGCACCTGAGGTCGGCACACCTGAGGCCGGCACACCTGAGGTCGCCACCTGCCCGGAGCCCGTGCCGCGGCTGCGACAATCGACCCCATGCCCACGCCTGACGCACCGCTGGTCCTCGGCATCGAGACGTCCTGCGACGAGACCGGTGTCGGTCTGGTCCGCGGCACCACGCTGCTCGCCGACACCGTCGCGAGCAGCGTCGAGGAGCACGCCCGCTTCGGCGGCGTCGTGCCCGAGGTGGCGAGCCGGGCGCACCTCGAGGCCATGGTGCCGACGATCGAGCGCGCCTGCGCCACGGCCGGCGTCCGCCTCACCGACGTCGACGCGATCGCCGTCACCAGCGGACCCGGCCTCGCCGGCGCGCTGCTCGTCGGCGTCGCCTCCGCGAAGGCGCTGGCGCTGGGTCTCGGCAAGCCGTTGTACGGCGTCAACCACCTCGCCGCGCACGTGGCCGTCGACCAGCTCGAGCACGGCCCGCTCCCGGAGCCGACGCTCGCGCTGCTCGTCTCCGGCGGCCACTCCAGCCTGCTCAAGGTCACCGACCTGACCCTCGGCGTCGACCCGATGGGCGCCACCATCGACGACGCGGCGGGGGAGGCGTTCGACAAGGTCGCGCGCCTGCTCGGCCTGCCGTTCCCGGGCGGCCCCCACATCGACAGGGCGGCCGCGAGCGGAAGCAGCGTGTACGTCGACTTCCCCCGCGGCCTCACCGCCCGGCGCGACCTCGAACGGCACCGCTTCGACTTCTCGTTCTCCGGCCTCAAGACGGCCGTCGCCCGCTGGGTGGAGGCCCGCGAGCGCGCCGGCGAGCCGGTGCCCGTCGCCGACGTGGCCGCCAGCTTCCAGGAGGCGGTCTGCGACGTGCTGGTGCGCAAGGCCCTCGACGCCGCGACCTCCGAGGGCATCGAGGACCTCCTGCTCGGCGGCGGCGTCGCCGCCAACTCCCGACTGCGGGCGATGGCGGTCGAGCGGGCCGAGGCCGTCGGCGTCCGGGTCCGGGTGCCGCGCCCCGGGCTGTGCACCGACAACGGCGCCATGGTGGCGGCGCTCGGGGCCGAGATGGTCGCCCGCGGCCGGACCCCCTCCGCCCTCGACCTCCCCGCCGACTCCTCGCAGCCGGTCACGTCCGTCCTGGTCTGACCGGCCCCGCGCCGAGCTGTCGGGTCTGCACGGCTCGGTGGCGCCGAGTTGTCGGGTCTGCACGGCTCCGGGGTGCCGAGCTGTCGCTCCTGCACGTCTGGTTCTCGCTGCGAGAGGACGGGCGGCGCCCGGGAAGCCCTCGGGACCGGACGTCATCCGAACCCGAGGTCCGAGCCTCCGATTCGGATGACGTCCGTCTGGCGACGCGTTCGGTACGGCGCCCACGTGGCCGCCGCCCGCGTCAGTTCCCCAGCACGAGCTGAACGTCCTCGACCTGGCTGTCGCCGAACGTGTCGGACGGCACCGGGTCGGTCGCGCGCTCCACGATGCCGTCGACGCCGAGCCGCAGCAGCGCCCTCTCGTCGCCCTCGATCAGCACGACCAGCAGGCTGTCGGAGTCCTCCCAGCTGATCATCGGGGCGGCCCCGTCGTCAGGGGCCTGGAACAGGGCGAGGCGCTCGCCGGTCTCTGCGTCGAGGATGGCGACCTCGCGGGAGCCCGGCCCGTCGTAGTACGACGCGAACGCCGACACGTACCGGCCGCCGGGGGAGAACCGCTCGACGCTCTGCGCGGTCTGCATCCACACGTCCGGGCCGTCGGGGCGGACCAGGCCAGAGGTGGTGGAAGGCTCGAACTCGTCCACATCGGTCAGCACCAGGTAGCCCTCCGGTGAGGCGTCGCGCACGGTCACGCCTCCCGGGACGTCCGGGCTGCCGGTGGCGCTGACGACGAAGCGCTCGCTGACGCCGTCGACCTCGCCGTCGCCGTCGCTGTCGGTCTCAGCGGGGGCGACGTCGACGACCGCAGCGCAGTCGTCCTCCGTGCACGACGTGCCGCTCAGTGCGGCCACCCGTGGGTAGCCGTCCGGGAAGCTCCTCAGCATCGTCCGGGTGCTGCCGCCGTCCTCGAGCGCGACGACGTCGCCGGAGGCCTCGACGTACGCGACGAGCGAGCGGTCGGTGTTGGTCACGAGGGTGGCGTCGTAGGCCCCCTCCGGGTCGGAGGGGTACTCGTAGAACGTGGAGCCGTTGCCGTCGGACGGGTAGATCTCGATGCGCTGCGGCACGGTGAAGTCCTCGGCGTCGTACCGCGCCACGACGATGCTGTCGTCGAGCTGCGCGAGCGACCAGACGTCGGGCGGGCCGTCCTCGTCGAGGTCGATCGTGTCGCCGTTCGCGAGGTGGAGCACGGACCCGGCCGCCCACACCGCGCTCGGCGCGTCCCCGACCGGCGCGTCGAGGCCCAGCGGGATCGCGACGTCGGGGTCGACGGGTGTCACCGGGGAGTCGGCCGCGCCCGTGGGCTGCTCGGTCGTGGTGTCAGTGGGGGCGTCCGTGGTCGGCGCCGTGGTCGGCACGTCGCTGGGTCCGGTGGAGCCGTCGGCGATCTCCGGTGCCGACCGGTCCGCACCCCCGTCGAGCAGGAGCGCGGGCCCGGCGATGGCGAGCGCGACGGCGGCGACACCGGCGCCGGCGACGGCGAGGCGGTTGCGGCGGATGTGCCGGGCGCGGCCCTGCACGCCGTCGAGGGAGAGGGACGTGGGGGCGTACGACGCCTGGTCGCGCAGGGCGCGGGTCAGCTCGTCGTCGAGGGGGGAGTGCTGGTTCACGACTGGTCCTCTCGCGGGCTCGGGTGCGAGCGGTGGGACGGGGCAGGCAGGTCGGCCGGGGAGACCGGAGGGGCGAGCGACGACGGCGTCCGCTCGCGCAGGGCGGCGAGGGCGCGGCTCGCCTGGGACTTCACGGTGCCGGCCGAGACCCCGAGCGTCTCGGCGATCTCGGCCTCGCTCAGGCCCTCGTAGTAGCGCAGCACGATGACGGCCCGCTGCTTGCGCGGCAGGGTCTGCACGAACGACCAGAGACGGGCCGAGGTGCCGTCGTCGTACGCGTCGAGGTGGTGGTCGACCTCGGGGACGGCGTCGGTCGCCGACTCCTTCCGCTTCCACGCGCGGCGCCACAGCGAGTTGTGCTCGTTGACGAGGATGCGGCGCACGTAGCCGTCGACCGACGAGCGGGCCTCCACCTTGTCCCACGCGAGGTACAGCTTGGCGAGGCTCGTCTGCACGAGGTCCTCCGCCGTGTGCCGGTCGCCGCAGAGCAGGTACGCCGTGCGCAGCAGGCTCGCCTGACGGGCCGCCATGTAGTCGGCGAACTCCTCGTCACGGCCTCGTCGCAGCGCTGACGCCACGGTCGCTCCTCCGGTCGACATCTCCGGTCCCACCTCCATCCTTTCGCCACCAAGACGCGGGGGGCCAGCGTTCGGTTGCATTCGTGGGTACCGGAACGGAACGCTGGGTGCACCGGTGGTCGGCGTCCCGACCGTCGGTGGCGGCGGTCTCACCGCAGGCCGCTACGTTGACTCCTGGGAAACGATGCGGGCGGGAGCCCGAGAGAGCGAGTCGTACATGCACGAGGTCAAGGCTGTCGTCGCGAAGGCGTTGAAGGAGCCGGTGAGCCTGGAGACGATCCTGGTGCCCGACCCGGGCCCGGGCGAGGCGCTGGTGAAGGTGCAGGCCTGCGGGGTCTGCCACACCGACCTGCACTACCGCGAGGGCGGCATCAACGACGAGTTCCCGTTCCTGCTGGGCCACGAGGCCTCCGGCATCGTGGAGGCCGTCGGTGACGACGTCACGTCCGTGGCCCCCGGCGACTTCGTGGTGCTCAACTGGCGCGCGGTGTGCGGCGACTGTCGCGCGTGCGACCGGGGTGAGCCGCAGTACTGCTTCGCCACCCACAACGCCACCCAGAAGATGACCCTGCTCGACGGCACCCCGCTGTCGCCGGCGCTGGGCATCGGCGCGTTCGCCGAGAAGACCCTCGTCGCCGCGGGCCAGTGCACCAAGGTCGACCCCGAGGCCCGTCCGGCCGCCGTGGGTCTCCTCGGCTGCGGCGTCATGGCCGGCATCGGTGCGGCCATCAACACCGGCGGCGTGACGCGCGGCAAGTCCGTGGCCGTCATCGGCTGCGGCGGCGTCGGCGTGGCCGCGATCGCCGGGTCCGCGCTGGCGGGCGCGAAGACGATCATCGCCGTCGACATCGACGACAAGAAGCTCGAGACGGCCGTGAAGCTGGGCGCGACCCACACGGTGAACTCGAGCGAGACCGACGCGGTCGAGGCCATCCAGGCGCTGACCGGCGGCTTCGGCGCCGACGTCGTCATCGAGGCCGTCGGTCGTCCCGAGACCTGGAAGCAGGCGTTCTACGCCCGTGACCTGGCCGGCACGGTCGTCCTGGTCGGCGTGCCGACCCCGGACATGAAGATCCCCGAGATCCCCCTCGCCGACGTGTTCGGCCGCGGCGGCTCGCTCAAGTCGAGCTGGTACGGCGACTGCCTGCCCAGCCGCGACTTCCCGATGCTCGTCGACCTCTACACGCAGGGTCGCCTCGACCTCGACGCGTTCGTCACCGAGGAGATCGGCATCGACGGCGTCGAGGCCGCGTTCGACCGCATGCACCAGGGCGACGTGCTGCGCTCGGTGGTGGTCTTCTCGTGACGGCCACCTCCACGGGCGGGGCCCGGGTCGACCACGGCGTCGTCTCCGGCACGTTCAGCCTCGACGGCGAGACCCACGAGGTCGACAACAACGTCTGGGTGATCGGTGACGACGCCGAGTGCGTGGTCGTCGACGCCCCGCACGACGTCGACGCCATCCTTGCGATCGTCGGCGAGCGCACCGTCAAGGCGATCGTCTGCACCCACGCCCACGACGACCACGTGCGCGTCGCGCCGGCCCTGCGCCAGCGCGTCAACGGGGGCTCGGGCGCGCCGATCCTGCTGCACCCCGACGACCGCGAGGTCTGGGAGCTCACGCACGGCGGCCCCGACGACGAGGACGGCGAGCTCTGGGACCTCGACCTCACCGACGGCCAGGTGATCACGGTCGCCGGCACGACACTGCGGGTGCTGCACACGCCGGGCCACGCCCCGGGCGCGGTCTGCCTCTACGCCGAGGAGCTGGGGGCCGTCTTCACCGGCGACACCCTCTTCAACGGCGGTCCGGGCGCCACCGGGCGCAGCTTCTCCGACCGGCCCACGATCGAGGCCTCGATCCGGGCGAAGCTGTTCGCGCTGCCCGACGAGACCGTCGTGCACACCGGCCACGGCGACGACACCACCATCGGTGCCGAGAAGGCGAACCTGCCCGACGCCTGACCCGCCCGACGCCCGACCCGCTCCACCACGACGGGGCCGCACGGATCCTCCGTGCGGCCCCGTCGCGCGTCGTACGCGCGCCACCAGCCCCCGCCGGCCTTCACCGGGCGCGGCGTACCGTGCGCGGCATGACCTCCTCGGGCCCCGACGCCGCGCACGACGCCGACACCCACGACGCCGCGGGCGACGCCCCCGACCGCCTCGAGGTCGCCCGCGTGGTGGCGGCTCCCGCCGCGGCGGTCTTCGAGGTGCTCACCGACCCGCAGGGCCACGTCGACATCGACGCCTCGGGGATGCTGATGGACGCCACCGGCGACCGCGTCACCGCCGCCGGCGACACCTTCGTCGTGCACATGGACCGCGAGGCGCTCGGCGACCTCCCGATGGGCGAGTACGACGTCGAGGTCACCATCCGGTCGTTCACCCCCGACGAGGACATCTCGTGGACCATCCTCGGCCGGGTCCGCCCGCCGATCGGCCACGTCTACGGCTACCGCCTCGAGCCCCTCGGCCCCGGCGACGACGGCCGCGAGCGCACCCGGGTCGTCTCCTACTACGACTGGTCGACGATCCACCCGAAGTGGCGCGAGGCCGGCATCTTCCCGGTGATCTCCGAGGCCAACCTGAAGGCGACGCTCGGCATCCTGGCGCGCACCGTCACGCGCCGGGCCCGCTGACCGGCCGCACGAGCAGGGCCGTGCCCTCGCCGGCCACCCGCGTCATCACGATCGTGGCCTCCTCGTCGCCCGAGAGCGCGAGGCGCTTGCGCAGCTGCTCCGGCACGACGTCGACGCCGCGCTTCTTGATCGTCAGCCGCCCGACGCCCCGCTCGCGCAGGGCGGCCCGCAGCGGCTTCTCCCGGTAGGGCAGCTCCTCGAGCACCTCGTACGTCGTGGCGTACGGCGTGCGGAACGCCGCATCGCTCGTGACGTAGGCGATCTTCTCGTCGACGAGGCCGCCGTCGACGAGGCCCGCGACCGCGGTCACCAGCCCGGCCCGGATGACGGCGCCGTCGGGCTCGTAGAGGTAGCGGCCCACGGCCCGCAGGGGGCGGGGGCGCCCGTCGTGCGGGTCGTCCTCCTCGGTGAGCGTCGCGAGCCCGTGCGCGCCGAGCACGGTGGCCCGTCGGCGCGCCACCGCGAGGTGCGGCGACCACAGCGCGGCCTCCTTCACGTCGCCCCGCTCGCTCACCCACTCGGCCTCGACGCCGTCGGGCACGAGGTCGTGGGGAACGCCGGGCGCCACCTTGACCACGGCCGGGCGGCGCAGGAGACCCTCGACGAAGGTCCACGGCGGCGTCCAGGCGTCGACGTCGAAGACGCGGCCCCGGCCGTCGCGACGGGCCGGGTCGAGCAGGGCGACGCCGAACCCGTCGAGCGGCAGCGTGGTGGCGTCGGCGACCATCACGGCGCCCTCGAGGCCGAGCGCGGCGAGGTTAGCCTCCGCCACGGCGACGCGCACCGGGTCGAGGTCGACGCCGGCCGCCACGATCCCGGCGCGGGCGAGGGCGAGCAGGTCGCCGCCGATGCCGCAGCCCAGGTCGACGACCGACGCCGGGGCGGCCGCCGCCAGCCGGGCGGCCCGGTGGTCGGCGACCCGGCGGCGCGTGGCCTGCTCGAGTCCGTCGGGCGTGAAGTACATGCGCAGGGCGTCCTCGCCGAACTTCGCGACCCCCCGCACCCGCAGGCCCACCTGGGTGAGCGCGGTGGCGGAGCGCTCGTGGTCGGGCTCGGTACGGCGGACCGCGGCGGTCGCGCGGACGGGGTCGCCGTCGGCGTCGGCGTAGGCCCGCGACGCGACCTCGAGGAGGGTCTGGCCGTCGCCGGTCAGCAGCCAGGTGAACGAGGCGAGGTCCATGACGCGCCATCCTCCCAGGGTCGCCGCGCACCGCGGCCCCGGGCTGCGGCGGAGCCCGTCACCGGTGCGCCGCCGGGTTTGTCTGGCCCCGTCGATGGGCAGTCCTCCCCAGCCCGCACGGCGCGGGCACGGCGCCCGCCGACCGCGGGCCGGACCACGATCGGGGGAGCGTCCAGTGGCGCGACGACACGGGCATCGGGCGGTCGCGGCCGTGGCCGTGGCGCTGCTCGCCGCCGGCACGAGCGCCTGCTCCCCGAGCGCCGGGGTCGCCGACGGTGACACGGTCGCCCCGGCGGTCACCGCCCTCGTCGAGGGCACGACCACCCGCGTGATGCTGCCCGCCGGCGCGCTCGACCTCACCGTCGGCGAGCCGCGGGACGAGGTGCCGGCGCACCAGACGGCCACCGGCGAGACCGTGGCCGCCCCCGACGGCGACGTCGTGCTGGGCGTCGGCTGGCGCCTGCAGCCCACCTTCGCCGACAACGGCGCGAACTTCGGCACGCCCGGCACCTACTACGACGACGCGACCGCCAGGACGGCCGAGCGCCTCCGGGTGCGCCTGCGGGTCGGCGACGAGACGCGTGAGGTCCCGGTCGTCGCCGGGCCCGACGACGGCCGCGAGCTCGCCGTGACGGGCGCCGCCTGGCTCGTCGTCCCCGCCGAGGGGGCCGACGCCGGCACGATCGAGGTCGAGTACGACGGGCTCGTGCAGACGCTCGACCTGGCCTCGGGCGAGCTGGACGCCGACGTCGCGGCGCCCCTCTACGCGCCGTACGCGCTGCCGACCCGCGTCGCCTGCCCGACGGGCGAGCTCGACCCGGGGCTCGCCGGGGTGCTCGAGGTGGACGCCGGGTGCACCGCCCAGCTGCTCCCGCTGCCGTACGTCGAGGGCCTCGGCTGGGCCGGCGCCGGGCGCACCTGGGTCGTGGTCGACCTCGTGACGTACGGCGACGTCACCGTCGTCGGCCGCGACTTCGCCGGTGTCGACGAGGTCCGCCAGGACGGCACCCTCACCGCCGACGGCGACGAGGCGGTCGTCGTGCCCGAGGCCTTCGTCTCCGCCGACGGCCCGCGCTGGTCGGGCGAGGTCGCCCTGCAGGTGCCGGTCGGCACCTCGACGACCGTGGAGGGCCGCTCGACGTACGCCCTCAGCGCCACCCCGGCCCCGCCGGTCGCGGAGGTCGAGATCCCCTACTCGTTCGTCGTGGACGCCACCGCCGTCCCCACCACGCTGCCCACGAGCGGCCCGGGGGTCCTCCGATGACCACGCCCGCCCCGCCGGCCTCCCTGCCCCGGCGCCCGTTCCCGGTCCCGAGCCGTCGCCGGCGCATCGTCGGCACGGCGCTGGTCGCCCTGCTGGCCGTGCTCGTCGCCGGCCTCGTCTGGTGGTTCTCGCCGTACGGCGAGCGGGCCGGCGTCGGCACCGCCTACGCCTATGACGGGTCGCTGCCGGTCCGCTACGAGCACGAGGGCACCGTCGTCGTGCCGACGGCCCGGATCGACCTCGCGGTCGGCGCGCCCCTCGACGAGGTCGACGAGGTGGACCTCGCGGGCGCCGACTACGAGGACCCGGTCGCGCTGGCGCGCGGCACGTCGTACCTGCCCGTGCGCTGGATCGTGCAGGCCGGACCCACCGACGGCCTGCTCCTGGCCCCGCCGCAGCAGTTCGCCCTGCACCTGCGGGCGGGCGATCTCTCGTTCGACCTCGGCAGCGACACGACCGAGATCGCGTCGTACGGCGGCGTCGCCCCGCAGGGCACGAGCAGCGTCGCCGTGGTGGTGCCCGACGAGGCCCTCGACGGTCCGCTGCTGGTCGACGTGGTCTACGACGGCCTCACCCAGACCCTCGACCTGCGCTCCGGCGAGGTCGACGCGGGCGCGGCGGCGCCGTTCTACGACGACGCCCCCACGACCGTCACGCCGACGACCGGCTGCGACCTCCTCGACGCCCCCGCCACCGCGGCCGGGATCGAGCTCGAGCAGGCCGAGTGCACCGTCGGCAGCGTGAGGGTCACGCCGTACGTCGGGGGCCTGGGCTGGGCGGAGACGGCGGACGCCCCCTGGGCGGTGGTCGACGTCGACCTGGCCTACGGCCGGTTCGCCGAGCGCACCGACGGCGGGCGCTCCGTCGTGGTCCGCCGCACGGCGTCCGAGGTGACGCTCGACGGGATGCCCGCGCAGGTGCGGTCCGTCTACACCGACGGCTACGACAACCGTCTGCTGAGGGAGCTCGTCTTCGTCTCCGACGGTGCCCCCGACGAGCTCCGGCTGCAGGAGACGGCCGAGTTCTACGACCTCCCGGAGGTCGGCGTCGTGCCGCCCGAGGCCGACCGCAGCGAGCTCGCCGGCGACCTGACGCTGGCGTTGGGGAGCTGAGCGCCATGACCGCCACGATCCCCTCGACCGTCCGCCGCGCGGGGCTCCGGGTCGCCGCCGCTCTCCTCCTCGGCGCGGCCCTCGTCGCCTGCACGCCGGGGGCCGACGACCAGGTCGTCGTCACCGAGGTCGCCGGCTACGAGCTCGACGGGGCGGTGAGCGCGGTCCGGCTGCCGCCCGGCGAGCTCGAGGTCGTGGTCACGGCGCCGTACGACGAGCAGCCCACCGACGAGGTCGTCGGCAACGGCCCGTACGTCGGGATCCGGTGGTCGCTGGAGCGGGACTACGTCCAGGCCGACCCCTACGCGACGGCGGCGGGCGAGATCGCTCCCTTCGACGTCGAGCTCGACGTCGACGGCCGGACCTACGACCTGGAGGCCGGCACCTCGACCGAGTTCGACCCCCTCGTGGACGAGCCGGACCCGGTGGTGACCGCGAAGGCGGTGGTCGTCAGCGTGCCGGACGCGTTCGACGTGTACGACGACCTGCGGCTCCGCATCACCTACGACGGGGTGACCCAGGTGCTCGACCCGCGCACCGGCGACGTCCGGACCGGGGACGCGGGGGCGCTCTACGACGGCTCGACGACCACGTGGCGCACCCCCGCGTGCGACGCCATCGGCCTCGAGCCACCGGCGGCGTTCGTCGACGGCGACGGCCTGTCGTGCGTCGTGGGTGCCGTCACCGCAGTGCCCTGGACGGCGGAGACCGGCTGGGCCGCCGCGGGCGAGGTCTGGTGGGTCGTCGGGGTGAGCACCCAGCTGGTCGACGACCGCATCGGCTCGAGCGGGGGTCCGCCCGGCGGACCCGGTGAGGCCGGGGTCTGGACCGCGGGCGCCATCGCGTCGGCCTCCCTCAGCCTCGACGGCGAGCAGCCCGCGGCCGAGCGGCCGGGCACCCAGGAGGACGCCTACTGGGGCACGACGGTCGTCCTCGCCGCCCCGGACCAGCGCCCGGCCACCGCGACCGACGCGATGCTGCGGCTGCAGCAGACCTATGCCGTGGCCGCCGCCGGTGAGGACTCGCCCCCCGCGCCGGCCGAGCTCGTCGTCGACGTGGACCTGCCGATCGGCCCGCTCGTGCCCCTCGCCGACGAGGTGGCCCCGTGAGCGCCGCCGGCCCGAACCCGGGCCCCGCGCCCATCCCCGGCACGACCCGGACGACGCGGTGGCGACCGCTGGCGTGGGTGCGGGGCGGTACGTGGCGGCTGCTGGGCGCCGTCGCCGTCGTGGTGGTGCTGGCCCTGGTCGTGGTGCTGCTCGTGCAGGTGCTCGGTCCTGACCGCCCGCGGGCCGTCGCCGGTCAGCGGATCGACCTCGGCGCCGTCGACGTCGACGCCACGACGCCGAGCGGGACCACGGTCGAGCTCTCCCTGCCGACCGGCGACGTCGAGCTCGTCGTCGGCGAGGCCGTGGACGAGCTGCCCGGCGTGCGCGAGGACGAGCAGCCCGGGATCGACCCGCCCGACGGCGGCGCGTTCCTGCCGATCGCGTGGCGCTACGTCGACGAGCAGCGGGTCGTGGTGCCGGCGGTCGACGTCGCCCCGGCGCCGGAACCGGAGCTCACCCTGGTCGTCGACGGCCGGGAGCTGCCGCTCGGGGCCGTGCCCCTCGCCCGCGCCGACTCGCTGGAGGGCTTCTTCGACTACGTCGCCGTGCCGACGCGCGACGGCGGGCTCGAGGACGGCGGGCTCGAGGTCGTCGTGATCTTCGCGGGGGAGGAGCAGCGCTTCCGCCTCGACGGCGACGGGGTGGCCGAGACCGACGCGGGCCGCTTCGCGCCGTACGACGACCGCGCGGTCACCGACGCGGTGGTCTCCGGTGCCGCCGCCCAGGACCCGGTGCGCCTGCCGCTGCAGGTCCCGCCGGGCTACGCCCCCGGTGAGCCCTACCCCGGGACGTCGGACACCGAGCCCGACGGCACCGGCGCCCTGTTCGTCGTCGCCGCCGGGCGCACGCCGTACGTCGCCGGCCTCGGCTGGGCGCCGGAGGGGCAGGAGTGGGCGGTCCTGCGCGCCGCACCCGACCGCTTCGTGACGCTGCGCGCGGGGTTCGCCACCATCGGCGTCACCGACCTCCTGGCCACCGACGTCGCGTACGCGGTCACGGTCGACGGCGAGAGCGACAGCGACAGCGACGGGGACGCGGGCCCGCTCGTCGTCCCCGACCCCTTCCGCGGCATCTACTCGGGCGGTGTCGCCACCGTCGTCGCCCCGGTGCCCGCCGGTACGGCGGTCGTGCGGCTCGAGGCGGAGGCCGAGGTCGACGCCGTCTACGCCTCGGACCCGGAGCTCGGGCAGATCGACCCGCCGTCCCCGACCGTCGACCTGCGCTGGAGCGACGAGGTCCCGCTCGGCTGACCTGGTCCTGGCACTCATCAGGGCGGAGTGCTAACGTCGTCGCTGGCACTCTCCCCGTGAGTGTGCCAATCGTCGACGACGTACGGCGCGATCCCCGCGACGGCGTGCCGCACACCGGAGACGACAAACTTCTCGGGAGGCGACCTGCCTCCCGATCATTCGGATTCCGCATCGGAAAGTGGAGGTCGACACCGTGTCGGTCAACATCAAGCCCCTCGAGGACCGCATCGTCGTCAAGCCGCTCGACGCCGAGCAGACCACGGCGTCCGGTCTCGTCATCCCGGACACGGCCAAGGAGAAGCCCCAGGAGGGCGAGGTCCTGGCCGTCGGTCCGGGTCGTTGGAACGAGGACGGCGACGAGCGCATCCCGCTCGACATCGCGGTGGGTGACAAGGTCATCTACAGCAAGTACGGCGGCACCGAGGTCAAGTACGCGGGCCAGGAGTACCTCATCCTGTCGGGCCGCGACGTCCTCGCCGTCGTCTCCTGAAACCCCTCGGGCCGCGTGGCCCCGTGAGCGCGACCGCGCTCCGGGGCACGCGGCTCGACCCGTCGGTGGTCGCGTGAGCGCGCCTACGCGTGCGGGCACCACCCACCAGACTGTTCTCTGAGGAGAGATATGCCGAAGATCCTGGAGTTCGACGAGAACGCCCGTCGCTCCCTCGAGCGCGGCGTCGACGCGCTCGCGAACGCCGTCAAGGTCACGCTCGGCCCCAAGGGCCGCTACGTCGTCCTCGACAAGAAGTGGGGCGCCCCCACGATCACGAACGACGGTGTGACCGTCGCCCGTGAGATCGAGCTGGACGACCCGTTCGAGAACCTCGGTGCCCAGCTGACGAAGGAGGTCGCGACCAAGACCAACGACGTCGCCGGTGACGGCACGACGACCGCGACCGTCCTCGCCCAGGCGATGGTGCACGAGGGCCTGCGCGCCGTGGCCGCGGGTTCCAACCCGATGGGCCTCAAGCGCGGCATGGACCTCGCCGCCGCGGCCGTCGGCGACGCCCTGCGCGACGCCGCCCGCGAGGTGGAGTCCAAGGAGGACATGGCGTCCGTCGCCACGATCTCCTCGCGTGACAGC
This sequence comes from Nocardioides alkalitolerans DSM 16699, assembly GCF_000426525.1. GTDB lineage: Bacteria > Actinomycetota > Actinomycetes > Propionibacteriales > Nocardioidaceae > Nocardioides > Nocardioides alkalitolerans. The sequence continues at coordinate 157,102 of NZ_AUFN01000011.1, forward strand.
CACATCGGCGAGCTGCTCGCCGAGGCCTTCGACAAGGTCGGCAAGGACGGCGTCATCACCGTCGAGGAGTCGAACACGCTCGGTACCGAGCTCGACTTCACCGAGGGCATGCAGTTCGACAAGGGCTACATCAGCCAGTACTTCGTGTCCGACCCGGAGCGCATGGAGGCCGTCCTCGACGACCCCTACATCCTTCTCCACCAGGGCAAGATCTCGGCCGTCTCCGAGCTGCTCCCGCTGCTCGAGAAGGTCATCGCCGCCGGCAAGCCGCTGTTCATCCTGGCGGAGGACGTGGAGGGCGAGGCCCTCTCGACGCTGGTCGTCAACAAGATCCGCGGCACCTTCAACGCCGTCGCGGTGAAGAGCCCGGCGTTCGGTGACCGCCGCAAGTCGATGCTGCAGGACATCGCGGTGCTGACCGGCGGCCAGGTCGTCGCCCCCGAGGTCGGGCTCAAGCTCGACCAGGTCGGCCTCGAGGTCCTCGGCCAGGCGCGTCGCGTGGTCGTCACGAAGGACGCCACGACGATCGTCGACGGCTCGGGCGACAGCTCGGCCGTCGAGGGCCGCGTGAACCAGATCAAGGCGGAGATCGAGAAGACCGACTCCGACTGGGACCGCGAGAAGCTGCAGGAGCGCCTGGCCAAGCTGGCCGGCGGCGTCTGCGTCATCAAGGTCGGCGCGGCCACCGAGGTCGAGCTCAAGGAGAAGAAGCACCGCATCGAGGACGCCGTCTCCGCGACGCGCGCCGCGATCGAGGAGGGCATCGTCGCCGGTGGCGGCTCCGCCATCATCCACGCGGTCTCCGTGCTCGAGAACGACCTCGGCCTCACCGGTGACGAGGCCGTCGGCGTGCGCATCGTGCGCAAGGCCGCCGACCAGCCGCTCCGCTGGATCGCCGAGAACGGTGGCGACCAGGGCTACGTCGTGGTCTCCAAGGTCCGTGAGCTCGGTGTCGGCAACGGCTTCAACGCCGCGACCGGCGAGTACGGCGACCTCGTCGCCCAGGGTGTGCTCGACCCCGTCAAGGTCACCCGCTCCGCGCTCGTCAACGCCACCTCGATCGCGGCCATGCTGCTGACGACCGAGACGCTGATCGTCGAGAAGCCCGAGGAGGAGGAGCCCGCCCCCGCCGGTGGGCACGGTCACGGCCACGGCCACTGATCGTCCTCTGATCCGCACCTGATCGACCGCAGCACCTGCTCCACCCAGAACGCCCCCGGCCGACGGCCGGGGGCGTTCTGTTGCGTCCCCGCAACACGACGGCAGCACCGGCGCAACACGGCGGGCGCACTGTTCGGAGCATGCTGTGGAGGGTGCGCACGACCTTGCCCGACCGCCCGGGAGCGCTGGCGGTGCTGGCGCACGACTGCGGGGCGGCGGGGGTGAACATCCTCGGGTTCCAGATCTTCCCGGGGGTCGCGGCGGTGACCGACGAGCTGGTCATCCGCACGCCGACGGGCTGGGGCGAGGCGGAGATCGTCACCCTCATGACGGGCGCCGGCGGCGACGAGGTGGTCTGCACGCCCTGCTCCGACGCGGCGCTGGTCGACCAGCCCGCGCGCTACGTGCAGGCGGCCCGCAGCATCATCGCGCGCCCGGCGCGGTTCCCCGAGGTCGTCGCCCAGCTCTTCGACGGCGAGGCCGACCCGGCCGACGGCAGCAGCGAGGCCGGCGGGCTCGACGTCATGGAGATGACGGTCGGCGACGTCGAGGTCCAGATCCGTCGGCGGGCCCCGTTCACGGCCACCGAGCACGCCCGGGGCGCCGCGATGGCCGACCTCGTCTCCGACGTGCTGGGCCAGGCGCCCGTCACCGTGCTCGGCTCGAGCAGCCGACGCCTCGGCGGGGGTGCGGTCCCGACGTACGGCGTGCGCGGCCACGCGGTCCACGCGATGGTGGCCGACGTCGTGGTCGGCGTGGCCACCCTGCTCCCGGCGACGGACGACTCGGGCCTGCGCTCGGTCGACCTGGAGGTCGACCCGGCGTGGCAGCGCCGGGGCATCGGCACCCGTCTGCTGACCGATGTCGCCCGCCTGGCGGCGGGGGAGGGCGCGGCCGACATCCTGCTCACCACCCGCGCCGACAACCAGGCCGTGCTGCCGATGGTGCTGTCCGCGGGCCTCCGCGGGCGGATCCGAATGTCGGCCGACCAGCTCACCGTGCGGGTGCCTGTCCGGGAGCTCAAGCCGCTGCCGCGGTGACCCGAGCCGCTGAGTACGATGGCGCGGTGGAGATCCCCGACAAGTTCGCGGCCCTCGGGCTGACCTACGACGACGTCCTGCTGCTCCCGGGCTACTCGGACCTGGCGCCGGACGAGATCGACACGTCGAGCCGGCTGACGCGCGGCATCTCGCTGCGCGCGCCCCTCGTCTCCGCGGCGATGGACACGGTGACCGAGTCCCGGATGGCCATCGCCATGGCCCGCGAGGGCGGCATCGGCATCCTGCACCGCAACCTCTCGGTCGACGACCAGGCCTACCAGGTCGACCTGGTCAAGCGCACCCAGACGGGCATCATCTCCAACCCCGTCACGATCGGTCCCGACGCGACGCTGGAGGAGCTCGACCGCATCTGCGGCGAGTACCGCGTCTCCGGGCTGCCGGTGGTCGACGCGGGCAACACGCTGCTCGGCATCATCACCAACCGCGACCTGCGGTTCACCCCCGTCAACGACTGGGCGACCACCAAGGTCGACGAGATGATGACGCGGATGCCGCTCATCACCGGCCACGTCGGCATCAGCCGCGAGGACGCCACGGCCCTGCTGCGCAAGCACAAGCGCGAGCGCCTCCCGCTCGTCGACGGCGACGGCAAGCTCGCCGGCCTCATCACCGTCAAGGACTTCGTGAAGTCCGAGCAGCACCCGAACGCGTCGTACGACGCCGACGGCCGCCTGCTCGTGGGGGCGGCGATCGGCTACTTCGGCGACGCCTGGGAGCGCGCCACCCGCCTCATCGAGGCCGGGGTCGACGTGCTCGTGGCCGACACGGCCCACGGCCACGTGCGGATGCTGCTCGAGATGGTGCAGCGCCTCAAGAGCGACCCCGCCACGCGCCACGTGCAGGTCATCGGCGGCAACGTCGCGACCCGGGCGGGTGCCCAGGCGTTCGTCGACGCGGGCGTCGACGCCGTCAAGGTCGGCTTCGGCCCGGGCTCCATCTGCACCACCCGCGTCGTCACCGGCACGGGCGTGCCGCAGGTGACCGCGGTCTACGAGGCGTCCCTGGCCTGCCAGCCCGCCGGCGTGCCGGTGATCGCGGACGGCGGCCTGCAGCAGTCGGGCGACATCGCCAAGGCGCTCGTCGCGGGCGCCGAGACCGTCATGATCGGGTCGCTGCTCGCGGGCTGCGAGGAGTCGCCGGGCGAGCTCGTCTTCGTCAACGGCAAGCAGTACAAGGCGTACCGGGGCATGGGCTCGCTGGGCGCGATGAGCAGCCGGGGCAAGAAGTCCTACTCGAAGGACCGCTACTTCCAGGCCGAGGTCACGAGCGACGACAAGATCGTGCCCGAGGGCATCGAGGGCCAGGTCGCCTACCGCGGGCCGCTCTCGGCCGTCGCCCACCAGCTCATCGGTGGCCTCTCGCAGTCGATGTTCTACGTGGGGGCGCGCACCATCCCCGAGCTGCAGGCCAAGGGCCAGTTCGTCCGCATCACGTCGGCCTCCCTCAAGGAGAGCCACCCCCACGACGTCCAGATGATCGCCGAGGCGCCGAACTACACCGGTCGGTGACCGCGCCCGTGGCCCGCCGCGTCCTCCTCGTCGAGGACGACGCGGTGATCGGGGAGGCCACGTCGCTGCACCTCGAGCGCAGCGGCCACGCGGTCACGTGGGTGACCGACGGCCTCGACGCCTGGTCGGCGTTCACCGAGGCGGGTGCGGCGTACGACGTGGTGGTCAGCGACGTGATGCTGCCGGGTCTCGACGGCGTGACGCTGTGCCGCCGGATCCGTGAGGTCTCCACCCTCCCCGTGCTGCTGCTGTCGGCGCGCAGCGACCCGGTCGACGTCGTCGGCGGGCTCGAGGCGGGGGCCGACGACTACGTGACCAAGCCCTTCGACGTCCAGGTCCTCCTGGCGCGGGTGCGCAGCGTGCTGCGGCGGGCCGAGCCGAGCCCGCCCGCCTCGTCGGCCGCGTCCGGCGGGCCCGCGGGCGCGGCGGTGCCGGGGGCGAGCGGCGGCCCCGGGGCCGTCGAGCGGTACGGCGACGTCGAGCTCGACCGCCGCGCCCTCACCGTGCGCGTCGGCGGCGCGCCCGTGGCGCTCACGCCGACCGAGCTGCGGCTGCTGCTCGAGCTCGCGGACGCGGCCGGTGCCGTGGTCTCCCGCTCGGCCCTGCTGAGCCGGGTGTGGGACCACGACGAGTGGCACGACGACGCCCACCTGGTGAACGTCCACGTGCAGCGGCTGCGCGCGAAGATCGGTGCCGACGCGATCGAGACCGTCCGCGGCTTCGGCTACAAGCTGGTCCGGTGAGCCTGCGGCTGCGGATCGCCACCACGATCACGGGCGTCGTCCTGGTCGCGGTGGCGGCCCTCGGCGTCGCGGTCCACCTGCTCGTGGTGCTCGACCGGGTCCACGAGACGCGCGCGAGCGCGGACGAGCGGATGCGCACCGCCATGGAGATCTACGAGCGCACGGGCCTGCTCAGCTTCGACGCCCGGGTCGACGACCCGGACCTGCCGGGCGAGGTGGCCGACGAGGTCGAGGCCGACGGGTCGCGGGCGACCCTCGTGAGCGGCGGCGGCACGCGGGAGCTCTGGGCGGCGGGCCGGGTCGGCGACGAGGTGCTCAGCACGCGCACCACCTTCCGCCCCGCCGACGCCCAGGTGGCCGCCGTCGACCGCGCCCTCGTGCTCGCGGGGGCCGTCACGGTGGTGCTCGCGGCCGGGGTCGGCCTGCTCGTCGCCGGCCGGCTGGCGCGGCGCCTGCGGGTGGCCGCGCGGACGGCCCGCTCCGTGGCCGGCGGCGGCGACCCCGGTGCGCTGCGTGCCGCGGTGGGCGACCGGCGCGACGAGGTCGGTGACCTCGCCGACGCGGTCGACGCGATGGCGGCCCGGTTGGCGTCCCGGCTGCGGGCCGAGCAGCGCTTCACCGCGGACGTCGCCCACGACCTGCGCACCCCGGTCACGGGCCTCGCCACCGCCGCGGCGCTGCTCGACGACTCCCGGCCCGCCCAGCTCGTGCGCGAGCGGGCCACCACGCTCGCGGGGCTCGTCGAGGACCTCCTCGAGGTCTCCCGCCTCGACAGCGGGGGAGAGGTGGCCGACCTCGACGTGCTCGACGTGCGCGAGGCGGTGCTCGGGTCGGTACGGCGCGGGGTCGCCACCGGCGAGTACGACGCGGCCGACGTCGTCGTCCGCACCGGCGACGAGCCGGTGCTGGTGCAGACCGACCCGCGGCGCCTCGAGCGCGTGCTCAGCAACCTGGTGCGCAACGCCGTACGGCACGGTGCGCCGCCGGTGGAGGTCGTGCAGACGGGGTGCGAGGTGGTCGTCCGCGACCACGGGCCCGGCTTCCCGGAGCCGCTCCTGGGCGACGCGCCGGACGGCGTACGACGGCTGTCGGCGTCGTCGCGGCGCACGGGCGGCACCGGTCTCGGGCTGGTGATCGCGACGGGCCAGGCCGCCGTCATCGACGCCCGCCTGAGCCTCGACAACCCGCCGGACGGCGGGGCCAGGGCCCGCCTCGTGCTGCCCGCCGACCGGTGAGCCCGACGGACCTCACGGCCGGGTCACGGCGGCCTCACAGGACCGGGACCCGACCGCTCCCCGGTCGCGACCTCGACGGCACGGCACCGAGACCGACCGGGTCTAGCGTCGCCGACATGGAGACGAACGAGAACCCCCAGGCGTCCCGCACCCGCACCCGCACCCGCGCCCGCACCGGTCGGCTGCTGCCGCTCGCCGCCGTCGCCGTGCTGTCGGCGGCCGTGCTCGCGGGCTGCGGCAACGGCCTGTCGGGGTCGGGCGGCGACGGTGACGCCGTGAGCGAGCCCTCCGGCGCGGCCACGACGTCGACCGGGACCCCGTCCACCCCGTCCACCACGCCCGCCGCGCCGGCGACGTCGGCCGACCCGGGCGCGTCGGGCACGAGCGGCCCCGCGCCCACGACCACCCCCGGGGACGACGCCTCGGCGCCGGCCGAGGAGGGCTCCTCCGCCTCGGCGAGCACCTGCGCGGTGGACGAGCTGCGCGTGGGCGTGGAGGCCGACGAGGGCGGCGGTGCCGCCGGCAGCAGCTACCTCCTGGTGACCTTCGAGAACACGGGCGACCGCACCTGCGTGGTCGACGGGCACCCCGGCGTCTCGTTCGTCGGCGGCAGCGACGGCACGCAGGTCGGCGAGGCGGCGGACCGCACGGGTCAGGTCGCGCCCGTGCGCCTCGCCCCGGGCGACGTCGGCACCGCGCTGCTCCAGGTCGCGAACGCGGGCAGCTTCGACGCCGCCGCGTGCGCCCCGACGACCGCCGACGGCTTCCGGGTCTACCCGCCCGACTCCCGGGCGAGCGTCTTCGTGCCGTACGACGTGCAGGCCTGCCAGGGCGACATCGGCCAGAGCCAGCTCACGGTCTCGCAGGTCACGCCCCGGTCCTGAGCGGCCCCGGCGGCCCGCGCCCGCGACGGTGGCGAGGCGCGGGCCGCGCAACAACTACGCTGACCCCGTGACCGAGATCGAGATCGGCCGGGGCAAGCGCGCCCGACGGGCCTACGCGTTCGACGACATCGCCATCGTGCCGTCCCGCCGCACCCGGGACCCCGAGGAGGTGAGCGTCGCCTGGCAGATCGACGCCTACCGCTTCGAGATCCCCGTGGTGGCGGCGCCGATGGACTCCGTGATGAGCCCCGACACCGCGATCGCGCTCGGCCGCGCGGGTGGCCTCGGGGTCCTCGACCTCGAGGGCCTCTGGACGCGGTACGACGACCCGACGTCGCTGCTGGCCGAGGTCGCCGGGCTCCAGGGCACCGCTGCGACCGCACGCCTGCAGGAGATCTACTCCGAGCCGGTCAAGGCCGAGCTGATCACGGAGCGCGTGAACCAGATGCGTGACGCCGGGGTGACGGTCGCGGGCTCGCTCTCGCCGCAGCGCACCAAGGAGTTCGCGAAGACGGTCGTCGACGCCGGCGTCGACATGTTCGTCATCCGGGGCACGACCGTGAGCGCCGAGCACGTCTCGAGCCAGGCGGAGCCGCTCAACCTCAAGGAGTTCATCTACGAGCTCGACGTGCCCGTCATCGTGGGCGGCTGCGCGACGTACCAGGCGTCGCTGCACCTGATGCGCACCGGCGCGGCCGGCGTGCTCGTCGGCTTCGGTGGCGGCGCGGCCCACACGACCCGCACCGTGCTCGGCCTCTCGGTGCCCATGGCCTCGGCGGTCGCCGACGTGGCCGCGGCCCGCCGCGACTACCTCGACGAGTCGGGCGGGCGCTACGTGCACGTCATCGCCGACGGCTCCATCGGCACGTCGGGCGACCTCGCGAAGGCGATCGCCTGCGGCGCCGACGCCGTGATGGTCGGCTCCCCGTTCGCCCGCGCCAGCGAGGCCCCCGGCCACGGCTTCCACTGGGGCGCCGAGGCCTGGCACCCGCAGCTGCCGCGCGGCCAGCGCGTCGCGTTCGACACCGTGGGCACGCTCGACGAGGTGCTCTTCGGGCCCTCCAGCGTCGCCGACGGCACGATGAACCTCGTCGGCGCGCTGCGCCGGGCGATGGCCACGACCGGCTACACGGAGCTCAAGGAGTTCCAGCGCGTGCAGGTCGTCGTCCTCTAGCCACCGCTCCGCTCGCTCCCCGGGCGGGCGACCGCCCGGGTGGCACGATGGACGCATGAGCGCGACACGATCCGGAGAACTCGGTCCCGCCGCCCGCGAGGCCGCCATCGCGGCCATGTCCGGCACCACGGCGGGTGACCTCGACGTGCTGGTCGTCGGCGGTGGCGTCGTCGGCGCGGGCACGGCGCTCGACGCCGTCACCCGGGGCCTCACGACCGGCCTCGTGGAGCAGCGCGACCTGGCGTCCGGCACGTCCAGCCGCTCGAGCAAGCTCGTGCACGGCGGCCTGCGCTACCTCGAGATGTTCGACTTCGGGCTCGTGCGGGAGGCGCTCGAGGAGCGCGGCCTGCTCCTCACCCGCCTCGCGCCGCACCTCGTGACGCCGGTGCCGTTCCTCTACCCGCTCACGAAGACCTACGAGCGCCCGTACGTCGGGGCCGGCCTGGTGCTGTACGACACCATGGCCGCGCTCGGCAAGTACGACATGGGCGTGCCTCGCCACCGCCACCTCTTCCGCAAGCAGGTCGCCCGCATCGCGCCCGACCTGCGCACCGACAAGCTCACCGGGGCGATCCGCTACTACGACGCCCAGGTCGACGACGCCCGCCTGGTGATGTCGATCGCGCGCACGGCGGCCTCCCACGGCGCCCACGTGGCGACCCGCACCAAGGTCACCGGCTTCCTGCGCGAGGGCGCCCGCGTCGTCGGCGTGACGGCGCGCGACCTCGAGAACGACGTCGACTTCGAGATCCGCGCCCGGGTGGTCGTCAACGCCGCCGGGGTCTGGACCGACGAGATCCAGGACATGGTCGGCGGCCGCGGCGCGCTGCACGTGCAGGCGTCGAAGGGCATCCACCTCGTGGTGCCGCGCGACCGGATCCGCTCCGAGACCGGCTTCATCATGAAGACCGAGAAGTCGGTGCTCTTCGTCATCCCGTGGGGCCGGCACTGGATCATCGGCACCACCGACACCGCGTGGGACCTCGACAAGGCCCACCCGGCCGCGTCGAAGGCCGACATCGACTACGTGCTCGCGCACGTCAACACGCTGCTCAAGGAGCCCCTCGACCACTCCGACGTCGAGGGCGTCTACGCCGGGCTCCGGCCCCTGCTCACCGGCGAGTCGGAGCCGACGTCGAAGATCTCGCGCGAGCACACGGTCGTCACGCCCGTGCCGGGCCTCGTGATGATCGCCGGCGGCAAGCTCACGACGTACCGGGTGATGGGCAAGGACGCGGTGGACGCCGCCGCCCACTCGCTCACCACCGCCGCCAACACGACCGTGCGCGAGTCGATCACCGACCGCGTGCCGCTGCTGGGCGCCGACGGCTTCGAGACGCGCTCGAACCAGCGCGTCATGCTCGCCCGTCGCGCCGGCCTGCACGTGGCGCGCATCGACCACCTCCTCGGCCGGTACGGCGGGATGATCGACGACATCCTCGACCTCGTGTCCTCCCGCAAGGCACTGGCGCAGCCGCTGCCGGGCGCCGAGGACCACCTGGCCGCCGAGATCGTGTACGCCGTCACCCACGAGGGCGCCCGCCACCTCGACGACGTGCTGACGCGTCGCACCCGCATCTCGATCGAGACCTTCGACCGCGGCACCGAGGCGGCGCCGTACGTCGCCGAGCTGATGGCGGGCGAGCTGGGCTGGGACGAGGCGCGCAAGGCCGAGGAGGTCGACCACTACCTGCGACGGGTGGAGGCCGAGCGCCAGAGCCAGCGGAAGCTCACCGACCAGGAGGCCGACGAGGCCCGCGTGAGCGTGCCCGACCTGCTCTGAGAGGGCCGCCGGCGGCACTTGACATCTGCTCGAGGACTGTCAAATCCGGCCAACAGTTACCGAGGGGTAGAACGGGAGACGCCGCTCACATACTCTCGGTACATGAGCAACTCGACCCCCGCAGGTGGCCCCCTCGTCACGGGGCCCGGCGACCCCGAGCTCGACCCCACCGCGTCGTACGCCATCGAGCCCGACGAGGTCGCCGCACTGACGGCCCGCATCGTCTCCACCAGCGGTGAGTCGGTCGGCACGCGCTCCCCGCTGGACGGCGCGCCGCTCGCGCACATCCCGCAGTCCTCCGACGCCGACGTGCGCGAGGCCTTCGTGCGCGCCCGCCGCGCCCAGGTCGCCTGGTCGCGCACCTCGGTCGAGCACCGCCAGCAGGTGCTGCTGCGCCTGCACGACCTGGTGCTCGACCGCCAGGAGGAGATCTCCGACCTGGTGGTGCTGGAGTCGGGCAAGGCCCGCAAGGACGCGTTCGACGAGGCGCTCCACATCGCGCTCACGGCCCGCTACTACGGCCGCACGCTCCACCAGCACCTCGGCACGGGCCGGGTGCCCGGGGTCTTCCCGGTGCTCACCCGGGTCGAGGTGAACCACGTGCCCAAGGGCGTCGTCGGCATCATCTCGCCGTGGAACTACCCGTTCACGATGGCGCTGTGCGACGGCATCGCGGCCGTGGCCGCCGGCAACGCGGTGGTCGCCAAGCCCGACTCGCAGACCACGCTCACGGCGCTGCTCGCGGCCCAGCTGCTCACCGAGGCCGGCTTCCCGGCCGACCTCTGGCAGGTCGTCGCCGGGCCGGGCTCGCGCGTCGGCGGGGCGATCATCGCCGAGGCCGACTACGTGAGCTTCACGGGCTCGACGGCCACCGGTCGCAAGGTCGCCGCGCAGGCGGCCGAGCGCCTCATCGGCTGCTCGCTCGAGCTGGGTGGCAAGAACCCGATGCTCGTGCTGCGCGACGCCGACGTGGAGAAGGCCGCCGAGGGCGCGACCCGGGCGGCGTTCTCGAACGCGGGCCAGCTCTGCGTCTCGATCGAGCGGATGTTCGTCGCCGACCAGGTCTACGACCGCTTCGTCGACCGGTTCGTCGCCCGCACCGAGGCGATGACCCTCGGCGCCACGCTCGCGTGGGGCAACGACATGGGCTCGCTGATCTCGCAGGACCAGCTCGACACCGTGACCGCCCACGTCGAGGACGCGGTGGCCAAGGGCGCCACCGTGCTCGCCGGCGGCAAGGCCCGGCCCGACCTGGGCCCGTTCTACTTCGAGCCGACGATCCTCGAGGGCGTCACGCCCGAGATGACCGTGTTCGGCAACGAGACGTTCGGCCCGGTCGTCTCGCTCTACCGCTTCGGCGACGAGTCCGACGCGATCGCGCGCGCCAACGACGGGGAGTACGGCCTCAACGGCTCGATCTACAGCCAGGACGGCGCTCGCGCCCGGTCGCTCGCCCGCCGCATCAAGTGCGGCACGGTCAACGTCAACGAGGCCTTCGCCGCCACCTTCGCCTCGCTGGCCGCCCCGATGGGGGGCATGCGGGAGTCGGGCATGGGCCGCCGGCAGGGCGCCGAGGGCCTCCTGCGCTACACCGAGACGCAGTCGGTCGCCACCCAGCGGCTGATGCGCTTCGGACCCTCGTTCGGGATGTCCGACGAGGCCTACGCCGCCTTCATGACGAGGAGCCTGCGGGTGCTGAAGAAGCTGGGCCGGGCATGAGCGCCCGTCGCGAGTTCGACTACGACGTCCTGGTCGTCGGCTCCGGGTTCGGGGGCTCGGTCACCGCGCTGCGCCTGACCGAGAAGGGCTACCGCGTCGGCGTGCTCGAGGCCGGCGCGCGGTTCGAGGACGGCGACTTCCCGGCCACCTCGTTCGACCTGAAGAAGTACCTCTACCTGCCCGAGGCGGGCATGTACGGCATCCAGCGCATCGACATGATCAAGGACTGCATGATCCTCGCCGGCGCGGGCGTCGGCGGCGGCTCCCTGGTCTACGCGAACACGCTCTACGAGCCGCTCGACGCGTTCTACCGCGACCCGTCGTGGTCGCACATCACCGACTGGAAGCAGGAGCTCGCGCCGTACTACGACCAGGCCAAGCGCATGCTCGGCGTCGTCGAGAACCCGGTGCGCACCAACAGCGACGACGTCATGCAGAAGGTGGCGGAGGAGATGGGGGTCGGCCACACCTACCACCCCACCCCGGTCGGCGTGTTCTTCGGCGGTCCCGAGCACGGCGGCGCCGAGGCCGGCGGCGGCCAGGAGGTCGACGACCCGTTCTTCGGCGGCGCGGGCCCGCGCCGTACGACGTGCGTGGGCTGCGGCGAGTGCATGACCGGCTGTCGCCACAACGCCAAGAACACGCTGGTGAAGAACTACCTCTACCTCGCCGAGCAGCAGGGCGCCCGCGTCCACCCGATGACGACGGTGACGCGCGTGCGGCCGCTCGACGGCGGGGGCTACCGGGTCGACGCGCGCTGGACGAAGGCGAAGCTCTCGCGCCGTACGGCGACGAAGTCGTTCACCGCCGAGCAGGTCGTCTTCTCGGCGGCCGCGCTCGGCACGCAGAAGCTGCTCCACAAGCTGAAGGTGACGGGCGACCTGCCCCGCATCTCCGACCGGCTCGGCATGCTGACGCGCACGAACTCCGAGGCGATCCTCGGCGCCCTGGCGCCCGACCTCTCGACCGACTACAGCAAGGGCGTCGCGATCACGTCGTCGTGGCACCCGGACGACGTCACCCACATCGAGCCGGTGCGCTACGGCAAGGGCTCGAACGCGATGGCGCTGATGCAGACGGTGCTCACCGACGGCGACGGCCCCGGCCCCCGCTGGCAGACCTGGCTCAAGGAGCTGTGGCGCCAGCGGCGCAACGTGCTCGACCTCTACGACATGAAGCACTGGTCGGAGCGCACCGTCATCGCGCTCGTGATGCAGACGCTCGACAACTCGATCACGACGGTGCCGAAGCGCACGCCGTTCGGGTGGCGGCTCTCGTCGCGCCAGGGTCACGGGGCGCCCAACCCGACGTGGATCCCGGTGGCGAACGAGGCCGTGCGCCGCATGGCGAAGCAGGTCGACGGCACCCCCGGCGGCACGATCGGCGAGCCCTTCAACCGGCCGCTGACCGCGCACTTCATCGGCGGCTGCACCATCGGCGACTCGGCCGAGAGCGGCGTGGTCGACCCCTACCAGCGGCTCTACGGCTACGAGGGCCTGCACGTGGTCGACGGCTCGGCGATCTCCGCGAACCTGGGGGTCAACCCGTCGCTGACGATCACCGCCCAGGCGGAGCGCGCGATGGCCTTCTGGCCCAACAAGGGCGAGGCCGACGAGCGGCCCGCGGTGGGGGCGTCGTACGAGCAGGTGCGCCCCGTCGCGCCGCGCTCGCCCGTCGTGCCGGAGGCCGCGCCGGGGGCGCTGCGCCTGCCCATCGTCGGCGTGAGCTGACCGCGCGGGGCCGGTCGTCCGCGTCCGTCGAGATTCGTCATGACGGGGGCGTAACCGGCCCCCCGGGGGCTCGTTGTGCGGGATGGGTCCGGCACGTTTGCTCCCTCCCAGTCCGGGCCCTGGTCCGACGCGCTGCTCTGCAGTCGAGCGGACCTCCAGGGCCCGGCCACCCTCCCTCCCCGGCCGGGCCCTGGAGCGCGTTCCAGGGGTCCCCGCCGGGTCGGCGCGGGGCCGAGGGCGCCGATAGACTCCGCGGCGCGGCCCGCGAGGGTCGCGGCCCGCCCGCCCGCTCGAAAGGCCCCTGATGACCGTCGGCACCCCCGACCACGACCTCGTCCTGGTCGTCGACTTCGGCGCCCAGTACGCCCAGCTCATCGCGCGGCGCGTGCGGGAGGCGCGGGTCTACTCCGAGATCGTGCCGCACACGATGCCGGTCGAGGAGATGCTGGCCCGCAACCCGAAGGCGATCGTGCTCTCCGGCGGTCCGTCGTCGGTGTACGCCGAGGGGGCCCCCGGCATCGACACCGGCCTCTTCCAGGCGGGCACCCCCGTGTTCGGCATGTGCTACGGCTTCCAGCTGATGGCGGCCGGTCTCGGCGGCACCGTGTCGCCGACGGGCGCGCGGGAGTACGGCCGCACCGAGGTGCGGATCGCCGAGGCGGGCACCCTGCTCGCCGACCTGCCGACCGAGCACCGGGTGTGGATGTCGCACGGCGACTCCGTCACCGAGGCCCCGGCCGGCTTCACCGTCCTCGCGTCGAGCGACGTCACCCCCGTCGCCGCGTTCGAGGACACGGCGCGCGGCCTCGCGGGCGTGCAGTGGCACCCCGAGGTCCTGCACTCCGAGCACGGCCAGCAGGTGCTCGAGCACTTCCTGTGGAACATCGCCGGCTGCCGCCAGACCTGGACGATGGTGAACATCGTCGAGGAGCAGATCGAGAAGATCCGCACCCAGATCGGCGAGCGCGGCCACGCGATCTGCGGCCTCTCGGGCGGCGTCGACTCCGCGGTGGCGGCCGCCGTCGTGCAGCGCGCCATCGGTGACCGGCTCACCTGCGTGTACGTCGACCACGGCCTCATGCGCCAGGGCGAGACCGAGCAGGTCGAGCGCGACTTCGTGGCCGCCACGGGTGTCGACCTCAAGGTCGTCGACGCCGAGGAGCGCTTCCTCGCCGCGCTGGCCGGCGTCAGCGACCCGGAGGAGAAGCGCAAGGTCATCGGGCGTGAGTTCATCCGCGTCTTCGAGGCGGCCCAGGCCGAGGTGCTCGCGCCGTTCGTGGAGCGCGGCACCGCCGACGAGGGCGACGACGTCGCCTTCCTGGTGCAGGGCACGCTCTACCCGGACGTCGTCGAGTCGGGCGGTGGTGCCGGTACGTCGAACATCAAGTCCCACCACAACGTCGGCGGGCTCCCGGACGACCTCCAGTTCGAGCTCGTCGAGCCCCTGCGCACCCTGTTCAAGGACGAGGTGCGCCTCGTGGGGGAGCAGCTCGGCCTGCCGCCCGAGATCGTGTGGCGCCAGCCGTTCCCGGGCCCGGGCCTGGGCATCCGGATCATCGGTGCGGTCGACCGGGAGCGCCTCGACATCCTGCGCGCCGCCGACGTGATCGCCCGCGAGGAGCTCACCGCCGCCGGCCTCGACCGCGACGTCTGGCAGATGCCCGTCGTGCTCCTGGCCGACGTCCGCTCGGTCGGCGTGCAGGGCGACGGCCGCACCTACGGCCACCCCATCGTCATCCGGCCGGTCAGCAGCGAGGACGCGATGACCGCCGACTGGTCCCGCCTCCCGTACGACGTCATCGAGCGCATCTCCACCCGCATCACCAACGAGGTGCCCGAGGTGAACCGCGTCGTGCTCGACGTGACGAGCAAGCCCCCGGGCACCATCGAGTGGGAGTGACGCCCCGCGCGAGCTGTCGCGTCTGCACCGTCTGACGGTGCCGAGCCGGCGCGTCTGCATCGCGTGACGGTGTCGAGCTGTCGCGTCTGCATCGCGTGACGGTGTCGAGCTGTCGCGTCTGCACCGTCTGACGGTGCCGAGCCGGCACTTCTGCGACGTCTGACGGTGCCGAGCCGGCGCGTCTGCACGACCCCACCCGGCCGATCTCGCGGACGGATGGGGCGGGGGCGTCCTACCCTCCCTCCATGGACCTGCAAGCCGCCCTGGCGTGGACCGTCATCGGGGCGATCCTCGCGGCGCTCGTCGCGCTGATCGCGGTCCGGTGTGCCCACGCGTTCCGCGAGGGGCTGCGCGGTCCCGTGTCGCCCCCGGCGCACCACCCGCACGCCGCCATCGTGTACCGGTTCTGCCACGAGCGGGGCGGGGTCGGCGTGGAGCTGCGCACCCAGCGCGCCGGGATCGACGGCGCCAAGGCCGGGGCGGCCGTGCTGACGGGCGGGGCATCGCTCCTGGCCGTCGGCCTCGCCGGTGAACGCAGGGTGCGCCGGCTGACCTGCACGACCTGCGCGATGTCCTGGGACGACCTCGCCTGAGCGGCCGGCCGGGGGAGGGCCTCCGGGTCAGTCGAGCTCGGTCAGCTCGAGCAGCTCGGTGCGCTCGGCGGCGAGCAGCACGGCGCCGACGAGCGAGGCCCGCTCACCCAGCTCGCTGAGCAGCACGGGCGTGCCGGCGACGGCGTCGAGCACGTGGCGGCGCAGCTCGCGCCGTACCGACTCGAGCAGCAGCTCGCCCGCGCGGGCCATGTCGCCCCCGACGACCACCAGGGCCGGGTTGAGCAGGTTGACGACGCTCGCGAGGCCCCAGCCGAGGTGGCGACCGGCGTCCTCGATGGAGCGCTGGGCGGAGACGTTGCCGGCGTGGGCCGCGGCCACGACGTCGTCGAGGGTCGCGTCGGGCAGCTGGGCCTTCATCATGCCGAGGATGGTGGCCACCGAGGCGTAGGCCTCGAGGCAGCCCCGGCTGCCGCAGCGGCAGACGGGCCCGTTCTCGTCGAGCGTGAGGTGGCCGATCTCGCCGGCCGCGCCGCCGTTGCCCTGGAACAGTTGGTTGTCGATGATGATCCCGGAGCCGACGCCCGACGAGATCTTCACGAAGACCGACGAGTCGTGGCCGCGGGCGACGCCGTTGCGGTGCTCGGCGAGCGCTCCGAGGTTGGCGTCGTTCTCGACGCAGACGGGCACCCCGAAGGTCTGCTCGCACGCCTCCATCGCGTCGACGCCCACCCAGCCCGGCAGGATCGCCGCCGAGCGCACGACCCGGTCGCTGATCGGTGCCGGCAGGCCGAGGCCCACGGTGCGGACGCTGCTGCGCTCGATCCCGGCCTCCGCCAGCAGCTCGTCGAGCAGCGCGTCCGCGAACCGGAGCCCCTCCTCGTGCTGGTGCACCGAGGGCAGACGCCCCCGCCGCTCGTGGAGCAGGCGGCCCGTGAGGTCGCCGATCGCGACCGCGACGTGGCTGTGGCCGAAGTCGACACCGGCCACGACACCGGCCTCCGACGACAGCCGCACGACCGTGCCCCGACGCCCGCCGCCCGGCTCGGTCGTCACGAGCCCGACCGTGCCGAGCTCGCGGATGATGTTGGACACCGTCGCCGGCGCCAGCCCCGTCACCCGGGCGAGCTCGGCCTGGGTGAGCACGGTCGCGTCCGTGTCGTCGGGCGCGCCCCCCGCCGTACGCAGCACGTCGAGCACACGACGGGTGTTCGTCGTGCGCAGCGTGGCGGTGGAGCCGGGCGCAGGGCCCCGGACGTCGGCGGTGGACACGGCGGTAACTGTGGCGGCAAGGCGCTTTGCCGTCAAGACATGTCCGAAACTAGACCGATTCACCCCGAATGACGATTCTTGCGTTCAAGTCTTGACGGCAAGTCCTGTGAGGCACAACACTCCACCTGTTCCTACGCAGCGCCGCTGCACGTCACCGAGGAGAAACGCATGCCCACCAAGTTCCAGCGCGTCGCCATCACGTCGGCCGCGATCCTCGTCGGCGCCGGCGGCCTTGCCGCCTGCGGCGCGAACGACGCCCAGTCGGGCGACGGCGGCGGCGAGGGTGGTGGCGGTTCCACCATCGCCCTGCTCCTGCCCGAGTCCAGCACCACCCGCTACGAGGCCTTCGACAAGCCGCTGTTCGAGGCCAAGGTCGCCGAGCTGTGCGACGACTGCGAGGTCATCTACTTCAACGCCGACCAGGACGAGGCGAAGCAGACCCAGCAGGTCGACTCCGCCATCTCCCAGAACGCCGACGTGATCGTGCTCGACCCGGTCAACGGCGCGGGCGCCGGCGGCATGGTCCGTACGGCGCAGGAGGCCGACACCCCGGTCATCGCGTACGACCGCTTCATCGAGGGCGCGGACTACTACCTCTCCTTCGACAACGAGACCGTCGGCCGCATGCAGGGCGAGGCGCTCATCGAGGCCACCGGCGACCAGGGCGGCATCCTCATGCTGAACGGCGCCCCGAGCGACCCGAACGCCGCGCAGTTCAAGGCCGGCGCCCACGAGGCGATCGACGCCAGCGGCCTCGAGATCCTCGCGGAGTACGACAACCCCGACTGGAGCCCGCAGAACGCCCAGCAGTGGGCCACCGACCAGCTCGCGCGCTTCGACGCCAGCGAGATCGCGGGCGTGTACGCCGCCAACGACGGCCAGGCGGGTGGCGTCGTCTCGGCGCTGACCGGTGCGGGCGTCGACCCGACCGCCCTGCCGCCCATCACGGGCCAGGACGCCGAGATCGCCGCCATCCAGCGCATCCTCGCGGGTGAGCAGGAGATGACGATCTACAAGCCCATCCCGATCGAGGCCGAGAAGGCCGCCGAGGTGGCCGTGGCGCTCGCCCAGGGCGAGGAGATCACCGACACCGAGGACTACGAGGGCGTCGCGTCCTTCATCTTCGACCCGATCGTGGTCACCGCCGACAACGTCGCCGACACCGTGATCGCCGACGAGTTCTACACGGTCGACCAGATCTGCACCGAGGACTACGCCGACGCCTGTGCCGAGGCGGGGCTCACCTCGTGACCTCTCCCGACCTGACCAAGACGCAGGCCTCGCCTGCGTCGGACCGAGCCGGCCGGGGCGACCCGGCCGGCTCGGGCCTGGCCCTCTCCCTCTCGGGCGTGGGCAAGCGCTTCGGCGCGGTCCAGGCGCTCTCCGACATCTCGATGGAGGTGGCGGCCGGTGAGGTCGTCGCCCTCGTCGGCGACAACGGTGCCGGCAAGTCGACGCTGGTGAAGATCATCGCCGGCGTCTACCAGCCCGACGCGGGCGAGATCCGCCTCGACGGCAAGCCGGTCAGCATCGCCGGTCCGCGTGGCGCGCAGAACCTCGGGATCGCCACGGTGTTCCAGGACCTCGCGCTCTGCGACAACCTCGACGTGGTCGCCAACCTGTTCCTCGGCCGGGAGCGCCGTCAGCTCGGCGTGCTCGACGAGGTCAGCATGGAGCAGGAGGCGTGGCGCCTGCTGCGTCGTCTCTCCGCCAAGATCCCGTCGGTCCGCATCCCGATCGCGGCCCTCTCGGGCGGTCAGCGGCAGACCGTCGCCATCGCCCGCAGCCTGGTCGGCGACCCCGGCATCGTCATCCTCGACGAGCCGACCGCCGCCCTGGGCGTCGCCCAGACCGCCGAGGTGCTCGCCCTCGTGCGCCGCCTCCGGGAGACCGGTCTCGGCGTCATCCTCGTCAGCCACAACATGTCCGACGTGCTCGCGGTCGCCGACCGCATCGAGGTCCTGCGCCTCGGGCGCAACGCCGCCAGCTTCCGGGCCGCCGACGTCAGCGTCGAGCAGCTCGTCGCGGCCATCACCGGTGCCAGCGAGCGTGACCGCGCCGAGCGGGGCGAGGCCCCCATCGGCGGAACGCAGCAGACCAAGACCGTGGACGCACCCGCAGGAGAGACCTCATGACCGTCGCCGCCGACCTCGCCGACGAACGGCTCGTCCAGTCCAAGGGGCTGGGGGGCGCGCTCGACCTCGTGTGGCGCCGGCTGCGCGGCGGTGACCTGGGCAGCCTGCCCGTCGTCATCGGGCTGATCGTGATCTGCGCGGTCTTCTACAGCCTCGACCCGCGGTTCCTCTCGTCGTTCTCGCTGGTCAACATCCTGGCCTACGCGGCGCCGATCGGGATCATCTCGCTCGGCATCGTCCTGGTGCTGCTGCTGGGGGAGATCGACCTCTCGGTGGGCTCCGTCTCCGGGATGGGTGCCGCCGTCATGGCGGTGCTCGTCGTCAAGGAGAGCCAGTCGCTCGTGCTCGGCATGGCCGCGGGCGTCGGGGTCGGCGTCGTCGTCGGCCTCGTCTACGCGCTGCTCTACACGAAGCTCGGCATCCCCAGCTTCGTGTTCTCCCTCGCGGGTCTCCTGGGCTTCCAGGGCGTGCTCCTCTACATCCTGGGCAGCGACGGCACGATCAACCTGCCGCCGAACTCGGGGCTCATCGAGTTCGCGCGGTTCAGCTACCTGACGGGCACCGCGGCGTACGTCGCGGTGGCGCTCGTCGTGGCGCTGTACGTCGCGGGCGGTCTCTGGAAGGTGCGCCAGCGCAAGCGCGCGGACCTCTCGGCGCCCTCCCTCGTCACGCTCGGCGTCAAGGCGGGCCTGCTCGCGCTCGGCCTGGGCTGGCTGACCTGGTACCTGGGCGTCGACCGCGGCTGGAGCTACCTGTTCCTGCTGTTCGCCGCCCTGGTGGTCGGCATGGACCTCATGCTGCGCCGTACGCGCTGGGGACGCCACGTCTTCGCCGTCGGTGGCAACGAGGAGGCGGCCCGCCGCTCGGGCGTGAAGGTCGGACGCATCTACGTCTCGGTCTTCGTGCTCACCTCGACGCTCGCCGCCCTCGGCGGGGTGCTGGCCGCGGGTCAGCAGACGTCGGTGTCGCAGGCGACGGGCACGACGGACACCAACCTGATGGCCATCGCGGCCGCGGTGATCGGCGGCACCAGCCTCTTCGGTGGTCGCGGGTCGGCGTACTCCGCGATGCTCGGCATCATCGTGCTGCAGGCCATCCAGTCCGGCCTGAACATCGTCGGCGTGGACTCGTCGGTGCGGTTCATGGTCACCGGCGCGGTGCTCCTGCTGGCGGTGGCGATCGACTCGATCGCCCGCCGGGCCCGCTCCTCGAGCGGACGCGGCTGAGACACGCCGTACGGACGGTCGGCCCCGGAGGGCGTGGAGACGCGCCCTCCGGGCAGACTGACGCTCGTGAGCAAGATGATCGGGGTCCTGGACGGTGTACGGACGCGCGTCCTCTCGGGGGTGCGCGGCGTCGTGATGCGCCAGGCGGCGGGGCGGGTCGACCTCTCGAGGGTCGACAAGATCCCGCCGACGCTGGGCTGGCCGCTGCAGCGCGACGGCATGGACTCGCCCGCGCGGCTCGACGAGATGCGCACCGAGGCCCCGGTGCAGAAGCTCACGACCTTCCTGGGCCTCAACGTCTGGCTCGTGACGGGGTACGACGCGGGCCACGCCGTCCTCGTCGACCAGACGTCCTACTCGACCGACATCCGCCCGTACGTCGGCAAGTCGGGGGCCTCGGACGGTGACATCGGCGGCCTCGGGTTCACCGACCCGCCCGACCACACCCGGCTCCGCAAGTTCCTGACGCCCGAGTTCACCCGGCGTCGCCTCCAGCGGCTCGAGCCGCTCATCGACGCGATCATCGACCGTCAGCTCGACGAGATCGAGGCCGCCGCGAAGGCCTCCGACGACGGTGTCGTCGACCTCGTGCCCCTCTTCGGCTTCGCCGTCCCGTTCCTCGTCATCTGCGAGCTGCTCGGCCTGCCCGACGAGCGCCGCGAGACCTTCCGCGAGCTGGGCTCGGCCCGCTTCGACGTCACCGGCGGCGGCAACGCCGTGCTCGGCGCGATCTCGGGCTCCCGCGAGTTCCTGCTCGCCGAGACCGCCCGCCAGCGCCACGACCCCGGCCCCGGCCTCATCGGCCAGATCGTGCGCGACTTCGGCGACGAGATCAGCGACTACGACCTGGGCGGGCTCGCCGACGGCGCGTTCACGGGCGGCATGGAGACCAGCGCCGGGATGCTCGCGCTGGGCACCGTGGTGCTGCTCGAGCACCGCGAGCACTGGGAGGCGCTCGTCGCCGGCGAGGCCGACGTCGACGCCGTCGTGGAGGAGCTGCTGCGCTACCTCTCCGTCGTGCAGATCGCGTTCCCGCGCTTCGCGAAGACCGACGTGGTCGTCGACGGCCAGCCGATCAAGAAGGGCGACGTCGTGCTGGTGCACCTGCCCGCCGTCGACCGCGACCCGGCCTTCGGGGGCTGCCCGGTCGACTTCGACCCGCACCGCCCGTCGAAGTCCCACCTCGCCTTCGGCCACGGCATCCACCGCTGCGTCGGCGCCGAGCTGGCCCGCGTCGAGCTCCGCAAGGCCTACCCGGCGCTCGCGAAACGCTTCCCCGCGATGACCCTCGTCGACGGCAGCGACGACCTCGAGTACTTCGGGCAGTCGATCGTGTACGGCGTCGAGAAGCTGCTCGTCCGTCCGCTCGGCTGAGGCCGCCCCGCCGAGCTGTCGGGTCTGCACGCTCCGGACCCGCCGAGTTGTCGGGTCTGCACGGCAGTCGCGACAACTCGACGCTCCTCAGCGGTGCAGACGCGACAGCTCGGCGCCCTGCGCCGGTGCAGACGGGACAGCTCGGCGGGGCTCAGTAGGTCGTGCGGCGCTGCACCACGGGCCGGTCGATGCCGGCGCCGATGGTGACGAGCTCCTCGACGGTCTTGGCGGAGCCGTGCTCGGAGCCGGCCATGCGGGAGATGGTCTCCTCCATGAGCGTGCCGCCGAGGTCGTTGGCGCCCGCCTGGAGCATCATCCGGGTGCCGTCGACGCCGAGCTTCACCCACGAGGTCTGGATGTTGTCGATGCGTCCGTGGAGCAGGATCCGGGCCATCGCGTGCACGGCGAGGTTGTCGCGCAGGGTCGGGCCGGGGCGCGCGACGCCGGCGAGGTAGATCGGCGCGGAGGAGTGCACGAACGGCAGCGGCACGAACTCGGTGAACCCGGTGCGGCCCTCGGCCAGTGACGCGTCCTGGATGCGGGAGAGCACCCGGAGGTGGCCGACCCAGTGGCGCGGGTTGTCGACGTGGCCGTACATCATCGTCGAGGTCGTCGGGATGCCCACGCGGTGCGCGGTCGAGATGACGTCGATCCAGGTGGCGGTGGGCAGCTTGCCCTTGGTGAGGATCCAGCGGACCTCGTCGTCGAGGATCTCCGCGGCCGTGCCCGGGATGGAGTCGAGACCGGACTCGCGGGCCTTGATGAGGAAGTCCTCGAACGACAGCCCGGTGCGCGACGAGCCGTTGACGATCTCCATCGGGCTGAAGGCGTGCACGTGCATGCCCGGCACCCGGGTCTTCACGGCGGCGGCGATGTCGAAGTACGCCGTGCCCGGCAGCTGCGGGTCGATGCCGCCCTGCATGCAGACCTCGGTGGCCCCGAGGTCCCAGGCCTCCTCGGCGCGGTCGGCGACCTGGTCGAGCGAGAGCGAGTAGGCGTCGGCGTCGGTACGGCGCTGCGCGAACGCGCAGAACCGGCAGCCGACGTAGCAGACGTTGGTGAAGTTGATGTTCCGGTTCACCACGTAGGTGACGTCGTCGCCGACGGTCGCGCGGCGCAGGTCGTCCGCGAGCCCGGTGACGGCGCGCAGCAGGTCGCCCTCGGCGTTGATGAGGGTGAGCGCGTGGGCGTCGGAGAGCCCGCCCGGGTCGCGCTCGGCGGCTGCCAGCGCCTCGCGGCCCTCGGCCAGCGACACGGACGGAGCGGTGACGCCCGCCGCGGGCGCCGAGACCGGGCCCCCGTCGCCGGGCGTCGAGACGACGGCGGCAGCGCGCCGTACCTCGTCCCAGTCGCCGTACACGGTGTCGAAGTCGGAGCGACGGTCCTCGGTGCGGCCCTCGGTGTCGACCTCGCTGTGCAGGTCGACGCGGCCGTAGCCGGCGGCCTCGAGCGAGGGGTCCGGCTCCTGCCAGGCGCGACCGACGGGCCGCACCTCGCGTACGGCGAGGCCCGCGCGCTCGGGCGAACGGGTGCCCGGGTCGGCCAGCGCCGCGACGTGGCCGAGCACGCGTGGGTCGATCCAGGCCTCCTCGCGCACCAGCGCGCCCACGACGTACTCGGGGTGCACGGTGAGCCGGGGCTCGAGGGCGAAGCCGCAGTCGGCGGTGATCTGGCGCAGCCGCTCCAGGGAGGGCCAGGGACGCTCGGGGTTCACGTGGTCGGGGGTGAGCGGCGAGACGCCGCCCCAGTCGTCGACGCCGGCCTCGAGCAGGGCGCGGCACTCGGCGAGGTCGACGAGGTTCGGCGGCGCCTGCACGCGGGCCTTGGGGCCGAGCACGATGCGGGTGACGGCGATCGCGGCGCGGTACTCGTCGAGCCCGAGGTCGCCGGAGTGGCGCATCGCCGTGTCGGGCTTCGCGCGGAAGTTCTGGACGATCACCTCCTGCACGTGGCCGAACTGCGCGGAGACCCTGCGCAGCGCGAAGATCGTGTCGGCGCGCTCCTCGATCGTCTCGCCGATGCCGACGAGGATGCCGGTGGTGAAGGGGATGCCCAGGCGACCCGCGTCCTCGAGCACCCGCAGCCGCACGGCCGGGTCCTTGTCGGGGGAGCCGTGGTGGGCCTCGCCCTTGGTCTCGAACAGCCGCCGCGAGGTGGTCTCGAGCATCATGCCCATCGACGGCGAGACCGGCTTGAGCCGGTTCATCTCCTCCCACGACATGACGCCGGGGTTGAGGTGCGGCAGCAGCCCGGTCTCCTCCAGCACCAGAACCGCCATGGCGCGCACGTAGGCGAGCGTCGTGTCGTAGCCCTGCTCGTCGAGCCACGCCTGCGCCTCGGGCCAACGGTCCTCGGGCCGGTCGCCGAGGGTGAACAGCGCCTCGAGGCAGCCCAGCTCCGCACCCTGGCGGGCGATGTCGAGGATCTCGTCGGGGGAGAGGTACGGCGAGCGCCCCTCCCGCTCGGCCTGCTTGGGGGTCTCCACGAACGTGCAGTAGTGGCAGCGGTCGCGGCACAGCCGCGTCACCGGGATGAACACCTTCGGTGAGTACGTCACGACCCCCGGGCGCCCCGCGCCGACCAGGCCCGCATCACGCACCCGGGCGGCGACCGCGGTCAGGCGGTCGAGGTCCTCGCCGGTGGCGGCCAGGAGGACACCGGCCTCGGCCGCGTCGAGGGCCGCGCCACGCTCTGCTCGGGCGAGTGCGCGTCGTACCTGCTGGGGGGTGGGAGACGTCACCAGTGCAGCCTAATGTGCGCATCAATTGTGTGGACGGCGGCCCACGCACTGGTCACGGACCGGTGCGGGGCCGCCGGTCGCGCGAGGACGGTCGCCGTGCGGGCGGGGTGGAGGCCGGGGCTCATACCCCCAGCATGCGCCCGATGATCTCCTTCTGGATCTCGGTCGTGCCGCCGTAGATGGTCTGGATGCGGCTGTCGACGTAGGCCTTCGCGATGGGGTACTCCATCATGTAGCCGTAGCCGCCGTGCAGCTGCACGCCCTGGTCGACGAGCTTCTTCTGCAGCTCGGTCGTCCACCACTTCGCCATCGACGCGAGCGACGGGTCGACCTCGCCGCGGTTGTGGCGCATCACGCAGTCGTTCACGAAGACGCGGGCGATGTGCACCTCGGTGGCCATCTCGGCGAGCAGGAAGCGGTTGTGCTGGAACTTGCCGATCGGCTTGCCGAACGCCTCGCGCTCCTTGGCGTAGCTCAGGCACATCTCGAGCACGCCCTCGCAGGCGGCGACGGCGATGGTGGCGATGGAGAGGCGCTCCTGCGGCAGGTTCACCATGAGCGAGATGAACCCGGAGCCCTCCTCGCCGAGCAGGTTCTCCTTCGGCACGACGACGTTGTCGAAGAACAGCTCGGCCGTGTCCTGCGCCTTGAGGCCGATCTTGTCGAGGTTGCGGCCGCGGGTGAAGCCCTCCATGCCGCGCTCGACGACGAGCAGGCTGATGCCCTGGTGGCCGGCGTCGGGGTCGGTGCGCGCGACGACGATCACGAGGTCGGCCATGATGCCGTTGCTGATGAACGTCTTCGAGCCGTTGAGCACGTAGTGGTCGCCCTTGTCGACGGCCGACGTGCGGATGCCCTGCAGGTCGGAGCCGGCGCCCGGCTCGGTCATCGCGACGGAGGTGACGATGTCGCCCGAGACGCAGCCGGGCAGCCAGCGCTGCTTCTGCTCCTCGGTGCCGAGGGAGGAGATGTAGGGGACGATGATGTCGGTGTGCACGGGGAACCCGATGCCGCTGGCCAGCGACCGGCTCAGCTCCTCCGCGACGATCATGTTGTAGCGGAAGTCCTTGAGGCCCATCCCGCCGTACTGCTCCTCGACGTCGAAGCTGAGGATGCCCTGCGCGCCGGCCTTGCGCCACACCTCGCGGTCGACGATGCCGTCCTTCTCCCACTGGTCGTGGAAGGGCGTGACCTCCTTGGCGACGAAGGCGCGCACCATGGCGCGGAAGTCCTCGTGCTCGGTGTCGAGGATGTCGGCGGCGCTGGCGGTGGGCATGCGGGCTCCTTCGTGGGCGAGGCGTCGTGCGGGGCGGACCAGATGTGACATCTCAACTGTTACAGCAGAACTGTCAGCATGCAAGCGGTACGGCGTGACGGGCCCCCGTCGACGCGCCGCAGATTGCCTCCGCCGCCGCGACAGCCCTACTGTCACCGTCGTGACCGCCACCCCCGCCCCGTCCGCCGACGCCCCCGACCCGGGTGACCGGACGGCCGACGAGACGGCCGAGCTCACGATCGACGAGCTCTCGGCGAAGGTCGGCACGACGGTGCGCACGACCCGCTACTACGCCTCCCTCGGGCTGATCCCGCCGCCCGTACGGCGGGGGCGCGTCGCCTACTACGGCGACGCCCACGTGGCGCGGCTCGAGATGGTGCGGGCGCTGCAGGACCACGGCTTCACGCTCCAGGCCATCGAGCGCTACATGACCTCGCTGCCCGCCGGCGCCTCCACGGAGGACCTCGCGCTGCAGCGCGCCATGCTCACGTCCTGGACCACCGAGCCGCCCGAGCGCGTCACCTGGCGCCAGGTCGAGAAGCGCGCGCGCCGCCCGCTGTCGGAGGACGACATGCTCACCCTGGTCGCCCTCCGGGCCGTCGAGCCCGCGGAGAGCGACGGCGAGGGCGGCGACGCCGACGACGGCGGCAGCGCGACGTACGTGCTGCTGCCCGGCTTCGACCTCGGCGTCGAGATGCTGGGGGTCGAGGTGCCCACGGCGAGCCTGGTGGCCGCGAGCGAGATCATCGACCGCCACATGACGGCCCTGGCCGACGAGCTCACCGAGGTGCTGCGCGAGCAGGTGGTGCGGCCGTACCGCGCCGAGCCCCACACGGCCGCCGAGGCCGCCCGCATGGAGGCCACCGTCGCCAACCTGCGGCGCGTCACGCTCGAGGGCGTGGTGGTCGGGTTCCAGCGGGCCGCGAACCAGGTCATCCAGCGCTCGCTGAAGCGGCGCTGAGCCCCGCGGCGCTTGACGTCGGCGCCACGATGGAGCCATGAGCGAACCCCGCCTTATCGAGACCTGGCTGACCGACATGGACGGCGTGCTCGTCCACGAGGAGGAGCCCATCCCCGGCGCCGCGGAGTTCATCGCGGCGCTCGTCGGGTCCGGGCGCGAGTTCCTCGTGCTCACCAACAACTCGATCTACACCCCGCGCGACCTGCGGGCCCGCCTGCTCGGCAGCGGCATCGACATCCCCGAGCACCGTATCTGGACCTCGGCGCTCGCCACCGCGCAGTTCCTGCTCGACCAGCGCCCGAACGGCACCGCGTACGTCGTGGGCGAGGCGGGGCTCACCACGGCGCTGCACGACGTGGGCTACGTGCAGACCGACCGCGACCCCGACTACGTGGTGCTGGGGGAGACCCGCACCTACTCGTTCGAGGCGATCACGAAGGCGATCCGGCTCATCGACGGCGGCGCCCGCTTCATCGCCACGAACCCCGACGCCAGCGGCCCCAGCCAGCAGGGCAAGCTGCCGGCCACGGGCGCGGTCGCGGCGCTCATCAGCACGGCGACGAACCGCCAGCCCTACTACGTCGGCAAGCCGAACTCGCTGATGATGCGCAGCGCGCTCAACCGGCTCGAGGCGCACTCCGAGACGACCGTGATGGTCGGCGACCGGATGGACACCGACATCATCGCCGGGCTCGAGGCGGGCCTGCGCACGGTGCTCGTGACGACGGGCTCGACGACGCGCGAGCAGATCGAGCTGTTCCCCTACCGGCCGACGCGCGTCAAGGACTCCGTGGCCGACCTCGTCGACCTCGTGGAGAAGGGCGAGATCTGACGCCTCGCCCCGTCCCGTCCTGCCCCGCGCACGGCCGACCGGCTCAGCGCAGCGTGACCCGCGCGGCGGCGCTCGGGGTGCTGGTGCCGATGCCGTTGCGGGCGTACACGGTGAACGCGTAGGTGCCGGGCGCGACGCCGCGGAAGGTGAGCGAGCTGTTGGCGCCGGGGACGGGCCAGTAGCGGCTGCCGTCGGGTCCGACGCGGCGCACGACGTACTCGGTGATCGTCGAGCCGCTCGCCGGCGGCGGGGTCCAGCTCAGCGTGACGTTGGCGCCCTTCACGACGGTGGTCGGCCGAGCGGGAGCGGCGGGCACGCCGGCGGTGACGGTCACGGTGCGGACCGGGCTGGCGAGGCTGTTGCCGAGCACGGTGGTGGCGTAGACGGTGAACGTGTAGGTGCCGCGCGGCAGGTTCTCCACGACGATGCGGTCGCGGTCGGCGGGCACCACGACGTACGTGTTGCCGCTGCTGCTGCCGCGGCGCACGACGTACTGCGTCACGGGCTCGCCGTTGCCGTCGCCCGGCAGCCAGGCCAGGGTCACGTCGTCCTCGACCACGCGGGCGTAGGGCTGCGCCATGGGGAGGGCGCGGCCGGCGGGCACGACCGCGGTCGACGGCGCGGAGGGCTCCGAGGTGCCGGCGTCGTTCGTGGCGGTGACGGTGAACGTGTACGCCGTGCCGTTGACGAGGCCGTCGAGGCGCAGGCTGCGCGCCTCGGGACCGACCTCGGTGACGACGTCGCCGGGGGAGGTGGTGACGGCGTAGCCGGTGACGGGCAGGCCCCCGTCGTCGCTCGGGGTGCTCCAGCTGACCACGGCGGAGCGGTCGCCGCGCACCGCGCGCACGTCGCCGGGGGCGGCCGGTGCGGTCTCGTCGCAGTAGAAGTCGCCGTCGTTGACGGCCACGGCGGCCGCGGCCTCGGGGCTGGTGGGGGCGACGTCGAGGCAGCGCTCGTCGGTCACGGTGACGGTGCGGCCCGAGGGCACGAACCGCAGGGGCGTGCCGGTCGCGGGCCGCGGACGGGCGGCCTGGAAGGCGAGCACCGAGCTCTCCGGTACGGCGACCGCCCCGGCGCACCCGTCGAGCGCCTCGCAGGAGGAGAGCGTCAGGAGCGTCCCGCCCGCCGCGCGCGCGACGCTGCCGGTGGTGGCGCCGTCGGAGGTGCGCACGTAGGTGCCGTCGCGGGGCGCGCCGAGCACGTGGCCGCCCCACGGCTGGGCGGTCTCGCCCGCGCGCTGGAGGGCAGCGGCGTCGACGCGCACGGCGCCGGTCGCGCTGCCACCGGCGAGGGCGGCGCCGCCGGCGAAGACGTACGGCGTGCCGCCCGCGGTCACGACGGTCCCGTCGACGGGCTGGGCGCGCAGGTGGGCGAGGTTGCCGCCGGGCTGGCCGGCCCGGTCGAGGACGGCGGCGGAGACGTCGACGGCCGCGGGGGCGCCGGCCTCGAGCACGCTCGCCGAGGTGACGTGGAGCGGCGCGTCGCCGGCGACGCGGTAGAGCCGGTCGGTGCCGACGGCGCGGAGCACGGTGCCGGGGGCGGGGTAGGCGCTGAGCCGGTCGTAGCTGCCGCCGGACCCGGCGCGGGCGATGGCGGCGTCGTCGACGGCGGTGGTGGGCTGGCGGCCCCCGAACGGGGTCCAGGAGTCGACCCACTGGGGCGAGCCGCCGGCGACGCGGTAGACGCCTCCGCCGGCCTTGCCGATGAGGAACGTGCCCTCGGCGGGCACGGCGCGCAGGTGCTGCCAGGCGCCGGAGAGGCCGGCGACGCCCGCGTTGGTGACGGTCTGCTCGCCGACGTTGGTGAAGGTGATGGAGCCCGAGCCGCCCCAGGGGTCGAGGGTGCTGACGTAGACGGGGGCGCCGCCGGCCACGACGTACACGCTGCCGCGTCGCGCCGTGCGGATGAAGGTGCCCTCGGCGGGCAGGGCGGTGAGGTGGTCGTACATGTGGTCGGCGCCGATGCGGTCGATCGCGGCGTCGTCGACGTCGGTGACGGGGGCGCTGCCGGGGTCGAGGTCGGGCACGTGGAGGGGGCTGTTGCCGACGACGCGGAAGAGGCGGTTCGACGGCACGCCGCGCAGGAAGGTGCCCTCGACGGGGTAGCGGCGCAGGGTGCCGAACTGCTCGCGGGTGTAGGCGGTGGTGGGCTGCGCGCCCCCGAACCCGGCCCAGGAGGAGACGTAGATCGGGGCGCCGCCGGCGACGCGGTAGGTGTGCCCGCCGTACGTGACGAAGTCCCCGTCGGCCACCGGGTCGGTGTTGACGTAGTCGAGCTCGGCGGCGTCGCACTCGGTGTTGGTGGCGACCGGGTAGGCCGTCGACATCATGCCGATGGCGGTGTCGGCGGGCAGCACGGCGTACGTCGGGAACCGCGCCCAGCACGCCTTCTGGAAGTCGGTGTGGGTGTGGATGCCGCTCTCGGTGCACACGCGCCACGAGCTGGAGTAGGGCCACCCGTCGGCGGTGCCGTCGGCGCAGCGGTTGTCGGGGGTGCGGCCGGTGGCGAGGTAGCCGAGAAGGCGGCCGGGGGAGAACTCCGGAGTGCTCGTGGTGACCTGCAGGTTGCGCAGGTGGCCGTAGCGGATCTGCCCGAGGAGGGTGCCGCCGACGCGCACGTCGAGGGTGAGCATGGTGCCGGCGCCGTTGTTGTTGCTGGCGATGCGCGCGACCTTGAGGGTGACGGGGCCGTCGAACGATCGGAAGTTGGCGTAGACGGCGGCGTTGTCGCCCTTGTGCAGGTCCCACGAGAAGCCGCCGAGGAGGGCGGGGGTGTGGTCGGCGGGCCGCACGAGCCCGGTGCGTCCGGACGCGCTGGCGAACGGCATCAGCACCGCGACGCGTACGCCGCCCGCGGCCGCCGCGGGCTCGAGGTCGGCGGGGTCGATCTGGGTGCCGGCGTCGGTCTCGGAGGTGCTGTCGGGGGTCGCGGGGGCGAAGCGCTCGGGGGCCACGAGGGCGAGCGCGACGAGGGCGGTGGCCACGAGGAGCGTGGCGAGGGAGGCGGCCAGGATTGCCTTCGCGAGGGCGCGCGCCGGCCCCGTGGAGCGGCTGGGCGGGCCCGCGGCGGGCGTCTCGGTCGGCACGGGGATTGAATCTAGGTGGACCAGACCGGGGAATCGGTGCGAATGGCGATGTTCACAGGTGGGGCTGGTGTGACGTGAGTCGTCGTGGAGGGCGGTCGGGTGGTGGGCTGGGCGGCCTTCTGGGGGTCATCGGCGGCCGCCGTGTTCACTGCCGAGCACTGCCCGATGAGGTTGCGGCAGTGGTCAGTCGAGAGCGGCCGCCACGAGACCGATGACCGCGCCGAGGCCGAGGGCCACTCCGGCGATCCCGACCCAGGTCCGTCGAGGCGACCAGCCGCGCTTCGCGCCGTACCGCGTGAGCAGCACCACCAGCAGACCGATGGTGCCCCCGAGGACGAGGCTGGTGACGGGGCCTTCCATGTCGTCAGTGTGTCAGGACGCAGTCAGGGCCGCCGGGCAGCGGACGCGGGCGTGCCGAGGGGATCGATCTCGTGCATGTGGTCCTCGGCCCATGCCCGTAGCGCGGCGAGCGGCTCGTCGAGGCTCTCGCCGAGCGGTGTCAAGGAGTAGTGCACAGCCGGCGGCACGGTGGGCTCGACCCGACGCGCCACGAGCCCGTCTCCCTCGAGCGACTGCAGGGTCTGAGCGAGCATCTTCGCTGAGACGCCCGGCGTCGCGCGCTTGACCTCGGACCACCGCAGCTCTCCGGATTCGGCAAGGGTCTTGATGATCATCGCGACCCACTTGCCACTGATCCGGTCGAGCAGCTGCCGAGTGGGACACGACGGGTCGAACAGATCGCCACGTCGGTCGGGGGCGGTCACCACGGGGTGACCTCGTGTGCACGAAGTGCCTTCTTCTCCATGCCGGCCACGGTATCTAGTTTGAACGAGGTAACTGAAAGTGACTAACAGAGGGTCGACATGAACGGACTGGTGTTGCTGCACGGCTTTCCCCACACGCCGCGGCTCTGGGACGAGGTGCTTCCCCAGTTGCGACGAACGCACCACGTGCTCACTCCCGACACGGTTGCGGGCGGCGACGCGATGTCGCTCGCCGAGCAGGTCGCCACCGAGATGGCGGAAGCGGGCATGAGAACTGCGGACGTCGTGGCGATCGACGCAGGCGTCCCCGTTGCCCTGGTGCTCGCACTGACCCGACCCGCGCTCGTCACTCGCCTCGTCGTGATGGAAGCCCTGGCAGGTGCCCTCCCGGGGGCCGAGTCGTTCCTCGCGAAGGGGGCGCCGTGGTGGTTCGGGTTCCATCAGGTGCCCGACCTGGCGGAGACGGTGCTGGAAGGACACGAACGGGAGTACGTCGAGTGGTTCCTCCAGGCCGGTACCGCCGCACGCCGCGGCATCGATCCCGCTCTCACGGACGCCTTCGTCGCTGCCTACACCGGCCGTGACCGACTCGCGGCAGGATTCGCTCACTACCGCGCCATGCCGGCGAATGCTGTTGCCATCAGCGCGCTGACATCCGAGCGCTCACTGAGCATGCCGACGCTGGCCATCGGGGCACGCCCGGTCGGGCCCGCTCTCGGCGCTCAGCTGAGCCGCGTGACCGACGACCTCACCACCATCCAGCTCGACCACTGTGGCCATCTGATCCCGCTCGACGCACCCGACCGGCTGTTGGCCGCACTGGTGCCTTTCTTGAGCTGAGCCCGACGGTCCTCGGTGAGATGACGCGCCCGTTCGGCACGGGCGCCCAGTTCGCCGCCAGGTCGAGAGCGGTGTCGGTGTCACGGCCTGCTGGGTCGACCGGGGTGTGGCCCGTACCGGCCAGGTGGCCCGCCGGCGCGACGTCGCCCCGATGACTGCTCGCGGGCGTGCCCGCCGCATCAGGCGACCGCGGGCCCGAGGTGGTGTGGTGAGGGTGCCGGTTGTCCGGGCGCCGGCGTCGAAGATGGAGGAGGTGCGGGTGGTGGCCGTCCGTTCCACGGGGTCAGGGCGCGAGGGTAGGGCGACCCAGAGCACGCCCGTTGTCACCGTCATGACAGTTCTCCACAGGTTGTGACTGGTGTGGTGGACCCATCGCCGAGCGCTGTTGTTTCATGGTTCTCACTGCTTCTCTGCTTCATCGCCACTTCGGAACTCCACTCGGGACGGGGCTCTGCCAATGACGATCGCCGACGTCGACGGCCGTTCGCGCGCGAACGGTGCCGGGCCGCCGCTGCCCGCCGCGGCCGCGCCGGCGAGCGTGATGGACGCCCTCGACGCACGGGTGCGCGAGGTGGTGCGGGCCGAGGCCATCGACCCCCAGCGTGACGTCGCGGTGGTGCGCCGCATCGCGGAGAACGTGGCGCGCGAGCACGACGACCGGAGCCTGACCGGTGCGGTCGCGAAGCTCGGTGACGTGCCTGCTGTGGTGGCCGAGCTGGTCGCGCGCATCTCCGGGTTCGGGCCGCTGCAGCCGTTCCTCGACGATCCGACGGTCGAGGAGATCTGGATCAACGACCCCAGCCGCGTCTTCGTGGCGCGCAACGGGCGCCACGAGCTGACGAACCTGATGCTCACCCAGGCGCAGGTCGCCGAGCTGGTCGAGCGGATGCTCAAGTCGAGCGGTCGCCGGCTCGACATCTCCAGCCCGTTCGTCGACGCGATGCTGCCCGAGGGCCACCGGCTGCACGTGGTGCTCGAGGGCATCAGCCGCGGATTCACGGCGGTGAACATCCGGAAGTTCGTGCTCAAGGCGGCGCGCCTCAGCGATCTCGTCGAGCTGCACAGCCTCTCGTCGCAGGCGGCCGCGTTCCTGACCGCGGCGATCCGGGCCGGGCTCAACGTCCTCGTTGCGGGCGGCACGCAGGCCGGCAAGACCACGATGCTCAACTGCCTAGCGGCGGCGATCCCCGGCGGCGACCGCGTGGTGTCGGCGGAGGAGGTCTTCGAATTGAGGTTCCCCCATCCAGATTGGGTGCCGATGCAGACGCGGCAGTCCGGACTCGAGGGCACGGGGTCCGTCGTGCTGCGGGACCTCGTGAAGGAAGCGCTGCGCATGCGCCCGTCGCGGATCATCGTCGGCGAGGTCCGCTCGGAGGAGTGCCTCGACCTCCTCCTCGCCCTCAACGCGGGCCTGCCGGGGTTAGCCTTCGACAATGCACGAGCTGCCGACTGGGTCGACGCCGCCTAGGGCGGCCCTCTACTGCCGCATCAGCGAGACTGATGACGACTTCGACAAGGTGGCAGTGCAAGAGAAAAACCTCAGGGCCCTCAGCGCCAAGCAGGGCTACGAGGTAGCTGGGTTGTATGTCGACGATGGCATCAGCGCCTTCCTGCCGGGGAAGGAGCGGCCGGGCTATAAGCGCATGGTGTCCGACGCCAAGGCCAGGAAGTTCGACGTCATCGTGGCAACCTTCCAGGATCGTCTCTCGCGGCAGACCGCGGAGGTGCTGGAACTCTTCATGATCTGTCGCGAAAGTGGCATCCGCTGGCACACACTTGCAGAGGGTTTGCTAGATCCGACTTCCGGTGACCACGAGGTGGTGGCCTTTCTGCGCGGCTGGGTCGGAAGCCAAGAGATAATCACTCGCAGCAAGCGTCAGCAGCAGCGGTTCGACGAGCGGAGACGGGCTGGTCAGCCCCTGTGGGGTAATCGCCCTTTTGGCTTTGAACCCGACCGTGTTGCGCACCGCGAAGACGAAGCCAACGAGATCAGGTGGGCGTCTGAGCAGATAGCAGCCGGAGCCACGATCTACAGCATCATTAAGGAGTGGAACCTCCGAGAAGTACGCACGGCTACCGGACGGACGTGGAGTTACGCCAGCGTCCAACAGTTGCTGAAGCGACCTAGGAACGCGGGCCTGATGGAGGTTCGCGGCGAGATTGACGAGTCTGTCAAGGCAGTATGGGAACCGATTGTTGACCGCGACCTTTGGGACCTGGTGCGGGCGAGAATCACGAAGAATCCCGGCGACGTCGGACGCATCTTTGAGCCCAGATGGCTGCTTGCAGGCATCGCTCGATGTGGCTTGTGCTCGCAGCCCCTGCGGTCCTCGGTAGGGAGCGACCGGAAGGCCTCCTACAAGGTGTACCGCTGCAAGCGCTCCGCGCTGCCAGCGGTCCCTCCCGAGTTCGACGACGGCGGCAAGAAGGTTCGTCACGGTTCGGCCAAAGCCCTAGTGCTGGATGACCTCGCCCGCAACGCTGTGGTTTCCGCGTTCATGTTCGCGCCGAACGACCTGCTGCCGTCGGAGAATTCCTCTGCGTCGGACCTTCGTCGGGCCCAAGTGGAGCTGGAGGAGGCGAAAAAGAAGCTGGTCAAGATCACCGAGGAACTAGACGATGATGAGTCACCGTTCGATCGCTCCACGCTGCGCGCCAAGGCCACCAAACATCGCCAGCGGGAGCTGGAGCTAGAGGCAGATATTCAACGCATCGTTGAGGCCGACGCGAACAGCGCCATGCTGATCGAGTCCGGAGCTCTGATCCTGGAGAACGACGGCCGGATCAGCATGGGCGCCGCTGCGGACCACAAGTCGCTTCTCCTGCAACGATTCGACTCCCTTCCGCTACGTCAGCGCCGTCAGTTGGTCGAGAGCTTCCTCGATGTAGTGGTCTACCCCGGCCGGAGCGCCGACCGATTCGTGGTCTGGCACAAGGTCGCTGTTTCGCTGAACGATGAGGGGGCGACAGCCCCAGAGTTCCTGCGGCCCGTTGTTCTGTGAGGCATCGGCCCAAGCTCGGCAATGGGCGCGTCCCGCGTGATTGTGCCCAATGCGGCTCCGCCTTCACTCGTGCGACCCGTCGCACCGGCATGATGTCGGCCCGTGGCACTCAATACCTGGTGGACCCAGGACCCTTCGCAGCGGTACTGGATGGAAGTGCGCTCGATCGATACCAACGGCCTCCTCGGCGAGTTGCTGATTGCGCCCAAGTTCCCCAGTGCGTCACCGTTCTATGAGCTCGTTTCGCAGGTGCGGCCCGGCGACCGGGTTCTCCATTGGGGGGGCAGCGGATCAGCCCATGGTCTGGTGGGTTGGTCTATCGCCAAGGCTGCGGCCGAGGTCGCTCATGGTTACCGATGGAAGCCGCGTGGCGTGTCAGCGCGGGAGAAGGGCACGGACCGGGTCACGGACGCTTGGGCCGTGGACCTTGGCGGCTTCAACTCGTTCGACCATCCACTGACGTCGGAGCTGCTTCAGCTTCAATCGTCCGCCGTACTGGACCTGCGTGCTGCCCTAGAGAGCCAGTACGGGAAGCCGATCTACTTCCCCTACTACCTATACGGCGGGACCGCACTGCGTGCGCAGCAGGGATACTTCACGACTTTCCCGAGACAGCTTCTTGAACTTTTCCCGCAGCTTGGCGCTGCCCAGACGACCAGTCAGGGCCTCTTGAGCCAAAGCCAGAACCAACAACCGTCCGCCTCGCCCCCCGCCGATGACGACGGGGTCATCGAGGAGGATGCGCCTGGCGGGAAAGCTCTGCCCGGACGCACCACCCGGGTCCAGGATCCCGTCCTCCGGTCAGCCATCGAAAATTGGGCCGTGGACGCCGCGATCGACTACTACTCCGGCCGCGGGGCTACGGACATCGTCAAACTCGGCAAGCCTTACGACATCAGACTTAACCTCGACGGCGTGGAGCGCCACGTGGAGGTGAAAGGCAGCTCCCTGCAGATCGACACCGTGGAGCTCACCATCAACGAGGTGACCCACGCCGAGGGTCACGCTGCAACGGACCTTGTGGTCGTGGACAGCATTAGCTGGACCCGCACGAAAACTGGGACGGTCGAGTGCGCGGGCGGCCGCTTCCGGATCTGGCAGGACTGGACGCCGTCGGCTTCGGATCTCGCCCCGAAGCGCTTCGCGTACAGCCTCCCCGGAGACACACCTGACTCTTAGGCCAGCCGTTGCGTAATCGGACGGGACTGGGTGCGGCTACGGGTTGCTTCGGGCCGCCCAACGCCCGCTTCGGGCCACTCCGGGCCACTCCGGGCCACTCCGGGCCTGCTCCAGGGCCTCCGGGCCGCGGGGCAGGGGGAGCGGGGCAGCGACAAATGCAGTCGCCCCAGAGGCTTTTCCGGCCGGGAGCTGTGGGTTACGCTCTCGAGCGCATGGCTGCGGGTGCTGGATTCCATCCCAGAAACAACGCAAGTCGCCGACCTGCCGGACGAGCCGAGGCACAGACGGGCGACGGGGCCAAGAGCAAATTTGTGATGCGCAGAGTTGGGCGAAGCACGCAATCTCGACCGCATTCCCAATCATGCCAAACGGGCAATCGGCACCCTAGTAGGGGTAACAAGTTGTCTTCCCGCTTCAGGAGCGATCGACAGAGCTTGTTGCGAGAGCCGACGGCCGAGTAATTGATCTAGTTCACCTTGGCCGGAGAACTCACTGGGGTGGGAGCGCCAACGCCCTCCCACCCCACCCTCCGGCCAAGCCCGGCCAAGGGGTGATCGACGTTGTCCAGTTCCAGAGTCCAGGACCTCAGTAGCGAGGCAATGAGGACCGCCTGCAGGTGTGTCCGGCGGTGGCCAAAGTTGGCCCACTGGGCCGCGACGGGGCATGCGGACGGAGACGCCTATCTTGAACACTTCCGCAATCAGAAGGCCATCAGGCTGTGGCTCGGGACTGTCAGCTACCGCAGGCACAACGAGGCGATTGCGTTGCTTCTCGATCGCGCCGACGACTGGGTCAATCACGACGCTCAGCGTCAGCTCGTCGCCGAGACCTACGCATCTCAGCTCGAGCGCGGTCTGGCGAGCGCGATGGCGCCCACGCGACGTGCACTTCACCAAGCTGCATTCACGATCGCCTACTCGCGCGGCGCTCCGGCGCTTGCCAGCCTGCGGTTTTTGGCGCTGACCGCCTTTGTGCAGTCGGATGTAACAGCCTCCCCGGCAGCCGTGCGGAAGCAGATGGCGAACCTGCAAGCATCTGGCGTCCTGACCTACACGCCGGGGGAGCGGAGCTCAATCCAGTCACGATCAGGAACTGTGACGCTGGAGTTAGTGACAGGAGCGAGCCAGCGCCTCGTTAACGAGGCGCGCACGCTGCTGGAACCAAGTCCAGAGTTGCTGCTGGAGTGGCGTCAGTTCTTAGATACAGCGGGAGGGGGCCGCGCGAAGGAACGCGAGCTGCGCGCATCGCAGCGTGATCGCCTCAGGCGTGCGGAGGCTCAGCTCCTACACGACGCGGCAGTGGCGAGCATGCGCGACTTCGAGTTTTGAGCCAGGTGATGGTGCCGCCCAGCGCCCGCTTCGGGCCACTCCGGGCCGCTCCGGGCCTGCTCCAGGGCCTCCGGGCCGCGGGGCAGGGGGAGCGGGGCAGCGACAAATGCAGTCGCCTCAAAGGCTGTGAGTTGTCGGCCGGTGAGACCAACGGTCGAACGTGTCCGGGCCACTGATCCGCTGGTCCGCCGGGGTAACAGGTTGTCTGTCTGATTCCTGGGCGCGAGCGCCGTGGTGAGACGGCGAGCCGTGCCTCCGTTGTGGAGTGCATGCCAAGAAAGTTCGCCATGTGCTATCACCCGAATCGGTCTCTCGTGAGGCTCGTGACCTCAGCGGCGGATCGATTCAGCTCGTAGCAGCAGAGATGGGCGTGAACGCCAGTGTGATCTACCGCCATCCGCGAGAGCGCCTCCAATCGCGGGCTGTCCACTTCGTTGCTACTGGACGGGCGATCGCGCCGTGGTGAGCGCGTCGGCCCAGAGCGCAACGCAGACCTTCCTGACGTCCATTGAGCCGTCCACTGGTCCCGGGATAGAAACAGTCCGTATTTCGGGAGTATCGGTGACTTAGGTACACACCCTCAGTGCGCAGTGATTCCTGAGTTCAGTTCGGATCCGCCGGACCACAAGGCCAGGGAGACAGCGTGGCAGCGAGCAGGAAACACATTGAGATGAACCTCGACAGGATGGCCGGGGACGACGAGCTGCTTCAGCTCTGGGATGCAGCGGCGCGCACGCCAAACGACGACGGCGCCGAGCGAACGATCCAGCAGGCGTGGACCGCCTTCATTCAGGCAGCGGATGAGGCCGGGATTGCGGGCAGGATCCCTGGAACGGTCGGCCGAACGTTCGAGGCCAGGTGTGCCAGTTCGGCTGAAGGCGAGACTGAAGCGGTCGGGCGGCCGGAGTGTGCGACGGGGGCCCCCGGGCCCGCTCCGGCGCCTGCTGGCCCGAAGGCTGGGGGCTGTAGGGGGAGCACCCCGAAGGCCGCTCCGGCTGCTGACCAGGACCCAGCGTGACTGCTCTCGTGGGGGCCTACTGTCGTGTGTCAACCTCCGGCCAGGACCTGACGCCGCAGCTCGACCAGGTCAAAGCCGCCGGCGCAACTCGCATCTGGACCGACAAGCTCTCCGGTGTTCGCTCGGACCGTCCCGGTCTTTCAGATTGCGTGGACCACCTGCGGTCTGGAGACACGCTTATCGTTGTCGCCCTCGATCGGCTCGGTCGCTCGGTGATGCAAGTTCTGGGGACCCTCAACGACCTGCACTCGCGGGGGATCCAAGTCCGTTCACTACGCGAGGGGCTCGACATGGGCACCCCAGCGGGACGAATGGCAGCGGCAGTGTTCGCTGCCATGGCCGAGTTAGAGCGCGAGCTGATCCGCGAGCGGACGCAAGCCGCACGAGAGTCTGCGAGGGCCCGCGGTCGTCAGGTCGGCAGACCGCCAGTGCTCTCAACAGAGCAAGTAGCCCTAGCCAACAGGATGCGGGCAGCTGGCGAGCCGTATGCGGTGATCGCTCGTGCCCTGGGCTGCTCCCGAGCCACCATCTACCGATGGACGGAGGATGCGGCCTAGCCATCAGCCTGGATATCGAGACAACAGGAGTCGACCGTCGGTCGGCTCCTGTTTGCGTAGCCGAAGTGCGTGGCGCGGAGCTGCGACAAGCCACTGAGGCCGTCGTCAGGCATTGAATCGGGGAGGGGCGTTCTCGGTACGAGCGGGGCAGGCCGGAAGCAATTGGAGCGTGTCGTCACGTCCTCAAGCGCGATCGAATACCATCGTCGCAAGCTGCTGGAGAGGAAGTGCCCGTGCCGAAGCACCAATTCGCCGTTCATGAGGTCGTTGTGCGGAAACTCAACGCGAAGAAAGACGCGGAGCGCCTGCTGCACGACTTCACCGGTAAGGGTGACGACCTTCTCTCGGTTTTCCCGGAGTTCCTGAAGGCTCACGTTGGCAGTGGCCGCGCTTGCAAGAAGAACCGCTACATCAAGCTGATCAGTAAGACGGTCAAGGGCCGTTGTATCTGGTTTGACGTAGAAGTTGGTCGCTGGGGGTTGCAAGGTCGGGTGATCGACACGACGAGCCACAGTGAGGCGTACTCCATCCGATCGCAGGACGCGCCGACGTACGTCATTCGCGGCCTGCTTGTGGTTCCGGAGACCGGAGTTCGTGGCCTGATGGTCGCGGAGGTCGTGAGCAACCGAAGCTTCATGAGCACGCTGTGGCCGGAGTTCCGCGACTGGTTCGCGGGTCGGTTCCCTGAGGCGAAGTTGTGGCCGCGCGAGAGCACCGCCGTTGAGGCGCCCGCATGGCTTAAGTACCTGGACGATGCGAAGCTTCAGAAGATCACGTTCACCAGCTACGAGCGGAGCACCGACCAGGCCCGCCGCGTGAGGGCGCGGGAGTGGGTGTTGCGGGGCTACCGCGGCGAGGTGCTCCCGAAGGATTGGATCGGCAAGCTCGTCAAGGATCGGGTCAACCCGAAGTCGGTCATTACGGACATCCCGTCGGGGTTCAACCCCGAGGAAACCAAGGTTGAGATGAACGGACCAGGCGGGCCGAAGACGGTCGTGATCCAGAAGGACTACCCGCGGTTCCTGCACGAGCTGTCAGATGACGATGAACCTCGACCTGATGACGCGACGTTCCGTGCGGCGGTACTGTCGGAGGTTCGTGACACTCTCGAGGCGATGGGTCTGGACCACGAACTGGTGCTCGCTGGGGCATCGTGAGGCGGTGAACGATGAGCGCTAAGTGGGGCGTCAGCGACATCGTTTCAGCGCACTTCGACACCCTCCGGGACGCGACCACTGGCAAGTGGCGGTTCCGCGACTACCTCGGGCTCCTAGGCATACCCCTCGTTGTCGCGGTTGCGGCGGTCGTTTTTCACCTGAAGCTGTACGACGTGTCGAAGTTGTTGGGCGGGATCAGCGTGTTCACGGCACTGCTGTTCGGGATGGTCGGCAACGTCTTTACGCTCTTCATCCGCGTCCGTCGAGACGAGCGACTCTCTCCCTACGACTCGCTCATCGCGGACGTGCGGGAGCTCTTCGCGAACGTGAGCTGGTCTGTCTTGGTCGGCCTCGGCCTGACTACATCGATGGTGATCGCCTCTAGTACTCAGGCTCCCGCCGCGCCGGGCAAGACGGCCGAACCGTTGGGGTCAGCCTGGGCCGCCGTGCTCACGTTTCTGTTTGTGCATCTTGTGATGTGTGTCCTCATGGCCCTAAATCGGCTGTGGCTCGCTCACACAAAGATCGCCGACCTCCCACCCAAGTCGTAGCGGGACCGGCCGGTACCGCGGCTCGGTCCCGTCATGAGTGGTCTCATGTCGCAGCGCCTTGTCATTTGGTAAGTCGGGGCTGCCGGGCATGTGCACGCTCCACGCCAACAGCGCCCGCGAGGCGCTCGTGAAGATGTGCATGCTGCCGCTGCTCGCCGGCGAGAACGTGTCGTCGAAGTTCGTCGTGCCGACGGTCGCGAGCTCGGTCGACATCGTCGTCCACCTAGGCATCGACTCCCGCGGCGTGCGCCGGGTGAACGAGATCGTCGGCGTCCCCGGACGGGTCGAGAACGACATCATCGAGGTCGAGCCGCTGTTCGTGCGGCAGGGCGCCGAGCTGCGCCGTACGCACGGGATGCCGCCCCGTACGGAGGCGTTCGAGCGCATCGGCATCGACATCCACCGCATCCTGCAGGCGGGCTGAGGAGCGTGGGGGCGCTCGTCGGGCTGGGGCTGGGGCTCGGTCTGCTGCTGGTGTGGTCCGCGTTCTTCGTGCCGCGGACGCCGAAGGTCGTCGACCGGGAGCCCGGCCGGATCACCCTGATACTCGCCCGGGCCGGGATGGCGCACGTCTCCGCGACGAGCCTCGTCCTCCTGTGCGTCGTGCTCGGAGCGGCGGCCGCGCTCCTGATGCAGGTCGTGTCGCGTACGGCGCCGATCGCCCTCGTGTTCGGGCTCATGGCCGCCTACTTGCCGCTCGCGGTGGTCTCGGCCCGTGCCCGCCGGCGTCAGCGCGAGTTCGCCGATGTCTGGCCTGACGCGGTCGACAACCTCGCGTCCGCGGTGCGCGCGGGCCTCTCGCTGCCGGATGCGCTGGCCGGACTCGCGGTCCGTGGTCCTGAGCCGCTGCGGCCCGCGTTCGACGCGTTCGCGCTGGACTACCAGGTCACCGGCCGGTTCTCCGACTGCCTCGACCGGCTGAAGGAGCGTCTCGCCGACCCCGTGGGCGACCGTGTCGTGGAGGGCCTGCGGATCGCGCGCGAGGTCGGCGGCGGCGAGCTCGGGCGGCTGCTGCGCAACCTCTCGGGCTACCTGCGCGACGACGCGCGGCTGCGCTCGGAGATGGAGTCGCGGCAGGCCTGGACGGTCAACGGCGCCCGCCTCGCGGTGGCCGCACCCTGGATGGTGCTGCTGATGATGTCGTTCCAGGGCGACGTGATCCGGCGCTACGCCTCGCCGACGGGCACGCTGATCCTGGTGGTCGGCGCCGCGATCTGCGTCGTGTCCTACCGCCTGATGATGCGGATCGGCCGGCTGCCCACCGAACGGCGGATCCTCGGATGACGCCCGCCCTGGTCGGCGCGCTGCTCGGCTCCCTCGTGGGGGCCGGGCTGCTCCTCGTGCTGCTGCGGGTGCGGGCGATCCAGCGGCCGGCCCTGGGTGGGCGGGTGCTCCCGTACGTCCGTGACGTGCCCCGCGTGCCGGGCGCCGCCCCGGCGCGGACGCCGACGGTCAGTCCGGCATCGGCGGCAGCCGGCGTCTTCGGGCCGCTGCTCCGCCGGACCGCCGACGGCATCGAGCGGGTCCTGGGCGGCTCGGCCTCGGTCCGGCGCCGTCTCGACCGCGCCGGTCTCGACCGGACCGTCCACGACTTCCGCGTCGAGCAGGTCGTCTGGGGCCTCGCCGCCTTCGCGGTCGCCGCTGCCTGGGGCGTGCTGCGGACCCTCGCCGAGCCGGGCGCCGCGGTCGGTGCGTTCGTCTTCTGCCTCGTGGCTTTCGCCGGTGGAGTGCTCTACCGCGACAACCACCTGACGTCGCAGGTGAAGAAGCGGGAGCGTCGCATCATCGAGGAGTTCCCGATCGTCGCCGAGCTGCTGGCGCTCTCCGTTGCAGCCGGCGAGGGCCCGGTCGCGGCGCTGGACCGCGTCGTACGACGCAGCCGCGGCGAGCTGTCGCGCGACCTCGAAGGAGTGCTCGCCGCCGTCCGCACGGGCGAGCCCGTGAGCGACGCCTTCGACCGGATGGCCGCCACCACCGGCCTCCCGCTGGTGGCGCGTTTCGCCTCGGGCGTCGCCGTCGCCATCGAGCGGGGCACCCCGCTGGCCGACGTGCTGCACGCCCAGGCCGCCGACGTCCGCGACGCGGGGCGCCGCGAGCTCATCGAGACCGCCGCCCGCAAGGAGGTCTTCATGATGGTGCCGGTCGTGTTCCTGGTGCTCCCCGTGACCATCCTCTTCGCCTTCTACCCCGGCATCATCGGCCTCCGGCTGGTGGCGCCATGAGTCGACACGTCCGTCCGCACCCCCACCAGAACCCACCCACCAGAAACAAGGAGTGACCATGTCCGTCTCGGGATTCCTCACCCTCCTGCTCCGCTGCCGCGCCCTGCTCCTGCCACCCTCCGCCGAGGGCCGCCGCAGCGCCCAGCGCGGCGACGTGCCGGGGTGGGTCATGGTCACGGTCATGACCGCGGGCCTCGTCTACGCCATCTGGACCTTCGCCGGGCCCGAGCTCAACGCGATGCTGTCGCGCGCGCTCGGATCGGTCAGTGGCCTGGGCTGAGCGGCGCCGCCCTCGCCGCACCGCCCGTCGCACCCCAGCCCGCCGCGACCAGCGCGGGTCGGCCGTCGTCGACTTCGTGCTGGTGCTCGTGGTGCTGCTGCCGCTGTTCGCCGGGATCGTCCAGGTGGCGCTGGTGCTGCACGTGCGCAACACGTTGACCTCGGCGGCGTCCGAGGGAGCCCGGGAGGCGGCGGCGTACGACCGCGACCTCGCCGACGGTGAGGACCGCACCCGCAAGGAGATCGCCAACGCCGTCGCGAACCGGTTCGCCGAGGGTGTGCGGGTCGAGGAGTACGTCGTCGACGGGCGCCCCGGGGTGCGCGTGACGGTCGAGGCTGAGGTGCCGGCGTTCGGCCTGGGTGGGCCGGGGATCCGGCTGACCGCCCGGGGCCACGCGGTGGAGGAGTCGCCGTGAGGCCCGCGCACCGGCGCCGCGACCAGCGGGGCAGCGCCGTGATCGAGCTGACGTGGCTCGGGATCATCCTGCTGGTGCCCGTCGTCTACATCGTGCTGGCGGTGTTCGAGGTGCAGCGCGGTGCCTTCGCGGTCACGGCCGCCGCCCGGACCGCCGCCCGCGCCTACGCGCTCGCCGATGACCACGTCAGCGGCCAGGCCGCCGCCGACGCTGCCGCGACCCGGGCCTTCACCGACCAGGGCATCGATGAGCCGGTCGACGTCGACATCAGCTGCTCGGCGCCCGCCGACGGCGGTGGTCGGGCGACGGGACCCGACGCCTGTCGCGCGCCCGGGGCCGTCATCACGGTGGTCGTCGACTCGTCCGTCGCGCTGCCGTTCATGCCCGAGGTGCTGGGCGGCGGCACCCCGACCTTCGCCCTCGAGGCCAGCCACGCGGTGCCGTTCGGCCAGTTCCGGGAGGCGGAGTGACCGCCCGACACGGCGTCACCGGGGGAGCGCGGGACCAGCGCGGCCAGACGACGCTGATGATCATCGGCTTCGCCGGCGTGCTCTTCATGATGCTCGCGGTCGTGGTCGACGCCTCTGCCGCCTACCTCCAGCGCCAGGGGCTCGCCACGCTCGCCGACGGCGCCGCCCTCGCCGGCGCGGACGCGGGCGCCA
The DNA here is from genome assembly GCF_000426525.1 of Nocardioides alkalitolerans DSM 16699. Taxonomy (GTDB): domain Bacteria; phylum Actinomycetota; class Actinomycetes; order Propionibacteriales; family Nocardioidaceae; genus Nocardioides; species Nocardioides alkalitolerans. The sequence goes on from NZ_AUFN01000011.1 coordinate 201,427, forward strand.
CGGGCGGCGAGGCCTACACCGGCGGGTTCCGCGACGACGACCGCGCCATCCAGACCGAGCGGGTCGCCGAGGCGGCGGTCGCGTCGTACCTGCTCGAGGTGGGGGCCTTTCGGCGCTACCCCGGGCTCGGGTACGACGCCAGCGTTGACGGCGGGTCGGTCGAGGTCCGGATCTCGGCGCCGCTCGACCTGCCGCTGACCCTGCCCGGCGGGCCCGAGGAGGCCACGATCGCCGCGACCGGCAGTGCGGCGGTGCAGCTCAGCCCCTAGGGGGTGACCGCGGGCGACGGGTGCGGCGGCGCCTCAGGTCATCCGGGACGTCATCCGAACTGACGCCCCGGGAGCTCGGACCGGATGACGTCGTCGGAGCGGGAGAGCGGCCGATCAACGCGGCCCGACCGGACGTCATACCGACGGGGGCTCCCGGGCCTCGATTCGTATGACGTCCGTGCCCCGGGCCCGACCGGACGGCCAGGTAGTCCCTGACGATGTGGTCGTTCCTCGGCCGCAGCAACGACCACTACGTCAGGGACTACCCGCCCGTAGAGGGGTGGAGCGTGCCTCAGACGACGACGATCCCGTCCTCGTCGCTCCACACGACGTCGCCCGGGGTGAACGTGACGCCTCCGAAGGTGACGGGCACGTCGGTCTCGCCGGCGGCGTCCTTGGCGCTCTTGCGGGGGTTCGAGCCCAGCGCCTTCACGCCCAGCTCGAGCGAGGCGATGGCGCGCACGTCGCGCACCGGGCCGTTGATGATGACGCCGGCCCAGCCGTTCGCCACGGCGGCCTCGGCGATCATGTCGCCCATCAGCGCTGAATACAGGGACGCGCCGCCGTCGACGACGAGCACCGCGCCCTCACCGGGGCTGTTGAGCGTCTTCTTGACCAGGCCGTTGTCGCGGTCGCAGCGCACCGTGCGCACGGGGCCCGTGAAGCGGGGGCGGGCGCCGTACTGATTGAACTGCGTCTCGCAGGAGCGCACCTCGACCTCGGCGTCGACGAGCGCGTCGACGAGGTCCGAGGTGGTGAGGGTGCCGGCGACGAAGGCGTCGGCGTCGAAGGTGGGGGTGCTCATGGGTGGGTCCTCTCAGCGGGCGGGCTTGACGACGAGGATCTGGGCGGAGACCTCGAGCAGGAGACGCTGGACCGATCGTCCGAGGATCATCTTGCCGATCGTGCTGCGGCGGCGCGAGCCGACGATGACCAGACGCGGTGTCAGCGACTCGAGGTGCTCCACCACGCTGTCGGTGGGGTCGCTGCCGGGCGCGACGAGGTCGAGCCGCCAGTCGAGGTCGGCGGGCAGCACCTCCGCCAGGCGGCCGGTGAGCACCTCCTCCTCGACCGCGGTGACGCGGTCGTCGGGGGACCCCGTCGAGGTGGCCACGACGACGAGCGGGAGCGAGCGGTGCTGCGCCTCCTCGACGGCGGCGGCGAGGGCGGCCTCGCCCTCGCGTGTGGCGGCGTGGAGCACGGCGACGGTCGGAGCGACCGAAGGAGAAGCGTTCACGGGGTCATCCTCCACTCTCGAGCCAGGGTTGAATGCACCCATGTCGACCCCGGCTCTCCCGCCCCACCGCCGCCGCACGCTCGACCTGCGGGTGGCGCGCTACGGCCCCGACCTCGTCGCCGGTCTCGAGGCCGTGTTCCCGCCCGAGGTGGCCGCCGCCACGACCCAGCGGCTGCTCGACGTGGCCTCCGCGGCGTACGCCGAGCGCGACGACGACCTCCACGAGCTCGACGAGCGGCGACTGCTCCAGCCGGACTGGTTCCAGCAGCCCGGCCTGACCGGCTACGCGGCGTACGCCGAGCGGTTCGCGGCCGACCTCGGCGGCAATCTCGCCGCGGTGGGGGAGCGGGTCGACCACCTCGAGGCCCTCGGCGTCGGCTACCTCCACCTCATGCCGCTGCTGACGCCGCGACCGGGGGACAGCGACGGCGGGTACGCCGTGGCCGACTACCGCACCGTGCGCGCCGACCTCGGCACCACCGACGACCTGCGCGAGCTCACCCGGCGCCTGCGGGGCCGGGGCATCAGCCTGGTGCTCGACCTCGTGCTCAACCACGTGGCCCGCGAGCACGAGTGGGCCGAGCGTGCCCGGGCGGGGGAGGAACGCTACCGCCGCTACTTCCACGTCTTCGCCGACCGCGAGCTGCCCGACGCCTACGAGGAGACCGTGCCCGAGGTCTTCCCCGACTTCGCGCCCGGCAGCTTCACCCACGACCCCGACCTCGACGCCTGGGTGTGGACCACCTTCAACACCTGGCAGTGGGATCTCGACTGGTCGAACCCCGACGTGCTCGTCGAGTTCGCCGAGATCGTCTGCCACCTCGCGAACCTCGGCGTCGAGGTGCTGCGCCTCGACGCCATCGCGTTCCTCTGGAAGCGGCTCGGCACCACCTGCCAGAACCAGCCCGAGGTGCACCCGCTCACCCAGGCGCTGCGCGCCGTCGCCCGGATCGCCTGCCCCGGCGTGCTGTTCAAGGCCGAGGCGATCGTCAGCCCGCGCGACCTCATGCCCTACCTCGGCACCGGCGCCCACGCCGGCAAGGTCAGCGACCTCGCCTACCACAACACGCTGATGGTGCAGGTCTGGTCGATGCTCGCCTCCGGCGAGACCGCGCTCGCCCGCCAGGTGCTCGGCGGGCTGCCGCCGACGCCGCCCACCGCCACCTGGATCACCTACGCCCGCTGCCACGACGACATCGGCTGGGCGATCGACGACCGCGACGCCCCCGCCGTCGGCCTCGACGGCGCGGCCCACCGTGCGTTCCTCTCGGACTGGTACGCCGGCGACCATCCCGGCTCCTGGGCCGCGGGACTCGTCTTCCAGCACAACCCCGCCACCGGCGACAAGCGCATCAGCGGTACGGCGGCCGCCCTCACCGGCCTCGCCGCCGCGGAGGCCTCCGGCGACGCGGGTGCGGTCGACGCCGCCCTCGCCCGCTTCTTCCTCGCCCACGCCGTCGTCGCCGGCTGGGGCGGGATCCCCGTGATCTGGAGCGGCGACGAGCTGGCGCAGCCCAACGACCCCGACTGGGCCGACGAGCCCGGCCACGAGGGCGACAACCGGTGGGCCCACCGCCCCCGCCTCGACCCCGCCCGCCTGGCGCGGCGCGACGACCTCTCCACCGTGCCCGGGCGCGCGTTCGCCGCGCTGGCCCACCTGGCCCGCGTGCGCCGTACGCTCCCGCAGCTGCACGCCGCCACCTCCCCGACCGTGGTCGACGGCGTCGACGACGGCCTCCTCGTCACCCTGCGCAGCCCCGCCGCCGGGGTCGTGGTCGGCGTCTACAACGTCACCGACCGCCCCCGCCCGCTGCCCGCCGAGCGGCTGGCGGCGCTCGGCCTCCACGCGCCGTACGACGCCCTCGGCGGCCACGCCGTCACCTGGGGCGACGACGGGATCGTGCTGGTGCCGGCGTACGCCGCGTGGTGGCTGGTCGACGGGCCGCTGCGCTGACGGGCGGGGATGCCGGGCCGGTTTCGCGCTGACGTAGCATCGTCGTTTGTGGCTGGCCCGGACTTCGACCAAGAGATCAAGCACCTCAGCGCGACGATGCGCACCATCGAGCAGGTGCTCGACGTCGACGCCATGCGCGCGGAGGTCGTCGACCTCGGCGAGCAGGTGGCCGCCCCCGACCTCTGGGACGACCAGGCCAACGCCCAGCGCGTCACCGGTCGTCTCTCGGCGCTGCAGGGCGAGCTCGAGCGCTTCGACGGACTGCGCGAGCGCATCGACGACCTCGGCGTGCTCGTCGAGCTCGGCACCGAGGAGGGCGACGCCGACTCGATGGCCGAGGCCGAGACGGAGCTCAACCGCCTGAAGAAGGCCGTCGAGAACCTCGAGGTGCGCACGCTGCTCTCGGGCGAGTACGACGCCCGCGAGGCCCTCGTGACCATCCGCGCCGGCGCCGGTGGCGTCGACGCCGCCGACTTCGCCGAGATGCTGATGCGCATGTACGTGCGCTGGGCCGAGCGCAACAAGTACCCCGTCGAGGTCTTCGACACCTCGTACGCCGAGGAGGCCGGCCTCAAGTCCGCCACCTTCGCGATCCACGCGCCGTACGCCTACGGCACGCTGTCGGTCGAGGCCGGCACCCACCGCCTCGTGCGCATCAGCCCGTTCGACAACCAGGGCCGCCGCCAGACGAGCTTCGCCGCCGTCGAGGTCGTGCCGGTGCTCGAGCAGACCGACGAGATCGACATCCCGGACGAGGAGATCCGCACCGACGTCTACCGCTCCGGCGGCCCGGGCGGCCAGTCGGTCAACACCACCGACTCCGCGGTGCGCCTCACGCACATCCCGACCGGCACGGTCGTCAGCTGCCAGAACGAGAAGAGCCAGCTGCAGAACAAGGCCAGCGCGATGGTCGTGCTCAAGGCCAAGCTGCTCGCGCTGAAGAAGGCCGAGGAGAAGGCCCACCTCGACGGGCTGCGCGGCGACGTCCAGGCGTCGTGGGGCGACCAGATGCGCAACTACGTGCTGAACCCGTACCAGGTCGTGAAGGACCTGCGCACGACCTACGAGTCGGGCAACCCGTCGTCGGTGTTCGACGGCGACATCGACGCGTTCCTCGAGGCCGGCATCCGCTGGCGCCGGGGCGCGGAGAAGGCCGAGGCGAACTAGTCGCTCCGGCCTTCGCCGCTGCCCGCGCCGTCAGGCGTAGCGGTGGCTCTTGGCCGCGTGGCCCTTCTCGCGGGTGCAGGTGCGCCCGCTGATCGCGCGGTGGCCGCAGAGGTCGTCGCTGTCCACGACCGCTGACGCGTCGGCGTCGACGGCGACCGCGGTGCCCTCGAGCGTCTCGTCGGCGCTCGGGGCGGGAGCGGGCTTCTTCTTCGCCGGGGTCTTCGCCGCCGGCTTCTCGGTCGGGGCCGTCCGGGCGCTCGCCGCAGCGGCGCCCCGCTTCTCGGCCGCGTCGTAGCGTGCCTCGCGCATGGCGCGCAGGCCGTCCATCTTGCTCATCGTCGCATCACTGTGACGACAGTACGGCCGCGCGCCGACAACGCCCGCACCCTCGCTCGTGGCGTCCGCCCGGCCGTGCCTCAGCCGGTCGTCTCGGGCTCCACCGCACCGGCGAGCGCAACCTGGCCGCACCAGACGCCCGCGCGCTCGAACAGCTCGTCGTCGGTGGGCGGTGCGGCATCGGACGGCCCGCCCGCGGTGGGGGCGCGCAGGGCGCAGGTGAGCCAGGCGTCGCCGAACAGTCCGCGGAACGCCACCTCGGTCACCACGGCCTCCGGTGTCGTCTCCGTGCCCGGCACCGGGGTGCGGCAGACGGTGGCGACGGTCGCGGCGCCGTACGCCGGCTGGCCCTCGACGGCCCGGCAGCCCTCGCCGACGGCGGCCGCGGCGTACTGCTCGGCCTGCTCCGGCGTGACCGGCGGCGCGAAGACCCAGGCGGAGGCGAGCGGGGTCGTCAGTGCGGCGGCGTCGCCCTCGCCGTACCAGCGGCAGCCCGTCTCGTGCACGCGGTCCTCGACCCCGGGGGCCACCTCGGCGACACTCCCGTTCTCGTACGGCGCCGCCTCGCCGACCTCGCCCCCGAGCACGTCGGCGGTCGCGTCCTCCGGCACGGCGTCGCAGAACGAGACCCGGCCGACGGTGAACGTCGTGGTGTCGATGTCGGCCAGGGGAGTGGGCGCGGCGGAGGTGGGCGCCGGGTCGGGCTCGGCCTCGCCGCCGCCGTCGCAGGCCGCCAGGCCGATGACCAGCGCGGGGACCAGGACCGCGGCCCGCACGGCCGCACGGGCGCGTCGATGGTGGGGGAACACACCCACAACCTAGGACAAACGGGCTGGGCGGCTCGACTACGCTCCCTTCGGTGATCCGCTTCGAGAAGGTCTCCGTGACCTACCCCGGCCAGGGCCGCCCCGCGCTCGACGACATCAGTGTCGACATCGAGAAGGGCGAGTTCGTCTTCCTGGTCGGCTCCTCCGGTTCGGGCAAGTCCACCTTCCTCCGCCTCGTGCTCCGCGAGCACCGGTCGACCGCGGGCCGCGTGTACGTCGCGGGCCGCGAGCTCAACCGCCTCGCCACCTGGAAGGTGCCGCGCCTGCGTCGCGAGATCGGCACCGTGTTCCAGGACTTCCGGCTCCTGCCCAACAAGACGGTGCACGAGAACGTCGCGTTCGCGCTCCAGGTGATCGGCAAGCCCCGCGCCCAGATCATGGAGCTGGTGCCGCAGACGCTCGACCTCGTGGGCCTCGACGGCAAGGCCGACCGGATGCCCGACGAGCTGTCGGGCGGCGAGCAGCAGCGCGTGGCGATCGCCCGGGCGTTCGTGAACCGCCCCAAGATCCTGCTGGCCGACGAGCCGACCGGAAACCTCGACCCGACCACGTCGGTCGGCATCATGAAGCTGCTCGACCGGATCAACCGCACCGGCACGACCGTCGTCATGTCGACGCACGACAACAGCATCGTCGACCAGATGCGCAAGCGCGTCGTGGAGCTGGAGAACGGCCACATGCTGCGCGACCAGGCGCAGGGCGTCTACGGCTTCCAGAACTGAGCACTTCCCCCGATCCAGGAGCAGACCCACCTCATGCAGCTGCGTTACGTCTTCACCGAGCTCGCCCAGGGCCTGCGTCGCAACATCTCGATGCACCTCGCGGTCGTGCTGACCCTCTTCGTCTCGCTCTCCCTCGTGGGCACCGGCGTGCTGCTCAACCAGCAGGCCGCCATCGCCGACGAGCAGTTCGGCAGCCAGGTCGAGATCACCGTCTACCTCTGCAACGAGACCGACGTGGGGCGCTGCAACGGCGCCGTCACCGACGCGCAGCGCGGCGACATCATGAACGCGATCGAGGAGAACCCCGAGGTCTCCGGCCTGCGCACCGAGTCGAAGCAGGACGCCTTCGACAAGACCCTCGCGGTGAGCGAGGCCCAGGGCGACACCCGTCTGCTCGAGGGCGAGGACGCCGCGGTCACGGTCGAGGACTTCAACGACTCGATCTGGATCTCCCTCGTCGACCCGGAGCGCTCCGAGGGGGTGGAGAGCGCCGTCGCGACGCTGGACGGGGTCAAGCTCATCCGCGACCAGCGCGAGCTGCTCGAGCCGGTCTTCGACGTGCTCGACGCGGCCCAGTGGGGCGCGCTCGGCGTGGCCGGGTTCCTCGTGCTCGCCGCGCTCCTGCTGGTCGGCAACACCATCCGCCTGGCCGCCTTCGCCCGACGCCGCGAGATCGGCATCATGCGGCTCGTGGGTGCCTCGACCCTCTACATCGCGCTGCCGTTCCTCCTCGAGGCCCTGGTCACGGCGCTGCTCGGCGTGCTGCTCGCCGGCGGCGCGCTCGCGGCGCTGCTCCGGTTCGTGATCCACGACCAGGCGGCCGACGAGCTGAAGTTCATGCCGTGGGTGGGTCTCGGCGACTTCGGCGTGGCGCTGGGGGCGATCGCACTGCTCGGCCCGCTGCTCACGCTGCTGCCGACACTCGTGCTCACGCGCAAATACCTCAAAGTCTGACCCGACTGGTCTACCTTCGACTCGTTCACTTCCCCGAACACCTGAGGCTCCCCTGTGCGCATCTTCCCCGCGCTGTCCCGCCGTCGGCTCGCCGCGATGGTCTCCGTCGTCGTGCTGTCGTCCGGTGCTGCCGTCGTCCCCTTCGCCTACGCCGACGACGAGGACGACGAGCTGCAGGAGCGGCGCAGCGAGGTCCAGGGCCAGATCGACGGGGCCCACAACGACCTCGACGAGTCCAGCGCCACGCTCCGAGCGGCCACCATCCGGCTCCGTGAGTCGACCGCCCAGCTGTCCGCCGCCCAGGCCCGCGTCTCCACCGCGCGCGCCGAGCTGGCCGAGGCGCAGGCGTTCGACGTCGAGATGCAGGAGCGGCTCGACGTCGCGGAGGCCCAGCTGGCCGCCGCGCAGGCCGAGCTCGAGGAGGGCCGCCAGGGCGTGCAGGCGCAGCGCACCCGCGTCGGCCGCCAGATCGTCGAGCGCTCGATGGTGGGCGACGCCGACCTCCAGGCGCTCGGCGCCATCCTCGGCGCCGAGGACCTCGCCGACCTGACCCGCCTGCAGACCGCCCACGACACCGTCGTCGACACCGAGGCGCGGGTGTACGACGACCTGCGCGCCGCCGAGGTCATGCTCGAGGTGCGCGAGGGCGCCGTGCAGGAGGCGACCGATCTGGTCGCCGCCGAGCGCGCCGAGGCCGCCGCCAACCTGGAGCGCATGCGCACCCTCGAGGCGGAGGCCGAGGCCGCGGAGGCCGAGGTCGCCCAGCTCGTCACCGCCCACCAGGCGGTCGAGGCCGACGCCGCCGCGGCCCGGGCCGCCGACCAGGCCACGCTCAACGAGCTCGAGGCCGAGGACGCCCGTCTCGGCCGGGTGCTGCGCGAGCGCGCGGCGGCAGCCGCGGCCGCTGCGGCGGCCCGGGAGGCGGCCGCGCAGCGCGCCCGCGAGGAGGCGGCCCGCAACAACGGCGGTGGCTCCTCCTCCGGCGGGGGTGGCTCCTCCGGTGGCGGCGGCTCGAGCGGCGGCGGTGGCGGCTCCAGCAACTCCAGCGGCGCCCTCAGCTATCCGGTCGCCGGTCGCGTCACCTCGCCGTACGGCATGCGCGTCCACCCGATCTACGGCTACTACTCCCTGCACGACGGCACGGACTTCGGCGCCGCCTGCGGCACCCCGATGTACGCCACCGCCGACGGCCAGGTCGTCGAGAAGTACTTCCAGTCGGCCTGGGGCAACCGCCTCGTCATCGACAACGGCTACATCAACGGGGCCGGCGTCGCGTCGATCTACAACCACGCGACGCGCTACGTCGTCAGCGTCGGCCAGAACGTGCGCCGCGGTCAGCTCGTCGGGTACGTCGGCACCACCGGCTGGTCGACCGGCTGCCACCTGCACTTCACGGTCTACAAGAACGGCTCGCCGACCAACCCGATGAACTACTTCTGAGCCTGGAGCGCCGCGTCCGGAGGGGCCCGCGCACGACGCCCTCGGGCGGCGTGGTCAATCCCCTTGCGCTCTCTTGAGAGGATGGACGAATGGCCAAGGAGCAGGGGCGCAAGCTCATCGCGCAGAACCGCAAGGCGCGGCACGACTACACGATCGAGGACACCTTCGAGGCCGGCATGGTCCTCCAGGGCACCGAGGTGAAGGCGCTGCGAGCCGGCCGGGCCAACCTCGTCGACGGCTTCGTCGACATCGAGCACGACGAGATGTGGCTGCACGCCGTCCACATCCCGGAGTACGCGCAGGGCACCTGGACCAACCACGCCGCCCGCCGCAAGCGCAAGCTGCTGCTCCACCGCGCCGAGATCGACAAGATCGCCGCCAAGACGGCCAACAAGGGCTACACGATCATCCCGCTGTCGCTCTACTTCACCGACGGCCGCGCGAAGGTCGAGATCGCGCTGGCGAAGGGCAAGAAGTCCTACGACAAGCGCCACTCGCTGGCCGAGCGCCAGTTCAACCGCGAGAAGCAGCAGGCGCTGGGTCGCCAGCTCAAGGGCATGGACCAGGTGTGACCGACCTGCTCGGCGGCGACGACGAGCAGCGGGAGCGCCACCTCGCGACGATCGGGCGCCTGGGCATCCCCGGCCTCTTCGACGTGCACACGCACTTCCTGCCACCGCGCGTCACCGAGAAGGTGCGCGCGGTGTTCGCGTCCGCGGGCCCGCTCGTCGGCCGGGAGTGGCCGATCCGCTACCTGAACGACGACGAGACGAACGTCGACCTGCTGCGCTCGTTCGGCGTCCGTCGCTTCACCGCGCTGCCCTACCCGCACAAGCCGGGCATGGCGGAGTTCCTCAACGAGTGGGCCGCCGGCTTCGCGGCCCGCACCCCGGGCTGCCTCGTCAGCGGCACGTTCTACCCCGAGGTCGGGGCGGCGTCGTACGTCGAGGCGCGCGTCGCCGCCGGGGTCCAGGTCTTCAAGCTGCACGTGCAGGTGGGGGCGTACGACGTACGCGACCCGCTGCTGGAGCCGGTGTGGGACGTGCTGGAGGAGTCCGGCACGCCGATCGTGCTCCACGCCGGTTCGGGGCCGGTGCCGACGGAGTTCACGGGGCCCGGGCCGGTGGCCGAGGTGCTCGCCCGCCACCCGCGCCTCACGCTCGTGATGGCCCACCTGGGGGCGCCCGAGTACGACGAGTTCCTCGCCATGGCCGAGACCTACGAGCGGGTGCACCTCGACACGACGATGGCATTCACGCGGTTCTTCGGCGAGACGACCTCGGCGTTCGCCGACGTGGCCCACGGCGGTGCGGGTGACGGTGCGGGCCACGTGCACGGCGACGGCACCTACCCCGAGGCGCTGCTAGACCGGTTCGCCGCGGTGGGTCACAAGGTGCTCTACGGCTCGGACTTCCCGAACATCCCCTACCGCTACGCCCACCAGCTCGAGGTGCTCGAGGCGCTGCGCGAGCGGCGGAGCGTCTTCGACGACGACTGGCTGCGCGAGGTCTGCTGGGGCAACGCGGCGCGGCTCTTCGGGGTCGGGCCCGCCTGACGCCCGCCGTACCACCTCCGGCGTGGCGCCCGGACCCCGTCCCACCGTTCCGTGAGACGGAGCTCGGTTAAGTAGACCGAGTCACTAGATTCACCCGACGTGACCCCGGTGCTCCCCTCCGTACGACGCGCGCTCCCGCACGTCGTGACCCTCGCCGTCGTGCTGACCGCGTGGTCGCTCGTCTCCGCCAGCGACGTCGTGAAGCCGGCGTACCTGACCCCCAGCCCGCTGGAGGTCTGGGAGGCGTTCGTGCGCGCGAACACCTACCACCCGATCGGTGGCGGTGTGGACCGCGTCGTGCGGGGCGAGGAGAACTACTTCCTCTGGGAGCACCTCGTCGTCAGCCTGCGCCGGATCGGCCTCGGGCTGGCGATCGCGCTCGTCGTCGCCGTGCCGCTCGGGCTCACGATGGGGCTGTTCCGCGGGTTCGGGCGGGTGGTCGGGCCGTACGTCGACTTCCTCCGCTCGATCCCGCCGCTGGCCTACATCGGCTTCCTCATCGCCTGGTTCGGGTTCTACGACACCTCGAAGGTCTGGCTGCTCGTGCTGGCGGCGTTCCCGCCGATCACGCTCGCCACGCTCAACGGCGTGCGCGGCGTGAAGGAGGACCACCTCAACGCGGCGCTCTCGCTCGGGGCGACGAAGCGCCAGACCCTCACCCACGTGCTCGCGCCGGCGACGGTGCCCGACATCCTCTCGGGCCTCCGGGTGGCCGTCGGGTTCGCCTGGACCACCGTCGTCGCCGCCGAGCTCGCCAACGGCCTGCCGGGCATCGGCGGCCTCGCCTACCTCTCGGGCACGCAGAACAAGATCGCGCTCTCGGTGGCCTGCATCCTCGTCATCGGCCTGACCGCGATCGCCCTCGACACCGTCCTCCGCATCCTCGAGAAACAGCTCGCCCCGTGGCGAGGAAAGGCCTGAGCCATGAAGAAGACCGTCCCCACCCTCGCCCTCGCGCTCGCCGCCCCGCTCCTGCTCAGCAGCTGCGTCGGCGGCGGCGAGACCGAGGGCGCCGCCTCGGACTGCCCCTGGGAGGCCGACGAGTCGGTCACCACGACCGTGCGGATCGGCTACCAGAAGATCCCGAACGGCGACGTGGTCGTGAAGGACCAGGGCATCCTCGAGGACTGCCTGCCCAACGCGACGATCGAGTGGACGAACTTCCCGTCCGGCGGCGACGTGGTCCAGGCGTTCGGTGGCTCGAGCCTCGACATCGGGCTCGTCGGCAGCTCGCCCGCGACCCGCGCGCTGTCGGCGCCGCTCGACCTGCCCGTCGAGGTCATCTGGGTGCACGACGTGATCGGCGCGGCGGAGTCGCTGGTCGTCCGCGAGGGCGAGGCCACCGACATCGCCGGCCTCGTCGGCAAGACGATCGCCACCCCGTTCGGCTCCACCGCCCACTTCTCCCTGCTCCAGGCGATCGCCGATGCCGGCCAGGACCCGGCCGACTACGACCTCGTCAACGCCGAGCCCGAGCAGATCGCGCCGGCGTGGGGCCGTGGGGACGTCGACGCGGCCTGGGTCTGGGACCCGACGCTGAGCGAGCTGGTCGCCGACGGCGGCGAGGTGATCCTCACGAGCGAGGACACCGCCGACGCCGGCAAGCCCACCTTCGACCTCGCGATCGCCGACTCGGCGTTCGTCGACGACAACCCGGCCGTGCTCGAGGCCTGGGCCCGCGCGCAGGACCACGCCGTCGAGCAGATCCTCGACGACCCCGAGAAGGCCGCCGAGTCCGTGGCCGTTGAGGTCGGCGTCACGACCGAGGAGGCGCTGGCCCAGTTCGAGGGCTTCGTGTTCCTGCGGGCGAGCGACCAGGTCGGCCCCGACTACCTCGGCGGCAAGCTGGGCACCGACCTCTTCGCGACCGCAGAGTTCCTGCTGAGCCAGGACGGGATCGCCGCCGTCGCCGACGAGTCGGTCTACGCCGACGGCGTCAACGCGGGCCCCGCCCAGGCAGCCGCCGATGAGTGACCGGACCGTCGTCGTCGCGGGCCTGGAGCAGTGCTTCCGGGCCCGCGGCGGCGAGGTGCACGCCCTCGGCCCGATCGACCTGACCATCGAACCGGGCGAGCTCGTCACCCTCGCCGGGCCGTCGGGCTGCGGCAAGACCACCCTGCTGCGCCTCCTCGCCGGTTTCGGGCTGCCGTCGGGCGGCTCGATCACGGTGGGCGGCGAGCCCGTCCGCGCCCCGGGCGTCGAGCGGGGCGTGGTATTCCAGCAGCCGACGCTCTACCCCTGGCTCGACGTGCGCGGCAACGTCGAGCTCGGACCGCGGCTGCGGGGCTCGGCGAAGGTCGAGCGGCGCCGTACGGCGGAGCGGTTCCTCGAGCTGGTCGGCCTGCAGGACGTCGCGGGGCTGCGCCCCTACGAGCTGTCGGGCGGTATGCAGCAGCGGGCCCAGATCGCACGGGTGCTGGCGAACGACCCCGACATCGTGCTGATGGACGAGCCGTTCGGCGCCCTCGACGCGCTGACGCGGGAGCGGCTGCAGAACGAGCTGCTCACCATCTGGCGCGAGACGGGCAAGACCATCCTCTTCATCACCCACAGCGTCGACGAGGCCGTGTTCCTGGGGTCCCGGGTGCTGGTGATGAGCCCGCGACCGGGCCGGATCGTGCTCGACGAGCCGGCCCGGTTCTCGACCGCGAGCCACGAGGTGCCGCCCGAGGAGCTGCGCGCCCTGCCGGAGTTCACGGAGCTCGCCGCGCGGGTGCGCTCGGCGATCCAGCACGTCGAGCCGGTGGTGGCCGGGTGACGACGGAGGCCGACTATCCGGTCGAGGTTGTCAGGCGTGCGCGGTAGAGTGGTCGACAGCGGTTCGCCGTTGCTTCACAACTCAAGAGGGGCTGATCGGTTTCGACTGGGGACGTACGTCCCAGGGGAAGCGGGTCGAGAAGCCAACGTCATCTCGTAAACGATCGTTGGAAACCAATAACTGCCGACAACAAGCGCAGTGACTTCGCTCTCGCCGCCTGAGCGGTGACCGAAGCGTCAGACCGAGTATCCGTCTCCGGCTCGGAGCCTGACGTCATCTAGGAGACTTGCTGCTCACCTTCCGTCAGGAGGGGTGAGCGGGACTTTTTCCTGACTGAGCCTGTCGAGGATGTGTTCGTGCAAGCCTCGGGGCCGAGAAAAGCGATCTCACGAACTGCACCCGGAGAAGACCTGGTTCTGCGCTCGAGGACGCGGGTTCGATTCCCGCCAGCTCCACCTGACAGCCTCTTGATTCGAACGGCCGCACCCTCAGGGGTGCGGTCGTTCGTGCGTGGTGGGCCCGCGAGCGACGTCGGTGCGGGGGCGGTCGAGGATCTCGATCAGGTTCCCGTCCGGATCGCTCACGAACGCGTTGAGGGCCCCGGGCCGCGCCGGCGAGGCGCTCGGTGGCTTCCGGGGTACGGCGCCGCGCCCGACGAGCACGTCGTACGCCGCGGCCACGTCGTCGGCACGGAGACAGACGTGACCGAGCCCGAGCACCCCGGCGGCCTCGAGGGGCCCGGCGTACGACGGCCCGGCGGCTGCACCCGGGCGATGGAGGAGCTCGACGCGGAACCCGGAGGAGTGCAGGAGCATCGTGCCGCGCAGGTCGGTGTCCGGCGGCGCCAGGTGGTACTCGGGCTCGAGGTCCAGCGCGTGGCACCACCAGTCCCGGGCTGCCTCGAGATCGCCGACCGAGAGGGCGACGTGGTCCCACGAGAGCATCGGGGCGGTCTCGGCGCCGCCGTCCGCGCCGCCCGTCACCACGGCTCCGCACCCTCGGGGCAGGGCGGACCGTGGAGCACGGGAGCCAGATGGGCAGCCAGCCGGGGGCCGATCTCCCGGTCCGTCACGGCCCAGAACTCGCGAGCCTGTACCGCCTGCAGGGCAGCGGCCGCCACGTCGACCGGCTCCGCCGCGTCGGTCATCCGCGCCAGGAAGGCCTCCCTCAGCCGGGGGTGCCCGGGCGCGAGGCCGCCGTCGGGCGGAGCGCCGAGGGCGTCGGGCCAGCTGCGCGCCGAGTCGTTCATGCGCGTGCGGGTGAAACCCGGGCAGAGCACGGTCACGCCCACGGCCGAGCCGGCGAGCCGGAGGTCCTCCCGCAGCGACTCCGCCAGCCCGATCGCGGCGTGCTTCGACGCCGAGTACGCCCCCATGCCGGGCGAGCCGATCAGGCCGCCGATCGAGGCGGTGACGAGGACGTGTCCCTCCTCCTCGTCGACCATCCGGGGCAGGAACGCGCGGACCCCGTGGATCAACCCCCACAGGTTGACGTCGATCACCCAGCGCCACGCCCGTTCGTCGAGCTCCCACGCCACCCCGCCCGCGGCGACGCCGGCGTTCAGGCAGAGCAGCTGCGGGTCGCCGAACTCGGAGGACGTGCGATCCGCGAGCCGCTCCACCTGGGCCGGGTCGGTGACGTCGGTGGGTACGCCGACGACCTGGGCGCCGCGCGAGCGCAGCTCGGTCGCGACCTCCTCGATGCGAGCGCCGTCGACATCGGCGACGACGACCCGCATCCCCCGGGCCGCGCACTCGTCCGCGAGCGCGCGCCCGATGCCGCTCGCGGCCCCGGTGATGACGGCGACGCGCCCGTCGAGCTCCTTCACGGTGTGCCCCCGGGCTCGGCGACTGCGTGAGGGGGGAGGACCGTCGCGGGTCGATGCTTCGAGGCCATCCGCCCACCGTGGGGGGTGTCGACGCGCGACGGAAGTCGGATCCGGTGATGCTGCCGATCCGCCCGGGTGATGGGAGGGCGAGCAGCACGGACAGCGGCGATCCGGCGCCCGGAGGGGCCTCGGCCTCCCGTACGGCGCGCGTTCGCCGCCGCCGGTGCTGGTCGACGCCGCCGGCGATGAGTCGCGGGCCGCGCCGAGGTCAACACCCCCGGGTGGCGCCCGACCGGGCGCGCCGTACCGAAGGAGGCCCACCGTGGCCCAGCTCGTCTACTCGATGATCACCTCGCTCGACGGCTACGCCGTGGCGGCGGAGGGCGACCTCGGCCGGGGCGCGGAGGACGAGGAGGTGCACACCTTCATCGGCGACCTCTTCCGCGACGTCCGCACGTTCCTCTACGGGCGGCGGATGTACGAGACGATGGTCTTCTGGGAGACCGTCGACGCCGGGCCCGACGTGCCGCCGCACATCCTGGACTACGCCCGCGACTGGAAGGCGGCCGACAAGGTCGTCTACTCCACCACGCTGGAGGCGCCGTCGAGCGCGCGGACGCGGATCGAGCGGACCTTCGACCCCGAGGCGGTGCGCCGCCTGAAGGCGGAGTCGGAGCACGACCTCTCCGTCGACGGTCCCCACCTCGCGGCGCAGGCGATCGCGGCGGGCCTGGTCGACGAGTACCACCTGTTCGTCACCACGAGCGTCGTCGGCGGCGGCACGCGGTTCTTCCCCGACGGCGTCCGCCTCGACCTCGACCTGGTCGACCAGCGGGTCTTCGCCAGCGGCCTGCTCTACGCGCGCTACCGGGCGCGCTGATCAGAGAGCGCGGAGCAGCCGAGTGCGGGTGATCGGTGTCATCAGGTGGCACTGATGACACACACTCCAGCGGGACGGTCCGCTGGTCTGCCGTACTGGCCCGCTATGCCCAGGGAGGCGGGCCCATCTCGGCCCGCGCCTCGGTGGCGGTCATCCCGGGGCGGAGACGCACGACCGCATGGGCGCCGTCGTCCATCAGGAAGGCTGCCTGGTCGGGCGTCAACCAGGAGCAGACCCACGCGACGAACTCGTCGACCTGCCGCCGGTCGCCGTCGGTGCTCAGGAGCTCGCCGTCGCGGGCGTGGTCGATGCTCCACGACCTCCCGCCAGGAGGAGCGAGGTGTGCGGTGAGATCGGCCGTGTCGTGCTGCGGCTGGTGCTGTACGTCGGCGTCCGGCCACCGCTCGCGGACGCGTCGACGGAAGTCGTTGCCGGACAGGTGGAAGCCGCCCGGCTCGAGGCCGAGCACCAGCATCCGTGCACTCACGACTCCGTCGGCCTCCGCATGCCGGGAGCGTACGACGGCGCACGTAGTGCCGCTCGTCGACCACCCTCCCCTTTCTTGACTAGTTCCAGAAAAGGGAGCACAGTGGGACCCATGTCCACGCCGACCGACTTCCCCCAGATGCTGCGCTCCGCCGCGCTCCGCGTCACGGGGCCGCGGGTCGCCGTCCTCGGTGCGGTGCACGCGAACCCCCACGCCGACACCGACACGATCATCGGCGCCGTCCGCGTCGCGCTGCCGACGGTCTCCCACCAGGCGGTCTACGACTGCCTGGGTGCGTTGACGACCGCCGGGCTGATCCGTCGCATCCAGCCCGCGGGCTCGCTGGCCCGCTACGAGGCGCGCGTGGGCGACAACCACCACCACGTGGTGTGCCGCTCCTGCGGTGCGGTGGCGGACGTCGACTGCGCCGTGGGCCACGCCCCCTGCCTCACCGCCTCCGACGACGGCGGCTTCCTCATCGAGGAGGCCGAGGTCATCTACTGGGGCACGTGCCCGGCCTGCGCCCGCGCGGCCGAGGCCGACGCCGCGCCCCTCGCCCCGACCGCCTGACGGTCGGCCCCACGCCTCCACTCCGTACGCCCTCACCCGCCCCCACGGAAGGAAACAGATGACCACCGAGCCTCTCCCCGGCAACGAGCACGGTCAGATCACCACCGACGACCCGGTCCCGGCGCCCGGCGAGGCCTCCGGCTGCCCGGTGGCCCACGGCAGCCAGCTGCCGCACCCCACGCAGGGTGAGCCCAACCGCGTCTGGTGGCCGAACAAGCTCAACGTCGACATCCTCGCGAAGCACGCGCCGGCGAAGAACCCGCTGGGCGACGACTTCGACTACGCGGCCGCGTTCAGCACGCTCGACCTCGCCGCGGTGAAGCAGGACATCGCCGAGGTGCTCACGACCTCGCAGCCCTGGTGGCCCGCCGACTTCGGCAACTACGCCCCCTTCATGATCCGCATGGCGTGGCACAGCGCCGGCACCTACCGGGTGTTCGACGGTCGCGGTGGCGCGGGCGCCGGCATGCAGCGGTTCGCCCCGCTCAACAGCTGGCCCGACAACGTCAACCTCGACAAGGCCCGCCGCCTCATCTGGCCGGTCAAGAAGAAGTACGGCCAGGCGCTCTCGTGGGCCGACCTGATGATCCTCACGGGCAACGTCGCGCTCGAGACGATGGGCTTCGAGACCTTCGGCTTCGCCGGCGGCCGCGCCGACGTCTGGGAGCCGGACGACGACGTCTACTGGGGCCCCGAGACCGAGTGGCTCGGCACCGACCAGCGCTACTCGGGCGACCGCGAGCTCGAGAAGCCCCTCGGTGCGACCACGATGGGTCTCATCTACGTCAACCCCGAGGGTCCCGAGGGCCAGCCCGACCCGGTCGCCGCCGCCCGCGACATCCGCGAGACGTTCGGCCGCATGGCGATGAACGACGAGGAGACCGTCGCGCTCATCGCCGGTGGCCACACCTTCGGCAAGACCCACGGCGCCCACCAGGACGACAAGCTCGGTGCCGACCCGGAGGCCTCGCCGATCGAGAACCAGGGCTTCGGCTGGAAGAACGGGTACGGCGACGGCCACGGCGCCGACACCGTCACCAGCGGCCTCGAGGTCACGTGGACCTACCACCCGACCCGGTGGGACAACGAGTTCTTCCACATCCTCTTCGCCTACGAGTGGGAGCTGTTCCAGAGCCCCGCCGGTGCCAACCAGTGGCGTCCGAAGAACGGTGCGGGCGCCGACATGGTGCCCGACGCGCACGGCGACGGCCGCCGCGAGCCGCGGATGCTGACGACCGACCTCGCGCTCCGGTTCGACCCGGTCTACGAGGAGATCTCGCGCCGCTTCAAGGACGAGCCGGACGCGTTCGCCGACGCGTTCGCCCGCGCCTGGTTCAAGCTCACGCACCGTGACATGGGCCCGATCCAGCGCTACCTCGGCCCCGAGGTGCCCTCCGAGGTGCTGCTCTGGCAGGACCCGGTGCCGGCGGCGACGTACGAGGCCATCGACGGCGAGGACGTCGCGGTGCTCAAGAGCCAGGTGCTCAGCTCGGGCCTCAGCACGGCCGACCTGGTGACGACGGCGTGGGCCTCGGCCTCGACGTTCCGCAGCAGCGACAAGCGCGGCGGCGCGAACGGTGCCCGCCTGCGCCTCGAGCCGCAGAGCGGCTGGGAGGTCAACAACCCCGACAAGCTCGCGTCGGTGCTGCGGGTGCTCGAGGAGATCCGCGACAACTTCAACGCGAACGCCGGCGACAAGCAGGTCTCGCTCGCCGACCTCATCGTGCTGGCCGGCTCCGCGGCCGTCGAGCACGCGGCGAAGGAGGCCGGTCACGACCTCGAGGTGCCGTTCACGCCGGGGCGCACCGACGCCACGGCGGAGCAGACCGACGTGCAGTCGTTCTCCTACCTCGAGCCGACCGCCGACGGGTTCCGCAACTACGCGGGCAAGGGCAGCCGCCTCCCGGCGGAGTACCTGCTCGTCGACAAGGCCAACCTGCTCAGCCTGACCGCTCCCGAGCTCACCGTGCTCGTCGGTGGTCTGCGGGTGCTCGGCGCCAACTACGACGGGTCGTCCCTCGGCGTCCTCACCGACGCGCCGGGCACGCTGACGAACGACTTCTTCGTCAACCTGCTCGACCTCGGCACCGAGTGGCACGCGGTCGACGACCGCGAGGAGACGTTCGAGGCGCGCGACGACGCCGGCGAGGTCCGCTGGACCGGCAGCCGCGCCGACCTCGTCTTCGGCTCGAACTCCGAGCTGCGCGCCGTCGCCGAGGTCTACGCCTCCGACGACGCGAAGGAGAAGTTCGTGCACGACTTCGTCGCAGCCTGGACGAAGGTCATGGAGCTCGACCGGTTCGACCTGGTCTGAGCCCCACGCACGACGCACGACGGCCGGGTCCCCGCGAGGTGGCCCGGCCGTCGTCGTACCGCCTTATGCTCGACCGATGGAGCTCGAGTTCTCCGGCCCCGTGTTCGAGTGGCGTGGGCCCGCCCCGTTCCACTTCGTCGCCGTGCCGCCCGACGAGTGCGCCGAGATCGAGGCCGTTGCCGGCGCGATCACCTACGGCTGGGGCATGATCCCGGTCGCCGTCACCATCGGCGCGACCCGCTGGACGACCTCGCTGTGGCCGCGCGAGGGCGGGTACGTCGTACCGCTCAAGGACAGGGTGCGGAAGGCCGAGGGGTTCGGCCTCGACGACGAGGTGCGGCTGCGGCTCGACATCGACGTCTGATGGTCACCCACCGGCTGAGTCGTGCCGACGCCCGGCGCCTCGCGCTGCGCGCCCAGGCGTTGACGGCCGAGCGCCCCACCGACGTGCTCGAGACCGTACGACGCCTCTCGCTGCTGCAGGTCGAGCCGACGGCCGCGGTCGCGCCGAGCGCCGACCTCGTGCTCTGGAGCCGGATCGGCTCGTCGTACGACCCCCAGGAGCTGCGGGACCTCGCCGACGAGCTGCGGCTGGTCGAGCTGCGCCAGACCCTCCGACCGGCCGAGGACGTCGCCCTCTACCGGGCGGAGATGGCGGCCTGGCCCGGCCGCGACGGCGAGCGCCCGGCCTGGCGCGAGGCGCAGGCCGGCTGGGTCGCCGACAACGACGCGTGCCGGCGCGACCTCCTCGCCCGGCTGCGCGGCGACGGGCCCCTGACCGTGCGGGACCTGCCCGACACCTGCGTGCGGCCCTGGCGCTCCTCGGGCTGGAACGCGGGCCGCAACGTGCGCATGATGCTCGACCTCCTGGTCGCCCGCGGCGAGGTCGCGGTGGCCGGTCGACGCGGCCGCGACCCGCTGTGGGACCTCGCCGACCGCGTCTACCCGGACGACCCCGGCCCCGGGCTCGAGGAGGCGCGGGTACGGCGCGACGAGCGCCGGCTGGGCTCGCTCGGCATCGCCCGCGCGACGGGCCCGGCGTCGACGGTCGAGCCCCTGGAGGGCCACCCGGTGGGGGAGGAGGCCGTCGTCGAGGGGGTCCGCGGCCGGTGGCGGGTCGACCCCTCGCTGCTCGACGGCCTCTCCGACGACGCGTTCGCGGGGCGTACGGCGCTGCTCTCGCCGTTCGACCGGCTGCTGCACGACCGGAAACGGATGGTCGACCTCTTCGAGTTCGACTACGTGCTCGAGATGTACAAGCCCGCCGCCGCCCGGCGCTGGGGCTACTACGCCCTGCCGGTCCTGCACGGCGACCGGCTGGTCGGCAAGGTCGACGTCACCGCCGACCGGGCCGAGGGCGAGCTGCGGGTCGCCGCCGTCCACGAGGACGAGCCGTTCCCGGCGTCGGTCCGGGCGGCCGTCGACCGCGAGATCGCCGACCTCGGTCGTTGGCTCGACCTGCCCGTCGTGACAATTAGTTGATCAAGCAAGTATCCTGGACGACATGTCCGTCCTTCCGCCCGTCGAGCCGCTCTCGGCCGAGCACGACGAGTTCTTCCGGGTCTTCGCCCGTGCCCTCGTCGCCGTGCCACGGGCCCTCGACGCCGACCTGCGGCGGGAGGAGGACCTCACGATGAGCGAGTACTCCGCCCTGATGTACCTCTCCGAGGCGCCGGGCCGTCAGCTGCGGATGAGCGAGCTCGCCACCGCGCACGCCCTCTCGCCGAGCGGCATGACGCGCGTGGTGCAGCGCCTGGAGAAGCAGGGCTGGGTGCGCCGCGAGCGCTCCGCCGACGACGGTCGCGGCGCCGACGCGATCCTCACCGACGCCGGCCTCGCCCGGCTCGCCGAGGCGTGGCCCACCCACCTGGCGAGCGTGCGGCGGCACGTGATCGCCCACCTCGACGGGCTCGACGTGCCCCGGATGACGGAGGCCGTGCGCCAGTTCGGCGCGGGGGTCGACGTCACCTGTCCGGGCGGCTCCACCGGCGCGCCCGCCTGACGTCTCGCACCCACCGCACGCCCGAGGGGCGCCGACCTCCGTGGTCGGCGCCCCTCGTCGTACGACGTGTGCTCAGCGGTCGGAGCCGACGCGCTCCTGCTGCTCGGCGGCGACGGCCTCCGGCGGGGCCGGCGGACGCAGGCGGCGGTAGACGGTCCAGGCGATGCCGAGCGCCAGCAGCGTGTAGAGCCCGATGGTGATCGGGCTGCTGACCAGCGTGACGGGGTCGTTGCCGGAGTTGGCCATGGCGTCGCGCAGCGAGTACTCGGCCAGCGGGCCGAGGATCACCGCGATGAGCACCGGAGCGAGCGGCACGTCGTTGCGCCGCATCACGAACGCGAGCAGGCCGAGCGCGCACATGAGCACCAGGTCGGTCTGGCTGGCGCCCGTCGCGTAGACGCCGAGGCTGGCGAACACCGTGATCCCGGCGTACAGGTAGGACTGCGGCAGCATCAGCAGCTTCGCCCACAGCGGCGCGAACGGCAGGTTGAGGATCAGCAGCACGATCGCGGCGAGGAACAGCGCCGCGAGCAGGGCCCAGACGATCTCGCCGTTGCGCTCGAACAGCAGCGGGCCCGGCTGCATGCCGTACTGCTGGAACGTGGCCAGCAGCAGCGCGGCGGTGGCCGAGGTCGGCAGACCGAGCGCGAGGAGCGCCCCCATGGCGGAGCCGGCGGTCGCGTTGCCCGCGGCCTCCGGTCCGGCGACGCCCTCGATGGCGCCGGTGCCGAACTCGGGCTCGTCGCGACGCTTGTCGAGCTGCTTCTCGGTCGTGTACGAGAGGAACGTCGGCACCTCGGCGCCACCGGCCGGGATGATGCCGAACGGCACGCCGATGCTCGCCCCGCGCAGCCAGGCCGGCAGGGCCCGGCGGAACTCGCCGCCGGAGAGCCACGGCCGGCCCCTCGACGGGATGAGCTCGGTGCCGCCGGCGCGCCCGTGGCGCCCGGCCACGTGCAGCACCTCGCCCACGGCGAGGACCGCCACGGTGATGACGACGATGCTGATGCCGTCGAAGAGGGCGGGCACCTCGAAGGTGTAGCGCGCCGTACCGGTCGACTGGTCGACCCCGACGAGCGCGAACGCCAGGCCGAAGGTGAGGGCGGCGAGGCCGCGCAGCGGGGACTCCGAGACCACCGTCGAGATCGCCACGAACGCGAACAGGGCGAGCGCGAAGTACTCGCCCGGCCCGAAGCTGGTGGCCAGGTCGGCCATGGTCGGGGCGAAGAACACCACGAGCGTGGTCGCGAGGATCGAGCCGATGAACGCGCCGATCGCCGAGGTTGCGAGCGCCTGGGGCGCCCGGCCGCCGCGGGCCATCTTGTGGCCCTCGAACGTCGTGGCGATCGCGGTGCTGTTGCCGGGGGTGTTCATGAGGATGCCGGCGGTCGAGTCGCCGAACAGCCCGCCGAAGTAGATGCCGGAGAACATGATGAGCGCGGCGAGCGGGTCGAGCGTGAAGGTCATCGGCAGCAGCAGGGCCACCGCCATCGCGGAGCCGAGGCCGGGCATGACGCCGACCGCGGTGCCGAGGAACGCACCGATGAGCACCCACATCAGGTTCATCGGCGTGAGGACGTCGCCGAAACCGCCGGCGAGGCTGGAGAGCTGGTCCACGGGTCAGCCCCTTCCGAGGAGTCCGGAGGGCAGCGCGAGACCGAGCATGCCGCTGAAGGTGATCTGCACGACCGAGGCGAGGATGAACCCGACCGTCACGTTGCGCAGGAGGTTGCGGTTGCCGAGGCCGGTGGCCACGGTCGCGAACATGACGGTGGCCATGATCAGCCAGCCCACGGTCTCGATGAGGGCGGTGAAGGCGAGCAGACCGCCGAAGACCGTCAGCACGGCCCGCCAGTTGGTGTCGGCCGAGACCGCGGCCGCGGCCTCGCGGGCCGGCGCGGGCTTCGCGAGCGCGCTGCGCACCAGCCCCAGCGCGACCAGGACGGCGAGCACGGCGACGAGCCAGCCGGCACCCTGCGGGCCGAGCAGGCCGCCGTCGCCGACGACGTCCATCGTGAGGTTGCCGTGCACCAGCACGCCGGCCAGCACGAGCAGCAGCCCGGCGACGACGATCTCGCCGCGGCCGGCGATCGGCGTCGTACGACGCGTTCCCTCACCGGCGGCGGTCGGGGCGCTCACAGGATCCCCAGCTCGACCAGGAGCGCGTTCGTGCGCTCCTCCTCGACGGCGATGAAGGCGGCGAACTCGTCGGGGCCCATGAAGCTCTCCTCCCAGCGGTTGCGGTCGACAGCCTCGCCCCACGAGTCCGTCTCCCGCATCTCCTCGGTGATGGCGAGGAGCTCGTCGCGCTCCTCGTCGGTGATGCCCGGTGGCGCGAGCACGCCGCGCCAGTTGACGAGGTCGACGCCGTCGTAGCCCGCCTCCTGGACGGTCGGGGCGTCGACGCCGTCGAGGGGCTCGGGCGAGACGACGGCGAGGGCGCGCAGGCGTCCGCCCTCGATCAGGTCGCGGAAGTCGTTGTAGCCGCTGATGCCGACCGGCACGGTCCCGCTCGCGTTGGAGAGCAGGGAGAGCGTGAGGTCGCCGCCGCCGGCGTGCGGCGTGTACTGCAGGTCGCCCGGGTCGATGCCCGCGGCCCGCGCCAGCTGACCGGCCACCAGGTGGTCGACCGAGCCGGCCGAGCCGCCGCCGACCGGGAGGCCCGGGTCGGCCACCCAGGCCTCGACGAAGTCCTCGAGCGTCTGCCAGGGCGAGTCCTCCGGAACGGCGATGACCTCGAAGTCGTCGGCGAGCCGGGCGATCGGGGTGACGTCGGAGATGCGGCTCGAGCCGCCGCCCATCTCGACCCCGCCGACCATGGCGGCGCCGGTCATCATCAGCGTGGTCGCGTCGCCGTCGAACCGCACGAGCTGGCTCAGCCCGATGGTGCCGCCGGCGCCGGGCACGTTGACGACCTGCATGTTGTTGACGATGCCCTCGGTGCGCGTGGCCTGCTGGAACTCGCGGGCCGTGAGGTCCCAGCCACCGCCGGCGGCCGCGGGCGCGATCATCGTGACGGCCGAGCGGGCCTGGGCGCCGCCCTCGTCGCCACGGGCGTCCTGCACGGCGAAGAAGCCGGTCGTGGCGGCGAGCACGAGACCGACCCCCGCGGCGAGCAGGCCCTTGTCGCCGATCACGGCTTGGCCTTGACGGCGAGCACGTCGCAGTGGGCCGCGAGCAGGATCCGCTGGGCCGTGCTGCCCATCAGCAGCTTGCCGACGGGGGAGCGGTGGCGGATGCCGAGCACGACGAGGTCGGCATCGAGCCGCTCGAGGGTCGAGAGCACCGCGTCGACGGCGTCGCCCGCCACCACCCGCTCGACGCGCGCGTCCACGCCGGCCTGCGTCGCGGCGGCGAGCAGGGGCGCCAGCGCCTCGTCGGAGACGTGGTGGGGATCGGCCAGGCTGTCGTTCGACGACACGTTGAGCACGACCAGGTCGGTCCCACGCAGCCGCGCCTGGTCGAGAGCGGAGGCGAACGCGGCCCCTGCGGACGGCGCCGGGGTGTGGGCGAGGACGACGGTCATCGAGCTCCTTCGTGACGTGGTGCGAAGGGCGCGCGCGGCGCCCGGTGTGTGGCCACGGTCACGGAGCCGGTGGCGGGCGTCACCCTTGGCGACACAACGGACGAAGAGAAAGTTGTGGTCAGGGCGGGGACGCACCACGAGCGGGGCCCGGTCCGACCGGGCCCCGCTCGGGGTGGATGACGCTGTGACCTGGGACTACGGCTTGACCGCCAGCACCGGGCAGCCGGCGCCCAGCAGCACGCGCTGGGCAACGCTCCCCATGACCAGCTTGCCGACCGGCGAACGGCGTCGCAGGCCGATGACGATGACGTCCGCGCTCTCCTCGTCGGCCGCCTCGACGACGGCCTCGGCCACGTCGGCGGCGATCGGGCGTCGTACGACGAACTCGAGGCCCGAGGCGGTCAGCTCCTCCTCGAGGGTGGCCACGCGGTCGTCGTCGGCGTGGCGCTCGTCGACGTACGCGTCGCCGCGGGTCGCGTTGACGGCGACGATCCGTGCCGAGCGGCGGGTGGCCTCGGCGATGCCGTGCGCGAGCGCGGCCTGTCCGAAGTCGTCGGGGGTGTAGGCGATCAGGACGGTGTCGGTCGTGCTCATCGCACGGTCTCCTTCGAGGTCGGGCCGGAGGTGGGTCCGGAGGTGGTGTCGTCGTCGTTCAGCTCGGCCGCGATCTCGGTGGGCTTGCGCGGCGGGCGGACCCGGGCGAGCACCAGCGGGACGACGACCAGGAGGGCGATGATCACGTAGACGACGATCGCGACGGGCTCGTTGACCAGGCCGGCGACGTCGCCGTCCGAGATGGCGAGCGCCTCCCGCATCTTCGTCTCCATGAGGGGGCCGAGGATGACGCCCAGGATGAGCGGCAGCACCGGCAGCCCGAAGCGACGCATCAGCAGGCCGAGCAGGCCGAAGACGAGGAGCAGGAACAGGTCGAACGGCTGCTGGTTCGCCGTGTAGGCGCCCAGCGAGGCGAAGAACAGGATGCCGGCGTAGAGGTACGGGCGCGGGATCCGGAGCAGCTTCGCCCACAGCGGCGCGAGCGGCAGGTTGAGCACGAGCAGCAGGGTGTTGCCGATGAGCAGGCTGGCGAGCAGGGTCCACACGAGGTCGGCGTGCTCGGTCATCAGCTGCGGGCCGGGCTGGATGCCGTAGCCCTGGAGCGCGGCGAGCATGATCGTCGCCGTCGCGGTGACCGGCAGGCCGAGCGCGAGCAGCGGCACGAAGGTGCCGGCGGCCGAGGCGTTGTTGGCCGCCTCCGGACCCGCGACGCCCTCGATGGCGCCGTGGCCGAACTCGTGGCCCTTCTTCGCCAGGCGCTTCTCGAGCACGTAGGAGAGGAACGTCGGCGTCTCGGCGCCACCGGCCGGCACGGCGCCGAACGGGAAGCCGAGGGCGGTGCCGCGCAGCCACGGCTTCCACGACCGGCTCCAGTCGGCCTTGCCCATCCACGGGCGACCGACGGGGATGACGGCGAGCGGACGGCGACGCAGGTGCGCCGCGACCCAGAGGGCCTCGCCGAGGGCGAAGATGCCGACGGCGACCACCACGATGTCGATGCGGTCGGCCAGCAGGGGCTGGTCGAACGACAGGCGCGGCTGGCCCGTGTTGAGGTCGAGCCCGACGAGCCCGATCGTGAGGCCGAGGAACAGCGCGATGAAGCCGCGCAGCCGCGAGGAGCCGAGCACGCTGGTGACGAGCACCATCGCCATGAGCATGATCGCGAGGTACGACGGGGCGCCCACCTCGACGGCCACGCCGGCGAGGGCGGGGGCGAAGAAGACGACGAGCATCGTGCCGATGGTGCCGGCGATGAAGGACCCGATGGCGGCGGTGGCGAGCGCCTGGGCGGCCCGCCCCTTCTTCGCCATCTTGTTGCCCTCGAGCGCCGTCATCACCGACGCGGACTCACCGGGTGTGTTCAGCAGGATCGAGGTGGTCGACCCGCCGTACATGCCGCCGTAGTAGATGCCGGCGAACATGATGAACGCCTGCGTCGGCTCGAGGCCGAACGTGACGGGCAGCAGCAGGGCCACGGCCATGGCGGGGCCGATGCCGGGGAGGACGCCGACGAACGTGCCGAGCAGCACGCCGATCGCGGCCCACATGAGGTTCTCGGGGGTGACGGCGGTCGCGAGGCCGCCGGCGAGGAGCTCCAGACTCTCCATCTGTCCGCCCCCCTCAGAGGATTCCGTCGAGGATGCCGGGCGTCAGGGGGATCCCCAGGCCGACGTGGAACGCGTACCAGCTGCCGACCGAGAGCACGACGCCGATGAGGACGTCGCGCACCGGGGTCTTGCTGCCGAGCGACCAGGTGGCGCCGGCGAACAGGACGGCGCCGGTGATGGCCCAGCCGAGGAAGTCGACGGTCGCGATGGTGAAGACCAGCACGCCGACGAGCTTGGCGACCGTGAGCCAGTCGGACTTCTGCGAGAGGTCGATGTCCTCGCCCGAGTCCGGCTCCGGCACGTCGCCGCGCAGCGCGGCCACGGCGAGGAGCGCGCCGAGCAGGGTCATGACGGTGCCGATGACGTAGGGGAACGCCTTCGGGCCGACGGGGTCGGCGAAGCCGACGGTGAGGGTGCTGGCGTCGTACACGGTGTAGACGCCGACGACGACGAGCAGGGCGGCGAGGCCGAGCTGCGCGAGGTCGCGTTCGGGGGCCTCGGGCTGCGCCGTCCCCGGTGGGGTGGCCCCGTCCGGGGGCGAGGTGTCGACGGTCATCTGGTCGCCTGTCTGCGTGCTGGCCGGGGTGCCGGCGGGGGTGGTGACGGGGGTGGTGGGAGGTCGGTCGGGGGTGCTCATCGCAGCCCCAGCTCGTCGAGGGTGTCGGCGACCCGGGCGTCCTCGCTGGCGAGGAACTCGCCGAACTCGTCGCCGGTCTGCAGGGCGTCGATCCAGCCGTTGTCGGCCATCGCCTGCTGCCACTCGTCGGTCGCGTGCATCTCCTCGACCAGGGCGATCAGCTCGTCCTGGCGCTCCTCGGAGATGCCGGGCGGGGCGAGCACGCCGCGCCAGTTGTTGAAGACCAGGTCGACGCCGCCCTCGGTGACGGTGGGCACGTCGGCGAGCGTCTCGGTCTCGAGGCGCTCCTCGCCGGAGACGGCCAGCGCCCGCAGCTCGCCCGAGGCGATCTGGCCCTCGAACTCGCCGAGGCCGGAGAAGCCGACCTGGATCTTGTTGCCGAGCAGGGCGCTCGTGAGCGGGCCGCCGCCGTCGTACACGACGTAGCGGACCTCGCGCGGGTCGATGCCGGCCGCCTGCGCGAGCAGCATCGGGAAGAGGTGGTCGGGGCCGCCCACCGACGAGCCGCCGCCGACGACCACGGAGCCGGGGTCGGCGCGCCACGCGGCGAGGAAGTCCTCGAACGTCTCGAACGGCGAGTCGGCGGGCACGAGCACGCCCTCCTGGTCCTCGATCAGCTTGGCGATCGGGGTGGCGTCCTGCGGGCGGTAGTCGTTGCCGTTGGAGTAGAGCGAGCCGACGACGCCGAGACCCATGTAGAGCATGAGGTGCTCGTCGCCCTCGGCGTTCATGAGGCGCGACATCGCCACGGAGCCACCGGCGCCGATGATGTTGCTGATCTCGAAGTCGCCGCCCGTGAGGTCGTTGCGCTCCATGGCCGAGACCGCTGCGCGGCCCGTCTGGTCGTACCCACCCCCGGGGCTGTTGGGGATGTAGACCGTGAAATCGTTGCTGGCGTCGCCGCGCGTGACGCCGCAGCCCGCGAGCGCCGCGACGAGGGTCGTCGCGGCGGCGAGGGCTAGGGTCGCGCGACGGCGCGCGGACCTGCGGGGCTGTGGGACCTTCATGTGGGGAATGCTCACCATGGATGTGGGCTGCGTCACGCTTAGGGTCGCAAAGGAGGTTGTGTAACTTGCGGTCACGTACGGCGCCGGGCGCCCGGATGACGCTCGCGGGCCAGTTCCTGGTGCTGCAGCTGAGCGTCCTGCTCGTCGTGCTCCTGGTCGCCGGCTTCGTCACGCTGCAGCAGGCCGACACCTCCTTCCGCGACGAGCGGGGCTCCCGTCTGCGCCTCGCGGCGGAGGCCCTGGCCGGCACCGACGGGGTCCGGGAGGGCCTCGCGCGCGCGAACCCGCCGATCCAGCCGCTGACGGCGTACGCCGACGACACCCGCGTGCGCCTCGGCGCCGACGCCGTCTACCTCACCGACGCGACCGGACGGATCGTCACGGCCACCGACCCGACCCTGGAGGGCGACCAGCTCGACCTCGGCGACGGCTCCGTGCTGGAGCGCCGCAGCTGGGTGGGCGACGTCAACGTGCGCGACCGCGAGTCGGTGGCGGCCCTCGTGCCGGTGCTCGCCGACGACGGCACCCTCATCGGCACCGTGATGCTCGCCGAGACCTACCCCTCCTTCGCGGCCCAGGTCGAGAGCGCCGTGCCCGACCTCGGGGTGTTCCTCGGGCTGGGCCTCGCGCTCGGCGGGGCGGGGTCGTGGATGCTGTCGCGGCTCATCCGGCGCCGCACGCGCGGCCTCGAGCCCGCGGAGATCGCCGCCCTCGCCGACCAGCGCGAGGCGCTGCTGCACTCCCTGCGCGAGGGCCTCGTGGCCGTGGGCGACGACGGCCGCCTCACCGTCGTCAACGACACCGCCCGGGAGCTGCTCGACCTGAGCGAGCGGGTCGGGCCGGGCACGCTCCTCGCCGAGGTCGACCTGCCGCCGGAGGTGGCCGCCGTCCTGGCCGCCGACACGACCCGGGGCCGTGAGGACCGGGCCCCGGAGATCCGGGACGCGGTGCTCGTCGTCGGCGCCCGGGTGCTCGTCGTCAACCGCACGCGCGTGCGGGAGCCGGGGCGCACCGGTGGCGTCGTCGTGACGCTGCGCGACCACACCGAGCTGCTGGCCCTGCGCAGCGAGCTGCGCAACCGCGAGTCGGTCACCGAGACCCTGCGCGCGCAGACCCACGAGTTCGCCAACCGCCTGCACACCATCTCCGGGCTGCTGCAGCTGGGCGAGTACGACGAGGCCGCGGGCGCGATCGGTACGATCGTGCGTCGGCAGGCCGAGATCAGCGACGGCATCCGCGCGCGCGTCGAGGACCCGCAGGTCGCCGCCCTCCTGGTGGCGAAGGCGAGCCTCGCCGCCGAGCGCGGGCTCGCGATCGACCTCGTCGGCGACGACGTGCTGCCGCGGCTCGACCCCGACCTGGCGGCGGACGTCGGCACGGTGCTGGGCAACCTCGTCGACAACGCGGTGGACGCCGTGGCGGGCGCCGCGGGCAGCACCGGGGGTGGCCACGGCGCCGTACGCGTGCGGTTGTGGCACGCCGACGACGCGGCGTGGGTCGAGGTGGCCGACACGGGCGTGGGAGTCCCGGAGGAGGACCGGGCCCGGATCTTCGAGCGCGGCTGGTCGACGAAGCCGGCCGGCACGGGCGGTCGGGGCGTGGGGCTGGCGCTCGTGCAGCAGGTCTGCCAGCGTCGGGGCGGTGAGGTGACGGTGGACGAGAACGAGGAGGCCGGCGCGGTGTTCGCGGCGAGGCTGCCGGGCGACCGGCAGCGCACGGAGGTGCCCGGTGTCGGCGCCTGACCCCGGCGACGGCGCACGCGGGCCCGACCTGCGCGTGCTCGTCGTCGACGACGACTTCATGGTCGCCTCGATCCACAGCCGGTTCGTCGAGGCCGTGCCCGGCTTCGTGCCCGTGGGGGTGGCGGCGACCGGCGCGACCGCGCTCACCGAGATCGCGCGGCTGGCCCCCGACCTGGTGCTGCTCGACGTGCACCTGCCGGACCTCAGCGGCATCGAGGTGCTGCGGCGCCTGCGCGGCGACGGCGACGAGACCGGCGTCATCATGGTCACCGCCGCGCGCGAGGCCGACACGGTGCGCGCGGCCGCGGCCGCCGGGGCCGCCCACTACCTGGTGAAGCCCTTCGACCGCGACGACCTGGTCAGCCGCCTCGAGGTCTTCCGCCGCAACCTCGAGGCGCTGGAGGGGGTCGCCGCGCTCGAGCCCGCCGCCGCGGGCGCCGGCCGGTCGGAGCCGCGCGCCACCCAGGAGGCCATCGACGCCGTGTTCGCGCCCACCACCGGCGCCCGCGTCGTGCTGCCCAAGGGACTCTCCGCCGAGACCGCCGCCGGCGTGCTCACCCAGCTCGACCCCGTGGCCGAGATCTCCGCCGCCGACTGCGCCGAGAGCATGGGCATCTCGCGCGTCAGCGCGCGGCGCTACCTCGAGCACTTCGCCGAGACGGGGGAGGCCGCGGTGCGGTTGCAGTACGGCGGCGCCGGTCGCCCGCAGCGGCTGTACCGGCGCGCGAGGGGCTGACCGGGCCCGCCGGGTCGGCTACGGTCGGGGGACTCTATCGGGGGAGGCAGCCATGAGCCGACCGTTCTTCAGCACCTCGGGTGGTCTGTACGTCAAGCAGGTGGGCGCCGTGCTCGCCGTGGCGGCGGTGGTCGCGCTCGCCGTCCTGGGCCTGGCGCAGGTCGCCACGCTCGGCGACCTGGAGCTCGCGATCGCCCTCGCCGTCACGGTCGTCGCCGGCGTCGTCGTCTGGCGCCAGGTGGGCCGCCGGCACTCGCGGGTGCACTTCTCGACGTACGGCGACCGCGAGGCCGTCGTCGACGGCCAGCGGGTGTCGCGGCACGAGGAGCACCCCGCCGCGACCACGCAGCTGCGTGGCGGCACTGGCGGCTGACCTCCGTCG
This sequence comes from Nocardioides alkalitolerans DSM 16699, assembly GCF_000426525.1. Taxonomy (GTDB): domain Bacteria; phylum Actinomycetota; class Actinomycetes; order Propionibacteriales; family Nocardioidaceae; genus Nocardioides; species Nocardioides alkalitolerans. The sequence continues at coordinate 232,919 of NZ_AUFN01000011.1, forward strand.
CTCCTACGGCGCCAGGATCCGCTGCAGGAACTGCTGCGTCCGCTCGACCTGCGGGTCACCGATGACCTGCGCGGCCGGGCCACGCTCGACGATCACGCCGCCGTCGAGGAACAGCACCTGGTCGGCCACCTGCTCCGCGAAGCGGATCTCGTGGGTCACGATCACGGTGGTCCAGCCCTGCTCGGCGAGGTCGCGGATCACGGCGAGCACCTCGCCGACCAGCTCGGGGTCGAGGGCCGACGTCGGCTCGTCGAAGAGCACCACCTGCGGCTTGAGCGCCAACGCCCGGGCGATGCCCACCCGCTGCTGCTGACCGCCGGAGAGCTGGAACGGGTGCTCGTCCTCCTTGTCGGTCAGACCGACCTGGGCCAGCAGCTGCCGGGCGTCGGCGACGGCCTCCTCGCGGGGGCGGCCCTGCGCGACGACCGGGCCCTCGATGACGTTCTCCAGCACCGACTTGTGCGGGAACAGGTGGTGGGACTGGAAGACCATCCCGCTCTGGGCACGCAGGCGCGCGACCTGGGCACGACCGGCCCGACCCGGCGGCAGCGTCGCGAAGTCAATCGCCACGTCGTCGATCGCGACCAGGCCGGCGTCGGGCTGGTCGAGCACGTTCAGCGAGCGCAGCACCGTCGTCTTGCCGGAGCCCGACGGCCCGATCACGACCGTCGACGTGCCCGCCGCGGCGGTGAGGTCGATGCCCTTCAGCACCCGGTTGTCGCCGAACGCCTTGGTGAGGCCCTCGACCCGGATGCGGGGCGTCTCGTCTGCGGCCAAGGGGGTCTCCTTCGTCGGGTCGGCGTGGGGCGGGGTGGGGCCGGGCGAGTCGCGGTCGGCGCTCACGCGACGTACCTGTCGAGCCGCTTCTCCAGCCGCGTCTGCGCCACGGAGAGGATCGTGCAGAGCACCCAGTAGTAGACCGCGGCGACGCTGTAGAGCGCGAGGTACTGGCCGTTCGCCCCGGCGGAGACCTGCGCGACGCGGAACAGCTCGGTGAGCAGCACCGTCGAGGCCAGCGACGTGTCCTTCGTCAGCGACAGCAGCGTGTTCGACAGCGGGGGTACGGCGGTGCGCGCGGCCTGCGGGAAGACGATGCGTCGCAGGGTCTGGCGGTAGTCGAGGCCGATCGTCGTGGCGGCCTCGAACTGCCCCTTCGGCACCGACAGGATGGCCGAGCGGACGACCTCGGAGGCGTACCCGGCCACGTTGAGGCTGAGCGCGATCGTGGCCGCCACGAACGGGTCGAGCCGGATCCCGATCTGGCCCAGGCCGAAGAAGACGATGAACAGCTGCACGAGCAGCGGGGTGCCGCGGATGATCGAGACGAACGCGCGAGCGAGGCCCGCGAGCACGCGGGAGCGGGAGATCCGGGCGAGGGCGACGGCCACCGCGAGCACCAGCCCGATCGCGAAGCTCACCACGGTGAGCGGGATCGTGATCTTGACCATCGCGACGAACATCGGCCAGGCGGTGTCCTGGACCGCCTCCCACGTGGTGCGGCCCTCGCGGCCGCCGCTGAGGTCCGCGTCGCCGCCGTCGGGCACCGAGACGTCGGCGCGGAAGTAGCTCTCCGAGATCTCGGCGAGGGTGCCGTCCTCCCGCAGGGCGTCGAGCGCGGCGTTCGCCTCCTCGGCGAGGGCCTGGTCCTCCTTGCGGAACGCGAGCACCTGCTCGCTGCCCTCGTCGCCGGCCTCGCCGGCGATCTTGATCTCGTCGGAGCCGGAGGTGTTGAGGTAGTCGAGCACCGCGATGTTGTCGTTGACGATCGCGTCGACCCGGCCCTGGGCGAGCAGCTCGGCGGCCGGGGCGAAGCCCTCGACCGTCTGCACGTCGGCTCCCGCCTCGCGGGCGATCTCGGCCCAGTTGCTCGTCGACGACTGGGCCGTGGTGACGCCCTCGAGGTCGTCGAGCGACGTGATCGAGTCGTCGTCGCTGCGCGTGACGATCACGCCCTGCGAGTAGGTGTACGGCTCCGACAGCGCGTAGCGGGCGTCGCGCTCCGGGTTGAACGAGATCTGGTTGGCGATCACGTCGATGCGTCCGGAGTCGAGCGCCGCGAAGATGGCGTCGAACTGCGACTCGACGAACTCCAGGTCCCACCCGGCCTCGTCGGCGACCGCCTCGATCACGTCGATGTCGTAGCCCGTGAGGTCGTCCTCCCCGCTGCCCTCGCGGTAGGTGAACGGCGGGTAGGTGCCCTCGGTGCCGACGCGGACGACGCGGCGGTCCTCGTCCTGCCCCGACGCTGCCTGGGTCGCGGCCTGGGTCGCGGCCTGGGTCGCCGCCTGGGTCGGGGACGGACCCGCGAGGCCGAGCACCGCCCCGGCGATCACGAGGGTGGCGAGCAGGGCCCCGAGGAGGGCGGCTGCGGTACGACGCATGGTCGCTCCTGGGGTGCTCGTGCGGGTGGCGGGACCGGGGTGTCGTGCCTCAGGCACGACGCGCCCACTCCTGCGCGATGAGCTCGTACGATCGCACCCTCGCGTCGTGGGCGTGCGTGATGGTCGTGATCGCGAGCTCCGCGGCGCCCGCCGCCTCCGCCACCTGGGCGAGCCGGTCGGCCACCTCGCCGGGGTCGCCGACGAGCTGGGTGCGCACCCGGTCGTCGACGAGCGCGTCGTCGGCGTCGGTCCACGGCAGGGCCGCGGCCTCGTCGGCGGAGGGGTAGGGGATCGCGCCCTCGCCGGCCCGGATGCTGCGCACCCAGTGGGCGTGGCCGGACGCCAGGTGCCGGGCCTCCTCGGTGGTCGGCGCGGCGACAGCGTCGACGGAGACCGCGACGTACGGCTCGGCCAGCGCTGCCGACGGCACGAACGCCGCGCGGTAGGCGTCGACCGCGTCGAGCACCGTGCTGGGGGAGTGGTGGTAGCTGGCCACGAACGGCAGCCCGCGGGCCCCGGCGACGGCGGCGCTGCGGCCCGCGGAGGCCCCGAGCACCCAGATCTCGACGTCGGCCCCCCGACCGGGAACGGCGGGCAGCTCGCGGCCGTCCGCGCCGTGGTGCTCGCCCCGGAGCAGCACTTGCACCTCTGCGATCTGCTCGTCGTAGTCGGGGGCCCAGGCGCCGGGCTGCTGGAGGAGGTCGAGGGTGTCGCCGAGCCGGGCACCGCCACCGCCCGACGACGGGTCGAACTGCGCCGGCAGGAGCAGGCCGTTGGGCGCGTGGGTGTCCTCGGCGTGCGCCGCCGCCGAGGCCTGCGCCCGGGCGGCGAGGAAGGAGGCAGCGGCACCCTGGCCGCCGCCTGCAGCCGCACCGGTCGTGCTCGAGGCGTCCGGCGCCGGGCGCGACGGCGACCGTCCGATGCCGAGGTCGATGCGGCCCGGGAACGCCGCGTCGAGCAGGCCGAACTCCTCGACGGTCGCGAGCGGGGTCCGGTGGCCGAACTGCACGCCCGCCGACCCGAGGCGGATCGTCGTCGTCGCTCCGCCCACGAGGGCGACCACGACGGCGGGGGAGACCCCGAGGAGGCCGGGGTTGAGGTGGTGCTCGGCGTACCAGAGACGTCGGTAGCCCGCGGCCTCGGCGGCGCGGGCGAGGTCGACCGCGTGCGCGAGGGCGGTCGGCTGGTCGTCGCCGCTGACGCGGGGCAGCAGGTCGAGGACGCTGAGGTGGGCGGTCATGCGGGCCTCCGGGCGGTCGAGGACGGGCTGGGCGGGTCGGTGGGGCTCGGCGGGTCCGGCGCCACGGCCGGGAGGCCGAGGTTCTCGCGCAGCGTCGCCCCGCCGTACGACGTGCGCAGCACCCCCTTGGCCTGCAGCAGCGGGACCACGTGGGTGGCGAAGTCGTCGAGCCCGCCGGGGGTGAGGTGGGGCACCAGGATGAAGCCGTCGGCCGCCCCGGTCTGCACCCGGTGGTCGATCTGGTCGGCCACGTCGGCGGGCGTGCCGACGAAGGTCTGGCGGGCGCTCACCTCGACCACGAGGTCGCGCAGGGAGAGGTCCTTCTCGTCGGCCAGGTCCCTCCACTGGCGCACCTGGCCCGCCACGTCGCCCGTGGGGCGCACCTGGCCCTGGAACAGCAGCGGGTCCTCGGGCTCGGGGAGCGGATCGACGTCGGGGAGGGGGCCGTCGGGGTCGTACGCCGAGAGGTCGCGGTTCCAGTAGCGCTCCAGGAACTGCTGCGCGGTCTGCCCGCTCACCTGCTGGCGGCGGATCTCCGCCGCCCGGACCTCGGCCTCCGCCGCCGTGTCGCCGAGCGCGAACGTGGCGGCGGGGAGGATGAGCAGGTGGTCGGGGTCGCGGCCCGCCGCGGCGGCGCGGGCCTTGAGGTCGGCCGAGAAGGCGCGGGCGCCGTCGAGGTCGCGGGCCAGGGTGAAGATGCCGTCGGCGTGGGTGGCGCCGAACCCGCGCCCGTCGTCGGAGTCCCCGGCCTGCAGCACCACCGGCTGCCCCTGGGGGCTCCGGGGCAGCGCGAACCGTCCGTCGACGTCGAAGTGTCGGCCGGCGTGCACGACGCGGTCGGGCCACGACGTCCAGAGCCGGCGCACGAGCGCGACGAACTCCGACGCCCGCGTGTAGCGGTCCTCGCGGGCGAGGAAGCCTCCGCGGCGGAAGTTCGCGCCCGTGAACGCGTCGGGTGAGGTGACCGCGTTCCACCCCGCCCGTCCGCCCGAGAGGTGGTCGAGGCTGGCGAGCTGGCGCGCCAGCTCCTCCGGCTCGTTGAAGGTCGTCGTCATGGTGCCGACGAGCCCGATGTGCTCCGTGACCGCCGACAGCGCGGCGAGCACGGGCAGGGTGTCGGGCCGGCCGACGACGTCGAGGTCGTGGATCCGGCCCTTCTTCTCCCGCAGCCGGAGCCCCTCGGCGAGGAAGAAGAAGTCGAAGCAGGCCCGCTCGGCGGTCTGCGCGAGCCGCACGAAGCTGTCGAAGGCGATGTGGCTCCCCGACGCCGGGTCGCTCCACACGGTCGTGTTGTTGACGCCCGGGAAGTGGGCACCCAGCCGCACCTGCCGCGGCGCCGGCTCGCTGGTCATGGCGCCTCCTCGGCGTAGCGGGAGACCGGCCGCTCGAGGCCGAGCCGGTCCCGCAGGGTCGTGCGGTCGGGGGCGTGCGCCGTCGACCCGCGTGCCGCGAGCAGCGGCAGGGTCTCGTCGAGCAGGCGTCGGACGTCGTCGGTGTGGGTCGCGGGTCGGAAGCGGACCCCGTCGAGGCCCGCGTCGGCCCAGGAGGTGACGAGGTCGGCCAGCTCGGGGGCGGTCCCGACGTGCAGGTGCGCGTCGCTGCGCCAGGGCCGGCCGGCCGCCTCCTCGAGGCGGGCGGCCCGGTCGTGGGCGTCGGCGGTGGTGCGTCCGAGCACGAACGCCACCTCGCCGAGCACCCGGAGGGGCGCGCCCGTGCGGCCCGCCGCGACCGAGGCCGCCCGGACCCGCGCCAGCGCGCCCGGCACGTCGTCGCCCGGGAACGGGCCGCCGGGCGTCACGAGCACCACGTCGGCCGAGGTGGCCGCGAGCGCGAACGCGCGCTCGTCGTGGGCCAGCACGACGACCGGTGGCCTGCCCTGCGGCGGTCGCGGCGTGATGAGCGGTCCCTTCACCGAGAACCCCTCGCCGACGAAGTCGACGTGGTGCAGCCGGTCGCGGTCCACGAACCGGCCGGTCGCGACGTCGCGGATCTCGGCGTCGTCCTCCCAGCTGTCCCACAGCCGGCCCAGCACCTCGACGACGTCGGTGGCGTCCGCGAAGACGTCCCGGCTCCCGTCGAACCGCGGCCCGCGGTGCTGGGCGTCGACCTTGATCCGCACGCCCGCCCGACCCAGCGACACGTGGTCGAGGGTCGCGACCGCCTTGGCCACGTGGAACGGCTCGGTCGACGTGACGACGACGGTCGGCACGAGCCCGATGTGCTCGGTGACGGGAGCCAGGGCGCTGGCGAGCAGCACGGCGTCAGGTACGCCGTACGTGCCGCGGCTCGGGCGGAAGGAGTCCTCCCAGGTGACCAGGTCGATCCCCGCCGCCTCCGCCCGGCGCACGAGCGGCGACCAGTACGACGCCCGCGCCGTCCGCGCCGCGTCCTGCGGCAGCAGCGCCGCCGCGCCCGGGTGCCAGCCGACGCCGTCGAGACCGAGCGCGAGGTGGAACCCCGGCCCGCTCATCGGGGGGCTCCCACGAGCACGAACACCGTCGGGGTGCGCAGCTCGAACCCGAGGTGCTCGTAGAGGCGGATCGCCCGGGTGTTCTGCGCGCCCGTGTGCAGGAACGGCACCTCGCCCCGCGCGCGGATCCCGCGGGCGACGTCGCGCAGGAGGCGCGAGGCCAGACCACGACCGACGTGCGCCGGGTCGGTGCAGACGGCGCTGATCTCGGTCCAGCCGGCGGGGTGCAGGCGCTCGCCGGCCATGGCGGCCAGCTCGCCGTCGGGCCCCCGGACGCCGAGGTAGGTGCCCATCGTCGCGGTGCGGCGCAGGAACGGGCCGGGGCGCGTGCGGCGGGTGAGGTCGAGCATCGCGGGGGTGTCGGCGTCGGGGTCGAGCACGGTCGTCGGGGCGTCGCCCTCGTCGCGGGCATCGACCAGTCGCGGCGTCGCGACCATCTGCACGCCGGGGATCGTCTCGACTACGCGCCAGTCGGGCGGCACCTCGAGGCCGGGGGCGGAGAGCACGATCGCCTCGCCGGGGTCGAGCAGCCCGGCGAGCGCGTCCCAGGAGGCCGGGTCGCGGTGGTCGCGCAGGGCGGCGAACGGCGACACCTCGGCGGGGTAGCGGCGGGCGAGGTCGCCACCGACGGCCAGCGCGGCGTGGGCCGGGCCGGTGAGCGAGGCCCAGACCGCGTTGTCGAGGGGGTCGGGTCCGGCGGTCGGGTCGAGGATCTCGTCGAGCGGGACGGTCACGTGTGCCTCCTCAGGTCGTCGTGCGGTCCCCAACCTAAGTCGATCAGGGCACTGCTGATTCCCCGGCCCGAGGGGTGGCGGCGGGGAGCGCCGTGGGGATCGCCGCCGGCGTCGCCCGGGCGTGCACCGCGATGGCCGCGAGGATCAGCACCCCGCCGGCCACCCCGGCCACGCCGAGCCGCTCGCCGAGCAGCAGGGCGGCCAGCACGGCGGCCGTCACCGGCTCGAGGAGGGTCGCGATGGTGGCGGCGCTGCTCGAGGTCGAGCGCAGGCCGGCGTAGAGCAGCCCGTAGGCGAGCGCCATCGTGGCGACGCCCAGCCACGCGAGCCAGGCGATCGAGACCGGGTCGGTCGTGCCCACCGGCAGGCCCCGGGCGACGTCGACCGCGGCGAAGGGCAGGAGCGCGAGGGCCCCGACGGTGGTGGCGACGGTGGTGAGGGCGAGGGGGGAGGCCGCCCGGCTGACGGTCCGGCCGACGAGGGTGGTGGCGGCGTACCCCAGCGCGGCGACGACGGCCGCGGCCACGCCGAGCAGCGGGGCGGGACCGGTGCCGGCGCTGGCCCCGGCGTACGAGACGAGCCCCAGGCCGAGGAGGGCCGCCGCCAGCGCCACGACCTCGCCCCCGCGGGGCGGCCGGCGCTCGGTGACGCACTCGACGACGGTGACCATCACGGGGGCCAGGCCCAGGGCGACGACGGTGGCGACGCCCACCCCGACCGCGAGGACGGCCGCGAAGTAGAGGCCCTGGTAGGCGGCCGTCGCGACGCCGACGGCGACGGCCCGCACGGGGTGGCGGCGCAGCAGGTCGACGACGGCGGGGGCCTGCCGGAGCACGACCACGACGAGGAGCAGCACGACGGCGGCCAGCCCCATCCGCCAGGCGCTGACGGCCCCGGCCGAGAGTCCGGCGCGGTCGTGCACGACGTGCACCCCGAGGCCGCCCGTGCCCCAGAGGATGCCGGCGGCGCTGACCTGGAGGAGACCTGCCCGGCTGTGCACGGCGCGAGCCTAGGGCGTCGGCCCGGGCCGACGCGACGGGATTGCCGCGGGCTCCCTACGGGTGAGCCCCGTTTACACCGTCGGTGGTGGTCCCTACTCTGATGCGATGAACTCGGGTGCACGTCCTCCGCTCTCCTCTCGTCGGAGGTCGCGTCGCCACGGCGCGCTCGTCGCCGTCCTCACCGCCGCGCTGCTCGTCACGCCCGGCCTCGCGTACGGCGCGCAGCCCTCCCCGGCCGAGCCGACGGCACCGGCCGACCCCTCCACCCCGGCCGAGCCGACCGCGCCCGCGGAGACGACGACCCCCGCGGAGCCGTCCGCTCCCGCGGAGCCGAGCACCCCGGCCGAGCCGTCGACCCCCGCGGAGCCGACCGCTCCGGCGCAGCCCGGCCCGCCGCCGACCTCGGCCCCCCGGGCCGCGGCCGGCACGCAGATCAGCGTCAGCGGGCCCGCCGGCTACAAGGGTCAGCAGGTCGACGTGACCATCCGCGTCACCGGCGGCGACGGAGCCGGCCTGAGCGGCGTCCCGGTGCGGGTCGAGCGTGCGGCCGGCACCGTCTGGCAGCCCGTCGCCAACCTCACCACCGGCGCCGACGGCACCACGACCGCCACCGTCACGCTCGCGGGCACGACGCGCGACAACAACGTGCGGGCGATCTTCGCCGGCAACGACGCGAACGCCGCGGGCTACGGCCGGGCGATCGTCCCGCTGCGCCTGCGCACGGCGGTCGTCGACCTCGTGACCGCCACGTCCGTGCGCGACGAGAGCCCGCTGAAGATGTGGTACGCGGTGCGTGACGAGACCGGCGCCCCCGTCCAGGGCCGCGTCGAGGTCCACGCGAACGCCGGCGCCGGCTACCAGCTGCTCGGCACGGCCCCGACCGCGGCCAACGGCGGCGGCTCGGTGACGTTCCGCCCGCGCACGGGCACGAAGTACCGGGTCGTCTTCCGCCCGCTGGAGTGGATCGGGCAGGGCATCAGCGCCGAGCGCTGGGTCGCCAACCTGCCCTACACGAACCCCGTCGTGCTGCCCGCCGGTGCGCCCCGCCCGTCGGTCGCCCGCCCGTGGGCGCCGCGTGCGACCGTGCCGGGCCCCAACGCCCAGGTCTTCGCGATCCCCAACCACATCTGGAACGACATGGTCGGCGTCAGCTGGCGCTCCGGGTGCCCCGTGGGGCGCGCCGACCTGCGACTGGTGCGCGTCAACTACATCGGGTTCGACGGCTACCGCTACCAGGGCGAGATCGTCGTGAACAAGGCCATCGCGTCCCGCACGGCGCAGCTGTTCGCCCGCCTGCACGACGGCGGCGTGCCGATCCGGTCGATGGTGCGGCCCGACGTCTTCGGCTACTCCTCGCGCGTCGGCGGTGCCGACGACTACCGGTCGATGGCGGCCGACAACACCTCCGGCTTCAACTGCCGCAGCGTCGTCGGCAGCCCGGGGAGGCGCTCGCCGCACTCCACCGGCCGCTCGATCGACCTCAACCCGTGGGAGAACCCCTACAGCTCGGCCCAGGGCGTCGTGCCCAACACGTGGTGGCTCAACCGTAGCCACCCCGACGTGGCCTGGCGCAGCCGCTCGCACCGGGTCGTGCAGATCATGGCGAGCTACGGCTTCCGCTGGACCTACGGCCTCGGCGACATCCACCACTTCGACGGCTGAGCCCGTGGCCGCCGCTCCCGACGGCTGCGTCTTCTGCGGCATCGTCGCCGGAACGACGCCGGCCGACGTGGTGCACACCGACGACCGGCTGGTGGCGTTCCTCGACGTGCGTCCCGTCTTCAAGGGCCACGTGCTGCTCGTGCCGCGCGAGCACGTCGTGACGCTGCCCGAGCTGCCCGCCGACCTGCGCGAGGACTTCCTCGCCACGGCGCAGCGGCTGTGCACGGCCGTCGTCGACGCGCTGGGGGCGCAGGGCTCGTTCGTGGCGATCAACAACGTGGTCAGCCAGTCGGTGCCCCACCTCCACCTCCACGTCGTGCCCCGCACCAGGGGCGACGGCCTGCGCGGGTTCTTCTGGCCGCGCCAGAAGTACGCCGACGGCGAGCGGGCGGCGTACGCGGAGAGGTTGCGTGTGGCCCTGGTCACCTGACGTCGGTGGCGGGTCCTAGAGTGACGCGCGCCAGGTCACACGGGCCGTCATCAGCCGTCATCAGCCAGAAGGAGTCGTCATGGGTCGGTACGACGCACGCGTCGCAGTCATCACGGGAGCCGCGCGCGGCATCGGGTTCGGTACGGCGCAACGCCTCGCGAGCGAGGGCGCCTCGATCGCGATCCTCGACCTCGACGAGCAGGCCGCCGCCGACGCCGCCGGTCGTCTCGAGCTGGTCGACGGCGCCCGCGCCGTGGGCGTCGGGGCCGACGTGGGCGACGCCGCCTCCGTCGACGCCGCCGTGGAGCGGGTCGTCGCCGAGCTCGGCGGTCTGCACGTGCTCGTCAACAACGCCGGCGTGACGCGCGACAACCTGCTGTTCAAGATGACCGAGGTCGACTGGGACATGGTCATGAACGTGCACCTCAAGGGCGCCTTCCTCATGACGAAGGCGGCGCAGAAGCACTTCGTCGAGCAGCGCTACGGCAAGGTCGTGAACCTCTCGAGCACGTCGGCGCTGGGCAACCGCGGGCAGGCCAACTACTCGGCCGCCAAGATGGGCATCCAGGGCTTCACCCGCACGCTCGGCCTCGAGCTCGGCCCCTACGGCATCAACGTCAACGCCGTGGCCCCCGGCTTCATCGCGACCGAGATGACCGACGCCACCGCGGCCCGGCTCAAGCTCAGCGTCGAGGACTTCCGGGCCGGCGTCGCCGACCACAACCCCGTCAAGCGCATCGGGCACCCGGAGGACATCGCGGCCGCGGTCGCGTTCCTCGCCAGCGACGAGGCGTCCTACATCACGGGCCAGACCCTGTACGTCGACGGCGGCGCCACGCTCGTCTGACCGGCGCGCCACCGACCGGCGCGGCCCCTCCCTCGGCAGACTGCGTGCCATGACACCTCGCACCAGGGGAGTGGTCGCGCTGGCGGCCGTCGGCGTGCTGCTGGCCGGCTGCTCGCAGGGCGACCCGGAGGCCATGGGGCCCGACGGTCCGGCGGAGACGCCGGGTGCGTCCGGCGCGCCCACCGACGCCGGGCCGACCGTCTGGCCCTACACCGGGCTGCCCGCCACCGACGGCGACGCGACGCGTCCGCTCCTGGTGGTCAAGATCGACAACACCCGGTCGAGCTCCCCGCAGGTGGGCCTGAGCCACGCCGACCTCGTGGTCGAGCAGCTGGTCGAGGGCGGCGAGGCGCGGTTGGCCGTGTTCTTCCAGACCGACGTGCCCGACGAGGTGGGTCCGGTGCGCTCGATGCGCGCGACCGACATCGGCATCGTGCCCGCCGACCACGCCACGATCGTGACGAGCGGCGCGGCCGCGCGGACCCTGCGGCGCATCGACGAGGCCGGCATCGACTACGTCGAGGAGGGCGCCCCGGGCTTCTACCGCGCGGCCGGCCGCACCTCGCCGTACGACCTGTTCGCCGATCTGCTCGAGGTCGAGTCCGACCTGACGGCCGACGGTGGTCGCGCCGACGACTACCTGCCGTGGGGCGTGTCGGCCGCGTACGACGAGGGTGCCCCGGCCACCGAGATCGACGCGGTGTTCTCCACCGCCCACACGACGAGCTGGGAGCTGCAGGACGACGGCCGCTACCTCCCGACGTCGTCCTTCGCCGCGGACGACGACGAGTTCGTGGCCGACACGGTCGTCGCGCTCGAGGTGGACGTCGTCGACGCGGGCTACCTCGACCCGGCCGGCAACCCCGTCCCGGAGTCGCTGCTCGAGGGCTCGGGCACGGCCACCGTGTTCCACGACGGGCGCGCGGTCGAGGCGGAGTGGTCGAAGGACTCCCCGGGCGACGCGCTCGAGCTCACCACCGACGACGGGCCGCTGCTCGTGCCGCCGGGCCACACGTGGATCGAGCTCCTGCCGAGCACGACGGGGTCGCTGGACTACCGCTGAGCCGGGCGCGGCGGGCGTCGTCGTGCGGTGTGAGCGACAGGGCGGACGGGGCGCGTGCACCGCGACCCGTCGCCGTACGAGGTGGTCGAGCGGGGTCAGTCGATCGGGTCGGCATCGGGGTCGACCTCGGCGTCCGCCGAGTCGGTGCCCTCGTCGAAGTCCTCGGTGGTGGGCAGCTCGACGCCGGCCTCCCGCACGAGCTGCATCCCGCTGATGATGTAGCCGATGGCGACCTCGACGCGGTGGCTGGCGCCGGCCGGGTCGTCGCTGTCGGCGACCAGCTCGCCGGCCGCCGACATGGCGCCGAAGAAGATGCTGCTGAACGACTGGAGCAGCAGGTCGTCGACCTTGCGCCGCTTGTCGGTGAGGATCGCGGCCACCATGTCGTGGATGATCGCGTAGCTCGAGCGCTCCTCGTGCTCGCGGAAGCGCTCGTAGCCCAGGACGGCCGGCCCCTCCTGCACGACCACGCGGCGGTACGTCGGCTGCTGCACCACCTGGAGGAACGTGCGGAGGCCGACGACGGCCTTCTCCCAGGGGTCCTTCTCCTCCTTCATCGCCTTCGAGATGACGAGGACGGCCTCGCCCTCGACCTTCTCGAAGACGGCCTCGAAGAGCGCGCGCTTGCCGTGGAAGTGGTGGTAGAGCGCGCCCTTGGTCACCTCGGCGCCCGCGACGATCGCGTCGAGGGAGGCGCCGGCGTACCCGGCGTCGGTGAAGAGGCGCTCCGCCACGTCGACGAGGGCCCGCTTGGTGGAGGCGGAGTACTGGGCCCGTCGGCTGGTGCCGGGGACCCCGATGCCCTGGCGCAGCAGCTTGGACGCGGTCGACTTGGTCATCGCGGCCCAGCATAGGTCCGGGTAACGGACGTCACGGCGCTCAGCCCTTCGGCATACCGGTGGTCGGCTGCATACTCGGAGTACGTACCGAAGGTATGTGAAGCACTGTGAAGGAGAAGCCCATGACCTGGAATGCGTACCACCGGCGCGGCGAGGTCCTCTCGACGGCGATCGCCACCGCGGACGCCCGTCTCGACGGCCGTCTCCCCACCGACCTCGACGGGGTCCGCGCCACCTTCGCGGACGACCTCGACCTGCTCGGCACCCTCCAGCTGCGCTGGCACACCCGGCTCTCGGGCCGCATCGACGCCGCGCTGGCGACCCAGCCCCTCGACCTCGAGGAGGCCGTGGCCACGGCCTGGGCCGGCACGGCGGCCGACATGCCCGGCGTCCGCGCGATCCTCGACGGCCCCGCGGCCGACGAGATCGGCGGCCACGCCGTCCGGGTGATGGCGGGGGCCCGCGCCAAGGAGCGCGCCATGCTCGCCGCGATGGCCGGACGCTCGAGCTTCGACGACTCCGTCGGCGCCGTCGCCGGCGCGGCGATCGAGGAGCGGGCGCGCCAGCTCCTCGCCTCCGGCGCCGTGGGCGGCACCGCCCGGAGCGCCACGACCGACCCCGGTGCCTCCGGCCTGCTGGGCCGCCTGCGCGCCGCGCTCGCGGCCTAGGGAGCGTCCTGACCGTGCGCGCCGACCGACGCCCCCGCGGCCACCCCCGCGGGGGCGTCGACGTGCGCTGGGCGGTGGCGGCATAGTGGACGCCATGTCATCCCCCAGCGCCGGGACTCCCGGCTCCGGGGCGCTCGGCTCCGGGATGCTCCTGGTCGCGACGCCGGAGCTGAACGACCCGAACTTCCACGAGACCGTCATCTTCCTCCTCGACAGCGACGCCGACGGGGCGCTCGGGGTGGTGCTCAACCGGCCCTCGCCCGTGCTGGTGGCCGACGTGCTCGACCAGTGGCGCGACATCGTCACCGGGCCCGACGTGCTGTTCCAGGGCGGCCCCGTCAGCACCGACGGCGCCCTCGGCCTGGCCCGCCCGCTGAGCGACGCCGACCGGCCGGTCGGCTACCGCGAGGTCGTCGACGGCCTCGGTGTCGTCGACCTCGACACCCCCGTGGAGCTGCTCGACGGCGGGCTCGCCGCCTTCCGGATCTTCGTGGGGTACGCCGGCTGGGGTCCCGGCCAGCTGGACGCCGAGGTCGAGGAGGGCAGCTGGTACGTCGTGCCCGCGCAGCTCTCCGACGTGTTCGTCGCGGAGCCGGCCGACCTCCGGCGCGACGTGCTGCGCCGCCAGCCGGGCGAGGAGGCGTGGATCTCCACGCGTCCGGCCGACCCGACCCTCAACTGACCCGTAGAATCCTCCGGGTGAGCACACGAATCGGATTCTCCGGCCCCGGCACCGACGGTGGCACGAGCGTCATCGAGGACCGTCGTACGGTCCCGACCGACGACGGTGACCACGAGCGCTTCAGCCACTACGTCCCGAAGGACAAGCTGACCGAGGCCATGGTGCTGGGCACGCCCGTCATCGCCCTCTGCGGCAAGGTCTGGGTGCCGAGCCGCGCCCCCGAGAAGTTCCCGGTCTGCCCGGACTGCAAGGAGATCTGGGAGTCCATGAAGGACGGTTCCGGCGACAGCGGTTCCGGCGACAAGGCGTGACGGGGCAGGTGCCCGGCAACGGGACGCCTGAGCCCACCCCCGTCGACCTCTCGCCCGCGTGGCCGGACCGTGCGGCCTGGGGCACGGCGCCGTCGCTGCGCGCGTGGCAGACGGCGGCCATGAAGCAGTACCTCACCGAGGCGCCGAAGGACTTCCTCACCGTCGCGACGCCGGGTGCCGGCAAGACGACGTTCGCGCTCTCGGTGGCCTCCGAGCTGCTGGCCCGCCGGGTCATCGACCGCATCACCATCGTCGCGCCGACCGAGCACCTCAAGGTCCAGTGGGCCGAGGCCGCGGCGAAGGTCGGCATCCCGATCGACCCGACGTTCGCGGCCGGCAAGGGCCGCACCTCGAAGGACTTCGTCGGCGTCGCCGTCACCTATGCCGGGGTCGCGGTCAACCCGTTGGCGATGCGCATCCGCACCGAGCGGTTCCGCACCCTGGTGATCCTCGACGAGATCCACCACGCCGGCGACGCCATGTCGTGGGGCGAGGGCGTGCTCGAGGCGTTCCAGCCGGCGTCGCGCCGGCTCGCGCTCACCGGCACCCCGTTCCGCTCCGACATCAACCCGATCCCGTTCGTGCGCTACGCGCCGGGCGACGACGGCATCCCGCGCTCGGTGGCGGACTACACCTACGGCTACCAGCACGCGCTCAGCGACCACGTCGTCCGCCCCGTGCTGTTCCTCGCCTACTCCGGCGAGATGCAGTGGCGCACCAGCGCCGGCGACGAGATCGCGGCCCGGCTGGGGGAGCCGCTGACCAAGGACATGACGGCCCACGCGCTGCGCACGGCCCTCGACCCGCGCGGGTCGTGGATGCCGAGCGTGCTGGCGGCGGCCGACTCGCGCCTGAGCGAGGTGCGGCGCCACGTGCCGGACGCCGGCGGCCTCGTCATCGCGACCGACCAGGAGTCGGCGCGGGCCTACGCCAAGCTGCTCCGGACGATCACGGGCGAGGCGGCGACCATCGTGCTCAGCGACGAGAAGACCTCGTCGAAGAAGATCACCGCGTTCGCGGCCGACGACAGCCGCTGGATGGTCGCCGTACGCATGGTGTCGGAGGGCGTCGACGTGCCGCGGCTCGCCGTCGGGGTCTACGCCACGACCACCTCGACCCCGCTGTTCTTCGCCCAGGCGGTGGGTCGCTTCGTGCGTGCCCGCAAGCGCGGCGAGGTGGCGTCGGTCTTCCTGCCGTCGGTGCCGAAGCTGCTCGAGCACGCCTCCGAGCTGGAGGCGCAGCGCGACCACGTGCTGGGCAAGAAGGTCACCGACGAGGACGACATCTTCGCCGCCGAGGACGCGCTGGTGGCGCAGGCGAACGCCACCGAGTCGGCGTCGGGCGAGGAGATGCTCTCGTTCGAGGCGCTCGGCTCGGCGGCCGTCTTCGACCGCGTGCTGTACGACGGGGGCGAGTTCGGCCACGCCGGCGAGGTCCAGGTGGGCTCGGAGGAGGAGATGGACTTCCTCGGCATCCCCGGCCTCCTCGACGCCGACCAGGTGCGCGACCTGCTCCACACCCGTCAGTCGGAGCGCGCGCGCAAGCAGAAGGCGGCGGCGGAGGAGTCCGGCCGACGCCCCAGCACCGACTCCGTGGAGCAGCTCACGGCGCACGAGCAGCTGGCCGTCCTGCGGCGCGAGCTCAACGGCCTGGTGGCGGCGTGGAACCACCGGACGGGGCAGCCCCACGGCGTCACCCACGCCGCGCTCCGGCGCGACTGCGGGGGTCCGCCGGCGGCCATCGCGACGTCGGAGCAGCTGCGGGAGCGCATCGAGCGCATCCGCGAGTGGGCGGTCCGCCGTACGTCGTGACGGTGCGGGCAAGCCGAAGTTAGGTTAGCCTCCCCTCTCGTGTCCGTCTCCGACGTCGCCCTCGAGGGCCGTGGCCTCCGCCTGAGCTACCACGGCACCGCCGTGGTGCACGAGGTCTCCGTCGCCCTGCGCACCGGCGCGGTCACCGCGCTCGTGGGCCCGAACGGCAGCGGCAAGTCGACGGTCCTCCGCTCCCTGGCCCGGCTCCACAAGGTCGACGTGGGTGCGGTGCTGCTCGCCGACGGCCTCGACGCCCACGGCCTCGGTGCCAAGGAGTTCGCCCACCGGGTGACCCTGCTGTCGCAGTCCCGCCCGCAGCCGTCGGGCCTCGCCGTCCGTGACGTGGTGGCGTTCGGACGCCATCCCCACCGCGCCCGGTTCTCGGGCCTGGGCGACGCCGACCGCGAGGCCATCGCCCACGCCCTCGCCGTGACGGGCACCGACGCCATGGCCGACCGTGCCGTCGACGAGCTGTCGGGCGGCGAGCTGCAGCGGGTCTGGCTGGCCACCTGCCTGGCCCAGGACACGGGCGTCCTGCTGCTCGACGAGCCGACCAACCACCTCGACCTGCGCTACCAGGTGGAGATCCTCGACCTGGTGCGCGACCTCGCCGACGAGCACCAGGTGGCCATCGGCATCGTGCTCCACGACCTCAACCAGGCGTCCGCCGTCGCCGACGACATCGTGCTGCTCCACCGGGGCGTCGTCCGCGCCGCGGGCGCGCCGGCCGACGTGCTCGACGCCGAGCTGCTCAGCGAGGTCTACGGCCTCACCGTCCACACCGCCCTCGACCCGGACCTCGGAACCGTCCGCGTCGAACCACGGGGAAAGCACCACCTCCGTCGGGCCTGAGCCCCGGAGCCTCCCGCCCCACCGACCCAGAAGGATCACCGATGAAGCGTCAGCTCTCCGCCGCCGTCCTGGCGGCCGGCCTCACGGCCCTCGCCGCCTGCGGCTCGACCCAGCCCGCCGCCGACGAGTCCGACGAATCGACCCCCTCGGCCGCCAGCGGCGACGACTGCGCGACGTCGGAGACGGCCGACGAGGTCACCGAGGGGCCGATCACGATCACCGACGACCTCGGCCGCACCGTCGAGCTCGACGAGCCGGCCACGCGCGTGGTCTCGCTGGAGTGGCAGCAGACGGAGGACGTCCTGACGCTCTGCGTGAACCCGGTGGGCGCCGCCGACGTCGAGGGCTACGGCACGTGGGACTCCGCGGCGGACCTGCCCGCTGACACGGAGGACGTCGGCACCCGCCAGGAGCCGAGCCTCGACGCGGTCTTCGCGCAGGACCCCGACCTGATCATCGTCGAGCCGAGCAGCGCCGACGACCCGCGCATCGCGCAGCTCGAGGAGTACGGCGTGCCCGTGCTCGCCTCCGTCGGCGCGGACGCCGAGGACCCCATCGGCAAGGCTCGCGACACGTTCACGATGATCGCGGAGGCGCTGGGCAAGCAGGCCCGGGCCGAGGAGGTGCTCGCGCAGCTCGACGCCTCGCTCGAGGAGGGCCGCGCCGCGATCGAGGCCGCCGCGCCCGAGAGCACCGACTTCGTCTACTTCGACGCGTACGTCGACGGCTCCAACGTCAGCATCCGGCCGTTCGGCCAGGGCGCGCTGATGTCCGAGGTCGGCGAGGAGCTCGGGCTCACCAACGCCTGGACCGGTGAGGTCGACCCCGTCTACGGCCTCGGCGCCACCGACGTCGAGGGCCTCGTGGCCGTCGAGGACGCGACCGTCTTCTACACGGAGACCGAGTCGGCGTCGTGGCTCGAGCCGCTGCAGGACAACGCGGTGTGGACCGGCCTCGACTTCGTCGAGAACGACCGCCTCCTCCCGTTCCCCGAGGGCATCTGGACGTTCGGCGGTCCCCGCTCGATCCAGCAGATGGTCGACGCGTACGTCGCTCAGCTCTCCTGAGCCCGGGCCGCCCGATGACGACGACGCAGGAGCGCGCGGCCGCTGACGCCGCCGCGGCCGCCGAGGCGGAGCAGCTGCCCACCGGGGTACGGCGGGTCGTCCCCGGCGCGCTCGGGGTGGGCGTGCTCCTGGTCTCGGCCCTCGTGGTCGTCGCCGGGTGGCACCTGACGCAGGGCACCTCGGCGGTCGGGGTCTCCGACCTGCTGGGCCTGCTCACCTCGCCCGGCGCCGACGGCGCCGAGCGCACGCTCGACGTGCTCTCGGCGTCGCGGCTGCCGCGCATGCTCGCCGGTCTCCTGGTGGGCTTCGCCCTCGGGGTGGCCGGCGCGATGTTCCAGTCGCTGGCGCGCAACGCGCTGGCCTCGCCCGACACCCTCGCGGTGAACGCGGGGGCCTACTTCGCGGTGGCGCTCAGCTCGGTGCTCGGCGTGAGCCTGCCGCTGCTGGTCTCGGGCGGCACGGCGTTCCTCGGCGGCCTCGCCGCAGCGGGGCTCGTGCTCGCGCTCGCCGGCCGCGGGGGCGCCTCGACGACCCGCCTCATCCTCGCCGGCACGGTGCTGGGCCTCGCGCTCAGTGCCCTGACCTCGATGCTCCTCGTCCTCTTCGCGCAGGAGACCACGGGCCTGTTCGCCTGGGGGAGCGGCTCGCTGAGCCAGCTCGGACCCGCCGCGGTGCGGCAGATGGCCCCGGTGATCCTGCTGGCCCTCGCCGCGGGCCTCCTGCTGTGCAGCCGCCTCGACATCGTGGGGCTCGGCGACGACACCGCCGGGGTGCTCGGTGTCCCGGTGCGCAGCACCCGGGTCCTCGGCACCCTGATCGCCGTCGTCCTGTCGGCCGCCGCGGTCACCCTGGCCGGGCCCATCGGCTTCGTCGGCCTCTGCGCGCCGGCGGCCGCGCGGCTGCTGGGCGGCGTCGTGCCCGCGCTGCGCCGCCACCTCGTGCTCCTGCCGGCCTCGGGACTCCTCGGTGCGCTGCTGGTGCTGCTCTCCGACGCGACGCTCCGGGCGTTCCTCGGCGCGGAGGCGGCGCTGATCGTCCCCACCGGGGTGACGACGACGCTCCTCGGGGCCGTCGTGCTCGTGGTGCTCGCCCGCAGCGCGCGGGACGCCGGTCCGACGCGACGGCCGCCGACGGGTGCGGTCGCCGGTCGCTCGCGCCTCCGCTTCTGGATCGTCACCGGCCTCGCCGGCGTGCTCGCCGCCACGGCCGGCGTGGTCGGCCTCCTCGCCGGCTACACCTGGCTGCTCACGGGTGACCTCGTCAACTGGGCGCGGGGCAACGCGCTGCCCCTCGTCGAGTTCGCGATCGACGAGCGGAGCCCGCGCGTCGTGGCCGCACTCGTCGCGGGCGCCGCTCTCGCGCTCGCGGGCACGGTCATCCAGGCGGTCTGCCGCAACCCCCTCGCCGAGCCGGGCATCGTCGGCATCACCGGTGGGGCCGGGGTGGGCGCCGTCGTCGTCGTGACGGGCGTCGGTCTGGCCTCGACGACCGCCGTGCTCGGCGCCGCCGTGGCGGGCGCGCTCATCGCGTTCGCGATCGTCTACGGGCTCGCCTGGCGCAACGGGCTGGACTCCGACCGCCTGGTGCTGGTCGGCATCGGGTTCTCCGCCGGGGCGACGGCGCTGACGACGTACCTGCTCGTGCGGTCGAACCCCTACGACACCCCGACGATCTTCACGTGGCTCTCGGGCACGACGTACGGCCGCACCTGGGAGCAGGTGCGCCCGGTGGTCGTGCTGCTCGTGGTGCTGCTGCCGCTCGTGTGGGCGGCCTCGCGGGTGCTCGACCTCGTCGCCCTCGACGAGGACACCCCGCGGCTCGTCGGGGTGCGTCTCGAGCCGGCGCGGCTGGGCCTGCTGCTCGCGGCCGCCCTGCTGATCGCGGGCAGCGTCAGCGCGGTGGGCGTGGTCGGCTTCGTGGGACTGGTGGCCCCGCACGCCGCCCGGGCGCTCGTCGGCGGCTCCCACCTCCGGGTCGTGCCGGTGGCGATGCTGCTCGGGGCCGTGCTGCTGAGCGTCGCCGACACGGTCGGGCGCACGGTCATCGCGCCGGCCCAGGTGCCGGCCGGGCTCGTCGTCGCGATCATCGGGGCGCCGTACTTCCTCTGGCTGCTCTCCCGCTCGCGCGCCTGACCCTCCGGGGTGGTGGGGTGGCGGCGGGGGCAGGGAACCGATGCCCGCCGGGGCGCGTCCTAGGGTGGTCCGGCAACCGACCACGAGGAGCTGATCTCGGATGTTCCGCGCACTGGCACTGCCCGCCGCCCTGGCCACGATCCTGGCGCTCTCGGCCTGCGGGTCCGATGACGACGGGTCCGCCGCCGACACGGGCACCGACCCGGAGTCGAGCTCGTCCCCGTCCGCGTCCGACGGCACGCCCGAGGTGCCGGGGGAGGAGACCGACGCCGACGACGTCGTCGCGGCCGCCGTCGCCGACCTCGCGGAGCGGGAGGGCGCCGACGCCGGTGAGATCACCGTGGCCTCCGACGAGGCCGTCGAGTGGCGCAGCGGCGCCCTCGGGTGCCCGGAGGCCGGCCAGATGTACACCCAGGCGCTGACGCCCGGCCGCCGCATCATCCTCACCGTCGGGGGCGAGGAGTTCGCCTACCACGCCGCCGCGACCGGCTCCGCGTCGTACTGCGAGACGCCCGAGGAGCCGGCCGCGGAGTGACGCGGAGGCGTGGTGCGGGGTCGCTCAGTCGACGTCGCCGACCACGACCGCCTCGGCCTCCCGCGTGCTGTGGGCGGCCGGGGCGTCGCCGTGCAGGGCACGGGTCACCGTCCGGGCGCCGCCGCTCGCGATGACCACGCCGACGGCGACGGCCGCGGCGCCGAACCAGAACGGGGCGTGCACGTCGACGTTCTCGGCCAGCTTCAGCGCGACGAACGGGCCGAGCGCCCCGCCGGTGAACCGCACGAACGAGTACGCCGCGGAGGCCACGGGACGCTCGACGGGCGCCGAGCCCATGACGGCCTCGGTGACGAGCGTGTTGTTGACGCCGAGGAAGGCGCCGGCCACGACGATGCCGACGATGATGACCGGCTCGTGGGTGGCGAAGACCGCCATCATGGCGAGGTCGAGCGCGAACAGCGCGAGGCAGCCGATCATCGCGGGCACGGTGCCGAAGCGGTGCTGCAGCCGCGGCGCCACGACGACGGACGCGACGGCGAGCAGGACGCCCCAGCCGAAGAAGGTCCAGCCGATCTGCATGATGTCGAGGCTCGGCAGCGCGAACGGGCCGGCGGCCATGAGCGTGAAGAAGCCGAGGTTGTAGAAGACGGCGACCAGCGCGAGCAGCAGCAGCGCGGGGTGGCGCAGGGCGCGGAACGGGTCGGCGAGCGAGGTACGGCGCCCGGTGGGCGGCGTGCTGGGCAGGAAGAACGCGGTGGCCACGAGGGCGATCGTCATCAGCACGGAGACGCCGAAGAACGGACCGCGCCACGACTGCTCGCCGAGCAGGCCGCCGAGCAGCGGGCCCGACGCGATGCCGAGGCCGAGGGCCGCCTCGAACAGGATGATGGCGTGGGCGAGCGAGCCCTTCGACGACGTCACGATCGTCGAGAGCGCGGTGGCCACGAAGAGGGCGTTGCCGAGCCCCCAGCCCGCGCGGAAGCCGATGACGGCGCCCACGGAGCCCGACGACCCGGCCAGGGCGGCGAACACGATGATGAGCGCGAGCCCGGCGAGCAGGGTGCGCTTGGGACCGATGCGGCTCGAGACCACGCCGGTGACGAGCATGGCGATGCCCATGACGGCCATGTAACTGGTGAAGAGCAGCGAGACCTGGCTGGGCGTCGCGTCGAGCTGGCCCGCGATCTCCTTGAGGATGGGGTCGACCAGCCCGATGCCCATGAACGCGATCACGCAGGCGAACGCCACGGCCCACACGGCGCGGGGCTGGCGCCAGGGCGAGCCGCCCGGGTCCGGCGCGTGCGCGCCGCCGGCCGGGGGTGCGGCGGCGGTGGGGGCGGTGCTGGTGGACGTGTCGAGGGTGGTCACTGGGGTCCTTCCGTGAGGTCGCGGAGCAGCGAGACGGCGCGCTCCAGCTCGTCGACGTCGTGGCCGGCGGCCACGAGGCGCGCGCTGACGGCGGCGGCGTTGCGGCGTCGTACCAGCTCGAGGGCCTCACGGCCCTCGGCGGTCATGCGCACGAGCGTGGAGCGGTAGTCGTCCGGGTGCTGCTCCTTGGTCACCCACCCGCGGGCGAGCAGCCCGTTGACCGTGGCGGTCGCGGTGGGTTGGGCGGTGCCGTCGGCCTGCGCGAGGCGGCTGACACCGAGCGGGCCCTGCTCCTCCAGCAGCGACAGCATGCGCAGCGCGGGGGAGGAGTCGGGCGAGGTGCGACGGATCTGCCGGATCAGGCGGGCCGCGTGGATCACGAGGTCGACGGACAGCTGGGTGAGCCGCTCGTCCTGCGGGCCCTCACCGTCGAGGGGGCCACTGCCGAGGGACCCGCTGTCGTCGGGACCGGTCTCGCCGGTGGGCGGGGCGGTGTCGGTGCCGGGAGTCGTCGTCACAAGAGACCAGACTACATAGATGGTCTATACAAATAAAGTGGCGGCGGGCGGTGGGAGGGAGCAGACTCCGGTCGTGGCCGTCTACGTCGCCTTCCTCCGCGCCATCAACCTGGGCCCGCGCCGCCAGTTCCCCATGGCCGACCTGCGGGCCGCGCTCGAGGCCGACGGCTTCGTCGAGCCCCGCACCCACATCCAGACCGGCAACGTCCGCCTCGAGACCCCGATGCGGAGCGTCGCGCGGCTCACCGAGCGGCTGGAGCGGGTCTTCGCGGCCGACCGGGGGTTCGAGGTGCCGACCGCGGTGCTGACCCGCGCCGAGCTGGTGGAGGCCGCCACCGACGGCGAGGCGATCCTCGCGCTGGAGGCGGCGGCGGGGGAGGTGCACGGGCAGTACGTGACGTTCCTGCGCGACCTCCCCGAGCCGGCGGCGGTCGAGGCCCTCGAGGCGCTCTCCGACGTCGACGGCCGGGTCCGGGTGCGGGGGCGGGCCGTCCACGTCACGCTGGCGGAGGGCTACCGGTCGACCCGGCTCGACAACAACCGCGTCGAGAAGGTGCTGGGCGTGGCCGGCACCAACCGCAACCTCACCGTCGTACGACGCCTCGCGGCCGACTGGGGGCGCTGAGGGCGGGGGTGCCGGCCGGGCCTCTCGACCGGGCCCCTTGACCGGGCCCCGTCGGGCCGGGGTAGAACGGTGGCGCCTCTGATCACCTCGACACTCGGGACTCGACGATGACCAGCTCCGCAGATCGCTCGCCCCTGCCCACGCGTCGCTCGACGCGCCGTACGGTGCTCACCGGGGCCGCGGCCCTGGGCGCCGCCGGCTTCGTCTCGGCGCCGCTCGCCGCCCAGGCCGCCCACCCCGGCGGCGGTCACGGAGGAGGAGGTCGAGACAGCGTGCGGCTCACGGTGCTCGGCACGACCGACCTCCACGGCAACGTGCTGAGCTGGGACTACTTCAAGAACGCGGCCTTCGCGAACGCGGCCGGCGACGAGATCGGCGTGGCCAAGGTGGCGACGCTCATCGAGGCCGTCAAGGCGGAGCGGGCCGGCGAGCCCCTCGTCACCATCGACGCCGGCGACACCCTGCAGGGCACGCCGCTCGCCTACTACTACGCCCGGGTCGCGCCCATCACGGGCGGTGGCGTCCACCCGATGGCGGCGGCGATGAACCTCTGCGGGTACGACGCCGCCGCGCTCGGCAACCACGAGTTCAACTACGGGCTCGACGTGCTGCGCACCTTCGAGAGCCAGCTGGACTTCCCGCTCCTCGGCGCCAACGCCGTCGACGCCACCACGAAGCGGCCCGTCTTCCCGCCGTACGTGGTCAAGCGCCTGCGCGTGGGCGGTCGCGGCCACGGGGGCCACGGCGCGCAGGGCGGACGCGGCGGGGGTCGCGGCGAGGGTCACGGCGGGGGTCACGGCGGGGGCGAGTGGATCAACGTCGGCATCCTCGGCCTCACCAACCCGGGCATCGCGATCTGGGACAAGGCGGTCGTCGAGGGGCGGCTCGAGTTCCCGGGCCTCGTCGAGGAGGCGCAGCGCTGGGTGCCGCGGATGAGGCGCGAGGGCTGCGACGTGGTCGTGGTCGCGGCGCACTCGGGGGCCGACACGAGCTCGTCGTACGGCGACGCGCTGCCCTACCCGGAGAACGCGGCGAGCCTCGTGGCCGAGCAGGTGCCGGGCATCGACGCGATCCTCGTGGGCCACGCCCACCGGGAGATCCCGCAGCGGTTCGTGACGAACGCGAGCACGGGCCGGAGCGTACTCCTGAGCGAGCCCCTCTACTGGGGCATGCGGCTGACCGTGATGGACCTCGAGCTGCGCCGCCACCGCGGCCGCTGGCAGGTCGTCGGCAGCACCGCCCAGACGCTCAACGCCAACACGGTCGACGAGCACCCGGCGGTCGCGGCCGCCGTCGCCGAGCAGCACGCGGTGGTCGTCGACTACGTGAACTCGGTGGTCGGCACCTCGGTGACCGAGCTGCCGGCCGCCCGGGGCGTGGTGGAGGACGTGCCGATCATCGACTTCGTGCAGCACGTGCAGGCCGGCGCGGTGAAGGAGGGCCTCACGGGGGCCGACGCGGCGCTGCCCGTCCTGTCGATCGCAGCGCCCTTCAGCCGCACCGCGGTCTTCCCGCAGGGCGACCTCACCGTGCGCGACGTCGCCTCGCTCTATGTCTTCGACAACACGCTGCTCGCCGTCCGCGTGACGGGGGCGCAGCTGAAGGACTACCTCGAGTTCTCGGCCCGCTACTTCAAGGCCGTCACGGGCGCCGGGCCCCACGCGATCGCCGACGTCACGAACGCCCCGACCACCGAGGCGCCGAACGGCACGCCCGACTACAACTTCGACACCGTCGCCGGGCTCGACGCGCCGCTGACGTACGACGTCGACCTCACGCAGCCGGTCGGCTCCCGCATCGTGGGCCTGGCGTACGGCGGGGACCCCGTCGCCCCGGAGGCCGAGTTCGTGCTCGCGGTCAACAACTACCGGCAGTCCGGCGGCGGTGGCTTCCCGCACGTCACGACGGCACCCGTCGTGGTGAACGGCCAGCAGGAGATCCGGCAGCTGCTCATCGACTGGGTGACCGACCGCGGGGTCGTCGACCCGGCGGACTTCGCGTCGGTCGACTGGCGCCTCACCGCGGGCGGGGAGCCGCTCGACGTGCGGTGACCTGACATGCTCGGGGCGTGACTGTCGCCGACCTCGTGCTGGGCACCATGTACTTCGGGACGAAGACCGACGAGCGCACGTCGTTCGCGCTCCTCGACCGCTTCGTCGAGGCGGGCGGGCGCACGCTCGACACCGCCGACTGCTACGCCTTCTGGGCGAGCGACACCGGCGCGGGCGGGCAGAGCGAGGCGGTCCTCGGTCGCTGGCTCGCCGCCCACCCCGGGCTGCGCGACGAGCTCGTGATCGCGACGAAGGTGGGGCCGGAGCCGGTCGTGCCGGGCGATCTCGGGCGCGTCGTCGGCCTCGCCCCCGACGTCGTACGACGCTCGGTGCGCGCCAGCCTCGAGCGGCTCGGGCTCGACCGGGTCGACCTCTACTGGGCCCACCTGGAGGACCGCAGCGTGCCGATGGACGAGGTCGTCGCGGTGTTCGGCGAGGTCGTCCGCGACGGTCTCGCGACGCGGCTCGGCATCTCCAACCACCCGACCTGGCGGGTCGAGCAGGCGCGCGCCCTGGCGGCGGCGTCCGGGGTGGAGCCGTTCACGGCGCTGCAGCTGACCACGTCGTACGTGCGGCCCCGCCCCGACACCGAGGTGCCCGGCAAGGACCACCGCTTCGGCTTCGTCACCGACGAGACCGTCGACTACCTCGCCACCCACCCCGACCTCGAGCTGTGGGCCTACAGCCCGCTCGTCCAGGGCAGCTACGCCCGCGACGACCGCCCGTTCCCGGAGGCCTACGACCACCCCGGTACGACGCGGCGCCTCGCCGTGCTCGCCGAGGTCGCGGCCGAGCTCGGCGCCTCGACGACCCAGGTCGTGCTGGCGTGGCTGCTCGGCGGCTCGCCCGCCATGCGGCCGATCGTCGGCGTCAGCTCGCTCGAGCAGCTCGACGAGGCCGTCGGTGCCGCGCGGCTCGAGCTCACGCCCGCGCAGCGTGAGCGGCTCGACGGGGCGCGCTGAGCCGAGCCCAGGGAGCCGGGACCACCGAACCGGGCCCGTCGTACGCTCGATGCATGGGTCTCCTGCTGACGACGCCGCTCTCCCGGGTACGACGCGTGGTGCGCCACCTGACCGGTTATCCCCGCAGTCCGCTGGCCGGGCGCACCGTCATGATCACCGGCGCCTCGTCGGGCATCGGCGAGGCGACGGCCCTGGCGGTGGGCGCCCGCGGGGCGACGGTGCTGCTGGTGGCCCGCCGCGGCGACGAGCTCGAGCGGGTGCGGCGCGAGATCGAGTCGGCCGGCGGAACGGCGTACGCGTTCGTCTGCGACCTGACCGACGGCGACCAGATCGACCAGCTGGTGCGCACGGTCGACGCCGAGTTCGGTCCGGTCGACCACCTCGTCAACAACGCCGGTCGCTCGATCCGGCGCTCGCTGGCCCTGACGCACGACCGCTTCCACGACGTCGAGCGCACGATCGCGGTCAACTACCTCGGACCGGTGCGCCTCACGCTGGGCCTGCTGCCCGCCATGCGCGCCCAGGGCTTCGGGCACGTCGTCAACGTCGTGACCTGGGGCGTGCAGGTGAAGTCGCCGAAGTTCGCGCCGTACATCGCCTCGAAGACCGCCCTCGACACCTTCGCGCGCATCGCCGGACGCGAGACCTATCGCGACAACGTCGCGTTCACGAACCTGCGGATGGGTCTCGTGCGGACGGCGATGTCGGCCCCGACCGAGGCCTACCGGCGGGTGCCCGCGCAGTCGCCGGAGCAGGCCGCGCTGACGGTCGTGCGGGCGCTGGAGGACCGGCCGATCACGGTCGACCTCCTCCCGGCCCGCGTGCTCGAGCTCGCGAACGTCGTCGCGCCCCGGCTCACCGACCTGGCCTTCTCGCTCGCCGACCGGCGGTTCCCGGACTCGGCCGCCGCACGTCGCGGCGTCGCCGCCACGTCGCCCGCCGACGTCTGAGGGGTACGGCGGGCGCCCGCTCGGTGTGGGGCGACTCGCGGAGGGGCGTCGCCGGGCCACGGGGTGCGGACTGAGGCCGGTGGATTCCGGAGGCGTGGGTCCGCGGGCGTCGCCGGGCCCTGGGGTGGGGACTGAGGCCGGTGGATTCCGGGGGCGTGGGTCCGCGCGCGTCGCCGGGCCCTGGGGTGCGGACCGAGGCCGGTGGATTCCGGGGGCGTGGGTCCGCGGGCGTCGCCGGGCCCTGGGGTGCGGACCGAGGCCGGTGGATTCCGTCGGCGTGGGTCCGCGGGCGTCGCCGGGCCGGCCGGCCGGTGCTGGCGCCACGCCGTCGCGCGCGGACGGAACGGTCCGTGTGCCCGCCTTGGTGACGGGCGCGGTCCGCGTTCCCCTCGGCCTGGTCGGTCGGGCTGCGCCGGGCTGCGTCGGGCGCAGCACCCCCGACGGACGGGTCCCGCCGACGACCTAGCTGGCCTTCTTCGCCGTCCGCTTCGCGGGGGCCTTCTTGGCGGCGGAGCTGCTCTTCTTCGCGGCGGTCTTCGTGGGGGCCTTCTTCGCCGCCGGGGCCTTCTTCGCGCCGGTGGCGGCCTTCTTCGCCGGTGCCTTGCGCGTCGTCTTTTTCGCGGGCGCCGCCGATTCCTCGTCGGACTCGGACTCGGTGTCGTCGTCGGCGTCGTCCACCGCCTCGCCGCGCGACTTCTTCGCCGCCTGCACCGAGCGCTGCAGCGCCGCGAGCAGGTCGACGACCTCGCCGGAGGACTTGGTGGAGGTCTCGGTGCGCTGCACCTCGCCGCCCTCGATCTTCGCCTTCACGACGGCCTCGACGGCGTCGGCGTAGTCGTCGGTGAACTCGTCGGCGTCGAAGTCACCCGCGAGGGTCTCGACGAGCATCCGGGCCATCTTCACCTCGGAGTCCTTGACCTCGCCGGAGTCGATCGAGAAGTCGGGCACCCGCACCTCGTCGGGCCACATCATCGTCTGCAGCACGATCACGTCGTCGCGCACGCGGAGCACGGCGATGGAGGTGCGGTTGCGGATGGCGACGGTGACGACGGCCATCCGGTCGGCGTCCTGGAGCGCCTGGCGCAGCAGCGCGTAGGGCTTGGCGCCGGTCTTCTCGGGCTCGAGGTAGTAGGACTTCTCGAACAGCATCGGGTCGATCTGGTCGCTCGGCACGAACTTCTCGACCGCGATCTCGCGGGAGGAGGCCGACGGCAGGCTGGCGAGGTCCTCGTCCTCGAGGATGACCATCTCGCCGTCCTCGGTCTCGTAGCCCTTGGCGATGTCGGCGTACGCGACCTCCTCGCCGTCGACGGAGCAGATGCGCTGGTACTTGATGCGCCCGCCGTCCTTGGCGTGCACCTGCCGGAACGAGACGTCGTGCGACTCGGTCGCGGCGTACAGCTTGACCGGCACGTTGACCAGCCCGAACGAGACCGCGCCCTTCCAGATCGCCCGCATGGCGTGCACCTCTCTCCGTCACGTCCGCCCCGCGGCAGACCCACGGACCAGACCCGGCCGGTGCCCCGAACTCATCGGGGCGGGGAAGACCAGCCGGTCGACACCAGGTTCCCAGTATCACCCGAGGTCACGCGTGTGGCCGGTGGAGCGGGCAGGATGGCGCCGTGCCGACCTCGCCGACCTCCCGCACCGGGCTGACCGGGGCGGCCGGGCTGCGCCCGATGCTGGCCACGAAGGGCACCCACGTGCCCACCGGCGAGGGGTGGAGCCACGAGGTCAAGTGGGACGGCATGCGCGTCCTGGCCGCCACCGGCGCCAGCGTCGGCGCCGCGGCCACGCCCGACCTGCGGATGACGAGCCGCAACGAGAACACGGTCACCGCCGCCTACCCCGAGCTGCACGGCCTGCCGGCCGCGGTCGACGGCCGCCACGCCGTGCTCGACGGCGAGGTGGTGGCGTTCGCCGACGGCCTGCCCAGCTTCTCCGCGCTCGCCGACCGCATGCACGTGCGCGAGCCGCGGCGGGCGGCCCGCCTGGCGACGACCAACCCGGTGACCTTCCTCGTCTTCGACCTGCTGCGCCTCGACGGCCGCGACCTCACCTCCCGGCCCCTGGCCGAGCGCCGTGCGCTGCTGGCCGACGTGCTCGCCGTCGACGACCGCTGGCAGGTGCCCCCGGCGTACGACGACGGCGCGATGCTGCTGGAGGCCACCGACCAGCAGGGCCTCGAGGGCATCGTCAGCAAGCGCCTCGACTCGCCGTACGCGCCCGGCACCCGGAGCCGCCACTGGCTCAAGTTCCCGCACCGTCGG
The DNA here is from genome assembly GCF_000426525.1 of Nocardioides alkalitolerans DSM 16699. Classification (GTDB taxonomy): domain Bacteria; phylum Actinomycetota; class Actinomycetes; order Propionibacteriales; family Nocardioidaceae; genus Nocardioides; species Nocardioides alkalitolerans. Next base: position 262,349 of record NZ_AUFN01000011.1, read on the forward strand.
CGCGCGTCGTACGTCGTCGGTGGCTGGCGCCCGGAGACCGGCTCGGAGCACCGCCTGGGTGCGCTGCTGGTCGGTACGCCGACCCCCGGGGGCCTGCTCTACCGGGGGCGGGTGGGCTCGGGCATCGCCGGCAAGGTGGGCCCGGTGCTCGCCGAGCTGCTCGCGCCCCTGGCCGCGACGCGCAGCCCGTTCGCCGACGAGGTGCCGCGCATCGACGCGACGGGGACCCGGTGGGTGCACCCCCAGCTCGTCGTCGACGTCGAGTCGCTCGGGGTGAACGGTGACCCGACGGTGTCCGGGTCCCGGCTGCGGCAGCCGTCGTACCGCGGGGTGCGCACCGACCTCGACCTCGGTGACCTCTGACCCGTACCGTGGCCCGCACGCCATCTCGGGTCGGAGGACCAGTGACCGCACCGCACACCCAGTCCCAGCTCCGGGCCCAGCCCCCGGGGCCGACGCGCCGTACCGCCCTCGCGCTCGGCGCAGGAGGCCTGCTCACGCTCTCGGGGCTCGTCCGCCCCACGCCGGCGCAGGCGGCCTCGACGATCCGGCTCGACAACGTGCCCGTCGTCCTGCGCGCGGGCTCGCGGGCCGTCGTCACCGTCAACCGCACCTCGGGCCACCAGGCCCGCGTCGTGTTCTGGCAGCGCCGCAACACCACGTGGACGCCGGAGTTCCTCACGACCGACGGGCGCATCGGGTACGGCGGCCTCGTCGCCGGCACGCAGCGCCGCCAGGGCTCCGGGGCGACGCCGCTCGGCACGTACGGCCTGTTCTCGTCGTTCGGGACGCACGGCCTGCAGCCGGGGTGGGGCCTGCCCTACCGCAAGATCGAGTCGGGCGACTTCTGGGTGCAGGACAACGCGTCGAACTGGTACAACCGGCTCCGCAACCAGGCCCAGGGCGGCTTCCGCTGGAACCTGACGGGCGAGAACGGCTCGGAGCGGCTGAGCGACTACGGCGCGCAGTACGAGTACTCCGTCGTCACCGACTACAACTACCGCGAGCAGGTCCGGTACCGCGGCAGCGGCATCTTCCTGCACGTGAACGGCCGGGGCGCGACCGCCGGCTGCGTCTCCGTGCCCCGCCACGTGATGGTCGCGCTCATGCCCCTGCTGCACCCCGCGAAGGTGCCGCTCATCGCGATCGGCACCTGAGGCGCCGTGGCGACGGGCGCTGCGGGGGAGCAGGGCGCGGAGGTCCGCGTCGAGGTCGAGGGCCGCGTGCTCCGGCTGACCAACCTCGGCAAGGTGCTCTACCCGACCACCGGCACGACCAAGGGCGAGGTGCTCGACTACTACGCCCGCATCGCCCCCGTGCTGCTGCCCCAGCTGCGCGACCGCGCCGTCACCCGGGTGCGCTGGCCCCACGGCGTCGGCGGCTCGAGCTTCTTCGAGAAGAACGCGCCGGGCGGCACGCCGGCCTGGGTGCGGACGGCGGAGGTGTCGACCACCGGCTCCCGCCGCTGGGGCGACACGGGCGAGGAGACCGGTCCCGGCGTCCTGCGCTTCCCGGTCGTCGACGACCTCGCCACGCTCACGTGGGTCGTCAACCTCGCGGCGCTCGAGCTGCACGTGCACCAGTGGCGGGTCGGGCGCACCGGGCGGGCCCGGCGCCCCGACCGCATCGTCATCGACCTCGACCCGGGCGAGCCGGCCGGGCTCCACGAGTGCTGCACGGTGGCGCTGCTGGCGCGTGACGCGCTGGCCGAGCGGGGCCTGACCTGCACGCCGGTGACGAGCGGCAGCAAGGGCCTCCATCTCTACGCGTCCCTCGACCGGCTCCCGCGCGGCGAGGCGCCGGTCGACTCCGACGAGGCCAGCGCGCTGGCGAAGGCCGTCGCCGAGGAGCTCCAGGCGGCCCACCCGACCCTCGTCACCGCGTCGATGACGAAGCAGCGCCGCGGCGGCAAGGTCTTCATCGACTGGTCGCAGAACGCCGGGGCGAAGACCACCGTCGCGCCGTACTCGCTGCGCGGCAAGGACCGCCCGTACGTCGCCGCCCCCCTCACCTGGGCCGAGGTCGAGGCCGGCGCCGACGACCCCCTCGACATCGACCAGCTGACGTACGACGAGGTGCTCGCCCGCGTCGACGCCGACGGGGACCTGTTCGACGCGTGAGGCGTGGGGTGTCCCGCCGTACGCCGGCCGGGTCGACGTGCGCTCCGCAGCGGCCGGGCGAGCGTGGCGGACGGTCGCGGGCCCAGGGGCTCCGCGCCTGCATCGGTCCGCCACACTCGCGCGCCGAAGCCCCGACCGGCCCGGGCTCAGCCGATGAGGTCGCGCAGCTCGGCGATGGTCGCGGCCGGGTCGTCGGAGGCGGGCATGACGTTGATGTCGGTGACGCCGGCCTCCTCGAAGGCGGCGAGCCGCTCCTTCACGTACGACGCGGGGCCGACGAGGTTCGACGCCTCGAGCCACTCGGTGGGCACCAGCGCCTCGGCCTCCTTCTTCTGGCCCGAGAGGTAGAGGTCCTGGATCTTCTCCGCCTCCTCCTCGTAGCCGTAGGAGCGCGCGACGTCGTTGTAGAAGTTCTTGCCCTTGGCGCCCATGCCGCCCACGTAGAGCGCGAACAGCGGGCGGGCGAAGTCGAGGAGCGCCTTGGTCTCGGGGCCCTCGCCGATGGCGAGCATGCCGCCGGCCATCACGTTCAGCGGGCCGAGCTCGGCCGGGCGGGCCGCGGTGCCCTTGGCGAGCGCGTCGCCCCAGACGAGGGACGACTTCTCCGGGTGGAACAGGTGGGGGATCCAGCCGTCGGCGTACTCGGCGGTCTGCTCCACGCTCTTCGGGCCGAGCGCGGCGATCCAGATCGGGATCGAGGAGCGCTCGGGCTTCGTCAGCAGCTTGAGCGGCTTGCCGAGGCCGGTGACGGCGCCGTGCTCCTTGTCGAGCGGCAGGTGGAACTCGCCGTCGTGCACCAGAGGCTCGCGCTGGAGGCCGCGGCGGATGATGTCGACGACCTCGCGGGTGCGGGCCAGGGGCTTCGCGTACGGCACGCCGTGGAAGCCCTCGATCACCTGCGGGCCCGAGGCGCCGAGACCGAGGATGGCGCGGCCACCGCTGACGTTGTCGAGGCCGGCCGCCGTCTGCAGCAGGGCACCGGGCGTGCGGGAGTAGACGTTGAGGATGGCGGAGCCGATCTTCACGTTCTCGGTCTTCGCGGCCAGGTAGCCCATCAGCGTGGGGGAGTCGAAGCCGTACGCCTCAGCCACCCACACCGAGTCGAGGCCCGCCTTCTCCAGGGCGAGCACCTGGTCGGCCGCGTCGCGGGGGTTGCCGGCGTACTGGAGCTGGGTGGCGATGCGCAGAGTCATGGCGTCACGATGACAGCAGAACTGTCACCGATCAATCCGGGTCCACCGCACGGGTCAGAAGCCGCCGAAGTCCCCGCCGCCGCCGAGGTCCCCGCCGCCGAAGAACCCGCCGTCGCCGCCACCGCCGTCGCCGCCTCCGCCGCCGTCCCAACCGCCACCACCGTCGCCGCCGAACCCGCCGTCGCCGCCGGTGTCGAAGGCCGAGCCGCTCGAGAGCATCGCGCCCAGGAAGAACGCGGGGAACAGGCCGTTCATCATGGCCATGCCGTAGTAGCCGTCGGCGTAGGGCCGGTAGGCGGCACCGCCGTCGTACCAGGGCACCATGCGGCCGTCCTTGCGCACGAGGCGCGTGTCGGGCTCGGCGCCCTGGGCGAGCCGCTCGGCGTCGGCGGCGCACAGGGGCACGTCGCGGGGGACGCCGCCCGGGGGCGCCCACTCGACCTCGGTGGTCGACGGGCCGTGGGCCGGGTTGAAGAAGCAGGGCGCGAGGCGCTGGGGCAGGGGCTCGCCGGCCTGGCGGGCGAGCACGCACGCCTTGGCGTAGCGGCCATCCTCCAGCGCGGTGGTGACGCCCTTGACCTGCTCGGGCTCACGGACGTCGCGCAGCAGGTCCTTGGCGTTCTCGTAGGAGTCGAGGGCCCGCTGGTAGTCCTGCCGCATCGCCGGGTCGAGCTCGGTGGTGAGGGTGTCGATGTGCAGGTCCTGCAGCTCCTCGCCGAAGCGCGTGACGTCCTCGTCGGCCACCTTGGTGACCGCGCGGAGGCTCTCCTCGGCCTGCGCCAGCTGCTTGGCGCGGGACCGTTGCCACGCGACGACGCCGATCCCGGCGATCACGACCAGGGCCACCAGCACCACGACGAGCGTCATGGTCCGACGGTACCCACCGGTCGGTCACGCCTCGCGCGGCTTCTCCACCTCGTGCTCGCCGTTCCACGACGCCCAGAGCGCGGCGTACGACCCACCCGCGGCGACCAGCTCGTCGTGCGTGCCGAACTCGGCGATCCGCCCGTCGGCCACCACGGCCACCCGGTCGGCGTCGTGCGCCGAGAACAGCCGGTGGGCGATGGCGACGACCGTGCGGCCCTCGAGCACGGCGGCCAGGGAGCGCTCCAGGTGGCGCGCCGCCCGCGGGTCGATGAGCGACGTGGCCTCGTCGAGCACCAGCGTGTGCGGGTCGGCCAGCACGAGCCGGGCCAGCGCGACCTGCTGGGCCTGCGGGGGCGTCAGCGCCCGTCCGCCGTTGCCGACCTCGGTGTCGAGGCCCTCGGGGAGCGCGTCGGCCCACTCGAGCGCGTCGACGGCGGAGAGCGCCGCACGGATGTCGGCCTCGGAGGCGCCGGGGCCGGCGGCGAGGGCGAGGTTCTCCCGCAGGGTGCCGGCGAAGACGTGGTGCTCCTGCGTCACGAGCGCGACGTGGCCGCGCAGGTCGTCGAGGGGCAGGTCGGTGAGGGCGACGCCGCCGACGGTGACGGAGCCGGCGGTCGGCGGGTGGATGCCCGCCAGCAGTCGGCCGAGCGTCGACTTGCCGGCGCCCGAGGGCCCGACCATGGCGATGCGTTCGCCGACGCCGATGTCGAGGCTGACCCCGTGCAGCACCTCGCGCCCCTCGACGTACGAGAAGCGCGCGTCCCGCACGTCGACCTTCTCGCCGCGGGGCCGGGCGTCGGTGGCGACGCGGTCGTCGGGCACGTCGGCCACGCCGAGCAGCCGGGCCAGCGAGGCGGCGCCGACCTGCAGCTCGTCCATGATCGCGACGATCTGGTCGACCGGGCCGACGAGCATCTGCACGTAGAGAGTGGCCGTGGTGACCTCGCCGAGCGAGACGTGGCCGCCGACGTAGAGCCAGCCGCCCAGCAGGAGCGTGCCGACGACGGGCACGAGGTAGGCGATCTCCATGCTCGGGAAGAAGAGCGTGCGCAGCCGCAGGGTGTAGCGCTCGGCGCGGAACGACTCGGCGATGTCGTCGTCCAGGAGCCGCAGCCGGGCGCGTCCGATGCCGAGCGCGTCCGCCGTGCGGGCGCCCTCGACGCTCTCGGTGAGGGTGGTGTTGATCTGCGAGTAGGTGGCCGACTCCCACTGGTAGCCGTCGCGGGCCCGCGCCAGGTACCAGCGCAGCCCGATCACGAGCGGCGGCACGCCCAGCAGGCAGGGGAGCACGACCCACCAGCCGACGCTGATCGCGGCGGCGACCGTGAGCACGGCGGTGATGACGGCGATGACCCACTCGGGCACGGAGTAGCGCACCGACCAGCCGAGGCGGTCGACGTCGCGGCTCGTGCGGGTCATGAGGTCGCCGGAGCCGGCGTCCTCGACCGTGCTGATCGGCAGCGCGAGCGTGTGGTCGACGAAGTCCTCGCGCAGCTCGGCCAGCACCTGCTCGCCGAGCACCTGGCTCAGCAGGCGGGCGTAGCGCGTGAGCACGGCCTGGGCGACCACGAACCCGGCGATGAGCAGCACGATCCGGTTGACGTGCTCGTTCGTCGTACCGGTCTCGACGGCCTCCACGAGGTCGCCGAGCAGGCGGGGCAGCGCGAGCGCCGCGACGGCCGCGACGACGTGCAGCGAGAGCGCCGCCGCGAGCAGGCGCGGGTGGCGACGGGCGAGGTCGACGGCGTAGCGGCGGACGGCGGGGCCGTCGGCGACGGGCAGGGCGCGGACGCTCATCGCACGGTCTCCCTCGGTCGCGTCGGCCGGTCGGTCTCGTGGTCGTTCTGGTCGTCGTTCTGGTCGTCGGTCTCGTCGTCCGCGCCGCGGGTCACCACCGCGCGGTACGCCGGCACCTCGGTCAGCAGGTCGAGGTGCGGACCGTGGGCGACCACGCGGCCGTCGGGCGAGCAGAACGCGACCTCGTCGACCGCGTCGAGCATGAGGGGGCTGCTGGTGACGACGACCGTCGTGAGCCCGTGCCGCAGCTCGGCGAGCCGGGTGGCGACGCGGGCCTCGGTGTGGGCGTCGACGGCGGAGGTCGGCTCCACGAGCACGAGGATCTCGGGCGCGCAGGTGAGCGCCCGGGTCAGCACGAGCCGCTGGCGCTGGCCGCCCGAGAAGCTGCGGCCGCGCTCGGTGACCACGTGGTCGAGACCCTCGGGCAGCGCGTCCACGACGTCCTCCGCCGAGGCGGTGCGCAGGGCCTCGGCGAGCACCGCGTCGCCCCGGCCGAGCGGGTCGAGCACGTCGCGCAGGCGGCCCGAGAACAGCGCCGCACCCGTGTCGGAGACGAGCACGTGCCGGCGTACGTCGGCGGGGTCGAGCGCGGTGAGCGGCACGGCGCCGTCGGCGTCGACGAGACGGACCGCGTCGTCGGGGTCGGCGGTGGTGAGGCCCAGGCGGTCGGCGAGGTGGGCCGTGACGTCCGGGTCCTCGCAGACGAGGGCGACGAGACGGCCGGCGGGCACGCGCAGCCCCGAGCGCAGGTCGACGAGGTCGGCGCCCGTGGGCGCGACGAGGGGCGTCGTGGGCGTCGCGGTGTCGGGCTCGAGCGCCAGCACGTGGCAGACGCGGGCGGCGGAGACGCGGGCCCGGATGACCTTGTTGGCGAACTCGGTGGCCGTGCGCAGGGGGATCATCAGGAACGTCGCGTAGCCGTAGAACGCCACGAGCTCGCCGGCCGTGATGGTGCCCGCGACGGCGTACCGGGCGCCCACCCACACGACGAGCACGACGAAGACGCCGGGGAGCAGCACCTGGAGCGCGTCGAGCACCGACTGCAGCCGCGCGACGCGCACGCCGGCGCGGCGGGTCGTCTGCGACTGCCGGGCGTAGCGCTCCGAGAACACCTGCTCGCCGCCGACGCCGCGCAGCACGCGGAGGCCGGCCACGATGTCGCCGGCCGTGGTGGCGAGGTGGCTCATCAGCTCGCGCTGCATCGCGGAGCGGCGCTGGAGCGGCTTGAGCAGCGGGCCGACCGACAGCATCAGCAGCGGCACGCCGAGCAGCACCATGAGGCCGAGCGGCACCGAGGTGGTGAGCAGGATGCCGCTGACGAGCACGAAGCTGACGACGGCGCCGGCGAACCGGGCGCTGACGTCCATCACGCCGCCGATGTGCTCGAGGTCGCTGGTGCCGATCGCGACGACCTCGCCCGTCGAGACCCGTCGCGGCAGGGTGCCGCCCAGGCGCTCGGTCTGGTGGCCGACGAGCTGCACCGTGCGGTAGGCCGCGGTGAGCCAGTTCGTGACGGCGAACCGGTGCCGCATGATGCCGCTCCCCGCCTGCAGGAGGCCGAGGGCGAGCATGACGGCGGCCCAGCCGAGCAGGGCGCCCCGGTCGCGCGCCGCGACGCCGTCGTCGATCGCCCGGCCGATGACGGCGGGCAGCACGGCCTGCGAGCCCATCCACACGATGCCGAAGAGCGCGCCGCCGAGGAGGGTCACCTTCTGGCCCGCCGCCATCCACAGCAGCAGCCGACCGGGGGAGGAGTGGTCGGCGACGCCGGGGTGGTCGAGCGGGAGGGAGCGCACCGACTCACGGTAAAGACCTCGAGCGGGCTTCAGCCAATCCTTTTCGGGCGACGAATCGCCGACGGGCCCGATGAGTCCGTCGACCTGCGGCAGTCTGATCGCCGTGACCACCTCAGCCACCCCGTCGTACGCCAGCCACATCGAGGTCCGCGGCGCGCGGGAGAACAACCTGCGCGACGTCTCCGTCGACATCCCGAAGCGCCAGATCACCGTCTTCACGGGGGTCTCGGGCTCGGGCAAGTCGTCGCTCGTGTTCGGCACCATCGCGGCCGAGAGCCAGCGCCTGCTCAACGAGACGCACTCGACCTTCATCCAGGGCTTCCTGCCGAGCATCCCGCAGCCCGACGTCGACGAGCTGCGCCACCTGAGCGCCGCCATCGTCGTGGGCCAGGAGCGGATGGGCGGCAGCTCGCGCTCGACGGTCGGCACCGCCACCGACACCCAGGCGCTGCTGCGGATGCTCTTCGGCAAGGTCGGGGAGCCGGCGATCGCCCACCCGGCGCAGCTGTCGTTCACCCACCCCGAGGGCATGTGCCCGCGGTGCGAGGGGTCCGGCCGCGTCGACGACATCGACCTCGACCTGCTGGTGGACTGGGACAAGTCGCTGGCCGAGGGGCCGATCGACCTGCCCGACTTCGCCCCGGGCAAGTGGTACCTCCAGATCTTCATCGACTCCGGCTTCTTCGACGCCGACAAGCCGCTGCGCGAGTACGACGCGGCCGAGCGCGAGCGCTTCCTGCGCGGCGAGCCGGTGAAGGTGCGCACGGCGAACATGAACCTCACCTACGAGGGACTCGTCGAGCGGTTCAAGCGCAGCTACCTCAGCAAGGACTACGACGCCCTGCAGCCGCACGTACGGCGGATCGTCGACCGGTTCGTCACCTCCCAGCCGTGCCCCGACTGCGGCGGCAGCCGCTACGCGCCCGCCGTGCTGGGCTGCCGGATCACGGCCGACGGGCGGTCGCTGAACATCGCCGAGGCCGCGGCGCTGCAGGTCACCGACCTGGGCGTCTTCCTCCGCGCGATCACCACCCCCGAGGTCGCACCCCTCGTGCACGCGCTGGCCGAGCGTCTCGACGCCCTGGCGTTCATCGGCCTCGGCTACCTCTCGCTCGACCGCTCCAGCCCGAGCCTCTCGGGCGGCGAGGCGCAGCGCGTGAAGATGGTGCGCCACCTCGGCTCCGCCCTCACCGACCTCACCTACGTCTTCGACGAGCCGTCGGTCGGGCTCCACCCGCACGACCTGGGCCCCCTGACGGTGCTGCTGCAGCGCCTGCGCGACAAGGGCAACACCGTGCTCGTCGTCGAGCACAAGCCGCAGCTCATGGCGATCGCCGACCACGTCGTCGACATGGGCCCGGGCGCGGGGGCCGCCGGTGGCACGGTGGTCTTCGAGGGCTCGTACGACGCGCTGCGCGGCGCCGACACCCGGACCGGGCGCCACCTGGACCTGCAGCCGCCGCTGCGCACGTCGTACCGCACGCCGACCGGCGCCATCGAGGTGCGCGGCGCGAGCGCGCACAACCTGCGCGACGTCTCGGTCGACGTGCCGACGGGGGTGCTGACGGTCGTCACGGGGGTCGCGGGGTCGGGCAAGTCCACCCTGGTGCACACCGCGCTGCGGCGCGCCTGCCCGGACGCCGTCGTGGTCGACCAGGCGATCGCCCGCGGGTCGCGGCGCTCGAGCGTGGCGACCTACACCGGGGTGATGGACGAGGTGCGCAAGGTCTTCGCGAAGGCCAACGGGGTGAAGCCGGCCCTGTTCAGCGCGAACTCCGAGGGCGCCTGCCCGGAGTGCAAGGGCCTCGGCCTGATCTACTCCGAGCTGGCCTTCCTCGACACGGTCGCCACGACCTGCGAGGAGTGCGGCGGCAGCCGCTACACGCCCGCCGTGCTCGCCCACACGCTGCGCGGGCTGAACGTGGCCGAGGTGCTCGGGCTCTCGGCCGAGGCGGCCTGCGAGTTCTTCACCGAGAAGGCGGTGCTGAAGGTGGTGACGTCGATGGTCGACGTCGGCCTCGGCTACCTGACGCTCGGGCAGACCCTGACCACCCTCTCGGGCGGCGAGCGACAGCGGCTGAAGCTCGCGATGGAGCTCGGCACGAAGGGCGCGGTCTACCTGCTCGACGAGCCGACCACCGGGCTCCACCTCGGTGACATCGCCACCCTGATGGGGCTGCTCGACCGGCTCGTCGACGGCGGCAGCACGGTGGTCGTCATCGAGCACCACCTCGACGTCGTCAGCCAGGCGGACTGGGTGATCGACATGGGGCCGGGCGCCGGCCACGACGGCGGCACGGTGGTCTTCGAGGGCACGCCCGCCGACCTCGCCCGGGCCGGCACGCTCACCGGCGACTGCCTCGCCGCGCACGTCGGCTGACCCACCGGGGAGGGGTGGGGGCCCGGCCCCTATCGTGGAGCCCGTGAGCGCGGACGCCTGGTGCGAACTCTGTGAACTGCCCCTCCTGACGTGTCCCCACGGGGCACCGCCGCCGCCACCGTCCCCACCGCCGGCCCCCAAGCCGCCGCGGGCCTCGCGCGCCTCGACCCCCCGCACCCCGGCCCCCCGCCGCGTGCCCGGCACCCGGGCCCCGGCGATCGCGGAGCCCGAGGCGGTGCCCGCCCCGGTGCGCCGTACGCCCCGCACCCTCCCCGGCCGCACCGCCCAGTCGGCGTTCCGGCCGTACGTGCTCGCGGTCCTCGCCGACCACGCCGGCCGCCTCGAGCGCGAGCTGGTGCTCGACGAGCTCTCCACCCGGATGGCCGACGTGCTCCAGCGCGACGACCTCGCCGTCGGCCCCAGCGGCGAGGTCCGCTGGCGCACCGTGGTGCTCAAGGAGCGCCGAGCCATGGCCGACGACGGCCTGATCACCTCCGGCGGCCTGGGGCTGTGGGAGCTGACGACGACCGGGTACGACGCCCTCGAGGCCATTCGCGAGGCGCTCGCCGCCGCCGAGGCCGCCGAAGCGGGTGAGCCGGCTGGGTCGGCAGAGTCGGCGGAGTCGGCGGAGTCGGCGGAGTCGGCGGAGGTCGAGTCGGTCGGGTCGGTCGGGTCGGAGCGGTCGTCGGAGCCGAACCAGGCCTGAGAGGGCCGGCCCGAGCTGTCGGGTCTGCACGCCCTGGACGTGCCGAGTTGTCGCGTCTGCACGGTGACGCCGCTCGGGTCGGGTGTGGCGGACGCATGCGCCCAGGACGGGCTCCGGCGTGCGTCCGTCCGCCACGCTCCGCGCGGCCGGGCCATGCCCAGGCAGCCGCGCCCGTCCGTCGTCGACGGCATGCCGTCTCGCCCAACGCTTGATGTTTCAAGTGTTGCGAGGGATGCTTGCGGGAGCAACGACCTCCGAGGAGACCGCATGTCCGAGAACGTCACCCCGCTGACCGCCCTGGTCCCCACGCCGCCCGCCGAGGTGCGCACCCACGTCCGCGTGCCGATGGAGCTCGGTGACGGCTACGCGACCACCACCGACGTGTTCACGTTCCGCGGTCTGCTCGATGACCGGGAGCACCTGCTGCTCGGCCTCGGTGACTGGGCGGCCGCGGTCGAGCGGTCGGCCGCCGGGGGAGAGGCGCCGCTCGTGCGCCCGCACAGCGAGTGCCTCACCGGCGACGTGCTGGGCTCCCAGCGGTGCGACTGCGGCCCCCAGCTCCGCGAGGCCGTCGAGCGGATCACGGCCACCGGCGGGTTCCTGCTCTACCTGCGCCAGGAGGGGCGGGGCATCGGCCTCTACGCCAAGCTCGACGCCTACGCGCTGCAGGACGCCGGCCTCGACACCTTCGAGGCCAACGTCGCCCTCGGCCGCGGTGAGGACGAGCGCGACTATCGGGCCGCGGCCCAGATGCTCCGGGCCGTCGGCGCCGACCGGATCCGGCTGCTCTCGAACAACCCCGACAAGGCGGCGCAGCTCGCGTCGTACGGCGTCGTGGTCACCGACCGCGTGCCCACCGGCGTGCACCTCTCCGACGCCAACGCGCGCTACCTCGTGGCCAAGCGCGACCACACCGCGCACACCCTCGACCTCACCGCCTGAGCGCGACGGCCCACCGGGCGGGCGGGCTCAGCGCGCGAGGCCCTCGACGACCTCCGCGCCGGGCAGCTCGGCCAGGAGGGCGCCGGGCACGAGCAGCTTGGAGCGGCGCAGGCCGGAGCCGAGCACCACGACGTCGGCCTCGAGCAGGCGCGGGTCGACGAGCACGCGCCAGGCGGCGGGCAGCCCGACCGGGGTGATGCCGCCGTGCTCCATCCCGGACTCCTCGACCGCGCGGTCCATGGCAAGGAACGACGCCTTGCGCACGTCGAGCGTGCGCTTCACGAGCCCGTTGACGTCCGCCCGCGTGTCGGCGGCGACGACGCACGCCGCGACCCGCTCCTCGCCGTCACGCCGCCCGGCGACCAGCACGCAGTTGCCGGAGGCCGCCAGCGGCAGGTCGTAGGCCTCGGTCAGGGCGGCCGTGTCGGCCAGGTCGGGGTCGATCTCGACGACCCCCATGGCACCGTGGTGGGCCCAGTCGGCGAGGGCCGCCGCGGTCGGGTCGGCGAGCAGGTCGGTGGCGTCGGCGAACGGGCGGCCGACCAGGCCGCCCAGCTGGGGGATGCTCATGCGCCCGAGTCTGCCGGAGCCCGCCCCCCGCTCCTCGTGCGGATGTCACCTGCTCGTCACCCGGGCGTGGGGCCGATGTCGTGGACGGCTGGTGCTCTCGAGAGCGTGACGGTCCAGCTCACGCCCCTCAGGTCCCGCTCGCGGCACAGCCTCGTGGTGACGCCGGGGGTGACCGCCCACCGCGGAGCCTCGGCCTACCGGCCCGAGCACACCCTCGAGGCCTACCGCACCGCCATCCGCGCCGGTGTCGACGACATCGAGCTCGACCTCGTGGCCACCCGCGACGGCGTGCTCGTCGCCCGCCACGAGAACGAGCTCTCCGCCACCACCGACGTCGCCTCGCGCCCCGGGCTCGCGCACCTGCGCACCACCCGCAGCGTCGACGGCGTCGAGCGGGAGGGCTGGTTCGTCGAGGACCTGACGGTCGCCGAGCTCAAGACGCTCACCGCCCGGGAGAGGTTCCCGGACCTGCGGCCGGACTCCGCGGCGTACGACGGCCGCGAGGGCGTGCCGACGCTCACCGAGGTCTTCGCGATGGTGGAGGCCGAGTCGGTGCGACGCGGGCGCGCCGTCGGCATCATGCTCGAGCTCAAGCACGTGGAGCACGCCCGGCGCCGCGGCCTCGACGTCGAGACCGCACTGCTGGCCGACCTGCGCCGCCACGACCTCGACCACCCGCGAGCCCGTGTCACGGTCATGTCGTTCGAGACCGAGGTGCTCCGCCGGCTCTCGCGACGCAGCCGCGTGCAGGTCGTGCAGCTGCTCGACCTACACGACCGGCAGCCGCCCGACGCCGTGCTCGCCGGTGACCCCACGACGTACGGCGACCTCATGACCCCCGAGGGCCTCGCCCGCGTCGACGAGTACGCCGACGGCATCGGCGTCACCAAGGCGCTCGTGCTGCCGCCCGGCCCCGACGGCACCCTCGGCGAGCCCACCGACCTCGTGCGCGACGCCCACCGTCGCTGGCTCACCGTGCAGGTCTGGACGCTGCGCGCCGAGAACCGCTTCCTCCCGACCGACCTGCGCGACGGCGACGACCCCGCGTCGTACGGCGACCTCTTCGCCGAGGCGACCGCCTTCCTCGACGCGGGGGTCGACGGCCTCACCACCGACCACCCCGAGATCGTCATGGCGGCGGTGGCGCACCGCCTCTGACGCGGACCGGAGGGTTTGGTCGGCGGGCTCACGGGCACACGACTCCCCGGAGCCGGCCGAGCGGCCGGCCGCGAGGGGGAGACGTGGACGGGACGACGAGACGCAGGCTCGAGGGCTTGCGCCGACGCACGCACGACGGGCGGTACGTCGAGCACGACCCGGTGGTGGCGCAGCACAGCTCGGGCGCGCTGACGCTCACGGTCGACTGCACCGGCTGGGTCACCGCGGTCGAGGTCGGTCAGGACTTCCGGGAGGCCGGACCCACGCTGCCGGAGCTGGTGGCCGAGACGTACGGCGTGGCGGAGCTGCGGCGTGGCCTGGCGGCGGCCGCCACCGGCCGGGTCGACGAGGACGACCTCGCCCACGGGCGGGCCATCGCGGAGCGACGTGTGCGGGTCACCGTCAACCGCTACCCCGCCCCGGCCCGCGTCCCGGCCCTGCCGCCGCACCCGGACGAGGTCCGGACGGCGCCTGACGGACGGCGGGTCTACGAGGCGCCGGCCCCGCTCCGCGGGTCGTCCCGCGACGGTGAGCTGACCGTGCACGCGTCGTACCCGATGGGGTTCAGCCGGCTCGAGGTCGACCACGCCTGGCTCGTCCGTGCGTCGGCGTCCGACGTCCGGTACGCGCTGCGCGAGGCGTTCGCCGCGGCGTACGCCCGAGAGGAGTGGTGATGGCGCACGGAGACCCGATCCCGCCCGGAGGCGGGTTCAGCGTCGAGGCGGAGCGCCTCGTCACCGCGGCCGATCGCTGGGACACCTTGTCGACCAACATCAGCTCCGCGCAGGGGGCCATGGCGGAGGGCGCGGGCAGGCCGTTCCTGTTCGGCGCGGCCGCCGAGCTGACCGGCATCGGTCGCAAGCACATGGCCTTCAACACCACCGTGGCGGCCGCGCTGGGCGACGGCGCGGTGGCCGCGTCGCTGCTCGCCGACGGCCTGGTCGAGACAGCCAACGACTACTCCAACACCGACCAGAGCCAGGTCCCCAACTTCTCGGAGGTGCCCTGATGAGCCAGGCGTCCAACGACCCCGAGGTCTTCGCGGTGCAGATCGACGACGCGATCGACGCCGTCACCGAGGCGATCGGGCAGATGTTCGAGGACATCGCCGTCTTCATCAACGACAACCTCGACTGGATCCTCCCGCTCGTCGGGGGCGGGCTCGGCATCAGCGTCCCGGTTCTCGGGCCCCTGGCCGGGGCCGGTCTCGGCTGGCTCGCCGCGCAGGCGCTGCAGGGCGTGTTCGACGACGCCTGCACCCGCGTCAGCGAGGCCTGGGAGCAGGCGGTCGCCGACATCCGGCAGGCCATCGGGGACGTGTTCGGCGACCCCCTGCAGATGGCCGTCATCGCGGCCGGCTACCAGGACGCCCGCGACCACCTCAACGACATGTCGTTCCAGGTCACGCAGCTCGAGACCTACCTCGCCAACGACTGGACCGGCGACGGCATGGAGGCCTACAAGACGGTCGCCCAGCAGCAGAACACGGCGGCGTCGGGCGTCTCGGACCTCCTGAGCGACGCCGGCGGGCTCCTCAACGACGGGAGCACCGCGATGGTCCAGTACTGGAGCACCCAGCTGACGAGCGTCGTGCAGCTGTCGATGGACATGATGGCGGCGGCCGGCAGCTTCGCCAGCCTCGACAAGGCGACCGGGGCCTGGGTCGCCCCGACGCTCGACCTCATCGCCACGACGGTCAACGGCGTGGCCACCGTCGTCGACAACGCGGTCCAGTACTTCTCCGAGCTGGCGATCAGCTACGCCGGCGCCTGGGACGACCTCAACTCGAGCCTCGGTTCGGCCGGTCTGCCCAACGGCGAGTGGCCGCGCTTCGACCTGCTGCTCACCGACCTCAACGGGGAGTGGGAGACGGCCTGACGGGTCGCGGCCGGCGCCCGCTCACCCGGCGGCGTCGGTCCCGACCGCGGCGTCGAGGCGCGCCCGGGCGCCCTCGAGCCACTCCTGGCAGGAGCGCGCGAGCTGCTCGGCCCGCTCCCACAGCGCGAGGGACTCCTCCAGCGTCGTGCCGCCGCTCTCGAGGCGGCGCACGACCTCGATGAGCTCGTCGCGCGCCTCCTCGTAGGACTGCTCGGGAGCCTCGGTCTTCTTCTTCTCGGCCATGTCAGGACTCCTCGCCCGGCTGGGCGTCGGTGGGCGTGTCGGTGGGGACGTCGGTGAGCGGCTCGAGCCGCGTGGTCGTGGCGTGGACGCGACCGTCGGCGACGCGGACCGACACCTCGACACCGGGGGCGACCCGGGCCAACGACGTGACGACCTCGCCGGCGTCGGTCTGCAGCACCGCGTAGCCGCGCCGCAGGGTCTCCAGGGGCGAGAGGGCCTGCGCCCGGGCGCGTCCGTGGGTCACGTCGTCGGCGGCGCGGTCGAGCCGGTGGCGCAGCGTGAGCCGCGCCCGGTCGCGCAGGGCGGTGACCTCGTCACGTCGTACGTCGAGCAGGTGGCGCGGGTCGGCCATCGCGGGTCGCGAGCGCAGGGCGTCGAGCCCGGCCTGCTCCCGGCCGATGCGGTGCTCGACGGCGCGGCGGGCCCGGTCGCGGGCCTGCCCGATGCCGGCCAGCTCGTCGGCGACGTCGGGCACGACGTGCTTGGCGGCGTCGGTGGGGGTGGCCGCCCGGAAGTCGGCGACCAGGTCGAGCAGCGGGGAGTCGGGCTCGTGGCCGATGGCGGAGACCACGGGGGTGCGGACCTTGTGGACCGCCCGGAGCAGGCCCTCGTCGGAGAAGGGCAGCAGGTCCTCCACCGACCCGCCACCCCGCGCCACCACGATGACGTCGACGGTCGGGTCGCGGTCGAGCCTCTCGACGGCCTCGATCACCTCGACGGCGCTGCGGGGGCCCTGCATCGCGGCGTACGCCGTCGTGAAGCGCACCGCCGGCCAGCGGCGGCGCGCGACCTCGAGCACGTCGCGCTCGGCGGCCGACCCGGGGGAGGTGACCAGCCCGACGCACGCCGGCAGGAACGGCAGGCGCCGCTTCAGCTCGGCCGCGAAGAGGCCCTCGGCGGCCAGCAGCTGGCGCCGGCGCTCGATGCGCGCCAGCAGCTCGCCGAGCCCGACCATGCGGATGTCGCGGGCCGCCAGCGAGAGCGTGCCGCGGTTGGCGTAGTACGACGGCTTCGCGTGGATGATGACGCTCGCGCCCTCGACGAGCGGCGGGTTGAGCCCGTCGAAGAGGGTGCGGGAGCAGGTGACGGTGACCGACAGGTCGGCGACGGCGTCGCGCAGCGTCATGAAGACGGTGCTCATGCCGGGACGTCGGTTCACCTGGGCGACCTGGCCCTCGACCCACACGGCACCGAGCCGTTCGACCCAGCCGGCGATCGCGTTCGCGATCTGCCGCACCGGGGCCGGCTGCTCGGGGGAGGTCTCCAGGGCCACGCACGGGAGCCTAGGGGAGCGCGCCGACAGCGGGCGCGCACCCCGGGGCACGCGCGAGGGCTTCGGCGTACGTGGTCGCTCACCTAGACTCGGGCACCATGAGCATCGACCTGGGCACGCCGACCCTCCTGCCTCCGGGCGAGGCCGAGCGGGCGGTGCTGCTCGCGGCCCCCCGCGGCTACTGCGCGGGCGTCGACCGCGCGGTCATCACGGTCGAGAAGGCGCTCGACCTCTACGGCGCCCCGGTCTACGTGCGCAAGCAGATCGTGCACAACAAGCACGTGGTGCGCACGCTCGAGGAGCGCGGCGCGATCTTCGTCGAGGAGATCGAGGAGATCCCCGAGGGCGCCACCGTCGTCTTCTCCGCCCACGGCGTCTCGCCGATGGTGCACGCGGAGGCGGCCGAGCGCTCGCTGAAGACGATCGACGCCACCTGCCCGCTCGTGACGAAGGTGCACCACGAGGCGCGCCGCTTCGCGAACGACGGCTACCGCATCCTGCTCATCGGCCACGAGGGTCACGAGGAGGTCGAGGGCACCGCCGGCGAGGCACCCGACCACATCACCCTGGTCGAGACCCCCGCCGACGTCGACGACCTCGAGTTCCCCGAGGGCACCAAGCTGTCGTGGCTGTCGCAGACCACGCTGAGCGTCGACGAGACGATGGAGACGGTGCGCCGGCTGCGCGAGAAGTTCCCGCAGCTCGAGGACCCGCCGTCCGACGACATCTGCTACGCCACCCAGAACCGCCAGGTCGCGGTGAAGGAGATCGGCAAGGACGCCGACCTCGTCATCGTCGTGGGCTCGGCGAACTCGTCGAACTCGGTCCGGCTCGTGGAGGTCGCGCTCGAGGCCGGCGCCAAGGCGTCGTACCGGGTCGACGACGCGAGCGAGATCGAGGACGCGTGGTTCGAGGGCGTCACCACGGTGAGCGTCACCTCGGGCGCCTCGGTGCCGGAGGACCTCGTGGAGGGTGTGCTCGGCCTCCTCGCCGACCGCGGCTACCCGGACGCCCGCGCGGTGCAGACGGCCGAGGAGTCGCTCATCTTCTCCCTCCCGCCCGAGCTGCGTCGCGACCTCAAGGCCGCGGGCAAGGCCTGACGCTCCGATGGCCCGCTACCTCGACCTCCACCCCGTCGACCCCCAGCCGCGTCTCGTGGCGCAGGTGGTCGAGGCCCTCAAGGACGGTGCGCTGATCGCGTACCCGACCGACTCCGGCTACGCCCTCGGCTGCCAGCTCGGCAACCGCGACGGCAAGGACCGGATCCTCAAGATCCGCGAGCTCGACGACAAGCACCACTTCACGCTCATGTGCGCCGACTTCTCCCAGCTCGGCCACTTCGTGCACGTCTCGAACCACGCCTTCCGCAGCGTGAAGTCGGCGCTGCCGGGGCCGTACACGTTCATCCTGCCGGCCACCCGCGAGGTGCCGAAGCAGCTGATGCACCCCAAGAAGAAGACCGTCGGCGTGCGCATCCCCGACCACCCGGTGGTCTGCGCCCTCCTCGAGGGCCTCGGCGAGCCGATGCTGACGAGCACGCTGATCCTCCCCGGCGAGACCGAGCCGCGCACCATGGGCTGGGAGGTCAAGGAGGACCTCGACCACGTCGTCGAGATCGTCATCGAGGCCGGCGAGACCCCCGCCGAGCCCACCACCGTCGTCGACTGGTCCGACGACGCGCCGGAGATCGTCCGGTACGGCGCCGGCGACCCCGGGCCGTTCGAGGACTGATCGCCCGACCGCGCTGCACCCGCCGTACGGTCGCTAGGGCGTGCCGAGCTGCCGTACGTACTGACCAGGGGTGAGTCCGACGACGGACCGGAAGTCGTTGACGAGGTGCGCCTGGTCGACGTAGCCCAGGTCGCCGGCCACCTGCGCGATGCGTGCACCGGGTTGCGAGAGGAGCCGCACGACCTCCTGCAGCCGGATCCGTCGCGCCGCAGCCTTGGGTCCGATCCCGAGCGTGTTGCGCAGGGCCCGCTGGACCGCTCGCTCGCTTGCCCCGAGGTCCGCGGCCAGTCCCGGTCCGGTGCGAGAGCGGACGCTCGCGGTCAGGGCGGCCACCGTCGCGTCGGCCAGGCGCTGCTCGGACGAGAGGGGGCGTTCGGCCACGAGCCGGGCAGCCGCGTCGTCGGCGAGCCGCACCCGCTCGTCGTCGCACCGACCGCGCGCGACGTCGGCGAGGAACGCGTGCGCCCGGCGGTCGAGCTCGGGCGTCACGGCGCACGGCACGTCCACGTCCTGCGGCCTCAGGTCGCTGACCACGGCGAGGCCCGCCGGTCGGAGGCGGATGCCGAACGCCCGACCCCGACCGGTGATCGTGCGCACCCACGCGCGCCGCTGGACCGGACTCAGCACCAGTGGCGCCGGCACGCCCTCGCCGGACTCGACGCTCAGCGTGATCGCCGGCAGCTCGAGGATGCGCTGGGTCAGGGTCTCGTCGACGCCCAGGTTCCAGACGACGCTCCAGTAGGTGTCGACGACCTCGGCCGCCGCGCCCGACGGGGCGTACCAGCGGGCACCGAAGCGCGCGAGGTTGTCGGGCTCCAGCACGCCGGTGCGCTCCTCGGCGCTGATCGTGCGTTCCACCGCGGCACTGTCCATGTGGCGTGATTCTGCAAGACCCGGGACGTCGGCGCAGGCGAAGGTGGCGTCATGTCCACCACGTACCGCACCGTCTTCATCGAGGTCGCACCCGACTGCCCCGTCACCGGGGCCGAGGTGCCACCGCTCGCCGCGCGGCCCAGCATCGCGGCGCTCCAGCACCGCCTGCTGACAGAGAGGCCGTACGAGCTGACGTCCGACGACCTCCTCTTCGCCCTCCACGTCGAACGGTCCGACCTTCCCGAGGGCGTCGACCTCGTCGCCGAGCGCGATGCCTTCTTCGCCAAGGACCGCGCCTGCCTCCGGGCCTCCCCGCTCTCGAAGCGCTACGGGTGGGGCACGCACCACGACGACGAGGGCCGGGTGGCGCTCGTCGGCCTGGGCACGCCTGAGTACGACGCGCTGCGGTCCGATCCGACCGTTCGCCACCTCGTCGCGATGCGCTCGTCGCGCGCGTAGGTGAGGCGCGCGCCAGCGCTGCGCCCGACCGCGCCCGACTGCCGCGCGCACGTCGTCGTACGGCGCGCGGTTGCGGTGTCGCGCCCCGTCCGCCCGGTCGATGGCACCGCAGCGGCTGGCGTGCGGCGAGACCGGACGTCATACGGGACGTGGCGCCCGGCCCCGGGTTCGTATGACGTCCGCCCTGACGGGCCCGTCCAGCCCCACCCGCTCCGGGCGGCGTCAGTCGCGCGTCATGCGCGCTACGAGCGTCGCGGCGCACAGGGCGTAGCCGGCGGTGAGGGCGACGCTGTGAGCGACGACCGCGGTGACGACGGCCTGGGTGGCGGTGTCGTCGGGGGAGGCGATCGCACCTCGGTTGACGATCGCGAGCAGCACGAACGCGCCGAGCATCAGCAGGGGCGGCAGCACGCCGACGACGAAGAAGTCCCGCCGGTCGACCAGCACCGCGAGCCCGAGGCACAGCACGATGAAGCAGAGGTCGAAGAACAGGCCGACGGTGCCGCCCAGGAGGATGTCGAGCACCGTCACGCTGAGCAGGCCGGCGACACCCAGCACCACCACCTGGCGGCCGGGCTCGTACCCGGTCGTCCAGGGCGCGGCGAGCTGGCTCACGCGGTCAAGATAGGACGCTCCGTCAGGCGCCGCGCGCCGACGCGCCGGGGCCGGCCTCGCGGTCTTCGCGTACGTCGAGGGGGTCGGCCGTGCGCGGCAGCTCGCTGACGGCGCGGGGCGCGGGCAGGTCGTCGTCGGTGACACCGAGGTCGGCGAGCCGGCGGGCCGAGACCAGCACCCGGGTCTCGAGCGAGCCGACGGCACCGTTGAAGTGACGGGTGGCGGCGCCGAGGGAACGGCCGAGCTGGTCGAGGTGGCCGGTCCAGGTGCGCAGCCGCAGGTGCAGCTCGCGGCCGACGCGCTGGATCTCCTCCGCCTGGTCGGCGAGCGCCTCGTGGCGCCAGCCGTGGGCCACCGTGCGCAGCAGCGCGATGAGCGTGGTCGGGGTGGCGAGCACGACCTGGCGGGCGGCGGCGTGCTCCATCAACGACGGGTCGGCCTCGAGCGCGGCCGCGAGGAACGCGTCGCCGGGCACGAAGAGCACGACGAACTCGGGCGACTCCCGCAGCGCCGACCAGTAGCGCTTCGCGCCCAGGGCGTCGACGTGGGTGCGGACCTGTCGGGCGTGCCGCAGCAGGTGGGCCCGCTGCGCCTCCGCCTGCACGGCGTCGCCAGGGTCGAGCTCGGTGGCGTCGAGGAACGCGTCGAGCGGCACCTTGGCGTCGACCGCGATCGAGCGGCCCCCGGCCAGGCTCACCACCAGGTCGGGCCGCAGCGCGCCGTCGTCGAGCCGCGCCTGCTCGGTGAAGTCGCAGCGGTCGACCATGCCGGCCAGCTCGACGGCCCGCCGCAGGTGCAGCTCGCCCCAGCGGCCGCGCACCGTCGGGCGGCGCAGCGCGGTCGCCAGCGAGTGCGTCTCCCGGCGCAGCTCACCGGTCTGGGTGCGCATGTCGGCCACCTGCTGGGCCAGCTCGCCCTGCCACACGGCGCGGTCGTGGTGGAGGTCGGCCAGCTGGTCGCCCAGCCGGTCGATGCCCTCCGTGAGGCGGTCGGCCGACACGGCGCCGTCGAGCTGCCCGGGCCGCGAGCGGGCCCAGAGCACGCCGACGTACCCGCCCAGCAGTGCGCCGATCGCCAGCAGCACGACCGCGGTGACGACGTCGGTGAGGTCCATGGGCCCCACCCTGCCGGGCACCACCGACAGTGGCGGGACGGCGGTGCCCGGGGCGTGTCGTGCCCGCCCCGGGGCCGCCTCAGCCCTGCTGCGCGCCGAGCACCCGCGCGGCCTCGCGGCCGGCGCCCTCGTTCGCGACCCCGGCGCGCGACCCGGCGAGCTTCGCCCGCAGGTGCTCCGCGACGGTGATCGGGGCGTACCGGCTCTCCTCGCCCTCGGCGACGCAGGTCGGCAGGGTGGCGATGACGGCGTCGATGTTGCCGTCGTGGAAGTACGCCGCGCTGCGGCGGCGCTGGATGGAGCCGTCGACGATCGGGGGCTTCACGCGGTGCACCGTCGACATCCAGCGCTCGTTGGTCCACCGCGCCATGAGGTCGCCGAGGTTGATCAGCAGGGCGCCGTCGGCGGGCATCACGTCGTTCCACGAGCCGTCGGCGCCGAGCACCTGGAGGCCCGCGACCTGGTCGGCCCAGAGCACCGTGACGATGCCGTAGTCGGTGTGGGCGCCCATGCCGGTCAGCTCGCCGTCGAGCTCGACGGTGCCGGGCTCGAGGGCGTAGTTGTTCATGCGCAGCACGTCGACGGAGTGGTCGGTGAACGCGTCGAGGTGGCCGGGCTCGAGCCCGAGCGCGTCGGCGAAGAGGGTCGTCAGCGTGCGGGCGACACGGCCGGCCTCGTCGAAGTACGCCGACACGGCCTCCCGGAACGCCGTCGCCTCCGCGGGCCACACGTTCTCCGGGTAGTCGGCCTCCGGCAGGTCGAGGCCCGGGAAGTCCGAGACCGCGAGGCCGACGTTGAACGCCTCGAAGAAGTCGTGCATCCGGTTCGACGGCGCCACGCCCAGGCTGAGGCTCAGCGACTCCGTCTTCGGCGCCGTGTAGCCGCGGTTGACCGCCGGAGGCGTCCGGTACGTCTTCTTCACCTCCAGCGGCAGCCCGAAGAACGCGTCGAGCGCGTCGCCGAAGCCCTCGAGCACGTCGGTGGGCACGCCGTGGCCCACGACCTGCACGAAGCCGACCGTGCGGGCGGCCTCGTCGAAGGCCGCGGCGGCCGCCGCTCGCGCCTCGGGGGTGCCGGCCCCGACGTACGCGCCGATGTCGACGGTCGGCACGTGGAAGCCGTCGGCGCCGACGAGGGCGCCGCCGTTCCCGGGGGCGGCCGTGGGGGTGCTGGTGGGGGAGACGTCGGTGGTCATCGGGGTGCTCCTTCTCGCGGGGGTGAGCGGTCGGGCGGGTGGGGTCAGGGGGTGGGTACGGCGGCCAGCGCGGCCTCGACCCGCTGCCGCAGGGCCTGCTTGTCGCTCGCGTCGAGCCAGGTGGCCTCGACGGCGTTGAGGGTGAACGCACCGAGCTGCTCCGCGCCGTACCCGAGCGCGTGGGCGAGCACCCGGAAGTCGTGGGTGGGGTCGGTGCCGAACATCGGCGGGTCGTCGGAGTCGATCGTCACGCAGAGCCCGGCGTCGACCATCTCGCGGATGCGCTCGTGGGTGCCGTCGCCGCTGCCGGAGTAGCGGCCGATGTCGGAGCTCACGGGCGTGCAGTTGAACGGGATGCGCTCCTCGACGCAGCGCGCGGTGATCTCGGGGTCGTCGACGACGTGGTAGCCGTGGTCGATCCGGGAGCAGCCGAGGTCGTCGAGCAGGGTGAGCACGTGGGCGGGCGGGCCGGACTCGGAGTGCGCGGTGCGGCCCAGCCCGGCGTCCCCGGCCAGGCGGTAGGCCTCCACGAAGCCGTGCGGCGGACCGTTGACCTCGGCGTAGTCGAGGCCGATGCCGAGCACCTCGTCACGGCGGTCGGCGATCACCTGTTCCACCAGCCGGCGGGCCTCGGCGCCGCTGCGCTCGCGGTTGATCCCGATGACCAGGCCGAACCCGATGCCGGTGTCGGTCTCCGCGTCGCGCGCGCCGGCGATGACGCCGTCGAGCAGCCGGGAGTAGGGCACGCCCTCGTGGCCCGGCGGGCTGAGCTGGATCTCGCGGTAGAGCACCCCGTGGGCCGCGCCGCCCGCGGTGAGCGACTCGTAGGTGACGCGGTGCAGGTCGTCGAGGTCGCGCACGACGGAGCCGACGACGTCGAGCACGCGGAGGAACTCGCCGAGGTCCTCGTAGCTGTCGTGGTCGTAGAGGTCGTCGGCGGTGCGGCCGCCGAGGTCGACGCGGTGCTTGCGGGCCAGGTCGACGACGGTCGCGGGTGCGACGGTGCCGAGCAGGTGGCAGTGGAGGCTGACCTTCGGCAGCGCCGCCACGAGGGCGTCGATCACCGGGTCGGCGGGGGTCGGGGTCGAGTAGGCGAAGCCGGTCATCGGGCGGTGACCTCCGGGTGCGGTGAGAAGTCGCTACGATCAGCGGCAGTCGCCATCCCGGCGAGGGCGTCACGCGGGCGCTGATAAGTCATGACGATCATTGTGCCTCGATCTGATCGAACAGATGTGTCAGGAGTGTGACGGTTGAGCGATCTCCCCGTAACGGGTCCCGCCCTCCCGGCCGCGGTGCCGACCAGCGAGAGCGACATCGCCGCCCGCATCGGCCTCCGCATCAAGGAGCTCCGCGACAAGCAGGGGTTATCGATGCGTGCCCTCGCCGCGGTGGCCGGCGTCAGCCAGCCGTTCCTCAGCCAGCTCGAGCGCGGGCAGAGCGCGCCGTCGATGGTGACGACCTACCGCCTCGCGTCCGCGCTCGGCGTCTCGCCCGGCGAGCTGCTGCCCGTCGTGGCCGGGGAGCCGGCCGACCCCGTCGTGCTGGTCCCGGCCGGCAGCGGCCGTCTCATCCCCGTCTCCGACCGCCCGGACAGCGCGGTCGGGCGCGCCCTGAGGTTCCAGGACGACTCCCCGCTGCAGGTCGTCGAGTACGTCGTGGGCCCGGGCGAGCACCTCACGACCTGGTTCGAGGCGGTCGGCGAGACCGGGGTGTACGTCGTCAGCGGCCGCCTCGCGGTCGAGGTCGACGGCGGCGCGGTGCACCGGCTCGGGCCCCGCGACTTCCTCGCCTTCCCCACGGGCACACGGGAGCGCTGGAGCGTCGAGGGCGACGAGCCGGTGCACCTGCTGCTCAGCGTCGCGATGCCGTCGGGGGACTGACGACCGCCGGCGTGCCGGCACCCGGGCCGAGGCGCGCCCGTTCCCGCACCGCCGCGTGGTTGACCACCCCGGCGTTCGAGCCCGCGACCTTCGCGCGCACGTGCTCGTCCACCGTCACGGGCGAGTAGCGCGCCGGGTGGGCGTCGTCGACGCAGCCCGGCAGGGGAGCGACGACGGCGTCCGCGTCCGCGTCGTGGAAGTACGCCGCCGAGCGCCGCCGTCGGATCGTGCCGTCGACGACCGGCGGCCGCACGCGGTGCAGCGTCGACGACCACCGGTCGTTGGTGAGCCGAGCGGTGAGGTCGCCGAGGTTCACGAGCAGCGCCCCGTCGGCGGGCATGACGTCGTGCCACGTGCCGTCGGCCGCGAGCACCTGCAGGCCCGCGACCCGGTCGGCCCACAGCACGGTGAGCAGGCCGTAGTCGGTGTGCTCGCCCATGCCCCGCAGGTCGCCGTCGAGGTGCACCGCCGTGCCCTCGTCGAGCGCGTAGTTGATGAGCCGCATGACGCTGATCGGGTGCCGGTCCAGGGCCGCGAGCTCACCACGGTCGAGCCCGAGGGCGTCCTCGAACAGCGCGACCAGGGTGCGGGCCACACGCTCGGCCTCGCCGAGGTAGCGCTCGACCGCCTCGCGCCAGCCGGGCAGGTCCGGCCACACGCTCGGGGCGTAGTGCTCGCCGTACGACGCGTGGTCGGCCACCGCCGCGACCCCCGAGGACGCCGGGTAGTCCGCGAGGCCGCGGCCCACGCCGTACGCCTCGAAGAAGTCGTTCATCATGTCGGCCGGCTGGACGCCGAGGCTGAGGCTCTGCGCCTCGGTGCGCGGCGGCACGTAGCCGCGGTTCTCCTCCGGGGGCCGGCGCAGCGCCCGCTTGTCGGCGTCGGGGAGGGCGAAGAACTGGTCCAGGGCGGCGACGAGGCCGGCGACGACCTCGTCGGGCACGCCGTGGCCGACGAGCTGGAGGAAGCCGACCTCGGTGCAGGCGCGGTCGATGGCGGCGACCACCTCGGCGTGCGGGCGGGCGAGGTCGACGACGGGGACGGCGAACGGGGTGGGGGACACGGAGCTCTCCTCGGGAGTCGGGACACGGATCCGCTCTGAGGTGTCCGTGTCCCGGGAGGCCCGCCCCGTGCGCGGGTGCGGGAGCCCGTCGTGTCCGTTGGAACTAGAGCGCTGCCCCCGACCCTAGGCGGGCGGGGGCAGCGGTGGGTGACGTGCGTGTTGCGGCTCGGGGACGGTGGTGGGTCAGGCCTTGCCGGCGTTCTTGCCGTAGCGCGCGAGCACGGCGGACTCGACGAGCTGGGCGACGAGGTAGAGCACGACCGAGGCGACCGTCACGATGACGACCAGCGACCAGGTCTCGTTGATGCGGCCGTTGCGGGACGCCGAGACGATCGCGGACCCCATGCCCTTGCCGGTGGCGAGCCACTCCGCGAGCAGGGCGCCGGTGATGGCGCCGGGCACGGAGATGCGGATCGCCGCGAACAGCGAGGGCAGGGCCGAGGGGAACGCGGCCTTGCGCAGGACGGCGCCCTCGGACCCGCCGTACACGGTGACGACGTCACGCATCTGGGGCGAGACCGACCGGAGCCCGAAGACCGTGGTGACCAGCGCCGGGAAGAGCACGACGACACCGCTGATGATCGCCACCGTGAGGGCGCCGCGACCGGCCAGCAGGATGATGATCGGCGCGAGGGCGACGAGCGGCACCGAGCGGAAGACCATCGCGACCGGCATGACGGCGCTCTCGACGGCCTTGAACCGCACGATGAGCATCGCGAACCCGATGGCGGCGAGCATGCCGACGACGAAGCCGATGGTGGCGTCCTCGAGCGTCTGGGCGAGCAGGCCGCCCATGCCCTCGCGGTTCTCGGCGGCGTCGGGGTCGCTCACGAGGTAGGCCCACACGTCGGCGGGGCCCTTGCCGACGAACTCGTCGACGTCCCAGATGGCCAGTCCGGCCACCCAGAGCCCGAGCACGACTGCGAGCACCAGCACCATCGTGAGGGTCGTCGTGGCGAGCGAGCGGAGGATCGCGAGACCGGTGCGCGCCTTGACGGGCTTCTCGCCGGTGGTGAGGGTCGAGCTCATGCCTGCGCTCCCTTCGACCACGGGCTGACGACCCGGCTGATGATCCCGAAGAGCGCGAACCCGGCGCCGGCGACGGCCGCGCAGAGCAGCCCCGTGGCCCAGGCGCGCTCGACGTTGAGGTTCTGCTGCGCGGTGACGAGCACGCGCGCGACGCCGGGGCGCAGGCCGCCGGTGTACTCGCCGAGGATGGCGCCGAGGAAGGCCGCCGGGGCGGCGATCTGCAGGGCGTTGAGCACGGACGGGAGGGCGGAGACCAGCTGCACCTTGCGCAGCTGGGCGAGCCGGCCCCCGCCGTACACGCTGACGACGTCGAGGCTCGTACGCTCCGCCGACCGCAGGCCCAGCACCGTGCCGATGACGGTGGTGAAGAAGACCGACAGCGTGGCCAGCGCGACCGCGGTGCCGGAGGCGGCGCCGTCGTCGGGGATGCCGATGATGATGTAGAGCACCGGCGCGATGGCGACGATCGGGATGCAGTAGCTGATGACGGCCACCTGCATGATCACCGCCTCGAGCTGCGGCACGAGCAGGACGAGCGAGGCCAGCGCGATCGCCGCCACGTTGCCGTAGAGGAACCCGAGCACGGCCTCGTTGATCGTCATGGAGAAGTTCGGCCAGTAGTAGGCCCAGCCGTCGTCGAGGATCGAGGAGACGACGCCGCCCGGGGTGGGCACGCGGGCCTCGCGCAGCAGGGTGACGGAGAGCAGCCACCAGGCGAGCACGACGACGACCACGCCGGCGGCCCCCATGGCCGGCGCGCGGAGACGTTCGGAGGTCAGCACGCGCTCACTCCGCAGCCGGGTCGCCGAAGAGCAGGTCGCTCGCCCGGTCGTGGAGGGCGTGGAACTCGGGCGTCCGCATGATCTCGGGCAGGCGGGGCCGCGGGAGGTCGACGTCGATGACCTCTTTGATCCGACCCGGGCGCGCGCTCATCACGGCGACCTGGTCGGAGAGGAAGATCGCCTCGGAGATGCCGTGCGTGACCATGAGGGTCGTCGCGGGCTTCTCGGTCCAGATGCGCAGCAGCTCGACGTTCAGCCGCTGGCGGGTCATGTCGTCGAGGGCGCCGAAGGGCTCGTCCAGCAGCAGCACCGACGGCTTCACGACGAGCGAGCGGGCGATCGACACCCGCTGCCGCATGCCGCCCGAGAGCTGGGCGGGCTTGGCCTTCTCGAAGCCGGTGAGACCCACGAGGGCGATGAGCTCGGCGATGAGGCTCTCGTCGGGCTTCACGCCGGAGACCTCGAACGGCAGCCGGATGTTGGCCATCACCGAGCGCCACGGCAGCAGCGCCGAGTCCTGGAACGCGATGCCGAGCTCGTGGTCGCGACGCAGCTCGAGCGGCGTCTTGCCCTCGACGAGCGCCGTGCCCGAGGTCGGCTTCTCGAGGCCGGCCAGGATGCGCAGGATGGTGGACTTGCCGCAGCCCGAGGGGCCGAGCAGGGAGAGGAAGCTGCCCTTCTCCGTGAAGAGGGTGGCGTCGTCGAGCGCCGTGACGCTCTTGCGCCCCATCCGGAAGGTCTTGGACAGGTTCTCGATCCGGACGCCGGTGCCCGAGGTGCGGGCCTCGGCGGCGCCGGGGTTCTTCAGCGTGGTGGACACGGTCTCTCCCTGCTCGGCTTCGGTCATGCGGGGTGGTGCGGGTGTCGCGGGTGGTGCGGGGTCGAGCGGGTCAGGAGGTCGGGAGCTCGATGTCGTCGGGCAGCTCGGCGAGCTCCGGCTCCTCCTCGAGCAGCTCCGTGAGCAGCGAGAGGTCGAAGAGGTCGTCGGCCTCGATGTCGACGCCGGCGGCCGCCAGCGTCGCGAGGTTCTCCTCGATGAGCGTGTCGCTGATGGTGAACAGCCCGTTGCTCTCGACGTCGGGGGTGACGATCAGGCCGGCCTGGATGCGGGCCTGCTCGAGCTCCTTGTCCATGGAGAGGTCGAGGTCGGCGCCGTACTCCTCGACGGCCAGGCGGGCGGCCTCGTCGGGGTCGGCGAGGGCGTCCTTCCAGCCGAGGATCTCGGCGCGGAGGAAGTCCTTGATCATCTCCGGGTTCTCCTCGATGGTGCGCTCGTTGACGATCACCGACTCGGCGACGAACGGCAGGCCGTTGTCGGCGAAGGGCAGGTTCGCGACGTCGTAGCCGTCGAACTCGACCGTGATCGACTCGTTCGTCAGGTAGGCGAGGAACCCGTCGACCTCGCCGTCGATGAGCGGCGACGGGTCGTACTCGACCGGCACCTTCGTGACGTCGGCCGGGTCGATGCCGTTGACCTCGAGCAGCGCGTCGAACAGCGTCTCGTTGCCGCCGGCCTGGACGCCGATGGTCTTGCCGACCAGGTCCTCGGGCGTGAGGATGTTGCCGCCGTCGGCGAGCGAGAGGATCGTGAACGGGTTCTTCTGGAACTTGGTGCCGACGATCTTCAGCGGCGCGTCCTCGGAGTCGATGAGCTGCGCGGTGGCGATCGCGTTCGAGAGCCCGAAGTCGGCCTCGCCGGACGCCACGAGGGTCTCGATCGCGCCGGGGCCGGGGTTGAGGGTGACGTCGCCGAAGCCGGCGTCGGTGTAGTAGCCGTTCGTGTCGGCGAAGAACTCGCCGGCGAACTCGGCGTTCTTGATCCACGACAGCTGCACGGTGACGTCGCCGTAGCCCTCGCCGTCGCTGGCTTCGTCGTCGGACCCGCCGCAGCCGCTGAGGACGAGGGCGGCAGCCGCAAGGACGGCACCGGATCGGACGATCCGGCCGTCGCGGCGCAGGGACAGCTTCATGTGGTTCTCCTCGATGAGGGGTGACGGATCGCGCGCGTCTCTGCGCGGGTTTCCCCGAGTACGCCGGAAGGCTAGGAAGCGCCGGTAACACGAACGGGCGGTTGGCGTTTCAGCGCTGTTACGTTCGTTTCAGGTTGTGCTCAGGGTGCGTACGGCGGGCGCGGTCGAGCGCGCCACCGGCCCGGATCGCGGCGATCCGGGCCGGTGGGCGTCGTACGAGCTGGGCGGTGGGCGATTCGCCGCCGTCCGTGCTCGTGGACGGCTGGCCGTCAGCTCGCGTCCGCGCAGCCCGAGGTGCAGAGGGTGGGCGTCGGCGGTACGGCGGGGACTGCGGCGCTCTCCGACTGGCCGGGCTTCTCCGGCCGGCCCGGCTCGGGCCGCTCGATCCGCCGCGACACGAGCGCGAGCCCGAGGGCGACGACGGCCAGGCCGACCGAGGCCCAGGCCGGCGCGAGGTAGCCGGCGCCGGAGGCGATGACGGCGCCGCCGACAGCCGGGCCCACCGCGTTGCCCACGTTGAACGCCGAGACGTTGACGGCCGAGGCGAGGGTCGGGGCGTCACCCGCCAGCCCCAGCACGCGCGCGTTGATCGCCGACGCGATCGAGAAGGCGGCCACCCCGAAGACGAAGACGGCCGGCACGAGGGCGCCCGGCAGCGGCGCGAGGGCGACGAGCAGCACCAGGGAGCCGGCCAGCGCCACGAGCGAGACCAGCACGTTGCCCATGAGGTCGCGGTCGGCGTACCGGCCGCCGAGGACCACCCCCACGACCGAACCGACCCCGAAGGCCAGCAGCACGCCCGGCACGGCGGACTCGGAGAGCCCGGCCACGTCGGTGACGACGGGCGCGAGGTAGGAGAAGGTGCAGAACACCGTGGCCTGGAAGGCCGCCGTGGTGCCGAGCGCCACCCACAGCGGCAGGCGGCGGAAGGTGCGCAGCTCGCGGCGCAGCACCGCGCCGTACGGGGTCGTGTCGACGTCGCGGGCGCGCGTCTCGGGGACGAGCCACGCCGTCGCCACCGCGGCGACGAGGGTCAGCGCCCCGACGGCGACGAACGTCAGCCGCCAGCCGCCGGCGCTGCCGACCAGGGTGCCGAGCGGTACGCCGGCGACGTTGGCGACCGTCAGCCCGCCGACCACGACCGCCATGGCGCGGGCGGTGGCGCCGGCCGGGGAGAGCGCCAGTGCCGTCACGGCGGCCACGGCCCAGTACGTCGCGCAGGCCACGGCCGCGACCACCCGGCTGACCATCAGCAGGACGTAGTCGTCGGCGACGGCGCCCGCGAGGTGGGCGACGGCGAAGACCAGCGCGGCGGCCACGAGCGTCGTACGACGCGGCAGGCGCAACGTCAGCAGTGCCATCACGGGGGCGCCGACCAGCATGCCGATCGCGAACCCGCTGATCAGGCCGCCCGCCGTGGGCAGGCCGACGCCGAGGTCGCGGGCGAGGTCGGGGAGGAGCCCGGCCAGCATGAACTCCGACGTGCCGAGGCAGAAGATCGTGGCCCCGAGCACGTAGACGGCCAGGGGCAGCCGGGCGGGAGCGGGTGCGGTCATGGCGGGTCCTCCGAGATGATGGATGGTTCTGTCCAGAACAGGGGCGGGGTCGAGGACGGGTCGGGGTGGTCGGGTGGGTCAGTCGCGCGGGGCGAGCAGGTCGAGCAGGGTCTCGACACATCGGTCGACGTCGGCGCGGTCGTGGTGGATGCGCGAGCGCACCTGGAGGCCGTCGAGCATCGCGTGCACGACCCAGGCGAGCTCGGTCGCAGGCCGGCTCGCGTCGAGGGTGCCGTCGCGCTGGCCGCGGGCGACGATCTCGGCGATCGTCGCGGAGAAGCCCTGCGCGTTGCGCTCGAGCCGCTCGGTCACGTCACCGCCGGTGGGTCCCGTCTCGAGCGACGCCGTGATGCCCAGGCAGGCGCGTCGCTCGGCCTCGGCCCACTGGTGGTCGAGCACGGTGCGGGCGAAGGTCCGGAGCAGGTCGGCGCCGGGCAGGTCCAGCTCGAGCAGGGCACCCTGCTCGGCCGCCTTGCGGTCGGAGTAGCGCTTCAGCACCAGCGCGTAGACCTCCCGCTTTGTGCCGAACGCGTTGTAGAGGCTGCTGCGCGAGAGGCCGGAGAGCCGACAGAGGTCGTCGGTCGACGTCGTCGCGAAGGAGTGGTCCCAGAAGCTCTCGACGAGCACGTCGAGGGCGGTGTCGGTGTCGAACGCACGAGGTCGGGCCACGACGACGACCGTACGAGATCTGAACTGGTCTGTCCAGAACCTCCGGGGTCAGTACCGCGTGCGGTCGACCTTCGCGACCCAGGCGTCGAAGGGCGCCGTGGCGTCGGCGGGGCGCAGCCCGACGACGGGGGTGGTCCAGGTGTCGCGGGGCGCGGCGAGCACGTCGTAGAAGGCGCGGTCGTCGAACCCGCCGTTCGCGGCGTCGTCGCGGTCGGCGGCGAAGACGACGCGGTCGAGGCGGGCCCACAGCGACGCCGAGACGCAGAGCGGGCAGGGCTCGCACGAGGTGAAGAGCTCGCAGCCGGCGAGCGAGAAGTCGCCCACCACCTGGCACGCCGCCCGGATCGCCTGCACCTCCGCGTGCGCGGTGGGGTCGAGCAGGGGCGTCACGCGGTTCTGCCCGGTCGCGACGAGCTCGCCGTCCCGCACGATCACGGCGCCGAAGGGGCCGCCCCCGTCGGCGACGTTCGCCACCGCCAGCTCGATGGCCTGGGCCAGCCACTGCGCGTCAGTCGTGGTCGTCTGCATCGTGGTTCTCGTCCTTCTCGTCAACGGGGAGCTCGCCGGGGTGACCCGGGGCGAGCGCAGGGGGGAGCGGCTGACCGACGCCGGTGTCGGTGCGCGCGAGCCGCCACACGCGGTCGCGGCTCAGGGGGATCTCGTGGGGTCGCACGCCGAGCGCGTCGCGCACGGCGTTGGCGAGGGCGGGGGCGACGGGGTTGTACGGCGCCTCGCTCATCGACTTCGCGCCGGCGGGGCCGAGCGTGTCGTAGGTGTCGGCGAACAGCACCCGGGTGGGCGGCACGTCGGCCATCTGGGGCACGCGGTAGTCGCGGAACGCCGCCGTCGACAGCACGCCGTCGGTGAGCACCAGCTCCTCGTAGAGCGCGCCGCCGATGGCCTGCGCGACCCCGCCCTCGACCTGGCCCCGCAGCTGCTCGGGGTTGAGCACGACGGCGGCGTCGACGGCCTGGACCGAGTCGAGGATCCGCACCTCTCCCGTGCTGCGGTCGACCGCGACCCGGAAGGCGTGCACGTTGAACGCCACCGAGCGGGGCGACCCGTCGCTGCTCGCTCGGGCCGTGACGGGCGACTCCAGCACCGACGGGTCGCCGCCGACCGCGTCGAGCCGGGCCCGCAGGTCGGCGGCCGCACGGGCCACGGCGGCCCCCGCGACGACCGATCCCGTCGAGCCGTAGGCCCCGGTGTCGTAGCCGGCGGTCGCCGTGTCGGAGGCCCGCAGCCGCACCCGCTCCGGCGCCACGCCGAGCGCGTCGGCGGCGAGCTGGGTGTGCACGGTGGCGGTGCCGTTGCCGAACTCGGCGGTGCCGACGTCGATCGTGACCTGCCCGTCGGGCGCCATGGTCACGGCCGCCTCGCTGTGGTGGCCCCGGGGCGGGATCGTCGCGATCATCGCGGCCGCGACCCCCTCGCCGAGCACCCAGTCGGAGGTGGCGCTCGGGGCGGGTACGGCGGCCGCCCCGCGCCCGTCGGCGAGCGCGGCGTCGACGAGGTCGAGGCACTGGTCGAGGCCGTAGCTGCCGAAGACGAGGTCGGTGTCGGGGGCGCCGTTCACGACGAACTCGTCGCCCGGGACGACGACGTTGCGGCGCCGTACCTCGGTCGCGCTCAGCCCGACCTCGCGGGCCAGCTCGTCCATCGCCGACTCGATGGCGAAGATGATCTGGCCCAGCCCGTAGCCCCGGAACGCCCCGGAGGGGACGTTGTTCGTGTAGACCGCCTCGGCGTCGACCCGCTTGTTGGCGCAGCGGTAGAGCGCGACCGACTCGTGGCAGCCGTGGAACATCACGCCGGGGGCGTGGTTGCCGTAGGCGCCGGTGTCGGAGAGCACGTCGACGGCCATCGCGGTGAGCACGCCGTCGGCGTCCGCGCCCAGGCGCACCCGCACCCGCATCGGGTGGCGGCACGGCAGCATCGTGAACTGCTGGGCGCGGGTGAGCTCGAGCTGGACCGGGGCGCCGAGCCGCAGCGTGGCGATCGCGACGAGGTCCTCGACCAGCAGCTCCTGCTTGCCGCCGAAGCCGCCGCCGACCCGCGCGGCGACCACCCGGACCGTCGCGGGGTCGCGCTCGAGGAGGCGCGCCAGCTCGTCGCGGATGAGGAACGGCACCTGCGTGCTCGTGCGCACGACGAGCGTGCCGTCGGGGTCCACCCAGGCACGGGCGCCGTGCGTCTCGAGCTGGGCGTGGGTGACGCGGGCGGTGCGCCACGTGCCCCCGACGGTGTGGACGGCCGCGGCCAGGCCGGCGTCGACGTCCCCGACCTCGCCGTGGCTCTGCGCCACCACGTTGCGGGCGGGCTCGCTGATGCGCGACTCCGGCCCCTTGTCGCCGTGCAGCAGCGGTGCCCCCGGCGTGCGCGCGGCCTCCGGGTCGAAGACGGCCGGCAGCGGCGCGTAGACGACGTCGACCAGCGTGGCGGCGTGGGCGGCGGTCTGCGGGGAGTCGGCCACGACCGCGGCGACGCGCTGCCCGACGTACCG
Source organism: Nocardioides alkalitolerans DSM 16699 (assembly GCF_000426525.1). Lineage (GTDB taxonomy): Bacteria > Actinomycetota > Actinomycetes > Propionibacteriales > Nocardioidaceae > Nocardioides > Nocardioides alkalitolerans. The sequence continues at coordinate 296,711 of NZ_AUFN01000011.1, forward strand.
GACGACGTCGTCGAGCATGCGGGTGTCGTCGGGGTCGTCGAGGCGGCTCTGGTGGCGGCCGGTCGAGAAGAGCGTGCCGGGCACGTCGTGGTGGGTGAGCACGAGGCGCACGCCGGGCAGGGCCTCCGCCCGGCTCGTGTCGATCGAGACGATGCGCGCGTGGGCCTCGGTGCTCTGCACGACGCTCATGTGCAGCACGCCGGTGGTCGGCAGGTCGAGCGTGAACGGCTCGCACCCGGAGACGATGCGCGGCCCGGCGGGTGCTCCCAGCGATCGGCCGACGCCTCCGTGACCCGCACACCCGGGGCCGTCCGGAGCGACGTTGGAGCGCCCCGCGAGGGCGTCGCGGATCGAGCGGTAGCCGGTGCAGCGGCAGAGGTTGCCCTTGAAGAGCCGGGCCACGTCGGCCTCGCGCGCGGGGTCGTCGGCGCCGGGCACGACCCCGTCGGCGTCGGCGAGCGCGGCGGCGGTCACGACGTACCCCGCCGTGCAGAAGCCGCACTGGAAGCCGCCCGCCGCGACGAAGCCCCGCTGCACCGGGTGGAGGTGCTCCGGCGTGCCGAGGCCGGCGACGGTGGTGACCGTGCGGCCCTCGGCGCGGTGCACGGGCGTGAGGCAGGAGTGGGTCGGGGTGCCGTCGAGCAGCACGGTGCAGGCGCCGCAGTCGCCGGCGTCGCAGCCCTTCTTCACGTCGAGCCGGCCGGCGTCGCGCAGGAACGTGCGCAGGCACTGCCCCGGGTGGGTGCCGATCTCCGCCGGGTCGACCGGGGTGCCGTTGACCTCGATCACGCGGCCGCCCCCGGACCGGAGACCCCGGCGCCGCCGGCGAGCTCCGCCAGCACCTCCGCCGCGAGCACCGGCGTCACGCCGGCCCGCCAGTCGGCGGGGCCGTGCGGGTCGTCGTACCAGCAGTCGATCGCCGCCACCGCGGCGGCGAGCTCGACGGGCGTGGGCAGCGCGGGGAACCGCAGCGGCACCGGACGACGCGTGGCCGCGGTGACGACGACGGTGCAGGCGCCGGGCGTCGGGCCGTCGACGTCGAGCCGGCCGACGACGACCGCGGACGAGCGGCCGATCGGCGAGAGCGCGACCTTGCGGAAGGCGTAGCGGGCGGTGAGCGCGGCGGCGGGCACGTCGAGGGCGCGCACCACCTCGTCGGTACGGCGGTCCGTGCGCTCCGCGTCGACCACGAGGTCGGTCACGGCCACGCGACGCTCGCCGTCGGGGCCCCACAGCTCGGCCGTGGCGCCGAGCGCGGAGGTCAGCGAGATCATCGCGCCGGCCGGCAGCCCCAGGCACACGTTGCCGCCGACGGTCGCGACCTCCCACACCTTGAACGACATCAGGAAGGCCTCGGCGCAGTCGCGCACGAGGGCGGCGGCCGACGTACGACGCGGGTCGGCGCCCGGCCACCCGGCGGCCGCGGCGACGAGCTGTGCCACGGTGCAGGTGCCCGCGATCCGGAGCCCGCCGTCACCCTCCGGCGCGGCGAGCGGCTCGGTCGGGGCCCAGCCGAGGCCGGTGAGGTCGACGAGGCCGCGCAGCCCGGGCTGCGGCGTGGAGTAGAGCCACGACCCGCCGCCGAGGAAGGCCTCGCCGGGGGCGAGGCGCAGGTCGTCGCGGGTGCGGGCGACCCGGACGCCGGTGAGCTCGACGAGGTCCATCACTCGATCTCTCGGAGGCGGTGGTAGCGGCCGCTGATCGACGTCACGCGCTCGCGCCCGGCCGGGCCGAGCGCGGCGAGCACGCCGTCGGCCAGCACGGCGACGACGCTCATGGCGGCGGCGTAGGAGTCGAACGCGAGGTCGGTCGCGACGGGGCACTCGAGCCACACGTGCGGGGCGCCCAGCTGGCGGGCGTGGTCGACGGCGCTCGGGTCGGCGAGCAGCACGACGGTGGCACCGGTGCGCACCGCCTCGGCGAGGAAGCCGCCCAGGCCGTGCGGCCGGCGACGGAACCCGATGACGACGACGGCGTCGCCCGCCCCGACGTCGGCGAGCTCCTCGCCCATCACCTGCCCGGGCAGCGGGCCGAGCCGGACGTCGGGCCGGGCCTGCGCGAGCTGCTGGCGCAGGTGGAGCGCGACGGCGTGGCTGTTGCGCCAGCCGACGACGTGCACGTGGCGCGCCGCGACGAGGGCCGAGACCGCCCGCGCGATGCTCGGCTGCGCCAGCACGGCGGCGATGGTCGCGGCCTCGGCCCGGGCGTACGCCGGAAGGCTCGCCGGCGCCTCCAGCTGGCGCGGCTCGCCCACGGCGCGCAGGGCGCGGAGGTGGTCGCGGACCTCGTCGAAGTCGGCGTACCCCAGGCTGCGGAAGAGCCGGCTCATCGTCGCCTTCGAGACGCCGGCGAGCTCGGCCAGCTCGGCGGCGCGGTAGGTGGCGAGGTCCTCGAGGTGCTCGAGCAGCGTGTCGGCGGCCCGACGCTCCTGGGGCGAGAGGTCGGCGCGCCGGGTGGCGATGCGCTCGTCGATGCGCACGGCGGTGGTGCCGGCCATGGCGGTGGCGGACCCGGTGGCGGTCCCGGCAGTGGGTGGCGTGCTCGTGGTGGTCATCGGCCCAGTCCTGGTGTCGGGGGTGGGACGGCGGCGGTGCCGCCGGCGTCGTGGGCCGTCGCGACCGCGAGCACGGCCGCCTCGAACGCGTCGATGCCCCGGGCGACGTCGACCTCGCGCACGTCCTCGCCCGGGTGGTGGCTGATGCCGTCGTGGCAGCGCAGGAAGAGCATCCCGATGTCGGCGACGGCCGCGACGGCCATCGCGTCGTGGCCCGCGCGGCTCCACAGCGCCATCGGGTCGGCGTCGCCGGTGCTGCGGATGCCGTCGACGACGGCCTGCTGGAGCCAGCCCGCGCAGGGGGCGGCGGGCGCCGCGTGGGTCTCGGTGACCTCGAGCCGCAGGCCGCGCGCCTCGCAGGCGGCGGCGACCTCGGCGTGCAGCCGCTCCCACGCGCGGTCGCGGTCCTCGTCGAGCGGGGCGCGCAGGTCGAGGCTGAAGTCGGCCCGGCCGGCGATCACGTTGACGGCGCCGGGGTGCACCTCGATCTGACCGACGGTGGCGATGACACCGAGCGCGCGGCCGAGCCGCTCGATCGTCGTGATGGCCTCGCCGGCGCCGACGAGGGCGTCGCGGCGGCGCTCGTACGGCGTGCCGCCCGCGTGCCGGGCCTCGCCGAGCACCGTGAGGCGGAAGCGGCGGGCGCCCGCGATGGTCGTGACGTAGCCGAGCGAGACGTCGGCGGCCTCGAGGTAGGGGCCCTGCTCGATGTGGGCCTCGAGGTAGCCGACGAGGCTCCCGGGGGCGCGGGCCGCGTCGCGGGCGCGCTCGGGGTCGAGGCCGAAGTCGAGGAAGGCCTGCCGCAGCGGGACGCCGTCGGCGTCGGCGAGCTGCCACCAGGCGTCGTCCCAGAGACCGGCCAGCGCCTTGCTGCCCATGAGGGCCGTGCCGAAGCGGGTGCCCTCCTCGTCGGAGAACGCGACCAGCTCGAGCGCGAAGGGCAGCTCGGCGACCCGGTCGCCGAGCCGCTGCGCCACGGCGATCGCCATGACGACGCCGAGCATCCCGTCGTACGACCCGGCGTCGGGCACCGTGTCGACGTGCGAGCCCAGCAGGAGCGCGGGCAGGCCCGGCTCACGGCCCTCGCGTCGTCCGCACATGTTGCCGGCGGCGTCGCGCCACGTGGTTAGCCCGGCCTGCTCCATCCAGGCGCGCACCGCCTCGTTGGCGGCGGCGTGCTCGGGGGAGAGGTGCACGCGCTCGAGGTGGTCGGGCGAGGAGGTGAAGCGGTCGAGCTCGGTGCAGCGGGCGAGCACGCCCGGGGCGGTGGTCGGGTCGGTGGTCGGGTCGGTGGTGGGGTCGCTGGTCGCGTCGGTGGTGGTCGCGTCGGTGCTCATGCGTCGGCCTCGCTCGCGTCGTACACCTCGCGCGCGGCCCCGACCCCGCCACCGCCGGTGACGCGGGCGCCGTACGCGCGGAGCACCTGCTCGAGGGCGGCGAGGGTGAGGAGCACGGCGTCGCGGCGGGCGTTGTAGCCCATCGTGCCGATGCGCCAGACCTTGCCGTGCAGCGGACCGAAGGAGGTGCCGATCTCGATGCCGAAGTCGGTGAGCATCGCGCCGCGGGCGGCGTCGCCGGGCACGCCGTCGGGGATGTGGACGGCCACCACGTTGTGCATCTTGTGGTCGACGTCGCCGAAGACCTCGAGCCCGAGGCCGCGGACACCGGCCAGCATCGCCGCCCCGTGCAGGCGGTGGCGCTCGACGGCCCGGCCCACGCCCTCCTCGACGAGCAGGCGGGCGCACTCGCGGGCGCCGTACAGCATGCTCGTCGCCTCGGTGTGGTGGTTGAGGCGGCGGGGGCCCCAGTAGTCCATGACCTGCGCGAGGTCGAAGTAGTTGGAGCGGATGCGCAGGCCGCCCTCGCGCGCCTCGTCGGCGGCCTCGCGGATGCCCGCCTCGACGTGCCGGCGGCCGTCGATGACCTCGACGGCCCGCGGCGCGATCGTGATGGGGGCGCTGCCCGACGGCCCGCCGAGGCACTTCTGCAGGCCGGCCGTGACGACGTCGACGCCCCACGCGTCGGTGAGGAACTCGTTGCCGGCGAGCGAGGCCGTGGCGTCGCAGTAGAGGAGCGCGTCGTGGCGCCGGCAGATCTCGCCGAGGTCGGCCAGCGGCTGGCACATCGTGGTGGCGGTGTCGCCCTGCACGACCGCGACGACCTTGGGCCGGACCGCGGCGACGGCCTCCTCCAGCTGCTCCGGCGTGAAGACGGTGCCCCAGTCGGTGGAGATCGTGTGCACCTCGGCGCCGCAGCGCTCGGCGATCTCGGTGAGCAGGTGGCCGAAGCGCCCGAAGACCGGCACGAGCACCCGGTCGCCGGGCTCGAGCAGGCTCACCAGCGCGGCCTCGATGCCCGCGCGGGAGGTGCCGTCGACGAGGAACGTCTGCTCGTTCGTCGTCACGAACACGTCGCGGTAGAGCGCCATGACCTCGTTCATGTACGACGTCATCGCGGGGTCGTACTGACCCACCAGCGGCGCGCTCATCGCCCGCAGCACGCGGGGGTCGGCGTTGACGGGTCCGGGACCCATCAGCAGGCGCGGCGGGGGGTGGATCTGGGCAGCGGCCGAGACGGACATGGGGGCAGCCTATGAAACATCCGTTTCTGGGGTGTTTCGCGACGCGCCCGCGGTGTTTCCGTTTCCGGCGCGGTGACGGGCCCTACCTCCCGAAACTCGGGTACGACGCCGCGCCGCGCGTGCGTCGGCGTCCCCGACACGGTGGACTGGACCCGTGACCGGCACGGGGCCGGTCCGAGGAGAGGGGCGTGACGTGGGGACCTGGGGCGAGGGACTGTTCGAGAACGACTCGGCCGCGGACATCGTGATGGAGCTCGCGGAAGCGGACACCGGGGAGGTCGAGGGGATGCTCGCCGCCTTCCTCGCGGAGGCCGAGGGCGGCTACGACTCCGACCTCGCCGACGCGGCAGCCGCTGCCGCGCTGGTCTTCTTCGCGATCGACCGCACGGGGATCGAGGCGCACGAGCCCTACCTCGACCCGGCCGACTGGCCCCGGCCCGACTGGCGTCCGTCGCCCGCCCTCGTCCGGCAGGCCCGCGACGCCTCGGCGGCGCTGGTCGACCGCGAGGGCGAGGAGTTCCTGCCGCCGGCCGCCCGCGCGCAGCTGCGCGACCTGGCCGCGCGGGGCTGACGCGTGCCGGGGGACGCCCGCCACGACCTCGTCGTCGTCGGCGCCGGCATCGTGGGGCTCGCGGTGGCCCGCGAGGCGCTGCTGCGCCGGCCCGGTGCGTCGGTGGTGGTCGTCGACAAGGAGGACCGGGTCGCGGCCCACCAGACCGGTCACAACTCCGGGGTGGTGCACGGCGGCATCTACTACGAGCCCGGGTCGCTGAAGGCCCGGCTCTGCGTCGAGGGCGCCCGGCTGATGTACGACTACTGCGAGGAGCACGGCATCCCGCACGAGCGCTGCGGCAAGCTCGTCGTGGCGGTGGCCGACGACGAGCTCGGACGCCTCGACGCCCTCGAGCTGCGCGGCCGCGCGAACGGCGTACCGGGGCTGCGGCGGGTCGGGGCCGACGAGATCCGCGAGGTCGAGCCGAACGCCACCGGCCTGGCGGCGCTGCACGCGCCGAACACCGGCATCGTCGACTACGGCGCGGTGGCCCGGGCGATCGCGGCCGAGGTCGAGCGTCTCGGCGGCGAGGTGCGCCTCGGTGTCGAGGTCGGTGGCATCGTCGCCGAGCCCGGCGGCGACGGCGCCCGCGTGGACGTGACCGGGGTCGGGACCGGCGGCCCGTCGGTGCTCGCCGCCCGACGCGTCGTGGTCTGCGCGGGGCTGTGGGCCGACCGCCTCGCCCGGGGAGCCGGCGCGCCCGCCGACCCGCGCATCGTGCCGTTCCGCGGCGCCTACCTCGCGCTGCGCCGTACGGCGGAGCCCGTCGTCCGCGGGATGGTCTACCCGGTGCCGGACCCCGACCTGCCGTTCCTCGGCGTGCACGTCACGAAGCACGTCGACGGCGGCGTCACCCTGGGCCCGACCGCCATGCTGGTGCCGGCCCGGGACGCCTACCGGCTGCGGACCCTGCGCGGGCGCGACGCCTGGGAGACCGCGACCTGGCCCGGCACCTGGCGGGTCGCCCGACGGTTCTGGCGCACCGGCGCCACCGAGCTGCGGATGGCGGCGAGCCGGCGGGCGTTCGTCGAGGCCGCCGCGCGCTACGTGCCGTCGCTGACGCTCGACGACCTCGACGGCACCACCCACGCCGGCGTCCGCGCCCAGGCGGTCGCGCGGGACGGTTCCCTCGTCGACGACTTCGTCATCTCCACGACCGGCGGCGTCGTCAGCCACCTCCGCAACGCCCCGTCGCCGGCGGCGACCAGCTCGTTCGCCCTCGCCCGCGAGCTGGCCGACCGGGTCGGGCTCTGAGCGCGGCTCCGAGACCGGGAATGCGTCCCGCGCCGCGGCGGTTGCCACCGACGTGACCGGAGCCTGGATCCTGCTCGCCGCCGTCGTGCTCGCCGTGGCCGGCGGGCTGTGGCGCGCCCGCACCGACGGCCGCTTCCGGACGAACGGTCGTACGGCGCCGGCGGCCGCCGTACCGGACGAGGCCGCCGCACCGGCGGAGCCCAGCGCTCCCGCCCAGCCCACCGCCTGGGAGCGCGCCGCCGCCTCGGGCGTCGAGGCCGAGCCGGGGGAGCGCGTGACGCTGCTGCAGTTCTCGTCGGCCTTCTGCGCCCCCTGCCGGGCGACCCGCCGCGTGCTCGGCGAGGTGGCCGAGGTCGTGCCGGGCGTGGCGCACGTGGAGGTCGACGCCGAGCACCACCTCGAGCTGACGCGCGAGCTGAACATCCTGCGCACACCCACCACGATCGTGCTCGACGCGGCCGGCCGCGAGGTCACGCGCGCCACGGGGGCGCCCACGAAGCAGCAGGTGCTCGCGGGCATCGACGCGGCGATCTGAGCGACTGGATCCTGCCCGGGCCCGGAGGCCTCAGCCGCGCAGCAGCTGCCGGCCCCAGTCGTGGTCGGGGCGGTCGACGTCGATCGCGTTGCCGCGCACGACGGTGCGGACGACGCGCCCGTCGTACGTGAGGCCGTCGTACGCCGAGATGGGGTTCTTGTGGGCGAGGTTCGTCGCCTCGACCCGGAACGGCGCGGCGGTGTCGTAGACGGCGAGGTCGGCGTCGGCGCCCACCTCGATCCGGCCCTTCGCGGTGAGGCCGACGAGGTCGGCGGTGTGGCGCGACATCCAGCGGCTCACCTGGGCGAGCGGGATGCCGCGGCTGCGCGCCTCGGACGCCATGGCCGCGAACCCGACCTGGAGGCCGGAGACCCCGCCCCACGCCTGCTGCAGGTCCCCGCCGCCACGGTGCTTCTCCTCGGCGGTCGCGGGCGAGTGGTCGGAGACGACGCAGTCGATGACGCCCTCGCGCAGCGCGGCCCACAGCTCCTCGCGGTTGCCGGCGTCGCGGATCGGCGGGCAGCACTTGAACTGCGGCGAGGCGTCGGGGATGGTCTCGGCCGCGAAGGTCAGGTAGTGCGGGCAGGTCTCGACCGTGACGCGCAGGCCCTCGGCCTTGGCGTCGGCGAGCATGTCGAGCGCGCGGGCGCTGGAGAGGTGCAGCACGTGCACCCGCGCCCCGGTCTCGCGGGCGCCGTCGAGCACCTGGCGGATCGCCTGGGTCTCCGCGGCGGGCGGGCGGGAGACCACGAAGTCGGCGTACGCCCGGCTCGGCGGCGAGGGCGCCGCCTCGAGCACGGTCGCGTCCTCGGCGTGCACGATCATCAGCCCGTCGAAGCGGGCGATCTCGCGGAGCGCGAGCAGGAACTCGTCGGGCGCCAGGGGTGGGAACTCGTCGACGCCGCTGGGGGCGAGGAAGCACTTGAACCCGAACACGCCGGTGCGCCAGAGCGGCTCGAGGTCGGCCACGTTGCCGGGCACGGCGCCGCCCCAGAAGCCGACGTCCACCATCAGCTGACCGAGCGCCGCCGACTGCTTGACCTGCAGGTGCTCGACGGTGGTGGTGGGCGGGATCGAGTTGAGCGGCATGTCGACGAGCGTGGTGGCGCCGCCGAGGGCGGCCGCCTCCGTCGCGGAGAGGAACCCCTCCCACTCGGTGCGGCCGGGCTCGTTGACGTGCACGTGGGTGTCGACGACGCCGGGAACGACGTACGCCGAGTCGGGTGCCTGCACCACGACGCCCTCGGTCGGGTGCTCGTAGGGCTCGATCGCCGCGATCCGCTCGTCGCGCACGACGAGGGTGGCGGGCACGACCTCGTCGCCGACGAGCACGTGCCGGGCCCGCAGCGCGTCGATCCTCACGCGAAGCCCGGCACGGTCGCCCAGGCCTGGGGCGCGGCCGGCGCTCCCTCGCGCTCGATGGTGGCCTGGATGAGGCCGTAGGGCCGGTCGGCCGCGAAGAAGACCTCGCCCGGGTTGTCGAGCCCGAACGGCGCCAGGTCGACGAGGAAGTGGTGCTTGTTGGGGCACGACAGCTTGACCTCGGCCACCGCGTCGTACTGCTCGAGCACGGCCTTGCCCATGGCGAAGAGCGTCTGCTGCAGCGCGAGCGAGTGCACGTCGGCGAACGTCGCGAGCATCGTGTCGCGGATGCCGGTGTAGAGGGCGTCGAAGTCGAGCGCGGCGAGCTCGGCCGCGTCGGTCGAGGCGTAGCGCCACCCGGCGGTCACCGAGGTCGCCATGATGCGGTCGTCGGTCTCGCCGAGCGTCGTGTAGCGGTCGCGGGGGAAGCCGTGGAACTCCGACCCGGTCGACTTCAGCACCGTGCAGTCCTTGAGGCCCGAGACGACCCAGGTGGTGTCGCCGTCCTTCTGGACGACGGTCGTGCGCACCTCCTGGCCCGTGCGCACGAAGGAGTGGTCGTGGGGGCGGCCGTCGACCGCGATGCGCTCCCACGAGAACTGCTCGGCCTCCCAGCGGCCGCCGTCGACCCACTCGAAGCCGTCGACGAAGTGCGCGCCCAGCGTCATCAGGAAGGTCTCGGGGTCGGCGATCCCGTGCTCGCGGGCGAAGGCGTAGACGGTGTTCTTCTGCGTGTCGGTGGCGACCACCTGGCTGTTGTCGCCGTCGGTGTGGCAGGCGGCGAAGTCGCCGCGCAGCTGGGCGGTGACGTTGAGGTCGGTGAGGCGGTGCACGGGGGTGTCGCGGTCGACGCGCACGAGCCGGCACTCGGCCTTCCCGTACTGGTTCGCCCCCAGGATGATGTCGCCAGCAGCCATGTCAGCTTCCCTTGTAGGTCGTGTAGGAGAACGGGCTCAGGAGCAGCGCCACGTGCACGTGCGGGCCGCTGATCTCGGCGGCCACCTGCACGTGGGGGAAGAAGGTCTCGCGCGCCGCGGCCGCGAACCACGAGCCGGTCGCGAACGTCACGAGGTACGTCGCGGGGGCGAGGTCGGCGGGCAGCCCCCCGGCCTCCAGCGGCGCGTCCCAGCGGATCCGGCCGTCGTCGTCGGTGCGGGCCGTCGCGAGGGTGTCGCCGTCGGCGGTGGAGAGGAACACCTCGAGACCGGCCGCGGGCACGCCGAGGGCGGCGTCGAGCACGTGGGTGGAGCAGGTGGTCACGAGAAGAGGCCTTCCAGCCGGAGGTGGGCGATCTGGGTGAGCTGGTCGGCGACCTCGAGGGCCTCGGCGTCCGGGTCGTTGTCGAGTCGGCGCACGAGCTCGTCGAGGATCTCCTTGCGGCTGCGCCCGGCAGCGCGGATGAGGAAGACCCGGTCGTGGCGCGCCTCGTAGGCCGCGTTGCCCGTCGCGATGGCCTCCTCGAGGCCGGGGTCGCGCGGGCCGCCGATGGCCGCCTGCTCCCGCCGGCTCAGCGCCGCCTCGGCGCCGTCGCCCTGCGGTCGCTCGCCGATGCGCGGGTGGTGGGCCAGGGCGGCGTCGACGTCGGCCGGGCTCCAGCGGGCCGCCTCGGCCGCGGCGTACGACGTCAGCGCCTCGACGTCGGTGTAGGGCCGGCCCGCGACCAGCGCGTCCAGCCACCAGTCGATGCCGGCGACGGGTCGCAGCAGCTCCCGTGCCGCCGTCGCCCCGAGTGCGTTGAACTCCTCGATCTCCACTGCTCTCCCTCCGCCGACGACCACCGTAGGGACGCCGTGTTTCGCGGGACGGCGCCCGCGTTTCGCGACTGTAACGAACGTTTCGGCCCGGGCTCGGCAGCGTCGGCCGGGCTCGCGTCAGAGCAGCGAGGTGAGTGTCCCGGCGAGGGCGAGCAGGTCGCGGTCGCGCCCGGGGGCGGCGACGAGGCAGACCCCGCAGGGCAGCCCGTCGGCCGTGCGGAGCGGCACGTTCACCGCCGGCAGGCCGCCGATGCCCGCGATGCTCGTGAGCTCCAGCATGGTGTCGCGCAGCTGCTGGTCGGCCTGGCCGGGGTACGGCGCGACGCTCGGCGTCGTGGGCAGCAGCAGGATCCGGTCGGCCACCCGGTGACGGACGTCGAGCCGGATGCCGGTGAGCGACTCGGCGGCCCGGGCCACGTCGGCGGCGGGCTGGCGCGCGGCGGCCTCGAAGCGTCCGCGCACCGCGGGCGTGAGGGTGCTCGGCCGCGACGCGACCCAGCTGGCGTGCTGGCGCCACGCCTCGCTCGACTGCACGGTGACGAAGGCCTGCCGCCACTCGGCGAGCTCGCGCGTGCCGAACGGCTCGCGGATGACCGTGCCCCAGGAGCGGGCGAACGCCTCGACCGCGGCCCGGACGTCCGGGGTCGCGAGGGCCAGGAGGTCCGTCGCGAGCACGACGTCGCTGCTGGCCGGCGGGGGAGAGGGCGGCAGGAGCACGTCGCCGACCCGGGCCAGCAGCCCGGGGTCGCGGGTCATCCAGCCGACCGCGTCGAAGGTGGGTGCGAGAGCGAGGAGGCTGTCGCGCGGCACGGCGTTGCGCGACGTACGGATGCCCCAGAGGCCCTGCCACGACGAGGGCACCCGGATCGAGCCGCCCGTGTCGGTGCCGAGCCCGATGCTGACCTGGCCGAGGCTGGTGGCGGTCGCGGAGCCGGACGACGAGCCGCCCGGCAGGCGGCGCGGGGCGTGCGGGTTCGGCGGGGCGCCGTAGTGCTCGTTGTCGCCGAACAGGCTCCACGCGAACTCGTCGGTGCGGGCGATGCCGGTGACGTCGGCGCCGGCGTCGAGCAGCCGACCGACCACGCGCGCGTGGCGGGTCTCGGGCGGGGCCGCGGCCAGGTACGACGGGTTGCCCGCCCCGATGCGGTGACCGGCGACGGCGTAGAGGTCCTTGACGGCCACGGTCTCCCCGGCGAGCGGACCGTCCTCGAAGCCCGCGACCAGCGGGTCGCCGGCGACGCGCCAGATGCGGGTGTCGAGGGCCGGGGCGCTGACGGCGACGTGGGCGGCGGTGACGACCCACCCGCCGGCCCGGCGCTGCCACAGCTGGGTCTGCTGGCCGCGTCCGCCGCGGGTCAGCTCGGTGACGGCCATGACCAGGGCGTTGTCGTCGTCGACCACCTGCACCTGCGTCTCCACGACGGTGCGGCGCGGGGCACCGCCCCGGCCGCCGCGGAAGGCGCTGATCGCGTCGTGGCCGACGAGCATCCCGGCCGCGTCGGTGCGCAGGGTGCCGGGGCCGGGGGCGAAGAGCCGGTCGAGCGCCTCCAGGTCGTCGGTCATGAGCGCGTGCTCGTAGGCCCAGAAGGCGTCCATCAGACCGGCGGGCAGGCCGTCGGGGAGGGGCTCGGTGGCGGCCACGGGGATGCTCACCTGCGCATCATCGCCTGCCGGGCAGTCCGCGGTCGTTCAGATGGGCGAAGTCGGACGTGCGGATCCGCGCGTGCACGCCCTTCACCACGTCGACCACCTGGCTGATGTCGAAGTCGGTGGCGGCGGAGAGGTAGGCGTAGGCCATCGCCGGCTCCATCCCGTAGCGGGCGCCGAGCAGCCCGATCGCGGCGCGCACGCAGTTCTGGGTGGCGACGTCGAGGTCCGGGTCCATGCCGGTGGGCACCAGGTGCTCGGTCGTGGCGGCCAGCGGCCCGGCGAGCTCGCCGAAGTGGGCGACCGCCTCCTCGTGCGCGACGACGTCGAGGCGCACGGTGGCGCGCAGGCTGGCCTCCATCGCCGTCAGCGCCACCTCGCCGTCGCCCTGCGCGAAGTGCGGGTCGCCGACGTACGCGAGCGCTCCGTCCACCTGCACCGGGAGGTAGAGCGTGGCCCCGACCGTCAGCAGGTTGATGTCGATGTTGCCGCCGTGCGGCCCGGGCGGCACCGAGTGCGGACGTTCCCCGCCCGCCACCGCGACGCCCATGATCCCGAGGAACGGGGCGAGCGGGAACCTCGCCCGGGGCGCGTCCGGGTCGTCGTACCCCGCCACGGTGAGCGGCAGCTCGCCGTACGATGCCCGCCCCCGCCCGCGGGGGTCCTCGTGCTCCGTGAGCGCGGCGAAGGCGGAGAAGACCGGGGCGTCGTCGAGGGGGTACTCGCCGGGCAGCGCGCCCTTCGCGTGCCGGTTGGAGACGACGCCGTACGGCACCCGCGGCAGCGTCTCGAGCACCGTGATCGCGAGCAGGTCGCCCGCCCGCGCGCCGCGCACCGCGATCGGACCCGTCACCACGTGCGGCCCGTCCACCCCGAACGTGCGCGGGTGGTCGGACGCCGCCAGCGCGACCGCGTCGGCGAGCACGCCCTCGGGCGCGACGCCGTACCGGCCGAAGAAGCGACGGGGGTCGCGGCCCTGGTCCTCGAGGACGCCCTCGTGGCTCAGCGTGTCGACGGTGACCTCGGTGCCCGCGTCGACCGTGAGCACCGGGGAGTCCGTGCCGCAGGGCAGGCGGCCCCAGAGCACGTGGTCGGGCGTCGACGGCAGGTACGTCGCGGCGCGCACCGGGCCCGTGCCGGCGTCGAGCGGGGCGGTCGGGGCGGGGAAGTGGCCGGGCATGGCCGGGAGCGTACGGAACCGGTGTTTCAGGGGTGTTCCGAGGCGTTTCGTGGCGGGCTCGGCGCGGAAACCGCGGTGCGGCGGAGGTCCTCCGACCGTAGCCTCGACGGATGGCGCTCCTGTCCTTCCAGCTGGTCGCCGACGAGGGGGACCACCGGGTCCAGGTGCTCGTCGGGGGTCGCCCCCTGCCCGAGATCGCCGGTGGCACCGTCGCCAGCTGGTGGACCGGACCGACCGTCTCCGAGATCGGCTCCTCCTCGCGCCACTTCCTGGACCGGCCCGCCTTCGACTTCGCCGCCACCACCACCGGTGACCCCGACGACGCACCCGGCGTCGAGGACCTCGTGGTCGAGTTCGCACCGCTCGGCGGGACCGTGCTCGCCGGCACCGGCGTGGCCACCTGCTCCTGCGGCGGGTTCGGCTGCAGCTCCGTCTTCGTCGACGTCGTCCTCCTGCCCTGGGCCGTGCGGTGGGAACGGTTCTACGACGGCACCGGCACCACCCTCGAGCGCCTCGGACCCTTCGAGGTCCGCCGCGGCGCCTACGAGCGGGCCCTCGCGGACCTCGACCGCCAGATCGCCGAGCGGCCCGTGCCGTACGGCGAGCCCCGGCGCGAGCGGTGGTGAGGGCGCGGGCGGCGGTGGCAGCGTGAGCTGGTGGGGAGGGCTCAGCACTGGGTCGAAACTCTTGGTGGGTGGGGTGCGAGCGCAGCCGGCTCGATGGGTGAGGGGCGAGTGCAGCGCGTCCGGTGGGTGAGGAGCGAGCGCAGCATGTCTCGGTGGGTGAGGAGCGAGCGCAGCGAGCGTCTCGAAGCCACGCGCGCCCCCGGGGCATGACGGCACACCCCAGTGACGGGTGTCGCTGAGGTGTGCGGTCAGACGGGCAGGTTCAAGCGGGCAGAGGGATCGTGCCGTGGGGGTCGACGAGGTACTGCTGGTCGTGGGGGCTCGTCCAGACGAAGGATCCGTCGGGCAGGCGGCGGTAGCGCCACCGTCTCTCGGGTCCTGCACCGGTCAGCGATGGGTGGGTCTTCACGCGGTGATGTCGCCGGCAGAGCGGGGCGAGGTTGGTCGTGGAGGTCTGACCCGGTGGCCCGCCGTCATCTGCTCGGACGTACTCATCGACGTGGTCGAGGTCGCAACCCCGCGCGGGCCTCGTGCAGTGCGGGAACACGCAGGCGGGTCGGGTGAGGCGGACGCGTTCGGCGATCCGGTCGGGGATCTCGTAGGCGTCGACCGCGATCTGGTCGCGCAGGTCGATCACCGGCTTCACGACGACCTGGGTGGAGGTTGCGCGGCACCATTCGCGGACCTGCTCGGCGAGCACGAAGCTGCGGGTCTTCTCGACCCGTGCGAGATCGACGCCGCCGCAGGCGTTGGGGTCCAGGTCGGTGAGCGCGGTCTCGGAGAGGTGGACGTGGAGCACGACCTGACGCGCCTTCGATCGCGTCGCGGCCGGCGGGGTGTCGCTGCCGGTCTGGTTGCTGGCCTCGCCCGTCGTGGTCCGCACAGCGTCGGCGTTGTCGCAGCCGCTGAGGTCGAGCGTGGTCTGACGCCGCGCGATCTCACCGACCGCGGATGATCGCCGTGCGTCGAGGGAGTCCAGCGACCCCGCGAGCGCGAGGTCAGCGGCCACGCGGGACACGGCGTTCTCGAGGTCGAGGGCGTCGGCGAGGTCGAGGGTGCCGGACACCGGCACCACACCCCGACCCGGATCCACCTGGGCGTCGAAGTCGAAGTCGATGTCGAACCGTCGGGTGGCGTCGGAGTCGGCGCGGTCGAGCTCGGCCTTTTCGGGGTCGAACCGGGCGACCGCCTCGGCGACCAGCTTCTGCGCGGTCACCAGTCCGGTCTTGTGGGCCACGGGTGCGAGGTGACGGTCGACGAACTCCGCGCCCTCGACCGTGAGCTGGGTCGTCTCCTGCGCGATCTTCCGAGCCCTCCACACCGGCAACGCGCCGACCATGACCCGCGCCCAGAGCCTGGGGAGCCGGTGCCGCAGCTCGACCGCCTCACCGACCAGCCGGCGACCGGAGTCGGTCGACAGACCGAGGGCGGCGGCGATCTCCACGACGCAGAACTCCGACACCAACGGAGCGCCCGGCCCGCCGAGCTCCCCGAACACGTCCGCGCCCGGGAGCAGGTGCGCATCGGAGCGGAGCAGCCCAAACGGGCCGTACTGGTCGGCGACCACGCCGCCCTCGGTGTGCGCGTCGGCCCAGTCCGCGACCGCCACGAGGACCTCGACCTCCGCCGCCCGCTGACGGGCCAGAGCCGCCCGGGCACCGTCGAGCAGCACGGCCGGGAAGGCAGTGCTGCCGAGGGTGGCGGTGGGCGGGCTCATGTCCTGATTCTATTCGATCACGCGTTCGATCGCCAGGCACTGGAGGTGATCTGGGGATAACTGTTTGACCAGGTCAAGCGGCCCTTAGCTGCCGAGAGGGGCCAGTGGTTTCGAGACGGGCCTAGCGGCCCTCCTCAACCACCGGGGCACGAGCCTCGCGGCCCTCCTCAACCACCGCGGGCGCGGGCTTGGCGACCCTCCTCCACCACCGTGGGCGCGAGCCTCGCGGCCCTCCTCAACCACCGCGGGCGCGGGCTTGGCGACCCTCCTCCACCACCGTGGGCGCGAGCCTCGCGGCCCTCCTCAACCACCGCGGGCGCGGGCTTGGCGACCCTCCTCCACCACCGTGGGCGCGAGCCTCGCGGCCCTCCTCAACCACCGCGGGCGCGGGCTTGGCGACCCTCCTCCACCACCGTGGCCGTGGTTTCGAGACGCTCGCTGGCGCTCGCTCCTCAACCACCGGGAGACGCTCGCTGGCGGTCGCTCCTCCACCACCGGGGGCGCTCGCTCCACCACCACCGTTCCGCACGCGGGGCCCTCCCGCCCCGAACGGCCCCCCTCGACGACCGAAGGCACGGCCAGACGTGGTCCGGCCGGGCCTCGGAGTCGGCCAAGTCCCGGTGGGCGGCGTCCGACTCTGAAAGGCTGAACCAGCGGCGACGCCGGCAACGAGGCGCGACGTGACCGACGTACGAGGGGGACACCATGACGGGGGACGACAGCACGCAGGACGACGGCCGAGCGCCTGGTGGCGCGGGCGGCCCGCAGCCCGGCTGGTACGGCGCGGACCCCGGGGCGGAGCGCTGGTGGGACGGCACGTCCTGGACGGCGCACACCCGCCCGACCCCTGACCCGCCCGCCCCGGCCTCCGACCCGACCGCAGACCCGATGGCAGACCCGACGGCAGACCCGACGGCCGCCCCGACTTCCGGCTCCACGTGGGTCCCGGCCCCGGCTCCAGCCCCGGTCACGAACTGGAGGATCGTCGGCCCCTTGATCGGTGGGGTCGTGCTCGTGGTGGCCCTGGTCGTGACCCTGGTGGTGGTGCTGGGCGGCGGTTCCGGTCCCTCTAGCGCTCCGACCGATGCGACGGAGGACGACTTCTGCGAGGCGATGGACGAGGTCTACGGCCTCATCTTCGTGCTGGCGTTCCAGGAGGGTGACCAGGAGTGGGAGACGGGTCGCATGGTGGACGTGCTCGTCGACACCGGCACTCCCGCGGGCATCGAGGACGACGCGCGCGCGGGCTTCGAGGAGCTGGTGGCCGGCCTCGAGCTGGCGGACGGGATGACGTACGACGAGCTCGAGGAGTCAGGTGAGGGGAACGTCAGCGGGGACGGCGACGACAGCCCGGAGAGCGACGCCTTCGAGACCTACACCGAGGAGACGTGTGGCACGCCGTTCGGCACGGACTGACCGGCCCGACGACGGCAGGACCACCCGCCGAAGGCCCGTGCGTGCCCTCCTCGGCGGCACCGTCGTCGTCGCCGCCCTCGTGGTCGCCTTGGTCGTGGTGATCGGCGGTTCCCGCGCTTCGGACGCGCCGGCCGACGCCACCGCGTACGACTTCTGCCTCTCGGTCGGCGAGGTCCGGGCCCTCCTCGCCGAGGAGGGTGCGCGGGCCGAGGGCGAGCCCTGGGAGACGGACCGCATGGTCGAGGTCCTGGCCGACACCGGAGCTCCGGCGAGCATCTCGGACGACGGGCGTGCCGGGTTCGAGCAGCTCGTCGACGGCCTGGAGGACGCCGACGGCACGACCCGCGCCGAGATCGAGGAGGCAGGTGACCTCACGGGCGACCGCGGTCCGGAGGGCGACGCCTTCGACACCTACGTGGAGGAGACCTGCGGCGACCTCGGGTAGGAGCGGGCCGGCTGGCTCACGGGTCCGTCTCGGTCTCGGGCTCGGCCTCCAGCTTCTTCTCGAGCCGGTGGAACTTGGCGAAGAACCACGCGCAGACGCCGACGATCGCCACCGCGCACGCGACGGTGACGAGGCAGAAGTACCAGAAGCCCGTACCCACCGGTTCCTGGGTCATGCCGGCCACGAGGAGAAGGGCCATCCCGCCGAACATCGCCCCACTGGTGAAGCAGAGCCACTTGAGCGGGTTGCGCATCACCATCCGGTTGAACCTGGCGACGGGGTTCCTCATCCGCCGAGCAGCCTGCGGTTCTGCCGGCGGGTGAGCAGGTACGTCACCGGGCCGAGCACGGCGGCGAACACGAGGCACCTGACGAGGAGCCCCACCGCGGACGGGTCCCCCGTGAGGGAGACGCACACCGCGAAGATGACGGTCCCGATGACCGTGGAGATGGCGGTGTAGAGGACGGGGCGCGCCAGCCCGAACTGCTTGGTCACGGGAGGTCCAGGTCGACCACGACGGGCGCGTGGTCGGAGGCGCCCTTGCCGGCGCGCTCGTCACGGTCGATGAACGCCCCCGTCACGCCGGCGGCGAAGGACGGCGACCCGAGCACGAAGTCGATGCGCAGGCCGCGGTTGCGCTCGTAGCGCTGCCGGAAGTAGTCCCAGTACGTGTAGACCTCCGGGCCGGGCGTGTGAGGCCGCACCACGTCGTCGTACCCGTCGTCGATGAACCCCTGGAAGGCCGCGCGCTCCGGTGCCGTGACGTGGGTGGAGCCGGCGAACGCCAAGATGTCGAAGACGTCCTCGTCCCGCGGTGCGACGTTCCAGTCGCCGACGAGCGCCGTCGGGGTGTCGACCCAGCCCTGCGCGGACTCCCGCAGCCGCGCGAGCCACTCGAGCTTGTAGACGTAGTGCGGGTCGTCGACCTTGCGACCGTTCGGCACGTAGAGCGACCACACGCGCACCCCGCCGCAGGTCGCGCCGATCGCGCGCGACTCCGCCACCGGGGGCTCCCCGAACGTCGGCATGCCGGGGAACCCGACCTCGACGTCCTCGAGCCCGACGCGGCTGATGATCGCGACCCCGTTCCACTGGTTCACGCCCGCGGCGGCCACCTCGTAGCCCCGCGACGTCAGCCCCATCAGCGGCAGCTGCTCCTCGCGGGCCTTCGTCTCCTGCAGCGCCAGCACGTCGACGTCGTGGCGGTCGAGGAAGGCCTCGACGCGGTCGATGCGGGAGCGGAGGGAGTTGACGTTCCAGGTCGCGATACGCACCCGGCGAGCGTACGGCGCGTCAGCGGCCCGGCAGGAACGAGGTCAGCAGCCCCGGCGTGGTGGCGTCGGCGAGCGGTACGGCGTCGGCGAGGGGCACGTCTCGGATGACGACGGCCTCCGAGCCGGCGGCGGTCGTCGCCACGAGGTTCGCCAGCCCGCGACGGCGCTGGAAGAACGTCTGGCTCACCACCCAGCCGATGACGCCCTCGGCCTCCAGCACGGTGCGGTGCCGCGCGAACGCGCCCGACCCGGCCACGAGGTGGAGGGGACCGTCGTCGTCGGTGGTGAGGGCGTGGCCGAGGTTCCGGTACGACGCCTCCGCCCCGGCGACGCCGAGCAGGAGGAGCGCGGCGATGCCGACCACGGGCGGCCACCAGGGCCCCTCGAGGACGATCGTGGCGACGACGCCCGCCGTACCCGCGATAAGGGTGGACCACTGCCAGCGCACGTGGGCGCGGCGGCGGGCGGCCCCGCCGTGGGAGACGAGGGTCCGGCCCAGCGGGCGCGACGCCTCGGCCGCCGGGCCGAGCACGCGGTGGGCGACGTCGACCGCGACCGAGGTGGGGCACGACGGCAGGATCTTCGTCGTGCCGTCCTCGACGCCGGTGGCCAGCGTCGACAGCTCGGCGCCGTCGGCGAGGCGCATGAGCGCGGGCTCGACCAGCTCGACGCCGCGGACGCGACGGTCCTCGACGGTGGTCGACCGTGTGGTGAGCAGGCCCGCGGTGAGCCGCAGCGACGTGTCGCCCGCCTGCTGGCCGCCGGGCTGCCGCACGAGGCGGTAGTTGAACCACTGCAGCACGTAGCCCGTGATCGACAGCGCGAGCCACGCCACCAGGAGGATCACGGCGCCGGCGACCAGCACCAGCGGGAGGGCCTGCGACCCGAGCCAGCCCCACGCGCTCTGCGCGTGCTCGGTGTCCCAGATCGGCAGGTCGTCGAGGAACTGCGACGACGCACCCAGCGCACCGGCGACGATCGCGAGCCGCGCGAGGCTGAGCGGCGCGAATCGCAGCCACGCCCAGTGCATCGTGGCGAGCTCGACGGTCGGGCCGACGCCGACGGGCTCGCCCGGGTGGCGGTCGCCGGGGTGCCAGCCGGTGCTGGGGGAGCCGCCCGGGGTCGAGCCCTGCGGGTCGGCGGAGCCCGTCGCGTACGGCGCGGGGTCGCCCGCCGTCGTACCCGCCGGGCCCGTCATCGGGCCCGCGGTCGTCCCGGCCGCCTGCGCGCGGTGCAGCAGGGAGGTGCGCAGGTGGGCCGCGGCGTCCTTGCCGAGGGTCTCGAGCTCGATGCGGGTGTCGTCGACGCCGGTGCCGATCTCGACCTTCGTCACCCCGAGCAGCCGGTGCACCAGGGGCGCGGTGAGGTCGACGCTCCGCACGCGGTCGAGCGGGGCGGTGAGGTTCGTCTTGTTGAGCAGCCCGCGGCGCACCTCGAACTGGGTCGCCGTCTGCCGGTAGTACGTCGTCAGCCACGGGACCGCACCCAGCACGGCCGCGCTCACGACGGCCACCGGGAGCAGCAGCAGCGACCAGAGACCGCCGCCCGAGCTGCCGATCCCGAAGAAGCCGATGATCAGCGGGATCGCGAACTGGCGCAGCACCGCCAGCGGTCCGATCACCAGGAGGCGCTTGTCGAGGCGGTGCCAGGCCGGGCCGCCGTCGTCGGCGACGCCCGGGGGCGGGCCCGCGCCGTACGGCGAGGAGCCCTGCTGCGGGACGGGCTGCTGCGGGAAGGGCTGCTGGTACGGCGGGGGGCCCGGCGGCTGGTACGGCGGGGGGCCGGGCGGCTGCTGGGGCGGCTGCTGGGGCGGCTGGTACGGCGGTGGGGTGCTCACGTCGCGTCGTCCTGCGTGGCGGCGGTGATGGCGGTGAGGTCGGCGACGAGGCGCCGGGCGAGCTCGGCGTCGAGGCAGTCGATCGTCAGCGGCCCCGCCGCGGAGGCGGTGGTGACGGTGAGCGACCGCAGCGAGAACATGCGCATGATCGGGCCCTGCGTCGAGTCGACCGTCTGCACGCGGGAGAGCGGCGCGATCCGCTCCTCGACGGTGAGCCAGCCGCTGCGGGTGTGGACGGCGTCGTCGGTGACCTCCCAGCGGTGCACGCGGAACCGGAACGACGGCATCACCAGGGTCCACGCGAGGAGGAGGAGCGCGACGACCAGCGCCGGGACGGTGAACCACCACGGGCGGTCGGACCAGAGGAGCACCACCAGGCCCAGCACGACCCACACGACCGCCGTCGTGATCCCGGCGACGAGGCGCCAGTAGGTCACGGCGCGGGGCGAGACCTGGTGGGTCGGCTCGCGGAGGGCCACGGGCACGGGCGGCACAGCAGGTTCCATCGACGTCACCCGGCGAGCCTCGCACACGGGGCGGGGCTCCTTGATGTGAACCGCACCCGCGTCGCGCCGTAGAGTCTGCGCCCGTGGCACTCACCATCGGCATCGTCGGGCTCCCCAACGCGGGCAAGTCGACCCTCTTCAACGCACTGACCAAGAACGACGTGCTCGCGGCGAACTACCCGTTCGCCACGATCGAGCCGAACGTCGGGGTGGTCGGTGTGCCCGACGACCGGCTCGCGAAGCTGGCGGAGATCTTCGGCTCGGCCAAGGTGCTCCCCGCGACGGTCGAGTTCGTCGACATCGCGGGCATCGTGCGCGGCGCCAGCGAGGGCGAGGGCCTCGGCAACAAGTTCCTCTCCCACATCCGCGAGTCGGCGGCGATCTGCCAGGTCACCCGCGTCTTCCGCGACGAGGACGTGACGCACGTCGACGGCGAGGTCAACCCCGCGAACGACATCTCCACCATCCAGACCGAGCTGATCCTCGCCGACCTCGACACGGTCGAGCGCGCGGTGACGCGGCTGGAGAAGGAGTCGCGCAAGGTCAAGGACCTCGTCGCGAACCTCGAGGCGGCGAAGGCCGCCAAGGAGGCGCTGGAGTCGGGCACCCCGATCATCGCCACCGACATCGACCGCTCCCTGCTGCGCGAGCTGTCGCTGCTCACCGCGAAGCCCTTCCTCTACGTCTTCAACTGCGACGCCGACGAGCTCGCCGACGACGAGCTCAAGCAGCGCATGCGCGACCTGGTCGCCCCGGCGGAGGCGATCTTCCTCGACGCGAAGTTCGAGTCCGAGCTGATCGAGCTCGACGACGAGGAGGCCGTGGAGTTCCTCGCGGAGGCCGGCGTCGACGAGCCCGGCCTCGAGGTGCTCGCCCGCGTCGGCTTCGAGACCCTCGGCCTGCAGACCTACCTCACCGCCGGTCCCAAGGAGACGCGCGCCTGGACCGTGCCGCAGGGCGCGAGCGCCCCCGAGGCCGCCGGCGTCATCCACACGGACTTCCAGAAGGGCTTCATCAAGGCCGAGATCGTCTCGTACGACGACCTCGTCGCCGCGGGCTCCATGGCCAAGGCCAAGGAGGCCGGCAAGGTGCGCATGGAGGGCAAGGACTACATCATGGCCGACGGCGACGTGGTGGAGTTCCGCTTCAACGTCTGACCGTCCCGCTCGACGGCGGCTCGTCGTCCCAGACGATGGTCAGCGTCGACCGGAAGGCGTCGACGCCGTCGTACGACGACGGTGGTGCGCCCAGCAGCCGCCGGGCGTGTCCGGGGAGCCGAGGACGCCCCAGCCGTGGTCGTCGTACCAGGCCCGGACCACCCCGGACGTCGTTCCCAGGTCGCGCACGCCCGGAGTGTGTCCGATCGGTGCCACGGGATGGCAGCGATCGACCACGCTGTGTCGCGGGCCGCACGCCTCCGGCGCGTGGCCGTAGGTACCTCACCCCCTGCCCACGCCTTCCTGAACGCGCCTTCAGGTGCCTTCAGGTCCGCTTCAGCGAGGGCGTCGCACAGTGGTGCCATCGCCACGGGGTGCACCACCCCGGGACACCACCACCCTGGAGGAAACAGTCATGAGCAAGGTCACCAGCAAGCGCGTCCTCGTCCCCGGCATCGCGGTCGTCGCCGTGCTCGCCGCCGGCGGCATCTTCTGGGCGGTCAGCGGCGACGGGGACGACCTGAGCCGTGACGACCGCGAGCGCGCCGAGTCCGCCGCCGTCGAGGAGGTCGGCAGCGGCCGGGCCGTGGACGCCGACGTCGACGACGACACCGACGAGGGCGGCTCGCGTCTCTACGACGTCGAGGTCGTCGACGCCGACGGCCTCTCCTGGGACGTCCTGCTCGACGAGGACTTCGAGGTGATCAGCAGCCGCGCCGACGACGACGGCCGCGGCGACCGCGGTGACGACGGCCAGGGCTCCGGCGCCGGTGCGGTTCCGAGCGCCGACCCGAGCGCGTCCTCCAGCACCTCGCCCGGCACCGCGCCGACCGGCGACGCCGACGACCAGCCCATCAGCGACGAGGAGCGTGCCCAGGTCGCCGCCGCGGCCGAGGCCGCCGTCGAGGGCGGCACCGCCGTCGACGTCGACCGCAGCGACGACGCCGGCGAGGCCTTCGAGGTCGAGGTCCGCGACGCGCAGAACCAGGACTGGGACGTCACCCTCGACGCCGACCTCGGCGTCATCTCCGCCGTCCGCGACTGACCCGCGCTACTCGCTCAGCTCGGCCCGGACGATGAACCCGGTCGCGACGGCGACCGCGGCCACGACGAGGACGATCCCGAGGCGCATCTGGGTGGGGGAGGGACCGCGTCCCCGCGCCTGGAGCCGCAGTGCGGCCGCCGAGCCCGCGAGGAGCGCGAGGCCACCGACGGCCAGCACGAGGAGGAAGGCGACCATGCCCCGAGTGTCGTACACTCCTCAACTACCTGACCGACCGTCGGCCGCCGTCCCGGTGAACCCTGGGTGAACCCCGGTACGACGCACGCGAGCCGCGCCCCCGAGGGGACGCGGCTCGCGGCCGTGCGGTGCTGCGGTGGAGCGGGCTGTGCGGGAGCGGTCAGCGGACCTTGCCGAAGGACAACGTCGAGTTGAGCGGCTTCCAGAGCGGCTTGGCCACGGCGATGCCGACGGTCAGCGTCTTGCCGCGCGCGGCGCTGGTGACCGTGTACGTGCGGGACTTCGCGCCCGGGATCGCCCGGCCGTCGAGGAACCACTGGTAGTAGACCTTGGTGCCCTGGGCCACCGCGGTCGAGGTGAGGACCGGCGCCGAGACCGACACCGTGCTGCCCGCCCGCGCCGTACCGGACTTCACGGCCGGCGTGCGGACCCAGGCCGCGGGCACGGAGCGCTGGCCGACCGTGCCGAAGTTGAAGGAGCCGGTGCGGGTCAGGTAGCCCGGCGCGGCGAACGCGATGCCGAGCGTGAGCGTGCGGCCGATGGCGTTGGCCGGCGGCGTGTAGGTCCGCGACTTCGCGCCCGGGATGACCGCCCCGTCGAGGTACCACTGGTAGTACGGCCGCAGCTCGGCGACGGTGCCGGTGTGGGTGAACGACGGCGCCGAGACACCGACGGGCGTGCCGGCGAACGCAGCCCCGGACTTGGCGCCCGGGGTGCGCACCCAGGCGGCGGGGAACTGCTGCGTCGGGGCCGAGGTGACGATCTCGATCTCGTCGAACCAGACCAGCACGGGGGCCTTGCCGGCCTTCTCCGCGCGGATCGACACCAGCGCGATCTCGCCCCCGAGGTGGTGGGGGATCCGGAAGCGCGAGACGGGGGCGTTGCCGGTCACCGTCTGCGACAGGATCGTGGTGAAGGGCCAGTCGTCGTCGCTCACGACGCTGGCCGAGGCCGAGCCCGACTCACGGGCGAGGGCGCCGCGCCCGTCGGCGCCGGCGCGGAAGGACTCGAACCAGTAGCCCCCGTCGTCCTCGAGGTCCTCGGGCGAGATCGAGCTGACGACCGTGTGGAAGGTCGTGCCGGGCTCCCACTCGCCGTCGTACGCGATGTCGATGGGGACCCCCGTCGGCAGCGTGTCCACGGCCTCCACGCCGCCGACCTCGAGGCGCGCGGCGGTGGGTGCGCCGACCTCTTGGTAGGCGACCTCGGTGGTCGTCGAGCCGACCAGGCGTTCGCGGGAGTCGTACTCCTGGATCGTGACCGTGTAGGTCTGGCCGCTCACCAGTGCGTCAGGGGCGTAGCCGCAGTCCACCCAGGCCTGGCCCGTGCGTGAGCGACGGTCGTAGTCGGCCCAGGTGTACACGTCCACCGCGGGGGAGAGCGCGACCTCGTAGAAGGCGCCGGGCGTGCTGTCCGTGAACTCGACGACGAACCCGCAGCTGGCGTCGACGAACGGCAGGTCGTAGCCGTAGTCGATGTCCTCCGCCTCCGCGTAGGACACGTCCGTGATGGTGATCCCGCTCGACGCGGCCTGGGCCGGCGTGCCGAACCCGGTCCCGCTGACCACGAGCGCGGCCGACCCTGCGGCGACGACGCCCGTCGTGATGATCCTGCGCATTTCCCCTCGTTCCCCTGGCGCGACAGAGCTCGGGACGGCTTGTCCCGAGCTCGTGCGCGAAAAGTAACCGAGGGCGCGGGAAGAGGAGGGGGAAATGACGAAACGTTGCCGGAAACCTGCGCCAGGGTCAGGCGCGGCCGCCCAGCCGGGAGGCGAGGTTCGCGAGCAGCTCGTCGTGGATGCGCGCGAGCCCCTTGGGGGCGAAGGTCTTCTCGAAGAAGCCGCCGATGCCGCCGGCGCCCTTCCAGGTGGTGGTCACGGTGACTTCGCTGCCCGAGCCGTCGGGCGTCACGGCGTACCGCGTGACCATGGTCGAGTGCCGGTCGGTCTCGACGACCTCGCTGCCGTCGACGGTGACGTCGGCGAGCACGTGGCGCACCCGCTTCTCGGTCGCGTGCAGCCGCCAGGTGACGACCGTGCCGGAGCCGATGCCGCCCTCGACCACGGAGTAGTCGGTGTACTTGTCGGTCAGGATCGCGGGCCTGACGGTCGTGTAGTCGCTCAGCGCGTCCAGGGCCACGGCCGGCGGGACGGACAGGTGCGTGTGGGTGGTGGCGGTGACCTGGGCCATCGTCGTCTCCTCGAGGTCGGGGTGGTGGTGGGTGATGGTGGCTCAGGCCGTCGCCCGTACGGCGGGGGCCCGAGCCGGTGCGGGCCTCAGCAGAGGCCGTTCTGGTCGGCGAACTCCTCGGCGTCGATGCCCTCCGGCGCGGACGTCGTCGGGTCGTCGGCCGAGTCGTCGCTCGGGTCGTCGGACGTGCCGGTCGTCGGCGCGTCCGACGCGCTGCCGGTGGGGGCCGGAGCGGGCCCACCGGTGTTGACGGAGCCCCCGCTCTCCTCGGCGCCGATGGAGCCCTCGAGGAACTGCGGGGTCAGGGGCTGGTCCGTGCGCACCAGCGTCCACAGGTCGTCGGCCTCGTCGGTCCACACGAGGCGGTTCGGGTCCTCGACCCACTCCTCGCTCGGCACCGTCAGGAACGTGATGTTGTCGAGGCCGATCCCGTTGAGCTGCAGGCCCAGCTGACCGAGCTTCGCGAGGTCGCGGTACTCCTCCGTGATGGTCATCGACCCGGTGACCGCCTCGAGGAAGCCGGTGATCCGCGACGGGTTCGTCAGCGTCTCCGCCGACACCACCTTGTTGGCCATCGACGCGAGGAAGGCCTGCTGGCGCTTCATGCGGCCGACGTCGCCGTTGATCGAGAGCTGGTGGCGCTCGCGCACGTAGATGAGGGCCTCCTCGCCGGTGGCGGTGAAGGTGCCCTCGCGGGGCAGCGCGTCGTTGAAGCGGCTCTCCTCGATCGGCTCGGGCAGGCAGATCTCGACCCCGTCGATCGCGTCGACCATGTCCTCGAAGCCGCCGAAGTCCATCTCGACGGTGGCGTCGACGTAGATGCCGGTGAGGGACTCCACCGTGCGGGCCGTGCAGATGGCGTCGGCCTCGTCGTACGCGGTGTTGAACATGACCATCTCCTCACCCGGCACGACCTCGCCGTCCTCGAGCTCGCAGTCGGGGCGGTCGACGAGCGCGTCGCGCGGCAGGCTGATGCCGTAGGCGAAGTCGCGGTCGCCTGAGACGTGCATGACGATCGCCGTGTCGGACCGCGCGCCCTCCTCGGGGTTGTTGAGGTCCGAGCCCACGAGCAGGATGTTGAGCGGCTCCTGGGGCGTGTCGGCGGCCTCCTTGTCGGGCCGCTCGCCCATCCGCTGCTCCGAGTCGGCGAAGGTGTCGATGTTGGCGCCCAGCTGCCGGTAGGCGAACGCGGCGGTCAGGGTGGTCACGAGCGCCAGCACCGCCGCGGTGGCCACGACGGCCCGCAGCACGGTGTGGCGTCGCTTGCCGCGGGCGCGCCGCTTCGGGCGGGTACGGCGGTCGGCGGCGCTCGACGCGGGGTCCTGTGGCACGGCTGCTCCCGGTGGAGGTGAGGGGTGTCGGCCCCCAACCTACGTTCCGACGCCCCGCGCCGCCCGGGAAGGTCAGCGAGCCCGTACGCCCCGCACCAGGTCGGCGGCCGCTCCGTCCCACCGCGGATGGTCGAAGGTGAAGCCGGCGTCGAGCAGCCGGCCGGGCACGACGCGACGGCTCTTGAGCAGCAGCTCGGGGTCCGTCCGCAGGATGAAGGCGCCGATCGAGGCCATCCAGCGGGTGGCCGGCAGGCCCGGTCGGCGACCCCACGCCCGACGCAGGCCGCGCATCAGCTCGCGCTGCGGCAGCGGTCCGGGCGCGGCGAGGTTGACGGGTCCGTCGAGGTCGTCGTGCTCGAGCAGGAACAGCACCGCCCGGGCGAAGTCGTCGGCGTGGATCCACGACACGTACTGGCCTCCGCCCGCGACCGGGCCGCCGAGGCCGAGCCGGGCGAGCCAGAGCAGGTAGTCGAGCACACCCCCACGCTCGGTGCCCATCACCATCGCGGTCCGCAGGGCCACCCGCCGGGTCGCGGGCAGGTCGGCCTCCTGCTGCGCCGCCTCCCAGCGGCGGGCGATCCGCACGCTGTACTCCCAGTACAGGGGCACGTGCGGCTCGTCGCCGCCGATGACGCCGGTGGCCTCGTCGTGGGCGGGACCGCGGGTGTCGGCGTAGATCGTCGCCGTGCTCATCTGCAGCCAGACCCGTGGCGGGCGCTCGGCCTTCATCACGGCTTCGCCGACGACCCGTGTGGACTCGACCCGCGAGTCCATCATCTCGCGCAGGTGCTCGTCGGTGTAGCGGCAGCTCACCGTGCGACCGGCCAGGTTGACCACGGCGTCGGCGCCGTCGAGCTCGTCGGCCCACGGGCCGAGCGTCCGCCCGTCCCACTCCACGTGGCGCACGCCCGGCTCGAGGGGGCGGGGGTGACGGCTCAGGACGACGACCTCGTGACCCTGCGCGACGAGCGCCCGACGCAGGACGCCACCGACGTGGCCGGTGCCACCGGGGATGACGATCTTCATGGGAGACATGACGTCAGCCTAGGATGAATTGAACGCGTTCAAAAGAGGCTCGAGGGTAAAATGAACGTGTTCAAGAACGCAGTTGCGGGGTGGCTCGGGGGTGGGCGAAGCGTGGGTGTGCGGAGAGGTCCCCGGTGACGCGGAGGGTGCGGACCCAGGCCCGCGGGATCGGCTGGCCTTAGTCCGCGGCGGGCGGGCCGTCGATGGAGTGCGGACCGAGGCCCGCGGGATCGGCTGGCCTTAGTCCGCGGCGGGCGGGCCGTCGATGGGGTGCGGACCGAGGCCCGCGGGATGCGGTGGCTGGAGTCCGCGCCTGGGGCCGAGGTCGCGCGTCAGTCCCGCAGCGACCGGGCGAGCGCGGCGATGTCGCCGGCGACGCCGCGCACGACGGGCAGGCGGGTGAGTCGCCCGAGCCGATCGACGAGCGGCACGACACCGCGCACGAGGGCGCGGGTGCGGGCCTGGTCGTCGGAGGAGTCGTAGACCCAGAAGAGCACCATGCCCATCTGCAGCAGCCAGAGCAGCTCGGGCATCTCCTCGCGCAGCGCGGCGGGCAGCTTGAGGTCCGAGCCGGCGAGCACCTCGCGGTGGATCGCGACGGAGGCCTCGCGGGCCGCCGCCGACTCGGGCGAGAAGGGCGAGAGAGGGCTGCGGGGGTCGGCGGCGTTCCGGAAGAACGTGCCGGCGAAGTCGTGGTACGGCGCGGCGAGGTCGATCCACCGCTCGAGCACGCCCGCGAGCCGGGGGGCGAAGGCGGTCTCGTCGGCCAGGACGTCGGTCACGACCTCCTGGTGCTCGCCCGAGATCTGGTCGTAGAACCCCTGGACGAGGTGCTCCTTGGAGGCGAAGTAGTAGTACGCGCTGCCCAGGGAGACCCCGGCGGCGTCGGCCACGGCCCGCATGGTGGTGGCGTCGTACCCGCCCTCCTTGAAGAGGCGCATGGCGGCCGAGACGATGCCGGCGCGCGTGGCCTCGGCCTTGGCGGAGCGGGGGGCGGGCGTCGGCACGGGAGCCAGGGTAGTCACCGGGGCCCGCGGTGCGCGCGGGTGCACGCCGCGGTCACCGACCCGGAGCGGGGTACGGCGGGTAGCCACCCACCTGGCCGGGCCCGGGGCCTCGGAGGGCGGAGGCGCCGGCGGTCGCGCGCTGCGCCTGCTCGACGCCGTGGCGCTTCCGGATCGAGTTGAAGAGCACGATGTTGAGGAAGTGGACGGCGCCCACCACGAGCAGCACGACGCCGACCTTCACGCTCAGCGCCTCGAGCATCGCGCCCGCGTCCGGCACGGGATCGCCGACCCGCAGGAAGAGCAGCACGAAGCCGACGTTGAGCAGGTAGAAGCCGACGACGAGCAGGTGGTTCACGGCGGCGGCGAGGTCGGTGCGTCCGTCGAAGACGTCGGCGAGGAACGCCGCGCCGTTGGTGAAGAGCGTGCGGGCGACCCACACCGTGATCGGGAGGGTGATGGCGAGGTAGCCGAGGTACGTGGTGACGGTCCAGTCCACGGGATCTCCTAGAGTCGAACGTGTTCGAAAATGGTCTCGGCCCGACTGTACGGCTAGTTTTGAACATGTTCAATACGCCAGGTCTGGTCGGCCTGCCGTCGTGGGGAGCGGATCCCATAGGCCACCTCCGGGAGCTCCGCGGACGGCCTCGGCGGCGTCGGATCGGAGGTGACATGGCTCACTTTCGTGTGCAAAGGTGGGGATCACGGCCGCGTTAAATCGATTTACTACCTTCGACCACCGGAGCATCCATGAGCTCGTTCCTCCATCGCCCGTCCCGACCTCGGCGGGCCGCCACCGCCCTGGTCGCTGTCGTCGCCACCGCACTGGCGGGGGCGGCCTCGAGCCCCCTGGCGGTCTCGGCCGCCGAGCCCGACGACTCGGCGACGGTCACGTTCACCGACGACTTCGAGCGCACCACCGACGGCAGCGCCGGGCTGGGCAACGGCTGGACCAGCCCGCGGGGCACGTGGCAGATCACCGACGGCGAGGCGCTCAACGCGGTCACCGGAGCGCAGAACAACGTCACGACCCAGGACGGTGTCGAGCTCGGCGCCACGTGGAGCGTCAGCGCCGACGTGCGCGTCCAGCCCTACGCCCCGGCCACGGGCCGGGAGTGGAGCGGGGTGGCGGGCAACGTGCGCAGCACGAGCGGCTCGCTCTCCTACTACCTGCTGCGACTCACGACCTCGGCGACCTCGGGCAACCCGGGCACGGGTCGCTGGCACCTCCTCAAGATGACCGGCAGCTCGACCGTCCAGGTGCTGAAGGAGGGCACCTTCACGGGCCCGGCCTCGCTCCCCGGCCACGACGGCGTCGTGGCGACCCTCTCGCGGGACGGCAACGAGCTCTCGGGGTCGATCGTCGACGCCGACGGCGGCGTGCTCGTCGACACCACCGTCACCGTGCCGACCGACGTCGCCCTCGTCGGCGGTCGTGCCGGTCTCTACACCGTCACCGACAACCTGCGTGCCGACTCCTTCGAGGTCACCACCTCGACCCCCGCGGTCCAGCCGCCCGGCCCGCTGGTCTGCGACCAGGCCGACGGCAGCTACGAGTTCCCCCAGGACGGCAACGAGGTGCTGGAGACCAGCGACCTCGGCCTCACCTGGGCCGGCATGTTCGTGGTCCAGGACCTGCTCACCCGCGGTGACGACCAGTACGTCGGTTTCTACGACGTCGACCGCACGATGGTGATCGCGCACCGGACGCTCCCCGACGGCGAGTGGACCTACCAGGAGCTCCCCGAGCGCCTCGGCTGGGACAGCCACAACTACATCTCGCTCGGCCTCGACCGCGACGGCACGCTCCACGTGTCCGGCAACATGCACAACGTGCGGCTCGCGTACTTCAAGACCGCTCCCGGCGGCGACATCGCGACCCTCACCCGCGTGCCGGTCATGGTCGACGCCGCCACCGAGAACAGCGTGACCTACCCGGAGTTCGTGAACCGCCTCGACGGCAGCCTCGTCTTCAGCCACCGCAACGGCGGCAGCGGCAGTGGCGTCACCTACTTCAACGTGTACGACGAGGAGGCCGGCGCCTGGGTGCGGCTCATCGACCAGCCGTTCTTCGACGGCCAGGGCTCGGCCGAGAACCCGGACGGCACCTGGAACTCCTACTTCCAGGGCCCCACGCTCGGCCCCGACGGCATGTTCCACCTGCTCTGGGTCTGGCGCGACACGCCCGACGCGGCGACGAACAGCATGCTCACCTACGCCAAGAGCGAGGACCTGGTCAACTGGGTCGACGCCGCCGGCGAGCCCCTGAGCACCCCCTTCACGTACGGCGAGGGCGACGTCGTCGACCCGATCCCCGACTTCGCCGGTCTGCTCAACGGCAACGCCCGGATCGGGTTCACCGCCGAGGGCGAGGTGCTCGTCAGCTACCACAAGTACGACGCCGACGGTCACTCGCAGCTGTACGCGGCCACCCCGGCCGCGGACCCCGCCGACTGGAAGATCAACCAGATCAGCGACTGGGAGGGACGCTGGAGCTTCGGCGGCGGCGGCACGCTCGTCTTCGAGGTCCAGATGCTCGGCTCGGAGCTCCTCGCCGACGGCAACGTCCAGGTGAACTTCGCCTGCTCGGGCGTGCGCCAGAGCATCGTCATCGACCCTGACCTGGAGCCCCTGGCCCAGACGCCGACCCCCGCCCTCCCGGGCGACCTCTCGGAGGTGCGGACGCCGTACGAGGGTGTCGAGGACCTGCAGGTCAACGTCACGCGCGACCGCGGCGACGGCGCCGAGCCGGCGACCGACCGGGGCCGCTACGTGCTGCGCTGGGAGACCCTGCCCGAGAACCGCGACCTTCCGCGCGACGAGTGGCCGCGTGACGGCAGCACGCTGCAGGTCGTGCTGCTGGGCGAGGAGACCGAGGTGCCGCCGGTCGACCCGGAGCCCGAGCCCCCGGTGACCCCGGAGCCCGGCTCGATCGGTGTCGGCTCCAGCCTCACGGTCGGGGCGCCCTGGCGCTTCGGTCGGGTGGGCACGGCGAAGCCGTTCACGATCTTCTACGCCGGCGAGGACGCCACGCGCGTCAGCGGCACGGCGTACGTGACGATCCGCAAGGCCGGCACGGCCCAGGTGATCGCGCGTTCGTGGCGCTACAGCGGCACCACGACCCGCATGTGGACCCCCGCCGTGCCCACCACGGGCAGCTGGCAGGTCAGCGTGACGTTCGTGCCCGACGACCCGGCGTACCGCGCGACCGTCCGGTCGTGGTGGCAGTGGACGACGGTGTCCGGCCGACCGTGACCCGCTGAACCCCAGGAGAGGCGGTCGACCTTCGGGTCGGCCGCCTCTTCGCGTTCGCTCAGCAGCGCCGCCTCAGCCGGCCGGCGGGGCGAAGAACTCGAGCGCGATGTTGTCGGGGTCGCGGAACGAGAGGCCCGACCCGTAGTGCGCGTCGACGACCCCGCCGTGGCTGATCCCGAGCTCGTCGAGCCGGCCCGCCCAGGTCTCGAGCTCGGCGCGGTCCGCGCAGGCGAAGGCCAGGTGGTCGAGGCCCGTCACGTGCTCGTCGAACGTGCCCTCCGCCCCGGCCGGGTGGGTGTGCAGACCGAAGAGCTGGCCGCCGTCGAGGGCGAAGACGGTGTGGTGGAACCCGCCGGTCGTCTCGTCCTCGTCGAGCACGGGGTCGGCGCCGAACAGCGCGGCGTACCAGCGGGTGCTGCGCTCGAGGTCGGTCACGGTGACGGCGGCGTGGGCGAGGGGAGGGAACGGCATGGGCACTCCTTCGTGCGGCGGACGGTCCTCCCACCGTCGCCGACCCGGGTGCGCCGCACACTCCCCGGGCGGGCAGGCACTCGCCCGCCGGGCCTGGCCGACCGGGCAGGGAGGGGAGCGGTCAGCCGACGGGGAGCGCGTGCCGCGTGAGCGCCGCGCCGATGGAGGCCGGCGTCACCGGCTTCGTCACGTAGTCGTCCATCCCGGCGGACAGGCACCGCTCGCGCTCGCCCTCGACGGCGCTGGCGGTCATCGCGATGATCGGCAGCCGGGGCGTCCCGAGGCCCTCGGTCGTCCGCCACTCCCGCGTGACGGTGTAGCCGTCCATCACCGGCATCTGGCAGTCCATGAGCACGGCGGCGTACGACGCGGCGCCGCCGGCCGCGGTCATCGCGGCCAGGGCCTCGGCCCCGCCCGGGACCTCGTCGGCGTCGTACCCGAGCCGCTTCAGCATGCCCGTCGCGACCACGCGGTTGATCTCGTCGTCGTCGACCACGAGCACCCGCGGTCGGGCGGGGGCGACGGTGACGGTGGCGGTCGGGGCGGGCGTCGCCGGCGCCGGCGGGGCGCCGGGCGCGACGAGCGCCGGCACGAGCGCGTCGACGGGGCGCGCCGGTGTCGGCCCCGGCAGGTCGGACGGCTCGGCCGGGTGCTCCGCCAGCGACTCGGCCAGGGCGGCCGCGACGGGCGCAGCGACCCGCGGGAGGGTGACCTCGACCCAGAACGTCGAGCCCTCGCCCGGGCGGGAGTCGAAGTCGAGCGTGCCGCCCATGGCGTCGACGAGCCGTCGGGAGATCGCCAGCCCGAGGCCGGTGCCGCCGTACTCGCGGGTGGTCGAGGAGTCGGCCTGCGTGAACGGCGCGAAGATGCGGGCGCGGGCGTCGGGCTCGATGCCGATGCCGGTGTCGACGACCTCGAGGCGCAGGGCGAGCGCTCCGTCCTCCGGGTCACCGTCCGGGGCGCGTTCCGGGTCGCCGGCCGCGTCCCCCTCGGCGCGCTCCAGGTCGACCGGGCGGGCGGTGAGGGTGACCGTGACGCTCCCGTCCGTCGTGAACTTCACCGCGTTGGAGAGCAGGTTCACGACCACCTGGCGGAGCCGGCCCGGGTCGCCGCGCACGGTGAGGGCGGCGTCCGCGTCGACGTCGACCTCGAGGGTCACGCCCCGGCGGCAGGCCTGGTCCGACACGAGCGACGCGGCCTCCGTCACGACCAGGGCGGGCACGAAGTCGATGGACTCGAGGTCGATCCGGCCGGCCTCGACCTTGGAGAGGTCGAGGATGTCGTCGATCAGCGCCAGCAGCGTGTCGCCCGCGACGCGCACGCCCTCGGCGTACTGCCGCTGCTCGGGGGTCAGCTCGGTCGTCAGCAGGAGCGCCGTGAGGCCGAGCACCCCGTTCATGGGCGTGCGGATCTCGTGGCTCATGGTGGTGAGGAACTCGGACTTCGCCCGGGAGGCGGCGAGCGCGGCGTCGCGGGCCAGCGCGGTCTCCTGCCGGGCCGTGGTCTCGGAGCGCAGCTGTCGGTGGGTGCGGGCGAACGCGAGCCCGAGGAGCGCGAGGAACCCGGCGAGCAGGACCACGGTGCTGCGCCCCGAGTCGTCGCGGGACTCGACGACGGCCAGCGCCGCCGGCACGAGGAGCGGGAGCGTGGCGATGCTGAGACGGCCGACGTGCCCGGTGTCGGACGGGGCGGCCGCGGTCGCCGGCCGCACCGGGGTGTCGATCCAGACGGAGACCGCCATCAGCGAGCAGCCGAGCATCCAGAGCACGTCGAGGGTGCGCTCGTTGGCGCCGGAGACGGCGAAGACGAGGTAGCCGATGTCGGCCGCCATCCAGTAGGCGACGCCGAGCGCGAGCGGCAGCCCGACACCGGCCCGGGTACGACGTACGAGCAGCGCCCGCACCGCCAGCGCCAGCAGCACCGCGTCGAGCACCGGGTAGGCGCCACGGACCACGCGCGTCGTGGCCGAGACGTCGCTCTCGCCCACGAGGTCTCCGACCAGCACGGTCCACAGCACGATGACCGCCACCACCACGACCGTGAGGCTGTCGATCACGGCGTCGACGTCGATCCGTCGACGGGGGCCCGCGGCATCCGTGGCCCCGAGCTCCCCGCCCGCCTCGTCCACGTCGTCGCGCGGCGCCACGACGGTGAGGAAGAGGGCGGCCCCGAGGCCGAGGTAGCTCGCGGTCCAGAAGGCGTCGGCGAGCGAGACCTGGGGGACGCCGCCGAACCAGCGGTCGGCGAACCAGACCAGGTCGCCCACGGTGAAGGTGGCGAGGCCGAGGGTCACCAGGCCCGGCACGAGCCGCTGCCCCGGCGGGCGACGGCGGGTGCCGATCGCTCCGACGACCGGGGCGCCGACGGTGACGAGGAGGTAGGTGGCCTGCCCGACGGGACCTTCGGGCTCGATGAAGTGCACGACGGCGACGGCCGCGATGCCCGTCACCAGCGCGCCCCACCACCACAGCGGCCAGCGCTCCACGCCTTGCACTCTCTCCCTCGGCCGCGCACGGTCGCGCCGCCGTCCCGTGCTGATTGTGGACCACTCCCCGGGGGCGCGGGCCCGAATGCTCCAGGCTTGTCCGTGCGCGCGGCCACAGCCTCAGCGGGTACGGCGCAGCAGCCGCGACACGCGGTCCGGGACCCCGACCACCCGGGGGAGCAGCGCTCGGACGCTGCGCCCGTGCCAGGCGCCGGCCCAGAGGCCCGCGCCGTACGCGGCGTCGTCGAGCCGACGGGCCACGCCGTACCGCACGACGTCGAGGTCCGGGCGCACCGACCGGTGGTCGGCGACGGCCTCCGCCACGGCGGCGACCACGAGAGCCCGGCGGGCCCGGGGCGACACGACGGCCGCGGCGACCGCCAGCGGCCAGTGGTGCCGCGTGAGCGAGCCGGCCGTCTGGGACGCGGTGGCGACGACGCCGCCGCCGACCAGCCGGGCGGACGTCAGGAGCGGTCGGTGCGCCGAGCCGAGGCGCCGGGAGAGCGCCACCGTCGTGGTGCCGGTGACGGCGAGCGCGACCGGGGCCGACCACCGGCGCTGCGCGAGGACGGCGACGGTGAGGGCCGCCGTCCAGGGCGTGAGCACCATCGGGGCGACCGCGTCGCCGTGCCGCCGCGCCAGCTCGGCGGCGCCGGTGCCGTAGTAGGCCTTGCGGCGCAGCCACGGGCCCCAGGCCGTGCGGTGGTCGTGGCGGACGACCGCCTCCGGGTCGTAGCGCACGCGCCAGCCGGCGGCGGTGAGGCGCCACACGAGGTCGACGTCCTCGGCGACGCGCAGCGCCTCCGCGAACCCGCCCGCGAGCGACGCCGTGCGCCCGGCGAGGCAGGCGCTGGGCACGTAGGAGACCGTGCCGCCCGGACGCACGGCGGCCGCGACGCGTCCCAGGTCCAACGACGACCGGGCCTGCTC
The DNA here is from genome assembly GCF_000426525.1 of Nocardioides alkalitolerans DSM 16699. Lineage (GTDB taxonomy): Bacteria > Actinomycetota > Actinomycetes > Propionibacteriales > Nocardioidaceae > Nocardioides > Nocardioides alkalitolerans. Next base: position 333,040 of record NZ_AUFN01000011.1, read on the forward strand.
GTAGCGCCACAGCCAGGTCGGCCGCTCACCCGGAGCCGTGGGCTCGCCGAGCACGCGCGGGGCGACGAGCGCCAGCGCCGGGTCGGCGAAGTGGGCCAGCAGCCGCTCGAGCCAGCCGTCGACGGGGCGCACGTCGGCGTCGCAGAACACGACGTACGGCGTGCCCACCGCCGCGAGACCGGTGTTGCGGGCGGCGCCGGGTCCGCGGTTCGTGGCGTGGTGCAGGAGCCGGACGTCGAGGCGCTCCGCCCGGGCGGCCACCACCCGCGCGAGCGCGTCGGGGTCGGCGGAGGCGTCGTCGACCACCACTACCGCGAGGCCGTCGGGCAGCACGTCGAGGAGCCGCGCCAGCCGCGGGGCGTCGTCGTGCACCGGTACGACGACGGTCACCTCGCCGTACCCACCGGTGGGCGGGGCGGGAGAGGGATCCAGGTCGGGGTCCGCGAACCCGCGGTCGAGCAGCGCCCGGCACAGCTGGGCCCCGACCGCGTCGTCCGCGACCAGCGAGCGGTCGGTGCCCAGGCGTCCGACGGCCGCCGGCCTGAGGTGCAGCACCCCGGTCGCCGTGCCCCCGACGAGGAGGCCGCCGCCGTCGAGCACCCGGGTGCGGGGCGAGAGCCGCACGCGGAAGCCCCGGGGGAGCGCGACCCCCGTGGGGCCGGGCGGGCTCGCGGGCTCGACCGGGCCTCCCTGCGTCGTGGTCACGACCGCACCGTACGGGGTCGTGCGCCGCGCCCGCCGCCGTGACGGCGCCACCTGCCCGGTCGGAGAGGGGAGCCCCTCACCACGCGACCCGTATCCGGATCCTCGTCTGTCGCAGTGGCCCACGTCACTCCTAGCGTCGCTGGGGAGCGCCACCCCCATCAGGTCCCAGGAGGTCACCACCATGCAGGTCGACGAGCTGCTCAAGCCGTTCCCCATCAAGGAGTTCCACCCGTTCCCCCGTGCCCTCATGGGGCCGGGCGCGCACGAGATGATCGGTCCCGAGGCCCTCAAGCTGGGCTTCCGCAAGACGCTGGTGATGACCTCGGGCCTGCGCGGCACCGACATCGTCCACAAGATCGTCGAGTCGATGAAGTACCACGGCCTCGAGGTCGTCGTGTACGACAAGGTCGAGTCGAACCCGAAGGACTACAACGTCATGGACTCCGTGGCGCTCTACCAGGAGAACGAGTGCGACTCGTTCGTCTCCATCGGTGGCGGGTCCTCCCACGACGCCTGCAAGGGCGCCCGCGTCTCCGTCGCCCACGACGGTCGCAACGTGAACGAGTTCGAGGGCTTCAACATGTCCGAGAACCCGAAGAACCCGCCGCACATCGCGGTCTCCACCACGGCCGGCACCGGCTCGGAGACCTCGTGGGCCTACGTCATCACCGACACCACGACGGACCCCGACAACCCCCACAAGTACGTCGCGTTCGACGACGCCTCGGTGGCCACCCTGGCGATCGACGACCCGGTGCTCTACTTCGACTGCCCGGTCGACTACACCGCCCAGTGCGGCTTCGACGTGCTCGCCCACGCCTCCGAGCCCTACGTCTCGCGCCTCAACTTCGAGCCGAGCCTCGGCAACGCGATCCGGGCCATCAAGCTCACCAACGAGAACCTCCGCGAGGCGGTCTGGAACGGCCAGGACCTCAAGGGGCGCGAGGGCATGATGTATGCCCAGTACATCGCCGCCCAGGCGTTCAACTCGGGCGGGCTCGGCATCATCCACTCGATCAGCCACGCGGTGAGCGCCTTCTACGACACCCACCACGGGCTCAACAACGCGATCGCGCTGCCGCGCGTGTGGGCCTTCAACATGCCCGCCGTCTACGGTCGGTTCGCCGACATCGCCGAGGCGATGGGCGTCGACACCCGCGGCATGACCAAGCCGCAGGCCGCCGACGCCGCGCTCGCCGCCGCGATCCGCCTCCTGCGCGACGTGGGCATCCCGGAGCGGTTCGTCGACGTCACGGCCGACTCGTACTCCAAGAACCGCCTCGGCACCGGTCCGACCGCGTTCTACGAGAACGCGCCCGTCATCAAGGGCGACGCCGACGACGTCGACCGCATCACGAACCACGTGCTCGGCGACGCGTGCACCCCCGGCAACGCCAAGGAGTGCACGTTCGAGACCGTGCGCCCCGTCGTGGAGCACTGCATGACGGGCGACCTGGACGACCTCCTGTCCTGAGCCTCGCCCCCGCACCGCCCCGCACCTGCCCCCGGCCGGGTAGTCCCTGACGGAACGGTCGTGCCCGCGAACCGCGAGCGACCAGAACGTCAGGGACTACCTGCGGGGGTCGGGGCCGCCCCGCTGCCACCGCCCGCCAGCACCGCCGATCCGAGGAGCCGCTCGTGACCACGACCCCGACCGCCGACACCCCCGTCCCGGGCACCTCCGGTACGCCGCGCGAGCCCGGCGAGCCCGGCGAGCCCGGTGAGGCACCGGTGGGCTTCGAGTCCGTGGCCGCGGTCAAGGAGCGGTTCACGGAGGCCGGCTACCTGCCCGACGACCGCCTGGCCACCACCGTGTTCCTCCAGACCCGGCTCGACAAGCCGGTGCTGCTGGAGGGGCCGGCCGGCGTCGGCAAGACCCAGCTCGCGCAGACCCTGGCCGAGGTCACGGGCCGCCGCCTGCTCCGCCTGCAGTGCTACGAGGGCCAGGACGAGACGAAGGCCCTCTACGAGTGGGACTACGGCAAGCAGCTGCTCTACACCCAGATCCTGCGCGAGAAGATCGGCCAGGTCGTCGCCGACACCACGACCATCAGCGAGGCCGTCGAGCGCATCGCGGCCCAGGACAGCGTGTTCTTCTCCGACCGCTTCCTCTCCCCGCGGCCCCTGCTCGAGGCGATCACGTCCCCCGAGCCGGTCGTGCTCCTCATCGACGAGGTCGACCGCGCCGACGAGGCGCTCGAGGCGGTGCTGCTCGAGCTGCTCTCGGAGTACCAGATCTCCATCCCCGAGATCGGCACGATCACGGCGGTCCACGCGCCGTACGTGGTGCTGACCTCCAACAACACGCGTGACCTCTCCGCCGCCCTCAAGCGGCGCTGCCTCCACCTCTTCCTCGACTACCCCGAGGCGCAGCGCGAGCTGGAGATCATCGCGTCGAAGGACACGGGGCTGTCCGCCGCTCTCTCGACCCGGCTCGTCGAGGTCGTGCGGCAGCTGCGCGAGCTCGACCTGCGCAAGGCACCGAGCATCTCGGAGACGATCGACTGGGCGCGCACCCTCGCCGTGCTCGGCGTCACCGAGCTGTCGTCGGAGGTGCTGGCCTCCACGATGAACGTGGTCGTGAAGTACGAGCGCGACCTCGCCCGGGCGCTCAAGGAGATCCCGCGCCTCGTCGACCCGAACGCGACGGTGCCCGACAGCCTCCACACGGGCCACGGCCACGGCCACGGCCACGGGCACGGCCACGGCCCGGGCGCCGACCACCGCCACGACGGACCCGCCGACGACGGCCCGAGCGGCAAGGACGTGCGCGCCGCGAAGGACCAGCCGGGGCGCCACGACGAGAACTACTACGGCGCCCCCGGGTCCCCGGGCGGCGACAAGGGCGGCAAGGGCGGCAAGGGCTCGGCGCCGAGGTCCGTGCCCAGCGGCCAGGGCTCCCGCTCGTTCGCCGCCGGCGCCCGCAAGCGCCCGGTCTGAGCCCGGTCGCGGCGAGAGGGGTACGACGATGGAAGGCGCCCTGCACCGCTTCATCCGCCTGCTGCGCCTGCACGGGGTGCGGGTCAGCACCGCCGAGGCGATCGACGCCATGCACGCCGTCGGGGTCGAGGGGGTGCTGGCCGAGCGCGAGGTGCTCCGGTCGGCGCTCGCCGTCTGCCTGGTCAAGGACCGGCGCGACCTCGCGACGTACGAGCGGGTCTTCGACCGCTTCTTCGGGCTCCGCGCGGTGGTCGACGACGACGGCGACCACGGCCACGACCACACCCACGACGACCTCGTCGACGACGGCGTGCTCGACCAGTTCACGCTCTCCGACAGCCCGGGCGACCTGCCGCAGGACGGCCACAGCCACGACAAGCCGAAGGACATCAAGGAGTTCTTCAAGCCCGAGGACCTGGCGCAGCAGTACAACCTGCACCAGGAGGCCGACAAGATCGACATGGCCTCGATGACCGACGAGATCGTGCTGTCGAACGAGAAGCAGTCGAACATCGGCGAGGCCGCCCGCGTCCAGATCTCGACGTCGCGGATGCACAACCCCGGCAACCCCGGCGAGATCGCCAGTACCCCCGGCCTCCAGCTCGACACCGAGCTGACGGTGGCGGAGGAGCTGACGCTGCTGTCGTGGCTCGAGGAGGCCGAGGCCTCCGACGAGCCCATGGACCCCGAGCACGCCGCCACCCTGGCCGCGCTGCGCGAGGCGCTCGCGCCCTTCCTGGAGGCGCTGCCCGAGCGCATCAAGCAGCACCTCGAGGAGCTGATGGCCCTCGACGTCGAGCTCGAGAGCCGCGAGATCCAGGCCGCCCAGGCCGAGACGGTCGACGAGGAGGAGCGCGCCGCGCTGGAGGAGTCGCTGCGCCGGTTGCTGCGCTCGCTGCACGGGGCGCCGCGCTCCCGCCGCACGGCCTCGGCCCGCGGCGTGGTCGACGGGCGCCGCACGATGCGGTCGAACATGCGGTACGACGGGGTGCCCTTCCGACCGGTCGCCGTCAGCAAGGTCGAGGACCGCCCGCGGCTCATGGTGCTCTGCGACGTGTCGCTCTCCGTGCGCTCGACCGCCCGGTTCACGCTGCACCTGGTGCACGGACTGCAGTCGGTCGCCGCGTCGGTGCGCACCTTCGCGTTCGTCTCCGACCTCGTCGAGACCACCGACCTCTTCGCCGAGCACCGCACGGAGGAGGCGCTCTCGCTCGTGCTCGCCGGTCTGCCCGCCGGCGGCCTCCTCGACGTCGACGCGGACTCCGACTACGGGTCGATGTTCGACACCTTCCTCGACCAGTACGGCGGGGCCGTCACGCGTCGTACGACGCTCGTGGTGCTCGGCGACGGCCGCAGCAACGGCCGGGACCCCGGGCTCTCCTCCTTCGAGGAGCTGGCGCGCCGCGCCCGCTCGACGGTGTGGCTGACGCCCGAGCCCCGCTACTCGTGGGGCCTGGGCCGGTGCGACCTGCCGGCGTACGCCGAGCACTGCGACCGCGTCCAGGTGGTGCGCAACCTGGCCCACCTCGAGAAGGCGACCGAGGACCTGCCGGCCGGGCGGTCGCGGTGAGCGTCGTGCCGCCGGCCCCGGTGCCGCCGGCCCCGGTCGCGACGGCCACGGACGCGACGGCCACCACCATCGACCCCCTCGCGCCGGCGCTGCCCGGCCTCTACCGCGACGCCGTCGTCGAGGTCCGCGCCGTCGGCGGGCACCGGTCCCGTCTCACCCTCGCCACGGTCCGCACGCCCCACTTCGACCTAACGTCGGTCGGCGACCGCGTGCGGGTGGAGCACGTGCTGGGCGCCGACGACGTCGACGACGACCTGGCCGGGCTGGTGGCCGACGAGCTGTTCGGCCCCGGCTGGCTCCGGGGCGCCGACCTCTTCGAGCGCATCTTCACGGGCGTCGTCCGCTCCCTCGACCCCGATCCGCTGGCGGCCTGGGAGCGCTTCTACCGCCACACCCTCGAGCGGGTGGAGGCGGCGACGGTCACGGCCGACGGGCCGGTCGGCTCCGGTCACGGCACCATCGCCGAGTACGCCCCCGTCTACCGCCACGCGGAGGCCCTGCTCCCGCCCGGCTCCGTGCTCGAGATGGGCTGCTGCTTCGGGTTCCTCGCGCTCCGGCTGGCCGCCGCGGGGCGCGAGGTCACCGCCTCGGACGTCGCCCCCGGGACGGTCGGCCTGCTGGGGGCGATGGCGCCGCGCCTCGGCCTCGGGCTGACGACCGTGGTGGCCGACGCCGCCCACCACCCGGGCGCCGACGGCTCGGTCGACGCGGTGCTGGTGCTGCACCTGCTCGAGCACGTCGACGCCGACCACGGCGTCCGCATCATCGCCGAGGCGTGCCGGCTGGCGCGGCGCCGCGTGGTCGTCGCCGTACCCCTGGAGGACGTGGCCGAGGAGACCTGGGGCCACGTGCGCACCGTCGACCTCGCCGACCTCGACGCCTGGGGCGCCGCGACCGGGCTGGCGTACGACGTGCACGAGCACCACGGCGGCTGGCTCGTGCTCGACGTCAGATGACGCCCAGCTTGCTGGCCTCGTAGACCGCCTCGGCCCGGCGCGAGACGCCGAGCTTGCGCAGGATGTTGCCCACGTGGAACTTCGCGGTGGTCTCGGAGATGAACAGGCGCTCGCCGATGCCCTTGTTGGAGTGGCCCCGTGCGAGCAGCCGCAGCACCTCCCGCTCGCGCTCGGTCAGCCGGCGCACGTCGGTGACCTCTGGGGCGTTGAGGCCCCGCACCATCGCGGCGGCGCTGCGGGCGTCGAACGCGCTGCCGCCGCGGCTCACGTCGCGGATGGCCCGGATCAGCCCGGAGGTGTCGACGTCCTTCACGACGTACCCCTTCGCGCCCACCCGGATCGCGCGCAGCACGAGCTGGTCGTCGAGGAACGTCGTGAGCACGAGCACGCCGAGGCCGGGGTGGGTCGCGACGAGGTCGGCGCACAGCTCGAGGCCCTCGGTGTCGGAGGAGGTCGAGAGCTTCAGGTCGAGCAGCACGATGTCGGGCCGCACCCGCCCCACGACGACGAGCGCCTCCGCCGCTGTCGAGGCCTCGGCGAGCACCCGCAGGTCGGGCTCGCGCTCGAGGATCGACCGCAGTCCCTGCCGGACGATCGCGTGGTCGTCGACGAGCATGATGCCGACGGTGCCGGCCGTGCGGTCGACGGCCCGGTCGTCGGCGACGCCGGTGTCGCCGACGGGGATCGTGGTGGTCATGGGGTGTCCTCTCGGGGTGGGGCGGTGACGAGGTCGCGGATGAGCGACGGGCGGCCCCGGTCGGTGATGGGCAGCGGCACCCGCAGCTCGACGCGCACGCCGCCGAGGCGGGCGCGCCGGAAGGCGAGGGTGCCGCCGAGCTCGAGCACGCGGGACTCGATGTTGGCGAGACCGCGGTGGCGTCCGTCGACGGCAGCCCCGCGCTCGAGGCGCAGCAGGCGCGCCAGCTCGACGGGGTCGCCCCCGCCGTCGTCGGCGACGGTCACCACCAGCTCGTGCGGCCGGTAGCGCACGCGCACCACGGCCCGGGTGGCCCGGGCGTGGTTGGCGACGTTGAAGAGGGCCTCGCCGACGGCGCGGGCGAGGTCGTGGTCGGCGTCGGCGGGCAGCTCGGCCGCGTCGCCCTCGACCCGCACCTGCACCGCGAGGCCGGGCCGGTGGTGGTCGGCCAGCTCGTGGAGCAGCTCGGGCAGCGTCGCGACCGTGGCGCTGTGGGGGCGGTGCAGCGCGTAGATCGCGCGCCGCAGCTGGTCGACCGCCTCCGCGCTGAGGGCCTTCGCGGTCGCCAGGCGGGCGGCGATCGACGTGGCACCCAGGTCGCTCGCCTCACCGCGCGCCAGCTCGACCGCCATGCCCGCCGACAGCACGAACTGGGTCACGGAGTCGTGCAGCTCGCGCGCGATCCGGTGGCGCTCGGTGTCGACGAGCTCGCGCTGGTGGGCGACGACGAGCCGGCGCTCGACGTGCCGCAGCTCGGCCGTGCGGGCCTCGAGGTCGCGGCGCTGGGCCTGGGCTTCGTCGTACAGCCGCTGCGCGCGCCGGTGCAGGGCCAGGCCGGCGTGGTACTGCTCCGAGGTGTGCAGGGAGACGGCCGCGTGGTTGGCGAGGATCCGCAGCACGGACAGGTCGCCGGGCTCGGGGTCGGCGGGCAGCCCGTGCAGCCCCACGAGGCTGCCGATGTGGCGACCCTCGAGCGTCATCGGCACCCGCACCCACCGGCTCTCGTCCGACGACCGGGTGGCGTGCCCGGCGCGTACGGCGCCCAGCTCGCGCCGCACGAAGGCGGGCAGCGTCGCCTCGTCGTCGACGGGTGCTCCGTCCTGCGCCAGGGCGAGGAAGCGCGGGCGCGCCCCCGGGAGGTGGCCGTCGGAGAGCGCGAGCAGGGTCCACTCGGCCTCGAGGTGCGCCGACGCCGCCCGGACGACCTCCTCGAGCAGCCCGCGCGGACCCTCGACGGTGCGCACCAGCGCGCGCGAGATCGAGTCCATCGCGCGGACCGCGCGCTGCGTGCGCTCGTCGGAGCGCACGTAGGCGCGGTAGTAGGAGCCCTTGCCGGAGCGGACCCCCGTCAGGGCCTCCAGGTCGGGCCGCGCCGGGTGGTCGACGGTCACAGCGCCTCGCGGAAGAGGGTGACGATCTCCTCCTCGGAGGCGGTGCGCGGGTTGGTCGTGAGGCAGGCGTCGTCGAGGGTGGTCCGGGCGAGCTGGGGGATGTCGTCCTCGCTCACCCCGAGCGCCCGCAGGCCGCTCGGCACGCCGACGTCGTCCGCCAGCCGCCGGACGTGCTCGGCCAGCAGCTCGGCGGCCTTCTCGCCGTCGGCCCCGTCGACGTCGAGCCCGGCCGCCCCGGCGAGGTCGAGGAAGCGCGCCGGCGTGGCGCGGGCGTTGTAGCGGATGACGTGGGGGAGCAGCACGCCGTTGACGACGCCGTGGGGCAGGTCGAGCAGGCCGCCCACCTGGTGGCTCATGGCGTGGGTGGCGCCGAGGATCGCGTTGGTGAAGGCGAGACCCGCCTCGAGGCTGGCCTGGGCCATCTTGGCGCGGGCGTGCTCGTCGCGGGGCGAGGTCATCGTGGTGCGCAGGTGGCGGCAGACGAGCCCCACGGCGTTGAGGGCGTGGCTGTCGGCGAGGGGGTTGTGGGCCAGCGAGACGAACGACTCGACCCCGTGCGTGAGCGCGTCGAGACCCGTCGCGGCGTTGAGGTCCTCGGGCATCGTGACGAGCAGGCGCGGGTCGGTCACCGAGATGTCGGGCACGAGCGCGCGCCCCATGATCGTGATCTTCACGGAGCGCTCGGTGTCGGTCACGATGCAGAACTGGCTCACGTCGGCGCCCGTGCCGGAGGTGCTGGGGATCATCAGCATCGGCGGGATCGGGTGCGTCACCTGGTCGACCCCCGCGAAGTCGAGGATGTCGCCCGCGTTGCCGGAGAGGATCGCGACGCCCTTGGCGGCGTCCATCACCGAGCCGCCGCCGATGCCGATGATCACGTCGGCCTCGCTGGCGACGTACCGCTCGTAGGCGGCCCGCACCTCGTGGTCCTTCGGGTTCGGCGTGACCGCGCTCCAGATCACGGGGTGGAGCCGGGCGTCCCGCAGGTACGCCGTGAGCTCGTCGACCCAGCCGGCCTCGCAGATGCCGGGGTCGGTGACGACGAAGGGGCGCCGCGCGCCGAGCCGGGCGGCGGCGAAGCCCGCCTCGGCCAGCGAGCCGAAGCCGAAGACGATCTCGGGGGCGTGGAACTTGAGCAGCGGGGCCGGAGCGGCCTGGCGGTGGTCGTGCCCGTGGGCCTGCGCCCGGGAGGCCGGCGGCGCCATCAGCGTCATCGCGGGCCCCGTCGGGCGCAGCGGCGGGCGTGGGTGGTGCGAGGGGTACGGCGTTCGTTCACGGGCACTCCAGGGTCCGGCCTGCGGCCCTGCCCGTGGTGTGACCGGCATCACGTGCAGGGAGGGTGGCCCCACCCTGGCCCGCACGAGGTTGCGAGCACGTTGCCGGGGCCGCTGCGGTCCCGGCACCGTGCTCGGCGGCGTGCTCCGCCGGTCTCAGTCCTGGTCGACCCGGTGCACCTTGTGCTGGGCGGCCTGGGCGCGGGGGCGGATGACGAGCTCGTCGATGTTGACGTGGCTGGGGCGGGTGACCACCCAGGCGACGGCGTCCGCGACGTCGTCGGCGACGAGGGGGTCGGGCACCCCGGCGTACACCTTGTCGGCCGCGTCCTGGTCGCCCCCGAAGCGCACGAGGGAGAACTCGGGGGTGTGCACCATGCCGGGCGCGATCTCGGTGATCCGGATCGGCTCGCCCACGAGCTCGAGGCGCAGGGTCTGGGTGACGACCTTCGTGCCGTGCTTCGCGGCGACGTAGCCGGCGCCGCCCTCGTAGGCCACGCGGCCGGCGGTCGAGCCGATGTTCACGACCACGCCGTCGCCGCTGGCGCGCAGCGCGGGCAGCACGGCCTGGGTCACCTGCAGGAGGCCGACGACGTTGACCTCGTACATCGAGCGCCACTGCTCGGCGTCGGCCCGCTCGACCGGGTCGGAGCCGAAGGCGCCGCCGGCGTTGTTGACGAGCACGTGCACGACGGGGCCGGCGGCCGCGGCGAGGGCGGCGACCTGTGCGGCGTCGGTCACGTCGCACGCGACGGCGGTGCCGCCGATCTCCGCGGCGAGGGCCTCCACGCGCTCGGCCCGGCGGGCGGCGCAGACCACGTGGAAGCCGGCGCCGGCGAGCGCGCGGGCGGTCGCCTCGCCGATGCCGCTGCTGGCGCCGGTCACGACGGCGGTACGGCGGGCGGGGGCGGCGGTGGGCTCGGTGGAGGTCATGCCTCGATTCTGACCGACTTGGCCCGACGGTGGAGAATGGGGCCCGGTCCGCACACCACGGGCCCCGGGCGTCTGGAGGAGGCAGCATGAAGCGGGTCGCGATGATCAGCCTCCACACCTCCCCCCTCGACCAGCCGGGCACCGGCGACGCGGGGGGCATGAACGTCTACGTGCTCGAGCTCGCCCGCCGTCTCGGCGCCCTCGGGGTCGAGGTCGACGTGATGACCCGCGCCACCTCCTCGCGGCTCCCCGCCGTCGTCGAGGCCGCGGAGCGGGTGCGGGTCCGCCACCTCGTCGCCGGTCCCTACGAGGGGCTCGGCAAGGCCGACCTCCCCGCCCAGCTGTGCGCGTTCGCCCGCGAGGTGCTGCGCACGGAGGCCGAGGCGCCGCTCGGCCACTTCGACGCGGTGCACTCCCACTACTGGCTGTCGGGCCAGGTCGGGGCGCTCGCCCGCGACCGCTGGGGTGTGCCGCTCGTGCACTCGATGCACACGATGGCGAAGGTGAAGAACGGCGCGCTGGCGCTCGGTGACACCCCCGAGCCCGCGGTGCGCGTGATCGGCGAGGAGCAGGTCGTCGACGCCGCCGACCTCCTCGTCGCCAACACCGAGCGCGAGGCCGACGACCTCGTCAGCCTGTACGGCGCCGCCCCCGAGCGCGTGCGCGTGATCCACCCGGGGGTCGACCTCGACCTCTTCCGGCCCCAGCACCGGGCGACCGTGCGGGCCGCCCTCGGCCTGCCCGTCGACGCCCACGTCGTGCTGTTCGCCGGTCGCATCCAGCCCCTCAAGGCGCCCGACGTGCTGGTGCGTGCCGTCGCCGCCCTGCTCGAGGCCGACCCCGGCCTGCGCCCGCGGCTCGTGGTCCCGATCGTCGGCGGTCCCTCCGGCTCCGGCCTCGAGCGCCCCGAGGCTCTCGCCGACCTCGTCGCCGAGCTCGGTCTCGGCGACGTCGTGCGCTTCGTCCCGCCGGTCGGCCAGGCCGAGCTCGCCTGGTGGTACGCAGCGGCCACGGTCGTCGCCGTGCCGTCCTACAACGAGTCGTTCGGCCTCGTCGCGCTCGAGGCTCAGGCCACGGGCACCCCGGTGGTCGCCGCCGGCGTCGGCGGGCTCGTCACCGCGGTGAACGACGGCACCAGCGGCCTGCTGGTCGACACCCACGAGCCGGTCGACTGGGCCCGCGTCCTGCGCCGCGTGCTGCGCGACCCCGACCTCCTGCTCGACCTCTCGGCCGGCGCCCTCGAGCACGCCCGCGCGTTCGCCTGGGAGCGGGCCGCCGAGTCCACGATCGCCGCCTACGAGCAGGCGCGCCGCACCCTGCGCGCCCCGGCCGACCGATCGCCGGCCGACCGGTGACGGGCCCGACGCAGGACACGCCCGACGGGCTCGGCGCCGCCCCGTCCGCCGACCTCGACGAGGCCGCCGCCGGGTTCCTCCGCGACCACCTGGCGGCCACCGAGATCGAGTACGACGAGGCCACCCCCGGCGTCTTCTCCCTCTCGCTGCCCGGCGAGCGCAAGCTGACCGTGCCCGTTCGCCTCGACGTCGGGCGCCACGCCCTCGGCGTGCACGCGTTCGTCTGCCGCAACCCCGACGAGAACCACGAGGGCGTCTACCGCTGGCTGCTGCAGCGCAACCTCCGCATGTACGGCGTCGCCTTCGCCGTCGACCACAGCGGCGACATCTACCTCGACGCCCGGCTCCCGCTCGAGACGCTCACGTCCGACGGGCTCGACCGGCTGCTGGGCTCGGTGCTCACCTACGCCGACGAGTCGTTCAACACGATCCTCGAGCTCGGGTTCGCCTCCTCCATCCGCAAGGAGTGGGAGTGGCGCACCGACCGCGGCGAGTCGACCCGCAACCTCGAGGCGTTCAGGGGGTGGCTCGAGTCGGGGCAGCCCCGTCCTGACCCCGACCAGCCGGACCCGTCGGCGCCGGACCGGGACTGACCGGCGGCACCACCGGCGGGCGCCGCCGGGTGAGCAGCACGCCGACGATGCACAGCGCGCCGCCCACGAAGGCCAGCGGCGGTGGCACCTCGCCGAGGAACAGCCACGCCAGGCCGCTCGCGATGAACGGCACGAGGAACGTCGACATCGCCATCGTCGAGGCGTCGGTGCGGGTGAGCGCGTAGGCCCACGTGCTGAAGGCGATCGCGGTCGGCACGAGGCCCAGGTAGACCACCCAGAGCACGGTGGAGAGCTCGGCCGTGCGCAGGACGTCGACCAGCTGGACCGACCACGGCAGGCAGACGACCGCGCCGATGACGCAGGCCAGGAAGGTGACCTCGAGCGCTCCGGCCCGGCCGAGGATCGGCTTCTGCGCCAGCACCCCGATCGCGTAGGTGACCGCAGCGACGACCGCGAGGAGCACGCCCAGCAGGTCGCCGTTCTCGTGGCCCGACGACGCCTGGCCGATGACCACGACGCCGCTGAAGCCGACGCCCATGCCGAGGGCGAGCCAGCGGTGCATGACCTCGCCGAGGAAGACGCACGCGAGCCCGGCCACGATGAGCGGCCCGATCTGCACCACGAGGGCGGCCGTACCGGCGTCGATGCGCTGCTCGGAGGCGTTGAGGGCCAGGTTGTAGACGCCGAACCAGGCCGCACCGCAGAGGAGCAGCAGCGGGAGGTGGCGTCGTACCGGCCAGCGGTGGCCCGACCGCGGACGCAGCGCGAGCAGCACGCCGAGGGCGACGGCGGCGACGAGCAGACGACCCAGCGACAGTGCGCCGGGCGGCACGTCGTCACCCAGGTGGCGGATCGCCACGAACGCCGAGGCCCACGCCAGCAGCGTCACGGCCGCCGCCGCGACCGGCAGCCACGTCGGTGCCGGGCGCGTGGCGCCGACGCGGGTGCCGGGGGCGTCGGGGAGGGGCTCGGTGCGCGGGGTCGGGGTCGTCACGGGTCGACGCTAGGCGATGGCGCCGACAGCCGACACGCGGGAATCGGTCGTCGTACGACGAACCCCCGCCAACCCCGCGCCAACCCCGCGCCGGACCCGCTCAGAGGTCGAGCTTGTAGCCCAGCCCACGCACGGTGACGAGGTACTTCGGCTCGCTCGGGTCGGGCTCGAGCTTCGCGCGCAGCCGCTTCACGTGCACGTCGAGGGTCTTGGTGTCGCCGACGTAGTCGGAGCCCCAGACCCGGTCGATGAGCTGGCCGCGCGTGAGCACGCGGCCCGGGTTGCGCAGGAACATCTCGAGCAGCTCGAACTCCTTGAGCGGGAGCCGCTGCTCGAGGCCGTCGACGGTGACGACGTGGCGCTCCACGTCCATCCGCACGGGGCCGGCCTCGAGCGTGCTGGGGGAGAGGTCGGGCTCCACGCCGCGGCGCAGCACGGCGCGGATCCGGGCCACGAGCTCGCGGGGCGAGTACGGCTTGGTGACGTAGTCGTCGGCGCCGAGCTCGAGGCCCACCACCTTGTCGACCTCGTCGTCCTTGGCGCTCACCATGATCACCGGCACGCTCGAGGTCTGCCGGATCTGGCGGCAGACCTCGGTGCCGGGGATGCCCGGCAGCATGAGGTCGAGCAGCACGATGTCGGCGCCGTTGCGGTCGAACTCGGTCAGTGCGGCGTTTCCGTCGGCGGCGATCGCCACCTCGAAGCCTTCCTTGCGGAGCATGTAGGCGAGCGCGTCGCTGTAGCTCTCTTCGTCCTCGACGACGAGTACCCGGGTCACGGGCTTTCCTCCTGGTGGGTGCTGCGAGTGGTGCGGGACGTGGTGCCGCTGGACGCGAGCTCGCTCGCGATGCGGGGCAGGCGCAGCCGGAACGTCGAGCCCTGGCCCTCGACGGACCACACGCGGACGTCGCCGCCGTGGGTCGCTGCGACGTGCTTGACGATGGAGAGCCCGAGGCCGGTGCCCCCGGTGGAGCGGTGGCGGGCCGGGTCGACGCGGTAGAAGCGCTCGAAGATGCGGTCGATCTCGCCGGCGGGGATGCCGATGCCCTGGTCGGTGACGGCGATCTCCACCGACTCCTCGAGGGTCTTCGACGACACGACGACGGTCGATCCGGCGGGGCTGTAGTTGACGGCGTTGGCCACCAGGTTGCCGACCGCGATGAGGATCTGCTCGTGGCTGCCGAAGACGGCGAGGCCGGACTCGCCGGAGGTGGTCACAGTGACCCGACGGTTCTGCGCGTCGATCGCGCTGGTGTCGATCGCCGCGGTGACGACCTCGTCGACGTCGACCGGTGCCGGGTGCTCGAGGGGGTCGTCGCCCTGCAGCCGCGACAGCTCGATGATCTGCTGCACGAGCACGGAGAGCCGCTCGCTCTCCTTCTTCATGCGCTGCGCGAACCGCACGACGGCCTCGGGGTCGTCGGAGGCGTCGACCACGGCGTCGGCCAGCAGCCGGATCGCGCCGACGGGCGTCTTGAGCTCGTGGCTGACGTTCGCCACGAAGTCGCGGCGCACCTCCTCCACGCGGTGCTCCCGGGTGCGGTCCTCGACCAGCGCGAGCACGAGCCGCGAGCCGAGGGGCGCCACGCGGGCGATGACGGTGCGGCTGGGGTAGCCCGCCCGCGTCATGGTGATCTCCTGCTCCCGGATCTGGCCGTCGCGCCGCACCTGCCGCACCATCTCGGCGAGGCGCGAGTCGACGACGTCCTGGCCGCGCACCAGGCCCAGCGCGTACGCCGGGGCCGAGGCCTTGAGCACGACGTCGTCGCCGCCGACGACGACCGCGCTGCTGCGCAGGACGGAGAGGACACCTGCCACGCCGGCGGGGAGCAGGGGCTCCTCGGGGGGCTCAGGCTGCTTGTGCTGCAGGCGGTCGCTGATGTGCCACGCCATGACCCCGGAGCCGGCGACGAGGGCGCCCAGGAGGGCGGCCACGAATGCCTGGGTCGTCGGGTCCACGAGCCGATCGTACGCATTGTCCACCGGTGCCCCGGACCACGCGATCCCTGGCGCGGCACTGTTCACCGCGCGTTCACGCCACGTGCGCCACCTGCTGCCTGGGCCCTCTAGGTTCGTGGGCATGCGTGATGCCTTCCACGAGCAGCTCGATGCTCTCTTCGACGATCTCTCCGCCATGGCGGGTCAGGTGCGGCGCGCCGTCGCCGACGCCACCACCGCCCTCCTCTCGGGCGACGCCCTCGTCGCCGAGAAGGTGATCACCGGTGACCTCGAGATCGACCTCACGCGCGAGCGGGTGGAGGAGAACGCGTTCTCCCTCCTCTCGCTCCAGCAGCCGGTGGCCGGTGACCTGCGGGTCGTCGTCGCGGCGCTGCGCATGGTGGCCGAGCTCGAGCGCATGGGTGACCTCTCCGTCCACGTCGCCAAGATCGCCCGCCTGCGGGTGCCCGACCTCGCTGTCCCGGCGTCGGTGCAGCCGACCCTGGGCCGCATGGCCAAGGTCGCCGAGACGATGACGGCGCAGGTCGAGCGCATCATCCTCGAGCGCGACGCCGAGTCCGCGCGCGACCTCCACCTCGTCGACGACGAGATGGACACCCTGCGGCGCGCCACCTTCTCCGCCATGCTCGACGACGAGTGGCCCCACGGGGTGGAGGCGGCGGTCGACCTCGCCCTGCTGGGCCGCTACTACGAGCGCATCGCCGACCACGCGGTGTCGGTGGCCAACCGAGTCGTCTTCGTCGTCACGGGCGAGAACCCGGCCGGCAGCGCCTCGCAGCGCTGACGACGCCCCACCCGTCCAGCTGGGGCCCCCGGCGCACGCCGGGGGCCTCAGTCGTCCCAGGACCAGGCCATCCCGACGGTGCCGGGCGGGCAGTCGAGGGCCAGCAGCACGGCGTGGCCGCGGTGGTCGGGCTGGACCCGGCGGCGCGGGTGGAGAGGCGTCCCGTCGCCGTGCAGCTGGTAGGACTCGACGCGCGCCGGCACGTCGTCGGTCCGGAACTTCACGACGAGCAGGTACTCCCGCACCGGCAGGCTGCAGCTCGCGTCGTACGACGTGTCGCGCGGCCCTGCGCCCTCCGTGCCGAGCTCGTAGTCGATGAGCACGGCGTCGCCGCGCCGCAGCGGCACGTCGTAGTCGAGCCGGACGCCCACGACCCGGTGGTCGTGGTCGACGATCTCGTGCCCGACGGAGCCGCCGCCGTGGACGATCAGGCGTGGCGTGCCGGCGGTGTGGTCGTCGAGGAACTGGGTGATGCCCATCCCCGTGAGCCCGTCCGCCTCCGCGCGGCCCACGATGCGGCTGCGCGCGGACGCCAGCCGCCGGTCGGCGCCGATCACGACCTCGTCGTGGTGGGAGATGCGGCCCAGCAGGAGGCTGTCGGGGTTCTCGACCGTCTCGGTGATCCGCCGGACCACGTCGCGGGCCGCGAAGCGGGGGAGGGTGACCTCGTCGGTGCGGGGTGCGACCGGCCCCCGCGGGCGCGGCGCGGGCACGCGGGAGACGAGCTCGCCGCCGGGGAGCCCGAGGAGGGCCTCCAGGTGGGCGACGACCTCGAGGGACGCACGCCGACCGGGGGTGCGCGCCCCCGTCTGCCAGTAGCTGAGGGTGGCGACGCTGATGCTGACGCCGCGCTGGGCCAGCCGGCGCTGCACCGACTCGAGACCGAGCCCGCTCGCCTCGAGCGCGGCGCGGAGCGCGGTCGCGAAGCCGTCGTCCTTGGCCTCGGGGGCGACCAGGGTCACGTCCTCTCCTCCATCTCGGCCGGCAGGACCGGTCGGGGGTGAAGGGCGCAACGCTAGTGGCCGTCGGTCCTCAGCGGAACGGGCGACGCGGGGGAACCTTCCGGTTCAGCGGCCCTGGTTCGCCACGGCCGCCGCAGCCGCCGCAGCGGCCTCGGGGTCGAGGTACTCGCCGCCCGGCACCGTCGGACGCAGGTCGTCGTCGAGCCGGTAGACCAGGGGCATGCCGGTCGGAATGTTGAGGCCGGCGATGTCGTCGTCGGAGACCTGGTCGAGGTGCTTCACGATGGCGCGGAGGCTGTTGCCGTGGGCGGCGACGAGCACGGTGCGACCCTCGCGCAGGTCGGGCACGACCGCGGAGTCCCAGTAGGGGAGCAGGCGGCCGATGACGTCCTTGAGGCACTCGGTGCGCGGGGCCTCGTCGCCGAGGTCCGCGTAGCGCGGGTCGGCGGCCTGCGAGAACTCGTCGTCGTCGGCGATGGCCGGCGGGGGCACGTCGAAGCTGCGACGCCAGAGCATGAACTGCTCCTCGCCGAACTCCTCGAGGGTCTGCTTCTTGTCCTTGCCCTGGAGCGCGCCGTAGTGGCGCTCGTTGAGGCGCCACGAGCGACGGACCGGGATCCAGTGGCGGTCGGCCGCGTCGAGGGCGAGCGCGGCGGTGTTGATCGCCCGGCGCTGGAGCGACGTGTGCACGACGTCGGGCAGGACGCCGGCGTCCTTGAGCAGCTCGCCGCCGCGGACGGCCTCGCCGCGGCCCTTCTCGGTCAGGGCCACGTCGACCCAGCCGGTGAAGAGGTTCTTGGCGTTCCACTCGCTCTCGCCGTGGCGGAGCAGCACGAGGGTGTAGGTCACGGGTCAGCCCTCCGTGGGAGCGTCGGTCGAGGTCTCGGACTCCGGCGTGGCCGGCTCCGGGGTGACGGTCGCGGGCTCCTCGGGAGCGGCGTCGGCGGAGCGGTCGAGGTCGGCCCACGGGTTGGGGGCGCCGTCGTGGCTCTCGCCGAAGTGCTCCTCGGTGTCGGTGCCCTCCTCCGACTCCTCGCCCGACTCCTCGCCGTGCTCGAGCGGGAGGGTCGTGGTGGTCTCGTCGTTCGGCACGACGGGCACCCACATCGTGCGCTCGATGTCGCCCTCGGTGAACACGAGCGGGACGCTGGCGCCGCTGACCACCGTCTCGCCGGTGACGATGATCGGGTCGAGCGTCTCGTCGGCGAGGTTGACGTACTCGTTGCTCGTCATCTCGAAGGGCTCGTAGCCCTCGACCTCGACCTCGTCGCGCGGCGCGATCTCCGGCGTCGTCGCGGGCTCCAGCGTCTTGTTGACGAAGGTCGCGATGAGCGTGCCCGAGCCGTCCTCGGCCGAGACGATCACGAGGCCGACGACGTCGATCGGCGCGTCCTCGCGGAAGTTGGCGCCGTTGGCCGGCACGTAGGGCAGGTCCGTCGAGACGTCGAAGCCCGACTTGCCGCACGACGAGAGCGCGGGGGCGGCCACGAGGGCGCCGGCCAGGAACAGGCCGAGGCGGCGTCGGTTGCGGGAGAAGGTGCGTGCGGGGGTGCGCTGCATCGTGGATACCTTCGTCGTCGGGCAGTGGTGCCGTGGTCGTACGCCGCCCTGCTGGCGCGGCCGGGCACAGCCTAGCGTTCGCGGGTGACCCGGTGGTGTGCCCCCTCGCCGCGGCCGGTCACAGTCGGCGTCAGCGGGTGAGGCCGCTCGTGGCGGCCACCGCGACGAGGCCCGCGACGACCAGGGCGGTGGCGAGGCTCGCGAGCAGCAGCAGGCGCGGCGCCCCCGTGCGGAGGGCCAGGCGCAGTGGCAGATGGCGACGTCCGCTCCGGTTGTCGGGCACGAGGCCGGGCAGCGCCCGCAGCACGTGCACGCACACGCCGAGGGCGCCGGCCAGCACGACGATCGCGACCGTGGGTGGTGCGCCGCCCTCGTAGCTGCCGCCGAGCCCGCCGTACGAGAGGAAGAACGGGTAGAGCGCGTACGACGCCGCCCACGGCACCCAGGAGAGCACCGAGCCGCGCAGCACGAGGTTGCCGAGCACCCCGATGACGACGCTGCCGACGTACGCGGCGGCCGCCGTCGTCCCGTTGGCGACCGCCAGCGGGACGAGCGCGAGGACGGCGCACGCGAGCGCGAACCAGACGGTGCCGTGGTCGAGGCGACCGGCGGCGACGGGCTTGCGCGGCCGCTCCTCCCGGGCGTCGGAGCCGCGGTCGACGAGGTCGTTGTGCCACCCCAGCACGGCCTGGCCGAGCGCGACGGTCGCGAGCACGAGCCAGACCTCGGTCATCGGACGTCCGGCGACGAACGCGGCGCCCGCGACGCCGAGCGCCGTCAGCACCAGCTGGCGCGGGTGGGCGGCCTGGGCGAGGTCGAGCGCGGTGCGCACGCTGCGGGGCACCCTCGGGCGGGGGAGGCGTCCGGTCCTCGGCCTGCCGGTCCCGGTGGTGTCGTCGCCGGTCTCGTCGACCTCGGGGGTCGCCGGTGCGGGCGAGGTCGTCGCGTCGGTGGAGGAGGCCGCCATGAGGAGGAGTATCGACCACGGGCGAGCAGTTTGGGGAGGTCAGCGGGCGCGTCGGAGCGAGCGGGACGACGGGGGACCGACGGGCGACCGTCCTCCGTCACGCCGTCCTGACGGGACGTCTTCCGGCCGCCGGAACACAGCATTCCGTCATCTGTCAACCCCTCGTCATGCCGCTGACCTGCACAAACGCAGCCGAGGGAGGCGTCACACCGTGGTAGAGTGGGTCCCCTAGGAAGGGGAACCTGACATATGACTTTCACCGTCGGCGAAACGGTCGTCTATCCCAATCACGGGGCCGCAGTCATCGAGGACATCGAGATGCGGAAGATCAAGGGAGAGGACCGGGAGTACCTGGTCCTGAGGATCGTGGCACAGCAGGACCTGGTCGTGAGGGTGCCGGCGTGCAACCTCGACCTCGTCGGGGTCCGCGACGTGGTCGACAAGGAGGGTCTCGACCGTGTGTTCGACGTCCTCCGTGCCGAGCAGGTCGAGGAGCCGACCAACTGGTCGCGTCGCTACAAGGCCAACCTCGAGAAGCTGCACAGCGGTGACGTCATGAAGGTGGCCGAGGTCGTGCGCGACCTCTGGCGCCGGGAGCGTGACCGCGGTCTGTCGGCCGGCGAGAAGCGGATGCTCGCGAAGGCGCGGCAGATCCTCGTCTCCGAGCTCGCGCTCGCCGAGAGCACCAACGAGGACAAGGCGGAGTCCATCCTCGACGAGGTGCTGGCCTCCTGAGGCGACCCCCTCCACGCACCACAGCATCGATCACGGCCCCGGGAGAACCTCCCGGGGCCGTCGTCGTTCCCGGGAGCGGCGGCGGGGCATAGGTTGGCCGGGTGAGGCACACGTGACGTACGACGAGCTCGAGGGCCCGGTCTGGGGCACGGTGGTCGAGGAGGGGCGCGGCTCCCTGCCCTTCGCGCTGGTGCACGGCGAGTCCCTCGTCGCCTGCGCCGCGTGGGCGCTCGGCGCCGCCGGGGTGGACGCGATCAGCCTGGGCACGCCGTGGGCCGACGTCCGGGCGGCCGAGGTGCCGTTCGTGCTCCACGACTCGCTGTGCCCGCTGCTCGACGCCGACGACCTCGTCGCGTGCGTCCGGCGGGCTGTCGACGACGACGTCGTGGTGGTGGGCGTGCGCCCGGTCACCGACACCGTGAAGGTGGCGCGCGACGGACTGCTCGGCGAGACCGTCGACCGCGACGCGCTCGCCGCCGTCGCGTCGCCCGTCGTGCTGCCCGTGTCGGTCGTCGCCGACCTGGAACGGCTGCCGAGCCTCGACTTCGGTGCGCTCGTCACCGCGCTGCAGGAGCGCTACCGGGTCGTGCTGGTGGAGGTGCCGGCCGCGGGCCGGCGGGTGTCCGGGCCGGACGACCTCGCGGTGCTCGAGGCCCTCACCACCCCGTGAGGCCGGGGGTGCGGGCGTCCAGCAGGGCGACCGCCGCCGGCACGTCCTCGGCGTACGTCACCTTGAGGTTGGCGGGCGACGACGGGACGGCGACCACCGCCAGGTCGGTGCCGGTGGCCGCGGCCCAGGCGCTCACGCAGCCGGCCGTGTCGGTGGCCTCGACCCCCGAGGCGTCCGCCCACCGGTAGGCGGCGAGCAGGTCGTGCCCGCGGAACGCCTGCGGGGTCTGCACGCCGACGGTCCGGGCGTCGCCGGTCAGGTCGGCCACGGGGCCGCCGTCGCGTCGTACCAGCGCGGGCAGCTCGACCGCCGGCACCGCGCCCCCCTGGGCCTCCGCGGCCTCGAGAGCACGGGTGAACAGCTCGGGGCGGGCCAGCGGACGCGCCGCGTCGTGGAGGGCCACCACGTCCACGTCGCCCGACAGCAGGTCCTGCTCCAGCGCGGCGAGGGCCGCGAGCTCGGAGGCGTGTCGCGTGGCGCCGCCGTGCACCAGCAGCACCTCGCGCTCGCCGAGGTGGGGCGCCACCGCGGCGGCGACCAGCTGCTCGTCCTCCGGGCGCACCACCAGCACCACGCGCACGACGTCGGGGACGGCGAGCGCCGTACGGAGGGCACGCACCAGCACGGGCTCGCCCGCGAGGTCCAGGAGGACCTTGTTGACGCCCGCCCCGACCCGGGTGCCCGAGCCGCCGGCGAGCAGGACGACGGCGGGCCTCAGCGGACGATCCCGACCACGACGCCGGCGACGGCGAGCGCCACGGCGAGGGCCAGCAGGCCGTAGCCCGTGAGGCCGGACATCTTGGCCTCCTGGCCCTTGTCGTCGAGCACCTCGTCCTCGGACCGGGTCGTGATGAGGATGCGGTCGTCCTGGGGCGCGCGGATCTCGAGCCGGCCGTCGCGGTCGACGGCCTCGCCGGAGACGAACACCCGGGTGCCGGGCGTCAGCACCCACTCGTCGTACTGGTAGCCGACCGTGCCCCCACGGTCGGCGGCCGGCAGCGACAGCGAGAAGGAGCCCAGGCTGAGCTGCGTGCCGGCGTTCCCCTGCGCCTCCGGGCGGAACTCGCTGACGGTCTTGCGCGCCTGCTGCACGTTGTGGGTCGGCACCACGACGACCTCGCCGTGGTCGTCGCGCACCACGAAGGCGTCGCGGCTGCGGTTGTTGGCCACCTTCTCCTTGCGCTTCTCGACCCGGCGACGGCCCTCGTCGTCGCGTCGCACGTGCTCGTAGTGGCGGGTGACGCGGTGCTGGTGCCACACGCACTCGGTCTTCGAGATCTCCGAGGTCAGCAGGCCGCCGGGGCCGGCGACGACGACGCCCTCGACCTCGACGCGCTCGCGGTAGGCGCCCGGCCCGGCGGCGGCCGTGGCGTTCTGGTGCAGCTCGTGGAGCAGCGCGGTCGTGCTGGTCTCGACCCCCAGCAGCCCGGCGACGTTGGCCGAGGCCTGCCGGGCCTTGTAGAGCGAGAGAGCGCCGATCGCGGCGGCGAAGCCAGCGGCGACGAACAGGTAGACCATGGCGGGCTCCTCGGGAGGGGGACGGGCGTGCCGGGCCATCCTGCCGTCCGCCGGGGCGCACCAAACCCGGGCCGCTGCCGGAAGGTGTTTTCACGGGCGTAACGCGGCGACACGCCCCGTCAACACGCGGCGCCTAGTTTCGCGCCACCAGCGGGCTCGGGACGAGGGAGGCACGGATGGGCGGGGCGCAGGAGTGGCGGCCGGTCTGCCGCGTCGCGGAGCTCGAGGTCGAGCGCGGCGCGACGGCACTGGTGCACGGTCAGGCGATCGCCCTGTTCCGCACCGCGGACGACCTGGTCTACGCGCTCGGCAACCACGATCCGTTCGCCCACGCCTCGGTCATGGCGCGGGGGATCGTGGGCAGTCGCGACGGCGTGCCCTTCGTGGCGTCGCCGGTGCACCGTCACTCCTTCGACCTGAGGACGGGCCGCTGCCGCGAGGACGAGGGCGTCACCGTGCCGGCGTACGAGGTCAAGGTCGTCGAGGGCGTCGTCCTCGTCGGCAGTCGCAAGCAGGAGGTCGTGGCATGAGCACCGGAACGAACGAGACCGACGGAACCATCCTCGTGACGCTCTCGCGGGGGAGCGGCGCACCCGCCGGCGACCTCGTGCCGCGGGCCGTGACGACCCAGGCCGGACGCCGGCTGGGCGGGGTCGGGCGCGTGACCTGCTTCCTCGACGGCGGGGGCCCGCGCTACACCACCGTCCTCCGTACCCTGGCCCGCCAGGGCCGCCGCGTCGTCGTCGTGCCCCTCACCCTGACGACGGACCCCGAGCTCGGCGAGTACGCCGCTGCGGGCGCGCGCCTGCCCGGGCTCGGCCCGGACACCGTGCGCGTGACGCCCGGCATCGGCCCCCACCCCCTGCTCGCCGAGGCGGCCAGCCGCCAGCTGGTGGCCGCCGGCGCACGGTCCGCGGACGCGGTCGTGCTCGTCGGGGCGGGCCACGGCGCCGCCACGACCGAGTCGGAGCTGCAGCGCGCGGCGGAGCTCCTCCACGCCCGACGCCGGCACGCGGTGGTGCGGCCCGCGGGCGTGACCGGTACCGGTGCCCCCGTCGCGGAGACCGTCGCCGAGCTGCGCGCGCAGGGCCTGCGTGTGGCGGTCGCGCCGTACCTGCTGGGCAGCGGACCGCACGCCAACCGTGCCTCGGCCCTCGCCCGGGCGAGCGGTGCGGACGTGCTGGCCGACGTGCTCGGACCCCACCGGCTGGTCGTCGAGCTCGTCGCCCGTCGCTACCTCGGGGCGGTCGGACGGGCCACGGCGCGCAGCGCGGCCCGAGGGACCGGTCGGGCCGCCGCGCGGAGGCCTGCCGCCTGAGGCTCGACACGCCTGACAGAATGGCCGGGCCATGAGCGCACGCCCCGGAGAGATGACGATCGACGAGCTGGCCGCGCGGGTCGGGATGACCGTGCGGAACGTCCGCGCGTACGCCACCCGCGGCCTGATGGCCGCGCCGCGCCTCATCGGCCGCAAGGGCTACTACAACGAGGACCACGCCGCCCGCCTCGCGCTCGTGCGCGACCTGCTCGACCGGGGCTACACCCTCAACGCGGTCGAGAAGGCCCTGGCCGAGAACCCGCACGTGCCCGAGACCCACGCGCTCGACCTGCTGACCCTGCTCACCCGGCCCGTCGGCGGCCCCGTCGAGCCGGAGGAGGTCACGGTCGACGCGCTCGCCGACCTGGCCGGCATCGCGCACGACGAGTCGTTCGTGGGTGCGCTCGAGCAGCGGGGCCTGCTGCAGCGGCTCGACCCGGACACCGTGCGGATGCTCCGACCGGCGCTCGTGCGCGCCGGTGCCCAGGGCATGCGGATGGGGCTGGGGAAGGACACGGTGGTCGGGCTCTTCGACCAGTCCCACACGCACCTCGGCCAGATGGCGGCCGACTACGTGGAGGCGTTCCGGCACGACGTGTGGCAGCGCTTCCTCGCCGAGGGCATGCCCGAGGAGAAGTGGCCCGACCTCGTCAGCAGCATCGAGGCGCTGCTGCCGATCGTGAGCCAGGCCGTGCTGGCGTCGTTCCGCTACGAGCTCGCCCAGGTGATCGAGCGGGTGCTGGCGGAGGAGCTGGGCGCGCTCACCGGCGAGCAGGCCGAGGCGCTCTTCGGGAGCGGCGACTCCCCGCTCGGCGGGTTCTCGGGCTGAGCCTCAGGCCACCGGTACGACGAGGGCGGTGGCGAGCGCCGCGACGCCCTCGCCGCGGCCCGTGAGCCCCAGCCCGTCGGTCGTGGTGGCCGACAGCGTCACGGGTGCCCCCACGGCCGCGCTCAGGACCTGCTCCGCCTCGGACCGGCGCCCGCCGATCCGGGGACGGTTGCCGATCACCTGCACCGCGACGTTGCCGATCACGAACCCGGCGGCGGTCACGCGCCGTACGGTCTCGGTCAGCAGCGCGACCCCGGACGCCCCCGCCCACTCGGGCGCGGACGTGCCGAAGTTGCTGCCGAGGTCTCCGAGCCCCGAGGCCGACAGCAGGGCGTCGCACGCGGCGTGCGCGGCGACGTCGGCGTCGGAGTGGCCCTCGAGCCCCCGGGGCTCGTCGGGGAAGTGCAGGCCGGCGAGGTGCATCGGCACGCCGTCCGCGAAGCGGTGGACGTCGGTGCCCACCCCGACGCGGGGCAGGAGGGGCCTGGGGTCGGGGGACGGTACGGTCACGGGAGGATCATGCCGGACCCGGCCCGCGGAGCCCCGCGGAGCAGGTGGAGGGAGAATCGGCGCGTGAGCGAGGCACGGGGGCGCTGGGCCCTGGCGGGCGTGGTGGCCGCGCTGCTCGGCTTCGGGCTGAGCGAGCTGGCCGCGGGCGCCGTCACCCTGGAGGTCGGGCCCCTGCTGGGCCTGCGCGAGGCGATCATCACCGCCCTCCCGCCGGAGTACATCGTGCACAACGGCGTCGACCTCGTCGCGATCGCGACCGGACCGCTCCTCATCGTGCTCCTGGTGCTCGGCACCACCGCGCTGGCCGCCGCGACCGGCCTCGCCGCCTCCGACGGCTGGCGCACCCCGGCCGTCGTGACGGTCCTCGTGGCGGCGGTCGGGTTCCTGCTGGTCGTGGTGCGGCCCGCCACCACCCGGGTCGACTTCGTGCCCGTGGCGGCCGGGGCACTCGGCTTCGGCATCGGGCTGGCCGTGGTCGGGGGCGGGTGGTCGCTGCTGCGCCGCGGCCGCGGCGTCCCGGAGGAGAGGGGTGCGGGCGAGGCCGGCCGGACCGACACCGACGAGCCGGGCCTCCGGGGCAGCCGGCGGGCCTTCCTCGTCCGTTCCGCCGTCGTCGTCGTGGCTGCCGTCGCGACGACCGTCGTGGGCGAGGTGATCGGCCAGGGCCGCCGCGTCGTCGAACGGGGCCGCGACCTGCTGCGCCTCACGATGGTGACCCCGCCCCAGGTGCCCGCCGGCGCGCAGCTCGAGGTCGCCGGCCTCACTCCCTGGATGACCCCCAACGAGGACTTCTACCGCGTCGACTCCGCGCTCATCGTGCCGACGATCGACGCCGAGCAGTGGCAGCTGCGCATCCACGGCGAGGTGGAGCGGGAGGTGCTGCTCAGCTACACCCAGCTCATCGGCATGACGGTGCAGGAGGGGTGGCAGGCGCTGGTCTCGCTGCAGAACGAGCCGGGGGGCGACCTCGTGGGCAACGCCTGGTGGTCGGGGGTGCCGACCCGGGTGCTCCTGGGGATGGCCGGCGTGCTGCCCGGGGCCGACGCCGTCGTGCAGACGGGCCGCGACGGCTGGTCGTGCGTGACGTCGACGCAGGCGCTGGGCGACCCCCGCCGCGGCGGGCTCCTCGCCTTCGCGATGAACGGCGAGCCCCTGCCGCTCGAGCACGGCTACCCCGCGCGGACCATCGTGCCCGGCCTGTACGGCGCCGCGTCCGCCTGCAAGTGGGTGGTCGACTGGGAGGTCACGCGCCTCGACGTGGTGGCCGAGACCCGCGAGGAGGACCCGGCGCTGCTCACGCCCGTGCGTCCGTCCTCCCGGGTCGAGGTGCCGGCGTCGGACAGCGACCTGCCGCCCGGCGTGGTCCGCCTCGCGGGCACGGCCTGGGCGCCGCCGCAGGGCGTGAGCTCGGTGGAGGTGTCGGTCGACGGCGGTGCGTGGCGGCTGGCGATCCTGGGTGACGCGCGCGAGCACGACGCGTGGGTGCAGTGGCGCGCCGAGGTCGAGCTGGAGCCCGGTGAGCACGTCGTGCGCGCCCGGGCCCGCGACCGCGTCGGCAACCTGCAGGACGAGGGCGACCCCGAGGAGACCGAGGACCCGACCACGGGCCTCCACGAGGTGACGTTCACCGTCGTCGAGGCGTGAGCGGGCCCGGCCCCCGGGCCGGGGTCACCAGTTGCGGCGGGTCCCGCGCGGCGGCAGCGGGTGGGCGGCGTCACGGATGACGTAGACGAGCCCGCCCGACTTGGGCAGCCAGACGTTCTCGAACTGGGCGCGCTGGTAGACGCGGCGCACGCCCTCCCGGTTCGGCGACGCCGGGTCGTTGACGACCACGTCGCCCTCGGGCGTGAAGCCCGAGATGACGAGCAGGTGGCCGTTGGTGGCGCCGATGGGCGAGCCCGACAGCTGGCCCCGGGCGAACGAGATCGAGGCGATGAGCGGGATGCCGTACGCGATGAACTCCTCCGCCTCGCGCAGGCTCTTGAGCCGGGTCACGAAGGCGCTGGCGACGCGCTGGTTGGCGTAGGCCGTGTTGAACGACCAGTTGCCGCAGCCGCCGTACGTGGTGTCGTACGTCATCCGGGCCGCGTGGTCGACCCACGGGTCGACGTGGCCGGCGGGCACCCACGACCAGGCGCTCGAGGTGGGCAGCGCCCGGTAGTAGTGGAGGACCATCGAGACCGAGGTGGGGGAGCACCAGGCCTGGCCGCCGCCGCCGTACGACGGGTAGTGGCCCGAGTGCACCATCTGCGAGAACTGCGGCACGGGCAGCGTCTTCGCGATGCCCAGCGGCCGCGACGGCTGCACCGAGCCGGAGGGGAGGCGCGAGGTCATCGCGCCCACGGAGCGGACCGTCGGGCTGGCGGTGGTGGCGCCGACCTTGCGGTAGAGCGAGACCCGCAGCTGGAAGTCGCGCAGCCCCGTCGCGGAGCTGGAGCGCCACGTGTCGACCGCGACGTTCGCGAGGTCGTCGGTCTGGGCGCCGAACGACGTGCGGCGCACCTGGCTGTCGCCCGTGGCCCAGCGGGCCATCACGTCCCAGCTCGAGGTGCGGCCGGCGGCGTCCTTGCCGCGCACCTCGACCACGATGAAGCTGTCGCCGGGCGTGACCGCCGCCCACGACGGGATGAGCTCGGTGAAGGCGTAGCCCTCGCGGACCCACGGGGAGTACCAGGCACCGCCGGCGTACGTCTTGCCGTTGAGGGTGGTGCGCAGGCGGGCGTTGGCCGGCATCGCCAGCGCGCCCGTCGCGTCGACGACGACGCTGTCGAGCTGGCCGGTGCGCAGCAGGCGGGGCCCCTCCCAGGCGCGGTACATCACCTGGCGGGCGACCGCGGCGGAGGCCGGAGCGGCACCGCCGAGGGCACCGAGCGCCCCGAGGGCGACCGAGCCGGCGACGGCGGCGGCCGGGGCGCGCAGCAGGGTGCGGCGCTCGACGCCGGTGGTCGCGGGGTGGTCCGGGGTTCCGAGGGGCTCGCTCACCCGTCGAGCGTACGACGCCCCGCGGTCGCTGTCAGCGGATACGCACGAGGCGTGTGCGACCTCTGCGACGGGTGGGACGCGAGGGAGGGCGCGGCGCCGACGGTGAGCGCCGCCGCCGGCCCCCGGGCGCGACGAGTCGGCCGGAGGGCCTCGTGGCCCTAGAATCAGGCGGGTGACCCTGCGCCTCTACGACACCGCGACCCGCGAAGTGCGTGACTTCGTGCCCCTCGTCGAAGGTCGGGCCGGTCTGTACGTGTGTGGTCTGACGGTGCAGTCGGAGCCCCACGTGGGGCACGTGCGGTCCGGGGTCAACTTCGACGTGCTGCGGCGCTGGCTGACCGCGCGCGGCCTCGACGTGACGTTCATCCGCAACGTCACCGACATCGACGACAAGATCCTCGCCAAGGCCGCCGAGCGTGGGCGCCCGTGGTTCGCCCACGCCCAGGCGATGCACCGCGACCTCACGGCGTCGTACGCGGCGCTCAACGTCGCGCCGCCCACCTACGAGCCCGCGGCGACCGGCCACGTGCCCGAGATGCTCGAGTTGATCGGCGCGCTCGTCGAGCGCGGCCACGCCTACGCGGCCGCCGACGGCTCGGGCGACGTCTACTTCGACGTGCGCTCGTGGCCGTCGTACGGCGAGCTCACCCGCCAGTCGATCGACGACATGGAGGCCGCGGCCGACGCCGACCCGCGCGGCAAGCGGGACGCCCGCGACTTCGCCCTCTGGAAGGGCCACAAGCCGAGCGAGCCCGCGACCGCCTCCTGGCCGTCGCCGTGGGGTCGCGGTCGGCCCGGCTGGCACATCGAGTGCTCCGCCATGGCGGGCAAGTACCTCGGCGAGGCCTTCGACATCCACGGCGGCGGGTTCGACCTCCGCTTCCCCCACCACGAGAACGAGCAGGCCCAGTCGCGCGCGGCCGGGCACGCGTTCGCGTCGTACTGGCTGCACAACGCCTGGATCACGACCGCCGGCGAGAAGATGAGCAAGTCGCTCGGCAACACGCTGTCGATCCCGCGGATCCTCGAGCGCGTGCGGGGCATCGAGCTGCGCTACTACCTGGTGGCGGCCCACTACCGCAGCCACGTCGAGTTCTCGTTCGAGGCCCTCGACGAGGCCGCGGCCGGGTTCCGCCGGGTCGAGGGCTTCCTCGAGCGCGCCGGGGGCGACGCCACCGATGCGCCCGCAGGACTCCCGGGCCTCCCGGCCGCGTTCGTGGCCGCGATGGACGACGACCTCGCCACCCCGGCCGCGGTCGCCGTGCTCCACGACGCCGTGCGCGACGGCAACCGGTCGCTCGCCGACGGCGACACCGAGGCCGCACGCACCACGGCGGGCCAGGTGCGCGCCATGCTCGACGTGCTCGGGCTCGACCCGGCCGACCCGGCGTGGCCGTCCGCGGGCGGGAGCGCCGACGACGCCCTCGTGGCCGCGGTCGACGCCCTCGTCGCCGGGATGCTCGAGCAGCGTGCCGCCGCCCGGGCGGCCAAGGACTTCGCGACCGCCGACGCCATCCGCGACGGCATCAAGGCCGCAGGCATCGAGGTGACCGACACACCCAGCGGACCCGAGTGGTCCCTGGTCGACGGTGCACCCACCAACAGACGGGAAGACTGACGTGCCAGGCAACTCACAGCGCAAGGGCGCGATCCGCAAGAGCGGCAAGGGCAACCCCACCGCCGGCTCCGGAGGTCGCGTGCGCCGCGGTCTCGAGGGCAAGGGGCCCACGCCCAAGGCCAAGGACCGGCCCTACCACAAGACCTACAAGTCGGCGAAGGCCGCGGAGCGGTCCGCCGCCCGGGGCGGCGGCCGCAGCGGTCCGCCGCGTCGTACGTCGAAGAGCAGCGACGCGGAGTGGGTGGCCGGGCGCAACTCGGTGGCCGAGGTGCTGCGCTCCGGCATCCCGGTGACCGGCGTCTACGTCGCCGAGGGCACCGAGCGCGACGGCCGCATGCGCGAGGTGTTCGGGCTCGCCGCCGAGCAGGGTGCGCCGCTCCTCGAGGTCACCCGCAACGAGCTCGACCGCCTGACCCAGGGTGCCGTGCACCAGGGGCTGGCGGCGCGGCTGCCGTCGTACGAGTACGCGCACCCCGACGACCTGCTCGACCGGGCCGACGAGAAGGGCGAGCCCCCGCTCATCGTGGCCCTCGACTCGGTCACCGACCCGCGCAACCTGGGTGCGGTCATCCGCTCCGCGGCCGGTTTCGGTGCCCACGGCGTGCTGATCCCCGAGCGTCGTGCCGCCGGCATGACGGCGTCGGCCTGGAAGACGTCCGCCGGTGCCGCGGCCCGGATCCCCGTCGCGCAGACGGTGAACCTCAACCGCCAGCTGAAGGCCTACGCCGACGCCGGGCTGATGATCATCGGGCTCGCCGCCGACGGTGACATCGAGCTGCCCGACCTCCAGCTCGGCGACGGTCCGCTCGTCGTGGTGGTCGGCTCGGAGGGCAAGGGCCTCTCGCGCCTCGTCGCCGAGCACTGCGACCAGCTCGTGTCGATCCCGATGGCGAACGACCTCGAGTCGCTCAACGCCGGCGTCGCCGCCTCCGTGGCCCTGTACTCCGTCGCTCAGTCGCGGCGCGCCTGAGCGATGCCCGACCAGCAGACCCCGCAGGACCCGGCCGACAGCACCACCACCGGCACCACCACCGGGGATCGACCGGGGCGCGGCACCCGCCGCCGTGCCCGGGTGCTGACCGGCGTGGTCCTCGCCGTGGTCTGGCTGGGCGTCGGCGCCGCGGTGGCGCTCGCGCTCTTCCTGGGCAGCAGCCGGACCACCGTCGTCGCCGGCCACGACACCGTCGTGAGCCCGACCCTCGACGGGTACGCCGTGCTGCACCCGGGCGCCCTGCTGCCCGACGTGCGCGTCGACACCGGCGGCCGGATCGGTGTCGACCTCCAGCTCGGCAAGACCGAGGTCGCCTCGACGGAGGAGCTGGTGGAGCGCTACGCCTTCATCGCCTCCCAGCCCGACGCCCAGATCACCAAGGTCACCGACCTCGTCACCGACATGGCCGTCTCCGCGATCCTGCGCGGCCTCGTGGCCGGCGCGGTGCCCGTGGGCATCTACCTGCTGCTCGGCCGCGACCGTCGTCGCCAGCTGCTGCGCGCGTCGCTGGGGTGGCGCGGCGGGGTCGTCGTCGTGGTGGTGCTCGCGGTCGGCGTCGGCCTCGTCGTCCAGCCGTGGGCGGGCGAGGACGCGACGACCGACGAGGCCCAGGCCGAGGTGAGCCCGTGGCAGACGCTCGGCGAGTTCCTCGGCGACCAGGTCCCGCTCCCGGTGGAGGCGGCCGACGTCGAGATCCGGGCCGACGTGACGACCGCACAGACGCGGCGCCTCATCGAGAGCGCGGTCTCGACGTACGAGGCCTCCCAGGCGTTCTACGCCGACGCGGCCGAGCGGGCCGCCGACCTCGAGCTGCGCCAGCCCGAGGACGACGAGACCGTGGCCGTGATGGTCTCCGACCGCCACGACAACATCGGCATGGACCCGGTGGCCCGGGCGATCGGCGACACCGGTGGCGCGACCGTCGTGCTCGACGCGGGCGACGACACCTCGACCGGACAGCCGTGGGAGGCGTTCAGCCTCGACTCGCTCGACGACGCCTTCAACGACTACGACGAGCGCTTCGCCATCCTCGGCAACCACGACCAGGGCGACTTCGTCGGCGACTACCTCGCCGACAAGGGGTGGACCCGCGTGACCGACGGCGAGTCGATGGAGGGCCCCGGCGGCGGCGTGCTCATGGGCGTCGACGACCCGCGCTCCAGTGGCCTCGGCAACTGGCGCGACACCGTCGACCTCACCTTCGGGGAGGTCCGCGACCTGCTCACCGAGGCGGCCTGCGACGCCGAGGAGCGGGTCAACACCCTGCTCGTGCACGACGCCTCCCTGGGGCGTGACGCCCTCGCGCAGGGCTGCGTCGACCTGGTCATCGGCGGGCACATCCACGTGCGGTCCGACCCGACCCTCGTCGAGGGCGAGAACGGCGAGTTCGGCTACAGCTACACGAGCGGCACGACGGGCGGCGCGGCGTACGCGATCGCGGTCGGCAGCAAGCCCCGCCGTCCCGCCGAGACCACGCTCATCACCTACCGCGAGGGCCGGCCGGTCGGGATGCAGTGGGTCGTGCTCCAGACGAACGGTCGCTTCGACGTGGGCGAGTACGTCGAGCTCGACTACACGCCGTCGGAGGAGCCCGGCGACACGGGCGAGCTCGTGCCCGGTGACGACGACGAGACGCCGCTCGCGCCGGAGGACACGGAGGACTCGTCCTCCGACGAGGAGACCGTCCCGGCCGGCTGAGCTTCCGGGCTCGGCCGACCCGGCTGACCCGCCTGCGCGCTAGAAGTAGTCGCGCACGTGGGTCTGCCGGCCGCCGAACCAGGCGTCGAGCAGCGCGTCGTACGTCGTCGGTCCGCTCAGGTGACCGGCCATCCGCAGGTTCGCGGTGCCCTGCGCTCCGGCGTACAGGAGCGAGACGCCCGCGACGGTGAACCGCGGGAGGTCGCCCGACGCCGCGCCCGTGCGGGTGGCAGCGGCGGCGACGCCGTCGAGCGCGGTGAGGCGCCACGCGCCGTCGAGGAGGCCCACGGGATCGTCGGCCACCTCGAGCTCGACCGTCCCGGGGACGGGCAGGGCCCGGGGCGCCATCGCCGCCGGCAGGTCGAGGATCCGCAGCATGTACGGATGGTGGGCCGCCCGCTCCCACGCCAGGGACGGCAGCACGAGCCGGGTGACGTCGGGGTCGGACGTGTGCAGCCGGATGCGGCCGGCCACGCTCGAGAACGACCCGAGCACCCGCCACAGCGCGCGGGCCGCGTCCCCGGTGAGGGCGACGAGGTCGTGCACCTCGATGGCGCTGTCCAGGTCGTACCCGCTGCCGCGGTCCCAGCTCGCGAACCCGACCACCCGCGCCGTCCCGTCGGTGTCGGGCTCCTCGGCGAGGGTCACGGCGAAGACCTCGTCGAGCAGCTTCTCGGCGTCCGCGAAGAGCGGACCGCGGCGGGTGAGGGGGCCGTTCTGGGCGGAGGCCCACGTGTCGTACGTCGCGAGCACCGCCGGCACGTCCGCCGGGGTCGCACGACGGGTGCGGACGGTCGGGGAGGGACGCACGCCGGCCAGCGCGGTGGTCGGCACCTCGACGGTGTCGTAGGCGGCGACGACCTCGTAGCCGAAGCGCCGGTAGATGCCCGGCGCGGTCGGGTAGAGCGTCGAGAGCGCCGCTCCCGCCTCGGCGGACTCCACGAGGGAGGCGGCGAACAGCTCGTTCAGCAGGCCGCCGCCCCGGTGCTCGGCGGTGACGGCCACGCCGGCGTACCCGGTCGTCGGCACCGACGCGCCGCCGAACCAGGAGGTGTAGTCGTGGGTGCGGACCCGGGCGACCATCAGCGGTCCGTCGGGGTCGGCGGGATCGGGGAGCTCGTCGTCGAACGTGGCCCACATGGCGACGCCGGCGGGCCAGGCGTCGCCGACCGGCAGGGGCGGCGGCGTGCGGTCGCTCGGCCAGGCGCCGAAGGCCTCGGTGCCGAGCCGGCGTGAGGCGACGTGCACGCTCTCGGGGTCGTCGGGACCGAGCCGGCGGGTGTGGAGGGCCATGCCCGGCAACCTACGGGCTGGTGTCGACCGTCGTCTCCCGGGTTTCCCCTCCCACCGCCGCGTCGGCGGCGTCGGCCGGCACGAGCCCGTCGTCCAGCGGGGGCGCGACGGCCTCGTCGGGCCGTCCGAGGAGGATCCGGTCGATGTAGTCGTGGGCGGTCTCGAAGATGTCGACCTCGTGGCCGGCGAGCTCGGAGAGGTACCAGCGGTGCTCGAGGACCTCGTGGAAGAGCTCCGGCCCGTCGAGCTTGCCGCGGGCCTCCGCCGGCACCATCGCGACGAGGGGCTCGTAGACCGTCGTCAGCCAGCGGTGCGCGACGAGGCCGCGGTCGGCGCCGCCCAGGTCGTGGTGGGCGCTGAAGGCGGCGATGTCGTTGAGCATCCGCCGCGCCTGGGCGTCCTCGACGTCCAGGCCCGTGAGCGCGCGCAGCTCGCGGCAGTGGTGGCCGAGCTCGACGACGCGGGGCTGGATCTCGACGCGGTCGCCGTCGAAGTCGGTGACGATGTCGAGCTCCTCGACGTCGAACCCGAGGTCGTTGAGGCGCTGGATGCGCTGCTCGATGCGCCACATCTCGTCGGTGGTGAACTCCTCGCTGCCGGTGAGCTCGCCCCACAGCGCGCCGTACCGCTCCTCGATCATCGCGACCACCGCGTGCGTCCCGAAGTCCTCGTCGAGCGTGCCGGCGGCCTGCAGGTCGCACAGCTCGGCGAACACGTTCTGGCAGCCGACCTCCACGTCGTACTCGCGGAGGCGGTCGGAGAGCGGGCTGCGCCACTCCCCGGTCTCGGCGTCGACGAGGTACGCCGCGAACCCGCCCGCGTCGCGCCGGAAGAGCACGTTGGAGAGCGAGACGTCGCCCCAGTAGAAGTCCGCGAGGTGCAGCCGCACCAGCAGCACGACGAGGGCGTCGACGAGCGACGAGACGTGGTCGGCGCCGGCCCCGTGGGCGAAGAGGCTGCGGTAGGGGAGGGAGAACCTCAGGTGCTGGGTGAGGAGGGCCGCGGGCAGGGCCTCGCCGTCGGCGCCGACGCGGCCGGTGACCACGCCCTGCGCCACGACGGCGGGCAGGCCGGAGCGCTGGAGGTCGCGCAGCATCCCGTACTCCCGGAAGGCGATCGCCTCCTCGGTCTCCTTCACCGCGTACGTCGACCCGGCCGGCGCCCCGGGCCGGCCGCGGGTGTCGAGCCGCACGATGCGGACGACGTGGCGGGAGATGCCGCGCGGGAGCGGTACGACGACGTCGTCGCTCCAGTCGGCGAGCGGGAGCGACCAGGGCAGGCGGACCAGGGCCGGGTCGGGGCGGTTCGCCACGATGCGCAGTGCCACGGGTTCCTCCTGCCGTCCGTCGTCCGGTCGCGGGTGCTGCGACCCTACGACGGCGTGACCTCGGGGTCGAGGAAGGTGCCGCCCGGCCCGAGGTCGGCGGCGACGTCGGCGGGGTTGGCGAGGCGGCACGAGCGCAGGCTCAGGCAGCCGCACCCGATGCAGCCGTCCAGCTGGTCGCGCAACCGCTCGATGCGCTCGATCTGCTGGTCGAGACGGGCGCGCCAGGCCTGGCTCAGCCGGGTCCAGTCGGCCTTGGTGGGCGTGCGGCCCTCCGGCAGCGTGGCGAGGGCGGCGCCGATCTCCTCGAGGCTCAGCCCCACCTGCTGGGCGCTGCGGATGAACGCCAGGCGTCGCAGGGTCGGCTGCGGGTAGCGGCGCTGGTTGCCCGACGTACGCGCCGAGGAGACGAGCCCGAGGGTCTCGTAGTAGCGCAGCGTCGAGTGCGCGACGCCCGAGCGCTCGGCGACCTGGCCGATGGTCAGGAGGTGCACGCGCGCGAGCCTACGACCTCGAGGGGGCTGGAGGTCCAGGGTCGTCGTCCCGGGCCGTCTGCCGCCTGTGGTGCGGGTCGGACGCGCCCATGTCTAGGATTGCCGGGCCGCTCCCGCGGCAGGCCGCGTTAGCTCAGTTGGTAGAGCATTCGCCTTGTAAGCGAAAGGTCGAGAGTTCGAGGCTCTCACGCGGCTCCGGTTGTCGGTGGCGACACCTAGCGTCCGGCGTCATGGCGGAGTGTCGAGGATGCGGCGGTGCCCTCACCGGCCGGCACCAGAAGAGCTTCTGCAGCAACGGGTGCCAACGGCAGGCCGACCGTCGCCTGAGGACGGAGGCCTGGCTGGCGTCCGGTGTTGCCTTCATCGACACGAATCCGCGGCACTACGTGCGGCTCCACCTGATGGAGGAGCAGGCCGGCAGGTGCGCTCTGTGTCGCGGTGAGGCGACGTGGAACGGCCGTCCCCTCACCCTGGTGCTCGACCACGTCGACGGGGACGCGAACCACAACGCGCGTGGCAACCTGCGGCTCGTGTGCCCGAACTGCGACAGCCAGCTGCCCACCTACAAGGCCCGCAACCGCGGGCGCGGTCGTGCCTGGCGGCGCGAGCGGTACGCCCGGGGCGATTCCTACTGACGCAGCCCTCAGTCGGTCCCGGACGTCCCGGGACTCACTCCGGGCGCAGCTCGCCGTGCACGTCGGCGTGGGGCACGGACGGGATGGTGCCGAGGCGGCCCTTGGAGAAGTCCTCGAACGCCTGCTGCACCTCGGCGCGGGTGTTCATGACGAACGGGCCCATCCACGCGATCGGCTCCCGGATCGGCAGGCCGCCGAGCACGATCACCTCGAGCGCGCCGTGGCGGCCGTCCTGCTGGCGGTCGGCGCCGATCGTGACCGTCTCGCCGTGGCCGAGCACCGCGAGCTGGCCCGTGCGGACCTTCCGTCGGCCGCCCGAGACGTAGCCGTCGCCGCTCATCACGTAGACGAGCGCGTTGAAGTCGGTGCGCCACGGCATGACGAGCTCGGCGCCCGGAGACACGGTCGCGTGCACCATCGCCATCGGGGTGCGGGTGCTGCCGGGGCCCGTGATGCCGTCGACCTCGCCGGCGATGACGCGGATGAGTGCGCCGGCGTCGGCCGACGTGCCCAGCCCGACCTCGCTGGCCCGCAGGTCCTGGTAGTGCGGGGGCAGCCACTTGTCGGCCTTCGGCAGGTTCACCCAGAGCTGGATGCCGTGGAAGAGGCCCCCCTCGACCACGAGCCACTCCGGCGGGGCCTCGATGTGGAGCAGGCCCGAACCCGCGGTCATCCACTGGGTGTCGCCGTCGGTGATCGACCCGCCGCCGCCGTGGCTGTCGGCGTGGTCGAAGACGCCGTCCATGATGTAGGTGACGGTCTCGAAGCCGCGGTGCGGGTGCCACGAGGTGCCCTTCGGCTCGCCCGGCGCGTACTCCACCTCGCCCATCTGGTCCATGTGGATGAAGGGGTCGAGCGCCCGGGCGTCGACGCCGGCGAACGCGCGCCGGACGGGGAACCCCTCGCCCTCGTAGCCCTGCGGGGCGGTGGTGACGGTGACGACCGCGCGGTCCTCCGCGCCGGGCAGCGCCGCGACGGTGCGGGGGAGGACGGTCCAGTCGGGGACGTTCACTGCGGGCACGGGGAGCTCCTCGGGTCGATGGCCCAATGTAGTTGACGAGTGAACTACCTGTCGAGGACTTCTGTTCCCGACCCGTCGGACCGCCCGGTCAGCGCAGCTGGCGCGCCGTGAACCGCTCGGGCGGGCTGGCGATGGAGGCCTGGGCGCCGACGAGCTGGATCTCGCGGGTGCCGGCGGCGATCGTCGCCTCGAGGACCGCGTAGACGGTGGCGGTGGTGCGCTCGAGCGCCACCTCGGGCGAGCCGGTGGTGGTGAGGTGGGCCAGGTAGAGCGCCGAGGTCACGTCGCCGCACCCGTTGGGGGCGATCGGCAGCTGCGGGGTCGTCACGGCCCACGCGCCGTCGTCGGAGACGGCGTAGACCTCGAGCGCGCCCTCGGGGGTCTCCTCGGTGATCACGCTGGTGACGAGCACGTCGCGGGGCCCGCGGTCGCGGATGACGTCGACCGCTGCGAGCACCTCGGCCTCGGTGGTCGTCGTCGTGCCGGCGAGGAAGTCGAGCTCGAAGTGGTTCGGCGTGAGGATGTCGGCCTGCGGCACGACGTGGTCGCGCATGAACTCCGGGATGCCCGGGCGCACGAACATCCCGCGGCCGACGTCGCCCATCACGGGGTCGCAGCAGTAGACGGCGCGGGGGTTGAGCTCCTTGACGCGGGCGACGGCGTCGAGCACGACGCCCCCGACTTCCTCGGCGCCCTGGTAGCCCGAGAGCACGGCGTCGGCCGTCGCCAGCACGCTGACCGCACGACCGTCGGGCCCGGTGACCTCGCGCTCGCCGATGCCGGTGATGACGTCGGCGACGTCGGCGGGGTCGAGCAGCGGCCCGCGCCACGCGCCGTACCCGGTGTGGTTGGAGAAGTGCACCGTGAGCACCGGCCACACCTCGTGACCCAGGCGCTGGAGGGGGAACGTGGCCGCGGAGTTGCCGACGTGCCCGTAGGCGACCGACGACTGGATGGACAGGATCTTCACGCCGTTGATCCTGCCACGGTCGGCCGCCGCGGCGGCGGTGCCGGGGCGCTCAGGCGACCTGCAGCGACCGCTTCGAGAGGCCCATCCAGTAGCCGTCGATGCGCTGGTCGCCGGGGGCGTCCGCCGCGGTGGCCGCGCCGAGGGTGACGAACAGCGGCGTGTAGTGCTCGACGGTGGGGTGCGCGTAGGGCATGCCGGGCGCCTTGGCCTGGTAGGCCGCCAGCTCGTCGACGTCGCCGCGGGCGAGCGCGTCCGCGGCCCACAGGTCGAAGTCGACCGACCAGCCCGGCGCCTTCGCCTCGATGGTGAAGTCGCGCAGGAAGGGGAGCCCGTGGGTGAGGAAGCCCGAGCCCATCACCAGCACGCCCTCGTCGCGCAGGGGCCGCAGCCGCTCGCCGAGGGCGAGCAGCCGGTAGGGGTCGTGGGTCGGCAACGACATCTGCAGCACGGGGATGTCGGCCTCGGGGAACATGATCTTCAGCGGCACCCAGGCGCCGTGGTCGAGGCCGCGGGAGGCGTGCTGGTGCACCGGTTCGCGGTCCGGCATCATCGCGGCGACGCGGGCGGCCAGCGCCGA
This sequence comes from Nocardioides alkalitolerans DSM 16699, assembly GCF_000426525.1. GTDB lineage: Bacteria > Actinomycetota > Actinomycetes > Propionibacteriales > Nocardioidaceae > Nocardioides > Nocardioides alkalitolerans. The sequence continues at coordinate 371,824 of NZ_AUFN01000011.1, forward strand.
GGCGTCGGGCGTGGCGTACTGCATCTGGTAGTAGCGCGGGTGGAAGCCGCCGAAGTCGTAGACGAGGGGCACGCCCGACGCGCTGAGGCTGACGGGCGCCGACTCCCAGTGCGCGCTCACGATCAGGATCGCCTTCGGCCGTGGCAGGCCGGCCGCCCATGCGCTCAGCTGGGCCGACCAGAGGGGGTCGTCGAGCAGGGGCGGGGCGCCGTGGCCGATGTAGAGGGCGGGCATGCGGCCCGTCGTGGCGGGGCTGGTCTCGGTCATGGCGTCTCCTGCGGTCTGGTGTGGCAACTGTAGGGAGAACAACTTGAAGTTTCAAGTATTCCGGAGGTGGTCCAGACCGTCCCCTCCGGCGCCGCGGCGTCGCCGCAGGTGACCTAGGGTGCGAGCGTGGCGGAGACTCCCTGGCTCGACGACGACGAGATGGCCGCGTGGCTGGCGCTCGTCGGGGTGCTGCTACGGCTCGGCCCCGCCCTGGACTCCCAGGCCCAGCGCGACGCCGGCATGACCCACTTCGACTACCAGGTGATGGCGATGCTCTCGGGCGCGCCCGAGCGGCGGCTCGCGATGAGCGAGCTGGCCGCCCGCACCAACTCGTCGCTCTCGCGCCTCTCGCACGTCGTCAAGAAGCTCGAGGCCCGCGGCTGGCTCGCCCGCTCGCCCTCGCCCACGAACCGACGCGTCACCGAGTGCGAGCTGACGACCCACGGGTACGACGTGCTGGTCGCCGCCGCCCCGGGGCACGTGAGCGCCGTACGACAGCTCGTGTTCGACGGGCTGAGCCCCGAGCAGGTGCGTCAGCTCGTCGCGATCGCCACGACGGTGCGCGCGAACCTCGACGCCTCCGACCTGCGCACGCTCGACGGCTGAGCGTCAGAGGCGCCAGTCGACCGGCTCGCCGCCCTGCTCGACGAGCAGCGCGTCGACGCGGCTGAACGGCTTCGAGCCGAAGAACCCGCGGTGCGCCGAGAGCGGCGACGGGTGGGCCGACGCCACCGACGGCACGTCGCCGAGGTGGGGCACGAGCCCCTGGGCGTCCTTGCCCCAGAGGATCGCGGCGAGCGGGCCCCCGCGCCGTACGAGCGCCGTGATCGCCGTCGCCGTGACGTGCTCCCAGCCCTCGCCGCGGTGGGACGCCGACGCTCCCGGTCGCACGGTCAGGCACCGGTTGAGCAGCATGACGCCCTGGTCGGCCCAGGCCGTGAGGTCGCCGTGCTCGGGGGTGGGGAGGTCGAGGTCGTCGCGCAGCTCGCGGTAGATGTTCTCGAGGCTGCGGGGCACGGGGCGCACGTCGGGCGCCACCGCGAAGCTCAGGCCGATGGGGTGGCCGGGGGTCGGGTAGGGGTCCTGGCCCACGACCAGCACGCGGACGTCGGCGAGCGGCCGCGCGAACGCCTTGAAGACGTCGTCGCCCGCGGGCAGGTACGGCCGGCCCGCCGCGATCTCGGAGCGGAGAAAGGCGCCCATGGCAGCGACCCGGTCGTCGATCGTCGGATCGACCTCGGCGAGGGCCTCGGCCCAGTCGGCGGCCATCAGGCCCTTCTCCACGAGACCCGCGAGTGCGCTCATGGGCGTCGATCCTGCCGCAGGCTCACGCGATGCGACCGCGCAGGTCGCTCGCGTCGGCGGGGCGCTCGTGCGCGGCGAGCACGGCCCGGGCGGCGTCGCGACGCTCCTCCACGTTCCACAGCAGCACACCGACGACCTCGGCGTCGTCGAAGTAGTAGACGACGAGGCGGCGCTCGCCGTCGTCACCGTCGGGCAGCTCGTCGGTCACCGTCTCGAGCGACGCGTCGAGCGTGCCGACGGCCTCGAAGCGGTGCCCGAGCACGGCGGAGTAGAAGTAGGGCGTGTGGTCGTAGGTCTCGTCGGAGCCGGCCAGGATGCGACCCGCCACGCGGCCCATCGTCGTGGCGTTGTCGACGTGCTCGACGCGCGTGGTGCCGAGGATCCGGTCGGGGTACGTCGCCACGTCGCCCGCCGCGTGCACCCCGGGGACGCCGGTCGCGAGCCGCTCGTCGACGACGATGCTGCCGTCGTCGGCCAGCTCCACGTCGAGCCCGTCGAGGCGGCCGGCCGGCTCGATGCCCAGGCCGACCACGACGACGTCGGCGGTGGTCGTCGAACCGTCCTCGAGGTCGAGCCGGACCCCGTCCTCGTCCCCCGACCCGCCGACCACCCGCACACCCCCGCGCACGGTCACGCCCGCGTCGGTGAAGAGGTCCTCGAAGGTGGCGGCGAGCGCGGCCGGGAAGCGTGGCGCGCCCAGCCGGTCGTCGGGGTGGAGCAGCGTCACGTCCGCACCGTGCTGGTGCAGGGCGGCGGCGATCTCCGTGCCGATCCAGCCGCCGCCGACGACGGTGACAGCGGGCCGGTCGGCGGCGAGGGCCCGCAGCTGCTCGTAGTCGGTGAGCGTGCGGAAGTAGAGGACCCGGGGCCCGGGCTCCAGGCCGTCGATCCGGCGGGGGTGACCGCCGGTGGCCACGAGCAGGTGCTCGTAGGCGTGCACGTCGCCCGCGCTGTCGGTGACCCGGCGCAGCCCGGCGTCGACGGCGGTCGCGCGGCGCCCCAGGTGCAGGGTCGCGCCCGTCGACCCCGCGGTGTCGAGCGCCGCGTCGTCGTACGTGAAGTCCGGATCGGTCCAGAGCTTCTTCGACAGCGCAGGACGGGGGAAGGGCGCGGTCGGCTCCTCGCCGACGATCGCGATCGACCCGTCGGCGTCGCGCTCGCGGATGCCCTGGGCGGCGGCGTCGGCGGCCATGCCGCCTCCGATGACGAGGTAGGTGCTCCGGTGCTCCATGGCTCCACGCAAGCAGGTGGCCCGAAAGGGTGGAGGCCCGTCGACGGCCGGACGAGGGTCCCGTCAGGCGCGGGTGGGGCGGGCCAGGCGATCGAGGAAGGCACCCAGCAGCGCCTCCCGCAGGGCGGGGGAGGCGAGGTCGAGCAGCGCGTTGACCTCGGCCATCCGCTCGGGGAGCGCGGGTCCGTCGGCGCCGGCCTCCATGCCCACCGCGGCGAGCAGGCCGTCGAAGTCGTCGTCGCCCAGCGCGCCCGGGTCGAGGGCCTCGACGAACTCGACCACCGCGGGGTCCACGGCGACGGGGCCGCGCGCCACCGCCGTGGCGACGGCGGTCGCCAGCGCGTCCAGCAGCTCGTCGACCAGCGGGGCGGTCGCCGCGCTGAGGGAGAGGTGGAGCGTGGCGGGCTGGTCGCCGTACCGCATCTGCGGCTGCGCCAGCCACCCGACGAGGCCGAGCTCGTCGACCAGCGTGAAGACGTCGCAGGTGTCGTCGGTCGCGACCGCGACGAGGGTGGAGTCGGGCGGAGCGACGACGCGGAGCGCGGGCAGGGCCTCGATGCCGGCGACCAGCCTGTCGACGCCGTCGAGCACCTGCCGGGTGAGGTCGAGGTAGCCCGCGTCGCCGATCGAGCGGAGCACCGCCCACGCGCCCGCGAGCGGACCGCCCGACTTCGTCGACTGCAGGGTCGAGTTGAGCATCGTGTAGCCCGGCCAGTCGGCGCACGCGAACAGCTGGGCGCGCCGCAGCTCGGGCGTGCGGTGCAGCAGGACCGACGCGCCCTTCGGGGTGTAGGCGTACTTGTGGAGGTCGACCGAGATGCTGGTGACGCCGTCGACGGCGAACGACCACGGGGGCACGTCGCGCCCGAGCCGGGCCGCGTAGGGCAGCACCCAGCCGCCGATGCAGGCGTCGACGTGGCAGCGGATGCCGTGCTCGGCCGCGATCGCCGCGACCTCGGTCACCGGGTCGACCACGCCGTGCGCGTACGACGGTGCGCTCACCGCCACGAGCACCGTGCGGCCCGGGTCGGCCTCCACCGCGGCGCGGGTGGCGGCGACGTCGGCGCGGAAGTCGGCGCCGACCGGCACGACGACCAGGTCGAGCCCGAAGTAGTGGGCAGCCTTGTGGAACGCCGCGTGGATCGTGGACGGCACGACCAGGCGCGGCCGGACGCCCGCCTCCACGAGGTCGGGCCGGGAGTCGCGGGCGCCCTGGACGGCGAGGAGCACCGACTCGGTGCCACCGGAGGTGACGGTGCCGACGCACGTGGCCGGGGCGTCGAGGAGGTCGGCCGTCGACCCCACCACCTCGTTCTCCATCAGCAGCGTGCTGGGGAAGGCCGTGGGGTCGAGGCCGTTGGTGGCCGCGAAGGCGGCGACGGCCTCGCGCCCGACGCGGTCGACCTCGGCGAGCCCCGAGTCGTAGACGTAGGCGAGGGTGCGGCCGCCGTGGGTGGGCAGGTCGGCGCGCTGCAGCTCGGCGAGGCGGGCGAGGACGTCGCTCACGACGCGTCTCCGTTCGGGGTCGAGGTGCCGGTGGGGGTGCCGGTCGAGGTGGCCGCGGCGACCGTCGCCGCGTCGAGGGAGTAGCGCCGCAGCCAGAGCAGGCTCACGAGGACGAGCACGGCGGGGAGCACCGAGAAGCCCAGCACGATCGCGGTCACCGCGGAGTCGGGCTGCACGGCGTCGCCTCCCGTCGACGACACGTAGCCGCCGAGGGCCAGCACGACGGCGAAGACGCCGGGGCCCAGGGCGAGGCCGAGCGTCTCGCCCGCGGTCCACACGCCCGTGTAGACCCCGGCGCGGTTCTCGCCCGTGCGGTGGGCGTCGACGGCCGCGGCGTCCGGCATCATCGCGAGCGGGAAGACCTGGCAGCCGGCGTAGCCGACCCCGACGAGGGCCACGGCGCCGTACACCAGCGCGGCGGGCAGGACGGCCGCGCCGACCAGCAGCAGGGCCCCGGCGGCGAGGAGGAGCGAGGACACGACGTACCCCCGACGCTTCCCGACCCGCTCGCCGACCGAGGCCCACACGGGCGTGAGCACGAGCGCGGGCCCGACGAAGCAGAGGAAGAGGATCGTGGAGGCGCCCGAGCTGCCGAGCACGTTGCGGGCCACGTAGTCGACGCCGGCCAGCATCGCGCCCGTGGCGAGCGCCTGGAGGACGAAGGTGACGAGCAGCATCCGGAAGTCCCGGGCCGCCGCGACGACGCGCAGCTGGTCCCGGATCGAGCCGGTGCCCGCGGCCACGGCGCCGACGGGGGCGCGGCGGGTCCCGAGGTACGCCGCCACCACGCCCACCGCGATGACGAGCGCCATCGCGACGCCCATCACCCGGTAGCCGTCGCGCCCGCCGACCGTGTCACGGATGAGCGGGGCCGAGGCGCCGGCCAGCAGGATCGTGAACGCGAGGATCGCGACGCGCCAGGTCATCAGGCGGGTGCGCTCGTCGTAGGAGTCGGTGATCTCCGCCGGCATCGCGACGTACGGCACCTGGAAGAACGCGTACGCCGTCGCGCAGACCAGGAAGCACACCAGGACCCACGCGGCCTCCAGGCCCTGCGACCCGAGGCCGGGGGAGGCGAAGATCAGGGCGAAGCTGATCGCCAGCAGCGTGCCGGCCCGCAGCAACCACGGACGGCGGGGGCCGCGCGGGTCGCGGGTGCGGTCGGTGATGCCGCCGGCGACGGGGTTGAGCAGCACGTCCCACGCCTTCGGCGCGAAGACGATGACACCGGCCCACAGGGCCGCGATGCCGAGCTGGTCGGTGAGGTACGGCAGCAGCATCAGGCCCGGCACGGTGCCGAAGGCGCCCGTCGCCACGGAGCCGCTGCCGTAGCCGATCCGGACGCCGCGGGTCAGCGGGGTGGCCGGCGACGCCGCCTCAGAGACCACGGGAGGACGACGAGCCGTAGCGCCGCACCGGGTTCGACCCGATGCGGTCGGCGCGCGGGGCGGCCGACCGCTCGGGCGCCGGGGCGTCGGCGCCCCCGGCGAGCGGGCGCGGCGTCGACCAGCGGTCGACCCACTCGTCGAGCACCTGCCACGTCGTCGCCCGGGCGGCCCGGCCGGTGAGCATGCCGAGGTGGCCGCCGGGCACGATCTCGAACTGGACCTCCTCGGCGCCGGTGAGCAGGTCGACGAGGGGCTTGACCGCCGCGACCGGCGCGATGCCGTCGTTCGCGCCGGCGAAGACCAGCACGGGCACCTCGATCGTGGCCAGGTCGACCTCCTGCTCACCGTCGCCGGTGTCGAGCAGGAACCGCCCGCTCAGCAGCGCGTTGCCGCGGTACATGCGGTGGTAGAGCTGCCCGAACGAGCGGCCCGGGTAGGCGATCATGTTCGAGGTGAAGCGGTCGACGGCCTCGACCTGCGCGAGGAAGTCGGCGTCGTCCAGGTTCTGCACCACGGCGAGCGGCTTCGTCACCAGCTTCTGGAAGGCGCTGAGCTGGAACGCCCAGCGCACCAGCGGCTGCGGGGCCCCGCCGAGCGCCTGGTAGGCGCGGGTGACCGGGCGCAGGCCTCCGGGCACCCGGAGGTTGAGCAGCGGGCGCAGGGGCGCGATGAGCGGCACCTTGCTGAGGTCGAACGGGGAGCCGACCACCGTGAGGGACGCGACGGGCAGGTCGGCGTCGTTCGCCAGCGTCAGGGCGGCGAAGATGCCGCCGAGGCTCCAGCCGACGACGTGGACGGGGCGGCCGCCGGAGTGCTGCGACACCTCGCGGATCGCGGTGGGCACCACCTCGGTGATCCAGTGCTCCATGCCGAGGTTGCGGTCCTTGAACGAGACCTGCCCGTACTCCACGAGGTACGTCGGGCGGCCCTCGCCGACGAAGTGCTCGACGAGCGAGCAGCCGCGGCGCAGGTCGAAGCACGTGGCGGGTGCGGCCAGCGGCGTGACCAGCAGGACCGGCTCGCCCTTCTCGGGCACCGCGGGGTCGGGGCGGTAGTGGTAGACCTCCCGGAGCTGGCCGTCCTCGATGAGCACCCGCGGCATCGGCCGCAGGTCGGCGAGCCCGCCGTACAGCAGCTTGTGGGCCACGTTGCCGGTCGCGGAGACGACCTGATCGGGCTTCGGGATCAGATCCATGAGCGCAAGTTACCCGAGGGACACCTCGAGCGGGAGGGAGCTCCGCACGCCGCCGTCCCCGGCCACGACGGGCGTGACCGGGGACGGCGGTGGTGCGGGGACCGCGGGAGGACGGGTCTCACCCCGGCATCGTGACGGTGCCGCCGAGGGCCCGCACGAGCCGCACGGGGTCGAAGAACTCGGCCAGGCGGGTGATGCGCCCGTCCCGGATCGAGACCCGCGTGATGTAGGTGTTCGCGTACGACGCACCCGTGGCCCGCATGGAGGAGTCGGACGTGTACTCCGCGACGTACTCCCCGGGCTCGTCGAGCGCGGCGATCCGGTAGTCGGCGAAGTTCAGCTCGGTGGCCATCTCGGGAAGCGCCCGGTAGTAGGCGTCGACCGCCTCCCGGCCCTCGATCGTCGTCGGCACCCCGTCGGGCGCGTAGGGCAGGTCGACCCGGCCGTCGTCGGCGAACAACGGGGCCACGGCGTCGACGTCGAGCCGGCTGACGGCGTCGAGGTAGGCCGTGATGACCTGCTTGTCGCCCTCCGTGCTCATGCCTCGAACCCCTCCATCTGCGGCGGGATCAGCGGCGTGATCACCCGGGAGCTGATGCGCCAGCCGTCCGCGGTGCGCACGTAGGTGTCCTCGTTGAGCGCGGCCGCCTTGATCGCCCCGCCCGAGGTGGTGTGCCCCTCGGCCAGCACGTAGTTGGTGCCGTGCGCGGCGTCGGCCCCGTCGAAGACGATCCGGTGGTTGGTGATGGCGTGGTACTGGTCGGCCATCTGGGCGGCGTCCCGCTGGAAGAAGTCGAGGATCTCGGCGTGGCCGGAGTAGCGGGCCAGGCCGACCGGCGTGGCGTCCCAGACGGCGTCGGAGGAGAACGCCGACAGCGCCAGGTCGGGCTTACGGCTGTCGAGGCCCAGGGCGTAGGTGTGCGTCGCCGTCACGATGTCGGCCCAGTCGGCGGAGCGGCCGTCGAGCGAGCCGGTGATGGTCTCGTGCGAGGTGGTGGTCATCGCGTCTCCTCAGAGGTCGTAGGTGATGACGCCGCGGATGTTCTTGCCGTCCCGCATGTCCTGGACGGCCTCGTTGATCTGCTCGAGCTCGTAGGTCTTCGTGATGAGCTCGTCGAGCTTGAACTCGCCGCGGCGGTAGAGGTCGCAGATGAGGGGGATGTCGCGGCGCGGCGTGACGGTGCCGTAGAGGCTGCCCTGCAGGCGCTTGCCCGACATGGCGAACGTGAAGAGGTCGAACGGCACGTCGCGCTGCGTGACGGGCGCCGCCGAGGTGAGCACGAGCGTGCCGCCGCGGCGCGTCATCTCCTGGGCCGGGTTGAGCAGGTGGCCGTAGGCCACGTCGACGGTGATGATGACGACGTCGGCGCCCTGGCCGTTCGACATCTCGGAGACGAGGTCGGCGGCCTGCTCGTAGTTCTCGACCGAGTGCGTCGCGCCGAAGATCTTCGCCATCTCGCGCTTGTAGGGCACCGGGTCGATCGTGACGATGTTCTTCGCGCCGCGGTGGCGCGCGCCCTGCACGGCGTTCATGCCGACGCCGCCGGTGCCCACGATCACCACCGTGTCGCCGAGGGCGATGTCGGCGGCGTACATGGCGGAGCCCCAGCCGGTCGGCACGCCGCAGCCGATGAGGGCGGCCTTGTCGAGCGGGATGTCCTTGTCGATCTTCACGCAGGAGTCGATGTTGACCACGACGTACGGCGAGAAGGTGCCCAGGTAGGAGAACGGCCCGACGCCCTGGCCGCGCGCGTGCACGCGGTGGGTGCCGTCGGGGGCGAAGCCGGCGAGCACGCCGGCGCCCATCTCGCACATGTTGGCGCGGCCGATCGTGCACATCTTGCAGTGGCCGCACGACGGCAGGAACGAGAGCACGACGTGGTCGCCCACCTCGAAGCCGGTGACGTCGGGGCCGAGCTCCTCGATGATGCCGGCGCCCTCGTGGCCGCCGATGATCGGCGCCCACGGCAGGGGGATGTCGCCCGTGTCGACGTGGTCGTCGCTGTGGCAGATGCCGGAGGCGGCGAGCTTGATCCGCACCTCGCGGCTCTTCGGCGGGTCGATCTCGATGTCTTCGACGCTCCAGCCCGACCGCGTGCCGGGCTCCCAGATCAGTGCACCGATGGTCTTCATTGACGTGCTCCTCTGCGTGGAGGTCGGACGCCGTCCATCAGCGCCCTTCCGAGTTGGCGTGAGTCCCACCGGAGCGCATACAGGTTCATCATGCGCATGGTTACGGTGTGACGCCGATCACCTAACCATGCGAAGGGATAGAGGTAAAGGTCTGGGAGCAGGCGGTTGTCATGACGGCGCCGACAGGCGCCGCGGCACTTCCGGTGGCCGGGGTGACGGAGGTGGCCGGGGTGGCCGGGGTGGCTCGGGTCAGCTGCGGCGTGCGGGCCGCACGGACTTGCCATGGTCGGGCCGGGTGGCGGCCAGCTCGTCGAGGAAGCGGGCGGCCCAGTGGGCGACGTCCTTCTCGATGACCGTCTTGCGCATCGCCTTCATGCGGCGCGCGATGTCCTTCGGGTCGGCCTCGTAGGCCTGCAGCAGCGCCTGCTTCATGCCGTTGATGTCGTACGGGTTGACGAGCCACGCCTGGCGCAGCTCCTCGGCCGCGCCGGCGAACTCGGAGAGCACGAGGGCGCCGTCGCCCTCGTAGCGGCAGGCGACGTACTCCTTCGCCACGAGGTTCATGCCGTCGCGGTACGGCGTGACGACCATGACGTCGGCCGCCTTGTAGAGCGCCGCCATCTCCTCGCGCGGGTAGGAGGAGTGCAGGTACGAGATCGCGGGGCGGCCGATGCGGCCGAGGTCGCCGTTGATGCGTCCGACGAGCCGGTCGATGTCGTCGCGCAGGATCCGGTACTGCTCCACGCGCTCGCGCGACGGGGTGGCCACCTGCACGAAGACGGCGTCCTCGACGTCGAACTGGCCGTCGCGGATGAGCTCCGAGAACGCGCGCAGCCGGGCGTGGATGCCCTTCGTGTAGTCGAGCCGGTCGATGCCGAGGAAGATCTTGGCCGGGTTGCCGAGGGCCTCGCGGATCGCCTTCGCGCGACGGTCGACGGCCTCGGTGCGGGCGAGGTCCTCGAAGTTCTTCGCGTCGATGCTGATCGGGAAGGCGGCGGCCTTCACCGTGCGACCGTCGGGCAGGTAGACGGTGTCGCGGTGCGTCTTGTGGCCGACGCGCTGACGCACGAGCCGGATGAAGTTCTGCGCGGCACCCGGCAGCTGGAAGCCGACGAGGTCGGCGCCGAGGAGGCCCTCGAGCACCTGGCGGCGCCACGGCAGCTGCTGGAACAGCTCGGCGGGCGGGAACGGGATGTGGAGGTAGAAGCCGATGCGCAGGTCGGGCCGCAGCTCGCGCAGCATCTGCGGCACCAGCTGCATCTGGTAGTCCTGGATCCAGACCGTGGCGTTCTCGGACGCGACCTCGGCGGCCTTGCGGGCGAACCGCTCGTTGACGCGCACGTAGGAGTCGAACCACTCGCGGTGGAACTCCGGCTTCGCGACCACGTCGTGGTAGAGCGGCCAGAGCGTGCCGTTGGAGAAGCCCTCGTAGAACTCCTCGATCTCGTCGGGCGACAGCGCCACCGGCACCAGCTGCAGGCCGTCGTCGACGAACGGCTCCAGCTCGCCGTCGTCGCCGCCCGGCCACCCGATCCAGGCGCCGTCGTTGGCGCGCATCACCGGCTCGAGCGCGCTGACGAGACCACCGGGGGAGCGCCGCCACCCCAGGGTGCCGTCGGGGTTCGTCATCCGGTCGACGGGGAGCCGGTTGGCGACGATGACCAGGTCTGCCGTGCCGATGCGTGCCACGGGGTCACCCTAGTCCGGATCGGGTGTCGGGCCAGCCCGACACCACGTCGGGTGGCTGGCCGGATCGATCGGCCCGCCGGGCGTGCCTAGCGTCCTCGACATGACCGAGACTCTGCACATGCCGCCCGTGCCCGACCTCTCCGACGGGCCCCCGGGTGGGCCCGCCGACGGTCGTGCCGACGGGTCGTCGGCGCCGCGTCGGACCTCGTGGCTGCGCCGCCTCGGCGACGACACGACGTACGCGCTGACCGCGATGCCGATCGGTCTGGTCGCCTTCGTCCTCGTGCTGGTGGGCACCGTGGCCGGCGTCTCGCTGGCGTGGCTGGCGATCGGGTTGCCGGTGCTGGCGGCCACGGTGCTGACGGCGCGGGGCTTCGCGCACCTCGAGCGGCTGCGGCTGCGCTCGCTGCAGGGGCGGGTGGCGGCGCACCCCGAGTACGCGACGGCGCCCCCCGGGGCCGGCTGGTGGCGCCGGGTGCTCACCCCGCTCCGCGATCCGCAGTCCTGGCTCGACGTGCTCTGGTCGGTCGTCGGCTTCGCCACCGGTCTGACCGCCGCCGTCGTCACGTTCTGCTGGTACGCGCTGGTGCTCGGCGGCGCGACGTACTGGTTCTGGCAGCGGTGGCTGCCCGAGAGCCCGGACAACGTGACCCTGGCGTCGCTGGTCGGCCTCGGCGAGGGCCGCCAGCCGGAGATCTGGCTGAACACGTTCCTCGGGCTCGTCGCGCTGCTGACGCTGCCCCTCGTGGTGCGCCTGATGGCCCTGCTGCACGGCGGCCTCGCCACGGTGCTGCTCTGCAGCCGCGCCGATCTCCAGGGGCAGGTGCGGCGCGAGGTCGGCGGCCGCAGCGCCGCCCGCGAGGCGGAGGCCGGGTCGATGCGCAGGCTCGAGCGGGACCTCCACGACGGGCCCCAGCAGCGGATGGTGCGGGTCGCGATGGACCTCGGTCGGGCGCGGCACGCCGACGACCCGGCCGTCGCGCAGGCGGCGCTGGACGCGGCGTACGAGCAGACCCGCACCGCCATCGAGGAGCTGCGGGCGCTCTCGCGAGGGATCGCCCCGCCCCTGCTCGTCGACCGCGGGCTGGCGGCGGCCGTCGAGGAGCTCGTGACCCGCAGCGCCGAGGACGTGCACCTCGCCGTCGACCTGCCGGCGGGCCTCGGGAGCCACACCGAGGCCGCGGCCTACTTCGTGGTCGCCGAGGCGCTCACGAACGTGGCCAAGCACAGCGGCGCGACCCGGGTCGACGTGGTGGTCGGCGTCGACCCGCTCGACCCGGCCCTGCTGCTCGTGGAGGTGCGTGACGACGGGGTCGGCGGCGCCCACACGGCGAAGGGCAGCGGCCTGGCGGGGCTGGTCCAGCGTGTGCGCGGCCTGGACGGCATGCTGGACCTCGACTCGCCGGCCGGCGGGCCGACCGTGCTCCGGGCGCTCCTGCCGCTCGACGCGGGCGCTGCGACCGACGCGCGGCGCGACCCGGACGCAGGGGGAGGCGCTCGTGCGCGTGGTGCTCGCCGATGACTCGCTGCTGCTGCGGGAGGGCCTCGGCCTGATCCTCGCCGACGCGGGCCACGAGGTGGTCGCCGCGGTCGGGGACGGCCCGGCGTTCGTCGAGGCGGCGCTGGCCCACCGCCCGGACGTGAGCTGCGTCGACGTCCGGATGCCCCCGTCGCACACCGACGAGGGCCTGCGGGCCGCGGTCGAGGTGCGCCGGCTGCTGCCGGGCGCCCCGGTCCTGGTGCTCAGCCAGTACGTCGAGGTGTCCTACGCCGCCGAGCTGCTCGCGGGGGCGGGTGCGGGTGGCGAGGTCGGCGGGGTGGGCTACCTGCTCAAGGACCGGGTGAGCGAGCTCGCGACCTTCCTGGACGCGCTCACCTCGGTCGCGCAGGGCGGCACGGCGCTCGACCCCCAGGTGGTGGCCCAGCTGATGCGGCGGCGACGTGACCCGCTCGCCGGGCTGACGCCGCGCGAGCTCGAGGTCCTGGCGGCGATGGCCGAGGGACTCTCGAACGCGGCCGTGGCCCGACGGCTCGTGGTGACGGAGGGAGCGGTCGAGAAGCACACGCAGCGGATCTTCGCGAAGCTCGACCTGCACGCCGACACCTCGACCCACCGGCGGGTGCAGGCCGTGCTCGCGTTCCTCCAGGCGGCGCCGGGACGCTGACCCGCGGGTCGCCGCGCCACGCCGCCCGATGCGAATGACACCGTTGTGGTTCGTCGCCTACCATGACGGGTGGCCATGGCCGCAGCTCACCGCTCGACCTGCCGCCCGTACCCTCAGGAGGAGCCAGTTCATGGACGCCGCGAACGCCGTCTCCCCGGAGACGCGGACCACCCCGGAGATCGACGACTTGTCTGACCGTGACCACGACATCCTCGAGTTCGAGCGCCAGTGGTGGAAGTACGCGGGGGCCAAGGAGCAGGCGGTCCGCGAGAAGTTCGACATGTCGTCGACGCGCTACTACCAGGTGCTGAACGCGCTGATCGACAAGCCGGAGGCGCTCGCCGCCGACCCGCTGCTGGTCCGTCGCCTGCGCCGCCTGCGGGCCGCCCGCCAGCGCCAGCGCTCCGCCCGTCGCCTCGGCTTCGACGTCTGAGCCGGCCGATGAGCTCCCGTTCCCGTGACCAGCGCGGCGTGGCCTACCCGGCCCCCCTGGTCATCCTCACCGTCATCGCCGTCGCCATGGCGGGTCTCGCCTACCTCGTGACCGCCGGCGGCGGCGCGGACGACGAGATCGTCACGGCGGCCCAGCCGGCCGCCACCGAGTTGGCCACGCCCGAGCCCACGGTCACGGCCGAGCCCGAGCAGCCGGCCGAGCCGGAGGAGCCGGCGATCGACCGTGCCCAGGTCTTCGTCGAGGTCTACAACAACTCCGGCATCGCGGGTCTCGCGGGGCGTACGGCGGACGCGGCCTCCGGTGTCGGCTGGCAGGTCGCGGGGTCCGACAACTGGGTCGGCACCATCCCCTCGACGACCGTCTACTATCCCGAGCGCCTCGAGCGCGAGGCCCAGCTGCTGGCCGCCGACCTGGGGATCGAGCGCCTCATGCCGGCGGTCGACCCCATGCGCGGCGACCGCCTGACGATCATCCTGACCTCCGACTTCGCCTGAGACGTCGGTCACCCGTCCGACCCTTGCCACGGCCGCTGACCAGCGCCGACGGGGTGGGATCCGGTACGACCGGCTCCCTCGTCCACGCACGCGCCGGGGCGGTTTCGTGGTCCACTGTCCGTCATGGAGTTCTCCTCCCCGGCCGCTGAGCAGCGGTACGCCGCGGTCGTGCGCGCCGCCTCCCGAGCCGTCGTGGCCTGTGACTTCGACGGCACGCTGTCGCCGATCGTGGACGACCCCAGCACGGCCCACATCCACGACGACGCACCCGAGGTCCTCGTCGAGCTCTCCCGCCACGTGCGCGCCGTCGCCGTGGTGACCGGTCGACCGGCCCGTCAGGTGCTGGCCCTCGGTGGCCTCGACGAGGTCGGCGAGGCCGTGCACGACGCCGGCAGCGACCTCTACGTCTTCGGCCAGTACGGCAACGAGCGCTGGGACACCCAGGACCGCCGCGTCCGGTCGCCGCGCCCGCCCCACGGTCTCTCCTCCTTCCTCCTCGGTCTGCCCAAGGTGCTGCGCACGGCGCACGCCGAGGGTGCGTACGTCGAGGAGAAGGGGCTGGCCATCGCCGTCCACACTCGCCGCCTCCCCGACGCCGAGGCCGCGTTCGAGCGCCTCATGCCGCTCGTCTCCGAGCTCGCCGCCGCCCACGACCTCGGCGTCGAGCCGGGCCGCAGCGTGATCGAGGTGCGCTCGCCCGGGATGCACAAGGGCGAGGCCGTGCGGACCCTCGTGAAGGAGACCGACGCGGGGGCCTTCATCTTCGCCGGCGACGACCTCGGTGACGTCGAGGCGTTCAAGGCCGTCGACGACCTGCGCAGCCAGGGGCTGCCGACGCTCCTCGTCTGCTCCGCCTCGGAGGAGGTCAGTGCGCTCGTCGACCTCGCCGACGTCATCGTCGAGGGGCCCGAGGGCGTGCTCGACCTGCTGCGGACGTTCACGGCCGACGCCACCTCCCTGCGCCTCTGACGCTCCGCGTCGCCCGCGCCGTCCATCCCCGTCGCGGGGACCCTCGAGCGACGTCGTCTCACGATGTGGCTGACCGTCTCGCATGACGGGATGGCCGTTAGGCCTCCCCGTCGACGCGCCCCTACGCTGGCGACGGCTCATCGAGAGGGACTGAGGGAACGGCCCAGTGAAGTCCCGGCAACCGCCACGACCCCGTCGACACTCCAGTTGACGGACGTGGAAACGGTGCTAATTCCGGCCCGGGGCGAGGTACGTCGTGGGGAAGATGAGAAGGAGGACTCATGAGCGCGTCCATCGTCGAGAACCCCGACACCCTCGCTGCGGCCCCGGCCGACCCGAAGAAGCCGCTGCGTGACGGCGCCTTCGGCAACGCCACGGCCCTCGCCTGCCGCGAGTGCGGCCACGAGGTCGAGCTCGGTCCCTTCTACGCCTGTCCGGAGTGCTTCGGCCCCCTCGAGGTCGCCTACGACTTCCCGGCCGTCACCCGCGAGCAGATCGCCGCCGGCCCCGCCAACATCTGGCGCTACAAGGCGCTCCTGCCGGTGCCGGACGACATCGAGCAGAGCCCCAACATGGAGCCCGGCTTCACCCGCCTCCTCGAGGCGAGGAACCTCGCCGCGACCCTGGGCCTCGAGAAGCTGTGGGTGAAGGACGACTCCACGAACCCCACCAACTCCTTCAAGGACCGCGTCGTCGCGTGCGCGCTGAGCGCCGCCCGTGAGCTCGACGCCAAGGTCTTCGCGTGCCCGTCGACGGGCAACCTCGCCAACGCCGTCGCCGCCGCCGGTGCCCGCGCCGGCATCAAGACCGTCGTCTTCATCCCGAGCAACCTCGAGAAGCCGAAGCAGATCAACTCGGCCGTCTACACCGACTCGCTCGTCGCCGTCGAGGGCAAC
Organism: Nocardioides alkalitolerans DSM 16699; assembly: GCF_000426525.1. Classification (GTDB taxonomy): domain Bacteria; phylum Actinomycetota; class Actinomycetes; order Propionibacteriales; family Nocardioidaceae; genus Nocardioides; species Nocardioides alkalitolerans. Next base: position 387,516 of record NZ_AUFN01000011.1, read on the forward strand.
TACGACGACGTCAACAAGCTGGCCTCCGAGATCGCGGGGGAGGAGGACGGGTGGGCGTTCGTCAACGTCAACGTCCGTCCCTTCTACGCCGAGGGCTCGAAGACGCTGGGCTACGAGATCGCCGAGCAGCTCGGCTGGCGCCTGCCCGACCAGGTCGTCATCCCGGTCGCCTCGGGCTCGCAGCTCACGAAGGTCGACAAGGCCTTCCAGGAGCTGGTGAAGCTGGGCCTCGTGGAGGACAAGCCGTACAAGATCTTCGGCGCCCAGGCCACCGGCTGCTCGCCCGTCTCCGCGGCGTTCAAGGACGGCAAGAAGGTCGTCCGCCCGGTCAAGCCCGACACGATCGCGAAGTCGCTCGCCATCGGCAACCCAGCCGACGGGCCGTACGTGCTCGACGTGTGCCGTCGTACCGGGGGCGTCGTCGAGGACATCAGCGACGACGAGGTCCGCGAGGCCATCGTGCTGCTGGCCCGCACCGAGGGCATCTTCACCGAGACCGCCGGCGGCACCACGGTGGGTGTGCTGAAGAAGCTGGTCGAGACCGGTCAGCTCGACCCGACCGCCGAGACCGTCGTCATCAACACCGGCCACGGCCTCAAGACGCTCGACGCCGTCGCCGACCAGGTCGGCCCCGTCGCCACGATCGCGCCGTCGTACGCCGCCTTCGCGGCCACCGGCATCGCCTGACCGGCATCGCCTGACCGGCATCGCCTGACCGGCCCGCCCCGCCCGCACGAACCGAGGAGCCCCCGCACGTGAGCGTGTCCGTCCGTATCCCCACCATCCTGCGCACCTACACGGGCGGGGCCTCCGAGGTCACCGCGACCGGGGCGACCCTGGCCGAGGTGCTCGACGACCTCGACGCGCACCACTCCGGCATCAAGGGCCGGGTGCTCGACGACGAGGGCGACCTGCGCCGCTTCGTCAACGTCTACGTGGGCAACGAGGACGTGCGCTTCCTCGACGACCTGGCGACGCCGACGCCCGACGGTGCGCAGGTCTCGATCATCCCGGCGGTCGCCGGAGGCTGCTGACCCGCGCCTCCAGGTGGGCGCGCTCGGCCTCGTTGTCGCAGCGCGCCAGGGCCTCGGCGTACGCCGTCGCGGCCGCCTCGAGGTCGCCGGCACGGCCCAGCAGCTCCGCGCGGGTCGCCGGCAGCCGGTGCCCGGGGAGCCTCCGCGGGTCGACGCCGGCCAGGAGGGCGAGGCCCGCCTCCGGACCCTCGTGCTCGGCCACGGCGACCGCACGGTTGAGGCGGACGACGGGTGATCCGGTGAGCGTCTCGAGCTCGGCGTAGAGGTCGGCGATGCGCGCCCGGTCGGTGGCGGCCGCGGTGGGAGCGCGGGCGTGCTCGGCGGCGACGAGCGCCTGCAGCAGCCAGGGCGTGGCGGCGCCGACCGGCGTACGGCGCACGACCGGCGTCAGCAGGGCCAGCGCCTCGGCGATCTCGGCGTGGTGCCACCGGCGACGGTCCTGGTCGGCCAGCAGCACGAGCGCCCCGTCGGCGTCCACCCGGGCGTCGCGACGGGAGTGCTGCAGCAGGAGGAGCGCGAGCAGCGCGTCGAGGTCGGCCCGGCGGACCACGTCGGGGTCGACGAGCGCCCGCAGCACCCGCACGAGCCGGAGCGCCTCGCCGGCCACGTCGGCGCGGAGCACGTCCGGGCCCGACCCGGGCGCGTAGCCCGCGGTGAAGGCCAGGTAGGCCACGTCCGCGACGCCGGCCACCCGCCCGACCAGGTCGGGCCCGCTCGGCACCTCGAACCGGGCCCCGGCCAGGCGCTTGCGGGCGCGGGTGAGCCGGGCCGCCATGGTCGTCGTACCCACGCAGAAGAGCCGGGCGACGTCGGCCGTCGAGACCCCCAGGACCATCCGGAGCGTCAGGGCCGCGGCGTGCGGCGGCGGCAGGGAGGGGTGGGTGCACAGCAGCACGAGACGCAAGCGCTCGTCGGTGACGGTCTCCCCGGCGTCCGCCATCGTGCGGCCCGACCGCTGCACCAGCTCGGCCTCCACCTCGAGGTGGGGCACGGCCCGGGCCGCGACCGCCTCGGCCCGCAGCCGGTCCAGCACGCGGCGCCGGGCCGCGACCAGGAGCCAGGCCCGCGGGTTGTCGGGCACGCCGTCGGCCGGCCAGCGGCGCAGCCCGGCCTCGAACGCCTCCGCGAGGCCGTCCTCGGCGAGGTCGAGGCGGCGGAACTGTCCGACCAGCAGCGCGAGCAGGCGGCCCCACTCGTCGCGTTGCAGGGCGGCGAGGAGCTGGCCCGGCCCGATCGCGGGGTCAGCCACGGGACACGCCCCTCACCCGGGTCATTCCGAGTCGTAGCCCTCGATGTGCAGCGCCGGGCGCACCTCGACGGTGTAGGACGACGGCAGGAGCCGCACGAGCTCGACGGCCTCGTCGAGGTCGGCGACGTCGATGAGGTAGAAGCCGCCGAGCTGCTCGGCGGTCTCGGCGTACGGCCCGTCGGTCACCACCCGCTCCCCGTCGACGGTGCGCAGGGTGCGGGCGGTCTCGACGCCGTGGAGCGCCTCGCCGGCGTCGAGGGTGCCGCGCTCGCGCACGGCGCGGTCGAAGGCGACGTGGGCGGCGAACACGGCCTCGCGCTCCGCCTCGGTCACCGTGTCCCAGGCTCCGGGGTCGGTCTCGGTCATCAGCACCAGGATCTTCACGGGGGTTCTCCTTCGTCGTCGGGGTGAGTCTTCCAGCCCGATGACGGTCGGGGGTGCCCGATTTCGACAACGGCGACGAGGTTCTCTCCGGTTCGGCGCTCAGCCCGCGTCGGCGACGACCCCGAGACGCTGCCGCAGGGCGTGCTGCCCGGGCGTCTCGCCGAGCTCGCGGGTGAACGCGGTGACGTACGCCGACACGCTCGCGTAGCCGACGCGGTGGGCGGTCTCGGTGACGCTGAGGCGCCCCAGCATCGCGACCGACGCGTGCAGCCGGGTGCGGCCGCGCCACGTCGAGAACGACACGCCGTACTCGCGGTGGAAGTCGCGCTGCAGGGTCTTCACGCTGACGTGGAGGCGGTGGGCCCACTCCTCGAGGCCGGTCGCGTCGGCGGGGTCGGCGAGCAGGCCGCGCGCCACCTCCCGGGCGTGCCCGGCGCCGAGCGCCTGGTGGTCGACCTCGTCGACGCCGCGGGTGGAGAGCCCGTCGAGCACGACCTGCCGGGCGGCGAGCCCGTCCTCCTGGCGCACGCCGGGCCGTGCGATCGACAGGAGCGCGGCGGCCGCGCCCGGGTCGACGGTCACCGCGCCCGCGCCGACCGCGAGCAGCTCGGGGGACGCCTGGCGCAGGCAGACCCGCAGCACGGTCTGGCGGTCGAGGGCCCGGGCCTCGAACACGACCCCGCGGCGCACCCACAGCGCCTGGTCGGGTCCGAGGAAGCGGGCGGTGCGCCCCCGCCGCACGGCGAGGACCCCGTCGGGGGACCACAGCACCTGGTGGACGTAGTCGTCGCGGCCCTCCGGGAAGTCCGCGATGGTGTCGGCCGGCGGGTAGCGCAGCACGAGGATGCCGGTCGGCGGGCCGAGCCCGTAGCCGTACTCCTCGACCGTGACCTCACCGGCCGCGCTCCCCGTCTGTCCTCTGCCCGACACCGCATGACCCTTCGTCGACACTCCCCGCACGTCAGGTAAGGCTAGCCTCACCAGGTCGCGCCGGCGGAGCCGTCTCGGGCCCGCCGCGCCCCCTTCCGTCGCGGTCCCCGCACCGCGCCCCCACGTCCGTCCCGGAGGAACCACCATGCGCCCACGCCCGTCCGTCCCTGCCCGCCGCGCGCTCGCGACCGCCACCGCCCTCGTGCTGGGGCTCTCCCTGGTCGCCTGCGGGGGCGACGACGACGCCGCCCCCGACGCCGAGACGCGCACCTTCGAGGCCGACAACGGGGAGGTGGAGATCCCGGTCGCCCCCGAGCGGGTCGTCGCGACCGGGTACGCCGTGCCGGCGCTGCTCGAGGCGGACGCCGACCTCGTGGGGATCTCGGAGTGGTCGCGCGGGATCAACATCATGACGGCGGAGGACCGCTCGTCCTACGAGGGCCTCGACAAGGTCGCCGGCGAGACGGCGGCCTCCACCAACTACGAGGCGATCGCCAACCTCGACCCGGACCTCATCGTCATCGGTGTGCCCGTGCCGGCGCTCGTCGACCTCGACATGGAGCGTCTGGAGGCCGTGGCCCCGGTGGTGGTGCTCGGCCCGACCCGGCCCGACAAGTGGCGTGAGCTCACGCAGCGCCAGTCCGACGCCGCCGGGGTGCTCGGCAGCTTCGACGAGGCCAAGGCGACCTACGAGGCGCGGGCGGGCGAGCTGCGCGAGACCTACGCCCCGGTCCTGGACGGTCTCGCCTTCGGCCACCTCGGCGGGTACGGCGACGTCTCCGCCGGCAACTTCCAGCGCGAGTTCGCCGGCTCCTGGGGCACGAACGTCGCCGGTGACGTCGGCGTGGACTACTACGGCGAGGTCGCCGACCCGCAGGGCGGCTCCAGCGACGTCAGCGAGTACCCCTCGATCGAGGAGCTGCCCGAGAGCCTGGGCGACGCCGACTGGATCACCTACTCGGTCGAGGACGACGGCACCCCGAGCGAGGCCGTGCAGTACGTGCTCGACTCGGAGCTGTGGGCGAGCCTCCCGGCGGTCCGGGCCGGCCACGTCATCCCGGTCCGCTACACCGAGGCGGCCACCTACACGTCGGCGCTGGCGACCCTCGACGGCCTCGACGAGGCGTTCGGTGTCGCCTTCGCGACCGAGCTCGGCTGAGGCGTCGATGACCGGCATGGACCGCAGCGACCCCGGCCCCCGCGTCGCCGCCCACCAGCGGGAGGGCCGTGGCGTCACCCGCGTCGGCTACCCCATCGGCGTGCGACGGGCCCGCGTCGTGCGCCGGGAGGCGGTCACCCCCCGCATGCTCCGGCTGACGCTCGCCGGCGACGAGCTCGCCGACTTCGTGACGCACGCCGCCGACGACCACGTGAAGATCGTCTTCCCGCTGCCCGACGGCACGCGCAACGACCCGGTGCCCGACGACCACGACGAGCTGGACTGGCCGCGGCCGCACACGCCGACGCGCAAGTACACGGTGCGTCGCTACGACGCGGGGGCGCGCGAGCTCGACCTCGACTTCGTGGTCCACGAGGGCGGGCTGGCCGCGGAGTGGGCGGCCGCCGTCGAGGTCGGGGTCGCGACGGGAGAGGAGGCCGTCGTCGCCGGCCCGCCGGGCGCCAAGGCCTTCGCCCACACCTACGGCCACTACGTGCTGGCGGTCGACGTGACGGCCCTGCCGGCCGTCGCCCGCTGGCTCGACGAGCTGGGTGCCTGGGCGTCCACGGGCGTGACCGCCCAGGTGCTGGTCGACCACGACCACGCCGACGAGACGTCGTACCCGCTCGCGGTGCGGCCCGGGGTCGACGTGCGCTGGCTGTCGCGCACCGGCGGCTCCCGGCTGGCCGAGGAGACGGCCGCGCTGCCGCTGCCCGACGACCCGCGGGAGGTCTTCGTCTTCGCCGCCGGTGAGGCCGGGGACATCAAGCCGCTGCGACGTTGGGCGGCCGAGAAGGGGTACGACGCGCTGGTCACCGGCTACTGGAAGCGTGGGGTCGCGGGGCACGAGGAGTGAGCACGACCCCCACTCCGTCCGCGACCCCCGGGGTCGTGACGGATCCGGTAAAGCGACGCCCCGCGCCGGCACTGCCGGCCGCGGCGCTCGTGCTGGGCCTCGTGGTCCTCGGGCTCCTCGTCCTGCTCAGCCTCGCCGTGGGCCAGCGTGACGTGGCGCCGGGGGAGGTGGTGCGCGCCTTCACCGACCCGGGGGCCGGCAACCCCGACCACGTCGCCGTCCGCACCGTGCGGCTGCCGCGCACCGCGCTCGCCCTGCTCGTGGGCGCCGCCCTCGCGGTCGGCGGCGCCCTCGTCCAGACGATGACCCGCAACCCGCTCGCCGAGCCGGGCATCCTCGGGGTCACGGCCGGCGCCGCGCTGGCGGTCGTGGTGACGACGATCCTGCTGCCCGACGGCTCGCAGGCGGGCCGGATGCTGGCGGCCTGCGCGGGGGCCGCGGCGGCGACGGTCGTCGTGCACGCCGTCGGCCGTGCCGAGCCCCTGCGCATGGTGCTCGCCGGGGTCGCCCTCACGGCGGTGCTCTCGGGGGTCTCGCTCGCGATCCGGCTCGCCGACGCCGAGGCGTTCGACAGCCACCGCTTCTGGTCCGTCGGCTCGCTCGCCGGGCGCGAGCAGCTGCCGCTCCTGCTTCCGGCGCTGGTGGTCGGGGCCGGCCTGGTGGCCGCCCTGCTCCTGAGCCGGCCGCTCGACGCGATCGCGCTGGGGGAGGACGTGGCCCACGGCCTGGGCGTCCCCGTGCTCCGGGTCCGCGTGCTGACGGTGGTGACGATGACGGTGCTCGCGGGCGTCGCGACCGCGGTCGCCGGGCCGATCGCCTTCGTCGGCCTGATCGTCCCCCACGTCGCACGCCGGGTGGCGGGCGGCTCCGTGCCCTGGTTGGTGACGCTCAGCATCGTGCTCGGCGGAGCGCTGCTCGTCGGCTCCGACGTGCTCGCCCGGGTGCTGCTGCCCACCGGTGACGTGCCGGTCGCGATCGTGACCGCGGTGCTCGGCGGTCCGGTGCTCGTGTGGGTCGTCCGGCGTCGGCTGGCGGGCGCGTGAGCGCGGTCGGCGTCCCCGTGGGACGCGGGGCGCACGTCCGGATCGAGCGGCGCACCCTCGTGGCCTCGCTCCTGCTGGTGGCCACCGCCGCGGCGGCCGGGTTCACCGGCCTCTGCCTCGGCGACGGCTGGTCGTCGCCGCGCGACGTCGCCGCGGCGCTCGCGGGCGGCGGACCGATCGACTTCGTCGTCACCCGGTGGCGGCTGCCGCGCGTCGTCGGCGGCCTCGCGTTCGGTGCCGCCCTCGGGCTCGCCGGCGCGGTCTTCCAGAACCTCACCCGCAACCCGCTCGGCAGCCCCGACGTCATCGGCCTCGACGCCGGCGCCTACACGGGCACCCTGCTGGTGCTCACCGTGGGCACGGGCACGGCGACCGGGGTGGCCGCCGGCTCGGTCGCGGCGGGCCTGGCGACCGCGGCCCTCATCTACGTGCTGTCGCTGCGCTCGGGCTTCAGCGGCCTGCGGCTCGTCGTGGTCGGGATCGGGGTCAACGCCGTGCTCACCGGGGTGAACTCGTGGATCGTCCTGCGCGCCGACCTCGACGTGGCGATCGCCGCGACCGCCTGGAGCGCCGGCAGCCTCAACGGCCTGGGTTGGGAGGACCTGGGGCTGCCCCTGACCGTCGTCGGCGCGCTGGCCGTCCTCCTGGCGCTGGCCTCGCACCCGATGCACCAGCTCGCCCTGGGCGACGAGGTGGCGCGCACCTCGGGGGTGGCCCTGGCGGGCCTGCGCCTGCTGCTCGTCGTGGTGGGTGTCGGGCTGACGGCGACGGTGACGGCCGTGGCCGGCCCGATCGTCTTCATCGCCCTCGTCGCCCCGCAGGTCGGGCGCCGGCTCGTGCGGGCGACCGGGGTGCCGCTCCTGCCCGCCGCCCTCGTCGGGGCCACCCTGCTGACGGGCTCCGACGTCGTCGCCCAGGCGCTCCTCGCCCCGGTGGTCCTGCCCGTCGGCGTCGTCACCACCGCCGTCGGCGGTGCCTACCTCATGTGGCTCCTGGCCAGGGAAGTGAAGCGATGACCGAGCTGCGTGCCCGCGACCTCTCGCTGGGCTACGGCGACCGCCAGGTCGTGACGGGCCTGAACCTGACGATCCCCGAGGGGGCGTTCACCGCCGTCGTCGGGCCGAACGCGTGCGGCAAGTCGACGCTGCTGCGCGCGCTGGTGCGGCTGCTGCGGCCGCGGGGCGGGGTCGTCGAGCTCGACGGCCGCGACCTCCAGCGGCTCCGGTCGCGCCACGTGGCCCGCGAGCTGGGCTTCCTGCCCCAGGGCGTCGAGGCGCCCGAGGGCATCCGGGTGGCCCAGCTCGTGCGGCGGGGGCGCTACGCGCACCAGTCGGTGCTCGGCACCTGGGGGCCGGGCGACGAGCGGGCCGTCGTGGGGGCGATGGCCGCCGCCGGGGTCACGGACCTCGCGGAGCGGGGCGTCGAGCACCTCTCGGGCGGGCAGCGGCAGCGGGTGTGGATCGCGATGGTCCTGGCGCAGGAGACGCCGTACCTGCTGCTCGACGAACCGACGACCTTCCTCGACATCGCCCACCAGTACGAGCTGCTCCGGCTGCTCGCCCGGCTGCGCGACGAGGGCCGCACCGTCGTGGCCGTGCTCCACGACCTCAACCAGGCGACGCGCTTCGCCGACCACGTCGTGGCGATGCGGGACGGCCGGGTCGTCGCGACGGGCGCCCCCGCCGACGTCGTCACCGCCACGCTCGTCGAGGAGGTCTTCGGGCTGCCGTGCCTCGTGGTGCCGGACCCGGTCGCCGGCAGCCCCATGGTGGTGCCGCTCGACTGAGTGCTCCTGGATCCCGCCAGACTGGGCGCATGAGCCGATCGTCGAGCCCGGACGCGCAGCCGCAGGAGATCCGTGTCGTCGTCGACCGCGACAGCGTGGCCGCCGGTGACGACATCGACACGCACGTGCAGGAGTGGACGCTGCCCGGCGACGCCCGCGTCGGCGACATCGTGCTGCGGATGCTCGACGGCTACCTGCCCGGGGTCGGGGGCGACGTCGCCTGGCGCGTGGTGGTGCTGCACGAGGCGAGCGTCGAGCGGGACCCCGCCGGTGCGGTGGTGCGGCCTCCCCGCGGACGCCCGGTCGATCTCGCGCTGCTGCTGGTGCGCCAGGTCGCCGAGCCGCCGGCCGACCGGGTCTCGGTGGTGCACCTGCACCGCATGCTCGGGTCGCGCCAGCGGATCGCCACCGCGGTGCGGCCGGGCCCGACGGGGGAGTACGCCTTCCGGGCCGCCTACCTCTCCGGCGGTCGCGCCGTGCCGCTCGGCGAGTACCGGCCGTGGGTCGAGAAGACCGACGAGGAGGAGCAGGCCGAGCTCGCCGCGTTCCGGGCGCGGGCCTATCCGCAGCTGTACGACGCCGACGGCCGGCGGCGGCCCCGCTGACCCGGGGCCTGCCGGCGGGGCCAGTTGTCGGGGCCAGGGCGTGCCGCGTTGGTGACCCGTTCACCTCCCGCACGTGCTGGTCGGGCATCGATGGCCCCATGACTGCTACCTCCAGGATGCGCTCCGCCGTCGCGGTCGTCGGCCTCGCCGGCGGGCTCGGGGTCGGGGTCGGGTACGGCGGGCGCTCGCTGCTGCGCCGTCAGGCCGCCACCGCCCGCCGCATCATCGGCAAGCCCCTCGGCGAACAGGCGCTCGACGCCGACAAGGTCTACCGCAAGCGGTACGGCGACGCCGTCGACCTGCTCGTGCTCGGGGACTCGATCGCGGCCGGTCTCGGCGCCGAGGTGCCCGGCGACACCTTCGGGGCCCGGCTGGCGAAGATGGTCGCCAAGCGGGAGGAGCGCTCCGTGCGCCTGCGCACCGCCGCGCGGGTCGGCGCCGAGTCGAGCATGCTCGCCGAGCAGGTCGCGTCGCTGCCCCCGTCGTACAGGGCCGCCGTGGCCGTGGTGATCGTCGGCGGCAACGACGTCACCCACCGGGTGCCGGTCGCCGAGTCGGCCCGTCACCTGGCCGAGGCCATCGAGGCGCTGCAGGCGCGCGGCACGGCCGTCGTGGTGGGCACGTGCCCCGACCTCGGCGCGCTCCGCCCCGTCCCGCAGCCGCTGCGCGCCCTCGGGTCCCGCGCCTCCCGCCAGCTCGCGGCCGCCCAGCGGGCCACCGCCGTCGCCGCCGGCGCGCGGGCCGTGTCGCTGGCCGACGTGGTCGGGCCGTTCTTCATCACCAACCCCGACGAGATGTTCAGCCTCGACCGGTTCCACCCCAGCGCCGCCGGCTACAAGCGCACCGCCCGCGCCGTGCTGCCCTCGGTGCTGGCCGCGCTCGGCCGCGTCGACGAGGTGCCGTTCGGCCATCACGCACCCGAGCCGTCGCCCGAGCCGTCGCCCGAGGTCGAGCCCGCGGCCGAGCCGGTCGTGGCCGCCGTCGACATCGACGACTGGGGCATCGACGACCAGGTCGCGGGTGGGGTGTCGGACGGCTCCGACCGTGTGTCCTAGCCTCGCCACCATGACGACCGCCGCCGCCCGCCCCCGTGTGCTCCTCGCGACCTTCCAGGTCCTCCCCGACGGCGAGCCGGGCGGCGCCGCCCTCGTGGCCGCGCTCGTCGAGCGCGGGGTCGACGCGGCCTGGGCCGTCTGGGACGACGCGTCCGTCGACTGGGCCGCCGCCGACCTCGTCGCCGTGCGCTCGACCTGGGACTACCACCGCCGGCTGCCGGAGTTTCTGGACTGGGCCCGCCGCACGGCGGACGTCACGCCGATGCTGAACGGCCCCGCCACGTTCGCCTGGAACGCCGACAAGAGCTACCTGACGACCCTCGGGGAGCACGTGCCGGTCGTGCCGACGCTGCCCGTCGACGACGCCACGCTGCTGCCGGTGCTCGCCGACGCGCTCGAGCGCTGGGGCACGGTGGTCGTGAAGCCGCGCACGGGCGCCGGCGGCGTCGGCGTCGTGGTGCTCGACGGGCTGCGGGACGACCGGCTCGAGGGCCTCACCGCCGGGCCCTGGGTCGCGCAGCCCCTGGTCGAGTCCGTGCGCACCGAGGGCGAGGTCTCGGTCTTCGTGCTCGGCGGCCGGGCGGTGGCCCAGGTCGACAAGCTGCCGGCCGCGGGCGAGATCCGCGTGCACGAGCTGTACGGCGGGCGGTCGCGCCCCGTGCCCGTGGGCGACGAGACCGGCGGCGTGGCGGTCACGGCGGTGGACGCTGCCCAGTCGCTGCTCGGGACCGGTCTGGACTACGCCCGGGTGGACCTCATGCGGTGGGACGGCGCCTGGGCCGTGAGCGAGCTCGAGCTGATCGAGCCCGGGCTCTACCTCGACGTGGCTCCCGAGCTGGCCGGGCTGTTCGCCGACCTGGTCCCGTCGCGCCTGCGGTGAGGTCCGCCGTACCGGGGGGTGCTTCTTGCACTCGCCAGGGGCGAGTGCTAAACATGACGCTGGCACTCCCGAGTCGAGAGTGCCACTCCAGTACGTAGCACCAGGCTCGGTGCAGTCGAGGTCAGCAGCGGCGGTGGGAAGGGTCCACCGGTCGGTCTGGCCGTCCGTCGCGGGCGACCCGCCGAGCTGTCCGCCATCTCCAGCAGACAAGGAATCGCAGGAGACATGTCGAAGCTCATTGCTTTCAACGAGGAGGCCCGGCGCGGTCTCGAGCGTGGGATGAACACCCTCGCCGACGCCGTCAAGGTCACTCTCGGCCCCAAGGGCCGCAACGTCGTGCTCGAGAAGAAGTGGGGTGCCCCCACGATCACCAACGACGGTGTGAGCATCGCCAAGGAGATCGAGCTCGAGGACCCCTACGAGCGCATCGGCGCCGAGCTGGTCAAGGAGGTCGCCAAGAAGACCGACGACGTCGCCGGTGACGGTACGACGACGGCCACGGTCCTCGCGCAGGCGCTGGTCCGTGAGGGCCTCCGCAACGTCGCCGCCGGCTCCAACCCCATCGCGCTCAAGCGCGGCATCGAGGCTGCGGTCGCCGCCGTCTCGGAGCAGCTGCTCAACCTCGCCGTGGACGTGGAGACGAAGGAGCAGATCGCCTCCACCGCCTCGATCTCCGCCGCTGACCCCACCGTCGGCGACATCATCGCCGAGGCGATGGACAAGGTCGGCAAGGAAGGCGTCATCACCGTCGAGGAGTCGAACACCTTCGGCATCGACCTCGAGCTCACCGAGGGCATGCGGTTCGACAAGGGCTACATCTCGGCCTACTTCGCCACCGACATGGAGCGCATGGAGGCCGTCCTCGAGGACGCCTACCTGCTCCTCGTCGAGTCGAAGATCTCGAACGTGAAGGACCTGCTGCCGCTCCTGGAGAAGATCATCCAGACCGGCAAGCCGCTCCTCATCATCTCGGAGGACGTCGACGGCGAGGCTCTCTCGACGCTGGTCGTCAACAAGATCCGTGGCACGTTCAAGTCGGTCGCCGTCAAGGCTCCCGGCTTCGGCGACCGCCGCAAGGCCATGCTGCAGGACATCGCCATCCTCACCGGTGGTCAGGTCATCAGCGAGACGGTCGGCCTCTCCCTGGAGACCGCCGGCATCGAGCTGCTCGGCCAGGCCCGCAAGGTCGTCGTCACGAAGGACGAGACGACCATCGTCGAGGGTGCGGGCGACGCCGACCAGATCGCCGGTCGCGTCAACCAGATCCGTGCCGAGATCGAGAACAGCGACTCGGACTACGACCGCGAGAAGCTGCAGGAGCGCCTGGCCAAGCTGGCCGGCGGCGTCGCGGTCATCAAGGTCGGCGCGGCCACGGAGGTCGAGCTCAAGGAGCGCAAGCACCGCATCGAGGACGCCGTTCGCAACGCGAAGGCTGCCGTCGAGGAGGGCATCGTCGCCGGTGGTGGCGTCGCTCTCGTGCAGGCCGGTGCCGTCGCGTTCGACAAGCTCGAGCTCGAGGGTGACGAGGCGACCGGCGCGAACATCGTGCGGCTCGCCATCGAGGCCCCGCTCAAGCAGATCGCGATCAACGCCGGCCTCGAGGGCGGCGTCGTGGCGGAGAAGGTGCGCAACCTGACCCCGGGCCACGGCCTCAACGCGGCCACGGGCGAGTACGTCGACCTCGTCGCCGCGGGCATCATCGACCCGGCCAAGGTGACGCGTTCCGCGCTCCAGAACGCCGCGTCGATCGCCGCTCTGTTCCTCACCACGGAGGCTGTCGTCGCCGACAAGCCCGAGAAGGCCGGCGCTGCCGGTGGTGGCGACCCGACCGGCGGCATGGGCGGCATGGACTTCTGAGTCCCTGCTCCACCAGCTCCACCAGCTCCACCAGATCCACCAGCGAGGCCCTCGCTCCCCTCGGGGAGCGGGGGCCTCGTGCCGTCAGCGGGCGCGTCGTACGCGGATCGGACCCCGCGCCGAGGCGAGGTCGACGACCTCGCCGCCCTGCGTCACCTCGACCTCGCCGCGGGTGACGAGCGCGCCCACGACCGCACGGACGGGGTCCATGAGGGCCCGCCAGTCGCCGTCGTCGCCCGCGACCCGGCGCGCCGCCTCCGACGGACAGATGGTGGCGTCGGCGGCACGGGCGTCGAGCAGGTCGGAGACGGCCGCCTCGATGCGGCGGTCGAGGTCGGGGTCGGGTACGTCGGTCGGGGGAGCCACCCCACCAGCATGCCGCGGGGCACCCCGTGACGTGACGCGGCGACGGTGCCAGGGTGGTGGCCATGAGCATCGGTCTGCGTGTCGCCGTCCCGATCCTGCGCATCTTCGACGAGGCCCGCGCCCGCGCCTTCTACCTCGACTTCCTCGGGTTCACCGAGGAGTGGACGCACCGGTTCGAGCCGGGGCTGCCGGCGTACGTGCGGGTGCGGCGCGACGACGTCGTGCTGGACCTCTCCGAGCACCACGGCGACGGCTCGCCCGGCGTGGCGGTCTGGCTCGCGCTCGACGACCTGCGGGCCTTCCACGCCGAGCTGCACGCGAAGCCGTTCGCCGGGATGCGGCCCGGGGTCGACGTGGACGCCCCGGGCGGGCCGACGATGGAGGTCGTCGACCCGTTCTCCAACACGTTGCGGTTCTGCCAGGTCACGGGCTGACGAGACCGGGCACGCCGGCGTCAGGACGGCGCCTGGTCAAGGCAGGATGACGCCATGCCCGACGTCCGCCTCCAGCCCCTCGCGCGCGCGAAGGTGGCGTCCCTCGGGGCCGCCGGTGAGGCCTGGGAGGCCGCGCTCCCCGCCATGCTCGACGGGCTCGCCGCGACGTGGGGGCTCACCCTCGGCACGGCGCTGCCGGGCGGCAGCGCGTCGTACGTCGTGGCCGCCCGCACCCGCGAGGGCGCCGAGCGCGTGGTCAAGGTGGCGCTGCCCGACCCCGCGCTCCTGCCGGGCATCGCGGCCGAGGCAGCGGTGCTGCGGGCCGCCGACGGGCGCGGCTACGCGCGTCTGCACGCGTACGACGACGAGCGCCACGCCCTGCTGCTGGAGTCCTGCGGCCGTTCGCTGGAGCGCTCCGCGCTGCCGGTCACCGAGCAGCTCGTCGTGCTGGCGGACACGCTGCGGCTCGCCTGGACCGTCGACGTGCCGGCGGTCGCGCCGCCCCCGCGGGGCGAGGACCGGGCGTCCTTCCTGCACGGGTTCGTGGTCGACCACGCCCGCCGCCTGGAGGCCCACGACCTGGGGCCGAGGTTCGACGCGGTGCTCGAGCAGGCGCTCGAGTGCGCCGAGCGGCGGGCGGAGGCCTACGACCCGGGCGCCTGCGTGGTCGCGCACGGCGACGCGCACCCGGCCAACCTGCTGCGGGCGCTGGACGACGGACGGGGACGCGGCGCGGAGGACACGGGCTGGGTGTTCGTGGATCCCGACGGGGTGGCGGCCGACCCGGCGTACGACCTCGGTGTCGCCCTGCGCGAGTGGACGGGCGAGCTCACGGGCCCGGGCGCCCGGTCGCGGGCGGAGGGCTGGGCGACCCTGCTGGCCGACCGCACGGGGCAGGACCGGCGGGCGGTCTGGGAGTGGGGCTACCTCGAGCGGGTCTCGACCGGGCTCTACGTGCTCGGGTTCGGGGCGGAGAGGCTAGGGCGCCGGTTCCTCGACTCGGCGGCCCTGCTGCTCGACTGAGCGCGACGCTCCATCACCAGCCGGCGCCAGTGCGCGTGGTCGTCGAACCGCACCCGGGCCACGCGGACGGCACCGGGGTGGAACCGCAGCCGCGGGGCGTACGCGAGCTCGCACCGGGCGCTCAGGTACTCCTCGTCACCGAGCACGTGCGAGGAGTAGAAGAGCGCGGCCCGGCTCGAGAGGCCGACGAGGTGCTCGGTCGAGACGACCACGTGGAACCCCTCGTCGAGGGAGCCGGCCCGGGCCATGGGGGCGGTGGCGCACCGGAGCCAGCCCAGGTCGACGTACGGCGAGCAGCAGCGGTCGCGCTGCTGGTCCAGGAACGCGTCGAGCTCGACGTCCACGACGGCCTCGACGTCGCAGGCGGTGCGGGTGTCGGTGCTGACCGCGGCCGCGGCGTCGGCGAACCAGGCGTCGAGGTCGTCGGCCGCCACGTCGTCGACGGGCGCGCCCGCCGCGGGGGCGGCGCCGAGCAGCGCGCGCAGGCAGTGGTCGTCGACGGCGCCGGCGAGCTGGAGCATCAGCTCGTGCTGGACGCGGTCGACGTCGTCGGCGTTGGTGCGGTCGAACTGGGCGGGGGCGGTGCGCACGACGGCGTCGTGGCGGCGGTCGTGGCGGTCCGGGGTGTCCTCCTCCAGGTAGTGGGGGGAGTGACGGGCGAACGCGCTGTGACCCTCGAAGGTGCCACCGCGCTCGTCGTCCTCCTCCAGGCGGACGGAGGTGCCGGCATCGAGATCGGTCATGGGCGGGGAGCCTAGGGTCGCCGCGCCGGTCGACGCCTCCGGTTTTCCCCGGGAGCGGCTCAGAAGACGCCGGCCGGCCGGAACTGCACCGAGAGCCGCGGACCGGCGTGGGCGACCTTCGGCACGGCGTGCTCCCACGTGCGCTGACAGCTGCCGCCCATGACCACGAGGTCGCCGTGGCCCATGACCACCGCCGTCGACGGCCCGCCGCCCCGCGGTCGCAGCGCCAGGCGCCGGGGGTCGCCGAACGACACGATCGCGACCATCGTGTCCTGCCGCGCGCCGCGCCCGATGGTGTCGCCGTGCCACGCCACCGAGTCGTTGCCGTCGCGGTAGTAGCAGCACCCGGCCGTCGTGAAGGGCTCGCCCAGCTCGTCGGCGTAGTGGGCGGAGAGCGCCTCGCGCGCCGCCGTCAGGCCCGGGTGCGGCAGCGGCTCGCCGGCGCCGTACGTGTGGAGCAGCCGCGGCACGGCGACCACCCGGTCGTACATCTGTCGCCGCTCGGCCCGCCACGGCACGTCGTGCACGAGCGCGTCGAAGACCCCGTCGGCCACGCCGGCGAGCCAGTCACGTCGTACGTCGAGCCAGGCCCCGCGACCGAGGTCGGTGCGCTCGACGTGGCCGTCGAGCGGGCCCGGGGCGCCGGGGGCGGTGTCCGTCGGGTCCTCGGCGAACAGCGTGGCCTGGAAGTCCATGCGGGCGAGCATACGCCGGTGGTCGAACACGCGTTCGATCTGCTCGGGTGTGTCGGGGCACCCCGGGCGAGGATCGGGGACATTCCCGGTAGCGGGGCCTCAGGGCGAGGGCGGAGAGTAGGCGCATGACCACCGCCCCGGCGCGTCCCGCCGCCCGCGTCCGCGATCTCGTGAAGACCTACGGCACGGGCCAGGCGCGGGTGCGCGCCCTCGACGGCGTCTCGGTCGACCTGGCGGCGGGGGAGTTCACGGCCGTGATGGGGCCCAGCGGCTCGGGCAAGTCGACCCTCATGCACTGCTGCGCCGGGCTCGACACGGCCGACTCGGGGTCGGTGCTCGTCGGCGAGACCGAGCTCTCGACGCTGAAGGACAAGGCGCTGACCCGGCTGCGCCGCGACCGGATCGGGTTCGTCTTCCAGTCGTTCAACCTCGTGCCGACGCTGACGGCGGGGGAGAACATCCTGCTGCCGCTCGCCATCGCGGGCCGCAGGCCCGACCCCGAGCTCTACGACCGCGTGATCGAGACCGTGGGGCTCGCGCCCCGCCTGGGCCACAAGCCGAGCGAGCTCTCCGGCGGCCAGCAGCAGCGGGTCGCGGTCGCCCGGGCGCTCGTGAGCCGCCCCGAGATCGTGTTCGCCGACGAGCCGACGGGCAACCTCGACTCCCAGTCCGGCGCCGAGGTGCTGTCGCTGCTGCGCCGCAGCGCCGACGACGGCCAGACGATCGTGATGGTCACGCACGACCCGGTCGCGGCGGCGTACACCGACCGCGTCGTGTTCCTCACCGACGGCAAGGTGACGGACGACCTGCGGGACCCCGACCGCGACCAGGTGCTCGAGATCATGGCGCGCACGAGCGCCGCGTCCGCCCACGTGGCGCCGGGCGCCGCCGAGGCCCAGGGCGCCTGATGTTCCGCGCCGCGTGGAAGAGCCTGCTGGGGCGCAAGCTCCGGCTCCTGATGAGCACGTTCGCGATCGTGCTCGGCGTCGCCTTCGTCGCCGGCTCCCTCATGTTCTCCGACACCCTCCAGCGCTCGTTCACGGCGCTGTTCTCCTCGACGGTGGGCGACGTCGTCGTCCGGCCGACGAGCGGCACGTCGTTCGGCGCCGTCGACGGGTCGACGCGGTCGGTGCCCGCGTCGCTGGTCGACGAGATCGCCGAGGTCGACGGGGTCGCACGGGTCGACGGCAAGGTGTCGGCGCCCGGCGTCTTCGTCGTCGACACCGACGGCAAGGTCGTGGGCGGCCAGGGCGCGCCCGGCCTCGCGCTCGGCTACGACGAGGCGCCCATCGCCGGCGGGGGCGAGGGCCTGCGCGTGGTGGAGGGGAGCCCGCCGACGCGGGCCGGCGAGATCGCCCTCGACGAGGCGACCGCGGAGCGCGCCGGCTACGAGGTCGGCGACGAGGTCACCCTGGTCAGCCCGGTCGCCGAGGGCGAGCTGACGCAGCGGCTGGTGGGCGTCTCCGCCTTCGCCGGCGGCGCGTCCCTCAACGGGGCGACCATCACCGTCTTCGACATGGCCACCGCGCAGAGCGTCTTCCTCGGGGGCACGGACGCGTTCACCGACATCTGGGTGAGCGCGGAGCCGGGGGTTTCCCAGGCCGAGCTGCGCGACGCCGTGGCCCCGCTGCTGCCCGACGGGGTCGAGGCCGTGACCGGCGACGACGCGGCGGAGGAGGGGGCGTCGCTCCTGCTCGAGGCCATCTCGTTCCTCACCACGTTCCTCCTCATCTTCGCGGGCATCGCCCTGGTGGTCGGCGGGTTCCTCATCGTCAACACCTTCTCGATCCTGGTGGCGCAGCGCAGCCGCGAGCTGGCGCTGCTCCGGGCCCTGGGCGCCTCCCAGCGCCAGGTGGTCCGCTCGGTGCAGTTCGAGGCCCTGGTGCTCGGCCTGCTCGGCTCGACCCTCGGGCTGGGCCTGGGGGTGCTGCTCGCGATGGGCATCCGGGCCCTGTTCGCGAACTTCGGTCTCGACCTGGGCGGCCAGTCGCTGGTGCTGGAACCGCGCACGGTGCTCGCCGCGTACGGCGTGGGCGTGCTCGTGACGATGGCCGCCGCCTGGGGGCCCGCCCGACGGACGTCGCGCATCGCCCCCGTCCAGGCGCTGCGCGACGACGTGGCCCTGCCCGAGACGACGATCCGGCGCCGGCTGCTCGCCGGGGTCGGGCTCATCGCCGTCGGAGCCGGGGCGATGGCCTACGGGCTGCTCGCGACCCCGCCGCGCATCGCCTGGTGGGTCGGTCTCGGCGTGCTCGCGGTGCTGCTCGGCGTCGCCGCGGCCGCCCCGGTGATCGCCCGGCCGTTCCTGGCCGGCGCCCACGCGCTCTTCCGCCGGCTGTTCGGCACGGTCGGCAACCTCGCCGGCCTCAACGCGCTGCGCAACCCGCGTCGTACGACGGCCACGGCCTCGGCCCTCATGATCGGCCTCGCCCTGGCGAGCACGATGGCCATCCTCGGCGACTCGGCGAAGGCCTCGGTCGACCAGACGATCGACGAGAGCTTCCCCGGCGACTTCCTCGTCAGCAACCAGATCGGCCAGGGGTTCTCCACCGGCATCGCCGACCGGATGCGCGAGGTCGACGGCGTGAGCGCGCTGGCCGCCCTGCGCTACGGCATCGTGGAGGTCGACGGCGACCCGCGCGGCCTCGCCGCGGCCGACCTCGCCGAGGTCGACCGGGTCGTCGAGGTGGACGTCGTGGAGGGCGAGGCGGCCGACCTGGTCGACGGCACGGTGATGGTCGACGCGGACTACGCGGAGGACAACGACGTGACCGTCGGCGACGGCCTCACGATCGGCACGGTCGGCGGCGAGGTCGACTACGAGGTCGTGGCGGTCTACGAGCCCAACCCCGTCATCGGGTTCGCGCTGCTCACGACGGTGCCGACGCTGCTCGAGGCCGGCTACCTCGACGTCGACAACACGCTGGTGATCGACGCCGACGCGGCGAGCCCGGGTGGGTTGGCCGGGGTCGAGGACCGCCTCGACGCGGTGGTCGGCGACAACCCGCTCGTCACGGTGAAGGACCAGGCGGCCTACGCCGACGAGCAGCGCGAGCCCATCGACCAGCTCATCCTCATCATCTTCGCGCTGCTGGGCCTCGCCCTGGTGATCGCGGTGCTCGGCATCGTCAACACGCTGGCGCTGTCGATCATCGAGCGGACCCGCGAGGTGGGCCTGCTGCGGGCCGTCGGCCTCGGCCGGGGCCAGCTGCGGGTGATGATCACCCTCGAGTCGGTGGTGATCGCGGTGCTCGGCGCGGTGCTCGGCCTGCTCCTGGGCCTCGTCTTCGGGGTCGCGCTCCTGAGGTCGTTGCGCGACGAGGGCCTCGAGGTGATCAGCGTGCCCGTCGGCCAGCTCGCCCTCTTCCTGGGGCTCTCGCTCGTGATCGGGGTGCTCGCGGCGGTGCTCCCGGCCCGGCGCGCCGCCCGGCTCGACGTGCTCGCCGCGGTCTCCGCGGAGTGAGAATGTCCGAACGGATGATTGTGGACGGGCAAAGTTCGACATTGGATAGGGAAAAGCCTCACTGATTCACGAGACAAGATGTGCGAAGGTGAATACCGTGACTGTCGTGGACAACGCTGTCGTCGAGCGCGAGCCGCTCAAGCACGTGCAGGTGCGGGAGTACGTCCGCGACCTGCTGGGGGACAGCACGCCGGGCACCCCGGCCCCCTCCGAGCGCGAGCTCGTGCAGAAGTTCGGTGTCGCCCGCATGACGGTCCGCCAGGCCATGGACGCCCTCGTGGCGGAGGGGCTGCTCGAGCGGATCCCCGGGCGGGGCACGTTCGTGGCCAAGCCCCGCAACCAGGTCGGCCGCCTCCTCAGCTACACCGCGGAGATGCAGCGCCGTGGGCTGCTCGCCGAGTCGCAGACCATCCTCGCCCGTCGCGAGCAGGCCGGCCCGGGCGTCGCCCGTGCGCTCGACCTCACCGAGGGCGACGCCGTCATCCACTGGAAGCGCCTGCGTCGCGCCGACGGCAGCCCGATGTGCGTCGAGGACGCCTACCTCAACGAGGTGCTCCTGCCGGGCTTCCTGCAGAGCGGCATGCCGACGAGCCTCTACCACTCCCTCGCCATGCGGGGCATGCGCCCGACGTGGGCCGAGGACTCCGTGACGGCCGACCTGCCGACGCACGAGGAGGCCCAGGCGCTCGAGATCGCGCCCGGCACGCCCGTGCTGCGGGTCTCGCGCCGTGCCGTCGCGGGCGACAAGGTGGTGGAGGTGTCGCGCTCCGTCTACCGCGCCGACCGCTTCACGCTCTACGTCCAGCTCAGCGACGACTGACCTGCCCGCCTCGCCCGCCGGCCCCCGCCCCGTCCCGGTCCACGGCCTGCTCCTCGCCGCCGGCGCGGGGCGCCGCATGGGTCGGCCCAAGGCGCTCGTCGACGACTGGCTCGTCCGCTCGCTCCGGGTGCTCGCCGACGGCGGCTGCTCCGGCCTGACCGTCGTGCTCGGCGCGTCCGCCGACGAGGCCCGCACGCTGCTGGCCGAGGCCGCCACGGGCGCCGGCCTCCCGCCGTACGACGTCGTGGTCGCCCCCGACTGGGCCGAGGGCATGGGCGCCTCGCTGCGCGCCGGCCTGACCGCCCTGCCGGCGGACGTCGACGCCGTGCTCGTGCACCTGGTCGACCTGCCCGACGTGGGGCCCGAGGTCGTGCGGCGCGTGGTCGCCGCCGCGACGGGGCCCGCGGTGCTGGCGCGGGCGTCGTACGACGACGGGCCCGGCCACCCGGTGCTGATCGGCGCCGACCACGTCGCCGGGGTGGTCGCCGCGGCCACCGGGGACCGCGGGGCCCGGACCTACCTCGCGGGCCACGCCGTCGCGCTGGTGCCCTGCGGTGACCTGGCGGACGGCCGCGACGTGGACGTTCCCGGCCGCCAGTAGGCTCACGTCATGGTGGCACCGGTGGCTGGTCCGACGTCCCCCGCCGACGTGGTGGCCGCGCTCGCCGGGGTGGGCTACCTCGCCGACGACGACCTCGCGACCGTCACCTACCTCGCGCTCGACCTGCCGCGCCCCCTGCTGCTCGAGGGGGAGCCGGGCACCGGCAAGACCGCCCTGGCGGAGGCGCTGGCCGCCGCGCTCGCCGTACCGCTCGTGCGGCTGCAGTGCTACGAGGGCATCGACGCCGCGCAGGCGCTCTACGACTGGGACTTCCCGCGCCAGATCCTGCACCTGCGCACGCTCGAGGCCACCGGCGCGGCTCGGGCCGCGACCGACCCGGCGGGGGTCGAGCGGCTCGAGCAGGGGTTGTACGACGAGCGCTTCCTGCTGGCGCGCCCCGTGCTGCGGGCGCTGCGCGAGAGCCCGGCGGTGCTGCTCGTCGACGAGGTCGACCGCGCCGACGACGAGTTCGAGGCGAACCTCCTGGAGGTGCTCGCGACGTACCGGCTCTCGGTGCCCGAGCTGGGCACCGTCGAGGCCGTGACGCCGCCCGTCGTGGTGCTGACGTCGAACCGCACGCGCGAGCTGCACGACGCGCTGAAGCGCCGCTGCCTCTACCACTGGATCGATCACCCCACCCACGAGCGCGAGGTCGCGATCGTGCGCGAGCGCGCGCCCGAGGTGGCCGACGCGCTGGCCGCGCAGGTGGTGACCGTCGTGCAGCGGATCCGCACCGACGGCGGGCTCGTCAAGCCGCCCGGGGTGGCCGAGACGCTCGACTGGGCGCGGGCGCTGGACCGCATCGGCGGGGGCCTCGACGCGGCGACGGCGTCGGCGACGCTGGGCGCCCTGGTCAAGTACCGCGAGGACGGCGAGCTCGTGCGCGCCTCTCTCGGCAGGCTGCTCGGATGAGCGCCGACCCGTCCCTCCCCGTGGTCGTCGGGCTGCCCCGCGCGCTGCGGGCGGCCGGGGTGGCCGTCAGCGCCGACCGCACGCTGGTCTTCGCGGCGGCCTGCGCGCGGCTCGGGGTCGGTGACGCGGACGCGGTACGGCGGGCCGGGCGCGCCACGCTGTGCGCGGGCCCCGACGACCTCGCCGTCCACGACCGGGTGTTCGAGGCCTGGCGCCGCACGTGGTTCGGGGCCAAGGACGCGCCGGAGACCGCTCGGGGTGACGCCGACGAGGTCGCGCGGGCGTCCGTGGGCGACGCCGACGACGCCGGCGCGGGGGAGTCCGAGACCGCACTCGTGGCCGCGCGGGCCAGCGGCGCCGACGTGCTCCGCCACCGCGACGTCGCGCTGCTCGACCCGGCCGACCGGGCCCGGGTGCACCGGCTCTACGCCGAGCTGACGCCGCACGCGCCCCGACGCCGGGCGGTGCGCCGTACCCCGTCGCGCTCCGGCGAGGTGGACCTGCGCCGGACGTTGCGTGCCTCGCTGCGTGGCTACGGCGAGCCCACGCCCGTGGCCCGCCGGCGGCGCGGCACCCGGGACCGCCCCGTCGTGCTGCTGGTCGACGTGTCGGGCTCGATGAGCGCGTACGCCGACGCCCTGCTGCGCCTGGCCCACCGGATGGTGCGGGCCGGCGTCGCCACCGAGGTCTTCACCGCCGGCTCGCGCCTCACGCGCGTCACCCCCGCCCTGCGCACCCGCGACCCGGAGGCGGCGCTCGTCGCGGCCGGGCGGGCGGTGCCGGACTGGGCTGGCGGCACGCGCCTGGGCGAGAGCCTCGGGGCGTTCCTCGACCGGTGGGGCGGTCGTGGCACGGCCCGCCGTGCCGTCGTCGTGGTGCTCTCCGACGGCTGGGAGCGGGGCACCGCCGCCGACCTCGGTCGCGAGATGGCCCGGCTCGGGCGCCTCGCCCACCGCGTCGTGTGGGTGAACCCGCACCGCGGCAAGGACGGCTACGCGCCCGTGCAGTCGGGCATCGTGGCGGCCCTGCCGCACGTGGACGACTTCGTGGCCGGGCACACGCTCGCCACGTTCGCCGAGGTCTGTGAGGTGGTGGCGCGTGCGTGACGTCCTGGACGAGCTCGTGGGGTGGTGGGAGGCCGGCGAGACGGTGGGCATGGCCACGGTCGTCGCCACCTTCGCCTCCGCCCCCCGGCCCGCGGGCGCCTCGATGCTGGTCGGCCCCGGCGGCCAGGCCGTCGGCTCGGTCAGCGGTGGCTGCGTCGAGGGCGCGGTCTACGAGCTGGCCGACGAGGTCGTGGCGTCCGGGACACCGGTGCTGCAGCGCTACGGCGTCTCCGACGACGACGCGTTCGCGGTCGGGCTGACCTGCGGCGGCATCCTCGACGTGTACGTCGAGCGCGTCGACCGCCGCTCCTTCCCCCAGCTCGGCGACGTGGCCGCCGACGTGCGCGCCGGCGCGCCGGTGGCCGTGGCGAGCGTCGTCGCCCACCCGGACCCGGCGTGGGTGGGACGACGGCTCGTGGTGCGGCCCGACGGGGTGGACGGCACGCTCGGCAGCCCCCGGGCCGACGCGGCCGTCGCGGACGACGTACGCGGTCTGCTGGCCGGCGGGCGCAGCGCCACGCTCCACTACGGCCCCGACGGCGAGCGCCGCGGCGAGGGCCTCGAGGTCTTCTGCTGGTCGTTCGCCCCGGCGCCCCGGATGGTGGTGTTCGGCGCGATCGACTTCGCCGCCGCCGTGGCCCGGGTCGGGGGGTTCCTCGGCTACCACGTCACCGTCTGCGACGCCCGCCCCGTCTTCGCGACCAGCACCCGCTTCCCCGACGCCGACGAGGTCGTCGTCGACTGGCCCCACCGCTACCTCGCGGCCGAGGCCGCGGCCGACCGCATCGACGAGCGCACCGTGCTCTGCGTGCTCACCCACGACCCCAAGTTCGACGTGCCGCTGCTCGAGGTCGCGCTCCGGCTGCCGCGGGTGGCGTACGTCGGGGCGATGGGCTCGCGCCGCACCCACGACGCCCGCCTCGACCGGCTGCGCGAGGCCGGGCTGACCGCGGCCGAGCTCGACCGGCTCTCGAGCCCGATCGGGCTCGACCTCGGCGCCCGGACTCCCGAGGAGACCGCCGTGTCGATCGCGGCCGAGATCATCGCCCGGCGCTGGGGCGGGTCGGGGGAGCCGCTCGCGGCGCGCGACGGGCGGATCCACGTCATCGACGACCGGGTGGAGGCACCGCAGTGAGCACACGTCGTACGACGCCGGAGCGGCGGCCCGCAGCGGCTCGGGTGGGGGCCCGGGTGCGGGGTCGGGCTCGTGTGACGGGGGTGGGCGGCGCGTTCCTGGCGCTCGTGCTCGCCGGCTGCGCGGGGGAGGGGGAGCCCGACGCGGCGCCGCAGGACTCGCCGCCGGCCTCGGGGTCGGCCTCGTCGTCCGCGTCCGCTCCGTCGTCGGAGGGGACGGACGGGCCGGGGGACAGCGCCCCTACCGAGCCGACCACGCCCGCCGAGACCGCACCGGCGCTGCCGCCGGCGCCCCACGAGCTGTCGCTGCCCACGCTGATGGCGGAGGAGTTCGTCGGCGGTCCGATCGAGCAGCTGGGCGTGCGGGATGCACCGGGTCCCTACCGCGAGCTCGCGGTGGCGTTCGACAGCTCCGGGGTGCGGGTGTCGGGGGTGCTGGCCGTGCCCGAGGGCGCGGGACCGTTCCCGGCGGTCGTGCTCAACCACGGCTACATCGAGCCCTCGGTCTACGTCACCGGCCAGGGCCTCACCCGCGAGCGCGACCGCCTCGTGCGCGCCGGGTTCGTCGTGCTGCACGTCGACTACCGGGGCCACGCGGCCTCCGACGACACCAGCGACTTCGACCGCGAGTCGCGGCTCGGCTACACCCGCGACGCGATCAACGCGGTGCGCTCGCTGGAGCGCGAGGAGTACGTCGACCCGGAGCGCATCGCCATGCTCGGCCGCTCGATGGGCGGTGCCGTCACCTACAACGCGCTCGTCGCCCAGCCGGGTCTCGTCGACGCCGCCGTGGTCTTCGCCCCGGTGAGCTCGCTCTTCGTCGAGAACTACGAGCAGTTCACCGTGCCGGGTCGCTCCGGCGTCGCCTCCCGTCTCGTCGAGTCCTTCGGGAGCCCGGAGGAGGAGCCCGAGCGGTGGGCCGGCCTCTCCGCACGCACGTACGCCGACCGCATCACCGAGCCGGTCCTCATCCACCACGGCACCGCCGACGACACCTGCCCGCCGATCTGGTCGGAGCAGACCCAGGCCGCCTTCGTCGCGGCGGGCGTCGACAGCGAGCTGATCACGTACGACGGCGAGGGCCACGCCTTCGGCCCGCAGTTCGAGGACTCCATGGCCACCACGATCGCCTTCCTCCGCGAGGAGCTGGAGATCGCTGCGGGCTGAGGCGTGACTGGCCTCCGGTGGTGGAGGACCCGCGTCACCGGTGGTTGAGGAGCGAGCGCCTCGGTGGTCGAGGAGCCGTGAGCGCAGCGAGCCGCGTCCACGGTGGTTGAGGAGCGAGCGCCAGCGAGCGTCTCGAAACCACGCGGCATCCTCGGTGGTCGAGGAGCCGTGGGCGTAGCGAGCCGCGTCACCGGTGGTTGAGGAGCGAGCGTCAGCGAGCGTCTCGAAACCACGGTCCGCCTCCGGTGGTCGAGGAGCTGCACGCTTCGGTGGTTGGGGAACTGTGGGTGCAGCGAGCCGCGTCAACGGTGGTTGAGGAGCGAGCGCCAGCGAGTGTCTCGAAACCACGCGCGATGCCCCGTGGTCGAGCAGCCGTGGGTGCAGCGAGCCGCGTCAACGGTGGTTGAGGAGCGAGCGCCAGCGAGCGTCTCGAAACCACGGCGCGGTACCCCGTGGTCGAGGACTCGGTGGCCGGGTCGGAATGCCGTCAACTATCAGAAACTGCCCTGTGGATTACTCGCACACGTGTTCGAATCCGAGGTAAGATAGGGGCATGTCCCGCAGCCACCAGACCAGCCTCCTCGACACCGCTTCCGCGGTGCTCGACGGTGCCGGCGCGGGCGCTTCAAGAGGTACGGCGCAGGGCTCGTCGGGTGCGGTGCTGCGGGCGGCGCGGGCCGCGCAGCGTGACGCCGAGACCGCGCAGGTCCGGTTGCTGGAGTCGACCCTGGAGTGGGTCGCGATGCACTCCGCGGGCCATGTGGCCCGACCGGGGCGGTTCCGTCCGGTGGTGCCGGTCGCCGGGGCGGGTGCGCCGCTGGTGGAGGACCTCGCCATCGACGAGCTCGTCGCGGTGCTGGGCATGTCGCCTGCTGCCGGTCGGGCGCACGTCGCGGCCGCGGTCGAGCTGCGCTACCGCCTCCCACGCCTGTACGCCGCGGTGATCGCCGGGAGGGTGCCGGTGTGGCGGGCCCGTCGGGTCGCAGAGACCACGATGGCGCACACGGTCGAGGTGGCGGGGTTCGTGGACCGTCACGTCACCCCCGTCGCCGGCACGATCGGGGTCGCCCGCCTGGACGCGCTGGTGGAGGAGGCGATCTGGCGCACCGACCCCGACACCGCGGAACGGATCGCCCACGACGCCGAGCACGAGCTCGACGAACGACGCCACGTGAGCATCGACCGCGACCAGGTCACCTACTCCGGCACGGTCGAGATCCGCGCCGAGGTCGACATGCTCGACGCCTACGACCTCGACGACGCCCTCACCCGCCGGGCCGCCACCTACAAGGCGCTCGGATCCACCGCCGCGCTCGGCGCGCGACGGGCCGCGGCACTCGGGGACCTGGCCCGCGCCGACCTCACCCTCGACCTCATGACCGATGCCGCGGAGGATGCAGGGGCCGGTGCCGACGACACGACCGCGGCCGGTGCCGGTGCTGTCGTGGAGTCGGTCGGCGCCCTCACCCGCCGGGCGTCGGGTCGCCGTGGGGTGAATCTCTACCTCCACCTCACCCTCGAGCAGCTGCAGTCCATGACCGTCCGTGCGACGAGCGTCGGCGCCACCGGCCACCCGAGTGGAGCCGGGATCGGTCGGGCCGAGCACCTCCGGGGACCGGTGCCCGCCGAGCTGATCCGCGACTGGTGCGCACGCCCCACCGTCGACCTCCGGGTAGTGCCGGTCATCGACCTGGCCGAGCACGTCCACGTCGACGCCTACGAGATCCCCGACCGCATCGTCGAGCGCGTCGCCCTGCGCGACCACCACTGCGTTTTCCCCCACTGCACCCGCCCCGCCCGCAGGCTCACCCCCGACCAGCACGCCACCGACTGCGACCACATCACCGCCTACGACCCCGGCAACCCACCATGCCCAACGGCTGCACCCGGCAGCCCCGGCGGCGCGAGTCCCGGCGGCGCCACCTGCACCTGCAACCTCGCCCCGCTCTGCCGACGCCACCACCGACTCAAGACCCACACCGGCTGGACCTACACGCCGATCACCCCCGGCACCTACACCTGGACCAGCCCCCACGGCCACCACTGGATGCGCGACCACCACGGCACCCACGCCCTCGACCCACCAGAACCACCCGGTCTACGGGAACCACGGGGCTGACTCACGCCCAGCAGTGACGCCCGACCGGCCTCACCAACTGACCGCACCAGCTCGACCCGCCGTGGCCCCGCGCACACCCGTGCCCGGGGCTACGGGCACGCCCGGAAGACGTGCGGGAGTCGACGCCGGCCGGAAGCAGCCGCGGCCCGGGTGCCCGTCAGTCCGTCAGCCCGACCTCGGCCGCGGGTCAGGTGGCGGTCAGCCCGCGGTCAGCCCACCGAGCCGGGCGATCGCCTCGCCGGAGGTCTCGCACACCCACACGGGATCCGGGCCGCCCAGCTCGGGGTCGATGCGCAGGGCGTGCTGCTCGAGCGACGCGCAGGTCGTGCACTCCGGCCAGCGGATGCCCTGGTCGAAGAGGGCGTCCTGCACGTCCGTGGCGACGAGGCCGGCGACGAACGGCTGGCCGTCGGGCCACTGCTCGACCCACCAGCGGCGCTCGCCCATCGCGGCCTCCAGCAGCGAGACGCCACCGGCGTCGGCGTAGCCCCGGGCCCCGAGGTCGGCGAGCACCAGGGCACGGGCGGAGAGCAGCACGTCGTCGACCATGCGCACCATTCTCCGCCGGGGCCCAAGGACGGCTCGAGGGGGAGGGCCGGAGCCGTGCCAGACTCGCTGCCCATGACCGTGGTCGGGCACCGTCTGCTCCTCGCCGCCGCCCTCGCCGGGCTCGTGCACGCCGGCTTCAGCCTCTACTGGGCGCTCGGCGGCGGGTGGTTGCTCGACACCGTCGGCGCGTGGGCGGTCGACCTGCAGCGCACCGAGCCACTGGCCGCCGGGGCGGCCCTCACGGCGGTCGCGCTCGCGAAGGCCGCCGGTGCCGTCCTCCCGTGGCTCGCGACCCGGGGTCGGGCGCCCTGGCCGCGGCTGTGGCGCGGGCTGGCGTGGCCGGGATCGGTCGTGCTGGTGCTGTACGGCGGGCTGAACACCGTCGTCTCGTGCCTCGTGCTGGCCGGTGCGATCCGACCCGACGGGGGCTACGACCGCGCGGCGATGGTCGGGCACGCCTTCCTCTGGGACCCGCTGTTCCTCGTCTGGGGCGCCCTGCTCCTCGCCGGCCTCGTCACGACCCGAACGAGGGGCCGGACGAGGGGCCGGACGAGCGGTGCACCCGGATCCGAGGCCGGGACGGACCCCTCCTGAGCGTCCGACGCAGCCGGCGTCAGGGGGTGGCGGTGACCGTGACGGTCACGGTGGCCGTCGGCGACGAGCTCGGCGAGGCGCTGGGCGAGCTCGTCGGCGCGGGCGTCGTCGGCGCCGTGCTCGGGCTGGCGCTTGGGCTGCTCGTGGCCGGAGGCGTCGTCGGCGTGCTCGTCGGCGGTGTGGTCGGCGGCGTCGTGGTCGGAGGCGTGGTCGGCGCGGCCGGCACGCAGTTCGGGTTGTTCTCCGGTGCCACGGCCCTCATGCCGATGCCCCCGACGTTCACGACCGTGCCCTGGCGGATCGAGAACGTGCCGGCGCGCCGCATCGAGTAGCTGCAGGTGTCGTTGCCGCCCGGACCCCACTTCACGTAGCCGCCGTCGGGCTTCTGGAGGATCAGCACGTAGCCCGAGTCGCTGCGCAGGGCGCCGTTGATGGTGAAGAGCCCGCTGGGGGAGGTCCACGTGGAGCCCTTGAGGGTGCCGTACTTGTCGTAGAGCTTGACCTGCACGCTGGGCAGGCGACGGTTGGAGACGCGGTCGTCGACGGCGAAGCCGGTGACGCTGCCGCCGCGCTGGGTCAGCTGGAACGACGTGTAGAGGATGTCGCCGGTGGGGACGTGGCGGCCGCTGGCGACGGGGCCGGAGCGGCCGAGGTAGTTGCCCATGTCGGGCACGGAGAGCGTGTACGGCCCGGGCATGATGCCGGCGAACGTCACGGAGCCGCCGGAGGCCTTGGCCGTGTACCACTGGCCCGTCGTCCGGTTGGTGGCCGTCAGGGTGGCGCTGCCGGCGAGCGGCGAGTTGCCGCCGTACAGGTCGATGGTGAGCGCCCCCGCAGCGCGTCGCAGCACGACGGCGACGTTCGTGTTGCTGCCGATCTTGCGGTTGGGCAGCCACATGCTGGTGTCGGCCCACTGGCCACGGGCGTCGTAGGTGAAGAGCGAGTAGTTCGCCGTGGGCAGGCCGCCGATGGCGAACTGGCCGGCGCTGTTGGCCCGGGTCTCGTAGGACTGGCCGTACTGGTTCGAGGCCACCACGCGGGCGTTCGACCCGGTGACCCGGCCGGTGGTGACGGTGCCCGTGATGCTCGCCCCACGCCGCATGACGGCGTCACGGACGCGGGTGTTGCCGGCCTCGACACCGGTGCTCACGTCGGTCGGCGCGAACCGGTTGGTGTCGTAGGTGGGCCGCGTGTCGGTGACCTGGATGCGGTAGAGCCCCTCGGTGACCGTGAACTTGTAGCCGGTCGTCACGGTCGTGGCCCCGATGTAGGTCCAGTCCTGCGTGAAGAGCGTGACCTTCACGGGCCGGTTGTAGATCTGGCCGTTGCTCTGCCGGATGGTGCCGCGCAGGATGCCCTTGCCGGCGGCAGCCGCCGACGACGAGGTGGCCGCATCGGCGCGGGGGGTCGCGTCGGTGGTCGTGACGAGCGCGATGCCGGCGACGAGCACCACCATGGCGAACAGGGCCGCGAGGGCGTGGCGCAGACCGGCGGAGAACGACGGGGTCGGGACGGCGGGGGCGGGCGACGAGGGCATCAGGAAGGCTCCGGGAGGGTGATGTCCCGGTTCGAGTGCCGGGGACGCCTCAGCGTAGGGCGCGCAGGTGGTGCCCGGCATCAAGAACGCCACAAAGAGGGCTCAGGAGAGGGCCCGGAAGCGGCTCCGACCTACCTGAGGATCGTCGCGATGTTCCACGACATCACCAGCACGAGGAACACCATCAGTGCGACGAACCACGCCAGCCCCGGCCGCTTCTGCGGCGTGTGCGCGATCCGGCTCCGGGACCAGACGAAGAAGGTCGGCGCGTAGAAGACCGGCACCACGTCGCCCGGGCGGGCGTGGAAGCGGATCGACGCCGTGCCCTGCTTGAAGATCCAGTGCAGGTAGCAGTCGACCTGCACTGGCCCCGCGGGGATGGGCAGGACGGTTTCGCCGAACGAGACCGGCACCGGCACGCCGTTGACCAGCGCCCTCGGACCGTTCATCGCCGAGGTGAAGCGACTCCCCGCGACGTGGAGCCGCAGCCACGCCTGGTGCTGCGGCGCCTGGTGGTAGGCGTGCTGCCCGTACGGCGGCTGCGGCTGCGGCTGCGGGTACGGCGGGGGCTGCTGCCCGTACGGCGGCGGCTGCTGCGGCGTGGGCGGCTGGTACGGCGGGGGATGCACCCCGTCAGTCTGCCGCGTCGGCCCCCGGCGCGGCAGCAGAAGCCCGCAGCTGGTCGGCGGCACCGCGGTCGACCGACATCGCCCACCGGATGGTCGAGGTCGAGAGCCCGCCGAGCACGCGCACGGCGGTCCGCTCGGTGACGGGGAGCCAGGGCAGGCGCAGGGGCAGCCGGGTCCACGCGGGCATGAGCCCGACCGCGGCGGCGCCCAGCACGCCGTACGGCGGGCGCGCGGCCAGCGGCAGCGGCGGCTTCCAGAGCAGGTAGCGCACGGCCTCGCGCGCGTGGTCGGTGCCGCGCAGCTCGGGGCGGTACGACGCCAGCGCGGCAGCCAGCTCGGCGACGGTGTGCGGCACGTCGGTCGCGCCGAGCGCCTCCGCGGTGTGGGCGGCCTGGTGCACGTAGAGGTCGGCGTCGTCGGCCGAGAGCGGGTGCGCGCCGTACGTCTGGTGCGCCAGCAGGAAGCTGTCGATCTCGGCGACGTGCACCCACCGCAGGAGGTGCGGGTCGGCGGCCGTGTAGGGGGTGCCGTCCGGCATCGTGCCGGTGATGCGCTCGTGGATCCGCCGCACCGCGGCGACGGCCTGGTCGGCGTGCTCGTCGGTCGCGAAGGTGGTGGCGGCGAGGAACGTGGCGGTGCGGTTGAGCCGCCCCCACATGTCGCCGCGGTAGCCGGAGTGCTCGGACACGGCCGTCATCGCGACCGGGTGGAGCGCCTGCAGCATGAGCGCCCGCATGCCGCCGATGAACATCGAGGCGTCGCCGTGCACCCGGGCGATCGGGTCGTCGGCGGAGAAGCGGCGGGGTCCGGGAGTGCCGTGGATGCGGTCACGCATGCGGGCGCCGTCCGGGCCGGCCACGCGGGAGAACAGCGCCTCGCCGAGCTGGGCCCGCGCGCCGTCGAGCGTGCGGTCGATCAACGGGAGGGCCATGCCCCCATGGTCGCTCGCCCCGCCAAGCCGCCCGCCAAGCCGCCCGCCAAGCCGCCTGCCGGGCCGGCCCGGGGACGGGGCCGGCCCGGCGACGCCTCAGTCGCCCTTCACGTTCACGATCTGGTGCAGCACGTGCCGCACCTCGACGAGGTCGGCCGCGTCGGCCATCACCCGGTCGATCGGTTTGTAGGCCGCCGGGATCTCGTCGACGAACGCGTCGGTGTCGCGGTACTCGATGCCGACCATCGCCTCCCGCAGCTGGTCGCGGGTGAAGGTCTTCCGCGCCCGGGTCCGCGAGTACTCCCGCCCGGCCCCGTGGGGCGCCGAGTTGAGCGCGACGCGGTTGCCCTTGCCGACCACGACGTACGACGCCGTGCCCATCGAGCCGGGGATGAGGCCGGGGCGGCCCTCCTCGGCGTTGATGGCGCCCTTGCGGGAGAGCCACACGACCTTGCCGTAGTGGCGCTCGCTCTCGGTGTAGTTGTGGTGGCAGTTGATCTCCTCGAGCCGCTCGAGGTCGTCCGCCCCACCGAGACCCACCCACGCGGCGAACTCGGCCACGACGCGGTCCATCATCTCCTCGCGGTTGAGCAGCGCGTAGTGCTGCGCCCACCGCATCTGCGCGACGTAGGCGTCGAGCTCCGGCGTGCCCTCCACCAGGTAGGCGAGGTCGCGGTGGGGCAGGTCGACGTACCACTTCGCGCACTGCGCCCGGGCCACCTCGATGTGGTGCTGGGCGATCCGGTTGCCGACGCCCCGCGAGCCGGAGTGCAGGAACAGCCAGACGCGCCCCTGCTCGTCGACGGTCACCTCGATGAAGTGGTTGCCCGAGCCGAGCGTGCCGAGCTGCAGCTCCCACCGCTGCGCGTAGGTGCCCGGGGAGAAGCCGGCCCCGTCGGCCAGCCGGGTGAGCTCCTCGAGCCGCGCCCGGGTGTGCTCCCGGGTCACGTCGCGGTTCGCGGCGCCGGCGGAGAGCGGCACCGCGCGCTCGATGGCCTCGCGCAGCGGGCGCCGCTCGCGGGGCAGCTGGTCGCGGGTGTACGGCGTGCGCACGGCGATCATGCCGCAGCCGATGTCGACGCCGACGGCGGCCGGCATGATCGCGCCGAGGGTCGGGATGACCGAGCCGACGGTCGCGCCGAGGCCCAGGTGGGCGTCGGGCATGAGGGCGACGTGCGGGTGGACGAACGGCATGGTCGCCGTCGTGACCGCCTGCTCGCGCGTGCCGTCCTCGAGGATCGACGCCCAGTTCACGAGGGTCGGGGTGAGGTGCTCCATGCCCCGACGGTAGGCGCGACGAAATCCGTTGCACGACGCATTTGCGCCGTGCTGGGGCTGACGCTCGCCGGGCCAGGTGGCAGCATGGCCGGGTGGCATCGACGACCGGGCGCCAGCCCCTGACGAGGATGGCGACGCGCGCCGCGCCGCGGGTCGGCCTGGTGGTGCTCGCGCTGCTCGTCATCGCGACGAGCGGCTCCCACAACGGCGTGAACTTCGGGGCGCTGGCCGGCTACGCCGCGATCGCCTACGTCGTGCTCCTCGGGCGCCACCGCGCCTGGTGGGACTACGTGCGCACCGGCCGGCGGCCGACGCCGCCCGGCGTCCAGGCCCGGCCGGGGTCCACCCTCCCCGCCGAGTTCGCCGAGCCCGGCCACCTCTCGGTCGAGCTCGTCGACGTGGGCGACAAGGAGGTCTACGTGCTGCACCAGATCCGTCGCATCACGGGCTGGTCGCAGCCCCTCGCGCAGCAGGCCGTCGCCGACGTCGCCGCCAGCGGGTCGGTGATCCTCTCGACCGGGCTCTCGCGCCACAGCGCCCAGGAGGCCTGCGACGCGCTCATCGTGGTGGGTGCCGACGCCCGCGTGGTCGCGCCGACCTGACGACCGTCCGCCGGGCCTGCCACAATCGGGCACGGCCCTGCACCGACGCTACGAGAGTGAGCCCCCGATGGCCCTGTCCGACCTCCAGCCCGCCGACCTCGCCGCCTTCGCCGACACCCAGCGTGCGGCGTACGACGAGCTGACGGCGAAGGGGCTGAAGCTCGACCTCACGCGGGGCAAGCCGTCGAGCGCCCAGCTCGACCTCTCCGAGGGCCTGCTGCGGCTCCCGACCGGCCACACCGCGGCCGACGGCACCGACGTCCGCAACTACGGCGGCCTCACCGGCCTGCCCGAGCTGCGCGCGATCTTCGCCGACCTGCTCGGCACGTCGCCCGCGAACGTGGTGGCCCAGGGCAACTCGAGCCTCACGCTGATGCACGACACGCTCGTCCAGTCCCTCCTCTACGGCCGGCCCGGCAGCGTCGACCCGTGGGGCGTCGAGGAGGAGGTGCGGTTCATCTGCCCCGTGCCCGGCTACGACCGCCACTTCGCCCTCACCGACCGCCTGGGCATCGAGATGGTGACCGTGCCGATGACCGACGAGGGCCCGGACGTCGAGGCCGTCGCGGCGCTCGTCGCCGACGACCCGTCGATCAAGGGCATGTGGCTCGTGCCGACCTACGCGAACCCCTCGGGCTCGGTGTGCTCGGAGCGGGTCGCCCGCGCCCTGGCGAGCATGCCGACCGCGGCCCCGGACTTCACGATCCTGTGGGACAACGCGTACGCCGTGCACCACCTCACCGAGGTCGAGACCCCGACCGCCGACATCCTCAGCCTCTGCGCCGAGGCCGGCAACCCGGACCGGGTCGTCGTCTTCGCGTCGACCTCGAAGATCACGTTCGCCGGCGCCGGCGTCGCGTTCCTCGCCGGGTCCGAGGCGACCGTCGCCTGGTTCCTCAAGGGCCTGGCGTTCTCCTCGATCGGCCCCGACAAGGTCAACCACCTGCGCCACGTCGAGTTCTTCGGCGACGCCGACGGCGTCCGGGCCCACATGCGCAAGCACCGCGAGCTGATCGCGCCGAAGTTCGCCGAGGTCCAGCGCGTGCTGGCCGAGCGGCTTGGCGGGCACGACGTCGCCGAGTGGAACGACCCGGCCGGCGGCTACTTCGTCAGCCTCGACGTGCTCGACGGCACCGCGAGCCGCGTGGTCGAGCTGGCGAAGGAGGCGGGCATCGCGCTCACCCCGGCCGGCGCGTCGTTCCCCTACGGCGACGACCCCCGCGACCGCAACATCCGGCTCGCCCCGACGCTGCCGCCCGTCGAGGAGGTCACCGCCGCGATGGACGCGGTGGCGACCTGCGTGCTGCTCGCCGCGGCGGAGAAGCTCGGGGCCTGACGCCGTACGGCGGGCGACCCCCGGACGCACGAGGACCCGCGCTGCCGGGCACCGGAAGGTGTCGGCGGCGCGGGTCCTCGGCTGTGTCGGGGGACCGGCGGGGGCTCAGACGCTGCTGAGGACCCCGGTGACCAGGCGGCGGTGGATGACCTCGCGGACCTCCGCGGCGCTGGCGGAGTCGTCGAACGTGAAGCCCTCGACGGGCTCGCCGGTGGTGGGGTCGACGGCCCACGCGGTGAGCTGGCGCGACCAGGACTTCTTGCCGTAGGAGCTCATGTGCTGGAGCACGGTGATCATGCCGCGCTGCGGGATGGCGGGCTCGCCCTCCACGCGGATGGCGGTGCCGAGGTCGACGTAGCTGATCGGGTCGACCGTCTCCTCGGCTCGATCGATCAGGACGCGCTCAGCGCGGACTGCCAGCTCGGGGATCTTGTTCTTCGCGACCATCCGACCACGGTAGCCCGATCCGACCGGTTTGGCGTCATCGATGTCGGGGGCGTCGTGCCCGCCGCACGTCATGACGCCCGGTCCCCCGATCGCTCGGGAGGGGCGCTCAGTGGTCGCCCAGGCGGCCGCTGAGGCGCTCGTGCATGGCCGCGCTCGCCGCGTTGAGGCCCGTGATCCGCACCTGCTTGCCCGTGCGGGCGTACTTCTGCGTGACGGCGTCGAGCGCCGCGACGGTCGAGGCGTCCCAGACGTGGGAGTCGGCGAGGTCCACCACGACGTGGTCGGGGTCGCCGGCGTAGTCGAACTGGCTGTAGAGGTCGTTGCTCGACGCGAAGAACAGCTCGCCGGTGACGGTGTAGCGGGCGACGTCGGCGCCGTCGGCGTCGACCTCGACCGTGCGGTGGACCTGCGCGAGGTGGGCCACGCGCCGGGCGAAGAGGGTCGTGGCGACGAGCACCCCGGCGACGACGCCGATGGCGAGGTTGTGGGTGGCGACGACGACCACGACGGTCACGACCATCACGGTCGTCTCGCTGCGCGGCATGCGACGCAGGGTGCTCGGCCGCACGCTGTGCCAGTCGAACGTGCCGACGGAGACCATCACCATCACGGCGACGAGCGCGGCCATCGGGATCGTCGCGACGAGCTCGCCGAAGCCGACGACGAGCACCAGCAGGAAGAGGCCGGCGCAGAAGGTCGAGATGCGCGTGCGGGCGCCGGACGCCTTCACGTTGATCATGGTCTGGCCGATCATCGCGCAGCCGCCCATGCCGCCGAAGAAGCCGGTGATCACGTTGGCGGCGCCCTGGCCCCACGACTCGCGGGTCTTGTCGGAGCCGGTGTCGGTGAGGTCGTCGACGAGCTTCGCCGTCAAGAGCGACTCGAGCAGGCCGACGACGGCCATCCCGAGCGCGTACGGCGCGATGATGCGCAGCGTCTCGAGGTCGAACGGCACGTCGGGCACGACCAGCGAGGGCAGGCTCTCGGGCAGCGCGCCCTCGTCGCCCACGTCGGGCAGCGCCCAGCCGGCCGCGAGCGTGAGCGCGGTGAGGGCCACGATCACCACGAGGGGCGCGGGGACGACGGTGGTGAGCCGGGGGAGCAGCACGAGGATGGCGATGCCGGCCACGACGAGCGGGTAGACGAGCACCGGGACGTCCACCAGGTAGGGCAGCTGCGCCAGGAAGATGAGGATCGCGAGGGCGTTGACGAACCCGAGCATCACCGAGCGGGGCACGAAGCGCATGAGCCGGGCGACGCCCGTCAGCGCGAGGGCCACCTGGACGAGGCCGCCGAGGATCACGGTGGCGATGAGGTAGTCGACCCCGTGCTCGCGCGCCACCGGCGCGATGACGAGGGCGATGGCCCCCGTGGCCGCGGAGATCATGGCGGGCCGACCGCCGAGGAACGCGATGCTCACGGCCATCGTGAACGACGCGAACAGCCCCAGGCGGGGGTCGACGCCCGCGATGATCGAGAACGAGATCGCCTCGGGGATGAGGGCGAGCGCGACGACCAGGCCGGCGACGACCTCCCGGCGCAGCGCCGCGGGCGACCGCAGGGCGGCCGCGACGGTGTGCACGTCGCGGGCGGGGGCGTCGTGCGCCGGGGTGGGGGCGGGGGAGGGGCTCGAGATCACGCGGAGCACCCTAACCTCACGTAACGTGAGGGTTGACCTCGCGGGGAGTGACCTGCGTCATCCCCGGAGGGGGCTCAGGCCGGTGAGGACGTGCCGGCGGCGCTCTCGAGCGTCGTACCGATGTCGGTCGCGAACCGCTCGGCGATGTCGAGCTGGCGGCGCACGGACGCCACGCGGTCGACCGCCTCGCGGTGGTACGTCGAGAGCCGCTCGACCAGGGCCGCGCGCTCGTCGGCGCCCTCCACCCGGCCGAGGTCGTCGACCAGCCCGAGCAGGTCGCCCATCTCCTCGAGCGAGAAGCCCAGCGGCTTCATCTGCATGATCAGCAGGAGACGGGCCACGTCGGCGTCGGTGTAGAGCCGGAAGCCGCCGGCGGAGCGGGCCGACGGCTCGACGAGGCCGACCTCGCCGTACCAGCGGATCGTGCGCAGGCTCAGCCCGGTGCGGGCGGCGACCTCGCCGATCTGCAGCTGGGGGCCGATCGGCGGCTGGGGGTCGGGCACGGGGGTCCTCTCGGTCGCCGACGGTCTCGCGGGAGCCTAGGCCACCGGTCGCCTCAAGCGCCGACGTCCTCCGCGTCGACGATCCGGTAGGCGTAGCCCTGCTCGGCGAGGAAGCGCTGACGGTTCTGCGCGAAGTCGGCGTCGACGGTGTCGCGCGAGACGACGGTGTAGAAGCGCGCGACCTTCGCCTCGCCGTTCGGGCCGGGGTCGCCGGGGCGCAGGAGACGACCGAGGCGCTGGGCCTCCTCCTGCCGCGAGCCGAACGAGCCCGAGACCTGCACCGCCACCTCGGCGCTCGGCAGGTCGATCGAGAAGTTGGCGACCTTGCTGACGACGAGGAGGCCGATCTCACCGGTGCGGAACGCCTCGAAGAGCCGCTGCCGCTCCTTCACGCTCGTCTCGCCCTTGATGACCGGGGCGTCGAGGGCGGCGGCGAGCTCGTCGAGCTGCTCGATGTACTGCCCGATGACCAGGGTCGGCTGGCCGGCGTGCTTGGCGACGAGCTCGCGCACGACGTCGGTCTTGCGGGAGGTGCACGCCGCGAGGCGGTAGCGCTCCTCGGGCTCGGCGGTCGCGTAGGTCATCCGCTCGCCGTCGGGCAGCGTCACCCGCACCTCGACGCAGTCGGCCGGGGCGATCCAGCCCTGCGACTCGATGTCCTTCCAGGGCGCGTCGTACCGCTTCGGGCCGATCAGCGAGAACACGTCGCCCTCGCGGCCGTCCTCGCGCACGAGGGTGGCGGTGAGGCCGATGCGGCGGCGGGCCTGGAGGTTGGCGGTCATCCGGAAGATCGGCGCGGGCAGCAGGTGGACCTCGTCGTACACGATGAGGCCCCAGTCGCGGGCGTCGAGCAGCTCGAGGTGGGGGAAGACGCCCTTCCGCTTCGTCGTCAGCACCTGGTAGGTCGCGATCGTCACCGGTCGCACCTCCTTGACGGCGCCCGAGTACTCGCCGATCTCGTCATCCGTGAGCGAGGTGCGCTTGACCAGCTCGTCCTTCCACTGCCGCGCGCTGACGGTGTTGGTGACGAGGATGAGCGTGGTGGCCCGCGCGTGGGCCATGGAGGCGGCGCCGACGAGCGTCTTGCCCGCCCCGCAGGGCAGCACCACGACGCCGGAGCCGCCGTGCCAGAACGACTCGGCCGCCTCGCGCTGGTAGGGGCGCAGCTGCCACTCGCCCTCGAGGAGGTCGATCGCGTGGGCCTCGCCGTCGACGTACCCGGCGAAGTCCTCCGCCGGCCACCCGAGCTTGAGCAGGACCTGCTTGAGGTTGCCGCGCTCGCTGGGGTGCACGGCGACGGTGTCGGCGTCGACGCGGTCGCCGATCATGCCGGCGACCTTCTTGGCGCGCAGCACCTCCTCCAGCACGGGCCGGTCGGTGGAGGCGAGCACGAGGCCGTGCACCGGGTGCTTCTCGAGGCGCAGGCGGCCGTAGCGCGCCATGGTCTCGGCGATGTCGACGAGCAGGGCGTGGGGCACGGCGTAGCGGCTGTAGGTCAGCAGCGTGTCGATCACCTGCTCGGCGTCGTGGCCGGCGGCGCGCGCGTTCCAGAGCCCGAGCGGGGTGAGGCGGTAGGTGTGCATGTGCTCGGGGCTGCGCTCGAGCTCGGCGAAGGGGGCGATCGCCTTGCGTGCGTCGGCCGCGCGTTCGTGGTCGACCTCGAGCAGGAGCGTCTTGTCCGACTGGACGATGAGGGGGCCGTCGTTCACCGGACAAGCCTACGGCGGTCACGAAGGGGGCGGCCCGGGCTCGTCCCCCGGCTCGGGATCAGAGCGGGACGACGGTGGTGATGCGGTGCACGGCGAACGTGCGCTCGGCGTCGCTGCGGTGGTCGTACGCCGTCAGCTGGCCGCCCTCGACGCGCAGCGGCTCGACGACGCGGTCGAGGAACGAGCCGTGGTTGTCGACGTACGAGATGCGCACCGTGGAACGGGTCTCGGTCGCCTCCCGCAGCAGGGTGAGCGCCTGCGCGGGGCTGGTCGGCGGCCGGGTCGCCGCGGGCGACGAGGTGGGGGCGCGGGGCGTCTCGCGGGGGTGGGGGCGGGCGTCGGCCATCCGGTCGCCGGCGCGGACGGCCGTGACCACCGCGGCCGCGTGGGCCGTGTCGCGGGCCGACTGGGCGGCGGCGGTGCCCAGGGGCGTGCGGCGCGAGCGCGGCACCCGGGCGCGCAGCACGTCGGGGCGGGCGATCCGGACGGTGCCGTCGGGCGCCTCGACCACCGGGGAGGTGCCGAGGTCGCGGAGCCGGGGGAGGAGTACCTCGATCGGCACGGTGCTGATGACCACCGTCGGCGCGATGCGGCGCAGGCCGAGCGACGCGGCGCGCGGGTCGTGCAGCAGGCCCGCCAGCGCGGTCTCGTCGTCGGTGCGCACGAACGACTCGGCGTACCCGACGCGCAGCGTGCCGAAGGTGCGGGCCACGTCGTCGACGAGGTAGGTGAGCGGCTGCGGCACCGGGGTGGAGGAGATCTCGGCGACGAAGTCGTGCACGTCGGCCGCCGACCAGCCGACGTCGAGCGCGCGCCGCACCGACGACGCGCTGAAGCGGTAGACGCCCGCGCCGCCCTGCGACTCGAGGTCGGCGACCAGCTGGAGCCGGCGGGCCAGGGCCGACTCCAGCGGGCCGGGCGCGACGGCCGTGAGGTCGGCCTGCAGCATCACGTGGTCGACGGGCGTGGGCAGCAGGTCCGCGAGCCCGGCCTCCACCGCGGCGGCGTCGCCCTCGAGCAGCGCCCGGGTCGCGGCCGGCACGCCGCCGAGCGCGAGCAGGCCCAGGGCCGCCGCCTCGGTGAGCGCCCACGCCACGATCTCGTCGCGCAGCGCCGGGCGACGGGGCCGCAGCCAACGCACGTGGTCGGCGAGGGAGGCCGCGCCGGTGCCGGTGGCGAGCACCTCGCCGGGCGGCAGGGTGGCGAGGGCCGCGAGCGTCGTACGACGCGTCTCCGCCGCCAGGGGGTGGGAGGTCTCGGGGGCGAGCGCGTTGGTCGCCTTGCGGCTCTTCTCGTCCCGTCGCCCGACCAGGCCGGGCAGCCGCGAGGTCGTGAGCCAGGCGTCGGCCAGCGCCACCCAGCGGGCGGCCGTGGAGCGGGTCGACCACGCGTCGTAGGTGTCGGTGGGCACCCAGACCGGCTCGCCGTCGCCGTCGACGCCCTCGGCGACCAGCCCGGCGGCGTACGCCGTCTCGACCACGAGCGCGGCCTCGCCCTCCGCGAGGTGGAGGGCCTCGGCGACCCCGCGCAGGTCGCGGACCGCGAGGCCCCCGCCGCGCAGCACGCCCGGGGGCCGGGTGCCCCACGAGTCGAGGAGCAGCTCGGTACGGCGCACGAGCTCGAACGCCGCGCCGGCCGCGGACCGGTCGACCATCGCCGCGTCGCGCGCCGAGGTGAGGAGGGCGGGGGCGACGGCGTCGTCGGGCCCCACACCGGTGCCGAGCACGACCGTGACCTCGCCCGGCACCCGGAGCTCGCCCTGCCCGCGCGGCACCAGCAGGCCGCGCACGACCAGCTCGGTGACGGGGGTGCGGGCGGTCGTGGCGTCGAGCCCCTTCAGGCTCTCGCGCGTCGTGCCCCGGCCGCCGTGCTCGTGCACGTGGGCGAGGAGGGCGCGGGCGGCGTCGGAGACCTCGGCGAGGCGGGCCTCGACGGTCGCACGGTCGGGGGCGTCGGGAGCGAGGGCGACCATCGGCAGGGCGGCGCCGGGGGGCCCGACCACGAGGGCGTCGGGCACGGTCGTGAGCGGCCGCGGGCCCTCCGGGGCCTGCCAGACGACCGCGAGGTCGACCAGCCGGGCGACGGCGGCGTCGACGGCGGCGCGCTCCGGGCGCGTCCGCGCGCCCAGCACGTCGTACGGTGACCACTCGCGGGTTTGGCCCGCGAGCGCGAGGGAATGCAGGACCAGCAGCTCCCACCGGTCCAGCCGGTCGAGGGCACGCAGGACCGATGCGCGGGTGGTCGCTCGGGACGCCAGTTGGCCGGAGTCGTGGGGAGCGGGAGTGGCGAGGTCAGGACGGTCGTGGAGCAGTCGGGCGAGCCTGTCGTCCGGCCAGCTGCGGAGCTGGTCGGCGAGGGTGCGGTACGCCGGTGGCGTGGCGGGCTCGGCTGGCATCGTGGCCACGCTACTGGGCAGGACGCACGGCGTCCGACGAGCGGACGGATGTGTGACGTGAGCGAGGTCGAGCTCCACTACGGGTCAGCCACCGACGTGGGTCGGGTGCGGGAGATGAACCAGGACGCGTTCCTGGCCCAGCCTCCCGTGTTCGTCGTCGCCGACGGCATGGGCGGGCACGACGACGGCGAGGTCGCGAGCCGGTTCGTCGTCGAGGAGTTCGGGCGTCTCACCGACGCCGGCTGCGACTCCACCCGCGGCGCCGAGCTGGTGATCGCCACCCTGCAGGCCTGCCACGACCGCCTCATGGAGCACCGCGAGCACAAGCGCGCCGACGGCCACGAGAACTGGTTCGCGGGCACGACGGCCGTGGTCGCCCTGGTCGTCGAGGACGAGGGCGTGCCGAAGTGGCTGCTCGCCAACCTCGGCGACTCGCGCCTCTACAAGATGACCGACGGCGAGCTCGACCAGGTGAGCGTCGACCACTCGGTGGTCCAGGAGCTCTTCGACGCCGGCGAGATCACCGCCGCCGACATGCACACCCACCCCCGCCGCAACGTCGTCACGCGCTCGCTGGGCGGTCCGGCGTTCGACCACCCCGACTTCTTCCTGCTGCCGCTCGCCTCGGCCGAGCGGCTCGTGCTCTGCAGCGACGGCGTCAGCGGGATGATCGACGACGACGAGATCGGCCGCATCCTCGCCGACAGCCCCGACCCCCGCGACGCCGCGGAGCGGGTCGTGGCCGCCGCGGTCGAGGCGGGCGGGCGGGACAACGCCACCGCCGTGGTCGTCGATGTGGTGGGATTGGCCCGGTCCGGAGCCTCCTACGACTCCGAACAGCAACGGATGAGCCTCGAGGACAAGCTGGGAGCACTTCCATGACAGAGCACGAGAGCGGCACCACCCCGACCGCTGACGGTGTGGTCGCTCGGTCCTACCGCCCGGGCGGGTGGTTCGCGGTCTTCGGTGCCGACGTCACCGTCGTGCTGCCGCCGAGCGAGAAGCGTCGCGTCGCCGCCCTCTGGGAGCTGGTCGACGAGGGTGCGGGCTTCGACGAGGTGCTCGACGCGCTCATCGCCTCCGGTCTGCGTGACCTACCCGCCTTCGTGCTGCTGAGCGCGGCCGAGGGCGGCGCCGTGCGCGTGGTCGTCCGTGGCACCGCCACCGCCGTCTTCACCGCCGACGGCGACGAGGTCGAGGTCAGCGGCAGCCGCGCCGCCACCTGGGTCGAGCGCACCCTCGAGGGCGTCTCGTCGAGTCGGCTGATGCTGGAGGAGACCGGCGAGACCACCGACCTCCCGATCGGCGCGGGCCTCGTCCGCGTCGCCCGGGTCGACGCGCCCGCCGTCGCCGCCCCGGCCGCGGTCGACGCGGCCGAGACCACGGACCCCGCCGACGACGCGGAGGGCGGCGCCGCCGGCCTCGCGGTCGTGCCGGTCGTCGTGCCCGGAGGCGCTGCGGAGGACGAGTCGTCCGAGCCCGCCACCGAGCAGCCCGACGAGGCCTCGGCCGACGACGAGCCCGTCGAGCCGGGGACGGCCGCGCCCGTGCTGGTCGCCGTCACCGACGAGGAGCCCGTCGTCGAGGAGCCGGTCGAAGAGCCCGAGGTCGAGACCCCGGCCGCTCCGGCGATGGCCGAGGAGCCCGCCACGTTCGACGCGCCCGCCGAGCAGCCCGCCGAGGCGCCGGCCTGGTCGTTCGCGAAGGCGGAGCCCGAGCCGGAGCCCGAGCCCGAGCCCGGGCCCGAGCTCGCCACGGAGGCCATGCCGGAGCTCCAGCCGGAGGTGGAGCCCGCCGCTGCGACGCCGCCCGCCGCGGAGCACGACGGCATGCCGCCGCTCCCGCCGCTGCCCCCGCCCTTCCCGTCGGCACCGGCCTACCCCGGCAACGACGCGCCGCAGGACGACGTGCCCGACACCGACGCGTTCCCCGCCGCCTCCACCGAGGAGTCCACCGGCTACCCGTCGGACGGCTCCGACGTCGACGAGGCGACGACCGACGTGACGCCGGCCGCCGGTGGGTCGTCCGACGAGTCGTCGTACCCGCCGCCGCCCCCGTGGGCCGCCGCACCGCCGGCCGCGCCGTCGTACGACGCACCCCCGCCCGCGCCGTCCTTCGACGCGCCGCCCCCGCCCCCGCCGCCCGGGACCCCCGCGTTCGACGCGCCCCCGCCGCCCGGGTTCGACGCGCCCCCGCCGCCGCCCCCGCCGAGCTGGGGCCAGCCCGCGCCGTACGGCGACGTGGCCGAGACCCCGGTCGCGGAGCCGGAGGTCGACGGCGACATCGACCACGACGGCATGACCCGCGCCGGAGGCTGGGACCCGAGCCAGTTCGCCCGCCCGCACCCCGGCATCCCCGGCCAGCCGCCCGCGCCGAGCGTGACGGCGCGTCCGGTCGCGAAGCTGGTCTTCTCCAGCGGCGAGACGGTCGACGTCGACCGCGCGATCCTGGTCGGCCGTGCGCCGGAGGCCCGCCGGTTCACCTCGACGGAGCAGCCCCGCCTCGTCACGGTGCCGAGCCCGCAGCAGGAGATCTCCTCGACGCACCTCGAGGTGCGGCCCGGCTCCGGCGTCGACCACGGGTCCGCGATCGTGACCGACATGGGCTCGACGAACGGCACCGTGCTGGTGCAGCCCGGCCTCCCGCCGGAGGAGCTGCAGCCCGGCATCGCCGTCCAGCTCATCCCGGGCGCGATCATCGACCTCGGTGACAGCGTGACCATCCAGGTCGCCAACCCCTGATCGTCGGGGTCGTCGCCGACCCGCTCCCGTCCCTCCCGCCCGTCCCTCCCGCCCGTCCCTCCCCGCGGTGCCCGCCGCGCTGAACCGAAGGTGCTCCGATGTCCGTGACCGCCACCGAGGCCCCCTCGGTCCCGGCCGCCGAGGTCGACCGTCGCTTCCTCGCGCTGGTCGTCGACCGCGTCATCGGCTGGGGAGCGATGGCGGGCATCGGGTACGTCGCGTGGCGCTACCTCATCGACGAGGGCCAGACGGCCGCCGGATGGGGTGCCCTGG
The DNA here is from genome assembly GCF_000426525.1 of Nocardioides alkalitolerans DSM 16699. Lineage (GTDB taxonomy): Bacteria > Actinomycetota > Actinomycetes > Propionibacteriales > Nocardioidaceae > Nocardioides > Nocardioides alkalitolerans. Next base: position 432,100 of record NZ_AUFN01000011.1, read on the forward strand.
TCGGCGGGGTGCTGCTGGTCGGCCTCGTCTTCGCCGTGCTCACGGGCACGCTCGGCCTCACGCCGGGCAAGGCGCTGCTCGGGCTCCGCGTCGTGAACCACGGCACGGGCACGCCGATCGGAGTCGGCTCCGCGATCATCCGCTCGATCATCGTGGCGCTCGCGACGATCCCGCTGGGGTTCGGTCTCGTCACCCTCGCCTGGACCGTCGTGACGGACCCGGGACGCCAGCGCCGCGGCTTCCACGACCAGATCGCCAGCTCGGTCGTGCTCGACGTCCGTCCGCGTGCCCTGGCCCAGGAGCCCGACGCGGACGACGGGCCCCGCCACGTCGTCAACCTCACCGCGATGCGCCTGCGACCGGCCCCCGCGATGGAGAGCGCACCCAGCGGGCAGGCGGCCACCCCCGCGTACGGCGCCCCGACGCCCCCGCAGCAGTCGACCCCCCAGCCGCAGCCGCCGGCGCAGCAGCCCTCTCCCCAGCAGTCGGCCCCGCAGCAGTCGGCCCCGCAGCAGTCGGCCCCGCAGCAGTCGGCCCCGCAGCAGTCGGCCCCGCAGCAGTCGGCCCCGCAGTCGTGGCCCGGCGTCCCGGCCCCGCAGCAGCCGGCCCCGCAGCAGCCCGTCCAGCGACCGGCCCAGGCCCCGGCCGCCTCGTGGCCGGCGCCCTCGGCGTCCGCGCCGGCCCCGGCACCGCAGTCGGCCCCGCAGTCGGCCCCGGCGCAGCGGGTGGCGCCGCAGCAGCAGCCGCAGCAGCCCCAGCCGCCGCAGCGGCCCGCCCCCCAGCAGCCGGCCCACCGCTCGACCCCGCCGGCTCCGCCGCGCGCCAGCGTGCCGCCGCGTCCGGCACCCGGCACCGACCGGCCCACGTCGGCCGGCGGCGCTGCTCCGGTCCGGGCGCTGTGGCGGGTCACGTTCGACACGGGTGAGAGCTTCGTCGTCACGGGGCTCGCCCTCGTGGGTCGCAAGCCCGAGCCCCGGGCGGGGGAGCGGGTCGAGCACCTCGTCCCGCTGCCGTCGAGCGACATGTCGCTGTCGAAGACCCACGCCCAGTTCCACCTCTCGGCCGAGGGGGCGCTCGTCGTCATGGACCGCGGCTCGACCAACGGGTCGTTCATCAACCGCCAGGGCGTGCCGCGCGAGCTGAGCGCCGGCCGGGCGGCGACGCTGGTCGACGGCGACACCGTGCGCTTCGGCGACCGCGAGATGAAGGTCGCGCGCGAGGGCTGAGACCCGCCGGGCCGGTCAGATCGCCTTACCCGGGTTGAGCGTGCCCCGCGGGTCGAGGGCGGCCTTGATGCCGTGGTGCAGCCCGAGCACGTCGGCGCCGAGCTCGTCGCCCAGGAACGCCCGCTTGAGGGTGCCGACGCCGTGCTCGCCCGAGAGGGTGCCGCCGAGCTCGAGGGCCAGGGCGAAGACCCGGGCGGCGGCTGCGTCGACCTCGGGCGGCCGGACGGCGACGCCCTTCTCCCACGTGACGATCGGGTGGAGGTTGCCGTCGCCCGCGTGGGCGAAGGAGTAGATGCGCACCCCGGTCTCGGCGGCGATCCGCTCGACGCCCCGCACGGCCTCGGCGAGCCGGGAGCGGGGCACGCAGATGTCCTCGATGAGCGCGGTCGCCCGGGCCTCGATGGCGGGGAGCGCGAGACGGCGGGCCGCGAGGAGCGCGTCGGTGCGGTCGGGGTCGCTCGTGTGCTCGACGCTCACGGCGTCGTCCGCGAGGACCTTCTCGATACGGGCGATCTCGTCGTCGGCCTCCGGACCGTCGGTCTGGGCGATGACGACGGCGCCGGCGTCGCCGCCGAGGTCGGAGCCGGTGAAGGCGTCGACGGCCTCGAGGGTCGCGCGGTCGAGCAGCTCGAGCAGGCTGGGCCGCAGGCGGGCCGCGCCGAGGGCGGCACAGGCCCGGGCGGCGGCCTCGACGTCGACGTACGTCGCGAGCGCGGTGGCCTGGCCGACGGGGCGCGGCCGCAGCCGCAGGGTGGCACCGACGACCACGCCGAGCGTGCCCTCGGAGCCCACGAACAGGCCGGTGAGGTCGTAGCCCACCACGCCCTTGAGGGTCGCCCGGCCCGTGCGCACCAGGCGGCCGTCGGCCAGCACGACGTCGAGGCCGAGCACGGCGTCGCGGGTGACGCCGTACTTCACGCAGCGCATGCCGCCGGCGTTCGTCGCGATGTTGCCGCCGATCGTGGAGAAGCCGGCGCTGGCGGGGTCCGGGGCGTAGAGCAGTCCGTGCTCCGCCGCCGCGGCGTCGAGGTCCGCCGTGACCACTCCCGGCTCGACCACCGCGACCTCGTCGACCGGGTCGATCGAGACGATGCGGTCGAGCCCCGCGACGTCGAGCACGAGGGCGCCGTTGGCGACAGCGCCGCCGGCCAGCCCGGACCCGGCGCCCCGCGGCACCACCGGCACCCCGCGGGCATCGGCCCAGGCGAGCACGTCCTGCACCTGGGGCACGTCGCGCGCGCGCACGACGGCCAGCGGCTCGGCGGTGCCGAGGTCGCCGGAGCGGTCGGTGCGCCCCCGGGCCAGCTCGTCCGGCGACGCCGAGGCCTCCGCCCACCGGGCGAGCGCCTCGGCCCGCAGGTCGGCCCGCAGCTCGGGAGAGGCGGTCACGCGCCGGCGTACGGCGTGACGATCGCCGGGAGGTCGGCGCCGAGCCGCAGGCTCTCGAGGAACAGCACGACGTGCGCGGCGACCGAGCGGTGGGTCACGTCGTTGAGCACGTCGTGGCGACCGTCGGCGACGACGAGGGTGCGGGTCGCGGGCGCTCCGGCGTACGGCGCGAGCGCGGCGGCCGGCGGGGTCACGGTGTCCGCGGCGCCGTGCACGACGAGCGTGGGCAGGTCGATCGGGCGGAGGGTGGCGTCGTCGAGCGCCGCGGGGAGAGCGGCGTCGAGGCCGCCGGGGCGGAACGCGTCGTCCTCGCCGAGCACGCGTCGGTACGCCGGGCAGGCGGAGCGCGACTCGAGCTCGGCCTCGAGACCGTCCCCGGCTCGGGTCGCGGTCGCGGGGTCGGAGGCGCCCGGCACGACGAGGCCGGCGAGCACGACGGCGTCGAGGCGGTCGGTCAGCCCGTGGGCGAGGTGCGCGCCGTACGTCGCCCCCGCGTCGGAGCCCAGCAGCACCCGCGGGGCGACGGTCGTCTCGTCGGCGAGCACGTCGAGCACGGACGCCTCGGTGCCGGCGAGGTCGTCGAGGTCGGTGGCGACGACGCGCACGCGGTAGGCGTCGGCGGCGAGGCGGCGCCCGAGCCGGGCGTAGGCCGCAGGGGACTCGCCCCGGCCGGTGAGCACGACGACGGTGCCGCGGGGCGCGACGCCCGCGGGCTCGTCGTACGCCGTGGTGGGGGCAGCGGTGGGGAGGGCGGTGGCGGTCATGGGAGCAGCCTCTGGTGCGGGGAGGGTGGTCGTCCAAGACCGATCGGTGATCCGGATCGATGACGGATGCCGATGGGTCACGACGGGTCCGGGCCGTGTCTGAGGCGTGGGACGCCCGTCCGGTATTCAAGATGGAGTAATTGACTCGACTTTGACATCTACGGTTCTCGCATGACCTACTCCCTCGATCTCGAGCACCTGCGCACGATCGTGGCCATCGCCGAGTGCGGCGGCTTCAGCCGTGCCGCCTCGGCCCGCCACATCAGCCAGCCCGCCCTGAGCCAGCACGTGCGCGTGCTCGAGCGGGGCCTCAAGCGCAAGCTGTTCGAGAAGGACGGGCGCGGCATGAAGTTCACACCCGCCGGCGACGACCTGCTCACCGAGGCACGCCAGATCCTCGCCGTGCACGACCAGGCGCTCGAGCGGCTGCAGGCCACGCAGGAGCGCATCGTCACGGTCGGGTCGACGGAGCACTCGGCGCAGCAGATGCTGCCCGAGCTCATCCGGGCGCTCGACCAGGCGTTCCCCGCCGTCACCACGCGCTTCCAGATCGGCCGCTCCACGCAGCTCGAGGAGAACGTCGCCAAGGGCGTGCTCGACGTCGCCTTCGTGCTGGCCTCGCGGGGCAACGAGCCGGGCCGGGAGGTCGGCCGCCTGCCGCTGCGTTGGTACGCCGCCCCGGGCTGGACCGCGCCGGAGGGTGACGACGCGCTGCAGCTCGTCGCGTTCGAGGAGCCCTGCGCCCTGCGGGAGCGGGCGCTCGCCGCCCTCGGCGGCGAGGGCCACCGCGTCACCGTGGCGGCGCAGTCGACCACGCTCGAGGGGGTGCTGGCCGGCGTGCGCGCCGGGCTGGGCCTCGCGCTGCTGCCGAGCACGGGCGGCGTGCCGAGCGGGCTCGTCGTGCGCGACGACCTGCCGCACGTGGGGTCGGCCGGCCTCAACCTCGTCGCCCGCCGGGGCCTCGATCCTGACGTCGAGCTCACCGCGGTCGAGGCCGGCGAGGCCTTCTTCGCGCGCTCGACCGCGCCCGCGCTGAGCGTGGCAGGGTGAGCGACGTGAGCGCCGACGCCGTCCTCGTCCAGCCCGACGACCTCGCCGCCCGCCTCGTGGCGGGCGACGACATCGTGCTCCTCGACGTGCGCTGGAGCCTCGGCGGTCCGCCGGGCCGCACCACCTACCTCGAGGGCCACCTGCCCGGCGCCGTCTACGTCGACCTCGACACCGAGCTCGCCGCGCACGGGGCGCCCACCGACGGTCGGCACCCGCTGCCCGACGTCGGGGCCCTGCAGTCCGCCGCGCGCCGCTGGGGTGTCCGCCGCGGGTCGACGGTGGTGGCGTACGACGGCGGCGGCAACCTCGCCGCTGCCCGTGCCTGGTGGCTGCTGCGCTGGGCCGGCCTGGACGACGTGCTCCTCCTCGACGGAGCGCTGCCGGCGTGGCGGGCGGCGGGCGGGGCCCTCAGCACGGAGGACGTCGTGCCGGAGGTCGGGGACGTGGTGCTCTCCGGTGGCGCGCTGCCGACGCTCGCGCTCGACGACGTGGCCGCCTTCGCGGCCGACGGGGTGCTGCTCGACGCCCGCGCGGCCGAGCGCTTCCGGGGCGAGGTCGAGCCCGTCGACCCGAAGGCCGGCCACGTCCCCGGTGCGGTGAGCGCCCCGACCGGCGACAACCTGGCGCCCGACGGACGGTTCCTCCCGGCCTCGGCGCTGCGGGAGCGGTTCGCCGGTCTCGGCGCGACCGGGGACGCGGCGGTGGCGGTCTACTGCGGGTCCGGGGTCACGGCGGCCCACCAGGTCGCGGCGCTCGCCGTGGCCGGGGTCGACGCGAGCCTGTTCCCGGGCTCGTGGTCGCAGTGGAGCAACCACGACCTGCCGGTGGCCACGGGCGCCTGACGCCGGCAGGGAGCCCGTCCGACACCCATCGCCCGCGGCGATCGGTTCGCATCCGGGAAGACTCTTGGACCCCGGCGGGGCCCCGTTCCTACGCTGGTCGCATGGTCGAGGAGAGGCGCAACCGGTACGTCGTGATCGGCGCCGGAGCGGTCGGGGTGGCCCTCGCGGCCGGGCTGGACGACGCGGGGTACGACGTCGTCCTCGTGGCCCGCGGGGCGACGTACGACGCCGTCCGCACGAACGGTCTGGTCTACTCCCGGCCCTCGGGCAGCCGCCGGCTCGACCTCACCGTGGTCGACGGCCCGGCCGCGGTCGACCTCGGCGAGCGCGACGTGCTCGTGCTCGCCACCAAGACGCAGGACGTCGCCGCGACCCTCGACGCCTGGGCGTGGCGCCCGGTCGCCACCGACGCCGGCCCGCTCCCGGCCGCGTCGACCCTGCCGCTCGTGACCCTGCAGAACGGGCTGGAGACCGAGCGGCTCGCCGCTCGCTTCTTCGCGACCGTCGTCGGCGGCGTCACCCTCGTCGCCGCCCGCCACACGGTGCCGGGGGAGGTGCACGTGGCCAACGCTCCGCGCACCGGTCAGGTGATCGTCGGCGCCGCGACGCCGACGCCGTACGCCGCGGCCGTCGCCCGCCGTACCGCCGAGGACCTCGTCGCCGCCGGCTGGCTCTCGCAGGCCGTCGACGACCTGCCGCGCTGGAAGGCCTGGAAGCTGCTGCACAACGTCACCAACGCCACCGAGCTGTTCGACGGCACCGCCGAGCAGGTCGAGGCGCTGCGTACGGCCGTGGCCGCCGAGGCCCGCGAGGTGCTCGCTGCCGCCGGCCACACCTTCGCCGACCCCGACACCGAGCTCACCTACGACCGCTCGCTCGCCGCGATCGGGCCGGGCTCCGGGCACCAGCCCGGGCGTCAGTCCACCTGGCAGAGCTTCGCCCGCGGGGCGACGAGCGAGGTCGACTACCTCAACGGCGAGATCGTGCTGACCGCACGGCTCGCCGGCCGCACCGCCCCCGTGAACGAGGCCGTCCAGGCCGTGCTCGGGGCGTCCGCCGCCGCGGGCGAGGCCCCCGGCACGCGCCACGTCGACGAGGTCCGCCTTCCCCACCCGATCGGAGCCCCACGATGACCACCCTCGAGACCCACGCCCCCCGCACGGGCCCGTACGTCGAGCTGCCCGTCCCCGACCTGTCGGTCGAGGCGCTCGCCCGGGTCACGGCCGAGGTGGCGGCGACCGCCGCGACGTACGACCGCAGCGGCGACGTGCCGCGGGCCGGGCTCGAGGTCGCGCACCGCGCCGGCCTGCTGACGGCCACCGTCGGCCGGCAGTTCGGCGGCCCGGGCGTCGGTCACCGCGACGCCGCGCGCATCCTCACGGCGCTCGGCGAGGGCGACGCGTCGGTCGCGCTGCTCGCGGCCAACCTCCTGAACACCCACGCCGGCCAGGCGCTCCGGCCGCACTGGCCCGAGGCCCTCTACGACGACGTGCTGCGCCGCTCGCTGGACGGGCCGACGCTCGTCAACGCCGTGCGGGCCGAGCCGGAGCTCGGCGCCCCGGCCCGCGGCGGCCTGCCGTCGACGGTCGCGCGTCGTACCGACGCCGGGTGGACGATCAGCGGCCACAAGGCCTGGGCCACCGGCGGGGAGGCGCTGGCCTACCACGTCGTCTGGGCCGTCACCGACGACCCGGAGCCCCGCGTGGGCCACTTCCTCGTGCGGGGCGACGCCCCCGGCATCACGTGGGAGCACACGTGGGACCACCTGGGGCTGCGCGCCTCGAACACCCACGACGTGCACTACGACGAGGTCCTGGTGCCGGCCGACGCGTGGGTCGAGATCCCGCGGGTCGACGGCGTCTACCGCGACCCGGCGGCGCTGCCGGGCCCTGGCAGCCTGGGCCACGCGGCCCTGTACGTCGGCGTGGCGCGGGCCGCGCGCACCGCGTTCGCCGACTTCGCCCGCTCCCGGGTGCCGGCCGCGCTCGGCCGCCCGATCGCGACCACCGAGCGCATCCAGGCGGTCGCCGGCGAGATCGAGGCGCAGGTCGTGCAGGCCGAGACGCTGCTGCACGGGGCGCTGCTGCGCATCGAGGCGGGCGAGGACCTGGGGGCGTCGCTCGCCCTGGTGAAGGTGCAGGTCGCGCGCTCGGTGGTCGCCGCGGTCCAGGCCGCCGTGGCCGCGCTCGGCAACCCCGCGCTCTCGCGCCACCACCCCCTCGAGCGACACCTGCGCGACGTCCTGTGCGTGCGCGTGCACCCGCCGCAGGAGGACTCGGCGCTCGTCGCGGGCGGCCGCCGGGTGCTGGGGGTCTGAGGGCCGTGGCCCGGGCCCGGGCCGGGCGACCGGCCCGGTCTGGGTAGCCTCGCCGCGTGCGCGGAACGCTGCTGGTCGCCGGGACCACGTCGGACGCCGGCAAGTCGGTCGTCACCACCGGGCTCTGCCGCGCGTTCGCGCGCCGAGGTCTGCGGGTGGCGCCGTACAAGGCGCAGAACATGTCGAACAACTCCATGGTGTGCGCGCTCGACCCGGCGGACCCCGGCGCCGGCACCGCGGAGATCGGGCGCGCGCAGTGGACGCAGGCCCTCGCGGCCCGCGCCGTGCCCGAGCCGGCGATGAACCCGGTGCTGCTCAAGCCGGGCAGCGACCGGCGCAGCCACGTCGTCGTGATGGGCCGCCCCGGCGGGTCGGTCTCGTCGGCCGACTGGGAGACCGGACGGCGCCACCTCGCCGAGGCCGCGCACGCGGCGTACGACGACCTCGCCGACCGGTACGACGTCGTGGTCGCCGAGGGTGCGGGCAGCCCCACCGAGATCAACCTGCGCGGCGGCGACTACGTCAACATGGGCCTCGCGCGGCACGCCGGCGCCCCGGTCGTGGTGGTCGGCGACATCGACCGCGGCGGCGTGTTCGCCGCGTTCCACGGCACGGTCGCGCTGCTGGAGGCGGCCGACCAGGCCCTCGTGGCCGGCTTCGTGGTCAACAAGTTCCGCGGTGACCCGGTGCTCCTGGAGCCCGGCCTGCGCGAGCTCTCGGCCCTCACGGGCCGCCCCGTGTACGGCGTGCTGCCGTGGCACCCGGAGGTGTGGCTCGACTCCGAGGACGCCCTCGACCTCGCGGGGCGTCGTACGACGCCGGGGGCCGCCGCGCTGCGGGTCGCGGTCGTCCGCCTGCCGCGGGTCAGCAACTTCACCGACGTCGACGCGCTCGGCCTCGAGCCGGGGGTCGACGTGGTCTTCGCCGCGACCCCGGCGGCGCTCGCCGACGCCGACCTGGTCGTGCTGCCCGGCACGCGCGCGACGCTCGCCGACCTGGCCTGGCTCCGCTCCCGGGGCCTCGACCGGGCGATCGCCGAGCACGCCGCGGCCGGGCGGCCGGTGCTCGGCATCTGCGGCGGCTTCCAGATGCTGGGGCGCCTCGTCGAGGATCCCGACGGCGCCGAGGGGGCGGCCGGTGCCTCCGCCGAGGGCCTCGGCCTGCTCGACGTCGTCACGCGGTTCGCGGCCGACAAGGTGCTGCGCCTCCCGGTCGGCACGGCGCTGGGCGCCCCGGCCGGGGGCTACGAGATCCACCACGGCCGCATCACGCGCGGCGACGACGAGGAGTTCCTCGGCGGCGCCCGGCGCGGGGCCGTGTTCGGCACGATGTGGCACGGCTCCCTGGAGCACGATGCATTCCGCAAGGCGTTCCTGGTCGAGGTCGCCGCGGCGGCCGGGGCGTCGTACACGCCCTCCACGGTGAGCTTCGCGGCGGCGCGCGAGGCCCGCTTCGACGTGCTGGGGGACCTGGTCGAGGAGCACCTCGACGTCGACGCGCTGCTCGGGCTCGTCGCGTCGGGTGCGCCCGCCGACCTGCGGATGCTGCCCCCGGGGAGCGAGCGGTGATCCTGCTGCTGGGCGGCACCGGCGAGGCCCGGTCGCTGGCGGCCGAGCTCGACGCCGCGGGGGTGCCGGTGACGTCGTCGCTGGCGGGCCGGGTGGCGCGTCCGCGACTGCCGGTGGGCGACCTGCGGGTGGGCGGCTTCGGCGGGGTCGACGGGCTGGTGACGTGGCTGGGGGAGCACGGCGTGCGGGCGGTGGTCGACGCGACCCACCCGTTCGCGGCCGGCATCTCGGGCAACGCGGTCACGGCGTGCGCGCGGGCCGCCGTACCCCTGCTGCGGCTCGAGCGACCCGGCTGGGCCGGGCTGCCGGGCGCCGACGGCTGGACGTGGGTCGACGACCACGACGAGGCCGCGGCGGCCACCGTCGCCCTCGGGGAGCGGCCCTTCCTCACCATCGGGCGCCAGTCGCTGGGACGCTTCACAGGGCCGTTGGCCGGCTGCGCCGCCCTGGTGCGGGTCGTGGACCCGCCGGAGGTCGAGGTGCCGCCGACCTGGACGGTCCTGCTCGAGCGCGGGCCCTACGAGCCCGACGGCGAGCGGGCCCTGATGACCGGGCACGGTGTCGACGTGCTCGTCACCAAGGACTCCGGCGGCGACCTCACCCGGGCCAAGCTCGACGCGGCCACGTCGCTCGATCTGCCGGTGGTCGTCGTACGACGCCCCAGCGACGTCGTGCGACGCGCCGTCGAGGCCTCGGGGGTCGCCGCCCCGGAGGTCGTGCGGAGCGTCGCGGGCGCCGTGGCGTGGGTCGCCGCGCGGGGGTGAGGGCCGCCGTGCCGTCAGCTGCCCGAGGGCTGGGCCGGGCTGGGCCGGGCCGGGGCGGGCCGGGCCTGAACGGGCTCGTCGTGGTCGTAGAAGGCGTCCAGCACCGCGGCCTCCGTCGGGTCGTGCAGGTGCGCGACCAACCGGCCCTCCCGCATGACCAGCACCTCGTCCGACTGCGCCACGACCTCCTCGACGTCCGAGGAGATCATCAGGATCGCTGCCCCGTCGGCGGCGAGCTCCCGCATCACCGCGTAGATCTCGGCGCGGGCGCCCACGTCGACGCCCTGCGTGGGCTCGTCGAACACGAAGACCCTCGCGCCGGCGCCGACCCATCGCGACACGATCACCTTCTGCTGGTTGCCCCCGGACAGGAGTCGGATGGACTGGTCGAGGCCGCTGATCTTGATGGACAGCCGGTCGACGGCCCCGTCGGCCCACCTCCGCTCGCGGCGCCGGTCCAGCACCGGCAGGACGCGTGCGAGCGCGAACCGGCCCAGGAACGGCATGGTCAGGTTCTCCCGCACGTCCAGGTCACCGAGGGTGCCGAGGTGCCGGCGGTCCTCCGGCACGAGGGCGACGCCGGCCCGGATGGCGGCGCGGGGCGAGCGGAAGCGCATGGGCGAACCCACGAGCCGCACCTCCCCGGTGACGGGACGGCTCGCCCCGCACAGCATGGCCGCGAGCTCGGTGCGACCGGCGCCCACCAGCCCGGCCATGCCCGTGATCCGGCCGGGCAGTAGCCGGAGCGACACGTCGTGGACCTTCGCGCCGTCACCGAGTCCGACGGTCTCGAGTAGGGGAGCGGTGCCGGGCGCGACCGGCACGGGCGCGCGTCGGTCGTCGACGGCGGGCCGCTCGGCGCCGCCGAGGATGAGGCCGACGAGCGACCGGCGGTCGCCGACGTCGGCGGTGGGCAGGGTCGTGACGAGCTCGCCGTCCCGCAGGACGGAGACCGTCGTCGTGAGCCGGAAGATCTCGTGCAGCCGGTGGGAGACGTAGACGACGCTGCGCCCGCCGTCGGCGAGCTCGCCGATGATCCGGAACAGGCGCTCGCTCTCGAGATCGCTCAGCGCCGCGGTCGGCTCGTCGAACACCAGGAAGTGGGCCTGGCGGTGCAGCGCGCGGGCGACCGCCACGAGCGTCTGGTCGGCGATGCCGAGCTCGGAGACCAGGGTGCGCGGGTCGACTTCCAGCCCGAGCGGGGCGACGAGCTCCCGGTAGCGCCGGTGCATGGCGGGCCTGTCCACCAGGGAGCGCAGCCGCAGGGCGTCCCGGCTGCCCAGCAGCACGTTCTCGGCGACCGTGAGGTCGTCGACGAGGTTGGGCTCCTGGTGGATGAACGCTAGCCCCCGCCGGGAGCTCTCGAGGGGCGAGGAGAACCGCACCTTCGCGCCGTCGACGAGCACGGAGCCCTCGTCGGGACGCTGGGCGCCCGCCAGGATCTTGATGAGGGTGCTCTTGCCGGCGCCGTTCTCGCCGACGAGCCCGTGCACGGTGCCCGGCGCGAACGCGATGGACACGTCGTGGAGGGCGCGCACTCCGGGGAAGGAGCGGCCCAGCCCGGCGACCGCCACGCTCGGGCCCATCAGCGTCGCCTGAGCAGGCCGGCGGCGGCGACCGCGACGATGAGCACGATGCCCTTGATGATCGGCACGTCGTCGCTCGACCACCCGGTGAGCGTGAGCCCGTTGGTGAGCATGCCCAGGGTGAGGACGCCGATGGCGGTGCCGAGGATGTGGAAGCGGCCGATGACGAGGATCGAGGCGCCGATGAAGCAGGCCGTGAACGCGTCCAGCAGCAGCGTCCCGCCGGCCTGGGCCGAGCCGAGACCGAACGTCGAGGCGGTGAGGAATCCGGCGAGCCCGCAGCACAGGCCGCACACGGTGAACGCCGCGACCCGGACCAGGTCGACCCGGATGCCCGCCAGCCGGGCAGCCTCGGGGCCACTGCCGACGGCGTACATGTGGCGGCCCACGACCGTGTGCCGCAGCACGAGGTGCAGCAGCACGAGCACACCCAGGGCGATGAGGACGGTGTAGCGGACCCCGCCCACCGAGCCCTGGCCCCACTCGCCGAAGTTGGCGGGCAGCCCCAGGCTCACGGTGCCCTCGGGGGTGATCTTCTGCTGGAAGCCGACCAGGATGAAGAGCCCCATGGCCAGGGTCCCGATGAACGGGGGCACCCGCAGGACGGTCACCACGATGCCGTTGACCAGACCGACGCCGCCGGCCACCCCGACGGCGACGAGGATGCCGGCGTCGGTGCTGCCGGTGTCGACGGCCACCTGAGCAGAGAGCAGGGTCGCGAGCACCATCGTGCCGGCGATCGAGAGGTCGAAGGCGCCGATCACCAGCACGAGGGTGAGGCCCGCCGCGACGATGGCGAGGACCGCGCTCGACTGCAGGATCGACGAGAGGTTGTCGACGGTCGCGAACGTGCCGCCCTCGGTGCGGAGGGTGAAGTAGGCGAACAGCCCCGCCAGGATCACAAGTGTGCCGTAACGCTGGCCGAGCCGCTCGAACAGCGCCCGCCCGGAGGCCCGGGGCTCGTGGTCGTCGCCGCTGCGTGGTCCCCGGTTCCCGGGGGCCCGGCCGGCGGGCGGCGCGGAGGAGGGCGCCGACGAGGTCGCGGAGGGAGTCGGTGCGGTCGGGTCGAGACCGGCCGCCCCGGGGAGCTGTCCCGTGCTCATCGGCTCAGCCCAACCAGAACGGCGTGACGAAGCCGTTGGGCAGGGACCCGTCCGACGGGACGTTGTCGGCGGTGACGAGCGGGCTGTCCTGGTAGGTGACGGCCGGGACCGTGTCACCGGCGATGAGCTTGTCGGCGAGGCTGACGCCGATCTTCATGAGCAGCGGCTGGTCGTTGTAGCAGGTGGCGGCGAGCGGCTCGCTGCGGCGGATGGCCTCGAGTGCGGTCGGCACCCCGTCGATGGACGTCACGAAGACGTCGCGGCCCGACTCCTTGACCGCGGTGTTGGCCCCGAGCGCGATGTCGTCGAACGCGCACCAGACGGCCTTGAGGTCGGGGTGCTGCCCGAGGAGGGCGGCGGTGCGCTCGCGGGCGTCCTGAAGCTGGCCGGGCACCCGGACGACGATGTCCTCGACGATCGTGACGTCGGGGTAGCGGTCGATGACCTCGCGCACCACGACGGAGCGGATGGCGGTGGCCTCGAGGCCGGTGAAGTCGAGCAGGGCGATCTCGCCGGCGTACCCCATGCGCTGCATCGTGTAGAGCGCGGTGCGCGACGACGAGACCCACTCGTTGAAGTCGGCGACGGCGTCGGCGCCCGGGAAGCGTCCGGAGACGAGGCTGATCACCGGGACGCCCGCGTCGTTCGCGGGCCGGACGGCTTGCTCGAGCCCGACGGACGGCAGCGCGTAGCACAGGATCGCCTCGGCCCCGCGCTGCAGCAGGGTGGTGACGGCACCGGGGACGGCGCTGGGGTCGCCCTTGATGTCGACGACGTCGACCTCCCAGTCGATCTCCTCCTTGATGGCCGACATCCCCTGCAGGCCGATCGCGACGGCGGCCGCGGAGTTGTCGAGCGAGATCAGGCCGACGCGACGGCCGGTCGTGATGGTGGCGAGGTCGATGCCGTCGGTGCCGGGGCCGGCGGTCGCCGCGGCGGCGACGTCGGCGCCGGGCGCCGCGGCCGGCTCACCGCCGAAGTCGCAGCCGGCCAGGACGGCGCTGCCCGCGGCTGCCGCCGAGAGGGCGCCGAACCCCTTGAGGAGGCCCCGACGGGACGGTGCGGTGGTGGGAGTGGTCATGGGGTCACGCGTCCTGGTGGGGGGAGGTGGTGTGGGAGAGGAAGTCCTGCAGCGCGGCCACGAAGGGCTCGGGCGCCTCGAAGAACGGGAAGTGGGCGCCGCCCTCCTCGCGGGAGAAGATCCGCAGCTCGGCGCCGGGGATCTGCTCGGTGATCCAGGTCTGCGACGACGGGACCACGTGGCTGACGGTGCCGGCGGTGACGAGGGTCGGTACGTCGATGCGGGGGAGCACGTCGCGCCAGTCCTGGGTGACGTGGTCGATGAGGAGACGGGCACCGAAGGGCATCGCGAGCTTCATGTTCTCCGCGAGCATCCAGGCGCGGTCGTCCTCGCCCAGGTCGACGGTGAGCATCGAGGTGAGGAAGTCAGCACGCACCTTGTCGGAGTCCGGGCCGAGGAGGCTGCTGGCGAAGGCGGCCGCGCCCTCGAAGTCCATGATCGCGCCCACGGTGGCCTGCTCGGACGGCTCCAGCCACGGCACGAGGGCGCAGACGCTGGGCTGGTCGACGAGGATCGTCGACGCCAGGCGGCCTGTGCCGTGCTGGTCGATGTAGGACCACAGGACCGAGCAGCCCATCGAGTGGCCCAGCACGTGGGCCTTCTCGATGGACAGGTGGTCGAGGAGCTCCTCGAGGTCGGCGGCGAGCGACGCGATGCGGGCGCCGCCCTCGCTCCGCCCGGACTCCCCGTGGTTGCGGTGGTCGTACGAGACGACCCGCAGGTCCGGGCCGAGCGCCGCGATGGCCCGGTCGAACATCGCTGCGGTCTGCGACCACCCGGGGAGGATGACCAGGACCTGGTCTCCTCGTCCGGTGTCGCGGTAGGCGATCGTGCACCCGTCGCGGGTGGTGAAGTCGGTCATGACGGCGGTACTCCTTCGGCCTCGGGGTCGACGGGGCCCGAACCCCTGCCCGACGTGTGATCGGGCTGACACGGAGCATGGAGCGGTGTGGCGTCGGTCACTACCCGCCGATCGTGGGAACGGGCGGCCCGACTTCCTCTCAATGTCGCAAGTCGGGCGTTCGGTCCCGGCGAGCCAGGGTCGGCATCGCGTCCATCAGCCGGAGGCTCATGTGGAGGACGAGGCGCGTGGACCCATCGTCGAGGTCGAGGCCGGCGAGCTCGGTGATGCGCTCGAGGCGGTAGTACAGGGTGGTCCGGTGGATGTGCAGTGCCTCCGCGGTGGCAGGCATGTTCCCGGCATGGTCGAGGAAGGCCCGCAGCGTCGTGACGAGGCGGCCGCCGCGGTCGACAGCCAGGAGCCGCTGCATCTCGTCGGGGAGCGTCTCGGGCTCCATCTCCGCCGCCGGCAGGCGGAGCAGGATGGCGTGGGGCCCGAGCGCCTCCCAGTTCACGACGCGCGCGTCCACGAGGCCCCCCGCGGCCCGGCAGGCGAGCGCGGCCTGCCGCCCGGCGCTCCAGGCCCGGTCCAGGCCGTCCACCTCGGACCCCACTCCGACGACGCAGTCGAACCGTCCGGCAGACACGTCGCGGACCTCGGTGATGAGGCGCTCGGCGTACCGGTCGGCGACGGCGCTCGAGATCGGGTGGTGCGCCCCGAGCAGCACCGAGGCCGAGCGATCCCGGAGCACGCCGACCACGAGGTCGCCGGGCACGCTGGCGTCGCGGATCTCGATCGCGCGTCGGAGGGCGGCGACCACGTGGGCGGGGCTGGACTGCGCGCCGCCGCGCACTTCCACCTCGAGGACCCGCACGTGGGTGGCGGCCTCCATGTCGATGTGGGCGGCCAGGGTCCGCACCGCGCTGCGGCGGACGGCCGGCTCGCGGTGGAACAGGTCGGCGACGGCGGCCTCACGGTCCCGCAGGTCCGGGTCGAGGGTGGCCTCGTGCTCGGCGACCATCAGGGCCGCCAGCTCGTGGCCGACCTCGGAGATCAGGGCCAGCTCGGTGGTCGTCATGGTGCCGTCCACGTCGACCACGAGAAGCAGGCCCAGCAGCTCCGCGCGCCACCGGATCGGCATGCAGACCCGGGCGTGCATGGCGAGCTCCGGGTTCGGGGGGATCACGCCCGCGCGGGTCCATGTCGTCACGCCCTGCGACAGCACGTAGCCGATCGCGGCCTTGCCCGCATCGCGCTGCAGCATCGCCTGCGTGCGCACCGGGTCCTCGTCGCCGTAGTGGGGGCTCGCGAACAGCAGCCGGACCTGCGGGTCGTCGATCACCACCGACCGCTGCAGCTTCTCCGCCAGTGCGTCGATGACCTTCTGTACCTGGGTGCTCACGGAGCGGACAGTAGGCGAGTGCGACACAGAGAGGAAGAAGGGTCGGGGAAGTCAGCGGCTGGCGGGTAGGTCAGTGGGCTGGCCGAGCCCACCATGAGGGTCGACCACTCCCACCGAGAAGGCGCAGGCATGACCACCCTCACCCGACCGTTCACACCTCTCGCCCACCGCGGTCCGCGCTCGGCCGAGCGCGTGGTCCCGCTGCCGACGGTCTCCGCCGTCCACCACGCGCTCCTGCGGCCCGGGGCCCGCCTGGTCGATGCGCTCGACGAGGCGGTGACCGCCGCCGGGGCGACGTCGGGCCAGGTCGAGCTGCTCGACGGGACCCTGGCGACGGTCAGCTACTGCTTCCCCGGCGAGGGCCGCCCCGGCGGCCCCCTGGTCGGGTACTGCCCCGCGCGCGAAGCGACCGGCCCGGTCCGCGTCGTCGGGGGGTCGGCGACGGTCGGCCGTCGCGCGGGCGCCCGGTTCATCCACTGCCACGCGGCCTGGTTCGACGCCGAGGGCGACCTCGCGGGCGGCCATCTGTGGCCGGAGACCCACGTCGGCCCGGCAGGCCTGCACGCTGTCGTGCACGCCCTGCGCGACGTCGAGCTGACCAGCGCCGACGACCCCGAGAGCGGGCTGCCCGTGTTCACCCCCGAGCGCCGGCACCGCGGGGGCGAGGCCGCCTCGTCCGGTCCGAGCGCCCCGGGGGCCCAGACCCGACCGGCGGTGATGGTGCGCGTGTGCGCCGGGGAGAACCTCCTCGAGGTCTGCGCCGCGATCATGGAGGACCACGGCATGGCGGAGGCGTCGATCTCGGGGAGCCTCGGCAGCCTCGTCGGCGCCGCCCTCGCCCGTCCCGCGGGACTGCTCGTGGTCGACGGCCCCGCCACGGAGGTCACGCTGTCGGGACGGCTCCGCCTGGCCGGCGGCGCGCTGACCCACCACCTGCCCGCCATCGTGATCGACCGGCACGGCCGGGTCCACACGGGGCTGCTCACCGATCAGAACATCGTCGCGGTCACTGTCGAGCTGCTGGTCGAGGGCCTCCGGTGAGCGCCGCCCCCGCCGCACCATCCGAGGAGCGCTGACATGCGCGCAGTCATCAAGGCCGACGACGGGGTCGGGTGCACCTTCGTCACCGACCGTGCGGAGCCCCGCCTGCGGCCGGGGCAGGTGCGGCTCGAGGTCGGTGCGGCCTCGGTGTGCGGCACCGACGCCGAGATCTACCGGGCCACCCCCGCCGCCCGCGAGCTGGGTCTCGTGTTCCCGGTGACCATGGGACACGAGGTGGCCGGCACCGTCGTCGAGGTCGGTCCGCACACCGCTGGTCCGTCGGTCGGCACCCGCGTCGCGGTGGAGACCCACCTCAGCTGCGGCGACTGCTTCTTCTGCCGCACGGGGGCGGGGCACAACTGCCGGACCATGTCGTTGCTGGGCATCGACGTCGACGGCGCGTTCGCCGACCGGGTCGTCGTCCCGGCGACCAGCTGCTTCGCCGTGCCCGACGGCATGGATCTCGAGACCGCGGCCCTGCTCGAGCCGGCGGGCAGCGCGATGCACGCCGTGATCCGGGCCGCGGCGCCCGTCGCCGGTGCCAGCGTGCTGATCACGGGAGCAGGCCCCGTGGGTCTCGTGCTCGCCCAGGTCGTCGCCGCCCTGGGGGCGCGTCAGGTGGTGGTGGTCGAGCCGAACGGTCGCCGCCGCGACCTCGTCACGGCGCGCGGCGCCGAGGCGATCGGGACCGACGTGCACCCCCTCGACGTCGGCGACCGGGCGGTCGGCGTGCGCGGCGGGTTCGACCTCGGGTTCGAGTGCTCCGGGGCGAGCGCGGGCCTCGGCAGTCTCGTCGGCGCCGTCCGCAACGAGGCCACCGTGGTGAGCGTCGGGCTGGTCAACGGCGACTTCCCGCTGGCGGTGACCCGCACCCTCATCACCCGGGGGCTCACCCTGCGCGGCAGCTTCGGCCGCTCGCTGTGGACGACCTGGGACCAGTTGTCCTCGCTGGTCGGGACGGGCAGGGTCGACCTCGACTCGCTCGTCACCCACCGCCTCCCGCTCAGCGGCCTGCCGATCGCCCTCGACCTCATGCGGGACGAGGCCGGCAAGGTGCTGCTGCTGCCGTCGCTCAGCGACGTCCGTGAGGCCCCGGTCGCCGCCGGCGCCTGACCGTCCCGCCCGACGGACGGCCCACCAGCACGACCGCCACGAGGGCCGCGCCCAGGTCGACGGCGCTCGCCAGGCGTCGGGCGCGGGCGATGTCGCCGGTCTCGACGTCGCGACCGTCACCGAGCACCGGCCGCATCTCGACGCGCTCGGCGCCGGGGGCGCCGTACACGGTGCGACCGCCGAGCCGCACCCCCAGCGCGCCCGCGAAGGCGGCCTCGACGGGTCCGGCGTTGGGGCTGGGGTGGGCGCCGGCGTCGCGACGCCAGGCGCGCAGGGCGTCCGACGGCCGCCCGTCGACCAGGGGGGCGCAGGCGGCCGCCAGGAGGGCCGACAGCCGGGAGCCCGGCAGGTTGAGCACGTCGTCGAGCCGGGCGGAGGCCCACCCGAACCGCTCGTAGCGGGCCGACCGGTGGCCGACCATCGCGTCCAGGGTGTTGGCGGCGCGGTAGCCGGCCAGCCCCGGCACGCCGAGCAGCGCGCCCCACACGAGCGGCGCGACGACGGCGTCCGACGTGTTCTCCGCGACCGACTCCAGCACCGCGCGGGCGACCTCGTCGGCGGAGAGCTCGTCGGTGCGGCGTCCCACGAGGTGGGTGAGCCGCTGCCGGGCACCGGCCAGGTCGTCGCTCTCGACGAGCGCCTGCACCGCCGCGGCCTCCCGGTCGAGCGAGCGCCCGCCGAGCACGGCCCAGGTGGTCACCGCCGTCAGCACCACCTCGCCGAGCGCGTGCCCCCGCACGGCGCGGGCCCCGAGCGCCCCGAGCCCGGCGGTGCCGCCGACGAGCACGAGCGTGTACCACGCCCCCCGCGCACGGCTGTCGTCGTACAGCCGCCGCTCGAGCGCCCCCGCCACCCGGCCGAAGCCGGCCACCGGGTGCCCGCGGCGCGGGTCCCCGGCGATCCGGTCGACCAGGCACCCGAGGGCGAGCCCGCAGGCACGTCGGAGGGCGCGGGCACGGCGGGAGGTCACGGAGCCGACGACCTCAGAGGGAGGCGGCGAGGTCGCGGCGGGCCTGCGTCGCCGCCTGCTGGGCGTGGAGGCGCCCGACGAGCCCGGCGAGCACGACCCCGATGCCGGCCCACATCGCCGTCAGCGTCAGCGCCGACCCGAGGCGGAACGACCACAGGACGTCGGCCGGGAAGTCCCCGAGCTCGTTCACCGCCGGCATCAACGCAGCGGCGGTGCCCACGACGACGACGTACGCGAGCACGCCCCCGACGACGCCGGCGTACGCACCGGCGGTCGCCCAGAGACGCTGCCCGAGGTAGGTCGCGGCCACCGCGGCGACGACCGAGACGAGCAGGAAGGCGAAGTAGAGCCCGGTGCGCGACCCGATGGTGTCGCCGCTGCCGACGGCCGGGGGCGCGGCGGGGTACTTCAGGAACGGCACGAGCGCGACCGCGACGAAGCCCGCGAGGGCGACGAACGCGACCGACTCGGTCGGGCGGATGCGGCGCCCGGCGCGGCCGAGACGGCCCATCACGCCGGCGGCGACGAGCGCGACGAGGCCGCCCAGCGCCGTGCCGACGACGACCGTGGCCGTCAGCAGGCCCCAGCCCTTCTGGGTCGCGCGGCTGATGCCGCCCTCCTCCTCGTCGCCGTGCGAGTGGCCACCGGCCTCCTCGCCCGTCGACTCGTCGTGGCTGTGGGTCGCGGTGCCGTCGGCGTGCGAGTGGTCCGCGGTCTCGGACGAGGCGGCGGGGGCGGCCGAGGCCGACTCCTCGAGCGCGATGGCGTCGTCGATGGCGGGCTCGCCGACGAGGAACCCGACGGCGAACGCCAGCAGGCCGGCGACGAGACCGGCGACCAGGCCGCGCACGAGCAGGGCGCGGGCGGAGAGGAGCGGGGCGGAAACGGGCGCACTGGTCCCGTGGATCGTGGTCATGTCAGCCCGCTCTCAGTGGCAGGGGAAGCCGAGGAGGTGGCGTCCGTCGTGGACCCACTCGTGGATCGCCGTGCCGGCGGGGATCGACACGGCGCCCTGGTCGGCGCTGACGAAGAACAGCGCGAGCACGGCGACGAGGCCGAAGAAGAGCGCCCAGGGGGCCAGCTGGCCGAGCGGGACCGCGGGGGCCTCGACCTCGACGGCGGCGGATGCGGGCAGGGGTGCAGAGAGCGACATGTGTCCTCCTCAGGGATGGGTGCGTCCCTGGTCGTGGGGATGAAGTGCGGACCGTCGGGTCTGACTCCACCCCTGGTCACGACGGTCGTCGACCGCCGCGAGGAGGGGTGTCACAGTAGCGCCACTGCGCCGGATTCCCACCGGCTTCCTCGGGCCCGCTCGCGCACTCTAGGGCATGGAGGGCGTGCTGTCTCCGGTCGTCTCGTGACGGCGGTCACGGGCCTCCGGCAGCGCCACGGCGAGCGCCGTGAGCAGGCCGCGGGTGCGCGCCGGGGGCCGCACCGCGATGCGCACCCACGAGGCGTCGAGGCCCGGGAACGTGTCGGCACGCCGGACGGCGAAGCCCCGCGCCCGCAGCGCGTCCCGGACGCCCGGCCCGGTGCGGGCCAGCGCGAAGGGCGCGACGCCGCCGAGGTGGGGCACCCCGAGCTCGTCGAGCCCGCGCACCAGCACGCCGCGCCAGGTCGCCAGCGCCCGGACCCGGGCGGCGGCCTCGGCGACGGCGTCCTCGCCCGCACAGGCGTGCAGGGCCGCGAGCGCCGCGCTCGAGACGGACCAGGGAGTCTGCAGGCGCCGCATCCGCTCCAGGAACGCCGGGTCGCCGAGCACGTAGCCCGCCCGCACCCCCGGGATCGACCACAGCTTCGTCAGGCTCCGCAGCACGACCAGCCCGGGCACGGGCACGTCGGCGAGCGCGTGGCGGGCGTCGGGCACCGAGTCCATGAACGCCTCGTCGACCACCACGACCCGGCCGGGACGGGTGAGCGCGCGCAGCGAGGCGGCCGTGTGCAGGCGGCCCGTCGGGTTGGTCGGGTTGCCGACCACCACGAGGTCGGCGTCGGCGGGCACCGCGGCGGGGTCGAGCGCGAACCCGTCCTCGGCGCGCAGCAGCACGTGCCGCGGCGGGCGGCCGGCGACAGTGAGCGCCACGTCGGGCTCGGTGAACTGGGGGTGCACGACGACCGGGTGGCGCCACTCCTGCGCGCGGGCGAGCAGGGTGAACGCCTCGGCGACGCCGGCGACGGCCAGCACCTCCTCGGGCGCCCGGGCGTGCCGGCGGGCCACGGCGGCCTCGGCCGCGCGCACCCGACCGGCGTCGGGGTAGGCGCCCACGTCGTCCAGCGAGCCCAGCAGCGCGGCGGTGAGCCACGGCGGCCGCGGGCCGTCGTACGTGTTGACCGCGAAGTCGGCGAGCGGGCTGCCGTCGGGGGCCTGGGTCTCGGTGTCACCGTGGTGGCGCAGCGGCTCGCGGGGGCGGTCCGCGGCGTCATCGGCGGGCGGCACGGCGAGACCGGCGGCCTCCGTCGGGCGGTCGGCCGGGGTCGCGTACGGCGCCGTGGCCCGGGCCGCGGCCACGAACCGGTCGGCGAGCTGCGGGTGGCCCGCCCAGTGCACGTGGAGGTAGGAGGCGTGCAGGTGCGGGCCCGCGAATCCGGCGTCCGCGGCGGCGTGGCCGCCGATGGCTCCGAGCTCCCACGCGGGCGTCTCGCCGGCGGGCGGCGTGACGTGGGTGCGGTGGAACTCGTGCCCGGTGACGGTCTCGCCCGGTCGGCCCAGCAGGGTCGACGCGGTGCTGGTCGCGCTGCGGTAGGCCAGCGTGAGGCGGCCCGTCATCGCGGCCGTCGCGGGCAGCGCGCCCACCATCGGGGCGTGGTCGATGGCGTCGCAGAGGTAGAGCAGCCCGGCGCACTCGGCGACGGTCGGCACGCCGGCGGCGACCGCGGCCCGCAGGTCGTCGCGCAGGGCGGCGTTGCTGCTGAGGGCGGCCGCGTGCATCTCGGGGAACCCGCCCCCGAGGTAGATCCCTGACAGGTCGTCGGGCAGCCGACGGTCGTGCGTCGGGTCGACGACGACGACCTCGCAGCCGGCGGCGGTGAGCAGCTCGGTGGTCTCGGCGTACGTGAACGTGAACGCGCGTCCGCCTGCGACCGCGATCCGGGGGCGGGGCGCGTCCGGGGGCGGGGCGGCGACGTGCGCGGCCGGCTCCCAGGGCTCGGCGTCGAGCGGCGCGGCCCCGTGGGCGATCGCCAGCACGGCGTCGAGGTCGACCCGCTCCGCCACCTGGTCGGCGAGGCGCTCCAGGGCGGCCGCGGCGTCGTCGCGCTCGGCGGCGGGCACCAGCCCGAGGTGGCGCGACGGGGCGACGATGCCGTCGTCGCGGCCCAGCACGCCCAGCACGGGCACGGCCCGGCCGTCGCGGTCGTCGGTGACCGCGCGGCGTACCTCGTCGGCGTGCCGCACCGAGCCCGCCTTGTTGAGGATGACCCCCGCGACCTGCACCGACGGGTCGTACGACGCGATGCCGCGCACGAGGGCGCCGACGGAGCGCGACGCCGACGAGATGTCGACGACCAGCACCACCGGGCTGCCCGTGAGACCCGCGACGTGCGCGGTCGAGGCGAAGCCGTCGCCGCCGATCTGGCCGTCGAAGAGGCCCATGACGCCCTCGATCACGGCGACGTCGGCGGGCTCCGGGGTGCGGGCGCCGTGGAGCAGGAGCGGCACGATCCGGTCGACACCGACGAGGTGCGGGTCGAGGTTGCGGCCCAGGCGGCCGGTGGCCAGCGCGTGGTAACCGGGGTCGATGTAGTCCGGGCCGACCTTGTGGCCCGAGACGGCGAGCCCGCGCCGTACGAGTGCCGCCATCAGCCCCGTGGCGACCGTCGTCTTGCCGTGCCCCGAGGCGGGGGCGGCGACGACGAAGCGGGGGAGCGCGGTCACCACTCGATACCTCGCTGACCCTTCTGGCCCCGGTCCATCTGGTGCTTGACCTTCGTCATCTCGGTGACGAGGTCGGCGACCTCGACGAGCCGGGGGTTGGCACGGCGGCCGGTGACGACGACGTACTGCCGCCCGGGACGGTTCGCCAGGGTCTCGACGACGTCCTCGACGTCGACCCAGCCCCACTCCATCGGGTAGGTGAACTCGTCGAGCACGTAGAGGTCGTGCGTCTCCTCGGCCAGCCGACGCTTGATCTCGGCCCAGCCCTCGGCGGCGTCGCGGGCGTGGTCCTCGGCCTCGCCGGCCTTGCGCGACCACGACCAGCCCGAGCCCATCTTGTGCCACTCGACCGGGCCGCCCTCGCCCGTCTGGTCGTGCAGCTCGCCGAGGCGCTCCAGCACCGTCTGCTCGCCGATGCGCCACTTGGCGGACTTCACGAACTGGAAGACGCCGACGTTCCAGCCCTGGTTCCAGGCACGGATCGCGAGCCCGAACGCGGCCGTCGACTTCCCCTTGCCGTCGCCCGTGTTGACCATCAGCAGCGGCAGGTTGCGGCGCTGGGCGGTGGTCAGGCCGTCGTCGGGGATGCTGACCGGCTGTCCCTTCGGCATCTCAGGCCACTCCTTCGTTCGGGACGGTCGTCCGGCTGGGCGGGTGGGCGGTCGGCTGCACGGGCACGGCGCTGCGCACGGCCGCCGTGAGCACGTCGGCGTTGACCTCGTCGACGGAGAGGTACGTCGCGCGCAGCGACGTCGCCAGGCGCGCGGCGAGCCCGAGCCGGAACGGACCGCTCTCGCAGTCGACGACCACGGTCTCGACACCCTCGTCGGCCAGCCAGGCGGCGACCCGCTGCGACCGGACGACGGGGTCGGCGCCGGCGGTGGCACGGCCGTCGGTCACGACGACGAGCAGCGGGCGGCGGCGGGGGTCGCGCAGGCGCTCGCGACGCAGCACGTCCGCCGCGGTGAGCAGGCCCTCGGCCAGCGGGGTCCGGCCGCCGGCGGGCAGCTCCTCGAGCCGGCGGGCGGCGACGTCGATCGAGCCCGTCGGCGGCAGCGCGACCGTGGCCTCCTGGCCCCGGAACGTCACGAGCCCGACCTTGTCGCGTCGCTGGTAGGCGTCGAGCAGCAGCGAGAGGATCGCCGTCTTGACCTGGGCCATCCGCTTGCGCGCCGCCATCGAGCCCGACGCGTCGACGCAGAACAGCACGAGATTCGACTCGCGGCCCTCGCGGATCGCGCTGCGCAGGTCGTCGCCGCGCAGCCGCAGCGCGCCCTCGCGGCGGCCGCGGCCGTGCTGGTGCGGAGCGGCCGCACGCACGGTGCCGACGAGGTCGATGCCGCCGCCGCGGCCCGGGGTCGAGCCGATCCGGCGCCCGGTGGAGGTGATGGCGCGCGAGCGCTTGCCGGCCTCACCCTCGCCGGTGCCCGTCACGGTGAGCAGGCGCGGTCGGTACGGCGCACCGGCCGCCACGGTGGTCACGGCGCCGTCGGACCCGGCGCCCGAGGTGGGCGGGGTCGCGGGCGGCGGGCCGGCGTCGGGCGGGGGAGCGGGCAGGTCGACGCCCGCGTCGGAGGCGTCGGTCGGCTGGTCGCTCTCGCCGAGCTCGGCCCCGGGCGACCCGGGGGTCTCGCCCGTCGCGTCGGCGTCCCCGCCCTCGTCGCCGGGCCCGCCCTGCTGGTCGCCGCCCTGCTCGTCGCCACCGGTGCCGTCCTCACCCGGGCCGTCGTCGGGCCCGTCCTGCGGTCCCTCCGGCTCCGGCGGGTCGGGCAGGTCGTCGCCGAGCACCTGGTCGAGCAGCTCCTCGTCCATGCCGGGCGCGTCGAACGGGTTGCGGCGACGGCGGTGCGGCAGGGCCAGCATGGCGGCGGCGCGGATGTCCTCGCGGAGCACGCGGCGGCGGCCGTGCCAGGCGGCGTGGGCGACCGCCGTACGCGCGGTGACGATGTCGGCGCGCAGGCCGTCGACGTCGAAGGCGGCGCAGACCTCGGCGATCTTCGTGAGGGCGGCGTCGGTCAGCAGCACCTGGGCCACGAGGGCCTGGGCCGCGGCGATGCGGCTGCGCAGGGCGGCCTCGTGGTCGTCGTACGACGCGGCGAACGCGTCGGGGTCGGCGTCGAAGGCGAGCCGGCGGCGCACGACCTCGGTGCGCAGCGCGGGCTCGCGGGGGGCGGCCACCTCGACGGTGAGGCCGAAGCGGTCGAGGAGCTGCGGGCGCAGCTCGCCCTCCTCGGGGTTCATGGTGCCGACGAGCACGAACCGGGCGGCGTGCACCACGGAGACGCTGTCGCGCTCGACGGTGGCGCGGCCCATGGCGGCGGCGTCGAGCAGCAGGTCGACGAGGTGGTCGTGGAGCAGGTTGACCTCGTCGACGTAGAGGATGCCGCGGTGCGCGCGGGCCAGCAGGCCGGGCTCGTACTCGGTGACGCCCGACGCGAGCGCCTTCTCGAGGTGCAGCGAGCCGAGCAGGCGGTCCTCGGTGGCGCCGACCGGCAGCTCGACGAGCCGCACCGGACGTGTCTCGACGGCGGCGTCGGCGGCGAACGGGCCGTCGGGGGAGAGGGGGTTGCGCTCGCGCGGGTCCGTGGAGAAGCGGTCGTCGGCGACGACGTCGATGGGCGGCAGCACGGCGGCGAGCGCCCGGACGGCCGTCGACTTCGCGGTGCCCTTCTCGCCGCGCACGAGCACGCCGCCGATCTCCGGGGAGACGGTCGTCAGGAGGAGGGCCAGGGTCATGTCGTCGGAACCGACGACAGCCGTGAAGGGGTACTGCTGTGGCATGTGGGGCTCCCGCTCGCTCTGCCATGGATGGTCGGGACACGAGGCCGGTCTTCGGACTTCCGGAGCCGTTCTCTCGAACGCCCCGGTCACCGCAGCGGGCCCTGTGCCGGACTCTCACCGGCTTCCCAGATTCTCCCCATGCCAGCCGTTGTCTCTCGGCCGACGTGCGCGGGGCACCTCGTGTCGTGCCGTCACCCTAGCCGTGGGTCGCGGGCCTCCGGCCGTTAGCCTGCCGCTCGTGCCCCTCCACCTCGTCGTCGCCGCCGTCTGCCTGCGCGACGACGCGGGTCGGCTGCTGAGCGTGCGCAAGCGCGGGACGAGCGCCTTCATGCTGCCGGGCGGCAAGCTCGAGCCCGGGGAGACCCCGCTGCAGGCCGCCGCCCGCGAGGCGCACGAGGAGGTCGGCGTCGAGGTCGGGAGCCTCGAGCTGCTCGGCGAGTTCCACTCCGCGGCCGCCAACGAGCCCGGCGCCACCCTCACCTCCACGGTCTTCACGGCCGAGCTGCCCGGCGGCCCCGGGACGGTCGTCGCCTCCGGCGAGATCGCCGAGCTGCGCTGGCTCGACCTCGCCGACCTGCCGACCGACGTGCCGATCGCGCCCCTGCTCGCCGGCCACGTGGCCCCGGCGCTCCTCGCGCTGGACGCCCGATGACCCGCCCGGTGCTCACCGTCGTCGGGATCGGCGCCGACGGCTGGCCCGGCGTGCCGGACCGGCTCCGCGACCTCGTGACCTCCGCCGAGGTCGTGCTCGGCGGGGAGCGCCACCTCCGTCTCCTCCCGGACGTCCCCGACCAGGTGCGCGAGGCGTGGCCGTCGCCCCTGCGGGCGGGGCTGCCCGGGCTGCTCGAGCGGTACGGCGACCGCCGCGTCGTCGCGCTCGCGTCCGGCGACCCGCTGGTCTCGGGCATCGGCACGACGCTCGTCGACCTCCTCGGCGCCGACGCGGTGCGCCTCGAGCCGGCCGTCTCCTCCGTCGCGCTGGCGCGGGCCCGCCTCGGCTGGTCGGCCGAGTCGTCGGTGCTCGTGAGCGCGGTGGCGCGCGACGTGCGCCGGGTGCTGCGCGAGCTGGCCCCGGGGCGCCGCGTGCTCGTGCTCTCCTCCGACGCCACCACCCCCGGTGACCTCGCCGGGCTGCTGGCGATGAGCGGCTGGGGCGACGCGCGGCTCGTCGTGCTGGGCGACCTCGGCGCTCCGGAGGAGTCGCGGCTCGACGGCACCGCCGCGGCCTGGGCCGACGAGCCGCCCGTCGTCCCGGACCTGAACGTCGTCGCGGTCGAGGTGGGCGAGCCCGAGCCGGGCACACCCGTGACCTGGGCGGGCGGACTGCCCGACGACGTCTTCGAGAACGACGGCCAGCTCACCCGCCGCGACCTCCGGGCCGCCGCGCTGGCGCGGCTCGCGCCGTACCCCGGCGCCCTGCTGTGGGACGTCGGCGCCGGCGCGGGCTCCGTGGGCATCGAGTGGATGCGCGCCCACCCGACCTGCCGCACCGTCGCGGTCGAGGCCGACCCGCAGCGTGCGCGTCGCGTACGGCGCAACGCGGGCCGCCTCGGCGTGCCCGACCTGCGCGTCGTCGAGGGCCGCGCGCCCGACGCCCTGGCCGGTCTCGCCGCGGCGGACGCCACCCCCGACGCCGTCTTCGTCGGCGGCGGCGCCACCCGCCCGGGCGTGCTCGAGGCGTGCCTCGAGGCCCTGGCCCCCGGTGGTCGCCTCGTCGTCCACGGCGTCACCGTCGAGACCGAGGCCCTGCTCGCGCGGCGGTACGGCGCGCTCGGCGGCGAGCTCACGCGGATCTCCGTGGAGACCGCCGCCCCCATCGGCACCTTCTCCGGGTTCACGCCCGCCCGCGCCGTCACCCAGTGGGCGTGGACCAAGCCCCACCCCTCCTACCTCGCCGCCGACACCACCGAGGAGACCTCGTCGTGACCGTCCACTTCGTCGGCGCCGGCCCGGGCGCCGCGGACCTCCTCACCCTGCGGGCCGTGCGCCTGCTCGGCGCGGCCGACGTGGTGCTCTACCCGGGCACCTACCTCGACGCCGAGGTGCTCGGCCACTGCCGACCGGACGCCCGCCTCGTCGACACCGCCGACCTCGACCTCGACCAGATCACCGCCACGGTCACCGCGGCCCACGCGGCCGGCTCCGACGTCGTCCGCCTCACCTCGGGCGACCCGTCGCTCTACTCCGCGCTCTTCGAGCAGACCCGGCGCCTCGACGCCGCCGACGTGCCGTGGGACGTCACCCCGGGCGTCCCGGCGTACGCCGCCGCGGCGGCCCGCGTGGGCCGCGAGCTGACGGTGCCGCTCGTCGCCCAGTCGGTCGTGCTCACCCGCACCCAGGCCCGGTCGACGGCCATGCCCGCCGGCGAGAGCCTCGAGGCGTTCGCCGCCACGGGCGCCACGCTGGTGCTGCACCTCGCCGTCACCCGCACGCGCGAGCTCGCCGCGTCGCTCGCCGCGTCGTACGGCGCGGACTGCCCCGCCGTCGTGGTCTTCCGCGCCTCCCAGCCGGGCGAGCAGGTGCTCGTCGGCACCCTCGGCGACATCGCCGACGCCGTCGAGGAGGCCGGGCTTCGGCAGGCTGCCGTCATCCTCGTCGGACGCGCCCTCGCGGGTCCGGGCGTGGCGGCGGCAGGGGAGTCCTACCTCTACGACGCCGACCGCGACCGCTCGGCGAAGCGCGTCGGCCGGGGCTACTGAGCCGGACCGGCCGGTCGGGCCGGCTCAGGCTCGGGCGGCGCGGATCACGGCGTCGCCCGCGGCCGTGAGGCCCTGGCCCACCGCGGTCGGGTCGCCGTCGAGGCTGCCGGCGACCATCGCGCCGTCGCGCAGCATCAGCAGTGCGTGCGCGGCGCGGCCCGCGGCGTCGGGCTCCATGCCCATCTCGACGAGCAGCTCGGTCGCCTGGGTGCGCAGCCACGAGCGGTGCCGGGCCACGACGGCCCGCGCCGGGTGGTCGGCCTGGGCGAGCTCGGCGGCGGCGTTGAGGAAGGCGCAGCCGCGGAAGCCCTCGGAGCAGCTGACCTCGGCGACGTGGTTGGCGTACCAGCGGAGCACGGACGCGGGGTCGTCGGACTGGGCGCTGCGCACCTGGGTGAGCGCACCCTCCTCGGCGTCGGCGACGCCCTCCAGGTAGGCGACGACCAGGTCGTCCTTCGAACCGAAGTGGCGGTAGAAGGTGACCTTCGAGATACCGGCGTCCTCGATGAGGCGGTCGGCGCTCACCGCCCGGATGCCGTCGGCGTAGAAGCGTCGGGTCGCGGCCTCGAGGATGCGGGCACGCACGGCCGGGCCGCGCGGGGCGGGTGTGCGCGGGACGCCGACCGCGGGGGCGGCGGGCGTGGCGCGGGTGCTGGTCGTCATGGGTACCTCGGTTCGTCGCGGGTGTCGCTGTCCTGCTGTCTCGTGCTCCGGACGACGCTACTTGCGTGGCACGGTCCGGTCTGTCTACTCTGATGTAGACGTACTAGTAACTCTACCTCAGGAGATCGAGATGCCCACCTCCATCGCGTACACCGCAGCCGCCACCGCAACCGGCGACGGCCGCAACGGCCACGCCGCCACGTCCGACGGCGCGATCGACGTCGAGCTCCTCGTCCCGAAGGAGATGGGCGGCCCCGGCGGCGGCACCAACCCGGAGCAGCTCTTCGCCACCGGCTACGCCGCCTGCTTCCTCGGCGCGCTGAAGGCCGGTGCCAAGGAGCACGGCGTGGCGCTCGAGGACGTCTCCGTCACCGCCGAGGTCGGCATCGGCCCGCGCGAGGACAAGGGCTTCGGCCTGGCCGTGAAGCTGATCGTCGAGTTCGGCGGCGGCGTCTCGCAGGCCGACGCGGAGAAGGCGGTCGAGACCGGCCACCAGATCTGCCCCTACACCCACGCCACCAAGGGCAACGTCGACGTCACCACGGAGATCGAGGTCGCCTGACCCCCCCAGGACGGTGACCGGACGGTTTCCCCCGACCGCCCGCCTCACCGCGTGAAGGACCCGAGCCCCAGGGCTCGGGTCCTTCTGCGTTGACGGGCGGGGATCCCGCTAGCCTCGCCCGCATGACGGGGGAGCAGCCGGTGGTCGCGGCGGAGGTCTACACGCTCGAGCTGGTCGCCGTACGGCGCCCGTGGTGGCGCCGCGTCACCTTCGCGGTGGGCGTGCTGATCGGCGGCCTGCTGAACGGCACGGTGCTGCCCAGCCGCGGCGACATCGTCGTGCGGCGCAAGGACGACGGCAGCGAGGTGCTGCGGATGGACGCCGGCGCCGACCCGGAGGCCGAGCGGCTCCTGCAGCACGTCCACGACCACCTGCACCACCTCGACGTCCGCACCTTCCACGAGTCGTGGGGCGTGGCGCCGCCGGGCTGACGCCTCCTCGGGGGAGCCGGCGCACGGAAATCGCACAACACCCCGCAGATGGCCCGGAACCGGTCAGATGGCGGGGTGTTGTGCGACACTCGTGCGCCGTCCGCCGCCCTCAGGCCTCCGGCACGCTCCGCGGCGTCCAGACGTGGCCGTGGTCGACGCGGGTGGTCGAGGCGCCGACGAGCACGAGGCACTTCATGTCGACCGTCTCCGGGTCGAGCTCGCCGAGCGTCGTGACGCGCAGGGTCTCCTCGGCGCGGCCGACGTCGCGCCCGACGACCACCACGGTCGCCGCGTCCTTGAGCTCGGCCAGCACCTTCAGTGCCTCGCCGAGCTGGTCGGGGCGGCTCGCCGAGCGCGGGTTGTAGAGCGCGAGCACGAGGTCGGCCTCGGCGACGGCCCGCAGGCGACGCTCGATCACCGACCACGGCTTGAGGCGGTCCGAGAGGCTCATCACCGCGAAGTCGCCGCCGATCGGGGCCCCGGCGCGGGCCGCCACGGCCTGCACCGCGCTGACGCCGGGCACGACCCGCACGGGCACCCCGGCGTACGCCGCGTCCTCGCCGACCGCCCGCTCCTGGGCCTCGAAGACGGCGGTCGCCATGCCGAACACGCCCGCGTCGCCGCCCGAGACGACGGCGACGCGCTCGCCGCCGAGCGCCAGGTCGAGCGCCAGCCGTGCGCGGTCGACCTCGACGGTGTTGCCGCTCGCGTGCCGGGTGAGGCCCTCGCGGTGCGGCACCCGCTTCACGTACGGCGCGTAGCCCACCACGTGGTCGACCTCGGCGAGCACCGCGGAGGCCTCGGGCGTGAGCCACTGCTCGGGACCCGGGCCGAGCCCGACGACGGCGAGCTCGGCGGCGACCGCCGCCCGCGCGGGCACCGCGGCCGGGGCCGGGGCACCGGTGGCGTCCCGTCGACCGGTCGAGTGCACGGAGTCGCCGGCCACCACGATGAGCGAGAAGTACGGCACGCTCGTCGGGTCGACGTCGGCGACGCGCAGGTGCCGCTCCTCCGCCATCGAGGCCCGCTCGACGTACACGGCGTGCTCGAGGCGGCCCGCCGCGGCGAGCGCCCGCCGCACGGCGGGGAAGCGGCGGCCGAGCTTCATGATGATGGCGCCGTCGGTGTCGGCGAGGCGGCGGGCGAGCTCCGTCTCGGGCAGCGTGCCCGGGAGGATCGTCAGCACGTCCGTCTGGCGCACGAGCGGCGAGGCGACCGTGGCCGTGGCGGCCGCGAACGCGGGCACGCCGGGCACGACCTCGGTGGTGAAGCGCTCGGCGAGGGCGTCGTGCATGTACATGTACGAGCCGTAGAACATCGGGTCGCCCTCGGCGAGCAGCACCACGTCGCGACCGGCCTCGAGGTGGGCCGCCAGGCGCGCGGCGGACTCCAGGTAGAAGTCGGCCATCGCACCGGCGTAGCCGCCCGGGTGGTCCGTCCCGCCGGTGGTGACGGGGTAGACGAGCTCCTCCTCCACGGCCGTGGCGGGGATGAGGTCGGCGGCGATGCGGCGGGCGTTCGAGCGCTTGCCGCGGCCGGCGTGGTAGGCGACCACGTCGGCCGCCTCGATGAGGCGCGCGGCCTTGAGCGTGACGAGGCCGGGGTCGCCCGGTCCGACGCCGACGCCCCAGAACCGGCCGCTCACTCCCGCTCCTGGGCCAGCGCGTTGATCGCCGACGCGGTCATGGCGGAGCCGCCGCGGCGGCCGTGCACCGTGAGGAACGGGATGCCGGCCTCCTCGGCGTACGCCGCCAGAGCCTCCTTCGACTCGGCCGCGCCGATGAAGCCGACGGGGCACCCGACGATCGCCGCGGGCGGCTCGGCACCGTCGGCGAGCATCTCGAGCAGGTGGAAGAGCGCGGTGGGGGCGTTGCCGATCGCGACCACGGAGCCGCCGATGCGGTCGGCGAGCAGCGACAGCGCGGCTGCGGAGCGGGTCGTGCCCCAGGCCTTCGCGAGCGGCGGCACGCGGGGGTCGCGCAGCGCGCAGAGCACGTCGTTGGCGGCGGGCAGGCGCGCGCGGGTCACGCCCGAGGCCACCATGTGCGCGTCGGTGATGATCGGGGCGCCCGCACGCAGGGCCGCCCGGGCGGCGCCCACGAGGTCGGGGTGCACCACGACGTCGGCGGCCAGGTCGACCTGGCCGGTGCCGTGGACCATGCGCACGACGACCTTCTCGGCGTCGGCCGGCAGGTGCCCGAGACCGCCCGCGGCGTGCAGCTCGGAGCGGATCGTCGCGAACGAGTCGACGTAGATCGCCGGGCCGTCGTCGACGTAGTCGTAGCGCGGCGTCGGTCGACGCAGCACCTCCGGCAGGAGCAGGGAGCGCCAGGGCGTCACGACCACGGGGGCGTGCTCGTCGAGCCCGCCGAGCAGGTCGTTCAGGAGCGCGGGCGTGAGCACCCCGTCGGGCACCGGCACGTGCCGCGTGGGCGCCGCGGCGCCGGGCACCACGCCGTACGGCGCGGGAGCGCTCGGGGCCGGCACGTGGCGGTCGGGCTCGAGGCTGGGCAGGGGGAGCGGCTCGGAGAGCTCGTCGACGTGCCAGGGCGCGTCGGGACCGTCGGGCCGCACGTCGAGGAACGCGTGGGCGGCCGACAGCATCGCCGGCACCGCCTCGTCGAGCGGGACGACCGCGCCCCACCACGCCGTGCCCCAGCGCACCTGGGCCAGGCCGCCGGGGAGCGCCACGAGACCGACGTCGACGGAGCGGTCGACGAGGTCGCCGCGGCCGTCGTCGAGCACGAAGAGGAACCGGGCGGAGAGGTCGGCGAGGGCGGGGTCGGCGCAGATCGCGGCGTCGAGCTCGGCCGCGACGGGCTGCAGGTCGGCCTCGCCGCCGGCGATCCCGCTGAGCGGCGAGACCATCACGTTGCGCACCAGCTCGTGGCGGCGCGAGGGCAGCAGACCGGTGGCCTCGACGGCGTCGACCACGTCGGCCCTCAGGGCGCCGTCGACGAGCGGGAGGGCGCGCAGCTGCAGGTTGGCGCGGCGGGTGAGATGCACGTCCCCGTCGCCGTCCGACGCCGCCACCGCGGCCAGGGCGCGCAGCGTGCCCGCCGTCGTGCGTCCACCGATGAGCCGCAGCCGCACGAGACCGCCGTCGTCCGCCGGCCACGGCCGGGAGACCCCGGGACAGAGGTCGCGGCGGCTGCGGGTGGTCGGGCTCGACAGGGGCGTCACGGTGAGGGGACCTCCGAGGTCGGGAGCGGTGCACCGACCTTCGCAGGTGACGGGCCGCGGCAGCCTACCAACGGTTCTCCGAGACGAACTCCGCCAGTGGCCGCGCGCTCGTCCAGCCGTCGAGCTCGAGGCCCGGGCGGTCCGGGAAGACGGGCACCGGGCCCAGGCAGAGCACGGCGACGGGCTCCGCGCCGTCCGGCATCCCCAGCAGCGCCGCCAGCGCCGCGGGGTCGAACAACGAGACCCAGCCCATCCCGAGACCCTCGGCGCGAGCCGCCAGCCAGAGGTTCTCCAGGGCGCAGGAGACCGAGGCGAGGTCCATGTGGGGCATGGTGCGGCGACCGAACACGTGCGCCTCCCGGCCCTCACGCAGGGCCACCACGAACAGCTCCGCGCAGGTCAGCACGCCCTCGACCTTGAGGCGCAGGAACTCCGCGGCCCGGTCGTCGAGGGCCTCGGCGGTGGCGTGCCGCTCGGCGTCGACGAGGGCGTGGATCCCGCGTCGCAGGCCCGGGTCGGTGACCCGCACGAACCGCCAGGGCTGCATGAGCCCCACGCTCGGGCCGGCGTGCGCCGCGGCCAGCAGCCGGGCGAGCACGGGCTCGGCGACCACGGCGTCCGGCACGAAGCGCCGCAGGTCCCGGCGGGCCCCGATCACGCGGTAGACAGCCGCGCGCTCCGCCTCGCTGAAGGCGTGGACGGGGTCGCCGGGCGGGGGCGCGGACGGGTCGTGGGGGACGGGCGGCGCGGTCACGGGGCCCGAGGGTACGGCGCCGAGGCCCGGGCCGGCGGCCTGCTACCTTGCGCTCGCCAGTCGACTCAGAGCTTGAGCCAGGGAACCCGGTGCGAATCCGGGACTGACGCGCAGCGGTGAGGGTGACGGGCGGCGCTCGACGCCACTGGGCCGACCGGCCTGGGAAGGTGCGCCGTCCGGACGATCCCGAGTCCGAAGACCTGCTGGCCGCCGTCCCTCCGGGGCGACGTCACCTGTCCAGCCGGCTCCGCGCACCGAGCCCCGGAACGAGAAGAGCCTCCGATGGCCCTGCCCCCGACCGCACCCGTGGACCCCGTCCCGACCCCGGCGGCCTCCACGACGTACCTGCTCGTCGGCATGTCGCTGCGCGAGCACGCCGAGCGCGAGCGCCTCGACGCCGCAGCGGCGACGCTGCACGTGCCCCGCGACCCGGACGCCACCGCCGGGGTCGCCTTCCTCCAGGTCGGCGACCCGTCCCTGGCCGCGGCGCTCACCGACCTGGCCGACGCGGGGGTCGAGCGCGTCGTGCTGCTGGGGGTCTCCCTGGGGACCCTCGCGCCGGCGAACTCCTGGCTGCGGCGCGTGGCCGGCCACTGGTGGCGCGAGCGCGGCGAGCCCGGGCCCGACGGGGTCGTGCCGCACCGCCCCGTCGTCGAGGTCGCGACCGCGATGATGCGCCACGAGTCCGACCTCGAGCTCGGCGTGCTCGACGTCGCCCGGGCCATCCACGGCCGCGAGGCGCCGCTGCACTCCGACGCCTGGGAGACCGTGCCGGCCCACCGTCACCAGGTGCTCGTCTGCCGGGGTCCGCGCTGCAGCGCCCGTGGCGGTGACAAGGTGGCCGAGGCGCTGGCGACGCGCCTGCGCGACGAGGGCCTCGGCGACGACGACGTGCTCGTCACCCAGACCGCGTGCCAGTTCCCCTGCAACCAGGCGCCCGTCGTCACCGTCCAGCCCGACGACGTCTGGTACGGCGCGCTCGGCCCCGACGACGTGCCCGAGCTCGTCGCGGAGCACCTCGTGGCCGGGCGCCCGCTGGAGCGCCTGCGGCTCGTGCGGCGCTCGGCCCGCTAGACCATCTCGCGCGGCTGGGCCGTGGACTCGAGCACGCTCAGCCACAGGTCGCCGTCGGGGGAGACGTTGTGCGCGCGCCTCGTGACGGCCGGGATGGGCACGTTCACGAACCGGTGCTTGCGGCGTCCGACCACCATGTCGGTGCGTCCCGACATCGCCGCGTGCACGGCGGTCTGCGCCAGGCGCGCGCAGTAGACGGCGTCGGCCGGGTCGGCGGGCACGGAGCGGATGAAGTAGCCGGGGTTGAAGTAGCGCAGCGTCGCCTCCTCGCCGTGCTCGGCGAAGTCGGCGCGGATCCGGGAGCGCAGCACGCGGCCCACGTCGCCGAGCACCGCGTTGCCGGAGGCGTCGACGGACTCCGGGTCGGCGGCCACCAGCTCCTGGCCCGCGCCCTCCGCGACCACGATGACCGCGAAGCCGCGGTCGGCGACCCGGCGCCGCACGTGCGCCAGCAGACCGTTCTCGCCCTCCAGCGCGAAGGGCACCTCGGGGATGAGCACGAAGTTCGCGGTCTGGGCGGCGAGCGCGGAGTAGCAGGCGATGAAGCCGGCGTGCCGACCCATCGTCTGCACGATGCCCACCCCGTTGAGCGCCGCCTGGGCCTCGACCTTGGCGGCGGTGATCGACTGCGCCGCGCGGGCGAACGCCGTCTGGAAGCCGAAGCTCTGGCCGATGTGGGGGATGTCGTTGTCGATGGTCTTCGGCACGCCGACCACCGCGATCTCCAGCCCGCGGCGCCGGCACTCCTCGGCGATCACGTGCGCGCCGCGCATCGAGCCGTCGCCGCCGATGACGAAGAGGATGTCGATGCCGTGGCGCACGAGCGTGTCGACCATGACCTCGGGGTCGCGACCGCCCCGCGACGAGCCGAGCACCGTGCCGCCGCGCTCGTGGATGTCGGCCACCGACTCGCGGGTGAGCGTGACCGGCTCCGCGCCGCTGGCGGGGTCGAGCCCGGCGTACCCGTTGCGGAAGCCGAGCACGTCGGTCACGCCGTAGTGGTCCTCGAGGGCGCGCACCAGCGAGCGGATGACGTTGTTGAGCCCGGGGCAGAGCCCGCCGCAGGTGACGATGCCCGCCTTCGTGCGCCGGGGGTCGAAGTAGATCCGGGCCCGCGGGCCGCCGGCCTCGAAGGTCGGCAGCTCCTCCCAGGGCACGCCCCGGCCCGCGATGAGGTCGAGGGTGTCGTCCATGAGGATGCGGTCGCCCTCGGCGACGTAGTACTGGTTCGTCGTCCGCCCCTCCACGTAGGAGGCGAGCGGGGAGGCGAGGGTCGGCTCGCCGAGCTTCTGGACCTGCAGGTCGGCGAGGGTCACCACGCGCCGCACGATAGCGGTGCCCGGCTCCGGAGGCATGCCCTAGGCTGCGGACCGACCTTCCGCCGACGGACCCAGGAACCCGGTGCAGCTCCGGGGCGGTTCCGCCACTGTGACCCCGACCGTCGTCCCACGACGGCCGGCCAGCCAGACACTGACCGCCGGCGGTCCTGACCTGACGGGGCGCGAACCCCGACGAGGAGCCCGCTGTGACCAGCTCTGCCGCGACCACCCCCAGCACCCCGGGTACCCCCGGCGGGACCGCCGAGACCCCGTCCGCCCCGCGGATCGCGCTGGTCTCGACCTCCGACACCGACCTGCTCTCCGCCCGGGCCAGCGGCGCGACGTACACGATCGCCAACCCCGCGCGCTCCGCCCACCAGGACATGGGGGCCGCGCTCGAGACGGCCGACCTCGTCGTCGCCCGCATCCTCGGGTCGCCGGGCGACCTCTGCTCCGGCTTCCAGCGCATCGTCGGCACCGGCGTGCCGACCGTCGTGCTGGGCGGCGAGCAGACCCCGAGCGCCGAGCTGATGGAGCTGTCGACGGTGCCCGTGGGGGTCGCGGCGGAGGCCCACCGCTACCTCGCCGAGGGCGGCCCGGACAACCTGGGCCAGCTGCACGCCTTCCTCTCCGACACCGTGCTGCTGACCGGCGAGGGCTTCGAGCCCCCGGCCGTGCTGCCGTCGTGGGGCTGGGCCGAGCGGCCCGAGGTCGAGGGCGCGACCGACGGAGGACGCGCGCGGATCGGGATCCTCTACTACCGGGCCCACCACGCCTCGGGCAACACCGACTTCGTCCACGGCCTCGCCGACGCGATCGACGCGACGGGCACCGCGGTCGGCCTGCCGATCTTCTCGTCGTCGCTGCGCTCGGCCCCCGACGCCGTGTACGACGCCCTGGGCACGCTCGACGCGCTGGTGGTCACGGTGCTCGCGGCCGGCGGCTCGACCCCGGCCGGCGCCAGCGCCGGCGGCGACGACGAGGCGTGGGACGTGGAGCGCATCGCCGCCCTCGACATCCCCGTCCTGCAGGCGCTCGCGCTCACGAGCAGCCGCGCCGAGTGGGAGGCCTCCGACGACGGCGTCTCCCCGCTCGACTCCGCCACCCAGATCGCGATCCCCGAGTTCGACGGCCGCCTCATCACGGCGCCGTTCTCCTTCAAGGAGATCGACCCCGACGGCCTCCCGCGCTACGTGCCCGACGCCGAGCGCTGCGCCCGCGTCGCGGGCATCGCGACGGCCCACGCCATGCTGCGGCGCACCGAGGCCGCCGACCGGCGCGTCGTGCTGATGCTGTCGGCGTACCCCACCAAGCACGCCCGCATCGGCAACGCGGTCGGCCTCGACACCCCGGTCTCGACGATCCACCTGCTGCGCCGCATGCGCGAGGCCGGCTACGACCTCGGCCCCGACGGCGGCGACATCACCCGCCTGCTCGACCTCGACGACGACACGGCCGCGGGCGACGCGCTCATCCACGCGCTGATCGCCGCGGGCGGCCAGGACGAGGAGTGGCTCACCAACGCCGACCTCACCGACGCCCACGTGCGCATCACGCCCGAGCAGTACGCCGCCTGGACCGCCGACCTGAGCCCGGGCCTGCGCGCCGACATGGTCGAGGCCTGGGGCGAGGGCCCCGGCACGCTGTTCGTCAACGACGACGGCGAGATCGTGCTCGCGACGCTCCGCGCCGGCAACGTCGTGCTGATGATCCAGCCGCCCCGCGGCTTCGGTGAGAACCCGGTCGCGATCTACCACGACCCCGACATGGCGCCGAGCCACCACTACCTGGCGGCCTACCGCTGGGTCGGCGGCTCGGTCGAGTCCGGCGGCTTTGGCGCCCACGCGATCGTGCACCTCGGCAAGCACGGCTCGATGGAGTGGCTGCCGGGCAAGAACGCGGCGCTCTCGGCCGACTGCGCCACCGACGCGGTGCTCGGCGACCTGCCGCTCATCTACCCGTTCCTCGTCAACGACCCGGGCGAGGGGGCGCAGGCCAAGCGCCGCGCCCACGCGACCATCGTCGACCACCTCGTGCCGCCGATGGCGCGCGCCGAGACGTACGGCGACATCGCCCGCCTCGAGCAGCTGCTCGACGAGTACGGCAACATCGCCGCGATGGACCCGGCCAAGCTGCCGGCCATCCGCGGCGAGATCTGGACCCTCATGCAGTCGGCGCAGATGCACCGCGACCTCGGCATGGAGGAGCGTCCGGAGGACGACGACTTCGACGACTTCATCCTCCACGTCGACGGCTGGCTCTGCGAGATCAAGGACGCCCAGATCCGCGACGGCCTCCACGTGCTCGGCGCCGCACCGACGGGGGAGGCCCGGGTCAACCTGGTGCTCGCCATCCTGCGCGCCAGCCAGGTGTGGGGCGGCACGGCGGGCGCCGTACCGGGCCTGCGGGCCGCGCTCGGCCTGCCCACCGGGGCGGGCAAGGAGCCCAGCACCGCCGAGGTCGACGCCGTCGAGAAGCGGGCGCGCGCGCTCGTGCTGGCGATGGAGGAGGCGTCCTGGGTGCCGACCGCCGTCGCCGACGTGGTCGCGCGCCTGGAGGGTGACGCCGACCCGGCCGTCGCCCAGGTGCTCACGTTCGCCGCGACCGAGGTCGTGCCGCGTCTCGACGCCACCACCGACGAGCTCACGGCCGTGCTGCACGCGCTCGAGGGCGGGTTCATCCCGGCCGGGCCGTCGGGCTCCCCGCTGCGCGGGCTCGTCAACGTGCTGCCGACGGGCCGCAACTTCTACACCGTCGACCCCCGCGCCGTGCCGTCGCGCCTGGCGTGGCAGACCGGCCAGGCGATGGCCACCTCCCTGCTGGAGCGCCACCGCGCCGACACCGGCGAGTGGCCGCGCTCGGTCGGGCTGTCGGCCTGGGGCACGTCCGCGATGCGCACCTCGGGCGACGACGTCGCCGAGGTGCTCGCCCTCATCGGCGTGCGGCCCACGTGGGACGAGGCGTCCCGCCGGGTCAACGGCCTCGAGCCGGTGCCGCTCGACGAGCTGGGCCGTCCCCGCATCGACGTGACGCTGCGCATCTCGGGCTTCTTCCGCGACGCGTTCCCGCACGTCGTCGAGATGCTCGACGACGCCATCCGGATGGCGGCCGACCTCGACGAGCCCGACGACGTCAACTTCGTGCGCGCCCACACCCAGGCCGACCTCGCCGACCACGGCGACGAGCGTCGCGCCACCACGCGCATCTTCGGCTCCGCGCCGGGGGCGTACGGCGCGGGCGTGCTCCAGGCGGTCGAGTCGGGCAGCTGGCGCACCGACGCCGACCTGGCCGAGGTCTACACGGCCTGGGGCGGCTTCGCCTACGGCCGCGACCTCGCCGGCCGCCCGGCCGACGACGACATGCGCGCCAACTACCGACGCATCGCGGTCGCGGCGAAGAACATCGACACCCGCGAGCACGACATCGCCGACTCGGCCGACTACTTCGAGTACCACGGGGGCATGGTCGCGACCGTCCGCGCGCTCACCGGGGTCGCGCCGCGGGCGTACGTCGGCGACTCGACCTCCCCGGACGCCGTGCGCACCCGCACGCTGGGCGAGGAGACGGCCCGCGTCTTCCGCGCCCGCGTCGTGAACCCGCGCTGGATCTCGGCGATGCAGCGCCACGGCTACAAGGGCGCGTTCGAGCTGGCCGCCACCGTCGACTACCTCTTCGGCTTCGACGCCACCGCCGGTGTGGTCGAGGACCACATGTACGACGCGCTCGCCAAGGCCTACGTGCTCGACGAGAGCGTGCAGGCGTTCCTGCGCCAGTCGAACCCGTGGGCGCTGCGCGGCATGGTCGAGCGGCTCTCCGAGGCGGCCGACCGCGGGCTCTGGGCCGAGCCCGACCCGGCCGTCATCGCCGCGATGCAGCAGGTCTACCTCGAGGTCGAGGGCGAGATCGAGGACCGGTGACCCGCAGGCTCCACGTCGTCGGCATCGGGTGCGGCGACCCCGCCCAGCTGACGCTCGAGGCGGTGGCGGCGCTGCGCGGGGCGTCGTACGCGCTGGTGCCGCGCAAGCGGGCCGACGACCCGCTCGTCGCCGTACGACGCGCGGTCCTGGCCGCCCACGCGTCCGACCTGCCGCTCGTCGAAGTCGACGACCCCGTGCGCGACCGCTCGGCGCGGGTCGCCGGCGACACGGCGGCCTACGAGCAGGCGGTGGCCGACTGGCACGCGGCGCGGGCGGCGGCGTACGAGACCGTGCTGGAGGAGCGCGACGGCGACGTCGCGTTCCTCGTCTGGGGCGACCCGGCGTTCTACGACTCGACGCTGCGCATCGTCGACGCGGTGCTGGCCCGGGGGAGGGTGGTCGCGGACGTGCGCGTCGTGCCCGGGATCTCCAGCCTGCAGCTGCTCGCCGCGGCCCACCGGATCGTGCTCCACGAGGTCGGCCAGGCCATCACGGTGACGACCGGGCGCCGGCTCCGGGAGGCCGTCGCCGCCGGCGCCGACAACCTGCTCGTCATGCTCAACGCCGACCTCCCGCTCGACGGGCTCGACGACTGGACGATCTGGTGGGGCGCCAACCTGGGCGCCCCCACGCAGCGGCTCGTCGCGGGACGCGTCGGCGACGTGGTCGACGAGCTGCGCGCCGCCCGGACGGCGGTCCAGGAGGCCGCCGGTTGGGTCATGGACTGCTACCTGCTGCGTCGGTCCTGAGCCGGCAGCGCCGCCAGCCAGCGCCGTACGGCGCCCCGCGAGCGCAGCCGCACCACCACCAGGTCGGGGTGCGCCCGGGCGGCCTCGGCGACGGCGCCGTCGCGATACTTGTGACGCGTGCGCCAGGCCCACCGCACGATGTGGTCGGGCTCGGTGACGAAGGTGCGCAGGGGCGGCTCCTGGTTGCCGTTCCACAGCTCCTCACGCCGTGCCCGGCGTCGCAGCGTGCGCCGCACGACCCGGGTCATCGTGACGGGGGTCGGGAGGTCGATCCAGACCAGCAGCTCGGCGCGGGCGGCGATCAGCGGCCGGGCCGCGGCGTACTGCCACTCCATGACCCACGCCTCACCGGCGACCGTGCGGCGCACGTCGTCGAGGAACTCCGGGCGCGGCGTCCACCCCGGACCGTGGTGCAGGCCGTCGGTCTCGACGTGGGGCACGCCGAGCCGGGCGGCGACCGCCCGGCTCAGCGTGGTCTTCCCGACGCCGCTGACGCCCGCGACGGCGACCCGTCGCGGTGCGCGGCCCGACGGCACGCTCAGCAGCACCGGCCCTGTGTGGAGTGCTCCCGCAGGTGGTCGCGGTGGCGCTCGTACTCGCGGCGCGTCATCGGGACCATCCCGACCCGCTCGCAGTCGGCGAGGTAGGCGTCCCAGCGACCCTCGCCGCTCCACTCCCGCAGGTACCAGCGGATCCCGGCGAGCGCGCGCCTCATCGACCGCTCCCGACCGACTCCTTGCGCTCCGCCTCCCACGCGGCGACCGCGGCCTTCTCCTCCGCGGTGGCGAAGAAGTCGGACGGGGCGACGAGCGTCGACTCGACCTTCGGCACCTCGGTGGTGGGCAGCGAGCCGGCCCGGACGGCCCGGACCCAGATCACCGCGGCGTTCGCGACGATGATGATCGTCAGCACCGCGAACGTCGCCTGGAGGACGCCGTTGGTCGTCGAGTTGGTGATGACGGTGCCCATCTGGTCGGCGTCGGCCGCCGGGGCGAGCACCTCGCCGGCCTCGCGGGCCGTGCGGTAGCGGTCGGCCTGGGCGAAGTAGCCGATGGCCGGGTTGTCCGAGAAGACCTTCTGCCAGCTCGCCGTCATCGTCACGACGAGGTCGAAGCCCAGCGGGATCGCCGGCACCCAGACGTACCTGAGCCAGCCGTGCTTGAGGAACAGCGTCACGCAGACGGTGAGCGCGATGGCCGCGAGCAGCTGGTTCGCGATGCCGAACAGCGGGAACAGCTGGTTGATGCCGCCCAGCGGGTCGGTCACCCCGACGTACAGCATGTAGCCCCAGCACGCGACGACCAGCGCCGACGAGATCCACGCGGCCGGCTTCCACGACGTGTCGCCGAACTTGGGCCACACGTTGCCGATGGTGTCCTGCAGCATGAAGCGGCCCACGCGGGTGCCGGCGTCGACGGCGGTGAGGATGAAGAGCGCCTCGAACATGATCGCGAAGTGGTACCAGAACGCGGCCAGGCCGCCGCCGAAGGCCTCGTCGAAGATCTGCGAGATGCCGAAGGCCAGGGTGGGGGCGCCACCGGTGCGGGAGATCAGCTCCTCCTCGACGGAGGCCGCCGCGGCCGTGAGCTGGTCGGGGGTGATCGAGAACCCGAGCGTGCCGACGAACTGCGACGCCGACTCGGCCGTGCCGCCGGTGAGGCCGGCGGGGGAGTTCATCGCGAAGTAGAGGCCCTGGTCGATGACGCAGGCCGCGATGAGGGCGGAGATGGCGACGAACGACTCCATCAGCATGCCGCCGTAGCCGATCATCCGGACCTGGCCCTCCTTGGCCACCATCTTCGGCGTGGTGCCCGAGGAGATGAGGGCGTGGAAGCCCGAGAG
This sequence comes from Nocardioides alkalitolerans DSM 16699, assembly GCF_000426525.1. Lineage (GTDB taxonomy): Bacteria > Actinomycetota > Actinomycetes > Propionibacteriales > Nocardioidaceae > Nocardioides > Nocardioides alkalitolerans. The sequence goes on from NZ_AUFN01000011.1 coordinate 475,005, forward strand.
CGCGCCGCAGGCGATCGTGATGAAGACGAACGGGAAGAGCTTGCCGGCGAAGACCGGACCGTCACCGTCGGTCGCGAACGACGTGACGGCCTCGTTGGAGAGCACCGGGCGGGCGAGCAGCATGCCCACCGCGAGCAGCACGATGACGCCGACCTTCATGAAGGTGGAGAGGTAGTCGCGCGGGGTGAGGAGCATCCACACGGGGAGGATCGAGGCCACGAAGCCGTAGCCGACGAGCATCAGCGTGAGCGTCTCCTTGTCGAGCGTCAGCGCCTCGGCGAGGCCCCAGGACTCGACGTAGCCGCCGCCGATGATGGCGAGCAGCAGGAGCACGACGCCGATGGCGGTCGTCTCGAGCACACGACCGGGCCGGAAGAAGCGCAGGTAGAAGCCCATGAAGAGCGCGATCGGGATCGTCAGGCCGATCGAGAAGACGCCCCACGGCGACTCGGCGAGGGCGTTGACGACCACCAGCGAGAGCACCGCCAGGATGATGATCATGATCGCGAAGACGGCGATGAGCGCGGCGATGCCGCCGACCACGCCGATCTCCTCGCGCACCATCTGGCCGAGGCTCTTGCCGTCGCGGCGCATGGAGAAGAAGAGCACCACCATGTCCTGCACGGCGCCGGCCAGGATGACGCCGACGATGATCCAGATCGTGCCGGGCAGGTAGCCCATCTGCGCGGCGAGCACGGGGCCCACGAGCGGCCCGGCGCCGGCGATGGCGGCGAAGTGGTGGCCGAACAGCACCCGGCGGTCGGTGACCTCGTAGTCGTTGCCGTTCTCGAGGCGCTCGGCCGGGGTGGCGCGGGTGTTGTCGAGCTTCAGCACCTTGGTCGCGATGAACCGCGAGTAGAAGCGGTAGGCGATGAGGTACGACGACAGGGCCGCGAAGAGGATCCAGAGGGCCGACACCGACTCGCCGCGCGACAGGGCGAGCACGCTCCAGCAGACGGCGCCAACGACGGCGACGCCGACCCAGAGGGCGATGGAGGCGGGGGAGCGGCGGGTCTTCCCGCCGTCGGCGGGGCCGCCGGCGGGAGAGGGGGGCGTGGGGGATGTCGTGGTCGACAACGGGTGCTCCCGAGGAGTGAGGAATGTGACCTGGGTCACGCTATACCTCTGCGCCGGGAGAACAGTACCGGTGCGGGAGCGACGTCCGTCACGCGTCCCAGGACCGGTCGTCGGCCCTGCCTAGGGTGGAGGCGTGACCTCCCCGGACCGGCCGCTCGTCGTGGGCTTCGACCTCGACATGACCCTCATCGACACCCGCCCCGGGTTCGCCGACACCCTGCGCGCCCTCGGCGACGAGCTGGGCGTCGACCTGCCGGTGGAGCAGATGACGGAGCGGCTCGGCCCACCCCTCGACGTCCTGCTCGCCCCGCACCTCCCGGCGGAGCTCGTGGCCCCGGCCGGCGACCGGTTCCGGGCGCTGTACCCCGACCTCGCCGTCGCGGGCGTCCCGGTGCTGCCGGGCGCCCACGAGGCGCTCGCCGCCGTCCGGCGCCACGGCGGCCGGATCCTCGTCGTCACCGGCAAGTACGCCCCGAACGCGCAGCGCCACCTCGACCACCTCGGGCTCGACGTCGACCACCTCGAGGGCTGGGTGTGGGGAGCGCTCAAGGCGCAGCCGCTGCGCGACGAGGGCGCAGCCGTCTACGTCGGCGACCACGTGCACGACGTCGAGGGCGCCCGCGCGGCCGGGGTCGTGAGCGTCTCGGTGCTCACGGGCGGGTGCGAGGAGGCTGAGCTGCGCGAGGCCGGCACCGACGTGGTGCTGCCCGACCTCCGCGGCTTCCCGGACTGGCTCGACGCGTTCGTGGCCGACCCCGCCGGCCGCACGGAAAGTGGTGCGCGCGTCGTTCCGGCCGACGGATAGGCTGGGCGGAGGCCGGGCACCTGCCCGGCTGTTTGCGTGCTGCGGGGGCCTCGGCCGCCGCGTGAGTCCGACCGAGAGAGGTGTGACCCGTGCCGACTGGCAAGGTGAAGTGGTACGACGCGGACAAGGGCTTCGGCTTCCTGTCCTCCGACGCGGGCCCCGACGTGTACGTCCGGGCCGACGCGCTGCCGAACGGCACGTCGACCCTCAAGGCCGGCACGCGTGTCGAGTTCGGGATCGCCCAGGGCCGCAAGGGCGACCAGGCGCTGCAGGTGAAGCTCCTCGACGCCCCCGCCTCGGTCTCGCGCAACCAGTCGCGGGCCCAGCGCAAGACGCCCGAGGAGATGACCTCCATCGTCGAGGACCTCATCCGGCTCCTCGACGGCGTGGGGGAGGGCTACCGCCACGGTCGCCACCCCGACCCGCGCACGGCGAAGCCCGTCGCCAAGCTGCTGCGGGCGCTCGCCGACGAGCTCGAGCTGAACTGACGCGTCAGCCGCGGGGCTCCTCGGGCGGGAAGACGATCGTCGTGCGGCCCGCCTCGCCCGAGCGGGCGTCGTAGGGGCGGGCGGTCGGCTGGGTGTCGGGCAGGTCGTCGTACGACGCCGGGCGGTCCGGCAGCGGCGCCGTCGCCGGAGGGGCCTCGCCGGCGGGCTGCTCGGCGGGCCGCTGCTCGGCGGGCCGCTGCTCGGCCGGCCGCTGCTCGGCCGGCCGGTACGCGGGCTGCGCGGGGGCGCGGCGCCGCGCCCGGGTGTCCTGGATCCGGCTGCCGAGCACGAACACGGCCCACGCCGTGAGCACCGCCGCCGCCACGCTGAGGCCGAGCCGGGGCGGGTCGAGCGGCATCGCGATGCCGACGAAGCCGCCGATGACCCAGGCCAGCTGCAGCACGGTGTCGGAGCGGGCGAAGGCGCTCGTGCGCACCCGCTCGTGCACGTCGTGCTGGATGGTCGAGTCGAGCGAGAGCTTCGACAGCGACTGCGCCAGCCCGGCCGTGAGGCCCAGCAGGGCGAGCGGCACCACCCCGTAGAAGAGGGCGGCGACCGTGGCCATCGCCGCCGCCGCCACCAGGGCGATCACCACCGTGACCGCCGGGTTGACCTTGCGCAGCATCGACGCGAGGGCGATGCCCAGGGTGTTGCCGAGGCCCGCGGCGCCGATCACGACCGCGAAGAGCACCTCGGTGCGCCAGCCGGGGATCGGGTTCTCCGTCAGCAGGAACGCCATGAACATGGTGAGGAAGCCCGAGAGCCAGCGCGGCCCGCAGTTGGCCCGCAGGGCGAACGCCACCGACGGCGGCATGCGCAGGCTGGCCTTGCGCTGGTTGCCGGGGTCCTTCGACATGCTCATGTCCGACGGGCCGGGCATGAGCGCCAGGCGGGTCTCGCCCTGGGTCGAGTCGACCTTGGCCGGCAGGAGGATCGCCAGGACGGTGGCGATGGTGAACACGACGAACGCGTAGCGCAGCGACCACTCGGGGCCGGCGAGCGAGGCCAGGCCCGCGAGGGGGGCCGAGACGCCGGCGCCGACGACGCCGGCGAGCGAGACGCGGCCGTTGGCCTTGACGAGGGTCAGGTTGTCCGGGGTGAGGCGGGGCACCGCGGCGGCCTTGGTGACGCCGTACGCCTTCGAGGCCACGAGCACGCCGAGGGCGGCGGGGAAGAGCCACGTCGAGTTGGTGACCACCGCCCCGGCGAGCGCCCAGCAGAGGAAGGCGCGGATGGCCATCGTGCCGCCGATGGCCCAGCGGCGGCCGTGGCTGAAGCGGTCGAGGAACGGCCCGATCAGCGGGGCGACGATCGCGAACGGCAGCATCGTGAGGCCGAGGAAGAGGGCGACCTGCCCGCGGGCCTCCCCGGTCGGCACCGTGAAGAAGAGGGTGCCGGCGAGCGAGATGGCCACGGCGGCGTCGGCCGCGGCGTTGACGGCGTGCAGCTCGATGAGGCGCGACAGCCCGCTCTCGCCGGCGCCCTCGGCGTGGGACGCGCGCCGGGCCTGCTTCATCGTGAAGCGGCCGAACCTGCCCGTCGCCTTCGCCGCGACGGCCACGCCGTGCCCCGTGGCGCGCGCCGTCTTGGCGGCGACCTGGCCGGGCGACGTGCCCGCGGGGTCGTCCTTGCCGGCGACGGGCTCGCGCCAGGGGTCGTGCGGGTCGGTCCGCGGCTCCTCGGGCGGCCCGTACGGCGTGCTCATCGGCTCGTTCTCCCCTGTTCGTGGAGCCGCCATCCTGCCACCGACGACCCCGTCCGTGCCCCGACCTGACAGGGCCGGTGCTCATGCGTCATCATCGACCGCGTGATCGCAACGGACTCGAACGTCTCGGACGCCTCCTCCGACGCCACCACCGACGTCACGACCGGCGCCCCCGCCGCGGACGTCCCCACCGACCCGACGACGGAACCCACCGCCGAGCCCACCGCCGAGGTCACCGCCGAGCCCGCACCGGCCGCGGCGCCCGAGGTCCGTCGTCCCGCCCGCGTCGACAGCGCCCTGGCCGCGGCGGTCGACGCCGCCCGCGCCGCGCTCGCCGAGCAGGTCGAGCCCGGCGACGTCGGCGAGCACCTGGGCTGCGTGGCCGAGGGCGACCGGGTCGCCACCCACCTCTTCGCGTGCGAGCGCGCCGGCTACCGCGGCTGGCGCTGGTCCGTGACCGTCGCCCGTGCGTCGCGCCAGCGGACGGCCACGGTCGACGAGGTCGTGCTCATCCCGGGCGACGAGGCGATCGTGGCCCCGGCCTGGGTGCCGTGGCGCGAGCGCGTCCGCCCGGGCGACTTCTCCGCGGGCGACCTGCTGCCGGTCGACGACGACGACCCGCGCCTCGTGCCGACGTACTCCTTCGGCGACGACCCCCTCGAGGGCTCGTTCGACGACGACGACAAGGCGCAGGTGCGTCGCGTGGCCGCCGAGCTCGGTCTCGGCCGGGTGCGCACCCTCTCGCTCGAGGGCCGCGACCTGGCCGCGCAGCGCTGGTACGACGGGGAGCAGGGCCCCACGGCCGCGATCGCGAAGAGCGCACCGGCGCCGTGCAGCACCTGCGGGTTCCTGCTGCGCCTGGCCGGGCCGCTCTCGGAGATCTTCGGGGTGTGCGCCAACGGCAACGCCAACGACGACGGTCGGGTGGTGTCCTTCGACCACGGGTGCGGCGGCCACTCCGAGGTGCAGATCGCGGCGAAGAGCCTCCCGGCCCCGCCGCCGGACCCGTTCCTCGACGAGATCACCGTCGACGGCCTCGAGTCCTTCTGACCGTGCGGCCGCTGCCGCACCGGTGACCCGGGCGCGGTGACCCGGCGCGGTGACTCAGACGGGGTCGGCCTCGTCAGCGACCACCGCGCGCGCCCGACGGCGCCGCCGGCAGTACTCGAGACCCAGCAGCCCGAGGCCGAGGCCCGCGAGGCAGGTCCACAGCACCCATTCGGAGTCCGCCGCGGCGAGCCGGGAGTAGAACGGCAGCAGGGCGACGAAGGCCAGGGCCCAGAGGGCGCACCCGACCTCGACCGTGCGCACGCCGTCGACGTCGAGGGGCTCGACGTCGGCCACGATGTAGGTGCGCTTGCCGATCTCGTGCTGCATCGGCTGGTCGTCGCGGAGGTCCACCCGCCCAGAGTAGCCATCGCGGCGCTCCGGCACAGCGCTCGGGGGAATAGTTAGCAAGGGTAATGAGTTAGGGTCAGCATCATGCCTCCCACTCCACAGAAGGTCGCGCGCACCGACGCGGGCCTCGCCTCCGAGCTGCGTGTCGCGGTCATGCGCCTGCGCCGCCGGCTCGCGAACGAGCGGGACCCCGAGAACGACGTCGGCATCGGGGTGATGGCGGTGCTCGGCTGCCTCTACCGCAACGGTGAGTGCACGGTGGGGGAGCTGGCGGTCTTCGAGAAGGTGCAGCCGCCGTCGATGACGCGCGCCGTGCGCAAGCTCGACGAGCGGGGGTACGTCGCCCGCCGCCCCCACGAGACCGACGGCCGGCTGGTGCTGGTCTCCCTCACCGACGAGGGCCGCGAGCTCGTGATCGCCGACCGCCGCCGTCGTGACGAGTGGCTGGCCCGCCAGCTGCGCGCCCTGACCCCCGCCGAGCGAGACGCCCTGCGCGTCGCCGTCCCGCTGCTCGACCGCCTCGCCACCGAGGACTGACCCGCCCGCACCGCCCCGACCACCCCGAGGAGCCCCCGCCACGTGAGCCCCACCTTCCGTTCGCTGCACAACCCCAACTACCGGCTGTACGCGGCCGGTGGGATCGTGTCGAACACCGGCACCTGGATGCAGCGGATCGCGCAGGACTGGCTCGTGCTGGCGATCGCGGCGAACGGCGCGACCGCGCTGGGCATCACGACGGCGCTGCAGTTCCTCCCGATGCTGCTGCTCTCGCCGTACGCCGGGCTCATCGCCGACCGCTTCCCCAAGCGACGCCTCCTGCAGGTCACGCAGCTGATGATGATGGCGCCCGCGCTGGTGCTCGGCGTCCTCGCGGTCACCGGTGCGGTCGAGGTCTGGCACGTCTACACGCTCGCCCTCGTGTTCGGCGTGGGCACCGCCTTCGACGCCCCGGCCCGGCAGGCGTTCGTCAGCGAGATCGTCGACGAGGACGACCTGACCAACGCCGTCGGCCTCAACTCGGCGTCGTTCAACGCCGCCCGTCTCGTCGGACCGGCGCTCGCCGGCGTCATGATCGCGGCGCTCGGGGGAGGGGTGGTCGGCACCGGTTGGGTCATCCTCATCAACGCGGTGAGCTACCTGCCGGTGGTGGGTGTGCTCCAGCTGCTCGACGTCCGCCTGCTCCACAGCCCCGACCGTGTACGGCGCCAGCCCGGCGCCCTGCGGGAGGGCCTCGCCTACGTCCGGGCGCGTCCCGACCTGATGCTCGTGCTCGCGGTGGTCTTCTTCGCCGGCACGTTCGGGCTCAACTTCCAGATCACCGCCGCGCTCATGGTGACCGAGGTGTTCGAGCGCGACTCGGCGGCCTTCGGGCTCGTCGGGTCGGTGCTCGCGGTCGGCTCGCTCACCGGCGCGCTCCTCGCGGCCAGCCGGAAGACGGTCCGGCTGCGACTGGTGGTGGGCTCCGCCCTGGTGTTCGGGGCGTCGGTCGTCATGGCCGGCCTCATGCCGACGTACTGGACGTTCGTGGTGTGGGCCCCCGTCATGGGCATCACGGGCCTCACGCTGATCACCGCCGCGAACACCCGGATGCAGATCTCCACCGCGCCGGCGCTGCGGGGCCGGGTGATGTCGCTCTACCTGATGATCTTCATGGGCGGCACCCCGATCGGGGCGCCCGTCATCGGCTGGATCGGCAGCGAGTACGGCGCCCGCTGGACCTTGGTGGTCGGCGGTAGCGTCACGGTGCTCGGCGTCCTCGGCTCGTTGCTGGTGCTGGGGCACCTCCAGCGCGTTTTGACCGTGCTCGGGCGACCGAGTAGATTCGTTCCTCGTGTCTGGGACGACCAGACCGTCGCGCGTGCCCGGAAGTGATCTGGACACGCCCGACCGCGGGGGCAGACGCCCTCGTGAGTGTCGAAGGCCGCCAGACCTGAGGCCACCACGAGCTCCACAGCAACACCATCGTGCCCGGCAGAGCGCCGTGCACTGAGAGCGACAAGAGAGGGAACCACCAGGTGCCCACCATCAACCAGCTGGTCCGCAAGGGCCGCCAGGACAAGGTGTCGAAGAACAAGACGCCTGCCCTGAAGGGTTCGCCGCAGCGACGCGGTGTCTGCACCCGCGTCTACACGACGACGCCGAAGAAGCCGAACTCCGCGCTGCGCAAGGTCGCCCGCGTGCGACTGAGCTCCCAGGTCGAGGTCACCGCCTACATCCCCGGTGAGGGGCACAACCTGCAGGAGCACTCGATCGTGCTCGTGCGTGGTGGGCGAGTGAAGGACCTCCCCGGTGTGCGCTACAAGATCATCCGCGGCGCGCTCGACACGCAGGCCGTGAAGAACCGCAAGCAGGCGCGTAGCCGCTACGGCGCGAAGAAGGAGAAGGGCTGATGCCACGCAAGGGTCCCGCCCCGAAGCGCCCGATCGACGTCGACCCGGTCTACGGGTCGCCGCTGGTCTCGCAGCTCGTGAGCAAGGTGCTGATGGACGGCAAGAAGCAGGTCGCCCAGCGCATCGTCTACACCGCCCTCGAGGGCTGCCGCGAGAAGACCGGTACCGACCCGGTCGTCACGCTCAAGCGTGGTCTCGACAACGTGAAGCCCGCCATCGAGGTCAAGTCCCGCCGCGTCGGCGGTGCGACCTACCAGGTGCCGATCGAGGTCAAGCCCAACCGCAGCACGACGCTCGCGCTGCGCTGGCTCGTGGGCTACGCGAAGGACCGTCGTGAGAAGACGATGGCCGAGCGCCTCATGAACGAGATCCTCGACGCGAGCAACGGCCTGGGCGCCGCTGTGAAGAAGCGCGAGGACACGCACAAGATGGCCGAGTCCAACAAGGCCTTCGCGCACTACCGCTGGTGACGACCGGTCGGGCGCACCCCCTGGGTGCGCCCGCCGGCCCACCCTCCAGTCCAACTTTCTAAGGAAACCAGACTTCAGTGGCTGTCGACATCACCACGGACCTCAACAAGGTCCGCAACATCGGCATCATGGCGCACATCGACGCCGGCAAGACCACCACCACCGAGCGGATCCTGTTCTACACGGGCATCAGCTACAAGATCGGTGAGGTCCACGATGGCGCGGCCACGATGGACTGGATGGAGCAGGAGCAGGAGCGCGGCATCACGATCACGTCCGCCGCGACCACCTGCTGGTGGAAGGACCACCAGGTCAACATCATCGACACCCCCGGGCACGTCGACTTCACCGCCGAGGTCGAGCGCTCCCTGCGCGTCCTCGACGGCGCGGTCGCGGTCTTCGACGGTGTCGCCGGTGTGGAGCCGCAGACCATGACGGTGTGGCGCCAGGCGAACAAGTACTCGGTGCCCCGCATGTGCTTCGTCAACAAGCTCGACCGCACGGGTGCGGACTTCTTCCGCTGCGTCGACATGATGGTCGACCGCCTCAACTCGACCCCGCTGGTCATCCAGCTGCCGATCGGCGCCGAGTCCGACTTCCTCGGTGTCGTCGACCTCGTCGGGATGCGCGCTCTCACCTGGCGCGGCGAGACCACGATCGGTGAGGACTACACGGTCGAGGAGATCCCGGCCGAGCTCGCCGAGCAGGCCGCCGAGTACCGCGTGAAGATGCTCGAGACGCTGGCCGACGCCGACGACGCGATCATGGAGAAGTACCTCGAGGGCGAGGACTTCACCGTCGAGGAGCTCGAGGTCGCCATCCGTCGCGCCACGCTGGCCGACAAGCTCAACCCGGTCCTCTGCGGCACCGCCTTCAAGAACAAGGGCGTCCAGCCCCTGCTCGACGCGGTCATCAAGTACCTGCCGTCGCCGCTCGACGTGGACGCCATCGTCGGCCACGCCGTCAACGACGAGGAGAAGGAGGTGCGCCGTCAGCCCTCCGACGACGAGCCCTTCGCCGGTCTGGCCTACAAGATCGCCTCGGACCCGCACCTCGGCAAGCTGATCTACGTCCGCGTCTACTCCGGCAAGCTCGAGGCCGGCACCTCGGTGCTGAACTCGGTGACGGGCCGCAAGGAGCGGATCGGCAAGGTCTACCAGATGCACGCCAACAAGCGTGAGGAGATCGCGTCGGTCGGCGCCGGCCAGATCGTCGCCGTCATGGGCCTCAAGGACACCAAGACCGGTCACACGCTGTGCGACTCCGGTCACCCGGTGGTCCTCGAGTCGATGTCGTTCCCGGCCCCGGTGATCGAGGTCGCCATCGAGCCGAAGACGAAGGGCGACCAGGAGAAGCTGGGCACCGCGATCCAGCGCCTCTCCGACGAGGACCCGACCTTCACGGTCAAGACCGACGAGGAGACCGGCCAGACGATCATCGCCGGCATGGGCGAGCTCCACCTCGACATCCTCGTCGACCGCATGCGCCGCGAGTTCCGCGTCGAGGCCACCGTCGGCAAGCCGCAGGTCGCCTACCGCGAGACCATCCGCCGCAAGGTGGAGAACCACTCGTACACGCACAAGAAGCAGACCGGTGGCTCGGGTCAGTTCGCCAAGATCGTCATCTCGATCGAGCCGAACATCGACCCCGAGACCGGCGCCGGTGCCGGCTACGAGTTCGCGAACAACGTGAGTGGTGGTCGCGTCCCGCGCGAGTACATCCCCTCGGTCGACCAGGGAGCCCAGGAGGCCATGCAGTTCGGCACCCTGGCGGGCTACCCGATGGTCGACGTGAAGGTCTCGCTCGAGGACGGCGCCTACCACGACGTCGACTCGTCCGAGCTCGCCTTCAAGATCGCCGGCATCGCGGCCTTCAAGGAGGCCTGCCGCATGGCGAAGCCCGTCCTGCTCGAGCCGATGTTCGCCGTCGAGGTCATCACCCCCGACGACTTCCTCGGCACGGTCATCGGCGACATCAACTCGCGTCGTGGCCAGATCCAGACGCAGGAGGAGCGTCACGGCGACATGGTCGTGACGGCCCTCGTGCCGCTCTCCGAGATGTTCGGGTACGTTGGTGACCTGCGGTCGAAGACCTCCGGTCAGGCGTCGTACTCGATGGAGTTCGACTCGTACGCCGAGGTTCCCACGAACGTCGCCGACGAGATCGTCAAGAAGGTCCGGGGCGAGTAAGTCCCTCAGTCCGGATCCTCGGCACAACACCGCACGACCCACGACTCAAGTACCAACCACACCAGGAGGAGCCCCCAGTGGCTAAGGCGAAGTTCGAGCGGACCAAGCCGCACGTCAACATCGGCACCATCGGTCACATCGACCACGGCAAGACGACGTTGACGGCTGCGATCACGAAGGTCCTGCACGACAAGCACCCGGACCTCAACGCGGCTTCGGCGTTCGACGAGATCGACAAGGCTCCCGAGGAGCGCCAGCGCGGCATCACGATCTCGATCGCCCACGTCGAGTACCAGACGGAGGCGCGTCACTACGCCCACGTCGACTGCCCCGGTCACGCCGACTACATCAAGAACATGATCACCGGTGCGGCGCAGATGGACGGCGCCATCCTGGTGGTCGCGGCGACCGACGGTCCCATGCCCCAGACGCGTGAGCACGTGCTGCTCGCCCGCCAGGTCGGCGTGCCGGCCCTGGTCGTGGCGCTCAACAAGTGCGACATGGTCGACGACGAGGAGCTCATCGAGCTCGTCGAGATGGAGGTGCGCGAGCTCCTCTCGGAGTACGAGTTCCCCGGCGACGACATCCCCGTGGTCCGCGTTGCCGCCTTCCCGGCGCTGCAGGGCGACGCCAAGTGGGGCGAGTCGATCATCGAGCTCATGGACGCCGTCGACGAGGCCATCCCCACCCCCGAGCGTGAGACGGACAAGCCGTTCCTCATGCCGGTCGAGGACGTCTTCACCATCACGGGTCGCGGCACGGTCATCACCGGCCGCATCGAGCGCGGCATCGTGAAGGTCAACGAGGAGGTCGAGATCATCGGCATCCGCGAGAAGTCGCAGAAGTCGACGGTCACCGGCGTCGAGATGTTCCGCAAGCTGCTCGACGAGGGCCAGGCGGGCGAGAACGTCGGTCTGCTCCTCCGTGGCACGAAGCGCGAGGACATCGAGCGCGGCATGGTCGTGATCAAGCCCGGCACGACGACGCCGCACACGAACTTCGACGCGAGCGTCTACATCCTCTCGAAGGAGGAGGGCGGCCGCCACACGCCGTTCTTCAACAACTACCGCCCGCAGTTCTACTTCCGCACCACGGACGTGACGGGCGTCGTGACCCTTCCCGAGGGCACCGAGATGGTCATGCCCGGTGACAACACCGAGATGGCCGTCGAGCTGATCCAGCCGATCGCGATGGACGAGGGCCTGCGCTTCGCCATCCGCGAGGGTGGCCGCACCGTCGGTGCCGGCCGCGTCACCAAGATCACCAAGTGATCTAGCACCACCGCGTACGGAGGGCCCCGACCTGATGGTCGGGGCCCTTCGTCATTTCGCGGGCACGACGCCGGCGGGGGAGGATGTGCGGATGCCCGAGCACGTGACCCCCGCCCGACCCCACCTCAAGCTGACCGACGAGGGTCGCCGCATGCGGGAGGTGCTCACCTACTCCCGTCGCGGCAGCCGCTTCACGCCGAGCCAGCAGGAGTCGTGGGACGCGCACCACGAGAAGTGGGTGATCCCCGACGAGGCCGCCGACGCCGACGGCTTCGACCTCGACGCCTGGTTCGGGCGCACCGCGGGGGAGCGCGACGGGCTCGTCGTCGAGATCGGGTCGGGCGTCGGCGAGGCGACCGCCGCCCTCGCGGCGGCGCGGCCGTCGTACGACGTGCTGGCGCTGGAGGTCTGGCGCCCGGGCGTCGCGCACACCCTGGGGCTGCTGGCCGCCGCCGGCGCCGACAACGTGCGGCTGTGCAGCGTCGACGCCGTCTGGTTCCTGGAGCAGCGCCTCGCTCCGGGCTCGCTCAGCGAGCTCTGGACGTTCTTCCCGGACCCCTGGCCGAAGAAGCGCCACCACAAGCGTCGCCTCGTCACCCCGGAGCACGCCGCGCTCGCCGCCTCCCGCCTCGCCGACGGCGGCTCGTGGCGGCTCGCGACGGACTGGGCGGAGTACGCCGAGCAGATGCGCGTCGTGCTCGACGCGGAGCCGTCGTTGACGGGCGGGGTCGTGGAGCGCTGGTCGGACCGACCGGTCACGAAGTTCGAGCGCAAGGGCATCGCCGCCGAGCGCGAGATCGTCGACCTCCGCTATCGACGGCAGTAGATCGTCCCGTCCACAAGTCAAAAGTGGATGGCCGCATCCGGGTTCCTCCCCATCTCGGGCTGTGGTTGTCTCGTTCTCGGCGACCTGCTCGGGCTCGCTCGCTGTCCGTCTCGGGACGGTGCCGAACGACGGCTGCCTCGGCAGCCGCAGGGAGGAACGAGGACACATGCGCATCATCACGCGCACCACGCTGGCGGGAGTCCTGGCGGCCACCGCCACCGGAACCGTCGGAGTCATGACGGCCGCCACCGCGGTCGACACCACCGCGGCGGTCGACGGATCCGCCGCCCCCCTCTACGCCGCTGAGGGCGCCGCGGTCGAGGGTCGCTACATCGTCATGCTGAAGGAGGGCCGCGAGGCGGCCACCACGACGTCCCAGACCCAGGCCCGGGCCTACGGGGGAGAGGTCGTCGCGACCTACGACACCCTCGGGGGCTACGCCGCCGAGCTGAGCTCGTCCGAGCTCGCCCAGGTGCGCCAGGACCCGAACGTCGCGTTCGTCCAGCAGGACTACGTGATGACGACGGCGGACCTCGAGACCCAGGACACGCAGACCGACGCGACCTGGGGCCTCGACCGCATCGACCAGACCGACCTCCCGCTCGACGGCAGCTACACCTACGACGCGACCGGCGACGGGGTGACCGCCTACGTGATCGACACCGGCATCGACTCCTCCCACCCGGAGTTCGGCGGTCGCGTGAGCTCGGGCTACGACGCCATCGGTGACGGCAACGGCACCGAGGACTGCCAGGGTCACGGCACGCACGTCGCCGGCACCATCGGCAGCGAGACGTACGGCGTCGCCAAGACCGTCGACCTCGTCGCGGTCCGCGTGCTCGGCTGCGACGGCTCGGGCAGCAGCGCGGGCGTCATCGACGGCATGGACTGGGTCGCGGGCAACGCCGGCGGCGCGGCCGTGGCCAACATGAGCCTCGGTGGTCCGGCCGACAGCGCGACGGACGCCGCGGTCGACCGCATGGTCGACGCCGGGGTGACCGTCGTGGTCGCCGCGGGCAACGAGTCGACCGACGCCTGCAGCAGCTCGCCGGCGGCGGCCCCCTCGGCCATCACGGTGGCGGCCAGCGACAACACCGACACGCTGTCCTACTTCAGCAACTACGGCGACTGCGTCGACATCATCGCGCCGGGCGAGGACATCACCTCGACCTGGACGGGTGGCGGCACCGACACGATCTCGGGCACGTCGATGGCCTCCCCGCACGTCGCGGGCGCGGCCGCCCTCTACCTCGAGACGAACCCGTCGGCCTCGCCGTCGTCGGTCACGAGCGCGCTGCTCTCCGCGGCGACGCCCGGCGTCGTCTCGGACGTGCAGGGCTCGCCGAACCTGCTGCTCCACACCCCGTGACGTGAGCGCGGCGGCGGGATCGGGCCCGCCGCCCCGCACACCTCGCACCGGACCCCTCGGGTCCTCCCACCGACGTCCGTCCCGCCGCACCCGGCGGGGCGGACGTCGGCGTTCCCCGGGGAAGTCAAAAGTCAACGCAGCGGCGTCGTTCCGCGTCGCGTGCCTCCGTCGCTAGCCTCACGGCACGCGGATCCGACCGGGTCCGCCGGCTGTCCGTTCTCGGGACGGTCCGTTGCTGCCGTGCCCCGCCACCTCGGGGTGCGAAGGAGGATCGAGGACTCATGCGCAGAATCGCGCGCACCGGTCTCGCGGGCGCCGTCGTGGCGTCCGTCGGGCTGGCCACCACGGCGCTCGGCGCCACCACTCCCGCCGGGGCCTCCGCGCCCGGTGACCAGGTCGCCCCGCTCGTCGCGGCCGACGACGCCATCGCCGGCCGCTACATCGTGCTGCTCGAGGAGGGCGTCGTCGCCGCCGGAGCCGCGCGCTCGGCCTCCGCCGTCGGGGGCGACGTCCTGCACCGCTACGACGCGCTCGGTGGGTACGCCGCCGAGCTGACCTCGGCCCAGCTCGCCGAGGTGCGCCAGGACCCGTCCGTCGCCTTCGTCCAGCAGGACTCGGTCGTCACCACGGCCGACCTCGAGACGCAGGACACGCAGACCGGCGCCACCTGGGGTCTCGACCGCATCGACCAGGTCGACCTGCCCCTCGACAGCAGCTACACGTACGACGCCTCCGGCGCCGGCGTGACGGCGTACGTCATCGACACCGGCATCGACTCCGACCACCCCGAGCTCTCCGGCCGCGTCACCGCCGGGTACGACGCGATCCGCGACGGCAACGGCACGGAGGACTGCCAGGGCCACGGCACGCACGTGGCGGGCACGGTGGGCGGCGAGACGTACGGCGTGGCGAAGGACGTCGACCTCGTCGCCGTCCGCGTCCTCGACTGCTCGGGCTCCGGCTCGAACGCCGGCGTCATCGCCGGCATGGACTGGGTCGCCCAGGACGCCTCGGGCCCGAGCGTCGCGAACATGAGCCTGGGCGGTCCGGCCGACAGCGCCACGAACTCCGCCGTCGACCGCATGGTCGGCGCCGGGGTCACCGTGGTCGTCGCGGCCGGCAACGAGTCCACCGACGCCTGCTCCTCCTCGCCCGCCGCTGCTCCCGCGGCGATCACCGTCGCGGCGAGCACCCGGACCGACACCCTCGCGTCGTTCTCCAACTACGGCAGCTGCGTCGACATCGTCGCGCCCGGCGAGGGCATCACCTCGGCCTGGACGGGCGGGGGCACCCGCACGATCTCGGGGACGTCGATGGCCTCCCCGCACGTCGCGGGCGGGGCGGCGCTCTACCTCGAGGAGAACCCCTCGGCGTCGCCGGCGCAGGTGACCTCGGGCCTGACCGGTGCGGCCAGCAGCGGCAAGATCAGCAACCCGAAGGGCTCGCCGAACCTGCTGCTCCACACGGGCACCGGTGGCGGCGGGGGCACCGACCCGGAGCCCGAGCCCGGCGCCGAGCGCGTCGTCAACGGCGGCTTCGAGTCCGGCACGGCCGGGTGGACCGGTGACACCGGCGCCATCACGACGTCGGGCGCCGCGGCCGCGAACGGCAGCTACAAGGCGTGGCTCGGCGGCTACGGCACGTCCGGCAGCGAGACGCTCTCGCAGTCGGTCACCGTCACGTCGGGCTCGACGGCGACCCTGACCTTCGCCCTGCGGGTGACCACGCGCGAGACCGGCACGACGCCGTACGACGTGCTGACCGTGTCGGTCGGCGGCCGGTCGGTCGCCACCTTCAGCAACGCCGACGCGAGCGCGGGCTACGTCACCCGGACCGTCCGTCTCACGGGTGTCTCGGGCACGGTGCCGGTGAGCTTCACGGCCACCGAGGACTCGTCGCTCGCGACGTCGTTCCTCGTGGACGACGTCTCCGTGCGCTGAGGCGGCTCAGCCGCGACGGTGCAGCAGCCGGTCGCGCAGCCGGGCCTCGCGCCGCAGACGCGCGAGGTCCCGGTCGCGGCGGGTCGCGATGACCGCGCAGAGGAAGGCCTCGGGCGGGGTGCCCGGCGGCGGCACGGGCGCGACGTGGTCGGTGAGCTGGTCGGCGAGGCCGACGCCGATCGCCGTGCGGGCCTCGGGGGTGATGCTGTGGGCGCGGGCGAGGAACTGCCGCACGGCCAGCATCAGTGCCGCCGGCGGGGCGCTCACGTCCGCCTGGGCGGCCCACGAGGCGAGCTGCGGCGGCATCGGCGGCGGCAGCGGGAGGCCGAGACGCAGGCGCTCGCGCACGACGTACGTGCCGGCGGCGTGGTCGCCGAGGCGCTTGCCGCGCGGGCTCAGCAGCGACGTGAGGAAGGCCGGGCCGCCGAGGAACGCGTAGATCTCGACGACGCCGACCAGCGAGCGGGTGAAGGCCTGCTGGAACGAGATCGGGCCGGCGTCGTCGCGCACGGTGCGCAGCCCGACGACGAGCTTGCCGACGGAGCGGCCGCGCGTCAGCGTCTCCACGGTGGTCGGGAAGGCGATGACCCCGAGCACGAGGGCGACGATGGCGCCCGCCTGGAACAGGGCGTCGTCGGTGCGGATCGTGGCCAGGGCGAGCACGATGCTGAGCACGACGAAGGCGACACCGACGGCGAGGACGTCGAGGAGCGCCGAGGCGATGCGCAGGCCCACCGGGGCCGAGGGCAGGTCGAGGGCCACCGCCTCGCCGGTCACGAGGTCGTCGCTGGTGAGCCCGGCGAGGTCGCCGGCGTCGCCGGGACGCCCGGAGCCCGGCCAGGGGCGGACGCGCCCGCGTCGTGCGCGTGGCGTCGCGGCGTGCGCGGGAGCCTCGGCGGGCCCGCGGTCCGACCCGGGGCTCGGGGTGGGGCTGGACACGGGGGCGGGTCCGGGCGCGACGGTGCTCATCGCAGGTCAGCATAGGCGGCGGCCGCCCTCCGGGGGGCGGGCCGACGCCCTAGAGTGACCCCCGTGGATCTCGACGCCTACGTGCTCGTGCACTCGGGGGAGTGGCAGCGCCTCGACCAGCTGGTCAGCCGGCGCCGGCTGACCGGCCCGGAGTCCGACGAGCTGATGGAGCTCTACGAGCGGGTGGCCACCCAGCTGTCGGTGGTGCGGAGCAACGCTCCCGACGCCGAGGTCATCGCCTTCCTCTCGTCCCTCCTCGCCACCGCCCGCAACCGGGCGGCGGGCACCCGGGTGACCACCTGGAGCGGCGTGGCCGGCTTCTTCACGCACCGGTTCCCGGCAGCGCTCTACCGGTTGCGCTGGTGGTGGCTGTCCACCATGGGCGCGAGCATCGTGGTCTGGGCCGTGCTGATGATCTGGCTGCTGCAGCACCCGGAGGTCGCGACGAGCACGCTCTCGCCCGCCGAGATCGAGCAGTACGTCGAGGAGGACTTCGAGAACTACTACAGCGAGTACGCCGCAGGCAGCTTCGGCACGCTCGTCTGGGTGAACAACGCCTGGGTCGCGGCGCTGTGCATCGCCCTGGGCGTCCTGGGCGTCCCCGTCGTCTACCTGCTGCTCACGAACGTGCTCAACGTGGCCTTCGCCGGCGCCCTGATGACCGAGTACGGCCAGGGCTGGAACTTCTGGGGGCTGCTGCTGCCCCACGGGCTGCTCGAGCTCACGGCCATCTTCGTCGCGGGCGGGGTCGGCCTCCACCTGTTCTGGTCGTGGGTCGCCCCCGGCGCGCGCACCCGGTCGCAGGCCATGGCCCGCGGCGGGCGCACCGCGGCCACGGTGGCCCTGGGGCTCGTGGCGGTGCTGTTCGTGTCCGGCGTGATCGAGGCCGTCGTGACCCCCTCACCGCTGCCGACCGCCGTCCGCCTGGCCATCGGCGTGCTGGCCGAGGCCACGTTCTTCGCCTACGTGTTCGTCCTGGGCCGCAACGCCGTCCGCGGCGGCGCCGACGGTGACCTCGGCGCCGACCTCCTCGACGACCGGGTCGCGGCGGCGGACTGACCGTCGGCACGACCCGGCCTCAGAGCAGGCCGCGGGCCTTGAGCGAGAGGTAGTGGTCGGCCAGCGCGGGCGCCAGCCGCTCGGCGTCGGTGTCGAGCACGTCGACCCCCAGCGCCTCCAGCAGGTCGGCCGTGGCGCGGCGCCGGGCGGCGACCTGCTCGGCCGCGGCGGCGGCGTACACGGCGGCGAGGTCGGACCGGTCGGCGGCGAGCTCGTCGAGGGCCGGGTCGCGCACCGCGGCCACGACCACCCGGTGGTGGTGGGTCAGCGTGGGCAGGACGGGCAGGAGGCTCTCCTCCACCACGGCGGACTCGAGCGAGGTCAGCAGCACCACGAGGGCGCGGCGACGGCCCAGCTCCTGGGTGGCGCCGGCGAGAGCGCGCCAGTCCGCCTCGGCGATGACGGCGTCGAGGTCGGTCATCGCCTCCGAGAGGGTGTGCACGACCTGCGCGGATCCCGCGGCGCGCACGCGGCGCCGTACCCCGCGGTCGCCGGCCAGGAAGTCGATGCGGTCGCCGGCCCGCGAGGCCAGCGCCGCCAGGAGCAGGGCCGCGTCCATCGAGGAGTCGAGCCGCGGCACGCCCCGCACCCGCCCGGCGGACGTGCGGGAGGTGTCGAGCACGATGACGACCCGCCGGTCACGCTCGGGCTGCCAGGTGCGGACGACGACCTTGCGCGTGCGGGCGCTGGCACGCCAGTCGATGGAGCGCACGTCGTCGCCCCGCACGTACTCGCGCAGCGAGTCGAACTCGGTGCCCTGGCCCCGGATGCGGACGGCCGACCGGCCGTCGAGCTCGCGCAGGCGGGCGAGGCGGCTGGGCAGGTGCTTGCGCGAGTCGAACGCCGGGAGCGCCCGCACGCTGCCGGGAACGTCCACCGTGCGCTGGCGGTAGGCCGCGCCGAGCGGCCCGCCCAGGCGGACGGAGACGCCGGCCGTGCGGAGGTCGCCGCGGCGCACGGGCAGGAGCGCCGTCGTCAGCCGGGCGCCGTCCCCGGGGGCGAGCCGCAGGGGGTGGCGGTTCGCGTGGGGACCGTCGACGTCGGCGCCCGCGCTCGGCTGCCAGGCGTCGCGCACCCGACCGCGCACGCTGCGGCGACCCTCGTTGCGCACGACGAGCTCGGTGCGCGTGCCCTCACCCAGGCGTACGGCGCCGACCGGGCGCCGGCTGAAGGCCAGGCCGGCCGGGGAGGGGGCCAGGGCCAGGTCGACGGCGACGACGAGGGCCACGACCGCGAGCCAGAGCCAGACCGTGCTGATCTCCGGCCGGAGCACCACCGGCACGAGGCCGAGGAGCACCAGGAGGGGGACGCGTCCGCTGATCGCCACGCCGCCGCCCGTCAGCGGGGGACCGGGACGCTGGCGAGCGCGCTGCCGAGCACCTGGCCCACCTGCACGCCCTCCAGCTCGGCCTCGGGACGCAGCGAGAGCCGGTGCGCGAGCGTGGCGTGCGCCAGCGCCTTGACGTCGTCGGGCGTCACGTAGTCGCGTCCCTGCAGCCAGGCCCAGGCCCGCGCCGTGCGCAGGAGCGCCGTCGCGCCGCGGGGGCTCACGCCGAGCTCGAGCGACGGGGCCTCGCGGGTCGCGCGGGCGATGTCGACGACGTACCCGACGACCTCGTCGGCCACCTGCACCGTGCGCACGGCCTCCTGGCCGGCGACGATGTCGGCGGGCCCGGCGACCGCGGTCACCCCGGCGCCGGCGACGTCGCGCGGGTCGAAGCCCGACGCGTGGCGGCGGAGGATCTCGAGCTCGGCGGACCGGTCGGGGACGGGCAGCACGACCTTGACCAGGAAGCGGTCGAGCTGGGCCTCGGGCAGGGGGTAGGTGCCCTCGTACTCCACCGGGTTCTGCGTGGCCGCGACGAGGAACGGCACGGGCAGCTGTCGCGACGTGCCGTCGACCGAGACCTGCCCCTCCTCCATCGCCTCGAGCAGCGCGGACTGGGTCTTGGGCGGCGTCCGGTTGATCTCGTCGGCGAGCAGCAGGTTCGTGAAGACCGGCCCCTCGCGGAAGACGAGCTCACCCGCGCTCGACTCGATCACCATCGAGCCGGTGATGTCGCCCGGCATGAGGTCGGGGGTGAACTGCACGCGGCGCGTGTCGACGTCGAGCGCGCCCGCGAGGGTGCGCACGAGCAGGGTCTTCGCCACGCCGGGCACGCCCTCCATCAGCACGTGCCCGCCGCACAGCAGCGCGACGAGCAGGCCGGAGACCGCGGCGTCCTGGCCGACGACCGCCTTGGCGACCTCCCGCCGGACGGCGTTGAGGCGCTCGCGGGGACCGTCGGCGCTCTTCTTCTCCCAGGGCAGGCCTGCGGCGGGCGGAGAGCCCGCGCCGGCGCCGTACGGGGGTGGTGGGGTCGTCTCGCTCATGCGCGGCGAACCTCTTTCTCCAGGTCGGTGAGCAGGTGGGCGAAGGTGACGAGGGCCGCGTCGTCCGTGGGGAGCGGCCCGCGAGGGTCGAGCAGGGAGCCGACGTACGCCACGGGGCGGCCCGTGCGGGCCGCGACGTCGTGGACGAGCGCGACGGGGTCGACGTCGTGGCGGGGGAGTCCGAGGTGGACGGCGATCCGGCGGCGGCTCGCACGTCGCAGGGCGTCCGCGGCGTGGAAGCGGTCTCCCGTACGGCGGTAGAGGCGTCCCCGGCTCTCGGTGGCCTCGACGGCGCGCACCGAGACGGGGAGGGGCTCGACGACCAGGCGTCCGAACCGGCGGCCGCGCCACCACATCAGGGCGACCACGGCGGCGACGGTGAGCCACAGCGCGGGGACGACGGCGTCGGGCGCGAACGCACCGAGCCCCACCCCCTCGTCGTCGGCGAGGTCGGCCGGGTCCGGCACGTACCAGACGAGCCGCTCGGTGCCGCCCAGCAGGCGCAGGGCCACCGCGGCGTTGTCGGCCCGCAGCACCTGGTCGTTGGTGAGGAGGTCGTCGGCCCCCAGGAGGAGCACCTCGTCGTCGGTCTCGGCGATCGTGGGTGCGCCGTCGACGGCGAAGCAGCCGTCGAGCTCGGGGAAGACGAAGGCCCGGTCCACCGAGATCTCGAGCCCGTCCAGGTCGTCGCCGAGGGTCGAGCCGGCCCCGGAGCAGTCGGCCGCCACGTCGTCCAGGCCGCTCTCCCGGGTGCCCTGGACGTCGAGGCCGAGGAGGTCGGTCACGGCGAACTCCGGGTCGGCGACGACGAGGCGGGCGCCGCCGCGGTCGTCCATGAGCGACTCGGCGGTGCGCTCCCCGAGGAGCAGCGGGTCGCTGACGAGCACGGTCGTGCCGTCGTCGACGTCGGCGTCCTCCAGGGCGGCCGCGCTGCGCACCACCGTGACGTCGACCCCTTGGTCGGCCAGCACCCGGGCGACGGCCTGGCCACCGGTCGGCGTCGGGTTGTCGGGGTCGAGCCGGCCGCCGCGCTCGGGGCCGCCGCTGCCCAGGAGCACCGCCCCGACCACGACGACCACGAGCGCCAGCGCGAGGAGGAGGAGCGCCCGGCGGCGGCGCCAGAAGCCGGGTCCGAGGGAGCCGGAGCCGGAGCCGCCCACGCTGCCCGCGTCGTCGGCCCGGTGGCTCGGGGGAGCGGTCGTCAGGGCGCTCACCGGGCTCCCGCCAGGGCGCCGTCGAGGGCGAGCACGGCCTCGGCCTGGTCACGGGTGGCGCGCCGCTCGCCGTACAGCACCTCGTCGAACAGGCGGGCGGCGCCGAGCACGCGGTCCGCGGAGGCGGGGTCGACGGCCGCGAGGGCGCGCCCGACCTCGCCGGCCGTCGCGCCGGGGACGTCGTCGATGCGGCCGCGCTCGACCTGGCGGAGCGCGAGGGCGCGGTAGCCGTCGGTGACGGCGTCCTCCCAGCGGCCCTCGGCGAGGGCGAGCTCGGCACGACGACGCAGCTCGTCCGCCGAGACCGTCTCGCCGGTGAACAGGTCCCGACCGGTGCCCGGGGCGCGCCCGGTCCGGCGCACCCGGCTGAGCAGCAGCACGAGCCCGGCGACGAGCAGGACCACGACGAGCATCGTCACGAACGTGGTCACCGGGGGTGCGTCCGCGGTGCGGTCGACCCCGCCGTCGAGGAGGCGGCGTACCCAGTCGACGAACCGGCCGAGCAGGTCGCTGTCGTTGTACTCCGGTCGGAGGAGCTCGCGGCGCAGGAGGTCGCGGGCCTCGTCGCCGTCCGGCGCGAGGGGAGGGTCGACGAGCAGGGCCGTGACGGCGGCCGGGGCGTTCACCGGGCGCCGCCCGCGGGGCGGCGCGTGGACCGGGTGAGCAGCTCGACGTCGTAGGCCTCGCGACGGATGCGCAGGTCGAGGTACTGGCACGCGCAGACCCCGGCCAGGAACGGCGTGACGAGGGCCGTCACGAGCACCGAGCTGACGGCCAGCGACGCCAGGGCCACCCAGTCGCCGGCCTCGCCCAGCAGGGAGGGCGCGACCTCCTCGACGATGGCGAACGGGAACGACAGCATCGTGATGGCCAGGAACGACACGACCTGTGTCAGCAGCACGATGCCGAGGGTGCGCCAGAAGCTGCGCCGCGTGAGCGAGGAGGCACGGCGCAGGGCCCGGAGCACGGAGACGCGCTCGAGCACCAGCACGGCCGGGGCGAGGTAGGCGAAGCGCACCGCGAGCCAGGCCAGGGCCAGGAGCCCGAGCGGGACGGTGACGACCATGTAGAGGACGAGCAGCACGGTGACGTCGGCGAGGGCGACCAGCACGACGGAGAGCACGTAGAGGCCGATCACGAGCGTCCCGGCGACGGCGAGCAGCAGGGTCAGGCCCAGCAGGGCCCAGCGTCGACCGCGGAGCCGCGCCCAGGCCTCCTCGACGTCGACGAGCTCCCCGACGGCGGCGGCGAGCACGACGTGGGCCACCACCCCGGTGAGGAAGACGGTGCCCAGGAGCAGCACGGCGGTCTCGGCCACGGCGACCGTCCCGGAGCCGACGAGCGCGGAGATCTCGCGGGCGGACCCGGTGCGGAGCCCCTCGGCGTCCCCGAGGGCGGCGCCCAGCACGGTCGTGGTGAGGGTGACGACCAGCAGGGGGACGAACAGCGCGAACGCCGAGACCACGAGCGACGCCCCGAGCGTGGCGCCGGGGTTGTGCCGGATGACGGCCAGGGCGGCGTCGAAGAGGTCACCCACCCCCAGTGGGCGGAGCGGCACGGCGCCCGGCTTGTGGTGGGCGCCGGCGGGGACGGACCCCTCCGTGCGCTGCTGGCCCAGCCGGGCGGCGGCCTCGGCGTACGGCGAGCGCCGCCGCGGTGCGGCCGTCGCCGCTCCTGGGGCGGGGAAGGAGGGCGGGGGAGCGGAGAGGGGACCGGACGGAGGCGTGGACGGACCGGGCGTCGTCCCACTCATGCGTTCTCCCCCGTGCGTCGGACGTGGCGGCGCCGAGATGGCCGCCCGCCTGCGTTCCGTGGCATGCTACCGGGAGGCGAGGTGCTGGAGCGGACCCCCTGGTGACGCGGTCGCGACGACCGGATCCAGGGGATTTGGCTTCCTGCGCCCACGTCTGCCAAGATAGTCCGGTTGCTCCGGCGGATCGCTGGAGCGTGGTTGCACCTTGATCATTGAATCGCATCTCCCGTCGGGCCCAGCGCCTGGCAAGGATTCAGTGCCTGGCGTGCCGCCGCGCGAGTCTGGAGATCCGATCAGCCCGACGAACCGGTCGGGTGTCATCACCACATCGCAGGACCCCGGTCCTGTCGCGCCGTCGCAGACTTCTGCGAAATGGCCGCGACACGCCCGACCGCGGGGGTCGGCGATGAGGAGGGTGGTGGAGCCACCGGCGGTGCTGCCTCACCCGGGGCGGTGTCGTGAACAGAGCACGCGGTACCCCTGCGGTACGAACGAGAAGGACGAGAGAGACCTATGGCGGGACAGAAGATCCGCATCAGGCTCAAGGCCTACGACCACGAGGTCATCGACACCTCGGCGCGCAAGATCGTTGACACGGTCACCCGTACGGGCGCGAAGGTCGCCGGCCCTGTGCCGCTGCCGACGGAGAAGAACGTCTACTGCGTCATCCGCTCGCCCCACAAGTACAAGGACAGCCGCGAGCACTTCGAGATGCGCACGCACAAGCGCCTCATCGACATCATCGACCCCACGCCGAAGACCGTCGACTCGCTCATGCGACTCGACCTCCCGGCCGGTGTCGACATCGAGATCAAGCTCTGAGGTCCGACTGATGACTTTCGAACGTAATGTGAAGGGCCTGCTGGGCACGAAGCTCGGCATGACCCAGACCTGGGACGAGAACAACCGCATCGTCCCCGTCACCGTGATCGCCGCGACGACCAACGTCGTCGCCGGTGTGCGCACCCCCGACTCCGACGGCTACAACGCCGTGCAGGTCGCGTACGGCGAGATCGAGGCCCGCAAGGTCACGAAGCCGCAGGCCGGCCAGTTCGCGAAGGCGGGCATCACGCCGCGTCGCCACGTGGTCGAGATCCGCACCGCCGACGCCTCGACCTACACGGTCGGCCAGGAGCTCGTCGCCGCCGACATCTTCGCCGCGGGCGAGGAGATCGACGTCACCGGCACGAGCAAGGGCAAGGGCTTCGCGGGCGTCATGAAGCGTCACGGCTTCCACGGCGTCGGTGCCTCGCACGGCGCCCACCGCAACCACCGCAAGCCCGGCTCGATCGGCGCCTGCGCCACGCCGGGTCGCGTGTTCAAGGGCACCCGCATGGCGGGTCGCATGGGTGGCGACACCGTCACCACGCAGAACGTCACGGTCCACGCCGTGGACGCCGAGAAGGGCCTCGTGCTCCTCAAGGGCGCCGTCCCCGGCCCCAAGGGCAGCCTCGTGGTCCTCCGCTCGGCCGCCAAGAAGCAGGAGGCGAGCAAGTGAGCGACGTCAAGAAGGTCGACGTCGACCTCCCCGCCGAGGTCTTCGGCGTCGAGGTCAACATCCCCCTCATCCACCAGGTGGTCGTGGCCCAGCAGGCTGCGGCCCGCCAGGGCACGCACTCCACCAAGCGTCGCGGCGAGGTCCGCGGTGGTGGACGCAAGCCCTACAAGCAGAAGGGCACCGGCCGCGCCCGTCAGGGCTCGACCCGCGCTCCTCAGTTCGCCGGCGGTGGCGTCGTGCACGGCCCCAAGCCGCGCGACTACGAGCAGCGCACGCCCAAGAAGATGAAGGCCGCCGCGCTGAAGGGTGCGCTGTCCGACCGCGCCGCCAACGGCCGCGTCCACGTCATCGAGGCGTTCATCGGCTCGGACGTCCCGTCGACGAAGGCCGCGAAGGTCGCGCTCGCCGCGATCTCGGACCGCAGCCGGTTCCTCGTGGTCGTCGAGCGCGACGACACGCTGACGTGGCTGTCGCTGCGCAACCTGCCCGCGGTGCACATCGTGGCGCAGGACCAGCTGAACACGTACGACGTGCTCGTCTCCGACGAGATCGTCTTCACGACCACGGCGTACGACGCGTTCGTCGCCCGCCACAACGGCACCAAGGAGGACGTCGCGTGAGCACCCTCAACAAGGACCCCCGCGACATCCTGCTCGCGCCGGTCGTGTCCGAGAAGAGCTACGGGCTGCTCGACGCGAACAAGTACACGTTCGTCGTGCACCCGGACGCGAACAAGACCGAGATCAAGATCGCTGTCCAGAAGATCTTCGGTGTGAAGGTGACCTCGGTCAACACGCTCAACCGCCCGGGCAAGACGCGTCGTACGCGTTTCGGTCTCGGCAAGCGGGCGAACACCAAGCGCGCGATCGTCAGCCTCGCCGAGGGTGACTCGATCGACATCTTCTCCGGGCCGGTCGGCTGACCGGGACTGACGAGAGACATCAAGGACTCCTGACATGGCTATTCGCAAGTACAAGCCGACCACCCCGGGCCGTCGTGGCTCGTCGGTCGCCGACTTCGTCGAGGTCACCCGCACCACGCCCGAGAAGTCGCTGACGCGTCCGCTGCCCAAGAAGGGCGGCCGCAACAACCAGGGCCGGATCACCACCCGGCACCAGGGTGGCGGTCACAAGCGGGCCTACCGCGTCATCGACTTCCGTCGCTACGACAAGGACGGCGTGCCGGCCAAGGTCGCTCACATCGAGTACGACCCCAACCGCACCGCCCGGATCGCGCTCCTGCACTACGCCGACGGCGAGAAGCGCTACATCGTCGCGCCGAAGGGCCTCGTGCAGGGCACCCCGGTCGAGTCGGGTCCGAACTCCGACATCAAGACCGGCAACAACCTGCCGCTCCGCAACATCCCCGTCGGTTCGACGATCCACTGCATCGAGCTCCGCCCCGGCGGCGGTGCGAAGATCGCCCGCTCCGCCGGCAACAGCGCCCAGCTGGTCGCCAAGGAGGGCTCGCGCGCCACGCTGCGTCTGCCCTCCGGCGAGATGCGGTTCGTCGACGTGCGCTGCCGCGCCACCATCGGCGAGGTCGGCAACGCCGAGCAGTCGAACATCAACTGGGGCAAGGCCGGCCGCATGCGGTGGAAGGGCAAGCGCCCCACCGTCCGCGGTGTCGTCATGAACCCGGTCGACCACCCGCACGGTGGTGGAGAGGGCAAGACCTCCGGTGGTCGCCACCCGGTCTCGCCCTGGGGCAAGCCCGAGGGCCGCACGCGCAAGCGCAAGGCCAGCGACGCCCAGATCATCCGTCGTCGCAAGTCCGGCAAGAAGCGCTGAGTAGGGAAGTAACGAGATGCCTCGCAGCCTGAAGAAGGGCCCCTTCGTCGACGGCCACCTCACCAAGAAGGTGGACGCGGAGAACGAGAAGGGCACCCACAACGTCATCAAGACGTGGTCGCGCCGCTCGATGATCGTGCCGGACATGATCGGTCACACGATCGCCGTGCACGACGGGCGCAAGCACGTCCCCGTGTTCGTGACCGACTCGATGGTCGGCCACAAGCTGGGCGAGTTCGCCCCCACCCGCACCTACCGCGGGCACGTGAAGGAAGACCGGAAGGGGCGTCGCCGATGAGCACCACCGAGCGTCAGCGCACGAGCGCTCGCCGCACGTCGCTCCTCGGCGACCAGCCGGGAGCCTTCGCGAGCGCCCGTTACGTCCGCATCACGCCGATGAAGGCACGCCGGGTCGTCGACCTGGTCCGTGGCCTCCCGGTGGCCGACGCGGCCGCCCTGCTGGCCTTCGCGCCGCAGGCCGCCTCGGAGACCGTCGGCAAGGTGCTCGCGTCCGCCGTGGCGAACGCCGAGACCACCGAGAACCTCTCGACCAGCGACCTCGTCGTCTCGGTCGCCTGGGTCGACGAGGGTCCGACGATGAAGCGGTGGCGCCCCCGCGCCCAGGGCCGCGCCACGCGGATCAACAAGCGCACGAGCCACATCACCATCGCCGTACAGCCCGCCGACGTGGTGGCCGGCGCGAAGAAGAAGGGACGGTCTGCCTGATGGGTCAGAAGATCAACCCGAACGGCTTCCGTCTCGGAATCTCGACCGACCACAAGAGCCGTTGGTACGCCGACAAGCTCTACAAGTCCTACGTGGGCGAGGACGTCGCGATCCGCAAGCTGCTCAGCAAGGGCATGGAGCGGGCCGGCATCTCGAAGGTGGAGATCGAGCGGACGCGTGACCGCGTCCGGGTCGACATCCACACCGCGCGCCCGGGCATCGTCATCGGTCGCCGCGGCGCCGAGGCCGACCGCATCCGTGGCGAGCTCGAGAAGCTCACGGGCAAGCAGGTGCAGCTGAACATCCTCGAGGTCAAGAACCCCGAGATCGACGCGCAGCTGGTCGCCCAGGGTGTCGCCGAGCAGCTCAGCGGCCGTGTGCAGTTCCGTCGCGCCATGAAGAAGGCCATCCAGACCTCGATGCGTTCCGGTGCCAAGGGCATCCGCATCCAGTGCTCCGGCCGGCTCAACGGCGCCGAGATGTCGCGGACCGAGTTCTACCGCGAGGGTCGCGTCCCGCTGCACACGCTGCGTGCCGACATCGACTACGGCTTCTACGAGGCCCGCACGACCTTCGGCCGCATCGGCGTGAAGGTCTGGATCTACAAGGGCGAGGTGGCGGGTACCCGCGCCGAGCGCGAGGCCCAGGCTGCTGCCCGTGCCGGTGCGCCCGGTCGTGGCGGCCGTCCCACGCGTGGCGGAGAGCGTCCGAGCCGTGGCTCGCGCACCGACCGTCCGACCCGTTCGGGTCGTGAGGGTGCTCCCGCCGAGACGGGTGCGGCGACCGAGGGCAACGCCCCGGCCGCTGCCGAGACCGCTGCCGCTCCGGCAGCCACGGAGGGCTGATCCACATGCTGATGCCCCGTCGCGTCAAGCACCGCAAGCAGCACCACCCCAAGCGGACCGGTGCTGCCAAGGGCGGCACGTCGCTGAACTTCGGTGACTTCGGTATCCAGGCGGTCGAGAGTCACTACGTGACCAACCGTCAGATCGAGTCGGCCCGTATCGCGATGACCCGCCACATCAAGCGAGGTGGAAAGGTGTGGATCAACATCTACCCCGACCGCCCGCTGACCAAGAAGCCCGCCGAGACCCGCATGGGTTCCGGTAAGGGTTCTCCCGAGTGGTGGGTCGCGAACGTCAAGGCCGGCCGCATCATGTTCGAACTCTCCGGTGTGACGGAGGAAGTCGCCCGCGAGGCCATGCGCCGCGCGATGCACAAGCTTCCGATGAAGTGCCGGTTCGTCTCCCGCGAGGCTGGTGAATTCTGATGGCATCCCCCAAGGTCAGCCCGGCGTTCGAGCTCGACGAGCTCACCAACGCCGACCTCACCGAGAAGCTCCGCGAGTCGAAGGAGGAGCTGTTCAACCTCCGCTTCCAGGCGGCGACCGGACAGCTCGAGAACAACAGCCGTCTCCGCACGGTGAAGAAGGACATCGCCCGGATCTACACCGTGGTGCGCGAGCGCGAGCTCGGCATCCGCGAGACCCCGGGCACCGACGAGATCACGAAGGACGGCGCCGCATGAGCACCGAGACCGAGAAGACCGCTCCCGAGCGTGGCGCTCGCAAGGTCCGCGAGGGCATCGTCGTGAGCGACAAGATGGACAAGACCATCGTCGTCTCCGTCGAGGACCGCGTGAAGCACGCCCTCTACGGCAAGGTCCTGCGCCGCACGAGCAAGCTCAAGGCGCACGACGAGCCGAACGAGTGCGGCATCGGCGACCGCGTCCTGATCATGGAGACGCGACCGCTGTCGGCCACCAAGCGCTGGCGCGTCGTCGAGATCCTCGAGAAGGCGAAGTGACCTCTCGCCCCTAGGCGAGCACTTCCCCTCACCATCCAGGCCCCACTAGTTCGGCCAGGCTTCCCCTCCTCGTGAGGCGAAGAACCGGTACGACAACCAGGAGAGAAGATGATCCAGCAGGAGTCGCGACTCAAGGTCGCCGACAACACGGGTGCGAAGGAGATCCTCTGCATCCGCGTTCTCGGCGGCTCGGGTCGGCGCTACGCCGGAATCGGCGACGTCATCGTTGCCACCGTGAAGGACGCGATCCCGGGCGGCAACGTCAAGAAGGGCGACGTCGTCAAGGCCGTCATCGTGCGCACCGTCAAGGAGCGCCGTCGGCCGGACGGCTCGTACATCCGCTTCGACGAGAACGCCGCCGTGATCCTGAAGAACGACGGGGAGCCGCGAGGCACCCGTATCTTCGGCCCCGTCGGCCGTGAGCTGCGCGAGAAGAAGTTCATGAAGATCATCTCGCTCGCACCGGAGGTGCTCTGACCATGGCGAACATCAAGCTGAAGAAGGGCGACACCGTCAAGGTGATCGCCGGCAAGGACAAGGGCGCCGAGGGCAAGATCATCGTCGTGCTCCGCGAGGAGCAGCGCGTGATCGTCGAGGGTGTCAACCGCGTCAAGAAGCACACGAAGGCGGCCCCCCAGGGCGGCGACGCCACGGGCGGCATCATCACCACCGAGGCCCCCATCCACGTGTCCAACGTGATGCTCGTCGAGGGTGACGGCGTCACCCGCGTCGGTTCCAAGCGCGTCGAGGTGACCAAGCGTCGCGCCGACGGTTCGACCTACTCCGCCGAGCGCAGCGTCCGCGTGTCGCGCTCGACCGGCGAGGAGATCTGAGATGACCGAGACCACCACCGAGGCCGTCAAGCCGCGTCTGAAGGACCGCTACCGTGCGGAGATCCTGCCGGCGCTGCAGTCGGAGTTCGAGATCCAGAACGTCATGCAGGTGCCCGGCCTGACCAAGATCGTGGTCAACATGGGTGTCGGCGAGGCTGCTCGGGACTCGAAGCTGATCGAGGGCGCCATCCGCGACCTCACCGCGATCACCGGCCAGAAGCCGCAGGTCACGAAGGCCCGCAAGTCGATCGCGCAGTACAAGCTGCGCGAGGGCATGCCGATCGGCGCGCACGTCACGCTGCGCGGCGACCGCATGTGGGAGTTCCTCGACCGCCTGCTGTCGCTCGCCCTGCCCCGCATCCGTGACTTCCGCGGCCTCTCGTCGACGCAGTTCGACGGTCGCGGCAACTACACGTTCGGTCTGACCGAGCAGGTCATGTTCCACGAGATCGACCAGGACAAGGTCGACCGCACGCGCGGCATGGACATCACCGTCGTCACCACGGCGACGACCGACGACCAGGGTCGCGCGCTGCTGAAGCAGCTCGGCTTCCCCTTCAAGGAGAACTGACATGGCGAAGACGTCGCTGAAGGTCAAGGCCGCCCGCAAGCCGAAGTTCGCTGTGCGCGGCTACACCCGCTGCCAGCGCTGCGGTCGCCCGAAGGCGGTCTACCGCAAGTTCGGCCTCTGCCGGATCTGCCTGCGGGAGATGGCGCACCGGGGCGAGCTGCCCGGCGTGACCAAGTCCAGCTGGTGACCTGCTTCTTCTCCTCACTACCAACGATCGCTGCAGGTCGTGCCTGAGATGCAGGTACGAAACCACGGTGGAGAAAGGGCCTAGCGGCCATGACGATGACTGACCCGATCGCAGACATGCTCACTCGTCTGCGCAACGCCAACCAGGCGTACCACGATGCTGTCGAGATGCCTTACAGCAAGCTCAAGGTGGGCGTCGCGGAGATCCTGAAGCAGGAGGGCTACGTGACCTCCTTCGACATCAAGGACAACCTCGACCCGAAGACCGGTGAGCCGGCCGTCGGCAAGACGCTGACCATCACGCTGAAGTACGGTCGCAACCGCGAGCGCTCGATCGCCGGAGTCCGGCGCATCAGCAAGCCCGGTCTGCGGGTGTACGCCAAGTCCACGGGCCTGCCGCGCGTGCTGGGGGGCCTGGGCGTCGCGATCATCTCGACGAGCCAGGGCCTCCTGACCGACCGCCAGGCCAACCAGAAGGGCGTGGGTGGGGAAGTCCTCGCCTACGTCTGGTGACGAGAGACCGAGAGAGGAGATACGAAGCATGTCGCGCATTGGCAAGCTCCCCATCACGGTCCCGTCGGGTGTCGACGTGGCGATCGACGAGCGGCTCGTGACCGTCAAGGGCCCCAAGGGCACCTTGAGCCACGCCGTCGCCACGCCGATCACCGTGGACCGCAACGAGGGTGTCCTGGAGGTGAAGCGTCCGAACGACGAGCGTGAGAGCCGCTCGCTGCACGGGCTCACCCGGACCCTGATCGCCAACATGGTGCAGGGCGTGACCGAGGGCTACGAGAAGAAGCTCGAGATCGTGGGCGTGGGTTACCGCGTCCTGTCGAAGGGCCCGACCCAGCTGGAGTTCCAGCTCGGCTACAGCCACGCGATCACGTTCAACGCCCCCGAGGGCATCACCTTCACCGTCGAGAGCCCCACCAAGCTCGGTGTCCAGGGCATCGACAAGCAGCTGGTCGGCGAGACGGCGGCGAAGATCCGCAAGCTCCGCAAGCCCGAGCCCTACAAGGGCAAGGGTGTCCGGTACGCCGGAGAGCATGTCCGCCGCAAGGTCGGAAAGGCTGGTAAGTAGTCATGGCGATCTCCCTTTCCAACAACAAGCACACGTCGGCCCGTGTCAAGGCGCGCCTGCGTCGCCAGGTCCGTGGACGCAAGCGCGTCTCCGGTACGGCGGAGCGTCCGCGCCTCGTGGTCACGCGCAGCGCCAAGCACATCTCTGTGCAGGTCGTCGACGACCTGGTCGGCAAGACGCTGGTCTCGGCCTCCACCCTGGAGACCGACCTGCGCTCGCACGACGGTGACAAGACGGCGAAGGCCAAGCGGGTCGGCGAGCTCATCGCCGAGCGCGCGAAGGCCAACGGCGTCGACGCGGTCGTCTTCGACCGCGCCGGCAACAAGTACCACGGTCGCGTCGCGGCCCTCGCGGACGGTGCCCGCGAGGGTGGGCTGACCTTCTGATCGCGAAGACAAGCACAGAGAGAAGAGGAAGATTCTCATGAGCGGACCCCAGCGCGGACGCGCCGGCGGCGAGCGCCAGGGCGGGGATCGTCGCGGACGCGACGATCGCCGTGGTGGCGGCGCTGACAAGACCGCCTACATCGAGCGGGTCGTCGCGATCAACCGTGTCGCCAAGGTCGTGAAGGGTGGTCGTCGCTTCAGCTTCACCGCCCTCGTGATCGTCGGCGACGGCGACGGCATGGTCGGTGTCGGCTACGGCAAGGCCAAGGAAGTTCCCGCGGCGATCGCCAAGGGCGTCGAGGAGGCGAAGAAGTCCTTCTTCCGCGTCCCCCGCGTCCAGGGCACGATCCCGCACCCCGTGCAGGGCGAGAAGGCGGCTGGCGTCGTCCTCCTGCGTCCGGCTGCTCCCGGTACCGGCGTCATCGCCGGTGGTCCGGTGCGCGCCGTGCTCGAGTGCGCGGGCATCCACGACGTGCTGAGCAAGTCGCTCGGCTCGTCCAACCAGATCAACATCGTGCACGCGACCGTCGAGGCGCTGCGCATGCTCGAGGAGCCCGAGTCCGTGGCTCGTCGTCGTGGTCTCCCGGTCGAGGACGTCGCTCCGGCGGCGCTCCTCAAGGCCCGCGCCGAGGTGCCGGCCACCTCGGGGGTGTCCGAGTGATGCGCCTCAAGGTCGAGCAGAAGCGGAGCACGATCGGCTGCAAGGCGAACCAGCGCGAGACCCTGCGTACGCTCGGTCTCAAGCGGATCGGCGACGTGGTCGTCAAGGAGGACCGTCCGGAGATCCGGGGCATGGTGCAGACCGTGCGCCACCTCGTGACGGTCGAGGAGGTCGACTGACATGACGCTGAAGATCCATCACCTGCGTCCGGCTCCCGGCGCGAAGACCGCCAAGACCCGTGTGGGTCGCGGTGAGGCCTCCAAGGGCAAGACCGCGGGTCGCGGTACCAAGGGCACCAAGGCCCGGTACCAGGTTCCGGTCGCCTTCGAGGGTGGCCAGATGCCGATCCACATGCGGCTGCCGAAGCTCAAGGGCTTCCGCAACCCGTTCAAGGTCGAGTTCCAGGTCGTGAACCTCGACCGCCTCTCGGAGCTGTTCCCCGACGGCGGTGTCGTCTCCAAGGACGAGCTCGTCGCCCGTGGCGCGGTCCGCAAGAACCTGCCCGTGAAGGTGCTCGCCTCCGGCGACATCACCGTCGCGGTCCAGGTCTCGGTCGACGCCGCGTCCGACGCTGCCAAGGCCAAGATCGAGGCGGCGGGCGGTAGCGTCACCCTCGTCTGAGGGTGACGGCCGCACGACGACACAGGCGCCGTCGAGCCTCTCCAGGCTCGGCGGCGCCTTTCGTCGTACTGCTGCACCGATGAGCGCCACCCGGTGGTGCGAGCCGACCCGGCCCGCCCACCAACCTGACTGCAACAAACCGGCTGTTAGGCTCGCCGCGGCCCTCTCGGGAGGGACCGCGGCCGTGTGCCACCAGGAAGAAAGAGGATCTCGTGCTGGGCGCCTTCGCCAACGCTTTCCGGACTCCGGATCTGCGGCGCAAGCTGCTGTTCGTCCTGGGTGTCGTCGTGATCTTCCGACTCGGGTCGCAGATCCCGTCCCCGGGTGTCCACGTGGACAACGTGCAGACCTGCCTCAACCGCATCGAGGACCAGGGTCTCTACACCCTCATCAACCTGTTCTCGGGCGGTGCGCTGCTGCAGCTGAGCATCTTCGCGCTCGGGATCATGCCGTACATCACGGCCAGCATCATCCTGCAGCTGCTCGTCGTCGTGATCCCGCGGCTGGAGCTCCTCAAGAAGGAGGGCCAGTCCGGCCAGGCGAAGATCACGCAGTACACCCGCTACCTGACGCTGGCCCTCGCGGTGCTCCAGGCGACGGGCATCGTGGCGCTGGCGCGGAGCCGGCAGCTCCTGCAGGACTGCGACCAGCCCCTGCTGCACGACGAGAACAGCACAGCGACGTTCCTCGTCATGGTCATCACCATGACGGCCGGCACCGCCGTGATCATGTGGCTCGGTGAGCTGATCACCGATCGCGGCATCGGCAACGGCATGTCGATCCTCATCTTCTGCCAGGTCGTCGCCACGTTCCCGGCGTCGCTGTGGGCCGTGCGCCAGTCGCAGGGCTGGGGCACGTTCGCGATCGTGATGGCGATCGGGCTCGCGCTCGTCGCGGCCGTCATCTTCATCGAGCAGGCGCAGCGCCGTATCCCCGTGCAGTACGCGCGGCGGATGGTGGGCCGCAAGATGTTCGGCGGCAGCTCGACCTACATCCCGCTCAAGGTGAACCAGGCGGGCATCATCCCCGTCATCTTCGCCTCGTCCCTGCTCTACCTACCGGCGATGGCGGCGCAGTTCAACGCGACGTCCGACTCGGCCTGGGTGCGGTGGATCAACGAGCACTTCGTCCAGGGTGACCACCCGCTCTACATGGCGGTCTACTTCTCCCTCATCATCTTCTTCACGTACTTCTACGTCTCGATCACCTTCAACCCCAAGGAGATCGCGGACAACATGAAGAAGTACGGCGGCTTCATCCCCGGGATCCGGGCGGGCAAGCCGACCGAGGACTACCTGTCCTACGTCCTGTCCCGCATCACGCTGCCGGGTGCGCTCTACCTGGGTCTGATCTCCCTGGTGCCGCTGATCGCGTTCGCCCTGATCGGCGCCAACCAGAACTTCCCGTTCGGCGGCACGTCGATCCTCATCATGGTCGGCGTCGCCCTCGACACGGTGAAGCAGATCGAGAGCCAGCTCCAGCAGCGCAACTACGAAGGATTCCTCCGCTGATGCGTCTCATCATCATGGGCCCCCCCGGGGCCGGCAAGGGCACCCAGGCCAAGGTCGTCGCCGACCGCTTCGGCATCCCGGCGATCTCCACGGGCGACATCTTCCGCGCCAACGTGTCGCAGGGCACGCCGCTCGGCGTCGAGGCCAAGCGCTACATGGACGCGGGCGACTACGTGCCCGACTCGGTCACCAACGCGATGGTCCGCGACCGGATCGCCGAGGACGACTGCGTCCCCGGCTTCCTGCTCGACGGCTACCCGCGCACGGTCGCCCAGGTCGAGGAGCTCGACGGCATGCTCGCGGCGGCCGGCGACAGCCTGGACGCCGTCCTCGTGCTGACGGTCGACGACGACGAGCTCGTCAAGCGGCTCGTCCACCGGGCGGAGACCGACGGGCGCAGCGACGACACCGAGGACGTCATCCGTCACCGCCAGGACGTCTACAACGAGCAGACGGCGCCGCTCATCAAGGTGTACGCCGAGCGCGGTCTGCTCGTGGAGGTCGACGGCATGGGCGAGGTCACCGACGTGACCCAGCGCATCGCCGCGGCCCTCGACGGCGTCCGTTCCTGAGGTCCTGAGTCGAGGCAGCGCCGCGGCGCGTCGTACCCCATGTCCTTCCTGCACCCCGGTGTCGAGATCAAGTCGCCGGCCCAGCTCGACGCGATGCGTCGGGCCGGGCTGGTGGTCGGCCGCACCCTCGAGCTCCTGACGGAGCGGGTGGTGCCGGGGATGACGACCGCGCAGATCGACGCCGTGGCCGAGGAGCACATCCGCGACTCGGGGGCCACACCGTCGTTCCTCGGCTACCAGGGGTTCCCGGCCACCCTGTGCGTGTCGGTCAACGACGAGGTCGTGCACGGCATCCCCGGTGACCGGGTGGTGCGCGAGGGCGACGTCGTCTCCATCGACTGCGGCGCGATCGTCGACGGCTGGCACGGCGATGCGGCCGTGACCGTCGCGCTGGGCGAGGTGTCCGACGAGGTGACCGAGCTGCTCCGGGTCACCGAGGAGGCGCTGTGGCGCGGCATCGGCGCCGCGCGCCTGGGCGGGCGGATCGGCGACATCTCGGCCGCGGTCGAGACCTACGTCCGCGGTGAGGGCCCGTACGGCGTCGTGGAGGACTTCACGGGCCACGGCATCGGCAGCGCCATGCACCAGCCCCCGGACGTCCCGAACGTGGGTCGCGCCGGTCGGGGCCTGCGCATCACCGAGGGGCTCGCCCTCGCGATCGAGCCCATGGTGACGCTGGGCGACCAGGCGAACGACACCCTCGACGACGACTGGACGGTCGTGACCCGCGACGGGCGCACCGCCGCCCACTTCGAGCACAGCATGACCGTGACGGCCGAGGGCCTCTGGGTGCTCACCGCGGTCGACGGTGGGCGGGCTCGCCTCGCTGCCGCCGGGCTGCCGTTCGGCGGCCGCTAGCCGACAGGCGGCTCCCGTCGTCCCGCTAGGGTCGGGAGCACCAGGTCCACAGTCTCCGGGAGGCAGGTACAAGCGCATGGCAGTGACGCTCCAGAAGGGTGGCAACGTCTCGCTGGCGAAGGCGGCCGGCTCGAGCACCCCCCTGACCAGGCTCAGCATCGGCCTCGGCTGGGACCTCCGCACGACGTCGGGCCAGGACTTCGACCTCGACGCCTCCGCCCTGCTCGTCGGTGCCTCCGGCACGGTGATCTCGGACCAGCACTTCGTCTTCTACAACAACCTGGCCTCGCCCGACGGGTCCGTGCACCACACGGGCGACAACCTGACGGGGGAGGGCGAGGGCGACGACGAGGTGATCGAGGTCGACCTGACGCTCGTCCCGACGGAGGTGCAGCGCGTGGTCTTCCCGGTGTCGATCCACGACGCCGACGGCCGCGGGCAGAACTTCGGGCAGGTCGTCAACGCGTTCATCCGGGTGGTCAACGCCACCGACGGCGTCGAGGTCGCCCGCTACGACCTCACCGAGGACGCGAGCACCGAGACCGCGATGGTGTTCGGCGAGCTGTACAAGCGCGAGGGCGACTGGAAGTTCCGGGCCGTCGGCCAGGGCTACGCGTCCGGCCTGCTCGGGATCGTGCACGACTACGGCGTGAACGCGAGCTGACCGGCCCGCCACCGGCAGCGCCCGCACCCGGGCGCCGCCGTTCGTCGTCTGCTCCTACGATGGAGCCATGAGCTCGAGCTGGCCCGACCGACGTCGCGGCCGCCGGGACGCCCCCGACGCCCTGCAGCGGGCGCAGGAGGCCCGGGGCGTCCTGCAGGAGCAGTTCTTCCGGGTCGACCAGCTCCAGCGCGACATCGGCACGACGGTCGCGTCCTACGGGTCGCTCCTGCCGGACCGGGCCCGCTCGACGGGCGTGCTCCCCGGCTGGCAGCGCCTCGACCAGCGCGCGCACGACGTCGTCATCGACTACCTCGGGGTGCTGGACCAGCACGACCCCGTCGAGGACCTCGACCCGTACGCCGTCGGCCACGCCACCACCGCCTTCGAGCGAGCGACACCGCCGCTGACCCAGCTCGCCGACGACATGGAGCGGTTCCTCGACCAGTACGGCGCGGAGCTCGGCCGCCTGGGGGAGGTGCGCGAGAAGGTCGCGCGTCGCCTCGCCCAGGCCCAGGCGGCAGTCACCCAGGCGGAGTCGGCCTGGCGGACGATGAACGACGGCGGCTACCGGTTCGAGGAGGCCGACGAGGCGTTGGCCCGGGCCCGGGTCGCCGGGCGCAAGCTGGCCGACATCGGGGACCGCCTCACGCCCGACCAGGTGGACGAGCCGGTGCAGGTCGTGGAGCGTCTCGCCGCCCACGCGCGCACGCTGGCCGTCGAGCTCCCGCAGCGGGTCTCGACGCTGGCCCACCGCATCCCGTCGCTGGCGACGCGCATCGACGCGGTCGTCACGCGTGCCGAGCGGGTCGGGGAGCACATGTCCGGCCTGCGTCGCGAGTTCTCCTACGCCAGCTGGAAGGACCTCGCCGACTCGGAGGGCGAGCTGCGACGGCTCGTCGAGTCGGCGCGCACCCACCTCGAGGAGCTCCGGAAGCTGCAGGCGCAGGGAGCGCACGGCGAGGCGGTGGTCGCGCTGGCCGCCGTGGAGGCGGAGGTCGCGGCGGCCGACGCGCTGGTCGACGCGCCCCGACGGCGTCTCGAGCGCCTGCGCACGGTGAAGAAGGACCCGCAGGCCCTCTTCGAGCGCGCCCGTTTCTCCCTCAAGGACACGCGGCTCCTGCTCCGTCGGGGCTCCCCGCAGCCGTGGGGCTCCCGGCTGGACGGGTTCGCGCGCGAGCTCATCGCGCTCGAGGAGCTGCTCGAGGCGCCCCACCCCGACTACTGGCAGCTCGTCACGCGCATCGACCGCCTGCACGACGGCGTGGACCGGCTCGTCGCCGACTTCCGGGCCGCGCAGGCCCGGGGCTGACGCTCCCCGGACGCGACGAGACCCCGACGGCGGGCCGACGGGGTCTCGTGGGGTGGAGCGGGTGGAACGGTTCAGACGACCGGCGCGATGGCCGGCAGCAGGTCGCGGAAGGTGCGGCCCTGGGCGATGGAGCCGATGGCGGTCATCGACCACCCGGCGCCGTCGCGCGACACCTTGGCCATGATCTGGGCCGTGTGGGTGCCCGAGCCGGTGAGGTCGTAGCGGGCCAGCTCGTCACCGTTCGTCTCGTCGACGAGGCGGCAGAACGCGTTCTCGATCTGGCTGAAGTCCTGGCCGGTGAAGGAGTTCACCACGAAGACGATCGTCGTCACGTTCGCGGGCAGCTGGGCGAGCTCGACCACGACGGACTCGTCGTCGCCGTCACCGGCGCCCGTGCGGTTGTCGCCGGTGTGCGTCACCGAGCCGTCCTTGCTGCGCAGCTGCTGGAACCACACCTGGTCGACGACGTTCTTCTGCGCGTCGTACAGGACGGCGGTGGCGTCGAGGTCGATGTCCGCCTGCTTCGAGCGGAACAGACCCTTCTTGACCACGGCGTCCCAGCC
This sequence comes from Nocardioides alkalitolerans DSM 16699, assembly GCF_000426525.1. Taxonomy (GTDB): domain Bacteria; phylum Actinomycetota; class Actinomycetes; order Propionibacteriales; family Nocardioidaceae; genus Nocardioides; species Nocardioides alkalitolerans. Next base: position 513,936 of record NZ_AUFN01000011.1, read on the forward strand.
GAGGCCCATCCGCACCCTCGTCAGCGTTCCGCCCCCGCGCTTGGCGAGTGAGACGGTCTGGCCCTTCTGCAGCGATATCCCCATGGCCGCGATCGTAGCGGGCGGTGTCGCAGCTCACCGACCGCGCGCCCACCCTTCACCGCACCGACCCCGCAGGTTTCCTGGACGGCCGTATCCTTCCCCCACCTCACCGGCGGGGGACCGGTGAAGTTCGTCCTGAGGGAGGCATCGTGCGGCACTTCGACCATCTCGGCACCGAGCTCGAGGGGCGGCTCTTCAGCCTGCCTCCGGAGGAGTTCGACCGGTCCGCCGACCGCGACGTGCTCGCGGTCGCGCTCGGCGCCACCCTCTACACGCCGGCGACCCGTCCGGCCATCGAGGCGGACCTCCTGCGCGCCTACGAGCGCGGGGTGGTGTGCTCCGTGCTCTGCCTGGAGGACGCGATCGCGGACGGCGACGTCGAGTTCGCGGAGAAGAACCTCGCCCACCAGCTGTCGCTGCTGTTCGAGACGGACCGGCCGCGTCCGCTCGTCTTCGTGCGCGTGCGCCGACCGGAGCAGGTCGGTGCCCTCGTGCAGGCCCTCGGCGACCTGGCGGTGCACCTCGACGGCATCGTCGTCCCCAAGTTCACCGCGGCGTCGGCGCCCTTCCTCGACGCGGTCGTCGAGGCCTCGGAGCGCATCGGTCGCCGGCTCTGGGTCATGCCCGTCATCGAGTCGCCGGAGGTGTTCCGGCTGGAGACCCGCCTCGAGACCCTGCTCGGCGTCCGCGAGCTGCTCGCGGCCCACCAGGAGCGGGTGCTCGCCGTACGCATCGGGGCGACCGACCTCGCCTCGATGCTCGGCCTGCGCCGTCCGGCCGACATCACCGTGTACGACGTGGCGCCCCTCGCCTCGGTCATCGGCGACATCGTCAACGTGCTCGGGCGCCGCGACGGGACCGGGTTCGTGGTCACCGGACCGGTCTGGGAGCACTTCGACAACGGCGAGCGGCTGTTCAAGCCGCAGCTGCGCGAGACGCCGTTCACGGCGCCGGCCGTCCGCGTGCTGCGCCGCAGCCTGATCAGCAAGGGGCTCGACGGCCTCATCCGCGAGGTCGCCCTCGACCAGGCCAACGGGCTGCTGGGGAAGACGGTCATCCACCCCACCCACGTCGCGGCGGTCAACGCGCTCAGCGTCGTGACGAACGAGGACCACGCCGACGCGGTCGACATCGTCGCGGCGCAGCGGGGCGGCGGCGTCGCGGCGTCGCGCTTCGGCAACAAGATGAACGAGGCCAACCCCCACCTCGCGTGGGCCAACGCCACCCTGCTGCGTGCCCGCGCGTTCGGCGTGGCCCGCGAGGACGTCACCTTCGTGGACCTCCTCGAGGCGAGCGTGCGCCTGTGAACGCCGGCGGCACGAGCGGCTGGACCGGCGCCTGGACCGCCGAGCGACTCGGCGTCGAGGTCGTCGACGCCCCCACGGAGGTCGGCGGGGAGGCGACCGCCGGCGGGCCCGGGCTCCGCATGCACGACCTGTTCGGCCTGGCGCTGCGCATCAACCCGCGACGGCCCCACCTGCTGGTGTCGACCGTGCTGGCGAAGCACGTGCCGACCGACCCCCGCGTGGTGCGGGCCGCCGGTCTGCTGCTCGGCCTCGGCGTGGCCACCCACCTGCGGCGGGCGCTGCCGGCGGACGACCTCGGCGGTCTCCTCGCCCGGGCCGTCGCGCCCGAGGCCGGTGAGGACGACCTCGTCGCCCTCGACGCCGCGGTCGCGGCGGCCACCGCCACGGTCACCGACGGGGACGGGGTCGTGCTGGGGTACGCCGAGACCGCGACCGCCCTGGGCCACCTGGTGGCGCGGGCGCTCCGCCTGCCGTCGCTCCACTCGACCCGCCGCCACGTGCCGGGTGCCGAGCCGGCCCTCGGGTTCGACGAGGCGCACTCCCACGCCACCGAGCACCTCCTGCTGCCCGTCGACCCGGCGCTCCTGGCGACCACCGGACCGGCCGTCCTCGTCGACGACGAGCTGTCGACCGGGAGCACGGCGCTCGGCACGATCCGCGCCCTGCACGCCGTGGCGCCGCGGTCGTCGTACGTGATCGCGGCCCTCGTCGACGTGCGCCGCGAGGTCGATCGCGCCCGCATGCAGGCGGTGGCCGCCGAGCTCGGCGTCAGCATCGACGTGGTCGCGCTGGCGGCGGGGGAGGTGCGCGTGCCCGACGGCGTGGTCGCCCCCGAGCCCGTCCTGCTGCCGAGGGGCGGCGCCGACAGCATCGACGGGACGGCGCTCGACGTGCCCGACGCCGGCGACGCGTGGCCCGTCGGCGTGCGGGAGTCCGGACGCCACGGGTTCACCTGGACCGACGAGTCCCCGCTCACGACCGCGGCCGGCCGGGTGGCCGCCCGACTCGTGGACCGGCTCGCGCTCACCGGCGACGACCGCGTGCTCGTGCTCGGCACGGAGGAGCTGATGTACGCCCCGCTCGCCGTCGCCGAGGCGCTCCGGGCCGCGGGTCCGGCGGCCGTGCGGTTCTCGACCACCACCCGCAGCCCCGTCCAGGTGCGCGACGTCGAGGGCTACGCCGTGCGCTCCGGCGTCCGGTTCGTGGCCCACGACCGCGACGCGGACGGCTACGGCGAGGCCGACCGCTACGCCTACAACGTGGCGGCCCCGACGCCGTGGCGGGCGATCGTGGTGGTGCTCGACCGCCCGTCGGCCACCGCGGCGCTCGACGGGCGGTCCGGCCTGCTGGCGGCGCTCGCGCCGTACGCGACCGAGGTCGTGCCCGTCGTGCTGCCGGTCGCCGGCACCGGTCCGGCGCCGCTGCACGGTCCGCACTTCGGCTCCTACGCCGCCGACGAGGTCACCTGGCTGCTGAAGGACCTCTCCCACGTGGCGCTCGAGGGCGAGCGCGAGCAGCGGGAGCAGGCGATCCAGTCGGGGGAGGCGCACTACGCCGAGTCGCTGCCCACCGAGTACCGGCCCGACGACGCCTACCGCCGGCTGTACGGCGAGCAGCTCGCCACCGTCGCCGACCGGGTGGCCTCCGCCGTCGTCACCGTCAGCGAGCTGAGCCGCCGCGTCCGTGGGCGCGACGACCTCGTGATCGTCTCGCTCGCCCGTGCGGGCACGCCGATCGGCGTGCTCATGCGACGTTGGGCCGCAAGCCACGGGTGGGACTGGCCGCACCACGCGGTCAGCATCGTCCGCGACCGCGGCATCGACCTCACGGCCATGCGCTGGCTGGCCGACCGGTACGACCCGGCACGCGTGCTCGTCGTGGACGGCTGGACGGGCAAGGGCGCGATCGCCCGCGAGTTCGCCGCCGCCGTCGCCGCGACCAACGCGGCGCTCGGCCTCTCGCCGGAGCGGGGCTTCCGCACCGACCTCGCGGTGCTCGCCGACCCGGGGGAGTGCGTCGAGCTGTACGGCACCCGCGACGACTTCCTCATCCCGTCGGCCTGCCTCAACAGCACCGTCTCGGGCCTGGTCTCGCGCACCGTGCTGAACGCCGACCTCATCGGGCCGCACGACTTCCACGGCGCGAAGTTCTACGCCGAGCTGGCGCCCGAGGACGTCTCGGGGGCCTACCTCGACGCCGTGGCGGGCCACTTCGCCGCGGTCGAGGACGCCGCGGTCGCCGAGGCCGGTCGCCTGCAGGAGTCGGACCGCACCCCCCGCTGGGCCGGCTGGGCGGCGGCCGAGAAGCTGCAGGCGGAGCACGGGCTGCCCAGCGTGAACCTGGTCAAGCCGGGCGTCGGGGAGACGACGCGGGTGCTGCTGCGCCGCGTGCCCTGGCGGGTGGTGGTGGCGCCCGAGCGGGAGGCAGACCTGCGCCACGTCCGGCTGCTCGCCGCGGAGCGCGGGGTCCCGGTGGTGGAGCAGCCCGGGCTGCCCTACTCGTGCGTCGGCATCATCCGACCGACCGAGCAGGACGGGTCGTGACCGGGCCGCAGACGGCGCCGAGCCGCGTGCTCGTCGCCTCCGACCTCGACCGCACCCTCATCTACTCCGCCGCCGCGATGGCGCTGGGGGAGTCGGTCGTCGACCCGGTCTGCGTCGAGATCTACGACGACCGTCCGACGAGCTTCATCCACCCCGACGCGCTCGCCGGCCTGGTCGCGCTGAGCGCCGCCACCTGGTTCGTGCCGGTCACGACCCGCACCCGCGCCCAGTTCGGCCGGATCGTGCTGCCCGGCGTGCGCGTCACCCACGCCGTCACGACCAACGGCGGGGTGCTGCTCTCCGACGGTGTGCCGTGCCCCGACTGGGCGGCCGAGGTCGCCCGACGTACGGCGGAGGGGGCGTCCTACCCCGAGGCGGTACGCGCGCTCGCACCCGTGTGGGAGCGCCCGTGGGTGCGGACGGTGCGCGACGCCGAGGAGCTCTTCCTCTACTGCGTGGTCGAGACGGCGGACACGCCCGCCGAGTGGTACGACGAGCTGCTCGAGGCCGTCACGGCGCTGGGGTGGGTGCTGTCGGTGCAGGGCCGCAAGTGCTACGCCATCCCGCCCGGGCTCACCAAGCAGGCGGCCGTCGCCGAGGTGGTGCGCCGGGTCGGCGCGGACGCCGTGGCGGCCGCGGGTGACTCGTGGCTGGACGCCGGGATGCTGGCAGCGGCCGACCACCCGGTCCGGCCGGCGCACGGAGAGCTGCACGACCAGGGATGGAGCACCCCGGGGCTCACGGTGACGACCTCGGCCGGGGGGCGGGCGGGCGCCGAGATCGTCGACGCGTTCCGCGGGTGGACGGCTCCGGACGGCGTGGGGTGGTCTACCGTGTCGTCCGACAACGGCCCCTGACCCCGGCGCGACCCGAGGAGACCGATGAGCGTGCCGCCTGCGGCGAACGACGGACCGACGGTGCGCGTGGGCACGGGAGGGCAGCTGCGGGAGTTCACCCCCGGCACCACCGTGACCATCGGGCGCGACGAGACCTCGAGCCTCGTGCTCCAGCACGGTGACGTCTCCCGACGTCACGCCGAGCTGCGTCACGAGAGCGGGTCGTGGTGGTTGGTCGACCTCGGCAGCACCAACGGCACCGTCGTCGACGGCTCGCGCATCGGCACCCTGCCGCTGGCGCCAGGACAGCAGCTCGACGTGCTGGTCGGCGGCCACCGCGGCGTGCCGGTCCGGGTGCACGTCGACGCCGACACCGGCCGCGCGGCGCCGCCCACCCAGTACAGCGCGCGCTCGCCGCTCGCCGGGGCCCCGGCTGCTCCGGCGGCCCCGGCCGGCCCGCAGCCACAGCGTCCGGCGTCACCGCCGCAGCCCGCGGCTCGTCCCGCCGCTCCGCCCGCGTTCCCGGGTGGTCAGCGCGGTGGTCAGCCCGGTGGTCAGCCCGGTGGTCAGCGCGGTCTGCAGCCCGGCGGTCGGCCCGGTGTCCAGCCCGGTCAGCGTCCCGCGCAGCCCCCGGCGGCGTTCCGTCCCGGTCCGGGCGGCCCCGGTCCGGGCGGCCCCGGCCCGGGTGGCCCCGGCCCGGGCGCACGCCCGCCGGGGATCGACCCGCCGACGATGGCGGCGAACGGCCCGGGTGGCCCCGGCGGCCCCGGGAGCGGCGCGATGGCGGTCCGCCGTACCCCTCCCGGCCAGCAGGCGCACGGCAAGGGCATCCTGCCGACCGGTCCGCAGCGCGGCCGCGGCGCCGTGCTCGGCCGGGCCCAGAGCTGCGACGTGGTGCTGGACGACCCACTGGTGTCGCGTCGTCACGCCGTCGTCGAGTTCGTGCCGGTGCCGGTGCTGCGCGACCTCAACAGCTTCAACGGCACGTTCCACAACGGTCACCGCCTCCGGGGCGCCGTACGTCTGACGCCCGGCGACGAGGTCCTCATCGGCAACCAGACCTACACCTGGTCGGGCGACCAGCTGGTCACCCGCAACACGCGCTCCGACCTGACGCTGGTGGTGGAGAACCTCACGACGGTCGTGAAGGGCGGCCGTCGGCTGCTCGACGGGGTGTCGCTCGAGCTGGGGCCGGCGAGCCTCACCGCCGTGATCGGTCCGTCGGGCTCCGGTAAGTCGACGATGCTCGGTGCGCTCACGGGCACGCGTCCGGCCAGCTACGGCAACGTGATCTGGCAGGGCCACGACCTCTACACGCACTACGACCACCTGCGCCACCAGATCGGCCTCGTGCCGCAGCAGGACATCCAGCACCCGCAGCTGTCGGTGCGCCAGGGGCTCTCGTACGCCGCGCGCCTGCGGCTGCCGCCCGACACGACCAAGGAGGAGCGCGGGCGCCGCGTCGACCAGGTCGTCCACCAGATGCAGCTCGGGCGCCAGATCGACAACCGGATCGGCACCCAGCTCTCGGGGGGCCAGAAGAAGCGCGTCTCCATCGCCACCGAGCTGCTCACCGCGCCGCCGCTGCTGTTCCTCGACGAGCCGACCTCGGGTCTCGACCCGGGGCTCGACCGCGACGTCATGCACCTGCTGCGCGGCCTGGCCGACGAGGGCCGCGTCGTCGTGGTGGTGACCCACTCCGTGCTGGCGCTCGACGTCTGCGACACCGTCGTGGTGATGGCCCCGGGCGGGCGCATCGCCTACTCCGGCCCGCCCGACTCGGTGCTCGCCCACTTCGGGTGCGCCGACTACCCCCAGGTCTTCGACCTGCTCGACGAGCCCGACCTCTGGCGACGGATCCCGCCCCCGCCCGGGGGCCGTCCCGACACCCACGCCCTGCCGGCCGTCAACGCGCAGCTGCCGTCGCCGCCGCGCCAGTCGTTCGCCCGCCAGTTCGCCACGCTCGTGAAGCGGTCGTTGGCCGTCATCGGCTCCGACAAGATGCTGCTGGCGATGCTCCTGCTCACCCCGCCCGCGATCGGCGGCCTCAGCCGTCTGGCCCAGGGCGGTGACGGGTTCGGGCTGTCCCGCACCGCCAACGAGGCCGGGGTGCTCTCCGCGGGGGAGGTGGTGCAGCGGCTCACGGTGTTCGTCGTCGCCGCGGCCCTGATGGGGGCGGTGATGACCATCTGGGCGCTGGTGAACGAGAGAGCCGTGTTCCAGCGGGAGTACGCCGTCGGTCTCTCGCCCGGTGTCTACCTGCTGAGCAAGGTGAGCGTCTTCGGGGTGCTGTGCTTCGTCCAGGGCGTGATCGTCACCTGGGTCGGCACGGTCGGGCTACCGGGCCCGGACGACGGGGGCGTGATCGGGCTCGGCTGGTTCGAGATCGCCATCGCCGTCGGCCTCACCTGCTCGGCGGTCGCCGTGCTGGGCCTCGCGATCAGCGCCCTGCTGACGAGCTCGGAGCAGGGGATGCCCGCGCTCATCGGCATCGTCATGCTGCAGCTGGTGTTCTCGGGCGCCATCATCGGCGTCGCCGGCCGGGCCGTGCTCGAGCAGCTGGCCTGGCTCGCGCCGGCGCGCTGGGGGTACGCCGCGACCGCGGTCACCGTGGACCTCGACCGCTCCAAGGAGACCGGCGACGGCCAGCTCGCGCCGGACCTGGAGCGCGACGTGCTCTACACGGCCAGCGTCGACCAGTGGGTGCTCAACCTGACCGTGCTCGTCGGCCTGCTCCTGCTGGCCACCGCCGTCGGCTACCTGACGGTGCGCCGCAGCGCCCGCGCAGCCTCCTGACCTGCGGGGAACTAGGAGCGCTTCCCCATCGTTGTACCTACCGAGAGCCCGTAGGATCGACCTCGGACTCCCGCCGTCAGGTGGCGGCGGATCAACTTCCGCGAGGAGTGACTTCCCATGCAGAGCAACAACCCGGTGTTCAGGCGATCGGCCGAGTTCAACGGGTCGAACGCCGGCGGCGCCCAGACCTACGCGGGTCAGGGCTACGGCCAGCAGCACGGTCAGCAGTACGGCCAGCCCGGCCAGCAGGCCGGCTACGGCGACCCGTCGTCGTGGGACATGTCCCGCACGGGCGGCCCCGCCGCCGGCGGCGGCCGGATGACGATCGACAGCGTCGTGCAGAAGACGGCGTTCTCCATCGGCACCGTCATCCTCGTCGCGCTCGCGACCTGGATCCTCACGCCCGAGATCACGACCACCAACACCGACGCGCTCGCCACCCTCGGCGCCCTCGCGGGCGTCGGCGCGCTGGCGGCGTTGGGCCTCTCGATTGTCATCTCGCTCAAGCGGGTCGTCAGCCCGGCGCTCGTGATGGTCTTCGCGGCCGTCGAGGGCCTCATGCTCGGTGCGCTGAGCAAGATGTTCAACGCGATGTTCGACGGCGGCGTCGTCACCGGCGCGGTCATCGGCACGTTCGCGGCCTTCGCGGGCACCCTGGCGGCCTACAAGGTGCTCAACATCCGCGTCGGCGACAAGTTCCGCATCTTCGTCGTCGCGGCCATGTTCGGCATGGTGGGCCTCGGCCTCATGGAGCTCGTGCTCGGCGTCTTCGGCGCGCAGATCGGCCTGTTCGGCTTCGGCGGTCTCGGCACGATCATGGCGATCGTCGGCCTGGTGCTCGGTGTCTTCATGCTGATCCTCGACTTCGACTTCGTGGAGCGCGGCATCGCTGCCGGCCTCGACGAGCGCGAGTCGTGGCGCGCGGCCTTCGGCATGACCGTGAGCCTCGTGTGGATCTACACGAACCTGCTCCGCCTGCTGGCCATCTTCAGCCAGGACTGACCCGGTCGCGCCTCGGCGCGCATCACCTCGAACGACACGACGGCGTCGGGCCTACGGGCCCGTCGCCGTCGTCGTACGTGGGGGAGCGGTGCTGCCGCTCAGCCCGCCGCGGACTCCTCGGCGGTCGCCGCGTCGGACGGGAGCGGGTGGTCGTCGGTGGCGTCCTCGTGCTCCGGTCCGGCACTGTCGGGCTGGGCCCGCCGGCGACGGTGGCGCAGCTCCACCCAGCGACCGCGCACGCTGCGACGGTTGCCTGCGACCTCGGTGCCGCCGAGCTCGGTGCCCGGCGTGCGGACCGCCTCGATGGCGGCCTGCGCGATCGGCAGCACGCGCTCGCCGCGGAACGCCGCGGGCAGCCGCTCGTCCTCGGGCGCCTCGCCGAGGGCGGCGAGCACCGACGGGAGCAGCACCGCCGCCATCTGGGCGTAGCCGTCGGCGGACGGGTGGAACTGGTCGGGCCCGAACAGCAGCGCAGGGGCCGCCTCGAACTCCGGTCCCAGGACCGAGCCGAGGGAGACCGTGCGGCCCTCCTCCTCGACGACGGCGATCGTCTGCGCGGCGGCGAGCCGGCGCGACCACGAGCGGGCGATCTGCTTGAGCGGCGGCGGGATCGGCTTGATCGTGCCCAGGTCGGGGCACGTGGCGACGACGACCTCGCAGCCGATCGCCCGGAAGCGGCGGACCGCCTCGGCGAGGTGCTGCACGGACTCCGACGGCTTGACGACGTGGGTGACGTCGTTGCCGCCGATGACGATGACGGCCACGTCCGGCTCCACGGGCAGGGCGCCGTCGACCTGCGGGGGGAGCCCGCTGGACTGGGCGCCGACCACGGAGAAGGTGCGCAGGTAGACCCGGCGGTCGGCGTGCTCCGCCAGTCCCGAGGCGAGCAGGGCGCCGGGGGTCTCGGAGACGCGCTCCACGCCGTACCCGCCGGCGAGGGAGTCGCCGAGGACGACGATGGTGAACGCGGGGCCGGGACGGCCACGGCCGTACCAGCCGGTGGGGTTGGGGGGCGGGTCCTCCCGCGGGTCGCCGATGACCTTGCGCGCGACGGTCGCCTCGGCGCGCAGGAGCCCGTAGAGCCCTGCTCCGACGACCGACAGGCCGCCTCCGCCGTAGGCAGCGGCGGCCGCGAGCTTCCTGGCTGCTGCTGCTCTCCCCACCCCGGCATCCTACGGAACGGCCCCCCGCCCCCGCAGGCGGTGCGGGCAACGGGGCAGGAAGCCGGTCGCGGCGCCGGTCCGGGCTAGATTCGTCCCATGCAGTTCGTGACCTCGCTCCTCGACCTCATCGGCAACACGCCGCTCCTCCAGCTCGACCGGGTGCTCGACCGCCCGGACAGCTCCCCGACGGAGGACTCTTCGGGGGAGGGCAGGGGCCCCCTGGTGCTGGCGAAGGTCGAGTACCTCAACCCCGGCGGCTCCGTGAAGGACCGCATCGCGACGCGCATGATCGAGGCCGCGGAGGCCTCCGGCGAGCTGAAGCCGGGCGGCGTGATCGTCGAGCCGACCTCCGGCAACACCGGGGTCGGCCTCGCGATGGTGGCCCAGGCGAAGGGCTACCACTGCATCTTCGTGTGCCCCGACAAGGTCAGCGAGGACAAGCGCAACGTGCTCAAGGCGTACGGCGCGGAGGTCGTGGTCTGCCCGACCGCCGTGGCGCCGGAGCACCCCGACTCCTACTACAACGTCTCCGACCGCCTCGTCCGCGAGACGCCGGGCGCCTGGAAGCCGAACCAGTACGCGAACCCCCACAACCCGCGGTCGCACTACGAGACGACCGGTCCCGAGATCTGGGCGCAGACCGACGGCCGCGTCACGCACTTCGTGACCGGCGTCGGCACGGGCGGCACCATCTCCGGCATCGGGCGCTACCTCAAGGAGCAGAACCCGGACGTCCAGATCATCGGCGCCGACCCCGCCGGCTCGGTCTACTCGGGCGGGTCCGGCCGGCCGTACCTCGTCGAGGGCGTGGGCGAGGACTTCTGGCCCGACACCTACGACCGCACCGTCGCGGACCGCATCATCGAGGTCTCCGACGCCGACTCGTTCGCGTTCACCCGGCGCCTGGCCCGCGAGGAGGCGCTGCTGGTCGGCGGCTCGTCGGGCATGGCGGCGTACGCCGCGGTGCAGCTCGCCCACGAGCTGGCCGGCACCCCCGAGGGCGACGCCGCGGTCATCGTCGTGCTCCTGCCCGACTCCGGTCGCGGCTACCTGACGAAGGTCTTCAACGACGAGTGGCTGGGGCAGTACGGCTTCCTCGCCCCGAGCTCGGAGCAGACCGTCGGCGAGGTGCTGCGCGGCAAGGACGGGCGCCTGCCCGACCTCGTGCACACCCACCCCAGCGAGACGATCGCCGAGGCCGTGCACATCCTCCAGGAGTACGGCGTGAGCCAGATGCCCGTCGTGCGGGCCGAGCCTCCCGTCGTCGCGGCGGAGGTGGCGGGGTCCGTCTCCGAGCGCGACCTGCTCGACGCGCTGTTCACGGGCCGCGCCCGCCTGACCGACCAGGTCGAGGACCACATGTCGGCCCCGCTGCCGACGATCGGGGCCTCCACGGCGGCCGCCGAGGCCGTGCACGTGCTCGAGGGCGCCGACGCGCTGCTCGTGCAGGAGGACGGCAAGCCGGTGGGCGTGCTGACCCGCCAGGACCTGCTGCGCCACCTCTCGCGCAGCTGACCTGACCTGCCCCGACCGGCCACCGGTCGGGGAGGTGCCACGCATGACCGAACGGCTCCCGGGTACTACCCGGGAGCCGTTGTCATGACGGGCGGTCCTCGACACGGACCCTCCCTCGTGCTGGGGTGGGACACCCGTGCAGGACGAGCGAAGGGATCCGTTGAGGTGGGGGACTTCATCGCGGAGCGGCGACAACAGATCGCCTACGACATGTTCCAGCACGCGAACCTGGTGTTCCAGTGCGTGCTGGTGGCGACGATCGTGGCCGTCGGGCTCGCGGTGGTGATCAACCGCTACCGGGCCTTGGAGCCCGTCGCCAACGCCGTCTCGGCCATCGGGCTGACCCTGCCGTCGTTCGCGCTCGTCGGGCTGCTGCTCCCGGTCGCGGGCCTGGGCACCACCACGGCGTTCCTCTGCGTGGTCTTCTACGCGGTGCTGCCCGTGCTGCGCAACGCCGTCGTCGGGCTCGCCGGCGTCGACGACACGCTGCTCGAGTCGGCCCGCGGCATGGGGATGAGCCCGGTCGGGGTGCTGGTGAAGGTGCAGCTGCCGCTGGCGTGGCCCGTCATCCTCGCCGGGGTGCGCACCTCGATGCAGATGTCGATGGGCATCGCGGCGATCGCGGCGTACGTGCTCGGCCCCGGTCTGGGGTCCTACATCTGGCGCGGCCTCGTGCAGGCCGGTGGCGCCAACGCCCTCAACTACGCCCTCGTCGGCACCGTCGGCATCGTCATCGTGGCGCTCGTCGCCGACCTCCTGCTGCTCGTCCTCGGGCGGCTCACCATCTCGAAGGGAGTGCGGGTCGCATGACCGAGAGCACGGAGAACACCGAGAACACGCAGAACACCGAGAACACCCGGAGCACCGAGAAGGACCGTCAGGTCAGCGGGGTCGAGATCGACCTGCGCGACGTCGTGAAGCGCTACCCGGGCCAGAAGAGCGCCGCGGTCGAGAGCCTCTCGCTCACCGTGCCCGCCGGTGAGCTGGTGATGTTCATCGGCCCGTCCGGCTGCGGCAAGACCACGTCGCTCAAGATGATCAACCGGCTCATCGAGCCGACCTCCGGCACCATCACCATCGGTGGTGAGGACGTGCGCAGCCGCGACGCCGACGAGCTGCGCCGCACCATCGGCTACGTCATCCAGGGCGGCAGCCTCTTCCCGCACATGACGGTCGCGGACAACATCGCGGTCGTGCCCAAGCTGCTCAAGTGGTCGAAGCAGAAGATCGCCGACCGGACGGAGGAGCTGCTCGACCTCGTCGGCCTCGAGCCGGGCCGCTACCGCGACCGCTACCCGCGCGAGCTCTCGGGAGGCCAGCAGCAGCGTGTCGGAGTGGCCCGCGGTCTCGCTGCCGACCCGCCGGTGGTGCTGATGGACGAGCCGTTCGGCGCCGTCGACCCGATCACGCGGCAGCGCCTGCAGGACGAGATGCTCGGGATCCAGCGCGAGCTGGGCAAGACCATCGTCTGCGTCACCCACGACATCGACGAGGCCATCAAGCTCGGCGACCGCATCCTGATCTTCTCGGAGGGTGCTCGCATCGAGCAGTACGACACCCCCGAGAACGTGCTCGCCGCCCCGGCCAACGACTTCGTGGCCGACTTCGTGGGCGCGGGCTCCACCCTCAAGCAGCTCAGCCTCTCGCGCGTGAGCGAGCTCGAGATGGGCTCGTGGACGACCGCGCGCCTGGGGGACGACTCCTCCGACGCCGTACGGCGGGCCGAGGCGGCCGGCCACGACTGCGTGGTCGTGCTCGACGAGCGCAACCGTCCCGTCTCCTGGCCGTGGTTGCGCAACCTGCGCCGCCAGGACCGGATCGACGTTCCCCGCCGCGACGAGCTGGTGACGCTCGACCGGCGCGCGACCCTCAACGACGCCCTCGACACCATGCTGAGCTCGTCGCACGCCGCGGCGATCGTCACCGGTGACCGCGACCAGTACGTGGGTGTCGTCGACTTCGTCTCGGTCACGAACCACATCCGGGGCCAGGAGGCCGCCGCGCAGCAGGCCGTCGCCCAGGAGGCGCGGGCCGAGGAGGCCCGCGCCGAGGACGCGTCGTGAGCGCCACGGTCGTCGACCCGGAGACCTCGGGACCGGAGGGCGCCGAGGTCCCGGCCCGCCGCGGGCTCCTCGCGGGACGCACGATCACCCGCGAGACCGTGCTGATGCTGGTGGTGCCTCCGCTGCTGGTGGCCGCGGCGTTCGGCGGTTTCGTCGTCTGGCGCCAGACCGCCGAGCTCGACGCCGTCGAGGCCCAGCAGCTGCGGTGGGGCACGCTGCAGCGGCTGTTCGTCGAGCACGTGCAGCTCACGGTCGTCGCGGCGATCGTCGTCGTGGCGGTCTCGATCCCGCTCGGCATCGGTCTCACCCGCGGGGCACTGAAGCGGGCGTCGCCGGTGGTGGTGGGCATCGCCAACGCCGGGCAGGCCGCACCGTCGGTCGGCCTGATCGTGCTGCTCTTCCTCTGGCTCGGCAGCGGTTTCTGGACGGCGATCATCGGCCTCAGCCTGTACGGCGTGCTGCCGGTGCTGCGCAACACCATCACCGGCATCCAGGCGGTCGACCCGACGCTCGTCGAGGCCGCCCGCGGGGTCGGCATGACGTCGTGGCAGACGTTGCGCAAGGTCGAGCTGCCCCTCGCCGTGCCGGTCATCATGGCCGGGGTGCGCACCTCCCTGGTGCTCATCGCCGGCACCGCCTCGCTCGCCTGCTTCATCAACGCCGGCGGCCTGGGCGAGGTGCTGCAGACCGGCATCTCGCTGTTCCGCTTCTCGCTGATGATCACCGGAGCGCTGCTCATCGCCCTCCTCGCGCTGCTGATCGAGTGGATCGGCCGCGTGCTCGAGACCGTCTACCGGCCGAAGGGGGTCTGACATGGCTCGGACCGATCGGACCACCTCCCGCCTGCGGCGCCCCGGCGTCGCCGCGGCCGCCCTCCTCACGGTGGGCGCCCTGCTGTCGGGCTGCGGCCTCGGCACCGCCGGCGGCTACGTGCCCGAGGGAGCGCTCGCCGGCGACGTCGAGGGCGTCTCCCTCGACGGCGCGTCGATCTCGGTGGGGTCGAAGAACTTCAACGAGAACGTCATCCTCGGCAAGATGGCGATCATCCTGTTCCGCGCGGCCGGCGCCGACGTCGTCGACCTCACCAACATCCCCGGGAGCGCAGCGGCCCGGCAGGCCCACGTGGAGGGCCAGATCGACGCGATGTGGGAGTACACGGGCACGGGCTGGCTCGTCTACCTCGGCGAGGCCGAGCCGATCCTCGACGAGGAGGAGCAGTACCAGGCGGTCGCCGACGAGGACCTCGCGCAGAACGACCTGGTGTGGCTGCCGCCGGCGCCGATGAACAACACCTACGCCTTCGCGATGAACCCGGAGGTGACGGAGCGGCTCGGCATCGAGAGCCTCTCCCAGATCGCCGAGCTCCCGGTCGAGGAGCGCACGTTCTGCGTGGAGTCGGAGTTCACGAACCGCCAGGACGGCCTGCCCGGGATGCTCGAGACCTACGGCATCCCGCTCGACGACCCCCAGGGCACGCCCGAGTCGAACCTCCGCACCTACCAGACCGGCGCGATCTACGACGCGACCGCGAAGGGCGAGTGCAACTTCGGCGAGGTCTTCACGACCGACGGGCGCATCCTCGCGCTCGACCTCACCGTGCTCACCGACGACCAGGAGTACTTCCCGAAGTACAACGTCTCGCTGGTGCTGCGCGAGGAGGTCGCGGAGGACCATCCGGAGATCGAGGAGCTGATGGCACCCGTCACGGAGCGCCTCACTGACGAGGTCATGCTCGACCTCAACGCCCGGGTCGACGTCGACGGCGAGGAGCCCGCGGACGTCGCGTTCGACTGGCTGCAGGAGGAGGGCTTCGTCTCGTGACACGTCCGGGGCCGCACGCACCGTAGAGTGCGGCCCCATGACCACCAGGGTGCCGCTGCGCCTCTCGATCGTGAACGACTACGAGATCGTCGTCGCCGGGCTGAACGGCATGCTCGCGCCGTACGCCGAGCGGGTGCAGGTGGTCGAGGTCGCGGCGGGCACGACGGGTGGACGTGGCGCCGACCTGGTGCTCTTCGACTCCTTCGCCCGGCCGGTCAACACCCGCATCCGCATGGAGGAGATCGCCCGCCCCGGCACGCCGGTGGTGGTCTACACCTGGGACACCCGGCCCGAGATCCGGCAGCGCGCCGTCGCGTGGGGCGCCGCCGCCTGCATCTCGAAGACCGTCAGCGCCGCCGAGCTGGTCGACGTGCTCGAGGCCGTGCGGCGGGGGTCCGCCTACGGGGTCCTCCCGGTGGGCACCCAGAGCCGTCGCGGCCGGGGGACCGGTCGCACCTGGCCCGGCCAGCTGGTCGGGCTGACCGAGCGCGAGGCCGAGGTCGTGGCCCTCATCGCGGCCGGCCACAGCAACGCCGAGATCGCCGAGATGCTCCACGTGAGCATCAACTCCGTGAAGACCTACATCCGCAGCGCCTACCGCAAGGCCGGGGTGACGCGCCGCAGCCAGGCCGTGCTGTGGGCCATCGACCACGGCTTCGGCGGCGACCTCGTCCGTCACCGCGGGGCCGACGTGCCCGACGCGGTGCCGAGCCGCGTGCGTTGAACGGGCTCTCACCCGAGCTCCTCACCCTCCTCGTCGTCGCCGGGCTCGTGGCCGGATACGTCGACGCGGTTGTCGGCGGGGGCGGGCTCGTGCAGCTGCCGAGCCTCCTGCTGGCCCTGCCGGTGGCCTCGCCGGTGGAGGTGCTCGCGACCAACAAGCTGGCCTCCGCGCTCGGGGTGACGGTGAGCGCGGCGACCTACTACCGCCGGGTGAGACCCGACCCGCGCACGTTCGTGCCCCTCATGGCGTGCGCCTTCGTCGGCTCCCTGGGCGGCGCCCTGGTGGCGTCCCTCATCCCGCGCTCGGCGTTCGAGCCGATCATCCTCGTCGTGCTGGTCGGCGTCGGCGGCTACGTGCTGTTCCGTCCCGACCTGGGGTCGGTGACGGCGATGCGCTGGGAGGGTCGCGGCACGACGGTCGCGGCGGTCGGCACCGGGCTGCTCGTCGGGCTCTACGACGGCGCGCTCGGCCCGGGCACCGGCTCGTTCTTCGTGCTCGCGCTGGTGGGCCTCGTCGGCTACGACTTCCTCACCGCGTCGGCCAACGCGCGGCTCGCGAACTGGGCCACGAACGTCGCCGCGCTGGTGATCTTCGTGCCGCAGGGGGCGGTGCTGTGGGGCGTCGGTCTCGTCGTCGGGGTCGCGAACATCGTCGGCAGCTACCTCGGCGCCCGCACGGCGGTCAGCAGGGGGTCCGGGTTCGTCCGGGTGTTCTTCGTGGTGGTCGTCAGCGGTTTCGTCGTACGCATCGGCGGCGAGCTGCTCGGGCTCTGGGGCTGAGAAGGGGCGGATCCGGCCCTGCCACCGGGTACCGTTCGCAGGTGGGCATCGCCGGGGGCATCGACCGCTTCCAGCGGCGTTTTCCGCCGGTGTCGATCCCGCTCGCCGTCATCTACAAGTACGGCGACGACCAGGGCAACTACCTCGCGGCGATCATCTCGTTCTACGCCTTCCTCGGCATCTTCCCGCTGCTGCTCCTCGCGACCTCGATCCTCGGCTTCTTCCTCCAGGGCAGCCCGGGCCTGCAGGACCAGGTGCTCAACTCCGCGCTCAGCAACTTCCCGATCATCGGCGACCAGCTGGGCCGGCCCGAGGGCCTCGAGGGCTCCACCGGCGCGATCGTGGTCGGGTCGCTCGCCGCCCTGTACGGCGCGATGGGCCTCGGCCTGGCCGTCCAGAACGCGCTGCACACGGCGTGGTCGGTGCCGCGCAACAGCCGCCCGAACCCCTTCCTCCTGCGGCTCAAGAGCCTGTTCCTGCTGCTCGTCGCGGGGGTGGCCGTCCTGGCGGTCAGCGCCGTGTCGGTGATCGGCAACAACACCGAGCTCTTCGGCCGCTTCGACGGGCTGGGCCGGCTCTTCATCAGCTCGGGCACCGTGCTGGTCACCGCGATCGTGCTCACCTACCTCTTCCGGATGGCGGCGGGACGCCGACACCGGTTCTGGTCGGCGGCGCCCGGCGCGATCGTCGTCGCCCTGCTGTGGCACTCGCTGCAGTACATCGGTGCGCTCTACGTCGTGCGGGTGCTCGGGTCGACGTCGTCGATGAACCAGACGTTCGGGCTCGTCCTCGGCCTCATGGGCCTCATCTACCTCGCCTCGATGATGGTCGTGCTCGGCATCGAGGTGAACGTCGTGATGATGCGCAAGCTCTACCCCCGTGCTCTCCTCACCCCGTTCACGGACGCGGTCGACCTCACCGAGGCTGACAAGCGCGCCTACATCGGCTACGCCCGCGCCCAGCGGCACAAGGGCTTCCAGGAGGTCACGGTGAGCTTCGAGAAGCTCGACGCGCCCGAGCTGGCGCCGGACACCGAGCTGCAGCCCGACCCCGGTCTCTACGGCCCCGGCGTCGTACCGCCCGTGCGCCCCGCCAAGTGACCACCCGATGAGTGCCGGGGCGACGGACTTCTACCTCGTGCCCGCGGCCGACGGCGCGGTCGAGATCGAGGTGCGGCGCTCCCGCTTCCTCGCCACCGTCGCGCGGGTCGACGACGAGGCGGGCGCGCGGGCGCTGACCGAGCGCCTGCGCCGCGCGCACTGGGACGCCGGCCACCACTGCACGGCCCACCGACTCGGTCCCGAGGGCGCCCTGCAGCGCTCCAGCGACGACGGCGAGCCCTCCGGGACGGCCGGTGCGCCGATGCTCGAGGTGCTCCGGGGGCGGGAGGTCTCCGACGTGGCCGTGGTGGTGACGCGGTGGTTCGGGGGCGTGCTCCTCGGCGCGGGCGGCCTGGTGCGGGCGTACGGCGACGCGGTGCGCGCGGTGCTCGACGAGGTCGGCACGCGGCAGCGCCGGCGGGTGGCCGAGCTCGACCTGGAGGTCGACCACGCCGGCGCCGGCCGCCTCGAGAGCGACCTGCGCTCGCGCGGGGTCGTCGTGGTCGACGTGGCGTACGGCGCCCGCGTCACCCTGCGGGTCGGGGTGCCGCCGGCCGACACCGACGGGTTCAGCGCACTGCTCGCGTCGCTGACCGCCGGCGCCGTGACGGCCCGGCCGGTCGGCGAGGTCTGGGTGGACGCGGGCTGAGCCGTCCTCCGCGTCAGGCCAGGTCGCCGTCGACGTAGACCCAGCGCCGGCCGCGGCGCTCGAACCGGCTCGTCTCCGCCATCACGCCCGGCCCGCCGGGGCCGTCGTGGTGGGCCCGGAAGGCGACCACCCCCACGGTGTCGTCCGGTCCTCCGGCGTCGGTGCGCACGATCTCCAGCCCCGTCCAGGTCGTCCGGGGGTCGGGGTCGACGTCGTCCGGCCGGGTGCGGGGGTGCCAGGTGCGGAAGAGGTGGTCGGCTCCCGTGCGACCGCCGACGGCGTACGCGGCGTAGCGCGACCGCATCAGCTCCTCCGCGGTACCCGCCTGCGCGGCCCCGCGGTGCAGGCGACCGCAGCAGGCGTCGTACGTGCGGCCGGTGCCGCAGGGGCACCCGGTGGGGTCGAACGGCGTCGCGGGCACGCCGGGAGCCTAGGGGCTCGGAGGGCGCCCCGGGCGGTGAGACCACGGTCTCGCCCCCGCGGGTAGCGCGCTCGCGCCGGATCCGCCGTACTGTGGGCCGCACTTTGGTTGTGTTGCGCAACTGATCTGGGCGTGAGGACGTGGAGCAGGCGTGAGTGGACGGGTGACGACGAGCAGGACCGAGCACGCTCACGAGGTGCTGCCCGCCGCCCCGCCCCGCAAGGGCTCCCTCCCCGTCACCTACGCCGTCCTCACCGTCGCGGTCTCCGCGTTCACGCTCCTGCAGTCGATGGTCGTGCCGGTGCTGGCGACCATCGCCGACGAGCTGGAGACCGACCAGGCGACGGTGACGTGGGTGCTGACGGCGTACCTGCTGTCGGCCGCGATCTGCACGCCGCTGGTCGGCCGCATCGGTGACGTCGTCGGCAAGCAGCGGATGCTCGTCTTCACCCTCGTCGCCCTGTCGGTCGGCTCGATGATGGCGGCGCTGTCGCCGAGCGTCGGCTGGCTGATCGCCGCGCGCGTCATCCAAGGCGTCGGCGGCGGCGTGCTGCCGCTGGCGTTCGGCATCATCCGCGACGAGTTCGCCGAGCGGCACCGGGGCACGGCGCTGAGCGTCGTCGCGTCGCTGGCCTCCGTCGGGTTCGGCGTGGGCATCGTGGTCTCGGGCCCGATCGTCGGGTCGCTGGGCTACGCCTGGCTCTTCTGGCTCCCGATGATCGCCACCGGTCTCGCGGCCGTGGCGGCGTGGCGCCTCATCCCGCCGTCGCCGCTGGCGGAGGCGACCAAGCTGCCGCTCGTGCCCGCCCTGCTCCTCGCGGCCTGGCTCGTCGCGCTCCTGCTCGGCATCAGCCGCGGCAACGAGTGGGGCTGGGCCTCGCCGCAGGTGATCGCCCTCCTCACCACGGCGGCCGTGCTGGCGGTCGTCTGGATGCTCGTGGAGACCCGCGTGCCCGTGCCGATGATCGACATGGCGATGATGCGCCACCGCGGCGTGTGGACCTCGAACCTCGTCGGGGCGTGCGTGGGGTTCGGCATGTACTCCTCGCTCGGCTTCCTGCCCCAGTTCCTGCAGGCTCCCCCGGAGGCGGGCTACGGCTTCGGGGCCACCGTCACCGAGTCGGGCCACTTCATCCTGCCGTCGGCCGGCGCGAGCTTCCTCATGGGCTTCGTCGCGGGCTGGCTGGTGCACAAGCTCGGCGCGCGCTACGTGATCGCGGCCGGCTGCGGCATCGTGGCCGTCTCGTTCTTCGCGATCGCGTTCTGGCACTCCGAGCCGTGGCAGATCTACGCGTGGATGACGCTGCAGGGCGTCGGCAACGGCGTCGTGTTCTCGAGCCTCGCGGGCGTCGTGATCGCGTCGGTGAGCCCGTCGCAGACCGGTGTCGCCGGGGGCATGAACATGAACATCCGCACCATCGGCGGCTCGATCGGCACGGCCGTCATGGCGGGCATCGTCACCAGCCACATCGCGGCCTCGGGCCTGCCGGACGAGCGCGGCTACGTCATCGGCTTCGTGATGATCGCGGTCGCGATGGTGGTCGCCACCCTCGTCGCGTTCCGGATCCCGAACCTCCACGACGCGGTCCAGGAGGCGCCCGACCCCGAGCGGGCCCGGCTGGCCGGGCGGATGCCCGCGCGGCTGTGACCGGGCTCGGCTAGCGTCCCGGGCGTGACCGCGCCCGACACCACCCCGTCGTACGACGCCGACCCCCGCAGCGAACCTCCCCTGGCCGGCGACGAGACGGCGACGCTGCGGGCGTTCCTCGACTACCACCGCGACACCCTGCGGATGAAGGTCGGCGGGCTCGACGCGGCGCAGCTCGCCCGCACGCTGCCCCCGAGCGACCTCACGCTCGCCGGGCTGCTCAAGCACGTCACGTGGGTCGAGGACCACTGGTTCTCCCACGTGCTCCTCGACGAGGGGTACGCCGGCCCGTGGGGCGAGATCGACGTCCGCACGCACCCGGACTGGGAGCTGCGGAGCGCGGTCGACGACTCCCCGTCGTACCTGCGGGAGCTCTTCGACGAGGTCGTCGCACGCTCCGACGCCGTCACCGACCGGCTGCTCGCGACGCCGGAGGGCCTGGACACCCTCAGCCGACGCGGGGACGGCCGCGGCGAGCGGTTCAACCTGCGGTGGGTGCTGGTGCACCTGGTCGAGGAGTACGCCCGGCACAACGGGCACGCAGACCTGATCCGCCAGGCCGTCGACGGGAGCGTGGGGGAGTAAGGGGGCCTCGTCGGGGGAGTCCCTTGCGGTGCGGGTCTAGCGTGGACGCGTGACGTCCACGCGCAGCACACCTCCCGCGATCCACACCCTCGGCGACCTGCGGGCCGCCGGCCACCAGCCCCGGACCGTCAAGGCCGAGATCCGCGCCAACCTGCTCGCCCGGCTCGCCGCCGGCGACGACCCCTGGCCGGGCCTCCACGGCCTCGAGGACACGGTGCTCCCGCAGCTCGAGCGCGCCCTCATCGCCGGCCACGACATCGTGCTGCTCGGCGAGCGCGGCCAGGGCAAGACCCGCCTCCTGCGCACCCTCGTCGGCCTGCTCGACGAGTGGTCGCCCGTCATCGAGGGCTCCGAGCTGGGCGAGGACCCGCTCGAGCCCGTCACCGCCGCCTCCCGCCGGCGCGCGGCCGAGCTCGGTGACGACCTCCCGGTCGCCTGGCGCCACCGCGACGAGCGGTACGCCGAGAAGCTCGCCACCCCCGACACCTCGGTGGCTGACCTCATCGGCGACGTCGACCCGATGAAGGTGGCCGAGGGTCGCTCGCTCGGCGACGCGGAGACCATCCACTTCGGCCTCGTGCCGCGCAGCCACCGCGGCATCGTCGCGATCAACGAGCTGCCCGACCTCGCCGAGCGCATCCAGGTCGCGATGCTCAACGTGATGGAGGAGCGCGACGTCCAGATCCGCGGCTACGTCGTGCGGCTCGACCTCGACGTGCTCGTGGTCGCCTCGGCCAACCCGGAGGACTACACGAACCGCGGCCGCATCATCACGCCGCTCAAGGACCGCTTCGGGGCGGAGATCCGCACCCACTACCCGACCGAGCTCGACGACGAGATCGCCGTGATCCGCCAGGAGGCGGACCTCGTCGCCGAGGTGCCCGACTTCCTCGTCGAGATCCTCGCCCGCTTCACCCGCGCGCTGCGCGAGTCGTCGGCGGTCGACCAGCGCTCCGGCGTCTCCGCCCGCTTCGCGATCGCCGGCGCCGAGACGATCGCGGCGGCCGCCCTGCACCGTGCGACCCGCCAGGGCGAGCCCGAGGCCGTGGCCCGCGTCGTCGACCTTGAGACCGCGGTCGACGTGTTGGGCGGCAAGGTCGAGTTCGAGTCGGGCGAGGAGGGGCGCGAGCGGGCCGTGCTCGACCACCTGCTGCGCACCTCGACCGCCGAGACCGTGCGTCGCCACCTGCGCGGTCTGGACCTCGCCGCGCTCGTCGCGGCCCTCGAGGAGGGCGGCAGCGTCACCACGGGCGAGCAGGTCACCGCCGCGGCGCTGCTCGACGGGCTGCCGGCCCTGCCGCCGAGCGAGGCGGGGGAGTCGGACCTCTACGACCAGATCGGTGCGCGCCTGGGCGCGACGTCGGTGGGCACGCGGGCCAGTGCCGTCGAGCTGGCGCTCGAGGGGCTGTTCCTCGCGCGCAAGGTCGGCAAAGAAAGCGACACGGGCGTCACGACGTACGGGATCGACTAGAGATGGCACGCGGATCGCGCTACCAGCGGTACGACGGCGGGCCCGACCCGCTCGCCCCGCCCGTCGACCTCGCCGCGGCGCTCGACGCCATCGGCGAGGACGTCATGGCCGGCTACTCGCCCGAGCGTGCGATGCGGGAGTACCTGCGCCGCGGCAGCGACGGCCAGCGCGGCCTGGACGACCTCGCACGGCGGGTCGCGGAGAAGCGCCGCGAGCTGCTGTCGAAGCACAACCTCGACGGCACGCTCGCGGAGATCCGGGAGCTGCTCGACCGGGCGGTCCTCGCCGAGCGCGGCCAGCTCGCGCGGGACGTGACGATGGACGACGGCGACCGCGCGCTCGCCGAGATGCAGCTCGACAACCTCTCGCCCTCGACGGCGGCCGCCGTGAGCGAGCTCGCGTCGTACGAGTGGCGCTCGAGCGAGGCGCGGGCG
Organism: Nocardioides alkalitolerans DSM 16699; assembly: GCF_000426525.1. Lineage (GTDB taxonomy): Bacteria > Actinomycetota > Actinomycetes > Propionibacteriales > Nocardioidaceae > Nocardioides > Nocardioides alkalitolerans. The sequence goes on from NZ_AUFN01000011.1 coordinate 536,874, forward strand.
GCGTACGACGAGATCAAGGACCTGCTCGGCCGCGAGCTGCTCGACCAGCGGTTCGCCGGGATGAAGCAGGCCCTCGAGGGCGCGACCGACGAGGACCGCGCAGCGATCAGCGAGATGCTGACGGACCTCAACGACCTGCTCGAGGCCCACGGCCGCGGGGAGGACGTGGGGGAGCAGTTCGACGAGTTCATGGCGAAGCACGGCGAGTTCTTCCCGGAGAACCCGAGCAACGTCGACGAGCTGCTCGACGCGATGGCGGCCCGGTCGGCTGCCGCCCAGCGGATGATGAACTCGATGAGCGCCGAGCAGCGCGCCGAGCTGATGGCCCTCTCGGGCCAGGCGTTCGGCTCCCCGGAGCTGATGGAGCAGCTCGGCCGGCTCGACAGCCAGCTGCAGTCGCTGCGGCCGGGGGAGGACTGGGGCGGCTCGGAGGACTTCGGCGGGTCGGAGGGCCTCGGGCTCGGCGACGGCACGGGGGCGCTGCAGGACTTGGCGGACCTCGACGCGCTCGCCGAGCAGCTCGCACAGTCCCACAACGGCGCGCGCATGGACGACGTCGACCTCGACAAGCTGGCCCGCCAGCTCGGCGACGACGCCGCCGTCGACGCGCGGACGCTCGCGGAGCTGGAGAAGGCGCTGCGGGGATCGGGCTACCTCAAGCGCGGCTCGGACGGGCAGCTGCGGCTCTCGCCCCAGGCGATGCGGCAGCTCGGCAAGTCCCTGCTGCGCGACGTGTCGCAGCGGTTGTCGGGCCGTCAGGGCCAGCGCGAGCTGCGGGCCGGGGGAGGCTCGTCGGACGCCACGGGCGGCACCCGCGAGTGGGCCTTCGGCGACACCGAGCCGTGGGACCTGCCGCGCACGGTGCTCAACGCGGTGCAGCGGGAGGCTGGCGCCGGCCCCCGGAGCGGACCGGCCGTGCGGCTGCAGATCAGCGACGTCGAGGTGATCGAGTCGGAGCAGCGCACGCAGGCCGCGGTGGCGCTGCTCGTCGACACGTCGTTCTCGATGGCGATGGACGGCCGGTGGGTGCCGATGAAGCGCACCGCGCTCGCCCTGCACCAGCTCATCTCGACGCGCTTCCGCGGCGACCGGCTCGAGCTGATCAGCTTTGGCCGCTACGCCGAGACGATGGACATCGAGCAGCTCACCGGGCTCGACGCGATGTGGCAGAAGGGCACGAACCTGCACCACGGGCTGCTCCTGGCCCAGCGGCACTTCAAGCGTCACCCCGGCATGCAGCCGGTGCTGCTCGTGGTCACCGACGGCGAGCCGACGGCCCACCTGGAGCCGGGCGGCGACGTCTGGTTCGAGTACCCGCCGCACCCGCTCACGGTGGCGCGCACGGTGACCGAGCTCGACGCGACCACGCGGCTGGGGGCCCAGACCACCTTCTTCCGGCTCGGCGAGGATCCCGGGCTCGCCCGCTTCCTCGACCAGCTCGCGAAGCGGGCCGACGGGCGCGTGGTGGCCCCCGAGCTCGACGACCTCGGCGCCGCCGTCGTCGGGTCGTACCTCGGCGGACGGTCGGCCGGGTCGCCGTACGGCGGGTCGGGCGGCGGGCCCGGGGACCTCGGGGGCTGGGGCGACCGCGGGTTCTGGGTGGGCTGAGCCCGCCGCCACCCGGTCCGGTGCGCCCGGTCCGGCGGGATGTCGTCGGGGGTTGGCGGCGGTGCGGGTGTCGGTGGGGTGGTGACGTCCGCGAGGCTGGTGGGCGTGAAGATCGCCATCCTGCTGTACGACGACGTCGAGGTGCTCGACGCGTGTGGTCCCTACGAGGTGTTCACGACGGCGACGCGGGTCGCCGTACGACGCGGTGACGCCACCCCGGAGGACCCGCTGTTCGAGGTGGTGACCGTGGCCGCGGACGCCTCCCGCCCCGTGCGGGCGCGCGCCGGGCTGCGGCTCGGGGTCGACGTCGCGCTCGCCGACACGCCCCCGCTCGATCTGCTGCTCGTGCCCGGGGGTGTCACCGATGCGGTCGAGGCCGATGCCACCGTCGTCGACTGGGTGCGCGAGCGCGCGGAGGAGACACCGCTGGTGGGGTCGGTGTGCACCGGCGCGTTCGTGCTCGCGGAGGCCGGTGTGATCGTCGACCAGACCGTGACCACCCACTGGGAGGACGTGCCCGACCTCCGCCGCCGGTGGCCCGACCTCGACGTCGTCGAGGACCGTCGCTGGGTGCGCGCCGACGCCACCACCGGCTCGGGCGCCGTCTTCACGTCGGCCGGCATCTCCGCCGGCATCGACCTCGCGCTCCACCTCGTCGAGGTCGTCGGCGGTCGCGACCTGGCCGAGGCCACCGCGCGGCAGATGGACTACGCCTGGCAGGAGACCGCGACGGCCTGAGGCGGTCCCAGCCGTGTGGCACCTCGTGGGATCCGGGTGATCCGGTGCCACGTGGTGACACCAGATCACCCGGCTCCGGCGTGGAGTCAGGGGGAGGGCGGTCGGTGGGCGGCCATCATCTCGTCGGCCAGCTCCATGCACCGCAGGCGGGCCGGGGAGAAGTCGTAGGGCATCTTGCCCACGGCCTCGAACGCGCTCATGGACCCGTGCCCCGTGCCGCGTTCCCCACCGGCGCCGACGGCGCCGTCGTCGCCCTCGGTGAGGGGGTGCAGCGCCTCCCAGTCGTCGAAGGGCGCCTCGTCGGCGCGCGCCAGGCCGGTGTCCTCGATGACGGCGTGCAGCGACGTCTCGAAGGTGGCCCGCTCGGCCGCCACCCGGGCCACGCGGGGGTCGTCGACGGCGACCGTGTCGTCGAGCGTCCCCTCGGCGGTCCACATGACGTCACGGGAGGTGCACGTCCGTGCTCCCCGGCCGGCGCCCGCGCTGCGCGAGCACGTACCCCTGGGGAGTGCGCTCGGGGGCGACGGGGTCGCGCCGTACGCGCTCGACCACCGCGAAGCCGGCCGCCTCGAGGTCGCGCACGACCGCGTCGAGGTCGAGGCGGTAGGCGACCAGCGCGACGTCGTGACCGTACGGCCGCTGCAGCTCGACGCCCTCGTCGGCGCCCGTCTGGAAGGCGAGCAGGAGCCAGCCGCCGGGGGCGAGGGCGTCGTACGCGCTCACCAGGGCGGCGGGGCGCTCTGCCGGGGGAGTGTGGATGAGGGAGTACCAGCCGAGCAGCCCGCCGAGCGACCCCGCGGTGACACCGGGCGACGACCACGAGCCCACGGCGAACGCCAGGCCGGGGAAGCGGCGGCGGGCCTCGGCGAGCATCCCGGTCGACGGGTCGCAGCCGACGACCTCGACGCCCGGCGCGCGCAACGCGAGGTAGGCCGTTACGCGCCCCGGTCCGCACCCCAGGTCGAGGACCCGCGGCGGCAGCCCGGCCCCGTCCACCCGCGCCACGAACGCGTCCAGCCACGCCCGGTCGGCGGGCTTGGCCGCGAGCTCGTCGGAGTCGTCCATCAGCAGGCGGGCGTAGTCGGCGGCCACCGCGTCGTACGCGGCCCGGGGATCAGCGTCCACCCGTCCACCCCGCCAGCACCGCGGCGAGCTCCTCGACCCCGTCGACGATCCGCGGGCCCGGGCGCGCCCAGTGGCCGTCGGCGTCGACCGCGTGCACGAGGGCGCCGGCGGGCAGGCGGCCGGCCGCGACCAGGGCGTCGGCCTGGGCCTGGGCGCCCGCGCGGTCGTAGCCGCACGGCGCGACGACGACGACGTCCGGGCGGCACCCCTCCACCGCCGACCAGGGCACCCGCGTGCTCGTCGCGCCGGCCTCGCCCAGCACGCACTCGCCACCGGCGAGCCCGACCATCTCCGGGATCCAGTGGCCGGGGGCGTACGGCGGGTCCGTCCACTCGAGCACCAGCACCCGCGGCCGCACCCACCCCGCGGCGACCCGCGCGGCCACGTCGCGTCGTACGACGTCGAGGCGCGCCTCGAGCGAGGCCACGAGCGCGTCCGCGGCCGGGAGCCGGTCCGTCGCCCGCCCCAGCAGCCGGACCGACGCGAGCACCTCGGCGACGGTGTGCGGGTCCACGGTCAGCACGTCGGCGGTGCAGCCCAGGAACGTGAGCGCGTCGTCCACGACCGACACGTCGACGGCGCACACCGCGCAGAGGTCCTGGGTGACGACGAGGTCGGCGTCGAGGCCGGCGAGCGCGTCGGAGTCGAGCCGGTAGAGGTCCTCGCCGCGGGCGAGGGCGGCCGCGACGTACGTGTCGATCTCGACCGGCGACAGCCCCGACGGCATCGCGGAGGTCGACACGACCCGTCGCTCGCGCGCCTGCGCCGGGTGGTCGCACTCGAAGGTGACCCCGACGACCTCGTCGCCCGCGCCGAGGGCGAACAGCATCTCGGTGGTCGAGGGGAGCAGGGAGACGATGCGCATCCGCCGAACCTACGCCCCCGTAGGGTCGGGAGCGTGACGTCCTCGACCGCCGCCCCCGACCCGCACGAGTGGCTCGAGGAGGTGACCGGTGACGACGCGCTCGCCTGGGTGCGGGAGCGCAACGCCGAGGCCGACGCCGCGATCGCCGCGACGCCGGGCTTCGCCGCCACGCAGGCGGCCGTGCGCGAGGTGCTCGACTCCGACGACCGGATCCCGCTCGTCGCGAAGGCCGGCGACTGGTTCTACAACGTCTGGCGCGACGCCGCCCACGAGCGCGGCCTCTGGCGTCGTACGACGCTCGCCTCCTACCGCACCGACACCCCCGAGTGGGAGGTGCTCATCGACCTCGACGAGCTCAGCCGCACCGAGGACGAGCAGTGGGTGTGGCACGGCGCCCAGGTGCTGCGCACCGGACCGCTCGCGTTCCGCCGCGTGCTGGTCACCCTGTCGAAGGGCGGCTCGGACGCCGACGTCACCCGCGAGTTCGACCTCGAGACCCGCAGCTGGGTGCCGGCCGAGCAGGGCGGCTTCGTGCGCCCCGAGGGCAAGGGCGGCGTCACCTGGGTCGACGAGGACACCCTGCTCGTCGCCACCGACACGGGCCCCGACTCCGTCACGAGCTCCGGCTACGCCCGCCTCGCCCGCCGCTGGCACCGGGGCCAGGCCCTCACCGAGGCCGAGGTGGTCTACGAGGCCGGCGCCGACGACATGGCGGTCGGGGTCGGCCACGACACGACGCCCGGCTTCGAGCGCTCCTACGTCTACCGGATGGTCGCGTTCTACAGCTCGCAGACCTTCTTGCTCACGGGACCCTCGGGGACGGACGACGACTCCGGGCTGACCCACGTCGACGTGCCCGACAGCGCCGAGCCCGCCGTGTGGCGCGACCGCCTGCTGGTGCACCTGCGTGACGAGTGGACCCCGCGGGCGGGCGGCCCGACGTACGCCGCCGGCACGCTGCTCGTCACCGACCTCGATGCCCACCTCGCGGGCGAGGGCACCTTCGAGCCGCTCTTCACGCCCACCGCCAGCGCCTCGCTCGCGGGCTGGACCCGCACCCGGCGCCGGCTGGTGCTCGTCGTGCTCGACGACGTCGCCCACCGCGTCGAGGTGCTGACGCCGCCCGCCGGGGGCGACGCGGCCCTCGGAGGAACGGGCGGCTGGGCCCGCGACGAGCTGAGCGGGCTCCCGCCGTACGCCTCGGTGGGCGTGCGGCCCGTCGACGCCGTCGACGACGGGCCCGACGGCGACCTCGTCTGGCTCGACGTCAGCGGCTACCTCACGCCGCCGACCCTGGCGCTCTGCGACCTCGGCCCGAGCGGCGCCCCCGCCGCGCCGACGCCCGTCAAGGAGAGCCCGGGCTACTTCGACACCTCCACCCACGAGGTCACCCAGCGCTTCGCCACCTCGGCCGACGGCACCCGCGTGCCCTACTTCCTCGTCGCCCCGCGGGACGCGGAGGGGCCCGTGCCGACCCTGCTCTACGGCTACGGCGGGTTCGAGATCTCGCTGACCCCGGCCTACTCCGGCAGCACCGGTCGTGCCTGGCTCTCCCGGGGCCACGCCTACGCGGTCGCCAACATCCGGGGCGGGGGCGAGTACGGCCCGGCCTGGCACCAGGCGGCCCTGCGGGAGAACCGCCACAGGGCCTACGAGGACTTCGCCGCGGTCGCCGAGGACCTCGCCGCGAGCGGGCTCACCGACGCGGACCACCTCGGCATCATGGGCGGCTCCAACGGAGGCCTGCTCGTCGGCAACATGCTGGTGCGCTACCCGGAGCTGTTCGGGGCGGTCGTGTGCACCGTGCCGCTGCTCGACATGCTGCGCTACACGAAGCTGCTCGCGGGCGCGTCGTGGATGGCGGAGTACGGCGACCCCGACGACCCGGCCGACCGCCCGTTCGTCGAGCAGATCTCGGCCTACCACCGGGTGGCGGAGGGCACGACGTACCCCGCCGTGCTGCTCACGACCTCCACCCGCGACGACCGGGTGCACCCCGGCCACGCGCGCAAGATGGCGGCCCGGCTGGCGGAGGTCGGGGCCGACGTCACCTACTGGGAGAACGTCGAGGGCGGCCACGGCGGCGCGTCCACGAACGCCCAGGCGGCCTACAAGTCGGCCCTGGAGTGGGAGTTCCTGGCGGCCCGCCTGGCCTGAGCCCGCCGGGTGGGCGTCAGCCGAGCTCGCGCAGCTCGCTGATCGCCGTCCGGGTGCTGTTCGCCCAGGCGGCGAACTCCTCCTCGTCGAGGGCGTCCGCACGCACGTCGTACAGCTCGGAGGTCGAGCGGCCCGCGAGGGTGCGGTCGGCCTGCGCGACGACCCAGGCGATGCGCTCGGGCGTGAGGGCCTCGGCGAACGCCTCGAGGTCGACGTCGGTGAGCTCCTCCGACGGGTCGTGGGCCTCGAGGGCCACGAGCGCCAGCTCGACGAGGGCGAGGGCGAACTGGCCGCCATCGACCTCGAGGTAGTCGGCCTCGAAGGCCCACCCGAGGGTGTCGAACGAGAACGTGCCGTCCTCGATCTCACCGATCAGGTCGGCCGCGCTGTCGTTGTCGAACGGCCCGTCGCCCCACGCACCCATGGCCGGAACTCTGGCACAACGGCGCGGCCCGTTCCAAGCGGTCGGCGCGGTCGTGGCGCCGTGTGGCTCAGCTCTCCGTCGGGGCGAAGCCCGGCAGCGACTCGACCAGGATCTGGCGGAACGGGGCCTCGGCCTCGAGCTGGCTGAGCACGCCCACGGCCGCGAGCCAGGTGCGGTGGATGAGCAGGTACGACGGGGGCAGGTTGAGCTTGAGCGCCACCGTGTACGCCGGGTCCTTGGGGTTGCTGACCCGCTCGGCCTGCGTGCGCAGCCAGGACCGCGTGAACCGGAACCGGTCGGTGAGCGTGGGCTCGACGAACGGGGCGAGGTAGTCGAAGAGCAGGTCGGGGTCGACCCGGGTCCGCTCCTTGATGAAGCCCTCGTCGCGCAGGCCCTGCTCGAGGCTGGAGCGGTCGGCGTCGCCGGCGACCCGGATGAGGGTGCCCATGGCCTCGGGCAGCTCGCCCTCGGGCAACCGGGCCACGGCGCCGAAGTCGAGCACGCCCAGCCGGCCGGGGGTGCCGTCCGCGTTCGGCATCGTGCGGAAGTTGCCGGGGTGCGGGTCGGCGTGGAGCATCCCCGTGCGCGCGGGGCCGTCGAAGAGGAACCGCACGAGCAGCTCGCCGTAGTGGTCGCGCTCCTCGGGGGTGCCGTCGGCGATGACCTGGGCGAGCGAGCCGGTGCTGTCGAGCCACTCGGTGACCAGCACCTTGGGGGACTGGGCCACGACCTTCGGCACGAAGAAGTGCTCGTCGTCGACGTAGGCCTCGGCGTACGCCGTCTGCGCGGCCGCCTCGAGGCCGTAGTCGAGCTCCTCCGCCATGCGGTCCTGGAGCTCGACCACGATCGCCTTGACGTCGACGCCGGGCATGATCGGGGCGATCGTGCGGGCGAGGCGACCGATCTGGCGCAGGTCGGAGGCGATGGCGTCGGCGGCGCCCGGGTACTGCACCTTGACCGCCACCTCGCGCTCCGGGCTGGCGGGGTCGTCCGGGTCGTCGACCCAGCGGCCCTTGTGCACCTGGCCGATGGACGCGGCCGCGGTCGGCCCGCCGTCGAACCAGACGAGGTGGCGACGCCAGTCGACCCCGGCCGAGCCGAGCTCGGCGTCGAGCACGGCCCGCACCTCGCTGGTCGGCATCGGGGGCGCTGCATCCTGCAGCTTGGTCAGCTCGCCGCGGTAGGCCGCCATCTGGTCCTCGGGGAGCGCCGCCTCCATGACGGAGAGCATCTGCCCGAACTTCATGGCCCCGCCCTTGAGCTGGCCCAGCGTGCGGAAGACCTGCTCGGCCGTCCGCTGCTGGATCTCCGCCGTCACGAGCTCGGCGGGCCGACCGCCGAGCCGCTTGCCGAGACCGACGGCGCTGCGGCCCGCGAAGCCCAGCGGCAGCGCGGCCAGCCGTGCGGTCCGCGCCACGGTCTTGCGCGGCAGCTCGCGGCCCCGGTCGCCCCCGCGGCGGTCGCCCTCGTCGCTCACGCGGCGGCCGGACTCATGCGGTGGCCGGGAAGCGCACGCCGGTGTTCGCGTGGCAGCGGTAGCCGAAGGGGTTCTTCGCCAGGTACTGCTGGTGGGCCGGCTCGGCGTAGAAGTACTCGGTCGACGGGCGGATCTCGGTCGTGATGTCGCCCAGGCGGCGCTGGCGCAGCTCCGCGCCGTACACCTCGGTCAGCTCCTTCGCCGTCGCCTCCTGCTCGGGCGTCGTGAAGTAGATCGCCGAGCGGTACTGCGTGCCCACGTCGTTGCCCTGCTGCATGCCCTGCGTCGGGTCGTGCACCTCGAAGAAGGCCTTCACGAGGTCGGCGAAGCCGATGACGGACGGGTCGAAGACGATGCGGACGGCCTCGGTGTGACCCGTGCGGCCGCTGCAGACCTCCTCGTACGACGGGTTCGGCGTGTAGCCGCCGGCGTACCCGACCGACGTCGACCAGACGCCTTCCTTGGCCCAGTAGATCTCCTCGGCGCCCCAGAAGCAGCCCAGCCCGAAGACGGCCACCTCGAGGTGTGCGGGCACGTCGCCCTCGCCGGGCGTCGCGACGATCGGGGTGCCCAGGACGGTGTGGTCGCCGAGCTCGAACCACGGCTCGGAGCGGCCGGCCAGCGCCTGGTCGGGGGCGGGCAGGGTGGTCTTGGTGCGGGATCCGAACACGGTTCCTCCACGATCTCGACGGACGACTTCCATCATCCCCAACACCCCAAGCGCCGGGAGCGTTCCCGATGCGCGGATCCCCTTGCGTAGGCTCGCCCGGGTGACCAGCGAGCAGGCATCCACCGAGCACGGCAAGCACGGCTTCGAGACGCGCGCCATCCACGCGGGCTACGAGCCCGACCCGACGACCGGCGCGGTGATCCCGCCGATCTTCGCGACGTCGACCTACAAGCAGGACGGCGTGGGCGGCATGCGGGGCGGCTACGAGTACAGCCGCTCGGGCAACCCCACGCGCACCGCGCTCGAGGGCAACATCGCCGCACTGGAGCAGGGGGAGCGCGGCTTCGCGTTCGCCTCCGGCCTCGCCGCCGAGGACACCCTGATCCGCGCCCTGACGCGGCCGGGCGACCACGTGGTCATCCCCGACGACGCGTACGGCGGCACCTACCGCCTCGTCGACAAGGTCGCCCAGCCGTGGGGCCTGGCGTACGACGCCGCCCCGGTCTCCGACGTCGACGCCGTGCGGGCGGCCATCCGTCCCGGCACGACGAAGCTGGTCTGGGTCGAGACGCCGACCAACCCGCTGCTCAACATCGGCGACATCGAGGCGCTCGCGGCCGTGGCCCACGAGGCCGGCGCCCTGCTCGTCGTCGACAACACGTTCGCCTCGTCCTACCTGCAGCAGCCGCTGACGCTCGGCGCCGACGTGGTCGTGCACTCGACCACGAAGTACGCCGGGGGCCACTCCGACGTGGTCGGCGGCGCGCTCGTGGTGCGCGACCTCGACCTGGCCGAGAAGCTCGCCTTCTTCCAGAACTCGATCGGCGGCGTCGCCGGCCCGTTCGACGCGTGGCTCGTCCTGCGCGGCCTCAAGACGCTGGCGCTGCGCATGGAGCGCCACAGCGACAACGCGGAGCGGGTCGTCGAGTTCCTCACCTCCCACCCGGGCGTCGAGCAGGTCATCTACCCCGGCCTCGCCGAGCACCCGGGCCACGCCGTCGCCGCCCGCCAGATGAAGCGCTTCGGCGGCATCGTCTCGTTCCGCCTCAAGGCCGGCGAGCAGGCGGCGCTCGACGTCTGCGCGGCCACCGAGCTCTTCACGCTCGGCGAGTCCCTCGGCGGCGTCGAGTCGCTCATCGAGCACCCGGGCCGCATGACGCACGCCTCCGTCGTCGGCACCGACCTCGAGGTGCCCGCCGACCTCGTGCGCCTCAGCGTGGGCATCGAGACGGCCGACGACCTCGTCGCCGACCTCGACCAGGCGCTCGCGCAGGTGCTCGGCCGGGCGTGAGCCGCTCCGTCCCCGGGGCGCGGCTGGCCGTCTGCGTCGACCTCGGCTCGACCTTCACCAAGGCGCTGCTGGTCGACCTCGTCGAGGGCGGCGTGGTCGCCACCGCCGACGCGCCCACCACGCTGCCGGGCCCCGACGGGTCCGGCGACCTGCTCGACGGGTACGACGACTGCCTCACCGCCCTGCGTGCCGCCCACCCGCCGCTCGCGGCCGCCGAGGCGGCGGGCGACGTGGTGGTGCACGCCTGCTCGTCGGCGGGCGGGGGCCTGCGCATCGCCGTGCTCGGCAACGAGGCGCTGGTGACCGCGGAGGCCGGGCGCCGGGTCGCGCTGTCGAGCGGCGGCAAGGTCGTCGCGGTGCACGCGCTCGCCGACGACGGCGCCGACCTCGCGGCGACCCTCGCCACCGCGCCCGACGTCGTGCTCCTCACCGGCGGCACCGACGGCGGCAACCCCGAGCCGCTCCCGGCCGCGGCCCGCGCGCTCGTCGCCGCCGGCTGGCGGGGGCCCGTCGTGGTGGCCGGGAACGTGGCCGTGCGCGACGAGGTGGCCGCGGTGCTCGCGGGGGCGGGCACGCCGTACGAGCTCAGCGCCAACGTCGTGCCCCGCATCGGGGTGCTCGACCCCGCGGGCGCCCGGGCCGCCGTGCGCGCCCTCTTCCTCTCCCACGTGATCGGCGGCAAGCACCTCAGCCGCCGCCCCGAGCTGCCCGGGATGCTCCGCGGGGCGACGCCCGACGTCGTGCTCGCGGGGGTCGAGGTGCTGGCCGCGACCGTCGGCGACGTGGCCGTCGTCGACGTCGGCGGCGCCACCACCGACGTCTACTCCGTGGTCGACGGGGACCCCGACGTCTCCCGCGAGGTCGTCGGCACGCCCCGCGAGTCCCGGACCGTCGAGGGCGACCTCGGCATGCGCTGGTCGGCGGCCTCGACCGTCGCTGCCCTGGCGGCCGACGCGACCGACGGGGGAGCCCCCTCGCCGGCGCTGGTGGCCGCGGCCGCCCGCCGTACGGCGGAGCCCGGCTTCGTGCCGCAGGACGCCGCCGACGTGGCCGACGACCTCGCGATCGCGACGGCGGCGCTGACGACGGCGGTCCGGCGCCACGCGGGCCGTGCCAAGGTGGTCGTCGACGCCGGCGGACGCGTGGTCGAGCGCACCGGCACCGACCTGCGCGAGGTGCGTCTGCTGGTGGGCTCCGGCGGGGTGCTGCGGCACGCCTCGCCGCAGGCCGCCACCGAGGTGCTCGCGGCCTGCGTCACCGGCCCCGACGGGGACCCCGGCGGGTGGCAGCTGCCCCGGGCGCCGCGGCTCGTCGTGGACACCACGTACGTGCTCGCGGCCGCGGGCCTGCTCCACACGACGCATCCCGAGGCCGCCTCCCGGCTGGTCGCCGGTCTCGCGGGCGGGGCCGCTCGGTAGCGTGGGTCCGTGCACGGGGACGAAGAGCGCGGCCGGGAGCCGCGCCAGGGGGAGACCACCGACGAGGCCGGTGAGATCCGACGACGGCTCTCGCTGCTGATGGCGCGCCGCAGCAAGGAGGAGCGCGAGCGGGACGAGGTCGAGGACGGCCTCGCCGACCGCCTCACCCAGCAGCTCGCGGCCCAGTGGGCCCTGATGCGTGCCGAGCGGCGGGCAGATCGTGCGCAGCCGGCCCCCATCACGGGCGGCCAGTCCAACCTCGCCCGCGCCGAGGTGCCCTGGGGCCTCGACCTCGCCGCCGCCTGGGCGTGGCGCTTCCTCGTCATCACGGCCGCCGCCGGGCTCATGGTCTGGGCCTTCTGGCAGGTCCGGGTCGTGACCCTGCCGATCCTCATCGCCCTGCTCATCACCGCGCTCGGCAGCCCCGTGGTGCGCCTGGGGCGGCGGCTGCGCGTGCCGCCCGGGATCTCGGCCGCCGTGGTGGTGCTCGGCGGCATCGGCTTCGTCGCGCTGCTCGTGACGTTCATCAGCCAGCAGATCATCGAGGGGGTCTCCGACCTCGCCGACCAGGTGGTCGTGGGGCTCGGCGAGATCCGCACCTGGCTCAAGGAGGGGCCGCTCAACGCGAGCGACTCCCAGATCGACGGCTACATCAAGCAGGCCCAGCAGTTCATCACCGAGCGGGGCCAGGACGAGGCGGTCGTCCGGCAGGTCACCGAGGTCGGCACGGCCATCACCCACATCGCGGCCGGCTTCTTCATCATCCTGTTCTCGACCTACTTCTTCCTCGCCGACGGCGGCCGCATCTGGTCGTGGTGCGTGCGCCTCGCCCCGCGGGCCGCGCGGGCGCGCATCGACAGCTCGGGCCGGGTCGCCTGGGTCTCGCTCACCCAGTTCGTGCGGGCCACGGTCATCGTCGCGCTGGTCGACGCGATCGGCATCATGATCGTCGCGGCCCTGCTCGGCGTCCCGTTCATCGCGGCCATCGGCGTGCTGGTGTTCCTCGGCGCGTTCGTGCCGATGATCGGTGCGACCGTCGCCGGCTCCGTCGCCGTGCTGGTCGCCCTCGTCGACCAGGGTCCGTGGACGGCGCTGCTGATGTTCGGCGGCGTGATCCTCGTGCAGCAGATCGAGGGCCACATCCTCCAGCCGTTCCTGATGGGCCGGTTCGTCTCGGTGCACCCGCTCGGCGTGATCTTCGCGATCGGCATCGGCGTGCTCGTCGCCGGCGTGGCGGGCGCCCTCATCGCCGTACCGCTCGTCGCGGCCGTCAACGCGGTGATCCTGCACCTCGCGGAGGAGACCCCCGCCCCCGCCGCCGACGCGACGGCGGACCCTGGGACCGCGCCACCGGGCGAGACGCACAGGACGGTCGACTTCGACGAGTTCGAGGGCGACCCGGGTCTCCTCGGCGACTTCGCCGCCCTCGGGGACCACCCGCGGAGCGACTGGCCCCGGGAGAGCGGCCCGAAGGACCAGGCGTGAGGGCCCCGTGGTGAGCGCGGTGCCGGTGGTCGGGATCGACGACGTCCGCGCGGCCGCCGAGGCGCTCGCCGGGGTCGCCGTCCGCACCCCGATGGAGGAGTCGCGCTGGCTCGCCGACCTCGTCGGTGCACCCGTGCTGCTCAAGTGCGAGAACCTGCAGCGCACGGGGTCGTTCAAGATCCGCGGCGCCTACCTGCGGATGGCCCGCCTGAGCCCCGAGGAGCGGGCCGCCGGCGTCGTCGCGGCCTCCGCCGGCAACCACGCGCAGGGCGTCGCGCTGGCCGCCCGGCTGCTGGGCATCCGCGCCTGCGTGTTCATGCCCGAGGGCGCACCGATCCCCAAGGAGAAGGCGACCCGCGGGTACGGCGCGGAGGTCGTCTTCGCGGGCCGGTACGTCGACGAGTCCCTCGTCGCGGCCCGCGAGCACGCCGCCCGCACCGGGGCCGTGCTCATCCACCCCTTCGACCACGCCGACATCGTGGCGGGCCAGGGCACCTGCGGGCTCGAGATCGTCGAGCAGGCGCCCGAGGCCGCGACGGTGCTCGTGCCGACCGGTGGCGGCGGCCTCGTCGCGGGGGTCGCGGTGGCCGTGAAGGCGCTGCGCCCCGACGTGCGGGTGGTCGGCGTGCAGGCCGAGGGAGCCGCCGCGTTCCCGGCGTCGCTGCGCAGCGGCGTGCCCGTCGCGCTGGAGCACATGGAGACGATGGCCGACGGCATCGCCGTGGGCTGCCCCGGCGAGGTGCCGTTCGCCGCCATCCAGGGCGCGGTCGACGACATCGTGACGGTGAGCGAGGAGGGTCTCTCGCGGGCCCTGCTCGGGCTGCTGGAGCGGGCCAAGATGGTCGTGGAGCCGGCGGGAGCGGCCGCCGTCGCGGCGCTGCTGGAGCACCCGGGCGCCTACGAGGGCCCCGTCGTGGCGGTGCTCTCGGGCGGCAACATCGACCCGCTGCTGATGGGCCGGGTCATCCGGCACGGCCTCGCCGCGGCGGGGCGCTACCTCTTCCTGCGCGTCACGGTCGTGGACAGCCCGGGCGGCCTGGCCAGCCTGCTGGCCGAGCTCGCCGGCGCGGGCGCGAACGTGCTCGACGTGGCCCACGAGCGGATCTCGCCGTCGCTGCGCCTCGACGAGGTGCAGGTGCGCGTGCAGCTCGAGACGCGCGGGGCCGCACACGCAGAAGCCCTGCTCGCCCGGTTGGGCGAGCAGGGCCATCGGGTGGAGGTCGCCTGACCTCCGCTCCGCCTGCGGTCGTGCGGTGGCTCAGCCCGTGTAGGGCGTGGCCGCCAGGATGACGACGCTGAGCTTCTTGCCGTTCGGCGCCTCGTACTCGACCGTGTCGCCCGGCTTGGCGCCGAGGATCGCGCCGCCGAGCGGCGACTGCGGGGAGTAGACCTTGAGGCCCTCGGGCTCGATCTCGCGGGCGCCGAGGAGGAACTCCTCCGCCTCGTCGTCGTCGTCACCGACGAACTTGTAGGTCACCTTCATGCCGGGCTCGACGATGCCGTCGTCCGCAGGGGTCTCGCCGACCTCGGCGCGCGCCAGCATGTCCTCCAGCTGGCGGATGCGGCCCTCGACCTTGCCCTGCTCCTCGCGGGCGGCGTGGTAGCCGCCGTTCTCCTTGAGGTCGCCCTCGTCGCGGGCGTTCGAGATGCGCTCGACGATCTCCGCCCGCACGGGGCCCTTGAGGTTCTCCAGCTCCGCCGTCAGCTTCGCGTGCGCGTCCGAGGTCAGCCAGATGACATCCGTGTCGCTGGACTGCGTCATGTGCCTCTCCTACCAGTACGGCCGGGCGGGCTTTCGCCCTCCCGGCCGATCGATTGTGTGCGAAGCCCCGCCGTGCTCCGTCCGGTCTCGACCGGCGGCGGCGGGGCAGTTCAGAACTGACAGTGTAGCCAGGACGCCGAATCACGCCACTCGCGCGACGCGGGGTGGCGGGGTGAGGGGCGTGTGCCGGTCCGACCCGGCCGGCGCCGCCCCTCCCGTCAGCGGGGGCGGTTCTGCGAGGGCGTCGTGCAGCCCATCAGCTCGACCGACGTGGCCTCGCGCAGCGTGCGGAAGGTGAACTCGACGACGCCGCCCGAGGCGGTGCCCGCGTCGCCCGGGATCTGCACGGCCAGGTCGCCGACGGCCGTGTGGTCGACCGAGAGGGCACGGACGCGGCAGGTGGCCACCTCGTCGCCGGAGAGCGCGACGTCGAACTTCACGCGCACCTGCTGGTCGTCGAGGACCTCCCAGCTCTGCAGCTGGGAGCTCACCTCGGGGCTCCCGTGGAACCAGGCGGTCCACAGCAGCCAGCCGCCCGCCACCACACCGAGGGCCGCCGACGCGGCGATGATCACCCGGCGTCGGCCCGGTCGCTGCCGTCGCCCGTAGCGCTCGTCGAGGCGGAGGGCGGAGGACGTCGGGCTCACCCCTCCATCGTGCCATCCGGCCCCCGCCTAGAGTTCTCCGCATGCCCCCCCGTTCCGGTCTGCGACTGATGCACGTCCACGCCCACCCCGACGACGAGTCGAGCAAGGGCGCCGCCTCCACGGCCAAGTACGTCGCCGAGGGCGTCGACGTGCACGTCGTCACCTGCACGGGCGGCGAGCGCGGCTCGGTGCTCAACCCGCGCATGGACCGCCCCGACGTCTGGGAGAACATGTCGGAGGTCCGCCGGGCGGAGATGGACGCCGCCCGCGAGATCCTCGGCATCAGCCAGGACTGGCTCGGCTTCGTCGACTCCGGCTGGCCCGAGGGCGACCCGAAGCCCCCGCTGCCGGAGGGCTGCTTCGCCCTGGCCCCGCTGGAGGAGGCCACCGAGCGCCTCGTCCGGCTGATCCGCTCGTTCCGGCCGCACGTCGTCACGACGTACGACGAGCGCGGCGGCTACCCCCACCCCGACCACGTCCGGTGCCACGAGGTCTCGGTGGCGGCGTTCGAGGCCGCCGGCGACCCCGAGCGGTTCCCCGACGCGGGGGAGCCGTGGCAGCCGGCCAAGCTCTACTACCACCACACCTTCAACCGGCCGCGCACCCAGGCGCTGCACGACGCGCTCGTCGCGCAGGGCGTCGAGTCGCCGTACGCCGAGCGCCTGGCGGACTGGAAGGCCGAGCCCGAGTGGGACGCCCGCATCACGACGCGGGTGGAGTGCGGGGAGTACTTCGGGGTGCGCGACCAGGCGCTGCTCGCCCACGCCACCCAGATCGACCCGGACGGCGCCTGGTTCGCCATCCCGCTCGAGCTGTCGCGGGAGGTCTGGCCGACGGAGGACTACGAGCTCGTCGTCTCCCACGTGCCGACCTCGGTGCCCGAGACCGACCTGTTCACCGGCGTCACGCCCGACTGAGCGGCGCCGCGCAGGCGGGTGTCATCATGGGGGAATGCTCGCCACGACCGTCCTGACCGACCTCTTCTCCGCCGACGTCCTCCACCTCTGGGTGCAGGCGGCCGAGCAGACGCCGGAGCCGGAGGACGTGAAGGCCGGCTGGACCGGCTTCGCCGTGTTCATGGCGCTCATCGCCGCTACGGCGCTGCTGCTGTGGAGCATGGCGCGCCACGTGCGCACGCTGCGCCGCAACGCCGACGAGGAGCAGGAGCTCGAGGAGGCCCGGCTCGACGCAGCCGGGCTCCGCGACGACGAGCGCCCGTAGGGCCCCGTCCGGCGGGTCAGCCCTGGGCGGGCTGCTCGCCGCCGGCGTCAGAGGCGCCAGGCGCCTGCTGCCCCGACTGCTGGGCCGCGAGCTGGGCGCGCACGTCGTCCATGTCGAGCGCCTTGACGGCCTGGATGACCTGCTCGAGGCCGGCGGGCGGGAGTGCGCCGGGCTGCGAGAACACGAGGATCTGGTCACGGAACGCCATCAGCGTCGGGATCGAGCTGATCTGCGCCGCCCCCGCCAGCTCGCGCTGGGCCTCGGTGTCGATCGACCCGAAGGTCACGTCCGTGTGCTGCTCCGAGGCGGCCTCGTAGGTCGGCGCGAACTGGCGGCACGGACCGCACCAGCTCGCCCAGAAGTCGACGAGGAGGATGTCGCTCTCCTTGACGGTCTGCTCGAAGTTCTCACCGGTCAGCTCGATCGTGGCCATGGCTCCACCGTACGACGCGGGTCGAACGCGGTCACGCCCCTCGCTCTCGACCCCGGTGCCGACCCCGGTCCGACCCCGGGCCTCAGGCGTCGTCGCGCAGCACCCGCTTGAGCAGCTTGCCCGAGGCGTTGCGGGGCAGCTCGTCGACGAACCGGACGTGCTTCGGCGTCTTGAACCCCGCCAGCCGCTCCCGGGCGTGCGCCACGAGGGCGTCGGCGTCGACGGTCGCCCCGTCACGTCGTACGACGAACGCGGTCACCGCCTCGATCCAGCGCTCGTCGGGGGTGCCGACCACGGCGACCTCGGCGACGTCGGGGTGGGTGTAGATCGCGTCCTCGACCTCGCGGGAGGCGACGAGCACCCCGCCGGTGTTGATGACGTCCTTGATCCGGTCGACGACGGTGATGAAGCCCTCCGCGTCGATGCGCACCAGGTCGCCCGAGTGGAACCAGCCGTCGCGGAACGCCTCGGCCGTCGCCTCGGGGTTCTCCCAGTAGCCGACGCACAGCTGCGGCGAGCGGTAGACGACCTCGCCCTGCTCGCCGGGGGCCACGTCGGCACCGTGCTCGTCGAGCACCCGCAGCTCGACGAACAGCACGGGCCGACCGCACGAGTCGGGCCGATCGGCGTGCTCCTCGGGTCGCATGACGGTCGCGAGCGGGCCGATCTCCGACTGGCCGAAGCAGTTGTAGAACCCCAGGTCGGGCAGCGCCGCCTGCAGGCGCTGGAGCACGGGCACCGGCATGATCGACGCGCCGTAGAAGGCCTTGCGCAGCGACGCCAGGTCGCGGGTCGCGAGGTCCGGGTGGCCCGCCAGCGGCACCCACACGGTCGGGGCGAGGAACAGCGCGCCGAGGCGGCGCTCCTCCACCACGCGCAGGCAGGTGGCCACGTCGGGCGTCTCGACGAGGTGGTTGGTGGCACCGACGGCCAGGTAGGGCAGCAGGAACACGTGCATCTGCGCCGAGTGGTAGAGCGGCATCGGGTGCAGGGGGTCGTCGTCGGCCCGCAGGTCGAGGGCGGCGATCGCGGAGACGTACTCGTGCACGAGGGCGCGGTGGGTCATCATCGCGCCCTTCGGACGCGAGGTCGTGCCCGACGTGTAGAGCAGTTGCACGAGCTCGGTGTCCGCCACGGGGTCCTCGCCGTCGGGCAGGACGGGGCCGTCGCCGGGGGTGCGGGCCAGCTCGAGCAGGCTGCCCGGCTCGTCGCGCAGCGGCAGCACGTGCTCGACGGCGAGGCCCGCGGCGTCGTACTGGCCGCGCAGCGCCGGGTCGACCAGCACCGCGCGCGCCCCCGACTGCTCGACGAGGTAGGCGAGCTCGCCCCCGGTGAGCGCGAAGTTGACGGGCACGTGCACGAGACCGGCGCGGGCGCAGGCGAGGTAGCCGACGACGTACGCGTCGGAGTTCTTCCCGTACGCCGCCACGCGGTCGCCGCGGGCCAGGCCGAGGCCGCGCAGGGCGCGGGCGGCGTGGGTGACGGCCGTGTCGAGCTCGGCGTAGGTCCAGGTCACCGGGTCGTCGGCGCCGAAGACGAGCGCGGCCCGGTCGGGATGGCGCGCGGCGCTGCGGCGCAGGACGTCGTCGACGGTGCTGGAGCGGGGATCGCTGGCTGTGAGAGGGGTCACGTGACCCATCATGCCCACCCCGCTGGGTTACTCTCCGGTAACCGGCTCACGACCAGCGAAGCGAGACTCCATGACCCACCTCTCCGACGAGCAGCTCGCCCACCTCGCGACCCTCAGCGGCCTCGAGTTCCTGCGCACCGCCTGGACGGTCCCGCCCGAGGAGCGCCCGCCCTTCATCGGCGACACCCTGGGCATGGAGGCGCTCACGCTGGAGGAGGGCGTCGCCGAGTTCCGGCTGCCCACCGCGCCGCGCTGGTCCAACCCGCTGGGCTCGCTCCACGGCGGGGTCTGCGCGACCCTGCTCGACTCGGTGATGGGCTGCGCCGTGCACACGACGCTCCCGGCCGGCGTCGGCTACGGCACGCTCGAGCTGAAGGTCAACTACCTCCGCACGGTGCCCGTCGACGGCCGCTGGATCACGGGCCGCGGCACCACCATCCACGTCGGCCGGTCCACGGCCACGGCCGAGGGCCGGGTGCACGACGAGGAGGGCAGGCTCGTGGCGCACGCCACGACGACCTGCATGATCTACCGCTGAGCCGCCGGGGTGGGGACTCACCCCCACGGGCGTGACCGGGGTCCGCGGGGAATGTCCGGGCACGCTGCGTCGCTGAGCCACGCATGACCGATCTCTTCGAGCCCCTGACCATCGGCGCCTGGCAGGCGCCGAACCGCCTCGTGATGGCCCCCCTGACGCGCAACCGCGCCGAGGGCACCGTTCCCGGCGACCTCGCCGTCGAGTACTACGCGCAGCGCGCCTCGGCCGGTCTCGTGATCACCGAGGGCAGCCAGCCCAGCGCCCGCGGCCAGGGCTACCTGAACACCCCCGGCTTCCACTCGCCCGAGCAGCTCGCCGGCTGGCGCCGCGTGGCCGACGCGGTGCACGCCGCCGACGGCCGCATCGTCGCCCAGCTCATGCACGCCGGTCGCATCTCCCACCCGGACAACACCGGTGGCCAGGAGATCGTGGCGCCCAGCCCCCTCGCGGCCCCCGACGAGATGTTCACCGCCGCCGGTCCGAAGCCCTACCCGGTGCCGCGGGAGCTCACCACCGACGAGATCCCCGACGTGGTCGAGGAGTTCGTCACCGCCGCCCGCAACGCGGTGGAGGCCGGCCTCGACGGAGTCGAGGTCCACTCCGCCAACGGCTACCTGCTGCACCAGTTCCTCGCCCCCGGCTCCAACGAGCGCACCGACCAGTACGGCGGGTCGCCCGAGAACCGGGCCCGCCTGACGATCGAGGTCACGAAGGCCGTCGCCGAGGCGATCGGCGCCGACCGCGTCGGCATCCGCATCTCGCCCGCCCACAACATCCAGGGCGCGACCGAGACCGACGAGGCGGACACGGACGCGACGTACGAGGCGCTCGTGGCCGGCATCGCGCCGCTGGGCCTCGCCTACCTCAGCGTGCTCGCCGACCCGAGCCTCGACCGCACGCAGCGGCTCCGCAAGGAGTTCGGTGGCGTCTTCATCGCCAACGACGGCTTCGGCCAGGTCACGACCAAGGAGTCGGCGCAGGCCATCCTCGACGACGACCTCGCGGACGCCGTGGCCGTCGGCCGGCTCTTCCTCGCCAACCCCGACCTGCCGCGTCGCTGGCAGACGGGGGCGGAGCTCAACGAGCCGAACCCCGACACCTTCTACGGCGGCGGCGCCGAGGGCTACACGGACTACCCGGCGCTCGACGCCTGAGTCCTTCCCCCGTACGGCGGCGAGCCCCGCGACGACCAGGTCGTCGCGGGGCTCGCGTGCGTCGTACGGGGGTGCGGGGGCGTGCGGGGAGCGTCAGCCCTTCATGAGCTGACGGGCCATGACGATGCGCTGCACCTGGTTGGTGCCCTCGTAGATCTGGGTGATCTTCGCGTCGCGCATCATCCGCTCGACGGGGAAGTCGCTCGTGTAGCCGTAGCCGCCGAGCAGCTGGACCGCGTCGACCGTCACCTTCATGGCGACGTCGGAGGCGAAGCACTTGGCGGCGGCGCCGAAGAACGACAGGTCCTTGTCGTCGCGCTCCGACTTCGAGGCGGCGACGTAGACCATCTGCCGGGCGGCCTCCACCTGCATCGCCATGTCGGCGAGCATGAACTGGATGCCCTGGAAGTCGGCGATGGCCTTGCCGAACTGCTTGCGCTCCTTGACGTAGCCGAGCGCGAAGTCGAGCGCCCCCTGGGCGATGCCGACGGCCTGCGCGCCGATGGTCACGCGCGTGTGGTCGAGGGTGCGCAGCGCCAGCGCGAGGCCGGTGCCGGGCTCGCCGATGATGCGGTCCCCGGGGATGCGGACGTCGTCGAAGAGCAGCTCGCGGGTGGGGGAGCCCTTGATGCCGAGCTTCTTCTCCTTCTCGCCGAAGGTGAAGCCGGCGTCGGACTTCTCCATGATGAACGCGCTGACGCCCTTGCCGCGGCCGGCCTCGGGGTCCGTCACGGCGAGCACGGTGTAGAACTCCGACTCGCCGGCGTTGGTGATCCACGACTTCTGGCCCGAGATGACCCAGTCGTCGCCGTCGGCCCTGGCGCGGGTCTTCATCGAGGCGGTGTCGGAGCCGGCGTCGCGCTCCGAGAGACCGTAGGAGAAGAGGGCCTCGCCGCGGGCGAGCGGCGGCAGGTACTTCTGCTTGAGCTCCTCGGAGCCGCCCAGGATCAGCGGCATGCTGCCCAGCTTGTTGACCGCGGGGATGAGGGAGGACGACGCGCAGGCTCGCGCGACCTCCTCGATCACGATGCAGGTGGCGAGCGCGTCGGCGCCCACGCCGTCGTACTCCTCGGCCACGTGGGGCGCGAAGAAGTCCGAGGCGACGAGGGCGTCGTTCGCCTCCTGCGGGAAGCGTGAGTCGGCGTCGACGGCCGCGGCGTACGGCGCGATCTTGTCGTCGGCGACGGCCCGGACCGCCTCGCGCAGGGCCTCGTGGTCGTCGTTGATGCGGAAGAGGTCGAACTCGCTCATCGCGGGCTCCTCACTTGTCGTAGGTGTAGAAGCCGCGCCCGGTCTTGCGGCCGAGCAGGCCGGCCTCGACCATGCGGGCCAGCAGCGGCGGGGGAGCGTAGAGCTGCTCCTTGAACTCCTCGTAGAGCGACTCGGCGACGGCCTTCGTGGTGTCGAGGCCGATGAGGTCGGCGAGCGCCAGCGGGCCCTGCGGGTGGGCCGCGCCGAGCACGAGGCCACGGTCGATGTCCTCGGCCGTCGCGAAGCCCGACTCGAACATCCGGATCGCCGAGAGGATGAACGGGATGAGGAGCGCGTTCACGACGAAGCCGGCGCGGTCCTGGCAGTCGATCGGTTCCTTGCCCAGCGAGGTGACGAAGGAGCGCGCACGGTCCTTGGTGTCGCCGTCGGTGAGCAGGCTCGGCACGATCTCGACGAGCGAGAGCACCGGCACAGGGTTGAAGAAGTGGATGCCCGTCACGTGCGTGGGGCGCTGGGTGACGACCGCCAGCTTCATGATCGGGATGGAGGAGGTGTTCGACGCCAGGATCGCGTCGGGGGAGGTCACGATCGCGTCGAGCTCGCGGAAGAGGGCCGTCTTGGCGTCCTCGTCCTCGACGATCGCCTCGACCACGAGGTCGCGGTCGGCCAGCTCGGAGAGGTCGGTCACGACCCGGATCCGCCCCATCACCTCGGCCGCGCTGTCGATCTTGCCCTTGGCCTCGGCGCGCTTCAGCGACGCCTCCAGCCGGTCGTGGCCGGCCCGGGCCCGCGCGTCGTCCGACTCGACGACCACGACGTCGTACCCGCCGCGCGCGCTCACCTCGGCGATGCCCGCACCCATCAGTCCGCAGCCGACGACGCCGACCCGCTCGATCCCGCTCACAGTTCCTCCTCGCGTTGGTACGCAGTACCGTAACGCGGGAACTGCGTCCTCCCCAGTCGTCGACCCAAGGGATCCTGCCCCGTGTCCGCACCCTCCGCCCCTCCCGCCGGTGGCTCCGTCCGCGACCGCCTGCAGCGTGCGGCGTTCGACCTCTTCGACGAGCAGGGGTACGACGGCACGACCGTCGACGCGATCGCCGAGCGCGCCGGCGTGGGGCGCACGACCTTCTTCCGGGCGTTCCGGTCGAAGGAGGACGTGATCTTCCCCCACCACGACGACCTGCTCGAGCAGGTGAAGGCCCGGCTCGACGCCGCCTCGCAGCGCCACAGCCTGCTCGCCGTCTCGGAGGCGTCGCGCCTCGTGCTGCGCCACTACCTCGACGAGGGCGAGCTCGCCGTACGGCGCTACCGCCTCACCCGGAGCGTGCCCAGCCTGCGCGAGCGCGAGATCGCCGGGATGCAGCAGTACCAGCGCGCGTTCCGCGAGTACATCCGCACCTGGATGGGCGACGAGCTGCGCGCCGAGCTGATGGCCGGCAGCGTCATCACCGCCCACAACGCCGTGCTCCGGCGCTGGCTGCGCGGCGGCGTGGACGACCCCGAGGCCCAGTTCGACGCCGCCATGGCGCAGGTGCTCGACCTCTTCGCGGAGCGCTCGGGCCGGGGCACGGCGCCCACCGTCGTCGTGGTCGGGTCCGCCGACGACCCCGCCGCCGTCGGAGCGGCCGTCGAGCAGGCCCTGCGCGCGCGGCGCGACTGAGCGACCGGGCCGGGAACCGGTCCGGCGGCCACGGCGTCGTACGAGGTGGGAGCGCCCGGCCGGGTGCCGTGCGGAGCGTGCGTCGGAAGGGGTCGGCATGGGACGACGGGTGCTCGGGGCAGTGGGCGTGGTGGGCGTGGTCGTGGTGACGGCGCTCGACCAGGGCCCCGCCCCCGACCCCGACCTCGACGGGCTGCGGGTGGTGACGCAGCAGGTGGGCGGGTCGAGCGGGCACGACGCGCTCCTCGGCGGCACGCTCGGCGCGGTGGGCGACTGCGTGGGGCTCGTGGCCCCGGACGGTGGCCCCGGTGACCTCGTGGCGTGGCCCCGCGGCACCGTCGTCGAGGACGGGGAGATCCGTACCCCCGGCGGGATCGCGGTGCGGCTCGGCGAGGAGATGCGCGGGGGCGGCGGCTCCTTCGCGCCGACCGACACCGGTTTCCTGCGGAGCGCCGAGCTTCCCGACACGTGCGTGGAGGCCATGGGCCCGACCGGCTCGGTGGCCGTGCTCAACCCGGACCAGTGAGATCCGCCGGGCCGGCCCCGGTGGTTGAGGAGGGCCGCTAGGGCGGCCCGGTGGTTGAGGAGGGCCGCTAGGCCCGTCTCGAAACCCACGCCCGGTCCTCCACAGACTGGGAGCGGGGCCGTTGCCGCGCACTCCCGGTCGCACGAGGATCGATCACATGGCCTGGGCATACCTCCTCCGCTGTGCCGACGGCAGCTACTACGCCGGCAGCACGACCGATCTCGAACTGCGCGTCTCCCAGCACAACTCGGACCGTCTCGGCGCGGCCTACACCCGCCGTCGCCGTCCGGTCGTTCTCGTCTGGGCCCAGGAGTTCACGTCGATCGCCGACGCGTTCGCGTTCGAGAAGCGAGTGCAGGGATGGGGTCGGGCGAAGCGGGAGGCGCTCATCCGCGGGGACCTGTCCGCCCTCCCGGCGTTGGCCGCGCGTGGCCGGAGGACGTCGCCGCGCGACCGGCTGTGATGCGGTGGTTTCGAGACGCTCGCTGGCGCTCGCTCCTCAACCACCGAAGGCGCTCGCTCCTCAACCACCGAGGACGTTCGCTCCTCAAACACCGGAGACGCTCGCTGGCGCTCGCTCCTCAACCACCGGAGACGCTCGCTCCTCGACCACCGTGCGGGCCTAGCCGCCCACGTGGCCGCGGAGCGTCGTACCGAGCTCGCGCATCGAGCCCAGCACGGCGTCGCGGTGGTCGGCCCCGTCGGGCCACTCGGCGAGGGCGGCGTAGGCGACGGCGCGCGCTGGGCCGGTGACGACGCCGACGTCGGCGCGCACCACCGAGATGGTGCCGGTCTTGTTGACGAGGGTGATGCCGCGGTCCGGGTCGGCGTGGGCGAGGGGGTCGAGGCCGAAGGCGGAGCCGACCATCGAGAGGTCGGCCCCCGCCGCGAGCCAGCGCAGCACCTGGGCGCTGACGGCCGGCGAGACGACCTCGCCGCGCGCCAGCCCGGCGAGCACGGCCGAGAGCTCGTCGGCCCGGCCCCGCGAGAGGGTCGGCGGGTCGCCCGGCCCGCGGTCGTCGCGCACCCGGTCGAGCAGGGCCGAGTCGACGCAGCCCAGCGCCGTCGCCCGCGCCCGCACGGCGGCGGTCCCTGCCCGGCGCAGCAGCACGTTGGTGGCGAGGTTGTCGCTGAACGCCCCGACCAGCCACGCGAGGTCGCCGAGGGGGAGGGTGCGCTGACGCAGCAGGTACCAGAGCCCCGAGTCGGCGACGTGCTCCGCGTCGGCCCAGGCGATCGGCTCGTCGAGGTCGAGGGTGCCGGCCTCCGCGCGGGCGGCCACCTCGACGAGCAGGAACACCTTGCCGACGCTCGCGGTGCGCAGCACCACCTCGGGCGTGTACGACGCGAGCACCGGCGCGCCGGCCTCGTCGACGGCGCGCACGCACACCGACCAGCGCACGCCGTCGCGCGCGCTCGCCAGGTCCGGCAGCACGAGGCTCACACCGTCTCCAGGAAGTGCCGCAGCGCCTCGAGCCCACCCACCAGCGACGACACCGGGATGCGCTCGTCGACGCCGTGGATGCCCGTGCGGCGCCGGCCCTCGGGGTCGAGCGTGACGGGGGCGAAGCCGTAGCAGGCGATGCCGAGCCTCGCGAACGACTTCGCGTCGGTGCCGCCGCCCATGCACCCGGGCACGACGACGACCGCCGGGTCGACGTGGCGCAGCGCGCCGACCATCGCGTCCCACCACGGGCCGCTGGTCGGGGCCTCGAGCGGGTAGCCGACGGACGCGGGCTCGACCTCGACGTCCGGGCCGACGAGCGCGGGCAGCGCGGCCTGGAGCTGTTCGACGTACCCCGGTGGGCAGCGGATGTCGACCTCGGCCGTCGCCGTGCCCGGCACCACGTTCACCTTGGTGCCGGCGTGCACGACGGTCGGCGTCGTCGAGGCGCGGATCGTGTACGGCGCCACGTCGGCCGCCGCTCCCAGTGCGGCCACCGCGGCCACCACGCCCTCGTCGGAGCCGAGGTCGACCTCGACCCCCAGGGCGGCGGCCGTCTGGGTGAGCTGGGCCCGCACCACGTCGGCCAGGTGCACCGGCCACGGGTGGTGGCCGATGCGGTGGAGCGCGTCGACGATGCGCAGGACGGCGTTGTCGGGCCCGGGCCGCGACCCGTGGCCCGAGGTGCCGCGCGTGGTCAGCCGCACGTGGAGGGTGCCGCGCTCACCGGCCGAGATGCGCGCGAGCCGCACGGGGGTGCCGTCGGCGGCCGGGTGCTCCTCGATCGCGGCCCCGGACTCGCTGACGGCCGCGGCGACCCCGGCGAACAGGTCCGCGTGCGCCTCGACGAGCCACTCCGCGCCGTACGTGCCGTCGGTCTCCTCGTCGGCGACGAAGGCGAGCACGACGTCGCGCCGCGGCCGTCGCCCGCTGCGGCCCCAGTCGAGCGCGACGGCGAGCATGCTCGCGCACGTGTCCTTCATGTCGACGGCGCCACGGCCCAGCACGTAGCCGTCGCGCAGCTCGCCGGCGAACGGGTCCACCGACCAGTCGGCGGCCTCGGCGGGCACGACGTCGAGGTGGCCCTGCGCGAGCACGCCCGGCAGCGACCGGTCGGCGCCCTCGATGCGGACGACGACGCTCGCCCGCCGCGGGTCGGCGGGGTGCTGGAGCAGCACCGGCTCCCAGCCCGCGTCGCGCAGCAGGCCCTCGACCCACCGGGCCGCCTCGAGCTCGCCGTTGGCGCGGCCGGGGCCGTGGTTGGTGGTGTCGAAGCGCAGCAGGGTGCGCAGGAGGTCGACGACCTCCGGCTGCTCGTGCCCCTCGTGCGACATGGGCTGTCCTCCCGAGACCTCGGCAGGGCGGCGCCCGGGGACGCCGCCTTGCGGAACGCAAACCTGGCACCACCCTGGCGCACGGAGGCCGAAAGAGCCAGCAGTGCCGGTCGATCGGCGTGGGTGGTTAAGGATTCGTTACGTATCGGTGCCGGGTCATTGACAGCGGCGGTGATCGGGGCGCACGGTTCGAGGACGCCTCACGGCCGCTGCTCACCTCACGGATCGGGATCTCGGATGTCACCCTCGCCTGCCCTGCGCCGTCCGTCGACGGCTCGTCCGCGCCTCGTCGCGGCCGCCCTCGCCGCCCTGCTCGTGGTGCTGACCGCCCTGGTCGCCACCGGCGTCCAGCGACCGGCCCGCGCTGCCGAGTCGGACTCCGACGCGGTCCTGCGCATCGCCTACTCGTCGACGGTCGACACGTTCAACCCGTTCGTCTCGATCTACCTGACGCCCACCGGCGTCAACCGCTTCGTCTACGAGAACCTCGTCGCCTACGGCACCGAGAACGAGGCCACCGAGGGCCTCGCCGAGTCGTGGGACACGAGCGAGGACGCGCTCACCTGGACCTTCACCCTGGGCGACGACCGCGAGTGGTCCGACGGCGAGCCGGTCGTGGCCGACGACGTCGTCTTCACCTACACGTCGATCATGGAGAACCCCGAGACGCTGGGCGCCAACCACGGCCTCACCACCAACATCGAGTCCGTCACGGCCGTCGACGAGAAGACCGTCGAGATGACCCTGATCGAGCCGCAGGCCGCGAACCCGGGCTTCGAGA
The DNA here is from genome assembly GCF_000426525.1 of Nocardioides alkalitolerans DSM 16699. Taxonomy (GTDB): domain Bacteria; phylum Actinomycetota; class Actinomycetes; order Propionibacteriales; family Nocardioidaceae; genus Nocardioides; species Nocardioides alkalitolerans. The sequence goes on from NZ_AUFN01000011.1 coordinate 564,477, forward strand.
TCCCGATCGTGCCCGCGCACGTCTGGGAGGACGTCGACGACCCGGCCGCGTTCCCCGCCGACAGCGAGGTCGTCGGCTCCGGCCCGTTCGTCATCGAGAGCTACGACGAGACCTCCGGCACGCTCGAGCTCGTCGCCAACGAGACCTACTGGCGGGGCGCGCCCGAGATCGCGGGCGTCCGCTACGTCAAGTACGACAACGTCGACGCCTCCGTCCAGGGCCTGCGCTCCGGCGAGGTCGACATCGTCGGCGGTCTCACGCCGGCGCAGTACGACACGCTCGAGGCCGACGGCAGCGGCGAGATCGCCACCAACGCCGGCACGGGCCGCCGCTACCTCGCGCTCGCGATCAACCCGGGCGCCACCACGGCGGGCGGCGAGGCGTTCGGCGACAGCAACCCGGCGCTGGCCGACCCCGACCTGCGCACCGCGATCCTCATGGCGGTCGACAAGGAGGAGCTGGTCGACCGGATCCTCGGCGGCTACGGCACGCCGGGCGAGACCGAGGTGCCCGCGTCGTACCCCGACTTCACGGGCTTCGCCGAGGGCGTCGAGCCCCTGGAGTTCGACCTCGACGGCGCGAACGCGCTGCTCGACGAGGCCGGCTACGAGCGCGGACCCGACGGTACGCGCCTCGACCTCGAGGGCAACCCGCTCGAGCTGCGCCTCATGGGCGACACCGAGAACGCCGACCACGTGCAGCTCGCCGAGTTCGTCGGCGAGTGGCTGGGCGAGATCGGCATCGCGGTCACGCCCGAGCTGATCGGCGGCGACGCGGTCGGCGAGCGCTCGATCGCGGGCAACTACGACATGTACTTCACCTCGTGGAGCCTCGGTCCCGACCCGGACTTCCAGCTCTCGATCAACACCTGCGACGCCCGTCCGGAGACCCCCGGCGGCGCCGACAACCTCAGCGAGAGCAACTGGTGCAGCCCGGAGTTCGACGCCCTCTACGCCGAGCAGCGCACCGAGCTCGACCCCGAGGCGCGCTCCGAGCTGGTGCGCGAGTCGTTCTCCGCCATCTACGAGGCCCGGGTGAACTACCCGATCTGGTACGCCGACGCGCTCGAGGCCTACCGCTCCGACCGGTTCGAGGGCTTCACGCTCCAGCCGGAGGGCTCCGGCCCGATCCTCGGCCAGAACGGCTACTGGGGCGTGTACGGCGCCAGCGAGGTCGAGCCCGGCTCGGGCGGCAGCGGCGCCGGCGACGGCGTGCCCGGCTGGCTCCTGCCGGTCGGTGTGGGCGCCGTCGTGCTCGTCGTCGGCGGGGTGCTCCTCGGTCGCCGTCGCAGCGCCGGGGACGACCGCGAGTGACCGCATGACGATCGCGAGCAACGACGCCGTCACCGTCGCGGCCGACGACACCCCCCGGGGTGCGTCGCTGCGGCGGTACGTCGCCGTCAAGGCCGGCGGCGCCCTCATCAGCCTGGCCATGGTGGTCGTGCTCGGGTTCTTCGCCTTCCGGGTGCTGCCGGGCGACCCCGTGCGCACCATGACGCAGGGCCGGCAGGTCACCCCGGAGCAGCTGGAGGGCCTGCGGCGCCAGCTCGGCCTCGACGACCCGCTGCTCGTCCAGTTCTGGAACTACCTGCGCGACCTGGCCACGGGCGACCTCGGCCAGAGCTACGTCTACAAGAACAGCTCGGTGGCCGAGCTGATCGCCGACCGGCTGCTGCCGACGCTGCTGCTCACGGGCACCGCGGCGGCGATCTCGGTGGTGCTCGGGCTGTGGCTCGGGCAGCGTACGGCGTGGCGCCGGGGCAGCTGGTTCGACAAGGTCCACACGGGCCTGGCGCTCACGTTCTGGTCGGTGCCGACCTTCTGGCTGGGCCTGCTCCTGCTGCTCGTCTTCGGCGGCGGCCTGGGCTGGTTCCCGACCACGGGCATGACGACGGCGGGTGCCGGCTACACCGGGGTCGAGCACGTGCTCGACGTCGCCCACCACCTCGTGCTGCCGGTGATCACGATGGTCGCGGTGGTCTACGCCCAGTACCTGATGGTGATGCGGGCCTCGGTGCTCGAGGAGATGCACAGCGACTACCTCACGACGGCCCGGGCCAAGGGCCTGCGCGACGACCTCGTGCGCACGCGGCACGCCGTACCGAATGCGCTGCTGCCCACGGTCACCCTCATCTTCCTCACCGTCGGCGGCCTCGTCGGCGGTGCCGTCACGGTCGAGTCGGTCTTCAGCTGGCCCGGCCTCGGCTACCTCACCTACCAGGCGTTGAGCGAGCCCGACCTGCCGCTGCTGCAGGGCACGTTCGTCGTCTTCTCCGCGATCGTGATCCTGATGAACTTCGTCGCCGACCTCGTCTACCGCGTGCTCGACCCCCGGCTGAGGTCGGCATGAGCGCCGCGACCTGGCAGCGCCGCCGGGCGGGCCTGCGCGAGTCGGCGGGGGAGTTCGCGTCGTACCGCTCCGGGCTCGTCGGCGCGGTCCTGCTCGTGCTCGTCGTGCTGCTCGCCCTGGCGGCCCCGCCGCTGGTGCCGCGCGAGTCCCTCGCGGTCACCCAGGTGACGGCCGACCGCAACGAGGTGCCGAGCCTGGCGCACCTGCTCGGCACCGACAGCTCGGGCCGCGACGTGCTCGGGATGCTGCTGTGGGGCGCCCGGGCGTCGCTGCTCGTGGGCTTCGCCGCGACCGCGATGTCGATGGTGATCGGCACGGTCGTGGGCATGGCCGCCGGCCACTTCACCGGTCTCACCCAGGGCGCCCTGATGCGCGTCATCGACTTCTTCCTCGTCGTGCCGAGCCTGGTGCTCGCCATCGTGCTCTCGACGGTGCTGGCCTCGGGGCTGTGGACGATCGTCATCGCCATCGGCGTGACGAGCTGGGCCAGCACGGCCCGCGTGGTGCGGGCGCAGACGCTGACCATCGAGTCGCGTGCCTACATCGAGCGCTCCCGGGCGCTCGGCGCGGGCGACGCGCACATCCTCGGCCGCCACGTGCTGCCCGCCGTCATGCCGCTCGTGCTCGCCAACACCACGCTGGCCGTGGGCGCCGCGATCATCGCCGAGTCGACGCTCGCGTTCCTCGGCCTCGGCGACCCCACGACGTACTCGTGGGGCTCGATGCTCAAGCGCGCGCTCGACACCGGCGCCGCCACCGCCGGGTTCTGGTGGCAGGTGCTGCCGCCCGGCATCGCGATCGTGCTCGTCGTGCTGTGCTTCACGCTCGTGGGCCGGGCGCTGGAGTCGGTGCTCAACCCCGTCCTGAGGAGCCACCGATGAGCGAGTCCGCGACCCCACCGGACGAGGCGGCGGCGCTGGAGTGGCGTGACGTCACGGTCACGTACGGCGCCCGCGTGCGGGCCGACGCCGACACCGCCCGCACCGTGGCGGTGGCCGACCTGTCGCTGCGCGTGGAGCGGGGCGGCACGGTCGGCATCGCGGGGGAGTCGGGCTGCGGCAAGTCGACGCTGGTCTCCACCGTGCTCCGGCTGCTGCCGCGCTCGGCGGACGTCGCGGGCCAGGTGCTGCTCGACGGCGAGGACGTCGGCGCCATGACCTGGGGACGGTTGCGGGCCGTGCGCTGGGCGGAGGCCTCCATCGTCTTCCAGGGCGCGATGCACGCCCTCAACCCGGTGCGCACGGTGCGCCACCAGGTCGCGGAGGCGCTCGAGCTGCACCTCGCGAAGGCCTACCCGACCGACGCTGCGCGGTCCGCCCGCGTCGACGAGCTGCTCGCGCTCGTCGACCTGCCGGCGGCGAAGGCCGCGTCGTACCCCCACGAGCTCTCGGGCGGGCAGAAGCAGCGCGTGATGATCGCGATGGCGCTGGTCTGCGACCCCGACGTGATCATCGCCGACGAGCCCACCACGGCCCTCGACGTCGTGGTGCAGGCCCAGGTGCTCGAGGTGCTGGCCGGGCTGGTGCGCGAGCGGGGCCTCACGCTCGTGATGATCAGCCACGACCTGGCGGTGCTCGCCGCGGTCTGCGAGCGCATCGTCGTGATGCGGGAGGGGCGGATCGTGGAGGAGGGGCCGTCGCGCCGCGTGCTCGACGCGCCCGAGCACCCCCACACCCGCGAGCTGGCCGCCGCGTTCCCCGTGATCGGCGACCCGGCCTCGCGCCGGCCCGCACGGGCCGCGGGGGAGCCGGTCCTCCCGACCGGCGACGACGCCGCCCTGCTCGAGGTGCGCGACCTGGTGGTCGACTTCCGGGCGCGGGGCACGACGATCCGCGCGGTCGACCACGTCTCGCTGGCCTGCGCGCCCGGCGAGATCGTCGCCCTGGTGGGGCAGTCCGGGTCGGGCAAGACGACGCTCGCCCGCGCGGTGCTCGGGCTGCAGCAGCCGACCTCGGGCGAGGTGGCCTACGCCGGGAAGCCGCTGCCGCGTCGCCGGGCCGCGCTGACGGCGTACCGGCGGGCGGTGCAGTTCGTGCTGCAGGACCCGAGCGCCTCGCTCAACCCCAAGCACACCGTGTACGACGCCGTGGCCGAGGGCCTGCGCATCCACAAGGTCGCCGACGAGGAGGCCCGGGTGCGCCAGGCGCTCACGCAGGCCGAGCTGACGCCGCCGGAGGCGTTCTTCGGCGCCATCCCCTCCGAGCTGTCGGGCGGGCAGCGGCAGCGCGTCGTGATCGCCGGCGCGCTGGCGCTGGAGCCGACCTTCCTCGTGGCGGACGAGCCGGTCGCCAGCCTCGACGCCTCGGTGCGCGGCGAGATCCTCGACCTGCTGCTGCGGCTCAACCGCGAGCTCGGGCTCGGGGCCCTCGTCATCACCCACGACCTCGGTCTCGCGTGGAACATCGCCGACCGCGTCGTGGTGATGCACCAGGGCCGGATCGTCGAGAACGGCACCTGCGAGCAGGTGCTGCTGGACCCGCAGCACGACTACACGAAGTCGCTGCTCGCGGTGGTGCCCTCCGCCCTCGAGGTGCGGGCGTGAGCGGCCCGCCCGCCGTCCCGCCCGCCGTCGCCCCCGGCTCCCGGGTCGCGCTCGTCGCCCCGGCCGGCCCCCCGCCCGCCGACCTCGTCGAGCGGGCCGTCGCGCTGCTCGCGGAGTGGGGCCTCGAGCCGGTCGTGCTGCCGAGCGTCACGGCGGCGCACGGGCGGGCGTCGTACCTGGCCGGTGAGGACGCCGCCCGCGCCCACGACGTGCAGACGGCCTGGTGCGACCCGGCGTACGCCGCGGTGCTCTGCGTGCGCGGCGGCTACGGCAGTGCCCGCCTGCTCGACCACCTCGACGTCGCCGCGATGCGGACGGCGACGCAGGAGCACGGCCCGAAGCCGCTGCTCGGCAGCTCCGACGTCACCGCGCTGCACGAGTGGCTGCGCGAGCGGCTCGGCGTCGCGACCTGGTTCGCCCCGATGGTGGCCTCGGTCGCCGTGCTCGACGACCCGGTGGCGCAGGACTCCCTGCGGCGGGCGCTGGCCGGCGAGCCGGACACGGCGCTGACGGGCACCGACGTCGTCGCGCCCGGGGACGCCCGCGGGGTGCTCGTCGGCGGCAACCTCTCCCTGCTCGCGATGACGCTGTCGGACCGCACCCGCGCGGGCCTCACCGCCCACCCCGCGGGCGCGATCGCGGTGCTGGAGGACGTCAACGAGGCGACCTACCGCCTCGACGGCTACCTCACCTCCCTGCTGCGCGCCGGCTGGTTCGAGCACGTCACGGGCGTCGTGTGCGGCAGCTGGGTCGGGTGCGGGTCCGAGGCCGAGGTGCGCGCCCTGGTCGCCGAGCTGCTGGGCCCGCTCGGGGTGCCGGTCGGCTGGGGCTTCGACCTCGGTCACGGCCCCGGGGCGCGCACGGTGGCCCTCGGCGTGCCCCACCGTCTCGTGGCCGACCCGGGTGCGACCCCGCGGCTGGAGGTGGCCGCGTGACCGCGCAGGACGACCTCGACGTACGACGCGCCCCGCGCGCCGCCTCGCGGCTCAAGGCCCGCCTCGTGGAGGCCCACCGCGACGAGTTCGCGGCCGGCCTGGCCTGGGCGTCCGCCGACCCGGCCGTCGAGGCCGCCGCCGCCGAGATCACGCGCGCCCGCCGGCGCTTCGTGCTGGGCGCGGCGACCTCGTTCACCTACGCCTCGCTGCTGGCGGCGAAGCTGAGCAACGCCGTCGCGCAGGTGACGCTGATCGACGGCACCATCGTGCGGCCGCTCGACGTGCTCGCCGACGTGCGCAGCTCCGACGTGCTCGTCGCGTTCTCGCTGCGCCGCTACCGGCGCTACACGCTCGACACGGCGATCCCTTTCGCGCAGGCCGGCGGCGCGCTCGTCGTCATCACCGACGACCCCGAGAGCCCGCTCGTCGCCCACGCGACCGAGGCGGTGGTGCTGCCGCCACCGCCCGTGGTGGCGCTGCCGCCCGACGTGGGCCTCCACCCGGAGACCCCGGGGGCCTCGCCGGCCGTCGTCGCCCTCGTCATCGACCTGCTGAGCACGCTGTCCAGCGCCAGTGCGAAGGGCGCCGGGCGGCGCCTCGCCGAGCGCGAGCGGCTCGCCGGCGAGCTGGGGCTCTACCGTGACTGAGCCCGACGTCCAGCCCGATGTGCAGCCCGACGTGCGCACCGACGCCGCTCGGGAGGCCCTGGCCCGGGGTCCGCTCGTCGACGGCCACAACGACCTCGCGTGGGCGCTCCGGCTGACCCGCGACTACTCGGTCGAGGGTCTCGAGACACCGGGCGACGGCCCGCCGCTGCACACCAGCGTCGACCGCCTGCGTCGCGGCGGCGTGGGCGCCCAGTTCTGGTCGGTGTTCGCGGAGACGGACCTCGCCGGCGGCGACGCGGTGCGCTACACGCTCGAGCAGGTCGACGCCGTGCACCGGCTCGTGGCCCGCTACCCGGGGACGTTCGAGCTCGCGTGGTCGGCCGACGACGTACGACGGGCCTGGCGCGCGGGCCGCATCGCCTCCCTCCTCGGCGCCGAGGGCGGCCACAGCATCGGTGGGTCGCTCGGCGTGCTGCGGGTGCTGCGCGGCCTCGGCGTGCGCTACCTGACCCTCACCCACAACGCGACCACCGACTGGGCCGACTCCGCGACCGACGCGCCCCGCCACGGCGGTCTCGCCCCGTTCGGCGTCGAGGTCGTCGCCGAGCTCAACCGGCTCGGGATGCTGGTCGACCTCTCCCACGTCGCCGCCGCGACGATGCACGCCGCGCTCGACATGACGACCGCGCCGGTCGTCTTCAGCCACTCGGGCTGCCGGGCGGTGACCGACCACCCGCGCAACGTGCCCGACGACGTGCTGCGACGGCTGGCCGGCAACGGCGGGGTCGTCATGGTCGCGTTCGTGCCGCCGTTCGTGCACGCGGGGTACGCCGCCTGGCGCGCCGGCGACCGGGCGGCCCCACCGCCGCGCGTGACGGTCGACGACGTCGCCGACCACGTCGAGCACGCCGCGCGCGTGGCCGGGGTCGCGCACGTCGGCCTGGGCAGCGACTACGACGGGTTCGCCGCCTTCCCCGAGGGGATGGAGGACGTCACCGGCTTCGCCCGCCTCCTCGACCGGCTCGCGGAGCGGGGCTGGTCGGCCGACGACCTGGCCGCGCTCGCGGGTGGCAACGTCCTGCGCGTGCTCGACGCGGCGGACGCGGCCGCGGGCTGAGCCTCGACCTCGGGCGGGGAGCCGGGGCAGGATCGGGGAAGTCCGGACGGTGATGTCGAGAACGTGCGGCCGGCTCCGTCCCCGTGGTGAGCGCGACCGGAGCGGTCGCCCGACACGGAGGAGACGACAGATGGCGAAGTACCTGATGCTCAAGCACTACCGCGGTGCCCCGGCCCCCGCCAACGACGTGCCCATGGACCGCTGGACGCCCGACGAGGTGTCGGCCCACATGCGCTACATGGAGGACTTCGCGGACCGGCTCCGGGAGACCGGGGAGTTCGTCGACAGCCAGGCGCTCGCCCCCGGGGGCAGCTGGGTCCAGTACGGCGGGGAGGGCCGCCCGCCCGTCACCGACGGCCCGTTCGCCGAGACCAAGGACCTCATCGCCGGCTTCATGGTGATCGACGTCGACAGCCACGAGCGCGCCCTCGAGCTGGCGGCGGAGCTCTCCGCGGCCCCCGGGGCCGGGGGCGAGCCGCTCCACGAGTGGCTCGAGCTGCGCCCGATGCTCTCGGCCCCGACGACCGTCGAGGACTGACCGGACCGGTGGACGCGGGAGCGGCAGGCGCCGGCGGGACGGGGGTCGACGAGCACCTGCTCCGGACCCTCACGCCGCGGGTGACGAGCATCCTCGTCCGCCGCGGAGCCGACTTCGCGGCGGCCGAGGACGCCGTCCAGGACGCGCTCGTCGAAGCGCTGCGCACCTGGCCGGCGGCACCGCCCCGGGATCCGCTGGGCTGGCTGGTCACCGTGGCCTGGCGGCGGTTCCTCGACGCCACGCGCTCCGAGTCCGCGCGCCGGCTCCGCGAGGAGCGGGTGGCGGAGGAGCCGCCGCCGGGGCCGACGGAGAGCGCCGACGACACGCTGCAGCTCTACTTCCTCTGCGCCCACCCGTCGTTGACGTCCTCCTCGGCGGTCGCGCTCACGCTGCGGGCGGTCGGGGGCCTCACCACGCGGCAGGTCGCGGAGGCCTACCTGGTGCCCGAGGCGACGATGGCCCAGCGGATCAGCCGCGCGAAGCGCACCGTCGCGGACGTGCGGTTCGACCAGGTCGGCGACCTCGCCACCGTGCTGCGGGTGCTCTACCTCGTCTTCAACGAGGGCTACTCCGGTGACGTCGACCTCGCCGCGGAGGCGATCCGGCTCACCCGCCGGCTGGTGGCGGCGCTCGACCCCCGCCACGACGGCCACCCGGAGGCGTCCGGCCTCCTGGCGCTGATGCTGCTCCACCACGCCCGACGCCCGGCCCGGACGGCCCCCGACGGGAGCCTCGTGCCGCTCGCCGAGCAGGACCGGAGCCGGTGGGACACGGGAGCGATCACCGAGGGGGTCGCGCTCCTGCAGGGCGCGCTCGGTCGCGACCGGCTCGGGGAGCTCCAGGCCCAGGCCGCGATCGCCGCCCTCCACGCCGACGCCCCGAGCGTGGAGGAGACCGACTGGGTGCAGGTCGTCGAGTGGTACGACGAGCTGGTGCGCCTCACCGACAGCCCGGTGGCCCGCCTCAACCGCGCCGTGGCCGTGGGCGAGGCCGACGGGCCACGCGCCGGGCTCGCGGCGCTGGCCGGGATCGACGCCTCCCTGCCCCGACGCACGGCCGTCGAGGCGTACCTGCGTGAGCGCGACGGTGACCCGGCGACCGCGGCCCGGCTGTACGTCGAGGCCGCCGCCCGGGCGAGGAGCGCGGCCGAGCGGGAGCACCTCACCCGCCAGGCCGCCCGTCTCCACACGGGGCCCGAGGACGCCTAGGCCGTCGGCACGCCCTGGGCGGGGAGCCCCGCGGCCGGCGGACGCTCGCCCGCGCGGGCCCGGGCCCGTCGTACGAGACGACGCGTCGCCCACAGCAGCGGCACGCCGATGACCAGCGCCAGCCCCACCCACGGCAGCAGCACGCCGGCGACGAGGGCCAGGCCGCCGAGCACGGAGACGAGGCCGTCCCAGCCCGACGAGACGCCGTCGAGGAAGCCGGAGCCGGCCTCGTCGGTCGTGTCGTCGGCGGCCTCGTCCGCGTCGGCGCGCTCGAGGTAGACGGTCACCGTCGACCAGGTGGTCGCGTCGGCGAGGTAGGCCAGCTGCGAGGCGAGGCCGTCGAGGTCGGCCTGGCGGCGCGTCAGCTCGGCCTCGATGGAGACGATCTCGGCCAGGTCGTCGGCCTCCGCCAGCAGCAGCTCGATGCGCTGCAGGCTCTCCTCCTGGGCCCGGAGCCGGGCCTGCGTGTCGACCACCTCGGTGCTGACGTCGTCCGAGCCGCGGGTGCTGCCGACGACGTCGGCGACGTCCTCGAGCCCGGTCATGGTCGCGTCGAACTGCTCGCTGGGCACCCGGAGCTCGATCCGGCTGCCGTCGACGACGCCGTCGCGGTCGGTCGTCGTCTCCTCCTGCGCGACCTCGCCGCCCACCTCGTCGCCGAGGCGCTGGACGCCGCGGCGGGCCTCGGCCACGTCGTCGGACTCCAGCGTGACGGTGCCGACCGAGATGATCGACGCCTCCCGGACGGCGGCCTCGCTCACGCCGCCGGCGGCGCCGTCGGCGGCCCCTCCGGACTCGGCGGACCCGTCGGACGGGGCCTCGGGGGCGGGGGAGGGGGCGCCCGCGGGCGGTGCCGCGTCCTCGCGGGCGGACTGGTCGGAGGAGCTGTCGTAGCTGCCGGCGCTGTCGTCCCGGGTGGAGCTGTCGGAGCCGCCGGAGCAGCCGGCGAGCGCGGAGAGCCCGAGCACGGCGGCGGCCGTGAGGCCCGTGAGGCGGACGACGGCGCCGGAGGGCCGTCGGGAGAGCTGGGGTCGTCGGTTCATGGCGGTTCGACGCCGGGGGAGGCCGACCGGTTCCCGACCACGATCCGAGACGTTCTCCTTAAGTCTGCAAAGTCGATTAAGTTGCACGACATTGATTCCCGTCGTCCACCACCCAGGAGCACGCGATGTCCCTCTCCCCGCAGCACGCCGCCCCGTCCGCTGCGTCCGCCGCGCCCGCCCCGTCCGCCCCGTCCGCCGTCGCGGCGGACTGGGGTCCGCCGCCGACCACCTCCGCGGGGTGGGTGGAGCGGGCCCACGCCGGCGCCACCCAGCTCGCCGTCGACGCCGTCGAGCGGGACCGCGCGGGTGCCGCGCCGTACGCCGAGGTGCGGCTCCTCAAGGAGTCCGGCCTCGTGACCCTGCTGGCGCCCGCGGTGCACGGCGGGGCGGGGGAGACGTGGACGACGGCGCTACGGGTGGTGCGGGCGGTCTCCGCCGGTGACGGCTCGATCGGCCAGCTGCTCGGCTACCACTACCTCTGGGCCTGGGCCGCGCGTCTGGTCGGCACGCCCGAGCAGGTCGCCGCCGTCGAGCAGGCGGCCGCCGAGCAGCAGTGGTTCTTCGGGGGCGCGGTCAACCCGCGCGACGACGACCTCGTCATCACGGTCGAGCAGGGTGTCGACGGGGAGGAGCTGGTGTTCCGTGGTCACAAGTCCTTCTCGACCGGCGGGCGGGTCTCCGACGTCACGGTGCTGGAGGGCGTGATCGCCGGCACCGACAAGCACGTCTTCGCGATCGTGCCCACCGACCAGCCCGCGATCCGGTTCGACGGCGACTGGGACAACCTGGGCCAGCGGCTCACCGAGTCGGGCGGTGTCGAGGTCGACGGCGTGCGGGTGGGGTGGGAGTCCGCGGCGGGGTACGTCGCCCGCGACGGCGGCTGGGAGTTCCAGCCGCGCGTCTACAACACGCTGAACGTCCCGATCATCCAGCTGGTCTTCACGAACCTCTACCTGGGCATCGCCCAGGGCGCACTGCGCACCGCCGCGACGTACACCCGGGGCACCACCCGCGCCTGGCCGTACGCCGCGGACGTCAAGGAGCGTGCCGACGACGAGTTCCACGTGCAGGAGACCTACGGCGACCTCACCGCCAAGCTGTGGGCGGCGGAGGCGCTCGCGGAGCGGGCCGCCGATCTGCTCGAGCAGATCAACGCCCACGCCGACGACGTGACCGAGGCCGAGCGCGGCGAGGCGGCCGTCGTCATCGCGGCGAGCAAGCAGGTCGCGATCGACGCCGGTCTCGAGATCGGCACCAAGGTCTACGAGGTCACGGGCGCACGGGCGAGCGCCAACGCCGTCGGGCTCGACATCTTCTGGCGCAACATCCGCACGCACTCGTTGCACGACCCCGTGGCCCACAAGCGCGCCGAGGTCGGTCGTTACGCCCTGCGTGACGAGCTGCCCCTCCCGACCTGGTACACGTGAGCGGGGGAGGGACGATGACGCTCGATCGCACCCGACGCTCCCCGGGGCTGGACGCGCTCCGCGCACGGTTCGCACCGCTCCTCGCCCGCGTCGCGGAGGGCGCCCTGCGGCGCGAGCTGGACCACGAGCTGCCCGTCGAGGAGGTCGCGCTGCTCAAGCAGGCGGGTCTCGGCGCCGTACGCGTGCCCGTCGAGCACGGCGGTGCGGGCGCCTCGCTGGCCGACCTCACCCAGCTGTGGATCGACCTCGCGGCGGCCGACAACAACCTCGCCCAGGCGTTCCGCGGCCACGCCGCGTTCGCGGAGGACAGGCTCTGGCAGCACGCGCGCCACGGCGGCCAGGAGCACTGGTTCGCGCGCTTCGTGGCCGGCGAGATCGCGGGCAACGCCTGGTCGGAGGTCGGAGCCACGGCCATCGACACGCAGGGCACCGTGCTGCGCCGCGACCCGGAGGCGGGTCCCGGCGCCTACCGGCTCGACGGCACGAAGTTCTACACGACCGGCACGATCTTCGCGGAGTGGGCGGACGTCTACGTCCGGCTCGACGACCCGGGGGAGCTCGACGGCAACGTCGCCGGGCCCGACGGCGCTCCGGGTCGCTTCGCCATCGCGCTCGTGCGCACCGACCAGCCCGGCGTGTCGGTCCACGACGACTGGGAGGGGTTCGGCCAGCAGGGCACCGGCTCCGGGACGGCCGTCTTCTCCGGGGCGCGGGTCGAGGCTGCCGACGTGTGGCCGTTCGCCGAGAGGTTCGGCTACCAGACCGCGCTCTACCAGCTGAACCTGCTCGCCACCCTGACGGGCATCGGGCGCGCCGCCCTCGGCGACGTGGTCGAGCACGTACGTCGGCGCGAGCGCACCTACTCGCACGCGAACGCGCCCCGGGTCCGGGACGACGCGCAGGTGCTCGCGAGGGTGGGGGAGATCGCCTCGGCGGTCTATGCGGCGGAGGCCGTCACGCTCCGGGTGGCGGACGCGCTCGACGAGGCGTTCGCGGCGGCGACCCTGGGCGCCGACGAGGCCGCACGTCGCGACGAGGTGGCCGAGCTCGAGTCGTCGGCCGCCCAGGTGGTCGTGACCGAGCTGATGCTGCGGGCGACGTCGGACCTGTTCGACACCCTCGGCGCCTCCGCCGTCGCGCGGACCGCCGGGCTCGACCGCCACTGGCGCAACGCCCGCACGGTGGCCTCCCACAACCCGCGCATCCTCAAGGCGCGGGTGGTCGGCGACTCCGTGGTCAACGGCGCCGCCCCGCCGTACGCGTGGGCCATCGGCACGACCGAGCGGGACCGACCGTGGGAGCGGGCACCGTTGCCCGTCGTACCGACCGCCGGCTGAGACCGGCGTCCGCATCCCGAGACCCGCGTGATCCCGACAAAGTCCACCAATACTGTCTAATTACTCGACCGAGAGGGAGTGCCATGACCGACGTCCATGCCGAGGCGGTGCGACGCGCACTGAGTGCCCCGCTGAAGTTCGCCTACTGGGTGCCCAACGTCAGCGGGGGCCTCGTCGTCAGCAAGATCGAGCAGCGCACCGACTGGAGCTACGAGTACAACAAGACGCTCGCGCAGCTCGCCGAGAACAACGGCTTCGAGTACGCGCTCTCGCAGGTGCGCTACATCTCGTCGTACGGCGCCGCCTACCAGCACGAGTCCACGAGCTTCAGCCTCGCCCTGCTGCTCGCGACCGAGCGGCTCAAGGTCATCGCCGCGGTGCACCCCGGTCTCTGGCAGCCGGGCGTGCTCGCGAAGTGGCTCGCCACGGCCGACCACCTCTCCGGCGGGCGCGCCGCGGTCAACGTGGTCTCGGGCTGGTTCAAGGACGAGTTCACGAAGCTCGGCGAGCCGTGGCTCGAGCACGGCGAGCGCTACCGCCGCAGCGAGGAGTTCATCCGCTACCTCAAGGAGATCTGGACCAGCGACCACGCCGAGCTCAACGGCGACTTCTACCGCCTCCACGACTTCGACCTGAAGCCGAAGCCGCTCGCGAGCGAGGGACGCCCGCACCCCGAGGTCTTCCAGGGCGGCAACTCCACCGACGCGCGTGGCATGGCCGGCCGGGTCTCGGACTGGTACTTCTCGAACGGCAACAGCCTCGAGGGCATCGCCGAGCAGGTCACCGACGTCTCCGAGGTCGCCCACGTGCACGGGCGCACCGTGCGGTTCGGGCTCAACGGCTTCCTCGTCGCCCGCGACACCGAGTCCGAGGCGCGCGACGTGCTGCGCGAGATCATCGACAAGGCCGACCGCCAGGCCGTCGAGGGCTTCGGGGCCGCGGTGAAGCAGGCCGGCCAGGCCACGGGCGACGGCAAGGGCATGTGGCAGGACTCGGAGTTCTCCGACCTGGTCCAGTACAACGACGGCTTCCGCACCGGCCTGATCGGCACGCCGGAGCAGGTCGCCGAGCGCATCGTGGCGTACAAGAAGCAGGGGGTGAACCTGCTGCTCCTGGGGTTCCTGCACTACCACGAGGACGTCGCCTACTTCGGCGAGAAGATCCTCCCGCTCGTGCGGGAGCTGGAGGCAGCCGAGCTGGAGAAGGTCGGCTGAGCGTGACCGTCACCGATGTCGCCCCCTCGGGCGTCCGACCCCCCGTGCTCGACGCCGCCGGCGCCGTCGAGGCCGCCGCCGCCGCGTCCCGCCACCTCGCCGAGGGGGCAGGGCAGCGGGACGCGGAGAGGCTGCTGCCGACCGACGAGCTCGACCGCCTCTCGGCGAGCGGGCTCCTCGGCGTGACGGTGCCGCGCGCGTACGGCGGGCCGGGCCTGGGGGCGGCATCGGTGGCGGAGGTCGTGCGGCTGCTCGCCGTGGGCGACCCCAACGTCGCGCAGATCCCGCACAGCCACTTCGTCTACGTCAACGCGCTGCGCCTCAACGCCACCACGGAGCAGCAGGCGTTCTTCTTCGGCCTCGTGCTCGACGGGCGACGCTTCGGCAACGCGCAGTCCGAGGTGGGCACGAAGCACGTGCGCGACTACCGCACGGTGCTGACGCGCGACGCCGCCGCGGGCGAGGGGGACGACTGGCGCCTCGACGGCGAGAAGGGCTACAGCACCGGCGCGCTCCTGGCCGACTGGATCCCGGTGCTCGCCCACCGCGGCGTCGACGCCGCGGGGGAGAAGGGCCCGCTGCACGTGGCCTGGGTGCCGCGGGACGCCGAGGGCGTCACCGTCGTCGACGACTGGGACGGCATGGGCCAGCGCACGACCGCCTCGGGCACCGTGCGGCTCGAGGGGGTCCGGGTGCCCGACGACCGCGTCGTGCCCTACCACCTGACGTTCGACGGGCCCCAGACGTACGGCGCCTTCGCCCAGCTGCTCCACGCCGCCATCGACACGGGCATCGCCCGGGCGGCGCTCGGCGACGCGGCGGAGTTCGTCACGACGAGGAGCCGCCCCCACCCCGACGCGGGCGTCGAGCGCGCGGCCGACGACCCGCTGGTCGTCCGGGCCTTCGGGGAGGTCGAGCTCGCCGTACGGTCGGCGGAGGCCCTGCTGCGCGAGGCGGCCGCGGCCGTCGACGCGGCCGACGCCGACCTCACCGCCGAGTCCGCCGGGCACGCCAGCCTCGCCGTGGCCGCCGCGCGGGCGTCGTCCACCGCGGCCTCGCTGGAGGCCGGCACCCGGCTGTTCGAGGTGGCGGGCACGCGCTCGGCCCTCGACTCGCTCAACCTGCACCGCCACTGGCGCAACGCCCGCACCCACACGCTCCACGACCCGGCCGGGTGGAAGGTCCAGCACCTGGGCCGCTGGGCCGTCGAGGGCCGGCTGCCACCGAACCACGGGCAGCTCTGAGACCGCACCCCCGCACGCCCCGCCGCACGCACGAGAGAAGGACGTCATGTCGCTGAAGTTCCACTGGTTCCTCCCCACGAACGGCGGGGACGGTCGGCACGTCGTGGGCGGGGGCCACGGGGTGGGGGCCGGACCCGCCGGGCGGCCGGCGTCGGTGCCCTACCTCGGCCAGATCGCCCGCAGCGCCGAGCAGCTCGGCTTCGAGGCCGCGCTCACGCCGACCGGCGCCTGGTGCGAGGACGCCTGGATCACGACCGCGATGCTCGCCAGCGCCTCGGAGCGGCTCAAGTTCCTCGTCGCGTTCCGTCCCGGCCTCACGTCGCCGACGCTGTCGGCGCAGATGGCGGCGACCTTCCAGAACCTCTCGGGCGGGCGGCTGCTCCTCAACGTCGTGACCGGCGGCGAGAGCACGGAGCAGCGCGCGTACGGCGACTTCCTCGACAAGGACGGGCGCTACGCCCGGTGCGGCGAGTTCCTCCACGTCGTGAAGCGGCTCTGGGCGGGGGAGACCGTCACCTTCGACGGCGACCACATCACGGTCGAGGGCGCGACGCTCGCCGCGCTCCCCGACCCGGTGCCGGAGATCTACTTCGGCGGGTCGTCGCCGGCCGCCGGCGAGGTGGCCGCCGAGCACGCGGACGTCTACCTGACCTGGGGCGAGCCGCCCGCCGCCGTGAAGGAGAAGGTCGACTGGATCCGCGGCCTGGCGGCCGAGCGCGGCCGCGAGGTCCGCTTCGGCATCCGCCTCCACGTCATCCCGCGCGACACCGCGGAGGAGGCGTGGGCCGAGGCCGACCGCCTCCTCGCGGGCATCGACGACGACACCATCGCGTCGGTGCAGGCGGGGCTGCGCCGGAGCGAGTCGGTCGGGCAGGCCCGGATGCTCGACCTCAACCGCGGCAGCCGCGACGACCTCGAGATCTACCCCAACCTCTGGGCCGGCGTCGGCCTCGTGCGGGGTGGGGCGGGCACGGCGCTCGTCGGCTCCCACGAGGAGATCGCCGACCGCATCGAGGAGTACGCGTCCGTCGGCATCGACGAGTTCGTGCTCTCGGCGTACCCGCACCTCGAGGGCGCCTACTGGTTCGGCGAGGGCGTGCTGCCCGTGCTCGAGCGCCGCGGGCTGTGGACCAACCCGCTGGGGGCGCCGCGGGCGAGCCTGGCGGCGGTGCCGTTCGGCGGGGCGGCCCCCTCCGCGTCCCCGTCCGTCGCCGTCGAGGGAACGGTGTCGGCCCAGTGAGCGCCCGCGTCGTCGTCGTGGTGGGCAATCCGAAGCCACGCTCCCGCACGTACGTCGCCGCGACCTGGCTGGCGGAGCAGGTCGCCGGGGGTCCGCCGGCCGGCGTGGTGGACCTGGCCGACCTCGGTGCCGGGCTCCTCGACTGGGGGTCCGCAGAGGTCGCGGCCGCCGTCGAGCTGGTGAGCGGCGCGGACGTCGTCATCGTCGCGTCGCCCACCTACAAGGGCACCTACACGGGCCTGCTCAAGCTGTTCCTCGACCGCTTCCCCACGAGCGGCCTCCACGGGGTGGTCGCCGTGCCGCTGCTGCTCGGCGCCGGCCCCGCCCACGCCCTGGCGCCGGCGTCGCTGGCCGCCGTGCTCACCGAGATCGGCGCCGACGTGGTCACCCGCGGGCTCTATGTCATCGACACCCAGCACGACGACCCCGCGGCGTACGACGCCTGGCTCACGCTCCACCGTCCCCTGATCGCCACCCTCGTCTCCGCAGGAGCCCCCCGATGACCGCCGTGCCCGTGACCCCGCTCGCCACCAACCAGGACCTCGACCCGGTCGCGCTCCGGCAGGCGTTCGGCGTGTTCCCGAGCGGGGTCGTCGCCGTGGCGGCCGAGGTCGACGACGAGCTCGTCGGGCTGGCCGCGAGCTCGTTCACGTCGGTGAGCCTCGACCCGCCGCTGGTGTCGTTCTCGGTCGCCAACACGTCGAAGACCTGGCCGACGCTGCGTCGGGCGAGCCACCTCGGCGTGACGATCCTGGCCGACCACCACGGGGCGGTCTGCCGCCAGCTCGCCGGCCCCGTCGCCCACCGCTTCGACGGCGTCGCCGCCACGACCACCGCCGACGGCGCCACCACCCTCGACGACGGCCTCGCCCGCTTCGACTGCACCGTGTACCACGAGCTCGAGGCCGGCGACCACACGATCGTGCTGCTCCAGCTGCACGCCGTCGAGCAGGCCGACACCTCCCAGCCGCTGGTGTTCCACCGGAGCCGGTTCCAGTCGATCACCGGCGGGCTGGGCTGACGCCGAACCGTCTGTCGCTCGCCGGGGGTCCGCTGAGGTGCGCTCCGGTGCCACCTGGTGACACCGGAGCGCACCTCAGGCGAGCTCCGGTGCGCGGTTCGGTGCGTCGTCCGGTGCGCGGTCCGGGTCACGCGGCCAGGACACCGACCGCGGCCGTGCAGGTGGGACCGCACGACCGGACCTCGCCCGCCCACCCGTGCCGGTGGAGCAACGCAGCGAGCTTGGCGGCGGTCGTGCACGACCGGTCGAACACCTGACCGTAGGTGAGGCGCCGCGTGTCCTTCCCCGCGACCGCCGCGTCGAGGTCGCGCTCCATGTCGGCGTCCCGCCGGCTGGCGGTGTCGTGGAACGCTCGTCCGTCGAGCTCGACCACGAAGCCGTCGTACTCGCCGTCGCGGTAGACGACGCCCTGGCTCGTCACGGCGCGCACCTGCCGGTCGCTCGGCGGCAATCCGTGCGGTCGCTCGACCAGGTCGAGGTAGCCGTGCTCGAGCACGCCGCACGCTCCGTCGACGAGATCGTCGAGCAGAGCGGCCACTCGGGCGCGGTCGGCGACCCGAGCTCGGGCCGCGAGGGCCTTCCTGAGCTGCTCGCCGCTGACCTTGCGCCGCTGGAGGCCGCGGGCCAGGGCGGCCACCCGGGTGCTCGTGCCGGGAGCGGCGAGGGCGAGATCGAGCAGCGCGTCCGGGTAGCGCTGGCGCGGCGGGCTCGCGTTGCTCTGCGTCTGGGCCTCGAGACGGGCCCGCCGGTGGTGTCGCACCCCCGGTGGAACATCGAGCGTCCGGTGCAGCCCGATCATCACGTGGACGACGTCGTCGTCGACGCGCTCGACGTCGGCGCGTCCCTCGCACGCCCGGGCCGCCGACTCGCCCTGGAGGGCCGCGGGCCAGGCGTGCAGGACGGCCGCCCAGGCCCGTTGCCGCCAGGTCAGGGCTCCGGTCTGGGCGGCGTACACACCCGGGTGGACCAGGGTGAGCGGGCCACGGAGCAGCCGACGGATCTCGTGCGGCTTCAGCCCGGCTTCGACGAGCTGGCGCCGGCTGACGACGTCACGTTGACGGTGGAGCAGCGCCGCCACGTCGTCTGGCAGCTCCTTCGTGGTCACGGGAGCAGCCTCGTCACCGCTGGCGGTGCCGTCCAGGCCGTCCTTGCGTACCTGTGGACGGCGCAGGGGACGAGACGCCTCGTCAAGGGTGCGCTCTGGTGTCACCTGGTGGCACCGGAGCGCACCCCAGCGCCCGCCCATCCCAGCGCCCGCCCCCCACCCGCCCCCACGCGCCCCACCCCACCCCGTGGCACGCTGGCGACATGGCGCACGTGGTGGTCGTGGGTGGTGGGATCGCGGGGCTGGCGGCGGCGCACGAGCTCGTCGGGGCGGGGCACGCGGTGACGGTCCTCGAGGCGGCGGACCGTGTCGGCGGCAAGATCCGCCGCGAGTCGGTCGCCGGCGTCGGGGTCGACACGGGCGCCGAGGCCATGCTCAACCGCCGACCCGAGGGCGTGGCGCTGGCCCGGGCGGTCGGCCTCGACGTCGTGCACCCGGCGGTCGCGGCCTCCCGCATCTGGACCCGGGGCGAGCTCCGGCCCCTCCCGCGCAGCCTCATGGGCGTGCCCCTCGACCTCGACCAGCTCGCCGCCTCCGGCGTGCTCTCCGCCGACGGGCTCTCCCGCGTGCGTGCCGAGCTCGACCTCCCGGCCGAGGCCGTCGAGACGGGGGAGGACATCACCGTCGGCGCCCTCGTCGACCGGCGCCTCGGGCCCGAGGTCACCGACCGCCTCGTCGAGCCGCTGCTCGGCGGTGTGTACGCCGGGCACGCGCGGCACCTCTCGGCCCGGGCCGCGGTGCCGCAGCTCGTCGCCCTGGCGGGCCGGGGCTCGCTCCTGGCGCAGGCGGCGAGCATCCCCACGACGTACGACGCCCCCGTCTTCGCCGGCCTCCCGGGCGGGATGGGCCACCTCCCCGCGGCGGTCGCGGACGCCGTTGCCCGGGCGAGCGGCACGATCCGCACGGGTACGACGGTGCGCGGGGTCCGCCGTACGCCCGACGGGTTCGTGCTCGACGTCGTCGACCAGCACGCCGTGACCGCGGCCGTGACCGCGGACGCCGTCGTGCTCGCGCTCCCCGCGGGCCCCACGTCCGCGCTGCTCGCCGACCTCGCCCCCGGGGCCGCCCAGGACCTCGCGGCGGTCGAGCAGGCCTCGATGGCGGTGCTCACCTTCGCGTTCCGGGCCGTCGACGTGGCCGCGGCCCGCCTCGAGGGCTCGGGCTTCCTGGTGCCGCCCGTCGACGGCCGGCGCATCAAGGCCGCCACCTTCTCCTACGCGAAGTGGGCCTGGGTCGCCGACGCGGGCCGGGGCGCCGGCGACGGCGGCGAGGACCTCCTGCACCTGCGCACGTCCGTCGGCCGCGCGGGGGAGACCGTGCTCGAGCGCCCCGACGACGTGCTCGTCGCCGAGTCGCTCGCCGAGCTCGAGGCGGCGGTCGGGCTGAGCGCCGTACCGGTCGACCACCACGTGCAGCGGTGGGTCGACGGGCTGCCGCAGTACGGGCTCGGGCACCTCGACCGGGTCCGCCGGATCCGTACCCACGTCGCCCGCGTGCCCGGGCTCGCGGTGGCGGGTGCGACGTACGACGGCGTGGGCATCCCCGCGGTGGTGGCGTCGGCGCAGGAGGCGGTCCGGGCGCTCGCCCTGCCCGAGAGCACAATGGACGCATGAGCGACGACGACACGACCGACGCCGGCCCCGACAGCCCCGACACCACTCCCGTGACCGAGACCAGCACCGACAGCGCCACCGGCGCGACCTCCGTCAGCGTCCCGGGCTCCGTCCCCGACGGCAGCACGTCGGTGACCGTCCCGGGCTCGGTGCCCGGCGGCACCACCGAGGCCAAGAGCAACGCCGCCCGCCTCCGCGAGATCAACGAGCTGACCCGCTACACGATGTGGTCGGTCTTCAAGCTCGACACCGTGCTCGGCGAGAACGCCAAGCGCGGCAAGGAGGCGAAGGAGGTCGAGAAGCTCTTCAAGGAGCTCGCGAAGGACGACGTGGTCGTGCGCGGCGTCTACGACGTCTCGGGCCTGCGCGCCGACGCCGACCTGATGGTCTGGTGGCACGCCGCCGACTCGACGCAGCTGCAGGACGCCTACAACCGCTTCCGCCGCACGGCATTCGGTCGCCGCCTCGCGCCCGTGTGGTCGCAGATGGCGCTGCACCGCCCAGCCGAGTTCAACCGCAGCCACGTGCCCGCCTTCCTCGCCGACGAGGGCGTCAAGAAGCACGTGTGCGTCTACCCGTTCGTGCGCTCCTTCGAGTGGTACCTCCTGCCCGACGAGGAGCGCCGCGCCCTGCTCGTCGAGCACGGCAAGATGGCGCGCCCCTACCCGGACGTGCGCGCCAACACCGTCATGTCGTTCGCGCTCGGCGACTACGAGTGGCTGCTGGCGTTCGAGGCCGACGAGCTCGGCCGGATCGTCGACCTGATGCGCGAGCTGCGTGCCTCCGGCGCCCGCCGCCACGTGCGCGAGGAGATCCCGTTCTACACCGGCGCGCTGACGCCGGTCGCGGAGCTGCTCGAGCGCCTGCCCTGACGCCCGGGGTCCGCACGGGCCCGCCCGCGCGTACGACGGCCGCCTCCCGCCCGGGGGCGGCCGTCGTCGTTCCTCCGCCCTCCGGGGGAGCGGAGCGACCCGGCCGCTCCGCCCCAGGACGGAAATCGCGCCCTGACGATGATCAGCATGTGGATCCGCGTTCCTCAAAGTCGAGTGCGGTGGTAGGAATGTCCGCATGGCACCCACGAGCGATCTCGCGATCTCGACGCACCAGGCCTTCCTGCGCCTGCACGTCGACCTGCGCATGACCGCCAGTGCCCTGTGTCCGTGTACGTCCGTCTGACCCGATCCGCTGCGACGACCTCGCCCGATCGGCACGTGATCTCCGCGCTCCCACGCGCCTGCGACGACACCTGACGTACCACTCCTGACCAGGGGACACCCATGACCTCGTACTCCCTGCCGCCCACGGCAGACCGCACCACCACGCCCGCCGGCCTCGCCGTCCTGCCGCTGCTGCAGACGCTCCGGCAGATCGCCACCGACCCGGACCTGCCGCTCCTGCTCGACCTCGAGCACCGCGAGCGCCAGTGGCTCGAGCTGCGCTCCGACGCCGACCTCCAGGTCTGGCTCATCTCGTGGCCCACCGGCACCAGCACGGGCTGGCACGACCACGGCCTGGCCAGCGGCGCCTACACGACGCTCCGCGGCCGCCTCACGGAGTACACGTGGGAGCACGGCGGCCCGGCCGCCTGGGACGTCGGCCGTGGAGAGTCCCGCGCCTTCGCCGCGGGCTACATCCACGACGTGCGCAACGAGACCGACGAGCCCGCCGTCTCGCTCCACGCCTACTCGCCCCGCCTCACCACGATGACGCGCTACGCCCCCGGGCGCGGCCGTCTCGAGGCCGTCGGCGTCGAGCAGGCCGGGGTGCAGTGGTGAGCGCCGCGGCGATCGAGACCTGGCACGCGACCCGCAGCGCCGCGCTGGCGGTCGTCGACCAGGCACCGCGCTTCGAGGAGGTGTGGTTCGACGGGGTCGACGACATGCTGTCCGAGGCCCGGGCCCGCCTGAACCGGCTGAGCCCGCGCGCGGCCTACCAGGCCGTGCTGTGGCGCCAGGCCGTCATCGTCGACGTGCGTCCCGCCGCGCAGCGCGCGCTGCAGGGCGAGGTCGACCCCCGGCTGCACCCGCTGGTGGTGGAGCGCGTCGACCTGGAGTGGCGCCTCGACCCGCGCAGCCGGGAGCGGCTGCCGCAGGCGGCGTACGACCTGCCCGTGATCGTGCTCGACGCCGAGGGCACGACCTCGTCGCTCGCCGCCGAGTCGCTCCAGCGGCTGGGTCTCGCCGACGCCACCGACGTGGTCGGCGGCTTCGGCGCCTGGCGGCGCCACGGGATGCCGGTGGCCTGAGCCTCCGGCACGACGCGCGCCCCGCCGTCTGCCTCCCGCCTCGGGCGGGGGTCAGGCGGCGGGCTGCTTCTCCGGCTCGGGGGCGGTCTTCCGGTCGCGCACCCGGAGATCGATGATCTTGTCCTTCAGCCCCATGCTCGGCTTCTCGACGAGGTGCCAGGAGAGGAAGGCGAGCGTCCCCGTGATCAGGATGACCAGCGGGATGTTGATGGCCATCCGGGGCGTGCCGACCCACAGCACGATGAGCTGCTGCACGGGGAAGGCCCAGAGGTACATGCCGTAGGACAGGTCGCCGAAGCGCGAGGCGCGGTGGAAGTACGGCGTCTTCGCCAGCCCGATGACGAGCACGACGTAGGGCAGCGTGGCGAAGCTGATGTAGGGGATGCGCTCCGGCGCGACCGAGAGCACGAGCATGTGGAACGTGAGCAGGCCGATGGCGACGTCGGCCCGGAGGATCTGCTTGCCGTACCGGTCGACCAGGGCGCGGATGAGCGAGCCGGCCATGAACAGCGCGGCGAACTTCGCGAACCGCACCGGGTCGACGCCCCAGATGATGTCGAACGTGCCCCGCGGCTGCACGGAGGCCCAGACGAAGAACACGATGATGCCGGAGAGCAGCAGGACGCGACCGCGCCAGAAGCGCAGGACCAGCAGCGGCACCAGGAGGTAGCAGGCGAACTCCATCGGCAGCGTCCACAGCGAGCCGTTGATGGAGGCCGGATAGGGCAGCCCGTCCAGCACGCCGGGCAGCACGTTCTCGTGGTGCAGCGCGATGTTGCGGAGGTAGCGGAGCACCAGCGGGTCACCGAAGTAGTCGGCGACCGTGCGCGACGTGGCCAGCGGGCCGATGACGAAGGCGGTGGCCACCACGAGCACGACGAGCGCGGGGAAGATGCGCAGGCACCGCGCCGCCATGAAGGCGAGCAGGTCGCGCTTCGAGTTCCAGCTCGCGGCGATGAGGTAGCCGGAGATGGCGAAGAAGATCA
The DNA here is from genome assembly GCF_000426525.1 of Nocardioides alkalitolerans DSM 16699. Taxonomy (GTDB): domain Bacteria; phylum Actinomycetota; class Actinomycetes; order Propionibacteriales; family Nocardioidaceae; genus Nocardioides; species Nocardioides alkalitolerans. Next base: position 588,249 of record NZ_AUFN01000011.1, read on the forward strand.
CGACACCGAGGGTGTTGATCGAGTAGCCGAGCATCTGCGGCTCGGCGCCCGGTGGTCGCCCGAGGATCGCGTAGGCGTGGCCGATGATGACCATCACCGAACCGAGAAGCCGGAGCCCGTCCAGGTTGTTGCTGCGATCCACCCGGGCACCCTACCCGGGGGAGGGCGCCCGGGCGGGTTTCACGCCGGGTCGGCGGGTTCGAGCGTGAGGGCGATCGAGTTGATGCAGTAGCGGTCGCCGGTGGGCGTGCCGTAGCCGTCGGGGAAGACGTGGCCGAGGTGGGAGCCGCAGCTCGCGCAGCGCACCTCCACCCGCTTCATGCCGTGGCTGACGTCCTCGATGTACTCCACGGTGTCGCTGACGGGCTGGTAGAACGACGGCCAGCCGCAGCCGGAGTGGAACTTGGTGTCGGACTCGAACAGCTTCGCCTGGCACGCCTTGCAGCGGTAGATGCCGACGGTCTCGGTGTCGGTGTACTCACCGACGAACGCGCGCTCGGTGCCGGCCTGGCGCAGCACGGCGTACTCCTCGGGGGCGAGCTGCTCGCGCCACTCGGAGTCGGACTTCTCGACCTGGTAACCCATGCCTCCACGGTACTGCGCCGTGGGTGACGCCTCCCGGCCCCGCGGCACGCTACGGTCCTCGGACCGCGTTCCCCGACCGATCCCCCCAGGAGGGCAGGCCGATGCCGACCGCACCCGCCACCGGCTCCGTACGGCGCCGCTCGCTCGCGCTGCTCGTGTGCGGCGCCCTCGGCGTCACCGTCGCCTGCGGGTCCGGCGACTCCGACGACCGGTCGGGCGCAGGGTCGGGCCCCTCGACGGCGACGACCTCGGCGTCCGCGGCCAGCGGCGCGACGCAGGCCCCGACGGAGCCGTGCGCCCGTCCCGCGCCCACGCCCCCGCCGGCCGACGACCCGTGGACGGGGGACGCCCGTGAGCAGTCCGAGGCCGCGTTCCAGGCCCGCATGGAGCAGGAGGACCCGGAGGTCGTCGTCAGCGAGGACGGCTGGTGGTTCTTCGGTGACGCCCAGAACTCCAACCTCTCCCAGGCGATCGGCCGCGAGCGCCTGAGCGCCGACGAGGCCGACGCGTGGGCGTCGTACTTCGACGAGCTCGAGGCCGCCGCCGCCGAGGTCGACAGCGCCTTCCTCGTGCTCGTGGCTCCCGCGAAGTGGGACGTGCACGCCGACGAGCTGCCGTTGTGGGCCCAGGAGCTGGCGGGGGAGACCTCGTTCGAGCTGCTGCTGCGCACCCACCCGGACGTCCCCGTCGTCGACGTGCGCGCGCTGCTGCGCGAGGCCGAGCCCGCGACGTACGAGCCGACCAACAGCCACTGGACCCCCTGGGGCGCGTACGTCGCGTGGGCCGCCACCGTGGGCTGCCTGCAGGAGTCCGACTTCCCGGTCGAGGGCCTGACGGTGCCGGAGGTGACCGACGTCGAGCTGACGACCGCGGTCAACGACTTCGCCGACGCGGGCGCCGTGCCGGCCGGCGACACCCACAGCGTGCCCGTGTACGCCGAGGCGCAGCCGCCGTCCGAGGTCGTCGGCCTCGACGGCACGCCGTACGAGCTGACGGAGGGCATCGTGCCCATCTCCGTGATGCCGGTGGCGACCAGCACACCGGGCGCGCAGGTCGACGGGAAGCTGCTGGCGTTCCGCGACTCGATGGGCACGGCGCTGTCGCCGCTGCTGGCGCGCTCGTTCACCTCGACGGTGCAGATGCCGCACAGCATCGGGGGCACGGGGCCGGCGACCGACCTCGCCGCCGTGATCGCCGAGGAGGCGCCCGACGTCACGATCATGGTGATGACCGAGCGCTACCTGGTGCACGGACCGCCGCCCGCGCCCTAGGTTGGGTCGCATGCCGTCGAAGAAGGCCCCGGCCGCCGAGGTGGTGGCAGGCGAGAGGGCCGTGCGCGTCTCGAGCCCGGACCGCGTGATCTACCCCGCCACCGACACCACGCCCGAGGTCACGAAGCTGCAGGTGGCGCAGTACGTCGCCGACGTCGGCGACGGCCTGATGCGCGCCCTGCGCGACCGCCCGGTGGCGCTCGAGCGCTGGCCCAAGGGCGTGCTCCCGGGCATCACGCTGGCGACCGGCAGGCCGGGGGAGAAGGCCGACGCCTTCTACCAGAAGCGCGTGCCCACGGGCGCGCCCGACTACCTCGAGCCGGTCGAGATCACCTTCCCCTCGGGGCGCACGGCGAAGGAGATCTGCATGACCGAGATCGCGGTCGCGGTCTGGGCGGCGCAGATGGGCACCCTCACCTTCCACCCCTGGCCCGTGCGGCGGGCCGACGTCGACCGGCCCGACGAGCTCCGCATCGACCTCGACCCGCAGCCGGGCACGACGTTCACCGACGCCGCCCGGGTCGCGGACGTGGCGCGCGAGCTGCTGGCGGAGCACGGCGCGGCGGCCTACGTGAAGACGTCGGGCAACCGCGGCGTCCACGTCTACGTGCGCATCGAGCCGCGCTGGGAGTCCGTCGACGTGCGGCACGCGGCCATCGGGTTCGCGCGCGAGCTCGAGCGGCGCGACGACCAGGTGACGACCGCCTGGTGGAAGGAGGAGCGCGGCGAGCGGATCTTCGTCGACTTCAACCAGAACTGCCGCGACCGGACGATCGCCTCGGCGTACTCGCTGCGCCCCCGGCCCGGGGCCACGGTGTCGACCCCGCTCACCTGGGCCGAGCTCGCCGACCTCGACGACCCCCGCGGCCTCAACCTCTTCACCGTGCCCGAGCGGCTCGCCGACGGCGACCCGTGGGCCACCATCGACGACGAGGCCTGCTCGATCGAGCCGTTCCTCGCCCTCTTCGAGGAGCAGGGCGCGGTGGAGATGCCGTATCCCCCCGACCACCCGAAGATGCCCGGCGAGCCGCCGCGCGTGCAGCCCAGTCGCAAGGTCGAGGCCAACTGGACCGAGGAGCAGTGACCAGCGACGTGACGGACGACAAGGCGCAGGTGCCGTTCTGGCAGCGGCGGTTCACCGCCGTCCGGCTGCGCGAGGGCTACACGATGGGCGAGGTCGACGCGTTCGTCGAGCGCGCCCGGGTCGCCTACCTGACGGGTGACGGCTCGGTCACCCCGAAGGACGTGCAGCAGGTGCGGTTCACCCCCGGGCGTCTGCGCGAGGGCTACGACATGGGGGAGGTCGACGAGACGCTCGACGAGGTGCACGCGCTGCTGCGCGACCGGGCCGACGGACCCATGACGCCCGCGGCGCCCGCGGCGCCCGCGGCCGCCCCGCACCTGCCGACGGGCACGCCCCCGGCGGCGTCCTGGACCTACCCGGCGCAGCCCGCGCCGCGCCCGGGCGACGGTGAGGCGGCCGAGCTGGCCGACCACCTCGACGCCCTGCGTGCCGGGGTGCTCGGCGTCGTCATGGCGATGCCCGCGGACGTCCGGTCGACCGTGCGCCTCCCGGAGGGCCGCTCGCCGCTCGGGCTGCTGCAGCACCTGGAGCAGGTCGAGCGCTGGTGGTTCCTGACCGGCTTCCTCGGCGAGCAGCCCGGGCCGGACCCGGCCGGCACGACGCCCGGGCCCGCGGCCGACGTACCCGACGGAGCCGCCGTCGCCCGTCTCGGCGCCGACCTCCTGCGCACGGGGGAGCGCACCCGGTCGGTGCTCACGTCGTACCCGCTGACGGCGCGCGCCTCGACGGGCGGCACGTTCGTCGGCGACCCGCCGACGCTGCGCGCGATCGCGACCCAGGCGCTGGCCGGGCACGCCCGACTGGCCGGCCAGCTCGACGTGGTCGCCGAGCTGGCCGGGGGGCGTCCCGGCTGAGCCGCGGCCGGCGGACGGGTCAGATGAGGGACGCGCCCTCGCCGGCGCCGTCGGCCTGCTCGGCGAAGGTCTCGTGCTCGAGCAGGTGCAGCACCGGCACGTCGTCGAGGTGGCGGCGGGCTCGCGACGTCCAGTCGACGCCGAAGAACTCGGCGACCACGTGGGGGCTCGTCAGCACGATGACCTCGGCGGCGCCGACCGCCTCGACGGTGGCGCGCAGGGCGTCGATCGGGTGGTCCTCCACGGTCGCGCCCTGGGCGGTGGCGCCGGCCTCGCGCAGGGCGCGGAGGCTGGCGACGAGGCCCTCGTGGGCGACGCCCTCGCTCTCGTCGCGGATCTCGGCGAGGTCGACGGAGCTCAGCGGCACGCCGGGCGAGCCGAGCATGTCGCCCGAGCCGAGCGTGCCGACGGTCGACGCGATGCGGTCGGCGGCGTCGTCGATCGGCAGGAGCACGTCGTAGACGACGTCGTCGTCGAGCTCCCGGTGCAGTGACGTGACCTGCGAGGCGTCGAGCGCGCTCAGCTGCTGCTCGACCAGCAGGACGACGTGGTAGGCCATGGTGGGTTCTCCTCGGTGGGGCGGATCGGACTCGGGGACGGGATCGGGGCTCAGGCGGGGCCGGGGGTCAGCACGGTCGTCAGGTCGTAGCGCACGGGCTCGTCGAGCTGCTCGTAGCCGCACGACGTCGGCTCGCGGTCGGGTCGCCAGCGCTTGAACTGGGCGGTGTGGCGGAACCGGCGCCCCTCCATGTGGTCGTAGCCGACCTCGAGCACGAGCTCGGGCCGCAGCGGCGTGAAGGACAGGTCCTTGCCGGCGCTCCAGCGCGACTGGGTGCCCGGCACGCGGTCGGGGTTGGCCACCGCCCACTCCTCCCAGACGCCCCACGGGTGCTCCTCGACGGGGCAGACGAGCGGCGCGAGCTCCTCGATCAGCTCCGCGCGGCGGGCGGCGGTGAACGACGCGGAGACCCCGATGTGCTGCAGGGTGCCGTCGTCGCCGTACAGGCCGAGCAGCAGGGAGCCCAGCAGCGGGCGCTCGGGGGTCGACGTCTTGTGCTCGCGGTAGCCCGCGACGACCACGTCGGCCGTGCGGGCGTGCTTGATCTTCAGCATGGTGCGGCCGTTCTCGACGTACGGCGCGCCCAGCGGCTTGGCCATCACCCCGTCGAGACCGGCGCCCTCGAACTGCTCGAACCACCGCTCGGCCTCGTCGGGGTCGGTCGTGGTGCGCACCAGGTGGCAGCCGGTGAGCTCCTCGCCCGCCCGGTCGGCCAGGTGGGCGAGGGCGTCGGCGAGGGCGGCGCGCCGTACGGAGAAGGGCTCCTCGACGTACGACGTGTCGCCCAGCGCCAGCAGGTCGAAGGCGACGAAGCCGGCCGGGGTGGCCTCGGAGAGCTTCGTGATGCGCGAGGCGGCGGGGTGGATGCGCTCCTGCAGGACCTCGAACTCGAGCCGGGGGAGACCCTCGTCCGCGGTGATCGCGACGTACAGCTCGCCGTCGAGCACGCAGCGCTCCGGCAGCTGGTCGCGGGCCGCCGCGACGACCTCGGGGAAGTAGCGCGTCAGGGGCTTCGTGTTGCGCGACGTCAGCTCGACCTCGTCGCCGTCCTTGAAGACCAGGCAGCGGAAGCCGTCCCACTTCGGCTCGAAGGAGAGACCGCCGTGCTTCTCGTACGTCGCCGGGTCCGGGACGCCCGCGACGGACTTGGCCAGCATGGGGCGCACCGGCGGCATGACGGGCAGGTCCATGCCCCGACCCTAGCCCTCGGACGTGCCACTGCCCCCGGACGGCGCCGATCGTTCTAGAGTGGTGCGCCGAGACCCCCTCGGGGTCATTCCCCGGTTGGTCTGTCGGCAGGGCCCGCCTGACTTTGAATCAGGACAAGCGACGTAGGTTCGACTCCTACCCGGGGAGCATGAGCAACCTGACGGTGATCGTCCTGGCGGCGGGTGGGGGCACCCGGATGAAGTCCAAGACCATGAAGGTCCTCCACAGGGTGGGGGGCCGCAGCATGGTCGGCCACGTCCTCGCCGCCGCCCAGTCGGTCGCGCCCACGAGCGTGGTCGCGGTGGTCGGCCACCAGCGCGAGCAGGTGGGGCCGCACGTGCTGGCCCTCGTGCCGGAGGCCGTGCTCGCCGTCCAGGAGACCCAGGAGGGCACCGGCCACGCCGTGCGCGTCGCCGTGGAGGCGCTCGGCGGCGAGGTGTCGGGCACCGTCGTCGTCGTCACCGCCGACACGCCCCTGCTGCGGGGCGACAGCCTCGCCGCCTTCGTCGCCGAGCACGAGGCGGCCGAGCGGGCGGTCAGCATCCTCTCCGGGGAGGTCGAGGACCCCTTCGGCTACGGCCGCATCGTGCGCGACGCCGAGGGCGACGTGCTCGCCATCGTGGAGCAGAAGGAGGCCGACCACGACCAGCGCGAGATCCGCGAGATCAACTCGGGGATCCTCGCGTTCGACGGCGCGTTCCTCACCGAGGCCCTGCCGCGGATCGGCAACGACAACGTCAAGGGCGAGTACTACCTGACCGACGCCGTCGGCCTGGCCCGGGACGCCGGGCTCACGGTGGGCGCGCACTGCCTGGCCGACGTGAAGCAGACCGAGGGGGCCAACGACCGCGCCCAGCTCGCCGCGCTCGGCAAGGAGATAAACCGCCGCATCCTGCACCACTGGATGACCGAGGTCGGCGTCACGATCATGGACCCCGACAGCACGTGGATCGAGGACGACGTCGTGCTCTCGCGCGACGTCACCATCCTCCCGAACACCCAGCTGCTGGGCGCCACGGTCGTGGGGGAGGACACCGTCATCGGCCCCGACGTGACGCTCGAGGACTGCGAGGTCGGCGCGGGGGCCCGGGTCGTGCGCACCCACGGCCAGCTCGCCGTCGTCGGCGACGGCGCCGACGTCGGCCCCTGGGCCTACCTGCGCCCGGGCACGCGGCTCGGCGCCGGCGGCAAGATCGGCACCTTCGTCGAGACCAAGAACTCCGAGATCGGGGCCGGCGCGAAGGTGCCGCACCTCTCGTACGTCGGGGACGCCGAGATCGGCGAGGGCACCAACATCGGGGCCGGCACGATCTTCGCCAACTACGACGGCACCGCCAAGCACCGCACGGTCGTCGGCCGGCACGCGAAGACCGGCTCCAACAACACGTTCGTGGCTCCCGTGACGATCGGCGACGGTGCGGGCACCGGCGGGGGGACCGTGGTGCGCGAGGACGTGCCGCCGGGCGCGCTCGCCGTCTCGGCCGGCCCGCAACGCAACCTCGAGGGCTGGGCCGGGCGCCGGCGACCGGGCACCGCCCAGGCCGACGCGGCCGCGGCGGCCTCGCCGGACGGGCCGGCCGCGTCCGACGACTGACCCCGGGTTGGTGAGTCCGCCCGGGTGCGCGACAATCGGTGAGGCCGGCTGCGACGCGGAACCGGCCGGTCCCCCACCTCAGCACACAGGGAGTAGTCCGGCGTGAGCGGAATGAAGCTGACCACCGAGAAGAACCTGATGGTCTTCAGCGGGCGTGCGCACCCCGAGCTGGCCGAGGCGGTGGCCGAGGCGGCCGGCACCGGTCTGGTGCCGTCGCTGATGTACGACTTCGCCAACTCCGAGAAGTACGTGCGCTACGAGGAGTCGGTGCGCGGCTGCGACGCCTTCGTGATCCAGAGCCACACGGCGCCCATCAACGAGTGGATCATGGAGCACCTGATCATGGTCGACGCGCTCAAGCGCGCCTCGGCCAAGCGGATCACCGTGGTCATGCCGTTCTACGGCTACAGCCGCCAGGACAAGAAGCACCGCGGTCGCGAGCCGATCTCGGCCCGCCTGGTCGCCGACCTCTTCAAGACCGCCGGCGCCGACCGCCTCATCTCGGTCGACCTGCACGCCGACCAGATCCAGGGCTACTTCGACGGCCCGGTCGACCACCTGATGGCGCTGCCGATCCTGGCCGACTACGTCCGCACGAAGTACGGCGCCGAGTCCGACCTCGCGGTCGTCTCGCCCGACGCCGGTCGTATCAAGGTCGCCGAGCGCTGGTCGGCCCGTCTCGGCGGCGTGCCCCTCGCCTTCATCCACAAGACCCGCCGCACCGACCGTCCCAACGAGACGGTCGCCAACCGCGTCGTGGGCGAGGTCGAGGGCCGCATGTGCGTGCTCGTCGACGACATGATCGACACCGGCGGCACGATCGTGAAGGCCGCCGAGGCGCTCATGGCGGAGGGTGCGAAGGGCGTCATCATCGCCGCGACCCACGGGATCCTCTCCGACCCCGCCGTCGACCGGCTGAAGAACAGCCCGGCCACCGAGATCATCCTCACCGACACGCTCCCGCTGGCGGCCGACAAGCGGTTCGACAAGCTGACGGTCCTCTCGATCGCCCCGCTGCTCGCGCAGGCGATCCGGGCCGTGTTCGAGGACGGCTCGGTCACCTCGATGTTCGACGGCCACGCCTGACGTCGTGCCCGACCACCGATTCGCGCCGCCCGGCGTGAGTCGGTAGTCTCTGCGGGTTGCCTCGGCGAGGGAGCGCGGGTCGGCCACCAGGCCGGCCACGGACTCCGTGATCGACAGGGCTCGACGTTCCTCTGGTGCGCCGCGCTGCTCTGTCTGCGCGGCGTTCGTCGTCTCCCGGTCCGCAGGCGACCGACCTCCGGCAGTCGTCCGCGGCTGCCCCGAAGCGAATCCACGACGACGCACGAGGAGCACCGCATGTCCACCGAGAAGATCACCGCCGAGGCCCGCACCGAGTTCGGCAAGGGCGCCGCCCGCCGCATCCGTCGCGCCGACAAGATCCCCGCCGTCATCTACGGCCACGGCAACGACCCCGTGCACGTGACCCTCCCGGGCCACGCCACGATGATGGCGCTCAAGCACGGCGGCGCCAACGCGCTGCTCGAGCTGAGCATCGACGGCAAGGCGCAGCTCGCGCTCACCAAGCAGATCCAGATCGACCCGATCAAGCGCCACATCGAGCACGTCGACTTCGTCGCCGTCACGCGGGGCGAGAAGGTCACCGTCGACGTCCCCGTCATCGTCGTGGGCGACGCCGCCCCCGAGACGCTCGTCGTCACCGAGAACTCGACCCTCGAGGTCGAGGCCGAGGCGACCCACATCCCCGAGCAGTTCGAGGTGTCGGTCGAGGGTGCCGAGGCCGGCACGCAGTTCACCGCCGGTGAGATCACGCTGCCCTCGGGCACGACGCTGCTCACCGACCCGGAGACGCTCGTCGTCAACGTGACCGCCGCGCTGACCGCCGAGCAGCTCGACGCCGAGCTCACCGAGGCCGAGGCCGAGGTCGGCATCGAGAAGGACGAGTCCGACGCCGAGATCGCCGAGGCCGAGGCCGAGGGCGACTCCACCGAGGGCGACGCCGACTCCGAGTGAGTCCACGCCCGGGTCGACGACCCGGGCGTCCAGCAGCAGAGAGGGCCGGGGTGACCGAGATGACCGCGACCGACCAGACGTCAGCAGAGGTCTGGCTCGTCGTGGGCCTCGGGAACCCCGGCCCTGGCTATGCCGGCAACCGGCACAACATCGGCTACCTCGTCGTCGACGAGCTGGCGGACCGGCTGCGCGGCAGCTTCCGCTCCCACAAGACCGGGCGCGCCGACGTGGTCGAGGGCCGGGTGGGTACGCCGGGCACGCCCGGGCCGCGGGTGGTGCTCGCCAAGGCGCGCTGCTACATGAACGAGAGCGGCGGGCCCGTCAAGGCGCTCGCCTCCTTCTACAAGATCCCGCCCGAGCGGATCATCGCGATCCACGACGAGCTCGACCTCCCCTTCGGCGGCCTGCGGGTCAAGAAGGGTGGTGGCGACAACGGCCACAACGGCCTGAAGTCGATGCGCTCGTCCTTCGGGTCCGGCGACTTCTTCCGCGTGCGCGCGGGCATCGGGCGGCCCCCGGGACGCCAGGACGTGGCCGACTTCGTGCTCTCCGACTACTCCCGCTCGGAGCAGAAGGAGCTGCCGTTCCAGGTTGGCGACGCCGCGGACGCGGTGGAGTCCCTCGTGACCGACGGTCTCGAGAGAACTCAACAGAAGTTCAACTCCTGATCCGCCGGGCACGAAGAGGATTGTTCCTCTCTTGATCCGACTGTGAGCCGAACCACTCGAACACCCCGTTACTCTCGACCTTCGTTGAACGTTGTCGTAGAGGGCCGTTCGGGGGGCTCATGTGGTATCGAGCGAAGGACGGCAGGGGACCCGTGGACGGTCAGCACCACTTCAGCAAGCGCGAGGACGTCGCGCTCATCGAGCGCACCCTGCGGGGCGCACTGGGCGTGACGGACGTGACGCTGTCGGCCACGCCCGGGGCACTGGCGGCGAGCTCCGGGCCCCGTCACGGTCACTCTCACGACACCTCCGTCACGGTGCGGCGCACCCACGACGACGGCACGCTCACCGACCTCATCGTGCGGCGCGACCAGCACCCGTTCAGCGCGGGGGAGCGTGACCTGGTCCTTGGCCTGGTGGAGGCGCTGGACCGTCAGGCGACGGGTCCGCAGCAGGTCGTCAGCGCGCCTCCGCCCCCGCCCGACCCCGACGCCCTGAGCGACGTGCTGGAGCGGGTGCTCTTCGACCTCGACGAGATGGTGGACGCCACCATCCAGGACCGCCTCGCCCTCGTCGGCCACCGGGTCGCCCAGCGGCTCGACGCGGCTGGCTGGTGGCTGGGGCAGCGCACGATCGACGGGGCGGTCGTCCGGGTCGACAGCTCGTCGCGGCGCTTCGGCACCGAGCACGTCGCGGTGACGGCCGCGCTCGACGCCGCCGAGGTCCCCGGGGACGAGCCGTCCCTGGTCGGGGTGCTCGAGGGTGGCTCCCGGGTCGCGTGGATCGGCGACGGCACCTCCGACGCCTACCTGCTCGCCAGCCACGGTGGCTTCACCACGGCGGCGACCGCGGGTGGCTACGACCTCGACGCCCGGCAGTGGCTGCTGATCGTCGTGGGCGACGAGACGTCGCCCGACCTGCGAGCGGCACGCGCCGTGGTGTCGGCGACCGTGCAGGCGGCGATGGGGTTCCCCCGCCCGCCGCGACTGCGGTGAGCGTGCGCTGAACGCACGCGGAGCCGGCGCCGGCTGACGCCCGGTCTCAGAGGTCCCGGTCTCAGAGGTCCCGGACGCCGATCGAGGCGAGCGTGAAGCGCACGTGCCGGTCGAACGACTCACGCAGGTCGGTCACGATGAGGCCCATGTGCCCGAAGATCTCCAGGCAGATGAACCCGTGGATCGACGCCCACGCGCCGGCGAGGAGCGCGATCACCTCGGGGCGGACGCCCTCGGCGGCCACCGACTGCGCGATCGCGAGCATCTCGGGCTGGATGTCGACGGGCTGGGCGAGGCCCATCGGGGCGACGACGCTGCCGTCGCGGATCCCGGCGACCATCAGCTCGAGCGGCACCCGGTAGAAGTTCAGCACGTGGGGCCGGGTGGGGGAGTCCTCGCGGGCGTCGCCGCCGTCGGCGCCGCCGTAGCGGAAGATCAGCGCGAACTCGGCGGGGTGCTCGATGCACCAGTCCCGGTAGGCGTGGGCCAGGCGCACCCCGCCCTTCTCCTCCTCGGTGACGTCGTCCATGGCGCGCTGCAGCGCTGACGCGACGGAGTCGTAGGCGTCGCGACCGACGGCCTCCATGAGGTCCTGGCGCGACTCGAAGTAGCGGTAGATGGCCGAGGGGGTCATGCCGACCTCGCGGGCCACTGCCCGGAGCGAGAGGTCGCCGCCCTGCTGCGGGGCGAGGAGAGACCGGGCGACCGTCTTGATCTCGTCCGAGGTCGCGATGCGGGCGCGGTCGCGGCGGGTGAGCCCGGGGGCGTCCTTGGGCAGCGCGAGGGAGCGGTCGGACGAGCCGGTCTCGTCGGTCTCGGCCGCCGCCTGCGCTCTGTCGCCGCCGGGGGTCATCAGGCGCAGCCTACTCATCCCGGGGCCCGGTCGGGTGCCCGGTCTGGGCCGGTCGGGGAGGCGAGTCGTCGACCTCTAGGTAAAAGAACGCTGTTCACTTTGACAACGGTGTGCGCAAAGAGGAACAGTGTTCACCAAGTGGTCTAGACAGCACTAGACCGGTGGTCCGAGAGGAGGTGGCGCGCGGTGGTCGGAGCGGTGTGGGAGTCCTACGACGTGGCCGACACGACCCTCCAGCGCCAGTTCCCCGAAGAGCAGGCCGTGAATTGTTCGGCGTCCTCCACCGCCCGGATTTCGAGTGTGAGCGGCGCCACTCGGCGCGTTCGCGTGCTGCGCGGCAGGCTCGTCCTCGCCGAGGGCGTCCTGACGGTCGCGGTCACGGCTCTCGCCGTCGGCGTCGGGCTGGTCACGGTCGTGCAGTCCGCCCTGCTGGCGGGCCTGTGGATCGCGGCGCGCCTGGCGGTCGCCGTCCGCCGCGGTCCCCGGGCGCTCGCGCTGGTCGACGCGGTCGGGGTGCTGGAGACCGGTCTGGTCGTGCTCGCCAGCCACGCCGTCGTGGCCGGTCTGGTCACCGGCGGTGGCGGGCTCCGGCCGGCCCTGGTCGTCACGGGCGGGCTCGTCGCGGGCGCTCTGCTGTCCGCGACGGGGGTCGCCCTCCTCCACGGTCGCCCCCGCGTCCTGGTCCTCGACGACGCGGCCCACCCGACCACGTCCGGGGCGGCTCCCGGGCAGGTCGACGTCGTGGCCACCGGTGTCGTCGACGCGGGCACCGGCGCGGCCGTGGGTGTCGAGGACGACGGTGACGTCGTCCCGCTCGAGGAGTCCGTCCGTCGGCACGCCGTGGACCTCGTCGTCGTCAGCCCCGCGGTCCGGCTCACGCCGGCGGCGGTGCGCGGCCTCTCCTGGCAGCTCGACCGCACCCGCACCCCGGCCGTCCTCGGCGGGGCGGCGGTCGCGTCGCGGCGTCTCGGCATCGGCCGCCTCGGTGGTCGGTCGGTCCTCACCGTGGCCCCGCCCCGGCCGTCCGTCGTGGTGCGGGTCGTGAAGAGCGCGCTCGACCGTGCCGTGGCGCTCGCGGCTCTGGTCGTGGCGCTCCCGGTCCTCGTCGTGCTGGGCGTGCTCGTGCGGCTCGACAGTCCCGGGCCCGCCCTGTTCCGCCAGGTTCGCGTCGGGCGCGACGGGCGCCCCTTCGTCATGCTCAAGCTGCGCACGATGACGACCGACGCCGAGATGGTGAGGCTGACCCTGGCCGACCTCAACGAGGCCGACACCATGCTCTTCAAGATCCGTGCCGACCCCCGCGTCACCCGCGTCGGCGCCTGGCTGCGGCGGTCCTCGCTCGACGAGGTGCCCCAGCTCTGGAACGTCGTGCGCGGCGACATGTCCCTGGTCGGCCCCCGTCCCGCGCTGCCCGACGAGGTCGCCCGCTACGACCGCGTGGCCCGGCGCCGGCTCGCCGTGAAGCCCGGGCTGACCGGTCTCTGGCAGGTCAGCGGCCGCTCCGACCTGTCCTGGGCGGACGCGCTCGAGCTCGACGTCACCTACATCGACAACCACAGCCTGACCGGGGACCTCGCCATCTGTGCGCGCACGGTCCCAGCGGTCGTCCAGGCCAGAGGAGCCTACTGATGTCCATCACCGACGCCACCGATGCGCTCGCGCCGCAGGGGGGTGACCACGCGCTGCTCGTGAGCACGCAGGGTGGTCACCTCGCCCAGCTGCTCGCGCTCCGCCCGTGGTGGGAGACCCGCCGCCGTACGTGGGTCTGCCCCGACACCTCGGACGTGCAGGACCGTCTCGCCGACGAGCGGGTGGTCACGTCGTACTCGCCGACGACCCGCAACATCCCCAACCTGCTGCGCAACCTCGGGCTCGCCTGGCGCCTCCTGCGCCACGAGCGTCCCGACGTCGTGGTGAGCGCGGGTGCCGGTGTGGCCGTGCCGTTCTTCGTCCTCGCGTGGCTGCTGCGCATCCCGACCGTCTTCATCGAGGTCTACGACCGCATCGACTCGCCGACCATGACCGGCCGCCTCTGCGGCCCGTTCACCACGCGGCGCATCGTGCAGTGGGACGCCCAGCTCGACTCCTACCCGGACGCCGTCGTCGTGGGACCGTTGCTGTGACGGCCTTCGGCATCGACCCGCTGGTGGGCGGTCGCGCTCTCGCCGAGCGTGACCGACCCCTGGTCGTGACGCTCCTCGGCACCGACCACCACCCGTTCGACCGCCTGGTCGACTGGATGGACGAGCTGGCGCGCTCGCTGGGCGACGGCGCCCGCGTCGTGGTGCAGCACGGGCACAGCACCGCTCCGCGGGTGGCCGAGGGCCAGGACTTCGTGGAGCACGACGACCTCGTCGGACTCGTCGCGGCGGCCGACGTCGTCGTCTGCCACGGCGGCCCGGGCACGATCATGGACGCCCGGCGGGCCGGGCACGTGCCGGTCTGCGTGCCCCGCGACCCCGAGCGGGGGGAGCACGTCGACGGCCACCAGCAGCGCTTCGCCGCCCACGTCGACGACATCGGGATGGTCCGTCTCGCCGACGGCTACGACGCGCTCGACGCCGCGGTGGCCGACGCCATCGAGACCGGCCCCTCGGTCGAGGTCGGCACGGCCGACGTCGTGGCCGAGGCGTCCGCCGCCCGGTTCGCCCGTGAGGTGGACCTGGTGGTGGGTCGTCGTGTCCGCCGGCTCCCGTCCGTCCGCCGCTCGCTGCTCTCGCGGGTCCAGCGATGAGCGCCGTCGCACGCCCCGCGGCCGTCCTGGGCCGGGTGGGCCGCACGGTGCGCCTCGACCTCGGCATCGCCTGGCGCCACCTGCTCTTCGGCGTCCTGGCGGGCTCGGCCCTGGTGCCGCGCCCCCTGCGCTGGGCCGTCTACCGCGCCGCCGGCCTCGACGTCCGCACGCTCAACGTCTTCAGCGGCGTGCGCATCACGGGCCACGACCTCTCCATCGGCGAGCAGACCTTCGTGAACCACGACTGCTACCTCGACGCCGCCCGTGGCCGCATCGAGATCGGCGCCGGCTGCCACCTCGCGCCCGAGGTGATGGTCCTGACGGCCACCCACGGCTTCGACGCCGACGGCCGCACGTCGCGGGCCGCGCACTACCTGACGACCCGCATCGAGGACGACGTGTGGCTCGGTGCCCGTGTGACCGTGCTCCCGGGTGCGGTCGTCGAGTCGGGCTGCGTCGTCGCGGCCGGGGCCGTCGTCACCGGCACCCTCGAGCGCGGCGGCGTCTACGCCGGGGTCCCGGCGCGCCGCATCCGCGAGGTGGCGGCATGACCACGACCCGTCTCGCGCCCCACGTCGACGAGCCGGCGGTGCTCGTCCGCGCCGTCGCCCCCGTCGGCGCGCTGCTGCTCGCCTACCCGCTGTGGTGGGCGCTCGGCATCCAGATCCCGCTCTGGGTGGTCATCGCCGTGCCCGTCGGCCTCTGGCTCGCCGTCAACCGACGCTCGGTCGTGCTGCCCCCCGGCTACGGCGTGCTCGCGCTCTTCATCGGCTGGGTCCTCATCTCGGCCGTCATGCTCAGCACGCCTCGCTACCTGGCGGCGTACGGCTTCCGGCTCTCCCTCTACGTCGCGGTCGCCCTCATGGCGGTGCTCGTCTGGAACGCGCTGGCGCGCGGTCTCTCCCCCCGTCGGGTGCTGCTCTGGCTGACGGCGCTGTGGGCGGCGGCGATCCTGCTCGCCTGGCCGGGCATCGTGATCAACAACCTGGAGTTCACGAGCCCGTTCGAGGCGTTGACCGCAGCGGTCGGCCTGGACGACCCGTTCGTACGGTCGCTGACCCACCCGCAGTTCTCCGAGTACGACGGCCTCTACGGGTCGCCGCGCCCGAGCGCGCTCTTCGCCTACACCAACGACTGGGGCGCCGCCGTCGGCATCCTCTTCCCGGTCGGCGTCCACATGTTCCTGGTGGCGCCGCGCCGCGTCGAGCGGTTCCTGCTCGGTGCCCTGCTCGTGGTCGCGGTGCCGGCGATCATCGTGTCGCTCAACCGCGGCTCGTGGATCAGCATCGCGGTGGCCGTCGGCTACGTCCTGCTCAGGCGCACCGCGACGGGCGACCTCAAGGTGCTCGGCGCCGTGGTCGGCTCCGCCGTCGCGGTGGTCGCCACCGTGCTGGCGGTCGAGCCGCTGCGCCGCATCATCACGGCGCGCTTCGACTACAGCAACACCAGCACCCGCGAGACGCTCTACAGCGCGGCGTGGGACCTGGCGCTGCAGTCACCGTTGTTCGGCTGGGGCGCTCCCCAGTCGTCGGCGGGCCTGGCCAACAGCAACGACGTCTCGATCGGGACGCACGGGCAGCTGTGGACGATCCTCGTCTCGCAGGGGCTCGTCGGCACGGCCCTCTTCCTCGCCGCGGCGGGGACGATCTGGTGGCGCGCGCGCCCCCGGGACGGCCGTTCGCCCGACATGTGGCTCCACGCGACGGGCGTCGTGCTCGTCGTCCAGCTCGCCTTCTACGAGGTGCTCCCGGTCCCGCTGGCGGTCGCGTTCTTCGCGATGGCCGTGACCGGCACACGCCGCCTCCACCACGCTCCCCCGTCCGTCACCGCGCCCACAGGTGCTCACGACGGCCACCACCGCACGAGGAAGGTCCTTGTCGACCATGAGTGACGACATCCGAAACAGCGCGGCATCCCGCGCCTCCGGCTCCGGCCTGAAGCCGCTCCCGAGCATCGCGACGGCCTTCCGCACGCGCTGGCTGGTCATCGTGATCGGCCTGGCCATCGGCCTGGTCGTGGGCCTCGTGGCGGCGAACGCGAGCGAGCCCCGCTACTCCGCGACCACCACCGTGCGGGTCGGCAGCGGCCTCGTGCCGGTCGGCGACTTCCGTCCCGACACGCTCTGGGCCGACGACCAGGTCGCCTTCGCGGGGACCCGTCCGGTGCAGGAGGCCATCGCCGAGGAGATCGGTGACGGCGTCAGCGCCGACGACGTGGCCGAGAACCTCACGGTCATGGCCGAGGCCAACAGCAACTTCCTGCTCTTCAGCTGGACCGACGGCACCCCGGTCGCGGCCGAGAGCCGCGCCGACGCCGCGGCCGAGGTCTACCTGGTGGAGGCCCGCACCGAGGCCGAGGACCGCTGGGCCGAGCACGACCAGCTGCTCGAGAACCTCATCGCGGCCTACGACCCCGCCGACCAGCGGGCCATCGACCTCCAGGCCGAGCGCGTCGCGCTCGAGGAGACCGTCGTCGACGCCGGCAAGATCGCGGGCGACGCCGACACCACGGCGCAGCGCACGTCCCTCAGCCCGGTCGTCTCGGCGGTCGCCGGGGGCCTGGCCGGCCTGCTGCTCGGCGCGGCCGCGGCCTACCTGCTGCACGTGCGCCGTCCCCGTGGGGACGACGACCTCGACGAGGTGCACGGGTACGGCGAGCTCGACGCCGCCGGCCACTCCCGTGCGCAGGCCTACGTCCCGGCGGGGGAGTACCCCGTCTCGTACGCCTACGCCGGCGGGGGCGTCGCCACCGCTCGGGTCGGCGGCACCACGGTGCTCGAGCGCTGGAACGGCCCGTACGTCGACGTCGACGGCCGCCTCCACGGCTACGACGACGGCTACGACGACGGGTTTGACGACGCCCGCGACGTGCACGGGGTGCCGGGCGAGCCCGCCGAGTGGTCGACCGAGGAGCTCGCCGACGCCGACGCGAGCTCCGAGGGGCGGGACGACGAGGTGCTCGAGCCCGACGACGTCGTCGAGGCGTACGCCAGCGGCGACGACCAGCCGGCCGAGCCGTTCGAGCGTCCCTACGAGATGCCCTTCGAGCCCCGCCCCACGCCGGAGACGGCCGGCGGAGCGACCGGTGAGCTGCCCCCGCTCCCGTCGCGTCCGACCCGCACGGGCCCGCGTCGCCGCACCCCGGGCGACGGCTTCCGCCTCGTCGGTCTCGCCACGCCCGAGACCGGGCCCCGCGTCGTGGGCCCGGTCCACGCCGGCCCGCCGGCCGCGATGACCGGTGTGCCGGGTGCCCTGCCCGTCGTCGCCGACATCGTCGACACCGACGACGAGGCGGCCCTCGCGGGCATCGGCCTCTCGGTCTCGCCGTGGCTGCTGACCATGGAGGCCGACGACCCGGGTGCCGAGCTGCGTCTCGGTGTCTACGTGACGCCCGACCTCGACGCGTCGTCGGTCGACCTGGTGCGCCGGGGCCTGCGGGCCGTGGGCGCCGCCGGTCGCCTCGAGATCGTGCTCGTCGACATCACGGTGCCGACCTGGCGCATCGACTTCGAGGCCTGCGACGCGATCGTCCTCGTCGCCGGTGCCACCGGCTGGGCCGAGAACGCGATGCGGGTCGCCCGCCTCCACGTCGACGCCGCCGACGTCCCCGCGCTCGGGGTGGTCCGTGTCCACGTCGACTGACCGCCGCGTCCGGCGCCTGGCGGCGTCGCGCCGTACCCCACCCCTCGATCGTCCCGAAAGGTTGACCATGACCTCCTCCGACGCGCCCGCGGTGACCGTCGGCATCGCCACCCGCGGTCGCGCGGACAGCCTGCGCGCTGCGGTGGCCTCGATCTGGGCGCAGTCCTACGAGGGTCCGCTCAACGTCGTGGTGGTGGTCGACGACGACCGCGTGCCCGACGGTCTCGACCTGCCGGCGCCGACCGTGCCGGGCCGCCAGACGCTGCGGGTCGTCCGCAACGAGCGGACACCCGGGGTGTCGGGTGCCCGCAACACGGCCCTGGCGATGGCGGACGACGAGTTCATCGCGACCTGCGACGACGACGACGCCTGGCTGCCCGGTCGCCTCGACGTGCAGATGCGGGAGCTGCTGGCGCACCCCGACCTCCGGGGCGTCGGCGGCAGCGTGCGCGTGATCCGCGGCGACACGCACGTCGTGCGGCGTGCCCCGCTCACGCGGGTGCACCTCGGCGACCTGCTCGACGACCGGATCATGGAGCTGCACCCGTCGGCCCTCACCTACCGCCGTCGCGTGGTCGACCTCGTCGGTGGCTGGGACGAGACGCTGCCGGGCGGGCACCCGGAGGACTACGACCTGCTGCTGCGCCTCGCCCGCACGGGCACGCTGGCGCTGGTGGAGGACGTCGTGGCCGACATCCACTGGAACGGCGGCTCCCACTTCTTCAGCAAGTGGTCGATGCTCGCCGAGGGCCTCGTGGCCCTGCTCGCCAAGTTCCCGGAGTTCGCGGCCTCGCCGCGCGGCCGCGCCCGCATCAGCGGCCAGATCGCCTACGCCTACGCGGCGGTGGGCCAGCGGGCCGAGGCCCGCACCTGGCTGCGGCGCGCCTGGGCCGACAACCGTCGCGAGCCCCGCGTGGCGCTCACGGCCCTCGTCCTCTCCGGCGTCGTGTCGGCCGACCGGATCCAGGCGGTGCTCCATGCCCGCGGCCGCGGTATCTGACGCGGCCGGCACCGACCTCCGCACGTCGCAGGGAGAGGTCGGTGCCGGTCAGGACCGGTCCGACGACCGGCGGAGCATGGCGCGCAGCGGCGCCGTGTCGCTCGCCGGCTCCCTCGTCGCCGCCGTCGGCGGCTTCGCCCTCACGATCATCGTCGGGCGGCTCTTCGGGGCCCACCTCTCCGGCCTCTACTTCCAGGCCGTCGCGGTCTTCATGATCCTCAACGGGATCGCGGTGGCGGGCAGCGACACCGGCCTCGTGCGGGCGCTCTCCGCCCGCCGCGCCGTGGGGGCCGACCGGCGGGCCTGGCACGCGCTCACCGTCACGCTGACCCCCGTGCTCCTCTGGAGCCTCGTCGTCGCCGCGGTGCTCGCCGTGATGGCCGACGACCTCGCGGCCACGTTCGAGCCCGCCGACCAGGAGGTCGTCCGGGCGTTCCTGCTCGTGCTGGCCGGCACGCTGGTGGCCTCGGCCGTCGGCCAGGCCGCGCTCAACGGCACGCGCTCGCTCGGTTCGGTGCTGCCCTACGTGGTGCTCTACCAGCTGTGGCTGCCGGCCAGCCGGGTCCTGGCGGTCGGGCTGCTCGCGTTCGTCGACGCGCCCGCGACCCTGCTGCTCCTGACGTACGCCGTGCCGCTCGTCCTCATGGACGTCGTCGCGGTCGTGTACCTGGTCCGCCGGCTGCGCCGGGCGGCGGCCGACGCCCCGCGCCTCGACGACGAGGCGGGTGCGCGCCGTACCGAGGCGGTCGAGGTCTGGGGCTTCAACCTGCCCCGCGGCGTGGCCTCGTGCCTCGAGCTCGCCATCGTCTGGGCCGACGTGATCATCGTCGGGATCCTGCTGGGGCCGGCGGCCGCGGGTGCGTACGCCGCGGCGAGCCGCTTCGTCACCACCGGCACCATGGCGATGGAGGCCCTGCGCCTGCAGAGCGCACCCCATCTCGCGGCGTCGTGGTCGCGGGGCGACCGCGACCGGTTCGTCGACGTCTACCAGGTCACGACGGTCTGGCTCGTCCTGCTGTCGTGGCCGCTGTTCCTCGGCCTCGCGACGTGGTCGCCGCTGCTGCTCGGGTTCATCGGCGACGACTTCGCCGTCGCCGCCCCGGCCCTCACGGTGCTGGCCCTCGGCATGCTCGTCTACGTCGCCATGGGCAACGTCAACTCGGCGCTGCTGATGGCCGGGCTGAGCGGGGTCACGGCGATGAACACCGCGGTCGCCCTCGCCCTCAACGTCGTGCTCAACCTGGCCCTGGTGCCGGTGCTGGGCCTGGTCGGTGCCGCGATCGCGTGGGCCGCCTGCCTCGCGATCGACTCGATCCTCTGCTTCGTCCGCGGGCGGGGCCGGACCGGGGTCGCGATGCCCTGGCGTCCGGTCGCGCTCGCGGGGGCCAGCGCCGTGGTCGCCTTCGGCGTCCCCGGGCTGGCGGTGCGGCTGCTCGCGGAGCCGTCCCTGGTCTGGGCGTCCGCCCACCTCGTCGGAGGGCTCGCGGTCTACGCCGTGCTCCTCCACCACTTCCGGGGGGCGCTGGGTCTGCCGGCGTTCCTCCCGCTCCTCAGGAGGTCATCGTGAGCAGCCTCGACGACTCGTCCCTCGTCCGCCGGGCGAAGTCCCTGGTGCCCGCCCCCGCCAAGACGGCGGTGGGGGCGGCGATCCGCGGAGCCGGCCAGGTCAGCGCGCCGCTGCGCTCCGGGCCGGACGTGCTCGTGGTCGGCGCCAAGCGGGCCGGCACGACCTTCGTGTGGTCGTCGCTGCTCTCGCACCCCCAGGTGATGCCGATGGTGCCGGCCGCGGAGCACCTCAAGAGCACCCACTGGTTCACGCGGCACGCCGACCGCCCCGAGTCGTGGTTCCTGGGCCACTTCCCGCTCGACCGCTCGCGGGCCGCGCACGCCCGTCGTCACGGTGCCGCCCTGACGGTGGAGGCCAACCCCCTCTACCTCTTCGACCCCCGCGTCGTACGACGCGCCTCGGCGCTGCTGCCGGACGCCCGCGTCGTGGTCCTGCTGCGTGACCCGGTGGAGCGTGCCTACTCGCACTACCGCGAGCGTCTCAAGGCCGGCGTGGAGGGGCTCGGGTTCGCCGAGGCCCTCGCCGCCGAGGACGCCCGCCTGGCCGGGGAGCAGGAGCGGATGGCGGCGGACCCGACCTACTACGCCCGGGCGTGGGACTGGTACGGCTACCGCCGTCGCGGCGAGTACGCCGACCAGGTCCAGGCATGGCAGCAGGCCTACGGGACCGACCAGGTCCTGGTCCTGCGCAGTGAGGACCTCTACGCCGATCCGTCGGCGACCCTGGGCACGATCCAGGCGTTCGCCGGCCTCGACCCGCACCCGCTCGGGCGTGCGCGGCGCAACAGCGTCCCGGGGAGCGCCCTTCCCCCGGGGCCCGCAGAAGAGCTGCGGGCCCACTTCGAGCCCCACACCACAGAGCTGGCTCGACTCCTCGACACAGAACCTTGGTGGTGACCATGTCCTCCCGCGCTCGTGCTCTCTCCGTACGGCGGCTCCTCCCGGCCGTCCTCGTGACCCTCGGTCTGGTGGTGACGGCCGTCGGGCTGCCCGCCGGCCCGGCCTCGGCCGCCACGACGACCCGGTTCTCGCCGACCCCGGTCTCGATCGACCAGACGAACGGCCCGGTCTGGGACCTCGAGGTGGCCGGTGGCCGCATCTACGCCGCCGGTGCCTTCACGTCGACGCGTCCGGCCGGCTCGGCCGCCGGCACGGGGGAGTCCAACCAGGCGCGGCTGGCGGCGTTCGACGCCAGCAGCGGCACCCGCGTCGCCTCCTTCGCGCCGACGCTGACCAACGACTGGAACAACCAGCCGGGCACGGTCTACGCCACGGCGCTCTCGCCCGACAAGCGCACGCTCTACGTCGGCGGCGACTTCAACCTGGTCAACGGCCAGCGCGCCGAGCACCTGGCCAGGTTCGACACCGCGACGGGCGAGTTCCTCGGCCAGGTGGGCTGGAACGGTGTCAACGGCACGGTGCGCTCGCTCGCGGTCTCGCCCGACGGCACGAAGCTGTACGTCGGCGGAGCCTTCAGCGTCGCCAACTGGTCGACGCGCGACCGCCTCGCCGCGTTCGACCTGACGACCAACGCCGTCACCGACTGGGCGCCCGTCGTGAGCGTCCCCGTCGCCCGTGAGGCCCTGCGCGTCGAGTCCCTGGCCGTCTCCTCCGACGGCGCCAAGGTGTTCGTCGGCGGCCCGTTCCAGCGCATGAACGGTCGTGCCGCCCAGGGCATCGCCGCCGTGAACGCCACGACCGGTGCCTCGGCGAGCGGCTTCCGCTCCGACTACTTCCTCGCCCCCTCGGGCTGGGCCACGACGATCGAGGTCGCCGGTGGCTCCGTCTACTTCGCGGGTCGTGACGACGGCGGCTCGAGCAGCCGCCGCGAGGGCGTGCACGCGGTGAACACCTCGACGGGCACCCGGGCCTGGTACGCCAGCTGCTACGGCGACACCTTCGACCTGGCGGTCGTCGACCAGGAGGTCTACGTGGCCTCCCACGCCCACGACTGCTCGCGCGCCGGCGGTCTCGGAGAGACCAACCCGACCCGCTACATCGCGCTCCACGTGCTCGACCGCTCGACCGGTCGCGTGAAGCCGGACTTCGCGGTGCAGACCTCCGGGGTGACCTCGCGCCCGGACAGCCTGCTGCTCTCGCGGGCGCTGGCCTCCGACGGCAACCAGCTCGTCATGGGTGGCGGCTGGGACAACGTCGGCAGCACCCCGCAGGCGAACCTCACGCGGTTCCGCCTGCGCTGAGCCGGCCCGGCCACGGACACCGAGGCCTACTCCGCCCGGGAGTCGGCGAGCAGCTCCAGCAGCTCGCCGGCCGCCCGGGCGGAGTCGTGCTCTCCGGCCGCGGCGAGCACGGTGCGGCGCACCGTCATGTCGAGCAGGTAGCGGCGCGCCGAGCCCTCCTCGTCGGTGCGGGCGGCCCGTGCGAGCAGGGCCCGCCCGGCCTCGCCGGCCCCGGAGCCGGTGACGCTCGTGGCCCAGGCGTAGTGCCAGTTCTGGCGGTCGAGCTCGCGCGGCGCGCACTCCTCGCCGTACTCCCAGTCCCAGATCACGAGCCGACCCTGCGACCAGCCGAGGTTCCACGCCGACCAGTCGCCGTGCCGCAGCCCGTGCGGCAGCCCGACCCCGTCGTCGTCGCGCGCGACCCGCTCCAGGAGCGCCACGCACCTCCGTCCGAGCCCGGCGGCCGGACCCGCGCCGTCGGCGACGGCGGCTGCGTCGCGCCGCAGCCGGGCGAACCAGGGCGACGTCGCGAGCGGGTGGGTGCTCGTCGGGTGGGCGTCGACCAGGGCGTCGAGCCCCCGGAAGGTGGCCTCGGGGTCGTCCGTGGCCACGGGGCGCACGTCGTCGGGCAGCGGCGCGGTGGCCAGCACGCTCGACGACCCGGGCGTGGCCCACAGCAGCGGTCGCGGCACGAGCACGGCGGGTACGGCGACCGCGGCCGCCCGGGTGGTCGCGGTGTGCTCGCGCTGCAGGGTGGTGCGGCGGTGCTCGCCCCAGCCGACCTTGAGGAACGCGCAGGGGGCGCCGTGGCCGTCGGTGACCAGCACCGTCGGGCGCGGGCCGCCGTCGCGGTCGAGCACCGCGACGGCGAGGTGCAGGTCGGCCGGGTCGCGGTCGAGCACCGCGGCGACCCGGGAGCGGAGCCCGAGCCGGTCGCGGCTGTCGTCGACGGCGGCCAGGGTCCCGCGACCGCGGGGGAGACCGAGCAGGAAGAGGGCGGCGAGCCCGGAGCGGACGACGCGGCGCCGGCGGGTGCGCAGGCCGTTGCCGTAGCGCAGCACCCGGCTGCGGGCGCGCGGACCCAGCCCGGCCGAGACCGCGAAGCGGACCTGGCCCCCGAGGCGCACGAGCACGTAGCGCTCGGCGGCAGGAGCGCCGTCAGTGCCGGGCCCGAGGAGCTCGGGCGCGGGCACGCCGCCGTCGGGGCGGGGGTCGCCCGGCCAGAGGGTGCCGGCGGTGCCGGCCCACGCCGCACCGCCGCCGGCGCCCGGGGGCGGTGCTGTCATGACGGGGCTCCTCTCGCGGTCGGTCGCGTCGTCGTGGTGCCCGATTGTCCCCGACACGCGCGCGGTGCGGGCGCGTGACCGTCGGACCCGGTCCCTAGGCTGTGCAGGTGCCCACCTCGAGCTCACCCAGCGCCGGCGACCTCGCGTCGTACGACGACCACGCCCTCGCCGCCGCCCTCGCGACGCTCGCGGGGGAGAGGCTCGTCGACGTGCGCACCACCGGCGTCGCGGAGAGCTGGGAGCCGTCGGAGCTGAAGGACACCGGTGACCGGGTCGCCCACGAGCTGCTCGTGGCCCTGCTCGCCGAGCACCGGCCGGGCGACGCGGTGCTCTCCGAGGAGGGCAGCGACGACAAGGTGCGCCTCGGGTCCGACCGGGTCTGGATCGTCGACCCGCTCGACGGCACGCGGGAGTTCGGCGAGCCGCCGCGCGACGACTGGGCCGTGCACGTGGCGCTCTGGGAGCGCGGGGCCGGCGACGGCTCGCAGGTCGGCGACCTCACCGCCGGCGCGGTGGCGCAGGCGGCGCTGGGCCGCACGTTCTCGACGGCGCACCCGTCCGTGGTCCCGCCCCGCACGGCGCCCCGCCCCCGGGTCGTGGTGTCGCGCAGCCGTCCGCCTGCCGTGGTCGAGCCCGTCGTCGCCGCGCTCGGGGCCGACCTGGTGCCGATGGGCTCCGCCGGCGCCAAGGTGATGGCGCTCGTGCGCGACGTCGCGGACGTCTACGTGCACGCCGGCGGGCAGTACGAGTGGGACTCGGCCGCCCCGGTCGCCGTCGCCCGCGCCGCCGGCCTCGTGACCTGCCGCCTCGACGGCAGCCCGCTGCTCTACAACCAGGACGACGTCTACCTCCCCGACCTCCTCGTCTGCCGCCCCGAGCTGGCCGACGCGGTGCTCGCGGCGCTCCGCCCGCACCTCCCGCGGTGACCGGGCGCCCCCCGGCGAGGAAGCCGGCGGCGAGGAGGACCGCCGCCACGAGGGCCCCCGCGACGAAGGCGGCGGCGAAGAAGACGGCGGCGAAGAAGACGGCGGCGAAGAAGACGGCGGCGAAGAAGACGGCGGCGAAGAAGACGGCGGCGAAGAAGACGGCGGCGAAAAGGGCTCCCGCGAAACGCGCACCGGCCAAGCGCGCACCGGCGAAGCGCACACCGGCGCGGCGGCCACCCGCCCGACGTACCCGGGTGGGCCCGACGCTCGTGGCGGTCGTCGTCGCGGCAGCGCTGCTGACCGCCGCGTGGTGGGTGCAGCGGCCGGAGCCCGCGCCGCCGGCCCCGGAGGCGAGCACGTCGGCCCCGGGCGGCTACGTGCCCCCGGCCGCCCCGTCGTTGCCGACGCCCAGCGGGGTCGCCGCCGCGAACGTGCCCGTCGTCGATCCTGCGTGGACCGCCGACGTCGCCACGCGCACGGGCATCCCCGCCACCGCGGTGGACGCCTACGCGGTGGCCGAGCTGCGGGTCCGGCGCGAGCAGCCCGACTGTGCCATCGGCTGGTCGACGCTGGCCGGCATCGGGTGGGTCGAGTCGCGCCACGGCACGATCGACGGCAGCGTGCTGGGGCTCGACGGGCTCTCGACGCCGCCGATCGTCGGTCCGGCGCTGGACGGGACGGGGGCCTTCGCCGCGATCCGCTCGGACCCGGCGTTCGCGGAGTTCCACGGCGACCCGACCTGGGACCACGCGGTCGGTCCGCTGCAGTTCATCGGCTCCACCTGGCGCCGCTGGGCCGGCGACGGTGACGGCGACGGCGTCGCGGACCCCAACGACGTGAAGGACGCGGCCTACGCCGCGGCCCGCTACCTCTGCCACGACGACCCGGACCTGACCACCGGCCAGGGCTGGGCCGACGCGGTGTTCTCCTACAACCACGACGACGCCTACGTCGCCTCCGTGTACGCCGCCGCGACGGGCTACGCCGACGCCACGTCCTGACCGGGCTGTCGGAGGCCGGGCGTACGCTGGTTTTCACCACCCCCGCCCGCTGATGGACGGGGGTCGGCCGTGCTGCTCCCAGGAGGATCTCCCCGTGCACCTCTCCGGTCTCGCCGACGCCGTCCTGGCCGACCCGACGCTCGACGAGGCCATGGCCTCGGCACGCGCGGGCACCGAGCGCGTGCTCGACCTGACGGGTCCGTCGGCGCTGCGTCCCTTCGTGGTGAAGGGCCTCGTCGACGCGGGCCGCACCGTGCTCGCGGTGACCGCCACGACGCGGGAGGCGGAGGAGCTGGTGGAGGCACTGGGCGACCTCCTGCCCGCCGAGCGGGTCGGCTACTACCCGAGCTGGGAGACGCTGCCCCACGAGCGGCTGAGCCCCCGCAGCGACACCGTCGGCCGCCGGCTCGCGATCCTGCGTCGGCTCGCCCACCCGGGCGGCGACGCGTCGAACGGCCCGCTGTCGGTCGTCGTGGCGCCGGTGCGCAGCGTGCTGCAGCCCCAGGTCCAGGGCCTGGGCGACCTCGCGCCGGTCGAGCTCGTGCCGGGCGCCGCGGCCCGCCTCGACGACGTGGTCCTGGGGCTCGAGCAGGCGGCGTACTCGCGGGTCGACCTGGTGGAGAAGCGCGGTGAGTACGCCGTGCGCGGCGGCATCGTGGACGTGTTCCCGCCCACCGAGGAGCACCCGCTCCGGGTGGAGTTCTGGGGCGACGACGTCGAGGAGATCCGGGCGTTCTCGGTCGCCGACCAGCGCACGCTCGAGAAGGTGGAGCGGCTGTGGGCCCCGCCCTGCCGCGAGCTGCTGCTGACGCCGGAGGTGCGGGAACGGGCCGCGGCGCTCGGCCGCGCCCACCCGCAGCTGCTCGAGCTCACCGACAAGATCGCCGAGGGCATCGCGGTCGAGGGCATGGAGTCGCTGGCGCCGGTGCTCGTCGACGACATGGAGCTGCTGGTCGACGTCCTCCCGACCGACACCCACGTGCTGATGCTCGACCCCGAGCGCGCCCGCCGCCGGGCGGCCGACCTGGTCGCGACGAGCGAGGAGTTCCTCGGCGCCTCGTGGGCGGCCGCGGCCGGTGGCGGTCAGGCCCCGATCGACCTCGGGGCGGCGTCGTACCGCGAGTTCGCCGACGTGCGCGAGCACAGCCTGGCCCGCGGGCAGGCGTGGTGGAGCATGAGCCCCTTCGGCATCGCCACGGACGACCCGGCCGACGTGACGGTCCCCGGGGCGAGCGAGGCGTCGATCGCCGGCGTGCCGAGCCGACCGCTGGGCACGCGCGCGGCGGAGGCCTACCGCGGTGACATCGAGAAGGCGCTCGCCGACGTCGCGGGCTGGCTGCGCGACGGCTACCGCGTGGTCGTGCTGCACCCGGGCCACGGTCCGGCGCAGCGCACCGTCGAGACGCTGGGTGACCGCGACGTGCCGGCCCGGCTGGTCGAGCACCTCGACACCCTGCCGGCGAACGACGTCGTCACGGTCTCGTGCGGCGCGCTGAGCCAGGGCTTCGTCGACGACGAGAACCGCATCGTGCTGCTCACGGGGGAGGACATCTCGGGCCAGAAGGCGTCGACGCGCGACATGCGCAAGATGCCCGCCCGCCGCAAGCGCCAGATCGACCCGCTGGAGCTGAAGGCGGGCGACTTCGTCGTGCACGAGCAGCACGGCGTCGGCAAGTTCGTCGAGATGAAGCAGCGCGAGGTCGGGGGAGCGGTCCGCGAGTACCTGGTGCTCGAGTACGGCGCGTCCAAGCGCGGCGCCCCGGCCGACCGCCTCTACGTGCCGGCCGACGCGCTCGACCAGGTCACGCGCTACGTCGGCGGCGAGCAGCCCAGCCTCGACCGCCTCGGCGGCGGGGACTGGACCAAGCGCAAGAACCGCGCCCGCAAGGCCGTGCGCGAGATCGCGGCCGAGCTCATCAAGCTGTACGCCGCGCGCCAGGCCACGAAGGGCCACGCCTTCGGCCCCGACACCCCTTGGCAGCGCGAGCTGGAGGACGCCTTCCCGTTCAACGAGACGCCCGACCAGCTCTCGACGGTCGACGAGGTGAAGGGCGACATGGAGCGCACGATGCCCATGGACCGCCTGATCTGCGGCGACGTGGGCTACGGCAAGACCGAGATCGCTGTCCGCGCGGCGTTCAAGGCCGTGCAGGACGGCAAGCAGGTGGCCGTGCTCGTGCCCACGACGCTGCTGGTCACGCAGCACTTCTCGACCTTCGCGGAGCGCATGGTCGGGTTCCCGGTCAACCTGCGCGCGCTGAGCCGGTTCCAGACCGACAAGGAGGCCGCCGAGGTGCTGGCCGGCCTCACGAGCGGCGAGGTCGACATCGTCATCGGCACCCACCGCCTGCTCAACCCCGACATCCGGTTCAAGGACCTCGGGCTGATCATCGTCGACGAGGAGCAGCGGTTCGGCGTCGAGCACAAGGAGCAGATGAAGCGGCTGCGAACGTCGGTCGACGTGCTGGCGATGTCGGCGACCCCGATCCCGCGCACGCTCGAGATGGCGGTGACCGGCATCCGGGAGATGTCGACGATCACCACCCCGCCCGAGGAGCGGCACCCGGTGCTCACCTACGTCGGCGCCTACGAGGACCGGCAGGTCGTCGCCGCGATCCGACGCGAGCTGCTGCGCGACGGCCAGGTCTTCTACATCCACAACCGCGTCAACTCGATCGAGAAGGCGGCGGGCCGGCTGAAGGAGCTCGTGCCCGAGGCCCGCGTCGCCACCGCCCACGGGCAGATGGGCGAGAAGCAGCTCGAGCAGGTGATGCTCGACTTCTGGGAGAAGCGGTTCGACGTGCTCGTCTGCACGACGCTCGTCGAGTCGGGCCTCGACGTCTCCAACGCGAACACGATGATCATCGAGCGCTCCGACGCCCTCGGCCTCTCGCAGCTGCACCAGCTGCGGGGCCGGGTCGGGCGCTCGCGCGAGCGGGCCTACGCCTACTTCCTCTACCCGTCGGAGAAGCCGCTGACCGAGACCGCCCACGAGCGGCTCGCGACGCTGGCGCAGCACTCCGACCTGGGCGGCGGCATGGCGATCGCCATGAAGGACCTCGAGATCCGCGGCGCCGGCAACCTGCTCGGCGGCGAGCAGTCGGGCCACATCGCCGACGTCGGCTTCGACCTCTACGTCCGGCTCGTCGGCGAGGCCGTCAGCGACTTCAAGGGCGAGGCCGACGACCGCCTCGACGAGGTGCGCATCGAGCTGCCCGTCGAGGCCCACCTGCCCCACGACTACATCGCGAGCGAGCGCCTGCGCCTGGAGATGTACAAGCGCCTCGCCGAGGTGCGGGCCAACGAGGACGTCGACGTCATCCGGGAGGAGCTGCTCGACCGGTACGGCGAGCCGCCCCTCGAGGTCGAGAGCCTGCTGTACGTCGCGCGCTTCCGCGCCCGCGCCCGCCAGGCCGGCATCCGCGAGGTCACGGCGGCCGGCAAGAACATCCGGTTCGCGCCCGTCAGCCTGCCGGAGTCGCGCGTCGTGCGCCTGCAGCGGCTGCACCCGAAGTCGCTGGTGAAGACGCAGACCGAGACGATCTTGGTGCCGCGCCCGCAGACGGCCGTGGTGGCGGGCCAGCCGATCACCGGCCTCGCGCTGCTCGAGTGGGCCGCCAAGGTCATCGATGCCGTCATCGACCCCCCGGACACCGGTACGGTGTGACGGTGACCACAGCCGCAGCCCGACGTCCCCGCCGTGCCCGTCTGCTCGCCGCCGCTCTCGCGGCCGTCGCCGTCGGCGGTCTCGCCGGCTGCCAGAGCGACCCGACGGCGGCCGTGACGATCGACGACGAGAGCCTCTCGGTCGAGCTGCTCGACGACGCCACGTCCGCGTTCTGCGGCTACCTCGACGAGGTGCAGACCCAGGCGGTCGCGCGCACGACGGTGCGGGCGGTGCTCACGCAGGCGTGGATCTTCGGCACCGCGCTCGAGTCCGTCGCGGCCGAGGAGGGCATCGAGGACCTCTTCCAGGGCAACCCCCAGACAGCCGCCTTCAGCGAGGAGATCCAGTCGACCGGCGCGGGGGAGGAGGCCGCCGACGAGGCGTCCCGCCTGCTCGCCGTGCTCGACGTCGTCGACGCCACCGCCCAGCAGGCCGCGGTCGACGAGCTGGCGGAGCGCGACGTGCGCGTGAACCCGTCGGTGGCCGGCTACGAGGACGGGCTCGTGACGCTCGACGGCGACGAGATCAGCGTGGCCGTCAGCGACGTCGCCCGCCAGGGCCAGGTGGATCTCACCGCCAGCCCCGACCTCGAGGCCGTCAGTGCCCTGCCCGCCGACCAGCGCTGCGGCGTCGTCCCGGAGCAGCTCGGAGCGAGCTGACGCCCGTTGGGCGGACACGACCGGCGTCCAGCCGCGAGGATGGCCCGGTGCGGCGACGACGACCGGCGGAGCCCTCGGGCCTGTGGGTGCCTCCCCACCCGATGCCGCGCTCGACCCACCCCTGGGACGGCGCGCGCCCGCCGGCGCTCGTGCGGTTCCGTCGCTCGGGTCCGTGGAACCAGCTCGCCGTGATCTTCCTCGGGGTGATCGCCCTGGCGGGCGTGGCCCTCGTCGGCGTGGTCGCGTGGGTGTTCCTGACCTTCCGGCACGACCCTCTCGAGCTGGTCGACGACGACCGCATCCTCACGGCGGTCGCGGAGCCCTGCCGTGAGCTGACGTCGGTGGCCGACGAGGTCGGACCGCTGTCGGCGGATCCCGCCGAGCAGGCCGAGCAGGTACGACGCCTGGTCGCCGCCGGTCGCCCCGTCCCGGCCGCGGTGCTCGAGCTGCCCGAGGACTGGCTCGCCGGGGACCAGCCGGCCGTGGGCTGGGCGCTCGACTGGACCGACGTGCTCGACGAGGCCGAGCGGTACGCCGACGCCCTCGCCGCCGGGGAGCCGGCGGTCTTCTCGATGCCGGCGAGCGAGGACGACTACACGGTCGCCTACCGCATGGAGGTGGCGGTCGACGGGTGCCGTGTGCCGGCGGCCCTCGAGACGCTCGACCCGGACCCGCCGCGCTCGGCGGCGGTGGCCGACTTCGCGAACAAGGTCCACCTCGTGCTGGACCTGGAGGGCGAGGACTGGTGAAGGGTCAGTCGAGCGCCGCGCCGATGTCCGTGACGAGCCGTCGGGTGGTGAGCTCGGTGACGAGCTCGCGCGCCGGCAGGTCCGCCGCGAGGTAGGCAGTACCGAGCAGGCCCCGCGGGGCGAACGTGATGCGCAGGTAGACGTGGCACCCACCGGTGCGCGGCGTCAGCCAGCTGGTGAGGCGGACGTCGCCCGGCGCGTGGACCCGGGCCTGCAGGCGCAGGCGGTGCATGCCGTGGTCGACGCCCGTCACGGTCCAGAAGCCGGCAGGGTCCCCCTCCGCCAGGAGCGGTCCGCGCGAGACGGGCCGGGCGAGGGGATGGCGGTCCGTCGGTCCGAGCACCACCTCGGCCACACGGTCGATCCGGCCCCGGAGCACCAGGGGGAGGGCATCGGCGTACCACCGCGGCTCTCCATCCAGCTGCGGTGCGACGAGGACCTCCCACACGTCCGCAGGGGAGTGGTCGATCGCGACGTGCCGTTCGCTGTGGTGCAGGCCCGGGAGCGGGCGACGGAGTGCGGGCATGCCCCCGACGGTAGGTCGGGCCCGTGCATGCCCCCGCGTGTCGGGTGGCCGTGGTGCGCCTGCACGCGGTCGGTGCGGGTGCGGGTGCGGGGCGCCGAGCACCCACTCCGCAGGTCTTCCGGGCGTGCCCGTGGCCCCGGGGCACGGGTGTGCGCGGGGCTGGCGGGGTGGGACTGTCGGGGCGCCGCGGGGCGCGTTCGGGGTCAGCTGGACGGGCCCGGTGGACCGGGCGAATCTGGTGGACCGGGTGGTTCTGGTGGGTCGAGGGCGTGGGTGCCGTGGTGGTCGCGGATCCAGTGGTGGCCGTGGGGGCTGGTCCAGGCGTAGGTGCCGGGGGTGAGGGGGGTGTAGGTCCAGCCGGTGTGGGTCTTGAGGCGGTGGTGGCGTCGGCAGAGTGGGGCGAGGTTGCAGGTGCAGGTCGCGCCGCCAGGACGCGCGCCGCCGGGACTGCCGGGCGCAGCCGTTGGACTTGGCGGGTTGCCGGGGTCGTAGGCGGTGATGTGGTCGCAGTCGGTGGCGTGCCGGTCGGGGGTGAGACGCCGGGCGGGGCGGGTGCAGTGGGGGAACACGCAGTGGTGGTCGCGCAGGGCGACGCGTTCGGTGATGCGGTCGGGGATCTCGTAGGCGTCGACGTGGACGTGGTCGGCCAGGTCGATGACCGGCACGACCCGGAGGTCGACGGTGGGGCGTGCGCACCAGTCGCGGATCAGCTCGGCCGGGACCGGGCCGCGCAGGTGCTCGGCCCGACCGATCCCGGCTCCACTCGGGTGGCCGGTGGCGCCGACGCTCGTCGCGGAGGCGGTCATGGACTGGAGCTGCTCGAGGGTGAGGTGGAGGTAGAGGTTCACCCCACGGCGACCCGACGCCCGGCGGGTGAGGGCACCGACCGATTCCGCGTCAGCACCGACACCGCTGCCGGCCGCGGTCGTGCCGTCGGCGCCAGCCCCTGCATCCTCCGCGCCACCGGTGGTGAGGTCGAGGGTGAGGTCGGCGCGGGCGAGGTCCCCGAGTGCCCTGGCCCGTCGCGCACCGAGGGCCGCGGTGGAGCCGAGCGACTTGTAGGCGGCGGCGCGTCGGGTGAGGGCGTCGTCGAGGTCGTAGGCGTCGAGCATGTCGACCTCGGCGCGGATCTCGACCGTGCCGGAGTAGGTGACCCGGTCGCGGTCGATGCTCACGTGGCGGCGTTCGTCGAGCTCGTGCTCGGC
>NZ_AUFN01000012.1 GCF_000426525.1 Nocardioides alkalitolerans DSM 16699
GAGGGGTCCCAGGTCGAGCTGTCGCTGCCCGAGGTCGACACCTCCCTCCTGACCGCACCCGAGGCGCCGCGACTCGCGCTGAACGCCCCCACGCGGTGGCCGTACATGGAAGGGGCCGGTCCCGCCCAGTTCCCCTTCGTCGCGTTGAACGTCGTCGCCGAGGGCGTCGCCAGCTGGTGCGGCACGCTCACCTCGATCGACGACCTCACCGGAAAGACGAACACGATCGAACGGATCGTCCGGCGCACCGACTACGAGTACGACGACACCCCCGGCGGCACCGAGCAGGGACTCGCGTACGCCCCGGAGCAGGTCACCGTGGGGGCGCACCAGGCCACGTTCGTCCTCGACACCGACGGTCGCGCCGGTGATGGTCTCAGCGTCACGCACCGCATGCAGGTCGACCGCGGTCGGGCATGGGTCGGGTCGTCGTTCGTGCGGACATCCACCCCCCGCTACACCGGCCTGCTCCGCGTCCAGGGCCTTCACCACGGGAGCGCCAGCACCGTCGGGGTACCGCAGCCGGGGAGGATGACGGTCAAGCTGTACGAAGGCAATCGCGGGGTCTGGTACTCGGGTGTCCGGGAGTCGCACCCGCGCACGGTCGACCACATGTTCCGGCTGCCGGCGCTTCCTCGCGGGACCTACCGCGCCGTCATCGACCACCGCGGCAACGGCAACGTCCTGCCGTCGACGGTGACGAGGACCTTCACCGTGCGCTGATCTGCAGCCGCCGCATCGACCGCCCCCACCGGGGACGATCGGGCATCGTGTGGAGCGTCCGGCAGACGGCGGCTGTGCGGGTCGACGACGGCTGTCGGTCAGGTCGTTCGACGAACTGCTGCGTGGGCAGCGATCGCATGGCGTCCACGAGCCGGGCGGTGGTGGCGTGACCCGCGTGGGCTGCCGCCATGGCGGCGGGGTGGTGCTCGACCGCGCGTCGTCACGGTCGTAGCGCGTGTTCTTGCTCGACACCGTGGGCGCCAGGTGAGATGTCGGCGCGTCCGACCGCGGGTGACCTCGGGGTTCGACGGGCCTCCCCGGCTCGTCCAGGGGCTCATCGTCCGGGGCCGGCCAGGTACCCGGTGAGTGTGGGTTCGCGTCGGCGCCCAACCGTTGTGGTCCGGGTTCCGTCTTTAGGGGAGGAGCGGGCAGGAGCGACGGTGATGGGGGACTGATGGCACGGACACGCGACGAGGACTTCGCCGCTTGGGTGGCCGCGAGGAGGGGGTATCTCTATCGATCGGCCTACCTGCTGGGAGGCGACCACCACCGCGCCGAGGACGTCGTGCAGGCCGCGTTGGCGAAGCTCTATGTGGCCTGGCCGCGGGTGGTGCGGACCTCGACGCCCGACGCCTACGCCCGACGGGTCGTGGTGAACGCCCACCTCGACGAGACCCGCCGACCGTGGCGGCGCGAAAGGGTCGGTCTTCCGGCCTCGCACACCCAGGTGTCGGTGCCGACGGGGGTGGAGCCCGAGGTCCGTGACCTGTTGTTTGCCGCGTTGCGTGACCTCGGGCCACGTCAGCGGGCCGTGGTCGTGCTCCGACACCTGTGGGGGCTCTCGGTCGCGGACACGGCAGCCGAGCTCGGCATCAGCGAGGGCACCGTCAAGAGCCAGACCTCCGACGGTCTGGCGCGACTGCGCCGCGCTCTCGAGGCCCCACACCACACCCCGCACGACTCCCTCGGAGGGCAGCGATGAACCACCCCACGTCCGACGAGCAGCTGGCCCAGGACCTCTTCGCCTCCGTGCCGGTGCCCTTCGTGCCGGTGGTCGACGACCTGGACCGCGTCCACCGGTTCCGGACACGCCGTCGACGTCTGCGCTCAGCCACCGTTGCGTCAGCGGTCGTCCTGGCCGTCGGTCTCGGCTGGATGCTCGTCCCGCCCGGGGGCGATGACGCACCAGTTCCGGCGGATCGGGCTACCGACGCACCCACCGACGCACCCACCGACGCGACCATCGATACGCCCACTGAGACACCGAGCACGGAGAAGGAAGAGGAGCAGGCCACGGACCACCAGTCGGTACGCGACGCGCTGGCTGATCTCCTGGGCGCCGAGCGGGTGGGCGAGGTTCCGGAGACGACGGTGTGGGACAACCGCACCCAGACGATCGACGGGCTCCCGCGATCGTGGGGAATGGAGCTGCCGTGGGCCGAGGCGGGCCAGGACGGACGGGGGAGCCTGCTGGTCGACTTCTACCCGACCTCCACGCCGCTCACCTGCGAGGCCCTCTTCGGCGAGATCGCCGATCGTCCCGGCTGCGTCCCCCTCGAGGACGCGTTGCCCGACGGGGTGCTGGAGGCCGTCGTGGTGACCGAGCAGTCCGCGAGCGCCCCCATGCCCCGCAGCGTCGCCGTGCGCCGTACCGACGGGACAGTCCTGCGGTTGCGGATCTCGTCGTTCCTCGCGTTCTCCGGCTTCGACCCGATCACCAGCTTCACGCTCGAGGAGTCCGAGCTGCTCGCGATCAGCGGCGACGAGCGGCTTCGACCCCCCGCACCGTTCTGACCCCCTGCCCATGCCTCGAAGGAGTCGGCACTGCCCCCGATGCGCGTCGATGGTGCGTCTGGTGTCCTCGCCGCGCGCCCACGTCCGAACACCCGCGGGCGCGGCGCCATCGGGCCCGGCGCCACCGGGCCCGGCGCTCGGGAA
Source organism: Nocardioides alkalitolerans DSM 16699 (assembly GCF_000426525.1). Lineage (GTDB taxonomy): Bacteria > Actinomycetota > Actinomycetes > Propionibacteriales > Nocardioidaceae > Nocardioides > Nocardioides alkalitolerans. The sequence goes on from NZ_AUFN01000012.1 coordinate 2,662, forward strand.
CCTCCACCGGCCGCCCACCGGTCGACGCCCCCGTTCTGCACGGGCTCCACTCACAGCACTCTCACCTAGATGCACGAGGAGAAGAATCATGCGCACACGCTTCGCGAGAACGTTCTCGCTGCTCACGGTCCTCAGCGTGACGGCACTCGCCACCCTGGCCGGTCCGGCCCATGCAACAGAGCCCATCACCTCTGGGACCTACCCGGACGCCCGCAACGACATCCAGCTCGCCGAGTACGACAGCGCCGGTCCAGCCTTCACCCCGCCACCGCTACCCGACAGCCGTGCCCTGCCCGGCAGCATCGACATCCGCAGCATCGAGGTCGCACGCACCGACGCGGTCACCTACGTCCGGCTGAACATCGACGACCTCTTCGGGTACAGCCGATCGGTCGACCGGCGCGCATCCCAGATCATTAGCATGGACGCCTTTCCCGGATGGGGCTACCTGTCCTGGGGTGAACGCCCAGGCGCCCCCATCGCCGAATCCTCATGCACCCCGTACCCGACGGGAACCTCGTACAGCCTGCCCGTCACCTGGTCGACGACCCAGGAGTACGTCCTCTTCCGCTTCGACAACCGATGCGAGATCGACGACGTCAACGTCGTCGACGATATCGAGGTCACGACGCGCTGGGTCGGGCAGAAGATCGTCGACAACCGACCCAACCCAGCCGTCAGGCGCCAGTTCATCGACAACGCCACCACCGCACCCTAGGAGCAGCGAGGTGGAGCCCCGGGGCGATAGGAGGAACTGGAGGGACCCTCCCGGCTCCGACCGTGGTCGAGGACTGGCTTGTGCCTCGAACCGTGGTGGCCGGGGGCATCGGTAGGGCGGATCGACCGTCAGGGAATGTCGTTGGCCGTGTCGGAGACCCGACGTTCGGACTTCGAGACCGTGCGCGGACCGACAGCGGTCTGGCGCGTCAGCACCATTCAGCGACGTTGAGGTCACGCCGATCGTCCGATCGTGAGTACTCGCGGACGTAGACGAAGACATTCTGGGCTCGACCAGGTAGTCGCTCCCGACCTGCTGGACGGTGGCCCACTCCACGTCGACGCTGCTGACGTCGACAGCGGGCGTGACGCCGGGGCCGTAGGGGAGTCCCACTCCGTAGTCGCCAGAGGCGTCCCCGCGCTCGTCGTCGAGGCGATCGAGGACGACGGCAAGCGCCGGAACTGCCGTCACAGCACTGAGGGCGAGCCCCACGCACCGGCGCCGCCGACGGCGCCCACGGTGGCCCGGATCCAACTCATCGCGTCCCCCGAGCAGCACGGTGCTCGTCCGGCACCACGTCAGCGTGGTCGTTGAACCCCAGGTGCGGCGGAGCCGGAAGCCCTTCTCCACGCCTCGCGGCAGCGTACGGAACACCCCGCGTCGGGGTTGCGCGTCCGTGCCGCCCGACTGACCACCTAGCGCGAGCGGCCCGGCACCGGCACCTCGACGAGCGCGCGCACCGGCCCCTCGAGCGGTCCCCGTGACCAGGGCGCACGCCGTACGACGCGGGGCCAGGCCGCCGCGAGGGCGTACGAGCCGACGACCATGCCGCCCAGCACCCACCAGGAGTCGTCGCGGAACTCGAGGGGGCGGTCGGCGACGTACCAGGCGGCGAGGAGCACCTGCGCGACGTACAGCGACAGCGTCATCGCGCCGACGGTGGCGCTGAGGCGGCCGAAGCCGCCCAGCAGCGGGGCGACGGTGCGGCACCCCTGGACCACGGCGACGACGAGGCAGACCTCGAAGACCATGACGAGCTGGGTGCCGGTGTAGGGCGCCATCTGGACCTCGTCGGCCGCCTGGGCACCGGCGAGCGCCACCGCGCCGACCGCGGCCGCCAGCAGCGTCACGGTGGTGACGATGCGGCCGGAGTGGCGGGCTAGGAGGATCCCCAGGCAGGCGAGCGGCAGCAGGCCGCTGAGGCGGTAGTACGGCCCGGCGACCGTGAGCTCGAGCGTCTCGCCGAGGAACCCGTCGGTGGGCTGCCCCGCCATCAGCCGCTCGAGCACCCACTCCCGGGCCTGCTCCAGCGCGCGGGGGGCCGCGACGAAGACGGCGACGCCCACGGCGGCGACGAGCACGGTGTGCAGCCGCACGAGCACCCCGGCCAGCAGGGTGAGCAGGCCCAGCCACACCAGCACGACGACGATCTGCGCCCCGGCCCGCTCGAGCAGCAGGCCGACGACGACGAGCACCGTCGCGCGCACCACGACGGACCACGCCTCCCGCTCCCGCCCACGGCCCAGCTGGGCGCCCCAGCCGATGAGGAGAGCGAACAGCGGGGCGGTCAGGTACTCGCTGAGGTTGAGCACCTCGCCCGGGCCCGCGACCGGGGCGAAGTGGGCGACGAACATCGACACGACGGCCACCCCGCGCGCGACGTCGACGCCGAGCTCCCTCGTCACCGCCCGGACAGCGGGCGGGCGGGTCAGGAGGCCGGCCACGGGGGCGGTACGGCGGGGGTGAGGGGCACGTCCCCATCCTGCGGCACCAGCGCGGCCAGGAGCGCCGGATCCGCGATTTCCGGCACCCGCACGAGGTGCTGGAGCGCGGCGGGCGTGATGAGGGAGAGGACCGGCAGCACCTCCGTCCAGGCGCCACGTCGTACGACGGCGCGCACCAGCGCCCGCTGGTGGCCCTCGGCGAGCTCCGGGAGCAGCTCGAAGACCCGTGCCCGGGCGTCGAGGCCCACGTTGCCCAGCAGCAGCACCGCGTCGTCGGCCCGGCCCTCGTCGACGGCGTCGACGAGGATGCGGCGCAGCGCGTCGTCCGGCAGGGCGCCGACGACCGCGTCCAGGGCGTCCGGCTCCTCGGCGTAGAGCGCGATCTCGAGGAGGGCCAGTCCGGGGGCGTCGTGCACGACCGCGAGGTTGGCGTCGGTGGGCACGACGCCGACGAACCGGCCCAGGGCCAGGTGCTCGCCCCGGGCCAGCATGCGGCGGCCGACGGCGACGAGCAGCGGCTCCGGGAGCTCGCGGACGATGGCCGCGCTGCGGGCGGGGTCGAGGTAGGTCGTGAGGGTGGCGAGGAAGTCGGGCGAGATCCGGGAGGCGAGCCGCACGGCGTCCTCGGGCTCCATCACCGACGCGGTGCGCGCGCTCACCAACGGACCCAGCACCGCCTCGGCCGCCCGGGCGCACAGGGCTACCGGCAGCAGCCGGGTGAGGCCGGCGAGCCGGGCGAAGCGACCCTCGTGCCGGGTGAAGCGCGCCGCGGCGGCCCGCTCCCGCAGCAGCCGCACCTCGTTCGGCGCGAGCGCGGCGAGAAAGTCGAGGGTCGTGTCGTCGCCGTCGTGGCTGAGCTCGTGACGCAGCTTGGCCAGCTCGACCCGGCTGCGGCCGTCGTGCACGGGCCCGGCGGGCCGGGCGGGGCTCGCGGCGCTCACGCGGGGGCGTCCCGGGGGAAGAGGGTGGCGATCACCCGGCGCCGCAGCACGGCGGGCACGAAGCCGACGGCGTCGCGCATGCTGCGGCGCACCTCGAGGTCCTCGGTGTGCTGCGCCATGCCGAGCGCGGTGTCGAGGAGCTCGAGCTGCAGGTCGTCGAACCGCCCGAGGAACGCGATCTCCTCCGGGTCGACGTCGAGGCGCGACGCGATGCGGTCGAGCGGCGGGGGCACGGAGGTCACCACGGTCGCGTCAGGCCAGGTCGGCGAGCAGGGCGTCCACCCGGGCGGCGTCGTCGCCCGCGCCGTCGCGGACCCAGGCGACCAGGTCGGCGTCCCGGACGACCCGGGCGCGGGCGAGCTGCTCCCGGTGGGGTGCGTCGAGCGCGAGCAGCAGCCGGGCGAGGAGGTCGGGGCGGTCGAGGGCGCGGGCCGCGGCGACGACCTCGTCGAGCACGGCGGCGTCGGCCGTCGTCGGCCCGTTGGCGAGGACGCCCAGCGCCTCGTCGTCGAGCCCGCCGACGCCCGGCAGCACCTCGGGCCAGGCGGCCATGGCGACCACGGCACGGAGGAACCCGTCCTGGCGGTCGGCCGGCAGCGTGGCCAGGGCGGCGATCACCCGGGTCCGCGCCGGGTCGTCCAGCGACGTGAGCAGGGTGAGGGCGTCGGTCTGCGTGCCCGTCGCGTGGCTGTCGTCGATGGTCGCCGCGACCACCTCGACGGGGAGGGCCAGCACGAGCACCGACAGCGCCGACCGGTCCTCGGCGTAGAGGGCCACCTGCAGCAGGTCGCCCGGGCTCGCCCCGTCGACCACGGCCAGAGCAGGAGCGGTGTCGACCAGCGACACGAACCGACCGAGTACGAGGTGCTCGCCGCGGGCGAGCAGGAGGCGGCCGACCTTCGTGACCAGGTCGTGGTCGAGCTCGCGGATGATCGCCTCGACGCGGGTGGGGTCGAGCGACAGCGTCAGGTCGGCGAGGAAGTCGGGGGAGAACCGGCCTGCCATCCGGACGGCCTCGTCGGGCGGCATCGACGCGGCGATGCGGGCGCTCACCACGGGGCCCACCGCGAGCTGGGCGGCCTTCACGGCGATCGTCACGGGCACGGCGGCGCTGAGGGCGGCGAGCCGACGGAACCGGGTCTCGTGGCGGGCGTAGAGGGCGGCCGAGACGTCCTGGCGCAGCCGCCGGACCGGCTGCGGGTCGCGGTCCTCGAGGAAGGCGAGCTCGTCGGCGCCCAGGTCGAGCTCGTGGGCGAGCTTCGCGATCTCGATCCGCGTGGCCAGCCGGGTGGCGGCGTCGCGGGCGTCGTCAGCCACGCTCGCTCCCGAAGACCAGCTTGCGCGCCCGGCCCCGCAACGGACGGGGGACGAACCGGACGGCGGCGTCGAGGCCGTGCTCCACCGCCTGGTCCTCGGCCATCACGGCGAGCGCGACGGCCTCGTCGAGCACCGCCAGCTCGTCGTCCGTGCACGCCTCGAGGACGGCCAGGGACGCCACCGGGAGGTCGAGCCGGGAGGCCAGCGTCTCGAGGGAGGGTCGTGACATGGCGGTCACCCTACTGGCGGGAAACCTGGCGGGGACACACCCTCGCGGGCGCTGCCGGGAGGAGGGGGAGGCATGCTGGGGCCATGCTCGTCGCCTTCAGCATCAGCCCCTCCGTCGCCGACGCCGACGGCGGTGTCACCCGCGCGGTGGCCGCCGCCGTCCGGGTGGTGCGGGCCTCCGGTCTCCCGCACCGCACGGACGCGATGTTCACGACGATCGAGGGGGAGTGGGACGAGGTGATGGCCGTCGTGAAGCAGGCCGTCGACGTGGTGGCCGAGGTCGCGCCGCGCGTCAGCCTCGTGCTCAAGGCCGACATCCGTCCCGGGTGGACGGGTCAGCTCGACGCCAAGGTCGAGCGCATCGACGCGGCGCTCGCGGTCGACGACGCGTCCGCCTAGCCCCCTCCTGCCGCGCGGGGAGCGGTGGGTCAGGTGCGGCGCGACGCCTGCGCCTGCCGCTCGGTGGCCACGAACCCGACCCGTTCGTAGACCCGACGCGCGGCGGGGGAGTCGGACACCATCACGAGCGTGCTGATCTCCGGACGCGCCAGCGCCGCGGCCGAGGCGTGGTGCACGAGCGACGTGCCGAGGCCCCGGCCCCGTGCCTCGGGGTGCGTCTCGAGCTCCTGGAAGCGGGCCAGGCCGGCGCCCACGTCGACCAGGCCGACGGCGGCCAGGAGGTGCCCGCCGGCGAAGGCGCCCCACCAGCGTCCCCGACCCGCGTCGGAGAGGCCCCGCTTGAGGGCGGCCCGCCGTACGGCGAAGGCCCGGAACGCGCGGGAGGCGTCGGACAGCTCGCAGGCCGCCGCGAGGTCGACGCGCTGCTCCCAGTCGTCGGCGGTCGTGAGCGGGCGCAGCAGGGCGCCGGGGTAGGTGCGCGAGGGGTCCCGGACGGCGCGGGCCGTCATCACCGTGGCGGTCGTGACGTCGAAGCCGTGGCGTCCGAAGGTCTGCAGGTCGTCGCCCGAGACCTCGGGGTCGTCGATCCCGAAGGCGTAGCTGGTGGCGGCGGGGAACGTGGCGGTGAACCGGCGCAGCCAGTCGGTCGTGTCCCGGCGCAGGGGCGCCCGGCGCAGCAGCACGAAGTTGCCGCCGGCGTACGTCGGGCTGGCCGGCGTGCGCACGACCACGTGGGTGCTGCGGTGCTCGACGGTCGACCCGGCGAGCTCGAGCAGCGCCAGGTCGGTGCGCCAGCCGAGCGAGATGACCTCCATGCGCGGACTGTAGGGCGGTGCGGTGCGCTCCCGGGGCCGAGCCGGACCGACGCGACGAGCGTCACAGACCCTCAGTCGGGGGCCGGGCTCCCGGGTCCGACACCCGGACGCAGCTCGTGGAGCAGCACGAACCCGCCGTACGCCGGCTGGTCGCGCCGCTCGGCGTCACCGAGCTGCCAGCGGTCGAGCACCTCGAGCAGCTCGGCGTCGAGGCGGGCCAGGTCGGTCGGGGAGAGGTGGAGCACGAACCGTGCCATGCCCACCACGGCGTCGCCCCCGGCGTCGTCGAGCTCGTCCCGGAGGGCGGCGAGGGCGGCTGTCGCCCCGCGCTGGCCCTCGCTGAGGGGGCCCGCCGGCGTCTCCTCCTCGGGGGCCGACAGCCACCACGACCGGCCGGTGGACCGGTAGGGCCGCTCCCGGGCGTTGCGCCGACCGCGTCGTACGTCGAGGGGCTCCACGAAACCGGCGGCCACGAGCTGCCGGAGGTGGTGCAGCACGGTGGCCGGGTCGCGCCCGAGCACGTCGGCGAGCTCGCGGTTCGTCAGGTCGGTCTCGCCGAGCAGCCGCAGGATGCGGAGCCGCACCGGGTGGGCGAGCGCCCGCGCCTCGGCGACCGTCGCGGGGCGGCGGTCGGGCACGGCGGGGTCGGCGTCCACGCGGCCCACCGTACGCACGTCCCGACCGACCAGCCAGGGGGCTCGCCTCAGTGATTGGCAGAACTCCAACCACTTCGTAGGGTGCTGCCATGAGCCCACCGGTCGCCGCGCCCTCTGCCGGGCTCTCCGCGTCGTACTGGTGGCTGTGGACGGCCTCGACGCTGTCGAACCTGGCCGACGGAGTGCTCAAGATCGCGCTCCCGCTCGCGGCCGTGCGGGTGACCGACCAGCCCCTGCTGGTGGCCGGGGTGGCGCTGGCCCTCACGTTGCCGTGGCTGCTGGTGGCCCTGCCGGCAGGAGCGATCGCCGACCGCGTCGACCGGCGGCGGGCGATGCTGGCCGCGAACGCGGTCCGTGTGCTCGCGGTGACCGTGCTCTCCCTGACCTGGCTGGGCGGCCTGGACTCGCTCGCCCTGCTGTACGTCGTGGCGCTGGTCGTCGGTGTCACCGAGACGTTCTACGACACCGCCTCGCAGTCGATCCTCCCGCAGGTCGTCGGGCGCGGCGCGCTGGACCGGGCCAATGGCCGCCTCTACGCCGCCGAGCTGACCGCCAACCAGTTCGTCGGTCCTCCCCTGGGCGGGCTGCTCGTCGCGGCCGGCCTCTGGGTCGCGCTCGGCGCACCGGCCCTGCTGTGGATCGCCGCCATCGGCGCGCTGGCGCTCGTGCGGGGCACCTTCCGGGTGGAGCGCGCCGTGCGCACGACGCTGCGCGCCGACATCGGTGAGGGTCTGCGGTTCCTGGTCGGCAACCCCGTGCTGCGCACCCTCGCCGTGATGGTCGGCGTGCTCAACCTCGGATCCAGCGCGGTCTTCGCCGTCTTCGTCCTCTACGCCGTGGGGCCGGGCTCGCCGCTCGGTCTGACCGAGCCCGGGTACGGCCTGCTGCTGACGGCCGGGGCCGTCGGCGCGGTCGTGGGATCCCTGGCGGCGCCCTGGGTCGCCCGCGTGCTCGGGCGCTCGGGCTCGTTGCTGCTGTGCATCGCCGTCGGGGCCGTCGCCCTCGGCGCGCCCGCCGTCACGACGGACGTGGTGCTGGTCGGTGGCCTCTTCGCGCTCAACGGGCTCACCATCGCGGTGTGGAACGTGGTGACGGTGTCGCTCCGCCAGCGCATCACCCCCGACGCGCTCCTCGGCCGCCTCAACAGCGCCTACCGCCTGCTCGCGTGGGGCACGATGCCGATCGGTGCCGCCCTCGGCGGCCTCGTCGCCCAGGTCGCCGGGCTCGACCTCGTGTTCCTGCTCGCCGCCGGGCTGTCGCTCACGCTGCTGCCGCTCCTCGGCCAGGTCACGAACGCCCGCATCGCCGCGGCGGAGGCGACCGCCTGAGCGGACGGCCCGTGGGGCGCGCCGCGCGGTGGCGGGACGCGCTGGGCGCGTGCGGCACGATCGGGGTCATGGAGTCCCGCACCACGTCCTTCACCACCGGCGGCCGCGAGGTCGTCCTCGACCTCACCGCCGACGCCGCCCGGTTCCTCGCCGACGTCGGGGCCCGCGAGGGCCTGTTGCACGTCTTCGTGCCCCACGCCACCGCGGGCCTGGCGATCCTCGAGACGGGGGCGGGCAGCGACGACGACCTGCTCGCCGCCCTCGGCGACCTGCTGCCCGCCGACGACCGCTGGCGCCACCGGCACGGGTCCCGCGGCCACGGTCGCTCCCACGTGCTCCCGGCGCTCGTCCCGCCGTACGCGAGCATCCCCGTCATCGACGGCGCGATGGCGTTCGGCACCTGGCAGAGCCTCTGCCTCGTCGACCTCAACGTCGACAACACCGTGCGCGACGTGCGGTTCTCCTTCCTCGCGGGCTGACCGACCCCTCCGGCGTCGAACACCTGTTCGATTCGGGTGATACCGTGGGCCGGTGCCCGAGTACGTCGCCCCGCCGGGCTGGCCGGGGGAGGTGCGGCCCCCCGGTGCTCCCGACTGGGAGTCCACCGCCCACCGCTGGCTGCTCGACCTCTGCCCTCCGGAGTACCGGCTGCACGAGCAGCTGCGCCGCCACCTCGTGGTGCTGGCCCGCTTCGCGGTGCTGCACGTGGAGGGCAGCGTGGTCGCCGTACGCCGCGGGCTGGCCGAGACCCGCACGACCTTCGCCGGCCTGCTCGACGAGCCGGGGATCGACGCCGTGGTGCTGACCTGGCAGGTGGAGGAGGCGCGGCTGCTCGGCGTGCGTCGGTCGGTGCGCCTCGTCGAGGAGGCGGCACGCGGGCGCCGGTTCCGCGCCCGCCTGTGAACGGGCTCGTCCGTGGTCCAGACTGGCCCGATGAGTGACGCGCGCCACGTGACCGGAAGCCGCCTGCGGATCGTCGAGGTGCCCGGGTACGGCGCGGAGGACGTCCTCGTGGGCACCGACGGCGCCGACGAGGGGGCCGTGTTCACCGGCACGGAGGACGGCGCCGTCCTGCGCATCAGCCACGACGCCCGGCACATCTCCCGGATCGCCCACACCGGCGGTCGGCCCCTGGGGCTCGAGCTGCTCGGCGACGGTCGGCTGCTCGTGTGCGACGCCCGACGGGGCCTGCTCGCGGTCGACCCACGCTCCGGTGGCGTCGAGGTGCTGGTGGGCGACGTCGACGGCCGGCCCATGAAGTTCTGCAACAACGCGGCGGTCGCGGGTGACGGCACGATCTACTTCTCCGACTCGTCCCTGCTGCACGGCATCGACGAGTGGAAGCACGACCTGGTGCGCCTGACCCGGACGGGGCGGCTGCTGCGCCGTACCCCCGCCGGCGTCGTCGACGTGCTGGTCGACGGCCTCGCCTTCGCGAACGGCGTCGCGCTCGCGGCCGACGAGTCGTGGGTGGCGGTCGCCGAGACCTCGCTGCGCACCGTCGTGCGGCGCTGGCTCACCGGGCCGCGGGCGGGGGAGCGCGACCTGCTCGCCGACGACCTCCCCGGCTATCCCGACAACATCGCCCGCGGCAGCGACGGCCTCGTCTGGGTGACCCTCGCCAGTCCCACGGACCCGGTCGTCAGCACCGTGCAGCGGGCTCCGCTGTGGGTCCGACGCGGCGTGACGAGCATCCCCGAGCGGCTGCAGCCCGCGCCGAAGCGCACCATCCGCGTCCTGGCGCTCGACGGCGACGGCCGTCGGGTGCACGACGTGGTGGTCGACGAGCCCGCCGCCCGCCGCGCGTTCCACATGGTGACGGGCGTGCGCGAGCACCACGGACGGGTGTGGCTGGGCAGCCTCCACGAGGCCGCCGTCGCGTACGTCGACCTCTGAGGCCACCCCGATACACTCGGCCGACGGCCCTCGACCGGGGTCGAGCAGCACGGACGGGCAACGGAAGGACGCAGCAGATGGGCTACCTGGAGTCGGTGACGACGCCGGAGGACCTCCGCGGACTGACCGCATCCCAGCTCGACGAGCTCGCCCAGGAGATCCGCGACGTGCTCGTCGCGACCTGCGCGCGCACGGGTGGCCACCTCGGGCCCAACCTCGGTGTCGTCGAGCTGACGCTGGCCATCCACCGCACCTTCGCCTCGCCCCACGACCGCGTCGTCTTCGACACCGGCCACCAGACCTACGTCCACAAGCTGCTCACCGGCCGGGCCGGCCAGTTCGACACGCTCCGGCAGGAGGGCGGCCTCTCGGGCTACCCGAGCCAGGCGGAATCGGCGCACGACATCGTGGAGAACTCCCACGCCTCCACCGCGCTCAGCTACGCCGACGGCCTCGCGAAGGCCTACGCCGTGCAGGGCGAGGACCGGCACGTGGTCGCCGTGATCGGTGACGGCGCCCTCACGGGCGGCATGGCCTGGGAGGCGCTGAACAACATCGCGATCTCCCACGACAGCCGCCTGGTGATCGTCGTCAACGACAACGAGCGCTCCTACACCCCGACCATCGGCGGGCTCGCGACCGCGCTCACCGCGCTGCGCACCAGCCCCCGCTACGAGAACGTGCTCGACCTCGTCAAGCGCCGTCTCACCGCGGTGCCCGGCGTCGGCCCGGCGGCGTACGACGCGCTCCACGCCATCAAGAAGGGCCTGAAGGACGCCATCGCGCCCCAGGGGCTCTTCGAGGACCTCGGGCTGAAGTACGTCGGGCCGGTCGACGGCCACGACCGCGACGCCCTCGAGCACGCGCTGACCCAGGCGAAGCGCTTCGACGGACCGGTCATCGTGCACGCTCTGACGCGCAAGGGGCACGGGTACGACGCGGCCGAGCGCCACGAGGCCGACCAGTTCCACGCGCCCGGGCCGTTCGACGTCGGCACGGGCGTCGAGAACCCCAAGGCGCCCGGCTGGACCGACGTGTTCTCCTCCGAGATCGTCGCCATCGGCGAGCGCCGCCCCGACGTCGTCGGCATCACGGCGGCGATGCTCCACCCGGTCGGGCTCGACGCCTTCGCCCGCCGCTTCCCCGACCGCACCTTCGACGTCGGCATCGCCGAGCAGCACGCCGCGACCTCGGCCGCCGGCATGGCGCTCGCCGGGCTGCACCCCGTCGTCGCCGTCTACGCCACGTTCCTCAACCGGGCCTTCGACCAGGTGCTGATGGACGTCGCCCTCCACCGCTGCGGCGTCACGTTCGTGCTCGACCGTTCCGGGGTCACCGGCGACGACGGCGCCAGCCACAACGGCATGTGGGACATGTCGGTGCTCCAGGTGGTGCCGGGTCTCCGGCTCGCCGCCCCGCGCGACGCGACCCGTCTGCGCGAGCTGCTCGCCGAGGCGGTCGACGTCGAGGACGCACCGACCGTCGTGCGCTACCCGAAGGGGCCGCCGCCGGCCGACATCCCCACCCTCGAGCACCGCGACGGCGTCGACGTCGTCGTCCGCACGGGGGCCGAGGACGTGCTGATCGTGGCCGTCGGCGCGATGGCCACGACGGCCGTCGAGGTCGCCGAGCGGCTCGACGCCCAGGGCATCGGCGTGACCGTGGTCGACCCCCGCTGGGTCATGCCCGTGTCTCCCGCCCTCGTCGAGCTGGCCCGCTCCCACCGCCTGGTCGTGACGGTCGAGGACAACGGCCGCGTCGGCGGCGTGGGCGCCGCGCTGCTGAGCACGCTGAACGACGCCCGGGTGACGACGCCCGTGCGGGTGCACGGCATCCCGCAGGAGTTCCTCCACCACGCGAAGCGCGGGGTCATCCTGGAGCGGATCGGCCTCGACGCCCAGACGCTCGCCCGGGTCTGCGTCGAGGACATCACCGCGCTGGCCGACGGCGGCCACCTCGTCGACGTCGACCGCACCGGCTGACCCGAGCCGGCCGACCCGCGGCGCGAAACACCCCTGCGCGTACTCGCGCCGCGGCCCACCGGGGGCGTACGGTCCCGGCGTGAACGTCCTCCGTACCAAGTCCGTCGAGCGCTCGATCGCCGACACCGAAGAGCCCGAGCACCAGCTGAAGAAGAACCTGACTGCCGTCGACCTGACGGTCTTCGGGGTGGGCGTCATCATCGGCGCCGGCATCTTCGTGCTCACCGGCACCGTGGCCGCCTCCAACTCCGGCCCGGCGATCGCGCTGTCGTTCGCCATCGCCGGCGTGGCCTGCGCGCTCGCCGCGCTCTGCTACGCCGAGTTCGCCTCGACCGTGCCGGTCGCGGGCAGCGCCTACACCTTCAGCTACGCCACCGTCGGCGAGCTGGTGGCGTGGACGATCGGCTGGGACCTCGTGCTCGAGTTCACGGTCGGCTCGGCCGCGCTGGCCACGAGCTTCTCCGGCTACCTGGTGAGCCTGCTGGAGGGCACCGCCTTCGCGATCCCGAGCCAGCTGACCAGCGCCAGCGACGGCGTCGTCAACCTGCCGGCCGTGATCATCTCGCTGCTGGTGATGGGCGTGCTCATCGGCGGCATCAAGCTGTCGAGCCGCATCAACCAGGTCGTCGTGGCCATCAAGCTCGCCGTCGTGGCGATCGTGATCATCGCCGGCATCGGCTACATCAGCGCGTCGAACTACTCGCCGTTCATCCCGCCGTCGCAGCCGGCCAGCGAGGCCGAGGGCGGCTTCTGGCACACCCCGCTGATCTCGTCGATCTTCGGGCTCGACCCCGCCGTGTACGGCGTGGCCGGCGTCGTCGCGGGTGCGTCGATCGTGTTCTTCGCCTTCATCGGCTTCGACGTCGTGGCCACCACGGCCGAGGAGACCGTCAACCCCCAGCGCAACGTGCCGATCGGCATCCTCTCGTCGCTGGCGATCGTGACGGGCCTCTACATCGCGGTCAGCCTGGTCATCACCGGCATGCAGAGCTACGAGGACATCGACCCGGAGAGCGCCGCGCCGCTGTCGGACGCCTTCGAGGCCGTCGGCCAGGGCTGGATCGCCGACCTCATCGGCATCGGCGCCTGCATCGGGCTCACCGTCGTCGTGATGATCCTCATGATGGGCCAGACGCGGGTGGCGTTCGCGATGTCGCGCGACGGCCTGCTGCCCAAGGGCCTCGCGAAGGTCCACCCGAAGTTCGGCACGCCGTACCGCATCACGATGATCACCGGTGTCGCCGTCGCCCTCATGAGCGGCTTCGTGCCGTTCCAGACGCTCGGCGAGCTCGTCAACATCGGCACGCTCTTCGCGTTCATCCTGGTCAGCATCGGTGTCGTCATCCTGCGCCGCACGCGCCCCGACCTGCCGCGGGCCTTCCGCACCCCGGCGGTCACCGTCGTCGCGTCGCTCTCGGTGCTGCTCTGCGGCTACCTGATGCTCAACCTGACCGGCGAGACCTGGGTGCGCTTCGCGGTCTGGATGGCCATCGGCTTCGTCGTGTACTTCGCGTACGGCTCGCGTCGCAGCAACCTCGCCGTGGAGGCGGCGGCCGCGGGCAAGTAGCGCGGGAAGCAATCGGGTCCCGCCACGGTTGGCCCTGGACCGCCTGCCCACCGGGCGGGTGTCCGGGGCCGACTACCGTTGGCCCTCGCCGCACGCAGCACCCGCAAGCCGAGGAGAGTTCAGTGAGCGCCCCAGAGCGTCTGGTCCACATCGTCGACGAGGTCCCCGAGCTGGACGAGCGGGAGACCCTCGGGGCGGAGCACGAGCCCCTGGTGCTCGTCGTCGCGCTGGAGGGCTTACTCGACGCCGGCCGCGCCTCGGTCCTGGCGGCGGAGCACCTGCTGGCCGACGACGCCGGCCGGGTCGTCGCGACCTTCGACGTCGACGAGGTCTACGACTACCGCGCCCGGCGACCGCCGATCTCCTTCGTGCGCGACCACTACGAGGACTACGCGGCCCCGCGCCTCGTGGTCCGGCTCCAGCGCGACGCGGGCGGGTCGCCGTACCTGCTCCTGCTCGGCCCCGAGCCCGACATCCGCTGGGAGGCGTTCGCCCGCGCGGTGCGTGCCGTCGTGGAGCGCTTCGACGTCGCCAAGGTGATCACGCTCGCCGCGGTGCCGATGGCGGTGCCCCACACGCGTCCGGTAGCCCTGACGGAGCACGCCAACGACACCAGCCTGGTCACGGGCGTGTCCGCCTGGCAGGGCGAGCTGCGGGTGCCCTCCAGCGCGCAGGCGCTGCTCGAGGTGCGCCTCGGCGAGTGGGGCCACGTCCTCCAGGGCGCGGTCGTGCACGTGCCGCACTACCTGGCGCAGATGGGCTACCCGCGCGCCGCGGTCGCGCTGCTCGAGTACGTCGAGCGCGTCGCCCGCCTCACGATCGACCTCAACGACCTGAAGGCCGCCGCGGAGACCACCGAGGCGGAGGTCGCCGACTACCTCGGCGACCACGACGACGTGCGCGAGGTCGTGCTGGGCCTGGAGCGCCAGTACGACACGTTCCACCGCGCCGAGGAGCAGGGCTCCAACCTGCTCGCCCCCGACACCCCGATCCCGTCGGGAGAGGAGATCGGCCGCCAGTTCGAGCAGTTCCTCGCGGGCCTCGACGGGCCCGACCAGGCCGACGACCGCTCCTGACCGGCCCGGCCACCACCCGCACCACCGACCCGACCGTCACCCGCGCCACCCCGCCGTACCGAAAGGCGTCCGCATGACCGAGAACGCTGCCGAGCTGCTCGACCTGCTCGACATCGAGACGATCGACGTCAACCTGTTCCGCGGGCGCCAGCCCGACACCTCGCGGCAACGCGTCTTCGGCGGGCAGGTCGCCGCCCAGGCGTTCGTCGCCGCGTGCCGCACGGTGCCCGACGACCGCTCGGCGCACTCCCTGCACTCCTACTTCCTGCTGCCGGGCGACCCGCACGTGCCGATCGTGTACGACGTGCAGAACCTGCGCGACGGCCGGTCGTTCTCGACCCGCCGGGTGGTCGCACGCCAGCACGGCCGCGACATCTTCTACGTGACGATCAGCTTCCACGTGGAGGAGGAGGGCCTGAGCCACCAGGCGGCCGCGCCCGAGGTCGCGCCGCCGTCGGAGGCGATCAAGCTCGCCGACATCATCAGCTCGCAGGCGGACGACGCCGACGTCGAGCAGTGGAAGCGCGAGTGGTCGGCCCTCGACGTGCGGTACGTCGGGATCACCGGGATGGGGCTGCCGAAGGACCCCGAGCACCCCGCCCGGGCGCGCATGTGGGTGCGCGTCGACGGGGACATCCCCGAGGACCGGGCGCTGCAGCAGGCCACGTTCGTCTACGCGAGCGACCTCACGCTGCTCGGTGCGACGCTCGTGCCCCACGGCATCACGCTGAACTCGCCGACGGTCATGCCGGCGTCGCTCGACCACACGGTCTGGTTCCACCGCCCGTTCCGGGCGGACCGCTGGTGGCTCTACGACCAGGAGTCGCCGTCGTCGGCGGGTGCCCGGGGCCTCGCCCTGGCCGGCATCTACACGGAGGCGGGGGAGAGGGTGGCGAGCGTCGCCCAGGAGGGCCTCATCCGTCCCACCGACCCCTCACGGCTTCCTCAGGCCTGAGCCGGCCGACCCCGCGCGGGTCGCGGCCCCCGACCCGGCGATGGGTCGGGGGACGCGGGTCCGTCAGAGCGCCGTGGTGCGCCCCAGCAGGTGGAAGCTGCCGCTGCGGGGGTCCGACAGCGAGAACGCGTAGCCGTCGTCGGTCGGCCGCGAGCCGAACGCGACCGTGCCGGGCAGGAAGATCGGCTTGCGGAACGACACCTCGACCGTCACCGCGTCGGGCAGTCGGTTCTCCAGCGCGGCGAGGCAGCGGGCCTTGCTCCACATGCCGTGGGCGATCTGCCGCTTGAAGCCGAGCGCCCTGGCGGTCAGCGGGTAGAGGTGGATCGGGTTGTGGTCGCCCGAGACCGCGGCGTAGCGACGCCCGAGGTCGGCGCCGAGCCGCCACCGCGCGCCCGTGGGGGCGACGTCCTCGAAGGTCGTGCCGAACGGCGCGTCCTTCGTGCCCGCGCCGCGCCGCAGGTAGGTCGACGTGCTCTCCCAGACGAGGTCGTCCCCGACGTACGCCGTGGTGACGAAGTCGAGCACCCTGCCCTTGGGGTGCGGCCGCGGCGCTCCGACCGCCGTGCGTACGGCGAGCGTCTCGCCCACCTGCACGGGGCGGTGCCCCGTGATCGAGTTCTCGAGGTGCACCGTGCCGATGGCCGGGTAGGGGAACGCCGGGTCGCTCATGATGGCCATGTGCAGCGGGAACGCCAGCATGTGCGGGTAGGACAGCGGGGCGGTGTCCTTGACCGGGAAGCCGCAGACCGCGGCGTACGCGTCGACCTCGGACCGCTCGACGACCACGGCCGGGCGGGTGAACGCGAGGCCGGTGAAGCCGGACGCGCTGCTCTTGCGCACGCCCGGGAGGCGGTTGACGACGGGCAGCGCGGGCAGCGCCGCACGGGCGAGCACGGACAGTCCGCCGGTGCTGCCCGAGAGCTCCTTGGCCGGTGCGTCGGCGCCCGCGGGGCCGGAGGACGGGGTGCGTGCCACGGTCACGCCCCCAGCATCATCTGGCCGCAGACGCGGACGACGTTGCCGTTCACCGCGGTCGAGCCGGGGGAGGCGTACCAGGCGATCGTCTCGGCGACGTCGACGGGCAGACCACCCTGGGCCATGGCGTTCAGCCGCTGACCGACCTCGCGCGTCGCGAACGGTACGGCGGCCGTCATCGCCGTGATGATGAAGCCCGGGGCGACGGCGTTGACGGTGATGCCGTCGGTGAGCTCGGGAGCGAGCGCGTCGACGAAGCCGATGACCCCGGCCTTGGAGGCCGCGTAGTTGGTCTGGCCGACGTTGCCCGCTATGCCGGCGATGGAGGCGACCCCGACGATGCGGCCGTTCGGGTTGACCGCGCCCTGGGCGAGCAGCTCGGCGGTGATCCGCTCCGGGGCCGTCAGGTTGACCGCGATGACGGAGTCCCAGCGGTCCTCCTTCATGTTCGCGAGCTTCTTGTCGCGCGTGATGCCGGCGTTGTGGACGACGATGTCGACCCCGCCGTGCTTCTCCTTGACGTGGTGCGCGATGCGCTGCGGGGCGTCCTTGCCCGTGATGTCGAGGGCGATGTGGTCGCCGTCGAGCTCCTTGACGAGCGCCACCAGGTCGGAGGCCGCCTGCGGCACGTCGACGCCGATGACGGTCGCGCCGTCGCGGTGCAGCACGCGGGCGATCTGCTCGCCGATGCCGCGGCTCGCGCCCGTGACCAGCGCGGTCTTGCCGGCCAGGGGACGGCTCCAGTCGGCGACGGGCTCGGCCGTGGTGGAGCCGACGGTGCCGACGCGGACGACCTGGCCCGAGACGTACGCCGACTTGGGGGAGAGGAAGAAGGCGAGGGTCGAGTCCACCGCGGCCTCGGCGCCCGGGGCGACGTACACGAGCTGCACGGTGCCGCCGCGACCGATCTCCTTGCCGAGCGAGCGGGTGAAGCCCTCGAGCGCGCGCTGGGCGACGCGCTCCTCGGCCGACGAGGTGGCCTCGGGCGGGGTGCCGAGGACGACGACGTGGGGGCAGGCGGCGAGGCTGCGGAGCACGGGCGTGAAGAAGTCGCGCAGCGCGTGCAGGTCGGGCGAGGCCGTGATGCCCGTGGCGTCGAAGACGAGCGCCTGGTAGGTCGCGTCCTCGTCGCGGACGGTCGTCGAGGTGATGCCGAGGTCGCCCAGCACCTCCGGCAGCTGCTCCGCGAGGCGACCGGCGCCGCCGAGGAGCACCGTGCCCGCGACGAGCGGGGCGCCCTCGGTGTAGCGGTCGAGCCGCATCGGGCTGGGCAGGCCGAGGTTCTTGGCGAGGAACTTGCCGACGGGGGTCGACACGAAACCCTGGTAGCGGTCGGTCATGGTGGGAGGTCCTCCGGTGCGCGAGTGGTCGGTGCGACTGGCATGCTGGTGGCGAAGAGACTACCGGCCAGTAAGTAACAGGTAGTGTAACTCTGTGTCCACCGTTCGTGACCTGACCCTCAGGGGGCTTGTCGCCACGGCCCGGACGTCGCCAGGATAGGCGCAGCCACGTCAAGGATCAGGAGCAGAACCCATGCAGGCTCAGACCCGGCGGGTCGCCGTCATCGGCGGCAACCGCATCCCGTTCGCCCGTTCGAACTCCGTCTACTCCGACGCCTCCAACCAGGAGATGCTGACCGCCGCCATCGACGGCCTCGTCACGCGCTTCGGGCTCGAGGGCGAGCAGGTCGGGGAGGTCGTCGCCGGTGCGGTGCTCAAGCACTCGCGCGACTTCAACCTCGCCCGCGAGTCGGTGCTCGGCTCGAAGCTGGCGCCCACCACGCCGGCCACCGACATCCAGCAGGCCTGCGGCACCGGCCTGCAGGCCGCGATCCAGGTCGCGAACAAGATCGCCCTCGGCCAGATCGAGGTCGGCATCGCCGGCGGCTCCGACACCACCTCCGACGCGCCCATCGCGCTGGGGGAGAACCTCCGCAAGGTCCTGCTGCAGGCCAACCGGGCGAAGGACCTCAAGGGTCGTCTCGCGGCCCTCGCGAAGATCCGTCCCGGCGACATCGTGCCGACGATCCCGCAGAACGGCGAGCCGCGCACCGGCCTCTCCATGGGCGACCACCAGGCCCTCACCGCGCTGGAGTGGCAGATCAGCCGCGAGGCCCAGGACGAGCTGGCGGCGTCGTCGCACCAGAAGCTGGCCGCGTCGTACGACGCCGGCTGGCAGGACGACCTGATCACCCCGTTCCGGGGCGTGGAGCGCGACACGAACCTCCGGGCCGACTCCACCGCCGAGAAGCTGGGCAAGCTGAAGCCGGTCTTCGGCCGGGGCGAGGCCGCCACCATGACGGCCGGCAACTCGACGCCCCTCACCGACGGTGCCTCCGTCGTGCTGCTGGCGTCGGAGGAGTGGGCGAAGGAGAAGGGCCTGCCCGTCCTCGCGTTCCTCACCGGCTACGAGACGGCGGCCGTCGACTACGTGCACGGCGGCGAGGGCCTGCTGATGGCGCCGGCCTACGCGATGCCGCGGATGCTGGAGCGCGAGGGCCACGCCTTCGGCGACTTCGACTTCTACGAGATCCACGAGGCCTTCGCCTCCCAGGTGCTCTCCACGCTGGCGGCCTGGGAGGACCCGGTGTTCTGCAAGGAGCGTCTCGGGCTCGACGCACCCCTCGGCTCCGTGGACCGCGCCAAGCTCAACGTCAAGGGCTCGTCGCTGGGTGCGGGGCACCCGTTCGCCGCGACCGGCGGCCGGATCATCGCCAACGCCGCCAAGCTGCTCGCGGAGAAGGGCTCCGGCAAGGCCGTCATCTCGGTCTGCGCGGCCGGCGGCCAGGGCGTGACCGCGATCCTCGAGCGCCCCTGACCCCACGCGTCCCGTCCGCACGACCGGGCCGGCGGTCTCCCCTGGGGGAGGTCGCCGGCCCGGCTGCGTACGGCGGGTGCGTACGGCGCGTCAGCGGGTGGTCGCGAGCGCCAGCGCCGAGGTCACCATGTAGGCGCGGACCTGCTCGGTCGAGATGCTCGAGACGGTCGGGATGCCGGGCGCCGCCTCCTTGACCAGGATGCCGACGCGGGCCAGCTGGAGGGCGCCGAGGCCGCTGGCGTAGAGCGTGTTGGAGAGCAGGATCGGGTCGGCCACGGTGAACTCGCCGGACCGCACGCCGTTCTCCAGCACTCCGCTCAGCACGGCCAGGCACCCGGAGATGCCGCGTCCGAGGCGCAGGAGCGCGCTCTCGCTGATCTCGTCGAGCAGCTCGGTGCCGGTGCGTCGCATGAGCGTCTGGGCGCAGTCGACGAAGGCCGGGTAGGCCATGCCGTAGTCGATGAAGGCGCTGACGACCGCCTCCAGGCGGACGGCGGCCGTGCCCTCGGTGGCCGCACCCCCCGCGAGCGCCTCACGGAGCTCGTCGAGATAGCCGACGAGGGTGAGGGCGAAGAGCTCCTCCTTGCCCGTGAAGTGCCGGTAGACGATCGCCCGGTTGATGCCGACGGCGCGGGCGACGTCCTCGATCTGTGCGTCGCGCACGCCCCGCTCGTCGAACAGCTGGCGGGTGGCCTCGAGGATCTCGCGCTCACGCGCCCGGCGGCGGGACGCGGCCGCCGAGCGCCGGCGGTCGGTCGGGCCGTCGGCGGCGGCGCCGCTCGCGGTGCCCGTGCTGCGGCCGGCGGGGTCGGGCGCTACCGAGGTCATGCGGGGCATCGTAGTGCAACACGCAGTTGCACAGTCGTTGCACACGCGTCTGTCGGCGGCGCCGACTACCGTTCCGTGCCATGGGCGGGCAGGTCGGCGAGGAACGGGTGTGGCGTCCCGGGTGGGCGTGCCCCGTGGCGACGGTGCTGCGCCAGCAGCGGCACGGGGCCGGCGACCCGACCTACGCGATCACCTCCGACGGCGCGCACTGGCGCACCTTCCGCACCCCCCTCGGCCCGGCCACGGTGCGGGTCCGTGCGCGGCCCGCGGCGGGCGAGGTCGTCGCCCGGGCCTGGGGCGACGGTGCCGCGTGGCTGCTCGACGCACTGCCCGGCCTGCTGGGCGCCGACGACGACGTGGCCGGCTTCGTGCCCCACCACCCCCAGGTGGCCGAGGCCTGGCGACGCTTCGGTGCGTGGCGACTCGGCCGCAGCGGCCTGGTGATGGACGCGCTGGTGCCCGCGGTGATCGAGCAGAAGGTCACCGGGCAGGAGGCGTTCCGGGGCTACGCCGCCCTCGTCCGGCGTCACGGCGAGCCGGCGCCGGGCCCGACCGACGGGCCGCGGCTGCACGTGGCCCCGACGGCCGCCGCGGTCGCCGCGGTGCCCTCCTGGGAGTGGCTGGCACTCCACATCGATCCGGCCCGCTCCCGCACGCTTGTCACCGCCGCCCGCGTGGCCGACGGCCTGGAGAGGTCGACCGGTCTGCCGTCCGCGGAGGTCGACCGGCGCCTGCGGTCGGTGCGGGGCATCGGGGTGTGGACGTCCGCGGAGGTGCGGCGTCGCGCCCACGGCGACGCCGACGCCGTGAGCTTCGGCGACTACCACGTGGCGAAGGACGTCGGCTGGGCCCTCACCGGCACCCCGGTCGACGACGACGGCATGGCCGAGCTCCTCGAGCCCTACCGCCCCCACCGGGGCCGGGTGCCGGAGCTGCTCGCGATGGCCGGGCTGCACCGCCCGCGCCACGGCGCCCGGATGGCGCCCCGCGCCCACCTCCCGGCGACCGGTCGCGCCTGGCGCCGGCCCGCGCCCTGACCGCCGGTACGGTCCCCGACGCCTCCGTGTTCGGTGCACAGGTGCTCACCCGTCTCGGGTTACCGGTCGGTATGGCCTTGTGACCTGCGTAACCCTATGGTGAACCCTGCGTTACCCCAGTGAACCGCTTGAGGGAGTGGAACGGAGTCCAACGTGTGTCGTCGTCGTGCAGTGCCGTCGGTGTCGATCCGACGCCAGGTCCCCCGTGGGACCGGGCGTTCGGTGACGGCTTGAGCACGTCCGCGACCGACCGCTTCCCGACCGGCGCGGTGAGCCTGCCGTCCGCCGCCCTGCTGGACGCCCTCCGCGCGACGCCTGACGCTGCGCTGCTCGAGGCCCTCACCGGGCCCGACGGGGCGCGGCTCGTCGGACGCCTCCTCGATGTCGTGGTCGCGCACTCCACCACCGACACGTACGACGGTCCCGAGGTCGTCCTCCGCTTCGAGCTGGAGCGGCGCGGAGCCCTGGTGCACACCGCGTCGCTGCTCGTCGACCGGGGCGGCGTGGTGGTGCTGGGGGGCGAGGTCCGTCCCTCCGCCCGTGCCCGACGCGTCACGATCCGTACGAGCGTGCTCCGGTTCGCCCGGCTCGTCACCGACGAGCGCGACGCGGTCCTCGAGCTGCTCGCCGGTCGCCTCACGCTCGTCGGCGAGGAGATCGCCGTCCTCGCCGCCGGCCGGGTGCTGCGGGTGCCCGACCGCGTGGCCCCGCTCGTCGACCCGGGCGCGCTCGACCCGGTGGCCGTCGCCACCGTGCTCCGGGGCGTCCCCACCGACCAGCTCCGCGCGGTGATGACGGGCCCCTTCCGCCCCGTCGTGCTCGACGAGGTCTTCCGGCGGCTGCCGGAGCACCTCAGCCCCCGGGTGCCGAGCCGGCTCCGGGTGGCGGTCGTCTTCCGCCTCGCGGGCGCGCCGGGCGGCGGTCACGACCGGTACGTCGTCGAGCTCGCCGACGGCGTGGCCACGACGTACCCCCTGGTCGGCCCCGCGGGTGCCGACGAGAGCGTCGATCAGCACCGCGACGCCACGATCACCTGCAGCGGCGAGGACTTCCTGCGAGTCGCCACCGGCCACCTCAACCCGCTGACGGGGGTCCTGCGCGGCCTCCTGCGGGTGCGGGGCGACCGGGCGAAGGCCCTCCTGCTCAGCTCCGCCATCGACATCCCCCGTCCGAGCTGAGGAGCCCGACGTGTCCGCAACCAGCCGCGCCGTCCCCGGCCTCGCTCTCGTGAGCGACCTCCGGGGTCGATTCCAAGCCGGCATCAGCACGACCGGGGCGATGATCATCCTGGCCATCGAGGCCACGCGAGCGATCTTCGTCGACATCGTGCAGCGCAAGTTCTCCTGGCAGGAGGCGCTGTTCCAGGCGTGGTTCATGACCAAGGTGTCGCTCCTGCCCACCATCATGGTCGCGATCCCGTTCGGCGTGATCGTGTCGGTGCAGATCGGCGGGGTCGCCAACCAGATCGGTGCCATCTCCTTCAGCGGCGCCGTCAACGGCATCGGCGTGCTGCGCCAGGGCGCGCCCCTGGTGACCTCGCTGATGATCGCGGGCGCCGTCGGCTCCGCACTCTGCTCCGACATCGGCGCGCGCACGGTGCGCGAGGAGGTCGACGCGCTGCGGGTGATGGGCATCAACCCCGTCAACCGGCTCGTGGCGCCCCGGCTCTTCGCGGCGATCGTGGTGGCGCTGCTGCTCAACGTGATCGTCGCGGTCACCGCCATCGCCACCGGCTACGTGCTCAACGTCGGCGGCGGCAACGTCAGCTCCGGCACGTACCTCGGCTCGTTCGTCTCGTTCGCGCAGCCGACCGACCTGCTGCTGGCCGAGTTCAAGGCGGCGATCTTCGGCTTCATCGCCACGATCGTGGCCGCCCACAAGGGCTTGGGCGCCTCCGGCGGCCCGAAGGGCGTCGCCGACGCGGTGAACCAGGCCGTGGTGCTGAGTTTCATCCTGCTGTCCGTCGTCAACGTCGGGCTCACGCAGGCCTACGTCATGCTCGTGCCGCAGCGGATCGCGTGAGGGGAACGACCATGGCTTCCAAGCTGCTCTCGGGCCCGACCGACGGGCTCGCCCGCATCGGTGACTTCGTGACCTTCGCGGTGCGCGCCGTCCTGGCGATCCGCTACACGCTGGTGCACTACCGCAAGGAGGTGCTCCGCCAGCTGATGGACATCAGCTGGGGGTCCGGCGCGATCATCGTCGGTGGCGGCACGGTCGGGGTGATGGTCCTGCTGTCGCTGTCGGCCGGGACGTCGCTGGGCATCGAGGGCTTCAACGGCCTCGAGCTCGTCGGTCTCGCGCCCCTCACCGGCTTCGTCTCCGCCTCCGTGAACACGCGCGAGCTCGCGCCGCTGATCGCCGCGCTGGCCCTGGCCGCGCAGGTGGGCTGCCGCTTCACGTCCCAGCTCGGCTCGATGCGGATCCACGAGGAGATCGACGCGCTCGGCGTCATGGCGGTCCACCCGCTGCGCTACCTGGTCACCACCCGGGTGCTCGCGTCGATGTTCGCGATCCTCCCGCTCTACCTCATCGGCCTCATCGGGTCGTGGATCGCGTCGCAGCTCGCGGTCGTCGTGGTGTTCGGGCAGTCGTCGGGCACCTACGAGTACTACTTCGACATCTTCATCTCGGGTCGGGACGTCTTCTTCTCGATGGTGAAGATCGTCGTGTTCGCGCTGCTCGTCTCGCTGATCCACTGCTGGTACGGCTTCAACGCCGGCGG
The DNA here is from genome assembly GCF_000426525.1 of Nocardioides alkalitolerans DSM 16699. GTDB lineage: Bacteria > Actinomycetota > Actinomycetes > Propionibacteriales > Nocardioidaceae > Nocardioides > Nocardioides alkalitolerans. Next base: position 26,649 of record NZ_AUFN01000012.1, read on the forward strand.
CGGACCGCAGGGCGTGGGGGAGGCGACCGGCCGCGCGATCCGCGCGAGCATCGTCGTCGTCGTCCTCATGAACATGTTGCTGACGTTGGCGTTCTGGGGCAACGACCCCGGCTTCCGGATCACGGGGTGAGGCGCGCATGAAGATCATGGAGCTCCTGAGGGGCAACAGCCGCGAGCCCGGCCGGGCCACGCTCGCGATCCGCGGCGTCATCGGCATCGCCGTGATGGCGGTGGTGGTCGGGCTGCTGGTGCTCGTGGGCCGAGGTGCGTTCCTCGAGCGCTTCGACGCGACCGTCCTGCTCGACAACGCGGGCGGTTCCCTCGTCGAGGGTGCCGACGTGAAGTACGACGGCGTCGTCGTCGGCCAGGTGCGCAGCATCGGCTTCGGCGAGCCGATCGAGACCACCGCGGGCCGGCCCAGCATCGAGCTCGGGGTGCAGTTCGACCCGGAGATCTCGAAGGACCTGCCCGACGACGTGATGGCCCGGGTCCTGCCCGCGACCGTGTTCGGCACCTCGTTCGTCGAGCTCGTCTCGGCCGGCACGGGCGACGGCCTCCTCTCGGAGGGCCAGACGATCGCCCAGGACACCACCGAGGAGACGCTCGAGCTGCAGCAGGTGCTCGACAGCATCGACAGCATCGTCACGGCCCTCGGCCCGGCGGACCTGGCCACGACCCTCCGCAACCTCTCGCAGGCCCTCGACGGCAACGGCGAGCAGCTGGGGCAGACGATCGAGCGGCTCGGCGGCTACCTCACCGAGCTGAACCCCGAGTTCCCCCAGGTCCGGCGCAACCTCGAGCTGCTCTCGAGCAACCTTGAGGCGTTCGAGCAGTACGCCCCGGACCTGTTCGCCGCCACCGACGACGCGCTCGTGGCCGCCCGCGCCCTGATCGAGCAGGAGCAGGACTTCACCGCCCTGGTCGCGAACGGGTCGGGCACATTCGACGACACGAAGGCGCTGCTCGACGAGAACGAGCAGGCGCTGGTCGACACGCTGCTGCGCACGGCGGTCGTGGTCGACGTCCTCTACGACGAGCGGGACCAGGTCGTGACCGCGGTCCTCGCCGCCGCCGACATGGGAAGGGCCTTCACCGAGGCGATGAGCTACGGCCGCTACCTCCGGATCGACGCCAACCTGGTCCTCACCGGGCCCCGCCCGTACGGCGCGGCGGACTGCCCGCGCTACGGCGACCTCGCCGGCGGGGGGTGCTGACGTGACCGGGCTCAAGTCCACCCTCGTCAAGTTCTCGATCTTCGCCCTCGTCGCGGTCGTCCTGTTCGTGGGGCTGTTCCGCATGATGACCAACACGGTCGGGGGAGACACCCGCGAGTGGACCGCCGAGTTCACCGCGGTCAGCGGCCTGCGCGAGGGCGACGACGTCCGCGTCGCGGGCGTCAAGGTCGGCCGCGTCGAGAAGGTGCGGCTCGGCGACGAGAACCAGGCCATGGTCACGTTCTCCCTGCGGGAGGACCAGGAGGTGTACGCCGCGACCGAGGTCGCGCTGCGCTACCAGAACCTCCTCGGCCAGCGGTACCTGGCGCTGACCGCGCCGGCGGAGGACCGCGGCGACGTGCTCGACCCCGACGACGTGATCGGTCCCGACCGCACCTCTCCCGGGTTCGACCTCACCGTGCTGCTCAACGGGTTCGAGCCGCTGTTCCGCATCCTGGAGCCGGCGGAGATCAACGAGCTCGCCTCCAACATCGTCGCGGTCCTGCAGGGGGAGTCCGGCACCGTCGAGTCGCTCCTGCAGAACACCGCCGAGGCCACCAGCTACCTCGCCGGCAAGGACGAGGTGTTCGGCCAGGTGCTCGCCAACCTGACCCCGGTGCTCCAGAACCTCGAGGAGCAGTCCGACAACTTCGACGCCACCGTGGTGCAGCTGCGCGACCTGCTCACCGGGCTGGCGGCCGAGCGCGAGACCTTCGCGAACTCGATCGACAACCTCGGCAGCCTCGTCGACTCGACGTCGGCGCTGCTCACCGACATCCGGGCGCCCCTCGCCCGCGACGTGGCGAGCCTGCAGAGCACGGCCGCGCTCCTGGCCCGCGAGCAGGACCGCGTGGCCCGCACGGTGGAGTCGCTGCCGCTCCTGCTCGGTGGCTACGGCCGCTCGATGTCGTACGGCGCCTACCTGAACATCTACATCTGCAACCTCGGTGTCGAGGTGCTCGGAGCGACCGTGTGGGTCCCCGGACCCGCCGGCCCGTACTCGGAGGCGTGCCAGTGAGCAAGAAGAAGAAGTTGAGCCTCGGCAACGTGAGCCGCTACAAGGTGGGCCTGATCGGCTTCGCCGTGCTGGCGTTCATCGCTGCGCTGATCGGGGCGGCGTCCGGACTCTCCATCGGCACGAAGACCTACTCGGCGATGCTCGAGAACACCGGCGGTCTCCGGGTCGGCGAGGAGGTGCAGGTCGCCGGCGTCGGCTCCGGCGACATCACGGGCATCGAGCTCGACGGCCAGGCCGTGCGGGTGACCTTCACCATCGACAAGGCCATCGACCTCAACGCGGACACGCGTGCCGAGGTGAAGGTCGCGACCCTGCTCGGCACCCACTACCTCCTGGTGACGCCGGCCGGCGAGGAGGACCTCGCCGACGACACGATCCCGGTCGCTCAGACGCGCGTGCCCTACAACCTCCAGGACGTGATCGACGACGGCATCGGCGAGCTCGGGGAGTTCGACACGGTGGGCATCGAGCAGTCGCTGGCCCAGCTGACCGAGACCCTCGGTGTCGCCGGCGACGACCTGGGCCCGGCGCTCGACGGTGTGGAGGCCCTCTCCGGCGTCGTCGTGGAGCGCTCCGGCCAGCTCGACACGCTGCTGGGTGCGGCGCGCCAGGTGACGCGCCAGCTCACCGAGTCGACGCCGGACCTGATCACGCTGATGGAGCAGGGCGACCTGATCCTCGACACCCTCCGTGTACGGCGCGACGCCATCCGGCAGCTGCTCACCGACATGGAGGAGCTGGGCACCCAGCTCGCGGGCGTGATCCAGGACAACGAGGCGGCGGTGCAGCCCACGCTGCGCGACCTCGACGTCACGGTCGCCGTGCTGGAACGGCACGAGGACACGCTCAACCGGGCGCTGGAGATGCTGCCGGCGACCGCCACCTACTTCACGAACTCGTCCGGCACCGGACCGTGGCTGGCGCAGTACGCGCCGGGTGCGCTCCCCGACAACCTGGAGTGCGTCATCGAGAGGGTGTGCGCGTGATGAGCGAGACCTGGACCCCGAGTCGTACGCGACGGGTGCGATCGACCGCGGCCGGCCTGCTGGTCGGCGCGCTCCTGCTCGGCACCGGCGGCTGCTCGGCCTCCGATGACGGCAGCCTCACGGTGACCGCGGAGTTCGCGACCACGTCGGGCCTGTTCGTCGGCAACGAGGTCGGCGTGCTCGGCGTGCGCATCGGCGAGGTCACCGAGATCGAGCCCAAGGGCGAGATCGTCGAGGTGACGCTGCGCATCGACGACGGCCAGACCCTGCCGGAGACCGCCGGCGCCGTCGTGATGTCGCGCTCGGTGGCGACCGACCGGTACGTCGAGATGACCCCCGCCTTCGAGGAGGGACCGCGGCTGGCCGACGGCGCACGCATCCCGCTCGAGCGCACCCGCACCCCGATCGAGTTCGACGAGGTGCTGGAGACGCTCCGCACCTTCAGCGACGGCCTGCGCGGGCCCGACGGCAACGCCGACACGCTCAACCGGCTGCTCGAGGTGGGCGCCGGGACGCTGTCGGGGCGTGGCCAGCAGTTCAACGACACCATCGTCCAGTTCGCCGCGGCCGCCGAGGCGCTCTCGGGCAGCAGCGACGACGTGGCGGGCACGATCACCGACCTCGACGCGCTGACGACGATGCTGGCCGCCAACCAGGAGACGATCAACCAGTTCCTCGAGAGCGTCACGGACGCCACCGAGCTGTTCTCCGAGGAGCGGGAGAACTTCGGCGACACCCTCGTGGCCCTCAGCGACGCGCTCAACCAGCTCGGCCAGTTCTCGGTCGACAACCGGTCGGCGATCGTCAACACCTCGCGCGGCCTGACCCGCGTGGTCGAGAACCTGATGGAGCACCGGACGGAGCTCGAGCGCACGCTCGAGACGCTGCCCCTGGCCTTCGAGAACGTGGGCAACACGGTGACCGACGACAACCGGGTGCTCGTGAAGCTGCCGCCTCAGTACTTCTCCCCGGTGCAACCGGTGACCGAGGCGCTCTGCCAGACCCTGGCGGCGCTGCCGCTCGACGTCTGCGCGCAGCTCGGCACGAGCCCCGACCTGCTGTCGCTCCTCGACGACCTGGGCGAGCTGCTGGGAGGGCTGGGCGGATGACGACGACGATCCTCGGGCGCACGAGCGCCTCCCGTCCGGCGCGGTTGCGTCGACGCGCCGTGCAGCGCGCGGTCGTGCTGGCGATGGCCGTCGGTGTCGTCGGTGCCGGCTGCAGCGTGGCCGACCCGCTGCGCCCCACCGTGGTCAGCGCGGGGCAGTACACGCTGAGCGCGACCTTCGAGGACGCCCTCAACCTCCCGTCGGGGGCCACCGTGAAGCTCGGCGGCGTGCCCGTCGGCCGGGTCGTGGAGATCGTCCCGGACGACTACCGGGCCAAGATCACGATGGCGATCGACGAGGAGGTCGAGATCCCCGAGGGGTCGACCTTCCGGCTGCGCTACACGACCGCGCTCGGCGAGGTGTACGTCGAGGTCACGCCGGCCGAGGGGGGCACCACGATGATGGCCGAGGGCGACGTCGTGCCGGCCGAGGGCACCTTCGTCGCGCCGACCGTCGAGGACGGGCTGGCGTCCGCCTCCCTCCTCGTCAACGGCGGCAACCTGGGCCAGATCCAGACGATCGTGAGCGAGCTCAACACCGCGCTCGACGGTCGGGTCGGAGCGACCCGCGGGCTCCTCGAGCAGACGGACGTCTTCCTCGCGGAGGCGCTCGCCTCCACCCAGGAGATCGACCGCGTGCTCGACGCCCTCGTGAGCGCGTCGGTCACGCTCGACGAGCGCGAGGAGACCATCAACCGTGCGCTCACGGACCTGCGGCCGGCCGCCCGGACGCTGACCGAGAACACCGACGAGCTGGCGACGCTCCTGCGGAGCGCCGACGGCCTGGCGATCACGGCCGACGGCCTCGTGCGCCGTACCCGTGAGGACCTCACGATGATCGTCGACGAGCTCGGGCCGGTGCTCGACACCGTGCTCGCGGCCGAGGACGACCTGCTGCCCGCCCTCGACGACCTGGCGACCTTCGCCGCGACGCTCGACGACCGCGTGCCGAACGACTACCTGAACCTGTACTTCAAGCTCAGGGTCACGTCGGTGCTCAGCTCTCCGCTGCCGGGCCTCGAGGACCTGCTCGGCGGCTCGATCCCCTCGGAGACACCATGAAGCGCCTGCTGCCCGACAAGCTCTGGCTGAGCGTGATCGGCCTCGTCGCCGTCTTCGCGCTCAGCGTGAGCTACCTCCTCACCGAGGTGCTCAACCTGCCCCTCACCGGGAGGCCCGACCAGATCTCGGTCGAGCTGCCCCGCACCGGCGGGCTCTTCGAGGGCTCGGCCGCGTCGTACCGCGGCGTGCGGGTCGGCACGGTCGACCAGCTGCGCGTCAACCCCGACGGGGGCGTCACCGCCACCGTGAGCCTCTCGGGGGGCGCGGAGATCCCGTCGTCCTCCGAGGCCCAGGTGCGCAGCCTCTCGCCGGTCGGCGAGCAGTACCTCGACTTCCGGCCCGAGACGGCCGACGGCCCCTACCTCGCGGACGGCGACACCATCGGGGCCGAGGCCGTGGACGTCCCGGTCTCCTTCGCGGAGACCGCCGACAGCCTCAACGGCTTCATCGAGGTCATCGACGAGGACGAGCTGCGGGTCGTGCTCCGCGAGCTCGGGGCGGCCACCAACGGGGTCGGCGACGACCTCGACACCCTCCTGAACGCCACCGACAACCTCTCGGCGACGCTCGACGAGGTGCTCCCGGAGACGCAGCGCCTGCTCGACAACGGCGAGACCGTCGGCGAGCTGCTGGAGGCCAACCAGCCCCGGCTGGAGCGGTTCTCGGCCGCGGCGCGCACGCTCGCGTCGTACCTGCGCAGCTTCGACCCGACGTTCCGGGAGGTGCTGCGCCGGGCCCCGGGCGACTTCGCGAACGTGAGCCTGCTCGTCAACGACCTGAGGCCGGTGCTGCCGCCGCTGCTCACCCAGCTCGAGGCCGCGGGCGACGTGGTCTACGACCGGGAGCCGCACCTGCGGGCCACGCCCGACGCCATCACCTACGGCATGACGAGGTTCGCGAGCGCCTTCGAGGACGGCTGGCTCAACGTCGACCTCTGGCTGCAGGGCGCGGAGGAGTGCGACTACCGCGACTTCCGGGCCGACCCGCGCGTCGGCGAGCGCGAGGAGCTCTACCTCGACGGCACCTGCGCCGTCGACGGGCCCGTGCGCCGGGGCGCCCAGAACGCCCCGCCGGCGCTCGACCGCTGACGTCCAGCGACCGTCCCGTCGACGCCCCTCGTCCCGCGCTCAGCGGCGACGAGGGGCGTCGGGCTGCACCCGCAGGGTCGTGAGCGCGGTCGCCAGCATCCGGTAGTGGCCCACGAGGAGCAGCAGCTCGATCGTCGTGCGGTCGCCGAGCTCGGCGTGCACGCGCGACCAGGTCGCGTCGCCGAGGTCCTCGGTGGCGTGGAGCTCGTCGGTGGCCTCGAGGAGCAGGCGGTCGCGGGCCGACCAGCCGTCGGCGTCGGGCCCGGCGGTCACGCGCTCGATCTCGGCGGCCCCGAGCCCGGCACGGCGCGCCAGACGGCGGTGCTGCGTCAGCTCGTACTCGTTGCCGGCCAGGGTCGCCACCCGCAGGATGACGAGCTCGGTCTCCCGTCGCGGCAGCCGACCGCCCGGCATGAGCCGGCCCGCGAAGTGGAGCCAGCCGCGGAACAGGCCGCGGTGACGACCGAGCGTGAGGAAGACCGCGGGCGGCCGGGTGCCCGTCACCCGGCCGGCCGCGTGGGCGAACGCCCAGGTGACGAGGCCGACGTCCCGACGGCCGCCGGGCGTGATGCGGGGCGCGGGGGAGTCCGGGAGGTTCACGACGCCTCCGTCCGACGGGCGGCCTCGACGTCGGGCAGGGCCCGGTTGGCGGCGTACCCGAAGCCGCGCATCGCGAGGGCGTACGCCGGCGGGCAGAGGCGCTGGAGCAGGTGGACCAGCCGGATGTCGGCCGACGTGTAGACCCAGTAGCGGCGGCGGCGGACCCCGTCGAGGATCGCCTCGGCCGCCTGCTCGGCGGTGACCGCGTGGCCCCGGAAGCGGCCGAGCAGCCGGCGGAAGCGGGGGGTGGACGTGTCGACGCCGGCGATGACGACGGTCTCGGTGAGCGGGGTCGCGACCCCGCCCGGGCAGACGAGGCTGACGGCGATGCCGTGCTTGGCGAGGTCGAAGCGGAGCACCTCGGAGACGCCGCGGAGCCCGAACTTGCTGGCGCTGTAGGCCGCGTGCCAGGGCATGCCGATGAGGCCGGCGGCCGACGAGACGTTGACGAGGCTTCCGCCCCGCCCCGCGTCGACCATCGGGGGCACGAGAGTCTCGATCACGTGGATCGGCCCCATCAGGTTCACGTCGACGAGGCGCCGCCAGTGGTCGTGCTCGAGCGAGCGGACCGTGCCCCAGGCCGAGATGCCGGCGATGTTCATGACGACGTCCATCGCGCCGTACGCCGCGGTCAGCCGCCCACCGAGGGCGACCACGGCCGCGTGGTCGGACACGTCGGCGGGCTCGACGTGGCCCACCGCGCCACCGCGGGCCCGTACCTCCGCGGCGACGGTCTCGAGCGGCTCGGCGTGCAGGTCGGTGAGGTGGACGCGGGCGCCCTCGGCCGCGGCCAGCAGGGCGGTGGCCCGGCCGATGCCGCTGGCGGCGCCGGTGAGGAAGACCTCGGCCCCGGACAGGCTCCGGGGGCGTCGGATCGAGGGGAGCATGCGGCGGCCTCCTGGGCGGTACGCGGCCCCGGGCCGCAGTGACGTGACAGGCGTTGTCACAGCGTGTCACAGATCACCGACCCGTGGCGGCCCGCCACGGACGAGCCTCAGAGCAGCGGGCGCAGGGGGGCGAGCACGAACTCGGTGAACTTGCGGTGGGCGGAGCGGGCCTCCCACTCGTCGCTGCGCAGCTCCCACGAGTGGCCCTGGTCGGTGCGGAAGATCTCCTCGAGGGTGGCCGCCATCCGGGAGTCGATGACCTCGACGTTGATCTCGTAGTTGCCCTGGAGGCTCAGCCGGTCGATGTTCGCGGTGCCCACGGTCGACCAGCTGCCGTCGATCGTCGACGTCTTGGCGTGCACCATCGCCTCCCGGAACCGGAAGATGCGCACCCCGGAGTCGAGCAGCTGGGAGAAGTAGCCGCGGGAGATCCAGTCGGCCACGACGTGGTTGGACTTGTGGGGGAGCAGGATCCGCACGTCCACGCCCCGGGAGGCGGCGCGGCGCAGCGCGTCGACGATGTCCTGGTCGGGGATGAAGTACGCGTGGGTCATCCAGATGTTCTGGGTGGCCCGGTCGATGGCCTCGAGGTACATGGAGCGGATGGGGAACATCCACAGGCGCGGGATGTTGCGGTGGAACCGGATGCGCGGCTCCCAGACCGACGCCGTCTCCAGCAGGAGCGGACGCTCGCTCGCGCGGAAGCGCTTGTGGCGGTGGAGGTTCCAGAAGTCGGCGAAGGTGCGGGTGAGGTCCCAGACCCCCGGGCCGGTGATGCGCACGTGCGTGTCGCGCCACTCGGTCGCGTACGGCGTGCCGATGTTGTAGCCCCCGACGAAGCCGGCCTCGTCGTCCACCACGAGGATCTTGCGGTGGTCGCGGCCGTAGCGGCGGAGGTCGAAGACACGCCAGCCGGCGTTGTAGACCGGGTAGCGGATGACCTTGATGCCGGGCGGGAAGTGCTTGAAGCGCGGGGAGACGACGAGGTTCGCGAAGGCGTCGTAGATGCAGTAGACCTCGACGCCCCGGGCCGCGGCGTCGGCGAGCGCCTTCTTGAACTGCTCGCCGACCTCGTCGCCCTTCCAGATGTAGGTCTCCAGCAGTATGCGGCGGCGCGCACCGGCGATCGCGGCCAGCATGTCGTCGTACAGGTCCTGGCCGTAGGTGTACGTCGTGATGCTGCCGTCGCCGATGTCGACCGTGGAGGGCGCCGTCGTGGGGAACGGCTTCGGCTTCTTGCCCCGGCGCCGGTAGGAGTCGACCAGCGTCATGCCGATCGCGAGCGCGAACTGCACCACGAAGATGCCCAGCAGCGTCCGTCGCAGCATCCGGAGGATACGGTCGGCCGAGGCGCTGCGAGGACTCACGGGGACAACCTACCGACCGGTGCGACCCCGGGCAGCCGGTGACGGCCACGTCGGCCGACCACCCGACACGGAGGAGACGCAGGATGGCAGAGCGCACGCGCGTGCTGGTCGTCGAGGACGACCCCGACATCCGCGAGCTGCTGGTGATGGTGCTCGGGCAGCTCGACCTCGACGTCCACCAGGCCTCCAGCGGGACCCAGGCGCTGGAGATGGCCCGCGAGATCGAGCCGGCGCTCGTGACGCTCGACCTCGGCCTGCCCGACATCGACGGTCTCGAGACCTGCCGCCGGCTGCGCGAGTTCAGCGACGCGTACGTGCTGATGCTGACGGCGCGGGACGAGCGGACGGACCGCGACGTCGGTCTGGAGAGCGGTGCGGACGCCTTCATGGCGAAGCCGTTCTCCCCGAAGGCCCTGCGCACGAGGGTCGCCGAGGTCCTCGCCGCACGGGCGGACGGCGCCGCTACGGACGGCTGAGGTCCTGCTCCTGCGCCGTTGTCGGTGGCTGGCCGTAGGCTCGAAGCATGCGACCAGTGACCGATCTCGAGCGCCGGGTGGCGCCGTTCAAGGTGGTCTCCGACTACGAGCCGGCGGGCGACCAGCCGGCCGCCATCGTCGAGATCACCCAGCGCATCGAGGACGGCGTCGACGACGTCGTGCTGCTGGGTGCCACCGGCACGGGCAAGACGGCCACGGTCGCCTGGGTGGCGGAGCAGGTCCAGCGACCGCTGCTGGTGCTGCAGCCCAACAAGACCCTCGCCGCCCAGTTCGCGAACGAGCTGCGCCAGCTCTTCCCGCAGAACGCGGTGGAGTACTTCGTGTCGTACTACGACTACTACCAGCCCGAGGCCTACGTCCCGCAGACGGACACCTACATCGAGAAGGACTCCTCGATCAACGAGGAGGTCGAGCGGCTGCGCCACTCCACGACCAACTCGCTGCTCACGCGGCGCGACGTCATCGTGGTCTCGACCGTGTCGTGCATCTACGGCCTCGGCACCCCGCAGGAGTACGTCGACCGCATGCTCCGGCTGCGGGTCGGTCAGGAGCACGACCGCGACGCCGTGCTCCGCCGCCTGGTGGAGATCCAGTACACGCGCAACGACATGGCCTTCACCCGGGGAACGTTCCGGGTGCGGGGCGACACGCTCGAGATCTTCCCGGTCTACGAGGAGCACGCGGTCCGCATCGAGTTCTTCGGCGACGAGATCGAGCGGCTCATGACGCTCCACCCGATCACCGGCGAGGTGCTGACGGAGGACCAGGAGCTGTACGTCTTCCCGGCCACCCACTACGTGGCGGGCCCGGAGCGCATGGAGCGCGCCATCACCGGTATCGAGGAGGAGCTGACCGAGCAGCTGGCCGCCTTCGAGCGGCAGGGCAAGCTGCTCGAGGCCCAGCGCCTGCGCATGCGCACCACCTACGACATCGAGATGATGCGCCAGGTCGGCAGCTGCTCGGGCATCGAGAACTACTCGATGCACATGGACGGCCGGAGCCGCGGCACGGCGCCGAACACGCTCCTCGACTACTTCCCGGAGGACTTCCTGCTCGTCGTCGACGAGTCCCACGTCGCGGTCCCGCAGATCGGCGGCATGTACGAGGGCGACATGTCGCGCAAGCGCAACCTCGTCGACCACGGCTTCCGGCTCCCGAGCGCGATGGACAACCGGCCCCTGCGGTGGGAGGAGTTCCTCGAGCGCATCGGCCAGACGATCTACCTCTCGGCCACGCCGGGCAACTACGAGCTCGACAAGGTCGGCGGCGACGTCGTCGAGCAGATCATCCGCCCGACGGGCCTCATCGACCCCGAGGTCGTGGTGAAGCCGACGAAGGGCCAGATCGACGACCTGATCGGCGAGATCCGCACGCGGGTCGAGCGCAACGAGCGCGTCCTGGTGACCACGCTGACGAAGAAGATGTCGGAGGACCTCACCGACTACCTCCTCGACGCCGACATCCGCACGCGCTACCTGCACTCCGAGGTCGACACGCTCAAGCGCATCGAGCTGCTGCGCGACCTGCGACTGGGGTCGTACGACGTGCTCGTCGGCATCAACCTCCTGCGCGAGGGCCTCGACCTGCCCGAGGTCTCGCTCGTCGCGATCCTCGACGCCGACAAGGAGGGCTTCCTGCGCTCCGACAAGTCGCTCATCCAGACCATCGGCCGCGCGGCGCGCAACGTGTCGGGCCAGGTGCACATGTACGCCGACCGCATCACGCCCTCGATGGAGTCGGCCATCGACGAGACGAACCGGCGCCGGGAGAAGCAGGTCGCCTACAACACCGCCCACGGCGTCGACCCCCAGCCGCTGCGCAAGAAGATCGCCGACATCACCGAGATGCTGGCCCGCGAGGACGAGACGACCGAGGCGCTGCTGCAGACCTGGGCCGACGTCGGGCAGAAGGGCCGTGCCGGCGGGGTCAAGGCCCGGCAGCCCGTGCCGGTGCTGGGGGAGCGCTCGGCCGAGCGCAACGCCGGGGTGGCGGGCATGCCGAGCGCCGAGCTCGCCGCGCTCATCCAGTCGCTCAGCGACCAGATGAAGACCGCCGCCGCCGAGCTGCAGTTCGAGCTCGCCGCCCGGCTGCGCGACGAGATCTCCGACCTGAAGAAGGAGCTGCGCCAGATGCTCGAGGCCAGCAAGTAGCCGGCCGCGGCCGGGCCGCCGGAGACGACCGGAGGGCTCGGCGTAACATCGCCGCAGTGAGCGACGACGCAGGTCAGCGGCCCGTGAGAGAACCCCGGCCACGCTGGACCTTCGTCGTCTGGAGCATCGGGCTGGCGACGTACCTGCTCGCGGTCTTCCACCGCTCCTCCCTGGCCGTCGCCGGGCTCGCGGCCACCGACCGCTTCGGCATCTCCGCGGCGCAGCTCTCGACGTTCGTGATGCTGCAGCTGCTCGTGTACGCCGTCATGCAGGTGCCCGTCGGGCTGCTCATCGACCGGTTCGGGCCGCGGCGCGTCCTGCTCGCCGGCACGCTCGTGCTCGTCGCCGCCCAGTCGGCGTTCGCCTTCGCCGACTCGTTCGTGCTCGCCCTCCTGGCCCGGGCGTTCGTCGGGGTCGGCGACGCCCTCACCTTCATCTGCGTGCTGCGTCTCGTCAGCAGCTGGTTCCCGCTGCGCCAGATCCCCTTCATGACCCAGCTGACGGGCACGCTCGGCCAGGGCGGCGCCATTGCCGCGGCGGTCCCGATGACGTGGGCCCTCGGCACCCTCGGGTGGGAGCGGGCCTACCTCCTGGCGGCCAGCCTCGGGCTGGTGCTCGCGCTCGGCCTGGTCGTCGTGGTCCGTGACGCCCCGTCGGTGCGGAGCCTGCGGGGCGAGGCGATGTCGCTGGGCGCCGTACGACGCAGCCTGGGCGCCTCGTGGAGCCAGCCCGGCACCCGCCTGGGCTTCTGGATGCACTTCTCGACCCAGTTCAGCGCCACCACGCTCAGCCTGCTGTGGGGGTATCCCTTCTTCGTGCGGGGCGAGGGGCGCACGCCCGACGAGGCGGGCCTCCTGCTGACGGTGCTGGTCCTCGCGATCATGGTGGCGGGCCCGGTGCTGGGGTGGCTGGTGGGCGCCTACCCCTACGAGCGCTCCACGATGGTGCTCACCATCGTGGGGTCGATCGTCGCCGTCTGGACCGTCGTGCTCGCCTGGCCGGGCAACGCGCCGTTCGGGGTGCTCCTGGTGCTCGTCGTCGTCACGGGCATCGGCGGACCGGCGTCGATGATCGGCTTCGACGTGGGCCGCACCTCCAACCCCGACGAACGGCTCTCGAGCGCCACCGGGATCATCAACCAGGGCGGCTTCTACGCGAGCCTGCTCCTCGTCGTCGGCATCGGCCTCGTGCTGGACTGGCGCACGCCGGGCAGCGGCACGTCGTACACGCCCGAGGCCTTCCGCTGGGCGATGAGCCTGCAGTACGTGCTGTGGACCGTCGGCCTGGTGCAGGTGTGGCGCTACCGCGGACGGGCCCGCGCGTTCGTGGCCCGGGCCCGTCCCGACCTCAGCGGGGGATGACGGAGAACAGGAACTTCTTGCGCACCATCAGCCAGATGAGGGCCAGCACGGCGGTGTGCACGAGGGTGCCCTGCCAGACCGACCCCCGGTCCAGGCCCGGGATGTTGCCGACGGCGAGCACGAAGAACACGTGCACGATGAAGACGTAGAGGCTGGCCTGGCCGAGCGGGATCCAGAACCACCCGATGAGCTTGTCGATCGGCTTCCACATCGTCGTCAGCACGGCGTACGCCACCACGACCATCAGCACCAGGTCGAGCAGTCGGCCGGGCTGCAGGAAGACCCGCGTGTAGGCGTTCTCGTACAGCCACCCGTAGGAGCCCTCCGGGAACGGGGAGGCCGAGTAGCCGTACGTGTGGGCCAGCCACAGCCACACCAGGGCGCCGGCGTACCCGAGGACGAACACCGAGCAGGCGATCTTGCCGGCGTGCGAGACGAGGGCCTTCGTGATCTGGCGGCGGTAGACGCCGACCACGAGGCCGTGGGTGAAGGCGACCTGCCAGGTGAGGAGCGGGAAGACGGCCTCGAACTGCGAGGGGAGCGGGTGCACCTCGGCGACGGCGTTCCACACGTAGAGCGCCCACGACACGGCCAGCACCAGCCACCACAGGCCGCGCTTGACGAAGAACATGATCACGGGCAGCACGAGGCTGAAGACCACGAACAGGCCCATGATGTTGAAGACCCACGGCCCCATCTCGAGCAGCAGGAACTGCTGGACGGCGTACCACGGCGGCGGGTAGTCGAAGAGCCGCGGCGCGTTGGCGTAGAGGTCGTAGACCTGACCCGCCACGACCTCGCCGTTCTCGCCCGTGCCGCGGTCGGTGAAGGTCGTGATCACCGTCGCGTCGATGAACGGCAGCAGGCCGAGCAGGTAGACGAGCATCACCACGACGAGGGCCACCACGTACTGCTTGCGGGCGCGTCGCCACATGACGACCGCGGTCGGCCACTCGCCGAGCTTGCGCACCGTGGGGAGGTAGATCATGCCCAGCACCACGCCGGAGAGGAGCACGAACATCTCCGCACCGGTGATGGCCCCGACCGCGTTGAGCGTCACGTAGGAGTAGGGGCTCGCCACCTCGATGTGGGTGATCACCACCGCCAGGATGATCCACCCGCGGAACAGGTCGAGCCGGCGGTCGCGCGGGTCGTGCTCGTCCGGGTAGCGCCACGAGGGGAGCCACCGGCCGGCGGCGCCCGCCAGCACGAAGGCGACGGCGAGGAAGGCGACGCAGAAGACGATCCAACCCATCTCGGCGCCGATCTCGTCGGGCGCGGGCTGGCGGCCCTGGGCGGTGGCCTCGTTGGCCGCCTGCTGGTCGAGCACCCGGGTGACGGGGCCCATCCGCACGTCGGCGTCGACGAGGTCGGGCCGGAGGGCGTCGGTGAGCTCGTCGGTGCGGGTGGCCCGCCAGTCGACGACCCGCTCCTGGGCCTCCGCCTCGGGGCGCTCCTGCTCGAGCCAGGAGTAGCCCCGCACGAGCGGGTAGTCCGCCTGGGCCGCGAACACCTGGCGCCACCAGCCCTGCTTGATGTCCAGCTCGGGGTCGCCCGCGTCGTCCGGGATCCACAGAGCGCCGGTCTCGACGAGCATGGGGAGGTCGTTCGCCTCGGCGAAGCGCTCGTAGAAGGGCGCGCGGTCGCCGTCGCCGACGTAGTTGTACTGCTCCTCGAGCCGGTCGACGTAGGCGTCCTCGGCCGGCACCCGGTCGAGCTCGAAGCCCTCGCTCGACTCCTCGTCGCCGGTCCGGCCGCCCTCGGCGGGGTCGAGGTCGTTGTCGACGCGGCCGCGGTCGGGGCCGAAGTGGTAGAGCGTCAGCCCGACCCAGTCGACGGCGTCGGTGCCGGGCCAGTAGGGCCCGTAGGGGTCGTCGCCCTCGTCGAGCCGGCCGTTGCCGTCGGTGTCGAGCGTCTCGACCTCGGAGACCCGGTCGGGGTCGACGTCGCCGTACGCCGCGCCGTAGGGGTAGCCCGCGCCGTACACGGGCGACCAGACCATCGCCGCGTGGGGCGTCGCGTCGTGGACCGCGTCCGCGACCGTGCGGAAGGCGTCGACGTAGGCGAGCGGCTGCTGGCCCCAGGCGTACCAGGTGCCGTTCATCTCGGGCGCGAACCGCACGAGGAAGTAGGTGTCGAGCTGGTCGTGCAGCTCGACGAGCTGGTCCGCGAGGTCGGAGGCGTCATCGGCGGTGAGCTCCGTCAGCGGTACGACGGGCTCCAGGCTGACGACGGCCACGGCGCCCTGCGTGGCGGCCTGCTCCACGAACTGCCGCAGGTAGGTGCGGTCGTCGTCGCCCAGCGGGTAGTTGACGCGCTGGGTGTAGAGCGACGGGGAGCGGCCGAGCCGGTCCTCGTAGTCGGCGGCCGAGTCCGACGTCCAGTCCAGGCTCGGGCCGAACCACGGGCTCCCGGCGTCCGGCAGCGCCGGCGGGGCGTCGTCGTCGGCCGCGACCGCCGGCGACGGCACGGCCAGCAGCCCGAGGGCGAGCAGCAGGCCGACGAGCCCGAGCAGCAGGCGTACGGCGGGGCTCAGTCGCGTCGTACGCACTGCAGCCTCCAGCGGTTGCGGTCCCCCGACCTCTCGTAGTCGAGGTCGTCGAGGGCCGCGAGCGCGAGGGCCAGGCCGCGGCCGGACTCCGCGTCCTCGTCCGGCATCGTCACGGTGCTCAGGTCGAGGCTGACCGGCACCCCGTTGTCGCTGATGGTGGCCACGAGCTCGTCGGCGGTGACGGTGACCACCAGCTCGAGCCGCCGCTGGGGCGCGCGGACGTCGGGCCGGTAGGCGTGCTCGGCGACGTTGCCCAGGATCTCCATCACCGCGGTGAGGAAGCGGAACCGGTCGGCCACGGAGACGTCGTCGTGGCGCTCCCAGACGAGGTCGAGCTGGTCGTGGACGTCGTCGAGGGCCTCCGGCGCCGCCGGCAGGTCGAGACGCAGGGCAGTGCCGTCCGCGTCGCCGTCCGGACGCGTCTCAGACATCGAAGGCGCTCCCGACGTCGTCGCGCGGGCGCAGCACCTTGTCCATGTTCGTGAGGGTGAAGACCGTCATGACCTCGGGCGTCGGGCGGGCGATGCGCAGGTCGCCGCCGGCCTGCCGGGCGGACTTGAGCCCGCCGATCAGTGCCCCGAGCCCCGACGAGTCGAGGAACGTCGTCTCGGCGAGGTCGACCACGATCCGCGAGGTGCCGCCGGTGATGATGTCGGCCAGCACCTGCCTCAGCTGGCGGGCGGCGACCATGTTGAGACGGCCGCGGGGGACCACCACGGCGATGCCCCGGTCGGTGGTGACGTCGAGCTCGATCATCTCTCTCCTCTGTGCGATCCGCGCCGGGAGGCGGGTTGCCGGGCGGGTTGTCGGTCAGGTTGCCGGGCGGGGGCCACGGCGCGCGTCGGGGACGCGTCGGACGGGGACGGGTCGGGGGGCCGGGAGTCGGGCGGTTCGAAGCCGCGGTACCGGACGGCCCGGATGATCACCGAGAAGATCACGAGGTCGAAGACGACCCAGACCAGGTTGAGGCTGGTGCCGAGCCACGAGGCCTGGCCGACGGCGAGGCGTACGACGCCCGCCACGCCGGCGAGGGCCAGCGCGCCCATGGCGATCAGCTGGGGTCGCACGAGGTCCCACCGGGCGACCGCGAACTCCTTGCGCTCCTTCGGCGTGACCGAGAAGTCGAGGTCGCGGCGCAGGAAGACGTTGCCGAACGCCGAGGTCACCGACTTGATCCAGACCGGGAAGAGGGCGAGCGAGTACTGCTGTCCCCGCCAGGTGGGCCGCCCGTTGGCGGCGACGAAGAACAGGAGCTGGTTGACCACGAGGAACGGCACGAGGCGGATGAAGAAGTCGGTGCTCAACGCCTGGACCGGCAGGACCCCGAGCGTCAGGTAGATGACCGGGGCCGCGATGTAGACGAGCGCGGCGAAGCCCGAGAGGTAGCTCCACATGGTGCCGAAGTACATGAGCCGCTGGGGCCACGAGAGCCGCTTCTGCACGAGCGGGTTCTCGCGGAACATCACCTGCGCAGTGCCCTGGGCCCAGCGGAGCCGCTGGGTGAGCATCGACTCGAGGTCCTCCGGCGCGAGCCCGTGGGCCAGGACCTCGTCGTGGTAGACCGAGCGCCAGCCGAGCCCGTGCATGCGCATGCACGTCGCCATGTCTTCCGTGACCGAGATCGTCGCCATGGGCATCACCGGCATCGCCTCGTCGCTGCGGTCGACGTCGACCGCGCGGATGAGCGCCTCGACGGCCTCGATGGCACCGAGCGGGGAGAGGTCGCGCGCGGTCGCCCGGTCGAGCGCCTCGAGGCTGACGGTGGCGAGCGACTGGTCGCTCATCCCGGCGAGCTGGTCGAGCTCGGCGATGAGGTCGAGGTCGGCGGAGACCAGCTGGAGGTCGGCCGCGACGAGCTGGCGCCGGATCTCGGCGACACGGGTCTGGAACCTGTACGTCGCGTCCAGCAGCGCTCCGCCGCGGGCGATCTCCCGTCGGGTGCGGCCCACGTCGTACAGGACGTCGTCGATGGCCTTGCGCACGCCGACCTCGTCGTCGCCGAGGTCCTTGCGGGCGGCCGTCAGCACCGACCGGGCCGAGCGCAGCGCGCGATCGACGCCGACGCCGATCTCGTGCACGTAGCGCGTGATGCCGATCTGCATCAGCGCCTCGCGCCGGATGACGGCGTTGGAGCCGCAGAAGAACGCGGCGTTCCAGCCGTCCTTGCCCTGCTGGATCGGGCCGTAGAAGAGCGGCGCCTGGCTGCCGAGCGGGTCGCTCTCGGGCACGTTGACGAAGTACTGCGGGGTCTGGACGAGACCGACGTTCTCGTCGTCGAAGTAGCCGAGCGTGCGGTCGAGGATGTCCGGGCTGGGGATCTGGTCGGCGTCGAGGATGAGCAGGAACTCGCCGTCCGTGGCCTGGAGCGCGTTGTTGAGGTTGCCGGCCTTGGCGTGGCGCGGCATGCCCGCCCAGTCCGGGGAGCGGGTGATCCAGCCGATGCCGAGCTCGGCCGCGGCGTCGCGCATCTCCGGGCGGTTGCCGTCGTCGAGGATCCAGGTCTGGTGCGGGTAGCGGATCGCGACCGCGGCGCGGGCGGTGTCCAGCACCAGGTCGAGGGGCTCGTTGTAGGTCGTGATGAAGACGTCGACGGTCTGGTCGGGCGTCGCCGGCGGCGGCTCGCCCCGCTCCTTCAGCCGCCACATGGTCATCCCGAACAGCAGCGAGTCGACGAGGCTGTAGGTCTCGGCGATCACGAGCGGGACGGCGATCCACCAGGCCGACCAGTGCACCGAGAACAGCCAGCGCCAGACGATGTAGTTGAGCCCGAGGATCGCGGTGACGAGCACGATCCCGCGCAGCAGCAGGAGCCGTCGACTCATCAGGCCGAGTCCTCCACGTCCGGACCGGTGTCGGCGGCGCGGAAGACCGCGAGCACGGTGACGTCGTCGAGCGGCGGCCGCACCTCGGCCCAGCGCCGCACCTCGGCGAGGAGGTCGGCCGGGGTGGCGGCGGCCCGCGTGGCCACGGCGAGGTCCTCCCAGACGAGGGCCTGGTCCTCGACCAGGTCGAGCACCCCGTCGCTGATGACGACGAGCCGGTCGCCGGGCTCCAGGGTGGTCGTGTGCTCGGTCCAGTGGTCGTCGGGCAGCACGCCGAACGGCCGGTCGTCGCCCGTCAGGTAGGTGATCGTGCCGTCGGCGGAGACCTGCGCCGCGAGCCCCGAGCCGGCGTCGACCCAGCGGGTCCAGCCGTCCTCCAGGTCGACGGCCGCCTCGAAGACGGTGAGGAACGACTCCGACCGCTCGAGGTCGGGCGTGAGGCTCCGGGCGACCTGCGTGGCGATCACCCCGAGGTCGGCGCCGGCGGTCACGGCTCCGTGGGTGGCGCGGATCGCCGCGCGGGCGCCCGCCCCGAGGAGGGCGGCGCTGGTGCCCTTGCCCATGACGTCGCCGACGCCGACGTGGAGCACGCCGCCGCCGAGCCCGAAGTCGTAGCAGTCCCCGCCCACCGCGAGCGCCGGCAGGCACATGCCGTCGACGCTCCAGGGGCCGCTCTCCAGCGGCTGCGAGGGGAACAGCGACGTCTGCACCTGGCGCGCCTGGCCCATCTCGGACGACGCGACGAGCTCCTGCTCCGCCCACGCGGCCAGGTCGTCGAACGTACGGCGCTGCTCGGCGTCGAGGGTGCGGGCGGCGCCGTCGAAGAGGCAGAAGGTGCCGACGACGTTGCCGAGGTGGTCGTGGAGGGGCCGGCCGGCGTAGAAGACGAGGGACCCGTCGGCGACGGGCGCGAGGTGGCGGAACCGTGGGTCCGCCCGGGCGTCCTCGACGACCAGGGTCTCGTCGCCCGCCTGGGCGGTGTCGCACAGGGTCTGCGACCGCGGCATCTCGGCGATCCCGAGGCCGCTCTCGCTCGGGAACCACGCCCGGTCGTGGTCGAGGACGGTGACCGACGTCGCTGCGACGCCGAAGACCGAGCGGGCCAGCCGCGTGATCCGGTCCAGACGGTCGTTGTCGCCGTGCAGCGCGTCGTGCAGGCTGTCGACGGCACGCTGCCGCCTCTGCTCCGCAGGTGCACCGATGTGGTCGTCGTGCAAGGTCAAGGCCGCCCCCCGAATGGCGTCGATCGTGGGTACCAGCGGTACGTCGACAAGGTTTTAACAAGGTAACGTGAAAGCCACGTACCCGCAGGCAGACGGCACATGCGGCGCGTCATGGATCATCCGGCGAACGAACGAGGGGGGCTCGTGGTCACGGCGGCGCACTCGGTCCTGGTGGTGGACGACGACGACGACGTCCGGTTCCTGGTGGCCGCGACCTTGCGGGGCGCCGGGCACGACGTGTCGGAGGCCTCGAGCGGGGCCGCCGCCATCGAGTCCGTACGAGCCCAGTCGCCCGACCTCGTGACGCTCGACCTCGGTCTGCCCGACATGGACGGCACGTCGGTGTGCCGCGCCATCCGACAGTTCAGCGACGCTTACATCATCATGGTGACGGGCCGCACCGACGAGATGGACCGGCTCCTCGGGCTCGACCTCGGAGCCGACGACTACATCAACAAGCCGTTCTCGCCCCAGGAGCTGCGGGCCCGCTCGGCCGCGCTGCTCCGCCGGCCCCGGACCCCTCGGCACGCGGGGGACCCGACGGGCACGGCGGGGCGCTCCGCTGCCGCCGTGCCCCCGGCGGACGCGCAGCCGGAGGTGATCGACGCCGGCCACGGCCTCGTCGTGGTGCCCGACCGCGGCCTGGCGCTGCTCAACTCCGTACCGCTGCCGCTGACGCCCGTCGAGGTGCAGATCCTGGCCGTGCTCGCCCGGGAGCCGGGGCGTCGCTGGGACCGTCGCGACCTCGTCAAGGCGGTCTGGACCGACGACTTCGGCGAGTCGCACTTCCTGCTCGACGTGCACATCGGCAACGTGCGGCGCAAGCTCCGCAAGCTGGGCGGACGCCGGGAGTGGATCCGCAGCGTCGAGGGTGTCGCCTACCAGCTCGGCGTCGACTGACGCCTCCGGACGGCCCCGCGTCCGGGCGACCTGACCCGCGGGTAACCTTTCGCCACGCCCTCGGAGGGGCGACCGGGGGCGAGACGAGGGAGAGGGCTGGATGCGGGTCGCACTGCTGTCCTACCGCAGCAAGCCGCACTGCGGCGGTCAGGGCGTCTACGTGCGCCACCTCAGCCGCGAGCTGGTGGCGCTGGGGCACGAGGTCGAGGTCTTCTCCGGCCAGCCGTACCCCGAGCTGGACCCGGGCGTCACCCTCACCCCGGTGCCGAGCCTCGACCTCTACCGCGAGCCGGACCCGTTCCGCACGCCGCGGCTCGGCGAGCTGCGCGACCTCGTCGACGTCCGCGAGGTCGCGACCATGTGGACCGGGGGGTTCGGGGAGCCCCGCACCTTCAGCGAGCGGATCAAGCGCGTGCTGGGCCGGCGCCTCGACGACTTCGACGTCGTGCACGACAACCAGGTGCTGGGCTACGGCATCCTCGACCTCGCCGCCTCCGGCGTGCCGGTCGTGACCTCGATCCACCACCCCATCACCTTCGACCGCCGCATCGACGTGGCCGCGGCGCCGACGCTGCGCAAGAAGCTGTCGCTGAAGCGCTGGTACGGCTTCCTGCGGATGCAGGGACGGGTCGCTCGCCAGGCCACCCTCGTCCTGACCCCGTCGGAGTCGTCGAAGCGCGACATCGTCACCGACTTCGGTGTCGACCCGGAGCGCGTGCGCGTCATCCTGCTGGGCGTCGACGAGGTCTTCGTGCCCCCCACCGAGCCCCGTGTGCCCGGACGCATCGTCGCGATGGCGAGCGCCGACGCACCGCTCAAGGGCATCGGCACGCTGCTCGAGGCGTTCGCGAAGCTGCGCACCGAGCGCGACGTCGAGCTGGTGCTCGTGAGCAAGCCGCAGCCGGGCGGCACCACCGAGAAGATCGTCGAGCGCCTCGGCATCGGCGACTCCGTGCGCTTCGTCCACGGGGTGAGCGACGCCGAGCTGGTGCGCATCATGGGCTCGGCCGAGCTCGCGTGCGTGCCCAGCCTCTACGAGGGCTTCTCGCTGCCCACCGCCGAGCTGATGGCCTGCGCGACGCCGCTCGTCGTGTCCCGCGCCGGGGCGATCCCCGAGGTGGTGGGCCCCGACGGGCTCTGCGCCGACCTGGTCACGCCCGGCGACGTCGGCGAGCTCGAGCTGGCCATCGCCGCCCTGCTCGACGACCCGGAGCGTCGCGAGCGGATGGGTCGCGCCGGGCGCGAGCGGGCCCTCACCGAGTTCAGCTGGAGCGCCGTGGCCCGGGCGACCGCCGCGGCGTACGAGGACGTCATCGCCGTGACCACCGCCCACGCGGGTGGGGCACGGCCCGAGCAGGAGGGCACCCACCGTGCTGACCGTTGACTTCGACCGCCTGGGCCTCCAGCCCGGTGAGCGCGTGCTCGACATGGGCTGCGGCGCCGGCCGCCACGCGTTCGAGATGTACCGCCGCGGGGCCGACGTCGTCGCGTTCGACCAGGACGCCGACGAGCTCGCGGGCGTGCGCGACCTCTTCGGGGCGATGAAGGAGGCCGGCGAGGTGCCGGCCGGCGCCGAGGCCGACGTCAAGGAGGGCGACGCCCTCGGCCTGCCCTTCGCCGACGGCGAGTTCGACCGGGTGGTCGCGGCCGAGGTGCTCGAGCACATCCCCGCCGACATCCAGGCGATCGACGAGCTCGTCCGGGTGCTGCGCCCCGGCGGCACGCTGGCCGTCTCGGTACCCCGCTGGTTCCCCGAGATCGTGAACTGGAAGCTGTCGGAGGACTACCACAACGTCCCCGGCGGCCACATCCGGATCTACACCGACAAGGAGCTGATCTCGAAGATCAGCAACGCCGGCGTCACCTTCGAGGGCCGCGACTACGCGCACGGCCTGCACACGCCGTACTGGTGGATCAAGTGCGCGGTCGGCGTCCGCAACGACGACCACCCGCTCGCGAAGGCGTACCACCGCCTGCTGGTCTGGGAGATCATGAAGCAGCCCCGCGCCCTGCGACTGGCGGGCCGCGTGCTCGACCCGCTGGTCGGCAAGAGCATGGTGCTCTACTTCCGCAAGCCCGCCTGATGCCGACCGGCCCGGACGGCGCCGCCGCCGGGAGCAGCGGCACGTCGACCGCCGTGACCGACGCCGTGCCCGCCGTCCCGGGCGTGCTGACGGCGGACGACGTGCGCCGTACCGCGGCATCGATCGTCGCCATGCAGCACCCCGACGGGGCCATCCCGTGGACGCCGGGCGACAAGACCGACGCCTGGAACCACGTCGAGGCCGCGATGGCCCTGCTGGTGGGCGGCGAAGTCGCGGCGGCCGAGCGGGCCTACGACTGGTGCCTCGCCCACCAGCGCCACGACGGCACGTGGCCGGTGCGCATCGTGGGCGACGTCGTCGAGGACGACGGGGGCGAGACCAACATGAGCGCCTACCTGGCGGTGGGCGTGTGGCACCACTGGCTCGTACGGCGCGAGCGGGCCTTCGTCGAGCGCTGCTGGCCCGCGGTCCGGGCGGCGCTGGACTTCGTGGTCCGGATGCAGCTGCCGTTCGGCGGCGTCGACTGGTTGCAGGAGTGGGTGGACGGCGCTCCCGGGCCCGTCCGCGGGGAGGCCCTCCTCACGGGGTCCTCGAGCATCTACCAGTCCCTGCGGGCCGGCCTGGCCCTCGCCGACCTCGTCGACGAGCCGCAGCCGGAGTGGGAGCTGGCGGCCGGTCGGCTGCGCCACGCGATCCGGGCGCACCCCGACGCCTTCCTCGACAAGGCGACCTTCTCGATGGACTGGTACTACCCGGTGCTCGGCGGCGCGGTGCGGGGCGAGGCGGCCCACGTGATGCTCGCGCGCCGCTGGGACGACTTCGTGGTGCCGGGACTCGGCATCCGCTGCGTCGACACGAACCCCTGGGTGACGGGCGCCGAGACCTGCGAGCTGGTGATGGCGCTCGACGCGGTCGGGGACCGCGCGCGGGCCCTCGTGCTCTTCGCCGACATGCAGCACCTGCGCGCCGACGACGGCGGCTACTTCACCGGCTACGTCTGGCCCGACGAGGTCTTCTGGCCCCACGAGCGCACCACCTACACCGCGGCGGCCGTCGTCCTCGCCGCCGACGCCCTGAGCGGCACCACGCCGGGCGCCGACATCATGCACGGCTCGTCGTTCGGACCCCACCCGGCCGAGGTCGTCGGCGACTGCGGCTGCTGATCCGCCCTCGGCAGCCGGCGACCCGCGGTCAGCGCACCGCGTCCCCGGCGTCCCCGCGCACGCGGCGCAGCGCCCGCATCGACCCGAGCGCCTCGACCTCGACGAAGTCGCCGGAGTCGAGGGCCCGGCAGTAGACGTCGTACGGCGGGCGTCCGCCGTCGGCGGGGTCGGGGAAGACGTCGTGGATGACGAGGACACCGTCGCGGGCCAGCCAGCGCGCCCAGCCCGTGTAGTCGTTGTGCGCGTGCTCCTCGGCGTGGCCGCCGTCGACGAAGACCAGGGCCAGCGGGGTGCGCCAGAACGCGGCCACCGTCGTCGAGCGCCCGATGACGGGCACGACGAGGTGCTCGATCCCGGCCCGCTCCAGCGTGCGCCGGAACACCGGCAGCGTGTCCATGAGCCCCGACTCGGCGTCGAAGAGGCTGGCGTCGTGGTGCTCCCAGCCCGCCTGGTTCTCCTCCGACCCGCGGTGGTGGTCCACCGTCACCACGGTGCCGCCGACCTCGCGGGCCGCCGCCCCGAGGTAGATCGCGGACTTGCCGCAGTAGGAGCCGATCTCGAGCACGACGCCGTGCGGCAGCTGCTCGCGCGCCCAGCGGTGCAGCAGCAGGCCCTCGTCGGGGGGCATGAAGCCCGTGGCGGCGAGCGCGTGCTCGAGGAGGTCGGCGGGCATCCCGTCCGGCGCCGCCGGGGCGCTCACGACTGCTCCTCCGCGACCTCGGCGGGGGAGTCCCCGACGGGGTGCCCGCGCCAGCCGTTCCAGTGCCAGTGCAGGTAGCGGTCGATGGCGCGGACGACGTGGGCGCTGCGGATGGACGGGAACGTGTCGAAGGCGTGCTGGGCGCCGGGCAGCTCGGCGTACACGACCGAGCGCTCGGACACCTCCCGGAGCCGCTCGACGAACGCCCGCGCCTGCGTCACGGAGACCATCGTGTCGGTGGTGCCGTGCAGCACGAAGAAGTCGGGGGCGTCCGCGCTGACCCGGAGCACGGGGGAGGCGGCCTCGAAGACCTCGGGCGCCTCGGCGAAGCGCCGGTGCACCACCTTGGGGGCGAGGAAGGCGTCGCGCATGGCCACGGCGTTCCGCAGTCCGGTGGCGCCGGCGAAGTCGTAGACGCCGTAGTGGGGGATCGCGGCCGCGACGCTGGTGTCGGCGTCCTCGAAGCCCGGCTGGTACGCCGGGTCGTTCGGCGTCAGGGCCGCGAGCGCGGCGAGGTGGCCGCCCGCGGAGCCGCCCGTGATCGCGAGGTAGGACGCGTCGCCGCCGTACGCGCCGATGTGCTCGCGGATCCAGGCGATCGCGCGCTTGACGTCGACGACCTGCGCCGGGAACGGGTCGCGGCCCGCGAGGCGGTAGTTGATCGAGACGCAGATCCAGCCCTTGGCCGCCATGTGCTTCATCAGCGGGACGGCCTGGCCCTCCTTGGCGCCCAGCACCCACGCCCCGCCGTGCACCTGGAGGAGCACGGGTGCGCCGTCGGGGTGGACGGGCTCCTCGGGGCCGTAGACGTCGAGCATCGTGCGGCGCCCGGCGTCGGCGTACGCGATGTCGCGCTCGACGCGCACGCCGGGCGTGCGCACGCGGAAGGGGTTGACGAGGGAGCGCCACGGCACGGCGAGGTCGGCGGGCGTGGGGGCCTCGTCGAGCTGCTCGACGTAGTCGACGCCGAGCGCCTCGACGAGGGCGTCCTCGACCGCCGGCTTCACCCGCTGCGCCTGCACGACCATCACGCCGAGGGCGGCGGCGTTGGCCGCGGCCAGCGCGAGGCCCGCCGCGCGGTGGCGGTCGGTGGTGGCGCCCCGGGTGTGGGTGGCCGCGTCGAGGGCGGTCACGGCGAGCAGCTGGGGGGCCAGCTCGGTGGTGAGCCAGCCGAGGGCGAACCCCCCGATGCCGGACCGGATGCCGTGCGGCGGCCGGAACGCGTTCGTGCTGAGGGCGGCGAGGGCGAGCTGGCGGCGGAGGAGTCCCACGGGAAGGACTCTAGGACGACCGCGGGCCGTTTGTTACCCACGGGTCACTCCGTGGGCGCGGGCCGCCGCCGCGACGACCGGGGGACGGGTCGGGCGAGGGGCGATTGACCGCGGGCGCGACAATGGCGCCGTGACCCCGAGCCCCCGTGCGTCCGACCCGCCGCGTCGCCCGACGGGCTCCGACGTGTCCCTGCCCCGGTTCCGCGAGGTGATGGGCACGTTCGCGACCGGTGTGGTGGTCGTGGCGGCCGTCGAGCCCGACGGCACGCCGGTGGGGCTCACCGTGCAGTCGTTCGCGAGCCTCTCGCTGCGCCCGCCCCTGGTGGTGTTCTGCCCGGCGCGCACCTCGCGGACCTGGCCGCGCATCCGACGGGTCGGCTCGTTCTGCGTGAACGTGCTCGCCGACGACCAGGCCGACGTCGCGACCGTGATGGCCGCCGGGGGCGTGGTCGACCGGTTCGAGGGCCTCGACTGGACCCCGGGACGCCACGGCGCACCCCGGCTCGCCGGTGCGCTCGCCCACGTCGAGGCCACGGTCGTCAGCGTCCAGGCGGGCGGCGACCACGACGTCGTCGTCGGACGGGTGCACGCGGTCGAGCACGGCCGTCCGGGCGCCGGCGCGGGCCCGCTGCTCTACCACCAGGGCCGCTACGCCCGGATCCTCGGCGAGGAGAGCGCCCGGTGACCGACGAGGTCACCGCCCCCGCGCACCGCCCGCTCGCCCCGCGCACCGGTGCCGTCCTGGTCTTCGGCTCGTCGGCGGCCGTGCTGGTCGTCGAGCTCGTGGCGCTGCGGCTGCTGGCGCCGTACATCGGGCTGACCCTCGAGACCAACACCCTCGTCATCGGGATCGCCCTCTCCGCGATCGCCTTCGGCTCCTGGGCCGGGGGTCGGGCGGCCGACGTGACGGAGCCACGACGGACCCTGGGACCGCTGCTGGGCGTCTCCGGCCTCGCGGTCGGGGTGACGCCCCTCGTCGTCCGCCTCGGCGGCGCTGCCGACGGCGCGCTGGTGCTGCTGGCCGGGGCGCTGTGCCTGTTCGTCCCGGCCGCCCTGCTCTCCGCCGTCACGCCGATGGTGACGAAGCTGCTGCTCACCGACCTGGCCGAGACCGGTGCCGTCGTGGGCCGGCTCTCGGGCATCGGCACGGCGGGCGGCATCGCGGGCACCGTCGTGACGGGCTTCGTGCTCATCTCGGTGGTGCCGGTCAGCGCGATCCTGCTCGGCCTGGGCGTGCTCCTGGTGCTGGCGGCGGTGGCCGTCGACCTGCGGGTGCGCGGGTGGCGTCGTCCCCGGGAGGCGCTGGTCCTGGTGCTCGTCCTCGGCGGGGCGACGGCGCTGACCCAGGTGGCCCCGGGCGGTTGCGACGCCGAGACGACCTACCACTGCGCCCAGGTGCAGGCGGACCCCGAGCGTGACGGCGGGCGCCTCCTCGTGCTGGACGGGCTCGGCCACTCGTACGTCGACGTCGACGACCCCACCTACCTGCACTTCGCGTACGTCGAGGCCATCGCCTCGCTGGTCGACACGGGCTTCCCGGCCCAGGAGCCGCTCGACGCCTACCACCTGGGCGCCGGGGCGCTGACGGTGCCGCGCTACCTGGCGGCCGAGCGGCCCGGGTCGCGGAGCCTGGTCTCGGAGATCGACGCGGGCGTGATCCGGGTCGGGCGCGAGCGGCTCGGGATCGAGCCCGACGCGTCGATCGACGTCCGCGTCGAGGACGGCCGGCTCGGCCTGGGGCGGGTGGAGGCGGGGTCGCGCGACCTCGTCGTGGGCGACGCCTTCGGCGGGGTGAGCGTGCCGTGGCACCTCACGACCCGGGAGGCCGTCACCGCGGTCGATCGCCTCCTGCGACCCGAGGGCGTCTACGTGCTCAACGTGATCGACCACGGCCCGCTCGGGTTCGCCCGGGCGGAGGTCGCGACGCTCCGCGAGCGGTTCGCGCACGTGGCCGTCGCCGCCGAGCCGGGCGCGTTCGACGGCACCGACGGCGGCAACCTGGTCGTCGCGGCGTCGCAGGAGCCGCTCGACCTCCGCGCCTGGGAGGCGCGGCTGGGGGAGCGCGAGAGCTCCTGGCGCGTCGTGGGCGACGGCGACCTCGACGACTGGGTGGGGGACGCCGAGGTGCTCACCGACGACGACGCGCCCGTCGACCAGCTGCTCACGCCGTACCGCTCGAGCTGACGACCCGCGCGGCTCACCAGCCCCGGGCGCGCCACTCCGCGAGGTGCGGACGCTCCGCGCCGAGCGTGGAGTCGTTGCCGTGGCCGGGGTAGAACCACGTGCTGTCCGGGAGCGTGCCGAACACCTTGTTCTCGACCTCGTCGACGAGCATCGCGAACGCGTCCGCGTCGCCGAAGGTGCTGCCCACGCCGCCGGGGAAGAGGGAGTCGCCCGTCCACAGGTGCGGGGTGCCCGAGCGGTCGTCGTACACGAGGGCCACGGAGCCGGGGGTGTGGCCGGCCAGCGCGATGACGCCGAGGTCGAGCTTCCCGACGTGCAGCACGTCGCCGTGCTGGAGGCGCCGGCTGACGGGCACGCCCGTCTGCTCCGTCACCGCGTCGGCGTCGGCCGCGCCCACGAACGTGGCGGCACCCGTGGCCCGGACGACGTCGGCCAGGGCCCGGTGGTGGTCCCAGTGCTGGTGGGTCGTGACGACGGCGTCGAGGCCGTTCTCGCCGATGAGCGGCAGCAGCCGCTCGGGCTCGGCCGCGGCGTCGACGAGCACCTGCGAGCCGGTGGCCGTGCAGCGCAGGAGGTAGGCGTTGTTCGACATCTTCGGGTCGACGGCGACCTTGGTGATCGTGAGTCCCGGCAGCTCCCGCACGTCGGGGGCCCCGCCCGGGGCGACCTCGCCGGTGTAGGGCGGGCGGCCGGCGGCGGTGTCGGTGGAGGTCATGCTCGTGATGCTAGGCACCCGCATGCCGGTGGCGCACCTGGGCACCTCCCCTTGTCCGCGCGTGCGAAACTGGACAGCTGTGCGAGGAGTTGAATTTCCTCCGCACGTGCCGAACACTTGTTCGACGGCTGCGTTCCGCGGCACCACCGACCTCTTCGACGAAGGACCACTGTGGCCGACCAGCTGATCATCCGTGGCGCCCGTGAGCACAACCTCAAGGACGTCTCGGTCGACCTGCCCCGCGACAGCCTCATCGTGTTCACGGGCCTCTCGGGCTCGGGCAAGTCGAGCCTCGCGTTCGACACGATCTTCGCCGAGGGCCAGCGCCGCTACGTCGAGTCGCTGTCGGCGTACGCCCGGCAGTTCCTCGGCCAGATGGACAAGCCCGACGTCGACTTCATCGAGGGCCTCTCGCCCGCGGTCTCGATCGATCAGAAGTCGACCTCGCGCAACCCGCGCTCGACGGTCGGCACCATCACCGAGGTCTACGACTACCTCCGCCTGCTCTACGCCCGCGCCGGCAAGCCGCACTGCCCCGTCTGCGGCTCGGCCATCGAGCGGCAGACGCCCCAGCAGATCGTCGACAAGGTGCTGACGTTGGAGGAGGGCCGCCGCTTCCAGGTGCTGGCCCCGATGATCCGGGGCCGCAAGGGCGAGTACGTCGACCTCTTCCGCCAGCTGCAGACGCAGGGCTTCTCGCGGGCCCGGGTCAACGGCGAGACGCACTCGCTCGACGAGCCGCCGACCCTCGACAAGCAGAAGAAGCACACGATCGAGGTCGTGGTCGACCGCCTGGCCGTCAAGGCGTCGGCGAAGCGCCGGCTCACCGACTCGGTCGAGACCGCGCTCGGTCTCGCGGGCGGCCTCGTCCTCCTCGACTTCGTCGACCTCGACGACGACGACCCGGGCCGCGAGATGCGGTTCTCCGAGAAGATGGCGTGCCCCAACGAGCACACCATCGAGCTCGACGAGCTCGAGCCGCGCTCGTTCTCGTTCAACGCCCCGTTCGGCGCGTGCCCCCAGTGCGCCGGCCTCGGCACCCGCATGGAGGTCGACCCCGAGCTCGTCGTGCCCGACCCGACGGCGACCCTGGGGGAGGGCGCCCTCGCGCCGTGGACGGGCGCGCACGTCGCCGACTACTTCCTCCGCCTGCTCGGCGCCCTGGGCGACGAGATGGGCTTCGACCTCAACACCCCGTGGGACGAGCTGCCGCAGCGCGCCCGCAAGGCGATCCTCGACGGCCACGGCACGAAGGTGCACGTGCGCCACCGCAACCGCTACGGCCGGGAGCGGTCCTACCACGCGGAGTTCGAGGGCGTGCGCGCCTACGTGTCGCGCCGTCACCGGGAGGCGGAGTCCGACACGAGCCGCGAGCGGTTCGAGGGCTTCATGCGCGAGGTCGCCTGCCCGACCTGCAACGGTGCCCGCCTCAAGCCGGTGGTGCTGGCCGTGACCCTCGGCGGCCGCAACATCGCCGAGGTCTGCGCGATGCCGATCAACGAGTCGTTCGACTTCCTCGCCGCGCTCGAGCTGGGCACGCGGGAGAAGCAGATCGCGGCCAACGTGCTCAAGGAGATCCAGGAGCGGCTGCGCTTCCTGCTCGACGTGGGCCTCGACTACCTCTCGCTCGACCGGCCCTCCGGGTCGCTCTCGGGCGGCGAGGCGCAGCGCATCCGGCTCGCCACGCAGATCGGTGCCGGGCTGGTGGGCGTGCTGTACGTGCTCGACGAGCCGTCCATCGGCCTGCACCAGCGCGACAACCAGCGCCTCATCGAGACGCTGGTGCGCCTCAAGAACCTCGGCAACACCCTCATCGTCGTCGAGCACGACGAAGACACGATCAAGGTGGCCGACTGGGTCGTCGACGTCGGCCCGGGCGCCGGCGAGCACGGCGGCCAGATCGTCCACTCGGGCAGCGTGCAGGGCCTCTACGACCACCCGGACTCGATCACGGGCCAGTACCTCTCCGGCCGCCGCGAGATCCCGGTCCCCGCCGTACGACGCCCGCGCACCCGCGGTCGCGAGC
Source organism: Nocardioides alkalitolerans DSM 16699 (assembly GCF_000426525.1). GTDB lineage: Bacteria > Actinomycetota > Actinomycetes > Propionibacteriales > Nocardioidaceae > Nocardioides > Nocardioides alkalitolerans. The sequence continues at coordinate 57,587 of NZ_AUFN01000012.1, forward strand.
TGACGGTCGTCGACGCGCGGGAGAACAACCTGCGCGGCGTCGACGTGACGTTCCCGCTCGGCATGTTCGTCGCCGTCACGGGGGTCTCGGGCTCCGGCAAGTCGACGCTGGTCAACGACATCCTCTACACGTCGCTGGCGAAGCAGATCTACAACGCGAAGACGGTCCCGGGGCGCCACCGCCGCATCACCGGCACGGAGCACGTCGACAAGGTCATCCACGTCGACCAGTCGCCGATCGGTCGCACCCCGCGGTCCAACCCCGCGACCTACACGGGCGTGTTCGACCACGTGCGCAAGCTGTTCGCCTCGACCCCCGAGGCGAAGGTGCGCGGCTACCTGCAGGGCCGCTTCTCGTTCAACGTCAAGGGAGGCCGCTGCGAGGCGTGCTCGGGCGACGGCACGATCAAGATCGAGATGAACTTCCTGCCCGACGTCTACGTGCCGTGCGAGGTCTGCCACGGCGCCCGCTACAACCGCGAGACGCTCGAGGTGCACTACAAGGGCAAGACCATCGCCGAGGTCCTCGACATGCCGATCGAGGAGGCGGTGGAGTTCTTCGCCGCCGTGCCGGTGATCAACCGCCACCTCAAGACGCTGGTCGAGGTCGGTCTCGGCTACGTGCGCCTGGGCCAGCCCGGCACCACGCTGTCGGGCGGCGAGGCCCAGCGGGTGAAGCTCGCGACGGAGCTGCAGCGCCGCTCGACGGGGCGCACGGTCTACGTGCTCGACGAGCCGACGACCGGTCTGCACTTCGAGGACATCCGGCGCCTGCTCATCGTGCTCGACCGGCTGGTCGACCAGGGCAACACCGTGCTCGTCATCGAGCACAACCTCGACGTCATCAAGACCGCGGACTGGCTCGTCGACATGGGCCCGGACGGCGGCTCGCGGGGCGGCACCGTCGTCGCCGAGGGCACGCCGGAGCACGTCGCCGGTGTGGAGGCGAGCCACACGGGCCAGTTCCTGAAGACGCTGCTCGCCGGCAAGGAGGCGACGGCCTCCGCCGACGTCGACCCGCCGGCCCCGGTCGAGCGCATCCCGATGAGCAAGGCGGCCAAGAAGGCGGCGGCGAAGAAGGCGGCCGCGGCCGAGGACGCGGCCGTGCTGGCGCGGGCCGCGGAGGCAGCGACGACCCCGGCGAAGAAGACCGCCAAGAAGACTGCGAGGAAGACCGTGAAGAAGGCCACTTCGGCGAAGGGGACGACGGCCCGCAAGGCCGCCGCGTCCACGACCACCGCGGGGCGGGCATGAGCGGCGTGGGCGGGCTCGGCCGTCGGCGCTTCGTGCAGGTGGCCGCCGGTACGACGGTCATGGTCCCCCTGCTCGGCGCCTGCGGCGGCGAGGAGGAGGTCTCGGCTCCCCAGGGGGCCCGCGGCGAGGCGATCGTGCCCGCGGCCGAGGTGCCGGTCGGCGGCGGCGTCATCGTCGACGGTGATCCCGCTGTCGTCGTGACGCAGCCGGAGGAAGGAACGTTCAAGGCGTTCTCGGCGATCTGCACGCACCAGGGCTGCACCGTGACGAACGTCGACACGGAGATCGTCTGCCAGTGCCACATGAGCCGGTTCACGCTCACCGACGGCGCCGTGGTGTCGGGTCCGGCCGACGAGCCCCTGCCGTCGGTCGAGGTCATGCTCGACGGCGACCAGGTCGTGTTCGCCTGAGCGCCGTACCGGTCCCCACTGTCGGCCCCGCACACCTCGGTCGCTGTCGGCGCCCGCACGTAGGGTCGTAGACGTGCCGGACCCGCTCACCTACCGCCCCGCGCCGGGCTCGATCCCGACGCAGCCCGGCGTCTATCGGTTCCGCGACCCGAAGCACCGCGTGGTCTACGTCGGCAAGGCCAAGAACCTCCGCGCGCGCTTGTCGTCGTACTTCCAGGACCTGGCGAACCTGCACCCCCGCACGGCCACGATGGTCACCACGGCCGCCAGCGTCGAGTGGACGGTCGTGGGCACCGAGGTCGAGGCGCTCCAGCTGGAGTACTCCTGGATCAAGGAGTACGACCCGCGCTTCAACGTGAAGTACCGCGACGACAAGTCCTACCCGTGGCTCGCCGTCACCGTGTCCGACGAGTTCCCCCGCGTGACCGTCGGTCGCGGCGCGAAGCGCAAGGGCACCCGCTACTTCGGTCCCTACAGCCATGCCTGGGCGATCCGGGAGACGGTCGACACGCTGCTGCGCGTGTTCCCGATGAGGTCCTGCAGCAACGGCGTGTTCAAGCGGTCGCAGCAGGTGGGGCGGCCCTGCCTGCTCGGCTACATCGACAAGTGCGCGGCGCCCTGCGTGGGCAACGTGAGCCCCGACGAGCACCGGGCCATCGTCGACGACTTCTGCGCGTTCATGGGCGGCCAGACCGCGGCGTTCACGAAGCGCATCGAGCGCGAGATGTACGCCGCGAGCGAGGCCATGGAGTTCGAGCGCGCGGCCCGGCTGCGCGACGACCTCGGAGCCCTCGAGCGGGCGCTCGAGAAGCAGGCGGTGGTGTTCGGCGACGGCACCGACGCCGACGTCGTCGCCCTGGCGGAGGACCCGCTCGAGGTGGGCGTCCAGATCTTCCACGTGCGCGGCGGCCGCATCCGCGGCCAGCGCGGGTGGGTCGCCGACCGCATGGACGAGGGCGGCACCCCCGAGCTGGTCGAGGGCTTCCTGCTCCAGCTGTACGCCGGCGACCGCGGCGACGCGATCCCCCGCGAGGTGCTCGTGCCCGAGCTGCCGCCCGACGTCGCCACCGTCGAGGCGCTCCTCACCGAGCTGCGCGGCAGCCGCGTGACCATCCGGGTGCCGCAGCGCGGCGACAAGCGTGCCCTCCAGGAGACGGTGGCCCGCAACGCCCAGCAGTCGCTGGCGCTGCACAAGACCAAGCGGGCGAGCGACCTCACCACCCGCAACCGGGCGCTGGAGGAGATCCAGCAGGCGCTCGAGCTGTCCGACGTGCCGCTGCGCATCGAGTGCTACGACGTCTCCAACCTGCAGGGCACCGAGGTCGTCGCGTCGATGGTGGTGTTCGAGGACGGGCTGGCCCGCAAGGGCGAGTACCGGCGCTTCGTCATCAAGGGCGTCGAGGGCCAGAACGACGTCGCGTCCATGCACGAGGTGATCACGCGGCGCTTCCGTCGGCTGCTCGACGAGCAGGCCACCAGCGAGATCAAGCCGGGCGACGAGACCTCCGGTCCGATGCTCGTCGACCCCGACACCGGGCGCCCCCGCAAGTTCGCCTACGCCCCGGGGCTGGTGGTCGTCGACGGCGGTCCGCCGCAGGTCGCCGCGGCCCAGGCGGCGCTCGACGGCCTGGGCATCGACGACATCCCCGTGGTGGGTCTCGCCAAGCGGCTCGAGGAGGTGTGGGTGCCGGGGGAGGAGGACCCGGTGATCCTGCCCCGCACCAGCGAGGGTCTCTACCTGCTCCAGCGCATCCGCGACGAGGCCCACCGCTTCGCGATCAACCACCACCGCTCGCGACGTTCGAAGTCGATGGTCGAGAGCGTGCTCGACGACGTGCCCGGCCTCGGCGAGGTGCGTCGCAAGAGCGTGATCAAGCACTTCGGCTCGCTGAAGAAGCTGCGCGCCGCCGAGGTCGACGAGATCGCGATGGTGCCCGGCGTGGGGCCGGCCACGGCCGCGGCCATCAAGGACGCGTTGGCCGCGGACGACGCGCGCGGTCGCGCGAGCGGCAAGAATGTCCGGGTCAACACCGCGACGGGCGAGATCGAGGAGAGCTGAGTGAGCGAGCAGACGCAGGGCCCGCGGAGCACGCCGACGACCGACGGGGCGACCACGCCCAGCGGCGCGACCGCGCCCACCGTGCTCCCGGCCGGGTCCGGGCAGCTCGTCGTCGTCACAGGCATGACCGGTGCCGGTCGCAGCACCGCGGCGAAGGAGCTCGAGGACCTCGGCTTCTACGTGGTCGACAACCTGCCGCCGACGCTGCTGCGCGACGTGGTGCGTCTCGTCGACGAAAACCGGGGCTCGCAGCAGCCGATCGCCGTCGTCGTCGACGTCCGGTCGGGCTCCTTCTTCGACACCCTCCAGGTCAACCTGGCCGAGGGAGCGACGGGCCGCCAGGCGACGCTCGTCTTCCTCGAGGCCTCCGACGAGGTGCTCGTCCGACGCCAGGAGGCCGCGCGCCGTCCGCACCCGCTCCAGGGCAGCGACCGGCTGCTCGACGGCCTGCACCGCGAGCGCAAGGTCCTGGCGGCGCTGCGCGCCGAGGCCGACCTGGTGATCGACACCAGCAGCCTCAACGTCCACCAGCTCACGAAGCGGGTCGCGCAGGCGTTCGGCACTCCCGACACCATGCGCCTCAAGGTGCGGGTCGTCAGCTTCGGGTTCAAGTACGGCATCCCGGTCGACGCCGACTACCTCGCCGACATGCGCTTCCTGCCCAACCCCCACTGGGTGCCCGAGCTGCGGGCGCTGACCGGCCAGGACGACGACGTGGCGGCCTACGTGAAGGGGCGGCCGGGGGCCGAGGAGTTCCTCGAGCAGTTCCTGCCCGTGCTGGAGACCGTCGCCGAGGGCTACCTGGCGGAAGGCAAGCGCTTCATGACGATCGCGGTCGGCTGCACCGGGGGCAAGCACCGGAGCGTCGCGATGACCGAGGAGATCGCGGCCCGGCTGCGCGCGCGGGGGTACGACGTGCGCGCCACCCACCGCGACCTCGGACGCGAGTGACCCGCCGTACGCCCGCCGGCCCGTCCCTCGGACCGGCGCCGGCGCTGCTGCCCGACGTCGCGGTCGTCGCCCTCGGCGGCGGCCACGGCCTGCACGCCTCCCTCTCGGCGCTCCGCCGGGTCGTGGGCGACCTGACGGCGGTCGTCACGGTCGCCGACAACGGCGGCTCGTCCGGACGGCTGCGCGGCGAGTTTGGCGTCCTGCCTCCCGGCGACCTGCGGATGGCCCTGGCGGCGCTCTGCGGCGACGACGACTGGGGCCGCACGTGGGCCGACCTCCTGCAGCACCGGTTCGCCGGCGACGGCGACATGCACGGCCACGTGGTGGGCAACCTCCTGATCGTCGGGCTGTGGGAGCAGCTCGGCGACCACGTGCGTGCCCTGGACTGGGTGGGCCGCCTCCTCGGCGCCCAGGGCCGGGTGCTCCCGATGGCGGTGACCCCGATGGACATCACGGCCGACGTGCGCGGGGCCGACCCGTCGGCCCCCGACGACGTACGACGCGTGCGCGGCCAGGTCGAGGTGGCGAGCACCGCCGGCCGCATCGTCGGCATCCAGCTCGACCCCGAGCACCCCGAGGCCTGTCCCGAGGCCCTCGCGAGCGTCGGCGCCGCCGACTGGGTCGTGCTGGGGCCGGGCTCCTGGTACACGTCGGTGATCCCGCACCTGATGGTGCCCGACCTGCGTCGTGCCCTCGTCCAGACGCCCGCCCAGGTGGCGGTGGTGCTGAACCTCGAGGGCCAGCCGGGCGAGACGGCGGGCTACGGCCCGGAGGACCACCTGGCCGCGCTGCTCGAGCACGCGCCCGACCTCCGCGTCGACGTCGTGGTGGCCGACCCGGCGACCGTGGCCGACGCGGCGGCCCTCGACCGCCTCGAGCGCCTGGTGGCCGACGTCGGCGCCCGGCTCGAGGTCGCGCCGGTGGCGGTCGGCGACGGCACCCCGCGCCACGACCCGCGGCGCCTGGCCGAGGTGTTCGCCCGGGTGATGGGCCCGGCCACCTCCTGAGCCGTCGTCGTCGGCTCCGTGGTGCAGACCACGGGCCTCCGTGCGAGGCGGAGGATCGTTGACCGCCGTGGCAAGATGCGCCCCATGGCGATGACGGCTCAGGTGAAGGCGGAGCTCTCGAACACGCACATCACCAAGACGTGTTGCCGCAAGGCCGAGGTGGCGTCGCTGCTGAGGTTCGCCGGCGGCCTCCACATCGTCGCCGGACGCATCGTCGTCGAGGCCGAGCTCGACACCGGGGCAGCCGCCCGACGCCTCCGCAAGGACGTCAAGGAGGTCTACGGCCACGACTCCGACGTGGTGCTGGTGCAGGGCAACGGCATCCGCAAGGGCAGCCGCTACCTCGTGCGCGTGGTGAAGGACGGCGAGGCACTGGCGCGGCAGACGGGCCTCCTCGACGCCCGTGGCCGCCCGGTCCGGGGCCTCCCTCCCCAGGTCGTCTCCGGGGGTGGCTGCGACTCCGTCGCCGCGTGGCGCGGCGCGTTCCTGGCCCACGGCTCGCTCACCGAGCCCGGCCGGTCGTCCTCGCTCGAGGTCACGTGCCCGGGCCCCGAGGCCGCCCTCGCGCTCGTCGGGGTGGCCCGTCGGCTGGGCATCCAGGCGAAGGCCCGCGAGGTGCGCGGCGTCGACCGCGTCGTCGTGCGCGACGGTGACGCCATCGGCGCGCTGCTGACGCGGCTCGGTGCCCACGAGGCGCTGATGGCGTGGGAGGAGCGGCGGATGCGCCGCGAGGTCCGTGCGACCGCCAACCGCCTCGCCAACTTCGACGACGCGAACCTGCGCCGGTCCGCGCGCGCTGCCGTCGCCGCGGGTGCGCGCGTCGAGCGCGCGCTGGAGATCCTGGCCGAGGAGGTGCCCGACCACCTCAAGCTGGCCGGCCACCTGCGCCTCGAGCACAAGCAGGCGTCGCTGGAGGAGCTGGGCCAGCTGCACGAGCCCGTGCTGACGAAGGACGCCATCGCGGGCCGCATCCGCCGTCTCCTCGCGATGGCCGACAAGCGCGCGGAGGAGCTGGGCATCCCCGACACGGAGTCGTCGCTGACGCCCGACATGCTGGCCGAGGAGGCCTGACCGTCCGCTCGACCGAGAGGCGGCCCCCGGGCCGGCTACGGACGGGTACGGACGGGACCCTCGAGGTCCACGGGGTGCGCGGTAGGGTGCCGAACGGCAGCCGCCACGAACCAGGTGCACACCTCTAGGAGTCGAGAAGCAGTGACTGTTCGCGTTGGAATCAACGGCTTCGGCCGCATCGGCCGCAACTTCTTCCGGGCCGTCCGCGCCTCGGGCGCCGACATCGAGATCGTCGGTGTCAACGACCTGACCGACAACTCGGTCCTGGCCCACCTGCTCAAGTACGACTCGATCCTCGGGCGCCTCGACGCCGAGGTGTCGTCGACCGAGTCCGCGATCGTCGTCGACGGTCGCGAGATCCACGCGTTCGCCGAGCGCAACCCGGCGGACCTGAAGTGGGGCGAGCTCGGGGTCGACGTCGTCGTCGAGTCCACCGGCTTCTTCACGGACGCCACGAAGGCCAAGGCGCACATCGACGCCGGCGCCAAGAAGGTCATCATCTCGGCCCCCGCCTCGAACGAGGACATCACGATCGTGATGGGCGTCAACCACGAGCTGTACGACCCGGCGTCGCACCACGTGATCTCCAACGCGTCGTGCACGACGAACTGCCTCGGCCCGATGGCCAAGGCGCTCCACGAGGAGTTCGGGATCGTCAAGGGCCTCATGACGACGATCCACGCCTACACGGCCGACCAGAACCTGCAGGACAACATCCACAAGGACCTGCGTCGCGCCCGCGCCGCCGCGCTCAACATCGTCCCGACCTCGACGGGTGCGGCCAAGGCCATCGGCCTCGTGCTCCCCGAGCTCAAGGGCAAGCTCGATGGCTACGCGCTGCGCGTGCCCGTCCCGACCGGCTCCGCCACCGACCTCACCTTCGAGGCCGGCCGCGAGACGACGGTCGAGGAGGTCAACGCGGTGATCGAGGAGGCCGCCGACGGTCGCTTCCTCAAGTACTCCACCGCCCCGATCGTGTCCTCGGACATCGTCACCGACCCGGCGTCGTGCATCTTCGACGCGCCGCTCACCAAGGTGATCGGCAACCAGGTCAAGGTCGTCGGCTGGTACGACAACGAGTGGGGCTACTCCAACCGCCTCGTTGACCTGATCGGCCACGTCGGCACCAGCCTCTGATGGCGGTTCTCGACGGCACCCTGGGCGCCCTCGGCGACGTCCAGGGCAAGCGGGTGCTGGTCCGGTCCGACCTCAACGTGCCGCTCGACGGCACGACGATCACCGACGACGGTCGCATCCGCGCCAGCGTCCCGACCATCCAGGCGCTCGCGGGTGCGGGCGCCCGGGTGGTCGTGACGGCGCACCTCGGTCGGCCGAAGGGAGCGCCGGACCCGGCGTACTCGCTCGGTCCCGTCGCCGCCCGCCTGGGCGAGCTGCTCGGCGCCCCGGTCGCCTTCGCCACCGACACGGTGGGGGAGAGCGCCCAGGGCGTCGTCGCCGGCCTGGCCGACGGTGACGTCGCGGTGCTGGAGAACGTCCGCTTCAACGCGGGCGAGACCAGCAAGGACGAGACGGAGCGCGGTGCGTTCGCCGACCAGCTCGCGGCCCTCGCCGACGCGTTCGTCTCCGACGGCTTCGGCGTCGTCCACCGCAAGCAGGCGAGCGTGTACGACGTGGCGCAGCGCCTGCCGCACGCCATGGGCACCCTCGTGGGCACGGAGATCGACGTCCTGCGTCGCCTCACCGAGAACCCCGAGCGTCCGTACGTCGTCGTGCTCGGCGGGTCGAAGGTCTCCGACAAGCTCGGCGTGATCGACAACCTGCTGGGCAAGGCCGACAAGCTGCTCATCGGCGGCGGCATGGTCTTCACCTTCCTCAAGGCCCAGGGCCACGAGGTGGGACGCAGCCTGCTCGAGGACGACCAGCTCGACGTCTGCCGCGAGTACCTGCGGCGCGCGGAGGAGTCGGGCGTCGAGATCCTCCTGCCGTCCGACATCGTCGTCGACAGCGAGTTCCCGACGGGCGCGACCGACCCCGACCCGATCGTGGTCCCGGCGTCGAACATCCCGGCGAGCACGCTCGGTCTCGACATCGGGCCCGACTCGGCCGCGACGTTCGCGGCGGCCCTGGCCGACGCGCGGACGGTGTTCTGGAACGGACCCATGGGCGTGTTCGAGGTGCCGGCCTTCGCGGGCGGCACCCGGGCGGTCGCCGAGGCGCTCACGAAGGTCGACGGCCTCACGGTCGTCGGCGGTGGCGACTCGGCCGCGGCCGTCCGCACGCTCGGCTTCGACGAGGCGGCCTTCGGCCACATCTCGACGGGCGGGGGCGCGAGCCTCGAGTACCTGGAGGGCAAGGAGCTCCCCGGCGTGAAGGTTCTGGAGGACTGATGGCCGCGAAGAAGCAGGGCCGCACGCCGCTCATGGCGGGCAACTGGAAGATGAACCTGAACCACCTCGAAGGGGTGGCGCTGGTCCAGAAGCTCGCCTGGACGCTGTCGGACAAGAAGCACGACTACGACAAGGCCGAGGTCGTCGTCGTCCCGCCGTTCACCGACCTGCGGTCCGTGCAGACGCTCGTCGACGGTGACCGGCTGAAGATCAAGTACGGCGCCCAGGACGTCTCGACGCAGGACTCGGGCGCGTACACGGGCGAGATCTCCGCGGGGATGCTCGCGAAGCTCGGCTGCTCGTACGTCGTGGTGGGCCACTCGGAGCGGCGTGAGTACCACGCCGAGTCCGACGCCGTCGTCAACGCCAAGGCGGTCAAGGCGCTCGCGGCCGGCATCACGCCGATCGTCTGCGTCGGCGAGGGCCTGCCCGTCCGCCAGGCGGGCGAGCACGTCGCCCACACGCTCGCGCAGGTCGAGGGCTCGCTCGCGGGCTTCACGGCCGAGCAGGTCGCCGGCCTGGTCGTCGCCTACGAGCCCGTCTGGGCCATCGGCACGGGCGAGGTCGCGACGCCGGAGGACGCGCAGGAGGTGTGCGCGGCGATCCGTGCCCGCATCCGCGAGCTCCACGGCGACGCGGCGGCCGACGGTGTCCGCGTGCTGTACGGCGGGTCCGTCAAGGCGGGCAACATCGCCGGCATCATGGTCAAGGACGACGTGGACGGCGCCCTCGTCGGGGGTGCCAGCCTGCAGGCCGACGAGTTCGGCGGCGTCTGCCGGTTCTACGACATGCCGGTTCTCTGACCCAGCTCCGCAGGAGGTGGTCGGGCAGCGCGTGTGCGCTGCCCGACCACCACCGCTCGTGACGTAAGGTTGCCCACCGTGACACTCCTCTTCACCATCGTGCTGATGGTCACCAGCGCTCTGATGATCCTGCTCGTGCTGCTGCACAAGGGTCGCGGTGGCGGTCTCTCCGACATGTTCGGTGGCGGCGTCTCGACCGGTCTCGGCGGTTCGTCGGTGGCCGAGCGCAACCTCGACCGCTACACCATCGGCATCGGCATCATCTGGTTCGCCAGCGTCATCGCCCTCGGGCTGCTCCTGGCCTACGACGGCCAGGTCTGAGGCCCCGATGGGCAGGAGCGGCGGCGCCGTCCGAGGCATGCGCATCGGTTCCGGACCGATGGGCGAGGCGGAGCGCGGCGAGGCAGCCCCTCGTCAGACCGTCACCTACTTCTGTGCGCACGACCACCGCTCGGTGATCACGTTCGCGATCGAGGCGGAGGCCCCGGCGTCCTGGGACTGCCCCAAGTGCGGCCTCCCCGCCAGCCTCGACTCGGAGAACCGACCGGCGGCACCGCGCAACGAGCCGTACAAGACGCACCTCGCCTACGTGAAGGAGCGCCGTTCCGACCAGGAGGCCCAGGTGCTCCTCGACGAGGCGGTCACGACGCTGCGCACGCGCCGGGCCAACGGCGACCTGATCTTCTGACGCCCTCGGCCGAGCTGTCGCGTCTGCACGCTCGGATCGTGTCGAGCTGTCGCGTCTGCACGCTCGGATCGTGTCGAGCTGTCGCGTCTGCACGCTCGGATCGTGCCGAGCTGTCGCGTCTGCACGATGTGGCGTAGGCGTGTCGCTCTATGCAGCTCGTCGTCCTGACCGAGCACGCGCCGCCACGAGCCCGTCGTCGATGATCCTCTCGATGTCACGCTCGGGCCCGTAGACGTTCTTCGCCCGGACCGGGGCCACCAGGTATCCGTGGTGCTCGGCCATCCAGGTCCGCCGTACCCGGTCGTGCTCGACCTGCTCGGCCGACGAGTGCCACTCCTCCCCGTCGTACTCGACCGCGAAGCGCACCGCCTTCCGGCCGAGATCCAGGCGTACGACGACCACGCCGACCTCGCGGATCTCGATCTGGAGGTCGGGAGGCTCGAGGCCCATGTCGATCCATCGCAGCCGACAGACCGATTCACCCGGCGACTCCGACCGCCCGTCGGCCAGCGGTGCGAGCTCACGGAGGTGGGTGATCCACCGTTCACCCCTGAACCGTTCCACCCCGTCGAGCAGCTCGTCCCTCGGGAAGACCCCCAGCCTGAGCATGGCGTCCAGACCGCTCAACGCGTGCTCGCGCTGACGGACCCTCCCGAGGTCCCACGCCGTACGCAGCGCGCTCGTGACCCTGAGCCCTTCGACGTCGACCACGTCACCGGCGGAGAAGGCCCGCTGACCGCTGTCGGCGAGGGTCGACCTGAGCCGCTCGTGACCCGCCGGACGGAACATTCGAATCGGCTGCAGCTCGAGGTGCTCGTTCGGCGCGAGCACCATCGGTGCACCATGGAGCCAGGCCGCGTGGCGGTCGCAGACGATCGCATCCGGGGGCACGACGAGGGCGAGGCTCTGCACCCTGAGATGCGTGCTGTCGGGAACCTGGGCGGCGACGTAAACGCCCTTCACCACACGGCGGAGATGGCCCGAGCGGACGAGCTGAGTCAGCCAGGAGCGCGGGATGCCTTCCCGCCGCGCAGCCTGCGGCGTGAACGGCGACGTCACGGGCATCGGGAAGCTGTCGTCGAGCAGGGGCGCGGACTGGAGAGCGTGGAGAGCCATGCCCACAGGCTGCGCAAGGCAGGCAGCGCCGACACCAGGAGTTCACGGGCTGTGGACAACTCCCCGGAGGCCGGTGCAGACCCGACAACTCGGCACCGCTGGACCGTGCAGACCCGACAACTCGGCACCGCTGGACCGTGCAAACCCGACAACTCGGGCCGGATCAGGGTGAGAGCAGGCTGGCCGCTGCCTCGTCGAGCCACCACACGGTGTCGTCGTGGCCGCGCACGCCGACCGCGGGGATCGCGCTCGCGTCGGCGGGCTCGGGGTGCGTCGCCGTACCGCCCCAGGCCTGCGCCACCGCGTCGGCCTTGCCGTCGCCGCTCACGAGGAACCACACCGCCGACGCGTGGTTGAGGGCCTCGAAGGTGAGGGTGACACGCTCCGCCGGGGGCTTGGGGGAGTCGGTGACCGCGACGGCGATCGCGTCGGTGGCCTCCAGCTGCGGGTAGCCCGGGAAGAGCGAGGCGACGTGTCCGTCGGGCCCGACGCCGAGCATGAGCACGTCGAACCGTCCACCGCCGTGGGCGCGCAGGGCAGCGCCGTACGCCGCTGCGGCCTCCTCGACCGAGGCGGCGTCGTCGGACGACGGCACCTCGTGGACCTGGGTCGCGCCCACCGCGTCGAGGAACGCTGCCCGCGCCTGGCCGGCGTTGCGCTCGGGTGAGTCCGCCGCGACGAAGCGCTCGTCGCCGAACCAGAACACGACCCGGGCGAAGTCGACGCCGGCATCCGACGCGAGCCGGGCGACCTCGCGGTGGATCGCCTCGGCGATGGTTCCCCCCGTCAGGCCGACATGGGGCTCTCGCCCCTCGGCCTGGACGGCGGCGAGCCGCTCGAGGAGAGCGGTCGCCACCGTCGCCGCCAGGGCGCCGGCGTCGGGAGAGACCTCGCGACGCGGCGCGGTCACGGCGCCAGCGCCTGGCGGACCGTCGCCAGGCCGTTCGGCGACGTCACGTGCAGCCGGAGCACCGGGCGGCCCTTGTCGGCAAGCACCTGGCCGTCACCGACCGCCTGCGCGGTGATGAACTCGCCGAGGGTGAACGGGCGGTCCGGCACGGCGAGGTCCTCCGCGGGCGTCCCCGTGATCTGCAGGTAGACCCCGGTGTCGGGGCCACCCTTGTGGTACTGCCCGGTCGAGTGCAGGAACCGGGGTCCCCAGCCGAAGGTAACCGGCCGCTCCGTGCGCACCGCGAGGCCGCCCCGCACCTCGGCCAGGTCCGCGTCGCGGAACCGGTCGAGGTAGGCCTGCACCGCGACGTATCCCGTGACGCCGTCGAGGTGCGCCAGGAGCGCGCTCACGGCACCGTCGACCGACCCGACGCCCGCCGGCAGCCAGCCGGGGGAGGCGAAAACGGTCACGTCGCCGATCTCGAACGCGGGCGAACGCTCATCGCCCCCGCCGTCGAGCATGCTCCGCGCAGCGGCCTTGGCGCTCTCGACGTCGGGCTGGTCGAACGGGTTGATGCCGATGACGCGGCCGGCCGTGACCGTGGCGTACTCCCACAGCAGCATCTGGGCACCGAGCGAGGCGTCCACCGCGGCGCCCCAGCCGGAGGCCGGGGGACGGGTGTCGAACACGAGGTCCGGACCGAACGACACCAGCACCTCGTCCCGGGTGCTGGGCGCGAAGTTGGGCGCATCGACGGACTCGACGACCACGGGCAGGATGCCCTTGCCGTGCTTGCCCGTGGACTCGGCGACGAGCTGCTCGATCCAGTCGCCCAGGCCCGGGTAGGACGACCCGGCCGACGCGAGCACGAGCTTGTCGACGCCCTCGAGGTTGGCCGCGCCGAGCAGGCCGCCGAGCCGCAGCCCGGGGTTGTCGACCGAGTCCTCCTCGAGCGCGGGGCGGATCGCCTCGGCCTCCTCGAGCAGGCCGCCGATGTCGGCCCCGGCGAGACCCGACGGCACGAGGCCGAACGCCGTGAGGGCCGAGTAGCGACCGCCGACCGTCGGGTCGGCCACGAACACGCGGTAGCCGGCCTCCGTGGCGGACTCGAACAGGGGCGAGCCCGGGTCGGTGACGACGACGATGCGGCCGACGGGGTCGATGCCGGCGTCGCGGAACGCCTGCTCGTAGACCCGCTTCTGGCTGTCGGTCTCGACGGTGCCGCCCGACTTGGACGACACGACGACGACGGTCTCGGAGAGCCGGTCACCCACGAAGGAGCGGACGAAGTCGGGGTCGGACGAGTCCAGCACCCCGAGGTCGACACCCGCGGCGCCGCAGATGACCTCGGGCGCCAGCGACGAGCCCCCCATGCCGCACAGCACGACGCGCGTGACACCGGCGGAGCGGAGCTCCTCGCGGAGCGCCTCGATCTGCGGCACCAGCTCGCGGGAGGCGGTGCTCAGCGCCACCCAGCCGAGCCGCTTGGCCGACTCCTCCTCCGCCTCGGGACCCCACAGCGTGGCGTCCTTCGCGGCGATCCGCGACGCGACGCGGTCCGTGGCGAGCTCGCCGACCACCTCGGCGAGGCGGGCCTCGTCGCGGTAGCCGAACGTGAGGTCGTACGTCGTGCCGGTCGCCCTGCTCCAGTCCGTCATCGTCGCGCCCGTCAGGACTTCGCGCCGTCGAGCTGGCCCTGGACCGTCTCCAGCAGCTCGTTCCAGGAGGTGACGAACTTGTCGACGCCCTCCTTCTCGAGCACGGAGATCACGTCGTCGTAGTCGACGCCCGCGGCGGCGATGGCGTCCATGACGGCCTTCGCGTCGTCGTACCGGGTGGTGACGAGGTCACCCTCGACCTCACCGTGGTCGGCGAAGGCGTCCATCGTCTTCTCCGGCATCGTGTTGACGGTGTCGCCGACGACGAGGTCGGTGACGTACATCGTGTCGCGGTAGTCCGGGTTCTTGACGCCCGTCGACGCCCACAGCGGGCGCTGGCGGTGGGCGCCGGCCGCGGCGAGCGCCTCCCAGCGCTCCCCGGTGAAGAACTCCTCGAACGCCTGGTAGGCGAGGCGGGCGTTCGCGACGCCGGCCCGGCCGAACAGCTCCTTGTCGGCGTCGGCCTTCTCGAGGCGCTTGTCGATCTCGCTGTCGACACGGGAGACGAAGAACGACGCGACCGAGTGGATCTTCGAGAGGTCGTGGCCGTTCGCCCGGGCCTTCTCGAGGCCCGTGACGTAGGCCTCCATGACGGCGCGGTAGCGCTCGAGGCCGAAGATCAGCGTCACGTTGACCGAGATGCCCTCACCGAGGGTGTCGGTGATCGCGGGCGCGCCCTCCGTGGTGGCCGGGATCTTGATCATCGCGTTGGGGCGGTCGACGGTGGCCCACAGCTCCTTCGCCGAGGCGAAGGTGGCGTCGGTGTCGGAGGCGAGGTCGGGGGAGACCTCGATGGACACGCGCCCGTCCTGACCGCCCGAGGCCTCGTAGACCGGGGCGAGCACATCGCACGCGTCGCGCACGTCGGTGGTCGTCAGTGCGAACACGGTGGTGTCGACGTCGGCGCCCTCGGCGGCGAGCTGGCGGACCTGCTCGTCGTACCGCTCCCCGTCGGAGAGGGCGGACGCGAAGATCGACGGGTTGGTGGTGACGCCCACCACCGACTTCTCCTTCACGAGCTCGGCGAGGTTGCCGGTCTCGATGCGCTCGCGCGAGAGGTCGTCGAGCCAGATGGACACACCCGCGTCAGCGAGTGCCTTGAGACGGTCGGACATTGCTGCCTCCTGGATGGGGTGCGGACGTGCAGATGGGGGGCCGGGCCGTGAGCCCGACGGGTCAGCCCTGGACGGTGACGAGGCTGTCCTTCGCCGCGTTGACCACGGCCTCGGTGGTGAAGCCGTACTCCTCGAAGAGGCGCTCGGCCGACGCGCTGGCGCCGTACGTCTCGATCGAGACGACCTTGCCGTGGTCGCCCACGAGACGCCACCACGGCATCGCGATGCCGGCCTCGACGGCGACGCGCGCCTTCACGGTGGGCGGGATCACGCTCTCCTGGTAGGCGACGTCCTGGGCGGCGAACCACTCCAGGCACGGCGCGGAGACCACGCGGGCGCGCACGCCGTCCTCGGCGAGGCGCTCGGCCGCGGCGACGACCAGCTGGACCTCGGAGCCGGTGGCGACGAGCACGACGTCGGGCTGACCGCCGCCCTCGACGTCCTTGAGGATGTAGGCGCCGCGGGCGACGCCGTCGGTGGTCGCGAAGCCGTCCTCGCCGCGCGGGAAGACCGGCAGGTTCTGGCGCGACAGCGCCAGGGCGGCCGGACGGTCGTCGTGGCCCAGGATCGCGGCCCAGGCGGCGGCGGTCTCGTTGGCGTCGGCGGGGCGCACGACGTCCAGGCCCGGGATCGCGCGCAGCGCGGCGAGGTGCTCGATCGGCTGGTGGGTCGGGCCGTCCTCGCCGAGACCGATGGAGTCGTGGGTCCAGACGTACGTCACGGGCAGCTTGCTGAGCGCCGCCACCCGGACCGCGCCCCGCATGTAGTCGGAGAACGTCATGAACGTGCCGCCGAAGACGCGGGTCAGGCCGTCGGCCGCGATGCCGTTCATGATCGCGCCCATGCCGTGCTCACGGATGCCGAAGTGCAGCACGCGGCCGGCGAACGGGTCGCCGGTCCAGTCGCGCGTCGAGCGCGACGCGGGGATGAACGACGGGGCGTCGGAGATGGTGGTGTTGTTCGAGCCGGCGAGGTCGGCCGAGCCGCCCCACAGCTCGGGCATGATCGGCGCGAGCGCGTTGATGACCTTGCCCGACGCGGCACGGGTGGCGACGCCCTTCGGGTCGGCCGGGAACGACGGCAGCGCGTCGACCAGGCCCTCGGGCAGGTCGTGCGCCTTGAGGCGGTGGAGCAGCTTCTCGAGCTCGGGGTTGGCCTCCGCCCAGGCGGCGTACTTCTCGTCCCACTCGCGGCCCCAGGCGGCGCCCTTCTCGGAGAGGGCCCGGGTGTGCTCCAGCACGTCGGTCGGCACCTGGAACTTCTGCTCGGGGTCCCAGCCGAGGATCGTCTTCGTGGCGGCGACCTCGTCGTCGCCGAGCGCGCTGCCGTGGGCCTTCTCGGTGCCCTGCGCGTTCGGGGCGGGCCAGGCGATGATCGTGTCGAGCACGATGAGCGACGGCTGGTCGGTGACGCCTCGCGCGGCCTGGACGGCGTCGTACAGCGCGGGCACGTCCTCCTCGTAGTGGTCGCCGCCGTTGGTCCAGTCGACGGTCTGCACGTGCCAGCCGTAGGCCTCGTAGCGCTTCGCGACGTCCTCGTTGAACGCCACGTCGGTGTCGCCCTCGATGGAGATGCGGTTGCGGTCGTAGATCACGACGAGGTTGCCGAGCTGCTGGGTGCCGGCGATCGAGCTGGCCTCGCCGCTGACGCCCTCCTGCAGGTCGCCGTCGGAGCAGATCGAGTAGACGTGGTGGTCGAAGAGGCTCTCGCCGGCCGCGGCCTCGGGGTCGAGGATGCCGTGCTGGCGGCGGGCGGCCATCGCGATGCCCACGGCGTTCGCGACGCCCTGGCCGAGCGGGCCGGTGGTGACCTCGACGCCGGCGGTGTGGCCGTACTCCGGGTGGCCCGGGGTCTTCGAGCCCCAGGTGCGCAGGGCCTTCAGGTCCTCGATCTCCAGGCCGAAGCCGCCGAGGAAGAGCTGCGTGTAGAGCGTGATGCTCGAGTGACCGGCGGAGAGGACGAAGCGGTCGCGCCCGATCCAGCTCGGGTCGGACGGGTCGTGGCGCATGACCTTCTGGAAGAGCAGGTACGCCGCCGGGGCCAGGCTCATCGCCGTGCCGGGGTGGCCGTTGCCGACCTTCTGGACGGAGTCCATCGCCAGGACGCGGGCGGTGTCCACCGCCTTGCGGTCGAGGTCGGTCCAGTCCAGCTTCGTCTCGGTCACGAGGATCCTCTCGGGGGGTGCGGGGTGGTGACGCTGCGGTCGGATTGCCGGCACCAGGGCGGTACCCGTCGTCGTGACGGGCCACCGGTGGGGCGCACCGACGGGTGATGCCGAGCCTACTGGTGGCAAGGTCTAGACTCGACCCCGCATTCGACCCGTTCGCCCACTGGACCCCACCCGGGGATCCGGCCGGGCGCAGCCCTCCTGAGGACCTACGTGACGTACACCGGCCAGTCGGCCTCCTCCGCCTCTCGCGCGGGCGGGTCGACCGACGGAACGGACGCCCACACCTCCACCGAACCGGGGCATCCCGTGACCGACGACCACCGCTCCGACGAGCGTGCCCACGACGCTGCCCACGGTCGCCACGACCTGCCGGCGGCCCCCCTCGCGGCGGGCGTCGAGGAGACCGCCGACGACCTCGGCGTGCGCGACGAGCCCGCTCCGAGCGGCAAGCCGTCGTTCCGGGACGTCGTCGCGGCGTACGTCGGCCTCACCAAGCCGCGGGTCATCGAGCTGCTGCTGCTCACCACGGTCCCCGTGATGTTCTTCGCCGCCCGCGGCGTGCCCCCGCTCGGCCTCGTGCTCGCCACGGTCGTCGGCGGTGCCCTCTCGGCCGGCTCCGCGTCGGTGCTCAACTGCGTCTACGACCGCGACATCGACGAGCAGATGCGGCGCACCCGGCGACGGGCCCTGCCCCGCCACATCGTTACGCCCCGCGCGGCGCTCGTCTTCGGTCTCACGCTCGGCGTCGTCTCGACCGTCGTGCTGTTCGTGTGGGTCAACCCGCTCTCCGCCGCGCTCTCGGTGACCGCGAACGCGTTCTACGTGCTCGTCTACACGATGGTGCTCAAGCGCCGCACGACCCAGAACATCGTCTGGGGCGGCGCGGCCGGCTGCTTCCCCGCGCTCATCGGCTGGACCGCCGTGACCAACGAGCTCGCGTGGGCGCCCGTCATCTGCTTCCTGGTCGTCTTCTTCTGGACGCCCCCGCACACCTGGGCGCTCGCACTGCGCTACCGCGAGGACTACGCGAACGTCGCCGTCCCGATGCTGCCGGTCGTCGCGCCCGCGAACGTCGTGGCCCGCCAGATCGTCCTCTACTCCTGGGTGATGGCCGGCGTCTCGCTGCTGCTGTGGCCGGTCGCCGACACGGGCCTGTTCTACCCGGTCGCCGCCGTCGTGCTCGCCGCCGTCTTCCTCGTCGAGGCCCACCGCATGTGGGCCCGCTCGCGCGGCACGGAGGACCTCGGCGTCATCAAGCCGATGCGCCTCTTCCACACGTCGAACCTGTACCTGTCGCTGCTGTTCGTCGCCATCGCGATCGACCCGCTGCTGCCCTTCTGAGGCAGCGGCGGCCCGGCGTCAGGCAGGCGTCGTACGACGCGTGGCTCGCACCAGCACCCACGCCAGGCAGGCGGAGCAGACGCCCGCGCCGACGAGGTGGATCGCCACGAGCACCTCGGGCAGCCCGGTGAAGTACTGCGTGAGGCCCACGGCCCCCTGCGCCACCAGCACGCCCAGCAGGACGACGACGGCCCGCACGAGGCGCGCGTCGCCGCTGCGGCGGGCGACCACGAGGGCCAGCCCCGTGAGCGCGACGAGCACGTACACCGACGCCGCGTGCACGTGCGAGAAGAGCTGCGGGTCGAGCCCCGTGCGGGGCGAGTTCACGTCACCGGCGTGGGGACCGCTGCCGGTCACCACCGTGCCGAGGTAGAGCGCGACCCACCCGGAGACGAAGACGGCGAGCGCCGTGCGTCGTACGACGGGCGCGTGGGGCGGCTGGACGGTCCCGGCGTCCGGGTGGCGCAGGAGATCGAGCAGGCGCACGCAGAGCGCCACGATCGCCAGCGACACGAGCAGGTGGAACGCGACGATCCACGGGTTGAGGTCGGTGAGCACCGTCACGCCCCCGATCAGGGCCTGGGCGGGGATCCCGAGACCGATGACGAAGGCCACCTTCGCGGCGCGGCGGCGACGGGCGCGCCAGGCCGCGAGGAAGGTGAGCAGCGCGATCAGCGCCAGCGCGAAGGTGAGCAGGCGGTTGCCGAACTCGATCGCGCCATGGATGCCCAGGCTGCCGTGCGGCACGTACGACTCGTCGGTGCACCGCGGCCAGGTGGGGCACCCGAGCCCCGAGCCCGTGAGGCGCACGACGCCACCGGTCAGCACGATCGCGATGTTCGCGACGAGGTTGGCGATCGCCAGGGGCACGAGCCCCCGAGCGGCGGCGGCGTCGACGCGGTCCAGGAAGGTCGGACCACCCGGGCCGGCGCTCGGACGGTCGCGGCGCTCGGTGGTGGACGAGGTCATGCGGTCACTCCCAGCGGAACAGACGGGTGGCGGCGGTGGCGCCGAGGAGCGCCCAGACGACGAGGACGAGAAGCGGACCGGCGGCGAGCGAGCCGTCGACCAGGGCCGCGCGGAAGGCGTCGCCGAGCGCGGCCGACGGCAGCACCGCCAGCAGCTCGCCGACCCCACCGTACGACGAGCGGGGCAGCAGCACCGCACCGCCGACGAGCAGCAGCAGGTAGACCAGGTTGGCGATCGCCAGCGTCGCCTCGGCGCGCAGCGTCCCGGCCAGCAGGAGGCCCAGCGAGGCGAAGGCCGCGGTGCCCAGCACGGCGGCGAGCAGGGCGAGCGGCAGGGCGACCCAGCCGCCCGACGGGCTCCAGCCGAGCGCCAGGGCCACGGCCACGAGGACGACGGCCTGCACGACCTGGACCGTGAGCACCGCCCCGATCTTGCCGAGCAGGAGGCCCGAGCGGGGGAGCGGCGACGCCCCCAGGCGTTTGATCAGGCCGTAGCGCCGCTCGAAGCCGGTGGCGATCGCGAGCGAGGTGAAGGCGGTCGACATCACCGCGAGGGCCAGCACGCCGGGCGTCAGCACGTCGACCGCCCGGCCGTCGAGCTCGATCCCGCCGCGCTCCGCGCCGACGACCCCGCCGACGAGGGCGAGGATCGGGATGACGAGCGCGACCAGCAGCTGCTCGCCGTTGCGGAGCATCAGCCGCGTCTCCATGCGCGCCTGGGCGCGCACCTGCCGCAGGTACGGCGCGGCGCCGGGCGCCGGGGAGAACGGGCTGGTCACCGCGCCGGGACCACCGGACGCGGGGGTCATCGGGCCGTCTCCAGGGCCTCGTCGCCGAGCTCGCGCCCGGTGAGCTGGAGGAAGACGTCCTCGAGAGTGCGCTGGCCCAGCGAGAGCGACTCGGGCAGCACCCCGTGACGCTCGCACCAGGCGGAGACGACCGCGAGGGTGGACGCGTCGGCAGGCCCGGTGATGAGCAGGCTCTGCGGACCGATGGCCGTCACCTCCGTCGCGGGGCCGAGCGCCTCCTGCAGCGACGCGGGGGCCTCGGGCGGGAAGGGCTCGGTCACGACGAGGCGGATCGTCGACGCGCCGGTGGCCCGGGTCAGCTCGAACGGGGAGCCGCTGACGACGAGCCGACCGTGGTCGATGACGTGCACCTGGTCGGCCAGGTGCTCGGCCTCGTCCATGTAGTGGGTGGTGAGCACGGTGGTGACGCCGGCGTCGCGCATCTCCTCGAGCAGCTCCCACGTCGTGCGCCGCACGGCGGGGTCCATGCCCGCGGTCGGCTCGTCCACGAAGAGCAGCTCGGGTCGGCCGACCAGCGCCATGGCGAGACCGAGGCGCTGCTGCTGGCCGCCCGAGAGCCTCCGGTACGGCGTGCGCCCGCACTCGCCGAGGCCGAGGCGGTCGACGAGCATGGCGACGTCGAGGGGGTGGGCGTGCAGCGACGCCATGTGGCGGAGCATCTCGTCGGCGCGGACGCCGGACCAGGCGCCACCGGCCTGCAGCATGACGCCGATGCGGGGGAGGAGGGCGCGCCGCTCGCGGACCGGGTCGAGGCCGAGGACGCGGACGGTGCCCTCCTGGGCGCGGCGGTAGCCCTCGCAGGTCTCCAGCGTTGTCGTCTTGCCGGCGCCGTTGGGTCCGAGCACCGCGGTGATGGAGCCGGTGGCGACGGTGAGCGAGAGGCCGTCCACCGCGGCGGTCCCGCCGTACCGCATCACCAGGCCGTCGATCTCGACGGCGGGAGCAGGGGCGGGCACCGGGCAAGTGTAGGAGCCGAGGGGTTGTGGTCGGGCCCCAGCCTCGGCAGGGTGGAGCAGGACCGTGGTGGGCGCCCGCACGGCGCACCACCGACCTCGCCACGACCCTTCTCGGGAGTCCTCATGAGGAAGCGCACCATCCTGCCCACCCACCCGTCGAGCAGTCCCGCCGAGGTCCCGCCGCCGGGCCCGTGCTCCTGCGGCGACCACGGCCCCGCTCCCGACGCCGGCCGGGCGGGGTCCGTCCGGCCCCTGACCCGCCGGGGGCTCCTCACTGGGGCCGCCCGCGTCGGCAGCGCCGCCGTGGCCGTCTGGGCGGGAGGCCGCCTCCTGGCTCCGTCTCCTGCCTTCGCCGTCGCCATCATGAACCCCTTCGCGGGCTACGCGGTGACCGGCACGTGGGCCGAGCACCTGGCCCGGGGGTCCAGCGGGGGCATCGACTACGGCATGGGCGTCGGTACGGCGCTGCCCGCCTCCGCGGGCGGCACGATCGGCAACATCCCCGAGAACGGCACGGGTGGCCACACGGTCACCATCACGCACGCGGACGGCTGGAAGACCCAGTACATGCACCTCTCGGCGTTCAGCCGGAGCAACGGCGAGACCGTGGCCCAGGGCGACGTCGTCGGTCTCTCCGGCGGCGCACCGGGCGCACCGGGGTCGGGCTCGTCGACCGGCCCGCACGTGCACTGGCACATGATCGACCCGTCCGGCGTCCGGCGGAACCCGCTCGAGCTGCTCGGCGGGGGAGGGGGCGGGGGCGGGCTCCCGAAGACCAGCACCGCCACCGACGGCGTCCCCGGCACGGTCTTCTGGCGGCGCGTCCAGAACGCGATGCGGATCGAGGAGGGGTATTCGGGCCCGATCGACGGGGACCCGGGCGTCCAGACGTGGTCGGCGCTGCAGCGGCACCTCGCCGCGCACCACGGGTACGGCGGGCCGATCGACGGGGTACCGGGGTCCCAGACGTACGCCGCGCTCCAGCGGCTCGCCGGCGCGCACGGCTACACGGGTCCCGTCGACGGGGCGATGGGACCGGAGTCCTGGCGGGGCGTGGCCCGCTGGGTGAACGCCGACTCCTACGACTGAGTCCGGCCGCGGCTCCCGGGTGCCCTGACCAGGCAGGAGGGTTAGGCCACCCTTGCTTGAACACACCCTCCCATTAACGTCACACTCGTGTTGTGCAAATCAGTGGAGGACAGGTGCGAGCGGGTTCTGCCCGTGGCGCCGAGGCCGACGCACCCACCCGGGCGCGCGTCGTGCAGACGATCCTCCAGAACGGCCCGTCCACCGCGGCCGACCTCGCCGCCGCGCTCGACCTGACGCCGGCCGCCGTACGTCGTCACCTCGACCAGCTGGTAGAGGAGGCCGTGGTCGTGGCGAGCGAGCAGCGCATCCGTGGTGCCCGCGGCCGCGGCCGTCCCGCCCGGGTCTTCGCCCTGACGGAGACCGGCCGGGAGCAGTTCGACCACACCTACGACGACCTCGCCGTCCAGGCCCTGCGCTTCCTGGCGGAGACGGGCGGCGACGACGCCGTCCTCGAGTTCGCCCGCCGACGGGTCGCGTTCATCGAGCGCGACTTCGCCCGCGTGCGCGACGAGGCGCCCGACCTCAGCCCCGCCGAGGTGCTGGCCACCGTCCTCACCGACGAGGGCTACGCCGCCAGCGTGCGCGAGTCGCCCATCGGCGAGCAGCTGTGCCAGCAGCACTGCCCCGTCTCCCACGTGGCCCACGAGTTCCCCCAGCTGTGCGAGGCCGAGACGGAGGCCATCAGCGCCGTCCTCGGCCGCCACGTGCAGCGTCTCGCCACCATCGCCCACGGCGACGGTGTCTGCACCACCTGCATCCCCCGTCCCCCCGCGGTCCCCCGCGCGAGCAGTCCCACCGAACCCGAGCGAAACGGAGCGTCCGCATGACGACCTCACCGAGCATCGACGAGCTCAACCCCGGCCTCGACGGCATCGGCCGCTACGAGTTCGGCTGGTCCGACAGCGACGCTGCCGGCTCGACCGCCAAGCGCGGCCTGAACGAGGCCGTGGTGGCCGACATCTCGAGCAAGAAGAGCGAGCCCCAGTGGATGCTCGACCAGCGGATGAAGGGCCTCAAGCTCTTCGGCCGCAAGCCGATGCCCAAGTGGGGCGCGGAGCTCGAGACGATCGACTTCGACAACATCAAGTACTTCGTGCGCTCCTCCGAGAAGCAGGCCACCAGCTGGGAGGAGCTGCCGGAGGACATCAAGAACACGTACGACCGGCTCGGCATCCCCGAGGCCGAGAAGCAGCGCCTCGTCGCCGGCGTCGCCGCGCAGTACGAGTCGGAGGTCGTCTACCACTCGATCCGCGAGGACCTCGAGGAGAAGGGCGTCATCTTCGTCGACACCGACACGGCGCTGAAGGAGCACGAGGAGCTCTTCAAGGAGTACTTCGGCACCGTCATCCCCGTCGGTGACAACAAGTTCTCCGCGCTGAACACGGCCGTGTGGTCCGGCGGCTCGTTCATCTACGTGCCCAAGGGCGTCCACGTCGACATCCCGCTCCAGGCCTACTTCCGCATCAACACGGAGAACATGGGCCAGTTCGAGCGCACCCTGATCATCGCCGACGAGGACTCGTACGTGCACTACGTCGAGGGCTGCACCGCGCCGATCTACAGCTCGGACTCGCTGCACTCCGCGGTCGTGGAGATCATCGTGAAGAAGGGCGCCCGCGTCCGCTACACGACCATTCAGAACTGGTCGAACAACGTCTACAACCTCGTCACCAAGCGCGCCACGTGCGACGCCGGCGCGACGATGGAGTGGGTCGACGGCAACATCGGCTCCAAGGTGACGATGAAGTACCCGGCCATCTACCTCATGGGCGAGCACGCGAAGGGCGAGACCCTCTCGATCGCGTTCGCCGGCGAGGGCCAGCACCAGGACGCCGGCGCCAAGATGGTCCACGCCGCGCCCCACACCTCGAGCTCGATCCTCTCGAAGTCGGTCGCCCGTGGTGGCGGTCGTACGTCGTACCGCGGCCTGATCCAGGTCAACGAGGGTGCGTACGGCTCGAAGTCGAACGTGCTGTGCGACGCGCTCCTGGTCGACCAGATCAGCCGCTCGGACACGTACCCGTACGTCGACATCCGCGAGGACGACGTCTCGATGGGCCACGAGGCGAGCGTCTCGAAGGTCTCCGAGGACCAGCTGTTCTACCTGATGAGCCGCGGCCTGGCCGAGGACGAGGCGATGGCCATGATCGTGCGCGGCTTCGTCGAGCCGATCGCGAAGGAGCTCCCGATGGAGTACGCCCTCGAGCTGAACCGGCTCATCGAGCTGCAGATGGAGGGCGCAGTCGGCTGACGCACCGGTGGCGGGCCACCTCGACCTCGGTCGGGGTGCCCGCCCTCGGCGCGTCCCGCGCCCTCCCGCCCCACCCGCAACGTTCGAAAGACGAGAGACGTGACTGTGATCGACGAGACGCCTGCCGACGCGCAGGCCGTGTCCAACGCCGTGGAGACCGGCAAGGTGCTGAGCCACCTCCACCCCGAGCCGTCGTACGACCTGGCCGCGCACCCCGTGCCGACCGGTCGCGAGGAGATCTGGCGGTTCACGCCGCTCAAGCGTCTGCGCGGGCTGCTCGACGACGAGGCCTCGGACGCCCACCTCGAGTGGTCGTCCACGCTCCCCGCCGGGGTGACCCTCACGCCGATCACGGCCGAGGAGGCGCGCGACCTGGACGAGTTCCTGCCGTCGGACCGCCTCGCCGCCCTGGCGATCGCCCACGGTGACGGCGCGATGCTCCTCGACGTGCCCGCCGACGCCGAGCTCGACGAGCCGGTGCGCCTGAACCTCACGGGCACCGGCCTCGACCAGATCGTCTGGGGTCACCTCGTCGTCCGCGTCGGTCGCCACGCCAAGGCCACCATCCTCATCGAGCACGCGGGCGCCACGCGCTACAGCCACGCGACGTCCGTGCTCGTCGGCGACGGCGCCCAGCTCGACCTCGTGACCGTGAACGACTGGGCCGACGGCTCGGTGCACGCCGGCCAGACCGGCATCCGCGTCGGCCGCGACGCCCGCGTGCGCGCCAGCGAGTTCACCATCGGTGGCGACCTCGTGCGCACGGCCACGAACGTCGAGTACGCCGGCCCCGGCGGCGACGCCGAGCTGCTCGGCCTCTACTTCGCCGACGCCGGCCAGCACATCGAGCACCGCATCTTCGCCGACCACACCGCGCCCCGCACCAAGTCGAACGTCGTCTACAAGGGCGCGCTCCAGGGCCAGGGCGCCCACACGGTGTGGATCGGCAACGTCCTCATCCGCAAGGTCGCGGAGGGCATCGAGACGTACGAGGAGAACCGCAACCTCGTGCTCACCGACGGCTGCCAGGCCGACTCGGTGCCGAACCTCGAGATCGAGACCGGTGAGATCGAGGGAGCGGGCCACGCGTCCGCGACCGGCCGCTTCGACGACGAGCAGCTCTTCTACCTGCGCTCGCGCGGCATCGAGGAGTCCGAGGCGCGACGTCTCGTGGTGCACGGGTTCTTCAACGACCTGATCCGTCGGGTCGGCGTGCCCGAGCTCGAGGAGCGCCTGCTGGCGGTCGTCGAGTCCGAGCTCGAGCGCCACGTGCTCGCCGACAAGGTCGGCTGAGGCATGGCCTTCGAGCGCGTCTGCGCGGTGGACGACGTGGCGGGCGACTCCGCCCACGCCGTCACCGTCGGGGACCTCGACGTGGCGGTCGCCCGCGACGGTGACGACTTCTACGCCATCGAGGACCTCTGCAGCCACGCCGCCGTCGCCCTCTCCGAGGGCGAGGTCGAGGACTGCCACATCGAGTGCTGGCTGCACGGCTCGCTGTTCGACCTGAAGACCGGTGCCCCCACCGGCCTCCCCGCCACCGAGCCGGTGGCCACCTACCCGGTCGAGGTGCGGGGCAGCGACGTGTACGTCGACGTCGCCACCACGCTCAACGGCGTCACGCCGAGCTGACCACCGGCGCCGCGTGCGCCGTACCCGAGAACTGCCGAAGCTGGAGATGAGAGAGATATGAGCACGCTGGAGATCAAGGACCTGCACGTCTCGGTCACGACCGAGGACGGCCCCAAGGAGATCCTCAAGGGCGTCACGCTGACCATCAAGGACGGCGAGACCCACGCGATCATGGGCCCCAACGGCTCGGGCAAGTCGACGCTCGCCTACTCGATCGCCGGCCACCCCAAGTACACGGTCACGAGCGGCACCGTCACCCTCGACGGCGACGACGTGCTCGAGATGAGCGTCGACGAGCGCGCCCGCGCCGGGCTGTTCCTCGCCATGCAGTACCCGGTCGAGGTGCCCGGCGTCTCGGTCGCGAACTTCCTCCGCACCGCGAAGACCGCCATCGACGGCGAGGCGCCCAAGCTGCGCACGTGGGTCAAGGACGTCAACGCGGCTATGGCCGAGAACGGTCTCGACTCCACGTTCTCGACGCGCTCGGTCAACGAGGGCTTCTCCGGCGGCGAGAAGAAGCGCCACGAGATCGCCCAGCTCAACCTG
This sequence comes from Nocardioides alkalitolerans DSM 16699, assembly GCF_000426525.1. GTDB lineage: Bacteria > Actinomycetota > Actinomycetes > Propionibacteriales > Nocardioidaceae > Nocardioides > Nocardioides alkalitolerans. The sequence goes on from NZ_AUFN01000012.1 coordinate 84,720, forward strand.
CTGAACCCGAAGGTCGCCGTGCTCGACGAGACCGACTCGGGCCTCGACATCGACGCCCTGAAGACGGTCTCCGAGGGCGTCAACCGCTTCGCCGAGGCCGGCGACAAGGGCGTCCTGCTCATCACGCACTACACGCGCATCCTGCGCTACATCAAGCCCGACTTCGTGCACGTGTTCGTCGCGGGCCGCATCGCCGAGCAGGGCGGCCCCGAGCTGGCCGACCAGCTCGAGGCCGAGGGCTACGACAAGTACGTCAACGCCGCCGTCTGAGTCCGTCCACCACGTCCGAGAAGTCCCGGGATCGAAGGAGACACCATGGAAGGCTTGCTTCCGCAGCTCGAGGTCGTCCGCAAGGACTTCCCGATCCTGGAGCGGACCCTCGCGGGCGGCATGCCCCTCGTGTACCTCGACAGCGCCAACACGTCGCAGAAGCCGCAGTGCGTGATCGACACGATGGTCGACCACCTCGAGCGCCACAACGCGAACGTGGCGCGGGCGATGCACCAGCTCGGCGCGGAGGCGTCGGAGGCCTTCGAGACCGGTCGTGACCGGGTGGCGGCGTTCATCGGCGCCCCGTCGCGCGACGAGGTGATCTTCACGAAGAACGCCTCCGAGGCGCTGAACCTGGTCGCCAACACGTTCGCGTGGGCCCGTGGCGACCTGGCGGTGGGCGAGGGCGACGAGGTCGTCATCACCGAGATGGAGCACCACTCCAACATCGTGCCGTGGCAGCTGCTCACGCAGCGCACGGGCGCGACGCTGCGGTGGTTCGGCCTCACCGACGACGGCCACCTCGACCTCGAGGGCATCGACGACCTCATCACCGAGCGCACGAAGATCGTGTCGCTGACGTGGGTCTCGAACATGCTCGGCACCGTCAACCCGATCGCCGCGATCACCCGCAAGGCGCACGAGGTCGGCGCGGTCGTCGTCGTCGACGCCTCGCAGGCGGCGCCGCAGCTGCCGATCGACCTGGCGGCGATGGACGAGGCCGAGCGCCCCGACGTCATCGCGTTCACGGGCCACAAGGTCGTCGGCCCGACGGGCATCGGCGTGCTGTGGGGCCGACGCACCCTGATGGAGCAGCTGCCCCCGTTCCTCGGCGGCGGCGAGATGATCGAGACCGTGACGATGGAGCGGTCGACGTACGCCGGTCTGCCCCACCGCTTCGAGGCCGGGACCCCGCCGATCGTCGAGGCCGTCGGCTTGGGCGCGGCGGTGGAGTACCTCTCCGACCTCGGGATGGAGGCGGTGCACGCGCACGAGCAGGCCATCACGGCGTACGCGCTCGAGGGCCTCGCCACCGTGCCCGGCCTGACCGTCCTCGGGCCGCTGGACGCCACGCAGCGCGGCGGTGCGATCAGCTTCGAGGTCGACGGGGTGCACCCGCACGACATCGCCCAGGTGCTCGACTCCCGCGGGGTCGCGGTGCGCGCCGGCCACCACTGCGCCAAGCCGGCGCACGCCCGGTACGGCGTCCAGTCGTCGACCCGGATGTCGTCGTACCTCTACACGACGCCGTCGGAGATCGACGCGCTCGTCGAGGCCCTGGAATACACCCGTTCCTACTTCAAGTTGGGTTGAGCGTGAGCGCGACTGAGCTGGATGCCCTCTACCAGGAGATCATCCTCGACCACTACAAGAACCCCCACAACAAGGGACTCCGCGAGCCGCACGAGGCCGAGGTCCACCACGTGAACCCGACCTGCGGCGACGAGGTGACCCTCCGGGTGCACCTCACCGGCGAGCCCGGCGCCGAGACGGTCGCCGACGTGTCCTACGACTCGGTCGGCTGCTCCATCTCGCAGGCGTCGGCGTCGGTGCTCACCGACCTCGTCATCGGCAAGCCGGTCGACGAGGCCCTCGCGATCCACGAGTCGTTCCTGACCCTGATGCAGGGTCGTGGCAACGTCGAGCCGGACGAGGACGTGCTCGAGGACGGCATCGCGTTCGCCGGTGTCGCCAAGTTCCCTGCCCGCGTCAAGTGCGCCCTCCTCTCGTGGATGGCGTGGAAGGACGCGACGGCCCGAGTCATCCAGGAGAAGGCATCATGACCCAGCCCGACCAGCAGACCGTCGCCAACGTGGACGGCCCCGTCACCGGCGAGGTGACCGACGCGTCCGCCGAGGCGCTCGAGACCTCCGGCGGCGCCGCCACCCCGTCCGCCGACGCCCCGGCCGAGGCCGCCGTCGCGGCCCCGGACCACAGCGACCTGCCCGACGTCCCCGAGGCCACCACGGTCACGGTCGACGGCCCCAACGGCACGTCCACGAGCCGCTCCAGCAGCGTGAGCATCGAGGACGTCACGGAGGCCATGAAGGACGTCGTCGACCCCGAGCTCGGGATCAACGTCGTCGACCTCGGCCTCGTCTACGGCGTGCACCTCGACGAGGAGTCGAACGCGGTGCTCGACATGACGCTCACGTCGGCGGCCTGCCCGCTGACCGACGTCATCCAGGACCAGACCAACTCCGCGCTCGAGGGCCTCGTCAACGACGTGGCCATCAACTGGGTGTGGATGCCGCCGTGGGGCCCGGACAAGATCACCGACGACGGCCGCGACCAGCTGCGCGCCCTCGGCTTCAACGTCTGAGCGACGCGACCCCCTCGTGGTCGACGTCGTCGTCCCGCCGGAGCGGCTCGACCGCTGGCTGGCCAACTTCGGCGAGCGCCACGGGGGAGTGACGACCGAGGTCGTCGACGGCCGTCTCGCCGGCACCGGCGAGGACGGGTCGACGTTCGCCGCCGCCCTGCCCTTCGGCCGCTCGTACGCCGGCCCCGCGGACGCCGCGGCGTTCCGAACCGCCGCGGAGGCGCCCGAGACGTGGGGCGTGCTCCTCGTCCGCAAGGGCGGCTTCGCCGTTGCCCGTCTGGCCGCCGCTCGCACTGTCGCGAGCAAGGTCGGGCGGCGTCACGTGCAGGGGCGCAGCAAGGCCGGCGGCCAGAGCCAGCAGCGCTTCGCCCGACGGCGCGACAACCAGGCGCGGGCCGCGTACGACGCCGCCACCGACCACGCCGTGGCCGTGCTCGGTGAGCGCCCCCTGCCCCTGGTGACGGGCGGAGACCGCGCCGCGATCGCCCTCGTGCTGGAGGACCGGCGCCTCGCCCGGCACGCCGTGGTCGACCCGTGGCTCCCCGTGCCCGAGCCGCGACGTGCCGAGCTCGAGGGCGCGGTGGCCTCGGCCCTGGGGCTTCGGGTCGAGGTCGTGAACGCCGACGGGTCCTGACGACCCTCGTGCTCAGCCGGTGTGACTGAACAGCGGGTCGCGGCGGGCGGGGATGCTCCAGACCACGGCCGGGACGGCGCCCTCTGCGAGCCGGGCGGTCCAGGTCGGCCAGCTCGGCGGCCCGGTCGACGTCACCGACCACGACGGCGAACTCCTCGTGGTCGCCCGTCGGCAGGCCCTCGACGGCGTCGCCGACCGAGAACCCGTCGCCGGTGCAGGCGGTGAGCAGGGCCCCCATCGGCAGCACCGCGGCGGCCAGCACCAGCGGTCGACGGCGGACACGCGACGGACGAGGGGTGGAGGAGCGCACGGACCCCGTCGTACCCGTCGTGGCAGCGGCGAAACCGCAGGTCAGGCAGCGTGTCCGGGCGGTGGCGGCCCCCTGGCTCTGCCAGACTGCGGAGCATGTGGCAGCCCGACGACGGCTGGGAGGTGCTGCCCGGCGGCCTCGGCCCCTCCACCGCAGGGGTCTGGATCGACCGGACGACGCACCCGCCGAGCGTGGTGAAGCGCCTGGTCGCGCCCGTCGACGACGAGGTCCCCGAGCTCTCCGACCCGGCCCACGCGGCCTGGTGGCGCCGCGCCGGGGCCGTGGCCGTGTCCGGAGTGGTCGACCGGACCGCCGGCCTCCGCGCCGTCCCGGTGCTGGACGTGGCCGAGGACCCGGAGGGGCTCACGCTCCGCACCGCCTGGGTGCCGCCCGAGACCCTGCCCCGCCTGTTCGTCGCCTCCCGGCTCGGCGCCTTCGCGGCGACCCCCGTGCCGGACGTGCCGTGGCTCGCGCGCGGACAGCTCGACGACCGCCTGCGGCGCGTCGAGCGCCACGGGGGCTGGCGGACCCTGGGCCGCACGACCGTGGCCGACGTCGCGGAGCGGCTCTGGTCGCGACGGGCGACCTACCTGGGCCGGCTCGCAGCGCTGCCGCAGGTGCTCCAGCACGGCGACCCGGTCGCCGGGAACTTCGCCGCCCGCGACGGCGACGACATCCTCACCCTCGACTGGTCGACCCTCGGGACCGGCCCGGTGGGCGGCGACCTCGGCTACCTCGCGCTCTCCTCGCCCGAGGAGCTCGACGTGCTCCTGGACGCGTACGTCGCCGCGCTCCCGGCCGGGCTCGCGACCCGCGAGCAGGCGCTCCTCGGCGCGCGGGTGACGGCCGTCTACACGGTGCTGAACCGGGCCGAGTGGGCCCTGGCCCGCGCGGCCGACGGGGAGGGCGCGCTGGCGGGGAAGTTCCGGCACCCCAGCGTGGCGCCGTACCTGCGGGCGCTGCAGCGCCAGTTCGGCCACCTCGAGGCCCTGCTCTGACCGAGGACGTCCCGCCGGCGTGACGCAGACGTCCCCGTGATGCGCCCCACGTCACGTTCCGGGATGCGGGGCCCTCCGGCGGCGCGCCGTAGAGTCCTCTCCCGATGATCACCGCACAGAACGTCGAAGTCCGTGCGGGTGCCCGCCTCCTCATGGAGAACGTCTCGTTCCGCGTCGCGGCCGGCGACAAGGTCGGCCTCGTGGGCCGCAACGGCGCCGGCAAGACCACCCTCACGAAGATCCTCGCCGGCGACGCGCTGCCCGCCTCCGGCAAGGTCGTGTCGAACGGGGACGTGGGCTACCTGCCCCAGGACCCCCGCATCGGCGACCCCGAGGTGCTGGCCCGCGACCGCATCCTGTCCGCCCGCGGGCTGGACGACGCCGTACGTCGCCTGCGCGAGGCCGAGGAGCAGATGGCCTCCGACGACCCCGCCGTCGCCGAGCGCGGCATGAAGCGCTACACCCGCGCCGACGCCGAGCTGCACGCCGGGGGCGGGTACGCCGCCGAGGCGGAGGCCGCCACGATCGCGGCCAGCCTGGGCATCGAGGACCGCATCCTGGGCCAGCAGCTGAAGACGCTCTCCGGCGGCCAGCGCCGCCGGGTCGAGCTCGCGCGCATCCTGTTCTCCGGCGCCGAGGTGCTCATCCTCGACGAGCCCACCAACCACCTCGACGCCGACTCGATCATCTGGCTGCGCGACTTCCTGAAGGCCCACAAGGGAGGCTTCATCGTCATCAGCCACGACAACGCGCTGCTCGCCGAGACGGTCAACAAGGTCTACCACCTGGACGCCAACCGCTGCGTGATCGACGTCTACAACATGGGCTGGAAGCACTACCTGACCCAGCGCGAGACCGACGAGAAGCGCCGCAAGCGCGAGCGCATGAACGCCGAGAACAAGGCGAAGACCCTCACCGACCAGGCCAACAAGATGCGGGCCAAGGCCACCAAGGCGCAGGCCGCGCAGTCGATGCTCAAGCGCGCCGAGAAGATGATGGCCGGCATCGAGGGCGAGCGTGTCGCCGACAAGGTCGCCAAGATCAAGTTCCCGTCGCCCGCCCCGTGCGGCAAGACGCCGCTGACCGCGGCCGAGCTGTCGCGCGTCTACGGCTCGCTCGAGGTGTTCACGGACGTCAACCTGGCGATCGACCGCGGCTCCCGCGTCGTCATCCTCGGCCTCAACGGCGCGGGCAAGACCACGATGCTGCGGATCCTCGCCGGCGTCGATCCGCCGGACACCGGCACCGTCATCCCGGGCCACGGGCTCAAGGTCGGCTACTACGCCCAGGAGCACGAGACGCTCGACACCGGGCGCACCGTGCTGGAGAACATGCAGAGCGCCGCTCCGCAGCTCACCGACACCGAGGCGCGCACCGTGCTGGGGTCGTTCCTGTTCTCGGGTGACGACGCCAACAAGTCCGCGGCCGTGCTGTCGGGCGGCGAGAAGACGCGTCTCGCCCTGGCGTCGCTGGTCGTCTCCAGCGCCAACGTGCTGCTGCTCGACGAGCCGACCAACAACCTGGACCCGGCGTCGCGCGAGGAGGTGCTCGACGCGATCCGTCGCTACGAGGGCGCGATCATCCTCGTCACCCACGACGAGGGCGCGGTGCGCGCGCTCGAGCCGGACCGCGTGCTGATCCTCCCCGACGGCGTCGAGGACCTCTGGAACGAGTCCTACGCCGAGCTGGTCTCGCTGGCCTGATCCTCGGCCGGTACGGCGAGGGGCGTCGGCTCGCTGCGTCCGCGCAGCACCTCGGACCCGGCGGGTCGCCACCGGGCGGCCTCGTCGGGGTCCGCGGCGTCGACGCTCTCGCACGACACCAGCAGGAGGCCGGGCCGTGCCTTGGCGAGCTCGGTGAGCCGGGCCGCCTGGTTCACGGCGTCACCGATCACCGTGTACTCGAACCGGCGCTCGTCACCCACGTTGCCGGCGACGGCCTCGCCGGTGGCCACGCCCACCCCGGCGCGGATCTCGGGCAGCTCGTCGGCCAGGCGACGCGCCACCGCCCGCGCCGCCCGGAGCGCGTCCCCCGCGTGGCCGGGCCGCTCGACGGGGGCGCCGAAGATGGCGAGCACCGCGTCGCCCATGAACTTGTTCACCAGCCCGCCCTGGCGGTCGACCTCGTCGATGACGACGGCGCAGAAGCGGTTGAGGAGGTCGACGACCTCCGCGGCCGAGCGCTCGGTCGCGAGCGTGGTCGAGCCCATCAGGTCGACGAACAGCACCGAGACGGTGCGGGTCTCGCCCCCGAGGGCCACGTCGCTCCCCAGGGCCGCCTCGGCCACGTCGAGACCGACGTGGCGCCCGAAGAGGTCCCGGATGCGCTCGCGCTCCCGCAGCCCGGCGGCCATCCGGTTGAACCCGGCCTGCAGGAGGCCGAGCTCGGTGGCGTCGTAGACCGGGATCTCCACGTCGAAGCGGCCCGACTCGACCTGGCGCAGGGCGTCGCGCACCGACGCGAGCGGGCCGACGACGGCGCGGGCGTTGAGCCCCGTGATGAGGAGCCCGAAGAGCAGCACGACCGCGCCGAGCACCAGGGCCACGACCGCGAGCCGGGTGCGGCTCACCTGGTCGTCGCCGGCCAGCGCGAGGATCGCGACGAGCAGGAGCCCGCTGAGCGGCACCGCCGTGCCGAGGACCCAGAACGTGATCATGCGGCGACGTACGCCGGAACCCCGCCCGGCCGGCGGCACCCCGGAGGCCAGGGCCCGGGCCGTCACGGGCCGCAGCACGAACTCGGTGAGCAGGTAGGCGATCGCGCAGACCACCACGCCCGCGATCCCGACGGCGACGCCGATGGTCAGCGCCAGGCTGGGCTGGAGCCCGAGGGCCAGGCCGGTGAACAGGCAGGTGCCCACGAACCAGAGGCCGGCCTGGCGGGCCGTGACGTAGCGGGGGACGAGCACCGCGCGCCGGCGCTGCTTCTCGTCGGGCTCCCGGCCGTCGCGGGCCCACTGCAGCACGCGGAGCACGCGTCGGGTGATGACGGTGGCCCCGAGGAGGACGGCCAGCCCGACGTACACCGGCAGCGCGATCGCCATCGCGAGCCGGAGCCCGCCGTCGAGCGGCTCGTCGGGCCTCACGAGCAGCAGCACGGCCCCGACCACGAGGGCGCCGATGACGTTGGTGGCGACCAGCACCGTCGTCAGGAGCAGCTGGATCCGGACGCGCAGGGCCCGCCGGCTCTGGTCGGCACCACCCAGGAGCCACGAACCGTAGGGACTCCGGCTGGACACGTGGTGCATCGTAGGGCTCCGCGCTCCCGGTGTCCGGGAACAGCGACGAGCGACGGACGGTTGGGAGAGCTGTGTCTGGGATGACGGGGATGGGTGCGGCCTGGCGGCACCTGCGCACCGACCGCTCGGCGGTCGACAACCGGGTGGATCCCGCCGTGGTGCGGCGGGTCCTCGGATTCGCCCGCCCGCACAAGAAGATCCTCGGTGCCTTCGGCGTGGTCACCGTGCTCGACGCGATGCTCGTCGTGGTCACCCCGCTCCTCGTGCAGAAGCTCGTGGACGACGGGGTGGTCGCCGGCAACGTGGACGTCGTGGTCGGCGTCGCGCTGGCGATGGTGGGCGTCGCCCTCGTCGACGCCCTGTTCGGCGTCGTCGGCGGCTACCTCTCCGCCCGGGTGGGGGAGGGCCTCATCTACGACCTGCGCACGCGGGTCTTCGCCCACGTGCAGCGCCAGGGCATCGCGTTCTTCACCCGCACGCAGACCGGCGCCCTCGTCTCCCGCCTCAACAACGACGTGGTCGGCGCCCAGCGGGCCTTCACCACGGTGCTCTCCAGCACGGTCTCGAACGGCGTGGCCGCGATCGTCGTGGGGGTCACGATGCTCGCGCTCAGCTGGCAGGTGACCCTGCTGTGCCTCGTCACCTTCCCGATCCTCTTCGCCACCTCACGCTGGGTCGGGGCGCGGCTGGCGGGCCTCACCCGCCGCCAGATGGACGGCAACGCCGACCTCGGCAACACCATGACCGAGCGCTTCAACGTCGGCGGCGCGATGCTGCTCAAGCTCTTCGGCCGCCGGGGCGAGGAGGACGAGTCCTTCGCCGTCAAGGCCGCCGTCGTGCGTGACCTCGGCGTCCGCATCTCGCTCCTGACGCGGCTCTTCGCCTCCGTCATGCTGCTCGTGCCCGCCCTGGCGGCGGCGCTCGTGTACGGCGTGGGCGGCTACCTCGTGATCCAGGGCGACCTGACGCTCGGCACGCTCCTCGCCCTCGCCACGCTGCTCCTGCGCCTCCTGGGCCCCCTCCAGGGGCTCTCCAACGTGCGCATCGACGTCATGACCGCCCTCGTGAGCTTCGAGCGCGTGTTCGAGGTGCTCGACCTGCCCTCCACCGTGGTCGAGCGCGCCGACGCCGTACCGCTGAAGGTGCCCGCCGGCGTCGAGGGCGTGCGGCTCGAGCTCGACCACGTCGGGTTCGCCTACCCCTCCGCGTCGTCGACGACGCTGGCCACGCTGGAGAAGGTGGCGGCGACCGACCGCGCGGGCGAGGGCGAGCCCGTGCTGCGCGACGTCACCTTCGTCGCCGAGCCCGGCCAGATGGTCGCCCTGGTGGGCCCGTCCGGGGCCGGCAAGACGACGATCACGCACCTCGTGGCGCGGCTCTACGACCCGACGCAGGGCACGGTCCGGGTCGCGGGCCACGACGTGCGGGGGCTGACCCTGGACTCGCTGGAGGACGCGGTCGGCTACGTCACCCAGGACGCGCACATGTTCCACGACACGATCGGTGCGAACCTGCGCTACGCGCGCCCCGGGGCCTCCGACGAGCAGGTCTGGGAGGCCCTCGAGGCCGCCCGCATCGCCCACCTCGTGCGGTCGCTGCCCCACGGGCTCGACACCGTCGTCGGCGACCGGGGCTACCGCCTCTCCGGCGGCGAGCGGCAGCGCCTGGCCATCGCCCGGCTGCTGCTCAAGGCCCCGCCGCTGGTCGTGCTCGACGAGGCCACGGCCCACCTCGACGGCGAGTCCGAGCAGGCCGTCCAGCGGGCGCTGGCCGCCGCGCTGGCGGGCCGCACGTCGCTCGTCATCGCCCACCGGCTCTCCACCGTGCGCGACGCCGACCAGATCCTCGTGGTCGACGACGGCCGGATCGTCGAGAGCGGCACCCACACGACGCTGCTCGCCCGGGGCGGGCTCTACGCCACGCTGCACGGCACCCAGCTCGTCGACGACCTGCACGAGACGGAGGCCTGAGTGGACCTGCGGCTGCGCGACCGCGTGTACGTCGTGACCGGTGGCACCCGGGGCCTGGGACGGGCGACCGCGGACGCCCTCGTCGCCGACGGTGCGCGGGTCGTCGTCTCCGGCCGCTCGAGCGACGCCCTCGAGACGGCCCTCGCCGAGCTGGGCGAGGGCGCGACGGGCGTGGTCGCCGACAACGGCGACCCCGCGACCCCGGAGCGCCTCGTCGACGCGGCCCTCGAGCGCTGGGGACGGCTGGACGGTGCGCTGGTCTCGGTCGGCGGGCCGCCCCCCGGCACCGTGCTGGGCACCACCGACGACGACTGGACGCGCTCCTTCGAGACGGTCTTCCTCGGTGCCGTCCGGCTGGCCCGCACGATCGGTGCCGCCCTCGCCGACGGCGGGGCGCTCGCCCTGGTGCTCTCCAGCAGCGTGCGCAGCCCCCTGCCGGCGATGGCGATCAGCAACGGGCTGCGTCCCGGGCTGGCGATGGTGGCGAAGAACCTGGCCGACGAGCTCGGGCCGGCCGGCGTCCGGGTGAACGCCCTGCTGCCCGGACGCATCGAGACCGAGCGCCTGGTCGAGCTGGCGGCCGCCCGGGGCGAGGACCCGGCCGACCGTGAGGCCGCTCTCGCGGCCATCCCGCTGCGACGCCACGGCGACCCGGCGGAGTTCGGGCGTGCGGCCGCGTTCCTGCTGTCGCCGGCCGCGTCGTACGTGACCGGTGTGGCGCTGCCCGTCGACGGCGGGCTGCTCCGTACGATCTGACGCCGCGCGGGACGGCCGTGGGGCGCGTCAGGCGTCCTCGCGGGTCTCCTGGGCGTCGCGGGCCCGGGCCTGGGCCTCCCGGCGCTCGGCGAGGATGCGCGCCTGGGCGGCGGCCTGGGCCTCTTCCATCCGCTCGGCGCGCTGGCGGCGCTCGGCCCGGAGCCGGTCGCGCCGGGCGGGGCCCCCGCGCCACTCGTCGAAGACGAGGTAGCCGAAGCCGAAGACGGCGAGGAACCCGAAGAACCACCACTGCAGGCCGTAGAAGAAGTGCGGGCCGTCGTCGAGGTCGGGCAGCGGGGGAGGGGAGAGCGGCTCGGCGGCCTCCGGGCTCTCCTCCGCGAGGTCGACGAACCCGGTGAGGACGTCACGGTCGAGCGCCTCGCCGATGACGGCCGACGAGATGGCGCGCGTGGACTGGTCGGTCACCTTGGTCGAGCTGCCCTCGGCGTCACGCCGTACCCAGCCGGTCACGGTCACCTCCCCGGACGGGGGTGCCGGCAGGGCGCTCGGGTCGGTGCCGTTGAGGCTGCCGCTGTTGTCGGTGGAGAGCCAGCCGCGGTCGACCAGCACGCTCCGGCCCGACGGCAGCTCGACCGGGACCACCAGGTCGACGCCCGGCTCGCCGTCGCGGGTGCGGTAGCGCACGACGACGGTGTCGTCGACGACGTAGGTGCCGGTCACGCTGACGTGGGTCCACTCCTCGTCCGCCCCGACGGGCTCGTCGGGCGAGAGGACCTCCTCGACGGGCACCGGGTCGACGCCCTCGTTGCGCTCCACGACCGCGTTGCGGTCGCGGCGGTCGTCGAGGCGGTGGAACTGCCACTGGCCGAGGATCCAGGCCAGGTAGGTGAGGAGCACGACGGCGATCCCGAACAGGATCCAGCGCCGGCTCAGCAGGAAGCGGAAGGAGCCCACGCGTCGAGGCTATCCGGCGACCGGGTGCCACCTAGACTCGGCAGCATGTCCGGCGTCGCTGACGAGGTCGTGCACCTCCCCGTGCCGACCCTCCCCTCCTCCCTCCCTCCCACCGCGCTCGGTGGCGCCTCCCCGCTGGCCGACCAGCACGGTCGTGTGGCCACCGACCTGCGGGTCTCCCTCACCGACCGCTGCAACCTCCGTTGCAGCTACTGCATGCCGGCCGAGGGCCTCGACTGGATGGCCACCGAGCAGACCCTCACCGACGACGAGGTCGTGCGCCTCGTCGTGCTCGGCATCGAGCGGCTCGGCATCCGGGAGGTCCGCTTCACGGGCGGCGAGCCGCTCGTGCGGCGGGGCCTCGTCGACATCGTGCGCCAGGTGCGCGAGCGCTCGGCCGAGGTCGAGATGTCGCTCACCACCAACGCACTGGGCCTCGCCCGCACGGCGGACGCGCTCGCCGAGGCGGGTCTCGACCGGGTGAACGTCAGCCTCGACAGCATCCGGGCCGAGACCTACGCCACCATCACGCGGCGCGACCGGATGCACGACGCGATCGCCGGCATCGAGGCCGCGGTCGCCGCGGGCATCACGCCGATCAAGATCAACGCGGTGCTGCTGCGCGGCCTCAACGACACCGAGGCCCCCGAGCTGGTGCGCTGGTCGCTCGAGCGGGGCTACGAGCTGCGGTTCATCGAGCAGATGCCCCTGGACGCCCAGCACGCCTGGACCCGGGAGCACATGATCACGGCCGACGAGATCCTCGCGTCGCTGGAGGCCGTGTACGACGTGCGCCCCGACGGCGAGGCCCGCGGCAGCGCGCCCGCCGAGCGGTTCCTCGTCGACACCGGCGACGGCGTCGCCGGACGGGTCGGCGTGATCGGCTCGGTCACCCGCCCCTTCTGCGGCGACTGCGACCGCGTGCGTCTCACGGCCGACGGCCAGGTGCGCAACTGCCTCTTCGCGCGCACCGAGTCCGACCTGCGCGCGTCGCTGCGCGGCGGGGCGTCCGACGACGAGATCGTCGACCGCTGGCGTACGGCCATGTGGGGCAAGGCCCCGGGCCACGGCATCGACGACCCGAGCTTCCTGCAGCCGACGCGCCCGATGTCCGCCATCGGCGGCTGACGCCGCACCGACGGTCCGGAGCGGGGGAGCGGGGCTCAGCCCAGCTCGCCGTACGGCACGACGTCCTTGAGGAACGAGCGCGCGCCGAGGAAGTCCGAGAGCGACGCCCGGTGGTCGTCGCACGCCAGCCAGACCTTGCGCCGCTCGGGGCTGTGGAGCTTGGGGTTGTTCCAGCGCAGTCCCCACACCGCGGGCAGCTTGCAGCCCCGCGCGGAGCAGGTCGCCTCGTCGGGACCGTCGGACTCAGAGAACACCGCGGTCGTCCGAGCTCTCGATGCGGTACGTCGTCGCCGCCGGCGGCAGGGCCGCCACGTCGACGCCCTCGACCTCGAAGGTGTCCGTGCGCTGCGACGTCGTGTTGGCGATGACGACCGCGATGTAGGGGAGGAACACCGCGCCGGAGAGCAGGACCCACCGCAGCCAGCCCGGGCCCACCGCGACCGCACCGAGGAAGCACAGCGTGCGCACCGTCATCGCGATGATGTAGCGGCGTTGGCGGTGGTCGAGCTCTTCCTCCGGCGCCTCGCCCGCGGACGTGATGCGGACGGGGACCTCACGGTTCTTGGTGGACTTCCGTGGGCGCGGCGGCATGCCCTCGACTGTACGTCGCTAGCATCAACCATCCCGGTCGGCCGCCGCGCCGCCACCCGCACCACCAACGAGGAGCCAGCGATGAGCAGCCGCACCTACCGCGTCACGGAGATCGTCGGGACGTCGCCCGAGGGCATCGACCAGGCGATCCGCAACGGCGTCGAGCGGGCGGGCAAGACGCTCCGCCACCTCGATTGGTTCGAGGTCAGCCAGGTGCGCGGCCACGTGAAGGACGGTCAGGTCGACCACTTCCAGGTGTCCCTCAAGGTCGGCTTCCGCCTCGAGGACGACTGATCCTCCTCGCCGCCGTGCGGCGGACGCGCGGGAGCACCGCCTCCCGGCGCGTCCGCTTATGCGTACGCGGAAGTAAGTCGGTCGGCCGGATCGGTGCGCTCCCGCAGCTCACGGCGGTCGCGGCATGAGCGCGCCGACCTTGCTGGCGCTCGCGTCGCACGTCGCTCTGCGCCACCCCGACGACTACCCTGCCGGCACCTGCGTCGCGTGGATGGATGCCGCAGACCGCGTGTGCGGTAAGCCCGCCACCTACCTCTGCGCCCGTCACGAGAAGGCTGCCCGCGCCCGCGTCGAGAAGGCCGTCGAGCGGGAGAACGCTCGCCGCGCCAAGGCCCAGGCCGCCGCGCCCGCGCGCCGTGTCGCCCTCGCAGCTGAGCTCGAGGAGGTCGAGGCTCGGCTGAACCGGATCGACCCCCTGCGCCGCGAGTCGACCACGGACGGCGCGGTCGTGAACACGCCCCTCGCGACTCGCCTCCCCTCGGACTCCCGCATCGCCGAGCTTGCCCAGCTCCACGAGCGGCGTGAGCGCCTTGCACGCGATCTCGCGGCGGTGTCGGCGTGAGCGCGCTCCTGGTGCTCGTCGTGCTCGCCCTGGCGTGGGCGCCGGTCGTCGCGTGGGTCGCGACACGCCGCGACACGCCCGAGCGCCCCCGCGTGTCGTAACGATGCGCATCGTTACCTCGTTGACGCCTGTCCCCGCTGCATCCCGAGGCGTCCGGCACGAGGGCGCCGCGACGCACGGGGGTGCGCACATGACGATCACCGACCTAGACGAGTTCGAACGCTGGATGCGGGGAAGCGGGCTCAGCGAGAACACCATCAAGCAGCGCCGCACCTTCGCCGAGGGCCGCCTGAGAGACTGGGGCACCCTGCACGTCGGCCCCGACATCGCCGCCGGATGGGTCGGCGCCCACTCCGGGTGGACCCGCTCGACGTACGTCAACCACCTCACGAGCGTCTACGGGTGGATGCTCGAGACCGGCCAGATCGAGGCCTCGCCAATCGCGCGGGTCCGGCGCGGGCCCCGTCCCCGACCGAAGCCGAAGCCGCTGTCGCAGAAGGAGCTCATGCTGGTGCTCGGCGCGACCGAGGGGAACCTGCGCGCCTGGATTCTGCTGGGGTCGTACGCCGGTCTGCGGTCGTTCGAGATCGCCAAGTTCCGGGGCGAGGACATCACAGAGTCGATGCTGTACGTCGTCGGGAAGGGCGGCACCGACGAGGCGATCCCCACCCACGAGGTCCTGTGGGAGCTGGCGCAGCACTACCCGCGCGCCGGCTACTGGTTCCCGTCGCCCCACCACGCCCGCGACCACGTGTCGGCGCAGCTGGTGGGCCTGCGGGTGCGGCACCTGTTCCGGGACCTCGGGCTCACCGGCTCGATCCACCGGTGCCGCGCCACGTTCGGGACGAACCTGCTCCGGAACGGGAAGAACATCCGCGTGATCCAGCAGTTGATGAGGCACGCGTCGGTCGCGACCACGCAGCACTACCTCGGGGTGACGAACGACGAGCTGCGTGACGCGATCGGGTCGCTCGCGGCGTAGGTCAGCCGCGGGTGAAGTCGTCCGTCGGGGTGGGCGTGGCGTAGGCGCCCGCCTCGTTCCCGGGGTCGCAGATGATCGCGAGCTGGCCGGCGCGGTCGATCACGGGCGCGCCCTCGCGGGCGTACGCCACGCCGCCGTCCCACTGCACGTACCGGCCGTTGCCGTTCGTGCAGTCGAGGAACTTCGGGGCGACCGTCTCGCCGTCGTCGTCGCAGCCCTCGTAGGGGTCGGGGAGCACGGCGCCCGTCTCCCACGTCGAGGTGCAGTCCGGGAGCGTGGGGCCGGACTCGTCGGCGGTCGTGTCTTCGTCGCTGCCTCCGCTGCAGCTGGTGAGGGCGAGCAGGGCGGTGAGGGTAATGGCGGTCCGCGAGAGGGTCTTCACGGCGGGCAACGCTAGCGGCCCTGGGTGGCCGCCGCGCCGGGAACGCACGAAAGCGCCCCGCCCCCTGCGTGAGGGGACGGGGCGCAGCTCGTGGCGTACGGCGGTCAGGCGGGCGGGACGTCCGCCCGGTGGTCGCCGCCGGTCGGCTTGGGGGTGTTCGCCCGGGCGAGCAGCGCGGCCACGGCCGCCGCGGCGACGCCGACGCTGCCGAGCTCGTCGAGATCGACGGGCCCGATCGCGTCGACCTCGAAGACCGGGAGCACCCACACCAGCAGCGCGAGCAGACCAGCCACGATGAGCACGCCGTCGTACACGACCGCGCGGGCGTGCGGGGACAGCCGCTGCAGCCGGTCGAGCACCAGCCCTCCGAGGCCCATCAGCTCGCCGCCTTGATCACGTCGTCGAGCTCGGTCCGGATCTGCTCGAGCTGGGCGACGAGCGCCGGGTCGCTCGTCGAGGCGAGCGCGGCGTCGACCTGGGCGGCGAGCGCGGTGAGGCTGGCGCCCTGGCCCTCGACGCCCTTCATGAGGTAGCCGAGCCACCGGCTCATGTTGGGGATGGCCTTCGCGACGTCGCGCACCAGACCGTGGATCTTCTCGACGGCGCCCTGGGTGGTGAGCACCCGGGCGTCGGTGCGCTTCGCCAGGGTGAGGAGCTCGTTCAGCTGGTCTTCGTACTGCGACATGTCGTCCTCCTGGACGTCGGTGGGGAGTGCGGTCGGGACCTCGACGTCGGGGCCGTCGTCGGGGTCGTTGTCCTTGAGCCCGTTGCGGCCGGCGAGGTAGGCGGTCACCTGGCGGGCGGCGGACGGGGCGAGGGTCTTCGAGGCGAGTTCGACGAAGTGAATGTGTTCGTCGAAGCCCTGGGCGGGGGTGCGGAGCCACGCGATGAGGCCGGCCTCGCGGAGCGCCGTGAGGACCTTCCGCTTCACCTCGTGGGAGAAGTTCCTGGAGCGGACGTCGCCGACGCCGCCGCCGTCGTGGGTGCCGGCGGACGCTTCGGTGCCCTCGACGTAGGAGCCCTGGACGATGACGAGCTTGATGCCGAGGCGGTTCTCGGCCCACCGGATCCGCTGGTGGGTGGTGTCGTCGAGCCGGAGGTCGCGGCCGGAGGTGTCCTGGCCGAGGTTGAGGATCGTCACGGGGTGCCTCCTCAGGCAGGGATGGGAACGGCCGCCCGGTCGTGCTGGCCGGGCGGCCGTGGGGTGGGGTGGAGCCGGACTAACCGTGCAGATGGGCCGGGTCAGCCGACCGGCAGGTGCTCGTTCCACCACGCGGCCAGCACGGGCGCGAGCATGGCGTTCCACGCGGCGTTCGGGTGCACGCCGTCGGTGGTTCGGGTGGTCGCGCCGGACTGCCCGAGCTGGCCGTGCTGCGTGAGGTCGAAGACGGGGCCGCCGTAGCGCTGGCCGATCTCGAGAATCGCGGTACGCACCGCCGCGGTGGTGGCGTGGTAGCCCTCGTTGGCCGGGGTGTAGAGGCTGTGGGGGGTCTCGAACGACACGGTGATCGAGGGCTTGGCCTCGAAGACCTTGCCGAGCACGTAGTTGTACGCCCCGTACAGCGTGGCCCGGTCGGTCGAGGTGGGCGTGCCGATCGGCTTGTCACGGTCGTTGTAGCCGTGCGCGAAGTGCAGGTGCTTGATGTTCGCGATGCGGTCGATGATCCGGGCCTCGTAGGACTGACCGCCCCACCCGGGGAACGCGGCCTCGAGCTCGGCCTTGGTCGCGGAGAGCGAGCGGTCGCGGGTGCCGTCCCACACGATTCCGGACGAGCCGACGGCCTGGTTGTCGAGCGCCACGCCTGACTGTGCAGCGGCCTGGGTGACGTAGGAGTTGGCGATGGCCACCACCGACGTGCCGAGCGCGATCATCGGCAGGCCGGTGACGCGGGCACCGGGGAGCAGGTTGGCGGGCACCTTCCCGCCCGCGTCGAGGCGCGGGTAGCCGCCCGGCAGGTTCGCCCACCGCGACGCCACGACGACGGCCTCGTGGCTGGTGGTCCACGTGAGCGCGGGGAGGTACTGCGTCTGCACCTTCGGGTCGCTGGCCCCTGCGCCGGGGGTGATGGTGTCCCCGACCGCCGGGGCGGGGAAGTTGACGGCAGGCTGGTAGAGGACCGACCCGATGGCGGGGCCACCCGAGCCCGCCCAGTAGAGGCCGTTCGCAGCGACGTTGGTCGCGGTCCAGACACCCGGCACGTCGCCAGGCAGGAGCCGTAGGTACGACGTCGGGGTCCACGTGTAGGTCCCCGCCGTCGCCGCTGCCTGGGCGCCGCCTCGGTAGACCACCGTGTAGCCGCCCGAGCCGTTGGGCCGGTAGACGTAGAACTCGATGGTGCGGGCGGCCTCGTCGTTGGCGACCCGGCCGGACATCGACCGGAGCACCGAGGGCTGCGTGATCTTGTGGGTGTCGGCTACCGCGATGAGGACACGTCGACCGCCAGCGAAGTTCGCGGCTACCGGGTTCAGGGTGCCGAGGGTGACGGTCGGGGTGGCGGGCGGGGCGGTGTAGCCGTCGGAGACGCCCGCGATGGTGACCGCGGTCGACGCGGCCGCGGCGGCCGCCGCCCCGGCCTGGGTGACGACGTTCGGGTTGTTCGCGATCGCGTCCGAGGCGGCGGCCTGGGCGATCGGCGTGACGCCCTCAAGGATGACGCCGCCAGGGGCCATACCCTCGTCGATCGCGTCGTCGACCGCGCCATGCAGGGCCGTGTTCGCAGCACTGCCATCGGTCGTCAGGTACGTCCCAACGGCCTGGTCGGCGGGCACCGCGTTGACGCCCGGGAGGCCGTCCGCCCCGGGCAGGCCAGCGGCGGCCAGCAGCCGGCGCGCACTGCGACCGGGGACCTGCACCCACAGACGGGTCACGCCGTCGGGGCCCTCGAACGCCGGGACGTCGCCCTCCGACCCTGCGCGTACGACGGTGACCGGCTGGCCGTCGAGCAGCAAGTCGGTGACCGGCGCGCCGCCGACCTTGGCCGACCAGAGTGACAGGGCGATCGGGCCGGCGGGCTTGAGGAAGCCGGAGACGTGCGCGGTGGCGACGTCGGCCAGCGTGCCGCCGAAGGTGTGTCGAGCCATGGTGGTGTCGCTCCTCAGGGCAGGACCGGGTCGAGGCCCGGCGGGTCGGTGGGGTCGGGCTCCGGCTCGGGCTCGGCGCACGTGACGGTCTGGGTGGTGCCGTCGGAGTAGGTGAAGACGAACGTGCCGGAACCGCCCGAGCACGAGACGCCGACGACGCTCGTGCCGGCCGCTCCTGGCGCTCCGGTGGCTCCGGCGGGGCCGGGCTCTCCCTGCGGCCCTGCAGGGCCCGTGGCGCCCGGCTGGCCCGTCTCCCCGGGGGCGCCCTGCACGGACTCGCCCGGCACCCCGGCGGCGCCCGTGGGACCGGGCTCACCAGCCGCACCGGGCTCGCCGGGCACGCTCACCCCGGGCGGCCCGATGGGACCGATGGGACCGCGCGGACCGGCCGGGCCGCGTGCGCCGACTTCGCCGGTCAAGCCCTGCAGCAGGGTCGCCACCGACGGCGGCTCGGCGGGGTCGACGACGGGCTCCTCGCCGAGGTCGACGACCTGGTCGGCCAGCGCGGCGGACGCGGACTGCTGGTCGACGAGCTGGGAGCGGAGGTCGCGCCGGTCGGCGGCGCCCACCTCGAACCGCTGGTTGGTCTGGCCGAGCTCGACGAGCAGCCACACGACGAGGCAGAGCGCCGACAGGCCAGTGACCCACGCCAGCACGGAGATCGTGCGGGACGAGGGGACGGGCGGCTTGATCTTCATCATGACGGCACTCCCGGGATGAGCACGACGAGCGTGATGATGTAGCCGATGAGCCCCACGAGGGCGCCGGCCATGACCTGCCGACGGAACGCGTCGGCGTTGTCGAGGCGCTTCTCGAGAGGGCCGACCCGGAGGTCGTGCTCGCGCCGCGACACGTAGTCGTCGGAGAGCTTCTCGACGAGGTTGTCGACCTTCTCGACGAGCCGCTCGACGGACTTCGCCTGCTCCTCCATGCGGCGCACAAGCTCGCCGACCGATGGCTGCTCGCTCATGCCGGAACCCCCGCCGGAATCCCCGGCTCTGCGGTGAGCCACGACGAGGGCGGGAACACGAGCGTCGGCATGGGGTCGCCGGTCAGCGCGCCGGAGATCCGGACCCGAATGTGGCCGTCGGGCTGGAACACGAAGCTGTAGTTGATCGTGCTGTTGAAGACGGGCGCGGCCTGGGTGGCGACGTTCGCCATGGGCCGGTGTCCCTCGGGGAGGTACGCCGCTGTCACGTACGTCGTCGTGGGGTGGCCGAGATAGGGCCGGACGCCGCCCGCGATGGTGACGAGGCGTCCCGACTTCTGCACGGTGACGGTCGCGGCCCATCCGCCGGCCGCCGCACCGGACTCGACGACGCTCTGGGAGATCGCTGCGTCGACGGACTTCGCGAGCTGCTCGAAGTCGGGGGCGCCCCGGACGGGGTCGCCGCCCTCCTGGCCGTCGGGATACCAGATCCCGTTTGGGGTGAAGGGCACGTCATGCTCCGATCGTCAGCAGGGGGTCGTCGGCGAAGGCCGACCACTCGTTGTCCGCGCGGCCCGTCCAGAACCCGGCGAACTCGTGCCACGTGCGGCCCGCCCAGACCGCCGCGAAGTCGGCCCACGTCGGGACGAGCAGCACGAGGTCGAGGTGCTGCCGGGCCTTGCCCGCCTCGCCGGTCCGGTGGACCTTCGCGACGAGCGCCTTCGACGCCAGCCCCGAGCGGCCGTGCGCGATGTAGATGACCTGCCCGGGGTGCCGGGTCCAGTCGGGTACGACGCGGACGTTGTCGACCCGGTAGCCGGGTGTCTGCACCCGCGACCACACGAAGTCGGCGATCTCCTCGGCGTCCTGGCGGCGCTGCACGTGGCGACCGAGGTCGACGGTCAGCGTGTTCAGGGCGTCGTGCTCGGAGGCGCCTCGCTCGACGATGAGCTGCTGCGCCTGGTCGATGCGGCGGTAACCGCGCTGCACGAGGGCGGGCTTGCCCTCGGCGTCGACGGTCCAGAGCACGGAGTTGGTCTGGTTGCGGATGCGGATGATGAGCCGCCCGGCCGACACCTGCCGGGTGCTGATGGCGAGCGCGTCGGCCGGGACCTGCCCGCCCCCGCCGCCTCGCTGGAAGCGGGCGTCCCACGTCGGGGACGTGAGGTGGGGCGACTGCCAGACCGGGCGCCACTGCGAGAACTCGTTGATGAAGCCGAGGCGGTCGAGGTCGACGACCCGCTCGACGACCTGGCCGGGGTTGAGGCGGATCGCCTCGTCGGCCGACCAGAGCTCGGGCGACTCGAAGACCTCGGTCTCGTACGACGTCTCGACGACGTCGGGCGGGGACCACGTCACCTCGAGGCGGTCGGCCGCGTTCGCCGGGTCGATCGTCCACGGGAGGTCCTCGACGCGGCGGCCGACGTCGATGGTCTCGACGACCGGGGTGCCGCCCGCGAGGTAGTGCCGGTCCCGGCCGACGAGCACGCCGTCGCGGGTGGGCCACACGCCGGCGAGCCACTTCTCGGCGACCTGCTGGATGCCCGACCACGGGTCGAGGTCGCCCGGCAGCCACGGCGCGGTGACGACGCCGCCGAGCGGGTCGATGTCCGCGGTGACCGGGGCCCACAGCGCGGGGTCGGCGGCGAGGGTGCACTGCACGCCGCCGGCGGTCGCGTCGGCCGGGCCCTCGATCCACATCGACCGGGCGATGTAGTCCGAGCGGGTCGAGACGTCGACGGCCCACGGTGACCACGCGGTGCCGTGCGCGGACCGTGCCCGCACCCGGGTCGGCCCGAAGGTCCCGGAGTTGGTGTCGGTCATCGGGTCGGTGACCGTGCCGTCGCGCTGGATCTCGAGCTGTACCCGCTGCGGGTGTCGGGGGTCGAGTCCCGGCATGTACGACGTCGTGGCCCACGGCTGCGAGGAGTGACCGCGTACGGCGACCTGCCCGATGTCGGCGCGGATCTCGACCTGCACGCTCGAGGAGGGGAACCGCAGCGACGCGGTGCCGTCGAAGGTGCCGGTGACGTAGAGCGACGTCCCGGAGTGGAGCAGCGCGCGGGACAGGCGCCACGTGAACCCCTGCGTCGACCCCCACTCGCTGCCGGGGGTGAACCCGGCCTCGGCGCCCCACGGTCCACCGGTGGGGCCCACGACGCCGCCGAGGGCGCCCCACCGGGCGGGGCTCGTCGAGGGGTAGGCGTCCTTCCCGACCTCGGCCCAGACCGCGCCGTTCAGAGGGAGCGACAGCACGCACGACTCGACCGGCGCCGGCGTTGACCAGAACCCGCACTGCCGCGCGAGGGTGTCGATCATCCACGCCGGGTCGGCGTCGTTGTCGGCCAGCGCGGGGAGCAGGTTCGCGACCTTCCGGCCGGCGTACTGCTTCTCGCGCAGGGTGACCGTGCGGCCCACCTTGGTCAGCGAGCCGGACACGGGGGCGACGACCCACGCGCCGAGGGGGAACGGCTCGAGGCCGGGGCACTCGGCGCGCAGCGTGGCGTCCCCGCCGGCGCGGAGCCGGTCGGCGCCCTTCGACCACGGGACCTTGCTCATCGGGTCGACCGCGATCGTGATCGACGCGGCGCCGACGGAGTACCCGGACCGTGCCCGGGTCGCGGCCGTGAGGGTGCCGCCCTGCAGCTCGTGCTCGATGTCGTACGACGTCACGTTGCGCACGCCGAGCGGGGCACCGAGGTCGACGACCACGGTCGGCGCGAGCGACGACGGGCCGGGGTCGGTCCAGCTCATCCGACCTCCCGGACCTCGAGGGCGTACGACGCCCGTCCGTGGCGCAGCTCGCCGAGCAGCTGCAGGGTGCGGGCCGGGTCGGCGACGGCGACCTGCGTCGGCATCCGCTGGCCGGGGTGCCAGACGTCGGGCAGGTAGTCCTCGGTGACCTGCAGGCCCGTGGTGCCGGCGACCGCGGCCAGCTCGAGGACCCCGTCGGCGTCGGGCGTGAGCGCGACCTCGGCGCGCTGCGCTGCGGTGCCACCTGGTGCGGTCAGCGCCGCGGTGCCGCCGGGCCAGGTTGCGGAGCCGACGACGGTGCCGGCGGGACGGGTGGTCCAGAGCGCGGCGTACGTCGTCACGCCGGCGCGGACCGGGATCGTGACGGTGCGGTCGGCGGCCAGCACGGGGAGCGGGATGCCGCCGGCGAGGATGACCGTCGCTCCCGGCGCCCAGAGTCCGTGGCAGTCGGCCGGGGCGAGCGTGTTCTGCCGGGTCAGGGAGCGGTCGACGAACCACACGTCACCCGGGTTCGCTGAGGCCAGCTCGAGCGCGGCGATGGTCCCGACCGGGGTCGCGTAGCTCATCGACATGCTCCACGTCCGTGGCCCGGACGGTGCGGCCGTCTCGGTGCGGTAGCCGTCGACCGACACCATCGCGTCGGACGCCCGGTCCCGCTTGAGCTGCGAGCCCGTGCTGATGCCCTGCAGGTGGAGCCACTGCCCGAACAGCCGGAGGTAGAACGGCGACTGCGTGTCGAGCACGTCGGGGCCGCCTCCGACCGTGCTGCGCTGCGGGGGGACGGTGATCACTCGCTCGCCTCCAACTCGGTCTGACCGACCTGCAAGATGCGGCCGGCGTCGCGGGCCCCGACGTAGACGGGCGACTCGATGTCGAGGTCCTCAAGGGCCTCGCGGAACCCGGCGACGATGCGCTCGATCTGCTCGTCGGTGAACCCGCCGCTCGAGGTGCCCCCGGGCCCGCCGCCGTCGATCGACCGCATGCCGTCGACACGGGCGGTGGGCATGTCGTACGCGCCGACGGAGGCGAGCTCGGGGACGGCCGCCGCGGCGAGCGCGCTGCTCGCTGCGGTCACGTCGCCCGCGGTGTCGAGCAGCCCGTCGGCCAGACCGCGGCCGGTCCAGCGGCCGAGCTCGGCCGTGACCTTCGACGGGGACGCGATGCCGAGCACGTCCTTGATCGGGCCGGGGATGACGTCGGAGACGAAGTCGCCGAGCTTCCCGACGATCCAGTCGCCCATCCCGGAGATGCCGTCCCAGAGACCTCGGACGATGTCGGCGCCGGCGTCGAGGAGTAGCCCCCCGAGATCGCCGACCCCCGAGACGATGGAGCCCGGCATCCCGGCGACCCACGCGACCAGCTCGGCGCCCTTCGAGATCGCGCGGTCCTTCATGTCGCCGAAGTAGCCGCCGACCATCCCGGGGACGGCGCCCACTCGAGCGACGAAGCCGACGACCTCGCCGACCTTCCGACCGATCCAGCCGGTGACGGCGTTCCACACGGCGGTGATCTTGGCGCTGAACCAGTCCCACACCTTGCCGGTGGCGGCCTTGATCTCGTCCCACTTCCAGATGACGAGGGCGACCAGACCGACGACGGCGGCGATCGCCCACCCGATCGGGCCCATCGCGACGACCCACGCGGCGGCCACGCGGGCGCCGGCTATGAGCGACTGCGTGCCCATCCAGAGCCAGCCGACGACGACCTGCATCGCGGAGCGGGACTGAACGGTGGCGCTTGCCGTCGACGCGGTCGCGGTCGTGAACCACGCGATCGTGTTCGTGGCGGCGGACGCGACCGAGCGCACGGCCCACACGGTCAGCGCCGTACCGAGGACGCCGCCGATCAGGCCGGCGATGACCGTGACGGTGGTCTGGTGCTCGGAGAGGAAGCCGAAGAACGTCTCGGCGGCGGGCATGAGGTCGTCGCGCATGAATCCGGCGACTGCGCTGAGGGTGGGCCCGAACTCCTCCGCGAGGAACTGGGCCATCGTGGTCACGATGGGCAGCGCCTTGCCGCCGACGAAGTTGACGAAGGC
Source organism: Nocardioides alkalitolerans DSM 16699 (assembly GCF_000426525.1). GTDB lineage: Bacteria > Actinomycetota > Actinomycetes > Propionibacteriales > Nocardioidaceae > Nocardioides > Nocardioides alkalitolerans. Next base: position 108,874 of record NZ_AUFN01000012.1, read on the forward strand.
GACCTCGACCTGGCGCTTGAACGAGGTCAGCGCAGCGGAGGCGTTGCCGCCGAGGCCCTCGTCGAGCCGGTCGGCCGCGCCGGTGAAGTCATCGAGGGCGCCGGACCCGCCGGAGAGCGCGTTGAGGAAGGCGGGGATCTTGTCGGTGCCGAGGTCCTCGAGCGGTGTGCCGAACAGCTCGAGCGCGGCGCGGGTCTGGGCCGCGGGGTCCTCGATGCCGAGGAGGCCGTCGACGATCGCCGAGGTGGCGCTCGCGGCCTGGTCGCCGCCAGCGACGAGCGCGTTCGCCATCTCGCCGTAGTTCAGGCCGAGCCCCTCGATCACCGGCTCGGTGCGGGCCATGTCACCCGTGATCAGCTTCGTGAACTCGCCGATCGCGTCACCGGTCTTGTCGATGCCGATCTCGCCCTGCTGCGCGCCGAGCGCGAGGAGCTCGAACATCGCCTGACCGTCGATGCCGGCCTGCTTGAAGAACGTCCCGTACTCCGACGCGGCGTCGATGACGCCTTCCTGTGCCGCGATGGGCACCGCTTGGAGGCCGGCGACCAGCAGGTCGAACGCCTCGGTCGCGTCCTTCGCCAGCCCGTTGGTGATGAGCTGTCCGGCGACCTCGGTCCCGCGGGCGACGTCGACCTCGAAGGCGGTCGCGAAGTTGAGCGCCTTCTCGGTCATGGCCTCGAGGTCGGCGGTGCTCGCGTCGCGCATGCCGGCGATCGACGACATCACCGACCCGATCGCGGTGTTGACCTCCTCCATCGACTCGCCGTACGCGCCGGCGTACACGGCGCCCGCAGCGGAGCCGGCCCGAGCCGACTGCGCCTCGGTGAGCCCGAGCTGCCCGGCGAGCTTGTCGTTCGCCGCCTCGATGTTCATCGCGCCGACGATCCCGGCGACCGTGGCCGCCCCGATCGCTGCGCCGGCCACCGCGAACTTGGCGGCGGCCGAGCGCAGCATGCCCTCGCCCTCAGACGCGCCCTCCTCGATCCCGGCCGGGTCGAGCCCGATGCCGATGACGAGGTTCTGGAGAAGACCCACGGGTCACACCTCCTTGCCGGCGACCGTTCCGCCGAACGCGCTGTTGAGTTGGTGGGCCATCGAGAGCTGCTCGCGCCACGACTGCTGGGGCCGATCCCACTTCGGGACGAAGGACGACAGCTTGTGAGGCGCCTTGTTCTTGCCGCGGTTGACGTTCGCGATCGTGGAGGCGATGAGCGCCGCCAGCTGGTCGAGCCGCGCGGGGCCGAGAGGACCGGACACCTTCTCGTACGCCGCCCACTCCGCGAGCTCGTACGACGTCAACCGGTCGAGCATCTCGCGGACGGTCATGCCGCCCAGATGAGCGGCTAGTCGGAAGTGGAACGCTCGCTCTGGGCGTCGTCGAAATTTCCCTCAAGCTCCTTGGCCTGCTCGGGGGTGAGCCCGTTCAGGCGGGACGCCACGTCGAAGACCCGGTCGAGCGCCTTCGACGACTTGAGCCCGAGCTTGATCACGTCGTCGTCGCTGAACAGCCGGGCGCCGTTCTCGTCGGTGATGCAGAGCGCGACGAGCCGAGCACGGATGTTGGGGCTCTTGGACTTCTCGTGGCGCAGGCGGGCGAGGGCGACCTCGTACTCGTCGCGCAGCGTGGCCGCGATGGTGGAGACGCGGACGGTGCCGCCCCACTCGGGGCACTCGACGTCCTCGAACGGGAGGTCGTTCGAGGTGAGGATCTGGTCGCGGGTCAAAAGGGTCATGGTCGTTCTCCTTCACAGGGTGGCAGGGGTGCAGGGTGGTGGTGCGGCTCGCGGCGCCGGCCCCTGCAGTCCAGCGCCGCGAGCCGGTCAGTGGTGCCGGGCAGCTCGAGCGGCGTCGCGCTCGGCCTTCTCAGCGATGAAGCGGATGAGCTCGAGCTCGCGTCGGATCGCGCGCAGCTCGCCGATGACGGTGACCGCCTCGACCACCTCGTCGGGAGAGGTCTCCGGCACCGGGTCGGGCGGCGTCGGCCGCGGCGCCGGGGGCACCGGGTCGATGTCGTCGTGCTCCCAGCTCACGAGCCGGGCGTGATGTCAGGCTTGCCGGACACCTTGTAGGTCAGCGACGCGGTGAGCTTGTCGTCGAACGGGGCGGTCGCCTCGAAGGCGGTGAGGATCAGGTCGACCGCCCACTCGGTGCCCTCGGGGTAGATGAGCTTGTACCGGCGGGCCTCCTCGTCGTCGAGATCGGCGACGAGCAGGTCGTGCGCGGACGGCTTGTAGTTGACGTCGAGCGAGATCTCGCCGCCGTCCTTGAGCCCGCCGAGGTGCTCGCGGTAGCCGCCGGGCGAGTCGTGCCCGGAGACGTCGAGCGTCTCGCGGGAGAGGCCGGGCGCACCGATGTTGGTCACGCCAGCGATCACGGTGAAGACCTCCGGGGTCGCGCCGTTGCCGCGCGCCAGGGAGGTCCCGAAACCGTCGAGTCCGCTCATGTCAGTTCTCCTGTTCGATGGTGAGGCGGATGCGCAGCTGGTAGCGGCGCAGGTCCGGGTCGGGGTCCCGGAGGTCGAGCGTCTGCTCGTGCTTGACGGACACGGCGTCGAGGCCGGGTCCGAGGTCGATCGGCTGGTGGTCGAACAGCGCCTTGACGCGGCCGACGATGGAGCGGCCCGGGCCGTCGGTGTGCGCTCGCACCCACACGTCGACGACGGCGACGGTCTCGGCGCCGAGGCCGCCGTGCCAGTTGCGGGGGTTCTCGATGAACCCGCCGAGGTTCACGTACCGCTCGAAGGCGCGGCCAGGGGCCCACGCGTCGAAGATCCGGGGGTCGTCCTCGGTGGCCTCGAGTAGGTCGCGCAGCTGCTCGTCGTCGGCCATACGGGCGAACATCGCGAGCTGGACGGGGCCGACCGTGTCGATCGAGACGAGGGTCATCCGAGCTCCCTCCGGATCGCCTCGGCGACCCGGTCGCCGGCGCGCTGCGCGGACCGCTCGGCGGCCGGGCGCATGAACGGGTGGCCCGGCTGCAGGCTGGTGCCGAACTCCTCGTACTGGACGTAGTAGAGGCCGGGCTTGTGGACGCCGACGTGCCGGGTGAACTCGTCGGCGCGCTCCACTTCGATGCCGCGCTTGAGGTCGCCCGACGCGACTCGCACGTTCGCGCGCATGTCGTCGGCCATGGCCTCGGCCTCGACGTCGATCGCCTCCACGGCGGCGTCCTGGACGTGCTGGGCCATGGAGCGGATATCGGCGAGGACGTCGTCGAGCCCGACGATGGTGACGGTCTGGCGGGCCATCAGGCTCGCTGCCCTTCGTGCTGGTCGAGCTCGCACAGCGCCTTCGTGTAGACCGGCTCCGAGGGGCGCACGACGGCCTCGACGCGGTACGTGCGCTCGCCCTCGCGGAGCTCATCGCCGCGGCGCACGTCGGCGTCGCCGTCGGTGTAGACGTTGTGGGTGTGGCGGGACTGCGACTGCGCAGCGACGAGCTGCTCGGTCGCGGAGGGCTGGTCGATCTTGACGGCCAGCAGGTCGCCGGCGGCGCCGGGGATCTCGACCCGGGCCATCGTCGTGGCACGACCGCCGCGCCCGTCCGGCACCGACGTCGGCCGCCAGAGCTCGACGCGGCGGTCGTACCACGGGTCGGTCACTGGACCGGGTCGGGCTTCTGCTCGGTCCAGCGCTTCGATCGCTCGACGCCGATCGGCACCTTGCCGGCGAACGTCGTGACCGCGCCGTCGTCGTGCACGAAGGTCCGGCCGGCGGGCGGCTTGGCCTCGTTCACCTCGAGCGCCGGGGTCGGGTCGTCGGACGGCGGCGCGTCGGGCGTCTCGTCGGTGGTGCCCTCGTCGGTCGGCGTGGCGTCCGAGGTCTGCTCGGGCTGCGGGGCGGTGGCCTCGCTCGACGGCGACGGCGCGGCGGCCGTCTGCGGCGCGCGGGTCGTCGCGGTGGAGGGTGCGCGGTTCTGGCTCATCATCGGCTCCTCAAGATGCGGAAGGTCTGGACGGTGCTCTGGCTGCTCGTCGTCAGGTGGTCGCGCCACGACTCGGAGCGGTCGCCGAGGGTGCGGGACCGCAGCTCACCGAGGCGGCGGTCGCCGCGGATGACCTCGGCGATGACGGCGCGCAGCTCTGCGGGGCACGTCGCGTGCCCGTGGGTGAAGGTGATCTCGACCGCCCCGCACGGCCAGCCGGACCGGCGGCTGAGGATGCCGGCCCGGAATCGCGCCGTGGGGTGGGTCGGGAGGTCGGTCAGCACGGCGGTGTGACCGGCGTGGGTGACGTCTCGGACGGCCGTGACCGCCGAGAGGTGGAGGGTCTCGAGCATGATCGCTCGGCGCCCGCCCTCCGTCTCGACGGTCACGGTCTCGTTCCGCTCGGGGGCGATGTGCCAGCCGGCCCACGAGCGCACTGTCGCGCTGGCGTTGTCGATCTCGCCCTGCGTGAACGGGGCACCCGGGTACGACGCGAGGTCGTCCGGGCTCACCAGCGACGGCAGCGGCTCGGGGGTCGGCATGGTCACTTCCCCCAACGCTCGCGGATCGCGTCCCGGCTGAGGCCCTCGAGCTCGGGGTCGGTGGCGCCGAGCGTGCGGGCGTACGCGACCCACTCGGGGTAGCTCGCGTTGCCCCGGGGGCGACCGCTGGTCGAGGGCTCGGCGGGCTGGCCCGCGTCGCCCTGCTCGCCGGGCTCGGCCGTCTCCGGCTCGGTCCCGTCGTGCTTGTCGAGGTCGACCGGGTCCTCGCCGACCTGGTCGGCGTCGGCGAGCACGGGCGCCGTGTCGACGACCACGTTCCCGTCGGCGTCGACTACGACGGTCAGCGACACCGCGCGGCCCTCGTCCTCGTCGGTCGCGATGTCGGCCAGCTGGTCGAGCAGCTCGCTCGACAGCGGGACCGACAGCACGACGGCCGGGAACGTGTCGCCGTCGCCGAGCTCGACGTCGACCGCGGGGAGCGTGATGTGCTCGACCGGCTCGACGGCAGCGAGCGCGTCGCCGTCGAGCGTGTCCTCGCCCTCGTCGGGGAGAGCCTCGATGTAGCCGAGACCCTCCCACAGCACGGCCAGGTCGTCGTCGACGAGCACGACCTGGCCGGACTGGAAGGCGGTGCCGAAGCCGTCAGCGACGGCGACGCGCATCTTGACCTCACGCATCAGGCACCCGCGGGGGTGCGCAGAACGCGGATCGCCTGCGGGCGGATCACGTCGCCACCGACGCGGCGACGGACCTTGAAGCCGATCATGCCGTCCTCGGCGTACAGCTCGACGAGACGCTGCACCGTCATGCCGAGGCGGTCGTACACGCGGTAGCCGGCGTTGTAGTCGCCGAAGGCGGCGACGTTCCGGGAGCCGACGCCGAGCGCGCCGATGTCCTCCTGGTTGTTGACCGCGTAGCCCTTGAAGGTGTTCGGCCGGCCGGCCTGCACCGAGGGCTGCCAGAGGTACTGGCCGTTGGCGTCCTTCTTGGTCGAGAGGTGGAGCTCGGTGCTCGACGGCATCAGGAACGACCCGTTCCGGCGGTACTGCGGCGGCACCGCGTAGACCAGCGCGAGGAAGTCGTCGACGGACAGCGCGTTGAGCGCGGCCGACGCGACGGTCGGGATCCCGGTCAGGGCGGTCGGCGCGAAGATCCCGACGGGCATCTTGTCCGGGTGGCCGGTGCCGACCGCGAAGGCGGTGTCCTCGGCCTCGCCGGTGGCCCGGCTGAACGAGTCGCGCACGAACGCCTCGAGGTTGACGTCGGTGTCGTCGAACTCGTCCTCGCCGATCTTCGCGAGGCCGTAGAGGTCCTCGATGTAGGTGTACTCCTCGGTGGGCACGCCCGGCATCGAGTCGACGAGCTCCTGCTCGCCGGTCTCGAGCTTGCCCCACCCGACCGACACCTCGCCCATGCTGCGACGGCGGATGCGGTTGGTCGTCACGGTCCGCTGCGAGGCGAGCTCGCGCATGACCGTGAGGCCGGGCAGCTCGCGGAGGATCTCGGACTCGAGGTCCTCCGGCACGAGGATCTCGCCGGCCGCGTTCTCGACGAGAGCGCGCTGCTCGGGGGCGAGGCCGCCGACGCCGCGGCGGATGAACGCGGCGAACGCGGACCGGTGCTGCCGGCTGCGCTCCTGGGGGTCGTCGCCGTTGCCGCCGCCCCCGGTGTCGGGGCGGTTGCCGCCGCCGAGGCTGCGGGCCTCCTCGGCCTCGCGCTGCTCGAGCGCCTCCTGCCGACCGATGCGCTCGGTCAGGCCGGTGAAGTCGGTCTCGTGCCGGTCGAACGCCTGACGCTCCTCGGCGTTGAGGCCGCGGTTCTCGGCCTCGGCGGCGTCGGTCATGGTCCGCATCGACTCGACGACACGGGCGCGCTGCTGGCGCAGCTCCACGCTGGTGGGCATGGGGTTCTCCTTCATGTGTTGGTGGTGCTCCGGCCCGGTTGCCGGTCGACGCGCGGGCGCGCGTCGAGGTCAGAGGGAGGCGATCGCCTCGAGGGAGCGGAGCCGGTCGAGGGCCCGCTCGGTGGGGTAGGTCTCGGGGGTGTCGCCGCTGTTCTTCTGCTCGGTCTTCTCGAGCAGCTCGGACAGTGCGTCGCGGGCGTCGGTCACGAGGGTGCGGTTCGAGGCCGACAGCACCCGTCCCTCGCGGAGCTCGATGAGCGCACGCTCGACGGCGTCCGGCATGGCGAGGCCCTCGAGCGCACGCCGTACGACGCCGCTCTCCTCGGCCTGCTCGGGCGAGCCCGGGGGCGTGCCGGCGCCGTCGATGTGGCGGGCCGCCGCGCTGCGAAGCTCGCTGCTCGTCTGGGGGTACGCCGGGAACGTGACCGCCGAGACGTCGCCGCCGTCGAGGTCGAACTCGTGCACGCGGTGCAGGTTGCCGGCCCACTCGTCGCTCGTGATCCAGAACCCGAACGACATCTGCGTGAGGTCGCCCCGCTCGATGAGCACGGCGAGGTCCCGGGCGTAGGAGACGTTCGCCATCTCCGACTCCGCGATGCCGCCCTCGTCGTCCTCGGTCAGCGTGAGCGTCCCCGACACCGTGCGGGCCAGCAGCAGGTTCGCGTCGTGGTTCGTGAGGAACCGGACGTCGGGGTCCCGCGCCAGGGTGCGCGTCGCGGCGCCCGGGGTGATGACCTCGTTCCACCCGCCGAGGTCGGCCGACAGTGCGCCGTAGACCCACGGGCGGCCGCGGAAGGTGAGCGTCCCCGTCCGGTCGTCGGCTCGGATGATCTGCGCTCCGGCGGCGGGAAAGACCCGACGCTCAAAGGTCCTGGTCACGGTGCCTCCTGGGTGTACTCGACACGGCACTGGCACCCGGCGGTCTCGTTGATGTTGCGCGAGTCGCCGGGCCACTTCATGCCGTTGCTGAACTTGTCGGTGATGGCGACGGTCTCGCCGTCCATCCGGGCGTGCGTGGACCTCGAGTTGCTCGAGGTCGTGCGCCACGTCTTCGAGCGGGCGCCGGCCTGGGTGGCGCCCTCGTGGTCGGCGAAGTTGCCGAGCTGGTTGACGATGCCGGTCGCGACCTCGCCGGCCCGGCTCGTGGTGGCGTCGTCGAAGACCCGGCCGACGCGGGCCGCCGGGGTCTCGTCGCCGTCGGAGGCGAGCGCGCGGGCGAGGGCGTCGGCCGTGGTGATGTTGATGTTCGTCGCGTGCCGTGCCGCCTCGCCGGCGAGGAAGGCCAGCGCCAGCGACGGGTCGTACGCGCCGCCCAGCTGGAGCGCGAGAGCTCCGGCCAGCTCGGAGGTGAGCCCGAGGGACGGGGCGACGAGCCGCGTCGTGAGCTCGGCGTCCCACGCCTCCCGATCGAGCGTGGCCGCGCCGGTCCCGATGCTGGCGAGGATCTCGGCGCGCTGCTCCTCGAAGACCTCGACGAGGAGGTCGCGGTGTCGCACGACCCACGGCGTGACCGTGTCGGCCGGCGCGACGTCGGCCGCTCGGGTGGCGCGGCCCTGGCGGGCCCGTGCGTTCGGTGCGGAGGCGTCACCGGCCGGCACCATGTTGAGCGGCTGCAGGTAGACGTCGCCGCCCTCGACGGGCTCCTCGTCCTCGAGGCTGCGAATGTCGTTCGTCGACAGCCAGCCCCACTGCTTGCCGACGGCGTATGCGTCGTAGCGCGCCTTCATGTCGCCCTGCTGCAGGCCCTCGACGTTCCACCGGAACCGGCGGTTCGGCTCGACGAGCAGGCGCCGCGTGACGCGCTCGAGTCGGCTCGTGTACTGGCGCAGCGAGTAGGTGACGAACCCGATGCCCTGCTCGGCGATCCCGGATCCCCAACTGGTCGACTTCTCGGTGTCGCCAATCATGTGGGGCGGGACGCCGTAGATCGACGCGATGTCGCCGCGCGTGAACTTCTGCGTCTCGATGAACGCCGCGTCGGCCGGGCTGAGGGTCGTGGACTTCCACTCGGCGCCGCCCTCGAGCACGGCCAGCCGGTGGCTGTTGCCGAAGCCCTCGTGCATGTCGCGCCACTGCTGCGTGAGCCGCTCGAAGGCGGGCTCGCTGAGCTCGCCGGGGACGACGATGCTCCCGCCGGGCGAGGCGTCGCGGGCGTAGAAACCGCCCATGTAGGACTGCGCCGCCCACCCGATCCCGACCGACTGGCGGATGAGCCCGATAGGCGAGAGGCCGAGGACGTCGTCGAGCCCGAAGGCCCGGTAGTGCAGCATGTTCTCGCGGCGCACGAGGCCGCCGGGCTCCCGGATCGGGGCGTACTCGTCGGCGTCGAGGGTGACCTTGTAGACGAGCTCGCCGACGGCGGTGCGCTTCGGCTCGATGCTGGTCGGCTTGATCGGCCAGAGGTGCTGCACGCCGCCGGCGCCGTTGCGCTCGATGTAGACGAATCCGTTCCCGCGCAGCATCATCCAGCCGATGACGAGGCGCCAGAGCTCGGCGGCGTCGATGTTCGGGTTCGGCTCGTCGCGCACCAGCGTCAGCACCGGGTGCTCGGCGATCTGCTGGCGCGACGACGCGATCCGGTCGAACATGCTCACGGGCAGGCCCGAGCCGGCCTCGCTCATCAGCCGCACGCACGAGTAGACGGCGCCCACCTGCAGCGACAGCTCGGGGGTGATGCTCACGCCGGCCGTCGTGGCGGTGCCGACGTTCATCGGCATGCGCCGCGAGCTGCGCACCTCGCGGCCGAGGAGTCGGCGGACGACGGTCATGCGTTCGCCACCAGCACGAGAAGGGCGCCGGCGGCCAGCGCACCGAACGCGACCGCGAGCAGCACGCCGTCGAGGGCGCCACCGAGGGCGATCGCGCCGACGATCAGCAGCATCGCGCCGAGGCCCTCGACGCGCTCCGCGGTCTTCTGGGTGTCACGGTCCGGGGTGGTCACACTCGGCCTCCGATCACTCTCACGCGCGGCTGTGGCGCGGGCTTGGGCTTGGGCTTGCCGAGCAGCCACACGGCGCCGGTCTGTGCGATGAGGGGCGCGGCGTCGACCGGCGACCTGGTGCGGTCCCAGAACCACGAGTCGCCCGACCGCTTCGTGGTGGTCGCGCCGGCCGCCTCGTTCAGGGCGGGGTGCTTCCCGGTGTGGTGGAACGTCGGGGGTACGGCGGCGGTGCGGTTGCCGTCCTCGTCCTCGGACTCCTCGGTCCCAGCGACCCGGTCGTACATCTGGCCGCATCCGCCCGCGAGGTCGGAGCCGCCCCACTCGACGACGTTGATGCCGGCCGCCCGCATGTCCTCGATGAGCCCGGACACCGGCGCGCCCTTCGCCTGCACCGCGACGGGCGCCGCCTTCACAGCCGCCGACCGCTTCGGGTCGGTGAACCACGGGATGATCCAGTCGACGCCGGCCCGCTGCGCGATGAGCTCACCGTGCACGTCGCCGTCCTCGCGCCACCCGGCCATCGCGACGTACGACGTCGTGCGGTCCCACGACACGTCTAGCCCGAGGGTGATCTCGGACGCCGGGTTGCGCCGCGACTCCTCGTCGCGGCACGTCTCCCACGCGTTCGGGGGGAACGGCCCGTCGAGGGTGCCCTCGGGCCACTGGCACAGGACCTCGGTGCGGAAGACCCACTCGGGGTCCGACAGCGCGGACTTGATGGTGCGTTCGGTCAAGCCGGTGTAGCCCATCGACGGGTTCGCCTCGGCCCATCCGTCGCGGTCCCGCTTCGCGCGGCCCGGGGCCGCCGACCACTCGAAGATCGCGAGGGTGTCGTCGACGTCGTCCTCGTCGTCGTCGTCCCACTCGTCGTACGGCTCGTCGTCGTCCTCGTCGTCGAGGTCCTCGGTCGGCTCGGGGCCGGCCTCCGCGGCGGCCACGATGCCGTCCGGGTCGTCGAGCATCCGGTGCGCCTCGAGGCGCAGGTGGCGCAGCACGACCGACGAGGAGTCGCCCGCGTTCGACAGCGCGAGGATGAGTGCCTGGGCGACGGCGATGATCGTCTTCGAGATTGCCGACCATGCTTCCCACGACTGGTGCTCGCGGAGCTCGTCGAGGAGCACGAGGTTCGCGGTCAGCGACCGGCCGGCTCGGCGGTTCGCGGCCTTGACCTTCCAGCGCTCGCCGGTCGTGAGCCGCATCGACTTCTTGCCGTTGGTCTGGTTGACCTTCCCGACCATGCGGTACAGCTCGGGGCGCACGGGCTGCTCGGTCTCGTCGTCGACCTCGGTCACCATGTCGATGGCGCCCTGCCAGATCTCCTCCGCTACGTCGAGGTCCTGCGCTGTGCCGATCACGAGGGCGACGTTGTAGACGTACATGAACCAGAGCGCGAGGACCTGCGACAGCGTGCTCTTGCCGTTCTGTCGGCCGACCAGCACGAGGACCGTGCGGAATCGGAGCGTGTTGTCGGGGAGCAGCTCGAGCATGTGGATGAGCAACCACTGCTGCCACGGCAGGAGCACGAGGCCGAGGTACTCGCGGGCGAACTCGATGACCGAGAACCCGAGGCTCGTGTCGGGGGTGAGCTCCCGGAGCGGGGGCGTGAAGATCCGGGGCTCGGTGTTCCCGAACCGCGGTGGCCGCGGCGGTCGGCTACCCGGCCGCCGGCCGCGGGATGGACGAGAGACGGCCGAGGCCGGTGCCGCCGTTGCTGCTCCCACGACCCACGCTCCCTCGCTTCGTCGGCTCGCCCTCGTCGTCGACGTCCGGCTTCGTCTGCAGGGCCCCGGATCCCGGGAGGCGGCCGGCGTCGTCGCGGGCCTTCGGCGTGGCGAGCAGCTCGCGCAGCACGTTCAGCAGGTGCGGCATGAGGTACAGCGCCTTCGTCTTCTCGAGCGGGGTGCCCGTCTCCATGACGTCGTCGATCTGCTGCGCGATGGTCCGGCCCGCGGCCACGACCGCGGCGTCGACCCGGCCGACCTCGCCGGCCGCCAGCACCGCGACGTCGTACGCCACGACGAGCGGGACGTCGAGCGGGAGCGGGCTGTTCACGACCGGCCGTCTCGTGCGCGTGATGGGGTGGTCGGCGCCTCGGGGGGAGACGATTCACCTCCCCGGCGGTGGTCCGCCCTCAGATCGGTCGGAGTTTCGCCCCGCCCCTCCCCGTTCGCGAGCTGCTCGAGGTAGACCGCGACCATGCTCGACGGACACGGGGCGTGGTCGGGTCCGCGGTTGGCGCGAGCGACGGCCGCGGCGTCCTCGAGGCCCTGGCGGTAGGCCTCGTCCTCGAGGGCGCGCTGTGCGATCGCGGCGTACGTCGTCATGGTCACCAGTCCTCGGTCGTGGGTCCGAGCTCGGGTGTGGCGGGCTCGTGGGTCTTCCACCAGTCGCGTACGGCGGCGATCTCGCGGGCGATGTGCTGGGTGCTCTGGCCTCGGGTGGTGAGGCGGTCGATGCAGGTCGCGGCGTCGACGTCGAGCACGGTGGTCTCGGTGGCGCGGATGCGGGCGGCGGCCTGGTCGCGTGCGGCGCGGGTTGCGCCGGCGCGGATGACGACGGCGCGGGCGTGGGGCTGGTCGGCGAGGGCTGCGGTGTCGCGGTTGAACGCGCGGCGGTTGCCGAGGTACGGGGGTCGGTCGATGTCGTAGACGTCGAGGCCGTGGTCGCGGGCGAGCTGGTCGGCGTGGGTGGACTTGCCGGCGCCGGGTGGGCCGCAGACGAGGACGACGCGGCGGGCCATGCTCACCACTCCTCGGTGGTCTCGCCGAGCGTCGAGGTGGCGCCCTTCATGCCGGCGCTGAGGTTGCACCCGAGGTGCGCGGCGGCGAGGTTGGCGGGGTCCTCGGCGAGGTGTGGGTGCGTCTCGAGGGGGTGCGGGTAGTGGTCGACGCTCTTGGAGAGCGAGTCGACCTTGCCGGTGAGGGGGTCGCGGTAGGGCCGGGTGTAGTCGATGGCTTGGCGACACCGGCAGCAGGTGGAGCGGCGGGCGTAGACCTCGGCCTTGAGCCGGTTCCATGGTCGGCCGCGGCGTCCGCTGTTCGCTCCCACGCGGCACCCCCTGGGATGCAGCGAGGCCCGCCGGCGGGGGAGCTGGCGGGCCTCGTGCTGGGCATCTCACCCGGGTCCGGATAGACCTCCGGTACCGGGATCAACGCAATCGGAAGAGTACACGGTCGTCGTCAGGCGGTCCGCGAAACGCCGGTGATGGGGCTGCGGTGGTCGTTGCGGGCGAGGAGGTCGCGGACGTCGCGGACGCGGTAGAGCGACCGTTGGCGGCCGGCGATGAGGGTCGAGCCGACGGCGGTGAGCTCGCCGCGGCTCGTCCATCGGCGGATGCGGGAGGCGAGGCGAGCGGTCTGGCCGTCGCGGTCTTCGATGGCGGTGACGATGCGGGCGATCTGCTCGACGGTGGCGGCCTCGTCCTCGGCCACGTCGAGGAGGACTTCGCGGCGGTAGGCGACGGGCCATTGGGTGCCGCATCCGGGGCAGGTGACGATGCGGGAGTCGCGCTCGGGGGCCCAGAGCTTCTGCTCGCAGCGGATGGCGGGGATGACGGTTTGCTCGGGGTGGCAGCCGTCGTCGCCGGTGTCGCACGCGAACCGTGGCCCGTGGTGGCAGCGGCACCCGCAGGTGGTGATGTTGTGCGGCTTCTCGGGCTCGATGTTGAGGCCGCATGTGCCGAGGGGCCAGCGGTCGCCGGGGCGGTCGATGACGGCGCGGAGGGTGCGTTCGAGGCGGAGCATGTCGTCGAGGAGGCGGGGTGCGTGGTCGTGGCGGGCGATGTGGTCGACGAGGCGGCGGATGTGGGCGGCGTGGTGGGCGACGCTGTGGCGGGTGGGTGCGGCGCGGCGTGCGGCTTCGAGGGCGTCGGCGGCGCTCTGGTGCTCCTGGTCGGGGATGGGCGGCCAGGTCGTGAGGAGCGTCTTCGACCAGCGGTTGAGGGTGGTGCGGACGTCGAGGTCGACGCGGTCGCCCTTGCCGGCGGTGAGGGGCGCGGTCGGGTCGTCCTCGGGCCGGGAGGGGGTGAAGCGGACGTCGAGGGGTAGCGGGTGGGTGTCGCTGCGGGGTCCGCCGCCTCCGCCGAAGCGGGTGCGGCGGGTGCGGACGGTGGACTGCAGGTCGGCGTGGTGGGCGACGACGTTCGCGAGGGCGGTGGTGAGGGTGCGGGTGCAGGTGGTGCAGAGCGTGTAGCCGCGGGCGGTGGTGCGGGCCTCGCAGCTGGCGCAGACGGTGGGGGTGGCGATCGTGCTCATCGGGAGTCTCCGGCTCGTCGTGCGGCGGCGATCGCTGCTCGGGCTTCGCGCGCGGCCTGGGTAGAGGTTGTAGAGGTGGCTGGGGTAGTGGGTAAGGGAAAGGGAGTGGTCCGATCTGACGGACCGCTCGTCGGACCGCTAGTCGGACCACTACGGGCGTTGTGGTCCGCGAGATCGGACCGCACGTCTGTGGTCTGCTGGATCGGACCGCTACGGGAGTTATCCACAGGCAGGTCGGGCGTGTCGTGGTCTGCGAGATCGGACCACTCATCGGGGGCGTAGTGGTCCGATCCGACGGACCGCAACGGGCGGACGTCGTCGGGCGTCGCGACCGTGTGCGAGGGCCCGTGCTCGGTCATCAGGCGGTACTTCGTGCGCTGCCGACCGTGGCCCTTCTTGACCTCGAGCAGCGCCGGGCGGACCCCCTCGACGGGCTGCGAGAGCCGTCCGATGCGAGCGAGCAGCGTGCCCTTCGAGGAGTCGCCGGTCCACGCCCACAGCTGCGCCGTGGAGGGGCTGGCGGTGAAGGGTGCGCGCTGCGCGAACGTGTCGAGGGCGAGCACGAGGAGCAGGTGCCGGTCGGCCGAGGTGAGCCAGGGCGAGGGCAGCGCCGTGACCCACGAGACGGCGGGCCGGGGGCCGTCCGCGACGAGGGGCGAGGCGAGGTCCTGGACGCTCACGACGGGTCTCCTTCTCCGAGCACGGACTGCTCGGCTGGTGGGCCGTCGAGGGGGTTGCCGTCCATGTCGGTGCCGGCGCGGCGGGCGTACGACCAGCGCTCGCCGGCGCACTGTCGGCGGGTGTGAAACCGGGGGGCTGGGCGGCCAGGGAAGTCGGCGTGGTCGCCCCTGAAACGGACGCTGTCTTGGCGCTGGGTGATGACCTCCCCGCACGCGTAGCAGATGCCGGTGCCCATCCGCGCGAGTCGCTTCTCGAACAGCGCAGCCTCTTGGCGGGCGACCTGCTGGGCGACCTGCTGGCGGCACGGGGCGGGGTCGTTGCAGCACGAGCACAGCCACACCCGGCCGTCGGTGTAGACCCGCCAGATGTAGGCCGTCCGGCGAGCGGAGTAGCGCCGCGCGACCTCCCGCCGGCTGTTCTCGTGCTCCGATGGGGGCCCGTGGAGGCGGCGGAGGGTGCACCGGGTGTCGTAGCCGGCGTCGTCCGGCTCGGCCATGGGCGCGATGTGGGTGACCTCCCACGCGCCCCACCAGCGGGCGAGCACCATCCCGACTTCGAGGTCGCGGACGCGGGTGGTGGCTTCGAGGGGCGGCTGCCACTCCGTCTCGTCGCGGCGGAGTGAGTAGTTCACGGTGTGCGTCCTTCCTGGGGTGGTGTGTCGACGGCGGCCCTGGCGGCGCGGTAGGCCTGCGGTGTCGAGCGGCGCTTCCCGGAGGCCTTCGCGCGCTGGTCGACGAGCGTCTCGCCGCCCGGGGTGAACCCGACGTCGGGCAGCCCGTGAGCGGCCCGCAGACCGGCGATCGTGAGCTTCGGGTCCGGGACGACGTCGGGGCGGCCAGCGAACGCCGCGGGCGTGTGCTGGGGGCATCGCCAGCCGGGGAGGTAGCGGTGGGTCGTGGGGGTGCCGCAGTAGCCCGCTGCGGGCGCCCACGCGCTGCACGGCTCGGTCACGACGGCAGCCCGTCGAGGAGCCCGGGCTGCCCGAGGCGGGTTCGGAGGCTGAGATCGAGGTAGTCGGCGCTGAGGTCGATGCCGACGTACCGGAGCCCGCGACGTGTGGCGACCATCCCCGTGGTGCCGGAGCCGCTGAACGGGTCGAGCACGACGCCGCCGGGCTTGCATCCGGCGGCGATGCAGCGGTCGGCGAGAGCGGGGGTCATGACGGCGAAGTGGGCTCCCGGGAACGGTGTCGTCGGCAAGTTCCACACGTCGCCGGGGTTGCGTCCTGCGCCGTGCACGGACTGCTTCGGGTCGAGGGTGTTGGGCGCGCCGATACCCTCCTGCGAGCGGTCGGCAGTGAGGCGCCGGCGCGCGGCACGCGCGACCGAGACGGGCGCGCGCTCGCGGATCGCGTCGAGGTCCACGCTCATGGGGTCACCTCGGCGGCGATCTGCGCGAGGACGTCGAGGGGCGGCGTCCAGAGGCCGAGCATCCCGCGGCACGGCACTGGCTCGGCGAGCGGTCGGGGGTCCTCGAGCACCAGGTGCACGACGTCGCGCCGGGTCCGGCCGCCGTGCTCGTCGTACGACGTCTCGGCCCACGGCGAGTCACAGCACGCGGGCTGCTGGGGCGCCGACGACGTCGGGTCCGGCGCGTGGGAGACGTGCACGTCGACGAGCTCGACGACGCCGATGATCGCGCCGTACGCGAGGTCGGCGAGCGCGTACTCCGCGACCTTCTCGGGCTGGGTGGCGTCGAGGAGGTCGGGGACGGCCATGCATCCGCGCTCGCTGAGCCGGGCGCCGGCGTGGATCGCGAGGGGGCCGCGGTAGGACCACGCCTGCGTGCGGTTCTCGACGTCCTTCCCGCCGTGCACGATCGACCACGCCCACGGCTGTTGGACGGTGAGCGCCCTCATCGGATCAGCCCGAGGTCGCGGACGCCGTCCAGGATGCTGTCGAGCTGGTTGGCGCAGTACTTGCGCAGGTTCTTCGCCGGGTAGCAGTAGACGCTCTCGATGCTGGCGCGCTCCGCGACCTCCATGGCCGCCTGCGCGAGCGCTCCCGCCTTGATGAGGTCCCGCACGACGTTGGTCGGCTTGAACTCCTCGACTCGCCACGGCCACGACACGTGACCGATCTCGGCGTACGTGGCTCCGGCAGCCCAGAGGGTCTGCCAGCCGTGCTCGTCGTCGTGCTCGTCGTCGTGCTCGGGCGTGTAGCCCTCGGCCTCGATCTGGCGCTGACGCTCGGCGGCGATGAGATCGGCGCCGGTCGGCTGGTTCTCGGTGGTGTTCATGGGGTGGTGACCTCCTCGAGGTCGGGCAGGGGGACGTCGGCGCTGGGCACGACGAGGGGGGTGACGCGGACGACGACGCCGGGCCGCGGGAGCACGTCGCCCTCGCGGTCGCCGAGCGCGACGTACCGCTTCGAGCCGAAGCAGTCGACGACCTGGGCGTCGTTGTGGAGGGCGTGGCCGGCCTGGTAGGCGTCCATGAGGGCCCGGAGGTACTTGTCGGTGTCGCCGGTGTTGGCGCCGGTGGGGAACGCGTGCACGTGCCGGTCCTTGACGACGCCGGCGTTCCGGCCGGTGCCGAAGTGGTAGTCCGGTCGAGCGAGGGACAGCGTCACCATGAGGTGGATCGGCTGCCCCTCGCTCGCGCGCTGGTCGGCGGGCCACTTCCGCATGACCGCGGCGACGACCTTGTCGACGTACGGCTTCGTGGTGGCGTGGTCGTCGACGAGCGCGTGCTTGGCCTTGCCGCGCGCCCCGATGCACTTCATCGACCCCTTGGTCGCGGGAGCGCCCCAGATCGTGAGGGCCAGGGAGCGCGTGAGCATCAGTCCTCGCCGTCCCCGGAGCCGTCGTCGCCGAGGTCGAGGGCCTCGGGCTGCACGAACGGGTCGAGGTGCTGCATGACGTTGGCGATCGGCTCGGGCTCGGTGCCGTCGAGGGTGGGCTCGTCCCCGGTCGCAACACGCCGGTTGTAGTCGAGGGTTCGGGCGACGTTGCGGAGCCGCTCGTCGAGGCCGGTCTCGTCGTCGAGCGGCACCGGGTTGATCTGGTTGATGATGAGGTCGATCGACCGCTTGCCCTCAAGGTCGGGGCCGTGGGGCTTCTTGATCTGCAGCTCGACGATCGCCATGACGCGACCGCCGACGCGGTGAATCATCCGCGCCGCCATGTCCTCGTCGATCCCGGTCGTCTCGCATCCCTTGCGGAGGATCTGCGCGGTGGTGTCAGGCATGGTTACTGCTCCTTCTGGTTGGTGGTGCTGGGGGGCTTGGGGGGCTGGATGGACGCGATGGCCCGGTCTCGGGCGTCGTGCCAGGTGCGGAGCGCCGCGCGGTACCACGGCTTCCCGCGGGCCCGCTGGGCGGCGGCGTGGGCGCGGTTCACGGCGCCCCGGAGGCCGGCGGGGACGGTCGCGAAGCAGGGCGGGCAGAGGACGGTGTCGCCGGTGATGGGGGCCCCGCAGGACGGGCCCGGGCACATGCGCGGCGGCCGGGTCACTGGACGGCTCCCGACTTGGCCTTGACGGGCTCGACCCGCCACTTCGGGTGGCAGCGCTCGGTGTGCTTCTCGCCCTTGTACGGCACGCCGTACGTGCGCCGCACGTACTCGGCGCTCACTGGTCGTCTCCGGTCCAGGGGGTGCGGGACGCGTCGCACTGGACTGCCTCGGCCTCGCGGCGGTGGGTGCGGACCCGGCCGCCCTTCGTGACCGTGGTCGACGCCCCACACGACGGACACGTGATCCGCGTCGGGTCGGTGCCGTCCTCGCGGCGGGCGTCCTTCGCGGCCTGCACCGAGCGCTGCAGCGCCGTGAGCAGGTCGACGACGTCACCGGAGGACTTCGTGGCGCGGGCCTCCTCCTCGGCAGCGGTGGGGAGTCTCTGGTCAGCGCTCATCGCGCACCGCCCCCACGTCGTGATGAGCGAGCCGTCCATGTCGTGCGCGACGTGGTTGCCGGTGTGGCCGTCTGATCGCGTGCAGCGGTAGCCGTGCGCGGGTCCTGCTTCGGGCTTGCGGTCGTTACAAGCGCGACCGCTGCTGATCCAGTACGGCTGGATCGGATCGTCCTCGACGATGGGGTGGTCGGTCATGAGTGCTGTCCTTCGTGGTTAACGGGCAGCAGGCAGCGGTCGCCCTCGCCCATGTCGAAGCCGCAGTGGGCGGTTGGGTAGAGGGCGGCCTGGATGCCGGACTCATGAGCGGGCTGTCGCAACGGCGCCGCGTACACCTCGAACGGGACGTCAGTCAGCCCGAGTGCAGCGAGGGCCCCGACGATGCAGTTCGCGCAGAGGTGTCCACTGCCGTCGACCTGACCGTTCGGAACAGGCGCGATCCGCTGCCACACCTCGTCAGGCACCCAGAGGTCGATCCATCCGGCGCCCCACCGACGTGGGCATCGGGCGCATCCTCCGAGTTCGTCGTCCGGCTCGACCTTGACGACTCGCGGCGCCTCGGCGGGCTCGGGCACGGCGGCCAAGGTGGCGTGTGCCTGCGCCGCAGACAGCGCGGTCGTGAGGAAGAACCGCTCGCGCTCCGACTCCTCCTGCCAGTCGCACTGCTCGACCAGATCGAGCAGGCGCTCGGCTTCGGCGTAGTGCTCGACGCCGCTCATGCCGTGGCCCGGTCGATGTCGTCGAGCACCAGGTCGAGCGCCGCCCGGTCGTCGCACTGCCGCAGCTGGTCGAGCACGTGCTCGGCCTCGTTGCCCGTGAGGTCCTCGAGCGCGGTCAGGCCGCGGTCGGCGAGCTTCGAGACGATGAGCAGCGTCTCCTCGGTGTCGGTCTTCTTGACGCCGAGCTCGCCGAGCAGGGTCGTGACCATGCGGCGCTGCGCACCGGTGGCCGGGGCCGGGGTGTCGGTGGAGGGGGCGACCTCGGGTCGTTCCCGGTCACCACGGCTGGCTGCCGTGGAGCCGTCATCGGTCGGCCCCTCCACCTCGCGGCCCGGCAGCTGGGACTCGTCGAGCCCGGCCGCCGTCTGGGGGAAGGCCTGCGCCTTCGTGATGTCACCGGAGCGCAGCGACTCGAACAGCACGCCGAGCTCGGCGACGTCCTGCGCGTCCCACCTCGAGCGCTCTCGTCCGGCGCGCTGCTCGAGCATCTGCTCGGTAACGTCGCCGCGAGCGAACGCGGCGACCATCTGCCGGATGCGGTCCTCGAGGGAGGTCCCGTCGCCCCGCTCGAGCGTGGCCCGGCACAGCCGCTTCGCCTTCTCGACGTAGTCGGGCGGCAGGACGGTGAAGATCGTCTCCCGCACCGCGCGGGCGCCGGCGTTGTTGTTGTTGTTCACGATGTCGGTCAGGTCCGTGAGGGTCTGCCGGCTACCTCGAGCCATCCGGGCGTGCGGCACGATGAACGACCGCGTCGACCGCACGTTGTGCTCCTTGTCCCACGCGAAGGCCTGGACCTCGGACACGTGGGCGTCGTCGTCGCGGCGGAGCTCGACGATGCCGTGGTCGGTGTTGCCGTAGCAGGCGGCCAGCGCCCGGGCGAGGTGCACCGACGGGCCCGATCCGCGGTTGGTGACGGCGTAGAACGCGCGCTGCGCCAGGTCGTACGACGCGCACACCCGTTCCATCCGGGCGAACGCGCGGTCGAGGTCCCGCGGGTAGCGCAGCGCCGCCTCGATCGACGCGGCGACCTCGGCGACCGCGCGGGCCTGCTCGATCGCGGTCGCCTGCGACGTCGCGCCGGTGGACTGTGCCAGGTGGTCGAGCGTGCTCATGCGAGGTACTCCTCAGCCTTGGTGACGAAGTAGCCCGGCAGGGGCGCCGGGTCGATCGAGGTGGGGTGGCCCGGCCAGGTTTCGGACCGCTGGCAGTCGCGGAACATGCCGAGCGCCCGGGCGTTCTGCCGGCGCGCGAGCACGCCGGCCTCGTGGTCGAGCTGGATGACGTTCACGAGGTACGGCGCCGTCTTCTCCTGCGCGACGAACAGGAAGACGGGGTCCGGGTCGTAGCCGCACGCGATGAGCCCGGCGCGGTACCACTCCTGCTGCTGGTGGTAGCCGTACGACGCGGCCGACTTCACGAACGCCTCGGTCGACGCGTCGACCGTGGTCTTGTAGTCGGCCAGCACGAGCCGCCGGCCGGGCTCGGTGACCTTCGGCGGGAGCCGGTCGTACCGGGCCCGGCACCACACGCCGGTGCCGGGGTCGCGCCAGAACGCGGACTGCTCGGAGAGCCCGCCGTCGGCGGTGAGCAGCTGCGCGGCGTCGGGGTGCTCGCGGATCCTGTCGGCCATGGCGTGGATCGCGTCGTACGCCGCCGGCTTGAGCGGCACGGCGCCCCGCTCGCGGACCGCGGCGACCTCGTCCTTGATCGCGTTCGTGCGCCACTCGTCGGCGTCGATGCGGACGAGCTCGGGGCCGGTGCCGAGGACGAGGGCGTGCGCGGCGTGGCCGTGCTCGAACGTCGCGCTCGTCTTCGGGTTGTCGATCGCCCACCGGTAGTGCGCGGGTGTCGACGGCGGGGTGAGGAGCCGCACCCCGGTCGAGGAGAGTGACCCGCCGGGGACGGGGTCGGAGTGGTACGTGTCGTCGCTCATGCCGTCGTAGATCCCGGCGGTGGTGATGACGAGGACCTCGTCGGCGGTCTGTCGAGTGCTCACGGGTCAGATCACCCGCTTCGTGAAGTCGGAGCGGAGACGCTGCCCGGACGCGAGGAACGCTCGGACGATGCCGCGCAGCCACGACATGAGCGCGTCGAACTGGCGCATCGCGACTTCCTCGGTCTGCGTCTCGGGCGCCTGGGAGAACCAGAGAGCGACGGCGGTCTCGCCGTCGCCGTTCATGCAGGCGATGACGTACCGGCCGAACCACGCGACCTCGGGCGGGGCCTGCTCGACCGGGACGGGACCGAGGGGGCTCTCGATGACGAGGCCGCGCAGTGCGCGGGGGGTGTCGTCGATCGCGTCGAGCATGCCGCCGGCGACGTGGATGAGGCCGTACAGCACGACGTGCATCTCGGTCGGCGTCGTCATCAGGGCGGTGAGCCGGCGCCACGAGGCGTCCAGCTCTTGGCGGTCGTCGCCCGCGAGCAGCGCGAGGAACTCGATCGAGCGCTCGGCGGCGAGGTTGTGGTCAAGGTCCGTCATCGGCCCTGCTCCTCTCGGTCTCGGTCCGCCCGGTCAGCCCGGACGTCAGCGATGAGTGCGGCCACGCACAGGGCGGTCAGCACGGGGAAGGCGACGAGGACGACGCACCAGAGCAGCTCGACGCCGGACAGCCCGGTCACCACGAGCCCGCCCCGGGGTCGACACCGACGTCGCGCCGGCGCGCGGCGCGGATCGCGTCACGGTCGGCGGCGTCGTCGTTCGCGGTGTCGCGGCGACGCTCGGCCTCGTCCGCCCTGCGGTCGCCGAGGTCGTCGAGCTCGCGGACGGAGTACGACCGCTCGCCCATGTCGTCGTACGGGTAGCCGGCGCCCATCACGACACCTCGCCGAGGTAGACGCGGGCGACGGCGAGCGAGCCCGCGAAGGCCTCGATGAACGCTTCCTCGCCCTCGGTGGTCGCGGGGGGCAGGACCTCGGCGAGCTGCTCCCAGCCCTCGGCATCGCGCTCGAGCAGGTCGGCGACGGCGAGCGCGACGGGCGGGTGCCACGACGCGACGTGCTCGGAGTTGGCCTTGCCGTAGTCGGGCCGGCCGGTGGCGGGGAGCGCGACGGCGCCGAATCCACCGCGGTCGACCTCGCACACCCACGCCTCGGCGTGGATCGTCATGTAGGTCTCCCACGGCCCCGGGGAAGCCGCGGTGGCGCGCTCGCGCATGCGCTCGGCGGCGCGGCGCAGAAGGTCCGGGCCCGACTCCACCGGGGTCGGCGCCTCGGTCGCCATCACGCGCCGACCCGCTTCTCGCGCACCGACAGCACCGCGAACGCGCGCTCGTCGTCCGCCGGCCAGTGCGCCGCGTCGTGCAGGTCGGAGTAGGCGCCCCACGAGGGCGCCGACAGGCCGAGCTCGGCCACCCACGCCGGCACGTCACCCTCGCGGATCTGCACCGACGGCGGCCCGTACGCGGTGACCGAGATGATCCCGAGGCCCTTGTCGATGAGGTGCGCGACCTGGCGCAGCGCGAGCGACTGGTCGCTCTGCACGAACTCGCGCGGCTGCGGAGCCGACTCGCCCGCGAGGCCTTCGGGGTCGCCGTCGTAAAGCGGGACGGGGCAGTCGTTCAGCACGACCTTCGTCATGCCGGTGTGCTCGTGGGTGTCGACCTGGACGAGCCAGCGGTCGCCGGCGACGGTCTTCCCGACCCACACCTCCGGGGCGAGGTCGTCGTCGGGGTCGTCGTACGTCACGCGGCCGTCGACGGGCGCCGAGGGCGTGCCGTCGAGGAGCCAGTCGGCCAGCGCGGTCAGCGCGTCGACCTGCTCGAGCGGGTTGCCCTCGATCTTCGACGAGAAGATCCCACCCGACGCGGTCAGGGCGGTGCGGGCAGCGGTCAGAGCAGCACGACGACGCTGCTGCTCGGGAGCGAAATCGGACGCCTCGGCCGGCGTCTTCTCAGTGGGTTCGGACATGGCTATCCTCTGGTTCGAAGTTGGTTGGTAGACCCCCCGAGGCCTGGAAGCGCGGGGGGTCTGCTGTTTCTGAGGGGGGTCAGGCGGGGGGCATCCGGAGACGGCTGATCTCGGAGCGCGGGAAGCGGCGCTGGCCGCCGGCCGTGCGGGAGCCGGAGATCTTGCCGTCGGATTCCCAGCGCCGGATCGTGGCGACGGAGACGCCGAGCTGGCGCGCGGTGTCTCCGATGGACAGCAGCTCGTCGGCCTGGCTGTCGTAGGTATCCGTACTGGTCATGGCGGAACCGTACGCATACCTACCGATAGTTGGTCAACCCTGCGCACGTAGTTCCGCCGATATTGCGTAGGTATTGACAGGTTTGGGGAGGTTCTGTCTAGACTGCCTCCATGACTACGCAGCCCGTCGATCGCTACTTCCCCGAGTGGACGACAGCCGACCGCCTCCGACGCGTGCGCCGCGACACCGGCCTCACGCAGAGCGACTTCGCTGCCCGCCTCAACGTCGGCGCCCAGCGCTACTCCGCGTGGGAGGCCGGCCGCAACCAGCCCCCGATGAACGAGTTCGTCACCGTCGCGAAGCGCATCGAGCTCGCGTTCGGCGTGGCCGCGACGTGGATGCTCGGCGTCGAGACCGGCGCCCAGCAGCCCGACGGCCCGGGCCCGGACGGCGGCACTGAGGGAACGGGCGGTTTCGCAGTACGCGGAAGTAATCGCTAGCGTCTCGGCACGTGAGCGACGTGGAGCAGGACGTGCAGACCGACCAGGCCCCCGCGGGTCGTTCCGTGCTGGTGACCGGGGGCAACCGGGGCATCGGCCGGGCGATCGCCGAGGCCTTCCTCGCCCAGGGTGACCGCGTCGCCGTGACCACCCGCAACGGTGGCGCCCCCGACGGCGCGCTCGACGTCCGGTGCGACATCACCGACGCCGCGCAGGTCGAGGCCGCGTTCGCGACGGTCGAGGCCGCCCACGGGCCGGTCGAGGTGCTCGTGGCCAACGCCGGCATCACCAAGGACACCCTGCTCCTGCGCATGAGCGAGGACGACTGGTCGTCGGTGATCGACACCAACCTCACGAGCGCCTTCCGGCTCACGAAGCGCGCCGTGAAGGGCATGCTCCGCCAGCGTCGCGGCCGCGTCATCCTGATCTCGTCGGTCGTCGGCCTGCTCGGTTCGCCGGGCCAGGTCAACTACGCCGCGTCGAAGTCCGGCCTCGTCGGGCTCGCCCGCTCGGTGGCCCGCGAGGTCGGCAGCCGGGGCATCACCGCCAACGTCGTCGCCCCCGGGTTCGTCGAGACCGACATGACCGAGGTGCTCACGGACGCCCAGCGCGACACCATCAAGGCCAGCGTGCCCCTCCAGCGCTACGCCCGCCCCGACGAGGTCGCCCAGGCGGTCACGTGGCTCGCCGGCGACGGCGCGGCCTACGTCACCGGCGCCGTGATCCCGGTCGACGGCGGCCTCGGCATGGGCCACTGACGCTCGCGGACCACCCGCAGCACGGCACCGGCACCCGCACCACCGGCACGACGCAGACGGCGTGCCTGACGTACCCGACGTACACGACGGAAGAGGGCAGCAGCAGATGGGCATTCTCGAGGGCAAGCGGATCCTGGTCGCCGGCGTCACGATGGACTCGTCCATCGGCTTCGCGACCGCGAAGGTCGCCCAGGAGCAGGGCGCCACGGTGCTCATCTCGAACTTCGGCCGGGCCCTGGGCATCACGCGCCGGATCGCCAAGCGCCTGCCCGTCGAGCCGCCCGTGCTGGAGCTCGACGTCACCGATCCGGAGCACCTGGCGGGTCTCGAGGCCCAGGTGCGCGAGCACGTCGACGGTCTCGACGGCGTCGTCCACTCCATCGCGTACGGCAACCCCGAGACCCTGCTGGGCGGCAAGTTCCTCGACGGACCGTGGGAGGACGTCGCGCAGGCGGTGCAGGTCTCGGCGTACTCGCTGAAGTCGCTGGCCACCGCCACGCGTCCGCTGCTCTCGTCGGGCTCCTCGGTCGTCGGTCTCACCTTCGACGCGACCGTCGCCTGGCCGGCCTACGACTGGATGGGCGTGGCGAAGGCGGGGCTGGAGTCCTGCTCGCGCTACCTGGCCCGCGACCTCGGCCCCGACGGCATCCGCGTCAACCTCGTCTCCGCGGGCCCGCTGAAGACCCTCGCCGCGAAGGCGATCCCGGGCTTCGAGAAGCTCGAGGAGACCTGGGAGGCCCGCGCGCCGCTCGGCTGGGACAACACCGACCAGGAGCCCACCGCGAAGGCCGTCTGCGCCCTGCTGTCGGACTTCTTCCCCGCCACGACGGGCGAGATCGTGCACGTCGACGGCGGCTTCCACGCGATGGGTGCCTGAGCCCCACCTCGATCCCGCCACCGGTCGAACCGGCGGGTAGCGTTGCCCGCCGTGACCTCCGACCTCGGGACCGACGCCGCCGACCCTGCCGCCACCCCGGCCCTCCTCGAGCTGCGGGTGCTGGAGGGGCCGAACCTCTACTTCCCGCGCGCCGCGATCAAGCTGACGCTCGACGTGGCGCCGCTGTCGGCGGTCAGTGCGGAGCGTGCCCGCCGGCTGGCGACGAGCATCGGCCTGGGCACCGCCCGGCCCGGCGAGCCCGGCACCGAGTTCCGCCAGCGCTTCGTCGCCCGGGCCCTCGCGACCCTGGTGCGGTCGGTGGCGGGCGACGCCGGGACGAAGCGGCTCGCCGTGCGGGTGCGCACCACCCGCGACCCGCACGTGCTCGTCGTCGCCTACCCCTGGAAGCACCGCGGGCGTGCCCGCGCCCTGGGGGAGGCGGTCGCGGACGTGCTGGACGCCGTACCCGAGGGCAGCGGTCGTGCCGAGCTCGAGGAGGCCGTGACGGCCGCCGCCGAGCGGGTCCGGCACTCGGAGCCGGGGGCGACCCCGACGACCCTCACGCCGCGCGTCCCGGTCGTGGCCGTGACCGGCACCAACGGCAAGACGACCACCTCCCGGATGGTCGCCCACATCGCCCGCACCGCCGGCCTCCACGTGGGCTGGTCCAGCACGGACGGCATCTACGTCGACGGCCGCCTGGTGGAGGCGGGGGACTACTCCGGGCCCAGTGGCGCCGGTCGGGTGCTCGAGCACGACGTCGTGCAGCTCGCCGTCACGGAGACGGCCCGCGGTGGCATCCTGCTCAAGGGCATCGGCCTCACCCGCAACGACGTCTCGGTGGTCACGAACGTCACCGCCGACCACCTCGGCCTCCACGGCATCGACACGCTCGACCAGCTCGCCGAGGTGAAGGGCGTCGTGCCCCGCATCACCCGCCGGTCGGGCTGGGCCGTGCTGAACGGCGACGACCCGCGCGTGCTCGCGATGCGGCACACCGTGAAGTCCCGCACCTGGGTGTTCTCCCGCGACGCCGACTCGCCCGCCGTGCGCCAGGTGATCGACGACGGCGGCCGGGCCACCACGGTCCTCGACGGCTGGGTCAGCGTCCTGAGCGCCGGGGCCGACCCCGACCCGCTGGTCGAGCTCGTCGACGTGCCGATGACGCTGGCCGGGCTGTCGCGCTACAACGTCGAGAACACGCTGGCGGCCGCCTCGGCCGCCCTGGGCGTCGGCCTGGCCCGCGAGCAGGTCGTCGAGGGCCTGCGGACGTTCCTCCCGGACGCCGAGCACAACCCGGGGCGGATGAACACGTTCAGCGTCGGCGAGGTCACCGTCGTGATCGACCTGGCGCACAACGAGGCCGGCCTCGAGGCGCTCGTGGAGATCATGCGGGGCGTACGGCGCCCCGGCGGCCGCCTGCTGCTCGGCCTCGGCGTCGTGGGCGACCGCACCGACGAGCTGATCGAGACGCTCGGCGAGCTGGCGGCCCGCGACTCCGACGTGCTCGTCATCGGCCACAAGGAGAAGTACCTCCGCGGCCGGACCCGCGAGGAGCTGGAGGACCTCATGCTCGGTGGAGCGGCGAAGGTCGGTGTCACGGATGTCTCCGTCTATCCGACCGAGGTCAGCGCGCTCGAGGCCCTGGTGGCCCGGGCACGGCCCGGCGACGTGGTGGCGCTGATGTGCCACGCGGAGCGGGAGGAGGTCTACGAGTGGATCGCGGGCGCGGGCGGCGTCGCCGACACGGCCGGGACGCTGCGGGCGAAGGTGCTCGCGGCCCGGGGCTGAGCGCCGTACCGGGGAGGCGGGAAAGCAAGGCGCTCCCACGGGATGCGGGGCACCATGCTGGTGCAGCGCCTCCCTCCCAGTCGGCGCTGCGGCATGGTGCCCCGGGAGGCGTGAGCCTCCCTCCCATGGAAGCGTCGTCAGCCTAGCGGTACGTCCCCACCCTCGGTAGCGGAACCCCTCAGAGGTCTCAGGCGTCGGCGTTCGGGGGCAGCAGGTCGGGGTCGGCGGTCGGGTTGTCGGCCGAGACGCCGCTGCCGGCGTGCGCGTGCTGGGACCAGCCCTCGAGCTCGGCCATGACGGCGCCGTGCTGGTCGACGCAGACGACGACCAGGTCGCCCCGGTTCGCACGGCTCATGGCGTGCCGCACCGCGTCGATCTCCTCGAGCACCTCCTCGAGCTGCTTGCAGCGCGCACCCTCGTCCATGGCCTTGCGGACACCGGCCGCGACGTGGGAGGCCACCTCGCCGCGCTGGCGGCCGCGCAGGCCCTCGTCCTCGCGGACGATGACCACGTCGAAGTGGTGGGCCGCGATGTAGCCGAGCTCGACCATGTCCTCGTCCCGACGGTCGCCGGCCGTGGCGATGATGCCGATCCGCGACGGGCGCGACAGCGTGTGGCCGGACTCGAGCGACTCGCCGACCCGGTCGACGAAGTCGCCGAGCATCTTCATGCCGGGCGCGTTGTGGCAGTAGTCGACGACGACGTTGACGCCGTTGACGTCCACCTCGTTCAGGCGGCCGGGGGAGAGGTAGTAGCTCGTCGAGAAGGTGCGCAGGCCCTGGCGGATGTCGTGGAGCGGCGCGCCGGCGGCGAACGCGGCGGCAGCGGCGGCGAGCACGTTCTGCACGTTCATGCGGGCCCGGCCGTTGAAGGTGGCGGGCAGGAGGTGCGTCCACGCCAGCTGCATCTCCCGCCGGCCGTGCTTCACGACGATCATCTCGCCGCGCTCGCTCGGCTCGAGCACGAGCGCCTTGCCGCCGCGGCGGCAGTGGGCCTCGATCATCTCGCGGGTCTCGGAGCCGGGCTCCTCCATGGAGAACCAGACGACCTGGCCGGAGCAACGGCGCCGCATCTCGCGCACGAGCGGGTCGTCGGCGTTGAGCACGGCGTGGCCGTCGCGGGGCACGGCCTCCACCAGCACGGCCTTGACGTCCGCGAGCTGCTCGACGGTGTCGATGCCGCGGAGGCCGAGGTGGTCGGGCTGGACGTTGATCACCACGGCGACGTCGTTGCGCTCGTAGCCGAGGCCCTCGCGCAGGATGCCGCCGCGGGCGACCTCGAACACGGCGAAGTCGACACGCGGGTTCTGCAGCACCATCCGGGCCGAGCGGGGACCGGAGGCGTCGGCGCGGATGAGCAGGCGCTCGTCGATGACGACGCCGTCGGTCGACGTCATGCCGACCTTGCGACCCATGCCCTTGAAGACGTGGGAGATCATCCGCGACGTCGTCGTCTTGCCGTTGGTGCCGGTCACGGCCACGATCGGGATCCGCGAGGGCGCACCCGGCGGGAACAGCATGTCGACGACCGGCTTGGCGATGAACTGCGGCTCGCCGATGGTCGGGTGGGTGTGCATCCGGAAGCCCGGGGCGGCGTTGACCTCGCAGATCGCCCCGCCCGTCTCGCGCACGGGCTGGGTGATGTCGGGGCAGATGAAGTCGATGCCGGCGATGTCGAGGCCGATCATGCGGGCCGCCTCCTCGGCGATCTCCACGTTCTCGGGGTGCGCCTCGAAGGTGCGGTCGATCGAGATGCCGCCGGTCGACATGTTGCCGGTCAGCGCGAGCTTCACGGCGACCCCTTCGGCCGGTACGTCGGTCAGCTCGAGGCCCTGCTCCCGCACCAGCGCCTCGGCCGCGGCGTCGAGCTTGATGCGGGTCAGCACCTTCTCGTGCCCCACGCCCCGGCGGGGGTCGGCGTTCGCGGTGTCGACGAGCTGCTCGACCGTGCTGACGCCGTCTCCCGTGACGGAGGCCGGGACGCGCTCAGCGATGGCGGCCACGCGGCCGTCGATGATGAGGCAGCGGTAGTCCTTGCCGACCACGAACGACTCGACGATGACGACGCCCCGGCGCGACTGCTCCTTGGCGATCGCGAAGGCCTCGGTCACGTCGTCGGCGTCCTGCAGGTCGAGGCACACCCCGCGCCCGTGGTTGCCGTCGAGCGGCTTGACGACGACCGGGTAGCCGATGCGGGAGGCCACGCGGACCGCCTGCTCGGCGGTGCGCACGGAGTCCTGCTTGGGCACGGGCAGGCCCGCGGCCCCGAGGAGGCTCGTCGTGAGGTCCTTGTCGGAGGCGATGTCGACGGCGATGGCCGACGTCGCCGACGTCATGGTGGCGCGGATCCGCTTGGCGTGGACGCCCTGGCCGAGCTGCACGAGCGAGTGCTGGTTGAGCCGGATCCACGGGATGTCGCGCGAGACCGCCTCGTCGAGGATCGCCTGCGTCGACGGGCCGAAGGCCGTGCGCTGCGCCCGGCGGATGAACTCCTCGAGCTCGGTGTCCCAGTCGAAGGCGGGATCGGCCTCGACGAGGTGGTTCACGAGCCGCACGGCCAACCGGCCGGCCGCCAGGCCGACCTGCTCGTCGATGTAGCCGAACACGACGTTGTAGACCCCGACGCTGCCCTTGACCTGCCGGGTCTTGCCGCGCCGTACGTCGTGACCGACGACCTGCTGCAGCGCCAGGGCCGCGTGCTCGGCCACGTGGCCGAGCCAGGTGCCCTCGTTCAGGCGCTCGACGAACCCGCCGCGGCGACCGCGGGAGCAGGAGTGCTCACGCAGGCCGGGCAGGAGGTCGAGGATGTTCTCGGTGAAGCCCGGCAGCGTGTTGGTCGGGAACTGCTCGAGCACACCCAGGTCGACGACGAGGTGGATCGCCTTGTCGTAGGACCACACGTTCGCCCCGCGGTAGACACGGGTCTCGGTGATGGTCAGGTCCGGCGTGGGCCGCTCGCTCATGGGTGGTCGTCTCCCGAGTCAGGGTGGGGGATGGGTGGGGTGCCGTGCGTGGTGGTGCGGGGGCCGCGGGTCAGTCGTCGACGGGCTCGCCGACCCGACGCTTGCGCGCCTGGCGGCGCCGCAGCACGGACGGGCCCGCGTCACCGGCGGCGATGTCGCGGGCGAGCTTGCGGAGGTCGTCGCCGGCCGCCGTCATCTCGGCGACCTCGGCCGGGTCGGGCCGCGCCACCTCGGGCAGCAGCGTACGGGTGGTGAGGTCGAACCGCGCACCGGCGGGGAGCACGTGCAGCTGCACGCCGCTGGCCAGCAGCGGCGCCGAGCGGCGGGCCTCGTGGGCGTTCGACGTCATGCGGGAGGGGTCCATGATCGTGACCGCGCCCTTGCCGAGCACCGAGAGCACCTCGCGCACCGGGCCGGGCGAGCCGTCCTGCGCCGTGGTGGGCTCGTGGTCGATCACGGCCGCCGTGTCCTCGTCGACGCCGATGCCGAGCAGCTGCGGCGACTGCGCCACGATCATGAGGAGCCGGCCGTAGCGGTTGCGCTGGTCGAAGTGCTGGTCGATCACGGACGAGCGGACGAGGCCGAGGCCCGCGGCCACCTGGGTCATGCGCTGCTTGGGGGTGGCCCCGCCGCTGCCGAAGGCCACCATGTGGGAGGACTGGATGCTGGCGCCCGCGGAGGTGCCGGCCACGACGACGCCGCGCTCGTGGGCGGCGACGAGGGCGTCGCCGAACGGGGTGCCGGAGACGACCCCCGAGAGCTTGAGCTGGTTGCCCCCGGTCATGAAGATGCCGGTCGCCTCCTCCAGCTGCGCCACCAGCGCCGGGTCGTGGGCCTCGTCCCGGGACTCCGGCCGCGTCGAGACGACCGAGGCGGCTCCCAGCTTGCGGAAGAGCGCGTCGTACACCTCGACGATCTCGGGTCCGAGGGACGAGGCCGTCGCGACGACGGCGATCCGGGCGTCGGGGCCACCGGCCGCCCGCACGAACTCGCCGAGGATGGTGCGCCTGCCCAGCTTGTCCTCGGCGCCGCCGATGACCATCAACTTTCCGCTTGCCATGACAGGCAGGCTAGCCGGTGGAAGATTGGAGCACCGTGAGCCCAGACGCACGACCCGCCGCACGCCGCCTCGTGGTGATGCGCCACGCGAAGGCCGTCCCGACCGCACCCTCCGACCACGAGCGCGACCTCGCGCCCGACGGCCGTGACGCCGCCGCCGCGGCGGGCCGCTGGCTGGTCGATCAGGGCATCGTCCCGGACCTCGCCCTGGTCTCCGACGCGACCCGCACGCGCCGTACGTGGGCCGACCTCGCCGCCGCGGCCGGGTGGGACACCGACGGCGGCCCCCGGGTCGAGCACGTCGAGGCCCTCTACGCCGCGGGCCCGGACTCGGCCCTCGACCTGGTGCGCGAGGTGCCGGACGACGTGCGCACGCTGGTCGTCGTCGCGCACAACCCGACGGTGGCGTCGATCTCGCACCTGCTGCACGACGGGCTGGGCGACGAGGACGCGGCCCTCCGGATGGCCCAGGGCCACCCGACCGGCGCCCTCACCGTGCTCGACGTGCCCACGACCTGGGCCGAGGTCGGGTGGGCCACCACGCGGCTCGTCGACTTCCACGTGCCGCGTGGGTGAGGGTGTCCGTCGCCGGCGGTGGCTGCTAGCGGTACTGGTGGTCGCTGCGAGCGCAGTCGCCCTGCTGGGCCACGAGCGCGTCCTGCCCGGCACCGAGGTCAGCAGTGGGTCGTCGGACGCCGACGAACTGCGCACCGATCCAGCGACGGGATGGCTGCAGGTCGGGAGCACGTTCCCGGATGAGGCGCTCGCTGACCTCCCCGCACTGCCCGTCCTCGGATCGGCGGACGTCGGGCAGGCGGCGCTCCCCGATGCCGTCGCCGACTCGCCCGCGACGCTGGTGAACGTCTGGGCGTCGACGTGCGCGCCGTGCCGGGACGAGCTGCCCGCCCTCCAGGCCCTCGCTGACCGCGACCTCGGCATCGGCGTGGTCGGCGTGTCGCGAGACACGCGGGAACGCTTCGCGACCGAGCTCCTCGAGACCCAGCACGTCAGGTTCGCCAACTACCTCGACGAGGGCGGATGGATTGTCGACGCCCTCCAGGGGGACGTCTCGGTCGCGTACCTGCCGGCGACGCTCCTGGTCGAGGACGGTGTGATCACGTGGGTGCACGTCGGCCCCTTCGACTCGGCGGACGAGATCGAGGACGAGGTCCGAGAGCGCCTCACGACGGTCTGACCGCAGGGGCCGGCCACGACGACAGGTGAGACCGAGTGGCGCGCCTGCTCGGTGGAGC
Source organism: Nocardioides alkalitolerans DSM 16699 (assembly GCF_000426525.1). GTDB lineage: Bacteria > Actinomycetota > Actinomycetes > Propionibacteriales > Nocardioidaceae > Nocardioides > Nocardioides alkalitolerans. The sequence continues at coordinate 140,970 of NZ_AUFN01000012.1, forward strand.
TCCGGGCGTGACGGCACACCCCAGCGACGGTGGTGTCGGTGAGGTGTGCGGTCAGGCGGGTACGACGCGGTGGGTCAGGCGGCGCGGTCAGGCAGAGAGCGGGACCGTGCCGTGCGGGTCGACGAGGTACTGCTGGTCGTGGGGGCTGGTCCAGACGAAGGATCCGTCGGGCAGGCGCCGGTAGCGCCACCGTCTCTCGGGTCCCGTGCCGCTCAGCGAGGGGTGGGTCTTGACCCGGTGATGTCGGCGGCAGAGCGGGGCGAGGTTCATCGTCGAGGTCTGGCCCGGTGGCCCGCCGTCGCATGGATGGTTCGGGTCGGGCGGGACGTACTCGTCGCCGTGGTCGAGGTCGCAGCCACGTGCCGGTCGAGTGCAGTGCGGGAAGACGCAGGTCGGTCGGGTGAGGCGGACGCGTTCGGCGATCCGGTCCGGGATCTCGTAGGCGTCGACCGCGACCTGGTCGCGCAGGTCGATCACCGGCTTCACCACCACCTGGGTCGACGTGGCGCGGCACCACTCGCGGACCTGCTCGGCGAGCACGAAGCTCCGGGTCTTCTCGACACGGGCGAGGTCGACCCCGCCGCAGGCGTTCGGGTCCAGGTCGGTGAGCGCGGCCTCGGCGAGGTGAACGTGGAGCACGACCTGGCGGGCCATCGAACGGGTCACCGTCGGTGCTGTGCTGTCTGCCCCGCCCGCCCCCCCCCACCCCGCCTGCGCTGTCGCTGGCGTCGTTCGTGTCGACAGCGCCGCACCCGCTGAGATCGAGCGTCGTCTGGCGCCGCGCGATCTCACCCATTGCGGACGCCCGTCGTGCGTCGACGGAGTCCAGCGACCCCGCGAGCGCGAGGTCAGCGGCGACCCGGGACACGGCGTTCTCGAGGTCGAGGGCGTCGGCCAGGTCGAGGGTGCCCGACACCGGCACCACGCCGCGGGCGGGGTCGATCTGGCCCTGCAGGTCGATGTCGAACCGGCGGGTGGCGTCGGAGTCGGCGCGGTCGAGCTCGGCCTTCTCGGGATCGAACCGGGCGACCGCCTCCGCGACCAGCTTCTGCGCGGTCACCAGGCCGGTCTTGTGCGCCACGGGTGCGAGGTGACGGTCGACGAAGTCCGCGCCCTCGACCGTGAGCTGGGTCGTCTCCTGCGCGATCTTCCGCGCCCGCCACACCGGCAGCACGCCAGCGGTCACCCGGTTCCAGAGCCGCGGGAGGCGGTGGCGCAGCTCGACCGCCTCACCGACCAGCCGGCGACCCGAGTCGGTCGACAGACCGAGGGCGGCCGCGATCTCGGCCACGCAGAACTCCGACACCAACGGAACGCCCGGACCACCGAGCTCGCCGAACACGTCCGCACCCGGCAGGAGGTGCGCGTCGGAACGCAGGAGCCCGAACGGTCCGTGCTGGTCGGCCACCACACCGTCCTCGGTGTGCGCGTCCGCCCAGTCGGCGACCGCGACGAGGACCTCGACCTCCGCCGCCCGCTGACGCGCCAGCGCCGCCCGCGCACCGTCGAGCAGCACGGCCGGAGAGGCGGCGCTCGAGACGGTGTCTCCGAGGGTGGGAACGGGCTGGCTCATGCCCTGATTCTATTCGATCACGCGTTCGAACGCTAGGTCCCCGCTGGTCTTCTGGGGATAACTGTTTGACCAGGTCAGACGGCCCTGGATCGACTGGGGCGCGTGGTTTCGAGGCGGGCCTGGCGGCCCTCCTCAACCACCGCCTGGCGCTCGCTCCTCAACCACCGCGAGGCAGGTGGTTTCCAGACGCTCGCTGGCGCTCGCTCCTCGACCACCGAGGCGGCCCGCGCTCGCTCCTCCACCACCGCGAGGCCCGTGGTTTCGAGACGCTCGCTGGCGCTCGCTCCTCAACCACCGAGACGGCCCGCGCTCGCTCCTCAACTACAGCACGGCGCTCGCTCCTCAACCCCCGCACGCCGCTCGCTCCTCGACCACCGCCCGGCACTCGCCGTCAGACGAGCGGCGACGGCGTGACGAAGCCGTGCGCGGCGTCGGCGGCCTCGACCTCCTCGCGGGAGATGCCGAGCAGGTAGATGATCGTGTCGAGGTAGGGCACGTTCACCGCGACCTTGGCGGCTGCGCGGACGGCGGGCTTCGCGTTGAAGGCGATGCCCAGACCGGCGGCGCTCAGCATGTCCAGGTCGTTGGCACCGTCGCCGATGGCGATGACGGCCTCGACCGGGATGCCGACCTCGTCGGCGAACTGCCGGAGCGCGTCGGCCTTGCCCGCGCGGTCGACGACGGGACCGACGATGCGCCCCGTGAGGCGGCCGTCGGCGATCTCGAGCTCGTTGGCGCGGGCGAAGTCGATGCCGAGGTCGGCGGCGAGGCGGTCGGTGATCTGGGTGAACCCGCCGGAGACGATCGCGAACCGGTAGCCGAGGCGCTTGAGGGTGCGCACCATCGTGCGGGCGCCCGGGGCCAGGCGGATGTTCTCGTACACGCTGTCGAGGGCGGCCACCTCGACGCCCTCGAGCTGGGCGACGCGCTGGCGCAGGGACTCCTCGAAGTCGATCTCGCCGCGCATGGCCGCCTCGGTGACGGCGGCGACCTCGGCCTCGCAGCCGGCGTGGGCGGCGATCATCTCGATGACCTCGCCCTGGATGAGCGTCGAGTCGACATCCATCACGATGAGGCGCATGCCGCGGCGCAGGAGGTTGGCGGGCTGAACCGCGACGTCCACGCCCTGCCGGGCGGCCTCGGCCGCGAGCGCCACCCGCAGGCGCTCCGGGGCCGAGCCCGAGACGTGGAGGTCGATGGCGGTCACGGGGTAGCGGGCCATGCGCTCGATGCGGTCGATGTTGGCGCCCGAGTCGGCGATGCGGCCCGTGATCGCGCCGAGCGCCTCGGCGGTGAGCGGCGCCCCGATGACGGAGACGTGGACGCGTCCCTCGCCGCGGGAGCGGTTGTCACCGGTGCCCTGGGAGATCTCGACCTGCATGCCCAGGTCGCCCGCGGCCTGGTTCAGCGCCTCGTGCATGCGGGGGACGTCGCGCGGCGCCGTGACGAGCAGACCGAGCACGAGCCGTCGTCGGAGCACGATCTGCTCCACGTCGAGCACGTCGACGCCGCCCCGGGCCAGCGTCGCCAGCACGGTGCTGGTGACTCCGGGCCGGTCCTTGCCGGTCAGCGTCACGAGGAGGGTCTCCGAGGGGACGTCCGCGGTGGACGGTTCCGGGAGGGGGCTGGGCATGGCGTGCTCGGTCATCGGGGGCGAGGCTATCGCCGTACGCACCGGGACCCACGATCGTGCCCACGCCCCGTCGCGCGCCCCACCCGGGCAGGCGCTCAGGAGGGCGGCCACACCTCGGGGGAGCAGGCGGCGGTGAGGGCGTGGCGACCGGCCCGGTCGAGCGGCACGAGGGCGGCCCGGCGGGCGTCGATCTCGGCGGCGGTGACGGCCCCGCCGTCGGTGGCGACGGCCAGCCCGGCGATGCCGATGGCCTGCAGCGCGCGCGTCGCGAGGTCGACGCAACGGGGCGGGACGCCGGGCGGCACGTCGGGCGCGACGGGGTGCCGGAGGTTCATGAGGGCGTCCGCGACGTCGGGCTGCCAGCGCGCCACGTCGAGGTCGGCGAGCCGTTGCGCGGCGCTGAGCAGCGTGGTGCGCAGCGCCCGGTCCGCCTCGCCGACGTCGGGCAACTGGCGTCGCTGGGCGGGGTGCACGGTCCACTCGACGGCCGCCCCCACCTGCACCGGGGTCCAGCCGACACCGGCCTCGGCCGCCACGACGGCCTCGCCACCGTCCAGCGCGGCGGCGTTGAAGGCGGCGGGTCCGCCGAGGCCGACGAGGTCGCCCGGCACCGGGAAGGCCGCGCCGACCCCGGTCGCGCCGGCGCGCCTGAGGTCGGCGAGCGCCAGCAGCAGGTCGGACGACGGGTCGCCCGGAGCGGCCACGACGTGGCGGAAGCCGGTCGCGGCGAACGCGTCGAGGAGGTCGTCGGCGGAGGCGTGACCGCGCAGCCAGGCGGTTCCCCACCAGGCCACGAGGGCGGAGACGGGTGCTTCACTCACGGACGCGAGGGTACGGCGGGAGCCCGCCGCGGCTGCTGTCGGGCGGCCGTCGGCCGGGGCGGGCGGGTCGGTAGGGTGCTCGCCATGACCGCTGTGCTCGAGCTCGCCGACGTGACGGTCCGACGCGGCGACGCGACCCTGCTGGACGAGGTGACGTGGGTCGTCCGCGAGGGCGAGCGCTGGGTGCTGCTCGGCCCCAACGGCGCCGGCAAGACGACGCTCCTGCAGGTCGCCGCCGCCCAGATGTTCCCCACGTCGGGCATCGTCGCCCTCCTCGGCGAGCTGCTCGGCACCGTCGACGTGTTCGAGCTGCGGCCCCGCATCGGCGTGGCCAGCGCCGCCGTCGCCGACCGGATCCCCCGCGACGAGAAGGTGCGCGACCTCGTGGTCTCCGCGGCGTACGGCGTGCTCGGCCGCTGGCGGGAGCAGTACGACGCGCTCGACCACGACCGGGCCGAGTCGCTCCTGCGCGAGTTCGGCGTCGAGCGCTTCGCCGACCGGCTCTTCGGGACCCTCAGCGAGGGCGAGCGCAAGCGGGTGCAGATCGTGCGTGCGCTGATGACGGACCCCGAGCTGCTCCTGCTCGACGAGCCCGGCGCCGGCCTCGACCTCGGCGGCCGCGAGGATTTGGTGGGCACGCTCTCGACCCTGGCGTACGCCCCCGAGTCGCCGGCCACGGTGCTGGTCTCCCACCACGTGGAGGAGATCCCGCCGGGCTTCACCCACGCGCTGCTGCTGAAGCAGGGCGCCATCGTCGCGGCGGGCCCCCTCGAGGAGACGCTCACCGACGCGACCCTCTCGGCGACCTTCGGCACGCCGCTCTCCGTCACGCTCGACGACGGCCGCTGGGCCGCTCGTCGCCGTCCCGGCCGCCGCCGCTGACGTGGGCGCGCTCGAGATCCTGGCGATCCTGCTCGCCGGGGGCGCTGCCGGTGCCATCAACACGATCGTCGGGTCGGGCACGCTCATCACGTTCCCGACGCTGATCGCCTTCGGTGTGCCTCCGATCGTCGCGAACGCCTCGAACACCATCGGCCTCGTGCCCGGGTCGCTCTCCGGGGCCTGGGGCTACCGGCGTGAGCTGAAGGGCCAGGGGGCGCGCCTCCTGCGCTTCGCCAGCGCCTCGGCGATCGGTGGTGCCATCGGGGCCGTGCTGCTGTTCGTGCTGCCCGACGACGCGTTCGCCGCGATCGTGCCGGTGCTCATCGTGCTCGGCCTCGTGCTCGTCGTCACCGGGCCCCGCATCTCGAAGGGCGTCGCCCGTCGTCGCGAGGCGAAGGGCGGCACCCTGCGCGAGCACGGCCCGTGGTGGATGTGGCCGGTCGTCACGCTCACCGGGGTGTACGGCGGCTACTTCGGCGCCGCCCAGGGCATCATCCTGATGGCCTTCCTCGGCATCGGGCTCGACGAGACCCTCCAGCGGCTCAACGCCGTGAAGAACCTGCTCGTCGCCCTCGTCAACGGCATCGCCGGCGTCCTCTTCGCGATCTTCGTCGACGTCGACTGGCTCGTCGTCGGGCTCATCGGCGTGGGCGCCATCATCGGTGCCCAGCTGGGCGCGGCGTACGGACGGCGCCTGCCCGACAACGTGCTGCGCGGCTTCATCGTCGTGGTCGGCCTGGCCGCCCTCGTGGCCTTCCTGCTGGGCTGAGGGCCCGGTACGACGAACGCGGCGCCGCCGACCCCGAGGGGCCGGCGACACCGCGTCCGGTGCGAGGAGGCCGGCGTCAGCCGAGCTTCATCACGTAGGTCTCCTGCGCGAACTTGTCGTGCCAGCCCTGGTGGAGCGGCTTGTCGTTGTTGATGGTGACGGCGATGAAGACCCAGGCGGCGAGCACCGCCAGGTTGGCGAGGAAGCTGAACCCGGGCAGCGGGACGATCGCCAGCAGGCTGAGCGCGTAGAACGCGTTGCGCCGCAGCGACTGGTCGAGCGTGACCTTCTGGCCGCTCGGGCCGACGACCTTGAGCTTCATGACCATCTTGCCGAGCGTCTGGCCGGTCGTGGTCTCGAAGTAGGCGTAGTACGCGAGCGAGACCGCGAGGCCGAGCACCGTCAGGATCGCGCGGACGATGAACTCGACGGCGCCGCTCGTGCCGGAGTTGATGAAGATCCCGGCGACGATCCCGCTGAAGACGATGGCGCTGACGAGGCCCACGAGCAGCCCGTCGATGAACCGCGCGACGAACCGCTCGAACAGCTCGGCGGGCCGGGGCTGGGGGGTTCCGTACGATCCGGCGGGCTGGTACCCGTGACCGGGGGGCGGGGGCATGCTCACGAGGCGACTCCTGCGTCGGGCCGCCGGACGGCGGCGAAGTAGGAGCCAACCTAGCGGCTCGCGGTGCGGTAAGCGCTTTCCCAGCGCGCCAGCTCGTCGTACACGACCTCGCGGACCTCGGGGCGCGACAGCACGACGTCGTGCCGGGCGCGCGGCACGGTGACGAGGGTGAGGTGGCGCGCGCCGACGTACGGCGCCCACCGGCGGATCTGGGCCACGTCCAGCACCACGTCGCTCGTGTGCACGTCCTCGCCCATCTCGCGGGGCGCGGTGGTGCGGTCCGAGCTGAGCACGAGCACCGGCACCCCCACGGCGAGGCCTCGGTGCAGGGCGGCGTGGGCCCGCCGTACGGCGCGCAGCCAGCCCGTGTGGACGGGCAGCGACTCCAGTGGCTTCCAGCGGAGGTCGAAGTCGTACTCGCCCTCGTGGTCGCGGTGCAGGCTGCGGCCGTAGAGACCGCTGACGGTGCGGGGGATGACCCGGCGGGGGAGGACCGCGCCGACACGGTCGATCACGAAGGTGCCGACGGTGCGCATCAGCAGCGGCCCGCGCAGGTCGAACCAGGGGGCGTTGAGCACGATCGAGGCGAGCGCGTCCGGGCGACGGTCGTGGGCCCAGAGCGGGACGAGCAGCCCGCCGGTGCTGTGGCCCGACAGCACGACCCGCGTGTGGGCGTCGCGCCCGGTGATCAGCTGCCAGGCGGCGTCGAGCTCCTCGTCGTACGTGCGGAGGTCGGTGACGTAGGCCGGTGTCTGGTGCTCGCGCAGGGAGCGGCCGTACTTGCGGAGGTCGACCGCGTAGAAGTCGTAGCCGCGGGCGGTCCACCACGCGGCGAACTCGTCGTGGAAGAAGTAGTCGCAGAAGCCGTGCACGTGGAGGACCGCACCGTTCACGGCGCCGTCGGGACCGTCGGCGGGCCGGTGCACGAGGGTCGTGACGACCTCGCCCTCGTCGTCGGGCTCGAGCACGAGGGTCTGGGCGGTGTACGGCGCCCCGAGCACCGGATCCTCGACCGGCTCCGCGGCCGGGACGGGCACGGGCGACGGGGAGGAGGAGGCGGTCGTGCTCACACGCCTCATCCTGCCACCGTCGCCCGCCCGTGCCGGCCCGGGAGCGTCAGCCCAGGACGCCGTCGGGCTCGGTCGGGTGCGGGGCCGGCGGCTCGGCCGCCCCGGCCAGCACCGTCTCCTCGATCCGCTTGCCGATCTCGGCGTCGACGTTCTTCCAGTACTCGAAGACGCGGGGGAGCGTCTGCTCCTTCACGCCGCCGAGGATGTGGCCCGAGACGTTGGCGACGAACCGGTCGCGCTGGTCGTCGTCCCAGACGTCGTTGACGAGGGTGCGGGCCTGACCGAAGTCGTCGTCCTCCGGACGCAGCGTGTAGGCCTGGCGCACCATCTCGCCGTCGGTCTCCCACGAGTCCTCGACGCCGCCCGTGAGGTCGCTGTAGCCGCGACCGTAGGAGTTCGGGGCGTACACGGGCTCGTCGCCGCGGTGGTCGTAGGCCATCGGGCCGTCGAACGTGTAGGTGTTGGGGTTCTCCACGTTCTTGGGCCGGTTGACCGGCAGCTGGTGGTAGTTCGGGCCGATCCGGTAGCGGTGCGTGTCGGCGTACGCGAAGACCCGGCCCAGAAGCATCTTGTCGGGGCTGAAGCCGATGCCCGGCACGACGGCGCTCGGCTCGAACGACGCCTGCTCGATCTGCGCGAAGAAGTTCTCCGGGTTGCGGTTGAGGGTCATCGTGCCGACCTTGATCAGCGGGTAGTCCGCGTGCGGCCACACCTTCGTGAGGTCGAAGGGGTTGAACCGGTAGGTCTTCGCGTCCTCGTACGGCATCACCTGCACGTGCAGGGTCCACGACGGGTGGTCGCCCCGGTCGATGGAGTCCCAGAGGTCGCGCCGGTGGAAGTCGCTGTCCTCGCCCGCGATGCGGTCGCCCGCCTCCTGGGTCAGCGACTTCACGCCCTGGTCGGTCTTGAAGTGGTACTTGATCCAGAACTTCTCGCCGGCGGCGTTGATCCACATGTAGGTGTGGGAGCCGTAGCCGTTCATGTGCCGGTAGGAGCGCGGCAGCCCGCGGTCGCCCATCAGCCAGGTCACCTGGTGGGCCGACTCGGGGTTGTGGGTCCAGAAGTCCCACTGCATGTCGTTGTCGCGCAGGCCCGGACCGCCGCGGCGCTTCTGGCTGCGGATGAAGTGGGGGAACTTCATCGTGTCGCGCACGAAGAAGACCGGGGTGTTGTTGCCGACGAGGTCGTAGTTGCCCTCGGTCGTGTAGAACTTCAGCGAGAAGCCGCGGGGGTCGCGCCACGTGTCGGGGGAGCCCTGCTCGCCCGCGACGGTGGAGAACCGCGCGAGCATCTCGGTGCGCACGCCGGGCTGGAACAGCGCGGCCTTGGTGTAGGCCGACACGTCCTCGGTGACGACGAGCTCGCCGAACGCGCCCGACCCCTTCGCGTGCACGTTGCGCTCGGGCACGCGCTCACGGTTGAAGTGGGCCATCTGGTCGATGAAGTGGTGGTCGTGCAGCAGGAGCGGGCCGTCGGGGCCCACGCTCAGGGAGTTGCGGTCGGAGTCGGCCGGGGCGCCGGTGACGGTGGTCGAGCCACCGTGGGGGTGCGGGTCAGTCATGTGCGTCGTCTCCGATCGGTACGGCGGGCGTGCGAACCCCTCGACTGAAACACGCTGTCTTGACCAGATCAAGAAAGGCGACCCTCTGTCACCCGCGGGGGTGGGAGCGGCGACGCGCCCGCCGTACGCTGCCGCGGTGAGCCCGCGACCCCACCTCGGCGCCGCCGTGAACGCCTACCTCGGCGATCGCGTCGGACGGTGGCGCACGGGCAGCCGCAGCGGCCAGCGGTTCGCCCTCGGCGTGCTGCTCGGCTGCGTGGCGGTCTGCTTCGCGATCTCCCTCTACGACTACGAGACGATGCCGCTCACGACGTACTTCGTGTGGCTGCTCCTCGGGATGCTGGTGCTGCGGTTCCGACCCCTGGTCGTCCTCTCCGCCGCGGCGTCGGGCGCCGGGGTCGTCGCGATCCTGGTCAACGGCCCGACCACCCCCGCCCAGGTGTCGGCGCTGGTCGCCCTGGCCGTCTCCGTGGCCCTGATCCTGCTCCAGTCGAGCCGCCAGCGCAGCGGCCTGCCCGGTCTGGTGAGCGAGGCGGTGCTGGTCGACCTGCGCGACCGGCTGCAGTCGCAGGGCACGGTGCCGCCGCTGCCAGCCGGGTGGACTGCGGAGTCGGCGATGATCGCGGCGTACGGCATCGACTACGCCGGTGACTTCCTCGTCGCCGAGCTCTCCGACGACCAGCGCCACCTCGAGATGATCCTCGTCGACGTGTGCGGCAAGGGCGTCGGCGCCGGCACGCAGGCGCTGCAGTTCGCGGGCGCCCTCGGCGGCCTGCTGGGCGCACTGCCCCCGACTGCCCTGATGTCGGCCGCCAACGACTTCCTGCTCCGCACCGGCGACGACGAGACCTTCGCGACGGCCGTGCACGTCACGGTCGACCTCACGACCGGCGCCTACGGCATCGTCAGCGCCGGGCACCCGCCCGCACTGCGGTACGACGCGGCCGCCGGCGGGTGGCAGGTCGACCACGCCCGCGGCACCGCGCTCGGCATCGCCCACCGGCCCGAGCTCGTGACCACCGCCGGGGTGCTGGCACCCGGCGAGGGCCTCCTCTTCTACACCGACGGCGTCATCGAGTCCCGCGACGCCGACATCGACGTCGGCCTGGACTGGCTGCGCCGGACCGCCGACCGTGAGGTGGACCCCGCGCTCGGCGGCGGCTTCGGCGGGCTGCCGGCGCGGCTCCTGCGCCAGGTCACACGCGGCGACGACGACCGGGCGGTGCTGGTCGTGAGCCGGAGCGCCTGAGCGGCAGCGGTTAGGGGGGCACGGGAACAACTCACCCCTGACGACGGTTGGGCATGATAGTTTCGCTTTCAACTACCTGAGAGGTGAGCGGCTATGCAGATCGGGATCTTCAGCGTCGGCGACGTCACGCCCGACCCCACGACGGGGCGGACGCCCACGGAGCACGAGCGGATCAAGGCCACGGTCGCGATCGCCCGGAAGGCCGAGGAGGTGGGCCTCGACGTCTTCGCGACCGGCGAGCACCACAACCCGCCGTTCGTGTCGTCGAACCCGACCGCGACCCTCGCCTACATCGGCGCGAAGACCGAGAAGATCGTGCTCTCGACGGCCACGACGCTCATCACGACGACGGACCCCGTGCTCATCGCCGAGGACTACGCGAAGATCCAGCACCTCACCGACGGCCGCGTCGACCTGATGATGGGCCGCGGCAACACCGGCCCCGTCTACCCGTGGTTCGGCAAGGACATCCGCAAGGGCATCGAGCTCGCGGTCGAGAACTACGCGCTGCTCCACCGGCTCTGGCGCGAGGACGTCGTCAACTGGTCGGGCAGCTACCGCACCCCGCTGCAGGGCTACACGTCGACGCCGCGCCCCCTCGACGGCGTGCCGCCGTTCGTGTGGCACGGCTCGATCCGCAGCCCCGAGATCGCGGAGCAGGCGGCCTACTACGGCGACGGCTTCTTCCACAACCACATCTTCTGGCCCGCCTCCCACACGCGGCAGATGGTGGCGCTGTACCGCCGCCGCTTCGAGCACTACGGCCACGGCAGCGCCGACCAGGCGATCGTCGGCCTCGGCGGTCAGTTCTTCATGCGGCGCAACAGCCAGGACGCGGTGAACGAGTTCCGGCCCTACTTCGACAACGCCCCGGTCTACGGCCACGGCCCGTCGATGGAGGACTTCACGTCGCAGACCCCGCTGACCGTGGGCTCGCCGCAGCAGGTGCTCGAGCGCACGCTCGGGTTCCGCGACTACGTCGGCCACTACCAGCGCCAGCTGTTCCTCGTCGACCACGCGGGCCTGCCGCTCAAGACGGTGCTGGAGCAGCTCGACCTGCTCGGCGAGATCCTGCCCGACCTCCGGGCCGGCATGGCCGAGGGACGACCGGCCCACGTGCCCGACGCGCCCACCCACGGCTCGCTCGTGGCGGCGGCGGGCGGCGCCCACGACGGCACCGTCCACGCGGTCGACGACGTGACCGGTCACCGGGCGGAGGAGATCGCGTGACCCGCCCGCTGCGGCTCGTGGTCGTGTCGGCGGGGCTCTCGCAGCCCTCGTCGACGCGGCTGCTGGCCGACCAGCTCGCCGACGCCACGACCTCCGCCCTGGCGGAGCGCGGGGCCGGCGTCGAGCTGACCGTCGTCGAGCTGCGTGAGCACGCCCACGCCCTGGCCGACCACCTGCTCACGGGGTTCGCCTCGGGGGCCCTGGCCGACGCCGTCGCCGCGGTCGGCGCGGCCGACGCCCTCGTCGTGGTCACGCCGGTGTTCAGCGCGTCGTACTCCGGGCTGTTCAAGACGTTCTTCGACGTCCTGGAGCCGAACCTGCTCGAGGGCACCCCGGTGCTCCTCGCCGCCACGGCGGGCACCGCACGCCACTCGCTGGTGCTCGAGCACGCCCTGCGTCCGCTGTTCTCCTACCTCCGTGCCGTCACGGTGCCGACCGCGGTGTTCGCGGCCACCGACGACTTCGGCGCCGGTGGGCAGCCCGGCGAGGACGGCCTGCCCGGTCGCGTACGGCGCGCCGCGGGCGAGCTGGCGGCCCTGGCGGCGGGGGCGCCCGCTGCTCCCCGTCGTACGGCGGCCCTGCCCGCCCCCGACGAGGAGTTCGGCGAGGTCATCCCGTTCGACCAGCTGCTCCGTCGCTGACCGCCTCCTCCAGCCCGTCCTGCAGCCCGTCCTGCAGCCACGCGTCCACGCGACGCGCGGCCTCGGCGGGGTCGACCTCCTCCACGCGGGTCATGACGGCCCAGCGGTGGCCGAACGGGTCGAGGAACGCCGCGTAGCGGTCGCCGGTGACGAACGTCGACGGCTCGCCGTAGCCCCGCGCGCCGGCGGCGACCGCAGCGGCGTACACGGCGTCGACGTCGTCCACGTAGGCCACCGTCGACCGGGAGACGTCCTCGTCGCCCGTCGGCGCGACGACGTGGTGGTCGGGTGCCGGGTCGGAGAGCTGGAGGCGCCCGGACGCCAGCTGCAGCTCGCAGTGGGCCACCGTGCCGTCCGGCAGGTCGTTACGGCTCACGACCTCGGCGCCGAGCACCTCGACGTAGAAGTCGACGGCCCGGGAGGCCGGGCGGCAGCAGAGGAACGGCGTCAGGCTGGTGTAGCCGGCGGGCACGGGGCAGACCGGTGCGGGTGTCGTCATGTCGTCCACGCTCCTACGCTGCCGCCATGCGGTCTTGGACGAACGCGACAGCCCCGGCAGGGCGGGTGACCCCGTGACCGGCCGGCCGTCCCTGCGGCTGCTGCCCCCCGAGCTGCCGCGGCCCGCCACCGCGACGTACGCCGGCATCCTGGACCCGACCGACCACGACCGCCACGTGCGCCTGGCCCGACCGCCCGTCGACCCCCGGCTCGCGGACTGGGTGGAGAACTACTGGGCCGTCGCCTGGGACCTGCCCGCCGGTACGTCGTACCGCAGCGAGATCGTCGCCCACCCGGCCGTCAACCTGACCGTCGAGGACGGCTCGCACCCCCGCCACGGCCACCCGATGCCGGCGGCCGTGCTCCAGGGGGTCGTGACCGGCGGCTTCGTGCTGGACCTGCAGGGGTGGGGCCGGGTCTTCGGCGTCAAGTTCCGGCCGGGCGGCTTCGGGGCGTTCACCGGCCGCGACGTCGCGTCCTGGACCGGCCGTTCGGTGTCGGCGGTCGACCCCTCCGAGGAGCCGGTGCTCCCGGACGCCGCCGGGCTGCGGGACCGGGTGCTCGCGGAGGGCGACGACGACCGCCGGGCCGCCCTGGTCGACGCCCACCTGCTCGCACACGCACCCGCCCCCGACCCTCGCTACGAGGAGGTCCTGGCGCTGGTGCGGTGGATGCTGGCGGACCCCGGTGTCGTCGGGGTCGAGCAGGTGGCCGAGCGCGCCGGGCTCTCGGTGCGCACCCTGCAGCGGCTCTTCCGCCGGTACGTCGGCGTCGGCCCCAAGTGGCTGGTGCAGCGCTACCGGCTCCACGACGCGATCACCGCGATCGACGCCGGCGAGGTCGGCCCCGGCGGGCTCGGCGACCTCGCCGCGCGCCTCGGCTGGTACGACCAGGCCCACTTCACGCGCGACTTCACCGCGCTGGTCGGGCGCAGCCCCGCGACGTACGCCGCGGGGACCGCGACCCGGCTCAGTGCTGGTAGGTCCCGTGCAGGACGGCCCGACCGACGGCCTTGAACGCGAGGTTGAAGGACACCACGGCCGGCGAGACGTCGGAGGTGACGCCGAGGGTCTCGGCGCCGACGGCGTGCACGGCGAAGAAGTAGCGGTGCACCTGGTCGCCCTCCGGGGGAGCCGCGCCCATGAAGCCCTGCTCGCCACCGTCGTTGCGCACGTGGAAGGCGCCTCCGGGGAGGGGCTGGGCGGCGGCACCGAGGTCGAGCGAGGTGACGTTCGCGGGCAGGTCGACGAGCACCCAGTGCCAGAAGCCGCTCGGGGTCGGGGCGTCGGGGTCGAAGCAGGTGACGACGTAGGACTGCGTGCCCTCCGGCGCACCGCTCCACGACAGCTGGGGCGAGGTGTTGCCGTGGGCGGCCACCTGGTCGTCCTTCAGCGGGGCGCCGTCGGTGACGTCGTCGCTGGTGACGGTGAAGGCCGGGAGGGCCGGCAGCAGGGTGTACGGGTCCGGGGTGACGGGGCGGTCGAGGTTCATGCCACGAACCTAGGACATGGGGCCAGCCCGGCATCGGGGAGAATGCGCGGGTGCACCTCGTCGACACCCTCGCCCGGATCTCCCCGCCCGACGCCTCCGCCCAGGCCGAGGCACGCGCCCGCCAGGCGCAGCTGACCAAGCCCGCCGGGTCGCTGGGCGTGCTCGAGGACGTCTCGGTGCAGCTCGCCGGCATCGCCGGCACCTGCCCGCCGCCGGTGCCGTCCCGACCCGTGGTCGTCGTCTTCGCGGGCGACCACGGCGTGCTCGCCCAGGGTGTCTCCCCGTGGCCGGCCGAGGTCACCCTCGGGATGGTGGAGAACTTCCGGGGCGGGGGAGCGGCGGTCAACGTGCTCGCCCGTTCCTGCGGGGCCGAGGTCGTCGTGGTCGACGTGGGCGTCGCCGCCCCCGTCGAGGCCGACGCGGTGGTGTGGGACCGCAACGTGCGGCGCGCGACCGCCGACCTGCGGGTGGGCCCGGCGCTGACGCGCGACGAGGCCGTCCGCGCGGTCGAGGTCGGCATCGCCGTGGCCACCGAGCTGGTCGCCCGCGGCCACGACCTCCTGCTCACCGGCGACATGGGCATCGGCAACACCACGCCCGCCGCCTGCCTGGTCGCCGCCCTCACCGGCGCGGCGCCGGCCGACGTGACGGGCCGGGGCACCGGCGTCGACGACGCCACGCTCGCCCTCAAGACCGAGGTCGTCGCCGGCGCGGTCGGCCGCCTCGCCACCCCGCTCGACGGGGCGCTGGACCCGCTCGACGTGCTCGCCGAGGTGGGCGGCCTCGAGCACGCCGCGCTCGCCGGCTTCGTGCTCGGCGGCGCGGCCGCGGGTGTGCCGGTGCTGCTCGACGGCTTCATCGCCGGGTCGGCCGCGCTCGTGGCGCAGGCCCTCTCCCCGGGCGTGACGGCCTACTGCCTGGCCGGCCACCGGTCCGCCGAGCGCGGCCACGCCGTCGCGCTCGAGCACCTGGGGCTCCGCGCCCTGGTCGACCTCGACCTCCGTTTGGGGGAGGGCAGCGGGGCTGCCCTCGCGTTCCCCCTCGTGCGCAGCGCTGCGCTCGTGCTCGACGAGATGGCCACCTTCGACGCCGCCGGCGTCGCCCGGAAGGACTCCTGATGACCGAGCCCCATGCCCCGCGCCCGGACGAGACGGCCCTCTCGGCCGCGACGCCGCCCGCACCCGGTGACGTGCACCCGCCGTACCCGGTCGGGCTGCGGCTGCGCGGCCGCAAGGTCGTCGTCGTCGGCGGCGGGCACGTCGCCCAGCGCCGCGTGCCGGCCCTGCTGGCCTGCGGCGCCGTCGTGCACGTCGTCTCCCCGGTGCTGACGCCCGCGCTCGAGGGGATGCTCGCCGAGATCACCTGGCGCGAGGGCCGCTTCACGGCCACCGACCTCGACGAGGCCTGGTACGCCCTCGCCGCCACGGCCGACGCCGAGGTCAACCACGCGGTGGTCGAGGCCGCCGAGGAGCGCCGCATCTTCTGCGTGCGCGCCGACGACGCCCGCGAGGCCTCCGCCTGGACGCCCGCCGTCGGGCGCCACGCCGGCGTCACCGTGGCCGTGCTGAGCAACCGGGAGCCGCGGCGCTCCGCCGCCGTGCGCGACGAGATCGTCGCCGCGCTCGTCGACGGGCGGATCGCCGCCGAGTCGACGGCCGACCGCACCCCGGGCGTCGTCCTCGTCGGCGGTGGCCCCGGCGACCCCTCGCTCGTCACCGTCGCCGCGCGCCAGGCCCTCGCCTCGGCCGACGTGGTGGTCGCCGACCGGCTGGCCCCGCGCGAGCTGCTCGACGAGCTGGCCCCGCACGTCGAGCTGCTCGACGTGGCCAAGCTGCCCCGCGGCCGTGCCGCGACGCAGGAGGCCATCAACCAGGTGCTCGTCGACCGGGCCCTCGAGGGCAAGCGCGTCGTGCGCTTCAAGGGCGGCGACAACTTCGTCTTCGGCCGCGGCTACGAGGAGATCCAGGCCTGCGAGGCCGCGGGCGTGCCCGTGACGATCGTCCCCGGACTCTCCTCCTCCATCTCCGTGCCGGGCATGGCCGGCATCCCCGTCACGCACCGCGGTGTCGCCCACGAGTTCACGGTCATCTCCGGCCACCTCCCGCCCGAGCACCCCGACTCGCTGGTCGAGTGGTCGGCGCTGGGCCGGCTCCGCGGCACCCTCGTGCTGCTGATGGCGGTGGCGAACGCGGGTGCCATCGCTGCGGCGCTCGTCGAGGGCGGACGGCCCGCGTCGACGCCCGTCGCGGTCGTCTCGGACGGCACCATGCCGGCCGAGCGGGTCGAGCTCAGCACGCTCGCGACCCTCGGCGACGACATCGAGACGCGCGCGATCCGGCCGCCGGCGATCATCGTGGTCGGCGAGGTCGTGGCGGTGGCCCACCCGGAGGCCTACCCCGGCGTCGTCCCGGGCGCCCACCCGGCCGCCCACCCGGGCGCCTGAGCACCGGCCCCCGGGGACCCGACCCATGGCGACCCTCGTCGAGATCGACGACCCCACCGACCCGCGGCTCGGCGACTACCGCGACCTGCGCGACGTCACGCTGCGCAAGCACGTCGAGACCGAGCACGGGCTGTTCCTCGCCGAGGGCGCGAAGGTGGTCCGCCGCTCGGTGGAGGCCGGCTACACGCCCCGCTCGTTCCTCATGGCCCCGCGCTGGCTCGACGGCCTGGCTGACGTGCTCGGCACGACCGACGCGCCCTGCTACGTGCTCAGCGAGGCGCTCGCCGAGGAGGTCACCGGCTTTCACGTGCACCGCGGCGCACTGGCCTCCCTGGAGCGCCGCCCGCTGCCGACGGTCGCGGAGGTGATCGCGGGCGCCCGGTCGGTGCTGGTGCTCGAGGACCTCGTCGACCACACCAACGTCGGCGCGGTCTTCCGCAGCGGCGCCGCCCTCGGCTTCGACGCCGTGCTGCTGAGCCCCCGCTGTGCCGACCCTCTCTACCGTCGCTCGGTCAAGGTCGCGATGGGCGCGGTGTTCTCGCTTCCCTGGACGCGGTTGCCCGACTGGTACGACGCCCTCCCCGCCCTCGCGGCGGAGGGCTTCACCACCGTCGCGCTCACCCTGGCCGACGACGCCGTCGTGCTCGAGGAGGCCGTGGCCGGGCTCGACAAGGTCGCGCTCGTCCTCGGCTCGGAGGGCCACGGGATCTCCCCGCGCTGGCAGACGACCGCCGACGTGCGCGCGGTCATCCCGATGCACGCCGGCATCGACTCCCTCAACGTGGCCGCCGCCAGCGCGGTCGCCTGCTACGTCACGGCCCGTCGGGCCAGAGGCGCCGCGCCCGGCGCGTGAGCTCCCGGTGGAGCTCGCGACGGTCGGCCCCGACGAGCGCGCCGTCGCGCACCACGGGCTCCCCGCCGACGAGCACGTGCCGCGCCCGGCGCTCGGGCCCCAGGACGAGCCCTGCCAACGGGTCGAGGACGTCGCCGATGTCGTCGCCGGGCCACACCACGAGGTCGGCGGCCAGCCCCACCTCGAGCCTGCCCACGTCGTCGCGACCCAGGCACCGTGCGCCGCCCTCGGTGGCGAGCCGCAGCGCGTCGGCCACCCCGAGCGCGCGCGGGTCGAGCTCGCGCTGGCGGGCGAGGTAGACCGCCTGACGCATCTCGACCATGAGGGTGCCGATCTCGTTCGAGGCGACGCCGTCCACCCCCAGCCCGACGGGGGCGCCGGCGGCCACGAGGTCGCGCACTCGCGCCGTACCGGAGCCCAGGCGGCAGTTGCTCGACGGGCAGTGGGCGACCCCCGCACCGGCGGCCCCGAGCCGCGCGACCTCCGCGTCGTCGAACCAGATGCCGTGGGCGAACCACACGTCGTCCGCCACCCAGCCGAGGTCGTCCAGCAGCTGCAGCGGCCGCAGCCCGAACCGGGCGAGGGAGTCGCGCTCCTCGTCCAGCGTCTCGGCGAGGTGCGTGTGCAGGCGCACGCCGAGGCGCCGGGCGAGGTCGGCCGACTCCGTCATGAGGCCGGTGGTCACGCTGAAGGGGCTGCAGGGCGCCACCGTCACCGCCACGCGGTCGCCGTCGTGGTGCCGCTCGACCACCCGCTGGGTGGAGGCGAGGATGGCGTCGCGCTCCTCGACCACGCCGTCGGGCGGGAGGCCGCCCCGGCTCCGGCCGAGGTCCATCGAGCCCCGGGCGACGTGCAGGCGGAGCCCGATGCGGCGGGCAGCCGCCACGATGGCGTCGAACACCGAGTCGTCACCGCCGGGCACGAGGTAGTGGTGGTCGGCGGCCGTCGTGCATCCCGAGAGCGCCAGCTCGGCGAGGGCCACCGCGGCGGCGGCCTCGACGTCCTCCGGGCTCAGCCGCGCCCAGACCGGGTAGAGCGTCGAGAGCCAGCCGAAGAGGGTCTCGTCGACGGCCCAGCCGCGCGTGAGCCACTGGTAGAAGTGGTGGTGGGTGTTCACCAGGCCGGGCGTCACCAGGTCGCCGTCGCAGTCGACCACGGCGTCGCCGTGCTCCGCCGCCACCGAGCCGAGGGCCACGATGCGCCCGCCCGCCACGGCCACGTCTGCCGGGCCGCCCGGCGAACGCCCGTCGCCGACCCAGCGCGCCCCGCGCAGCACGGTGCGCCCACCCTCACCCACGTCGCTCATGCCGGCGGAGCGTAGTGAGCGGTTGTTACGGCCGGTGACGCGTTCCCGTCCGGCTTGCGCACCGCCCGGCCCGCCCGGCCCGCGGCCTGCCGCGTCAGGCCCCGACCATCGCCCCGACGCGCGTCGGCGTGAAGCCCGGGAACACCTGGGCCGTGCTGACGCCGAAGCGCCGGGTGACGACCTCGGAGAGCACGCTGCGGTAGTCGGTGGTGACCAGCAGGTCGGCGTCGGCGGCGTCGGTGAGGCCGGGCCAGGAGCCGTAGTACCGCCCGCCGCGCACGCCGGCGCCGGCGAGGAACATGACGTTGCCGTAGCCGTGGTCGGTGCCGTAGTTGTCGTTCTCCCGCACGCGGCGGCCGAACTCGCTGAGCACGACGAGGGTCACCTTGTCTCCTGCGGTGCCGAGGTCGGTGAACAGCGCTGCGATGCCGCTGGCGAGCGCGGCGACGTTGGACTTCATGCCGCCCCAGGCCAGCGTGCCGGCGTCGGAGTGCATGTCCCAGTCGCCCTGGTCGACCGTGATGATCTTGGCGCCGACGTCGCCCTTGATGATGCGGGCGGTGTGCTTGAGCGCGGCCCCGAGGTCCCCGCCGGGGTAGGCCGCCCCGTTGGCGGGTGTCGCCGTGACCGCCTTGACCGGCGCGAAGTCGTCGATGGCCGCCAGCGCGGAGCGCACACCCGTGCCGAGGCTGACCCGCGAGCTCGCCCAGAGGTTCTCCACCGAGCGGCGGCGGCCCTTGAAGGTGTCCCACTGGTCGTCGCCGGCGAGCTGGAGGGTCTCGGGGGAGCGCAGCGTCGTGACGGCCTGGTCGCCGTACAGGGAGGTGGGCACCACCCCGTCGCCGACGCCGACGCCCTGGAGCGGGTGGCTGATGGTGTCCTGCCCGAGCAGGCGGTTCAGCCAGCCCTCCCGCACGGTGCTCCCGGGGGCCGCGTCCTCGAGCTCCTCCATCGCCGAGAAGTGGGAGCGGTTCGGCGCGGGCAGACCGGTGGCGTGCACGGCGGCGACCTTGCCGGCGGTCCACAGCGGCATCAGCGGGGCGAAGCTGGGGTGCAGGCCGAACATCGCGTCCTTCGCCAGCAGCGTCGACGCGGCGATCGAGATGCGGGGACGGGCGCGGTAGTACGCCGGGTCGGCGTGGGGCACGACGAGCGAGAGGCCGTCGGCCGCGCCGCGCAGCGAGAGCACGACGAGCACGCTCGACGCCGGCGTCGTGCCGGCCGCCGCCAGCGAGGAGCCCGGGGCGGCGAACGCGGTCGACGTGCGCACGACGGCACCGCCGAAGGCGGCAACGGCGCCGGCCAGCGCCGTACCGCGCAGGACGCCGCGGCGGGAGACGGCGGCGAACTCGCCGCAGCACGGCTGCGAGGAGGGTCGGGGATCGGACATCGGGGGCTCCAGACCGAGAGGGGGAAGAGGAGGCGCGCTCAGCGCGTGAGGTGGTCGGGGGTGTCGAGGATCGTGCTGAGCAGGCGGTGGAACTCCCACTTCAGGAGGTTGTGCTGGGCGGTGATCCGGGTGGCCGGGGCGTAGTTGGTGACCTCGCAGCAGGCGCGCAGGATCGCGGCCGTCGACACGCGCCCGAGCATCCGGATGCAGAGGTAGTCGACGAGCATCGCGAAGCTCATCTCGGTGCGGGGCAGCCACTGCGCGGGGGTGCGGTAGGTGATGTCCTTCGACGGGTACCACCCGCCGGCGACGCTCCAGTGGAACGAGAACGAGGCGAGCGCGCGCGAGCCCGAGCTCCAGGCCGCGTTGTCGATCGGCGGTCCGTCGGGGCGGCCCCAGGCGAACGGCTGGCTGCCGATGGCGTGCGCCTGCCAGACGATCTGCACGGCCGCACCGTCCGTGACGGTGGGCCGGGTGATCTGGGCGCCGAGCGCGCGGTACGTCGCCACGACGTCCTCGCCGGGGTCCCGCACCTTGGGCGCGGCGGCCGCCGTGAACTCGGGGCGCGCCACGAGCGCGCGGAGCACGGCGGAGATGTCGGTGCCGCTCGAGAGGTAGACCTGGACGAGGTGGTCGACGAGGGCGGCCGGCGGGTCGTCGCTGACGAACTTGACGGCCAGGCGGCGGCAGATGCGCCGGGCGGTCGCGGGGTGGCGCGCGAGGTAGGAGAGGTAGGCGCGGACGACGGGCCGGCCGTCGGGAGCGGCGTTCGCGTGCTGGAAGTCCATCACCCGGACCGGGCCGACGGCGTGGTCGGCCGGCTTGTACTCCGCCACCCAGGTCGACCACATCTGCACCCGGTAGCCCGTGAGGATGCGGGCCGAGTTCTTCACGTCCGTCTCGGTGTAGGCGCCCCGGCCGACGGTGTGCAGCTCGAGCAGCTCGCGCCCGAGGTTCTCGTTGGGCGTGCGCGCCGTCGACACCGCGTTGTCGAGGAAGATGCCCATGGCCGGGTGGGTGACCGCGGCCTCGAGGAGGGCGGCGAACCGGCCGAGCGCGTGGCGACGGATGGCGTCGCCGTACGAGACGCGGTGGACGAACGGCGCGTCGCCGTTGACCGGCACGTGGAAGTGGCTCTCCCAGAACTCGGTCATCATCTCGTGCACCTGGCGCTGCGTCGTGATGCGCCGCTGCAGCAACCAGCTGCCGTAGCTGGCCATGACCACCCAGCCGCCCTCGATCTCGTCGACCTGGCGCTGCCACAGCTCCTGCGGGCTCCTGCGCAGCGACGGCCACCACGTGATGAGGGCGTCGGCGGCGGCGTCGGGGATCGAGGCGGGCTGCAGCTGGCGCTCGAACCAGGGGCGGACGCCGCCCGCGGCACGGATCTGCTCGGCCAGCGCGGGGGTGTAGCCGTAGGTGAACCGACGCACCCAGTGCTGCGCCGTCGCGTCGAGCGGGGCGCCACCGGGGTACCGCACGGGCGTGTACGTCGTCGCCGCGGCCGCCGGGCGCGCGGCGGTGCGCGCCCGCGGTCGGGCGGTGCTGGGACGGGCCGAGCTGGTCACGTGAGCCTCCGAGTCGCCGTCGCTCCCCCCGGGCTCGATCGAGACCGGCGCGGCTGCTCCCTCAAGAATTGGTCAGGACGCCGCGCACCTGAGGCAAAGAGGAGAAGTTTCTGGTGGGAACCGTGGGGGCAACGTCACGCCTCGCACCGCGGCGCCCCCCTTGGTGGCCGTCGGGTCCCTCTCGTACTCTCGACCAGTTGCACCACGATCTAGCGAAGGACGGTTCGACTCCGCCGATGGACGGCTACCAAAGTCCCGTGCCCCCCGCACGACCTGACGTCGACGGGGGGCGTCCCTGATGGAGTGGGTCCTGCTGGGGGTCTCGCTCCTCCTCGTCCTGGCGTGCGGCCTGTTCGTGGCCGCCGAGTTCTCCTTCGTCACCGTCGACCGCGGGCAGGTCGAGCGTGCCGTCGCCGACGGCGAGACCGGCGCCGCCGGCGTGCAGAAGGCGCTCAAGTCGCTCTCCACCCAGCTCTCGGGCGCCCAGGTCGGCATCACCGTCACCAACCTCGCCATCGGCTTCCTCGCGGAGCCGGCGATCGCGACGCTGCTGCGCGGCCCGCTCGGGGCCGCCGGCCTGCCGGACTCCTCGGTGACCCCGATCTCGGTCGCGCTGGGGCTCACCATCGGCACGGCGTTGACGATGATCTTCGGCGAGCTCGTGCCCAAGAACCTCGCGATCTCGCTGCCGATGCGCACGGCCCGCTCGACCCAGGGCTTCATGCGGTTGTTCACGGCGGTCATGGCCGGCCCGATCCGGCTGCTGAACAACTCGGCCAACAGCGCCGTGCGCCGGCTCGGCATGGAGCCCCAGGAGGAGCTGCGGTCCGCCCGCAGCTCCCGCGAGCTCGCCTCGCTCATCGCCCGCTCCGCCGACCAGGGCACCCTCGACCCCGACACCGCCGAGCTCATGGGCCGGTCGGTCGACTTCAGCCAGCGCACGGCCTCCGAGATCATGACGCCCCGCGTCCGCACCGACAGCCTCGAGCAGTCGGACCGCGCGGCCGCGGTGATCGAGCTGGCCCGCTCGTCGGGCCACTCCCGCTTCCCGGTGCTCGACGCCGACGAGAACGTCGTGGGCACCGTGCACGTCAAGCACGCCGTCGCCCTGCCGGTGCACGAGCGGGCCACGACCCGCATCAAGAACATCATGGTGTCGCCGACGCTGGTGCCGGACTCGCTCCGGCTCGACCCCCTGCTCGCGCTGCTGCGGCAGGACGGCTTCGGCATGGCCGTGGTGCTCGACGAGTACGGCGGCCAGGCCGGCATCGTGACCCTCGAGGACGTCGTCGAGGAGATCGTCGGCGACATCGCCGACGAGCACGACCGGCTCGGCGCCCGCGCCCGGCAGCGCCGCGACGGCACCTGGTCGCTCTCCGGCCTCCTGCGCCCCGACGAGGTGGAGGACGTCAGCGGCGTCGCACTTCCGGAGCACGAGGACTACGACACGATCGCGGGCCTCGTCGTCCGCGAGCTCGGCCGCATCCCGCGCGCCGGCGACGTCGCCGAGGTGCCCGTGCCGGTGCAGGGCGACGAGGACGACGAGCCGCGCCAGCAGCTCGCCGTGCTGACGGTGGAGCACATGGACGGCCTGCGGGTCGACCGGGTCGCCCTCCGCCTCCACGACTCCATCGCGGCCGACGCCCTCGTCGGTGCCGGCTCCGCGGTCGACACCGCGACCACCGGGACCCCGACCACCGGCGAGCCCGGCCGCTCCGACCGGAAGGCGGTCCGACGATGAACGACTACGTGGCCCTCGGCGTCGCCGTCCTGCTGCTCGCGCTCAACTTCTTCTTCGTCGGCGCCGAGTTCGCCCTGATCTCCGCCCGCCGGAGCCAGATCGAGCCGCTCGCGCAGGCCGGCTCGCGCTGGGCCAAGATCACGCTGCGCGCGATGGAGCAGGTGTCGCTGATGATGGCGGGCGCCCAGCTCGGCATCACGATCTGCTCGGTCGGCCTCGGTGCCGTCGGCGAGCCCGCGGTGGCCCACCTGCTCGAGCCGATCTTCGAGCGGGTCGGGGTCCCCGAGGCCTTCACGTACCCGATCTCGTTCGCGATCGCCCTCACGATCGTCGTCTACCTGCACGTGGTGCTCGGCGAGATGATCCCGAAGAACATCGCGCTGGCCGCGCCGGAGCGGGCCGCCGTCGTGCTCGGCCCCCCGCTGATGGCCGTCGTCATGGTGCTGCGTCCGGTGCTGCTCGCCGTCAACGCGGTCGCCAACGGCACCCTGCGGCTGCTGCGGGTCGAGCCGAAGGACGAGGTCTCGTCGAGCTTCACCCGCGAGGAGGTCGCCGCGCTCGTCGAGGAGTCGCGGGGCGAGGGGCTCATCGGCGCGGGGGAGTACGACCGCCTCTCCGGCGTGCTCGGCTTCACCGAGAAGCGGGTCGCGGCGGTCATCATGCCGCTCGACACGCTCGCGACCGTACGACGCGGCGCCACCGTCGCGGAGGTCGAGGACCTGTGCGCCTCCACCGGCTTCAGCCGGTTCCCCGTCTCCGACGACGGCGAGCTGCTCGGCTACCTGCACATCAAGGACGTGCTGGAGACCGACGAGTCCCGCCGCGGCCGCGTGGTCGACGACAAGTGGATCCGCCCGTTCGCCGGGGTCCGTGACTCCGACCTCCTCCACGACGCGCTCGAGGTGCTGCAGCGCCGTGGCGCCCACATCACCCGGGTGGTGGGCGAGGACGGGGAGCTGCTCGGGCTCGCGACCCTGGAGGACGTGCTCGAGGAGCTGGTGGGCGAGATCCGCGACGCGGCGCACGCCGACGAGCTGGTCTGAGGCGCCCCGCCCCGCCGGAGCCCCTCCCGCGGGCGGGGCGCCGCCGCAACTAAGGTGGCGCCCAGCGGCCGGCCGGGCCGCCCTGGAGACGAGCGAGAAGCAGGTAGGGACGAGTGTCCGAAGAGGCGACCCGTGACGCTGGCGTCTGGACGATCCCGAACGCCCTCAGCTCGCTGCGTCTCCTCGGGGTGCCCCTCTTCCTCTGGCTCGTGCTGGGCCCCGAGGAGGACGGGCTCGCCCTGCTCGTGCTCATGGTCTCGGGCGTCACCGACTTCCTCGACGGCTACCTGGCGCGCCGGCTCGACCAGCGCTCGCCCCTGGGCGAGATCCTCGACCCCGTCGCGGACCGGCTCTACATCCTCGCCGTGATCATCGGCCTCGGCCTGCGCGAGGTCATCCCGTGGTGGGTAGTGATCATCCTGCCGCTGCGCGACGCGCTGCTGTGGTGCCTGGTGCCGTTCCTGCGCACCCGCGGCTACAGCGCCCTGCCCGTGCACTTCCTCGGCAAGGCCGCGACCTTCAACCTGCTCTACGCCTTCCCGCTCCTGCTGCTCGGCGACGGCACGGGCGTCGTCGCGACGCTCGCGCTCGTGTTCGGGTGGGCGTTCGCCATCTGGGGCATCGCCCTCTACTGGTGGGCCGGCCTGCTATACGCCTGGCAGGTCCGTCGCCTCCTCGCCACCACCGAGCGGAGGTCGGTGCGCGATGCGACCCCGTGACGAGCGTCGGCCCCTGCGTCCGGTGCGGCCCGAGCAGCCGGCCCGGCCGGTCCAGCCGGTGCCCGAGCGCGTCACGATGCCGCTGCTCGCCCTCGTCACGCAGCAGTCGCTCGAGGAGGACTACCGCCACGTCGCCGACCAGCGGGCCGCGGCCGGTACGTCGGGTGCCCGCCCCCCGCGTCCGCGCCTGGGCCGGGGGAGCGTGGCCGTGATCGCCGCGTTCGGCCTCCTCGTCGCCACGGCGGCGGTGCAGACCTCCCGCAACGCCACCACCGACGAGACGAGCCGCACGACGCTCGTGGGCCGGGCCAACGAGGGACGGGATCGGCTGACCGAGCTGCAGCAGCGACTCGTCGACCTGCGCGAGGAGACCGCGGAGGCGTCGTCCGCCCTCGACCGCACCACGTCGCGCGAGGCCTCGGCGGTCGCCGGGCGCAGCCGCCTCCAGCTCGCGGGCGGGTTCGTCGCGGTCGCCGGGCCGGGCGTCCAGGTCGTGGTCGACGACGCACCCGGCGGTGAGCCGGAGGGGCGGGTGCGCGACGAGGACCTCGCCCGCCTCGTCGACGGCCTGTGGACCGCCGGCGCGGAGGCGATCGCGATCAACGGCCAGCGGATGACGGCCCTGACGTCCATCCGCAACTCCTCGCAGGCCATCAACGTCAACAGCCGCCCGCTCACCGCGCCGTACGTCGTGGCCGCCATCGGCGACCCGCGCTCGCTCCAGGCCGACCTGGTCGACACGCGCCTCGGCTCCGAGTTCGACATCATCGCCTCCTCGCTCGGGTTCGTCGTCGAGATGGACAACGTCGACCGGCTCGTCCTGCCGGCCGGCCCCGAGCCCCGGCTCCGCCACGCCGAGCCGGCCGACGCTCCGTCGGCCGAGCTGTCGTCCACCACCACGGGGGTCCTGCCTTGATCGCCGCACTCGGCCTGCTGATCGGGATCGTGCTCGGGCTCGTGCTCGAGCCCGACGTCCCGCTCGGGCTGCAGCCCTACCTGCCCATCGCGGTCGTCGCCGCGCTCGACGCCGTGTTCGGGGGCCTGCGCGCCTACCTCGACGGCATCTTCGACGACAAGGTCTTCGTCGTGTCGTTCGTGAGCAACGTGGTCATCGCGGCGCTCATCGTCTACCTCGGCGACCGCCTGGGCGTGGGGGGCCAGCTCTCGACCGGCGTGATCGTCGTCCTGGGGATCCGGATCTTCTCCAACATGGCGGCCATCCGGAGGCACCTCTTCCATGCCTGAGCGCCCCGGACCCGAGCGCGACCCGCGCGACCCGCTGGACGCGGGCCACGTCGCCGACCCCGACCTCTCCGCCGAGGCACCCCCGACCGGGCGCCGACGGCTGGCCGAGGCGATCTTCCGCCCGTCCCGCAGCCAGGCGGTCGTGGCCGTCCTGCTCGCCGTGGTCGGCTTCGCGGGCATCGTGCAGGTCCGGGTCAACGACACCGACGACAGCTACGCCGGCTACCGCGAGCAGGACCTCATCGACCTCCTGAGCGGCATCGCCGGCACGACGCAGCGGGCCGAGGCCGAGATCGCCCGGCTGCAGCAGACCCGCGACGAGCTGCGCTCGACCAACGACGCGCGCTCGGCGGCGCTCGAGGCGGCCCGCCGGGAGGAGCAGGTGCTCGCCGTGCTGGCCGGCACGGTGCCCGTCGCGGGCCCGGGCCTCCGGGTCACGGTGACGGAGGACGACGACGAGCCGATCGAGCCGTCGGCCGTGCTCGACATGGTGCAGGAGCTGCGGACGGCGGGGGCCGAGGCGATCGAGGTGAACGACCAGGTCCGTCTCGTGGCGAGCTCGCACTTCGGCACCCACCGCGACGGGATCACCATCGACGGCGTCGAGCTCACGTCGCCGTACGTCGTGGAGGTGATCGGCGAGCCCGACACCCTGGCGGGCGGCATGTCGTTCCCGGGCGGACCCACCGAGACGTTCGAGAGCGACGACGCCGAGGTCGAGGTGGAGCAGCTGGAGACGCTCGAGATCATGGCGGTCCGCAGCACCGAGACACCGCAGTTCGCCGAGCCGCAGGACTGACGCTAACCTCTCCACTCCGCCTGCCGACACGACCGACGCGAGGAGCAGCGTGTACCCCGAGGACCTGAAGTACACCGCCGAGCACGAGTGGGTGCGCAGCCCCGGCCAGGGCGAGGGCACCGTGCGCGTGGGCATCACCGCCTTCGCCCAGGACGCTCTCGGCGACATCGTCTACGCGAGCCTCCCGGCGGTCGGCGACACCGTGGCCGCGGGCGACGCCTGCGGCGAGCTGGAGTCGACCAAGTCGGTCAGCGAGATCTACGCCCCGGTGGCCGGGGAGGTCACCGCGGTCAACACCGCGCTGGACGCCACCCCCGAGGTCGTCAACAGCGACCCGTACGGCGAGGGCTGGCTCTTCGAGCTCGCGCCCGGCGACCCCGACGCCGTCGCCGGCCTGCTGGACGCCGCCACGTATTCCGCGGGGCTCTCGGGCTGACCCCTTCCGTTCGCCGTCCGCTTCCACCCGTTCGGGTTGATCCGTGGTCGGTGACTGGTAGGTTCTGACAACCGTCAACCTCAGCCCCCAGTTGAGACTTCACCGTCTCCCTCCGGCGCGGGAGAGGTCGGCGACCACGTGACGACGAGTGCGACCAGCACGACAGGGAGGCCAGCGCCATGCCGTTCTGCACAGCCTGCGGAAACCAGAACCCCGACGAGGCACGGTTCTGCTCGCAGTGCGGCACCAAGCTGGTCGCCGCACCTGCGGCGGGCGTGACGGAGTCCACCGCGACCATCACCTTCGGCACCGGCTCCGGTGCGACGCCGACGGTCACGGAGAGCTCCGACCGCGCGCTCAACGCCGTCGACGCGGCTGCGGTCGACGCCCTGCCGCCGGGCCACGCGCTCCTCGTGGTCCAGCGCGGTCCGGGAGCGGGCAGCCGCTTCCTCCTCGACGCCGACCTCGTCTCCGCCGGACGCCACCCGGAGAGCGAGATCTTCCTCGACGACGTCACCGTCTCGCGCCGCCACGCCGACTTCCGTCGTGACGGCGGCTCGTTCACCGTCAGCGACGTCGGCAGCCTCAACGGCACGTACGTGAACCGCGACCGCATCGACGAGGTCGCGCTCAAGGACGGCGACGAGGTCCAGATCGGCAAGTACCGGCTCGTCTTCTTCTCGGGCTCGCCGGTCTGACCGTGAGCGCGTCCGTACCGCACCCGGGCGCCCAGGCTGCCGGAGGGCCCAGCCGACTCAACATCGGCCAGGTGCTCGACATGCTGCGGCCGGAGTTCCCCGGCATCACGATCCCGAAGATCCGGTTCCTCGAGGACAAGGGCCTCATCAAGCCCGACCGGACGCCGGCGGGCTACCGCAAGTTCTCCGACGGTGACGTCGAGCGCCTGCGCTACGTGCTGCTGATGCAGCGCGACCACTACCTCCCGCTGAAGGTCATCGGCGAGCACCTCGACGCGATCGACCGCGGCCTCGAGCCCCCGCCGATCGAGGGCGTGCGGCCCACCGTGCCGAAGGTGGCCCTCGCGGCCGACGGCTTCCCGGGGGCCGAGACCTTCCGCCGCACCAGCGACCTCCGGCTCGCCCGGCGCGAGCTGCTCAAGGTCGCCGAGGTCGACGCCGAGTTCCTCGACCAGCTCGAGCAGTTCGGCCTCATCCGGCCGCGGGCCGGCACGGGCCACTACGACTCCGAGGACCTCCTGATCGCCGCGACGGCCCGCGAGCTCGCGGAGTTCGGCATCGAGCCGCGCCACCTGCGCGCCTTCCGGGCGGCCGCCGACCGCGAGGTCGGCCTCGTCGAGCAGGTCGTCGCGCCCGTACGGCGCAGCCGCGACGCCGCCGCCGAGGCACGGGCCGCCGACGTCGCCGCCCAGATCGCGGCGCTCACGGTGCGCCTCCACGCGACGCTGGTCAAGGCGTCCCTCCCCGACCGCTGAGCCGCCCCACCCCCGCCGAGTAGGGTGGACGACGTGCGCGAGGTAGATGTCATCGGAGTCCGAGTGGAGATGCCCTCCAACCACCCGATCGTGCTGCTGCGCGAGGTGACGGGGGAGCGGTACCTCCCGATCTGGATCGGGGCGGTGGAGGCGACGGCGATCGCCTTCGCCCAGCAGGGCGTGGTCCCTCCCCGTCCGCTCACCCACGACCTCCTGAAGGACGTGCTGGAGGCGACGGGCAACGAGCTCGACGAGATCCGCATCGTGGAGATGCGCGACGGCGTGTTCTACGCGCTGCTGGTCCTCGCCTCGGGGGTCGAGGTGAGCGCACGCCCCTCGGACGCCATCGCCCTGGCGCTGCGCACGAGCACCCGCATCGTCTGCGCGGAGGACGTGCTCGACGAGGCCGGCCTCGCCGTCCCCGCGGAGCAGGAGGACGAGGTCGAGAAGTTCCGCGAGTTCCTCGACCACGTGACGCCGGAGGACTTCGAGTCGCCGGAGTCTCCCGACGCGCCCTGACCGGGGTGGCGTCGGTCTCACCCTCAGGTTGAGATCGAGGGTTCCCACCGGCGTGTCGTGCGTTGACCCGGGTGGGGTGCGGCCCTACGTTGGGGCTCTCTTCGTTGTAACTCCACCGTTGTGCTCCGCACGGCGACACCTTCCCCCCATCGGGGTTACGCTCCACGAAGAAACCTGACGGAGGTCGCAGTGGGAGTGAACGACGAGCAGCACTTGCGCAGCAAGGCTGACGAGCAGAAGGTCGCGCAGGCGACCGAGCTCGCCGACGAGCAAGGTCTGCTCTTCACCGACGACGTGTCGCCGCTCCCGAGCGACCAGGGCTACCGCGGACCCACGGCGTGCAACGCGGCGGGCATCACCTACCGCCAGCTCGACTACTGGGCCCGCACCGGCCTGGTCGAGCCCACCATCCGCGGCGCCAAGGGCTCGGGGTCGCAGCGGCTCTACTCGTTCCGCGACATCCTCATCCTCAAGATCATCAAGCGCCTGCTCGACGCCGGCATCTCGCTGCCGCAGATCCGCACCGCGATCTCGCACCTGCGCGAGCGCGGCACCGACGACCTGACGCGCGTGACGCTGATGAGCGACGGCGCCTCGGTCTACGAGTGCACGAGCAACGACGAGGTCATCGACCTGCTGCAGGGCGGCCAGGGCGTGTTCGGCATCGCCATCGGCGGGGTCTGGCGCGAGATCGAGGGCACGCTCGCGCAGCTGCCGAGCGAGCGCAGCGCCGACAGCGACGCCGCGCCCTCGCAGACGGACGAGCTGGCCGCGCGCCGCGCCGCCCGCAAGATCGGCTGACCCGCACCGCAGCCCGCACCACCTGGCACCAGACGTCACGAGGCCCGACACCGCACGGTGTCGGGCCTCGCGTCGTCCGGGCACCGCGGTGGTAGGTTGGCGGACGCTGACGAACCCGCCGGGAGAGACTCCGTCCCTCCCTTCCGTCCCCGGTGCGAACCGGTGGTGGTCGGGGTTGCGGAGCGCCGAAGGGGCAACCCCTCCCCGGAACCTCTCAGGCGCCCAGGACCGTGCGGGCCAGGCGACTCTGGAAGGACGATGCCGTCCCGACAGAGGGGGAGGCGACCCGACCGACCCGTCCTCCGGAGCGCCTTGATGACCGATCAGCCCACCCTCGCCGACCTCGACACCGCATCGCCCTTCGTCTCCCGCCACATCGGACCGGACGAGGCAGCGGTCGCGACCATGCTGGCCCGCCTCGGGCTGTCCTCCCTCGACGAGCTGATGGACTCCGCCGTACCGGCCGGGATCCGCGACCGTGACGTCGTGCTCGACCTGCCCGCCGCGGCCGGGGAGCCGGAGGTCGCCCGCGAGCTGCGTGCACTGGCCGGCGCCAACATGCCGGGGGAGTCGCTCATCGGGCTCGGCTACCACCCGACGGTCACGCCGCCCGTGATCCGCCGCAACGTGCTGGAGGACCCGAGCTGGTACACGGCCTACACGCCGTACCAGCCGGAGATCTCCCAGGGCCGGCTCGAGGCCCTCCTCAACTTCCAGACGATGGTCGGCGACCTCACCGGCCTGCCGACCGCCAACGCGTCCCTCCTCGACGAGGGGACCGCCGCCGCCGAGGCGATGACCCTGGTGCGCCGGGCGAACCGCACGGCCGCCGGCCCGTTCGTCGTCGACGCCGACGCGCTCCCGCAGACCATCGACGTGGTCCGCACGCGCGCCGAGGCGATGGGCATCGAGGTCGTCGTCGCCGACCTGACCGACGGGCTGCCCGCGTCCGTGGCCGACAGCGGCCTCAGCGGCATCCTGGTCCAGTACCCGGGCGGGTCCGGCCGGCTCGTCGACCCGCGGGCGGTCATCGCCGCGGCGCAGGAGCACGGCGCACTCGCCGTCGTGGCCGCCGACCTGCTGGCGCTCACGCTCGTCGAGTCGCCGGGCACGCTCGGCGCCGACGTCGCGATCGGCTCGACCCAGCGGTTCGGCGTCCCCCTCTTCCACGGCGGGCCGCACGCGGCGTACATGTCGGTGCGCGCCGGCCTCGAGCGCCACCTGCCGGGCCGCCTGGTCGGGGTCTCCGTGGACGCGGAGGGGCGTCCGGCGTACCGGCTCGCGCTCCAGACGCGCGAGCAGCACATCCGTCGTGACAAGGCGACCTCCAACATCTGCACCGCCCAGGTGCTGCTGGCCGTGACGGCGTCGATGTACGCCGTGCACCACGGTCCCGCCGGCCTGCGCACCATCGGGCTGCGCACCCACCGGTACGCCGCCGTGCTCGCCGCCGGGCTGCGGGGCGCGGGCCTCGACGTGCTCGCCGAGGGGTTCTTCGACACCGTGACCGTGGCCGTGCCGGGCGCCGCGGCCGACGTCGTCGCCGCCGCCCGCCGCGACGGCCTCCACCTGCGGCTCGTGGACGCCGACCACGTCGGCGTCGCCACGTCGGAGTGCACCACCCGGAGCACCCTCCGCGGTGTGCTGCGCGCCTTCGGCGTCGTCGCGAGCTCGCTCGCCGACGTCGACGACGACCGCGTCGACGAGCTCGACCGCACCACCCCGGACGCCCTGCCGGACGCGCTGCGCCGCACCACGCCGTACCTGACCCACGAGGTCTTCTCGAGCCACCACAGCGAGACGCAGATGCTGCGCTACCTGCGGCGGCTCTCGGCCCGCGACTACGCGCTCGACCGCGGCATGATCCCGCTCGGCTCCTGCACCATGAAGCTCAACGCCACCACCGAGATGGAGCCCATCGGGCTGCCCGGCTTCGCCGACCTGCATCCCTTCGTGCCGGCCGACGACGCGACGGGCTACCGCCGGCTCGTCGCCGACCTCGAGGGCTGGCTGGCCGAGGTCACCGGCTACGACCGCGTCTCGATCCAGCCCAACGCCGGGTCGCAGGGCGAGCTCGCGGGCCTGCTGGCCATCCGCGGCTGGCAGCGTGCCCGCGGCCAGGAGCAGCGCGACGTCTGCCTCATCCCGTCGTCCGCGCACGGCACGAACGCGGCCTCCGCCGTGATGGCCGGGATGCGGGTGGTGGTCGTCAAGGCCACCGACGACGGCGGTGTCGACCTCGACGACCTGCGCGCGCGGTGCGAGCAGCACAGCGACGACCTCGCGGCGATCATGGTGACCTACCCCTCGACGCACGGCGTCTACGAGGACACGGTGACCGAGCTCTGCGCGATCGTGCACGAGCACGGCGGCCAGGTGTACGTCGACGGGGCCAACCTCAACGCGCTGGTCGGGCACGCCCGGCCCGGCGCCTTCGGCGGCGACGTCTCCCACCTCAACCTGCACAAGACGTTCTGCATCCCGCACGGCGGCGGCGGCCCGGGCGTCGGCCCGGTGGCGGTGCGGGAGCACCTCGCGCCGTACCTGCCCTCCCACCCGTTCCACGCGGAGGCCGAGAAGCGCGACGGGGTCGGGGCGATCAGCGCGGCGCCGTACGGCTCGGCGGGCATCCTGCCGATCTCGTGGGCCTACGTGCGGCTGATGGGCGCCGAGGGCCTGGCCCGGGCGACCGCGGTCGCGGTGCTCGCCGCCAACTACGTCGCCTCCCGGCTCGAGGAGCACTTCCCGGTGCTCTACCGCGGCGACCACGGCCTCGTGGCGCACGAGTGCATCCTCGACCTGCGTCCGCTGACGAAGGCCACGGGCGTCACGGTCGACGACGTGGCCAAGCGCCTGGTCGACTACGGCTTCCACGCCCCGACGATGTCGTTCCCCGTCGCCGGCACCCTGATGGTCGAGCCGACGGAGTCGGAGGACCTCGCCGAGATCGACCGGTTCTGCGACGCGATGATCGCGATCCGTGCCGAGGTGGAGCGCGTGGCGGCGGGGGAGTGGACCCCCGAGGAGTCGCCGCTGCGGCACGCCCCGCACACCTCGCGGACCCTCGTCGGCGCGTGGGACCGCGCCTACTCCCGTGAGCTCGCCGTCTTCCCGACCGGCGTCGACCCCGACAAGTACTGGCCGCCCGTCGGCCGCATCGACCAGGCGTACGGCGACCGCAACCTCGTCTGCTCCTGCCCGCCGCTCGAGGCGTTCGCCGAGGAGGCACCCGAGGCCGGCACCGCCGAGGTCACGACGGCGTGAGCCTCGACGTCGACCCGGTCCTGCCCCCGACGGCACGCCGGCTGCTGACCCTCGTCGCCGAGGCGCAGGTGGCCGGCCGCGCGCCGTCGGTCGTAGCCGGTGTGGTCCGCGACGGTGTGCTGGTGTGGTCGGGCGGCTGGGGCGACGTGCCCGGGCCGGTGGCCGACACGCAGTACCGGATCGGCTCGATCACCAAGACCCTCACCGCGGTCACGCTCCTCCAGGCCGTGCGCGACGGGCTCGTCGACCTCGGCGACCCCGTCGGGTCGGTGCTCACCGAGCTCGGCACCACCGCACCCGGGTACGGCGACCGCACGCTGCGGCAGCTGCTGTCGCACTCGTCGGGGATGCAGTCCGAGCCGGCCGGGGAGTGGTGGGAGCGGACCCCCGGGGTGCCGTTCGCCGAGCTCGCCGCCGCCCACGACGGCAGCGGGGCCGTTTTCCCGGCCGGGCAGCAGCACCACTACTCCAACGTCGCCTTCGCGCTCGTCGGGGAGGCAGTCGCGCGGCTGCGGGGCACGACGTGGTGGGAGACGGTCCGCGCCGGCGTGCTCGCGCCGCTGGGGCTGGGTCGCACGACGTACCTGCCCGAGGGCACCCACGCCCAGGGCTGGTCGGTGCACCCCTACACCCACGCCCTCGACCGAGAGCCCGCCACCGACACCGGGGCGATGGCCCCGGCCGGGCAGGTCTGGTCGACGGTGACGGACCTCGCGACGTACGCCGGGTTCCTCGCCGGCGGGCACCCGGACGTGCTCGACGGCTCCTGGCTCGACCTCGCATCCCACCCGGTCGGCGCGAA
This sequence comes from Nocardioides alkalitolerans DSM 16699, assembly GCF_000426525.1. Classification (GTDB taxonomy): domain Bacteria; phylum Actinomycetota; class Actinomycetes; order Propionibacteriales; family Nocardioidaceae; genus Nocardioides; species Nocardioides alkalitolerans. The sequence continues at coordinate 175,395 of NZ_AUFN01000012.1, forward strand.
CCGGCACACGCGGCTGGGCGCGGCCCACGGCCTCGGCCTCGCCCTCCTGCGGGGCGGGTCGGGGATGCTGCGCGGCCACACCGGCACGATGCCCGGCTTCCAGGCGGCCTGCTTCGCGGACGCTCCCCGCCGTACGGCGGCGGTCGTCCTCGCGAACTCGACGACGGGCGTGCCGACCAGCGCGCTCGCCACCCGCCTGCTCGAGACGCTGCACGACGCGGAGCCGACGCTGCCGGCGCCGTGGCGGCCCAGCGCGGACGTGCCGGCCGTCGTCTCCGACGTGCTCGGGGTGTGGCACTGGGGCAACACGCCGTCGGTGTGGACCTGGGAGGACGAGGCCGTCGTCGTCCGGGTGCGGGAGGCCGAGATGTACCGCTTCGCGGTGCACGAGGTCGCCGGCGCGCCGACGCTGGTCGGTGTGCGCGGCTACCACGACGGCGAGACCGTGCACGTCGTACGACGCGGGGACGGCTCGGTGAGCCACCTGGAGGTGGCGACGTTCGTCTACAGCCGTGCGCCCTACGAGCCGGGCACCCCGGTGCCGGGCGGCCACCCCGCATGAGGGTGGCCGCCCCGGCCCGTCACTGGGCCTGCGACACGCTCGACATGTTGAAGTCGGGCACGCGCAGCGCCGGGGTGACGGTGCGCGAGAAGTAGTCGCCCCACTCGCGGCTGAAGCTCGGGACGGCCTCGCCGGCCTGGCTGAAGCGGTGGAGCAGCTCGACCGGGCTCTCGTTGAACCGGAAGTTGTTGACCACGCCGGTGATCTCGCCGCCCTCGACCATGTAGACCCCGTCGCGGGTGAGGCCCGTGAGCAGCAGCGACTGCGGGTCGACGACCCGGATGTACCACAGCGACGTCACGAGCAGGCCGCGATCGGTGGCGGCGACGAGGTCCTCGGTGGAACCGGCGCCGCCGTCGACGCTCATGACCAGGTTGTCGACCATCGGCGTCACCGGCAGGTCGGTGAGGGCGGCCGAGTGACGGGTCTGCACCAGCGACGTCAGCCGACCGTCGCGGATCCAGTCGGTGGGCGCGAGCGGCAGGCCGTTGTCGAAGACGGACGTCGTCTCGCCCGACGACGTCGCGACCACGAACGGGGCGGCCTCGAGCCCGGGGTGGGTGGGGTCCGAGCGCAGCTGGACGCCGGCGCTGGCGATCTGCTCGCCGACCCGCGTGCCACCGCCGCGGCGGCTGTAGACGGACTGGCCGTCGTGGGCGTCGCGCGCGGCGGCCGACCAGTAGGCGTAGATCGCGAGGTCGGCGACCGAGGTGGGGGGCAGGACCGTGTCGTAGCGACCGGCGGCCAGGTCGATGCGACGCTCTCCCCAGGCGAGCCGCTGCGTGAGGTCGCGCTCCATCGCGACGGGGTCGACGTCGGCGAAGTCGCGCGTCGCGCCGCCGACCCAGGCGCTCTGCGAGAGGTCGGTCGGCTTGGCGGTACACGCCCAGTGACCGGTCGGCTGCACGTGGCGCAGGCGGAGCCCGGTCGTGGACCCGAGGTAGGTGGTCGCGACCTCGTGGTCGACGAACCCGTAGAGGATGCGGCCACCGCCCTGCGCGGTGTCGAAGGCGCTGCCGAGGGCCGGGGCCAGCGCGTCGTACACGCCGATGGACGTCGTGGCCGGGGGCTCGTCCCAGTCGGCGGCCACGGTGCCGCCGACGAGCTCGCCGGCGTCCTCGGCCGGGGCGCTCGCCGCCGCGGCCGCGTCGGCCTGCTCGACGAGGGCGAGCACCTGGTCGAGCGACGCCACGGCGCCGGAGACGGAGGCCGCGGCGACGCCCTCGGAGCGCCGGTCGAAGGCGACGACCGTGACCTCGAAGGCCCGCATCTCGCCGTTCGTGGTGAGCGTGTTGTTGGCCCAGCGGAGGTTCGCGCTCGAGGTCGCGTGCACGACGGCGATCGCGTCGGCGGAGCGCGACGCGCTCAGCGCGCGCTCGACGAGCTCCTGGGGGGTGGCGTTCACGGGTGCGGTGCTGGCGGGCGTGGTCACTTGCCGGCCTCCTCGGTCGTGTTCAGGATCCGGACGTCGCGGAACAGCGACGTCGGGCAGCCGTGGCTCACCGACGCCGTCTGGCCCGGCTGGGCCTTGCCGCAGTTGAACGCACCGCCGAGCACGTAGGTCTCGGGGCCGCCCACCGCCTCCATCGACCCCCAGAAGTCGGTGGTGGTCGCCTGGTAGGCCACGTCGCGCACCTGGCCGGCGAGCTCGCCGTTCTCGATGCGGTAGAAGCGCTGGCCCGTGAACTGGAAGTTGTAGCGCTGCATGTCGATCGACCACGACTTGTCGCCGACGACGTAGAGGCCACGCTCGACGCGTCCGATGAGCTCCTCGGTCGACGGACCGTCGGGCGCGGGCTGCAGCGACACGTTGGCCATCCGCTGGATCGGGATGTGGCCGGGGGAGTCGGCGTAGGCGCAGCCGTTGGACCGGCCGCCGTTCAGCTCCGCCTTGGCGTGGCCCATGACGCGGTCGAGCTGGTAGCCGACGAGCACGCCGTCCTTGACGATGTCCCACTGCTGGGTCTCGACGCCCTCGTCGTCGTACCCGATCGTCGCGAGACCGTGCTCGACGGTGCGGTCGCCGGTGACGTTCATGACGGGGGAGCCGTACTGCAGCGAGCCGAGCTTGTCGTACGTCGCGAAGCTCGTGCCGGCGTAGTTGGCCTCGTAGCCGAGGGCGCGGTCGAGCTCGGTGGCGTGGCCGATGGACTCGTGGATGGTGAGCCAGAGGTTGGAGGGGTGGATGACGAGGTCGTAGAGACCGGCCTCGACGCTCGGGGCCCGGAGCTTCTCCGCGAGCAGGTCGGGGATCTCGGCGAGCTCGGCGTCCCAGTCCCAGCCACCGGCGCTCGCCGGGGCCGTGAAGTACTCCCAGCCGCGGCCGACCGGGGGAGCGATCGAGGTCATCGAGTCGAAGACGCCGGTGCTCTCGTCGGTGCCCATCGCGGTCACGTCGGGCTGGAGCCGGACCCGCTGCTGGGTGGTGCTCGTGCCGGAGAGGTCGGCGTAGAACTTGTTCTCGAGCACCTGCTGGACCGACGCCGTGGCGTGCTGCACGGCGTCGCTGCGGCGCAGCCGCTCGGTGAAGTCGATGAGGAGGTCGGCCTTCTCGGCGACCGGCACCTCGAGGGGGTTCACGGCGTAGCGCGAGACCCAGGTGGCGTCGGCGTACGTCGGCTCCGGCGCCAGCTCGACCGGCACCCGCGTCATCGCCGCGGCGACCTGCGCGACCCGGACGGCTCGCTCGGCCACGCCCCGTGCCTCCTCGGGGGTCAGCACCACCCCGGAGGCGAAGCCCCACGCACCGCCGTGGACCACACGGACGGCGAAGCCGACGTCCGAGGAGTCCCGGGTGCCGAGGAGCACCCCGTCGCGGACGTGGAGGTCCTGGTAGCGCACCCGCTCGAACCGGAAGTCGGCGTGGGTCGCGCCGAGCTCGGAGGCCCGCGCCAGGGCCACGTCGGCCAGGCTGCGGAAGGGGAGTGCGAGGAACGTCGGATCGATGCCGGAGCCGCTCATCTCCTCAACCTAACGGATGCCCGTGAGGCCACGGCGAGGTGGTGGGGACGGACGTCCTGCGGCGCGGTGGCCGTCGACGCGCGGATCCTCCTCCGCGCACGGGGCGGCGCCGGACGGGCGGGGTCAGCCGTCGTGCACGAGCGCGACGCGGGAGCCCGCGCGGTCGGGCGTGACGTGCAGCTGGACCGGGATGCGCGTGCGCAGCTCGGCGACGTGGCTGACGACGCCCACGACCCGGCCCCCGTCGCGCAGGGCGTCCAGGGTGTCCATGACGTCGTCGAGGGTGTCGGGGTCGAGGGAGCCGAAGCCCTCGTCGACGAAGAGGGTGTCGACGTCGGTGCCCTCGCCGTCCGCGGCGGACTCGGAGGTCACGACGTCGGCCAGGCCCAGGGCGAGCGCGAGCGAGACGACGAACGTCTCGCCGCCGGAGAGGGTGGCCGGGTCGCGCAGCTCGCCGGACCACTCGTCGCGCACCTGCAGCCCCAGGCCACCGCGGCCAGCGCCCGTGGTGGCCGTCGACTGCTCCAGGGCGTAGCGCCGGCCCGTCATCGGGGCGAGGCGCACGTTCGCCGCCTCCACGACCTGGGCGAGCCGCCAGGCGACGACGTAGGCCGAGAGCCGCATCCGCAACCGGTTGTCGGCCGACGAGCCGGCCGCGAGCGTGGCCACGCGGTCGGCGACGTCGTACGACGCGCGCGTGGGCAGCCAGGCGTCGAGGGCGGAGACGAGGTCGCTCGCGAGCCGGCCGAGGCGCTGCGCGGTGGAGGCCGCGACCGACGCCCCGGAGCGGCGGGCCGCGAGCACGGCCGCGGCGTCGCGGGCCGCCTGCTCCAGCGCGCCGAGGGCCGGGGCCGGCTGCTGCGCCGCCGCGATGAGGTCCGGGTCGGCGAGCGCCTGGGTGGTCGCGGCCACGGCGTCGTCGTGGGTGCGCAGGTCGGCCTCGAGACGGTCGACCTCTGCGGAGGGAAGGGTGGCGGACTCGACGGCCGCCAGGTCGTCGAAGCCGGCCTCCGCCGCTGCCTCCAGGGCAGCGGTGTGGGCCTCGTCGGCCGCGGCCCCGGCGCGCTCGTGGGCCTCGGCCGCCTCCACCGCCGAGCGCCAGCGCTGCTCGGCCGACGCGAGAGCGGTGAGGGCCTCGGCGAGCGTGCGGGCGCCCTCGCCCGAGAGCAGGACCGTCAGCCGACGCTCGAGGTCGCGGATCCGCGCGGCCCCCGCCGTCTGCTCGGCAGCCAGCCGCGTGGCGGTGCGGTCGTCGTCGGCGACCTCGGCCTGGAGGGACCCGAGACGGGCCTCCGCCTGCTCGAGCCGGCGGGTCAGGTCGTCGAGACCGGACGCCCGGCCGCCCAGGTCGTCGGCCGCGGCGCGGGTCTCGGCGAGGACGGAGCGCCAGTGCTCGACGGTCTGCTCCTCGGCGGCCTGCCGGGCGGCGGCGACCTCGCCGGTCAGGTCACGGACGTTGCCGGCGTAGGCCTGCTCGGTGACCGCGGCGGTGTCGACGGCGCGCACCGCGTCGCGCTCGACGCGGGCGTCGGGTGCGCCGGCCGCCGGGCGGGCGGGGTGCGGGTGGTCGCACGACCCGCAGACCGGGCAGCTGCCCCCGCTGGCCAGCTGTCCGGCGATCTCCGCGGCCATGCCCTCGAGCCGTCGCTCGCGGAGGTCGAGGAGGGTCTCGCGCGCCGCCTGGTGGCGGGCGACGGCGTCCTGGTGGTCGGCCCGCGCCTCGCTCATGCGGGCCAGGAGCTTCTCGTGCGAGCGCGCCGCCTCCAGCCGGACCTCGACCTCGCGGCAGCGCTCGAGCGCCGCGCGGGCCCCGGTCTGCGCCTCGGTCGCGGCGGCCACCTCGGTGCGCAGGGCGACGATGCGCTCGGGCAGCGCGGCGAGCGCCGCCAGCGCCTCGTCGTGCTGTCGGCGGACGCGGCCGATCTCGTCGTCGCGGTCGCGGGCGGCGCGCCGCAGCGACTCGAGCTCGCGGTCGTCGGCGCGGGCGGCGGAGCAGCGGTGCCGTCGGGCGACCGCGTTCTCGAGCCCGGCTCGCAGCGTGGGGAGGTCGAGCCGGGGCGGGCCCAGGTCGAGGCTCAGCATGCCGGTGGCCTCGTGGGCCTCGGCTCCGAGCCCGGCCATGGCGTCGGCCTCCGCGACCGCGGCCCGCTCGAGCCCGGCGAGCGCACGGGTGCGGGCGGTGAGGAGCCCCCGGACGGGGGCCGCGCGGCGGGCGTCGTCGCGGCGCTGCCGGGCCTCCGCCACCGCCTCGGCCCGGTGGGCCAGCTCGTCGTGCCGGCGCAGCGCGTCGGCGTGCCGGGCCTGGGCACCCGCCAGGGTCCGGGCGGCCGTCAGCGCGTCGGACGCGGCGTCCGACGCGAGCTCGGCGGGCGCGACCGCGGCCTCGGCCGCCACGCGCGCCGCCCGGGCGTCGGAGGCCAGGGAGGCGGCCCAGGTGCGCAGGGCGTCCACGTCGAAGCCGCCCTCGGGCACGTCGAACACCGGCTCGTCGGGCGGGGTGCTGGAACCGGCCTCGCTCAGGCGGCTGACCAGGTCGGCGAGACCCGCCTGCTCGGCGAGGGACGTGCGTCGCAGCACGAGCCGGTGGTCGCGCAGCCACGCCTCGACGTCGGCGTAGCGACCGGCCCGGAAGATGCTGTGGAGCAGCTGCTGCCGGTCGTCGGCCCGGGCCTTGAGGAAGCGCTGGAAGTCGCCCTGCGGGAGCATCACCACCTGGCAGAACTGGCTCATCGTCATGCCGAGCAGGCGGCCGACCAGGTGGCCCGCCTCGTCGAGGCGCCCGGTCAGGTGGGTCCAGGAACCGTCGACCCGCTCCTCGACGAGCACGGACGCCTGCTCGCGGGTGGTACCCGCGCCGCGCTTCTTCGGACGGTCCCACGCCGGGCTGCGGGTGAGGCGGAAGCGTCGGCCCGACAGCGTCGTCTCGAGCCGGACGCGCGGCGAGCGCTCCGGGGGAGCACCGTCGCTGCGCAGGTGGCGTGCGTCGTTGCGGTCGCCGGGCACCCCGCCGTACAGAGCGAAGCAGACCGCGTCGAGGATGCTCGACTTGCCGGCGCCCGTGGGCCCGCACAGCAGGAACAGGCCGCCGTCGGCGAGCGCGTCGAAGTCGACCTCGACGGTGGTGGCGAACGGCCCGAACGCCGTGACCTCGAGCTGGTGGAGCCTCACCCGGCCACCGCCTCGGGCCCGTTCTCGCGGTCGGCGTCGCGGTCTCCGGTGCAGGCCTCGCAGGCGGACGCCAGGAGCGCCGCCTCCTCGGCGGTGGCGCCGAGCCCGCGGACCTCGGCGACGAAGTCGAGCGTGACGTCGTGGGCGCTGCGGCCCGCGGCCGGCCGTGCCACCGGCGTGCCGGGGAGGGTGGTGGTCGGCTCGAAGGCGAGGACCAGCGTGTGCGGGAAGCGCTGCTGCAGCTGCTCCATCGGCTGGCGGGGCCGGACGTCGTCGGTCAGCGTGGCCTGCACCCACGCGCCCTCGTGCTCGGCGAGCCCGGGGTCGGCGAGCAGGTCGGCGAGGGTGCCGCGCAGCCGCGCCAGCGGGCGCGGCACGGGGGCGGGCACGAAGGTGGTGGCCACCACGCCGTCGGCCGCCAGGTCGACCAGCCAGGAGCCCTTGACCTGCGCGGCCTCCGAGAACGAGTAGGCCAGCGGGGAGCCCGAGTAGCGGATGCGCTCGTCGAGCGTGTGGGGCGCGTGGAGGTGACCGAGGGCCACGTAGTCGACGCCCTCGAAGACCGAGGTGGGCACCCGCTGGACGCCGCCGACCGAGATGTCGCGCTCCGACTCGCTGGGCTGCGCGCCGGCGACGAACGCGTGGGCCAGCACGACGGACCGGGCGCCGCGGCCCGCCAGGTCGGCGCGCACCCGGGCCATGGCCGCGCCGAGCGCCGCCTCGTGGGAGCGCGACGTCAGCCCCCAGGGCTCGCGCACCGCGTCGGGGTCGAGGTAGGGCAGCCCGTAGACGGCGACGGGCCCGTGGGCGTCGTCGACCACCACGGGGGTGCCGACCGACGCGGGGTCGGTGCGCACGTGCACCCCGGCCGCGTCCATCAGCCGCGAGCCGAAGCCGAGGCGGCGCGCGGAGTCGTGGTTGCCGCTCGTCACGACCACCCGCGCCCGCGAGGCGGCGAGGCGCGCGAAGGTCTCGTCGGCCAGGCGCACGGCGTCGACCGGCGGGAGGGCGCGGTCGTAGACGTCGCCCGCCACGACGACGAGGTCGACCTCCTCCGACGCGACCACCTCGAGCAGGTGGTCGACGTAGGCCGCCTGGTCGCCCAGCAGGTCGGCTCGGTGGAACGAGCGGCCCAGGTGCCAGTCGGAGGTGTGGAGGATGCGCACGGGACGAACCTAGGTTCCGCCACCGACAACGCGCGGGACCCACGCCGCTCCCACGGCCGGGGTGGGGCGGGTCACCGCGCCCGCGAGGGGCCGTGGAGCCCGGGTCCGCCGTCGACGTCGTGGCCGTAGAAGTACTTCACGCCGTCCCGCCAGGGCAGGGCGAGCATCTGCTCGACGTACGCCGAGACCGCCTGCACGTCCGCCGTCGTGGCGGGTCGGCCGAGGGGCGCCACCGGCCCCATCACCCCGGACCACGTGCTCAGGAGCTGGAGGTCGGCCCGGGGAGCCGGGCGGTTCCTCGCCACGGCCCTCTCGGTCCACTCGACCGCGGCCCGCCCGACGGCCGCGGCCGAGAGCGGGCGGCCGTCGACCACGTACGCGCTGCTGCTCGCGGCCACCGCCGCCCGGGCCCGGTCCGCCCAGGCCTGCCGGTCGACGTCCTCGTCCCACTCCTCGACGTCGACGCCGGAGAGCGCCACGACGCTGTCGATGGCAGCCCGCAGGAAGGTCGCCGGGGCGTCGTCCCACCACGCCAGGGCCAGCTCGAGGTAGCCGTCGAGCGCGGACGCGGCGAGCACGCTCGAGCCCGAGCAGGCCAGCATCTCGACGACGGTGCCGCCGCTGCGCCCCAGGTAGGAGCGCCAGCGGGGGGATCCCGCCTCGTCGGCCGTGAGCAGGCACGTCACCAGCGACTGGTGGTCCAGCTCGATCGGGTCGTCCGACCGCGCGAGGTCGCCGGCGCCGGCAAAGAGCTCGTCGCGCAGCGGTGCGGCGACCTCGAGCCGCCCCGCCTTGACCAGCTCGAGGCCCGCCCGCAGCCGGTCGCGCCTCGTGGCGGCCGACGTCCAGTCGGCCTCGACCCGGTCGAGGGGTGTGTCGGTCGGGGGCCCGAAGGCGACCTCCCGGACGAGGCGGTCGCTCACAGCCGGCGCGCCAGCTCGTCCGCGAGGTCGCCGACGCGGCGTCGTACGGCCGCCGGCAGGTCCGGGTCGACGGCGAGCCCCCGGACCCGCGCCAGGGTGCTCTCGTCGCGGGCGGTCATCGGGAAGAACGCCTCGGCCACGTCGGCGAGGAGCCACCCCGAGAAGACCGCGGCCGTGCCGGCGAGCTCGGTGACGTACCGGTCGACGTACGGCGCCGTGACGTCCTCCTGCCCGCGCTGCCAGAGCCCGAGGCCGACCGCCTCGACCTCGTAGTTCGACCCCGTCGCGTCGCCGGTGAACCGCTCCCACGCCCAGGCCTTGGCCTCGGCGGTGGGACGCGAGGCCAGGGCACGCGCGTGCTCGACGCGGGCCACCGCCGACGGCGCGGAGGCCAGCTCGGCGTCGAGGAACTCGGCCTCCACCTCGCCCAGCACGGCGAGCCGCACCAGCACCCGCCAGCGCAGCGCCTCGTCGAGCGTGAGGCCCTCGGGCAGGTCGCGCCCGGCCAGCCAGCCCCGCAGCGTCGCGGGGTCGGTGGTCGAGGCGACGAGCCCGGCGTACGCCGCCAGCTGCAGCGTGCTGCCCGCCGGTGCGCCCGTCAGCAGGGAGCGGCAGGCGCCGGCGACCTGCTCGTCGACGACGACCGGGTCGTCGGCCACCGCCCGCAGCCGTCCGAGCGCCCAGGTGGTGAGCACGTTGACGCCGTCGTCGTCGCTCTCCCCGGGGAGACCGGCCACGACGACCTCGAGCGCGTCGGCCGCGGCCACGCTGCCCGCGTGCACGCCCGAGCGCAGACCGTTCCACAGCCCCGCCCGCAGCATCGGGTCGTCGGTGGCCGGCAGGAGCCCCGGGAGCGCGGCGAGCGTCGTGGCGTCGGGGGCCGAGCGGGACCAGGAGTCCTCGAAGGGGTCGACGAGCACCGCGGCGCCGGGGGGCACGTCGTACGGCGTGCTCGGCCCGGCCAGGGTCACGGTGTCGATCGTCCAGGCGGCGTCGCCGGGGACGGCACGGGCCACCCGCACGGTGTGGGTGCGGTCGGCCGGCAGGTCGGCGGGGGAGAGCCTCAGCACCGCTCCCGCGTCGCGGTCGGCCCGCAGCTCGTCGACGCCGGCCGTGCGCAGCCAGCCGTCGACGAACCCGCCCAGGTCACCGGCGCCCGCACGCTCCCAGGAGCCGAACAGGTCGTGCATCGTCGCGTTGCCGAAGCGGTTGCGCGTGAAGTGGTCGACCGCGCCGGCGAGGAACACCTCGTCGCCGAGGCTCGCGTTGAGCTGCTTGAGCACGCTCGAGCCCTTGGCGTAGGAGATGCCGTCGAAGTCCTGCAGCGCGCTCGCCGCGTCCTCCGCACCGTTGCCCGCGACGGGGTGGGTGCTCGGCCGCTGGTCGGCGACGAGACCCCACTGGCGGCGGCGGTGCGCGTTGTGGACCCACGCGTCGCCGTACTCGGTGACGTCGGCCGTGACCCGGTTGCCCATGTACTCCGCGAAGGACTCGTTGAGCCAGAGGTCGTCCCACCAGCGCGGCGTGACGAGGTTGCCGAACCACTGGTGGGCCATCTCGTGGGCGACCGTGGTGGCGCGCTGGATGCGGGCGCCGCGGGTCACGCGGCTCGTGAAGACGAGCGGGTCGCGGAAGGTCACGCAGCCCGGGTTCTCCATCGCGCCGGCGTTAAACTCGGGCACGAACGCCTGGTGGTAGTCGCCGAACGGGTAGCGGATGCCGAACAGCCGGTGGAACTCGTCGAAGCACTGCCGGGTCAGCGTGAACAGCTCGTCCGCGTCGGCCTCGAGGTGGGGCGCGATGCTCTGCCGGCACGACAGGCCGAGGCCGATGCCGTCGTGGGTGTCGTGCAGCTGGTGGTAGGGGCCGGCCACGATCGTCACGAAGTACGTCGACAGCGGCTGGCTCCGCTCGAGGCGCCAGAGGCCGGGCTCGACCTCCCGGCCCGGGGCGTTGCCGACCACGTTCCAGTCCTGCGGCACGCGCACGGTGAAGGTGTACGGCGCCTTGAGGTCCGGCTGGTCGAAGCAGGCGAAGACGCTGGGCGCCGCATCCATGAAGCTCATGCCGTAGACGTAGCGGCGACCGTCGGCCGGGTCGGTGTGGTGGTGCAGGCCCTCCCCGTCGGTGCGGAACGCCATCACGGCGTCGACGACGAGCACGTTCTCGCCGGCCTCGGTGTCGAGCGGGAGGCGGCCGGCCGCGAGCGACTCGGGGGCGAGACGGCGGCCGTTCAGCTCGGCCGAGCGCAGCGACCGGGGCTTCACGTCCACGAAGGTCGCGCCGCCCTGGCTGGTGAACGAGATCGTGGTGCGGGAGCCGAAGGTGGCCTCGTCGGCCGCGAGGTCGAGCTCCACGTCGTACGACGTCACGTCCAGCAGCGCCCTGCGGGCCACCGCCTCGTCGCGCCGCAGGCTGCGGGGCCGGTCCGGGTGGGCGGGCGTCGGAGAGCTCGTGGCGTCGGTCACGCCGTCACCCTACGAGCCGCGGCGGACGGGTCCGCAGACGCCACCGGCCCCGTCGGACACGGGGTCGCGACGGGGCCGGTGGGGTGGAACGTGGTGCCGGGGTGGGGCGTCAGGCCCGGACCCCGAGGGAGAACTGGACCTGGCCGCCCTCGTCGACGGCGGCGTCGAGCACCTTGTCGTCGAGCTCTCCGGCGGCGGCGCCGTCCAGGTAGACGGTGGCGCCGTCCTGCTGGACGACCTGGTCACCGTCCTCCGGTGCCGGCGCCGTGGAGACCGCGAAGGCGGGCTCCGGCGCGGCGTCCGCCGTGATCCGCAGGCCCGTGGTGTCGGGCTGCTGGGTGGTGATGTCCTTAACGATCGTGCTGGCGTTCTCGGTGAGGGTGAGCATCGTTCCTCGACTTCCGATGTCGCGTGCAGAGACCTCCCCCACCATGCCGAGAAGCCCGCCGGGACACAAACCGGGCGGGTCCTCGGCGCGTCGCTCAGCCGATCGTGACGGAGACAATGTCGACCGGCGTGTTCGGGGCGCCGCCGCCGGCCGGGTTGCTGCCGTCGTCGCCGTCGGCCGCGATCTCCTCGATCACGCCGAGGTCGGCGGGGTCGACGGTGCCGAACACCGTGTAGCTGGGCGGGAGCTGCGTGTCGCCGTACACGATGAAGAACTGCGAGCCCTGCGTGTCGGGGCCGGCGTTCGCCATGGCCAGCGTGCCGGCGCCGTAGGTCTCGTCGCCGGACAGCTCGTCGGCGAAGGAGTAGCCCGGGCCGCCGGCGGTCGTGCCCGACGGGTCACCGCACTGCAGCAGCTCGAAGCCCGGGGTCGTGGTGATGCGGGGGCACGGGGTGTCGTCGTAGAACCCCTGCTCCGCGAGGGAGACGAACGAGTTCACGGTGCACGGCGTGGTGTCGCCGTTGAGGGTGATGTCCAGGTCGCCGTTCGAGGTGGTGATGACGGCCGAGGTGGGCTCGGTGAGCGTGGCCTCCGTCGGCGGTGCGTCCACCTCGCGCGCCGCGTCGCCCTCGGCGACGTACTCGCACGTGCCGTCCGCGGCGGCGGACGACCCGTCGCCCCCCGAGGAGCCCGACGAGTCCGACTCGTCGGAGTCGGACCCGCACGCCGCGAGCAGCGGGAGGGCGAGGACGGCGGCGATCGAGAGGGCGCGGGTGGTTGCTCGGCTCATGCGCCAGAGCCTAGGCGGCGGGTCAGGTGTTGCGGCCGCGGGCCTCCACCGGCAGCGGCGTGCCGTCCACCCAGAGCTCGTCGGCGAGGTTGACGGCGGCGCACACGTGGTTGGGCGCCACGGCGATCCGCGAGCCGACGGGCGGCAGCACCGCACCGGCCAGGTCGACCACGGCGTGGTGCTCCGAGAGCTGCACCACGCGGGCGTCCGGGTGGTCGGGCAACCGACCGAAACCGGTCGCGTACGGCGCGCGGTCGGCGCCCAGCACCTTGCTGCCCGCGTCGAGCACGAGGCGCCCTCCGGCGTGGCTGACGACGGTGGCGACACAGACGAGGGCCAGGTCGTCGGGCTGGGCGTGGCCGAGCTCCCACTGCTGCGCGTCGCCCAGCAGGTAGACGCCCGGCCGCAGCTCGTCGACGGCCGGGGCACCGGCGGCCAGGGTCGCGGCGAGGCTGGGCGTGGAGCCGCCGCTGCGCACGGGGCAGGCCAGTCCGGCGTCCGCGAGCGCGGTCGCCGCGGCGGCCAGGGTCTCCGCCTCGGCGCGCGCCACGTCGCCGGCGACGCCCGGGCCGTAGGAGTGGCCGGGGAACGTGAAGACACCCGCGAGAGGCAGACCTGCGTCGTACGCCGCGCCCGCGACGGCCGCCGCCTCCGCGGCGCGGACCCCGGTGCGGTGCTGGCCCGAGTCGAGCTCGACCATCACCTCGACCCCCGTGCCCGCCAGCGGGGCGGCCCGGCGTGCACCGTCCGTCGAGTCGACGCCGAGCACGATCCGCGCCCGCTCGGCGAGGGCCCGGACCCGGGTGAGCCGGGCCTCGTCGAGGAAGACCGGGTAGGCGACGAGCACGTCGTCGAAGCCCGCCGCGACGAACACCTCGGCCTCGCCGACCGTCGCGACCGTGATGCCGCGGGCGCCCTCCTCGACCTGCCAGCGCGCCAGCTCGGGGGACTTGTGGGTCTTGACGTGCGGCCGCACCGCCACGCCCCGCTCGGCGGCCGCCGCGTGCACACGCCGCAGGTTGCGCCGGACGCGCTGCTCGTCGACCTGCAGGTACGGCGTGGCCGGCGCGGTCCGGAGGCTCACATCTCCTCGTGCGTCTCGGGGTCGGCGCCGAAGATGCGGCCGTCGGGGCGACCGAGCGCCGTGAGGGCGGCGACCTCGTCGTCGGTGAGCTCGAAGCCGAACACGTCGAGGTTGCTGCGCTGCCGCTCGGGCGAGGCCGACTTGGGGATCGGCAGCGACCCGATCTGCACGTGCCAGCGCAGCACGACGGCCGCCGGGTCGACGCCGAGGCGTTCGGCCGGGCCGGTCACCGCGGCCTCGTGGGCGAGGTCGCCCACCCGCGCGAGCGGGCTCCAGGCCTCGGTGCGGACGTCCCACCGCTCGTGGGCCTTCCGCAGCGAGGCCTGCGGGTAGTACGGGTGCAGCTCGACCTGGTTCACCGACGGCGCGACGCCGGTGGCGTCGACGATCGTCTCGAGGTGCTGCTCGGTGAAGTTGGAGACGCCGATGGAGCGCACCAGTCCGCGCTCCTTCAGGTCGATGAGCGCGCGCCACGCCTCGCCGTACCGGCCGACGCTCGGGTTCGGCCAGTGGATGACCTGGAGGTCGAGGTGGTCGAGCCCGAGGCGCTCGAGGCTGCCCTCGACGCTGGCGACGGCCTCGTCGTACCCGTGGTGGCGGCCCGGGATCTTGCTCGTGACCTGGTAGGCGTCGCGGGGGAGCCCGCTGCGGCGCAGGGCCTCGCCGACGGCCTCCTCGTTCTCGTAGTTCACCGCCGTGTCGATGAGCCGGTAGCCGACCTCGAGCGCGGAGAGCACGCCGTCGACGCACTCCTGGCCCTTCAGCGGGTAGGTGCCGAAGCCGACCGCGGGGAGGGTCGTGCCGTCGTTGAGGGTGTGGGTGGGGACCTCGATCGTCATGCCGCCACGCTACGCACGCCGGGGAAGCACGGGGGGAGTGCGGGCCGTGAGGGAGGGGGAGGTCAGGTGCCCTGGGGTCCGTCGTCGGCGGGGCGCGCGGCGTGGTGCCGGTGGCCGGGGGTACGGCGCGACTCCTTCATCTCCGCCTCGAAGAGGTGGCGGCGACCGCCGACCAGCGCGTCGCGCGCCTGCTGCTCGAGGGCACGGAACGCGGAGTAGTAGGTGTCGTCGTACTCCTCGACGATCTGGAACGACCACCGGCCCTCGACCACGTTGCGGCCGACGAGCTCGCGCTCCACCTCGTCGGCCAGGTCGGCGTGGCCCGCCTCGCGCAGCTCGTCGACGGCCTCGCCGAGCGTGAGGTCGGCCGTGCCGCTGAGGCGGTGGAAGGTGTAGAGGTGGCCGCGGGCGACCTCGACGGCCTCCAGCGCCTCGGAGAGCTTGCCGAGCGCCGAGACGGTCGCGTCGCTGACCCCGTCGGGGCGGCGGTGCTGCTCGGTGGGCTGCTCGGTGGGCTGCTCGGTCGGGCTCTCGTCGTGCGGCGCGGGGCTCATGCACCTGACCCTAGGGGCGGCTCAGGGCTGCGTGTAGAGACAGAAGGGGTGACCCGCGGGGTCGGCCAGGACGTAGAGGACCTCCTCCGGCTCCTCGCTCCGCCGCAGGACCGTCGCGCCGAGCTCCTCGGCCCGCAACCGGTGGGGCTCGAGGTCGCTCGGGTCGTCGACGATGAAGCACAGGTGCAGCTGCATCGGGACCTCGGTCGTCGGCCACGTCGAGCGGGGCAGCTCGTCGACGCGCTGGAACGACGCCACCCGTCGGCCCTCGTCGTCGACCAGCACCAGCCAGTCGGCCTCGTCCTCCGTGCCGTCCGCACCGGGCTCGTCGCCCCGGCGGTAGCGCAGTCCGAGCAGCGCCCGGTAGAACTCGGCCAGACCACGGGCGTCGGTCGCGTCGAGGACGGTCGAGGAGAGGCGTGGGAACGAGTGCACGGGCCCAGCCAAGACCTCGGGCGCAGCCGGGCGCAAGGGGCCGGTTCCTAGGATCGCCCCCATGGCCCTCATCCACCGCGCCGAGATCACGCCCACCAAGCCCGCGCTGCTCACGCGCCTGCTCGCCGGCGCACCCTGGGCGGCCGGGCGCGAGCTCGTCCGGCTCGAGGTCGTGGACGCCTACCGCCTCGACGACCCCAGCGGCGACGTCGGGATGGAGGCGTTCGTCCTCCGCGTGGGCGACGGGCCCCTGCTGCACGTGCCCGTGACCTACCGCGGCGCGCCGCTCGAGGGCGGCGAGCCCTGGCTGGTCGGCACGATGGAGCACTCGGTGCTGGGCCGCCGCTGGGTGTACGACGCGGTCGGCGACCCGACGTACCTCACGACCCTCCTGACGGCCGTCGCCACCGGCGGCCACCAGGCCGACTACCTCGTCGACGTCGACGGCGCCCTCGAGCCGCGCGTGCTCACCATGACGGTCACCGGGTCCGGCGGATCGGCCGTCGGGGCCACGCTCGAGGGTCCGGTGACCGAGGAGCACGTGGTCACCGACGCCACCGCCACCACGGTCACCGTCGGCGGGCGGCGGGTCGTCGTACGACGCGTGCTCGGCGACGCGGCGGCCCCGGACCTGGCCGCGACGGCCGGCACGCTCGTCGGCACCTGGGACGAGCACGACGAGGTGCTCGCGGTCGTCGACCCGGTCTGAGCGCCCCCGTTCGGTCGTGCCGGTCCCCCAGCGCCGGTCTCAGCGGCGCGCGAGCCAGACGGTGCGGCCGCCGCGGAGCGCGAGGTCGGTGCGGCGGAGCACGCTCGCGGGCCCGTCGTCGTCCAGGAGCCCGTCGAGCGTGGCCAGGTCGTCGGGATCGAGGCGTTCGGCGAGCGTCGGTCGGACGATGCGCAGGTAGCCCCGCGCGTAGCGGGGGAGGTCGGCGCCCTCCGCGGCCCGGAGGTCGAAGCGCCGGACCGTCACGTCGTCGAACCCGACCGACGTGAGCACCGGCGCCCAGTCGACCGCGTGCGACGACGCCACCCCGTGCTCGCCCGTGCGCAGCGCGGCGTGCCAGCGCTCCTCGTCGTCGCCGGGGAGGAACCGGGGGAGCCCGTCCATCTCGACCACCACGAGCAGCCCGCCAGGGCGCAGCGCCTCCCGGGCGTCCCGCAGCACCCGCTCCGGATGCGTGAGCTCGTGGGCCATCAGCGAGGCCCAGACCACGTCGAGCCCCACCACCTCGAGGGCCGGGAACTCCTGGTCGACGTCGGCCTGCACGGTGCGGACGCGGTCGTCGACGCCCGCGCGCTCGGCCCGGGCACGCACCCGGGAGAGCATGGTCCGCCACCGGTCGGCGGCGTAGACGCTCGCGTCGGCGAACCGCTCGGCCAGGGCCACACTGCCGGTGCCGGTGCCGGCCCCGAGGTCGAGCAGGGCCCGCCGCGGGAGGCCCTCGGCCTCCGCGTGCACCCAGTCGACGACCTCCGCGAGGTACGGCGCGAGCACCGCCCCGTCGAGGTCCAGCATGTCGGCGAGCTCGCCGAGCGACTGCTCGTCGTCGGTGAGGGGCAGCCCACCGTGTCCGTGTCCGTTGGCGTGCCCGTGGCCGCTCTCGTGGCCTGCCACGTGGTCGTGTGCGCTCATGGGTCCGACCGTACGTCGTACCTGCGTCAGCGACATACACTTTTGCGCATGACGCAAGACGTGGATCTCGACGCCGTGGTCCGGAGCCGCATCCGGAGCCTCCGCCTCGCCCGCGGCTGGTCGCTCGACGCCCTCGCCGCCCGGTGCCACCTCAGCCCGTCGACGCTGAGCCGTATCGAGACCGGGCACCGCCGCATCGCCCTCGACCAGCTGGTGCCGCTCGCCCGGGCGCTGGGCACGACGCTCGACCAGCTCGTCGACACGGCGTCGGACGCCGACGTCGTGATCCGCCCGGTCGCCGACGACGCCCGCCCCGGCATGACCGCCTGGATGCTGACCCGCGACCACGGTCCGCGCACCGTCGCGAAGCTGCGGATCACCCGGCCCACCCGGCCGCTGCCCGCCGACCAGCTCGGGGTGCACCCGGGCCACGACTGGTTCACCGTGCTGACCGGCACGGCCCGGCTGCAGCTCGGCGATCGCACGCTGCTCGTCGAGCCGGGGGAGGCGGCCGAGTTCTCGACGATGGTGCCGCACGCCATCTCGGCGTACGACGGCCCCGTCGAGCTGCTCGTCATCCTCGACCGCGACGGCGAGCGTGCCCACCTGCACGGGGCGGGAGGCGGCGCCTCGGACGACCCGGCCGGCGACGGAGCCGGCGACGGGGCGGGCCCTGCCGGTTTCACCGGCTAGCCGGTGAATCCGGCACCTGGCGCGCGAACCTTCGTGCGCCAGGTGCCGGTATCGCGCAGGACCGTGGGGCGGGTGGGGCCAACGGGACGTCCCGGCGCCCCGGGCACGACCCTCCCCGCAGGCCCTCGCCGCTCCCCACCTGGTCGGAGCCGTGGGATTGTGAGCGCCACGGAATGGGCACAGCACCCCACAGCCCGCGACGGTGCGGGGTGCACGAGGAGAGGACGACGACCATGGGTGTCTCGCTGAGCAAGGGCGGCAACGTCTCGCTGACCAAGGAGGCGCCCGGCCTGAGCGCCGTGGACGTCGGCCTGGGCTGGGACGTGAACTCGTTCTCCGGGGGCGACTTCGACCTCGACTCCTCCGCGATCCTGCTGGGGGCGAACGGCAAGGCCGTCTCGAACCAGCACTTCGTGTTCTTCAACAACCTGACGTCGCCCGACGGCTCGGTGCAGCACATCGGCGACAACAAGACGGGCGCGGGGGAGGGCGACGACGAGGTCATCAAGGTGGCGCTCGCGACGGTCGCGCCCGAGGTGGAGCGCATCATCGTGGCCGTCTCGATCTACGACGCCGACACCCGCGGCCAGAACTTCGGCTCGGTGCGCAACGCGTTCATCCGCGTGGTGAACCAGGCGGACGGCAGCGAGATCGCCCGCTACGACCTCAGCGAGGAGGCCTCCGTCGAGACCGCCATGGTCTTCGGCGAGGTCTACCGCAGCGGTGGGGACTGGAAGTTCAAGGCCGTCGGCCAGGGCTACGCCTCCGGGCTGGTCGGGATCGCCTCCGACTTCGGCGTCGACGTCTGAGGCCAGCCGGCGCGGGGCCTCCTGACGGCGGGCCCGGCGCTGGATGAGAGCCTTCCTCCTCGGACGACGAGGAGGAAGGGGCGGCATGTCGGAGATCGTGGACGAGCTCGCGCGGGTGCAGAGCGCGTACGACCAGCCGACCCTCAAGCTGCTCAACCAGCGCACCGCGCCCGTCGTGCTCGCCGTCTTCCGCAGCGTGTTCGGCCGCGACGTCCGCACCGTGCCGGCCGCCCGGCTCCACGACCAGGTCAACGCCTACCTCCACGACCTGCGCCTCGCCGGCGCCGACGACCTGCCGACCGGCGACGGGCGCGACCTCTGCCTCCGGTGGATGCGCGGCCAGTGGCTCATCCGCAGCGTGGACGCCGAGGGTGACGAGACCTACTCCCTCACCTCCCACGCCCAGGACGCCCTGGCGCTCGTCCGCAGCCTCACCCGCGACCGTGCGCGCCTCAGCGAGCACCGGATCTCCACCATCCTCACGACCGTCCGCCGGTTCAACACCGACGCGAACCCCGACGCGGGCGCGCGCGTCACCCTGCTGAACACGGAGATCGCCCGTCTGCAGGCCGAGCGTGACCGGATCGTCGAGGGCGGCGACCTGCCCGAGATGTCCGTCGACTACATGCGCGAGGGCTACAACGAGGTCCAGCAGCTCGTGAGCGGGCTGCCCAGCGAGTTCGCCCGCGTCGAGGAGGCCTTCGACACGATGCGCAGCGAGGTGCTCGCCGCGTTCCGGGCCGAGGAGCGCCCGGCCGGTGAGGTCGTGGCGGAGTACCTCGACCGCGTCGACACCCTGATGACGGCCACGCCCGAGGGGCGCGCGTTCTCCGGTGCCGTCTCGCTCCTGCGCGACGAGACCCTGCTGCGCCAGCTGCGCGCCGACCTCGCCGAGCTGCTCGACCACCCGCGGGCCCACGAGCTGCTGACGGCGGGGGACCGCACCGACCTCCTCGGCACCGTCGCGCTCATCCGCTCGGGCCTCGACGCCGTCATCGCCCAGCGCAAGCGCGTCTCGGCGACGCTGCGCGACTACATCGAGAACCACGACGCCGCGCGCGACCGCGAGCTCGACGCCGTCCTGCGCCACCTCGAGGGCGAGCTGACGACCTGGATGGAGACCGCCGGGCCGCGCGCCGTGGTCGACGTGCCCCTGCTGCCGCCGCGTGCCGTCGTACGCCACCTGCGCGAGCGCTTCCCCGACCCCGCCGCCTCGCTGGCGCCCCCGCCGCTGGACGAGTCCACCACCACTCCCGAGGAGGACGTGCGGCTCGACGACCTGCTGGCCCAGGGCGGCCCGTCCACCGACCGCCTCGAGCAGGCGTTGGAGGGCTGGCTCGACGAGGACCCCGACCGCCGTCGCAGCCTGGGCGACCTGTTCGCCTCGCTCTCGCTCGACCTGCGACGCCCGGTGGAGGTCTTCGGCCTGCTCCAGCTGGCCACCAGCCGCGGCATGGCGGCCGCGGACGACACCGAGCCCTGGGCGACCACGCGTCCCGACGGCTCCGCGCGCGTGCTGGCCGTGCCGCGCGTCGGCGCCGCCCCCGACCCCACGACCGAGGAGACCCGGTGACCGACACCGCCACCGAGCACCCCGAGCAGTACGACGGCCCCGACGGCGCCGACGGCTGGGACGACGAGCCCGCCGACAGCAGCGTGGCCCTCTTCGAGGGCGACGAGGGCGGTCTCGACGTGCTCCAGCGTCGCGCCCTCGTGGCGCTGCTGAAGCACCGCTTCATCAGCGCGCAGACGCACCCGTCGGAGTGGCGCGCCGTCGCCGCCGACCCCGACCTCTTCCGCGGCCGGCTCCACGACCTCTTCCTCGACCTCGCCGTCGACCCCGAGCGCGAGGTCGCCCACAAGCGGCAGGTGACCCCCGAGGGCGGCGGACGGCCCTTCCCGACCCTGCTGCACGACACCCCCTGGGGCCGCGAGGAGACCCTCGTGCTCGTGTTCCTCCGCGGGCGCTTCCGGGCCGAGACGGGCGCGGGCACGACGCGGGCGTACGTCGACCGCGACGCCGTCCTCGCGTACGTCGAGCAGTTCCGGCCCCGGCACGCGACCGACGTCGCCGGCGACGCGCGCCGGGCCCGTGCGGCCCTCGAGGCCGTCTACCGCACCGGCCTGCTGCTGGGCCCTGCGACGGGCGACCGGTTCGAGATCAGTCGCGCCATCGAGGTGCTGCTGCCCATGGAGCGGCTCCAGGAGCTGCTGACGTGGCTGCGCCAGACCAACGCCGGCGAGGTGCCGGGGGACACGGACCCCGACCCGTCCGGACCGGACGAGACCCCCTCGGTCGACGAGGTCGCGCTCCCCGCCGAGACCCCCGACGAGCAGGACGAGCCGTTCGACCTCGCGACGCCCGAGGAGCCCGATCCCCAGGACGACGACCAGGACGACGACCAGCACGACGACCGCGACGACCAGGACGGGGCGTGGTGATGACCGGCACCGACGACACCACCGGCACCAGCGGCGGCGACACCCGCTTCGTGCTCACCGACCCCGACGAGCGCCCGGTCCCGGCCGCCGGCGTCGAGATGCCGCTCTTCTACGCGGCCGGCGCCACCGAGGGCACCTCCCAGTGGCGGGCCGAGGCCCTCCAGCTCGTGAACTGGGGCGGCTTCGAGGGCCGGGTGCGCTTCGACTTCCACCCTTCCTCGACGCTGGTCTCCGGCGCCTCGGGCACGGGCAAGAGCACGCTCCTCGACGGCTACATCGCCCTGATGATGCCCTCCGACACCGCCTTCAACGGCGCCTCCAACGACGCCGCCGGCGGCCGGGCGCGCAGCGCCGAGCAGCGCAACCTGCTCTCCTACCTGCGGGGCAAGACCGACTCGACGACCGACGCCTCGGGCCGTGAGGTCGACCAGGTGCTCCGCGGTCAGGGCACGGCCACCTGGGGCGCGGTCGGCATGACCTTCGTCGACGACAACGGACGACGGCTCACCGCGCTGCGCGCCTACTACGTGCCCGCCTCGGCGACCCGGGCCGGCGACATCAGCATGCGCATGGCGACGTACGACGGGGCGCTCGACCTCGCCGACCTGGAGCAGTGCGTGCCCGACCGGTTCGCGGTGCGCGGCCTCAAGGCCGCGTTCGAGGGCATCACGACGTACGACACCTACGCCACCTTCGCGCAGACGCTCTACACGCGCCTGGGCATCGGGGCGAACACCGACGGCGCGAAGGCGCTCCGGCTGCTGGTCCGCATCCAGTCCGGCCACCAGATCCGCACGGTCGACGAGCTCTATAAGGAGATGGTGCTCGAGACCCCCGACAGCTTCGCCAAGGCCGACCGGGCCATCGAGCACTTCGACGACCTCGAGGCGTCGTACGTCGCGATGGAGACCGAGGAGCGCAAGGAGCGCCGCCTCGCGCCGATCACCGAGGCGCACGAGCGGCTCGTCGCGGCGCGCGCCGAGCTCGACGTGCTCGACACGTTCGGGGTGGCCCGTCAGGGTGCGACCCCGCTGACGCTCTGGTCGCTGCGCACCGAGGCGCGGCTGCTCGACGCCGCGGTCGACGCGAACCGGGTCGCCCGCACGGCCGTCACCGAGGAGCTGCGCGACGCCGTCACGGCGGTCACCCGGCTCGCCGACGACCTCGAGGCGGCGCGCACCCAGCACCGCGAGAGCGGTGGCGGCGCGCTGGACGCGCTCGAGGACCGCATCCGCGAGGAGGAGCAGCACCACGCCACCCTCGTCGACAACCGAGACCGGCTCGCGGAGCAGGTGGCCGACCTGCGTCTCGACCTCGACGACGTGCTGGGCTCCCGCGACGCGTTCGACGGGCTGCGCACCGAGGGCCAGCAGTTCCTCGCCACCGTGCCCGACGCCGTCGAGCGCGTGGAGGAGGCCCGCAAGCCGCTGCTGCACCAGCAGGGCCGCCTGCTCGCCGACAAGCGCGAGCTCGCCGCCGACGTGCAGGACCTCCGCGGCCGCAGCGGCAAGGTGCCGCGCCACCTCAACGAGCTGCGCGCAGCGGTGGCCGCGGCCTCGGGCATCGACGCCGCCGACCTGCCGTTCGTCGCCGAGCTGATCGACGTCGCCCCCGACGAGGCGCGCTGGCGGCCCACGATCGAGACCGTGCTCGGCGCGACCGCGCGGCAGATGCTCGTGCCGGCCCCGCTGCTCGACGCCTTCTCCGCGGCCATCGACCACCTGCCGCTCCCGGGCCGGCTGCGGTTCGTCGGCGCCCCGACCGACCTCCCCGACGTGCCCGTCGGCGGCACCGACCACGTCGCGGGCAAGCTGCTGTACAAGGCCTCGCCGTTCCGCGGCTGGGTGCAGCGCGAGCTCACGCGCGACGGCCTCAACGCGTTCTGCGTCGAGGACACGGCCGACCTCGGGGGCGGCGGCTACCGCGTCACCGTCACCGGGCAGGAGCGCCGTCCCGGCGGGCGCGGTGCGCACGGGCAGGACCGGCGCCGCGGCGAGGTGGAGAACATCATCGGCTTCGACAACGCCGACGCCGTCACCGAGCTGCACCAGCGTCTCGCGCAGCTCGAGCGCGAGCTCGACCGCATCGACGCCGACCTCGAGGACCTCGGTGTCGAGGCCGAGGACCTCGCCGACCGCCGCCGGGCCCACGAGGCCGTCACGCATTACCGGTGGGCCGACGTCGACGTGCCGGGCAGCGCCGAGCGCCTGGCGCGCCTGGTCGCCGACCGCGACCGGATCCTCTCCTCCGACGACCGCCTGCGCGAGCTGCAGACGGAGGTCGACACCCTCGCGTCGCGTCTCGAGGACGCGCGCCGGCACAAGTACGGCCTCGACGCCCGCCACGACCGGCTGCGCGAGGAGCAGGGGGCGTACGTCGACCGCCAGGACGCGCTGGCCGACGAGCTCGACCGGATCGAGGAGACCGGCTCGGTCGTGCTCACCGACGAGCACGTCGCCCGGCTCGACGAGGAGCTCGCCGTCGCGGCCCAGCCCGACGACGCGACGAGCCTCGCCGAGCTGCCGGGCAACCTGGGCCGCCTGCGCCGCCGGCTCATGGAGTCGGTGGAGCGTTCCGAGCAGCAGCGCCGCGAGGCGAGCGAGACCCTCGCGACGATCTTCTCCGCCTACCTCGACACGTGGCCCGACCCCAACCTGGGGCGCACGGCCGCGTCGTACCCCGACTACGCGGCGATCCTCGACGGCATCCGCGCCACCGGGCTGGCGGACCGCCGCCTGCAGTGGCGCAAGAAGGTCACCGAGTGGTCGGGGGAGGACCTCGTGCCGCTCGCCGGTGCCATGGACGCCTCCATCGAGGAGATCGAGGACCGGCTCCGCCCGATCAACGAGATCCTCCGCAGCCTGCCGTTCGGGGCCGAGAAGGACCGCCTGCAGATCCGTCTGCGCCGCCTCGCGCCCGAGAGCGTCACCCGGTTCCGTAAGAACCTCACGCGCCTCTCCGCCGCGGCGGCGACCGAGCTGACGGAGGACGAGCTCGAGCGCCGGTTCACCGACCTGCGCGAGTTCATGGGTCGCCTGCGCCACCGCACCGACCCGCGCTTCGACCCCGAGCTGTCCGACCGCGAGGGGCTGCTCGACGTACGCCGGCACGTGGAGATCACCGCCGAGCGCCGCAGCGTCCTGGGGGAGCTGCGCTCGACGTACGCCCGTCTCGGCGGCAAGTCGGGCGGCGAGAGCCAGGAGCTCGTGGCGTTCATCGTCGGGGCCGCGCTGCGCTTCCGGCTGGGCGACGAGCTGCGCACCCGCCCGCGGTTCGCCCCGGTGTTCCTCGACGAGGGCTTCGTGAAGTCCGACGGCAACTTCGCCAGCCGCGCGGTCGCCGCCTGGCGGGGCCTGGGGTTCCAGCTCATCGTCGGCGCCCCGCTCGACAAGGTGACCGCGCTCGAGCCCCACATGGGCGAGCTGCTCGTGATCACGAAGAGCACCACGACGCACCGCTCCTACGTGCAGCGCCTCACCGACGCGTGACGCTGACGGTCGTCCCCCGCGCCACCAGGCGCACGCGGTCGGCGCGGAACAGGTCCTCCGACAGCTCGAACGCCCGCCCGTCCGCGTCGTGCGCGACCCGCACCACCTGCAGCAGCGGGGCGTCGACGGGCACCGCGAGCTCCCGGGCCTCGCGGGCCCGGGCGTGCACCACGGAGATCTCCTCCTCGGTCGTCACGGGCTCGAGACCGTACGTCGCGGCCAGCTCGGCGTAGAGCGAGCCCTCGAGGGGCCGGTCGAGGAGCCCCGGCACCAGGTCGAGCGGGAACCGGGCGAGGTCGAGCGAGAGCGGCAGGCCGTCGGCGTAGCGGACCCGCTCGACCTCCACGACCCGGGCGTCCCCGTCCAGGCGCAGCGTGTCGCGCTCGGCCTCGGTCGCCGGGCGCACGACGCTCGCCAGCAGAGCGGTCGCCGCGGTGTGGCCGGCGGCCTCGAGGCGCTCGGGCAGACCGAGGCGCTCGGCGGCCTCGCGGGCGACGGTGGCGGCGCGCACGAAGGTGCCGCCCCCGCGGCCGGTGCGCCGCTCCAGCAGGCCCGCCCGGGCCAGCGGCACGAGCGCGCTGCGCAACGTCGCGCGGGACACCGCGAACCGTGCCGCCATCTCCCGCTCCGTGCCGAGCCGGTCGCCGGGCCGCAGCGCGCCCGAGGCGAGGAGGCGCAGCAGCCGCCGTCGCACGTCCTCCGCGACGACACCGCCCTCGGACTCCTGCACGGGCACCTCGCTCGGCTCGGGACGGGGGACGTCGGGGGTCAGGCGACCGCGTCGGGCGACTCCGGCAGGATCTGCCCGCCGTCGACCACGAGCGCGTGGCCCGTAATGTAACCGGCCTCCCGCGAGGCCAGGAACGCCACCGCGTGGCCGATGTCCTCCGGCTCGCCCAGCGCGCCGAGCGGTACGGACCGGGCCATCTGCGCGACGTACTCGGGACCCATCTCGGCCAGCCCCTCCGTGGCGATGTTGCCCGGCAGCACCGCGTTGACGGTGATGCGCGCCGCCGCGAGCTCGATCGCCGCGCTGCGGAGGAAGCCGAGCTGGGCCGCCTTGGAGGCGCCGTAGTGCGACCACCCCGGGAAGCCGGTGACGGGACCCGTGATCGACGACGTGAGCACCACCCGTCCGCGCCCCGAGGCGGTCAGGGCCTCGATCGCCGCCTGGACGCTCCAGAACGTGCCCTTCACGTTGACGTCGAGCACCCGGTCGAGGTCGCTCTCGGTCATGGTCGTCAGGCGGGCCTCGGGGAAGATCCCGGCGTTCGCGCAGAGAACGTCCAGGCCGCCGAAGGCGTCGACGGCGGCGGCCACCATGGCCGCCGCGCCGGCACGGTCCGCGACGTCCCCCGGCACGGCGAGCACCACCCCGTCACCGAGGCCGTCGAGCTCGGCCACCGCGCGGGCCAGGTCGTCGGCGGAGCGGGCGCTCACCGCGACGGACGCCCCGGCCCGGGCGAAGACCCGGGCGATCCCGAGGCCGATGCCGCGCGAGCCTCCGGTCACCAGCACGCGTACGTCGGACAGGTCGAACATCGCTCACTCCTTCTCGGGGGTCGGTCGGGCGGGCACGCGGAACCAGTCCGCGTCGTCGAGGTAGCGCCGGGCGAGGTCGCCGGTGCCGGCGCCGAACGTGGTGCCGAGCTCGAGCGCCGGCGGCGAGGCGGGGTGGGTGCCGAGCCAGGCGGTCAGCATGAGCCGGCGCAGCATCACGAACGTCGGGACCATCGCCAGGTCGACCTCGCTGAGCTCGCGCTCCGCGGTGTAGCCCTCGAGCCACGCGGCGACGGTCGTCGGTGAGCCGGGCTCGTGCTCGAGCCAGGAGAGCACCGTCGCGAGGTCGTAGAGGAACCACCCGAAGCCGCAGTCGTCGAAGTCGATCACGGTCAGTCGCCGGTCGTCGTCGACCATGAGGTTCGCGAGGCGCAGGTCGGCGTGGATCAGCCCGTAGCGATCGGGGCCCTGCCCGTACGCCGTGAGCCTCGCCCGGACCTCGTCGGCCGCCCGGGCGACCACCGGGCGGTCGGCGTCGGACAGCCCGGGGCCCGCCGACCACGCGCCCCACCGGGCCGAGTCCCCGAGACAGGCGTCGAGGTCCCAGTGGAAGCGCTCGAACCCGGTCGGGACCGGCCAGCGCTGCGTGTGGAGGTGCATCCGGGCCGTGAGCCGACCCAGCTCGCCCACGGGCAGGAGGTGGGCCGACTCCTCGGCGGTGACGCCCGGCACGAGCTCGAAGGCGACGACGTGCCGTGGCCCGTCGGACCGCTCGAGCGTCACCACCCGGCGTCCGTCGACGGCCGGCACCACCGCCGGTGTCACGACACCGCACTCGTCGCGCAGCGCGTCCATCCAGGTCAGCTCCGACGCGATGGACCCGGGCGTCTGGTAGCCGGGCCGGTGGACGCGCAGGACGAGCTCACGAGCCGGCCCGCGCACCCGGTAGGTGCCGTTCTCCGAGAGGCTCAGCAGCCTCACCTCGCTCGAGGCGGCGTCGAGCCCGTACGCGGGGAGCGCCGCGGCGGCGATCTCCGCACAGTCCTGCTCGCTCAGCATGGGTCCCTCTCTCGTCGGTACGACGCCAGTAGACCGTCCGCCGAGCACCAGCAGACCAATTACCTCCGACCTTCACGCACTCGTAACGCGGACGGTAGGCGGCGCAACACCCCGGTCACACTCCCGGTGCGATGGGTCACCCGACCTTGTGCCGCACACTGCGCCGCCATCATGCTGACACTCACCAGACCAAAACGCCGTCACCGAGGAGCCCCTCACCGTGGAGACCAGGTCGAGCATCCTCGACGCCAACGCGTACACCGGCGCCCCCGGCACCGCGACGCCCCTCGTCGAGCGACGTCGACGCGCGCTGGGGCCGGCGTACCGGCTCTTCTACCGCGAGCCCCTGGAGCTGGTGCGGGGGAGCGGGGTGCACCTCTACGACGCCGAGGGCGGGGAGTACCTCGACGCCTACAACAACGTCGCCAGCGTCGGCCACGCCCACCCGGCGGTCGTGGCGGCCGTGGCACGGCAGGCGGCGACCCTCAACACGCACACGCGGTACGTCGACCGCGGGCTGGTGACGTACGCCGAGGACCTGCTCGGGCTGCTGCCCGCGGAGCTCGACCAGGTGATGTTCGCGTGCACCGGCTCGGAGGCGAACGACCTGGCGGTGCGGGTGGCCCGTGCGGCCACCGGCGGGCGGGGCGTCATCGTGACCGCGGAGGCCTACCACGGCAACACCGACCTGGTCACCGGTCTGTCCCCGTCGCTCGGCGCAGGAGCCCCCCTCGGAGCGCACGTGTGGACCGTGCCGGCCCCGGACCCGCTCCGCCGCCCGACGCCGGACCCGGGGGCACGGTTGGCCGCCGACGTGCGCGCCGCCCTCGACGCCATGCAGGCGGCCGGGGTGCGACCCGCTGCCCTGCTGGTGGACTCGATCCTCTCCTCCGACGGGGTGCACGCCGCGCCCGCCGGCTTCCTCGCTCCCGCGGTCGACGCGGTGCGTGCGGCCGGAGGGCTGCTGGTGGCCGACGAGGTGCAGCCCGGCTTCGCCCGCACGGGGACCGCGTTCTGGGGGTTCGAGCGCCACGGCCTGGTGCCCGACCTCGTGACCACCGGCAAGCCGATGGGCAACGGGATGCCGATCGCCGCCGTCGCGGCTCGGGCCGACGTGCTGGAGCCCTTCGCCGCCACGGTGCCCTACTTCAACACCTTCGGCGGCAACCACGTCAGCATCGCCGCGGCGCAGGCCGTCCTCGACGTGATCCGCGACGAGGGCCTGCAGCAGAACGCCGCCGACGTCGGCACGCACCTGCGTGACCTGCTCCGCGAGGTCGCCGCCCGTCACCCCGTGGTCGCGGACGTGCGCGGCGACGGCCTCTACACCGGGGTGGAGCTGGTCGCGTCCGCCGGCACCACCGCACCGGGTACGGCGCTGGCCGCCGACGTCGTCAACGCCTTGCGGCGGCGGCGCGTGCTCACGTCGGTGTGCGGGCCGTACGGCAGCACCCTCAAGGTGCGCCCGCCGCTCCCGTTCTCCCGCGCCGACGCCGCCCGGTTCGCCGAGGTCCTCGACCTCGTGCTCACGCACGACGTGCGGGTGGGCGAGGTGCGGGCGGGCGAGGTGCGGGCGCCGGGCAAAGAGTAAGCGCAGCGGTGGTTGAGGAGCGGGCGCCGGCGAGCGTCTCGACACCACGCCCCAGGGATGGTTGAGGAGCGAGCGCCAGCGAGCGTCTCGAAGCCACGCCCCAGTGGTGGTTGAGGAGGCCGCCGAGCCCGTGCCGGCGTTGGTTGAGGAGGGCCGCTAGGCCCGTCTCGAAACCACACCACCCAATGCGATCGAAGGCCATCTGAACTGGGCAAACAGTTCTCCACAGATCACCTCGTCACCCTGGCGATCGAACGCGTGATCGAATAGAATCAGGACATGAGCCCGACCACCGCCACCCTCGGCAGCACTGCCTTCCCGGCTGTGCTGCTCGACGGCGCCCGGGCTGCGCTGGCACGTCAGCGGGCGGCGGAGGTCGAGGTCCTCGTGGCGGTCGCGGACTGGGCCGACGCCCACACCGAGGGCGGCGTGGTGGCCGACCAGTACGGCCCGTTCGGGCTGCTCCGCGACGATGCGCACCTGCTGCCGGGCGCGGACGTGTTCGGTGAGCTCGGTGGGCCGGGCGCTCCGTTGGTGTCGGAGTTCTGCGTGGTCGAGATCGCGGCCGCCCTGGGTCTGTCGACCGACTCGGGTCGCCGGCTGGTCGGTGAGGCGGTCGAGCTGCGGCACCGTCTCCCGCGGCTCTGGAGCCGAGTGACCGCTGGCGTACTGCCGGTGTGGCGGGCTCGGAAGATCGCGCAGGAGACGACCCAGCTCACGTTCGAGGGTGCGGAGTTCGTCGACCGTCATTTGGCGCCGGTGGCGCACAAGACGGGCATGGTGACCGCGCAGAAGCTGGTCGCGGAGGCGATCGCGAGGTTCGACCCCGAGAAGGCCGAGCTCGACCGCGCCGACTCCGACGCCACCCGACGGTTCGACATCGACTTCGACGCCCAGGTGGATCCGGCCCGAGGGGTGGTGCCGGTATTGGGGACCCTCGACCTTGCCGACGCCCTCGACCTGGAGAACGCGGTGTCCCGGGTCGCCGCCGACCTCGCGCTCGCGGGGTCGCTGGACTCCCTCGACGCACGGCGGTCATCCGCAGTGGGAGAGATCGCGCGGCGCCAGACGACGCTGGACCTCAGCGGCTGCGGCGACCCGGCCGACGACGATGTGGCCGCGCCGGCCGCGTCGGCTGCGACGCGGTCGAAGGCCCGCCAAGTCGTGCTCCACGTCCACCTCTCCGAGGCCGCGCTGACCGAGCTCGACCCGCACGTCTGCGGTGGTGTCGACCTGGCTCGGGTCGAGAAGACCCGGAGCTTCGTGCTCGCCGAGCAGGTCCGCGAATGGTGCCGCGCCACCTCCACCCAGGTGGTGGTGAAGCCGGTCATCGATCTCCGAGACCAGGTCGCGGTCGACGCCTACGAGATCCCGGACCGGATCGCCGAACGCGTCCGCCTCACGAGGCCCATCTGCGTGTTCCCCCATTGCACCCGACCGGCTCGGGGTTGCGACCTTGACCACGTCGACGAGTACGTCCGAGCAGATGACGGCGGACCACCGGGTCAGACCTCCACGACCAACCTCGCCCCGCTCTGCCGGCGACATCACCGGGTCAAGACCCACCCGTCGCCGAGCGGCATCGGGAGGGAACGCAGGTGGCGCTACCGGCGCCTGCCCGACGGGTCGTTCGTGTGGACGAGCCCCCACGACCAGCAGTACCTCGTCGACCCGTACGGCACGGTCCCGCTCGCCGCCTGACACAGCTGACTGACCGCACACCTCAGCGACCACCGTCGCTGGGGTGTGCCGTCGTGCCCGGGGGACCTGCGTGGCTTCGAGACGCTCACTGCGCTCGCTCCTCGCCCACCGGACGCGCCGCGCTCGCTCCTCACCCACCGGCCAGGCTGCGCTCGCTCCTCACCCACCGAACAACTAGCCGCACAACTCCCCGCCACAGCGTTCCCCACGGGCCTCCTCCGAGCCCAAGGGCCTCCAGCGAGCCCAAGGGCCCACCCCAGCCCAAGGGCCCAGGCACCCGAGGGCGCCCGGTCACTCCCGCAGGAACCCGATGACGCCGGGCGTCACCGTGTCGCTGAACTCGTCGAAGAACCCGTGGCGGCCGGCGCGGGTGAGCTGCAGCCGGCTGCCGGGGATGCGCTGGGCGATGACGGTGGCGTTCTGCACCGGCGTCATCACGTCGTCGGCGCCGTGCAGCACGAGCGTCGGCGCGACGATCTCGCCGAGGCGGTCGGACGCGTCGTGGCGGGCGCTGACCCGCAGGTGGCGCATCTGCGCCCGCGAGGTCATCGACGTGTCACCGAGCAGGTGGCTGCGCAGCCGGCGCTCCGCGCAGGCGGGGGTGTAGAAGAGGTCGAGCAGCGCCCGGGCGCGCTCGGCGGGGTCGGGGGTGGCGATCCGGCGTCGTACGTCGGGCCCCCGCTCGCGCGCCACCGAACCGCCCGGCGAGGTGCACGCCAGCACCAGCCGGTCCACGCGCTCGGGGGAGCGGATCGCGAGCATCTGGGCCACGCGACCGCCCATCGAGGTGCCGTAGACGTGGGCCCGCTCGATGCCGAGCGCGTCCATCACCGCGCAGGCGTCGTCGGCGAACAGCTCGGTCGACCACCCGTCGTCGTGGTCGTCGGCGCGGGTGGCGCCGGTGCCGCGGTAGTCGAACGAGACGACCCGGAAGTCGGCGAAGCCGTCGCGCAGATCCGTCCACCAGGCGTGCGAGTTCGCCTGGCCCGCGAGGAGCAGGAGGGCGGGCCCGTCGGCGCGGCCCGACTCCTGGACGGCGAGGACGGTGCCGTCGGCCAGCTCGACCTCGGTGGTCAGGAGGTCGTCGCCGGGATCGGGCGCGGTGGTCGACGCAGGAGAGCTCACGCCTTCCTTTGTACTCCCGTGCCCACCGTCACCCCCACGTCGACGCCGTCGACGTCCGCTGGAACACGCTTGTCACTGTCGTGAAACGCCGGTGCCGGAGGGTGGACCGGGTCGTCTCCATTCCCCCAGAGGAGCCCCCGTGCCACTCGCTGCACCCCTGTCCCGCCGCCTCGCGGTCGCCGTCTCCACCGTCCTGCTCGGCAGCGCGCTCGCCGCCTGCACGTCCACCGGGGGTGACGACGACGGCGAGGTCACGACCGTCACCGTCGGCACGCTGCGGGGCCAGCCGCACTTCTACGCACCCTTCCTCTACGAGGACCACGCGACGGGCGACATCGAGTACGACGTGGTCACGCTCGACACCGCGCCGGCGCTCAACGACGCGCTGCTCAGCGGCACCATCGACATGGCCGTCGGCAGCATCACCGCGACCGTGGCGGGGGCCGCCCAGGGCCGCGAGGTCAAGGTGGTCGCGGGCGCGGCCGACGGGGGCAGCGGGTTCATCGGCAACGCCGAGATCGACTCGGTGCAGGACCTCGTCGGCCGCCGGGTCGGCTACCTCGAGTCGAGCTCGCAGTACGTCGCGCTCCAGCTGATCCTCGAGGAGCAGGGCGTCGACATCGCCGACCTCGGGCTGGTCTCGCTGAGCGCGCCCGAGTTCTTCAACGCGTTCAACACCGACCAGATCGACGCGTTCCTCGCCCCCGAGATCGGGGTCTCCCTCGCCCTCGGGGCCGGCGGTCAGGAGATCACCTCGCCGTACGAGACCGACATCGGCCGCGTCAACATCGCGCTGCTCGCCAGCCAGGACTTCATCGACGAGCAGCCCGAGGCCGTGCAGGAGGTCGTCGAGACCCACGCCGCCACGACCGCGTACATGGTCGACAACCAGGACGAGTGGCTGCCCGACATGGTCGCGGAGTACGGCGGCGACGAGGCCGTCTTCGCCACCGCGCTCGACAACTTCTGGCTCCGCGCCGACCTGTCTCCGACCCTGGAGGGCCAGATCGACAACCTCATCACCCAGATGGCGCGGCTCGGCATGATCGACGAGGCGCCCGCGCTCGAGGACGTCGTCGACACCTCCTTCGCCTCGCGTGACGAGCCGGACGAAAACGCATGAGCAGGTGGGGCCCGGCCGCGGGCCGGTTCGCCCTCGGCGCCGGGTTCATCGCCTTCATCCTCCTGATGTGGGACCTCGGCGTGCGGGGGGAGTGGGTGCTCCTCTTCGACATCAAGATGGGCTTCCTGCCGCCCCCGGTCGACGTGGCGAAGCTGCTGTGGGACTTCGCCTTCGGCGGGGTGTACGACGACGCGTTCAGCGGCTCGCTCTGGGGCCACCTGGGGGCCAGCTCGCTGCGGGTGCTCGCCGGCTTCGGCCTCGCGGCCGCCCTCGCGATCCCGCTGGGCGTGCTGATGGGCCGGTTCCCGCTCGTGCTCGCGACGCTCGACCCGGCGGTCAACCTCTTCCGCCCGATCCCGGCGACCGCCTGGGTGCCCCTGGTGCTCCTCATCATCGGCTTCGGCAGCCAGGCCACGATCTTCCTGATCACGATCTCGGCGTTCTTCCCGATCCTGCTCAACACGCTCAGCGCGACGCGGGAGGTCTCGCCGCGGCTGGTCGAGGCGGCCCTCATGCTCGGCACGCGCCCGATCGGGGTGCTCCTCAAGGTCGTCGTGCCGGCCGCCACCCCGGGCATCGTCAGCGGCCTGCGCATCGGCCTGGGCCTCGCCTGGGTGATCCTCGTGCTGGGGGAGAGCAACGGCATCGACACCGGCCTCGGCAGCATGATCATGCTCGCCCGCGAGCAGGTGCGCACCGACCGGATCGTTGTCGGCATGATCGTCATCGGCGTCGCCGGCTATCTCTCGGACCGTCTGCTGGTCCTCGGCCTCAAGGGTGCCTTCGGGCGCCGCCCGCTGGTGCGGGCCTCGTGAAGGAGAAGGCGATGACGGAGAAGACAGCGACGCCCGGAGCGACGGTCCGACCGCACCGGGTCGTCGACGAGTCCGGCCGGGTCCTCCTGCAGGGGGTCGGCAAGCAGTACGCGACGCGGCGCGGCCCCGTCGACGCGGTCGCCGACGTCGACCTCGAGGTGGCGCCCGGCGAGTTCGTCGCCGTCGTGGGGGCGAGCGGGTGCGGCAAGTCGACGCTGCTGCGCATCCTCGCCGGGTTCGAGCGCCACACCGCGGGCGTCGTGGAGGTGGGCGGCCGGCCGGTACGGCGCCCCGGGCCCGAGCGGGGCGTGGTCTTCCAGGACTACGGCCTCTTCCCGTGGCTGACCGTCGCGGAGAACGTGCGCTACGGGCCCCGCCAGCGACGCATGTCGAGGACCGCCGCGAAGCGGCGCGCGGCGGAGTACATCGAGATCGTCGGCCTCACCCGCTTCGCCGACCGGTATCCCGGCGAGCTGTCGGGCGGCATGCAGCAGCGCGTCGCCATCGCCCGGGTGCTCGCCAACGACCCGGCGGTGCTCCTGATGGACGAGCCGTTCGGGGCGCTCGACGCCCTCACCCGCACGTCGATGCAGCACGAGCTGCGTCGCCTCCATGTCGAGACGGGAGCCACGGTCCTGCTCGTCACCCACTCGATCGAGGAGGCCGTCTACCTCGCCGACCGGGTCGTCGTCATGGCCGGCGGCGCCTCGCACGGCGTGCCCGGTCACGTGAAGGAGGTCGTGCCCGTGACGCTGGCGGGCGAGCGCGACGTGAACGCCCCCGACTTCAACGCCGTCGAGCGGCAGATCGCGGCGCTCGTGCACGCCGGGGTCGGTGCGGGCTGACGGTCGGCGTCGTACCCCCGGCCTGGTAGGAACGGCGTCGTGAGCACTGTGTGGCAACGCATCGCCCGGGCGCAGGCCGGCGACGACTACGCGACGGTCTACGCCGACCGGTTCCGCGCCATCGCGGCCGGCGGGGGCGACGTCCACGGCGAGGCGGCCCTCGTCGCCGAGCTGCTGGCCCCGCCCGCGTCGGTGCTGGACGCCGGGTGCGGCACGGGCCGGGTCGGCGCGCGGCTCCACGAGCTGGGGTACGACGTCGTGGGCTGCGACGTCGACGCCGCCATGGTCGCGGTCGCGCGCGACGAGGTGCCCGACGTCGAGTGGCACGTCGCCGACCTGGCGGGACTGGCTCTGGGCCGCCGCTTCGACCTGGTGCTCCTGGCCGGCAACGTGCTGCCGCTCCTGGAGCCCGGCACGCTCACCGCGGCCGCCCGGTCGCTCGCCGACCACGTCGCACCCGGGGGAGCGCTCGTGACCGGCTTCGGCCTCGACGCCGCGCACCTGCCCGGTGACTGCCCCGTGCTTGCCCTCGCCGACGTGGACGCCGCGTTCGCCGCCGTCGGTCTGGAGCCCACCGCGCACTGGGCGGGGTGGGACCGCGCGCCGTACGACGACGGGGGCTACGTCGTGGCGTCCTACCGCCCACGGGGGGACACCCCTTCGCCGCCCCCTACCGCCGGGGGGTGAGGGCACCGGGATGATCCCTCCCTCGGGGGTGGCCCCAGGGCGTTCCCGACGAGGAGCATCATCGGCATGAGCACTCCCACCGCCGTACCTGCACCCACCACCGCTCCCGCCGTCCGCCGGGACGGCTCGTCGCTGCTCGTCCGGGGGTGCGCCGCCGTCGTGGCCGCGCTCGGGATCGTGGGGGCCCTCCTGCTCGTCGCGTTCGACGGCTACGTCGCCGACGAGGTGCAGGTGTTCTCGTGGGGCGAGTCCCTCCTCGTGGTCGTCCCGCCGACGCCCCTGCTCGTCGCGCTGGGCGTCGTGGTCGGCGCCGGCCTCGTCGCTGCGGCCGTGCTCCTCGACCGCCATCCGGTCGTCGCCGGTCTGGCCACGTTCGGTCCCCTGATCTACCTCGCGGTGGGCGACGACTACCTCCCGTGGGCCTGGGCGCTCGCGTCGACGCTGACGGCGGTCGTCGTCGTGCTGCGCCACGGCGGCGCCCGCGGGGCGGTGGCCGTGGCGGGAGCCGCAGCGACCCTGGTGTCCCTGATGGCGAGTCGGTCCCTGCTCCTCCTGCTGCCGGAGACCGCCGTCTCCTTCGAGACCGAGCGCACGACGGCGGACCTCCTCGTCGTCCCGCTCCTGGTCCCGACCCTCGTCCTCGTGGGCGGGTGCCTGCTCGGGCTGGCCCGGGCGGTCCGCCTCGCCGAGGGCTTCCGCCTGCAGCGCGGTCGGCTCGCCGCTGCCGAGGCGGTGCAGGTCGAACGGGCCCGGCTCGCCCGGGACCTGCACGACGTGATCGCCCACCACGTCTCGCTCATCGCCGTGCGGGCGGAGTCGGCGCCGTACCAGCACCCCGACATGGCTCCGGAGGCCACGACCGTGCTCGCGGAGATCGCCGACGACGCGCGGCGTGCGCTCGACGAGCTGCGCGGGGTGCTGCAGGTGCTGCGACGCGCGGAGGTCGCCGA
This sequence comes from Nocardioides alkalitolerans DSM 16699, assembly GCF_000426525.1. Taxonomy (GTDB): domain Bacteria; phylum Actinomycetota; class Actinomycetes; order Propionibacteriales; family Nocardioidaceae; genus Nocardioides; species Nocardioides alkalitolerans. The sequence continues at coordinate 211,197 of NZ_AUFN01000012.1, forward strand.
CGGCGACGAGGGGGCCCCCGGGTCGCGGGCACCGCAGCCCGGTCTGCAGGACGTGGCCGACCTGGTGGAGCGTGCACGGGCGGCGGGCGACGACGTCTCCGTCTCGGGCCTCGACGAGCGCTGGGTGGTGGACCCGGTGGCCGGCCACGTCGCCTACCGCGTGGTGCAGGAGGGACTGACGAACGCCCGCCGCCACGCGCGCGGCGGTGCGGTCCTGGTGCGGCTCGGCCTCGACGGCGACGACCTCCTCGTCGAGCTGAGCAACAGCGCCGGGCGGGGCGACGTACCCACGGCCGGGTCCACCGACCACGGCATCGGCATCCCCGCCATGGTCGAGCGGGTCGACGCCCTCGGAGGCGCCCTGGACGCCGGGCCGACCGTCGACGGCGGGTTCCGCGTGGCTGCTCGTCTACCGCTGCGCACCGCGGCAGGCTCCCTCGTGTGAGCACCTCCCCACCAGGCGGCTGGACCGCCGTCGTCGCGGACGACCAACCCGTCGCGCGCACCGGCTTCGAAGCCATGATCGACGCCGCGCCCGACCTGCGGGTCGTCGGGCAGGCCTGCGACGGGGTCGAGCTGCTCGAGCTCGTCGAGCGGCTGGTGCCGGACGTCGCCGTGGTCGACATCCGGATGCCCCGCATGGACGGCATCGAGGCGGCGCGGGCGATCACCGCCCGCGGCCTGCCCACCCGGCTGCTCATGGTCACCACGTTCGACCTCGACGAGCACGTGTACGACGCGCTGCGCGCCGGCGCGAGCGGGTTCGTGCTGAAGGACACGCGGGCCGCGGCGCTCGTCGACGCCGTCCGTGCGGTGGCCGAGGGCGCGATGCTCCTCGGCCCCTCCGTCACCCGCCGGCTCGTCGAGAAGGTCGCCCTCCGCCGGCGGACGGCCGATCCGGGCCGTCTCGACGTCCTGACCCCGACCGAGCGGGAGGTCGCCGTCCACGTCGCGCGCGGGCTGTCGAACGCCGAGATCGCGGCGGCGCGCACGGTGGGGGAGCAGACCGTGAAGTCGCACGTCAGCGAGGTGCTGCGCAAGCTCGGGCTGCGCGACCGGGTGCAGCTCGTCGTCCTGGCCTACGAGTCGGGACTGGTGACGCCGGGCGAGCAGCGCGACTGAGGCCTACTCGCAGGCGACGCCGTCGCCGTCCCCGTCGAGGTGGCGCCCGTAGCCGGGGTCGCCCGACCGGATCGGCGCGGCACCCGCGGCCCGCACCGCCGCACAGCTCTCGTACGACGCGGAGCCGCCGGACGGTGTGCCGCTCGGGCTCCCGGCCGGGACGCCCACGTCACTCGTCGTCGGCAGGCCGGAGTCGGCAGGCACCGGCTCGTCCGGGCAGCCGTCGAGGAGACCGTCGATCGCGTCGTGCTCGGCCGGGGTGACCGACAGCGCGTACTTCGCCTTCACGGCGACCTGGCGCGCGACGTACGCGCACCGGTAGGAGCGGTCGGCCGGGAGCCACGTCGCGGCGTCGCCGTCGCCCTTCTGCCGGTTCTGCCCGGCGTCGACCGGGAGCAGGTTGAGCGGGTCGTTGGCGAACGCCACCCGCGTGCCGGCGCCCCACGCCTGCGCCCCGGAGACCCACCCGTTGCCGAGCGCCACCACGTGGTCCACGTCGACCAGGGCACCGTCGCCCCGGACGAAGTCGATGCTCGTCCCGGTGTAGGGGTCCGCCAGCGTGCCGGCCTCGACGACGCAGCCGTTGGTGCCGGGCCGCACGGCGAGCGGCGCGAGGTGCGCCGCGAGCACGTCGTTGCGCGTGTCGCAGCCGTTGCGGTCCGTGTCGATCCAACCCTGGCCGAAAAGGTCCCGGTCGTAGCCCGTCATCGGTGCGCGTCCGCGCACCTCGAGGGTGCCGAGCACGTCGGCGGCGGTCCCGGCGGCCGCGGGAGCCGTCGTCGCGACGGCGGGCGTCGACGACCTCGTCGTACCGGGGTCGGAGGGTGCAGCGGCGGGCGCGCAGCCGCCGAGGAGCAGTGCGGCGAGGACCGTTCCGAGTGCGGGGGAGAGGGACCGGGTGCGAGGGGTACGGCGGGCAGCGGCAGGCATCGGGGTGAACGCTCGCACGCCGGCCGCCCCGGTGTCCCGTCGACCGGTGAGTAGCGTGGGAGGCGACCATCGAGCGGCGCCCGCGTCGTGAGAGCAGTACGACGAGAGGGATCCGACGATGAAGGCCGTGGTGTTCGACCAGTACAAGACGACCCCGACGCTGAAGGACGTGGCGAAGCCCGTCCCCGGCCCCGGGGAGGTCCTGCTCAAGGTCGCGGGGGCCGGCGCCTGCCACTCCGACGTCGCCGTCTTCCGCGACTTCGACGAGTCGTTCGGACCGTCCCAGCTGAAGCCGTCGTTCGTGCTCGGCCACGAGAACTCGGGCTGGGCCGAGGCGTTCGGCGACGGCGTGACGGGCATCGAGGTGGGCCAGGCGTTCCTGGTCTACGGGCCGATGGGCTGCGGGCGCTGCCGCGCCTGCTCGCGCGGGCAGGACACGTACTGCGAGAACGCGGCGTCGGTGCCCCACCTCGGGGCCGGTCTCGGTCGCGACGGCGGCATGGCGGAGTACGTCTCCGTGCCCGCCCGCAACCTGGTGCCGCTCGGCGACGCCGACCCGGTCGCCGCGGCGCCGCTCTCCGACGCGGGCCTCACGCCGTACCACGCGATCAAGCTCGCCCTGCCGACGCTCGCCGGCGGCGGCAGGACGGCGCTGGTGATCGGCCTCGGCGGTCTCGGGCAGATCGCCGTGCAGATCCTGACGGCGCTGACCGGCGCGACCGTGATCACCACCGACACGAAGCCCGACGCGATGCGCCGCGCCGAGGCGTCCGGTGCCGTGACCGTGGGCGGCGGAGACGACCAGGCCGCGCGCATCCGGGAGCTCACGGGAGGCCGGGGAGTGGACGCCGTCTTCGACTTCGTCGGCGCCGCTCCCACCATCGAGCTGGCGCTCGCGACCGTCGCCCTGCGTGGACGGGTGACCGTCGTCGGCATCGCCAACGGCACCGTCGAGTGGAACTTCTACAAGGTGCCCTACGAGGTCGAGCTGACCAGCACCTACTGGGGCACGATCGAGGAGCTGCACGAGGTCGTCGACCTCTACCGCGCCGGCCAGATCACCCCCGACATCGAGGTCTACGCGCTCGACGACGCGCTCGACGCCTACCGCGCCCTCGAGGCCGGCGAGCTCAGCGGGCGTGCCGTCGTCGCGCCCCACGGCCGGGGCGCGACGAACGGCTGACGCTCAGCCGCGGCCGGCGTCGGGCTTCGGCAGCTTCGGGATCAGCCAGCCGAGGAACGCCTCCTCGCTGCGGGTCTGGAGGTAGATCCGTCCGGGACCGGTGAAGTCGCAGACCATGCCCTCCCCGGAGAAGAGCGTCGACTTCCAGTTGCCGGCCCGGCGCAGCTCGTAGGAGACGCCCTCGGTCCACGCCACCGCGTGGCCCGTGTCGACCGTGTAGGTCTGGCCCGGCTGCAGGTCGATCGCGTGGAGCGCGCCGTACGCCGACAGCACCAGCTCGCCGGCGCCGTCGATGCGCAGGAGGAACAGCCCGTCGGTGGAGAAGAACGACTTCCCGCCGCCCCACTGCGTGTCGACCTCCACGTCGGCGGACGAGGCGAGGAACGAGCCGGACTGCACGTAGAGCGGGCCGTTGATCGACCACGAGACGACGTCGCCCGGCAGCGACGGCGCGACGTAAAGCTCGGCGCCGTCGGTCTGGGCGGTGAACGTGTTCATGAAGAAGGACTCGCCACCGAGCACCGCGCGGCGCAGCCCCTTCATCACGCCGCCCTGGGCGGAGGTCGTGATGTCGACGCCCGACATGGCGAGCATCGCACCGGACTCGGCGCGCACGGACTCGCCCGCGGCGAGCGTGAGCTTGGCGGCCGGGTACGCCGGTCGGTAGAGCACTTCGGTCTGCATGGTGGCCTCTTTCCCCCGTCCCTCGCGCGCGGTGCGCGAGCGTCACGCCCACGAGCGTGCGCCGGGAGGCCCCTGCTCAAACCAGGACGCCGGAGCCTCAGCGCACCGACCGCACCCGGTAGATGACGACCGAGCCGAGCAGGCCGGCGACACCGCTCGCGACGAACAGCCCGGCGAAGCCGCCGGTGAGCACCACGAGCCCCGCGCCGATCAACGGCCCCATCGCCTGGGGCAGCGCCATCGCGACGTTCATGATGCCCATGTCCTTGCCGCGGGAGGCCGCGGCCGGCAGCACCTGCGTGGCGAGCGCCTGGTCGACGGCGAAGAAGCAGCCCTGGCCCAGCCCGAGCACGACGCTCCCCACGACCGCCATCCCCGCCGAGGGCCAGCCGGCCAGCAGCAACGCCGCCAGCGCCTGGGCTGCTCCGGAGAGGAGCACGAAGACCCGGCGTCGCCCGACGCGGTCGCTGAGCCGACCCAGCACGACGGCGGAGAGCACGGTCATCACCATGTAGATCAGGCTCGAGCGCACGAGGAAGCCCTCGGGGTCGTCGAGGGCGAGGCCGTAGGTGAAGAAGTAGAGCAGCATCGTCGTGCCGATCGCGTTCCCGAGGTTGATGAGCACGCGGCTGAGCAGGGTCCAGCCGAAGTCCGGGTGCTGCCGGGGGTCGATCCACAGCGAGCCGGCGACGGTGCGGGCCGTCAGCGGCGGCAGGCCCGCCGCCTGGGCGCGGGTGAGCACCGGCTCCGGGTGGGTGGCGAGGAACGGCACGGCGAGCAGGGCGAGCAGCACCGCGATCGCGACGTACCCGGCCAGCTGACCGGTGAAGACCGCGGTGACGAGCACCAGGCCCAGCAGGATGCCGATCGCGTTCGGGGCCGAGATCCAGCCGGACACGTACCCGCGCTGGCCCTCGGGGACGTGGTCGCTCATGACGGCCGACAGCGCCGCCGAGGCGACGCAGAAGCCGGAGAGCGCCACGGTCCAGCAGGCGACGATGCCCAGCAGCGTCGACTGGGCGCCGAGCAGCACCAGGCCGACGCCGAGGAGGCCGACGCCGGCGGCCACCCACGGACGGCGCCGGCCGTACCGCGACCGGGTGCGGTCGCTCAGCGCGCCCGCGACCGGGTAGACGACCACCGCGACCAGCCCCGCGATGCCCGACACCACCCCGAAGTACACGAGCGTGCGCAGCCAGTCGTCGGTCGGCAGCTGCTCGTCGACCTGCGCGGGGAGCAGCAGCTGGAGCGGGGCGAGCTGCCCCATCCACAGGCCCAGCCAGGCCAGGGAGAAGACGGTGACCCAGCGCCCCCGGACCGCTCGGGTCGGCTCGTCGAACGCCGCGGGTGGTGCGTCCCCGGGACCCGGGTGGTGCCGGAACTGCTCGGCCATGCGGGTGACCTCTCGCGGACGGGCGGCGCGGAGCGGGGCGTCGGCAGGGATCGGGCGACCCCGGTGCGGTCCACGATCGCACCGCCGCGCTCTCCGCGGTCCGGCTACGACGAAGAAGTCGGCGCCGATCTCACCGTCAGCAGGCTGTCGCCGTGGACGGCATCGACCTCGACGTCACCGGTCTCGCGGAAGCCGAGCTTCTCGAGCACCCAACGTGAGGCGACGTTCCAGTCCCGGACCGTCGCCCGGAGCCGGTGGTGGCCGGCCGCGGTGGCGAGCTCGACGACCGCCGACGCGGCCTCGGTGGCGTAGCCGCGGCCGTGCACCTCGCGGAGCAGCTCGAAGGCCAGCTCGGGCTCGTCGGAACCACCCTCGCCGGGGAGGAGCAGCCCGCAGTAGCCGATGACGTCGCCGGCCTCTCGTCGCTGCACCGTCATGAGGCCCGCCGTCGGGTCGTCCCTCTCCCGAGCGATCCGCGCCGCCAGGTCCGCCACCGTCGGGCGTCCCTCCGCGTCGAACCGGCGGTGGGCCGGCACCCACGGGTCGCGCTCGGCCCACAGGCGTCGTACGACGTCGGCGTCCTCGGCGGCGCGCGGCCGCAGGACGAGGCGCTCGGTCTCGACGCGGGTGTGCTCCGACCACAGGGGCATGGCGGCATCGTGGCACTTCCGCGAGCATGGCGGGATGCGCATCCTCGAGCACGAGTCGTCCGGCACGCTCGTCCACGCCACCGCGCCGCCGAGCGAGCTGTCGTGGGTCGTCCTCTGGTGCGGCGGCACGCCGCACACCGGCGCGCTCCTGGCCCCGGTGGTCGCGGCGGCGGCCGCCGTACGACGTGACGTGCTCACCGTGGCGCGCCCCGGGTTCGGGGGAGCACCCCGTCGGGAGGGGCGCACGGTGGCGGACGGGGCCGAGGACGCGGTGGGGGTGCTCGAGCGGCTGGACCTGCAGGACGTGCTCGTCGTCGGCTACTCCGGCGGGGGACCGCACGCCCTCGCGGTCGCCGCGGCGGTGCCGCGACGCGTCCGCGCCGTCCTGACCTTCGGCGGCATCGCGCCGTACGACGGCACGCCCGACTGGTTCGCGGGCATGGTCGACCCGTCGGGCCTGCAGGCGGCCGTGGAGGGACCGGTCGCGCGCGGCGGTCACGCCGGCGACTTCGACCCGCGCAGCTTCAACGACCGCGACCACGCGGCGCTCGAGGGGGAGTGGGGCGCCCTCGGCGCCGACGCGCAGGCCGCCCACCAGCACGGTCCGGACGGCGAGGTCGACGACGACCTGGCCTTCGTGCGGCCCTGGGGCGTCGCCCTCGACGCGTACGACGGGCCCACCCGCCTGGTGCACGGGCAGGACGACCGGGTGGTGCCGGCCGGCCACGCGACGGCGCTCGCCGCCCGGGTGCCGGGGGCGACTGCGGTGGTGCACCCGGGGGACGGGCACGTGTCGGTGCTCGGGCACCTGGCGGACGAGCTGCGGAGGATCTCGTCCGGGAACCCCGCGTGATCGGCGACCGCTGGGGCGTCAGCGACGCCGAGGTCGCCCGCCGGTATCCCTGCGACGACCTCGTGAGCTCCCCGGTGCTCGAGGCATGGCGCGGTGTCACCGTGGCGACGATGCCGGAGAGGGTCTGGCCCTGGGTGGCGCAGATCCGGCTGGCGCCGTACTCCTACGACTGGGTGGACAACCTCGGGCGCCGGTCGCCGCAGGAACTGCGGGGCCTGCCGGAGCCGGTGGTGGGGGAACGCTTCACGGCCACCGCGGGCCGGCCGGTGGGCCGCATCCTCTCCGTGGCGCCGGGGGAGCAGCTCACCGGACGCATCGCCGGGGCGGTGATGTCGTACGTGCTCGTGCCGGCTCCCGACGGCACCCGGCTGCTGATGAAGATCGTCATGGCGCGCGGCCGCCTGGTCGCGCCGGTCGTGTCCGTGGGCGACCTGGTGATGGCGCGCCGCCAGCTCGCCACCTTCCGGCGGCTGGCGGAGAGGGATGCTCCGTGACCTGAGCGGAGCTGCGGTGGGCGACCGCCGGTCGGTACGGCGGCGATGTGCTGGGACCGTGTCGCACGCGTACGGTGCGCCACACACTGTCAGCACGTTCCGGAGGCTCTCTTGACGACGATGTCTGACTACCGCGCGACACCCGCGACGGCGATCGCCCCCCACGAGGTCAGGAGCCCCCTCGAGGCGACCCCGGGCCGGCGCGGCCCGCCCGGCGACCTGCCGTCGGTCCACCTCTACACGCCGTCGGCCGACCCGTCCGGGATGGGGGCGCACATGCTCTGCCTGGCCGACGCGTACGTGCGCGAGGGCCGACGCGTGACCCTGATGTACTGGCCGAACGCCAAGGCCGAGCGGTTGTTCGCGCCGGCGGGGGAGCGCGGCGTGCGCCTGGCCCGCATCCCGCACCCCCGCGACGCACGCTTCGCCGCCCGCATCGCCGAGGACCTCGACCGCCACCCCAGCGACGTCTTCCACCTGCACGTGGGCACCGGCCGCGAGAACTGGGACGCCGCCCGGGCCGCCGCCGGGTCGGTCCGGGTGCCGGCGATCGTGCAGACGCTCCACCTGCCGTGGCTGATCCGCAACCACCACAAGCGGGCGAGCGCCCTGACCGCGCTCGAGCCGGTCGACCGCATCATCACGGTCTCGCACTGGCAGCGCGCCACCTACGAGCACATGGGCGTGGCCGCGCACCGGATGGTGACCGTGCCGAACGGCGTCCACCCGCACACCGGCTCGCTCGGCCGGGACGCTGCCCGGCGCGAGCTCGGCCTCCGTCCGGAGCAGCCCGTCGTGATGACCGTCGGCCGGCTCACCGTGATGAAGGGCCACCGCTACCTGGTCGAGGCGGTCCCCATGCTCCTCGAGCGCTTCCCCGACCTCGTGGTCGTGGTGGTCGGCGAGGGGCACCTGCGCGAGGTGCTCGAGGAGCGCGCCCGGACCCTCGGAGTGGCCCACGCCGTACGGTTCCCCGGCCACCGCACCGACGCCCGCGACCTGCTGGCCGCCGCGGACGTGTTCGTGCTCCCGTCGCGCCACGAGGGCATGCCCCTCGCGGTCCTCGAGGCCATGGACGCGTCGCTCCCCGTCGTCGGGACCCGCGTCATCGGCACCTCCGAAGCGGTCGACGACGGCGTCACCGGTCGGCTCGTGGCACCGCAGGACCCCACGGCGCTCGCCGGGGCGATCGACGGCCTCCTCGGGGACCCGGCGCTCCGCCGGCGGATGGCGACGGCGGGGAAGCGGCGCCACGAGGAGCTCTTCACCGCCACCCGGATGGCCCGTGACACCGCCGAGGTGTACGACGAGGCGCTCGCCCCGAAGCGGACCACCGGCGGCGGGGGAGAAGCGCTCGGCTCGGCGATCATGGGCGGGTGAGCCCCTCCTCCTCGGTCCCGGGTGAGCACGCGGCTCCGTCGAGGACCCAGCGCCATCTCGCCGGCGGCCGGCTGTCGGCCTACGGAGTGAACGACGTCCACCGTCCCTCGGAGACCACGTCGACCTCGGCGCCGTCGACCCGGACCGCCGTCTGCTCGTCGATGGCGTAGGCGGGCAACGCCACGGTGAGGCAGCCGCGGCCAGCGAGGCCGCGTCACACCTTCGTCCAGACGTCGAGCGTCGTTGGGCCGTTGCGACGACGGTGCCCTCCAGTACGGTGGCCGGGCAGGTAGTAAAGAAGGAGCGGACGAAGACGCAGGATCGATCGCCGTTCCGGTCGCCGCCCGCCAAAGGTCGCGATAGCGGCCCAGCGCGCGGCCTCTAGCCGCTAGCAAGTCCCCTCCCAGTGAGATGCCGTCGACGCATGCGCGCGGACCTGGGCTGCTGAGACTCGAGCCACGCATCGACCCCGCTGGCTGCCGGTGGCGGGGGTCACTGGTGGCAGCCGGGGGTGGTGGGGACAGGCGTGCCCGTAGTGTGTGCGGCACCTCAGGTGCCGCCCCATCGTGTCCATCGATGAGTCGTGCGTTTGCCATCACGTGGACCCCGAGTTCCGTCTAGTTGCTGCCACCGGTCCCCGTCACGACGTTGTGCTTGACGAGTTCCGGCGTTCGCCGGCGTGCCGTGGGGCCCTCTGGGTACAGCTCACTCCTCCCCGAGGTCGCTGGCTTGACGCGCCACTGTCCTTGCTCTGGGGGAGCGACAACCAGACAAGGCGCCGTGCGTGCTCTCGTTAGGTCCTCGTCGCGTCACTGCGGAGCGGCGGCTCGGGCTCCGTCGTAAAACTGGCGCCTGACGTCGGTGGAGGGCCTGTTGTTGACGAGCTTCTGGGCGAGCCAGGTCGTGTCGACCTGAACGCCGGTGAGGACGTTCTGGTCGTCGACCTCGCAGCGGTTGTCGAAACGGAAGAGGATGTACTCCTGCGTCGTCGACCAAGTGACGGGTAGCGAGTAAGAAGGGCCGCTGGGGAAGGGGTTGCAGGTCGCCCCGGCGACGGGTGCACCAGGTCGTTGGCCCCACAACAGCCACCCCACATGCGGTCCAGCCTGGATCTCGACGGTCTGGTAGGCACGGCGGTCGGTCGCCTTGCTGTACCCGAAGAGGTCGGTGATGTTGACGCGGACGTAGGTGACGGCCTCGGTGCGAGCCACCTCAATGCTGAGAATGTCGACGCTGCCGGGGAGGGCGCGGCTGTCGGGTAGTGGAGGTGGGGTGAACCCGGGGCCCGCAGTGTCGAACTCGTTGGCTCGAACATCGGCTACTGGATCGGAGTAGACCCCCGAGGGCAGGGGCGTTGCTGCGTGGGCGGGGGTGACTGTGGTCGCTGCCAGTGCTGCCACCGCTATCACGGATGAGACTCGGGCCAGTTGTCGTCGAAGCATGAGAGGCCTTCCATCGGGCGGCAGATTGCTTTGTGGGACTTTAACAACGCGTTCGACGGGACGCTGGTGGTTTGACGTGATGGTGAAGGCGAAGCCGCGATGGTCGGGCTTCCGAACTTTGACCGCCGGGCGAGGCCTTGCTGCGCATCGTGGCCGCCCCATCCGACGGGCGCCGCCATCCTTTGGCGTAGCAGTTGCTGGTGATCCAGCGGAGTGGGTTGAACGCTAGTCGGGGGAACGTACCCAACCTGCTGGGGCTCGACGCAGCGCGTCCTTGAACAGGTCGACTCCCTCCAGAGTGACATAATGTCGGTTATCGGCGCCTTCGAGACGGGCATTATTGGGGTGGTTCGGTGGCAGGCTGCGGCCGGCTACGGCGCCCACGTGGAGCCGATCTGAGCCGCGGCGTTCGGGTGCCGACGACACGCCACTGGCCTCCCTGAGAAGCGGCAGTGGACAAACTATCTGAACGCACCGGTGCGCGGCCGGCGTGTCGTTTCGGCGAGAGTCAGAGCTGCTTCCACAAGGCGGTGACGTCTGTTGACGCCCAGGTGACGAAGGTCATACGCTCCGAATGACCCTCGGTTTAAATCGTTTTAATAGGAGATGTGGTGCCCCCACCCACCGTCGCGCTCCCGCGCAGCCCCATCCGTCCCGCCCATGCCGGATGGCGTTCGGCGTCCGCCGTTGCGCTCCTCGTGCTCGCCGGTTCGTTCGGCGTCACACCGGTCGCCTCGGCGTCGTCGAGCCCGGCCGGCGCCGTCCTCGGTGCGGTGTCCGCGCCGGAGAGCGCGTCGACCGCGCCCTCCGGGCTGAGCGTCAACGGCCTGCCCGGCCCGGTCGACCTCGACGTCACGCCCGCCTTCGGGTGGCACGTCTCCACGCCGCGGCAGACGGCGTACGAGGTCGTCGTCGCCTCCTCGGCGGCCTCCGCGGCCGGCGGGAGCGGCGACGTCTGGGCGAGCGGTCGGGTGGCCTCGACGGAGCAGACCGGCATCGCGTACGGCGGCCCCGGCCTCGCGCCCTCGCAGCGCTACTGGTGGGCCGTGCGCACGTACGACGGCCAGGGCACCGCCTCGGAGTGGTCGGCGGCCGCCTCGTTCGGCACCGGTCCGGGCACCTCGTGGTCGAGCTCCGTCCCGGTCTGGGCGCCCTCCCCGGTGGAGACCTGGCGCGACTACACGATCGAGGCGCGCGTCCGCATCGACCAGGTGGCCACCGGCCTCACCTTCCGGGCGACCGACTCCTCAAACGGCCTCATGTGGCAGTTCCGGGCCGACAACCGCCTGGTGCCCCACACGCAGGTGCGCGGCACCTACACCGCGCTGCCCGCGGTCGCCCTCCCGGCGGGCACCCTCGCCGCCGGTCGGTCGGCCGACCTCTCCGTCCAGGTGGCGGGCCCGGTCGTGCGCACCTCGATCGACGGCGTGCTCGTCGACGAGCGCACTATCACGGTCGCTCCCCAGGACACGCGCGGCGGGATCGGCGTGCGGCACGGGCGCACCGAGTCCGCGACGTACGAATCGGTGAAGGTCACCGCCGCCGACGGCGCCACGCTGCTCGACACCACGTTCGCCGACGGCGACCGCACCTTCGCCTGCGGCACCGTCGCCGGCGGCAACCTGACCGTCCCGAACTCCGGGGTCTGCCTGCAGACCGGTCTGACCGCCGACTGGGCGCTGCTGCGGGGCGCGGTCGACGTGCCGGACAAGGAGGTCGCCTGGGCGACCCTGACGGCCACGGCGAGCGACCCCCGTCCGGCGAAGCAGTACGTGCACAAGCTCTACCTCAACGGCACCTTCGTCGGTCTCGGCCCGACGCAGCCCATGGGCCGCGAGTCGCGCTACGACGGCTTCGACGTCACCGAGCTCGTCCGCGCCGGCGAGAACGTCGTCGGGGCGGTCGCGTTCACGACGAGCGGCCAGCAGTTCCAGTCCGAGCTGGTCGTCGCCTTCACCGACGGCACGCGCACCGTGCTGGGCACCGACCCCGGCATCTGGCGGGCGCGGGTGGCCTCCGACGTCTGGCCCACCGCGGGCAGCATCGGCACGAGCTACTTCAACGCGCCCAAGGAGAACCTCGATCTGCGGGCCTACCCCGAGGGCTGGGACGAGCCGGGGTACGACGCGTCCGCCTGGCCGGCGGCCGTCGCCCGCCCGGCGCTCGGCGAACTGCGCGCCGCCCCGATGGACAAGGTCGAGGAGCAGCTCCGCGCTCCGGCCCGCGTCGTGGAGAAGGCGCCCGGTCACTACTTCGTCGACTTCGGCCGCACCTGGATCGGCGGGGTGCGCCTCGACCTGACCGAGGGCGTCGCCGGCCAGCGCGTCGACCTGCGCTTCGGCGAGGTCACGTCCTCGGCCGACACGGTCCGCTACCAGCTGAACACCGGCAACACCTACCAGGACGTCGTGACCCTGCGAGACGGCGAGCAGACGGTCGAGACCTGGGGCGCGCGCGTCTTCCGCTACGTCGAGATCATCGGCGCCCCCGAGGCGATCACGGCCGAGAACCTGCAGGCCCTCGCCCTCGTCTACCCCTTCGACGCCGAGGCCTCGCGGTTCGCGTCCTCGAGCGACAACCTCAACCAGGTCTACGCGCTGTCGAAGAACACGATCGAGTCGACGAACATGAACTTCTACACCGACTCATGGACCCGGGAGCGCACCAACTACGAGGCCGACGCCTACCTGCAGCTGATGTCGACCCTCTACCTGATGGACGACCTCTCGCTGGGTCGCTACTCCATGGACTACTTCCGCGACAACCGGACGTGGCCCACCGAGTGGCCGCTCTACGTGGTGCTGGCCGTGCACGACGCGTGGCGTCAGACTGGCGACCTCACCCAGGCGGCGGCCTACTACGACAACCTCGCGCTGAAGCTGCCCGATGAGTGGATCGACCCGGCCACCGGTTTGGTCGGCAAGAACTTCCGCGCCAACGGCTGCAACAGCCAGACCGACTGCGACATCGTCGACTGGCCGGCCAGCGAGCGCGACGGCTACCAGTTCCGCCACTTCAACACGGTGCTGAACGCACTGTCGTACCGCTCCTACCGCGACATGGCTGCCTTGGCCGAGGCGCTCGGCGAGACGGAGGACGCCGCCACCTACACGGCGACGGCCGACCGGCTCCGGGCCGCGATGAACGAGAGGCTCTACGACCCGGCCACCGGCAGCTACGACGACGGCATGGACGCGTCGTACAACCGCACGGGCCACTCGGCGCTGCACGCGAGCGCCTTCTCGCTGGCGTTCGGCGTCCCGGCGGACGAGCAGCGCCCCGCGGTCGCCGCCCACGTCGCCTCGCAGGGCATGGCGTGCAGCGTCTACTGCGCCGGGTTCCTGATCCCCGGCCTCTACGACGGGGGCGAGGGCCAGTCGGCGCTCGACCTGCTCACCGGCACGGGCACCCGCAGCTGGATGAACATGATCGCGCTCGGGGCCGGCGCCACGGCCGAGGCCTGGGACCCGTCGCTCAAGGGAAACCTGACCTACTCCCACCCGTGGGCGGCGTCGCCGGCGTTCAGCGTGCCGGCCGGGCTGTTCGGCATCGAGCCGCTGACGCCGGGCTACCGCACCTTCGCGGTGCGCCCGCAGCCGGGTGACCTGGAGTGGGCGACGATCGCCACGCCCACGGTGCGCGGCAGCGTCGGCGTGGGCTTTGACCGCTCCGGCGAGGAAGGTGCGCTGCGGCTCGCGGTCTCCGTGCCCGGCAACACCGCGGCGACCGTCAGCGTGCCGACGTCCGCGTCGGGGCCGGTGACGGTGTACGTCGACGGATCCCCGCGCACGGTGCAAGCCGCGGACGGCTTCGCGGTCGTCGGGTCCGTCCCGGCCGGCTGCCACGTGCTCTCGACCGCCCCCGGCCAGATGGGCGGGAGCGAGACCGACGAGCGCCTGCTGAGCGTCTGCGCGGCCGAGCCCGCCACCGGGCTCTCGGTCGTCGCCGAGGTCAGCGACGCGGGCGACGAGGGCTGGTACGGCGCCGGCGCCGCCCTGACCCTGACCCCGCAGGGCGACCCGGGCAGCGACACCGCCGGGCTCGAGTACGCCATCGACGGCGGCGAGTGGACGCCCTACACGACCCCGGTCGCGCTCGCGGCGGGCAGCTACACGGTCGACCACCGCTGGATCGACGGCGACGTCGTGCTCGCCTCCGGATCGACCACGGTCCAGGTCGACACGGCCCTGCCCACGGTGACGGTGCGGGTCGACGACCAGCGCCGGCTCGTCGTCGAGGGAGCGGACACCGACTCCGGCGTCCAGCTCCTCGAGTACCGCCTCGACGACGGTGAGTGGACCCCCTGGACCGGCCCCGTGGCGCTCGGGCGCCAGGGGGTCACCGCCACCGGACGCGTCACCGACGTCGCCGGCAACGTCGCCGAGGCACAGGTCGCCGTCGAGGGGGCGGGTCCCGCGGCCTCGACTCTGACGTCCCCGGGCACGGCGACCGGGTTCTTCGGCCAGGACACCCTAGTGCCGGTCACGCTCACCTCGGAGGGCACCGCCACCGGCGTCGTCGAGGCGGTGTGGGGCGGTCGGGTCATCGGCTCGGGCGAGCTGCGCGACGGGCGGGCCACGGTCCGGATCCCGCGCACGTTCGCGCCGAACACCTATCGCGTCGGGCTGCGCTACGCCGGTGACGCCACCACCGCGGCCGCCTCCAGCGGCGTGGTCGTGACCGTCAACCGGGCGCGCTCCACGGTGATCGTCTCGGCCTGGCCGCAGCCGGTCCCGACCGGTCGCACGGGCACGCTCGGCATCCAAGTCGGCAACTCCAGCGGTGCGCCCTACACGGGCAGCGTGCAGGTCGTGTACGGCGGCGTGCGGTTCCAGGTCTGGGTCCGCAACGGCTTCGCCCGGGTGACCCTCCCGGCGATGCCCACCGGCTGGCACCGCCTGCGGGTGTGGACCGACCCGTCCCACCCGACGATCATGCCGAGCGGATCGTCGCTCTCGGTGCCCGTCCGGCGCTAAGCACCCCCTCCGGCCCACCGGCGTCCGCCTCCCGCGGACACCGGTGGGCCCCGTGCCTTCGAAGGTCAACGCCAAGTCAACCGCTGCGCCCACCGACACGGGGGCTCTGGGTACGACCGCGCCAAGGGAGCCGCGGTTCAGGCCACACGAGGGCTGATGCGTAGGGCTGATCTGTATGCCAGTGGGTAATTAAATTCTGGTCGGTTCTCGGGCTTCGGCGCACGCGGCGGTTTGGGTCGCCGATGGCGGCTGCCGATGCGTTCGTGGCCTGTCACCGAGGAGACCAACTCGTGAGTACGACCAAACCGAATGCGCCTCGCGACCCGAGAACGGGTCGTGCTGGCTGCAGCGACGCCGAAGCCGAGCAACGGCCGGACCAAGAGTTGGTTGGCAGCTCTTGGGTCCTGCGCGACGTCCACGCGTTGTTGGCGCAAATCCGAGACTACGCGGTCATCACCCTCGACGTGGAAGGCACCGTGCTGTCGTGGAACGTGGGGGCAGAGCGGGTCAAGCGGTTCCGAGCCGATGAGATCGTCGGGACCTCGTTCACCCGCTTCTATACCGAAGCCGATGAGAGAGCCGGGTTGCCGCGGCGCCTCTTAGAACGGGCTCAGTCGGATGGTGTGGCCCATGCGGTGGGGTGGCGGGTGCGTCGCGACGGGACGTTGTTCTGGGCTGACGTCACTATCAGCTCGCTCCGCGAGCCCGACGGCGAGCTAGCGGGCTACGTAAAGGTCACACGAGACGTGACCGCGCAACGGTTGCTGGAGCTCGACAGAGAGCAGCAGTACGCGGCATTTACGCACGACCTGCGGGCGCCATTGACGGCAGCCCTCGGCTACGTCGACCTTGCGGTGGAGCACATCGATGCGAGGCCCGGTGATGATCTGGGGAGCCAAGAGACCTCCGGCGAGGGCGTGCATGCCGCGTTGGCGGACTCTTACCTCAAGGGGTTGCTAGTGAACGCGACCCGGGTGCTCAAACGCTTGGAGCTCATGATGGAGCGACACCTCGACGCTGCTCGTGCCGCCGGGAGCGGCCAGCTCGGCCAAGTAGATTGTCCGGAGCGGCTGCGCCTGGCGCAGGTAGTGGCGAGCACCGTGCGCACGACGTTGGAGTCCGGCGCGGCCGATCGGCTGCAACTGCGCATCGCGCCCGAGACCGATGTGGCGTACGCCAACCGGGATGCCGTGGAGCGAAGCCTGTCGAACGTCATCGGCAACGCACTGAAGTACTCCGACGATGACGTCACTATTGAGACCACCCTGCTCGGTCCGTGGGTCAGGATCGCCGTCACCGACCACGGTCGAGGGATCCACCCCGACGACATAGACACCATCTTCGAGCCAGGCGAGCGAGGGCGCCTTGCGCGGGCCGACGGCGGACACGGCATCGGCCTCAACAGCGTGCGTCAGCTCATGGAGCGCCAGTACGGAAGAATCTCGATCACAAGCGAGATCGGTGTCGGAACCACCGTGCACCTCGACCTACCCACCACTGCCCCTACGTCCAGTGACAACTGAACATGCGGGAGGCATCCTTGGGGCAGTGCTCGCTGTCTTCCTCATAAGGCACAAGCTGTCGGGTCTGGCTCAGCTCACCGATCGCGTTAACCGTGTCAGCCTCGTCCGTGCGGTCGCAACCAGGGCGGGGGCGTAAGCCTGGCGGTCTGGGCGGCGCTCTGTCGGGACGGTGCCTAGCGAGACGTCGCTCGCCGCTGTGGCCGCCGAGGTGTCGTGCCGCGTGCTTCTCCTCGACGATTCCCGCCTGCCGTAGGGCGTCGTCGCCTCCTGCAGAGGACCCTTCGATGGTGGGCCGGGAGCGGCGGCGTGCTCGTCAATGAAGGAGCGGGCGGCGCAGCGCATCGCCTCTGCCGAGGTGAGTCCGTCGTCGACGTGGTGGGCGAATCGTCTGGCGAGACCGGGCCAGTCCAGTTGCCGCCCCTCACCGACGAGCTGGTGGACGCGAGCGGCGACGTCGTCGGTCTCGCGCCAGGGTTCGGCCTTGACCCAGGCGTCGGCCAGCTCGCTTGGCGGGCGTTCGTGATTCCGAGTCGAGTCGGGTTGAGCAGGACTAGGTCCGAGGGGCTGCTCGCAGAGGTGTCAGACCTTCCTGGACTTCCCTCAACTGACGCAATCTAGGTTATCGGCGAGATGCGAGGTGTCGCCGTCGCCCTGGCGGATGCGGGATCTTGGCCCGTCGGACTACTGAACGGTCATCGCCGGCGCCGCACCTCGAACGCACCCTTCACCATCGACGGGTCGACGACCTTCCCGCGCTGCACGATCTCGGCTTCGCCTCGAGCGACCAACCGTCGTGCGGCGCGACGGGCGGGCTCGGCGAGCTTTCCGGCCGCTGCTGCATCGCCGTCGGCCACGGCGAGCGCGACGTCAGCGGGATCGGCCGCCGTGCGCCCCCGGGAGATGCGCTCGAGCAGCACCGCCTCGAGCCGCACATCGACCTCGGCGACGCCACGGCGGCGGCACGCGGTGGAGCAGTACTGCACCTGCTCCCAGTCCCGCTCCCACTTCTTGCGCCACTCGATCCTGCGTCCGCAGGAACGGCAGGTCTTCGGCTCCGGCGGCATGACACCAGTGTCGCGCCGTCCCCAAGCCGGCGGGGACCGCTCCGGCTGGTGGGGTCGCGCTACGGGTAACGGCGGGCTCACGCCAGATATGGGATCTCGAGCGTGCCGGTCGATCTGCATAACGGCCTCGCACAGGCATTATGGGCACTACATGTGAGCCGGTCCGAGTGGTCAGCGCGGAAAGACGACTACCAGGGAATCCCCCACATTCCGCTGTCGAGGCGGGGGGCGAGACGATCGTCTCCTGCAGTGGCCAACTAGTCAATTATTGTTCAGTTGACATAAACCGTCAGGTCGGCGCAGCCGTCCGCCACTCCAGACAGAGCCCATTCCCGAACGGGCCGTGAAGGCATTCCCCTGGCGCGGAGACGTTCGCGTGCGGAGCGGTGCGTCGGGTCACCCTTCTCGCGAGCGCCGCGGCCGGAGAGCCCAGATGAGGAGTCCGCATTGAGCGGGAAGGATGAGACACACGGCAGGCAGACTCACCAATACAAACAGATCCATTGAGACCGATGGACTCTCCAACCACGGGTCAAGCGTCGCTGGTTGAGCGATCACCCATCCTTGCAGCAACCCGGCGGGAACGGTCGTCATGTGCAGTGCGACTGCATTCCGTTTATTCACGAGCAACTGCTGCAACGGGAGAACGCTCAAACCCACAGCGAGAACGAAGCCAGCGAAGAAGACTATGAAAACCGGATCGGGGTCAGCCTGGGTGTCGAATACCTCCACGCCCGAGGCGATGGCCACGCGCCCCACTTCCGCGACGACGCCCGTAAGGACGGCAACGGTATGTACCGTCACCAGCCCCCCAGTGAGAGAAGAACAGACGCGCAAGCAGAGGTGTGTTTTGCCACCTCATGATGATCGCTTTCGATTTTCGCAAGAACAGAGCGCCTGTACTCGGTTCTCGTTATTCTCTTCTGATCATCCTCGCCTGCGATGAGTTCGGTCAGCAGCAATCCGCAAACGCCGCTGGATCCATGAACGCGGGCACCATCCGGAGAACGTGACCTCACGACGGGCGGGCAGGGTTTCGGTGACGACGACAATGTCGTGAGTGGCCGACAGGCCGTTCGTCGAAGCGGTGGCAACCCGATGGCGACGGTCCTCGTGGACTGGTCCAACTGTGCGGTGCGCCACGAGCATCCGCTCGCCCGGTACGCCCCGTCGAGCCGGGCAGTGTGGCCGAGTGGCGCGCTGAGAGTCAGTTCCCGCCAGCAGGCAGTGCTTCGAGGAGCACGTCGGGATGGTCACGGGTCGTCGTCTTGGCTCGCCACTCGTCGACGAAGAGCGCCAGTCGCGTGCCGTCGCTGCGTGCCAGGACCTCGACGCCCCTGATGCCCTTCAACGCCTCGGCGCCGGCCGCGTCGGTGCGCCGGGCGACCGTGTAGTCGAGCCTGGAGAAGCGGATCGGGGAGTTGAACTCGTTGGTCATCCGGTCCTCGACCACCTCGAACTGCATCGGGCCGACCGCCGCGAGCACGGGGTTCTGGTCGCCACGCAGGTCGGAGCGCAGCACCTGCACCACGCCCTCCTGGTCGAGCTGCTCGATGCCCTTGCGGAACTGCTTGTAGCGACCGATGTCACCAGCGCTGGCCGTCACGAAGTGCTCGGGGGCGAACGACGGGACGGGCGGGTACTCGATCGAGTCGCCGACGTAGACGGTGTCCCCGACGCGGAGGGCGTTGGCGTTGACCAGGCCGATGATGTCGCCGGCCTCAGCGGTCTCGACCGAGGTCGTCTCGCGACCGAAGACGGCCTGGGCGAACTTGGTCGCGAAGGGCCGACCGGTGTCGGCGTGGGTGACGATCATCCCGCGCTCGAACGTGCCCGAGACCACGCGTGCATAGGCGAGGCGGTCGCGATGGTTGGCGTTCATCCCGGACTGCACCTTGAACACGAAGGCACTGAACTCGTCGTCGACCTCCCGGACCGAGCCGTCGACACCGGGCGTCTCGCGGGGCGCGGGCGCGATGTCGAGCAGCAGGTCGAGGAGCTGGGCGACTCCGAAGTTCTGCAGGGCCGATGCGAACATGACGGGCGTCGTCGTCCCGGCGAGGAAGAGCTCCTGATCGTGGTCGGCGTCGTCCAGGGCCAGCAGCTCGTGCTCCTCGACCGCGGCCGACCACACCTGCGCATCGTCCTCGTCGACCTCGCCGGACGCCATCCGCTTCTCCGGCGCCCGGGTGGCCCCGCCGGCCATCCGCGTGTACTTCACGAACTCGCCCGTCCGACGGTCCAGCACGCCGCGGAAGTCGCCGGCCTCCCCCACCGGCCAGGTCAGAGGAGTCGGACGGAGCTTGATCTTCTGCTCGATCAGGTCCATCAGCCCCAGCGCCGAGAGGCCCGGGCGGTCCCACTTGTTGATGACCGTGATCACCGGGATCCCCCGTAGCGCGCAGACCTTGAAGAGCTTGAGGGTCTGCGGCTCCAGCCCCTTGCCCGCGTCGACGAGCATCACGGCCGAGTCGACCGCGGACAGGACTCGGTAGGTGTCCTCCGAGAAGTCGCTGTGCCCGGGGGTGTCGACCAGGTTGATCACGTGGTCGCGGTAGACGAACTGCAGCGCGGCCGAGGTGATCGAGATACCGCGCGCCTTCTCCATCGCCATCCAGTCCGACACCGTGGCCCGGCGCTCACCCTTGCCATGGACAGCGCCCGCCTCCGTGATCGCCCGCGCGTGCAACGCGAGCGCCTCCGTCAGGGTCGACTTGCCCGCGTCAGGGTGGCTGATGACGGCGAAGGTGCGGCGAGGGCGGGTGTCTGGCACCGAGCCAATCTACCGGTGACACACCCCGACCGACGTTTCGCGGTCGCCTCGGGCCTCTCCGTCCTCGCTCCGCGCACCTCAGGCAGGTGCCGTCGGCGGTCCGAACGAGAACCAGGTGGCCCGGTAGTCCTGGGTGGCGCCGGGGTCGAAACCGCAGCGGCCCTTGAAGACCGTCTGGACGTACGCCTCGTCCAGGTCGGGCCACGACGGCTCCTCGGGCAGTCGCATGCCCCGCTCGCGCTGGCCACCGTCCTCGGGGTCGGCAGCGACGTACCGGTCCGTCCCGTCGCCCACGACCTGCAGGCTGTAGACCGACACCGAGTCCCACACGGTCGTGAACAACGCCTCGGTCCCGAGACGCTTCGCCAGACGGGTGTCGACGCCGTACGGGGACTTCATGGGGCCGGCCACCACGACCACGTGGCGTCCTGCCGCAGTGTCGACCTCGGCGATCGTGACACCGGACGGGCCGGTCCAGGGCGCGGGCACCGGGGCCCCGACGACGTCCTCGCCGTCGAAGGCCAGGAGGAACTGCGACAACGTCGTGTCGCGGAAGACGTTGACGTCGTACCGAGAACCCACGGCCGGGATGCTAGCAACGTTGTTCCGACCCGCCGACCCGCCGACCCGCCGACCGGCGCCGGTGGGCTCAGAGAACGGTCTTGGTGTAGCCCGTCAGCTCGCGCAGCTCGGTCGTCACCTGGGTCCCGCCACGGGCCGGTACGGCGGCCGCGACCGCGTCGGTCAGCGTCCTCGAGATCCGCTCGTGCAGCTCGGTCGACCGCCCGGGCAGGACGCCCAGCAACACCGCGACGAACGCGCCGCCGGAATCGGGGTGGTCGACGGAGAAGTCGTCGAGCCGACGGATCCTCGCCTTGGTGGACGCCATGTCGAACTCCCCCAGCCCGGCCAGCGCCGCGACGGCCGCGTCGAGCACCTCCCGGGCGTCGAGGTCGGTCAGGTTCGCGGTGTACTCGATCTCCAGCTGGGGCACGGGTGAAGTATCCCCCGCTCCCCTCCCCTGCGGTCGCGAGCTCGCGACTGCCCCCACGGTGCGCCCCCGACGACCGGACGCGGCGCCGCGCCACAATGACCACGGCGGCTCGGGCCCGCCTCGGGGTCGACGGGACCCGACCAGCACTCGGGGGAGGACGGGGTCGTGCGGGCACTTCTGTTGAGCGGCGGACTGGCGGCGGTCCTCTCCCTCTTCGGGACCCGGGTCGCCATCGGGTGGTTCGTCCGGCACGGGTTCGGCCAACCCATCAGGGACGACGGACCGACGACGCACCACGTCAAGCGCGGCACCCCCACCATGGGCGGCATCGCCATCGTGCTGAGCGCCGTGGCGGCGTACCTCGTCGCCACGCTCGCGACCGGCAGGACCCCGAGCGCCAGCGCCTGGCTCCTGATGCTCCTCTTCCTCGGCTGCGGGGCCGTCGGGTTCCTCGACGACTTCATCAAGGTCTCCACGAAGGACAACCAGGGGCTCAGCAGCCGCCGGAAGATGGCCGGGCAGACGGTGGTGGCCCTCGTGTTCGGCATCCTCGCCACCCGGTTCTTCGCCGACGAGCGGGGTGTCGCGCCCGCCTCGCAGCACCTGTCCACGACCCAGGACTGGGGCGTCAAGCTGCCGCTCGTCGTGGTGCTGCTGCTCATCTGGTTCATCGTCGCCGCGACGTCGAACGGTGCCAACCTCACCGACGGTGCCGACGGCCTGCTGGCCGGCGCAGCCGCGTTGATCGTCGGGGCCTACGTGATCGTCAACGTCTGGCAGAGCAACCAGCAGTGCGGCTCCGCGCGCCCGGACATGGTCGCGTCGAGGTGCTACGAGGTCCGGGACCCGCTCGACCTCGCCGTCTTCGCGGCCGCCATCGCCGCCGCGTGCGTCGGGTTCCTGTGGTGGAACGCCAAGCCCGCCCGCATCATCATGGGCGACGTCGGCTCCCTCGCCATCGGTGGCGCGGTGGCCGGCCTGGCGATCATGTCGCGCACCGAGCTGCTCATGGCCGTCATCGCCGGGCTGTTCGTTCTGGAGACGATGTCGGTGCTGCTGCAGATGACCTACTTCAAGCTGACCCGGCGCTTCACCGGCACGGGGCGTCGGCTCTTCCGCATCGCCCCGATCCACCACCACTTCGAGCACCTGGGGTGGGAGGAGGTCACGGTGGTGATGCGGTTCTGGATCGTCGCCGGGATCTGCGTGGCGGCCGGCCTGGGGATCTTCTACGCCGCCTGGCTGGGCTGAACGACCCGCCCTCTC
This sequence comes from Nocardioides alkalitolerans DSM 16699, assembly GCF_000426525.1. Lineage (GTDB taxonomy): Bacteria > Actinomycetota > Actinomycetes > Propionibacteriales > Nocardioidaceae > Nocardioides > Nocardioides alkalitolerans. The sequence goes on from NZ_AUFN01000012.1 coordinate 233,924, forward strand.
CCCTACGCCCCCAGCGCCACCGGCAGCGTCAGGTAGCCGCGCAGGATGCGGGTCGAGCGCCGACGAGCACCGGGCCGCACCTGCAGGTCCAGGAACCGCTCGTGCAGGCGCTGCAGGGCCACGCGTCCCTCCATCCGGGCGAGCGACGCGCCGAGGCAGTAGTGCCGCCCCGACGAGAACGAGACGTGCTCCTTCGCCTCGGGGCGGGTGACGTCGAAGGCGTGCGGGTCGGTGAACACACTGGGGTCGCGGTTGGCGCCGGCGAGCAGCGTGGTGACGAGCGATCCCGCGCGCACCGGGGTGCCGGCGATCGTGGTGTCGCGCTCGACCGTGCGTCCCGTGAGCAGCACCGGAGGGTCGTAGCGGAGCACCTCCTCCACGACGTTGGCCCACATCTGGTCGTCGGCGACGGCAGCGGCACGCTGGTCTGGGTGCTCGGCCAGCAGCGCGATCCCGTTGCCGATCAGGTTGACGGTCGTCTCGAACCCGGCCGCGAGGACGAGGCCGGCGGTGTTCTTCAGCTCGACGTCCGTGAGGGCCGTCCCGTCGTCGTCCCGCGCGGCCACCAGCTGGCTCAGCAGGTCGTCACCCGGCTCCCGGCGCACGCGTTCCACGTGCCGGTCGAGCCACTCGTCGAAGCGCCGCAGCGACCGGTCGACCCCGAGGAAGGTCGGCAGGCCCAGGCCCATGTCGAGGCTGGGGGCGGCGCCGGCGCCGAACGCCCGGACGAGGTCGCTCTCCTCGAGCGGGACGCCCAGGATCTCGCAGATGACCTGGACCGGCAGCCGCGCGCAGTACAGCTCGACCACGTCGACCACCTCGCCCCGGCCCGAGGCCTCGACCAGGTCGTCGAGCAAGCGGTCGGCGATCTGCTCGGTGCGCTCCTCGAGCTGCCGCACGGCCTTGGCCGAGAACACCCGCGTCACCAGTCGGCGCAGCCGCGTGTGGTCGGGGGGCTCGATCGCCAGGAGGGAGGGCGGCTGGAGCGGCCCGATCGGCGCCGAGGCCTGGGCCCACTCCCCCAGCCGGCCGAGCACCCCGCCGCCGACGCGGTCGATGCCGGCGCGCACGTCGGGGCTGCCGAGCACCTCCTTCACGGTGTCGAGGTGGGCCGTGACGTAGGAGAGGCGCGAACGGTAGAGCTGCCCGGCGGCCCGGATCTCGTCGAACACCTCGACGGGCATCGCTCCGGCGCGGTTGGCCTCCATCAGAGCCCGGGCGTGCAGGTCGCCGCCACGGGCGCTCACCCGCAGGGCGGCCCAGGGAACCGCGTGCCCGAGGCCCCACCGCGTGCCGGACTGCGCGGCTCGCCGGGCGTCGAGGCGCGCCTGGGGTCGCGCCTGCTGGACCTGTGTCGGGGTGCTGGTCACGGGGAGCTCCGTTCGATACCGATTGGTATCGGATACGTTCCGGTATCGTGCCCGTCGTGTCAACCTCCTCCGGGCAGCTCCCGACCCGACGACCGCGACGCGACGAGGTGCGGGCCACCATCCTCTCCGCCGCCACCCGCGTGTTCGCCCGACGCGGCATCGACGCGGCGAGCGTCGACGACGTCGCCACGGCTGCCGGCTACACGAAGGGCGCCGTCTACTCGAACTTCGAGAACAAGGACGGCCTCGTCGCGGCCCTCGTCGAGGACCACACCGCCGCCTACCTCGCGCTCGGCCTCGCCGCGGCGGCCTCGGCGGACGGCGCCCTGGCGTCGAGGGCCCAGGCGCTGGGCGACCGGCTCGACGCCGCCACCGAGGAGGAGCGCGACTGGCACCTCCTCTTCGTCGAGCTGTGGCAGCGCGCCGTACGGGAGGACCCGTCGGCCGACGGGTTCCGCGAGCGCCGTACGGCGATGCGCGACGCCATCGCCACCGCCGTGCGCGAGCACGCCGAGGCGTCCGGAGCCGACCTCGTCCTCCCGGCCGAGCACCTCGCCGTGGCGATCATGGCGCTCGCCAACGGGATGGCGCTCGAGCGCCTGGTCGCCGCCGACGACGTGCCCGACGGCCTGACCGGGCGCCTGCTGGCCGAGCTGGCCACGTCGTTCTCCCGACCCCGGACCCCCTGACCCCGACCTCCCGAGGAGCACCCGTGCAGACCAGCAGCACCACCGTCATCGCGCGTCCCGTCACCGACGTGTGGGAGGCCCTCGCCGACCACCGCGGGATCTCCCGATGGGCTCCCGGGCTCCGGGTCACCGTCGACGACAGCGCGGCGACCGTCCCGGGCGGCGTGGGCGCCGTACGGCGCATCGCGGCACGGGTCGGGCCCACCGTCGTGGAGCGGATCACCGCGTTCGAGCCCGGCCGGCGCCTGGCGTACGAGGCGCTCGGCGGCCTGCCCTTCCGTGACTACCGCGGTGTCGTGGACCTGCGCGCTCGGGGCGCGGCCGAGACCGAGGTGACGTGGACGCTCAGTGCCCGCCCCCGCGTGCCGGTCCTCGAGCGGCTCGCCCTGGCCGGCGTGACCCGCCTGCTGCTCAGCCGCTTCGCCGCGGCGACGCGTCGCTCTCGCTGACGTGGTGGGGGCTCCGACCCAGCCCGTTCACCGCGCCCCCACGTACGCCGCGAACTCGGCCGCGACGGCCGGAGGGTTGCAGCGTTCGATCCAGCCCACCTGCTGCTCGGCACCGAGCTCGTGGTCCGAGACCTCCACCACCCGGACCGCGTGCGGGTAGGCGTCGAACCACCCCGACGTGTGGATCTGCGTCATCGCCTCCGCGCACAGCTCCCACACGCTGGACCGGAGCTGGCGGAACGTGAGCCCCTCTCCGTCGTCAGCCTGGTCCTGGAGCGCATCGAGCCGCTGCTGCAGGGGGCCGAGGGGGTCGGCCAGGCCGCGCTCGCGCAGGGTCATGAAGTCCCTGCCCCACTCCTGCGCCGACCACCGGAGGTGGTCCACGGCGCCGGGGTGCTGCGCGACCAGGGCGTCGTACGTCGCGCGCGTGCCGGCCGCGGCCACGACGGTCCCGCCGTCGGCGTCCGAGTAGAGGGCGAACCCGATCACCTCCGACGCCGGCACGTCGTCCACCAGCAAGGCGAAGGACCGACGCGCACCCTCCACCACCTCGGGCAGCAGGTCGGCGACGAGCGGGTGCATGCTCATCGGCCCGCCGCCGCGAACGACTTCCAACCGAGCGACGTGTCGCCCATGACCCGCTGGGCCTGCGCCGGCGCCATCTTCACGAGGGGCGTCGAGAGGTCGTCGGGCTGCGGCAGCTCGGTGGACTGCATGGTGCTCGGCGTCCACCCGGCCGTCGTGCGCACCATGACGCCCCCGATCTTCAGCCAGCGCGAGCTCCCGTCGACGGTGACGACGACGAGCGCGTCGAGCATGACCATGGCCGGGGCGGCAGCATCGCCCGAGTGCCCGTACGTCGTGTAGGCGCCCGGCGTGAAGTCGACGACCGCCTCGGCGCCGGGCTCGATCACCCGCACCATGCCGGCGGACATCAGGTCGAGCGAGGGCAGCTCGGCACGGACGAGGCGCGGGTCGGCCCGCGCGCCCTCCGACGTCAGCACCCAGCCAGCGGTGTCGGCGAAGGCGGCGACCGCGTCGTCGACCGTCGATCCGTCCACCGACGTCACCGTGGCGGGCGGCTCCGCCGTCGAGAACCTCCGTCCGCGGACGGCGCCCGGTCGCAGCAGGCCCTGCGGCTCCGGGAACGACGGCGCCCTCCTTCGGACCGCGACCGCGACCAGGGCCCCGACCGCGACCACCACCGCGACCAGGACGAGCAGGACCCCCGAGTCGTTCACGCACTTCCCCCGACGTACGCCGCGAGGTGCTCACCCGTCAGCGTCGACCGCGCCGCGACGAGGTCCGCCGGCGTGCCCTCGTAGACGACCGTGCCACCGTCGTGGCCGGCCCCCGGACCGAGGTCGATGATCCAGTCGGCGTGCGCCATCACCGCCTGGTGGTGCTCGATCACGATGACGGACTTGCCACCGTCGACGAGCCGGTCGAGCAGGCCGAGCAGCTGCTCGACGTCGGCGAGGTGGAGACCGGTGGTCGGCTCGTCGAGCACGTAGACCCCGCCCTTCTCCCCCAGGTGGGACGCGAGCTTGAGCCGCTGGCGCTCGCCGCCCGACAGCGTGGTCAGCGGTTGTCCGAGGCTCACGTAGCCGAGGCCGACGTCGTCCAGCCGCTCCAGGATCTTGTGGGCCGCGGGCAGCCTCGCGTCGCCCGCGGCGAAGAACTCGACCGCTTCGGAGACCGGCATCGCGAGCACCTCGCTGATGTCGCGCCCGCCGAACGTGTAGTCGAGCACCTCGGCCTGGAACCGCTTGCCCTCGCAGACCTCGCAGGGCGCCGCGACGCCCGCCATCATCCCGAGGTCGGTGAAGACGACGCCCGCCCCGTTGCAGTTCGGGCAGGCGCCCTCGGAGTTCGCGCTGAAGAGCGCGGGCTTCACCCCGTTCGCCTTGGCGAAGGCCTTGCGGATCGGCTCGAGCAGACCCGTGTACGTCGCGGGGTTGCTGCGCCGGGACCCCTTGATCGGCGCCTGGTCCATCGCCACGACCCCGTCGCGGCCCGCCACCGACCCGTGGACGAGCGAGCTCTTCCCCGAGCCCGCCACCCCGGTCACCACCACCAGCACGCCGAGCGGGATGTCGACGTCGACGTCCTTCAGGTTGTGCGACGACGCCGCGCGCACCTCGAGCGCGGCGGTCGACGTACGCACCGAGGGCTTGAGCAAGGCCCGGTCGTCGAGGTGGCGGCCAGTGACGGTGTCGCTGGCCCTCAGTCCGTCGAGGGACCCCTGGAAGACGATCTCGCCCCCGGCCGTGCCGGCCCCTGGGCCGAGGTCGACGACGTGGTCGGCGATCGCGATGGTCTCGGGCTTGTGCTCGACCACCAGGACCGTGTTGCCCTTGTCGCGCAGCTGGAGCAGCAGGTCGTTCATGCGCTGGATGTCGTGGGGGTGCAGGCCGATGGTCGGCTCGTCGAAGACGTAGGTGACGTCGGTGAGCGAGGAGCCGAGGTGCCGGATCATCTTGGTGCGCTGTGCCTCGCCGCCCGAGAGCGTGCCGGCCGGCCGGTCGAGCGAGAGGTAGCCCAGGCCGATGTCGACGAAGGAGTCGAGCGAGTGCCGCAGCGCGCCCAGGAGCGGCGCGACCGACGGCTCGTCGAGCTCGGCCACCCAGGTGGCGAGGTCGCTGATCTGCAGGGAGCACAGGTCGGCGATGCTGCGGCCGGCGATCTTCGACGACCGTGCGCCCTCGTTCAGCCGGGTGCCGTCGCAGTCGGGGCAGGTCGCGAAGGTGACCGCACGCTCGACGAAGGCCCGGACGTGGGGCTGCATCGCCTCCACGTCCTTCGAGAGGTAGGACTTCTGGATCTGGGGGATCAGCCCGACGTACGTGAGGTTGACGCCCTCGATCTTGAGCTTCGTGGGCTCCTTGTGGAGGAAGTCGTCGAGCTCCCGCTCGGTGTACTTCTTGATCGGCTTGTCGGGGTCGAGGAAGCCGCAGCCGCGGTAGATGCGGCCGTACCAGCCCTCCATGCTGTAGCCCGGCACGGTGAGCGCACCCTCGTTGAGCGAGAGGTCCTCGTCGTACAGGGCGGTGAGGTCGATGTCGTTGACGACGCCACGACCCTCGCAGCGCGGGCACATGCCGCCCGTGACGCTGAAGGTGCGGCGCTCCTTGGTCTGCCGGCCGCCGCGCTCGACCGTGATCGCGCCGGCGCCCGACACGGAGGGCACGTTGAAGGAGTAGGCCTGCGGCGATCCGATGGACGGGTCGCCGAGCCGGCTGAACAGGATGCGCAGCATCGCGTTGGCGTCGGTGGCGGTGCCGACCGTGGAGCGCGGGTCCGACCCGATCCGCTCCTGGCCGACGATGATCGCGGTGGTGAGGCCGTCGAGCAGGTCGACGTCCGGGCGGGCCAGGGTCGGCATGAAGCCCTGCACGAACGCGCTGTAGGTCTCGTTGATCATGCGCTGCGACTCGGCCGCGATCGTGCCGAACACCAGCGAGCTCTTGCCCGAACCGGACAGCCCGGTGAAGACGGTCAGTCGACGCTTGGGGATCTCGACGCTGACGTCCTTGAGGTTGTTCACCCGCGCGCCGTGCACCCGGATCAGGTCGTGGGTGTCGGCGACGTGCACCGGCTCCCCCGCCGGCGACTGGCTCTCCGTGCTCATGCTCCTCGCTCAGCGCCTCTCCTGGATCCGGACCATGGCCCCCGCGGGATCGCGGAAGGCGCAGTCGCGCACGCCGTACGGCTGCTCGATCGGCTCCTGGACGACCTCCGCCCCGCTGGCCTGCACGCTCTCGAAGGTGGCGTCGAGGTCGGCGGTGGCGAGCAGCAGGGAGGCGTAGGTGCCCTTCGCCATCATCTCCGCGATCGTGCGGCGCTCGTCGTCCGTGAGTCCCGGGGTGGCGGCCGGTGGGTGCAGGACGATCGAGGTGTCGGGCTGGCCGACCGGGCCGACGGTGATCCAGCGCATGCCCTCGTACCCGACGTCGAGGCGCACCTCGAACCCGAGCGTGTCGCGGTAGAAGGCGAGCGAGGCCTCCGGGTCGCTGTGCGGGAGGAACGTCGAGTGAATGGTGAGGTCCATGGCGCTCACGCTAGGTGCCGCTCGGGCCGTCGGGCTTCTCGATTCCTGACCGGTCGCGTCACCTGCTTGGCGACGCACGCGGGCAGGCCCGTGGTCGCCTCCGACTCCCGGGCGCGGTAGACGCTCGGCGGCACGCCGACCAGCTCCGTGAAGCGCGTGCTGAACGTGCCCAGCGACGAGCACCCCACCGCGAAGCAGACCTCGGTCACGCTCAGGTCGCCCCGCCGCAGGAGCGCCATGGCGCGCTCGATGCGCCGGGTCATCAGGTAGGAGTACGGCGACTCGCCGTACGCCCGCCGGAACTCCCGGCTCAGGTGGCCGGCCGAGAGGTGGACGCCCCGCGCCAGCGCCTCGACGTCGAGGGGCTGGGCGTAGTCACGGTCCATGCGGTCGCGCACACGGCGCAGCAGGGCCAGGTCGCGCAGACGCTGCTCGTCCGACGGGCTGCTGGTCACGCCCCGATCGTGCCAGCAGGCGACGCCGCCGTCACGTCATTCGACGGACCGGCGAGAGGCACGGGGGGTGCCCATCGTGCCGGCCGCCCGTGTGCGTCAGTCGGCCGCGCGGCCCTGCGCGGCCGGCAGTGACGGTGGAGGTTCAGGACGGTGCGGCCAGGTCGACCGTCATCCGGCGTCACAGTCCATCGACACGGGGCGCCACCCAGGAGGCGTGGCGATCGGCGAGCGCGGCACGTTCCTCGACGGACGCCGCGATGACGTCCGCGCCTCCGTCGTACGGGTGGTAGAGCCAGGCCAGAGTCGAGTCGGTGAGGATCACGTCCGCGTCCAGCTCGTCAGCGACGAGCAGGAGCAGGTCGTCGATCGCGGCACCGGCGGCCGGGGCCAGTGCGACGAACAGGTGCGTCCACCAGTCGCGCCCTCCGGCGTCCCGGTCGTGCACGAAGGAACGCCAGGAGGTCGGCTCCAGAGCGAAGGCCGGGCGCTCCCGGACGCGCGGGCGTGGTCGCGGACTCCATGAGCCGAGGACCACCACGAGCTCACCGTCGGCTGCGTGTAGATCGGCGAGCACGTCACGGTGCCGCCGGACCACCTCGGCTCGTTCGGCTGCCGACTCCGGGTAGCGCTTCGACTCCGGCAGGCTGTGGAACCGCACCCACCGCGATCGAAGACGGTCACGCAGCTCGTAGCCGACCGGTCGGCCCCCCGGGTACCGATCGGCCCACGCCGACGTCAGCCACTCCCACCGGTCGTCGGGCGCGATCTCGCGCCAGCCGGGAAGCCTCATCGTGTCTCCTCCACGTGTTCGTCGAGATCCTCCCAGGACCACGATCCGGGGACGCTGACCGTCCGACCCCTTCCCCGTTTCCCCGCACCGTCGCGCGGGAAGACCCTCGCCGGCCCGACCGCCGCCCCCGGCGACCGGGCGGGGACGAGAGACGAGGGACCTGATGGACGACGAGACCGGGGCGGACCGCCTCGCCGACGACGGACCTGACCGACCGCCACGAGCGATCGCGTGACGACTCCGGCCGAGCGCGACGACCCGGTGCTCGCGGCGACCCCCGACGCCTTCCACCGGGAGACGCGTCGCGCCCTCACCGCTGTCTTCGCTGTCCTCGCCCTCACCGCCTCCGCCCTGCTCGTGGTGGCGGTGGCCTCCTTCACCGACCTCCGCCGCGACGTCGCCTCCACCGAACCGCCCGCGGTGGCCGTCGCCGTCGCCGTCGGCGTGGTGCTCCTCCCGACCTGGCTGCTCGCGTACGCGGTGACGGGCCTCCGCACGCGTACGGCGCGGTGGCGCCGCCGCGAGACCGACGCGGTCCTGGTCCGTCGCCGCCGTCGCCACCCCGGCGGACCGGACGCCGCCGCCGCGCTCCACGCGACGTACTCCCGTGACGACCCGGCCCGGTTCCCTCCGCGGCCCGCGTGGTTCCGCCGCGGCGACGTCGTGGTCACCACCTACGCCGACGTGCCGGCGCACGTCCTCCTCGTCTCGGTGGTCGCTCGCACCGCCGCCGGCCCGGTCCCGCTCCCCCTCGTGCGCCGCGACGGTTGGGCGGCCACGCGGTACGGCGCCCCGCCCGAGACCGGGGCCGACGCCGCGGGGCCGGTGAGCTCGGCCTGACGACGGGCCCGGCCGCGACCGCGCTCCACCGGTTACAGTTCCGCCCATGACCCGGGGCCTGCACAGCGTGACCACGCCGGTCCGCCTCGCGCTCGTCGCCCTCGTCACCACCGTCCTGGCCCTCGTCGCCCCGGCGGCCCTGCTCGGCCCGTCCGGCACCACCGACGCGCTCGCGGTCGCCGTCGTCACCCTCGCGCTCACCGCGCTCGCACGGCCCGCGCTGAGCCGCGCCGTGCTCCTCGCCACCGCCGGTCACGGGGTCCCGCCCACGACGTACGCGGCCCGCCCGACCCTGCGGGGTCGCGTCACCGACACCGTGCACCACCCGCTCCTCCCCCGTGCCCCCGGACTCGGCTGACCCTCGCCCCGCGCGAGCCTCCGCCACCCGTCCGCACCGCCCCCAGGAGCACCCGTGTCCGTCCTCGATCCCCTCTCGCACGCCCTCGCCGGCGTCGTCGCCACCGCCCACACCGCCCTCACCTCGCTCGGCACCGACGCGTCGTCGAGCACGACCTGGGTCCTCAGCATCGCCGCGGTCGTCGTCACCGTCCGGCTCGCGGTGCTGCCCCTCGCCGTCCACGGCGTCCGCACCGCCCACGCGTCCGCCCGCGCCCGCCCCCAGCTGCAGGAGCTCACGAAGAAGTACAAGGGCCGCAGGGACACCGAGAGCCTCCGCGCCCTCACCGAGGAGCGCCGCCGCATCTCCGCCGAGCACGGTGTCTCCCGCTGGGGCTGCCTTCCCGTGCTCGTGCAGCTGCCCATCTGGTTCGCGCTCTACCACCTGGTCTCCGACGTCGCCGCCGGTCACCCGGTCGGCGCCATGGGGAGCGACCTGGTGGCCTCGCTCGGCGCCGCGACGCTGGCCGGGGTCCCGCTCGCCGGTCGGGGGTACGTCGGCGGCGGCGCCGCCCACCTCGCCGTGGTCGCCGGGCTGGCCGCCACCGCGGCGCTGCTCTCCTTCGTCACCCAGCACTACCTCGTGCGCACCAACATGAGCGTGGCCGACCTCCCGGAGGCGGTCGCCAACGCGCAGCGGATCATGCCGGCGCTGTCCGCCGGCGGCCTGCTCCTCGCCGGCGGGGTCGTCCCGGTGGCGCTGCTCGTCTACTGGGTCTGCAACAACCTCTGGACCCTCGCCCAGTCGGCCGTCGTGTGGCGCTGGTTCCCCACGCCCGGCTCCCCCGCCGCGGCGCGGGCCGCCGTGCGCACGGCGGCTCCCTGACGTGGGTGAGTACCGGCCGGTGACGCCCCCGGCGCGCAACGGCGTCGGCCGGGCCGCCCTGCTGACCGGCGTCGTGGCCCTCGTGTTCGCGTTCGTGCCGTTCGTCGGCGAGTTCGTGGCGCTCCCGGCCTGCGCCCTCGCCGTCGTGCTGGGCCTGGTCGGGGCCCAGCGCGCCGACAGCGGTCTCGCGACGAACCGCGGCGAGGCGTACGCCGGGATGGCGCTGGGGGTGGCCGCCGGCTTCGTCGTCGCGCTCGTGCTCCTCGCGACCCACGCGGGCTGAGCTCAGGAGGTCCAGAGGTCGGTCCCGCCCCGCCCTCTGGTCTAGTCAACTGTCCAGGATTCTTGCCGAGCCGGGTGTCAAGACACCTAGCCTGGATACCGTGTCGCCACCCGGGGGAACGGGTCGTCGCGCAGGCCGGCCACCACCCGGCTGCAGTGATCACCGACCGAGGAGCAGCCTCATGTCGCGTCGTCCGACCGAGCTCGCCGAGAACCGTGACCGCGTGGTCCAGACGGCCAGCACCGTGTTCCGCGAGCGCGGGCCGGACGCCCCGAGCGTCGGCGACCTCATGGGCGCCGCCGGCGTCACCCGGGCCACGTTCTACAACCACTTCGGGTCCCGCGACGACCTGCTCGCCGAGGCGATCTCGGCCGCGTTCGACACCAACGTCGCGCTCATGCGCGCCATCGGCGAGGCCCACCCGGAGCGGCCGCTCACCGCGATCGCGGACGCCTACCTCAGCGTCGGCCACCGCGACTCCCGTGGGACGGGGTGCCCCGCCGCGGCGTTCGCCTCCGACACCGCACGCCAGTCGGAGGCGCCGCGGGCGTCGTACGCGCAGGGCCTGCTCAAGCTCGCCACCCTGCTCGACACCTTCGTGAAGGAGGCGTCCGACGAGGTGCCCGAGGCGGTGCCCTGCCCGGACGCGGTGCGGGCCTCGTCGGCGGAGTCGCTCGGCGACCACTCCCTCGCCGCCCTGGCGAGCCTCGTCGGCGCCCTCACCCTGGCCCGCGACGTCGCCCAGGAGGACCCGGCGCTCTCGCAGCGCCTGCTCGAGGTGGCCCGGGCCCAGGTGCGGCTGCTCGAGGCCGGCCACGCCGCCTGAGGGCGTGCGACCCGATCGGAATCGTGCCGGATGCGGGGAACGACGGCCCGACCTCGTACGTTGACCTCTCCGAGACCTGCGCCGCTCCCGGCGTGGGCCACCGATCCGAGGAATGGAATTGAACGGGCCGTCGTCCGACCCACCTAGACCGAGCACCGCTCCGCGATCGAGCACCGCTCCCGATCCCCACGCACCACCCGCTCCCGCGAGCGCGACCCTCCAGGCGGTCGCCCGGTGAGCATCATCCTCTCGCTCCTGCTCGGCGTCGTCGTGGTCTTCCTGATCACCGTCGCCACCGGCTACTTCGTCGCCCAGGAGTTCGCCTACATGGCGGTCGACCGGTCGAGCCTGCGAGCGCAGGCCGAAGCCGGCGACGCGAGCGCCAAGCGCGCACTCTCCGTCACCAGCCGCACCTCCTTCATGCTGTCCGGCGCCCAGCTCGGCATCACCGTGACCGGCCTCCTCGTGGGGTACGTCGCGGAGCCCCTCATCGGGTCCGCCTTCGGCGACCTGCTCGGGGGTGCCGGCGTGCCCACCGCCACGGGCGTGGCGATCGGCACCGTGCTGGCGCTCGGCTTCTCCACGATCATCCAGATGCTCTTCGGCGAGCTGTTCCCGAAGAACCTAGCGATCGCCCGGCCCGAGCCGGTCGCCCGGTGGCTGGCCCGCTCGACGCTCGGCTACCTCGCCGTGACGGGCTGGCTGATCTGGGTCTTCGACCAGTCGTCGAACCTCCTGCTGAGGGCGCTCAAGATCGAGCCCGTCCACGACGTCGAGAGCTCGGCCACGCCGCGCGACCTCGAGCACATCGTGGCCGAGTCGCGCGCCTCGGGCGAGCTGACCGACGAGATGTCTGTGCTGCTCGACCGGGTGCTGGACTTCCCGAAGCAGGACGTGGAGCACGCCATGGTGCCGCGCAGCCGCGTCGACACCGTCGACTCCGACACGACGCTGGCGGAGGTGCGCGAGCTGATGCGCACCGGTCACTCCCGCTACCCCGTGCTGGACGACGACGACGCGATCGTCGGCATTGTCCACATGGTCGACCTCCTCGACCTCGGCGCCCTGCCGCTGGCCGAGGGCGACGACCCGTGGACCCGCCCGGTCGCGAGCGTCGTGCGTCCGCCGGTGGTCGTGCCCGAGCTCATGCCGATGCCCGACGCCCTGCGCACCATCGGGGAGGCGAAGGAGCAGATGGCCTGCGTCGTCGACGAGTACGGCGGCCTGTCGGGCATCGTGACGCTCGAGGACCTCGTCGAGGAGATCGTCGGCGAGATCCGCGACGAGCACGACGAGCCCGAGGAGCCGGTCTTCCGGGTCGACGCCGTGCGCGGCGGCTGGGAGATGCGCGGCGACATCCCGATCGACGAGGTCGAGCGGATCATCGAGCGCGACCTGCCCGAGGGCGACTTCGAGACCGTCGCCGGTCTCGTCATCGCCGAGCACGGCGCGCTGCCCGACCCGGGCACCCACCTGCGGGTGCGCCTGCCCGACGACCTCGCCGACCTGGCCGTGGCCGACGAGCCCGCCGTGTGGTTCCTCGACGTGGAGGTGCTCGAGGTGGAGCAGTACGTGCCCAGCCTCCTGCACCTGCGCCTGGTGGATCCCGCCGACGAGACCGGCGACCAGACCGCCGACAAGGACACCGGTGAGCCCGACGACCACCCGGCGACGCCGGACGAGGAGGTGAAGGCGTGATGGAGAACCCCTGGGTCGTACTGACCGCCACCGTCCTGATCATCGGGCTCAGCGCGTTCTTCGTCGCGGTCGAGTTCGCCCTGATCGCGGCGAAGAAGCACCGCCTCGAGGACGCCGCGACCAAGAGCCGTTCGGGCCGCGCCGCCCTGCGGAGCGCCTCCGAGCTGTCGGTGCTGCTCGCCGGCTCGCAGCTCGGCATCACGGTCTGCACGCTCGCGCTCGGCGCCATCACCAAGCCGGCCGTGCACCACTGGCTGACCCCGCTCTTCGAGACGTGGGGCATCGCCCTGTGGCTCGCGGACGTGGCCGGCTTCGTGCTGGCGCTGCTCATCGTCACGTTCCTCCACCTCGTGGTGGGCGAGATGGCGCCGAAGTCGTGGGCGATCGCCCACCCGGAGAAGTCGGCGACCATGCTGGCGATCCCGATGCGCGGGTTCATGTTCGTCACCCGCCCGCTGCTCCACGTGCTCAACAACGCCGCCAACTGGTGCCTGCACCGGGTCGGTGTCGAGGCCGTGGACGAGCTCACCGCCGCTCAGAACCCCGAGTCGCTGCGCCAGCTCGTACAGCACTCGGTGGCGGTCGGGGCGCTCGACGCCAGCTACTCGGCGCAGCTGTCGGGGGCGCTGGACCTCGGTCGTCTCCAGGTCCGCGACCTGGTGAAGCCGAGCCCGCCCACGGCGGTGCCGGCGGACGCCACGATCGCCGACGTCCAGGGCGCGAGCCGCGCCTCGGGCCACCTGCGGATCCTCGTGGGCGAGCCCGGCTCCCCCGTCGGCCTCGTGCACGTGCGCGACACGCTGAGCGAGGCGCCGGGCGACCCGGTCACCGCGCTGGTGCGCCCGTGCCACGAGCTCGAGCCGGACGCCACCGTGCTCTCCGCGATGGCCGACATGCGGGAGGCGCGGGCCCAGCTCGCCGTCGTCCGCGGCCGCGACGGGTTCATGGGCGTCGTGTCCTTCGCCGACATGCTGCGGGGCCTGTTCCCCGAGCAGACCGCGGCCTGAGTCGGCACGACGTGGGACCACGCGGCACGGAGCTAGGAGCATGAGCGTCGTCCGCGGCATCGCGCGCCGGCTGCTGGGAGTCTTCCTCTCGGCAGCCGGCATGCTGCACTTCGCGGCCGCCGACACCTTCGCGGCCCAGGTGCCCGACTGGTTCCCGGTCGACACCGGCCTGGTCGTGGCCCTCTCCGGCGTCGTCGAGATCGTGTTGGGGGTGGCCCTGGTCGCCGTACCGGGGCGTCACGTCGCGACCGTACGGCGCCTCGGCTGGGTCGTCGCCGCGTTCTTCGTGGCCGTCTTCCCGGGCAACGTCGCGCAGTACGTCGAGGGCACCTCCGCCTTCGGGCTCGACACCGACGGCGCCCGGCTCACGCGGCTCTTCTTCCAGCCGCTCCTCGTGCTCTGGGCGCTGGCCGCCTGCGACGCCCTCCCGTTCCGCCGGAGGGACCGGCACGACCGGGCCGACCGGCGCGGCTGACGCGGGTCAGCGACCGCGGTACGGCGCGGCAGCGTCGTCGACGCGGGCGACGTACGCCGTCCACCAGTCGTCGTCACCCATCGCGTCGCGGGGCGTGCCCGTCGACCCGTCGAGACCCTCCCGCAGGACCTCCGCGTGCCCCGCGTGCTGGGCGCTGTCGAGCAGCACGTGCACCGCGAGGTGCCCCAGCGTGGTGGCGCCCCGCTCGCCCCACCACGGCACGGTGGCCGGCGCGTCGAGCGGCAGCTCGCGCAAGGTCGCGTCGGAGTGGGCCCACGCGGCCCGGTAGAGGTCGAGCACCCACTCCCGGGTCTCGTCGGGGCGCATCCACAGGTCGCCGTTCTCGTCGATCGACCCGTCCTCCTCGAAGGGCAGGACGATCCCGGACGGCCGACCGACGCAGTCGCCGAGGTAGCCCAGCTCGACGCCGGCGAGGTGCTTGACCAGGCCGAGCAGGTTCGTGCCCGTCGGGGTCAGCGACCGCCGGGCGTCGTGCTCCCCCACGCCCTCGACCGCCGCGACGACCGCGTCGCGCGAGCGCTGCAGGTAGCGCTGCAGCACGGCGGGCTGCCCGACGGGGTTGAGGGGGTGGACCGGACTCATGCGTCCCTGACCCCGGAGCGGTCGGTGATCGCCGGTTCCGACGACCACGGGAAGTTGATCCAGAGGTCCGTGTGCTTCCACACGTAGTCGCCCTTGATCGAGGAGCGCGGCTTCTCGTAGATGACCGCCGTGCGCGCCTCGGCCACGTGGTCGCGGCAGAAGTCGAAGACCATCTCGAGCGTCTTGCCGGAGTCGGCGACGTCGTCGACGATCAGCACGCGCAGGTCGTCGAGCTCGCCGGCGTCGAGGTACGGCGGGAGCATCGTCGGCACGTCCAGCGTGGTGCCCACGCCCGTGTAGAACTCCACGTTCATCGTGAAGAGGTTCTTGCAGTCGAGCGCGTAGGCGATGGAGCCGGCGGGGATCAGGCCGCCCCGCGCGATGCCGAGCACCACGTCGGGCACGAAGCCCGAGTCGGCCACCTGCTGCGCCAGCTGCCTCGCCGCCACACCGTACGTCTCCCAGGTCAGGGTCTCGCGCTCGCTCACCCGCCGATCGTACGGCGCGGAGCGGCTCGGGGACCGCCGCCACCGGCGCCGTCACGAGACGATCGTCACGTCACCACCATGTAAGACCCGTATGTCACTGGGGTTACGACGCTCTACCGTCTCCTGGTCGCGGCTACCCGCCGCACCAGGTCGAGGCGGTCACGAGCCGCAGAACAGGAACACCCGATGTCCGAGAACATTCCCCTCGTCGAGAAGCCGAAGTCACGGCTCCCGATCATCGCCGCCGTCGTGGTCGTGCTGCTGATCGTGGCCGCCGTCGTCGTCTTCGCCCTCAACCGCGGCGACGACGAGGTCGGCGCCGACGGCCAGCCCCTCACCGAGGTCAGGATCGGCGTCGCCGACGCCAGCGAGGCCTACTGGGACACCTACGCCGACGCGCTGGAGGACGAGGGCATCAAGCTCGACATCCAGAACTTCACGGACTACCTGCAGCCGAACCCGTCGCTCTCCGAGGGCGCGATCGCCGTCAACCAGTTCCAGCACCTGCTCTACCTGGCGAGCTACAACGTCGCCAACGACGACGACCTGACCCCGGTCGGCTCGACCGCGATCTACCCGCTCGGCCTCTACTCGAACGACTACGACTCGCCCGAGGACATCCCGGACGGCGAGACCGTCGTGGTCCCGGACGACGACACCAACCAGGCGCGCGCGCTGCTGATCCTGCAGGAGGCCGGCCTCATCGAGCTGGCGGACGGCGGCTCCGCCTACTCGACCGTCGCCGACGTCGAGGACTCCTCGCGCGTCGAGGTCCGGGCCGTCCAGGCCGACCTGACCGGTGCCTCGCTGCCCGACGTGGCCGCGGCCGTCATCAACAACGACTTCGTCGAGAACACCGGCCTCACGTTCGACGACGCCATCGCGAAGGACGACCCGGCCGACGCGTCCGCCCAGCCGTACGTGAACGTCTTCGTCGTGCGGTCCGAGGACGCCGACGACGACACCTACGCGACCCTCGTCGACGTCTACCAGAACAACGAGGAGGTCCAGGAGGGCGTGCTCGACGCCTCGGGCGGCACCGCGGAGCTCGTGAAGATCCCCGCCGAGGAGCTGCAGGCCATCCTCGCCGACCTCGAGGAGCAGACGGTCGAGGCGAACGAGGGCTGATGTCCGTCGTCCAGCTCACCGACGTCGTCAAGGAGTTCCCCGGCCGCGGCCGCCGCGCCAGCGCGGTGCGTGCCGTGGACGGGGTCTCCCTGACCGTCGAGCGTGGCGAGATCCACGCCATCGTCGGCTACTCCGGGGCCGGGAAGTCGACCCTCGTGCGGCTCGTCAACGCGCTCGAGGAGGCGACCTCCGGCAGCGTCGTCGTGAACGGGACCGAGCTCGTCGGGCTCCCCGAGAAGCAGCTGCGGCAGGTCCGCCGGGACATCGGCATGATCTTCCAGCAGTTCAACCTGTTCGGCTCGCGCACGGTCTACGGCAACCTCGCCTACCCGCTCACGGTGGCGGGGGTGCCGAAGGACCAGCACCAGAAGCGGATCTCGCAGCTGCTGCACTTCGTCGGTCTCGCCGACAAGGCGCACGCCTACCCGGACCAGCTCTCGGGCGGGCAGAAGCAGCGCGTGGGCATCGCCCGCGCCCTCGCGACCGACCCGAAGGTGCTGCTGGCCGACGAGGCCACCAGCGCCCTCGACCCGGAGACGACGCGGGACGTGCTCGACCTGCTCCGCCGGGTCAACCGCGACCTCGGCGTCACCATCGTGCTCATCACCCACGAGATGGAGGTCGTGCGCCAGCTCGCCCACACCGTCTCGGTGATGGAGCACGGCAAGGTGGTCGAGCGCGGCGTCGTCGCCGACGTCTTCGCCGACCCGGCCCACGCCGTCACCCGGCGGTTCGTCGGCACGGTCGTCGACGACCGGCCCGACGACGAGCTCCTCGCCGTCCTGCGCGGGCGCCACTCCGGGCGGTTCGTCCGCCTCGCCTTCCGCGACGCCGACGTGCGCCAGTCCCAGGTGTACGACGCGCTGGGCCGCCACGGCGTCGGCTTCGAGCTCGTGTACGGCGGGATCGAGGCCGTCGGCGAGCGCACGTTCGCCAACCTGACGCTCGCCCTCGACGGCGAGCCCGACGCCGTCCAGGCGGCGATCGACGAGGTCGCCGGCCTCGTGCGCCTCGAGGAGGTCGAGTGATGGACGCCGTCACCACGCTGGCCGTCGACACCCGGCTGCCGGAGCTCTGGCCGCAGGTGTGGGAGGCCCTCGGGCAGACCCTCACCATGGTCTCGATCACGCTCGTGCTGGGCGGCGCGCTCGGACTCCTGCTCGGGCTCGCCCTGCACCTGACGAAGCGCGGCGGCCTCTACGCGAACACGCCGGCCTACGTCCTGCTCAACACGCTGGTGAACTTCTTCCGGCCCATCCCGTTCGTCATCTTCATCGCGGCGGTGCAGCCGGCCGCCCGGCTGGTCGTCGGCATCGGGATCGGCACCAAGGCGGTCGTCTTCGCCCTCACGCTGGCGGCGATGTTCATGATCGCGCGCATCGTGGAGCAGAACCTCGTGAGCGTCAGCCCCGGCGTCATCGAGGCGGCGCGCGCGATGGGGGCGAGCCGGCTGCGGGTCACCTGCACGGTGCTGGTGCCGGAGGCCCTCGGCCCCCTGGTGCTCGGCTTCACGTTCGCGTTCGTGGCCATCGTCGACGCGTCGGCCATCGCCGGCGTGATCGCCGGCGGCGGCCTCGGCACGTTCGCCCAGCAGTACGGCTACCGCCAGTTCGACTGGGTCGTCACCTGGACCGCGGTGCTCCTGCTCGTCGCGATCGTGCAGCTCGCCCAGCTGGCCGGCAACCTGCTGGCCCGCAAGGTGCTGCGCACCTGAGGGTCGGCCCCTCAGGTGCGCCGCGCCGGCGTCGGGCGCGTCTCAGGCGCGGGTGCGCAGGTCGACGTCGGCCACCGCGGTCAGCACCGGCCGCGCGTGGTCGCTACCGTCGACCTTGCCCCGCGCCCACCACATCCGCAGCCCGTCGTCGGTGACCTCGAGCGACGCGATGTTGTTGTCGAACCACGGGCCCCGCAGGTTCTTCCAGGTCAGCGGCGCCTCGGCGACCTTGGCGGAGCGCGCGACGACGTGCCCGATGGGGCCGGCCACGCCGTACGAGAGCGCGGCCGTGGCGAAGCGCATGCGCCGCGGCAGCGGGTTGCGGATCGGCGAGCACACCGCCTGGATGATCCGGCTCGGCCGGGGCCCGGCCGGCGTGGGCTCGCGCGGCCACGCCTCGGCGACGTAGCTGTGGTGGACGTCCCCGGAGAGGAAGGTGACGGTGCGCGGCGCCTCGCCCCGGCGCCCGGCCGCCACCTCGAGGGCCATCGCGGCGACGTCGCGGAACCCGTTCTGGAACGCCGCCCAGTGCTCGAGGTCCACGGTCTGGCGCAGCCACTCCCCCAGGCGCGCCGGCTGCCGGCCCCACGCCCCGCCGGCGAGGGCCTCGCTGAACGCCTCCACGTAGTGCAGGCCCGTGCCGAGCAGGAAGGGCAGCGACGTCCCGACCAGCAGGTGGTCGACGTCCCCGCGCATCTGCTCGTCGAGCCACGCCAGCTCGCGCTGGTCGAGGATCGAGCGGGCCTCGGGGTCGAGCACGCGGGCCGCCCGGGAGTCGACGACCACGAGCCGCGCCTGCGTGCCGAACTGCCGGGAGTAGCTCCAGCGGTAGCTCTCGGGCTGCTGGTCGGCGAGGTCGGCCAGCTCCTCGAGCGGCTCGCTGACGTCGATCTCGTGCTCGTGGCCGGCCACCTGGTGCTGCAGCACCCGCGCCCAGACCGGGTCCTGCGACCGCTCGTCGGGGCTGAGGTTGCCGAGGTGCTGGTAGACCCAGTACGACGCGAGCCCGGCCACCACGCGCCCGTGCCACCAGTCCGTGGTCTCCATCTGCTCCTTCCACGCCTGCGACGTGTTCCAGTCGTCGCGGATGTCGTGGTCGTCGAAGATCATCGCGCTCGGCACGGTGGAGAGCAGCCAGCGGTTGACCGGGTCCGACCAGGCCAGCCGGTAGAGGTGCGCGTACTCCTCGAAGTCGGCCAGCTCCTTCCACGGCGCCTGCTCGATGTCGCGGCGCGACTCGATGAACTCCTGCATCTCGGCCGTGGTCTCGTCGGCGTAGACCTGGTCGCCCAGGAACACCATGAGGTCGGGCCACGGCGGGCTGGCCTCGCCGTCCGGGTCGTCCGGTCCGGCCGCGGTGAGGCCCGACATGCGCAGGGCGTAGGCCCGCAGGGCGTCCACGCCGTGGGTGCGGTTGCCGACCTCGTCGTGCGTCACGCTGGTGCGGCAGGAGCCGAACAGCATCCGGAGCGGCTTGTCCTGGTCGAGCGTGACGATCATCGGCGGGGGCAGCCGGTCGTCGCCGTCGAGGCTGCCGCCGGGCGGCGGCCAGGCCTCCTCGCCGTCCACCTCCACGCGGTACGGCGTGTGGTCCCCGGGCGCGAGCCCGGTGACGTCGACGAGGGCGTAGTGGTGGCCGCGGACCCCGAACGTGCGGGCGCCCCAGCGGCCGTGCTCGGTGACGACCTCGACGAGGCCCGGCTCCTCGGTCTCGACCCAGACGGTGGCGACGTCGGTGTCGACGTACCGCATGAGGGGGCCGAGACGGATGGGGCCGCCGAGCTGCTCGTTGCCCTCGAGCACCTGGCCGGTGCCCTCGCCCGTGGTGTCGCCGACGGGGTCGCTCACGGCTGGAGCAGGACCTTGATCGCGCGGCGCTCGTCCATCGCCCGGTAGGCCTCGGGGGCCTGCTCGAGCGGCAGCGTCAGGTCGAAGACCTGGCCCGGGTCGATCGCGCCGGTGAGCACGCGGTCGAGCAGGTCGGGCAGGTACTTGCGCACCGGCGCCATGCCCCCGGCGAGGCCGATGTTCTTCGAGAACATCTTGCCGATCGGCAGCTGCACGTCCTGGGGCACGCCGACGAAGCCGACCGTGGTGCCCGGACGGGCCACCGCGAAGGCGGTGCGCATCGCGTCGTCCATGCCCACGCACTCGAGGGTGGCGTCGGAGCCGACGCCGCCGGTGATCTCCATGACCGCCGCCGTCGCCTCCTTGCCGCGCTGCGGGACGATGTGGGTGGCGCCGAACTTCTTCGCCAGCTCCTGCCGGGGCTCGTGGCGCGACAGCGCGATGATGCGCTCGGCCCCGAGCTCGCGCGCGGCCAGCACCCCGCAGAGGCCGACCGCCCCGTCGCCGACGACGACCGCCGTGGAGCCGGGGGTGACGCCCGCGCTGACGGCGGCGTGCCAGCCGGTGGCCATCACGTCGCTGAGCGTGAGCAACGACGGCAGCAGGGCGGCGTCGGGCTCGCCGTCGGGGACGGCGACCAACGAGCCGTCGGCCTGGTGCACCCGGGTGTACTCCGCCTGGCCCGACTGGGTCATGCCGAGGTTCTCGCAGCCGCCGTAGCCGCCGGTCGCGCACGCGGCGCAGGTGTTGTCGCTCTGGCAGAACGGCACGACGACGAAGTCGCCGACCCGGAAGTCGCGGACCTCGCCGCCGACCTCGACGATCTCGCCGATCGCCTCGTGGCCGATGGTGTGGCCGCCCGAGGTGCTCTCGTCGCGGTAGGGCCAGAGGTCGGAGCCGCAGACGCAGCCCGCCTTGACCTTGACGATGGCGTCGGTGGGGCGCTTGATCCGGGGGTCCGGGACGTCCTCCACGCGGATGTCGCGGGGACCGTGGATGGTGGTGGCTCGCATGTCTCGCATCCTGCCACCGGGTGCCCAGCCCGGGCGCGACGCACCGTCGTCGGACCTGCGTTGCCTTATCTCATATCTGAGATACCTTGGTCGGCATGACTGTCGACAACCAGGCTGACTACAAGGGCCGCATCGGCAAGCTGATCCGTGACGCCCGCATCCACCGGGGCCTCACCCAGGCGCAGCTCGCCGAGCTCCTCTCGACGTCGCAGAGTGCGATCAACCGCATCGAGCGTGGCCACCAGAACCTCTCGCTGGAGATGGTGGCGCGCATCGGCGCCGCCCTCGACTCCGAGATCGTGGCGCTCGGCGCCGGACCCACCCACCTCCGCGTCACCGGCCCGACCACGCTGTCGGGCAGCATCGACGTGAAGACCTCCAAGAACGCCGGCGTGGCGCTGCTCTGCGCCTCGCTGCTCAACCGCGGGCGCACGACGCTCCGCAAGGTCGCCCGCATCGAGGAGGTCAACCGCCTCCTCGAGGTGCTGGAGAGCCTGGGGGTCCGCACCCGGTGGCTCAACGACGACAACGACCTCGAGATCGTGCCGCCGGCCCAGTTCGACCTCTCCGACATCGACGCCGCGGCAGCGCGCCGTACGCGCTCGATCATCATGTTCCTCGGCCCGCTGCTGCACCGGGTCGACGCCTTCAACCTGCCCTACGCCGGCGGCTGCAACCTCGGCACCCGCACGGTCGAGCCGCACATGTCGGCGCTGCGCCACTTCGGGCTCGAGGTCAAGGCCACCGACGGTCTCTACCACGCGCAGGTCGACCGCGGCGTCGAGCCGCGGCGCCCGATCGTGCTCACCGAGCGCGGCGACACCGTCACCGAGAACGCCCTCATGGCGGCGGCGCTGCACCCCGGCACGACCGTCATCCGCAACGCGTCGTCGAACTACATGGTCCAGGACCTCTGCTTCTACCTGCAGAAGCTCGGCGTTGTCATCGAGGGCGTCGGCACGACCACGCTCTCGGTCACCGGCAAGGCGGAGATCGACGTCGACGTCGACTACGCGCCGAGCGAGGACCCGATCGAGGCCATGTCGCTGCTCTCGGCCGCGATCGTCACCGGCTCCGAGATCACCATCCGCCGCGTGCCGATCGAGTTCCTCGAGGTCGAGCTCGCGACGCTGGAGGAGATGGGTCTGCGCTACGAGCGCACGAGCGAGTACGTCGCGCTCAACGGCCGCACGCGCCTCGTCGACCTCACGACGTACCCCTCGGAGCTGAAGGCGCCGCTCGACAAGATCCACCCGATGCCGTTCCCCGGCCTCAACATCGACAACCTGCCGTTCTTCGCCGTCATCGCCGCGGTGGCCAACGGCCAGACCCTCCTGCACGACTGGGTCTACGAGAACCGGGCGATCTACCTCGTCGAGCTCAACAAGCTGGGCGGCAACGTGAAGCTGCTCGACCCGCACCGCGTGATGATCGAGGGGCCGACGCACTTCTCCGGCACCGAGATCGTCTGCCCGCCCGCGCTGCGGCCCGCCGTCGTGATCCTGCTGGCCATGCTGGCCTCCAAGGGCACCTCGGTGCTGCGCTCGACCTACGTGATCCACCGCGGCTACGAGGACCTCGCCGAGCGCCTCAACCTGCTGGGCGCGAACATCGAGCCGTTCCGCGACATCTGAGCACCTGCTCCACCCGCCACCGCCGTAGGCCTTCCTGGGAGGTCGTGCGGCGGTGGCGCGTTCAGGACCGGCGCGCCACCACGTCGCGCAGGTGCAGCCCGGCCGGTACGGCGTACAGCACCGCCGTCACCGCGAACCCCACGGCCGCCACCAGCTCGTCGTCGGTGAGCCCGCCGGAGCGGGTCAGGTGCGGCACCAGGGCCAGCAGCGCGCCGACCGCGAGCGCGCCGCACCCCAGGCCCGCGACCCACCCGGCCGGGCCGGCGAGGCGCGCCGACCTCCGGGCGACCAGCCACAGCGCGAGGGCCACCAGCGCCACCCCGCCCAGCGGCAGCAGGGCCAGGGCGTAGAGACCCGTGAACCCGCCCACGACGGCCGCGCCGATGCTCGCACCGAGCGCCACGACGACCATCACGACGAGGGTCGAGGCGAGCGCGAGGCGGGTCGTGCGCACGGCGTCCTGCTGCTCCCTGGTCACTCCCCCGGTCTAGCACGGCGCCGCGGTCGACGCCGGAGTCGACGCGCGGTCCCTCGGAGGTCACCCGGTGGACGTCGGCGACGTCTAGGGTGACCCGCGTGACTCGCGCCACCAGCACCCCGAGGACGGGGTTCGCCTACCTCGACGGCGACGACGCCCACGGCGGTGCACCGATCCCGTTCGCGCACCGCGGCGGTGGCAACCACCCCGAGATCCTCGGCCTGGAGAACACGCTCGTGGCCTTCCGGCACGCGGCCGCCGCCGGCTTCGTGCACCTCGAGACCGACGTGCAGCTGACCTCCGACGGGGTCCTCGTGGCGTTCCACGACGCGGTGCTCGACCGCATGACGGGCACCAGCGGCTCCGTCCGCGACCTGACGCTGGCCGAGGTGCGCGCGCTCAAGGTGGGCGGCACCTCGGCGGTCCCGACGCTCGCCGAGCTGGTCGACGCCCTGCCCGGGGCCCGGTTCAACATCGACATCAAGTCCGACGGCGCCGGCGAGGCCCTCGCCGCCTTCATCGCGGAGCGCGACCTGTGGGACCGCGTGCTCGTCGGCTCCTTCTCCTCGCGCCGGCTGCAGCACTTCCGCCGGCTCACCGGCGGGCGCGTGCCCACGGCCGCGCACCGGGGCGAGATCGTGGCGTTCCTCCTGCTGCCCGCGCGCTGGGCCGACCGCGTCACCCGCGGGCGCGTGGCCGCCCTGCAGGTGCCCGTGCGTCGCGCCGGCGTCACCGTCACCACGGAGCGCTTCGTGCGCCGCGCCCACCGGGCCGGCAAGCACGTCCACGTGTGGACGATCGACGCCGCCGACGAGATGCACCGCCTGCTCGATCTCGGGGTCGACGGCCTGATGACCGACCGCACCGACGTGCTCCGCTCCGTCCTGGAGGAGCGCGGCGTGTGGCGAGCCCGAGGGGGAGCAGCATGAGCGAGTCCGTGGTCGACCGCACCGGGGACGGTGCGCCCGGACGGGCCGTCGGGTGGCCCGTGTGGGCATGGGGGCTGTGGGACTGGGGGTCGGCCGCCTTCAACGCGGTCATCACCACCTTCGTCTTCACCGTCTACCTCACGGCGGAGAACGACGCGGGCGAGCCGCTCTTCGGCGAGGGCGTCGACGCCAAGCTCGGGTGGGCGCTGGCGGCCGCGGGCGTGCTGATCGCCCTCCTGGCGCCCCTCATCGGCCAGCGGGCCGACCGCTCGGGGCGACGTACGTTCTGGCTGGCCGCCAACACCGGCGCCGTCGTCGTGATGTCGGCGCTGATGTTCTTCGTGACGCCCGACGCCTCGCTGCTCTGGCTGGGCCTGCTGCTGCTCGCCGCCGGCAACATCTTCTTCGAGCTGGCGTCGGTCAACTACAACGCGATGCTCAACGAGATCGCCACGCCGGCCACCGTCGGTCGGATCTCCGGTCTCGGCTGGGGCCTCGGCTACCTCGGCGGCATCGTGCTCCTGCTGTTCGTCTACTTCGGCTTCATCAACCCCGACGTCGGCCTCTTCGGGGTCACCGGCGACAACGGGCTCGACGTGCGCGTGACGATGCTGGTCTGCGCGATCTGGACGCTCGTCTTCTCGATCCCCGTGATCCTCACGATCCGCGACGCCCCGCGGGCGACCGACGCGACGAAGGCAGCGCGCCTCGGGATCGTCGGCTCCTACAAGCAGCTGTTCGCGACCGTCGCCGGTCTCTGGCGCACCGACCGCAACACCGTCTACTTCCTCGGGGCCTCGGCCGTCTTCCGCGACGGCCTGGCCGGCGTGTTCACCTTCGGCGCCGTGCTCGCGGCCGGCACGTTCGGCTTCAGCAGCGGCGGGGTGATCATCTTCGGCGTCGCCGCGAACGTCGTGGCCGGCATCGCCACCATCGCGGCCGGCCGCATCGACGACGTGTTCGGACCCAAGCGCGTCATCGTGGTCTCGCTGACCAGCATGTGCATCGCAGGCACGGCGCTGTTCTTCCTCCACGACGGCGGCAGCACGATCTTCTGGATCTTCGGCCTCGTGCTCTGCATCTTCGTCGGCCCGGCACAGTCGGCCTCGCGGTCGCTCCTCGCCCGGCTCATCCCGGAGGGCCAGGAGGGGCAGGTGTTCGGGCTCTACGCGACCACGGGCAGGGCCGCCAGCTTCCTCGCCCCGCTCGGGTGGGCCCTCGCCCTCACCATCGGTGCGAGCGTGACCGGCAGCAGCGGCGACGACTCGCAGTACTTCGGCATCCTCGGCATCATCCTGGTCCTGCTCGTCGGGCTGCTGCTGCTCCTGCCGGTCAAGGTCGGCCTGCGGCGCGACACCGCGCTGACGAACGCGCCCCCGGCCTGAACCGCTCGTTTCGGGAATTGCAGCCGTGCCAGTACCGTTGAGTACTTAGCGCAATCGCAACGACGAGTAGGTGGAGGTGCCGCGATGGCAGAGCGCACACTACGAGGAGCACGGCTGGGTGGCCAGAGCTTCGAAGATGAGCGTGGCATCGAGTTCGCTGCTCGTCAGCAGGTCGGCTACCGATGCCAGCAGAACCACGAGTTCGAGATCACCATGTCGGTCGAGGCCGACATCCCCGCTGTGTGGGAGTGCCCGCGCTGCGGGTCCGAGGCTCTGAGCATCGCCGGCATCCAGCGCGAGGAGAAGGTCGAGAAGCCGGCTCGCACGCACTGGGACATGCTGCTGGAGCGCCGGTCGGAGACCGAGCTCGAGGAGATCCTCACGGAGCGTCTCGAGCTCCTCCGCGGCGGCGAGATCGGCCCGGCGCACCTGCACCGCGCCAGCAAGCGCTGACCGCACCCGTACGACGTACCGAGGCCCGGCTCCCCTGAGGGGAGCCGGGCCTCGTCGTGTGTCGGGACAGCCCGCTCAGACGTCGCGGGGCGGGTCGACGACCTCGCCCTCGACCACGTCGCCGGACTGCGTCGTACGGCGGGCGCCGCCCCCAGGGAAGCCGCCGCCGGGGAACGCACCGCCCGGGAACCCGGCGCCCGTGAAAGCTCCGGGTGCGAACGCGTCGGCGGTGACGCCGTACCGGCGTGCGCGGCGTGTCAGCAGCGCAGAGATCGGTCGGCGCAGCAGGGGCCGGCCGAGGATGACCGCGAGGCCCACGACGCCGTTGACGAGGCCCGGCAGGATCATCAGCACCGCGCCGACGAAGACGAGCACGCCGCCCACGACCTCGTCGCCGGGCGGGCGGCCGGCGCGGGCCGCCTCCACCGACGCGCTCCAGGCCTTGCGGCCCTCGCGTCCGAGGAAGAAGAAGCCGGCGACGGTCGAGGCGAGCAGCAGGAGCAGCGTCCACCCGAGCCCGATCCACCCCGCGACGGCCACGACGGCCACCACCTCGATCGCCACGCCGAGCACGAGCGGGAGCGTGAACCTCAGCGCGCGGAGCCGGGCGGAGCGGACGGCTCCCGGCGGCGGGCCGGTGGGTCCGGACGGGCCGGGTCGGCCGGGCTGGGTGGGGGTCGCCGCGGAACCAGACATGCTTCGAACCTACCGCGTGGTCGGGAGCGATCCCAGGGCGCTCGACGGCCTCGGGAGCCGTCGCTCAGGCCCCGCGCTCCTCGCGCCACCGGCGGAACTGGCGCCGGCGCTCGCGCAGGCCCCAGCGGGTGATGCGCCTCAACGACTCGGTGGCCACCGAGCCGGTCATCTTCGAGTCGCCGCGCACGCGCTCGACGAACTCGATCGGCACCTCGCTGACGTGGAGGCCGGCCTGCACCGTGCGCCACGTCAGGTCGGTCTGGAACACGTAGCCCGTCGACTGGACCGACGACAGGTCGATCTTCTCGAGCGTCGTGCGGCGGAACAGCCGGAAGCCGGCGGTCGCGTCCTTGACCCGCATGCCGAGGAGGAGGCGGACGTACAGGTTGCCCCCGCGCGAGAGCGTCATCCGCGACCAGGGCCAGTTCACGACCGAGCCGCCCGGCACCCACCGGGAGCCGATGACGAGGTCGGCGGTCAGCAGGCCGTCGAGCAGGCGGCCGAGCTGCTCGGGCTGGTGGGATCCGTCGGCGTCCATCTCGCCGACCACGTCGTAGCCGCGGTCGAGGGCCACGGCGAAGCCGTGCAGGTATGCCGCGCCGAGGCCCGCCTTGGCCGTGCGGTGGAGCACGGTGACGCTCGGGTCGGCGGCGGCGAGCTCGTCCGCGATCGCCCCCGTGCCGTCGGGCGAGCCGTCGTCCACGACGAGCACGTCGACGCCGGGCTGAGCCCGCCGTACCCGGCCGACGATGTCGCGGACGTTCAGGGCCTCGTTGTAGGTCGGGACCACGACGATCACGCGGCCCAGCTCGGGGTGGGTCATCCCACGGTCTCCCTCTCGGTCGGCGTGGTGGGGGCGGACGGGGCGGCGGCGGCTCCCGGGCGCTCACGGCGGCGCAGCAGGAGGACGAGCACG
Organism: Nocardioides alkalitolerans DSM 16699; assembly: GCF_000426525.1. Classification (GTDB taxonomy): domain Bacteria; phylum Actinomycetota; class Actinomycetes; order Propionibacteriales; family Nocardioidaceae; genus Nocardioides; species Nocardioides alkalitolerans. The sequence goes on from NZ_AUFN01000012.1 coordinate 261,364, forward strand.
AGCCCCACGAGCGTGGCGGCGGTCGCTGCCCGCGCCAGCCAGGGTCCCAGCCACATCGCGGGGGTGACGACGTCGTTGAGCACGACCTCCCCCGACACGACGCCCTGCGTCTGCGGGTCGATGTCGGCCACGACGGAGCCGTCGGGCGCCACGATCGCCGTCCGTCCGTTGATGGCCGCGACCACGAGGTACTTGCCGGTCTCGACCGCTCGCAGCCGGGTGATCTCGAGCTGCTGGTCGATCTGGTGGGTGCGGATGAACATCGCGTTGCTGGTCTGGACGGTGAGCATCTGCGCGCCCGCGCCGACCTGCGCGCGGAAGCCGTCGTCGTACGCGACGTCGAAGCAGATCGCGTTGCCCACGAGCACGTCGCCGATGGCGAGCGGGGTCTCACGCGTGCCGGCCAGCATGTCGCGCGGGATCAGGTCGAACTGGCTGACGGCCGACGTGAGGGTGCTGTTGCGGAAGGGGATGAACTCACCGAAGGGCACGGGGTGGCGCTTGCTGTAGCGGTCGCCGGGTCCGGACTCCGGGTCCCAGACGATGCCCTGGTTGAGCACCTGACCGTCGTCGGGCGCATCCACCATGCCGCCGACGACGACGGGCACGCCGACGGCGTCCACGGCCTCGGTGATGCCCTCGTAGGTCTCGGTGTCGGTGAACGGGTCGACGGCCGTGGAGTTCTCCGGCCACAGCACGAAGTCGGGCCGGGGCACGTCACCGGCGTCGACGTCGTCGGCGAGCTGGATCGTCGACTCGACGTGGTTGCGGGTGACGTCGCGGAAGACCGCGACGACGTCGTCGCCCGCCCCCGGCACGTCGCCCTGCACCGCGGAGACCTGCACGGTGCGCCCGTCGGTGGGCACGTCGTACGGGCGCACGACCGCCAGCCCGACGAGCGCCGCGATGCCGACGAAGGGCAGCGCGAGACGGCCGGCCGCGCGGGCGTCGAGGGCACGGTCGGTACGGCGCGTCGCCGTCAGCGTCAGCACGGCCGCGGCCAGCAGCGTGCCGAGCAGGGCGAGGACGAACCCGACCCCGGGCGTGCCGAGCCACGGCAGCAGGGCGGCGAAGGGCGTGTCGATCGTGCCGAACGACAGGCGGCCCCACGGGAACCCGCCGAAGGGCCAGCCGCTGCGCAGCTCCTCGTACGCCACCCAGGCAGCGGCGGTCCACACCGGCCACAGCCGCAGGCGCTGCAGGAGCACGACGACGGGGCCGAGCGCCAGGAAATAGGCGGTCTCGATCAGGGAGAGGGCGATCCAGGCGTCGGTGCCGACCGCGCGCATCCACCACAGGATCGAGAAGGAGAAGGCCGCGCCGAAGACCAGGCCGATGCCGACGCCGGCGCGCACGCGAGCGCCGTACAGGCTCAGGCAGAAGCCCGCGACCGCGACCGGCCCGAGGAGCACCAGGCCCACCGGCTCGAACGCCAGCGAGCCCGTGAGGCCGGCGACGGCGGCTCCGAGCGCACGGACACGGATCGACGCGGACATGCGGGGAAAGGTATCCGAGACCGGGTGACCTCGTGGGATCCGGAGCGGATCGACCAGTCATCCCCGGGATGAACGTCGGGGTGCCCGACGGGTTCCGGGCAGGGGTCCCAGCAGGGCGGAGGGGCTCCCGTGGTCTTCGGACCAACACCAACGTCGCCGGCTGCCACGTGGGTGAAGTTGTCTAAGGACCCCGGGATCCCCTCCGCGTCCACCACCGCGGGTGCGGTACCGACCTCCGTGCGTCATGTCGGCCGGGAAGTGGTGACCGACCCGTCGACACGACCACTCGGACGTCGGTCCGCTACGCGCGTGCTGCACTGGTGAACTGGACACAGACTTCCGGTGACGGGCGGTCGCTGTCAATCCGCCCGTGACCTGCGCAGATGCTGCGTCTGTGCAGGTCAGCGCGGGTCTGCTCCCAGGAACAAATCCCGTCCGAGCCAGCGTGTCCCGGCGTGTCGTCCGACGACACGCCGACGGCCCGGTGTAGCGCTCGCGCGCGGTCCCACCGTCCGGTCGCGTCAGCCCGGGACGACGACCGTCCCGGTCGCCGTGGTGGCGACCACGGGCTGCTCCAGGAGCTCGGCGGCACCGGGGCGCTCGTCGGTGGCCGCGCCGCGGGCGACGACCAGGACGGTGAACGCGATGCGCCGGGAGCGCCGCCCGAGGCGCACCAGCTCGGCCCGCACCTCGAGCACGTCCCCCGCGCGCACGGGGGCACGGAACTGCACGTCGTCGTACGACGCGAAGAGCCCCTCGTCGCCGTCCGTGCGGATGCAGAGCTCGGTGGCCACGTCGCCGAACAGCCCGAGGCTGTAGGCGCCGTCCACGAGGTTGCCGGCGTAGTGGGCGTGGCTGTAGGGCACGTAGCGGCGGTGGGTGACCACGAGGCCCAGGCGCGGGTCGGCAGCGCCGTCGGCGCCACCATCGACACCGCCCGCCGCCTCCGGGGCGCTCACGACGCCGCCGCGTGCCGGGCGGCCATCCGGTGGACCAGGTAGCTGGCGACCTCGCCCGGCGTCGTCCCCCGGGAGAAGACCCGGTCGACGCCCAGCTCGCCGGCCATGGTCTCGTCGAAGCGGGGTCCGCCGACGACCAGCAGGGGGCGCCGCTCGGCCGGGTAGGCCTCGCGGAAGGCCGCCGACATCTCACGGGTGTTGAGCAGGTGGGCGTCGCGCTGGGTGACGACCTGGGAGACCAGGACCGCGTCGGCACCCTCGGCCTGGGCGCGCTCGACGAGGTCGGGCACGGAGACCTGGGCGCCGAGGTTCACGACCTTGACCTCCCGGTAGTACTCGAGCCCCTTCTCCCCCGCGAACCCCTTGATGTTGAGGATGGCGTCGATGCCGACGGTGTGGGCGTCGGTGCCGATGCAGCCGCCAACGACGACGAGGCGTCGGCGCAGGCGCTCGCGGATGACGAGGTTGACCTCCTTCGGCGTCAGCAGCGGGTAGTCGCGCTCGACGACCTCGACCGTGCTGGTGTCGACGAGGTGGTGCACCCGGCCGTAGACGACGAAGAAGGTGTAGCCGTCGCCCATGGGCTTGGCGTGCACGACGAGCGCAGGGTCCATGCCCATCTTGTTCGCGAGCTGGGCCGCCGCACCCTCGGCGACCTTGTCGTGGGGCAGGGGCAGCGTGAACGACATCTGCACCATGCCGTCGCCGGTGGTGTCGCCGTACGGCCGCACGATGCGGCCCTCGCGCTGCGGCTGCGCCCCTTCCTGCGGCTGGGCGGCCGGTTCCGTGACCGTCATGCGTCCTCCTCCAGGATCTCCGTGGCCGGGTTGTAGTAGTCGGGGGCCGTCGCCGCGACGCCGTCGAGCCCGCGACCGCCCGCGGCGGGCCTCTTCATCAGGCCGAAGGTGCCGTCGGCGATCGCGTCGAGCAGCCCGTTCTCGTGGTCGCAGATGCGCTCCATCAGGTCGAGGGACTCCCCCAGCACCTGGTGGGCACGGCGTACGACGAGGCCGTCGGGGGCCGGGTGGAAGTCCTCGTGCATCCCGCCGGCCGCCTCCAGCACGTAGCGCACGTTCTGCAGCGCGAGGTCGCGATCGGAGATCCACGGCGTCACGACGGCCTCGGTCATCATCCCGACCAGCAGGATGCCCTGGCCCGTCAGCGCCCCGGCGAGGTTGAAGAACCCGTCGAGCAGGAAGCCCTTGAAGACGTCGCCGGTCATGTGGCGCGTCGGCGGCATCCACTTGAGCGGGGCGTCGGGGAAGAGCTCGCGGGCGAGCAGGGCGTGGGCCAGCTCGAGGCGGAACGACTCCGGCACCGCCGGGTCGATCTCGAAGGCGTGGCCGAGACCGAGCTGCCAGTCCTCGAGCCCCGCCTCCTTGGCGAAGAACTCGTTGAGCAGCTGGCTCGTCGTCACCGTGTGGGCGGCCTCGACCGCGTCGGCGGTGGTGAGGTAGTTGTCCTCGCCGGTGTTGATGATGATCCCGGCGCGCGCGTGCACCTGGCGGCTGAAGCGCTGGTCGACGAAGGTGCGCACGGGGTTGATGTCGCGGAAGAGGATCCCGTACATCGAGTCGTTGAGCATCATGTCGAGCCGCTCGAGGCCCGCGAGGGCAGCGATCTCCGGCATGCAGAGCCCGCTGGCGTAGTTGGTGAGCCGCACGTAGCGGCCGAGCTCGCGGCTGGTCTCGTCGAGCGCGGCCCGCATGAGCCGGAAGTTCTCCTGGGTGGCGTAGGTGCCGGCGAAGCCCTCCCGCGTGGCGCCCTCCGGCACGTAGTCGAGCAGGCTCTGGCCGGTCGAGCGGATGACCGCGATGACGTCGGCCCCCTCCCGGGCGGCCGCCTGCGCCTGCGGGATGTCCTCGTAGATGTCGCCGGTGGCGACGATGAGGTAGATCCACGGCTTCGACGGGGCGTCGCCGATGTCGGCGACGAGGCGCTCCCGCTCGGTACGGCGCGCGTCCACCGTGCCGATACCGGTCGCCACGGCGCTGCGGGCGGCGGCCCGGGCGCGGTCGGCGTCGGAGCCCGACGGCAGCCGCAGCCGCACCGACCCGGCCGCCGCCTTCTGGGCCAGCGTGGTCAGGTCGTCGGCGTCGCCGCGCACCAGCGCGTCCCAGACGGGGAGGGCCACGCCGTACGCCAGCGCGTCCTCGCCGAGGTCGGCCCGGGCGACGTCCATCAGGCGGTTGACCCACGGGATGCCGTCGGGGTCGGCGCCGGAGAGGCCGGCGAGCCGCAGGGTGGCGCGCTCGACGGCGACGGTCGTGTGGGCCTTGGCGAGGGCGACGATCGGCTCGCCGACCCGGGCGGCCAGGGTGCGGGCACGTCGTACGGTCGCGGGATCCAGGCCCAGCTTGGCCTCCCGGGTGCTCATGCGGTCACCGCCGTCAGGTCGGTCGCGGAGCCGGCCTCCACCGGGGCCGGCCCGGTGCGCGCCTCGAACAGCGTGCGCACCCCGGGGGTGCTGCGGAGCAGCTCGAGGGCGTACGCCGCGTGGCCCGGCACGTAGCCGTTGCCGACCAGCATCGTGACGTCGGCGGCGACGCCCTCGGCCCCGAGCGCGGCCGCCGCGAACGACGTGGCCATCGAGAAGAAGACGACGGTGCCGCCCGCCGCGGTGGCGAGGATCGCCCCGCCCTCGCAGCCGGGCACGTCGACGCACACGACGGTGACGTCGGCCGGACCGCCCGCCGCGGTCACGGCGTCGCGCAGGGCCAGCGGGTCCCGGGCGTCCGCGACCACCACGGCGTCGGCGAGGCCCGCCGCCTCGAGGGTCGCCGCCTCCCCGGCGTGCGGCACCACCCCGATCGTGCGACGGGCCCCGGCCTCGCGGGCCGCGGCCAGGCTCAGCGAGCCCGACTTGCCGGCCGCGCCCACGACGGCGACCACGGGAGCGTCGTACCCCCGCACCACCCGCCGCGTCAGCGCCGGCGCCCCGCAGACGTCCATCACGGCGAGCGCGAGGCCCGGCGCGAGGTCGTCGGGCACGACGGCGGCGATCGAGCGGCCGAAGAGCACGGCGTGGCCGTCGGCGGGCACCTGCTCACCGCGGCCGTCCCAGCGCGCGAGCCCGTCGGTGAGCACGAGCGGCGTGAGGCTGAGGGAGACGAGGGTGGCGACCCGGTCGCCGACCTGCAGGCCGAGCGGCGACTCCGGGCCGACCTCCTCGACCGTGCCGAGCAGCATGCCGCCGGACCCCGTGACGGGGTTCTGCATCTTGCCGCGGGCCGTCACGATCGCGAGCACCTCCGCCCGCAGGGCGTCGGCATCGAGCACGCCGTCCGTGGTGTGGGCGCGCTCGAGCTGGCGGTAGGACGCGGCGTCGAGGTTCAGCCGCTCGACGCGCAGGCGCACCTCGTCGGGCCAGAGCTCGGCTCCGGGGTCGAGGCGCTGCGCGGCCTGCGGCAGCACCCGGGGACGGTCGAGCACCCGGTGGAGGCCGACGGGGTCGCTCGGGCTGGTCGTCGTACGCATTGCTCGATCACATCCTTGGAGACGGAGGATTTCCGGCCCAGGCGTCGACATGCCGGAGAATCTCCGCTTACTGTGGCAGAGTCTCCGGACACGAGCAATCGACGCGCCGCGAACCGGTGCGGGCGGGAGGAAGTGGAATGAGCATCGAGACCTCGATCGGTCTGGTGAGCGGGCAGCCGTACCCCTACGAGCGCACGACGCTGGTCGAGCCCGACTGGCGGCGCTTCCCGGGGTGGCGCGACGTCACCGACGCCGACTGGCGCTCGGTCCAGTGGCAGCGCTCGCACTGCGTGAAGAACGTGAAGCAGCTGCGCGAGCTGCTGGGCGACCTCGTCGACGACACCTTCTACGCCGACCTCGAGCGCGACCAGGCCGAGCGCGCCACGATGTCGATGCTCATGCCGCCGCAGATGCTCAACACCATCGCGCCGCACGTCGAGCCGGCGGGCGCGGGCTCGCTCACCGAGGCCTGGTACGCCGACCCGGTCCGCCACTACATGCTGCCGGTCTTCAGCGATCGCCGCACCGACTGGGCCTCGCACCCGCACTCGGCGCGCGACTCGCTGCACGAGCACGACATGTGGGCCACCGAGGGCCTCACCCACCGCTACCCGACGAAGGTGCTCGCCGAGCTGCTGCCGACGTGCCCGCAGTACTGCGGGCACTGCACGCGCATGGACCTCGTCGGCACGTCGACCGCGGTGATCGACAAGCTGAAGTTCGTCGGCAAGCCGAACGACCGGATCGGCGACATGCTGGACTACCTGCGCCGCACGCCGGGCGTGCGCGACGTGGTGGTCTCCGGCGGCGACGTCGCCAACATGCCGTGGCCGCGCCTCGAGGCGTTCCTCGACGACCTGCTCGAGATCGAGAACGTGCGCGACATCCGGCTCGCGACCAAGGCGCTCATCGGCCTGCCGCAGCACTGGCTCGACGACAAGGTCCGCGAGGGCGTCGGCCGCGTCGCCACCAAGGCCCGCGCCCGGGGCGTCTCGCTGGCCATGCACACCCACGCCAACCACGCGAACTCGATCACGCCGATCGTCGCGGAGGCGTCGCGGGCGATGCTCGAGGCCGGCCTGCGCGACGTCCGCAACCAGGGCGTGCTCCTCGACGGCGTCAACGCCGACCCGCACGCGCTGCTCGACCTCTGCTTCCGGCTGCTCGACGGCGCCGGCATCACGCCGTACTACTTCTACATGTGCGACATGATCCCGTTCGCCGAGCACTGGCGGGTCTCCGTCGCGGACGCCCAGCGCCTCCAGACCGCGATCATGGGCTACCTCCCGGGCTTCGCGACGCCGCGCATCGTGTGCGACGTGCCCTTCGTCGGCAAGCGGTGGGTGCACCAGCTCGCGTCGTACGACGAGGAGCGCGGCATCTCGGGCTGGACGAAGAACTACCGCACCTCCATCGAGGCCGCGGACCCCGAGGCCCTGGTGCGCGAGTACCACTACTACGACCCCATCCACTCCCTCCCCGAGTCGGGCCAGGCGTGGTGGCGCGAGCAGTTCGGCGAGGCCGGCCTCGCCGCCGCCTCCCTCAGCGCCGCCCAGGTCGCCGAGGCCTCCCGCCGCACCGCGGCGCTGCAGGCGTACTGAGCCGAGCCCGCCGATCGGTCGTCGGGCGCTGCCAGCCCCGGTTTCCCCGGTCGGCCGGGGAAACCGGGACTGGGGGGCTCATGCTTTGACCGCCCAGTCCCGGAGATGGCCGCCCAGTCCCCGGCAACCAGCGTCCGACCACGCCCTGGGAACGAGTTGTCCACAGCGCGCGGAAGTCGTCGTTTCGGCCGACCGGGACCGTGGACACCTCTCAAGCATGAGCCACACACTCGATCCTCGATTGGCGGAGGCCGCCGCCCGGCACGGCGTGTTCCTGCGCAAGGAAGCAGTCGCTGCCGGTTACGACGACGGTCAGATCGCAGCACTCGTACGGCGGGGGACGTGGCACCGGGTGCGCCACGGGGCTTATGTCGACGGCGCGGTGTGGGCCGCCCTGGATGCACGACATCGACACCTGACGACCGCGCGCGCTGCCGTGCGGAGCGCCGCCGTCGAGGTCGTCGCCTCGCATGTGACGAGCGCGCTCGCTCACGGCGCCGACACCTGGAACGTCACGACGGACGAGGTTCACCTCACCCGGCGCGATCAGCGGACCGGCCGTCGAGAAGCGGGGGTGGTGCAGCATCGCGGAGCGCTGGGCGACGAGGACGTCGTCACGACGAACGGCTTGACCCACACCTCCGGCACCCGCGCGGCTCTCGAGGTGGCGAGCATGCCGACAATCGATCTGGAGCACGGACTGGTTGTCGTCAACTCACTTCTGCACCGTGGTGTGACCACGGTCGAGAAGCTGGCTCAGGCGGCCGACGAGGCCGCTCACTGGCCTTACACGTTGTCGATCCCCCGTCTGCTGGCGCTGGCCGACGGACGGGTGGAGACCGTCGGGGAGTCCCGGACGCTCTACCTCTGTCACATCGAGCGCATCCCCCTTCCCGTCCCCCAGGTCGCCATCACCGACCACACGGGCCTCGTGTTCGCCAGGGTCGACTTCGCCTGGCCGGACCTCGGGGTGTTCCTCGAGTTCGACGGCAAGATCAAGTACCAGGGAGCCCTGGTCGACGGGACCGATGTCACCTCGGTGGTCCTCGCGGAGAAGCGCCGCGAGGAACGCATCATCGAGGCCACCGGCTGGCGAGTCATCCGGATCACCTGGGCCGACCTGGCTCACCCCGAGCGCATCGCGGAGCGCATCCGTACGGTCCTGGCAGCCGCCGCCCGTCGGGCCGGCTGAGGACTGGGCGGCCGAAGCCAGGACTGGGGGGTCAAAGCAATGCCCTCCCAGTCCCGGTTTCCCCGGCCGACCGGGGAAACCTCACATCACCGGGCGGTTCTCGTAGAACGTATTGAGCACGATGGTCGTGCGGGTGGAGACGTTGGCGGCGGCGCGGATGCGCGCGAGCAGGCCCTCGAGGAGCGACGGGGTCTCGACGCGGACCTTGAGGATGTAGGACTCCTCCCCCGCGACCGACCAGCACGACTCGATCTCGGGGATGTCCTTCACGCGGTCCGGGCAGTCGTCGGGCGCCGAGGGGTCGAACGGGCGGATCGAGATGAAGGCGGTGAGCGGCATCCCCATCTGCTCGTGGTCGAGCGTGGCGCCGTACCCCTTGATGAGGCCGCGCTGCTCGAGCCGCTTCACCCGCTGGTGCACGGCGGAGGTGGAGAGCCCCGTGCCGCGTCCGAGGTCGGTGAAGGACATCCGGCCGTCCTGGGCGAGCAGGGCGAGGATCTTGCGATCGGTCTCTTCCACGCAGGAGAGGCTATCGGCTCGTGGCAGGATCGCCCCGTGCCCCTCCGAACCGAGCGCCTGCTTCTCCTGGACACCGCCTCCCTCTACTTCCGTGCGTTCTTCGGGGTGCCCGACACGGTGCGGGCCCCGGACGGCACGCCCGTCAACGCGGTGCGGGGTCTCATGGACTTCATCACCCGCCTCGTCACGGAGTACGAGCCGACGCATCTGGCGTGCTGCTGGGACGACGACTGGCGTCCGCAGTGGCGCGTCGACCTCATCCCCACCTACAAGGCGCACCGGGTGGTGGAGGAGCGCGAGGCCGACCCCGACGTCGAGGAGGTCCCGGACCCTCTCGGCCTCCAGGTGCCCGTCATCCGCGAGGTGCTCGCCGCCTACGGGCTCGCCGTCGTCGGCGCGCCCGAGCACGAGGCCGACGACGTCATCGGCACCCTCGCCACCGACGCCGGGATGCCCGTGGACGTCGTCACCGGCGACCGCGACCTCTTCCAGCTCGTCGACGACGCGGCGCAGGTGCGCGTGCTCTACACCGCGCGGGGCGTCGGCCGGCACGAACGCCTCACGGAGGCGGAGGTGCTCGAGAAGTACGGCGTGCGCGCCGACCAGTACGCCGACTTCGCGACGCTGCGGGGCGACTCGTCCGACGGGCTGCCGGGGGTCAAGGGCGTCGGCGAGAAGACCGCCGTCACCCTGCTCGGCCGGTTCGGCGACCTCGCCGGCATCCAGGCGGCCGCGCAGGACCCGTCAGCCGACATGGCGCCCGGCGTGCGCGCGAAGATCAAGGCGTCGGCGGACTACCTGGCCGTGGCGCCCACCGTCGTGGCGGTGGTGCGCGACCTGCCCGTGCGCGACGTCGACCTGACCCTTCCCGCGGCTCCCGCCGACCCCGACGCCCTGGCCGCGCTCGACGAGCGCTGGGACCTCGGCACGAGCGCGCAGCGCCTCACGGACGTGCTCGCCGCCCTCCGCTGAGCCTCCGGAGCGGGTACGACGCCCGCCACGCCGGCCGGCCCCGGGCTGGCACGGCGCCCGCCCCGCCGCCTCAGGAGCCGTGAGTAGCGTGGTCGTCATGTCACGTATCGCAGTCGTCGGAGGAAATGGTCAGATCGCCCGCGCGCTCCACCCGCTGCTCGTCGCAGCCGGGCACACGCCGGTCGCCCTGGTGCGCACGCAGTCCTACGCACCCGACCTGGAGGCGCTGGGCGCCGAGGTCCGGATCCTCGACATCGAGAACAGCACGACCGCCCACTACGCCGAGGCGTTCGCCGGCGCGGACGCCGTCGTCTTCGCGGCCGGCGGCGGCCCGGACGGCAAGATCGAGCGCAAGCGCACCGTCGACCTCGGCGGCTCGCTCGGCTCCATCGCGGGCGCGCGCGAGGCCGGCATCCGCCGCTTCGTGCAGATCTCGGCCATCGGGGTCGACGAGCCCGTGCCCGACGACGCCGAGCCGGTCTGGAAGGCGTACGTCGCGGCGAAGCGCGACGCCGACAAGGCCGTCCGCTCCTCGGGCCTCGACTGGACGATCATCCGTCCGGGCGCCCTCACCGACGACCCGGCCACCGGCCGCGTCACCCTCGCGCCCCAGGTCGAGCGCGGTGAGGTCAGCCGCGCCGACGTCGCCACCGTGGTCGCGGCGTCGCTCGACGACGCCGGCACCATCGGCCACCAGTGGGAGCTCGTCGGCGGGAGCACGCCGACGGCGGAGGCCATCGCGAACGCGGTCGCCGCGGGTCGTCCCGCTCTCTGACCCCACGCCGCCCCCCACCCGGGCCCCGGTGACCGGCTCTCAGCCGGCCCGCACCACCGCGCGCGACTCCCCCGGCCGGAGCACCGGCCGGGGGTCCGTCGCGAGCAGGGCCATCGTGCGCACGTCGTACCGCTCGTTGCCGTAGCGCAGCTTCTGCCGCTCGACGCCCTCGGGCACGAAGCCGACGGCCTCCGCGACCGCCCCCGACGCCGGGTTGTTGAGCCGGTGGCCGAGCTCGAGCCGGAACAGCCCCAGGTCGTCGAACGCCCAGGTCACGGCGGCGGCGAGCGAGCGTCGTACGAGCCCGCGGCCCCGCGCCGAGCCCGAGACCAGGTAGGACACCCACGCCGTGTCGTGCGTGCGCGAGACCCCGCTCAGGCCGACGTTCCCGACCGGCTCCCCCACCGTCGACGGTGATCGCCAGGTGGTAGCGCTCCCCCGCCGCCGGGTCGGGCTGCCAGACGAGCATCCGCTCGACGCAGGCCGCCGCGTCGGCGAGGTCGCGCACCGGCCACGGGTACTGCGTGCCCAGGTCGTCGGAGGCCGCGAACATCGCCAGCACGGCCGGCGCGTCGGCCAGCGTCCACGGACGCAGCACCACCTCCGGCCCGCTCATCGGACGCGCCTCACACCCCGCCGACCGAGCTGTAGGCCACGATCCCGCGACGCATGAGGCCGGCGGCCTCGCGCGCCGTACGACGCAGCACCGGGTCGTCGCAGGCGTCGGCCACCTGGTCGGTGACGTCGAGCAGCTGCTTGACGCACCGGACGAAGTCGCCGGCCGACATGCCGGTGTCGCGCAGCACGTCGTCGAGCTCCTCGCCCTTCGCCCACCGGTAGGCCGACCACGAGAAGCCCGCGTCGGGCTCGCGCAGCTGGTCGAGCCGGTGCTCCTTCTCGAGCTCGGAGAGCTCCGCCCACAGCCGGTGGGTCTCGGCGATCGCGTCGCGCACCGGGCCCAGCGGCAGCCGGGGGCTGCGTCCGTCCTCGGCCCGGCGGGCCTCGAAGACCAGCACCGAGAGCGCCGAGGCGAGCTCGGCGGCGTCGAGGCCGCTCCACGTGCCGTGGCGCAGGGCCTCCGCGGCCACGAGGTCGAGGTCGGAGTAGAGGCGCATGAGCCGGCGCCCGCGTGCGGTGACCTCCTCGCCGTCGAGGTAGTCGAGCCGCACCAGCACCTCGCTCACCCGGTCGAACTGGCGGGCGATCGTGTTGGTGCGCGACTCGATCCGCTTGCGCAGCGTCGCCGCGTCGCGGTCCAGCTTGTGCCAGCGGTCGGCCCACCGCGCGTGGTCCTCCCGGTCGGGACACCGGTGGCACGGGTGGCTCTTCATCTTGGCGCGGAGGCGGGCGACCTCGCCGCCCGGTCCGTCGACGGCCCCGGCGTCCCCGCCACCGCGTCCGCCCTCGCCGCGACGTCCGGGCGGCGGCGGCGCGAAGCCGTGGGTCTGGTTGCGCAGCGTCGAGGCCAGGTCGCGGCGGGCCTGCGGGTTGCGGCCGTCGAACGACTTCGGCACCCGCACCCGGCTGAGCGCGGCCACCGGCTCGGGGAAGTCGAGCAGCCCGAGGCGACGCGCCTGCCGGTCGGCGGTGACGACGTACGGACGCGGCTCGTCGCGGTCGAGACCCGGGTCCACCACCACGGCGTACCCGGCGAACTTGCCCGCCGGCACCATGATCACGTCGCCGACCTTGAGCCGGGCCAGGGCACCGATCACCTCGGCGCGCCGGTCGTGGCGGCGGGAGCGGGCCGCCTCCTTCTCGACCTCGGAGATGCGACGGCGCAGCGCGGAGTACTCCATGAAGTCCCCGAGGTGGCAGGTCGCCGCCTCCGCGTAGCCGGCCAGGGCGTCGTCGCTCTTGCGCAGCTGGCGGGCGAGCCCGACCACGGCCTTGTCGGCCTGGAACTGGGCGAACGAGCTCTCCAGCAGCTGGCGCGAGCGCTCGCGGCCGAACTGGTGCACGAGGTTGACGGCCATGTTGTACGACGGCCGGAACGACGAGCGGAGCGGATAGGTGCGCGTCGAGGCGAGCCCGGCCAGGTCGGTCGGGTTGGTGCCCTGCTGCCAGAGCACCACCGCGTGGCCCTCGACGTCGAGCCCCCGGCGCCCGGCGCGACCGGTGAGCTGGGTGTACTCGCCCGGGGTGATGTCGGCGTGGGTCTCGCCGTTCCACTTCGTGAGCTTCTCAAGCACCACCGTGCGCGCCGGCATGTTGATGCCGAGCGCGAGCGTCTCGGTGGCGAACACCGCGCGGCACAGGCCCCGCTGGAACAGCTCCTCGACGCACTCCTTGAACGTCGGCAGCATGCCGGCGTGGTGGGCCGCGACGCCGCGCGTGAGGCCCTCGAGGAAGTCGTGGTAGCCGAGCACGTGCCGGTCCTCGGCGGGCAGGTGGCCGCAGCGCTCCTCGACGAACTCCCGGATCTCGTCCCGCTCCTCGCCCGTCGTCAGGCGCAGGTCGGCGTCGAGGCACTGCTGGACCGCCGCGTCGCACCCGGCCCGGCTGAAGATGAAGGTGATGGCCGGCAGGAGGCCCTCCCGCTCGAGCCGGTCGAGCACGTCGACCCGGCTCGGCAGCCACATCCGGCGACCGTTGCCGACGTTGCGGCCGCCGCCCGGCCCACCGCCGGGCCCACCGCGGCGCTGCCCCTTCGGCGTACGACGGTCACGCATGCGCGAGCTGGCCCAGTCGTCGCGGGCGATGCGCAGGAGGTGGGGGTTGACCTTCGCGCCCTCGGTGACGAAGCCGGCGGCCGCGTCGACCTCCGAGTCCGCGAACAGGTCGTGCAGCGTGCGGCCGACCATCACGTGCTGGAACAGCGGCACCGGCCGACGCTCCTCCACGATGGTCGTCGTGTCGCCCCGCACGGTGGCGAGCCACTCGCCGAACTCCTCCGCGTTCGAGACGGTCGCGGAGAGCGAGGCGATGGCCACCGACTCGGGCAGGTGGATGATCACCTCCTCCCACACCGCGCCCCGCATGCGGTCGGCGAGGTAGTGCACCTCGTCCATCACCACGTAGCCGAGGTCGACGAGGGTGCGCGAGCCGGCGTACAGCATGTTGCGCAGGACCTCGGTCGTCATCACGACGATCGGGGCGTCGCCGTTGACCGCGTTGTCACCGGTGAGCAGCCCGACCTGGTCGGCGCCGTAGCGCTCCACGAGGTCGTGGAACTTCTGGTTCGACAGCGCCTTGATGGGGGTCGTGTAGAAGCACTTGCGGCCCTGGCTCAGCGCCAGGTGAACGGCGAACTCGCCGACGATCGTCTTGCCCGAGCCCGTCGGGGCGGCCACGAGCACGCCACGGCCGTCCTCGAGCTCGTGGCAGGCGCGCACCTGGAAGTCGTCGAGCCCGAACTCGTAGTGCCCTGTGAACTCGTGGAACACCGGGTGCTGCTGCGCCGCCCTGAAGGCGGCGTACCGCGAAGCGGGCGAGCCCTGCTCCTCCACGTCGTACCTCTCCGTCTCGCTCATGCGACGACCGTCAGCGCACCGGGCGCCGCCGTGACCGTCAGCGGCAGCGGGCCGATCGGCTCGCCGTCCGCGTACGCCGTGATCCCCGCCGCCGCGACCGTCACCGATCGCACGCGGTGGTGCTCGTACTGCGGGTGCTGCGTGTGGGTGCCCCGGTAGAGACCGGGGAACGCGCGCACCAGGCCGGTGCGCGACAGCGTCCTCACCACCACGACGTCGAGCAGGCCGTCGTCGGGCACGGCCCCCTCGGTGATGCGCAGTCCCCCGCCGAACGACGAGGTGTTGCCGACGGCGGCGAGCACGGCTTCCACGTGCTCCACCCTGCCGTCCAACGCAAGCGTGTAGTGACGGGGGGTCAGCCGGCGCAGCTCCACCGCGGTCGCGACGACGTACCGGGCGGCGCCGCGCGGCCAGGTCATCCGGTCCGCGCGCTCTGCGACGAGGGCGTCGAACCCGCACGCCAGGACGGTCGCGAACCACACGTCGCCCACCCGACCGAGGTCGAGGGTACGGCGGCGGTCGGCCACGATCCGGTCGGCGGCACCGGCCGGGTCCGTCGGCAGACCCAGCTCGCGGGCCAGGTCGTTGCCGGTGCCCGCGGGCACCACGCCCAGGGCCACGCCGGTGCCGGCCACCTGCTGCAGGGCGAGGTGCACGGTACCGTCGCCGCCGCAGGCGACCAGGGAGCGCACCCCGGCCGCGACCGCCTCACGGGCGAGCCCGGCGGCCTCCTCCGCCGTCCCGCCGACGAGGTCGAGCACCTCGAGACCCGCGTCGCGGAGCCGGGGCAGGGCCACCGCACGGGCGCGCGCACCGCGGCCCCGACCCGCACCGGGATGCGTCAGCAGCGCGATCGGGCGCGGGGCGTCGGGCACGGGCCCACGGTAGCCGGGGCGGGCCTCAGATCGGCGAGGGCTCGTCGTCCGAGAGCCCCGCGTACGGCGACGCGGCCGCCTTGCGGCGGTCGAGGAAGCGGGTGATCACCTCGGAGATCGCGACGAGGATGCACATCGGGACGGCCAGAAAGAGCATCGTGAACGGGTCGGTCGAGGGCGTGGCGATGGCGGCGAAGAGGAAGATGCCGATGATGAACCACGGTCGGTACTGCCCGATGATCTTGCCCGGCAGCACGCCCGCGAGGTTGAGCAGGATCAGGAACACCGGGATCTCGAAGGCGACGCCGAAGACCAGCAGCGTGCGCACGAGGAACGTCAGGTAGTCGCCGAACTCGACGAGGTTGGTGAGGTCGGCCGGGGTGAACCCGATGAGGATCTCGAGACCCTTCGGCAGGGTCAGGTAGCCCACTGCGACGCCGCTGAGGAAGAGCGGGCCGGCGACAGCCGCGAACACGCGGCTCCACTTGCGCTCGTGCGAGTGCAGGCCGGGCACGATGAAGCCCCAGATCTGGCTCAGCCACAACGGGCTGGTCAGCACCAGGGCCGCGAGCCCGCACACCTTGAGGTAGAGGATCAGCGGACCACCGGCGCCGGCGATGGTCGCCTGCGTGACGTCCGCGCCCAGCTTCTCCTGGGCGTCGGTGTAGGGCATCAGGACGAGGTCGAAGATCTCGTCGAAGAAGAAGAGCGCCACGATCAGCGCCACGATCCAGATGACGATGATGCGCAGCACGCGGGCGCGCAGCTCACGCAGGTGGTCGGACAGCGCCATCCGTCCGTCGGCACCGACGGCGTGCTGGGGCTGGGTGGAGAAGAGGCGGAGTAGTCCCTTGACGCTCACGGGGCTTCGGTCGCGCCGCTCAGCCGTTGGTGGTGTCGCGCCGCTCGTCGCGGAGCGCAGCACCGTCCTCGACCTGACGGGCCTCGAGGCTCGGGCGCGCGGTCGTGCCGGCCGTGTCGCCCGTCGTACCGGCGGCGTTGGTGCCGGTGGTGCCGGCCGCCTTGTCGTCGTCGTCGTCCGTCAGGCCCTTGGTCTCGGACTTGAAGATCCGGAGCGCCTGACCGGTGCCCCGCGCCAGCTCGGGCAGCTTGCGCGCCCCGAACAGCAGGATGATCACGAGCACGATCAGCACGAGCTCCCAGCCACCGGGCATTGCCACGAGAGCTTCAGTCATGGTTCCTCACATCTCCTCGGTCGCGGTCTCGTCCATCGTACGCGTCCTCACTCGTAGAGGCTGAGGGTCGCCTGTGCACGTGCTGTCAACGCCTCGGTGAACTCCCGTGGTCGTACGACGTGCGCCGCGGGCGCCAGACGGAGCAGCAGCCGCTCGAGCCAGCGCCGGTCGGCCACGTGCAGGTCCACCTCGAGCGACCCGTCGGCCGCCGTCCGCGTCTCCTCCACCGGGTAGTACTCCGGGAACCAGCGTGCCTCGGCGCCCAGGCGCAACGTCACCAGCACGCTCGAGGGCGGCGGCACGAAGAGCTCGGTCGAGAGGTCGCGGACCGGCTCGGGCGCCGTCACGACCGGCGTCTCGAGCAGCTCGGCGTCGTGGATGCGGTCGACCCGGAACAGCCGCGGCGCCTCGGCCGCGTGGCACCAGGCGTCGAGGTAGAGCCGTCCGCCCTCCTCGGCGACGCCCCGCGGGTCGACGGTGCGTGCGGAGACCTCGTCGCGAGCGTGCACGTGGTAGGTGAGCCGCACCTGGCGGCCCTCGGCGACGCCCCGCTCGAGGATCGTCAGCACCGTGGGGTCGGCCGCGTCCTCCTCCGGGGCGTCGAGGCCCGGCTCGACGACCGCCGCCCCCCGCCCCAGCACGCCCTCGAGCTTCGCGAGCGTCCGGTCGACGACCGCCCGGGTCTCCTCGCCCGACCCGGAGCGCACGGAGCGGAGCGCGACGACGAGCGCGGACGCCTCCGTCGGCGTGAGCCGCAGCGGGCGGTCGAGGTAGTCGGCGTTCGACACCCGGATCACCCGGTCGCCGTCGGCGTCGAGCAGGGCGTCGAGGTCGACGTCGATGAGGTCGTCGGGGTAGCCGCCCGGCAGGCCGCACATGAGCAGCACCCGCAGGTCCTTCACGATCTGCGCCGGCGGCACGCCGAGGTCGCGGGCGGCCTCCTCGAGGTGCACGGCGCCGCGCGAGTGCAGGTACGGCACCAGCGCCAGCAGGCGGGCCACCTGCAGCTGGGCGTGCGGCACGTGGGGGGCGGGGCTCATGCGCCGACCTCGACGAGACGGCGCAGCCGCGCGACCACGGTGTCGCGCAGGGACGACGGGGAGAGGACGACGACGTCGGGGCCGTGGCTCAGCACCAGCTCGGCGACGGTCGTGTCGGAGCGGTCGAGCACGACGCGGTCCCAGTCGGACGCGTCGTCCGGGCCGTCGACGCCGATCTCGACCTCCGCGGCGTCGCGCCGCAGCGCGAAGCCCGACCCGCGCCGTACGAGCAGGACGGCCTGCTCCCCCGCCGGCGGCGGCGGGGCGAGACGGCGGGCCACCTCGCCGATGTCGACGCCCTCCGGGGGCTCGTACGAGTCCCGCTCCCCGGCGGTGATCTCGTCACCGACCACCCGGGAGAGCCGGAAGACCCGCTCGGCGTCGCGGTCGAGGTCGAACCCCACGACGTACCAGCGGCCGGCGTAGCGGGCGATGCCCCACGGCTGGAGGTGGCGTCGGACCGGCGTGGCGTCCTTCGAGCCCCGGTAGTCGAAGCGCACGTCACGCCGCTCCTGCACCGCGGCGAAGAACTGGTCGAACGTCGGCTCCACCGACGCCAGGCGCGGCTGCGCGACCCCGCCGAGGGCCTCGTCGCCGCCGAGCAGGTCGACGGGCACGCCGGCCGCGGCCAGCTTGCGGAGGCCCTCCCGGGTCGCGTCGGCCATGCGGGCGCTCTCCCACACCTTCGTGGCGACGCCGAGCACGGCGGCCTCGTCTGGCTCGAGCACCAGGTCGGGCAGCGCGAACTCGCCGGGCTGCACGCGGTAGCCGGGCTCGTCGTCGAACAGCGGGTCGCGCTGGCCGACCTCGAGCGGCACGCCGAGGCTGCGGAGCTCCTCCTTGTCGCGCTCGAACATCCGCTCGAACGCCTCGTCGGTGGAGTCCGCGTAGAGCACCTCGCGGATGCGCTCCTTCGGGACGTAGTGCCGCTGCACGAGAAGCATGATGAGCAGCTTCAGCAGGCGCTCGCTCTTCGGCAGGGGCACGGGGAGGTCAGTCCGTCGTCACTCGGTGGGCGCGACGGAGGGCTCGGCCGAGGGGTCGACCGGCTCGGTCGCGGCGGGATCCGTGGCGCTCGGGTCGGCCGGCTCGGTCGCCGCCGGGTCCGTGGCGGCCGGGTCGGTGGCGGTCGGGTCGGTGGGCTCGGTGGTGGGCTCCTCGACCGGGAGCGGCTCGGGCACGACGACGGAGCCGAGCACGTCGACCACGAAGTAGAGGGTGTCGGTGCCCGTGATGCCCGCGCCCTCGTTGCCCTCGGCGCCGTACCCCAGCTCCGGCGGGATCACGAGCACCACGCGGCTGCCGGCCTTGAGACCGACGAGGCTCTGGTTCCAGCCCTCGATGACGCCGGCCAGCGGGCCGCCGACCACGAACGAGCGGGGCAGGCCGCCGGAGTAGGACTCGTCGAACGGGGCCTCGCCCTCGAAGACCTGACCGAGGTAGTTCGCGATGAGGGTGGCACCCTCCTCGACGACCGGACCGTCACCCTCCACGAGCGGGATGACCTGCAGCTCGTCGGTGGGCGGCGTGGCGTCGGTGAAGTCGAAGCCGGTGACGGCGGCGCCCTCCTCGATGAGGGCCGGGGTGCCCGCGGGGGCCTCGACGTCGGTGCCCTCGGGCCCGTCCAGCGCCGTGGCGAGCACGTCGACGACGAAGACGACGCCGTCCTTGTTGCCGATGCCGATGCCCGGCTGGCCGAGCGCGCCGAACGCGTCGTCGGAGTCGCTCGCCACCACGACGCGGGAGCCGGCCTTCTTGCCGACCAGGCTCTCGACGATCGAGGTGGGGAGGGCGAAGGTCTGCGGGTCGACGACGCCGGCGAACGGGCCCTGCTGCAGGACCTGCGCCTCCGTCGGCGACGGGGCCGCCGTGGTGATGCGGAAGACGCCGGGGCCGCTCGCGAACGTGTCGTACGCCTTCGACTCGGTGAAGCCGTTGCCGACCCAGACGCTGATCAGGGCGACGTCGTCCTCCTCGATCTCGGCGCCGTCACCCTCGATGGCGACGGTCGAGTCGAACCCGTCGGGGTCGATCTGGCCGTCGAACTCGACCTCGGGCTCCTGGCCGAACGTCCCGGAGACCGTCAGCGAGTCGGCACCCGCACCGCTGTCGTCGTCGGAGCCGCACGCGGCCAGGCCCGCGAGGGGCAGGACGGCGGCGAGCAGGAGGGCCGACGAGCGTCGACCCGGACGCTGCGGAGCAGAGCGCACGACAGAACACCAACTTCCACGATCCACGACTGGGGCGCGGTCACCCTACCGAGCGCGTCCCCGCGTCACGGTCGCCACCCCGGCGACGTGCCGACCGGTCGGGTCACATGCCGTCGATGAGGCGCTGCACCCGCTCGTCGTACGCCCGGAACGGGTCCTTGCAGAGCACCGTGCGCTGGGCCTGGTCGTTGAGCTTGAGGTGCACCCAGTCGACGGTGAAGTCGCGGCGGCGCTCCTGGGCCTTGCGGATGAACTCGCCGCGCAGGCGGGCCCGGGTGGTCTGCGGCGGCACCGACTTGGCCTCGAAGGTCTTGAGGTCGGTGGTGACGCGCGCCGTCTGGCCGCGCTTCTGCAGCAGGTAGAAGAGCCCGCGGTCGCGGCGGATGTCGTGGTAGGCCAGGTCGAGCTGGGCGACCCGCGGGTGGCTCATCGACAGGCCGTGCTTCGCCCGGTAGGCGTCGATGAGCTTCCACTTGATGACCCAGTCGATCTCGGTGTCGACGAGCCCGAGGTCGTCGGACTCGACGGCCTTGAGGCCCCGCTCCCAGAGGTCGAGCGCCTGCTCGATGACGGGCGTGGAGATCTGGCGGCGGTCGACGAAGTCGCGGGCCTTCGTGAGGTACTCGTTCTGGATGTCGAGGGCGCTGGCCTCGCGGCCGTTGGCCAGGCGCACCTTGCGACGGCCGGTCACGTCGTGCGAGATCTCGCGGATCGCCCGGATCGGGTTCTCCATCGTGAGGTCGCGCATCACGACGCCCTCCTCGATCATCCGCAGCACGAGGTCGCAGCTCGCCACCTTCAGCAGCGTCGTGGTCTCGCTCATGTTCGAGTCGCCGACGATCACGTGGAGGCGCCGGTACTTCTCGGCGTCGGCGTGGGGCTCGTCGCGGGTGTTGATGATGGGTCGGCTGCGCGTCGTCGCGCTGGAGACGCCCTCCCAGATGTGCTCGGCCCGCTGGCTCACCGAGTACGCCGCGCCCCGCGGCGTCTGCGTGATCTTGCCGGCGCCCACGACGATCTGCCGGGTCACCAGGAAGGGGATGAGGATGTCGGCGAGGCGGCTGAACTCGCCGGCCCGCCCCACGAGGTAGTTCTCGTGGCAGCCGTAGGAGTTGCCGGCCGAGTCGGTGTTGTTCTTGAAGAGGTAGATGTCGCCGGCGATGCCCTCGTCGTGGAGCCGCTGCTCGGCGTCGATCAGCAGGCCCTCGAGGACGCGCTCGCCCGCCTTGTCGTGGGCCACGAGCTCGGCGATGTCGTCGCACTCGGGCGTCGCGTACTCCGGGTGGCTCCCCACGTCGAGGTAGAGGCGGGCCCCGTTGCGGAGGAAGACGTTGCTGCTGCGGCCCCAGGAGACCACGCGGCGGAAGAGGTAGCGCGCCACCTCGTCGGGGCTCAGCCGCCGCTGCCCGCGGAACGTGCACGTGACGCCGTACTCGTTCTCGATGCCGAAGATACGCCGGTCCATGAACGCACACTACGTCTCACCTGGGCACGCGGGAGGGCACACACCGAAGTGAGCCCGAACCGCAACGTGCGGTCCGGGCTCACTCGTGGTCGGGCTCGTGGGGCGCCGGTCTCCCGGCCCGCGCTCAGGGCGCGATCGGTGGCCGCTGGTCGCCGGCCGGAGGACCGTCCGCCGGAGGCGTCGGGCCCGTCGGCGGGTCGGCCAGCGGGTTCTCCGGGCCGGCCTCCGGGGGCTCGAACGGCGGCACCTCCGCCGTCTCCGGGCTGTCGTCCGCAGCCGGCGGCGACGCCGGGTCGGCCGCGGGCTCGGGCGCGCCGAGCAGCTCGGCGAGCTGCGGCGCGCGCAGCCGGCGGAACTTGCGCGGCTGCACCCGGGAGCGGTCGAGCACGGCCACCTCGAGCTGCTCGACGCCGATGCTGCGGTCGGCCTCCTCGCCCCGCTCGTCCTTGGTGTGGCCCAGCGCGGCGACCGCGAGCCGCAGGGCGCCCGTCAGGTCGGCCCCGGCGACGTAGTGCTCCTCGAGGTAGGAGCCGACGACGTCGGCGGCGCCGCCCATGACGGCGTACTTCTGCTCGTCGAAGACCTGGCCGTCGTACGTGAGCCGGTAGATCTGGTCGCCGGCCGACGTCTCCCCGATCTCCGCGACGAAGATCTCGACCTCGTACGGCTTCTCCCCGCCCGAGGAGAAGATCGCACCGAGGGTCTGGGCGTACGCGTTGGCGAGGCTGCGCCCCGTCACGTCACGACGGTCGTAGGAGTAGCCGCGCATGTCGGCGAGCCGGACACCCGCGATGCGCATCGACTCGAACTCGTTGTAGCGACCGACCGCGGCGAACGCGATCCGGTCGTAGATCTCCGAGACCTTGTGCAGCGCCTGCGACGGGTTCTCCGAGGCGAACAGCACCCCGCCGGCGTACTGCACGGCGACGACCGAGCGACCGCGGGCGATGCCCTTGCGCGCGAAGTCGGCGCGGTCCTTCATCTGCTGCTCGGGAGAGACGTAGAACGGCATGCTCATCGTGCGTCACCCTCCACCCGGGCGGCCGGCCCGTCCGGCCGCAGGAACCGTCCGGCTACCACGTCGTCGGCCAGCGCGCTGACCTCGTCCTCCGGCAGCCGGTTGCCGCCGTCGGCCGTGATGACGTGGACGATCGGGAAGATGCGTCGCGCCAGGTCGGGTCCGCCGGTGGCCGAGTCGTCGTCGGCCGCGTCGTACAGCGCCTGCAGCGCCACGAGCGCGGCGGTGCGGGCGTCGAGGTCGGTGCGGTAGAGCTTCTTCAGCGAGCCGCGCGCGAACAGCGAGCCGGAGCCCACGGCGTGGAAGCCGGTCTCCTCGCTGCGGCCGCCGACGACGTCGTAGCTGAAGATCCGACCCGTCTCGGTGTCGTGGTCGTAGCCCGCGAACAGCGGCACCACCGCGAGACCCTGCATGGCGAGCCCCAGGTTGCCGCGGATGAGGGCGGCGAGCCGGTTGGACTTGCCCTGCATCGAGAGCGTCGTGCCCTCGATCTTCTCGTAGTGCTCGAGCTCGAGCTGGAACAGGCGCACCATCTCGACGGCGAGCCCGGCGGTGCCGGCGATGCCGACGCAGCTGAACTCGTCGGCGGGGAACACCTTCTCGATGTCGCGCGACGAGATGATGTTGCCCATGGTCGCGCGCCGGTCGCCCGCCATCAGCACGCCGCCGGGGAACGTCAGGGTGACGATGGTCGTGCCGTGCGGCGCGAGGTCGGAGGCCGCCTGCTGCGCGGGGAGCGCGCGGCGCCCCGGCAGCAGGTCGGGCGCCTCGCGGCCCACGAAGTCGGCGAAGGACGAGGTGCCGGGGGTCAGGTAGGACGCGGGCAGGCGTCCACCGGTCGACGGCTCAACGCTCAACGGTCACTCCCCGCCCTTCTGGATGAACGACTTCACGAAGTCCTCGGCGTTGGACTCCAGGACCTCGTCGATCTCGTCGAGGATGTCGTCGACGTCGCCGTCGAGCGCTTCCTTGCGCTCGGCCACGTCGGTCTGGACCTCCTCGGTCGTCGACGTCTCGTCGTCGGTCGACCTGCGGGGCTGCTTGTGCTCCTGTGCCATGACCTGACCCTCCTCCGGCTCGCCCTGCGGCTGTTGTTTCGACCCTAGCCCGCTACCCGGTGAGCGCGGTGAACATCTGCTCCGCGGTCTCGCTCCGGTCGAGCAGCTCGCCCACGTGGGCGCGGGTGCCGCGCAGCGGATCGATCGTCGGGATGCGCTGCAGCGACTCGCGGCCCGGCAGGTCGAGGATCACCGAGTCCCACGAGGCGGCGGCCACGTTCTGCGGGAACTTCTCCAGGCACCGTCCCCGGAAGTAGGCGCGGGTCTCCGCGGGCGGGTCGTGCATCGCGCTCGTGATCTCTTCGTCGGAGAGCAGCCGCTCCATGCGGCCCGCGCGCACCAGCCGGTGGTAGAGCCCCTTCTCCGGACGGATGTCGGAGTACTGCAGGTCGACGAGCTGCAGCTTCGCGTCGTCCCAGCCCAGCCCGTCGCGCTGGCGGTAGGAGCGCAGCAGCTGGAGCTTCGCGACCCAGTCGAGCTCGCCGGCGAGCAGGAACGGGTCCTGCTCGAGGCGGTCGAGCACCGAGCCCCAGCGCACCAGGACGTCCTTGGTCTGCTCGTCGGCGTCGCCGCCGAGGCGCTCGTCGACGTACGCGTGCGCCAGCTCCAGGTAGACCCGCTGCAGCTGGACGGCGGTCAGCTTGCGCCCGTCCCGCAGGGCGACGAGCTGCTTCAGCGACGGGTCGTGCGAGACCGCGCGCAGCGCCGACACCGGGGTCTCGAGCGTCAGGTCGGCGGTGATGAACCCGTCCTCGATCATCGAGAGCACGAGGGCGGTCGTGCCGATCTTGAGGTACGTCGAGACCTCGGAGAGGTTCGCGTCACCGATGATCACGTGGAGGCGGCGGTACTTGTCCGGGTCGGCGTGCGGCTCGTCGCGGGTGTTGATGATCGGGCGCTTCAGCGTGGTCTCGAGGCCCACCTCGACCTCGAAGTAGTCGGCGCGCTGGCTGATCTGGAAGCCGTGGTCGCGGCCGTCCTGCCCGATGCCGACGCGGCCGGCGCCGCAGACCACCTGGCGCGAGACGAAGAAGGGCGTCAGGTGACGCACGATGTCGGCGAACGCGGTCGAGCGCCGCATCAGGTAGTTCTCGTGGGTGCCGTAGGAGGCGCCCTTGTTGTCGGTGTTGTTCTTGTAGAGCACGATCTGCTGGCCCTTGGGCAGCGACGCGGCGCGGAGGGTGGCGTCGTACATGATCTGCTCCCCCGCCTTCTCCCAGCGCACGACGTCGAGCGGGGTGACGACCTCGGGGGTGGAGAACTCGGGGTGGGCGTGGTCGACGTACAGCCGCGCGCCGTTCGTGAGGATGACGTTGGCAAGGCCGAGGTCCTCGTCGGTGAGCTGGCTCAGGTCGGCCTGGGCGCGGCTCATGTCGAACCCGCGGGCGTCCCGCAGCGGCGACTCCTCCTCGAAGTCCCACCGCGCCCGTCGAGCCCGCAGGGTCGAGCTGGCGTAGGCGTTCACCACCAGCGACGAGGCCGTCATCGGGTTGGCCGTCGGCTCCCCGACCACGCTGATCCCGTACTCGACCTCGGACCCCATCACGCGACGGACGCTCATGCTGCGAGCGTACGCCGCGGGCCCGGCGCCCTCCCGGCCGCCGGGCCCGTCGTGCTGCAGTCGTGCAGGTCAGAGGTACTGACCGGTGTTGCTCACCGTGTCGATCGAGCGACCGGGCTCCGTGCCCTGCTTGCCGGTGATGAGCGTGCGGATGAAGACGATCCGCTCGCCCTTCTTGCCGGAGATGCGCGCCCAGTCGTCCGGGTTGGTGGTGTTCGGCAGGTCCTCGTTCTCCTTGAACTCGTCGACGCACGCCTGCAGGAGGTGCTGCACGCGCAGCCCCTTCTGGTCGAGGTCGAGGAAGTCCTTGATCGCCATCTTCTTCGCCCGGTCGACGATGTTCTGGATCATGGCGCCGGAGTTGAAGTCCTTGAAGTACATGACCTCCTTGTCGCCGTTGGCGTAGGTCACCTCGAGGAAACGGTTCTCCTCGCTCTCGGTGTACATGCGCTCCACGGTGGCGCGGATCATGCCGTCGACGCAGCCCTGGCGGTCGCCGCCGAACTCGGCGAGGTCGTCGAGGTGCAGCGGCAGGCTCGTCGTCAGGTACTTGCTGAAGATGTCGCGTGCCGACTCCGCGTCGGGGCGCTCGATCTTGATCTTCACGTCGAGGCGGCCGGGCCGCAGGATCGCGGGGTCGATCATGTCCTCGCGGTTGGACGCACCGATGACGAGCACGTTCTCCAGCGTCTCCACGCCGTCGATCTCGCTCAGCAGCTGCGGCACGATCGTGTTCTCCACGTCGGAGGAGACACCGGAGCCACGGGTGCGGAAGAGCGAGTCCATCTCGTCGAAGAAGACGATGACGGGCGTGCCCTGCGAGGCCTTCTCCCGGGCGCGCTGGAAGACGAGCCGGATGTGGCGCTCGGTCTCGCCGACGTACTTGTTGAGCAGCTCGGGGCCCTTGATGTTGAGGAAGAAGGACTTGCCCTCCTGCCCCGTCTTCGCGGCGACCTTCTTGGCCAGCGAGTTGGCCACGGCCTTCGCGATCAGCGTCTTGCCGCAGCCGGGTGGGCCGTAGAGCAGGATGCCCTTCGGCGCCTTGAGCTCGTGCTCGACGAACAGGTCGGGGTGGAGGTAGGGCAGCTCGACCGCGTCCTGGATCTGCTCGATCTGGCCGCGGAGCCCGCCGATCGACTCGTACGCGATGTCGGGCACCTCCTCCAGCACGAGCTCCTCGACCTCGGACTTCGGCACCTTCTCGTAGACGTAGCCCGCGCGGGAGTCGAGGAGCAACGAGTCGCCCGCCCGGAGCTTCTCGTCGAGCAGCGGGTCGGCGAGGCGCACGACGCGCTCCTCGTCGGCGTTCGCGATCACCAGCACGCGCTGACGGTCGGCGAGCACCTCCTTGAGCATGACGACCTCGCCGACCTGCTCGAAGTCGAAGGCCGCGACGACGTTGAGGGCCTCGTTGAGCAGGACCTCCTGGCCCTTGCGGAGGTCGTCGAGCTCGACGTTCGGGCTCACCGACACGCGCAGCTTGCGGCCGCCGGTGAAGATGTCGACCGTGTCGTCCTCGTTGCGCTCGAGGAAGACGCCGAAGCCGCTGGGCGGCTGCGCGAGGCGGTCGACCTCCTCCTTGAGCTTGGTGATCTGGTCGCGGGCCTCCCGCAGCGTGCTCGCCAGCCGCTCGTTCTGGCTGGTGACGGCGGCGAGGGAGCGCTGGGTGTCGCTGAGGCGCAGCTCCCACCCACGGTTGCTGCCGGGCACGTCGGTGACCCGGCGGCGCAGCTCGGCGATCTCGGACTCGAGGGCACGCACCTGGCGGACAAGCTCTGCAGCCTGCTCCTGGCCGGCCCCTGCACTGTCGGACGTCGACATGGTCGTCACCTCCTGAGGGTGTCTTCGACCCTACTCGCGCAGACCTCCCACGGAAGGGATCGTCCACGGAAGTTCGTCACGATTCGGTCGCTGTCGACGCCGACCCGTGGCCGCACGGATCCGGAGGGCTCCGTGCGGCCCGGCACAACTGCCCGGACGGAGAGGTGGCTCAGTCCTCCACGGTCTCCTCGGCCACCTGCGCAGGCAGGTCGGCGGGGCGCGGACCGGAGTAGTCGACGCCGTACGCACCGGGGGCCGGCCGACGACGCTTGACCGGGGGACGCTCGCCCGGGGCCATCCGGCGGGCCGTCACGAGGAACGCGGTGTGGCCGATCATCTTGTGGCCGGGGCGTACGGCGAGGCCCTCCACGTGCCAGTCGCGCACGAGGGACTCCCACGCCTGCGGCTCGGTGAACCCGCCGTGGGCGCGGAGCGTCTCGACGACGCGGCTCAGCTGGGTGGTGGTCGCGACGTACGCGCAGACGATGCCGCCCGGCGTGAGGGCGTCGCCGACCGCGTCGACGCACTCCCACGGCGCGAGCATGTCGAGGATGATCCGGTCGGCCCGCTCGCCGCGCGCCGGCAGCTCCTCGGCGAGGTCGCCGAGCCGCAGGTCCCACGCCGGGTGCGTCTGGCCCTCGGGGGCGCCGAAGAACTGGGTCACGTTGCGTCGCGCGACCTCTGCGAACTCCTCGCGGCGCTCGTAGGAGGTGACCGCGCCGAAGGGGCCGACGGCCCGGAGCAGGGAGCAGGTGAGCGCGCCGGAGCCGACCCCGGCCTCGACCACCCGGGCGCCCGGGTAGATGTCGGCGAGCGCGACGATCTGCGCCGCGTCCTTCGGGTAGACGACGGCCGCGCCCCGGGGCATCGAGACGACGAACTCCGAGAGCAGGGGGCGGAACACCAGGTACTCGCCGCCGGCGGTCGAGGTGAGGGTGAAGCCCTCCTCGCGACCGATGAGGTCGTCGTGGTCGAGGCTGCCGCGGTTGGTGAAGAACTGCTTGCCCGCCACCAGGCAGATGTTGTGGCGCCGGCCCTTCTGGTCGGTCAGCCGCACCCACTCGCCCTCGCGCAGCGGGCCGCGGTGCACGCCCGACCAGGCCTCCGGCGGGACGTCGTCCGGGTGGGGCTCGGGGGCGGTCACGTTCTCGGGCACGTCGTCAGGCATGCGGGGAAGGGTAGTGGCCGCGCGGCCCCGGGGCCGCACCGACGACGGCGCACGGGGCGAGCAGGGCTCAGACGGGGACGCCGCGGATGGAGCGGTCGAGGTCGCGCACGGTGAGCACGCCGTACGTCGACCCGTCGGCCTCGACGAGCAGGTACTCGCTCGCCGGCTGCTCGCGCAGCGCGTCGACCAGGGCGTCGCCGTGCAGGTCGGCGGGCAGCCGCATGCCGTCGGTGAGGGTGCGGCTCACGGTGGAGACGGCGGCCCAGGGGCGCCGTTCCTCGGGCATCTTCAGCAGGGCGGCCTCGTTGACGATGCCGACGGGGCGACCGTCGGGCCCGGCCGTGACGATGCCGCCGGCCTCCGTGGCCTGGGCCCGACGGACGGCCTCGGCCACCGACACGTCGGCGGGCACGAGCACCGGTCGGCGCGCGAGCTCACGGGCCACGAGCGACGGGATGCGCTGGCGGATCCTGGTCGTGCGGATCACGGAGGTGGCGCCCATCCAGAGGAAGGCCGCCACCACGCCCGCCAGCACGAAGTCGAGCAGCGTGGGCTGCACCCCGATCACCTCGCGCAGCACGAGGGGCCAGCCGAACAGCAGCACCACCGCCACGACCCGGCCGCCCCAGCCGGCCGCCAGGGTGCCGCGGTCGCGGCTGCCCGTCAGCTGCCAGACCCCCGCCTTGAGCACCCGGCCGCCGTCGAGCGGCAGGCCGGGCACGAGGTTGAGCACGCCGACGAGCAGGTTGGCGCCCGCGAGGCCCTCGACGGCCAGGAGCAGCAGACCGTCGGGGGTGACGAACCACAACCCGACGCCGGCGAGCCCGACCACGATCGAGGTGAGCGGACCGACCACGGCGATCACGAACTCCTCGCGGGGCCTGCGGGCCTCGGACTCGACGGCCGTCATGCCGCCGAGGAAGTGGAGGGTGATCGACGAGACCCGGTAGCCGTAGTGGCGGGCGGCGATCGCGTGGGACGCCTCGTGCAGCAGGATCGAGAGGTAGAGGATCACCGCGAAGGCGACGCCGGCGAGGTACTTGCCGGCGCCCAGGCCGGGCTGCACGGCCTCGACGCGCGGGGCCATCACGACGGCGATGAGCCCGGCGACCAGGAACCAGGAGGCCGACACCAGCACGTCGCTGCCCGCGATGGAGCCGATGCGGATCGTGCCGGCCGGTCGCGGGGGCTGCGGGCGCCGGGGTCGCTCCGGCGACGTCGGCTCGTGCGGCGTCGGAGGAGGGGGCGCGTCCACCTGCCCGAGGCTAGCCGACGACCCGCAGCCGGGCCGCTGTCAGCGGGCCGTCCTAGGGTGAGGGCCATGACCGCGCCCGGCCCGACGACCGCGTCCGGGCCGGAGGGGTCGCCGGCCGACCAGGCGTCCGCGCTCCCGCCCTCGGCCGACGTCGTCGGCTCGCTCTCGCCCAGCCGGGCCTCCGACTTCCTCACCTGCCCGCTGCTCTACCGCTTCCGCCACGTCGACCGGCTCCCCGAGGTGGTCTCGCCCGACGCGGTGCGGGGCACGGTCGTGCACAAGGTGCTCGAGCTGCTCTTCGACCTCGACGCCGCCGACCGCACGGCGGAGCGCAGCGAGGCCATGCTCGAGCCGGCGTGGGAGCAGGTCGTCGCCGAGCGCCCCGAGATCGCGGCGCAGTTCGAGGCCGACGGGCTCGACCACGAGGCGTGGCTGGCGACCTGCCGCACGGTCCTGGCGCGCTACTTCGGGCTGGAGGACCCCCGGCGCCTCGAGCCGGCCGAGCGGGAGCTCTACGTCGAGACGGTCACCGGCTCCCGCCTGCTGCTGCGCGGGTTCGTCGACCGGCTCGACGAGGCGCCGAACGGCATGCTCCGCGTGGTCGACTACAAGACCGGCAGGTCGCCCCGCCCCGGGTTCGAGGCCAAGGCGCTCTTCCAGATGAAGTTCTACGCCCTCGTGCTGTGGCGCACGCGCGGCGTCGTGCCGTCGGTGCTCCAGCTCGTGTACCTCGGCGACGGCGTCGTCGTGCGCTACGAGCCCGACGAGGCCGACCTGCTGGCGTGCGAGCGCAAGGTGGAGGCGGTCTGGGAGGCGATCTCGGAGGCGCGCACGAGCGGCACCTGGCTGCCGCGCAAGGGTCCGCTGTGTTCCTGGTGCAGCCACCGGTCGCTGTGCCCGGAGTACGGCGGCACTCCCCCGCCGCTGCCCGCCGCCGACGTCGCGCCGGGGTCCGTCGACGGGCCCGGGCCCGTCGACCTGCCCGACCCGGTCAGCCTGCCGCGCCCACCGGGTCCGGAGCCGGGTCGGTCGGCTCCCCCGCCGCCTCCTCCGGCGTGACCTCGTGCGGGGTGATCCGTCCGGCCTCGATGTCCTCCGCGAAGTGGCACGCCACCCGGTGGCCGGCGCCCGCTCCGGTCACGTCGACCAGGCGCAGCTCGGGCCGGTCGGTGTCGCAGCGGGTCTCCTGGCGGAACGGGCAGCGGGTGTGGAAGCGGCACCCCGACGGCGGGTCCGCCGGTGACGGCAGGTCCCCCTGAAGCAGCAGACGCCGCCGGCCGTCCTCCACGTCGGGGTCGGGCACCGGCACCGCCGACATCAGCCCCCGCGTGTAGGGGTGGAGCGGCAGGTCGTAGAGGTCGTCGGACGCCGCCTGCTCGACCACGCCGCCGAGGTACATGACGGCCACCTCGTCCGAGACGTGCCGCACCACGGCGAGGTCGTGGGCGATGACGAGGTAGGCGAGGCCGAGCGCCTCCTGGAGGTCCTCCAGCAGGTTGAGCACCTGCGCCTGGATGGAGACGTCGAGCGCGGAGACGGGCTCGTCGGCGATCACCAGGCGCGGCTCGAGCGCCACCGCGCGGGCGATGCCGATGCGCTGGCGCTGGCCACCGGAGAACTCGTGGGGGTACTTGCGGGCCGCCGACCGGGGCAGCCCGACCTGCTCGAGCAGCGCCGCGACGCGCTCGGTGCTCGCCGGCAGGCCGTGGGCCCGCAACGGCTCGGACAGGATCGTCTCGACCGACTGGCGGGGGTTGAGGCTGGCCAGCGGGTCCTGGAACACCATCTGGAGGTCGCGACGGTGGCGGCGCAGCTCCTCGCCCCGCAGGCTCGCGAGGTCGGTGCCGTCGAACTCCACGGTGCCCTCGGTCACCGGCGCCAGGCGCAGGATGGCGCGGCCGAGCGTCGACTTGCCGCAGCCGGACTCGCCGACGATGCCGAGGGTGGAGCCGGCCGGCACGTCGAGGTCGACGCCGTCGACCGCCTTCACCGCCCGGCCGCGCCCGCCGCGGCCCCTCAGCGGGTAGTGGACCTTGAGCCCGCGGACGCGCAGCAGCGCGTCGCCCGTCTCCGGTGCGGTCGGTGCCGTCATCACAGCTCCTTCGTGAGGGCGGCCGGGGTGGTGAGCGGGTGGAAGCACCGCAGCCCTCGGCCGTCGGCGTGCTCGAGACGGGGCGACGTCGTGCGGCAGGTGTCGTCGGCGTGGGCGCAGCGGGGCGAGAACGCGCACGCGTCCGTCCACGGCACCGTCTGGGTCGGCGACCCGGGGATCGGGGTCAGCGGGCGTCCGCGAGGGGTGTCGAGGCGCGGGATGCTCGCCAGCAGCCCCCCGGTGTAGGGGTGCGCCGGACTGCGGAAGAGCGGGCGGCGCGGCGCCTGCTCGACGATGCGGCCGGCGTACATCACGTTGACCTCGTCGCAGACGCCGGCGACGACGCCGAGGTCGTGGGTGATGAGGAGCAGCGCCGCCCCGGCCTCGTCGACGAGCTCGGCGAGCACGTCGAGCACCTGGGCCTGGATGGTCACGTCGAGCGCCGTCGTCGGCTCGTCGGCGATGAGCAGGCGCGGCTCGCAGGCCAGGGCGATGGCGATGAGGACGCGCTGGCGCATGCCCCCCGACAGCTGGTGGGGGTGGTCGTCGAGGCGGCGCCGGGGGTCGGGGATGCCGACCTTCGCGAGCAGCTCGGCGGCGCGCTCCCGCCGCTCCTTGCGCCGCATCCCGAAGTGCCGCTGCAGCACCTCGCCGATCTGGGTGCCGACGGGCACGACGGGGTTGAGGGAGGTCATCGGGTCCTGGAAGACCATCGCGACCTCGCGGCCCCGCAGCCGGTCGAGGCGCTTGCGGTCGGCGAGCAGCAGGTCCTCCCCGTCGAAGAGGATCTGCCCGCTCACCTCGACGCCGCGCCGCGGGAGCAGACCCATGACGGCCATCGAGGTCACGGACTTGCCGCTGCCGGACTCCCCCACCAGGCCGACGTTCTGGCCCGGCGAGACGGTGAACGACACCTCGTCGACGGCGGTGACCGCCCGGTCGCGGCCGGTGAAGCGGACCCGCAGGTCGCGGACCTCCAGCAACGGGGCACCGGGCGTCGCGGGCCCCGCACCACCGCCCGGGACGGGCTCGGGCGTGGGGGACGTCGTGGTCGGGACGGCCACGGGGCTCACCTCCGCGTTCGGGGGTCGAGGGACTCGCGCAGGGCCTCGCCGAACAGCGTGAAGCCGAGCGCGGTGATGGCGATGGCCACCCCGGGCAGGATCGCGAGCCGGGCCGCGTCGTCGAAGCGGTCCTGCGCGGCGACGAGCATGCGGCCCCACTCGGCGATGGCCGGGTCGGGCGCCCCGAGGCCGAGGTAGGACAGGGCGGCGACCTCGATGATCGCGGTGGCGAGGTTGAGCGTCGCCTGGACGATCGTCGGGCCCATCGAGTTGGGCAGCATGTGGCTCATCACGATGCGCGAGCGGCGCAGCCCGAGCGCGTTGGCGGCCAGCACGTAGTCGGCCTTGCCCTGCGCCAGCATCGAGCCGCGCAGCAGCCGGGCGAACACCGGCACCTGGGCGGCACCGATGGCGATGACGACCGCGGTGCCGCTCTGGCCCAGCATCGCCGCGATGCTCACGGCGAGCAGGAGGCTCGGCACGGCCAGCATGATGTCGACGAGCCGCATGATCGTGGCGTCGACGACGGTGCCGAACCGGCCGCCGACCGCACCGAAGCCGCCGGCGAGCGCCCCCAGCGTCGCGCCCACCGCCAGGCCGAGCACGGTGGAGATGACGCCGTACAGGAGCGACTGGCGCGCGCCGTAGACCAGCTGGGTCCAGAGGTCGGAGCCGTAGCGGTCGAGCCCCAGCCAGTGGTCGGCCGAGGGGCCGGGGATCTCGGTGGTGGTGACGTCGCCGGCCCACTGCGTCGAGCCGGGCTGGTACGACGTCAGCAGCGGCGCGGCGGCCGCCACCACGACGAACAGCGCGACGATGACGGCGCCGCACCAGGCGGTGGGACTGCGGCGGAGCCGCCGGAACGCCCCCTGCCACAGGCTGAGCCCGCCCTCGAGGTCCTTGTCGTCGAGCGCGACGGAGGCACCGGGCGTGGTGCTCGGGCCGGCCGGGGGGATGGGGATGCTCATGCGGCCCTCACTCGGGGGTCGATGAGGCCGTAGACCACGTCGACCAGCAGGTTGATGAGGCAGTAGAGGAGCGCGATGAACAGGATGAACCCCTGCAGGACGGGGTAGTCGCGCCGGGTGATCGCGGTGAAGAGGTAGGAGCCGATGCCGTTGAAGGAGAAGACGGTCTCGGTCAGCACCGCGCCCGAGAGCAGCAGGCCCGCCTGCAGACCGATGGTCGTGACGACCGGCAGCAGGGCGTTGCGCAGCACGTGGCGTCGCGAGATCGTCGCCGCCGCGAGGCCCTTGGCGTGGGCGGTGCGCACGTAGTCCTCGTTGAGCACGTCGGCCACGGCCGCCCGCGTGATCCGCACGATGATCGCGAGCGGGATCGTGCCGAGCGCGATCGCCGGCAGCACGAGGTGGGCCATGGCGTTGAAGGCCGCGTCCCACTCCTGCGTGAGGAAGCCGTCGAGCACGTAGAAGTTCGTCACGTGCGTGGCGTCGATGCGGGGGTCCTGCCGCAGGCCCGTCGGCAGCCACCCCAGCCAGTTGGCGAACACGAGCTTGAGCAGGATGGCGAGGAAGAAGACGGGCGTCACGACGCCGAGCAGCGACCCGGTGACCACCGTGGTGTCGAGCCAGCGGCCCTGGTGGCGCGCGGCGAGGTAGCCGAGCGGCACCCCGATCACGACCGCGAACAGCAATGCCGTCACCGCCAGCTCGATGGTGGCCGGGAAGTAGTCGATGAACGACTCCGTCACCGGCCGCCCCGTCTGGATGGACGTGCCGAAGTCACCGCGCAGGAGCGCGCCGACGTAGCTGACGTACTGCTCGACCAGCGGCCGGTCGAACCCGTAGACCTCGTTGATCCGCTCCACCCCCGCGTCGGTGGCGCGCTCCCCGAGGAGGGACCGGGCCGGGTCCCCGGGGAGCGCGCGCACCCACGCGAAGAGCAGGACGGAGAGCCCGATCAGCACGGGGACCAGCAGGAGCAGCCTGCGGACCACGAACCTGAGCACGCGCCTCAGCCCCTTCGTCGACGGGTCGGGAGATCAGCACCCGCCCCGCCGGGTGCGCCGGGGCCGGTCACTCCCCGACGGTGACGTTGTTCCAGACCTCGTCCTGCACGGGACTCGTCTGGTAGCCGTCGACCTCGGGCGCGAACGCGAGCGAGGGCACCGGGCTGGCGATCGGGACACCGGGCAGCAGGTCCATGACGTCGCGGTTCACCTGCTGGTAGAGCGGCTCCTGCTCCTCGGGCGAGGGCAGCGACCGCGGGGCCGCGATCTCCTCGAAGAGCGCCGGGTCGTCGAAGCCGAACTCCTGGCTCTGCTGGCCGAAGAAGACGCCGAGGAAGTTGTCGGTGTCGTCGTAGTCGCCCGTCCAGCCCAGCAGGTGGATGCCGTGGTCCTCCGTGGCCTGCACCTGCGGGATGTAGTCGTTCCACTCGTTCGAGACCGGCTCGACGACGAGGCCGACGGCCTCCAGCTGGCTGCGGATCGCGTTGAACGTGTCCTCCGGCTGGGGCATGTACGGCCGGCTGATGTTCGTCGGGTAGTTGAACGTGATGGTCGCGCCCGTGGCGCCGGCCTCTGCGAGCAGCTGCTCCGCGAGCTCCGGGTCGTACTCGTACTGGGTCACGTCGTTGGCGTAGCCCATGACGAGCTCCGGCACGAACTGGTCGGCCGGCAGGGTGCCCTCGGGCATCGAGGCGGCGATGACCGCCTCCTTGTCGATGGCGTGCGCGATCGCCTGGCGCACCCGGATGTCGCCGAACGGCTCCTGCGCCTGGTTGAAGCCGAGGTAGAGGATGTTGAACGGGTCGCGGTTCTCGATCTGGTAGCCGTCGTCCTGCAGCGGCGCCACGTCGGCCGGTCCCACGAGGTCGAAGCCGTCGATCTCGCCGTTGCGCAGCGCGTCCGCCCGACCGCGCGGCGACTCGATCTGCACGATGATCGCCTCGTCGACCTGGGCCACGTCGCCCCAGTAGTCGTCGTACCGCTCGAGCCGCACCTCGCCGCTGCCCTGGTCCCAGGCACCGAACTGGAAGGGACCGGTGCCGGTCGGGTGCTGGGTGCTGTAGTCGGTCGTCAGCACGTTGTCGGCCGCGTCGTCCTGGTACTCCTCGAGCGCGGTCGGGCTCTGCATCGAGAAGGCCGGCAGCGACAGCGCGGCGATGAAGCCGGCGAACGGCGACGTCAGGGTCACCGTGGCGGTCGTCTCGGCGTCGGCGGTGCAGCCGCCGTAGATGGCCGCGTCGGCGGTCGGGCCGGTCGCGAAGCCGCGGAAGAGCTTGCCGTAGTAGTAGGCCTTGTCGTCGGTCTGCTGGTTCTCCGGGGTGTTGTACCACCGGTCGAAGTTGGCGCAGACCGCCTCGGCGTCGAACGGCGTGCCGTCGTGGAACGTGACGCCCGACTTGAGCTCGAACTCGTAGGAGAGACCGTCCTCCGACTGCTCCCACGACTCGGCGAGCAGCGGGGCGGGCGTGACCTCCCCCGGGTTCGTGCCGACGAGGCCCTCGTAGAGCTGCCGCGTCACGCGGAACGTCTCGCCGTCGGAGGCGTAGAACGGGTCGAGGGTCTTCGGCGCCTCGGAGCCGGCGAAGACGAACGTGTTGCGGTCGTCGCCCTCACCCCGCTCGCTGTCGGCGCAGCCGACCAGCACCAGTGATCCCGCAGCGATGCCCGCGACGCAGGCGCGGAACGAACGAACTCCTGCTGTGGCCACTTCTCACCTCATGAACGCATCGCTTGCCGCCCGAGCGCGACAAGACGTCCCGGCAAGTTAGCGCCTCCGAGCCGTCCCGTCATGCCCCGAGGGCCCTCCGGGAGGTCGCGATCTGGCAACGATCGTGACGCTCAGCGGTCGACGAGGGTCCAGAGGCTCCGTGCGTCGAGCCCCGACAGCGAGTCGTGGAGCACCCGTCCGGGCCCCTCCGGCACCGGGACGTGGTGCGGCACGGCGAGCACGCGGCAGCCGGCGGCCTCCGCGGACGCCGCCCCCGTGGGCGAGTCCTCCAGCGCCACGCACGCCTGCGGCGGTACGCCGAGCGCGGCCGCCGCGGTGAGGTAGGGCTCGGGGTGCGGCTTGCCGTGCGCCACCTCGTCGCCCGTGACGACCGCGGCGAACGTGCCGGGCGGCAGCGTCGCGAGGATCGGCTCGACGAAGCGGCGGTACGACATCGTCACCAGCGCGCACGGCACGTCGCTCGCGACGAGGTCGGCGAGCAGCTCGCGGGCCCCGGGACGCCAGGGCACCTCGCGCCGTACGCGCTCGACCACCCCGTCGAGCAGCAGCTCGACGATCTCCTCGGCGCTCAGGTCGAGGCCCATGTGCTCGCGGATGTAGCGACCCGAGACCAGCAGGTCGTTGCCGACGAGGGCGAGCGCGTGCTCCGTGCTCCACGTGGCGCCGTACGTCGCCGCGAGCGCGAACTCGGTCTCGATCCAGTACGGCTCGGTGTCGACCAGCGTCCCGTCCATGTCCCAGAGCGCTGCCGCGGGCAGGTCGGCCGGGCCGGGCCGGTGCTCCCCCACGATCAGTCCTCCGGGTCGTAGCCGAGGTTCGCCGACAGCCAGCGCTCGGCCTCGGTGATGCTCCAGCCCTTGCGCTCCGCGTAGGACTCGACCTGGTCGCGCCCCACGCGGCCCACCACGAAGTACTGCGACTGCGGGTGCGAGAAGTACCAGCCCGACACCGCCGCGCCGGGCCACATGGCCATCGACTCGGTGAGCGTGATGCCCGTGGTGGCCTCGACGTCGAGCAACTCCCACAGCGTCAGCTTCTCGGTGTGCTCGGGGCACGCCGGGTAGCCGGGCGCGGGCCGGATGCCCGAGTACTTCTCCGCGATCAGGTCGGCGTTGCTCAGCTGCTCGTCGTCGACGTGGCCCCAGAACTCGGTGCGCACGCGCTGGTGCAGGCGCTCGGCGAAGGCCTCGGCCAGACGGTCGGCCAGGGCCTCGATCAGGATCGCGTTGTAGTCGTCGAGGTCGGCCTGGTAGGCCTTCACGCGCGCCTCCAGCCCGATGCCCGTCGTCACGGCGAAGCCGCCCACCCAGTCGGCGAGGCCGGAGTCGGTGGGCGCGACGTAGTCCGCGAGCGACCGGTTGGGCACGCCCTCGCGGTGGTCGCCCTGCTGGCGCAGGTGGTGGAGCGTCGCCCGGACCTCGGAGCGCGAGTCGTCGGTGTAGACCTCGGTGTCGTCGCCCGTGCCGTTGGCCGGGAAGAAGCCGAACACGCCCCGGGCGGTGAGCCACTTCTCCTCGACGATGCGGTCGAGCATGGCCTGCGCGTCGTCGTACAGCTTGCGGGCCACGTCGCCGGTCGCCGGGTTGTTGAGGATGTCGGGGAAGCGGCCCTTCATCTCCCACGCGTTGAAGAACGGCTGCCAGTCGATGTAGTCGCGCAGCTCGCCGATGTCGTAGTCCTCGAGCACGTGCACGCCGGGCTGGTTCGGCGCGGGCGGCACGTAGCCCTCCCACTCCACGGGCGTACGGCGCTCGCGCGAGGTCTCCAGCGAGAGCAGCCGGCGCTCCTGCTTGCCCGAGTGGCGGGCGCGCAGGGCGTCGTAGTCGACCTTCACGTCGGCGAGCAGCTTCGTGCGCTGCACCGGGGAGAGCAGCGCTGCGGCCGTCGGCACAGAGCGCGACGCGTCCTTCACCCAGACGACCGGGCCGTCGTAGCGCGGGTCGACCTTGACAGCCGTGTGGGCGCGCGACGTCGTGGCGCCGCCGATGAGCAGCGGGATCTCGAGGCCCTGGCGCTGCATCTCGTTCGCGAACCCGACCATCTCGTCGAGCGACGGCGTGATGAGGCCGGAGAGCCCGATGATGTCGGCCGAGTGCTCCTTCGCCGCGTCGAGGATCTTCTGCGCCGGCACCATGACGCCGAGGTCGATGACCTCGTAGTTGTTGCAGGCGAGCACGACGCCGACGATGTTCTTGCCGATGTCGTGCACGTCGCCCTTGACCGTGGCCATGATGATCGTGCCGTTGGTGTCCTTCGTCGCCGCGAGCGCGGGGTCGTTGGCCTTCTCCTCCTCGATGAACGGGATGAGGTAGGCCACCGCCTTCTTCATGACGCGGGCCGACTTCACGACCTGGGGCAGGAACATCTTGCCCGCGCCGAACAGGTCGCCGACGACGTTCATGCCGTCCATCAGCGGGCCCTCGATGACCTCGATGGGCCGACCGCCCCGCTCGGAGATCTCCTGCCGCAGCTCCTCGGTGTCGGCCTCGACGTGGGCGTCGATGCCCTTCACGAGGGCGTGGGTGATGCGCTCGCCCACGGGCAGCGAGCGCCACTCGTCGGCGACCTTCTCGGCCACCTCGCCCGTGCCGCGGTGCTGCTCCGCGATCTCGAGGAGCCGCTCGGTCGCGTCGGGTCGACGGTTGAGGATGACGTCCTCGATGCGGTCGCGCAGCTCGGGGTCGACCTCGTCGTACACGACCAGGGCGCCGGCGTTCACGATGCCCATGTCGAGCCCCGCCCGCACGGCGTGGAAGAGGAAGACCGCGTGGATCGCCTCGCGCACCGGGTTGTTGCCCCGGAACGAGAACGAGACGTTGGAGATGCCGCCGGAGACGCGCGCGCCCGGCAGGTTCGCCTTGATCCAGGCCGCGGCCTCGATGAAGTCGGTGCCGTAGGTGGCGTGCTCCTCGATGCCCGTCGCGACGGCGAAGACGTTCGGGTCGAAGATGATGTCGTCCGGGTCGAACCCGACCTCGTCGACGAGGATCCGGTAGGCGCGGGCGCAGATCTCCTTGCGCCGCTCCACCGAGTCGGCCTGGCCGTCCTCGTCGAAGGCCATGACGACGGCGGCGGCGCCGTACCGGCGCACGAGCGTGGCCTGGTGGCGGAAGGCGTCCTCGCCCTCCTTCATGGAGATCGAGTTGACGACCGGCTTGCCCTGGACGCACTTCAGGCCGGCCTCGATGACGTCCCACTTCGAGGAGTCGACCATCACGGGCACCCGGCTGATGTCGGGCTCCGAGGCGACCAGCTTGAGGAAGCGGTCCATGGCGGCGATGCCGTCGAGCATGCCCTCGTCCATGTTGACGTCGATGATCTGCGCACCGCTCTCGACCTGCTGGCCGGCGACCGAGAGGGCGGTGTCGTAGTCGCCGTCCTTGATGAGCTTCTTGAAGCGCGCCGAGCCGGTGACGTTGGTGCGCTCGCCGACGTTGACGAAGAGGCTGTGCTCGTCGACGGTCACGGGCTCGAGGCCCGCGAGCCGCAGGGCGGGACGCGCGGGCTCCCAGGTGCGCGGCGTCTTCCCCTCGACCGCGCCGGCGATGGCCGCGATGTGGGCGGGGGTGGTGCCGCAGCAGCCACCGACGAGGTTGACCAGCCCGGCCTCGGCGAACTCGCCCACGACCGCCGCGGTGGCCTCGGCCACCTCGTCGTACTCGCCGAAGGCGTTCGGCAGGCCGGCGTTCGGGTAGGCGGAGACGAACGTGTCGGCGACCCGGGCGAGGTCGGCCAGGAACGGTCGCATCTCCGCCGCGCCGAGCGCGCAGTTGAGGCCGACGAGCAGCGGGCGGGCGTGGCGCACCGAGTACCAGAACGCCTCGGTGGTCTGGCCCGACAGCGTGCGGCCGGAGGCGTCGGTGATGGTGCCGGAGATGATGATCGGCCAGCGGCGGCCCAGCTCCTCGAACAGCGCGTCGACGGCGAAGATCGCGGCCTTCGCGTTGAGGGTGTCGAAGATCGTCTCGACGATCAGGAGGTCGGCGCCGCCGTCGAGCAGGCCGCGGGCGGCCGTCGTGTACGCCGACACGAGCGCGTCCCACTCGACGTTGCGGGCGCCGGGGTCGTTGACGTCGGGGCTGATGGAGGCGGTGCGGGTCGTCGGGCCGAGCGCGCCGGCGACGTAGCGCGGCTTCTCGGGCGTCGACGCGGCGTCGCACGCGGCGCGGGCGAGGCGTGCGGACTCGTAGTTCAGCTCGTAGGCGAGGTCGACGAGGTCGTAGTCGGCGAGCGAGACCGCGTTCGCGTTGAAGGTGTTGGTCTCGATGATGTCCGCGCCGGCGTCGAGGTACTCGCGGTGGATCGCCTCGATGATCTGGGGCTGGGTGATGGTCAGCAGGTCGTTGTTGCCCTGCAGGTCCTCACCCGTCCAGTCGGCGAAGCGCTCGCCGCGGTAGCCCGCCTCGTCGGGGCGGTCCCGCTGGATGGCCGTGCCCATCGCGCCGTCGATCACTATGATCCGCTCCGCCAGGGCGCGGGTCAGGTCGGCGGTGCAGTCGGGGCGGTGGTGCGGATCGGTCACGAGGTCTACCTTCCGTCGCGGTCCCAGGGGATGGACCGCTGTTCCAGATCGTGACACTGCGGGGCGAACGCCGAGAAATCCTCGCTGCTGCCGTGGTCGTCGGTGGGCCGCACTACGCTGGCCGGATGATCGAGCTCGACGACGTCACCGGCCTGGTCGACCCCGTGGTCATCGCCGCCTTCGAGGGGTGGAACGACGCGGGCGACGCCGCCTCCGGGGTGGTGGACCACCTCATGGAGGCCTGGAGCGCCCGGGTGGTGGGGGCCATCGACCCCGAGGACTTCTACGACTTCCAGATGCACCGCCCGGTCGTGGGCACCGACGAGAGCGGCCACCGCCGTCTCACCTGGCCGACGACGCGCATCGCGATCGCCTCTCCCCCGGGCATGAACCGCGACGTGGTGCTGGTCCGCGGCATCGAGCCCAACATGCGCTGGCGCCAGTTCTGCGGCGAGCTGCTCGCCGCCTGCGACGACCTCGGCGCCTCGATGGTCGTCACCCTGGGCGCGCTGCTGGCCGACTCGCCCCACACCCGGCCGATCCCGGTCACGGGCACGGCCACCGAGCCCGAGCTCGTCGACCGGCTCAAGCTGGAGGAGTCGACCTACGAGGGGCCGACCGGCATCGTCGGCGTGTTCGGCGACGCGTGCGCCCAGCTCGACATCCCGTCGGTGTCCTACTGGGCCGCGGTGCCGCACTACGTGGCCCAGCCGCCGTGCCCGAAGGCGACGCTGGCGCTGATCGGCCAGCTGGAGGACCTGCTGGGCGTGAGCATCCCGCTCGGCGAGCTGCCGGAGGACGCCCGCGCCTGGGAGCGGGGCGTCGACGAGCTCGCCGAGGAGGACGAGGACATCGCGGAGTACGTGCGCGCCCTCGAGGAGAGCCGCGACACCGCCGACCTGCCGGAGGCGAGCGGCGAGGCCATCGCACGCGAGTTCGAGCGCTACCTCAAGCGACGCGGCTCGACCGACGGCTGACGCCGCGCATCGGGCCGTCGGGCCCGGTCCGGGCCCGGTCAGCGTCAGATCGAGAGGCCGAGGGCGGCGTCGATGACGTCGCGCACGGCCTGTCCGGCGGTGGGGTCCGAGGTGTCGGCGAGCCCGTCGGTGCCGAGGGTGGCGTCGACCCAGGCCTGGACCGACGCGAGCGCCGTCGGGGCGTCGAGGTCGTCCGCGACCGCGGCCAGCACCTGCGCGACGACCGCGTCGGCGGGTGCACCGGCGCCGAGCCACAGCGCCTTGCGCCACTGCTCGAGCGTCTCGGCCGCCTGCCACAGCAGGTCGTCGGTCCACTCCCAGTCGCTGCGGTAGTGGTGGCCGAGCAGCACGAACCGGATGGCCATCGGGTCGATGTCGCTG
This sequence comes from Nocardioides alkalitolerans DSM 16699, assembly GCF_000426525.1. GTDB lineage: Bacteria > Actinomycetota > Actinomycetes > Propionibacteriales > Nocardioidaceae > Nocardioides > Nocardioides alkalitolerans. The sequence goes on from NZ_AUFN01000012.1 coordinate 303,229, forward strand.
CGACGCAGCTGGGAGACGAAGACGAGGTTGCCCCGCGACTTCGACATCTTCTCGCCGTCGTAGGCCACCATCCCGGCGTGGGTGTAGGCACGGGCGAAGGGGTGGCTCGGGTCGGCGACCTGCACCTCGGAGGCGCTCATCTCGTGGTGGGGGAACACCAGGTCGCTGCCGCCGCCCTGCACGTCGAAGGCGCTGCCGAGGTGCTCCAGCGCGATCGCGGAGCACTCGATGTGCCAGCCTGGGCGACCCGGACCGAACGGGCTCTCCCACGCCGGCTCGCCCGGTCGCTCGGCCCGCCAGAGCAGGCAATCGAGCGGGTCGCGCTTGCCGGGGCGCTCGGGGTCGCCGCCGCGCTGGCCGAAGATCTCGAGCATCTGGTCGCGGTCCCAGCCGGAGACGCCACCGAACGCGGGGTCGGCCGTCACCGAGAAGTAGAGGTCGTCGTCGACGCGGTAGACCGCACCGGCGGCCTCGAGGCGCTGGATGAGCGCCACGACGAGCGGGATCGACTCGACGGCGCCGACGTACGCCGCGGGCGGCAGGACGCGCAGGGCCTCCATGTCGTCACGGAAGAGCTGGGTCTCGCGCTCGGCGAGGGCCACCCAGTCGATGCCGACCTTGGTGGCGCGCTCGAGCAGCGGGTCGTCGACGTCGGTGACGTTCTGCACGTACGTGACGTCGTGGCCGGCGTTGCGCCAGGCCCGCACCAGCAGGTCGAACCCGACGTACGTCGCCGCGTGCCCCATGTGGGTCGCGTCGTACGGCGTGATCCCGCAGACGTAGAGCCGCGCCGGACCGTCGGGGCTCGTGGTCACGAGGCGCCCGGAGGCGGTGTCGTGCACGGCCACCTCGGGACCCCGGACCGGGAGGGAGGGGACACTCGGGACTGACCACGCACGCATGGTGGGGAGCCTAATCGACCGACGCGCACGACTTTGCAGCGGCAGCGTCAGAAGGGCGGCCAGGGGATGGCGGGCCACTCCCCCGACGGCGTCGGGAAGACGGGCTCCTCGAGCAGCCGCCGGCAGCGACGCAGGGTCGCCGCGACCTCGTCGACGCGCACGAGGTGGCTCAAGGACTCCCCCAGGTCGCCCTGCAGCGCCTCGACCAGGTCGGCGAGCCCTCCGATCTCGTCCTCGGCGAGCGGCTCCCCGGCCCAGCCCCACAGCACGGTGCGCAGCTTCGGCTCGTGGTGGAACGTCAGCCCGTGGTCGATCCCGTGGCGGTGGCCGCCCGGCATCTCGAGCACGTGGCCGCCCTTGCGGTCGGCGTTGTTGGCGACGAGGTCGAAGACGGCCATCCTCCGCAGCACCGGTGTGTCCTCGTGGATGAGCGCGACGGGCCGGTCCTCGGCGTCGAGGCCGTCGAACACGTGGCGCCAGCCGTCCGGCACCTCGTCACCGGGCACGATGTCGACCGCAGCCTGCTCGGCGTCGACCTCGCACCACGCCTGCACCATGCCGGGACCGTGCGGCCCCTCGCGCAGCACCGTGGTCGGCACGACGTCCCACCCCAGGGCGGCCGACAGCTCGTACGCCGCCACCTCGCGGCCCGCGAGGCTGTGGTCGGGGAAGTCCCAGAGCGGCTTCTCGCCGCGCACGGGCTTGTAGACGACCCGCAGGTCGCCGATCTCGCCGACGAAGGTGGCGTTGGACGCCGGCATCACGCGGCCGTGCAGCGTCAGGTCGCCCTCGACCAGGGCGGCCGGCGGCGGCAGGGGCGGGCGGGAGTCCTCGCTCACGGGTCGCGGCGGCGGAAGCCGTTGGCGCGGACGCAGAGGTGCCCGTCGGGGTCGATCGGCTGGGCGCAGAACGGGCAGGTGGGCCGGCCCGCCTCGACGACGCTGAGCGCACGCTTCACGAACGCCCGGGCGCTGCCCGCCGTGAGACGGACGACGAAGACCTCCTCGGGCTCCGGCTCGTCGATCTCCTCCTCCGGCTGCCCGGGCTGCACGACCGAGGCCTCGGTGAACGGGAAGACCTCGATGACGACGCGGTCGTCGGCGGGGTCCCACGACAGCGTCATGGTGCCGGCGCGGAACTCCTCCTCGATGGGCTGCTCGAGCGGCGCGACGTCCTCGAGGTCGAGGGGCGCCAGGGCCGGGACGATCTCGGTGTGCTGGTCGCTCTCCATCACCTCGTCGAGCAGCTCGTCGACCCGCTCGGAGAGCGCGACCACCTGCTGCTTCTCGACGGCCACGGTGACGATGCGGACGCCCTCGCGCGCCTGGAGGAAGAACGTGCGGGCGCCCGGCTCGCCGACGGTGCCCACGACGAAGCGGTCCGGCGGGTCGAAGCGGTGCACCAAGGGAGGCATGCGGAACAGCCTAGGGGGAGGGCGGAACCGCGGCCGGGACGGGCACGCCGGGCCCGGCTCCCCCACCCACGGCCGCGTCGTCCTCGGCGCCGGCGGACGCCGCGGCGTCCGCCGCCGGCGGCGGCGGGATGAGCCACGTCAGGTCGCCGGCGTGGGAGTTGGACTGCAGCACCGTCGGGCGCGCGTCGCCGTACCGCACGATCGTCAGCGACGCGGGGTCGGCGTGGAGGCGCTGGAAGAGGTCGAGGTGCATGCCGAGGGCGTCGGCCAGCACCGCCTTGACGATGTCGCCGTGGGTGACGGCGAGCCAGACCGCCCCGGGCCCGTGGTCGGCGGCGATCTGCTGGTCGCGGCGCCGTACGGCGTCGACGGCGCGCTGCTGCATCGCGCGCAGCGACTCGCCCCCGGGGAACTCGGCGGCCGACGGCTGGCGCTGCACGACCTTCCACAGGTCCTCGCCGGCGAGGTCCTTCAGCGCCCGGCCCTGCCACTCGCCGTAGTCGCACTCGGCGAGGCCGTCGTCGGTGAGGAGCGCGGGCTCCTCCCGCGAGGCACCGATCGCGCGCACGACGTACCCGGCCGTCTGCTGGCAGCGCTCCTGCGGGCTCGAGACGAGGGCGGCGAGCGGCAGCACCGCGAGCCGGGCGGCGGCGGTCTCCGCCTGCTGCTCGCCGGTGGCGTCGAGCCTGGTGCCGGGCAACCGGCCGGCCAGCACGCCGGAGGCGTTGGCGGTGGTGCGGCCGTGCCGCAGGAGGATGACGGTGGGCATGTCGCGAGCCTAGGGCGTGGCTCCCCAGCGGGGCGTGTTCCGCCCGCGCGCCCGAGGGCCTAGCGTGCCCGACGTGATCGTCGACAACGCCCTCTACCGCGACGGCTCGCGGGTCGCGACCGACCTCCCGGCCCACGACGTCGCGGGCCTGCTCGCCCGCCGCGAGCCCGGCGACTTCGTGTGGCTCGGCCTGCACGAGCCCTCGGCCGAGGAGATGCGCGCGGTCGCGGACCAGTTCTCCCTGCACCCCCTCGCCGTGGAGGACGCGGTCACCGCCCACCAGCGACCCAAGCTCGACCGCTACGACGACCAGCTCTTCGTCGTGCTGAAGACGCTCTGGTACGTCGACGAGGACGACGCGGTGGAGACGGGCGAGATCGACGTCTTCGTCGGCGCCGACTTCGTCGTCTGCGTGCGCCACGGGCAGGGCCACGACGTTCGCACCGTGCGGCTCGCCCTCGAGGCCCGGGCGTCGGTGCTCAGCCACGGCCCCTCCGCCGTGCTCTACGTGCTCTGCGACAGCGTGGTCGACGCCTACGGCCGCGTCGGCGACGAGCTGCAGGTCGACGTCGACGAGGTCGAGGGCTCGGTGTTCTCGCCCGAGCGCACCAACGACAGCGAGCGGATCTACACGCTGAAGCGCGAGCTGGCCGAGGTACGGCGGGCCGTGCTGCCGCTGCGGGAGCCGGTGCGCCGGATGGCCGCGGGCGAGGTGTACGGCGTCTCGGGCGACACCGCGCCGTACTTCCGCGACGTCTGCGACCACCTCGAGCGGGTCGCGGAGGTGGTGGACGGCCTGGAGTCGCTGCTGGCCGCCGCGTTCGAGGCCCACCTCGCCCGCATCCAGGTGCAGCAGAACGAGGACATGCGCAAGATCTCCGCCGGGGTCGCCCTGGTGGCCGGACCCACCCTCATCGCGGGCGTGTACGGCATGAACTTCGACCACATGCCGGAGCTGCACTGGACGTTCGGCTACCCGCTCGCGCTGCTGCTGATGGCGGTGCTGTCGTTCGGGCTCTACCGCTCGTTCAAGCGCTCCGGCTGGCTGTAGGCCATCGGCCCGACCGACCGGCCGGCCGGGCAGGCGGGCGGGCGTGCCGAGGGCGGCGATCAGGCGCTGAGCACGCCGGCGGCCAGCAGCGCCATCACGCCGGCGCCGAGCACGATCCGGTAGCCGACGAACGGCAGGAACGAGCGCGTCGAGATGTAGCGCAGGAGCCAGGCGATGGCGGCGTAGCCCACGAAGAACGCGACGACGGTCGCGACGATGGTGGGGCCCCAGCCGTACGGGTTGTCGCTGCCCGGCACGTCCTTCAGCTTGTAGACGCCGGCACCGACGACGGCCGGGATGGCCAGCAGGAACGCGTAGCGCGCCGTCACCTCCCGCTCGTAGCCCAGCGCCCGGCCCATCGAGATCGTGGCGCCCGAGCGCGAGACGCCCGGCACGAGGGCCGCCGCCTGGGCCACGCCCATGAGCACGGCGTCGCGCACGGTGAGGTCCTTCAGCGTGCGCTCCTTGCCGCCGTAGTGGTCGGCGAGGCCGAGCACGATGCCCATGACGATCAGCATCGTCGCGACGATCCAGAGGCTGCGGAGCGCGGAGTCGATCGCGTCCTCGAAGGCCAGGCCGAGCAGCACGATCGGCAGCGAGCCGATGATGATGAACCAGCCCATCCGCGAGTCGAGGTGGCCGCGCAGCTCGGGCTGGAACAGCGACCGGGTCCACGAGCTGCCGATGCGCCAGATGTCCTTGCGGAAGTAGAGGAGCACCGCGATCTCGGTGCCGATCTGCGTCACCGCGGTGAACGCGGCGCCCGGGTCGCCCCAGCCGAAGAGCTCCGGGAAGATGCGCAGGTGGGCGCTGCTCGAGATCGGGAGGAACTCGGTCAGGCCCTGGATGATGCCGAGGACGACGGCCTCGAGGTAGTCCCACACGTCGCAGGAGCCTACGGCCCCGGCGCCCCGTCACGGCCCGTGGGCGCGCGGGGGCGGTGTGCGTCACGTCACCGGCCCCGGCGGGTCGCCGCCGCCCGGGAGCCTCGGGCGTCGGTAGGTTGGCCCGCATGCAGCAGCGATCGGTCGGCACGACGGGCCTCCGGGTCTCGCGCCTGGGCCTGGGCACCATGACCTGGGGCCGCGACACCGACGAGCACGAGGCCCGCGACCAGCTGGTCGCGTTCACCGGGGCCGGCGGCACGCTCGTCGACACGGCCGCGGCGTACGGGAACGGCCTCTCGGAGGAGCTCATCGGCTCCCTGCTCGGCGACGTCGTCGCCCGCGACGACGTGGTGCTCGCGACCAAGGCCGGACTGGGCCAGCGCCGCGGCGCCGGCCGCGGCGACAACCGCGACACCTCCCGCGGGGCGCTGCTCCGCACCCTCGACGCCTCCCTGAAGCGCCTCGGCACCGACCACGTCGACCTCTGGCAGGTGCACGTGTGGTCCGACCGGGCGCCGCTCGAGGAGACGCTCTCGGCCCTCGACCAGGCCGTCACCTCGGGGCGCGCGGCGTACGTCGGCGTCTCGAACTACACCGGGTGGCAGACCGCCCAGGCCGCCACCTGGCAGCGCGCCGTGCCGGGCCGGGCCCCGCTCGCCTCCACCCAGGTGGAGTACTCGCTGGTCAACCGAGGGATCGAGGCGGAGGTGGCGCCGGCCGCCGACGCACTCGGTCTGGGTGTGCTCCCCTGGTCGCCGCTGGGGCGCGGGGTGCTCACCGGCAAGTACCGCTCGGGCACGCCCTCGGACTCGCGGGCGGCCTCGTCGCACTTCTCGTCGTTCGTCGAGGCCTACCTCGACGACCGCGGCCGCGGCATCGTGGAGGCCGTCGCCAAGGCCGCGGACGGCCTCGGCTGGACGCCCGCCGAGGTGGCGCTGGTGTGGGTGCGCGACCGGCCGGGCGTCACCGCCCCGATCGTCGGGGCCCGGACGGCCGCCCAGCTGCGCGGGCTGCTCGGCGTGGAGGACAAGGCGCTCCCCCACGAGCTCGTCGACGCCCTCGACGACGTCTCGGCCCTCGACTAGCCGACCCACCGCCTTGGCCCGGCGACGCACAATCGACCCGCACCGCTGAGCACCACCCGCTGAGCACCACCCGCTGAGCACCACCCGGACACGCGACGGAGGTACGTGGCATGGACCGTTCCCGCACAGCTCTCTCCCGCGGCGTGGAGTGGGAGTTCCACCACGTCACGCTGCACCGCGACCTCTCGCGCAACGCGGTGCGCCAGCTGCTCGTCGAGATGGCCGAGCACGGCGGCTGGGAGCTCGACCGCGTGCGCATCGCGACCGACGGCGTGCGGCGCATCGTCGTACGCCGCAAGATCATCCGGCAGCGCGCGACCCTCTGGGCGAGCTGACCCTCCCGACCGGCCTGGTCTGCCTGGCCGCCGGGCCAGGCAGACCGTCCGGGCTGCCGGTCCGGGGGCTCAGGCCTCGCCGAGGAAACGGTCGAACACCCGCGCGCCGAACTCGAGCGCGTCGACCGGCACCCGCTCGTCGACGCCGTGGAACAGCGCCGTGAAGTCGAGGTCGGCGGGCAGCCGCAGCGGCGCGAACCCGTAGGAGCGCATGTCGAGCTGGCGGAAGTGCTTGGCGTCGGTGCCGCCGCTCATCAGGTACGGCGCCACGACTGCGCCCGGGTCCTCCGCGAGGAGCGAGCGCGTCATCACGTCGACGAGGCGCCCGTCGTACGGCGTCTCCCACGGCTGCTGGTGGCTGACGAAGTCGATCTCCACGTTCTCGCCCGTCAGCTCGGCCAGCGTCGCGAAGAACTCGTCCTCGTAGCCCGGCAGGAAGCGGCCGTCGACGTGCGCGGTCGCCTCGGTCGGCACCACGTTGACCTTGTAGCCGGCGCTCAGCATCGTCGGGTTCGTCGAGTTGCGGATGACGTTGCCGAGCATGCGCGCGGCCCCGCCGAACTCCTCGACGAGCTCGGGGGCGTTCTCGGGGGTGGCCGGGACGCCGGCGATCTCGCCGACGGTGGCGAGCAGCACCTCCATGGTCGGCGTCAGCCGCACCGGCCACTCGTAGGCGCCGATGCGGGCGACCGCGGCGGCGAGGTCGGTGACGGCGTTCTCGGGGTTCACCATCGAGCCGTGACCGGCCCGGCCGCGGGCCGTGAGCCGCATCCAGGCCATGCCCTTCTCGGCCGCCTCGATGAGGTAGACCCGCTGGCCCCGGACGGTGGCGCTGAACCCGCCCACCTCGCCGATCGCCTCGGTGCAGTCGGCGATCTCGTCGGGGTGCTCCTCGACGAGCACCTGCGCGCCCTTGTGGCCGCCGGCCTCCTCGTCGGCCGTGAAGGCCATGACGATCGGACGGTCGGGCACGTGGCCGGCGCGCGCCCGGGCGCGGACGACCGAGAGCAGCATCGCGTCGAAGTCCTTCATGTCGACCGCGCCGCGACCCCAGACGTAGCCGTCCTGGATCTCGCCGGAGAACGGGTCCACCTGCCAGTCCTCGGCGGCGGCGGGCACGACGTCGAGGTGGCCGTGCACGAGCAGCGGGTCGCCCTCCGAGCCGCCCCAGCGCGCCACGAGCGACGTACGACCCGGCGTGGACTCGTAGAGCCGCGACTCGATGCCGACCTCGTCGAGCAGCGTCGCGACGTACTCCGCGGCCTTGCGCTCGCCGGGTCCGGAGTCGTCCCCGTAGTTCGAGGTGTCGATGCGGATGAGCTCACGACACAGCTCCACGACCTCCGCGGCGGGGTCGTAGGACGGCGTTCCGGCTCCCGAGGTGCTGGTCTCGTCGCTCATGCCGGTCATCCTGACAGACGAGGTCGTGCCACCCGGGAGTGATATCACTCTGATATGTTCTTCGGACCTGGGCGGAGGGCGCCCGCGACGGAGGGAGCAGCACATGACCGACGACAGCCCGAACGAGGGCTTCGGCCCCACCCTGGCGGGCACGCCGACGCGGGTGGACATCTCGGAGCGCGACGCCTTCGCCACGGGAGGCTGGGCGATCCTGCTGCTGACCGTGCTGCTGCTGCTCGGCGGGGCCGCAGGGATCGTCGTGGGCGCGGTGGAGGGCGACAGCGCGGGAGGCAGCGGCGCTCTCGCCGGCACGCTCGTCGCCGCCGGGGTCGCGCTCGTGCTGACCGGCGCGGTCCTCCTCACCGGCTTCGCGATCATCCGTCCGGGCGAGACCCGCGTCGTCACGTTCTTCGGCACCTACATGGGCACCATCCGCCGCACCGGGCTGTCGTGGACCGTGCCCCTCTCGGCCCGGCGCCAGGTGCCCGTGCGGGTGCTCAACTTCGAGACCGAGCGCCTCAAGGTCAACGAGCGCACCGGCTCGCCCGTCGTCGTCTCCGCGATCGTGGTGTGGCAGGTGGCCGACACCGCGAAGGCCGTGTTCGCGGTCGACGACTACGACGAGTTCATCCGCACCCAGGCCGAGTCGGCCCTGCGGCACGTCGTGGCGTCCCACCCGTACGACCAGCAGACGGCCCGCTCCGAGGGCGAGGACACGACCCAGGTCACGCTGCGGGAGGACGGCGGCAAGGTGTCGGTCGAGCTGGCGTCCGAGGTGGGCGAGCGCGTCGTGATCGCCGGGCTCGAAGTCGTCGAGGTGCGGCTCTCGAACCTCTCCTACGCGCCCGAGATCGCCAGCGCGATGCTGCAGCGCCAGCAGGCCCAGGCCGTGCTCGACGCCCGCGAGGTCATGATCCTCGGCGCGGTCGGGCTCGTGACCGACGCGCTGGACCAGCTGGGCGAGCAGGGCACCCTCGAGCTCGACCCGGAGCGTCGCGCGGCCATGACGTCGAACCTCATGACGGTGCTCGTCGGCGGCAGCGCCCAGCCGGTCGTCAACGTCGGCTCGCTCTACAGCTGAGCCGGGTCGGACCCCGAGGACCGGAGGGACGTCGATGCCACGCGGAGTGCCCGGACGGCCGGAGCGGAAGCAGATCCCGCTCCGGCTCAACCCGGCCGTCGCCGACGCCGTACGACGGTGGGCCGACGACGAGATGCGCTCGGTGAACGCCCAGATCGAGATGCTGCTGCGCGAGTCGCTGGCCCGGGCGGGGCGCCTGCCCCGGGGCGGGAGCGGCGAACCGACGCAGCCCGAGGACCCCGACCTGCCCGACACGACGCCCTGAGGACGCCTCAGCCGCGTCCGGTCGACCCGGCGACCGCCTGGTCGACCAGCGCCTCGGCGACGGATCGCGCCACGCGGGTGTCGGCCACCGGCGACGGGACCGGGGCGCGCAGCCGCATGGCGAGGTCGCCCGAGACGACGAGCAGCAGCCGCTCGGCGAGGTCGCCCGCGGCGCGGTCGCGTGCGCGACCCTCGCCCCCCACGACGAGCGAGGCGAGCTCCCGGAGCCGGGAGCGCAGCGTGTCCGTGTCGAGCCGGACCGCGGCCGCGACCTCGTCGGGCGGGTCGACGTACTCGGCGGCCGTGGCGAGGAAGGCGCACCACCGCGCGCCCTCGGGGCGACCGCGGAAGTCGTCGAGGGCGTCGAACACGGCCAGCAGCCGGCCGCGGTCGTGCGGGGCCCGCTCGACCGCCGCCTCCCAGGTCGCGAGCCACCCTCGGTGCCGACGCCCCAGCGCGGCGGCGACGAGCGCCTCCTTGCTGGGGTACGCCCGGTAGAGCGTGGCGGTCGAGACGCCGGCCCGCGCGAGGATCTCGTCCACGGGCGTCGCGGCGATGCCGCGGGTGAACAGCAGCGCCTCCGCCGCGTCGAGCAGCTTCTCCTCGGTGCTCGCGCGCACAGCCATGACCCACACCCTAGACTCACCAAAGTGAAACGACCGTTTTCGTTACCTCTTCCGACGGACGCCCTGCTCGTCGGTCTCGGCACCGGCCTCGTCGCCGGTACCTACGGGCTGGTGCGCCTGGCGTTCGGGCTGCTGCTGCCCGACATGCAGGCGTCGCTCGGGCTCGACGACCGCACCGCCGGCTACATCTCCTCGGGTGCCTCGCTGGCCTACTGCGTCGGCGCCGCCCTCGGCCTGGGTGCCGCCCGGCACCCCCGCCTGGTGGTGGTCGGTGCGGCCGCGACGGCCTGCGGCGGGGCCGCCGGGATGGCGCTCGCCCCGGACGTCGCCACCTTCGCGCCGCTCGCGGTGCTGAGCTCGGTCGGCGCGGGCCTCGCCTCCCCCGGTCTCGTCGCCGTCGTGGCGCGCAACGTGCCCGTCGTACGGCGCGATCGCGCCCAGGCGGTGGTCAACACGGGGACGGGCGTCGGCCTCGTGGCGGCCGGCGCCCTCGCGCTCGTCCTCCTGCCCGACTGGCGGCTCGTCTGGGCACTGGCAGCGGTCGTCACGGCCGCAGCGGCCACCGGCGTGCTGCTCCTCGACCGTCCGTCGGGGGGCGCGAGCCCCGAGCCCGACGGCGCCGACGGCGCCGACGGCGCGGACGGCACAGCCGTGGCGGCCGGGCCGTGGCTCCGGGCCCACACGGCGCCCTTCGTGCTCGCGGTCCTGCTGGGCACCGCGTCGGCCGTGGTCTGGACGTACGGCCGCAGCCACCTCGTCGCCGCCGGCGCCAGCCAGGTCGGGTCCGTCGTGGCGTGGATCGCCCTCGGCGCGGGCGGAGCCGCAGCGATCGCGACGGTGTGTCCGCTCAGCGCCCTGCCGGCCGCCCGCGCGTGGTCGGTGACCGTCGGAGCGGTGGCCGGGGGCATCCTGCTGCTCCGAGCCGCGCCCGACCACCTCGTCGTCGCTCTGGCCGCCTGTGCGGTCTTCGGGTGGGGCTTCACGGCGGCCACGTCGGCCCTCATCGCCTGGGCCACCGAGATCGACGCGGCGCGGGCCGCGGGCGGCACCTCGGTCCTCTTCGTCGCACTCGTGCTCGGCCAGGCCGTCGGCTCGTCCGCGGCCGGCGTCGTCGCCGACCGGTGGGGCCTGACGAGCGCCTTCGTGCTCGCCGCGGCCGTCGCCGTGCTGGCGGCGGTCCTGCCGTGCGTGCCGGACCTCGCCGGTGGACGGTCGACGGACGGTCGGGAAACGCGAAAGGCCCCGCCGGAGCGGGGCCTTCCATCTGTGTCCGAGGGGGGACTTGAACCCCCACGCCCTAATACGGGCACTAGCACCTCAAGCTAGCGCGTCTGCCAATTCCGCCACCCGGACAGGTGCGTCGATCGCGTGGAGAACGTTAGCAGCACGGTCGCCGATCCGTGACATCGGCCTGTCGCGCCGGACGCGCGCCGCGTACTTCACTCCCCCGCTGAAGTACGCGCGACTTCAGGAGAGCCCTGAAGCGAGCGCGACCCCGCCCAGCGCCACCAGCCAGCTGGCGAAGCTGCCGACCAGGAAGTACTCCGTCACGTCGCTCGCGCCGCGGACCGGGGAGCTGCCACCGCCCGAGGAGCGCAGCTCGGGAAACCGGAGCAGGGCCTTCGCTGCGACGACCAGCGCGGCGCCGGTCAGGGAGCCCGCGAGCCCGAACCCCACGATCACCAGTCGCTCCATCGGCCCGAGCACCCGGCCGCCCTTGAGCTGCTTCTCGTTGTCGGCCGCCGGCACCCCGACCAGGTCGAGGAGCAGCCGGATGGCCACGTTGGCCGTCGACAGCTGCACCAGCAGCACGCCGGCGACGAGCACCAGGGCGTCGAGGGTGACGTCGCCCAGCGCGCTGCGCTCCACCAGCCCCTCGACGCCGGCGGGCGATCCCGCCCGCTCGTCGACGAGGACGAAGCCGAGCACGCCGAGCAGCAGCGACCCGTAGGCCGCGGCCACCACGCCGCCGCGCGTCGTACCCGGCCCGAGCGCCGAGCTGGAGGCGACGACCCAGCCGACGAAGCCCACCGCGCCCAGGCCCCACGCCACCGCGCCGACCCCCTCGGGCTGCGAGGCCACCGACGCGACCGCGACGAGCCCGAGGCCCGCACCGACGAGGGTGAAGCGCCGCCGCAGGGACGTCAGGTCGCGGGCCGCACGGAAGAGGTCGCAGAGGCCGATGACGAGCAGCCAGCACCCGAGGCCGGTCACGGGGCCGCCTCGTCCGAGAGTCGCGTGAGCATGGCCTGAGCATCACGCACGGCACCGACACCGCGGGCGAACTGCTGGGAGACCGCCGACTCGGTGACCCCCAGCGCGGCCGCGATCTCCCGTTGGGTGGCGCCCTCCAGCGCCGCGAGGAGCATCTGCTGCGCGCGTGGGCTCAACCGGTCGACGAGCTGGTCGCGGCAGAGCAGGAAGGCGTTGACGAGGGGGGCCGACGGCGCGGACGGCTCGTCGGCGGCGTGGCGTACGTCGTACCAGCCGCGACGCGCGCGTGCGGACGGCCGACCGAGCTCGTCGATCGCCGCCCGCGCGGACCACCACGCGGGGCCGTCCTGGAGGCGCGGCGCACGGGTGTCGTCGTACACCTCGCGCGACCCCGCCCCGAGCCCGAAGCGCGCGTCCCCGCCGAGGCCGAGCAGCACGAGCCGGACGACGAGCGTCGCGGTCGTCGCGGTCGCGAGGTCGGCGTAGACGCCCTGGAACTCGTCGCCCACCGTGGCCTCGAGACCGTCCAGCGACGGCACCAGGTCGTCCGCCCGGGCGAGGGCGACGGTGACGGCGTCCTGGGCGTCGCGGCGCGAGGCGGCCGACCGTGAGCCCACGAGGTCGCCGATCAGCGTGTAGACCATGACTTCAGCATATGCCTGAAGTAGGCAGAAATGAAGCGTGAGGCTTAATCAGTGATTGCGCAGCGCCGACGGCCGTGTGGTCTGCTGACCCCGTGCAGACCGTCTTCCGCCTCGGATTCGTCACCGGCGCCACCCCCGACAAGTGGGCCGCCCGCTGGCGCGAGCGCCACCCCCGGGAGCGCCTCGAGCTCGTCCCCGTCCAGCAGGCCGACCAGGAGCGCGCGCTGCGCGCCGGCGAGGTCGACATGTGCCTCGTCCGGCTCCCCGTCACGACCGACGGTCTCCACGTGGTGCGCCTGTACGACGAGCAGCCCGTCGTCGTCGTGTCGACCGACCACGTCGTGAGCGCCGTCGACGAGGTCGAGCTCGCCGACCTGGCCGACGAGCAGCTCGTGGTCGACCCCCGGCGCGTCCCGGGCTGGACCGACGTCGCCCGCACCGAGCGCCTGGCCTGGCCCGCGATGAGCGACGAGGAGGCCATCGAGGTGGCCGCCAGCGGCGCGGGCATCGCGGTCGTCCCCCTCTCCGTCGCGCGCCTGCACCACCGCAAGGACGCCGTGCACCGACCCGTCACCGACCTGCCCGAGACCACGGTGGCGCTCGCGTGGCTCGTGGAGAACGACGGCGAGCGCACGCAGGAGATGGTGGGCATCACGCGCGGACGCACGTCGCGCAGCAGCCGCGGCTGACTCCAGGGAGCGTGGCCCGACCCGCGGGCGGATGTGAGCGACGGAACGATAGTTGCCAAATACATCCGCCTGCGGCACTGTCGACAGGTCCGGCCCTCCCGTGGGTCGCACCTCCCATGCAGTGGAACAGTCGTCGAAAGGACCACGTGACCGACACGAAGCCAGCACCGAACCGCGCCCACGACCTGCCCGAGGACACGGGCGGCCACCCGGCCCTCGACATCCCGCCGGCCGTCGAGCAGCGGCCACCGACGTCGCGCATCGACCCGGTCGTCTTCGGTGTCACGGCCGCGTTCGCGGTCGGGTTCGTCGTCTGGGGCTTCGTCAGCACCGACTCGCTCTCCACGGCGTCGGAGAACGCCCTCACCTGGATCGTCGCCAACCTCGGCTGGCTCTTCGTGCTGGCCACCTCGGGCTTCGTGGTCTTCGTCATCTGGCTGGCGTTGAGCCGCTACGGCTCCATCCCGCTCGGCCGCGACGACGAGAAGCCCGAGTTCACGACGGTGTCGTGGATCGCCATGATGTTCAGCGCCGGGATGGGCATCGGACTCATGTTCTACGGCGTGAGCGAGCCCGTCTCCCACTTCACGACCGCGCCGCCCGGCACGGGTGAGGCCGGCGACCAGAAGACCGCGCTCGCCACGACGATGTTCCACTGGGGCCTCCACCCGTGGGCGATCTACGCGGTGCTCGGCCTCGCCGTCGCGTACGGCGTCTACCGCAAGGGCCGCCTCCAGCTCGTCAGCGCCGCATTCGAGTCGATCCTCGGCCGCCGCGCGCACGGCCCCCTCGGGCGCGTCATCGACATCCTCGCGATCTTCGCGACCCTGTTCGGCTCCGCCGCGTCGCTCGGGCTCGGCGCCCTCCAGATCCGCAGCGGCCTGCAGATCGTCGCCGGGCTCGGTGACGTCGGCAACGCGGCGCTGATCGTCATCATCGCCGTGCTCACCGCGGCCTTCATCGCGTCGGCGGTGTCCGGCATCGCCCGCGGCATCCAGTGGCTCGCGAACATCAACATGGTGCTGGCGATCTCGCTCGCGGCGTTCGTCTTCGTCGTCGGCCCGACCGTCTTCATCCTCGACCTCATCCCCAACACGCTCGGCACCTACGTGCAGGACATGGCGAACATGTCGGCCCGGGCCCCCTCCGACGGGGCCGAGGCCGAGGGCTGGCTCGCCGACTGGACCGTCTTCTACTGGGCCTGGTGGCTCTCGTGGACGCCGTTCGTGGGCCTGTTCATCGCCCGCATCTCCCGCGGCCGCACGATCCGCCAGTTCGTGGCCGGCGTGCTGCTCGTCCCGACGATGGTGAGCCTCGTCTGGTTCTGCATCTTCGGCGGTGCCGCCATCCGCCTGCAGGAGATGGGCACCGACATCGCCGGCGGTGAGCTGGAGTCGAAGCTCTTCACCACGCTCGACGCCTACCCCTGGGCGACCTTCACCAGCATCATCGTGATGCTGCTCGTGGCGATCTTCTTCGTCTCCGGCGCCGATGCCGCCTCGATCGTCATGGGCACGCTCTCGGAGCGGGGGGCCAGCGAGCCGCGCCGCCTCACCGTCGTCTTCTGGGGTGCCGCGACGGGCGCCGTCGCCGCGGTCATGCTGCTCGCCGGTGGTTCGAACGCCCTGCAGGGCCTGCAGAACATCACGATCGCCGCGTCGGTGCCGTTCGTGCTCGTCATGATCGCGCTCTGCGTGGCCCTCGTGAAGGACCTGCGCACCGACCCCCTCGTCGTCCGTCGCGAGTACGCCGTGCAGGCCGTCGAGCAGGCCGTCGTCGCCGGTGTGACGGAGCACGGCAACGACTTCGTGCTCTCGATCGAGGCGTCCGAGCCGGGCGAGGGTGCCGGCGACTACGGCAGCGCCAACACCGCCGTCGGAGCCGACGCGACGACCGTCGCGGCGCCGCCGGGCACGACCGCGACCGACGGGCGCACGCCCGGGCCCACGCCCCGCAAGGGCGCGGACGACCCGAGCTGACCGTCGACCTCTCGACCCCGGCCGGGTTCGCTACCGGCCGGGGTCGTTCGGGTGCTCCGACAGCGGTCGCACCCGTGCGCTGAGGTACGGCGCCAGCGGCAGCGACGCGATCGCAGCGTCGAGCGCCGCACGGTCGGCCGCACGCCAGAGGCCGACGTTGCGCCACCCCTCGCCCGCTGGCCGCCAGAGCCGCACGAGCACGCCCGCGTCCGCCAGCTCCGCCGCCCGGGCGCCCTCCGCACGGCGCAGGTCGTCGAGGCGGTCGGCCGGGACCTCGCCCACGACCTCGATCTCCACGAGGAACTCCGCCGTCGCGGGAGCGCTCACGCCACCGGTCCCGTCGAGTCGCGCAGCACGAGACCGATGGGGTCGGCGACCACCTCGGCCACCGGCTCGTCCGGGGCCAGCGTCGTGAGGAGCTCGATGCCCCGGGCCCCCAGCTCCCGCAGGGGCATCCGCACGGTCGTCAGGCGCGGCAGCACGTACTCGGCGATCTCGGCGTCGTGGATCGCGACGACCGAGGCCTCGTGCGGCACCGGCACCCCGACGTCGCGCAGGCCCTCGAGCACACCGATGCCCGACGGCAGGTTGCCCGCCACGACCCCGGTGACGCGCAGACCCCGTCGTACGGCGTCGGCCACCGCGGCCCGCCCGCCCGCGGCGGTGTAGTCGCCCGGCAGCTGCACGGCGGTCGCACCCGGCTGCGCGGCCACGGCCGCCTCGAACCCGGCCCAGCGCCGCCGGGCCGTGTCCGCGTCCTCCGGCCCCCCGACGAAGGCCAGGTCACGGTGACCGAGCTCCAGCAGGTGGCGCACCGCCTCCCCCGCCGCCTTCTCGTCGTCGAGCACGACGAACCGGTCGATGCCCGGCTCGCTGCGGTTCACGAGCAGGTAGGGCACCCTCAGATTGCGCAGCTCGACCGGCGACCCGCCGGCGACCAGCAGCCCGTCGACCCGGCCGCTGTCGAGCGCGGCGTACCACTCGGCGCGGTCCCAGCCCTCGCCGCTCGTCGTCATCATGACCGAGCCGTTGCGTGCCGCGGCGCTCTCCGCGCCGGCGATGATCTGGGCGTAGACCGGGTTGCTGAAGTTGGGGATCACGAGGCCGAACGCGCCCGCCTTCGACGAGCGCAGGCTGCGGGCGATCGCGTTGGGCCGGTAGCCCAGCTCGCGGGCCTGGTCGACGATGCGCTGACGCGTCTCGTCGAGCACCTTGACGTCGTGGCCGCGCAGCACGCGGGACACCAACGACACGTCGACCCCGGCGGCCCGGGCCACGTCGGCGAGCGTCACGCGGCTCGTGGCACCCACCTCCTCAGGTCCCCACGTCAGCCGCTGACCGGACGCGCGGGCGTCTGGACCAGCTCGAGGGTGATCTGGTCGGGGTCCAGAAAGTAGCAGGTGAACCCGCCCCGGTTGATGCCCTCCGTGATCGCCTGGGGAGGCGAGACGAACTCGACGCCGAGGTCGCGCAGGCGCTCGTAGGTGCCGACCGCGTCGTCCACCGCGAACGCGAGGTGGGCGGCGCCGGGGCGGTTGCGCATCGGGTCCGTCGGCGCGGCGCGGGGCGCGACGTACTCGACCAGCTCGAGGTCGTGGGTCGACACCCCGCGCGGCTGCCCCGGCACGGCGAGCTGCGCGATCCGCAGGCTCGCGTCGGGGAAGCCGACGAGCTCGCGGGTGTAGGCGTTGTCCTGCTCCTGGCGGTGCACGAGCTCGAGGCCGAGCACGTCGGAGTAGAACGCCACCGACGTGTCGAGGTCGGCCACCGTGAAGCTGAAGTGCCACACGCCGATCACGCGGCACCCCCGGCGACGAGCTCGCGCAGGGCGGTCTCGACATCGTTGGTCTGGGGCAGCAGCGCGGCCGCCAGCTGGGGCGCGGACGGGATCCGCGAGTCGGCCAGGCCGAGCCGACGCGGAGCCGTGCGCAGCGGGACGCCCGACTCCGCCACCCGGGCCAGGACCTCGGCACCGAACCCGCCCGTGCGGGCGGCCTCGTGCACCACCAGGAGGCGACCCGTGCGCGCCGCGCTCTCGAGCACGACCTCGGTGTCGAACGGGTTGAGCCAGACGGCCTCGATGACGTCGACGCTCACGCCCTCGCCCTCCAGCCGGTCGACGGCGTCGAGCACCTTCGCGGTGATGGCGCCCCAGCAGACGACGGTCGCGTCCGAGCCGGTACGACGACGCCGGTGCCCGCCGATCGGCTGCACCGGCCCGCCGATCTCGACGGCCTCCTTGGACCCGGCGTACAGCGTGCGGTTCTCGATGACGACCGTCGGGTCGTCGGAGGCGATCGCGGCGAGCAGGACGTCGTAGGAGTCCTGCGGCGTGCGCGGCATCGCGACCCGGATGCCCGGCACGTGGAGCAGGAGCGCCTCCAGGTTCTGCGAGTGCTGGGCGCAGGCGCCCGGCGCGTTGCCCTGCTGCGTCCGGATCGTCAGCGGCGCGGTGGTGCGACCCTCCGAGACGTAGCGGACGTTCGCGGCCTGGTTCACGATCTGGTCGAACGCCACGAGCGAGAAATCGATCCACATGATCTCGACGATCGGGCGCCGTCCGAACGACGCCGCGCCGACGGCCGCGCCGAGCATGGCCGTCTCGCTGATCGGGGTGTCGAAGACGCGGTCGCCGAACCGCTTCTGCAGGCCGCGGGTCACGCCGAAGACGCCACCGGGCAGGGCGACGTCCTCGCCGTACAGGAGGGTCTCGGGCATCTCGTCGAGCGCGCGGGCGAGCGCCGCGTTCACGGCGCCGCCGACGTTCAGCTTCACGATCTCAGGCATAGAGGTGCTCCTTGGCGGTGGCGGGGTCGGCGAGGGGGTCGCGGAGGGCGGCAGCGGCCGCGGTCTCCATCTCCTCGCGGGCGCGGCGCTCGCAGCGCTCGACGGACTCGGTCGGCACGCCGTCGGCGAGCAGCTCACGGGTCAGGCGGGCGATCGGCTCCACGACGAGGTCGCGCTCGAGCTCGCCCGCGGGTCGGTACTGCTCGGAATCGCCGATGTAGTGGCCGACGATGCGCTGGGTGTGGGCCTCGATGAACGACGGGCCGCGCCCGGCCGCCGCGGCCTCGACGGCGAGGCGGGTGGCGGTGCGCACCTGGGCCAGGTCGTTGCCGTCGATGCGCACGGCGGGGATGCCCAGGGCGGAGGCCCGGCGCGAGAGGTCGGGCTCGGCGACCATGTCGTCGATGGGCGTGAGCTCGGAGTAGCGGTTGTTCTCGCACACGAAGACGACCCCGAGGCCGAGCGCGGCGGCGAAGTTCATGGCCTCCGCGACCGCGCCCTGGTTGATGGCGCCGTCGCCGAAGACCGTCATCGCGGCGCGGCGCGACCCGTCGTACTTGCCGGCGAGGGCCGCCCCGACGGCGATGGGGGCACCGGCACCGACGATCGAGTTCTCGCCGTGGAAGCCGTGCTGCGGGGCCGAGAAGTGCGCGGACCCGCCGCGGCCGCCGTTGACGCCGGTGACCCGGCCCATCAGCTCGGCGAAGATCTCGCGCGGCGGGACACCCCGCGCCACCGCCCAGCCGTGGCCGCGGTACGTCGCGTAGAGCGCGTCCTGGGGCCGCAGCTGGCTGCAGGCGCCGACGGCCACGCTCTCCTGGCCGTTGGCGAGGTGGACGGAGCCGACGATCGGCCCCTCGAGCCGGAGGTCGCGGATCTTCTCCTCGAGGGCGCGGATGCGCCACATCGAGAGGAGGTCGTCGAGCTTCATGCGAGGTCCTTCCAGGGACGGGGATCGGTGGTGAGGGTGTCGGTCCAGCCGTCGACGGCGGCCCGGCTGACGAGCAGCGCGTCGCCGACGGAGCGGTCGCCGGGGGTGACGTCGATGGCGGGCAGGGCGGGCTGGTCGGCGAGCCAGGCACCGAGCACCGACGCGAACGGCTCGCGACGGCGGCGGGACTCGAGCGCCATCTCGTAGACGACGTCGTGGGCGTGCTCGCGGCCGAGCACCGGGGCGAGGCTGATCATGGCGTGCTCCCCCATGACGAGGCCGCCGTCGGCGTCCAGGTTCTCCCGCATCCGGTCGGGGTAGACCGCGAGCGAGGAGGCCAGGTCGGCCGCCAGCAGCAGGGCCGAGCTGGCGTTCGCGAAGACCGCCGGCAGCAGCACCCACTCGGCCTGCCACTCGCCGGCCGCACGCTCGTGGCCCGCCTCCGCCGCCCGCGAGAGACCGGGCAGCGCCGTGCGCGCCGCGACGGCGAAGCCGATGATGGACTCGCTGGTGATCGGGTTCGCCTTCTGCGGCATCGTCGAGGAGGCGCCGCGGTGGTGGCCCACCGACTCGCCGATCTCGCCGATCTCGGTGCGCGAGAGGTCGGTGACCTCCCGGGCGAGCCGGGCCGCCGTGGTCGAGGCGCCGACCACGATGCCCGCCAGGTGCACGATCGAGTCGCGCGCGACGTGCCAGGGCACCACGGCGTCGACGAGACCCAGCCGGTCGGCGACCAGCGTGCGCACGTGCGCCGCCTGCGGACCGAGGGCCGCGGACGTGCCTCCGGCGCCGAAGAGCGACACGCGTCGTACGTCGTCGCGGGCGGCCAGCAGCCGGCGGCGGTGCCGGCCGACCTCGTCGAGGTAGACGCCGAGCTTCGCGCCCAGCGTGGTCGGGACGGCCTGCTGCCCGTGGGTGCGCGCGGGCATCACGGTGGCGGCGTGCTCCGTGACGAGGGCTCCGAGCGCGTCGCCCAGGCCCCGCAGCCGCTGCTCGAGCAGGCTCATCGCCCGGTCGAGCTGCAGGGCGAGCCCGCTGTCCATGATGTCCTGCGTCGTGGCGCCGAAGTGGACGCTGCCGCGCAGCTCCACGGGCAGGGCGGCGTCGAGCTGCCGCACCAGCCCGAGGATCGGGTAGCCGACGTTGCGGGCGCTCCCCCAGAGCGCGTCGAGGTCGACGGTGGCCGGGTCGGCGCACACGCGCTCGATCGCCCCCGCCCGGTCGCTCGGCACGACCCCCAGCTCGGCCTGGGCGCCGGCGAGCGCCCCCTCGACGCGCACCCACGCCTCGACCGTCTGCTCGGCCGAGAACACCTCCGCCATCTCGTCGTCGCCGTAGAGCTCCCAGAGGAGGTCGAACGGTGCTGCTCTTCGGCTCATCAGTCCATCTCCAGTCCACCGTCGACATTGATCGCCTGTCCCGTCACGAACGAGGACAGGGGTCCCGCCAGGAACGCGACCACCGCGGCGAGCTCGGGCGGTCGGCCCACCCGCCCCAGGGCGCTCCGTGCGGACTGCTCCTGCAGGTAGCGCTCTCCGGCGCCCGGACCGAACTGCTCGTCGCGGTCGCGCATGATGCCCGCCCACATGTCGGTCAGGAAGATCCCGGGGCACACCGCGTTGACCCGCACCCGCGGGGCCAGGGCGAGCGCCGCGGACTTCGTCAGCGAGAGCAGCGCGGCCTTCGTGGCCGCGTAGTCCACGGCGTTCGGCCGCCCCGAGCGGGCGGCCACCGAGGCCACGTTCACGATGCTGGCGCCGTCGCCCATGAGGGCGGCCGCCGCCTGCGTCGTCGCGAACACGCCCGAGAGGTTGATCGCGAGCGTGCGGTCCCACTGCTCGGGCGCGAGCTCGAGCATGGGGGTCGTGCGCATGATGCCGACGGCGTTGACCAGCACGTCGAGACCGTCGAGCCCCGCCGCCTCGCAGGCCAGGGCCGGCAGCGCGGTGCAGTTCTCCCGCACCGAGAGGTCGAGCGCCACGGCGTGGGCGCGGTCGCCGTACGACGCGAGCTCGGCGGCCGCGGACTCGAGCCGCTCGCCCGGCACGTCGCACACGACGACGGAGGCGCCGTGCGCGAGCAGGGTCTCGGCGCTGGCGCGACCCAGTCCCCCGGCGCCGCCGGTCACCAGCACGCGCCGGCCGGCGAGCCCGAGCGGGTCGTGCGCGTCCACGGGGCCGTTCATCGACCCACCTCCACGGCGACGCCGCCGGCGACCGACGCGTAGAGCGCCTCGACCAGGCGGAGGGTGGCGACGTTGTCGGCCGCCGCGGTGGGGGCGGGCTCGCCCGTGGCGATCCACCGGAGCAGCGAGCCCATCGGGCCGGCGAACGCGTCGGGGATCCAGCGGCCGGTCACCGGGTAGGGCACCCAGCCGTCGGTCGGGACCACCCGGCTGAACAGCTCGACCGTGTCGGGCCGCCCGTGCGGGTAGTCGTAGAGCATCCCGAAGGTGCCGCGCACCGAGCCCTCCGACCCGTCGAGCCGGAACTCGGCGCGCAGGTCGCCGCCGAGGTTCTCGTGGTTGACGTGCAGGCCGGCGCTGGCGCCAGAGGCGAAGCGCAGCGTCGACATCGTCCGCGTCTCCGCGGCCGGGGCCTGGCCCGGGCGACGGCCCGCGACGCAGTACGCCGTGGTCGGGTCGCCGAGGATCGACCGGATCGCGTCCAGGTAGTGGATCGAGTGGTAGGCGATCTCGAGCCGGTCGGAGACCAGCAACCAGGGCCACGCGCCGAAGTCGGTCGCGATGTCGACGTGCACGGTGAGCGCGGTCGGCTCCCCGATCCACCCGAGGCCGGCGACGGCGCGCGCGACGGCGACGCCCTCGTCGTACCGCAGCTGCTGGTTGACCGCGACACGGACGCCCGCCGCCTCGGCGAGGTCGCGCAGCTCCTCCGCCGTCGCGATGTCGGGGGCGAAGGGCTTCTGGCAGAGCAGGTGCTTCCCCGCGGCCACGGCGGCGCGCACGATCGCGGGCTGCGCGGTCGCCACGACGGCCACGTCGATCACCTCGACGCGGTCGTCGGCGAGCACCTCGTCGAGGCTCGCGTAGACGCGCGGCACGTCGTGCCGGCCCGCCACCTCGTGAGCGCGCTCCTGGTCGATGTCGAAGATGCCGACGACCTCGAGGCCCGCGCTGCGGTACGCCGGCAGGTGGGCCACGTCGACGATCGCGCCGGCTCCGACGATCGCGATCGGGCGACGGTGCTCGACCGGGACGGCGAGGTCGACGGCCTCCGCGACCGGCCGCCAGAGGTCGAGACCCCCCACGCCGCTCACGCCGCCTCCTCGAGGCCGTAGACGCGGCGACCCGTGCCGCCGAGGACGGCGGCCTGCTCGGCCACCGTGAGGGAGGCCAGCAGCTCGGTGACGACCTCCCACCAGCGGGCATAGCCGCCGGCGAGGGTGCTGACGGGCCAGTCGCTGCCGAACATCAGCCGCTCGGGGCCGAAGCACTCGAGCGCGTGGTCGACGTACCGCCGCAGGTCGTCGGGCCCGTAGTCCGGACCAGCCGCCGTGTCGAGGCCCGAGATCTTGGCGGTCACGTGGGGGTACGACGCCGCCCGCGCCAGCAGGTCGGCCCAGGGCTGCCAGCCGCCGTCGGCGACCGGGGGTTTCGCCAGGTGGTCGATGACGAGCCGCAGCTCGGGGTGGCGGGCGGCGAGGGTCGGCACGTGCTCGAGGTGGCGCGGCAGGACAGCGACGACGTCGTACGCCAGGCCGGCCCGCGCGACCTCGCCGAGGCCGTCGAGGACGGGCTCGCGCACGACCCAGTCGGCGTCGGGCTCGTCGTGGATCTGGTGCCGGACGCCCACGACGAGGTCGTCGGCGGCGAACTGCTCCAGCGTGGCACGCAGCGGGGCGGGCTGGTCGAGCGGCGCCCAGCCGACGATGCCGACGACGCGCGACCAGCCCGCGGCCGCGGCACGCATGGCGTCGGTGTCGCGGAGCGTGGGGTCGGCCTGCACGAGAACGACGTCGTCCACGCCGCTGGCCGCGGCGAGCGGCTCGACGTCGTCGACGCCGAAGCTGGCGTGCAGCGGACCGGCCTCCGGCGTCAGCCAGGTGTAGTCGCCCTCGGCCAGGCTCCAGACGTGCTGGTGCGTGTCGAGCACGCGGTGTCCGTGGATCATCGGCTCCTCGTCTCGGGAACGGGCTCGGGAAAGGGCTCAGGAACGGGGGCGGCGGCGGCCTGGCGGCGCAGCGACCAGACGAGCCGGGGCTGCTCGAGCGCGGGGACCGCCTCGATCGTCTCGAACGCCTCGACGTGCGCCGCCATGTCGGCCTGCCACGCGACGTTGACGGCGTCGTCGGCGATGGCCGCCCCCAGCACCTCGTAGTCGTCGACGTCGACCAGGTGGAGCAGGGAGCGCCCGTCGCGCCAGATCACCCAGTCGCGCACCCCGTGGGCGACCAGCAGGTCGAGCAGCGGGTCCGGTACGACGGCGTGGTCGGCGTCGTACGCCTGCTCGTGACCCGCCCGGAGAGTGCTGAGGAGCACGGCGGCGCGCAGGCTCACGAGCGCTCCGCCCCGGCACCGGCGGGGGTGAGCTCGGGCGCGTCCGTCGGGTGGCCGGTGGTGACGGGCTTCGTGGTCGGGTCGACCGTGCGCAGGCTGACGCGCTGCTTGCGGCGGAGCGCGATCGTGTACATGCCCGCGGCGACGATGAGCACGACGCCCTCGATGAGGCCCTGGTAGTTGGCGCCGAGGTTGAGCACGTTGAAGCCGTTGGCCAGGGTGACGAGGATGAGCGCGCCGACGAGCGACTTGGCGACGCTGCCCAGGCCACCGAAGAGCGAGGTGCCACCGAGGATCGCCGCAGCCAGGGCCGTGAGCTCGAACCCGTTGAGCCCGGTGGGGTTGATGGAGCCCAGCCGGCTCGCGTAGAGCACGCCCACGAACGCGGCGGCGGTGCCGTTGAGCACGAACGCCATCACGCGGTAGCGGTCGACGGCCACGCCCGAGAGCCGGGCGGCCTCCGCGTTGCCGCCGGTGGCGTAGAGACGGCGGCCCACGGTGGTGTAGCGGAGCACCCACGCGGCGAGCACCACGAGCACGAGCATGTAGACGGCGCGCTGGCTCAGGCGCACGGTGAAGACCATCGCCGGCGACGCGGCGAGGAGGGCGACGCCGAGGACGGCGGGGACGAGCACGCGGGGCAGGCGCCACGACGTGCCGGCCCGCTGGGCGCGCCAGACCCGCCAGGCGGCGAGGGCCAGGAGCCCGATGCCCGCGAGGAGGTAGAGGTTGGGGGTGACCCAGCGGCTGCCGTCGAGGGCGCGCAGGGCGTCGCGGTCGGCGCCCTCGGGCACGGTGACGGTGCGGCCGTCGGTGATGATCAGCACGAGGCCGCGGACGGCCGTCAGCGTGCCGAGGGTGACGATGAAGGCGTTGATCCCGACGTACTGGACCACGACCCCGTTGAAGAGGCCGATGCCGGCGCCCGCCAGCAGGGCCACGGCGAAGGCGCCGTAGAAGCCCAGCGAGGGCATCAGCCCGAGGCAGGTGGCCGCGCCGAAGGCGGCGACGGAGCCGACCGAGAGGTCGAAGTTGCCCGAGATCAGCACGATCGTCGTGGTGACCACCAGGATGCCCAGCAGGGCCGTCTGGTCGAGGATGTTGGAGACGTTCGTGGGCGAGACGTACGACGGGCGACCCGTGCTCGCGGTGGCGATGCTCAGCACGACCACGAGGGCCGCGAAGGCGTAGACCACACCGGCGTTGCTCGGGTGCAGCCACGTGGGCAGCCGCGAGCCGCTGCCCGCGGTGGGGGTGACGACCTTCTCAGACATGGACGACCTCTCCGGTTCCGGCGCCCAGCCCGTGGGCGAGCATGATGAGTTCTTCCTCGGTGACCTGCTGGGCATCGAGGTCGTGGGCGATACGTCCGCCCCGGACGACGAGCACGCGTGTCGCGACGGACAGCAGCTCGTCGAAGTCGCTGCAGGCCAGGACGATCGCCTTGCCCTCGGAGGCGAGACGGCGCACGAGCTGCAGGATCTCGGCCTTGGCGCCGACGTCGACGCCGGCGGTCGGCTCGTCGAGCAGCCACACCGGCTTGTCGGCGTAGAGCCACTTCGCGAAGACGACCTTCTGCGCGTTGCCGCCCGACAGCTCGCTCGGGAGCGCGTCGGGCCCCGAGGCGACGATGCCGAGCTCGTCGATCGCCCGCGCCGCCAGGGCGCGCTCCTCCTGCTCCTGCGGGAGCAGGCGTCGCAGGGACAGCCGTCCCAGGTCGGGCAGGCTGATGTTCTTCCACAGCGGCTCGGCCGGGTGGAGGCCCTGCTGCACCCTGTCTTCGGGCACGTAGGCGAACCCGGCCTTCACGGCAGCCCGCGGCGACCGCCCGACCGGTCGGCCCGCGACGGTGACCTCCCCGGTGGCCGAGCGGTCGGCCCCGAAGATCGCGTCGAGGATCTCGGAGCGCCCCGACCCGAGCAGGCCCGCGAGGCCGACGATCTCGCCGGCCCGCACGTGGAGCGACACGTCGCGCACCCCGGTGCGGGTGCCGATGCCCGTGACGTCCAGGAGCACGTCGCCCGTGCGGGAGCCCGCGCCGCCGGCCCGCTCGACCGCGAGCAGCTCGCGCCCCGCGATGGCCTGGACCAGGCGGCCCTCGTCGAGGGTCGCGGTCGGCTCGTCGAGCAGCGCCCGGCCGTCGCGGAGCACCGTCACGTGGTCGGTGATCTCGAGGATCTCGTCGAGGAAGTGCGAGATGAACACGAAGGTCGTGCCGTCGGCGGCCAGGCGGCGCACCGCGTCGAGCACGATCCGGCGCTCGGCCTCCGAGAGCGACGCCGTCGGCTCGTCCATGATCACGAGCTCGGCGCCCAGCGCGAGGGCCTGGAGGATCGCGATCATCTGGCGCGTGCCGATCGGCAGGCTCGCCACCTGCACGTCCGGGTCGATCTCGTAGCCGAGACGCTCGACCAACCGGTCGAACTCCACCCGCATCTGGGGCGTGCTGCGCCAGGGGCCCCGCCGCCAGAGGAAGACGTTCTCCAGCGCCGAGAGCGTCGGCACCAGCGGCACGTGCTGGTGGATCGTCGCGAGACCGGCGGCCTGGGCGTCGCCCGGGCTGCTCCACGAGCACTCCTCCCCCGCCCAGTGGATCGAGCCCGTGCTGACGGGCTGCACGCCGCTGACGCACTTGATGAGCGTCGACTTGCCGGCGCCGTTCGCGCCGACGAGCCCGTGGACGGAACCGCGTCGTACGACGAGGTCCACACCCCTCAGGGCCGTCGTGCCGTTGGGGAACGACTTCGTCACCGCCCGCAGCTCGAGCAGGACCTCCCCTGCCGCACCCGTGGTCATCGCGTCTCCTCCGTGCCGTGGGCGACCGGTCCGGACGTCACCACTGCGGGTCGCAGTCGTCCACGTTGTCGGCCGTGATGGCGGGGGTCTCGTAGGAGACGAACTCCGCCTCGCGCTCCTCGGCACCGGTCAGGTGGTCGTAGATGGTCTGCATGGCGAGCTCGCCCAGGTCACGGGGCTTGAAGCAGACCGTGCCGAGGATGTCGCCGGAGCGCACGCCGTCGATGCCGAGCTGCGAGCCACCGATGCCCACGACCACGGCGTCGGCGCCGGCGGCCTGCACGGCCTGGGCGCAGCCGACCGCCATGTCGTCGCTCTGGGCGTAGACGATGTCGAGGTCCGGGTTGGCGGAGATCATGTTCTGGCACGCGCTCTGGGCGCCCTCGGCGGTCCAGTCACCGGGCTGGCGGGCCACGACCTCGAACTCGACGCCGGCCTCCTCGGCCGGGTCGAGGAACTCGTCGAAGCGCAGCTCGACCTCGGCGAAGCCGGCCGCGCCCTCGACGACGGCGAGCTTGCCGCCCTCGGGCAGCGCCTCGAGCGCCAGCTCACCGGCGGTGCGACCAGCGGCCAGCTCGTCCTGGGTCACCAGGGCGACGAGCTCGTCGTACACGTCCTCGAGGTCGCGCTCGCTCGGGTCGCCGACCTGCGAGGCGACCGCGACCGTGGGGATGCCCGCCTCGGTGAGCTGGTCGACCAGGCCGACCGCCACGCCCGAGTCGACCGGCAGCAGGAGCACGCCGTCGGGGTCCTGACCGATGAGGTCCTGCACGTCGTTGGACTGCTTCTCCGTCTCGCCCTGGCCGTCGAGCTCGACGATCGTGACGCCGAGCTCGTCGGCGCGGGCCTTGATGCCCTCGCCGATGGCGGACGGGAACGGGAAGCTCAGGCCGAGGTTCGAGACCCCGATGGTGAGGTCGGACGGGTCGGCGGCGGCAGCGTCGTCAGTGCTGTCGACCTCGCCGCAGGCCGCGAGGCTGAAGGCCATCGCGCACGCAAGTCCGGCGAGCAGGGGACGTCGGTTCATGGTGGTTCTCCCTTGGATGGACGCGACGATGCGTCGATCTCGCCGGCCGGCCCCCCGAGGATGGCGGCTTGCCGCTAGGGCGGCTCCGGCAGATCGTTCAAACGTTTGAACGACTGAAGGTTACGTGACCCCCGTCTCAGCGCGCAAGCACCTTCGGCGTTTTCGGTGCGACGGATTCCGAGGACGTCGAGCAGCCGCACCGGCGAGCGTGAACGATCTGACGCACCCTGCACGACGGAAGCCCCAGCACCACCGCGACCCAGGACACGGGCGGCAGGGCGTGAAGGATCCGACGTGCCCCGTACGCCGAGAGCCGCACGGCCCACCCGCGCCCCACGACACGGGCGGCACGGCGTGAAGGATCCGACGCACCCCGTACGCCGAGAGCCCCACAGCCCACCCACGCCCCACGACACGGGCGGCACGGCGTGAAGGATCCGACGCGCCCCGTACGCCGAGAGCCCCACGGCCGGTGGCCGGGGGGCTCTCGTGCGTGCGGCGCGGGCGGGCCGCGCCTGCGAGGCGGGCGGATCAGGCGCGCGCTCAGCCACCCACGTGGTCGGCGAGCCAGTCCCCCAGGACGACGGCGCTCGCGGCGACCAGCGCGGGCCAGTCCCAGGCGGACTCGTCGGCGGCGTCAGAGACGTGCTTGACGAGGGTGACCCGGGCGCCGACGGCTCGGGCGGCGTACGCGACGGCGTAGCCCTCCATGTCGACGAGCTGGGCCTGCGCGGCCAGGCGGGCCCGGACGACGGGATCCGTCACGAAGACGTCGCCGCTGGCGAGGGCGAACGCCGTATCGCCCGTGCCGAGCTCCAGCCACTCCTGCGGGTCGTCCCCCAGCGCCCGGACCGCGACGGCGTCCAGGTCGTGGTTGAGCACCCGGCCCGGGAGGAACAGCCCGGTGAGGCCGTCGTGCAGCGCGCCCGCCGTACCGATGTTGACCACGTGCACCGACGACGGGTCGGGGTACGCCGCCAGCGCCCTCGCCGTGGCGGCCGCCGCGGCGGTCTTGCCCATGCCGGTGACGACCAGCGGCACGCCGTCGGGCACCCGGGCCGCCTCGGCCTCCGTCGCCGCGGCGACGAGCACGGTCTCGCCGGTCACCGGGTCACCAGCCGGCCGGCAGCGGCCGACCCTCGTGGAAGCCCGCGGCCGACTGGACGCCGACGACGGCGTTCTCGTGCAGCTCGGCGAGGGAGCGGGCTCCGGCGTACGTGCAGGACGAGCGGACACCGGCGCAGATCTGGTCGATGAGGTCCTCGACGCCCGGGCGCTGCGGGTCGACGTACATGCGCGACGACGAGATGCCCTCCTCGTAGAGGCCCTTGCGGGCCCGGTCGTAGGCCGACTCGGACGAGGTGCGGTGGGCCACGGCACGGGCCGAGGCCATGCCGAACGAGACCTTGAACGCGCGACCGTCGGAGTCGAGCTGGAGGTCGCCCGGCGACTCGTGGGTGCCGGCGAACCAGGAGCCGACCATCACCGACGAGGCGCCGGCGGCCAGCGCGAGCGCGACGTCGCGCGGGTGCCGCACACCGCCGTCGGCCCAGACCCGGCCGCCCTCGGCACGGGCGGCCTCGGCGCACTCGAGCACGGCGGAGAACTGCGGGCGCCCGACGCCGGTCATCATGCGGGTGGTGCACATGGCGCCCGGCCCCACGCCGACCTTGACGATGTCGGCCCCGGCGGCGATGAGCTCGCGGGTGCCCTCGGCCGAGACGATGTTGCCGGCGGCCACGGGCACCTTGGGGCTCAGGGCGCGCACGGCCTTGAGGGCCTCGACCATCCGGTCCTGGTCGCCGTGCGCGGTGTCGACCACGAGGGCGCCGACCCCGGCCTCCAGGAGGGCGGCCGCCTTCGCGCCGACGTCACCGTTGACGCCGACCGCCGCGGCCACGACCAGGCGGCCCTGCGGGTCGGTCGCGGGCGTGTAGAGCGTGGCGCGCAGCGCGCCGGTGCGGGTGAGCACGCCGAGCAGGCGGCCGTCGGCGTCGACGGCCGGGGCCACCTTGACCCGGGCCCGGTCGAGCACGTCGAAGGCGGCACGGGGGTCGGCGTCGGCCGGCACCGTGACCAGCGTCGTCGACATGACCTCGCGCACCTGGGTGAACCGGTCGACCTCGAGGCAGTCGTCGACGGTGACCACCCCGACGGGCCGCCCGCCCTCCACCACGACGGCCGCACGGTGGGAGCGCTTCGGGATGAGCGAGAGCGCCTCACCGACGGTCTGCTCGCCGCTGAGCTCGATGGGGGTGTCGAAGACGAGGTGGCGGGAGCGCACGAACTCGACGACCTCGCGCACCACGTCGACCGGGATGTCCTGCGGGAGCACCGTGAGACCGCCGCGGCGACCCACCGTCTCCGCCATGCGACGACCGGCGACGGCCGTCATGTTGGCCACCACGATCGGCAGGGTCGCGCCCGTGCCGTCGTCGGTGGAGAGGTCGACGTCGAAGCGGCTCGCCACCGTCGAGTGACGGGGCACCATGAAGACGTCGTCGTAGGTCAGGTCGTGGGCCGGGGCCAGGTCGTTGAGGAAACGCACGTGTCACCAATCTACCGTCGGACGGGTCGTTCGGGGAACTCCGGTTTCAGGCGAAGTAGGAGCGCCCGAACATGCGCGCCGCCGCCCGCGCCGAGGGCTGCCCGAGATCGGGGTCGGCGCCGTTCTCCAGCAGCACGGCGACGACCGCGTCCTCGCCCTTGAAGACCGCCCCGGCCAACGGGGTCTGGCCCTTGTCGTTCGCCCGGTCGACGTCGGCCCCCTGGTCGGCCAGCGCCGCCGTCAGGGGCGCGTGGCCGTGGTAGGCGGCGAGCATCAGCAGCGTGTTGCCGCTCGCGTCGGTCAGGTCGGCCGGGACGCCGGCGACCACGTAGGCGAGCAGCCGCTCGACCTCACCAGCACGGGCCAGGTCCATCAGCTCGTGCGCGAGAGCGACGTGCTCGTCGGTGATGCCGGGAGCCGGGTCGGGTGTCGGTGCGCTCATGTGCGTCAGTCTGGCAGGCGTCGCCGACACCCTCGCCCGGCTCGCTCCGGGGTCAGTCGACGTCCACCCAGCCGAGCGTCCGCTCGACGGCCTTCTTCCACTGGCCGTGACCGGTGTCGCGCCTCTCCTCGTCCCAGGTGGGTTCCCAGCGCTTCGACTCGTTCCAGTTCGCGCGCAGCTCCTCGGTGTCCTTCCAGAAGCCGACCGCGAGGCCTGCGGCGTACGCCGCACCCAGCGCCGTCGTCTCGGCGACGACCGGGCGACTCACGGGCACGCCGAGCACGTCCGCCTGGATCTGCATGCAGAGCTCGTTGGCCGTGACGCCGCCGTCGACCTTCAGCACCTCGAGCTTCACCCCGGAGTCCTTCTCCATGGCGTCGGCGACGTCGCGGCTCTGGTAGCAGATCGCCTCGAGCGTGGCCCGCGCCAGGTGGGCGTTGGTGTTGAAGCGCGACAGCCCGACGATCGCGCCGCGGGCGTCGCTGCGCCAGTACGGCGCGAAGAGCCCCGAGAACGCCGGCACGAAGTAGACGCCGCCGTTGTCCTCCACCTGGCGCGCCAGGGACTCCGACTGGGAGGCGCCGGAGATGATGCCCAGCTGGTCGCGCAGCCACTGCACGGCCGAGCCGGTCACCGCGATCGACCCCTCGAGCGCGTAGACGCAGGGCTCGTCGCCGAACTTGTACGCCGGCGTCGTGAGCAGGCCCGCCTTCGACCGGACGATCTCCGTGCCGGTGTTCAGCAGCATGAAGTTGCCCGTGCCGTACGTGTTCTTCGCCTCGCCCGGCGCGAAGCAGACCTGGCCGACGGTGGCCGCCTGCTGGTCGCCGAGGATGCCGGTGATCGGCACCTCGCCGGAGAAGGGACCGTTCGCCCGGGTCACGCCGTACCCCTCGGGCACCGACGACGACCGGATCTCCGGCAGCATCGCCCGGGGGATGTCGAAGAAGCCGAGCAGCTCGTCGTCCCAGTCGAGGGTCTCGAGGTCCATCAGCATCGTGCGGCTGGCGTTCGTCACGTCGGTGACGTGCACGCCGCCGTCGCGTCCGCCGGTGAGGTTCCAGACGAGCCAGCTGTCGGTGGTGCCGAAGATCGCGTCGCCGGCCTCGGCCGCCTCGCGCACCCCGTCGACGTTCTCGAGGATCCACTGGATCTTGCCGCCGGCGAAGTAGGTCGCGGGCGGCAGTCCGGCCTTCTGGCGGATCACGTCGCCGCGACCGTCGCGGTCCAGGGCGCTCGCGATGCGGTCGGTACGCGTGTCCTGCCAGACGATCGCGTTGTAGTAGGGCCGCCCGGTGCGCTTGTTCCACACCACGGTCGTCTCGCGCTGGTTGGTGATGCCCAGCGCCACCAGGTCGTCGGAGGTGAGCCGCGCCTTGCCGAGGGCGGTCTGGATGACCGAGCTGGTGCGCTCCCAGATCTCCACCGGGTTGTGCTCGACCCAGCCCGCCTGCGGCAGCAGCTGCTCGTGCTCGAGCTGGTGGCGGGCCACCTCGTTGCCGTCGTGGTCGAAGATCATGAAGCGCGTGCTGGTCGTGCCCTGGTCGATGGAGCCGACGTACTTCTCGGTGGGATCGGACATCAGTGCTTCCTCCTGTGCGGGGCGGCGGGGGTCTCGTCGGTGGGTTCGGGCGTGGGCTCCGGCACGTCGGCCGGGGGCAGGTGGATCTCGATGAGGAGCTTGAAGGCCGCGCCACCGACGAGCGCACCGACGACGGGCGCCACGATCGGCACCCAGAAGTACAGCGCACCGCTCGAGGCGGACTCCCACACCTCGTTGCCGTAGCCGGTCACCCAGGCGGCGAGCCGGGGCCCGAGGTCGCGGGCGGGGTTGATGGCGTAGCCGGCGTTGGCGCCCCACGCCATGCCGAGCCCGACGACGACCATGCCGATGAGCCAGGGGCCGAGGTTGGCCAGCGGCGGGTTGTTCGCCGCCGTCGTGAGGGCGAGCACCAGGAACACCAGGACCGCGGTGCCGAGCACCTGGTCACCGAAGCCCGTGAGCACCGAGACGGGCGACCCGTCGGCCGTGACCCCGGGCGAGGTGTAGAAGATGCCGCCCGAGTCCTTGCCGAGCGCGGGGTCGAACGCCGTGATCACGTCGTGGTAGACGAGGCGCACCAGGATCGCGGCGACGAACGCGCCGGCCAGCTGGGCGGCCGCGAACGGGGCGACCTTGCGCCACGGGAAGCCGCGGTAGACGGCCAGCGCCACGGTCACGGCGGGGTTGAGGTGGGCTCCGCTGATGCGTGCGGCGGTGTAGATGCCGAGCACCACGCCGAGCCCCCAGGCCCAGCTGATCGAGTCGATGTCACCCCTGCCGCCGGCGACGACCGAGGCCACGACCCCGACGCCGAACAGGATGAGGATCATCGTCCCCGCGAACTCCGCGCTGAGCTCGGCCGCGAGGGACGGTTCGCCCGGGGCCCGGGGCGGCTTCCCGCCCGACTTCTTGTCCACATGTCCTCCCGAGAAGTGCCCCGCCACCACGTTGTGACGTGGGCCACTCGGGTCAGACCTTAACGCCGGACGGCAACAGCACCGAGGGCAGTCGACCCTCGACGACCGTCCCCCCGATCTCGTCGTCGACCACGACGCGGGCGACCAGTCCCGCCCGCTCCATCGCGCTCGCCAGCTCCGACGCCTGCGCCCGCGAGGCCTCGATCACGAGGTGTCCGCCAGGGGCCAGCCACTCCCCCGCACCGGCCACGATCCGCCGGTGCAGCGCCGCCCCGTCGTCCCCGCCGTCGAGCGTGTGCCGGGGCTCGTGCTCCCGGGCCTCGCGGGGCATGTCGCCGATCGCGCCGGTCGGCACGTACGGCGCATTGGCCGCCACGACGTCGACCCGGCCCCGCAACCGCGGGGGCAGCGCGTCGTACAGGTCGCCGGTGACGACGCTCGCGCGGTCGCCGTACGACGCGGTGTTGCGCTCGGCGTGGACGGTCGCGGCGGGGTCGACGTCGGCGCAGACCACGCGGGCGTCCACCCGGCGCGCCGCCGTCACGGCGCCCACGGCGCCGACGCCGCAGCAGAGGTCGACCAGCAGCCCGGCGTCGGGCAGCAGCGCCACGGCCCGGTCGACGAGGAGGCCCGTGCGCGTGCGCGGCACGAAGACACCGGGGCCGACGGAGAGCCGCGCCCCGGCGAACGCGACCTCACCCAGCACGTGCTCGAGCGGCTCCCCCGCCACCCGACGGACGGTGGCGGCCTCCCGCCAGGCGGCGCCGCGGCCGGGGCGTGCCGAGGCCGCCGCCAACGCGTCCGCCTCCTCCTCGGCGAACACGCACCCGGCAGCGCGCAGGCGCGCGACCAGCGCACCCAAGTCGGTCGGCCCCGGGTCGGCACGACCCGGGTCGGTCGAGGCGGGGACCCCAGGTCGATCTGAGTACGACGACGGGTCCGACGACCCCTCGTCGTCGGCGAGGGTCTTCCCCATGAGCACTCCTCCTGCGGCCGGCGGCCCCTCGAACAAGAACACCAACGCCTTCTTCCTCCAGGCGGGCATCGCCTTCGGCGTCGCCCTGCTGACGATGGTCTGCGCGGTCGTCTACGTGCCCGTCGACCCCTGGATCCGCGCCTTCCTGGCGCTCGGCACGCTGTTCCTCGTCACATCCTCGTTCACCCTCGCGAAGTGCGTGCGGGACGCGCAGGAGAACTCGTACGTCGTGGCCCGCCTCGACCAGGCCCGCGTCGACCGCATCCTCGCCGAGCACGACCCGTTCCGCGCCGTCGGCTGAGACCGTCGACCGAGACCCACCACCCCACCCACCACCGACCCGCTCCAGCAGCACGAAGGCCCCCGACGCGATCGCGTCGGGGGCCTTCGGCGTACCGGGACCGGTGGTCTGGGGGGCCGACCGGTCTCAGGACGTCACTTGAGCTGCGCGCTCGTGAGGCCGAGCAGGCGGCGCGCCACGATCAGCTGCTGGATCTGCTGGGTGCCCTCGAAGATGTCGAGGATCTTCGAGTCGCGGGCCCACTTCTCGAGCAGCTCGCCCTCGCTGTAGCCGACCGAGCCGCAGAGCTCGACGCAGCTGAGGGTGATGTCGGAGCCGACCCGGCCGGCCTTCGCCTTCGCCATGGAGGCCTCGAGCGAGTTGGGCTTGCGGTTGTCGGCCATCCACGCGGCCTGCATGGTGAGCAGCTGGGCCCCCTCCCAGTCGGCCTCGAGCTGCAGGAACTTCGCCGCGGCGGCGGACTGCAGCTGGCCGGGACGGTCGTAGTCGACGACGACGCCGGCCTCGGCGAGCAGGTCGCGGGTGAGGTCGAGGGAGGCCCGGGCGCACCCGATCGCCATCGCCGCCACCAGGGGACGCGTGTTGTCAAAGGTGGCCATGGCCCCGGCGAAGCCCTGCTTGACGTCCACCTCGGGCGAGCCGAGCAGGTTCTCGGCCGGCACGCGGCAGTCGGTGAAGATGATCACCGCGGTGTCGGAGGCGCGGATGCCGAGCTTGTGCTCGAGCCGCTCCACCTTCATGCCGGGGGTGCCCTTCTCGACCACGAACGACTTGATCGCGGCACGCCCCAGCGACTTGTCGAGGGTGGCCCAGACGACCACCGAGTCGGCGCGGTCGCCCGAGGTCACGTAGATCTTCTCGCCGTTGATGACGTAGTGGTCACCGTCGAGCACCGCCGTGGTGGTGATGTTGGCCGAGTCGGAGCCGACGCCCGGCTCGGTGATGGCCATCGCGGCCCAGCGGCCCTTGAAGCGCTCGAGCTGCTCGTCGTTCGCCACGGAGGCGATGGCGGAGTTGCCCAGGCCCTGACGCGGCATCGAGAGCAGCAGGCCGGTGTCGCCCCAGCACATCTCGGCCACGGACATGACCGAGGCGAGGTTGGAGCCGTTGCGCACGGTGCCGCTGTCCTTGCTCTCGTCGCGGCGGACGCCCGTGGCGCCGGCGCCCTCGGAGGCGCCCGACTCCGACAGGCCGTCGATCATGGCCGCCAGCATGTCGAGCTCCTTGGGGTAGGCGTGCTCGGCGCGGTCGTACTTGCGGGAGATGGGTCGCAGCATGTTCATGGCGACCTGGTGGGCCTGGTCGACCAGCGCCCGGTGCTTCTTGGGGGTCTCGAGGTTGATCATCGTCGTGTCTCCTGGTGGTGGGGTCCGGTGGGATGGCGGGCCGGACTCAGACCAGGACCCCTCCCTCCATGAGACCGATGGCGCGCAGGTCGCGGTACCAGCGCTCGACCGGGTGCTCCTTGACGAAGCCGTGCCCACCGAGCAGCTGCACGCCGTCGAGGCCGATCTGCATGCCCTTGCTCGCGCAGAGCTGGCGGGCGAGGGCGACCTCGCGGGCGAACGGCTTGCCCTGGGCGGCACGCGAGGCGGCCTTGTAGGTCACGAGGCGCATGGCCTGCAGCTCGATCGCGATGTTGGCGACCATGAAGGCGACGGACTGGCGGTGGGCGACGGGCTCGCCGAACGCCTGGCGCTCCTTCACGTACGGCGTGACGTAGTCGAGCACGGCCTGGCCGGTGCCGACGGCGAGCGCGCACCAGGCGAGGCGCGAGAGGCGCACGCAGTCGGCGTACGTCGTGCCGTCCTGCTCGCCCAGCACGGCGTCGAGCGGGACCGTGACGCCGGCGAGGTGCAGCTTGGAGAGGGTCGCGGCGCGGACACCCATCGACGGGTCGGCCTCGACGGTGAGACCCGCGGCCGACGACTCGACGAGGAACAGGACGGGCTTGCCGTCGAGCTCGGCGCCGACGACGAACAGCTCGGCGTCGTCGCCGCGCGGGACGCCCGACTTCACGCCGGTCAGCACGTAGCCGTCGCCCTTGCGGACGGCCTTCGTCGCGGGCGTCATGACGTCGAAGAGCACGGTCGGCTCGGTGAGCGCGAGCGCGGCGGCCGGCACGTCGTCGGCCGTGAACGCGGGCAGGTAGGTCGCCTGCTGGGCGTCGGTGCCCCAGAGCGACAGCGCGGTGGCGACCGCGCCGGGGGCCAGGGCCGCCACGGCCAGACCGAGGTCGCCGTGGGCCAGGGTCTCGGCGACGAGGGTGCCGGCGACGGCCGAGCGCTCCTCCGAGATGCCGCCGAGGGCCTCCGGCACGCCGAGGATCGGCAGCCCGATCTCGAGGCTGGCCTTGAGCAGGGCCTCGGGGGCGGCGCAGGTCTCGTTGGCCTCGGCCGCGGCGGGACGCACGACCTCGGCCGCGAACTCACCCACGACGTCGACGAGCATCTGCTCGTCGTCGGTGGGCGTCAGGTCGAACACGCCCTTCGGATCGGCGGCCGGCACCCGCACGCCGGGCTCGTTCTTGCGCCCGCGGCGGGCGAACGTGCGGTTCGCCTTGCCGAGCGCGGCGAACCCGCCGCGGGTCGAGGTGAAGACGGCCTGCTCGGTCTTCTTGCGCAGACCCAGCCGGTCGATGAGGTCGCTCTGGGCGATCACGTTGAGGGCGGCGACGGCGAAGCCGATCGGGTCGCGGGTCTCCGAGGCGGAGACACCGTTGCGACCGCCCGGCTTGAGGCTGTTCGAGAGGGACATGCGAGCAAATGTAACTCTCAGTTACACACAGCGCCACACTTTCTGTCCGACGAGTTGTCGCAGCCGCTCCCCGAGGCCCACCGGACGCCCTCTCCTACGATCGTCCTCATGGCCGAACCGACCACCGCCCCCGCCGACCCGAGCACGCCCGACCTCACGCCGTACGGGCCGTTGCCCACCGGGGGCACCGTCCGCCCGATGACGCGCTGGGGCACCCCGGTCATGCACTCCCCGCAGCAGCCCGTGACGTCGTACGACGAGGAACTGCGGGCCCTGGTGGCCGACATGGTCGCGACGATGTACGCCGCCGACGGCGTCGGTCTCGCCGCCTGCCAGATCGGCGTCGACCGCGCCGTCTTCGTGTTCGACTGCCCCGACGCCGAGGGCCGCCGGGTCGCCGGGGTCGTCTGCAACCCCGACGTGAGCGTGCCCGAGGGTGCGGGCCGCCACCTCGACGAGGACGAGGAGGGGTGCCTCAGCTACCCCGGCGCGTTCGTGACCTGCGCCCGCCCCGACGTCGCCACCGTCGTCGGCCAGGGCCTCGACGGCCAGGAGGTCACCTTCACCGGCGACGGCCTGCTCGCCCGCTGCCTCCAGCACGAGACCGACCACACCCTCGGCACCGTCTTCGGCGACCGCCTGCCGACCAAGGCCCGCAAGAAGCTCGCCAAGGCGCACGACAAGGCGGCCGAGGAGTACCCGCTCACCTGGCCGGCCTGAGCCGTCCTGCGGCCTGGGCCGTCCTGGTGCCAGGCCTCAGGCGTCGAGGTCGAGCACGGTGGTGCGGACCGCACCGACGACCCAGGCCACGTAGCGCTCCGCGCTCCAACCGCACTGCTCGACGAGGCGGTGATAGGTCTCGGCACACCCGAGCAGCCCCCAGGCCTCGGCGCGGTACGACGCGTCCGCGTCGCCGCTGACCAGACCGAGACCGTCGGCCCAGGCGACGGCCACCAGGTAGTCCTCGTCGTTGCGAGCACGGATCTCGGCCAGCAGGGCCGCGGCCTCCGGGTCGTTCTCGGCCGCGGTGCGCAGCGCGAACCAGAGCCCGGCCGACCGGACGTGGGTGCGGTGGAGCCAGCCCGCGTAGCCGGCCAGCGCCTCCTCGGCGGGGAGCGCCATGATCTCGCGCAGCGTCGGCTGGTCGGTCGCGTGCTGCATGTCGGGGTCACCGCCGACGCGCTGCCGGTAGGCGGCCACGAGCAGCTGCGCCTTGGCCCCGGCGAGGTTGACCCGGGGCACCGAGACGCCGGCCCGTTCGGCGATGCCGGCGATCGTCGTGGGGCGGTAGCCCTGGGCGCCGAAGAGGTCGGCGGCGGCCTCGAGGATCCGCTGGTGGGTGGCGGCAGCCGCGGCCTCGCGGAGGGGCGACTCGTAGCGACGGCGGGCGCGGGAGGCGTCAGGCACGGCGCGATCGGGGGAGGTCGACGCGGCAGAACACCCGTGCACTGTAGTCGAGCGGCCACCGGCGGAGCCGGGCGAGGGCGACCGAGCAGGCCCGACGGTTGAGCGGTGCCCGGGCGGGGAACGACGCCTCCCATGTCGCAGCCCCCGCTCCCCCCGATGCCTCCCCAGCAGCCCCAGCAGCCCCGGCCGGTCCCGCAGCCCGACCCCGACGTGACCCGGATCCGACCGCCCGCCGGCTCCCCGCCGCCGTACGGCGCTCCGGCTCCCCAGGCCCCCCAGCAGGCGCGGCCCGCCACGCCCCCGCCGTACCAGCAGGCGTCGCCCGCCCCGGCGCCGTACGGCCAGCCGCACCAGCAGCCGCACCAGCAGCCCGGTCAGCAGACCGGCGGCCCTCAGGGCGTGCAGGAGTTCCGGATCGGTCAGGCGCAGATCCGCAACATGGCGCTCCGGTTCGGGCTGGCGACCGTCGCGGTGGCGGTGCTGGTCTTCCTGCCCAACCGCCGCACGGAGGACTGGAACACCCTCGGCAAGGTCCTGCTCGTGGTGCTCGCGCTCGTCGTGATGGCGATCGTGCTGGCCCTGCTGCCCGTCAAGGTGACGCTGGCGCCCCAGGGCCTCACGGTGCAGCGGCTGAGCGGGCTGAAGAAGTTCGTGCCCGGCGCCGAGATCGGGCGGGCGGTGCTCGTCGAGCAGTTCCAGGCCTACGACCGGGCCGGCACCGGGGTCTCGACCCGGCTCTACCTGCGCAACCACGACGGCAAGCGGATCCTCGTGCTCAACAGCCAGCAGGTCGACCGCTCCGCCCAGGTCGCGGTCGCGCAGGCGCTCGGCCAGCAGAACGTCGACCACGTGCCCGACCCGGTCAACGGCAAGGAGCTGTCGCGGCGCTACCCCGGGATGGTGTCGGTCTGGGAGGCGCGTCCCGTGCTCATCGGCGTGGTGGCCGCGATCGTGATCGTGGCCGCAGTCGTCGTGGGCGTGCTGCTGTTCGCCGACTACTGAGCGGTCGGCGGGAGCCCGAGGACCTCGGCGACGAACGCGCCGAGGTCCTGGGCCTCGGTACGCGAGATGGTGTGGCCGAGCCCGGGGTAGGCGCGCACGGCGGGGGTGGCGTGCGCGGGCAGCCACTCCTCGGTGCGGGTGACCGCGTGCGGCGCGATGACGGTGTCGGCGTCGCCGCGCCCGGAGAAGACCGGCGGTCGCGTACGGCGCAGCGCGGCGTCGCCGGGGTGGTCGCCCTGCAGCACGAAGCTGCCGAGCAGTCCGACGGCGGCGTAGCGCTCGGGGTCGGCGCGGAGCAGCTCGGAGGCCATGAGAC
This sequence comes from Nocardioides alkalitolerans DSM 16699, assembly GCF_000426525.1. GTDB lineage: Bacteria > Actinomycetota > Actinomycetes > Propionibacteriales > Nocardioidaceae > Nocardioides > Nocardioides alkalitolerans. The sequence goes on from NZ_AUFN01000012.1 coordinate 342,839, forward strand.
CGCCCTGGGAGAAGCCGACGGGGACCACCGGCAGGTGGGCCGGCACGTGCTCCGCCACCCAGCCGCGGAGCACGGCGGTCGCGGGGGCGACGTCGGCGGGGTCGGGCGAGCCGGGCGTGCTGATGGGGAACCAGGCGAACTGCTCCGGCGTCATCCGGATGGGCGCGCGCAGCGCCACCCAGGCGACGTCGGCCGGCAGGTAGGGAGCGATCCCCGCGACGTGCCGCTCCTGGGAGCCGAAGCCGTGGAGCAGGAGCACGACGGGTCGGTCGAGGTCCGCGGGCCGGCTGGTGTCCCAGCTGGCCTGCCAGTCGGTGAGGGTGAGCGCCACGGGATGTGCCTTCCGATCGAGGAGCCGCAGACTACTTGAAGTTTCAATCGTGGTGGAGGAGGCGCCGTACGCGTGCCTCGTCCTCCGGGGTCGTCGGCAGGTAGACGACGAGGTGCAGGTCCGGCAGGTCCGACGGCGTCAGCCGGTGGTGCTCGAAGCTCAGCTCACCGACGTCGTCGTGGTGGAAGCGCCGCTCCCGCGACGCGAAGCGCTCGATGCGGTGCTCCGCCCAGGCCGCGGCGAAGTCCGGGCTGGCGTCGAGCAGGCGGCCGACCAGCCGCACGTGGCTCGGGAGCCCGAGCTGCGGACCCGCCTCGGCGCGGTACTCCGCCAGGAAGTGCCGGCTCGTCACCTCCCAGTCGGGCAGCATCCGGCGCACGTAGGGGTCCGTGAAGATGAGCAGCAGCAGGTTGCGGTCGGTGTCGGCGACCCGGGCGACGTTCGGGTAGAGCGCCTCGTAGGCCGCGTTCCAGCCCACGATCATCCAGTCCGGGGAGACGGCGAACGCCGGGGCGGTGCCCCAGGAGTCCAGGAGCCGGCGCACGTGGGTGGGGGCCGGCGTACCCGCGTCGAGGCGGTCGGCCGGAGCCGGCGCGTAGCCCGCGAGGGCGAGCACGTAGCCGTGCTCGGCGGCCGTGAGGCGCATGGTGCGGGCGACCGCGTCGAGCACCTGGCGCGACGGGTTGATCTCGCGGCCCTGCTCGAGCCAGGTGTACCAGGTGACGCTCACCCCGGCGCGGTAGGCGACCTCCTCGCGACGCAGGCCCGTGAGCCGGCTGCGGCCCACCGGCGGCAGGTCGTGGTCGGCCCGCACGAGCGACTCCCGACGCGTGCGCAGGAAGCCGCCGAGCTCGCGGCGCCGCTCGTCGTCTTGGGTCACGGGGCCGAGCCTAGTGCTCCCACTACTAGGAGCAGGGCCGTCTTCCTGCGGTCCGCCGGACGTGGCTGGATGGCGGCATGCCCGCTCTCCGCTCCCGCACCGTCACCCACGGCCGCAACATGACCGGCGCCCGCGCCCTGCTGCGTGCGGCCGGCGTCGACGCCGCCGACTTCGGCAAGCCCATCGTCGCCGTCGCGAACAGCTTCACGGAGTTCGTGCCGGGCCACACGCACCTGCAGCCCGTCGGTCGGATCGTCAGCGAGGCGATCCACGCCGCCGGCGGCATCGCGCGCGAGCTCAACACGATCGCGGTCGACGACGGCATCGCGATGGGCCACGGCGGCATGCTCTACTCGCTGCCGTCGCGCGACCTGATCGCCGACTCGGTGGAATACATGGTCGAGGCGCACTGCGCCGACGCGCTGGTGTGCATCTCCAACTGCGACAAGATCACGCCCGGGATGCTGATGGCCGCGCTGCGTCTGAACATCCCCACCGTGTTCGTCTCGGGCGGCCCGATGGAGGGCGGCCGGGCGACGCTCGTCGACGGCACCGTGCGCACGGGGCTGAACCTGGTGAGCGTGATGTCGGCCGCGGCCGACGCGAGCGTCAGCGACGACGACCTGGCCCGCATGGAGGAGGTCGCCTGCCCCACCTGCGGCTCCTGCTCCGGCATGTTCACCGCCAACTCGATGAACTGCCTCACGGAGGCGCTCGGGCTGGCGCTGCCCGGCAACGGCACCACCCTCGCCACCCACACCGCGCGCCGCGACCTCTACCGGGCGGCCGGGTCGACGGTCGTCGAGCTGGCGCGTCGCTGGTACGACGACGACGACGCCTCCGTGCTGCCCCGCGCGATCGCGTCGCGCTCGGCGTTCGAGAACGCCATGGCGCTCGACATCGCGATGGGCGGGTCGACCAACACGGTGCTCCACCTGATGGCGGCGGCCCACGAGGCCGAGCTCGACTTCACGCTCGAGGACATCGACGCGCTGTCGCGCCACGTGCCCTGCCTGGCGAAGGTCGCGCCGAACGGTGACCACCTGGTCGAGGACGTGCACCGCGCCGGCGGCATCCCGGCCCTCCTGGGCGAGCTGCTGCGCGCCGGGCTGCTCGCCCGGGACGTCTCGTCGGTCCACTCCCCCTCGCTGGAGTCGTGGCTCGGCGACTGGGACGTGCGCGGGGGTACGGCGACACCCGCCGCCGTCGAGCTCTTCCACGCCGCGCCGGGCTGCGTGCGGTCGGCGACGGCCTTCTCCCAGTCGGAGCGCTGGCACGACCTCGACCTCGACGCGGCCGCGGGCTGCATCCGCGACGTCGAGCACGCCTACTCCACCGACGGCGGCCTCGCGATCCTGCGGGGCGACCTCGCACCCGACGGCTGCATCGTGAAGACCGCCGGGGTCGACGAGTCGATCCTCACCTTCACCGGCCCGGCCGTCGTCGTGGAGTCCCAGGAGGACGCGGTCCAGGCGATCCTCTCGGGCCGGGTGAGCGCCGGGGACGTGGTCGTCGTGCGCTACGAGGGTCCTCGGGGCGGGCCCGGCATGCAGGAGATGCTCTACCCGACGTCGTTCCTCAAGGGCCGCGGGCTGGGCGCTCGGTGCGCGCTCGTCACCGACGGCCGGTTCTCCGGCGGCACGTCGGGCCTGTCGATCGGCCACGTCTCCCCCGAGGCGGCGGCCGGCGGCGCCATCGCGCTGGTGGAGGACGGCGACACGGTCGTCATCGACATCCCCCGGCGCTCGATCCGGCTCGACGTGCCACCTGCCGTGCTGGAGGCCCGGCGCACGGACCTGGAGGCCTCCGGCGGCTACCGCCCTCGGGACCGCGAGCGTCCGGTCTCGACCGCGCTGCGGGCGTACGCCGCGATGGTCACCTCCGCCGACCGGGGCGCCGTGCGCGACGTCGCCGCCATCGAGCGGCGCACGGCGCTGGTCTAGCGTTCGGCGCACCATGACCGCCGCCCGCTCCTCCGCCCGCTCCTCCGTCACCTCCGGCGCCCGCCCGGCGCACCTGCGCCCGGGCCTGGTCGCGCTCGTCGTGCTCGGCGGGACGCTGGGCACCGGGCTGCGGCACGGCCTGGATCTCGCCCTCCCGCCGGTCGACGGCGTGCCGCTCACCATCGCGGCGATCAACGTCGCCGGGGCGTTCCTGCTCGGGCTGCTCCTCGAGACCGTCGCCCGCCGCGGTCCCGAGGACGATCGCGCCCAGCGCGTCCGGCTCCTCCTCGGCACCGGCGTGCTGGGCGGCTTCACGACGTACAGCGCCCTGGCCGTCGACACCGCGCTGCTGCTCGACGACCGCCCGCTGGTCGGGCTCGGGTACGCCGCGGGCACGCTGGTGCTGGGGCTGGTCGCGTCGGTCGGGGGCGTCGCGGTGGCCGCGGGCCGGCGCCGTACGCACGGAGGCACCGCATGACGGGCGAGCTGCTGTTCTGCGCGGTCGCCCTGGCGGGCGGCGGGGGTGCTGGGCTGCGGTTCGTGGTGGACGGTGCCGTGCGGGCCCGTCTCGGCGACGGGTTCCCCTGGGGCACCTGGCTCGTCAACCTCTCCGGGTCCTTCGCGCTCGGGCTGATGACGGGGCTGGCGGCGAGCACGCTGCTGCCCGACGATCTCGGCCTCGTGCTCGGCACCGGGCTGCTCGGCGGCTACACGACCTTCAGCACCGCCGCCGTCGACACCGTGCTGCTGGCGCGGGAGGGGCGCCACGCCGCGGCCCTCCTCAACGGCGTCGGCATGCTGGTCGTCGCGGTGGTCGCGGCCGCCGCCGGCTACGCGCTCGGGGCCTAGCACCGGTCAGCCGGCGGCGGCCAGCGGTCAGGGGTCAGCGCCGCAGCAGGCCCCGCGACGGCGCGCGCCGCACCCACGCGGCGTACTCGTTCATGAGGTGCTCGAAGAGCTGCTCGTCGGCGATCGGGCGCTTGCCGAGCAGGTCGTCGGCCGAGACGGCGAAGAAGTCGGCGTTGTCGTCGTGCCGACCCTGGAGGTCGTCGAGCTCCTGGAGGAACCGGAACGTGCGGGCCTCGCCGATGCCCATGAAGCACCAGAAGACCGGCTCGTACGACGACGCCCGCACCTGCTCGGTCGCCACCTTCGGGTCCGACGGCGCGCCGTCGGTGAGGAACATGACGAAGACCGGGGTCTCGGCGGCCAGCGGCGACGTCCGCGCCTGGGCGCTGCCGAAGTAGTGCTCGCGCACGGCCGCCATCGCGGCGCCGTACTTCGTGTCGAACTCGAGCTTGTGCTGCGCGACGTACTCCCCCACGCGCGACTGGTAGCCGTCGAGCGACAGGCCGTCCGGCCGGTGCACGCGCTTGCCGAACAGGAAGACGTCGACCTCGCCGTCGTCGTCGAAGCGGAGCCCGAGCGCCAGCACCCGCTCGGCGAGCCGCTGCACCACGCCCTTCTTGTAGAGCCGGGCCATCGAGCCCGAGATGTCGAGCACCAGGGCGACCCGGGCGGTGTGCTCGGCGAGGCCGCGCTTCTCGAGCGAGACGCCGGCCTTCTTGACCAGCGACAGCATGCCGGTGTCGCCGGTGGACGCGAGCCGCTTCTCGAGGTCGACGATCCGCTTCTTCTCGAGCGACAGCGCGGGCGGGGCCGGAGCCGCGGGCGGGGCCGGAGCCGCGGGCGGGGCCGGAGCCGCGGGCGGGGCCGGAGCCGCGGGCGGGGCCGGAGCCGCGGGCGGGGGCGGGGCGGCGACCGGAGCGGCGGCCTTCTCGGTGCCGTCGTCGTCGACCTGCACGCCGACGTCGCCGGCCAGGCCCGCCAGCCCCGTGGTGAAGCCCTGGCCCACGGAGCGCACCTTCCACTCGACCCCGGCGGGTCCGGTGCGGCGGTAGACCTCGGCGAACACGAGCGCGGTCTGCTCCCCCGCCGCCATCTCGGACCGGAGGGCGGCAGGAGCACCGGGCCCGGCCGCGACCTCGACGCCGAGCCCGGCGAGGCGTCCGAAGGTGGCGCCGGCGGCACCCGGGTCGAGCGAGGCGCCGATCACCACCTTCTCGACGTCGGTCGGCAGGGATCCCACGCTCACGGCGATGCGGTCGACCGTGCGCCCGCCCTCCACCGCGCGACCGAGGTGGCGTACGGCGCCCCCACCGCCCTCGGGCTGGTTGTAGAAGACGAAGTCGGCATCGCTGCGCACCCGGCCGTCCGCCCCGCAGAGGAACGCGGACAGGTCGGCGTCGACGCCCGGGGTGGTCTGCCAGGTGAGGGTGACGACGATGGCGCCGTCGGGTCCGGGGAGGCCGAGCTGGGCGAGGCCGACGTTGCCGCCGGGCGGGAGCGCGTGGGTCATGGCGTGCAGTGTGGTCCCGCCTCGGTCCCGCGAAACCTCGACCGACGGGCGCGTCGCGCTAGGCGCCCTGCGCCGGGCGGACGACGGCGTCCGCCGTACCCGCCCGGTCACCGGTGTCGTCGGGGCTGTCGGTGCCGCCGGGGCGGCGCGACCAGTAGCCGGCCAGCAGGGAGCCGGAGACGTTGTGCCACACCGAGAAGATCGCCGCCGGCAGGGCCGCGGCCGGGGCGAAGTGGACCGTGGCGAGGGCGGCGGCGAGGCCGGAGTTCTGCATGCCCACCTCGATGCTGACCGCGCGGCGACCCGAGACCGGGAGCCCGCAGACCCGGCCCACGAGGTAGCCCAGCGTCAGGCCGCCGACGTTGTGGAGCACCACCGCGAGCACGACGACGGCACCGACGGAGAGCAGGGTGTCGGCGCTCCCGGCGACGACGGCCAGCACCACGCCCGTGATGCCGAGCACCGAGACGAGGGGAAGCACCTCGACGACCTTCTCGACCGCGCGGGGGAACACCGCCCGCAGGGCGACGCCGGCCACGACCGGCACCAGGACGATCTGCACGATCGAGACGAACAGGTCGCCGCCCGAGACGGGCAGGTCCTCCCCGAGCAGGGCGAGGATCAGCAGCGGCGTGAGCACCGGCGCGAGGAACGTCGAGACCGAGGTCATCGCGACCGACAGGGCGGTGTCACCGCGCGCCAGGAAGACCATGACGTTGGACGCCGTGCCGCCGGGCGCCGCGCCCACGAGGATCATGCCGGCGGTCAGCACCGGCGAGAGGTCGAGCAGCTGCGCGACGCCCCAGCCGAGCAGCGGCATGATCGTGTACTGCGCGGCCACGCCCAGGAGCAGCGCCCACGGCCGCCGGCCGATGATCGCGAAGTCGACCGGCCGCAGCGTGAGGCCCATCCCCAGCATGATCACCGCGAGCATCCACGGCACCGCCGGCCCCAGTCCGTCGAACGTGCTCGGGGTGGCGAGGGCCAGTGCCCCCGCGGCGAGCACGATGAGGGTGAACCACGTGCCCACGACCTGGCTGATCCGTCCGATGGTGGTCACGCGTCGCATCTCCTCGCCGTCACCCGTCCCGGTGCGGGACGGTCCGGCCGACCACCCTGGCACCTCGTCGCGGGCGGGTGCGACCACGGCGTCGGCGGTGGACACGAATTGACTTGAGCGGATGTTGAGCGAAAGTCGAGGACACCCCGAGGATCGCGCGGCATACTTCTACTCAGAACCGCGGTGGAGACCCGAGACTCCACCGCGGTTCTTCTCATTTCCCGGCGGCCCTCAGCCGGTCGATGCGCAGCGCGCGGTCGAGCCGCTCGGCGCAGCGCTCGTCGGCCACGACCCGCACGAAGCCCCAGCCCTGGTCGTCGGAGAGGTACTCGAACCCCACGTCGCGCAGGAACGCCGCCTCGATGCGCGCCCCCTCCTGCAACGCGTCGCGGTAGGCGTCGCGGGCCATCGGCTCGGTGGCGGTCGGCAGGCCGGCGAGGAACTGGGTACGGCGCGCCCACGTCGGCTCGACGTAGTCGCGCCAGTCCTCGCGGTCGCCCACCAGACCGGCGACCTCGTCGGCGCCCCCGATGGTGCCCGCCAGGGTCACCGCGAGCGTCTTGGAGAGCGGCGTGACGACGCCGTCGACGATCCGGTGGTGCAGCACGGCGGGGTCGGCGGACTCCTCGTCGCTCACGGCGCCGAGGAACGCGACGTTCGCGTCGTGCAGGTTGCCCGCGAGGTCGACCGCTCGGCGGCCCCGCATCGCCGGGTAGGTGCGCCGCGCGGCCAGTGCCGCCTCGCAGCGGTGCTCCTCGATGACGCCGGCGGCGATGGTCAGGAGGTGGAACGACACCTGGTCGGTCGCCAGGTCCTGGTGCCAGCCGAGACCCTCCTCGCGGTCGTTCATCAGCACGTGGCCGCCCTCGTGGGCGGCGATGCGCTCGACGTCGTCGACCGTGAGCTCCTGCGTCTCGACGGCGCGCCGGTTGACGACGATCGTGGCGGCCGGGTCGGCGAGGGTGCGGGCGGTGACCGCCCCGGCGCCGCGGTCCTCGGCGTACGTGTGGTGCCCGATCAGCCGTCCGACGGTGGTGTCGAACACCCCGGAGACCACGACCCGGGCGTGGTCGGCGCCGACCGCGGCGAGGCCGGCGCGCAACGCCTCGTCGTACCCGGGCTGGAGGGAACCGCCGTCTTCGAGCTCGATCGTCATGGGTCGACGGTAGCGGCCCGGTCGGGCGTTCAGGCGAGGGCCTGCGTGCCGATCACGGAGAGCAGCCGGAGCCGGTCGTGGCTCTCGCTGCCCGGCGCGGCGGTGTAGACGAGGAGCCAGTGCGAGGCCGCGGGGTCCAGCAGCGACTGGCAGCTCAGCTCGAGCGGCCCGACCTGCGGGTGCACGAAGTTCTTGACCTCGTGGGGGCGGATCCCGACCTCGTGGTCCGCCCACACGGTGCGGAACTCCTCGCTCTGCCCGAGGAGCAGGTCGACGAGGTGCGCCGCCCGCGACCCCGGCCCCCGCAGGGTCGCGACCCCGCGCAAGCCGGAGGCGAACATGCGGCTCAGGAACGCGTGGTCCTCCGCGGCGTAGAGGTCCCGGGAGGACGGGTCGGTGAACCAGCGGTAGCCGAGGCTGCGCGCCGGGCCGACGAAGGAGGCCGTGTCACCCGTGAGCGCGACCCCAAGCGGGGTCTGGCGCAGCGTCTCGCCGAGCTCGCTGACGATCTCGGCCGGGGTGTCGTGCAGGCGGTCGAGGATGCGGAGCAGGCCCGGGCTGACGTGCTCACCGGCTGAGCCGCGAGCGGGCGGCTGATGACCGGCCAGGCGGAAGAGGTGGTCGCGCTCGTCGACGGTGAGGTGCAGCCCCTGGGCGATCGACGCGACCATCTGCTCGGACGGCTGCGGGCCGCGCTCGCGCTCCAGCCGGGAGTAGTAGTCGGCCGACATGTGGCACAGCGCGGCGACCTCCTCGCGCCGCAGTCCGCTCGTACGGCGACGCTGGCCGCGCGGGAGGCCGACGTCCTCGGGCTGCAGGGCCGCGCGGCGCCGGCGCAGGAACTCCGCCAGCCCGGTCCGGTCGATCGTCGTCATGGGTGCCTCCTTCGTCCCCGGCCATGTCTACCGGTACGACGTCCCCGTGTCCTGGGTCCGTCGATCCCCCCGTGGGGCGCAGCCTGGGATCGGCGGTCCGAGGATCCACCGGCCCTGCCGCGCTCGCCGCGGGTGCGCGACGGTGGAGGTCAGACACCGACCCCCAGGAGCGACCACGTGCCACGCAAGAACATCGACCTCACCGTGCCCGACCTCACCGGCCGGCGCGCCGTGGTGACCGGCGGCAGCGACGGCATCGGCCTCGGCCTCGCCACGCGGCTGGCCGCGGCCGGCGCCCAGGTCGTCCTCCCGGTGCGCAACGAGCGCAAGGGGCAGGCGGCCCTGACGACGATCCGCGCGACGGCGCCCCACGCCGACGTCTCGCTGCGGGAGCTCGACCTCTCGTCGTTGGCCTCCGTCGCCGCCCTCGGGGCCGCGCTGGTGGCGGAGAGCGACCCCATCCACCTGCTCGTCAACAACGCCGGCGTGATGACACCGCCCGAGCGACGCACGACGGCCGACGGGTTCGAGCTGCAGCTCGGCACCAACCACCTGGGCCACGTCGCCCTGGTCGCCCACCTGCTGCCGCTGCTGCGCGCCGGGCAGGCCCGCGTCACGTCGCAGATCAGCATCGCCGCGAACCGCGGGGCCGTGCACTGGGACGACCTGCAGTGGGAGCGCTCGTACGACGGGATGAAGGCCTACAGCCAGTCGAAGATCGCGTTCGGCCTCTTCGGTCTCGAGCTCGACCGCCGCAGTCGCGCGGCCGGCTGGGGCCTCACGAGCAACCTGGCCCACCCCGGGGTCGCGCCGACCAACCTGCTGGCCGCCCGCCCGGAGCTCGACCGCGAGCGCGACGCCACCGGCCGGCGGCTCATCCGAGCCCTGTCGTCGCGCGGGATCCTGCTGGGCACGGTCGCCACCGCCCAGCTGCCGGCGCTGCTCGCCGCCACCTCGCCCGACGCCCGGGGCGGCGCGCTCTACGGACCGCGCGGGCTGGGGCACCTGGGCGGGGCGCCCGCCGAGCAGGACCTCTACTCGCGGCTACGGAGCACCGACGACGCCCGTCGGGTGTGGGAGGTGTCGCAGGAGCTGACCGGGGTGCGGTTCCCGACCGACTGAGGCGCGGGACCTCGCTCAGGTCGTGCCCGAGCGCGGATCGGCGTCGTCGAAGGTCTGCACCGTCCAGCCGAACTCCTCGGACCTGGGCAAGGGCGGCAGCCCGTCGTCCGGAGGCTCGCCGGGCGCCAGGGTGAGCCACCAGCCGTTCTCGTCGCGGTCGTGCTCCGCGACCACCCCGTCGCACCAGCCGCGGCCCCAGTCGCCGGCACCGCCGCTGCTGGAGAGGAGCCGCCACTCCCCCTCGACACGGCGGAACTGGTCGAGGTTGATGTCGCCTCCGTCGCCGTTCGCGTCGACCACGGCCGCCGCGTGGTCACCGAGCGTCGTGATGGCCCGCACCACGGCGTACCGGCGGTCCCAGCCGCTGACCTCGAGCACGGTGGCGGCGTCCAGGTCGGTCATGGCGCCAGGATGGCACCGCGGGTCGCCGGGCCGCCACGCCTTTCCGCCCGGTCCGGCGCAGTACGCTCGGAGATCCGCCGGCCGGGGTCGCGAGCGCCGACGGCGACGGCGGGTGGGTCCCCCGCCCTCGGGTACCCGGCAGATGACGAAAGGGACCTCCATGAGCCGTCAGGCACCGCACCACGACATCGACGAGTCCGAGCTGTCGGTGAGCCACCCGGAGGACCACGCCGCGGGCCCGACCGCGGTGGCGGTCAGCATGAAGCGCGCCGTCGAGGGGATGGGCGTGCGCCGTACGGCGCAGACCCTGCTCAAGCTCAACCAGGCCGACGGCTTCGACTGCCAGGGCTGCGCGTGGCCCGACCCGTCGCCCGACCACCGGCACACCGCGGAGTTCTGCGAGAACGGCGTCAAGGCCGTCACCGACGAGGCCGTCCTGCAGCTGGCGGGTCCCGAGTTCTTCGCCGCGCACCCCATCGAGGAGCTGCACGACCGCACCGACTACTGGCTCGGGAAGCAGGGCCGCATCACCGAGCCGATGGTCCTGCGCGAGGGCGGCACCCACTACGAGCCCATCTCGTGGGAGGACGCGTTCGCGCTCGTCGCGCGGCACCTCACCTCCCTCGCCTCGCCGGACGAGGCCGTCTTCTACACCTCGGGCAAGGTCTCGAACGAGGCCGCGTTCGTCTACCAGCTCTTCGTGCGCGCCTTCGGCACCAACAACCTCCCCGACTGCTCGAACATGTGCCACGAGTCGACGTCCGTCGGGCTCGCGGAGGTCATCGGCATCGGGAAGGCCTCGGTCACGCTCGACGACGTGCACGGGGCCGAGCTGATCGTCATCGCCGGGCAGAACCCGGGCACCAACCACCCCCGGATGCTGAGCGCGCTCGAGATCGCCAAGAAGAACGGCGCGAGGATCATCGACATCAACCCGCTCAAGGAGGCGGGCCTGGTGCGGTTCAAGAACCCCCAGAAGCCGCGCGGCATGGTCGGTGCCGGGACGGCCATGGCCGACCTGCACCTGCCGGTGCGCATCAACGGCGACCTGGCGCTCTTCCAGGCGATCGCCTCGCTGCTGCTGGAGCAGGACGCCCTCGACCACGACTTCATCGAGCAGCACACCCACGGCTTCGAGGCGTACGCGGAGCACCTCCGCGCGCTGGACTGGGACCTCGTCCTCGCCTCGACCGGGCTCTCGCGCGACCAGATCGAGGAGGCGGCGGCGATGATCGCGTCCTCGAGCAAGACGGTCTACTGCTGGGCGATGGGCGTCGTCCAGCACCGCAACGGGGTCGCGAACGTCAAGGAGATCTCCAACCTCGCGTTCCTCCAGGGCAACATCGGCAAGCCCGGCGCCGGGCTGTTCCCGGTCCGCGGCCACTCCAACGTGCAGGGCGACCGCACGATGGGCATCTGGGAGCGCCCGCCCGCCCACTTCCTCGACGCCCTGCGCGACGAGTTCGGCTTCGAGCCGCCCCGCGAGCACGGGTACGACGCGGTCGCCGCCGTGAAGGCGTTCCGCGACGGCGAGGCGAAGGTCTTCTTCGGGATGGGCGGCAACTTCGTCGCCGCGATGTCGGACACGACGGTGACCGAGGACGCGCTCCGGAAGGCGGACCTGACGGTCCAGGTCTCGACCAAGCTGAACCGCTCGCACGTCGTGCACGGCCGCGAGGCCCTCATCCTGCCGCCGCTGGGCCGCAGCGAGAAGGACCTGACCGGCGGTCAGCCGCAGCGCGTCACCGTCGAGGACTCCCTCTGCTCGGTCCACGCCTCGCGCGGTCCGCTCCAGCCGGCTTCCGACCAGCTGCGCTCCGAGGTCGACATCCTCTGCAGCCTGGCGATGGCGACGCTGGGCGACCGCCACGGCATCCCGTGGGACGACTTCCGCAGCGACTACGGCCAGATCCGCCGTCGGATCGGCCGGATGGTGCCCGGGTGCGCCGGCTACGACGAGAAGGTGGACCAGCCGGGCGGGTTCGTCCTGCCGCACCCGCCCCGCGACACCCGCACCTTCGAGACCGACGTGGACCGTGCCGTCTTCACGGTCAGCCCGACCGAGGTGCTCCAGGTGCCGGAGGGCCGCCTGCTGCTGCAGACGATGCGCTCCCACGACCAGTTCAACACCGTCATCTACGGCCTCGACGACCGCTACCGCGGGATCAAGAACGGTCGCCAGGTGGTGCTGCTGAGCCCGCGCGACATCGAGGACCAGGGACTGCGCGACGGTCAGTACGTCGACATCCACAGCGAGTGGGAGGACGGCTCGACCCGCACGGTGCGCCAGTTCCGCGTCGTCTCCTACGACACCCCGAAGGGGTGCGCCGCGGCGTACTATCCGGAGACCAACGCCCTGGTCTCGCTGGACTCCAAGGCGGAGGGCAGCAACCAGCCGGCGTACAAGTCGATCGTGGTGCGCCTCGTGCCGTCGGTCCCGGACGCACCGGCGCAGGGGCGGCCCGAGGGCAGCGCGACGGGTGACTCCCCCGACGACGGCGACGACCGTCAGCGCTACGTGGCGCCGCGGCACCTGAGCTGATCGCCACCACCGAAATGTGAACCGGCTCCGACCCGCGTTTCCGCGGATCGGAGCCGGTTCTTCGGTCGGGCTGACAGGATTTGAACCTGCGACCCCTTGACCCCCAGTCAAGTGCGCTACCAAGCTGCGCCACAGCCCGAAAGCTTCGTCCGGGATCGCCGGACGAAGCGGAGGGAACACTACCGCAGCGCCTCCGCAGGTCCGAAACCGGGCTCGCAAGGACGGCCCAGCCGAGCGGTGCCGATGAGTTCCGAGCCCCTCGGGGGTCGGACCCGGCAGACACCCGCCGTACGAGAGGACACCCCATGTCGTTCCAGGCCTACCTCGACGCCGCCGAGACGAAGACCGGGCTCACGCCCCGCCAGATCGTCGACCTCGCCCGCGAGCGCGGCTTCGAGGGCGAGGGCACCAAGCAGGGCCCGATCGTCGCGTGGCTCAAGGAGGACCTCGGCCTCGGGCACGGCCACGCCACCGCGCTCGCCCACGTCATCCGCAAGGGCCCGACCATCTCCGACAAGCACGTGGGCAGCACCGGCTCGCACCGCGACGAGAGCACTGAGCTGTGGCTCGACGGGGCGGCCACCCGGCCGCACTGAGCCGCCGAGCGGTGGCTAGCGTTGACCCGTGACGATCCCGACCCCCTCCGCCGCCTCCCCGCTCACCTCCGTCGCCGTCTTCTGCGGCTCCAGCTTCGGCGACTCCCCGGCGTACGCCGAGGCCGCGACGCTCGTCGGACGCACGCTCGCGGAGCGGGGCCTCACGCTCGTGTACGGCGGGGGCCGCGTCGGGCTCATGGGCACCGTGGCGGACGCCGCCCTCGCGGCCGGCGGTCAGGTCGTCGGGGTCATCCCCCGCGCGCTGGACGCCCGCGAGCTCAGCCACACCGGCGTCACCGAGCTGCTGGTGGTCGAGACGATGCACGAGCGCAAGGCGCTCATGGCCGAGCGGGCCGACGCGTTCCTCACGCTGCCCGGCGGCGCCGGCACCCTCGAGGAGGTCGCCGAGCAGTGGACGTGGGCGCAGCTGTCGATCCACGCCAAGCGCAGCGGCTTCCTCGACGTCGAGGGCTTCTGGTCGCCCCTGCGCGAGATGCGCGACCGCATGGTCGAGCGCGGCTTCGTGCGGGCGGAGCAGGGCGAGATCGTCACCTTCGACGACGACCTCGACCGCCTGCTCGACACCCTCGGCTCCGCGCCGACCTGGACCGACAAGTGGGGCGCGCCCCGCGTCCAGGTGCCGCCGGCCTGAGCTCCTGACCCACCTCGGCGGGAGGCGCCGCGGCCGCCGTACCGGTCAGCGGAAGTCCCGCGAGCTCTGCCGCGCCTGGAGCACCGCACCGGCGCCGGGCACCACGACGTCGATGGCCTCGAGCCGGTCGGCCATGAGGTTGATGACCCCGTCGCTGCGCTCGAGGATGCCGCGGATCACCACCGCCACCTTGTTGCGCGCCACGTAGCGGTGGGCGGTGAAGACACCCACCGAGCAGACGACGTTGAGCATGCCCGTCTCGTCCTCGAGGTTGAGGAACGTGATGCCCTGCGCGGTGCCGGGCCGCTGGCGGTGGGTGATGAGGCCGGCGACGTGCACCCGCCGGTTCGCCTCGGTGGTGTCGAGGTCGGCAATCGAGCGGATGCCCGCCTCCCTCAGCATCGTGCGCAGGTGCTCGATCGGGTGGCGCTCGGGCGAGATGCGGGTCGCCCAGAGGTCGGCGAGCGTCTCCTCCACCTGGCTCATGCCGGGCAGCGTCGGCGCGGCCGGGGCGGGCGTCGTACCGGGCAGCTGGTCGGCGCGCTCGGCGTACCCCGCGCTCCACAGCGCCTCGCGCCGCGACAGCCCGAGCCCGTCGAACGCCCCCGCCGTCGCCAGCGCCTCGAGCTGGGTGGTGGTGAGGTCGGCGCGCCGCGAGAGGTCCGTGACCGAGGTGTACGGCGCCTCGTCGCGCGCCGCGACGATCCTGCGGGCCACGTCGAGCCCGATGCCCTTGACCTCGTCGAGCCCGATGCGGACGGCGAACGCGGCGTCGTCGCGGTGGGCCGCGGTCGGACCGGCGGCGGCGCCGGTCAGGGGCGGCGTGCCGAGCGGCTCGAGGTCGGCCTGGGCACCCGACCGGACGATGTCGGGACGCCGTACCTCCACACCGTGGCGCCGGGCGTCGCCCACCAGCGACTGCGGCGAGTAGAAGCCCATCGGCTGGTTGCGCAGCAGTCCGGCCAGGAACGCCGCCGGGTAGTGGAGCTTGAACCACGACGAGGCGTAGACGAGCAGCGCGAAGCTCAGGGAGTGCGACTCCGCGAAGCCGAAGTTCGCGAAGGAGAGGATCTTGACGTAGATCGAGTCGGCCTTCTCGCCGGTGATGTCGCGGCGGGCCATGCCGGCGTACAGCTTCTCCTTGACGCTCTCGATGCGCTCGATGCCCCGCTTCGAGCCCATGGCCCGACGCAGCAGGTCGGCGTCGTCGGCCGAGCAGTCGCCGATCGCGACGGCCATCGCCATCAGCTGCTCCTGGAACAGCGGCACGCCGAGCGTGCGGCGCAGCACCGGCTCGAGGTCGGGGTGGTCGTAGACGATCTCCTCCTTGCCGGTGGCCCGCCGGACGTACGGGTGCACCGCCCCGCCCTGGATCGGGCCCGGCCGGATGAGGGCGATCTCGACGGCGAGGTCGTAGAACTTGCGGGGCTGCAGGCGCGGCAGCGTGCCGATCTGGGCACGGCTCTCGACCTGGAACACGCCGATCGAGTCGGCGCGGCAGAGCATGTCGTAGACCGCCGGCTCCTCGCGCGGGATGGTCTCGAGCTGCCAGCGCACGCCCTGGTGGGCCTCGATGATGCGCATCATGTGGTCGAGCGCGCCGAGCATGCCGAGGCCGAGCAGGTCGAACTTCACCAGCCCCATCGACTCGCAGGCGTCCTTGTCCCACTGCAGCACCGTGCGCTTCTCCATGCGGGCCCGCTCGATGGGCACGACCTCGCCGATGGGCCGCTCCGTCAGCACCATGCCGCCGGAGTGGATGCCGAGGTGGCGGGGGGCGCCGAGCAGCTGCTCGGCGAGCGCCACGACCGGGTCGGGGATGTCGTGGTCGGCGCCCTCGCCGTCGATCACCGACCCCCAGCCGTTGATCTGCTTGCTCCACGCGTCCTGCTGCCCGGTGGAGTGGCCCAGCGCCTTCGCCGCGTCGCGCACCGCCATGCGGGGCCGGTAGGAGATGACGTTCGCGACCTGGGCGGCGTTGTGGCGTCCGTAGGTGTCGTAGACCCACTGGATCACCTCCTCGCGCCGGTCGGAGTCGAAGTCGACGTCGATGTCGGGCTCCTCGTCGCGGTGCGACGAGATGAACCGCTCGAACGGGAGGTCGTAGTAGACGGAGTCGATCGCGGTGATGCCGAGGGCGTAGCAGACCGCCGAGCTCGCCGCGGACCCCCGGCCCTGGCAGAGGATCCCTTCTCTCCGGGCGAACGCGACGATGTCGTGCACGATCACGAAGTAGCCCGCGAAGTCCTTGCGCGTGATCACCGCCAGCTCGGACTCCACCCGCGAGCGCGCCTGCTCCTCCAGCGGGGTGCCGGCGTACCGCTGCGCGAAGCCCTGCTCCGTCAGCTCGCGCAGCCAGGTCGACGGCGTGTGCCCCTCGGGGATGCCGCGCTTGGGCAGCTTCGGCGACGCCTTGCGCAGGTCGAAGGCCAGCTCGTCGGCGAGCGCGACGCTGCGGGCGACCGCGCCGGGGTGGCGCGCGAACCTGCGGGCCATCTCGTCGCCGCTGCGCAGGTACGCCGCGGGGCCCGGCGGCAGCCAGCCGTCCATGTCGGTGAGGCTGCGGCGGGCGCGCACGGCGGCCATCGCCCCGGCCAGGCGGTGCCCGGCGGGCGTGGCGTGGTGGACGTTGTTGGTGGCGAGCAGGGGCAGCCCGCGCTCGGCCGCGATGCGGGCCAGCAGCCCGTTGTCCTCCGCGTCGGACGCGTGCCCGTGGTCGGTCAGCTCGACCACGACGTGCTCGGCGCCGAACAGCGTCACGAGCCGGTCGACCTCGCTCGCCGCGGCCGCCGGACCGGCCGCGCGCAGCGCCGTACGCACCGTGCCCTTGCGACAGCCCGTCAGCGCGACCCAGTGGCCGCGGCCGCGTTCGGCCAGCTCGTCGAGGTCGTAGACCGGGCGTCCCTTCTCGTCGCCCCGCAGGTGGGCGGCGGTCATCGCCGCAGCGAGCCGGTGGTAGCCCTCGACCCCTCGCGCCAGCAGCAGGAGGTGGCTGCCCTCGGGGTCGGGCACCCCGTTCTGCGGACCCGAGAGGCCGAGCGACAGCTCCGCGCCGTACACCGTCTTCAGCCCCGGGTGCGGCTGCGCGGCCTCCGCCACCATGGGCGCGCCGTAGAAGCCGTCGTGGTCGGTGATCGCCAGCCCGTGGAGCCCGAGGCGGTGCGCCTCGGCGACCAGGTCGTCGGGCGAGCTGGCGCCGTCGAGGAAGCTGTAGTGGCTGTGGCAGTGCAGCTCTGCGTACGGCGTCGCGCTCGCCACCCGCTCCCCCGCCGCGGCCTTCGCGCCCGCGGGCTGCTTGCGCCGCGAGATGGGCGCGTCGTCGGCGCCGGGGCGCCCCGAGAGTCGGCGCTCCAGCTCCTTCCACGGCACGTCCGGGTTGTTCCAGCCCATGCCGCCGATCCTATCGAACATCTGTTCGACATGCAGGTGGTCGTCCCCAGGCCGTCCCAGGCCCGCGGCGATCGGTAGCGTGACCTGCATGGACGCGCGCGAGCTCTCGATCACCGGTCTGTGGGAGTTCACCTCGGACGACCCCGAGGGTCTCCCCTACGACCCCGACTCCTTCCGTACGGCGCTCGGCCGCGACCTCGAGATCGGCCACCTGCACCACGCCCAGGGGCTGCTCGGCATGCTCCACGGGCTGCGCTTCTCACTGCTCCCGTCGCCGGCCGAGTGGACCTACCTGTTCTGCTCCCGCGGCGCCGTGCTCGTGGTCGTGGCGGACCTGCGGACCGGCTCCCCCACCTTCGGCCGCCACGAGGCCGTACGGCTCGACGCCGCCACACCGGCCGGCCTCGCGGTCACCCCCGGCCTCGCCCACGGCTTCACCGCGCTGGAGGACGACAGCGTGCTCACCCACCTCGGCTCGCGCACCTACCGCCCGGAGAAGGACCGCAGCGTCCACGCCCTCGACCCGACCCTGCGCCTCCCGTGGCCGAGCGGCGAAGGCGCTCCGGCACCGTCGCTGTCGGCCGACGACTCCGCGGCGCCGGCGGTCGCGGACCTCAAGAAGGCGGGGCGTCTCCCGACGTACGGCGACTGGCGCGCCCACGAGGTGGCCCTGCGCAGTGGGACGTAGCCACGCAGCAACCCACCCCGCCGCCCGCACGCGAACGACCGCGACCCCGGTCCGCAGACCCGGGTGTCTTGACAGCGACGACAACGCCCGGTTATATCCACATGAATGATTATCATCAATAACCGGACCATTGGAGGCACCGCCTTGCGGCAGGACACCACTCGACTAGCAGCCGTCGCTCTCCTCACCTCCGCGGCCCTCCTGGCCGGTGGCTGCGCAGAGACCGGAGGCGCGTCCAACGGCGGCGGGCAGAGCGTGCCTCCCGGTTCCGACAAGCAGGCGTACGTCGATGCGCTGGCCGACATGGACCCGATCACGCTGACCATGCAGAGCACGGCTCCCAAGGGCGCGGCGACCGGACGCCGGTTCGAGGAGTACGCCGCCGCGGTCGAGGACTGGTCCGGAGGCAAGATCACCTTCGAGCTGTACTTCTCGAACGCCGCCGCACCGGTCGCCGAGGTCGATGACGCCCTGGTCGACGGCCGCCTGGACATCGGCTCGGTGGTGGTGGCCCTCGAGCCTCAGCAGTACCCGGCCAACAACGCACTGGGAGACCTCTCGTTCATCGGCTCCCAGCAACCGGTGGAGGGCCTCCTCCAGTGGCACGGTGCGATGATCCAGACCGCGGTCGAGAGCGACGAGGTGCAGCAGGAGTTCGCCGACAACGGCCTGCACGCCCTTCTGCCGGCGTTCAGCAGCGGGTCCTACTTCCTGGACTGCGTGGAGCCCGGCACCGCCCTGTCCGACCTCTCCGGGCGCACCATCGCGACACAGAGCCGCACCCAGAGCAGCGAGGCGGAAGAACTGGACATGTCGCCGGCCACCATCTCGTACTCGGAGATGTTCGAGAGCCTCCAGCGCGGCGTCGTGGACTGCGCAGCCTCGAGCCTGACGACGTCGTCGCTGGGCGGGTTCATCCCCGAGGCCCCCTACTTCGCCTACGCCCCGGAGGAGGGCCTGGGAAGTCCCGGAGGCTCCATCGCCATCGGACAGTCCCGCTGGGAGTCCCTGCCGCTGGCGGCCCAGCAGCTGCTGCAAGACCGCATCGACGTGCTGCTGCAGGCCAACTTCGAGGCGACGTGGGAGAACGTCCAGACCGCACTGGCCGCCATCGAGGAGTCGGACGGTGCCGTGAGCGAGCTCGACGGCGATGCACAGGCAGCGATCGCCGACGCCAACGCCGACGTCCTCGAGACCGTGCGCGGGGAGCACGGCGATCTCGCCGAGTCGCTGCTCGCCGCCGAGGAGTCGTGGTCGCAGGAGGTGGCTGACCTGGGAATCGAAGGCGTGGACGTCGACTACGCGGGGTTCCGCGACTGGTACTCGCGCGGCACCCCGGACCTGACCGCCTACTTCGCCGAGCTCCAGGACGTGCTCAGCACCCAGCGGCCCTCCTGACGGGAGCTGCTGCACCAGCGACCCACGACGACGACCGTCATCCTCGACCGGCTGGCCAGCACCTGAGGAGCGCCGCGGCGCGATGCTCCCGCTGCCGGGCCCCTGCGAGGCAGGTCCGGCCGAGGGCACGGGCAGCTGGTGGATGACCTCGGATCCGGTCGGCGTGCTGCGATCATGACCAGGTGGGTCACGCATGGGAGCCCGCTCGCGCGCTCGTCGCGGCGGGACGCCGGCACTCCGTCGGTGTCGCGGCGGACGGCTCCGTGCGGACCGCCGGCCGACCGCGGTCGGAGGAGCGCCGCGTGGAGGGCTGGACCGACGTCGTCGCCGTCGCTATCGGTGGCGTGCACACGGCCCCGAACACCGGCCGCGCCCACACCGTCGCGCTCCGTGCGGACGGGACCGTGCTGGCGACCGGCTGGAACGGCGACGGGCAGTGCGACGTCGACGGCTGGACGCAGGTCGAGAGCATCGCCGCCGGCTGGCGACGCACCTGCGCCGTACGTGCCGACGGGACCGCCCTGGCGACCGGCCGACGGAACGAGGGAGCCAACGACGTCGAGGGCTGGAACGACCTGGTCGCCGTCGCGGCGGGTGACTGGCACACCGTCGGTCTCCGAGCGGACGGTACGGCGGTCGCCACCGGGAACGACCGCCGCGGGCAGTGCGCCGTCGCGGGCTGGCGCGACCTGCGGGCGGTGGCTGCCGGCTACCTGCACACCGTCGGTCTGACCCGGGACGGGCGGGTGGTCGCGACCGGGGATCGTGGAGCGGGTGTCGAGGAGATGGCGTCGTGGCGCTCCGTCACGGCCATCTCGGCCGGCAGTCACCACACCGTCGCGGCCCTCGAGGACGGCCGGGTGCTGGCGGTCGGGGACGACAGCCACGGCCAGTGCGACGTCGCAGGGTGGCGCGAGGTGATAGCCGTCGCCGCGGGGTCGACCCACACGCTGGGCCTGCGGTCGGACGGGACGGTCCTCGCTGTCGGGAACAACGACGACGGCCAGTGCGACGTCGGGGGCTGGCGGCTGGGTCGCGTCCGGTGACGACGGGGGTAGGCACACCACACCATCCATCCGGTCCAGCAGTACGGCGCTGCGCCGCAACCCGATCCCCCTCGCACCGTCAGCAGGATCCCGCGCCAGAGCCCTCGTCAGGAGTTGGGGAGAAGGGGCGCAGCGCGGCCATCTCGTCCCGGCAGGCCGTGATGGCCGAGACCTGGGCTTCCCGGTCCGTGCCCCGCACCGCGTTGCGCTCCCGCTACATCCCGCGGTGCCGGCGGCGCCAGTGACCCGCGCCCGCATCGTCGCCGGACTCCTTCGCTCGGTCGTACAGCGCGACGATTGTGCCGCCGAGCCGGGTGCCGGTCTCGTACATGACGTCGTCCAGCACGACGTCGGTTTCGCGTCGGGCGGCTCAGAAACGGTAGAGGTACGCCGGGTGAGCCGTTGATTCTGGCCACGAGTTCTGACCCGCATTTCTGAGCCGGTGACGGTCCGGTGGCGAGAGGGTCACAAACGAACGATTTCGAACTGGTCGCTTGCCTTGCGTGGCGACCCTCTGCGGGGCCCGGGCCGATCACGCGGCGGCTTCGTAGATCCCGTCGGCTAGGGAGCTCAACTTCTCGTCCGGGTTCCGTGCGCTCCTGCGAGAGAGTCTGGGACTACCACCTCGGCCGCAGCTCGGGTTCAATGACGACGCTGAGAAGGCGCCAGACGGGCACCTGCTGCTCAAGGAGAAGTGATGGGTCGGATCCGAAAGACCGTGGGCACCTTAGGTGGCGCGGCGATCACGCTCGCCCTCACCGTCGTGACAACGATTCCGGCCAGTGCAGTCGTCCTCGACCGCCTCGACGACGAGCGCGGCGACACTGTCGGCGCCTACGGCGCCGGCGCCGCGTACGGCCCCAGCTTCACCCCTGCCGTACCGCTGAGCAGCGTCGACGTCGAATGGGCCACCGTCAAGCAGGTCGGTGCCGACTACCTGGTCGAGGTCAAGGTCGAGAACGTCTTCGTCTACGTACGAAAGTACGCACGATCGGGCGATCGCCGCGACCTCAACATCGCGGGTCAACGTGTCTACGCATCGTTCCAGGGAGTGGAGGTCAGCACTGGCCCCAATCAGGCCGGGACCGCTCTCTCCGCGGAACTCCCCATCACCCGGCACGCGGACGGCACCAGCGAGCGGTGCGACGTGGCCGGGTCGGTCACCTACTCGCGGGTCCACGACCTCATCGGCATCACGCTGCCAGGCGCCTGCCTCCCGGACGAGATGTGGTCCGCCCCCTTCTCGGTGGGAGCCAACATGGTGCTGGCACGTCAGGTCACAGTCGACTCCCGCACCGTCTCGAAGTCCCAGCGCCAGTTCTACGACAGCGCGAACAACATCCGCTGACAGCGGATGCGCCCATCCCACCCCCACCGTTTCTAGGCATCTCGCCAACGGGAACCGGCCTGTCCAGAAACCGGCTCACAAACCACCGATTTCGAACCGCTAGTCCCCGGTCGGAGAGTGTCCCGGTGGGGCGTCGTCGCTAAGCGGGACGGTCCGTCACGCCTCTCTTCGATCACCACAGCTCGACGATCGCCTGGCGACCTGAGCGACCGGCCTGCTCCTGGCGTCGTCGCGTCGGCAACCCGGCGCGCGTGGTCGAGCGGGTCGATGGGTCTGTCTGAGCCTCCCCGTCAGATCACCGGCCGCTGACGCGCGGTTCACCTGCGGTTGGGGCACCCGGCGCTCGCACGGTCTTGGCTCGGGGTGGCCCCTGGGGCCCCGCCCCGCCCTGCTGGCGAGGCGGCCACTCTCGGAAGGAGCACCACCATGCGCGCACGATCCCTCGCCCGCGGTCTCGCCGCTGCCGGCCTCGGCACGGTGCTGGGCACCGCACTCACGTCCGGCATCGCCACGCCCGCGCACGCGCTCGACGGCGGGACCATCAAGAACAACGGACCGCAGCCCCTGTTCATCACCTACGACCTCGGCAACCCGTGGGGCGCCGAGGCGATCCTGAGCGCCGGCCGCACCAGCGACACGAGCCGCGACGCGGACGGCTTCTACGTCGAGACAGGCTGCCGCGCGGTCTACCAGGTGACCTTCCCCGGCAACTCGATCGGGCCGATCACCAAGACCACGGCGGGCTGGGTGAAGATCACGGACGTCGAGACGGCGTACGTCGACTACAGCTGCTGACCCGGCCGCGACGGGAGCCCCGGCCACCCACGGCCGGGGCTCCCCGCTCAGCGCGGCGCCGATCGTTGATCGGCCAGCGGCGCATCTTCATCCCACGGCGGCGCGCTTCTTTGCTGCGGCCTGGGCGGCCTCGAACGCCCGCGCGCTGGCGGCCTGGAGAACGTGGTCGCGCCGGATCCAGATCCGTCCCGGTCGACGGGTCGCCGGCAACCGGCCTTGCTCGACGAGCTGACGCACGCGGTTGCGCCCGCCCCGAACACCGCCGCGGCGTGGGCGACGGTCCACCACTCGTGCCCGGTGTCCGGGGGACGGTTCCGGTCACCCGCCTCGCTGGCCGCCTCGCTGGCCGCCTGGCGGGCCAGCTCGCGGACCCGGACCCGCTCTGCCTCGGCTTGTCGCTCGGCCTCGACGAGCTCGCGCAGCTTGTCGAGGTCGGCCGCAGGGATCGACGGGACCGCCCGGGTCGGACCTGGTCGCCGCTGCAGGGTGCCGTCGCGTACGGCGCGCTCGACCCGGCCCCGAGTGCACCCCAGCGCTGTGGCGGCCTGCTTGATCGTGACCCAGCGGCCACGCTCGGCGCGCAGCTGCTCGAGGTCGCCGGCGTCGACGAGCCACCGTCCGTCGACGAGCTCGGCGACCAGGTCGCCGGTGCGCACCAGCCGACGCGCCCCGTGCACGCCCACCCCGAGCACCTCGCCCGCCTCGGCCAGGCCCACGGCGCCCTGTCGGCCGCCGGTGCCGCCCACGTCTCCTCCGCTGCCCATGCGCCCTAGTCTCACCCCGGCGACCGCATGATCTGCTCAGTCTCGGACTTCCGGTTCAGCGCGGGCCGACACGGCCGGCGATCGAACGCGCCCCGCAGAACTTCTAGCGCCACATCGGCCGGTAGACGAACGGGCGGCTGCTCCCCCGTGGTCGCAGCCGCCCCGTTCGCGCAATTACCCGGCGCGGTCGCTCACGCGCTCGACGACTCCAGCTCGGAGGTCGCCGGGCCCGAGGCCAGGTTGCGGATCTCGATCTTGCGCGGCTTGGCCCGCTCCGCCACCGGGATGCGCAGACGCAGCACGCCAGCGTCGTAGTCGGCCGCGACGTGGTCGAGATCGAGGTTGTCGCCCAGCACCAGCTGGCGGCTGAACAGCCCGCGCGGACGCTCCGCGGCGATGGGCTCCCAGTCGCCGTTGCGGGCGGGACGCTCGGCGCGCACGGTCAGCACGTTGCGCTCGACATCGAGGTCGATGCTCTCGGGCCTCACGCCGGGGAGGTCGAACTCGACGACGAAGGCATCACCCTCGCGCCAGGCGTCCATGGGCATGATCGCCGGTCGAGACGTCGTCCCGCCGACGCCGAGGAGCTGCTGGGCGAGCCGGTCGAAGTCGCGGAAGGGGTCGGTACGCATCAACATGGGTCACCTCCGAGTGAGAACTTTCTCCAACCACCGCCTATATTGACGGATAGAGATTTTATAGCAATGTCGGTGGAGCCATGCAAGGAGGAGTTCGGGTGGGGAGTCGAGGTGTCTTCGCAATCTCCGTGGCGGCCGATCTGGTCGGCACACGGGTGCAGAACCTGCGGGTCTACGAGCGCCACGGCCTGCTCACGCCGCAGCGGACCGCCGGTGGCACCCGCGTCTACAGCACCGACGACGTCGCTCGGCTGCGGCGCATCGTCGAGCTGCTCGCCGAGGGACTGAACCTCGTCGGCATCGCCACCGTGCTCACGCTCGAGGACGACAACGTGCGGCTGCGTCGTGAGCTCGCCACCTACCGCTCCGCCGGTGAGAACTCTGCGACGGCCTCTGCTGGCGACTGGCCTGAAGGCGAGCGATCTCGAACTGCATAACCCCCGCCCACTGGGACGCGCTCCGAACGGGTCATACGGACGGGTCGATGTCCCGTACTGCGTGGCGCCGCTACCTCGCCGCGAGCGTCCCGGTAGGGGATCGTCTGTCGGAACTCCTTGCCGCCGGGCGCAAGCGTTCTGGCGCAACGCCGTTCGATCGGCATCCGTCCGAGCCGCTGAGGACGTTGCCAGGGTCAAAGGTCGTCTCCAGGACACCGGTGCTGACAGGTTCTCGCTGATCTCTGCGAGAGTCGTCAGATTCGCTGCATGCAGCAGACACCAACATGGTCGCTGAACAGACAAGCGCCATCACGCATCCACGAAACTGAGCTGGCCGATTTCCCACGTTGTTCTCCTGAGGTGTCGGCGACCTCGTTTGGTAGAGGTCCCTGGAGCTGAGCCGATTCCCGGACATGTGGCACCAGCCCGCAGTCATGACGACATCACCTAGATGTTGACGGACGCACGATGCGCCGCGAGCTGGTCGGCGAGCGTGGGCATCATGAACGCTCAGTCGGGGTGGGGCAATGATTGAAACCAAGCCCTCGCCGAATGGAGTTCGGGGCGTGGGGCATCCCGCAGCACGATCCATCGATCGACGTGGGAGGGCCAGATGTGATCGATTTCGAAGCCGTCGAGCTCGTCGGCGCGGACAGCGAACACATACTGCTCCTCGAACTCGACCAGCGAGGTCTCGAAGGGAGCCCCGACGACGATCTGCATGTAGGAGTCGTCTCGGTTCTGACGCCTGCCCCAGCGGCCGTGGGTTGTCGGGAGATCGACGGCTCGTACCGCGCCGATAGGACGTCTATCGAGCCGGTCCCCCAGGTAGTAGAAGTACGGGAAGCCAGCCGCCGTCACAGCGCAAGATTAGGCCCTGAACGGCTGTCCCGCTCTGCGCGAGCGATCTGCATCCCCGAAGCCGGCGGTCTTCGCGACGTCGGTGGAGATCACTTCCGTACCTCCCACCCGGCGTCGGGCGCCACGAGCGACCCAACGCGATAGCCAGTCGCCCAGTGGCAGCAATCATCCGTCGCTCGTCCCTAGGCTGGGGTGATGAGTTTCGATCCGGCCAGGTCACTCAGTGATCTCGAACGTGACCTGCTCGACGGCTTCCTGCGCTTTGACTTCGAGGGCGCCGTCACAGCACGCACGCAGGTTGACAGCGTCCGGGCACGGTCGGGCTGTGGTTGCGGATGCGGATGCGGAACGATCTCGTTCGCCCTCGACGATGCGACCGAGGCCACCGTGAAGTCGGGCCCTCCCGGCCTCGTGCCAGTAGAGGGGACGATCGTCGACCACGACGGTGAAGTCGTCGGTGGTCTGCTCCTCTTTCTCCAGTCGGACGGCTCACTCGAATCGATGGAGGTCTACAGCTCCGGTTCTCCACTCCCTTTGCCAGACCCAGGAACGGTGACGTGGTGGAGGAGCGATGAAACGCAGCACCCGACGACCCCATCGAGTCTGGCTGATCAATGCACAAGCCTGACTCATGAGAATTGCCGACTTCGTCGGCGGACTTGACTTGCCCTGACCACCCGCTCGCCGGGCAACTGACTTCGGTGGACAATGATGTTGCGGGATCAGGCTGGCGCCGCCCACACATCCGGGAAAGAGAGAAGTGTTTCCGAGCGCATCGTTCTCGGCCTCGCTACCGTCACTCACCGTGGCAGATGTGACACGGCGAAGCGTGGTCCGGGCGGGTGCCTGGAGCGCACCGGTCGTTGCTCTGAGCGTTGCTGCCCCGGCCTTTGCGGCGAGCGCGCAAAAGCTGACGTGGACGTGGACGGCGGACTACGTGAGGTCCTACCAAGCATTGACGTACTTGACGGTCACCAACCCCGCAGCGGTGCCCGTCGACGTCACCTTCGAGGCCCCCCGGTTCCAGGGATCGATCGAGCTCTACGGTTACGGATTCGGGCCGTGGACTGTTTCGCTGTCGTCGACCCGCATCACCTGCACTGCAACCGTGCCGGCAGGGTCGTCGCACACGACGCCGTTCCTCGGGTATTACACGAGGGTTCCCCCCACATCTGATGTGCTGCTGGGCACCTTGTCTCCAGCGGCGGACCCGCAGGTGCCGTTCCTCAGTCTCGACTTCACCTAGCCTGACCAGCTACGGCCCGCGGTAGTGCGTCGACCAGACCGCCCGGTGGCCGCCAGACAGTCAGGTGACGGTGGCGCGCGATCGGTCTGGTTCGCATGCCAGCCGTCTCACGCATCTGTGCTCGGCGCCCGTGTCGTCGAGTGCGAGCGCATCCTGGTCGCTGGTCTCCGGTTCCTGCTACCGCCCGAGACCCGACTTCCTCGCTCCCGACGTGCTGTGCTGACGTTGCCGGTGAACTGCCGCCTGCCCGCTGGGCTGGGACGGTTGTCGACGATCTCCTGCCCGACCACTGCCTCCTAGGGCGAGCGGCCGAGAGTAGTCCTCGAGGTCGTCGAGGCGTGCTGCCGCCGCACCGCTCCCCCTCATCCGATCCCCCGACCACGCTCGTCACCCGATCAACGCGATGGACATCAGATCCCGTTCCACCCCGACCAGGATCGATCTGGACCAGCCACGCCCCCGACCGGATCCGAGAGCGCGATCCGGCTCAACCTCCCGTGGAGGTGGCGACGCCCTGATCTGCCGATGGCGCAGGGAAAGCGGCCATGGCCGTCTCGGCGATCGCCAGGAGGTCGTCCCTGGTCCCGCCGTCGCGGGCACAGCCGGACATGCCACGCAGGACCGCCACCAGGAACGAGGCCAGGGCGTCGGTGCGGGTGCCCGGAGGGAGGTCGCCGTCCCGCACGCCGCGGTCGAGCCGCTCCAGGAGCCGTCGGTGGAGCTCCTCGCGCTGCGCGGTGAGTCGCGGCTCGGTGAGCATCAGGCAGCCGGGCGGGGTGGCCGCATCGGTGTGGGCGCGGGCGGTGTCGGCGAACATGCGCGAGACGACCTCGTGCGCCGTCGGCAGCGAGGTGGCGGCGTCGATGCCCTCGCAGGTGCGCCGGAAGTAGGTGGCGGACGCCTCCTCGAACAGGCGGTGCTTGTCACCGAACGCGGCGTAGAGGCTCGGCGGCGACACGCCCATGGCTGCCGTCAGCGCCGCCACGGACGTCTCCTCGTACCCCGCTCGCCAGAACTGCTCGACAGCAGCGGCGAGTGCTGCATCGCGATCGAAGCTCCGCGGTCGGCCGGCCATGTCGGAAGCATAACGTAGTGGTCGCTACGGAATGTGCTACCGTCGACCTCAATCCATAGTGATCACTACAGAATGAGGTCGTCATGAACCTGAACGGTGCGGTCGTGCTCGTCACGGGAGCCAACCGCGGCATCGGAGCCGCGTTCGTCGAGCTGCTCAAGGAGCGCGGGGCCGCCAAGGTCTACGCCGCGGCCCGCGACGCGGGCTCGGTCGAGGCCGACGGCGTGGAGCCGATCGCGCTCGACGTCACGGACGCCGCCCAGGTCCGGGCAGCGGCCCGGGCCGCGGGCGACGTACAGGTCCTCATCAACAACGCCGGCATCTCCACGGGCACCGCGCTGGTGACGGGTGACGAGGCGACCATCCGGCGCGAGATGGACACCAACTTCTACGGCCCGCTGCTGATGACGCGCGCCTTCGCCCCGATCCTCCGGGCCAACGGCGGCGGCGCCATCCTGAACGTCGTCTCGGCCTTGTCGTGGTTCACCGCTCCGGGCGCCGGTGCCTATGCCGCGTCCAAGGCGGCGGCGTGGATGCTGACCGACAGCACCCGGCTCGAGCTCGCCGGCCAGGGCACCCACGTCGTCGGCGTGCACATGGGCCTCGTCGACACCGACATGGCCGCGGGGGTGCCTGCGCCCAAGATCAGCCCCGCCGACCTGGCGGGTGCGGGTCTCGACGCGATCGAGTCGGGGGCCCAGGAGGTGCTCGGCGACGAGTGGGCGAAGTTCGTGAAGTCCGGGCTCACCCTCGACCCCGCAGACCGCTACGCGCAGATCTCCTCCGCGCTCGGCGCCGCCTGACGGGCGTTCCGACGAGGGCCTGCTCGGGGATCGCCGGACCCGGCGGACCCGTCAGGCGCTCGTCGTCGCGTCCCTCGGAAGCAGGACCCCTCGTGCTCGCGAGCCGGCCCAGACCGCCGCACCGGCGACGACGAAGGTCACCAGCAGCGCCGCGCAGTACCCGAGCAGCGAGACCACACCGCGCTCCGGCAGGAGGAATCCGTAGGGCACCCACCCGTCGGTCACCCCGCGGACGAGGACGACGGCCAGCCACACGAGCGGATAGGGCAGGACGATCCAGAGCCTGCTCCACCGCAACGGGGGACGGTCGCCGACGAGCAGCCAGTCGAGCAGCACGTACAGCGGGAAGAGGATGTGCAGGACGGCGCTCACCCACGCGGACGCCGTCCCGGTCCCGGGGATGAGGCCGTTGTAGACCACGGCGACGACGAGCAGACATGCGGTCATGACGCCGCGCGCGGTCGCCCACCGGCGCGGCATCGGTCGGTCCAGCAGCATGAAGCCGCCCGTCGCGACCATGAGCAGGCCCATGAGCAGGTTGGTCTGGTTGGTGAAGAACCCGAAGTAGTCGAAGGGATTGCCGTCGCCCACCGCGATGCGGGCGATGTAGCCCTGCACGAGGAGCCCGACGACGAACGCGGCGACGACGATGCGGACGGTCCCGATCCCGAGCGTCGCCCTTCTCGAGGTGAGGTGGGGTCGCATCACGGCTGCCGGTCCTGGGGCGAGGTCGTACGACGGGCAGCCTCCCGGCGGAGGCGCTCGAGCTCGTCGGGGTCCGTCGTCCAGGGGCCGTGGGCCGCGAGCGCAGCGCAGCCACCGCGGGTAAAGGCAGAAACCAGCACCCGATATCCGTCCATCCCGTCGACCAGGCGGTATTCCACCCGGTACTCCGGATCTGCCCCGTCGTCGCCCGTGGCCACGGTCGTGATGCGGGCGATGGAGTCGGCGTAGAGGTGCAGCTGGATCCCCTCGCCCAGCGCCTCGTCCTCGATGGTGAAGACCTCGTTGTCCGAGCCGGCGTGGTCGGCGACGAACTCCCAGAACTCCGCGCCGGCGCTGCGGGCGTCACCCCGGCGCCACGTCGTCTCGGCGCCTCGGTCGTCGGTGAAGACGAGCGCCGCCGTCGCCGTACCCCCGACACCGTCGGACTCGGGCTCGGCGTCGTCCACGACGGGCAGGTCCTGGGCGCGGTCCGCGGCTTCCGAGCAGACCAGGAAGCCGACGGAGCGCACCACGTCGTCCACGAGAGCGGGGTGCTCACGACGTACGGCGTCGCCGACCGCGGCGCCCATCCGGGTCCAGTCGCGCTTGTCGGTGGCACGCTTGCCGCGCCGCGGGTCACGGCGGATGCGCATCCCGGAGGACGCCTGCTCGGCGGTGGCGACGACCCGCAGCACCACGGGCAGCAGCTCGGGTTCGACTGCCTCCGGGTGGCGGCCCGGTCGTGTCGCCCCGTGCAGGTACTGGCCCGTGTACCGCAGCACCGCCTCGTCGATCGGGGCGAGGTGCACACCGCGGCGTGCGCGTCCACGGTTCGCCTCGTACGCCTGGGCCCGCCCCCAGTCGGCCTGCTCCGTGGCGGAGCCGAGCGAGTCGAGGACCTGGCCGCGCTCCAGCAGCCGGGTGTCGGCACCGTGCGCCACGAGAGTGGCGGTGTGCATGCCGACCTCACGCACCAGCGCGTCGACCTCCGCGGGTGGACCGAGCAGGATCGGGTCCAGCAGCGCGACCGCCGCGTCCTCGTCGAGCGGCCCGGCGGTGCCGGCGGCGTCGCACAGCGGCAGGACCGCACACCACAGCAGCAGGTGCCGCGCCAGGTCGTCCCGGATCACCTGCAGGTGCCGCTCGGCGATCGGGAACGAGAACGTCCGCGGCTGGTGCAGCGCGTCCGCCCCGGCTCCGAGCTCGACCCGCAGCTCCCCGTCCTCCCGCACCACCGAAGGGATCCAACCGGCCCGGACGACGACGGTCTCGCGCCCGGATCGGTTCGTCGGTCGGGTCATGCGTCGAGGAACCGAGCCACGGGCTCGGCGCCGTAGAACTCGAGGAGCGACGCACCGAGGTCCCGCTCGCTGCGATGCGGGTCCGCACCCCGCGCCTTCAGGGCGCGGAAGACGCGGGTGAGGTCCTCGACGAGCTCCGGGTTCAGCGGCTTCGGGTCGACCCAGTCGGGGTCGTTGTGCCGGTAGCGCGGAAGGACGTCCCGCGCGTCCAGCGCAGCGCGCCCGAGCGAGGAGTTGCCGTAGGAGTCGAGGGCGTGGACGTCGGCCCCGGCCTCGAGGAGCACCAGGAGCGCGGCGTGCGCTGCGTCGGCCCGGTCGGCGGTGTTGCGCAGCTGCCACGGTTCCTCCTCGCGCCACGTCGGCCGCAGCCACCGGGAGCGCGACACCGCCGCCTTGATCGCGTGGTGGAGCACCGGCATCGCCCAGGGCTCCCGGTCGGGGTGCTCGATGTAGTTCGGGTCCGCTCCGTGCGTCAGCAGGAGCGCGGCGATCTCGAACTCCCCGTGGCGGTACGCGACCTGCAGCGGCGACTGCGCGGCGTACTTCTTCGGGGCCGCCCCCGCGACCGCGCCGACGACGCGCGCATCCTTCGCCACCCGCTCCCGGACCGCGTCGACGTCGCCGGCGATGATCTCCTCGAACACGACCTTCATGCTGCCCCCGTTCTCTGCGTACGACGCTCCCGCCGTCCGCCGGAACCTAGCCTAGAGAGCCTCGCGGGCGTCGTCGGTGATCGCTTCCGGCGTACGGCGCGTAGCCCGCAGGCTGGCGACCACCGCGATCGTCAGGCTGGTGACGATGACACCCATGGAGAGCCAGATCGGCATCTTGTAGACGTCGAGCAGCAGCATCTTGACGCCGACGAACACGAGGATCGCGGCCAGTCCGGCCTTGAGGTAGATGAACCGGTGCATCAGGTCGGCGAGCAGGAAGTACATGGCGCGCAGGCCCAGGATGGCGAAGGCGTTGCTGGTGAAGACGATGAACGGCTCCTGGGTGACGGCGAAGATCGCGGGGATGGAGTCGACGGCGAAGATGATGTCGGTCGTCTCGACCATGACGAGCACGAAGAACAGCGGCGTCGCGACCCACGTGCCGGCCTTCTTCACCCAGAACTTCTGGCCGTGGTACTCCTCCGTCGACGGCACGCGCCTCTTGAACCACCGCAGCACGGGGTTCGCCGCGGGGTCGAGCTCCTCGTCGCGCTGGCGGAACATCTTCCAGCCGGTGTAGACGAGGAACGCACCGAAGACGTAGAGGATCCAGGCGAAGTTCTCGATCATCACGGCGCCACCGGCGATGAAGATCGCGCGGAACACGAGCGCACCGAGCACGCCGTAGAACAGCACCCGGTGCTGGTACTCCCGGGGCACGGCGAAGTAGGTGAAGATCAGCGCGAAGACGAAGACGTTGTCGACGGCGAGCGACTTCTCGATGAGGTAGCCGGCGTAGTACTCACCGCCGGCCTGGGCGCCGTACGCCCACCAGATCACCCCGCCGAAGGCGAGCCCCAGGCTCACCCAGACGGCCGACCAGACGGCTGCTTCCTTGACCGAGACGACGTGGGCGGTGCGGTGCGCGAACAGGTCGACGGCCAGCATCGCGAAGATGACGCCGAGCACCGCGGCCCAGGCCCAGACGGGTACGTCCATGTGACTACCTCCAGCGAGCCCACCTGAGGTGGGCGTTCGTTGGAGGTCTCCCCCGCCGCCGGACCGAGCCGTGCGGCCGACGCACCGGATCGGACTGGGCCGACCGTAATGACGATGCGCCGAGGTTGGGGTACTCCCCTCGTGCGGAAGATCTTGCCGGGGTCGAGACCCGTTTTCAAGAGGACGCCGTGACGAACCGGATCAGGGGTGCCGTCCGATTCCCGGGGTCAGATCCACCTCGCACCGATCTCGTCGTGCAGCTGCTGCGTCTTCTGCAGCTTCAGCACGCCGTTCTCCAACCTGGTCTCGAGGCCGCACGCGTCAGCGACGACCACGATGGCGTCTCGTTCCTCGGCGTGGTCGTCCGCGGTGCCGCCGTCCCACAGCTCCAGCCAGCGGTCGGTCGGGTCGTCACTGCCGGCGTCGGCCCAGACACGGCAGATCAGGTCGAGCTCGTCCTGGGTCATGGGGCGGGTGGGGATGGCGTACACGTGGGCTCCTCTGGGTCGTCACGGGTTGTCGGGGGTTGTCGGGTCGAGCGTGTCGCATCCGTCCCGGCGGTGGAAGGTCGCCCGGGCCGCTAGCTCCGCGCTCGCGTGAAAACGTGCAGGGCGACGTCCTCCCAGGCGACGGCCCGCTCGACGTACGGCGCGACGTCGCCCTCGAGCCGCAGCACCGAGGCGAGCGCGCCGTTGCAGAGGTCGAGCCACCGGTCGGGGGTGACGGCTCCTCCCTCGAAGGCGTCCGGGGAGCCGTCGTCACGCCAGGTGCCGGCCACGGCGTTGACCGAGAGGCACCGCTGCGGGGTTCCGGAGGCCCAGCGGCCGTACGCGAACATGTCGTTCGACGACAGCGCGGTGAGCAGCCGGACGTCCGGCCACTCCGTGAGCTTGAGGTATCTCGCGTGCAGGATGTCGGGGTCGTAGAGGTGGGCGTCGCGGGTCGCGATGAGCACGCCGTCCTCGAACGCCCCCACCGCGAGCGTGCCGCGGGGCGGCAGAGCGGTCTCGAGGAGCGGCCGGGACCCGACCCGCTCGTACGGCGTGCGCGGGAACAGGCGTCGTACCACCGCCTCGGCCTCGGCCTCCCCCGCCGGTCGTGCGAGATCGACGGTGCCGTCGCCGGAGCAGGCGAGGAACGAGAAGCTGAGTCCCATGCGGGCATCGTAGGGCGGTCCTCCGCCACCTCGGCGGTCCGCCACGGCGGCTCGCAAACGTTGGGCGTCCGTCTAACGACCGGCGCGACCCGCCCCCACCCCGTCCCGTCAGGAGCAGGATCGTCCCAGGTCACCGGCGGTTCGGTGGCAGCGAGACAACGACGACGACGTACCCGATCGGGAGGGAACGACCATGTCACGAGGAACTCTTCTGCGGCGCCTGGCAGGCGCCGGAGTGGCCGTCGCAGCGGCGACGGCGTTCATGCCCGTCGCCCCGGCGCAGGCCGACAACGTGCTGACCTTCAGCCAGGACGAGCTGGAGCGGCTGTGCGCGGGCGAGACGGTGAACAACTTCGCGATCGCCGGTGACTGCACCTTCAAGCCGCAGTCGCAGGGCGCGGAGTACAACATCTGGCGGGCGTACGGCGGGGAGGTCAGCAACTGCGCCCCCGACGCCCGCGGCGACCTCACGCAGCGACGCGACATGTCCGAGTCCGTGACCGAGACCTGGTCGGTCGGCGGCCGGATCAGCATCAACATCAAGGACAAGGTGTCGATCGAGGCCGGGTCGGAGTACTCCCGGTCCCGCACCGAGACCGTGACCGTCGCCGA
Organism: Nocardioides alkalitolerans DSM 16699; assembly: GCF_000426525.1. GTDB lineage: Bacteria > Actinomycetota > Actinomycetes > Propionibacteriales > Nocardioidaceae > Nocardioides > Nocardioides alkalitolerans. The sequence continues at coordinate 376,672 of NZ_AUFN01000012.1, forward strand.
CACGATCGTGGCGAACCCGGGCTACAAGAACCACGCGACGAAGGGCGTGCGCCACGTCGACCAGTACGGCGAGATCGAGGTGCCCGTCCGGACCTACGAGCACCAGGGCGGCGACGGCTACCTCCCGACCGTCGAGTACCACTACATCACCGACGTCACCCGCCGGGTGCCCGTCGAGGGTGCGGAGGACGCCACGGGACAGGACCACGTGTCGTGCGGCTCCGACTTCCGGGTGGGCGAGGGCTGGGAGGTCTACCTCCCGCCGGGCGCCACACCGTGACGTACGGCGCCCGACCGGCACCGTCTAGCGCGGGGCCCTGGGGTCAGCACCCGGGGTGGGTGGCTCCTCGTGCACCTCGAGCACACCGCGGGAGAACCCGTTCGCGACGAGCGCTGCCCGGTTCCGGGCGTTCCACCGCTTCATGAGGCGCGACAGCCGCCAGGTCACCGCCTGGCGGCTGTAGTGCGTCTCCTCGGCGATCTCGGCGTTGGAGCTGCCGCCCGCCGCGAGCAGCAGCATCTGCGCGTCGGGGCCGGCGATGTCGACGGCGACGATCGTGCTGCCCGCCTCGCCCGCCCCCGGGTCGCCCACCGAGGCCGCCCCTGCGGTGCCGACGTCCTCGGGGTGCCGCACCTCGTCCCAGCCCTCCGCCCAGGACGAGCCCAGCTCGCCGGCCACGGCCGACGCGCGCGCCATCGCGACGAACGCCTTCGTGGGGTCGGCCCGGATCGTCAGGTGCAGGACCTCGCCGAACACCCGCAGGGCCGGGAGCGCACCGCGGAACACCGTGCCCGGCGACACCGGCTCGGAGCACGCCGCCGCGTGACGACGTACCGCAGCCAGGGTGGTCTCCGGCATCGGCTCGCCCCGCTCGACGGCGTCCAGCGCGTCGACCAGCACCAGGGGGACGATCTCGGCGTACCGCTTCTGCAGCCAGTCGGTGTCGCTCACCTCGCCGTACGCCTGCAGGGTCAACCGCGACGCGAGGGACTCCGCGTAGTCGGTCAGGCCGAGACCGAGCGGCTCGCCGGGCCGGAGGAGCGCCCGAGCGGTGGCGTTGCCCAGGCCCGCGGAGCCTGGCGGGTTGCGACGCTGCTGCGACAACGAGGTGCCTCTCCACGAGATCCGTCGGCCCGATCCGACTGGCCAAGTCCTACCAGTCGGCTGGGCACGACGCGTGCCGACCCTAGGACCGGCGCTGGACCTGACCGTCGACGACGTGCCAGCGCTGGTCGAGCGCGACGTTCTCGAGCAGCCGGCGGTCGTGCGAGACGAGCAGCAGGGCGCCGTCGTACGACGCCAGTGCCTGCTCGAGCTGCTCGATCGCCGGCAGGTCGAGGTGGTTGGTCGGCTCGTCGAGCACGAGCAGGTTGACGCCGCGCGCCTGCAGCAGCGCCATGGCCGCGCGGGTGCGCTCCCCCGGCGAGAGCCGGCCGACGAGCGAGCCCACCTGGTCGGCCTTGAGACCGAACTTGGCGAGCAGGGTGCGCACGTCCGCGGGGGTCCAGTCGGGCAGCGCGAGCTCGAGCGCCGTCCCGAGGGGCTGGTCGTCGGCGAGCCCCGTGCGGGCCTGGTCGATCTCGCCCACCGCCACGGAGACGCCCTGGGAGGCACGCCCCGCGTCGGGGGCCAGCCGGCCGAGCAGCAGCTGCAGGAGGGTCGACTTGCCCGCACCGTTGGGCCCGGTGATGCCGATGCGGTCCCCGGCCTCGACCTGCAACGACACCGGGCCGAGGGTGAACCCGCCGAGCGCGACGACCGCCTCGTCGAGGGTGGCGACGATCGTGGAGGAGCGCGGCGCGGCAGCGATGTCGAACTTCAGCTCCCACTCCTTGCGGGGCTCCTCCACCTCGGTCATCCGCGCGATGCGGGACTCCATCTGCCGGACCTTCTGGCCCTGCTTCTCGGACGACTCCGTCTGCGCCCGGCGCCGGATCTTGTCGTTGTCGGGGCTCTTCTTCATCGCGTTGCGCACGCCCTGGGAGCTCCACTCGCGCATCGTGCGGGCGCGGGCGACGAGGTCGCCGCGCTTGTCGGCGTACTCCTCGTAGGCCTCCCGCGCGTGGCGCCGTGCGACGGCGCGGGCCTCGAGGTAGGCCTCGTAGCCGCCGTCGTAGACGGCCACCTGGTGCTGGGCCAGGTCGAGCTCGACGATCCGGGTGACGCAGCGGGCGAGGAACTCGCGGTCGTGCGAGACGAGGACGACGCCGCTGCGCAGCCCGCGCACGAAGGTCTCGAGACGCTCCAGCCCGTCGAGGTCCAGGTCGTTGGTCGGCTCGTCGAGCAGCACCAGGTCGAAGCGGCTGAGCAGCAGCGCAGCCAGAGCGGCCCGTGCGGCCTGGCCGCCGGAGAGGGACGTCATCAGCGCGTCGGCCCCGACGTCGAGGCCGAGCTCGGCGAGGACGGCCGGCAGGCGGTCCTCGAGGTCCGCGGCGCCGCTGGCCATCCAGCGGTCGAACGCGGCGGCATAGGCGTCGTCGGCCCCCGGCACGTCGGACCCGAGGTCGGCGGCGGTGGCCTCCATCGCCTCCGTCGCGGCCGTGGCGCCGGTACGGCGCCCGACGTACGCGGCGACGGTCTCCCCCGGCACCCGGTCGTGCTCCTGGGGCAGCCAGCCGACGAAGCCGTCGGAGGGAGCGAGGTGGACCTGGCCGTCCATGGGCTCGTCGACGCCGGCCAGGAGCCGCAGGAGCGTCGACTTGCCGGCCCCGTTGGCACCGACGACGCCGACGACGTCGCCGGGCGCGACGGTGAGGTCGAGGGAGTCGAAGAGCACGCGATGGCCGTGGCCGCCGGCCAGCTCCTTCGCGACGAGGGTCGCAGTCACGCCCCGAAGCGTAGGGCCAGCCGGCGCGCGGCCGACGGCGGAGGCGGTGGTTGGACACGCACGGGACACTTGCGCCGACGGACCCCGTCCGAGGCCCGACCGGTCGACCGCACCTGGAGGGAACCATGGACCACCACGCCGTGACCATCGTCGGGGGCGGCAACGCCGGCATCTCCCTCGCGGCCCGGCTGCTGCGCGAGGGTGTCGACGACGTCGCGCTCGTCGAGCCGCGCACCACCCACCACTACCGGCCGCTGCTGAACTACGTCGGCGCCGGACTGGCCCCGATGTCAGCGGTCGAGCGCCCCACCCGCAGCCTCGTGCCCGACGGCTGCACGCTCGTGCCGGACCACGTCGTCTCGGTCGATCCGGGCGCCTCCGACGGACCCACCGTCACGACCGCCGGCGGGCGGACCCTGAGCACCTCCACCCTGGTGCTCTGCCCCGGTCTCGACGAGGACTGGGACGCCACCCCGGGGCTCGCCCGGGCGTACGACGAGGGGTGGGCCGCCTCGACCTTCGTCGGCGAGTCCGCGTCCCGGGTCTGGCCCGCGCTGCGCGACCTCACCGCCGGCCGGGTGCTCTTCACCGTGCCGCCCGAGCCCGCCCCCTGCGGTCCCACCGCGCTCAAGCCGCTGCTGATGGCGTGCGACCACTGGCGCCGCCGGGGCGTCCTCGACCGGCTCGACGTGGTCCTCGTGCTGCCGTACGCCACGGCCCTGGCCGTCCCCGTCCCGGACCGCCGGGTCGAGGAGGCGCTCACGTCGTACGGCGTGCGCGTGCTCCGCGAGGCCAGCGTGACGGAGCTGGGCGACCGTGCCGTCACCGTCACGACGCCGACCGGCACCGAGGTGGTCGACGACCTCGCGTTCGCCCACGTCGTGCCGCACTACCGGGCACCCCGCTGGATCGAGGACGCCGGTCTGGCGGGCACGACGGCAGCCGGGCTGGCCGACGTCGACCTCCACACGATGCGCCACCGTCGCCACCCGGCCGTCTGGGCACTCGGCGACTGCGCCGATCTCCGCACGCGGCCCTCCGGAGGGGCGCTGCGCGACCAGGTCTCGGTGCTCGCGGCCCACCTCACGGCGGCGCCGGGCACTCCCGAGGCCCGGCTGCCCCGGTACGACGGCTACACCGTCATGCCGATCACGCTCGACCGTCGCCGGCTGATGCTCGTGGAGATCGACCGCGACGGTCGACCGTCGCCGTCGGTGCCCTTCGTCGACCTCACGCGACCCCGTCGGACGACCTGGTTGGCCGACCGCTACGGACTCCCCCAGACCTACTTCCGGCGCATCCTGCGCGGCAAGGTCTGACCGGCAGCAGGCGGCCTCACGACCGCAGGGCCTCGACCACGCGGCGAGCCATCTGGTCGGCCCCGAGGTGGTCGTCGGCCGTGATCGTCACGACCGCGTCGTCGAGGAAGATCAGCATCTGGCCGTACGCACCGTGCAGGCGCCACGCGTCGCCCGGACCGCCCCACCCGGCGAGGGCGTAGCGCGTGTAGCCGGGTCCGGCCTCGCGCTCGTGCCAGTCGGAGTGCAGGGCGTCGGTCCACCGCGACGACACGAGGCGCCGGCCCTCCCACACGCCTCCGTCGCCGATCAGCCGGCCGATGCGCGCGAGCTCCTCGGCGCGCAGGTGCAGGCCCTCGCCCGCCACGATCCAGCCGTTCGGGCAGTGCTCCCAGTACGGCGCCCCGAGCCCGAGCGGCTCGAACAGCCGCGGACCGAGCCACCCGGCGACGTCGCCCACCACGGCGCCGAGCGCGCGCATCGCGGTGTAGGTGCTGGCGTTCGAGTACTGGAAGGCCCGGCCGCTGGTCGGACGGCCGAGGAACTCGCGCGCGAGGTCAGGCCAGTCCGTCATCAGGGTGGGTGACCACGGCAGGTCGATGCCGCTCGTCATGCCGAGCAGGTGCCTCATGCTGACCGCCTCGACGCCGTTCCCGAGAGGGACGTCGGGCAGGTACGTCGACACGGGTGCGTCGACGTCGACGAGGCCCTCGTCAGCGGCGATGCCGGCCGCGAGCACGCACACGCCCTTGGCGGCGGAGTGGATGTCGCGCGGGACGTCCTCGCTCCAGTGGCGGACCGCCGTCCGCCCGTCGACGCGGACGTGGGCGGCGTGGGCGCCGAACCCGTCCTCCTCCGCTGCGCGGACGATGCGGTCGAGGACGGTCTGCGCGCGGCTCACGGCGTCAGTCTGCTGCAACGCGCTCAGCGCGGGCAGCGGAGGTGTAACGCTGAGAGGACGTGGGACCACATACGGGCATGACAGACGACGAGGGCATCGCTGCGATCGGTCGGGATCCCGACGCACTGGAGGCCTTCTACCGCGCCCACGTCGACGCCGTGCAGCAGTACGTCGCCCGCCGGGTCACCACCCCGCAGGACGCGGCCGACCTCACGGCGGACGTGTTCGTCGCTGCCATCGACGCGAGCCGTCGCTACCGCGGCGAGGCCGCGCACCCGCGAGCGTGGATCTACGGCATCGCCCGGAGGGTCGTGGCCGGGCACCGTCGCTCCCGGGCCCAGGCGGCCCGCGTGGTGTCCCGGCTGCAGGGCCATGCACTCCTCGACGACGATGCGATCCTCCGCCTGACCCAGCGCATCGACAGCGAGCGGGAGGCGCGAGCCCTCCTGCGTCGGATCGCCGGGCTGCCCGCCTCGCAGCGCGACGTCGTCGAGCTGGTCGCCGTCGACGGTCTCAGCCTGGTCGAGGCCGCCGCTGCGCTCGGCATCAGGCCGGGTGCCGCCCGCGTGCGCTACCACCGGGCGCGCACGTCCCTCGGTCTCACCGAACCCATCTCGACCTGCCGTGAGGTCACGCCATGAACGATCACCTGGACACCTTCGAGTCGCGCCTCCTGACGAAGCTGCGCGAGGACGTCGAGAAGACGAGCCCTGTGACCGGCAGGACGGGTGAGCGACTCGGCCCGCGCCGTACCAGGGGCCGTCTCGCCTGGACCGCTCTCGCCGTCGCCTCGGTGGCGACCGCCGTCGTCGTCGTCGTGGTCCCCGGCATCGGAGCAGAGCCGGCGTACTCCGTGCAGGAGGGCAACTCCGGCGAGATCGAGGTCGAGGTCAACCGCATCGAGGACGCCGAGGGCCTCGAAGCCGCCCTGGCCGACGTCGGGGTCACGGCGGAGATCACGTACGTACCGGGCGGTGGGCAGTGCGAGCGCGACGGACTCGACGGCGTCGCCCGGGCGGACCGCGGGATCAGCCTGGAGCTGGGGAGCGACCGCTTCGTCATCTCCCTCGCGCCCGGCACCGTCCGCGACGACGAGACGCTCGTCGTCGACGTCTCGGTCGAGCACCTCCCGGACGAGCCCGCCGACGAGGACGGCCTCAGCACCTCCAGCGGCACTCGCAGCTGGGTCGACGCTCGGATCGTCCAGGGCGCGGTCGCGCCGTGCCGCGTCGTCGACTGACGCCGCCCTCGGTCTGGCTCCGCACCCGACGCATCAGCGGTCCGGGTGGCACCGGGTGGTCTACGCAGTCCGGGCATGACGGCACACCCCAGCGACGGTGGCGTCGCTGAGGTGCGCGATCGGGTGGTATGACGTGGTGGGCGCGGTCAGGCGGGCAGCGGGATCGTGCCGTGCGGATCGACCAGGTACTGCTGATCGTGGGGGCTGGTCCAGACGAACGATCCGTCGGGCAGGCGCCGGTAGCGCCACCTTCGTTCTCGGCCGATGCCGCTCAGCGAGGGGTGGGTCTTCACGCGGTGATGTCGGCGACACAGCGGGGCGAGGTTGGTCGTGGAGGTCTGGCCCGGTGGTCCGCCGTTGCCTGGGTGGTTCGGGTCGGGCGTGACGTATTCGTCGACGTGGTCGAGGTCGCAGCCCCGCGCCGGCCTCGTGCAGTGGGGGAAGACGCAGGTGGGCCTCGTGAGGCGGACGCGTTCGGCGATCCGGTCGGGCACCTCGTAGGCGTCGACCGTGACCTGGTCCCGGAGGTCGATGACCGGTTTCACGACGACCTGGGTGGAGGTGGCGCGGCACCACTCGCGGACCTGCTCGGCGTGCACGAAGCTGCGGGTCTTCTCGACCCGGGCCAGGTCGACGCCGCCGCAGGCGTTCGGGTCCAGGTCGGTCAGCGCTGCTTCGGCGAGGTGGACGTGGATCACGACCTGACGGGCCTTCGACCGCGTCGCAGCCGACGCGGCCGACGCGGCCACATCGTTGTCGGTCTGATCGGCGCAGCCGCTGAGGTCGAGCGTCGTCTGGCGCCGCGCGATCTCTCCCACTGCGGACGCACGCCGTACATCGAGGGAGTCCAGCGACCCCGCCGCTGCGAGGTCAGCGGCCACGCGCGACACGGCGTTCTCCAGGTCGAGGGCGTCGGCGAGGTCGAGGGTCCCGGACACTGCCACGACCCCTCGGGCGGGGTCGACCTGCCCTTGGAGGTCGATGTCGAAGCGCCGGGTGGCGTCGGAGTCGGCGCGGTCGAGCTCCGCCTTCTCGGGGTCGAACCGGGCGACCGCCTCGGCCACGAGCTTTTGCGCGGTGACCATCCCGGTCTTGTGCGCCACGGGTGCGAGGTGGCGGTCGACGAAGTCCGCGCTCTCGAACGTGAGCTGGGTGGTCTCTTGCGCGATCTTCCGAGCCCTCCACACCGGCAGAGCCCCGTCGATCACCCGGTTCCAGAGCCGCGGAAGGCGGTGGCGCAGCTCGACCGCCTCACCGACCAGCCGGCGACCGGAGTCGGTCGACAGGCCGAGTGCGGCCGCGATCTCCACGACGCAGAACTCCGACACCAACGGAGCGCCCGGGCCACCCAGCTCACCGAACACATCGGCTCCCGGCAGCAGATGGGCATCGTGGCGGAGCAGCCCGAACGGGCCGTACTGGTCGGCCACCACGCCGTCCTCGGTGTGCGCGTCGGCCCAGTCCGCGACCGCGACGAGGACCTCGACCTCAGCTGTCCGCTGGCGGGCCAGCGCTGCCCGCGCACCGTCGAGCAGCACCGCCGGGAAGGCGATGCGCTCGGAGGTGGCGCTTGGCTGGCTCATGTCTTAACTCTATTCGATCAGGCGTTCGATCGCCAGGCACTGGAGGCGATCTGGGGATAACTGTTTGACCAGGTCAAGCGGCTTTCAGTCGCCGAGAGGGGGCGTGGTTTCGAGACGGGCCTAGCGGCCCTCCTCAACCACCGCAGGCGAGAGCATCCCGGCCCTCCTCAACCACCGCGGGCGAGAGCACCCCGCCCTCCTCAACCACCGCAGGCGCGAGCATCCCGCCCCTCCTCAACCACCGCAGGCGCGAGCATCCCGCCCCTCCTCAACCACCGCAGGCGCGAGCATCCCGGCCCTCCTCAACCACCGTGGGCGTGGTTTCGAGACGGGCCAAGCGGCCCTCCTCAACCACCGCAGACGCGAGCCCCCCACGTCCACCAACCACCGCCGACCCGAGCCCAGCGCCCCTCATCCAGCATCAGCCCATCGGCGGCCACTGGCCGCTATCGTCCCGACATGCCCACCGCCGACGACTTCCAGGCGCTCGCCCGCAGCTCGCCGTGGCTGTGGCGATCGGCGCACCTGCGCTACCGCGGTGGTCTGGGCGAGGCCGAGGCCTGGGTCGAGCGTCCCGGGCGGACGAGGGTGCGTCCGGCCACCGGCGAGGAGCAGGTCCTCGAGGAGGATCGACCCTCGGTTGCGTACGTGTCCTTCAGCGGCACCGCCTCCGAGCTCACGGTGAAACGGCCGAACGAGGTCGAGCCCGTTCGCCGTACGGACGGGCTCGTCAGCGCCCGTCCCCAGGATCTGTCGATCGCGTACGGCGACCCGGTCTGGCGCAACTACAGCTGGGTCGCGCTCCTCGACCCCGTGGAGCTCTCGTCGGGCGTGGCGGTCGACCGTGTCGGCTCGGAGGTCCGGTCCGGCCGGGAGACGTGGACCGCCCGTCTCGCACCGCTCGCCGACTACCAGGCGACCTGCGGCTGCTGCGCCCTGCTGTGGTCACGCGTGGCGGCCGACGAGGCTGGCTTCCACAAGCCCGGCAACACCTACCCGTCGTCGTACGACGTGGCCCTCGACCGCGCGACCGGCATCGTCGTCTCGGCGCGACCCAGCACCCCGGGGTTCGAGGACCGCAGCAGCCTCGCGTTCGAGGTCGACGTCATGAGCCACGACGCCTGGCCCCCGGTCGGCTAGCCACCCGGTCCTACCGTGGTCGACATGCCACCGTCGATCGCCGTCGCGACGGCCAACGCGGCCAGCGGGCGCGACCACCGAGGGGTGCTCGACCCCGCGGGATGGAGCCGGTGGGCCGACGCGGCCGCGGCGCTGGAGGTCGACGTGCTGGCCGTCCAGGAGGTCGACCACCGGCTCCCCCGCAGCGGCTCCATCGACCAGACCACGGTCCTCGCCGACCGCCTCCGGAGCGACGGTCCGTCGTGGCACACGCGGTTCGCGGCGGCCGTGCACGGCACTCCCGGATCGCCGACGACGTTCCGACCGGCCGACCCCGATCCGCTCGACCGACCCGGAGCGCCGTCGTACGGCATCGCCCTGCTCTCACGCCATCCCGTGCGCGGATGGCGCGAGCTGCGCATGGAGCCGTCGCGGCTGCGGCTGCCCGTTCCCCTTCCGCCCGGCGCGGGGAGCCGCCTGCTGTGGGTGCCGGACGAGCCCCGGGTGGCGCTCGCCGCCGTGATCACGACCCCGGCGGGGAACGTCTGCGTGGTGACGACCCACCTGTCGTTCAGCCCGCTGCGCGCCCGCGCCCAGCTGCGCGAGGTGGTCCGGTGGTGCCGCGACCTGCCCCGGCCCCTGGTGCTGCTCGGCGACCTCAACCTGCCGCACCGCATCGCGGCGGGCTCGACCGGGATGGCGTCGGCACTGCGTACGACGACCCACCCTGCCTCCCGCCCGCGGGTGCAGCTCGACCACGTGCTGCTCGACGATCCTGACCACGCCCTCGCGGTCACCGCCGCCGGGACCCGGCGCATCGCCGAGAGCGACCACCTCGCCGTACGCGTGGTGCTCCGCGGCGACCCGGTCTGACGCTGCGGCGGCGTACGTCTCCCCTGCCCCGCCCCTAGGACGATGCCGGCGGACATGTGCCGTCGGACGTCCCCCGCAGCTCGTAGTGCCATATCTCGTGGGCGAAGGTCTGGCAGAGGCCGTGAGCGGCCCCGTACCGCGACATCCAGTACGCCGCGTCGGTCGGCCCGATGTCGACGGCGTCCCCGGTGACGTGGGCGGAGTCCCTCGGGGGTGGCCACCCAGCGCTCGACCTCCTCCCGGCTGCCGTACCTCTCCACAGCCCGGTCGAGGAGGCGTTGCTGGTAGGCGCGACTGCGCCACCCGCTGGTGACCCGATCTCCACCCCGTCGGCGGCCGTATCGACCTCGGCGGCGCGGAGGGCGTCGTACGGGTCGGGTTCCAGACCGGTGAGTGCCGGGATGTCGGCGTCCACCGGCACGGAGCCGTCGAACTCGCCCTCGGCCCCGGGGTCGCTCCCCGACACGGTCTGCGCAGTGCGGGCAAGTCCCTCGCGGACCCTCGACGAGCGCCTCGTCAGCAACCTGGTGCGCAACGCCGCCGAGCACCAGCCGGGGCCGGGCGGCACCATCTGGGTGACCACGATCGCCGACGACGGCGCCGCGTCGCTCACCATCGAGAACACGGGGGACGTCGTCGACCCGGCCGTGCTGGACTCCCTCACCGAGCCCTTCGTCCGGGGCCGCGGCCGCACGAGGTCGGCGCACGCCCCGTCGAGCAGCGGACTGGGACTGGCCATCGTCGCCTCGATCGCCCGGGCACACGGGGCCGTGCTGACCCTGGACGCCCGGGAGGACGGTGGCCTTGTCGTGCAGGTCCGGTTCCCCGTCGCGCACCAGCAGAGAGGCTGACCGGTTCCCGTCAGCCGCCGGTGAGGAGGGCGATCCCGATGCCCCACGCGAGCAACGAGACGAGGCCCGCGACGATCGGGGCCCAGAACGCCGGCCGTTGCCGCAGGCGCAGGACGATCGATCCGGCCACCGCGGCGGCCAGCAGCACCCAGGGAGCCACGAGCGTCAGGGTCGCAGCGAGGGCTGGACCGGACGAGTCGCCGCCGTCACCGGGCCACCCCAGGCCGAGGGCGGCGGCGATGGCCGTTCCGATCGTGTCCGCGATCGCGACGAGCACCAGCCCCACCGTCGTACCGGCCAGGTCACCCGACCCGGCACCGTTGTCCATGACCTCGTTGCGCTGGGCGGGGTAGGCCTCCACGCCGTACGCCGCGCCGGGACCGACGGGTCGTGGCGGCGTGGCCGCGGAGTCGGACTCGGGAGGCCAGGACATAGAGCGAACGATCCCCTTCGGTATGCCAGGTGAAACGGTGGTCCGACCCGTCACTGCCGCCGGACGGCCTCGGAGACGACCGGCTCGGGGGCCTGATCGCCGATCAGGTGGAGCACGACGCCGGCGGCCGTCGCCCACAGCAGGAGGAACAGGCTGACGACGACCCCGGCGACCAGCGGAGCCAGGACGCCACCCGCGCCACCGAACAGCGACCAGACGAAGCCCGCCAGGGCCAGCCACGAGACGCCCCACGCGACGGGGCGCGGGAGCGCCGAGGCGATCAGGATGCTGCTGAGCAGCACACCGACGAGGCCGCCCAGGGCGACGACCCGGTGGAGCGACAGCGCGGCCGCGCCGATCAGCACGATCACCGCTCCGCTACCGAGGGAGACGCCGAGCTTCCGCGACCCGGCCGGCGGAGTCCAGACGGAGGTGTCGTGCGGTGGTGCCAGCAGATCCGACTCGCTCGTTCGCACGTGGTCTCCTGCGTCTGATCGACCTCCGAGCGCCGATGCTCGAACGGTACGGCGATCCTAGGCGCACTTTTGAACACGTTCAGCATTTTCTCTGGACCAGTTCGTCCGAGAGTTGAGCCCGGGGGCTCAGACCGGCACGCCGTACCCGGGTCCAGGCTGACCCGGTGGCGTCCCTCTCCCGTCTTCCGCCGACCGCCGCCGTGGCCCTGACGGTCCTGGTGGTGCACGTCGCCGCGTTCCTGCTCGGCGGAGCGCTGGAGGTCGGCCGTGCCGCTCAGATCTACGGGATCGAACCCCGGACCGGCGGCACCCCCAGTCTGTTCGCCTGGCTGCTCTACGCAGGCGTCGTGCTGGCGGTCGGCGCCGTCGCGGTCCCGCTGCAGGTGCTCCTGGCGAGGACGCGGGCGCGAGGAGCGCTCCTGGTGGTGACAGGCGTGGTCGCGATGGCGCAGGGATGGTTGACCGTGAAGCCGACGACCTCCAGCCTGCTGGGCTCCGGTAGTCCGGTGTCGGTCGACGGCCTGGTCCTCTTCAGCCTGCCGGCCGGAGCTGCGGTGCTCACCTGCTATGCCGTGGTGCTCACGACGGTCGCCGTCGCCCTCGTCGCCGGCGACCGTACGTCGACAGAGCCGGCCGGATAAGGGGGTCCGTCAGCGCCGTCCCGGCACCTCCAGCGCGGCGTAGCCGCCCTCGATCGAGACAGCCGGCATCTCGTCGGGCGCGACGACCATGCCGGCACTCGGCGGGCACCCTGCCTAGGACCAGTGGGTGAGGTCGGACTCCAGGCGCTCGATCGCGTCGTCGTACCGCCCGCGGTTGAACTGGAACGGCCCGACGCCCTCCACCGGGCTGCCGTCGCCGAGCGTCACCCGCTCCCAGTGCACCGCCCAGGGCCAGAGCACGAGGTCGACGAACAGCCCGCTGCACCCGGGCCCACCGCCGCAGCTGCACCCCGCGACGGCGACGCCGTCGTGCTGCTCCCCCGTGTGGGCGCCGACCTCGATCGGGCCGTCGTCGGCGGGCGCCGTGTCCGCGCCGACCTCCTCGATCACCACCGTCGGCCGGTCGAGGAAGTGGCGGGCGTCGACGTACCCGGCCTCGATGGGCACGAACGACGTGGAGAGCGAGCGGTGGGCGGCCACCACCCGGTCGACGATGCTGGTGCCGTTGACCACCGGGTCGATGACGGCCATGCCGCCGCGCGAACGGCCGACGACGAACTCGATGGTGTCCATCGTCCGAGGGTACGGCCGGTTCTGGCACACGCGGTCGCGGGAGCCGCGACCGGTCCTCAGCCCGACACGCCGGCGCCGCAGACGAACGCTCCGTACGAGTACGAGGCGAAGAGGGAGTCGCCTCCCGGGCCCGTCACGGTGGAGAGCCGGAGCCCGTTGTCCTGACCCAGCGTGGGCCCGGCGAGCGTGACGACGTACCCGGACCCGTCGCGCTCCAGCGTGATCGGGGCGGCCCCGTCGCTGCCACCGCACGACGCTGCGGGATCCGCGGCGGCCGCGCCGTCGCCACCGGCCCACGTGAGGTCCATCCGCGTGGGGTCCGTCGGAGCGATGTCGGGGCCGGCCGAGGTGGTGCCGACGTCGACCCAGCCGCCCGGGTCGATGCCCACAGCTGACCCGTCCCCGGCGTACACGACCTCGGCCGACACGCCGTGCTCGGCGAGCGCCGCCTCCAGCCCGTCGCTGTCGGTGAGCTCGCTGATGCTGACCACGATCGAGCCGTCGTCCGTGGTCGCCACCGCGAAGGCCGGGCTGCCGCCCGTCAGCAGGGCGGCGGAGACCCCCGCCACGAGGGCACCGGCGGCCGCTACGACCAGTGCCGGTCGTGCACGTCGCGCCGGGGGCTCCCGGTGGGCCGCGGCGTCGCCGGCGCGAGCGGAGACGACCGACCGCATCTCCGCGAGCAGGTCCTGCTCGAAGCTGTCGAGGGAGTGTGTAGCGCTGGTCACGGGGTGACCTCCTGGAGGTGAGGGGCGGCGGGGGGCGGGGTGACCGGTGGTGCCGCAGGCCCGGCGAGCATCCGGTCGACGCGGGCGCGGGTGCGGTGGAGCCGCACCCGCGCGGTCCCCGGTCTCACCCCGAGCACGGCCGCGGCGTCGACGATGGTCAGGCCGTCGAGGGCGACGAGCTCGAAGAGCCGCCGGTCGCGGTCCGGGAGGGCGTCGAGGACGTGGAGGACCTCGCGGACCGCGCGCTCGGCGTCGATGCGTTCCTCGAGCCGAGCGATGGCGTCAGCCTCGAGAGGCCGCCGCCCTCCGGCGCGCTGGACCGCCCGGTGCTCGCGCGCCCGCCTCCGCACCCGGTCGGCGAGCACGTTGCGGGCTATCCCGTAGAGCCAGCCGAGGGGGCTCCCCCGGTCGGGACGGTAGGAGTGCGCGGCGTCGATCGCAGCGAGGAAGATGTCGGCGGTGAGGTCGGCCGCCAGGTGGGGGTCGTCGACCCGGCGCGCCACGAACCGTCCGACGGCAGCGACGTGCTCGCGGTAGAAGACCTCGAACGCGTCCGGGTCGCGACCGATCAGGGCCACGTCAGCCGGTCTCTGCGATGTCATGCCCCTCCTTGGTGCGTCGGAGGCCCAGCGTTACAGGTCGCCGCCCCGTTTCGTCCCGCGCCGCGAGGGACACGGTGCCGAGCATGACGTCTCGGCACGCCGCGTTCTCGACGCCCTACCCGCCCTCCGACAGCACGTTCGCGGGCAGCCTGATGCTCCAGGTCGCCCGCGGCCTCGACGACCTCGAGGACCTCCGCGACCAGCTGCACGACCTCGTCGCCACGGGCGAGTTCCCGCGCTTGTACCCCGACGAGCCGGAGCTCGCGTACGACGAGGCGGTCGCCCTGCTCGACCGGGTCGTCGCCGCGCACGACGCGGTCGTGACGGACCCGTCGCCCGCGGCGCTGGCCCTCGTGGAGGCCCTCGCGACCCTGCCGACGCGCGGAGTGGCCGTCTCCTTCGGGGCAGCCTTCGACGCGGGTGAGGGCGCGCAGCTCGGCTACGAGGAGGCGCTCCGGCTCGACGGGGCGATCGGCTACGTCTACAGCCACACGCAGGACCTCGACCGGCTCGTCCTCACCGACCAGCTCGCGATCGGCTTCAGCGGCATGTCGGGCCGGCTCGAGGAGGAGGCGGTCGCGGTCGCCGGTACCGTGGTCGAGGTGCTGACGGCAGCCGGCCTCACCGTGGACTGGGACGGCAACCCGCGGGCGCGCCTCGTCGTGCCGCTGCGGTGGGAGTGGCCGTTCGCCACGGGGTGACCGGGCGGTGCCGCGAGCGGTCAGGAGGTCTGAGCACCCGGCGAGGGCGGCCCGGACGACGTCGCCCCGGCGTCGTGGCGACGACGGGCGCGCCACTGGCGGACCGGGAGCGCCAGGAGGAGCGCGAACATCGCCGCGAACGCGCCGTACCGGATCGTCGCCCTCGAGTCTCCGTCGACCACGGCGGGGACCAGGACCGACAGCTGCAGCAGCAGACCCACCGTGAAGACGACGAGCTGGAGACGGATCCACCCCCGGCTGTGGAGGTACGGCACGCCACGCTGCTTCGCCTCGACCTCCGCCACGAGGCGTGGGTGGAAGGCGTACCACCCGGCGCCGAAGAACGCGCCGGCGCCGACGGTGAGGGCGACCGTCTGCCACACGGACGATCTCGAGTCCAGCCACAGATGCGTCGACACGCCTGTCCAGGCACCGAACAGGACGCCCGTCACGACGGAGGATCCCGTCCGGGAACCCAGCGCCCTGATCACGGCTGCGGCCTCGACGACCGCAACCGCCGGAAGCGCCCCCTCGCGGCGCCGGCGGCGAGCAGGAACAGCACGACCGCCAGGGCGGTGAACGCCCAGTCCTCCCCCGTCGCGCTCGGCTCGTCGACGAAGGCACCGTCGGTCGCCACCGTGGCGATCATGACGCCCGCCAGCAGGAGGAGCACGACCGCCGCGGCCACGGTGAGCCACGCCCCCGCCACCCGCACCGGCCGAGGCAGGCGCGGTTCGTAGCCCGCGTCGTCCCGCACGGCCTCGCGCCAGGTGCGGAAGAAACCGGCAGGGGTCACCACCTCGGTCAGGTGGTCGGGCGGGTCGATGCCGTCCAGGAGGGCCACCCCCTGGCGCGGGAGCCTGAGCACCTCGCTCAGCTCCTCGAGCGGGTCCCTGGTGCGGTCGTCGGCCCGGACGAGCGACCGGAGCGCGACCATGTCGACGTGATCCCGCTCCTTGCCTGCGACCTGGAACGCGAGGAAGGCCGCGAGGTCGTCGGCGAGCTCGGTGTCGCGGGGGCCGACCTCGAGCCACCCCGTGCCCCACGTCGACCGGCCGAACCACGTGTCGCCGCGCGCGACGTCCACACCGCACGCACCGTCGGGCGCTCTCCACAGCGCCACCACCGGGTTGCGTCGGGGACCGGCCGCGGCGACGACGCCGGCGAGCGCGGTGAAGAGCTCGTCGACCTCCGTCGGTGTCGAGGGCTCGAGGGCGTGCCACCCGTCACCGAGGCGGGTCATCCGGACGGGATCGGTGGTGTTCGCTGCGATCCGGGCGGCCATCCGCGCGAGCGACTCGTCACCCCGCTGCAGCACGACGATGCGCTCTGTCGGCGCGGACCCGACGCGTGGGAGCGCCAGCACGTGCTCGAGGCCCTCGACCAGCTCGTCGACCCAGCCACGGCTGCGCTCGAACGCGACCACCACGGCACGCTCGGGGTCGAGGAGGTGGTCAGGACGGTCCGGGACGGGATGACGCCGCTCCCGGCGCGCGGCCTGCTTCTGCTCCCGCGCACTGAGGGGCACCGGGACCGGGCGCACGGGTGCCTGCGTCGCCGGCGGGAACAGCGCGGCGAGAGCGGCCGCGAACGCCGGTAGATCGCCCTCGGTGCGCTTGCCGTCGCTCCGGAACACGAGGCTCCCCGACGGGCCGGCGACCTCGGCGACGAGCCCGTGGACCGCCTCGTCCGCACCGGATCCCTCGCCCACCTCCGGCTCCGGACGCACCGCTGCGACGCCGGTCTCGTGAGCATCGCCCTGCCCTAAGCGCTCGGCCTCCGCCGTACCTCGCCAGCGCGACCACCACCGTCCCTGACGGTCGTCGGTGTCCTGCTCCTCGACGGCGTCCCAGAACCCGATGACGTCGGTGCGCCCTGCGAACAGCGCCAGGCTCCCGTGCGCGCACCACGCCGCGGTCCAGCCCCGGTCGTCCGTCGGGCCCACGCCCGCCTCCACCCGGGCACGGTCGAGCGTCTCCGCGACCTCCGCCCGGTCGGCCCTCACCAGCAGCAGCACCCCGCACCCTCCCACTCACCACGAAGGGCTGATCCTTCCAGCCCCGCTGCGGCCATGCTGAGGAAAACGCCGAACCCGTCCCGGCTACGGCAGCTCCGCCAGCACCGCGGCCTCCTCGGCCGCCGTCAACCCCGTGACGGCCGCGTCCGGGGCGGTGTGCAGCCAGGCGAGCGTGTCCCGGACGGTCTCGACGAGCGGTCGGCACGCCAAGCCCGCGGCCGCCGCGGGGGCCGGGTCGTGGGCGAGCATGCCGTCGTACGCCGGGCGCGGCAGCCACAGCGGGAGCGACGGCAGCCCGCTCCACGGCCGCACGTCGAGGCGCTCGAGGTCGTCCGACGCCGTCCATCGCCACGTCGGGCGCGCACCGCAGCCCTCCGCCACGAGGTCCAGCGCCTCGCCGAGCGGCAGCAGCGGGCCCACCCCGTCGTACGTGCCCGTGCGGCGCGTCTCCGCGAGGGTGACCAGCCACTCCGCCAGGTCGCGCACGTCGATCACCTGCACCACGTCCGCCGGGTCGCCGGGAGCCAGCACGGGCTCGCCGTCCGCGGCGCGGTCGAGCCGTGAAGGCCAGTAGGCGAACCGTCCCGACGGATCGCCCGGACCCACCACGAGGCCCGGGCGCACGACCGTGCTCGACACCGCGCCTGCCGTGACGAGCTGCTCGCAGAGCACCTTGCGGGGTCCGTACGCCGCGGGGTCGTCCGCCGGGAGATCGGCGCCGGGGTGCACGGCTCCCGTCGCGGGGGTCTGGCCGGGGGTGGCCTGGTCGACGTACGTGCTGACGGTCGACACGAAGACCCAGTGGGCGTCGGAGGCCTCGCGGCCGTGGACGGCGAGCGCCCGCCGTACGTGCTCGGGCTCGTCGGTGACGTCGAGCACCGCGTCGAACGGCCCCTCGGGCACCTGTGCGACCCCACGGTCGACGACCTCCAGCCGGGCGCCGTCGGGCACCCGCCCCGAGACGCCCCGCGCGGCGCACACCACCTCGTGGCCGCGCGCCACCGCCGCCGCTGCGACGGCGTGGGAGAGGAAGACGGTCCCACCGAGCACGAGGAGTCGCATGACCACCATCCAACCGCAGGCCGCGCCGAGCGGCGACGGGGTCAGCGCGTCCAGTCGACCGCGGCGTGCTCGGCCAGCAGCCGGGCCCCGCGCACCGGGTCGTGGTGGGCCACCCAGGCGATCCGCCCGCGCAGGTGCTGCTCGAAGGCCGGGTGCCCCTCGTGGTTCTGCGTGCTCGGCCCGTGGACGCGACAGTTGTGGACGATGGCGCGCAGGCGGTCGACGTCCTGCCGCGAGACCCGGGGCCGGTCGTTGACGACGAGGCCGCCCAGGGTCTGGCGCCCGGCCCGGGGCATGACCCCGGTCTTGCGGGGGTTCAGCCAAAAGCCCTCGTCCCGCACGACCGCCTCGACGGCGTCCAGGAGCCGCGAGGTGCCGGTGCCCCAGCCGCGGTCCCCGGAGAGGGCGAGGTCGTCGGCGTACCGGGTGTAGCGACCGCCCCACGACCGCGCGAGGGCGTCGAGGCGTACGTCGAGCCGGAACGCCGCCAGGTTCGCGATCGCCGGCGAGGTGGGCGCGCCCTGCGGGAGGTGCGGCAGCGCGAGCCGTCGGCCCAGGCGCCAGTGGGCGTCCAGGAGCCGGACGTCGGCGGGGCGCGGCACCGCGCGCCGCGTCGTGGGGCGGGACGAGGGAGAGGACGTCGTCCAGGAGCGTGCGCTGGAGCGTGCGGAGGCGACGCTTGGGTGCCTCGAGCACGCGGATCCCGCCGCTGGCCGCCACCCGGTGGCTCACGCGGTAGTGCTGGAGGGGCCGGTCCGAGGCCGACCGGGCGAGGTGCCGCGGGTCGGCGAACCAGTCGAGCTCGGACGGCGTCAGCTCGAGGAGGTCGGCGAGGTCGGCCACCCGGTGGAGCTCCGGGAGGCGCCACCGGTTGGTGAGCATCCGGGTCTCGGCGACGGGTTGCACGACGGGCCGCGTGCGCGCGACCTTCGCCGCGGCGGCGAGGGTGGGGAGGTTCGTGGCGAGCTCCCGCGGCCGGTCGAGCGGCGGACGCGGGTAGAGCTCGAGCGTCTGGCGGGCGAGGGGCGTGAGCCACCGCGGGCGTCGGCCGATGACGACCGCCCCGCTCCTCGCGAGACCGGGAACGGTCCACTCACCGGCGAGGAAGCCCGCGGCGAGCGCGCGGGCGAGGTCGTCCCTCATGGACGACGCGACGGGCGCCGGAGGGTGGAATGCGGCAGCGCTGCTCGACCAGTCCCGTCGTGCGCGCGATGACCTGCAGCGGAGCGCAGCGAGTCGCGCGCGGTGCTGTGCCCGACCGTGTCGGTGGCCCCCGGGGTATCCCCGGGGAGGTGAACCGGTGACACGCACCGGTCCGCCGTCTCGAGAGAACGCTGCCGCACGACGGGCACGATAGCCGCAGGGGCTCGTGTCCGCCGTGCGGCGCCGGTCAGGCGCTCGGCGCGGAGAGCTCGAGCGCGATCCCGTCGGGGTCGCGGAACTCGAGGATGTGCATGCCGCCGGCGTCCTTGACGCCGCCGTGCGCGACGCCGAGCGAGTCGAGCAGCTCGGTGGCCGCGTCGAGCTCGCCACGGTCGGGGACCGTGAAGGAGAGGTGGTCGAGGCCGACGCGGTCCTCGGAGAACGCGTCGTCACCGGGGGCGACCGGGCGCAGACCGAGCAGTCCGCCGGGGATGGAGTAGATGACGCCGCCGAAGAGGAACCAGAGCTTCTCGCGCGTCGCCTCGTCGGCGTCGTCGGGCAGCTCGAAGGCGACGTCCCAGCCGAACACGCCGTCGTAGAAGGCGCGGGAGGTGGCGATGTCGCGGACGGTGAGGCGGACGTGGCTCACGCCGTCGATGGTGATGGGCATATCAGGCCTTCCGGTTGCGTCGCTGCTGGACCTTGTTCTTGGCGTAGGGCAGCCCGATGCGGGCCAGGATCGTCCAGAACAGACGTCCGAGCAGCGCGAACAGACCGGTCTTCACCTTGGTCTTGGCCTTCGACATGAGTGGGTCTCCTTCGTGGTGTGGCACTGGGTCTTCGGTGGGCTCGTGCGTTCGGATCGGTCGGCCCGCGGTGGGGCCCACCCGGCTACGCGGTCTCGACGCCGGCGATGTCGTCGCGGTCGCGGTGGTTTCCGGTCACGGCCGCGAACGTCAGCCCGGCGATGACGGCACCCGCGATCGGGGCCACCACGAAGAGCCAGACCTGGCCGAGCGCGGCGGTGTCGAACCAGGCGACGCCGAGGGAGCGGGCCGGGTTGACCGACGTGTTGGTGACCGGGATCGAGATGAGGTGGATGAGCGTCAGCGCGAGACCGATAGCCAGGGGCGCGAAGCCGACGGGCGCGCGGTGGTGGGTGACGCCCAGGATGATGTAGACGAACAGCGCGGTCAGGACCACCTCGGTGACCGCGGCCGCGAGGAGGTCGTAGCCCCCGGGCGACGAGGCGCCGTAGCCGTTGGTGGCGAACCCGTCGCTCGCGGAGAAGCCGTCACGGCCCGAGGCGATGACGAACAGGATCCCGGCGGCGATGCCGGCCCCGACGACCTGCGCCGCGACGTACGCTGGCACGTCCTTCCAGCCGAAGCGGCGACCGACGGCCAGCCCGATGGTGACGGCAGGGTTGAAGTGGCCCCCCGAGACGTGGCCCACGGCGTACGCCATCGTGAGGACGGCGAGACCGAACGCGAGCGCGACGCCGAGGAACCCGACCTCGTCGCCCGCGAGGACGGCGGTGCCGCATCCGGCGAGGACGAGCCAGAACGTGCCGACCGTCTCGGCGGCGAGCCGGGCGGTGAGGCGTGGCTCGGCGGTGGTCGTGGCGGTGGTCGGCATCTGCGTGTCTCCTGGTGTCGTGTCGAAGGGTGCTTGCCGTTGCTGGCGGGGGCCGACCGCTCGTCAGGTGACGGCGGCATGAGTTGGTCGGTACGACGACCCGGATCGGCACTGCCGCACGGGCACGAGTTTCGTGAGGTGGGTCACGTGGAGCGGGGCAGCGCGTGGATGCGTGGGGCGTCGCCGCGCTGCTCGGTTGGTGATCGGCCCGGTCCGAGACGGAAACCGTTTGACCGGGCACGGGTGCGCCCGTCAGCGTGACCATGCCCATCGTGAGAGGAACCCCGTGCGCAAGCTCGTCTACTTCGTCGCCACCACCCTCGACGGCTTCATCGCCGGCCCCGACGGCGGGGATCCGTCCGGCGAGCCGTTCCTGCCGGTCACCGAGGACCTCGTCGCCTTCCTCGTCGAGCACTACCCCGAGACGCTCCCGGGTCCGGCTCGCGCGGCGATGGGGCTCGACGGTCCTGGTCGGGCGTTCGACACGGTGGTCGAGGGCCGCCGGTCCTACGAGGTCGGGCTCGTCGCCGGCGTCACCGACGCCTACCCGCACCTGCGTCACCTGGTGCTCTCGACGACCCTGACCTCGGTGCCCGGCGAACGGGTCGAGCTCGTGCGCGACGACGCCCTCGACCGCGTGCGCCGGCTCAAGGCCGAGGACGGGCTCGACGTCTGGCTCGTCGGTGGCGGCACGCTCGCGCACTCCCTGCTCCCGGAGATCGACCGCCTCGTGCTCAAGGTCAACCCGTCGATCATCGGGTCCGGGATTCCGCTGTTCGCCGGGCCCTTCGCGCCGTGCACCTTCCACCCCGTCGCCGAGGTGCCGCTCGCGGGCGGGGTGCGGGTCGTCACGTACGACCGGACGTGACGCCCGGCTGACGAGGTCACCGGTCGGCCGAGGACGAAAGTGCGGCCGCCTCCGCCGACACGCCAAGGATCCGGGGCCACGGGGTCCGCGTTTTCGGGTACGGCGCCAGCCGGGTCCGCGTTTTCCCGCCCCGCAGCCCGGCCCGACCCGCCGCGAGCCGAGCCGACCCGAGCGAGCCCCTCAGTCGTACCCCGCCTCGACCCACCACCCGTCGTCGGTGCACGCCATGAGCCACGCGCGCCCGTCGACGCCGACGACCTGGAACCGCGCCGCGCGCCGGGTCGGTGAGCCGGACTCCTCCCACCACGCCTCGTCGACCGGCCACGGGCCGGCCCAGGCGTCGACGGGCAGCCAGCCGGCGTCGGGCACCCGCACGGTGGTCGGCTCCCCCGTGACCCAGCCCCGCTCGTCGACCCGCACGGGCACCCCGCCCGCGTCGAGCACCTCGCTCGGCAGCGGCTCGGCGAAGACCCGCACGGGCGCCGGGCCGGGGACCTGTCCGGGCCACGGCCGGTCGACGGGGCGGAGCCCGACCGAGCGCTCCCCCCACGGCACCACTGCCTGCCGGGCGGCCGGCGTACGCCCGCCCTGGGCGACCGGCACGACCACCGCGTCGTAGCCGAGCATCGCCTGCACCCGCGCCATGCCGCGCTCGACGAGCTCGTCGGCGCCACCGCCCCAGAGCGCCTCCGCGTGGGCGGCGGCCGGCTCGGCCACCTCGGGCACGAAGCGCACCCGTGTCACCGGCTCCGCGATCGCCGCCACGGAGCGTCGGCTGCGCACCGACCCCTGGGCCTGGCCCTGCAGCTGCCAGTGCACCCGGTCGACGAGGTCGCGGGCGGAGAAGTGCCGCGGGTGCAGCCAGGCACGCGACGAGACCACGACGTCCTCGCCCCGCGGCCCCGCGCACGAGGCCTCGACGCGCACCGCGGTAGCCACGAGCTGCCGCTCGGCCAGCCCGGCCACGAACGTCTCGGTGGTCGTGCGCACGCTGAAGCAGATGGCCTCCACCGACTCCAGGGGCGGCTCGAAGACCACCTCGCAGGCCAGCTCGGGCGGTGGACGACGCGCACCCAGCAGCGTCGTGTCCTCGCCCCGGGCCCGGCGCCAGATCTCCGCGCCGTACGCCCCGAAGCGGCGTCCGACGTCACCGCCGGGCAGGGCCGCGAAGTCGCCGAGCGTGCGCAGCCCGAGCCGCCGCAGCAGCGAGACCAGCTCGGTCGCCGCCCCGTCGGCCAGCAGCGCCTCCACCGGCAGGGCGCGCAGGTAGACGGCCGACTCCCCCGGCTCGACGACCACGTGGGTCTGCACGTCGGCGCGCCGCGCCGCCTGCTCGGCGGTGAAGAGGTCGTCGGCGACGCCGATGCGCACGTCCCAGACCCCGGCATCGACGAGCGTCTCGGCCAGCAGCGCGGCCGCGTGCGGCTCGCCGCCGTAGAACCGGCCGGGCGCCCGGATCGCCAGCAGCCCGGGGCGCAGCGGCGCCACCCCCGGCCGCACGGCCTCGACCGCGGCCAGCACCGGCTCGAACGCCCGGGCGTCGCGATCGGGGTTCACCTCGAGGAGCAGCAGCTCGGGGCAGCGCGCCTGCGCGTCCCTGCGGCGCATCCCGCGGCGTACCCCCTCGGTGCGCGCCGGCCCGTTGCACACCTCGACCACGTTGCGCGACAGCACCGCCGCGGGCAGGGCGAGCGACAGCTCCTCGTCGGCGAGCGCGGCCACCACCGACCAGTCGGGGCACCAGACCACGAGCACCCGCCCGGCCACTAGCCGACCTCGCGGGCGCCGCGGCCGTCGACGGACTCCAGTCGCACCGGCGACGACCGGACGCGCTCCGCGGGGCGCACCGGCTCCATCGGCGCCAGCGGCTCGTCGGTCCCCGGGAACCAGAGGTCGGCCTGGCGCGGGGGCGCCGACCCGCGTCGTACGGCGAGCCGCGCCCGCCGGTCACGCAGCCGACCGGCCCCCTGGTCGAGGCCGGACCAGCGGGTCGCCTCCGTCGTCAGCCGCGCCTCGCAGCGGGGCCACTCGCCCCAGACCACGAGCACCGCCGACCGCTTGCGCAGGCGGGCGTCGAGCACGCCGGCCGCCTTGGCGTCGACCCGACCACGCGGCCGCAGCACGACCAGCTTCACCACGTCGACGAGGGCGGCGGTCGCCTCCAGCCAGTGCTCGGCCGGGTCGGGCACGAGCACCGTGCGCGCGAGGTCGACCCCGAGGTCGAGCGCCGCCTGGACACCGAGGTCGGGCCAGCCGACGACCGCGACCCACTCCCCGGCGGCCGACGCCCCCGCCATCAGCGCGAGGGCCAGCGACGCCGAGTCGACGCCGTACGAGCCCCCGGCCCGCAGCTGCAGCAGCGGCGAGAGCGTGGGGTGGGTGGGCACGGGCAGCCGGGTCGGGCCGCCCTGCATCGCCGCCATCCGGTCGCGCAGCTGGGCCACGACGGAGGGTTCGACGGCGGAGGCGGACACCCCACGATGATCGAACATTTGTTCGAACATCGCAAGCGCGTCTCAGGGTCGGTCGATCTCCGTGAACACCGGACGGCCGACCTCGGTGGGCTCGGCCAGCAGCCGCCCGAAGTCGGTCGTGTTGCGCGACACCGAGACCAGCAACCGCCCGTCGGCGAGCTCGATCTCCGGGTGCGCCAGCGGAGCGTAGAGCAGGTTGCCGGTGTCGAAGCCGGCGGGTGCGGGCACGCGGTCGCCCTGGGTCCACGGTCCGTACGGCGCGGGCGCCGACCACACCGTCGCGAAGTCGCCGAGGTCGCCGTCCTGCTTCGACACGGCGACGAAGCCCGCCGACCCCGACGGGTCGAGCGCGTCGACCGACAACGTCTGCGAGACCCCGCCGTCCGCCGGGAGCACGGCCACCGACGACCCGATGTCGGCCTGCCAGTCGCCGCCGTCCCAGAACTCCCACCGGCTGCGGTCGCGCGGGTCGTCGACCGGCACGCGGGCGACGTGCAGCTCGCGCCCGAAGGAGCCCTCGACCTGCCGCGTGCCGTAGACGTAGAACCAGTCGTCCGTCACCGTCGCCGCCGCGCCCCAGTTGACCTGGTCGAGCGACGCGTCGTCGGGGGTGACCTCCATGCTCTCGACGAGCGTGGGGGCGCCACCGGCGCTGACCGTGAAGACGGAGGCGGTCGTGCCGAGGAAGGCGTAGTCGAGCGCCGCGTCGTTGCCCGTGCCGCCGCGACGGGTCCGCGCCGTCAGCACCACCAGCACGTCGGTGGTCTCGCCGTCGGCGAACTCGTGCCCAGGCTCCAGCGCGACGACCGACATCGGCCAGTGCACCACCTCGCCACCGCCGTCGAGGTCGGTCGTGGTGTCGGGCACGATCGGGCCGTCGCCGTCGGGAAGCACCTGCCCCGCGCAGACGCCCGAGCTCACGAGCATCGAGTTCGAGACCACCTGCGGCGAGTACGCGTCCGTCCGCACGGTGTCGCCGAAGACCCACACGAGCCGGCCGTCGCTGAGCTGGGTTCTGGCGCCGATGTCGGCGGCCTGCCAGGCCGGCAGGTCGGTCTCCGCGAGGTAGGTGTTGAGCAGGTCGACCGACACCGCCGGCGGCTCGGCCGGGGGCGGCGGGCAGTCGGGGGCGATCCGGTACGACGTGGGGCCGGCCCCGTCGTCGGCCACCCCCGGGGTGGGCGCGTCGCCCAGCGAGCAGCCCGTGGCGACGAGCGCGAGCCCGACCGCGAGCACCAGGGGGCGGCTGCGGAGCGGGCGGCGGACGGTCACCGCGCCATTGTCCGGGCTGCGCCCCCGATCCAGCGAGGCTGCGGGGATGTCACCGTCCTCACCCGCCTCGCGGGCCCGGGGTCAGTCCGCGAGCACCTCGGTCAGTGCGACGTACGCCGGCGTCGGCTCCCCGTCGTCGAACAGGAGGTCGTGCCCCTGCTGCAGCCCGTCGTCGTCGACGAACCAGTCGTAGCGGTCGTCCACCCCCCACGTCGTGTAGGAGACGCACGCCCGAGAGCGGAGGCAGGTGGCGAGGACCGTGGCGTACTGCTCCGCCTGGGCGTCCTGACCCTCGGCGTCCGTGACGTCGTTCTCCGAGATCCGGGCCACCAGCCCGGCATCCTCGACGCTGTCGAGCGTCGTCGTGAGGTCGTCGGCCGAGATGGCGTCGGTCCCGAGGTCGTAGACGTGGGCCTGCAGCCCCACGCCGTCGATGTGCCCACCCTGCTCGTTCGTGTCGAGGGCGAGCTGGAGCAGGGCGTCCTGACGGGGGCCCGGCACGTCGGCACCGTTCTCGTTGATGAACTGCCTGACCTCCGGGTCCGCGACGTGGACCGCCTGCGAGACGACCACCGGGTAGCCCGGCCCGAAGACGCGGTACCAGACGTTCTCCTGCAGACCGGTGCCCTGGTCGACGTCGAACGGCTCGTTGACGACGTCGAGCGAGTCGAGACGCCCCCGGAAGTGCGTGACCACGGTGGTCACGTAGTCGAGCAGGACGTCGGCGCTGGCCCGGCGCTCCTGCTCGGAGCCGGTGGGCAGCTCGCGCATCCAGCCGGGCATCGCCTCGGTGAAGGCGATGGTGTGGCCGTGCACCGAGATGCCCTTGCTCTCCGCGAGGTCGAGGAGGGCGTCGGCCTCCTCGAAGTGGTACTCGCCCTGCCGCGGGGAGAGCGCCTGCGGCTTCATCACGTTCTCCGGGGTGAGGGCGCCGAAGTCGCCCACGAAGGCGGCGGCGTAGTCGGCGTCCGAGGCAAGTGGACCGAGGGCCACCGCCGCGCCGACCAGGAAGTCGGGTCGAGTGCGGACGGCGAGAGCCTGCAGACCGTCCGGAGACGGTTCCGCGTCGGCCGCGGCAGGACCCGCGGTGGCCAGGGACGCACCGTCCGGTGCGGTCGCCGTGAGCGAACCGACCGTGAAGGACCCCTCGTCGCTCGACAAGCCCAGCCAGAGCTCGCCCGAGTCGAACACGTCGCCCGGGGACGGCGAGGCCACCGTCTCGCCACCGCTCGCGATCTCGAGCCGGTCACCGGAACGGTGCACGGAGAGCTCCGCCTCGGGGTCGGGGACCGTCACGTGCTCGTCGTACGCCGGTCGAGGGTCGGTCACGTCCTGCTGGTCGGAGCCGTCGAAGACGGCGATCCGGAGGTCGTCGCCGCGGAGCGTGAGCCGCAGACCTGCCGGCTCGATCAGGAACTCGTCGGCGATCACCGGCGGGCTGTCGTGGACAGCCAGGATGGCATCGGCGGTCACGTCCGCGAACGACGCACTGAGGGAGAAGTCGTCCGCGGCCACCAGGTGGGTTCCCGCGAGGTTGACCGGCGGGTTCGGCTGACCTCCGCCGCCGTCCTGCTCGACGATGCTCCTCCCCGTCGCCGTCACCCGCAGCCCGTCGCCGTCCGCGACGACCCCGGGCACGTGCCGCCAGTCCTGCTGCAGCACGTCGACGACGATGTCGGGTCCGGCCGACGACGAGTCGGCCGACGGGTCCGCCGAGTCCGACGGGTCCGTCGACGTGCAGCCCGCCAGGGCGAGGAGGAGCCCGACGGTCGCCACGCTCACGACGCGCCGCGGAGCGACCGTCGTCCGGGTCGCCCGCTCCCGCGGCCCGTCGGGGTGCCTCCTCGGTGCTGCCATCGCTCGCGTCCTTCCGTGGAACGGGCGCCTCCGTCGGACCCGGCACGGGACCCTACCGCCGCGTCGTGCTCACGGCGTCGGGTCCTCGCCGCTCGAGGCACCGCAGGCGGTCGCGGCCCCGATCCTGCGAGACTGCGCGGATGTCACCGTCCTCACCCGTGGTCCGCGCTCCCCTGCGCTCGCGCAACCACACCGTCGACCACGCCGCCGCCGTCACCTGGGCGCTCGCCCACGACGTGTGCGGCGTGGGTGGGCGGCTGCGGCAGGACGCCGGCGAGCTCGAGCACGCCGTCGAGCTCGTCACCCGCGCGTACGACGAGCGCGTCGGCGAGCGGCTCCGTCGCTTCGCCGAGCTGCCCGAGGGCACCTTCGTGTGGACCCGCACCCCCGACGGCCCGCTGCGCCTCGGCCGGCTCGTCGGACCCTGGTACCAGGACCGCTCCTCCGAGGCCCACACCCACGACCTCACCCACCTGCGGCCGTGCACGTGGCTCCCCGAGCCGGTGGAGGACGACGAGGCCCCGGCGGCGGTGCGCCAGACCTTCGACCGGGGCGGGCGCAACCTGCAGCGCATCCGCCCGACGTCGGCCCTCGGGGACGTCGAGTCCGAGACCGCCGCGCTCTGGGACGACCTCGCCGGTGACGCCTGACCCGTTCCGCCCTCAGCAGAACGGGCGGTCCGACGTCGTACGGCGTGCCTAGCATCGGCCCATGGGCGAGCTGCTGCGGATGACCCCGACCACCCTCCCGACCGGGAGCACCGGTGCGTACGGCGCACGCCCGGCCCCCGAACCGCTGTGGCGCGAGCTCACCGGCCGTGTGCTGCGCCGGCACCGCCACGAGCGGGCGGAGAAGCTGGCCGAGACCGCCGAGCGGGCCGGCGTCTCGACGCAGTACCTCTCCGAGCTGGAGCGGGGCCTCAAGGACGCCTCGTCCGAGATCCTCGCGGCCGTCGCCGGGGCGCTCGACCTGACGCTCCTCGACCTCACCCGCGAGGTCGCCCGCGACCTCGCCCCGGAGCCCGCCCGCGACCTGACCGGTCACCAGGCGCCCGCCGGCCGCCTCCGCGGCCCGCTCGCTCTCGCCGCCTGAGGCCTACTCCCCCGGCAGCGGCTTCAGCCGGATCACCGTGTCGGCCAGCCCGTAGGCCACGGCCTCGTCGGCGCGGAGGATCCGGTCGCGGTCGGTGTCGCGCCGCAGCGTCGCCACGCTCTGGCCCGTGTGCCTGCTCAACGCCTCCTCCAGCTCGGAGCGCACCGTGAGGATCTCGTCGGCCGCGAGGATGAGGTCCGGGATCGTGCCGCGGCCCTGGCCCGCCGGCTGGTGGAGCAGCACCCGGGCGTGCGGCAGCACCGAGCGCTTCCCAGGCTCCCCGGCGGCGAGCAGCAGCGCCGTCGACGAGAACGCCTGGCCCACGCAGGTCGTCGCCACCGGCGCCCGCACGTACTGCAGCGTGTCGTAGAGCGCGAACGTCGAGGTCACCGAGCCGCCGGGCGAGTTCACGTAGAGGTTGATCGGCAGCTCGGGGTTCTCCGCGTCGAGGTGCAGCACCTGGGCGATGAGCGCGTTCGCGACGCCGTCGTCGATCTCGGTGCCGAGGTAGACGATGCGCTCCTCGAGCAGGCGGCTGTAGACGTCCATCACCCGGTCGCCCCGCGGGGTGCGGCTGACGACGTTGGGGATCGTGTAGGTGCTCATCGCGCACCTCCCGCGACCCCGGCGAACCCGACGCCCCCACGGCCGCCCGCACCCGCGCCGACGCCCACGGGCCGCCGTACGCCCGGCCGCAGCTGCCCGAGGTCGCTCACCACCGCGTCGGCGAAGCCGTACGCGACGGCGGCCTCCGCGTCGTACACGCGGTCGCGCAGCGAGTCGGAGAAGATCGTCTCCGGCGTCTGGCCGGTCCGCTCGGCGATGATCGCGAGCACCGTGTCGCGCACCGACCGCAGGTCGTCGGCCTGCAGCTCGATGTCGGGGGCGTAGCCGCCGATGCCGGCGGAGCCCTGGTGCATCAGCACCTTCGCGTGCGGCATCACGAAGCGCTTGCCCCGGGTGCCGTTGCAGAGCAGGAACTGGCCGGCGCTGTAGGCCATGCCCAGCGCCACGGTGGAGACGTCGTTCGGCAGGAGCCGCATCGTGTCCGTGATGGCCAGCATCGCCGGCACGGAGCCGCCGGGCGAGTTGATCCAGAGGCTGATGTCGGTGGTCGGGTCGTCGTCGGCGAGCAGCACCAGCTGCGCGCAGAGCTGGCTGCCGATCTCGTCGTCGAGGGCGGAGTCGAGCAGCAGCACGCGCTGCGCCAGGAGCTCCTCGGAGGTGCGCTTGCCCAGCGCCAGGGGTCGGTTCTCGGTCATGCCCCGAGCCTGCGGCGCCGTACGACGCCACCCCACCCCCCGCTGCCCGCGGCGGCACCGCGCTGCTCACGGCAGCAGGGCACCGCCCGGACGGCGGCGGGAGGCACTCAGCGCTTGCGCTTCTCCCGCACGCGCTGGGTGATGACGATGGGCGAGCCGACGAAGCCGTACTCCTCGCGCAGCCGACGCTCGACGAACCGCTCGTAGGAGGCGTCGAGCTTGCCGGAGGTGAAGAGGATGAACGTCGGCGGAGCGGTCGAGGGCTGCGTGCCGAACATGATCTTCGGCTGCTTGCCGCTGCGCACCGGGTGCGGGTGCTCGGCGACGAGGCGCCCGAGGAACGCGTTCAGCGCACCGGTGCCGACGCGCGTCTCCCAGCCCTCGAGGGCGCGGTCGAGCGCCGGCACGAGGCGGTCGACGTGCCAGCCCGTGCGGGCCGTGATGTTGATGCGCGGCGCCCACTGCACCTGCACGAGCTCGCGCTCGATCTCGCGGTCGAGGTAGTAGCGGCGCTCCTCGTCGACGTTGTCCCACTTGTTGAAGGCGATGACGAGCGCGCGGCCGGCCTCGCGGATGGTCTGCACGATCCGCAGGTCCTGCTCGGAGATCGAGGCGCCGCCGTCGATCACGAGCACGGCGACCTCGGCGCGGTCGATCGCCGTCGTGGTGCGCAGCGAGGCGTAGTACTCGTGGCCCGAGGCCTCCTTGACCCGCTTGCGGATGCCCGCGGTGTCGATGAAGCGCCAGGGGCGGCCGCCGAGCTCGATGAGCTCGTCGACGGGGTCGACCGTGGTGCCGGAGGCGTCGTCGACGACCACGCGGTTCTCGCCGGCGAGCTTGTTGAGCAGCGACGACTTTCCGACGTTGGGCTTGCCGACGATGGCGATGCGGCGCGGGCCGCCGACCTCGCCGTACGACGCCTCGGGCGTCTCGGGGAGCACGTCGAGGATCGCGTCGAGCAGGTCGCCCGACCCACGGCCGTGGATCGCGGAGACCGGGTAGGGCTCGCCGAGGCCGAGGTTCCACAGGCTGTAGGACTCGGTCTCGATCCGCTGGTCGTCGACCTTGTTGGCCGCCAGCACGACGGGCTTGTCGGCCTTGCGCAGCACGCGGACGACGGCCTCGTCGGCGTCGGTGATGCCCACCGTCGCGTCGACGACGAAGAGCACGGCGTCGGCGAGCGAGACGGCGATCTCGGCCTGCTCGCGGATGCGCTCGGCGAGGCCGCGGGCGTCGGGGTCCCAGCCGCCGGTGTCGACGACGGTGAAGGCGCGGCCGTTCCAGTGGGCGTCGTAGGAGACGCGGTCGCGGGTGACGCCCGGCTTGTCCTCCACGACGGCCTCACGGCGGCCGATGATGCGGTTGACCAGCGTCGACTTGCCGACGTTGGGGCGCCCCACGATGGCGAGGACGGGCGTCGGCCCGACGGGCTCCTCCTCCGGCGCGCCGTGGGCGTCGGTCTCGGTCCGGTCGTCGTGCTCGGTCATGGTGCTCCTGGGTCGAGGTGGACGAGCCCCGTGTAGGGGTCGTCCTCGAGGTCGTCGGGCGCCAGCGGGCCGGGGAGGTCTCGCCCGGTGGCCGCGCGCGCCGTGTCGATGGTGGCCAGCATGTGCCGACGGAGCAACAACGAGGCCTGCTCCACCTGTTCCCGGGTGCGCGGCCACGGCTGCTGCGTCAAGCGCAAGGGCTCACCGTAGTAGAGATCCACGCATCCTCCACGTCGTGGCAGCTCCCCGCTGCGCTGACCGGGCTCCCGGGTGCCGATCACGACCACCGGGACGACGGGCGCGCCGGTGGTCAGGGCGAGGTACGCCGCACCCCGGTGGAAGCGGGAGAGGTCGCCGCCACCGCGCCGTCCCTCGGGGAAGACACCGACGACGCCGCCGTCCCGGAGCACCCGCAGGCAGGTGCGCACCGCCGTCACGTCGACGGCGAAGCGGTCGAGGGGGATCTGCCCGCACGTGCGCAGGAACGCGCCGAGCGGGCCGGCGAACATCTCGACCTTCGTGAGGGCGTGGACCGGGCGCGGGCTGAAGATCGCGAGCACCGGGCCGTCACCCCAGCCGATGTGGTTGGCGGCGAGCACCACGCCGCCGCGGCGCGGCACGTGCTCGGGGTGGTGCAGGCGCACGGCGAAGCGCCGCCGGATGAGCCAACGCGAGGCCGGCCGCCCGCCGTGCAGCAGCCACCGGTGCGGACGACGGACGCCGTCGCTGGCCGGGAGCTGCTGGTGGGGACGGGAACCGGTGCGAGCGGTGAGGAGCGGGGCGAGACCGCGGAGGGGGGTCCGCGTCACGCGTGCGCCTCGACCGCCTCGGCCAGCGCCACGACCTGGGCGATGACCTCCTCCAGCGTGAAGCCGGTGGTGTCGATGTGGACGGCGCCGTCGGCCATCACGAGCGGGGCGGTGGCCCGGCCCGAGTCGATGGCGTCGCGGGCGAGCAGGGACTGCTCCGTGGCAGCGAGGTCGGAGCCGCCCTCCTCGGCGGAGCGCCGCGTCGCGCGGGCCGACGGGTCGGCCGAGAGGTAGAGCTTCACGGGGGCGTCGGGCAGCACGACGGAGCCGATGTCGCGGCCCTCGACGACGACGCCGTGACCGGCGGCGAGCAGGTCGGCGACGATCGAGCGCTGCAGGGCCAGCAGGTGCGCGCGCACCTCCGGCACGGCGCTGACGGGGCTGACGGCGGCGTTCACCTCGTCGGTGCGGATGGGGCCCGAGACGTCCTGGCCGTCGACGGTGATGGTCGGACCGGCCGGGTCGGTGCCGGAGACGACCATCAGCTCGGCCGAGCGGGCGGCCACGGCCGGGCCGTCGTGCACGTCGACCCCGGCCTGCAGCATCGCCCACGTCACGGCCCGGAACTGGGCCCCGGTGTCGAGGTAGCGCAGGCCCAGCCGCTGGGCGGCCCCGCGGGAGGTGCTCGACTTGCCGGAGCCCGACGTGCCGTCGACGGCGATCACCAGACCCTCGGGAACAGCGGGTCGGGAGGCGGTCTCGGCAGAGTGGTTCGGGGTGCTCACGGCGGGCCAGCCTACCGGTGCGTGACCCACTCCCGCTCCTCGAGCGACCCCAGGAGGTGCTCGGCGCGGGTGGCGTCGACGACCAGCTCGACGCGTCCCGTGGGGCGGCCGGGGTCGTGGTCGATGCGGATGTCCTCGATGTTGACCCCGCTGGCGACGGCGTCGGCGAACAACCGCGCGAGCTCGCCCGGGTGGTCGGGCACCGAGACCCAGACGGACTGCATCGCGCGCGGCGGGCCGCCGTGCTTGGCGGGGATCGCACGGGTGCCGGCGACGCCGTGGTCGAGCAGGTCGACGAGCGTGCCGCGGTCGCCTCCGCCGACGGCCGCGATGAGCCTGTCGAGGTCGGCGCGGACCTCGCCGAGCAGCTCGACGACGGCCGTGGCGTTGCCGGAGACGATCTGCCCGTAGAGGGCCGGGTCTCCCCCGGCGACGCGGGTGACGTCGCGCACGCCCTGCCCGGTGAGCGCGAGGTGCTGCTCCGGGGCGTCGGCCAGCCGACCGGCGACCAGCGCGGAGACGAGGTGGGGCACGTGGGAGGTGCGGGCGACGGCGCGGTCGTGCTCCTCCGGCGTCAGCCAGACGGGCGTGCCGCCGCAGACCGCGACGAGCGCCTCCACCGTCTCGACGGCGTCGGGGTCGGCCGACGCGTGCGGGGTGATGGCCCAGGGGCGGCCCTGGAAGAGCGTGGACGTCGCGGCCAGCGGCCCGGAGCGCTCGCTGCCCGCCATCGGGTGCGACCCCACGTAGCGGTGGACGACGTCGCGGTCGGCGGCCGTCACCTCGAGCAAGGGCTGCGTCTTGACGCTGCCGACGTCGGTCACCACGGCCCGCGGGTGCCGCTGCAGCGCCTCGGCGACGACGCCACCGAGCGCGTCGGGCGGCACGGCGACGACGACGAGCCCGATCTCGGCCCCGGGCCGGGACTCCGCGCTCCGCCCGGCGCCCAGGCCCGACGCGGTGCGCACGTTCTCGGGGTGGTGGTCGCTCAGCAGCACCTCGACGCCCGCCTCGACCAGCGCCAGCGCCACCGAGGTGCCCACCAGCCCGGCGCCGACGACCAGGACGGGGCCGGTCAGTGCGACGGGTGGTGTCCTGACGAGCGGACGGGGCGAGGTGTCGGGCACCGGCACAGGCTAGCGGCGGCGACGCTCAGAGCTTGGCGTGGTCCAGCAGTGCGCCCAGCTCGTCACGGGTCAGGTCCCGCATCCCGCCGGCGGGCAGCTGCTGCAGCTCCACCGGGCCGACCTTCGTGCGGGTCAGCTTGCGCACCGGGTGGCCGAGGTGGTCGAACAGGCGCCGCACGATGCGGTTGCGGCCCTCGTGCAGCACCACCTCGACGATGGTGCGGTCCTCGGCCTTGGAGCCCTTGGGCGAGTGCTGGAGCACGCGCGCACGGCTGACCTCGACCGGCCCGTCGTCGAGCTCCACCCCGGCGAGCAGGGCCTGGACCGTCTCCTTGGACACGACGCCGTCGACCTCCGCGACGTACGTCTTGTCGACCTCGTAGGACGGGTGCGCCATGCGCTGCGCGAAGTCGCCGTCGTTCGTCAGCAGCAGCAGACCGGTGGTGTCGGTGTCGAGGCGGCCCACGTGGAACAGCCGCTCCGGCCGGTCGGCCACGAGGTCGCCCAGCGTGCGCCGGCCCTCGGGGTCGCTCATCGTCGACACCACCCCGCGCGGCTTGTTGAGCACGAGGTAGACGTGGGGCGAGATCGGGGGCAGGCGCTGGCCGTCCACCCGGATCACCGCGGTGGCCGGGTCGACCTTCGTGCCGAGGCGCGTGACGACCTCGCCGTCCACCTCGACGAGCCCACCGAGCATGAGCTCCTCGCACTTGCGGCGTGAGGCGACGCCCGACTGCGCGAGCAGCTTCTGCAGCCGGATCAGGCCCTCGTCGTCGGTCTCGATGGGGCTCATCCGGGGTTCTCCTCCAGGTCGTCCATGTCGGGCAGGTACGGCGCGAGCGCCGGCAGGTCGTCGAGCGAGGTCACGCCGATGCGCTCGAGGAAGTACGAGGTGGTGCGGTAGAGGTGGGCGCCGGAGGTCTCGTCGGTGCCGGCCTCCTCCACGAGGCCGCGGGCCAGGAGCGTGCGCATGACACCGTCGACGTTGACGCCGCGGACGGCCGAGACCCGGGCCCGCGAGACCGGCTGCTGGTAGGCGACGATCGCGAGGGTCTCGAGCGCCGCCTGGGTGAGCCGGGCCGACTGGCCCTCCAGCACGAACCTCTCGACGACGCCGGCGTGCTCCTCGCGCGTGTAGTAGCGCCAGCCGCCGGCCACGTTGCGCAGCTCGAAGCCCCGCCCCTGCTCGGCGTACTCGCGTTCGAGGTCGGCCAGGGCCCGGTCGACGTCGGGCACGGTGTGGCCGGTGGTGACGGCGAGCGTCACCGACGGCAGCGGCTGGTCCGCGACCATGAGGATCGCCTCGATCGCGGGCCGCAGCGCCACGGGGGCGGGCTCCCCCTGCTCCAGCGGCTCCTCCGGGGTCGCGTCAGTCACCGGGGGCCTCCTGCGGCGCGGGTACGGCGGGCGAGGCGTCCGGCGGGGCGCCCTCGAACTCGTCGGTGATCTCGATGCCCTCGGCGTCGCCGCCCGTCCAGCGCACGGTCAGCTCGGCGAGCGCCTCGGCCTGGTCGAACGCGACGGCGCCCTCGCGGAACAGCTCGAGCAGCGCGAGGAACCGCGCGACGGTGGTCATGGTGTCGGGGGCGTCGGAGCAGAGCGCCGCGAACGTGGTGGCGCCCTGGCGGCGCAGGCGCGCGATGACGAGCGCACCCTGCTCGCGGACGCTGACGGTGGGCGCGTGGATGTGCTGCAGCGAGAGCTCGAGCGGCGCCTTCGGGGTCATGGCCCGCGCGGCGAGCCGCGCGAACTCCTCCAGGCCGATGCCGATCAGCACGTCCGGCAGCAGGGTCGCGAACCGCTCGTCGAGCCCGACCACCCGCGGGTGCCGGCGGGTCTCGTCGGCCAGCCGGCGCTCGAGCACCCCGGCCACCTGGCGGTAGGCCTTGTACTGCAGCAGCCGGGCGAACAGCAGGTCCCGGGCCTCGAGCAGCGCGAGGTCCTCCTCGTCCTCGACGTCGCCGGCGGGCAGCAGCCGGGCGGCCTTGAGGTCGAGCAGCGTGGCGGCCACGAGCAGGAACGACGTCGTCTGCTCGAGGTCCCACACCGGTCCCCCGGCCTTCACGTGGGCGATGAACTCGTCGGTGACCCGCGACAGCGCCACCTCGGTGACGTCCATCTTGTGCTTCGAGATCAGGGTGAGGAGCAGGTCGAACGGGCCCTCGAAGTTCGTGAGGTGCACGGCGAACGCCGGCGCCGACCCGTCCCCGGGCTCGGCGGTCGTGACGGGCTCGGCGGCCGTCGTCATCCCTCGCCGTTCAGCCGGCGCACGATGGCCGCGTCCGCGCCGTTCTCCTCGAGGTCCTCCAGCGCCAGGGCGACGGCCTCCCGCACGAGTCGGCCGCGGTCGGCGACGACGCCGTGCCGGGCCCGCAGGGTGAGCCGCGCCTGCTCGAGCTCGAGCAGCTCCGCGGAGGTCACGTAGACGGTCATCTTCTCGTCGTGCTTGACCCGTCCGCTGGTACGGCGGGCCTCGCCGGCGGCCTTCTCGGCGGCCGCCTGCTCGGCGGCCTGCTGCGCGTGCGCGGCCTTCTCGTCCCGGGGCGCGGCGTCGTCGGCGGTCGGTCGGAACAGGTCGTCCGCCGACGGCAGGCTCACGCGCCGGGCCACCGGGCGAGCACCTCCTTGGCGAGCTGGCGGTAGGACTCGGCACCCGTGGAGCGGGAGGCGTACGTCGTGATGGGCTCGCCGGCGACCGTGGAGTCCGAGAACTTCACCGTGCGGCGGATGACGGTGTGGAAGACGGTGTCGCCCCACGCCTGCACGAGCCGCTCCATGACCTCGCGGCCGTGGAGCGTGCGGCCGTCGTACATGGTGCCCAGCACGCCGTCGATCACGAGGCGCGGGTTGAGGCGCTCGGCGACCTTGTCGATCGTGGTCTTGAGCAGCGCGACCCCGCGCAGCGCGAAGTACTCGCACTCGAGCGGCACGATGACGCTGTCGGCCGCGGTCAGCGCGTTGACGGTGAGCAGGCCCAGCGAGGGCTGGCAGTCGATGAGGATCACGTCGTAGCGCTCGACCGCCGGGCGCAGCACGCGGGCCAGGGTCTGCTCGCGCGCGACCTCCTGCACGAGCTGGACCTCCGCGGCCGAGAGGTCGATGTTGGAGGGCAGCAGATCCATGCCCTCGACGCCCGTCTCCACGACGACCTCGTCGAGGGTCACGTCGGACTGCATGAGCAGGTTGTAGATCGAGAGGTCGAGCTCGTGCGGGTTGAGGCCGAGGCCCACCGAGAGCGAGCCCTGCGGGTCGAAGTCGACGAGCAGCACCGTGCGGCCCAGCTCGGCCAGCGCCGCACCCAGGTTGATGGTGGTCGTCGTCTTGCCGACGCCGCCCTTCTGGTTGCACATCGCGACGACGCGGGCGCCGCCGTGGTGGGTCACGGGCTTCGGCTCCGGGAGCACGGGCATCGGCCGACCGGTCGGGCCCATCGTGCCGGCCTCCGTGGCGACCGAGGGGCCGACCGCGGGACTGGCGGTCTCGAACGGCAGGTGGTCGGTCACGCTTGTCTGGCTCCTCGAGAGGGTGCGGTATTTGTCGACTCGACGACTCGCGTCGGGCTGGGGCGACTCTACAACCGTCGGACCGCCGTGGTGAGCAGGAGCAGCTCACCCACCTCGTCGGTCGCGTCGAGGTCGACGAGGCCCTCCAGCACCCAGTCGTGGTGGCCCTCGGGGTCGTCGAGCACCTGCGTGACCCGCAGTCGGCGCACGACGGGCGCGTCCTCGCCGTCGACGTGGCCGGGCGCGGGCCCCGTGTCCTCGGTCAGCGAGAAGAGCTGCGGCCCGCGGGCATCGGCACCGGTGCGCAGCTCGTCGTGCTCGGCGAAGTACTCCTCGAGGGCCTCGTCCCACCGGCTGCGGCCCATCAGGACCTCCCGGGGCGGGTCCGTGCGGTCGGCCGCGGAGCGCTCCGCACGCACGAGGGCGTCGAGCTCGTCGCGGGCCATGCGCTGCACCTGGGCGAAGACCGCGTTGCGCACCATCACGCGGAACGCGGGCTGGCCCGACAGCGGTCGGGCGTTGCCCGGCACGGGCGCCCCGCCCGCGGCGCGCTCGGCAGCGGCCCGCCGTACCGCCTCGGGGTCGTCGGCCGTCAGCGCCTCCCACTCGTCGATGAGGCTCGAGTCGGTCTGGCGGATGGTCTCGCCCAGCCACGCGACGATCTCGTCGAGCTGCTCGGTGCGGTGGGCCTCGGGCACGGTGTGGCGCAGCGTGCGGTAGGCGTCGGAGAGGTAGCGCAGCACGATGCCCTCGGAGCGCGCGAGCCCGTAGCGGGAGACGACGTCGGTGAAGCTCATCGCCTGCTCGTACATCTCGCGGACGACGGACTTGGGGCTCAGCGCGTCCTCGGGCAGCCACGGGTGGGTCTCGCGGTAGATCTCGTAGACGCCCTCGAGCAGCTCGCGCAGCGGCTGCGGCCACGTGATCTGCTCGAGGAGCACCATGCGCTCCTCGTACTCGATCCCGTCGGCCTTCATCTCCGCGACCGCCTCACCGCGGGCCGTGTGCTGCTGCGCCATGAGGATCTGGCGGGGCTCGTCGAGCACCGACTCCACCACCGACAGCACGTCGAGCGTGTACGTCGGAGACTCCGGGTCGAGCACGTCGAGGGCGGCCAGCGCGAAGTGCGCCAGCGGCTGGTTGAGCGCGAAGTCGGCCGGCAGGCTCTCGGTCAGCACGTAGCGGCGGCCGAACTCGTCGAGCTCGTCGAGGCGCTCCAGCACCCCGGACCGCACGAGGCTGCGGGCCAGCCGCAGCGCCCGCCGGGCGAGCCGCAGCTGGTTGCGCCGGTCCTCGTGGTTGTCCATCAGCAGCGTGCGCAGGATCGCGAACGCGTCGGCCTCGCGGGCGACCACGGCGAGCACCATCGCGTTGGTGACGCGCATGCGCGACCCCAGCGGGTCCGGCGCGCCGGCGACGAGCTTGTCGAAGGTCTGCTCGGTCCAGACGATGGTGCCCTCGGGCGGCTTGCTCAGCTGGGGCTTGCTCTTCTTCTTGGCGCGCTTCTCCTCGCTCATCGCGGCGTTCTTCGCCTCCGACTTCGCGCGGGCCTTCTCGTTCGCGATCGCGTGCTCGGGCGCCTGGACCACGACGTACCCCGCCGTGTCGAAGCCCGCGCGGCCGGCGCGGCCGGCGATCTGCAGGAACTCCCGGGTGCGCAGCACCCGCTGCCGGGTGCCGTCGAACTTCGCCAGCCCGGTGAACAGCACCGTGCGGATCGGCACGTTGATGCCGACGCCGAGCGTGTCGGTGCCGCAGATGACGGCGAGCAGCCCGTCCTGGGCGAGCTGCTCGACGAGGCGCCGGTAGCGCGGCAGCATCCCGGCGTGGTGCACCCCGACGCCCTGGCGCAGCAGCTTCGAGAGCGTCTTGCCGAAGCCCGCACCGAAGCGGAAGTCGCCGATGCGTGCCGCGATCCGCTCACGCTGCTCCTTCCACGCCTCGCTCCTGCGCCCGGTCAGCGCGACCAGCCCGCCGCTGCCGACGAGGCTGGTGGCGTGCTCGACGGCCGCCGCCTGGGTGAAGTGCACGACGTAGACCGGCGCCTGGTGGGTGGTGACGAGCTCCTCGAGCGTCTCCCCCAGCGGCGTCATCGCCCACCGGAAGTCGAGCGGCACGGGGCGCGCGGCGTCGGCC
Organism: Nocardioides alkalitolerans DSM 16699; assembly: GCF_000426525.1. Lineage (GTDB taxonomy): Bacteria > Actinomycetota > Actinomycetes > Propionibacteriales > Nocardioidaceae > Nocardioides > Nocardioides alkalitolerans. The sequence continues at coordinate 416,012 of NZ_AUFN01000012.1, forward strand.
ACGAGGGCGGTCTCCCGGCCCGTACGGCGCGACAGGTCCTCCCGCAGCGCCGTCGTGTCGCCGAGGGTCGCCGACATGAGCAGGAACTGGGCGTGCGGCAGCGTGAGCAGCGGCACCTGCCACGCCCAGCCGCGGTCCGCGTCGCCGTAGTAGTGGAACTCGTCCATCACGACGAGGCCCACGTCGGCACCCGCGCCCTCGCGCAGGGCGAGGTTGGCCAGGATCTCGGCGGTGCAGCAGATGATCGGGGCGTCGGCGTTGACCGCCGCGTCGCCCGTCAGCATGCCGACGTTGTCGGCACCGAAGAGGGCGCACAGGTCGAAGAACTTCTCGCTCACCAGCGCCTTGATCGGGGCGGTGTAGAAGCTGACCCGGTCGTCGGCGAGCGCGGCCGCGTGGGCCGCGGCGGCCACGAGCGACTTGCCGGAGCCCGTGGGGGTGGCGAGCACGACGTTGGCGCCCGCCAGCAGCTCGATGACGGCCTCGTCCTGGTGCGGGTAGAGCGGGACGCCCCGTTCCTCGGCCCAGGTGGAGAAGCCGGCGTACAGCGCGTCGGCGTCGCTGCCCGCCGCGTCGGCGACGGCCAGCAGGGGCGGGGCCGTGACGTCGGCCGGCACGACGGGCGCGTCAGTCACGGGCACGGGGGTGCGCGAGCGCGAAGGCCTCGCGGAGGTTGTCGACGGTGACGAGCGTGTAGATCTGCGTCGTCGTCACCGAGGCGTGGCCGAGCAGCTCCTGCACGACGCGCACGTCGGCGCCGCCGTCGAGCAGGTGCGTCGCGAACGAGTGCCGAAGGGTGTGGGGCGAGACGTCGCCGGTGACGCCCGCCCGGTCGGCGCAGCGCACCAGCACGGTCCAGGCGCTCTGGCGCGAGAGCCGGCCCCCGCGGGCGTTGAGGAACAGGGCGGGCGTGCCGGAGCCGGTGGTGACGAGGTCGGGCCGGGCGCGCACGAGGTAGGCCTCGAGCGCCTCCAGGGCGTAGGAGCCAACCGGCACGACCCGCTCCTTGCCGCCCTTGCCGCGCAACCAGACGGTGCCCTGGGTGCGGTCCACGTCGTCGACGTCGAGCCCGACGGCCTCCGAGATGCGGGCACCCGTGCCGTACAGGACCTCGAGCAGCGCCCGGTCCCGCAACGACAGCGTCGTCCCCGGGGCTCCGGCCGCGTCCAGGATGGCCTCGACGTCGGAGAGCGGCAGCGCCTTGGGCAGCCGCTTGGCGGGCGTCGGCGGCTTCACGGCGGCGGCGGGGTCGTTCACGGCCAGTCCGTCGCGCAGCGCGAAGCGGTGGAAGCCGCGCACCGCCACGAGCGTGCGGGCGGCCGAGCTGGCGCCCAACGGCGGGTGCTCGTCGTCGCCGGTGCGGAGCCCGACGAGGAAGTCCGCGACGACCTCGGTCGTGACGCCGTCGACGGTCTCGACGCCACGAGCGTCGAGGAAGGCGAGGTAGCGACGGAGGTCGCGCCGGTACGACGAGAGCGTGTTGGCCGCCGAGCCGCGCTCCACGGCCAGGTGGTCGAGGTACGTCGTGACGGCCCGCGCGAGCGTGCCCGTCGCCGTCGTGGTCAGGGCGTGCCCCCCGTACGGCGGACCTGGTGCGCCAGCACGGCGAGGGCCACCGGCGCGTCGGCCACGCGCCCGTCGAGCACGGCGGCGAGCAGGTCGTCGAACGGCACCCAGAGGGTCTCCATGTCGGCCTCCTCGTGCTTCAGCTCGAAGTCGCCGCGGTCGGTGGCGGTGAGGCCCTCGGCCAGGAAGGTGGCGATGCGCTCGCTGCTGATACCGGGCGACGAGTACGTCGTGAGCAGGTGCGTCCACCGCTCGGCGGTGAACGCGGCCTCCTCGCGCAGCTCGCGGCGCGCCACCTCGACGGGCTCCTCCCCGGGTACGTCGAGCAGCCCCGCGGGCAGCTCCACGAACCGGCGCTGGGCCGCGTGCCGGTACTGGCGCAGGCAGAGCACCCGGTCCTCGTCGTCGATCGCGAGGATCACGACGGCACCGGGGTGCTCGAGCACGATCCGCCGGAAGGCGGGCTCGTCGTCGGCCCCGGGCCGCTTGACCCGGTCGGCGCGCAGCGCGACGACCCACCCGTCGCGGTGGAGGTCCTCGGAGGACTCCACCGGCCAGGCGGCCTCCTCGTCCCGGAGGTCGTCGCGCTGCTCGCTCATGTCAGGAGTCCTCGCCGTCGATCGGGATGAGCAGCTCGCGCTGGCGCTCGATCGCCGCGCCGACCAGCCCCGCGAACAGGGGGTGGGCCCGCGTCGGCCGCGAGAGCAGCTCGGGGTGCGCCTGGGTCGAGACGTAGTACGGGTGCACCTCGCGCGGCAGCTCGACGAACTCGACGAGCTGGTCGTCGGGCGACGTGCCGGAGAAGACCAGGCCGGCCTCCTCGAGCTTGCCGCGGTAGGCGTTGTTGACCTCGTAGCGGTGGCGGTGGCGCTCCTCGACGCGCGGGGCGTCGTACGTCGCCCGCACCACGGTGCCGTCCTTGAGGTCCGCCGGGTAGAGACCGAGGCGCATCGTGCCGCCCAGGTCGCCGGCGCCCTCGACGTACTCGCGCTGCTCGGCCATCGTCGCGATGACCGGCTCGGGGGTCGCGGGATCGAACTCGGTGGAGTCGGCGCCGACGAGGCCGGCGACGTTGCGGGCGTACTCGATCACCATCGACTGCAGCCCGAGGCACAGGCCCAGCGTCGGGATGCCGTGGGTGCGCGCGTAGGTCAGGGCGCCGAGCTTGCCCTCGAGGCCCCGGATGCCGAAGCCGCCCGGCACGCAGATCGCGTCGACGTCGTTGAGCGCGCGCTGCGCGCCCGCCGGGGTGGCGCAGTCGTCGGCAGGCACCCAGCGCAGGTGCACCTTCGCCTCGTGGGCGAACCCGCCCGCCCGCAGCGCCTCGGCCACCGAGAGGTACGCGTCGGGGAGGTCGACGTACTTGCCGACGAGGGCGACCGTGACCTCCTCGGCCGGGTGGTGCACGCGGCGCAGCAGGTCGTCCCAGACGGTCCAGTCGACGTCGCGGAACGGCAGGTCGAGGCGGCGCACGACGTACGCGTCGAGCCCCTCGCGGTGCAGCACCTTCGGGATGTCGTAGATCGACGGCGCGTCGGCGCACGTGATCACGGCCTCCTCGTCGACGTCGCACATCAGCGAGATCTTGCGCTTGATCGACGTCGGCAGCTCGCGGTCGGCGCGGCACACGACGGAGTCGGGCTGGATGCCGATGGAGCGCAGCGCCGCCACCGAGTGCTGCGTCGGCTTCGTCTTCAGCTCGCCCGACGGGCCGATGAACGGCACCAGCGAGACGTGGATGAAGAAGCAGTTGCCGCGGCCGACCTCGTGGCGCACCTGGCGCGCCGACTCGAGGAAGGGCTGCGACTCGATGTCGCCGACCGTGCCGCCGATCTCGTGGATGACGACGTCGATGCCGTCGCCGCCCATCGCGAGCATGCGGTCCTTGATCTCGTTGGTGATGTGCGGGATGACCTGCACGGTGTCACCGAGGTAGTCGCCGCGTCGCTCCCGCTGGATCACCGTCGAGTAGACCTGGCCGGTCGTGACGTTGGCGATCTGGTTCAGGTCGGTGTCGAGGAACCGCTCGTAGTGCCCGATGTCGAGGTCGGTCTCGGCGCCGTCGTTGGTGACGAACACCTCGCCGTGCTGGAACGGGTTCATCGTCCCGGGGTCGACGTTCAGGTAGGGGTCGAGCTTCTGCATGGTCACGGTGAGTCCACGTGACTTCAGGAGGTTGCCCAGACTGGAGGCGGTGAGGCCTTTTCCGAGAGAGGAGGCGACGCCCCCGGTGACGAAAACATGCTTCGTGGGCGTCGAGTTCTTCACGGGCTTCCACCCTACCCGAGTGGAACGGTTCCGTCGGCCCCGGAGGCACCGAACGCGCCGTTCTCACCGCTGAGGGCGTTCGCGAGCGCCAGCGCGGCGCTCACCTGGCCGACGGTCGTCTCGTCGCCGTCCACCGTCGTGGCGGTGCCGAGGTCCTCCTGCCGCAGCACGGAGAGGTCGCCGTCCTCGCCCGAGGTGGTGCTGCCGACGACGACGGTGCCGATGGACGTGACGGCGAGCCCGCGGGCCAGGCCGGCGACCAGCGCGGTCGAGTCGGGGTCGTCGCGGTCCTCCCCCATCACGACGAGCACGAGCGGCGCGCGGCCTGCGGCCGCGTCGTCGGCGGTCAGCAGGTCGGCGCTCTGCAGCGCCTCGAGCACCGTGCCGGCCGCGGCGTCGGGCTCCTCGCCCTCGGGCTCGGTGCTGGCGACGGCGAGGCCGATGAGCCGGCCGATGCGCTCGTGCGAGCCGAGCTCCGGCGAGAGCTCGTCGGCGAGGTCGAGGTCGGTCACCAGCTGGGTGCCGAGGGAGTTGACGAGGTTCTGCTCGCCGGGCGTGACCAGGGCGGAGCGGCCATCGAAGCGTCCGCTGATCTGGCCGCCACCGGCCTCCACCTGGGCGACGACGCCGTCGACGACGTCGGCGGGCGCACCCGGCAGCGTGACCAGGGCGACCTGCTGGCCCTCGAGGCGGGTGCCCAGGAGTGGGGCGGCCGCAGCCTGGGCGAACGAGTCGCCGAACGCGACCTGGAGGTCCGAGTCGTCCCGCTCCTGGGGGGCCGCCTGCTCGGGCTCGTCGTCACGACCGAGCTCCGAGAGCGGACCTCCTCCCAGGACGACGCCGACGGCCAGGGCCACGAACACGGCGATGATCGAGACGAGATGGTGGCGGAACGAGATCAAGAGGTGAGTCCTTGCAGGTAGTCGACGAGGTCACCGGCCCAGGCGCCGACCTGGTCGGCCCACTCCTGTCCGACCGGGGTCACGGAGATGGCGGCGGCGAGCGCGATGATCCCGACCAGCACCAGGAGCACGAGGTGCAGCGGGCGGACGCGGCCGGAGTAGAGGGTCGGCACGGTGGCGGCGTCGACGAGGCGACGACCGACCTTGAGCCGGGTCAGGTAGGTGCTGGCGAGACCGGCGCGCTGCCGGTCGAGGAAGTCGTCGAGCGTGGCGTGCAGCCCGATGCCGACGATCACGGAGGCGTCCTGCCGGTCGGCGATGAGCAGCGCGACGTCCTCGGCGCTGGCCTGCGTCTGCACCTTGCGGGGCCGCACGCCGAGCCGGTCGAGCTGTGCCGACGCGTCGCGGCTGATGCCCTCGGGCACGACAGCGATGACGTCGGTCGCGGCCTTCAGCGCCTTGGTCGACGGCAGCGCGGCGTCGATGCCGCTGCTGAGCACCACGATGTCGGGGGTGCGGCCGGCCTTGAGGAGGTCGTCGGCGGCGCGGTCGACGCCCACGAGCACGGGGCGCTGCTCGGTGAGGAACCGACCCATCGACTTGAGCTCGCTCTCGAGGTTCTCACCGCGGACGACGACCACGACCGGTCGGCCGGCGATGGCCGTCTCCGGGAGCGGGAAGCCCTGGCCGTGCAGCAGCAGGTCCTGCTCGCGGCGGAGGAACTCGCTGGCGTTGTGGGTGAAGTTCTCCAGCTGGCTGGTGAGGCCGTCGCGGGCGTCGGCCAGGAGCCGGGTCAGCAGCGCGCCGTCCACCTCGCGGCCGCGGGCCACCGCGACGTCGCCGAGGTAGGCGGCGCCCTCGTGCACCCGTACGACGGCACCGTCGGTGAGGTCGGTCACGACGGCCTCGCCGAGCTGGTCGACCACCGGGATCCCGGCGTCGACGAGCACCTGGGGGCCTCGGTTCGGGTAGCGGCCGGAGACCATCGGCTGGGCGTTCAGGACGGCGACGACCTGCGCGTCGACGAGGGCCTGGGCGGTCGTGCGGTCCATGTCGACGAGGTCGATCACGGCCACGTCGCCGGCCCGGAGGCGGGCGGTCACGGCGGAGGAGCGGCGGCCGACCCTCGCGGTGCCGGTCACGCCGGGGAGGACCTCGGGGGCGTCGTTGCGCGTGCGTAGTCTCATGGTCTCCCCATCGTGACAGCGCCGACGGCCATCTCCGCGGAGGACGGGCCGGGCGCGTCGGAGGGGTGCGTCACCCGAGCCGGAGGGGCTGACGCTCAGGAGACGGCGCGCGCGCCCTTGCGGGAGGCCTTCCGCGGCGCCGCGGCCTCCGTGGCCGCGCGCGCCTTCTCCGTGCTCGCCGAGCCGAGCAGCTCACGGGCGTGGGCGACGGCGGTGTCGGAGGACTCCAGACCGGCCAGCATCCGCGACAGCTCCTGCTCGCGCTGGTCGGTGTCCAGCGTCTGCAGCCCCGAGCTCGTCACCGACCCGTCGTTCTCCTTGCGCACCACGACGTGCGCGTCGGCGTACGCCGCGACCTGCGGCAGGTGGGTCACCACGAGCACCTGCTTGTGCGTGGCCAGCGCGGCCAGCCGGCGGCCGATCTCGATGCCCGCCTTGCCGCCGACCCCGGCGTCGACCTCGTCGAACACGAACGTCGGCACGGGGCTCGTCGCCGCCAGGGAGACCTCGAGCGCCAGCATCACGCGCGAGAGCTCGCCGCCCGACGCCCCCTTGGTGAGCGGGCGGGGCTCGGAGCCGGTGTTGGCGGCCAGCAGCATCTCGACGTCGTCGAGGCCGTGGCGGCCGAAGCGCAGGTGGCGGCCGTCGACCTCGAGCGGTGCGCGCTGCTCGTCGTCACCGCTCCCGGGCTCGTCGTCGTCGCGTGGCGCCTGGTCGACCACCCGGACGTCGATGCGGAACCGGGCGTGGGGCATGGCGAGGTGGGCCAGCTCGGCCTCGACGCGCGCGCCGAGGTCGACCGCCGCCGCCTGGCGCGCCTCGCTCAGCGCCCGGGCCGCCGTCGCCAGCTCCGTGCGCAGGCCCTGCCGGCGCTCGCGCAGCTCGTCGACGCTGTCGTCGGCCGCCTCGAGCTCGGTGAGGCGCTTCGCGGAGGCTGCCGACCAGGCCAGCACCTCCTCGACCGTGGCGCCGTACTTGCGCGTCAGCGCCGTCAGCGCCGCCCGACGCTCGGAGACGGCCGCCAGGCGGGCCGGGTCGACGTCGACCCCCGAGGCGTACGACGCCACGTCGGCCGCCGCGTCGGTGAGCAGGTAGCCGACCTCGGCCACCCGCTGCGCCAGCTCGGCCGCAGCGGGGTCGTGCTCGCTCACGCTGTCGAGGGCCGACCGGGCGGCGGCCAGCGCGCCCATGGCGTCCGGGGCACCCTGCTCGCTGGAGAGCGCCTCGCGGGCCCGCTCGGCGGCGGTGCGCAGCTCGTCGGTGTAGCCCAGCCGCTTCTCCTCCGCGGCCAGGGCGTCGTCCTCCCCCGGCTGCGGCTCGACGGCGTCGATCTCGTCGAGGCCGAAGCGCAGGAGGTCGGCCTCGCGGGCCCGCTCCCGGGTGCTGGCCAGCACGTCGGCCAGCTCGCGCTCGACGGCGAGCAGCGCGTCGTACGTCGTGCGGTAGGTCGCCGCCAGCGCCGCCAGCGCGGGGCCGCCGAAGCGGTCGAGCGCGTCTCGCTGCGCGGTCGTGCGCAGCAGCCGGTGCTGGTCGGACTGGCCGTGGACCGCCACGAGCGGGCCGGCGAGCTCACCGAGCACCGCGACGGGCACGGTCGCTCCCCCGGCGTACGCCCGGCTGCGTCCCTCGGCGGAGATGTTGCGGGCCAGCAGCGCCCGGTCGTCCTCGACGACGCCGCCCGCCTCCTCGACGGCGGCCGCGAAGTCGGCGAGCGCGTCGGCGCGCACGACGCCCTCGACGCGGGCCGCCTTCGACCCCGTCCGGACGGCCCCGGTGTCCGCCCGACCGCCGAGCAGCAGCCCGAGAGCGGTCACGACCATGGTCTTGCCGGCACCCGTCTCACCCGTGACGACCGTGAGCCCCGGGCCCAGGGTGAGCGTCGTGGAGTCGATGACCCCGAGCGAGCTGATCCGGATCTCCTCAAGCACGGCGACCCGCCTCGCCCACGGCACGACGACGGCGCTCGGCCACGCCGCGCCACCCCTCGACGGGGAGGCCGAACTTGGCGACCAGCCGGTCGGCGAAGTGGGAGTCGTGGAGCCGGACGAACCGGACGGAGCGCTCACCCCGCGTCACCTCGATGCGGGCACCGGGGGGCAGCTCGACCGTACGGCGGCCGTCGCACCACAGCACACCGGCGCCGACCCCCGGCGTGAGGAGCTCGACGGCGACCACCGAGGTGGGGGCCACCACCATCGGGCGGGCGAAGAGCGCGTGCGCCGAGATCGGTACGACGAGGAGCGCCTCGACCTCGGGCCAGACCACCGGGCCGCCCGCGCTGAAGTTGTAGGCCGTGGAGCCGGTCGGCGTGGCCAGCACGACGCCGTCGCAGCCCCATCGGGAGATCGGGCGTCCGTCGATCTCGACGACGACCTCGAGCATCCGCTCGCGGGAGGCCTTCTCGACCGAGGCCTCGTTGAGCGCGAAGGTGCGGGTGAGCACCTCCTTGCCGTGGAAGACGGTGACGTCGAGCGTCAGGCGGTCCTCCGCGACGTAGCGCCGCTGCACGATCGCCTCGATGGTGGAGGGCACGTCGTCGTACTCGGACTCGGCGAGGAACCCCACGTGGCCCAGGTTGACGCCCAGCAGCGGCGTGCCGCTGGCCCGCACCCGCTCGGCGGCCCGGAGGATCGTGCCGTCGCCGCCGATCACCACGGCGAGCTCGCAGCCCTCGCCGACGTCCGGACCGTCCTCGACGACCGTCACCGTCGAGCCCTCGAGACCGAGGTCGACCGCCTCGTCGGCGGGCACGAGGACGGTGAGGCCGTTCTCGCTCAGGGCCCGGCAGAACTCCTCGGCGACCGCTCGCGCGTCGGCCCGCCCGGTATGGGTCAGCACCAGCACGCGGCGGTCGGAGGAGTCGGTCACGGGCCCACCTTCTCACCCGGGTCCGACAGGGCCTCGGTGGGCGTCCGGCCCACCTCGGCCGTGATGTCGTCGTGGCCGACGACGGCCTCGCCGCGGCGCAGCCAGAGGAAGAACTCGACGTTGCCCGACGGCCCGGGCAGCGGGCTGGTCACGACCGCGCGAGGTCCCCAGCCGCGGGCGGCTGCGGCGTCCGCGACGCCTGCGACGGCCTCCGCGCGGAGGGCGAGGTCGCGCACCACACCGCCCTTGCCCACGCGGTCCTTGCCGACCTCGAACTGGGGCTTGACCATCAGCGCGAGGTCACCGTCGGGGCGGGTGACCCCCAGGAGGGCGTCGAGCACGAGCGTCAGGGAGATGAAGGAGAGGTCACCGACGACGAGGTCCACGGGACCCCCGATCACGTCGGTGTCGAGGTCGCGGATGTTCTGGCGGTCGTGCACCGCGACGCGCGGGTCCTGCTGCAGCGACCAGGCCAGCTGGCCGTAGCCGACGTCGACCGCGACGACCTCGGCCACGTCGCGGCGGAGCAGCACGTCCGTGAAGCCACCGGTGGACGCGCCGGCGTCGAGGCAGCGCCGTCCGGCGACGACGAGGCCCTGGGCCTCGAACGCGTCGAGCGCCCCCGAGAGCTTGTGCCCACCGCGGGAGACGAAGTCGGGACGGTCGGGGTCGTCGCGCACCACGAGCGCGACGTCGGTGGTCACCCCGGTGGCGGGCTTGGTGGCGCGGGCGCCGGAGACGGTCACCCGACCGGCGGCGATCAGCTCGCTGGCGTGCTCACGGGAGCGGGCGAGCTTGCGACGGACGAGCTCGGCGTCGAGGCGGAGGCGGCGTGGTGGCACGAGGCTCAGCCGGCCGCGGAGTCGTCGAGCACCCGGCGCAGCCCGGCGTGGACCTGCTCGAAGACCACCACGTGGTCGGCCACCGGAGCCCCGTGCAGCTCGTCGAGCTGCCCCAGGACCTCGTCGACCCCCGCGTGACCAGTCGGTACGACGTCGGTCGGGCCGACCCGGTCCTCGAGGTCCACCGGGGGCGGGGGCGCGTGCTGCTCGGACATGGGAGCGAGGCTACCGGCCCCGGGGCCGACGCCACGCCCTACCGGGCGGGGCTGTGGACAGCGGACGTGTCGGCCGGCTCGGCCCCGGAGTCGAGGTGGACCCACGACGAGGTCGCCACTGCGCGCCACCAGTCGGACGGTGCGCCCTCGCCCTGCACCTCGAGACGGCCGTCGACCACCTCGGCGCGCCAGCCGCCGACCTCCGCGCGCGTGCCGTCGACCTCCACCACGGGCTGCGGCTCGAGCAGGCCCGCCAGGTCGGCCGCCAGGTAGGTCGGTCGGTCCTCGGGCCGGCAGGACGCCAGCTCCGCGAGGCCGGACACCCCTGTCATCACCAGCAGCGTGGGGACGTCGACCGCGCTCCCCCCGGCGATGTCGGTGTCCAGCCGGTCGCCCACCATCAGGGCCCGGTCGGCACCGCAGCGACGGATCGTGGTCTCGAGGAGCGGTGGGGCCGGCTTGCCGGCGACGGTCGGCTCCACCCCGGTGAAGCGCTGCAGCATGTCGACCAGCACCCCGTGGCCGGGAGCCACCCCGTCGGGCGTGGGGATGGTGTGGTCGGTGTTGCTGGCCACCCACGGCAGACCGTCGCACACCCGCACCGCCACCGTCATGATGTCGCGCCACAGCACGTCCGGCCCGTAGCCCGACGCCACCGCCACGGCCTCGTCGTGCACGCCGACCGGCTCCAGCCCGACCTCGCGCAACGCCTCGGTCAGCCCGGCCCCGCCGAGCGCGGCGACCGCGCTGCCGGCCGGGAGGCGGTCGGCGAGCACGGCCGACGCCGCCTGCGCCGAGGTCACCACGTCCTCGACCTCGGCGGTGATGCCGAGGGAGGTGAGGTGCTCGGCGACGACCGTGGGCGGTCGGGAGGCGTTGTTGGTCACGAAGGCGAGACGCACGCCTCGCGAACGGGCCGCCTCCAGGTGCTTCCCGGCACCGGGTACGACGTCCGGCCCGACGTAGACCACGCCGTCCAGGTCCAGCATCACCAGGTCGTGGAGGTCGACCAGCACCTCGTCGGTGGCCTCGAGCACGTGGGGTCCCTTCCGGTTCGTCGCTTGCGAGCGCACCCTACGATGCATCGATGGAGACAGCAGCCGGCGCGGGGGTCTCGTGCGTCGCCGGTCCCGTGCGTCTCTCCCCCTTCGCCGCGACCCGGCTCTCGGCCGCGCGCGTCGGTGATCCGGCCTCCGCCCGGCTCCTGGCCAGACCCCACCGCGCGGTCGCCGACCGGATCCAGCGCTGGCGCCGCCTGGGCAACCTCACCCAGGACGCCGAGCCGGCCCTCTACCTCCACGAGTACACGAGCCAGGGCCTCACGGTCCGCTCCGTCGTCGGTCTGCTGGCGCTCGACCACAGCACCGAGGACCCGTCGAGCGCCGCCGTCCTCCCCCACGAGGACGTCGACCCGCTCCAGGCCCTCGAGCTGGCCGGACGCATGCAGGTGATGGGGGTGAACCCGGCCCCGATCCTCCTGGTGCACCGGGGGTCGCTGCCGTACGCCGCGCTCATCGCGACGCTCACGAGCGGACCGCCCGCGCTGGAGTACGTCGACCGCGCCGGCCAGGCCCACCGTTTCTGGGACCTCCACGATCCCCTGGCGATCGACGCGCTCCGTACGGCGCTCGCCCCCGCCCGGCTCATCGTGGCCGACGGTCACCACCGCTTGGCGGCCTACCAGCAGCTGCAGCGGGAGCTGCCCGGCACCGGGTGGGACCGCGGGCTGGCGATGATCGTGGACCAGACCGACACCCCCCTCTTCCTGGGCGCGATCCACCGCGTCGTCCGCGGCCTCCCGCTGAAGGTGGCGCTCCGAGCCGTTCGGGAGTCAGGAGTCGGCGAGCTGCGTCCGGTGCCGGTGACCCACCAGCTCCAGGCGCTCGACGCCACGACGCTCGTGCTCACCGACGGTACGGCGGCCTGGGCGCTCGCCCTGCACCCCTCCGACGACGAGGTGCCGGTCGAGGCGCTCCACCGACGGGTCCTCCCGATGGCGCCGCCGCACGCGGTCGAGTACCACCACTCCGTGGAGGCGACCCTGAAGGGTTTGCGGCCGCCAGGCCGTGGGGACGAGCCCCGGGTCGGCGTCCTCGTGCCGGCGCTCTCGTACGACGCACTCGACGCCGTGCTGACGGGTGGCCGCCGGTTGCCGGAGAAGGCGACGTCGTTCCAGCCGAAGCCCAGCATCGGCACCATCATGCGCACCCTCTGAGGGTCACCCTCGCCCCCCGGCGCTTCCCATCGGTGGACGGAAGTCGTCCGAGCGCGCAAATAGAGTAGAGGCCATCCCGCGAACGGGATGGCCTCTACCTGAAGTGTTGTCCGGCGGCGTCCTACTCTCCCACGACCTCTCGATCGCAGTACCATCGGCGCTGAAAGGCTTAACTTCCGGGTTCGGAATGGGACCGGGTGTTTCCCTCTCGCTATGGCCGCCGTAACTCTATGAACCACCCCACCCC
>NZ_AUFN01000013.1 GCF_000426525.1 Nocardioides alkalitolerans DSM 16699
GGGTGGTGGGGGCATCGCTCTGGGGTGAGGAAGACCGAGGCGCGTGCGCCCGCGGTGGTTTGTGGAGCGGCGTCTCGCGGTGGTTGAGGAGGGCCGCCAGGCCCGTCTCGAAACCACGCCTGCGGTGGTTGAGCAGGGCCACCAGGCCCGCGGTGGCGGAGGAGCGGCGTCTCGCGGTGGTTGAGGAGCGAGCGCCAGCGAGCGTCTCGAAACCACGGCTCCGGTGCTCGAGGAGGGCCGAAGCGCTCGCGCCCGTGGTGATCCAGGAGGGCCGCCAGGCCCGTCTCGACACCATGTCGCCCGGGGCGCCAAAAGCCCTCTGACCTGGTCAAACAGTTATCCCCAGATCACCATCAGAGGCTAGCGATCGAACGCGTGATCGAATAGAATCAGGGTATGAGCCCGACCACCGCCACCCTCGGAGACACCGTCTCGAGCGCCGCCTCCCCGGCTGTGCTGCTCGACGGTGCCCGGGCGGCGCTGGCGCGCCAGCGGGTCGCTGAGGTCGAGGTGCTCGTCGCCGTCGCGGACTGGGCGGACGCCCACACCGAGGACGGTGAGGTCGCCAACCAGCACGGGCCGTTCGGGCTGATCCGCCCTGATGCGCATCTCCTGCCGGGCGCGGACGTGTTCGGGGAGCTCGGCGGACCGGGCGCGCCGCTGGTGTCCGAGTTCTGCGTCGTCGAGATCGCGGCCGCACTCGGCCTGTCGACCGACTCGGGTCGCCGGCTCGTCGGCGAGGCGGTCGAGCTCCGCCACCGCCTCCCGCGTCTCTGGAACCGGGTGGTCGACGGGGTGCTGCCGGCGTGGCGGGCACGGAAGATCGCCCAGGAAACCACCCAGCTCACACCGGATGGCGCCGAGTTCGTCGACCGCCACCTCGCCCCCGTGGCGCACAAGACCGGGATGGTCACCGCCCAGAAGCTGGTCGCGGAGGCGGTCGCCCGGTTCGACCCCGAGAAGGCCGAGCTCGACCGCGCCGACTCCGACGCCACCCGCCGGTTCGACATCGACTTCGACGCCCAGGTGGACCCGGCTCGGGGTGTGGTGCCGGTGTCCGGCACCCTCGACCTCGCCGACGCCCTCGACCTCGAGAACGCCGTGTCCCGCGTGGCCGCTGACCTCGCAGTGGCAGGGTCGCTGGACTCCCTCGACGCACGACGATCATCCGCGGTCGGTGAGATCGCGCGGCGCCAGACGACCCTCGACCTCAGCGGCTGCGACAACGCCGACGCTGTGCGGACCACGACGGGCGAGGCCAGCAACCAGACCGGCAGCGACACCGCGCCAGCCGCGACGCGATCGAAGGCCCGCCAGGTCGTCCTGCACGTCCACCTCGCCGAAGCCGCCCTCACCGACCTGGACCCCAACGCCTGCGGCGGCGTCGACCTCGCCCGGGTCGAGAAGACCCGCAGCTTCGTGCTCGCCGAGCAGGTCCGCGAATGGTGCAGGTCATCCTTGACGCAGGTCGTCGTGAAGCCGGTCATCGACCTGCGCGACCAGGTCGCGGTCGACGCCTACGAGATCCCCGACCGGATCGCCGAACGCGTCCGCCTCACGAGGCCCACCTGCGTGTTCCCCCACTGCACTCGACCCGCACGGGGTTGCGACCTCGACCACGTCGACGAGTACGTCCGAGCAGAGGACGGCGGACCACCGGGCCAGACCTCCACGACCAACCTCGCCCCGCTCTGTCGCAGGCATCACCGCGTGAAGACGCACCCCTCAATGAGCGGCGTAGGGCGAGAACGCAGGTGGCGCTACCGGCGCCTACCCGACGGCTCCTTCATCTGGACGAGCCCGCACGACCACCAGTACCTCGTCGACCCCCACGGCACGATCCCGCTACCGCCTGACCGCGCCGCCTGACCCACCGCGCGTCGTACCCGCCTGACCGCACACCCCAGCGACACCACCGTCGCTGGGGTGTGCCGTCATGCCCGAAGTTGTGGCTTCGAGACGCTCGCTGCGCTCGCTCCTCACCCACCGACCAACTGCGCTCGCCCCGCACCCACCGACCAGCCGCACTCACCCCTCACCCACCGACCAGCTGCGCTCACCCCTCACTCACCGGACGCGCCGCACTCACCCCTCACCCACCAGCCAAGCCGCGCTCACCGCGACCGGGCTCGCGACGCCAGACCTCACCCTCCGGGCAGCTCGGCGGATCGCGTCAGGAGCGCCGCCTCGATGACGTGGTCGGGCACGAGTGCGAAGTACGCCTCGTCGAGCTCGACCCACAGCTGATCCCAGAGGGCGTCGTCCTCGTCGGAGAACTCGGTGCCCTCGGCGGGCTGGAAGCGGCGGTACTCGGCGGTCGCGCGCTCCACCAGATCGGCGGCGTCGTCGAGACCGAGCCAGCGGTACGCGGCGACCGCGTCGGCCAGGTGCTGCTCGTTGCCGCTGAGCAGGCAGTTCTCGACCCCGCCACCCACCAGCCCGCCGTTCAGGGCGATCCCGTGGAACATGACCAGCGCCCCCACGCGACGCAGGGCCGGGGCGTGCGGCGAGTCCTCATCGAGGTTGTAGGCGTCGATGGCGCGCTCGGCGAGGGCGTCGAGGTAGGGCGTCTCGTCCATGCCGACGATTCTCTCGAACACGCCCGGCGGACGCACGACGAGCACGGTCCGGGGAGCGACCGCTCAGCTCCCGACGCCCGCGACCGCCTCGAACCCCGCCGCGACCTCGAGCAGGCGTCGGTCGGCGCCGTGGGGGGCGACGATCTGGACGCCGACGGGGAGTCCGTCGCGGGTGGTGCCGGCGGGCACGGAGATGGCCGGGCAGCCGGTGACGGTGACGTAGTACGCGGAGCGCATCCAGTCGAGGTAGGTCGCCATCTCCTGGCCGTCGACGTGGGTCGGGTACTCCTGGTCCGCAGGGAAGGGCGGCACCTGCGAGACGGGGAGGACGAGCACGTCGTACGACGTGAAGAACTCCCGCATGCGCTCCGACAGAGCGGTGCGCTGCGCGTAGGCGCGGGCGACGTCGCGGCCCGTGAGGTGCGCGCCCGCGCGGATGTTGTCGGCGAGGCTCTGCTTGAAGCCGTCCGGGTGCGCCTCGAGCAGCGCGCCGAACTTCGCCTGGAAGTGCCAGGCCCGCAAGGTGCGGAAGGTGTCCTCGGCCTCGTCGAGACGCGGGTGGGCGTCGTCGACCTGCGCGCCGGCGCCGGCCAGGAGGGCACCGGCCTCGGCGACCACGCGTCGTACCTCGGGGTCGACGGCGAACGCACCGCCGAGGTCCGGCGACAGCGCCACGCGCAGCCCGGCCAGCGGGGTCGCGCCGTCCGCGAGCAGCGGCGGGGCGAAGGTCGCTCCCGGGTCGCCGAGGGCGTGGGGGGCGCGGGCGTCGGGCCCGGCGAGCGCGGAGAGCAGGAGGGCGAGGTCACCGACGTTGCGCGCCAGCGGTCCCCCGACCGACGTGGTCTCCCACTGGTTGGCCAGCGGCCACTCCGGCACGCGGCCGAGGCTGGGGCGCAGGCCGACGACGCCGCAGAACGACGCCGGGTTGCGCAGGCTGCCCCCCATGTCGGAGCCGTCCGCCAGGGCCACCATGCCGCTCGCGAGCGCGCACGCCGCTCCCCCGCTGGACCCGCCCGCCGACCGCGTCGGGTCGTGCGGGTTGAGGGTCGTGCCGAAGACGCGGTTGAAGGTGTGGGAGCCGGCGGCGAACTCCGGCACGTTCGACTTCGCCACCACCACCGCGCCCGCGCCGCGGATGCGCTCGACGATGAGCTCGTCGCGCTCCGGGACGTGGTCGGCGAAGAGCGGCGAGCCGTACGTCGTGCGCCAGCCCGCCACGGCGTGGGTGTCCTTCACCGCGAACGGCAGGCCGTGCAGCGGGCCGAGCGTCGCGCCGTCCCGTGCCGCCCGTACGACGGTCTCGTCGGCGACGTGCGCGGCCGCCCGTGCCTTCTCGGGGTCGAGCGACACCAGGGCGTTGAGCTCCGGGTTGCGCTCGTCGATGCGCTCCAGGTGCAGCTCGAGGAGCTCGCGGGCGGAGATCTCCCGGGCGGCGACGGCCGCGGCCATCGCCCGCGCCGTGGAGTCGGGGGTGAGCGTCACCGCCGACGCCCGAGCACCGACCCGAGCACGACGCCGAACGTGACGAGCCCGGCCCCGACGGCGACGCCGGTGAGGAAGTCCCCGCCCGACGACGACCCACCGGACGCGGCGGGACGGCGGAACTGCTGGCCCACGGTCTGACCGCCGGCCGGGGCCCCGCTCTGCCCGCCCGACGCGGCCGGGACGCCCGCGGCACCGGGCTCTGCCGCCGCCGGCGCGTCCGTGACCGGTCCGTCCGCCACCGCCATCGTGACGTTGCCGAAGAACTCCTTCGCCATGCGCTTCGCGACGGACGTGAGCATCCGCTGGCCGACCCCACCGACCATGCCGCCCACGACGGCGTCGGCGTCGTACGTGATGCGGGTGCCGTCCTCGGTCGGGGCGAACGCGACGTTCACCGTGGCGCCGATGGTGCCGGGTGCCCCCGCGCCCTGGAGCCGCATCACGAGCGAGTCGTGCGGCGCGAGGTCGGAGAGGACGCAGGTGCCGTCGTACGTGCCCTTGATCGAAGCGACCCCGGCGCTCACCGTCATGCCGTACGCGTTCTCCCCCGTCGTCTCGAGCCGCTCGCAACCCGGGATCGTGGCGACGAGCACCTGCGGGTCGAGCAGCGCGTCCCACACCTGCTCGGGCGGGAACGGCAGCACGTGGTCGCCGGTGATCTTCATCGGTCCTCCTGGTCGGACGGGTCGGACGGGCGGGACGGGTCGGGCGCGCCGGACGCGCCGGCGGCGTGCTGCTGGCGCAGCGCGAAGAGGTCGGACGGCGATATCGGCATGGCGGTGATCGGGAAGCCCTCGGCGTCCTCGATCGCGGAGGCGAAGACCGCCGCCGACGGGATCACGCCGGCCTCGCCGGCACCCTTGATGCCGAGCGGGTTGAGCGGCGAGGGCGTCTCGAGGTGGTCGATGTCGATGCCGTCGGGCACCTCGGTCACGTACGGCATGAGGAAGTCCATGAAGGAGGCGTTGAGCAGCTGCCCGGACTCGTCGTACTCCATGCGCTCGTAGAGCGCGCCGCCGATCCCCTGGGCCACGCCACCGTGCACCTGGCCCTCCACGATCATCGGGTTGAGCAGGTGGCCGCAGTCGTGCACGACGGCGTACTTGAGGATGCGGATCTCGCACGTCTCCGGGTCGGTCTCGACGATCACGGCGTGCATCCCCGACGCGAACGTCGAGCGCTCGGGCGAGTAGAAGTCCTTGCCCTCGAGGCCGGGCTCGTCGTCCTCCGCCACGGGCGGGCGGCCGGGGTCGCCGACCGTGAACTGCGTGGCGGCCTTCGACGCCTCGTCGAACGCGTAGCGCAGCGGGTTGGAGAGCACGGCGACCGTGCCGAGCGAGATCGACGACCCGGGCGCGCCGCGGACCGAGACGATGCCGTCCACGATCTCGAGGTCGCCCTCGTCGGCCTCGAGCGCGTCGGCGGCGATGCGCAGCGCCTTCTCCTTCGCCCGCTTGGCGGCGAGGTGGATGGCCGAGCCGCTCATGACGGCGGCCCGCGACGCGAACGTGCCGACCGAGTAGGGCATGCGGCGGGTGTCGCCGGTGACGACCTCGACGTCCTCGAACCGGCAGCCGAGCTCGTCGGCCACCAGCTGGGCGAAGACGGTCGCGTGGCCCTGGCCCTGGGTCGTCAGGCCGGTCGCGACCTTCACCTTGCCCGAGGTCTCGACGTGCACGTGGGCGCCCTCGTAGGGCCCGACGCCGGTGCCCTCGACGTAGCAGGCCAGCCCGATGCCGACCGTGCGTCCCTCGGCGCGGGCCGCGTCGCGCACGGCGGTGAACTCGTCCCAGCCCACGAGCGCCTTGATCTTCTCCAGCGACTGCGGGTAGTCGCCGGAGTCGTAGACCAGCGGCCGACCGTCCTGGAACACCATCTGGTGGTCGTAGGGGAACTCGTCGGGCTGGATGAAGTTGACGGCCCGCACCTCGGTGCGGTCCTTGCCCAGGTAGGCGGCGATGGCGTCCATCGTCCGCTCCATCGCGTAGACGCCCTGCGGCCGACCGGCGCCGCGGTAGGGCGTCACCATCACGGTGTTCGTGTAGAGGCTCTCGAACACCACCCGGTAGGCGCCCGGCTTGTAGGGCCCGAGCAGCTGGGTGGAGGTGATGATGGGGACGATCAGCCCGTACGGCGTGTAGGCGCCGTGGTCGTGCCAGAACTCCACGTCGAGGCCGAGCAGGCGTCCGTCGTCGTCGAAGCCGACCTCGACGTGCTGCACCTGGCCGCGCTCGTGGGCCGACGAGATGAAGTGCTCGCGCCGGTCCTCGGTGAACTTCACCGGGCGGCCCAGCACCTTCGCCGCCATCGGGACGAGGAGCTCCTCGGGCCACGGGTGGTTGATCTTCACGCCGAAGCCGCCGCCGGTGTCGGGCGTCAGCACGTCGACCTGACCGAGGTCGAGGCCCAGCTTCACGGCCACGGCTGCGCGCACGCCGCTCGCGGTCTGCGTCGAGGTCCACATGGTCAGGCGGCCGGAGTCCGGGTCCCAGCGCGCCACGGTGCCGCGGCCCTCGAGCGGCATGCAGGCGCTGCGCTCGACGGTGAGGTCGAGCGCGAGCCGGTGGGGTGCCGCCGCGATCGCGGCCGGCGCGTCGCCGACCGTCTGCTCGAGGCGGGCACCGACGTTGCCGGGCACGTCGTCGTGCACCAGGTTCGTGGCCGCCCGGGCGGCGTCGACGCCGACCACGGGCGGCAGGAAGTCGTAGGTCACCCTGATGCGGGCGAGGGCGTCCTCCGCGACGTACCGGTCGCTCGCCACCACGAACGCGACGGCCTCGCCGACGTAGTTGACCTCGTCCTTCGCGAGCGCGTACTGCGTGCGGCCGTGGGTCAGCGCCGGGTGCGGGATGAGCAGCGGCAGCGGCTCCGCCATCGTCGCCGGCATCACGGCGGCGTCGGCGAGGTCCTCGTAGGTCCACACGAGGTGGACGCCCTCGACGTCGAGCACGTCCTCGACGTCGATCTCCACCACGCGGGCGTGGGCGTGCGGGCTGCGCAGCACCGCGGCGTGCAGGGTGGTCGCCCCGACGAGCACGTCGTCGACGTACTTCCCGCCGCCGCGCAGGAAGCGCTGGTCCTCGACGCGGGGCACCTTCTGGCCGACGAGCCTCGTGGTCATGCGGCACCCCCGTCGGCAGGCCGGGCGTCGTCGCCGTCGGGACGGCCCCGCCCGGCGAGGTCGGCCGCGCGCTCGACGGCCTTGACGATGTTCTGGTAGCCCGTGCAGCGGCACAGGTTGCCGGCGACCATCTCGCGGGCCTCGTCGTGCGTGGGGTCGGGGTTGTCGCGGAGCCCCGCGGTGATGGTCGTGAGGAAGCCGGGCGTGCAGAACCCGCACTGCAGCCCGTGGCAGTCGACGAACGCCTGCTGCACGGGGCCGAGGCGGCCCTGCGGCGTGCCGTCGTCCTCGGTGAGGCCCTCGACCGTCGTGACCTCCGCGCCGTCGGCCGAGACCGCCAGCACCAGGCACGAGCGGGCGGGCGCACCGTCGAGCAGCACGGTGCAGGCGCCGCAGACGCCGTGCTCGCACCCGACGTGGGTGCCCGTGAGCCCGAGGTCGTGGCGCAGCGCGTCGGAGAGCAGCCGCCGGGCCGGCAGCCGCACCTCGTGGGGCGTGCCGTTGACGACGAGCCGCACGTCGTACGTCGGCTCCGCCGCCTGGTCGGTGCTGGTCGTGCTCACGCCGTGCCTCCAGTGGTCGGGGTCGGGGCTGTCGTCCGGGTGGTGGTGCGGGTGGCCGCGTCGTCGTACGCCGTGCGCAGCGCCCGCGCCGTCAGCACGCGCACGAGGTGACGTCGGTAGGCGGCGGTGCCGTGGATGTCGCCCTCGACGTCGAGCACGCCCAGCGCCAGGTCGGAGGCGGCCGTGACGACGTCGTCGCCCAGCGGTCCGCGCGCGCCGACGAGCGCCGGCAGGTCGACCACCGCGGGGGTCTCGTGCACCGCGAGGTAGCCGCAGCGCGCGCTCGCCACCGCGCCGTCCTCGTCGAGCATCACGACCGCGGCGACGCCGCAGAGCGCGTAGTCGCCCTGGCGTCGCGAGATCTCCGTGAACGCCGTGCCGGCGCGGGCGTCGAGCGCCGGGAAGCACGCCTCGAGCGCAACCTCGTCGTGCTCGAGCGACGACTGCAGCGGGCCGACGACCAGGTCGCGGGCCTCGATGCGGCGCCGGCCGCGCACCGACGCGACCTCGACGTGGCCGTCGAGCACCGCCAGCACGGCCGGCATCTCGGCGGCGGCGTCGGCGTGCACGATCGAGCCCACCGTGGTGCCGCGGTTGCGGATCGTGGCGTGCGCGACGTGCGAGAGCGCGTCCGCCAGCAACGGCTGCGTACGACGGGCCGCGGCGTCGGCGAGCACCGCACTGTGGCGGGCGAGGGCGCCCACGTGCACGCCGTCCGGCGCGGCCATCACGTGGTCGAGACCGGGCAGCCGGTTGATGTCGACCAGCAGCGTCGGGGCCGCGAGCCGCATGTTGAGCAGCGGCACGAGGCTCTGGCCACCGGCCAGCACCTTGGCGTCGGGCGTGCCCGCGAGCAGCTCGAGCGCCTCGGTGAGGCTGGTCGGGCGGGCGTAGGCGACCGGGGCGGGCTTCACGCGGTCTTCCTCACCCCGTCGCCGTCGTCGGGCGTGGCCCGGCGGGAACCACCGCCCGTGGCGGCACGGCCGCGGTTCACCAGGTGGTAGTAGACGAGCACGAGGATCGTGCCGAGCGCGATGCCGCCGATCTGGAAGTCGTCGGTGACCACGAGGGTCACGTCGCCGACGCCGACGATGATGCCGGCGGCCAGGCCGACCAGGTTGACGGGGTTGCCGAAGTCGACCCGGTTCTCGACCCAGATCTTGGCGCCGACGAGGCCGATCATCCCGTAGAGCACGACCGTGATGCCGCCGAGCACGCCGCCGGGGATCGCGTTGACGACCGCTCCGAACTTCGGGCAGAGGCCGAGAAGGATCGCGACGATCGCCGCCACGTAGTAGGCGGCCGTCGAGTAGACGCGGGTGGCCGACATGACGCCGATGTTCTCGGCGTACGTCGTGGTGGGCGACCCGCCGAACGCCGAGGAGAAGGCGGTGGCGAAGCCGTCGGCGCCGATGGCGCGGCCCATGTAGGGGTCGAGGTCCTCACCGGTCATCTCGGCGACGGCCTTCACGTGACCGGTGTTCTCCGCGATGAGGGCGATGACGCCGGGGATGACGAGCAGGATGAACGTGAGCGAGAAGCTCGGGCCGTGCACGACGCTGACGCCGTCGCCCAGCGTGCCGCTCGGGAAGCCGAGCCAGCTGGCGTTGCCGACCGCGTCCCAGTTGACGCGGTCGTGCTCGAACGCCGTGGCGACGCAGTAGAGGCCCTCCGGCGTGCAGGGGTTGCCGTCGGCGTCGAGGGTGTTGGCGCCCGGCAGCACCGAGCTGATGGTGCCGGTCGTGAGGTCGAGGGCGTACGAGAGCGCGTAGCCGAAGACGAGCGCGAGGAACACCGCGATGCGGCTCCAGAAGCCCGGCAGCAGGACCGCCGCGACGACCATGAACGACGCGGTCGCGAGCGCGACCCACTGGTCCTGGGGCCAGTAGGTGTTCGCCACGACGGGCGCGAGGTTGAAGCCGATGAGCATGACGACCGCGCCGGTGACGGCCGGCGGGAGCAGGCGGTTGATGAGGCCGGTGCCGCCGAAGTGCACCGCGAGCCCGATGGCCCCGAGCAGCAGCCCGGCGACCATGATCGCGCCGGTGACGTCCGAGGAGTCACCGCCCGAGGCCCGGATCGCGAAGACACCGCCCACGAACGAGGCGCTGGTGCCGAGGTAGCTCGGCACCTTGTTCTTCACGATGAGCAGGAACAGGATCGTGCAGACCCCGGAGAACATGATGGCCAGGTTGGCGTCGAGGCCCATGATGAGCGGGAACACGAAGGTGGCGCCGAACATGGCCACCACGTGCTGCGCGCCCAGCCCGATCGTCTTGCCCCACGACAGCCGCTGGTGCGGCGCCACGGCCTCCCCCGGAGCGGGATCGACCTTCTCCCACGTGAACAGACCCATGCCGACTCCCTCACCGCGATCGTGCTGACCCGGCATGCGTGCCGGTCCGTCCGTGACCCGTGTGCCGGGCCCGTGCCGACCGAACCTAGTGCCGGCCCCGGGGCTCGGTAACGTCGAGTTCTGCCGAACGACCGGTCCAGCCTGTAGCAGGACTCGCCCGCGCGTCCAGGGCGACGGCGGGCGCGCGTCGTACCGTCACGGAACGGTGACCCGGCCGCGACCGTCCCGCCCGGCGGCCGGCTCCCGCGGGCCCTCGCGGACGCCGGGCCGCAGCACCTCGAGCACCCGCAGCGCCACCGCGACGTCGAGCCGGAGGTGCGGGTCGCGCGACAGCGGACCGAGCAGCCGCTCGAGCTTGCCGACCCGGTAGCGCATCGTGTTGTAGTGGAAGAACTGGGTGCGCGCGGCCTCCGCGACGTTGAAGTTCGTGTCGAGCAGCACCTGCAGCGTCTCCCGCAGGTCGACGGCCTCGGCGTCGTCGCCGGCCAGCGGCCCGAGCACGTCGGCGGTGAACGACGCCAGCTCGGCCTCGTCGGGCACGAGGGCGATCAGGCGGTGCACGCCCAGCTGGTCGAAGTACGTCGTCGAGCGGCCGCCGTGGACCCGTCGGCCGACCTCGACCGCACGTCGCGCCTGGGCGTAGGCGTCGGGCAGGGCGGCGATGCCCGTCACCACCCGGCTGACCCCGACGGAGAACGGCCGGCGACCGCCGCCCCGGTCCCCCGCGACCCCGGCCACGATGCGGCCCACCGAGCGCTCCGCGAACGCGCCGAGGTCGACCTCGGGGGCGTCGTCGGCGCCGGACGTCCCGCCCCCCGGGGGCCGCAGCGGCACGATCGTCACGACCTCGGAGGAGAAGTCGACGCTGGGCGCGGAGTCGTCGTGGCCCTTCGCCACCACGCTCCACGCGTGGGCGAACCGCTCCTGCCAGCGGCGACGCACCCGGCTCGAGACCGGCGACTCCCCCGCGTCGAGGGGGTCGATCTCGGCCGCGACGACCACGACGGGCCAGGTCAGGTCCCAGCCGAAGGAGCGGGCGTGCTCCACGACGTACTGCTCGTTGCCCGCCCGTCGCAGGAAGACGTCGCGCAGGAAGTCGCCGCGGTACTTGTTCTCGACCGCGGTCACCGCCTCCTCCCGGGTGATGAGCAGCGCCGCGACCGCGGCGGCGCGCTCGAGCGCGTGCACGTCGTCGGCGCTGACCGGGCCCTCGGCGCGGAAGGCCACCAGCCGGCCCAGGTCGTCGCCGCCGGCCACGATCCGCAGCTGCCGCAGCTCGCCGGCCCCGACCTCGATGCCGCGCCCGCTGGCGCGCTCGACGCGGAAGCGGCCGGTCGGGTCGACGAGCTCGCGCTCGGTCAGCGCGGCCCAGGACGCGTCGGAGACCACGGCCGCCCGCTCCCGACCGTCGGTCGACGTGACGAGCACGTCGACGCCGAGCACGCGGGCGACCTCCGCAGCGATCTGGTCGAGCGCCCCGCCCTCGAGCACGATCTGGGTCAGGGCCGTGTGCAGCGCGTCGATCCGCGCCAGTGCCGCCGCAGCAGCTTCACCGGTGGTTATCAAGGTTTGTCCTCGCATCGACGTTCCGTTGGCACAACCTCACATCGCCGGAGTGTAGGCCCGCTGACTAGGTTCGGGGCGTGACCCGTCGAGCTCCTGGCCCCCGCGTGGTGCCGGCCGCCGCTCCCGCCCGGGTGCGCGACCGCCTCGCCGCGGCGTCGGGCCCCGTGCCGGTCGTGCACCGCGGCCTCCACGCGCTCTACCTCCGCCTCGACGACCTGTGCGTCGGGGTGACGGCCGCCGGGGCGACCTCGGTGCCGTGCGCCCTGCGCGTCGCCTCCCCCGACCTCGGCCCGCTCGCCGCGGTGCGCTCGGCCCGGGTCGCCGACGGGGTGCTGCACCTCGACGACTCCGCCGTCGTCGTGCGCCGCCTCGTCGACGTCTCCGTCCCCCGCCTCGACCCCGCCCCGCTGCGGCAGGTGCCCCTCGCCCGGGGCGCGGCCGACGTCGTCGGCGCGGTCGCCGCCGAGCTGCCCGCCCCCGCGCTGCGGCTCCTGGCCGCCGGCGACCCGGCCGCGGTGCTCCTGCTGGTCGGCCGGGGCAGCGGGCTGACGCCCCTCGGCGACGACGTGCTCGCGGGGTGGCTCGCGCTGCACCGGGCCTCCGGCGCCGCCGCCCCCGCCGTCGAGGACGCCGTCGTCCGACACCTCGGCCGCACCACCCTGCTCTCCGCCACGCTCCTCGACTGCGCCCTGCGCGGCGAGGTGCTCCCGCAGTACGCCGCCGTGGTCCGGGCCCTGCCCGGCCACCTGGCCGGCACGGGTCGGCCCGCGCTGCAGGCCGCCGTCACCGACCTGGTGCGGGTCGGCCACACCTCGGGCGCCGGCCTGCTGCTCGGCCTGCGCACGGCGATCGACCACCTCACGAACCAGCACACGTCCCCGCTCACGTCCCCCCGCTCCCTCGTCCCGTCCCACGGAGGCCATGCCGCATGAGTCACGAGCACGTCGAGGTCCGAGCCGGCGCCTATGCCGACTCCGTCGCCCTCCTCCAGGTGAGCCGCACCGTGGCCGGGACCCCGGGGGTGGAGGCGGCGCAGGTGGCGATGGCGACCGACCTCAACCTCGAGGTGCTGGCCCAGATGGGGTTCACCCTGCCGGCGACCACGCCCGACGCGATGGTCGTCGCCCTGCGCCTGGCCGACGCCGACGCGCTGCCCGCCGCGCTGGCCGCGGTCGACGCGGCACTGGTGCGCCGCCGCAGCGACACGACCGCCGAGGTCGCCCCGCACCGCACCACCCGGGCCGCCCTGCGCGAGCACGGCGGCGACCTGGCGCTGGTGTCGGTGCCCGGCAGCGGCGCCTTCCTGGAGGCGATGGACGCCCTCGACGCCGACCGCGACGTCATGGTCTTCAGCGACAACGTGCCGCTCGCCCAGGAGGTGGCGCTCAAGCGCACGGCCGCCGAGCGTGGGCTCCTCGTCATGGGCCCCGACTGCGGCACCGCCGTCGTCGGCGGGGTCGGGCTCGGGTTCGCCAACGTGGTCGAGCCGGGCCCGGTCGGCCTCGTCGCCGCCTCCGGCACCGGCTGCCAGCAGCTGCTCGCCCTGCTCGACCGGGCCGGCGTCGGGGTCGCCTCGGCGCTCGGCGTCGGCGGACGCGACCTCTCGGCCGAGGTCGGTGGGCTCGCGACGCTGGAGGCCCTGCGCCGCCTCGACGCCGACCCGGCGGTCGAGGTCATCGTGCTCGTCTCCAAGCCCCCGGCGCCCGAGGTCGGCGAGGCGGTCGAGCGGGCCGCCGCCGCCCTCTCGACGCCCGTCGAGCTCGCGCTGCTCGGCCCGGGCCGTGCCGACCTCACCGAGGTCGCCGAGCGGGTCGTCACCCGCCTGGGCCTCAGCGTCGACCTGGCTCCGTCGGGCACCGCCCGGGCCGCGGTCGACGGCACGCTGGTGCGCGGGCTCTACGTCGGCGGCACCCTGGCCCAGGAGGCGGCGCTGCTGCTCGCGGACGGCACCGGCACGACGGTCGGCCGCGCGGCCGCCGACCTCGCGGGCCCCGGGCACGCCGTCGTCGACTTCGGCGACGACGAGCTCACCGTGGGCCGGGCCCACCCGATGATCGACCCCACGCTCCGCGACGAGCACCTCGCCCGCGTGCTCGCCGACCCCGCCACCGGCGCCGTGGTGCTCGACGTCGTGCTCGGCCACGGCGCCGAGGCCGACCCCGCAGCCGGCCTGGCGCCGCTGGTGGCCGGGAGCGCCGTACCCGTGGTCGTCGCGCTCGTCGGCACGCGGGGCGACCCGCAGGGCCACGACGCCCAGGCCGCCGCGCTCGTCGCGGCCGGCGCCGAGGTCCACCCGTCCAACGCGGCCGCCGTCCGACGCGCGCTCGCCCTCGCCCTCTCCCCCGCAGGAGGAGCCGCATGAGCAGCCCCGCCCCCACCCCCGAGCGCGTCACGACCTCCGGGATCGCCCTGCTCTCCGACGCCCTCGTCGACCAGGCCGTCGCCGTCGACCGCGTCGACTGGCGTCCGCCCATGCCGGGCACGGAGGCCGACCTCGTCACCGTCGCGGGCGACCCGCTGCGCCGTACGGCGAACGCCCGCGCCCTCGAGGCGGTCCTCGGCGTCCAGGCGACGCTCGTCGACGTGGCGCCCGCGTCCGAGGTGCTCGGCCTGGGCCGCGGCGAGTTCCTGCACGCCGGTCCCCCGATCACCTGGGACCGCGCGTCGGGCCCGCTGCGCGGCGGGCTCATGGCCGGCGCGGCCTTCGAGGGTCTCGTCGACGACCCGGAGGCGGCCCCCGCGTCGTTCGCCGACGGCACCTTCACGCTCGGCCCCTGCCACCACCGCGGTGCGGTGGGCCCGATGGCGGGCGTCGTCACGCCGTCGATGTGGATGTTCGTGCTGGAGGACCCGGAGACCGGCCGACGCACCTACTGCTCGCTCAACGAGGGCCTCGGCAAGGTGCTGCGGTACGGCGCCTACTCCCCCGACGTGCTCGAGCGCCTGCGCTGGATGGCCGACGTGCTCGGCCCGCTGCTGCGCGCGGCGGTGCGGGCGAAGGCGGCCGACACCTCGCCGAAGGGCGGCGCGGTCGACGTCACCGGGATCCTCACCCAGATGCTGCAGATGGGCGACGAGGCCCACAACCGCAACCGGGCGGGCACGCTCATGCTGCTGCGCGACCTCGCGCCCTACCTGGTGACCGCGGGACCCGACGCCGGCTTCAGCGCCGACGACGTCGCCGCCGCGCTGGCCTTCGTGGGCGGCAACGACCACTTCTTCCTCAACCTCGCCATGCCCGCCTGCAAGCTGGCGCTCGACGCGGCCCGCGGCATCGAGGGCGCCACGCTCGTCGTGGCGATGGCGCGCAACGGCACCGACTTCGGCATCCAGACGGCCGGCACGGGCGACGAGTGGTTCACCGGTCCGGCCCAGGTGGCGGAGGGACTGTTCCTCGGCGACTACGGGCCCGACGACGCGAACCCCGACATCGGCGACTCGGCCATCACCGAGACGGCCGGCATCGGCGGGTTCGCCATGGCCACGGCCCCGGCGATCGTGCGGCTGGTCGGCGGCTCCGTGCCCGACGCCCTCGCGACGACGCGGCGGATGCACGAGATCACGCTGGGCGAGAACCCCCGGTGGCAGGTGCCGGTGCTGGAGTTCCAGGGCACCCCGACCGGCATCGACGTCTCCCTCGTCTGCCGCACCGGGATCCTGCCGCAGATCAACACCGGCATGGCCGGCAAGGTCGCCGGCGTGGGCCAGGTCGGCGCCGGCCTCGTGACCCCGCCGGCCGAGATCTTCCCCGCGGCGCTCGCGCGGCTCGCCGAGCTGGCGCGCGCCCGCGGCTGACCGGGCAGCTGTCGGGCGGCTCGTCAGGCGGCTCGTCAGGCGGCTCGTCAGGCGCCGGTCAGGAGGGCTGCCAGTACGCCGCGACCATGTCGACGCGGCCGGAGGCCGTCAGCGGGGTGCCCTCCTCGGCGTACGCCGCGTGGGCCCGCTCGTCGTGGCTCGGGGGCAGCGAGCCGTCGGCGCGCACGACGCGCCACCACGGCAGGCCGTCCGCCTCGCGCGCCATCACGGAGCCGACGCGGCGGGGGCCGCTGCCCACGACGTCGGCGATCGAGCCGTACGTCGTGACCCGGCCCGGCGGCACCTGCTCGACCACCGCCAGCACCGCCTCGACGTACGCCTCGCGCGGGTCCGGCGGGTCGCTGTGGCTCACGTGCCCACGGTAGCGACCCGCCGGCCCCCGTCGGTCAGGTGCGTCGGCCGACCTCAGCCGAGCGGCAGCGCGCGGAACGGCTCCGTGCCGGCCGCCAGGGTGAGACCGTCGATGCCCGCGTGGGTCTGCGCGTAGGCCAGCTCGCGGGAGAGGTCACCGACGCCGTTGGAGAGCGGCACCGGCGCGAGCGCCAGCGTGGAGAGCGTGCCGAGCGCCCGGCCCTGCGCGTCGAGGAAGCCCGAGCCGGAGTCTCCCGGGACGCCCGGCGTCACGGTGTAGACCGAGTGCGTCCAGCCGCCGCCGCTCTGGCCGAGGCTCGTGCCCACCTTGGGCGAGAGGATCTCGACGCCGGCGCGCAGGCTCGAGTTGCCGAAGGAGTAGACGGCCGTCGCCGCCCCGTTGCCGGTGGTGTTGAGCGCGACCGGGCCGCCGAAGAACGGCACGGACGGGTTGACGTCGTCGGTGTCGGCGGCGTCGACCTGCACCAGGGCGAAGTCGTTGTAGGCGCAGGTGTCGGCGTCGGTCTCACCGACCGCGTCCATCGCGAGCCAGCTCGAGTAGACCAGCGTGCCGCCGCCCACGCGCTCGCCGGCACCGAGGAGCGAGCCGCCCTCGACGAAGTCGACCGGGGTGCCCAGCGGCAGCGAGCCGGCCTCGCACCCGTTGGTGTCCGTCGCCTCGCCCAGGCCCGCGCAGTGCGCGGCGTAGCCGACGTACGTCGCGCCGGCGGCGTCGGTGAAGACGAAGTTCGCGGTGCACTGCGCGCCGTCGGTGTACATCTGCACACCCGGGTGGATGGCGGCGGAGTCGGCCGGGGCCCAGTCGGTGCGGGGCGCGGCGGAGGCCGGGGCGGAGGACGCGACGGTCACGGCGAGGGCCGAGACCAGGGTCGTGGCGGCGAGGCCGGCGAGGGTACGGCGCGCGCCGGCGGAGGAGGGGGTCCGAGAGAGGGTCATGCTCGGTGAACGGTCGTCCCCCGCGCGGGGTTACGCACGAGTAGTGACCCGGGACACACGCCACGGGCCCTGCCGGGACGCCGCGAGGGCCGGCCCCCGTGCGGGAGGCCGGCCCTCGTGGGGTCGAGCAGTGAGGCGTGAGCGGTCAGTACGACGGCTGGCTGGGGTCGATCTGGTTGACCCAGGCCACCACGCCGCCGCCGACGTGGACGGCGTCGCCGTACCCCGCGCCCTTGACCACGGCGAGGGCCTCGGCGGAGCGCACGCCGGACTTGCAGTGCAGCACGATCGGCTTGTCGGCCGGCAGCTGGCCGAGGGCGTTGCCGTTAAGGAACTCGCCCTTGGGGATCAGCACCGAGCCCGGGATCTTGTTGATCTCGTACTCGTTCGGCTCGCGGACGTCGACGAGCAGGAAGTCGCGCGTGCCCTCCTCGCGCTCCTTGAGCATGTGCTCGAGCTGGACGACCGAGATCGTCGAGCCCGCGGCGGCGTCGGCGGCCTCGTCGGAGACGGCCCCGCAGAAGGCCTCGTAGTCGATGAGCTCGGTGACCGTGGCGTTGTCGCCGCACAGCGCGCACTTGGGGTCCTTGCGGACCTTCAGCTTGCGGTACTCCATCTCGAGGGCGTCGTAGATCATCAGCTTGCCGACGAGGGGCTCACCGGCGCCGGTGAGCATCTTGATGGCCTCGTTGACCTGGATGGAGCCGATGCTGGCGCAGAGCACGCCCAGCACGCCGCCCTCGGCGCACGACGGCACCATGCCCGGCGGCGGCGGCTCGGGGTAGAGGCAGCGGTAGCAGGGCGCCTCGGCCGACTCGCCGTTCTCGTCGACCGCGTGCGGCCAGAAGACCGACGCCTGGCCGTCGAAGCGGTAGATCGAGCCCCAGACGTAGGGGATCTTCAGGAAGTACGCCGCGTCGTTGACCATGTAGCGCGTCGCGAAGTTGTCGGTGCCGTCGACGATGAGGTCCCAGCCCTCGAAGATGCCGAGCACGTTGTCGTTGTCGAGACGCTCCTCGTAGACGACGACCTCGATCAGCGGGTTGATCTCCTGCACCGACTCCTTCGCGGAGACGGCCTTGGGCCGGCCGACGTCGGACTGCCCGTGGATGATCTGGCGCTGGAGGTTGGACTCGTCCACCTCGTCGAACTCGACGATGCCGAGCGTGCCGACACCGGCGGCCGCCAGGTACAGCAGCGCCGGGCTGCCGAGACCACCGGCGCCGATCACGAGCACGCGGGCGTTCTTCAGGCGCTTCTGCCCCGTCATGCCGACGTCCGGGATGATCAGGTGGCGGCTGTAGCGGCGGACCTCGTCGACGGTCAGCTCGTCAGCCGGCTCCACGAGTGCTGGGAAGGACACGGGTTCTCCTCGTCCGGTGGTGGTGCGCCCGGTGTCGCCGGACGTACGTCTGTCTGCGTGCCAGGCCCAACGTCACGCGCGGCGACGATGTTCCCGGGCGGCCCGCGGGGAGCCGCGGCACGCACCCCACCATGGTCCCCGGCCCCCGTCGGGCGCCGCGCGGGCGTCCCGTCATCCGGACGGAGGTGACCGGGCGGTAGGCTCGGCGCCCGCGGCGAGGTGGCCGCGCACGGAGACGAGGGAGCGAACGTGAGCATTGGCGACTACGCCGGGGGCAGCAACGTCCGTCCTCGCGGCGGACGGCTGCCGCGACGCGAGCGGCGCGCTCAGCTGCTCGAGTCCGCGCTCGAGGTCTTCGTCGCGCAGGGCTACCACGCGGCCGCGATGGACGACATCGCCGAGCGCGCCGGCGTCTCGAAGCCGGTGCTCTACCAGCACTTCCCCGGCAAGCTCGACCTCTACCTCGCGCTCCTCGACGAGTCGTGCACGATGATCATCGCGAACTGCCGCGAGGCGCTCGCGTCGACCGACGACAACAAGCTCCGCGTCGCCGCGACCATCAAGGCGCTCTACGACTACGTCGCCGCCGACACCGGCGCCTTCCGCCTCGTCTTCGAGTCCGACCTCACCAGCGAGCCCGCCGTGCGCCTCCAGGTCGAGCGCGTCACCAGCGACACCGCCGAGCTCGTCGCCGAGGTCATCCGCGACGACACCGGTCTCCCCGACGAGGCGTCGCGGCTGCTCGCCGTGTCGCTCGTCGGAATGGCTCAGGTCAGCGCGCGGTTCTGGCTCTCGGAGACGGCGGGCATCACGCTCGACCAGGCCACGGCCCTCGTCTCCGGACTCGCCTGGCGCGGCATCCGCGGCTACCCGAAGGCCGACGAGCACGAGGGCGGCGGCGCACCCGCCTGAGTCCGCACCACCGGCACGACCGCACGACCCGCAGCAGCACGACGTACCCAGCCCGCACCACCACCGACTTCGGGAGGACCCCCATGGAGATCAAGATCGGCGTGCAGCACGCCCCCCGCGAGCTCGTCATCGACACGAACGAGGACGCCGACGCGGTCGCTGCCATCGTCACCGGCGGCGGCCCGTTCCTGACGCTCACCGACACCAAGGGCCGGCGCGTCCTCGTGCCGACCGACAAGATCGCCTACGTGGAGATCGGGTCGCCGTCCGCCAGCACGGTCGGCTTCCGCGGCTGACGCTCCTGCGTCCACCACGCCACCACCCGGTCGACGACCGGTCCTGGTGAGCGGACCCACCGAACGTGGTCGTTGCTCGCTCCGGCGGGCACGGCCACGTTCGTGTACGTCCAGCGGGTGACCTCGGCGGGGTCGTGCGTCCAGCGCCCGGCGAGCGCGCCGACCGCCCGCGGCACCGCGAGGCCGTCGCCCTCGAGCACCACCGACAGCACCGGCCCCCGCAGGCCGCGGCTGACGTCGTACGGCGGACGCCCCGTCAGACCCATCCGGGCCCACTCGCGCATGAGCGTGCGGGCGCCCGGCCCGCCGAAGAGGCGCCGCGGGTGGTGGCCCAGCACCCGCGTGACGACCGGGACGAGTGCGGCCATCGTCAGGATCCCGAGGCCGAGGCGTCCCGGGTAGAGACGGTGGTGCGGCAGGGCCGCACCGATGAGCACGAGCCCGTCGGCCGGCTCCCGCGTCAGCTGGTGGCCGACGGCGAGCTGGCCGCCGAGGCTGTGGCCCAGCACGACGACCGGCCGGCCGGGCTCCTCGGAGCGCACGCGCGCGACCGCCTCGGCGATGACGTCGATCTCGTCGGCGTACGACCAGTCGTGGCCCCGCGACGCCGGCGGCAGGTCCTTCTCGAACCCGCGCCGGGGCAGCGCCCGCGCCGACCAGCCGACGGCCTCGAAGGCCTCGACGAGGGGCCGGTAGTAGCCGGAGCCGATGCCCATCGCCGGGGAGACGAGCACGACCGGGGGCAGGTCGGCGGGCACCGCGCTCAGTGCGCCAGGCCCAGCTGCGTCATGCGCTCGGCGTGGCGCTCGGTCATGCGGGTGAACATGCGCCCGATGGCGGCGAGGTCGAGACCGGGGCGGTCGACGCCGCCGGCGAGCATCGCGGAGAGCGAGTCGCGCTCGGCGGCCACGCGCTGCGCCTGGGTGAGGGCCTCGCCCATGAGCCGGCGACCCCACAGCGCGAGCCGGCCCGCGATCTGCGGCTCGGTCTCGAACGCCTTGCGCACGCGGTCGACCACGAAGTCCGCGTAGCCGGCGTCGCCCAGCGAGTCGATGATGAGGTCGCGGGTGTCGGCGTCGAGGAACGCGGCGATCTCGCGGTAGAAGTCGTCGGCGAGGCCGTCCCCGACGTACGCCTTGACGAGGCCCTCGTACCAGTCCGCCGGGGCCGTGTGGCGGTGGAAGTCGTCGATCGGGGTGCGGAACGGCTTCATGGCCTCGAACGGGTCGGCACCCAGCTCCTCCAGCCGGGTGAGCAGCGCGGTGAGGTGCTCGACCTGGGCGGCGGCCATGGCGGCGAGGGCCACCTTGTCCTCCAGCGTGGGCGCCAGCTTCGCGTCCTCGGCGAGCCGCTCGAAGGCGGACAGCTCGCCGTACGCGATCGCGCCCAGGAGATCGACGACGGCGGCCCGGTAGTGGGGGTCGTCGAGCGCCACGGACGGGGCGGGATCCGCCTCGGGGGTCGCGCCGTCGGTGGGGGCGTCGCTGCTTCCCGCGGGGGATTCGGTCATGGCGTGCAGCCTAGCGATACACTCGGCTGCACCGAGCGCACCCCGCGCCGCTGCCGCAGGCCGGCCAGCACGCGCGAGACGCGCCCGGGCGATCGGCGGGAGACCCCGCCGGCATGTGCGTGGCAGACCTCCTTCTCCGCCACCGCGCGGTCGATCCTCCCGAGCAGATCGGGCGGACCTGCGTGGGTGAGCGCTTCGACGGGTCGTCGGCCACAGACGACACGAAAGCGACCAGGACACTGACCACCACGTTTCGCACGCTCGGCGTGCACCCCCAGATCTGCGACGCCCTCGAGCGCGCCGGCATCGTCACCCCCTTCGCCATCCAGGAGATGACCCTCTCGGTCGCCCTCGGCGGCACCGACCTCATCGGCCAGGCCCGCACCGGCACCGGCAAGACGCTCGCGTTCGGCATCCCCGTGCTGCAGCGCAGCCTCGCGGCGACCGACCCCGGGTACGACGCGCTGCCCGCCGGCAAGCCGCAGGCCCTCGTCGTGGCCCCGACCCGTGAGCTCGCGCTCCAGGTCTCCAACGACCTCAAGCTCGCCGGCGCCGACCGCGGCATCCGCGTGCTCACCGTGTACGGCGGCGTGGGCTACGAGCCGCAGCTCGAGGCCCTCGAGTCCGGCGTCGACGTCGTCGTCGGCACCCCCGGCCGCCTGCTCGACCTGGCGAACCGCAAGGCCCTCGACCTCTCGCACGTGCGCTCGCTCGTGCTCGACGAGGCCGACGAGATGCTCGACCTCGGCTTCCTGCCCGACGTGGAGCGCCTGCTCTCCAAGACGCCCAGCACGCGCCAGACGATGCTCTTCTCGGCGACCATGCCGTCGGCCATCGTCGCGCTTGCCCGCGTGCACATGCGCACGCCGATGAACATCCGCGCCGAGTCGTCGTACGAGAACGCGACCGTCCCGCTGACGGCCCAGTTCATCTACCAGGCGCACGACCTCGACAAGCCCGAGATCATCGCCCGCATCCTGCAGGCCGACAACGCCGACAAGGTCATCGTCTTCACGCGCACGAAGCGCCAGGCGCAGCGCGTGGCCGACGACCTCGAGGTGCGCGGCTTCGCGGCCAGCGCCCTCCACGGCGACATGCAGCAGGCCGCCCGCGAGCGCGCGCTCACGAAGTTCCGTGAGAACAAGCTGCGCGTGCTCGTCGCCACCGACGTCGCTGCCCGCGGCATCGACGTCGCCGGCGTCAGCCACGTGATCAACCACAACTGCCCTGAGGACGACAAGACCTACGTGCACCGCATCGGTCGCACGGGTCGCGCCGGCGCCACGGGCGTGGCGGTCACGTTCGTCGACTGGGCCGACGTGACGCGCTGGAAGGTCATCAACAAGACCCTTTCGCTGCCGTTCGAGGAGCCGGTCGAGACCTACTCGACGTCGCCGCACCTCTACACCGACATGGGCATCCCGGAGGGCACCAAGGGCCGCCTCGTGCCCGAGCCCCCGCGCGAGCCGAAGCCCCGCACCGACCGCGACCGCGACCGCGGCGGTGACCGCGGCGGCCGTTCCGAGGGCGGCGACCGCTCCGGCCGCAACCGCAGCCGCACGCGCACCCGCAGCACGTCCACCGACGAGGCCGCGGTCCCGACCCACGCCGCTCCGGCCGAGGGCGCGGCTCCCGCGTCCGCCGAGGGCGAGGGTGGCGAGGGCGGTCCGACCCGCAGCCGCAACCGCCGTCGCCGCCGCCGCTCGGGCGGTTCGGGTGGCGAGGGCAACGCGACGACGACCGAGTCGGCGCCCGCCACGGCCACCGAGGCCTGAGCACCCGCACGACGTACGACAGCAGCGCCCCACCACCTCCGGGTGGTGGGGCGCTCGTCGTTGCGTGGTGTGTCGGGGGCAAGGGGTCTCGCGCGTGGCTGCGGACTCACACGGGCACTGTCCGCAGGCGCCAGACCGCACCTCGGTCCGGACCCCACCGCCGCGGACTCGCACGGGCACTGTCCGCAGGCCCCAGACCGCAGCTCGACGAGGTCAGGCCGTGACGACGACCGTCGTGCCGATCGGGGCGAACTCCCAGAGCGCGATGGCGTCGTCACGCTCCTGACGGATGCAGCCGTGCGAGAGCGGGGTGCCGAGCTGGGCGGTCGTCTGGACGAGCTCGCCCTCGTGGATCGGGATGTCGTGGAAGCCGATGGCGGCGCGGTCGCCGCGGGTGAAGCGCACGAAGTACTTCATCGTGCCCGAGTCGTCGATGCCCGTGGCGTTCTCGGAGCGCGAGTAGACCTCGAACGTGCCGGGGTCGAGGTTGTCGTAGACGCTGCCCGAGACGAGGTAGGTGCGCCGTACCTGCTCGGCGTCGTCGACGAGCCAGACGCGCTGGCGCTCCTCGCTGAACACGACGCGGCGGCCCTCCCCGGAGGCCGCCGGCAGCGCGGTGTCGAGGGCGGGGTCGGGCGCAGGCGCAGGCGCGGGCGCGGGCGGCGGAGCCGGTTCCGGGGCGATCGGCTCGGTGGCCGTCGGGGCCGCTGGCACCTCGTACGCCGTGGGGTCGAGGGCGCTGGTGGCGGCCTCCTCCGGAGGCAGGAGCGACGCGGGCAGGAGGCCGACCGTGCCGAGCAGGGCCCCGACCATCGTGCCGACCGCGAGCAGCGCGACGACGATGCGTCCGTAGCGCACCCGGGTGCGGGGCGCCCGACGTGCGCCGCCCGTCCGATGGGTGCCCACGGGGCCGCCTCAGCGTCCGGCGCGCTTGGTGGGCTTGCCGGGCTCGGGCTGGGCGGCCCGGGCCACGAGGTGGCGGGCGACCTCGCGGTACGCCTCGGCGCCCTTCGTGGTGCGGGCGGTCCCGAGGATGGAACGACCCTTCGAGGGAGCCTCGGCGAACCGGATCGTCTTGGGGATCGGCGGCGAGAGCACCTCGAGGTCGAACGCCTCGGGGATCGAGGCCAGCACGGCCCGGGCGTGGGAGGACCTCCCGTCGTACAGGGTCGGGAGCACCCCCCAGACCTCGAGTCCGCGGTTCGTGAACCGGCGGACGTCGTGCACGGTGTCGAGCAGCTGCGCGACCCCGCGGTGCGAGAGCGTCTCGCACTGCAGCGGGATGAGCACGCCGTCGGCGGCGGTCAGCGCGGCGACGGTGAGCACGCCCAGGGAGGGCGGGCAGTCGAGCAGCACCCAGTCGTAGTGGACGTCGTCGTCCTCGAGCTGGTCGAGGACGGACTTGAGCACGTGCTCGCGACCGGTGCGGGTGAGCAGCTCGGCCTCGGCACGGGCCAGCTCGATGGTGGCCGGCAGCAGGTCGACGCCGTCCTCGGTCGCCAGGATGACCTCACGGGCGTCGAGGCCCTTGGTCAGCACGTGGTGGATGGAGAGCTCGAGGTCCTCCGGGTCGATGCCCAGCGAGAACGTCAGCGACTCCTGCGGGTCGAGGTCGACGAGCAGGACCTTCTGGCCCAGCTCCGCGAGCGCGGCCCCGATCGACGCGACCGATGTCGTCTTCGCGACGCCACCCTTCTGGTTCGCCACGGCGAGAACGGTGCCCATGGGGCCTCATCATGCCCGACCCGGGTGCGCGCACGGGGATCCGACACCGATTCCAGCCGTCGAGACGGCCCGACGGCATCCCGGGGCGGGTCATGATGGGCCCATGAACGACTCCTCCACGCCCTCCCCCGGCACCGCGGTGGTCACGGGTGGCACCTCCGGCATCGGGCTCGCGTTCGCCGAGCACCTGGGCGCCCGCGGCCACGACCTGGTGCTGGTCGCGCGCGACCGGGCCCGCCTCGACACCGTCGCGGCCGAGCTGCGGACCCGCCACGGGGTGGCCGTCGACGTGCTCGTCGCCGACCTCTCCGACCGTGCCGACGTCGACCGGGTCGCCGCCCGTCTCGCCGACCCGGCCGCTCCCGTCGCCTGGCTCGTCAACAACGCCGGCTTCGGGCTCAAGGAGCGCTTCGTCGACGCCGACGTCGAGGCCGAGCAGCGCATGCTCGACGTGCTCGTCACCGCCGTCCTGCGACTCTCCCACGCGGCCATCGGCGGCATGGTCGCGCGCGGCGGCGGCACCGTCGTCAACGTCTCGAGCGTCGCGGCGTTCCTGCCGCGGGGCACGTACGGCGCCGCGAAGGCCTGGGTCAACCGCTTCGGTCTCTGGGCCGCGGCCGAGTACGCCCCGCGCGGCGTGCGGGTCACCACCGTCTGCCCCGGCTTCGTGCGCACCGAGTTCCACGGCCGGATGGGGGTCGAGCAGTCCTCCGCCCCGCGCGCGCTGTGGCTCGACGCCGACCGCGTCGTGCTCGACACCCTCGCCGCGGTCGAGAAGGGCAAGGCCCTGGTCGTGCCGTCGAGGCGCTACCAGGTGCTCATCGGGGCGGCCCGCGTCGTACCGGCCGGGATGGTGCAGCGCCTGCAGTCGCTCGGTCGCTGAGCACGACGGAGGCCGACGGTCACGGCCAGAGCATCGCCGGGGCGGGTCGTCCCGAGGCGGCGGCCGCGTCAGCGGCGGCCGCCAGCAGCCGCTCGAGCTGGTCCGGCGGGGTGGTGTTGCACCCGAGGTCGTGGTCGACCTTGCCGGTGCCGTGGTAGTCGCTCGACCCGGTCATCACGAGGCCCAGCTCGGTGCCGATGCGTCGCAGCGCCGCCCGCGAGGCCGGGTCGTGGTCCTGGTGGTCGACCTCGATGCCCACGAGCCCGCGGGACTGCAGGTGGGCCAGGCCGTCGGCGTCCAGCACGCCCGGGTCGTGGCGTCCCCACGGGTGGGCGACGACGCCGACGCCCCCAGCCGCGGTCACCAGCGCGAGCATCGTCTCGAGGTCGGCGGCGGAGCGGTTGTGGTAGGCCGGGCGCCCCGGCGAGAGGAAGCGGTCGAACGCCTCGGCCCGGTCGACGACCACCCCGAGCCGCACGAGCTCGTCGGCCACGTGGGGTCGGCCGACGGCCGCGGTCGGTCCGGCCACGCGTCGTACCTGCTCGACGGTGATGTCGATGTCGAGGGCCCGGAGCCGCTCGACCATGCCCGGCACCCGCGCGTCGCGGCCCTCGAGCACCGCGGTCAGCTCGGCCGCCAGGCCCGGGTGGGTGGGGTCCGGCAGGTAGGCCAGCAGGTGCACGCCGCGCCCGCGGAACCGCGTGCTGATCTCCATGCCGCGCACGAGGCCGACGCCGACCTCGGCGGCCGTCTCGGCCGCGCTCGCCCACCCCACGCTGGTGTCGTGGTCGGTGATCGCCAGCACGTCGAGCCCCGCCTGCGCCGCGGCACGGACGAGCGCGGCGGGGGTGTCGGTCCCGTCGCTCGCCGACGTGTGGGCGTGGAGGTCGATGCGCACGGACCGACCCTAGGGCACGCCTCACCAGGTGGGGCGGTCACCACCGAACGGCAGCTCGACCAGCGGCGGACCGAGGCCCGAGACGTCCTTCAGGATCCAGTCGTCGCGCAGCAGCAGGATCGCCGAGGCGGGTCGCAGCACGATCCACAGCCACCGGCCGTACGCCTCCCCCGCCACCACCGAGCGGTCGAAGCGGTCGTCGTCGGCGCTGGTCGAGACCGTCCACAGCGGCACCGACTGGTGGCCGATGCGCACGCGCACCACGGGCGGACCCTGGCCGATCTCGCCGCCCGGGTCGCTCGCCGTCGTACCGGCGACACGGCTGCCGAGCCCGACCCCGGGCTCCTCGGCGACCACGACCACCTCGACCTCCCCGTCGAGCGCGCTCGTGCCCGAGGCGCAGGTGAGGGTGGCGGTGGCCTCGTCGGGCGCCGCGCCGACGAGCGCGAAGTCCGCCACCCGCCAGCCCGGTCCCAACGGCCACGGCAGGTAGGTCGGGAAGCTCGGCGTGCGCCCCAGGTGGCGGGTGAACTCGTCGTACGACGCCTCCTGCGGCCGCCACAGCGGCGCAACGGGCCCGTGCTCGCCGCACGCCCAGGTGCGCTCCCACTCCGTCACCGGGGAGGGACACCTCGGACAACCCGCGACCAGAGCCATGCGCCTACGGTGCTGGGCGCACGGGATCGGCGTCAAGGGCCTCCTACGCGTTCCAGCTAAGCAGCACGCGCTGCTCCCGCTCGTGGCCGAGCTCGGTGAGCCGGGCCGTGTCGAGGCGGAACAGCCGGCCGTCGGTGGGCGGCAGGCCGAGCCAGCGGGCCGTGAGCACGCGCAGCAGGTGGCCGTGCGCCACGAGCAGCGCCTCGGGCTCGGGGGCGTCGTCGCCGCGCAGGCGCCGTACGTCGTTCAGCCCCGCCACGACCCGGGCGATCACCGCGTCGCAGCGGGCACCGACCTGCTCGGGGGTCTCGCCCTCGGGGCTCTCGTGCGACCAGATGGTCCAGCCCGGCACGTCCGTGCGGATGTCGGGCGTGCTGCGGCCCTCGAAGACGCCGTAGTCCCACTCGACGAGGTCCTCGTCGACCTCCGCGTCGCCGAACCCGATCAGCTCGGCGGTGCGTCGGGCCCGGGTGCGGGGACTGGTGAGGGCGAAGGCGATGTCGCGACCCGCGAGCCGTGGTGCGAGCGCCCGGGCCTGGTCCTCACCGACCTCGGTGAGGGGCAGGTCGGTGGTGGAGGTGTGCTGCCCGCTGCGGCTCCACTCGGTCTCGCCGTGGCGGACGAGGAGGATCGGCATGCGGGGTCAGTCCGCGACCGGGGCGGCGTCGCGCGGACCCGCCCAGTTCTTGTCCGGCTGCGGCACCGGACGACCGGGCTGCTCGCCGCCGCGCGACTCGAGGTAGCTGTTCTTCGGCACCATCACCTTGCGGCGGAAGATGCACACGACCTTGCCGTCCTGGTTGTAGCCGATGGTCTCGACGTAGACGACGCCCCGGTCGTCCTTGCTCTTGCTCTCGGTCTTCTCGAGCACCGTGGTCTCGCCGTAGAGCGTGTCGCCGTGGAACGTGGGCGCGACGTGGCGCAGCGACTCGACCTCGAGGTTGGCGATGGCCTTGCCGGAGATGTCGGCGACGCTCATGCCGAGC
Organism: Nocardioides alkalitolerans DSM 16699; assembly: GCF_000426525.1. Lineage (GTDB taxonomy): Bacteria > Actinomycetota > Actinomycetes > Propionibacteriales > Nocardioidaceae > Nocardioides > Nocardioides alkalitolerans. The sequence continues at coordinate 27,800 of NZ_AUFN01000013.1, forward strand.
AGGATCGAGTAGACGTAGTTGCCGACCACCACGTTCTTGCCGAACTGGGTGGTCTCCTCGGCGTAGTTCGTGTCCAGGTGCAGCGGGTGGTGGTTCATCGTGAGCAGGCAGAACAGGTGGTCGTCGTACTCGGTGACCGTCTTGCCGGGCCAGTGCTTGTACGTCGCCCCGACCTCGAACTCCTCGTAGCTGCGACCGAACTGCATGGGTGTCTCCTTGATCTGCCGGGACCGGTACGACGGCTGTCGCCGGACATCATGACCGACGGGTAACCCCCGCGGGGCGCGGGGTCACGGTGCGGGCACCCGCTCACGACCAGCGCGGCGCCCGCTTCTCGAAGAACGCGGTGATGCCCTCGACGGCGTCGCTCGACGCCGCGGTGCGGGCGGCCGCCTCCTCGGTCCGGCGCCACTGCGCGACCTCCCCCTCGGCGCGGGCCTCGTGCAGGGCGCCCAGCGTGGTCGCGACGGCCTGGGGGCTGTTCTCCACGATCCGGGCGGCCAGGGCCCGCGCGGCGTCGACCGCTCCCCCGGGCTCGCTCAGCACGTTGACGAGGCCGAGCCGGTGGGCCCGCTCGGCGGTGATGCTGTCGCCCGTCAGCAGCATCTCGGTCGCGACCGCCGGGGCCAGCCGCTCGGGCGCGCGGAAGAAGGCGCCGCAGTTGGCGACGACCCCGCGCTTCACCTCGGGCAGGCCGAAGGTGGCGTCGCGCGCCGCGACCACCAGGTCGCACGCGAGCACCATCTCGAACCCGCCGCCGAGCGCGTAGCCCTCCACCGCGGCCACGAGCGGCTTGGTGCGCTGCCGGCGCACGAACCCGTACTCCCCGCCCTCGGTGGCCGGGCTGGCACCCGCGGCGAGGTCGGTGCCGGCGGAGAAGCAGACGTCGTCGCCCGTCAGCACGGCGACGCGCAGCGCGGGGTCGGCCTCGAAGTCGTCGAACGCCGCCGAGAGCGCGTCGGCCAGGGCCCGGTCGACCGCGTTGCGGCGGGCGGGTCGGTGCATTGTCAGCAGGAGCACGCCGTCACGGGCCTCGGTGAGCAGCACGGGCGCGTCGCTCATGCGAACAGCTCCGCCATCAGCCGCATCGTGGCGGGCTCCGCGTCGAGCAGCATCGTCGTCAGCAGCGACGACTCCCAGGCCGGCAGCTCGGCGGCGATCTTCTCGCGGGGCCCGACGAGCGCCACCTTCTCGACCATCGCGAGCGGGATCGACGCGATCGCCTCGTCCTTGCGGCCGGCGAGGTAGAGGTCCTGGATCGTCGCGCACTCGGCCTCGAAACCCATGCGGGCGAAGACCTCGTAGTGGAAGTTGGCCCCCTTGGCGCCCATGCCGCCGATGTAGAGGGCGTAGAACGGCCGCAGCCGGTCGGCTGCGCGCTCCACGTCGTCGTCGAGCACCACGCTCACCATGCAGGCGACCTCGAACTCCTCCGCCGTACGGCGGGCGCCCGGCCGCGCGAAGCCCTCGGCGAGCGCGGCGCGGTAGTGGGCGTCGTCGTGGGGCGAGTAGAAGAGCGGGAGCCAGCCGTCGGCGATCTCCGCGGCCAGGGCGACGTTCTTCGGGCCCTCGGCCGCCAGCAGGATCGGGATGGACTCCCGCACCGGGTGGAGGGTCGAGCGCAGCGGCTTGCCGAGGCCGGTCGAGGGCAGGGCCCCTCCGGTGGAGGCGGGCCCCCCGGTGAACGGGACCTGGAAGTGGTCGCCGTCGAACGTGACCTTCTCGCGGGCCATCGCCGCCCGCAGGATCGCGACGTACTCGCGGGTGCGGGCGAGCGGCTTCGGGTACGACTGGGCGTACCAGCCCTCGACCACCTGGGGGCCGGACGCACCGAGCCCCAGCGCGACCCGGCCGCCGCTGAGGTGGTCGAGCGTCATCGCCGCCATGGCCGTCGCGGCCGGGGTGCGGGCGGCCATCTGGACGATCGAGGTGCCGAGCCGCAGCGTGGACGTGCGTGCCCCCAGCCACGCGAGCGGGGTGAGGGCGTCGGAGCCGTACGCCTCGGCCGTCCACATCGAGTCGAACCCGAGCTCCTCGGCGAGGGCGACGGCCTCCGCCTGCCCCTCGGGCTGGCCCGCTCCCCAGTACCCGAGGCTGAGTCCCAGCTTCATCCACGCACCTGCTTCCGCTGCCGACCGACCGATCAGTCGGTGCGCTCCGAAACTAGGGTGCGCCCCTCGGAGGGTCAAGCACCGGGCGCGCGCCGCAGGTCCGCCGGCACGAAGCGCTCGAGCCCCATCAGGTCGTCGAGGTCGGGCTCCTCGCCGGGCTGCTGCACGACGCCGGCCAGCGCGTCGTACGCCGAGCCGTCGAGGTCCGGACCGATGAGCACGAGCTCGGAGCCCCGGCTGCGCGAGGGGGCGCCGGGCGTGACGCGCACGTGGCGACCGACCCGGTGCACCGTCCAGCGCGACGTGGCCCCGGGCACGTCGATCGTCACGAACCCCTTGATCCGGAAGGCCTCGGGGAGGCCGCCGCCCAGCACCTCCGCCAGACGGCGCGGGTGCAGCGGGGCCGACTGGCGCCAGGCCACGGTCCGGTACGGCGTGTGGAGGTGGGCGTGCTCCCCGGCGTGGATGTCGCCGAGCGTCAGCTGCCGGGACTCCTCGTGGCGCAGCTCGAACAGCAGGCTCGGGTCGAGCGCGCCGTGGCGGGCGGTCGTGACCGGGCGGCCGGGGACCAGCCGCCGGACGCCCGCGCGGACCTCCTCGAGGCGGTCGGCGTCGACCCGGTCGGCCTTGGTGACCACGACGAGGTCCGCCAGCGCGAGGTGGCGCTCGAGCTCGCCGCCCGCGTCGCACGCGTCCGAGGGCGTGTGCTCGGCGTCGACCAGCAGCACCATCCCGCCGAACCGCGCACGCTTGCCGACGCTGCCGAGCACCTTGTGCACGAGCACGGCCGGCTCGGCGACGCCGCTGGCCTCGAGCACGATCACGTCGATGCCGGCCCGCGGCGCGGTCAGCCGCTTCACGAAGTCGGCGATCATGCCGTCGTCGGTGGCGCAGCAGAGGCAGCCGCCGGCCGCGGAGAAGAGCATGTCGGCCTGCCCGGCGACCAGCAGGCCGTCGACGTCGATGTCGCCGAAGTCGTTGACGATGACGCCGATCCGGGTGTCGGCGCTGTGGCGCAGCAGGTGGTTGAGCACCGTCGTCTTGCCGGCGCCGAGGCCGCCGGCCACGACGATCACGGGCACCGGCTCCTTCACGTCCGTGACCCTAACGAGTGCGCCGAGCGCCCCGGACGCCGGTGGTGGGCGTGACCGGGGCGCTCGACGGACGCCGCGCTCAGACGGACCCGAGCCGCTCCCGCAGCCAGGGCGTGCGCCGTACGACGAGGTGGTCGGCCGCCAGCAGCAGGAGCACCGTGAGGCCGAACAACGGCAGCAGGACGCCCAGGACGACGACCGCCACGGCGAGCACCGGCGAGGCGCGCAGCGGCAGGCGACCGCGGGGCGCACCGAGGCCGCCGCCCTTGCGGCGCCGCTTGAGGAACATCAGCGGACCCGTGACGCACGCGGCGATGATGACGACGCACATGAGGGCGGCCCCCCAGAACGACCAGAGCCCGAACGTGCGGCCCTCGTGCAGGCCGATGCCGTGGGAGACGACCTTGGCGAGCGTCGGGTAGTCGTCGAAGCCGTACGTCGACACCACGTCGCCGCCGAAGCGGTCGACGTGCACGGTGCGCTCGTCGCTGGGGGCGTCGAAGGCGTAGCCGATGACGGAGAAGACCCCGTCGTCGTCGGCCGGGAGCGCGATCGTCATCGGGTGCCGCAGGCCCTGCCGCTCGGCCACCAGGACCGCCGTGTCGACGCTCGCGACGCTGAGGTGGTCGGGGGCGTTCTCGCGGTCGGACCTCGGCACCTGGGTGGCGCCCGCACCCCACGGCACGTCGTGGCTGTGCGGCAGGCTCTCGTCGAGCCGGGAGGTGGGGTCGGAGAGCGCACCGTGGTCCTGGCTCCACAACGAGCTGCCGTTCGCCGTCGCGATCTGCTGGACGGTGCCCCCGAACACGCCCGTCCACGGCAGGCCGGAGACGAGCAGCATGATCAGCCCGAGGCCGGCGACGACACCGATGCGGGCGTGCCAGGTGCGCAGCCGGGCGCCCGGTCGCCGGGACTTCTGCTGCCGCTTGCGGGCGGCGCGTCCCTTCACGACGAGGTAGTAGCCCATCAGGGCGCTCACCAGGGCCCAGGAGGCGCCGAGCTCCATGATCCGGTCGCCGACGGTGCCGCTCATGAGGTCGGCGTGGAGGGCGACGGCGACGCCCGACACCGTGGTGTCGGGGTCCAGGTCGCCGAGCACCTCGGCGCGCCACGGGTCGACGAACACGTCGAGGGGTTCGCCGTCGGCGGTCGTCACGGAGAAGCGGGTGCTGTGGTCGACCTCCTCGGGCTCGGTCATCGACACGACCGTGGCGTCGGGGTAGTCGCGCTCGACCGACGCCAGCTGGGCGGAGTAGGGCTGGCTGAAGTCGACGTCCGCCGGCTGCGAGACGCGCATGAGGTCGGCGTGCAGCAGCGGCTCGATCTGGAACCGGAAGAGGTAGATGAGCCCCGTGACGCTGAGCACCAGCAGCACGGGCACGATCAGGAAGCTGGCGAAGAAGTGCCAGCGCCAGAGCGCGCGGAAGAGGCCCCCGCCGCCGGGCTTGCGGGTGGGGCGGGCTCGGGGGCCGGGCGGCGAGGGGTCGGAGGGGTCGGGCCCCTCCGAGGGCGTGCGGGTGGGCGGGGACGACGTGGTGGTCACGGGTTCTCCAGGGCAGGGGTGCACGCAGGCGCGCGCGGACGTGCGACCACCGCCGGGTCTCGTGGGACGAGTCGCGGCGGGATCGGGGACGGGTCGTGTGCGCCCGGACCACGTCCCCTCGCCGGGCGAGGGGGTCGTCGGGTCAGGCGCCCTGGAGGGCAGGTGGCCCGCGTCGTACGACGCTGCGGCTCAGCTGGAGCAGGTGGGCGGGTCTCGCAGGCGTACGACGACCCGCCCGCGGCCGCGGGCCGGTGACGGGACCGGCGTCGAGGCCGACGACGAGGGCCCGCAGGCGCAGCACGCCGCCGACGGCCCAGGCGACGAGGGCCAGGACGGTCCAGAGCGCACGCTCGCCGAGCGCGAGCCACAGCGCGACGAACGCCGCCGCGACGAGGTGGAGCAGCATCATCGGTGCGTGGTCGACCATGTCGGTGACGAGGTGGACGACCGGCTCCGGGACCGTCAGTCCGTGCCCGCCGCCCCCGCCGGCGCCGCGCTGGGCGACGTCGGCCTGGTAGACGTCGAGCAGCGACCGCTGGCCGCCGAGCGCGCTGGGCGCTGGCGGGGCGACGGGCGGCGTCGGTACGGCGGGCGGCGGTACGGCGGGCGCCGCCGACGGCGGGGTCGCGCCGGCGGCGTGATCACCTCGGTGCCCCGCCGCCGCGGTCAGCACGGCGTGCACCACGGTCTGGCCGACGACCGTCAGCACGACGAGCCGGGTCGCGGTCGCCGGACGCCCGAGCAGCGCGGCGCAGACGAGGGTCGTGACACCGAGGACGGTGAGGAGCACCCGGTTCGACGGGAGCATGCCGTCGGCGGTCTGGTGGGCGACGACGCCCGTGCCCAGCACGACGGCGGCGAGCAGGAACGCGCGGACCCACCGCAGCGTCACCCCGACCCGTTGCTCCACGAGGGTCGATGGTGCCAGAGGTCGCTCAGAACTCGCGGTCGGAGGCGCCGGTCTCGGTGACCGGGGTGGCCGAGACGGCGCGGCCGGCGAGGTCGAGGGCCGTCGTCGAGGGGGTCCACGTCATCGCCGAGGCGGTGTTGACCGTCGAGAGACCGGAGCTGCTCGTGGGGGCGCCGAGCACCACGACGACCTGGGTCACGCTCACTCCCCCGACGACCACCGTCGTGGCCGTCATGGTGGCGGCGAACTGGACGGTACGTAGCGACCTGACGTAGCTCTGGCGCAGGTTGACCGAGCCGAGCGCGACCGCCGCGCCGTTCCGGAGGACGTCGAGCGTGTCGCCGGTGCTGCCGGTGCCGACCAGGTTGCCGTCACGCAGCCGCAGCGTGACCGGCAGCGCCGTACCGGTCCAGCCGGCACTGAGGGAGGCCGGCCGTACCTGCCCGCTGTAGGTGAAGGTGACGCGGTCGCCCTGGTCGAGGCGGCCGGCGCTCGCGCCGCCCTGGGTCGTCTGCACGTCGGCCGCCCGGACCGGGCTGTTGTCCACGCGTCGACCGGTGACGGTCGCCGAGGTCGTGGCGCGTCCGGCGGTGTCGGTCGAGATCGCCCGCAGGTCGTAGAGCCCGTTGGCGACGAGCCGGGTGTCCCAGGCGCAGGTGTACGGCGACGTGGTGTCGGTGCAGACGTCGGTCCAGGTCGTGGTGCCGGCGGCGGCGCGCTGGATCCGCACCGAGGCCACACCGGCGGGGGCGTTGGCCGTGGCGGTGAGCTGCACGGTGCCGCTGAGGAACGCACCGGGGTCGGTGACGGCGACCGAGGCGACCCGGTTGTCGACGGTGCGGTTGGCCACGACGGTGGAGGTCGTGGAGTTGCCGGCCTCGTCGGTCGCCACGGCGCGGAACGAGTAGGTGCCGTCGGCCAGCGTCGTGGTGTCGAGACGACAGGTCGCGGGCTCCTCGTCGGACGTGCACACGTCTCGCCACGTGGAGGTGCCGGTCGCGGCGTACTGCACGACCACCCGGTCGACCCCGGAGTGGGCGTCCCCGGCGCTGGCGGTCAGGGTGACGGTGCCGCGCAGCGGCGTGCCCGGGTCCTGGAGGACGACGGTCGGCGCCGTGTTGTCGACGGTGACGTCCTCGACGAGCTCGGAGGTGTGCGTGGTGGTGCCGGCGACGGCGACCGCTCGCAGGTCGTACTCCTGGTTGGTCAGCGACGTCGTCACCCAGCTGCACGAGTACGGCGTGGTGGAGTCCGTGCAGATCGTGCGCCAGGTGGTCGTGCCGGCCACGGCGTAGTCGATGCGCACCGCGGTGACGGTCCCGCCCGAGTCGGTGAGGGTCGCGGTCAGCGGAACGGTGCCGCGCACGGCGTCGCCCGGTCGGGTGAGCGCGACGCGGGTGGCCAGGCTCGTGGAGACCGTCCAGCCGGAGCCGGCGTTCACGGTGGTGGCGGTGAAGGCGGCCCCGGCGGTGCCCGACCAGGCGGCCGCGCCGGCCAGGACGACCGTCATGGCCAGCACCACGGACGCGACCCGACGCAGCGACGAGCGGGTGCGCTCGGCGCGGTGCGCCGGGTCGCCCGGGCCAGCGGAGGGTGCGATGCGGCGGGCGGATCCGTCGGTGGGCTCCGCGTCCGCCTCGTCGGCGGGGGCGGCGGCCTTGTCGACGTCGGTTCCGGTGTCGTCGGTGTCGTCGGTGTCGTCGGGCTCCTCGGTCTTTTCGGCGGTGCCGCGCCGACCGGCCACGACGAAGGCAGCGATGGTCAGCAGGAGCCAGCCGCCGAGCAGCACCAGCTGGGCCGGCGCGCCCCCGGTGACCCAGAGGTAGGGCTTGCCCACGAACGGCACGAGCAGCAGCGCTCGGCTCTGCAGGTCGTCGCGCGAGACCGGCGTGGCGTCGTTCTGGCCGTTGGCGTCGCCGCGGCTGGTCCAGGTGCCGTCGCCGCGGTCGCTGACGATGCGGTGCACGAGCAGCTGCTCCGACTCCGGGTGGGCCGGGTTGCGGAAGACGAGGATCCGGCCGACGGGCACGTCCTCGTCGGCCGAGAAGGGCTGGGCGACCACGATGTCGCCGGTGCTGATGGTGGGCTCCATCGAACCGGTGCGGATGACGTGGCTCGACCAGCTCCACAGCACCGGCACCGTGGCGACCACGACGAGGGTGACGAGAGCTGCCCGGTAGGCGCGGGCAGCGACCACCGCCGCCAGCCCCGCCCACGCCCGCCAGGAGGCGGGCGCGGCGGGCGCGACGGGTCGGGTCGCCCGGTGGCCGGCAGGCGGTTCCGTCGTCGCGGGGATGCCGAGGGGCACGCCCGGCAGGGCGGGCGTGGGGGCCATGGCATCGGCCACGAGCGGAACCTCCTCTCCGGTCACCGGCACTTCTGGGTCGGGACGTCAACGATCGGTGCGGCCGGTGCCGCGACGCGTCACTCGCTCTGCAGCTCCCACTGGAAGTCGATGCCCGTGTGCGCGCCCTGCAGCTGGTCGACCTGGGCCTGGTTGAGACCGGTGGTGTCGAAGGTCCAGGTGATCGCGTAGGTGCGCGAGGTGGTGCCCGCCGGGACGTCCCAGCCACCCACGCCGTCGGCGTACTCGTCGAAGAGAGCGAGGGCCTTGAGGCTGGTGCCCGCAGGGATGACGGTGTTCTCCTCGACGTAGCCGCTGCAGGTGCCGAAGCCGCCACCGTCGCCCGACGTCACCTTGACCTTGACGTAGTTCTCGAGGCCCTGGGGCGACGTGACGGGGTTGATCGCGTAGCCCTTGACGGTGCCGGCCACGGTCGTGTTGGCCGTGACCCGGATGCACTTGGTCTCGGTGTCGCCCGGCGTCATGGTGCCCACCTGGAAGCGCGCGCTACCGGCGTCGTCGTCGGTCAGGCTGACCGCTCCGGTGGCCCAGTCGTTGCCGGAGTTGCGGGTGGTGCCGCTGAACGCGGCGTACGACGACTGCCAGACCAGCGCGCCGGCGACGAGGACGGCGACGGGGGTGGCGGCAACGGTGGCGATCTTCGCCGACTTGCTGGACGGGGTGCGCATGGGGGTGCCTTTCCAGGAGTGATGTGACGTCCTCATCCTCGGCATCCGGAGAGGCGCCCGCAGCGCTCTCGAGCAGCTCGATCCCTTTACCGTCGAGAAATGGCTGATCGGCCGTCGGGGTGGCGAGCATGGGCCACCCGCAGTAGTCCGAACGGGCCCCCCGGGCCGCCCGACCGGGTGGTGGACGTGGCCCATCCGCGGCGCCGGTCCGTGGGCGCCGGTCCGTGGGCGGCAGCGTCGCCGCGCGGGCCATCACCGGGACAGGCGTCACACACGCGTGCGGCGTGCGGCGTGCGGCGTGCGGCGTGCGGGCATGACGGCGCACCCCAGCGACGGAGGTGTCGTGGGGAGCGCGGTCAGGCAGGCAGCGGGATGGTGCCGTGGGGGTCGACCAGGTACTGCTGGTCGTGGGGGCTCGTCCAGACGAACGTGCCACCGGGGAGGCACCGGTAGCGCCACCGTCGCTCCCGGCCGACGCCGCTGAGCGAGGGGTGGGTCTTGACCCGGTGGTGGCGTCGGCAGAGCGGCGCAAGGTTCGTGGTGGAGGTCTGGCCTGGTGGGCCGCCCTCGTCCAGTCCGACGTACTCGTCGACGTGGTCGAGGTCGCAGGCCCGGGCCGGCCTGGTGCAATGCGGGAACACGCAGGTCAGGCGGGTCAACCGGACGCGGTCCGCGACCCGGTCGGGCACCTCGTAGGCGTCGACCGCCAGCGCGGGCAGGAGCGGTCCGGCGAACGCGGCGCGCTCCGAGAACGCCCAGAGGAACGCGGCGGCACCGAACCCGGCGACGAGGATCAGCTCGCCGGTCGGCCAGCGGTCGGCCTCGGCGGGAACGTCGTCGGTGTCCGGTCGCTCACCACTCCCGGTCGTCGCCGGCTTCTGCGCGTCGTCGCGGTCCATGGCGTCATCCTACGCCAGAATTGAACGCGTTCATTTCTGCTTCGGGTGCGCTCCGGTGTCACCTGGTGGCACCGGAGCGCACCTCTGGCCGGCGGCGGTCGCACCGGGCCGGGTCGCGTCGCGTCGCGTCGCGTCGTCGCGAGGATCCGGGTGATCCGGGTGATCCGGTGCCACCAGGTGACACCGGATCACCCGGATCTCGCCGCCTCCTCATGCCCAGTGCCGCCGCATGACGGCGGTGACCGAGAACGGGTCGCTGCCGTGCTGGGCGGTGAGGATGCCGGCGCCCTCGGCCGAACCGGTGTAGAGCGGGGTGCGGGCGCCGCCGACCCAGTGGGCCCAGGCGTCGCCGTACGCGTGGGCCCGGTGGGTGTTGACCCCGAGCACGGTCGGGACGGCGTGCCAGACGGCGCCGTCGGGCCGGACGTCGCCACGGGCGGCCCGCCGCAGCATCTCGGCCGGGTCGCCCTCGGGCGGCTCGGGGGCGAGCACGTGCCGCTGGACGACGTACCGCGGGTGGCGCAGCGGCCCCACCGCCTCCTCCAGGGCGTCGGCGAACAGCTGCGACTCGTCCTCGTCGACGTGCAGCAGCTGGCAGCGGTAGGTGCCCGTCGGGTCGACGTCGACCGTCAGCGACGCCGCGCCGTGGGCCACGAGTCCCGACGCGCGCAGGCCGTCCGCCACCGCGGCCGCGACCTGGTGGACCGAGACCGGCCGGCGCGCCTCGGCGAGCAGGTCCCGCGCCCGCTCGTCCCGGGCACGGGCTGCGGCGACCCTCCGCACGCCGAGCAGGGTGCCGACGACGCCGAGCCCGACCGCCGCCAGGACCACCGCCCCCGCCACGCCGACGAGGTCGATCGCCCACCACGCCAGCACGAGCACGGCCACGGTCCCGACCGCGGCCGCGACGGTCACCGGGCCCTCCCGGCGCGGCGCAGCGACGGCGGTCCGGTCCGGCAGCCGCAGCCCCTGCGGCGTCACGGCCACCTCGCGCCGGCCCACCTGGTCGCCCAGGCCCGCCCCGAGGCCGCCCGTCGCGCGCGAGCGCAGCCGCAAGGCGGTGCCGGCGAGGTCGTCGTACGGCTCCCCCACCCGCCAGCGCGCCCGGATCTCGTCGCGGTCCTGGGAGCGCAGCACCGCGCGCGCGTTGAGTCCGTCGAGCTCGTCGGCCGCTGGTGGTGCGTACGGCGACAGCTGCGGGTCGAGGTGGGCGACGCCGTCGACGACGTCCCCGGTCTCGTCCACGCCGTAGAACCCGTCGTGCTTGCGCACCAGCCGCTGCCAGTCCGCGTCGCCGCGGGGGTGGCCGGGCGCGACGCAGGTGACGGTCCAGTTGACGGCGACCTTCTCGGGCCACCGGGGGTCGAGGCGCAGCGAGCGGCCGCGCGTCTGGACCACCGAGGTGCTCGTCGTCGACGACGTCAGGTCGACGATCCCGGTGACGCGGCGGGCGTCCCAGCCCTCGCCGAGGAGTCCCCGGGTGCCGACCAGCACCCGGCAGCGGCCCTCCTCGAAGAACGCCGTCACGTGCGGCACCCAGCGACGGCTGCGCCAGGCCCCCGTCGTACCGACGAGGCGCGCCGCCGGCACCGACCCCGAGGCCGGGTCGTCCGCCGGCACGGGACGCACCTCGAGGGTGGCGCCGAGCTCGGGGTCGCGGCTCGTCACGTACGACGCGAGGTCGGCCATCGTCGTCGGGTCGCCGGCCACCGTGCGACCGGTGACGAGCACGGGACGCAGCGCGTGGCTGACGGGGTCGGCGAGCAGCCGGTCGAGGATCGCCCAGGCCGAGCCCGCCTTCGCGTCGACCACGCCGGCGAGCGTGAACGGCACGGTCGCCGCCGCGCTCTCGTGGTCGCAGAGCACGAGCATCCGCAGCCGCTCGAGCAGCGTCGACGCCTCGTGGCCCACGATCTCGACGCAGGCGTCGGCCTTGGCCTCGGAGCGGGCGAGCACCCGGTCGACCGTGCTGCGGCCGCGGCGGATGCCGTTACGCGTCCACACCCGCCCCACGGACGGCAGCGCCGCCCGGACCGCGTCGAGCACACCGGCGTCGACCGGGTCGTCGCTCGGCACGATGCTGCGGCGCAGCCAGTCGTCGACCAGCAGCATCCAGTCGTCGGCGCTCGGCGGGCGCCGGTGCTCCTCGCGCAGCACCGCCCCCTCCGGCAGGGCCAGCATCTCGCCGTACGAGAGCCGCAGGACCGCGTCGGTGAGCTCGGGCTCGGAGAGGGCCAGGCCGTTCCACGTGACCAGCGAGGCGGCTGCGCCGGCGGGCTCGACGAACCGGCGCTCGAGCCAGGTGAGGAACGGGGTGCTGCCGACCGTGGGGTCGAGCAGCAGGGTGCTGAGCTCGGTGAAGCGGGTGGCGCCCTCGTCGAGCCACGCCTGCTCGGCCGGGGTCGGCGTGGTGAACCAGGCGAGCTCCGCGAAGGGGGCGAGGTCGCCCTCCCGCACGACGGCCGGCACCGTCGTCGCGTAGGTGATGCGCCCGAAGAGGTCGCGCACGACCTCGGCCTGGCGCCGGTTCAGGGTGTCCTGGGGCGTGGCCGTCAGCCCCAGGACCCGCGCCTGGCCGACGTGCTCCAGCATCGCCAGCAGCAGCTCGCCCCAGAGCTCCAGCAGGTGGTGGCACTCGTCGAGCACGAGCAGCAGCGGCCCGGCCTCGGCCAGGCGCGCCACGAGGTCGCTGCCGTTGGGGTGCAGCCGGGCGAGCAGGTCGGGGTGCCCGGGGTCCTCGGCGTCGTCGGGGTCGCCCGCCTCGTCCGGGTCGATGTCCGGGTCGACGTCCGGGTTGTCGGGGTCCTCCTGCTCGGCGCGGGCGTCGGCCCCGCCGTCGGTCGCGACGGCGTCCGCGGCGCCCGTCCCGAAGACGGCGACGGACTGGTAGGTGAGCACGACGACGTCGTGGTCCAGGCGCCGCGAGGTGCCGGCCGTGAGGCCGAAGTCGGCGAAGGACCGCACCCACTGGCCCTGGATGGCGGTGTTGGGCGTCAGCACGACCACCTGCTCGACCTCGCCGGCGGCGAGCGCCCGGCGGGCGACGTCGACGCCGACGTACGTCTTGCCGGCGCCGGGCGGGAGCACGACCCAGGAGCGGGAGTGGTGGCCCCTCGCCGTCTTGGTCGCGTGGTCCTGGTCGATGGCGGCGAGCGCCCCCCGCTGGTGGTGGCGCCACACCCGGTCGTGGACGGACTCGACCGGCTCCCCCACCGGCTCGGCTGCCGGCTCCCCCACGCTCAGCCCCAGAACACGCGCTCGACCACCGCGCGCGCGTGCCGGGTCGTGCGCAGGTAGTCGTTGACCATCTCGTTGCTGCCGCCGGCCGGGTAGCCGAGCACGTCGGCCACCGCCGCACGCTCCCGGGGGTCGCGCGGCAGCTGGTCGGAGGCCTTGCCGCGCACGAGCGTCACGGCGTTACGGACCCGGCTGACCAGCCGCCAGGCGTCGGAGAGGGTCGCGGCGTCGTCGGAGGTCACGAGGTCGGCGGCCTCCGCGGCCGCGAGCGCCTCGAGGGTGCGGGGCGTGCGGAGGGCGACGATGCTGCCGGCGTGCTGCATCTGCAGCAGCTGCACGGTCCACTCGATGTCGGCGAGACCGCCGCGACCGAGCTTGAGGTGGGTGTGCGGGTCGGCGCCGCGCGGCAGGCGCTCGGTGTCGACGCGCGCCTTGATGCGACGGACTTCCGCCACGTCGTCCTCGCTCAGCCCGGCGGCCGGGAACCGCAGCGGGTCGATGAGAGCGGTGAAGCGCGCGCGCAGGTCGGGGTCGCCCACGACCGCGTCGGCCCGGAGCAGGGCCTGGAACTCCCAGACGTGGGACCAGCGCCGGTAGTAGGCGGTGTAGGAGTCGACGGTGCGCACCATCGCGCCCTGCTTGCCCTCGGGCCGCAGATCGGCGTCGATCTCCAGCGGCGGGTCGGTGCCCGGACCCGCGAGGGCCTTGCGCAGCTCGCCGACGACCGCCTGCGCGAACGAGGCCGCCGCGTGGGTGTCGACGGTGCCGTCGGGGCCGGGCACGGGCTCGTGCACGAACATCACGTCGGCGTCGGAGGAGTAGGAGAGCTCGAACCCGCCGTACCGGCCCATGGCCACGATCGCGATGCGCGTCGGCGCCGCGTCGAGACCGCGCTGCCGGGCGACGGTGCGCACCACGGTCTGCAGCGTCGCCTCGAGCGTCGCGTCGGTGAGGCGCGAGAGCCCGGCGCCCACCGCCTCGACGTCGGTGAGGCCGAGCAGCTCGCCGGCCGAGATCCGGAAGAGCTCGCGACGCCGTACCGCGCGGATCGCCCGCACCGCGGTGACGAGGTCGTCGTGGCGACGGGCGTTGGCGACCATCTCGGTGGTGAGGACCTCGGAGCTGAGCGGCGCGAGGTCGGCGCCGAGGATGCGGACGCCCTCCGGCTCGCGCTGCAGCAGGTCGGTGGCGTAGCGCGAGGTGGCCAGCACCTGCGCGAGCCGCTGGGCGACCTCGCCCTCGTCGCGCAGCAGGCGGAGGTACCACGGCGAGGAGCCGAGGGACTCCGAGATGCGCCGGAAGCCGAACAGCCCGGCGTCGGGATCGGGTGCGTCGGCGAACCACCCGAGCAGCGCCGGCAGCAGGGTGCGCTGGATGAGGGCGCTGCGCGAGAGCCCCGAGGTGAGGGCCTCCAGGTGGCGCAGCGCGGCGGCCGGGTCCTGGTAGCCCAGCGCCGAGAGACGCTTCTGCGCCGACTCGGTCGACAGCCGCTGCTGGTCGCCGGGGATGCGGGCGACCGCGGCGAGCAGCGGTCGGTAGAAGAGCTTCTCGTGCAGCCGCCGGACCTCGCGGCGGTGGTGGCGCCACTCCTTGTCCAGCTCGACGACCGAGTCGCGCAGGTGGCCGAGCGAGCGGCCCAGCCGGCGCAGCGCCGCCTCGTCGTCGGGCACCACGTGGATGCGCCGCATCTGCCACAGCTGCATGCGGTGCTCGAGCGTGCGCAGGAAGGTGTAGGCCTCGTGGAGCGCGATGCCGTCCTCGACCCCGACGTACCCGCCCTCGGTCAGCTCGGCCAGCGCGCTCAGGGTCGTGGGGGTGCGGATGCGCTCGTCGGAGCGGCCGTGCACCAGCTGCAGGAGCTGGACGGCGAACTCGACGTCGCGCAGACCGCCCGAGCCCAGCTTGAGCTGCCGCTCCGCCTCCTGGCTGGGGATGTGCTCCAGCACCCGGCGGCGCATCGCCTGGACGTCGGCGACGAAGCCGTCGCGCTCGGCGGCCCGCCAGACGAAGCCCTGGGCCATCTCGAGGTAGGCCTCCCCGAGGGCACGGTCGCCCGCGACCGGTCGCGCCTTGAGCAGCGCCTGGAACTCCCAGGTCTTCGCCCAGCGGTCGTAGTAGCCCTCGTGGCTGGCGAGCGTGCGGGTGAGCGGACCGCGCCCGCCCTCCGGCCGCAGGTTGGCGTCGACCGGCCAGATCGTGCCCTCACCCGTGTGGTCGGAGCAGACCTGCATCAGCTGGGAGGCCAGCCGGCTCGCGACACGCAGCGCGACGTCGGCGTCGACGCCCTCGGCGGGCTCGTGCACGAACACCACGTCGACGTCGGAGATGTAGTTGAGCTCGTGGCCCCCGCACTTGCCGAGGGCGATCACCGCGAGCCGCGCCTTCGCGGCCTGCTCGGCCCCGACCCGGCCGCGGGCCACCGCCAGCGCGGCCTCGAGCGTGGCGGCCGCGAGGTCGGAGATCTCGGCGGCGACGTCGTCGACGCCCAGGTGGTGGGCCAGGTCGCGGGCCGCCAGGCGCACGAGCCAGCGGCGGTACTCCACGCGCAGCGCGTCGACCGCCGCCCGGTCGGTCGCCGGGGTGGCCACGTCGGCCACCGGGCTCGCCGAGGCCGGGTCGGCGCCGACGGCAAGGAGCAGACCCTCCCGCATCGCCCAGGCCGCCGGCCGGGTGGAGCCGAGGTCGGCGTCGCGCAGCTCGGGCCAGTGCTCGGGGTGGCGGCAGAGGTGGTCGGCCAGGGCCGAGCTCGCGCCGAGCACGCTGAGCAGGCGCATGGCCGTGCCCTCGTCGTCGACCAGCTCGCCGAGCAGGTCGTCGCGGCTGCCGCCGGTCTCGACCACGCGGTCGCCCAGGCGGCAGAGCGCGCTCAGGGCCGCGTCCGGGTCGGCCGTGCGGCCGAGGATCGCCAGCAGCGGCGCCGCGTGCTCCCCCAGGCAGACCAGGCCCGACTGGGCCTCGTCGACGTCGCCGAACCCGAGGCGCACGAGGTCGCCGCGGGTCGGCGGGCGCACGGTCATCCGCCCACCCGGGCGAGCACGCGCTCGCGCACGAGCCGGGCGTACGACGCGGCGAGCGGCTCCCACGTCGCGACGAGCTCGGGCCGGGCGGCCTCGACGGCGTCGAGCACGGCCGCCTGGTCGGTGCCGCGCGCGGCGTGCTCGTCGGCGTCGGCGGCGGCCCAGGGCTCGACGATGGCGCGGTCGGCCTCGGGGTGCAGCTGCACACCCCAGACGCTCGGGGCGTGCCGCGCGGCCTGCACCTCGCCGCCGGGGGCGGTCGCGAGCCGGGTCGCCCCGGCGGGCAGCGTGGTGACGACGTCGTTGTTCCAGTGCACGCCACGGGCCGGGGCGCCCGGGACGGGACCGCCGGCGGCCACGAGCGGACCCACCAGGGGGTCGGCGGCGGCCTCGTCGGTCCAGCCGATCGGCGTCAGCCCGAGCTGCTGGCCGTTCGGGTTGCGGTGGATCTCGCCGCCGAGCGCGACCGCGGCCAGCTGGTGGCCCAGGCAGATGCCGAGCGTCGGCACGCCGGCGGCGGCCGCCGTACGCACGAGGGCGCGGACCCCGGGCAGCCACGGGGCCACCTCGTCGTCGTTCGCCCCCGGTGAGCCGCCCAGCACGAGGAGGCCGTCGTGGTCGCCGAGGTCGGTCGGCACGGGCTCGCCGCTGCCGGCGCTCCAGACGTCGAGGGTGCAGCCGGCCGCGGCCAGCCAGTCGGCGAAGAGCGCGGGCGGGCAGTCGAGCTGGTGCTGCACCACGAGCACCCGGGCCCCGGAGGCGGCGACGGGGTCGGCGACGGGGTCGGGGGCGTGCGGGGCGGGGGGCGGTGTGGTGGCGTCCACGGCTCAGATGACCGGCAGCATCCGGTCGCGCTCGAAGGCGGAGACCTGGGTGCGGTACTCCTCCCACTCGGCACGCTTGTTGCGCAGGAAGAAGTCGTAGACGTGCTCGCCCAGCGCCTCGGCCAGCAGCTCGGACTGCTCGGCGATCACGATCGCCTCCGACAGCGTCTTGGGCAGCGGGTCGATGCCGAGGCTCTTGCGCTCGCGCTCGGTGAGCGACCAGACGTCGTCCTCCGCCTCGGGCGGCAGCTCGTACTCGTTCTCGATGCCCTTCATGCCCGCCGCGAGCACGACGGCGTACGCGAGGTAGGGGTTGCACGCCGGGTCGATGGTGCGCAGCTCGACGCGGGTCGACTGGCCCTTGTTCGGCTTGTACATCGGCACGCGGATCATCGCGGAGCGGTTGTTGTGGCCCCAGCAGACGTACGACGGCGCCTCGCCGCCCCACAGCAGCCGCTTGTAGGAGTTGACCCACTGGTTCGTGACGACCGAGATCTCGCCGGCGTGGCGCATGATGCCCGCGATGAACTGGCGGCCGGTGCGCGAGAGCTGGTACTCCGCGCCCGCCTCGAAGAAGGCGTTGTTGTCGCCCTCGAAGAGCGAGACGTGGGTGTGCATGCCCGAGCCGGGGTGGGTGGTGAACGGCTTCGGCATGAAGGTGGCCCACATGCCCTGGTTGAGCGCCACCTCACGGATGACCGTGCGGAACGTCATGATGTTGTCGGCCGTGCTGAGCGCGTCGGCGTAGCGCAGGTCGATCTCCTGCTGGCCCGGGCCGCCCTCGTGGTGGCTGAACTCGACCGAGATGCCCATCGCCTCGAGCATCGTGATCGCCTCGCGACGGAAGTCGGCGCCCATCGACTGCGGGGTGTGGTCGAAGAAGCCCGTGCGGTCGACCGGCTCGGGCTCTCCCCCGGCCTCCGGCATGGTCTTGAGCAGGTAGAACTCGATCTCGGGGTGCGTGTAGAAGGTGAAGCCCTTCTCGGCCGCGTTGGCGAGGTTGCGCTTGAGCACGAACCGCGGGTCGGCGTACGACGGGCTGCCGTCGGGCATCACGATGTCGCAGAACATGCGGGCCGTCGACGGGCCCTCGGCACGCCACGGCAGGATCTGGAAGGTGGCCGCGTCGGGCAGCAGGAGCATGTCGGACTCGTAGACGCGCGCGAAGCCCTCGATGGCGGAGCCGTCGAAGCCGATGCCCTCCGAGAAGGCGCCCTCGAGCTCGGCCGGGGCCACCGCGACGGACTTCAAAGAGCCCAGCACGTCGGTGAACCAGAGCCGGACGAACCGGACGTCGCGCTCTTCGAGTGCGCGGAGAACGAAGTCTTCCTGCTTGCCCATGGCGTCACCCTAGCCGTGGGCGGGCGCACCCTCGCGGGCGCGGCTCACTCGCTGTGCGGCACGGTCTCCAGGTCGGCCAGCCACGCCGCCGGGGAGGCGTCGGACGGCATCCGCCAGTCGCCCCGCGGGCTCATCGTGCCGCCCGCCGAGACCTTCGGTCCGTTGGGCAGCGCGGAGCGCTTGAACTGGTTCGCGAAGAACCGTCGCACGAAGACCTCGAGCCACGTCCGCACGGTCGCGAGGTCGTACGACGCGCGCCGCTCGGTGGGGAAGCCCGGCGGCCACGCGCCCGCCTCGGCGTCGTGCCACGCGTGCCAGGCGAGGAAGGCGATCCGGCTGGGCCGGTGGCCGCGGCGCAGGAGGTGGTAGAGCGCGTAGTCGGCGAGCGCGTAGGGCCCGACCGAGTCCTCGGTGGCCTGCGGCTTCTCGCCCTCGACGGTCGGGATCAGCTCGGGGGTGATCTCCAGCTCGACGATCTCGCGCAGCACCTGGTTGGCCTCGCTGGCCGGGTCGGGGTCGACCTCGCCGGCGTCGGCCACCCAGCGGATGAGGTGCTGGATGAGCGTCTTCGGCACCCCGGCGTTGACGTTGTAGTGCGACATCTGGTCGCCCACGCCGTACGTGCACCAGCCCAGCGCCAGCTCGGAGAGGTCGCCCGTGCCGAGCACGAGCCCGCCGCGGTGGTTGGCGAGCCGGAAGAGGTAGTCGGTGCGCAGCCCGGCCTGGACGTTCTCGAAGGTGACGTCGTAGACGTTCTGCCCCTCGCCGTACGGGTGGCCCAGGTCGGCGAGCATCTGCGTGGCGGCCGGACGGATGTCGAGCACCTCGAACGTCGTGCCCAGCGCCTGCGAGAGCCGGGTGGCGTAGCCCTTCGTCACGTCGCCGGTCGCGAAGCCGGGCATCGTGAAGGCGTGGATGTCGCTGCGCGGGCGACCCAGGCGGTCCATCGCGCGGGCGGCGACGATGAGCGCATGGGTGGAGTCGAGCCCGCCGCTCACCCCGATGACGACCTTCGGCTGCCACGTCGGCGTGCTCATGGAGACCAGGCGCTGCTCGAGGCCCGCGACCTGGATGTTGTAGGCCTCGTAGCAGTCCTGCGCGAGCAGCGCCGGGTCGTCGGGCACGAACGGGAAGCGGTCGAGGTGGCGGCGCAGGCCGACGTCGTACGTCGGGGGCGCGAGCTCGAAGCCGACCGTGCGGTGGCCGTCGCCGTCGGTCCGCGCCTCGTCGTGGCGGCGGTTGTCGTCGAAGGTGCCCTGGCGCCAGCGCTCCTGCTCCAGGCGCACGAGGTCGACGTCGGCGATCGTGCGGACCGCGCCGGCGGGGAAGCGCTCGCCCTCGGCGAGCAGCTCGCCGCACTCGTAGACGAGGGTCTGGCCGTCCCACGAGAGGTCGGTGGTCGACTCGCCCTGGCCCGCCGCCGCGTAGACGTACGCCGCCAGGCAGCGCGCGCTGGCGCTCCGGGCGAGCAGCTGGCGGTCGGCCGCACGGCCCACGGTGATGGGCGAGCCCGACAGGTTGGCCAGCACCGTCGCGCCCGCCAGCGCGGCACGGGCGCTCGGCGGGACCGGCACCCACATGTCCTCGCAGACCTCGGCGTGCAGGCGGAGCCCCGGGACGTCGAGGGCCTCGAAGACGAGGTCGTTGCCGAAGCGGTGCGACTCCCCCAGGAGGTCGATGTAGCCTCCGGCGCCCTCGCCGGAGCCGTAGTAGCGCGCGTCGTAGAACTCGCGGTAGGTCGGCAGGTAGGTCTTCGGCGCCACCCCGAGGATCGTGCCGTGGTGGACGACGACCGCGCAGTTGTAGATGCGGTTGAGGTGCCGCAGCGGGGCGCCGACGACCAGCACGGGCAGGAGGTCCGCGCTCGCCTCGACCACGGTGGCCAGGGCGTCCTCGACGGCGTCGAGCAGCACGTCCTGCAGCACGAGGTCGTCGATGGCGTAGCCGGTCAGGCACAGCTCGGGGAAGACGGCGACGGCGACACCCTCGTCGTGGCACGCCCGGGCCTGCTCGACGACGGTCGCGGCGTTCACCGCCGGGTCGGCGACGCGCACCGGCATCGTCACGGCCGCGACGCGCGCGAACCCCTGGGCGTAGGCGGACCAGAAGAGGGACTCGTCGGTCGTCGCAGGCACGGCGCCAGTCTGCCAGTCGCCCGCCTCGGGCGTGGCGTCAGCGGCCGCGGCGACGCTGCCGGGCGTCCTCCTCGGCGTACCCCCGCCGGTACTCGCGACGCATGACGACGGCGAGCGGCAGCCAGAAGAAGAGCACGACGAAGGCGAAGAGGCCGAGCTGGACGGGGGTCGACACCGGGATCACGGCCACCGCGACGACGAAGACGACGAGCAGCCAGACGGGCGCGGAGTGCACCCGGGCGACGGCGCGGGCGTACGTCGGCAGCAGGCCGCCCGGGGATCGCTCCATGGCCCCGATCGTGCCACGGCGGCCGCGCCCGCGTCGTACTCCGCCGGAGCCCCGGTGTGGCGCACGCGTCACCCCCACCGACGTGGAGCGACCGCGCGGGCGACCTACGGTTGAAGCTGTGACCATCACCTACGCGCACGTCGACGGCCTGTCCAGCATGACCCTCAGCCAGGAGGAGCCGCCGGCCGACCTGGCGCCCGGCACCGTCGAGGTGGCCATCACCTACTGCGGCATCTGCGCCACGGACACCCACAACTACACGTCCGGGGGCCAGGTGCCGCCCGCCGTCTTCGGGCACGAGTGGACCGGCACCGTCAGCCGCGTGGCCGACGACGTCACCGGGCTCCACCTCGGCCAGCGGGTGCTGGCCTGCGTCGGCCCCGCCTGCGGCGCGTGCGCGATGTGCCGGGCCGGGCACGCCGACCACTGCGACCTCGCGTTCGCCGAGGCCAACGGGGTCGCGCCCGGCTCGCCCGCCCACGGCGGCTTCGCCGCGTCGATGGTCGTGCCGGCCCGCCGCGTCATGCCCGTGCTCGACGCCCTCAGCGACGTCGAGGCCGCGCTCGTCGAGCCGACCGCCGTGACGTTCCACGCGGTGAAGCGCACCCGGCAGCGGCTGGGCGCGGTCGTGGTGGTGCAGGGTGCCGGCCCGATCGGCCTCCTCGCCGCGCAGCACGCCCGGCACGCCGGCGCGGGCCGCCTCGTCGTGATCGAGCCGAACGAGTCCCGCCGCCGTGCCGCCGAGGCACTGGGCTTCACCGAGGTCCTGGCGCCCGGCGACGCCGCCCGCGAGGCCGTGCTCGCCGCGACCGACGGCCTGGGCGCCGACGTGCTCTACGAGTGCACCGGCGTGGCCGCGCTGCTCCAGCCGTCCGCCGAGCTGGTGCGCCGCGGCGGCACCCTCTCGCTGCTCGGCTTCCCGATGACCGACTCCACCGTGAGCTACGGCGACTGGCAGGTGCGCGAGCTGACCGTCGTCGGTTCGCTCGCCTACAACCACGAGGACTTCCTCGGCGCCCAGCGCGCGATCGCCGACGGCTCGGTGCAGGTCGCGGGCCTGCACACCGGGACGATCGGTCTGGGCGACCTGCAGACGATGCTCGACGAGCTCGACTCCGGCGAGACCACCCACGCGAAGGTGCTGGTCGACCCGTCCCGCTGAGCCCCGCCGGGTGATCCGGACCACACCCGCCGGCCGGGCTGCGGGCGTAGCCTGGCCGGCGGTCCGTGGACTCCAGTGGGGAGCCGCGAGAGCACAGCAAGGAACTCGACGATGAGTGAGCAGCCCAGCCCGTACGGCGCAGGGCCGCAGGCGTCAGCCGCGGCACCCGGAGCCACCCCGAGCGCGACCGGCACCCCGCCCGTGAAGCGCGTCCGCACCCACCACCTCCGCGAGATGAAGTCGCGCGGCGAGCGGTGGTCGATGCTGACGGCGTACGACATGTACACCGCCCAGGTGTTCGACGAGGCCGGGGTGGAGGTGCTCCTCGTCGGTGACAGCGCGTCCAACAACGTCTTCGGCAACGAGACCTCGCTGCCCGTGACCGTCGACGAGCTGATCCCGCTCACGCGGGCGGTGGCGCGGTCGGTACGGCGGGCGCTCGTGCTCGCCGACCTGCCGTTCGGCTCCTACCAGGCCAGCCCGGAGCAGGCCTACCTGACCGCGGTGCGGTTCATGAAGGAGGCGGGCGCCCACGCGGTCAAGCTCGAGGGCGGCGCGGAGATGGCCCCCCAGATCGCCAAGCTCACCCAGGGCGGCATCCCGGTCTGCGCCCACATCGGCTTCACGCCGCAGTCGGAGCACACGCTGGGCGGCTACCGCGTGCAGGGCCGCGGCGAGACCGCCGACCGGGTGCTCGCCGACGCGCACGCCGTGCAGGAGGCGGGCGCGTTCGCCGTCGTCATGGAGATGGTGCCCGGCGACGTCGCCGCCCAGGTGACGAAGGAGCTCGACATCCCCACCGTCGGCATCGGGGCCGGCCCGGACTGCGACGCGCAGGTGCTCGTCTGGCAGGACGCCTTCGGCCTGCGCACCGGCCGCATGCCGCGCTTCGTCAAGCAGTACGTCGACGTCCGCTCCGTGCTCCTCAAGGGGGCGCAGGCCTACGTCGCCGACGTCCGCGGCGGCGCCTTCCCCGGGCCCGAGCACACGTTCTGAGCCGGGCGGGGCGGCGGGCGGCTCAGTCCTCGAGCTGCTCGTCGCTCCAGCCCGCGTCCTTCTCGTTCTCGGCGTCCCAGGCCTCGTTGCGGGCCTCGACCTTCTCGAGCGCGCCGGCGGCCTCCTCGCGCGTGGCGAAGGGGCCGAGCCGGTCGGAGTTCTTGCAGCCCTTGCGCGGCTCGACCGTGTGGTGCTTGAGGCAGAACCAGTAGTCGTCCGGGGTGGTGTCGGAGAGGGTGGCCATGGCCGAGAACCTACGCCCCGAACCTAGACTCGACCACATGTCTGCTGCCGGAACGCTCGTCCCCGGGACCGTCTCCCCCACCCGCCCGGTGCCGCGCCACATCGTCCGCCCGGAGTACGTCGGGAAGGAGACCCCCGCCCGGTTCACGGGCGAGGAGGTCAAGGACGCGGAGACCATCGAGAGGATGCGGGTCGCCGGCCGCGTCGCCGCCCAGGCCCTCGCCGAGGTCGGGCGCCACGTCGTACCGGGCGTGACCACCGACGAGCTCGACCGCATCGGCCACGAGTTCCTCTGCGACCACGGCGCCTACCCGTCGACGCTCGGCTACCGCGGCTACCCGAAGTCGCTCTGCTCGAGCCTCAACGAGGTCATCTGCCACGGCATCCCCGACTCCACCGTGGTCGCCGACGGCGACATAGTGAACATCGACATCACCGGCTACCTCGACGGGGTGCACGGCGACACCAACGCCACGTTCCTCGCGGGCGACGTCGACGAGGAGTCGCGCCTGCTGGTCGAGCGCACCCACGAGGCGATGAGCCGCGGCATCAGGGCCGTGAAGCCGGGCCGCCGGCTCAACGTGATCGGCCGTGTCATCGAGGCCTACGCCGCGCGGTTCGGCTACGGCGTGGTGCGCGACTTCACCGGGCACGGCATCGGCACCCACTTCCACTCGGGGCTCGTCGTGGCCCACTACGACAACGACGTGTACGACGACCTGATCCGGGTCGGCATGACCTTCACGATCGAGCCGATGCTGACCCTCGGCACGCCCGACTACGACATGTGGGACGACGGGTGGACGGCCGTGACGAAGGACCGCCGCCGGACGGCGCAGTTCGAGCACACCCTCCTCGTGACGCCCACGGGTGCGGAGATCCTCACGCTCCCCTGACCGGTGGTCCCCGGTCGTCCGAACGTGCGTTCCGTCCGTGAGCGCGGCGTGCAACACCCGTGTCACAGGGTCTGGGTAGGGTCCGGCCCATGACCGCCATGTTCGAGGGCTACACCGGGGCACACGGGCCGGCGTACGACGAGATGTTCGACCCCGAGGGGTTGCGCACGTCGTACCAGCAGCTGTCGTCCAGCTTGGACGACATGAGCGAGCCCGAGCTGCGAAGTCGGGTCGACGCCCTCCAGGCGGCCTACCTGGACCAGGGCGTCACGTTCGACATCGGCGGCGAGGAGCGCGCGTTCCCCCTCGACATCCTGCCGCGCGTGATCGAGATGGACGCGTGGACCCGCATCGAGAAGGGCGTGCAGCAGCGCGTCAAGGTGCTGGAGATGTTCCTGGCCGACGTGTACGACGAGGGCCGCGTCTTCGACGACGGCGTCATCCCGCGCTCGGTCGTCAACACCTCCTCGCACTACCACCGCGCCGCCGCGGGGATCGAGCCGCCGAACGGCGTGCGCATCCAGGTGTCGGGCATCGACCTGATCCGCGACAACGCGGGTGAGTTCCGGGTGCTCGAGGACAACGTTCGCGTGCCGTCCGGGGTCTCCTACGTGATGACGAACCGGCGGGCGATCTCGTCGGCCCTGCCCGAGACGTTCGCGCAGCACCGCATCCGGCCGGTCGCCAGCTACCCCCAGCGCCTGCTCTCCGCGCTGCGCGCCGCGGCCCCGGCCGGCGTCACCGACCCGACCGTCGTCGTGCTCACCCCGGGCGTCTACAACGGCGCCTACTTCGAGCACGCCCTGCTCGCCCGCACGATGGGCGTCGAGCTCGTCGAGGGGCGCGACCTGGTGTGCCGCCGCGGCCGCGTCATGATGCGCACCACCCACGGCCTCGAGCAGGTGCACGTCATCTACCGCCGCGTCGACGACGAGTTCCTCGACCCGGTGCAGTTCAAGGGCGACTCGCTGCTCGGCTGCCCCGGCCTCATCAACGCCGCCCGCGGCGGCAACGTGACCATCGCCAACGCGGTCGGCAACGGCGTGGCCGACGACAAGCTCGTCTACACCTACATGCCCGACCTGATCCGCTACTACGTCGGCGAGGAGCCGGTGCTCCGCAACGTCGACACGTGGCGGATGGGCGAGCCGGCCCACCGCGCGGAGGTGATGGACCGCCTCGACGAGCTGGTGCTCAAGCCCGTCGACGGCTCGGGCGGCAAGGGCATCGTCATCGGGCCGCGCGCGACCAGGGCCGAGCTCGACGAGCTGCGCACGAAGGTGCTGGAGGACCCGCGCGCGTGGATCGCGCAGCCGGTCGTGCAGCTCTCGACCGTGCCGACCTACATCGGTGGCCGCATGGCGCCGCGCCACGTCGACCTGCGGCCGTTCGCCGTCAACGACGGGCAGCGCGTGTGGGTGCTGCCCGGCGGCCTCACCCGCGTCGCCCTGGCCGAGGGCGAGCTGATCGTGAACTCGTCGCGCGGCGGCGGCTCGAAGGACACCTGGGTGCTCGCCGGCCCCGGCGGCGGCCAGCGCCGTCCCGCCCCGTCGCGCCCCGCCCCGTCGAGCACCGCTCCCCCGGTCGCCGGCCCGGCCATCGCCGCCCTCACCGGCCCGGCCGAGCAGGAGCAGCAGCAACAGCAGCAACAGGGCCCGGGCGGCGGGTCGCAGTCCCAGTCGCAGGGCCGGTCGCAGGGCCAGTCGCAGAGCCAGGAGCAGGGAGACCCCACGTGCTGAGCCGGATCGCCGAGTCGATGTTCTGGATCGGGCGCTACGTCGAGCGCGCGGAGGACACGGCACGCATCCTCGACGTCCAGACCCAGCTCATGCTCGAGGACCCGACGGTCGACGAGCCGGCCACCTGCCGCACCCTGCTGTCGATCATGGGCGTGCCCCACGACGACGACGCGGACGTCAACCGCCAGACCGTGCTCGAGCTGCTGGCGTACGACGCGACCGCCCCCGCCTCGATCGCCGCCACCCTGGGCGCGGCGCGCGAGTCGGCCCGGCGGGCCCGGGAGACGCTGTCGGAGCCGCTGTGGGAGGCGGTCAACACCACGTGGCGGGCGCTGCCCTCGGGCCGGTTCCGCACGCTGCGTCCCCCGGCGGTCTTCGGCTGGGTGCGTGACCGCGCGGCGCTCATCAACGGCACCGCCGAGGCGACGATGACCCGCGACGAGGGCTACCAGTTCCTGGTGCTGGGGCGCAGCATCGAGCGGGCCGACATGACCGCGCGGCTCGTGGCGACGGCCGCCCTGACCACCACGGGCAGCGCGTCGGCGTGGACCTCCACGCTCCGCGCGTGCGGCGCCTACGAGGCGTTCCTGCGCACCTACCGCGGCCTCGAGACCGACCGGGGCGCGGCGGAGTTCCTGCTGCTCGACCGCCTGTTCCCGCGCTCGATCGTGCACTCCATCAGCCGGGCCGAGCAGTGCCTCGACAACCTGGAGTCGGCGGGCCAGCGGGCCGGCTTCCAGAACGACGCCCAGCGCCTCCTCGGACGCACGCGTGCCGACCTCGAGTACCGCTCGCTCTCCGACGTCGTCGCCAACCTGCCCGCCGAGATGGAGCGCCTTCAGTACACGTGCGCCGCGGCCACCGAGTCCGTCACCCGTCGCTACTTCGCCGGCTCCGAGGCGACCGAGTGGCACGGAGGTGCCCTGTGAGCATGCAGCTGAGGATCACCCACACGACCGGCTACGAGTACGACGGCAAGGCCGTGACGTCCTACAACGAGGCGCGGCTGACCCCGCAGACCTCCCCCGAGCAGATCGTCGTGCACACCCGTCTCGACATCTCGCCGACGCCGTGGACCTACACGTTCCGCGACTACTTCGGCACCCAGGTGACGAGCTTCGAGGTGCTCGACCCGCACGACTCGCTGACCGTGAGCGCTCACGCGACGGTGCACACCAACCGGTCGCCGCTGGCCGCGCCCACCCTGGGCTGGGACGACCTGGCCTCGCCGGACGTCGCCGAGGTGCACACCGAGTACCTGATGCTCCCCGACCTCGTCGTGCCGACGACGGACCTCGCGGCGAAGATCGAGACCATCCGCGGTGACTCGGCCACGCCCGGCGAGGCCGCCACCGCGGTCTGCCGGCTGGTGCACGACGAGGTCGAGTACATCCCCGGCGCGACCCAGGTGCACAGCCGGGCGGCCGAGGCGTGGGAGAAGCGCGGCGGCGTCTGCCAGGACATGGCGCACCTCGCCATCGGCGGCCTGCGGTCGCTGGGCATCCCCGCGCGCTACGTCTCCGGCTACCTCCACCCGCAGTCCGACCCGGAGGTCGGCGCCACGGTGCAGGGCGAGTCGCACGCCTGGGTGGAGTGGTGGGACGCCGGCTGGCACGCCTACGACCTCACCAACGACCAGCCCATCGGCGACCGCCACGTCGTCATCGCGGCGGGTCGCGACTACGGCGACGTGAAGCCGCTGAGCGGGATCTTCTCGGGCACCCGCACGTCGCGCATGTTCGTCAACGTGGAGGTCACCCGCCTGGCGTGAGCCGGGCCTGCTCGACGAACGCGCGGATCCGCGCGGGGTCCTTGACGCCGCGCACGCCCTCGACCCCGCTGGAGACGTCGACGCCCCAGGGGCGCGCGGCCCGCACGGCGTCGGCGACGTTGTCGGGGCCGAGCCCGCCGGCGAGCAGCCAACGGCCCTCGGGGCGGGCCCCGTCGAGCGCGGCGAGGTCCCACCGCTCGCCCGCGCCGGGCACCGGGGCGTCGAGCAGCAGGGCGTCCTCGCCCCAGGCGCCGACCGTACGGCGCGCCTCGCCCTCCGCCGTGAGGGCGGCGAGCGTCGTGGCCCACCAGACGCGGGGGTGCCCGGCGACCGCGGTCTCGACGTCGGCCCGGCCGTAGGCGCCGTGCAGCTGCAGCACGTCCGCCCCGATCTCGGACGCCACCGCCAGCGCTGTCGCGACCGGCAGGTCGGCGACCACCAGCACCCCGTCGACGCCGGCCGGCAGACCGCCCAGGATCGTGGCGGCCTCGGCCGTCGTACGGTGACGCGGGCTCCGCTCGCAGACGACCACGCCCACGGCGTCGGCGCCGGCCGCCACCGCGACGGCGGCGTTCTTGGGGGTGTCCAGGCCGCAGATCTTCACGTACATGCCGCCCATCCTCCCCGGGCGGGCGCCGGGCCCGCCGTACGGGCCCGGCGCGTCAGCGCCCCTCGGTCAGCGCAGCCGGTCGAAGTCCCCGGTGGTCTCGGCGAGGCGCCGCTCCGTGCGCAGCACGGCCGTCTCGTGCTCGGGGTCGCCGGTCATGGCCGCCGCGAGCCGCAGGTGCGGCAGCGCGTCGGCGTACCGGGACTGCCGCTCGAGGCTGCGCCCGAGCGCGTGACGCGCCCAGTCGTCGCTCGGGTTCTCGTCCACGAGGCCCCGCAGCTCGGACTCCGCCCGCTGCAGCTGGGCGCGGAGCAGGAAGGCCCACGCCCGCAGGCTGCGCAGGCCGTAGTTGCCCTCGTCGACGGCGAGGGCCGGCTCGATCACCTCGAGCGCCTCGACCGGGGCCCGGCGGGCGAGCAGGTCGAAGGCGACGCGGTGGGCGTCCGTCGGGTCGGCCGTCTGGCCGGGGAAGACGAGGGCGGGAGCGGCGATCTCGACCTCGTCGTACGTCGGCGTCTCGCTCCGCTGGGGCTCGAGCTCGTTCATCGCTGCTCCTCTCGTTCGTGGGTCCCGCGTCAACGTTCGGTGATCCGCGGTGATTCCCCTATCCTGACGCGTGCGGATGGGCTGGCCGGGCGACCGCGTGACGTGCTCGAGAGGGTGCGTCCCGAGGAAGGTCCGGGCTCCACAGGGCGAGGTGGTGGGTAACGCCCACCCGGGGTGACCCGCGGGAAAGTGCCACAGAGAACAGACCGCCTCCGGCCACGGCCGGCGGTAAGGGTGAAACGGTGGTGCAAGAGACCACCAGCGTTCCGGGTGACCGGAACGGCTCGGTAAACCCCACCTGGAGCAAGGTCGAGAAGCCGGTGTCCTCACGGGGACGCCGGTGCGCGTGCGTTCGAGGGCTGCCCGCCCGAGCACGCGGGTGGACTGCACGAGGCTGTCGGCAACGGCAGCCCTAGATGGATGGTCGCTCACCGGAGGCCCGCGAGGGTCCCGGGGACAGAACCCGGCCTACAGGCCAGCCCGTCCGCACCACGGGGGTTCGGCCGGGTAGACGCTGCGCTGCGGCGTTCTCCGGACGCCGCGGCCGACGGCGTGCCAGCATGTCGGGGTGCCCTCGATCTCCTCTCGTCGCACCGTCCTCCGCACGGCGGCCTGGTCGGTGCCCGTGATCGCCGTGGTGGGAGCCGCGCCCGCGTTCGCCGCCAGCGTCGCGCAGGCGCTGCGCCTGGACCACGAACTGGCTCCGTGGCAGTACTCCCTGGGCACCCGCGCCCTCCGGCTCACGGTGACGAACCCGACCACCGACGATCTCGACGTCGTCGTCACCTACGCCGAGAACGGCCCCGACGGCACGGTGACGTTCCCCCTGTTCGGCGGGTCGGGCCACTGGACGCTGCAGAAGGTGGACGGGCAGTGCGTCGTCACGGGACGCGTCGGCGCGGGGGCGACCTCCCCGGCGTTCACGCAGGTCTGGGGCACAGCTGCGGCCGACGGCATCGCCCAGACCGCACTCCTCACACTCGCCGCACCCGGGCTGGCGACCGTGGTCGTTCCCGTCCCCCTCCGCTTCGACATCCCGCTCGGCTCGCCGGGTCCGGGGCCCGGCCTCCCGGACAGGCCCTGACGCCGGGCGGCACCACGCCCACCCACTGTCCAGGAACTGAACAGTCGCCGCGGGCCCGGACGAGCATGATGTGACGCCAGGCACGGTCACGGAGGGCGCGAGGGCAGATGGCAGAGGTCGTGAGGCGTCCCACCGTCGAGGACCCCCGTCCGGACATCGCCGCCTCGTGGCGACGGGCCAGCATGGCCGGCGTCCGGCACGTCGGCGTGCTCGAGCGTCTCGTCCCCGGTGACGTCGACCCCCGCAGCTCGCTCCTCATCGGGGCCGGGCCCGTGCTCGACGAGCTCGAGCACAGCCTCGCCGGCACCGGCTACCTCACGATCGTGGCCGACCGCGAGTGCCGCGTCGTACGGCGGTGGTTCGACGACGCCGCCACCCGCGCCAGCCTCGACGCGCTCAACATCCGGGAGGGCGTCAGCCTCCTCGAGGACGTCGTCGGCACCAACGGGCTCGGCACCGTGTTCGAGACGCGCGACCCCGTCGTCGTACGCGGGGACGAGCACTTCGCGGAGTCGCTGCGCCGGTTCAGCTGCTACGGCCACCCCATCCGCCACCCCCTGACGCGTCGCATCGAGGGCGTGCTCAACGTCGCGTCGCGCACCGACACCGAGAGCAACCTGCTGCCGCCGATGATCGCGCGCGCCGTGCACGACATCGAGCAGCGGCTGCTCGGCGGCAGCCGGGTCTCCGAGAAGAGCCTGCTGGCGGCGTTCCAGGCGGCCTCCGGGCACCGCCGGCGGGCGGTCCTCGCGATCGGCGAGGACATCGTGATGTGCAACCGGGCCGCCTCGAGCCTGCTGAGCCCGGCCGACATCGCCCTGCTGCGCGTGCTCGCCGAGGACCCGCCGTCGGCGGACCACGGGGTGGTCAGGGTGACCCTCGAGTCCGGTCGGGCGGCGGAGGTGACGGTCGAACGGGTGCCCGCCGCCCGCCGCGCCGTCCTGCTCCACGTCGAGGAACGGCAGGCCGCGCCGCACCCGGCGCCCTCCGTCCTCTCCCCCACGTCGTCGCGTGCCGAGCCGCCCGTCCTGGTGAGCGGCCCGGCCGGGACGGGCCGCTCGACCCGGGCGCGGGAGCTGTCCGCGCTGCCCACGAACGTGCTGCGGGCGGCGACCGCGCTGCTCGAGGGCGGGAGCGCCTGGGCGCAGGACCTCTCGACGGCGCTGGAGCGCACCGAGGGGTCGCTCGTCGTCGACGGCATCGACCTGCTGCCGGACGACCTGCTCGACCTGGTCATCGAGGGGTGCGACCAGCGCCGCCGTCCGCAGATCATCCTGACCTCGGGCCCGGTGTCCACGCTCACCGGGCGGGCCGCCACCCTCGCCGCCATGGCCATGGTGCAGGTCGAGCTGACACCGCTCGCGTCGCGTCGCGCCGAGCTGCCCGACCTGGCCGTCTCGATGCTCCGCAGCGTCGCGGCCAGCGACTCGGTGCACCTCACCCCCGGCGTGGTGCAGGCCCTCGCCGCGCACGACTGGCCCGGCAACCTGCGCGAGCTGAAGGCCGTGATGAGCCACGTGGCCGCCCGCCGCCCCACCGGGGGCATCGTCGTCGACGACCTGCCCGAGCAGTACCGCGCGCTGACGCCGCTGCGTCCGTTGAGCCCGCTCGAGCAGGCCGAGCGCGACGCGATCGTGGTCGCGCTGCGCGCTGCGGGCGGCAACAAGGTGCAGGCCGCGCGGACGCTCGAGGTGTCGCGCACGACCCTCTACTCCCGCATCCGGCAGCTGCGCATCACGACGTACTGAACCCGGCGCGCACCCGCACAGCGGTCACACCCGCACAGCCGTCGCGGCCGGCACCCCGAGGGTGCCGGCCGCGACGTCGTACGGTCACGCGCTCGTCAGAGGGCGATGTTGACCGCCTTGACCTGCGTGTACAGCTCGAGCGACTCGGCGCCGAGCTCGCGGCCCCAGCCCGACTGGCGGTAGCCGCCGAACGGCAGGCCGGCGTCGAAGGCGTGGAACGTGTTGACCCAGACCTGTCCCGACTTGAGGCGGGCGGCGACGCGGTGGGCGCGGCTCAGGTCCTGCGTCCAGATGCCGGCGGCGAGGCCGTACTCGCTGTCGTTGGCGGCGGCCACGACCTCGTCCTCGTCGCTGAACCTCATGGCCACGGCGACCGGGCCGAAGATCTCCTCGCGGACGATCGACATGTCCGGGGTGGCGTCGACGAACACGGTCGCCTGCACGTAGTAGCCGGAGTCCCCGACCCGCTCCCCGCCCACGAGCACGCGGGCGCCGTCGGCCTTGCCGGCCTCGAGGTAGCCGGTCACGCGGTCGAGCTGCTCCTGCGAGACCAGCGGCGTGATGACCGACTGCGGGTCGTTGCCGGGCCCGACCTGCAGCTGCCCGACCGCCTCCGCGAGGGCGGTCGTGAACTCGTCGTAGATGGCGTCGTGGACGTACACGCGCGTGCCCGACTCGCAGGCCTGGCCGGAGTTGAAGGTGAAGCCCATGATCGTGCCGGCGACGGCCGCCGGGATGTCGGCGTCGGCGAAGACGATGTTGGGCGACTTGCCGCCCAGCTCGAGCGACACCTTCTTCAGGTTGCCCCGCGCGGCGTCGACGATGAGCTTGCCGACCTCCGTCGACCCGGTGAAGGCCACCTTGTCGACGTCGTCGTGGGCCGACAGCGCCGCACCCGTCTCACCGGCGCCCGTGACGATGTTGACGACGCCGGCGGGCACCCCGGCCTCGAGGAGGATCTCGCCCAGCATCAGGGCCGACAGCGGGGTCTGCTCGGCAGGCTTCAGGACGACCGTGTTGCCGGTGGCGAGGGCGGGCGCGATCTTCCACGCCGCCATCAGGAGGGGGAAGTTCCACGGCACGATCTGGGCGCAGACCCCGACGGGCTCGCGGCGGGTGTAGGAGTGGAACTCCTGGGCCGGGTCGGCGAGCAGCATCGAGGGCGTGTTGGTCGTGCCCGTCAGCTTCGTCGGCCAGCCGGCGTAGTAGCGGAAGCACTCGGCGGCGAAGCGGACGTCGGCGACGGTGGCGATGCCGAGCGACTTGCCGTTGTCCAGCGACTCGATCTCGGCGAGGTCGGCGGCCCGCTCCTCCATGAGCTCGGCGATGCGCCAGATGATCTTCTCGCGGGTGTTGGGACGCATCCGTACCCAGTCCCCGGCGTCGAAGGCCCGGCGCGCCGCGGCCACGGCGAGGTCGACGTCCTCCGGGCCGGCGAGGGGCACGGAGGCGAGCACCTCGCCCGTGGCGGGGTTGTGGGTGTCGAAGGTCTGACCGGACCGGGCGAGCACCCACTCGCCGTCGATGAGCATGCGGGCCGGCTCGTTCAGGAACTCCTTGACCGCGGCGGAACTGATGGGCATGACCGACTCCTTGGCTGTGGGATGAGACGCACCTCACGTTAGGGAGGTGGTCGCCGGCCTCCTGTTCAGTAACTGGACAATCTGCCGCGCGGGGCGCGGGAGGCGACCCGGACGGCACGGATCGTCGTGTTCCCGTCGTTCGGCAGCCCGGCCGGCAGGGGGTCGCGCGACGACGCTGGAGGTCCGGAGAACCGCGACCCCAGGAGCACACCCATGACTCTGATCGACGAACCCGTCGCGCCCGCACGTGAGCTGACCGTGCTGGGAGCGTGCCCGCAGGACTGTCCCGACACCTGCGCGATGGTGGTGACCGTGCGTGACGGCGTCGCCGTGGAGGTGGCGGGCAGCAAGGCGCAGCCCTACACCAACGGCGGCCTGTGCGTGAAGGTCGACAACTACCTCGACCGGGTCTACCACCCGGACCGGATCCTCCACCCGATGCGACGCGTGGGCCCCAAGGGCTCGGGCGAGTTCGAGCGGATCTCGTGGGACGAGGCCGTCGACGAGGTCGCCCGCCGGTTCACCGCGATCGCGGCCGACCACGGCGCCGAGGCGATCATGCCGGTGAGCTACCTCGGCACGCAGGGCATCCTCAACGGGCTGAACGTCGGTGACCCGTTCTTCAACCGCCTGGGCGCCACCGTCGCCGAGCGCACGTACTGCGACGCGGGCTCGTGCACGGCGTACGCGATGACCATCGGCGACACGGCCGGCGTCGACCCCGAGGCGATGGTGAACTCCAAGTTCATCCTCATCTGGGCCGCGAACATCATGAGCACGAACCTCCACCTCTGGCCCTACATCGCGGAGGCGAAGAAGCGGGGCGCGAAGGTCGTGGTCGTCGACCCGGTGCGCACCAAGACCGCCCGGGCCGCGAGCCAGCACATCCCGATCCGTCCGGGCACCGACGGCGCGCTGGCCATGGCGATGATGCACGTGATCATCAACGAGGGCCTCACCGACGACGACTACGTCGCCGCGCACACGATCGGGTACGACGAGCTGGTCGAGCGCGTGCAG
Source organism: Nocardioides alkalitolerans DSM 16699 (assembly GCF_000426525.1). GTDB lineage: Bacteria > Actinomycetota > Actinomycetes > Propionibacteriales > Nocardioidaceae > Nocardioides > Nocardioides alkalitolerans. Next base: position 61,628 of record NZ_AUFN01000013.1, read on the forward strand.
CAGTACACCCCCGAGTGGGCGTCGCAGGAGACCGGCATCCCGGTCGAGACGATCCTGACCCTGGCCCGCGAGTACGCCACCGCCCAGCCCTCGGTGATCCGCATCGGCGTCGCGGTCGAGCGGCACGCCGGCGGCGGCCAGACCGTGCGCGCCCTCTCGTGCCTCCCGGCCCTCGTGGGCGCCTGGCGCAACCCCGGCGGCGGCATCCTCCAGCTGCCGCTGTGGGCCTTCCCGGTCAACTGGCCGGCCTTCATGCACCCGGAGCTCCTGCCCCCCGGCACCCAGGTGGTCAACCAGTACCTGCTGGGCCAGGCGCTCACCGGACAGCTCGACCTGCGCACCCCGCTGAAGGCCCTGATGGTCTACAACTCGAACCCGCTCGTGGTGGCACCCGACCAGGCCCGGATGGTCGAGGGCCTGAGCCGTGACGACCTGTTCACCGTCGTCAGCGAGCAGTTCATGACCGACACGGCGCGCTACGCGGACATCCTGCTGCCGGCCACGACCCAGCTCGAGCAGGAGGACATCATGTTCTCCTGGGGCCACCTCTACGTGACCTACAACAACCCGTCGATCGCCCCCCTCGGTGAGGCGGTGCCCAACACGGAGCTGTTCCGGCGCCTCGCCCGGGCCATGGGGTTCGACGACGACCCGATCTTCACGCGCACCGACGAGCAGATGATCGCCGAGGCCTTCGACTGGTCGTCGCCCGCGATGGAGGGGATCACCGTCGACTCCCTCAAGGAGCAGGGCTTCTCGCGCCTCAACCTCCCGCCGTCCGACGAGTACGCGCCCCACCGCGACGGCAACTTCCGCACGCCGTCAGGCAAGACCGAGTTCGTCTCCTCCGCGGCGGCCGGGGGCAACTTCGTCGTGCCCCTCTTCCGCCAGGGGTCCAACGACCACCAGCCCGGCCAGCCGGTCGACCCCCTGCCCCACTACATCCCGCCGCGCGACAACGCCGCCGCCGACCCCGAGCTCGCCGCCCGCTACCCGCTCAACCTGATCTCGCCGAAGTCGCACGCGTTCATCAACTCGAGCTTCGCCAACATCGAGATCCACCAGCGGGTGCAGAAGCCGGCCACGCTCCTCATCAACCCCGCCGACGCCGAGGCGCGCGGGATCACCACCGGGAGCGTCGTCCGCGCCTTCAACGACCGCGGGAGCGTCGAGCTGCTCGCCAAGGTCGACGCCTCGACCATGGCGGGGGTGACCGTCTGCCACGTCGGGCACTGGCGCTCCGACGCGCTCGGCCTCTCGACGCTCTCCCAGCTCAACCCCACGACCTTCGCCGACCTCGGCAACGCCCCGACCTTCTCCGACACCCTGATCGACGTCGAGCCGGTCGCGGCGCAGGAGGGCTGAGCCATGGCCTACGTCATCACCGAGGCCTGCATCGACGCCGCCGACAAGGCCTGCCGCGAGGAGTGCCCCGTCGACTGCATCTACGAGGGCGACCGGATGCTCTACATCCACCCGGACGAGTGCGTCGACTGCGGCAAGTGCGTCACCGCCTGCCCCAACGGCGCGATCTCGTCGGAGTACAAGCTGGCGGCGGAGGACGAGCGCTTCCGCGACATCGCCGTCGAGTTCTTCGACGCCTTCCCCGACGCGAACGGCGGCGCCGAGGACCTCGGACCGGTCGGCGCCGACCACCCGACGGTGGCGGCGTGGGAGACGGGAGGCCGGACGTGAGCGGGGCCGTGAGCGGGGCCGTGAGCGGGCTCGTGACCCGTGAGGTCGTCGAGGTCGACCTCGTCGTCGTGGGCGCGGGCCCGGTGGGCCTCTACGCCGCGTACTACGCAGGCTTCCGTGGGATGACGGTCGCGGTCGTCGACGCGCTCGACCAGGTGGGCGGCCAGACCACCGCGATGTATCCCGAGAAGCTCGTGTACGACGTCGCCGGCTACGCCGCCGTGAAGGGCCAGCACCTCGTCGACGCCCTGAGCGAGCAGGCCGCCGGGGCCAAGCCGCACTACGTGCTGGGCGAGCAGGTCGTCGATCTCGTCACGGCCCCCGACCACGTGCTGCTGACCACGTCGGAGGGCACGACGCTGCGCGGCCGGGCGGTGCTCCTCGCGGCGGGGATCGGCAGCTTCAGCCCGCGTCCGCTGCCCACGGGCGGGGAGTACGTCGGACGCGGCCTGGTGCACTTCGTGCCCCGACCGGACGAGTTCGCCGGTGCGGACGTCGTGGTGGTCGGCGGGGGTGACAGCGCGGTGGACTGGGCGGTCACGCTCGAACCGGTGGCGCGGCGGGTCACCCTGGTGCACCGGCGGGACGACTTCCGGGCCCACGAGGCGAGCGTGGCCCGGCTGCGGGCGAGCACGGTGGAGATCCTGACCCCGCTCGAGGTCGGCGCCGTCCACGGCGGCGACCGCGTCACCGGCGTCACGCTGGTGGGGGCCGACGGCGCGACGGTGCACCGGGACGCCGACGTCGTCGTGGCCGCGCTCGGGTTCAAGGCCGACCTGGGCCCGCTGAAGCGGTGGGGGCTGGACCTCGACCGGCGGCAGGTCGCCGTCGACCGGGCCCAGCGGACCTCGTTGCCGCGCGTCTTCGCGGCCGGCGACTGCTGCGGCCACCCCGACAAGGTGACGCTCATCAGCGTCGGCTTCGGGGAGGCCGCCACGGCCGTCAACCATGCCGCGCCCCTCGTGCACGCGGGCGCTCCCGTCGTACCGGGTCACTCCAGCGACGACCAGCAGTGACCCACGCCGGTCGTCCGCGCCACCCGGGCGCGGACGGCCGGTTCACCGCCGTGGACGCACCACGGCCCGGGGGTCGTCGGAGGCCCGGCACAGCATCTGGCGGTACTCACGGGGGCTCATCCCGAACTCCTGGCGGAACAGCCGCCCGAACACGTCGAGGTCGACGAACCCCCAGTTGCGCGCGATCTCGCGCAGCGAGCGGTCCCGCGCCAGGCTGCTGCGGATCTCGCGCCGCGCGCCCTCCAGCCGACGCGTCCGGATCGTCTGGGCGACCGTCCGGTCGCGGGAGGCGAAGTGACGGTGCAGCTGGCGCGTCGAGATGGCCACCGCCGCCGCGACCTGGTCGGGGTTGAGGTCCGGGTCGGCGAGGTGCTCGTCGATGTAGGCGTCGACCTGGTGGAGCAGGCTCTCCGGCGCCGAGCGCATGGGCATGGCCGGCAGGGCCTCCGCCGCCACGGCGACGAGCTCGCCCACGTGGTCGGCGACCGCGGCGGCCTGCCCGAGCGCCAGCGAGGACGACTCCGTGAGGAGACCGCAGAGCATCTCGCTCATCACCCGGCCCATGCCCTCGTTCCCCTTGAAGGCGCGGGCCGTCACGTCCCGCGACCGGGCCTCGCCGAGCCGGAACGCGCTCCGCTTCCAGGTGAAGACGGACAGCTCCCAGTGCGGCGACCGGGCCGGCGAGCGCAGCCGCCACTCGAAGGGGCGCGAGGTCTCGTAGACGACGAAGTCGCCCGGGCCGAGCTCGGCGCTGCGGCTGTCCTGCTCCACGAGCGCACGCCCCGAGCGCATCACGGCGACCTGGAGCAGCGACTCTCCGTCGCGGAGCAGGTGAGGCGGGCGGATCACGTCCTGGTCGACCGACGCCACCGTCGACATCTGGACGTGGCCCAGCATGCGGCTCTCGACGGCGCCGCGGAGGTCGCGGGCCCCCTTCTCGACGTCGAGGCGCACGAAGTGCTCGCGCAGGGTGGTGCGCCACTCGTCGGCGTCGCGGGCGTGCACGGAGGTCTCCGGGGCGAACTCGTGGAGCATGGGGACCTACTTCCTGCGGGCCGTGCCGCGGTGGATCGCCCGACCATAGACCCGCCGTCGGGCCCGCTCAAGACCTTCGCGCCGGAGGAAACAGGACCGTCACAGACGAGCCCGCCGATGTCGCCAGACGTCGACTTCCGGTCGCGGATCGCCGGTCGGGGGCGTCCGTCGGGGTCGATCCTGGGGCCTCGAGCCAAGGAGGCAGCCCGTGCCCACGTCGTCGTACCCGTCGGACCTGACCGAGCCCCGCACCGCGCCGCACCGGGCGTCGGAGCACCTCACCGCGCGGCAGTGGTGCCTCGTCGCCCCGGAGCTCCCGGACGCCGCGGCGGCGACCGCGTGGGCCGTCCGCCCGGGCACGGGCGCGGTCGTGACGTTCCACGGCGTCGTGCGTGACCACGCCCCGGGCCACACGGGCGTGCGGGCGGTCTCCTACGAGGCGTACGACGCGGTCGTCCTCGACCGGCTGTCCCAGGTGGCCGAGGCGGCGCACGCGTCGTGGCCCGGACTCGGCGGCGTCGCGCTCTGGCACCGCACCGGTCTCGTCGACCTCGGCGCGGCGAGCGTGAACGTCACCGTGGGCGCGGGCCACCGCCACACGGCGTTCGACGCCGCCCGCTTCTGCATCGACGTCCTCAAGGCCTCGGTGCCCGTGTGGAAGCTGGAGCACACGGCGGACGGTCCGGACTGGTCGCGGAGCGGCACCGCGGCGGTGTCGGTGGCCGAGGCCGCCCGGTCGTGGTGGGCGGGCCGGTCGTCCGACCCCGGCCGCGGCGGCGCCGACGGGTGCTGCCCGTGACGCCGCTCCTGGACCGACGGGCGCGACCGCTGCGCGACCTCCGGATCTCCCTCACCGACCGGTGCAACTTCCGCTGCGGCTACTGCATGCCGCGGGACCTCTTCGGCGCCGACCACGCGTTCCTCGAGCGCGACGAGCTCCTGTCGTTCGACGAGATCGAGGAGGTCGTCCGCGCCGCCGCCGATCTCGGGGTGACGACGGTCCGGCTCACGGGCGGCGAGCCCCTGATGCGGGCCGGCGCGCCCGGCCTCGTCGCCCGGCTGGCGGCGATCGGCGGGCTGGACCTCGCCATGACCACCAACGGGGTCCTGCTCCCCCGCCACGCCGGCGCGCTCGCCGCGGCCGGCCTGTCACGGCTCACCGTCAGCCTCGACGCCATCGACGACGTCGTCTTCCGCCGCGCGAGCGACAGCCCGTTCGCGGTGTCGGCCGTCATGGCCGGGATCGACGCCGCGGTCGCGGCCGGGTTCGACACCGTCAAGGTCAACGCCGTCGTGCGCCGCGGCGTGAACGAGCACCAGGTGGTGCCGCTCGTGGAGCACTTCCGGGGCACCGGGCACGAGCTCCGCTTCATCGAGTTCATGGACGTCGGCGCGACCAACGGCTGGACCGGGTCCGAGGTCGTCCCCGCCGCCGAGATCCGCGCGGCCATCGAGACACGGTGGCGCCTCGAGGACCTGCCCGCCCGCCGCCACGGCGAGGTGGCCCGCCGGTTCCGGCTCGCCGACGGCACCGCGCAGGTGGGCATCATCAGCTCGGTCTCCTCGCCCTTCTGCGGCACCTGCACCCGGGCCAGGGTCACCGCCGACGGGCGCGTGCACACCTGCCTGTTCTCCTCCCGCGGCACCGACCTGCGTCCGCTGCTGCGGGGTGCCCGCCACGAGGGCGACCTGCGGCGGGCGCTCGCCGGTCTCTGGAACCGGCGCGACGACCGCTACTCGGAGCTCCGTGCGGCCGGCGGACGGGTGGAGGCACCCGTCGAGATGTCCTACATCGGGGGCTGAGCGGTGGTCCGCCGTCGCCGTCGCTGCTCCCCCGTCCCGACCACCGAGGAGGTCCCGTGGCCCACCTGCTGATGTTCGCCACCGCCCGCGACGCCGCGGGGCGCTCGCGCGACGTGTTCGAGCTCGGCACGGTCGCCGAGCTCGTCGTCGCCGCCGAGCAGAGGTACGGCGCCGGCTTCGGCCGCGTGCTGAGCGGTTGCCGCGTGTGGGTCAACGGCGAGGACGTCGACCCGGAGACGTGCGTGCTGGGCGAGCGGGACGAGGTGGCGGTGATCCCGCCGGTCGCCGGTGGGTGACCACCGGGCACCCGGCAGCGGGTGCTGCGACGACGACGTCGACGGGATGCGCACCGTCGCGGACGTCCGGCACGACGTCGTCGCGCAGGTGGACCCGACGCCGTCCACGACGGTCCCGCCCGTGTCCGCCGCCGGCCTCGTGCTGGCCGCCGACGTCGTCGCCCGGATCCCCCTGCCGCGCTTCGACAACGCCGCGATGGACGGCTACGCCGTGCACCACGAGGACGTCGACGGCGCGCAGCACGACCGTCCGGCGCGGATCCCCGTGGTCGCGTCCGTCGCCGCCGGGGCCGGGCGCGGGGTGCGGCTCCGCGGGGGCGAGGCCGCCAGGATCATGACCGGAGCGCTCCTTCCTGCCGGTGCCACCGCGGTCGTGCCCCACGAGTGGACCGACCGGGGCTCGACGGTGGTGGCGGTCCACCGTTCCGTCGCGCCGGGGCGGCACGTCCGACGGGCCGGCGAGGACCTCCGGGAGGGGGACCTCGCCGTCCGCGCGGGCACGGTGCTGCGCTCGCGGCACCTGGGCGTGCTGGCCGCCCTCGGCGTCACCGACGTCCCGGTCCACCCGGCCCCTCGGGTGGGGGTCGTCGCGACCGGGTCGGAGCTGCGTCGCCCGGGCGAGCCCCTGCTCGACGACGGGATCCACGACTCGAACTCGGTGACCGTCGCCGCCGCCGTGCGGGAGGCGGGCGGCGTGGTGACGGTCGTGCGCACGGTGGGCGACGACATCGGTCTGCTCACCGCCACCCTCGACGCCCTCGCGTCCGACGTCGACGTGGTCGTCACGACGGGCGGTGTCTCGGAGGGCGACCACGACGTCGTACGCCTCGCCCTCACCGGGCGCGGCACGATGTGGTTCGGCACGGTCGCCATGCAGCCCGGCAAGCCGCAGGGGTTCGGACGGCTGAAGGCCGGCGGGCCGCTCGTGTGCTGCCTCCCCGGCAACCCCGTCGCCGCCACCACGTCGTTCCACGTCTTCGTCCGTCCCGCGCTGCTCCGCCTGCGGGGGCTGGCGCCGAGCTGGCCCACGAGCGTCGGCATCCTGACCGAGGACGTGCGCTCGCCCGCCGGTCGCACGCAGTTCGTGCGGGGCGCGCGGGTGCCGGGAGTCCAGCAGGACCGGGACCACGTCGTCCCCCGCGGCACGGGCTCCCACATGGTGGCCGCGATGGCGGGCAGCGACGTGCTCGTCGTCGTCCCGGCGGCCACCACCCTGCTGCGCGCCGGCGACGAGGTCACCCTCCTGCACCTGGACCCGGACGACGGGTGACCGCAGCCCACCCACTTTCCTGGTCTACTGGGCGGCCGGACCGGCACGACCTGCGACAGAGAGTGGTGGACGACGATCGACGCACTGGACCTCGACCCGTACGTGCGGGTGCGCGGCGCGAGCGAGCACAACCTCCGCGACGTCGACGTCGACCTCCCGCGCAACGCCCTGGTCGTCTTCACCGGGGTGTCGGGCTCGGGCAAGTCGTCGCTCGCCTTCGGCACGATCTACGCCGAGGCGCAGCGTCGCTACTTCGAGTCGGTCGCGCCGTACGCCCGGCGGCTGCTGCAGCAGGTCGGGGCACCCCACGTGGAGGAGATCAGCGGGTTGCCGCCCGCCGTCGCGCTCCAGCAGCGCCGCGGGTCGGCGAGCTCGCGCTCGACCGTCGGCACCATGACGACGCTCTCCAACCTCCTGCGTGTCCTCTACTCGCGCGCGGGTGACTACCCCGCCGGCAGCGACCGGCTGGCGGCGGAGGCCTTCTCGCCGAACACCACCGCCGGCGCCTGCAGCGAGTGCCAGGGCCTCGGGGTCACGCACGATGTCACCGAGGAGCTGCTCGTCCCGGACCCGTCGCTCAGCATCCGCGAGGGCGCGATCGCGGCGTGGCCGGGCGCCTGGCAGGGCCACAACCTGCGGCGCATCGTGACGAACCTGGGCATCGACGTCGACCGGCCCTGGCGCGAGCTGGCGCCCGAGGACCGCTCGTGGCTGCTGTTCACCGACGAGCGACCGTCGGTGCTCATCCGCCCGCAGGACAAGGACGGCGGGGGCGGCCGCGACTACCACGGCACCTTCCGCAGCGCCCGGAGCCACGTCCGCAACGTGCTGGCGACGTCGTCGAGCGAGAGCGCGCGCGCCAAGATGGCGCCGTACGTCGCCAGCGCGATCTGCCGGGCCTGCCACGGGAGCGGGCTGCGGCCCGAGGCCCTGGCCGTCACGTTCGCCGGCGTGTCCATCGCCGCGATGAACGCCCTGCCCCTGGCGGACGTCGCCGAGAAGCTGCGGCCCGGGGCCGGCGGCGACCCCGACGACCCCGCCGCGCGCATCAGCGCCGACCTCGTCGCCCGTATCGAGGTGCTGCTCGACCTGGGGCTGGGCTACCTGACGCTGGCCCGCACCTCGACGACGCTCTCCCCCGGCGAGGCCCAGCGGCTGCGCATCGCCACGCAGCTGCGGGCCGGGCTCTTCGGGGTCGTCTACGTGCTCGACGAGCCGTCGGCGGGTCTCCACCCCGCGGACGCCGAGCCGCTCCTGGCGGTGCTCGACCAGCTCAAGGCCGCCGGCAACTCGCTCTTCGTCGTCGAGCACGACCTGGACGTCGTGCGGCGGGCCGACTGGATCGTCGACATCGGCCCGGGCGCCGGGGCGGGTGGCGGGTCGGTGCTCTACTCCGGGCCGGTCCCGGGGCTGGAGGCCGTGCACGACTCCCCCACGAGCGACTACCTCTTCGGGCGGTCGGTGCGCCAGGTGCACGCCCCGCGCACCCTCACCGACCGGATCCGGATGTCCGGCGTCACCCGCCACAACCTCCGCGACGTCTCCCTCGACCTCCCGCTCGGGGCCATGACGGCCGTCACCGGCGTCTCGGGTTCCGGCAAGTCGACCCTCGTCGTCCGGGTGCTCGCCGACGCCGTGCGGCACCACCTGGGCACGACGGCGCCCGAGACGGACGACGAGGACGACCGCCCGTCGCCCGTCGACGTCACGCACCCGCGGATCTCCGGCGTCGACGCGCTCGACCGGCTCGTCGTGGTCGACCAGCGCCCGATCGGCCGCACGCCGCGCTCCACGCTGGCGACGTACACAGGCCTGTTCGACGTGGTCCGACGGGTGTTCGCCGCCACCCCGTCGGCCAAGGAGCGCGGGTACGGCGTGGGGCGCTTCTCGTTCAACGTCGCCGAGGGCCGGTGCGAGACGTGCCAGGGCGAGGGGTTCGTCTCGGTCGAGCTGGTCTTCCTGCCCGGCACCCACGCGCCCTGCCCGACGTGCGGCGGCGCCCGCTACAACGCCGAGACGCTCGAGGTGACCTACCGCGACCGGAACGTCGCCGACGTGCTGACCATGTCCGTCGACGCGGCCGCGGAGTTCCTCGCCGACGTGCCCGCCGCCGCCCGCAGCCTGGGCACGCTGCAGGAGGTCGGGCTGGGCTACCTCTCGCTCGGGCAGCCCGCCACCGAGCTGAGCGGCGGCGAGGCCCAGCGCATCAAGCTGGCCACCGAGCTGCAGCGCGTCAGCCGGGGGCACACCCTCTACCTCCTGGACGAGCCGACCGCCGGCCTGCACCCTGCCGACGCCGACCTGCTCCTCACCCAGCTGCACCGCCTCGTGGACGCCGGCAACACCGTCGTCCTGGTCGAGCACGACCTCCCGACCATCGCCGGCGCCGACTGGGTGGTGGACCTCGGACCGGGCGGCGGCGACGCCGGTGGTCGCGTCGTGGCGGAGGGCACGCCCACCGAGATCGCCGCCGGGACGGGCGCGACCGGGCGCTACCTCGCCGCGCACCTCGCCCGGCGGACGGGTGCCTGACGACGTACGCTGCACGACCGACCGCCGTTCGAGGAGCCCCCATGGCGTACGACGCCCTCGCCGCCCGGATCCGCACCGCCCTGGACGCCGCTGCCGGCCCGGGCGAGTACCGCGAGATCAGGATGTTCGGCGGCCTGTGCTGGACCGTCAACACCCACATGGTCGTCGGCACCGGCGACGACGACCTGATGGTCCACGTCGGCAAGGACGGTCTCGCCGCGGCGCTCGAGCACGGCGCCCGGCCGGCGACGATGGGCGGACGCACCATGCACGGCCTGGTGCTGGTCGCGGCGGCCGATCTCCCCGATGCGGCGGCACTCGACGCCTGGGTGGCGCCGGCGGTCGCGAGGGCACGGGCGAAGGCGCCGAAGAAGCCGAGAGCCTCGCACTGACGGGCGGCGCTGGTACGGCGGGGAGTGGGAGTCCGTGCGGTGGTTGAGGAGCGAGCGCCTGCCCGACCTGGTGGTTGAGGAGCGAGCGCCAGCGAGCGTCTCGAAACCACGCGCCCACGGTGGTTGAGCAGGACCGCCAGCCCGCCGGTGGTTGAGGAGCGAGCGCCAGCGAGCGTCTCGAAAGCACGCGCCCGCGGTGGTCGAGCAGGACCGCCAGCCCGCCGGTGGTTGAGGAGCGAGCGCCAGCGAGCGTCTCGAAACCACGCCCAGGGGTGGTGGAGGAGGGCCGCCAGCCCGCCGGTGGTTGAGGAGCGAGCGCCAGCGAGCGTCTCGAAACCACGGCCCCGGTGGTGGAGAGGAGGGTCGGCAGGCCCGTGCCGGCGTTGGTTGAGGAGGGCCGCTAGGCCCGACTCGAAACCACCCCCTTTTCGGCAATCGAAGGCCTCTTGACCTGGTCAAACAGTTATCCCCAGATCACTTGCCGACCCTGGCGATCGAACGCGTGATCGAATAGAATCAGGGCATGAGCCCGACCACCGCCACCTCTGAGCGCACCGCCTCCCCGGCCGTGCTGCTCGACGGTGCCCGGGCGGCTCTGGCGCGTCAGCGGGTCGCTGAGGTCGAGGTCCTCCTGGCGGTCGCGGACTGGGCCGACGCCCACACCGAGGACGGCGTGGTGGCCGACCAGTACGGGCCGTTCGGGTTGCTCCGCGGCGATGCGCATCTCCTGCCGGGTGCGGACGTGTTCGGCGAGCTCGGTGGTCCGGGCGCGCCGTTGGTGTCGGAGTTCTGCGTCGTGGAGATCGCGGCCGCACTCGGCCTGTCGACCGACTCCGGTCGCCGGCTGCTCGGTGACGCGGTCGAACTGCGCCACCGCCTCCCGCGGCTGTGGAACCGAGTGACCGCTGGCGTATTGCCCGTGTGGCGGGCTCGGAAGATCGCGCAGGAGACGACCCAGCTCACGGTCGAGGGCGCGGACTTCGTCGACCGTCACCTCGCACCCGTGGCGCACAAGACCGGGATGGTCACCGCGCAGAAGCTCGTGGCCGAGGCGATCGCGAGGTTCGACCCCGAGAAGGCCGAGCTCGACCGCGCCGACTCCGACGCCACCCGCCGCTTCGACATCGACCTCCAGGGCCAGATCGACCCCGCCCGAGGGGTCGTGCCGGTGTCGGGCACCCTCGACCTCGCCGACGCCCTCGACCTCGAGAACGCCGTGTCCCGCGTGGCCGCCGACCTCGCGCTCGCCGGGTCGCTGGACTCCCTCGACGCACGGCGATCATCCGCGGTCGGTGAGATCGCGCGGCGCCAGACGACGCTCGACCTCAGCGGCTGCGACAACGCCGACGCTGTGCGGACCACGACGGGCGAGGCCAGCAAACAGACCGGCAGCGACACCGCGCCGGCCGCGACGCGATCGAAGGCCCGCCAGGTCGTGCTCCACGTCCACCTCGCCGAAGCCGCCCTCACCGACCTGGACCCCAACGCCTGCGGCGGCGTCGACCTCGCCCGTGTCGAGGAGACCCGCAGCTTCGTGCTCGCCGAGCAGGTCCGCGAATGGTGCAGGTCATCCTTGATGCACGTGGTGGTGAAGCCCGTCATCGACCTGCGCGACCAGGTCGCGGTCGACGCCTACGAGATCCCCGACCGGATCGCCGACCGCGTCCGCCTCACCCGACCGACCTGCGTCTTCCCGCACTGCACCCGACCCGCGCGGGGCTGCGACCTCGACCATGTCGACGAGTACGTCCCGCCCGACCCGCACCACCCGGGCGGCGGCGGGCCACCAGGTCAGACCTCCACTGCGAACCTCGCCCCACTCTGCCGCCGACATCACCGCGTGAAGACCCACCCCTCGCTGAGCGGCACGGGACCCGAGAGACGGTGGCGCTACCGGCGCCTGCCCGACGGATCGTTCGTCTGGACGAGCCCGCACGACCAGCAGTACCTCGTCGACCCCCACGGCACGATCGCGCTCCCCGCTTGAACCTGCCCGCCTGACCGCACACCCCGGACGCCAGCGTCCCTGGGGTGTGCCGTCATGCCCGAAGAATCGTGACTTCGAGACACTCGCTGCGCCCGCTCCTCACCCACCGGACGCACCGCGCCCGCTCCTCACCCACCGGACGCGCTGCGCTCGCTCCTCACCCACCGGACGCGCTGCGCTCGCTCCTCACCCACCGGCAGCACTGCGCTCGCTCCTCACCCACCGGCCCGACCCGCGAGCGCGACGTCAATTCCCGCCCACGGCTGCCGCGGCCGCGGCGCTGCGCCGCGTCAGCACCCGGTCGATGACGACCCCCGCCGTGAACCCGACCCCCATGCCGATCACCATCGCCAGGATCGGGCGATCGCTGAGCCCGAAGCCGGCGACGGCGCCGATGACGACCGTGAAGGCCGCCCACAGGGAGCAGCCGGCCGTGGCGAGGGGCAGCCAGGTGCGGTAGCGGAGGGCACCGCCGGCGACGAGGTTGACGCCGATCCGGACGACGGGGAGGAACCGGGCGGTCACGATGACGTGGGGCCCGCGGTCGCGCACGAGCCGTTCGGCCAGGTCGAGGCCCCGGCCCAGGCGCCGACGTCGGCGCAGCCGCTCCCGGGGCAGCCGGCCACCGATCCAGAACCCGGTGCTGTCGCCCAGCAACGCTCCGACCACTCCGGCCGCGAACAGGCCCGGCAGCACCCACTGCTCGTCGGAGGCCACCGCGAGCGCAGCGACGGAGATCAGCACCTCGTCGCTCGGCACGAGCGGGACGAAGCAGTCGGCGTACGTCAGCAGCGCGACCACGACGTACAGCCACGGCGAGTCGAGCAACCCCCGCGCGACGTCGAGCAGCCCGTCCATGCGCCCACCTCCGGCGCCAGCATCCCAGGGCGCCCTAGGGCGGACCCGGCGGCCAGGGTGCCCCAGGCAGACCCGGTCCCGGGGACGCACTGCGGCCGGGGTCCCTCCCCTACCGTGGAGGACCCACGCCACCGACCGACCGACGGAGACCCCCGTGCCCGACTCCCCGCTCACCCCCGACGCCCGCGCCATGCTGGCGAAGCCGAACCCCGCCGTCATCGCGACCGTGCGCCGCGACGGCCAGCCCGTCTCGGCGGCGACCTGGTACCTCCTGCGCAACGACGACCGCATCCTCGTCAACATGGACGAGGGCCGGGTGCGCCTCAAGCACCTGCGCAACGACCCTCGCATCACGCTCACCGCGATCGACGAGGCGAACTGGTACACCCACGTGACCGTCATCGGCCGCGTCGTCGAGATCTACGACGACCCCGACCTGGTCGACATCGACGCGCTCTCCCGCCACTACGGCGGCAAGCCCTACCCCCGCCGCGACCGCCTCCGCGTCAGCGCCCTCATCGAGGTCGACCGCGTGCATGGCTGGGGCGAGCAGAAGAACAACGACCAGGCCTAGGCGTCGGCCCTCGCCGGCTCCAGCCGGTAGCGCGTGGTCCGGCTCGAGTTCGCCACGACGGCGATCGAGGACGCGTTGTGGAGCAGTGCGGCCACGACCGGCGACAGGGCCCCGCCGGCGCTGACGACCAGCCCGACCGAGTTCACCGCGATCGACATGCCGTAGTTCTGGCGGATCACGCGGACGGCCTGGCGCGAGAGGTCGCGCAGCTCGAGCAACCGGTGGAGGTCGTCCCCGGCGAGAGCGATCTGGGCGGTCTCGAGGGCGACGTCGGTGCCGCCGACACCCATCGCGATGCCCACGTCGGCCAGCGCCAGCGCCGGCGCGTCGTTCGTGCCGTCGCCGACCATGGCGACCGTGTGGCCCGCGGCCTGCAGCGCGGCGACGACGTCCTGCTTCTCCTCGGGCATCACCTGGGCCCGCCACTCGTCGATGCCGAGCTCGGCGGCGACGGCGGCGGCCGTGAGCGGGTGGTCGCCGGTGAGCATGACGATGCGTCGTACGCCGTCGGCGCGCAGCGCCTCCACGACCTCGCGAGCCTCCGGACGCACGGTGTCGCGCAGGCTGACGAGCCCGGTCAGCACGCCGTCGACCGCCAGCAGCAGCGGCGTCTCGGCCTCCTGCTGCAGCTGCCGCACCCAGCCGGTCGCGACCTCGTCGACGGCGACGCCCTCGCGCTCGAGCAGGGGCAGGTTGCCGAGCAGGAGCGTCCGACCGTCGGCGATGGTGCGCATCCCGAGGCCCAGCAGCACCTCGCACTCCTCGTGGGGAGGGATCGCGATGTGGCGCTCCTCGGTGGAGCGGATGACGGCCTGCGCCAACGGGTGCCGGGAGTGGATCTCCGAGCTGGCGACGTACGCGAGCACCTGCTCGGGCTCCCAGGCGTCGTCGAACGAGACCACGTTGGTGACGACGGGCCGGCCCACCGTCAGCGTGCCGGTCTTGTCGAAGACGAACGCGTCGACCTGGGCGGCGGCCTCCAGGTGGGAGCCGCCCTTCACCAGGATGCCGCGGCGCGCCCCGTTGCCGATCGCGGCGCTGATGGCCGTCGGGGTGGCGAGTCCGACCGCGCAGGGGCAGGCGACGAGCAGCATGGTCATCGCGCGTCGTACGTCGCGGGTGACCAGGAACGTCGCGGCGGCCAGGGCGAAGGACGCGGGCACGAAGCGGCGGGAGAAGTTCTCGCCGACGGTCTGGATGGGCGCGCGGTCGGTCTGCGCCTCCTCGACCCGGCTGATCACCCGCCCGATGGCGGTGTCGCGCCCGACCGCGGTGGCGCGCACGACCACACGGCCCTTCATCAGGACGCTGCCGGCGTGCACCCGCTGACCCAGCACGATCGCCACCGGCAGGGTCTCGCCGGTGATCGCGGACTGGTCGAGCACGCCGTCACCGTCGACCACGACGCCGTCCACCGGCACGGCCACGTGCTCGTGCACGACGACCTCGTCGCCCACGGCGAGCCGGTCGATGTCGACGAGCTCCTCGGTCGTGACGCCGGCGGCGTCGGTGCGCCGTACCCACGCGTCGGCCTGCGTGCCGGTGAGCAGGTCGCGGATGGCGTGGCGCGTACGACGCAGCGTGAGGTCCTGGAGGTACTCGCCGATGTTGAGCAGCCAGAGCACCGTCAGGGCGACGATGTTCTCGCGCAGCAGCAGGCTCGCGACCGTGGCCGCCGAGACCAGCGCGTCGGTGCCGGCGGCGCGGCGACCGGCCAGGCCCCGCAGCGCGCCGCGCAGGAACGGGTAGCCGGTGAAGATCGTGACGCCGGTGGCGAAGGTGCGGCTGGTGGGGCCGAGCACCGGCGGGCGCCGCAGCACGTAGCGCCGTCCGCCCAGCAGCAGGAGCGCGAGGCCGCCGACCACCATGCGGGCGAGGTCGCCGTTCGAGACGTCGGCGGAACGCGGCAGCCGCGCGGGTACGGCGGACGCGGGCGTCGCCGTCGTGGCCGCACCGATGGCCGCCACGACGTCGTCGAGGTCGCAGCGCTCGGGCCGGAACCACACGACCACGGAGCCCGTGCGCGGGAACGCCTGCACGGCACGGACGCCCGCGACCCGGTCGACGGCCTCCTCGACCGCGACGGCGCGGCCCGAGGAGGCGAGCAGGTCGGGGACCGCGTACCGCGCGCGACCCGCCTGGGCCGCCAGCGCCACCCGGGTGACGACCACGGGCTCAGTGCTCGTGGTCGTGAGCGGCGATGTCGGCGCCCGGCGGCGGCGCCTGCTCCCCCACGCGCTGGCGGGCGTCGGCCACGATGTCGCCGGTGGCGAGGCGCACGCGCTCGGCGCCGGCCTCGACACGGCGCTTGCCCCGCAGGCCGAGCGCGACCGTCGTCACCGCGCTCTCGCGGACGGCGCCGGTCTCGGCCGCCTTCTTGACCCCGTCCCACGCGACGGCGCCGACCAGGCCCGTGACGATGGTCGAGCCGGCCTTCGCGAACAGTCCGATCACCGGAGTTCTCCTCACTGGTCCACGGCCGCCGGGTGCGGCCGAGGGAGACGATAGACGACGACAATGATTCTCATCTGCATCGGGTCGACCGATGGACGCTCACTCCGCCCCGAAGGCCCGGTGCCGCAGGCCGGTGCCCGCTCCGGCGACGACGCTCAGCGCCAGGACGACGGCCGCACCGGCCATCGCGGCCCCCACGCCGACCGTCTCGGCCGCGGCCCCGCCCAGCACCGCACCGAACGGGGTGCCGCCCCAGGCGATCATGCGGGCCGTCGTGTTCACCCGCGCCTGGAGGGGGTCCGGGGTGACCCGCTGCCGCGTGGCGATGCCGTTGAGCACCACGAGGGTGTGCGCGCCGGACCAGGCCAGCAGCAGCACGAGCACGACGGGGTACGGCGCGGAGCCCGCGAGCCCGGCCACCGCCGGGACCCCGAGGGCGAGGCCGCCGAGCGTCAGCCACCCGGTCGGCACCCGGCGCGCGAGCCACGGGAGCGCGCTGGCCGCGAGGAACCCGCCCACGGCCACGACGGCGAGCATCACGCCGTACCGCTGCCCCTCCCCGACCGCGCCCGTGCCCGCCCCGTCCACCGCGAGCACGACGAGCAGCGCGGTGACGGCGCCCCCGGCGACCGAGTTGCCGACCCCGACGAGCGTGAGGTCCCGCACCACGGGCTGACGGAGCACGAACCGCAGGCCCTCCGCGACGTCGGCACGCAGGGTCGGCCGGGGGGACGGGCCCGCCCCGTCCCGCCCGACCGCCAGCGGACCCATCGGCGCCGTGACCACGAGCAGCAGCGCGGCCGCCGCGACGTACGCCGCGGCGTCGACCGCCAGCGCCGACGCCGACCCCAGCCACGCGACCAGCAGGCCGCCGAGCGCGGGGGCGCCGATGCCGACGAGCGTGGTGCTCGTCCAGACCAGGCTGTTCGCGGCCACGATCCGCTCCCGGCCGACGATCGCCGGGAGCGCACCGAAGGCGGCCGCGTCGAACCACACGAACGCCGAGGCCACCACGAGCGCCACGACGAGGGCGTGCGTCGAGGTCAGGGCACCCGCGGCCTGGGCGAGCGGCACGCTGAGCAAGGCCGCCGCCGACGTCAGCTGCGCCGCGAGCATCACCCGGCGCCGGGGCCACCGGTCGGCCATGGCGCCGGCGAGCAGGCCGAGCACGAGGTACGGCGCGACCTGCGCCGCGGCGACGAGCGCGGCGACGAACGCCGAGCCCGAGAGCTGGAGCACCAGCAGGGGCATCGCGACCCCGGTCACCGCCGAGCCCGCCACCGCCACGACGCGCGCCGCCGCGAAGAGCAGCAGGTCGCGGTCGTGGAGCAGCGGGCGGGCGGCGACCGGGGGCGCAGTGCTCACGGGTGCAGGCCCGCCGCGACGTCGCGCACGCCCTCGACGGCGGCCAGCGTGCCGGGCTGGATGAACGTGTTGTCGACGGCCACGAGACGTCCGTCCCGCACCGCCCTGCTCTCCGGGAACGTCGACGTCAGGTAGTCGATCGTCTCCTGCTCGTGCTCGGGGCTGTTGACGGCGAACACGAACGCCTCGGGGTCCTCCGCGAGCACGGCCTCGGGGCCGACCTCGGCGGCGAAGAAGTCGGCGAAGAGCCCGTCGCCGGAGTCCCAGACGTTCTCCCCGCCGGCGAGGCGCAGCACGTCGACCTCGATGGCCCCGCCGATCGCGTAGACCTTGCCGGCCTCGACGTACACCTGCGCGGCCCGCACGGGCGCCTCGCCCTCGAAGGAGGCCGCCACCTCGGCGAGCGCGGCCCGCGCCTGCTCCTCCAGCTCGGCGGCCCGCTCCTCGACGCCGAAGACCTCGCCCAGGAAGGCGACGTCGGCGAACGCGTCCTCGACGGTGCCGGCGGTCCGCCGGTCGGCGCAGCCCCCCGTGGCCACGTAGGTGACCGCGCCGAGGTCGGCCAGGTCGTCGTACCCCGCGAAGCCCATCTCGGTGTTGAACTCGTACTCCGTGCCGCTGAGCACGAGGTCGGGCGTCTGCGAGACCAGGGTCTCCTTGTCGGGCGGGCTGTCGCTGCTCAGCGACGGGATGGCGTCGACCTGCTCGGCGAGCTCGGGGCTCGGCTCGCCCAGGGCGTCCTGCGCCTGGGCGACGACGCGGTCGCCGACACCGAGCTGGATCAGCAGCTCGGTGATGCTCGGGTGGAGGCTGACGACCCGCTGCGGCGCCGCGGGCACGCTGATCTCGCGCCCGCAGGTGGTGCCCGTGACGGGGTACGACGCGCCGTCGCCGTCCGCGGCGTCCTCCGCGCCCCCGGCGTCGGCCGGGGTGACGGTGCCGCAGCCCGTGGCCAGGAGGCCGACGGCCAGGACGGCCGCGAGGGCGGGGCCGGGGGTACGGCGCCGGCTCCGGGTCGACGTGGGAGTGGGGGTCGGGGTGCTGAGGGACATGGTGCTCCTGCTTCTCGGGTGGTCGTGCCGGGTGGGTCGGGTCAGTCGGGGTGGACGGGTCGCCCGCGGTGGGAGACCGCGACGAGCGGGCGCCGGGTGCGCGGGTGGGGCAGCACGTCGCAGGTCACGCCGTACACGTCCTCGACGCGTTCCGGGGTGAGCACGGCGGCGGGTGCGCCCTCAGCGACGAGGCGGCCGTCGGCGAGCAGCGCGATCCGGTCGCAGTAGGCCGCCGCGAGCGTCAGGTCGTGGAGCGCGACGACGCAGGTGACGCCGAGCGCGGCGACCAGCTCGAGCAGCTCGAGCTGGTGGGCGACGTCGAGGTGGTTGGTGGGCTCGTCGAGCAGCAGCACCTGCGGCTCCTGGCACAGCGCCCGTGCCAGCAGCACCCGCTGGCGCTCGCCGCCCGAGAGGGTCGGGAACGCACGGTCGGCCAGGTGGATGCCGTCGACGCGCTCGAGGCAGGTGCGGGCCAGGTCGACGTCGCTGCGGCGCCCGCCCCGCGACCGGGGGTGCGGGATCCGGCCGAGCAGCACCACGTCGAGCACGGTGAGCTCGAGGTCGACGGCGTGGTCCTGGGTGAGCACCGCGCAGCGGCGGGCGAGCTCGCGGGGCCGCGCGGTCGCGACGTCGAGCCCGGCGGTGCGCACGCTGCCCGCGCTCGGCCGCACCACGCCGTACGCGGTGCGCAGCAGCGTCGACTTGCCGCTGCCGTTGGGGCCGAGGAGGCCGACGACCTCGCCCGCGGCGGCGTGCAGCGAGACGCCGTGGAGCAGGCGGCGTCCGCCCAGGACGACGTCGACGTCGCGGATCTCGAGGGCGGCGCTCACGCGACCCCACCCACCGGCCGGCGGCGCAGCAGCCAGAGGAAGAACGGGGCACCGACGAGGGCGGTGACCACCCCGACGGGCAGCTCGCGCGGCGCGGCGGCGGTGCGGGCGAGCGTGTCGACCGCCACGAGCAGCAGGGCGCCGGCGAGCGCAGCGACGGGCAGGAGCCGGCGGTGGTCGGCGCCGACGAGGAGCCGGCAGACGTGCGGCACCACCATGCCCACGAACCCGATGCCGCCCGCGACCGCGACCACGCTGCCGACGAGCAGCGACGTGACGAGGAGCGTCTCGATGCGGAACCGGGTGACGTCGACCCCCAGCGAGGTCGCCGTCTCGTCGCCGGTCATGACGGCGTTGAGGTGGTCGGTGCGCAGCAGCGCGTACGCCGCGCCCAGGCCCAGCACCAGCGCCGGCAGGGGCAGCGTCGCCCAGTCGGCCGAGGAGATGCTGCCGAGGAGGAAGAACAGGATCCCCGGCAGCTTGCCGTGCTCGGCCGTCACGGTGATCCAGCTGGTGACGGCGCTGAAGAGGTAGGAGAGGGCGACCCCGGCGAGCACGAGCCGCAGCGACTCGATCCGGCCGCCGCGGGACGCCAGCAGGTAGACGAGCAGTCCGGCGAGCACGGCCCCGGCGAAGGCCGACCCCGAGACGAGGAGGCCGGGCACGCTCGCGCCGAGCACCAGGCCGATGACGGCCCCGAGGGCGGCGCCCGACGAGGCGCCCAGCACGTACGGGTCCGCCAGCGGGTTGCGGATGACCGCCTGCAGGATCACGCCCACGATCGCCAGGGCCGCCCCCACCACCGCGGCCAGGAGCACCCGTGGGGTCCGGAACGACCAGACGATGCGGTCCTCGACGAGGGTCCAGGTCGCGACGTGCTCGCCCGGCAGCAGGTGGGCCGCCAGGATGCGCAGCGTCGTGCCGGGCCCCACCCCGGTGGAGCCGATGCCGATACTCGCGACGACGGCCACCAGCAGGGCGACCACCAGGCCCGCCACGACGAGGACGAACCGGGGGTGGGTACGGCGGACGGCGGCGGGACGGGCCGGGCTGCCGGGAGGTCGAGGGGATCGGATCACGGCTGAATGATAATGATTCTCATCTTGATGTCGAGCGGATCCGTCGAATTGCCCTACGAATGAGACTCGTTATCATTTCCGCTCGTGACCTCTCCCCCGTCCGACCTCCCACCGGCGCTCGCCGCCCGCGGCCTGACCGTGCGCGTCGGCGGCACGGTGCTGGTCGATGGCCTCGACCTCGACCTGGCTCCGGGTGAGCGGGTCGCGCTGCTGGGCGCGTCGGGGTCGGGCAAGTCGGTCACGGCGGCGGCCCTCACCGGGTCGCTGCCGCCCGGCCTGGTCGTCACCGGCTCGCTGGTCGTGGGCGGCGAGGTCGTCGTCCCGGCCCCCGGGCGCCGCCGTTCCGCCCCGCGGACGGCGCTCGTGCCCCAGGACTCGCTCTTCGCCCTCAACCCGCTGGTGCCCGTGGGCCGCCAGCTCACCCGCCCCTGGCGACGCCGCGGGCTCGACGCGCACACCGCCCGCTCCCGGGCCGCCGCGTCGCTGGTGTCCGTCGGGTTCACGGACGCGGAGGCCGTGCTGCGCCGCTTGCCCGCCGAGCTCTCCGGCGGCCAGCGGCAGCGGGTCTGCATCGCGATGGCGGCCGCGTGCGACGTACCGGTGCTCGTCGCCGACGAGCCCACCACCGCCCTCGACACGGTCACCCAGCGCCAGGTGCTCGACGCCCTGCGCACGGTCCCCGCGGCACTGCTGCTCATCACCCACGACGTCGCCGTCGCGGCCGAGCTCTGCGCCCGCGTGCTCGTCGTGCACCGCGGCCTCCTCGTCGACGACCTCGCCACCGACGCCCTGCTGGCCGGTGCCGGCGGGCCCGAGACCCGACGCCTGGTCGGCGCTGTCGCGGACCCGTCGGCCCCCCGGACGGGCGCCGCGTGAGCGCCGCCGAGCTCCGGGCCGCCCGCGTGAGCGCGCGCCCGCGCGGCGCCCACCGGGACGTGCTCGTCGACGTCGACCTCGCCGTCGCGGCGGGCACCACCGTGGGCCTGGTCGGGCGGTCGGGCGCGGGCAAGTCCACGCTCGTCCGGCTCCTCCTGGGCCTGGAGCAGCCCTCGTCCGGCGCGGTCACCTGGCAGGACGCGCACCTGCCCACCCGGCGCGCCGACCGGCGCGGGTTCCGGCGGGCCGTGCAGTACGTGCCGCAGGACCCCCTCGGCAGCCTCGACCCCCGCCACGACGTCGATCACCTCGTCCGCGAGCCGTTGCGCTGCCTGGGCGTCGCCGGCGACCACCGGCAGCGCGTGGCGGCGGCGCTGGCCGCGGTCGATCTCGACCCCTCCCTGGGGCGCCGCCGGCCGCGCGAGCTCTCCGGCGGTCAGGCCCAGCGGGTCGCCGTCGCCCGGGCGCTGGCCACCGGGCCCTCGCTGCTCGTGGCCGACGAGCCGCTCAGCGCCGTCGACCGTCCGCTGCGCGACGAGCTGGTCGACCTGCTCTCCCGGTTGCACCACGAGCGCGGCCTCGGCCTCCTGCTGGTCTCCCACGACCTCGGCGCCGTGGCCCGGCTGTGCGGCACGACGGTGGTGCTCGACGCCGGACGCGCCGTCGAGAGCGGCGCCACCGACCAGCTCCTGCACGAGCCCCGACACCCGGCCACCCGCGCCCTGGTCGAGGCGGCCCCGCGGCTCGATGGTCGAGCCGCGTGAGCGCTGCGCCCCGACCGGCGGTCCTCCTCGGCACCCAGCTCGTCTTCAACGTCGGCTTCTACGCCGTCGTCCCCTTCCTCGCCGTCGTGCTCCGCGACGACTACCTGCTGGGCGGCGCCGCCGTCGGCCTCGTGCTCGGCGTGCGCACGTTCGCCCAGCAGGGCCTCTTCCTGCTCGGCGGGATCCTCACCGACCTGCTCGGGGCGCGGCGTCTCATCCTGCTCGGCTGCGCCGTACGTGTCGCCGGCTTCGCGGCGCTCGCCCTGGCGCCCGGGCTGGGCGTGCTGGTGCTCGGTGCCGTGCTCACCGGGCTCGGCGGCGCGCTCTTCTCCCCCGCGGTCGAGACCCTGGTGGCCCGGGCCGAGGCGGCCCGACCGCCCGGGCCCGCGACCCGGTCGAGCCTGTTCGCACTGCTGGCGGTCGTGGGCGAGACGGGCGCCGTGCTGGGTCCGCTCCTGGGCGCGGCTCTGTTCGGCTGGGGCTTCACCACGGTCGCGCTCAGCGGCGCGGCCCTCTTCGCCTGCGTCGGCGTCGCCCTCGTCCGGTTGATCCCCGCGGGCACCGACGCCCCCTCGCACGCGTCCGCCCGCGCCCGGGCCGACGACCTGCGCTCCGGTCTGAGCCTGCGCCACCGCCGCTTCGTGGCCTTCGCGCTGCTGCACGCGGTCAACCTGCTCGCCTGGAACCAGCTCTACCTCGGGCTGCCCGCCGAGCTGCAGCGGGTCGGTGCCGGTCCCGTGGCGCTCGGCGTGCTCCTCGCCGTTGTCTCCGCCGTCACCATCACCCTCCAGATCCCCGTCGCGCGCCTGGCCCGTCGCCTCGGGCCCCGTGTGGCCCTGCCCGCGGGCTACTGCCTCATCGCCGCGGGCTTCGCCGTGCTGGCCGTCGCCGCCCCGATGGCCCCGCCCGCCTGGTCGACCGCTCCGGCCCTCGGCGCAGCGGTGCTGCTCACCCTCGGCCACCTCACCGTCGGTCCGACCGCGCTCGACCTCGTTCCACGCTTCGCGGACGGCCGCCCGCTGGGGTCGTACTACGGCCTGCTCGCCACCTGCGGCGGCGTGGTCGTGCTGCTGCTCAGCGTGCCGCTCGGCGCCTGGTACGTCGCGGCCAGCACCCCCGGCCCGGGCGCCTCCTTGCCCTGGGCCGTCCTCACGGTCCTCCCCCTCTGCTCGGCCCTCGGCATGGCCGCCCTGCTCCGCCGCATGCCGACGCGCACCGCCGTACCCGCCTGACCCGCCCGACCCGCACCACGTCCCCCACCCGATCCAGGAGTGCCCGTGACCCACCCCCGTCCGTCCCCGTCCCCCCGCACCCGCCGGCACCTGCTCGCCGGCGTCTCCGCGCTGGTGCTGGCGTCGACCACCGCCTGCGTCGGCGGCGGCGCCGACAGCACCGACGCCGCGGACCGCATCGACCTCGCCATGCTGCAGCCGCCCCGCTCCGGGATGTC
This sequence comes from Nocardioides alkalitolerans DSM 16699, assembly GCF_000426525.1. Classification (GTDB taxonomy): domain Bacteria; phylum Actinomycetota; class Actinomycetes; order Propionibacteriales; family Nocardioidaceae; genus Nocardioides; species Nocardioides alkalitolerans. The sequence continues at coordinate 84,956 of NZ_AUFN01000013.1, forward strand.
GCCGCTCAGCGACGACGCGTTCAAGCTGGCCCGCTGGAGCACCGCCGAGACGCTGGTGCGCCTCGACGCGGACGGCAACGCCGAGCCCTTCCTGGCCACCGCCTGGGAGCAGGTCGAGCCGACCGTGTGGCAGGTCGACGTGCGCGAGGGCGTGCAGTTCCACGACGGCAGCGCGCTCGACGCCGCCGCGGTCGTCGGCTCGCTGGAGGCGGCGACCGAGGCCTCCCCTGTGCCGCGCATCCTCGACGGCGTCGACCTGACGGTGAGCGAGGTCGACGCCGACACCGTCGAGATCCGCACCGCCACGGCCGACCCCCTGCTGCCCCAGCGGCTCTCGAGCCCCCAGCTGTCGGTGCTCTCCCCCGCGGCCTACGGCGAGGGGTCCGTCGACCCGGTCGGCACCGGGACCGGGCCGTTCGAGCTCGTCGACGTCGACGGCACCGCCGGCGCTACCCTCGACCGCTTCGACGACTACTGGGGAGAGACGGCCGCGGCGGCCGGCATCGACGTCTCCTTCGTGCCCGACGGCACGGCCCGCGCGGCCGCGCTGCGCACGGGCGAGGCCGACGTCGTGGAGGCGATCCCGGTCGGCCAGGCGGGCCTGCTCGACCCCGAGCTGGTGCACGAGGTGCCGATGCCGCGCACCAACACGCTCTACCTGAACACCGCCGAGGGACCCTTCGCCGACCCGGCCGTCCGTGCCGCGGCCCGGGCGGCGATCGACCGGGCCCGCCTGGTCGCCGACGTCTACGAGGGGCGCGCCGACGAGGCCGCGGGGCTGCTGGGCCCCGCGCTGCCCTGGGCGGCCGACCTGCGCGGCGACCCGTCGTACACGGCGCTCGTCGCGGAGCAGGCGACGCCGGCCGAGGTCGACGGCGCCCGCATCACGCTCGGCACCTTCACGGACCGCTCCGAGCTGCCCGAGGTGGCGGTGCTGATCGAGCAGTCCCTCGAGGCGGCGGGCTTCGTCGTGGAGCAGGACGTCCGGGAGTACCAGTTCATCGAGGCCGACGCGCTCGACGGCGCGTTCGACGCCTTCATCCTGTCGCGGGCGACGGTGCTCGACTCCGGCGACCCGGTCGCCTACCTCTACAGCGACTTCGCCTGCGAGGGCTCGTTCAACCTCTCGCAGTTCTGCGACCCCGCGGTCGACGCGGCGATCGAGGCCGCGGCCGCCGAGCCCGCGGGCCCGGGCCGGCAGGCGGCGATCATGCGCGCCGAGGCCGAGATCCTCGCCCGTGACGCCGCCGTGCCGCTCCTGCACGAGCGCGTCATCCAGGGCGAGGCGGCCGGCGCCGGCGAGATCGCCCGCGACCCCCGGGAGCGCGAGCTGATCGGCGTCGCGAGCACGCCCGGTGACTGAGCGGGCCCTCGCACGGGTCCCGGTGGTCGCGCTCTCCCGGGCCCTGGCCGTCGCGCTCCTCCTCGGCCTGGTCGGGGCCCTGCCGTGGCTCTCGGACCGCGACCCCGCCTACACGATCCTGCGGGCCCGGTACGCCGACCGCGAGGCCACCCCGGAGGCGCTGGCCGCCGTACGCACCGACCTCGGCCTGGAGGGCGGTCCCCTCGGGGCGCTGCGCGTCTGGCTCGGCGGGCTGCTGCGGGGCGACCTCGGCACCTCGTGGGTGAGCGGCAACCCGGTCGGTCCCGGCACGTTCTCGGCCCTCGGCGTCTCCCTGACGTTGATGGGGTTCGCGCTGCTCGTCGCGGGGGTCGTGGCCGCGCTCGTGGTGCTGCCGGCGCTGCGGCGCGGGCTGCGGGGTCGGCCCTCCCGGGGCGCCGGGGCGGGGGCGGCGACCCTCACGGCGCTGCCCGAGTTCCTGCTCGCGGTGGTGCTCCTGCTGGTCGGCGCCGTGTGGCTGGGCTGGTTCCCGCCGTACGGCTGGGACGGCCTGCGCCACGTCGTGCTGCCCGCCCTCGCGCTGGGGTTGCCGGCCGGCGGCCTGCTCGGCCGCCTGCTGGCCACCGCCGTCGCCGCCACGTTCTCCGAGCGCTGGGTGACGACGTGGCGCCTGGCGGGGTACGGCGAGCGCGAGGTCGCGGTCGCCGTCCTGCGCCGCACGCTGCCCTCCGTCGTCGACCAGGTCGGCCTCGTCGTCGTCGGCCTCACCGGCGGCGCCGTCGCCGTCGAGGAGGTCTTCGCGATCCCCGGCCTGGGCCGTGCGACCCTCGGCGCCGCGGCGGCGCAGGACCTGCCGGCCCTGCAGGCGGGGGTGCTCGTCCTGGTCGGCCTCGCGCTCCTGGTCGGCGGGCTGGCCGCGCTCGGACGTCGGCTGCTGCTCGGCCGGGCGGCCCGTCTCGGCAGCCTGCCGCTGCCCGACCCGGTCCTCGTGCGACGCCGCCGGGACCTGGTGCTGCCGCTCACGTGCGCCGCCCTGCTCCTGCTCCTCCTGCTCACCGGGCTGCCCCGCGACCCGTACGCCGCCACCCACGACCGCCTCGCCGCCCCCGGGCCCGACCTGCCCCTCGGCGCCGACGCCAGCGGCCGCGACCTGCTCGCCCGCGTGGGCCACGGTGCGCTCGCCACCGTGGGCACGGCGCTCGCCGTCGTCGCGGTCTGCCTCCTCGTCGGTGTGGCGCTGGGCTGCCTCACCCGGGCCAGCACCGGGCTGGTCGAGGTCGCCAACGCGACGCCGCCCGTGCTGGCCGGGCTCGTCGTGGCCGCCGCGTCGGGCCCGTCCCTGACCGGTGCCGCCGTGGCGGTCGCCGCCGTCGGCTGGGCCCCGCTCGCCGCCCACACGGCGGCCCTCGTCGACGAGGCCCGGGCGCAGCCGCACATCGCGGTGCTGCCCGTGCTCGGGGTGGGCCGCGCCCGTCGCCTCACGCACTACGTGCTGCCGGCGGTCGTGCCGGCCGTCGCCCGGCACGCCCTGCTGCGCCTCCCCGGAACCGCCCTCGCCCTCGCCGCTCTGGGGTTCCTCGGTCTCGGCTCGCGGCCACCGTCGCCGGAGTGGGGCCTCGTGCTCTCCGAGGGCGCCGCCTACATCGAGCGTGCGCCCTGGGCCGTGCTCGCCCCGACGACGGCGCTCGTGCTCGTCGCCGTCCTGGCGGTGTCGTTGTCGGGGTACGGCGGACGGGGGTCGCGACCGGAGCCCGGCTACCGTCGGGACCGTGCCCGAGGGAGACAGCGTCCGCCTGGTCGCACGCCGACTGGACCGGTCGCTGCAGGGACGCACGGTGGCCCGGAGCGACCTGCGGGTGCCGCGGCTCGCGACGCGTGACCTCACCGGGCGCACCGTGCTCGAGCACGCGACCCACGGCAAGCACCTGCTCACGCGCTTCTCCGGCGCCGTGACCCTCCACTCCCACCTGCGGATGGACGGCAGCTGGACCGTGACGGGCGCCGGCAAGCGCCTCCCGCGGCGACTGATGCACGAGGTGCGGGTCGTGCTGGAGACGACGGAGGGCGCGACCGCGTGGGGCCTGCTGCTGCACGACCTCGCCCTGGTGCCGACCTCCGAGGAGCACACGCTCGTCGGTCACCTCGGTCCCGACCCGCTGCGCGACGACTGGGACGCCGACGAGGCGGTACGGCGCCTGCTCGCCCGGCCCGGGACGCCCCTGGTCTCGGCGCTCCTCGACCAGACCCGCATGGCCGGGCTCGGCAACCTGTGGGCGAACGAGCTGGCGTTCGTCGTCGGGCGCAGCCCGTGGACCCCGGTCGGCGAGCTCGACGTGCCGCGCCTCGTGGCGCGGGCCGCGACCGCGCTGCGGCACTCCGCCTCGGTGCCCGGCGCCTACCAGGTCACCACCGGGGTCAGCCGTCGCGGCGAGGACCACTGGGTGGCGGGTCGCGCCCGCAAGCCCTGCCTGCGCTGCGGGACGACGGTGCTGATGATGCCCGAGCTGCCGAACGACCCGGCCCACCGACGTACCTGGTGGTGCCCCCGCTGCCAGCCCGGGCCGGGCCCCGAGACGCGCGTGCCCTCGGTCGTCGACCGACCCCGCGGCGGGCCCGACCAGGCGGACCCGGTCAGGCCGAGCGGCTGACCAGCGACGGCGGCAGCTCGATGCCGGGGACGAGCTCGACGAGCAGGTCGCGCACGCGGGTGTCGATGTCGGCGACCACGCGTCGTACGACGGTCTCGTCCTGGCCCTTGGGATCCTCGAGCGGCCAGTCGCGGTAGCGGGCTCCCGGGACGTACGGGCAGTTCTCGCCGCAGCCCTGGGTGATCGCCAGGTCGCTCGCCGCGATCATCTCGGAGGTGAGCAGCTTCGGGGACTCGCGGGAGGTGTCCAGGCCCAGGGACTCCAGGACCCGGGCGACCTCGGGGTGGACGTGCTCACCGGGCTCGGTGCCGGCCGAGATCGCGACCACCCGGCCCCCTGCGTAGTGCTCGGTGAGCAGCCGCGAGGCGACCGAGCGGCCCCCGTTGGCGCGGCAGGCGAAGACCACGACCGGGGTGTGGCCATGGTCGGTGGTGGCGGCTGCGGTGCTGGTCATGCGGGGCTCCTGGGATGTCGGGCTCGGGGATGCGGGAGGGGCGGTCAGGTGGAGGTGCGGAGGTCAGGCGGCGTGGCGCCCGGCGGTGCCGTCCGTCCGGCGCTCGGCGCCGCGGTCGCGCAGCCACAGCGCGACGTACACGAGCCCGACCAGCACCGGCACCTCGATCAGCGGGCCGACGACGCCGGCCAGGGCCTGGCCCGAGGTCACGCCGAAGGTGCCGATCGCCACGGCGATGGCGAGCTCGAAGTTGTTGCCCGCCGCGGTGAACGCCAGCGTCGACGTCTTCGCGTAGCCCAGCCCCAGCCGCGAGCCGGTGAACCACGACACGGAGAACATCAGCACGAAGTAGGCGAGCAGCGGGAGCGCGATCCGGGCGACGTCCCAGGGCTGGGAGGTGATGGCGTCGCCCTGGAGCGCGAACAGCATCACGATGGTGAACAGCAGGCCGTAGAGGGCGACCGGGCCGATCTTCGGCAGGAAGGTCCCCTCGTACCACTCCCGGCCCCTCGCCCGCTCCCCGACGTACCGCGTCAGGAACCCCGCGACCAGCGGGACGCCGAGGAAGATGAGCACGCTCAGCGCGATCGCCCCCACCGAGAACTCGGCCGAGGTGGTCTCCAGACCGAGCCAGTCCGGCAGCGTCTGGAGGTAGAACCACCCGAGCGCCGCGAACGCCACGATCTGGAAGACCGAGTTGAGGGCGACCAGCACCGCGGCGGCCTCGCGGTCGCCGCACGCGAGGTCGTTCCAGATGAGCACCATCGCGATGCAGCGGGCGAGGCCGACGATGATGAGGCCGGTGCGGTACTCCGGGAGGTCCGGGAGCAGCAGCCACGCCAGCGCGAACATCAGCGCGGGCCCGACGAGCCAGTTCAGCACCAGCGACGAGACCAGCAGCCTGCGGTCGGAGGTGACGCGGGAGGTCTCGGTGTAGCGGACCTTGGCCAGCACCGGGTACATCATCAGCAGCAGGCCGACGGCGATCGGCAGCGAGACGCCGCCGATCTCGACGGCCTCCAGGGCGTCGTCGAGGCCGGAGAACGAGCGGCCGAGCACGAGCCCGAGCACCATGGCGGCGATGATCCAGACCGGTAGGAACCGGTCGAGCAGCGAGAGCTGCCGCATCACGGGCTCCGCGGAGGGTGGTGCGGGCGGGTCGGTCTGCTCGGTCTGCTGCCTGGCCACGGCGGGATCTCCTGCTGCTTCGACGGGTCTCGAACCAGGAGTGAGACTTGCCGACTGTTTCGACGTCTGTCAACTTAGACCCATGGCGAAGCAGGACATCGACCTCTCGTGCCGGCCCGACGACGACGCTCCCGTCCCGCCGCTCCCGGCCGAGCAGGCAGCCCGTACGGCGCGCGGCCTCAAGGCGCTCGCCGACCCCGTCCGGCTCCAGCTGGTCTCGCTCATCGCGGCCCACGAGGGCGCGGAGGCCTGTGTCTGCGACCTCACCGGCGCCTTCGACCTCTCGGGCCCCACGATCTCCCACCACCTCAAGGTGCTCCGGGAGGCCGGGATCCTCAGCTCCGAGCGCCGCGGCACGTGGGTGCACTACCGACTGGAGGCCGAGGTGCTCGGCGCCCTGGTCTCCCAGGTGGAGGCGCTGGGAACGCCGGTCGGCGGTCGGACCCTGGTGTCGGCCGCCCCGTAGGTCGGGCGGCTCCCGGTCGTGGAACGATCGTCCGGTGACCGACGAGACCGCAGCCCCACCGACCTCCCCTCGCGCGGCCGCACCCGACCAGGAAGCCGCGGCGGCCATGTGGGCCGCCTACCGCGCCGCCCACCCCGAGGCGGCCGACGCGTGCCCCGAGCACACCGTCGAGCACTTCGGTGACTCGGCACGACTGGCCGACGAGCTGCTCGGGCACGTGCTGTCGGGCCGCAAGCGGGCCACCGCCGAGCTGGTGGCCGACTTCGTCGCCCGCGGCGACCAGGTGCCGCGCATCGGCTCGCACTGGATCGCCTGCGACAGCACCGGCGCGCCCCGCATCGTCATCCGGAGCACCGAGCTGCGCGTCGGCCCCTTCACCAGCGCCGACGCGCGCTTCGCCTTCGACGAGGGTGAGGACGACCGCACGCTGGAGAGCTGGCAGCGCGAGCACCGCCGCTACTGGCGACGGGTGAGCGCGGCCCGCGGCGCCGAGTGGTCGGAGTCCGGCGAGATCGTCTTCGAGCGCTTCGCGGTCGTCTGGCCGCCGGAGCACGCCGACCCCGTGGCCTGACCGGGGTCAGGCGACGCCCTCGTCGACGATCTCCCACCGGCCGTCGTCGCCGCGGACCAGGTAGTAGCCCCACCAGCCGTCCTCCATGCTGATGTCGAAGCCCTCGAAGTCCGCCCGGAACATCACGTGCGTGCCGTTGGGGTCACCTTCGAACGTGTCACCCATCTCCTGGAGGTGGATCTGACCGGGCCGGTCGAACCGGTCCAGGTCCGACCCCGGACGCCCGTCGATCGCGTTGACGGTGTCGAAGTCGCGGGCGTCGAGCGCCTCGACGTACGCGCGGACCACCTGCTCCGGGGTCGCGTCCGGCCCCGGCAGGGCCACCTGGTCACGCGGCGCCGACCAGGCCACGTACGCGACGGGCACCGCGACCACGGGGGCCAGGACGAGCCCGAGCACGCGCGTACGGCGCGAGAGGCGCGACCGCGAGGTCGGCAGGGTCCGGGTCACGCGACGGATCCTCCCACCGGGGGCCGTCCCCAGTCCGGATGAGCGGCGACGAGCGCGTCGTACGCGGCCTCGACCTCGTCGGGCACGTCCACGTGCGCCTGGAACCCGAGCCCGCGGGGGCCGTAGCCGTGCGCGTCGTCGCGCAGGCGCGGCACCTCCCCCATCACGAGCGCGGTCCACCGCGTGCGCGGCCACGTGTCGCGCCCGTCGGGTCCCGGTCGGTTCACGAGCCGCACGCCGGGCCACTCCTGCCGGGCCACGGCGTCCATGCGGCGCTGCATCGTCGGGTCCTGCACGAGCGCGACCGTCGACGGACGCAGGCCGTGGTCGGCGGCGAGGTCCCGGGCGAGGGTGACGTTGGTGCCGCAGTTGGTCGAGGCCCGCTCGCGCAGCACCCCGGCGATCCCGTGCCGCCGCTCGAGGTACGACGCGATGAGGTCCGCCTCGAGGGTCCCGGGCCCGGCCCCGACGAGCTGCCGGAGAACGTCCGTCGTGTGACCCTCTCCCCCGACCACCATCAGGGTCCCGACCCTCCCCGCCCGCACCGCCGCGGCGGCGGCGTCCCAGCCCGACGGCAACGACCCGCCGAACAGGAGCATGAGGTCGACGTGCGCGGGCTCGGGGTCCTCCAGGGCCAGCCACGACGCGATCGTGTCGAGGTGCGTGGCGTCGCGGGTCATGGCGCCATCCTGCGCGATCCGGGGCCGACGGGTACGACGTTCCCGGTTCTGCCCGCCGCGAGGGTGCGGGCGCCGTACCCGCGGGCGCTACGAAGGCGGCCTGGCCGCCTCGAAGTGCTCGCCGTCCGACGGCGCGCAGACGAAGACCTGCCGGACCTCCGACTGCGTCGCGTTCGCGTAGGTACGGCGCTCGCCCCGCACCGGGCCGTCGCAGGTCGGGCACCGGCTCGGCGTCCTCCAGCTGAGCACGTCCTGCAGCGTCGCGACGTGCAGGCTCGGGTCGCGACGACGCCGCAGCCACGTGAGCAGGGCCCACGTCAGCATGCCGACACCCACGGACCCCAGCGCGAGGGCGAGCAGCACCCGCGAGCTCGAACGCGGATCCGAGATCTGGACGACGCCCTGGAGGAGGGCGACGGCCCCCACGAGCGCCATCGTCCTCTGGTCGGACGTCGACGTGCGGAGCCTCAGCTCCCGACGGTCGAGCTCCCCCACCCGGCGACGCCCGTCAGGCGTCGAGGTTGACGAGCGCGGTCACGGTCGTGCCGTCCGGGCCGGTGTGGACGTCCCACGAGCGGCTCATCGCCGCCACGAGGTGCAGGCCACGGCCGCGCAGCGAGCCCGTGTCGACCGGCTCGAGCACCTTGTCGCGCCAGGCGTCGGCGGCGCTGCTGCCGTCCCGCCCGCCGGCCGGGGCGCACGCGCCGGCGGGCGTGCCGCAGTCGGTGACCTCGATCGTGATGAGGCCGGCGGTGATCCGCCACGCCACCTTCAGGGTGTGGTTCTCGCAGGGCTCACCGTGGTCGATGCCGTTGCAGATCAGCTCGTGCACCACGAGGAGCGCGTTCTCGACCGCCACCTGCGGCGCACCGTGCTCGTGCAGGTGGTCGCTCATCGCCCGTCGCGCGATGGTGGCGGTCTCGTCGGTGAACGGCAGCGAGTCCTCGAACGTCAGGTCGCGGCCGCTGGTGGGCTCCGCCGAGGAGGTCGTGGCACGCCCCCGGTCACCCTCGTCGGCCGCGGCCTCCCCGCCCGTCGGGTAGGGAGCCGTCATCGAGCCCTGAGGCTCGGAGTGACTGTCGGGCATGCGGGCCTTCCCGGAAGCTGGCGGAGGGGCCCGTCACCGGGCCTCTTCCTCTGCGGTTCCCATCCAGCGACGGAGCATACGGCCACCGACCACTGTGTCTGGACTAACCGCCCGCAAGCGCTCGACGGCCTTGCGGGGACGTTGAGGGAAAGTCGACCCGACCCTGAGGCGGCGGGTGCAGAGTGGTGCTCAGAACCGCGGTGGAGACCCGAGACTCCACCGCGGTTCTGCTATTTCCGGGCCGCCGACGTGCGCCCGTGACGACCGGGACCCCGTGATCGGTTCCCTCGATGTGCCGCCGTCCAGACCGGTGCCGCAGAATGTTCGCGAACTCCGCGAGGCGCCTGACCCGGGCGCCCCCGCCCTGCCAGTCTGTCGCTGGCACCGCACGTCCGGTCGGCACGGGGGCCGCGCGTCATCGCTGTGGACACGACTCGAGAACGGGGAGCCATGCGCACGACCAGACCGTTCCGGCCCACCCGGCGCACCGGGGTCCTCGTCTGCATCGTGCTGGCCCTCGTGGTCTGCGCCGCCACCGTCTCGGCCGCCGTCCTGCCGGACCGGCCGGGGGCACCCGCACCGTCGGGCACCGCCGCCTCGAGCGCCGGCCCTCGGCCGACCGATCCGACCCGGGACCCGTCCAAGAGCCCCGACCCCACGGACGGGACGGCACCCGTGCGCGTCATGCTGGTCGGCGACTCCGTCACGCAGGGCGCGCGCGGCGACGCCACCTGGCGCTACCTCCTCTGGGAGCGGCTGCAGGCACTCGGGGTCGACGTCGACCTGGTGGGCCCCTATCGCGGCGTGCGCTACCAGGCGCCCGACGGCTCCATCACCCACTACGACGGCGGCTACCGGTTCCCGGACTTCGACACCGACCACGCCTCCAAGTGGGGCCTGGAGGTCGCCGACATCCCGGGGATCGACGGCTGGATGCGGACCTTCCGCCCGGACGTGGTGGTCCTCGCCCTCGGGGTCAACGACCTCCTCACGGGCACGACGCCGGAGCAGACCGCCGGGCTCGTGGAGCAGCGCATCGCCACGATGCGATCCGTCGATCCCGACGTCGACGTCGTGCTGTCGGCGCCCACCCAGACCTGGGTGGCGGGCGTCCCGGCGTACGCGCGGCTCCTCGCCGACCTGGCGCTGCGGCTCGACACCGCGACCTCGCGCGTCGACCTGGCGCCGGCGCCACCCGGCTACGCGCAGGGCGTGCACACCTACGACCTGCTGCACCCGAACCCGGTGGGCGAGGAGCTGATCATGCGGTCGGTCCTGGACGGGTTGCTGGCCTCCGGGGCCGTCACGCCCACCGCGGTGGCCGACCCCGCCTCCGACGTCAGCGGGTGCTGGCGCGAAAGATGTCCATGAGCAGGAGGACGGCGTCCTCCGGCGTCGCGTCCGCCGCCCCGGGGCTCCGGGCACCCGAGCGCCGCGCGAAGTAGTCGCTCAGGCCCTCCACCGCAGCCTCGTCCGGGCCGGCATCCGCACCGGGCGTCGGTCGCACCACGTCGCGGAAGTCCATCCCCCAGTCGGGGAAGACGCGATCGTCGACCTCGCGGCGCAGCACGACCGTGACGTCGTGGTGCCGGGCGTCCGCCGAGATGGTGGTGAAGAGCCCCTCCACCGCGTCCGGCGGGCCCTCGAGGGTCTGCAGCACGTTGCCGCCGCTGTAGAGGAGGAGTCCGGTCACGTCGAGGGACAGGTTGTTCGGGCGCCAGCGTCCGAGGTCGTCGAGGAGCTCCTCGCGGGTGAGCAGGCGGCTGACGGTGCTGAGGTAGGTGAGGGAGAGCATCCCTTCCTTCGTACCCAGTTCTCCTGCACCCCACTCTCTCGGGAGCGCTCCTCAGAGCAGGGTGGTGTCGCGCAGCTCACGGGGACGGCCGTCGGGGTTGTGGATGCGGTCGAGCAGCACCGTCGCCACGGGTCGCCGGAGCCGCGAGAGGTCGAAGGGCGGCAGGTGGCGCAGCCGGCCGTCGGGGCGCGGACCGCGGCGACCGCCCCGGTGCCAGGCCTCCAGAGCCTCGGCCTGCTCCGCGTAGCGGTCGAACATCGCGTGCGGGTCGACGCAGTCCGCCATGACCTCGGCCAGGTCGCCGTGGTCGTCGTCGAGGAGGTCGAGGCGGTCCAGGTGCTCGGCCGCGAGGCGGAGCCGCAGGTCGCGCGCGTAGTCGGCGTCGAGCACGGCGGCGGTCAGCTCGGAGTCGTGGGTCCAGGAGCGGCGGTTGAAGTTGTCGGAGCCCGTGCTCGCCCACTGGTCGTCGATGATGCTGACCTTGGCGTGCACGTAGACCGGGCGGCTCTCGCGGTTCTCGAGCCCGTACGCCGCGACGCGTCCCGGGGCGATCTTCCGGAGGGTGTCGATCGCCTGGTGGCGGCCGAGGGTCTGGGCCGACCGGTTGAGGCCGACGACGTCGGGATGGAGCGGGATGACGACCAGCAGCCGCAGCCCGGGGTTCCTCCGCAGCTGCGCGCCGAAGATCTCCGCGACGCCGTGACCCCAGAAGTACTGGTCCTCGACGTAGACGAGCGACTCCGCGTTACCGATCGCCTTGCGGTAGCCGCGCGCGACGCTCCGCTCCCCGCGGGGCGCGAACGGGTAGGACCGTCCCCAGCCCAGGTCGGGGTAGGTGAGCAGGAGCTGCACGGTGTGGTGACCCACCTCGGGCGGCGCGGGCGCCTGGGGCTGGAGGGGCGCCGGAGTGGTGTCCACCCGTCGTACGGCGTCGATCGCGCGCCGCCACGGAGCCCGCGAGAGCGCGGACGGGTCGGCCCAGCGCTCGCGGAAGACGGTCTCGACGTCGTGCACCACCGGCCCCTGCAAGCGCACCTGGACGTCGTGCCAGGGAGCATGCGCGCCGTACTCGGGCGTGAGCTCGCGTCCCTGGGGGTCGCCGGCGTGCGTGTGGTCGTCGCGACGGTTGCGGGCCAGGTCGATGCCACCGATGAAGGCCACGTCGCGCGCGGGGTCGTCCGCGTGCCGGATCACGACGAACTTCTGGTGGTGCGAGCCGCCGGGCCGCACGCGCATGTCGAGCATGACGGCGACGCCGCGGCGGTGGAGCTGCTCGCCGAGGTGACGGTTCGCCGCGGCGAAGAAGCCCACCTGGTCTCCGTGGGAGCGCCACACCAGCCCGCGCACGTCCACGCCACGCTCGCGGGCGGAGGCGAGGACCTCCACGACCTCGGTGCCGGCGTCGCCGGTCAGCCGCTCGCTCGCGTCGCCCTGCCAGTCGGTGAAGAACACCAGGTCGCCGGCCTTGGTCGCCTCGATCGCCTCGTGGAGCGCGGCGAAGTAGGCGGCCCCGTCGACGAGCGGCTCGGCGATGTTGCCGGACGACCAGGCCCGGCCGTCGCCGTAGCGCTCGTCGATCGTGGTGTGGGCGTTGTCCCGCTCCGCATGACTCAACAACCAGCTACCGGGCTCGACCACGCCGCGAAGTATGGCGGAGCCCGACGGCCGCCCCGCGGCCGGGCTGCCCGCTGATCGGGCGCGCGGGCGGAAGGGGCCCGCCAGGCCCGTCAGGCGGGCGCGGTCCGCCGTACGCCGCGCACCGCGACCACGAGGGCCAGGGCGAGCGCGAGGGCGGCGCCCGCGGCGAGCGCCAGGACCGCGGTGTCGCCGTTGTCGGCCCCGGTCACGGCGATGCCGGCCAGCGCCCAGACACCGGCCGCCGCGTACGCGGGCACCCGGGTGACGAGGGTGAGCGCCAGGAGGGCGACGCCCGCGACGGCCAGCAGCGCGACCTGCCAGCCGAGCCGCTCGACGTCGAATGCGTCGAGCTCGACCAGCGCCGTGCCCAGGTTGAGGAAGAAGGCGGCCGTGACCCAGCCGGCGTACAGGCCGACGGCGAACCGGGTGAGCCGCGGGAGCCAGCCCGTGGGCGGGACCTGCCGGCCGGCCGTCAGCACCCCGTCGACCGCGGCGACGAGCATCAGGAGCAGCGCTGCGGCGGTGGCGAGGCTGCTCTCGAGGGTGGAGGCACCGATCCAGAGGGCGCCCCCGACGTACAGCACCACCTGGTCGACCTGCAGGCGTCGCGGCAGCGAGGTGCAGCCGCGCACCAGGACCGCCACGGCCTGGACGAGCGCGCCGAGGTAGATGACGCCCCAGATGGCGAACGCCCAGCCCACCGGCGTGATGAGAAGGTCGGGCGCGGAGCCTGCCCCCGGGGGCTGCCCCGACCCGCCGATGGTGATCGCGGGCGCGACGACCTGCAGAACCGCGGCGCCGAGCACCGCCCAGGCGAGGGGGCGGGTGCCGGCCCCGGCCTCCGTGGCGACCGCGGGGGTCATCGGGGTCATCCCTCCGAGGGGTCGTCCGGCGTGACGTCCACGACCGCCACGTCGACGAGGCGTGGGCGGGTCGCCGGACCCAGGGTGGCGTCGAGCAGCACCAGCAGGTCAGCCCGCAGCTCGTCACCCACCCGACGCAGGTCGGTGCCGTAGCGCGCGACGACATCGAGCTCGAGGTCGACGTGCTGGGTGGGGGCGCCCGAGGGCGAGGTCCCCTCCTCGACCACCACCCGGAGCCGGTCGGGGGCGACGTCGGGCCCCGTCACCGCGCGACGCACGGCGGCGCGGAGCACGCGCTCGGCCACGGTCACCCGGGAGCCGGCTGCGTCGTGGGTCGGCGCACCGTCCGGTGCGTGGACCACCAGCTCGCGGCCCGCGGACACCAGGCCGTGCACGCGCTGCTTCACGGTGCTCGTGATGTCGAAGTGCCGGTCGGGGGGCTCGGCCCGCATGGCGCTGGTGGCGCGCTCGAGCACGGCGGACCGGAGCGGTCCCGACTCGGGCAGGTCGGTGCGGTCGGGCAGGTCGGTGCCTTCGTCTAGCGCCATCTCTCGAGCTTCACCCCCAACGTCGTCCGGGCGCGGTGCAGGTTGCCGCGCACGCTTGCTGCGGTCGTGCCCAGGGTCTCGGCGATCTCCTGGTATCCCATGCCCTCGATCTCCCTGAGCAGCCACGTGGCCCGCTGCTGCTCCGGCAGCTCCAGCAGGGCCGCTCGCAGGGCGTCGAGCAGCTCCCGGTCCAGCACCGCCTGCAGCGGGTCGGTGGACGGAGCCGTCCAGCCCAGCGTGACGCTGCCGGGATGGTCGCCCTGGTGGGCGAGCACCTCGTCGTCGACGGGGACCGCACGGCGGACCCGCAGCAGGTCGACCACACGGCGGTGCGCCAAGCGGTAGAGCCACGTCTTCAGCGTGGAGCGGCCCTCGAACGAGTCGAGGTTGCGCCAGGCCGACACGAAGGCCTCCTGCACCGCGTCGGCCGCCAGGTCCTGCTCGCCGACCATCCGCATGGCGTAGCGCAGCATGCCCGGGGCGTAGCGGTCGACGATCTCCGCGAACGCGTCCTCGTCGTCGAGGCGCGCGGCCCGGACGAGTGCGAGGTCGGTGCGTGCGGTCACGTCGTCATAGTGCGGGAGAGCTCCAAGGAACGGGGCCGGACAGCAAAAGTGACGCAGGTCACCCATCCGACGCGTGACGAACGGCGAACCAGCCCCGACCAACCACTGTCCGATCCGTTGAGCACGACCCACGAAGGAGTGGCACCTTGCCCGAGAACACCAGCACCAGCACCGCCGTCGCGAAGTCCTCGTCGAACGCACTGACGACCGACCAGGGCCGCACCACGATCTCCGACACCGTCGTGTCGAAGATCGCCGGCATCGCCACCCGCGAGGTCCACGGCGTGTACAACCTCGGCGGCGGCGCCACCCGCGCGGTCGGCGCCCTCCGCGAGCGCATCCCGGGCTCGCGCACCAACCACTCCCAGGGTGTCTCGGTCGAGGTCGGCGAGCGCCAGGCCGCGATCGACATCGACATCGTGGCCGAGTACGGCGTCGCGATCGCCGACCTGGCCGCCGCCATCCGCCAGAACGTCATCGCCGCCGTCGAGCGCATGACCGCTCTCGAGGTCACCGAGGTCAACGTCGTCGTGCACGACGTGCACCTCGAGGACGAGGACTCCGAGCCCGCCGAGTCGCGCGTCGAGTGACGACCTCCGCAGAGGCACTGCCGCACGGCGAGCTCGTCGCCGCGATCGCCGATGCCGTGCGTGCCGTCCCGGAGGTCGACGACCTCCACGGCGGCGCGCTCGGCGAGGTCGCGACGCTGCTCCCCGGCGAGCGGATCCCCGGGCTCCGCCTGCGCGACGACGCGTGGGAGGTGCACGTGACCCTCGTCTGGGGCGCGTCCGTCGCCTCCTCCGCCGCGTCGGTACGACGTGCGCTCGCCGGCCTCGCCGGCGAACGACCGATCCACGTGGTGGTCGAGGACTTCGCCCGGCCCGCGACCTCCTGATCGCGGCGGGCGAACGACCCACCCACCACCTCCCCCCCACGCCTGATCCACCTCTTCCCGAGGAGACACACATGTCCCACGCAGCCACCGGTCTCCTGGCCGGTCTGTTGATCGCGGTCGTCGCGGTCGTCGGCGGCTTCACCGGTTTCCTTCTGGCCGTCGTCCTCGGCGGCGTCGGTCTCGCCGTCGGCCTCCAGCTCGACGGTCGCGTCGATCTCCGAGAGGTCGTCCGTGGCCGCCCTGAGTGAGGCCCCGGTCCCGGGCGGCCTGGGCGGCGCCGGTCTGGTCGCCTCCGACCTGCCCGGTCGCGGCGCCGATCGCCCCGCCGCCGAGCGCGGTGACCTCTCGGTCGCCGACCGCGCCGTGCAGCACGTGATCGAGCACGTCACCCGCACCGTTCCCGGCACCGTGGTCCACGACCCCGCCCTGCGCCGCCTGGTCGGCACCGCCTACCCGCACGCCAAGGTGCGGGTCGAGGGTCGCCGTGCCCTGGTCGCCCTCGACGTCGCCGTGGGCTGGCCGAGCTCGCTGACCCAGGTCGCCGCCTCCGTCCGCGAGGCCGTCGCCACCGAGGGCTCGCGCCTGACCGGCCTGTCCATCGGCGTCGTCGACGTCACCGTCCACGTCGTCGACACCCCCACCACCACGAGGAGGGTCCAGTGAGCAGCACCAACGTCGGATCCCGCCTGCTCGGTGGTCCGCCCCCGCGCCGTACGCCGCTCGCCCGGTTCCTCGGTCCCCTCCTCGCCATCGCCCTCGTGGCGCTCGGCGTCGTCGGGATCCAGGCGCTCGCCGCCTCCCAGCAGTGGACGAGCGAGCGGTCGTGGATCACGGCCGCCGTCGACTCCCTCGACGGGCTCGAGCCCACCACCGGGGTGCTGGTCGTCGTGACCATCGCCGGCGTGATCGGGCTCGTCCTCCTGCTGACGGCGATCGCCCCGCCCCGCCGCAGCCACCGCTACGCCGGCGGTGACGGCGGCGCCGAGCTGTGGATCACGGCCGACGCGCTGGCCGAGGTCGCCGCCGACGC
Organism: Nocardioides alkalitolerans DSM 16699; assembly: GCF_000426525.1. Lineage (GTDB taxonomy): Bacteria > Actinomycetota > Actinomycetes > Propionibacteriales > Nocardioidaceae > Nocardioides > Nocardioides alkalitolerans. Next base: position 101,177 of record NZ_AUFN01000013.1, read on the forward strand.
CGCGGACCGCGCCGACGGGGTCCTCACCGCCACCGCCCGGGCCACCCGTCGTGGCGTCCGCGTCACCGCGGTCGCCCGTGGCGCCGAGGACAAGGGCCGTCGCGGGGACATCGAGAAGACGGTCCGGTCCGCCGTGGCCGACCGCCTCGGCGACCTCCCCGCCGGACGCCTGCACGTGAACGTCAAGGAGGAAACCGCATGAGGCCTCTGAACGCCCGTCCCGGCGTCGCCGCCGCGAACCGGATCGTCGTCGCCGTCGTGGGCGCCCTGCTGGTCGCCACCGCCGTCGTGGCCTGGTTCTGGCACGCCGACTACCTGGGCAGCGCACCCCGCACCCTCGACCTCGCCTCGACGCGCGACGTCGTCGAGGCCGCCTGGTTCGGCTGGGCCGCCGGCGCGGCCGGGCTCGTGCTCGTGGCCGCCGGGGCCTGGTGGCTCGTGGCCAACGCGACCCCGCCCTCCGCGCCCACCGTGCGCCTGGCCGGCAGCGGCTCCTCCGGCCGCCTGGACGTCGACCTCGGCTCGGTCGCCTCGGCGATCGCGCCCCGGTTCGAGCGGGCCGCCCCGGTGCGCTCGGCCCGCGCCGTCACCCGGCGCGCCCGCCGCGACAACGTCGTCGAGGTGCGCGCCGTGATCGATCCCCGTGCCGACGCCACCGCGCTGCACACCGCAGCCGGCGGCCTGGCCGCCGAGCTGGCCCACGCCTTCCCCGACGGGGAGGCCAAGGGTCGGATCCTCCTGGGCACCGGGCGCACGCGCCTCGCCCGGGACCGCACGCCCCGCGTGCGGTAGCCCCACCGCCGGTCGCTCCACCGCACCACCGCACATCCATCCGCGCACCACCATCGAGAAGGAGAGCACCATGGGACTCGCAGACAAGGCGAAGAACGCAGCCGAGGACCTCGTCGGGAAGGCCAAGGAGGTCGTCGGCGACGCGAAGAACGACGACGAGCTCAAGGCCGAGGGCAAGGCCGACCAGACGAAGGCGTCGGCCAAGAAGACCGGCGAGAACGTCAAGGACGTCTTCAAGGGCTGACCCGCCCCGCACCGCGAGGCCGCGAGCGCTCCGCCGTACCCCGGCAGCGGTCGCGGCCTCGTGCCGTGCACCTTCCCCGTCCCCGCACCGCCTGCCCCCACAGGACACCGCCATGCCGCAGCAGAGCCTCGTCGACCGCGTAGACGCCTTCCAACGCCGACGTCGCGGGATCGGCCTGCCCATCGGCGTGATCTACAAGTACGTCGACGACGGCGGGCCCCACCTCGCGGCGCTCATCACCTACTACGGCTTCATCTCGCTGTTCCCGCTGCTGCTCCTCGGCTCCACCGTGCTCGGGCTCCTGCTCGTGGACAACCCCGAGCTGCAGGCGCGGATCCTGGGCTCGGCCGTCTCGCAGATCCCCGGGCTCGGCGACGACCTGCAGCAGCCCGAGCGCATCGGGGGCGGGGTGGCGGGCATCGTGCTGGGTGGGCTCGGCGCCCTGTACGGCGCGCTCGGCGTCGGCCAGGCGATGCAGAACGCCGCCAACACCGCCTGGACGGTGCCCCGCAACTCGCGCCCGAACCCGTTCCTGGCGCGGGGCCGCAGCCTCGCCCTCGCGGTCGCGATCGGCCTGGACGTGGTCGCCACGACCGTCGTCGCCTCCCTCGTCGGCCGCGCGGACTTCCTCGGCCCCGTGACGAGCGTGCTCGCGCTCGTCGCGACCTTCGCGGTGCACACGGGCGTGTTCTGCCTGGTCTTCCAGATCGCCACCGGCCGCCCGCTGCCGTGGATGGACCTGCTGCCCGGCGCGCTGCTCGCCGCAGCGTCGTGGCTCGGCCTGCAGTACGTCGGCGTGGCCTACGTCAACCGCTACGTCAACACCAGCTCGACCACCAACGGTGTGTTCGCCGTGGTGCTCGGCCTGCTCGCGTTCCTCTACCTCACCAGCGTGCTGATCGTGCTGAGCATGGAGGTCAACGTGGTGCTGCGCCGACACCTGTGGCCGCGCGCCCTGCTGACCCCGTTCACCGACAACGTCGACCTCACCGCCGCCGACCAGCGCTCCTACGTGCAGATCGCGAAGGCCCAGCGGCTCAAGGGGTTCGAGACGATCGACGTGGAGTTCGACCCGCCGCCCCGACCCGACGACCCAGCACCGGACGACGCGGGACCGGACGACGCACGACCGGACGACGCGGGACCGGGCCGGACCGACTGAGGGGCGCGGTCGGGCGCGCTCACCCGGTGACCGGGCGCCGACGCTCGATCTCGCACCACGCGCGCGGGTCGCTGCCGGCCGCGGCGTCGTCGGTCACGACGAGCACGACCGACGTGAGGTCGTCGGAGGGCACGGCCAACGAGAAGGGCAGCGTGCGGGGCTCGGCGGTGGCGACGAGGGCGTCGCTGTCTCCGGGCTCGCACCAGAGCACGGTGAGCACCGCACCGTCCGCGGGCTCGCCCCACGTCCCGGCCCACAGGTCCAGGAGCGACTCGAGGACGTGGATGACCTGCTCGTCGCCCACCTGTGCCGGGACGCTCGTCGTCACGCTCACCGTGCGCACGCCGTGACCTCCAGTCGGAATCCGGACGGCCAGTGGTTCGGTGCCGACGGCCCCTACGGATGGGTCGTCGACCCGCCCCCGGCACCGGACCGGCCGACCCGGAGCACGCGCCGCACCCGGCGGTGCGCGACGGCCGCCCGTGCGGCGTTCGAGCCCGGGGCGCCGTGCACGCCGCCCCCGGGGTGCGCCGAGGCGGAGCCGAGGTAGAGGCCCCGCACGGGCGTCTCGGCCCGGCCCCACCCGGCCACGGGTCGGAAGACCAGCTGCTGGTGCAGCTGGGAGGTGCCGCCGTTCACGCCGCCACCGGCGAGATTGGCGTCACGGGCCTCGAGCTCGCGCGGCCCAAGCACGCGCCGCGCCACCACCCGGTCGCCGAACCCGGGGGCGATGCGCTCCATCCGGTCCTGGACGCGGTCGCCGAAGCGCTCGCGGTCGTCGGCGTCCCACACCCCGCGGATCGAGCCGTCGCCGGCATCCCGCCGTACCTGCTGGGGCACGTGCGTGTAGGCCCACATCGACTCGGTGCCGGCGGGCGACCGCGTGGGGTCCGTCGTCGTCATCTGTCCGGCGAGCAGGAACGGGTGGGCGGGAACGGTCTGCGACGAGACCTGGTGCAGCGCCTCCGACATCTGCTCGACGGAGTCGGCGACGTGGACGGTCCCGACGCCGTACGGCGGCTCCTCGGCCCACGGGACGGGGCCGTCCAGGGCCCAGTCGACCTTGACGGTGCCGGGATCCATCTCGAAGTCACGCATGGCCCGCACCGTGCGCGCGGGCAGGTCCTCGGGGGCGACGAGCCCGCCGTACAGCTTCGAGGCGACGACGTCGGCGACCACGGCGTGGCGTGCCTCGATGCGGTCCCGGCCACCGTCGACCTCGACCGCGACGGCGCGCCCGTCCCGGACGACGACCGACGTCACCTCGGCGTCGCAGCGGATCTCGCCGCCGAGGGCGAGGACGCGTCGAGCCAGCGCCTGGGTCAGCTCACCGGCGCCGCCCTCGGGCACCGGGAACCCGACCGTCTGGCCGAGCATCGTCATCAGCAGCCCCATGAGGCCGGAGCCGGGTGCGTCGAGCGGGATGTCGGCGTGGCCGGCGTTGCCCGCCAGCAGGGCCCGCGGCCCCTCGCCACCGAAGCGCAGGCGCCCGAGGTCCGCCACGGGGGTCAGCATCGTGCGCACGAAGTCGAGGCCGCCGACGCTGCGCAGCCGGGCCAGCGCACCGACGCCCGCACGCACCGGGGGGAACGGGGCGAGGAGGGCCCCGACGACCTGGTCGCCGATCCGGTCCCACGTTGCGCACAGGTCGAGCCAGGCCGCGCCGTCGCCAGCGTGCTGGGCGTCCATGCGGGACGCGGTGACCTCGCGGTCGCGGTGCAGCGTCGCCCACCCCGTGCCGGGCAGGTAGTGGCCGAGCACGGCCGGCGCGTGCCGCCACCGCAGTCCGTGCTCCTCGAGACCGAAGCCGCCGATGGTCGGCGAGACCGCCGCGAGCGGGTAGAAGGCGCTGAAGGTGTCGTGCACGAAGTCCGGGTGCACCTCGCGGTCGCTGCGCACGGCGCCGCCGACGGTCGGCTGTGCCTCGAGTACCAGCACGGACCAGCCGGCGTCGAGGAGGCAGTTCGCGGCGACGAGCCCGTTCGGCCCGGCGCCGACGACGACCGCGTCGTACCCGCTCACCGGCCCGACTCCGGACGGCGACCGGTGCGGACGGACGTGCGCACGTTGCGGAGGATGCCGACGAGGGCGCTGCCCTGGTCGCCGTGGAGGGCGTTGCGCTCGGGGCGGGAGGCGAGGACGTTGCCGTCGGTCGGTGGTGTCGGGCGGTCCAGGTCGGTGGCCCCGAGCCGGAACGACGTGGTGATGATCGCGTCGTACAGGCGTGGGAACGCGGTGAAGCCGAGCCGGATCACCTCGTTGGTGAGGGCGAGCTGGGGGCGGGCGTGCGAGCGTCCGACCCGGGCCAGGACCTGCCGGCCGGTACGGCGCGCCGAGGCGACCGGGGGCGGCGGGCGTCCCTCGGTGCCCACGACCGTCGCGGCCTGCTGGTAGATGGGGGTGTCGACGCCGCCGGGCGCGACATACGCGACGTGCATGCCCGGACGGTCGCGGTTCTCGATGCGCAGCTGGCGGGCGAGCGCCCGCACGCCCCACTTGCTGACGACGTAGGCCGACATCGTGGGCACGGCGATGTGCCCGATCACCGACCCGACCAGCACGAGGGTGCCCTCGTCCTGGCGACGGAGCACGGGGACGACGTGGCGCGCGACCGTCGCCGAACCGAGGAGGTTGGTGCGCACGACGCCCTCGAAGACCTCGGGCGGGACGTCCTCGGTGCGCCCGTAGGCGACCACACCGGCGGAGTTGACGACCACGTCGAGTCGGCCGTGGGTCGCGACGACGTCGGCCACGACGCGGGCGATCGCCGGGTCGTCGGCGACGTCGGCGGCGTGGACCTCGACCGTGGCGGCGCCCGCCCGCTCGCAGGCGGCGCCCGCCGCGTGCAGCGTGACCAGGTCCCGGGCGACGAGCACGACGTGGGCACCGTCGGTGGCGGCCTCGGCCGCCACGGCGAGGCCGATGCCGCTCGACGCGCCCGTCACGAGCACGACGCGGCCCGCCAGGGAGACCCGTCGCGTCACGCGCGTCCCTCGACGACGTACGCCAGGCGCCGCAGCGTCTCGACGTTGCGCCAGCCGATGGCCACGGCACGCAGGGGCTTCGGCACGAGACGGCCCGGTCCGGCGACGGCGTCCTCGCGGATGTCGACCCGCGTGCCGGCGTCGTCGGGCTCGAGCGTGATCGTCACCGACGCCTCGCCCGCCGGCCAGCCGCGGGCGCGGAGCACGAGACGCTCGAGCGGGACCGACGCCATGACCTGGGTGTCGTCGTCGATGAGCAGCGGCCACGCACCGACGGAGTGGTGCAGGCGGGAGCCCTCGGCGGGCCAGGCGGGCTCGACGTCGCGCAGGCGGGAGGCGCCGACGACCCAGAGGGGGTACAGCCACCCGTCGGCGAGCACGTCCCAGACCTGGGCGGGCGAGGCGGAGATGACGCGGGAGTTGTGGCTCATGCGGGTCGGTACCCGGCTCCCCGGGTGGCGACGCGGACGATGCGGACGACGGCGCCTCAGGCCACGTCGAGCCCGTGCCGCATGCCCCACACGACGGCGCGGGCCCGCCGGTCGACACCGATCTTGGCGTAGGCCGACCGCGCGTAGGTCTTGACCGAGTTGACCGAGACGTGGAGCTCGGCCGCGATCTCGTCGTTGGAGTGCCCCCGGGCGATGAGTCGCAGCACGTCCTTCTCCCGCGGGGTGAGGCCCAGCGCACGAGCCACTCCCCCGGCCGTCGTGGACCGGACCGTCACCCGCGGCCGCCTGCCGGTCGGCCCCGCCCCCTCGACCGCACGCAGCTGGCGGACGAGCTCGTCGACAGCGGTGCGCTTCGACAACCAGGGCACGGCGAGGCCCCCCATCCCCAGCGCCACGGGCACGGGCCACGCGGGCGTCCGGGCGGCGTCTGGCCCCGGCGCACGCCACGTGAACACGGCCGGCCTCGCGCCGTCGGCGACCAGGCTGATCACCTACGCCCTGCTCGCGGCACTGAGGGCCTCGGGCTCGTAGAGGACGAGGTCCACGGGCGTGGGCAGCCCGACCGCCCGCGCCGGGTCGACGAGGCACACGTCCGACCCGGCGAGCACCGCGCCCAGACCGGGCAGGGAGAGCGCGTGGTCGTCCACCTGCGTCAGCCGCAGCGGTCGCGGGGCCTCGAGGGGTTGCATTCGGCGCGGTACCCGGGCCGACAGGCCCCGATGCGGCGCCGCCGCCGCCGGTGGACCAGACCGGGACCGCCCGGACCACTCGTCGGGAGGCGAATCGGGTATCGGTGTCGGTGGAACACCGCAAGCAGTCGAGGCCGAGTGCCGAGCGCGACCCGTACGAGGGCGCGCCCGTCCCCGGCGAGCGTCGGACTGCGACCCCACGATGAACGGCCAGGGCACCACCCGCCGCACCGTCCGCGTCGCCGACCCGCTCTGGACCGATGCCCTCACCCTGGCCGAGCGCCGCGGCGAGACGGTCTCCGAGATCATCCGCAAGGCGCTGCGCGCGTACGTCGCCGAGCACGCCTGACGGGCACGCCGTCCCGCCCTCAGGCTCGCGGCTGCGGTGGTCGAGAAGGGCCGCCGGACCCGTCCCCGGTGGTCGAGGAGCGAGCGCCGGGGACACGGCCCGGTGGTGGAGGAGCGAGCGCCGGCGGTGGTTGAGGAGGGCCGCTAGGCCCGTCTCGAAACCGCGACCCCTCTCGGCAGCCGAAGGCCTCCTGACCTGGTCAAACAGTTATCCGCAGATGACCGTCGGGACCTAGCGTTCGAACGCGTGATCGAATAGAATCGGGGCATGAGCCCGACCACCGCCACCTCCGACCGCACCGCCTTCCCGGCCGTGCTGCTCGACGGTGCCCGGGCGGCGCTAGCACGCCAGCGCACGGCGGAGGTCGAGGTCCTCGTCGCCGTCGCGGACTGGGCGAACGCCCACACCGAGGGCGGTGAGGTCGCCGACCAGTACGGCCCGTTCGGGCTGCTCCGTGGCGACGCGCACCTGCTCCCGGGCGCCGATGTGTTCGGGGAGCTCGGCGGACCGGGCGCTCCGTTGGTGTCCGAGTTCTGCGTCGTCGAGATCGCGGCAGCCCTGGGTCTGTCGACCGACTCGGGTCGCCGGCTCGTCGGCGAGGCGGTCGAGCTGCGCCACCGCCTCCCGCGTCTCTGGAACCGGGTGGTCGACGGGGTGCTGCCGGCGTGGCGGGCACGGAAGATCGCCCAGGAGACCACCCAGCTCACCCCGGATGGCGCGGAGTTCGTCGACCGCCACCTCGCCCCGGTCGCGCACAAGACCGGGATGGTCACCGCCCAGAAGCTGGTCGCCGAGGCGGTCGCCCGGTTCGACCCCGAGAAGGCCGAGCTCGACCGCGCCGACTCCGACGCCACCCGCCGCTTCGACATCGACCTCCACGGCCAGATCGACCCCACCCGAGGAGTGGTGGCGGTGTCCGGCACCCTCGACCTGGCCGATGCGCTGGACCTGGAGAACGCCGTGTCCCGCGTGGCCGCTGACCTCGCAGTGGCAGGGTCGCTCGACTCCCTCGACGCACGACGATCATCCGCGGTCGGTGAGATCGCGCGGCGCCAGACGACGCTCGACCTCAGCGGCTGCGACAACGCCGACGCTGTGCGGACCACGACGGGCGAGGCCAGCAACCAGACCGGCAGCGACACCGCGCCGGCCGCGACGCGGTCGAAGGCCCGCCAGGTCGTCCTCCACGTCCACCTCGCCGAGGCCGCGCTCACCGACCTCGACCCCAACGTCTGCGGCGGCATCGACCTGGCTCGGGTCGAGAAGACCCGGAGCTTCGTGCTCGCCGAGCAGGTCCGGGAATGGTGCCGCGCCACCTCGACGCAGGTGGTGGTGAAGCCGGTGATCGATCTGCGTGACCGGGTCGCGGTCGACGCCTACGAGGTTCCCGACCGGATCGCCGAACGCGTCCGCCTCACGAAGCCCACCTGCGTGTTCCCGCACTGCACGAGGCCCGCTCGGGGTTGCGACCTCGACCACGTCGACGAATACGTCGCGCCCGACCCGAACCACCCAGGCGACGGCGGGCCACCGGGCCAGACGGCCAACCTCGCCCCGCTCTGTCGCAGGCATCACCGCGTGAAGACGCACCCTTCGATGAGCGGTGTAGGGCGAGAACGCAGGTGGCGCTACCGGCGCCTACCCGACGGCTCCTTCATCTGGACGAGCCCGCACGACCACCAGTACCTCGTCGACCCCCACGGCACGATCCCGCTCGCGCCAGACCGCCAGCCTGACAGCGCAGCCTGACGAACTGCGCCGTGCCCACGCCTGACCGCACATCTCAGCGACACCACCGCCGCTGGGGTGCGCCGTCATGCCCGGATCCGCGCCGAAGACCCTCCCGGGCCGGTCGACCCGGGCACGCAGCTGGCGCAGCGCCTCCATCGGCAGGACCACCGTCTCGAGGTCGCGCTCGTCCCGGGGCCGCCCGATCCAGACCAGGGCGGCCCCGGCAGCGCCCCAGCAGGGCGCGTGCGCACCTGGGTGGACGAGCACCACCGGGTCGGCACGGACTGATCCGGCCGGCACCGGCCCGCAGCCTGCCCGCGCCGGGCGCGTCAGTCCTTCGGACCGTCCTCGTGGCCGTGCGTCTCCCGGACGCGACGGCCGCGGGTGAGGTCGGCCTCGTGCTGCGCGTCGGCCTTCTCGATGTTCCGGGTGTCGCGCGGGGGCAGCTGGATGGTGTCCTCCGCGACGATGCCGGCCTGCAGCTCGCGGCCGCGCTCGAGCTCGGCGTCCAGCTCGGCCCCGAAGAGGAGCGCGAGGTTGGTGATCCACAGCCACAGCAGGAACACCACGACGCCCGCCAGGGAGCCGTAGGTCTTGTTGTAGCTGGAGAAGTTGGCGACGTAGAAGCCGAACCCGGCGGAGGCGAGCACCCACACGACGATGGCGAGCACCGCGCCGATGCTGACCCAGCGGAACGTCGGCTGCTGCACGTTCGGCGTCGCGTAGTAGAGCAGCGCGACGATCACCACGACCATCACCAGCATGAGGGGCCACTTCGCGATGGCCCACACCAGCTGGGCGGCGTCGCCGAGCCCGACCGCGTCACCGACGGCGGTGGCCGCGGGGCCCGTCAGCACGAGGCCCAGCGCGACGACGGCGGCGAGCACCGAGAGGATCGCGGTGAGCAGCAGCATCTGCGGTCGGAGCTTCCAGATCGGGCGTCCCTCGCGGATCTCGTAGACCCGATTCATCGCGCGGCCGAACGAGCCGACGTACCCCGACGCCGACCACAGCGCGGTGGCGAGCCCGACGACGAAGGCAACGCCGGCGCCCGGTGTCTCGCTCAGCTGCACGAGGATCGGCTCGACGGTCTCGGCGACCGAGGAGGCGCCCACGTCGCGCAGGATGTCGAGCAGGGTCTCGACGGTCTGGCGGCCCTGGCCCACGAGCCCCACGAGCGACAGCAGCGCCAGGATCGCCGGGAACAGCGCGAGCACCGCGTAGTAGGTCAGGGCGGCGGCCAGGTCGGTGCACTGGTCCTTGCTGAACTCGCGGGCGGTACGACGCACGACGTAGCGCCAGGACCCCTTCTCCAGGTCCGTGACGGAGTCCGCCTTGCGCGGGTCGTCCGGGGACGGGGCGGCCGCGCGGGCCGCCCCGTCGTCCGGGGCCCCGGCGTCGTCGTTGTCGGTCCCGCGGCGCAGCCTCATCGGCGTCGCCGGACGACGACCACGCTGACCGCGGTCGCGACGAGCAGGAACGCCGCGAGCCCGGCGACGACCGGGGGCTGCGGGCGGCCGCGCTCGTCGAGGGCGGCGCTGCGCGCCCGGGTGCCGAGGGCGACGGCGTGACCCCGGGCGACGTCGACCTGCTCGCGGCCCTGGTGGACGACGTCGCTCGCGCGGGTCTTCACCCGGCCCTTGACGTCGAGCTTCGCGGTCAGGGCCTCGACGGTGTCGCTGAGGTCGGCACGCGTGCGCTCGATCTGCGCCTCGATCTCCTCGACGGTGGGCTCGGGCTCGCTCGAGCGGTCAGGCGTGGTCACGGTGTCGGCTCTCCTTGAGGGTCTCGATGTCCTGCTGCACGTTCGCGACGGTGCGCTCGGGCTGCGGCGGCACGGCGTGGCGGACCTTGCCCCGGCCGAACAGCGCCAGGCATCCGGCGACGACGAACAGCCCGACCGTGACGGCCAGGCCGGCCAACCAGGTCGGCAGCGCCAGGTCGAGCGCGATGATGGCCGTGGCCACCAGCGCGCCCAGGCCGAGGACGGCGACGAGCGCCGCCGCGGCGAGCGCCCCGGCCCCGAAGCCGGCGTACTTCGCCTTGTGGGTCATCTCGAGCTGGGCGAGCTTCAGCTCGGCGCGCACGAGCTCGGTGGTCTGCTGGGACAGCCGCGTGACGAGCGCCGCGGTGGTCTCGTCCCCCCGGACGTCGGTCATCGTCCGCTCGCTCAGCGACGCGTGTCGTCGTCGGCGGACACGTCGTCGGAGACGGCGGTGAGCCCGGGGGTGCCGTAGCCGAGCGCCGAGCCGGCGCTCGTGCTGATGCCGGTCTCGGCCGCCAGGTCGGGCTCGGGTCGTACGACGGGCTGCGGCGCCGTGTCGGACCCCGGGGTGGTCTCGGCTGCGTCGTCGGACCCCTTCACCTTCGCCGCGAGGTCGGACGCGACCTGGCCGGCCTTGTCCGCGACCTTCGGCGCGTTCTGCTCGACGAGGTCCTGCGCGGCGGCGGCCTTCTCCTGCACCCGCGGGTCCTGCCAGGTCTGCTGCGCCTTCGACTTGATCTGCTCGTAGCGCTCGCGTCCGGCGCGCGACCCCAGCACGTACCCGATCCCGACCCCGGCCAGCAACGTCAGCTTCCTCATCGTGCGTCTCCCTCTGTGTACGACATGTGGACGCAGACCTGTACCCGAGGCCTCCGGGGCTGACCCGGCGCGGCAGCGGGTCAGCCGGCCAGGGGCTCCAGCCGGGACCCGAGGTCGCGGAGCACCCGGTCGAGGTGGCGCGAGACCTGGGTCTGGCTCATCCCCAGCCGGGCGCCGATCTCGCGCTGGGACAGCTCGTCGTAGAAGCGGAGCTGCACGAGCCTGCGGTCCTGCTGCGAGAGCGCGCGGACCACGGGGCCCAGCAGCAGCCGCGCGTCGGCGGCTCGGAAGCCGTCACGGTCGCGCTCGTCCTCCTCGCCGGCCACCGGTACGCCGGTGGTGGCGGGCAGGTCGAGGGTGAGCGGCTGGAAGCAGCCGCTCGCCCGGAGCGCCTCGCCCACCCGGGCGGCGGAGACGCCCAGCTCACGGGCGATCTCGTCGACCGAGGGCTCCGCCCCGTCGTGGTCGCCGAGCGAGTCGCGCACCCGCACGACCTGGGTCTGCAGCTCCTGGATGCTGCGGGGAGGGCGGATCATCCACCCGCGGTCGCGGAAGTGCTTCTGCACGCTGCCGCGGATCGTCGGCACCGCGAAGGTGAGGAAGTCGTCGCTGCGGCCCTGGTCGAAGCGGCGGACCGCCTGGAGCAGGGCGAGCGCCGCGGTCTGCTCGAGGTCGTCGACCGCGAGCCCCCGACCGGCGTAGCGCCAGGCGACGGCCTCGGCGACCCGGAGGTTGAGGCGGACGAGGCGGTCCTCGATCCCCTCCACGAGCGGGACCGAGGGCTCGCCCGGCGCTGCGGCCGCGCGGACGTCGGCCCGCAGCGCGAAGAGGGAGGCCGTCAGGACCCGACGCGTCTCCCGCGGCGTGCGGCGGGCGGTCGGGTCGGCGACCAGGGCGTCGTCGACGTCTCCGAGCACGGCGGCCGGAGCGAGCGAGGGGGTGATGTCGTGCAGGGCCACGGTGCGCCTCCGAAGGGCGACGAGGCGGCCTGGCCGGTGGTTGCAGCCAGCAGGGGGACCTCGGGATCCGGTCCTGCTCCGACCGTAGCCCCCCACGGTCCCCCGCGCCAGGGCAGCCCGTGCCCTCACCCCGGGGAGCGGTTCAGTCGACCGGACGGGCCAGGGCGTCGACCGAGCGCGCGAACACCCCCGGGAGGAGCCGGGCGGCCGGCACGAGCACCCGTCGCCCCACCGCCGGGCGCGTGGCGGCGAGCAGGGCGGTCGTCAGCCAGCGGTAGCGCCGGGTCACCCGGAGGTAGTCGCGCTCGTAGCGCTCGGGGTCGTCGTCGACCATCGCGGCGACCGCCGCACGGGCCTGGGCGAAGGCGAGCGCCAGCCCCTCGCCGGTGAGGGCGTCGACGTAGCCGGCGGCGTCGCCGACCAGCACGACCCGACCGGCCACGCGGCGCCGTACCCGTTGGTGCAGGGGTCCGGCGCCCCGCACCTCGCTGACGGGCTCCGCGCCCCGCAGCCGGTCGGCCAGCTCGGGCAGCTGCCGCAGCCGCTCGTCGTACCCGCCGCCCGTCGCGGCCAGCACGGCCACGCCGACCACGTCGGGCGCGACCGGGGTGACGTATCCCTCGGCGTGCGCGGCCCAGTGCACCTCGACGAGGTCCGACCACGGGGCCACCCGGAAGTGCTGCCGCAGGCCGAAGCGCGGGCGCGGCGCCGCCGGCAGGTCGAGCCCCGCCGCCCGGCGCACGGAGGAGTGCAGTCCGTCGGCGCCCACCAGGTACGCCGCGCGCACGCCGTCGACGAGCACGCCGGTGTCGTCCTGGGTGAACGCGCCCACGCGCCGGGGCACGATGCGGGCGCCGGCCCCGAGGGCCGCCTCGCGCAGGGCGTCGTGCAGCGTCGTACGACGGATGCCGCGGCCCGGCCCGCGGCGGAAGGCCGCGTCGACCGAGGTGGTGCCGGCGGTGTACCGGATGCCGCGGAGCGCATGGCCCGCCGGGTCGACGCCGAGCCGGTGCAGCTCGGCCAGCGCCCCGGGCATGAGGCCCTCGCCGCAGGCCTTGTCGACGGTGCCCCCGCGGGGCTCCCAGACCTCGACGTCGAGGCCCGCCCGCGCGGCGTGCAGCGCGGTCACGAGACCTGCGGGCCCGCCGCCGGCGACCAGCAGGTCGACGCGACGGGCGCTCACGCGGCCACCGACCGCAGGGCGCGCTCCTCCGTGCGGATCCGTACGGTCAGCAGGGCGGCGTTGGCGACGGTGAACACGACCGCGGTGATCCAGGCGCCGTGGACGAGCGGGAGGGCCGCGCCCTCGACCACCACGACGACGTAGTTCGGGTGGCGCAGGAAGCGGTAGGGACCCCGGGCCACGAGCGGGAGACCGGGCACGACGATGACGCGGGTGTTCCACTGCCGGCCCAGCGCCCCGATGCACCACCAGCGCAGCGCCTGGCTGGCCACGACCAGCGCGAGCATCGACCAGGCCAGCAGCGGGGACACGGCCCGGTCGGACCACCAGGCCTCCACGAGGCAGCCGACGAGCAGGCCGGTGTGGAGCACGACCATCACGGGGTAGTGGCCCCGGCCGGACTCCACGCCGCCGCGCTCGAAGGCCCAGGCGGCGTTGCGCTTCGACACCACCAGCTCGGCCAGGCGCTCGAGGCCGACGGCGAGCACCAGCACGGTGAAGAGGACCTCGCTGCTCATGCCGGCACCTGCAGCAGGACCAGCTCGGAGCAGAAGCCGGGGCCCATCGCCAGCATCAGCCCGTGGGAGCCCGGGGCCGGTGGACGGTCCGCGAGGGTGTCGGCGAGCACGTGCAGCACGGACGCCGAGGAGAGGTTGCCGATCCGCCGCAGCGAGTCCCAGGTGACGGCGAGGGCCTCCCGGTCGACGCCGAGCGCCTCCTGCATGGCCTCGAGCACCTTGGGGCCGCCGGGGTGGGCGACGTACCAGCCGATGTCGTCGGGGCCGAGGCCGTGGTCGGCGAGGAACGCGCGCACGTCGTCGCCGACGTAGCGCAGCACCACGTCGGGCACGGAGGCGTCGAGCACGATCTTGAGGCCGCCGGCGCCGACGTCCCAGCCCATCGTGCGCTCGGAGTCGGGGTAGAGCCGGCTGCGCGCGGCGAGCACGACGGGCTGCGTGCCCGCCCCGGCCTCCGTGCTCCGGCCGGCGAGCGCCTCGGCCCGGCGCGACCCGGCCGCCACGACGGCCGCGGCCCCGTCGCCGAAGAGCCCGCTCGCCACGAGGTTCGCGACCGAGGCGTCGTCGCGCTGCAGCGTGAGCGAGCAGAGCTCGACGCTCATCAGCACGGCGACGGCGTCCGGGTGCCCGACGAGGTAGTCGTGGAGGCGCGCGACGCCCGCGGCGCCGGCCACGCAGCCGAGCCCCACGAGCGGCACCCGCACGACGTCCTGCCGCATGCCGGTCAGCGCCGCCACCCGGGCGTCGAGCGACGGCACCGCGAGGCCGGTGACCGTCGCCGACACGATGAGGTCGACGTCGGCGGGCTCCAGGCCGACGGCGGCGAGCGCCTCGACGACCGCGCGGGCGCCCAGCACGACGCCCTCCCGGATGAAGGCGTCGTTGGAGGCGCCGAAGTCGGCCAGCCCGGCGTACGCGTCGAGGGGAAGCGCGGTGTGGCGGGTCTCGACGCCCGCGTTGCGGTGCAGGCGGTCGACGACGCCGCGGTCGACGGTCCCGCCGCTCAGCATGGAGGTCGCGAACGCCTCGGTGATGTCCTGCTGGCGGTACCTGTGCTCGGGCAGGACGCCCCGCACGCTGAGGATGCGCATCGTCGGCTCGTCTCTGGTCGGGGTCGAGGCGGGAGGTGCCTCGGGGACCGGTACCCGCCGGAGGGGTCGCCGAGAGGCACTCACCGCGTCACCGCCGCGAGCAGCACGACGTCGACCACCGCGATGAGCAGCGCCGCACGGAACGGGGCGCGCCCCCGGCCCACGAGACCGACGACCGCCAGACCGACCACGACCAGGAGCGCGGCCCACGCCCAGGCCGGCGGCGGCCCGGCCGGCCCGAGCACCGCGAGCCCGGAGGCAGCGAGCAGGAGGACGACCGCCAGCGCCCGCGAGCGCGCAGCTCCGAGGCGGTGCGGGAGACCGCGGACGCCGGTGCGCGCGTCGTCGTCGAGGTCGGGCAGGACGTTGAGCAGGTGCGCGGCGACGCCCAGGGTTGCGCCGGCCAGGGTCATCCACCACGGCGCCCACCGGGCGGCGTCCCCGGTCGGACCGGTGTCTGCGAGGAAGGCGACGGACGGGAGCGCGCCGAAGGCCACGGCGTACGGCGCCCATGACGCCGCCGTCGCCTTCACGCCGAGGTTGTAGGCGTGCGCGCTGCCGACCAGGAGCACGAGGTGGACCAGCGCGCTGCGCCACCCCAGCGCCGCGGAGAGCGCGACGCACGCGACCGCGGCCAGCAGCAGGGCGACCCGGGCTACCCGCAGAGGGACCTGCCCGGTGGCCACCGGCTTGTCGGCACGGCCGACCGCCCGGTCGCGCTCGACGTCGAGGAGGTCGTTGGCCCACCCGACCGTGAGCTGCCCGGCGAGCACCGCGAGGACGACGAGGGCCACCACGACGGCGGACCGGTCCGCCGCCGAGGCCAGCACACCGGCGACGACGGTGACCGCCAGCGCCGGCCCCGGATGGGCGGCGTCCACCAGGCCTGCGGCGACCGAGCCACGGGGGCGGTCCGTCATGATCGACCCGCCCTCTCGTCGTCGGTGCGCCGGATCCTCCGGTGCAGCCTCGCCGGTGCGGGCCGCGCCACCCCACCGGTGCCCGCCACCACCCGGTTCAGGCAGGGTGCCCCGGGTACCGACCCCGGCACCACCCCCTGGCTGCACGACCCCCACGTCCGCACGACCCCCGAGAGGACCCGATGACGTCGACGGAGGACCTCGTCGTCCTGCTGCACCCGGACGGCTCCCCGGCCGGCACCGCGCCCCGGGCCACGGTGCACGACGAGCGGACGCCCCTGCACCTCGCGTTCTCCTGCCACCTCCTCGACGCGGACGGGCGGCTGCTCCTGACCCGGCGGGCCCTTGCGAAGCGCACCTGGCCGGGGGTCTGGACGAACTCCTACTGCGGCCACCCGCGGCCCGGCGAGGCGATGGAGGACGCCGTGCGGCGTTACGGCCGCCACGAGCTAGGGGTCGACGTCACCGGCGTCGAGCTGCTGCTCCCCGACTTCCGCTACCGCGCCGTCGACGCCGGCGGTGTCGTCGAGAACGAGCACTGCCCGGTCTTCGTCGCCCGGGTCGACGGGCCCCTGACGCCCCACCCCGACGAGGTGGCCGAGACCGCGTGGACCGCGCCCGCGACCGCGTGGGCGGTCGCCCACCAGGCCCCGTGGGCCCTCAGCCCGTGGTTCGTCGACCAGGTCGCGGCGCTCGGACCGGACTTCGCCTACCCGCACCCGCAGTGAGACCCGCCACGGGACTCGCCGCGGGCGACCCGGGTACCGACCTGTCATGACCCCCGACCCGACACCCGGACCCAACGGACGCGACCCGCTCGGGTCCGACCCCGACCACGACCAGGACTCCGAGCCGACGACCGCCGACGGCGGCGCCGCGGAGACCGGTCAGCTCGACCCCGACTCGGAGCCGGCGAGCGACCCGGACCCCGCGCCCGGTCGGGCGGACGCGTGACGACCCCCGCGACCGACGCACCCCGCCGCGCCCTCGTCGTCGGCGCCACCGGCATCGTCGGCCAGGCCGTCGCGGCCGCGCTCGTCGAGGCCGGTTGGGAGACCTACGGTCTCTCCCGCAGCGGCACGAGCGTCCACCCGGACGTCCGGCCGGTGCAGGCCGACCTCCAGGACGCCGACCAGCTGCGCGAGGCCCTCGCCGACGTCGCTCCCGCGTTCGTCGTCTTCACCGCGTGGACCCGGCGGGAGACCGAGGAGGAGAACATCCGCGTGAACGGGGGCGCCGTGCGCGACCTGCTCGCCGCCCTCTCCCCCGCCGGCTCGGTGCGCCACGTCGCGCTCATGACGGGGCTGAAGCACTACCTCGGCCCCTTCGAGGCCTACGGCACCGGCGAGATGCCCGACACCCCCTTCCACGAGGAGGAGCCGCGCAGCTCGACGCCGAACTTCTACTACGCGCAGGAGGACGAGCTGTTCGCCGCCGCCGAGCGCGACGGCTTCACCTGGAGCGTGCACCGCTCGCACACCGTGCTCGGCTTCGCCACCGGCAACGCGATGAACATGGTGGCGACCCTCTGCGCCTACGCGACGCTGTGCCGCGAGCTCGGGCGCCCCTTCGTCTTCCCGGGCTCCGAGACGCAGTGGAACGGTCTCACCGACGTCACCGACGCGGGACTCCTCGCCGAGCAGATGCTGTGGGCGGCCGAGTCCGAGGCCGGTCACGACGAGCCCTTCAACACCGCCAACGGCGACGTCTTCCGCTGGCGCTGGCTGTGGCCGCAGCTCGCCGCGCACTTCGACCTGCCCTGGGAGGGCTTCGAGGGCGCGCCGCGACCGCTCGAGGAGCAGATGGCCGACGTCGAGCCCGTCTGGGCGCGGGTCGTGGAGCGCCACGGTCTGGTCGAGCCCGACCTCGCTCGCGTGGCCTCGTGGTGGCACACGGACGCCGACCTGGGCCGCGGGATGGAGGTCGTGACGGACATGAACAAGAGCCGCACGGCAGGCTTCAGCGCGACCCGCGACACCCGCGCGACCCTCCTCGACTACGTCGAGCAGTACCGGTCGGCCCGGATCATCCCCTGACCCGGCGTCAGTCCGGCAGGGCCGCCACGTCGGGCACGACGACCCCGAACAGGTCGGAGATGGCGGCCAGGCTGGCCGCCTGGAGCGCGGGGGCCTCGACGCCCCCGCCTCCGGGCAGCCGCCGGGTCGCGGTGGCGCCGGCCACCACGGTCGGCGCGAACCCGAGGCTGAACGCGCCGCGGGCCGTCGAGTTGATGCACATGTGGGTCATGAACCCCGCGAGCACCAGGTTCTCGACGCCCAGGCCACGCAGGCGCTGCTCGAGGTCGGTGCCGACGAACGAGTTCGGGAAGTTCTTCACCACCACGGCCTCGCCGTCGCGGGGCGCGACGCGGTCGACGATCTGGCCGATCTCGGCGTTGACGTCGTACGGCGAGCCGACCCCCGCGTCGTGCATGACGTGGATGACGGGCGTGCCGGCGCTCCGGGCCCGGTCGAGCAGCTCGGCGCCGGCGTCGATCGCCGCCTGCACGCCCTCCAGCTCCATCACGCCGCGCGTGTAGGTGTTCTGCAGGTCCACCATCACCACGGCGGAGCCCCGCAGCGACGGGGGCGCGTCGCTCATGCCCGTCAGCTCCCGCAGCGTCACGTTCTCGGTCATCGCGCTCTCCTTCGTCGGACGGGTGTGGACCGCCAGGGCACCAGACCGCAGGTTGCGCGAGTGTTGCGCGGGTCACAGGTCGCGGACGGTCCGGGCCTCCGGGTCCCAGCGCCGCAGCCGCGTGGCGGCCACGTCGTACGCCGGGCCCAGCAGGCCCAGGGCCTCGGTGAGCGCCGTCGTGGTGAGCCGTCGCGAGAGCGTCACGTGCGGCAGCCACGCGCCGGGCGCCGCCCACGGCGGGCCCCCGGGACCGAGGAGCTCCGCCGCCTCCGCGTGCAGCGCCAGCAGCGCGGCGCTCGGCACGACCGAGCGCGCGAGGAACCACCGGTCGGCGGTGCCCAGCACCACGGGCGGACCGAGGTGGAGCGCCAGCGGCAGCGACGCGACGAGCGTGCCCACCGCGCGCTCGGCCTCGGCCGGCACCTCGTCACGCTCGGCGAGCGTGACGTGGGGGCCGTGGGTGGCGTCCTGGCGGTCGCCCGAGCTGGGCAGCCCGGCCTCGCTCAGCAGCCGCCACTCGGCGCGCACCGCGGCGTCGCCCGACGCGTCCAGCAGGAGGTCGAGGGAGTGACGCACCGGGCCACGCTACGACGTACGACGCGGCTTGACGTAGGCGTGCGTGCCGTCGCACCAGGGCGCACGCCCCGACCGGCCGCAGGCGCAGACCGCGACCACGGGCCGGGTCACGGGGTGGACGGTCCCGTCGGCCGCGACCACCTCGTCGGCGCCCCGCAGCAGCAGCGGGCCGTCCGGGCAGAGCCGAGCACGCACGGGCTCGCGCCGCGCGGGCGACCCGTCGACGGGCACGTCCTCGCCACCACGGCGGGTCATGCCGACCGCACGAGGTCGTCGGCGGAGTCGTGCGCGGCCACGGCCGCCTCGCTCGTCCAGCGGTCCATCAGCGCCGCACCCGCGTCGGCGTCGACGCGCAGGCAGACGGCGGCCCCGAACAGCACGTCGTCGCGCAGGGACGGGTCGGCGTCGACCGCGTTCGCGCAGATGTCGGTGAGCACCACCTGCTCGTGCACCGCGTCCGCCTCGACGTGCTCGTGGAAGTAGGCGGCGGCGGCCTCCGGCAGGCCGACCCGCTCGATCCCGGCGGCGATGCGCCGGCACGGGTCGGTGCTCGTCGTCTCGAAGGCCGCGAGGTGGCCGAGGCTCGCGCCGTGCAGCCGGCGCTGCAGCCCGAGCAGCGACATCACGTTGTTCGACAGCAGCGTCGGGCCCGACGCGTTGGCGACGTGGGCGCCGTACGTCGCGTCGATGCCGCAGGAGCGCAGCGCGTCGGCGTAGAGCAGCGAGTGCAGGCGCTCGGGGCGGCCCCCGCCGTACTCGTCGTAGAGCAGCTCGGCGAGCGCCACCTTGGCGGGGCCGTCGACGCGGGGCAGCACGAAGGCGTGCGGGTCGGACTCCTTGAGGTGGTAGACGCTGCGCTCGGTGAGGAACTCCAGCACCTGGTCGCGGGTGGCGCTCCGCTGGAGGAACCGGGCGAGCGGAGGGCCGTCGACGTGCGCGACGAGGGCGCGCAGCTGTCCGACGAGGTCGTCGGAGGCCTCACGGGCGACGGCGACGTCGTCCGCCGTACGGCGACGCAGCCCGGCCTCGATCGCCGTCTCGACGCCCCGGCGCCAGGCGACCAGCCGGAGGTCCCACTCGGCGTCGTCCGCGGCGTCGTCGAAGCCGCGGTAGGACAGCTCGTAGACGACCCAGAGGGCCAGCTGCGTGTCGGCGCCGTGCAGGTCGTCGCCGTCGTGGGGCGGCACGGTGGCGTCACCGCCCCGGGCGGCGTCGATCACGGCGGCGCTGACGGGTCCGCGCGATGCGGGCAGAAGCATGAGACGTCCTCCTCGTGGTCACTGACGGCGGTCCGGTACCCCGTCCGGTGGGTACCGCCCCGCACAGCCCGACCGAGCCGAGGAGAACCGTGACCCCACCGCCCCTGGACCACCCCGACCCGACTGCCGACCCGACTGCCGGCCCGACTGCCGACCCGACTGCCGGCCCGACCGAGCAGCGCGTCGACTTCGCGGGGGTCGACATCGCGTACGACGACCGCGTGCTCGAGCCGCGGGCCTGGACCGTCGCCCAGTCGACCTGGGTCGCCGAGCTCGGCGCCGACGCCCCTCCCGGCCCGATCCTCGAGCTGTGCAGCGGCGCCGGCCACATGGGGATCGTCGCCGCCCGGGAGAGCGGCCGCGCCCTGCTGCAGGTGGACGCCAACCCGGTCGCCTGCGACTTCGCCCGGCGCAACGCGGCGACCGCGGGCGTGGTCTCCGACGTGCGGTGCGTGGAGATGACCCGCGCGACCATCGCGCCCGGGTCGTTCCCCCTCGTGCTCGCCGACCCGCCGTGGGTCCGTCGGGCCGACGTCGGCCGCTTCCCGGAGGACCCGGTCGAGGCCATCGACGGCGGCGACGACGGCACCGAGCTCGCCGCCCAGTGCCTCACGGTCGCCGCCGACGCGCTGCGCCGCGGCGGCCACCTCGTGCTGCAGGTGGGCGACGAGCGCCAGCTCGCCGCCCTGGAGCGGCACCCCCGGCTCGTGGCGGGCGACCTCCGGCTGGAGGGCACCCGCCGCTTCGAGCGGGGACTGCTCGCCCACTACGTGCGGGGCTGATCAGCCGCCCTGGTGGGGCGCGGCGTCGGGACCCGCGGTGCCCTCGTCGGGCCGGGTGCCCTCGCCGGCCGACCGGGTCACGGCCTCGCCGTCGTCGGTGCTCTGGGGCGAGCCCTCGCCACCCGTGGGGTAGCCGGCGGTGGCGTCCTCGGGGTAGATCGTCGCGTCCGCTCCCGCGTCGCCCATGCTGGCGACCTCCGACACCTGGCCCTCGGACTGCTCCTGCTGCTGGTCGTCCTGCTGGTCGTGCTCGTGCTGGTCCTGGTGGTCCATGACGCCTCCTGCTCGGCGGGTGCTGCTCGGGGGTGCTGACGCCGCCCCGGTACCCGGACCGGGAGGTCCGACCGCCTCGGGTCGGCCCCCGGAGGCAGGGGTACCGACGTCTGCCGCCCTGGCCGTCCCCGGCCGACCGGCACCCCTGCAGGTCCCTCTTCCGGAAGGCACCACCATGGATCCGTCGAAGCCCGCACGCGCCGTCAAGCACGTGATCGAGGAGACCGCGGAGGCGCTCTCGCCGAGCAGCCCCACGATCCCCGGCGCCCCGGCCCCCGTCCCGCCGCCGCTCGAGGAGCCGACGACTCCCCACGCGCCGCTGCCGCCGAAGGACGACCAGTCCGCCCCCGAGCTGCGCAGCGCCACCGGCGCCGAGCTGGAGGGTCCCCCGGCCGCCCGCGGCCAGCAGGGCCCGTACCTGACGACCTCGACCGGCGCGCGCCTGCGCGACACCGACCACTCGCTGAAGGCCGGGCCGCGCGGCCCGACCCTGCTCCAGGACCACCACCTGCGCGAGAAGATCACCCACTTCGACCACGAGCGCATCCCCGAGCGCGTCGTGCACGCCCGCGGCGCGGGCGCGCACGGCTACTTCGAGGGCTACGGCACGGCCACGTCGATCTCGTGCGCCGGCCTGTTCGCCGAGGGCAAGCGCACGCCGACGTTCGTCCGCTTCTCGACGGTGCTCGGCTCGCGCGGCTCGGCCGACACGGTGCGCGACACCCGCGGGTTCGCCACGAAGTTCTACACGGACGAGGGCGTCTGGGACCTGGTGGGCAACAACATCCCGGTGTTCTTCATCCAGGACGGCATCAAGTTCCCCGACGTCATCCACGCGGGCAAGCCCCACCCGGACCGCGAGATCCCCCAGGCGCAGAGCGCCCACGACTCGTTCTGGGACTTCGCCTCGCTCCACACCGAGGCCCAGCACCACGCGATCTGGAACATGTCGGACCGCGGCATCCCGCGCTCCTACCGGATGATGGAGGGCTTCGGCGTCCACACCTTCCGGTGCACCACCGAGACCGGCGAGACCACGCTGGTGAAGTTCCACTGGAAGCCGAAGCTCGGTGTCCACTCCCTCACCTGGGAGGAGGCCCAGCTGCTGGGCGGCCTCGACCCGGACTTCCACCGCCGCGACCTCGCCGACGCGATCGAGTCCGGCGCGTTCCCCGAGTGGGAGCTGGGCGTGCAGGTCTTCCCGGACACCGACGAGGAGATGTTCGAGGGCATCGACCTGCTCGACCCGACCAAGCTCGTGCCCGAGGAGGTCGCTCCGGTCCAGCCGATCGGCCGGCTGGTGCTGGACGCCAACACCACCAACTACTTCGCCGAGACCGAGCAGGTCGCCTTCCACACGGGCCACCTCGTCGCGGGCATCGACGCCACGAACGACCCGCTGCTGCAGGCGCGCAACTTCTCCTACCTCGACACGCAGCTCAGCCGGCTCGGGGGACCGAACTTCAACCAGATCCCGATCAACCGCACCCACGCGCCGGTCAACGACATGCTGCGCGACGGCTACCACCAGCACGCCGTGCACCCGGGCGTCGCGCCGTACCAGCCGAACAGCCTCGACGGGGGCTGCCCGTTCATGGCGGGCGCCGACCTCTCCGACACCGAGACGCGGGCGTTCGTCGACGCGGCGGCGTCCATCGCGGCCAGCCAGAAGGTCCGCGCACAGCCGGCCAGCTTCGACGACCACTTCAGCCAGGCCCGCCTCTTCTGGCTGAGCCTCACCGCCGTCGAGCAGCAGCACGTCATCAGCTCCTACACCTTCGAGCTGAGCAAGTGCTACGAGCAGACGGTCAAGGAGCGGCAGCTGCTGGCCCTGGCCAACATCGACCCCGTGCTCTGCGCCGAGGTCGCGACCGGTCTCGGCCTGCCCGCGCCGGAGCCCACCGAGACGCTCACCGACCCGACGCCCAGCCCGGCCCTCTCGCAGCTCGGGCAGACCTGGCCCACGGACGGCCGCATCGTCGGCATCGTCGTCGGCACCGACACGCCGGCCGACGCGATCGAGCCCGTGCGCACCGCGATCCTCGAGGCGGGTCTGGTGCCGTTCCTCGTGGCGCCCCACGGCGGGACGGTGGCGGGCCTACCCGTCCAGCGCACCTTCGCCAACGTGCGCTCCGTCGAGCTCGACGTCGTGCTCCTGGCCGACGCCCCGCCGCCGGCACCCGACGCGATCGGCGCCCGGGACGAGAAGTCCGGGGCCTCCGCCTCGACCGTCCTCGACCCGCGGGTCGTCCTCCTCCTGGAGGAGGCCTACCGGCACTCCAAGGTGATCGGCGCCTGGGGCCGGGGCGAGCAGGCGCTCGCCGCAGCCGGTCTCACCGCCGGCGACACGGGCGTCGTGCTGGACGACGACGCCGTCGTCACGTGGACCACGGTGGCCGACCTGGCGCGCTCGCACCGCGTCTGGGACCGGTTCCCGGCCCGGGTCGGCTGACCCGGGATGCTCACCTCGCTCTGGGAGGGCCGGCGGGCGCCGGCTGCCGAGCTCCCCTCCCCCCTCGTCCCCGCCGCCACGGCGCACCACCAGGTCGTCGTGGTCGGCGGGGGTCTCACGGGCCTCACCACGGCCCTCCTCCTGGCCCGTGCGGGGCGCTCCGTCATGGTCGTCGAGGCCCGCCACCTGGGCGCGGGCACGACCGGTCGCAGCACGGCGAAGGTGAGCCTGCTGCAGGGCACCCAGCTGTCCCGGATCCGCCGGACGCACGGCACCTCCACCCTGCGGTCCTACGTCGACGCGAACCGTGACGCGCAGGAGTGGATCGCCGCCTTCGCCGAGGAGGCGGGCATCGTCGTGGAGCGTCGCGCCGCGACCACCTACGCGAACGAGGCGTCCGGCACCCGTCTCGTACGGCGCGAGCTCGCCGCCGCCCGCGCCGCCGGCCTCCCGGCCACGTGGGTCGACGACGTCGGACTGCCGTTCCCGACCGCCGGCGCCGTGCGCCTCGACGACCAGCTGCAGCTCGACCCGCTGGCGCTCGTCGAGGAGCTCGCGGAGGCCTGCCGGGTCCTGGGCGTCGTCGTCGTGGAGGGCTGGCACGTGCGTCGTGTGCACGGACACGACCCCGTGCGTCTCGACGTCTCGCCGGACGGGGCGGACGACGCCCGCCACCGCGCGGAGCTCACGGCCGACCGGGTCGTGCTCGCGACCAACACCCCCGTCCTCGACCGCGGCGGGTTCTTCGCCCGCCTCTCCGCGCAGCGGTCCTACAGCATCGCGTTCCACACCCCCGGCCCCGTCGTCGACGGGATGCACCTCTCTGCGGACGCCCCCTCCCGGTCGCTGCGCGACGCCCCCGCCGAGGACGGCGGCCGGGTCCTGCTCGTCGGCGGCGAGGGCCACGCGACGGGACGGTCACGGCCGACGAGCGAGCACCTCGACACGCTGCGCGCCTGGACCGCCGACCACTTCCCGGAGGCCCGTGAGACCCATGCGTGGTCGGCGCAGGACTACTCGCCCCACCACGCGTTGCCGTACGCGGGAGCGCTCGTGCCCGGACGCGACGACCTGCTCGTCGCGGGCGGGTTCTCGAAGTGGGGCATGACCGGTGGCGTCGCAGCGGCCCTCAGCATCGCCGGCACGCTGGCGGGCACCGCGCCGCGCTGGTCGACGGCGATGCGGTCGTGGGGTCCGCGGGAGCTGGCCGGGCTGCCGAAGGCCGCCCTGCTCAACACCGAGGTCGCGGTCGCGCTCGGCAGCGGCTGGGTCCGCCCGCTGCTGCCGGGTCGCTGCTCCGAGCCCGAGGCCACGGTCGCGTACGACGGCACCCGCCCGCCGAGCGCCTCCTGCGGCGTCGGCGGGGTCGAGCAGCGGGTGTCGGCCGTGTGCAGCCACCTCGGTGGGGTCGTGGCGTGGAACGACGCCGAGCGCAGCTGGGACTGCCCGCTGCACGGGTCGCGCTTCCGGCCTGACGGCGAGGTCCTCGACGGGCCCGCCACCCGGCCGCTCGCTCCGCGGTAGGAGCGGGCACCGCGGGTCTCGAGCGAGCGGCTCAGGACCCGCGGTAGGCGGCGCCGAGCGCCTCGGCGAGGGCGGTCGTCGAGATGCCGGCCTGCAGCGCTCCCCGCCGCAGCCGCTCCTCGGCCTCCCCGATGCTGCAGGAGAACGCGGTGGCGAGCAGCCCGGCCGCCACGCCGAGGACCGTCTCCTCCCGGAGGTGGGCCGGCGCGGCCCGTGCCTGTTCGAGGCTGTCGAAGGCGAGGTCCGCGTTCGTGACCGCCCCCGCGGCCCACGCCCCGAGCGCCTGCGCCAGGGCGTCGACGTGGCCGTGGAACGTGGCCGGCTCCGCACCGTACAGGTTGATGCTGCCCACCACCCGGCCGTCCTCGGTCAGGGGGAGCGAGAGCGAGGAGGCGACCCCGCGGGACCCGGCAGTGGCCGCCAGCACCCGCCACCGCTCCTCGGAGAGCAGGTCGTCCTCGTCGGGCACGGCGCCGGCTCCCGAGGCCTCGGCGGGCTCGCCGTCGACGTGCTCCGCCTCCGCGGGCCCACCGGTGATCTCCTCGGTGGCGACCAGCGTGAACGTGACGCCGTGCCTCGGCGCGGAGACGCTCATCCCGATGCAGCCGGGGGCGATCTGCTGCACCCGTGCGCCCTGGGCCTGCAGGTCGACGAGCAGGTCGGAGTCGGTCGAGAACGGGCCGTACTCCTCGATCGCCTCCACGGTCTCGTGGATCGGCAGGAGGCGGTGGGAGGGGGTCGGTCCGTGCTCGGTCGTCACGCTTCCCGGTACCCGTGCCGGAGGCTCCCGAGCACGCCCGTCAGGCCCGGCGCCAGCGCCCGTCGGCGTCCCGGACGGCGAGCCCCCGGCGCTCGAACTCCTCGAGCCAGCCGAGCATCGGCCACTCCCCCCAGTAGCCGTGGAAGACGCCGGCGTTGCGCAGGATCGCGTCGAGGTGCTCGACAGGGGGGCGGCTCACCGGGTGGTGCTGGTGGTAGGCGCGGGCGCTGCCGACCCACCCGAAGTCGAGGCCGGCGCGATCGGCGCGACGGGCGAAGTCGGTGTCCTCCGCGCCGTACCCGACGTAGTCCTCGCAGAAGCCGCCGGAGCGCTCCCACGCCTCGCGCGAGAGCGCGAACGACAGCGACCAGAACAGGCGCGGGTCGGCTCCGTCCTCCTCGACGCCGGGGGCCGGCGCGGGACGGGCGGGGTGGGGGTCGTCGAGCAGCTCGAGGTCGCCGAGCGGGTAGCCGCCGGCGGGCCGGGGGTCGAGGTAGGTGACCGGGCCGGACCAGATCGTGCCCGGACGGCGGGCGACCACGTCGGCGTACGCCGCCACGAGCCGTCGCCCGGCCAGGCAGTCGGCGTCGAGACCGACCACGACCTCGGCACCGGCGTCGAAGGCGGTGCCGATGGCGAGGTTGCGGGCGGCGGCGAGCGGCAGCCCGGCCGCGGCGGAGGCGGCGACGGGGACCACGCGTCGACGGAGGCCCCCCGTGGTGGCCTCGACGAGGCTCGGGTCGTCCATCGACGCCAGCACGTAGTCGTCGGGCCGGCGGGTGCCGTGGCAGACCGAGAGGTGCTGGGCGGCGAGGTGCTCGTGGCGGCCGCGGGCGAGGGTGACGACGGCGGTGGCGGCGGCGGTGCTCACGCGGAGCCGCCCGCGGCGACGTCGCGGACCACGCCGACGAAGCGGTCGACGGCGCCACCGTCGCACCAGTCCCGCCACCGCGAGCCGTCGAGGGCCGCGGCGCGCGCGAGCAGGTCGGGCCAGCCGGTCGTGGGCAGGGTGGGCTCGACCATCACGGGCCAGCCGCCGGCGGCGAGCGCCGCGGCCGTGACGTGCTGCTCGTCGTGCGGTCGCAGCTGCGGTACGACGACCGCGGGCCGCCGGGCGGCGGCGACCTCGGCGACGGCGTTCTGGCCCGTGTGGGTGACGACGACGTCGGCGTCGAGGAGCAGGGGGAACGGGTCGTCGCGCCACTCCCCCGTCGTGCCGCCGATGACGGTCCAGTCCCAGTCCGGGGTGGCCGCCCGGGCCGCGTCGACGTGGGCGGGGTCGAGGTCGTCGCCCCCGGCGCCCATCATGAGGACGACGCGCCGACGTCCGTCGGCGGCGGTCGCCGACGAGGGTGCGGCGTCGCTGACGGCGTACCGCGACAGCCCGCCCACGGGCCGCACCCGGGCCCGCACGTCGGCGGGCAGGCCGGGCAGCAGGGCGTCGGTCGCGCCGTCGGGCCAGAAGCCGACGAGGGTGTGGGCGAGACCGAGCCCGAGGAGGTGGGCCGGGTCGTCGCGCCGACCCGGGCCGACGACGGTGACGACGGGGACGCCGTGGAGGCGGACCAGGGTGGCGACCTCGACCGAGACGTCGACGACGACGGCGTCGGGCTCCAGGTGGCGGATCCACGAGCTGATCTCCGCCATCCGTCCGAGCAGGCCCGGGTCACGCTCGGGCACCCAGTGGAACCGGCCCCCGGCGGTGACGTCGCGCGGCAGCTCGGCCTCGTCGTCCCGGGGCAGCTGCACCCACGGACCCGGCCAGTCGGCGGGCCGCGGCAGGGACGACAGGCCCGTCACGCAGTCGGGCCAGCGCCGGGCGAACGCAGCCGCTCGGTGGCAGTGCCCGTGACCGACGTGGTGGACGTAGTAGCCGATCACGCGGCCACCGACCCGGTTATCTCGACGAAGAGCGCCTCGTACTCGTCGAGCATCCGGTCGATCGAGCACGTGCGGACGGCGTGCGCCCGCACGAGGGACCGGTCGATGCCGGCGGCGGCGCGCACGGCACGGGCCAGGTCGGGCACGGAGCCGGGGGTGGCCAGCACGCCGGCGGGACCGACGACCTCGGGCAGCGCACCGCGGGCGAAGGCCGCGACCGGGGTGCCGCACGCCATCGCCTCGGCGGCGACGAGACCGTACGGCTCGTCCCACTCGGGGGTCACCAGGGCCACGGAGGCGGACCCGACCAGTGCGGCGAGGTCCTCGGCGCCGAGGTGACCGGCGTACGTCACGCCGTCGCCCAGGCGCGGCCAGATCTCCCGCTCGACGTACGCGAGGTCGGAGACGGGCCCGGCCAGCACGAGCGGCACGCCCGCCGCCCGGCAGGCGTCGATCGCCAGGTGCGGGGCCTTCTCGGGCACGACGCGTCCGCTCCAGACCGCGGGACCACCGCCGGGGCCGCGGCGCCAGGCGTCGAGGTCGACGCCGTTGAGGATCGTCCGGCTCGGCGTCACGTGGGCCCACGCCTCGCTGGTGTGCCGGCTGACGGCCACGAAGCGGCCAGGATCGGTGGCGAGCGCGACCGCGGACTCGAGCCAGGGCACGGGCGGGGTGTGCAGCGTGGTCACGACCGGCACCGAGATCGCGGGCGCCATCGCGACGGGCAGGTGGTGGAGGCTGTTGTTGTGCACCACGTCGAAGCGCTCGCCGCCGGTACGGGCGAGGTCGAGCATCAGCGCGAGGTAGGCGTGGTGCTCGCTCATCCAGCGACGCGTCGGGGCGTTCGGGTCGGTCCAGGCGCCGTCGCTGACGGTGAGGTCGGCGACGGGCAGCTCCCGGACGCCGAGGGCCGGGTCGGAGCCGGGCGCCGCGAAGAGCGTCACCTCGTGACCGCGGGCGGACAGCCCGCGGACGAGGGCGTGGGTCATCGACTCCATCCCACCGGCGAAGGGCTGGACCACCGGGAACGTGCTGCTCGCGATGACGCAGACGCGCAGGGACCTGCTCAACGACGCCGTCCGTGGATCACCGTCGGCGAGGGGGGTGTGGTGGGGATGGGGATCGCGGGCACGCGCACGGG
This sequence comes from Nocardioides alkalitolerans DSM 16699, assembly GCF_000426525.1. Classification (GTDB taxonomy): domain Bacteria; phylum Actinomycetota; class Actinomycetes; order Propionibacteriales; family Nocardioidaceae; genus Nocardioides; species Nocardioides alkalitolerans. Next base: position 130,120 of record NZ_AUFN01000013.1, read on the forward strand.
TACCCGGTGACGGCCGAGTCGATGCGACGCCGGCAGGGGGACCTCGCTCACGCCGTCGCGGAGCCGGTGCGCTCGTGGAGGTCGCGCAGGATGCGGTCGAGCTGGCGCGACACCTGGGTCTGGCTCATGCCCAGCCGCTGACCGATCTCCCGCTGCGAGAGCTCCTCGAAGAACCGCAGGTGCAGGACGGCCCGGTCGACGTCGGGGAGCGTGCGCACCAGCGGGCCGAGCACGGCACGTGCCTCGGCCGCGTCGAGGTCGGCGGCCGCCTGGCCGCCGGCGAGGTGGTCGGCGCCGGCGCCGGGCAGGTCGAGCGTCATGGGCTGGAAGCAGCCGCTTGCCTGCAGCGCCTCGCGCACCTCGGCCGCCGGGACGCCGAGCGCACGGCCGATCTCGTCGGCCGACGGCTCGCCCCCGGAGTGGGCGGCCAGCGAGTCACGGGTCTGCACGACGCGGGACTGCAGCTCCTGCACCGCCCGCGGCGGGCGCACCATCCAGCCACGGTCGCGGAAGTGGCGCTGGACCGTCCCGCGGATGGTGGGCACGGCGTAGGTGAGGAAGTCGTCGCTGCGGTGGGCGTCGAACCGTCGGATCGCCTGGAGGAGCGCGACGGCGGCGACCTGCTCGAGGTCCTCGACGGGCACGCCGCGGTGGGCGTAGCGGTGCGCGACCGCCTCGGCGACCCGCAGGTTGACCCGCACGAGGCGGTCCTCGATCTGCACGAGCTCGCGGGCGTCGGGCATCCCGTCCAGGGGCGTGCCGACGTCACGGAGCTCGAACAGGTCGGCCGTCATCGTCCGGCGCTGCTCGCGGGTGGCTCCCCGACCGGACGGGTCGGTGGAGAGGACGACGTCGACGGTGTCGAGCACGTCGGCGACATGGTGGGTGGGAGTCGTAACGGTGTCCTCCGTCGAAGCGGGATGAGGGTTCAGGGTCACGGGACCGACCTCCGAGGGCGTCGAGCACGGGACGGGGCCGAGGTCGTCGGCCGACTTGGACGGGGAGCGGCCGAAGCCGCCCCCGCTTTTCGAACGTAGCCCTGCTCGGGGGCCCCGGCTACAGCTGCGAAGCACTGCCACCCCTGCGGGGGAGGCCAGTCCCCCCGAGGGGTGACGGCCCCGTGGCGGCCCCGTGACGGCGGTCTCCGGCGCAGGATCCGGGCTAGCCGGACCACCCGTCGCCGCGCTCCAGCTCGCACCAGGCGCGGGGGTCCCGCACGGCGGCCGGGTCGTCGGTGGCGACCAGGCCGACGGCCTCGGTCGGCCCGCTCGGGGGCGCCAGCACCATCGCGTCGTGGGGCACGTCGTGCGCCGCGTCGTGCTCCTCGCGGCAGCCGCGCAGCACCGTCAGGATCGTGCCGTCCACCGGGTCGCCCCACTCCGCGCACCACAGGTCCAGCAGCGCCTCGAGCGCGTCGGACATCTGCGCGTCACCCGGCGGCCGGGCGACGAGGGCGCTGAGGATCACGACGCGGATGGGCACCTTCCTCGGTCGATCAGATGACGCCGGGAGGTACCCGCCGACCGCGCGTCCGACCCGGACCCGTCCGCCCCTCGATCTCGTCCGACCTGGGTACCGGCGCGCTCCACACCCCCTGATCGAGGAGCTCCACATGAAGGCAGTGACCTGGCACGGCATCAAGGACATGCGCGTCACCGAGGTGCCCGACCCCGTCATCGAGGCCCCGGACGACGTGATCGTCCGCGTGACCTCGACCGGCCTCTGCGGGTCGGACCTCCACCTCTACGAGGCCCTCGGCCCCTTCATGACGCAGGGCGACGTCGTGGGCCACGAGCCGATGGGCGTCGTGGAGCAGGTGGGCCCGGCGGTCTCGAGCCTCGTGGTCGGCGACCGCGTCGTGGTGCCGTTCAACGTCAGCTGCGGCACGTGCTGGACCTGCAGCCGCGGCCTGCACAGCCAGTGCGAGACCACCCAGAACCGTGACCAGGGCACGGGCGCGAGCCTCTTCGGCTACAGCAGCCTCTACGGCAGCGTGCCCGGCGGCCAGGCCGAGCTGCCGCGCGTGCCGTTCGGCGACACCCTGCCGATCAAGGTGCCGAAGGAGGGTCCCGACGACCGGTTCCTCTTCCTCAGCGACGTGCTGCCGACGGCGTGGCAGGCCGTCGAGTACGCCGACGTGCCCGAGGGCGGCACGCTGCTGGTGCTCGGCGCCGGCCCCATCGGCGACATGGCCGCCCGCATCGCGATGCACCGCGGCATCCGCGTCGTGGTCGCCGACCGCGTCCCGGAGCGGCTCGCCCGTGTCAGCGCCCGCGGCGCCGAGACCATCGACATCGACACCTCCCCCGATGTCGCCGACCAGACCCGCGACCGCACCGACGGCCGCGGCGCGGACTCCGTCATCGACGCGGTCGGCATGGAGGCCCACGGCTCGGGGGCGGCCTCCGCGGCCCAGAAGCTGGTCGGCCTGCTGCCCGACGCCGTCGCCAAGCCGCTGATGAAGTCCGCGGGCGTCGACCGACTGGCCGCGCTCTACTCGGCGTTCGAGTCCGTGCGCCGCGGCGGCACGGTCTCCATCTCCGGCGTGTACGGCGGCGCGAAGGACCCGCTGCCGCTGATGCAGATGTTCGACAAGCAGCTGCAGGTGCGGATGGGCCAGGCGAACGTGCGCCGCTGGAGCGACGACATCCTGCCGCTGCTCACCGGCGCCGACGACCCGCTGGGCGTCGACGACTTCGCCACGCACCACCTGCCGCTCGAGGCCGCACCCGACGCCTACGCCTCGTTCCGCGCCAAGGACGACGGCATGGTCAAGGTCGTCTTCCGGCCGTGATCCGGCCCGCCACGGGGTACCGGGCGGCATGCCCGAGCCGAAGCTGATCGACGTCTCCACGCCGCGCGACCCCCGTGCGGTGGTGCTGGTGCTGCACGGCGGGGCGTCCCGGCCCGACAGCACGATGGTGAGCCCGACGCAGCTGTCTGTGCTGCGGATGAAGCCCGTGGCCAGCCGGGTGGCCCGCGCCGGCCGCGGGCGGCTCGCGGTGCTGAGGCTGCTCAACTCGCACCGGGGCTGGGACCCCCGCACGACGCCGGTGGACGACGTCCGGTGGGCGCTGGCGCAGGTCGCCGACCGTTTCGGCGACCTGCCGGTGGGCCTCGTCGGCCACTCCCTCGGTGGACGCGCGGCCCTCCTCGCGGGGGCCGCCCCCGCCGTCCGCAGCGTCGTCGCGCTCAACCCCTGGGTGATGCCCGCCGACGACGCCGCGCTCGGGGGCACCCGCGTGCTCGTGGCCCACGGCGACCACGACCGGATCGCCTCGATCGACCGGGCGCACCTCGTGGCCGAGAAGCTGTCGCGCCGCACCGAGGTCGAGTTCGTCGTCGTGCCCGGGGGCAAGCACGCGATGCTGCGGCACGGCTGGCGCTTCGAGCAGCTCGCGGCGGACTTCACCGTGGCCTCCCTGCTCGACGGCTGACGCACCGCACCCTCCTTCCGCCCCGGTGCCATGCTGGCGGCGTGCACGTCCGCCTCGTCTGCCCCCACCAGCTCTTCGTCGAGCAGCTCACGTCCGACGCCGACCTGGTCGTGCTCGTCGAGCCCGACCTGTTCTTCCGGCAGTACGCCTTCCACACGCACAAGCTGGTCCTGCACCGCGCGTCGATGCGCCGCCTCGAGGCCGAGCTGCGGGAGCGGGGCCACCGCACGACGTACGTCGAGAGCCGCGCCGACACGCCCACGCACGACCAGCTCGTGACCCTGCTCGACGAGGTCGGGGCGACGGAGCTGTCGGCGTACGACGTGGTCGACGACTGGCTGGGGCGCGACCTCCGGCGGGTCGCCGAGGCCGCGGGCGTGCCGCTGACCTGGCACGAGACCCCCGCCTTCCTCACCACCGACGAGCAGGTACGCGCCCAGTTCCGCGGCCGGCAGCCACGGATGGCGAACTTCTACGCCTGGCAGCGACGTCGGCTCGACGTGCTGATGGAGGGCGACCGCCCCGTCGGGGGCCAGTGGTCGTACGACGAGGAGAACCGCCGGCCCTGGCCGCGTCGTGACGCGCCCGAGCTGCCCGAGCTGCCCCGGCTGCGTCGCGACGACCACGTCCGCGACGCCATCGCCTGGGTGGCCGCCGAGTTCCCCGACCACCCCGGCGACCCCGAGGGCTTCCGCTGGCCGACGAGCCGCGGCCAGGCGCAGCGCTGGCTGGAGCGGTTCTGCACCGACCGGCTGGAGCGGTTCGGGCCCTACGAGGACTCCATCGCCACCGACGAGACCTGGCTGTTCCACTCCGCGCTGAGCCCGATGATCAACTGCGGGCTGCTCGAGCCGCGCGACGTGCTGAGCACCGTGCTCGACCACGCGGCGTCGCACGACGTGCCGCTGAACAGCCTCGAGGGCTTCGTGCGGCAGCTGATCGGCTGGCGGGAGTACATGCGCGGCGCGTACGTGACCCGCGGACGGCAGATGCGCACCCGCAACCGCCTCGGGCTGACCCGCGACCTCGACCCGGGGTGGTGGGACGGCACCACCGGTCTGCTGCCCGTCGACACGGTGGTGGCCCGGGTGCTCGAGCACGGCTGGTGCCACCACATCGAGCGGCTGATGGTGCTCGGCAACGCCATGCTGCTGCTGCGCACCGACCCCGACGAGGTCCACGAGTGGTTCAGCGCGCTCTTCGTCGACGCCTACGACTGGGTGATGGTGCCGAACGTCTACGCGATGAGCCAGTTCGCCGTGGCGGAGGAGCTGACGACGAAGCCCTACGTCTCGGGCAGCAACTACCTGCGCAAGATGAGCGACCTCCCGACCGGCGACTGGACGCTCGCCTGGGACTCCCTCTACTGGCAGTTCGTCGACGACCACCGCGACGGCTTCGCCGCCAACCCCCGCACGTCGATGGCGGTGCGCTCCCTCGACCGGCTCGCGGACGACCGCCGGCGCGAGCTGCGCGCCGAGGCGCGGCGCTGGCTGGGCTAGGAGCCGCTCCCGAGGGGGTACGGCGTGCGGGCGGTCCGGGCTAGTGTGACCGAGGACACACCGCCGTGCCGCTGGACGAGAGGAGCGCCGTGAGCTCCCTGCGCGAGCCGATCGCCGCCTCCTGGCACCGCGCGAACCTCGCGGGCCTCGAGCCCTCCTCCGCGGCCGGCAACATCTCGCACGCCGACGTCGACCTCGGCAGCGCCCTGCTCACCGCCGCCCGCCCGGTGCTCGACGACCTCGACGGGCGCCTCCGCGACACCGCCTTCAGCACCCTGCTCGTCGACCGCGAGGGTCGGGTGGCCCACCGCTGGTGCGGCCACGCCCGGCCCCGGCGCGCCATGGACGCGCTGGCCGTCGACATCGGCGCGAGCCTGCTCGAGGACGCGGTCGGCACCAACGCGCTGGGCACCGTGCTCGAGACCCAGGCGCCCATCAACGTCCACGGCGCCGAGCACTTCGCCGTGCCCCTGCGTGGCTTCAGCTGCTACGGGCACCCCGTCAAGCACCCCGTGACGAAGCGGGTCGAGGGCGTGCTCGACATCTCGGCGCTCACCCTCCACGCCAGCCCGCTGCTCGCGCCCCTGGTGGCCCGGGCGGTCGAGGAGATCGAGCAGCGCCTGCTCGACGGCAGCCGGGTCTCGCAGAAGCACCTGCTCGCCGCGTTCCAGGCGTCGGCGTCGCGACGTCGACCGGTGGTCGCGATCGGCGAGGACCTCGTGATGACCAACCGCGCCGCCGCCGACCGCCTGAGCCCGACCGACATCGCACTGCTGCGCATGCTCGCCGTCGACGGCACCGGTCCCGCCGACGGCGTCGTCGACCTCCGCCTCGAGTCCGGGGACGAGGTCTCCGTGCGCAGCAGCCGCCCGGCCGGCGGCAGCGGCGGGTCGCTCTTCCAGCTCGAGCCCGCGCGGGTACGGCGCACCGCTCCCCCGTCGACCGGTCGCGGGGCCGGGGCCGGCACCGGCCGCTCGCCCACGACCGAACCCGTGCTCGTCGTCGGCGAGCCCGGCACGGGTCGCAGCACCCGCGCTCGGGAGATCGCCGCCACGACCGCCACCACGACCGCCGCCCCCGTCACCGTGCTCACTGCTGCCGCGGCCCTCATGGACGGCGTGCCGGCGTGGGCCGCCGACCTCACCTCGCGCCTGCGGGCGGGGCAGGGCTCCGTGGTGGTCGACGGCGTCGACCTGCTCCCCGCACCGCTCGTCGACCTCGTCGCCGCGCACCTCGACAGCGGCCACGAGCCCCGGATCGTGCTCGTCGCCGGCCCCCTCGGCACCCTCACCGGGAGCGCCGCGGCCCTGGCCGCCGCCTGCACCCGCCGCGAGGAGCTGACCCCGCTCGCCGACCGCACCACCGAGATCCCCGACCTCGTCGCCCGCATGCTCCGCGAGGCCGACGCCGACCCCTCGCTCCACCTCGCGCCCGCCACCGTCGTCGCCCTGGCCGCCCAGCGCTGGCCCGGCAACCTCCGCGAGCTGCGCGCCGTGGTCACCCACGTGCTCGGCGTCCGCCGTACCGGCGCGGTCATGCCCGCCGACCTCCCCGAGCAGTACCGCACCTCCGCCGCCCCCCGCAGCCTCGCCGCCATGGAGCGCGCCGAGCGCGACGCCATCGTCGCCGCCCTGCGCGACCACGACGGCAACAAGGTCCGCGCGGCCGCCGAGCTCGGGATCTCCCGCACCACGCTCTACGCCAAGATGCGCACCCTCAAGGTGTCGACGGGCTGAGCCCTCGCGACGTGCGCACGGCCGCGGTCGGTCCGCCTCGGAGCGTGGCGGTCGACGGTGCCCCGCGGCTCCCCGCGGCACCGCCGGTCGCTCAGTCGCTGGCGGGGCCCGTGAGGTAGGGGTCCGCCCAGGCGCTGACGATCCGACCGGCGCGCTGGGCCTGGCCGGGTGCCGTCAGCAGGTGGTCGGCGCCCTCGAGGGAGACGAAGCTGCGCGGGTGGCGGGCCTGGTTGAAGATCTCGCTCGCGTTGGCGATGCCGACGGTGTCGTCGGTCGGCGAGTGCATCACGAGCAGCGGCCGGCCGAGGGCACCGATGCGGCCCTCGAGGTCGGCGGCCCGCACGTCCTCGACGAAGGCACGCTTGAGCGTGAGCGCCCGACCGCCGACCAGCCACTCCGTGTGGCCCTCGGCCATCACGCGGTCGACGAGCGCGTCGTACTGGTGCTCCGCGTGGCTCGGGTCGGCAGGCGCGCCGACACTGGCGACGGCTCGCACCTCGGCGCCGTCCGCGGTCGCGGCGATGGCGGCCGCCCCGCCCCACGAGTGGCCCACGACGAGGTCGGCCGGGGTACCGCGCTCCGCCATGTGCTCGATCGCGCGGCGGGTGTCGGCCACCTTCACGGTGAACGACCCGTCGCCCCAGTCGCCCTCGGAGTCACCCAGCCCGAGCGCGTCGAAGCGGAGCATGCCGATGCCCTCGCTGGCCAGCTGCTTGCAGATCCGCGCGGCGGCCGGACTGTCCTTGCCGAGCGTGAAGCCGTGCACGAACACGCCCCACCCCCGGACCTCGCCCTGGGGCGGATCGATCCGCCCGCCCAGCACGGGTCCGACCGAGCTCGCGAAGCTGACGCGTTCGACCACCGGATGCCTCCTCCCGACGCGGGCGTCCACCACACGTCGAGAGGCTTTCTACGCCATCTCGGGGTGGGAGCGCCTCCTCCGCCACGCGCCACGTGCGTCGGCTCCCTCACGTGCGCCGGTGGAAGGTGACGGCGCCGGCCTCGCTCCAGGTGGTCGCGTACGTCGGGTCGTGGGCGCGGTGGTGGTGATGGGCGCACAGCAGGACGAGGTTGGCCATGTCGGTGGGTCCGCCCGTGTTCCACGGGTTGCGGTGGTGGCGTTCGCACCAGGCGGCGGGGATGTCGCAGCCCTCGGTCTGGCACTCAGGATGCCCGACAGCGTGGGCCCGGGCCTGGTGGTGGCTGAAGAGACGGGCACTGCGGCCGAGGTCGAGCGGGACCGAGGCGCCGCCCATGACGGCCGGAATGAGCGCGTGCTGGCACGCCAGGCGGCGGGCCTGGGCGGCGGAGATCCCACCACCGGTGTCCAGGGTGACCGCACCGAGGCTCTCGGTGAGCTTGTCGAGCTCGACGGTGGCGACCACGGCGACCGGGGAGCCGCCCTGGATCGGGAGCCCGTCGACCGGGAGGTGCTCGACCAGGGCGCAGAACGCCTGACCGCGGCGTACCTCGGCGGGGATCCGCTGCCCGTCACTCGGGTCAGCCGTCGTTGCGGTGTCAGCACTGTGGTGGTCGCGGCGCGGGCTCGTGTACGCCTCCAACGCCCGCGACAGCACCGCCGCGGACAAGTCCGGGATCAGCCCGGTGATCCTCGTGGTGCCGTCGCCCTGGGGTGACAACGTCAACCGGGTCCGGACCCGTGCCCGGGCCTCCTCCGCGTTCAGCACCGCCTCCTCGTGGGCGTCCGCCCGCTCGGGGGCGACCACCCGCAGCAGGTGACGGCCCAGGCGTCGGACCTGCTTCGGGGTGAAGTCCGCGCACTCGACCAGCAGGTGCGCCTCGGCGCGGGCCACCACGTCCGGGGCGAGATCGTCGGGCAGCTCGTCCAACGCATCGAGGACCGCGGCCGCGTGCCCCAACGAGACCTCACCCGACCCCAGAGCCACCCGCGTCACGTCGTACGACTCGAGCCGGCCGGCGAGGCGTTCCTCGAACCGCAACCGCCCTGGGTCCTGCCGGGTCGCGTGCGCCAGCCACGCCCCCGCCGAGCGGGCTCCGTCCGCGGCGGCGACGTCGGACGCACCCGAGAGGACCCGGAGCCGCAGCGCCGCGACCCGTTCCCCGATCCGCGCCAGCTCGACCAGCACAACGCGCTTGGCCGATGTGTCCAGCCAGTCCGGGTCGACCCCCGACCCCGCCAACCGGTCCAATGCTCCCCCGAGCTCGGCCACGCACGCGACCCATGGATGCACACCGACCGTGCCGCTCTGCGCTCCCGCCCGGACCCCCGTCATGACACCAACGCTAGGCGCGACCACCGACAACGCCGGGCGCTCGATCGACCCCCTGTGGACAGCTCCGAGGCGTGGTTTCGAGACACTCGCTGGCGCTCGCTCCTCCACCACCGAGAGGCGTGGTTTCGAGATACTCGCTGGCGCTCGCTCCTCAACCACCGCGGGCCGCAGACGGCCCCCTCAACCACCGAGGCGAGAGCCTGGTCTCCAGACGCTCGCTGGAGCTCGCTCCTCCACCACCGAGAGCCGGGCGCGCGGGCCCCCCTCCACCACCCCGGAACGCACCGCCCCGCGGGGTGACAGAGTTGCCCCGTGACGTTCACCGAGGTGCTGTTCCCGGGCCGCCATCACGCGGTCACCGCGTTCCAGGTCGACTTCCTCCAGCGGCTCCTGGCGGGCACGGTCGTCGACGACGCCGGAGAGCTGGTGCCGGTGGCCGAGGACGCCGTGGTCGTGTGGCCGGTGACGTCCGCCAACCACGCGTGGACCCGACGCAACCCCCTGCCCGGCCACCGGCGCGAGTCGCTCGTCGAGCGGGTCTCGGCGACGGCGCCGCTGCCGAGCCTCGTCGTGCCGGTGCCCGACGTGCCCCAGCACCCCCGGTTCGCCGCGCTCGTCGTGACGACCGTCGCCACCGCGCTCCCCCACCGCCCGGCGCCGGCGCCCGGCCACACGGTGGTCGCGTGCTCGACGCCCGCGGTCGCCGACTCCTACCGCGCCCTCGGCTTCACGGTGGTCGGCGTCGAGGACGCCGTCGACGAGACCCCGGCCGAGCAGCCGGCCCGCCCGTGGGAGGTCGTGCAGCGGCTGGCCGAGGGCGACGAGACCTGGCGTCTGATCGCGCACCCGGAGACGGTCGCGCACTACGAGCGGTACGGCGTGCCCGACCTCGTCACCGAGCTCTTCGCCGATCCCGTCGTCTCCAGCGAGGGCGACCTCACCACCACGCGCGACTACCGCACCTACGCGGCGTCGTTCCAGACGGCGTCGGCCCGCAAGTACGAGCAGGTCGGTCCGCTCCTGGAGCCCGGGCGGGTCGTCGACATCGGCTGCGCCACGGGCGGCCTGCTCGAGTGCGTCGCGGAGGACGCCCGCTTCGCCGAGTCGGACCTCTTCGGCGTCGACATCGCCCGCCCCCTCCTCGACGAGGCGGAGCACAAGAAGGCCACCGGGGTGTTCGCCAACCCGAACATCTGGTTCGTGCGCGCCAACATCCTCAACGGCCCGGTCATGCCGCTGGGCTCGGTCGACTCCACCGTCACGGTCGCGCTCACCCACGAGGTCTACTCGTACGGCGACGGCCGCGCCGACGTCGAGGCGTTCGCCCGCCGCGTGCACGACCACACCCGCGTGGGCGGCGTGTGGGTGAACTCCGACGTGCTGGGTCCGGACGAGCCCGACCGGGAGGTGCTGCTGCGGCTGCGCACCGACGACGGCGCCACCCCGGACGCGGCCCGCGAGGACCTCGACGACCTCACCGCCGACGAGGTGGCGGCGTACGTCGGGAGCCTGTCGACGGCCGGCCGGATGATCCAGTTCGCCCACGACTTCCCGCGCCTGTCGGGCGGGCCGTTCACGGCCGCGCGGCAGGCCGACGAGACCCCGACCTGGCGGCTGCGGCTCGCGGACGCGATGGAGTTCCTGACCACGAAGGACTACGCCGACAACTGGCTCAGCGAGTGCCACGAGCAGTTCTGCGGGCTCTCGATGGCGGACTGGCGCACCGTGCTCACGGACGTCGGCTTCACTCTCGACCCGACCACGACGGCCTGGCGCAACGACTGGCTCGCGGAGCACCGCTTCGGTCCCACCGCCGAGCTGCTCGACGCAGGCACGGGCGAGGCGCTCGACTGGCCGGTCACGCACGTGCTGACGGTCGCGCGCCGCCCGCTCGGCTGACGGGGCTCAGCGAGGCAGGCTCAGCTGTCGTCCCACGACGGCAGGCCGGCGTCGTACACGGTCTCGTCGAGGTGGGTACGCAGCACCTCCACCACGGAGCCCACGTCGGCGCCGCGGCTGTAGGCGATGAGTTGGACGCAGGCGGTCAGCACGTCGAGCGCGCCCCCGAGCACGGGCGCGGCCTCGGCGAACGTGCCGCGCGACAGCCCGGCACCCTCCAGCGCACGGGTCACGGCCGCCTCGTCGACGTCACCACCGCCGTCGGGGTCGGCCGCGACGAGCGCGTCGAGGAGGGCCTGCGCGGCCGTGCGGCGTCGTACGAGCTCGTCCATGGAGGCCACAGTGCCAGCCGGGACCGACACCGGCACCTTCGCGCCCGCCCCGACCGGCTCACCCCCAGCGCAGCGCCGCCGCGAGCAGGGCGAGCGTGACGACGACCATCACCCCCAGCGCGACGTACTGCAGGACCTGACGGCGACGGCGCGCCTCCAGGGAGTCGTGGTGGTGGCTCCTGCTCATCGTCTGCACTCTCCGGGAGGGAAGGCGGGACGGCGGATGGGTCAGCGGACGGTACGGCGGGTGGCGCGAGACGACGGAGCCCTGGGAGGGAGCCCGAGATGACGCCTCGTGACCAGCATCGACCGCCCGCCCGCCGACCGGAAGGACGTCGGCGCGTGACGCACACCATGTCTAGTCCGGTGCCCGAGACCCCTACTCCGGGAACACCCACCGCTGGTAGGCCCAGAACCGGAAGAGGGTGCCGAGCCCGATCCCGACGACGTTGGACGAGATGTTCTCCGCGAGCGGCGAGGTCAGGCCCAGCACGTAGGAGGTGAACCCGAGGCACACCAGCGCGATGACGAGGGCGACGCCGTTCGCCGCGAAGAAGAGCAGGTAGGCCCGGGAGGCGGAACCCCGTTCGCGTTCCCCGAACGTCCACGAGCGGTTGCCGAGGAACGCGAAGGTCGTGGCCACCACGACGGCGAGCGTCTTGGAGGTCAGGGGCCCCAGCTCCACGGCGTGGCGCAGCAGGTTGAAGGTGCCGACGTCGACGACGAAGGCGAGGGCACCGATCACCCCGAAGCGGGCGAGCAGGCGCTGGCCCGTGCGCAGGCCAGTGGTCAGGTCGAGCCGCTGGGCCAGCTCGCGGGGTGCGGAGAGCTCGGTCGTTCCGGTCATGGGGTCACCGCCGTTGCGTAGACGATCAGGTTGTCGGTGTAGCCGCGCTCGGCGTCGTAGGCGCCGTCGCAGGTGATGAGACGCAGCTGGGCGTCCGGGGTGGGTCCGTAGACGCCCTCGGTCGGGAAGTCGTCGCGGGGGAACGACGCGAGCCGGTCGACCCGGAACTCGTGCACGACCCCGTCGGCGTCCTCGACCTCGACGCTGGCGCCCACCTCGATCTCCTCGAGGCCCGTGAACACGGCCGGTCCGGTGGGCGAGTCGACGTGGCCCGCCACGACGGCGGGGCCGACCTCGCCCGGGCGGGGTCCCCCGGCGTACCACCCGGCGACGTCCCACTCGGGCGGCGTCTCCAGGGTGCCGTCGTCGACGACCTCGAGCGGGTCGAGGCCGTCGCTGACGATGTCGAGCGACGGGATGCGCACGGTCGTCGGCTCGGCGACCTCGCGCGACTCGATCTCGAGCAGCTCGCGCTCGCCGGCGGGCTCCCCTCCGGCATCGGCGGTCGACGACCCGGAGGCCGACGGGGAGGCCGGAGCGGCCCCGTCCCCGACGTCGTCGGAGGCCGCGCCGCAGCCGGAGAGCACGGCCACGGCGAGCGCGGCACCGAGGAGCCCGGCGCCGCGCCGGCGCCTCACGCCGCCTCCAGCGGCGGGCAGCCACCGAGCGCGTCGTCGGTGAGCATGAGCGGGCCGAGCACGGCCCACGCGTCGCCGTAGTAGGTCGGGTTCGTGTCGGCCTCGGCCAGGGCCCGGTCGATCGCGGTGCGCGCACCGTCGGCGTCCTCACCGGCCGCCAGCCCGGCGGCCTGGGCCACCGACATCAGCGGGCTGCCGTCCTCCGTCGTCGGGCCGCCGCCGATGTCATACGTCGCGACGGCCTCCCCCGCGCCGAGCAGGACGACCAGGTCGGCCGCCAGCTCGCGGTCGTCCGGTGCGCACGACTCGGCGTGCCGCAGGAGGGTCCGCGCGCCGTCGTACCCGAACTGCACGGGCTCCCCGTTGGGTCCCTCGACGGGGTAGCTGCCGCCGTCCTCGGCGACCTGCGCCCAGTCCGCCGGCAGCAGGCCGTCGGCCACCAGCTGGTCGATCGCGGCCCGGGAGCCGGCGTCCAGCTCGGTCCAGCGGGCGTCGCCGGAGGCCTCGGCCAGGACGGCCGTGGCGGCCGGGGACACGTAGCTGGGGTTGAACGCGTACGGCGACGTGGTCGCCCACTGCCCCGCGACGAGCACCAGCCCGTCGGGGGTGCGGGCCGTGGCGTGGTCGAGGATCGCGTCGCCGAGCGCGACGCCCTGGTCGCGCAGGTCCGGGTCGTCGAACACCTCGGCGGCCACGACGAGCGCCCGGGCGGCGTCGAGGTCCGCGTCGGTCGCGGACGACTCGTCCACGACCGCGCCCTGGTCCCAGCGCCAGCTGAGCAGGCCGTCGTCGCGCAGCAGCTCGTCCTGCGTCCACTGCCACACGCGGTCGAAGCCGTCGCGGTCGCCCGTGGCGGCGGCGATGAGCATGCCGTAGGCCTGGCCCTCGCTCACCGTGTCGCCGCCCTGGTCGGTGCGCACGACGCGGCCGTCGGCCTCGACGTACGTCGCGAAGAACTCCTCCGCCGCCTGCCGGCTGTCGGCGTCGGCGAGGTCGGTCGAGCGGTCGCCCGTGGCCCGGTCGTCTCCCCGGCCGTCGGCACCGCCACCCGCACCGTCACCCAGCAGGCGTACGCCGGCGACCGTGGCCAACGCGGCCAGCAGCACGACGGCGGCGGCAGCGACGACGCGCGTCCTGCCCCTCATCAGATCCGCTCGCGACGCAGGCGCGTCGCACCGAACGCGGCACCCGCGAGCAGGAGCGCACCGCCGGCCAGCACGGCCGGGGTGGTCGAGGTGGCCGGGGCGGAGGAGCCTGCGTCCTCGGCGAGACCACCCGCGCCGGTGTCGACGCCACCGGTCGGCATCATCTCGCTGCCCGCGCTGTCCTGCACCGCGGAGAGCGTGAGGCCGTCGTCGTCGTTGCCGAGCACGAGGAGCGTGTAGACGCCCCCGGCCTCGACCGGCACCATGCTCGCCGGAGCGGCGGCGTCGCCGGCCATGACGTCGATGTCCCAGGTCTGGGCGGCAACCTCGGCGTACCCGGTCGCCGAGCCGGTGGTCACGTCGGCAGCGAGCACCGGTCCGTCGACGACCGAGGCGGTGACGGGCTCGGTCGTGCTGGCCGCGGAGATGAGGCGCACCTTGGCCTCGCCGTCGGCGGGCGGCGTGAGGTCGTCGTTGATGACCTGCACGTCGACCGGGCCCTCCTCGCCGGTCGCGATGACCGTCGAGGCGGTGCCGGGGTCGACCCGGACCGTGGCCGAGACCATCGGCAGCGCCTCGGGCTCGCCCGCCGGGCGGATCGCAAGGGTGTAGATGCCCACGGGCACGCGGGCGTAGTCGGTGATGTCGCTGAACTCGACGCCCTCGATGGTGACGGGGTCGCCACCCGCGAACGGGGTGAGCGTGATGTCGGCCTTGGCGGTCGCCGGCGAGAGGTGGCCGGCACGGACCCAGCCGGTGTCGGCGTCCGCCGGCGCGGCGCTGGGGGCGGTCGCGGCGCCGGAGGCGGTCGCGGCCGGGGCGGCGGTCGCGGCCCCGGCGGTGCCCAGGGCCAGCGCGGCCGTCAGACCGAGGAGGGTCGAGACGGCGGCGGTGCGCCCGAGGGGCGTACGGCGGGTGGTCGGGAGGTGGGACTGGTTCATGGCGGTTCTCCTGGTCGAGGTGGGTCGTGAGGAGGTCTCGTCGGAACGGTCGGAGGGACGTGGGTGGTCGGGGTGCGGCGGACGGCGCGTCACTCCTGCACCGCCGGCAGCAGGTTCTCGGGGCCGGCGACCTCGTAGCGGACGACGAGGCGGTCGCCGTCGAGCTCCGCGGTCTGCGGGGTGTAGACGCCGGTCTGCTCCCGGATGCCCTCGAGCAGCTCGGTGGCGGCGTCGCCCGTGACGGGCTCGCCGTCGACCGACGAGATCTCCAGCGTGCGTCGGGGCAGCTCGCCCGTCTGCTCGCCGTCGACCTGCGGGAACGCGGCGACGCCGATCTCGTGCTCGCCCGACAGCTGGGCGAGCAGCGTGACGACGCGGGCGTCGACCTGGCCGTCGATCAGCTGACCGGCGGTCTCGCCGGCGAAGGAGAGGCTGGCGTTGTCGGTCAGGGCCGCACCGGCGGCACCGCGGGCGAGGCCGTCGCCGTAGTCGCTGGCGTAGAAGGCGTCGGTGCCGTCCGGGAGGACCCGGAGCAGCTCGACGGTCTCGTCGCCCTCGCCGAACGACGCCACCCGCACGCTGTTCTCGCGGGCCTGGTCGACCGTCGGGGCCGTGCCGGCGCCCTGCCGCATGCCCTCGGTGACGAGCACGTAGTCGTAGTCCTGCCACCCGTTGGGCGTGAGGTCGGAGACGTCGGCGTCGGTGTCGGCCTTGTAGTACCAGACCACCTGCTCGCGCGGCAGCCCGCCGGCGACGAGGTCGACCCAGACGGCGTCGTCCACGAGGATCCGGTCGTCGTCGTCGAGGTTGGCGATCGCCCACGACTGGGCGTCGCGCAGCGGCTCGTCGAGGTCCGAGTTCCACAGACCGCGCAGCTGGCCAGGCCACAGGGACGCGATCGCGACGAGCCCGACGAGACCCGCCACGGCGGCGGTGCCGGCGAGGCCGTTGGCGCGGCTGAGCCGTGCGCCCGAGCGGTCGAACCGGCGGAGGCCGGCCTCGAGCACCCCGGCCACCAGCAGGGCGGCGAACGGGAGCATCGCGATGACGAACGGCACGGGCAGGTAACCCGGGCGGAACATGACGGCGAGCATCAGGAGGTACGCCGCGGCGTACGGGCGGAGACGTCGGACGGCCAGGCCCACGACGGCGGCGATCGAGCCGCCGACGAGGAGCGCCGCGTCCAGCGTCAGCCACGTGCTGGCCGTCAGGCCGGCCTGCGTGGAGCCGTCGAACACGCTGCCGCTGGAGTCGCGGGTGAAGAGCTGGAACGCGATGCCCTCCCACAGGCTCACGCGGTCCTCGCCCGGCGTCAGCTCGCCCTTGACGAGCGCGAACACGAGGTAGGCGACGCCCATGAGCGTGAGCAGCGCGGCCGAGACCGACAGCGTGTAGCGCCGCGTGCTCGGGTGGGCCGAGCGCAGCAGCTGCCAGACGAGGAACGGCAGCAGGAGCAGCATCGTCTCCTTGGTCAGCACCGCGATCGCGAAGCAGGTGGCCGCGCCGGCGAAGGCGAGCAGCTGGTTGCGCCGCGTCAGGGCCAGGACGAAGGCCGCCAGCACCCAGGGGGTCGCGACGTTGTCGAGGTAGACCGTCTTCGTGAACTGCACCGCGAGGGGCGAGAGCGCGAAGAGCAGCACGGCGACCGCGGCGGCGGGGCGCCCGAGGCCGAGACGACGGCCGAGCAGCCACAGCAGGCCGGCCGAGACGACGGCGGCGACGACCATGGCCTCGCGACCGGCGAGCACGGCGACCTCGTACCGGTCGAAGCCACCCGTGAGCCAGGTGTAGCCGGCGATCTGGATCCAGCCGAGCGGCGGGTGGTCGTACCAGTAGGTGTAGTGCGCGAGCTCGCCGAAGCGCTCGACCGCGTAGGCCTGGGCGACGTACGTGCCCTCGTCGTCGATGCGCTGCGGCGTGCCGCCGAGGTTGACGAGGCGGGCCGCGGCCGTGATCGCGAGGAGCGGGACGACCCAGAGGATCGACGTGCGGTGGGTGCGCAGCGCGCCGACGAGGCGCGTACGGCGCGAGGGCCGGGCCGGCTGTTCGGTGCCGCCGATCGGGCGGGCGGGCTCGGACTCGTCGCGCGCGGGCGCGCGTTCCAGGACGACCGTCATCGGGTCACCTCCATCTCGCTGGCGGTACGGGTCGGGTCGGCCACCGCGGTCGCGGCGGCGCGGGCCGGGAAGTCGGCGCTCGCGTCGACGCCGGCGGTGCTGGTGCTGGACGGCGCCTCGATGTGGGCGCCCGAGTGCTCGGTCTTCTCCCACGAGCCGTCGCCCCGCAGCTCGCGCCAGGCGGCGCGGACGGCCGCTGCGGCGAGGAACACCTGGTAGGGGAACGTGCCGAGGGCGAGCCGCACGTAGTCGCGGGCGCGGATCTTCACGCCGTACGTGCGGCCGAACTCACCGAGGCCGGCCGCCTCGACGGTGAGGGTGATCAGGGTCGGCACGACGGGCAGGAACGTCACCAGCGCCACGACCACGGGCACCTTCGCGAACAGCACGAGGGCGATCGAGACCGGGATCATCAGGCCGGTGAAGGCCTGCAGGAAGGGCATGGCGAGCGTGTAGCGGGCCAGGGCCCGCTGGCGGAACGTGGGCAGCTGCTTCCAGGCGCCCTTGCGGAGCACCTGCAGGAAGCCCTGGCTCCAGCGCGTGCGCTGCTTGAACAGGGACGTCAGGGTGCCGGGCGTCTCCTCGCGGGTGACGACCTCGGGGTCGTAGGCCACCGCGACGCGCGCGCCCTGGGTGGAGAGGCGGACGCCGAGCTCGCAGTCCTCGGCGAGGCACTCGCCGTCCCAGCCGCCGGCCTCGCGCAGCAGGTCGGTCTGCACGAACACCGTGTTGCCGCCGAGCGGGATGAACCGCGCCTCGGCGTGGAAGTGCAGGCGGCTGCGGAACCAGAAGTAGTACTCGAGGCAGTTGCGCAGCGACCACCAGGTCGTCTGCACGTTCATCAGCTGCACGCCGCCCTGCACGAGGTTGGCGCCGGTCTCGGTGAAGCGCGAGTCGACGAGGCGCAGCAGGTGCGGGTGCACCTCGTCCTCGGCGTCGAAGACACCGACGACGTCGCCGGTGACGTACGGCAGGGCGGTGTTCATGCCCTTCGGCTTGTTCTTCGGCACGCTGTGGTCGATCACGACCTGGATCAGGTCGGGGTGCCGGGCCTCGGCGGCGCGCGCGACGGCCTCGGTGCCGGGGTCGTCGTGCCCGATGATCACGATGATCTCGAAGTCCGGGTGGTCCGAGGACGCGAGCCGGTCGAGCGTGTGGCCGAGCACGAGCTCCTCGTGCCGGGCGGGCACGAGCAGCGAGAACCGGTGCTGCGGCTCGAGCGGGGTGCGCGAGAAGCTCGTCGCGTCGAGCGAGTCGGTGCTGCGCCAGGCGTGCAGCATCCACCAGAGGGTGGTGACGGCCACGACGGTCAGCGCGAGCGAGACCGCCACGAGCCCGCCGATGCCGATGGCCCCCCAGAGGGAGAGGCCGCCGTCGTCGGTGGGCACGGGGGTCGGCACGTCGGGCGCCGGGGTGACCGGCGCCGGTGCCTCCTGGCCGGGCGGGAAGACGGGCTCGTCCTGCGCCGCGGCACTGCCGGCGAGCACGACGGTGGGCACCGCGAGGGCGGCGAGGGTGAGGGACGAGGTGAGGGCGGTGAGCAGGGGACGCCGGAGGACGCCGCGGGCAGGCGGTGGCACAGAGTGCTCCTGGGTGCTGGGCGGTGGTGGAACGGGAGGCACGACGTACGACGACGTCGGTCCGGGCAGGCGCGGCGGTGCGCCGTGGGGGCGCACGCAGGCGCGCCGATGTGGACGTGCAGAAGTGCCCGACGGACGCGGCGGTGCGTCCGAGGACGGTGACGAGGGGTCGAGCGGGCTAGTGGTGCGCGGGCACCTGGACGATCGGGGAGGCCGGCACCAGGACGCGGGCGCGGCCGCGGCGGTGCACGCGGTCGCTGACGCCCCAGGCGGTGACGCGCCAGAGCGCCTCCCGCACGATCGAGCCGGTCATCTTGCTGGCGCCGAGCTCGCGCTCGCGGAAGTCGATCGGCACCTCGCGCACCCGTAGGCCCGCCTGGAGCACGCGGCGCGCGAGGTCCACCTGGAAGCAGTAGCCCTGGGACTCCACGCCGCGCAGGTCGATGGCGCGCAGGGTGGAGGCCCGGAAGAGCCGGAACCCGCCGGTGGCGTCACCGAGGGGCACGCGGAGCGCGCGGCGCACGTAGGCGTTGCCGCCCCGGGAGATGAGGAGGCGGTGCAGCGGCCAGTTCTCGACGCCGCCGCCGGGCACCCAGCGGGAGCCGAGCACGAGGTCGGCCTCGCCGAGCGCCGCCATCAGGCGGGGCAGCTGCTCGGGCTGGTGGGAGCCGTCGGCGTCCATCTCGCCGACCACGTCGTACGCGTGGTCGAGGGCCCAGGCGAAGCCGGCGAGGTACGCCGCGCCGAGGCCCTCCTTGGCGGTGCGGTGGAGCACGTGGACACGGCCACGGTGGAGGTCGGCGAGCTCGTCGGCGAGCCGACCGGTGCCGTCGGGGCTGTCGTCGTCGACGACGAGGACGTGGAGGGAGGGATCGGCCCAGAGGGTGCGCGCGACGATGTCGCCCAGGTTCTCGATCTCGTTGTAGGTGGGGATGACCACCACGGTGCGAGCCGCGGGATCGTGGGTGCTGCGCGTGTCGTTCTCGGTGCTGCGGAGGTGCTGGTCGGGCGGGGTTGCGATCGGGCGTCGAACAGTGTTCTCGGGGCCGCTCATGCAAGGGGTTCGCCACGAGGTGGCACGGCGTTTGGTCTAGACCAGAGAAACTTTCGAATTAACGCCCCGTTCACTCACGGGGGTGAACAGGACCGGTGACCGTCGTCACGAACTGCCCTCCCGACGCATAAGCCCCACCGATCGGTGGGCATCGCGGACTCGTCTTGGACCCCGCCGTCGTCGCGCCCCTAGCGTCGGAGCACCTGGAGGACCAGCCTCCCCCGAGCGCTCGGAGCCCAGATTGAGCACCGTCCCGTCCTTCGACCCCGCCCTGCCCGCCACCGCGGCCCGGAAGGTCGAGTTCATCAGCCTCTCCCACCTCAACCCGTCGACCGAGCTGGAGCCGGTGCCGAGCCGCGGCATCGACCTCGCCTACTTCCGTCGCTACGTGGCCGCGCTCGAGGAGGGCGGCTACGACTACACGCTCCTGCCCTACGGCTCGAGCACCGCCGACTCGTTCGTCGTCGCCTCCGCGGTCGGCCAGCTCACCGAGCACCTCAAGCCGATCGTGGCCCTGCGCCCGAACACGACCTTCCCGCTGGTGGCCGCCCAGAAGCTCGCGACCCTCGACCAGCTGACCGAGGGCCGCGCGGTCGTCCACCTCATCTCCGGGGGCAGCGACGCCGAGCAGGCCCGCCAGGGCGACTACCTGCCGAAGGACCGTCGCTACGCGCGCACGAGCGAGTACGTCGACCTGCTGCGCCGCGCCTGGACCGAGCCGGCGCCGTTCAGCCACGACGGCGAGTTCTTCCGGTTCGACGACTTCGGGCCGGGCTTCGCGCCGTACGGCGACAGCATCCCGATCTCGATCGGCGGCCAGTCCGACGAGGCGTTCGCCGTCGGCGGCGAGAAGGCGGACATCTTCAGCTTCTGGGGCGAGCCGCTCGACGACCTGCGCGGCGAGATCGACCGCGTGCACGCGCTGGCCCGTGCCGCCGGCCGCACGACGCTCCCCCGCATCTGGGTGACCTTCCGGCCGATCGTCGCCGCGACCGACGAGCTGGCCTGGAAGAAGGCCCACCAGTACGTCGGCAAGGTCGCCGCCACCTTCGAGCGCGCGGCGTTCGGCAAGCAGAAGCACCAGCAGGGCACGCCGCAGAACGTCGGCTCCCAGCGCGCGCTGTCGTTCGCCGAGCGGTCGGAGCTCTACGACCGGGCGCTGTGGACGAAGACCGCCGCCGTCACCAACGCCGGCGGGGCCTCCACCGCGCTGGTCGGCTCCCCCGAGACCGTGGCCGCCGCGATCCTCGACTACGTCGACCGCGGTGCCGACCTCGTGTCGATCCGGGGCTACGACACCCTCAACGACGCGGTCGACTACGGCCGCCACGTGCTGCCGCTCGTGCGCCAGGAGCTCGCCCACCGCGAGGCCACCGGGCAGCGCGGCACGCTGCAGGCGGAGCACCTCGGCAACTACGGCGAGGACTACGCGCGCTTCGCCGCCGCCCCCGCCTGAGTCCCCCGACCCGCCCGACCTGTCCGTCCGACCAACCTGGCCGACGAGCCGTCGCCGCTCACCCGAGCGGCGGCGGCTCGTACGCGCGCACGGGCGGCACCGGGCCGTCGTACCGCTCGACGCGCACGAGCACGTGCGCCCCGCTGCTGGCCTGGGTGAGCGTCGACGTCCCGACGTCCCGGGTCAGCACGTTGACGTTGCCGTTGACGCAGTCCGCGACCTCCGGCGCGCTCGGGTCGAACCACGCGCCCGTGTGCATCTGGACGACGCCCGGCAGGAGCGCGTCGCTCACCACGACCCCGGCCAGCAGGCTGCCCTGGGGGCTGCGCACGAGGGCGAGGTCGCCGTCGCGGAGGCCGCGGCGGCGCGCGTCGTCGGGGTGCACGCGCAGGGCCTCGCGGCCGGCCACCTTGGTCGACCGGCTGGCGGCACCCATGTCGTGCTGGCTGTGCAGCCGGTGCGACGGCTGGTTGCACAGCAGGTGCAGGTCGAACTCGGCCGCCAGCGCGGAGCCCCACCACTGCTGCGACTCGCGCCAGGACGCGTGGCCGTCGACGTCGGCGAGGCCGTCGCGACCGAAGCCGGCCAGCACCTCCGAGAAGAGCTCGATCCGCCCGCTGGGCGTCGCCAGCGGGTGGGCATCGGGGTCGGAGCGGAAGGCGGTGAACGCGGGGTCCGCGTACGGCGCCCGCGGCAGGTCGACGCCGCCGTCGGCCCAGAAGGTGGCGTACGGCGGGGCCGGCGGCGACCCCGGGGCCGCGCGCCACTCCTCGTAGATCCGCTCCAGCCACTGCTGCGCGTCGAGCCCCTCGTCGTGGTCGGCGCCCAGGCGCTCCGCGAGCCGGCCGAGGATCCACAGCTCCTCGCGTGCCTCGCCGTACGGCGGGACCGCCCGCGGGGACGCCCGCAGGCGCGTGTCCCCGGCCCCCGCGGCGAGGTCGTCCCGCTCGAGGCTGCTGGCCACCGGCAGCACGATGTCGGCGTGGCGCGCGGTGGGCGTCCAGTGCGTCTCGTGGACGACGAGCGTGTCGAGCGTGGCCAGCGCCCGCCGGAGGCGGCGCAGGTCCTGGTGGTGGTGGAACGGGTTGCCGCCGGCCCAGTAGGCGAGGCGGGTCTCCGGCAGGCGGAGGCGCGTCCCGTCGTACGGGATCTCCTCGCCGGGGTGCAGCAGCAGGTCGCTGATGCGGGCGCACGGGATGAAGTCGCCCACCGGGTTCGTGCCCTGCGGGAACGTCGGCAGCCGCGACCCCGCGACGCCCACGCCGTAGTCGCCCATCGACCCGAACCCGTGGGCGAAGCCACCGCCGGGCAGGCCGACCTGGCCGAGGAACGCGGCCAGCGTCAGGGCGGCGAAGACCGCCTGCTCCCCGCGCTCGCCGCGCTGCACGGCGTAGACGACGTTGACGAGGGTGCGGCCGGCGGCCATCTCGTGGGCCAGGGAGCGGATCCGGCCGGCGGGCACCCGCGAGATCGCGGCAGCCCACTCCGGGGTCTTCGGGACCCCGTCGCTCTCGCCGAGCACGTGGCGGCGCACCTCGTCGGCGCCGACCGCGTAGCGCGCGAGGAAGGCGTCGTCGGCGAGCCCGTCCACCACGAGCACGTGGATCAACGCGAGGATCACGGCGGTGTCGGTGGCCGGCATGACCCCGATCCACTCGGCGTCCTGGAGCCCGTCGTCGCGCTGCGCGGAGAGGCTCACCACCCTCGTCGAGCGGCCCACGGCCCGGGCGAGGCCCGCGCCGACGTGCCGCTCGTGACCGCCGGGCACCACCCAGGTGTTGGAGGCCCGCAGCCCGCCGAACGTGACGAGCAGGTCGGTGTGCTCGGCGATCTGCGTCCACGACACCGGACGGCTGCGCAGGTCGGCCATGCCCGGCGCACCGATGAGGTGCGGCAGCAGCACGAGGCTCGCGCCGCGGCTGTAGTCGTTCACCGACCGCGTGTAGCCGCCGATGCGGTTCAGGAAGCGGTGCAGCTGGCTCTGGGCGTGGTGGAGGCGTCCGGCGCTGCCCCAGCCGTAGGAGCCGCCGAAGATCGCGCTGTTGCCGTACGTCGACCGCACCCGCTCCAGCTCGCCGGCCACCAGGTCGAGCGCCGTCGGCCAGTCGACCTCGACGTACGCCTGGTCCACCTCGCCCCGTCGCGGGTCGGCGCCGGGACCGTCCTCGAGCCACGCCCGGCGCACGCTCGGACGGGCGACCCGGGAGCGGTGCCGGTGGGCGTCGACCACGTTCCCGATGGCCGGTGCGGCGTCGGGGTCGTCGTCGTACGCGCGCGCGGCGACCACCTCCCGGCCGTCGGCGGAGACCTCGACCCGGTAGGTGCCCCAGTGGGCGCTGGTCTCGGTCGAGGCCGGGTGCGAGGAGGGCATGGCCGCCGATGGTAGGTGCCCGCCGGAGCCCGGGAGCCGTTCTGAGACGGCGCGGGCGATCACACTCCTCGATCGTTTCCCATCCCCTGTTGCTCTTGGACCCCCGGCGCCGTGCGCCCCTAGGGTCGGCGGGACGAGGCACCGTCCCGCCTCCATATATGACTAGATCGATCGACTAATCCCACTAGTCGCCGGCTCCACCACGCCGCCCCCGGGCGTCCACCCGAGAAGAGAGAACCGATGACCACCACCCCCACCACCCGTCGACGCACCCGTCGACCGTCGCTCCTGCGACGCGCCCTCGGCGCCACGGCCGGCGTCGTCGCCACGGCCATGGTCGTCAGCGGCTGTGCGGCGGGCGGCGCGTCGGGCTCCGGGTCGGGCACGCCCCAGGAGGGCGGCGACCTCACGTTCGTCATCGACTCCCTGGGCGACACGTGGATCCCGAACAACAGCGCCATCTCCAGCTTCCAGGGGCACGTGTGGGGCCACGTGACCGACAAGCTCGTGTACGTCGACGAGGAGGGCGCCGTCTCGCCCTGGGTCGCGCAGAGCTGGGAGCAGAACGAGACCGCGACCGAGTTCACCCTGCACCTACGCGACGACGTCACCTTCTCCGACGGGTCGCCGCTCGACGCGGAGGCGGTCGTCGCCAACCTCGACATCTGGTCCGCCGGCGACCCCGAGCGGGGCATCAACCCCATCGGGCTCTTCCCGAAGACCTACACGGGTGCCGTGGCCGTCGACGCCACCACGGTGAGCGTCTCCTTCGACGCCCCGACCCTGGGCTTCATCCCGACGCTGGGCTACCACGGCTCGATCCTCCTCTCCCCCGCCACCATCGCGGCGCCGGCCGACGAGCAGGCCGACCTGGCCAACGACATCGGCAGCGGCCCGTACGTCGTGGAGTCGTGGAAGGAGGGCGACAACGTCGTCCTGAAGAAGCGCGACGACTACGACTGGGCGCCCGAGGCGCTCGACCACTCCGGCCCGGCCCGCATCGACACGATCACCTACAAGGTCGTCGCCGAGCCCTCGGTGCGCACCTCGGCGGTGCAGTCGAACCAGGCCGACGTGGCCTACAACCCCTCGCCGCAGGAGCTGCCGGTCTTCGCCGAGCAGGGCTTCACGGTGGCGGCTCCCCGCTACCTGGGCTTCGTCAACGGCTACGCGCTCAACACCCAGGTGCCGCCGTTCGACGACGTGCGGGTGCGCCAGGCCCTCCAGGTCGGCATCGACCGCGAGGAGATCCTCTCCACCGTCTACACCGAGGACTGGCTGCCGGCCGAGTCGTTCATCCAGAGCAACGTGCCGGGCGCGACCGACCACAGCGACCAGCTCGCGTACGACGAGGACGCGGCCAACGCGCTCCTCGACGAGGCCGGCTGGGTGCGCGGCGCCGACGACCTCCGCACGAAGGGCGGCGAGACGCTCAGCCTGACGCTGCACCCGAACCCCTACCTCGCCACCTCGTCGGCGGTCGACGAGCTCGTCGCCCAGCAGCTGCGCCGGCTCGGTGTCGACGTCGACATCCAGGCCTTCGACGTCGTCACGTACGGCGAGCGCGTCGCCTTCGGCAGCCCGTCGGTGCCCGCCTACGAGGTCACCCGCAGCTTCGTCGACGCCGGCACGGTCGGCGGCGTGCTCACCGACGCGGACAACGGCGAGGACTGGTTCAACCTCGGGCAGTCCGACACCCGCCTGGTCGAGCTCGCGACGGCCGTGGCCGGGGCCAGCTCGACCGAGGAGCGCGACCCGCTGCTCGACGAGCTGCAGGGCTACGTGCTCGAGCAGGGCTACTTCGTGCCGCTCACCCAGATCGTGCAGCGCCTCTACGTGCAGTCGCCCCGGGTCCAGGGCGTCTCCTACAACGGCCTGGCCTACGCGAACTTCTACACCGCGTGGATCGAGGAGTGAGCGGATGAGCTCCGACTACGCGCGCTACGCCGTCCGGCGGGTGCTGCAGGCCGCCGTGGTCGTGCTGCTGGCGTACGTGTTCACCTTCGTGGTGATCAGCGTGCTGCCGGGCGACCCGGTGAGCAACACCCTGCGCAACCCGGAGAACGGCTTCACCGAGGACGAGATCACGCGGATCATCGCCTACTACGGCCTCGACCAGCCGGTCTACGTGCAGCTGTGGGAGTCGCTGACCCGCTTCCTCAGCGGTGACCTCGGGGTCTCGCTGCGCTCCAACCTGCCGGTCTCGCAGATGCTCGGCGACGTGCTGCCCTCGACGCTGCGGCTGGCGGGCACGGCCCTGGTCGTCGCGGTCGTGCTGGCCTTCGCCCTCGCGTTCGCGGTCCAGTACCTCCCGCCGCGCCTCGGCCAGGTGCTGCGCTCGTTCCCCTCGCTGTTCCTCTCCGTGCCGAACTTCATCGTCGGGCTGCTGCTCCTGCAGGTCTTCTCGTTCCAGCTCGGCCTGTTCCGGGTGATCGACTCCGAGACGCCGCTGGCCACCTTCGTGGCGGCCGTGGCCCTCGGCATCCCGGTCTCGGCGCAGATCGCCGAGGTGCTGATCGCGAACCTCGACCACGAGTCGCGGCAGGAGTACGCCGCGGTGGCGCGCTCCCGCGGGCTCGGTCGGGTGCGGCTCTTCTGGAAGCACCTGCTCAAGCCCTCCTCGCTGCCGGTGGTGACGGTGATCGCCCTCACCGTGGGCGAGCTGCTCGGCGGCTCGCTGATCACGGAGGCGATCTTCGGCCGGGCTGGCGTCGGCAGCCTCGTGCAGCGCTCCGTCTCGACGCAGGACCTGCCGGTGCTGCAGGCGGTCGTCGCCCTGGCCGCGGTGGTGTTCGTCGTCGTCAACCTGCTCGCCGACCTGCTCTACCCGCTGCTCGACCCGCGCGTGCGGCTCGATGGCGGGCGGCGCACCGGGTCGACGACCCCGACGACCGATCCGGTCCGTCCCCAGCGAGAGGTGGTCGCACCATGACCGTCACCGCCGTCACCGCCGTCACCCGTCCAACCGGGCCCGAACGGGAGCCGACGGCCGACGCCGCCCGCCCGGCCGCGCGGCGTCGTACGACGCGGGTGCCCGTCACCGTGCTGGCCTCGTTCGGCGTCGTCGCCCTCGTCGTCGCCTGGTCGGTCGCCCCCGGGCTCTTCACGACCCACGACCCGGCCGCGGGCGTGCCCGCCGACCTCTTCCAGTCCCCGAGCGCCGCGCACTGGTTCGGCACCGACCACCTGGGGCGCGACCTGTTCTCCCGGGTCGTGCACGGCACCGCCTCGTCGGTGTCGAGCGCGCTCGTCGCGGTGGCGATCGGCGTCGTCGTGGGTGGGCTGATCGGCCTGGTCGGCGGCTTCCTCGGCGGTCTCGTCGACTCCGTGCTGGCCCGGTTCGTCGACGTGCTGCTGGCCATCCCGAGCTTCCTGCTCGCGGTCGTCATCGTCAGCGCCCTGGGGTTCGAGACGATCAACGCCGCCATCGCCACGGGCGTCTCGGCGGTCGCCGTGTTCGCCCGCGTGATGCGCTCCGAGGTGCTGAAGACCCGCAGCGCCGTCTTCGTCGAGGCGTCGCTGCTGCTGGGCGGCTCGCGCTGGCACGTGCTGCTGCGGCACGTGCTGCCGAACGCGTCCCGCTCCGTGCTCCAGCTGGCCGTGCTGCAGTTCGGGCTCTCGATCCTCGTGATCGCCGGGCTCGCGTTCCTCGGGTACGGCGACCCGCCGCCCGCCTCCGACTGGGGCCTGCTGGTCTCGGTCGGCAAGGACTACCCGCTCGCGCCCTGGCTCGTCTGGGCTCCCGCCCTCGTCACGATCGCCACCGTCCTCTCCGTGAACAGGATCAGCCGATGGCTCCGCACGACCGACTGACCACCACCCTGCCCCGCCCGCGCGTCGCCGCACCCCCGCGGACGCTGCTCGAGGTCGAGGACCTCTCCGTCGCGTACGGCGGGCACGAGGTCGTCTCCGGGGTCGGCTTCTCGCTGGCCCGGGGCGAGAGCCTCGCCCTCATCGGCGAGTCCGGGTCCGGCAAGTCGACCATCGCCCGGGCCCTGCTCCGGCTGCTCCCGGCGGGCGTCGGGCGCGCCGCCGGCCGGGTCTCGTTCGACGGTCGCGAGGTGCTCGGCCTGCCGGAGCGGCAGTTCCGTCCGCTCCGTGGGCGCGAGATCGGCTTCGTGCCGCAGGACCCGTCGAGCTCGCTCAACGCCGTGCGCACGATCGGGCGCCAGGCCGAGGAGGCGGCCGCGCTGCTCGACGAGCCCGACGCGCGCGCCCGCACGCGGGCCGTCCTGGACACCTTCGCCCAGGTCGGGCTCGACGACCCGCAACGGGTCTACGACTCCTACCCCCACCAGCTCTCGGGCGGCATGCTCCAGCGCGTGCTCGTGGGGCTCGCCGTGCTCCCCCGGCCCGCTCTGCTGGTCGCCGACGAGCCCACCTCGGCGCTCGACGTGACCATCCAGAAGCGCATCCTCGACCTGCTCACCGAGCTGCGCGGCACCCTCGACATCAGCCTCCTGCTCATCACGCACGACCTCGCCGTCGCCGCCGAGCGCGCCGACTCGCTGCTGGTGCTCAAGGACGGCCGCGTCCAGGAGCAGGGCCGCACGGCGTCCGTCTTCGCCGCGCCGGCGTCGTCGTACACCCGCCGGCTGCGCGCCGACGTGCCCGCCCTCAACCCCGACCGGTACGCCGACCTGCGCGCCGTCGGCGGGGGTCGCCTGGCCGCGGCCACGGGCGGGCCCAAGATCGAGGTCGACGCCGTGAGCAAGACGTTCGGCGACGTGCGCGCCGTCGACGACGTCTCCTTCGGCGTCGAGGCCGGCACGACCCACGCCCTCGTGGGCGAGTCGGGCTCGGGCAAGACCACGGCGATCCGGCTGCTGCTGGGGCTGGACCAGCCCGACGAGGGCCGCATCCTCGTGGCCGGCGACGAGCTGCAGGGCCGCTCCGGCGCCTCGCTGCGCGCCGTGCGGCGCCACCTCCAGCTCGTCTACCAGAACCCGTTCACGTCCCTCGACCCCACGTGGCGGGTGGAGCGCCTGGTGCGGGAGCCGCTCGACCGGTTCAAGGTCGGCGACAAGGCCGAGCGGCGGGAGCGGGTCCGGGAGGCCCTGCGGTCCGTCGGGCTCGCCGAGCACCTCGTGCGACGCAGGCCGGCGGCGCTGTCGGGCGGCCAGCGGCAGCGCGTCGCGATCGCGCGCGCCCTGGTGCTGCGCCCCGACGTGATCGTGCTGGACGAGCCGACCTCGGCGCTCGACGTCACCGTCCAGGCCGACATCGTGGAGGTGCTGCTGCGCCTGCAGGCCGAGCTCGGCCTCACCTACGTGTTCGTCTCCCACGACCTCGCGCTGGTGCGCCAGCTCGCGCACACGGTCTCGGTGATGCAGCGCGGCCGGGTGGTCGAGCAGGGTCCCGTGGCGGAGATCTTCGACGCGCCCCGCGAGGCCTACACGCGCAGCCTGCTCGACTCGCTGCCCACGGGACTCGAGGGGCCGCTCGCCACCTAGGCTTGCTGCCCGTGCTGATCCTCCTGCCGCCGAGCGAGGGCAAGGCCACGCCCACGCGCGGCAAGCCCCTCGACCCGGCGTCGCTCTCCTTCCCGAGCCTCACCACCGCGCGCACCGACGTGCGGGCAGCGCTCGTCGACCTCTGCACGGCCGACCCCGAGAAGGCCGCCGCCGTCCTCGGTCTGGGCCCCACCCAGCTCGACCTCGTCGCCCGCAACGGAGCCCTCGACGGGGCGCCGACCGCCCGGGCCGAACGGATCTACACCGGGGTGCTGTACGACGCCCTCGACGCGGCGACGCTCTCGGCGGCGGCCCGGCGTCGTACGACGCGGGTGGCGGTGACCTCGTCGCTGTTCGGCCTCGTGCGCCTGGCGGACCGCATCCCGTCGTACCGGCTCTCGGGCGACGTGACCCTGCCGGGCCTCGGTCCGGTGGCCGGGGTGTGGCGCGACCACCTCGGGGCGGCGGTCACCGACGCCCTCGGGGCCGGGCTGCTCGTCGACCTGCGGTCGGGCACGTACGCCGCGTTCTGGCGCCCCACCCCCGACCTCGCCGCCCGCGTCGCGACCGTGCGGGTGCTGCACGAGCACGCCGGCGTGCGCAAGGTGGTGAGCCACTTCAACAAGGCGACCAAGGGGCGCATCGTGCGGGCCGTGCTGGAGGACGGCGGCCGCCCCCGCACCCCGACCGCCCTCGCCGACCAGCTGCGCGACCTGGGCTGGACCGTCGAGGTCGGCGCGCCCGGCGCGAAGGGCACCCAGCTCGACGTCGTCGTCACCGAGGTCTGAGCACCCGCGGACCGCGGGGCGGGTCACGGGTCCGGGTGGAGTCCCGCGTCCGCCGGTCCGACCCGCCACGACGTGAAGTGCACCGTCAGGCCGGCCCGTGACGGCGCGCAGCAGAACGGGCCCGCCCAGGCGGTGGCCCCGGCGTCGAGGGGAGCGACCCGCACCAGCTGCCACGGACCGTCGTCGACGCGTGCGCGGATCGTCAGCGCGTCCCCGCTCCGGCTGGCCCGGACGGTGACGAGCCGGCCCGACCACCCCGGCACCGGCGACAGCGACCAGTCGGAGACCCCGCGGGTCACGACGGCGCCGAGGCCCTCGACGCCGTCGCTCAGCTCGACACCGGCCTTGGTCCAGCTGGTCTCGTCGATCCTGACGAAGACACCGGCCTGGTCGAACTGGTCGGAGAGGTCGAGCCGGAACCCGACCTCCACCGCCGTGTCCTGCGCGAACGGGGCGAGCAGGGCGTGCTCCGTGTCGTGCACGAAGCCGTACGACGTGGTGCGCCAGGCGTCGCTGCCCTCGCGAGCGGTGACGCGCATGCCGTCGTCGGCGAGCGTCACGGCGACGGGCTCGTTCGTCCAGGTCCCCGCGGTCCAGTCGATCTCGCTCACCCGTCACGCTCCGTTCGTGGTCGTCGTGCACCGGCGGGCGGCCCTCCCGGCGGCCTTCCCGGTTCTGCCACGCACGCCCGGATGACAAATTACGCTCGCCGCCATGCCGCACCTCTCCTCGGGACCGGTCACCGGACGCGCACGGTCGGCGACCGTGGGCCTGGCGCTGCTCTCCCTCCTCGTGTCCCTCGGGCTCTCCCTCGGCCTGCCGACGGGGGGCGCCTCCGCCGCTTCGTCGGCCTCGTCGGCCGCCGCCACCGGCCGCACCTTCTACGTGAGCACGGGCGGCAACGACCGCAACGCCGGCTCGGCCGCGGCCCCCTGGCGCACGCTGAGCACGTCCATGGAGAAGCTGCGCCCGGGCGACACGCTGCTCGTGGCCAACGGCAGCTACTGGGAGAAGGACGGCATCCGCCCCGACCTCCCCGCCGGTCGGCCCGACGCCCGCATCACGGTCCGTCCGTGGGGCCAGGGCACCGGCGACCGCGTGATCCTCACGATCCGGATGCACCTCGTCGACGCGGCGTACTGGACGTTCGACGGGCTCAACATCGACGCCCGCCCGGCCGGCAACACGAGCGGCAGCCCCGCGGCCCTCGCCCCGTCGAGCGCGCTCCTGCTGCGCGGCGGCATCGGCTGGGAGTTCCGCAACGCCGAGATCTGCTGCTACCCGGCGTACGGCGTGGTGACCATCGACGGACCGGCTCGCAACTGGACCTTCAGCCACAACTTCGTGTGGGGCAACTGGACGTCGGACAACACGGACCGCTTCCACCTGATGTACGTGACCACCAACGCCGGCTCGGGGCCGGGCTACATCGAGCGCAACGTGCTCGCCGGCGCCCTCGACGGCACCAACATCAAGCTCGGGCGGGGCACGTACGACGCGCGCCTCGGCGACCCGACCGGCGTCACCATCCAGCGCAACACGATGGTGGGGGCGAACTGGAACGTCCGCCTCGTGTACGGCACGGCGGGCACCGTGATCGAGCGCAACATCCTCACCGGCGCCGACAAGCCGTGGCCGACGGAGGCGACCGCCATCCAGGCGTACTGCCTCTCCGGCGGCTCGAACTACTCGTCCGCGAACCTCTGGTACGGCCCGCAGACCCGGCGCGTGCTCGACCCCGTCAACCGCGGGCTCAACTGCGCCGCCGGCACCCGGGGCTGGGTGCGCGAGGCGTCCGCCAGCCGCGGCCCCGTCGACCCCCAGCTGGCCGTGACCCCGGCCCAGACCTACCGCGGCACGTTCGGCGGCCTCCGGGTCTCGCAGTTCGTGCCCCGCAACGCCGCGGCCGCCGACTACGGCCGCTTCAGCGGGTTCGACCAGGTGCTCGCCGGCGACTGGAACGGCGACGGCGTGGCGACCCCCGCGGGCGTGCTCCGCAACCGCATCTACCTCACCGACCAGCCGGCCGACCCCGCGTCGTGGCAGTACGGCGAGGCCGAGCAGACGTTCTCCTACGGCCGGGTCGGCGACACGCTCCTCGTCGGCGACTGGAACGGCGACGGCCACGACGAGATCGGCGCCTTCAACCCCGCCACGAGCACGTTCTCGCTGTCGGGCCAGCCCGCCTTCAAGTTCGGCTCGAACAAGGTCCGCTACACCCCGGTCGCGGGCGACTGGGACGGCGACGGCCGCGAAGAGGTCGCCCTCTACGACCTCGCGGCCAAGACGTTCCACCTGCGGCACTCGAGCGCCTCGGTCACCTCGTTCGCGTTCGGCTCCCGGTCCCAGACCTACCGCCCGGTCGCCGGTGACTGGGACGGCGACGGTCGCGACGACGTCGCGATCTGGCAGCCCAGCCTGCGCACGTTCCACGTCCGCCCCTGCGCCGCGGCGACCTGCGCCGAGCCCGTCCGCTCCATCGTCGCCGGCAGCGGCGCGTACGCCACGGCGTACCAGCCCGTCGCCGGCCGGTGGGGCACCTCGCGGGGCGACTCGCTCGGCATCGTGCTGCGCGGCCAGTGGTTCCGCATGCAGCAGCCGGTGGCGGCGTCGCCGTTCCTCTCGGTGCGCTCGTACGACGGCTGACCGGTCACCCGGCGGGCGCGCGGGGCCTCAGGCCTCGAACGCGCTCCCCGTGGGCCGGGCGTTGAAGAGCCGCAGGCTGGCGCCCGGCTCGGTGCCGTCGGGCCCGCCGAGGTAGTGGGTCACGACGGTGACGGACGCCGGCGTGAGCTCCATCTTGAACACCGCGTCGAGCGGGGCGCCCAGCGCGCGGGCGACGAGCGTCTTGATCGGCGTGACGTGCGAGACGACGACGACGGTGCCGCCGGCGTAGGTCGCGAGGGTGCGCTCGAGACCGGCGAGCACGCGGGCCTCGACGGTGCGGAACGACTCCCCCGAGCCGCCGGGCACCGCGTCGAGCGACCCCAGCCAGGCGTCGAGGTCGGCCTGGTGGCGCTCGGCCACCTCGCGGAAGGTCATGCCGTCCCACGCGCCGAACTCCATCTCGGCGAAGCCCGGCTCCTCGACGGGGGCGGGCTTGCCGAGCACCGCGGCCACGATCTCGGCCGACTCGCGCGTCCGGCGCACGGGCGACGCCACGACGGCGTCGATGCTCCCCGCGAGCGGAGCGAGCCACTCGGCGGTGGCGCGCACCTGCGCGCGCCCCTCCTCCGAGAGCGGCGGGTTCGCCGAGGCCAGACCGCCCGAGAACCGCTTGTCGACCGTGTGGGCGGTGACGCCGTGGCGCACCAGCACGATCGTCGTGGTGGTGGTGCCGGGAGCCGCCCAGCCGCGCGCGGGCTTCGCCGCGGCGCCCTCGGCGGCGGCGGCGGTGGTGGTGGCGGCCCCGTCGACCTGCTCCTGCACCTCGGGGGCGTCGGGGGCGTTGGGGGCGTCGTCAGCCGGCCCGGCGACCCGGGTGACGCCCTCGCGGAGTCCGTCGAGGGCCTCGTTGGCGAGCCGGTCGGCGTGGGAGTTCTCGGCGCGGGGCACCCACGTGTACGTGGTGCCGAACGGCGCGAGCCGGTTCGCCTCGGCCGCGAGCGGCTGCATGTCGGGGTGCTTGATCTTCCAGCGGCCCGACATCTGCTCCACGACGAGCTTCGAGTCCATGCGGACCTCGATGTCGGCGTCCGGCGCGAACTCGGCGGCCAGCTTGAGGCCGCCGATCAGCCCGGAGTACTCCGCCACGTTGTTGCTGGCCCGACCGATCGTCGTGCCGTCCTCCGCGATGACCGCGCCGGTCTCCGCGTCCTTGAGCACCGCGCCGTACGCCGCAGGGCCCGGGTTGCCCCGCGACCCGCCGTCGGCCTCGACGACGACGGAGCGGTAGCCGGCGGGGTCCTGCGTCACAGCCCCGACTCGCCGGTGCGCACGAGGATGCGCGAGCACTCCTCGCAGCGGAGCACGGTGTCGACGCCCGCCTTGCGGATCACCGCGAGCTCGGCGTTGTCGATCGAGAGCCGGCAGCCCTGGCACTCGCGGCGGTGGATGGCGGCCGCGCCGACGCCGCCGCGCTGGTCGCGGATCTTGTCGTAGAGGGCGAGGAGGTCGGCCGGCAGGTCGTCGGTGAGCGGCGCCCGCTCGGCCTCGCCCGCGGCGAGCTCGGCGTCGATCTCCGCCCAGCGCGCGTCGCGCTCCGCGGTCAGCGTGGCGACCGTCGCGTCGAGCTCCGCGAGCTCGGCCGTGTGGGCGTCGAGGCGGCCCTGGGCCTCCTCGAGCTTCTCCATGATCTCGAGCTCGGAGTCCTCCAACGAGGCGATCCGGCGCTCGAGGGAGACCATCTCGTGCTGGATGCGCTCGAGGTCCTTGGGGTTGGTGACCTGGCCGGACTCGACGCGCTGCTGGTCGCGGGTGCGCCGGGTCCTCACCTGCTCGACGTCGGCGTCGGCCTTGCGCTGCTCGGTCGAGAGGTCCTCGACCTCGATGCGGGCGTCGCGGGCCCGGTTGTCGACGGTCGTGCGCTCCTCGGCCAGTCGCGCGAGCTCGGCGATCTGGGGCAGGGAGGCCCGCTGGTGGTGGAGCTGGGCCAGGCGGGAGTCCACGGCCTGGACGTCGAGCAGCTTGAGCTGCGCGAAGGGATCGGCTTTGATCACTCGCTCCTATCGGTGCGGAACTGCCAGGGGTCGGTGCGCAGGGTGCTGACGCGAGTGTCCACACTATCCCCGACCTGGGACTTCACGCGTTCCGCGACGACCGGCAGCCAGGTCCACTCGGCGGCCCAGTGGGCCACGTCGACCAGCGCGGGGCCGCCCTCGTCGACGAACTCCGCGGCCCGGTGGTGACGCAGGTCGCTCGTGACGTAGACGTCGACGTCGCTGCCGGCCAGCCGGTCGAGCAGGAAGTCGCCCGCTCCCCCGCACACGGCGATGCGGCGCACCGAGCGCTCGGGGTCGCCCGCGATCCGCACGCCGCCCGCGGTGCCCGGCAGCGCGTCGGCCACGGTCTGCGCGAACGCGGCCAGGGTGGTGCGCTCGACGACGCCCACACGCCCCGTGCCGCTGCCGGTCGACTGCGGGTCGGCGAGCTCGACGACGTCGTACGCCGGCTCCTCGTAGGGGTGGGCCGCGAGCAGCGCGGTGACGACCTGGCGGCGCAGGCGTCGCGGCAGGATCGCCTCGACCCGCTCCTCCTCGACGAGGGCGAGGTCGCCGACGGTGCCGATGGTGGGCTCGGCGCCCTCGAGGGGGCGGAAGCGTCCCTGCCCGGGCACGGAGAAGGTGCAGTGGTCGTAGTTGCCGATGGCGCCCGCGCCCGCGTCGGCGATCGCGGCCCGCAGCGGCGCCGCGGCGTCGGCCGGCACGAGCACGGTCACCTTGTCGTAGGGCTCGCCCTCCGCCGGGATGATCGGCTCGAGCTCGGTCAGCCCCAGCGCGGTCGCCAGGGCCTCCGACACCCCGCCCTCGGCCTGGTCGGCGTTGGTGTGGGCGGTGAGCAGCGCGCAGCCCGCACGGGCGAGGGTCATGAACGCCCGCCCCTTCGGGGTGGTCGCCGCGACGCTGTGCACGGGGGTGAGGAAGAGCGGGTGGTGGGTCACCAGCAGGTCCGCGCCCCACTCCGCCGCCTCCGCGGCGACGGCCTCGTTGACGTCGACGGCGAACATCACCTTGCGCACGGTGGCCGCGGGATCGCCGTGGACGAGGCCCACCGCGTCCCAGCCCTCCGCCGTCCCCGGCGGGTACCAGGCGTGCAGGGTCTCGACCAGCTCTCCCAACGTCGTCATGACCCGTACGGTAGCGGCCGACGAGGTCAGTTCACCTGACGGTCCTGGCCCTCCCAGTACGGCGCGCGCAGCTTGAACTTCTGGAGCTTGCCGGTGGCGGTGCGGGCCAGCTCGTCGCGCACCTCCACCGAGGTCGGGGCCTTGTAGCCCGCGAGCCGCTCCTTGCACCACGCGATCAGGGCCGCCTCGTCGGCGCTCGCCCCGTCGGTCAGCACCACGAGCGCCTTGATCGTCTCGCCCCACTTCTCGCTGGGCACGCCGATGACGGCCACCTCCTCGACGTCGGGGTGGGAGAACAGCGCGTCCTCCACCTCGATCGAGGAGACGTTCTCGCCGCCGGTGATGATCACGTCCTTCTTGCGGTCGCTGATCGTCAGGTAGCCGTCCTCGCCGACCACGCCACCGTCGCCGGTGTGGAACCAGCCGCCGGCCAGCGCCTTCGCCGTCTCCTCCGGCTGCTCCCAGTAGCCCTCGAGCACGACGTTCGAGCGGGCGAGCACCTCGCCGTGCTCGTCGGTGCGCACCCGGACGCCGAGCGCCGGGGCCCCGGCCCGCACGAGGTTCGCCGCCCGCTCCTCGGTGCTGAGGTCGTCCCACTCCGCCCGGGTGCGGTTGACGGTGAGCAGCGGGGAGGTCTCGGTGAGGCCGTAGATCTGGATGAACTCCCAGCCCAGCTCGTCCTCCACCCGCGCCACCGTGCGCGTCGGCGGCGGGGCACCGGCGACGATGATGCGCACCCTGTCGCGCCCGGGGACCTCGCCCTCCCACTTCTGCGCGGCCTCGAGCACGGCCGCCACGACGGCGGGTGCGGCGCACATGACGGTGACGCCGTGCTGCGCGACGCGTCGCAGGATCTCGGCGCCGTCGATCTTGCGGATGACGACCTGCGGGATGCCCAGGCCGGTGGTCGCGAACGGCATCCCCCAGCCGTTGGCGTGGAACATCGGCAGCGTGTGCAGGTAGACGTCGCGGTCGGTGAGGCCCGCGTGCAGCGCGAACGTGGTCGCGTTGACCCAGATGTTGCGGTGGGTGATCTGCACGCCCTTGGGCCGGGCCGTGGTGCCGGAGGTGTAGTTGATGCAGGCCGTCGCGGACTCGTCCGGCTCCCACTCGACGGGCTCGGCGCCCTCGGGGGCGTAGAGGTGCTCGTCCTGGCCCAGCACGTAGCGGTGCTCGCAGGTGACGTCGCCGAGCGCCTCGTCGACCTCGGGGTCGACGTACAGCACCCGCGCCCCGGAGTGCTCGACGATGTAGCGGACCTCGTCGGGCCGCAGCCGGAAGTTGACCGGCACCAGCACGCGACCCGAGCCCGCGACGCCGAAGAACGAGGTGAGGAGCCGGGCGCTGTTGTGCGACACGACGGCGACCCGCTCCCCCACCCCGATGCCGAGCGCGTCGAGGTGCGCCGCCTGGCGGCGGGCGAGGGCGTCGATCTCCCGGTACGTCGGGGAGCCCAGGGAGGGTGCGGGCTGGTCGGGCTCGTCGACGACGCCCACGCGGTCGGCGTACACGGCGCGCGCCCGGTCGATGAAGTCACGGACGGTCAGGGGGACGAACATGGCGCTCCTTCACGGCGACGGCGTGTGACACGGCCCACTCTAGGCAGGCCCGGTTGCGGGCCCGTTGCACGGTGGGCGCCCCGCGTCAGCGGCCCGTGTTGAACCGGTAGCCCATCCCGCGCACGGTGCCGATGGTGCCGGCGCCGAACTTCTTGCGCAGGTAGCCGACGTACACGTCGACGACGTTCGAGGTGGGGTCGAAGTCGAGGCCCCAGACCTTGTCGAGCAGCTGCTCGCGCGAGAGCACCTGGCCGGCGTTGCGCATGAAGATCTCGGCGAGGGTGAACTCGCGGGCCGAGAGCTCCAGGGTGCGGCTGCCCACCGTGGCCTGGCGGGTGCGCAGGTCGAGGCTGACGTCCCCGACCTCGAGCACGGTGCCGACGGGCTCGTCGTGCCCGGGCCGGGACTGCCGCAGGCGCAGCCGGATCCGCGCCTGCAGCTCGGCGAAGCGGAACGGCTTGGGCATGTAGTCGTCCGCGCCGCCGTCGAGCGCGGAGACGGTGTCGGTGGCGGAGTCGCGGGCCGTCAGCACGATGACGGGCATCCGGGAGCCCTGCGAGCGCAGCTGGTCGAGCACGGTGAAGCCGTCCATCCGGGGCAGTCCGATGTCGAGCACCATGAGGTCGAACTCGCCGCTGAGCGCCTGGTCGAGCCCGTCGACGCCGTCGCCGACCACGGTGACGACGTGGCCGTCGGCGCGCAGGCCCTTGGCCAGGAAGGCCGCGATGCGGTCCTCGTCCTCGACGATCAGGATGCTCGGCACGGTGGGGGTCTCCTCGGGCTGGTGGGTCGGGCTGGATCGGACTGGTGGGTCGACTGGCGGGTCAGGACTCGTGGGGCAGGGTGAGCACGAAGACGGCCCCGTGGGGCTCGGCGTCCTCGACGGTGACGGTGCCGCCGTGGGCGGTCGCGATGGCGTGGACGATGGAGAGCCCGAGGCCGAAGCCCTCGTCACCGGCCGGCACGGCGCTGCGGCCGAACCGCTCGAAGATCAGCCGGCGGTCCGCGGCCGGCACCCCGGGGCCGCTGTCGCGGACCCAGAGACGTACGGCGCCGGGCCCTCCCGCGGTGGCGGGCACGGCGTCGTACCCGACCGCAATCTCGTCG
Organism: Nocardioides alkalitolerans DSM 16699; assembly: GCF_000426525.1. Lineage (GTDB taxonomy): Bacteria > Actinomycetota > Actinomycetes > Propionibacteriales > Nocardioidaceae > Nocardioides > Nocardioides alkalitolerans. The sequence continues at coordinate 168,122 of NZ_AUFN01000013.1, forward strand.
CCGGGCCGCGTGTGCTTGACGGCGTTGCCCGCGAGCTGGAGCAGCGCCTGGGTGAGCCGCTGCTCGTCGGCCCGGACCACGGCGCCGCCACCGTCGACGGGGGTGTCGAGCGCCCAGGCCCGGTCGCCCAGCCCCCGGGCCTTCGCGAGCACGGCGACCGCGAGGTCGGCGACGTCGACCGGGCCGCGGGAGAGGAAGTCGGGGCGGTCGCTCTTGGCGAGCAGGAGCAGGTCGCCGACCAGCCGGGCCATCCGGTCGATCTCGTCGAGGAGCAGGTCGCGGGTCTCGGCTGCCTCCGCCGAGTCGACGTCGAGCAGCTCGAGGTGGCCGCGCAGGATCGTCAGCGGCGTCTTCAGCTCGTGCCCGGCGTCGTCGAGGAACTGGCGCTGCCCGACGAACGCGGACTCGAGCCGGGCGAGCATGCCGTTGACGGTGCGGGTGAGCGCCGTGATGTCGTCGTTGCCCGTCTCGGGGATGCGGCGCGACAGGTCGGTCTCCCCGATCTCGTCGGCCGTGCGCCGCAGCACGCGCAGGGGACGCAGCAGCCGCCCGGACTGCAGGGCCGCGACGCCGACCACGAGCAGGAGCGCGACCAGCGCCACGAGCGTGTAGGTGCGCATCGTGTCGGCGAGCTCGGTCTCGGCGTTGTCCATGAACGTGACGACGACCAGGGCGCCCGAGTCGTCGTCGCTGCGGGCCGGCTGGACCGTCACGAAGAGCTTGTCCCCCGCCACCTCGACCTCGGTGGAGCCGCCCTCCGCGACGAGGGGCCGCACGACCTCGGCGAACTCCTCGTCCTCCACCACCCGGGTCGAGCGCGAGTCGGTCGCGTTCAGCCCGCCGCTGCCGCCCTGCTGGAACTGGATGCGGTCGTCCCACCACACGGCGAGGAACTCGTCGTCGGTCGCGACGTTGCTGGCGATGAACCCGTACAGCAGCTCCTCGACCCCGGTGAGCACGACGGGCGTGCCGTCCGAGAGCGGCTCCGGCTGGGCGTACGGGCCACCACGCTCGGCCAGCTGCTGGAACTCGGCGATCTCCTGCTCGATCGAGGCCACGCGCTCCCGGTCGATGCGCCGGTCCTCGACGAGGTAGACGGTGAGGCCCGCGCCGGCCAGCGCGCTGGCGACGAGCACGGCGACGGTGACGGTGATCCGGAGCCGGACGGACAGACCGGTACGGCCGGCGGGGTCGCGCACCGGCTCGCTCCCGTCGTCCGGGGTGGCGGTCCGGCGGCGCGCGCGCCGGAGGACGGCGTTCAGTCGTCGTCCCCGTCGTCGTCCCCGCCGTCGTCGTCCCCGCCGTCGTCGTCCCCGCCGTCGTCGTCATCGTCGTCGTCGCTCGGGGGCACCGGGGCCGGTGCCGGCGGCGGCACGACCGGGCGCGTGTCGGTCGTGGGGGCCGGGGCGGGCGGGACCGTCTCGGACAGCACGGGAGGTGTGGGCGTGGGCGCCGGTGTCTCCGTCGGCGTCGGGGTCGAGCCCTCGCCCGGTCCCTGCACGACCACCGTGGGCCGCACCTCGGGCTCGGGTCCGGCCGACGCGAGGGCGTGCGTCACCACGCCGCCGACGAGCAGACCGGCGACGACACCGAGGAGGACCTTGAGCAGCGTGGACATCGTGGGTCCGATCCTGCCCGACCCGGGGGCCCGATCCCACCACCATGAGAGGTCTCTCATGGCCGGGCGGTCCCGGGCCCGACCGAGGGTCAGCCGATGCGGTCGATGACGAGCGGCGAGACGGGCGCGGGGCCGTCGCCGACGTCGTACCCACCCTCGAGCGACGCCAGCGCGCGGTCGAAGCGCTCCGGCTCGTCGGTGAGCAGCGTGAAGAGCGGCTGGCCCTCGACGACCCGGTCGCCGGGGCGGGCGTGCCAGACGACGCCGGCGCCGGCCTGCACCGGGTCCTCCTTGCGGGCGCGCCCGGCACCGAGGCGCCACGCGGCCAGGCCGACGGCCATGGCGTCGAGGCGGTGCAGCGTGCCGCTCGCGGGGGCCGGTACGACGTGCTGCTCGCGGGCGGTGGGCAGCGGGGCGTCCGGGTCGCCGCCCTGGGCCGCGATCATGGCCCTCCAGGCGTCCATCGCGGAGCCGTCGGCCAGCTTGGCGGCGGGGTCGACGTCGTCGACGCCGGCGGCCAGGAGCATCTCGCGGGCGAGCGCCACGGTCAGCTCGACGACGTCGGCCGGCCCGCCGCCGGCGAGCACCTCGACCGACTCGGCGACCTCGATCGCGTTGCCTGCGGTGAGGCCGAGCGGCGTGCTCATGTCGGTCAGGAGCGCCACGGTGCGCACGCCGGCGTCGGTGCCCAGGGCCACCATCGTCTCGGCGAGCTCGCGGGCCCGCTCGACGGACTTCATGAAGGCGCCCGTGCCGACCTTGACGTCGAGCACGAGCGCGCCCGTGCCCTCCGCGATCTTCTTGCTCATGATCGAGCTGGCGATGAGCGGGATGGCCTCGACGGTGCCGGTGACGTCGCGCAGGGCGTAGAGCTTCTTGTCGGCCGGGGCGAGACCGTCGCCGGCGGCGCAGATGACCGCGCCGACCGACTCGAGCTGCGCCATCATCTCGTCGTTGCTGAGCGCGGCGCGCCAGCCCGGGATGGACTCGAGCTTGTCGAGCGTGCCCCCGGTGTGGCCGAGACCGCGCCCGGAGAGCTGCGGGACGGCGATGCCGCAGGCGGCCACGAGGGGCGCCAGGGGCAGCGTGATCTTGTCGCCGACGCCGCCGGTGGAGTGCTTGTCGGAGGTGCCCCGGCTGAGCGAGGAGAAGTCCATCCGCTCCCCCGACGCGATCATGGCCCCGGTCCAGCGGGCGATCTCGCGGCGGTTCATGCCGTTGAGGAGGATGGCCATGGCCAGGGCCGACATCTGCTCGTCGGCGACGTCGCCGCGCGTGTAGGCGTCGATGACCCAGTCGATCTGGCTGTCGCTCAGCTCTCCTGCGTCCCGCTTGGCGGTGATGACCTCGATGGCGTCGTGTGGGCTGCTCACCGGTGCACCCTACGCAATCCTCAGGCCGTCGCCACGCGGGCGCCGGCGACGCCGACCGGCACCGCCTCGTTGCCCCGCAGCACGAACGTGCCGCGCGAGACCGGCTCCCCGACCAGCTCGAGGTCCGGCAGCCGGGTGAGCAGCAGCGACAGCGACTCCACCAGCTCCATCCGCGCCAACGGCGCGCCCAGGCAGAAGTGCAGGCCGGCGCCGAACGCGACGTGCGGGTTGGGGTCCCGGGAGGGCACGAAGGTGTCGGCGTCGTCGAAGACGGCGGGGTCGCGGTTGGCGGCCCCGAGCAGCGCGGCCACCTTCTGGCCCTCGCGCACGACGACCGTCCCGTCGCCGGCGGGCAGCTCGACGTCGGCGGTGGCGGTGCGCTCGAAGAGGTGCAGCGCCGAGTCGAAGCGGAGCATCTCCTCGACCAGCACCGGCACGCCGTCGAGCTCGCCCCGGCGGGCGGCGGTGCGCACCTCGTCGGCGGCGTCGGAGCGGAGCAGGCCCACGAGCCCGTTGCCGAACACGTTGACCGAGGCCTCGTGGCCGGCGTTGAGCAGCAGCACGGCGGAGGCGACGACCTCGTCCTCGGTGAGCCTCTGGTCGCCCTCGCGGGCGGCGACGAGGTCGCTGAGCAGGTCGTCCTGCGGCGCCCCGGCGCGTTCCCGGGCCAGCTCGCGCACCGCGCCGGCGAACGCGTCGGCCGCGGCGATCGCGGCGGCCTGCGTCGCGGGGCTCGGCGACGGCTCGTACATGCGCACGATGGCCTGCGACCAGTCGCGCAGGTCGGGGGCCAGCTCCGTCGGCACGCCGAGCAGCTCGGCGATCACCAGCACGGGCAGCGGCTCGGCGTACGCGCCGATGACGTCGAACCCGCCGGGCGCGGCCGGGTCGACCTCGTCGAGCAGGCTCGCGGCCAGCTCACGGACGCGGGGGCGCAGCCGCTCCACGTGGCCGCGGGCGAACGCGCCGGCGACGAGGCGCCGCAGCCGCGTGTGGTCGGGCGGCTCGTTCTCCATCATCTGGTTGCGGTGGAGCAGGTTGAACGGCTCGAGGTACGCCGCCGGCTCCCGGTCGCGCCACAGCCGACCGAGGCGACGGTTGCGCAGCACGGCGCTCACCGACGCGTGGTCGAAGGTCAGCCAGACCTCGCGGTCGGGCTGCCAGGCCACCGCGTGCCGCTCGCGCTCGGCGGCCAGCAGCGGGTACGGGTCGGCGACCAGCTCGGGCGAGCCCAGGTCAAGAGAGGTCGTCGGGACCGAAAGCATCGGGAAGCACCTCGTCCATCCGTCGGATCCCCGACACGGTCATCAGCAGCAGGTCGCGCCCGCCGTTCTCGAACAACAGCTGGCGGCAGCGACCGCACGGCATGATCACCGCGTCGTCGCCGTTGACGCACACGAAGTGGGTCAGCCGCCCGCCCCCGCTCAGGTGCAGCTGGGAGACCAGCCCGCACTCCGCGCAGAGGCCCACGCCGTACGACGCGTTCTCGACGTTGCAGCCGACGACCAGGCGGCCGTCGTCGACGAGCGCGGCTGCGCCCACCCGGAACTTCGAGTAGGGCACGTAGGCGTGCGTGGCGGCCTCGACCGCCTCCGCCTTGAGGCGCTCCCAGACCTCCCCGTCGACCTGGGCCTCGGGGCCGGTCACCCGGCTGAGCCCTTGCGATAGACCTCGCCCACCGCCGCGGGCGCCCTCAGTCGTTGGGCGGCCGCGGTGAGCACGAGCAGCGTGATCACGTACGGCGTCATGCGCGTGAAGTCGCCCGGCACGGTGTCGGTGCTGAGGTAGACCGCGAACAGTGCGGCCGCTCCGACGACGAGCGCGCCGGCGGTGACGAAGCCGCCGCGACGCACCTGCCACACGGCCAGGGCGACGCCGACCACCGCGAGGAGCAGCAGCAGCGCGTGCACCGAGGTGCCGCCCTGGCGCAGGCCGAGGGTCTCGGTGTAGCCGAAGAGGCCGGAGCCGGCGAGCAGGCCGCCGGGACGCCAGTTGCCGAAGATCATGGCGGCGAGGCCGATGTAGCCGCGACCACCCGTCTGGCCGTCGCGGTAGTTGCTCGAGGCCACGATCGCGAGGAACCCGCCCGCCAGGCCGGCGAGGCCGCCCGACACGAGCACGGCGATGAACTTGTAGCGCAGCACCGCGACACCGAGGGTCTCGGCCGCCGACGGGCTCTCGCCGCAGGAGCGCAGGCGCAGGCCGAACGAGGTGCGCCACAGCACCCACCAGGTGCCGAGCACGAGCAGCAGACCGATGACGACGAGCCACGAGAGGTTGGTCGTGAGGGCCCGCAGCACGGCGCCGAGCTGGGAGACGAAGAAGAGGTCCGTGTCCTCCATCGAGCCGAAGGCGTCGCTCAGCGGGCCGATGGTGATGGTGGGGATGTCGCCGATCTTCGGGGACTGGGTCTGGCCGCCGCCCTCGAGGCCGACGAACGTGAGCGACGCCAGGTACTGCACCGCGCCGAGCGCGATGATGTTGATCGCGACACCGGAGATGATGTGGTCGACGCCGAAGACGACCGTGGCGACCGCGTGGATGAGGCCGCCGATCATGCCCATCCCGATCGCGCCGAGGATGCCGACCCACGGGCCGTAGTGGTAGCCGAAGAACCCGGCCCCATAGGTGCCGAGGATCATCATGCCCTCGAGGCCGATGTTCACGACGCCGGCCCGCTCCGACCACAGACCGCCGAGACCGGCGAGCAGGATCGGCATGACGGCGATGAACGTGGCCCCGATCGCGCCCGACGACGTGAGGTCGGACGCCCCCGTCACGACCTCGAGCACCGACATGAGCACCAGCACGGCGAGGAAGCCGACGAGCACCCAGCGCCAGCGGCGGGTACGCCCGGACACGGCGCGCTTCTTCTTCGGCGTCTCGGCGGGAGACGTGGTCGTCGCGCTCATCGGGCGACCTCCTCGGTCTGCTTGCTGGTCGTTCGCATGGCCTCAAGCTCGGCGGCGACGCGGCGCTGCTCGAGCTTGACGCCGTAGCGACGGACGATCTCGTAGGACACGACCACGGTGAGCACGATGACGCCCTGGGTGATGGCGACGATGTCGGGCGAGACGCCGACGAGGATCTGCAGCGGGTTGGACTGCTCGTCGAGGTAGGCGAAGAGCAGCGCACCGAGCGCGATCCCGACGGGGTGGTTGCGGCCGAGCAGCGCGATCGCGATGCCCGCGAAGCCGAGGCCCGACTGGAACGTCGAGCCGTAGTTGTAGGCGCTGCCGAACAGGATCGGGAGACCGACGAGGCCCGCGATCGCGCCCGACGCCATCATCGTCAGGATCGTCATGCGCTTGACGCTGACGCCGCTGGCGACCGCGGCGGTGCTCGAGGCACCGGTCGCGCGCAGGTCGAAGCCGAAGCGGGTCTTGTTGAGCACGAACCAGTAGGCCAGCCCGGCGAGCACCGAGAAGACGATGAAGCCGTAGACCTGCGCCGGCGCGTCACCGATGCTGAAGCCGCCGATGCGGGAGCCCTCGGGGATCAGCTTCGTGCCGATGATGTTGCTGCCCTGCTCGCGCACGGCCAGCTTGGCCAGCAGGAACGCGACCAGCGACGTGGCGATGAAGTTGAGCATGATCGTCGCGATGACCTCGCTGACGCCACGGGTGGCCTTCAGCAGGCCCGCGAAGCCGGCCCAGAGGGCGCCGGCCACCATGGCGGCCACGATGGCGAGCGCGGTGTTGAGGTAGCCCGGGAGCCACGCCTCGCCCGCGACGACCGCCGCGGCGAACACCGCGACGCGGTACTGGCCGTCGACACCGATGTTGAAGAGGTTCATCCGGAAGCCGATGGAGACGGCCAGCGCGGAGAAGAACAGCACCATCGCGTTGTTGATGATGTTCACCTGGTTGCGCTGCTCGGGCCACGAGATGAGCGTGGACCACACCTCGCCGACGGGGTCGCCCGCGGCGATCAGCACGAGGCTGGTGATGCCGAAGGCGAGGGCGAGCGCCAGCAGCGGCGCCCCCAGCCCCAGCAGGAACTTGGTCAGCCGTACGTTCACGCGGTCGCCTCCTGAGCGCCGGTCATCGCCGATCCGAGCCGGTCGGGCGTGACGTCGGACGGGTCGAAGCTGCCCACGAGGCGGCCTCGCAGGATCACCTCGATCCGGTCGGACAGCCCGATGAGCTCGTCGAGGTCGGCGGAGATGAGGAGCACCGCGAGGCCGAGCCTCCGGGCGTTCTTGATGTGGTCCCAGATCGCGCCCTGGGCCCCGACGTCCACGCCGCGCGTGGGGTGGGCGGCGATGAGCAGGACCGGGTCGCCGCTCATCTCGCGCCCGACGATGAGCTTCTGCTGGTTGCCGCCCGACAGCGCGCGCGCCAGCACGTCCGGGCCGGGGGTGCGCACGTCGTACGCCTCGATGATGCGCTGGGTGTCCGCGACCGCGGCGCGGCGGCGGATGAGGCCGCGGGCCGCGCTCGGCTTGCGCGTCTGGTGGCCGAGCACCCGGTTCTCCCACAGCGGCGCGTCGAGCAGCAGGCCGTGGCGGTGCCGGTCCTCCGGCACGTAGCCGATGCCCGCCTCGCGGCGGCGGTGGGTGGAGAAACCGGAGATGTCGACGTCGGCGAGCGTGATCGTGCCGGTCGAGCCGGGCCGCATGCCCATGATGGCCTCGACGAGCTCGGCCTGGCCGTTGCCCTCGACGCCCGCGATGCCGAGCACCTCGCCGCGGTGGATGTCGAAGGAGACGTCGGAGAGGAGCGGGCGGCCGCCGGCGGAGTCGGCCAGCCCCATGCCACGCACCGAGAGCAGCACCTGGTCGGTGACCGTGGAGGCCTCCGTGCTCGGCGTGGGCAGCTCGGCGCCGACCATCAGCTCGGCGAGCTGGCGGGAGGTGACGGAGCCGGGGTCGACGGTCGCGACCGTCGTGCCGCGGCGGACGACGGTGATCTCGTCGGCGACGGAGAGCACCTCGTCGAGCTTGTGGGAGATGAAGATGACGCTGAGGCCCTCGCGCTTGAGCTCGCGCAGGTTGCCGAAGAGCTCGTCGACCTCCTGCGGCACGAGCACCGCGGTGGGCTCGTCGAGGATGATCACCTTCGCGCCGCGGTAGAGCACCTTGAGGATCTCGACCCGCTGCCGCGCACCGACGCCCAGGTCCTCGACCCGACGGTCGGGGTCGACCCCGAGGCCGTAGGCGTCGGAGATCGCCCGGATCTCCGTGCGCGCCTTGCCGCCGATGCCGTGCATCTTCTCGGCGCCGAGCACGACGTTCTCGAGCACGGTCAGGTTGTCGGCCAGCATGAAGTGCTGGAACACCATGCCGATGCCCTCGCGGATGGCGTCGGCCGGCGACGACAGCGCGACCTCGGTGCCCCCGACCTCGATGGTGCCCGAGTCCGGCGCCTGCACGCCGTAGAGGATCTTCATCAGCGTCGACTTGCCGGCGCCGTTCTCCCCGACGATCGCGTGGATGCTGCCCCGCGCCACGTCGATGTTGATGTCGTCGTTGGCGATGACGCCGGGGAAGCGCTTGCCGATGCCCCGGAGCCGGACGGCCGGGACGCCCGAGGGCGTGGTCGTCGTCTTCTCCAGGTCCGCGGGCGGGGGGCTGCTCGTCACAGGTTGTGCCTTCCGAACGGGTGGCGGGCCCACGGACGAGGAATCGTCCGCAGGCCCGCCACCGTGCTGGTCGTGCTGTTCACCAAGCTGGATCCGTCACGCTCACGGAGCGTCGGGAACCGTGATCTCGCCGTCGATGATCTGCTGCTTGAACTCGTCGAGCTGCGTCTCGAACTCGCCGATCAGCGCCTCGTTGGCCGTCGAGTAGCCGACGCCGTCGACCGAGAGGTCGTACGTCGTCGTGCCGGGCTCGACCTCGCCGTCGTTCTCCACGAACTCCGTGAGGAACGTGTAGACCGCGACGTCGACGTTCTTCAGCATGGACGTGAAGATGACGTCCTGGACGCTCGGGTCGGCGGTGTTGTACTGGTCGGAGTCGACGCCGATCGCCAGGTTGTCGGACTCGGCAGCGGCCTCGAAGACGCCACCACCGGAGCCACCGGCAGCGTGGTAGACGATGTCGGCGCCGCCGTCGAACATGCCCTGGGCCGCGGTCTTGCCACGGGCCGGGTCGGCGAAGCCGGAGAAGTCCGGGACCTGGGTGAGGTACGTGACGTCGACCTCGATGTCCGGGTTGACCGCCTCGGCGCCCGCGACGTAGCCCGCCTCGAACTTCTGGATGAGCGGGGTCTCGACGCCGCCGACGAAGCCGACGGTGCCGGTCTCCGACTTCAGGGCCGCGGCCGCGCCGACCAGGAACGAGCCCTGCTCCTCGGCGAAGACGAGGTTGGAGACGTTGTCGAGCTCGTTGGCCGAGTCGTCGATGATCGCGAAGTGGACCTCGGGGTACTCCGCCGCCACGACGCCGACGGCGCTCGAGTAGGCGAAGCCGACCGCGACGATCGGGTCGAACCCGGCCTCGGCGAAGGTGCGCAGGCGCTCCTCGCGGGCGGTCTCCGCCTCGCCGTCCTCGGCCTCGGACTCGGACGACTCGACGCCGTACTCCTCGATCGCCTGGTCGAGACCGGCGGCGGCGGAGTCGTTGAACGACTGGTCGCCACGCCCGCCGACGTCGTACGCCAGGCCGACCTTGACGTCGGAGCCGCTGCCGTCGCCGCCGCCACCTCCGCCGTTGCCCGAGTCGCCGTCGTCGCTGTTGCTGCCGCATCCGGTGAGAACCAGGATGCTCGCGGCGGCTGCCGCCGCGAACTTCGTCGTGCGCCCCACGACGCCTCCTCTGAGAATCAGTGCGCCGGCCAGTCGCCCGCGCAACGCGGCTCACCCTAGTACCGGTGAAACCGCCGTCACGACCAAACCGGGGCAGTCATGACCGAACTGTTACTCAGTGTTGACCGGGGACGTGTTCACGGTGGCCTTCTGCCCTGGGCAGGCACGAAACGAGCGGTTCACCGCCCCGTCGGTGGCCGCCGTCGGCCGACCGTCCGGACCCCCGTTCAGCCCCCCGTTCAGGCCGGGCGACGGTCCTCGAGGGCCTCGAGCGCGGCGACGGCGAGCAGGCCCGCGCCGAGCGTCACGGCGCGCTCGTCGACGACGAGGTCGCCCTGGTGCAGGTCGTAGGTGCGGCCGCCCGGGGTGCGGGTGCCGAGCCGGGCCAGCGCGCCGGGCACGTGCTGGAGGTACCAGCCGAAGTCCTCGCCGCCCAGGCTCTGCTGGGTGCCGGTGGCGCCGCTGGGGCCCATGACCGAGACCGCGGCGCGGCGGAGCACGGCGGTGGCGTCGGCGTCGTTGACCACGGGCGGCACGCCGCGCTGGTAGTGGACCTCGGCCTCCACGCCGTACGGCGCGGCCAGCAGCCCGACCGCGCGCCGCACCACGTCCTCGGCCACCGCCCACGCCTCGGCGTCGAGCATGCGCACGGTGCCGGACATGCGGCCGTCGGCGGGGATGACGTTCTGCGCGACCCCGGCCTCGACCTGGCCCCAGACGACGCTGACGCCCGCCCGGGGGTCGATGCGGCGCGACAGCACGGCGGGCAGCTCGGTCAGCAGCTTGCCGAGCGCGAAGGTGAGGTCCTCCGTGAGGTGGGGGCGCGACGTGTGGCCGCCGCGGCCGTGGAGGTGCACGACGAGCGAGTCGGCGGCGCCGGTGACGGGCCCCTCGCGCAGCCCGACCTGGCCGACGTCGAGCGACGGGTCGCAGTGGAGCGCGAAGATCATCTCCACGTCCTTGAGCGCGTCGGTGGTGAGCACCTCGAGCGCTCCGCCGGGCATGACCTCCTCGGCGGGCTGGAAGATCAGGCGCACCCGGCCCGGCAGGGCGCCGCGGCCGGCCAGCTCGTGCAGCGTGAGCGCCGCACCGAGCAGGGCGGTGGCGTGCAGGTCGTGGCCGCAGGCGTGGGCCGCTCCCGGCGTGGTGCTGCACCAGGGCAGCTCGGTGCGGTCGTCCAGCGGCAGGGCGTCGATGTCGCCGCGCAGGGCGACGACCGGGCCGGGCAGGTCGGGGTCGCCGACCTCGGCGACCAGGCCGCTGCGCGTGAGCAGGCGGTAGCGGATGCCCGCGGCGTCGAGCCGCTGGGCGAGGAGCGCCGTCGTGCGGCTCTCGTGCCAGGACAGCTCGGGGTGGGCATGGAGATCGCGACGGACCGCGACCAGCTCGTCCGCCAGGGCGGTGAGGATCTCGGAGGTCGCGTGCACGAGCGGGAACGCTACCGGAGCGGGGTACGGCGCCCGCGGCGGCGTCTCAGCACCGCTCGCTGCACCGCTCACCCCTCGTCGTAGGCGGCGACGATGCGGTCGGCCGCCTCGGGCGCCGCGATGTCGCCCGCGAGCACCGCCCGACGGACCTCGTCGCGCACCCGCGCGACCCCCGGGGAGCGTCGCAGGCGCTGGTCGAGCTCGTCGCGCACGAGGGCCCAGGTGAACTCGTGCTGCTGCACGGCGCGCTTGTGGGCCAGGCCCTCGGTGCCGAGGTGCTCGCCGTGGGCGAGCACGCGGGCCCACACCTCGTCGACCCCGTGGCCGGTGAGCCCGGCGCAGGTGAGCACCGGCGGCGCCCACTCCCCCTTGCCGTGCACGAGCCGCAGCGCACCGGCCAGCTCGCGGGCCGCCCCCTTCGCCTCGACCTCGCGGTCGCCGTCGGCCTTGTTCACGGCGATCACGTCGGCGATCTCGAGGATGCCCTTCTTGATGCCCTGCAGCTGGTCGCCGGTGCGGGCCAGGGTGAGGAACAGGAAGGTGTCGACCATCCCCGCCACCGTCACCTCGGACTGGCCGACGCCGACCGTCTCGACGAGCACCACGTCGTACCCCGCCGCCTCGAGCACGATCATCGCCTGCGTCGTCGCACGGGCGACGCCGCCGAGGGTGCCGGCCGAGGGCGAGGGCCGGATGTACGCCGCGGGGTCGGCCGCCAGCTGCGCCATCCGGGTCTTGTCGCCCAGCACGGAGCCGCCGGTGCGCACCGACGACGGGTCGACGGCGAGCACGCCCACCTGCTGGCCCTGGCCCGTGAGCATCGTGCCGAGCGACTCGATGAAGGTGGACTTGCCGACGCCCGGGACGCCGGAGACGCCCACCCGCACCGCTCCCCCGGCCCGGGGCGTGAGGATCGCCAGCAGCTCGCGGGCGGCGTCGCGGTGGGCGGGCAGCGACGACTCGACGAGCGTGATGGCGCGCGAGACGTCGGCCCGACGGCCGGCGGCGATGCCGTCGACCAGGGCCGCGACGTCGACGGGGCGCGCCATCAGGCGGCCCCGCCCGGACGACGCGGGAGGTGACGCACGGGGTGGTCGGGGACGGCGGCGCTCACGCGTCGAGCTGGGCCCGGAGCTTCGCGAGCAGGTCGAGACCCGCGTCGGCGATGACCGAGCCGGGCGGGAACACGGCCGCGGCACCCATGTCGAGGAGCGTCGGCACGTCGTCGGGCGGGATGACGCCGCCGATGACGATCATGATGTCCTCGCGCCCCTGCTCCGCGAGCGCCGTGCGCAGCGCCGGGAGCAGGGCGAGGTGGCCGGCCGCGAGCGAGCTGACGCCGACGACGTGCACGTCGGCGTCGACCGCCTGCTGGGCGACCTCCTCGGGGGTCGAGAACAGCGGGCCCACGTCGACGTCGAAGCCCATGTCGGCGAAGGCCGTGACGACGACCTTCTGGCCGCGGTCGTGGCCGTCCTGGCCCATCTTGGCGACGAGGATGCGGGGGCGACGGCCCTCGGCCTCCTCGAACGCGGCGGTGGCCTCGAGGACCTCGCCGAGCTTGCCGGCCGAGCCGGCCTCCTCGCGGTACACGCCGGAGATCGTACGGATCGTCGCCTGGTGGCGGCCGTAGACCTTCTCCAGGGCGTCCGAGATCTCCCCGACGGTGGCCTTCGCCCGGGCGGCGTCGACCGCGAGGGCGAGGAGGTTGCCGTCGAGCGACCCCTTGGTGGCCCCGCGGTCGGCCGAGTTCGTCAGGGCCTCGAGCGTGCGCCGTACCTCGTCGTCGTCGCGCTCGGCCCGCAGCCGCTCCAGCTTCGCGAGCTGGCGCTTGTAGACGTCGTCGTTGTCGACGCGCAGGACCTCGAGCGGGTCCTCGTCGGCGAGCCGGTAGGTGTTGACGCCGATCAGCTTCTGGGTGCCGGCGTCGAGGCGCGCCTGCGTGCGGGCCGCGGCCTCCTCGATGCGCATCTTCGGGATGCCCTGCTCGATCGCCTTCGCCATACCGCCCGCGCGCTCGGCCTCCTGGATGTGGCCCCACGCGCGCTCGGCCAGGTCGTGCGTGAGCCGCTCGACGTAGTAGGAGCCGGCCCAGGGGTCGATGATCCCGGTCGTGCCGCTCTCCTGCTGCAGCAGCAGCTGGGTGTTGCGGGCGATGCGGGCCGAGAAGTCGGTCGGCAGCGCGATCGCCTCGTCGAGCGCGTTCGTGTGCAGCGACTGCGTGTGCCCCTGGGTGGAGGCCATGGCCTCGATGCACGTGCGGCCCACGTTGTTGAAGACGTCCTGCGCGGTGAGCGACCAGCCCGAGGTCTGCGAGTGCGTGCGCAGCGAGAGCGACTTCGGGTTCTGCGGGTCGAACTGGCGCACGAGGCGCGACCACAGCGCCCGGGCCGCGCGCATCTTGGCGACCTCCATGAAGAAGTTCATCCCGATGGCCCAGAAGAACGACAGCCGCGGCGCGAACTGGTCGATCGTCATGCCCGTCTCCAGGCCCGCCCGGATGTACTCGACCCCGTCGGCCAGCGTGTAGGCCAGCTCGAGGTCGTTCGTCGCCCCGGCCTCCTGGATGTGGTAGCCGGAGATGGAGATCGAGTTGAAGCGCGGCATCTTCGCGGAGGTGTAGCTGAAGATGTCGGAGATGATCCGCATCGACGGCGCCGGCGGGTAGATGTAGGTGTTGCGGACCATGAACTCCTTGAGGATGTCGTTCTGGATGGTCCCCGCGAGCTGCTCCGGCTTCACCCCCTGCTCCTCGGCCGCCACGATGTAGAGGGCGAGCACCGGCAGCACCGCGCCGTTCATCGTCATCGACACGCTCATCTCGTCGAGCGGGATGCCGTCGAAGAGGGTGCGGGTGTCGTAGATCGAGTCGATCGCCACGCCGGCCATGCCGACGTCGCCGCGCACGCGCGGGTGGTCGGAGTCGTAGCCGCGGTGCGTCGCGAGATCGAACGCGACCGAGAGGCCCTTCTGGCCCGCCTTGAGGTTGCGGCGGTAGAAGGCGTTCGACTCCTCGGCGGTGGAGAACCCGGCGTACTGCCGGATCGTCCACGGCTGGGTCGTGTACATCGTCGGGTAGGGCCCGCGCAGGAACGGGGCGAGGCCCGGCCACGTGTCGAGGCCGTCGAGGCCGGCCAGGTGCTCGGGCCCGTACGCCGGGAGCACGCCGATGCCCTCGGGGGCCGCCCAGGGCCCGCCCGCGTCGCTCACTGTGGTCGGCGGCGGCGTGCCGTCCCCGACGAGCGGCAGTCCCGCGAAGCTCTCCGGAATGCTCATGCCAGCTTCTCCCTCGTCCGCGTCAGGAAGTCCAGGGCGTCCACGCCCATGGCGACCGCGTCGTCGACCCTGAGGTCGCCGGCCTTGCCGGCGACGACCACCCAGGTCGCACCGGCCTCGCGCAGGGCGGCGACCGCGTCGGCGCCCCAGGCGTCGTACGCCTTGTCGTTGCCCGCCAGGCAGACCACCGGCTGCTCGCCGGCCACCGGGCGGTAGGCCGCGACGAGCTCGTCGACGCCGTCGGTCGCGCCGGCCACGTGCGTGTCGATCCCGCCGGCCGCGAGCAGGTTGCCCACGAACGTCGCGCGGGCGGTGTGGGCCGCGATCGGGCCGAGCGTCGCGACGAAGACGGGGCGGGACGCGGGCGCGTCGCGCAGGGCCTCGTACGACGCGCCGTACCGGCGGACCGCGTCGGAGCCGGTCCAGTCGGCCGGGGTCGCCGCGCGCTCGGGGAGGGTCTCCCCCAGGTTCGGGAACTCGCTGACCCCGGTGAGGGGGCGCTTGCGCCGGGCGATCTCCTTCTCGCGGCGGGCCACGACGTCGTCGACGCGGGCCCGGAGCGAACCGTCGGCCAGGGCCGCCTCGACGCCGCCGGCCTCCTCGAGCAGCCCGAGCTCGGCCCACGCCGCGCGGGCCAGGTCGTCGGTGAGCCGCTCGACGGCGTACGAGCCGCCGGCGGGGTCCGCGACCTTCGCGACGTGCGACTCGTGGATGAGCAGCGAGGAGGTGTTGCGGGCGATGCGACGTCCGAGCCCGTCCGGCACGCCCAGCGGCGTGTCGAAGGGGTGCACGGTGACGGCGTCGGCGCCCGCGACGCCGGCGGCGAACGCGGCCACCGTGGTGCGGAGCATGTTCACCCAGGGGTCGTACTTGCTCATCATCGGCTGCGACGTGACGGCGTGCTGACGCTGCGCCGAGGCCTCGGGCGAGGCCCCGCTGAGCTCGGCGAGCCGGGCCCAGGTGCGGCGGGCGGCCCGCAGCTTGGCGATGGACGTGAACTGCTCGTCGGTCACCGCGAGGCGGAACTCCAGCAGGCCGAGCGCCTCGTCGACCGTCAGGCCGGTCGCGACGAGGGCCCGCAGGTAGGTCGCCCCGACCGCGAGCACGTAGCCGAGCTCCTGCGCGTCGGAGGCCCCGAGGTCGTGCAGGGCGGTGCCGTCGACGACGAGACCCAGCGTGCCGACCTCGCGGGCCAGCGGGACGACGGCGGCGACGACCGCGCCGACGTCGACCGCGGAGGCCGGGGCGTCGGCACCCAGCCGGACCCGGGCCCCGACGGGGTCGGCGCCGAGGTTGGTGCCGTCGGCGGGGGTGGTGCCGGCGTCGCGCAGCACGGCCGCGAGCGCCTCGGCCGCACCGACCGGGTCGGTGGGCGACTCGACGACGACGGGGGCGAGGTCGAGCAGCACGCCCGCGAGGGCCGCCGCGAGGTCGTCGCCCGGCAGGGCACCGCCCAGCCGGAACCAGAGCGACGTCGCGCCCGTCTCGAGCTCGGCGAGCACCGACTCGTTGAGCCCGGCGTTGCCGTCGGGACCACCGCTCCACGACGGACGGACGTCCCAGCCGATCTCGGGCCGCACGGCCGTGCGTCCCCGGGTGTACGGCGCGGCGCCCGGGCTGCCGGTGGGGGCCACGTCCTCGAGGTCGGCGGCCGAGCCGATGGGCGGGATCGCGACGCCCTCGAGGCTCGTGCGCGTCAGCTTCTCCCAGACGAGGGCGTCCGCGTCGTCCTCGGTGAGCCGGCGGCTCTTGCGCAGGACGGCCGCCGTGGCGCTCTCCCACTGCTCGCGCGAGTAGCGGTCCGCCTCGTCGACGAGGGCGAGCGACCCCTGCTCGGGCTCCAGCTCGGTCGGCTCGTCGAGCCCGCCTTCCAGATCGGTCATGGTCGGAACCATAGAAGGGAGTGACGCGCGTCTCCACCACCGGTCACGGATTGGTCTCGGCGGAACCGACCGATCGCTCGGTTCTACGCGGAATCCATGATCATGGTGTGACGAACGCCCCACCCTTTCGATCCCTGGCCGGATGACCGGGGAGGTGGCACGGTGGCGTCCGTCGACCCCGCCGGGGCCCCGACGTACGCCCGCACCCGCACCCCAGGAGCCACCGATGCCCGAGGCCGTGATCGTTTCCGTCGCCCGTTCCCCGATCGGCCGCGCCGGCAAGGGCTCCCTGAAGGACCTGCGTCCCGACGACCTCGCCGCCACGATCGTGCGCACCGCGCTCGACAAGATCCCGGCCCTCGACCCCGCGACGGTCGACGACCTCTACCTCGGCTGCGGGCTGCCCGGCGGCGAGTCGGGCTTCAACATGGCGCGGGTCGTCAACGTGATCAACGGGATGGACTCGGTGCCCGGCGCCACGGTCACCCGCTACTGCGCCTCGTCCGTGCAGACCACCCGCATGGCGTTCCACGCCATCAAGGCCGGCGAGGGCGACGTCTTCGTCTCGGCCGGCGTCGAGACGGTCTCGCGCTTCGGCAAGGGCACCTCCGACCACATCCCCCACACGGTCAACCACCTCTTCGACGACGCCCAGTCGCGCACGAAGGCCACCGCCGAGGCCGGCAACGGCGCCGGCGCGTGGCACGACCCGCGCGAGGACGGCCTCCTGCCCGACGCCTACATCGCCATGGGCGAGACCGCCGAGAACGTCGCGACCCTGCGCGGGCTGTCGCGCCAGGAGCTCGACGAGTTCGGCGTGCGGTCGCAGAACCTCGCCGAGCAGGCCATCGCCAACGGCTTCTGGGCCCGCGAGATCACCCCGGTCACGACGCCCGACGGCACGGTGGTCGGCGCCGACGACGGCCCGCGCGCCGGGGTCACGTACGACGGCATCAAGGACCTCAAGCCCGTCTTCCGCGCCGACGGCGTGGTGACGGCCGGCAACTGCTGCGCCCTCAACGACGGCGCCGCGGCCGTCGTCATCATGTCCGACACGAAGGCCGCCGAGCTCGGCCTGACGCCACTGGCCCGCATCGTCTCCACCGGGGTCTCCGGGCTCTCCCCCGAGATCATGGGCCTCGGGCCGGTCGAGGCCACCCGCAACGCGCTGCGGTACGCCGGCATGAGCATCGGCGACATCGACCTCGTCGAGATCAACGAGGCCTTCGCCGCGCAGGTCGTGCCCTCCTACCAGGACCTCGGCATCGACCTCGACCGCCTCAACGTCAACGGCGGCGCCATCGCGGTCGGCCACCCGTTCGGCATGACCGGGGCGCGCCTGCAGAACACGATGATCAACAGCCTCGACTGGCACGACAAGACCACCGGCCTCATCACCATGTGCGTCGGCGGCGGCCAGGGCATGGCGCTCATCCTCGAGCGGCTCGCCTGAGGCAGCGGTCGCGCGGGTGGCGGGGTCGTTCACACCCCCGCCACCTGGGTGCCACCGCGAGGACGTCCGGGCACGCGATGCTGCCCGCATGAGGATCGCGCTGGTCTCCGAGTCCTTCTACCCCGCCACCGACGGCACGACCACCACCGTCCGCAACGTGCTCGACCGCCTGGTCGACCGCGGCCACACCGTCCGGCTGCTCGCCCCCGGGCCCGGCCTCACGTCGTACCGCGGCGTGGAGATCGTGCGGATCCGCCCGCTCGACAAGCCCGGCCGCCAGGTGCACGCCGCCCTCGCCGGGTTCGCGCCCGACCTCGTGCACGTCACCTCCTCGGTCGCGTTCGGACCGACGATCGGGCGCAAGGCCCTCAAGCACGCCCGGCGGCTCGACGTGCCGACGCTCGTCGTGCAGCAGACCCCGGTCAACGAGCTGAGCGCCGCGCTGTGGCAGTCGAAGGTCGCCGACCGCGCCGACCGGGTGCTCGTCACCGCCCGGTGGATGGGCGCCCGCCTGGACGAGCTCGGCGTCGCCACCGAGCTGTGGACCCCGGGCGTGGACACCGCCGCCTTTTCCCCCGCCCTGCGCGACACCTGGCTGCACGACAAGTGGGCCCGCAGCCGCGCGCGCGGCGGGCCGCAGGTGGTGGTCGGCTACGTCGGCGCCCTGGAGAAGGAGCACGGCGTACGACGCCTGCCCGAGGTCGCACAGGTCCCCGGCGTCCGGCTCGTCGTGGTCGGCCAGGGCTCCCAGCACGACTGGCTCGCCCACCGCGTCGGCGGCGCCAAGCTCGCCGGGCCGCTCGCCGCCGGTGACCTCACGACCGCGATGGCCTCCCTCGACGTGCTCGTGCACCCGGGCGAGCACCTCACCTGCGCCCACGCGCTGCGCGAGGCCGCCGCGTCCGGCGTACCGGTCGTCGCCGCCCGCACGGGAGGAGCCCGCGACGTGGTCGCGCACCTCGAGTCGGGCCTGCTGTTCGACCCCGCGCGGCCCGGCGAGCTGGGGCGCGCCGTCACCGCGGTCGCCCGCGACCGCCACCGGGGCCTGCTGGGCGCCCACGGACGGGTCGCGGCGGCCGGACGCTCGTGGCGCGACGCCGTCGACGAGCTGGTCGACGAGCACTACGCCGCCGTCACCGGCAGCCGCCCGGCCCCGGCCCTGGCCACCGCCGTCTGACCACCCTTAGACTGAGGACAGCCTTACCTCACCCTGAGAACGCGATGAGGCCTGCCTGGATCCGTACCGGTCGGTAACCGGGCATTTGTCACATTCGGTGAGGCCCACCTTTGTTACAGGCAGTGACACCGCAGGAGTAACGTCCGGCTCGTGGCAACCCCGACCCTCGTCTCTCCCAGCCGGTCGACACGCTCGACCATTGCCCTGAAGCTGGTGATGGCCGTCAGCGGCCTCCTCTTCATCGCGTTCACGCTGGTGCACATGTACGGCAACCTCAAGGCCTTCTCCGGACAGGAGAAGTTCAACGACTACGCGCACCACCTGCGCGAGTTCGGCGAGCCGATCCTCCCCTACGAGGGATTCCTGTGGATCACGCGCGTCGGCCTCCTGGTCGCGCTCGTCGCCCATGTCACCTCCGCCGTGATCCTCGCGCGCCGCGCCTCCCGGGCCCGGACGACGAAGTACCAGTACAAGAAGAACAAGCACTCGGCCCTCTCCTCGCGCACCATGCGCTGGGGCGGCGCGGCCCTGCTGCTGTTCATCATCTGGCACCTCGTGAACTTCTCGTTCGGCAAGGTGAACCCGCAGACCGGTGAGACCGGCGCCGCGGCAGGTGACCCGTACACCCTCATGGTCGACACGTTCGACGTGTGGTGGATGACGGTCATCTACCTCGTCGCGATGCTCGCCCTCGGCTTCCACCTGCACCACGGCACGTGGAGCGCGACGCAGACCCTCGGCTACACGAACACCGCCACCTCGCGCCAGCGCGCGAAGCAGGCGGGCTGGCTGCTGGCCATCGTGATCGCCGGCGGCTTCTCGCTCGTGCCCCTGTCCGTGATGTTCGGCATCATCGAGTAAGGACTCCACACCGATGGCAATGCACGACGGCACCCAGGCCCTCAACCAGGCCTCGAACCAGCTGTCCGACGACGCGCACGGCTACTACACGCGCGGCGAGAACATCATCGACGCGAAGGCGCCGGTCGGCCCGATCAAGGACCGCTGGACCAACCGCAAGTTCGAGAACCGCCTCGTCAACCCCGCCAACCGCCGCAAGCTCGACGTGATCATCGTCGGCACCGGCCTGGCCGGCGGCGCCGCCGCCGCGACGATGGGCGAGGCCGGCTACAACGTGAAGTCCTTCTGCTACCAGGACTCGCCGCGTCGCGCCCACTCGATCGCCGCCCAGGGCGGCATCAACGCGGCCAAGAACTACAAGGAGGACGGCGACTCCACGTTCCGCCTCTTCTACGACACCGTGAAGGGCGGCGACTACCGCTCCCGCGAGTCGAACGTCTACCGCCTGGCCGAGGTCAGCGCCAACATCATCGACCAGTGCGTCGCCCAGGGCGTGCCCTTCGCCCGTGAGTACGGCGGACTGCTCGACAACCGCTCGTTCGGTGGCGTGCAGGTCTCCCGCACCTTCTACGCGCGCGGCCAGACGGGCCAGCAGCTGCTGCTCGGCGCCTACCAGGCCATGGAGCGCCAGGTCGGGGCCGGCACGGTCCAGGAGTTCACCCGCCACGAGATGCTCGAGGTGATCGTGGTCGACGACCGCGCCCGCGGCATCATCGCGCGCAACATGGTGACGGGCGAGATCGAGACCCACCTCGCCGACGTCGTCGTGCTGGCGACCGGTGGCTACGGCAACGTCTTCTTCCTCTCGACGAACGCCATGGGCTCCAACGTGACCGCCGCGTGGCGCGCGCACCGCAAGGGCGCCTACATGGCCAACCCCTGCTACACGCAGATCCACCCGACCTGCATCCCGGTCTCCGGCGAGCACCAGTCCAAGCTGACGCTGATGAGCGAGTCGCTCCGCAACGACGGCCGCATCTGGGTGCCGAAGAACCGCGAGGACTGCGAGAAGGACCCGCGCGACATCCCCGAGGAGGACCGCGACTACTACCTCGAGCGCATCTACCCGTCCTTCGGCAACCTGGTGCCCCGCGACATCGCGTCGCGCCAGGCGAAGAACATGTGCGACGAGGGTCGCGGCGTCGGCCCGCTCGTGGGCGACTTCCGCCGCGGGGTCTACCTCGACTTCGCGGACGCGATCGCGCGCATGGGCAAGAAGGCCGTCGAGACGAAGTACGGCAACCTCTTCGACATGTACGCCCGCATCACCGGCGAGGACCCGTACGAGTCGCCGATGCGGATCTACCCCGCCGTGCACTACGTGATGGGCGGCCTGTGGGTCGACTACGACCTGCAGTCCAACATCCCGGGGCTCTTCGTGACCGGCGAGGCGAACTTCTCCGACCACGGCGCGAACCGGCTCGGCGCCTCGGCCCTCATGCAGGGCCTGGCCGACGGCTACTTCGTGCTGCCGAACACCATCCGCGACTACCTCGCGGACGGCCCGTTCGAGAAGGTCTCCGAGGACCACCCCGCCGTGGTCGAGGCCCGGACGTCGGTCGAGGAGCGCATCACGCGGTTCCTCTCCATCAACGGCACCCGCTCGGCCGACAGCTACCACAAGGAGCTCGGCCACATCATGTGGGAGTACTGCGGGATGGAGCGGTCGGAGGACGGCCTGCGCAAGGCCATCGACCTCATCCGTGAGCTCAAGGCCGACTTCTGGAGCAACCTCAAGGTGCTCGGCACGGCCGACAGCCTCAACCAGAGCCTCGAGAAGGCCGGCCGCGTGGTCGACTTCATCGAGCTGGGCGAGCTCATGTGCATCGACGCGCTGAACCGTCGCGAGTCCTGCGGCGGCCACTTCCGCGCCGAGTCCCAGACCGAGGACGGCGAGGCACTGCGTCACGACGACGAGTTCGCCTACGTCGCGGCCTGGGAGTGGGGCGGCGACAGCCTGGACGGCGGACAGCCGGTCCTGCACAAGGAAGACCTCATCTACACCGCCATCGAGATGAAGCAGCGGAGTTACAAGTGAAGCTCACCCTGAAGATCTGGCGCCAGGCCACCACCGACGCCACCGGTGCGATGCACACCTACCAGCTCGACGGCGTCTCCGAGGACATGAGCTTCCTCGAGATGCTCGACGTGCTCAACGAGCAGCTGAACGCCTCCGACGAGGAGCCGATCGCCTTCGACTCCGACTGTCGCGAGGGCATCTGCGGCATGTGCGGCCTGATGATCAACGGCCAGGCGCACGGGCCCGAGGTCACCACCACGTGCCAGCTGCACATGCGCTCGTTCAAGGACGGCGACGAGATCACCATCGAGCCGTGGCGCGCCGACGCGTTCCCCGTGCTCAAGGACCTCTGCGTCGACCGCTCGGCGCTCGACCGCATGATCCAGTCCGGCGGCTACATCTCCGCCAACACCGGGTCGGCGCCCGACGCCCACGCGGCGCCGGTGGAGAAGAAGAAGGCCGACCGCGCCTTCGACGTCGCCACCTGCATCGGCTGCGGCGCCTGCGTCGCGGCGTGCCCCAACGGCTCGGCCTCGCTCTTCCTGGGTGCGAAGATCACCCACCTGGGCGAGCTGCCCCAGGGCCAGCCGGAGCGCTGGGACCGGGTCATCGGCATGGTGAGCCAGCACGACCACGACGGCTTCGGCGGGTGCACCAACATCGGCGAGTGCGCCTCGGCGTGCCCGAAGGAGATCCCGCTCGACGTCATCAGCCAGCTCAACAAGGACCTGCGCACCGCCATGGTCAAGGGTCGCTGACCCCGCCCACCAGGTCACGCGCCGGTCACCGACCGGTCACGAGACGGTCACGGCCCGGCTCCCCGCGAGGGAGCCGGGCCGTTCGTCGTCCCGGTGGTGTGCGGCCCGCCCGAACCCTGGTAGTGTCGAACGAGTTGGGGAGGATGCCGTTTCCTCTCGGAACCCGTTGGGGTTCCGATTCATTTGGTTTCTTGGTCTTCGGTTCGCTGGACATCAGGTAGCACGCAGATGTCTTCAGCCGGTGGCGACCATGTTGGTCACCGCCCAGCACGATCGAAGGAGAAACACATGACTCAGGGCACCGTGAAGTGGTTCAACGACGACAAGGGCTTCGGCTTCATCGCGCAGGACGGTGGCGGCGCTGACGTCTTCGTTCACCACACGGCGATCTCCGGCACGGGCTTCAAGTCCCTCGCCGACGACCAGCGCGTCGAGTTCGAGGTCACCCAGGGCCCCAAGGGCCCGCAGGCCGAGAACGTCCGCAAGGTCTGATCTCTCGCAGTCCCCTCGGGGCGTGCACCACGAACGGCCCGGCTCCCGCGAGGGAGCCGGGCCGTTTCGTCGTTCCGGGGCCGGGAGAGCCGGGCCGGGTCAGGCGGCGACGGGGCGGTCGGCCCGCGTGGCCCGGAAGGCCTTGAGGCCGAGCCGGGCCAGGACGGCGGCGATCGCGAAGTTGCCGACGATCAGCAGGACGTGGGCCACCCAGTAGCCGGTGGGCCGCTCCTCCCCCGCCTGGTAGGTCTCCAGCAGGTTCTTCGCGAAGTTGCCGAAGGTGACGACGTTCCAGACGGCGACACCCAGCAGCAGGACGGCGTGCTTGCGCTCGAACCTCACGGGGCTCTCCTCACTTCCGGGCGCTGCGCAGCAGCGCCAGCAGGGCCAGGACGGTGGCCGAACCGAAGGCGAACGACCGGGCGGCGACCTGGTTGGTGGTCAGGTCGACCTCCCCCGGCTTGTCGAGGTCGACCCGCAGGCCGGCGAGCCGGGCCTCCTCGCGCGCGGCCGCGCCCTCGCGGATCAGGCGGGCGGACGTCGACGTGTGGGCCCACGCGGCGGCGTACATGATGACGCGCGAGAAGTAGTTGATCCAGACCACGAGGATCAGCGCGATCCCGAAGGCCTGGAAGGCCGGCTGCCCGCGCGTCGAGCCGAGCAGGAGCCCGGCGACCTGCTTCAGCAGCTCGAAGCCGACGGCGCCGAGCAGGGCGCCCTTCCAGAGGTCGACCCGCGGGATCTCGGGCCGGGCGAGCAGCCGGAAGATCGCGGCGAAGAGCAGCGAGCTGGCAGCGATGCCGACGAGGACGGTGAGGATGCGCAGCACCCACGCCAGCTCGTCGCCGAGCCCTACGAGGTCCAGGACCTCGCCGGAGAAGCCGTTGAGACCGCTGGAGACGGCGACGCTGAACAGGAGGACGCCACCGATGCAGACGAGGGCGGTGAGGTCGCGCAGCTTGCCCTTCACGAAGTTGGGCTGCTCGTCCTGGCCCTCCTCGAACACGACCTGGAGGGACTCGCGGAGGCCGGAGAGCCAGCCCAGGCCGGAGTAGAGCACACCGACGAGGCCGATGAGCCCCGCCGCCGCGGCGGCGTCCTCGAAGTCGGAGAGCGCGATCTGGCCCTCGTCGTCGCCGATCATGCCCGGGAAGACGCTCGTGATGGCGCTGACGAGGTCGCCCTCGGCCTGCGGGTAGAGGCGCGCGACCCAGCCGACCACGAAGAACGCGAGGGCCAGCAGCGGGAAGAACGAGAGGAACCCGAAGTAGGTCACCGCGCCCGCCTGGGTGTTGCCCTTCACGGCGCCGTAGTGCTGCACCATCCGGACCGTGTGGTCGAGCCAGGGCCGCGCCGTGCGCTGCTCCTCGAGCCCGACCTTGAGGCGCTCCACGAGACTCGCCACGTCAGCCTTCCGTCGCCTGGAGCGCGAAGTCGTCCGTACGGCGCCAGCCGTCGGCGGCGTCGTGCACGTAGAGGTGGAACATCGTCACGTCGAAGACCGCCTCGAAGCTCGCCAGCTCCTCGAAGGCCCGCTCCATCGCCGCCTCGTCCAGGTGGTGGGCGACGGTGACGTGCGGGTGGTACGGGAAGTCGAGCGCCTGGTCGAGGGGTCCCTCGCGCAGGTGCTCGGCGAGCTGCTCGGTCTCGCCGATGCCCTCGGCCACGGTCACGAAGACCACGGGCGACACCGGCCGGAACGTGCCCGTGCCCCGCAGGTGCAGCCGGAAGCCCGCGTGCTTGGTCGCCACCCGCTCGAGGTGCTCCCGCACGGCGGTGAGGCCGTCGGCGACCACCTCCGTCGGCGGGACCAGCGTGACGTGCGTGGGGATGAGGTCGGCCGTGGCGTCGCCGAGCGCGCGCCGGTAGTCCTGGAGCTGCGTGCCCCAGGGCTCCGGGATGGCGAGGGCGACACCGATCGTGGGCACGGGCTCGACCCTAACGGAGAGGCGCGACGAAGCCGACGCGCTCGTAGACGTCGGCGAGCGTGCGGTCGGCGACCTCGCGGGCGCGCTCCGCGCCCGAGGCCAGGATCTCGTCGAGGGCGGGACGGTCCTCCAGCAGGGCGAGCGTGCGCTCGCGCAGCGGGGTCACGAACTCGACGACGACGTCGGCCAGGTCGCCCTTGAGGTCGCCGTACCCCCGGCCCTGGTAGTCCGCGGCGATCTCGTCGGGGCCGCGCCCGGTGAGCGCGGCGAAGATCGCCAGCAGGTTCGAGACGCCCGGCTTGTTCTCCGGGTCGAACGCGACGACGGCCTCGGAGTCGGTGACCGCCGAGCGGATCTTCTTCGCGCTCACCTTGGGGTCGTCGAGCAGGTCGATGATGCCCGCCGGCGAGGAGGCCGACTTGCTCATCTTCGCCGTCGGGTTCTGCAGGTCGTAGATCTTCGCCGTCTCGCGCAGGATGTAGGGCTCCGGCAGGCGGAACGTCTTCTTGTAGCGGGTGTTGAACCGGTGGGCCAGGTCGCGGGTCAGCTCCAGGTGCTGGCGCTGGTCCTCCCCCACCGGCACGTACGCCGGGCGGTAGAGCAGGATGTCGGCCGCCTGCAGGATCGGGTAGGTGAAGAGGCCGACGCTCGCCGCGCCCTCGCCGCCCTTGGCGGACTTGTCCTTGAACTGCGTCATGCGCCGGGCCTCGCCGAACGCGGTGATGCTGTTGAGCACCCACGCCAGCTGGGCGTGGGCCGGCACGTGGGACTGCACGAAGAGGGCGGACCGCTCGGGGTCGACGCCCATGGCCACCAGCTGGGCCGCGGAGCGGTAGGTGCGTTCCCGCAGCAGCTTCGCGTCGTGCTCGACCGTGATCGCGTGCAGGTCGACCACCATGTAGAACGGCTGGTGGTCCTCCTGCAGGCTCACCCACTGGCGCAGCGCACCGAGGTAGTTGCCGAAGTGGAACGAGTCCGCCGTGGGCTGGATGCCCGAGAGCACCCGCGGCTTCGCCGCCGTACCGCCCGCCGCACTCGCCGTCACGCCCGTCTCCTGGGTTCCCTGAGCCGCCGACATGCCGGGGATTCTGTCACCCGGTGACGGAGGAGCGGGCACCGGTCTCGGGGCGGGACGACGACGTACGGCGCTCCGCCCGGATCGAGACGACGAACAGCACGAGGCCGGCGAGGGCGAGGCCGGCGCCGACGAGGCTGGGCGCGCGGTAGCCGAGTCCCGCGTCGATGACGACGCCGCCCAGCAGGGCGCCGAGGCCGTTGGCGATGTTGAGCGCCGAGTGGTTGAGGGCCGCGCCGAGCATCTGGGCGTCGCCGGCCGCGTTCATCAACCGGATCTGCAGGTTGATGGCGAGCACCGAGCCGAGCATGCCCATGAGGAAGACGAGCACGACGACCGCCGCGGCCACGCCGGCCAGGGGCACCACCAGGGTCAGCACGACCACGCTGGTCACGAACCCGCCGAGCACCGAACGCTCGATGTTCCAGTCGGCCAGCCGGCCCGCGATCCAGGCGCCGATGACGGAGCCGAGGCCGAACGAGAACAGGAAGAGCGGCACGGTCGCCTTCGCGAGGCCCGTCTCCTCCGTCACCAGGGGCGCGACGTAGCTGTACATCGCGAAGATGCCGCCGAACCCGATCATGCCGGTGGCGAAGGCGTAGAGCACGGCGGGCTTGCGCAGGGCGGAGAGCTCGCGCCGTACGGTCGCCGTCTTGTCGCCGGGCGTGTGGGGCACCGCGAGCATGACCAGCACCGCGGTCACGACCGTCACGCCGAGCACGAACCAGTAGGCGCTGCGCCAGCCCATCGACTGCCCGAGCCACGTGCTCGCGGGCACGCCGCCGACGGTGCCGACCGACAGGCCGAGCATGACGCCGCCGATCGCGCGGCCCTGCTGGTCCGGGCGCACCAGCGACGCGGCGATGAGCGAGGCGACGCCGAAGTAGGCCCCGTGGGGCAGACCGGCGACGAAGCGGGCGATCATCACCTGGGTGTAGCCGTCCGCGACGGCCGTGAGGGCGCTGCCGAGGCCCAGGGCGAGCACCAGGCCGACGGCGAGCTCGCGCCGCGGGAGCTTGGCCGCGAGCGCGACGATCAGCGGCGCACCGACGACGACGCCCAGGGCGTACGCGGTGATGATGTGGCCGGTCGCCGGGATCGAGGCGCCGATGCCGTCGGCGATGTCGGGCAGGAGGCCCATCGTCACGAACTCGGTCGTGCCGATCGCGAACCCGCCCAGCGCGAGGGCGACGATCGCCAGGACGACTCCACGGCCGTCGGGACGCAGGCCCGTCGGCAGCGGCGTCGTGACCTCGCCCGACGGCCCACCCGGCTGGTGGTCGGCGGCGGCGGTCTCGGCGGTGCTCACGGGGCTGGTCACTCCTGGCTTCAAGACGTCGTCGGCACGGGATGTTCCGGATGGGTGGATGAGGTGGGTCACGCGGGCGGGCGGGCGACCCGTCAGCAGACCTGGGTGAGGTCCTCCACCGCGGTGTCGAGGGCGGTCTCGGCCTCCGCGACGGCCTCCTGGTCGACGGCACCCTCGGCGCCGGCCCGGGCCTGCGCGACGAGGGTGTCGAGAGCGGCGCGGGCGTCGGCGACGTGCTGCCGGGTCTCGTCGGACAGCGACCCCTCGGCGGCCGCGAGGCCGTCGCGCAGGGCGGTCAGCTCCCGCTCGGCGGCGGCGGGGTCGGCCCCGATCTCGTCGGCCGCGCGACGCGCCTGCGTGGCGACGCCGTCGACGGCCTCCTGGGCGATCTGGCAGCCGGCGTCGGACGCGGCCTGGCTGACGCGCTCCTCGACCTCGGAGCAGCCCGTCAGCACGAGCAGGGCGCCGCTCAGCGCCAGGGCGGTGTGGGTGGTGGCACGCAGTCGTCTCACGCGTTCCATCATCCGACCCGACCCCGGTGAGCACGAAAATGACGACGGCCCCCTCGACCCGGTGGGGTCGAGGGGGCCGTCGGTGCCGGCGCCTCGGGGACGCAGCGACGTCAGACCGCTCAGATCGCGTCCGAGAGCACGGTCAGCGCGTCGTTCAGCGTGCCCGAGGGCCGCATGACGGCGTCGGCCTTGACCGGGTCCGGACGGAAGTAGCCGCCGATGTCGGCCGGCGAGCCCTGCACGGCGTTGAGCTCGTCGACGATCTTCTGCTCGTTGCCCGCCAGCGTCTCCGCCACCTGCGCGAACGCGGCCGCCAGCTCGGCGTCCTGCGTCTGCTGCGCGAGCTCCTGGGCCCAGTAGAGCGCCAGGTAGAAGTGCGAGCCGCGGTTGTCGATGCCGCCGACACGACGCGTGGGCGACTTGTCCTCGTTGAGGAACGTGCCCGTGGCGCGGTCGAGGGTGTCGGCGAGGATCTGCGCCCTCGCGTTGCCCGTCGTGGTCGCCAGGTGCTCGAAGCTCGCCGCCAGGGCGAAGAACTCGCCCAGGCTGTCCCAGCGCAGGTAGTTCTCCCTGACGAGCTGCTGCACGTGCTTCGGGGCGGAGCCACCGGCTCCGGTCTCGAAGAGGCCGCCGCCGTTCATCAGGGGCACCACCGACAGCATCTTCGCGCTCGTGCCGAGCTCGAGGATCGGGAAGAGGTCGGTGTTGTAGTCGCGCAGCACGTTGCCGGTGACGGAGATCGTGTCCTCGCCCTTACGGATGCGCTCGAGCGAGTACGCCGTGGCCTCCGCCGGCGCCATGATCTCGATGGTGAGGCCCTCGGTGTCATGCTCCGGGAGGTACTCCTTCACCTTCGCGATGAGGTTGGCGTCGTGGGCGCGGTTCTCGTCGAGCCAGAACACGGCCGGGACGCCGGTGGCGCGGGCGCGGGTGACGGCGAGCTTCACCCAGTCGCGGATGGGGGCGTCCTTCGTCTGGCAGGCGCGCCAGATGTCGCCCGGCTGCACGTCGTGGCTGAGCAGCACGTCACCGGCGGCGTTGGTCACCTGGACCGTGCCCGCCGACGGCACCTCGAACGTCTTGTCGTGGGAGCCGTACTCCTCCGCCGCCTTCGCCATGAGGCCCACGTTGGGCACGGAGCCCATCGTCGACGGGTCGAAGGCGCCGTTCGCGCGGCAGTCGTCGAGCACGGTCTGGTAGACGCCGGCGTAGGACGAGTCCGGGATGACGGCCAGGGTGTCGGCCTCCTCGCCGTCCGGGCCCCACATGTGGCCCGACGTGCGGATCATCGCGGGCATCGAGGCGTCGATGATGACGTCGCTCGGCACGTGCAGGTTGGTGATCCCCTTGTCGGAGTCGACCATCGCGAGCTTCGGGCCGTCGGCCAGGCCCTGCTGCACGGCGGCCTTGATGGCCTCGCCGTCGGGGAGCTGCTCGACGGCGCCCAGCAGGGCGCCGAGGCCGTCGTTGGGCGAGATGCCCGCGGCGGCGAGCTGCTCGCCGTACTGCTCGAAGAGCGTCGGGAAGAAGGCCTGCACCACGTGGCCGAAGATGATCGGGTCCGAGACCTTCATCATCGTGGCCTTCAGGTGGGCCGAGAAGAGCACGTCGTCGGCCTTGGCGCGGGCGACCTGCTCCACGAGGAAGCGGCGCAGCGCGGCGACGTCCATGAACGTGCCGTCGACGACCTCGCCCGCGAGCACCGGGATGCCGGACTTGAGGACCGTCTCGGTGCCGTCGGTGCCGACGTGGGTGATGGTCAGCGTGTCGTCGGCGGGCAGGACGACCGACGTCTCGTTCGAGAAGAAATCACCCTGGCCCATCGTGGCGACGTTCGTCTTCGAGTCGGCGGTCCACGCACCCATGCGGTGCGGGTGCGCCTTGGCGTAGTTCTTCACCGACGCCGGCGCGCGGCGGTCGGAGTTGCCCTCGCGCAGGACCGGGTTGACCGCGGAGCCCTTGACCTTGTCGTACTTGGCCCGGACCTCCTTGTCCTCGTCGGTCTGCGGGTTCTCGGGGTAGGCCGGCAGGTCGTAGCCCTGCTCCTGGAGCTCCTTCACCGCGGCCTTGAGCTGCGGGATGGAGGCGGAGATGTTGGGCAGCTTGATGATGTTGGCCTCGGGCTGCGTGGCGAGCTCACCGAGCTCGGCGAGCGCGTCGTCGATGCGCTGCTCGGCGGTCAGCCGCTCCGGGAACTGGGCGATGATGCGGCCCGCGAGCGAGATGTCGCGCGTCTCCACGTCCACTCCGGCGGTCGAGGCGTAGGCCTCGATGATGGGCAGGAAGGAGTACGTCGCGAGCAGCGGCGCCTCGTCGGTGTGGGTGTAGATGATCTTGGCCATGAGGGCGGTCGACTCCTGAACTCTCGAGGTCTGGGGCGTCACAATTGTCTCGACGTCAAGATACCTGACGCGTCGAGCGCGCCGGACGCCGGTGACGACAGCCTCGCAGGTGCACCGCGGGCCCACAACGGCCTCAGGGGGCGACGTAGGTCCACTCGGTGCGACCGTCGGTCCAGCGCACCAGGCCGGTGCCGCGGGCGAGCTCCTGCTCCTCGACGCGGTCGGGCGTGCCCGCGGTGGTGACCTCGAGGGTCACCACCTCGTCGGCCACGCCGTCGACGGTCGCCTCCGCCCCGACCTCGAGCACGCGCACCCGCTGGGAGGCGACGTCCGGCACCTCGACGCGGACGTACCCGTCCCCCACGCGGGGACGGCCCGTCACCACGAGCCCGGCGGGCACGTCGTCGGTGCCCGCCTCCCAGACCGTGCCGTCGGCCCGGGTGGCGCCGACCAGCCACACGTTGCGGCGGCGGTCCTGGCCGTACCACGCGGTGACCGGCGCGGGTGCCGTACCGGCGGGCCAGGTGGAGGCCACCGGAGCGACGGTGACGCCGGTCGCCTGGATGCCGCCCACCTGCCGCGGCTCCGGCAGCACCGTGCGGACCAGCTCGCGCCCCTGGTCGTCGCGGTAGGTCCAGGTGGCGTCGGCGGGCAGAGGCCACCACGCGTTGTCGACGTCGCTGCCGAAGTCGGCCGGGTCGGGCGAGGGGGTCGGCACCACCAGCTCGTCGACGCCGGACGGCGGGGCGGGCGTGGGCTCGGACCCGCAGGCCGTCGCACCGAGGAGGACGAGCACGACGCCCGCCGCCGCGACTGCCGCCCGCCGTCCCTTCGCCATGACCAGAGCATGCCAGGGCAGGTACGACGCTCGCCGTCGAGGTGCGGCGCTGCTAGCGTCGCAGGAGCCGGAAGCTGGTAACGCACGTCACGGTTACCGGTGACCGGCCGGCGGCCGCAGCCGCCGGAGCACCGACACCGTCGTCACGACCCACCTCGTCCCAAGGAGTGTCCCCGTGAGCACGTCTCCCCTCAAGGTCGCCGTCACCGGAGCCGCCGGCCAGATCGGCTACAGCCTGCTGTTCCGCCTCGCCAGCGGAGCGCTGACGGGCGGTCAGCCGATCGAGCTGCGGCTGCTCGAGATCACGCCGGCGCTCAAGGCCCTCGAGGGGGTCGTCATGGAGCTCGACGACTGCGCCTTCCCCGGCCTCGCCGGCGTCGAGATCGGCGACGACGCCGAGAAGATCTTCGACGGCGTGAACCTCGCCCTCCTGGTGGGCGCCCGCCCCCGCGGCCCGGGCATGGAGCGCGGCGACCTGCTCTCGGCCAACGGCGCGATCTTCACCGCGCAGGGCCGCGCGCTCAACAACGCGGCGGCCGACGACGTGCGCATCGGCGTGACGGGCAACCCCGCCAACACCAACGCCCTCATCGCGATGACGAACGCCCCCGACATCCCGCAGGAGCGGTTCTCGGCGCTCACCCGCCTCGACCACAACCGCGCCCTCTCGCAGCTCGCGACGAAGACGGGGGCGCCGGTCACCGACATCAAGAAGATGACGATCTGGGGCAACCACTCCGCGACGCAGTACCCCGACCTCTTCCACGCCGAGGTCGGCGGCCGCAACGCCGCCGAGGTCGTGGGCGACCAGGAGTGGGTGGAGAGCTTCTTCATCCCGACCGTCGCGAAGCGGGGCGCGGCGATCATCGACGCCCGCGGCTCGTCGTCGGCCGCCTCCGCCGCGTCGGCCACCGTCGACGCCGCCCGCGACTGGCTCTACGGCTCCGCCGCGGACGACTGGGTCTCGATGGCGGTGCGCTCCGACGGGTCGTACGGCGTGCCCGAGGGCCTCATCTCGTCGTTCCCCGTCACCACCTCGGGCGGCGACTGGAGCATCGTGCAGGGCCTCGAGATCGACGAGTTCTCGCGCGCCCGCATCGACGCCTCGACCGCCGAGCTCGCCGACGAGCGCACCGCGGTCACGGAGCTCGGCCTGATCTGACGCACCACCGCCGTCCCGGACCCCGGGGCGGCCGGGCTCACATGCCCGGCTGCTCCGGGATGCCGGAGGCGAGCAGGAGGAGGGCCACGCCGACCGCGGCGAGGGCGCCCGCGTCGACGTACCGGTTGCGGACACCGAGCATGCCCGCCTGCCGCTCGGCCAGCACCAGCCGCACGGCGGCGCCGCCCAGCAGCCCGGCGGCCATCCACCGCACGCCGACGCGCCAGTCGCCGGTCGTGACGATCCACAGGCCGACGGCCCCGGCCGCGAGCACCGCGAGGTAGGCGTAGCCGCCGAGGTGGGCGGGCAGCCAGCGACGACGCGGGCTCCCCGCACCCTGGTCGTCGGCGCGCGAACCGGGGACCACCACGGTCGTCAGGCGCCGTTCTCGGCGAGCGTGACGACGTTGGCGAGCAGCATCGCGCGGGTCATGGGCCCGACTCCCCCGGGGTTCGGCGAGACCCAGTCCGCGACCTCCCAGACGTCGTCCGCCACGTCGCCCGCGATCTTGCCGTCGACGCGCGAGACGCCCACGTCGAGCACGGCGGCACCGGGCTTGACCATGTCGGCCGTGATGATGCCGGGCACACCGGCGGCGGCCACCACGATGTCGGCGCCGCGCACGTGCGCCGCCAGGTCGCGCGTGCCGGTGTGGCACAGCGTGACGGTGGCGTTCTCGCTGCGCCGCGTCAGCAGCAGGCCCATCGGGCGGCCGACCGTCACGCCGCGACCGACGACGACGACCTCCGCGCCCGCGATCGGCACGTCGTGGCGGCGCAGCAGCTCGACGATCCCGTACGGCGTGCACGGCAGCGGGGCCTCCTTGCCCAGCACGAGCCAGCCCAGGTTGGTGGGGTGCAGGCCGTCGGCGTCCTTGGCGGGGTCGATGAGGCCCAGCACCCGGTTCTCGTCGATGCCCTTCGGCAGCGGCAGCTGCACGATGTAGCCGGTGCAGGCCGGGTCGTCGTTGAGGCCGCGCACGGCGGCCTCGATCTCGTCCTGGCTGGCGGTGGCCGGGAGGTCCACGCGGATCGAGGCGATGCCGACCTCGGCGCAGTCCTTGTGCTTGCCGTTGACGTACCAGCGGCTGCCCGGGTCGTCGCCGACGAGCACCGTGCCGAGACCGGGCGTCACGCCCCGGGCCGCCAGGGCCTCGACCCGGGCGGTCACCTCGCCCTTGATCGCCTTCGCGGTGGCGCTGCCGTCGAGCTTGTTCGCGGTCATGTCGTCTCCTCGTCGCGTCGGTCGGATCAGTGGGCGAAGTGGCGGGTGCCGGTGAAGTACATCGTCACGCCGGCCGCCTTCGCCGCGGCGACGGTCAGCTCGTCGCGCACCGAGCCGCCGGGCTGCACGATGGCGGCCACGCCGGCGTCGATGAGGATCTGCGGCCCGTCCTCGAACGGGAAGAACGCGTCGGACGCCGCCACGGCGCCACGGGAGCGCTCCCCCGCGCGCTCGACGGCGAGCTTGCACGAGTCGACGCGGTTGACCTGGCCCATGCCGACGCCGACGGACGCGCCGTCCTTCGCCAGCAGGATCGCGTTCGACTTCACGGCCCGCACGGAGCGCCAGGCGAAGGCGAGGTCGGCGAGCACCTCGGCCGACGCGGCCTCGCCCGTCGCGAGCGTCCACGTGGTCGGGTCGTCGCCCTCGGCGTGCAGGCGGTCGGCCTGCTGCACGAGCTGGCCGCCCGAGACGGCGCGCACCTCGAGCGCGGGACGCACCTCGTCGGCGGCGCAGCGCAGGATGCGGATGTTCTTCTTGCGGGCGAGGACCTCGACGGCGCCGGGCTCGTAGTCGGGCGCGACGATCACCTCGGTGAACACCTCCGCGACCTGCTCGGCCATGGCCACGCTCACCGGGCGGTTGGTGGCGATGACGCCGCCGAAGGCCGAGACCGGGTCGCACTCGTGCGCCCGGCGGTGCGCCTCGGCCACGTCCGCGCCGACGGCGATGCCGCAGGGGTTCGCGTGCTTGATGATCGCGACGGCGGGGGCCTCGTGGTCGAACGCCGCGCGGCGGGCCGCGTCGGTGTCGACGTAGTTGTTGTAGGACATCTCCTTGCCGTGCAGCTGCTCGGCCTGCGCGAGCCCGCCGGTGCCGTCGACGTACAGCGCCGCGGACTGGTGCGGGTTCTCGCCGTAGCGCAGCACGGCCTGGCGCGTGAAGGTGGCGCCGCTGAAGGCGGGCCAGCCGACGGCGGCCTCGTCGTCGGTCTCGGCGGTGTAGTCGCCCGCGAACCACTCGGCGACGGCGACGTCGTACGCCGCGGTGTGGGCGAACGCCTGGGCGGCGAGACGCTTGCGCTGGGCCAGGGTGAAGCCACCGGCCGCGACGGCGGCGAGGGCGTCGTCGTACGCCGCGGGCGAGGTCAGCACGGCCACCGACGGGTGGTTCTTGGCCGCCGCGCGCACCATCGACGGTCCGCCGATGTCGATCTGCTCGACGCACTCGTCGGGCGTCGCGCCGGAGGCGACCGTGGCGGTGAACGGGTAGAGGTTGACGACCACGAGGTCGAACGGCTCCACCCCCAGCTCGGCGAGCTGGGCGACGTGGTCGTCGAGGCGGCGGTCGGCCAGGATGCCGGCGTGGACGCGCGGGTGGAGCGTCTTCACGCGCCCGTCGAGGCACTCGGGGAAGCCGGTGAGGTCCTCCACCTTGGTGACGGGCAGGCCGAGGCCGGCGATCAGCTTCGCCGAGCCGCCGGTGGAGACGAGCTCGACGCCGGCGTCGGCCAGGCCGCGCACGAGCTGCTCGAGCCCGGACTTGTCGTAGACGGAGACCAGGGCCCGACGGACGGGGACCTGGTGGGGGGACGTGCTGGCTGCGGTGCTCACGGTTCACTCCTCGCGGGGTGGTGCGGTGGTGTCGTCGGTGCACCCAGGCGTTCGATGCACCGCGTTCTTCACTCCCTGGTGGTTGCCCACCTGCGCCAGTCGTGTGGGCACGAGATTAGTGCACCGGCGCGGCGGGACCGAACCGCGCCCGGCGGCCCTCGACGACCAGGCCCTCCCGCGCGATCCGGCCCACGGCGTCCACCAGCATGGCCCGTTCGGCGGTCTTGATCCGCTCGTGCAGGGCGTCGGTGTCGTCGGTCTCGAGCACGGGCACGGCGGTCTGGGCGACGATCACGCCGGTGTCGACCCCGGCGTCGACCACGAAGAGCGTGGCGCCGGTCAGCTTCACGCCGTACGCGAGCGCGTCGGCCGCCCCGTGCATGCCGGGGAAGCTGGGGCTGAGCGCCGGGTGGGTGTTGACCACCCGGCCGCCGAAGCGGTCCAGGAACTCGTGCCCGACCAGCTTCATGAACCCCGCGAGCACCACCCAGTCGGGGCGGTGGGCGGCGACGGCGTGGGCCAGGGCGGCGTCCCAGGCCGGCCGGTCCGCATGGTCGCCGAGCCGCTCCACGAAGGTCGGCACCCCGGCACGGTCGGCCCGGCGCAGGCCCTCGACCCCGTCGCGGTCGGCGCCCACGGCGACGACCCGGGCGCCGTACGCCGGGTCGGCGGCCGCGTCGAGCAGTGCCTGGAGGTTCGTCCCCGAGCCGGAGACGAGGACGACGAGACGGGCGGGGGTGGCGGGCACGGCGCAGAGTCTAGGGGCGCGGCGACCGCCGGTCCGCGCTCAGTCGTCGAGGTAGGCGCGGCGCTGCGAGACGGTCGCCAGGAGCCCGCCGACCATGCCGCCGGTGGCGAACGCGACGACCGCGTGGACGGTCACGTCGCCGACGAACGGCCCGACGTCGGCCATCCGCCCCGGACCCACGGCACCGCCGGCGAGCCACGCGGCGAGACCCACGACGCCTCCGGCGAGGACGCCCGCCGCCCCGCCGCGGACCAGGCCGACGTCGAAGCGGGTCGTGGGCCGCCCCCGCTGAACCTGGGCCACCACGGCACCGGCGAGCAGGAAGGGGACGACGCCGAGGGCGGCGCTGAGCCATCCGGGCGCGGCCGTGGTGGGCGTGCCCGCGACCACCGGGAAGAGCGGCAGGGGCCCGAGCACCACGAGGGCCGGCGACACGACGGTGCCCGTGCCGAAGACGAACCCCGGGCCCAGCCCGTAGGAGGCAGCGAGGACGACGACGTTCGGCACGAGGAGCAGGCAGAGGGCGATGATGAGGACGGCGGTGCCCGGCCCCGTCTGCAGCTGGGAGAGCACGGAGGCGATCTCGGGGAACGCCACCGCGAGGCCCACCGCCGCCAGCAGGGCGGAGAGGGCCGC
This sequence comes from Nocardioides alkalitolerans DSM 16699, assembly GCF_000426525.1. Lineage (GTDB taxonomy): Bacteria > Actinomycetota > Actinomycetes > Propionibacteriales > Nocardioidaceae > Nocardioides > Nocardioides alkalitolerans. Next base: position 204,597 of record NZ_AUFN01000013.1, read on the forward strand.
CGTCACCAGCACGATCCCCGTGGCCGCGGCGACGGTGTCCCGGACCTCCTCGGGCAGCCGGGCGACCCAGCCGGCCGCGCGGCCCGAGGAGATGGCGATGGCCGTGCCCCCGACACCTCCCGCGAGCGCGAGGCTGCCGAGCACGATCGCGGGCAGCGAGGTGTCGCCGTCCGGGGGCGAGGCGAGCACCCCGACGAGCACGGCGACGACGACGTAGCCCGCGGCGAACAGGCCGACGCCGGCGGGCACGGTCCAGTCGCGCTCGCCGTCGGCGATGCCGGCGGCGTCCGGGCCGTGCGGGGCGAGCGCCTCCCCCACGCGCTGCCCGAGGCGCCAGCAGACGACGGCCTGCACGAGCGTCAGCCCGAGCGGCACCATCGTCACGGCCGTGCCCCGGATCGTGACACCGGACCCGTGGCCGACCAGCCAGCCGAGCGCTCCCACCTCGAGGGCGTCGGACGGCGTGCCGTGGGCGCCCGCGTCGGTGAGGAACCAGCCGACGACCCCGACGGCCAGCGCGACGGTCAGCGTCGCGAGGGCCGCGACCACGCCGCCGACGGAGGCGACGAGCACGAGACCGCGCGACGCACGGTCGTGCGGGCGTGGGGAGAGGAGCGGAGGCAAGAGCGAGGTCATCGCGGACCATCCTCGCGACCGTGCGCCGGGCTTCCGGGGAGCGAGCCCCCGACACGCCGACCCGGACGCCCTGTCGGGGTCGGCTACCGTGGTCGCCGCCATGAAGGATCCCGATGCGTTCGACGCGTTCTACAAGGACGCCCGCAGCCGACTGCTGCTCCAGACGTATCTCCTGACGGGGGACCTGCCGGCCGCGCGGAGCGCCGTGCGCGAGGCCTTCACCGTCGCCTGGCACCACTGGTCGAAGGTCAGCAGCCGCCCCGAGCCCGAGTCCGAGGTGCGTCCCCGCGCCTGGGTGCACGCCCAGCGGCGCCACACCGCCCGCGTCTGGCACCGCGAGAAGGGGCTCGACCCCGAGGTGGCGGCGACGCTCGAGGCCCTCGGCGAGCTCGGCTCGACGCCGCGCAGGCTCCTGATCCTCGCCGAGGTCGGCGGCGTGGGTCTCCACGACTCCGCGCGCGAGATCGGGGTCACCCTCGAGGAGGCGGCGCGCCACCTCGCGATCGGCCGGGCCGAGTACGCCGTGCAGCGCGGGGTCGGCACCCCCGAGGAGGTCGAGGCGACCCTGGTCGCCGTCGGGGCCGGCCTCGGCGACGTCCGCTGGCCGCGGCCCTCCATCCTCCGCCGGGCGGGCACGCGACGCCGCCGGCTCCACACCGTCGGCGGCATCGCCGTGGCGACCGTCGCCGTCGTCGCGTCGGGAGCCGTGGTGCACGACAGCGCCGGCACGCCGACCTCGCTGGAGCGCTCGGTCGACCGCCCGGACACCAGCGTCTCCGGCGAGCCGGACGACAGCGGGTCGCCGTCCGCCCCGCCCACGGGCCTGACGACCGACGACCTGCTGGCCACCACCGCGGTCGAGCAGCTCGCCTCGGACCGCACCTGGACCACCCAGACGAACAACAACACCGACGGCGACGGTCTGGTCCTCCCGTGCCAGCAGTCGCGGTACGCCGACCCCGAGGGCCTCGCCGGCTTCGTGCGCACCTTCTCGTCGTCGGCCGCCGGCGCGCAGCCGATCGTGGCCTACCAGGCCGCCGAGCAGTCCCGCAGCGACGCCGAGGCCGCGACGACGTACGAGACGTGGTCGACGTGGTTCGGCGGCTGCACGCTCCCCCGCGCCCAGCTCGTCGGCACGTACGCCGTCACCGGCGTCGGCGACGCCGCCCGGATCTTCGTGCTCCAGGTGCCCGGCGAGCCGTCCTCCCTGCTGACGGCCGGCATCGCCCGTACCGGCAGCCTCACCAGCACCCTGATGGTCAACGCCGTGGGTGCGGGCGACGACGTGCGCACCCAGGTGTCCGGGCTGCTGGCCGCCGCGGTCGACGGCATGTGCGAGGCCCCCGGCGGCGGCACCTGTGCCGCCGAGCCGGTGGTCGAGCCGACGCTGCCCGTCCTCGTCGGCGACCCCGCCTTCATGCTGTCCGAGGTCGACCTGCCGACCGTTCCGGGCGTCGACGCTCCCTGGGTCGGGACCCGGGCCCAGGCCGCCGAGGCCAACGATGCCGCCACGCTCTGCGACCAGACGAGCTTCGTGGTGCCCGGCGTCGCCGACCCGCTCACGCGCACCTTCCTCGTGCCGGACGCCGGGCTGCCGGACCAGTTCGGGCTCACCCAGACCACCGGCCGGCTCTCGGACGCCCAGGTGGCCGACGGCTTCGTCGGCCAGGTGTCCGACGAGATGGCGGCCTGCGAGGCCGAGGACCTGGCGACGGCCGTCGAGGTCATCGACGGCACCGAGTACGACGACGGCCGCACCGCCGCGTGGAGCGTCACCGTGCGGGTCACCGAGGAGAGCACGGTCGAGTTCGTGATGGGCGTCGCCCGCTCGGGCAACCTCGTCAGCCAGATCGGGTTCGTCCGCTCCGGCGACGCCGACCTCACCACCGAGCAGTTCCTCTCGGTCCTGCAGCGCTCCCGCGACCGCCTGGCCGCGGCCAACGCCGCCGTCGCCGCCGGGGGCTGACCGACCACCGGGCGCAGCCGCTCGGCGCGACCACCCCCGCACGGCGAGCAGGGCCCGTCCCCCCGGGGGGACGGGCCCTGCTGTCGTGCGGGTGGTGCGGTGCGCTCAGAGCGCGTCGAGGATCTCCCGCATCAGGCGAGCGGTCTCGGACGGCGTCTTGCCGACCTTGACGCCGACGGCCTCGAGGGCCTCCTTCTTCGCCTGCGCGGTGCCCGAGGAGCCCGAGACGATGGCGCCGGCGTGGCCCATCGTCTTGCCCTCCGGGGCGGTGAAGCCCGCGACGTAGCCGACGACCGGCTTCGTCACGTTGTCCTTGATGTAGGCCGCGGCCCGCTCCTCGGCGTCGCCGCCGATCTCGCCGATCATGACGATGGCCTTCGTCTCGGGGTCCGCCTCGAACGCCGCGAGGGCGTCGATGTGGGTGGTCCCGACGATCGGGTCGCCGCCGATGCCGATGGCGGTCGAGAAGCCGTAGTCACGGAGCTCGAACATCATCTGGTAGGTCAGCGTGCCGGACTTCGACACGAGACCGACCGGGCCCTTGCCGGCGATGGTGGCGGGCGTGATGCCGGCCAGCGCCTCGCCCGGCGTGATGATGCCGGGGCAGTTCGGGCCGATCATGCGGGTGGACTTGCCGTCCAGGTAGGACCAGACCTCGGCCGTGTCCTGGACCGGCACGCCCTCGGTGATGACGACCAGAAGGCCGATCTCGGCGTCGATGGCCTCGATCGCGGCGTCCTTCGTGAAGGCCGGGGGGACGAAGGCGACCGACACGTCGGCGCCCGTCTCCTTGATGGCCTCGGCGACGGTGCCGAAGACGGGCAGCTCGACGCTGTTGCCGTCCTTGTCGGTGTGGGTCACGGTCGTGCCGGCCTTGCGGGCGTTGACACCACCGACGACGTTCGTCCCGGACTTGAGCATGAGGGCGGTGTGCTTGGTGCCCTCACCGCCCGTGATGCCCTGGACGATGACCTTGGAGTCCTTGTTGAGGTAGATCGACATGTTCTCTCTCCGTCCCGTCTCAGGCGTTCGCCAGCTCGGCGGCCTTGTCGGCCGCGCCGTCCATCGTCGCGACGACCGTCACCAACGGGTGGTTCTTCTCCGCCAGGATGCGGCGGCCCTCCTCGACGTTGTTGCCGTCGAGGCGGACGACGAGCGGCTTGGTGGCCTCGTCGCCCAGGATGTCGAGCGCGCCCACGATGCCGTTGGCGACCGCGTCGCACGACGTGATGCCGCCGAAGACGTTGACGAAGACGCTCTTGACCTGGGGGTCGTTGAGGATCACGTCGAGGCCGTCGGCCATGACCTGCGCCGAGGCGCCGCCGCCGATGTCGAGGAAGTTGGCGGGCTTGACCCCGCCGTGCGCCTCGCCGGCGTACGCGACGACGTCGAGGGTGCTCATGACGAGACCCGCGCCGTTGCCGATGATGCCCACCGCGCCGTCGAGCTTGACGTAGTTGAGGCCCTTCTCCTTCGCCTTCGCCTCGAGGGGGTCGGCCGCGGCCTTGTCCTCGAACTCGGCGTGGTCGGCGTGACGGAACTCGGCGTTCTCGTCGAGCGAGACCTTGCCGTCGAGCGCCTCGAGCACGTCGCCGGTCAGCCGCGCGAGCGGGTTGACCTCGACGAGCGTGGCGTCCTCCTCGACGAAGACCTTCCACAGCGCCAGGATGGTCTGCACGGCCTGGTCGGTGAGCGCCTCGGGGAACTTGGCCTCGGCGACGATGGCCTTCGCCTTCGCCTCGTCGACGCCCGTGCCCGGGTCGATCGCGATCTGGCGCACGGCCTCGGGGTTGGTCTTGGCGACCTCCTCGATCTCCACACCACCCTCGACCGACGCGATCGTGAGGTACTGACGGTTCGCCCGGTCGAGCAGGAAGGAGAAGTAGTACTCCTCCTCGATGCTCGCCGCCGGGGCGATGAGCACCCGGTTGACCGTCAGGCCCTTGATCTCCATGCCGATGATGTTGGTGGCGTGCTCGAAGGCCTCGTCGGGCGTCTTGGCGAGCTTGACGCCGCCCGCCTTGCCACGACCGCCGGCCTTCACCTGCGCCTTGACGACCACGACGCCGAGCTTCTCGGCGGCGGCCTTGGCCTCCTCGGGGGTGGTGGCGACGATTCCTTCGGTCACGGGCACGCCGTGCTTGGCGAAGAGCTGCTTCGCCTGGTACTCCATCAGGTCCACGATCCGACCATTCCTTTGCCGTATGAGGGTGAGAGTCCGGATTCCTCAGCGCACGATAGACCCGTGGTCCGACCCGGGGCACGGCGGTCTCGTACCCCTGGGTACGACGTGACGCGCACCACATCCCGGTGCGTCCGCACGCCCTCGCGCACGTGATGCGGCAAGGTCGACCCGGACGCAAGCGACCGAGGTAGGGGTCGCCTCGTCCACAGGTCTTCCCCCCGGGGGATTTCGAAGGGGCCGGAACGTCCGTTACAGTCTGACGCTGTCTCCGAGCACGAACCTGCAGAACCCTGCACGCACCGAACGAGGAACACGAGGTCTATGGGCAACCACCGAGCAGATCACCGCGGCCAGCGCCGTGGAGGCTCGGACCCCGCGACCCCGGACGTCCCTCGCACCACCCCCGGCAAGCGTGCCGCCCGCCCCGAGCCGCGCCGCCGCGCGAGCGCCCCGGAGGCCGCGGCCCCCGCCGAGGTCCTGACCCGCGAGACCCAGGTCCGCGAGCCCGTCGCCGCGCCGCGCGACCGTGGCCAGGAGATGCGGTTCGAGGACACGACGCAGTCGATCCCCGTCGTCACCGAGCACGACGTGCTCCCCACCACCTACGACGTGCGCGGCTTCGCAGCGGAGGACCGTGCCGCGCGCACGGCCGCCCGCAGTGCCGCCCAGGCCGGTCGCCGCCGTGCGGTCAAGGAGCCCCGCAGCACCCCGACGGCGTCGGGCCTCTTCCGTCCGCTGCTGCCCTCGGCCCCGGTCCTGGCCGGTGTCGCCGTGCTCGCGATCTCGACGGGCGGCGCCGTGACGGCGGCCGGTTCCGGCCCCCTCGCCCCCGAGGTCTCGTCGTCGACGGTCCAGCTCTCGGCGAGCAACGGCATGTCGGGCACGAGCACCTCGTCGCGCAGCGACCTGCTCGCCGACCGCAACCGCGCCATCAGCCGCGACTCTGAGCGCGACGCGCTCGAGGACGCGGCCGACGAGGACGCTGCGATCGTCGAGGCGGAGGCCGCGGCCGAGCGTCGCAGCACCGCGATCGAGACCCTCGGCAACGCCGCCGAGGCCGAGGCCGCCCGCCTCGCGGAGAACCGCTGGGTCCTCCCGGTCGACAGCTACCGCATCACCAACGTCTTCGGCCAGGCCGAGTCCTACTACTCGTCGGGCTACCACACCGGGCTCGACTTCGCCGCTCCGTCGGGCACCACCATCCGCGCGGTCGCGGGCGGCACGGTCACCGAGAGCGGCTACGACGGCAGCTACGGCAACAAGACCGTCATCACCCTCGAGGACGGCACGGAGATGTGGTACGCCCACCAGTCGTCCGTGGCCGTCGAGGTCGGCCAGACGGTCGCCTCCGGCGACGTCATCGGCTACGTCGGCTCCACGGGCAACAGCTCGGGCCCCCACCTCCACCTCGAGGTCCGCCCCGGCGCCGGTGACCCGGTCGACCCGCGCAGCGCGCTGATCAACAACGGCGTCACCCCCTGACGCTCGGCCGTCGCCGCGCCACCCTCCCCGCAGCACTCCCCTGACGCACGCCCGGGCTCCCGGACGTGCGTCAGAGCTTCTCGACGGGCGCGTAGCGCAGCAGCAGCCGCTTGACGCCGTCGGAGCCGAAGTCGATCGAGGCGACCGACTTCTCCGCCGCCCCCTCGACCGTGACGACGGTGCCGAGCCCGAAGGTGTCGTGCTGGACCCGGTCGCCGGGAGCGAGGGACGGGATCGGGCGTGCCGCCTTGGCCTTCTTCGCAGCGTCGGCGCGCGCGGCGGCCGCCGAGAAGTTGCGACGGCCTGCGGGCGTCGGCGCACCGAGCGCCGGCCGCGGGTCGGCCGAGGCCCAGCTGCTGCCCACGTCGGGGCGTGACCACGAGGTCTGGGCGGCCGCCGTACGGCGCCAGTCCACGAGGTCGACGGGCAGCTCGTCGAGGAAGCGGGAGGCCGGGTTGTGCGACGGCGCGCCCCAGGCGGACCGCACGACCGCGCGGGAGATGTAGAGCCGCTCCCGCGCGCGGGTCAGGCCGACGTACGCGAGCCGCCGCTCCTCCTCCAGCTCGGACCGGTCGCCCAGGGCCCGCATGTGCGGGAAGACGCCGTCCTCGAGGCCCGTGAGGAACACGACGGGGAACTCGAGGCCCTTCGCCGTGTGGAGCGTCATGAGGGTGACGACGCCGACGTCCTCGCCGTCGGGGTCGGCGGGGATCTGGTCCGCGTCGGCGACCAGCGCCACCCGCTCCAGGAAGTCGCCGAGCCCGGGACGGACGGTGCCGGCCTCGACGTCGGTCGGGTCGGCGGACGGCCCGGCCTGCGGGTCGTCCGCGAACTCGCGGGCGACCGCCACCAGCTCGGCCAGGTTCTCGAGCCGGGTCTCGTCCTGCGGGTCGTCGGAGGCCTCGAGGTCGGCGAGGTAGCCGGAGCGGTCGAGCGCCGCCTCGAGGATGACGTCGGGCCGCTCGTCGGCCGCCACCATCTGCTGCAGCTCCTCGACCACGTCGACGAACGAGCGGATCGCGTTGACCGACCGGGTCGCGATGCCGTCGGCGCGGTGGGCGACCCGCAGGGCCTCCCAGTACGTCGTGCCCTCGCGCGCCGCGAGCGCGGCGACGCAGGCCTGGGCCCGGTCGCCGATGCCGCGCTTGGGGGTGTTCACGACGCGCCGCAGCGACACCTCGTCGGCCGGGTTGGCGAGCATCCGCAGGTAGCCGAGGGCGTCGCGGACCTCGCGCCGCTCGTAGAAGCGCACACCGCCGACGACCTTGTAGGGCAGCCCGACCCGCACGAAGATCTCCTCGAACACGCGCGACTGCGCGTTCGTGCGGTAGAAGACGGCGACGTCGCCCGGACGCACGCCGTGGTCGTCGGTGAGCTTGTCGACCTCCTCGGCCACGAAGCGGGCCTCGTCGTGCTCGTCGTCGCCGACGTAGCCCACGATGCGCTCCCCGTCGCCCGCGTCGGACCACAGCCGCTTCGGCTTGCGGCCCTCGTTGTTGCCGATGACCGCGTTGGCGGCGGTGAGGATCGTCTGGGTCGAGCGGTAGTTCTGCTCGAGCAGGATCGTCGAGGCGTTCGGGAAGTCCTGCTCGAAGTCGAGGATGTTGCGGATGTTGGCGCCCCGGAACGCGTAGATCGACTGGTCGGCGTCACCGACGACCATCAGCTCGCTCGGACCGACCCGCTCGCCGGCGGAGCCCCCGACGTCGCCCGGCACGGGCGTCGCGGAGTCGCGGGCCGCCTCGGGGTCGTCGGCGCAGAGCTGGTGGATGAGGGCGTACTGCGCGTGGTTGGTGTCCTGGTACTCGTCGACGAGCACGTGGCGGAACCGGCGGCGGTAGACCTCCCGCACCTCCGGGTAGCCCTGCAGCAGGTGCACCGTCGTCATGATGATGTCGTCGAAGTCGAGCGCGTTGGCGTCGCGCAGGCGGCGCTGGTACGACGTGTACGCCGCGGCGTACGTCTCCTCGAGGTGGTTGGAGGCGTCGGCGGTGGCGGCCTCGGGGTCGCGCAGCTCGTTCTTCGCGTTCGACACCCAGTTGAGCACCGCCCGGGGCTGGTAGCGCTTCGGGTCGAGGTCGAGGTCGTTGAGCACCAGCGACATGAGCCGCTGCGAGTCGGCGGAGTCGTAGATCGAGAAGCTCGAGGAGAACCCGACGCGGTCGATCTCCTTGCGCAGGATGCGCACGCACGCCGAGTGGAACGTCGAGACCCACATGATGCGCGCCCGCCGGCCGACGAGCTGCTCGACGCGCTCCTTCATCTCGGCCGCGGCCTTGTTGGTGAAGGTGATCGCGAGGATCGAGCCCGGGTGGGCGCGCCGCTCGGTGACGAGCCAGGCGATGCGGCGGGTGAGCACCCGGGTCTTGCCCGAGCCGGCGCCGGCGACGACGAGCAGGGGGGCACCGGCGTGCACGACGGCGGCGCGCTGGGGGTCGTTGAGGCCGTCGAGGAGCTCGTCGGCGCGGCGCTGGCGGTCGGCCGCGGAGGACGCCTCGGAGGCCTGCTCGGCGCCCCGACGGGCGGTGTCGGGGGCGGAGAGGTGCTCGAGGCCGGGGATCACGGAGGAGGAGGACATCGCACCCGACAGGGTACGTGGCCCCACCGTCAGCGGGACCGTCAGGCGAACGTGTGGGTGGGTGACCAGAACAGGGCCACCGCGACGTTCGCGACGCTCAGCACCAGCAGCCCGAAGAAGAGGCCGTCGGGGATCCGCGGCTTGCGGGCGTTGGCCATCACGAGCACGAGCAGCACCAGCGCGACGGCGAACTTCACCGCGATCTTCGCGTGGTCGAGGCTCGCGTCCTCCGCCTCCAGCACGCCGACGAGGAGGATGCCGGACACGAAGGCCGTGCCGATGCCGTCGCGGACGGTCGCCGTCACCCGCTTCTCGGGGTCGCGCACCTGCGCGAGCAGTCCCCCGACGAGCGCGGCGAAGCCGAGGACGTGCACGAGCAGCAGGACGAGGCGGACGGTCTCCACGGCCGCATCCTAGGGGGCGCGGCGGACGGAGACCTCGACTCCCGGCGCGATCCGGTACGGCGCGGTGACCAGGAGCGCCCCGAGCGCCCGCCGCATCCGCGAGATCTCGGCGCGCACGGTGACCTCGTGCGTCGCGTCGCCGTACAGGGCGCGGCTGAGCGCGGCCGGGGTCAGGCCCTCGGCACCGGCCTCCACGAGGCGCAGGAGGATGTCGGCGTGGCGCCGGCTGAGCGCGAGGCGCCACGGCGCCGTCCCGGAGGTCACCTCCAGCACGGGCTCGAGCCCGGCGACGTCGAGCACCGCGAGGAGGCGTCGCTCGCCGCCCGCCGGTCGCACCAGCCAGCCGCCGTCGAGCCGCTCGGGCACGCAGACCCCGAGCCCGGGCACCGCCAGCGTCATCTCGGGCTGCGGGGCGGCGATGCGGTCGCGGACGGCGATGCCGGACCGGTGGGCGACCCAGCCGTCGTCGTCGACGACGAGCAGCGGCCCCGAGGTCGTGCCGATGACGTGCTCGCTGGCCCGGCGCAGACGCTCGAGCCGCTCCGCGTGCAGCTGGGCGAGGCGCGACTCGGCGAGGCGCACGGCGGTCTCGACCAGGGCCGTGATCGCCGGGTGCAGCGTGAGGGCGGGGCCGCTGACGTCGACGACCCCGAGGAGCTCGCCGGTGCGCGGGTCGTGGAGCGGTGCGGCGGTGCAGTACCAGGGGTGCTGCTGGGCCTCGAAGTGCTCGGCGGAGAAGAGCTGCACGGGCGCCTGCTCGGCGATCGCCGTGCCGATGGCGTTGGTGCCGACCTGGCCCTCCGTCCACAACGCACCCTCGGAGAAGCCCAGCCCGTCGGCGCGGCGGCGTACCGACGAGGCACCCTCGCGCCACAGGATGACGCCGTCCGCGTCGGTGACGACCAGCAGGAACCGGGAGGCGTCGGCGACGCTCGTCAGCGCCCGGCGCAGGTCGTCGATCACCCACGCCAGCGGCGTCGCGCGGCGCCGCTCCACCTCGGTGCGGGCCAGGGGGTCGCGCGCACCGGCGCCGTCCGGGTCGAGGCCGAGCTCGATCATGCGGCGCCAGGAGCGGGCCACGACCGCTCGCGGGCGCCCCGGCGACCGGGCGCCGCCGAGCACCGCGTCGTGGATGCGCCGCAGCTCCCGGGCGTGCACCGAGAGGTCGGTGCCGGGCTCGACCGCGCTGAAGCCGCCCACGAGCCCTCCCTCCGCGCGCCGGCCGTCGTGCGACGACCTCGGCCGAGCATAGGCACGCGCGTGACCCACGTCACGTGCAACGCTGCGCAACCCTTCTCCCCACGCGGGGCCGGGTGTGTGCTCACGGCTATCCGACACCGAGGAGTGAGCATGACGCAGACCGTCGACCGCCCGACCAGCGAGACCGAGCCCGGCGACCCCACCGCCCGCGCCGAGCGCTGGTTCGCCGACCTCGAGGCCGCCCTGCGGGCGCGCGACGTCGCCGCCGCCACCGCCTGCTTCGGCACCGCGAGCTTCTGGCGCGACCTCGTCGCCTTCTCGTGGAACCTGCACACCGTCGAGGGCCGTGAGGGCGTCGCGGGCCTGCTCGAGGCGAACCTCGACCGCACCGACCCCACCGGGTTCGCGCTGGAGGAGCCGGCCACCGAGGACGGCGGCGTGATCACCGCCTGGTTCGTCTTCGAGACCGGGGTGGGCCGCGGGCGCGGGCTGGTGCGCCTGCGCGAGGAGGACGGCGCGCTCGTCGCCTGGACCTTCCTCACCACCCTCTACGAGCTCAAGGGCCACGAGGAGCCCCGCGGCACCCGACGCCCGCCCGGCGCCGAGCACGGAGCGACCAGGAGCCGTCGGACGTGGTCGGAGCAGCGGCAGGCCGAGGCCGAGTCGCTCGGCTCGACGACGCAGCCCTACGTGCTCGTCATCGGCGGCGGCCAGGGCGGCATCGCGCTCGGGGCCCGCCTGCGACAGCTCGGCGTGCCCAGCCTCGTCATCGACAAGCACCCGCGCCCCGGCGACCAGTGGCGCGGTCGCTACAAGTCGCTGTGCCTCCACGACCCGGTCTGGTACGACCACCTGCCCTACCTGAAGTTCCCCGACAACTGGCCGGTGTTCGCCCCGAAGGACAAGGTCGCGGACTGGCTGGAGTTCTACACCTCGGTCATGGAGGTGCCCTACTGGTCGTCGACCACGGCGAGCTCGGCGTCGTACTCGCCCGAGACCGGCACGTGGACGGTCGAGGTCGAGCGCGAGGGGCAGCCCCTGACGCTCACGCCCACCCAGGTCGTGCTCGCCACCGGCATGTCGGGCAAGCCGAACGTGCCCACGCTGCCCGGCCAGGACGTCTTCCGCGGCGACCAGCACCACTCGTCGGCCCACCCGGGACCCGACGCGTACGCCGGCAAGAAGGTCGTCGTCATCGGCTCCAACAACTCGGCCTTCGACATCTGCGGGGCGCTGTGGGAGCACGACGCCGACGTGACCATGGTGCAGCGCAGCTCGACGCACATCGTGAAGTCGGCGTCCCTGATGGAGCACGGCCTGGGCGACCTCTACTCGGAGCGGGCGCTCGCGGCGGGGGTCACCACCGAGAAGGCGGACCTGATCTTCGCCTCGCTCCCCTACCGGATCATGCACGAGTTCCAGATCCCGGCGTACCAGAAGATGGCCGAGGTCGACAAGGACTTCTACGACCGCCTCGAGGCCGCCGGCTTCGACCACGACTGGGGCGACGACGGCTCCGGGCTGTTCATGAAGTACCTGCGGCGCGGCTCGGGCTACTACATCGACGTGGGCTCCGCCGAGCTCGTCGCCGACGGCCAGGTCAAGCTCGCCCACGGCCAGGTCGACCACCTGACCGAGGACTCCGTCGTGCTCGCCGACGGCACCGAGCTGCCCGCCGACCTCGTCGTCTACGCCACCGGCTACGGCTCGATGAACGGGTGGGCTGCCGACCTCATCTCCCCCGAGGTGGCCGACACGGTGGGCAAGGTGTGGGGCCTCGGCTCCGACACCACCAAGGACCCCGGCCCGTGGGAGGGCGAGCAGCGCAACATGTGGAAGCCGACGCAGCAGGAGAACCTCTGGTTCCACGGCGGCAACCTGCACCAGTCGCGCCACTACTCGCTCTACCTGGCGCTCCAGCTCAAGGCGCGCTTCGAGGGCATCCCGACGCCCGTCCACGCCCTCGCACCCGTGCACCACACGAGCTGACGGCTCGGCCCGGGGCGACCCCCGGGGCGCCCGGCCCTACTTCTTGCGACTGGGGGCCGGGCGTACGACGAGCACCGGGCACGGCGCGTACTGCTGCACGCGCTGGGCGGTGCTGCCCAGCATCACCCGGTCGCTCAGGCCGCGCCCGCCGCTGGCGACCACGACGAGACCGGCGTCGAGCTGCTCGGCGGCCTTGATGATCTCGTTGGCGGGCGAGCCGCTGCGGATCTTCTTGTGCACCTTCGGCCCCCAGCCGGCGAAGACGTCGGCGATGACCTCGATCGAGGCCTTGGCCGCGTCACGGAAGCTCGCGACCGACGACGGCGACCCGGCGTCCTTCCTGCGGGGGCCGGAGAGCTCGTCGACGAACGAGACGGCCGCCAGGGGCCGGACCACGGCGAGGACCGTGACGTCGCTGATCGCCTCGGGCGCGGCGAGGGAGCGCAGGTGCTTCGCGGCGGCCAGCGACTGCTTCGACCCGTCGGTCGCGATGACGACGTGCATGCTCACAGCTCCTCCTCCTCGTCACGCGCGGAGCCGGTCGGGGCACGCCCCGGCGGCGGGGTGGTCTCGCCGGTACGGCCGACCAGCTTCTCCACGGTGTACAGCACCAGCCCGAGGGCCAGCAGGCCCGCGCACCAGAAGAGCGACGTCGGGTCGTCGACCACGACGTACACCAGCAGCGCGAGGTTGCCGACGACGCCGATCACGAGCAGCGGGGTCGGGGCGCGGAACGAGTCCGGCGGCCGCTCGTCGCGGCGCAGCACGAACGCCGCCACGATCACCAGCGCGTAGATGAAGAGGGTGAAGACGACGGTGACGGTGGCGAGCCGCTCGACGACCCCGCTGGAGCCGCCGATGCCCGCGGCGTCGAGGGTGTGGCCGACGACGAGCAGCGTGGTGACGACGAGGGCGGAGAAGACCAGCGCGACCCAGGGGCTGCGGCGGGCGGCGTGCACCTTGGCGAAGAACCCGGGCACGACGTCCTCGCGGGCCATCCCGTAGAGGATGCGCGACTGGGTGACAAGGGCGACCAGGGTCGTGTTGGTGATCGCCACCATCGCCACGATGGCGAAGATCGTGGTCATCACGCCGACGGGCACCGGGATGATGTCGGCCTTGATCACCTCGAGCAGCGCCGCGTCCGAGCTGGCGAGCGTGTCGATCGGCACCGTGAGGGCCGCGGTCATCGCGACGATCACGTAGATGATGCCGGCGCCGACCATGCCGCCGATGAGGGCGCGGGGGAAGTTGCGGGCCGGGTCGATGGTCTCCTCGGCGACGTTGGCGGCGTTCTCGAAGCCGGTCATGGCGAAGAACGCGAGCGCGACGCCGGCGACGACCGCGAAGATCGGGCTGCCGTCCGTGTCGAACTCGAGCAGCACCGAGAAGTCCGCCTCGCCGCGGCTGACGTAGACGATGCCGATGAGCACCACGACGGCCAGGCCGGCGACCTCGACGAACGTCATCACCATGTTGGCGATGACCGACTCCGTGATGCCGATGAAGTTCACGACCGCGAGCGCGGCGATGAAGATGACCGAGATGAGCAGCGGGGGCGGCAGCTCCCAGACCTGCGCGAAGTACGACGAGAAGCCCGTCGCCAGCGAGCCGGCGGCCGCGAACGTCGCCGACAGCATGCAGATGGTGACGAGGAACGTGAGGAACGGGTTGCGGAAGGCCTTGCTCACGTAGAGGGCGGCGCCCGCGGCCTGCGGGTGCTTGGTGACGAGCTCGGCGTAGGCGAGGCCGGTGAGGGTCGCCACGGTCACGCCGGCGAGGAACGCCATCCAGAACGCGCCGCCGACGGCGGCCGCGACGGCGCCGATGAGCACGTAGATGCCGGAGCCCAGCACGTCGCCGAGCACGTAGAAGAAGAGCAGCCTGCCGGAGATGGACCGCTGCAGGTTCTCGTCGTCGTCGAGCTCCCTGGCGCGTTCGAGGGCCTTCTCGTGGGCGAGGTCGGGTGCGTCGGTCATGCGCTGCCTTCCGAGAGTCTGCGGGCGGGAAGGTACCCACCGGCGGGCGCAACCACCGTCCGTCGTCCGCAGGGTGCACCACAGAACCCGCCCCCGCGGGGCCTGTCAACCGCGGCGGCTCACAGCAGCCGTCGGTCCGTCGCCCAGCGGGTGAGCTCGTGGCGCGACGAGAGCTGCAGCTTGCGCAGCACGCTCGACATGTGGGTCTCGACCGTCTTCACCGAGATGAAGAGCTCCTTCGCGACCTCCTTGTAGGCGTAGCCGCGGGCGATCAGGCGCATCACCTCGCGCTCGCGCTCGGAGAGCCGGTCGAGGTCGGAGTCGACCGAGGCGACCTGGATGGCGCCGGCGAAGGCGTCGAGCACGAACCCGGCGAGGCGGGGCGAGAAGACGGCGTCCCCCTCCGCGACCCGCGCGACGGCGTCGACGAGGTCGGCGGCGCTGATGGTCTTGGTGACGTAGCCGCGGGCACCGCCGCGGATGGTGCCGATGACGTCCTCCGCCGCGTCGCTGACGCTGAGCGCGAGGTAGCGCGTGGCGGACGAGGGGGCCTGGGCCCGCCGCATCACCTCCACGCCGCCCCCGCCGGGGAGGTGCACGTCGAGCAGCACGACGTCGGGTCGGTGCGCGGCCACGGCCGCGACGGCCTGGTCGACGTCGGCCGCCTCGCCGACGACCTCGACACGCCCGGCGCCGCAGCCGGCCAGCTCGCTGCGCACCCCGGCGCGGAACATCTGGTGGTCGTCGACCACGACGACCCGCACGGGCGGGCCCGGCGCGGTCGCCGGAGTGGTGTCCTGCGTCATCCCTGCTCCTCGTCGTCTGCGTCGCCGGCACCGGCCGGCAGGTGGAGCCGCACCTCGGTGCCGGCCCCCGGTGACGACCGGACGGTCGCCGTCCCGCCGTGGCGGGTCATGCGCTCCACGATGCTGCCGCGCACGCCGTGGCGGTCGGTCGGCAGGTCGTCGGGGTCGAAGCCGCGTCCGCGATCGCGGACGAACAGGTCCGCCGCGCCGCCGAGCACCTCGACGTACACGTCGACCCGGCCGGTGCCGGCGTGCTTCGCCGCGTTCACCACGGCCTCGCGGGCCGCCGCGACCAGAGGGGCGAGCCGCTCGTCGTACGCGAGGTCGCCCACGACCACCACCTCGATCTCGACGCCGTGGTCGTCCTCCACCTCGGCGGCGGCCGCCCGGACCGCGCCGCCGAGGGTGGTGGCGACCGTGCGCTCCTCCTCGAACAGCCACGCGCGCAGGTCGCGCTCCTGGCTGCGGGCCAGCCGGCCCACGGTGGCGGGGTCCTGCGCGTTCTTCTGGATCAGCGCGAGCGTCTGCAGCACCGAGTCGTGCAGGTGGGCGGCCACGTCGGCCCGCTCCTGGCTGCGCACGCGCTCGGCCCGCTCGGCCCCGAGGTCGGCGACCAGGCGGGCGATCCACGGGCCGACGACCAGCGCCAGCCCGGCGATCCCGAGCAGCACGGCGAGCACCGCCTCCCGGGCGACGGCGAGCGAGCCGTCGCGCAGGGCCAGGAGCAGGAGCCCCCCGCCCAGCAGCGAGGCGCCCAGCGCGACGCGGGTGTAGGCCGCCCAGCCGCCGGACCCGAGCACCATGAGCACGGGGTCCAGCCGCTCCGTGCGCGACTGCCAGCGCTCGCGCTGCACCTCGTCCGCCTGGCGCCACAGCAGCGCCACGCCCCCGACGGTGAGGGCGAGCGCCCACACCAGGACGCCACGCCCCACGAGGGCCTCGGTGGTCAGGACGACGCCGAGTGCCAGGGCGCCGACGACGGTGGCGGCCCCGACGTCGCCGAGCCGCCGGGGCCGACCGGGCCGGCGTCCGCCCCGGGTGGCGCTCTCGATCCCCGGGGCCGCCGCCAGGCTCTCGCGGGCCGCCGGCAGCACGAGCCAGTAGGCGGCGTAGAGCACGACGCCGAGCCCGCCGAGCACGGTGGCGACGGCGAAGACGAGGCGCACGGCGAGGAGCGGGACGCCCAGGTGGTCGGCCAGGCCGGCCGCCACTCCCCCGACGATGCCGCGCTCGAGGTCGCGGCTCGCCCTGCGCACGTCCCCGCGCACACCCGCGGGGGCGGCGGCGGTCGCCGGGGAGGGAGGCACGGTGGTCGGTCGCATGGCGCCGTCATCGTCACACGCCCGCGCGCGCCCCCGCATCAGGGACGACCCTGGTCCGACCCCGAGGACGAGGGCGACCCCTGGGACGGGATCCGGGGGATGATCAGGGTCGTCCCCGATGGTGAGGGAGGACGCGCCCGACCAGGCTGGAGACCATGACGACGACACCCGACGAGGCACCGACCTCCTCCTCGACCGCCACGGCCGAGCCACCTCCCGCCGGACCCCACGGCGACCCCCACCACGGGCCCCACGACGGGCCCCGCGTCACCGGCGCCGAGATGCGCGACCTCCGCCGGCTCCGCCGCTCCAGCGAGGACCGGTACGTCGCGGGCGTCGCCGGCGGCCTCGCCCGCCACCTCGACGTCGACCCCGTCGTGGTGCGGGTCGCCCTCGCCGTGCTCACGCTCTTCGCCGGCAGCGGCGCGCTGCTGTACGGCGCCCTCTGGCTCCTCGTGCCCCGTGACGACACGGGCGAGTCCGTGGTCACGCTGGACGACCGGAGCCGCACGCTGGCCCTCGTGGTCGCCGGTGTGCTGGCGACGGTCGCGCTGCTCGGCGACCTCGCCGGCGGGTGGGTCTCCTGGCCGCTCACGGTCGTGCTCGTGGTGGTCGCGCTCCTGGTCGCGAGCCACCACCGCCGCAGCTCCGCCCGGGAGGCGGTGCGGGAGGCGGGCCGTGAGGGAGCGGCGCCGTACGTGCCGCCGGCCACCTCGCCGTACGGCGCGGACCCCTTCACGAAGCAGCCCCCCGCGCCCACCGTCGGCCGGCCCCCGCGCGCCCCGCGCCCGCCGAACCCGCTGCGCCGCGGCCCCCTGCTCTTCTGGTTCACCCTCGCCCTCGCGGCGCTCGCCGTGGGCGTGCTCGGCGTCGTCGACGTCGCCGGGGTCGACGTGCCCGCGTCGGCCTACCCCGCCCTCGCGCTCGGCGTCGTCGGCTCCCTGCTGGTGGTCGGCGCCTTCTACGGCCGCGCCGGTGGCCTGATCCTCGTCGGGCTCGTGCTGGCGGTCGCGACGGCGGGCACCATGGCCGTCGAGCGGCTCACCGATCGCACCCAGGAGGCCACGCCGCTCAGCGCCGCCCAGGTGGACGACCGGTACTGGCTCGGGGCGGGCGAGACGGTGCTCGACCTCGGTGAGGTCGCCGACCCGGCCGAGCTGGCCGGACGCAGCATCCGCGTCGAGGGCGGCGTGGGGCGCATCGAGGTGGTGCTGCCCGAGGGGGTCGACGTGGCCGTCAGCACGCAGGTGGGGCTCGGGTCCGCCACGGTCCTCGACCGGGAGAGCGAGGGCGACGACGTCGCCCTGAACGAGGCGTACGACGCCCCCGGCACCACCCCCGGGTTCGACGACGACGCCCTGGTGCTCGACGTCTCCCTCGGCCTCGGAGAGGTGGAGGTGCGGGCCCGATGAGCGAGCACCCCGGCACCGACCCGACGACGCAGCCGATGACGTCGTACGACACCACCACCGCCCCGGAGGACACCGTGCAGGACGACAACACCCGGTACGACACCCGCTACGAGACCGCCGTGGACGACCCCACGGACGCCGCGGGCGGACGTCACCCCGTCAACGTCGGCCACCTCGTGATGGGCGTCGCGTTCCTCGGCCTGGTGGTCGTGTGGGCGCTCGTCACGGTCCTGGACCTCGCCGGGGGCGACCTCCGGTGGCTCCTCCCCCTGCCGTGGCTCGCCGCGGGTGGCGCGGGACTGGCGGCAGCAGCTCTGACTGCGCGCCGACGGTCCGCCTGAGCGGAGGCCTCAGCGGCCGCCGTGGCCACGACCCGGGCCGCGCCCCGGCCGGTTCTCCCGCACCCAGGCGTCGCGCGCGGCCACCGCGACGTCCGGGTGGTCGGCGAACAGCACGTCGACCCCGGCGTCGAGGAACGCGAGCGACTCGGCGTACAGGTCGCCCGGCGCGTTCGGGTCGGTGCCGACCCGGAAGTTGGTCGCCATGAACTGGTTCTCGGCGCGCAGGGTCCAGATGACGACGGGCAGGCCGGCCCGGTGCGCGTCCTCGACCACGGCGCTCGGCTCGCCGGTGGCGCCGGTGACCGGGTCGCGCGGCAGCACGAGGTTCTTCGCCGGAGCGAGGTAGTCGGCGTACCGGGAGATCTCGCGCAGGCCCTGGCGGGTGACGAGGTCGGCGTAGGTGCGGCCGTCGCCGGCCTCGACGAGGTCGTACGGCGCACCCGCCGCGTCGACGAGCTGGGCGAGCGGCACGCGCGTCATGCGGTCGAGGTCGCGCAGGTTGCCGGTCTCGAAGGACTGGATGACGACGCGGTCCCGGGGGTGGTCGAGACCGCGGCGGTGCAGGGTGCGCACCAGCGGCTCCTCGAGGCTCAGCCCGATCGAGTCGAAGTAGGTGGGGTGCTTGGTCTCGGGGGCCACGCCGATCGTGCGGCCGAGGCGTCGGGACTCGTCGCGCACGAGCGTCAGGACCTCGTCGAGGGTCGGGATCTCGTAGAGCCCGTCGTACGCCGTGTTGCCCGGTCGGACCTGGGGCAGCCGCTCCTTCGCCCGCAGCGTCTTGAGCTCGGTCAGCGTGAAGTCCTCGGTGAACCAGCCCGTGTAGGCCACGCCGTCGATGGTCTTCGTGGTGCGGCGGTCGGCGAACTCCGGGTGGTCGGCGACGTCGGTCGTGCCGCTGATCTCGTTCTCGTGGCGGGCGACGAGCACGCCGTCGCTGGTCGGGACGAGGTCGGGCTCGATCGAGTCGGCGCCCTGGGCGATCGCGAGGCGGTAGGCCTCCAGCGTGTGCTCGGGCCGGTAGCCGGACGCTCCGCGGTGGGCGAAGACCTCGGG
Organism: Nocardioides alkalitolerans DSM 16699; assembly: GCF_000426525.1. GTDB lineage: Bacteria > Actinomycetota > Actinomycetes > Propionibacteriales > Nocardioidaceae > Nocardioides > Nocardioides alkalitolerans. The sequence continues at coordinate 223,950 of NZ_AUFN01000013.1, forward strand.
CTCGGCGCGCTGGCCGTGGCCGGGTCCGTGACCGGGTCCGTGACCGGGTCCGTGGCGGTCGGTGTCGGTGGCCGCGCCGGCGGCGGGCACGAGGAGGGCGGTGGAGGCGACGGCCGCCGTCAGGGCAGCCGTGATCGTCATGATCCGAGAAGTCATGCCCGTCACCGTGACGCACCTCGGCGACACGGGGGTGTCGTGGACGAGGCCTGGGGATGAACCGGGCGGCGCGCTCAGCGGGCGGGCAGGGGCTCCGTCGTGAGCCCGGCCGCGACGTCGGCGAGGGCGTCCTCGTCGAGCGAGCCGTAGACGACCACGGTGATCCCCTCGGCACCGGTGGCGCCGCCGAGCGACGGCACCCGCAGGGTCAGCGCGGTGTCGACGCCCTGGGTCGCGGTGCCCCACTCCCCCGCGAGCGCGGGGTCCGTGGCGTCGACGGTGACGGGGTCGCCGGTCTCGTACTCCTCCCGGAGCACGTTCTCGAGGGTGTCGTCGACGTCGGCGGTGCGGACCTTGACGCCCACGAAGTCGTCCTCGCCGACCACGATCCCGACGCTCCACTCGGTGCCGTCGACGCCCTCGAACCGGGACGAGGTCGGGGTCCACTCCTCGGGGAGCTCGGGCGGGTAGGCGACCGGGAACCCGCTGTCCTGCGCCAGGCGCACGACCGAGAGGTAGTCGACCGACTGGAGGTCGACCGTGGGCTCGGCCCGGAACACCGCGCGGAACCCGACGAAGGCGAGGACGCCCAGCACGATCACCACCATGGAGGCGATGAGGCCGTTGAACGTGCGGGGGTAGCGCCCGGGCTTCCCGGCGGGCGGCGGCGTCGACGCGGTCACGGGGTCCAGTGTCTCAACCCGCCCCCGGCGGGCCGCCCCGCGGTCGGTCGCCGGGGCCGAGCACCGGCACGGGGAGCGGCGAACCGCCCGCCCACCGGCCTCAGGGGCGGGATCCGGAGCCGTTCGCCGCCATCCGTGCCGGCGGGCCGACTGCCGGTCGGTCGGCGTCGGGCTCAGGCGCCCGGCGGCTCGACCCCGGCCTCGCGAGCGCGTCGCTCGGCCTCCACCCGGAGCCTGTCCTGCTGGCTGCGGGGGAACTGGCGCAGCTGCATCGACAGGACGAGACCGGCACTCTCCTCGTCGATGTCCAGCTGCCGCTGCAGGAGCAGGCTGGCCTCCTCGGGGTCGGCGCAGGCGGCGAGGTCGGCCAGCAGCGTCTCGGTGCGACCGAACGCGGAGACCAGCGCGGCGTACAACCGGGCCTGCCTGCGCAGCTCGGCCGGGCTGGGGCCGTCGGAGGGCGGCGGAGTCATGCTGCGACGGCCCTGTTGCCGTGCATCACGATCGCCACGGCGACCAGGAGGGTGGGCAGCACGGCGAGGGCTCCTTCCGACGGGGCGCGGCTCGGGTCCGCGACCGTCACCCTAGGTCCGCTCGTCCCGTCGGGTCGGGCAGTTCGCGACGTACGACGACCCGACGGCCGCCACCTCGGTCGACGCTCGATCCGCGATCCCGCCCAGAAATGATCCCAGAACACGCAATCGCGGAATCAATCCGCTCCGAACGCCGCACATGAGTGACAATGCTCCGGTGGACACCTACCGGGTCGCCGAGGCGGCCGAGCTGCTCGGCGTCAGCGACGACACCGTCCGACGCTGGATCGACGCGGGACGACTGCCGGCCCGGCGGGAGGGCAGCCGCACCGTCATCGACGGCCCCGACCTCGCGGCGTACGCCGGGGCCGGCGCCGAGGGGCACGCGCCGGACTCCCGTGCGTCCGCGGTCAGCGCCCGCAACCGCCTCCCCGGCATCGTCACGCGCGTCGTGAAGGACACCGTGATGGCGCAGGTCGAGATGGTCTGCGGGCCCTACCGCGTCGTCTCCCTCATGAGCGCCGAGGCCGCCGACGAGCTCGGCCTCGTGCCGGGCGCCCGCGCTGTCGCCTCCGTGAAGTCCACGAACGTCGTCGTCGAACGCCCCTGACCCGCCCCTCCCCCGACCCTCCGCACGAGAAGAGCCGCCATGCACACGCGCCTCCGGGCCCGCCGCGTCACCGTCGCTGCGATCGCCACCCTCGCCCTCCTCCCCCTCGCCGCCTGCGGCGCCGACGACCCCGAGGGCAGCGACGGCGCGGGCACGAGCGCCGGGGCCGACCTCGACGGCTCGATCACCGTCCTCGCCGCGGCGAGCCTCACCGGCACCTTCACCGAGCTGGCCGAGCAGTTCGAGGCCGAGAACGACGGCGTCGAGATCGACCTCGTCTTCGACTCCTCCGGCACGCTCGCCGACAACGCCGCCCAGGGCGCCCCCGGCGACCTGCTCGCCACGGCCGACCTCGGCTCGATGGAGCGCTCCGAGCCCGTCCAGGCGAGCGACCCCGAGGTCTTCGCGACGAACACCCTCGTGCTCGTCACGCCCGCCGAGAACCCCGCCGGCATCACCACGCTCGCCGACCTCGACGACGACGCCGTCACCTACGTCGTCTGCGTCGAGACCGCCCCCTGCGGCACCCTCGCGGCCGAGGTGCTCGACGACGCCGACATCGACAACGAGCCGTCCAGCCTGGAGCGCGACGTCAAGGCCACGCTCGCCCGGGTCGTCGAGGACGAGGCCGACGCCGGCCTCGTCTACCGCACCGACGCCCTCGCCGCGGCGGACGACGTCACCCTGGTCGAGCTCGACGACGACGTCGCCGACGACGCGGTCACCGAGTACCCGATCGTCACCCTCGACCAGAGCGAGAACCCCGACCTGGCGCAGGCGTTCCTCGACTACGTGCTCTCGTCCACCGGACAGGACGTGCTGACGACCGCCGGGTTCGGCACCCCCTGAGCACCGTGACGGGCAGGACGACGAGCACCCTGGGCCGCCCGCCCGCGGTGCTCGTCGTGCCCGCCGCGCTCGCCTCGGTCTTCCTGGTCCTCCCGCTCGTCGCGCTCGTCCTGGCCACGCCGTGGTCGACGTTCCTCGACAACCTGACCTCGCCCGAGGTGCTCGACGCACTGCGCATCACGGCGCTGACGTCGGGCCTGACCGTCGTCACCTGCCTCGTGCTCGGCACGCCGCTGGCCTGGGTGCTGGCCCGCGTCGACTTCCGCGGCCGGGGCCTCCTGCGCGCCCTGGTCACCGTGCCGCTGGTGCTGCCACCGGTCGTGGCGGGTGTCGCGCTCGTCTCGGCACTGGGCCGCAGCGGCCTGGTCGGCGAGCCCCTGCGCGACGCCACGGGGATCACCCTGCCGTTCACGATGACCGCCGTCGTGATCGCCCACACCTTCGTGGCGATGCCCTTCTACGTCATCAGCGTCGAGGGCGCGCTGCGCACGGCCGGGGAGCAGTACGACGAGGTGGCGAGCTGTCTCGGAGCCACCCGCTGGACCACGTTCCGGCGCGTCACCCTCCCGCTGGCCCTGCCCGGCGTGGTCGCCGGCTCGGTCCTCGCCTGGGCGCGCTCGCTGGGCGAGTTCGGCGCCACCGTCACGTTCGCGGGCAACTACCCCGGCGCCACGCAGACGATGCCGTCCCGCATCTACACCGTCCTGGTCAACGACCCCGAGGGTGCGCGGACGCTCAGCATGATCCTGCTGCTCTCCTCCGTCCTCGTGCTCGCCGCGCTCCGCAACCGCTGGCTCACCACAGGGGCGAGCGCGTGAGCGCGGGTGGCGGTCTCGATGCCCGCGTCGAGGTGCCGGGACGTCTGGCGGCCGACCTCCGCGCCGACGCCGGCGACGTGGTCGCCGTGGTCGGGCCCAACGGCGCCGGCAAGACCACGCTGCTGCGGGTGCTGGCCGGCCTGCTCGACCCGGGGCCGGGCGGGCACGTGTCGCTCGGCGGTCGGTCCTGGACCGACCCGCCGGTGCTCCCCCGCGACCGACGGGTCGGGTACGTCGTCCAGGGCCAGGCCCTCTTCCCCCACCTCTCCGCGCGCGAGAACGTCGCGTTCGGCCTGCGCGCCCGCGGCCTCGGCCGGGCGGCGGCGCGGGAGCGGGCGGACGCCGAGCTCGAGCGGCTCGGCGTCGGCGCGTTCGGCGACCGGCGGCCCGGCCAGCTCTCGGGCGGGCAGGCGCAGCGGGTCGCCGTCGCGCGGGCGCTGGCGACCGACCCCGACCTCCTCCTCCTCGACGAGCCCTTCGCCGGGCTCGACGTCGGCGTCGCCGCCTCGCTGCGCGTCGAGCTGGCGCGGCACCTGGCGTCGTACGACGGCGTGGCCCTGCTCGTCACCCACGACGCGGTCGACGCGCTCACCCTCGGCACGCGCGTGCTGGTGCTCGAGGACGGGCGCGTGGCCCAGACCGGCACCCCGGCCGACGTCGCGGCCCACCCCCGCACCGACCACGTGGCCCGCCTCGTCGGGCTGAACGTGCTGCGTGCGCCCGACGCCCCCGGGCGGCTCACCGCCTTCCGGCCCAGCGCCGTCACGCTCTCGGTCGCCGAGCCGACCGGCTCCGCGCGGCTGCGCTGGTCGGGCTCCGTCGAGCAGCTCACGCCGTACGGCGACGGGGTGCGGGTCGCGGTGCGCACGACGCACGAGCGGCCCGTGCTGGCCGACGTCACGGCCGCCGCCGTCGCCGAGCTGGCCCTGCACCCCGGGCTGCGGGTGTGGGCGAGCGTGAAGGAGACGGCCGTGACGCGCTACCCGGCGACGGCCGACGGCTGAGGCACCCGGCCGGGTGGCGCCGGGGACCGCTACGATCCGCCCATGGCGACTGACCCCTCCGTGGTGACCGACCTGCCCACCCAGCTGCGTGTCGAGCCGGAGGCGCCGGACCGCAACCTGGCCCTCGAGCTGGTCCGCGTGACGGAGGCCGCCGCGATGGCGGCCGGCCGCTGGGTCGGCAAGGGCGACAAGAACGGCGCCGACGGGGTCGCGGTGAACGCCATGCGCGTGATGATCTCCAGCGTCGGCATGAACGGCGTCGTCGTCATCGGCGAGGGCGAGAAGGACGACGCGCCGATGCTCTACAACGGCGAGCGCGTCGGCAACGGCACCGGACCCGAGTGCGACGTCGCGGTCGACCCGATCGACGGCACGACGCTGACCGCCAAGGGCATGTCGAACGCGGTCGCCGTGCTCGCCGTCTCCCCGCGCGGCTCGATGTACGACCCCTCGGCCGTCTTCTACATGGACAAGCTCGTCACCGGTCCCGAGGCCGCCGACGTCGTCGACATCCGCCTCCCGGTCGCCGAGAACATCGCGCGGGTCGCCAAGGCGAAGGGCTCCGCGGCCGAGGACGTCACCGTCGTGCTGCTCGACCGTCCGCGCCACGAGAAGCTCGCCGACGAGATCCGCGCCGCCGGCGCCCGCATCAAGTTCATCGTCGACGGCGACGTGGCCGGCGCGATCGCCGCCGCGCGACCCGGTTCCGGGGTCGACCTGCTCCTCGGCGTCGGCGGCACGCCGGAGGGCATCATCACCGCCTGCGCGATGAAGTGCCTCGGCGGCACCATCCAGGGCCGCCTGTGGCCGACGGACGACGAGGAGCGCCAGCGGGCCCTCGACGCGGGCCACAACCTGGACCCCGACTTCGTGCTGCACACCGATGACCTCGTCACCGGCGACGACTGCTTCTTCGTGGCCACCGGCATCACCGACGGCGACCTGATGAAGGGCGTCCGCTACCGCGCCGGCGGCGCCACGACCGACTCGCTGGTCATGCGCTCGCGCAGCGGCACGATCCGCCAGGTGACCTCCGAGCACCAGCTCGGCAAGCTGCGGGCCTACTCCGCCGTCGACTTCGAGCACTGAGGCGGCGGACCAGACCGCGCTGCGGGGCTTCCGGCCGGTAGGCATACTGGCCGGTATGTCCACGTCTGACGACGCCCTCCCGCCCACTGCGACCGGGCCCGAGGCCTCCCTCGGCATGGACGCCGGCCTCGCCCCGAGCGGGCCCCCACCCGACCTCGAGCCCGAGCTGGCCGCCGTGCCCCGCAGCGAGGAGCTCTTCGCGCCGGTGCGCGGCGACATCGAGCTCTGCTACCAGACGTACGGCGACCCCGGCGACCCACCGCTGCTGCTCGTCATGGGCCTCGGCGGCCACATGACGTGGTGGCCCGACGAGCTGTGCCGGATGCTGGCGCTCGAGGGCCTCCGCGTCATCCGCTACGACAACCGCGACGTCGGCCGCTCCTCCCGGGTGCCGGAGCGCGTCTCGAAGGCCACGGTCGCGCAGGCGTTCCTCGGCCGGAAGGTGCGCACGCCGTACACGATGAGCGACCTGGCCGGCGACGCCGTCCTCCTGCTCGACCACCTCGGGATACCCGCGGCCCACCTCGCCGGGGTGTCGATGGGCGGCATGATCGTGCAGACCGTGGCCGTCGAGCACCCGGACCGGGTGCTGTCGATGACCTCGATCATGTCGACCACGGGCCGCCGTCGCGTCGGCTGGCAGCACCCGCGCCTCCTGCCCACGCTGGTGGCGCCCAACAAGCCCGACCTCGAGTCGTACGTCGCGGGCACCCAGGTGATGTCCGGCCTCATCGGGTCGCCGGAGTACCGAGAGGCCGAGGACGCCCTGCGCTCCCGGGCCGAGGAGACGCACGGCCGGGGCGTGAGCCGCTCGGGCATCCTGCGTCAGATGGCCGCGATCCTCACCCAGCCCGACCGCACCCGTGCCCTGGGCGAGGTCACCGTCCCCGTGACGGTGCTGCACGGCAAGGCCGACCGGATGGTGCACGTCTCGGGCGGTCGCGCGACCGCGGCCGCCGTGCCGGGGGCCGAGCTGGTGCTCGTCGACGGCATGGGCCACGACCTGCCGCGGGCGCTGTTCGACCGGTTCGTCGGCGCCATCACGGGCTCCGTGCGCCGCGCCGGCTGACCCGCTCCGACCCCCTCCCCGACACCGGTCCCGCACCGGTCCCGCACCGGTCGCGCACCGGCCTGCGTGGCACTCCCCATCCGGTCCGCCGTACACGGTGTCCACCACGCCGGACCTCACCCCAAAGTGCCCCCGACCTGCGGGTTTAACTTTCCTCGACCGGCGCGATGCTGGACAAACGAGCCTCGCGGGGTCTAGACCTGTCGAGCACACAACTCAATGGAGAGGGAGGTGGCACATGCGCGGGCCTGGGCGAAGAATCGGCGTCGCCGCCACACTCGTGCTTGCCGCGAGCACGCTGTCGGCGTGCAGCAGCTCCGACAAGCCGACACTGAACTGGTACATCAACCCCGACGGGCAGGACACCCTCAACGCACTGGCTGAGCGCTGCAGCACGGACGAGTACGACATCGCGATCCAGCTGCTGCCCACGGGCGCCACCGACCAGCGCACCCAGCTGGCACGACGGCTCGCCGCGAACGACTCGACGACGGACCTCATGAGCCTCGACCCCGTCTTCGTGCCCGAGTTCGCCAACGCGGGGTGGCTCCTGGAGCTGCCCGAGGAGGTCGCGAGCGCGGTCGTCGACGACGACGTGCTCGCCGGCCCGACCGACACGGTCACCTGGGACGACAAGATCTACGCGGCGCCGCAGTGGGCGAACACGCAGGTGCTCTGGTACCGCACGTCGCTCGCCGAGGCCGCCGGCATCGACGACGCCCTCCAGGAGGGCACCGCCACCTGGGAGCAGGTCATCGACGCGGCCGCGCAGAACGACGCGACCGTCGGCGTGCAGGCCGACCGCTACGAGGCCTACATGGTCTGGATCAACGCGCTCATCCAGGGCGCGGGCGGCGACATCGTGAGCGACACCGAAGCCGGCGTCGACGCACAGGTCGACATCGACTCCGAGGCCGGTCGCGCCGCCGCCGCCGTCATCCAGCAGCTCGCCGACTCCGGCGCCGCCCAGTCCGACCTCTCGGTCTCCCGCGAGGGCACCTCGCTGGGCGCGATGTTCGGACCGGGCAGCCCGGGCGAGTTCATGACGAACTGGACGTTCGTCTACAAGAACTACGAGCCGAGCGACACCAACACGGTCGTCGACGCCGAGCAGTTCGAGGACCTGTCGTGGGCGCGCTACCCGCGCACCGTGGCCGACGAGGAGTCGAAGCCCCCGGTCGGTGGCATCAACATCGGCGTCGGCGCCTACACGGAGAACCCCGAGTTCGCGCTCGAGGCCGCCCAGTGCGTGACGGACGAGGACGCCCAGCGCGACCTCGCCGTCAACGAGGGCCTCATGCCGGCCCGGGCCTCGGTGTACGACGACCCCGCGCTCACGGAGGCGTACGACGCCTCCCTGCTCGAGCTCTTCCGTGAGAGCGTCGAGGAGGGCGGTCCCCGCCCGAAGAGCGCGTTCTACAACCAGATCTCGGGCGCCGTCCAGAGCGTCTGGCACTCGCCGTTCGACGTGAACCAGGACACTCCCGCGGAGTCGGCCCAGTTCCTCGAGGACGTCCTGCAGGGGAGGGCACTGCTGTGAGCACCGCCACCGCACCGGCCCCCGCGCCGGCCGAGAAGAAGAAGGACAAGCCGCACCAGAGCGACCGGGCGGTCGCCGAGAACAAGCTCGGCATGAAGCTCGTGGCCCCGGCGCTCATCGTCATGCTCTTCGTGACGGCGTTCCCGATGCTGCAGGCCCTCTGGCTGTCGCTGTCGAACTACGCGCTCACGGCACCGGACGACCGGTCGTTCGTCGGGGCGCAGAACTACGTGACGGCGCTCAGCGACCCGCTGTTCTGGCGCACGATGCTCGTGACGGTCGGGATCATGGTCGTCACCGTGTTCTTCGAGCTCGTCATCGGCTTCGTGTTCGCGATCGTGATGCACCGCGTGGTCTTCGCGCGCGGCATCATCCGCACCTCGATCCTCATCCCGTACGGCATCATCACCGTCGTCTCGGGCTTCGCCTGGCAGTTCGCCTTCAGCGGCACGAACGGCTTCGTCAACTACTGGCTGCCGTTCGTCGAGGACAACTTCAACTGGTTCGGCGAGCAGTTCCCGGCCCTCTTCGCGATCTGCGTCTCGGAGATCTGGAAGACGACCCCGTTCATGTCGCTGCTCCTGCTCGCCGGTCTGGCGCAGGTGTCGGAGGACATGGTCGAGGCCGCGAAGGTCGACGGCGCCACGTGGTGGCAGCGGCTGTGGAAGGTGATCCTGCCGAACATGCGGGCCGCCATCATGGTCGCGATCCTCTTCCGCGCCCTCGACGCCTTCCGCATCTTCGACAACATCTTCGTGATGACGGCGGGCGCCGTGAACACCGAGTCGGTCTCGTTCCTGACCTACCGGCAGGTCATCGAGCAGTTCCAGATCGGCATGGGCTCGGCGCTGTCGGTGCTCCTGTTCCTCTCGGTGCTGGTCATCGCCTTCCTCATCGTCAAGCTCTTCCGCGTCGATCTCGCCGCGGCACGGCAGGAGGGTTGATCCATGGGTAACTCCCCGCTCCGCAAGGCAGGCATCGCCGTCGGTGCCCTGCTGATCCTCACCTGGTGCCTGCTGCCGGTCGCCTGGATCATCTCGCTCTCCTTCAAGTCGCAGGAGTCGATCACCAACGGCAACCCCGGGTTCCTCCCGGGCGACGGCACGTTCGCCGGCTGGGACAACTACGTCGCGGCCTGGGACAACGAGCAGTTCCGTCGGGCGATCTTCAACTCGATCGGCATCTCGCTCATCGCGACGGTGCTGTCGGTGATCATCGCGACGCTCGCGGCGTACGCGATCGCCCGGCTCGAGTTCAAGGGCAAGAAGCTCGTGCTCACCACGGCACTGGCGATCGCCATGTTCCCCGTGGTCTCGCTCGTCGGTCCGCTCTTCGACATGTGGCGGGCCATCGGCCTCTACGACACGTGGGCCGGCCTCGTGATCCCGTACATGTCCTTCACGCTCCCCCTCGCGATCTGGACGCTCTCGGCGTTCTTCCGCGAGATCCCGTGGGAGATGGAGCAGGCGGCCCAGGTGGACGGCGCCACGTCGTGGCAGGCGTTCCGCAAGGTGATCGTGCCGCTGGCCGCACCGGGTGTGTTCACCGCCGCGATCCTCACGTTCTTCTTCGCCTGGAACGACTTCGTGTTCGGCATCTCGCTGACCTCCACCGAGGCAGCGCGACCGATCCCGGCGTCGCTCTCGTTCTTCGTCGGAGCAGATCCGTTCAACCGGCCGGCATCGCTGCTGGCCGCGGGAGCCGTCATCGCGACGATCCCGATCATCGTCATCGTGCTGGTCTTCCAGCGCAAGATCGTCGCCGGACTGACCTCCGGCGCAGTGAAGGGATGATTCCGTGGCCGCCATCGAGATGAAGAACATCGTCAAGAAGTACGGCGACGGGTTCCCGGCCGTGAACGACGTGTCGATCGACATCGCGGACGGTGAGTTCGTGATCCTGGTCGGCCCGTCGGGCTGCGGGAAGTCGACGCTGCTGCGCATGATCGTGGGGCTGGAGGACATCACCTCCGGCGACATGATGATCGGCGGCAAGCGCGTGAACGACCTGGCGCCCCGTGACCGCAACCTGGCCATGGTGTTCCAGAACTACGCGCTCTACCCCCACCTCACCGTCTTCGAGAACATCGCGTTCCCGCTGCGGCTGGCGGGCGCCTCCGACGCCGAGATCCAGGAGAAGGTGCGCGCGGCGTCGAAGACGCTCGAGCTCGACGAGCACCTGGAGCGCAAGCCGGGCAACCTCTCCGGTGGTCAGCGCCAGCGGGTCGCGATGGGCCGCGCCATCGTGCGCGACGCCGACGCGTTCCTCTTCGACGAGCCGCTGTCGAACCTCGACGCCAAGCTCCGTGGCCAGATGCGCACGGAGATCGCCCGCCTGCAGAAGAAGCTGGGCATCACCACGGTCTATGTCACCCACGACCAGACCGAGGCGATGACGCTGGGCGACCGCGTCGCCGTGCTGAAGCGGGGGCTGCTCCAGCAGCTCGCGTCGCCGCGCGAGCTGTACGAGAACCCGGGCAACCTCTTCGTCGCGGGCTTCATCGGCTCCCCGCCGATGAACTTCCTGCCGGCGAAGGTCGACGGCACGAAGGTCGAGCTGCCCTTCGGCACGGTCGAGATCCCGGCCGACAAGGCGGAGCGCGTCGCCGGCAAGGGCCTGCTCATCGCGGGCATCCGCCCGGGGGCGTTCGAGGACGCGTCGCTCATCGACACGTCCCACGCGAACCTCGGCTCGACCTTCCGCGCGAAGGTCGACGTGGTGGAGTGGCTCGGCAACGAGACCTACGCCTACCTGCCGTTCGAGGCGCCGCCGGAGGTCCAGGAGCAGCTGCTGCAGCTCGAGAAGGACCTCGACGGCGACTCGCTGCGCACGCAGCTGGTCATCAGCCTCGACGGGGCGAGCCGCGTGAAGGAGGGCGACGAGGCCGAGATCTGGGTCGACACGACGCAGATGCACCTCTTCGACCCGGCGTCGGGCGACAACCTGACGGTCGACCACGAGAACGCCGGCCAGATCCCGGTCTACGCCTGACCGCACCACCCGCGTACGACGACCGCCCGGCCCCCGCGAGGGGTGCCGGGCGGTCGTGCGTCGTCATGAGGACCTCCGTGGGAGGGGCGGGTCAGCCGCCGAGCAGCTTCCGCTTCTTGCGCTCCCCCGGCATCGGCTTGCGCGTCACGGTCACGCCGCCCATCAGCGCGACGCCCTTGACCCGGACGACGGGCGAGCTGGCGTCGTACTGCGGGTCGACCTTGTCGCGGCTCTGCTCGAAGCCGCCCATGATGCCCATGCCCTCGACGACGACGTGCGTCCACGCGTTCACCGTGATGTCGACGCCGCCCATGATCGCGCTGGCGTTGATGACGACCTCGTGGGTGGTGAACTGCGCCTCGCGGAGGTCGATCTCGACGCCGCCCATCATCGCGAAGGCGTTGTGGGTCGGACCGACCTGCCAGACGCCCTTGCGCTGGACGCCGCTCATGACGGCGTAGCTCGACTCGTACGGCGTGGCGGGCACGACGTGGCCCGACGCCGGCTTGTGGAGCGGCACCCGGGGCGCCGACGCCATGCCGGACGGGCCGGGCACGGCCAGACCGCCCGGGGTCGGCGCCTCGCCGGGGATGTCGGCCACGAGCGGCACGAGGTCGGCGTAGATCTTGGCGGAGTAGGTGGCCTCGATGCGCTCGTCGAGCTCGTCCATGTCGAGCCGGCCCTCGCCGGCGGCGTCGCGGAGCAGCTCGGTGACCCGGTGGCGGTCGGCGTCGGAGATGCGCAGCTGCGACGGATCGGTCATGGCCCCCAGCCTAGAGCGCCCGACCGACCCGCCCCACCGACGAAAGTCGCGAACGACGCCCGATGGTGGCCCCGCGTCGCCGGCTCCGGCCCTAGGCTGGCCGCTCGACGACCACCGCGGCGCGCGGGCGGCGGAAGGGGCACGCATGGCACCGGACACCTCGACCGCGCCCCCGGCGCCCCCGGGGCGGGCACGCGCCGTGCCGGTCCGGCTCGCCGGCCTCGGCGTCGCGGCCGCGGTGAACGTGGTCGCGGGCGTGGCGTGCGCCGTTCCCGTCTCCCTCGGCCTCGGCACGGCGGTCGACCACCTCACCGGCCGGACGGCGGGGTCGACGAGCCCGGGCGACGAGATCCTCGCCGGCTACGTCGTCGGTCTCCTCGCCCTCGTCGTGGGCGCCGTCGTCAACGGCGCCCTCGCCCTGGCGCTCTGGGACGCCCGGCTCGGCCGCTGGTGGCTCGTCGCCGCCGCCGTCTTCCTGGCCCCGGGCACGCTCCTCGTCCTGGCGTACCCGGGGCCGGTCGACTGGTGACGGCGTCGGCGTCGGCGGGCCTCAGCCGGCTCGCCGGTCCTCACCCGTGACGTCGGCCGGGTCGACGTACACCGTGCCGCCCAGCTCGAGGAACTCCGCCGACTTCTCCTCCATCCCCCGAGAGACGTCCCGCTCGACCTCCAGGTCGGCGCCGAAGCGGTCCCGCACGTCCTGGCTGATGCGCATCGAGCAGAACTTCGGCCCGCACATCGAGCAGAAGTGCGCGGTCTTGGCGCCCTCGGCGGGCAGCGTCTCGTCGTGGAACGACTCCGCGGTGTGGGGGTCCAGCGAGAGGGCGAACTGGTCGCGCCACCGGAACTCGAAGCGCGCCCGCGAGAGCGCGTCGTCCCACTCGCGGGCGAACGGGTGGCCCTTGGCGACGTCGGCGGCGTGCGCCGAGAGCTTGTAGGTGATGACGCCGGTCTTGACGTCGTCGCGGTCCGGCAGCCCGAGGTGCTCCTTGGGCGTGACGTAGCAGAGCATCGCCGTGCCGTGCATCGCGATCGTGGCGGCACCGATCGCCGAGGTGATGTGGTCGTAGCCGGGCGCCACGTCGGTGGCGAGCGGGCCGAGCGTGTAGAACGGCGCACCGTGGCACCAGTCCTGCTGGAGCCGCACGTTCTCCTCGACCAGGTCCAGCGGCACGTGGCCGGGCCCCTCCACCATCACCTGTACGTCGTGCTCCCACGCGCGGGTGGTCAGCTCGGCCAGCGTGCGCAGCTCGGCGAGCTGCGCCTCGTCGTTCGCGTCGGCGACCGAGCCGGGCCGCAGGCCGTCGCCCAGGCTGACGCTGACGTCGTACGCCGCGAAGATCTCGCACAGCTCGTCGAAGTGCGTGTAGAGGAAGTTCTCCTCGTGGTGGGCCAGGCACCAGCCTGCCATGATCGAGCCGCCCCGCGAGACGATGCCGGTCACCCGGCGGGCGGTGAGCGGCACGTGGCGCAGCAGCACACCGGCGTGCACCGTCATGTAGTCGACGCCCTGCTCGCACTGCTCGACGACGGTGTCGCGGTAGACCTCCCAGGTCAGCCGGTCGGCCTGGCCGTCGACCTTCTCCAGCGCCTGGTAGATCGGCACGGTGCCGATGGGCACGGGCGAGTTGCGCACGATCCACTCGCGGGTGGTGTGGATGTCGTCGCCCGTCGAGAGGTCCATGACCGTGTCGGCGCCCCACGTGACGGCCCACGTCAGCTTGTCGACCTCCTCGGCGATCGACGACGTCACGGCGGAGTTGCCGATGTTGGCGTTGACCTTCACGAGGAAGCGGCGGCCGATGATCATCGGCTCGACCTCCGGGTGGTTCACGTTGACCGGGATGATCGCGCGGCCGGCGGCGACCTCGCTGCGCACCAGCTCGACGTCGCACCGCTCCCGCGCGGCGACGAACCGCATCTCGGGCGTCACGACGCCCTGGCGCGCGTAGTGCAGCTGCGTCACCGTGCGTCCCTCGACCGCCCGGCGCGGCGGTCGCTGCTCCCCGCGCCACTCCCCCGCGGCGGCGCCGCGCCGGACGGCCGAGCGGCCGTTGTCGAGCAGCTGGACCTCGCGGCCGTCGTACGTCGTCGTGTCGCCCCGCTCGGCCACCCACCCCGCGCGCAGCGGCGGCAGGCCGACCTCGGGGTCGCTGCCGGGACCCTCGGTGCAGTAGCGGTCGAAGGTCTCGCCGTTGGTGAGCGCGACGCGGGTGACCGGCACGTCGTGGGGCGCGAGCAGCACCCGGGAGTGGGCGGGGTGGACGGTCATGGGGTTCCTCCGGTGGTGGCTGGCGTGGATGCGGTGGGGATCGTGTGGGCGACGGGGCCCCGGCCGCGGCCGAGGGTCCAGGAGCGGGAACGGCGGAGCTGGCCCGTGGTCCAGCACGCCGCGTCGGCTGCGGCCCGCTCGAGGTCGACGCCGTGGGCGAGGCGCGCGGCGAGGGCGGCGGCGTGGGTGCAGCCGGTGCCGTGGTCGTTGGCGGTGTCGACGGCCGGGTGCGGCAGGGCGACCGGCTCCTCACCGGGCCGGGCGAGCCAGTCGACGCAGGTGCGGGGGCTCTCCCCCGGCGCGGGTCCCCCGGTCAGGAGCACCGCGCACCCGTACGACGCGAGCCTCCCCGCGAGCTCCCGGGCCGGCGTCGGGTCGTCGGCCGCGCGGTGCAGCAGCGCGCGGGCCTCGTCACCGTTGGGCGTGACGACGGTGGCCCGCGGCAGCAGGCACTCGACGTACGCCGCCACGACGTCGGCGCCGCCGAGCACCGAGCCGCTCGTGGCGACGAGCACGGGGTCGACCACGAGCGGGCGACCCGGCCGGGCGGCGAGACGCTCGGCGACCAGCTCGGCGGCGGCGCGCGACCCGAGCATGCCGGTCTTCACCGCGGCGAGCGGCAGGTCGTCGAGCACCGCGTCGACCTGGGCGGCGAGCACGTCGGGCGGCACGGCGTGCACGAGGCGCACGCCCGTCGTGTCCTGGGCGGTGACCGCGGTGACGACGCAGGCACCGTGCACGTCGTGGGCCGCGAGGGTGGTGAGGTCGGCGGCGACGCCGGCCGCTCCCCCGGAGTCCGTGCCCGCGACGGTGAGCACGACCGGCGGGTTCACGCGGCACCACCGGTGGCGCACGGGCCGGCGGCGAGGGCGTCCAGCAGGCGTCGTACTACGTCGGCCGGGTCGGCCGCACGCATGACGGCACCCATGACGGCCACGCCGTGCGCACCCGCCGCGAGGGCGGGGCCGACCTCGGTCGGCCCGACGCCGCCGAGGGCCAGGACGCGCGTGCCGGAGCCGGCGGTGGCCCTGCGGGCGGCGGCGTACGTCGCGGGCGGCAGGGCCGGCCCGTGGCCGGGCTTGCTCGCGGTGGCGGCGAAGGGCGACAGCGTCACGTACGACGCACGCTCGGCCACGGCGGCCACCACCTCGGCGACGTCGTGGCACGACCGTCCCGCCGGCGGTCGACCCTCGGGGGCCGGCTGGTGGGCCGCCAGGTGCACGCCGTGCGCGGCGAGGGACGGGAGCCGCGAGGAGAGCACCGTGAGCCCGTCGACCCGGGCCAGCCGAGCGACCAGCGCCTCCCGGGCGACGGGCCCGAGGTCGTGCTCGCGCACCACCACCGTCGTCAGGCCCGCCGCGGCGCACTCGGCCACGGTGCGCACCAGCCCCCGGCCCAGCCGCAGCT
Source organism: Nocardioides alkalitolerans DSM 16699 (assembly GCF_000426525.1). Lineage (GTDB taxonomy): Bacteria > Actinomycetota > Actinomycetes > Propionibacteriales > Nocardioidaceae > Nocardioides > Nocardioides alkalitolerans. The sequence continues at coordinate 239,734 of NZ_AUFN01000013.1, forward strand.
GCGACCGGTCGGTCAGCAGCACCAGCGGCCCGCTCACGGGACCCGCACCCGTCCGGCGAGCGGGCTGGACGCGCGCGCCGTCGTGCGGCGCGGGATCCGACCCGCGTGCCGGGCGGCGTGCCCGGCCTCGACGCCCAGACGCAGGGCCGTCGCCATCGCGACCGGGTCCGCGGCGCGGGTGACGGCGGTCGCGGCCAGCACGGCGTCGCAGCCGAGCTCGAGCGCCAGCGCGGCGTCGCTCGCCGTACCGACCCCGGCGTCGAGCACCACCGGCACCACGCCGTCGACCGCGGCGACGAGCTGCTCGACCGCGTGCGGGTCGAGCACCCCGAGACCCGAGCCGATGGGCGACCCCAGCGGCATCACGGCGGCGCAGCCGACGTCGACGAGCCGCCGGGCGACGACGGGGTCCGCCGTCGTGTAGGGCAGCACGACGAAGCCCCGCCCCACCAGCCGCTCGGCCGCCTCGACCAGCTCGACGACGTCGGGCAGCAGCGAGCTCTCGTCGCCGACCACCTCGAGCTTCACCCAGTCGGTGGCGAGCGCCTCCCGGGCGAGCTCGGCGGTGAGCACCGCCTCCCGCGCCGAGAGGCAGCCGGCCGTGTTGGGCAGGACCCGCTCGCCGCGGCGCCGCAGGGTGGCGAGCAGCCCGCTCGCGCCGCTGCCCGACGTACGGCGCACGCTCACCGTCACCAGGCCGGGTCGCGCCGCGTCGAGCACCGGCTCGAGCAGGGCGGGGCTGGGCAGCCCGCCGGTGCCGAGCAGCAGCCGCGAGGCGAGAGCGGTGCCGGCGATCGTGAGAGGAGTGCTCATCCGCCCTGCACCGCCGTCACGATCTCGACCTCGTCGCCGTCGGCGAGCGGGGTGGTGGCGAGCGCGGAACGGCGCACGACGGTGCCGTTCAGCGCCACCGCATGGCCCTCGACCGCGCCCACGCGCGCGGAGACGAGGTCGGCCAGGGTCGGCGGGCCGGTGCGGGCGTCGGCGTCGACCCGGGCGGGCTCGCCGTTCACGGTCAGCCGCAGGACGGGCGGTGCGCTCATCGGTGGGTCTCCTCGTCGGTCGGGTCGGGGGTCGGGTCGGGGGTCGGGGCGGGGCCGCGCAGGGCGGCACGTCGGGGGTCGAGTGCCGGGTCGACCGCGCCGGAGGCGAGGTGCGCGACGACGAGCGCCGCGGTGAGCGGCGCGAGCAGGACGCCGTGGCGGAAGTGGCCGGCGGCGAGCACGACCGGCCGGGTGTTGTCGTCAACGGGTGCGGGGCCGACGATCGGCAGGTGGTCGGCGGTCGCCGGGCGGTCCCGGGCGGTCACCTCGACGAGCTCGGCGCGGTCGAGGCCGGGCAGGAGCGTGCGGGCCGCCTCGAGCAGCCGGGCGACGCCGCCGACGGTCGCCACGGGCGGGCCGTCGTGCTCCTCGCTGGTCGCCCCGACGACGACCTCGACGGGGCCGCCCCCACCGGGCGTGCGGGGCACGACGTACGCCGGGTCGCCCCGCACCCAGCCCCGCACCACGTGCGCCGGCGGGTCGTCGGTGCGCACGCGCAGGATCTCGCCGCGCACGCCACGCACGAGGTGGGCCCACGGCGCGGGCAGCCGCGACCCGGTCGCGACGACCTCGACGTCGGCGGGTCCGTCCAGCACCCGTGGGACCACCCGGCTGCCGAGGCGCTCGCGCAGCGCGGACACGACGGCCCGGGGGTCGACCGCCTGGTCGTCGGGCAGCACGGCGCCGCCGGACACCCGGCCGAGCGTGGGCTCGCACCGGCGCACCTCGTGCGACGTCAGGAGGTCCACCGCGCGACCGCGGCCGGCCAGCAGCTCCACCTGCCGCTCGACCTGCTGGAGGTCACCCCGGTCGTGCCCGACGAGCAGCGTGCCGCGGGTGTGCAGCGGCACGCCGAGCCCGGCGGCGAACGCGGGCCACAGCGCCAGGCTCCGCAGGCCGAGGTCGAGGAGGGCCTCCTCGCCGTACCAGACCTCGCTGCTCGGGCTCAGCATCCCGGCGGCGGCGTACGACGCCCCGCTCCCCGGCGCGCGGTCGACGACGGTGACGTCGTGGCCGGCCGACACGAGGGCGTCGGCGACGGCGAGCCCGACGATCCCGGCGCCGCGGACGAGCACCCGTGCTCCCACGGCTCACACCGCCCGGACGAGCGCCTCCGCTGCGGCCAGGGGGTCCGGTGGTCGCCAGATGGCGCCGATCACCGCGACCCCGTGCGCCCCGGCGGCGCGCACCGCGGGCACCGTCGTCACGTCGAGGCCACCGATCGCCACGAGGGGCAGCACCCCGGCGGCGCGGGCGACCGCCTCGACGCCGAGGGGGTCCGGTAGCCCCGTCTTCGAGGTCGTCGCGCGCACGGGGCCGAACCCGACGTAGTCGGCGCCGGCGTCGCGGGCGGCCTCCACCTGGGCGCGGTCGCGGCAGGTGCCACCGACGAGGAACCGGGTGCCGTCGGCCGCCGAGGCCCCGGACGCGTCGGCCAGGGCGCGCGCGTCGTGAACGGGCAGGTCGTCGGCCCCGAGGTGGACGCCGTCGGCCCCCGCCGCCAGCGCGACGTCGAGCCGGTCGTCCACCACGACCCGGGCGCCGCACGGACGCACGGACGCGAGCACGACGCGGGTGAGCCGCAGCAGCTCGGCGGTGGTGGCGCGCTTGGCGCGCACCTGGAAGCCGCCGACGCCGACCTCGGCGAGGCGGGTCAGCAGGGTGAGGTCGTCGGTGGCGTCGACCAGGCACCAGAGCCGTGGGACAACAGCAGACATGAAGCACGCTCCTCGCTTCCTGCGCCGGCATGATCCGGATCAGGTTCGACGGTCGGGGCGGCTACAGCCCCATCTCAGCCCATTGCCATGGACTCCCGTGGTGGATGCGGGGACCGTAGCGCGGCCGGGCCGACGAGGACAACCCGCCCCGCGAGGAAGGCTTGCCTAAGCGAGTCGTGCGTCACAGCGGGGGTCTAGCGTGCGTGGTCGTGAGCACGCCAGCCGACGACTTCCGCTACTCCGACCTGCTCCCGATCGGGCCCGACACCACGCCGTACCGCATGGTGACGACCGAGGGCGTCTCGACCTTCGAGGTCGACGGGCAGCAGTTCCTCAAGGTCACGCCCGAGGCCATCCGGACCCTCACGGCGGAGGCGATGCACGACATCGCCCACTACCTGCGGCCCGCCCACCTCGCGCAGCTGCGCAAGATCATCGACGACCCCGAGGCCAGCGGCAACGACCGCTTCGTGGCGCTCGACCTGCTGAAGAACGTCAACATCTCGGCCGGCGGCGTGCTGCCGATGTGCCAGGACACGGGCACGGCGATCGTCATGGGCAAGAAGTCCGAGGGCGTCCTGACCGGCATCGACGACGGCGAGGCGATCAGTGCGGGCGTGTACGACGCCTACGCCAGGCTCAACCTGCGCTACAGCCAGCTGGCGCCGCTCACGACGTACGAGGAGAAGAACACCGGCACCAACCTGCCGGCGCAGATCGAGCTCTACTCGACGCCGCAGACGTCGGGGAAGCCGGAGTACAAGTTCCTCTTCATGGCCAAGGGCGGCGGCTCGGCCAACAAGTCCTTCCTCTTCCAGGAGACGAAGGCGATCCTCAACCCGAAGCGCCTGCTCGAGTTCCTCGACGAGAAGATCCGCTCGCTCGGCACGGCGGCCTGCCCGCCGTACCACCTCGCGGTCGTCATCGGCGGCACGAGCGCGGAGTTCGCTCTCAAGACGGCCAAGTACGCGAGCGCGCACTACCTCGACGACCTGCCCACCGAGGGCTCGATGAGCGCGCACGGCTTCCGCGACCTCGAGCTCGAGGAGGACGTCTTCAAGCTGACGCAGGAGTTCGGCATCGGCGCGCAGTTCGGCGGCAAGTACTTCTGCCACGACGTGCGCGTCGTGCGCCTGCCGCGCCACGGTGCCTCCTGCCCCGTGGCGATCGCGGTCTCGTGCTCCGCCGACCGCCAGGCGCTCGGCAAGATCACGCCCGAGGGTGTCTTCCTCGAGCAGCTCGAGACGGACCCCGCCCGCTACCTGCCCGACACCGAGGTCGAGCACCTCATCCAGGGCGGCGAGGTCGTGAACGTCGACCTCAACCAGCCGATGGCCGACATCCTCGCCGAGCTGCGCCAGCACCCCGTGAAGACGCGGCTCTCGCTCACCGGCCCGCTCGTGGTCGCGCGCGACATCGCGCACGCGAAGATCCAGGAGCGGCTCGACGCCGGCGAGGAGATGCCGGACTACCTGAAGAACCACCCGGTCTACTACGCCGGCCCCGCCAAGACGCCCGAGGGCATGGCGTCGGGCTCGTTCGGGCCCACCACGGCCGGGCGGATGGACTCCTACGTCAAGGCGTTCCAGGCCGCCGGCGGCTCGATGGTGATGCTCGCGAAGGGCAACCGCAGCAAGCAGGTGACCGAGGCGTGCCAGACGTACGGCGGGTTCTACCTCGGCTCGATCGGCGGCCCCGCGGCCCGGCTGGCGCAGGACTGCATCAAGAGCCAGGAGGTGCTCGAGTACGCCGAGCTCGGCATGGAGGCGGTCTGGAAGATCGAGGTCGAGGACTTCCCCGCGTTCATCGTGGTCGACGACCAGGGCAACGACTTCTTCACCGACCCCTCGGGCACCGTCACGGTGCCGCTGACCGGGATCAGGGTGCGGTCGAAGGAGTGACCGGCGTGACCAGCGCCGCCAGGTAGCGGTCGGTGGTGCGCTTCTGCACGTACGACGCGACCGGCGCCCCGAGGCGCGCCCACCAGGGTCCGCCGCGGGAGAAGGCGGTGACGGTGAGGCGCACGGCGCCCGCGTCGTCGATCGAGACCACGAACGACTCCTCGCCACGCTCCGGGTGGCCGGGCAGCGTGCCGTAGGAGAACCCCGCGCGGGTCGGCTCGGCGAGCACGTCGACGACCCGTACCGGCGCCCGGACGACGAACGGCCACGGGCCGATGGTCAGGAGCGCGACCGCCCCCGGCTCGTCGGCCCGGGCGTCCGCGCGGACGTCGAGCCCCGCGCGGCGCTGCACCTGCCAGGTGAAGAGGTCCTCGACGGCCCGCCCGTACGTCGCCGCGCCGTACCCGAGCGGGCGGCTGCGGTCGAGCTGGTGGTGCCGCTCCGGGAGCGGTGCGCCGTCGCGCAGGTGGGCCAGGGTGAGGCCCACCTGCGCGTAGGTCCACGGCGCCGCGCGGAGGGCGGCGGCGCGGGCGGCGGGAAGTGGAGCGGGGAGCGACGGGGGCACTCCCCGATCGTGTCAGACGCCCGTGGAGGCGGGCGTCCGCGCGGCGGTGCGCGAGCGCGACCCGAGGGCCGCGTCGGCGGAGAGGCGGCCGGGGCCGACGGCCGTGAGCGCGAGGGCCAGGAGCCCGATGACGCCCACCAGCTCCCAGCCGCCCTCGGCGGCGAAGAGACCGGCCCCGCGGTGCGTGAACCAGTAGGCGCCGAGCATCACGAGGGCGACGAGCACGCCGACCACCGGGGTGAGCAGACCGACCACGAGGAGCGCGCCGCCGACGAGCTCGATACCGGCGGTGAGGGGGGCCGCGACGTCGGCGAACGGCACGCCCATGCCGTCGAAGCCGGCGCGCGTGGCCTCGAGACCGTTGGTGTGGACCTTCTGCCAGCCGTGGGCGACGAGCACGACGCCGAGACCGACACGGACGACGAGCAGCACGACGTCGGTGACGGCGGCGGGGAGCGGGGAGACGAGACGGTGGAGCACGGGAACCTCCGAGATAGGTTGACGTTTCAACCGCCGAGCGTAGCGGGGCTCGGGCTGGAGCCAAGGTGAGCCGCCCCACGTGTGACGCGGTGTCCGAGCTGCTGCACACGGGTCAGGACACGCACCCGGACGCAACAGCACCGCAGGAGTCGTCGCGAGGGACACGACGGGCGATGCCCTAGCCTCCTGCGGGTGGACATCCCCGTCGAGGTCGCCCGCGCCGTCTCCCCCCGCGGCGAGGTGGTGCTCCAGTCCCGGCCGGCCGCCGACCCGACACGGGCGCCGAGCCTCGAGCTCCGCGTCAACGGCGTCTTCGTGATGGACACCGTCGAGACCACCAGCGAGCGGCTCCTGGCGCAGGCCGCGCTCGAGGTGGTCGACACCCCCGGACGCGTGCTGGTCGGCGGATTGGGTCTCGGCTTCACCGCCCGGGAGGTCCTGGCCGACCCCCGGGTCGAGCGGCTCGACGTCGTCGAGATCGAGCCCGCCCTCGTCGCCTGGATGGGCGACGGCACCGTCCCGCACGGTCCGGCGCTCCTCGCCGATCCGCGCCTGGCCGTGGTCGAGGCCGACGTGGCCGTGGCGCTCGCCGAGGCGCCCGACGCGTCGTACGACCTCGTGCTCCTCGACGTCGACAACGGCCCCGACAACCTCGTGCTCGACATCAACGCGCCGCTCTACGCGGCGCCGGCCCTGAGCGACGTACGACGGACGCTCGCCCCCGGCGGCGTCGTGGTCGTCTGGTCGGCCACCCGCTCCCCCGCGCTGGAGGACGCCCTGCGCTCGGTCTTCGGCGACGCCGAGGCCCGCGCGGTGGCGGCGCCCGGGCACGGGCGCGTCGGCGACTACTGGCTGCACCTGGCCCACCGATGAGCCCACCGATGAGCCCACCGGTGAGTCCGCCGGTGAGCGAGCCACCGGCGACGACCCCACCGATCCGGCTGCGCCACCTGCTCACGGACTTCGTGCTGTTCGCCGCCGGCACCCTCGTGCTCGTCGTGCTGATCGGGCTCCTCGGCCTGGCCGTCAACGCCGACAACCGCGCCCACACCCTCGGAGGCTCCGAGCGCGTCACGGCGACGGTCGTCGAGCGCACGGACGCCCCGACGCGCCGCTGCGGGCGACGCCAACCGGCCCCGCGGTGGGAGTACCTCGTGACCTGGCAGGAGGACGGCGAGCCCCGTGACGGCCTGCTGCGCGCCTGCGAGGTCTACCTCCCCGAGCGTGTCATCGACGTCTGGGTCGCCGAGGGCGCCTCGACGGTCGACGGGCTCCCGCTCGTCCGGGGCAGCGCACCCGGCCAGCCGCTGCCGTGGGCCCTCGGCCTCGTCGTAGCCGTCGGTCTCCTGGGCGCCGGCGCCCGCGCCCTGCCCGACCACCGGAGGCTCCGGGGCGCCTGACCGAGGTGAGGGTAGCCTCACCAGCATGGTCAACGAGGACGACTTCCGCATCGAGCACGACTCCATGGGCGAGGTCCAGGTGCCTCGCGAGGCACTCTGGCGGGCGCAGACGCAGCGCGCGATCGAGAACTTCCCGATCTCCGGCGGCACGCTCGAGCGCCGTCACATCCAGGCGCTGGCGCTCGTGAAGTCGGCCGCCGCCACCGTGAACGCCGACCTCGAGGTGCTGAGCGCCGAGCGCGCCGACGCGATCCGCGCCGCGTGCGCCACGATCGCCGCCGGCGAGGTCGACGAGCACTTCCCGCTCGACGTCTTCCAGACGGGGTCGGGCACCAGCTCGAACATGAACACCAACGAGGTCGTCGCCTCGCTGGCCGCCGCGGCCGGCACCGAGGTGCACCCCAACGACCACGTCAACGCCAGCCAGTCGAGCAACGACGTCTTCCCCACGTCGATCCACGTCGCCGCCACCCTCGCAGTCGTCGACGACCTGCTCCCCGCGCTCGACGTGCTCGCCACCTCGCTCGAGGGCAAGGCCGAGGAGTTCGCCGGCCTCGTGAAGTCGGGCCGCACGCACCTCATGGACGCCACCCCCGTGATGCTCGGCCAGGAGTTCGGCGGCTACGCCGCGACGATCCGGTACGGCGCGGAGCGCCTCGAGGCCGTGCTGCCCCGCGTCCGGGAGCTGCCGCTCGGCGGCACCGCCGTCGGCACCGGTATCAACACCCCGCCCGGGTTCGCGGCCGCGGCGATCGAGGTGCTGGCCGAGACCACCGGCCAGCCGTTCACCGAGGCCCGCAACCACTTCGAGGCACAGGGCTCGCGCGACTCCCTCGTCGAGCTGTCGGGCGTGCTCCGCACGATCGCCGTCGGCCTCACGAAGATCTGCAACGACCTGCGCTGGATGAGCTCGGGCCCCACGACCGGCCTCGCCGAGATCCACCTCCCCGACCTGCAGCCGGGCAGCTCGATCATGCCGGGCAAGGTGAACCCCGTGCTCCCCGAGGCCACCCTCATGGTGAGCGCCCAGGTGATCGGCAACGACGCCGCGATGACGGTGGCCGGGCTCTCCGGCAACTTCGAGCTCAACGTGATGCTGCCGGTGATGGCGCGCAACGTGCTGGAGTCGATCCGTCTGCTCTCGACCTCCACGGTCCTGCTCGCGCAGCGCTGCGTCGACGGCATCACCGCCGACGCCGACCGCATGCGCCGCTACGCCGAGTCGTCGCCGTCGGTGGTCACCCCGCTCAACAAGTACGTCGGCTACGAGGCCGCCGCGAAGATCGCGAAGAAGGCGCTCGCCGAGGGCGCGACCATCCGCGAGACGGTGGTGGCGCTGGGGTACGTCGAGCGCGGCGAGGTCACCGAGGAGCAGCTCGACGCCGCCCTCGACGTGGAGTCGATGACCCACCCGTGAGCAGTTCGTCAGGATCTGGGGTGCCGCGGTCCGGCACGGGACCGATAGCGTCTCCCGGGTGACTGAGCTGCTTCTCGGCCTGACCCGCGGTGGACCGACCCGCGTCACCGTCGCCGGCACCACCTGGACGTACGACGACCTGCTGGGCGCCGCGAGCGCCGCGGCGGCCGACCTCGCGCCGTACCGGCGGGTGGCCGTGCACGCGACCCCCGAGCCCTCGACGGTGCTCGCGGTTGTCGCCGCGCTGCTGGCCGGTGTGGTCGTCGTGCCCGTGCCGCCCGACTCGGGGGCGCGGGAGCGCGCCCACGTGCTCGGCGACTCCGCCGTCGAGGCATGGGTGGGCACGGCGCCGCCCGACCAGTCCGGCGGTCTGCCCGTCGTGCCCCTCGACCTCGGGGCCCGGGCTCCGTACACGCCCCCGACGGACCCGCTGCCCGACGACGCGACGGCCTTCCTGCTCTACACCTCGGGCACCACGGGCCTGCCGAAGGGGGTCCTGCTCTCGCGGGCTGCCGTCGCCGCGGGGCTCGACGGCCTCGCCGACGCCTGGGGGTGGACGGACGCCGACGTCCTGGCCCACGGCCTCCCGCTCTTCCACGTGCACGGCCTGCTGCTCGGCGTGCTCGGTCCGCTGCGGCTCGGCGGCGGCGTCGTGCACGTCGGCCGCCCGACCCCCGAGGCGTACGCCGCGGCCGCCCGCGACGGCGCCACCATGTTCTTCGGCGTGCCGACCATCTGGTCGCGCATCGCGGAGGCCCCCGAGCACGCGAAGGACCTCGCGAGCGCCCGGCTGCTGGTCTCCGGCAGCGCCGCGCTCCCCGTGCCCGTCTTCGAGCGCCTCCGGGCGCTGACGGGGCACGACGCCGTCGAGCGCTACGGCATGTCGGAGACCCTCATCACCGTCGCCACCCGCGCCGACGCCGCCCCCCGGGCCGGCTGGGTGGGCGTGCCCGTCGCCGGCGTCGAGACGCGCCTGCAGGACGAGCACGGCGCCGCCGTGCCGCACGACGGCGAGTCGGTCGGCAACCTCCAGGTGCGGGGGGCCACGCTCTTCGGCGGCTACCTCAACCGCCCCGACGCCGACGCCGAGGTGTGGACCGACGACGGCTGGTTCCGCACCGGCGACGTCGCCGTGGTCGACCCCGCGGGCTGGCACCGCATCGTGGGCCGCGAGTCGATCGACCTCATCAAGTCGGGCGGCTACCGCGTCGGCGCCGGCGAGATCGAGACCGTGCTGCTCGGGCACCCGGCCGTGGCCGAGACGGCGGTCGTGGGCGAGCCCGACGCCGACCTGGGCCAGCGCATCGTGGCGCACGTGGTGCTCCGCCCCGAGGCCGTGCCCGGGCCCGACGACCTCGGCGGGGCCGCCCTGGCGACCGCGCTGACGGCGTACGTCGGGGAGCAGCTCAACGCCCACAAGCGGCCCCGCGAGGTCCGCTTCACCACCGCGCTGCCCCGCAACGCCATGGGCAAGGTCCAGAAGAAGCAGCTGGTCCAGGGATGACGACGCAGGCGCCGACCCTCGCCGTCACCGGCTCCACGGGCGCCCTCGGCGGCCTCGTCGCCCGCGGGCTCGCCGCGCAGGGCGTGGAGCAGCGCCTGCTCGTGCGGTCGGCAGGCCGGGCCCCGGACCTCGCCGGCGCCCACGTCGTCGAGTTCCCCGGGTACGGCGACCGCGCCGCCGCCGTGGCCGCCCTCGCCGGCGTGCGCACGCTGCTCATGGTGTCGGGGGCCGAGTCGGCCGAGCGGCTGGAGCAGCACCGCACCTTCGTGGACGCCGCGGCCGAGGCCGGGGTCGGCCACGTCGTCTACACCTCGTTCCAGGGCGCGGCGCCCGACTGCACCTTCACGCTGGGCCGCGACCACCACGCGACCGAGGCCCACCTGCGCGCCTCGGGCCTCACCACGACGTTCCTGCGCGACAGCTTCTACCTCGACTTCCTGCCCGACATGGCCGGGGAGGACGGCGTGATCCGCGGGCCGGCCGGCGACGGTCGCGTCGCCGCCGTGGCGCGGGCGGACGTCGCCCGGTCGGCGGTCGAGGTGCTGCTCGACCCGGCGGCGCACGCGGGCGCCACCTACGACCTGACCGGTCCCGAGGCGCTCACGATGACGGAGGTCGCCGAGACGATCACGAACGCCACGGGGCGGACGGTGACGTTCCACGACGAGACGCTCGAGGAGGCCTACGCCTCACGACGTCGGTGGGAGGCACCTCAGTGGCAGTACGACGCGTGGGTCTCCACGTACGTCGCCATGGCGCGCGGCGAGGTGGCGGCGGTCAGCGGCGACGTCGCCCGGCTGACCGGGCGGGAGCCGACGAGCCTCGCGGGGCTGCTCGCGGAGCGGGCGGCGGGCTGAGCCGACCGGCTCAGTACCAGTTGTTCGCCTGGCTGTGCGCCCAGGCGGAGCAGGGCGTGCCGTAGCGGTCCTCGATGTAGCCGAGGCCCCAGCGGATCTGCGTCGCGGGGTTGGTCTCCCAGTCGTCGCCGGCCGAGGCCATCTTGCTGCCGGGCAGCGACTGCGGGATGCCGTAGGCCGACGACGTCGGGTTGTCGGCGTCGACCTGCCAGCCGGACTCCTTGGTCCACAGCGAGTCGAGGCAGCTCCACTGGCCCTCGCCGAAGCCCTGCTCGGCGAGCAGCAGACGGCCCACCTCGCGCGGGTCGCGGTCGGAGGCGTCCTCCGCCTGCGTCATGGCGGGGCCGGCCTCGGCCGAGAGCGCCACGAGCTTGGTGGGGTCGGCGGCGCTGCGCGTGTCGGAGCGCGAGACGCCCTCCGCGGCACGGTCGGCGAGGAGCTCGTCGGCGTCGGGCGCGGCGGCGTCGGAGGCCTGGTCCGCTGCGCCCGGGGCGGTCTCGGCGGTCTCGAGCACCGAGCTCAGGGAGGCCGAGGCGAGCTGGCCGTCGGCGGCGTCGGCCGGGCCGTTCGTCGTCAGGACTCCCCCGCCGACCGCGACTCCGGTGGCGGCCGCGGCGACCGAGGTGAGGACCAGGGACGAGCGCAGGGCCTTGACCGGGGAGACGGGGAGCACGGCGCGCCCGGGGGCGCGGTGCGTGGCCTGGCGGTGCTTCGGTGTGTGCTTCTGCTTCGACAAGATTCAGGGGCTCACGGGTAGACGGCAGCGGATCCGAGACGGCCCGGTACACCCAGGCCAGCGGCCACCATGCCCGAGGGGCAGGCCCCACGCAAACCGTCGTCCCCATGGGTGGGACAGCCCACACCGCTGACGTCAAACCTTGCGCATCATTGCCATCAAATGTCAGTGTGATGGGCGTCACCTACTCGGAGGTCGACGCCGACCTCCCACCCCAGGGAGCCCCGATGCCGCTCGACGCTGCCACCAGCGCCTTCCTCGCCCAGGCCGCCGCGGCCGGCGGACCCGCCCTCCACGAGATCTCGCCGGACGAGGCCCGCGCCCTCAGCAAGGGATTCGTCGACCTCTACGGCCCCGGCCCGGACGTCGCGGCGGTGGAGGAGATCACCCTCACCGCCGAGGACGGGGCCGAGCGGCGCGGCCGCCTGCTGACGCCCCACGGCGACGTGCGCGGCGTGGTCGTCTACCTCCACGGCGGCGGGTGGGTCGTCGACGACATCGACGGCTACGACTGCCTCGGTCGCACCCTCGCCACCCGCTCGCAGCACGCGGTGCTGCTCGTCGACTACCGCAAGGCGCCGGAGGACCCCTTCCCAGCCGCGACCCACGACGCCTGGGCCGGCGTGCTGGAGGGGGCCCGTCGCCGGGACGCGCTCGGCGCCGACCTGCCGCTCGTCGTCGCCGGCGACAGCGCCGGCGGCAACCTCGCCGCCGTCGTCGCCCAGCGCAGCGCCCGCGACGGCGGCCCCGCGATCGACCTCCAGGTGCTCGTCTACCCGGTCACCGACCACGACACGGCCACCGCGTCGTACCGCGACCCGGCCAACGCCCTGATGCTCACCCGCGAGGCCATGGAGCACTTCTGGGGCCTGTACGCGCCCGACGCCGCCGACCGTGCCCGACCCGACGCCTCGCCGCTGCGCGCCGGGGACCTGGCCGCGCTCGGCGCCGGCGGCCGGTTGGCCCCCGCACTGGTGCTGCTCCCGGAGCACGACGTGCTCCGCGACGAGGGCGCCGCGTACGCCGCGGCCCTGCGCGAGGCCGGCGTGCGCGTCGACGAGCACGTCGCCCCCGGCCAGATGCACGGCTTCTTCCAGTTCGTGAACGTGCTGCCCGGCGCCGAGGCCGGCATGACCGTCGTGGTGGAGGCGCTCGGCCGTCCCTCCGACGGCACCGCCTGAACCGCCTCGTCCCGCGCCACCCCGACCGACCGCATCCCACCCGCCCACCAGGAGGCGACGCATGCCCGACACCACCGCACCCACCCACACCGACGCCACCCACACCGACGCCACCCACACCGACGCCGTCGTCATCGGCGCCGGGTTCTCCGGCATCTACATGGTCCGCCAGCTCGCCCGGCTCGGCCTCGACGTCCGGGCGTTCGAGGCCGCCGAGACCGTCGGCGGCACGTGGTACTGGAACACCTATCCCGGTGCCCGCTGCGACTGCCTCAGCATGGAGTACTCGTTCAGCTTCGACCGCGAGCTCGTCGAGGCCTGGGACTGGACCGAGCGCTACCCCGCGCAGCCGGAGATCCTCCGCTACCTCGAGTTCGCGGCGGACAAGCTCGACGTGAGGCGTCACTTCACCTTCTCGACGCGGGTCGAGTCGGCGGTCTGGGACGACGAGACCTCGCTGTGGACCGTCGTCACCGACGCCGGCGAGCAGGTCACCGCGCGGTACGTCGTGACCGCGGTCGGCTGCCTCTCGACCGGCCAGACGCCCGACTTCGCCGGGCTCGACGCCTTCACCGGCGAGACCTACCACACCAGCACCTGGCCGAAGGAGGGCGTGGACTTCACCGGCAAGCGCGTCGGGGTCATCGGCACGGGCTCGTCGGGCATCCAGGTGATCCCCCTCGTCGCGGAGGAGGCGGAGCACCTCACCGTCTTCCAGCGGACGCCGGCGTTCAGCCTCGACTGCGGCAACCGCGCCCTGACGGAGGAGGAGAAGGCCGACTTCAAGGCGAACCTGGAGGAGTACCGCAAGGAGACGCGCAAGTTCCCCGCCGGGCTCATCACGGACATCCTCGAGGTGAACGCGATGGACATCAGCGAGGAGGAGCGCACCGCGATCTACGAGGAGCGCTGGCAGCGCCACCGCGCACCCGACCTGCTCATGTCGTTCCCCGACCTGTTCGTCGACCGGGCCGCCAACGAGACGATCGCCGAGTTCTTCCGCGGCAAGATCCGCGCCGCGGTCGACGACCCCGAGACGGCCGAGACCCTGACCCCGCGCACCTACCCCCTCGGGGCGAAGCGCATCACCCTCGACACCGACTACTTCGCGACCTACAACCGCGACGACGTGACGCTCGTGAGCGTCAAGGACGACCCGATCGTCGGCCTGACGCCGACCGGGCTGGCGACGCAGGACAACGAGTACGAGCTCGACGCGGTCGTGTTCGCGACCGGCTTCGACGCCGTCACCGGCCCCCTGCTGGGCATCGACATCCGCGGCCGGGAGGGCCAGACGCTCCGCGACCGCTGGGCGGACGGGCCCACGACGTACCTCGGGATCGGCGTCGACGGCTTCCCGAACCTGTTCATGCTGACCGGCCCCCAGAGCCCCAACGTGCTCACCAACGTCGTGGTCGCCATCGAGCAGCACGTGGAGTGGACCACCGACCTCATCGCCCACATGGAGAAGGAGGGCGTGCGCACCACGGAGCCGACCCCGACGGCCGTGAAGGAGTGGACCAGCGAGGCGCTCGCGCTCGCCGACCAGACGCTCTACCCGGAGGGCGACTCCTGGTACACGGGGGCCAACATCCCCGGCAAGCCGCGCGCGATCCTCTCGTACGTCGGCGGCCTCCACACCTACACCGACATCTGCGACGACGTCGCGGCCGACGGCTACCGCGGCTTCGAGCTGGTGCGCTGATGTACCGGCTCACCGCGTCCTACCGCCACCCGGCCGACCCCGAGGCGTTCCTCCGCCACTACCGCACCGTGCACGACCCGCTGACGCGCTCGATGCCCGGGCTCGACGCGTTCGAGTGGGGCATCTGCGAGACCCCGGACGGCAGCACCCCGCCGTACTTCGTGGTCGCCGTGCTCACCTTCGCCGACCGCGAGGCCGCGTTCGGGTCGCTCGGCTCGGAGGCCGGGCAGCGCGGCGCCGCCGACATGGCGAACTTCGCCATGGCCGGCGTCGAGGTGACCCAGTGGGAGGCGCAGACCTCCTGACGCGTACGACGACGCCCCCGGCCGCAGTGGGCCGGGGGCGTCGTCGCGTCGATGGACTGCTCAGAGCGTCACGGGACTCAGAGCGTGACGTTCTCCAGCATCTCGGTCACGAGCGCCGCGATGGGCGAGCGCTCGGACCGGGTGAGCGTGACGTGCGCGAAGAGCGGGTGGCCCTTGAGCTTGTCGATGACGGCGACGACCCCGTCGTGGCGACCGACCCGGAGGTTGTCGCGCTGGGCGACGTCGTGGGTGAGCACGACCTTCGAGTTGGCACCGATGCGCGACAGCACGGTGAGCAGCACGTTGCGCTCCAGCGACTGCGCCTCGTCGACGATCACGAACGCGTCGTGCAGCGACCGACCACGGATGTGGGTGAGCGGCAGGACCTCGAGCATGCCGCGGTCGAGCACCTCGTCGATCACGTCGCGCGACGTCATCGCGCCGAGGGTGTCGAAGACGGCCTGCGCCCAGGGCGACATCTTCTCGGACTCCGAGCCCGGCAGGTAGCCGAGCTCCTGCCCGCCGACCGCGAAGAGCGGACGGAAGACGACGACCTTCTTGTGCTGACGACGCTCGAGCACGGCCTCGAGACCGGCGCAGAGCGCCATGGCCGACTTGCCCGTGCCGGCCCGGCCGCCGAGCGAGACGATGCCGACCTCCGGGTCGAGCAGCATCTCCAGCGCGATCCGCTGCTCCGCCGAGCGGCCGTGGATGCCGAAGGCCTCCCGGTCGCCGCGCACCAGGTGGACCTGCTTGTCGGGCCCGACGCGGCCGAGCGCCGTACCGCGGTCGGAGAGCAGCACGAGGCCCTGGTGGCAGGGCAGGTCGCGGGCCTCGTCGAGGGCCACGGTGCCGTCGTCGTACAGCTCGTCGAGCACGTCGGCGCCGACCTCGAGCTCGGCCATGCCCGAGTAGCCGGTGTCGGACTCGCTCACGGACTCGGCGCGGTACTCCTGCGCGTCGAGACCGACGGCCGACGCCTTGATGCGCATCGGCAGGTCCTTGGACACCAGCGTGACGTCACGCCCCTCGTTGGCCAGGTTGCGGGCCACGGCGAGGATCCGGGTGTCGTTGTCGCCCAGCCGGAAGCCGGACGGAAGCGACGTCGGATCGGTGTGGTTGAGCTCCACCCGCAACGTGCCGCCGAGGTCGCCGACGGGCACGGGCTGGTCGAGACGACCGTTGACGATGCGCAGCTCGTCGAGCGTGCGCAGCGCGGTGCGCGCGAAGAAGCCCAGCTCCGGGTGGTGCCGCTTGCCCTCGAGCTCGGTGATGACCACCACCGGGAGGACGACCTCGTGCTCCTCGAACCGGCGCAGCGCGCCGGGATCCGCCAGCAGGACGCTGGTGTCGAGGACGTAGGTGCGGACGGACTGGTGCTCGCGCGTCGGGATCGAGGCCACGATCTACCCCTCACGGACCGGCACGCGCACTCGTCGCCCCGGACCTAGCTCCAGCGGTTGGACCGGGAGGGCAGCCGAAGACGGGAGTGCCCGCCTCCTCCCGCACAGCGGCAGACGTGCTGCCGGTGCTGTGCGGTGCAGTCGTGAGTCATCACGAACGGGCCTCCTGGTACGGCGGGCTTCCCCACTCGCCGATGAGCCCGAAAGTACTCCTGGCGCCCCCGCCGCAAGCGCGACACGCGAGAAAGCGCAGATGAATGTCGTGTTACCGACCGTGGCGCCGCTCGCGCTGCGCGTAGGCGCGGACGGCGCGCAGGAAGTCGACGCGGCGGAAGTCGGGCCAGAACGCCTCGCAGAAGTAGAACTCCGACCCCGCGCTCTGCCACAGCAGGAAACCGCCGAGCCGCTGCTCCCCCGAGGTGCGGATGACGAGGTCGGGGTCGGGCTGGCCCTTCGTGTAGAGGTGCTCGCCGATCGCGTCGACGTCGACCTGCGCGGCGAGGTCCTCCAGCGAGGTGCCCTTCTCCGCGTGCTCGAGCAGCAGCGACCGCACGGCGTCCGCGATCTCGCGGCGCCCGCCGTACCCGACCGCGATGTTGACGAGGATGCCGTCGACGTCGGCGGTGGCGGCCTCGGCGGCCTTGAGGCGCGCCGCCGTCGCGGGCGGGAGGAGGTCGAGGGCGCCGACCGGGTGGAGGCGCCAGCGACGTTCGTCGACCAGGCTGTCGACCGCCTCGGCGATGATCTCGAGCAGGGGCTCCAGCTCGCTGGCGGGCCGGTTGAGGTTGTCGGTGGAGAGCAGCCACAGCGTCACGACGGAGACGCCGACCTCCTCGCACCAGCCCAGCATCGGCTCGATGTTGGCGGCGCCGGCGCGGTGCCCGTGGGCGGTGTCGGCGCCCACGGCCTTCGCCCAGCGACGGTTGCCGTCGAGCATCACGCCGATGTGGGCGGGCATGCGGTCAGCGGGCAGACGCCGCACCATCCGCGCCTCGTACGCCGGGTAGAGGACGCGGCGCACGCCTGACTTCCAGTCTCGGGCCACCGGAGGATGCTAGCGGCACGGCCGCCCGTGGTGCGACACCGTCGGCAGCCCGCACGACGCTGTCGGCATCACATCCAGCAGGCGTAGGTGGGCGTCGACGGAGGACGTACATTGGCCGCCATGAACGCACCCGGGCAGCGCATCTCCGAGAACCTGTCGGACCTCCGCGACGCCGCCGGGAACCGGATGGAGAACGCGAGCAAGCACGTCCGCGACGCGTTGGGCGAGGTCAAGCCCAAGCTGCGCGGCTGGCTCCACCTCGGCACCGCACCGCTCGCCCTCGCCGCCGGGATCGTGCTGGTCGTCCTCTCGCCGGACGCGCTCACCCGCATCGGCTCCGCCGTCTTCACGCTCACCGCGCTGCTGCTCTTCACGGTCTCCGCGATCTACCACCGCGGCACCTGGTCACCCGGCGTGTGGGCGTTCCTGCGCCGCTTCGACCACTCGAACATCTACCTGCTCATCGCCGGCTCCTACACCCCGTTCACGCTGCTGCTCCTGGAGGGCACGCAGCGCGTCACGCTGCTGACGGTGGTGTGGACGGGCGCCGTCGTCGGGGTCGGCCTCAAGGTCTTCTGGTCGGGCGCGCCCCGCTGGCTCAGCGCCCCCGTCTACCTCGCGCTCGGGTGGGCCGCGGTCTTCTTCATCCCCGACTTCTACCGCGGCGCGGTCGACGTCTACGGCACCGGCGTCGGCGTCGCCGTATTCGTACTGATCTGCGCCGGCGGCGCGCTCTACACCTTCGGCGGGCTCGTGTACGGCGTGAAGCGACCCAACCCGTCGCCGCGGTGGTTCGGCTTCCACGAGGTGTTCCACACCTTCACGATCCTCGCGTTCGCGACGCACTACGTCGGGGTCTCGCTCGCGACGTACGCCCTGCGTTGAGGACGCCGCCGCCGCGGGAGTCGACGATTCGGCAGCACGGCCCCACCTCCGCGTGTTGTGATCTGCTGTGACCACTTCGTCGGACCGGCTCGGGACGGCGCAGGTGATGCTCGACCTCTGGAGGTCCGAGCTGTCCGGCCACGTCTCGACGTGGTCGTTGCTGCTCTCCGCCCCGGGCGTCGAGGTCGCGCACGACGAGATGGTCGCCTACGAGGGCGCCGGGACGGCCACCACCTTCCTGCTGCTGCAGGCCTCCGAGCAGGTCGCCTCGCGGCGGATCGGCTGGGACTCCCCCGGGCTCCCGTCCGACGACGGCTCCTCGACCACGCTGCGTGAGGTCTGCCGGGCGGCGGCCCGGGCCGGCCGCACCCCGGGCCCCGACGAGCCCGCCGCGGTGACGGCACTGGTCGAGGCGCTCGGCGGCGCCGACGCCGTCAACGAGCGGCTGCAGCGCATCGGCCACCTCACCCGGGTGCGGCCCGACGGCAGCAGCCGGGTGCTGCCCTCCGAGCACGCGGAGGCCATGGCGGCGCTGACCGGCAACCCCGCGTACGTCGAGGCCCGCGACCTGCTCTCCCCGGCGCTGCCGTGGGGGCTCGGCGCCCACCTCGCCCCCGGTGCACCGTTCCGTCACCGTCACGCCGTCGCGGCCGGGCTCCGCCACGACGGGGGCACCCTGCTGCTGCCCGAGGACACGGACCTGACCGTGCACTGCTTCACCGACGGCGCCGCCCCGGCCGCGGACGGCTCGACGGCCGCCGCCGACCCCGTGCTGGCGGCGATGGGCCGGGCCATGGCCGGGTCGCTGCGGCTGCTCGGGCACGACCACCTCGTGGTCGACCCGGTCTGACCCGCGCGCAGGGGGCCGTCATGACACGGGCTCGCGGGGCAGGCAATGCGGCGAACAGCGTTCGCCTCTGGCTACGATTGCGCCGTGCCTGCCCCGCGTCGTCGTCGCCCGCGTCGGCACGACGGCACCAGCCAGGCCGAGCACGCGGTCTTCGACGCCACCGAGAAGCTGATGGTCTCGAAGACGTTCGCCGACATCACCGTGGCCGACATCCTCACCCAGGCCGGCATGTCGCGCGCGAACTTCTACCACTACTTCGCCTCCAAGTACGACGTGCTGGCGGCGCTGCTGCTGAGGCTGGGCAACGAGGCGGCCGAGTTGGCGCGCACGCGCATCGTCTCGCCGGACCGCATCTCGACCCAGCTGGTCGAGACCGTGATGACGCAGTCGCTCGAGCTCTGGCGGGCGCACGGCACCGTGCTCTGCGCCGCCTCGGAGTGGGCGCACGAGATCGAGGAGATCGGCGCCGCCTGGGCCGACATGCGTCGACGTTTCGTCGAGCCGATGACCGAGCACCTCCGGCGCGACCGCGCCGCGGCCGGCCTCCCCGACCACGGCGACGACGCGACGGTCGCCACCCTGCTGGCGTGCGGCATCGAGCGCACCCTCTACGTGACCCTGCGGGGCATCGAGCCGCGGCTGCCGTCGTCCGAGGACGCCTTCGCCACCATCCGCCGGCTCGCCGAGGTCGCGTCCGACACGGACTTCCACGCCCACCTCCCCGCGCGGCCCGCCGCGGAGCCGGCGCCCCCGGCGGTGCGCCGGGATCCGTCCGCCGCCGCGGCGGCCGCGACCGACCAGGTCATCCTCGACGCGCTCGCCGAGCTCCTGCTCGACCTCCCGATCCAGGACGTCAGCGTCGCGCGCATCCTCGAGCAGGCCCGCGTCTCACGCGCCACCTTCTACTTCTACTTCGCGAGCAAGGACGACGCGTTCCTCGCCCTCTACCAGCAGATGTCGGAGCGGCTGGTCGGTGACTTCGTCACCGTCGCGGACCCCGCCGCGGGCCGTCCGGCCTCCTCGACCGACCTCGTGCGCCCCTGGCTGACGCTGGACGCCGCGGCGCTCGCCGTCTTCCGCAACGCCGTGCACGAGTGGACCCGGCACCCCGTCCTCCGCGACGCCTACCTGGAGCACGCCCGCACCATGACGCAGACCATCGAGGACGCGCTCCGGGCGGGTCGCGAGTCCGGCGTCGTGCCCGAGGGCCCGGCCGCCGAGCAGGTCGCGGCCACGATCCTGTGGACCGTCGAGCGGGGCATCGCCGGCGCGCTCGTGGGCGAGGAGCACCTGGAGGACCTCACCCGGGTGGCCGACGTGGTCGGCTCCCTCGTCGGCGCCGCGGTCCTGCAGGACCCGCCCGGGCACTGACCGACCTGGCAGGGTGCAGCCATGTCGACCAGCCTCCAGCAGCGCTACTTCCCCGACCTGCCGTGCTTCGGGTGCGGCCCGGCCAACGTCAAGGGCCTGCAGCTGCAGAGCCACCTCGACGACGAGGGCACGGTCGTCGCTGCCTTCACCCCTCGCCCCGAGCACGACAACGGGCTCGGGTTCCTCAACGGCGGCATCATCGCCACGGTCCTCGACTGCCACTCCGCGGCGGCCGTGACGCACACGGCGTACACGCGCGGCTGGCCGGCCGACGACGGCATCCCGCTCCCCTACGTGACCGCGGGGCTCGACGTCCGCTACCTGCGACCGACGCCGCTCGACGCGACCCTCACCCTGCGGGCGGAGATCCTCGAGGCCTCCGAGGCCCGGATGACCGCGCGGGTGCACGTCGAGCACGGCGGCAAGGTGCGCGCCGAGGCGGAGGCGGTCTGGAAGCGCTGGCGGAAGCGGGCCTGATCCGACGAGGTGCTGTCGCGCCCCGGCCGCCTTGGTCCCCGAGATAGACAAGACGCCATGCGAGCCATCGGAGTGCAGACCTACGGCGGACCCGACCAGCTGACGCAGGTCGACCTCCCCGACGAGCCCCTCGGCCCGGGCCAGGTGCGCGTGCGCGTCCGGGCGGCGGCCGTCAGCCCGACCGACACCCTGGTGCGCTCGGGGGCGCGGGCGGAGGGCACGACGGCACCGGACGTCGCCGACGTGCCCGGCATGGACGTGGCGGGCACGCTCCTCGAGGTCGGTCCCGGGACCGGCACGGCCCTGGCCCCCGGCGACCGCGTCATGGGGATCGTCGTGCCGTCCGGCCAGCACGGCGCCTACCGCGACGAGGTCGTGCTGCCGGTCGGGTCGGTGGCGGCCGCACCCGCCGGCAGCTCCGACGCCGAGGCGTCGACGCTCCCCATGAACGGGCTGACCGCCCGCCTCGCGCTCGACCGCCTCGCCCTGGCACCGGGACAGGTGCTCGCCGTGACGGGAGCCGCGGGCGCGTTCGGCGGGTACGTCGTGCAGCTCGCCAAGGCCGACGGGCTCGTCGTCGTCGCGGACGCCTCCGAGGCCGACGAGCAGCTCGTGCGCGACCTGGGGGCCGACGACGTCGTACGTCGGGGCGAGGGCTTCGCGGACGCGGTGCGCGCCCTGCACCCCGGGGGCGTGGACGGCCTGGCCGACGGCGCCCTGCTGGCGGAGGCCGCCGTGCCGGCCGTCAGGGACGGCGGCGCGGTCGCCACCATCCGGGGGTGGACCGGCGACGGCGACGACCGCCTGCGCTACCACCCGGTGATGGTGCGCGACGTGGCCGAGGACCAGGCGGCCCTCGACCGGTTGCGCCAGCAGGCCGAGGACGGTGTCGTCACGCTCCGGGTGGCCGACGTGCTCCCGGCGACCGAGGCCGCCGAGGCGCACCGCCGCCTCGAGGCCGGCGGGGTGCGCGGGCGCCTGGTGCTCGACCTCAGCTGAGGCTCAGACCGAGCGGCCCGCCCACGTCCAGGCGTAGGTGCCGTCGTCGGACGCCGTGCCGGCCTCGCCGAGCTCGAGCGGGCGGAAGGTGTCGACCATGACGGCGGACTCCTCGAAGTACTCGGCGCCCAGCGACGCCTCGATCGCGGCGGGCTGCGGGCCGTGGGCGTGGCCGCCCGGGTGCAGCGAGACAGAGCCGATCCCGATGCCCGATCCCTTGCGCGCCTCGTAGTCGCCGCCGACGTAGAACATGACCTCGTCGCTGTCGACGTTGGAGTGGTAGTACGGCACCGGTACCGCGAGCGGGTGGTAGTCGACCTTGCGGGGCAGGAAGTTGCAGATCACGAAGTTCTGGGCCTCGAAGACCTGGTGCACCGGCGGCGGCTGGTGGATCTTGCCCGTGATCGGCATGTAGTCGTCGATGTTGAACGTGTAGGGGTAGAGGCAGCCGTCCCAGCCCACCACGTCGAACGGGTGGGTGTCGTAGACCATCCGGGTGCCGACGACGCCGCCGGGACCGTTGCCCCGGTGCTTCACGAGCACCTCGACGTCGGTGCCCTCGGCGACGTGCACCTCGCTCGGCCCGTGGAGGTCGCGCTCGCAGTACGGCGCGTGCTCGAGCAGCTGGCCGTACTTCGAGAGGTAGCGCTTCGGCGGCGCCACGTGGCTGTTGGCCTCGATCGGGTAGAGCCGGCTCGGCCCGTCGGTCGTGTCGGGCACCCACCGGTGGGTGGTCGCGCGCGGGACGACCACGTAGTCGCCCGTGCGGTAGGGCAGCACCCCGAAGACCGTCTCGACCACGCCGGCGCCGGACTCGACGTACACGCACTCGTCGCCGATCGCGTTGCGGTAGTACGGCGACACCGCGGCCGTCACGACGTACGAGAGGCGCACGTCGGCGTTGCCGAGCACGAGGCGGCGTCCGGTGACGGCGTCCACGGCCGGTGCGTCCTCGACCGAGAAGAGGTCGTGCAGCTTCAGGTGGCGCGGCTTGAGGGGGTGGTTGGCGACGGTGCCCTGGTCGGGCAGGTCCCAGATCTCGCTCGCGACGATCGCCGACGGCACGCCCCGGTGGTAGAGCAGCGAGGAGTCGGACGAGAAGCCCTCCTCCCCCATCAGCTCCTCGTAGAAGAGCCGACCGTCCGCGTCGCGGAACTGCGTGTGCCGCTTCTGGGGGACGGTGCCGACCTGCCGGTAGTACGCCATGGACCTGCCTTTGTTCGATATCAGAACGACCGTGTTCTTATTTCGAAGATACTGCGCTAGCCTGCGGGGCGTGTCAATCCCCGCCACGCTCCCGCCCGCGATCCCCCCCGCGTTCCGCGCCCTCGTCGACGACGCCGCGGTCTTCCCCCCGGGCGAGGCACCGCTGCCCGTCGCCGTCGCCGCCCACGCCGACCACCTCCGCTCCGCGCACCGCGACCTCGTCGGCCCCTTCGTCATCGGCGCGGCGGCGCTCCCCGAGGTGGCCCGGCTGGCCACCGCCGACCTGTATCCGGACGCCCCGCTGCGGGTGAGCGTGGTCGTGCCCGCGCCGTCCGCTCTGCCCGACGTGGTCGGCGCCGTGCGTGCCGCCGACCGCCTCGAGCTGGCGGGCCTCGAGGTCAAGCTGGTCGTGGGCACGCCGTACGCCGCGCAGGTCACCGAGGTCGCGCACGCGGTCGGCGACCTGCCGGGCGTGCTGACGTACGTCGAGGTCCCGCGCCCCGGCGACCCCGGCTGGCCGGAGGTCGCCGACGCCGTCGCCGCGCACGGCCTGCGGCTCAAGCTCCGCACGGGCGGCGTCAGCGCCGACCTCTTCCCCACCGAGTGGGAGGTGGCCACCTGGATCAGCGGCGCCGCGGCCCGCCGTACCCCCTTCAAGTGCACGGCCGGCCTCCACCACGCCGTGCGGCACACCGCCGCGGGCACCGGCTTCGAGCACCACGGCTACCTCAACGTGCTGCTCGCCGCCGTGCGGGCGGGCGAGGGCGCCGGGGCCGACGCCGTCGAGGCCGCGCTCGGCGAGCGCGACGCCGCCGCGCTGGCGGCCGAGGTGGCGACCACGCCGCCCGACCGGCTGGTGCGCGCCCGGGCCGCCTTCGCCTCCTACGGCTCCTGCTCGGTCACCGAGCCCTACGACGACCTGGCCGCGCTCGGCCTGCTGACCCCCGTCCCCGCCCGTCCCGCTTCCGCCCGTCCCGCCCCCGTTCGTCCCGAGGAGATCCGATGACCCCCACCACCTGGGTGCCGCACGCCGCCGGAAGCGGCCACGACGTCGACCACCTGCCCTACGGCGTCTTCACCACCAGCGACGAGCCGCCGCGGGTCGGCACCCGGATCGGCGACCACGTGCTCGACCTGGCCGCGGCCGCACGGGCGACCGCGCCGTCGTACGTCGCGCTGCTCGACGCCGCGTCGCTCAACCCCCTCATGGCGGCCGGCCCGGAGACCTGGTCCGCGGTGCGCGCCTGGGTGACCGACCTGCTGCTCGACCCCGCGCAGGAGGCGGCGCTGAGCCTGCTGCCGGTCGACGACGTGACGCTGCGCCTGCCGTTCGAGGTGGGTGACTACGTGGACTACTACGCCTCCGAGCACCACGCCACGAACGTCGGGCGCATCTTCCGGCCCGACGGCGACGCGCTGCTGCCGAACTGGAAGCACCTGCCCGTCGGCTACCACGGTCGCAGCGGTTCGGTCGTCGTCTCCGGCACCGCGATCCACCGCCCCGCGGGCCAGCGCAAGGCCCCCACCGAGGACGCCCCCACCTTCGGGCCGTGCCTGCGCCTCGACATCGAGGCCGAGCTCGGGTTCGTCGTGGGCCGCGCGCTCCCGTTCGGGGAGCGCGCCTCGACCGCCGACTTCGCGACCACCGTCTTCGGCGTCACGGGCGTCAACGACTGGTCGGCGCGCGACATCCAGGCGTGGGAGTACGTGCCGCTGGGGCCCAACCTGGCGAAGTCGTTCGCGACCACGGTCGGGGCCTGGGTGACGCCGCTGGCGGCGCTCGAGGCCGCGCGCGTGCCGCTGCCCGGCCAGGAGCCGGCCGTGCTGCCCTACCTGCAGGAGGAGGGTCCGGGCGGGTACGACGTGGAGGTCGAGGTCGAGCTGAACGGCACCGTCGTCGCGCGCCCGCCGTACCGGACCATGTACTGGTCGCCCGCCCAGATGCTGGCGCACCTCACCGTCAACGGCGCGTCGCTGCGGGTCGGCGACCTCTACGCCTCGGGCACGATCTCCGGGCCCGAGAAGGACCAGCGGGGGTCGTTCCTCGAGCTGTCGTGGGGCGGCCGCGAGCCGTTCGCCGTCGGTGACGCCGAGCGCACGTTCCTCGAGGACGGCGACGAGGTCGTGCTGCGCTACTCGGCGCCGACCGCGACCGGCCGGCTCACGCTCGGCGAGGTGCGAGGCACTATCCTGCCGACCCGATGACACCCGCGGACCCCGAGCAGCCCGGTGACGGCTCCCAGACGCTCGAGCGCGGCCTCGCGGTGCTCGTCGAGCTGGGCCGCCACGCCGAGGGACTGACCATCAGCCAGGTGGCCGCCGCGTGCGGCCTGCACCGGTCGATCACCCGCCGGCTCCTGGTCTCGCTGGACCGCACGGGGTTCGCCGCGAAGGACGGGACCGGTCGCTACCGCGTGGGCCCCACGGCCGCGGAGCTCGGGGCGCTGGCCCAGCCGCGGCTGCGGGAGGCCGCCGAGCCCGTCCTGCACGCGCTCGCGCGCGAGGTGGGCGCGACGGCCTGCCTCGTGGAGGCGTCCGGGGACGCGGCGGTGACGACGCTGGTCGCCGAGCCCCCCGTCGACGGGCCGCGGTTCTCCTACCGGCTCGGCAACCGGGACCCCCTCGACCGTGGGGCCGGGGGGCTCGCGGTGCTGGCCTCCGGCGCTCCGGTGGCCGGCGAGCCCGAGCGCATCGCGACGATCCGCGCGGCGGGGTACGTCGCGACGTACGCCGAGCTCAACCCCGGTGCCTACGGCCTCGCCGCTCCCCTGCCCGGCTGGGGCGTGCGGGCGGCGGTCTACGTCGTGACCTCCGAGCCCGACCTGGTGACGACCGCGGTCGAGCCGCTGCTGCGCGCGGCGGGCGAGATCGCCGCCGGCCGCGGCCGTCCCTGAGGCTCCGCTCGGCGCTCAGAAGTTGCCGCGCCGCTCCTGCTCGCGCTCGATGGCCTGGAAGAGCGCCTTGAAGTTGCCCTTGCCGAACCCGAGCGAGCCGTGGCGCTCGATCAGCTCGAAGAACACGGTCGGCCGGTCGCCGACGGGCTTCGTGAAGATCTGCAGCAGGTAGCCGTCCTCGTCGCGGTCGACGAGGATGCCGCGCGACTGCAGCTCCTCGATCGGCACCCGCACCTCCCCGATCCGCTCCCGCAGCTCGGGGTCCTCGTAGTAGGAGTCGGGGGTCATGAGGAACTCGATGCCCTCCGCACGCAGCGCGTCGACCGAGGCGAGGATGTCGCTCGTGGCGAGCGCGAGGTGCTGCGCGCCGGGGCCGCCGTAGAAGTCGAGGTACTCGTCGATCTGCGACCGCTTCCTGCCCGCCGCCGGCTCGTTGAGCGGGAACTTGACCCGGTGGTTGCCGTTGGCGACGACCTTGCTCATCAGCGCGGAGTAGTCGGTGGCGATGTCGTCGCCGATGAACTCGGCCATGTTCGTGAAGCCCATGACGCGGCGGTAGAAGTCGACCCACTCGTCCATGCGCCCCAGCTCGACGTTGCCGACCACGTGGTCGAGGGCCTCGAAGACGCGCCGCGGCGCGCCGGGGCGCCGCTCGTACGACGACGTCCGCGCGACGTACCCCGGCAGGTAGGGCCCGGAGTAGCGGGAGCGGTCGACCAGGGTGTGGCGGGTCTCGCCGTACGTCGCGATGGCCGAGACCCGGACGGTGCCGTGCTCGTCGGAGACGTCGTGCGGCTCGTCGAGCACGGTCGCGCCCTGGGTGCGGGCGTGGGCGACGCACCTGTCGACGTCGGGCACCTCGAGGGCGATGTCGACGATGCCGTCGCCGTGCCGCGCGTGGTGGGCGGCGACGGGGCTCTCGGCGTGCACGGCGCCGGTGATCACGAAGCGCACCGCGCCGCTGCGCAGCACGAACGCCACGTGGTCGCGGTTGCCGGTCTCCGGACCGGAGTAGGCCTCGAGCTCCATGCCGTAGGCGGAGCGGAAGAAGTGGGCGCTCTGGGTGGCGTTGCCGACGGCCCAGACGACGGCGTCCCAGCCGGTGACGGGGAAAGGGTCGGTGTCGGGGTCGTGCTCCACGAGGCCGACGAGCCGACGGAGGGTGTCGAGGTCGAGCTCGGCGAGGCGTTCGTCCTGGGTGAGGGTGTCCTGGAGGGTCATACGGGTGTCCTTTCGACGCGTGGGGTGGGTGCGTGACTCCACGGCCGAGACTATGACGCACGTCACATCGACGCGAGCCGGGGTACGACGACGGCGCCGCCCCCGAGGTGGGGACGGCGCCGCGGCGGGCCGAGCGTGACCGGCTCAGAGCGTGTCGGTCACCGCGGCGGGCGACTGCTTCGCCGGCTTCACGAAGATGAGCAGCACGATGGCGAGGCTCATGCAGACGGCCGGGAAGATCATGCTGAAGATGACGTCGCCGGCGACCGAGGTCTTGCCGATCACGAACGGGCCGAAGAAGCCACCGGCGGCCGCGATCGAGTTGATGACGGCGAGGCCGACGGCGGTCTGCGCACGGGTGAGCGCCTCGCTGGCCAGGGCCCAGAACGGGCCGAGGTAGGAGAAGACGCCGATCGCGAGCAGGCAGAGGCCGATCAGTCCCATGGCCGGGGTCTCGCGGAAGACCATGGTGACGACGAGGCCGAGCACGGCGACGGCGAGCGTCGTCATGACGATCGGCTTGCGGTTGCCGAGCACGTCGGAGTAGCGGGCCACCAGCAGCATGGCGATCGCGCCGCAGACGTACGGGATCGCGCCGACGAGACCGATGTTCGTCGAGGAGTAGCCCGGGTTGAGCTGGGCGACGATCTGCGGCAGGAAGAAGGTCATGCCGTAGAGGCCGACGGCGTACAGCAGGTTGATGAAGGCCAGGTAGAGGATGCGCGGGTTCTTCATCGCGTCGAGCTCGACCGACATGTGCCCGTCGTCCTCGGCCTGGTACTCGCTGCTGATCTCGTTCTCGAGCCAGGCGGCCTCCTCCTTCGTGAGCCAGCGCGCCTTGTTGGGGCGGTCGGCCAGGTAGAAGAGCACCCACACGCCGAGCAGCACGGGCGGCAGGCCCTGCAGGATGAACACCCACTGCCAGGAGTTGAGCCCGAACCACTCGACGTGGTCGAGGATCAGGCCGGCCGAGACGCTGCCGACGAGGAGCGCGATCGGCTGCGCCAGCGAGAAGCCGGCGATGCCGCGGCTGCGGTCCTGGGTGCGGAACCAGAAGGTCATGTAGAGCAGCAGGCCCGGGAAGAGCCCGGCCTCGGCGACGCCGAGCGCGATGCGCGCGATGTAGAGCTGCGTGACGTTCTGCACGAAGCCCGTGAGGATCGTGATGATGCCCCAGGTGATGGCGATGCGCGCCAGCCAGAGCCGCGCCCCAACCTTCTTCATGATGATGTTGCTGGGCACCTCGAGCACCGTGTAGGCCACGAAGAAGATCGCGGCGACGGTGCCGTACGTCGCGAGGCTGATGCCGAGGTCGGTCGACATCTCGAGCTGCGCGTAGCCGATGGCGGCCCGGTCCATGTAGTTGAACATGTAGAGCAGGAACGCGGCCGGCAGGATCGAGCGCTTGACCTTCGACAGGACGCTCTCGGCGTCGACGGTGGAGGCCGACGGCTGGGTGGTGGACATGGATGTGCTCCCGATGCGTGACGTGGGACGGAGAGGAGTGTGCCGGGGTCAGGCGCGGATCGCCGCAGCGGCGGCGTTCTGTCCGGCCAGGCGCCCGATGGTGAGCGCGTTGGCGATGGCGTTGCCGCCGCCGACGTAGCGGTTCCCGAGGACCCCGCCGCCCGCTTCACCGGCGGCGAAGAGGCCCGGGATCGGCCGGGCCCCGTGGTCGAGCACCGACGCCGAGGTGTCGATCTCGAGGCCCGCGTGGGTGCACACCAGCTCGGCGGGCAGCACGCAGGTCGCGTAGAAGGGCGCCGCGGCGATCGGCGCCAGGGGCGCGGTGACGCCCTTGGCCGCCAGCGTCCGGTCACGCTGGAAGTCGATGTCGCTGCCGTGCGGCAGCTGGTCGTTCCACCGCTCGACGGTGGCGACGAGGTGGTCGGCGGGTACGCCGATCGCGGCCGCCAGCGACACGAGGTCGTCGGCGCGCGTCACCTGGCCGGTGTCGACGAGCGCGGTGACCCGCTCGGCGTCCCAGTCGGCGTAGCCGTCGGGCAGGGCCACGCGCGCGGCCTCGTCGAAGACCATCCAGGTGGGTCCGCCCTGGGCGTCGATGAGCCCGCCGGACACGGCGTAGCTGGCGTCCTCGTCCATGAACCGGAGTCCCTGGCCGTTGACGTGCACGCGCGACGGCGGCGGGAAGCCGGCCTGCCAGTGGTGGTGGCGCACGAACTCGGCGGTCGGGAGCATGAGGCCCCACCCGTCGCCCGCGATGCCGGCGCCGACCTGCGCGCCGTACGCGATGTGGTCGCCGCGCGAGCCCTCCGCCGCTACGACGAAGAGCGACTCCCCCGCCCGCAGCGCGTCGGGGAACCAGCGCTCGACGAGCTCGGGGTTCTGCGCGAGCCCGCCGGTGGCGACGACGACCGCGCCCGCGGTGAGCTCGACCCCGTCGGCGACGACGCCGGCGACCCGGCTGACGCCGCCGTCGTCGACGACCAGCAGCCGCTCGACCCGGGTGTGGAGCACCGCGTCGATGCCGTGCGCCTTGCGGGCGCGGTCGAGCACCTGCACGAGGCCGTAGCCCTGGTCCTTCGGCACGTGGCCGCGCCAGACGTCCTCGACGCCGGCCCGGCTCAGTCCGGGCTGGTGGGCGTTGCCGGAGATCTGCGCGGGCACCTCGAGACCGAGCTCGAGCATCCACTCGAAGGTCGGGCCCGCGAGCTCGCAGAACCGGCGCACGAGACCCGGCTTGAGCAGCCACTGGTTGAGGTCCATGTAGTGCTGGAAGTAGCGGTCGACGGAGTCCTCGACCCCGAGCTCCTTCTGCACGCTCGTGCCGGCGGCGGTGAAGAGGCCGGCCGAGAGCGCGGTGGAGCCGCCGAGCTCCCCCTCCGACTCGAAGAGGATCACGGACGCGCCCCGCTCGGCCGCCGAGACGGCGGCGGCCAGGCCGGCGCCCCCGCCGCCGATGACGACGACGTCGTAGTCGTGCTCGCCCCGGGTGTGGTTGTCGGTGGCCATCAGAGGTCGCCCTCCATCTCGGTGAGGATGCGGTGGTAGGTGCCGTTGGAGACGAGCGCGCCGTCGACGTTGAGCTCGCCGCCCGACATGTACGACGAGCCCTCGCCCAGCAGGAACGCCACGACGGCGGTGACCTCGTCGGGCCGGCCCATGCGGCCGAACGGGATGCTCGCGACGGCGCTCGTCACGAAGCCGTCGGAGCCGGAGAGCAGCGGCGTCCCCACGAGGCCGGGGTGCACCGAGTTGACCCGGATGCCCCACCCCGCGAGCTCGCCCGCCGCGCTCTTCGTGAGCCCGCGCAGGGCCCACTTCGACGTCGAGTACGACGGGGAGAAGTAGCCGATCTGCCCCGCGATCGAGGAGATGTTCACGATCGAGCCGCCACCCGAGTCGCGCATCAGGGGGGCGCACGCCTGGATGCCGAAGAAGGGGCCGTCGAGGTTGATCGCCATGACCTGGCGCCACACGTCGTGCGTGGTGTCCATGAAGCGGAGGCGCCGCGAGACCCCGGCGTTGTTGACGAGACCGTGGAGCGCGCCGTACGTCGTGCGCACCCCGGCGACGACCGACTCCCACCGCGCGGGGTCGGTGACGTCGAGCTCGACCGCGCTCGCACGCCCGCCGTCGGCGAGGATCTGCTCGACCACGGGGGTGGCGTCGGCGACGTCGGCGAGCACGACGCTCCAGCCGTCGGCCGCGAGGGTGCGCGCGTGCTGCGCACCCATCCCGCCGGCGGCGCCGGTGACGAGGACGACCCGGTCGGTCGGGTGGTCAGACATGCCGCGAGCCGCCGTCGACGGCCAGGATGTGGCCGGTCACGTAGCGGGCGGAGTCGGAGAGCAGGAAGAGCATCGGTCCGACGATCTCCTCGGGCGAGCCGAGGCGGTGGAGCGGGATCGCGTCGAGCGCCTTCGCGAGCGCCGGCGGGTCGTCCTGCACCCAGCGGGTCATCTCGGTGTCGACGAAGCCGGGGGCGATCGCGTTCACGCGGATGCCCTGGTCGCCGAGCTCGACCGCGAGGCATTCGGTGAGGTGGGCGACGGCGGCCTTCGACGAGCAGTACGCCGCACGCCCGCGCCGCACGCGCACCGCCGCCACGCTGGCCATGTTGACGATCGACCCGCCGGGGGCCATCACCGACGCCGCGGCCTGGGCGCCGTACAGGACACCCTCGACGTTGATCGACAGCGTGGCCTGCATCTGCGCGGGCGAGATGTCGGCGACGGGGGCCTCGGGGAAGATGCCGGCGTTGTTGATCCAGAGGTCGACCCGGCCGAAGCGGTCGACGGCGGTCTGGGCGACCGCCTGCTGGGCGTCGCGGTCGCGCACGTCGACGACGGTGCCGACGACCTCGCCCGCGCCGGTGACGTCGCCGTTCTCGAGGCGGAGCGCGGAGGCGGCCTCGTCCATGAGGGTGCCGTCGATGTCGGCGCCGACGACGTGGACGCCGCGGCGGGCGAGGGCGGCGGCGAAGCGCGCGCCCATGCCGCGGCCGGCGCCGGTGACGACGGCGACCTTGTCGCGCAGGTCGGGGTGGTCGACGGCCATGAGGGCGCCCTGGACGCGTCCGGGGTGGTCGGTGGGCTCGACGAGGGTCATGCGTCACTTCCTTCTGCGGGGGCTGCGGGGGCTGCGGGGGTGGCGGGCTGGTCGTCCCGGACGACGTCGCGGCGGGCGACCCGCCACGTTCCGTCCGCGCGGACGAGCTGGTCGGTGAGCGTGGTGAGCCGCACGAGGCGGCTCTCGCCGGCGGCCGGGGTGGCCACGATCTGGAGGTAGGCGTGCGCGACCAGGTGGTCGACGTCGGCCCCGGGAAGCACGTCGACGTTCGTCACGACGTGGCGCGAGACCGTCGCGGTGGCCTCGCCCTGGGCGGCGTACCGCTGCGCGAAGGCGACGAGCTCGTCGGTGCCGACCGCGGGGGCCGGGTAGGACGGCGAGGCGAAGACGCCGTCCGGCGTGAACGTCGCGGCCCACCCCCGGGCGTCGCCGGTGTCGATGAGACGCGACTGCCGGGCGTAGAGCCGCAGGGCCTGGAACGCCGCGAGGTCGGGGACCTCCTGCATCGCTGCTCCTTCTCATTCGTGATGACCGTGTGTGCGTTATTCGCACGCTCCGTGCGAATAAAGCACGCATAGTTAGCCACGTCACGTGACGCACGTCAACCCGTCGCTCCCACCACGTCGGCCGCCCGCGACAATCGGCGGATGAGCGAACGCAGCGGGGAGACCGCGGGCCTGAGCAAGACCCTCGACGCCGGGCTCCGCGTGCTGGAGCTGCTCGCGACGCACCCCGACGGGCTGACCATCACCGAGGTCGCGGACGGCATCGGGGTGCACCGCACCGTGGCCCACCGCTTCGTGCGCACCCTCGAGGCCCACCGGCTCGTCCGGCGCGACAAGGACCGCCGCTACCACCTCGGCGCCGGGCTCGTGCCGCTCGCCGAGCCCGTGGAGCGCGACCTGCGGGCGCTCGCGCTGCCCCTGCTCGAGGAGCTGGCCGACGAGGTCGCGGCCACCGCGCACCTGGTCGTGCAGGAGGGGGCGGAGCACGTGCGCGCCCTGCTGGTCGTCGAGCCGCGCCGGGCCGACGTGCACGTGGCCTTCCGGGCGGGCCAGCTGGACTCGATCGACCGCGGCTCGGCCGGGATGGCGATCCTCGCCGCCCTGCCGGAGCAGGACGGGGAGCGACCGGAGGTGACCCGTGCCCGCGCGCAGGGCTACGCGGTGAGCTTCTCCGAGGTCGTGCCGTCGGTGCACGGGGTCTCCGCGCCGGTGCCCGCGCTGCGCGACGGGGCGGCGATGAGCGTCGGCGTCTCGGTGTTCGACCTCGCAGCCGAGGTCGAGCTCGGCCGGGCCGTCACGTCGGCGGCGGAGCGGCTCGCCCGGGCCCTGCGCTGACGGGCCCTGCGCTGACGGGCCCTGCGCTGACGGGCCCTGCGCTGACGGGCGC
Organism: Nocardioides alkalitolerans DSM 16699; assembly: GCF_000426525.1. Taxonomy (GTDB): domain Bacteria; phylum Actinomycetota; class Actinomycetes; order Propionibacteriales; family Nocardioidaceae; genus Nocardioides; species Nocardioides alkalitolerans. The sequence goes on from NZ_AUFN01000013.1 coordinate 272,822, forward strand.
TCCCCCCAGCCTGGCCCCCAGCGCGTGGGCCTCGCGCAGCAGGAGCGGCCCGAGCTCGGCGCGCCGGGCCGGCTCGAAGCGCGTCGCGATGCCGGTGATCGTGAGGGCCCACTCGGGGCGGCCGCGGGTGTCGAAGACCGCGGCGGCCATGCCCCAGCTGCCCTCGACGATGAGGCCGGGGTTGGTGGCGTAGCCGTCGGCCCGCGTGGCCGCGATCCGCTCGCGCAGGCGGTCCGGGGCGTGGCTGGCGCCGTACGCCGGGACGAGGTCGGCGCGCGCGAGGTAGTCGTCCACCTCGCGGTCGGGCAGGTGGGCCAGCACGACGAGCCCGGCCGAGACGACGCCGAGCGGGAAGCGGACGCCCTCGGCGAGCACGAAGGAGCGGATCGGGAAGGCGCCGTCCTCGCGCAGCAGGCAGACGGTCTCCTCACCGCGGCGGGCCGAGAAGAACGCGCTCTCGCCCGTGGCCTCGGCGAGCCGTCGCAGGTGGGGGTGGGCCAGCTCGGTCACGTCGTACCGGCGGGCCGCCGCCGTGCCGAGCACGAACAGCTCGGGGCCGAGGAACCAGCGGCCGGACTCGGTGTCGCGGTCGACGAAGCCCTCGTCGTGGAGAGCCGCCAGCAGGCGGTGGACCGTGGGCCGGGGCAGGTCGACGGAGCGGGCCAGGTCGGCGGTGCGCACGCCGAGGTCGTGCTGGGAGAGCGCGCGCAGGACGGTCGCCGTACGCCCCACCATGCCGCTCTGCTCGCTCACGCCCGTCATCGTAGACGTTCACCCAGCGGACGCCCTGACCGCTCACCGATCGCCGGGTGAGCACTCTCCGCGGGCTCCTTGACCCCTCGGGGAGGCGGGCGTCGAATCGGTCGCGGACGTCGTCGAACGAGGGAGAGACATGGACAAGGTGGTCCTTTCGGCCGCGGACGCGGTCGCCGACATCGGGTCGGGGTCGAGCATCGCGGTCGGTGGTTTCGGGCTGTGCGGCATCCCGACCGTGCTCATCGAGGCGCTGCTCGCGACGGGCGTCGACGACCTGGAGGCGTTCAGCAACAACGCCGGCGTCGACGACGCGGGCCTCGGCCTGCTGCTCGGCGCGCACCGCCTGCGGCGGATGGTCGCGTCGTACGTCGGTGAGAACAAGGAGTTCGCGCGGCAGTACCTCTCCGGCGAGCTCGAGGTCGAGCTGACGCCGCAGGGCACGCTCGCGGAGCGGATGCGGGCCGGCGGCTCGGGCATCCCCGCGTTCTTCACCGCCACCGGGGTCGGCACGCAGGTCGCGGACGGCGGGCTGCCCTGGCGCTACGACGCCGACGGCAACGTCGTGAAGGCCTCCCCCGCCAAGCAGACGCAGGTGTTCGAGACGCGCGACGGCGAGCGCGAGTTCGTGCTCGAGGAGGCGATCGTCGCCGACTTCGGCCTCGTGCGCGCCCGCAAGGGCGACCGCCACGGCAACCTCGTCTTCCAGCGCTCGGCCCGCAACTTCAACCCCCTCGCTGCGATGTGCGGACGCATCACCATCGCGGAGGTCGAGGAGCTCGTCGAGCCCGGCGAGCTGGACCCCGACGAGATCCACACGCCCGGCGTCTTCGTGCACCGCGTCGTGCCGCTCACCCCCGAGCAGGCCGCGACCAAGCGCATCGAGAAGCGCACCGTGCGGCCCGCCGCCCCGACCACCACCGCGACCAGCGACCAGGAGGCCTGACATGAGCTGGACCCACGACGAGATGGCCGCCCGCGCCGCCCGGGAGCTCAGCGACGGCTCCTACGTGAACCTGGGCATCGGCCTGCCGACGCGCGTGCCGAGCTTCGTGCCGGACGACGTCGAGCTGGTGCTGCAGTCGGAGAACGGGGTGCTCGGCGTCGGCGCCTACCCGGTCGACGGCGAGGAGGACCCGGACCTCATCAACGCCGGCAAGGAGACCGTGACCGTGCGGCGCGGGGCGTCGTACTTCGACTCGGCGACCAGCTTCGGCATGATCCGCGGCGGCAAGGTCGACGCGGCCATCCTCGGGGCCATGCAGGTCTCGGCCGGCGGTGACATCGCCAACTGGATGATCCCCGGCAAGATGGTGAAGGGCATGGGCGGCGCCATGGACCTCGTGCACGGGGCCGCGAAGGTGGTCGTGCTGATGGAGCACGTGGCGCGCGACGGGTCCTACAAGATCGTCGACGAGTGCTCGCTGCCCTACACGGGCCGCGGCGTCGTGCAGCGGATCATCACCGACCTGGGCGTCATCGACGTCACCCCCGACGGGCTCGTGCTCGTCGAGCTGGCGCCGGACGTCACCGAGGCCGAGATCCGCGAGAAGACGGAGCCCCCGCTGCGCGTGGGATGAACACCAGCCAGTCGCGCACGCGGTCGGTGACGTAGGGGTCGAGGTCGGCGGTGACGAGCAGGTCGTCGTACGACGCGAACTCACCGACCTGCGTGCGCACCTCGACGATCCGGCGGCTGACCTCGTCGGGCAGCCCGGCGAAGTGGCAGAGCATCCCGACCGTCGCCTGGTTGACGTCCACGACGCCGCCGTCGGGGAACTCGCGGTAGGGCAGGTCGGGGCGTCCGATGACGAGCCCGCGCGCCAGCTGCGGGTCGGTCGCGACGATGCGGTGCGCCTCGGCGCGGGCCGCGGAGTGGTCCTGGTGGGCGGCGATGGCGAGCGCCTGGCGGTGGCGGAGCTCGACGCCGCGGGGGTCGGGGGCCGGGTTGCCGGAGAAGACCCAGTGGCGGATCGCGAGAGCGTGGGCGGCGCCGACGATGAACTGGATCGCGATCCCCGAGCTGAAGAGAGTCGCCTGGAGCCCACCGGCGTCCCGGTCCACCACGACCATCGTCACCAGGACGGCAACGTACGCGGTGGCGGCCAGGGCCTGCAGCAGGCTGCGCTTCTTGACGGCCGCGTGGACCATCACCATCGGGGTGCCGATCCCGAGGGTGTACAGCGGGGCGAGGGCCCAGAACCAGCTGGCGACGGGACGTTCGACGGGAGCGCGCACGGAGGCCAGCGTGCCCAGCCCGGCGGTTCCGCACACTCCCCCGGCCGGTTCCCTACGCTGTGACGATGACCGAGGCGCTGGACGCGGGACCGTTCTTCCACGGCACGACGGCCGACCTGCGGGCGGGCGACCTCCTCACCGCCGGGTTCCGGTCGAACTACCGGCCCGAGGTCGTCATGAACCACGTCTACTTCACCGCGCTGCGCGACGGCGCGGGCCTGGCGGCGGAGCTCGCGGCGGAGCTCGCGGCCGGCGTCGGCACGCCCCGGGTGTACGCCGTCGAGCCGACCGGCCCCTTCGAGAACGATCCGAACGTCACCGACAAGAAGTTCCCCGGCAACCCCACGCGCTCCTACCGCAGCACGGAGCCCCTCCGGGTCGTCGCCGAGGTGACGGACTGGACGCGCCTGACCCCCGAGGCGCTGCAGGCCTGGCGCGACCGGCTCGCCGTGCTGCGCGCCGATCCGCGGGCCGAGATCATCAACTGACGAACGGCGTCACGTCCGTCGTGCCGTCGGGCGACACGACGAACCGCTGGTCGTGGGGATCGGTCCAGGCGTAGGTGGCCGCCTCGATGCGACGGTAGGACCACCCGGCATGGGTCTTGAGCCGGTGGTGGTGTCGGCACAGCGGCGCGAGGTGCTCGGTGGAGGTCTGGCCGGGCGGACCGCCCGAACCCGGGTCGAGCCAGGGTTCGATGTGGTCGAGGTCGCCGGTGTCGGCGCGACGCTCGCAGTACGGGAAGACGCAGGTCGTGTGGTGGGCCAGCACCTGGCGCCGGACCCGCTCGGGGATCTCGTAGGCGTCGACCGCCACTCGGTCCGTCGGGTCGACGACCGGCAGCACGGTCAGGTGGGTGTCGGTGCGTCCGCACCACTCCCGGACCTGCTCGGCCAGCACGGGCACACCCGACCCGGAGCCCGCCGAGGCGTTGCGAGCCACCGGGTCGCACCCGGCCAGGGCCCGTTCGGAGAGGTGCAGGTGCAGCACGGCGCGCTTGCGCGGTCGTCGTACGGCGTCCGTCGTCCCCGCCAGCAGGGCGAGGGCCTGGGCGGGGTCGGCCAGCACGCCCATCGCGATGGACCGGCGGACGTCGAGGGAGGTGCCGGCGTGGGGTGCACCCTCCTCCCCCAGCCGCTCGGCGACGGCGGTGAGGGTCTCGTCGAAGTCGGCGAGATCCTTCCAGTCGCCGCGCGCCTCGAGCTCGGCGATGCCGGTGTGGCCCATCCCCGCCTCGTCGAGCCGCACCCAGCGCGCGTCGAGGGCCTCGAGCTGCTCGAGCTCGCGGTCCTCGGCGTGGAGCCGGAGCATCGCCTCGTCGAGCAGCTTGTCGAGCGTGGCGACGCCGACCTTCTCGGCCACGGCCGCGACGTGCTCGTCGACGTACGCGGCGACGTCGTCGGGCTGCCCGGCCACCGTGGCGGCGACCCGACGCGCACGCCAGGCGGGCACCTGCCCGGCGGTGACGCGCTCCCAGACCCGCGGCAGACGGTGGCTCAGGATCAGGGCATCCCGGATCAGCAGCCGCCCGGCCACCGTGGCCATCCCGTTGGCGGCCGCGAACGAGGCCGCTGCGTCCCACGCGAGGGCGGGCACGCCGTACCAACCACCGGCCGCCACCAGCTCGTCGACGGACAGCGACCGGTCGTCGGGCGGCGCGGCGTACGCGTGCTCCCCGACCAGGCACGGCGCAGCGGGGGCGTGCGGGTCGGGGTGGGCGTAGGCCCACTCGATCGCCGTCCAGAGGATCTCGACCTCCGCCGCGTCGGCGAGCGAGCGCGCGTCGCGCACCCGCGCCAGCAGGTCGCCGGGCGTGACCGCGGGCAGCACGGGAGCGACCCGGGGGCTCTCGGTGGCGGGCGGCGACATACCCTGATTCTATTCGAACAAGCATTCGATGGCCAGCCTCGTCCAGCGATCTGTGGAGAACCTGCGGGAGCCTCAGACCACGCAGAACTCGTTGCCCTCGGGATCGGACATGACCACGTGGTCGAGTGCGTCGTCCACGTGGTGCTCGGCGACGACCGCGCCGCCGGCCCGTACCAGTCGCGCGACCGTCGCGCGGATGGCCTCACGCCGAGACCCCGCCGGCTGCGCCCGGCCACCCGACACCTGCAGATCGAGATGGAGCCGGTTCTTCACGCTCTTCTCCTCCCGCACGCGAGGCAACGAGAGCGGCGGCGCGACGCCGAGTGGGTCGACGAGTGCGGCGCCGTCGTCCCACTCGTCCTCGGGAACGCCGCTCGCGACGAACCACGCCTCCCAGCTCGCGAAGCCCGCGGGCGGCAGGGCATCGACGTACCCGAGCGCCTCCTTCCAGAAAGCGGCCACGACGGCCGGCGACGTGCAATCGATCGTGAGCGTCCAGCGGGTCGTCATGTCGACCAGTCTGGTGCTCCTGACCCGCCCGGACCACCGCTCATGAGCACCGGGGCTCACGCCCCGAGGGCCGCCCTCCGCGCAGGCTCGACCCCATGGTCGCCACCCACGCCAGCCCCGATTCGTACGTCGACTCCCGCCGCCGCTTCTGGACCTGCCACCTGACCGCCATGGTCCTCGCGCCGACGGTCTACGTGCTGGTCGAGATGCTGCTGCTGGGCGGGATGGAACCAGAGCCGCTCGGGATCGGCGGAACGGCTGGACTGCTGGAGCTCGCCGCGACGTTCTTCGCCCTGTCGCCGGTGCTCGGCGGCCTGAGCCTCGCGTCGGCCGCCGCCGGCACCGCATGCGCCACCTCCATCGGACGCAGTGCCGCGGCGGCTGCGTCGGGCCGGGTGCTCGCGGTCGTCTGGGCGGCCGTCATGTCGGTCGTCGTCTTCTTCTTCCCGATCACGGTGCTGCACCGACTGTTCGGCGTCACGTCGCCGCTGGAGCCGGCGGCGATCCTCGTCGGCGCGCTGCCCTACCTGCTCTTCATGATCGTCTTCACCGGCACGGCCGCCGTCACGGACCTCAGCCAAGCCCGACTCCATGCCAGGACGACATCCACGGACGACAACCCGGGCACCGTCCACCACGACCGCCCGCGCCCCTCCGACATCGCGCTCGCGCTCGCCACCGCCGTCACGGCCTGCGCGTTCGCACTCCTGGTCGCCGGACTGACGACGATGACGTACCTCGTCCCGGTCGCGACCTTCGCCGCCGTGAGCGGGCTCTGGCTGCTGGCGACGCCGGGCACCCGCACGGTCCACCACACCCTCGGCTGGGGGGCGGCGGTGCTGGGGACGACGGCGTTGCTGCTCTCGCTGGCCGGCGGTGGGGGCTAGGCCTGCGTCGCCTCACGGGTCAGCGGCGACCGCCGACCTCACGATGCCACCGGGCGGCATTCTCACTGGCGGTGCGGATGATCGCGTCCGGCGCGGACGGTGACGGCCAGAGCTCCAGCAGGTAGAAGTCGACGACGCCCTCGGCGAACTCGCCCTCATTCCCCGCATCGCGGCCTCGTGCGCTGACCCGGAGGCGGTACGTCGCGGGCGGCAGGTCCAGCCGCCCGGACTCCTCGACGGCCCAGGTCTGCCACCGCACAGGGACGTTCTCCGGCACGGTGGTCGAGATCTCCACGACGTCCTCCCAGATCGGGTCGCCGGCTGGCTCCCCGTCGAGCAGGACAGCGCGCACCTGCGACCCGCCGGAGCGGCGCGCGAGACTGATGTAGACCCCGTCGTCGGCCGCGCCGCCGACCAGCCCGTTCACCTGGCCGGCAAAGAAGGGATCCCAGTCGCCCGCGAAGCCCTCGCCCTCACCCCAGATGAGGTCGAACTGGCCGTAGTCGGTGTCGATGACCTGGTCGAGGAGGACGTGTGGCATGAAGGGAGGCTAAGCCAGCCGCATCGACAGCGCTCGGGCCTAGACGCCCACCCGGTCCCCCCGCCGCGTCCGCTCCGCGAGCACGGCCGCGACGACCCCCGCCCCCAGCGGCACGACCATCGCCACCTGCAGGCTCGTGGAGTCCGACAGCAGCCCGATCACGGGTGACGTCGCGAGGAACCCGAGACGCATCAGCCAGCCCAGCAGCGCCACTCCCGTGCCGACCGGCAGGCCCGGCACCCGGTCGGCCGCAGCGAACGCCGCCGGCACGAGGGTCGCGCTGCCGAACCCCATCAGCGCGAACCCGAGGAACGCGAACGGGTGGGGCAGCCCGACCACCACGAGCACCATCCCGAGCGCGGCGAGCAGCCCGCCGTTGCGGGCCACCGCCCCCCGGCCCCAGCGGTCCGTCATCGGGTCGCCGAGCAGCCGCCCGACGAACTGGCTGACCAGCACCACCGTCAGCCCGAGGCCCGCGAACACCGCCGGCGCCGACGTCTCGCGACCGAGGAACAGCACCACCCAGTTGTTCGCGACGTCCTCCATCAGCGTGCCGCAGATCGCGAGCAGCACCAGGGGCAGCAGCAGCCGGTGGGCGACGCGCCGTACCCGGGGTGCGGGCGCCGCCACGGACCCCGCCGCCGACTCGTCGGCGACCTGCCCCGCGACCTGCCCCGCGACCTGCCCCGCCACCTGCTCCGACGACGCTCCCCGCGGCAGGACCGCCAGCCACGCCGCGAGCACCGCGACCGCGCTCCACACGAGGCCGTTGACGGTCATCTGCACGCCGATCGGTACGTCGGTCGCGGCCGCCGCCGCGCCGATCACCCCGCCGGAGGCCGCCCCCAGGCTCCAGATCGCGTGGAGCGAGTTGATGATCGAGCGCCCGCGCAGCCGCTCGACCGCGATGCCGTGCACGTTCTGCGCGGCGTCGACGACCGCGTCGAGCACCCCGCCCAGCATGAGCGCGACGAACAGCAGCGCGACCGTGCCGCTGACCCCGGCCACGCCCATCGCGATCGCCAGGAGCACCGAGCCGACCGCCGTGAGCAGCGGCGCGCCGAAGCGCCGGATCAGGGGACCGCCGGCCCCGGCGGCCAGGATCGCGCCGGCCGGGAACGCGACGACCGTCAGGCCGAACGCGGTGTTGGAGAGGTCGAGGGCGTCCTTGATCTCGGGGTAGCGCGGCAGGAGCGCGCTGTAGAGCACACCGTTGGTGAAGAACATGAGCGAGACGCCGAGACGGGCGCGGGTGGCGGGCACCGCGCGACCGTAGGCGGTTGAATGATCACGTGCAACGATCGAATCGCCACAAGACGATCATCCAGGCCGTGGCCGGCGGCGAGACCGTCACCATCGCCTCCCTGAGCCGCCTGACGGGCGCCTCGGCGGTCACGATCCGTCGCGACCTCACCGAGCTCGCCGCCATCGGCGCCGTCACCCGCACCCACGGCGGGGCCCGGCGGGCGCAGCAGCGCGGCGTGCCGATGCCGTTCGCGGCCCGCTCCGAGGCCGATCATGACCTCAAGGCCGCGCTCGCGGCGGTCGCCTCGACGCTGGTCGCCGACGACGACGCCGTGGTGGTCGACAACGGCACCACGTGCCTCGCTGTGGCCCGCGTCCTGGCGGGCCGCCCCGTCACCGCCCTGGCCCTCTCGCTCCACGCCGCCGCGGCCCTCGCCGCGCGACCCGGCGCCACCGTCGTCGTACCGGGCGGGGTCGTGGAGACCGACACCTACGCCTTCGGGGGCGCCTCGGCCGTCGAGGCCGTCCGCGACTTCCGCGCCGACGTCGCCGTGCTCGGCGCGTGCTCCGCGTCGGTCACCCAGGGGCTCACCTCCACGACGTACGACGACGCGGCGCTCAAGCGGGCCGTGCTCGCGAGCGCGACCCGGCGAGTACTGGTGACGTCACCGGAGAAGCTGGCCCGCAGCTCGGCGTTCCGGTTCGGCGACGCGGGCGACCTCACCCACCTCGTCACCGGCGTCGACGCACCCCCGGACGTGCTCGACGCGTTCCGCGCGGAGGGCGTCGAGGTGCACCTCGCCGAGGTCCGGGCCGGCGGGTAGGCCGGCGGGTGGACCGACGGGCGCCCGTCAGCCGAGGTCGGCGCAGGCCCGCTCGAGCTCGGCGAAGGCGTCGCGGATGCCGTCCTCGTCGAACTGCCGGTAGGACTGCACGATGAGCTCGCCGGACTCCCCGAGGTCGGCGTAGGCCTCGTCCTCGGCCCCAGCCGCCTGGGCGAGCCCGTAGACGGCGGTCATCTCGCCGTACTCGGGGCTCTCGAGGACCGACTCCTCGCTGTCGAAGCCCAGCGGGTCGTCCGGATCCATCCGCGCGGCGATCGCGCACGCCGTCTCGGCGTTCGCCCGGGCACCGCCTCCGTCACCCTCGTCGGTGGGCGCGAAGGCCAGGTAGCCGACGAGCACGCCGAGCCCGGCGGACACGAGGGCCACGACGGCGACGAGCGCGATCCACCGGCCGATCCCGCGGCGCGCCGGGGTCGAGGGGTGCGGAGGATGCGGGAGGTGCGGCGAGGTCATCGGTCGACCTCCGCGCAGAGGTCGGTGAGCTCGTCGACGGCGTCCTCGATCGTCGCTGCGTCGGCGCGCTGGAACCCCGTGAAGATGAGCTCGCCCTGCTCGGCGAGGTCGTCGTAGGCACTGTCGTCGGCCCCGGCCGCCTGCGCGTGGCCGTAGATCGCGATGAGCTCGCCGTAGGCCGAGGTCTCGACGACGGACTCCTCGCTGTCCTCGCCCAGCGGGTCGTCGGTGTCCACCCGCTCCACGAGCACGCACGCGTCCCGCGCGTTCGCGGCGGCCCGCTCGTCGGCCGAGCCGGGGTCGCCAGCGTCGTCGCCACCGAAGAGCAGGAAGCCGAGGGCCACCCCCAGCCCGACCGCCACCAGGGCCACGAAGGAGAAGAGCACCAGCCCGCGACCGAAGCCGCGACGAGGGGACGAGGTCTGCGGAGCGTGCGGCGAGGTCATCGCCCCACCCTCCCTCGGGTCGGTCGCCGCCAAACCCCCCGGCGGCCTCGTCGTGGCGGCCGACGACCGAGGCGGCTCGGACCGCCTCAGCCCGCCCGCAGCAGGTCGTGCAGTGCACGGGCGACCGCGCCCATCGTGGCCTCGGCGTGGGGCTGGACCGAGGCGGCCACCCGCGACTCGGTGAGCGCGGCCACGGCGTACACCCCGCCGTCCGCGTGCTCGACCACCCCGCACTCGTGGCGCTGGTGGAGCAGCGTTCCGGTCTTCGACGACCATCGGGCGGCGTCGCTGGCGAAGTCCGGAGCCAGCCGCTGCCGGAGCACGTTGAGCCCCATCAGGGCCCGCACCCGCTCGGCGACGTCCGGGTCGACGCGCGACGGGGTCCAGAGCGCGGCCAGCAGGTCGACGAGCGCCGTGGCGGTCGCCGTGCTGGCCCGTGAGGTGTCGAGCTGGGCGATCGCGTGGCCGCCGCCCGCCGTGCCCTCCTCGATCGCGAGGCGCAGCGCCAGGTGGGCCTCGTCGGTGTTCAACCGCTCCGCCGGCGTGCCGGTCAGCTCCGCCACCGGGTGGCGCACCGTGATGCCGTCGAGCCCGGTCTCCCGCAGGTACGACGCGACGTCCGCCGGCGGCACGAGCCGGAACAGGGCGTCGGCGGCGGTCGAGTCGCTGAGCGCGACGGCGAGGTAGAGGAGGTCGTCGACCGCGACGAGCGCCGGGTGGCGGAACCGCCCCAGCCCCGGTGGGCCGGGCCGCTCCTGCAGCTCGGGCACCCCCGGCCCGACCTCGAGCCGCTCCGCCGGGTCGAGCTCGCCGCGCCGCACCCGGTCGAGCACCGCCATCGCGAGCGGCACCTTCGCGATCGAGGCCACGGCGTACGGCGTGCCCGGCTCGATACCGACCTGCTCGCCGGTCGCGAGGTCGCGCACGAGGAACGACCCGCGCAGCCCGGCCTCGTCGAGCTGCTCGCGCAGCGCCCGCAGGCGTCGGTCCTCGCTCATGCCGGCTCCGCCCCGAGGTAGGCCGCCAGCGGGTCGCGCAGGCGCTGCCGGAGGCGTCGTACCTCGGCCACGTTGCCGCCCACCAGGTCGTGGCCGCGCACGAGGTCGAGCTCGCCGAGCGGGCGCCAGTGCAGCTCGAGGTCGCGCGCCTCCGCGGGCGTGCAGAGCAGCAGGTCGCCGTCGAGCACCGCGGCCACCGCCGCCGACGGCGAGGCCGCCGTCACCACCTGGCCCGGCCGCAGCCCGACCGCGTCGCGCAGCCGCAGCAGCGGGTCGCGCACCCCGGGCACGTCGTCCTCGGGCAGCAGCCACACCCGCGTCGCCGGCCGGCCCCGGCTCGCCCGCGCGACCCTCAGCGACCCCAGGTGCAGCGCCGCGCCCCGGCCCACGGTCGCCGCCGCCAGCCCGAGCGGCGCCCGCCAGGCGGCCTCCGCGGCGGGCACGGCGACGAGGGCGGCGCGCACCGTCCGCTCGTCGGTGAGCGCGGCCCGCTCGGCCGGCGACGCCGGGCGCACCTCCAGCGGCACCCCCGCCGACCGCGCCGCCACCAGCAGCGCCGCCTCCCGACGTACGTCGCCCGCGGGCACCGCGAGCACCAACGGCCGCTCGCGCTCGGCGCCGGCGTCCGCGACGAGGTCCTCCGCGGCCCGCACGAGGCGTCGGGCCGAGGGCAGCAGCGTGGTGCCGGCGTCGGTGAGCCGGGCCCGGCGTGCGGTGCGGTCGAAGAGCTCGACCCCGAGGTGGCGCTCGAGAGCCGCGACACGACGGCTGGCGACCGGCTGCGGCACCCCGGCCGCCTCGGCGCCGTGGGTGAAGGAGCCGCGCTCGCCGACGAGCACGAAGGCGCGGCACGCCTGCACGAGGTCCATGACGCCAGACTGCCACTCATGCCCTCGACGCATGGAACCTCGCCGCCCAGTCTTGGACGGCATGACGACCGTCGGCGAGGGTCGGGGCCATGAGCCGATCCCTCACCGCCCTCACCGGCGGCACCGCCCTGGCCCTCGTCACCCTCGTCGGGTGCTCCGGAGACTCGGACGCCGTCGAGGCTCCCCCCTCGAGCGGCCCCTCGAGCGGGCCGTCGAGCGCACCGACGAGCAGCACCGACGCCGCCTGCACCGAGACCTTCCCCGCCCCGACCGACGTCACCGCCGACGCCACCACGGCGGCGTTCACCGCGCTCGAGACCGCGTACGACGCCCGCCTCGGCGTCGTCGCGGTCGAGCTCGCGACGGGCGAGACCGTCGCCCACCGCGGCGACGAGCGGTTCGCCTTCGCCTCCACGATCAAGGCGCTGCAGGCCGGCGCGGTGCTCCGCGACGCGAGCGACGCCGACCTCGACCGCGTCGTCACCTACACCGAGGCCGACCTGCTGGAGTACGCGCCGATCACCGAGCAGCACGTCGCCGACGGCATGACCGTGCGCGCCCTGCTCGACGCGTCGGTGCGCTACAGCGACAACACCGCGGCCAACCTGCTCTTCGACGAGGTCGGGGGCCCGGCCGGGCTGGCCGAGGAGCTCGCGCTCGTCGACGACACCACCACGCTGCCCGTGCGGGAGGAGCCCGACCTCAACACGGCCGTGCCGGGCGACGAGCGCGACACCAGCACCCCGGCCGCGCTGGCAGCGTCGCTGGCGTCGTACACGACCGGCTGCCTCCTGCCCGAGGAGCGGCGCGCCGAGCTGGTCGACCTGCTGGAGCGCAACACCACCGGCGACGCGCTCGTGCGGGCGGGCGCCCCCGAGGGCTGGACGATCGGCGACAAGACGGGCTCCGCGTCCTACGGCACCCGCAACGACATCGCGATCGCGTGGCCGCCCGCCGGCTCCGACCGCTCCCCCGTGGCGATCGCCGTGCTCACCAGCCAGGACGAGCAGGACGACCCGACCCTCGACGCGCTCGTCGCCGACGCGACCCGCGAGGCGTTCGCGGCGCTCGACTGAGGGCCCCCGACCCCGTGCGACGCGCCGGCCCGCTCAGCCCCGGCGCACCTCCAGCACGCGGAACCCCTTGGCGCTGGCGGTGCGCTCGGTGGGCCAGCCCTGCTCGCCGAGCCAGCGCTGCAGCGAGTCGGCGCCGAGGTTCTTGCCGACGACGAGCACGGCCCGGCCGCCCGGCGCGAGGCGCGGCAGCCAGCGCAGCAGCAGCTCGTGGAGGGCCGCCTTGCCGATCCGGATCGGCGGGTTCGACCAGATCTCGTCGTACGTCGCGTCGTCGGCCACCGCATCGGGGAGCACCGCGGTGTAGCGGTCGGCGAGACCGAGCGCCGCGGCGTTCTCGTTCGCGAGGAGCAGGGCCCGCTCGTTGACGTCGACCCCGGTGACCTCGACGCACGGGTCGCAGGCCGCCACGGCGAGGCCGATGACGCCGTACCCGCAGCCCAGGTCGAGCACCCGGCCCGCGCCCCGCGGCGGGTCGGTCTCGCGGAAGAGGATCGCCGTGCCCACGTCGAGGCGGCCGCGGGCGAAGACGCCCGAGCCGGTGGCGAGGTCGAGCTCGGCGCCCCACACGTCGACCGTCACCGGCTGGCGCGTGAACGGCACGGAGGGGTCGGCGGTGAAGTAGTGCTCCTGGTCGTCCGCGGCGTCGGGGCGGTCGGGGTTCTCCACGTGGTCAGTCAAGCGTCCGCACCTTCCTCGTCGCCTCGGCCCGGGCCGCCAGCTCGGCGTCGTCGGGGTAGGCGACCTCCTCGAGCACCAGGCCGCGCCCGTGCAGCACCTGCACCGCGGGGTGCTTCACGCCCGCGACCATCACCTCGTGCGCCCACGAGACCGGGCGACGGCCGTCGCCGATCGCGATCAGGCAGCCGACGAGGGCGCGCACCATGTTGTGGCAGAACGCGTCCGCCCGGATCGTGCCCTCGAGCACCCCGGTGTCGGGACGGCGCGCCCAGTGCAGGTCGAGCAGCGTGCGGATCGTGGTCGCCCCCTCCCGCCGCTTGCAGAAGGTGGCGAAGTCCTGGCGCCCGAGCAGCGTCGCCGCCGCCTCGTTCATCAGGCCCTCGTCGACGGGGTGCGCCCAGGCCAGCACGGTGCGTCGCGTGAGCGGGTCGACGAGCTCGGGGCGGTCGGCGATCCGGTAGGCGTAGCGGCGCCAGACCGCCGAGAACCGGGCGTCGAAGCCCTCGGGCGCGACGCGCGTGCGGTGCACCCGGACGTCGGGCGGCAGGATCCCGTTGAGGCGGCGGGTGAGGTTGGCGACCGGGTCGTGCCCGGAGCGGCCGGCCGAGGCGGCGACCGCGGACTCGTCGACGTCGACGTGCAGCACCTGCGAGCGGGCATGGACGCCGGCATCGGTGCGACCGGCCACCACGACGGGCAGGCGGCCGTCGGCGCGCAGCACCGTGGCGAGCGCGCCCTCGAACTCCTCCTGCACGGTGCGCAGGCCCGGCTGGGTCGCCCAGCCGCGGAAGTCGGTTCCGTCGTATCCGAGGTCGATCCGCAGGCGCACCGGGGGATCCTACGGCCCGGTGGCGGCCCCGACCTCGGCGAGGTACGGCGGGTCGGCCCCCGGCCGCGACACGGTCACCGCTGCGGCGCGCACGGCGTACGCGAGCGCCGCCCGCGCCTCGTCGAGCGGGAGCGCCGCCAGCCGGTCGCGGGCCGCCGCGCCGACGACCCCCTGCCCCCAGAGCGCCGAGACCAGACCGGCCGAGACGGTGTCGCCGGCCCCGATGGTGTCGACCACGACGACGTCGGCCACGGCCGGCACCGCGATCACACCCTGGGCGCTGTGCCACGACGCACCCTCGCCGCCGCGGGTGACGACCACCGCCGCCGGGCCGAGCGCGAGCAGGTGCGCCACCGCGGCCTCGGGGTCGAGGTCGGGCCAGAGCTGGGCGAGGTCCTCGTCGGAGGCCTTGAGCACGTCGGTCTCGCGCACGACCTCCTCGACCCGCGCCACCACGTCGGGCCCCGTGCCCGTGATGGCGGGGCGGGCGTTGACGTCGTAGCTGACGAGCGCCCTCGGCCGCTCGGCTCGAGCGAGGGCGAGCACGTCGTCGCTGCCCGGCGGCAGCACCGCGGCGATGGAGCAGACGTGCAGCCAGCCCGGCTCGCCCTCGCCGACCGCGACGGGGCCGAGACGCCACTCGAGGTCGAACTCGTACGACGCGGCGCCGCGCTCGTCGATCGTGGCGACGGCCGAGGAGGAGCGCTCGATGGTCTCGGGGTCGGAGGCGAGGCGCACGCCGTCGCGCCCGAGCTGGGCGGCGAGGATGCCGCCGAGACGGTCGTCGGCGATCGCGGTGGCGAACCACGTGGGTCGCTGGAGGCGGGCCAGCGCGACGGCCACGTTGGCGGCGCTGCCGCCCGCACGCTCCTCGACCGTGCCGTCCGGGCGGTTCACGACGTCGACGAGCGACTCGCCGACCACGAGCGCCACCTGTGCCGCCACCGGGTTCTCCACAGCCTCTGCCTGGTCCACGGCGCCACCTCATCACACTGTCGGTCGCGCGTGCGAGGGTGCTCGGCATGGAGGAGCACCCGAAGCTGACGCTCGTGCGCAAGCTGCTCGCGAAGGCGGAGAGCCCGGCGGCCACGGCGGAGGAGTCCGAGGCCTACACGGCCAAGGCGGCGACCCTGATCGCGGAGTACGGCATCGACCGCGCGCTCCTCGCCCGCGACGACCCGGGCAGCGACCCCGTGGGCGACCGGGTGATCGACCTGGAGGCGCCCTACGCACTGGAGAAGGCCGACCTGGTCTCCGCGGTGGCGGCCCACCTGCGCTGCCGTGCGGTCATCGCGATCCGCCGCACCGTCGACGGCAAGGTGCACACCGCCCACCTCTTCGGCCACGCCTCCGACCTCGAGCGGGCCGAGCTGCTGTTCACGAGCCTGCTGGTGCAGGCCTGGACGGGGGTGCAGCGGGCGCCCGTGCCGTGGCGCGAGAGCGCGGCGGCCTACCGACGCTCGTGGCTCGGCGGGTTCACCTACGCCGTGGGCCGCCGGCTCGAGGCGTCCGAGTCCGACGCCGTCCGAGCCTCTGCGAGCGGCACCGCCCTCGTGCTGGCCGACCGCACCGCCGAGGTGGAGCAGGCGCTGCGCGAGGCCTTCCCCGACGTACGCCGCGCGCGGCCCCGCGAGCTGTCCGGGTCCGGGGGCGCCGAGGGGTGGAGCGCGGGGCAGCGGGCCGACCTCGGCACCACCCGGATCGGCGGGCGACGGGCACTGGGGTGACATCTAGGGTGAGCCCGTGCCGTCCGTGCCGAGCTTCGACGCCCCCGACCCCGACTCCCCCACGCCGCCGTACGAGCAGCTGCGCGCCCAGGTCGCCCGCCGCGTGGTCGCGGGCGACCTGCCGGCCGGCGCCAAGCTGCCCACCGTGCGCGGGCTGGCCGAGCAGGTGGGACTGGCCGTGAACACCGTCGCCCGCGTCTACCGCGAGCTCGAGGCCGACGGGGTCGTGGAGACGCACGGGCGTCGGGGCACCTTCGTCGCCACGTCGTCGGTCGGCGCCGGCCAGGACGTCGCCGCCGACGCGGCGACGTACGTGGGCGCCGCACGGCGGGCGGGCCTCACCCGCGACGAGGCCGTCCGGGCGCTCGACCGCGCCTGGGACGACGCCGGTCGCTGACCCGCCGGTCAGACGCCCGGTCAGACGGTCGGCGTCACTGCCGCTCGGCGACGATGTGCTCCCCGCCCGACTCCTCCAGGGCCGCCGCGGCGTCGGGCGCGTCCGTGGTCGGCGCGACGTCCTCGGCCTCCGGGGTCGGGTCGTTGGGCTCGTCGTCCGCGGAGCCCGCGACCGGCCCGCCCGCCTCCTCCTCGCGGGCCGAGCCGTCCACGGTGGGGCTGTCGGTGGAGAGCTCCTCGGCGGGCAGCTCGGCGGTGGGCGTGGGGTCGACGGATTCGCTCATGACCCCAACCTAGGTCGACCCCGAAATGCCGAACGGCCCGCCACCCCTCGCAGGGGTGGCGGGCCGTCGTACGACGTGGGGTGAAGCCCTCAGGCCTTGTCGCCCTCGGTCTTCTCGTCGGTCGACTCGTCGGCAGCGGCCTCGGTGGACTCCTCGGCGGGGGTCTCCTCGGCGGCGGCCTCGTCGGTCGTCTCCTCGGTGGACTCCTCGGCGGGGGTCTCCTCGGCAGCGGCCGGCTTCTCGTCGGCCTTGGTCGCGGCCGGCGTGGTGACGGCCTTCGCGACGTACTCCTCGGTCACGATCTCGATGACCGCCATGGGGGCGTTGTCGCCCTTGCGGGGGCCGAGCTTCGTGATGCGGGTGTACCCGCCCGGACGCTCGGCGAAGGTGGGCGCGATCTCCGTGAAGAGCACGTGCACGACGCCCTTGTCACGGATGGTCTTGAGGACCTCGCGGCGCTGGGCCAGCGGGTTCTCGCCCAGGTGGGCCTTCTTCGCCTTGGTGATGAGCTTCTCGGCGTGCGGACGCAGCGTGCGCGCCTTCGACTCGGTCGTCGTGATCCGGCCGTAGCGGAACAGGTCCGTGGCCAGGTTCGCGAGGATGAGGCGCTGGTGCGCGGGGCTGCCGCCGAGGCGGGCGCCCTTCTTCGGGGTAGGCATCGTGCTTCTCTCGATTCTCTCCGGCCGTACCAGGTACCGGAGTAGAGGTGATCAGGCTGGGGTGACCAGCCCGAGGTGGGGCTGGATCAGTACTGCTCGTCCTCGACGAACGCGTCGTCGTCGTCGTCGCCGTACGCCGCGAGGGCGGCCTGCGGGTCGAAGCCGGGCGCGCTGTCCTTGAGGGACAGGCCCATCTCGACCAGCTTGGCCTTGACCTCATCGATCGACTTGGCGCCGAAGTTGCGGATGTCGAGCAGGTCCTGCTCCGAGCGCGAGATGAGCTCACCCACGGTGTGGATGCCCTCGCGCTTGAGGCAGTTGTAGGAGCGGACCGTCAGCTGCAGGTCCTCGACCGGGAGGGCGAGGTCGGCGGCGAGCTGCTCGTCGACGGGCGACGGGCCGATGTCGATGCCCTCGGCCTCGACGTTGAGCTCACGGGCGAGGCCGAAGAGCTCGACGAGGGTCTTGCCGGCCGAGGCGATCGCGTCGCGGGGACGGATCGACGGCTTCGTCTCGACGTCGATGACGAGCTTGTCGAAGTCGGTGCGCTGCTCGACTCGGGTGGCCTCGACCTTGTAGGTCACCTTCAGCACGGGGCTGTAGATCGAGTCGACCGGGATGCGGCCGATCTCGTTGTCGGCACCCTTGTTCTGCACGGCGGAGACGTAGCCGCGGCCGCGCTCGACGACGAGCTCCATCTCCAGCTTGCCCTTGTCGGACAGCGTGGCGAGCTTCAGGTCGGGGTTGTGCACCTCGACACCGGCCGGGGGCGCGATGTCGGCCGCGGTGACGTCGCCGGCACCGGACTTGCGGAGGTACATCGTGACCGGCTCGTCGTGCTCGGAGGAGACGACGAGACCCTTGAGGTTCAGGATGATCTCGGTGACGTCCTCCTTGACACCCTCGACGGTCTCGAACTCGTGGAGCACGTTGTCGAGCTTGATGCTGGTGACCGACGCTCCCGGGATGGACGAGAGGAGGGTGCGGCGCAGCGAGTTGCCGAGCGTGTAGCCGAAGCCGGGCTCCAGGGGCTCGATGACGAACCGAGCGCGGAACTCGTCGACGATCTCTTCCGAGAGTGTCGGGCGCTGAGCAATGAGCACTGGTGGATTCCTTTCCGGCCTCACCCACCATTTGACGAGGCCGAACCAAGTGGAACGTGAACGAACGGGACGAGCGTCGGTGCGGTGGTCCCGGGAGAACCGGGACCACCGCACCGTGGGGTCACTTCTTGGAGTAGAACTCCACGATCAGCTGCTCCTGGACGGGAACGTCGATCTGCGCACGGAGCGGGCGCGAGTGCACCAGGATCCGCATGCGGTTCGGCAGGGCCTCGAGCCACGCCGGGACGACGCGCTCGCCGTGCGTCTCACGGGCGACGATGAACGGAGTCGTCTCGAGCGACTTCTCCTTGACGTCGATGACGTCGTGCTCGGTCACCTGGAACGACGGGATGTTGACCTTCTTGCCGTTGACCAGGAAGTGACCGTGGTTCACCAGCTGGCGGGCGTGGCGACGCGTGCGGGCGAACCCGGCGCGGTAGACCACGTTGTCGAGGCGGCACTCCAGCAGCTGCAGGAGGTTGTCACCGGTCTTGCCGGTGCGGCGCGAGGCCTCGACGTAGTAGTTGAAGAACTGCTTCTCGAGCACGCCGTAGCTGATGCGCGCCTTCTGCTTCTCCTGGAGCTGCGAGCGGTACTCGGACTCCTTGATGCGCGCGCGGCCGTGCATGCCGGGCGGGTACGGACGACGCTCGAACGCTGCGTCGCCGCCGACGAGGTCGACACCGAGACGGCGCGACTTCTTGGTCATGGGGCCGGTGTAACGGGCCATGGGTCAGTCTCTCCTTGGGTCTCTGGTGTCGGTCAGACGCGGCGGCGCTTGGGCGGCCGGCATCCGTTGTGGGGCTGGGGCGTGACGTCCTGGATGGTGCCGACCTCGAGGCCGATCGCACCCAGGGACCGGATCGCCGTCTCGCGACCCGAACCCGGGCCCTTGACGAAGACGTCGATCTTCTTCATGCCGTGGTCCATGGCCCGACGACCAGCGGCCTCGGCGGCCATCTGCGCCGCGTACGGCGTGGACTTGCGCGAGCCCTTGAAGCCGACGGTGCCGGCGGAGGCCCACGAGATCACCTGACCACCGGGGTCGGTGATGGTGACGATGGTGTTGTTGAACGTGCTCTTGATGTGGGCTTCGCCCTGAGCGATGTTCTTCTTCTCCTTGCGGCGCACCTTCTTGGCGCCGGCCGCGGTGCGGCTCTTGGGAGGCATGCGTTCTCCTGAGGTCTGGTGAGAGCTGAGATGGAGGAAGAGACGGATCTGCGCTCAGCGCAGGATCACTTGGTCTTCTTCTTGCCGGCGACGGTGCGCTTCGGACCCTTGCGGGTGCGGGCGTTGGTCTTGGTGCGCTGGCCGCGGACCGGGAGGCCCATGCGGTGACGGCGACCCTGGTAGCTGCCGATCTCGATCTTGCGACGGATGTCGGCCTGGACCTCACGGCGGAGGTCACCCTCGAACTTGTAGTTCGCTTCGATCTCGTCGCGGAGCTTCACCAGCTCCTCGTCCCCCAGCGTGTGCACGCGGGCGTTCGGGTCGACCCCGGTCGCCGCGAGGATCTGCTGGGAGCTGGTACGGCCGATGCCGTAGATGTAGGTGAGTGCGATCTCGACGCGCTTGTCACGCGGGAGGTCGACACCAACGAGGCGTGCCATGAATGGCGTTTCCCTTCGATGTGCACAGTGGTGTCGGTCGTGTCGCGTCCTGGGTGTGGTCCCGACGTCTCGTCGGCACCCCGGCTCCGGCCACTGCTCCGGAGGTGCATCCCCCGCACGAGGCAGGTTGAGCGATCACGGTGGTGAGGTGTTCAGTTGTGCGGAGCGGGTGAGCGTGAGCTCAGCCCTGGCGCTGCTTGTGACGCGGGTTCTCGCAGATCACCATGACGCGCGAGTGGCGACGGATCACCTTGCACTTGTCACAGATCTTCTTGACGCTCGGCTTGACCTTCACGAGGAGGTCCTTTCAACGTGTCTCGGCTGATGTCACTTGTAGCGGTAGACGATGCGACCTCGGGTGAGGTCGTACGGCGAGAGCTCCACCACCACGCGGTCCTCGGGGAGGATCCGGATGTAGTGCTGCCGCATCTTGCCGCTGATGTGCGCGAGGACCTTGTGCCCGTTGCTCAGCTCCACGCGGAACATCGCGTTGGGGAGAGCCTCGATGACGGAGCCCTCGATCTCGATGACGCCTTCCTTCTTGGCCATGTCCTCACAATCCGTTGGCCGGGCGAACCCGGTTCATTGGTCATCTCGTCCACCGTTCGTGCACCGCGCGACCCCAGGGGATCGAGCGGCCGGCCCGGGAACCTCCTGCCCGACCCGCGTCGTACGACGCCTGCCTGGCAGTGGACCTCGTGAAGTCGCTCGTGGGGACTCAATCCCCGGCGCAGCCGGACCACACCGAGGTGAGGTCCGGAGAAGACGCCCGGGCAGCCGCGAGGCACCACGAAACGGACCCACGTTGGGCCGACGCACTAGCCTACGGCCCCCGTCGGTCGATTCCTAATCCCGCGGGGCACCGGGGCACGCCTCAGGACGCGAGCAGGCGCAGGGTCTCCTCGCGCGCGGGCGAGGTGCCGGGCTCGGTGCCGACGGACGCCCCCGCCACCGGGTGCACCATCACCTCGTCGACGCCGTACGTCGCGGCCAGCCGCTCGATCTGCTCGCGGGCGGCGACGGGCTCGTCGACGACCCACTTCTCGAGCATCGCGTCGACGAAGGTCTGGTGGGCGGCCGCCAGCTCGACCTTCTCCGCCTCCTCGACCAGGTCCTGCGGCGCGAGCGGCTGACCGGTGCGCAGCGTCAGCATCATCAGCTGGTTGGGCCGGGCTTGGCGCAGCGCCTCCTCCCGGCTCTCCGCCACCACGGCGTTCACGGTGAGGAAGGTGCGGGGCTCCGCCAGCGCCACCGAGGGCTGGAAGGTGGAGCGGTAGAGCTCGAGCGCCCGCTCGGTGCCCTCGCCGCTGAAGTGGTGGGCGAAGACGTACGGCATGCCCTGCTGCGCGGCCAGCCGCGCCGAGTAGTCGGACGAGCCGAGCAGCCACGCCGTCGGCACGGTCCGCGCCTGGGGAGTCGCCCGCAGCGCGTGGTTGCGGCCGCCGACCTGCAGGGCCACACCGTCGGGGTCCATCATCGCCACGACGTTGCTCACGTACTCCGCGAAGCGCGCGACGGCGTCCTCGTCGTTGCCGGCCGGCCCACCGTGCCGCAGCGCGAAGCTCGTCACGGGGTCGGAGCCGGGGGCGCGACCGATGCCGAGGTCGATGCGGCCCGGGTAGGCGGCCTCGAGCAGCGCGAACTGCTCGGCGACCACGAGGGGCGCGTGGTTGGGCAGCATGATGCCGCCCGACCCGACGCGGATGCGCTCGGTCGCCGCCGCGAGCATCGCGATCAGCACCGGAGGGTTGGTGGCGGCCACGGCCGGCATGTTGTGGTGCTCGGCGACCCAGTAGCGCTCGTAGCCGAGCCGGTCGGCCACCTGGACGAGGGACCGGGAGGCGGCGACGGCGTCGGCGGAGGTCTGGTCGGTGCGCACGGGCACGAGGTCGAGGACGGAGAGGCGAGGAGTCATCACCAGGTGGCAACCGGCTCCGCGAGGCGACTATTCCCCCCGGTCCCCGTCCGCCACCGCCCCGCGGCCCACCTGCACCCCTAGAGGCGAGGGGGCCGTGCGCACGCATTGGGTAGAGTGCTTCCTCGTGACCGAGACCTCCTTCTCCGCGACCACCACTCCCGGGAGCCTGGCGCTCAGCGGCGAGATCGACGCAGCAGACCACCGGGCCCTGAACGACGTGATCGAGAAGGCCAGCGATTCCTTCAGCCAGGACCTCTCCATCGACCTGAGCGACGTGACCTTCCTGCCGAGCATCATCGTGGGCGTCCTCGCCCGCGCCACCGTCATGGCGGAGAAGAACGGCTCGCGGCTGCGCCTCCTCGCGGTCGAGGGCACCGTCCCGCAGCGGGTGCTGACGGTCTGCAAGATCGGCTTCGAGACCGTCGGCGCCTGAGCCCTCGTGGTCTCCCTCGACTCCCCCTCCGGACCGGCACCCTCCTCCTGGCAGGTGCTGGCGGTCCCGCACGCCGACCAGGCGGCCCGGAGCGCCTGCCGCTCCATCCGTGACGACCTGACGCGCCACCAGCTGGCGGGCCGGGTGCTCAACGACGCCGTCATCGTGGCCGGGGAGCTCGTGATCAACGCGGTCGAGCACGGCCGGCCCGACGACACCGGCACCATCGAGGTGGCGTGGACCGTGGCCGAGGGCCATCTCGTCCTGCGGGTCGCCGACGCCGGCGAGGGTCCGACCATCGCCCAGGGCGACGTCTCCGACGACGGGATGCGCGGTCGCGGGCTCGCCATGGTCGCCGCCATCTGCGACGACTGGTCGGTGAGCCGGAACGGGCGCACGACCTTCACCGCGAGGATCCCGCTGTGACGGAGGAGCTGCGTCGCACGGCCTCCCCCTCCGCCCTCCTCGGGACCGCCGGGCCGTTCGGCGAGGGCGCCCCCGCCGGCAGCGCCGAGGAGATCGAGCGGCTGCACCAGCGCGGGCGCTTCCTCGACGACCTGGCCGGCGTGGTCTCGACCGTGCACCACCCGGCCCGTGCCGTCGAGATGATGACCGCCCTGCTCGCGGAGCACGTCGTCGAGTTCGCCCAGGTGGTCCTCCACACCCACCAGGGATGGGTGGCGGCCGGCCAGGCGGCCGGACACCGGCCCGTCGACTCCGGCGGTTACCGGGTCGGCCGCCTCCAGGCCCAGGTGCTCACGGAGCTGCTGAGCCGCCAGCGGCCGGAGCACTGGCTGCTGCCGCCGGACACCCCCGAGCGCGCCACCATGCTGGCCAGCCTCTTCGGCACGTCCGAGCTCGTGGGCCAGCTCGACGCGCTCGACGCCGTCGGGATCCTCTCGCTGCCCCTCCTCGCCCGCGGCCGAGCCATCGGGCTGGTGACGCTGGCCCGTGGCGAGCGTCGCGACCTCAGCGCCGACGACGTCGCCTTCCTGGAGGACGCGGCGCGCCGCATGGCCGTCGCCCTGGATGCCTGCGTCGTGGTGAGCGACAACCGGTTCGTGGCCGCCACCCTGCGCAGCTCCCTCGTGCCGCCGCCCGTACCGACCAGCTCGGGGCTCGACGTGGCGTCGTACAGCAGGGTCGCGCAGGAGGAGGTCGCCGTGGGCGGCGACTTCATCGACGTGCACGGTCCCGACGGCGACAAGACCATCCTCCTCGGCGACGCCGTCGGCAAGGGCGTCGTGGCGGCCATCGCGGCCAAGCGGATCCGCGCCGCGGTGCGCACGGCCTCGCTGGTCGACCGCGACCCTGCCTGGGTGCTCGGCCTCACCAACAAGGTGCTGGTCGCCGAGGCGGAGTCCGCTATCGAGAGCTTCGCGACCGGGGTCTGCGCCCGCGCCCGTACCGGGGCCGACGGGGTCGTCGCCCTGGAGATCACCAACGCCGGGCACCCGCCGCCGATCATCCTGCGCCGCGACGGCCGACTCGAGTACGTCGAGTCGCACGGGCCCGCCCTCGGTGTCTTCGACGACGCGTCCTACACGTCGACCCACCACCGCCTGGCCCCCGGTGACACCCTCGTCTGCTACACCGACGGCGTCACGGAGGCCCGCGGGCGCGCCGACATGTTCGGCGAGGACGGCATCGCAGCCGCGCTCGCCGGCCTCGGCGGCGCACCCAGCAGCGCCATCGTCGAGCGCCTCGCGATGAGCGTGTCGGCGTTCGTCGGCGACGCCGCCCACGACCGCGACGACACGGCGATCGTCGCGGTGCAGCCGCTGGCCACCGGCCTCGCGTGACCGCAGATCCGGCCGAGCGCTACTGGGCCGCCGTCAGTCGCAACGACACCCACGAGGCGCGGTCGGTGGCGACCTCCCTGCTGCGCGAGGGCGTGCCGATGCCCACCGTGCTCGAGGGGCTCGTCGGTGCCGCGCAGCGGCGGATCGGCGAGCTGTGGGCAAGCAACGACTGGTCCGTCGCCCGGGAGCACGCCGCCACCGCCGTGAGCGAGCAGGTCGTGCGCAGCCTCCGGGAGGAGCAGGCCCGCCTCGCTGCGGCGGACCGCTCGGTGGGGGCGGACCGCCCGCTCCTCGTCGTGTGCGCGGAACGCGAGTGGCACGCCCTGCCCGCGATGATGCTTTCGGCCACCCTCGAGCACGCCGGTCACACCGTGCAGTACCTCGGCGCCGACGTCTCGACCACGGCCCTCCAGGGCGCGCTCCTCGAGGCGGCCCCCCGGGCGGCCCTGGTCAGCGCGTCCCTCTCGTCGTCGCTCGTGTACGTGCGGCGCCACGTCGAGGCCGCCACGTCGGTCGCGGTGCCCGTGGTCGTCGGCGGCTCGGCCTTCGACCGCGACGGCGTGCGTGCCCTCCGGCTCGGGGCCACCGCGTTCGCGGCGTCGGCTGCGGACCTCGAGTCGACCCTGGCGGCGCTGCCGACGTACGTCGAGCCCGTCGGGCCGCTGCGCGACGACGCCGCGCTCGAGGCGTACGCGATCATGGCCGAGCTGCCGTCGTTCAGCGCCGACGCGGTCGCCCGGGTCCGGTCGGACGCCGCGGCCGACGCGGTGGCCGTCGAGGCGATCGCCGACCAGGTGCCCCACGTCTTCGGCTCCGTCGCGGGCGCGCTCCTGACCGGCGACTCGACCATCGTCGCCGAGATCACCGAGTGGCTCGACGGCGTGGGCCGCGCCCGGGCCGCCGACACCACGACCACGCAGGCCGTGTGGTCGGCCGTCGAGCGCCAGCTCGGGGAGTTCCCCCACGCGCTCGACCTCGTGCGCAGCCGCTGATCACGTACGGCGGAAGCTCCGGAGGCTGACCACCGCTCGGGCCCGCCGGTGCCAGGGCACCCCCGTGCGCAGGGAGCGCCGCTCGTGCGCCACCGCGGTCCAGTACGCCGCGGCGTCCGGGGCCTCGGGCTCGTGGGGCCCGAAGACGTGGCTGTCGGCCGTCCTGGCCAGCTCCGGGGCCGCCGCGACGGGCACCGCCGACGACTGCTCACGCCGGGTCACCCCCGCACCGACCGGCACCGGGCTGCCGAGGTCGCGCGCCGCGTCGACCAGCTCGCGCCAGGCGCCGACGAACCGGGCGGAGACCCGGTCGGCCCGGAGCCGACGACGGCGCCGCAGGGCCTTCAGCCCGGCGATCGTGCCCACGACGAGGGCGAGGAGCAGCAGCGGCGTGCCCACGGCCACCAGGAGCCAGAGCAGCCACGTGGGCACCGACGTACCCGCCTCGTCGGGCTCGCCCTGCCGGGCGTCGAGCTCGGCGTCGGTCTGCTCGCCCAGCGTGGACGGGGGCGGGATGGGCGCGGGCGGCGGCACCGTCGTGCCCGACATCTCCTGCTCGTTGAGCGGCGGGCGCTCGGCCGGGCGGTCGAAGTCCATGAACTCCTCGGTGGCGAGCGTGTGCCACGACCCGTCGTCGAGCTGCAGCTCGACCCAGGCCTCGACGTGCTCGCCCCGCACCACCCCGTCCTCCGGCACGACGGCGCCCATCACGACCCGGGCGGGCACCCCGATCGCGTTGGCCAGGAGGGCCATCGTCGCGGCGTACTGCTCGTCGTTGCCGGCCATGATGACGTCGTTGACGAAGCCGTCGGCCAGGCGCGCGCGGTGGTGGCCGGCGGTGTAGATCTTCTCGGCCTCCAGCACCCCGTCGGTGTACTTGCCCTGGGCCTTCAGCGTCTCCGCGGCAGCGAGCACGCGCGCCACGGGCTGGGCCTCCCCCGCCGTCCACTGCACGGCCTGGGTCGCGAGGAACGCCGCGCCCGAGACCAGCTCGGGGTCCGGGCGGCCGGGCAGGTCGTCGGGTCCGACGGGCTCGTCGATCGGCAGCACCGCCTCCAGGGAGTAGCGGTCACCGGGCTGGAGACCGGTCGGCACCACGCCGGTCGAGGTCGCGAGGTTGTAGCGGAAGGAGTCGGCCGTGGTGCGACCGCGCTCCCCGTCGAACTCGAGGCCCTGCAGGGCCCCCAGCGTCGGGAGCCACACCCCGTCGTACCCCTCGCCGAGCTCGACCTCGACGTCGACCCGCTCGCCGTCGACCGGGTTGTCGATCGTGCTCGAGACGCGCTGGAAGGAGGCGCGGGCCAGGCCGGCGGGGCTGCCGACCGCCTCGTTCGCGGCGCCCCAGACCACCCCGTCGTACGAGTCGAGGGCCGCGAAGCGGACCCGGCTGCCCGCCGGGGCGCCGTCGAGGGTCATCAGCGTCTCGTCGTAGCGGTTGACCGCGTCGGGCTCCGGCATCTCGACGTAGCGGCGGAACGAGGCGAGCGGGGAGGGGTACTGCCCGACGTCGAACGGCGGCACGACGTGGTCGCGCAGCACGAAGCGGTCGGTGTCCCCGACGGCCCACGAGCTGACCGGGACGGCCAGCAGACCGGCCGCCAGGACGAGCACGACACCACCGGCCAGCCGGCGGCTGCGGCCGACCTGGCCCACGGGCCGGGCGGTCGCCCGCCGGGCCCGGAGCCCGGCCGCGCCCAGCGCGACGGCGGCGAAGACCGCACCCTGCAGCAGCAGCGACGCCGGCTCGCCGACCCCGAGGAGCAGGACCACGGCCAGCACGGCCAGGGGCGCGACGAGCAGGAGCAGCGCCTGGACGGCGGCGGGCGGGCGCCGTACCCCCGTGGCGAGCACCCCCAGGAGGGCACCCACGGCGCCGAGGAGGAACGGCAGCACGAGCAGCGGACCGCTGCCGTCGACCGGCGGCAGGGTGGTGAGGAGGTCCTTCCAGCCGCCCGTCACCTGGTCGCCCAGCAGGCTCAGGGTGTCGGGCACGGGCAGGTACGCCGACCCGCCGGCCGAGCGCAGGCACAGCGGACCGGCGAGCACCACGACCGCGACGGCGACCAGCAGCACCGGGACGGCTCCCGGCCACCGGCGCCGACGGGCGAGGAGAGCGGCGCCAGCGCCGAGGAGGGCCCCGACGACGCCGACCGCGAGGAACTCCAGGCCCGTGAAGGTGCGGCTCAGGCCGCTGAGGGCGACGACGACGAGCACGACGACGAGCGCCGCGTCGGTCCAGTCCGCGGCGGCGAGCGGCCGGCCCGGGGACCGGCCCGACGACCGACCCGACGACCGGCCCGGGGCGCGGCGCGCGGGGCGCGGGGCGCGGGCCACTCAGCCCACCCCCCAGCGCAGCAGCGGGGCGAGGTCGTCGCGGGTCGCGAGCTGGAGGACCGGCAGGTCGCCCGCCTCCCGCACGCGGCTCGGGGCCTCGCTGTCGACGAGCAGCGCGAAGCGGCGGACCTCGGGGCCGTACGACGACGCCGCCCGCGAGAAGGTGTCGAAGCCCGTGCCGGTGCCGCCGAGGAGGAAGAGCAGGCTCGTGTCGGCGGCGGTGCGGGCCGCTCGCTGCGCCGCCGGGACGAGGCCGAGCCCCTCCTGGCCGGCGCGGCAGACGGTGTCGAGGACCCGGTTGCCGTCGGCGCCGGAGACGACCTGGCGCCCGCAGACGAAGGTGGTCTCGAAGTCGTCGAGCGTCGCCCGGACGGCGATCGAGGCGGCGACGGCCATGGCGGTCTCGAAGTCGTCGTCGCTCGCCCAGGAGCGGGGGTCGTCGTCGACCACCAGGGTGGCGTGCGAGCGCCGGGTGTCGTTGTACTGCCGCACCAGCAGCTGGGACGCCTTCGCCGACGACCGCCAGTGCACGTGGCGGAGGTCGTCACCGGGGGCGTACTCGCGCAGGGCGTGGAACGCCAGGTCGCTCGACGACACCGCGTCGGTCACGACGCCCTCGAGGTCGCGCAGCAGGCCGGCGCCGAGCGACTCCAGCGGCACCATGACCGGCCGGACGAGCACCTCGCGGACCTCGGTCCACGTGAGGTCGCGGGAGTACACGCCCAGCGGGTCGCCGCGTCGGGTGGTCGCCGGACCCAGCGGGATGACGCCGCGCCGCTCGGTGCGCAGGGTGAAGTCCTCCACGTGGGCGGCACCGGCCCGCAGCGACGGGAGACCGTAGCGGTGCACCGTCTCGCCCACCGGCAGCTCGAGCAGCGCCGGGAGCATCCGCCGGGAGGCGGTGTTCGTAATGACGACGCCTACGGCCACCGAGGCACCGGCCACCACGCGGCGCGGCTCCGCGGTCAGGGCGACGTCGACCTTGGTCCGGCCCAGCACGAATGGGAGCGCGAGCAGGAGGAGCAGGGCGCACGCGGCCGCGAGGACGGCGGTCTCCCGCCAGCTGCTGGCCGCCGTCGCCACCCCCGCCAGCAGGGCGAGGAACAGCACGGCCCAGCCCAGCGGGTTGACGACGTCGAGGACGACCCGGCCGGCACGGCGCACGGCTCAGCGCGCCATGCGGTCGGTCGGCGGCGCCACGGCGTCCAGCAGGCGCGCGATCACGGCCTCCACGGTCACGCCGCTGAACTGCGCCTCGGCGTCGAGGAGGATGCGGTGGCTCAGCACGGGCTCGGCCAGCTGCTTCACGTCGTCGGGCACGACGTGGTCGCGCCCCTCCGCGGCCGCCCAGGTCTTGGCGACGCGGATGAACGCCAGGCAGCCACGGGCCGAGAGGCCCAGCTTCACGTGGGGCAGGCGGCGCGACTCCTCCGCGAGGTCGGCGATGTAGCCGACGACGGCGGGGTCGACGTACACCTCGTCGGCCAGCCCGCTCATCTGCGCGATGACCTCGCTGGTGACCACCGGCGTGATGAGGGCGGCGCGGTCGCGGACCTTGGCGCTGACCAGCAGCTCGACCGTCGCGGCGTGGTCGGGGTAGCCCACGGAACTCTTCATGAGGAAGCGGTCGAGCTGGGCCTCCGGGAGCCGGTAGGTGCCGGCCTGCTCGATCGGGTTCTGCGTCGCGATCACCATGAACGGCCGGCCGACGTCGCGCGGCACGCCGTCGACGGTGACCCGACCCTCCTCCATCACCTCGAGCAGTGCCGACTGCGTCTTCGGCGAGGCCCGGTTGATCTCGTCGGCCAGCACGATGGTGTGGAAGATCGGGCCGGGGTGGAAGTCGAACGTGCCCTTGTGCTGGTCGTAGACGGTCACGCCCGTCACGTCGGAGGGCAGGAGGTCGGGCGTGAACTGGATGCGCGCGTGGCTGCCGTGGACGCTGTTGGCGAGCGCCCGGGCCAGCATCGTCTTGCCCGTGCCGGGGAAGTCCTCGAGCAGCATGTGGCCCTCGGAGAGCAGGCACGTCAGCGCGAGCCGCACGACGTGGCGCTTGCCGAGCACGGCCTTCTCCATGTTCTCCGTCAGCCGGTCGAACATCTGGTGGAACCAGTCGGCCTGTTCACGGGAGAGCGTCATCGGGGTCCTCGGGTTCGGGGTGCGGTCGGGCTGCGGGGGTGGCGGCGTGCGGGCGGGGCGGGGCTACGGCCAGGTGTAGCGGGGGCTCGTGATGCCGCCGCAGGTGGCGGTCACCCAGCCGCCCGGGAAGCCGTAGTAGGCGCTGGTCTGGTGCCGGCCGTTGCCGTACGGGCCCTTCTGGCCGAACCCGCCGCCGGTGTTGGTGTTGATCGTGCAGGTCTGGTTGGAGGTGAAGCCCTCCATCGAGATGACGATGCGCCCGCACGAGTCGACCAGGCACTCGGAGCCGTCGGACGGACGGCTGCGGCACGGGTTGGCGGTGCGGTCGCGGCATGCGTCGCCCCGGCTGACGGCCACCGTCGGGTCGGGACGCCGCTGGGTGCGCACCTCGGCCGTGGCCGTCACCGGGCCGCGGCCCGGCGCGTTGTCCTGCAGTCGCACGGCGATCCGGTGCCGCGAGTTGAACCCGCCGTCCTGCGCGCTGGTCGTCACCTCCCACGCGCCGACGCTGTTCGCCTCGTAGGTGCGCGTCGTCGTGGCGCCCGCCCCGCCGTCGCCGCCGTCGTAGGACTGGTCGACGAGCACCTGGGCCGGGTCGCCGTTCGTGTTCACCCGGATGCGGAACCGGACGGAGTTGCCGTCGACGATCGGGTCGACCGAGACGAGGTGCTCCTGCCGCAGCGGCCCGTAGGTCTGCACCGAGCGGGTGCCCGACTGCGAGCAGGCCCCGCTCTCGTTGCAGACCCGCAGGTACGCCGACGTCGGGCCGCCGTTCGAGAGCCCGGAGATCGTCGTGTCGAGCCCGCCGCGCACGTCCTGCTCGAAGCGGGTCGCTCCCCCGGCGACGATCGTCACCCGGGACGCCCCCCCGCGCGAGCTCGGCACCGTGGCCCGCACGCGCGCCTGGCCGTCCTGGCCCGTGGGCTCGATCGACCAGTCGCCCCACTCGGCCGGCGTGCCGACGGCCGTCCACGTGGCCGCCGGGCCGGTGGACGACACGGCGTCCTCGAGCCCGTTGTTGTTCGTCGCGGTGACGTCGTAGGAGTAGGTGGTGCCGTCGTAGGTGAGGCCCGAGTCGACGCAGCGCGTGGAGGTGAGGTTGGTGCACTGGGCGAGCGGCGCGCCGTCGCGGCGCACCGTGTAGAGCACGGGGGTCGGACCGTTGGCGTCGACGGCGGCCCACGAGAGCTCGATGGCCCCCGCGTCGCCCGGCGTCCGGCGGTCCTCCACCGTCGGAGCGGCCGGCGTACCGGGCGCGCCGATGGACTGGAGCACGGCGCTCGCGGTCGCGGGGCCCTCGTCGTACGCGTTCTCGGCCGAGATGCGGAACTGGTAGGTGCGGTTGTTGTCGAGCCCGGTGACGACCACCTCGGGCGTGGCCACCTGGCGCTGGCCGCCGGGCCACTGCACGTAGTAGCGCTCGATCGCGGACGTCTCGGTGGTGGGCTCGGTCCAGCGCAGGGTGATCGTGCCGTCGCCCCGCGCGACCATCGCGATGCCGCCGACCGCGCCGGGCGGGGCGTCGGGCGTGGCCGCGGCCGACGCCGGGCTCCAGTCCGACCAGCCGATGGCGTTCTCCGCGCGCACCTCGAACGTGTAGGCCTCGCCGTTGGTGAGGCCGACGATGTCGCAGCGCGCGGCCGGGCAGACCTGGGTGCCGCCGGCGTGGCGCACCTCGTAGCGGCGGACCGGGGCCCCGTTCGCCTCGGGGGCGACCCACTGGAGGCCCACCTCCTGGCTGCGGACGCCCGGCACGGGGACCGGGGCGGCCGGCGTGTCGGGGCGGTCGAGGATCTCGACCCGCACCGTGCCCTCGACCTGCCGCTCGGGCCCGCCGTCGGCGACGTCGCTCATCGTGACGCGGAACTCGGCCACGCCGTCGACCCGGTCGGCCGTGCTGATCCTCAGGCCGCTGCTGCCGTCGCGGGACGCCTCCACGCCCTCGATCGGCGTGGCCTCGGTGACCTCCACCAGCGTGGGCTCCGGGTCGTCGACCCCGGACCGCAGGTAGGGCGCCAGCTCGATCGTGCGCTCCTCGCCGGCTCGCATGTCGGAGACGTTCACCGGGGCCATCCGCGGCCGCGGGGCCTCGACGACCCGCACCGTGAGCAGGCCCGGGTCGCTGTCGCCCGAGGTGAGGGACAGCTGGGCCTCCGAGCCCGGGGCGGCGTTCGCGGCGGCGCTCACCGTGACGACGGGACCGCTCGCCTCGATGATCGACAGACCGTCGACCGAGGTCTCCCAGTCGGAGTCGAACGACAGCTCCTCCGTCGGGTCGGAGGTCCAGACGTGGCAGCGGACGGCCACGTCGAGCGCGATCTCGCGCCCCTGCACGACCTCGACCGGCGCCGTGGGGCAGCTGAGGATCGGGACGGCGTCACCGACCTGCACCGGGATCGAGACGAAGGCGCGCACGCCCTCGGGGTCGTCGACGCCCGAGCCGGTCGTGACCTCGGCGACCACGGCGGCCGGCCCGCGGTAGCCGTCGACCGCCTGGACGTCGAAGGTCTGGTCGCCCGTGATCTCGACGGACACCTCGGCGGCCGGGGAGGTCCAGATGCGGTCCGTGAGCGTGAAGGACACCTCGCCGCCGGAGGGGTCGACGACGTACTCGCCGAGCTGCTCGCTCGTGCTCTGGCCCGAGCCGACCCGGATGACCCCGTCCTCCCGCAGGTACGGAGCCCCGTCGAGGGCCGCAGGGACGAACAGCGACGCCACGGCCGCACCGCCGTCGGCGTCCTCGACGCGGAAGCCGACGACCACGGGGTGGGCCGACCGGGTGACCTCGACGGCGCGGCCGTCGGTGGTCGCGACGACGCCGTCGGGGGCGAAGACGTCGGTGACCACGAGCCCGTCGTCGGGACCGTCGGGGTCGAAGGCCTCCTCGAGCACGTCGACGCCCACCGACTCGCCCGCGTCGGCCTCGCCGAACGCGTCGTACACGACGGGCGGGTTGTTGTACGGCGACGCCGTGCGCACCGTCACCGTCGCGCGCGAGGACGCGAGGCCGTTGCTGATCTCGTAGACGGCCTCCACGACCGCACCCGGCTCGGTGGGCGCGCTCACCCGGAGCGGTCCGGACGCGGAGTCGAGGCTGACGCCCTCGGGCGGGTCGACGAGCTCCACGGTCACCCGGTCGCCGGGGGCCGTCACGTCGTTGGAGAGCACGTCGACCCGCAGGTCGCGGCCCGGCTCCACGGTCGCGACGTCGTCGACGGCCAGCGGGGGCTGCGAGTCGCCCGGGGGCACGACGGCCACCCGGACGGTGCCGGACGCCTCCTCGCCGCTCGGGTCGACGACGGTGTAGGCGAACTCGTCGGTGCCGCCGCCGGCGCCCGGGTAGGCCTGGTACTCGAGCGAGTTGGCGCCGTACCGCAGCACGCGGCCCAGCGCGGGGGCGCTCGCGATGCCGGTGACCGTCACCGCGTCGCCGTCGGGGTCCACGCCGCCGCCCGGGAGCCGGATGACCAGCCGCTCGCCGGCAACCGTGCGGCCCTCCAGGGTGGGCGGCTCCGGGGGCCGGTTGACGGCGGCGGCCGGGATGACCGTGACCTCGATGCGTCCGGGCGACCGCTCCCCCGCCGCGTTGCCCGCGAGGTAGGTGACCTGCAGCGAGAGCGGCTCGGTGAGCCCCGACGGGGCGACGTAGCGCACCTGGCGGCCCGAGACGAAGGCACGGCCGACGTCCGCCACGGTGCCGTCGACGGAGACCGCGGCGAGCTCGCCGCGCGGCAGGCCCTCGGCCTCGGGCACGAGCGTGAGGGTCTCTCCGGACGGGCTGAAGTCGTTGTCGAGCACGGGCACCGTCGCGACCGCGCCCGACCGGATGACGAGCCGGTCGGTCTGGGTCACGGGCGCGGTGTCGTCGGGCACCGGGCGCTGGCTGACGACGACCTCGCCCTCGACCTCGGCCCCCGCGCCGTTGCTGATCGTGTAGGAGACGACCTGCGGGTTGGGCTGCAGCTCGCTCTCCTGCGCGGCGATGCGCAGCCACCGGCCGTCGACGACCGCGACGTCGAGCTGGTCGGCCGTGCGGGCGGTCGCGGTCTGCACGACGAGGAGGCCGCCGCGCGGGTCGACGTCGTTGGCGAGCACGTCGACGATGCTCGCGGCCTGCCCGTGCAGCGTGAGCTGGTCGGGCATGGCGACCGGTACGGCGGGCGGGTTGCGCGGCGCTGCCACGTCGACGCGGATGCGGCCCTCGACCGGCGCCGCGTTGCCGTAGGCGAGGCCGTAGTCGAGGAAGTAGGTCGTGGCGCGGGGCGCCCGGAACGAGAGCGTGCCGCCCGCGAGGTCGGTCTCGACCACGGCGTCGCCCGTGCCCTGGGCGGGTCCGGCCAGGGCGAGCTCGGCGTCGGGCGTGCCCGGGTCGGAGCCCGGCAGGTCGTTGGCGAGCGGCCGGATCGTGATGGGCTCGCCGACCTCACCGCTGACGACGTCGGGCTCCGCGACCGGCGAGACCGGTGTGCGCTCGCTCGAGTCCTGCACCCGGACGTCGAGCTCGCCGGCGACCGTCTCGCCGACCCCGTCGGAGACCTCGTAGCGCACGCTCCGCACGCCGGCCGTGTAGCCGGCCTCGAACCGGATGCGCCCGTCGGCGGTGGGGCGGGCGATCGTCGTGCCGGTGGGGTCGCCGCCCACCACGGCCGTCGTGAGCGTCAGCGGGTCGGAGTCGAGGCGGTCACGCCAGTCGGGCAGCACCGGCAGGTCGAGCACGCCGCCGACGGGCACGACCCAGTCGCGCACGGGCGCGAGCTCGCGCAGCTGGGGCGCGTTGTTCTCCCCCGCGGTGCGCGTCTCGACGGTCACCGTGGCGCTCGCCGAGACGTCGGCGCGGCCGTCGTCGATGGTGTAGCCGAACGTGGTCGTGGGCGCCGCGCCCTCGGGGAGGCGGATCTGGACGGTCTGGCCGTCGGGGCTCACGGTGAGGTCGACGTCGTTGCCGACGGGCGCGTCGACCGACCGGATCGACAGCAGCCGGCCCTCGGGGGCGGTGTCGTTGTCGAGCGGGTGGAGCACGGCCGTCTGGCCCGGACGGGCGCCGAACGCGTCGTCGTTCGCGACGGGCGGGCGCCGGTCGCCGTCGCTCTCGGTCTCGTTCTCCTCGTTGTCGTCCTCGTCGGTGGTGCGCTCCCGGAACGCGTCCCAGTTGTCGAGGCGCGCGGGCTGGTCGGAGTCGATGTCCCACACCGCCCCCGTGAGGCGGTCGTTGAGGAGGATCTCGCCGCGGTTCACGCGGAAGACGAGGTCGGTGGCCGTGGTGGCGAGCCCGGCCACCCGGCCCTCGTCGCCCAGGTCGCCGCACTGGGTCGCGACGGCCGCGGCGTCGCCCGACCAGGCGCCGTACCGGCACGCGCCCAGGCGCACGGGCGGGGTCGGTGTGCCGCCCCCCGTGGCCGCCACCTCGGTCACGGCGCCGTCGGTGAGGTCGACCTCGAGGAGCCGGGTGCCGTCGGCCACCAGCACGCCGTCGGCGCCGGGGCCCGCCTGCTGGAGCACGACCTCGCCCGACAGCTCGTCGGCGAGGTCGACCTCGAGCGCACCGTCGCCGGCCCCGGGCACGAGCAGCCGGCCCGCGTCGGGGTCGAGCACCACGGCGAGGCCGCCGACCGCCGTGACGACGGACTGCTCCCCCAGCGTGGCGTCGAGCTCGTCGGTGGCGGGGTCGGCGACGCCGGTGCCGGCCGGGTCGAGGCGCGTGAGGGTCGACTCGCCGGCGGCGAGCACCCAGGTGGTGCCGTCGGTGCCGACGGCCAGCGACGACGCACCGGCCAGCTCGGCGGCGGGCGTGGCCTGGGCGTCGAGGGTGGCCACGGGCGCGTACGGCGCGTCGGCGCCCATCCGCTGCACCCACACGGCGCCGGCGGTCGGGTCGAGCACGGCGGCCGTGCCACCGGCGAGCCGCACCTGCGACCCGGGGCCCACCGACGCCTGCTCGCCCTCGGGGTGCTGCACGGTGGCGGGGTCGAGCGGGGCGAGCACGCCGGCGGAGCTGTTGAAGCCGATGACGGCCGCGCCGTCCTGCACGATGTCGAGCCGCGCGTCGAGCTGGGCGAAGAGCGCGCTGTCGATCTGGCCGATGGGCTTGTTCACCCGGCCGTACATGCTGTCGGTGTTGTTGGTGACCCAGACGCCGCCGTCGTTGAGGTCGGCCTCGTGGGAGTCGACGCCGTCGGCGGAGGCGGCGTAGACGACGAAGGCCGTGGCGGCAAGCGCCAGCGCCAGGTAGCTCGCCAGTGCTGCCCGGCGACGCCCCCGTCCGGCCTCGGTGCCCCTCGTCGACATTCCCCCACGCCCGCTCTGCTCGGCAGGTAACGGGAGGAGGGTAGATCACCCGACCGACATCCCGGGGGCCGGATCCCGAGGTCGTCGCCCGTCGCGGACGGCGACGGTCCACAATGGGCGCTGCGACCCGGGGGATCGGTGTCCGCGGAAGGGGGTGGACCGTGCCGCACGGCGGGCAGGACGACGCGCTCGGCGTCGCCGAGGCGACGTACGCCGTCGGTGACCGCCTGCTCCTCGGGGACGGCGCCCGCTGGCTCCTGGTCGACCTCCCGTTCCCGGCCGAGGGCCCGTCGGCCACCGCGCTCGTCGCACGGCTGTGGGCCGACGCCGGCCACCCCGACGCCCTCGACCGCTGGACGGCGACGCTCGCCGCGTCGTACGGCGACGCCCTCCCCGACCTCGCGGCGGTCGACGTCACCGAGCACGCCTACCGCCGGGCGACCCACGGGCGGGGCCGCACGAGCGAGACGGCCGACGAGGTCGTCCTGGGCCTGGGCGGTCCGACGGCCGCACCCACCGGGCTCCTCCGGGCGGGCACCGTGGGCGCGTCGGGCGCCCGGGTACGACGCGCCCCCACCGCCGCCCCCGCCGCCGTCGCTCCCACCGCCCTCGCCCGCCCGGGCGGCGGTCGCCCCGTCCGCGCCGTGGGCACGCCCGACCTCGGTCCCCCGCCCGGCGACGTCGTCACCGAGATCCCGCCGGAGATCCTCGCGGCGCGCGGTCCCGACGTGCCCGCCGGCGCCGGGTTCAGCGTGGTCGACACCTCGGAGCCCGCCGGGGGCGGCGCGGCGCCGGGCTCGACCGCGGTGCGCCGCACGCCCCCGTCGTCCGCCTCCGCCGACCACGACGGCGCCACGGTCCACCGCCCGGAGCCCGCCCCGGAGCCCGCCCCGGAGCCCGCCCCCCAGCTCAGCCAGGGCACGTCCGAGACGGTGCTCGCGCTGCGGTGCCCGGTCGGCCACGTCACGTCGACCACCTCGCCGGTCTGCCTCTTCTGCGGTCGGGCGGTGCCGTCGGGCGACCCGCAGCGGCTGCCGCGCCCGCCGCTGGGGGTGCTGCGCCTGCCGACGGGCGAGGTGGTGCCGCTCGACCGGGGCGTCGTCCTGGGCCGTCGCCCCTCCCCCGTGCCGGGGTCGGAGCAGTGGCCGCACCTCGTGCACCTGCCGGCCGACTCGACGTACCTCTCCCGCTCCCACCTCGAGGTGGTGCTCGACGGGTGGCACGTCGTGGCCCGCGACCTCGGCTCCCGGGGAGGCACGACGCGCTACGTGCCGGGCCGACCCGGCGAGCGGCTCCGGCCGTCCGAGGACTACGTGCTGGAGCCCGGCCACGTGCTCGACCTCGCCGACGTCTACGAGGTGTCGTTCGAGGTGCTCGACGACCCGTTCCCCGCTCCCGACCCCGACGCGCCGCAGGGAGGCGACCGATGAGCGGCCCCGAGATCCCGGGCTTCACCTACCTGCAGCACCTGGGCAGCGGCGGCTTCGCCCACGTGTTCCTCTACGAGCAGCAGTGGCCGCGGCAGCGGGTCGCGATCAAGGTCGTGCGGCCCGACGTGCCGCTGACGGACCGGGAGAAGCAGCTCTTCACCTCCGAGGCCGACGCGATGGCGCGCCTCGCCGACCACCCCTACATCGTCTCGGTGATCACCGCGGGCATCACGAGCCCGCAGCAGGGCTCGCGGCCCTACCTGGTGATGCGCTACTGCCCGCCGCCGGACCTCGGGCTGCGGGTGCGCACCCAGCCCATGACGGTGCCGGACGCGGTCGCGACGGGCGTGAAGCTCGCCAGCGCCGTGGAGACGGCCCACCGCGCAGGGATCCTGCACCGCGACATCAAGCCGAGCAACGTGCTCGTGACGACGTACTCGGAGCCGGCCCTCTCCGACTTCGGCATCGCCGGTCGTGCCGCCGACGTGCACCGGGAG
Organism: Nocardioides alkalitolerans DSM 16699; assembly: GCF_000426525.1. GTDB lineage: Bacteria > Actinomycetota > Actinomycetes > Propionibacteriales > Nocardioidaceae > Nocardioides > Nocardioides alkalitolerans. The sequence continues at coordinate 310,668 of NZ_AUFN01000013.1, forward strand.
TCGGAGATCCGGATCTCCTACCCGTGGACGGCGCCCGAGCTGCTCGAGGGCCGCTCCAACGGCTCGGTGGCCTCCGACGTCTACTCCCTGGGCGCCACGATCTGGAACCTGCTCGTCGGGCGCTCCCCGTTCGCCGTGCCCCAGGGCGACAACTCGACCCCGGCGCTGAGCGCCCGCATCCTGCACTCCCCGCCCCCGCCGACCGGCCGGGCCGACGTGCCGCCCGCCCTCGACCGCCTCCTGCAGCAGGCGATGGCGAAGCACCCCTCCCACCGGCCCGGCTCCGCGCTGGAGCTCGCCCGGTCGCTGCAGCAGGTCGAGAGCGCGGCCGGGTACGCCCGCACGGCCATCGCCGTCGAGACCGTGAGCGGCGACGCGCCCGCCGGCGGGGCGGGGGCCGCTGCGGGCACCTCCCTCGACCCCGACGTCACCTCGGTCAAGCCGCTCACCGTCGTCTCGGCCTCGGGCCCGCGCTCGCTGTCGGTCGACCGGGGTACGACGGGGGGCGGGCGCCGCAGCGTCGAGCCCGACGAGGACGACGACGCCCCGCTGTCGCGCAGCGGCCTGGTGTGGACGGTCGTCGGCGTCGTGGTGCTGCTCGCCGTGGCCGCGGCCCTCTTCCTGCGCCCGGGCGGGGGCGACGACGAGGCGGAACCGGACGACGGCCCGAGCGCCGCCGCCTCGACCACCCCCGGCGACATCGCCCCCGACGCGCCCGCCGCTCCCCCGACGGTGACGGTCACCCCCGTCACCGGGGGCGTCGAGTTCGCCTGGACGACCGACGACCTGCGCGCGAGCGACACGTGGGAGTACCGGGTGCCGGCCACGGGCCAGGGCGAGCGCACCAGCGACACGTCGCTCGTCGTACCCCTGGCAGCCGACGGCCGCACGTGCATGCAGGTGCGGCAGATCCGGGCGACGACCACGTCGCCGTGGGCGGAGCGCTGCGCCGACTGACGGTGCCCCCGGTGGGACTCGAACCCACACCTGGACCGTTTTTAAGACGGTTTCCTCTGCCGGTTGGGACACGGGGGCGCCGGTCGCCCGAGGTCGGGCGACCGGCGCTCACCGTACCGAGTGACGGCTCAGAGCCAGTGCACGAGCCCGCCGTCGAGGTCGTACGTCGCCGCCTCCACCACCACGCCCTCCTCGAGGGCGTCGCGCAGCACCACCGAGCGCTCCGTGAGCAGCCCGACGGTGCGTGACGCCTGCGCCGCGACGCAGGCCGAGAGGAAGGCCGCGTCGTCGTCCGGGCCCCCGTCGGCCCGGACCGACCAGACGGCGGGCTCGATCGAGCGCACCAGCGAGCTGACGAACCCGTAGGCGTGGCCGTCGCCCTCGACCACGTCGACGGTGGCGCTCACGGCCCCGCAGCCCTCGTGGCCCAGCACCACGACGAGGGGCACCCCGAGGTGCTCCACGGCGTACTCGACGCTGCCGATCACCGCGTCGTCGAGCACCTCGCCCGCCGACCGCACCACGAAGAGGTCGCCGAAGCCCTCGTCGAAGACGAGCTCGGGCGGCACCCGGGAGTCGGCGCAGGAGAGGACGACGGCGAACGGGTGCTGGCCCGCGACGAGCTGGTCACGCCACGCGGCGGACTCGTGCGGGTGGCGCTGGCGCCCGTCGACGAACCGTCGGTTGCCGGCGACGAGGGCACGGTGGGCCTGGGTGGCGTTCAGGCCGGTGCTGCTCGTACGGCGCACGACCGGCGCGGCCGGGGCGGCTGACGCGGTCGCGGGCGACGACGTCAGGGCGAACGGGGCGGCGACGGCTCCGGCGCCGGCCATGCCGAGGAGGGAGCGGCGGGAGGTGGTGGGCTCGGTGCGGCCCCGAGAGAAAGGTTGCATTGCACAACCGTATGGCGGCGACGCCGGTCACCCAAGGAAACAGCAGGTGAAATGTGCGAGGGGACGGGAACGCGTCGGGAGGCTCAGAGATAGGTCTTGCGCTGGTGGATCGCGTGCGCGCCGGCGACGCGGTCGAGGAACAGCAGGCCCTCGCAGTGGTCGATCTCGTGCTGGAGCGCGCGGGCCTCGAAGGCGCCGGTGCTCAGCTCGACCTCCTCGCCCGTGCCCGGCAGCCGACCGCGCACGACCAGGCGGGTCGCGCGCTTCACGTCGCCCGTGAGGTCGGGCACCGACATGCAGCCCTCGCGGGCCTTCTCGTTGCGGCTCGACTCCACGACGACCGCGTTGCAGAGCACGAACGTGCCGTGGTGGCCGCGCGTCTTCGGGTGCTCCGAGACGTCGACGCAGAACACCTTGGCGCTCACCCCCACCTGGGGGGCGGCGAGCCCGACGCAGCCGGGGCTGACCCGCATGGTGGCGACGAGGTCGGCGGCCAGCTGCACCGTCTCCGCCGAGGTGGGGTCGACCTCGGGGCCGACCGTCGAGAGCACCGGATCCGGGGCGCGGACGACGTCGCGCACCACGCCCTCGACGTCGAGCTCGGCGACGTCCCAGGAGACGACGCGCGCGTTCAGGCCGTCCGCAGCGGCTGCGGACGGGTCGGGGGTGGCGCTCACAGCTCGTCGGCCTCCGCGGCTCGCAGCGTCACGCCGACGCCGAGCCGGCCCGCGGCCTCGCCCAGCGACGTACGCAGCGCCTCGACGTCGACGTCCGTCGGCAGGTCGACCTCGGCGAGCAGCACGTAGAGGTCGCCGGAGAGGCGGGTGGTGAGGTCGGTGACGTTGCCGCCGACCTCCGCGACCACGGCGACGACCGTCGAGACGATGCCGGGGCGGTCACCGCCGTGGACGGTGAGCAGGTACGGCGTGCCCGACGCGGCCACGGCGCCCTCGGCGGAGACCTCGCGCACCGTCACGGTGAGCGTGCCGTCGCCGGCCAGGGGCGCGAGGGCGGCGGCGATGCGGTCGTCGTCCGACCCGCCCGCGCAGACCAGCGTCATGGCGAAGTGGCCACGCAGCAGGGTCATCGAGGTGTCCTCGATGTTGAGTCCGAGGTCGGCGAGGATGGCCGTCGTCTGGGCGATGATGCCGGGGCGGTCATGGCCGAGGACGGTGATGGCGTGCTGCGTCACCCGCGCATCCTCTCAGCCCGGCGCCCGTCGGGCACCGCCCGGGTCGGGGCGCTCGTCGGGGCCCCGCTCAGGTGGTGGTGAGCGAGCGCGCGATGCCGTCGAGGATGTCGGCGACCGACAGGGTGATCGCGTCGGCCCCGGAGTGGGCGAGCACCCGGTCGAGGATGAGGGCGCCGGCACCGATGACGTCCGCGCGGCCCTCGTGCACGTGGCCCAGCGCCCGGCGCTCCGCGACGGTCAGGCGGACGAGGCGTCGCACCTCGGCCGCGACGGCCTCCCGCGGCACCACGGCCTGGTCGAGCCGGGCGGGGTCGAACTCCGCGTGCCCGAGCGCCCCCGCGCCGACGGTGAGCGCCGTACCGGCCACGCACACGACCTGCGCCACCCCGGCGGGGTCCACGGGGCAGGCGTCCAGCGCGGCGTCGATGTCGGCGACGCAGGCGGCGACCTCGTCGGGCGTCGGCGGGTCGGAGTGCAGGTGGCGCTCGTGGAGGCGTACGGAGCCGACGTCCATCGAGGACGCCGCGCGCGCGACGGCCGGATCGCCACCACCGAGCACGAGCTCGGTGGAGCCGCCGCCGATGTCGACGACGAGGAGCGGGTCGGCCGGCGGGGTGCGCAGCGCGCCGACGGCGCCGGCGAAGGAGAGCGCGGCCTCCTCGGCGCCGGAGAGCACCTCCGGCTCCACGCCGAGGCGGGCGAGCACGCCGGCCCGGAAGACGTCGGCGTTCGCGGCGTCGCGGGTGGCGGAGGTGGCGCAGAACCGGATCCGGTCGACGGGCACGCGGTCGAGGATCTCGGCGTACTCGTCGATGGCCGCGAAGGCGCGGGCCAGGGCGGCGTCGTCGAGCCGCCCGGTGCGGTCGACGCCCTGCCCGAGCCGCACCATCCGCGACGTACGCACGAACGCGGACGGCGGGTCGCCGACGAAGAGCTTGATGGTGTTGGTGCCGCAGTCGATCGCGGCGATCACGACGGGGTCTCGCCCGGCTGTCCCGGCGCCGGCTCCGGCGCTGACTCCGGCTCCGGTCCCGCCTCCGCGCTGACGCAGGGGCCGGAGGCCCACCACTCCCCCAGCGCGTCGAGCACCTCGTCGCCGAGCGGGTTCACCCCGCGGCCCTGCGCGAGCGACTGCCCCGCGAGCACGTGGAGGCACTTGACGCGGTCGGGCATGCCGCCCGCCGAGATGCCGGCGATCTCGGGCACGCCGCCCACCTGCGGCTCGAGCTCGGCACGCGCGGCCAGGTAGCGCTCGTGGGCGCCGCGGTAGGCCTCGGCGAGGTCGTCGTCCTCGCCGAGCCGGTCCTGCATCTGCTTCATCACGCCGCCGCCCTCGAGCGTGCCGATGCGGGACGCGGCCCGCGGGCAGGTGAGGTAGTAGGTCGTGGGGAACGGGGTGCCGTTGGGCAGCCGCGGCAGGGTCGTCACCACGTCGGGGTTGCCGCAGGGGCAACGGTGGCCGACCTCGGCGATGCCGCGGGGCGGCCGGCCCAGCTGGGCGGCCACGGCGGCCTGGTCGGCGTCGGACACGCTCACGTGCTGCTCACTCCTGGTCCTCCGGCTCCTCGCCGGGCGGTGCCTCGATCTCGTCTGCGGGCGGCGGGTTGTCCTCCGCCGCCTCCTGCGGGTCGCCGGCGAACTCCACCGTGTCCCACGTGCTGTCCCACCACGCCGTCGGCACCTCGTCCTCGGTCCGGGCCGGGTCCGACAGCGAGCTGTCGCTGCCGAGCGGGCGACCGTTCTCGTCGATGACCTGCCACGGCACCTCGCCGGGGTTCACGTAGTCGAGCCGCTCCCGGGCCTGCGCCTCGACGTACGCCGGGTCCTGCCAGCGCCGCTTCTCCCGCTCGAGCGCGTAGATGTCGGCCTGGGTGGAGTCGATCTCGGAGCGCAGCGCCTCGAGGTGGTCGCGCTGGGTGAGGTAGGCGCGCAGCGACGAGGCGTAGGAGACGGTCAGCACGGCCAGCACGAGCAGCAGGATCGCCGCCCGTCCGGTGACCCGGGGCCGTCGACGGGCCGTGGCCGTGGGGCGCTGGGCGCTCGGGCGGCGCGCCGCCGACGGGGCCCCGCGACCGGCCGGGCGCGTGCGGCCCGGTCCGGTGCGGGACCGCGGGTGGGACGACCGCGGCTTGCGGCGTCGTTCGTCGGCCACGGTCGTCCTCCCTCTCTCGTACGGCGGTGTGGTGCGGGTGGTGTGGGCCCTGCGGGTGCTGCGCTCAGCCCTGGTAGCGCGGGAACGACCCGGCGCCGGCGTAGCGCGCGGCGTCGCCGAGCTCGGCCTCGATGCGCAGGAGCTGGTTGTACTTCGCGACGCGCTCCGAGCGGGCGGGGGCACCGGTCTTGATCTGGCCGCAGTTCGTGGCGACGGCGAGGTCGGCGATGGTGACGTCCTCGGTCTCGCCCGAGCGGTGGCTCATCATGCAGCGGTAGCCGTTGCGGTGCGCCAGCTCGACGGAGTCGAGGGTCTCGGTCAGCGTGCCGATCTGGTTGACCTTGACGAGCAGCGAGTTCGCCTGGCCGCCGGTGATGCCGCGCTGCAGGCGCTCGACGTTCGTGACGAAGAGGTCGTCGCCGACGAGCTGCGTCTTGGCGCCGAGCACGTCGGTGATGTTCTTCCAGCCGGCCCAGTCGTCCTCGTCCAGCGGGTCCTCGATCGAGACGATCGGGTACGACGCCACGAGGTCGGCGTAGTAGGCCGTCATCTCCTCGGCCGACTTGCTCGCGCCCTCGAAGGTGTAGACGCCGTCGGTGCAGAACTCCGACGCGGCCACGTCGAGGGCGAGCACGATGTCGCGACCGAGCTCGTAGCCGGCGACGCCGACAGCCTCGGCGATGAGGTCGAGGGCCGCGCGGTTCGACTCGAGGTCGGGCGCGAAGCCGCCCTCGTCGCCGACGCCGGTGGCGAGGCCGCGCTTCTTCAGCACCGACTTCAGGGCGTGGTAGACCTCGGCGCCGGTGCGCAGGGCGTCGCGGAAGGTCGGGGCGCCGATGGGGGCGACCATGAACTCCTGGATGTCGACGTTCGTGTCGGCGTGCGCGCCGCCGTTGAGGATGTTCATCATCGGCACGGGCAGCACGTGGGCGTTCGGGCCGCCGACGTACTTGTAGAGCGGGAGACCGGCCGACTCCGCCGCCGCCTGGGCGGTCGCGAGCGAGACGCCGAGGATCGCGTTGGCGCCGAGCTCCGCCTTGTTCGGCGTGCCGTCGAGCTCCAGCATCGTGTGGTCGATGAGGCGCTGGTCGTCGGCGTCGAGCTCGATGATCGCGGGGCCGATGCGGTCGAACACCGCGTCGATGGCCTTCGTGACGCCCTTGCCGAGGTAGCGGTCGCCGCCGTCGCGCAGCTCGACCGCCTCGAACGCGCCCGTGGACGCGCCGCTCGGGACGGCGGCCCGACCCAGGACCCCGTCCTCGAGGAGGACCTCGACCTCGACAGTGGGGTTGCCGCGCGAGTCGAGGATCTCGCGGGCGCCGACGGCGACGATGCTTGCCACGTGGGTGTGCTCCTGGGGTCGGGACGCTGCTGCGTCGAGAGGAAAACCGCCGTCAGCCTAACGAAGCCCGGGCCCGCCGTCGGCGAGGCGGGCTGCCGTGGCGCGGCTGTCGTCAGAGCAGGCGTCGTACGGCGTCGCGCAGCGCCTGCTCCGGGTCGGTCCCGGACGCCCGCGCCTCGGCGACGAGGAGCAGCATCCGGTCGCCCAGGTCGGCGTCCGCGGGGTCCACGAGGTCGGTGCGGACCGGGGTGCCGGCACGCGCGAGCCGGTCGAGCACCTTGTCGGCGTACAGGAGCGCGGGGAGCGTCGGCGGGAGACCCTCCGTCGGGCCCGAGCGCTGCTTCTCGGTGGCCTTCACGGCCTCCCACGACTCGTTGACGGCGGCGGCGTCGAGCGGCTCGCCCGCCGGCTCCGATTCCGTCGCGCCCTCCGTGGCCGGCGCGAACACGTGGGGGTTGCGGCGCACCAGCTTCGCGGTGAGGTCGCGCGCCACGTCGTCGATGTCGAACTCGCCGCGCTCCGCGGCGATGGCCGCGTGGAACAGCACCTGGAGCAGCAGGTCGCCGAGCTCCTCGCGTAGCAGCACCGTGTCGCCGGTGTCGAGCGCCTCCAGCACCTCGTGGGTCTCCTCGAGCAGGTAGCGCGCCAGCGACCGGTGCGTCTGCTCCGCCTTCCACGGGCACTCCGCCCGCAGCCGCCGCATCACCTCGACGAGCTCGGCGAGGGCGGGGGGCGTGGTGGGTGGGGTGGCGGGCTCCGGGGGCACGTGGTCATTGTGCCGTCGGGGGTGGGTGGGCGGGGCCTTCGGTGATCGAGGAGCCTGGTTCGGTGGTCGAGGAGGCGCGAGCGCAGCGAGCCGCGTCAACGGTGGTTGAGGAGCGAGCGTCAGCGAGCGTCTCGAAACCACGGTCCGTCGTCGGTGGTCGAGGAGCCGTG
>NZ_AUFN01000014.1 GCF_000426525.1 Nocardioides alkalitolerans DSM 16699
GACCGGCCCCTTCCATGTACGGCCACCGCGTGGGGGCGTTCAGCGCGAGTCGCGGCGCCTCGGGTGCGGTCAGGAGGGAGGTGTCGACCTCGGGCAGCGACAGCTCGACCTGGGACCCCTCGACCCCCGGACTCGCAGGCTGGACGACGTACACGGAGTAGTCGCGCTGGGGGTCGGTGTAGGCGCACGAGGGCACGTTGAACCCCGACCGCTCGTCGAACGCCGGCGTCGGGAGCCGGTGGGCGGGGGCGGCGAGCGCGTCGGCGAGGCCGACGGGGGCCACGAACGCCTGCACGGCCGCCCCGCCCGCTTCCGGGGGGACGGCGCCGCTGATCTCTATCGAGGTGCGTACGCCGTCACGAAAATCAACCTGCCGGACGGCGCCGTAATCCGCGATGAGCTCACCAGCGACCGGCTCGGCCGCAGCTGCGACCGGGGCGCCATGCACCGATCCTGCAACGACGACCAGGCTCGCGCCCGCTGCCATCACTCCACCACTGCGCCGGTGGCTGTCAACTCGTGTCATCACGACCCCCTCGGAACTGGCAGCCGCTCTCGGCCGCCCCCGGCGCAGAGTAGAGGATCCGGCTACGACGACGTCAGCACGGCTGCTCTCAGGCGCAGAGCGACACGAACGCCTCGGCCCGCCGGAACACATCTGGGACACGCCTGCTGGTGATCCAGGAAGCAGCGGGGACCGCGCCCCAGGATCTGTTCTCCCGCTCACTCGAGCGGCCGGCCCGGCCCGCCGTACGACGCACGACGGCCCGCCACCTCTCGCGAGGTGACGGGCCGTCGTGGTGGTGCGGGTGGCGCTCAGGCCTTGCGGAGGCTCCGGAGCACGAACTGCATGATGCCGCCGTTGCGGTAGTAGTTCGCCTCGCCCGGGGTGTCGATGCGGACGACCGCGTCGAACTCCACGTCGCCGGCGGTGACCTTGACCGTCTTGGGCGTGCGGCCCTCGTTGAGCTCGGTGATGCCCGAGATCGCGAAGGTCTCCTCGCCGGTCAGGCCGAGCGACTCGGCGTTCTGGCCCTCGGGGAACTGCAGCGGGATGACGCCCATGCCGATGAGGTTCGAGCGGTGGATGCGCTCGTACGACTCGGCGATGACGGCGCGGACCCCGAGCAGCGACGTGCCCTTGGCGGCCCAGTCGCGCGACGAGCCCGAGCCGTACTCCTTGCCGCAGAGGACGACCAGGGGCGTGCCCGCGGCGGCGTACGCCTCGGAGGCCTCGTAGATCGACGTGACGGGGGCGTCGGCCTGGGTGAAGTCGCGCGTGAAGCCGCCCTCGGTGCCGGGGGCGATCTGGTTGCGCAGCCGGATGTTGGCGAACGTGCCCCGGATCATGACCTCGTGGTTGCCGCGACGCGAGCCGTACGAGTTGAAGTCGCGCTGCTCGACGCCGTGCTCGGCGAGGTACTTGCCGGCGGGCGAGTCCTTCTTGATGGCACCGGCCGGGCTGATGTGGTCGGTGGTCACCGAGTCGCCGAGCTTGAGGAGCACGCGCGCGCCCTCGATGTCGGTGACCGGCGTCGGCTCGGCCGGCATCCCGTCGAAGTAGGGAGGCTTCCGGACGTAGGTCGACTCGGGGTCCCAGGCGAACGTCTTGCCCTCGGGCGTGGGTAGCGACTGCCACGTCTCGTCACCGGCGAAGACGTCCTGGTAGGAGTCGTCGAACATCTTCGAGCTGATCGCCTGCGCGATGGTCTCCTCGACCTCGGCCGGCGACGGCCAGATGTCCTTCATGAACACGTCGTTGCCGTCGGTGTCCTGGCCCAGCGGGTCCTCGAACAGGTCGACGTCCATCGAGCCGGCGAGCGCGTAGGCGACCACCAGCGGCGGGGAGGCGAGGTAGTTCATCTTGATGTCGGGGTTGATCCGACCCTCGAAGTTGCGGTTGCCCGACAGCACCGAGACGACCGCGAGGTCGGCCTCGTTGACCGCGGCCGAGACCTCGGGGATGAGGGGGCCGGAGTTGCCGATGCAGGTCGTGCAGCCGTAGCCGACGAGGTTGAACCCGAGCTTGTCGAGGTACGGCGTGAGGCCCGACTTGTCGTAGTAGTCGCTGACGACCTTGGACCCCGGCGCGAGCGTGGTCTTGACCCACGGCTTGCGGGTGAGGCCCTTCTCGACGGCCTTCTTCGCGAGCAGCGCCGCGCCGATCATGACCGACGGGTTGGACGTGTTCGTGCACGACGTGATCGCCGCGATCGTGACCGCGCCGTGGTCGAGCGTGAACGACGTGCCGTCCTCGAGGGTGACCTCGATCGGGTTGCTCGGACGACCACCGTCCTTCGGCGCCGCCGAGAGGTAGTCCTTCGGCGGGGCCGCCTCGCCGTGGCCGTTGCTGCTGACCGGGTCGGAGGCGGGGAAGGTCTCGGCGACGGACTCGTCGTAGCCGTTCTCCTCGCCGGACTCGTCGACGTAGTCGGCGAGCGCGCCGCGGAACGAGTCCTTGGCGTTGGAGAGCGAGACGCGGTCCTGCGGACGCTTGGGTCCGGCGAGCGACGGGACGACCGTCGAGACGTCGAGCTCGAGCTTCTCGGAGTAGCGCGGCTCGGCGTCGGGGTCGTGCCAGAGGCCCTGGGCCTTGGAGTACTGCTCGACGAGCGCGAGCTGCTCGGCCGAGCGGCCGGTCAGCTTCAGGTAGTCGATCGTCTGCTCGTCGATCGGAAAGACCGCGATGGTCGAGCCGAACTCGGGGCTCATGTTGCCGATCGTGGCGCGGTTGGCCAGCGGCAGCGCGGAGACGCCCGGGCCGTAGAACTCGACGAACTTGCCGACGACGCCGTGCTTGCGCAGCATCTCGGTGATCGTGAGCACCAGGTCGGTCGCCGTCGTGCCCTCGGGCAGGTCGCCGTTGAGCTTGAAGCCGACCACGCGCGGGATGAGCATCGACACGGGCTGGCCGAGCATCGCGGCCTCGGCCTCGATGCCGCCGACGCCCCAGCCGACCACGCCGATGCCGTTGACCATCGTGGTGTGGGAGTCGGTGCCGACGCAGGTGTCGGGGTAGGCCTGCAGCTCGCCGTCGACCTCGCGGGTGAAGATCGTGCGCGCCAGGTGCTCGATGTTGACCTGGTGGACGATGCCGGTGCCGGGCGGGACGACCTTGAAGTCGTCGAACGCGCCCTGGCCCCAGCGCAGGAACTGGTAGCGCTCGCGGTTGCGCTCGTACTCGATCTCGACGTTGCGCTCGAACGCCTCGGGCGTGCCGAAGACGTCGGCGATGACGGAGTGGTCGATGACCATCTCGGCCGGCGCGAGCGGGTTGATCTTGGTCGGGTCGCCGCCGAGGTCGGCCATCGCCTCACGCATGGTGGCGAGGTCGACGACGCACGGGACGCCGGTGAAGTCCTGCATGATCACGCGCGCCGGCGTGAACTGGATCTCCTTGCTGGGGTCCGCGTCCGCGTCCCACCCGGCGATCGCCTTGATGTCGTCGGCCGTGATGTCGGCGCCGTCCTCGGTGCGCAGGAGGTTCTCCAGCAGCACCTTGAGCGAGAAGGGGAGCGAGTCGACGTCCAGCCCCTCGCCCTTGACCGCGTCGAGACGGAAGATCTCGTACGACGTGCCGTTCACGTCCAGGGTGCTCTTGGCACCGAAGCTGTCCTGACTTGCCACAGTCACTCTCCTCGATCCGCTGGGGTTCGCGCGCTCCCGACCATCTTGCCGCCGCCCCGGCGGGCCTTCATAGGAAGGCTGCCCTTACTTCCGGCGTACGGTGTCGGTGCGGTTTATCTCGACATCAAGATACACGATGTGAAGGTTGATCCGAATCGGATGCCTTGGTTTCCCCGGCCGACCGGGGAAATCAGGACTGGGGGGTCAATGCATTGCCCGCCCGGTCACGGTTTCCCCGGCCGACCGGGGAAACCGGGAGCGAGCTCAGACCACATCCCTCAACCTGCAGGCGTCAGTCGGTCAGCCCGGGGTCGGAGGCCGGGGCCGGCTCGAGGAGCGCGACGCACTCCACGTGGTGGGTCATGGGGAAGAGGTCGAACGCCCGCAGCTGGCGCAGCACGTAGCCACGCTCGGCGAAGAGCGCCACGTCGCGGGCCAGCGCCGCGGGGTCGCAGGCGACGTACGCGACCGCTCGGGGCCGACGGGCGACGACCTGCTCGACGACGACCCGCTTGGCACCCTCGCGGGGCGGGTCGAGCACCACGAGGTCCACGGTCTCCGGGGCCTCGCCCGCGGCGAGCACCGTCGCCACGTCGCCGGTGACCGCGGAGGCGAGCCCCGGCACGTCCGCGAGGTTGTCGGTCGCGTACGACGACGCCGCGGCGTCGCCCTCGACGGAGACCACCGACCCGTCGGGACCCAGAGCCTCGGCGAGGAAGCGGGCGAAGAGGCCCACCCCGCCGTACAGGTCGAGGGCCGACTCCCCCGCCCGGGGCTCGAGCATCTCGAGCACGGTGGCCACGAGCGTGCCGGGCGCACCGGGGTGGACCTGCCAGAAGCCGTCGGCGGCGACGGCGAAGCGCTGCTCGCCGAGCGGCTCGACCCCGACGGTCTCGACGAGGGTGCCGGGCTGCGGCTCGCGTGCGTCGGGGTGCGCGATGCGGCACGCGTCGACGCGGACGACGTCGTGGGACCGGTGCTTGCGCATGCCGCGGCCGCCGTCGGGCAGAGCGACGTACCGCACCCGTGTGCGCCACCGCAGGCCCGCCGCCTGCTCCGGGAGGTCGCCCTCGACGGCCTCGACCTCGACGTCGAGCTCCAGGCCGGCGAGGCGCCGCAGCTGCTCGGCGACCACGTCCGCCTTGAGGGTGCGCTGGTGGGCGAAGTCGACGTGCTGGAAGTCGCAGCCGCCGCAGGCGTCGGGGCCCGCGAACGGGCACGGCGCCTCGACGCGGTGGGCGGACGGTGTCACCACTTCGACGGCGTCACCGCGCCAGAAGCTGTCGCCGTCGGCCCCCTCGGTGATCTCGACGACCACCTGCTCGCCCGGCAGCGCGTGGCGGGTGAAGACGACGCGGAGCCTCTCCTCGCCCTCCGGCTGCACGCGCACGACGCAGTGGCCGCCGTGGGCGACCGGCCCGACCTCGGCGACGTACCGCTCCCCGACTCGCGACCGTCCGCGGGGCGCGCGCGTGCGGTTCTGGCGACCCTGCGGTCGGCCGCGCCGGGAGGACCGCTGCGGCCGGCCCGGCTGCTGACCGCTCACCGGTGCACCTGCCGGTCGTCGTCGCGCTCCTGCACGCGTCCGCGGCGCAGGTCGCCGGCCTGGACCCGGGACTGGCCGCGCTTGCGGCGCTCGAGGGCCACGGCGGAGGAGGCCAGCTGGAACGGCACGGAGGTCACCATGACGCCCGGGGTGAAGAGCAGCCGGCCCTTGAGGCGCAGCGCGGTCTGGTTGTGGAGCAGCTGCTCCCACCAGTGGCCCACGACGTACTCGGGGATGTAGACGGCCACGACGCCGCGCGGGTTCGCCCGGCGGATCTCCACGGCGTAGTCGACGATGGGCCGCACGAGCTCGCGGTACGGCGAGTGCAGCACCTTGAGCGGCACGTCGATGTTGCGCTTGTCCCACTGGGCGAGCAGCTTGTCGGTCTCCCCGGTCTCGGTGGAGACGCAGACCGCCTCGAGCACGTTCGGGCGCGACGCCTTGGCGTAGGCCAGCGCCCGCAGCGTCGGCTTGTGGAGCTTGGAGACGAGGACGATCGCGTGCACCCGCGTGGGCAGCACCTTGTCGCCCTCCTCGATCTCGAGCTCGTCGGAGACCCGGTCGTAGTGGCGGCGGATCGCGCGCATGAGGAAGAAGAAGCCGAGCATCGCGAGGATCGTGATCCAGGCACCCTCGGTGAACTTGGTGACGAGCACGATCACCAGCACGACGGCCGTGAACGCGAGGCCGATCGTGTTGATGACGCGGGAGCGCTGCATCTTCCGGCGCACCGCCGGGTCCTTCTCCGTCAGCAGGTGGCGCGTCCAGTGGCGGATCATGCCGAGCTGGCTCAGGTTGAAGGAGACGAAGACGCCGACGATGTAGAGCTGGATGAGGCGGGTCGTCTCGGCGTCGAAGGCGACGATGAGCACGATGGCCATGACGGCGAGGAAGACGATGCCGTTGCTGTAGGCGAGGCGGTCGCCGCGCGAGCCGAACGAGCGGGGCGCGAACCCGTCCTTCGCCAGGATCGAGCCGAGCACCGGGAAGCCGTTGAAGGCCGTGTTGGCGGCCAGCACCAGGATGATGCCCGTCATCGTGACGACGAGGTAGAACCCGGGCGGGAAGTCGGCGAACAGCGCCCGGGCGATCTGGGCGATCACGGTGTGCTGGTCGTAGTCGCCCGGCAGGGCGTCGCCCGAGGGGGTGCGCAGCCGGTCGAGCTCGTGCGGGTCGACGTAGCGCAGCCCCATCTCGCGGGCCAGCAGGATCACCGAGAGCATCATCGTGATCGCGATGCCACCGAGCATGAGCAGCGTGGACGCCGCGTTGGTGCTCTTCGGCCGTCGGAACGCCGGCACGCCGTTGGAGATCGCCTCGACGCCCGTCAGCGCCGCGCAGCCCGACGAGAACGCCCGGGCGAGCAGGAAGATCATGGCGAACTGCGTCAGCGGCTCCTCGAAGCCCGGGCGCGGCACCACCTCGAGGTGGGCGCTCTCGACCTCGGGCAGCGTCCCCGTCACGAACCGGTAGCCGCCGTAGACCGCCATCACGAAGATCGCGACCATGAACGCGTACGTCGGCACGGCGAAGTAGCTGCCGGACTCGCGGATGCCCCGCAGGTTGATGGCCATGAGCAGCACCACCAGCGCCGACGCGAAGAGCACCTCGTGACCCGAGAGGAACGGGATCGCCGCCGCGGCGTACTGCGAGCCGGAGGAGATCGACACCGCCACCGTCAGCACGTAGTCGACCAGCAGCGCGCTCGCCACCGTCGTACCGGCCGTCGGGCCCAGGTTGACGCTGGCGACCTCGTAGTCGCCGCCGCCGCTCGGGTAGGCGTGGACGGTCTGCCGGTACGACGCGATGACCGCCGCCATCACCATCGCGACGGCGATGCCGATCCAGGGCGAGAACGCGTACGACGTCGCCCCCGCGATGGAGAGCATGATGAAGACCTCGTCGGGCGCGTACGCCACGGAGGACAACGCGTCGCTGGCGAAGACGGGAAGCGCAATGCGCTTCGGGAGGAGAGTTTCCCCGAGCTGGGAGCTGCGGAGCTTGCGGCCCAGCAGGATCCTCTTCGAGGCGTCGGCGAGACCCACGAGGCGCGATGGTACGCCCGGACGGTGGCCGATGGGCGATTCCGCGAACACCGTCCACTTGATGCGTGCCACTCCCCACGTCCCGGGGGCGGGCCCGTCGTGCGTCGATCGCGGCGAAGGTCACGAGGCGGCGTCGCGCGGACGTTCCGCTGGAGTACGGTTCCGCGTGTGCATGTCGTGATCATGGGCTGTGGCCGCGTCGGTTCGACGCTCGCCCGCAGCCTCGAGGACCGCAACCACACGGTGTCGGTCATCGACGTCTCGGCGGAGGCCTTCCGCCGGCTCGGGCCGTCCTTCAACGGCGACAAGGTGACGGGCCTCGGCTTCGACCGCAAGGTGCTGACCAAGGCCGGCATCAAGCGCGCCGACGCCTTCGCCGCCGTCTCCAGCGGCGACAACTCGAACATCATCGCGGCCCGCGTGGCCCGCGAGTCGTTCGGCATCGAGCAGGTCGTCGCCCGCATCTACGACCCCGGCCGCGCCGAGGTCTACCAGCGCCTCGGCATCACCACGGTCGCGACCGTGAAGTGGACGGCCGACCAGGTCCTGCGCCGGCTGCTGCCGGCCGGCGCCGAGCCGGACTTCCGGGACCCGTCGGGCACGATCCGGCTCGACCAGGTGCCGGCCCCCGGCCCGTGGGTCGGCCACCGGACCGTCGCCTTCCAGGAGCAGACGAGGTCGCGCATCGCGTGGATCGACAGGCTCGGCGAGGGCATGCTGCCCCACCGCGAGTCGGTCATCCAGGAGGGCGACCTGCTCCACCTGGTGATGCGCGAGGAGAACGCCGCGCACGCCTACCAGACCATCACCCGCGGACCGGAGGAGAGCTGATGCGCGTCGCCATCGCGGGTGCGGGTGCCGTCGGGCGCTCCGTGGCCGCCGAGCTCATCGGCAACGGGCACGAGGTGCTCCTCATCGACAAGGCGGCCGAGGCCATCCGCCCGGAACGCGTCGCGGAGGCCGAGTGGCTGCTCGCCGACTGCTGCGAGCTCTCCTCGCTCGAGGAGGCGCGGCTCGACCAGTGCGACGTCGTCATCGCCGCCACCGGTGACGACAAGGCCAACCTCGTCGCCTCGCTGCTGGCGAAGACCGAGTTCGGCGTGCCCCGCACGGTGGGCCGCGTCAACCACCCCGACAACGAGTGGCTGTTCAACGAGGCGTGGGGCGTGGACGTCAGCGTCTCGACGCCGCGCATCATGTCGGCGCTCGTGGAGGAGGCCGTCGCGGTCGGCGACCTCGTGCGGCTCTTCACCTTCCGCCAGGGCCAGGCCAACCTCGTCGAGCTCACGCTGCCGGAGGACTCGCCGTACGTCGGCAAGCCCTCGGGCCTCGTGCCGTTCCCGGACAACTGCGCGCTCGTCACGATCCTGCGCGACGGGCAGGTCTACACGCCCGACAAGGAGCAGCCCCTCGAGGCCGGCGACGAGCTGCTGTTCGTCATCCCCACCGAGCTCGAGGACGACCTCGAGCGCCTGCTCGCCCCCGCCACGCACTCCTGAGCGCCGGCCGGGCCGACCCCTCGGACGCAGATCGCGGTAGGTGGTACCCGTTCGACGGGTGCCACCTACCGCGATCGGTGGAGCGGTCAGGCCTGGATCAGGCCCGGATCAGCCCTGGGGCGCCTCGGCCGGCGCCGCGGCGGCGGGCTTCGCGGGTACGGCGTCCACCCCCGCCTCCTTGCGCTGCGCGCTGGTGATCGGCGCCGGCGCGGCCGTCAGCGGGTCGACGCCGCCGCCCGACTTCGGGAACGCGATCACCTCGCGGATCGAGTCGACGCCCGCGAGGAGCGCGACGATCCGGTCCCAGCCGAACGCGATGCCGCCGTGCGGGGGCGCGCCGTACTTGAACGCCTCGAGCAGGAAGCCGAACTTCTCCTCGGCCTCCGCCTCGTCGAGGCCCATGATCGCGAAGACGCGCTTCTGGACGTCCTCGCGGTGGATACGGATCGACCCGCCGCCGATCTCGTTGCCGTTGCAGACGATGTCGTAGGCCCAGGCGAGCGCGTTGCCGGGGTCGGCGTCGAAGGCGTCGAGGTCCTTGGGCGAGGTGAAGGCGTGGTGCACGGCCGTCCAGGCCCCGGAGCCCACGGCGACGTCGCCGGCGGCGGTGGCGTCACCGGCCGGCTCGAAGAGCGGGGCGTCGACGACCCAGAGGAAGCTCCAGGCCGACTCGTCGATGAGGCCGCCGCGGCGACCGATCTCGAGACGGGCGGCGCCGAGGAGCGCGCGCATCGCCTTCGTGGGGCCGGCGCTGAAGAAGATGCAGTCGCCGGGCGCGGCACCGACGTGGGCGGCGAGGCCGGCCTTCTCGGTGTCGGAGAGGTTCTTGGCGACGGGGCCGGTCAGCTCGCCGTCCTCCTGCACCAGCACGTAGGCCAGTCCGCGGGCCCCGCGCTGCTTGGCCCACTCCTGCCAGGCGTCGAGCTGCTTGCGGGGCTGCGAGGCGCCGCCGGGCATCACGACCGCGCCGACGTACTCGGCCTGGAAGACGCGGAAGGTCGTGTCCTTGAAGTAGTCGGTGCACTCGACGAGCTCCTGGCCCATGCGCAGGTCGGGCTTGTCGGAGCCGAAGCGGCGCATGGCCTCGGCGTACGTCATGCGCGGCAGCGGCGTCGGCACGTCGTACCCGATCAGCTTCCACAGCGCCGAGACGATCTGCTCGCCGAGGGCGATGACGTCGTCCTGCTCGACGAAGCTCATCTCGATGTCGAGCTGGGTGAACTCGGGCTGGCGGTCGGCGCGGAAGTCCTCGTCGCGGTAGCAGCGCGCGATCTGGTAGTAGCGCTCCATGCCGGCGACCATCAGCAGCTGCTTGAACAGCTGCGGGCTCTGCGGCAGGGCGTACCAGCTGCCCGGGCGCAGGCGGGCGGGCACCAGGAAGTCGCGGGCGCCCTCGGGCGTCGAGCGGGTCAGCGTCGGGGTCTCGATCTCCACGAAGTCGTGGCCCTCGAGCACCTCGCGAGCGGCCTTGTTGACCTTGCTGCGCAGGCGCAGGGCGTCGCCCGGGCCGCTGCGGCGCAGGTCGAGGTAGCGGTGGCGCAGGCGCGCCTCCTCACCGATCTCGCCGGCGCTGTGGCCGGACTCGTCGATCGGGAACGGCAGGGGCGCGCTGGCGCTGAGCACCTCGACGGTCTCGGCCACGACCTCGATCTCGCCCGAGGGCAGGTTCGGGTTGGCGTTGCCCTCGGGGCGGAGCCCGACGGTGCCGACGACCTTCACGCAGTACTCGTTGCGCAGGCCACCGGCGACCTCCTCGTCGCGGACGACGACCTGGGCGACGCCGCTGGCCTCACGGAGGTCGAGGAACGCGACCCCGCCGTGATCGCGGCGCCTCGCCACCCACCCGGTGAGGGTGACGGTCTGGCCGACGTGCTCGGCGCGCAGGGCGCCGGCGTCATGGGTGCGGATCACGGGGTCTTCTCCTGGAGGTCGGTCGTGCGGGGTGATGTCTCGTCGTGCGGGCGGAGCACCTGCGGGCGCAGGTCCTGCTCCGATGGTGTCCACGCGTGGGGGTCGGCGTCCACCTGGTTCCCGCTGCGGATGTCCTTGACCTGGTCGCGGGCCGGGACCCCGTCGTCGTCCCCGGGAGTGCCGGGGAACCAGACGAACGGGATGCCGCGGCGCTCGGCGTACCGGATCTGCTTGCCGAACTTGGCCGCGGTGGCCGCGACCTCGCACGGGATCCCGCGGGCGCGCAGGGCGTCGGCGACGGCGTCGCTCGCCGGGCGCGACTCCTCGTCGGTGAGCGCGACCAGCACGGCGCTCGGCACCGACCGGCTCCCCACCACGACGCCGCGGGAGATCAGGGGCACGAGCACGCGGGAGACGCCCAGCGAGATCCCGACGCCGGGGTACGTCGTACGCCCGTCGCTCGCGAGCGCGTCGTAGCGACCGCCGGAGCAGATCGAGCCCATCGACTCGTAGCCGTCGAGGCGGGTCTCGAAGACCGTGCCCGTGTAGTAGTCGAGGCCGCGGGCGATCGAGAGGTCGGCGGTGATGCGCACGTGCTCGTCGGCCAGGGGCGCGCAGGCCCGCATGAGGTCGCCGAGCTCGGCCAGGCCCTCGTCGAGGAGGTCGTGGCTGACGCCGAGGGCCCGCACCTGCGCCACGAGCCCGTCGTCGTCGCTGCGGATGCTCGCCAGCTCGAGGCAGGCGTCGGCCTGCTCGGGGGTCGCGCCCGCGTCGGCGACGAGCATCTCGCGCACACGCGCGGCGGGCACCTTGTCGAGCTTGTCGACCAGGCGCATGACCTCGTCGACGTCCGTGAGCCCGAGGCCGGCGTAGAAGCCCTGGATGAGCTTGCGGTTGTTGACCTGCAGGCGGAAGCCGGGCAGCCCGACCACGTCGGGGCGCGCCAGCCGGCGGAGCGCGTCGAGCATGACGCGGGTGACCTCGACGTCGTGGTGGAACGGCAGGGTGTCGCGGCCGATCACGTCGATGTCGGCCTGCGTGAACTCGCGGTAGCGCCCGTCCTGGGGACGCTCGCCGCGCCACACCTTCTGGATCTGGAAGCGCCGGAACGGGAACTCGAGCTTGCCGGCGTTCTCGAGCACGTAGCGGGCGAACGGCACGGTGAGGTCGAAGTGAAGCCCCATGCCGGAGTCCGCGGACGCGTCGGTCTCCTGGAGCCGGCGCAGCACGTAGACCTCCTTGGAGGTGTCGCCCTTGCGCAGCAGCTGGTCGAGGGGCTCGACCGCGCGGGTCTCGACGCCCGCGAACCCGTGCAGCTCGAAGGTACGGCGCAGCGTGTCGACGACCAGCTGCTCGACGACGCGCTCGGCCGGCAGCAGCTCGGGGAACCCGCTCAGCTTGGTGGGCTTGCTCATCTGGTGGTGGCTCGCTCTCTACAGACCGCGGGTCACGCGGCCGGTCGCCCCGTCGGGGCCGGTCTCGATCAGCTCGAGGAGGTAGGGATTGGTGGCGCGCTCGCGCCCGATGGAGGTCTGCTCGCCGTGGCCGGGGAGCACGACGATGTCGTCGGCGAGCGGCAGCACCTTGCTGGTCAGGGTGCGCAGCATCGTCGGGTGGTCGCCACCCGGCAGGTCGGTCCGTCCGATGGAGCCCGCAAACAGCAGGTCGCCGGCGAACATGACCTCCGAGATCTCCGCCTGGCCGCCCGCGGCGCCGTACGGCGTGCGGAACGTGACGGACCCCTCGGTGTGGCCCGGGGTGTGGTCGACGACGAACTCGAGGCCGGCCAGCTCGATGGTGGTGAGGTCGGCCAGCTCCTCCACGCGGTCGGGCTCGACGAACTCGTGGGTGCCGCCCAGCAGCATCGCGGCGCTCTCGCGCGAGATGCCCGCCATCGGGTCGGCCAGCAGGTGCCGGTCACGCGGGTGGATGTAGGCGGTGGCGTCGTAGGCGCCGGCCACGGGGGTCACCGACCACATGTGGTCGATGTGGCCGTGGGTCAGCAGGACGGCGACGGGCTTGAGGTTGTTCTCCCGCACCACCTGCTCGACGCCCGCCGTGGCGTTCTGCCCGGGGTCGACGACGACGCACTCGGCACCCGTGCCCGTCGCGACGACGTAGCAGTTGGTGCCCCAGGAGCCTGCGGGGAATCCGGCGATGAACACCACGGCAGACTACCGAGCCGCGGGGTCCCGACGCACAGTGGCCGCGACGAGCCGAGGCGTGCGCGCCCCAGGTGCCCCGCGCATGACTAGCATGGGCGCAGGCAGGAGCGCGTCGACGACGCGGCACCCTGCGGCAAGCCGACGGCGAGCGAGCGAAGAGGACGACCAGTGACGGGTCAAGAGTGGGGACGGGTCGACGAGGACGGCACGGTCTACGTGCGCACCTCCGAGGGTGAGAGGTCGGTCGGGCAGTACCCGGTCGGGTCGGCCGCCGAGGCCCTCAAGTTCTTCACGGACCGGTACGACGCCCTCGTGTTCGAGGTCGAGCTGCTGGAGAAGCGCATCGCGAGCGGCGTGCTGAGCCCCGAGGACGCCGGCTCCGCCGTCGCCAAGGTGCGCGGCAGCGTGACCGACGCGAACGCCGTGGGCGACCTCGAGGGCCTGCTGAAGCGGGTCGAGGGCCTCACGGGCGCCGTCGATGCGCAGCGGGAGGCCAAGAAGGCCGAGCGGGCCGAGAAGGTCGCCGCCGCGAAGGTCGAGAAGGAGCGCATCGCCGCCGAGGCCGAGAAGCTCGCGGAGAGCGACGACTGGCGCAACGGCGCCAACCGCCTGCGCGACCTGCTCGAGGAGTGGAAGGCGCTCCCCCGCCTCGACCGCGCCTCCGACGACACGCTGTGGCGACGGTTCTCCGGCGCGCGCACGACGTACACCCGCCGCCGCAAGGCGCACTTCGCGCAGCTCAACGAGAAGCGCGAGGGCGCCCGATCGGTGAAGGAGCGGCTCGCCACGGAGGCCGAGTCGCTGGCCGACTCCACCGACTGGGGTGCCACCGCCGGACGCTTTCGCGACCTCATGCGCGACTGGAAGGCCGCCGGCCCCGCGCCGCGCGACGTCGACGAGGCCCTCTGGCGTCGCTTCCGGGGCGCGCAGGACACGTTCTTCGGCAACCGCGACGCGGCCAACTCGGCGCTCGACGCCGAGTTCGCCGGCAACGCCGAGGTCAAGGAGAAGCTGCTCGTCGAGGCCGAGGCGCTGCTGCCGGTGACCGACCTGGACGCCGCGAAGCGCGCGTTCCGCGACCTCGCCGACCGCTGGGACGCGGCCGGCAAGGTGCCGCGCGACCGGATCAAGGACCTCGAGGCGCGCATGCGCAAGGTCGAGCAGGCCATCCGGGGCGTCGAGGACGACCAGTGGAAGAAGTCGGACCCCGAGAAGTCCGCCCGCGCCAACGACATGGTCACCAAGCTCGAGACCGCGATCGCCGAGGTCGAGGCCGAGCTGGAGCAGGCCCGGGCGGCCGGCAACGCGAAGAAGGTGGCCGACCTCGAGAGCAACCTGGCGTCGCGCCAGATGTTCCTCGACGCCGCCCGCCGCGCCTCCGAGGACTTCGGGGGCTGAGCCCCGCGTCGTACGACGCCAGCACGACCCAGTGGGGGATCCGACGCACCTGGTGCGTCGGATCTTTCGCTTCGGGGCGGTCGGGCGGGTGCCGGTTTCACCGGCTAGGTGACGAACCCCGCACCTGGCGCGCGAACCTTCGTCCGCCCGGTGCTGGTTTCACCGGCTAGCCGGTGAAACCGGCAGCCCGCCGGCTACTGCGTGACGCGGTAGGCGTCGAAGACGCCCGGCACGGTCCGGACGGCGCGGAGCACGGAGTCGAGGTGCTTGGCGTCGGCCATCTCGAACGTGAACCGGCTCTTGGCCACCCGGTCGCGCGTCGTGCTGAGCGAGGCGCTGAGGATGTTCACGTGCACGTCCGACAGCACCATCGTGATGTCGGAGAGCAGGCGGGCCCGGTCGAGGGCCTCGACCTGGATGTTGACGAGGAAGGTCGACTGGGCGGTCGGGGCCCACTCGACGTCGACGAGCCGCTCGGGCTGGCTGGTGAGGCTCGACGCGTTCGTGCAGTCGCGGCGGTGCACCGACACGCCGCCGCCCTTGGTGACGAAGCCCAGGATCGGGTCGGGCGGCACGGGCGTGCAGCACTTCGCGAGCTTGGCCCAGACGTCGGCGGCACCCACGACGAGCACGCCGGAGTCGCTCGAGCTCGACGCGGCCTTCGACCGGCGGCGGTTGGTGATGGTGACGCCCTCGGAGAGGTCCTCCCGGGCGCCCTCGACGCCGCCGTGGACCTCGATCACGCGTCGTACGACGGCCTGGGCCGAGAGGTTGCCCTCGCCCACCGCGGCGTAGAGCGCCGTGATGTCGGCCAGCTTGAAGTGCACCGCCGCCAGGTTGAGGGCTTCGGCGGACATGAGGCGCTTGAGGGGCAGACCCTCCTTGCGCATCAGCTTGGCGATCTGGTCCTTGCCGCGCTCGATGGCCTCCTCGCGGCGCTCCTTCGTGAACCACGCCCGGATCTTCGAGCGGGCGCGCGGCGACTGGACGAAGCCCAGCCAGTCGCGCGACGGAGCGGCGTTCGGCGCCTTCGAGGTGAAGACCTCGACCACGTCGCCGTTGTCGAGCGTCGACTCGAGCGGCACGAGGCGGCCGTTCACGCGCGAGCCGATCGTGTGGTGGCCGACCTCGGTGTGCACGGCGTAGGCGAAGTCGACCGGGGTGGCGCCCGTGGGGAGCGCGATGACGTCGCCGCGGGGCGTGAAGACGTATACCTCGGCCTGGTTGATCTCGAAGCGCAGGGAGTCCAGGAACTCGCCCGGATCCTCGACCTCGCTCTGCCAGTCGAGCAGCTGGCGCACCCACGTCATGTCGTCGACGTCGGCACGCCGCTCGGTGTCGACGCCGGTGCGGCCGTCCTCCTTGTACTTCCAGTGGGCGGCCACGCCGTACTCGGCGCGACGGTGCATGCCGTAGGTGCGGATCTGGATCTCGACCGGCTTGCCCTGCGGACCGATGACCGTCGTGTGCAGCGACTGGTACATGTTGAACTTCGGCATCGCGACGTAGTCCTTGAACCGGCCGAGCACCGGGTTCCACCGCTGGTGGACCGTGCCCATGACCGTGTAGCACTCCCGGTCCTCCTCGACGAGGACCCGGATGCCGACCAGGTCGTAGATGTCGGTGAACTCGCGGCCACCGACGATCATCTTCTGGTAGATCGAGTAGTAGTGCTTCGGCCGGCCCGACACGGTCGCCTTGATCTTGGCGTCCTTGAGGTCCTGGGTGACGGCCGCGATGACCTCGGCGAGGAACTGGTCGCGCGACGGGGCGCGGTCGGCCACCATCCGGACGATCTCGTCGTAGATCTTCGGGTGGAGCGTGGCGAACGCGAGGTCCTCCAGCTCCCACTTGAGGGTGTTCATGCCGAGCCGGTGGGCCAGCGGCGCGAAGATGTCGAGCGTCTCGCGGGCCTTGCGCTCCTGCGTCTCCTGCTTGACGTAGCGCAGCGTGCGCATGTTGTGGAGCCGGTCGGCGAGCTTGATGACGAGCACCCGGATGTCGCGGGCCATCGCCACGATCATCTTGCGGATGGTCTCGGCCTGGGCAGAGTCGCCGTACTGGACCTTGTCGAGCTTCGTGACGCCGTCGACCAGGCGGGCGACCTCGTCGCCGAAGTCGGCGCGCAGCTCGTCGAGGGTGTACGGCGTGTCCTCCACCGTGTCGTGCAGCAGCGCGGCGACGAGCGTCGGCTCGGTCATGCCGATCTCGGCGAGGATCGTCGTCACCGCGAGCGGGTGGGTGATGTAGGGGTCGCCGCTCTTGCGCATCTGCGTGCCGTGCACGCGCTCGGCCGTCACGTACGCCCGCTCGATCAGCGCGAGGTCGGCCTTCGGGTGGTTGGCCCGGACCGCGCGGAACAGCGGCTCGAGCACCGGGTTGCCGGGCTGGCTGCGGGTGCCGATGCGCGCGAGGCGGGCCCGCATGCTGCGCGCCGACGTGATGCTGTCGGTGCTGCGCACCGGGATCGGCGCCTCCTCGGCGACACGCTCCGTGCCGGCGGGGCGCGGGGGTGCCAGGGGCGTGCGTCGCGAGCGCTGGCGGGACCCCGGGTCGGCGGTTCCGGGCTCGGTGGCGGCCTGCGTCTCCTGCTCGCGCGTGCCGGACCGGTCCTCACTCACCTTCGTGAGTCTAGGTCCTCCCACGGCGTGCTCGTGACCGGCCGGTTCAGACCCGCGCGAGCGCGAGGAGCGGCAGCTCTCCGACGGCGTCGCGCCCGGGCAGGAACGTCAGCTCGAGGAGCATCGCGAAGCCGACCACGACGCCCCCGCAGCGCTCGACCAGCGACTTCGTCGCCGCTGCCGTGCCACCCGTGGCGAGCACGTCGTCGACGACGAGCACCCGCTCCCCCGGCGTGATCCCGTCCTGGTGCAGCGCGAGCGTCGCGCTGCCGTACTCGAGGTCGTACGTCGCCTCGTGGGTCGCGCGCGGCAGCTTGCCCGTCTTGCGCACGGGCACGAACCCGACACCGAGCAGCTGGGCGACGGGGGTGCCGAAGAGGAAGCCGCGGGCCTCCATGCCGACCACCTTGTCGACGACCACCGTGCCGTCGGCGTCGCGGCCGAGCGTCGCGAGAGCGGCGACCACCGCGGCGAAGCCGGCCGGGTCGGCCAGCAGGGGCGAGACGTCCTTGAACACCACCCCGGCCTCGGGGAAGTCCGGCACGTCGACGACCAGGCGCTCGATCGCCTCGCGGGCGGCCTCGACCACCGGGTCGCCCGCCGGGTGGGTCTGCGTCGTCGGTTCGCTCATGGCCCTCAGCTCCGTCCTCGTCCTGCGTGCGGCTGGTGCCGCGGTGCGGGGCGTCCGCTCGGTCCGCCGTCGGGCACGGTACGGCGTCGGTCGTCGCCCACCTCGGACGCGGTGGGGGTCGCGGGTGTGACACCCGCCGCAGGTCCCTCGCCGGCCACCTCGCCACCGAGCCGGCGACCGCCCACCACCCGGGCAGCGAGCGCGGTCGCGAGCAGACCGGCGGCGAGGACGGCGAACGGTGCCCGCACCGAGGGCGCGGCCACCACCACGGCGAGGAGCGGCACGACCACGACCAGGGTCGCGACCAGGGCGGCACCAGCGTCGCGCTGCGGGGCGGCGACGCGTCCGGCCTGCGTGAGCACCGCGACGAGCGTGACGCCGGCCAGGGCCGCGAGCACCGCCGGCGAGAGGGTCAGCTGGGCCCAGGCGCCGATCCCGAGCGCGACGACGGCGGCGAGCGCGGTGGCCCCGCCGATGACGGCGAGGGCGGCCGCGCGCGTGCCGGGGGCGGCACGCCGTACGGCGAGCAGGGCCGCCGCGAGGAGCGCCACGGCGAGCACGCCGGCCCCGAGGGCCCAGGTGCCGGCACCGCCCGTCGCGCCGGTCGCGCGGATCTCGGAGGTCGCCACGGGCCCCGCCACGGCAGGTACGTCGGCCAGGGCGGCGTCGAGCGCCGTCCGCTGCCCGTCGTCCAGCGTCGGGGTCGTCACGAGCACCGCGCGGTCGCCCGCCGTCCGCACGGACGTGGCGGGGAGGCCGGCGGCGGTCACCGCGTCCCGGATCTCGCCCCGGGCGTCGCCGGCGTCGGAGGAGGTGGGGACGACGTGCTCCTGGCCATCGGTGAAGGCCGTGTCGGTCGCGACGCCGTGCACGAGCAGGCCGACGGCCGCGGCGACGGCGAGCACGGCGAGCGCGAGCGCCGTGACGGGGCCCGACCGGCGTGCGGGAGCACGGTCCGCGACGGGCGGGGCGTCCTCCGCGAGCCGCACGCCCAGCGGCAGCGTCAGCAGCCGGGTCGTCACCAGCACGCACCCCAGCACGGTCGCCAGCGCGACGGCGACGTCGCCGACCGGGCCTCCGGTCAGCACCCGCACGAGCACCCCGGCGCCCAGGCCGAGCGCGACGGGCGGCCACCAGGCACGCCAGACGACTACGCCACTGTGCGGCGCAGCGGCCGCGTGCTGCGCGACCACGGGCGCGACGGCGACCGCGGCCGCGGCGACCACGAGCACCGCGAGGCTCACGGGCAGCCCCACCGCCTGGTCGACCACGAGCGCGACGGGGGCCGCCAGGGCGGCCGTGCCGAGCAGCGCCGCGACCGGCAGGAGCGCGCGGCGTCGGGCGAGCAGGAGACCCGCCACGATGGCGGCGAGCAGCCCGGCACCGGCGGCGAGCGCACCGCGATCGCCCTCGCCCCGGTAGAGCGTCGGCCCCAGGCGGGCCACGTCGACGGCCCCGACGGCCACGGGCAGCGACCCCGCCTCGACCCGGGCGGCCAGGTCCTGGGAGGCGCGCTGGTCGAGGTTCGTGCCGAAGCCGATCGTGCTGCCCTCGAGGGGGCCGCGCACGACCGTGGTGGTCACCACCTCGGTGTCGACGACGAGCGCGACCCGCCCCGCGTCCGTCGCGGCGAGCGACATCATCAGGTCGTCGAGGTCGTCAGCGGCTGCCGCGCGCAGGTCGAGCTCGACCGTCCACGCCCCGGGGTCGAGGGTCGAGCGGACGTCGACGACGTCGCCGCCCGTCGCGACGGCGGGTCCGAGCAGGTAGGCCGTGCCCGCGGCGTCGCAGGAGAAGGAGGGGGCGGACGCGTCGGCGGTCACCGGCGTGGCGCAGTCGTACGACGCGAGCGCGGCCACCCAGGCCGGGTCGGGCGACTCGGCCCAGTCCACGGCATCGCGCGGCGGCCCCGTCAGCGTCTCGCGCAGGGCGGCCGGATCGACCGCGGCTCCGTCGTCGCGGGCGGCGGTTCGCTCGCCGGCCGACAGCTGCCGCACGACGCCCCGGACCTCGACCTCGCCGGCGGCTGCGAGCAGCTCCACCACGCGGGGGTCGGGGGTGCCCGGGAGGGTGACGACCAACGACCCGTCGCTGCGCGGACGGACGTCGAGCCCGGCGGTACCGGCGTCGCTGGCCCGCTCCTCGAGAGCGCGGGCGGTGGCGTCCAGGTCGTCCCGGGAGGCCCCCGGCTCCGTCGGCTGCAGCGTCACACGGGTGCCGGCCAGCACGTCGACGCCCCAGCGGGGCGTCCAGCTGGCCGTCAGTGCGACGAGCCCGACCGCCATCCCGAGCAGGACGACGTACAGCGCCAGCTCACGGCCGGCGCGCCCCCCGGGACCGGGCAAGGTCAGACGCCCTCGTCGTCCCGCTTGTCGAGGACGACCTTGTCGTCGGCGGCCGGGGCGTCGTCGATGACGTCGTCACCCGGCTCGTCGATCATCGACGCGACCGCCGCGCGGGCGACCTCGATGACGACGCCCGGAGCGATCTCGACGCTCGCGCGGTCGGGGTCGGAGACGTCGGTCAGGGTGCCGAACACACCGCTGGTCAGCATGACCTGACGACCCGCGACGAGCGACGACTGCAGGTTCACCTGCGCCTTCTGGCGGCGCTGGGCCGGACGGATCAGGAGGACGTAGAACAGGAGCAGGAGTACGAGGGGGAACAGGAACGCTTCCACAGCAGAGAATCTCTTCGTCGTCGGCGACATGTGGTCTGGCCGGCGTGACCGGCCGCGGCGATCCTATCGGGCGGGTCCGCTCACCCGCCGAACAGCGTCGGTCCCGCCGGGGCACCCGGCACCTGGGACGGCGCGGGGAGGCCGAGGTGGGCCCAGGCGGCGGGGGTCGCGACCCGGCCCCGGGGAGTGCGGGCGAGCAACCCGGAGCGCACCAGGAAGGGCTCGGCGACCTCCTCGACGGTCTCGCGCTCCTCCCCCACGGCCACGGCGAGCGTCGAGATGCCCACCGGCCCACCGCCGAAACGCCGGCAGAGGGCGTCGAGCACCGCGAGGTCGAGCCGGTCGAGCCCCGACTCGTCGACCTCGTACAGCTCGAGCGCCGCCCGGGCGACGGGCCGGGTGACCACGCCGTCGGCGCGCACCTGGGCGTAGTCGCGCACCCGACGCAGGAGGCGGTTGGCGATGCGGGGCGTGCCGCGGGAGCGGGAGGCGATCTCCGCCGAGCCCTCGGTCTCCAGCTCGCAGCCGAGCAGCCCGGCCGAGCGGCGGACGATCTCGTCGAGCTCGTGGGGCTCGTAGAACTCCAGGTGGGCCGTGAAGCCGAAGCGGTCGCGCAGCGGACCCGGCAGGAGACCCGCGCGGGTGGTGGCGCCCACCAGCGTGAACGGGGGGATCTCGAGCGGGATCGCCGTGGCGCCGGGGCCCTTGCCGATGATGACGTCGACGCGGAAGTCCTCCATCGCCATGTAGAGCATCTCCTCGGCGGGCCGCGACATCCGGTGGATCTCGTCGACGAAGAGCACGTCCCCCTCGTTCATGCCCGAGAGGATCGCGGCGAGGTCGCCGGCGTGGGTGATGGCCGGGCCGCTCGTGAGCCGCAGCGGTGTCGACATCTCGGCCGCGATGATCATGGCGAGCGTGGTCTTGCCCAGCCCGGGCGGACCGGACAGCAGCACGTGGTCGGGAGCCCGACCGCGGCGGCGGGCCGCCTCGAGCACCAGGTCGAGCTGCTCCCGCACCCGGGTCTGCCCGATGACCTCCGCGAGGGAACGCGGCCGCAGCGCCGCCTCGACGGCGCGCTCGTCGCCCTCCGCCTCGGCCGCGGTGAGCGACCGGAGGTGGCGCTCCTCGGCCTGGCTCAGCGCGTCGTGCGCGGAGTCGTCCTCGTCGTGGGAGAAGAAGTCCACCGCGCGCTCACGCCCTGCTCATGGAGCGCAGCGCGGAGCGGAGCAGCGCACCGACGTCCGGCACGTCGCCGGCCTCGGGCGCCACGGCCTCGATCGCCTGCTCGGCCTCCCGGGTCGACCAGCCGAGGCCCACGAGACCCTCGTGCACCTGGTCGCGCCAGGTGACGACGGGCGCCGCGCCACGGACGACGGCGGCGCTGCCGACGGGAGCGCCGATGCGGTCCTTCAGCTCGAGGATGATGCGCTGCGCGCCCTTCTGGCCGATGCCCGGCACGCGGGTCAGCGCCTTCACGTCCTCGTCGCGGATCGCGCGCCGTACGTCGTCGGGACTGAGCACCGCCACCATGGCCTGCGCGACCTTGGGGCCGACCCCCGAGGCGGTCTGCACCAGCTCGAAGACCTGCTTCTCGTCCTCGTCGGCGAAGCCGAAGAGGGTCCACGAGTCCTCCCGGACGACCATGCTGGTGGCGAGCGTCGTCTCGGCGCCCGTGCGCAGGGTCGCGAGCGTGCCGGGGGTGCACTGCACGTCGTACCCCAGTCCGCCGACGTCGACGACGGCGCTGGTGAGCGACACGGTGACCACGCGGCCGCGCACGAAGGCGATCATCGGCGGGCTCCTGCGACGGCGTCCTTCATCTTCTGCTGCGCCTTCTTCTGCTGGGCCTGGGCGGCGGCGAGGGCCGCGTCGATGCGGGCCTGGGCGCCACCGCGCC
Source organism: Nocardioides alkalitolerans DSM 16699 (assembly GCF_000426525.1). GTDB lineage: Bacteria > Actinomycetota > Actinomycetes > Propionibacteriales > Nocardioidaceae > Nocardioides > Nocardioides alkalitolerans. The sequence goes on from NZ_AUFN01000014.1 coordinate 22,024, forward strand.
AGATGTGGGTGATGGCGAGGGCGAGGGCGTCGGCGGCGTCCGCCGGCTTCGGGGGTGCGTCGAGCTGGAGGATCCGGGTGACCATCGCGCCGACCTGGGCCTTCTGCGCCCGGCCGCTGCCGGACACCGCGGCCTTGACCTCGCTGGGCGTGTGGAGGGCCACCGGGATGCCCCGCCGGGCGGCGGCGACGAGCGCGATGCCGCTGGCCTGCGCCGTGCCCATGACCGTGCTCACGTCGGAGCGGGCGAAGACCCGCTCGACCGCGACCGCGTCGGGTGCGTACTCGTCGAGCCAGGCGTCGATGCCCTTCTCGATCGTCACCAGGCGCAGGGCCACGGGCACGTCCGACGACGTTCGGATGACGTTGACGTCGACCATGCGCAGCGGTCGGCCGACGTCGCCGTCGACCACGCCGACCCCGCAGCGGGTCAGACCGGGGTCGATCCCGAGCACGCGCATCCGCTCACCTCTCGTCACGGGCGACCCGGTGGGCCGCCGTCCGAACGTGTGTTCGTACGGCGACGCTACCGGGCGCCGGTGCGCCTCGGCGCGTCGACACGCGGGCGGCAGCCGGCGTCGTACGGCGGGTCAGTCCTCGTCGAGCTGGGCGGCGACGTCGTCGGAGATGTCGAAGTTCGCGAAGATGTTCTGCACGTCGTCGAGGTCCTCGAGGATGTCGACGAGGCGCAGCATCTTGCCGGCGGCCTCCTTGTCGAGCTCGACCTTCATGTCGGGCACGAACAGCGCGTCGGCGGCGTCGTAGTCGATGCCCGCCACCTGCAGCGCCGTGCGGACCGCCACGAGGTCGGTGGCCTCGGAGACGACCTCGAAGGCCTCACCCAGGTCGTCGACCTGGTCGGCGCCGGCCTCGAGGGTGGCCTCGAGCAGGTCGTCCTCGCTGACGGTGCGACCCTCCTGCTCGGTCGGCACCACGACGACGCCCTTGCGGTGGAAGAGGAACGAGACCGAGCCCGGGTCGGCGAGCGAGCCGCCGTTGCGGGTCATCGCCGTGCGCACCTCCATGGCCGCACGGTTCTTGTTGTCGGTGAGGCACTCGATGAGCATCGCCACGCCCGCGGGGCCGTAGCCCTCGTACATGATCGTCTGGTAGTCGGCGCCGCCGGTCTCCGCGCCCGACCCGCGCTTCACGGCGCGGTCGATGTTGTCGTTCGGGACCGAGCTCTTCTTCGCCTTCTGGATGGCGTCGTAGAGCGTCGGGTTGCCGGACGGGTCACCCCCGCCCATGCGCGCCGCGACCTCGACGTTCTTCACCAGCTTGGCGAACATCTTGCCGCGCTTGGCGTCGACGACGGCCTTCTTGTGCTTCGTGGTCGCCCACTTGGAGTGGCCAGACATGGCGGTCCTCTTCTTCTCAGCTGCTACGTCGCGCCCGGACGGACTCCACGAAGAGGCGGTGCACCCGGGGGTCGCCGCCGATCTCGGGGTGGAAGGACGTCGCCATCAGCGCGCCCTGCCGGACCGCCACGATCCTACCCGCGGCCTCGCCGTACGACGGGTCAGCCTCCACCCGCGCCAGCACCTCGACCTGCGGACCCACGCTCTCCACCCACGGCGCGCGGATGAAGACGGCGGGTACGGCGACCTCGACGCCGCTCAGGGCGAGCGTCGTCTCGAAGGAGTCGACCTGGCGTCCGAAGGCGTTGCGGCGCACCGTGACGTCGAGCCCGCCGAGGGTCTCGGACCCGTCCAGCTGGGCGGGCGTGCCGTCGAGCACCCGGTCGGCGAGCAGCACCATCCCGGCGCAGGTGCCCAGCACCGGGCGACCTGCGGCGACGTACGCGCGGAGCGGCCCGAGCATCTCGAACTGGCGGGCGAGGCGCCCGATCGTGGTCGACTCGCCGCCCGGCAGGACCAGCCCGTCACAGGTCTCCAGCTCGGGCTCGCGGCGCACGGTGACCGCATCCACCCCGAGGGTGGTCAGCGCGGCGACGTGCTCGCGCACGTCGCCCTGGAGGGCGAGGACGCCGATGCGGAGCGGTCGGGAGGTCATGGGGGGTGAAGGTAGTGGGGTCCGCGCACCCGCGTCAGAGCAGGGTGGAGAAGGTGATCGGCGTGGCCGCCACGTTGCCGGCCACGTCGACCGATCGGATCGTCAGCGTGTAGGTCGCGCCCAAGCTGGCGTAGGCCGTGTTCGCGGTGCCGGGGACCTTCCACGCCGTGGTCCCGGTGGCGGTGAGGAAGACCCCGGTCCCGCAGCTCGCCGCCGTGTTCGACCAGGCCGTCCCGGTCCAGCACTCGATGCCCCCGAGGGTACGAGGCCGCTGCAGGCGGTACTGCGTCGTCGCCGTGATCCCGCCGGTGTCGGCGGCCGTGCCGCACGCGACGAAGCCGGTGCCGCAGCTGTTGTTGACCGCGGTGATGAACACGCCGACCAGGAGGCTCGCCCCGGACGTCGGTTGGGTGTGGGTCACGACCGGGGGCTGGGTGTCGGCGTACGTCTGGCGCGCCGAGTCCCGCACCCAGCTCGTGGCGAGCCTGGCCCGCACGTAGTAGCGGGAGCCGTTGGGGATCGACGCGGCGGTGTCGTTGCAGGTGAGGGCCGTGGTGGTCGAGCAGACGAGGGTGCCCGCATCGGCGGCTCCGGTCGCCCGGTAGACGTCGTAGCCCGCGGGAGCCACCGTCCCGGTGCCGCCGGACGTCACGGTGGCGGCGGTCCACGTCACGACCACGGCGGCCGTGCCCGAGGCCTGTGCCGTCGTCGGGGTCCCGGCCGCGTTCAGGGTGCCCGAGGAGAAGGCGGACGTCGAGGTGGGTCCGGCCGTGACGGTCGCGGTGTCCGTGAACACCGCCCACGCGGCCGGCCCGAGCGCGACGCAGATCGCCACGACGGCGGCCACGAGCCCGGCCGGCGCGAGGCGGCGGCGCGGACCGGTGCCGCGGTGGCGGCCACCGGCTGTCCGGGTCAGGGCCGTCCGGGTCACGGCGTCACCTGCGTGGCGGTGAAGGTGAGGGTCACGGACCCCGTCGTCTTCGACTGGTACTCGTTGCCCGTGGCCGCAGGGAGGCTGACCCTGACGCACACCGCCTGCCCGGTGGCGCCGTCGGTGCCGGTGGCCAGCCGGGTCGCGGTGGGGGTGGCGCCGGTCGTGACGATCGGTGAGGTCGTCGTCGCGCACGCCTCGGTCCGGGGGTACGACGCGTCGTCGCCGGTCGTGGCAGAACCGAGGTACAGCTCCACGGTCAGCGCAGGACCGAGGTCGCCGCCCCGGGCGACTGCCGCCGTCCACGTGTACGGCGCGTCGCCAGGATTGCGGAGCGTGAGCACCTCGGCGACGCTCTCCCCCGGGAGCATCGTCGGCAGCGCGAGGTTGGTCTTCACGTACGGCGTGGCCACCGCGCCCTGGGCGTTGTCGACCGTCAGGTCGAGCCTGCCGGACGTGAACTGCCCCCCGGTCACGGTCACGGCGTCGCGCCAGAACGCCAGGGTTCCTTGGTTGCCGACCATCAGCGCCCCGGCCGCGACGAGCGCCAGCGTCGCGAGCGTGAGACGCCACGTGCCGGCAGGGCCGCGCGCGGCGCGGTGGCTGCTCACCCTCCGTCACCGTCCTCCGCGTGGCTCCCCCGCCGCGCGAGCAGCAGGGTCGTGCCGCCGAAGACGGCCAGGGCGCCGACGAGCACCATCCACGCGGCGACCGACGCACCCGAGTCGCCGAGGCCGTCCTCGCCGGAGGCGCCGTCCCCACTTCCCCCGGGCACCGACCGGGCGTCGGCCAGCTGGACGGTGAACTCCAGATCGGTGCCGAGCACCATCGTCTGGTTGCGCGCGTCGGAGTCCATCGTCACGCGGACGTCGACGGGCACCGCCGCGCCGGACGCGACGAGGTCGGCGTCGACGATCGGCACCAGGGAGGGGCCGTCGACGGCGCGCCACTCGCCGTCCCCGGACCTGGCGGCCACCGACAGCGTGCGCGTCTCGAGGAGCGCGTCGCGCCGGACGGACCGAACCGTCACGGTCATCGCTCCTCTCGAGGTCGCCTGGTTGCGCACGTAGAACCGCTCGGTGCGCACGTCGCCCGGCACCCAGCGCACGCCGGGGTCGAACAGCGGCTCCGCGAGGGTCGGCGACCAGGTCACACCGTCGCGGCTGAGCCCGAGCTCGACCCCGCCCGGCTCGTCGGCCGACGCGGGTCCGAGACCGACGAGGAGCACGGCGACCGCGGCCACGAACGCGGCCACGAACGCGCCGAGCACCCGTCGCACCGCCGCGTCCCCCCGCATCTCAGCCCACCCGTTCTCGTGTCTCGGTCTTGTACGACGGCTCCGCGGCGCGGTGCCGTGCTGCTGGTGCTGCTGCCTCGTCGGTCCCCCGTCCCCGACGCCGGTCCCGGAGCGCGGCGCCGAACATGGACGCGGCGTAGAGGACCAGGGCGCCGGCGACGCCGTACACGACCAGCCGGCGACCGTCGTACGTGAGCACCGCCCCCGCGCGCCCGAGGAGGGGCACGGCGTACCAGAGCTCGCCGCGCACCTGGACGGCCCGCACCGGCTCCGCGTCGGGGGCGGTGTTCGCGTCGCCCTGCGTCGTCAGGACGACCTCGCCGCTCACGGTGTTCCGCCCGACGGCGACCACGCGGTGCGTGACGACCGTCGGGTCGCCCGAGCGCAGCTGGTAGGTCACGACGTCGCCGGTGGTGAGCTCGTCCGGCTCCACGGGCCTCGTGACGACGAGCGTCCCCGGGGGGTACGCCGGCGTCATCGAGCCGGTGAGCACCGTGTACGGCGTGGCGCCGCCGAGCCGGGGCACGACGACGGCGACGCCGATCACGAGGACGCCGAGGACGAGGGCGGTCCAGCACAGTCCTCGCCAGACGAGGCGCAGGAGGGAGGCCATCGGCTCACGACCCTCGTTCGACCGTCACGGCCGGACGCGGATCAGGGCGTCGCGTCGGTCTGGGTCAGCGTGATCGCGAGCGCCGACAGGTCGAGCGTCGTGCCCTGCGACGTGTTGTCGACCCCCGAACCGAACGGGAAGGCGATGTCCAGGTCGACGGCGAGCACCTCGCCGTCGTCGTCCTCGGTGATCGTGGCGACCGAGGCGGTGCCGTCGATGGTGTAGGCGAGACCGGTCGTCAGGAACGGCGCGAGAGTGCCCGCGGCCGCGCCGCCGGTCACCGTGACGCCGGCCTGGAGGTTGTCGCCCTCCGCGCCGATCGTGTACGAGCCGGTGTACTCCAGCTGGTCGCCGGGGACGACCACGACGGCGGTCGGGTCGGCGACGGTGGTGCCGTTGAACGTCCACTCGCCGGTGTCGGCGACGGGCGTCAGGGTGAGCTCGCCGGCCTCGATCTGTCCGCCGTCGACGGAGGCGGTCGCGTTCCAGTACGCCAGCGAGCCGGCGCCTCCGAGGAGGAGGACGGCGGCGGCGCCGACCGCGACGGCGCCCTTGGTGGTCTTGTTCATGTCGGTCCCGTTTCGGATGAGGGGTGGTGTCTCATCCAGGTAACGGGACTTGTCGGCGGTCCGCAGTGTCTAGACCCCTTTTTAGTCCGAACGGACTATATGGTCAGCCCGTTCGGACGTGATGGTCAAACGTTCACCAACCCCGCTCGGCGAGCCGGTGGGGCTGCGGGATGTCCTCCACGTTGATGCCCACCATGGCCTCGCCCAGCCCGCGCGAGACGCTGGCGACGACGTCGGGGTCGTCGAAGAAGGTCGTGGCCCGCACGATGGCCGCCGCCCGCTGCTCGGGGTTGCCGGACTTGAAGATGCCCGAGCCCACGAAGACGCCCTCGGCGCCCAGCTGCATCATCATCGCGGCGTCCGCCGGCGTCGCGATGCCGCCGGCCGTGAACAGCACCACGGGGAGCTTCCCGGTCGCAGCGACCTCGGCCACGAGCTCGTACGGCGCCTGCAACTCCTTCGCCGCGACGTACAGCTCGTCGGCCTCAAGACCCGCGAGGCGCCGCAGCTCGCCCCGGATGGTGCGCATGTGGGTGACCGCGTTGGAGACGTCGCCCGTGCCGGCCTCGCCCTTCGAGCGGATCATGGCCGCCCCCTCGGTGATCCGCCGGAGCGCCTCACCGAGGTTCGTGGCCCCGCAGACGAACGGCACCGTGAACTGCCACTTGTCGATGTGGTGGGCGTAGTCGGCCGGCGTCAGCACCTCCGACTCGTCGACGTAGTCGACGCCGAGGCTCTGCAGCACCTGGGCCTCGGCGAAGTGGCCGATGCGCGCCTTCGCCATGACCGGGATCGAGACGGCCTCGATGATGCCGTCGATCATGTCGGGGTCGCTCATCCGGCTGACGCCGCCCTCGGCCCGGATGTCCGCGGGCACGCGCTCCAGCGCCATGACGGCGACGGCCCCGGCGTCCTCCGCGATCTTGGCCTGCTCGGCCGTGACGACGTCCATGATCACGCCGCCCTTGAGCATCTCGGCCATGCCGCGCTTCACGCGCGAGGAGCCGGTGGTGGGAGTGGTGTCGGGGGTCGTCTCGCTGCGCTGCGGGGTCGTCATGCGCCGAAGCGTAGAGCCCCCGCGAAGCGCCCACCGCGGCGGTGTCGAGGCGTGGTCCCGGTCGGGGTCCGACTGACCTCCACCATCGCCTCCCGCTCGACGAGCTTGCGTCGCGGGCGTCCGTCGCGCGCACCCCAGGCCCGCTCGTAGCGGTCCACCCGCTGCCAGCCGTCGAGGTCGAGCACGTCGGGTGCACGGCGCCGCACCAGGCCGCCGAACGCCTCGATCGACTCCCCCGGGGCCGCCAGCCGGCCGGCGTTGAAGTCGGCGACGAGGTGACGCACGGTCTCCTCGGCGTCGGTCTTGTTGGTGCCGATGTAGCCGCTCGGGCCACGCTTGATCCATCCGGCCACGTACGTCGCGGGCACCGGCTCGCCGGTCGTCGTGCGCACGCGCCCGTCGTCGTTCGGCACCACCGCCGCGACCTCGTCGAAGGGCAGGCCGTCGACCGGTCGGCCCCGGTAGCCCACCGAGCGCAGCACGAGCCCGGCGGTGTGCGTGCTGGTGCGCTCGCTCGCCACGGCGCGGACCTCACCGGCCGCGTCGACGACCAGGTCGTTCTCGACGGTCTCGACCGCGGCGACGGCGCCCTCGCCCAGGATCCGGACCGGTGACGTCGCGAACCTCAGCACCACCCGGCGACGACCTGCGCCCCGGGGTGCCGGCAGGTTCTCCAGCACCCGGATCTTCTGCTCCAGCATCTTCTCCAGCGTGCCGTCGGCCAGCCGCCGCAGGGTCTCGGCGTCCAGGTGCAGCCCGCCCTCGACGACCAGGTCGATGTCGTCGCGCATCGCGAGACCGGTCAGCTCGGGCAGTGTGTACGCCGCCTGCGCTGCCCCGCGCCGGGCCAGCAGCACGACCTCGCGCACCTTGCTGTCGACGAGCGACGCGAGCGCGTGGTCGGCGATGTCGGTGCCGGCGAGCCGCGCCGGGTCGGTGGTGAGGATGCGCGCCACGTCGAGCGCCACGTTGCCGTTGCCGACGAGCACGACGCGCTCCGCGTCGAGGGGCACGTCGAGCTCGGTGTGGTCGGGGTGGCCGTTGTACCAGGCCACGAAGGCCGTGGCGGTGCCGCTGCCGGGCAGGTCCTCCCCCTCGATGCCGAGGCGTCGGTCGAGGGAGGCGCCCGTCGCGTAGAGCACGGCGTGGTGGTGCGCGAGCAGCTCGTCGTGCGTCACGTCGACCCCCACCTCGACCCCGAGGTGGTAGTCGAAGCCCGGCTGGCGCTCGATCTCCGCGAAAAGGTCGACGACCTTCCGGGTGTCCGGGTGGTCCGGAGCCACACCCGCCCGAGCGAGCCCGTACGGCGTGGGCAGACGCTCGATCACGCTCACCTGCGCGCCGTCCTGCTTGAGGATCTCGTCGGCCGCGTAGAGCGCCGCCGGACCCGACCCCACGACCGCGACCCGCAGCGGCCCACGTCGGGCGTCGGCCCGCTCGATCGCGGTCACCGGCGCCTGCTTCGGACGCGGCGCCGGCGGCGTGTGGAACACCGCGTTGATCTCGATGAACGGCAGCTCGGCGTCGCTCAGCTGCGTGTGCGGCTTGATCGCCCCCACCGGGCAGGCGCTGACGCAGGCTCCGCAGTCGACGCACGACACCGGGTCGATGTAGAGCATCTCGGCGGTCGCGAAGTCGGGCTCGTCCGGCGTCGGGTGGATGCAGTTGACCGGGCACGCGAAGACGCACGAGGCGTCGCCGCAGCAGGACCGCGTGACGACGTGGGGCATCAGGCGGCGAACTTCACCGGGGGCTCGCTGCGGTAGCGCGCCGGGCGGCGGCCCCACATGCCGAGCTTCTTCCAGAGGCGGCGCGAGAGCGGGTTCATCAGGCCCGACTCCTCGGCGAGCATCCGCACGTCGGCGAAGGTGTCGCCGAGCATCTTCTGCGAGGCGGGCGAGTCCCAGTAGAGCTCGTCCATGAGCTCGTCCGGCACACCGAACGTGCGGCGGAACTCCTTCGGCGGCACGAGGATGGCGTCGCCGAGGACGCGCATGATGACCGGGAAGGCGAGCGCTGCGGCGAACCGGCTGACGGGGCCCAGCCGCGGCGCGTTGCGCTTCACGTACTCGTGGGCGAAGGAGATGTGCCGGGCCTCCTCGGCCACGTGGATCTCCATGATCCGGCCCATCATCGGGTGCGACTCGTCGCGGCTGCGCAGGATCGCCTTCTGCGTGTGGTCGATCGGCTCCTCACCGGCGAGCACGCCGATGAAGAACGCCACGGGGAGCCGGTTGGCCACGAGCGGCAGCGCCGGGCTGATCGCCCGGATCCACAGCGGCATGCCCGAGACGTCGATGCCGATGCGGTTGACCGCCTCCTGGAACATCTGGGTGTGGTGGCACTCCTCCGTCGCCTCGTGCATGAGGTAGCGGTACTCCGGCGCGCCGTTCCTCAGGCTGAAGACGTGCTGCATGATGCCGCGGATCAGGATGTTCTCGAACTGCCACCCGACCTTGAAGATGTTGGCCTGGCGCCACAGGCCCATGGCGATCTGCTTCTCCAGCGGCTGGGACTTGTACCAGGCGCTCCCGCCGAGCGGGTCCACCTCCGGCAGCACCCAGCGGGGGTCGTCGTGGCGGACGGCGAAGTCCGGGTGATCCCAGTCGATGTCGGCGAAGGCGTCGAAGTGGCGGTCGACCGACGCCTGCGAGAGCCGGCGGAGCACCTCGCCGTACTCGGCGTCGCTGAGCCCCTCGGGGATCTCGGGGGCGTCGAGGTCGATCATCTCGGGCGTGAACGGGCGGTGGTTCTCGGAGACCTGAGCAGACATTCGACACTCCTCGCATCGGTGCGTCCCGGAGCGGATGACCCGCGGGACCGAGGCGTGGGAGCGCCTCGGTGAACGATCGTGCTCCCGCCCGATGACGATGTCAAGGTCTATGTAACATTCAGAGTGTCGAATAGATCGAAGGGGTGAGACCGGTGGTCCCCGCGCACGACGGACACGGCCGCCGCGTCCGGGGACGGGCGGCCGTGCGAGAACGGTGGAGCGGCGGGGAGGGGCTTCAGCCCTGCTCGGCGGCCGCCTCGGCGAGGGCCTGGCGCCGGACGACCCAGATGCGCTGCCCCACGGTGACCGTGCTGGCCGCGGCCAGCGCCCACAGCGTGACCTCCATGAGGATCGGCAGGCCGAACATGCCCGAGAGGCCCGTCATCACGAGGATCGCCACGAGGCGGTCCGCGCGCTCGGCGATGCCGACCTTGGCGTCGAAGCCGAGGCCCTCGGCCTTCGACCGCGCGTACGACGTGACGCCGCCCATCACCAGGCAGAGCAGGCAGAGCACGAGGTAGAGGTCCGAGTCGCCGGGGCCGGCGTAGTACATCGCGAGGCCGCCGAAGATCGCGCCGTCGCCGATGCGGTCGAGCGTCGAGTCGAGGAACGCGCCGAACTTGCTGCTGCGACCCGTCTCCCGCGCCATGAACCCGTCGAGCAGGTCGGAGAACACGAAGGCGGTGATGAAGAGGACGCCGATCAGCAGCTCGCCCTGCGGGAAGAAGATGACCGCACCGGCACAGACACCGATCGTGCCGACGAGCGTGACGGCGTCGGGGCTCACCCCGCGACGGATGAGGAAGCGGGCGATCGGCGAGAGGAGGCGGGTCCAGAACCCGCGGAAGCGTTCGAGCATGGTGGCAGCAGGTTAACGGCCCGCGAGCGCGGCGCACGCCTCGGCCACGGCGGTCGGCGCGCCCACGGCGTACCAGTCGACCCCGCCCGCCTGCTCGTGGCGCGTGCGCCCGCCGACCCCGCGCACGAGGGCGGCGCCCGGCAGCTCGTCCCACAGCGGCACCGAGTGCTGGAAGACGAGCCCGAGCCGGCCCCGCGCCACGGCGGTCGCGTCCATGCTCCCGGAGCCCAGCATCCGCACGGCCGCCGCCCGCGCCGTCGCGCGGCCGAACGCCTGCCCGGCCTCCCCCGCCAGCGCCCTCGGGTGGAAGTACGTCGCCGCGCACGCACGCTCCAGGGGTACGTCGACCAGCGGCGGCAGGGCGACGCCGTTGCAGGTGGTCGGGAGCCCGGGCCCGCCGACGAACAGCTCGTCGTCGTGCGGGTGGTAGACCGCACCCAGCACCAGCTCGCCGTCGTCGACCAGCGCGAGGGCCGAGCACCACCACGAGAGGCCGGAGAGGAAGTTGTAGGTGCCGTCGACGGGGTCGATCACCCAGCGCCGGCCCGTCGTGCCGGGCTCGTCGACGCCCTCCTCCCCCAGCAGTCCGTCACCGGGACGCTCGGTGCGCAGGCGGCTCGCGACCAGCTCCTCCGCCGCGTGGTCGGCCGCGGTCACGACGTCCGAGACCGACGTCTTCTGCTCGACGTCCAGGCCCTCGACCCCGGCGTCCCGCATCGTCGCGGCCAGCCGCCCGGCCGCCCTGACCACGTCGGCGGCCAGGCGCACGTCGTCCGCGTCCACCGCGGGGCCGGCCCCCACCTCGAGGCTCACGAGGGCCAGGCCCCGGCGAGCAGGTCCCGCGTCTCCTCCAGCAGCTGGGGCAGCATCTTGGTGCCGCCCAGCACCGTCATGAAGTTCGCGTCGCCCGACCACCGCGGCACGACGTGCTGGTGCAGGTGGGCCGCCAGCGAGCCGCCGGCCGCGGCGCCGAGGTTGAGGCCGACGTTGAAGGCGTTCGGGTCCGCCACCGAACGGATCGCTCGGATCGCGTCCTGCGTCATCCGGGCCACCTCGACCGTCTCGTCCTCCGTCAGGTCCGTGTAGTCGGCGACGTGCCGGTTCGGCAGCACCATCAGGTGCCCGGGGTTATACGGGTAGAGGTTCAGGACGGCGAACGTCGTCTCCCCCCGCGCCACCACGAGGTCCTCGGCGTCCTGGCCCGCCGCCGCGACCATGCGGCAGAACGGGCAGCCGGGGTCGCGTGGCGGCGCCTGGTCGTCGGCGGCCTCGCCCGCGCCACGGATGTAGGCCATGCGGTAGGGCGTGTACAGGCGCATCAGGCCGTCGGGGTCGGGCACGTCTCTCGTCCTCCTGCTCGGTGCTGCTGGGGGCTGCTGGGGGCTGCTGGGGGCTGCTCGGGTACGGGTCGTGCCTGGTCAGTAGCGGTGGAACCACCGGTCGAGGTCACCGGCGACCCCGGGACAGGTGACGTTCTGGTCGCGCTCGTCGGCCACCCACTGCGCCAGGACCGGCGTACCACCCTGGATCGACCAGCGGGGGCCGCAGCGCTCGAGGGCCTCGTCCCGCGACGTGTGGCCGGCCGCCCGCCACTCCGGGATGCCGAGCTCGAGGTCGCCGACGACCTGCGTCCAGAGGTACGGCGTCGAGTAGACGCCGATCTCCAGACCGGCGTCGGTGTAGCCGCGGGCGAGGCCGCGCACGACGGCGGCGTTGGCGGCCTCGTCGCCGCTCCACTCGAAGTCGGGCACGGGCTCGACGTCGATCCACACGATCGGCGAGACGAACCCCGACGCCTCCATCGACGCGAGGTTGAACAGCGCCTGCTGGTAGCCGGTGTTCTCCAGCCGGCCCGTCGTCGTACCGGCGTCGAAGGGGCCGTCGCCGCCGTGACGGGCGAGGGTGGCGTCGTCGGGGAAGCTCGCGACGGCGTACGCCGAGATCAGCAGCCCGCGATCGCGCACCCATGCCACCTGGTCGGCCAGGCACGGGTTCGGGTGGAAGCCGGGCCCGTTGGTGAGGCCGACCACGACGTACTCCGCCTCGGGCAGCGGCATCGGCATGCCGAGGCTGCGCTTCTGCGGGATCCCCAGGCCGGGCGGGCACTGGGGCCAGCTGATGTCGCCGCCGAGGACGGCCTCGCCGGCCGACCGGGCCTCGTCGTCCGCCAGCTGCTCGGCGAGCTCGGCCAGGCCGGGAGCCTCCGCCCCGGGCGCCGCGGCCTCACCGCTCTCGGCGGGGGTCGACGGGACAGGTGTGCCCGTCGTCGGCGTGGCCGGCATGGCCGGCGAGGTGGGTGCGACGTCCGCGGCGTCGTCCGCCGAGGAGCCTGCGCCGCAGGCCGCGAGCGCCGACGCCAGGACGAGGGCACAGAGGCCCGTCCGGACGCCGGCGCCGCGGCCGCGCACGTCAGACCTGCGCGCGCGAGGAGATCGCGGCGGCGACCCGCTCGATGGCCTCGTCGATCGGGACGCCGTTGTCCTGGCGCCCGTCGCGGTAGCGGAACGACACCGCGCCGGCGGCGACGTCGTCGTGACCCGCGATCACCATGAACGGCACCTTCTGCAGCTGCGCGTTGCGGATCTTCTTCTGCATGCGGTCGGTCGAGTCGTCGACCTCGACGCGGATGCCGCGCGCCTTCATCTGCTTCGCCACGTCGTACAGGTAGTCCTCGTGGTCGGCGGCCACGGGGATGCCCTGCACCTGGACCGGGGCGAGCCAGGGCGGGAACGCGCCGGCGTAGTGCTCCACCAGCACGCCGAGGAACCGCTCGATCGAGCCGAACTTCGCCGAGTGGATCATCACCGGCTGCTTGCGCGTGCCGTCGGCGGCCTGGTAGGTGAGGTCGAAGCCCTGGGGCTGGTTGAAGTCGTACTGGATCGTCGACATCTGCCAGGTGCGGCCGATCGCGTCCTTCGCCTGCACCGAGACCTTGGGGCCGTAGAACGCGGCGCCGCCCGGGTCGGGCACGAGGTCGAGACCCGACTCCTCGCACGCCGTGCGGAGCACGTCGGTGGCGTTGTCCCACTGCTCCTGCGAGCCGACGAACTTGTCGGGCTTGGAGTCGTCACGGGTCGACAGCTCGAGGTAGAAGTCGTCCAGCCCGAAGTCGCGCAGCAGCCCGAGCACGAAGTCGAGCAGGTGCTTGATCTCGCCCGGCGCCTGCTCCTCGGTGACGTAGGAGTGCGAGTCGTCCTGGGCGAACCCGCGCACGCGGGTCAGGCCGTGGATGACGCCCGACTTCTCGTAGCGGTAGACGTGGCCGAACTCGAAGAGCCGCAGCGGCAGCTCGCGGTAGGACCGTCCGCGCGACCGGAAGATCAGGTTGTGCATCGGGCAGTTCATGGCCTTGAGGTAGTAGTTCGCACCCTCGAACTCCATCGGCGGGAACATGCCGTCGGCGTAGTAGGGCAGGTGCCCCGAGAGGTGGAACGTCTGCTCCTTGGAGATGTGGGGGGTGCCGACGTAGTCGAAGCCCTCCTCGATGTGCCGACGGCGGACGTAGTCCTCCATCTCGCGCTTGATCACCCCGCCCTTGGGGTGGAAGACCGGCAGGCCGGAGCCGATCTCGTCGGGGAAGCTGAAGAGGTCGAGGTCGCGGCCGAGCTTGCGGTGGTCGCGCTTCTCGGCCTCGGCGATGCGCTCCAGGTAGGCCTCGAGCGCCTCCTTCGACTCCCACGCGGTGCCGTAGATGCGCTGCAGCTGCTTGTTCTTCTCGTCGCCGCGCCAGTAGGCCGCGGCCGAGCGCATCAGCTTGAACGCCGGGATGCGCTTGGTGGTGGGCAGGTGCGGGCCGCGGCAGAGGTCCTTCCAGGCGACCTCGCCCGACCGGTTGATGTTGTCGTAGATCGTCAGCTCGCCCGCGCCGACCTCGACGCTCGCACCCTCGGCGGCGTCGTCCGACCTCCCGGACCCCTTGAGCCCGATGAGCTCGAGCTTGTAGGGCTCGTCGACGAGCTCGGTGAGGGCGTCGGCGTCGGTGGTGACGCGGCGGGAGAACCGCTGGTTCTCCTTGATGATCTTGCGCATCCGCGACTCGATCTTGTCGAGGTCGGCGGGCTGGAACGGCGTGGGCACGTCGAAGTCGTAGTAGAAGCCGTCGGTGATCGGCGGGCCGATGCCGAGCTTCGCCTCGGGGAAGAGGTCCTGGACCGCCTGCGCCATCACGTGCGCGGCGGAGTGCCGCAGGATGTCGTGGCCGTCCGCCGAGTCGATGGCCACGCCCTCGACCTCGTCGCCGGCGGCGAGCTCGTAGGAGAGGTCCTTGAGGTCGCCCCCGACGCGGGCCGCGACGACGTCGGCGTCGTCGCTGAACAGCTCCCAGGCCTTGGTGCCCGTCGTGACCGTCCGCTCCTCACGCGCGTCGGCGTGGATGCGGGTGATCAAGATGTCGGACACAGGGGTGCTCCTGGGGTCTCGGTGGGTACGGCGGACGTCCGCGCGCCGGTGCGGCGGACCGGGCACGATGCTATCGGCACCCGGCCACGCCCTTCCCCCCGGTTTCGCCCCGGCGCGGCCACGTCCCGCCGTACCCTGCCGTGGTGAAGCAGCCCGTCCAGCGCTCCAGCGCCCCGCCCGTCGACCGTTGCGCGCTGTGCCGCGTGCCCGTGGACCTCACCGACGGCATGACCGTGCGGCTCCAGCTCGCCCGCGGACTGGACGACGGGGTCAAGGACCCCGAGCGCGGCACGGAGACGGCCGCGCAGTGGAGCCGGTACTACGGCGCCAGCTTCTGCGACCTCGAGCACGCCCGGACCTGGATGGCGGACGCCGACCTGCCGCCCCACACCTGGACGAAGGGCGGCGAGGAGCTCGGCAACCTCGCGGCGATCGCCTTCATGGTGGTGGTCGCCGCCGTCCTGGGTCTCGTCGGGTACGGCGGCTACCACCTCTGGCTCGAGCTGTTCTGAGCCCCGGGCCCGGCCGCCCTCAGGCCATGTCGCGGTAGCGCTGCGCCGCCGCGAGCTTCTCCGCGAGCAGCTCCGGGGTGGCGGGACGCGGGTGCTCCCAGTCGTCGCCGTCGACGTAGACCCCGGCGTACGCCGTCGTGTCCCGCTGGTAGCGCCAGCCCTCGGCCAGCGGACCCACGTCGTACGCGTCGTAGCCCAGCGAGTCGAGCAGCTCGGCGACCTCCGCCTTGGCGGCCATGTCGTCGCCCGCGATGGCCAGGACGCTGCGGTCCTCCGCGCCGCTCGGGCGGGCCAGCGAGAGCAGGTGCTCGAAGTAGATGTTGTTGAAGCCCTTCACGACCGACGACTCCGGCAGGTGGGCCTGCAGCAGCTCGCTCGTCGTGGTGCTCTCGTCGTCGAGCTCGGCGATGTGGCCGTCGCGCTCCGGGTAGTAGTTGTTCGTGTCGATGACGACCTTGCCGCGCAGCGGCTCCTCCGGCACCTCGCGGTAGGCCTTCAGGGGCACCGTGACGACGACGATGTCGCCCGCCTCGGCGGCCTCCTGCGCCGTCGCCGCGCGCGCGTGGTCGCCGAGCTCCGCGACGAGGTCGTCGAGCGTCTCCGGCCCGCGGCTGTTGCTCAGCACGACGTCGTGGCCGGCCGCGACCGCGAGACGCGCGACGGTGCTGCCGATGTTCCCTGCTCCGATGAGTCCGATGGTGGTCATGAGGGTGGAACGGGCGCGGGGGCGCCGTGATTCCGACCGGTGGGGTGAATCCGGGGGCGCCCGTGCCGCGGGACGCCTAGGTTCGTGCGGGTGGACGAGAAGGGTGCCGGCGACGAGCCGCCCGGCGCACGGCGCGACCGGGCCCGTCAGGATGACGCCGGCTGCGCGGTGTGCGGGCGCAAGGTCGACCTGCGGGACGGGACCGCCGTGCGGCTCTTCCTCTCCCGGGGCTACGACCCGCGGGAGGACGAGGACCTTGAGGACGCGTACGACGCGGACTGGGTCGACCGACGGACGGCCTCGTTCTGCTCGGCCGCCCACGCGACGGACTGGATGCGTGCGGCCGAGCTCGCCGACGAGGACTGGGTCCCGCGGGCCGAGGGCGTTGCCGACGAGGACCACCTCGGTTGCTTCCTCGGGTTCCTGCTCCTGGTGCTGACCGGCCTGGTGCTCGTGGTCGTCGGCCTCGTCACCGTCGTCCGGGCGCTCGGCTGAGCAGCTGGCTCAGACGCTCGCCGAGAACCCGCCGTCGGTGCGGAGCAGCTGCCCGGAGACCCAGCGGCCCTCCGGGGAGATCAGGAACCCGACCACGCCGGCGATGTCGGCGGGCGTCCCGAGGCGGCCGAGCGGGTGGTAGGGCTCGAGCGAGCCCCGGAGGTCGTCGTCCATCCACCCGGTGTCGATCGGGCCGGGGTTGACGACGTTCGCCGAGATCCCCCGGGGTCCGAGCTCGCGGGCGGCCGAGATCACGATGCGGTCGAGGGCGCCCTTGGACGCGCCGTACGGCAGGTTGCCCGTCGTGTGGTCGCTGGTGAGCGCGACCACGGCGCCGCCACCCTCCGGCACCTGCCGCGCGAAGGCGGCGATGAGCAGGAGGCTGGCGCGGGCGTTGACGGCGACGTGGCGGTCGAAGCTCTCGGCGGTGGTGTCGAGGATGCCCGACTCGACGCCGTGCGCGTGGCTGAGCACGAGGGCGCTGATCGGGCCGTGGTCCCGCACGACCGCCCGGACCAGCTCGTCGGGTCCGGTGGCGGTGGCGAGGTCGCACGGGTAGTCGGCGCCGTCGAGGTCGCTGGTGGCGACCTCCCAGCCGCGGGCGGACAGGCGCGGCGCGAGGCCGGCGGCGATGCTCGTGGACCGGGCGGCGCCGGTGAGGAGGACGAGGGGCACGCGCCGACAGTAGTCAGCCCGGCGTGCCCGGGCGACGACGGCCGGCGCGGGGGGCGGACCTAGACCGGGAAGACCACGCCGAGCTGGCGCCGTACCTCGTCGAGCTGGCCCATCAGGGTCAGCGTCTGTGCGTGCGGCACGAGCGGGCTCTCGGTGAGGCCGGCGGCCAGGCACCGCTCGACCTCGACGATCTCGTTGCCGTAGCCCGAGCCGATCACGGGCTCGGCGCCCTCGATCCGCACCGGGTCACCCCCGCCCACCGGTGTGAACACGGCGCTCTCGGGGTGGTGGAACGGCGGCGTCAGCTCGAGGAGACCGCGGTCGGTGGCGACGCTGGCGGTCCGACCCGACCACGACGTCATGGAGGCTGTCATCGTGGCCAGCGCACCGCCCGGGTAGGAGCCGACCACGGCGGTGTCGAGGTCGATGCCCCGGTCCGACAACGTGGCGCGGCCGGTGAGGCCCTCCGCCTCGCCGAGCAGCAGGTGGGCCAGCGTCAGCGGGTAGATGCCCATGTCGAGCAGCGCGCTCGCCCCCAGCGCCGGGTCGAGGAGCCGGTCGCCCGGGTCGGCGTCGACGACGAAGCCGAGCTCGGCGTGGAGGTGGCGCGGAGTGCCGAGCTCGCCGGACGCCAGCCGCTCGGCGACCGCGCGCACGACGGGGTGCGTCGCCGTCCACATGGCCTCCATGAAGAACAGGCCCCGCTCGACCGCCAGCCCGATCATCTCCACGGAGGCCGCCCGGTCGAGCGCCACCGGCTTCTCGCAGAGCACGTGCTTGCCGGCCTCGAGCGCGATCCGGACGTGCTCGGGGTGCAGCGAGTGGGGCGACGCGACGTACACGACGTCGACCCCCTCGTCGGCGACGAGCGCCTCGTAGGAGGCGTGGGCGCGCGGGATGCCGAACTCGGCGGCGAAGGCCGACGCGCTCTCGGCGCTGCGTGAGCCGACAGCGACGGCCTCGGCCCCCGGCACCAGCGCCAGGTCACGCACGAAGCTGCGCGCGATCTTGCCGGTCGCGAGGATTCCCCAGTTGCTCATGTGTCGCTCTCTTCCGCTCCGGTGCGTGACGTGGCGGTCAGCCTGCCAGACGCCTCGCGC
Organism: Nocardioides alkalitolerans DSM 16699; assembly: GCF_000426525.1. Taxonomy (GTDB): domain Bacteria; phylum Actinomycetota; class Actinomycetes; order Propionibacteriales; family Nocardioidaceae; genus Nocardioides; species Nocardioides alkalitolerans. The sequence continues at coordinate 40,021 of NZ_AUFN01000014.1, forward strand.
GCCACCGGTCACCTCCGCGTCGAGAACCCTCGGCTCGACGGCACCGTCGCCGCGACCGCCGGCCCGAGCACGCACGCGACGGAGCAGCCGACGAGCACGGCGGTCGCGCCGTACGCGTCGACCAGCGGCACGATCAGCGCGAGCCCGACGGGGGCGAGGCCGTAGGAGACCAGGAAGTCCAGGGACGACACCCGCGAGAGCCGGTCGGCCGGGACCTCCCGCTGGATGGCGGTGAACCACGGCACGTTGAACAGCTCGATGCCGACGCCGGCGACCGCGTACGCCGCCAGCACCACCACCGGCTGCGAGGGGACGAGCAGGGAGAGCGGGCTGAGGGCGTAGAGGCCGAGCCCGGCCAGGGCGACCCAGCCGGCGGACCTCGGTCGCCACCGGGCGACGAGCAGGCCACCCGCGAGGGCGCCCACGGTGTACGCCGTCACCGCCGAGGCCAGGAGCGTGGCGGAGCCGTCCGTCTCGCGGCTCACCAGCGGCAGGACGACCGCGGTGACGGAGTAGCCGGTCATGATCACCGTCGTCAGCGCGCCCAGCCCGGCGAGGAACCAGGGGTGCCGCCGGGCCTCGGCGACGCCCTCGAGGAAGTCGCGGCCGAGACCGTGCCCTGACGGCGGACCCACCGGCACGACGCGGTCCGGGTGGGGCGGCACCAGCGACGCCAGCAGCCACAGCCCCGCCAGCACGAGCAGCATCGGCGCGACGCCCATGGCGGCTGCTCCGAGCGCGGCGAGCGCCGGACCGACGAGCACGCTGACCCGGACGGCGACCGACACGGCCGCGTTGGCGGCCTGGCGCCGGTCCTCGCTCACCACGGCCGGGACGAGTGCCTGGAAGGCCGGACGGCAGGCGCCCTGGCCCGCCCCGGCGAGGAAGGCGCCCGCGGCGGTCACGGCGGGCCCGGCGTCCGGACCGGCGTCCAGACCGACCGCGACGACCACGCACGCGGCCCCGGCCAGCACGCCTGACCAGGTGACGACCCCACGCGGCGAGCGGCGGTCCGCGACCACCCCCGCGGCGGGCAGCACGACGAGGAAGCCGAGGGTGCGGGCGGCGAGCGCGAGCCCGAGGCCGGTCGCCGAGAGCGCGCCCTCGACGACGGCGATGCCGAGCACGAACGGGAGCGCCCACGTCGCCAGGCCCGACGCGGTCGTCCCCACCCACAGCCGCAGGAAGGCTCCGGTGAGGACCGACCCCTCCCGCTCACGCATCGTGGGACGCTCCCCCGCACGACGCCGACGGACGATCCGTCACCCGGGGACGCTCAGTCGATCCAGGAGTTGCCGGGCAGCTCGTCGAGCGACGTGATGTCGATGGTGGGCGCGATGTCGGACTCCGGCGCGAGACCGAAGTGCTCGACCGCGCGCCGTACCCACTCGGCGGCGTCGATGTTGAGCGGCCCCGACACCCACATGGCGTACGGGAGGTTGACGAACCGCTCCTCCTGCACCGCCTCCAGGTTGCGCGACGCCGGGTTGGCCTGCAGCACGGCGACCTTGTCCTCGTAGGACTGGCCCGGGTAGTCGACGAAGAAGATGAGGTCCGGGTCGGCGGCGGCGAGGGTCTCCCAGCCGACCTCCGTCCAGGTGTCCTCGACGTCCGCGGTCGCGCTGGTGACGCCGGCCGCGTCGAAGATGGCCTGCGGTCCGCCGAACGAGCCCGAGGTGAAGATCGCGTCGGTGCCGGAGTCGAAGAGGAACGCCGTGGGCGCCTCCGCGGGCTGCGGCGCCTCCGCCAGCGCCGTACGTCGCTGCTCGATATCGGCGACGACCTCCTCGGCGGTCTCGCTGTGGCCCGTGAGCTCGCCGATGTTGCGCAGGTCGGTGGTGAGCGCCGTCCAGGCGTCCATGGTGCCGCGGGCGCCGTCGTCCTGCTGGCAGGTCTCGCTCAGGAGGTAGGTCTCGATGTCGCGCTCGTGGAGCATCTCCGGCAGGAGGTTGCGCGACTCGCTGAATCCGTAGCCGTAGCCCGCGAACATCATCTGCGGGTTCACCGCCAGCACGTTCTCGAGCGTGGGGAACTGCTCGCCGACCACGGTCAGCTCGTCGACGCGGTCGTCGGGGTAGGCCAGCTCGAGCAGGTCCTCGTCGCGCTCCATGCCGGTGACGGCGACGAGCTCGTCGCGGGCCCCGGCGGCCAGCGCGATGGAGATGATGCCGCCGTCGTAGGCGTAGAGCTCGGTGATCGGCGCGTCGACGGTGACGTCCTCGCCGCAGTTCTCCACGGTGATGGCGCCCTCCCCCGCCGCCTCGTCACCGCCGTCGTCGGCGGCGCAGGCGGAGAGGACCGAGGCGCCCAGGGCGAGGGCGGCGAGACCGACGAGGCGGGCTCGGGTACGGCGGGGGCGCAGCGCGCGGGGGCCGCTCGGCAGGGGTGCGGTCATGACGAGGAGGTGTCCTCTCGGGGGTGGATGAGCAGGTGGGGCTGATCGAGGTGGGGGTGCGGCACCTGGACGGAGCCGACCCCGAAGTGCGTGTGCACGTGGTGGCGGTCGAGGACGTCGACGGGGCGTCCGACGGCCACGACACCGGCGGGCTCGCGGGCGCGGTCGGCGCCGGGCGGCCAGCCGACGACCACGAGGGTGTCGAAGAAGCGCAGGGCCAGGTCGAGGTCGTGGATGCTCGCGACGAGCGTGCCGGGGCGTTCGGCGAGCAGCTCGAGGAGCCGCAGCTGCCAGGCCACGTCGAGGTGGTTGGTGGGCTCGTCGAGCACCATGACGGGGCACTGCTGGGCGAGACCGCGGGCGAGCACGGCGCGCCGTCGCTCCCCGCCGGAGAGCTGGTCGCACGGGCTGTCGACCCGGTCGCCGAGGCCCACGGCGTCGAGGGCGGCGAGCACGGTCGCGCGCTCCCCCGCTCCTCCCCGCGCCCACGGCCGGGTCTGGGGCACGCGGCCGAGGGCGACCATCTCCCCCACCAGCAGCTCGGCGGCGACCACCTCCTCCTGCGGCACGAAGGCCAGGCGGCGGGCCCGCTCGCGCGACGAGACGTCGTGGCTGTCCTGCAGCGTCCCCTCCGCGTCGGCGATGGAGAGGTCACCCGCGCTGGGGTGCAGCACCCCGGCGAGCACCCGCAGCAGGGTGGACTTGCCGGCTCCGTTGACCCCGACGACGCCCACGCGCCGACCGTTCGGCACGTCGAGGTCGACGTCCCGGAGGATCTCGCGCCCGCCGAGGCGGGCCGTGACGCCCCGCAGGCGCAGGGCCACGCCGCCGGTCCCGGCCCCGTTCCCGGTCGTGTCCCCGGTCCCGGCGACGGGTGCGACGGGTGCGGCCTTCTGCCGGCGCCTCATCGCTCGCCCCCGAAGCGGTACTGGCCGCGGCCCATCAGCAGCAGGAACAGCGGTGCGCCGACCACGCCGGTGACGACGCCGAGCGGGATCTCCTGCGGGCGTACGGCGAGGCGCGCGAGCACGTCGACCCACAGCAGGAAGAGCCCGCCCCCGAGGGCGGCCACCGGCAGCACGACCCGGTGACGCGCACCGACGACGAGCCGGGCCGCGTGGGGCACGATCAGGCCGACGAACCCGATCCCGCCGCTCACCGCGACGAGCACGCCGACGAGCACCGCGAGGCCGACGAACAGGGTGATCCGAAGGCCGGCGACGTTCACGCCGAGGGCCGCGGCGGTCTCCGGGCCGGCGGCCAGCGCGTCCATCCAGCGGTGGATCGCCAGCATCGCGAGGGCGGCGATCGCGACCACGAGGGCGGGGATCCAGAGCTTGATCCAGGTGGCGCCGCCGACGCTGCCGAGCATCCAGAACATCACCGAGTTGGCGGCCCGCGGGTCGTCGCTGAGGAAGACGAGGAACGAAGCGATGGCGGAGAGCCCCGAGGAGAGCACCACCCCGGTCAGCACGAGACGCAGCGGGGTCAATCCGCCCTGTGCGGTGGCGACCAGCCACACGAGCACGGCCGACGCGATCGCACCCAGCAGCGCGCCCGTCGAGATGGCGTAGATGCCCAGCGCCCCCAGCACTCCGGTCGTGATGACCGCGGTCGCGCCGACGGACGCGCCCGAGCTGATGCCCAGGAGGTAGGGATCGGCGAGCGGGTTGCGCACCAGCGTCTGCATGCCGGCGCCCGCCACGGCGAGCCCGGCCCCGACGACGACCGCCAGCAGGGCCCGTGGCAGGCGGAGCTCCCAGACGATCACGTCCCACCGCCCGGGCTCGTCGCCGGTGAACCGGTCCGTGACCGTGGTGACGACCTCGCCGACGGGGATGGGCTCCGACCCGAACGCGAGCGACACGACGACGCTCACCAGGAGGAGCAGCACCAGCACGACCACCAGTGGCCAGAACGGCAACCGTCGGCGCGTGCGCGGCGCTCGCGACTTCTTCCCGTGGCTCACGCCGGCGCCCCCGAGGTGCGGGGCATGGGGCGGGAGGGGTACGCACGACGCTCGTGGTGGTACGACGACACGGGTTCCACGCTGGGAGGCCTCTCGGGTCTAGGCCCCTGGTCGCGAGGGTCCATGACGAACACGTGAGCCGACAGGTTTTCGGACTCGGGTTCACCCGGCGACATCGCCTTCCCAGAGCTGGTGGCTCCAGTGGCGTCGTGATGTCGCCGTCGCCCTCACCGCTGCGCGCCAGTCCCGGAGTTGCACCGGAGTTCCCTGGCATCCACTCGGATGCGTTCGACTCGGGAGGGACGCTAACACGAGTGGTCGGCCGAGAAATGACGAAACCGCCCCTGACCTGCGTCAGCAGGTCGGAGGCGGTCTCTCGAGGTGGGCGATACTGGGTTCGAACCAGTGACCTCTTCGGTGTGAACGAAGCGCGCTACCACTGCGCCAATCGCCCGTGCGGTGCGGTCGCATACGTTAGCGCAACCGCCCGACGAACTCACAACCTGGGTACGGCGCGTCCCGCGACGACCCACCCGCAGCTCGTGATCAGGGGTCGATGTCCTGCGGCTCCCGCTCGCGCCAGGCCTCCTGGGCGCGCTCCGTGATGGGCCCCGGAGCGGGGAACCGGCGCTCGCCCCACTGGTGCACGGCCTGGACGTCGCGCGTGGTGCTCACGAGGAAGACCTCGTCGGCCTGCTCCGCCACCTCGATCGGCTCGTCGACCTCGCGACCGCCGAACCACTCGAGCACGAGCGCGCGGGTGACGCCGGCGAGGCAGCCGCTCGCGAGGGTCGGCGTCCGCAGCTCGCCCTCGACCACGTAGAAGACGTTCGACCCCGTGCCCTCGCAGAGGTCCCCCGCCGTGTTCGCGAAGATCGCCTCGCTGCCACCCCGCTCGACGGCGTGGGCGAGCGCGACGACGTTCTCGGCGTACGACGTGGTCTTCAGCCCCGAGACCGCCCCGTGCTCGTTGCGCCGCCACGGCACGGTGACGACCGACGTCGACACCGGGAAGGGCTGCATCGACACCGCGGAGACCAGGAGGGTCGGTGCGGCGTCGCCACGGCCGGACCCCAGCGGCGCCGGTCCGCCGGTCACGGTGACCCGCAGGCGGCCGAAGTCGACGTGCTCGGCCGCCAGGACGGCATCGATGCCACTGCGGACCGCGTCGACGTCCACACCCGTCAGACCGAGGCCGTCGGCCGAGGTCTGGAGACGGTCGAGGTGGCGCGTGAGCGCGAAGGGCCGGCCGTCGAGGACCTTGATGGACTCGAACACCCCGTCCCCCACCGTCACGCCGTGGTCGGTGGCCACCAGCGCGGGTTCGTCGGCGTTCTCGAGCAGTCGTCCGTTCACCCAGGTCTGCATCGCGCCATCGTAGGACGGCGATCTCAAGGCCCCCGGACAAGCGCACCGCGAGCCGTCTCGACACGAAAACCCCGGAACGACGGGCTCGTTCACCTCCGCGCCACGCCGTCAGGACCCTGATTTTGCACGACCCCACCGATCCGCTAATGTTCTCGACGCACGCCGGACCGGCGGAAACAACGGCCCGGAGCATGCGGACATAGCTCAGTTGGTAGAGCGCAACCTTGCCAAGGTTGAGGTCGCGAGTTCGAGTCTCGTTGTCCGCTCGGAGAAGGTCGAAGCCTCCACGGTGGAGTGGCCGAGAGGCGAGGCAACGGACTGCAAATCCGTCTACACGGGTTCAAATCCCGTCTCCACCTCGACTTCCACGATCCCCCCACGGGATTGCTGGACTTCTAGGGCGATTGGCGCAGTGGTAGCGCGCTTCCTTGACACGGAAGAGGTCACTGGTTCAAACCCAGTATCGCCCACCAGAGTTCCGCCAGATCAGACCCCGTACCGGCTCCGCCGGGACGGGGTCTTTCTCGTTCACCGACCCATCCAGGTGATCAGCCCGCCTCCACCGCGTCGTCGCGCTGCAGCCGACTCCTCAACCACGCGCGCTCCATCGGGCTCAGGTGGCGGATGCGGTGCCGCAGCACCGACAGCTCGACCCCGAGCGCCGCGGCAGCCTCCTGGGGGCTCGCGGCCCGCGCCAGCGCGTCGCCCACGAGTCGGACGTCGGTGAGCGAGACGAGGGCCGCGTCGCGTCGTACGCGCTGCTCGTCCAGATCGACGGGCTGGCCCGCGGCGCGGTGGACGGGCCTGCGGGACGACGCCGTACGGCGCAGGACGGTCGAGGGCCGGTCGCGTCGGGTCGTGCGGTGCGAGATGTCCATGAGCGGGACAGTAGGGGCGACCACCGACAACGGCCCCCGGGCGGCTGCGGCGTGCGCGTGCCGATGGCAGGGTGAGGCCATGAGCACCTTCACGGTCGCCCGCACCGACGGGCTGACGACCACCTACGCGGGCAAGTACAACCTCAGCGACGGCGGGGTCCTCTCGGTGATGCCGTACGACGGCAAGCCGGTCGTCTTCTCCCCGTCGGGCTGGGCGACGCTGGAGATCGACGAGGACTGACCCGCGCTGGGTCAGTCTCGCGGCAGCCTCCACACGGTGCGGATCGAGCGGGCATCGCGCACCGGACGCAGGCCGGCCAGCACCAGGTTCTCGCCCGGCAGCGTGACGAGCACCGTCGAGCCGTCACTGGTGAGACCGTGCACCCGCACGGCCGTGCGCTCCACGAGCACCCGGGGCGGCACGGCGCTCTCCATCTCCGCCCAGATGGCGTACCAGCGCTCGGCCAGCCGCGGATCGGTCGGCACCGGGCCCATCTCGGGCCGCTCGTAGCGGGCCTTCCGGAGCAACCTCGCGTCCCCCGACACGGGCACGACGAGCGGCAGGTGGGCGAACGGAGCGTCGTGCTCGCCGGCGTCGACGGCGAAGAGGGCCAGGGTCGCTCCCCCGGCGTCGGACGCCGGCGGGTCCAGCGCCCAGCGCGCCTCCACCCGTAGCCCCGCGGGCGCCGACGCCGCCGTGGCGGTCACCATCCGACGCCGCCAGGCCGGGGCGACCGCCACCAGCACCACGAGCCCGAGCGCGGCGCCGGTGACGTTGAGCAGCATCTCCCAGCCGCCCTCCGGGTCGGCGTCGCCGAGCGGGTACGTCGGGCGCCCGCCCTCCGGGTCGACCACCATCGTCACGGGGTCACCCAGGTCGAGGTCCTCGAGCTCGGGGTCGTAGACGCTGAACGTGTGCTCCTCCCCCCGTCCGTCGTCGGTCGGCAGGGCGACCGTCACCTCGTCCCACTCGGTGTCGACGTCGACCACGACGCCGACCCGCTCCTCGGAACGGGGCACGGCGGCGTCACGCCAGGCGCCGTACCCGACCGCTGCGGCGACCAGCGCCACGAGCGCGAGGACCGCGCACAGCGCCAGCACGGCCCGCCAGCGCGGCCAGGGCACCCGGTCGACCCGCACCCGTCCGCTGCGGTAGCGCGGCCCGTTCCAGAAGGCCGTCGAGGCCTGCCGACGGCGGAGGACCGCGTCGTACGCGAGCACCAGGGTCCAGACGACGCCAGCCACGAGGTCCGGCAGGGAGTTCCAGAGCCCGTAGCCCGCGAAGCCGAGCCCGGCGATCGCGTACGCCGCCAGCCGCGGAGCCGTCCACGCGCCGACGACGAGGGCGACGCCCATACCGAAGCCGACCGCTTGGCCCACCCAGCGCAGCGAGAGCAGCTCCGGCACGGTGTCGGGGTAGTCGACGGGTGTCCCGACGAGGGCGTCGAGGGCGAGGATCGCCACCAGCGTCACCCACGGACCCACCGTGAAGACCGATGTCGGCAGCCGTCGTGCCCACAGCACGGCCTGGGTGCGGGTCAGCTCGGGGCCGCGCTGGTGGTCCTGCAGCCGGTTCACGCGATGCCTCGCGCGGCGGGCAGGGTGAACGCGATCTCGGTCCCCCGCCCGTGCGGGTTGTCGTGCACGGTGATCGTGCCGCCGTGGCGGTCGACGATCCGGCGGCAGATCGCGAGGCCGAGGCCGGTGCCCGTGTAGGCGGTGGCGTGGGCGCGGTAGAACTGCTGGAAGACGAGGTCCTTCGCGGCGTCGGGGATGCCGACGCCCTGATCGGTGACGCGGACGAGCACCATGCCGCCGTCGACCGCCTCGCCGCTCACCGTGACGACCGGCTCCTCGCCGGGCACGACGTACTTCAGAGCGTTGCCCACGAGGTTGTCCAGCAGCTGCCGCAGCATGCCGCGGTCACCGTGCACCGCCGGCAGCTCGAGGACGGTCACGCCACCGGCGGCGTCGCGCCCGTCCACCACGTCGCGGGCGAGCTCGGTGAGCGGGACGTCGGCCAGCTCGAGCGCCGCGTCCTGGCTGGTGGCGTGCTGCAGCAGGTGTCGGATGAGGCTGCGCATGCGCGTCGACGCCGACCCGATCTTGGTGACGGCCTGGGCCGTGAGGGCGCGCGGCGGCGTGCCGCCGTCCTCCAGCTCCTCGTCCAGCATCTCCACCCAGCCGTCGACGGCGGCCAGCGGGTTCTTGAGGTCGTGGGCCACGACGCCGGCGAACGCCGACAGCTCGAGACGCTGCTGGTGCTCCGCGGTGATGTCGCGGACCACCACGACCGCCCGGGCGGGCTCGCCCGGCGTGGTGGGCAGCGGGATGGCCGCGACGTCGACCACGACGTCCGGTGAACCGTCGTCCGGCCGCATGGTCAACCGGTCCCGCGCCTCCGTGCCCGCGAGCGCAAGGGTCGAGGGGTAGCGCTCGGGGGGCACGCGGCGGCCCTCCGCGTCGTACGGCGCCCGCTCGCTGCCGTCGGTCGGGTAGACCATCTCGGCGGCGGGGTTGCGCAGCAGGATCCGGCCACCGGCCTCGACGACCATGACGCCCTCGTGCATCTGGTCGATGATCGCGCGCAGGAGACCCGACTGGGCGGCGGCCGCGCGCTCGGCCCGACGGACACCGGCGAGCAGCGAGCGGCGCTCGTCCCGGCCGACGCCGAGGGTGAGTCCGGCGGCGACGACGACGCTCACGAAGGCCTGCGCGATGAGGGCACCGAGCCGACCGTCGGAGGTCGTCGCGAACGGACCGACGCCCCTCAGGGTGAAGACGACGACCGCGACGCCCGCTGCCAGACCGTGGGCCGCGGCCAGCGCGGTCGAGAAGCGCAGCGCGGCCCAGGCGGTCGCGAGCAGCAGGGGGAAGGCCAGCGGCAGCTGGCTGGGCACGAACGCGACGACGTAGACCACCACCGACGCGACGACGAGCAGCACGCCCTCGAGCGGCCCGCCCTCGTCGGCAGGCCGGGACGGGCGTCGCCGGGCGACCGCGCGGGCGATGACGAGCACGGTCGGCACGACCACGACGCCGCTCGAGACGTCACGGCCGACGAGGAGGGCGGCCTCGACGACGTCGACCCGGCCGTCCACGACCCACACCCCGAGCGCGCTGACGAGCGCGCCCACGAGCCCCCCGACGATCGTCGCCGTCGCGAGGCGCACCAGCGTCGACGTGGTGGCGACGGCCCCGTCGCCGCCGACCCCCCACAGGTGGGGGCACCAGCGGCGGACCAGCAGGACCGTGAGCCCGACCTGCACCAGCAGACCGACGACCAGCACGGTGAGCCTCGGGACAGGCACCTGGCTCACGAGTCCGACGCCCGCCAGGATGACGGTCAGGACGCCGGCGTCGACGCTCACCGGGGACGCACGCCGCATGAGCATCCAGACGACGGCGGTCCCGGCCGCGGGCACGGCGAGGGAGACCCCGCCGGTCTCGATGGCGGTCAGGCGCCCGAGCACGACCGTGACGAGCACGGCCACGGAGAAGAGGGGCAGCCACGGCCAGGCCGGCAGGGCCACGGCACCGGGAGGGCCCTGGGGGGCGGACGCGCGCGCACGGCGCACGACGGGGCGCTGTCGTGCGTCGACCGCAGCCGGCACCGGGTCGATCGGCCCACCGACGGACGGCGCCGCCGGAGACGCCGTCATCGCACCGTCCCCACCGCGATCACGACTCCTCAGCCGTCGTCTCGCCGTGCGTGCCCGGGCGCGGCGCCCAGGGCAGCTCGGCCGCCGGGCGGACCACGATCAGGTGGTCGCCGCGGGCCAGCTGGGTGACGACCGGGTCGAAGTAGCGGTAGACGCGCTCGTCGCGGACGACGGCGATCACCTGGTCGGGCAGCGACTGCGGCTGCTTGCCGACCTCCGAGACCAGCAGCTCGCGCTCCGCGACCTCGAGACCGTCGCCGTACGTCAGCAGGTCCTCCATGACGGTGCCGAGCGCGGGCGAGAGCGACGAGAGGCCCAGGAGGCGTCCGACGGCGTCGGACGAGGTGATGACGGAGTCGGCGCCGCTCTGCTTCATGAGCGAGACGTTCTCCTGCTCGCGCACCGCGGTGACGATGAACGCCTCGGGGTTGAGCTGGCGCACCGTGAGGGTGGCGAGCACGTTGGTGTCGTCGCGGTCGGTCGTGATGATGACCTGCGACGCCGTGGCGACCCGGGCGCGACGCAGCACCTCACGACGCGTGGCGTCGCCGGTGACGATCGCGAGGCCGTCGGTGTGGGCGTCCTCCATGGCGGACTGGCGGGGGTCGACGACGACGACGTCGTCGCGGCTCCGGCCGTTCTTCGCGAGGGTGTCGACGGCGCGGCGGCCCTTGGTGCCGTACCCGATCACCACGACGTGGTCGTGCTCGGCCATCCTCTTCCTCCACCGGGCGACCCGGAACATCTCGCGGCCCTGGGAGGCGAGCACCTCCAGGGTGGTACCGATGAGCAGCACCAGGAACCCGATGCGCGCCGGCGTGATGATGAAGGCGTTCACCAGCCGGGCCCCGGTGCTGACGGGCGCGATGTCGCCGTACCCGGTCGTGCTCAGCGTGACGGTCGTGTAGTAGATCGCGTCGATGAAGCTGACGGCCTTGGTCGGGTCGTTGTTGTCGACGTAGCCCTCACGGTCCACGTAGACGAGCAGCACCGTGCCGACCAGGATCCCCAGCGCCGCGAGCAGCCGCTTCGACAGCTCGAACCACGGGGAGCGCTGACGCTCGGGGAGCGCCACGCGGCCACGGGAGGCCACCACGGGCTGAGCGCTGTCCGACACGCGTAGAACCTAGTCCACGACGTCGCCGTAGATGAGCACGTTGGCCGATCCGTCGGCGTCGGCCGGGTCACCGGCGGTGGAGTGGAGGACGAACTCGAACGCGGCACCCGTCGGGGGGTCCTCGGCGGTGGGCGGGCGCATCCAGCGGCCGCACACCTCGCCGTCCTCCGCGAGCTCGCTGTCGGCGACGGCGTCGCCACCGAGGCACAGGGTGCTTCCCGAGCGGTCGAACGACACGACCTCCGCCGTGCGCAGCTCCGGGTCGTCGGCCGTCACCACCACGCCCAGCAGGTAGCCGACGGCGAGGCAGATCACGCCGCCGAGGGCGACGACGGGTCGGGGGAGGTTCACGTTCGCCACGCGGTTCACTCTTTCACGGTGCGGCGCGACGGCAGCAGCCTCCCCAGCTCGCGCCGCGCGGTCGCGGTCGTGAGCTGGGGGAAGACGGTGTCGAAGGCGGCGTTGACCGCCGCCCCGATGAGCACCGCGATGGAGAGCAGGTAGAGCCAGATGAGCACGTAGATCGGCGCGGCCAGCGGCCCGAAGATCGAGTTCGACTCCGCCGACGTGACCGTCAGGCCCCAGCGCAGCGCGTAGGAGCCGAAGATCCAGCACATCAGCGTGAACACCGCGCCGGGCAGGTTGAAGGTCCATTTCGTCCGCACGGGGACGGCCACGTGGTAGAGGGTGGCGAGGAAGCAGATGCCGAGCACCAGCACCGTCGGCCAGTAGAAGCCGATGAGGAACTCGAGGCGCTGCGGGGCCCACGACGCCAGCAGCGACGGCCCGGCCACCACCAGGGGCAGCGTGACGGCGCCGATGAGCAGGCCCAGCAGGTAGAGCCCGAACGACAGCGCCCGGGTCGCGACGATCCCGCGCTTGCCGCCGAGCCCGTGCATGATCGTGATGGTGTCGACGAACACGTTGAGCGCACGCGAGCCCGACCAGAGCGCGAGCACGAAGCCGATCGAGATCACGTCGAAGCGGCCGCCCTCGAGCACCTCGTCGATCGTCGGCACGACGATGCGGTCGACCGCCGACTCCGTCAGCGCCCGCGAGGCCAGCTCGACCACGAACGAGCGCACCTCGTCGATCTCCGCGTCGGAGAACCGCTCGGAGACGTAGCCGATCGCCCCCGCCAGCGCGAACACCAGCGGCGGCACGGAGAGGATCGCGAAGAACGCGGCCTCCGCGGCGAGCCCCGTCACGCGGTGGCGCAGGCACGACCCGACGGTGGCGACGACCAGGCGCCAGAGCAGGTGGCCGACCCGGGCGGCCGGTCCTCGCGTACGGCGCGGCGCGGGCGCCGTGGTGACCCCGGCTGCGGGCGGGGGCGCGGACGTGGCCGGGTCCGCCGTACGGGCGGAGGCCTCGGAGTCACGCGGGTCACCCGGGTCACCCGGGTCACGCGGGTCGGGAGGGCCCGCGGGGAGGTCGGAGGGGTCCGCCGGGGCGCCGGGTGACGGCGAGGCGGGGGCGGACATGCCCCACACCGTAGTCATCGGGGACGGTCGACGACCGGACCCGCGCCGGACGCGCAGGTGCCCTCCGGCCGATCGGCCGGAGGGCACCAGGGACAGCGTGACGCGGGTCGTCAGCGAGTCGTCAGCGGGCGCTGAGCTCGCGGTCGCCGGGGATGTCGCCCTTGGCGAGGGCGACCTGGGCGCCGGCCTTGGCCTCGGTGGCGACCTTCTCCGGGTCCTCGGTGAGGTCGGAGCCGTGGTCGTCGACCATCGTCTCCTCGTCGAACGGGCTGCGACCCGAGACCGCGGCGTCGAACTGGGCGCGGTCGAGGCCGCCCGTCCAGTGGCCGATGAGCACGGTGGCGACGGCGTTGCCGGCGAAGTTGGTGACGGCGCGGGCCTCGGACATGAAGCGGTCGATGCCGAGGATGAGGCCGACACCGTCGACGAGCTCGGGGCGGTGCGAGCTGAGGCCGCCGGCGAGGGTCGCCAGGCCGGCACCGGTCACGCCGGCCGCGCCCTTGGAGGCGATCATCATGAAGACGAGGAGCGAGATCTGCTCGCCGATGCTCAGCGGGTCGCCCATCGCCGAGGCGATGAAGAGCGACGCCATCGTGAGGTAGATCGCGGTGCCGTCGAGGTTGAACGAGTAGCCGGTCGGCACGACCACGCCCACGGTGGGCTTGTCGACGCCGGCGTGCTCCATCTTGGCGATCAGGCGGGGCAGGGCCGACTCGGAGGAGGAGGTCGAGACGATGAGCAGGAACTCGCGACCGAGGTACTTCAGCAGCGAGAAGATGTTGATGCCGGTCGAGACCTTGAGCAGCGTGCCGAGCACGACGAAGACGAACAGCGCGCAGGTGACGTAGAAGCCGACCATGAGGAGCGCGAGGCTCTTGAGCGCGCCGAGGCCGGTCGCGCCGACGACGGCCGCGATCGCTGCGAAGGCGCCGACCGGGGCGGCCCACATGATCATCGCGAGCACGCGGAAGACGAGCTTCTGGATGTAGCCGACGCCCTTGAGGATCGGCTCGCCCGAGCGACCCATCGCCTGGAGGGCGAAGCCGACGAGCAGGGCGACGAAGAGGGTCTGGAGGACCTCGCCGGACGTCAGCGCGGAGACCAGCGAGGTCGGAATGATGCCGGTGAGGAACTCGATGGTGCTGCCGTGCGAGGCACCGGCGGCGATCTCGGAGCCCGAGTCGGCCATCGCCGGGGTGACAGTGAGGCCATCGCCGGCGTGGATGAAGTTGCCGACGACCATGCCGATCGCGAGGGCGAACGTCGACATGCCGACGAAGTAGCCGAGCGCGAGGCCGCCGACCTTGCCGACCTTCGCCGCGCTGCGGATCGAGCCGACACCGAGGACGATGGTGCAGAAGATGACCGGCTGGATCATCATCTTGATGAGGGCGACGAACGCCTTGCCGACCGGCTCGAGCTCGACGGCGAACCCGGGGAAGATCGCGCCGACGGCGATGCCGAGGACCACTGCGATGATCACGGCGACGTAGAGGTAGTGGGTGCGGTTCTTGCGCCGTACCGGCGCCTGTCCTGCGGTGGTCGTGCTGCTCATCGCTGCTCCTGGTTGCTCGGGTCCCGCTGCGCGAGGGGACGTCCGTCACACTGTGGGGCCGTCTGTGACCGCGGTCACCGTTGTGGTCGTTGTGTTCGTGACGGCGGCCACTCGCACGGCAGCCCGGGCGTCCAAGGCCGGCTGCGGCACAATGCGCGGCATGTCCCGCCCCCGCGTCGAGAGGTCCGGCCCGCAGCAGCTGCTGCCCGACCGGGCACCCGGCCGACGACGGGAGTCACCGGTGGCCCGGCAGGTGCTCCTGCTCCAGCTGGTGGTCGTGCTCGTGCTGGTGGCCACGGCCGTCGTGCTCGCCGCCGTCGACGCCCAGCGCGACACGCGGGAGGCGGCCACCGACCGCGCGGTGGTCGTCGCGGAGTCCATCGCCGACTCCCCCGGCGTGCTCGCCGCTCTCGACGACCCCGACCCGGGCGCCGCCCTGCAGCCGTGGACGACCCTCGTCGAGGACGACGCCGTCGTCGACTTCGTCGTCGTGATGAGCCCCGACCTCATCCGCTACACCCACCCGGACCCCGACCGCGTCGGCGAGCGCTTCGTCGGCGACACGGGCGACGCGCTCGACGGCGAGGTCTTCACGCAGGAGTACGTCGGCACGCTGGGCCCGTCGGTGCGCGCGGTCGTGCCGGTGCTGGCCGACGGGGAGGACGGCGAGGTGGTCGCCCTCGTCGCGGTGGGCGTCAGCGTCGACCGCATCTCCGACGCCGTCCGGGCCGACCTGATGTGGGTCGCGCTGGCCGCCGTACCGGTGCTCGGGGTCGGCATCGCCGGGGCCGTGCTGGTCGCACGCCGGCTCCGTCGCCAGACCCACGGCCTGGGCGAGCGGGAGATGGCGCGGATGTACGAGTACTACGCCGCCGTGCTCGGCGCGGTCCAGGAGGGCCTCCTCCTCGTCGACAGCCAGGCCCGCGTGACCCTCGTCAACGACGAGGCCCGGCGGCTCCTGGACCTCCCCGACGACGTGGTCGGTCGGCCGCTGCGCGACCTGGGCCTCCCCCCGGGCCTGGTGGCGGCCGTGGCCGAGGGCCGGGCCAGCAGCGACGACCTCTACGTCACCGGTGACAAGGTGCTCGTCGTGAGCTCCTCCCCCGCGACCTGGGCCGGCGCCGAGGTCGGTGCCGTCGTCACCCTGCGCGACCGCACCGACCTGCAGACCGTCACCGGCGAGCTCGACGTCGTCCGCGGGCTGACCGAGTCGCTGCGCGCGCAGAACCACGAGGCCGCCAACCGCCTCCACACCGTGGTGTCGCTCGTGGAGATGGGCCGGCCCAACGAGGCCGTCGACTTCGCCACCGAGGAGCTGCAGGTGGCCCAGCTGCTGACCGACCGCGTGCTGGCCGCCACCGGCGACCCCGTGCTCGCCGCCCTCCTGCTCGGCAAGACGGCCGAGGCGGCGGAGCGCGGCATCGAGCTCCGCCTCACCGGCACCGTGCCGACGGCGCTCCCGGTGTCGTCGCGCGACATCATCACGGTCGTGGGCAACCTGGTCGACAACGCGCTCGACGCCGTCCAGGGCGGCGCCGACCCCGCGCGGCGGCGGGTGGTCGCCGTACGGCTGGACGGCGGCGACGGTCCGGACGCGGGGTCCGGGTTGCGCGTCACCGTCGGCGACAGCGGCCCCGGGCTCACCGACGACGAGGCCGCCCACGCGCTGGAGCGCGGCTGGTCGACCAAGGCCAGCCCGGCCGGCAGCGGCGGGCGCGGGCTGGGCCTCGCGCTCGTGGCCCAGGTCGCCCGGCGGCACGGCGGCACCCTGGACGTGGGGGTCTCCGAGCTGGGCGGCGCCGAGTTCGTCGTACGCCTGCCCGCTCCCCCCGCCGGCTCCCCGGTGGACGCCGCGTGAGCGCGGTCCGCGTGCTCGTCGTCGAGGACGAGGCCACCGCCGCGCAGGCGCACGCCGAGTACGTCGGCCGCGTCGACGGCTTCGAGGTCGTCGCCGTGGCGCGGTCGGCGGGCGACGCCGCGCGGGTGCTGGGCCGGGAGCCCGTCGACCTCGTGCTGCTCGACATGCACCTGCCCGACGGGCACGGCCTCGGCCTGGTGCGCAGCATGCGGGCGGCCGGCCACCTCTGCGACATCATCGCGGTGACGTCGGCCCGGGACGCGGACGTCGTGCGCCAGGCCGTCGCGCACGGGGTCGTGCTCTACCTGCTCAAGCCGTTCACCTACCCGACCTTCCGCGCCAAGCTCGAGCAGTACGCCGCCTACCGCGCCAGCCTCGCCGGCGGCGGCCAGGAGTTCGCGCAGGAGGAGGTCGACGGCCTGCTCGGCTCGCTGCGCGCGCCCGTGGCCGCCCCGCTGCCGAAGGGCATGAGCGCCGAGACGCTGCGGGACGTCACCCAGGCGGTCCGGCAGGCCGACCGGG
Organism: Nocardioides alkalitolerans DSM 16699; assembly: GCF_000426525.1. Lineage (GTDB taxonomy): Bacteria > Actinomycetota > Actinomycetes > Propionibacteriales > Nocardioidaceae > Nocardioides > Nocardioides alkalitolerans. Next base: position 56,829 of record NZ_AUFN01000014.1, read on the forward strand.
CCCTGTCGGCCACCGAGGTCGCGGAACGCGTCGGCGCCTCGCGCGTCACGGCGCGGCGCTACCTCGAGCACCTCGCCGACGCCGGCCGGCTCGAGCGGGCCCCTCGGTACGGCGGGACCGGCCGCCCCGAGGTCGAGTACCGCTGGCGCGGCTGACGACCCGGCAGGTCAGCGACGCGAGGTGGCACCGAGCCGGCAGTCGTGCGGCACGAAATAGCACCGAGCCGGCACTTCTGCATCGCAGAAGTGCCGGCTCGGCGTCGACGGACGGCGCAGGGGTGCCGGCCCGGCGCTCCGGTCAGGAGAGGACGAGGCCCGGGTAGAGCGGGTGCTTGTCGAGCATCTCGGCCGAGGCGGCCTTCGTGCGGTCCGCGACGCCGTCGGCGAGCACGTACGACGCCTTCGACGTGCCGCCCGCCTTCGTCGTGCCCGGCGTGGTGTTGCGCAGCACGTCGACGACGAGCTCGGCGACCTTGTCGAACTCGTCGGCGCCGAAGCCGCGGGTGGTGAGGGCCGGCGTGCCGAACCGGATGCCCGAGGTGTACCAGGCGCCGTTCGGGTCGGCCGGGACCGAGTTGCGGTTCGTGACGACACCCGCGTCGAGCAGCGCCGACTCGGCCTGGCGGCCCGTGAGGCCGTAGCCCGAGACGTCGAGCAGCACCAGGTGGTTGTCGGTGCCGCCCGTGACGAGCTTCGCGCCGCGGCTCAGGAAGCCGGTCGCGAGCGACTGGGCGTTGTCGGCGACGTCCTGGGCGTACGTCGCGAACTCGGGACGTCGGGCCTCGGCGAACGCCACGGCCTTGGCGGCCATCACGTGCGAGAGCGGGCCACCGAGCACCATCGGGCAGCCGCGGTCGACGCTCGGGGCGTACTCCTCCGTGGCCAGCACGAGGCCGCCGCGCGGGCCGCGCAGGGACTTGTGGGTCGTGGACGTGACGACGTGGGCGTAGGGAACCGGGTTCTCCTCGCCCGTGAAGACCTTGCCCGCGACGAGACCCGCGAAGTGGGCCATGTCGACCATGAGGGTCGCGCCAACCTCGTCGGCGATCTCGCGCATCTTGGCGAAGTTCACGCGGCGCGGGTAGGCCGAGTAGCCGGCGACCAGGACGAGCGGCTTGAACTCGCGGGCCTTGGCCGCGACCGCGGCGTAGTCGAGCAGCCCGGTCTCGGGGTCGGTGCCGTACTGCTGCTGGTGGAACATCTTGCCGCTGATGTTCGGGCGGAAGCCGTGGGTGAGGTGACCGCCGGCGTTGAGGCTCATGCCGAGCAGCCGCTGGTTGCCCAGCTCCTTGCGCAGCGTCTCCCAGTCCTCGGCGGTGAGGTCGTTGACGTTCTTCGCCGCAGCCTTCTCGAGCCAGGGGCCCTCGACCCGGTGCGCCAGGATCGACCAGAAGGCGACGAGGTTGGCGTCGATGCCCGAGTGCGGCTGGACGTAGGCGTACTCGGCGCCGAACAGCTCGCGCGCGTGCTCGGCCGCGAGCGACTCGACGGTGTCGACGTTCTGGCAACCCGCGTAGAAGCGGTGGCCGACGGTGCCCTCGGCGTACTTGTCGGAGAACCAGGTGCCCATGGTCAGGAGGACCGCGGGCGAGGCGTAGTTCTCGGAGGCGATGAGCTTCAGCGACGAGCGCTGGTCGGCCAGCTCGGCGCGGGTGGCCGCGGCGATCCGAGGCTCGACCGAGGCGATCACCTCGAGGGCTTGCGAGTACGTGCTGCTGATGAGGGCGTCCGTCATGGTCGCCAATGTAGTGAGGGGGTGAGGGGGCCGTCGATTCGTCGCGCGGTCGTCGGCGGCGGCCGGGCCCGGACACCTGCCCGACACGGCCCCACGGGGGGCTCGCCCGACCGATCACGAACTGTGATGGATGTGACGTGGACCTCACGCCACCCTCGAACGGCCCGCCATGACGGGCTCGGTCTCACATGCTGGCAGCGATTCCCACATCATGAGATTCGCGCTTGTCGGAAGGTGGTCCACAGGTCGAGACTCGTCCTCGTGATCAGCTCCGCAACGCATACCTACCTCGTGGTACGACGCCACGTGGACCTCATGCGTACGCGCAGCTCCATGTGTTGGCCTTCCTGACTCGTCTTCCCGCGGGCCCGACCCCCTCCGGACCCCCGCAGCCCTGACCACCTTCGGGCGTAGGACCACGCGATCACTCCTCGAAGCTCCAACGATCCGTCGTGCCCTGCGCGCCCCGCACCCGCGAAGGAACCGCACAGTGACTTCTCCAGACTCGTCGGAGCGCCCCCGCACCACCCGCCCCCGCCCCAAGCGCGGCGAGGGCCAGTGGGCGCTCGGCTACACGGAGCCGCTGAACAAGAACGAGCAGTCCAAGAAGGACGACAACCCGCTCAACGTGCGGGCCCGCATCCTCAACATCTACTCGAAGCGCGGCTTCGACTCGATCGACCCGGCCGACCTCCGCGGCCGCTTCCGCTGGATGGGCCTCTACACCCAGCGCGCTCCCGGGTTCGACGGCGGCAAGACCGCGACGCTCGAGGAGGAGGAGCTCGACGACCGCTACTTCATGATGCGTGTCCGTTCCGACGGTGCGCTCCTGGACGCGGCCGCCGTCCGCGCGCTCGGCACGATCGGCACGGAGTACGCCCGGGACACGGCCGACGTCACCGACCGCGAGAACATCCAGTACCACTGGATCCGCATCGAGGACGTGCCCGCGATCTGGGAGAAGCTGGAGGTCGCCGGGCTCGACACGCTCGAGGCGTGCGGCGACTCGCCCCGCCCGTTCCTCGGCTCCCCCGTGGCCGGTGTGGCGGTCGACGAGATCATCGACGGCACCTCGGCGCTGGAGGAGATCAAGCGCCGCTACATCGGTGACCCCGCGTTCTCGAACTTCCCCCGCAAGTTCAAGACCGCCCTGACGGGCCACCCGAGCCACGACGTCTCCCCCGAGACCAACGACGTCTCGTTCGTCGGCACGGTCCACCCCGAGCACGGCCCGGGCTTCGACCTCTGGGTCGGCGGCGGCCTCTCCACCAACCCGATGCTGGCCCACAAGCTGGGCGTCTGGATCGCCCTCGACGACGTGCCCGACGTGTGGGCCGGTGTCGCCGGGATCTTCCGCGACTACGGCTACCGCCGCCTGCGCTCCAAGGCCCGGCTGAAGTTCCTGCTGGCCGACTGGGGCAAGGAGAAGTTCCGCGAGATCCTCGAGACCGAGTACCTCCACCGCGAGCTCGTCGACAACCCGTCGCCCGAGGCGCCCCTCGTGCCGAGCGACCACATCGGCGTGCACGAGCAGAAGGACGGCCGGTTCTACGTCGGCCTCGCGCCCACCGTCGGTCGCATCTCGGGCACCGTGCTGACCGGTCTGGCCGACCTCATCGACGAGTACGGCGCCGCCGGCGCGCGGCTGACGGCGTACCAGAAGATCGTGGTGCTGGGTCTGGACGCCGACAAGGTCGAGGACTTCTGCGACGCCGTCGAGGCCGTCGGGCTGACCGCTCGCCCGTCGAACTGGCGGCGCAACACGATGGCGTGCACCGGCATCGAGTACTGCAAGCTCGCGATCGTCGACACCAAGGACCGGGCGCGCGACCTCATCGCCTCGCTCGAGAAGCGGGTGCCGGAGCTCGACGTGCCGATCACGGTCAACGTCAACGGCTGCCCGAACGCCTGCGCGCGCACCCAGGTGGCCGACTTCGGCCTCAAGGGCCAGCTGGTGCTCGACGAGGACGGCGACCAGGTCGAGGGCTTCCAGGTGCACCTCGGCGGCGCCACCGGCCTCGGCGCCAACTTCGGTCGCAAGCTGCGCGCCCACAAGGTCACCAGCGCCGGGCTCGACGACTACATCACCAACGTCGTCACGGCCTACCTCGACGATCGGGAGGCCGGCGAGCACTTCGCCGCCTGGGTCGTCCGCGCCGACGAGGCCCTCCTGCGCGGCGAGAAGCCCGTGCCCGAGAAGGAGGTGGCCCGTGTCTGAGCGCGCCGCCCCCTACCACTGCCCCTACTGCGCCGACGAGGACCTGCGGCCCCACGAGGTCGTGGACGCCGGGACCGGCGAGGTCTCCTCGCCGCCCGGAGCCTGGGAATGCCGCTCCTGCCTGAGGGCGTTCACCGTGAAGATGATCGGTCGTCTCCGTCGCCCGGAGTCGGTCCGGAAGGGAGCGCCGGCATGATCGCCACCGAGGCCGCACGCCGCAACCGCGGCAGCCAGACCGCGGGCCGCACGCCCGAGGAGCTCCGCGAGATCGTCCAGCACGTCGGCGCCGAGCTCGAGCTCGCGCCCGCCGAGCACATCATCGAGTGGGCCTACGCCACCTTCGGGGAGCGGTTCTGCCTCACCTCGTCGATGGGCGACGCCGTGCTCGCCCACCTCGCCGCCAAGGTGGCCCCGGGCATCGACGTGGTCTTCCTCGACACCGGCTACCACTTCGCCGAGACCATCGGCACCCGCGACGCCGTCGAGGCGACGATGGACGTCAACCTCCTCACGATCACCCCGAAGCAGACGGTCGCGGAGCAGGACGCCGAGTACGGCCCCGAGCTCTACAAGCGCGACCCCGACCTGTGCTGCGCCCTGCGCAAGGTGGCGCCCCTCGCGACCTCCCTCGACGGGTACGACGCCTGGGCCACCGGCCTGCGCCGCGCCGAGACCAAGAACCGGGTCATCGCACCGGTCGTGGGCTGGGACGCGAAGAAGCAGAAGGTGAAGGTCTCCCCCATCGCCCGCTGGACCGACGCCCAGGTCGACGCCTACATCGCGGACAACAGCATCCTGGTGAACCCCTTGGTCTACGACGACTACCCGTCGATCGGGTGTTGGCCGTGCACGCGACGGGTGGCTCCCGGCGACGACCCCCGGAGTGGTCGTTGGGCAGGCACCAACAAGACGGAGTGCGGCATCCACATGTGATGCCGTCCCCCTGGACGCAGATCTCGGTCACGGCGTCGCTCACCGGTCCACGAGCACGCCCCACACCCCCGCATGACCCGCACACCGGTCGTTCCCCGGCCGGTTCGCACGAAGAGGAGGCCCTCCGATGGCCGCTCCCGCTCTGATCGCCCTGGCTCACGGCAGCCGGGACCCCCGCTCCGCCGCCACCATCAACGACCTCGTCGCCGAGGTCCGTCGACAGCGTCCGGACCTCCGCATCGAGGCCGCGTTCCTCGAGCACTCCCGCCCCGGGTTCTCGACCGTCGTCGACCGCCTCGTGCGGGCCGGCCACGAGGAGATCGTCGTGGTGCCGCTCCTGCTCTCCGACGCCTACCACGCGAAGGTCGACGTCCCCACCGCGATCGCCGAGGCGAACGCCCGTCACGAGAGCGTCCGGATCCGGGCCAGCGAGATCCTCGGCCTCGAGTCCGCGTTCCTTCAGATCCTCGACGAGCGCCTGCGCGCCGCCCTGAAGTCGGCGCGCGTGCGGGAGCTCGACGCGCTGGTGCTCGCCGCGGCCGGCTCGAGCGACGCGCTCGCGAACCAGGCCGTCGCCAGGCTCGCCCGCGTCTGGGGCTCGCGGCACAAGCTGCCGGTCACGGCCGCCTTCGCGTCGTCGGCGCCGCCGGCGACGGGTGAGGCCGTGCGGGCCTTCCGCGCCGAGGGACGCCGCCACATCGCGGTCGCCTCGCTGTTCCTCGCCCCGGGGAGCCTCCCCGACCGGGCGGCCGAGCTCGCGATCGAGGCCGGTGCCGTCGCCGTCTCCGACCCGCTGGGGGCGCACCCCGAGGTCGCCCGCACGGTGCTGGCCCGCTACGCCGTCGGCGCCGTGGAGCTCGTGCCCGTCTGAGCCGTCGTACCCCTTCGGCAGCGGCCGAGCAGGTCGCGCCCGAGCCCGCCGTCAGACCAGACGATCCCGCAGTCGAGCCAGCTCGGCTGCGGGATCGTCCGTCATCCCGCCGTGCACCGGCCCCGGCTGCACCACGGTGCTGCGGGGCGCCTTCAGGAAGCCGAACCGGGTGCCGGTGGGGTGGCTCGCGGCCGAACCTCCCCGCTCGTCCCCCGCACACACGCCCGCCACGAAGTCGAGCGCGGCGCACAGCGTCGCGAGGTCGAGGTCCGGGAAGGCAGCCGCCAGCCGGGGCTCGTCGACGTGCCAGTCCGCACCGAGGAACCGGGTCTCCTCGCAGTAGAGGACGACGCCGACGTTGAGGAACTCCTCCCGGTCGACGCGCGGCACGCAGCGCAGCACGACGTACTGGTACGGCGCGGTCGCCGCGCCACCGCCGCTCACCGCCCCGCTCACGCTGCCGCTCCGGGCAGCCAGGAGCGGGTGCCGAGGCGTGCCACCAGGAAGCGCACGTACGCCGCGCGCATGTCCTCCGGCGTCTCCGCGCCCGGCACCGCCTCGAGCCAGTCGTCCGGTACGTCGCGCAGCACGTCGGCCAGCACGGTCTCGTCGAGCAGCGGCGTGATCCGGGCGTCGGCCGCCGGGAGCTCGCCGACACGGTCGGCGAAGACGTGGTCGGACACGTCCCAGCGCTGGGCCGCGAACCGGGCGGGGTCGGTGACGCCGCCGACCCAGCCGTGGTGGAAGTACAGCGAGGCACCGTGGTCGATGGCCCAGACCTCGCCGTGCCACCGCAGCAGGTTCGGGTTGCGCCAGGAGCGGTCGACGTTGGCGGTGAACGCGTCGAGCCAGAGGATGCGGGTCGCGACGTCGTCGTCGGTGAGCGTCGCGCGGTCGAAGCCGAAGGAACCGGGCAGGAAGTCGACGCCGAGGTTGAGGCCCACGCTGGCCCGCAGGAGGTCCTGGACCTCCTCGTCGGCCTCGTAGCGGGCCAGGTCCGACCGGAGGTCGAGCCCCACCAGCCGCGGCGTGCGGATGCCCAGGAGGCTCGCCAGTCGGCTGACCACCACCTCGGCGACGAGCACGCGGACGCCCTGGCCCGCCCCGCGGAACTTGCAGACGTAGGTGCCGAGGTCGTCCGCCTCGACGATGCCCGGCAGGCTGCCGCCCTCGCGCAGGGGCGTGGCGTACCGCGTGACCGACTGGACGGGGATCACGCGACGGGCTCCTCTCGCAGCAGTCGTGCGCGCTGCTCGGCCGGGTCGAAGCCCGCGGACGGCCAGCGCAGCTCGAGCGACCGCAGGTGGGTGCGCAGGATCTCGGCGACCGCCAGGTTGCGGTACCACTTCGACTCGGCCGGCACGACGTACCAGGGCGCGTGGGCCGCGTCGGTGCGCTCCAGGGCGATCTCGTACGCCGCGCGGTAGTCGGGCCACAACGCACGGTCGTCGACGTCGGCGGGGCTGAACTTCCAGTGCTTCCTGGGGTCGTCCAGCCGCTCGAGGAGCCGCTCGCGCTGCACGTCGGCCGAGATGTGCAGGAACACCTTCACCACGGTGGTGCCCGAGTCGACCAGCTCCGACTCGAACTCGCGGATGGCGTCGTACCGCCGCTCGATCTCGTCCGGCGGCGCGAAGCCCCGGACCCGGGCGATGAGCACGTCCTCGTAGTGGGAGCGGTCGAAGACACCGATGCGCCCGGCTGGCGGGACCTGCGGCCGGATGCGCCACAGGAAGTCGTGGGCCTGCTCCTCGGCGGTCGGACTGCCGAACGAGGCGATGCGGATGCCCTGGGGGTCGAGCAGACCGATGACCTTGCGCACCGTGCCGCCCTTGCCGGACGTGTCCATGCCCTGGAGCACCAGCAGCACCCGCCGACCGGTCGACGACGTCCGGCCCTCGGCGAAGAGACGCTCCTGGAGGTCGGCCAGCTCGGCGCCGATCTCCGCCAGCGCCGCCTTGCCCGCCGCCTTGTCGCCGTCGAAGCCCGGACGGGAGCCGGGGTCGATCGTCGTCAGGTCGACGGGGCCGGGGGCGAGTCGGAGCACGGAGAGGTCCACGGTGGTCACTATCCCACCGGGTGCGCGACGGTGCCCGACCCTCCCTGCCCCACCCTGCCCACCCCGAGCCAGGGACTAGCGGACGACTGCCGCCGTCGGCTCAGGAGCCGCCGGCGTCGTCCAAGTCGTCGAGGTCGGGGACCGCGTCCTCGTCGTCGCGTCCGGCGGCGCGGAGCTCGTCGGCGACCACGGAGTAGGCCAGGCCGGGTGCGTAGCCCTTGCGGGCGAGCATGCCGACCAGTCGACGCCGGGCAGCCATGTCGTCGACGCCCCGCATGGAGCGGAGCTTGCGCCGTACGAGGCCGCGGGCCGCCTCGACCTCGTCGTCGGGGTCGAGGTCGTCGAGCGCCGCCTTGGCGACCTCGTCGTCGATGCCCTTGCGTCGCAGCTCGTGGGCGAGCGCCCGGCGGGCGAGCCCCTTCGACGACTGACGACCCTCGACCCAGGCACGGGCGAAGGCGTCGTCGTCGACGAGGCCGACCTCCTCGAAGCGGTCGAGCAGGGTGCTCGCCACGTCGTCGGGCACGTTCTTCGACGCCAGCTTGTCGGCCAGCTCGCTGCGGCTGCGAGCGCGGCCGGTCAGCTGGTCGAGCAGGATCGTGCGGGCGACCTGCTCCGCGTCGGCCTCGGGGACCTCCGCCACCTCGTCAGCAGGTGGCGGAGGCGAGAACGAGCGACGACGGGTCGCCCTGCGGCGATCAGAAGTCATCGACACCGAGGGGCTCGGCCGGCTGGTCGACCTGCGGGCCGACGCCGAGCTTCTCGAGGATCTTCTTCTCCAGCTCGTCGGCGAGGTCGGGGTTGTCGCGCAGGAAGTTGCGCGCGTTCTCCTTGCCCTGGCCGAGCTGGTCGCCCTCGTACGTGTACCAGGCGCCGGCCTTGCGGACGAGCCCCGCCTCGACGCCCACGTCGATCAGGCCGCCCTCGCGGCTGATGCCCTTGCCGTACATGATGTCGAACTCGGCCTGCTTGAACGGCGGGGCGACCTTGTTCTTCACGACCTTGACGCGGGTGCGGTTGCCGACCGAGTCGGTGCCGTCCTTCAGCGTCTCGATGCGACGCACGTCGAGGCGGACCGAGGAGTAGAACTTGAGGGCCCGACCACCCGTCGTGGTCTCGGGCGAGCCGAACATGACACCGATCTTCTCGCGCAGCTGGTTGATGAAGATCGCCGTCGTGCCGGCGCCGTTGAGCGCACCGGTCATCTTGCGGAGGGCCTGGCTCATGAGCCGGGCCTGGAGGCCGACGTGGCTGTCACCCATCTCGCCCTCGATCTCGGCGCGGGGCACGAGCGCCGCGACGGAGTCGATGACGATCAGCGAGAGCGCGCCCGAGCGGACCAGCATGTCGGCGATCTCCAGCGCCTGCTCGCCCGAGTCGGGCTGCGAGACGAGGAGCGCGTCGGTGTCGACGCCGAGGTTCTTGGCGTACTCCGGGTCGAGCGCGTGCTCCGCGTCGATGAACGCCACGATGCCGCCGGCGCGCTGGGCGCTGGCCACCGCGTGGAGCGCGACCGTCGTCTTTCCGGAGGACTCCGGGCCGTAGATCTCGACGACGCGGCCGCGCGGCAGGCCGCCGAGGCCCAGCGCCACGTCGAGCGCGATGGAGCCCGTCGGGATCACCTCGAGCGGCGCGCGGGTGTCGTCACCCAGGCGCATCACGGAGCCCTTGCCGAACTGCTTCTCGATGCTTGCGAGCGCCGTGTCGAGCGCCTTGCCGCGGTCTGCACCAGCCATGGTGTTCCATCCCCTCCGGGCGGGAGCCGCCCGAGTCGTGTCTGCAACCCGCGTCGGGGGTTGTCGTTGTGGAAGACGTTAGGACGAGCCACCGACAACGACGGAGCTGCTCCGTCGCCTGGGGATGATCTCGACCCGATCACTGCCTGTGGAGGAAACGGTAGCCGAACAGATGTTCGATGTCAGGCAGCGGTGTCGACCGGCGTGTCGCGTGTCGTCACGACGGCGGCCGCGAGCACCGCCGCACAGAGCACGGCGGCCAGCAGCGAGAGCCACCCGAAGCCCAGGACACCGACCACCACGCCGGCCAGTCCCCCGCCGACCGCCGCGGTCAGCTGCATCACCATGTCGGCCGCCCCCTGCACGTCGGTGCGGTCGGCCACCGGCGTGCCGTCGGCGATCGAGGTGGAGGCGGCCACGGTCGCGAACGACCAGCCCAGGCCGAGCAGGAACAACCCGCCCGTGATCTGCCACGAGTGCCCCTCCGGCGCCAGGCCGCAGAGGAGCAGAGCGACGAGGAGCACGCCGCCACCCACCGCGAGGGCCGGTCCACGGCCCCACCGGTCGACGACGAGGCCCACCAGCGGCGAGAACGCGAACATGCCGAGCACGTGGAGGCTCACCACCAGCCCGATCACCTGCAGGTCGGCGCCGCCGTGCTCCATGTGCAGCGGCGTCATGATCATCACGGAGACCATCACCGCGTGCGCGGCCGAGAGCGCCAGCACCGCGGCCGCCACCGACGGGGTCGTCCGCACCACCGTGGCGACCCGCCCCCACGCGATCCCCCGCCGTACGGGCGACGCACCCGCGCCGCCGGCGGCCCGGTCGGCCTCGTCGGCCACCTGGCGCGCGAGCAGCAGGGGGTCCGGGCGCAGGAAGAGACCGACCACGAGCGCGGTCGCCGTCATCGCGACGGCGGCGATCGCGAAGGGGCCCGTCAGCTCGGGGATGCCCAGCCGGCCGGCGACCCAGCCGGACAGACCCGTGAGGTTCGGCCCCGCGACCGCGCCGATCGTGGTCGCCCACACGACCACGGCGAGCGCGCGCCCGCGGTGGAGCGGCTCCGCGAGATCCACCGCGGCGTACCGAGCGACGCTGTTGGAGGCCGTCATCGCCCCCAGCAGGGCGGCGCCCACCAGCAGGAGCGCCATCGAGCCGACCACCCCGGCGAGCACGGCGAGCGTCGCCCCCGCGGCGCCCACGAGGCAGCCCGTGACGAGGCCGACGCGTCGACCGCGCCGGGCCATCAGACCCGCGAGCAGGTAGGACGCCGCCGCGGCGCCGACCACCTGCGAGGTCTGCGCCAGGCCGGCGAGCTGGTCGGAGCCCGAGAGGTCGCGCGCGAGCAGGCTCGCCGTCGCGATCCCGATGGTGATGCCGACCGCACCGACCGCCTGACCGGCGACGAGCACCCGGACGGTGCGCCGCTGCACCGCGGCGAGGTCGAGCTGCGTGGGCGGGGCCGTGGTCACCGGAGGCGGTCCGGGAGGTCGAGCACGCGGTGGGCGACCGCCCAGACCTCCTTGGGGGGCACACCGGCGGCCAGTGCCTCCTCGGCGGTCCGGTTGCCGAGGTCGGGCTGCACCTGGCGCTCGCCCCAGGACTGCGCGTACGGCGTGCCGAGCGCCTCCTCGAGCCGCGCCCAGAACTCGGTGTGCCTCACTGCTCGTCGCTCCTCGTGTCGCTCGGGTGGGCTCGGACCCCCTGCGTGTCGACGGCGACGCCGACGTCGTGCAGGTGGTGGAGCACGTCATGGAGGTGGTACTGCGCGAAGGTGCGCACCGTGAACGCCGAGCCGTTGCTGCGCAGCCCGACCCGCTCGGCGTCGTCGGGCGCCAGCGCGGCGTACCGGCCGGCGACGACGTGCGCCGCCGCGGTCAGGTCGGTGTGGACGGCCTCGGGCTCCTGCTCGGCGTAGCGCTCCGCCACCGCCGTGGCGTCCTGGTCCCAGTTCGCGAACCTCGCCGCCTCACCGGGGGCGGAGGCGAGCATCAGCCGCAGGCGCTCGTCGAAGACCCGGTGCACGTCGCGCACGTGGCAGGCGTACTCGAGCGGCGACCACACGTCGGGCCGCGGGCGACGCTCGACGTCGTCCGCCTCCAGGACCAGGCGCCAGGCCTGCGTCGACGCCGCCACGAGACCCGGGACGTCGCGCAGTGCGATGTCGCCCGCCACCACCCCGCACTCCGCGCAGGGACGCTCCAGCACCCAGGTCCAGTCCTTCTCGTCACCCGGGACCGGGACCTGCTCGGGGGTCGTCACCGCGCCATCCTCCCAGGACCCGGACGCGGCCACGACCGCCACGTCCGACGCGTGATCCGGGCGTCAATCCGACGGCGGGGTCCGCCGTCGGGGCCGGGGTGCACGACAATGGCCGGATGCCTGACTACAGGACCCGTTCCGCGACCGTGCGTGACCTGCCGAGGATCTCGGCGATCTACAGCCACGCGGTCGAGCACTCCCTCGCCACCTTCGACCTCGAACCACCCGACCTCGACTACTGGCAGACCCGGCTGGACGGCCAGCACCCCGGCGACCACCTGATCGTGGCCGTCAACGACGACGACGACGCCGTCGGCTACGCCTACTCGTGGTCGTTCCGGCCGCGCCCGGCCTACGACTACACCCGTGAGACCTCCATCTACCTCGACGGATCCGTGCGCGGCCAGGGGGTCGGCCTCATGCTCTACCCCGCCCTGCTGCAGACCATGGCCGTCTCCGGCGTGCACACCGCGATCGCGGCGGTGTCGCTGCCCAACGCCGCCAGCGAGCGCCTGCACGTGCGCTGCGGGTTCCAGAAGGTCGGCGAGTTCCGCGAGGTCGGCAACAAGTTCGACCAGTGGATCGACATGGCCTTCTACCAGCGCATGCTGGTCAACATGCCGACCGGCGAGGCCGTCGTCGGCTGACCGGCGGCCCGGGGCGGCCAGCCCGGCGGGCTCCCCGCCCGCGAACCGGGCCGCCGGCCTCATGCGAGCAGCAGCCGGTCGAGGCGGCGTCGTACGACGACGAGCCCGACGAGGCCCAGGACGACCAGGTAGACGACCGACGCCGCCGAGCCCCACCCGACCGTGCCCGTGCACAGCTCGCGGATCAGCACGACGCCGCGGTAGAGCGGCGTGCACTCGACCACCCACCGGAGCCACTCCGGGAACGCGCTGACGGGGAAGAACGTCGCCGAGAACAGGAACATCGGCACCGTGGCCAGCGTGACGTACTCGAAGTCCTGCCAGGACCGCATGAAGGTCGTCAGCGCCATGCAGATGCCGCCGAACGCCAGGCCGATCAGGAGGGCGGCGGGCACCGCCAGCACCGCCCACCACGACGACACCAGGTCCATCGCCACCATGACGAGCAGGAACGCCGCGGCGTAGATCCCGCCCCGGATGAGCGACCAGCTGAGCTCGCCCCGCGCCACGTCCATCGTGGTGAGGGGTGTCGCCAGCATCTGGTCGAACAGCTTGCCGAAGCGCAGCTTGTGGAAGAAGTTGAACGTCGAGTCGTAGAGCGCGCCGTTCATCGCGGAGGCCGCGAGCATGCCGGGCGCCACGAACTCGGCGTACGGGACCGTGCGCCCGCCCACCTCGAACCCCGTCACGAGGGCGCCGACCCCGACCCCGATCGAGAACAGGTAGAACACGGGCTCGAGGAAGCCGGTGACGAAGATCGGCCAGTGGCGCCGGTAGGCCAGCATGTTGCGCCAGACCAGCAGACGGGTCGCCTCGACGGCGGAGACCGGCGAGCCCTGGCGGGCGGCCCGGCGGGCGGTCTCGCCGGCGACGGCAGCGGTGAAGAGCGCCACGTCAGACCACCATCCTCGCGCGCAGGCGGCGCACGGCCCACCACCAGCCCAGCGCCGTGAGGGCGACCAGGTAGGCCACGTGCACCAGGGCGGGCCCGAGCTCGAACGTGCCGAGCGCGAACATCCGGGTCAGGTCGACCCCGTGCCACAGCGGCGTGAGCCTCGCGACCACCTCGAGGGGCGCGTCGAGGTTGCCGACCGGGAAGAAGGCGCCCGAGAAGAGGAACATCGGGATCATCCCGAGCCGGAACACCAGCGCGAACGCCGTCTCGTCCTGCAGCCCGGCCGCGAACGCGAACACGGGGGTCGTGAAGGCACCGATGACGAGGGCCTGGGTGGCCCACGCCAGCACGGCACCCCACCAGGTCGTGAAGACCCCGAACGGCGCCAGCACCGCGACGAAGAACGCGCTGACCACGAGGGTGCGGAGCAGGATGAAGCCGACGTTGGCGAGCACGATCGACCCGATGCCGAGCGGGGTGGCGTGCATGGCGAAGAAGGTCTTGTGCCACTTCACGCCCGACATCACCGGGTAGGTCGTCTCGCCGATCACCAGCGTCATGACGTGCGCCGCCAGCAGGCCGGGCGCGACGAACGCGAGGTACGACGTCGCCCCCTCCAGCTCGCCGGGCGCCACCTCGATGAACCCGCCCAGCAGGACGCCCATCGCGACGACGTACAGCAGCGGGGTGACCAGGGCCGAGATGACCCCGCCCTTCCAGGTGCGGCGCAGCACCGTCGCCCAGTACGGCGCGAGGCGGAGCGCGCCGTCGACCACCGACCCGGGCGCCGTGCTGGCAGGGCTCGTGGGGCTGGTGCTGGGTCCCGTCCCGGGACGGGGTGTCGTCGTCATCGGCGCCCCTCAGTCGACCAGCGTGCGGCCGGTGAGGCGGAGGAAGACGTCCTCCAGCGTGGCCCGGCGCACCAGGGTCGTCGTCGGCCGCAGGCCCGCGGCGTGCACCTGGGCCAGCGTGCGCTCGCCGTCGTCGCTGTAGAGCAGGAGCCTGTCGGGCAGCACCTCGACCCGGTCGGCCAGCCCCGCGACCTGCTCCGCGACCGCCTCGTGCTCGGCCTGCGCCCCGCCGGCGCCGAAGCGGAGCTCGGCGACCTCGCGCGTCGCGTGCGCCCGGATCAGCTCCAGCGGCGAGCCCTCGGCCACGATGTGGCCCTTGTCCATCACCACGAGCCGGTCGCACAGCTGCTCGGCCTCGTCCATGTAGTGCGTCGTGAGCACCAGCGTCACGCCTTGGGCCTTCAGCCGGAACAGGCGGTCCCAGACCACGTGGCGGGCCTGCGGGTCGAGCCCGGTGGTGGGCTCGTCGAGCAGCAGGATCTCGGGCCGGTTGATGAGCGAGCGCGCGATCGTGAGGCGGCGCTTCATGCCGCCGGAGAGGTCGTCGACCATCGCGTCGGCCTTCTCGCCCAGCTGCACGAAGGCCAGGAGCTCGTCGACCCGGGCGCGCACCTCCTTGCGCGGCAGGCCGAAGTAGCGGCCGTAGACGTAGAGGTTGTCGCGCACGCTGAGCTCGAGGTCGAGCGTGTCCTCCTGCGGGCAGACACCGATGCGGGCCTTGATGGCCGACGACTGCTCCGCGGGGTCCATCCCGAGGATGCGCAGCGTGCCGCCGGTCGGCGGCGAGACCGCCGCCACCATGCGCATGGTCGACGACTTCCCGGCCCCGTTGGGGCCGAGGAACCCGAACGCCTGCCCGCGCGGGACGTCGACGTCGATGCCCCGCACCGCCTCGAAGTCGCCGAAGGTCTTGCGCAGGCCGCGCGCGTGGATGAGCACGTCGGCCGCCTGGCCCGGCGGCGTGGTCGCCGACGGCTGGGGTGTCTGCCCGAGATCCGCTGTCACGAGGCGTGAGCCTAGGTGAGAGCGCCGACAGTCGTCGCCCCGATTGCGTTGTCGGTGCCGTAGGCAAGGATGGCCGACGTGGCAGAGGGGCTCGAGAACTTCCATGCCGTGACCCGCGCGTGGTTCACGGCGGCTTTCCCTGCGCCCACGCCGGCGCAGCAGGGGGCCTGGACGTCGATCGCGTCCGGTCGCCACACCCTCGTCGTGGCGCCGACCGGTTCCGGCAAGACGCTCTCCGCGTTCCTCGCGTCGGTCGACCGGCTCGCGACGACCCCGCCACCGGAGGCGGCCGCCCACCGCTGTCGCGTCCTGTACGTCTCCCCGCTGAAGGCACTGGCCGTCGACGTCGAGCGCAACCTCCGGGCCCCTCTGGCCGGCATCCGGCACACCGGGGAGCGGCTCGGCGTCGAGGTGCCCGACCTGCGGGTCGGCATCCGGTCCGGCGACACGTCGGCGGCCGACCGACGCCGCCTGACGACCCGCCCGCCGGACATCCTCATCACGACACCCGAGTCCCTCTTCCTGATGCTCACGTCGCAGGCACGGGAGTCGCTCCGCGGGGTCGAGACCGTCATCGTCGACGAGGTCCACGCCGTCGCGGGCAGCAAGCGCGGCGCCCACCTCGCGCTGACGCTGGAGCGGCTCGACGCCCTGCTCGAGAAGCCGGCCCAGCGCATCGGTCTCTCCGCCACGGTGCGCCCGGTCGAGGAGGTCGCCCGCTTCCTCGGCGGCAGCGCCCCGGTGCACGTCGTGGCGCCGCCGTCGTCCAAGGAGTGGGAGCTGCAGGTCGTGGTCCCGGTGGAGGACATGACGGCCCCGGCCGAGTACGACGAGGACGACGCCTCCAGCGGGCGCAACGCCTCCTCGATCTGGCCCCACGTCGAGGAGCGGGTGCTCGACCTGGTCGAGGCGCACCGCTCCACCATCGTGTTCGCCAACTCGCGGCGGGTCGCCGAGCGGCTGACGGCACGGCTCAACGAGCTGGCCGCCGAGCGGGCCGAGGCCGTCTCGGCCGCGGGCGCCGCCGCAGCCGGTGCCGGCTCCGGCGAGGAGCGCCTCCACGCCATGTACGACGACGAGGACGACGCACGGGACGACGAGCAGCACGACCACCAGGACGACGAGCAGGACGACGAGCAGGACGAGCGTCCCTCCCGACCGCCGTCCGAGGTCGCCGGCCAGTCCGGCGCCACGAGCGGCGCGGCCGCGCTGGTCGCGCGCGCCCACCACGGCTCGGTCTCGAAGGAGCAGCGCGAGCTGATCGAGGACGACCTCAAGCGCGGACGCCTACCCTGCGTCGTCGCGACGAGCAGTCTCGAGCTCGGCATCGACATGGGTGCCGTCGACCTCGTCGTGCAGATCGGGTCGCCGCCCTCGGTCGCCAGCGCCCTGCAGCGGGTGGGTCGCGCCGGTCACCAGGTCGGCGAGACCTCCCGCGGCGTGCTCTTCCCGCAGTACCGCGGCGACCTCGCCCCGACCGCCGTGGCGGTCGAGCGCATGCGCACGGGTGCGATCGAGGCGCTGCGCGTGCCGGCCAACCCGCTCGACGTCCTGGCGCAGCAGATCGTGGCCGTCACCTCCATCGAGCCCTACGACACCGACGCGCTCTTCGAGCTGGTGCGCCGGGCCGCGCCGTTCACCGGTCTGCCCCGCAGCGCCTACGAGGCGACGCTCGACCTCCTGAGCGGCCGCTACCCCTCCGACGAGTTCGCCGAGCTGCGGCCACGCCTCGTCTGGGACCGCGTCGCCGGCACCCTCACCGGGCGACCGGGCGCGCAACGGCTGGCCGTCACGAGCGGCGGCACGATCCCCGACCGCGGGCTGTTCGGGGTCTTCCTCGTCTCGTCGGGCAACGAGCGCTCCGGCCCCGGACGCCGGGTCGGCGAGCTCGACGAGGAGATGGTCTACGAGTCGCGCGTGGGCGACGTCTTCGCGCTCGGCGCCACGAGCTGGCGCATCGAGGACATCACCCACGACCAGGTGCTCGTCACCCCGGCGCCCGGCATCCCGGGCCGCCTGCCGTTCTGGCGTGGCGAGGCACTGGGGCGCCCCGTCGAGCTGGGCGAGGCCGTGGGGGCGCTGCACCGCGAGCTCGGGGCCGCACCGCGCTCGGAGGCGGTCACGACCGTCACCGCGACCGGCCTCGACGCCTACGCCGCCGCGAACCTCGTCGACTACGTCGGCGAGCAGCGGGAGGCGACGACGGTCCTGCCGTCCGACCGCACCCTGGTGCTCGAGCGCTTCCGCGACGAGCTCGGCGACTGGCGGCTCGTGCTGCACTCGCCGTACGGCGTGCCCGTGCACGCGCCCTGGGCGCTCGCGATCAACGCGCGGCTGCGGGAGCGGTACGGCGTCGACGGCCAGGCGCACGCCTCCGACGACGGCATCGTCGTGCGCCTGCCGGACACCGGCGACGACCCGCCCTCGGGCGAGGTGATGGTCTTCGACGCCGACGAGCTCGAGGCGATCGTCACCGACGAGGTCGGGGGCTCGGCGCTCTTCGCCGCCCGCTTCCGCGAGTGCGCCGCCCGTGCCCTGCTGCTCCCCCGCCGCGACCCGGGCCGGCGCGCCCCGTTGTGGCAGCAGCGTCAGCGCGCCGCGCAGCTGCTCGAGGTCGCGGTGAAGTACCCGACGTTCCCGATCGTGCTCGAGGCCGTCCGCGAGTGCCTGCAGGACGTCTACGACCTGCCCGGCCTCCTGGCGCTCCACCGCAAGGTCGAGCGCCGCGAGATCCAGGTCGTCGACGTGACGACCACGTCGCCCTCACCCTTCGCGCGCACCCTGCTGTTCGGCTACGTCGCGCAGTTCGTCTACGAGGGCGACTCGCCGCTCGCCGAGCGGCGCGCCGCCGCCCTCGCCCTCGACCCGGCCCTGCTGGCCGAGCTGCTCGGCCGCGCCGAGCTGCGCGAGCTGCTCGACCCGGACGTGCTGGCCGAGGTGGAGGCCGAGCTGCAGCGGCTGGCGGAAGACCGCCGGGCCCGCAACGTCGAGGGGGTGGCGGACCTCGTCCGGCTGCTCGGACCGCTCTCGACCGAGGAGGTCGCCGCGCGCTCCACGGCCGACGCCGCCACCTCGACGACCTGGTTGGAGGAGCTCGAGCAGGCCCGCCGCGTCGTCCGGGTCCGGATGGCCGGCGACGAGCGCTGGGCCGTCGTGGAGGACGTCGCGAGGCTCCGCGACGGGCTCGGCGTCCCGGCGCCGCCCGGGGTCGCCGATGCGCTCACCGAGCCGGTGGACGACCCCCTGGGCGACCTCGTCGCCCGCTACGCCCGCACCCACGGCCCCTTCCAGCCGGACGCCGTCGCGGCCCGGCTCGGCCTGGGCGTGGCCGTCGTCGCCCAGACCCTCCAGCGCCTCCGGGCCCAGGGCCGCGTCACCGACGGCGAGTTCCGTCCGGGCGGGTCCGGCACCGAGTGGTGCGACGCCGAGGTCCTCCGCCGGCTGCGTCGCCGCTCCCTGGCCCGGCTGCGCCAGGAGGTCGAGCCCGTCGACCCCGCGGCACTGGCGCGGTTCGTCCCGGTCTGGCAGCAGGTCCAGCCCGTCGCGCCGCCCCGCGACGACGACCCCGACCGGCCGGTGCGTCGCCCCGGCAAGCGTGGCGGCCTGTACGGCGTCGACGGCGTCGTCACCGTGCTCGACCAGCTCGCCGGCTGCTCCATCCCCGCCTCGGCGTGGGAGTCGCTCGTGCTGCCCGCCCGGGTGCGGGACTACTCCCCCGCCTACCTGGACGAGCTGACCGCCGGTGGCGAGGTCGTGTGGTGCGGCCAGGGGGCGCTCCCGGGGTCCGACGGCTGGGTCTCGCTCCACCTGGCCGACACCGCCGCGCTCACCGCGCCCCTCCCCGGTGCGTACGACGCCTCCGCCCTGCACGACGCCGTCGTCACGGCGCTGGAACCCGGGGGGGCCTGGTTCTTCCGGCAGCTCGCCGACGTCGTGGGCTCCACGAACGACGAGGCGCTCGCCGGGGTGCTGTGGGACCTCGTGTGGGCCGGACGCGTCACCAACGACACCCTGGCGCCCCTGCGGGCCCGCGTCGGCTCGAGCGGGTCGCACAAGACGCGCCGCACGCCCGGCCGCCCGCGCCGCATGGGGTCGGCCAGCCGCTCCATGTCCGCCCGGCCCTACCCGGCCGCCCGGGCGCGGCCCGACACCTCCGGACGCTGGGCGCTCGTGCCGCCCCTCGACACGGACGCCACCCGACGTGGGCACGCCACCGCCGAGTCGCTGCTCGGCCGGTACGGCGTCGTGACCCGCGGGTCCGTCGTCGCCGAGCGGGTGCTGGGCGGCTTCGCCGGGGTCTACCGGGTGCTGGCGGCCTTCGAGGAGACCGGCCGGACCCGCCGTGGCTACTTCGTCAACGGTCTCGGCGCGGCCCAGTTCGGGACGACGGGTGCCGTCGACCGGCTCCGCACCCTGGCCGAGCCCGCGACGGGGGTCGACGGCTCCAGCGACGAGCCCGCGACGTACGTGCTCGCGGCCACCGACCCCGCCAACCCGTTCGGTGCCGCACTGCCCTGGCCCGAGCGCCCGGGCTCCGCCACCGACGACGACGGCGACGGCGAGCCGGGGTCCGGGATGACGTCGGACGCCGCCCCGGACTCGCCGACCGCCCGGCGCACGCCCCGCCACCGGCCGGGACGCAAGGCCGGCTCCCTGGTGGCGGTGGTCGACGGCGAGCTCGTCCTGTACGTCGAGCGCGGCGGCCGCACGCTGCTGACGTGGACGGACGACGTCGAGGTGCTCACGCTGGCGGCCCACGGCCTGGCCTCGGTCTCGCGCAACGGCGCCCTCGGGCGGATCACGGTCGAGCAGGCCGACGGCGCGCAGCTTCTCGGCGTGCGGGACACCCCGTTGCGCCAGGCCCTGGCGGCGGCCGGGTTCGTCACCACCCCGAAGGGACTCCGACTCCGTGCCTGAGGGTGACACCGTCTACCGGGCGGCCAAGAAGCTCGACGCCGCGCTCGGCCGGCGCCGGCTCGACGTCGTCGACCTGCGCGTGCCCGACCACGCGACCGCGGACCTCGCGGGCGCAGAGCACCTCGGCACCGTCTCCCGGGGCAAGCACCTGCTCACACGGCTCCGCCATGAGGGCAGCGACTGGACGCTGCACACCCACCTCAAGATGGAGGGCAGCTGGCACGTCTACGAGGGACGGGCGCGCTGGCGTCGGCCGACCCACCAGGCCCGGGCGGTGCTGCGCGCCGGCACCACCACGGCCGTGGGCTTCTCCCTGGGCGTGGTCGACCTGCTGCGCACGGCCGACGAGCCCGACGTCGTGGGCCACGTCGGCCCCGACCTGCTCGGGCCGGACTGGGACGAGGAGGAGGCACTGCGCCGGCTCCGTGCGGACGGTCACCGCCCGGTCGCGGAGGCGCTCCTCGACCAGCGCAACCTCGCGGGCATCGGCAACATGTACATGGCGGAGCTCTGCTTCGTCTCCGGGGTGCACCCGGCCCGGCCGCTGGCCGAGGTGCCGGACCTCGTCAGGATGGTGAGGCGTGCTCGCCAGATGCTCGACCTGAACAAGGAGCGCGCGATGCAGTCGACCACGGGCGACCTGCGCCAGGGCCGCCAGCTGTGGGTGTACCGCCGCGACCAGCAGGCGTGCCGCCGCTGCGGCACCACGGTGCGGGTGGAGATGCGCGTCGACGCCGAGGCACCGTTGCGTGGCGAGCGGGCGTCGTACTGGTGCCCGTCCTGCCAACCACGCTGAGCCGACCCCGCTGAGCAGCCCGGCTCGGGCCGATCGCCCCGGGGCCGCCCTTGCGGACCGGTCGCGCCAGGACCGGTCAGGCGGCGGAGGGCACCGCGGTGTCGTCGCTGGTCGTGCGCGGACGCACGGGGATGGGGGTCGCCACGGCGGCACCGGCGAGCACCGTCTCCTCGCGGGCGACCTCGTGGCTGACCTCGCGGAGCACGTCGGAGAGCGGCACCTCGAGGGCGGCGCACAACGACGCCAGCAGCTCGGAGGACGCCTCCTTCTGGCCACGTTCGATCTCGGAGATGTAGCCGAGACTGACCCGGGCACCTGCGGAGACCTCGCGCAGCGTCATGCCGCGCTGCATCCGCTGACGACGCAGCACGTCACCGAGCGAACTTCGGAAGAGCACCATGCGCGCGTTCCTTTCACCTCAGGTGAGGCGCAACGCTACCCGATGCCGATTGCTTCCCGACGAGACGCCGGGTGAGAAGGTCCAGCGCCGTCGCGACCGTGTCGGCCTGGATGCGTGCGCGGTCCCCGCTGAGGGCGAGCCCGACCACCTCGGAGAGCCCGTCGGGACCGGCCAGGGCGACGAACACGGTGCCGGGCGGGTGGCCCTCCTGGCGTTCGGGGCCGGCGACCCCCGTGGTGGCGAGCGCGTACGACGCGCCGAGCAGCCGTCGTACGCCCGCCGCCATCGCGGCCGCGCAGGCCGCCGAGACGACGCCGTGCTCGTCGACGACGGCGGCCGGGACGCCCAGCACGTCGACCTTCACCTCCGTGGCGTAGGAGACGACGCCGCCGAGGAAGGCGCGCGAGGCACCCGGAACGCCCGTCACCGCCGCCGCCAGGCGACCGCCGGTGAGGGACTCCGCCACCGCCAACGAGGCCCCCGACGCGACCAGCGCGTCGAGGGCCTCGTGGGCGTGCTCGTGGGCGTGCGGTGCGGCCGGTCCGGTGGAGGTCACCCCACCATCATGGCCCGCCTGCCCGGGTCAGGTCAGCGGGTCACCCGGATGGCGACGCTGCCGTACGCCGAGGAGACCGTGCCGCTGCCTTCGTAGTAGATGTACGCGCGGTGCCAACCGGCGGCCATCCCCTGCAGGTTGAGCTTCACGTAGCCGTTGACGAGCTGCGCCCGGTAGGAGCGGTTGCCGTAGACGACGTTCACGAAGCCCGTGGCGCGCGCGCCGCTGGAGTTGCCGACCGTGATGCCGAGGGCACCGCTGCGGTTCGCGACGAACGGCTGCGGCCACTGGACCGGGACCAGCGTCGAGCGGGCCCGGTCGATGGTCACGACCGTGCCGCTGACGGCCGGCAGGGTGCCGGCGTCGCCCGAGTAGCGGATGCCGAACCGGTAGGTGTTCGGCGCCAGCGCCCGGCGCGGGATGGTCAGGACGGCGTAGCCGTTGACGACCTCGGCCGTGGCGTAGGTGCGACCGCCCCAGTAGGCCTCGACGGTGCCGGTGGCGGTGCCCGTGGTGTCGACGGTCACCGGGATGGTGATCGCGTCGCCGTAGGCGCCGTACACCGGCGACGTGATGAGGCTCGACTGCGCCGGCTCGTCCTGGGTGGAGATGCCGACGACGTGCGGCTCGTGGTCGGACGACCGGTACGGGTTCGGCGCGTAGAAGTCGGTGAGGTTGTAGTTGTAGCGGCTGTACTCGTACGCCACCGACTCCACCGCGTTGATCTCCCAGATGTCCGAGCCCGTGACGGACTCGAGCGCCGCGTCGTTCGCCAGCACGTGGTCGAGCGAGCCGGACTGGCCGCTGAAGCTGTAGCTCCACTCGCCCTCGGACTGGAGGTTGGTGTAGCCCGCCTCGTAGAGGACCTGCATCGGGTCCTCCTGCGAGTAGGAGTTGAAGTCGCCCGTGAGGAAGACGGCCTCGGTGCCGAACTCGGCGGCCACCTCGTCGGTGAACGTCACCAGGGCCTCGGCCTGACGCGTGCGGTCGCCGTTGAACGCGCCCTGCTCGCCGTTGGCGTTGTCGCCCGTGGCCGGAGGCGTGGAGTTGCTCTTCGACTTGAAGTGGTTCACGACGACCGTGAAGGCGTCCTCGTCGTCACCGTCGACCGGCACGAAGGCCTGGGCCAGCGGCTGCCGGGCGTTCGAGAACGCCGAGCTGTCGGTGAGGATCCGCGAGTCGCCGACCGTCTCGAGCGCGGCGGGCTTGTAGATGAACGCCGTCCGGATGACGTCCTCGCTAGCGGGCAGTGCCTCGGGCGAGGGCACGAACGCCCACAGCTCGGAGCCGGCGGCCGTGTTCAGCGCCTCGACGAGGGCCGACAGCGCCTCGTCGCGGGGCTTGCCCAGCGAGCGCGAGTTCTCGATCTCCTCGAGCGAGACCACGTCGGCGTCGATCGCGTTGATCGCCGCGACGATCTTCTGCTGCTGACGCTCGAAGCTCGCGTCGGTCGCGGCGCCGCGGGGCCCGTTCGGGTCGCAGCGGTTGGCGCCGATCGGGTTGCCCTCACGGTCGTTGAAGTAGGTGCACGTGCGGCCGTTGCCGCTCGCGACCCAGTCCTGGCCGGTGGTCGTGAAGTAGTTCAGCACGTTGAACGTGGCCAGCTTCAGGTTGCCGCCCACCTCCTCCGGCGCCGCCGTGCGCGTGTTCTCGAACGTGGCCGGAGCCTGGGCACCGGCACGCAGCTGCGTGGTGGGCTGGTACTTCCACGCGTTGTTGCGGTAGTCGAAGACCACCGGCTCGGTGATGGTCGCGCTCGCGTTCACCCGGACCGGCTGGTCCTTCGTGATCCACGGCAGCGCGATGCCGTTGTAGCTGGTGAGGTAGTTCCACGTCGCACCGTCGTCGATGGCGACGCCGCGGGCGAAGTTGTCCGCCTTCACGGCAGCGATCGCGTCGGTGTCGGCCGCGGCCGCGACCTCGGTCGGCGTCAGCAGCGGGGTGTCGCCCACCGCGAGGCCGATCTCGGCGAAGTTGTTGAGGTTGAAGTTGTTCGACACCGTGTAGGTGTCGGTCGGGGCCACGAGCTCGCCCTCGTACATCTCCCGCTCGGCGGCCGTGGCCGGCAGCGCGAACGCGCGCGCCTTGACCTCGACGGTCGGCTCGCCGACGACGACGACCTCGGAGGGCAGCGTCGAGGCGTTGAGCTGGGTGAGCCCGTTGAACTCACCCGGCACGCCGACGACCTCGACGAGGTCGCCGACCCGCGGCGTCGCGTCGCCGAAGCCACCGGTGCCGCCGTAGACGAACACCGCGTCGGACGCGGCGGGGGCCACCTTGGCCTCGCCGCCCGTGCCCTCGGTCTGCATGTAGAAGCCGTCGAACCCGCCCGACGGGTACGCCGCCGTCACGACGCCGCGGGTGCGCACCCGGGTGGCGGGCAGCGGCGTGGCGTCGCCCGTGCCCTGGATCTCCGCGATGGTGACCGTCGGGATCTCGGCCGGCTCCTCGGGCTCCTCGGGCTCCTCCGGCTCGGCGCCGGAGTTCGTCGGGGTGGGCACACCGGCGACGAGGTCGGCGGAGTTCACGTCGGAGTCGACGCCCACGACCGCGCGGGCGACCGAGGTGCCGTTCGTGGTCGCGGGCGCGGCCGCACCCTCGAAGCTGTTGGTGCTCGTGCCCCAGCCCACCATGTCGACCAGGCCGGTGTTGCCGGCGAGGTCGCCGGTCGCCGTGAAGTTCGCGGTGCCGTTCACGAGCAGCACCTGGCCACCGGTGCCCGAGAGCGCCAGCGTCGACTCGGCGTCCGGCGTCGGCAGGGCCGGCTGGTCGGCGTTGTTGCCGAGGGCGGCCTGGACCAGGAAGTAGCCGCCGGGGGCGACGGAGCCCTCGAGCGCCAGGTTGCCGCCGACACCTCCTGCGTTGGAGCGGTACTGGAGGCTCAGCCCGCCCAGCGGGATGTCCGACGTGGTCGGGTTGTACAGCTCGATGAAGTCGTTGCGGAACGCTCCGCCGTTGTTGCCGCCCCCGCCGTACACCTCGTTGATGACGAGACCGGTGCCGGCGGGGTTGGCCTGGGCGGGCATCGTGACGCTGCTGAGACCGGTCAGCACGACGCCGAGGCCGACGACCGCGGCCAGGGAGCGAACGGGACGACGTGCGGCGCGGGTCGAGGACGCCGTCGGTGGGGCTTGGGACACGGGTGGCCTTTCGGGAGGCGAGAGCGCGCGCCGACAGTCGGCGGGACGCCGGCCCAGTCCACTACTCCTGGCACGAAGAAATCAACGTCCCACGATGAACTCCGCGTAACGGTTTGCGTGCACCGAGCGTTTCAGGCCCGATTCGTCCGGGCCGCTCCCCATGGACACCGGCGGACCGGCGTGCTGTCAGGCCCCGCGGGAGCCGGAGCGCAGGGTGTCGCGCTGCCGGAACAGGTCGCGGTAGAACTCGTAGCCCGACCAGAGGGTCATCGCGACGGCCGCGGCGAGCAGCACCTGGGCCGCGTAGAACACCACGTCGCCCGGCACGTCGAGCCAGCCGTCGACCTGACGCAGCGGGAGGGCGAGCAGCCCGAGGGCGAGGGCCTGCAGCACCGTCTTGATCTTGCCGCTCTGCGCGGCGGCGATGACGACCTGCTTGGCGACCGAGAGCCGCAGCAGCGTCACGCTCCACTCCCGCACGAGCACCACGATCGCGACCCACCACCAGACGTCGCCGACGATCGCGAGCCCGACGAGGGCCATGCCGGTGATCGCCTTGTCGGCGATCGGGTCGGCGATCTTGCCGAAGTCGGTCACCTGCCCACGGGCACGGGCGATGTCGCCGTCGATCTTGTCGGTGATCATCGCGACGAAGAAGATGGCCCAGGCCACCGTGCGCCACAGCACCGAGTCGCCGCCGTCGACCAGCAGCGCCCAGCCGAAGAACGGCACGGCGAGGATGCGCACGGTCGTGAGCGCGTTGGGCAGGTTGAAGTTGCTGACCCGCGCGGCCTCGGTCATCGGATCTCCTCGCTCAGCGGCTCGGCGACGAGGTCGACGCCCTCCGACGCGACGACCGTCGCGGGCAGGATGTCGCCGACGCGAGCGCCCTCGAGGGGCAGTCCGTCGACGTCCACGAGCATGGTGGTGCCGTCGACCTCCGGGCCCTGGTGCGCGGCCCGCCCCTCGACGCCCTCGTCGTCGACCGACTCGACGAGCACCTCGACGCGCTCGCCGACCCGCTCCTCGGCGCGCTGCGACGTGAGCTCCTCGACGAGGGCGGTCACGTGCTGCGTGCGGGCGAGGACCTCGTCGTCGCTGTGCTTGCCGTCGTACGACGCCGCCTCGGTGCCGTCCTCGTCGGAGTAGCCGAACACCCCGGTGACGTCGAGACGGGCCGCCTCGAGGAAGTCGCAGAGCACCTCGAGGTCCTCCTCCGTCTCGCCCGGGAACCCGACGATCACGTTGGAGCGGACACCGGCGTGGGGCGCGATCGCCCGGATGCGCTCGAGCAGCGAGAGGAAGCTCTCCGGGTCACCGAAGCGACGCATCCGCCGCAGCACGGGGTTGCTCGCGTGCTGGAAGGAGAGGTCGAAGTAGGGCACCACGCCCGGCGTCGACGCGATGGCCTCGATGAGGCCGGGCCGCGTCTCGGCGGGCTGCAGGTAGGACACCCGCACGCGCTCGACGCCGTCGACGGCCGCCAGCTCGGGCAGGATCGTCTCGAGCAGACGCAGGTCTCCGAGGTCCTTGCCGTAGGACGTCGAGTTCTCGCTGACGAGGAAGACCTCCTTGACGCCCTGCTCCCCCAGCCAGCGCGCCTCCGCGATGACGTCGGAGGGCCGGCGGCTCACGAAGGAGCCGCGGAAGCTCGGGATGGCGCAGAACGTGCACCGGCGGTCGCAGCCGCTCGCGAGCTTGAGCGGCGCGGTGGGTCCGCCGTCGAGGCGGCGCCGCACGGCGCGGGGTCCGCTCGCGGGCGCGGCACCGATCGGGAGGTCGGGCCCGTGGCCGGGGACGCTCAGGCCCGAGCTCTGCTGGGCGTCGCCGCGCTCGGCCGGGGAGATCGGGAGCAGCTTGCGGCGGTCGGACGGCGTGTGCGGGTGGTGCACCTCGCCGGCGACGATCGAGCGCAGCCGTGCCGCGATGTCGGGGTAGTCGTCGAAGCCGAGCACCGCGTCGGCCTCGGGCAGCGACTCGGCGAGCTCGGACCCGTAGCGCTCCGCGAGGCACCCGACGGCCACGACGGCCTTCGCACGGCCACCGTCCTTCAGGTCGGCCGCGGCGAGCAGGGTGTCGACCGAGTCCTTCTTGGCGGACTCGACGAAGCCGCAGGTGTTGACGACGACCGTGTCGGCCTGGTCGGGATCGGTGACGAGGCGGAAGCCGCCCGCCTCCAGGCGACCGGCCAGCTCCTCGGAGTCGACCTCGTTCCGGGCACAGCCGAGGGTGACCATGGCCACCGACAGCGGCTGGTCGGCGGGCGGGGCGGTGGGAGCACTCATGATTGGGCCGAGTATGCCCGCCGACCGCCACCGGCGTCGAAACGGGCGAGCCGCCCGACGACCGGTGTCACGGCACGAGCGTGCGCTGGACCGCGGTGCCGGCCTCACCCAGCGCGGCGACCTCGCCACCGCTGACCCGGGCCGTCACGGAGCCGTCGGTCGACGAGATCCGCAGCGGCGGGACGGCCTCGACCGAGTGGGTCTCCCCCGCGGCCAGGTCGCCCTGCCACACGACGGCACCGTCGCCGTCGCGCACCGTCAGCGACGCGTCGACCTCGCCGGCCTGCAGCTCGAGACCGACGGCGGCGGCCGCCGTGCCCGAGGAGAGGCCCGCGGCGCCGGAGGTCGACTCGACCTCGCGGTCGCCCTCGAACAGCAGCTGGGCGACCGACCACAGCAGCACCAGGGACATCACGGCCGCGACGAGCACCGACCAGTTCGGCCCGCCGCGGGTCGCCCGGAGGCCCCCGCCCGTGGCGCCGGCCAGCTCGGCCTCGAAGACGCGTCGCGCGTCGATGGGGGCGTCGGCGTAGCGCTCGTCGTACGCCGCCAGCAGCTCGGCGGAGTCGACGCCCAGCACGCGGGTGAGCGTGCGGAGGTGACCGCGGGCGTAGAAGTCGCCGCCGCAGGGGCCGAAGTCGTCGACCTCGATGGCCTCGATGACGTGCGGGCGGATGCGGGTGCGCTCGGCGACCTGGTCGACCGAGAGACCGAGGCGCGCACGGGCCGCCGTCAGCTCGGGGCCGATCACGGGCTCGACCGGCTCGTCGGCCGGCGTGCCGTCGTCAGCCGGTCCGGCGAGGGTGGCGACCTCGTCGAACGTGTACGTCGGCAGCTCGGGCTCGCCGGAGCGGCGGAGCTCGGAGGCCTCGGGCAGACGCTCCTCGGCCTCGTGCTCCGAGCGGGCGGCGCCCCGGAGGTCGCGCAGGGGCAGCGGCGTCGCGCTGGCGCGGACGGCGGGCACGACCGCGATCGGGCCGGTGGCCTCGGCGTCGGACCGGTCGTCGTCCCAGCCGTCGTCGCCACGGTCGTCGGCACGGTTGTCGTGCCCGGCCGACGCGCCCTCCTCCGACCACGCCACGACGGAGTCATCCTCGCGCTCGCGGCCGCGTCGGCGGTACTCGGCGACCCGGGCGATGAGGGCCGCGGCCCAGGGAGCGACCCGGCGGACCTCGGGGCGCGAGCCCGCGGCCTCGTCGTCACGCTCGTCGACGCCCTCGTCGCCGGTCTCGTCGCCGGTCTCGTCGCCGGTCTCGTCGCCGGTCTCGTCGCGGACATCGTCCAGGGGCTGCTCGTCGTACGTCGGGGTGGTCGCGGGCTGCTCGTCGCGGTCGCGCTCCTCGTCCCAGCGGCCGACGGAGGTCAGCACGGGCAGGTCGCGGGCGACCGTGTACGCCGCCACGGGCTGCGTCGGGGGCACGTCGTCGACCTCGGGCGCCGGGTCGGCGAGGTCGGAGCGCACCTCGGGCCGGACCTCGGGCTCGTCCTCGATCCCGGCCTCGATCCCGGCCTCGGCGTCGGGCTCGACGACCTCGGCAGCGGCCGCGACCGGCTCGGGCACGACGATCTCGACGTCGTCGTCGGCGAGCCGCAGCAGCGCCTCGGTGAGGTCGGGGGCGCCGACGACGCGCGTCGAGAGCCCCAGCGGCAGCGCGAACGCACCGCCGTGGAGGAGACGGGTGACCCAGGCCTGACGGCGGGCGCGCCCGTCGAGCGCGGCGACCACGTCGTCGGCCTCGAACGGCTCCACCACGAGGCGTCCGTCGCGGAGCAGTCCCGCGCGGGGGCGGTGGACGACGTGGTCGATGCTCGGCCACGGCAGGCCCTGCCAGGTGCGACCGAAGCGCAGGCGCACCCCGTGCTGGTCGATCACGGCGAGCGGCACCCGGCCGTCGACGAAGGCGGAGAGGTGCAGCACGGCGAGGACGCCGAGCACCGCGGTGACGGTCCAGTCCAGCCAGGTGCCGCCGGCGGCGGCGCGGCTGAACCAGGCGACCGCGACACCGGCGGCCAGCGACCCCACGACACCGGACACGACGCCGTTGCGCCGTACCTCGACGACCTCGTCGACGGCGCCCTGGGGCGACGTGGACGGGTCGCCGTGGACCACCGGGTCGAAGCCGCCCGGCACGACGCCGAGGACGTCCCACCCGGGCTGGCGCGGCGTACCGATGCCGAACGGGTCACGACGGGCGCGGTCGCCCGCGCGCGTCGGGTCGGCCGGCAGGTCCGCCGGTGCTGTCGCGTCGCTGTTCCTCGTCACTGCTCCCCCTGCAAGGTCAGGATCACGGAGTCGATCTCGTCCGGCTTGACCAGCACGTCGCGGGCCTTCGACCCCTCGCTCGGGCCGACCACGCCGCGGCTCTCGAGGATGTCCATCAGTCGTCCGGCCTTCGCGAAGCCGACCCGCAGCTTGCGCTGCAGCATCGACGTCGAGCCGAACTGCGTGGAGACGATGAGCTCGACGGCCTGGATGACCAGGTCGAGGTCGTCGCCGATGTCGTCGTCGAGCTCGCGCTTGCTCTGCGCGGGCGCCGTGACGTCGTCGCGGTAGCTGGGCTCCAGCTGGCCGCGGCAGTGCTTGACGACCTGGGCGATCTCCGCCTCGGTCACCCACGAGCCCTGGACGCGGATCGGCTTCGACGACCCCATCGGCAGGAACAGGCCGTCACCCTGGCCGACGAGCTTCTCGGCGCCCGGCTGGTCGAGGATGACCCGGCTGTCGGCGAGCGACGAGGTCGCGAACGCCAGTCGCGACGGCACGTTGGCCTTGATGAGGCCGGTGACGACGTCGACCGAGGGCCGCTGCGTCGCGAGCACCAGGTGGATGCCCGCCGCACGGGCGAGCTGGGTGATGCGCACGATCGCGTCCTCGACGTCGCGCGGGGCCACCATCATGAGGTCGGCGAGCTCGTCGACGATGACGACGAGATAGGGGTACGGCGCCAGCGTGCGCTCGCTGCCGGGCGGCACCTCGACCTTGCCCGCCCGCACGGCCTTGTTGAAGTCGTCGACGTGGCGGAAGCCGAAGTTGGCCAGGTCGTCGTAGCGCATGTCCATCTCGCGCACGACCCAGGCCAGCGCCTCGGCGGCCTTCTTCGGGTCGGTGATGATCGGGGTGATGAGGTGCGGGATGCCCTCGTAGGCGTTCAGCTCGACCCGCTTGGGGTCGACCATGATCATCCGGACCTCGTCGGGCGTCGAGCGCATCAGCAGCGACGTGATCATCGAGTTGATGAAGCTGGACTTTCCGGAGCCCGTGGCGCCGGCGACCAGCAGGTGGGGCATCTTCGCGAGGTTCGCGACGACGAAGCCGCCCTCGACGTCCTTGCCGAGGCCCGCGATCGTCGGGTGCGGCTCCGAGCGCGCCGTGTTCGACCGGAGCACGTCGCCGAGGGAGACGATCTCCTTGTCGATGTTCGGGATCTCGATGCCGATCGCCGACTTGCCCGGGATCGGGCTGAGGATGCGCACGTCGGCGGAGGCGACGGCGTACGCGATGTTCTTGCTGAGCGCCGTGACCTTCTCCACCTTGACGGCGGGCCCGAGCTCGACCTCGTAGCGCGTGACGGTCGGTCCGCGCGTGTAGCCGGTGACCTGGGCGTCGATGTTGAACTCGCTCATCACCTGGGTGAGGCGGTCGACGACGGCGTCCGAGGCCTTCGAGCGGGCCTTGTGCACCGAGCCGGGCTTGAGCACCTCGCTCTGGGGCAGCGAGTAGGCGATGTCGCCGGAGAGCGAGAGCTGCTCGACGCGCTGGGGCAGCTGGGCGTGCGGCGGCGGCACCAGGTCGCCCTTGCGGGCGGACTCGGCGTGGGCCTCCGTCGGCACGTCGGCGTCGTAGCCGTCCTCGTCGCCGTCGGCCTCGGTGGAGGGGGCGACGAACGGCCGCGCCGCGGGGCGGGCGGGCGAGGAGAGGTCGACGCTCTGGGCGAAGTCGACGGCGTCGGGGCCGCCCGCCTCCGCGGCGGCCAGCGCGGCCTGCTCGTCGGCGGCGGCCTGCTCGGCCTCCTTCTCGGCCTTGCGGCGGGCGCGCTTCTCCTTGCGGCTCTCGGCGTCGGTGAGCACCGGGGAGTCGTAGGGCCGGGCCCCCGCGTCGGGGTCGATCTCGTCGTCGTACGACGACCGCGCGGCCGTGTCGTCGGCGGTGGGGGGCGTGCCCATGAGGCGGTCCCGGGCCTCCCGCAGGCGGGCCGGGATCTGGTAGACGGGCGTCGCCGTGATGATGAGGATGCCGAAGAACGACAGCAGGGCGAGCAGCGGCACGACGACGAACGGGGTGCGGAGCAGGTCGAGCAGCAGGCTCGAGACGACGAAGCCCACCGCCCCGCCGGCGGTCTGCAGGCTGTCGGTGTCGCCGAGCTCGGGCTGCGGGTTGCCGTTCGCGATGTGCACGATGCCGAGCACGCCGAAGACGAGCGCCGTCCAGCCGATGACCTGGCGACCGGCGGGGCCGTTGCGCTCGGGGTCGCGCATGTTGCGCCAGCCGACGTAGACGAGCATCAGCGGCACGAAGCCGGCGGTCTTGCCGACCGAGCCGGCGACCATCGTGCGCACCGTCTCGAGCACGGACCCGTCGAACTGCCACCACACCGCGCCGGCGACGACGACGGCGAGGCCGATGAGCAGGAGGCCGACCCCGTCACGGCGGTGCTCGGGCTCGACCTCGCGCGCGGCGTGGCCGACGCCGCGGACGGCGCTGCCGACCGCGTGGGCGATGCCCAGCCAGCAGGCGGCGATCCCCCGTCCGACGAGCGCGAAGAAGCGCAGCACCGGTCCGGGACCGGTGCGCACCGCCCGCGGGGCCGGACGGCTCGACGAGCCGGTCGGCTTGCGTGCGGGCGCGCGGCCTCGCGAGGAGGTGGATCGTCCGGACTTGCTGCCGGTACTCCGGGATCGGGCGCTCGAGGTGCCTCGTGCTGATGCGTTCTTGGAGGTGCTCGAGCTCCGCGACCCCGGCGGGGAAGACGTACGGGTCGCCATGGTCCGAACCCTAGGTGATCGTCACACCTGCATCATGCTTCACAGGATGCGTGTCGCGACCGCATCTTCGCGGGGCTCGCGCCACGTCCTCCGGCCGGGCCCGGAGGCCCCGGATCACCAGAGCTCGACGCCGAGCACGGTGGCGAACCAGGGTGCGACGACCAGCCACGTGGGCAGCACGAGGAGCGCGCCGGCGGCCACGAGCACGGCGACCGACTGCGCCCGACGCGGCTCGGGCTCGCCGAGCACCTCGATGCGGGCGAGCAGGTCGCCCCGTCGGCCGGACCCCGCGCCGAGCGCCGCGGCCGGCGTACGCGCCTCGGCCAGCTGCACCAGCGCCTGGGCGAGCGGACGGCGCCCCGCCGTGCGGGCGGCGGCCCGGTCGGCACACATCTCGATGAGCAGACGGACCTCCGCGAGGGCCGACGCGCTCGACACCCAGCGCGGGAAGGCCTGGTGGAGCACGTCGAAGAGCTCGACCACGAGGTCGTGCCGGAAGCGCAGGTGGGCCCGCTCGTGGGCCACCACGGCGTCCACCTCGGCGTCGTCGAGGCGCTCCATGGCCCCGGCCGAGACCACGACGCGCCCGTGGAGGCCGGGCAGGCAGTAGGCGACGGGGGCGTCGTCGTCGAGCACGCGCACCCCCCGCTCCCCCGGTCGGCCGAGGAGGTCGAGCTGCTGGGCGTGGAGGCGGCGCAGGCGTCGCAGGGTGCCCCCCACCCGGTGGGCGCTGAGGGCCAGTCGCCCCGCGACGAGGCCGGTGACCGCCAGGGCCACTCCCCCGACCACCCCCTCCAGCGCGTTCGGCATGGTCGACCCGATCGGCAGCACGTGGGCGCTCACCAGCGCCAGCGTCGCCCCGAGGGCGGCGAGCACCGCGGCCAGCGCGACCGCCTGCCACAGCACGAGCGCGGCGTACGGCGTGCGCCGCAGCCACGTCGTCCGGGCCAGCAGCGCCGCGACGGGACCCGCCAGCACCACGGCGAGCACGCCGAGGAGCAGGGGGGTCATCATCGTGGCCACGGCGGCGGACTCAGCTCGTGCCGGTGGGGTCGTCGTCGGGGGCCACGCGCGCGAGCGCGGCCCGGAGCGCGTCGAGGTCGTCGGCGCTGGCCTCACCGACGAACGCCACGAGGGCGCCCGCACGGTCCTGCCGGCCGATGTCGTCGAGCGCCCCGCGCATGAGCGCGGCGGTCATCTCGCCACGGGTGGCGCGGGCGCGGTAGCGGTAGGCCCGGCCGTCGCGCTGCTGGTCGAGCATCTCCTTGCGCGCGAGGCGGTCCATGACCGTCATGACGGTCGTGTAGGCGACCTCGTGGCTGGTCGCGACGGCCTCGTGCACGTCCCGCACGGTCAGCCACTCGTCGTCCCCCGTGGCCCAGAGGACGTCCATGACGGCGCGCTCCAGGTCTCCCAGTGCTGATCTCGAAGGTCTCACCCGGGAAGTGTACCTACGAAGATCCGTCGTACTACACTCTGTCGTAGTTACTACACAGCGTCGTAGTAACCACTGGGCTCGGGCCCAGCGCGATCACTCCTTCAACGGATGCCAGGAGATTGAGCAATGGAGCTCGTCGACATCGCCCGGTGGCAGTTCGGGATCGTCACCGTCTACCACTTCCTCTTCGTGCCGCTGACGATCGGCCTCACGCTGATCGTCGCCCTCTTCGAGACCTTCTGGCTCCGCACGAAGGACCCGGCGTACCTGCGCCTCACCAAGTTCTTCGGCAAGCTCTTCCTCATCAACTTCGCCCTCGGCCTCGTGACCGGGATCGTGCAGGAGTTCCAGTTCGGGATGAACTGGTCCGACTACTCCCGCTTCGTCGGCGACGTCTTCGGCGCCCCGCTGGCCATCGAGGGCCTGCTCGCCTTCTTCCTCGAGTCGACCTTCCTCGGCCTGTGGATCTTCGGCTGGGACAAGCTGCCGCGGCTCGTGCACGCGGCCTGCATGTGGATCGTGCACCTCGGGGTGCTGGCCAGCTCCTGGTTCATCCTGGCCGCCAACTCGTGGATGCAGCACCCGGTCGGCTACCGGTTCGACGAGGAGTCCGGGCGCGCCGAGCTCACCGACTTCGCCGCCGTCATGTTCAACAAGGTGCAGCTCGTGACGTTCCCGCACGTCGTGCTCGCGGCGTACCTCACCGCGGGGGCCTTCGTGATCGGCGTCAGCGCGTGGCTCTACGCCTCGAAGAAGCACGGCAGCCGCGTGCCGGGCGAGGACGACCCGGACGCCGCCGAGGTGCTGGAGACCGCGCGCAGCGACCGCGCGATGTACCGCAAGGCGATGCGCATCAGCGCCGTCGTCATGCTGGTCGGCGGCATCGGCGTGGTCGTCTCGGGCGACGTGCAGGGCAAGATCATGACCGAGGTCCAGCCCATGAAGATGGCCGCGGCCGAGGCGCTCTACGAGACCGAGGAGAGCTGCGCGCCGTTCTCCGTCTTCACCATCGGCACCCCCGACGGCACCGAGGAGAAGTTCGCCGTCACGGTGCCCTGCCTGCTCTCGTTCCTCGGCACCGGCAGCTTCGACGGCGAGGTCAAGGGCATCAACGAGCTGCGGGAGACCTACCGCGAGACGTACGGCGCCGACCCCGGCGCGGCCTACTACACCGCCAGCGAGTACGTGCCGAACATCCCCGTCACCTACTGGACCTTCCGCTGGATGATGGGCTTCGGCGCCCTCGGCGGTGCCGGCGCGGTGCTGGTGCTCTGGCTGACGCGCCGCAGCCGCGAGGAGAAGGTGGCCCCCGCCTGGATCGGTCGCGTCGGCATCGGCCTGCCCGTGGTGATGGTGCTCGCCAACTCGATGGGCTGGATCTTCACCGAGATGGGGCGCCAGCCGTGGGTCGTGTTCGGCCTGATGACCACCGAGAGCGGAGTCTCCCCCGGCGTCAGCGTCACGGAGGCGCTCATCTCCGTCATCACGCTGACCTCCCTCTACGCCGTGCTGTTCGTCATCGAGATGAAGCTGCTCGCGAAGACCGTGCGCAAGGGGCCCGAGGAGTTCGTCGAGCCGCCCGACCCGGGGTCGAAGGACCACGACCCCGACGCCCAGCTCAACTTCGCCTACTGACCGCCCGGACCAGGAGAAAGTCATGCTCGGTATGGAGCTCACCACCGTCTGGTTCGTCATCATCGCGTTCCTCTGGATCGGCTACTTCGCCCTCGAGGGCTTCGACTTCGGGGTCGGCATGCTGGTGCCGGTCCTGGCGCGCGACGAGACGGAGCGACGCGTCCTCATCAACACGGTCGGCCCCGTCTGGGACGGCAACGAGGTCTGGCTGCTCGTGGCGGGCGGCGCGACGTTCGCCGCCTTCCCGGAGTGGTACGCGACCCTCTTCAGCGGCTACTACCTGCCGCTGCTGCTCATCCTGGTCGCGCTGATCCTGCGCAACCTCGCGTTCGAGTACCGCCACAAGGGCGACACGCAGCAGTGGCGCGACCGGTGGGACCTCGCCCTGATCGGCGGCTCCTTCGTGCCGGCCGTGCTGTGGGGCGTGGCGTTCGCCAACATCGTCGGCGGCTCCCCCATCGACGCCGACAAGGAGTTCACGGGCACCCTCTTCACCCTCCTCAACCCGCACGGGCTCCTGGGCGGCCTGACGACGCTGCTGCTCTTCGCCACCCACGGCGCGATGTTCGTCGCGCTCAAGACGGACGGCGACATCCGGCACCGGGCGCGGGCGCTCGCCGTGCGCCTCGGGATCGCGGCCGCCGTCGTGGCCGTGGTGTTCCTCGCCTGGACCCAGGCGCGCACCGGCGACACCTCGTCGGCCGTCGCGTTCGTCGCCGCGGCGCTCGTGCTGGTCGGCGGCATCGGGGCCGCCTCCGCCGGTCGGGAGGGCTGGGCGTTCCTCGGCACGTTCCTCGCGATCGTGCTCGCGGTGGCCGGCCTGTTCCTGGCGCTCTTCCCGGACGTGATGGTCTCCTCCACCAGCCCGGCGTTCTCCCTCACCACCACCAACGCCGCGGCCTCGCCGTACTCGCTGACGGTGATGACGTGGGCGGCGGCGATCTTCACGCCGCTGGTGATCGGCTACCAGTCGTGGACCTACTGGGTGTTCCGCAAGCGCATCTCGACCCACCACATCCCCACCGCCGACCTCGCCGACGCGCGCTGAGCCGGCGACCGTGAAGCCCCTCGACCCCCGGGTCCTCCCCCACCTCGCCCCCGCCCGCGGACCGCTAGCGGTGGTGCTGGGCGCCAGCGTCGCCGGCGGCGTGCTGCTCGTCGTGCAGGCGTTCGCCCTCGCGGCGACCGTCGCGTCGCTGGTGGCCGACCCGGGGGGAACGGCGTGGCGCACGCCCGCCCTGGTCTTCGCGGTCACGCTGCTGGGCCGCGCGCTCGCGTCGTACGTCGGCGACGTCGCGGCGGCCCGGGCGGCCGCGGCGGTGACGGTGCGGCTGCGCGACCTCGTGCTGCGCTCGGCGCTCGACCGGCCGGCCGGTGGCGCGGGCGGTCGGCAGCGGCTCGGCGAGCTGGGGCTGCTCAGCACGCGCGGGGTGAGCGCGGTCGAGCCGTACCTCACGAAGTACCTGCCCGCGCTGGTGCTCGCGGTCGTGCTGCCGGCGCTGACGCTGCTGGCGATCGCGTCGCTGGACTGGCTGAGCGCGCTCGTCGTCGTGCTGACGCTGCCGCTGGTGCCGGTCTTCGCGATCCTCATCGGGATGGCGACGCGCGACAAGGCCGACGAGCAGTGGCACGTGCTCGGGCAGCTGGCGGGGCACTTCGTCGACGTGGTGCGCGGTCTGCCCACGCTCGTCGCCCACCGCCGGGCCCGCGCGCAGGCGCCGCGCATCCGGGAGGTCACCGATCGCTACCGCCGGACCAACACCGAGGTGCTCAAGGTCGCGTTCGCCTCGTCCGCGGCCCTCGAGCTCATCGCCACGATCTCGGTGGCCCTGGTCGCGGTGCTCGTGGGCCTGCGGCTCGCCGGTGGTGGTCTCGGCCTCGAGACGGCGCTCACCGTGCTGCTCCTGGCGCCCGAGGCCTACTGGCCGCTGCGCCGCGTCGGCGCCGAGTTCCACGCCGCGGCGGAGGGCACCGCGACGTTCGAGGCGATCCACGCGCTGCTGGAGGAGGGCGGGTCGGACAGCACGGCGGTCGGCGCGGCGACGGTCGGCGCGGCGGGGACGGGCCTCGCGCTGCGGGGCGACGTCCGCGTCGAGGGGCTCACGGTCGGCTGGCCGGGCGCCGGGCGCCCGGTGCTGGCCGGGCTCGACGTACGCATCCCCGAGCGGGGCCTCACCGTGGTCACCGGGCCGTCGGGCTGCGGCAAGTCGACCCTGCTGACGGTGCTGCGGGGCGAGCTGGCGTACGACGGCTCGGTGCGGGTCGGCGGCACCGACCTGCGCGGCGTCGACCCGGCGGCCTGGCGGACGCAGGTCGCGACGTACGCCCAGCGCCCCTGGCTGCTCGACGGCACCGTCGCGGAGAACGTGCGCGTCGGCCGACCGACGGCCACCGACGACGAGGTGCGGGCCGCCCTCGCCGCGGTCGACCTCGCGGACGTCGTGGCCGCCCTGCCCGACGGCATCGACACGGCCCTGGGCGAGGACGGCGGCGGGCTCTCCGCCGGCCAGCGCGCCCGACTGGCCCTCGCCCGCGTCGTCGTGAGCGACCGGCCGTACGTGCTCCTCGACGAACCGACCGCCCACCTCGACGCCGCCACCGAGCAGGTGCTGCTGCGGGTGATCGTCGAGCTCGCCCGCGCGCGCTGCGTCGTCGCCGTCGCCCACCGCCCCGCGCTCGTCGACGCCGCCGACCACGTGGTGGCGCTCGGGGGCGGGGTGGTGGGGGCGTCGACGTCGTCCCTGGTTTCCCCGGTCGACCGGGGACACCAGGACTGGGAGGGCAAAGCAATGGCCGCCCAGTCCGGGAATCCCCGGTCGACCGGGGAAACCTGGGAGCTCGCCCGGACTCCCGCCACCCCCACCCCCGACCCGACGGAGGCCCCGCGGCCCCGCCTCGGGGCGCGCCGCCAGTGGGCACTGGCGACGCTGCTCGGCGTGCTGGCGGCGGCGTTCGGCGTGGCGCTCACGGCGACCGCCGGGTGGCTCATCGTGCGCGCCTCCGAGCAGCCGCCCGTGCTGATGCTGATGGTCGCGATCGTGGGCGTCCGCACGTTCGGCCTCGGCCGGCCGGCGATGCGGTACGCCGAGCGCCTGCTCAGCCACGACGTCGCCCTCCGCGCCCTCGCGGAGCGTCGGGCGCGGGTGTACGACGCCCTCGTCCCGCTCGTGCCGGCCCGCCTCGGTGGCCGCGGGGGCCGTCGTCGCGGAGACCTCCTGGCCTCCCTGGTCGACGACGTCGACAGCCTCCTCGACGAGCAGCTGCGCGTGCGGATGCCGCTGGTCACCTTCGCCGGGGTCACCGTCCTCACCGCCGCCGTGGCCGTCCCCCTGCTGCCCTCGGCCGGCACCGTCGCGGTCGCCACTGCCGTCGTCGGCGGCGGCCTCGCCTGGGCCACGAGCCGGTACGGCGTCGCCCGCCAGGCTCCGCGCATCGTCGCCGCCCGGGCGCGCGTCACCGAGGAGGCGCTCGGCCTGCTCGCCGACACCCGGGAGCTCGTGGCCTGGCAGGCGGACACCGCCGCGCTGGCTCGGGTCGCCGCAGCCGGGGGCGCGTCCGGCACCGCCACCACCGCCGCGGCCCGTGCGACGGCCCTCGGCCGGGCGTGGCCGACGGTCGCGGCCGCCGCCGGCGTCCTCGGTGTCGCCGCCGTCGGTGGCCCCGCCATCGTCGCCGGTTCGGTGAGCGCCCCGGTGCTCGCTCTGCTGCTCCTGCTGCCGCTCGCCCTGGTGGACGTCACCGCTCCGCTCGCCGACGCGGGCGCGCTGCGCGTCACGACGCGCGCCGCTGCTGCCCGCATCGACGGCCTCGACGACCTGGAGCCCGCCGTCGTCGACCCGGCCCGGCCCGTCCCGCTCGCCGGCGACGCCGCCCTGGATCTCGTGCTGGCGGACGTCGGCGCCGGCTGGTCACCGGGCACCACCGACCTGCGCCCCGTCTCCCTCGACCTCCCGCCGGGGGCCCGGATCGGCGTCGTGGGCCCGTCCGGGAGCGGCAAGTCCACGCTGGCGGCCGTGCTCGTGCGCTTCCTGCAGCCCGCCTCCGGCCGCTACGCGCTCGACGGCACGGACGTGACGTCGGCCGCGGCCGACGACGTGCGCGCCCTGGTCGGCCTCGTCGACGACGACCCCTACCTGTTCGGGTCCACGGTCGCCGAGAACGTCCGCCTGGCCCGGCCCGACGCGACCGACGCCGAGGTGACCGCGGCGCTCCACCGCGCCCGCATGGACCTCTGGCTCGCCGACCAGCCCGCCGGCATCGCCACCCGGCTCGGTGACGGCGGGGTGGGGGTGTCCGGCGGTGAGCGCGCCCGCATCGGCCTCGCCCGCGCCCTGCTCGCCGACTCCCCCGTGCTGGTGCTCGACGAGCCGACGGCGCACCTCGACGCGGGCACGGCGGCCGCCGTGACCGCCGACCTGCTCGCCGGCGCGTCCGGGCGCTCGGTCGTGTGGATCACCCACGGCACCGTCGGGCTCGACGAGATGGACGCCGTGCTCGACCTCGGGACCCGCTCCGGACCCGGGGGCCACGCCCCGCTCCGACCTGCCATGCTGCCCCGGTGCTCGCCTACCTCTGCTGGGGCCTCTTCGCGGTGATCGCCGTCGCCGACTGGTTCGCCGTCGGCACGGGCGACCGTCGTACGGAGGCCGTCGTCAAGCCCGCGGCCCTGCTCGCGCTGACGACCGCGGCCCTGGCCGGCGGCGCGGCCGAGGAGCCGGCCGGCCTCTGGCTGGTGGGGGCGCTCCTGCTGGGCACGGTGGGCGACGTGCTGCTGCTCGAGAGCAGCGAACGCCGCTTCCTCGGCGGGCTCTCCGCGTTCCTCGTGGGGCACCTCGCGTACGTCGTGTCGTTCGCCCTGCTCGGGCTGTCGGCGTCGTGGTGGTTGGCCGGCGGCGTGGTCGCGCTCGCCCTCTCGGGGCTCGTCGCGCAGCGCGTGCTGCTGGCGACCTGGACCGCCGGCGGCCCGGCGCTCGCCGTGCCCGTGGCCCTCTACACCGCCGTGATCGGCGCCATGCTCGTGACCGGCTTCGCGACGGAGCAGCCGCTCGTCGCGGCGGGAGCGACGGTCTTCGTCGTCAGCGACACCGTGCTCGCGCTCGACCGCTTCGCCCGGCCGGCGCGGTGGCGCGACCCCGTGCCGCACGTCGTCGTGATGGTCACCTACCACCTCGGCCAGGCCCTCATCGTGCTCGGCGTGCTCGCCGCGCTCTGACCTCCTACCTCCGGAGGAGGTCAGGTGCGCACCTGCGCCGGATGTGTCGACCCCCTCCCCCGTCCGAGGCTCGAGGCATGGACATCCCACGGACCCTGCGGGGCACGGCCGCGGCCGTCGCCGCGTCGACCCTGCTCACCCTGACCGCCTGCGGCACGACCGCCGTGCCCCCGACACCGCCCACCGCGCCCGTCGCCGGCTCCCCCGCCGACCCGGTCACCCCCGCCGACCCGGTCACCCCCGCCGCGGCCCCCGCCCTCAGCACCGCCGACGTCGACGCCTGGCTCGACGGGTCCGTGCCGGCCGCCCTGGCCCGCGAGGGCATCCCGGGCGCGAGCGTCGCCGTGGTGCACGACGGCGAGGTCGTCACCACCCGCGGCTTCGGATGGGCCGACGTCGACGCCCGCGAGCCGGTCGACCCGGACCGCACCCTCTTCCGCGTCGGGTCGATCTCGAAGGTCTTCACCGCCACCGCCGTGATGCAGCTCGTCGAGGCCGGGCAGGTCGACCTCGACACCGACGTCGCGGAGTACGTCGACGTCGACCTCGAGCGCCCGGTGACCCTCCGCCAGCTGCTCACGCACACCGGCGGCTTCGAGGAGAAGGTGCAGGGCCTCATCGGCGGGCCCGACGAGACGGTCGACCTGCGCGACGCCCTCACGACCGACCCCCCGGAGCAGGTCTACGAGCCCGGCACCGTGCCGGCGTACTCGAACTACGGCAACGCGCTGGCCGGGCTCGTCGTCGAGGAGGTGGTCGGCCGACCGTTCGAGGAGGTCCTCGCCGACGAGGTGCTGGCCCCGGCCGGCATGACGTCGTCGACGTTCGCCCAGCCGCTGCCCGCGGACCTCGCCGACCGGCTGGCCTCGGCGTACGCCGCACCCGGCGCGGCCCCGGCCGCCTTCGAGACCGTCGGCACCGCGCCCGCCGGTGCCCTCACCAGCTCGGCCGCCGACATGGCCGAGTTCATGCTCGCCCAGCTCGGTGCGGGTGCCGAGCTGGTGTCGGCGCAGACCCGCACGCAGATGCAGGCCCCGGCCCTCGACGAGGACTCGCTGGGCGGCCTAGCCCGCGGCGACCGGATGACGCTCGGCTGGTTCGACCGGGACCGCGGGGGCCACCGTGTCGTCGAGCACGGCGGCGACACCACCGTCTTCCACTCCGACCTGGCGCTCTGGCCGGAGGACGGCTCCGGCATCTTCGTCACCCTGAACGGCTCGGGCAAGGACGCGATGTCGACCGCCGAGGTGCGCACCGGCCTCCTCGAGGGGTTCGGCGACCGCTACCACCCCGGTGACGAGCCCGTGCCCGCCCCGCCGGCCGACGCCGAGGAGCAGGCCGCCGCGCTCGCGGGCACCTACGAGACCTCCCGCACGGTCCGCAGCAACTTCCTCGCCGCGGCGTACGCCGTCGGCCAGACCACGGTGTCCGCCGAGGACGACGGCCGGGTGGTGCTGTCGCCCGGACCCAACGCCGCCACCCCGGTGCGCTTCGAACCGATCGGCGACTGGACCTGGCGCGAGGTCGACGGCAGCGCCACCATCGCCGCCCGGGTCCGGGACGGCGAGGTCGAGGCCGTCGGCTTCGACTCGGCGTTCGCGCTGCTCCCCGTGCCCGCGCACCGCTCGGCCGCCGTGGTCGTGCCGGTGGTCGGTGCCTCCGCCGTCGCGCTGGTCGTGCTCGCTCTCGGGTCGCTCGCCGCGGCCGCCGTCCACGGCGTACGACGCCGGCGCGGCACCGCGGAGCGACCGTCCCGCACCGGGCGCACCCTGCGGGTCCTCACCCGCGTCGGGGTCGCCTGCACCGTGCTCGCGCTCGTCGGCTGGGCCGTGGTGGTCACCGGGGTGATGGGGTTCGCGGCCCCGGGCGACGCGACCATCCGCGCGGTCCAGCTGCTGCAGCTCGTCGGGCTGCTCGCCGTGGTCCCGGCCGGGCTCCGCGCGGTCGACGAGGCGCGCCGTCGGACGGGGGTCGCCCGCGTGCTGGTGTCCGCCGCCGCCGCGCTCGCCCTCGCCGGCGTCGGGTGGGCCGCCCTGTCGCTGCGGCTGCTCGCGCCCGACATCAGCTACTGACCACTAGCCTCGAGCCGACCCAGGAGGACCCGACCGTCATGACGACACCCCCCGACCCGGTGCCGCCCGTCCGCACCTCGCGGACCGACCGCTGGCTGACGCGCCACGGCGTCGTGGGCACCACCCGGCGGGACGCGCTCCTGGCCGCGCTGGTGGCGCTCGCGACCGCGGTGACGCTGCCGGCGGCACTGACGGTCGGCCTCGACGGCGGCCCGGCGGTGCCGGGGGCCGCGACGACCGCCGTGCTGACCGCGCTGTGCGTGGTGCAGTGCCTCGTGCTCGCGCTCCGCCGTACCCGCCCGGAGGTCTGCCTGCTGGCGGTGGCGGCCCTGCAGGTCGCCGTGGTCGCGGCGACGCCCGACGGGGCCGGCGTCCGCGGGGTGGCGCCGCTCCTGGCGGCGTACGCCGTGGCGACCGTGCTGCCCGGCCGCGCGGCGGTCCGGGTCGTCGCCGCGGCGGTCGTGCTGGAGCTCGTCGGGAGCGTGGCGGTCACCGCACCGGCGGGAGACCTGCTCGACGGTCTCGCCGGCGTCGCCGGCGGTGTGGCCACCTACCTGGGGGCGGCGGCGGTCGGCGTCCACGTGCGGGGCCGCCGCCTCTACGTCGATCTCGTCCGACGTCACGCCGCCGACCTCGAGGCCTCCCAGGTGGAGCGGACCCGTGCCGCCGTCGCCGGCGTGCGCACCCGGATGGCGCGCGAGGTGCACGACATCGCGGCCCACCACCTCTCGGCGATGGTCGTCCAGGCCACCGCGACCGCCCGCCTCGTCGACCGCGACCCCGGCGCCACCCGCGCCGGCCTGCTCGCGATCCGCGCCCAGGGTCGGCGGACGCTGGAGGACCTGCGGCTGCTCGTCGGGATCCTGCGCGACCCGGCCACCGCCGAGGACGCCGGACCCGTTCCCGGCCTGGGCGTGCTGGACGACCTGGTCGCCGAGGCCCGGGCCCTGGGCGACGACGTCCGGGTCGTGCGGACCGACGACGGCCTGCGGCTCGGGCACCTCGCCGACGTGACGGCCTACCGCATGGTGCAGGAGGCGCTCTCGAACGCGCGCCAGCACGCACCGGGCGCCCCCGTGGTGGTCGAGGTGGCCCCTGCCGGGAGCGGCGCCGGCACCCGCGACGACGGGGCGGTCGCGCTGACGGTGACCAACGGCCGTCCCGCCCGCAGCGCCGGGGGCGCGGGCGGGCGCGCGTCGGGCGGCGTGGGGCTGCTCGGGATGCGCGAGCGCGTCGACCTCGTCGGCGGCCGCCTCGACGTCGGCCCGACCGACGCGGGAGGATGGCGGGTGCGCGCCGAGCTGCCCGGGGAGCCGGGTCCGCCGGACGCGCCGGAGGGGACGACGTGATCAAGGTGCTGCTGGTCGACGACCAGTCGGTCGTGCGTGCCGGGTTCCGCGTGCTCCTCTCCGAGGCCACCGACCTGGAGGTCGTCGGCGAGGCCTCCTCCGGCCCGGACGCGGTCGCGGCGGTGCGCCGTACCCGCCCCGACGTCGTGTGCATGGACGTCCGGATGCCGGGCGGCGACGGCCTCGCGGCCACCCGC
Organism: Nocardioides alkalitolerans DSM 16699; assembly: GCF_000426525.1. Taxonomy (GTDB): domain Bacteria; phylum Actinomycetota; class Actinomycetes; order Propionibacteriales; family Nocardioidaceae; genus Nocardioides; species Nocardioides alkalitolerans. Next base: position 101,023 of record NZ_AUFN01000014.1, read on the forward strand.
GCGATCCTCGCCGAGCACGGCCCGGACGCGCCCGCCGTGCTGGTCGTGACCACCTTCGACCTCGACGACTACGTGTTCGGCGCGCTCGAGGCGGGGGCCAGCGGCTTCGTGCTCAAGGACTGCGAGCCCGACGAGCTGGTCGACGCCGTACGGCGCCTCGCGGCCGGCGAGGGCCTGCTGCAGGCCGGCATCACGCGGCGCGTCATCGAGGAGTTCGCGCGCCGCCGCGGGACGCCCACGCCCGACGCCCGGGTCGTCGACCGCCTCACGGAGCGCGAGCACGAGGTGGTCCGGCTGCTGGCGCAGGGGCTCTCCAACGCCGAGATCGCGGAGGCGCTCGTGGTCGAGACCACCACCGTCAAGTCCCACCTCGGCCGCGCGATGACCAAGATCGGCACCCGCGACCGGGTGCAGACCGTCGTGTGGGCCTACCGGAACGGAGTCGTCCGATGAGCATCCCCGTCGCCCTGACCGACCTCGCGGGCGTGCTGCCGCGGTTCGGCACCGGCTACCTCCTCACCACCGACGGCGAGCGGGTGAAGGCGGTGCACGTCGCGCCACGCCTGCTCGACGGCCTCCTGCGCCTCGCGGGTCCGGGCGGCGGGTCGTTGCGCAACGTCGGCGAGGGCGCGGCCGTCACCCTGGTCTGGCCGCCCCGCGACGACCCCGGCTTCTCCCTCATCGTCGACGGCACCGCGGCGCCGGACGGCGACGACCTCGTCGTCACGCCCACCGGCACGGTGCTCCACAAGCCCGTGGCCGCCTCCGACGAGGGGGCCGCTCAGCCATTCTGGATCACCGCGTTCCTCGACCTCGCCCCCGCCGCGTGGGCGTCCGCGCCCGCGTACTGGGCCGCGCTCACCGGCAGCACGCTCTCGGACCTGCGCGGCGCCGACGACGAGTTCGCGACGCTCGAACCGGCCGACGGGCACGCGCACCTGAAGCTCCAGCGGACCACTGCCGGGAGCGACCCGGCGCGGCTCCACCTCGACCTGCACGTGCCCGACCCGGCGACGGCCGCCACGCGTGCGGTCGCGCTGGGCGCGATCGTGGTGCACACGAGCGAGCACGGCTACGTGGTGCTCCGCTCCCCGGGCGGCCTGCCGTTCTGCCTGGTCGCCCACCCCGCCTGCCTGCGCAGCAGTCCGGTGGAGCACGACGGTGGCCACCGCTCGCTCGTCGACCAGGTCTGCCTCGACATCCCTCCGCGGCTCTTCGACGCCGAGCTCGCCTTCTGGTCGACGCTCACCGGCTGGGCCCCCCGCCCGTCGTCGACCTCGGCGGAGTTCACCGCCCTCCACCGTCCCGCCGGTCAGCCGCTCCGCCTCCTGCTCCAGCGCCTCGACGACGACCAGCCCCACGTGGGCGCCCACCTCGACCTGGCCTGCAGCGACCGGGCCGCCGAGCTGGAACGCCACCTGGCGCTCGGCGCGACCCACGTCGCCGACCACCGCCACTGCAGCGTGCTCGCCGACCCGAGCGGCACGCCGTACTGCCTCACCGACCGCGACCCGGCCACCGGTCTCCTCCCCGACTGACGACGGACCATGACCGATCGAGGACCGACTGAATAACCCGTCGCGCCGCGCGCCGGCGCCGCCTACGGTTCCCGGCGGCGGGATCAGCAGCCGGCCCCGGGTCTCCCGCGGCCGGTCCTGCGCGTCGTACCCCGCCGTGTCCCTTCTCAAGGAACGGCAAGCGCACCGCGCCGGGGTTCGAGTCCCCTCCGGGCGGGTGGGCGACGAGATCCCGTGGGGCGGAGCCCTGGACCCGGTCGGTCAGCACGACGGCCGACGTCCCGCTCCTCCCCGCGTCGTCGCCCGCCCGTCCACCGCGGGTGCACCCGTCGCACCAGGTGGAGGGACGTCCGCCCGGGCACGGCACATCACCGTCGGAAGGAGGCCGCCATGTCCCGCACCACCCTGATCCACCGCCACGTCACCGTCCACGCCGACGAGCTGCTCGTGGAGCACGTCGACGGCCGCTTCCAGCGCGTGCTGGAGCCCGGGCGGCACCGCCGCGCGCGGCGGGCGACGTACCGCAGCGTCGGCACGCGCGAGCAGCTCGCCACGACGGCCGCCCAGGAGGTCACGACCTCCGACGGCGTGCCGGTGCGGGCCACGGTCGCCGTGCGCTGGGGCGTCGGCGACCCGCTCGTGTACGTCGAGCGCGCCGACGACCCGGACGCCGTCGTCTACCTCGCCACGCAGCTCGCGCTGCGCTCCGTGCTCGCGGAGGTGTCGGTCGACGACCTCGCCGCCGCCGACCGGGCCGCGCTCGGCGCCCGCATGACGGCACTCGTGACGCCGGCCGCGGCCGACGTGGGGGTCGTCGTGCACGAGATGCACCTCAAGGACGTCGTGCTACCGCCCGACGTGCGGGCGGCGTACGCCGAGCAGCTGGTCGCCCGGCTCCGGGGCCAGGCACGGCTCGAGGCGGCCCGGGCCGAGACGGCGGCGCTCCGTGCGCTCGCCAACGGCGCCAAGCTGCTCGACGAGCACCCGGCGCTCGCGCGGCTGTGCACGGTCGAGGCCCTGCCGCACGGCTCGACCGTCGAGCTGAGGGCCTGACCCGTACGACGCGGTGGTGGGGGCCCGATCAGGCCTCCACCACCACCGGGATGATCATCGGCCGGCGACGGTGCTTGTTGCCGACCCAACGACCGATCGTGCGGCGGATCGTCTGCTGCAGCTGGTGGGTGTCGGTCGTGCCCTCGGCGATCGCCCGCTCCAGCGCCTCGAGGATCGGGCCCCGGATCTGGTCGAACGTCGCGTCGTCCTCGGCGAAGCCGCGGGCGTGGATCTCGGGTCCGGAGACCACCTTGCCGGTGACCGTGTCGACCACGACGATCACCGAGATGAAGCCCTCCTCGCCGAGGATCCGGCGGTCCTTCAGCGACGACTCCGTGATGCCGCCGACGTTGGAGCCGTCGACGAAGACGTAGCCGCACTCGACCTTGCCCGTGATCGACGCCCTGCCGTCGACCAGGTCGACGACGACCCCGTCCTCGGCGAGCAGCACCCGGTCGGCGGGGACGCCCGTGGCCCGGGCGAGGTCGCCGTTGGCGCGCAGGTGCCGGACCTCGCCGTGGATCGGCAGCACGTTCTTCGGCTTCACGATGTTGTAGCAGTAGAGGAGCTCGCCCGCGCTCGCGTGGCCCGAGACGTGCACGAGCGCGTTGCCCTTGTGCACGACGTTCGCCCCGAGGCGCGAGAGCCCGTTGATGACGCGGTAGACGGCGTTCTCGTTGCCCGGGATGAGCGAGCTGGCGAGCACGACCGTGTCGTTCTCCTCGAGCCGCACGAAGTGGTGGTTGCGCTGCGCGATGCGGCTGAGCGCCGACAGCGGCTCGCCCTGCGACCCGGTCGAGATCAGCACCTGCTTGTGGGCCGGGAGGTCGCCGAGCTCCTTGGCGTCGACGATGAGCCCGGGCGGCACGGTGAGGTAGCCGAGGTCGCGGGCGATGCCCATGTTGCGCACCATCGAGCGTCCGACCCACGCGACCTTGCGGCCGTGCTTCACCGCGGTGTCGAGCACCTGCTGCACGCGGTGCACGTGGGAGGCGAAGCAGGCCACGATGATGCGCTGCTCGCTGGCGTGGAACACCCGGTCGAGCACCGGGCTGATGTCCTTCTCGTGGGTGGTGAAGCCCGGCACCTCGGCGTTGGTGGAGTCGGTCATGAAGAGGTCCACCCCCTCCTCGCCGAGCCGGGCGAACGCGACGAGGTCCGTGATGCGGCCGTCGAGCGGCAGCTGGTCCATCTTGAAGTCGCCCGTGTGCAGCACCACGCCGGCGAGCGTGCGGATGGCGACCGCGAGGGCGTCGGGGATCGAGTGGTTCACGGCGACGAACTCGAGCTCGAAGGGGCCGAACGAGATCGTGTCGCCGGCCTTGACGACGTGGTGCACGGTCTCCCGCAGACGGTGCTCCCGCAGCTTGGAGCCGAGGAGGGCCAGCGTGAGCTCGGAGCCGACGAGCGGGATGTCGCCGCGCTCGCGGAGCAGGTACGGCGTGGCGCCGATGTGGTCCTCGTGGCCGTGGGTGAGCACCAGCGCCTCGACGGCGTCGAGCCGGTCCCGGATGGCCGAGAAGTCCGGCAGGATCAGGTCGACGCCGGGGTGGTGGTCCTCCGGGAAGAGGACACCGCAGTCGACGACGAGCAGTCGCCCGTCGTACTCGAAGACGGTCATGTTGCGACCGACCTCGCCGAGACCGCCCAGCGGGATGACCCGGAGGCCGCCCTCCGGGAGGGCCGGCGGGGCGCTCAGCTCGGGGTGGGGGTGGGACAAGCGGACTCCTGGTGACTGATCAGTGGATGAGCCCCGACTGCTCCAGGCCGGCGCGCAGCGCGGCGACCTCGTCGTCGTCGAGTTGGACGAGCGGGCTGCGCACGAACCGGTTGTCGATCACGCCCAGCAGCTGCAGCGCTGCCTTGGCGGTGGTCGCTCCGTAGTTGGGGACGCCCATCACGGCGTCGATCGCGGGGAGCAGCCGCGTGAAGATCTTCAGGGCCCCGGCGCTGTCGCCGCCGAGGTGGGCGTCGAGCATCGCGCGCAGCTCGGTGCCGCAGACGTGGCCCGCCACCGAGACGAACCCGGCGGCGCCGTGGGCGAGCCAGCCGAGGTTGAGGGCGTCGTCACCGGAGTAGAGCGCGAGCCCGGTCTCCCGGATCCGCACGCCGCGCGGGAAGTCGCCGACCGCGTCCTTCACGGCCACGACGGCGTCCCAGCGGGCCACCTCCTCGTAGGTGGCCAGCGCGATCTGCGAGCCGGTGCGGCTGGGCACGTCGTACAGCATGATCGGCATCTCGGCGGCCTCGACGACCTGGCGGAAGTGGTGCGTGATGCCGGCCTGGCCGGGCTTGTTGTAGTACGGCGTGACCAGCAGACCGCCGTCGGCGCCGTTCCTCCTCGCCTGCTTCGCGAGGATGATCGAGGTGCGCGTGTCGTTGGTGCCGATGCCGGCGACGAGGGTGATGTCGGGGCCGACGGCGTCGCGCACGGCGGCGAGGGTCTCGCCGTCCTCGTCGGTCGTCGTGGTCGGCGACTCGCCCGTGGTGCCGGACACGACGAGACCGTCGTGGCCGTTCGCCACCAGGTGGCGGGCGATGGCCTGCGTGCCCTCGAGGTCGACGGCACCGTCGGCGTCGAACGCCGTGGCCATCGCGGTCAGGACACGCCCGAAGGGGGCGTCGGCGGAGGCGGTCGTCACGAGGGCAAGGCTAGCGCGCGGCGGGGCCCGGGCCGGCGGCGGCTCGCTGCGCCGGCGGCAGCCGACGTTTCGCCTCGTCCGGCCCGCGGGAGCATCGGAGCCATGACGCAGATCGCGGGACTCGGCTCCTTCCACCTCGACGGCCACGGCACCGGATGGCTCGTCGGCGACGAGACCCACGCCGTACCGGGCCTCGGCGTGTCGGGGCGGTTCGTGCTCGACGACACGTTCACCGACCTCGAGGCGGCGGGCGCGGTCATGCGGCGGTTCCTCGGCCTGCCCGCGGACGTCCGCGACGTCCTGACCCCGTTCCTCTGGGCCTACTACCGCGACACCGTCGAGATGAACGGCCTCCCGGTCGAGCTGACCGGCCCGGACCAGGTCTGGTCGCAGGTGCGGGTCGGCGACGAGTTCCTCGTCGGCCGGGACGGGGAGGCCTGGTACGTCGACGTCGAGTCGGGCTGCGACTGGGAGCCCGAGCACGGCCTCCAGCTGGTGTTCCGCGACGGGGACACGCTGGTCAAGGTCGGGCAGTACGACGGCCACCGGGCCCACCTCGGCACCGACGAGGTCTACCCCGGGGCCGGGTACGCGGACGGCAGGCCCGCGCACCCGGCGCCGTGAGACCGGTGGCACCGGCCCCCTGAGGGATCCTCAGAGACCGCAAACGTGGGGCGCGACCTGCTCGGCCACGAGCGCGAGGTGGTCGAGGTCCGCGAGGTCGAGCACCTGGAGGTAGGCGCGCTGGGCGCCGATCTCGGCGAACGCCGCCAGCTTCTCGACGACCTCGGCCGGGGTGCCGGCGAGACCGTTCTCCCGCAGCTCGGCCGTGTCGCGGCCGATGGCGGCGGCGCGGCGGTCGATCTCGGCCTCGGTCTCGCCCACGCAGAGCACGAGCGCGTTCGACCACGTCATGGTGGCGGGGTCGCGGTCGATGGCCTCGCAGGCCGCGGCGACGCGGGCGAACTGCGCCCTCGTGGTCGCGGCGTCGACGAACGGCAGGTTGAACTCGTCGGCGTACGCCGCGGCGAGCGCCGGCGTCTTCTTCTTGCCGACTCCGCCGATGAGGACCGGCGGCTTCGCCTGGGTCGGCTTCGGGAGCGCGGGCGAGTCGGTGAGCGTGTAGTGCTCCCCGTCGTACGAGAACGTCTCGCCGACCGGGGTGGCCCAGAGCCCGGTGACGACGGCGAGCTGCTCGGCGTACCGCGCGAAGCGCTCCCCCGTGCTCGGGAACGGCAGCCCGTAGGCCGTGTGCTCGGCCTCGAACCAGCCGGCACCGAGGCCCAGCTCGACGCGGCCGCCGCTCATCTGGTCGACCTGCGCCACCTGGATGGCGAGCACGCCGGGGTGGCGGAAGGTCGCCGACGTCATGAGCGTGCCGAGACGGATGGTCTCGGTGTCCCGGGCGAGACCGGCGAGCGTGGTCCACGCGTCGGTCGGGCCGGGCAGCCCGTCGCCGCCCATCGTCAGGTAGTGGTCGGAGCGGAAGAAGGCCGAGAAGCCGAGGCGCTCGGTCTCCTTCGCGACGGCGAGCAGCTCGTCGTACGTCGCGCCCATCTGGGGTTCGGTGAAGATGCGCAGGTCCATGCCGCCAGCCTGCCAGGTCAGGACAGCGGCGGGGCCTGCACCCGGTAGCGGCGGACCGCACCGTCGGGGGTGTCCCACACCTCGGAGAGCACACCACCCACCGCCTCGACGACGCGGGCCGACGCACGGTTCGCCACGAGGCAGACCACGGCGACCTCCTCCAGCCCGTACGACGACGCGCGGCCCAGCACCTCGCCGACCGCCCACGTCGCGACGCCGCGGCCACGGGCGGTGGGGCGGACGCCGTACCCCAGGTTGCCGACGGCCCGGGTGCGCTCGGGCGTGATGCCGTGACGCAGGGCGATCCCGCCGAGCACCTCGCCGTCCTCGACGATCCACCAGGAGGCGACCGCGCCGTCGCCCCGGTCGGTCCCGGCCTCCCGGAGCGAGCGGACCCACGTCGCGAACCCCTCCGTCGTGCGGACGTCGTCGTCGGGTCCGATCCCGAAGCTGTCCTCGTGGAGGCCGGGGCCCCACTCGTCGTGCGCCGCGAGCCAGGCCGGGTGGAGGTCGGCCGTCGGGGCCAGGAGCTGGGGCATGTCGACGACCGTAGTCCCCGGACGACGTCGGTGACAGCGCCTCGGCGTGCGCCCGGCACAATCGCCGCATGACCTCCGAGCAGCGCCCCGACCCGCTCCTCCCCGGCCCGGACGGCGCCGACCGGCCGCTGCCGCCGGCGGACGCCGAGGCGTACCGCGCCCGGCTCGAGGTCGAGGGCCTGTCGTCGTACGTCGACGCGCTGCTGCCGCAGGTGCGCACGGGGGCGCGGCTGGTGCCGGCGCCCGACGGGGACGGCACGGCGGTCGGCACGACCCGGCTGGGTGGTCGCCCCGACCTCCCGACGGCGACCGCCTGGCCCGACGGGTACGACGCCCCCCTGAGCTTCGTGCTCCAGGTCGACCTGGCCAGCCTGCCCGCCGAGCTCGCCGACAGCGGCCTGCCCACCTCGGGGCTGCTCTCGTTCTTCTACGACGCCGTGGAGCAGCCGTGGGGCTTCGAGCCGCACGACCGGGGCTCGTGGGCGGTGCTGCACAGCGCGGCGGGCGAGGAGCTCGTCGCCCGCGACTTCCCGGACGACCTCGACCCGGACGTGCGGTACCGGCCGCTGGCGCTCGTGGCGCAGACCGTCGCGTCGTTCCCGCCGCTGGAGTCGCAGGAGGCCGCGGCCGCCGGGATCGGCCTCGACGACGAGGTGGTGTGGGAGCGCTACGAGCGGGTGCTCGGCGCCCCTCGGGGTGCGACCCACCGCCTGCTGGGCCACCCGGACGCCCTCCAGGGCGACATGCAGGAGGAGAGCCAGCTCGTCAGCAGCGGCATCTCCACGGGCGGGCTCGTGCCCGGCGACGACCCCGCCCGCCTTGCGGCGCTGCCCGGCGCCGACCGGTGGCGGCTGCTGGCCCAGGTCGACAGCACGCCGGAGGCCACGGGCATGGTGTGGGGCGACGCCGGGCGGCTCTACTTCTGGATCCGCGAGGACGACCTGCGCGCCGGCGCGTGGGACCAGGTGTGGGTGGTGCTGCAGTGCGGGTGAGGCTCGACCCGGAGCCCTACCGCGGCGCGCGGCGCCGTACGACGACCGCGAACCCCTCGTGCTCGGTGCGCTCGACGACGGGCCAGTCGGCCTCGTCGAACGCCGGGTAGCGCACGTCGCCGTCGGGCTCCTCGGGGATCTCGGTGAGCACCTGGGCGTCGACGAGCCCCGGCTGCTCGAGCGCCGCCAGGTAGACCTGCGCGCCCCCGACGACCATCAGGTCGCCGTCGAGGCCGTCCGCGACGGCGAGCGCCGAGACGAGGTCGGCGGCCAGCAGCACACCGTCGGCCGCCCACGACGGGTCCCGGGTGAGCACGACCGTGGTGCGGCCCGGCAGCGGCCGGCCGATCGACTCGTAGGTCGCGCGCCCCATCAGCAGCGTGTGGCCGAGGGTGCGGCGCTTGAACTCGGCCTGCTCCCCCGGCACCCGCCACGGGATCCGCGGCCCGTCGCCGATGACGCCGTTGCGCGCCACCGCCGAGACGCAGACGACCTGCTTGCCGCCGGGCGTGGTCATACGGCGATCGGCGCCTTGATGCCCGGGTGCGGGTCGTAGCCCTTGATCTCGACGTGCTCGAGGTCGAACGCGTCGATGGCCGTCACGGCCGGGTCGAGCCACAGCGTCGGCAGGGGGCGCGGCTCGCGCGTGAGCTGCAGGCGCGCCTGGTCCAGGTGGTTGAGGTAGAGGTGGGCGTCACCCAGCGTGTGCACGAAGTCGCCCGGCTCGAACCCGACGACCTGCGCCACCATGTGGGTCAGCAGGGCGTACGACGCGATGTTGAACGGCACGCCGAGGAACACGTCGGCGCTGCGCTGGTAGAGCTGGCAGGAGAGCCGGCCGGGCCCGCCGTCGACCCCGGGGGCGACGTAGAACTGGAAGAGCGTGTGGCAGGGCATGAGCGCCATCTGGTCGACCTCGGCCACGTTCCACGCGCTCACGACGTGCCGACGCGAGTCGGGGTCGCTGCGCAGCTGGTCGATGATCTTGGTGATCTGGTCGATGGTGCCGCCGTCGGGCGTCGGCCAGGAGCGCCACTGCGCGCCGTACACGGGCCCGAGGTCGCCGTTCTCGTCGGCCCACTCGTCCCAGATGCTCACGCCACGCTCCTGGAGCCAGCGCACGTTGGTGTCGCCGCGCAGGAACCAGAGCAGCTCGGCGAAGACCGAGCGCGTGTGCACCTTCTTCGTGGTGACGAGGGGGAAGCCCTCGCTCAGGTCGAACCGCATCTGGTGGCCGAAGACGCTGCGCGTCCCGGTGCCCGTGCGGTCGGACTTCTCGACCCCCTCGTCGAGGATCCGGCGGACGAGGTCGAGGTAGGCCTGCACCCGCCTGAGACTACCCCCGCGCCTCCGGGCGCGTCGGTAGCCTTGGCGCTTGTGTCCGTCGCCTCCCTCCACCTCCCCGACCTGACCGGACCCGACGCCCGGGTCGTCGTGCCCGCCCCCGACGCCGGCCCCGGCAACTGGGCCGGCGCGGCGAGCGCGACGTACGCCGACGGAGCGGTGCTGCTGACCTACCGGGTCCGCCGACCGCTCACCGAGGGCCGCGGGGTCACGACCGTGGTGGCGCGCGCGACCGACGGCGTGCACTTCGAGCAGGTCTGCGAGGTGCATCGCGACGACTTCGTCGCCGAGTCGTTCGAGCGCCCCGTGGTCGTGCGGCGACCGGACGGCGGCTGGCGTCTCTACCTCTCCTGCGCCACCCCGGGCTCGAAGCACTGGTGGGTGGAGGCGCTCGACGCCAACACCCTCGAGGGCCTGCCGACCGGGCGCCGCACCGTCGCGCTGGCCGGCGACGCCGGACCCCGTGGGGTGGCGGTGAAGGACCCGGTGGTCGTCGTCGACGACGAGGGCCGCTGGCACCTCTGGATCTGCGAGCACCCCCTCGACGAGCCCGGCCACGAGGACCGCATGACGACGGCCTACGCCACCAGCGACGACGGCCTCGTCTGGCACCGCCAGGGCACCGTGCTCGCCCCCCGGCCCGGGGAGTGGGACGCCCGCGGCGCCCGCGTCTCCGCCGTGCTGTCGCTCGCCCCGCTCGTCGTCCTGTACGACGGCCGCCCGCGCGCCGAGGACAACTGGCACGAAACCACCGGCGTGGCCCGGGCGACCGACCCCGCCGCCGGCCCGGCCTCGCCGCTCGCCGCCGACGCGGACGCCCCCGTGCAGCGCTCGCCGCACTCCGACGGCGCGCTGCGCTACGTCACGACGGCGCGCCTGCCCGACGGCTCGGTGCGCTTCTACGCCGAGCGGGCGCGGCCCGACGGTGCGCACGACCTCGTGACCGTGCTCCAGCCGGCTCCCTGAGGAGCAGGACCGGGTTCAGGCCCCGGTCCGCCGGCTGGCGAACGTGCCACCGTCCCGGTAGGTCAGCCAGTCGTCGTACGACGCCCCGGTGACCTCCTCGAGCAGCGCGATGTCCTCACGGTGCGGCTCGATGAGGGTCGCCCGCTGCTCGGGCGTGAGCCGCGGTCGCGACGGAGCGCCGCCGCGGTGCAGCTGGGAGACGAGCGGGGCGCTGAGCGCGCGCCAGTGCTGCGGGGCGGCGAACTGCCCGGCGTACGCCCCGGCCCGGATGACGCGACCGAGCACCCGGGTGCGGAGCCCGTCCTCGACGAAGCCGCGCGTGTTGTCGGACGGGATCTCCGCGACGGCCCGGTCCGGCACGCCGAGGAACGCGAAGACCTTCGTGAGGGTGGCGCCCGGCGCGTCGACGAGCTCGCGGTAGCGCAGCACGAGCACCTGCTCGCGGTCGAAGAGCGTGTAGAGGTCGGCGAGCTGCTCGCCGTACCGGCCGAGGCCCGCGTAGTGCCAGAACGGCGCCCAGCCCGCGGCGATGCGCTCGGGCTCGCGGCGCACGGCCTCGACGAGGTCGGGCACGGGCTCGAGGCCGTCCATCCAGAGGTGCATCCAGTTGGAGTACGCCCGGTCGACGGGGTCGCGCAGCACCACGATCAGCCTGGCGGCGGGTGCGTCGGCGGCGATCCGGCGGCGGGCGTCACGGTGGTAGAGGTAGAACGGCGTGCTCTCGCCACGCAGCACGCCCTCGGGCGCGGCGTCGAAGAGGCCGAGGTAGTCGTCGCGTCGCCACACCCACTCCTGCTGGCTGTGCGCGTCGCCGGGGCCGCGGTACGCCGGCGGCGGGGCGTCACCGCAGAGGTAGTACTTCGGCTCCTTCACCGGGCTGAGGTAGAGCCCCGGGTGCTGGGCGATCGCCGCGTGGAGCGCGGTCGTGCCCGCCTTGGGCACGCCGAGCAGGAAGAAGTCCGGGGGGCGCCGTGTCTCGACGGCGTGCAGGGCCATGACGAAACCCTACCGGCGAGATGGACTTTGACGTCCCGGACGGCGGCCCCGTCCGGATCGCGGTCGCTCAGGCCGTGCCGGCCGCCACGACGTACGCCGTGAACGCGGCGACGTCGCGGCCCCGCTCGAGGACGCCCTCCGGGGTCGCCGGGTACCGAGGCTCTCCCCCGTCACGCAGGCGCAGCGCCTCGGCGACCACGCGACCGAACCGGGCGGGGTGGTGGCCGAGCGCCCACCGTCCCGCGCCGGACTTCGTGGTCAGCGCGCCCGTCACGAGCAGGTGGTCGAGGCGGGCGACACCGAGCACGCACCAGCGGCAGACGTCCTCCCGGCCCGCCTCCGCCGGGGTCGACGAGGTGACGGCGGCGGCGAGGCCCTCGGCCGTCGCCCGCCAGTAGGAGTCGAGGTTCTCGCGCGTGAACGCGCGCAGCCGGGCGTCGTCGGTCCAGACGCCCAGCTCGGCGGCGGGCGTGCCGCGGACGGTCACGCCCCGGGTCGCGAGCTCGGTCCACGCGACGGGGTTGAGGTCCTCCCGCCCCTCGACCTCCACGTGACCGCCGAGCACGCAGAGCACGTCGGGGCAGTCGTCGGGGTCGCCGGCGAGATCGGCGGCCAGCACGTGCATCCCGTCGAACGACGGGCTCGGGCACGCCTCCCGCAGCGCGGCGTGGGCGCGCACGAGCGCCTCGACGTCACCGGGGTCGGGGCGTCGAGCGAGCACGGCGACGAAGTCGACGTCGCTCTGCCCCGCCACCCACTCGCCGAAGCAGAGACCGCCCCGCAGGTGCAGCCCCGTCACCAGGCCCGGGCGTGCCGCGTCGACGAGCGCGAGCCAGCGCGCGACGACCGCCTCGACGGGCGGCGGCAGCACGGGGACGGGCGCAGGCACGGACCGGACGCGTCAGGCGTGCAGCGACATCGGGGAGCGGTAGACCTGCCGGTCGTCCTCGAAGAGCACGACCGCGTCGACCCCGGCCTCGACGAGCTCGCCGAAGTACTCCCCCACCCACGACTCCGCGTCGGCCTGGCTCGGGAACCGCTGGTCGGCCAGCTCACCGGTCACCGTCACCTCGTCGCCGGCGGTGGTCTGGAGGCGCCACCACCAGGGCTGCTCCTCGGAGGTGGAGGTGCGGAACGTGGGCGGCTGCTCGGGCAGGGTCACGTCGCCGACCCTAGAACATGCACAATGCCCGCGTGAGCCTCCGCGTCCTCGGCACCGGCGCCGCCGACGGGTGGCCCCAGGCCTTCTGCCGGTGCGCGTCCTGCGGCGCCGAGCGCGCCGCGGGACGCGTCCGGTCCCAGACCGCCGCCCTGCTGGACGGCCGTCTCCTGCTCGACTGCGGCCCGACCACCCCCGAGGCGGCCGTCCGCGCCGGCGTCGACCTCGCCGACCTGCGCGTCGTCCTGCTCACCCACCAGCACTCCGACCACCTCAGCCCCGCCGCGCTGCTCCACCGGTCGTGGATCACGACGGCGCCGCTCGAGGTCGTCGGGCCGCCGGACGCGATCGAGGCCGCCCGCGCGTGGCTCGCCCCGGACGCGGCGGTCACCTGGCACGCCGTCGGCCCCGGCGACCGCCTGCAGATCGACGGGTACGACGTCCGGGTCCTGGCGTCCAGCCACACCACGGGGCTCGGGGCCCCCGGCGTCCCCGACGCGGTGCTGTACGACGTCACCTCCCCCACCGGGCTCCGGGTCCTGCACGCCACCGACACCGGGCCCCTGCCGACGGCGACCGTCGCCGCGGCGGAGGGCGCGGCGTACGACGTCGTGCTGCTCGAGGAGACCTTCGGCGACCGCGGGGACCTCGCGGGCGACGGCCACCTGGCGCTGGAGGGGTTCGCGGAGCAGGTCCGCCGCCTGCGCGCCGTCGGCGCCGTGCTCGACGCGACCGACGTCGTCGCCGTGCACCTCTCCCACCACAACCCGCCGACGCCCGAGCTGGCCCGCCGCCTCGCGGCCTGGGGCGCCCGGGTCGTCGACGACGGCACGCTGCTCGCCCCCCCGGACGCCGACCGCCCCCCGGGCCCGCGCGGCCCCACCCGCACGCTCGTGCTCGGCGGCGCCCGGTCGGGCAAGTCCGCGGAGGCCGAGCGGATCCTCGCCGCCGCCCCGGCCGTCACGTACGTCGCGACCTCCGGACGGCGCGACGGCGACGCGGAGTGGCGCGAGCGCGTGGCGGCGCACGTCGACCGGCGCCCCGCCCACTGGACCACCGACGAGACCCTCGACCTCGTGCCCCTGCTCGAGGACGACGCCCCCGACGCCCCCGCCCTGCTCGTCGACTGCCTCACGCTCTGGCTCACCGGTGTCATCGACCGCCACGAGGGCTGGGACACGGAGGCGCCGGGCCACGCCGACGCCTGGCGCGGCGTGGACGCGGACGTCGCCGCCCTGGTGGCCGCGTGGCGTCGTACGACGCGGCGCGTGGTCGCGGTGAGCAACGAGGTCGGGCAGGGCGTGGTGCCCGCGACCGCCTCGGGCCGGATGTTCCGTGACGCAATGGGCCGGGTCAACGCCGCCGTCGCCGCCGAGACCGAGGACGTGCGCTGGTGCGTCGCCGGACGGGTCGTGGCGCTGTGAGCGGTGACGGACGGCTGCGCGACGGCCTCTGGCTCGCCTGCGGCACCCTGAGCGCCGTCCGAGTCCCGGCGCCGCGGGTCGTCGACCGCGCGGTGGGCGGCGTCGCGATGGCGCTCGCCCCGCTGGTCGGCGCACTCCTCGCGCTCGTGGTGGCCGTGCCGGCCGGCGTGCTGGGCGAGCTCGACCGGCCCCCGCTCCTCGTCGCCGCGCTCGCGGTCGGCGCGATCGCGCTGCTGACCCGGGCGATCCACCTCGACGGGCTCGCCGACACCGCCGACGGCCTCGGCTCCGCCCGCCGGGGCGAGGCCGCGCAGGAGATCATGCGGCGCTCCGACATCGGGCCCTTCGGCGTCGTGACCCTGCTGCTCGTGCTGCTGCTGCAGGTCGCGGCGCTCGCGCACCTGCTGGCCCTCGGCCCGGTCCTGGGCGCCACGGCGCTCGCGCTGGCGCTGCTCGGCAGCCGCGCGACGCTCGTCTGGCTGTGCACGCCCTCCTTCCCCGCGGCCCGCACGGACGGGCTCGGCGTCGTGGTCGCGGGGAGCGTGCCGCTCGCCCGGGCGCTGCTGTCGCTGGCGGTCGCCGCGGTGGTCGGCGCCGGCCTCGTCGCCGTGGTGCTGACGGTCGGCGACCCCTGGTGGGAGCCCGCCCGGCTGGTCGTCGCCCTGGTCGTCGGCGTCGTCGCGGGTCAGGTGCTCGCGCTGGGGCTGGTGCGGCGCTGCGTCGACCGGTTCGGCGGGGTGACGGGCGACGTGTACGGCGCGTGCGTCGAGGTCGCCGCGACCGCGACGCTGGTCGTCACCGCGCTGGTGCTCTGAGGCCCTCGCCGTTGTCGGCGGACCGTCCTAGGGTGGCGCTCATGACCACGCTCACCGACCGTCCCAGGACCGCTCTGGTCGTCATCGACGTGCAGAACGCCGTCGTCGCCGGCGGACACGACCGTGACGCCGTCGTCGGCGCCATCGCCGGACTCGTCGACCGTGCCCGTGAGGCGGGTGTCGACGTCGTCTGGGTCCAGCACAGCTCGGAACACCTCGTCGAGGGCAGCGACGAGTGGCAGATCGTGCCCGAGCTGACGCGCGCCGGCACCGAGCCGGTCGTCCACAAGCGGTACGCGGACTCGTTCGAGGAGACCGACCTCGAGCAGACGCTCGCCGAGCGCGGCGTCGGCCACCTCGTCGTCACGGGCGCCCAGACCGACGAGTGCGTCCGGTCGACGCTGCACGGCGCGATCGTGCGCGGCTACGACGCGACGCTGGTCAGCGACGCCCACACGACGGAGGACCAGTCGGCGTACGGCGCGCCCACGCCCGACCTCGTGATCGCCCACACGAACCTGTACTGGACCTACCACACGGCGCCGGGTCGCACGGCGGGCACGGTGGCCGCCGCCGACGTCGACTTCGGGGCGTTCGCGAGCGCCTGACGCGAGCCTCCCGGCGGCGGTGCTCAGCGCACCGACGGCTCCACGAACGGCGGGCGCACCACCGTGAAGGGCTCGGCGCGGCCGCGCACGTCGACGGCGACCTCGTCGCCCTCGGCCACGCGTGCGTCGAGCAGGGCCAGCGCCACGCCGGCCTTGAGGGTGGGGCTGAAGGTCCCGGACGTCACGACCCCGGCCGCACCCCCGTCCGCATCGGTGACGGTCATGCCTGCACGGGGGATGCCCCGCCGTACGGCGCGGAGGCCCCGGAGCACGCGGGCCGGACCGGCCGCCTTCTCGGCGGTGAGCGCGTCGCGGCCCCAGAACGCCGGCTTCCTCCAGCCGACGGCCCAGCCGAGCCGTGCCTGCACGGGCGTGATGTCGCGGGAGATGTCCTGGCCGTGGAGGGGGTAGCCCATCTCGGTGCGCAGGGTGTCGCGGGCGCCGAGACCGGCGGGCACCAGCCCGTGCGGCTCGCCGGCGGCGACGAGGCGGTCCCACAGCGCCTCCGCCACGCTCACCGGCGCGACGAGCTCGTAGCCCCGCTCCCCGGTGTAGCCGGTGCGGCAGACGACGACCGAGGTGCCGTCGACGTCCGTGTCGACGAACGACATGTAGTCGTGACCGGTGGGCAGCCCGGCACCGTCGAGCACCGCGTCGGCCGCGGGTCCCTGCACGGCGAGCACCACGTGGTCGCGGTGCTCGTCGCGCACCACGACGCCCTCCGGTGCGGCGGCCGCGAGGCGCCGTACGACCTCGGCGGTGTTCGCGGCGTTCGGCACGAGCAGGACGTCGTCGTCGGCGCGCAGATAGGCGATGAGGTCGTCGACGACGCCGCCGTCCTCGTCGCAGCAGAGCGTGTACTGCGCCTGGCCGGGCGCGATGCGGGAGAGGTCGGCGGTGAGGGTGGCGTCGACGTACGCCGCCGCGCCCGGGCCGCGCACGCTCGCCTTGCCGAGGTGGCTGACGTCGAACAGGCCGGCGGCCTGGCGCACAGCCGTGTGCTCCTTGACCACGCCGGTGGCGTACTCCAGCGGCATCGACCAGCCGCCGAACTCCGCGAGCTTGGCGCCGAGCGCGACGTGGCGCTGGTGCAGGGGGGACGTGAGCAGCTCCGGGGAGTCCTGGGTCGCCATGGCCAGCACTATGCCAGCGGCGACTAGCATCGCCCGGGTGACGTCGTACACGCTCAGCAAGGCCAGCCCCGCCAAGACCCGCGCCGACGCCGTC
The DNA here is from genome assembly GCF_000426525.1 of Nocardioides alkalitolerans DSM 16699. Classification (GTDB taxonomy): domain Bacteria; phylum Actinomycetota; class Actinomycetes; order Propionibacteriales; family Nocardioidaceae; genus Nocardioides; species Nocardioides alkalitolerans. The sequence goes on from NZ_AUFN01000014.1 coordinate 117,892, forward strand.
GTCGTCGGCGTCGTGACGACGAAGGACGGGCCGGCCCTCGCGCCCGGCGCGGAGTCCGTCGCCGACGCCTACGGCCGCCGCCTCCGCCCGCTGCTCACCGCGCTGGGCGTGACCGGCAAGGAGGGCGAGTCCCACCTGGTGCCCGTCGGCGACGAGCTGACGACCTCCCTGCTGGTGCTGGTCGGTCTCGGTGACGAGGCCGGGTCGAGCGACCCCGTCGTCGTACGACGCGGCGCGGGCACCGCGGCCCGAGCCGTCACGAACGCGGCGTCGGTCGCGCTCGCCCTGCCCGCCGACTCCCCCGCGCTGGTGCGGGCCGTCATCGAGGGCTTCGAGCTCGGCGGCTACCGCTTCACGGCGTACCGCAAGGAGAGCCTGACCGACGACACCACCGCGCCCGACGCGGTCGTGCTCACCCCGGCCGCGCGCCGCGCCGACGTCCAGGCGGAGGCGGAGGTGGCCCAGGTCGTGGCCCGCGCCGTCGCCGCCACCCGCGACTGGGTCAACACGCCGCCCGCCGACCTCACGCCGCCGGCCTTCGCCGACGCCGTCAGCGCCGCCCACCAGGCCGCCACCAAGGGTCGCGGCGCCCCGAAGATCGAGATCACCGTGCACGACGAGGTCTCCCTGGCCGAGCTGGGCTGCGGCGGCATCCTCGGCGTCGGTGCCGGGTCGAGCGCCCCGCCGCGCCTCGTCGAGCTGACCTACACCCCGGCCGACCCGGTCGCGCACCTCGCGCTCGTCGGCAAGGGCATCACCTTCGACTCGGGCGGTCTCTCCATCAAGCCCGGCGGGTCGATGACGACGATGAAGTGCGACATGGCCGGCGCCGCCGCCGTCGTGCAGGCGACCCTCGCGATCGCCGAGCTCGGGCTGCCCGTCACGGTCAGCACCTTCGCCCCGATGGCCGAGAACATGGTGTCGGGCAGCGCGACCCGGCCCGGGGACGTGCTGAGCATCTACGGCGGCACGACCGTCGAGATCTCCAACACCGACGCGGAGGGCCGCCTCGTGCTCGCCGACGGCCTGGCCCGCGCGGTCGAGCTCGCGCCCGACGTCGTGCTCGACGTGGCCACCCTCACCGGAGCGATGGTCGTGGCCCTCGGCGACCGCATCAGCGGCGTGATGGGCACCGACGACGTCGTGGCGGGCGTCGTCGAGGCGGCGGAGAGCGCCGGCGAGGCCATGTGGCCGATGCCCCTGCCCGACGAGATGCGCGAGCGTGTGCGCAGCAGCAAGGTCGCCGACCTCGCCCAGCACGACTGGGTGCGGTGGGGCGGCGGGCTCTTCGCCGGCGCCTTCCTGCGCGAGTTCACGGGCGGCCTGCCCTGGGCTCACCTCGACGTGGCCGGACCCGCGTTCCACGCGGGCGGCGCGACGGGCCACCTCACCCCGGGCGGCACCGGTGCCGCCGTGCCCACCCTCGTGGCCTACGCCCAGCGCCTCGCCGCGGAGCACGCCGCGAGCCCGGCGCGCTGAGCGCGCCGGACCCGGGCCTCAGAGCTCGCCGCTCGCCTTCTTGCGCCGGTTGAAGTCGCGCATGCGCTGCGGGATGCCGACGACCGCGGCGTCGTACGACGGCACCTGGTGCTTGTTGGCGAACGCGTGCGCCCACTTGACCGACGGCACGCGACGTCGCGTCCACTCGCCGTCGTGGGCGACGAGCAGGAGGGTGACGTCGCTGACCGCCGTGCGGGGCTCGACGAAGCCCTCGACGCCGCGGCGCGACTGCACGAACTCGAGCAGGTGCTGCGCGTCGTCGCTATCGGAGGCCCGCACGCGGGTGGAGCCGGTGCGCTCGGTGTGGCTGCCGGGACGACTGGTGCGCGGACGGGACCTGAAGCGGTCGAACAAACCCATGGTCACCATTCTGCCGTGTTCACGGGAGCACTACCGTCGAGTAGCGAACATGGGTCGTGTCCGGGTGGGAACCGGTGACCCGGTAGTGCAAGGATGGGCGCCGCAGCAGCACCCACTCGAGCCCTGGAGGCGAGGCGTGACGGACTACGACGTGCTGGTCCTCGACCGAGGACCGTCCGCCGGTCACGACCACGCCCTGCCCACGCCGTACGGCGGAGCACCGCTCGACCCCACGCTGCCAGTTTCCCTCCCGGGCGCCGACCGTCGCCCGGTGAGCCGCACGACACCTCACACACCCCGCTGAGACGAATAGGAAGCACATGGCGACCGAAGTAAACCTGCCGGCCCTCGGCGAGTCCGTCACCGAAGGCACCGTGACCCGCTGGCTCAAGCAGGTGGGCGACTCGATCGCGGTGGACGAGCCGCTCCTCGAGGTCTCGACCGACAAGGTCGACACGGAGATCCCCTCGCCCGTCGCGGGCACCCTGCTCGAGATCCGCGCCGAGGAGGACGACACGGTCGAGGTCGGCGCCGTGCTGGCCGTCGTGGGTGACGAGGGCGAGTCCGCCGGCGACGCCGACGACACCGCCGAGCCGGAGGCCCAGCCAAAGGACGACGCCGAGGCCGAGAAGAAGGCCGAGCAGGAGGAGGAGATCGTCGAGGAGAAGGGCGAGCTGCCCGCCGGCGACGAGACCCCCGAGGCCGAGAAGTCCGACGAGGCCCCCGCCGCGAAGCCCGCCGCCTCCGGCGGGTCGTCCTCCGGCACCGCCGTGACGCTCCCCGCGCTGGGCGAGTCCGTCACCGAGGGCACCGTCACCCGCTGGCTCAAGGAGGTCGGTGACGACGTCGCCGTCGACGAGCCCCTCCTCGAGGTCTCGACCGACAAGGTCGACACCGAGATCCCCTCGCCGGTCGCCGGCACGCTCCTGGAGATCAAGGCCGCCGAGGACGAGACCGTCGAGGTCGGCGCCGAGCTCGCCATCATCGGTTCCGCCGACGCCGCTCCCGCGGCCGCCGAGCCGGAGCCCGAGCCGGAGCCGGAGCCCACCCCCGAGCCCGAGCCGGAGCCCACCCCGGAGCCCGAGAAGAAGCCCGAGCCCGCCCCGGAGCCGGAGAAGAAGGCGGAGCCGGCCCCGGCCGCGCGCGCCGACGAGCCCGCCCCGGAGCAGCCCGCCCTGTCGTCCGGCTCGAGCGCCGGGTCCGACGCCGGCACCTACGTCACGCCGCTCGTGCGCAAGCTCGCCGCGCAGCACGACGTCGACCTGTCGTCGGTGACGGGCACCGGTGTCGGTGGCCGCGTCCGCAAGCAGGACGTGCTCGACGCCGCCGCGAAGGCCAAGGAGGCTGCCGCCGCTCCCGCGCCGTCCGCCCCCGCCGCCTCGGCTCCGTCCGCGCCCTCCGCTCCGTCGTCGTCGCCGTCGCCGGTCACCCCGTCGCCGCTGCGCGGCAAGACCGAGAAGCTGTCGCGGCTGCGCAAGATCATCGCGAGCCGCATGGTCGGGTCGCTCCAGACCTCGGCCCAGCTCACGCAGGTCGTGGAGATCGACGTCACCAACATCGCGCGTCTGCGCGACAGCGTGAAGGCCGACTTCCTGGCGCGCGAGGGCGTCAAGCTCTCGTACCTGCCGTTCTTCGCGAAGGCCGCGATCGACGCGCTGAAGGAGCACCCCGCCCTCAACGCCTCGATCGACGCCGAGGCCGACACGGTGACGTACTACGACCACGAGAACCTCTCGATCGCGGTCGACACCGAGAAGGGCCTCATCACCCCGGTGATCAAGGAGGCCGGTGACCTCTCGATCTCCGGTCTCGCGAAGAAGATCGCCGACATCGCGGCCCGCACGCGCACCAACAAGATCGGCCCCGACGAGCTGTCGGGCGGCACCTTCACGATCACGAACCTCGGCAGCGTCGGCGCCCTCTGGGACACGCCGATCATCAACTCGCCGCAGGTCGCGATCCTCGGCCCGGGTGCCGTCGTGAAGCGTCCCGTGGTGATCGACGACCCCAACCTGGGCGAGACGATCGCGGTGCGCCACATGGTCTACGTCGCGCTGACGTACGACCACCGTCTGGTGGACGGCGCCGGCGCCGGCCGCTTCCTCCAGGACGTGAAGAAGCGTCTGGAGAGCGGTCAGTTCGAGGTCTGACCGACCACGTCCGACCATCCGTACGACGGCCCCGGCCCGGTTCTTCCGGACCGGGGCCGTCGTGTCCGTTCAGGAGGTAGTGCATGCACGTCGTCGTCGCCGGTTCGTCCGGTTTCCTGGGCCAGGCCCTCGTCCGCGAGCTGCGCGCCCGCGACCACCGCGTCACGCGGCTCGTCCGCTCGGCCAGCGACGAGCCCGACACGTCGGTGTGGGCGCCGTACGACGGCACGGTCGACGCCGCGCTGGTCGGCAGCGCCGACGTGGTCGTCAACCTCGCCGGCTCGCCCACCATGGGCAACCCGCACTCGAAGAAGTGGGCCACCGAGCTCCGGCGCAGCCGGATCACCACGACGGCCCTGCTGGCCCGCACGATCGCGGATGCCGAGCGCTCCCCCGCCTTCCTCGCCGGCAACGGCATCTCCTTCTACGGCGACCACCGCGACGCCGGCGACCCCGTGCTGACGGAGTCGGCCGACAGCCGCGGCGACGCCCTGCTCACCGACGTGACCCGCGAGTGGCAGGACGCCGCCCAGGCGGCCGTCGACGCGGGGGCCAGGGTCTGCTTCCTGCGCACGGCGCCGGTGCTCGACCGCGCCAGCGCGCCGCTCAACCTGCTGCTGCCGCTCTTCCGCCTCGGCGGGGCCGCGAAGCTCGGCGACGGGCGCCAGCACTTCCCCGTCATCTCGCTGCGCGACTGGGTGGGCGGCGTGGCGCACCTCGCGGAGCACGACACCGCCTTGGGCGCCTTCAACCTCTGCTGCCCCGAGGTGCCGACCAACGCCGAGTTCACGAAGGTGCTGGCCGAGCTCGTCCGGCGTCCCGCGTTCCTGCGCGTGCCCTCCCCGCTGATCCGCTTCGGTGCCGGCCGGATGGCGCCCGAGGTGCTCGGTTCGCTCCGCACCCGTCCCGAGGCGCTCGAGCAGGCCGGCTACCTCTTCCACGACCACGACATCCGCGACGTGCTCACGACGGCGCTGGCCCCGACGACCTGACCTCGGTCAGGCGCCAGGTCGCGTCGTCGCCGCGGGTGAACGTGAGCACCCGCCGCGTCGACGGGGCCGACGGCGTCCGCACCCCCGTGGCGGCGCCGTCGGTCCGTCGTACGTCGGCCCGCCGCAGGCGCTCGGTCACGCCCACCACGAGCCGGTCCGGCGCGTGCTCGACCGTCGAGGCGGACACGAGCTCGAACCCGACCCCGTGCAGCCGCAGCCCGCGGTCCTCGTAAGCCGCCAGCAGCGCGACGTCCTCCGCCGCCAGCGGCGAGGCCTCCGGGTAGAGCAGCCGGAGCGCGGGCACGTCGCCGGCGGCGTACGCGACCGCGCGCGCCTCGTCCCAGTCGCGCACGACGGCCGCGGCGTCCACCTCCGACGCCCCGGCCGTCGGACGACCGGCGTCCCACCACCGACCCGCGGGACCGCCCTGCGCCGCCGCCGGGCTCGCGTCGCCACCCCCACCGGACGCACCCCCGCCGGACGCACCCCCGCCGGTTACCAGCACGGCGACGAGCCCGACGGCCGGCACGACCGCCAGCATCAGGGCGACGACGACCAGCGCCACGGGCGCGAGGCGACGGCGTGCGGCGCGGTGGGTCCCGCCGGGTGCGGCGCGACGGGCGGGTGGGACGGGCATGGCTCCACCCTGCCGCGGTCGGCCGATCGCTGCTTCCGCTCCTCCACAGGCTGCGCCCGGCCCGTCGTACGACGCGAGTAGGCTCGGCCCCATGGCACAGAGCGGTCTGTCGGTGAGGACGCTGGGGCTCGGCCCCGGCGAGGTGGGGCTCGAGTACCGCGAGGCGTGGGAGCTGCAGCGCGCCGTGCACGCCGAGGTCGTGGCGTCGCCGGTCGACCCCAGCGGCGCTCCGACAGGCACGATCCTCATGCTCCAGCACCCGCCGGTCTTCACCTGCGGCAAGCGCACCGACGCCCACGAGCGCCCCGCCGACCCGGGTGGCGCCGACGTCATCGACGTCGACCGGGGCGGCAAGATCACGTTCCACGGGCCGGGCCAGCTGGTGGGCTACCCCATCGTCCGGCTGCCCGACCACGTGCTGGTCGTCGACTACGTCCGCCGCGTGGAGGAGGCCCTCATCGGCGCCTGCGCCGACCTGGGCGTCGCGACCGCCCGGGTGCCCGGTCGCAGCGGCGTGTGGCTGCGCGCCGACGACCGCGGCCCCGAGCGCAAGATCGCCGCCATCGGGCTCCGCGTGGCTGGCGGCGTGACCATGCACGGGTTCTCGCTGAACTGCGACGTCGACCTCGACTGGTACGCCCGGTTCACGCCGTGCGGGATCACCGACGCGGGTGTCACGTCGCTCAGCGCCGAGCTGGGTCGCGACGTCACGATCACCGAGGTGCTGCCGGTCGTCGAGGCGCACCTGCGTCGCCTGCTGGCCTGGGCGCCGTACGACGCCACCCCCGACTTCGAGGCCCGCCCCGAGCCGCCCCGGGCGAGCGCGCCGTCGCTCCCCCGCATCGAGCTCGTCACCCCCGGCTGAGCCGCCCCGGCGCGACGCCGGAGTGTCGTGCGCCCGTTGTCACCCCTCCCCGGCAGGATGACCGCCGGAGACCAGGGGGCGGCGCCATGACCGAGCACGTGATCGAGACGCGCGGACTGCGCAAGGAGTTCCGCACGCGCCACGGCGTGCGCGTGGCGGTCGACGGGCTCGACCTCGCGGTGCCGGCCGGTGGCGTGCACGGTTTCCTCGGCCCCAACGGCTCCGGCAAGACCACGACCATCCGCATGCTCCTCGGCCTGGCCCGCGCCACCAGCGGCGAGATGCGGCTCTTCGGCCGTCCGGTGCCCGACGAGCTGCCGCACGTGATCGGCCGCGTCGGCGCCGTCGTGGAGTCGCCCAAGTTCAGCCCCACCTTCACGGCCCGGCAGAACCTGGGGCTCCTCGCCCGCGCGGGCGGGGTGCCGGTCGATCGCGTGGACACCGCGCTCACCACCGTGGGCCTCGCCGACCGCGCCGACGAGCGCTACCACGGCTACTCGCTCGGCATGAAGCAGCGACTGGCGATCGCCGCGACGCTGTTGAAGGACCCGGCGCTCCTCGTCCTCGACGAGCCGACCAACGGTCTCGACCCGGCCGGCATCCGCGAGATCCGCGAGATGGTCCGCGGGCTCGGGGAGCGGGGCGTGACCGTGCTCGTGAGCTCGCACCTCCTGGCCGAGGTGCAGCAGGTCTGCACCTCGGCGAGCATCATCGGCCGCGGCCGGCTGCTCGCCCAGGGTCGCGTCGACGACCTCCTGGGCGGCGGCACGTCGTACCGGGTGGTCGTGACCGACCCCGAGGCGGCGGTCGTCGCCCTGCGGGAGGCGGGTCTCGTCGTACGGCGCGAGCCCGGTGCCCCGCCGGGCACCCTCGCGGTCGACCCGGCCGGTGCCGGTCCGGCCCGGATCACGCAGGTGCTCGGCGAGCGCGGGCTGTGGCTCTCGGAGCTCTCCCCCGTGCGCGCCGACCTCGAGCAGGTCTTCCTCGACCTCACCTCGGACCACACCCTCGGCACGCCCGGCGACGAGCCCGGGACCACCGGCCCGGACGGAGACCCGTCGTGACCGGGCTCGCCGGGCTCGCCCGCGTGGAGCTCACCCGTCTGCGCCTGCGCCGGGCGGTGCTCGTGCTGCTGGCCGTCGCCGTCGTCGTGCCCGTCCTGATCTGGGCGAGCACGGCGTGGGACACCCGCGCGCACAGCGACGCCGACGCCCGCTTCGCCGAGGAGCAGCTGGTCACGGACACCGCCGACTGCCGCGCCTGGGCCGAGGAGGAGGAGCAGCGGCTGGACGCGGAGTCCGACGGCAGCGTCGACAACGTCGTCCTCTGCGCGGGCGACGAGGGCACGGGGGCCGAGGGCTACCTCCCCCGCCCTCCGCTCGACCTGGAGGAGGAGCGCACCGACAGCGGGTTCGCGGTGGTGGTGCTGCTCGGCGTCGTGGTGCTCCTGGTGGGCACGACGTTCGCTGGCGCCGACTGGGCGTCGGGGTCGATGTCGGTGCAGCTGCTCGTCGAGCCCCGCCGTACGCGCGTCTGGGTGGCGAAGGCCGTGGCCGTCGGTCTGTGGGCGGCGGTGGTCGCCCTCGTGGTGCAGGTCGCGTACTGGTCCGCCTTGATCGCGCTGGCCTTCTGGCGCATGCGACCACGGCCCGAGGGGTTCACCGTCGACCTCGTCGAGACCGTCACCGCTGCGACGCTGCTGCTCGCGGTGGCCGCGGTGACGGCGTACGCGCTGACGATGCTGCTGCGCTCCACGGTCGGCGCTCTCGGGGTGATGTTCGCCGTGCTGGTGCTGGGCAGCCTCCTCGTCGGGCTGCTGCCGCTCGACGCCCCCGAGCGCTGGCTCGTGCCGACCAACGTGCTCGCCTTCGTCACCGGGGAGTACCGCTACTACCTGCAGACTCCCGAGTGCCTCTACGGGTCGGGACTGCCGGGGTGCGAGGGCGTCATCGACCGCTCCGGCAGCGGCCTCTTCCTGCTCGTCGGTGCCGCGGTCGTGGTGGCGGCGTCGGTGCTGTCGTTCCGCCGTCGCGACGTGCCCTGAGAGCCCCCGGCGGATGCCCGGTGACCTGGCTCACCGGCGTACAGTGAAGTCCGTGACTCAGATGCCTGCCCCCGAAGGTCGCAAGCTCCTCCGCCTCGAGGTCCGCAACGCGGAGACGCCGATCGAGCGCAAGCCCGAGTGGATCAAGACCAAGGCGAAGATGGGGCCCGAGTTCCAGGCGCTGCAGGGCCTCGTGAAGTCCGAGGGCCTCCACACGGTGTGCCAGGAGGCGGGCTGCCCCAACATCTACGAGTGCTGGGAAGACCGCGAGGCCACGTTCCTCATCGGCGGCGACCAGTGCACGCGTCGCTGCGACTTCTGCCAGATCGACACCGGCAAGCCGCAGCCCCTCGACCGCGACGAGCCCCGCCGCGTCGCGGAGTCGGTGCAGAAGATGGAGCTGCGCTACGCGACCATCACCGGCGTCGCCCGCGACGACCTGCCCGACGGCGGCGCCTGGCTCTACGCCGAGACCGTGCGGATGATCCACGAGCTCAACCCCGGCACGGGCGTCGAGAACCTCATCCCCGACTTCAACGGCACCCCCGACCTGCTGGCCGAGGTCTTCGAGTCGCGCCCCGAGGTGCTCGCCCACAACGTCGAGACCGTGCCCCGCATCTTCAAGCGCATCCGCCCGGCGTTCCGCTACGAGCGCTCGCTCGACGTGATCACCCAGGCGCGCGCGTTCGGGCTGGTCACCAAGTCCAACCTCATCCTCGGCATGGGCGAGACCCGCGAGGAGGTCTCGCAGGCGCTGAGCGACCTCCACGAGGCCGGCTGCGACCTCATCACCATCACCCAGTACCTCCGTCCGTCGCTGCGCCACCACCCCGTCGAGCGCTGGGTCAAGCCCCACGAGTTCGTCGAGCTGCAGGAGGAGGCGATGGAGATCGGCTTCGCCGGCGCGCTGTCCGGACCCCTGGTCCGTTCGTCGTACCGCGCCGGTCGGCTGTACCGTCAGGCCGTCGAGGCTCGTTCCGGTGCGCCGGTCGAGACCAAGGCGAGCGTCAGCGTCTGACCCCCCGGGGGCACGGCGCTTTTCCTGTCCGACCGGGCCCGCACCGTCGGTCCCCGCAGAAGAAGGCTCCACCGCATGTCGAGCAAGCAGCCCGCAGCCCCCGCTCCGAAGAAGAAGCGCCGGCAGCAGTTCTCCGAGACCTACCGGATGGCCAAGAAGGGCGACCCGAAGCTCGGTCTGATCCTGCTGGGCACCTTCCTGGTGTTCGGCCTCGTCGGTTTCGGCCTCTTCTGGCTGATCCCGGGACCGAACTGGATCTTCGCCGTGCCCGGCGGCATCCTCACCGGCACCCTGGCCACCCTCATCGTCTTCGGCCGGCGCGCCCAGCGCTCGATGTACACGCAGATCGAGGACCAGAAGGGCGCCGCCGCGGCCGCGCTCCAGATGCTCCGCCGCGGCTGGGTCTCGAAGCCCATGGTGGCCTTCAACAAGCAGCAGGACGTCGTGCACCGCGTCGTCGGCCGCCCCGGCATCATCCTCATCGGTGAGGGCAGCCCCACGCGGCTCAAGCAGCTGATGGCCTCCGAGCGCCGCAAGCACGAGCGCGTCGCGACCGACACCCCCATCAACGAGGTCGTCGTCGGCCGTGGTGAGGGCCAGGTGCCGCTGCCCAAGCTGGTGCGCCACCTGCAGAAGATGCCCAAGAAGATCCGCCCCGCGGAGATGACCGACACGCTCAACCGCATCAAGGCGCTCGACGCCCAGCGCTCGACGCTCCCGCTGCCCAAGGGGCCGATGCCGTCGAACATGAAGGGCATGCGCCAGAACATGCGCGGGCGCTGAGCCGCTCCCCTGCCCGGTGCGCTCGCCGTACGGCGGGCAGCCCCCAGCGTGACGCAGCATGACGAACGCCCCGGTCCTGAGGACCGGGGCGTTCGTCGTACGGCGGTGCGTCAGGCGCTCGGGGCGCCCGGGAAGTCCTGGACCGTGCTCGGGTCCGGGGCCTGCACGTCGACGTCGGTGCCGAAGTCGGAGTAGGTGATGGTCTGCTCCGACTCGGGTGCGCCGGCGATCGACGGGATCGTGGTGACGACCTGGACGAGGTTGCCGTCGTCGTCGAACGCGGCCGTGTAGGTCAGCGTCTCGGGGAAGTCCGGGACCGCCTCGGTGAGCTCGGTGAGGCCCTGGGCCTCGAGCGACGCGAGGGCGTCCATCTCGACCTCGTAGACGTCGACCTCGGAGCCGTCGACGTCCTCGGTGCCCGTGTAGACGACCGAGTTGGCGGCGGTGGCGAAGAGCTCGCGGTTGGCCTCGGCGTCGAACGAGATCGAGAACGACTTCGCGAACGGGTTGTTCGGGTCGTCCAGCGGGAGGGAGAAGAAGCCACCAGCACCGTCGCCGACGTACATGACGTCGTCGACGAGGAGCACCTCGGACGACTGACCCGCCGTCTCCGTCGTGAGCTCCATCTGGACGTTCTCGGGGTCGAAGCTGATGACGCCCTCGGAGGTGACCGGGGCTGCTCCCGTCGCGTCGACCGCGACGGCGGCGGAGCCCATCTGCTCCATCGCGTCGGCGTACATGTCCGCGAACGCGGTCGGCTCGACCTCGTCGCCCTCGGCCGGACCCTCGTCCGTCTCCGGGTCGGCCTCCTCGGCGTCGCCGTCCTGCGAGCTGTCGTCGCTGCTGGAGTCGGAGGCGGTGGAGCCCCCGTCGTCATCGGAGCCGCAGGCGGCGAGGCCGCCGACGGCGAGCACTCCCAGGGTGGTGGCGGCGACGGCCCGTCGTACGTTGAAGCGGGTCATGGGGTTCTCCTCGGGTTCATCTCGGGAGACGTCCCCTCCTAGGTCCGGGGACGCCCGCGGCCACGGTGCCCCGGTGGCCCTCGCACCAAACTGGGGTCTGCCCCCCAGTCCCTCCGCCCCTCGAGGAGACGGGCGTCAGGGAGTCGTGAGCTCGCCCAGGCCGAGCTCGGCGAAGTCGATCGTGGTGTCCTCGGCGGGCGCCTCGACCGTGACGTCGGAGCCGTAGTCGTCGAACCGGATCGTGATCGTGGAGTCCTCGCCGGACGCCGGGTCGGGCAGGGCCATGTCGAGCTGGCGCACCAGGCCGTCGGCGTCGAGGAAGACGGCGTACTCGAGCGTCTCGGGCAGGGCCGCGGCATCCTGCTCGGTGACGCCGAACTCGGCCGCGGCCGCGGCGCCGTCCATGACGACGTCGTAGCGCTCGAGCGCGGCGCCCTCGACGTCCTGCTCCCCGCCGTACGTCACCGACTCCACCGACGCCTCGAAGAGCGCCACCATCGCGTCGGGGTCGAGACCCTGGGTGAACTGGTCGGGGTCGATGCCGAGCGAGGCGGCGGCCTCGGGGTCGGAGATGTCGACGCGGAGCCACTCGGCGCCGAGGTCGGCGAAGGCGGCGCTGCCCAGGTACATGACGCCGTCGACGAGGCGCAGGTCGAGCGCCTCCCCCGCGTAGTCCATCGACATCGCCAGCTGCGGCGGGGCGGTCGTGAGGTCGACCTGGCCCTCGGCGGTCATCGCCGCGGCGCCCATGCCGGCGCCGGAGAGCTCCATCGACATCGCGGCCGAGGTCTGGCCCTCGTACGCCGCGGTGTAGAGGGCGATGAACTCCTCGGTGGGGACGGCGTCGCCCTCCGCCCGCTCGCCGTCGGCGGCGCTGGGAGCGTCACCGCTCTCGCTGCTCTCCGAGCTCGCGTCGGCCGACGCGTCCTCGGTCGTGTCGTCGGAGCCGCACGCGGCGAGGCCGGTGACGGCGAGGGCACTGAGCGAGGCGGCGGCGATCGCGCGCCGTACGGGAAGGAGGGTCATGCGGGCACCTCTCGGGTGGTCAGCGGGCGCTCAGCGCCGCTGCAGGGGCACCGTCGCCGAGGCGACGATGAGGTCGTGGAGGCCGCGTCCGTCGGGGCGGAAGACGAGCGGCGGGATCACCAGGGCGACGAGCACCGAGCGCAGCAGGGCACGCAACGGGTCGATCGGCGACGGGTTGCCGTCCATGCGTACGACGCGCAGCCGCGTCGCGAGCTTGCCGAAGGAGCCGCCCGCCAGGCTGGTGAGCACGGTGCTCTCGGCGACGAAGAGCAGCAGGGTGAGGATCGACGGGTTCACGCCCGTCAGCTCCGTGCCGGCGGACGGGAAGTAGCGCGCCGGGCCGACGAACGCGATGACGACGAGCATGCAGGCCAGCCAGTCGACGAGCACCGCCAGCATCCGCCGGGCCCACGAGGCGGTCTCGGCGGGAGCGGACTTCGCGACGGGTGTATCGGGCACCGGTCCAGGCTAACGGGGCCGTCTGAGAGCTCCCGGCTCGGCCAACCTGTTACACGGGCGAAACACTCGGGATATGGCCGCGAAACTGGTGCTGCATACTTTGCCGAGTACTCGTCCGGCCCGTTGTCGCGCCGGATGACTGACCCCGTACCAGAGCAGTCGCGTGCGCGCGGCCTGCGTAGGAGGACGAATGTTCGCCAACAGCGAAGAGCTGCTGAAGTACATCAAGGACGAGGGCGTCGAGATGGTCGACGTCCGCTTCTGTGACCTGCCCGGCGTCATGCAGCACTTCACGGTCCCGGTCTCGTCGTTCGACCAGTCGGTCTTCGACGACGGCCTCAACTTCGACGGTTCGTCGATCCGTGGGTTCCAGGCGATCCACGAGTCGGACATGTCGCTGTTCCCGGACCCGACGACGGCGTTCATCGACCCGTTCCGCGTCGCCAAGACGCTGGTGGTGAACTTCTTCATCCACGACCCGATCACGGGCGAGCCCTACTCGCGCGACCCGCGCAACATCGCCCGCAAGGCGATGAGCTACCTCGCCACGACGGGCATCGGCGACACCGCCTACTTCGCCCCCGAGGCCGAGTTCTACGTGTTCGACAACGTGCGCTTCGAGACCAAGGCGAACGCGGGCTACTACGAGATCAACTCGTCGGCCGGCGCCTGGAACACGGGTGACGCGTTCGAGAACGACAACCGCGGCTACAAGGTCAAGTACAAGGGCGGCTACTTCCCCGTCGCGCCGACCGACCACTTCGGCGAGCTGCGCGACGAGATGGTCATCGAGCTCGAGAAGTCCGGCCTCCAGGTCGAGCGCGCCCACCACGAGGTCGGCACCGCCGGCCAGGCGGAGATCAACTACCGCTTCGACGAGCTGCTCAAGGCCGCCGACGACGTGATGAAGTTCAAGTACATCATCAAGAACACGGCGTGGCGCAACGGCAAGACCGCGACCTTCATGCCGAAGCCGATCTTCGGCGACAACGGCTCGGGCATGCACGTGCACCAGTCGATCTGGAACGAGGGCTCGCCCCTGTTCTACGACGAGACCGGCTACGGCGGCCTCTCCGACATGGCGCGCTGGTACATCGGCGGCATCCTGAAGCACGCCCCGTCGCTGCTCGCCTTCACGAACCCGACGGTGAACTCCTACCACCGCCTGGTGCCGGGCTTCGAGGCGCCGATCTCCCTCGTCTACTCGCAGCGCAACCGCTCGGCCTGCGTGCGCATCCCGATCACGGGCTCCAACCCGAAGGCGAAGCGCATCGAGTTCCGCTGCCCCGACCCGTCGGCGAACCCGTACCTCGCGTTCTCGGCGCTGCTCCTCGCGGGCATCGACGGCATCAAGAACAAGGTCGAGCCCGCCGCCCCGATCGACAAGGACATCTACGAGCTCCCGCCGGACGAGATGGCCGAGATCGACCAGGTGCCCACCTCGCTCGGCGCGGTCATGGACAACCTGGAGTCCGACCACGAGTTCCTGACGGCCGGCGACGTGTTCACGCCCGACCTGATCGAGACGTGGATCGACTACAAGCGCACGCAGGAGATCCTCCCCGTGCAGCTGCGGCCGCACCCGCACGAGTTCGAGCTGTACTACGACATCTGAGTCGAGTGACCGCGACGCCCCCGCCGACCACCTGGTCGTGCGGGGGCGTTGCCGTTGTACGACGCGACGCGGACTTCGTCCGACGGGATCCGCGTGCCCGCCCTCAGGTGCTCGAGCCGCTCGACGCGGCTGCGGTCCGACGCATCGCGGGAGCCCCGACGGCCGGCCCCAGCGCGAGGACGAGGAACGCGTACTGCCAGCCGACCGCGTCGGCCAGCAGCGGCACGAGCTGGATGCTGGCGACGGTGAGCGCGAAGCCCAGGGCGGTCTGAGCGCTCAGCGCCGTGCCGACGAACCTCTGGTCGGCGACCTCGGACAGGGCGGTGGAGAACACCCCGGAGTCCGCGATGACGGAGGCGCCCCAGACGGCGCAGAAGATCGCGAGCACCGGTAGCGGCGCGAGGAACGCGACCGGGGACACGAGGCAGCAGGCACCGCTGACGCTCAACGCGGTGACCGCCGCCGCGGAGCGGCCGTACCGGTCCGCGGCCCATCCACCGAGGAGACAGCCGGCGAGCCCGCACAGCCCCATGGTGACGAAGACCAGGAGCGCCGTGCGGGTGCCGAGGTCCGTGGACGCCCGTGAGTGCGTCAGGAACATCGGGACCCAGGTCCACAGCGCGTACAGCTCCCACATGTGGCCGAAGTAGCCGACGTTCACCCGGCGCGGACCCGGCTCGGCGAACATCGTCAGCGCGTAGCGGGGGTGCAGCGTCCGTGGCCCCGCCGCCAGGTGCGGTCCAGGTCGAACGACCACCAGCGCCACGGTCGCGCCGACGAGCCCTGCAGCGGCGGTCACCTGCAGCACGTAGCGCCAGGGCAGCGTCACGAGCCCGCCCACCAGGTGGGGCAGCGTCGACCCGATGGTGAGCGCTCCGATGAGCAGACCCATGGCCAGCCCACGGTTGCTGGTGGGCGCCCACGACGCCATCAGCTTGATGCCGACGGGATACACGCCGGCGAGGAACACGCCGGTCAGGAACCGCAGCACCAGCGCGGGCAGCAGACCGTCGGCCAGCGAGGCGAGCGCGAGGGTGCAGCCAGCCGCCAGGGCTGCGCTCGCCGCCATGAGGACGTGCGGTGGACAGCGGTCGGCGAGGTTCAGGACGGTGGAGGCCAGTGCGCCGACGACGAAGCCGAGCTGCACGGTGCCCGTGAGCCACACGGCCTGGGCGCTCGAGATGCCCCAGTCGGCCTGCACGCTCGGAACGACGGCCGACATCGAGAACCACACAGCCAGCCCGAGCACCTGGACGGCCGCGATGGCCGAGCGCTGCGAGGTGGCCGTCATCTCGTGATCCTCCCAGGCCACACGTCCCCCGCCGACCACCTGGTCGTGCGGGGGCGTTGCTGCTGTACGGCGCGACGCACGCGGCGCCTACGATGGCCGCGATCCCGATGAGCCACTCCGACGACGACGCCCGCAGATTGCTGCTCGTCGTCGACGCACCGTCGCTGCTGCACCGCAACCACCACGCCCGCGCCCACACCCGGGCGCTCGACCGGGCCGGGCGGCCGGTCTGGGCGCTGCACGGGATGCTGCGCCAGATCATCGAGTCCATCGACGGGTTCGCCCCCGACGCCGTGCTGTTCGGCCTCGACGACCGGACCGCTTCCGTGCGCCGCGACGCCTACCCGGCGTACAAGGCCGGACGCGCCGAGAAGCACCCCGAGCTCGTCGCCCAGCTCGAGCGGGCGGGCGCGCTCCTCGACGCGCTCGGCCTGGCCACCCTCACCCCGCCCGGGCTCGAGGCCGACGACGTCAGCGCCTCGGGCGCCACCTGGGCCGTCCGGCACGGCTGGGACTGCGTGATCATCACGTCCGACCGCGACGCCTTCGCCCACATCAGCGACCACACCAAGGTGCTCCGCCTGATCGACGGCGGCATCCACGGCTCCCCGCTGCTCGACCCGCGGCGGCTGCACGCCATGTACGGGGTGGCCGCCGAGAACTACCTCGCGTACGCGGCGCTGCGCGGCGACGCCAGCGACAACCTCCCCGGCGTACCGGGCATCGGGCAGAAAACCGCCGCGCCGCTGCTGGAGACCGCCGGCTCGATGGAGGCGGTGTGGGCCGACATCGACCACGACGAGGGGCGCTCGCTCGCCGCGGCCCTCGACTCGTGGTCGGCGGACCACGGGGGCCGTCGCCTCGGCGACCGCGTCGTGGGTCACCTCCGGGCGCCCGGCGCCCGCGAGCGCTACGACTTCAACGTCTCGATGATGCGGGGCCACGACGACCTCGACCTCGGCCTGACGCCGGACGTGCCCGGCTCCCCCGGCCTGCTGCCGCTGGACGTCGAGCGGGTCAGCCGGGTCGTGGGGTTCCTCGGCGTCGAGGCGACGACGTCGCTGGCGGTGCGGGTCCTGACGGGCGACCCCGCCTCGGCGTCACGACGCTGAGGCGGGCACGCGCTCAGGAGACGCTGATCTCGACCTGGTCCGGGTAGAACGCCACGTGACCCGCGATGGGCGCGACGGCGTCGTACGGGTCGTCGTACACCCACACCACGTTCTCGGCACGGTCGTCGCCGTCGACGAGCGAGAAGTAGCCCGACTCGCCCTTGTAGGGGCAGTACGTCGTGTGCTCCGTCCGCTCGAGCACCGACGCGTCGACGTCGGCGAGCGGGATGTACTGCACCGGCGGGTACGACGCCTCCTGCAGGGTCTGCGCGCGGTCGGTCTCGGCGATGACCCGGCCGTGGCGTGTGACGACCACGCGGCCCTCGGTGGGGGTGACGTCGATGGGGTGGGACTCGTCGGGGATCAGGTGCGGGCGCTCGGTCATGACGTGGTCAACGCCGAACGGCGCCCAGGTCATCCCGCTCGGTCCGCGTGAGCCCCGCCCGCGAGCGTCAGCCCAGCAGGGCCAGGTCGCGCCGTACGTAGCGCAGGTGCGCCCACTCCTCCTCGAGGATCACGCGCACGCAGTCGCCGACGGTGGGATGCCAGTCGTCGCCACCCCAGGGGTTGTCGCGCTCCTCCGCGAGCAGCTCCGGGGTCGCCATGGCCAGGAAGTCCGTCACCATCTGCTGACGCTCGGCGCGGACGGCGAGGATCTCGTCGTACGTCGGTGTGTCCGCCCGGAAGATCGACATGTCGAAGCCCATCTCGCCGGCGCCGGTGAAGATGAGCCCGATCTCGTGGAGCGGCTGCTGGACCCGCAGGACGCCGCCGCGGAGCCAGGCGTCGGTCGCCAGCACCAGGTGGCGCAGGGTCTCGGCCAGCGACCACTCGTCCTCGACGTGGGCGTCGACCATGTCGGGTGGCGTGTCCGCCACGGTCGCAGCCCACGCGGCCTGCACCGCCACCCATCCCTCGCGCAGACCCTCGGGTGTCTCGGCCTTCTGCAGCTCGCGGCCCGGGAACTGACGGTTGAGCTCGGCGTCGACGAGCGGTACGACGTCGACCCCGTTGACGATCAGGGTGCCGAAGAACAGGTCGTGGCTGTCGATGTCGAGCCCGCCCACCTCGACGGCCCGCATCGTCGCGCCGCTGATGTCGGAGGACCGGAGGGTCACGCCCTTGAAGCTCGACCTCACGAAGGTGGCGCCCTCGAAGTCCTTGATGCCGGAGTAGGTCGTCATCGCTCTCCCACCGTCGCTGCCGGGACTGCCCTGACCGCCAGCGTCACGAGCCGCGGCGGCTGCGTCAAGGGCCGGACGGGTCAGACGCCCGGCCACTCCGCGTCGGGGGCCTCGTCCGGCGGCGCCGGGTCGGCTGCCGGGTGGACGGGCGCCCGGTCCCCGATCCCGGTGCGCACGGTGAGCAGCTCCGGGAAGAACGTGAGGTCGAGCGCGCGCTTCAGGAACGCCGCCCCCGAGCTGCCGCCCGTGCCCGGCTTGAAACCGATGGTGCGCTGGACGGTGCGCAGGTGGCGGAACCGCCAGAACTGGAACGCGTCCTCCAGGTCGACGAGGTCCTCGCACACGGCGTACGCCTCCCAGTGGGTCGCCGTGTCGGCGTAGATGACCGCGAAGGTCTCCACCAGGTCGGGGTGCTCGACCCACGCCTCGCGCACGTCGCGCTCGAGCACCTGCCCGGGCACGTCGTGGCCGTGACGGGCGAGGAAGCACAGGAGCGCGTCGTACACGGTCGGGGTCTCGAGGAGCGACCGCAGGCCGTGCTGCGCGTCCGGGTCCGCGTCGAAGACGGCCAGCATCGCGGCGTTCTTGTTGCCGAGGAGGAACTCCACCGAGCGGTAGAGGTACGACTGGAACCCCGACGAGGGCCCGAGGAAGCCGCGGAACTCGGCATACTCGCTCGGGGTCAGGGTCGCGAGCACCGACCACTGCTCGGTGAGGGTGCGGAAGATGTGCTTCACGCGGGCCAGGGCCTTGCGGGCCCGGCTCGGCTCGTCGGCGTCGAGGTAGCGCCGGACCGCCTCGAGCTCGTGCAGGACCAGCTTGAACCACAGCTCGGTGGTCTGGTGCTGCACGATGAAGAGCAGCTCGTCCGGGTGCTCGGGGCGGCTCAGCGGGTGCTGGGCGTCGAGCAGGGTCGCGAGGTCGAGGTACGACGCGTAGTCGAGCGTCGACCGGAAGTCGGTCCGGATGCCGTCCTCGAGCGGTCGCTCGCCCTCGCGCGGGCCGTCGTCGTGTGCGGTCACTGGTGTGCCTTCCGATCGGGTGGGGCGGACTCCTCGTCGGCCGAATTGCTCATCCGGATGACAAGAATGGTGCTCAGCACCGGCATTCCCCGCGCCGACCGGCCCACCGGTGACCGCATCGTGCCACCCTCGACGGCGGGGGTGGGGGCCGTCGTGAGGGAGATCGAGTCCGACCTGGTGCGCGTCGCTCGTCTGGAGCGGGGCGACCGGGTGCTGCTGCCTGACCGGACGTCGTGGGGATGGGTGACTGTCACCGACGTGCAGGGGTCCTCCGGGACCGGATTCGTGTACCTCCTCGAGGTGTGGCTGCCGCTCGGGGCGCGGGCCCGCGCGAGCCGCACGATCTGGCGCCACGGCTGGGACCGCGTGCACCGGTGGGACCGAGCGACGCACCCGGTCGAGGCGAGCGTCCGGCTCGCGTCGTGGCGGCGTGTCCTCATGCGGAGGAGGCGGTTGACCTACGCTCCGTCCATGCCCGCCGCCCACCACAGCACGCCATGAACCTCCTGGTCCCGTTCTTCGCGGTCCTGGGCATCCTCGTGGTGGTGTTCGTCGTGGTCCTCCTGCTCGCCGGGTTCCGACCGCAGCGCAGCCGTCGCGACACCTCGCACCGGTTCGGCCGTGGTGGTGGGTCCGGGGACGGCGGGACGACGACGTGATCACCGAGACCGCGGCCCCACGCCGTACCCGACCGAGGGCAACGCCTTAACTACGTACCCGAGCGAAAGACCTGACGTCGTACGGCCGAAAACGCCGACCCGACAAGAGGCACGACGTCAAGACCCCCCGGCAGTTCTCAGCAGCGGTAGAGACAAGGCTAAGTCCGGTACCTCGATGACGCCGCGGGTACTCGGCGCACTCGCCCGAGGTAAGGGGCGCGGGTAGCGACAATCGCTCGGCGGGGGCAAGGAGGATCGGCTTGAGTTGGCACAGACCTTGCGGGCCCGGCTCGGCTCGTCCTGATCGAGGTAGCTCCAAACGGCCTTGAGCTCGTGCAGGACGAGCTTTAGTCAGACCTCGGTGGTCTGGTGCTGGACGATGACGAGCAGCTCGGGGCGGCTAAGCGGGTACTGAGCGGGGCGTCGAGGTCCAAGTACGACGCATAGTCGAGCGTCGACCGGAAGTCGGGCTAGATGCGATCGATCCTCAAAGGGTGCACTCGTTGTTCGCGGGCCGTCGTCGGGTGCTGTCACGCACTGGTCTTCCGTGGCGCCACTTCCTACGACCGGCCGTCCCCCGCGGCGTTTGCCGACTGGATGCCCCGCTTCGCAGGTCCCGTTCCCTACGGTCACGCCGAGCCAGCACTGACCGTCATGATTTGAAGTGAGAGCTTCCTCGAAGGCCACACACAGGCGAGGGCGCTGCTTTAGGTTTGGGTCTAAGTAGACGCTGAGTGGGGGGACTATGGAGACGCTGCGCTTGTCGAAGGACGATCTTCTAGCACGGCACACCGATGAGGAGTGGCGTTCAAACTTCCTCAAGGCGGCAAGACTTGGCGAGTTTCTCGCTGGCAGCATCCTGCGCGAGAAATACAAGATCCCGGATGAGATTGTCAATACGGTACACCTTACCGAATACGGCAACAAAATACTTCAGCGCCTCGTAGTTAAGAACGACGTTCCCGCCAAGGAAGCGCGCCTAATTTGCTTCCTACGCCTTGTCCACCGAGAGCCGCTGGTCGATCTGACTCGAACAGATCTCGCCGAATTGCACAAACTTATCGACAGGCAGATTCGCGAACGCGAACTTCTGTTTCCATTTATTCTCGGTCGGGACCTTTACGATCGAGCCGCGTCGATGTACGACGACGCCCGCGACACCCTCTCTCACGCAGAGACACTCCGCCTATTAGACGGACTGCCCATCGGCGTCTTCCAAGCCGACGACCTCATCTCGGGCCCATACGGCTTATTGCAAAGCAAAGAGCGGCGATGGTTTGGGCCTGTGTCCTCGGTTCCCATGTATCACTGCAGCGAATTAACATGCTCGGCCATTCACTCTACACGCCTCAGTAGCGACCACAACGCGCCGATAAACCAACACCAGCAGGCAATGGAACGCGTCCTGGAGGCACTCGGGGATGATGAATCAGAGTGGGGAGAGTTTATCCAACACCTGGCCGGAACAGATGGCTTTCGCTATGATGACCGTTCGCTTGAGCCGCTGTGGCTCGCACTTGCAGACCTATTCGCAGACGACGAATTGCGAACCCTTTTAGCTCACTTGCTGGATTCTACTGGAGCCGAGTACCGTAGCCAATTGGAACCTCTGGCGCTTGTAGGACGCTCAGACGATATCGCAGCCTCCATCGAGTCGCGCGCCGGCCTTATTCAAGTCCTGCTCTTAACTGACAACGCAACTCTCGTAGCGGGCATCGATCAACTTGTACTCGCGTCAGACCAAGATCCCCGGCGGATCGAGGTTGAGGCAGGCGAAATTCGTCGACTAGTTACCAACCAACGACTCGCCTACGGCACTTTCGGCACGTACCCCGAGCTGTCTTCGTTGGGAGTTAGATTTACCTCTGACGAGCACTCGCTCGGCCCAATGCGCCTGAAACGCCTCGTCGACGAACTCTACTCTCTCGATCGTTCCGATGAGGTAGATGAGCTGCAGTGGCAGTTGCGCTCAGTTGAGGGAGATGATCCCCCAGAACGACTGGAGGAGTTCGTTCGATCTGCCGAGCCCGACGAGGTGATAGAGCGGCTAATACTATCTCGCCGGACCAACCTCGTCCTGGCCTGCGAGCGACTTGGACTTCGATACGACGATTTCGCTGACGATGCAACTTTTGTACAGGCGGCTTTGTGGAAGCTCGGCTTTTATCGGCATGAAGCCACAGACCTTCGCTCGAATCATTGGCAACAATTCCTGCGCTTGAAACGCTTCTGCCAAACTGCCGGAGTTGGAGCACGAGTAGACCCAGTGGAACTCCGCTCAAAAACAGCCAACTATTTCGTAGAACTGGAGGGTGTTCTTGACGATGCACTTAGTTTCGCCACGTGGGCGTTGACGTTCGATCACTTGGGCGCCGAGCGTCCATTCGATTACGAACCAACCGGAGAGCGGCTCGCTTCTTTCAAGCGTTTGAATGAGTTTGAAAGCGCCGACAAAGCTGCACCAGAGATGCTACTTGGGGACAAAAACACTCTACAACCCCTGATCAGTGGGTTCGGACGACTCGCCGACCTTCTGGAGAACATGCTGGAGAATTCAGGGGCGCACAGACGCGATTCCAAGCTGTATCCCCACTTTGCACAGCACACCAGCCTTAAGAAGTTTCCTTTCGAGCATACCGCTATTTTTCTCGACCTACTTCCCCGATCGCAAGGCAGGATTCTTGAGTCTCTGAAGTTCGTTCGCGAGACGCTTGACCGTGGAAGCGTTGCCGCCACGAGGAATGAACACATGCATTATCGCGCAACATCTCCTGAGATAAGTAAACTGGATTCAGCCCTGGACTCTGCAGAGAAGGCCGTCTCAAGGCTCGAGGCTGACGGATTGAGTCGAACTCTGTTTCGACAAGTCAGCGACCGCGGCGACAGCTGGGGCCGCAGGATCTTCACGCTACGCAGCGCCAAGGGCACAGAGATCGCATTCGCCCGACCCAGTGCTTACGACTGGCTGCGAATGCCGCTCTTGGGAAGCGGACCTCAGTACCTCATGCCAGCCGCGGTCCTCGCTCAGCCCAATGAGGTTCTCCGATTTCGGCAAACCTTTGCGACGTCATACGCACGGTACTGGCAGAACTATCCATCTCGCCGCCCACCCAGGGTCGGCGTCATCGGCGCGCGCGTAGGGTCGTCACAGGACGCCGACCTTTAGCATGAAGAGTTCGCATCCACATCGCCGCGTTGAACCAAGCACAGTTCTCGCTTGATGAGGTTCGGATGACCGCCCGCCAGGTCCGCACCCGCACCCTCATCACCGCCGACGACTGCCGCCACGACGCCGACGACATCGACCCGACGGCCCCCGGGTACGGCGCGCACCTGCCGTTCCACTCGATCCTGCAACGGTGCGGGCTCGCCTGGCGGGCCTACCTCGAGACCCTGCCCGGCTTCGACGACGGCGTCATCGTGCCCCACCTCAGCGCGGACTTCCTGGCCGAGGTGCACGTCGGGCCCATCGAGATCGCCGTCTCGCTGGTGCGCGTCGGCTCGTCGTCGTTCACCCTGCGGTGCGACGTGGAGCAGGACGGGGCGACGGCGGCGCGGGTGACGGTCGTGCTCGTGAAGTTCGACTACGAGCGCCGGCACTCCGTGCCGCTCACCGCCGACCAGCACGCGGTGCTCGGAGCCGACCTCCCCGCCGGTGGCGAGAGCTGACGTCATACGGAGCGAGCACCCGGCGCCACGATCGGGATGACGTCCCGCTCCACCTCCCCCGCCACCCCGCGCAGCCCCCTCACCCCTCGTAGCGCACGACCCCGAGGGCGAAGTCGACGTACTGGCGCGCGATGACCTCGGCGGACGCCGGGCCCTCGGCGCGGTACCACTGCGCGAGCGCGGTGCACATCGTCGCGACGGCCCGGGCGGCCTCGTGCGGCAGCGCGGTCCGGAAGACCCCCGCCTCCACGCCGTCGAGCACCGCCACGTCGACGAGCCGCTGCTCCTCGACGCGCATCGCGGCGACCCGGGGGCGCGCCTCGGGCGAGAGGCTCCGCATCTCCGAGGCCCCGACGAACGCCAGCGGGCAGCGGTGGGTGTGGAAGAGCGCGAGGCTCTCGACGGTGTGGACGAAGCGTTCGACGACGCCGTCCGCCTCCGCGATGGCGGCTTCGGTGCGGGCGCGGAGGTCGTGCATCGTCAGGTCGAGCAGCGCGACGAGCATCTCGTGCTTGCTGGCGTAGTAGTGGTAGAGCCCGGGCACCGAGAGGCCGGCGTGCTCGGCGATGGTGCGCATCGAGGCGCCGTGGTAGCCGAACTCCACGAACGACGCGAGCGCGGCGGCGAGCGCGACGTCGAGATCCAGCGGCGGGAAGTCGCGCCAGGCCCCGGGCCGGCTGAGGTCCACGGCCACCCGGACGGTCGGCTCGAGCGCGGGCAGGGGCGGCGCGGCCTGGTGCGGCCCTCCGGTGAGCAGCCGCTCCACCGTCACGCCGAGGGCACCCGCCAGGTGGGTGGTGCGCTCGCTGGAGACACCGGTCCGACCGTTCTCGATGCCGCTGAGGGTCGCGGCGCTGACCCCGAGCTCCGCGGCGAGCCCGCGCAGCGTGAGCCCGCGGGCGACCCGGAGCGCCCGCACGGTGGCGCCCAGGTTCTCCCGGTGCAGGCGTCCCGCCTCGACCGCCTCCGTCATCGCGCCTCCTCGTCGCCGTACCCGCGTGCCGATCCCGTCACCGACCCGCAGTGTTCAGGAATTCTAAACACAGCCGACACTCCGCTCGATGAGATCCACCCTTTGACAACAACGACCGGCGACGTAGATTGTGACGCGCGTCATAGCCTGACCCGATCGTCCGCTCGCTCATCGTCGCCGGCCCCGTCCAGGAGGACCCCCATGACCGAATCCGCCTCTCCCGACCTCACCGAGCTCCTCAAGGACTCCCCCTCCAACTGGGGCAAGTGGGGTGACGACGACGAGGTCGGCGGCCTCAACTACCTCGGTCCGGAGCAGGTCATCGCCGCGGCCGGGCTCATCCGCAGCGGCAAGGTGTTCACGCTCCAGCGCCTCATCGGCGACCCGAAGGGCGACCCCGTGTGGCCCGGTCGCACGCCCGCCGAGCGCACCCAGATCCTCGACGAGTCGAGCTGGGACGGCGAGGACGCGCCCGCCTTCCCCGGCGGCCTCCACTACGCCGACGACAAGATCAACGCGTTCCTCCAGGGCTCGACGCAGTACGACGCCCTCGGCCACGTCTGGTACGGCGGGCAGATCTGGAACGGGTACGACGCCCGCACCACCGTCGGCGGCCTCGACAAGGCGAGCATCGAGCCGATCGCCGAGCGCGGTGTCGTCGGTCGCGCCGTGCTGCTCGACATGGCCCGCTTCCGCGGCAAGCCGACGCTCGAGTCGGCCGAGACCTACACGCACGAGGACCTCGTCGCCTGCGCGGAGTCGCAGGGCGTCGAGCTGCGCAAGCGCGACATCCTCATCATCCGGACGAACTACCTGCAGCTCTTCTTCGACCTCGGCGACAAGTTCTACGAGGGCTTCTGCGAGCCCGGCCTGGTCTACAGCCCCGAGCTCGTCCAGTGGTTCCAGGACATGGAGATCCCCAACCTCGTCACCGACACCATCGCCAACGAGGTCACCTTCGACCCGAACAACGGCGTCGCGCTGGTGCTCCACAACGCGCTGATGCGCAACCTCGGCGTCACGCTCACCGAGATCGCGGACCTCGAGAAGCTCGCCTCGGACTGCGCCGAGGACGGTGTCTACGAGTTCTTCTACGCCGCGGCTCCGCTCAAGGTCGCCCTCGGCAGCGGCTCGCCGGTCAACCCGCTCGTGATCAAGTAGGAGGACCAGGCGACGTGAGCGTCTACGACGAGAGGCCCTGGCTGGGGCTGTACGGCGACATGCCCGCCGACCTGGAGCTCGAGCACCCGAACGCGCTCGAGATGTTCCGGGCGGGCCTGGCGGCCGACCCCGACGGGGTGGCGGTGCGCTACTTCGACGGCGTGCTGACCCGCACGGAGCTCGACGCGCAGAGCGACGCACTCGCCAGTGCGCTGCTCGCGCACGGGTTCGCGCCCGGCGACCGGCTGGCGGTCTACCTGCAGAACGTGCCGCAGTTCGTCGTCTGCATGCTCGCGACCTGGAAGGCCGGCGGTGTGCTGGTCTCGATCAACCCGATGAGCCGGAGCCGCGAGCTGACCTACCTGCTCGCGGACTCCGGCGCCACGGTGCTCGTCGCGCTCGAGTCGTTGTACGACGAGGTCGGCCGCGACGTCGTGCCCGGCAGCGACGTGCGGCTGGTGCTCACGACGAGCGAGCTCGAGTACCAGACACGGCACGACGAGCGGCTCTTCGCCGGCTCGTCCCGGCAGCGCCACGACGGCACGACCGACCTGGTCGAGCTGATCGAGCAGCACCGGGGCGAGTCGCCGCCGCCCGTCGAGCTGGGCGCCGACGACCTGGCGTTCCTGACCTACACCTCCGGCACCACCGGCGTGCCGAAGGGCGCGATGAACACGCACCGCAACGTCGTGTTCACGTCGCGGGTCTACCGCGACTGGGCGCGCTTCGGGCCCGGTGGCTCCGTGTTCGGCATCGCGCCGCTGTTCCACATCACCGGGCTGATCGGTCACATCGGCGTCAGCTTCGCAGCGCCGATCCCGCTGGTGCTGGCCTACCGGTTCGAGCCCGACGTGGTGCTGGACGCCCTCGTCGAGCACCGCCCGACGTACACGATCGGCGCGATCACGGCGTTCAACGCGCTCTTCAACTCGCCCCGGTTCACGCGCGACCACTTCTCCTCGTTCACCGCGACGTTCTCCGGCGGCGCGGCGATCTCACCGACGTCCGAGAAGGCGTTCTTCGAGGCGACCGGGCTCCAGGTGCACAACGCCTACGGCCTCACCGAGACCACGAGCCCGATGACCCTCACCCCGTTCGGCACGCCCTCCCCCGTCGACCCGACGTCCGGCGCGCTCTCGGTGGGCGTGCCGGTGCCGAGCACGATCGTCCGCATCCAGGACGACCTCGGTCAGGACGTGCCGATCGGCGACGTCGGCGAGATCGTCGCCGACGGGCCGCAGGTGGTCGCCGGCTACTGGGGCAAGCCGAAGGAGACGGCCGCCAACCTGCCCGGCGGGGCGCTCAAGAGCGGCGACGTGGGGTTCATGAACCGCGACGGGTTCGTCTTCATCGTCGACCGCAAGAAGGACATGATCAACGCGTCCGGCTACAAGGTGTGGCCGCGCGAGGTCGAGGACGTGCTCGCCGAGCACGCCGCGGTGCGCGAGTCCGCCGTCGTCGGCGTGCCCGACGAGAAGCGCGGCGAGACCGTCAAGGCGTTCGTCAGCCTCAAGGCCGGGGCCGAGACCACGCCCGAGGAGCTCATCGCCCACTGCAAGGAACGGATGGCGGCGTACAAGTATCCGCGTCAGGTCGTGATCATCGACGAGCTGCCGAAGACCGTCACCGGCAAGATCCTGCGCCGCGAGCTGCGCAGCTGACTCCGTACGGCGGCGACCCCCGCGCCGCCGTACGGCTCCACCCCGGGCACTTCACCCCCGGGTCCCGACCGACGTGAGGACCGACCATGTTCACCGTGACCTTCGTGCTCTACGAGTCGCCCGCGATGGACCGTCAGGAGTCCCTGTCCTACTGGCGCACCACGCACGCCGGGATCGTCGGTCGCGTGCCCGGGGTGCAGCGCTACGTGCAGCAGCACGCCGTCGCCGCGCCGGACGGACCCCCTCCCTTCCTGGGGGTGGCGAGCCTGAGCTTCGCCGACCAGGCGGCGTTCGAGGCGGCCGCGGGGTCGCCGGAGTTCTCCGCCGCCGTCGCGGACGTGGCGAACTTCGCCGACGGCGCCCGGCTCCCGACCGCCTTCACCGAGGAGGTCGTGATCGTTGGCTGAGCCGACGGCCGCCCCCACCGATCCGCCCGGTCTGCCCGTCGCTGCGGTCGAGGAGCACGTACGACGCGAGCTCCCCGACCTCCTGCAGGGCCCGCTCGCCGCCGAGCTGACCTCGGGGGGACGGTCGAACCTCACCTACACGCTCACCGACGGGCGCACCCGCTGGGTGCTCCGGCGCCCCCCGCTCGGCCACGTGCTGGCGACGGCTCACGACATGGGGCGTGAGCACCGGCTGCTGGCGGCCCTGGCTCCGACGGCCGTGCCGGTGCCCGCGCCGCTGCTCCTCGCCGGCCCCGACGTGATCGGGGCACCCTTCTACGTCATGGACTTCGCCGACGGCGCCGTGCTGCGCACCACCGATCAGCTGGCCGCCCTCGGCGATCCGACCGCACGGGCGGCGGCGGAGGACCTGGTCGACGTGCTGGTGCGCCTGCACGCGGTCGTGCCGGACGAGGTCGGCCTCGGCGACCTGGGCCGTCCCGCGGGCTACCTCGACCGGCAGCTCCGCACCTGGCAGCGACAGCTGGCGGCCTCCCACAGCCGCGACCTCCCCGACCTCGACGCCCTGGCGCAGCGGCTCGGCTCCGCCGTCCCGACGACGCAGCGGGACACGGTCGTCCACGGCGACTACCGCCTCGACAACGTCGTCGTCGACCCCACCGGCGGGTCGGTCGTGGCCGTGCTCGACTGGGAGATGGCCACCCTCGGCGACCCGCTCACCGACCTGGCGTCGATGGTCGTGTGGTGGTCGGGAGTGGCCGGACTCGACATCCCCGTCGCCGCGGCGCCCGGCGACGTCCCGGGCTACCCCGACGCCGACCAGCTCGTCGCCTGGTACGCCGCCGGCACGGGCCTCGACCTGGGCGACCTGTCCTGGTACCTCGGCTTCGCGTTCTTCAAGATCGCGGCGATCTTCGAGGGCATCCACTACCGCTCGCAGCAGGGCCTCACTGTCGGCGAGGACTTCGACCGCATGGGTGCCGTCGTGCCGGAGCTCGTCGAGCGGGGGCACGCGGCGCTCGGCGGCGGCTGAGCCGTGCGTGGTCAGGCGGCGCTGACCAGCTCGTCGGGCGGCACGATGCGCACGCCCGCGTCGGAGCCGAAGAACACGGGGTACGACGCGAACGGCGCCTGCTGCAGCGCGGCGTGGAGCCGCCGGACCCAGGTGCGGTCGAGCGCGGTGAGCGTCTGCCCGCCGGGGCGAGCCCGGAGGTGGGCGACGGAACCACCTGGCGCGTGCTCGGCGAGCAGGTCCTCGTGGACCCGCATCAGGCCCTCCAGGTAGCGGTCGTCGGGCGCCTCGGACGGCACGGTGTCGTCGATCTGCAGGTAGAGCGGCGTCAGCCGGCCGTCGGCGTCGAGATGGAGGCAGTGCAGCTGCGGGCGGCTGTAGCCGAGCCCGCCGTCGATGTGCTCCCAGACGGCGGTGAGGTCGGCGAGGTGGCGGATCGGGTGGTCGAGGGGGTCCATGCCGTCCAGTGTCGGACGACCCGTCCTCGCCCGCTGAGGTTCTCCACAGGGCCTGGGAGAACGGCGCGGGGCCGTCCCGAGCCCTCCGCCCCGGCTATCGTCGATCCATGCCTCGACGCAGCCTGGGTGACGTCCTCGGTGTCTACCGGCGTGACGGTCGGGTCCGCTTCGGGCGCGCGCCGTACCTCACCGACGCCGACCGCGAGAGGACCCGGAACCCCGGGCGGACCACTCGGGTCCTGCAACGCATCGGGCTCGTGTACGCCCCGGACGGGACCCGCCGCCGACTGTTCGGCGGGCGCACCCGCGACTGAGCGGTCCCGTCGGTCCGCCGACCATCCAGTGGTGCCCGCACCACCGTGACCTGGCTCTCACTAATGCTAGTATTCATACGCATTGATTGCGGCGGTCGATCGTCGCTGCGGACGAGCCGGAGGATCCATGAACGACCGAGTGACGCCGCCCGCCCAGCTCGACACGCTGGTGGTCGGCGCGGGCTTCTCGGGCATCTACTCCCTGCACCGGTTGCGGTCCCTCGGCCGCACGGTGCACGTCGTCGAGGCCGACACCGACCTCGGTGGCGTGTGGTTCCGCAACCGCTACCCGGGTGCTCGCTGCGACATCGAGAGCGTCGACTACTGCTACTCGTTCGACCCGACGATCGTCGCCGAGTGGACGTGGACGGAGCGCTACCCGGCGCAGCCGGAGATCCTCCGCTACATCAACTTCGTCGCCGACCGCCTCGACCTGCGGTCCGGCATCACCTTCGGCACGAAGGTCACCGAGCTGCACTGGGACGACGAGGCGTCGGTCTGGAGGGCCCGCACCGACCACGGCGACACGATCGTGGCGCGCACGGTGATCATGGCCAGCGGCCAGCTGTCGGTGCCCCAGCTCCCGGCCATCGCCGGGATCGAGTCGTTCACGGGCGAGCTGCTGCACACCGGGGCGTGGCCGACCGAGGGCGTCGACCTCGCCGGCAAGCGCGTCGGCGTCATCGGGACCGGGTCCTCCGGCGTCCAGGCCGTGCCCCAGCTCGCGAAGCAGGCCGAGGAGCTTTTCGTCTTCCAGCGCACGGCGCACTACGCGATCCCGGCGCGCAACCGACCGCTCGACCCCGAGTACGTCGCCGATCTCAAGGGTCGCTTCGAGGAGTACCGCGAGATCGCCCGCCACCACCCCGGCGGCACCCACCGCGTGCTCGGCGAGGAGTCGGCGCACGACGTCGACCCGGGCGCCCTCGAGGAGACCTTCCGGCGCCACTGGAACAACGGCGGGCCGGACATCCTCGCGGCCTACCGCGACTTCCGGACCGACGAGGTCGCGGCCGAGAAGGCCGGCGCCTTCGTGCGCGAGCGCATCCGCGAGATCGTCGAGGACCCGGAGACCGCGGAGAAGCTCTGCCCGAAGGGCTACCCGTTCGGGGCCAAGCGGCTCGTGCTCGAGATCGACTACTACACGACCTTCAACCGCGAGAACGTGCACCTCGTGGACGTCGCCGCCGCCCCCATCGAGCGGATCGAGGGCAACGAGGTCGTCACGACCGACGGCCGCTACGAGCTCGACGTGCTCGTGACCGCCACCGGCTTCGACGCGCTCACGGGCCCCCTCTTCGCGATCGACCTGCGCGGCGTCGGCGGCCAGCTGCTGAGCGAC
Organism: Nocardioides alkalitolerans DSM 16699; assembly: GCF_000426525.1. GTDB lineage: Bacteria > Actinomycetota > Actinomycetes > Propionibacteriales > Nocardioidaceae > Nocardioides > Nocardioides alkalitolerans. The sequence goes on from NZ_AUFN01000014.1 coordinate 148,568, forward strand.
GCCTGGAAGGACGGGCCGCAGACCTACATCGGTGTCGCCACCCACGGGTTCCCGAACCTCTTCGTCGTCGCCGGGGCGGGCAGCCCGTCCGTCATCAGCAACGTGCTGATCTCCATCGAGCAGCACGTCGAGTGGATCACCGACCTGGTCCAGCACCTCTTCGACCACGACCTGCGGCGGGTCGAGGCCGGCCTGGAGGAGCAGGAGGCCTGGACCCGGGAGGTCTACGACATCGCCTCGAAGACCCTCTTCATGAAGGGAAACTCCTGGTACCTCGGTGCGAACGTGCCCGGCAAGCCGCGCGTGTTCTCGCTCTACCTCGGCGGCGTCGGCCACTACCGCGACGTCTGCGAGAAGGTCGCCGCCGACGGGTACGCCGGGTTCACCCTCTCGTGACCTGGCCCCTCGTCGCGCCGCTCGACCCCGAGCTCGACGCGCTGCGGGCCGCCGGCGCAGCCCGTGGCCTGGCGCCCATGGTCGCGCTCTCCCCCGCCGAGGCCCGGGAGCGCGTCACCGCGGGCGACCGGTGGTGCGCCTCGGGGCCCGACGTCGCGTCGTACGACGCCGTGGCCGAGGTCGACGGCCACCGCGTGCCCGTCCGCGTGTACGCCGCGGGGCGTCCCAGCGGCGTCACCCTCGTCCACAGCCACGGCGGCGGGTGGGTGACGGGCGACCTCGCGTACGGCGACGAGCTCTGCCGGTTCCTCGCCGCCGAGGCCGGCTGCACCGTGGTGGGCGTGGACTACCGGCTCGCACCGGAGCACCCGTTCCCCGCCGCGCTGGACGACGTCGCCACGGCCGTGCGCTGGGCCGCCGCGCAGCCCTGGACCCGCACGCTCGCCGTGGGTGGGGACAGCGCGGGCGGCAACCTCACGGCGGCCGCCGTCCTGCGGATGCGCGACGCGGGTGAGGAGGTCCCGGCCTTCCAGCTGCTCGTCTACCCGGCGCTCGACCGCGAGGACGCCCACGCGTCGTACGTCCAGCAGGCCGCCGCGTTCCCGGTCGGGGCCGCCGACATGCACTGGTTCCTGGACCACTACGTCCCGGTGGCGCAGCGCGACGACCCCGCGGTGGCACCGCTGCGGGCCGCCGACCTCCGCGGGCTCCCCCGCACCCACGTGGTGACCGTCGGCCACGACCCGCTGCGCGACGAGGGGCTCGCCTGGGCCGCACGTCTCGCCGAGGCCGGCGCCGAGGTGTCGACGACGCACCACCCCGACCTCTGCCACGGCTTCCTGCGCTTCACCGGCGCCTCGGCAGCCGCCCGCTCCGCCCGGGACGCGCTCGTCGCCCAGGCGTGCACGATGGTCGCCGAGACCGCCTCACCCCCCGACGACGCCGACGCCGTACCGACGGCGCGCCCACCAGACCACGGAGGACCGAGATGACCAGCCCCACCACCGACGACCGCGCTGCGGAGGCTCCCGAGGAGCCCGACCTCCTCGTCGAGGAGCGCGGCCGGGTGCTCGTGCTCACGATGAACCGACCCGCGTCCAAGAACGCGATGTCGATGGCGATGGCCCACCAGATCGCGGAGGCCCTCGAGACCTTCGACGCCCGCCCCGACCTCAGCGTCGCGGTCATCACCGGCAGCGGGGGCACCTTCTGCGCGGGCATGGACCTCAAGGGGTTCGCCCGCGGCGAGCGCCCGGTCGTCGAGGGCCGGGGCTTCGCGGGCATCGTGAAGCAGCCGCCGACGAAGCCGATCATCGCCGCGGTCGAGGGCTACGCGCTCGCCGGAGGCTTCGAGATCGTGCTCTGCTGCGACCTCGTCGTCGCCTCGAGCACCGCCACGTTCGGCCTGCCGGAGGTGAAGCGCGGGCTGACCGCGGCCGCCGGCGGGCTGCTGCGGCTGCAGCACCGCGTGCCCTACCACCTCGCGATGGAGCTCGTGCTCACCGGACGGATGTGGCCCGCCGCCGACGCCGCCGAGGTCCGCCTGGTGAACGTGCTCACCGAGCCGGGCGAGGCCCTCACCGCCGCCCTCGCGCTCGCCGACGAGGTCGCGGCCAACGCACCTCTCGCGCTCGCCGCCTCGAAGCAGGTGCTGGTGCAGTCCGTCGACTGGTCGCTCGACGACCAGTTCGGGCGCCAGGAGCAGTTCGTGAACCCCGTCCGCGAGTCCGCCGACGCGAAGGAGGGCGCCCGCGCCTTCGTCGAGAAGCGACCCGCCCGGTGGACCGGCGCCTGAGCCGACGCGGCAGGCGCCGTACGACGTGACAGCGGGTCCGGACCTCGAGGAGGTCCGGACCCGCTTGCGTCGTCCGTCAGACCAGGAGGCCGACCGGGAGCACCTCGCTGCCCTCCGGCTGCGACCAGGCGACCCTCACGGCGGCGTCGACAGCAAGGTCCGCCGCGTCGGCCTGCGGCAGGAGCAGCGAGAGCCACGGGCCCTCGTCGAGCTCGACGATGCCGATGACCGTGGCCACGGCCGGCTGGTCGTCCTTGGCGCGGCCCGGCTTGACCGTCCAGGTGACGAGCCGGCCGGCGCCGGTCGACTCGCGCCACTCGAGGTCGGCGGCCTGGGTCACCGAGCAGAACCGGGCGGCCGGCTCCGACCACGCGTCGCTGCTCGGCGACCAGCGCAGCAGGAGCCGCCCCTCGGCCGAGGCCTCGAAGAACGGGGCCGAGAAGTCGTCGCGGACGACGGGCGCGAGGCCCGCCGGGGCGTCGATGAGGGTGAGCGTCATGTCACTTGCCCTTCTGGTGCGGGCTGAGGATCAGCGTGGAGTGGAAGTCGAGGACGCCGCCGTTGCCGCTGACCATCACGAGGTCGTGCTGCGGCACCTGACGCTCGCCGCCCTGGCCGCGGGCCTGGATGACCGCCTCGGACAACGGGGTCATGCCCCACATGTAGAACGAGGAGAGCTCGCCGCCGCCCGTGTTGGTCGGGTGGGAGCCGCCGGGGGCGATCGCGCCGCTGGCGACGAACTCGCCCCCCTCGCCCTTCGCACAGAAGCCGTAGTCCTCCAGGGTCACCAGCGTGGTGAAGGTGAAGCAGTCGTAGAGCTCGCGCACGTCGATCTCGTCGACGCCGACACCGGCCATCTTGAGGGCCTCCGGACCCGACTGCGCCGCCCCGGTGACCAGGCCGAACTCGCTGTCACGACGGTTGACGTAGCCCGGGTGGCCCTGGCCCCAGCCCCACACGTGCACGGGCGGCTGGGCGAGCGTCGCCGCCCGCTCGGCGCTCGTCACGATGACGGCGACCGCACCGTTGCTGACGAGGCAGCAGTCGAGCAGGCGCAACGGGTCGGCGATCATCCGCGAGGACTGGTGGTCCTCCAGCGTCATCGGCTCGCGCATCTGGGCGGCCGGGTTGAGCTGCGCCCACTGGCGTGCGGCCACGGCCACCGCGCCGAGCTGCTCGCTGGTGGTGCCGTAGGCGTGCATGTGACGACGCGTCGCGACGGCGTACCGCTCCGGCGCGGCCTTCAGCCCCGCCGCGAACGGCAGCGACCCGACCCCCTTCATCGCGCGGGCCTGGCCCGGGTAGGCCGCACCGGCCCGCTTGCCCTCCGTGAGCGGCGCGTCGGCGTAGACGCAGGCCACGACCTCGGCCATGCCCGCCTCGATGGCCATGGCGGCCATCTGCACCATCTGCCCGGCCGACGACCCGAAGCCCTGGATCGTCGCGAGCACCCGCGTGTTGCGCATGCCGAGGGTCGACTGCAGCCGCAGGTCGGTGTCGTTCTTGATGCCCGGGTTCACGTAGAGCCCGTCGATGTCGGCCAGGCTCAGCCCGGCGTCGGCGGCGGCCCGCGAGATCGCGTCGACCGCGAAGTCGGTGGCGCTGCGGCCGTAGACCTTGCCCATCTCGGTGATGCCGAGACCGGCGATGGCGGCACGGGTGGTCATGCGGTGCTCCCCTCGGTGGTGGTGCTGGTCGAGCCGGTACGGCGGGGCAGGACGACCTCGACGACGCCCGGGCCGACGGTGACGCCGGCGGACGTCTCGCAGCGGATGGCGACCTCGACGATCCCCAGGTCGCCCTCGGTGCGCGTGGCCGCGACCTCCGCGATGACCCGCATGGTCTCGCCGACGTAGTTGAACGAGCGCATGCGGAAGCCACGGATCGCACGGATCCGGCCGCCCAGGCCCATCCAGTCGCGCACGGCGCGCTCCCACGAGCTCATCAGGAAGGACGTGTTGGCGTACATCTCCTCGGCGCCCGTGCTCCGCGCGTACTCGGAGTTGTGGTGGATGGAGTTGAAGTCGCGGTTGCTCCCGGCGGCCATGACGAGCCGGTAGACGGTCAGCGGGAGGGCCACGGTCGGCAGCCCGTCGCCGACGGCGACGTCCTCGAAGTGGAGGCCGCTCGGGGCCACCGCGCTGCTCGACGGATCGGTCGGCGGGCTGGTCACGGGGCTGGTCACGCCTGCTCCTTCGGTCGGGGCACGTACGCGTACGTGCCGATCCGGATGCGGCCGACGACCTCGCCGGCCTCGGTGACGATCTCGCTCTCCCACGTCATGAAGGCACCACGGCCGACGCCCGTCTCCTTCGGCGTGCAGCTGACGAGGCGGCGGCCACGACGCCCGATCCGCTCCCCCGCGACGACGTCGCGCTCGAGGTCGACCTCGATGTCGGTGCCGAAGAAGCCCGTGGTCCGGGGGCCGAGCGGCATGTCCGCGTTGTTGATCGCGGTCTTCACCGGCTGGGCGTCCCGGGCGTCGCTGTCGAACAGGGTGTCGCCGGGCACCCAGGCCTTCGGGATCGTCCAGGCGATGACACCGGTGGCCGGCATCGTGATGTCGGAGTACCCGTGCGCCCGGGCGACGTCGGCGTCGGTGTGGAGCGCGCAGTCGAGCTCGAGCGGCTCGAGGTAGCGGCGGACGGCGCCCGGTTCCACCGGGTCCCCGCCCCACGTCACCGCGCCGTCGGCGAAGTCGTCGCCGACCGCGTCGACGACCGGCTGCCACTCCGCCTTCCAGTCCGCCTCCCGGTCCGTCTCGGTCGTGCTCGTCAGCGAGGTCATCGCAGTGCTCCTTCGTCGTGCAGCGCGGCGATGCGCGCGTCGTCGTAGCCGAGCAGGTCGCGGAGGACCACCTCGTTGTCCTGGCCGAGGGTCGGCGCGGCCCGGCGGGGGCCGCCCGGGGTGGCCGAGAGCCGGTAGCGCGGCCCCTCGACGGTCGTCGTGCCGTGCAGGGGGTGGGGCAGCTCGACGAGGTGCCCCCGGGCGGCGAGCTGGGCGTCCTCGACGTAGTCGGCGGTCGACACGGCCTTGTGCGCCGCGACGCCCGCGGCCTGCAGGGCCTGCTCCGCCTCGTCGGCCGTCCGCGCGGACGTCCAGGCGCCGATCGCGTCGTCGATCTCGACCTCGGCGTCGCGTCGCCCCGCCGCCGTCGCCAGGTCGGGCCGCGACGCGAGGTCCGCCCGTCCGATCGTCGTGGCCAGCAGCGACCACTCGTCGTCAGTGCGCGCCACCACCGCGACGAAGCGGTCGCGGCCCGGGCGTGCCTCCTCGGCGGCCGACGGGTAGACCCCGTGCGGCACCATCACGGCGTCGTGGTTGCCGCGGCGCTCGGCGACCGTGCCGTCGTACGAGTGCTGCGCCACCTGGGGCGAGAGGAAGAAGACCCCGGCCTCGACCTGGGCGACGTCGATGTAGCAGCCCGTGCCGGTCCGGCGCCGGTTCTCCAGCGCCGCGAGCAGGGTGACCAGCGCGAGCCGGGGGCCGACGTAGTCGGTGTAGGGGCCGAACGGGCCCATCGGCAGGGCGTCCTCCCAGCCCACGAGGTTCTGGAACCCGCTGAGCGACGACCCGACGTTGCCGAACCCCGCCAGCGTCGACCACGGACCGTCCTGCCCGGCGATCGAGGTGCTGAGCATGATCAGGTCGGGCCGGTCCGCGGAGAGCGTGGCGTAGTCGAGCCCCCACTTGCGCAGCTGGCCGGGCGAGAACGACTCCACCACCACGTCGGCCCACGCGACGAGGTCGCGCACGACCTGCTGGCCGGACGACGACTTGAGGTCGAGGGTCACGCCGAGCTTGCCGGCGTTGCAGTTGCCGAAGAGCACCGAGCCCTCCTTGTCCTGCACGCCGCCGTGGAACGGCTGCATCAGGCGGGCCGTCTCGACGCGCGTGCCGGACTCGACGCGCACCACCTCGGCCCCGAAGTCGGCCAGCGCCCGCCCGATGAGCGGACCCGCGACGACCCAGGAGAGGTCGAGCACCTTGAGACCAGCGAGTGCCGCGGTCATCGGGCGGCCCCCTCGAGGTCGACGGCGGCCGCGGCCGGCGCGTGGCCGAGCCAGTCCCGCAGGACCTCCTCCTGGTGCTCCCCCAGACGCGGGGCCCGTCGCCGCACGCGCGGCCCGTCGGCGCCGGTCACGTGGGCGATGCGGCCCGGGATGCGGGTGGTGACGCCGGCGACGTCCACCTCGGCCCAGAAGCCGCGGGCCTCGAGGTGCGGGCTGGCCGCCAGGTCGGACATGTCGAAGATCGACATGCACAGCAGGCGCCGCTCGATCGCGGCGTCGAGCACCTCGGCCTTGGTCTTGGTCAGCAGGAAGGCGCGCACGGCCGCCCGCGCGACGTCGAGCTCGCTCTCCTCCAGCTCGCCCGCGACGATGCGGTCAGGCACGGTCCGCCAGTCCCACGACGCCACCGGCTCCTCGACCGCGCCCTCGTCGCGGAGCCAGCCGAAGAGGTTGTTGGTGAAGGTGCCGGCCGCGGGCCCCATCGAGAGGTGCAGCTCGATCATGCCGTCGCGGCAGTACCACTTCTTCAGGCTGTTGGGCGTGGCCGCCCCGCTGCCGCTCTGGTCGGTGCGCTTGACCGGCGCCTGGTGCCACTCGGGGTGGTCGTCGCCGACGGCGTGCGCCAGCACCCGGCCGAGGGTCGCGACGCCGAGACTGGCCTGGGCCGAGACGTCGACCACCTGGCCGGCACCGGTCGCGGACCGGGCCAGCACGGCCAGCATCGCGCCCGTGGCCGCGTCGGCCGCGGCGTGCAGGTAGGCCTGGGGCGCGCTGATGCGCAGGGGCGCCCGGTCGCCGTCACGGTGCGGCTCGAGCGGCCCGCCGGCGGCCCACACGACGAGGTCGCTGTCGGCGTACCGGGCCTTCGGGCCCTCCCAGCCGAACGCGCTGACCGCGACGTACACGAGCTCGGGACGCTCGGCCCGCAGGGAGACGGGGTCGAGGCCGACCGCCTCCACGAGGTCACGGGGCCACGAGGTGACGACGACGTCGGCACGGGCCGCGAGGCGTCGTACGACGGCCACGTCGGCCTCGTCGTCGAGGTCGACCGCGATGCCCCGCTTGCCCGCGGCGAAGGTCTCCCAGAACAGCGACGAGACGGCGAGCCCGTCGGCGACGGGCGGGGCCGAGCGGGCGGAGGAACCGGCGAACGGCTCCACCTGCACGACGTCCGCCCCGAGGTCGGCGAGCAGGCGTCCGCAGAGCAGGCCCCGCTCGTCGGTCAGGTCGAGGACACGGAGGTGCTCAAGCATCGGCCGGCGCGGTCTCCAGCAGCGCGATGGCGCTCTCGGGACAGGCGTCGGCCGCCTCGTACGCCAGGTCCAGCTGCTCGTCCGGCACCTGCCAGCACCGGCCGCGCTCGGCCACGAAGCCCTCGTCGTCGTCGGAGAGGAGGTCGGGGGCGACCGAGTAGCAGCGGCCGTGGCCCATGCACTTCTCGGCGTCGATGGAGATGAACACGGCTCAGGCCTCCCATTCCAGCGGCAGCGTCGGCAGCGTCAGCTGTCCGCCGCGCTCGGTGAGCTCGACCCCGTCGCTGATGCGGTAGTCGGGGATACGTGGGTGCCACTCCTCGAGCACGACCTTGATGCCCATGCGGGCGAGGTGCATGCCGAGGCAGCGGTGCGGCCCACCCCCGAACGCGAGGTGGGTGCTGGCGCCGTGGCGGTCCATGTCGAAGGTGTCGGGGTCGTCGTACTTGCGCGGGTCGCGGTTCGCCTGCGCGATCCCGATCCACACCACGTCGCCCTTGGCGAGCTGGAGGCCGTCGAACTCGCCGTCCTCCTGCACCTCCCGACCCGCCTGGAAGACCAGGGGGTAGAGCCGCAGGAACTCCTCCATGGCCTTCGGCACCATCTCGGGCTCGTCGATCAGGCGCTGCCGGTCCTCGGGGTGCTGCGCGAGGTGGGTGAAGATGTAGCCGAGCGCGCTGCGGGTGGTGTCGAGCCCCGCCAGCATGAGCGTCAGCAGGATGGTGAGGATGTCGTCGTGGCTCAGCGCCTCACCGTCGATGTCGGCCTGCACCAGGCGCGACACCATGTCGACGTCGGGGTCGCCGGGGTGGGCGCGACGCTCGTTCACCGCCTCGGTGAAGTAGTCCATGATGTTCTTCTTCGCGACGGTGGCCGTCGACATGTCGCCCGACAGCATCGCGGCGAAGAACTCCTCCGACCACACCACGAACTTCTCGCCGTCGCTCGTCGGCAGCCCGAGGATCGAGAGGAACAGGTCGGTCGGGAACCGGATGGCGAACTCCTGCACGAAGTCGCACCGCCCGGCCGGCCGCAGCTCCTCGATGAGCTCGATGCAGCGTGCCCGGGCCTGCGGCTCCATGCGCCGGATCGCCACCGGTGAGAAGAACTGGTTGAGGATCTTGCGCAGCTTCTGGTGCGCCGACCCGTTCAGGTCCTGCGGCAGCAACGGCTCGCCGATCCCCGGGTTGAGGGCGCTGCGGACCGCGGTGGTCCACGTCGCGTGCTGCTGGAAGCCGCGCTGCACGTCGTCGTAGCGCTGCAGCATGAAGAAGCCGCGCTCGGTCGTGTCGTTGAACTGGAAGCGCGCGGCCTCCCGGTCGGCGTCCAGCCGGCGGTAGTGCTCGTAGATCTCGGTGTACGACGTGAAGTCCGTGTGGCTGACGGGCAGGCCACGGAAGGTCTCGGTCGAGTCGACGCTCATCGATCGTCCTTTCGGGGGTGGGTCGGTCTAGCCGCTCGCGGCCATGTCGGGCAGCCAGGTGGCGATCTCGGGGAAGAAGATCAGGATCACCGTCACCAGGATCGCCATCGGCATGAACCACCAGCAGGCCATGAAGACGTCGTTCAGGGTGATCTTCTGGCCCTGGTTGACCTCGGGCTCCTTGCAGATCGAGTGGATGATGAAGGCCAGGATCCCGACAGGTGGTGTCACCACCGCCAGCTCGCCCATGAAGACGGCGAACACGCCGTACCAGAGCAGGGAGATGTCGAGGTCGATCAGCGTCGGCATCAGGATCGGGATGGTGAGCACCATCATCGGCAGCGGCTCCATGAAGGTGCCGAGCACGATGTAGACGACCATCATCAGCAGCAGGAACGTCACGCGGTTGAGGTTCATCGACTCGACCAGCTCGGCGAAGCCGTTGCTGATCCCCGTCAGGGTGAACATCCGCGAGAGCGCCTCGACGCCCGCCAGCATGAAGAAGATCGCGCCGACGCTGCTGACGGTGGCCACCGACGCGTCGGCGATCGCCCGGAACGGGTGGTCGCCACGCTTCCAGACCATCGTGATGACGAGGGCGAAGACCGCCGCCACCGCGCCCGCCTCGGTGGCCGTGAAGGTCCCCGAGAACATGCCCCAGATGATGACGCCGATGAGGAGCGGGACCGGCCAGACCTTGGCCAGGCTGGCGAACCGGTCGAGCCACGTGGTCTCGCCCAGCGCCGCAGCGGTCTCGGCGGCCCGGGACTCCTCGGGCACCCAGCGCTTCGCGAAGATCACGATCATGATCGTGAAGAGGACCGCGACGAGGATGCCCGGGCCGATGCCGGCGATCAGCTGGGGCCCGATCGGGACCTCCGCGATGCCCGCGTAGATCACGAGCATGATGCTCGGTGGGATCAGCTGGCCCGGGAGGCCCGCGACGATGACGGAGCCGATGGCGAGCCGCTTGTCGTAGCCGGCCTTCAGCATCTCGGGGATGCCGATGCGTGCGAGGGCGTACGTCGTGCCGACCGAGGAGCCGCTGACCGAGGCCAGGCCGGCGCCCGCGACGTTCGTGCCCACCGCGAGACCACCCGGGAGCCAACCGAGCCAGAGACGGCCCGTGTCGTACAGGCTCTCGGTGAGACCGGCCTTCCACAGCAGCAGGCCCATGAGGATGAACATGGGCACGACGCTCAGGGTCCAGTTCGCGACCTGCGAGTAGGGCAGGGTCGTCATCGTGCTCTCGACCAGCAGCTCGCCCCGCAGGGCGTACATGCCGAGCAGCGCCGGGATGATCATCGCCAGGGCGACGGGCATCCGGATGAAGATCAGCGACAGCATGAGGATGCAGGCCGAGATGCCGATCGCCTCGGGCACCAGCGGCAGGAACAGCGCGACGGTGGAGCCGATCATGATGACCGCCGTGATGGCCAGCGTGATCCACGAGCGGGGACCGTTGCGACGGCCCCGCGTCGTGTCCACGTTCTTCACGACCTCCGGCGGCGCACCACCCGGGTCCGGCAGGCTCGTCGTCGTCGGGACGTCGGTGTCGGTGCTCACTTGCGGGCTCCCTCGTCGACGGCGAGCTGGTCGAGCACCAGCGCGTCGTCGGGATCACTGATGAAGTGGTCGTCCTCCGGGTGCGTCACCGAACGGACGGCGGTCCAGAGGAACTGGAAGGTCAGGCTGCCGAACGCGAGCGGGACCAGGTAGTAGGTCGGCCACGACACGACGTCGCTGACGCCGGCCGTCTTGCCGATCTCCTGGGCGTGCTGCGCCTCGCCCCACCCGAACCAGGCGAAGCCGGCCGCCACGACGGCGGCCAGCGTGAAGATGCCGGCCAGGAAGAACCGCTTCGTGACGTCGGGCAGCTGCTCGAACACGAGGTCGGCCGCGATGTGCTGACCCCGGGCCTGGGCCGCGATGAACCCGAGGAACGCCACGATCGGGAGGTACCAGTACTGCGTGATCTCGAGCGTGTTCGGGATCGGGTCGTTCAGGAAGGTGCGCATCAGCGCGTTCGCGGTGATGTGCACCATCATCACGAAGGTCACGACGACGGCCGGCACCTCGATGAGGAGCTGGGGCCTGAGACGCCGCGGCTTCGCGGCCGTCACGGTCGGTTCGGTCATGGATCGCTCCCGGAGGGGGTGGTGCCTCCGAGACCCCGGGCGGGGTCTCGGAGGCGGGGGTCGAGTCAGGAGGGCCGGTGGTCGGCGAAGACGTCCTCGATCAGGACGTCGAGGAACGGCTGCACGTCGATCTCGTCCTCGGTGTACCAGGTGTCGAAGTCGTTGTACTCGACCTCGTCGGCGTAGCCGAGACCCTCGACCTCGGTCAGCCAGCGCTCGGCACTGGCCTCCACGTCGTCGACGACGGCGTTGCTGTCGGAGAAGGCGTCACCGGCGCGGATCTCCTCCAGCAGGGCCGCGTTCTCCTCCTGCAGTGCGGTGCGGGCGTCCTCCTCGAACGTCTCGATCGAGCCGCCCGCGGCCTTCGCACCCTCGGCGGCGAGCACCGTGTTGGGCCAGATCTTCTCGGTGATGTTCTGGCCGATGAAGATGTCGAGACGGTCCCAGAAGAGCTGCTGGACCACGAGCGGGAGGGTCTCCCACGTGGCCTTGCTGAACGCCATGCCGCCGGGCGCCAGGGCGAAGCCGGCCTCGGGGTCGATGACGACGTTCGGCGCCTCCTCGACGAAGCCGCCGAGGACGGCGACCGTCGGGCTGGAGACGGTGCAGTCGACCACGCCGCGCTCCAGGCTCTCGAACAGCTCGGTGTAGGGGACGGAGCTCGGCGAACCGCCGAGCGCCTCGACCTGGGCGCTCTGCGCCGTGCCGCCGGAACCGGTGGCCGCGCCGTCGATGTCGTCGAGGCTGCGCTTCTCCGAGCTGCAGAAGAAGCCGTTGGAGCCGGAGTTGTAGACCGGCACCATCGGCACGAGCCCCTGCTCGTCCCACTCCTGCATGACGTCGTCGTTGTTGAAGAAGACCTCGTTGGGCCACGCGTTCGACTGCAGGGCGCCGACGATGGCGCTCTGGTTCGAGATGAAGCCCGTCTCGATGAGGGCGGCGGTGGCCGGGTACTCGGACGGCTCGTAGATCGGGAGGACCTGACCCAGGTCGAGCCGGCCGTCACGCAGGGCGTCGTCGATCTCGGCGGGCGGGGCGACGGCGTTCGAGTACGCGATCTCGAAGGTGATCTTGCCGTCGGACCACTCCTCGATGGCGGCCAGGTAGGCCTCGACGTTGGCGCCGGTGACGGAGCCCTTGGGCGCGGGGCTCTGGGTGTTGAGCGTCATCGCGTCGACGTCGGCGAACGCCTCCTTGTACTCGTCCATGGTGGCGCCGGCCTCGATGCCGTCGCCGCCCGCCGAGTTGCCGCCCCCGCCCTCCTCGGCGCATCCGGCGAGCGCGAGGCTGCCGACGAGCGCCATGGTCGCCATCGCGGCCACACGGGGCTTGGTGATTCCTGCACGCATCCGTCTGCTCCATCTGTTGCTGCTGTGGTGGTGGGGACCCCGAGGTCACCGCGACGGGGCAGGCTCAGAGTGACCCCCGTCACGCGGTATATGCGTATCATTAACCTGGTTTGGCGATCGGTCAATAGCCCGCGCGGACCAGACGGACGGCCGGTCCTTCCGGCCGGACCTTCCGGTCGAGCTCAGGCGCTCCAGACGACGGCCACGTCCAGTGCCTCGACGACGCCGCCGCGCACCCGGAGCGGGTTGACCTCGACGGCAGCGAGGTCCTCCCCGAGAGCGAGCGAGAGGTCCGCGATGCGGACGATGACGTCCGTCAGGTGGCCCAGGTCGACCGGCTCCGTCCCGCGGGCTCCCTCGAGCAACGGCCACGCCCGCAACCGGCGCAACGCCTGCTCGACCTCGGAGGGGCCGGCGGGAAGGGCGAGACGCTGGACGTCCTGCATGACCTCGGCCCAGATGCCGCCGAGGCCGACGGCGAGCACGTTGCCCCAGCCGGGTTCCCTCACGACCCCGACGAGGAGGTCCACCCCGTCGGGGCGCATCGGGCTCACCAGGAGGCCCTGCACCGCGGCGTCGGGCAGCGCCGCACGGACGTCGACCAGCATGCGGGCGGCCCGCTCCTCCACGTCGGCGGAGGCGACGCCGAGCGCCACTCCCCCGACGTCGCTCTTGTGGAGGATGTCGTCGGAGACGATCTTGATCGCCGTGGGGTCGTCCCAACCGGCTGCGGCCCGCGCGGCCTCGGCCGCGGTCGGCACGACGACACCGGGGACCATCGGCACGCCGGCCTGCTCGAGCAGCGGCCGGCACGTGGCCTCGGACCACGTGCCGGTGGGCGGGGCCTCGAGGGTGAGCGTCGGCAGGTGGCGGGGCGCCACCTCGTGCCGGTCGCGGGTCCACCCCTGGATCGCGTGCACGGCCGGGAGCACCCGGTCGACCCCGCCGAAGACGGCGGGCACTCCGAGCTCGCGACGGATCTCCCGCACCCGCGGCGAGAGGTGCCGCACGGTGGTGTTCACCAGGATGGTGGGCGTCCCCGACGCCGCGGCGACCTCGGAGAGGTGGCGCACCGCGTCCCGCCCCCACGCGACGTTCTCGGCCTGGTGGTCGATCTCCTGGGCGGCGACGACGATCCCGATGCCGGGGTCGCGGGCGACGACCTCGAGGGCGTTCCCGAACAACATCGCGTCGGCGACGGCCGCGCCGGTGACGTCGAGCGGGTTGTGGGCGACGGCGAAGTCGGGGAGCAGCGCCCCGAGCTCGCCCACCGTGCCCGGCGTCAGGTCCGGGAGCACGAGCCCGAGGTCCTCGGCGAGGTCGGCGACGATGTCGCAGGTGCCACCGGAGAGGGTCAGCAGGGCGAGCCCGCCGTCGACGGGGCCGGTGTGGGCGAAGGTGTCGGCGACGACGAGCAGGTCCTCGAGGGAGGACACCCGCACCACTCCGGCCGCGCGCAGGAACGCGTCGATCACCGCGTCGTTGCCGACCAGGGACCCGGTGTGGGCGAGCGCCGCGCGCGCCGCGGCCTCGCTGCGACCCACCTTGAGGCAGACGACCAGCTTGTCCGCGTCACGGGCCCGGCGGCACGCGGCGAGGAACGCGGACGGGTCCTGGAACGTCTCGGCGAACACGGCGATCACCGAGGTGGCCGCGTCCTGCGCCAGGAAGTCGACCACGTCCGCGAGGTTGACGTCCATCTCGTTGCCGGTGCTCACCGCGAAGCTGAGGCCGACGTCGAACGACCGCGCCATGTTCATGAGCTGGATCGTCACGTTGCCGCTCTGCGACGCGATCGCCACGGAGCCGGACCGCAGCTCCTCGCCGGGCGGGAACGGCTTGAGCGCCGTGCGGGCGGCGATGTTGACGTACCCGAGCGAGTTCGGACCGAGCACCGACATGCCGTGGGTGCGGCACAGCTCGGCGAGCTCCTCCTGGACCGCCCGGCCCTCCTCCCCCATCTCGGCGAAGCCCGAGCTGAGCACGACGGCGTTCTTCACGCCGGCGGCGGCGACGTCGCGCATCGCGGGCAGCACGGCCGCGCTCGGCACCATGACGTAGGCCAGGTCGGGCACCACCGGCAGGTCGTGCACGCTCCGGTGCACCTCCGTGCCGTGCGCCGTGCCGCCCTTGGGGTTGACGAGGAACAGCTGCCCGTCGAAGCCGATGACGTCGAGGGCCTCGTTGATCCGGGTCGACCAGCTGGAGCGGTCGCTGGCTCCGACGAGCGCCACGGAACGTGGCTCGAGCAGGCCGCTGAGGCGGTGGTTCATGGAGCTCCTTCGAAGGGGGGACGCGGCAGGAGCTCAGGCGCGGGTGCCGCGCCAGGCCATCGTGCCGCCGTCCACCGGCACGTTGGCGCCGGTGAGGAAGCTCGCCTCGGAGGAGGCGAGGAAGCACACGACGTTGGCCAGCTCGTCCGGGTCACCGGCCCGCGGGATGAGGTGGTTGCCGGTCATCTGCCGCAGCTGGGCGTCGGGGTCGGCGGCCGTCGCGATGCGGTGCCGGGCCATCGGGGTGTCGAACGACCCGGGCGAGAAGCTGTTGCAGCGCACGTCGGGCGCGAGCGAGATGGCGCACGACCGGGTGAGCTGGATGACGGCGCCCTTGCTCGCGGCGTACGCGGGCGACGGGTAGCCGGTCATGCCCGAGACGGAGGCGGCGTTGATGACCGACGGCGACCTCGTGGAGCGCCGCAGGATCGGCGCCGCGCGCTGCGTCGCGAGCCAGACCGCCTTGAGGTTCACCGCCATCACGGCGTCCCACGAGTCCTCGCTCAGGGTGTCGAACGTGGCGTCCGACTGGAAGGTGACGTCGAGGATGCCGGCGTTGTTCACCAGGGTGTCGAGCCCGCCCATGGCGTCCACCGCGTCGTCGACCATCCCGCGGACCTCGTCGGGCCGGCGCAGGTCGACCACCAGCACGGTGGCCTCCGCACCCGCCGCGACCACCTCGGCGGCGACCTGCTCGGCCGCCGCGGCGTCGACGTCCGCGACGGTCACGTGGGCCGCTCCCCGGCGCGCGGCACCGAGGGCGATCGCCCGCCCCAGGCCCTGGGCGGCGCCCGTGACCAGCCAGCTCGAGTCCAACGGGGTGTTCATTCCGTTCTCCGTCCCGCTTCGCGCAGCCCACCCTGGGCGGCGTACTTCTCGTCGGCCATGGCGGACGGGCCGCCCGCGCCGGTCATGCCGGCGTCGACGGGCAGCACCACGCCCGTGACGTAGGCGGCGTCGTCGCTGGCCAGGTACAGCACTCCCCGGGCGACGTCGTCGGGCTGCAGTGCGCGCCCCATGTACGACGACCGGTCGAGGGCCGTCTCGGCTCCCGCGAGGTCGTCGGCGCCACCGGCGACCAGGTCGGCGGTCATCTGCGAGACGACCGCACCGGGGATGACGACGTTGCAGCGCACGCCGTGGCGACGCAGCTCGGCGGCGACGGAGTGCGAGAGGCCGATGATCCCGGCCTTCACGCCCGAGTAGACGTGCGCGCCCACCCCGCCCATGACCGCCGCGGGGCTCGACGTCGAGATGATGACGCCGCTCCCCTGCGGCTTCATGACCCGGGCCGCGTGCTTCATCCCGCACAGCACCCCCCGCAGGTTGACCGCCACGGTGAGGTCGGCGTCCTCCAGGCTCGTGCGGTCGATCGGGCCGACCGCGCCGATGATGCCGGCGTTGTTGAACATGACGTCGAGGCGACCGAAGCGCTCGACGGCCGTGTCGACCAACCGGGCCACGTCGGACTCGACCGTCACGTCGGTGCGCACGAAGACGACGTCCTCCGTGCCACCGGCCAGCTCGGCCGCCAGCCGCTCGCCCGCCTCGACCTGCAGGTCCCCGATCACGACCCGGGCACCCTCGGAATGCAGGAGCCGGGCGGTGCCGGCCCCGATGCCGTGGGCGCCGCCCGTGACGACGGCGACCTTGCCCGCCATCCGTCCCGTCACAGGCCGACCGCGATCGACTTGGTCTCGAGGAACGCCTTGAAGCCCTCCGGCCCCATCTCGCGCCCGATGCCCGACTGCTTGTAGCCGCCGAACGGGGAGCCGTAGGACTGCGGCATCCCGTTGATGCTGACCATCCCGGTGCGCACGCGTCGCGCCACGCGCACCGCGCGCTCGGCGTCGGCGCTCCACACCGAGCCGGAGAGGCCGTACACGGAGTCGTTCGCGATGGCGACGGCGTCGTCCTCGTCGTCGTACACGATCACGGCCATGACGGGACCGAAGATCTCCTCCTGGGCCACGCGCATGGAGTTGTGGACGCCGGCGAGGAGCGTCGGCGGCACGAACCAGCCGGCGGCGAGCTCGGAGGGCAGGACCAGCCGGTCGCCGCCCGTGACGACCCGCGCCCCCTCGTCGCGGCCGGTCGTGACGTAGCCCGCGACGCGGTCGCGCTGCCGCTCCGAGACCATCGGACCGATCATCGTGTCGGACGCCATCGGGTCGCCCACCCGGAGCGCCCGCATGGCCTCGGCGAGCGCCTCCACCACCCGGGCCTCGAGCGACCGGGGCACCAGGACCCGGGTCTGGGCGATGCAGGCCTGTCCGTTGACCATCATCGCCATCGGCAGCAGCGCCGGGACGACGGTGGCGACGTCGGCGTCCTCGAGCAGGATCGCGGCGGACTTCCCGCCGAGCTCGAGGGTGACGCGGGCGATCCGCTCGGCGGCGGTGGCCATGATCTTCTTGCCCGCCGCGCTGCTGCCGGTGAACGCGATCTTGTCGACGTCGGGGTGCGCCACGAGGTGCTGGCCGGCCTCGCGGTCGGCGGGCACGATGCTGAGCACGCCCTCGGGCAGCCCGGCCTCGAGCAGCGCGTCGGCGAAGGCGTACGCCGTCAGCGGCGTCTCCGGCGGGGGCTTGAGGATGATCGAGCACCCGGCGGCCAGGGCGGGTGCGAGCTTGAGCGACGGCGTGCTGAGCGGACCGTTCCACGGCGTGATGGCGGCGACGACACCGACCGGCTCCTGCGTCACCAGGCTGGCGTTCGTGCCGTCGGTGCGCGTCTCGTCGTACGCGAAGTCCCGCGCCATGTCCGCGTAGTACCGGGTGTGGCGGATGGGGTTCGGCACGTGGGCCTTCTCGCTGAACCACAGCGGGCAGCCCAGCTCGGAGGTGATGCTGACGGCGAGCTCCGGGGCCCGCTGCTCGAGCAGGTCGGCGGCCCGGTGGAGCACCTCCGCCCGCTCGGAGGGCGCGACCGAGGCCCACACGCCCGAGTCGAAGGAGGAACGGGCGGCCGCGACGGCGGCATCCATGTCGGCCGGGGTGCCGAGGGCTGCGGACCCCACCCGTCCACCGGTCGCGGGGTTGCGCACCTCGACGGTCTCGGAGCCTGCGGAGCGCTGCCAGCGACCACCGATGAACAGCTCGGGGCGTTCGGTCATGGACACGGGTGGGTCGACCTCCTCGGCGCCCGGCACGGACTGGTCCGCCCGCCGGTGCGACAATTGCTGATAATGAAATGTAACGTAATCCATGGCGTGATCCCGCGCACACACGACCCCGGAACGGGAGACAGCATGACCGGAACGACCAGCCCCGCGGACGACGACGGGCCGACGGCCGTCCTGGCCCGGCTCCGGGCGCTCGAGGACGCCGAGGCGACCCGCAACCACCTCCACGCCTACGCCGCCGCCCTCGACGCCCCGACGCCCGAGGCGGTGGCCGACCTCTTCACGCCCGACGGCGTGCTCCTCGTGGGCGGGGAGTCGTTCCGCGGCCGTGACGCCGTCGTCGAGTTCTACCGCTCGCGGATCGCGGCGGACCCCTCGGAGAAGCGGCACTTCATCACCAGCCCGCGGGTGCGCACGCTCGCACCCGGCCGCCTGGAGGTGGCGTCGTACTTCCTCTGGACGGCCCGCGCCGATCGCCGCTCGGTGCTCGGCTGGGGCACGTACCTCGACGAGGTGCGGGTCGTCGACGGCGTGGCCCTGTTCGCCATCAAGACGATCACGCCGCACGTCATGACCGACCTCGCGGCGGGCTGGCCGGCGTCGCCGGGCGACTGAACCGCGCGGCTCATCGGAAGTGCGGCAGCACCTCGGTCTTGAACTTCTCCAGGGTGGCCAGCACCTGCTCCTGACCCAGCTCGTACCACTGCATGCGCAGCACGATGTGGGTCAGGCCCTGCTGCTCGAGGTCCTTGAGCGCCGCCACGGCACCCGCGGGGTCCGTGAAGAGGTAGGACGCGTCGGCGACCTCCTCCGCGGCGGAGTCGGTCTGGAGGTGGCGGTAGGCCTCGCCCTGCTGGGGGGCGTTGTACGCGGCGTACTTCGCCGTGAGCGCCCCGCGGGCCGTGACGCCGATGTGGCGTGCGCGGTCGCGGTCGTCGTCGAGGACGAGCTCGCGCCGTACGACGAGCTCCGAGGTCGACTTGCCGAGACGCTCGCGCTCGGCGCGGTAGTGGCCCAGCACCTGCGCGAGCTTCTCCGGCGTGACGTGCGGCGGCACGATCCAGGCGTCGCCCAGCCGGGCCGCACGCTGGGCGCCCGTCTTGTGGGGACCGGCCCCGATCCACACGGGCGGACCACCGGGCTGCACGGGGGCGAGGCTGATGCGCTGGTCCTTCACGCGGAAGTGCTCGCCGTCGAAGGTCGTGTCCTGCCCCGACCACAGCTGGCGGATGAGCGTGATGCTCTCCTCGTAGCGACCCACGCGGTCGCCCATGGGGATCCCGAACGACTCGAACTCGTTCTCGCGGTAGCCCATCCCGAAGCCGGCGACCGCGCGCCCACCGGTGAGGTGGTCGAGGGTGGCGAACTCCTCCGCCACCTCGACGGGGTGGCGCAGCGGCAGGATGAACATGTTGGTGCCGAGGGTCATCTCACCGGCGTCCTGGGCGAGGGCCGAGAGCAGCGGCACCGGCTGCAGCGTCGGCATGCTGCCGAGGTAGTGCTGGAGCACCCAGATCGAGGAGATGCCGGCGTCCGAGGCCGCCCTGACCTGCTCGCGCATCATCGAGATCCGTGAGGCCGGGACCACGCCCGGCGGGAAGTCGTTCATGATGGCCAGGCCGAACTTGAGCGTCATGCGGTCCTCCGGATCGAATCCATCCTATTGATGATCATGGACCCTAGGGGGCCGCGTCGGTCCCCGCAAGCGCTGCCGCCCGTCGCAGTGCGAACCCGCACCCCGCGACCATCTCCTCGACGATCGCGGCGGTGGGCCGCAGCTCGCGCAGCGAGCCCACGACCTGCCCCACGAAGAAGGACTGGAGCGCGGTGGCGCCCGGGTCGCCGTCGGCCGCCGCCTCGTCCACCAGGGCGAAGGCGTCCTTGGCCAGCAGGAGCTGAAGCGGCATGCCGAGCGGCTCGGGCGCGCCGCTCCCCTCCCAGGCGTCGTGCCAGGCACTGCGCAGCTGGCGGGCGTGCTTGCCCGTCCGGGCGCGCGACCTGACGGTGTCGCCGCTGCCGGCGGCGAGCAGCTTGCGCTTGAGCGAGGCGGCGCTGATGTCCTCCTCGCTGCCGAGCCACACGGAGCCGCACCAGGCCCCGTCGGCCCCGAGCACGAGCGCGGCGGCCATCTGGGCGCCCGACGCGATGCCGCCCGCGGCGAGCACGGGTGCGCCCGCGGCGACGGCGACCACCTCGGGCGTCAGCACGGTCGTGGCGATGGTGCCCGTGTGGCCGCCGGCCTCGGTGCCCTGGGCGACCAGAAGGTCCACCCCGGCGTCGAGCTGCTTGACCGCGTGCCGCGCGCTGCCGACGAGCCCGGCCACCACCGCACCCGCGGCGTGACCCCGCTCGACGAGGCGCGCCGGGGCCGGTCCGAGCGCGTTGGCGACGAGAGCGACCCCGTGGTCGACGATCACGTCGAGCAGGCCGTCGACCCCGGTCGGCGCCAGCGCGCCCACGGTGCCGTCGGCGGCGCCGAGACCCGCCCGGTACCGGTCGGCGGAGAGTCCGTGCGCGGCCAGCAGGTCGGCGACGAAGGCGAGGTGCTCGGCGGGCACCTGGGCCCGGAGGCTGGCGACGAGGTCGTCGGGCATCCCCTCGACCGAGGTCGCCGGCACGAGCAGGTCGACGCCGTACGGCGCTCCCCCGCAGCGCTGCTCGATCCAGGTGAGCTGGGCGTCGAGCTCGTCGGGACCCCAGGCCGTGGCGGCCAGGACACCGAGGCCGCCGGCCCGCGAGACCTCGGCCACGACGCCCGGGGAGCGACTGAACCCGACCAGGGGGTGCCGGATGCCGAGGAGCTCGGTGAGGGCGGTGCGCACTCCCCTCACTCCCTCGGGAGGCCGAGGCCCCGGGCGACGAGCCCCCGCTGGATGTCGTTCGTGCCGCCGCCGATCACGTACATCGGGGCCAGCCGGTGGGCCGCCTCGAAGCGTCCGGCGTCGAGCGCGCCCTCGGCACCGGCGGACAGCAGGGCCCCGGGCCCGAGCAGGTCGAGCGCCACGCGGCCCAGCTCCTCCGCGAGATCGCCGCCGAGGATCGCGGCGACCGGACCGGCGATCCGCGCGTCGCCGTCGCTCACGGCCTGGGTCGCGTCGAGCACCAGGGCGCGGGCCGCCTGGAGCCGCGCGGCGAGCCGGGCCAGCCGGTCGCGTCCGACGTCGTCCGGCGGGGGCGAGCCCGGGCGGCGCAGGAGCGCGACCAGCTCGTCGAGGTGCCGGCGCAGGGTGGCGACCACGCCGCCCATCACGACCCGCTCGGCGGCGAGGGCGTCGGCGACCACCGCCCACCCGCCGTGCACCTCGCCGACCCGGGCGGCGTCCGGGACCCGCACGGCGTCGAGGAAGACCGTGCACGAGATCTCGCCCGAGAGCGCCACGTGCCGGTGCACCGTGATCCCGGGGCTGTCCATGGCCACGAGGAGGACCGTGATGCCGGCGTGGCGGGGCACGGCGTCGGGGTCCGTGCGGACGGCCAGCCAGACGTGCGTCGCGGTGTGGGCGCGCGTGGTCCAGACCTTCTGGCCGTCGACGACCCAGTCGTCGCCGTCGCGGACGGCCCTCGTGCGCAGCGACGCCAGGTCGGAGCCGGCCTCGGGCTCGGAGTAGCCGAGGCAGAAGGCCATGCGCCCCTCGCGCACGAGCGGGAGGAACGCGCCCTGCTGCGCGGGGGTGCCGTGCCGCAGGAGCGCGTGACCGATCAGCATGGTGGCGCTCATCGCCCGGTCCACGGGGCCGCCGGCGTACTTCATCTCCTCGTGCACGACCGCCTGCTCGACGGCCGTGGCCGCCCGGCCGCCGAGCCCGTCCGGCCAGCCGAGGGCGAAGAGCCCCGCGGCCGCGGCCTCCCCACGGACACCATCGGCGTCGTGCCCCGTCGGGTGCGCGGCGCAGACGGGGCGGGCGTGACGCGCCAGGAGGTCGCGGACCTCGCGTCGCAGGGCCTCCGCCGCGGGGCCGAGGTCGAAGGCGGGCAGGGGACGGCCGGCGTCGACCAGCCGGGCGACGACACCGCCCCCGAGGTCGGCCGAGGCGTCGTCGACGCCGGGCGAGCGCAGCAGGGTGAGGTCCGCGTGGACGCGCCGGAAGAGCCACGGCACCTCGTGCTCCTCGAAGTAGCCGACCGCGCCCAGCGTGTGCTGCGCGCCGGCGACCACGCCCGCAGCGCCGTCGCGCACGAGCCGCGCCGCCAGGGCCGCGACGTACGGACCGTCGGGACGGCCGTCCGCGAGCAGCCGCCCGGCCCGCCCGACGAGGGACCGCGCCGCGGCGACCTCGACGTGGCACGAGGCCACGCGCTGCTGCACCGCTCCGAAGGCACCGACCGGACGGCCGAACTGACGACGGGTGCCGGCGTGGGCGACGGCGAGCTCGTGCGCCCCGGCCGCGGCCTCGAGGCACCGGACGGCGAGGGCGAGGCGCAGGACGGCGACCGCCTCCTCCGCCGCACCGTCGGCCAGGGGGTGGCGCTCGGCGGGGCCGAGCGTGAGGCGGTGCCAGGCGGGCACGGCGAGTCCCGGCGCCGCCCGCCGCCCACGGACGGCCCGCAGCCCCACCTCCGTCTCCCCCACCTCGAGCACGTGGGTGGCGTCACCCGCGCCCTCCAGAAGCACGTCGTCCGCGCCACCGACGACCACCAGCGGCCGCACCTCGCCGGCAGCGATCGCCGCCGCGAGACCGGGCAGCAGGCGCGCGGCGACGTACGCGTCGGCGATCGCGAACGGGCAGGCCCGACGCCCGAGCCGGGCGACGGCCGCGAGGAGGAAGTCGACCGCGTCGTGCTCGGCGAGCTCCAGCCACCCGTGCCGGACGGCCACGGCCCGGACCGCGTCCAGGTCGCCCGTCGCCGCCGCGGTGGCGTCGCCCCAGACCGCGTCCAGGAGCGCGCCGACGGACCGCCCGAGCTCCGTGACCTCGCCCTGCCGACTTCCTGCACGAGTGTCGTTCATGAACCGATAGTGAACGGGTATCGTTCAGGTAGTCAAGGTCCGTCGTCCCCAGGAGCATCGATGCCCCGCCCCGTCCCCGTCCCCGAGCGCAGCGGACGCCCTCGCGACCCCGAGGTCGACCGCCGCGTGCTCGACGCCGCCGTCGACGTCTTCGCCCGGACCGGCTGGGCCGGGTTCAGCATCGACGCCGTGGCCCGGGCGGCCAGCGTGGGCAAGGCGTCGATCTACCTGCGCTGGAGCGGCAAGGAGGCGCTGCTGACCGAGGCGGTCGGGTCCGCCTTCGCGCCGATCAGCACGATCGACTCCGGGTCCGTGCGCGACGACCTCCTGGCCCTGGCCCACCTGCTCCTCGACCTGTACGACGGCCCCACGGGCCTGGCCGCGCGCCGCATGGTGGTCGAGTCGGAGGCCACGCCGGGCCTCGCCGACCACTGGTCGGAGGTCCGGGCCGCCCAGGTGCGGGCCACCCGCGGCATCGTCCGCCGCGCGGTCCGTCGCGGCGAGCTGCCGGCCGGCACGTCGGTGACGCTGGTCGTCGACACCCTCTGCGGTGCCGCCATGCTGCGGTCCGTCGCCGTACCGGCACACCTGCGCGACACCGCCGGGCGCGCCCGGTCGCGCTACGCGCGGGAGCTCGTCGACTTCGTGCTGGCGGCAGCGACCCGGGGGTGACCGGGGGCGTCAGACCGTGCGCGCGCCCTTCCGTGCCCGCGTACGGCGGTAGCGCCGTACCACCGCTCGGGTCTCCACGACGAGATAGGGGACCCCGAAGAACGGCACCACGGCGTACAGGACCCTGGACACAGCGGGCGAGGAGTCGTCGGCGGCGAGCAACCCGAACACGAGCATCATCCCGACGAGGACCGTCAGCGACAGCACACGCCACCGGGTCGCGGAGCTCGGACGACCACCGAGGGGACTCCGCTCGTCCGCGGTCTCCGGAGGCAGGCCGAGGAACCCGTCCACGACGTCGAAGAGGTCGTCCAGGTTCCGGTGCTCGGGGCCCTTGGCGGCGAGGTTCGAGCTCATGGTGAGCCGCCCGGCGGCCCGGACGATCGCGCCGCCGGGCACCGGCACGACCTGGGCTGACACCGTCGCGCCCCACGACCAGGCCGAGATCTTGGTCCCGAAGAACACGCCGAGGTGCACGTCGTCACGACCGCGGAACTTGGCCTCCTGGTGGACGGCTGCGACCAGCGCCTCGAAGACGCGATCGGGGTCCACCGGGAAGAAGCGCTCGTGCTGCATGCGCACCGACCCTAGGGCTCCCCGACCCCCGCCGTCCGGGAGTTGCGAGCACAGCACCGGCACACTGGCCCGATGCACGACGACGAGCTGGTCGACCACCAGGCCCGCACGCAGTGGCAGGGCGCCACCGTCCTCACCCTCGCGAGCCTCTGGCCCGAGCGCCCGCGCGCGATGGTCGTCGGGCTCCACCCCGTGCCGTGCAGCGTCGAGGCCGGGCACTACTTCCAGGGTGCGGTCGGCCAGCGCCAGTTGCGACGCCTGACCGGGACGGGGCTCTTCGACGCCCCCGCCGACGACACCTTCTACGAGGCCGGTGCGCTCGCCGCCGGCGTCGGGTTCACCAACGTCGTGCCGCGCCCGGCCAGCGGCACGAACGCCGTGTCGCCCGACGAGATCACGCTCGGCCGCGAGGTCGTCACCCGTGAGCTCGCCGCGCGCGAGGTCCCCCTGGTCGTCTGCCTCACGCGGCTCCCGGTCCAGGCCCTCCTCGGCAGCCCGGGCACGCCGGGCTTCCAGCGTGGCACGGTCGCGGGCGCCCGGGTGTTCCGCATGCCCGGGCCCTTCACCGCGCTGGCCGACGTGGCGCCCGCGCTCGACGACCTCCGGGTCTGGCTGGCCGACGCCTAGGGCAGGTCCTGGCCCAGGGCGGCGACCACCGCGGCCAGGTCGGCGGCGTCGTGCACCTCGTGGGCCGGCTGCGGACCGTCCGGGTCCACCACGTGCCCGGGCCGCACCAGACGTACGGCGACGAGCCCCGCCTCGAGCGCGCCCCGCACGTCGCGGGCCGAGGCCGCCACGTGCACCAGCGGCTCGGGGGCCGCCTCGGCCCGGGCCGCCGCGTAGATCTCCGGGCTCGGCTTGAACGCCCCGAGCCGCTGCGAGCTGAGCACGAGCGAGGGGTCGACGAGCGCGTGGGCCCGGGTGGCCCGGGCGAGGTCGTCGTCGACGTTCGACAGCAGCCCGACCCGCGCGTGCCCGGCCACCGCGGCCACGGCGTCGGTGACGTCGGGCCACAGCGGCCACTCCCCCACGCCGTCGTGCAGACGGTCCAGGTCGCCGGCGGCCAGCCGGGGCTCGAGGCCGAGCGCGTCGTACGTCGCGACCAGCGCGCTCCGCGACACCTCGCGGAACGTGGTCGGCGGCCGGGCGTCGCGCTGGGCGGCCTTGTTGCGGGCGTCCCAGGCGTCGTACAGCTCGGGCCCGGTCATGCCCCAGCCGCGCTCGGCCGCGATCTCGGCGAACGTGCGCGACGCCCCGGTGCGGGAGTCGGTGAGGGCGCTGAAGAGGTCGAAGGTGACGATCACGGGAGTGTCCTCGGCTCAGGCGGTCGGCACGACGAGCACGGCCCAGGCCAGGAGCGGCGCGATCACCACGATCGACATGCCCCACTGCATGAGGCGCTTGAAGACGAGCTCGCGCTGGTCGGGCTCGGCGTTGGCGACCACCAGGGCACCGTTGGTGGAGAACGGGCTGCAGTCGACGACCGAGCTCGAGATGGCGAGGGCGGCGATGAGGCCGATGGCGCTGACCTGGTCGGTGAGCAGGAACGGCACGGCGAGCGGGATGAGCGCGCCGATGATGCCCGTGGTGGACGCGAACGCGGAGACCACGGCCCCGATGAGGCAGATGAGCAGCGCGGCGACGAGCGGCGCCCCGACGTCGGCGACGCCGTCGCCGAGCCAGTCGACGACACCCTGGTTCTGCAGCAGCGTCACGTAGGTGACGATGCCGCCGATGAGCAGGACTGTGCCCCAGCTGATCTTCTCGACCGCGCCCTTGGCCGAGGCCGGGAAGGCCAGCGTGAGGACGACCGCGATCGTCAGGGCGGTGAAGCCGACGTCGAGGTCGAAGCCGAGGGCACCGACCATGAGGGCGACGAGCCCCAGCAGCGTCACCGTGCGCTGGGTGTCGAGCCTCGTGACGTCGTCGCCCGACGTACCGGCCCCACCGACGGAGCGCTTGGCCTCGACGGCGGAGTGGGGTGTGCTGCGACCACCCTCGGTGCGGGTGGCGGTGAGCGACGCCTGCTCCGCCTCGGCGCCCATGGCGGCGACGGCCGCGTCCTCGCGACCGCGGGCGATGAGGGCGCGCCCGCCGAAGGCGACGTAGGTGACGACGGCGATCGTGGTGGCGGCGAGGAAGGTGGAGAAGAAGAGGAAGGTCTGGCTGCCCGGCAGGTCGTTCGACTCGACGACGCCGTTGGTGATGGAGCCGAAGATGCCGATGGGCGAGAAGCTGCCGGCGGTGGCGCCCTGCACGACCATCATGCCCATCATCACGGGGTGGATCTGGTAGCGCACCGCGAAGCCCATGGCCACCGGGGCCACGATCGCGACGGCCGCCGGGCTGACCGCGCCGATGGCCGTGACCAGCGCGCAGACGACGAACATCGCCCAGGGCACGAGGGCCACGCGGCCACCGACGGCGCGCACCGAGCCGTGCACGATCCAGTCGACGGTGCCGTTGTTCTTGGCCAGGGCGAAGAGGTAGGTGACCCCCACCAGGATGACGAACAGGCCGCTGGGGAAGCCGGCGAGCACGTCGTCGGTCGTCGCGTCGTACACGGCGAGGCCCACGATGAACGACGCCACGAGCGCCAGCGCGCCCATGTTGACGCCGCGCACGGTGGCGACGAGGAAGACGATCACGAGGACCGCGAGCGAGATGATCTCGTGGGACACGGCGGAGCCACCCTTGCTTGGTCGGTGAGGACGGGTCAGTGACCTGGGTCACCTGCAACGTCCCGCACTATGTCAGTGGCTAGGCCTCCTGACAACTGAACCACGACTGGCTACGATCGCGTCATGCCCGACGAGTCGAAGCGCACGCTGCCCCCGCTGCGACGGGAACGGCTCTACGAGAGCCTCGCGGCGCACATCTCCGACTTCATCGAGGCCCAGGGGCTCGTCAGCGGCGACCGCCTCCCGCCCGAGCGCCAGCTCGCGGCCGAGCTGGGGGTCAGCCGGGCCACGCTCTCCCGCGCGCTCGCCTCCCTGGAGACCCTCGGGCGGATCGAGGTGCGCCACGGCGTGGGCGCGCTCGTGCGCAGCTCCGACGGCCCGTCGGACACCCGGCTGCAGGAGCAGGTCGACAGCCGCCCGCGCACGGAGGTGGTGACGGCGCGCGAGTCGATGCTGGCCGGGCTCGCCCGGGCCGCGGCGGTGAACCCCAACGACTCGCTGCGGGTCGCGATGCTGGCCGACGACGGTCGTCCGCGCACCTTCGACCTGACCTGGCGCTGCGTACGACGCCTCGCGGCCTCGCCGCTGCTCGTCGACCTCGACGACCTGCTGGCCGACAAGGCACCGGCGCCGCCCGACTCCCCCGCCCTGCGGGCCTCCCTGGACCGCCTCGCCGAGGCGATCATCCGGGCCGACGCGGGCGCCGCCGCCGTGGCGTGCCTCGGCATGCTGTCCGACTAGACGCCGACGCCCCGCCGGGCCGCGCTCAGCCCGCGACGCCCCGGAACCGCTCGAAGTCCCGCTGGTCGCCGGCCTTCCACAGCGGCACGCTCGCCTTGAGCACCAGCGTCAGCCCCACGACGAACTCCGGGTCGTGCAGCGACTCGCCGAACAGCTCGTTGATGCGCTTCCAGCGGTAGCGCACGGTCTGCGCGTGCACCCCGAGCCGCGCGGCGATCGCCGGGGCACTGTCGCGCGACTCGAGCCACGCCAGCAGCGTCTCGGAGAGGATCTCGCGGGAGTTCGGCGTCTCCGCGAGCAGCGGCGACAGCAGGTCCTGCACCATGCCCTGGCGCAGGAGCGGCTCGGCGTGCAGCCACAGCTGCGTGCGGTGCTCGCTGCAGCGCAGCAACGGCCGGTCCGGCACGATGCCCGCCGCCGCCAGCGTCAACGTCGTGCGCACCCAGCGCAGCGCGTCACGCAGCTCCGCGGGGGCCACGGCCCACCCGAGGCTCAGGCGGTTGCCCTCCCCGGTGAGCACGGGATCGAGCACCTCCAGCACGTCGTCGACCTCGGCGGCCGGCACGAGCAGCAGCAGCCCGGCGGTGTCGGGACGCACGAGCACCCGGTCGAGCACCCGCGAGTCGGCGAGCAGACCGCGCACCCGGTGGCGCAGGGTCGTGGTCGCCTCCTCGCCCGCGTCACGGTCCCCGTGCTGCAGACCGGCGACGACGAGGCGCTCCGGCACCCGCCACTGGGCGGCCGCCGACAGGATGCGCAGACCCTCCCCCTCGGCACCCCGCAGCAGGGCGTCGAAGAGCCGACGCCGCGCCCGACCCCGGTCGGACTCGAGGCGGCGCCGCGCCACGTCGTACCCGATGCGGGTCTGCTCGACGAGGTGGTCGAGGTAGGCGAACATCCGGTCACCCAGCACCCCCAGCGCGTGCGCCGAGAGGTGGTGGGTGCGCGCCAGCGCGCGCAGGTGGCGCCACGCGTCCTGCGTGGCGATACGGAACGCGGCCTGGGTGGCGTCGAGGTCTCCCTCCTCCAGCGCCTCCCCCTGCCCCATCTGCCGGAACATGTCGTCGACCCGCGCGTTCGCGAACGGTCGCCCCTCGGTCACGGCCAGCAGGTGCTCGATCGCCGCCGAGACCGCGGTCTCGATCAGCTGGTGGCGGCGCCCGTCGGTCGGACCGGCGTAGCTGGCCACCTTGTCCTGGATCTCGTCGGCGATCTCCGCCGCGAGGTCGGCGGCCACCGCCCGTGCGGCGGCGGCGAGCTGTGCCGCCGCGGCGGCGTCCTCGGCCTTGATCGGCAACATCACGCTGCCCATGGCGCTCCCATCGTGTCCCTCCCCGAGTGCTGCGACCCGCCGCGAGCGCGACGGGCTCCTCCCCTGCTGCTGCGCGGCCGAGCCGTTCACAGCACCACTCCTGCAACGACCAGCGCGAGGCCGACCGTCACCCCCGTGCAGGCCCAGGCGCGCACGACGCGCACCCGTGCGGGCAGCGCCCGCAGTCCCGCGAGGAACCGCTCGACGCGCTGCACCGCGAGGTCCGGCAGCTGCACCACCGGACCGTGCGTCGTCACCGGGGCGCCCTCCGCGCCCGTCCGTGACGTCAACCAGAGGTCGGCCTCCGCCGGCGCCGAGCCCCAGGCCCCGGCGCCCGCCACGCAGGCGACCGTGCGGCCGGCGCCCCGCAGGTCGCTCACCGCGGCCCGCCAGCCGTCCGCGTCGGCCGCGGCCACCACGTCGTACGACGTCTCGGTGGCGAGGCGCCTGGCCTCGAGCTCCCCGGAGGCGCTGACGAGGCGGAGCGACCAGCCCGCCTCGACGAGGCGGCCGAGCGAGCCCGGCGCCTCCGGGCGCACGCGCTCGGCGACGGTGATGGAGCCGAGGGTGCGTCCGTCGACCTCGACGGCGACCGTGTGACCACCGGTCGCGACCGGCGGCGTGGCGAGCCCGAGCCAGCGGGGGTCGCCGACGCGCACGGGGTGGCGGTCCACGGCACCCTCGATGCCGGCGCCGGGCACCCGTCGGACGTCGGTGACGCGGCCGTTGCTCGACAGCCGCGAGATCGCGCGCGCCACCGGACCCTCACCCTGGTGCTGCAGGGCGCCGGCGAACCAGCGCAGGTTGCGGTCGTGGTCCGGCTCGACCGGCTGGACCGCCACCACCTGGAGCTCGCCGTCGGTCACGAACCCGCTGGCGTCGGCCACGAGCGCGTCGACGCGGCGTCCGACGACGGGCAGGTGCACGTCGCGCGGCAGGACGGCGCCGTCGCGGCGCAGGGGGGCGGTGGCGACCTTCTCCGCGAGCAGCCCGAGCAGGAGGCCGACGAGCAGCAGCACGGCACCGACGGCGAGCAGCGCGGCGGTCATGCCGGCCGGCTGGTCGGAGCGAGGGGTCGGCCCATCAGCCGACGACCGTGTGCGTCCACGCACTCACTTCCCGATAAGTCAGTGTGGTTCGGGTCACAGTTGTACGACGCGGTCGGTACGGCGTCAACTCCCGGCCCTCACGGAGCGACCTCGTCGTCGACGCCCTCGGGGAACGGCAGCGGGCTCGGGATGCCCTCGACGTCCTCGCTCACGTCGGGCGCACATCCCGCCTCAGCGATCGGCGTCCCGGGCAACGCCGGCAGCGGGGCGAACGTCTCCTCGTCGAACCCGTAGTAGCAGCCCAGGATGCCGAGCTTCACCGTGACCGGGTTGCCCGGACCGGAGATGACGGACGTGAGGACCGCCGAGAGGTCGTCGCCGTCCGGGGTGCTGCAGCCGGTGAACGGCGGGATGTCCAGGCTGCCGTCGAGGGTCCCGCCCTCGATGCCGGAGAAGCCCCGGTCCTGGTCGAAGGTCTCCCCCGCTCCCTGGTCGACCACGACGGCCTCGCTGGCGAGCGCCAGCCGCGCCGACGGGCCCGTCGCACAGGTGTCGGCCAGCGGGACGTCGACGGCGTCGATGCGCAGCCCCAGGACGGCGACGTCGACGACGTCCTCGAACCCGGTCGGCGGGTAGGTCCTGAGCTGTCGCGCGTAGTTGTCCGTGAACTGGGTCTCGATGTGGAAGCCGAACGGCAGGTCGGACGTGTCGCGGCGCTGGCGCAGCTGGAGCTGCACCTCGGTGGGGATCGAGCCGAACGCGACGGTGCGGATCGTGATGACCGGCGAGACGCCGTAGTCGTCACCGCCCCCGCCGGTCGGGAGGAGGTAGGCGTAGATGTCGTAGTCCGCCGTGACGTTGAGGTCGCCGTTGTCGTCGGTGAACTCGGTCGTCCGGAACTCGATGTTGGTGGCCAGGAGACCCGCCGGCACCCGGCCCCACTGCTGGGCGACGGGCGAGTACGCCCGACCCACCTGCGCCACCCCGAGCCAGCCGTAGGTGTTGCGGGTCGCCTGGTCCTGCTCCGACGGCAGCTCGGGCAGGCCGGGGTACGGCCCCTGCTCCTGCGCGTCGCTGGCCCCGGGCAGGAGCAGCAGCGGCATGACGAGAGCAGAGGCGATGACGGCGCGTCGAGCACGCGAGAGGGACCACACGGTCCTCACCCTCGTGGTCGGACCGCAGCGACGCCATCGGTGCACGGAGCGCTCCCCCGCCGTGGCCCACAACTTGTCACGTGGGTGACAAGTCCGCTTTCCCGGTTGTCACGCGCATGACAATCCACGCTCCCGATCCGCACCCGGACGCCCGACGTCCTGGACGTCGGCTCCCGGCACCTGGCTCCATGTGCTCCGTGACGCCCGTCACACGCTCGGACCCCCAGGAGGAATCATGAAGATCAGGCACATCGCCGCCGGTGTCGCAGCCGCCGCCGTCATCACGGTCTCCAGCCCCGCGTTCGCCGCCGGCCCGCCGTACACCGTCTCCGTCGGTGGCAGCAGCGCGGCCGGCACCCACGCCATCACCGCTGCCAGCGCCGGCAACGTGCAGTTCAGCGCGCGCAACAACGCCGGCACCGTGGTCAACATGAACTGCACCTCCGTGCGGGGAGCGGGCGCCGCCACGTCCGGCACCGGCGTCAACCCGGTCGCCACCATCACCTCCACCACCTGGACCGGCTGCAGCATCCCCGGTGGCGCCGCCACCGTCACCCAGTCGGGCACGTGGAACGTGACCGGCACGGGCACGAACGCCACCACCGGCAACGAGACCATCGCCGGCAACATCGGCAACGTCACCGCCGGCGTCCAGACGACGGCCAACCCGAACGTCTGTCGCTTCACGGTGACCGGGGCGCCCCGCGGCTCCTTCAACGAGGCCACCCAGCAGCTCGTCGTCACCGAGACCGGCTACACCGGCAACCTCGTGCTGTCGAACGTGGTCGGCTGCCTCGGCCAGCTGCAGAACGGCAACCCGGCCAACTTCGCGACGACGCTCGCCGTCACGTCCCCCGACGGCGCGATCAACCTGTCCTGACCGCTGACCGCTGACCGCTGACCGGCCGGGCCGGACCGGAGTTCCCTCACCCCGGTCCGGCCCGGCCACGCAGCACCCGCTCGCTCCTCGTCACCGCCACCGGCCATCGACGCCGGCGCCGGCGCCCACCCTCGCTCTCCAGGAGAGACCATGACCACGACCACCCGGGTACGTCGTACCCTCGCCGCCGCCGGAGCCGCCGCGCTCGTCGCGCTGATCCCCGTCGCCGCCCATGCCGCCACGATCGTCCCGATCGAGTACGACGCCGTCGGCACCAGCACCATCGCCAAGACCGACTCCGACGTCGCGCTCGGCCCCACCACGCTGCGCACCGACCTCGACGTCGACAGCGGCAACTTCACGGGCTCCCTGCCGCTGCCCGGCACGCGCACCTCGTTCAAGGCGGCGGGCTTCCTGCCCGTGCAGGCCGACGTGACGTTCGTCGAGGCGGCGCCGCTCACCGGCTTCATCAACCTCTCCGGCGACATCGCGTCGGTGACGTCGACCGCGACCTACAACGTGAAGCTGTCGAACATCAAGGTCCTCGGCTTCCCGACGTTCACCGGCCCGAACTGCCAGACCGTGGCACCGGTCACCATCCCCGTCGGCACGGAGCCCGGGGTGGGCTTCGACCTCGCCCTCGGCGGTCGCCTCGTCGGTGAGTACACGATCGGCAAGTTCGCGAACTGCGGCCTCAACACCGGCCTCATCAACGCGCTGGTGCCGGGACCGGGCAACACCGTCGACATCCAGGTCAGCAACGGGGTCTTCCTCTGACCGCTCCCCCGCTGCTGGTCACCTGACCGGCTGATCCCTCCCACCGCGGCCGTCGTGCCCGGGACCACCCCTCGCGGGCCCCGGGCGCGACGGCCGTGGTGCGTCCCGAGAGGTCAGGGGGCGGCGGAGCCGCGGTGGGCCTCGAGGGCCTGGAGGAGGGCGGAGACCTGGGCGGGATCGTCCAGGGCGTCGCCGAAGAGCTCCCGCACGCGGCGCAGGCGGTTGCGCACCGTCTGGTGGTGCACGCCGAGGCGCTCGGCCAGGACCGGCGCGCTCGCCCGGGTCTGCAGCCAGAGCAGCAGGGTCTCGCCGAGCACGTCGCGCTGCTGGGGCTTGAGGGCGAGCAGGGGCGCGAGCAGGTCCTGCGTGACGTGCTCGCGCAGCACCTGGTCGGCGTGCAGCCACAGCGCGGCCTGGTGGTCGGCGCAGCGCACGAGCCGGTCGGCGGGGAGCGGGATGACGCCCTGGCGCGCGAGCCGCAGGGCCCGCAGGGTCCAGCGGACCGCGTGGGCGACGTACCTCGGCTCGATGCCCCAGCTCAGTGCGACGAGACCGGGGCCGCCCCGCACGAGCGCCGCGGCGGCCCGCTCGGCGCCGGCGTCGTGCGCCACCAGCACGAGGTGCTCGCGGTGCACGCCCGCGAGCACGTCGGCCAGCCCGTCGACCAGCCCGTCGACCAGACCGCCGACCAGACCGGCGGCCGCGCGGCGCACCGTCGGACCGGCCGTGGCCGCCACGACGACGAGCGGCCCCGGGGGCGGCCAGTCGACGGCCGCGGCGCGCGCCAGCTCGACCAGCCGGCCCGCGGGGGCGCCGCCCACGAGGCCCCGGAACAGGCGGTCCCGGGCGGCCTCCTCGCCGCTCGGCGACGGCAGGCTCCGCTGCTCCCGCACGAACCCGTGCACGGCCTGGTCGTGCAGCCACTGCTGGTAGGCCAGCAGCACGCCCGTGAGGTGGTCGACGACGTCGACGGGCACGGCGAGCTCGGCGGCGACGTGGCGCAGCTCGGCCCAGCTCAGCTGGGTGACGACCTGCTGGGCGGCCCGCATGGCGTCGAGGTCGTGGCCGGCGGCCGCCTCGAGCCGGCCGAGGCGGTCGAAGTGGGCCGCCAGGGCCGTCCCCCGCACGGGGGCTCCCGCGAGGGCGTCCACGAACGCCTCGACGGCCAGCGAGATCGCCTCCGTCACCACCGGTCGCAGCGTCGGGTCGGCGTAGCCGGCGACGGCGGTGCACACCTCGTCGGCGATCCGACGGCTCAGCGCGGCGGCGCGCGGTCGGTAGGCCAGGGCCACGTCCGGCGCGGCCCCGTGGGCGCGCGCCAGGGGGAACGCGACGCGCGCCGGTGACGACATGGGGGTCCTTACGGGGTCGGGCTCCGCGGCGGCGAGGTGACGGGCCGCGGCGGACCGGTCCTGCTCCCTCCACGGACGGCCGGCACGCGCAGTGAACGTGGCCGGCGCGGTCGCGGTCCACCGCACCGACCGGCGGGGAGGAGAAGTTGTCAGCCCCGTGACAAGAAAAAGCCCGGTCGCCTCCGGGTGCTCCTGCATTCGCCTCTGACGCTGGGCACGTGACCGGTGCCACACCTACGGTCGCACCGGCCGCTCGCTGAGCCGGCCCCAGCAATCCACGCAGCACGGGGAGGACCGCACATGGGCGGCACCGTCGAGGTCAGCGGCCTCACCAAGAGCTACGGCAGCCAGAACATCTGGCACGACGTCACCGTCACCCTGCCGCCTGGCGAGATCACCGCGCTGCTGGGCCCCTCGGGCACCGGCAAGTCGGTCTTCCTGAAGTCCGTGATGGGCCTGGTGCGGCCCGAGGCCGGCACCATCCTCGTCGACGGCACCGAGATGGTCGGCGCCCGCGAGTCGCAGCGGCTGGCCCTGCGCAAGAAGTTCGGCGTGCTGTTCCAGGACGGCGCGCTGTTCGGCTCGATGAACGTCTACGACAACGTCGCGTTCCCGCTGCGCGAGCACACGAGGCTGCGCGAGCGCGACGTGCGCCAGCTGGTGCTCGAGAAGCTCGACATGGTCGGCCTGATCGGCCAGGAGCACAAGCTGCCCGGCGAGATCTCCGGCGGCATGAAGAAGCGCGCCGGCCTCGCCCGCGCCCTCGTCACCGACCCCTCGATCATCCTCATCGACGAGCCCGACTCGGGCCTCGACCCGGTGCGCACCTCCAACCTCGCGCAGCTGCTCATGGAGGTGAACACGGCCACCGACGCCACGATGCTCGTGGTCACCCACAACATCGAGCTGGCGCGCACCCTGCCCGACAACCTCGGCATGCTCTACCGCCGCGAGCTCGTGATGTTCGGGCCGCGCGAGGAGTTCCTCCTCACCGACCACCCGGTCGTCTCGCAGTTCATGAGCGGCGACCCCGAGGGCCCGATCGGCATGAGCGAGGAGACCGACCACCGACGTACGGACCCGCTCGCCGACCCGGGCTACGGGCCCGCCGGTCCCGGCGGTCCGGCGGGCACCGCCCTGCTGTCGCGCCACGCGGGCGCCCGCTCGATCGAGGTGCTCCCCCGCCAGCTGATCTCGGCCACCGGCAACCCGCGGGCGGCCGCGACCCGCCACCGCGAGCGCATCGAGACCGGGGCCTCGCGCCTCTACGTCGCCCCCGACGACGAGGTCGACCGAGCGCGACCCCCGCGGCGGCCCCTGGCGGCGGTGCGGGCCGCCACCGCGGTCGGCGACGTCTTCGGCCTCGGCCTCGACGCGATGCGGGCCTCGGTACGACGCCCGTTCGCCGCGAAGGAGCTGCTGGAGCAGTTCTGGTTCGTCGTCAGCGTCTCGTGGATCCCCGCGATGCTCGTCGCCATCCCCTTCGGCGCCGTGATCGCGCTGCAGCTCGGCACCCTCACCAAGCAGATCGGCGCCCAGTCGTTCACCGGCGCGGCCAGCGTGCTCGCCGTCGTGCAGCAGGCCGCCCCGATCGTGACCACGCTCGTGATCGCGGGCGCCGGCGGTGCCGCGATCTGCGCCGAGCTCGGCTCCCGCAAGATCCGCGACGAGATCGACGCGATGCGCGTGATGGGCGTCGACCCCGTGCAGCGGCTCGTCGCCCCCCGGGTGCTCGCCTGCATCGTCGCCGCCGTGCTGCTCAACGGCCTCGTCTCGGTGGTCGGCGTGCTCGGCGGCTACTTCTTCAACGTGGTCGTCCAGGACGGCACGCCCGGCGCCTACCTGGCGAGCTTCACCGCCCTCGCCCAGCTCTCCGACCTCTGGGTCGGGGCCCTCAAGGCCGCGATCTTCGGGTTCGTCGCCGGCGTCATCGCCTGCTACCGCGGTCTCAACGCCGCCGCCGGCCCGAAGGGCGTGGGTGACGCGGTGAACCAGTCCGTCGTCATCACGTTCCTGCTGCTCTTCTTCGTCAACTTCGTCATCACCACGCTGTACCTCCAGCTGGTGCCCGGCAAGGGAGCCTGATGTCCGTCCCGCTCGTGACCGCGCCCCTCGACCGCCTGGCCAGCCTGGGCGCGGGGCTGCGCTTCCACCTCCGCGTGCTCGCCAGCGTGCCGCACACGCTGCGGCGCTACCCCCGCGAGATCCTCCGCCTGCTCTCCGAGGTCAGCTTCGGCTCCGGGGCCCTCGCCGTCATCGGCGGCACCATCGGCGTGATGGTCGGCATGACCCTCTTCGTCGGCACCGTCGTCGGCATGCAGGGCTACTCGGCCCTCGACCAGATCGGCACCGCCGCCCTCAACGGCTTCATCTCCGCCTACTTCAACACCCGTGAGATCGCGCCCCTCGTCGCGGCGCTCGCCCTCTCCGCCACCGTCGGCTCCGGCTTCACCGCCCAGCTCGGCGCGATGCGCATCAACGAGGAGGTCGACGCGCTCGACGTCATGGCCGTCTCCAGCCTGGCGTACCTCGTCACGACCCGGGTGATCGCGGGCCTGGTGGCCATCGTCCCGCTGTACGTCGTGGGCCTGCTCGTCTCCTGGGCCGGCTCGAGAGCGGTCACCGTCTACTTCTACGGGCAGTCGGCCGGCACCTACGACCACTACTTCCTGCAGTTCCTGCCGCCGATCGACGTGCTGGGCTCCTTCGCCAAGGTCATCGTCTTCTCGGTGCTGATCATCCTCATCCACTGCCGCGCCGGCTTCATGGCGAGCGGCGGACCGGCCGGTGTCGGCATCGCGGTCGGCACGGCCGTGCGCCGCAGCATCGTCACCGTCGCGATCCTCGACCTCGTGCTCTCGATGGTGCTCTGGGGCACCACCACGACCGTGCGGGTCGCGGGATGACGCGCCGGGTCGACGTCGCGCTCGGCGTCGTGTTCCTCCTGCTGATCGCGCTCGGCCTCGGCGCCGCGGCGCTCGCCTACGACAAGGCGTTCACGCCGCGCACCGAGGTGGTGCTGGCGACCGGCACCGTCGGCAACGCGCTCCAGCGGGGCTCCGACGTGAAGCTCAACGGCGTGCCCGTCGGCGAGGTCACCGGCATCGAGCCCACCACCGAGGGCGCCCGGCTGACGCTCGCGCTCGAGCCCGCCATCGCGGAGGGCCTGCCCGACGACACCGTCGCCCGGCTGCTGCCCAAGACCCTGTTCGGCGAGCGCTACGTGCAGCTCGTCGCCGACGGCGCCACCTCGGGCGCGGGCATCGCCGACGGCGGCACCATCCGCCAGGACGGCTCCGACGAGGCCGTCGAGCTGGAGGAGGTGCTCGACGAGCTGCTCCCCGTGCTCCGCTCGATCCAGCCCGCCAAGCTGGCCGCCACCCTCGGCGAGCTGACGCTCCTCCTGCGCGGCCAGGGCGCCGAGATCGGCGAGTCCATGCGTGCCTGGGGCAGCTACCTCACCGACCTCAACCCCTACGTCCCCACCCTCACCGACGACCTGGCGCGCCTCGCCGAGGTGGCCGACGTGTACGACGTCGCGGCCCCCGACCTGCTCGGCGCCCTCGACGACCTGACCGTCACCGCCACGACGCTGGTCGAGCGCCGTACCACCCTCGACGACCTCTACGCCGGCGTCATCACCGCCGCCGGCACCTCCGAGACGTGGCTGGAGGCCAACCGCGACACCATCGTGGTGCTCGCCGACGACAGCCGCGACGCGCTCGCGGCGGTCGCGCCGTACGCCGAGCAGTTCCCGTGCCTCTTCCGGTCGGTCGCCGACTTCGAGCCCGTGATCGAGGAGGTGCTGGGGGTCGGGACCGCCGAACCCGGGCTCCACGTGGACCTCGACATCTCGT
The DNA here is from genome assembly GCF_000426525.1 of Nocardioides alkalitolerans DSM 16699. Classification (GTDB taxonomy): domain Bacteria; phylum Actinomycetota; class Actinomycetes; order Propionibacteriales; family Nocardioidaceae; genus Nocardioides; species Nocardioides alkalitolerans. The sequence continues at coordinate 186,331 of NZ_AUFN01000014.1, forward strand.
CGGCCCGCGGCGCCTACCGGCCCGGCACCGACGAGCCGACGTACCTGGTCGACGGCAGCCCCCGCTGCCCGTACACGGTGAGCTCGCGCAGCTCGGCTGCCCCGTCCGGCACGACGGCCGGCGGCACCGACGGCGGCGCCGCGCCCGCGCAGGTCGCTCCCCCGACCAGCGAGGTCGTCGCGGCCTACCTGGCGCCCGAGAACGCGCCCCGGCTGGCCCTGGCCACCGGTCTCGGCGACGCCAACTCGCCCGGGGAGAACCGGCTGATCGCCGAGCTCATGGCCCCGTCCGAGGGCATGGCCCCGTCCGACTACCCCGGCTGGGCCAGCCTGCTGGTCGGACCCGTCCTGCGCGGGGCGGAGGTGACGCTGCGATGACCACCCCCACCGACCGCCGCCACGTCGCCGTGCTGGCCACCAAGAGCATCGTCTTCACCCTCGTCACCCTGCTGGCGACGCTGGCCCTCGCGGCCACGATCCGCAACAGCAGCGGCGGCGGCGAGGAGTTCCGCGCCGACTTCTCCGACGTCACGAGCCTCAACCGCGGCGACGACATCCGGATGGCCGGCGTGAAGGTCGGCTCCGTGCGCGACATCGAGGTCGGCGACGACAACCTCGCCCGCGTCACCTTCACCGTCGACCCGGCCGTGACCGTGCCCGAGGGCACGCAGCTCGAGCTGCGCTTCCGCAACCTCGTCGGGCAGCGCTACATCGCGATGGAGCCGCCCGTGTCGGGCAGCGGCGGCGAGATCGAGGCGGGGCACACCTTCCCCGTCTCCGAGACGGCCCCGGCCCTCGACCTGACCCTCCTCTTCAACGGGTTCCAGCCGCTGTTCCGGCTGCTCGACCCGGAGGACGTGAACACGCTGAGCGGCCAGATCGTCGCCGTGTTCCAGGGCGACGGCGCCTCCGTCGACACCCTGCTCGCCAGCGCGGGTCGCCTCACCACCACGCTCGCCGAGCGCGACGCCGTGATCGGCGACCTCATCGACAGCCTCGGCTCCGTGCTCGAGACGGTCAGCACCCGCTCGGCGCAGCTCGACGCGACGATCGTGACGCTGCAGCAGCTCGTCACGGGCCTCGCCCAGGACCGCGACACCATCGGGCGCACGCTCGACGGCCTCGGCGCCCTCTCCGTGAGCGTCGCCGACCTGCTCGAGCAGGGCCGCGCTCCCCTGGCCGAGTCGATCGTCGGGCTCGGCGACCTGGCCGGCAACCTCTCGGACTCCGAGGAGGTGCTCGACCGGGTGCTCACGAACCTGCCGCCCAAGCTCGACGCGCTCGGCCGCACCGGCAGCTACGGCTCGTGGCTCAACTTCTACGTCTGCTCGATCCAGGGGAGCATCCCGCTGCCCGAGGGCTACCGGGGCGACCTGGGCGCCGAACCCGACGCTGCGAGGTGCTACGCCTGATGGGCACGACACGTTCCCCCCGCTTCCCGAAGGCGTTCACCGAGCGCAACCGGGTGGTCATCGCCATCATCGGCTCGCTCAGCCTGGTGGCGGTGTTCCTCCTGGCCTTCAACGCCTCCTCGCTGCCGGTCGTCGGCTCGGGGCGCGAGTACTCCGCCGAGCTCGCCGAGGCCGGCGGGCTCGCGGTCGGCAACGAGGTGCGGGTGGCGGGCGTCCGCGTCGGCGAGGTGACCGGGATCGAGCTCGACCAGGCGGTCGTCGTCGTGACGTTCCGCGCCAAGGGTGTCGAGCTCGGCGACCAGAGCCGCGCCGCCGTCCGCATCAAGACGCTGCTCGGGCAGAAGTACCTGGCCGTGGAGTCCGCCGGTCGCGGCGAGCTCGACGAGGCCATCCCGCTCGAGCGCACCACCACGCCGTTCGACGTCACCGCGGCGTTCTCGGAGCTCTCCGAGACCGTCGGCGAGATCGACACCGTGCAGCTCGAGGCCAGCTTCACCGCGCTGGCCGACGCCTTCCGCGACACCCCGGAGTCGCTCCGGGCGACGGTCGGCGGGCTGGCGGCGCTGTCGCGCACGATCTCGAGCCGGGACGAGGAGCTGGCGGCCCTGCTCGAGGCGAGCAGCGACGTGACCGGCACCCTGGCCAGCCGCAACGCGGAGTTCGCCAACATCCTCGACGACGGTGAGCTCCTGCTCACCGAGCTCTCGGCCCGGCGCGAGACGGTCGGCGCGATGCTCGAGGCCACCGTGAGCCTCGGCCAGCAGCTGCAGGGGCTCGTCGCCGACAACGAGGCCACGCTCGCCCCCGCGCTCGCCGAGCTCGACGAGGTGGCGGCGATCCTCAACCGCAACCAGGCCAACCTGGACGCCGCGCTCGCGCGCCTCGGCCCCTACTACCGCGTGCTGGCCTCGGCCACCGGCAACGGCCGCTGGGTCGACGCCTACGTCTGCGGCCTCTACACCGCCGACGGCGTGCCGCACCTGGACAACTCCGTCGAGCGCACCTGCGACCCCGCCGCCGGAGGTGGCTCATGAACGCCCTGACCCGACGCCCCGCCCTCGGGCGCGGCCTCGTCCGCAGCCTGCTGCTGGCCCTGGTGCTGGCCGTGGTGCTCGTCGGCACGGCCGCACGGTCGGCCCACGTGCGCGGCGCCAGCACCGAGCTCAGCGCCGAGTTCTCCTCGGCCGTCGGCCTGTACGTCGGGTCCGACGTGCAGGTGCTCGGGGTCTCGGTCGGCGAGGTGACCGCCGTCGAGCCCGCGGGCGACGTCGTGCGCGTCGACATGCGCCTCGACCCGGGCGAGCGGGTCGCCGCCGACACCGCTGCGGTCATCGTCGCGCCGACCGTGGTGAGCGACCGCTACGTGCAGCTGACCGAGCCCTGGACCGAGGGCGCCGAGACCCTCGCCGACGGCGCCCGCATCGGGCCCGACGACACGGCCGTGCCCGTGGAGATCGACGAGCTCTACACCAGCCTCGAGGACGTCAGCACGCAGCTCGGCCCCGACGGCGCCAACCGTGACGGTGCGCTCTCCGACTTCCTCGACGTCGCCGCCGAGAACCTCGAGGGCACGGGCGCGGACCTCAACACGATGCTCACCGAGTTCAGCCGGCTCAGCGCCACCACGGCGGGCGTCGACGACGACCTGTTCGCCACGGTCGGCAACCTCGCCGAGTTCACCGACGTGCTCGTGGCGAACGACGACACGGTGGCCGCCCTCAACACGCTGTTCGCCGACGTCACCGGCTACCTGGCCGAGGACCGGGGCGACCTCGCCGGGGCGATCGACCAGCTCGGTGCCGCCCTCGCCGTGCTCGACGACTTCATCGCCGAGAACCGCGACGACCTGCGCACGAGCGTCGACAACCTCGTCGGTCCCACCCAGACGCTGGTGAACCAGCGCGAGTCCCTCGAGGAGCTCCTCCGCATGGCGCCGCTGACCCTGCAGAACTTCCTCCAGGCCTACAACCCCGAGACCGGCAGCATCGAGGGTCGCGGCAACCTCAACGAGGCCAACCTGTGGGCCGGTGGCGGCCTCGGTGCGCAGAGCTCGCCCGACGCCCCGCCGGTGCTGCTGCCCGGCCTCGGCGACAGCCCGACCGGAGCCGGTCGATGAGCGCCCTCGCGCGTCCGCGCACCCGGCTCGTGCGCGGCGTGGCCGCGCTCGCCCTGAGCCTCGGGGTGCTCGGGGCCACCGCGGGCTGCGGCCTGCTGCAGGGCGGGGTGTACGACGCCCCGCTCCCCGGCGGTGCCGACGTCGGCGACGACCCCATGACGCTCACCGTCGAGTTCGACGACGTGCTCGACCTGGTGCCGCAGTCGGCCGTGAAGGTCGACGACGTGCCGGTCGGCCGGGTCACCGACATCCGGCTCGCCGAGGACGGACTGTCGGCCGAGGTCGAGCTGCTGGTGAACAGCGACGTCACCCTGCCCGCCGGCACCAGCGCCCGGCTGCAGCAGACGTCGCTGCTGGGCGAGAAGTACGTCTCCCTCGATCGCCCCGCGGAGGCGGGCGACGGCGCCCCGCTCGCGTCGGGGGCCCACATCGCGATCGCCGACACCGACGAGGCCGCCCAGGTCGAGCAGGTGCTCGGCGCCCTCTCGATGGTGCTCAACGGCGGCGGCATCGCGCAGTTCCAGGAGATCTCGACCGAGCTGCAGGCCATCTCGGGCGACGACCCGGAGCAGGTGCGGGTGTTCCTCCAGCAGCTCGACGGCCTCGTCGGCCAGCTCGACGAGCGCCGCGGCTCCATCACGGCCGTCATCGACTCGCTCGCCGACCTGTCGGGCACGCTCGAGGACCACGAGGCCGAGATCGTCTCCGCGCTCGACGGCCTCAGCCCGGGGCTGGCGGCCCTCGAGGAGCAGCGGCCCCAGCTGGTGGCGATGCTCGAGGCGCTCGAGGGTCTCTCGACCATCGCGGTCGACACGCTCGACGCCGCGCAGGCCGACATCGTCGCCGACCTGCAGCTGCTCGCGCCGGTGCTCGAGCAGCTCGCCGCGGCCGGCACGGCGCTGCCCGACGCGCTCGGCATCCTGCTCACCTACCCCTTCCCCGACTCGGTCACGGGGGCCATCCGGGGCGACTACCTCAACGTCTTCGTCACCACCGCCTTCGCGAGCCTGCCGGCCGGGTGCGAGGGCATGGGCTGCGCCTGGCCCCAGCCGGTGGTCCCGCTCGCCGACGGCGAGGTGCCTGCGCCGGCGGGCCGCCCGGCCCTGCCGCCCGGCCTGCTGCCGCCGACGAGCTCGGCCACGCCCGGCCTGCCGTCACCCACGGTGACCGTGCCCACGCCCACGGGCTCGCCCAGCGCCGTACCGAGCGCGCCGTCGACCGGTGCGCCCACCGGCAGCCCGACGTCGCCCCCGACCGGGTCGCCGGCGCCGCCGACGTCGTCGCCCTCCTCGACGCCGTCCGCCTCGCCGTCGGCGAGCCCCACGGGCACGCCGACCTCCACGCCCTCGGGCACGCCCACCTCGGGAGGGGACCGATGATCACCCGTCGTGTCGCGCTCAAGCTCGTCGCCTTCGTCGTCATCGGCGTCGTGGCGACGGTGCACCTGCTCTCGACGTACGTCGGCATCGCCCCCTTCCGGGACGACGTGCGGGTCACCGTCGCGCTCACCGACGCCTCCGGCCTCTTCGAGGGCAGCGAGGTGACCTACCGCGGTGTGCAGGTCGGACGGGTCGAGGAGATGACGGTGACCGACACCGGCACCGAGGTGTCCGTGCTGCTCGACGACGACGCCCCCGACCTGCCCGCCGACCTCGACGTGACGGTCGCGAACCGCTCCGCCATCGGCGAGCAGTACCTCGACCTGCGCGGCGCCGAGGGCGGCGGCGACGAGGTGCTCGCGGCGGGCGACCGCATCGACGCCACCGAGGCGACGGTGCCGCCCTCGTTCGACAACGTGCTGCGCTCGGGCCGCGACTTCGTGGCCTCGGTGCCCGAGGACTCGCTGCGCACCGTCATCGACGAGAGCTACCTGGCCTCGCAGGGCGTCAGCGACGACGTCGCCCAGCTCGTCGACACCTCGCTGTCGTGGGCGAAGACGGCCGACGCCAACTTCCTCGTCACGACCCAGCTCATCGAGAACTCCGCCACCGTGCTCGACACGCAGCTCGCGTCGGCCCGGAGCATCCAGGGGTTCAGCGCCGACCTCGGCCTGCTCGCCGAGACGCTGCGCACCTCCGACGGCGACCTGCGCGCGCTCATCACGGCGGTGCCGCCGGCCGCGACGCAGGTGCAGCAGCTCGTCGCCGAGGTCGGACCGTCGCTCGGCGTGCTGCTCGGCAACCTCGTCACGCCGGCCTCGGTCTTCGGCGTCAACGCCGCCGGGGTCGAGGACGTGATGATCCGGCTGCCCGAAGCCGTCAGCGCCGGGTGGGTCGTGGCCGGGTCGGGCGAGCTCCAGCTCACCCTCGTGACGAACTTCGCCGACCCGCTGCCGTGCACGACCGGCTACGAGGGCACGACCCTGCGGCCCGGCCTCGACACGAGCGGCGCCACCTTCAACACCGACGCGGGCTGCACGACGGGCGACGCGGGCAGCAACGTCCGCGGGCCCGGGTCCGTGCCGAGCAACCTCGACGAGATCGCGACCCCCGCCCGCTCGGGCTCGGGCTCGACCACCGGTGACGTCGTCGTCCGCGACGCCACCACGCTGCAGGACCTCTTGGGAGGAACGGAATGAGCACGGACACGAGCATCGACAGCGACCGCGACGTCGACCGGGACGACACCGACGCCGGGACCGGCACGGGCACCCCGAAGGACGCGGCGGCGGCGACGACGGGTGGCGCGACGGGCTCGACGGGCGGTCGGACGGGCTCGACGGACGGCACCCGGTCGGGCGGGCGCCGGGCCCTGCTCGTGGCCGCGGTGCCGTGGGTCGTCCTCGCGGCCGCCCTGCTCCTCGCGGTCGTCGGCGGGCGGGCGTGGTGGTTCGCCGAGCACGACCCGGACCTCGACCGCGCCGCCTCCCGCGACGCCGCCCTCATCGCGGCCCGCACCCACGTCGCGACGCTGACGACGCTCGACGGCACCGACGTCGACGCCGGGCTCGAGGCCTGGCAGGCGGCCACGACGGGGCTGCTGCACGACCAGGTGAGCGAGGTCGACGACACCAACCGCGCGCTGCTCGCCGACATCGGCAGCACCTCGACGGGTCGCGTGCTCGACGCCGCGGTGCTCGAGCTCGACGGCTCGACGGCCTCCGTGATGGTGTCGGTCGAGGTGACGGTGGCCGACCTCTCGACGCCCACGGCCGAGCCGACGATCAAGCGCAACCGGTTCGCCGCCGACCTGCGTCTCGTCGACGGCGAGTGGTTGCTCGAGGACCTGCAGCAAGTGGCGGTGACCCTGTGAGCGCGACGGAGGACGGCGTGGAGACCACCGAGGTGACGACGGACGGGACGACCAAGGGGACGCCGAAAGGGACGACGCGGGGCCGGTCCACGAGGGCCCGCGGCACGCTCCTCCCCCGCGTCCGGCGCCTGGCGCCGTGGGTGCTCGCGGTCGCGCTGGTGGCGGTCGGCGTCGTCGGGCTGGTGCAGGCGGACGACGTGCGGTCGACCGCGTCGGCCGAGAACGAGGCGCTCGTCGACGCCGCGGGCACGGCCGAGGTCCAGGCGGCGCTGACGCAGGGACTGAGCCGGGTGCTCAGCTACGACCACACCGCGCCGGAGGCCACGACGGCCGCCGCCGACTCGCTGCTCAGCGGCGCCGCGCGCGAGGAGTTCGACACCCTCTACGCCGGCCTCGCCGAGCGGGCGCCCGACCAGGAGCTCGTGCTGACCGCCCGGGTGCAGTCGGTGGCGGTGCGCACGCTGACCGACGACACGGCCGAGGCGCTCGTCTTCCTCGACCAGACGAGCACCCGCGCCACCGACGAGGAGAGCACCGTCTCCGCCGCCCAGCTCGCCGTCGTGGCCGAGCGCGACGGCTCGACCTGGACCATCACGGAGCTCACGCCGCTCTGAGCGTGAGCCGTGCAGGACGCCGGGGCGACCCGGCGCCGAGCGTGGCGGACCGACGCACACCCAGGCCGGGTCATCGGTGCACGGGTCCGCCACGCTCCGGTGGGAGGAACGCACGACGTACGACGCGGGCTCGGGGCCCGCGTTTCCGCCGTACCCCCGCAGGGCACCACGGACCCATGACGAACCCGAGCACGCCCGCCGTGCGCCTGGACCTGCGTGCCGACGGCCTCGACGTCGACGGCCGCCTCCTGCCCCACCCCGTGGTGCTCGCCGACCTCGACGCCCTGCTGCCGGCGGAGGTCGCGCGGACGCCGAGCCAGGGCAGGATCCAGGCCCTCTGGGCGTGGCCCGACCTCGGGATGGAGGCACGCTCGGCCGACGACGTCCGGTCGACCCTGCTCATCGTCCACGAGCCCGACGTCCGGGGACTCCTCGTCGAGGGCCGACCGGCCACGTCGTACGTCGGCACCCGCGACCTCGTCGACCTGGGTCCCGACGGCGAGCTGATGGTGAAGCGCGACGGCGACGGCCAGATCGAGTGGATCGGGTTCGACTGGATCGACCCGTCCCCCGCCACCGCTGCGGCCCCCGCCCCGGCGGCCCCCGCCCCGGCGGTCCCCGTCGCAGCCGGCCCGGTCGTCCCGCCGCCCGCGGCCCCGGGCGACGTCGTCGAGTTCGCCGACCTCAACCTCAAGCTCGCGGTGGTGCAGGTGCTCATGTACGAGCGCGAGCTGCTCACGCCGGCCTTCGACGTGCGCGCCTTCGTCGCCGGCCACTCCGCACGCCGCATCGACGTCGACGCGGAGGGCCACGACCCGATCCCCGAGGTGCTGGCCTGGTTCGCGGCGCTGCCCGTGCCGGCGCACCTGCTCGCGGAGGTCGACGACCTCTTCATGGACGGCGGCAACGAGGTCTACCTCGAGGTCGCGCCGCGGTGGAGCGGGGAGGACGGGGCGTTCGACATCCGCTCGTACGACGATCTGGCCCTGCTGCCGAACCTGGCGTCGATGACCGTCATGGGCGCCGACGAGGCGACCCTCGAGATGCTGCGCGAGCGCGGCATCGACGCCCAACCCCTCTGACGCCCAACTCCTCCGAGGCAGGATCCCCCCATGACCACCGCCGCGACCCTCGCGACCGTCGGCACCGCCGTCGCCCTCGTGCTGCTGGTGACGGCGGTCGTCGTGGCGCGCCGGGGCTGGCTCTACCGCTGGCCGCGCTACCTGGCGTGGCGCACGGCGAAGTCGCGACGTGACCGCGGAAGGGTGCGGGCGGGCGGCCCCTCCGACGGCGGTGGGACCGACCCGACCGCCGGCTTCTAGCCCCTCGCCGACGGGCCCGGCGCCGGACGATCGACGTCCGGGACCGGGCCCGCGGGTGGATCAGAGGACGTAGAGCATCTCCTGGTAGGTCGGCAGCGACCAGAGGTCGTCGGCCACGAGGCCCTCGAGCTCGTCGGCCGCCGCCCGCACCTTCGCCATCGCCGGCAGCACGGTGTCGCGGATGACGGTCGCCGTCTCGAGCGCGTCGTCGGCGTGCTCGTGGGCGATCGCCCCGGCGAGCTCGGCGAGGCCGGCCCGCAGCGCGGCGAGCGGGGCGGAGACGGTCTGCAGCGTCGAGAGGTCGGCCTCGACCCCGGCCGCCTTGAGCGCCGCCACGTTGGCGGCCAGCTCGGTCTGGTAGCGGACCGCGGCCGGCAGGATGATCGTGGTGCCCATCTCCAGCGTCAGGTTCGCCTCGACGCTGACGGAGAGCACGTACTGCTCCAGCCCGATCTCGTAGCGGCTGTGCATCTCGCGCTCGTTGAACACGCCGTACGTCGAGAAGAGCTCGATCGCCTTCGGGGTGATGAGCTCGGGCAGCGCGTCGACGGTCGTGCGGAGGTTCTTCAGGCCCCGCTGCTCGGCCTCGATCGGCCACTCGTCGGAGTAGCCGTCACCGTTGAAGATGACGGAGCCGTGGTCGGAGATGATCGTCGTCAGCAGGGTCTGCACGGCCTCGTCGAAGTCCGTGCCGTCGGCCACGGCCGCCTCGAGCGTGGTGGCGCAGTAGTCGAGCGCCTCGGCCATGATCGTGTTGAGCACGACCATCGGGCCGGCCACCGTCTGGTTCGAGCCCGGTGCGCGGAACTCGAACCGGTTGCCCGTGAACGCGAACGGGCTGGTGCGGTTGCGGTCGCCCGGGTCCTTGGTGAGGTTCGGCAGCGTGTCGACGCCGATGGTGAGGGTGCCGCGCTCCTTGGAGCGGGTCGCGCCGCCCTTGGCGATCTGGTCGAACACGTCGGCCAGCTGCTCGCCGAGGAAGATCGAGATGATCGCCGGCGGTGCCTCGTTGGCGCCGAGGCGGTGGTCGTTGCCCGCGGAGGCGACCGACGCGCGCAGCAGCCCGCCGTACTGCTCGACGCCCCGGATGACCGCGGCGCAGAAGACGAGGAACTGGGCGTTGTCGTGGGGGGTGTCGCCCGGCACGAGGAGACTGCCGAGCTCGGAGTTGCCCACCGAGAAGTTGACGTGCTTGCCCGAGCCGTTGACGCCCGCGAAGGGCTTCTCGTGGAAGAGGCACTCCATCCCGTGCTTCTTCGCGACCGACTTGAAGGTGGTCATCAGCAGCTGCTGGTGGTCGGAGGCCTCGTTGGCGCGCTCGAACATCGGCGCCACCTCGAACTGGCCCGGGGCGACCTCGTTGTGGCGGGTCTTGGCCGGGATGCCGAGCTTGAAGAGCTCCCGCTCGGTGTCCATCATGAAGCCCAGCACGCGCTCGGGGATCGCGCCGAAGTAGTGGTCGTCGAACTCCTGGCCCTTCGGCGGCTTCGCGCCGAAGAGGGTGCGGCCGGCGTTCAGCAGGTCGGGGCGCGCCATGAGGAAGTGGCTGTCGACGAGGAAGTACTCCTGCTCGGGGCCGCAGTAGGCCACCACGTTCTCGGGATCCTCGTGGCCGAACAGCTCGAGCACCCGCTTCGCGTGCACGGCCATCGCCTGCTGCGAGCGCAGGACCGGCGTCTTGTGGTCGAGCGCCTCGCCCGTCATGGAGATGAAGATCGTCGGGATGCAGAGCGTGTTGCCGGCGGGGTTCTCCAGCACGTACGCCGGGCTCATCACGTCCCAGCCCGTGTAGCCGCGCGCCTCGAACGTGTTGCGCAGGCCGCCGTTCGGGAAGGACGACGCGTCCGGCTCGCCCTGGATGAGGGTCTTGCCCGAGAACGACGCGAACGCCGTGCCGTCGCCGACGGGGTCGAGGAAGCTGTCGTGCTTCTCCGCGGTCAGGCCGGTGAGCGGGTAGAACACGTGGGCGTAGTGGGTCGCACCCTTCTCCATCGCCCAGTCCTTCATCGCGGAGGCGACGGCGTCGGCCACGTCGGGGTCGAGCGGCGTCGACTTCTCGATCGTGGAGACCATCGACTTGTAGACGCTCTTGGGCAGGCGCCGCTGCATCACGCTGAGGCTGAACACGTTCTCGCCGAAGATCTTGCCCGGCTCCTCCGCCGGGTCGAAGGCGGTGGCCGGGGGCTGGTAGGCCTCCACCTGGTGCATGGCCTGCATCCGGACGGGGTTGGCGCTCATGGTGCTCCTCTGGGTGTGCCGAGCTCGTCGGCGTGCGTCGTCGTACGTCGTGGCCGACGAGGAGCGGCCGCGTGCCCGAACAGGCAGCGCCCTCCACCGGTGCTCGCACCGTAGACAGCGCGTGTTTCGGGGAGGTGCCGGTCGTGCAACAGCGGGGAGCACGCCTGCCCGGGCGTTCCTCAGCGGTCGATGAGCGCCTGCATCGCCTCGGGGTAGCGCTCGCCGACGACCCGCACCTGGGCCGCCGCGGCGTCGATCTCGGCGAGGTCGGCCGGGGTCAGCGCCAGGTCGGCGGCGCCGACGTTCTCCTCGACGCGGGCGCTGCGCGTCGTGCCCGGGATCGGCACGATCCACGGCTGCTGCGCGAGGAGCCAGGCGAGGGCGACCTGGGCGGGGGTGGCGTCCATGCCGGCCGCGATGATGCCGATCCGGTCGACCAGCGCCTGGTTGGCCTCGCGGGCCTCGGCGGTGAAGCGCGGGATGGTGCCGCGGATGTCGCCCTCGGCGAACGAGGTGCCGGCGTCGATCGCGCCCGTGAGGAAGCCCTTGCCCAGCGGGCTGAACGGCACGAAGCCGATGCCGAGCTCGGCCAGCGTCGGCAGCACGGACTGCTCGGGCTCGCGCCACCACAGGGAGTACTCGCTCTGCAGCGCCGTCACCGGGTGCACGGCGTGGGCGCGCCGGATCGTGCCCGCGCCCGCCTCGGAGAGCCCGAAGTGCCGCACCTTCCCGGCCGCGACGAGCTCGCCCACCGCCCCGGCGACCTCCTCGATCGGTACGTCGGGGTCGACGCGGTGCTGGTAGAAGAGGTCGATCGTGTCGATGCCGAGGCGACCGAGCGAGGCGTCCGCGACCTCCGTGATGTGCTCCGGCCGGCTCGAGACCCCGGGGTGCTGCCGCCCGTCGGCGTCGATCGCGAAGCCGAACTTGGTGGCGATGACGACGTCGTCCCGCACCGGCGCGAGGGCGGCGCCGACGAGGCGCTCGTTCGTCCAGGGGCCGTAGACCTCGGCCGTGTCGAAGAACGTGACGCCGCGCTCGACCGCGCCGCGGATGACCGCGACCATCTCGTCGTGGTCGCCGGCCGGCCCGAGCCCGTGGCTCATGCCCATGCAGCCCAGCCCGATCGCCGAGACCTCGAGACCGCTGGTGCCGAGGGTGCGCTTCTCCATGTGGTGTCTCCTCCGGTGGTGGTGCTCCTCCGGTACCCACCCGTCTCCGCGGCCCCACCCCGGGGCGTCCACGGGACGCTCCGCTTTCGGTGCTGCACGGGCTCCGGCGGTACCGTCGTGCCATTGGCGCGGAGCCGCGCCCGACCCCCGTCCCGCCGACAGAAAGCGCCCATGAAGGTCCTCCTGCTCGAAGACATCCACCCCTCGTCCCAGGTCGTGTTCGACGACGCCGGCATCGAGGTCGTCCGCCGCTCCGGATCGCTCGACGAGGCCGAGCTCATCGAGGCCCTCGAGGGCGTCGACCTGCTCGGCATCCGGTCGAACACCCGGGTCACCGAGAAGGTGCTCGACGCGGTCCCCCACCTCCAAGCCGTGGGCTGCTTCTGCATCGGCACGAACCAGGTCGCCCTGGCCGCGGCCGCGGAGCGCGGCCTGCCGGTGTTCAACGCGCCGTACTCGAACTCGCGCAGCGTCGTCGAGCTCGTCATCGGCGAGCTGATCGCGCTCGCCCGCCGCCTCACGGAGAAGACCGAGCGCCTGCACAACGGCGTCTGGGACAAGTCCGCGAAGGGCAGCCACGAGGTGCGCGGCCGCACGCTCGGCATCATCGGCTACGGCAACATCGGCACCCAGCTGTCGAACCTGGCCGAGGCCCTGGGCCTGCGCGTCATCTTCTACGACATCGCCGACCGCCCGGCGCACGGCAACGCCCGTCGCATGGACTCGATGGACGCCCTGCTCGGCGAGGCCGACGTCGTCAGCCTCCACGTCGACGGCCGCCCCGGCAACGCGGGCCTCTTCGGCGCGGAGCAGTTCGCGAAGATGAAGCCCCGCGCCCTGTTCATCAACGCCTCGCGCGGCATGGTCGTCGACGACCTCGCGCTGCGCGACAACATCCTCTCGGGCCACATCGCGGGTGCCGCCCTCGACGTGTTCCCGGTGGAGCCCAAGGCGCAGGGCGACGAGTTCGAGTCGGTGCTGCGCGGCCTGCCGAACGTCATCCTCACGCCGCACGTGGGTGCCTCCACGCTCGAGGCCCAGGAGGAGATCGGCCGCTTCGTCGCGAACAAGCTGACGAGCTTCGTGGGCCAGGGCAGCACCGCGCTCTCGGTGAACCTGCCGAACGTGCAGCCGGCGCCGCGCAGCCCGGGCGCCACCCGCCTCGGCTACCTGCACAGCAACGCGCCGGGCGTGCTCGGCCAGCTCAACCAGCAGCTCTCCGCGGGCGGCAACATCTCCACGCAGTACCTGGCCACCTCGGGCGAGCTCGGCTACGTCGTCACCGACGTGGACGCCCCGGTGCCGGCCGACGTCGTCGCCGAGATCGAGGCCTCGCCCCACACGCGCTGGCTGCGCACCTGGAAGGACTGACCTCCCGGTCGCTCCGCTCCTCCTGCTCCTCCGCGTCACACCGATCGCGGTAGGTGGCACCCGTCCGACGGGTACCACCTACCGCGATCCGTGACTTCAGGCCGTACGGCGGGCCACCACGACCGTGTCGGCCACCATCGCCTGCTCGCCGTCCGGTCCGGTGGCCTCGCGCTCGGGCGCCGCGCACACCAGGAGCTCCCACGCCCCCGCCCCGTCGACCCCGATCGACGTGGCCAGCTCGTCGGGCGTCGGGAACCCCGGGTGGTCGTCGGGCCGCCACGACCACGGCGCGAAGGACCCGTGGTCGACGACCACGAGCAGCCCTCCGCGTCGTACGGCGTCGGTGGCGCGCCGCAGGATCGCGTCGCGGTCGATCTTCACCGGTGTCTGGAAGTAGGACGCCGTCACGAGGTCGAACGTGCCGTCCGGGAAGGTCGCGGTCAGGTCGTGGGCCTCGGTGGCGACCCGGTCGGCGAGACCGCGCTCGGCCGCCGCGGCGTCGATGCGGTCGAGGGCGGTGCGGGCGACGTCGACCGCGCGCACCCGCCAGCCCGCCGCGGCCAGCCAGAGCGCGTCGCCCCCGTGGCCGGCGCCGAGGTCGAGCGCGTCGCCGGGGGTCGGCGCGAGGTCGTCGAGCAGCCGGCGGAGCACAGCGTTCGGCTGCGTGCCCCAGCCGGGGTCGGCGGTGCGGTAGCGGTCGTCCCAGAACGCGGCGCTCGGGCCGTCGAGTGTGCTCATGGCGTCAAGTGTGGGCGCATCGGGGCTAGCATCGTGAGGAGACTTGCCGAAACCGCAAGACCTGCGCCGAGTTGTCGCGTCTGCACGCTCGGTTCACGCCGAGTTGTCGCGTCTGCACGCTCGGATCACGCCGAGCTGTCGCGTCTGCACGCGGAGGTCGGCGCAGACCCGACAACTCGGCATCCGTACGTCGTGCAGACGCGACAGCTCGGCACGTGGCGAAGAAGGAGGCATGCCGGTGACGGACGACGTCGAGGCCACGCTCGCGGCGGTCCCGTCGCGCCTGCGGGACCTGCGACACCGACGGGGGTTCACGCTCACCGAGGTCGCGGAGGAGACCGGGATCGGCGTGAGCACGCTGTCCCGTCTGGAGTCCGGGCTGCGCCGGGCGTCGCTGGACCTGCTGCTGCCGCTCGCCCGCACCTACCGCGTACCGCTGGACGACCTCGTCGGGGCGCCCCCGAGCGGCGACCCGCGCATCCACCCGAGGCCGGTGCGCCGGGACGGCATGGTCTACCTCCCGCTGTCGCGTCGCCCGGGCGGCGTGCAGGCGTTCAAGCTGCTGCTGCCGGGACGCCCCGCACCCGCGGCCGGGCCCGCGGGCGACGTCGTACGACGCGAGGCCCGCACCCACGAGGGCTACGAGTGGCTCTACGTGCTGAGCGGGCGCCTGCACCTGCACCTCGGCAGCACCGTCACCGAGCTCGGGCCCGGCGAGGCCGCCGAGTTCGACACCCGGACGCCCCACGTGCTCGCGAGCGCCGGCCCGGAGCCGACCGAGGTGCTGACGCTGTTCAGCCCGGAGGGCGAGCGGGTGCACGTCCGGGGAGGCTGACACCGAGCGGCCCCTCGTCCTGTCGGCGGCCGGGTGCAGGATGGGCGGACACCCACCGCAGCAGGAGGCACACCGTGCAGCTGGACCTCTCGGGCCGAACGGCCCTCGTCACCGGATCGAGCCAGGGCATCGGGCTCGCGATCGCCACCGGCCTGGCCCGCGCGGGCGCCCGCGTCGCGCTCAACGGGCGGCGGCCCGAGGCGCTCGAGGAGGCGGCCGCGACGCTGCGGGCGGCGGTGCCGGGCGCCGAGGTGCTGCAGCTGGCCGCCGACCTGGGCACCGGGGCCGGGGCGGACGACGCCGTGCGCCAGCTGCCCGAGGTCGACGTGCTCGTCAACAACCTCGGCATCTTCGGCCAGCTCGACCCGTTCGAGGTCGACGACGCGACCTGGGAGCAGTACTTCCAGGTCAACGTGATGTCGGCGGTGCGGATGCTGCGGGCCCACCTGCCCGGCATGCGCGAGCGCGGCTGGGGCCGGGCCATCACCATCGCGAGCGACTCGGCCGTGGCGATCCCGGCCGAGATGATCCACTACGGCGTCACGAAGACGGCGCTGCTCGGCGTCACCCGCGGCTTCGCCAAGGCCGTCGCCGGCAGCGGGGTGACGGTCAACACCGTGATCGCCGGCCCGACCCACACCCCGGGCGTGGAGGACTTCGTCGCCGAGATGGTCGGCACCGACGGTCCGTGGGAGGACCGCCAGCGCCAGTTCATGCGCGAGCACCGGCCCGCCTCCCTCGTGCAGCGCCTGCTCGAGCCCGAGGAGATCGCGCACATGGTCGTCTACCTCGCCTCCGACCTCGCGTCGGCGACCACGGGTGGAGCGCTCCGGGCCGACGGCGGGTACGTCGACGCGATCCTGCCGTGACAGGTCCACTCTCTCGGGGTGAGGCGCCCGCGCCCCCTTCTGCCTAGGGTGGTCGGGTGGACGACCTCTCGGGCCCCGGCGACGCGTTCTCCGCGTCGTACGACCAGGTCGACTGGGCGGCCACCCCGCTCGGTCCGCGCGACACCTGGACCTCGACGCTGCGCACGGCCCTCGACCTCGTGCTGGAGAGCCGGTTCGCCGCCGTCCTGATGTGGGGCCCCGACCGGTCGCTGCTCTACAACGAGGCCTACGTCGACATGATCGGCACCAAGCACCCGGCCGCGCTGGGGGCGTCCGCGGAGACGGCGTACGCCGAGGCGTGGCGGCAGATGGCCGGCCAGGTCGAGCGCGCCTCCCGGCCCGGCGGGGCCACCTGGGTCGAGGACGAGCTCGTCGCGATCGACCGCCACGGCTTCCTCGAGGAGCGTCACCTGACGTCGTCGTACTCCCCCGTCGTCGACTCCGCCGGCGACGTCGTCGGCGTGCTCGGCATCGTCCACGACACGAGCAGCGACGTCGTCGTACGACGCCGGCTGGGCACCCTGGCCCGGCTCTCCGACACCCTCGGCAACGCCGAGACCGTGAGCGAGTGGCGCAAGCTGGCGCTCGAGGTGCTCCGCCAGGACGGCGTGGACCTCACCGGGGTCGAGATCCACCTGCCGGAGGAGATGGGCTCGCCCGCACGACCGACGCCCCCCACCCTCTCCACCTCCTCCGACCCGGGACCCTCCGACCCCGAGCTCGCCGAGGCACTGGCCGCCAACCCGATCGCGCTGGAGGCCGCGCGTGCCCTCGCCGCTGAGCAGGAGCCGGCCCATCGGCACCGGGCGATCGCGCCCCCGGACGTGATGGACCGGATGCCCTCCGACCTCTACGTCGAGGAGACCACCGACGGCCGGCTGGTGTGGCAGACGCTCGCCTCCGACGTCGTGACGGAGCACCCCGCGCCGCAGCTGGTGTGCGCGGTCAGCAGCCGACTGGCGCTCGACGACGAGTTCCGCTTCTTCCTCCGCCTCGTCGCGAACGCGCTCACGCAGGCGCTGCACCGCATCCGCTTCCTCGAGATCGAGCGCAAGGTGGCGAACACCGAGCGCGAGATGTCCCTGGCGCTGCAGCTCAGCGCGCTCGTGGCGCCGGCGAGCGTGCCGGGCGTCGCCGTCTGCGCGCGCTACCTCCCCGCCGCCGACCAGGCCCGCATCGGCGGCGACTGGTACGACGCGTTCGTGCAGTCCGACGGGTCGCTGGCCGTGAGCATCGGCGACATCGCCGGCCACGACCGCGCCGCCGCCGTGGCGATGGCCCAGGTGCGCAGCCTGACCCGGGGCATCGCGACCGCCATCGCCCGCGGCACCGACAACTCCCCCGCCCGGGTGCTCGAGCTCGTCGACGAGGCCGTGGCCCACGTGCCGGACTCCCCCACGGCGACCGCGCTGTTCGCCCGTCTCGACCTCGACGGGCACGCCGGTGTCCTGCGCTGGTCGCGGGCCGGCCACCCTCCGCCATTGCGCGTCGACGCCGACGGCACCGTGACGGTGCTTGAGTGCGGCGGCGACCTCCTCCTCGGGGTCGACCCCGCCACCTCCCGCACCGAGATGCAAACCCAGCTCGACCCGGGCGACACGATCGTGCTCTACACCGACGGCCTCGTGGAGCGCCGCGGCGTGCCGCTCGACGTCAGCACGCGGCAGCTCGCCGAGAGCCTCGCGGGCGCCCACGGCTCCTCGCCCGACGAGGTCTGCGACCGGCTGCTCGGCGAGATCGGTCCCGGGCACGACGACGACACCGCGCTGCTCGTGCTGCGCGTGGAGCCGCTGACCGGCTCCTGATCCGCTCCGGCGGACCGGCGCTCGACCCCTCTCGGCCGCCGGGTCACCGGCGTGCGAGGCGGGTACCAGCCGTCCGCCAGCACGCCCACCGGTGCCCGGCCCCGGCCGTCGTACCGCGAGAGGAGAGCGATCGTGAGCGACCAGCAGTTCCCCCGCCAGCAGCAGGAGCCCCCCGGCACCACCACCGCCATGGACCCCGTGCCCGACCACGGCGAGACGAGCTACGTCGGCCACGACCGGCTGCTCGACAAGGTCGCCCTCGTCACCGGTGGTGACTCCGGCATCGGTCGGGCGGTCGCGATCGCGTACGCCCGCGAGGGCGCCGACGTCGCGATCACGCACCTGCCCGAGGAGCGGGAGGACGCGGCCGAGACCGCGCGCCTCGTGCACGACGCCGGCCGCCGCGCCCTGGTGCTGGAGGCCGACCTCCGCGACGCCGCGACCTGCGGGCGGGTCGTCGACAGCACGGTCGCCCAGCTGGGCCGCCTCGACGTGCTCGTCAACAACGCCGGCTACCAGATGGCCCGCGGCGCCGGTCTCGACGACCTCGACGAGGAGCGCATCGACCGCACGTTCCGCACCAACGTCTACGCCCTCTTCTGGCTCGTGCGCGCCGCGGCCCCGCACCTGCGCGAGACCCGCGGCAACATCATCAACAACTCCTCGATCCAGGCCTACCAGCCAGCGACCAACCTGCTCGACTACGCCGCCACGAAGGCGGCGATCAACAACGCCACCGTCAACCTCGCCGCCGAGCTCGGCGGTGACGGCATCCGCGTCAACGCCGTGGCCCCGGGCCCGATCTGGACGCCCCTGCAGCCGGCCACGCAGCCGGAGCAGAAGATCGCGGAGTTCGGTCTCGAGACGCCGATGAAGCGTGCGGGCCAGCCCGCCGAGGTCGCGCCCGCGTTCGTGTTCCTCGCCGACGAGGCCTCCGCGAGCTACGTCTCCGGCACCGTGCTCGGCGTCACCGGCGGGAAGCCGGTCTTCTGAGCGCCGGGGGCGGTGTCGCCGACCCCGCGGGGCTCGTGCGGGACCTGGTGGCCGAGGAGGGGCGGACGTACGCCGAGCAGGCGGGCATCACCCTGCGCGACGAGCCGGCGTCGCTCTTCCAGCTGCTGGTGCTCACGACCCTGGCCTCGACGCGCATCGCGGCCGACGTCGCGGCCGCCGCGGCCCACGAGCTGTTCGCAGCCGGGTGGCGGACGCCGCAGCGACTGCTCGACTCGACGTCGCGGCAACGGGTCGACGCCCTCGGCCGGGGCGGCTACCGCCGGTACGACGAGCGCACGGCCACGGTGCTCGCGGAGTCGGCGACGCTGCTGCTCGAGGAGCACGGCGGCGACCTGCGCCGGCTCCGGCCGTCGACGGCCGACGAGGTGCCCGAGCTGGTGACGCGGTTGCAGGACTTCCCCCGCGTCGGCCCGACCGGTGCCCGCATCTTCTGCCGCGAGGTCCAGGCGGTCTGGCCCGCGGTGCGCCCGTTCTTCGACGACCGGGCCCTCGCGACGGCCGGGCGGCTCGGGCTCCCGGAGGACGCCGCCCGGCTCGGCGCCACGGTGGCCGACGACGACGTCGTGCGCCTCGCGTCGGCGCTCGTGCGGAGGGGCACGCGATGACGCTCACCTCACCGGGTGGCGCGCCCACGGGCCCCACCCGCTCTGATGAGCACATGGAGCCCACCGCGCCCGTCCTGCTGCGCCCCGCCGACACCGTCGGGGACGACGACACGGCGTACCTCGACCGGCTCCTCGCCGACGCCCCCGCCGACGACCGCGACCTGGAGGCCCACGTCGCGTTCGCGCACCGCCACGGCGCCGGCTTCCCGCTGCCGGGAGCGGGTCGCACCGCCCTGCGCTGGGAGGCCCTCGCGAGCCTCGGCGCGCACGGGCTGCAGCTGGCTCGCACCGTCGAGCCCCACACCGACGCGCTCGCGGTGCTGGCGGAGGCCGACCAGCAGGCCGTCGCCGGCGCGACCTGGGGCGTGTACGCCGCCGAGGCGCCCGGGGCCCGGCTGGACGCGACCCCGACGGGCGACCACTGGTCGCTCACCGGCGACAAGGCGTGGTGCTCGCTCGCCGACCACGTCACCCACGCCCTCGTGACGGCCTGGGCCGGCGAGACCCGCGGGCTCTTCCAGGTCGACCTGCGCCAGTCGTCGGTCGTGACCGACGAGGCGCCGTGGGTCTCGCGCGGCCTCGCCGACGTGCGCAGCACCGGCCTGCGCTGCGACGCCGCGGTGGCCTACCCGGTCGGCGCGCCCGGCTGGTACCTCGAGCGGGACGGCTTCGCGCACGGCGGCGCGGGCGTGGCCGCGGTCTGGTACGGCGCCGCGGTGGCGCTGTCGCGCCGGCTCGCGCAGCCCGGGGGGCGCGAGCCCGACCAGGTGCTGCTGATGCACCGGGGAGCCGTCGAGGCGGACCTGCACGCGGCCCGCACCGTGCTCGCGGACGCTGCCGACGCGATCGACCGCGGCATCGCGGGCGGCCCGGCCGGGGTGCTCGTGGCCGGACGGGCCCGCCTCGTCGTCGCCGACTGCTGCGAGCGGGTGCTCACCCGCGTCGAGCACGCCCTCGGACCGCAGCCCCTCGTCGCCGAGGAGCGCCACGCGGCCCGCGTCGCCGACCTCCGCACCTACCTCCGCCAGCACCACGCCGAGCGCGACGCCGCGGCCCTCGGCCGGCTGCTCACGACGGCGGCCGCGAGCAGCACGGGCACCCCGGGAACTGGCGACGGAGCGCCGTGACGCGCGCCTTCACCCACGACGAGACCGGCACCCCGGCGGCGGCCTGGCGTCGTACGACGTCGTGGTCGGCCGTCGCGCCCCTCGAGCTCGTCGACCGCGACGGCACGCCGTGCGACCGGCTGGTCGTGCTGGCGGCCCACCCGGACGACGAGTGCCTCGGCGCCGGCGGGCTCGTGCACGTGGCCGCGGCCCGCGGGCTGGCCGTCGACGTGATCGTCGCGACCCAGGGCGAGCACAGCCACCCGCGCTCCCCCACGCACCCGCCCTCCCGTCTCGCCGCGCTCCGCCGCGTGGAGAGCGAGGTGGCGCTGCACCTGCTCGCCCCCGGTGCGACGCCGACCTTCCTCGGCCTGGTCGACGGCCGGCTCGCCGACGAGGAGGACGGGCTCGTGGACGTGCTGGTCTCCCGGATCGGCGACGGCCGGCGCACCCTGCTCGTCGCGCCGTGGCGCGACGACGGCCACCCCGACCACGACGCCGCCGGTCGGGCCGCCGCCGTCGCCGCGCACCGCACGGGGGCGCGGCTGCTGGAGCACCCCGTGTGGTCGTGGCACTGGCGCGACGCGGGCGACCTGCCGTGGCCGCGGGCCCGGCGCCTCGAGCTGACGCCGGACGTCACGGCCCGCAAGCGGGAGGCGCTCGCGGCCCACCGCACCCAGGTCGCCCCGCTGTCGCCGGCCGCGGGTGACGAGACCCTCCTGCTCCCCGGCTTCCTCGCCCACTTCGACGCCGGCGACGAGACCTTCCTCGAGCTGCCGACGGCCGACGACGCGCTCGACGACCTGCACCGCGCGGAGACGGACCCCTGGGGCGTCGACCGCCGCTGGTACGAGGAGCGCAAGCGCGCGCTGCTCCTCGCGCTGCTGCCCGCCCGCCGCTTCGCCCGAGCGTGGGAGGCGGGCTGCTCGACCGGCGCCCTGACGCAGGCGCTCGCCACCCGCTGCGACCACGTCGTCGCCACCGACGCCAGCGCCGCGGCCCTCGAGGCGGCCCGCGGACGCCTCGGCGACGTCCCCGGCGTCGAGCTCCGCCTCGGCGACGTCGCGACGCCGCAGCCGGGGGCGTCGTACGACCTCGTGGTCGTCTCCGAGGTCGGCTACTTCCTCTCCCGGGCGGGCCTCGAGCGGCTCGTCGACGTCGTCGGCGACGCGACGACCCCGGACGCCGTGGTCGTGCTCTGCCACTGGCGCCACCCGGTCGTCGGCTGGCCGCTCGACGGCGCCGACGTGCACGCCGCCTTCCGCGACCACGCCGCCGCTCGGGGCCGGCACACGCTCGCCGCGTACGTCGACCGCGACGTCGAGCTGCTGCTGCTGGGTCCCGCCGACGCCCTGCCCCGGCCGGGCGAGTGAGGCCGACCCACGTCCTGGTCGTCGTGCCGGCCCACCAGGAGGGCGACCGTCTCGCCGCCTGCCTGGACGCTCTCGCCCGCGCGACGGCCGCGGCCACGTCGTGCGCGCCGGGGCTGCGGGTGCGCACGACGGTGGTGCTCGACCGCTGCTCCGACCGCAGCGCCGAGGTGGTGGCCGGGCACGACGTCGACGCCCTGCCCACCGACGCGGGCAGCGTGGGCGCCGCCCGGCGGGCCGGCATCGCGCACGCCCGCACCGTCGCCGGTCCGATCACGCGTCCCGCCCGCTGCTGGGTGGCCAACACCGACGCCGACTCGACCGTGCCCGAGGGGTGGCTGGTCGAGCAGCTGGACGCCGCCGCGGCCGGGGCGGACCTCGTGCTCGGACCCGTGCGGCTCGACCCCGCCGAGGCCGACCCGGTGCTGGTCGCCGCCTGGACCGACCGGCACACCCGGCCCGAGCAGCACGTCTTCGGGGCCAACCTCGGGGTGCGGCTGACGTCGTACGACGCGGCGGGCGGCTTCGGCGCGCACCACGAGCACGAGGACGTCCGGCTGGTGGAGGCCGTGGCGGCGCTGGGCGGGCGGGTGACCCGGTCGCGGTCGGCGGTGACGACGTCGGCCCGGCGCACCGGCCGCACGCCCGGAGGTCTCGCGGGCTACCTCGCGACGCTCGAGACCGACCTCGTCGGCTAGCCCGGCTGCGCCCCGCTGCAGGTCACGGTCGGCACGGATCCGCCCGACGGGGGCGGGGGCCGTGGCCCGGCATCGCCGCGCCGGGCCACGGTCGTCCCCGATCACCCCGTGCGGGTGGAGACACCACTCGGTCGTGGTGAATACGCCGAGAACACCTCCACGGTGTCATCGCTGCCGGTGGCACATCACACCCGCCGGGGTGGGCCGGCCCGGTGCGTCAGGAACCGAGCGGACGACGGACCGCGAGGACGGTCGTGTCGTCGTCCTCCGTGCCGTCGCGGATGGTGAGCACGCCGTCGATCCACGCGTCGAGCGGGCGCTGGGGGTCGTACGACGCGAGCCCCCGCACGATGTCGGTGCGGGCGTCCATGTCGACGCCGCGGCGCTCCACGAGCCCGTCGGTGTAGACCATGAGCGTGTGGCCCGGCTCGAGGGTGAAACGGGCGACCGGCGCCGCGCCGTGGCCGAGACCGACCCCGAGGAGCGGCCGTGCGTCGACGTCGAGGTCGTGGGTGCCGTCGGGCCCGACCACCATCGGCGGCAGGTGGCCGGCGGCGGAGAGCTCGACGGCGCCGGTGGCCAGGTCGACCAGGGCGACCACCGCCGTGGCGACGTGCTCGCCCAGCAGCCGGGTCATGAAGAGGTCGAGGCGGTCGAGGGCGGCGCCGGGACCGGCCCCCGTGCAGAGGTAGGCGCGGAGCGCGGTGCGCACCTGCACCATCGCCGAGGCGGCCTCGACGCCGTGGCCGGCGACGTCGCCGAGCACGAGGGCGACGCGCCCGGTCTCGACCTCGAAGGCGTCCCACCAGTCGCCGCCCATCTGCAGCGTCGCGGCGGGCAGGTAGCTGGCGGCGACCTGGAGGTTGTCGAACTGCGGCACCTGGCCGAGCACGACGCTCGCCTGCACGGCCTCGGCGACGAGGATGTGCTCGCGCGAACGGGAGAGCAGCAGGCCGGTGAGGTGCACGCCGAGGGCGTCGGCGGCCTCGGTGCGCCACGACTCCCACGGCAGCGAGCGGCCGTGCACGGTCTCGCGCCACTTCGCGAAGGAGCGCCGGGGGCTGAGCCGCACCTCCGGGCCCTCGGCGGCGGCCACGCGCTTGTTGGTCGGGTCGCCGCCCCAGTCGACCGTCTGCTCCTGCTCCGGGCGCAGCCACAGCAGCCAGCGACCCTCCTCGGAGCCGATGCGCAGGGCGCCGGCCGCCGTACGGACGAGGTCGTCGCGCCCGAGCTCGGGGTCGAGGCCGGAGAGGTCGTCGGTGTAGGTGGCGTAGCTGTCCTTGTCGGCCAGCGCGCGCGAGATCGCCCGCAGGTCGGCCTCGGACGGCACGGCGCCTGCGGTGAGCAGCAGCTCGTCGTAGGCCAGCGCGGCTCCGGTGGCCCCCATGAGGCTGAGCATCTCGGGGTCCTCGATCAGCGTGACGAGCGGGTTCTCCAGGCTGGCCGTGATGCGGGTGAAGATGCCCGACAGCATCGTGCGCGCCTGGAGGGCGGCCTCGCGACCGTCGGACCGCTCGCGCTCGGAGATGAGCTGCGAGGCGACCTGGGCGAGAAACGCGGAGGCGGACCGGGCGTCCTGCGCCGGGCGGTGCGAGCCGGAGTAGTGGTGGCAGGCGATGAGGCCCCACAGCTCGTCGTCGACCACCAGCGAGATCGACATCGAGGCGGAGACGCCCATGTGGCCGAGATACTCGACGTGGATCGGCGAGACGCTGCGCAGCCGGGAGTGCGAGAGGTCGAGCGGCTCGTCGGTGAGCGGGTCGATCACCGGGTCGAGCGCCACCGGGGTGTAGGCGATGTCGGTGATGAGGCGCGTCCAGTTCACCGTGTAGAGGCGGCGCGCCTGGGCGGGGATGTCGGTGGCCGGGTAGTGCAGGCCCATGAACGAGTTGAGGTCCTCGCGCTTCTCCTCGGCGACCACCTCGCCGTTCCACTGGGGGTCGAAGCGGTAGACCATGACGCGGTCGAAGCCGAGGAGCGCACGGACCTCCTTCGCCAGCACGGCGGAGAGATCGACGATGGAGGTGGCGCTGGCGAGGCGCGACATCGCGCCGCGGGCCGAGCCGTACGTGAGCGGCACCGTGCCCGCCCCCACGACCGGCTCCAGCTCGACGACGAGGCGCTCGCCGGAGACGAAGAGGTGCACGTCCACCTCGACGCCGGCCAGCGTGCCGGCGGCGGTGGGCGGCATGCGCACGACGAGGGGCTCGTTCGGCAGGCCGGCCGCCACGCGGTTCGCGACGGTGGCGGCGATCTCGGCGCCCAGCAGGTCGGCCGGGGCGCAGCCGAGGATGCCGCCGACGGGGGTGCCCAGGCAGCCGGCGGTGTTGGTGGAGGCCACGACGACCTCGCGCAGGTCGCGGCTCAGCGCGAGCAGGACGCCGTGGGGCTGGATCGCGCCGGGCACGTGGATCGGCTCGCGGTCGCAGTTGGTGAGGTCGGCCTCGGGGTACGCCGGGGTGTGGGCGACGCCCATGGGGAAGGCGACCGGACGGGGCACACCGGTGTGCATCGACGTCCCTCTCGATCTCTGGCCCGCGCAGCGCCCGCGGGCACCCCGCAGCGCGTCCGGGCGGACGCGTACGGCCCTCGACCCTAGGTGTCGCGACACGGGCCGCGTGGGGGAACGTCCTTTACTCACCCCACCGGGCGAGCCGACGCCGTGCGGTCGACGGCGGCCTCGAGCCGGGCCAGCTCGTCCGGAGCGCCGTGGTAGCGGCGGTAGCTGTGCACCACCAGCGCGAGGCTGACGAGCCCGGAGAGGATCTGGCTGAGCCCGGCGGTGAGTCCCCCGGGCAGCCAGGTCCAGGTCGGGAGCGACCACCACGACGGCTGCTCCGGCGCCCACAGCCACAGCACGCCCGACGCCGCGAGCAGCGCGGTCACGCCGATCGACGCCCAGGCCCGCGGGTGGGTGCGCACGCTGCGGGCCGTGCTCAGCTCGACCCGCACCCGCCACCGGTCGACCCGGCGGGCGGCCCAGCGCTGGTAGCGCGCCAGGATGCCGAGTCCGGCGACGCCGAGGAGCAGGCCCGGCCCGGGCAGCGGGAAGAGCACGATGCCGGCGAGCAGCAGCACCCAGCCGACGACGATCGCAGCGAGCCTGGGCACGTGAGCGAGGGTGACGCACCCGCGCGACGAGGGGATGAACGTACGGCGACGCTCACCCAGCGGTCGGCGTGGCGGGCCGTGCTGGTAGCAACGGGGCATGCCTCCGGACGTCGTCGCCCGCTTCGCGGACTCGCCGAACCGGCTGGTCGCGACCACCGTCGTGCGCCGGGAGCGCCTCTCCCCCGGCTTCGTCCGCGTGGGCCTGACCGGACCCGGTGTGGGCCTGCTCGCCGACCTCGGGCGCGACCTCCGCGTGAAGATCCTGCTGCCCGGGCCGGACGGGTATCCCGCGTCGCTCTCGGACGGATCGTCCGAGGCCGCCTGGCGCGCGGCCTGGCGGGGGCTGCCGGCGCAGAAGCGTCCCGTGATGCGCAGCTACACCGCGCCGCGGATCGTCCCGGAGCAGCGCACGCTCGACCTCGACTTCTTCCTCCACGACCCCGCCGGCCCGGCCAGCCGCTGGGCGGCGCGGGCCCGCGCGGGCGACCCGCTGCTCGTCTCGGCCCCCGCGGCGGCGCGGGCCCCCGCGTCGTACGGCGTGCAGTGGGCCCCCGGCCTGGCGACCCGGGTGCTGGTGGGCGCGGACGAGACGGCGTTCCCGGCCGTGGCGGGGATCCTCGCGAGCCTCGGCCGGGACGTGCGCGCCACGGTGCTGCTGGAGTGCGGCGACCCGGCCGACGTGGTGCCGTTCGTCGGGGCGGGTCCGGGGGCGAGTCCGGGGGTCGAGGTGCGGGTGCTGCAGCGCGGCGGGCGGCCGGGCGGGGTCGTGCTGCTGGCGGCGGTGCGGGAGTGGGCCGAGCGGTACGGCGCCGGCGCGGCGGCCGCGGGCGCGGGGTTCTACGCCTGGTGCGCCACCGAGAGCGCCCGGGTGGCGGAGGTCCGCCGCTGCCTGCTGGGCGCCGGGCTCGCGGGGACGCAGGTGCACACCCAGGGCTACTGGATCGACCGGTCGGGAGCGGCCCGTCACCCCGAGGGGTGAACCCGGTGAGGCAGGCCTAACTTAGGGGATGCTAACTTCTCGGTCGCTCTCGTCGCCGTACCGAAAGGCCCCCGCATGCGCCCCCGCCGTACCCGCTCGTCCCGTTGGTCCGTCGTGGCGGCCGGTGCCGTCACCTGCCTCGCCCTCACCGGCTGCGGCAACCCGGCCGACAGCGCCTCGACCGACGCCGACGACACCCGCGACGTGACGCACGCGCGCGGCGAGAGCGCCGTGCCGGCCGACCCGCAGCGCGTGGTGGTGCTGGAGCCCGTGCAGCTCGACACCGCCGTCGCGCTCGGCGTGACGCCGGTCGGCACCGCGGTGCTGAATGAGGCGGCCGGCGTGCCGGCGTACCTCGGTGACGAGGCCGCCGACATCGAGATGGTCGGTACCGTGACGGAGCCCGACGTCGACCGCATCGCGGCCCTGCGCCCCGACCTCATCCTCGGCACCGAGAGCCGTCACTCCGCGCTCTACGACCAGCTCGCCGACGTCGCCCCGACCGTCTTCATGGACTCGCAGGCCGACCCCTGGCAGGACAACGTGCGCTTCACCGCCGAGGCCCTGGGCGACACGGACGGCGCCGACGAGCTGCTCGACGCCTACCAGGACCGCTGCGACGAGATCGCCGAGGAGCACGACACCGCGGGCGGCTCGGCGCAGCTCGTGCGCCCGCGCGACGGGCTGATCACGCTCTACGGCCCGACCTCCTTCGCCGGGAGCACGCTCGAGTGCGCCGGGTTCACCACGCCCGAGCGTGCGGAGTGGGCCGACGAGATCTCCGTCGATCTCTCCCCCGAGCGCGTGCTCGAGGCGCAGGCCGACCTCGTGCTCGTGACGACGACGGACGTCGACGACCCCTCGACGATCCCGACCGCGCTCTCCGCCAACGCCGACGCGTTCCCCGACCTGCACCTGGTCGACCAGTCCTTCTGGATCACGGGCGTCGGACCGCTCGGCGGGCAGGCCGTCCTCGACGACCTCGAGCGGATCCTCTCGGGCTCGTGACCTCCCGCACGGCGACGCCGGTCGGGGCGCGCCGCCGTCGCCTGCCCGTGGTGCTGCTGGCGGCGTCGCTGCCGGCGGCGGTCGCCCTGTCGCTCCTCGTCGGCTCGAACCTGCTGCCGCCCGGCGAGATCTGGGCCGCGCTCACGGGCGGCGGGGACGCGACCGCGTCGTACGTCGTCGAGCACCAGCGCCTGCCGCGCACCGTCGCCGGGATCGTGGTCGGGCTGGCGCTCGGGGTGTCGGGTGCCCTGATGCAGGCCTACACGCGCAACCCGTTCGCCGACCCCGGGCTGTTCGGCGTGAGCGCGGGGGCCTCGTTCGCCGTCGCCGTGGCCGTCGCGTACGTCGGCGTCACGCAGCCCGCCGGGTACGTCGGGTGGGCCGTCGGCGGCGCCCTCCTCGCGAGCCTGGTCGTCGTGGCGCTCGGCCGCCCCACCGACCCGCGCACCCCGCCCACCCGGCTGGTGCTGACGGGCGTCGCGGTCGGCGCCGTGCTGGCGGGGCTCACCACGGGCATCTCGTTGAGCGACCCCGACGCGTTCGAGCGGATGCTCACGTGGCACGCCGGGAGCCTCATCGACCGGGGGTACGACGTGACGCTCGCCGTGCTGCCCGTCCTGCTGGCGGGCGTGGTCGCCGCGGTGGTCGCGGCGCCCTCGCTCAACGCGGTGGCGCTCGGCCGCGACCTGGCCCAGGCGCAGGGCGTGGACCTGCGCCGCTCGGACGCGGCCGCCCTCGCCGCCATCACCCTCCTCGCCGCCGCGGCGGCCGCCGTGGCCGGCCCCGTCGTCTTCGTCGGGCTCGTCGTGCCCCACGTCGTGCGCTGGTGCGTGGGCGTCGACCAGCGCCGCATCCTCGCCGTCTCGGCCGTGGCGGGCGTCGTGCTCGTGCTGGTGGCGGACGTCGTCGGCCGCGTCGCCGTGCTCCCGGGCGAGATGCCCGCCGGGATCGTCACGGCGTTCATCGGCGCCCCCGTGCTCGTCGCGCTCGCGCGCCGTTCGAGGGCGACGGGGCTGTGAGCGGGGTCGACCCGGGCCGGGTGCGTGAGTCGAGCCGGAGCCGGGTGCGGGTCGTCGGGGGCGAGCGCGCGCACGTCGGCCTGGACCGTCGCGAGGTGCGGGTCTGCGTCGCCCTCGGGCTGGTCGCCCTCGTGCTCGGGTTCGTCGGGCTGTGGGCGGGCGACTTCCCGCTGACGCCGGGCGAGGTGATGGGTGCGCTCGTCGGTCCGCCGTTCGCGGTGGTGGAGCCGATCGCCTACACCGTGGTGGTGGAGTGGCACCTGCCGCGCGTGGTCGCGGCCCTGGTGTTCGGCGCGTCGCTGGCGGCCTCGGGCGCGATCTTCCAGACCGTCACGCGCAACCCGCTGGCGAGCCCGGACGTCATGGGCCTCGCCAACGGCTCGTTCACCGGGATGCTGCTCGGCCTGGTGGTGCTCGGCGGGTCGTGGGCCGGGGTCATGGCCGCGGCGCTGGCGGGCGGGCTGCTCACCGCCGCCGCGATCTACGTGCTCGCGCTGCGGGACGGCCTGCGCGACTTCCGCTTCATCGTCGTCGGCATCGGGGTCTCGGCCTTCCTGGCGGCGACGAACTCGTGGATCCTGCTGCGCCTCGACGTCGAGACCGCGCTGTTCGCCTCGGCGTGGGGCGCCGGCACGCTCAACAACGCGACGGCGGGGGCGGTCTGGCCGACGGCCGCGGTCGTGGTGCTCCTGCTCCTGGTGCTGCCCACCGGCGCCGCGACGCTGCGCCAGATCGAGCTGGGCGACGACCTCGCCCGCGCGACCGGGGTCGCGCTCGACCGCCACCGGCTGCTGCTCCTGCTGCTCGCGGTCGCCCTGGTCAGTGCCGTGACGACCGTGGCCGGTCCGATCGCGTTCGTCGCGCTCGCGGCGCCGCAGATCGCCCGGCGGATCGTGGGGTCCTCCGGCATCCCGCTCGGCGCGACCCTCGCCGTCGGCGCGGTGCTGCTGCTGGCGGCCGACCTCGTCGCCCAGCACGTCGTGCCGCTCACCGTTCCCGTCGGCGTCGTCACGGTCGTGATCGGCGGCGCCTACCTGACCTGGCTGCTCCGACGAGAGATGCGGACCGATCGATGACCCTGGACCGCCCCGCCCCCACGAGGCCGCCCGCCGTGCCCGCGACCCGCCTCGCCGCCGAGGGCCTGACGCTGCGGTACGACGACCGGACCGTCGCCGAGGACCTGAGCGTCGCCGTGCCCGACGACCGGTTCACCGTGATCCTCGGCCCGAACGCGTGCGGCAAGTCGACCCTGCTGCGGGCGCTCGCGGGCCTGCTCGCGCCCGCCCAGGGGCGGGTGCTCCTGGACGGCGCGCCCCTGCTGTCGCTGTCGGCGAAGGAGCGCGCCCGCCGGCTCGCCCTGCTGCCGCAGACGATGAGCGCGCCGGAGGGCATCACGGTCCAGGAGCTCGTGCAGCGCGGCCGGTTCGCGCACCAGCGGGTGCTGCGTCGCCACTCCGAGTCCGACCGCCGGGCCGTCGCCGACGCCCTGGAGGAGACGCAGGTCGCCGACCTCGCCAACCGCCGCATCGACGAGCTCTCGGGCGGGCAGCGCCAGCGCGTCTGGATCGCCATGACCCTCGCGCAGGACACGCCGCTCGTGCTGCTCGACGAGCCCACCACCTTCCTCGACCTGCCCCACCAGATCGAGGTGCTCAACGTGCTGCACCGGCTCGTCGCCCGCGGTCGCACCGTCGTCGCCGTGCTCCACGACCTCAACCTCGCCGCTCGGTACGCCGACCACGTCGTCGCCCTGCGCGACGGCGCCGTCGTCGCCACGGGGTCGCCCCGGGACACCATCACCGCCCCCCTCATGCGGGAGGTGTTCGCGCTCGACGCCACCGTCCTGCCCGACCCCCTGACCGGGGCGCCGATGGTCGTGCCGGCGGACACGCGGAGCGGTGTCCCGGTGTCCTGAGATCAGGAGCGCTTGGGCGGCGTCCAGGGGCGGAGGTGCTGCACGACGTCGGCGTAGAACGTCGTCGTCACGCTCTTCACCGAGCCGATGAGCGTGCCCGTGCCGGCGGCGCGCTTGCTCCCGAGCGGCACCTCCAGCGACACCGTGAACGACTTGATCTCCCGCTGGTCGTCGGGCAGCAGGCACGCGGGGTCCTGGCGGGCCTTGTCGAGCAGCGCCGCCGTGGAGGTCGAGCGGGGCCCGGCGAGGTGGGCCTCGATCCGGATCGATCCCTTCGCCTCCTCCGGCAGCTGACGCAGCAGCCACTGGATGCGGGTCGCGGGCCGGGTGTCGCCGCGCGGCGCGGGGATCGTGATCGCTGCGGTCGCACGGTCGGTCCGCAGGTCGGCCCCGACGACGACCACGTCCACGGCGCCGGGCACCTTGATGCGGCCGAACAGCAGGCCGGAGTCCGCGAGCTGCTGGCTGCGGCTGGCGTGGTCCGGGGTCTCCCGTGCGGGCAGCGCCCGGACCTCCACGCCGAGCAGCCCCGACATGTGGTGACCCAGGTGCTGCACCAGCTCGTCGAACCGGGCGCTCACCTCGCCGGTCGCCTTGTCGGAGGAGCGCGCGGTCTTCGCCTTCACGGCGTCGCGCACCTTCACCCAGCTGGGCCCCATGTCGCCCATCCCGCCCATCCCGGACCGGGCGTGGTTCATGTAGCGGATGAACTCCTCGAGCACCTTGCCCTGCGTCGCGTCGGCGACCCCGCGGTGGCGCGCGGTGAGGATCGCCTCGGCCCGGATCTGGTCCCACGAGAGGTGGTGCAGCGAGACCTTCCGGAGCTTGCGCCGGTCGATCGCCACCGGGTGCTCGGCGTCGCCCCCGGCCAGCTCGTTGCTGATCGTGACGACCGCGTCGTACCCCCGCGACCGTGCGATCTCGACGTACCGGTCGATCTGCTCGGTGTTCAGCTTGCCGGTGGAGGTCTTCACCTCGACGAGGGCGGTCCACTGCGTCTGGCCCCGCGTCACCTGGACCACGCCGTCGGGGCGGTAGGCCTCCTCGTCCTGGCCGAACGGCACCTCGATGTACGTCGTCAGCGTCCCCCGCGGTGCGCCGCACCGGCCCGCGAGCGCGTGGCCGAACTCCCGGACCGTGCTCATCACCGCCAGCAGCGCCGACGTCGCCCGGCGCTCCTGCTCCTCGCCGCTGCCGATCCCCGCGACCGGGAAGAGCCGCGCCGGCTGCCAGTCGTTGCCGTCGTCGGCCGGGATGGAGGCGTTCCAGTCGGCGGGCAGCCGCGGCGCGCGCGTCGGGCGCCGTACCGAGACCGAGCGCTTCGGCCCCGCCGGGGCCTCGGGCGGCGTGGCGTCCGAAGTGTCTGGGGCGTCCGCGGTGGGTAAGGCGGCCGGGGCGTCCGCGGTGGGTACGGCGGCCGGGGCGTCGGCGGTGGGTGCGGCGGCCTCGGCTGCAGCATCCGGACGGTCGTTCGACGCGTCGCTCTCCGGCGCGGACTGCGTCTCGGCGGTGGATCCGAGCGGACCGTCGAGGAGCTCGACGTGACCGGCGTCGTCCACCGCATCCACAGCGTCCACGGCGTCCCCGGCGTCCCCGGCGTCGTCCGAGTCCTCGGGCTCGTTGTCGACCTCGATGCCGTGCTCGACGACCAGAGCGGTGAGCCCCTCGGCGTACCCCCGCCCGACCGCCCGGATCTTCCACTCCCCGTTGCGCCGGTAGATCTCGCCGAACACGAGGGCGAGCTCATCGGTCGCGTCGTCGATGTCGTAGACGAGCAGGTCGATGGCGTCGGCGGTGCGCTGGAGCCGGAGCCGGATCGCTGCGTCCCCGAAGGTGAGGTCGGTGGAGGGGTCGAGGCTCGCGGAGACGACGATCCGCTCGATCTCCTCGGGCACGTCGTCGAGCTCGAGCGTGATGACGTCGGACGACCAGCCGAGCTCGGCGTCCTCCGTCCCGGGCTCCGGCCGCACCTTGTCGCGCAGGTGCACCGCACCGTTGAGCGCGATCGGCTGGTTGTAGAACACGAAGTCCGCGCCGGACCGCACCTTGCCGGTGGCCTCGAGCAGCAGGACGCTCACGTCGGCGTCGATCGGCTCACCGTCCCGTCCGCGACTGTCGAGGAAGACCGTCAGCCCGCCGAGCTCGGCCCCCAGCTCCCCCAGTGCGACGTTCGCGCCCTTGCGCAGCTCCCGTGCTCCCCCGTGTGCGTCCATCTCGCGAGGATCACACGCACGCCGCACGGGCGTGGCCGGTTCGCGAGAACCCGTCTCCGTCCGGCACCCGAGGGTGCTCGCGACCTTCATCGGTTCCGCGCACACGACGCTCCACCGCCGATAGCGTCCGTCCGTGCCTCCTCCCCCACCCACCCAGGTCTCGCGCGTCGAGGCCTGGGAGCGCCGTACCGAGCTGCCTCTCATCGCGCTCGCCGTCGCCTTCCTCGTCGCCTACGCCTGGCCCGTGCTCGACCCGCGGCTCGAGCCGGACCTGCGCACCACCCTCGTCACCGTCTCCTGGACCGTCTGGGTCGCGTTCGCCCTCGACTTCGCCGTGCGGCTGCACCTCGCGGAGGACCGTCGTCGGTACGCCGCCGCCCACTGGTACGACGTCGCACTCATCGTGCTCCCGATGCTCCGACCTCTTCGCCTCCTCCGGTTGCTCGCCTTCATGCGGGTGCTGCAGCGCACGGCCGCCGGCGGCCTGGTCGGGCGCGCGACGACCTACGTGCTCGGCACCGCGGTCCTGGCGATGTTCCTCGGCGCGATCGCGGTGCTCGACGCGGAGCAGGACGCTCGCGACGCCAACATCACGACGTTCGGCGACGCCCTGTGGTGGGCGACGACCACCGTCACGACCGTCGGCTACGGCGACCGCTTCCCCGTCACCTTCGAGGGTCGCCTCGTCGCAGTCATCCTGATGATCGTCGGGATCGGTGCCGTCGGCGTCGTGACCGCCGCTCTCGCCACCTGGCTCGTCTCCCACGTCCAGCAGGAACGCGACCGCGCCGGCGAAGAGGCCGTCGGGTGACGTCCGGCTGGTCCTGCCTGCCTGGTGAGGTGCAACTGCTCTGCGGGTCAGGTCTGCCGGGGGCGGCCCAGACCCGCCGGGATCAACGCGGGTCTGCGGGGGTGACCCGGGCGACGCGCAGCAGCTCGTGCCACCGGCGGACCACCTCAGGGAGCCCCTGAGCACCGACACCGGTCCCGACACCGGCCCCAGCCACGGTCTCCGACGCAGGCTGCGAGCCCGACACCGCCAACGCGGCCGACAGCTCGTCCACCACGGTGAGGAGCGAGACCCGACCGTCCCCGTGACGCTCGTGGAGGTCGTACCCGGTGACGTCGGCGACCCGCCGGAGGTCGTCGGCCTCGAGCCGGAACAGCGACCTGAAGTCGAGGCGCCGGACAGTGGGCGGGCCGCCGGCCCTCTGGGCGTGGACGGTCAGCTCGTCACGCATGTAGTCGTTGTCCACGCACGCCAGGCGCGCCCCGCACGGGCACAGAAGACCACCCACCTGCCCGTACCGGCTGCCACCGAGCTCGTACGCCGCCGGCAGCCAGGTGTCGCAGACACCGCACGGCAGCCGAGCCAGGTCGACGTCGACCTCGAGACGTCGTCGATCAGCGGCCTGGTCGCGGCGCGACGGCACCCCGCGGACGACCCCGTCTCCTGTCCCGGGGTCCCCGGACGGCGACCGGAGTCCCGGGCGCGCCCGCAGCCGCACCGTCGGATGCGTGGCCTCGGCGGTGGCATCGACTTCTCGCATCACCCGGTCAGTCTGCCCGCTGCGGCGCCGCGTCCTTCTTCTTTCACGCCTCGCGCCTCGCCGACCTACGTCCGGCGGTGGAAGGTGACGGCGCCGGCTTCGGACCAGGTGGTCGTGTAGGTCGGGTCGTGGGCGCGGTGGTGGTGATGGGCGCAGAGCAGGACGAGGTTGGCGAGGTCGGTGGGTCCGCCGGTGTTCCAGGGGGTGCGGTGGTGGCGTTCGCACCATGCGGCGGGGATGTCGCATCCGTCGGTCTGGCACTGGCGGTGGGTGATGGTGTGGGCGCGGGCTTGGTGGTGGCTGAAGAGTCGGGCGGAGCGGCCGAGGTCGAGCGGGACCGACGCCCCGCCCATCACGGCGGGGATGAGTGCGTGCTGGCACGCGAGGCGTCGGGCCTGGGCGGCGGAGATCTCCCCGCCGGTGTCGAGGGTGACCGCACCCAGGGCCTCGGTGAGCTTGTCGAGCTCGACCGTGGCCACCACCGCGACCGGTGACCCGCCCTGGCTGGGCAGACCGTCCACCGGGAGGTGCTCGACCAGGGCGCAGAACGCCTGCCCCCGCCGCACCTCGGCCGGGATCCGCCGCCCGTCACCCGCGGCCCCGACGACGCCGGCCTCGACGTGTGCCGGGCCCGCACCGTCTACGTCGCCCGCGCCGGCTGCGGCGCCCGTCGTACCGGCGCCGTGGTGATCACGGCGTGGGTTCGTGTACGCCTCCAACGCCCGCGACAGCACCGCCGCCGACAGGTCCGGGATCAACCCCGTGATCCTCGTCGTCCCGTCCCCCTGCGGCGACAACGTCAACCGGGTCCGGACCCGGGCTCGGGCCTCCTCCGCGTTCAGCACCGCCTCCTCGTGGGCGTCGGCGCGTTCGGGGGCGACCACGCGCAGGAGGTGGCGCCCGAGGCGTCGTACCTGCCTCGGGGTGAAGGACACACACTCGCCCAGCAGGTGCACCTCCGCGCGGGCCACCGCATCCGGGTCGAGATCCGCGGGCAGCTCCTCCAACGCATCGAGCACTGCCGCCGCGTGGCCGACCGACACCTCACCCGCCCCCAGAGCCGCCCGCGTCGCGCCGTACGACTCGAGCCGGGAGGCCAGGCGTTCCTCGAACCGCAACCGCCCTGGGTCCTGCCGGGTCGCGTGCGCCAGCCACGCCCCGGCCGAGCGTGCCCCGTCCGCGGCCGCCACGTCCGAGGCCCCGGCCAGGACCTGCAACCGCAGAGAAGCGACCCGCTCACCGACGCGCGCCAGCTCCACCAGCAACGCCGCCTTCGTGGGCACGTCCAGCCAGTCCGGATCGACCCCCGACCCGGCCAACCGGTCCAACGACCCCGTCAGCTCGGCGACGCACGCGACCCACGGATGCACACCCACCGCACCGCTCTGCGCTCCCGCCCTGACCCCCGTCATGACACCCACGCTAGGGGTCACCACCGACAACGCCGGCCCCGAAAGCGACCCCCTGGGGACAACTCCGAGGCGTGGTGTCGAGACACTCGCTGCGCTCGCTCCTCCACCACCGAGAGGCGTGGTCTCGAGACGCTCGCTCCTCCACCCTGAGAAGCGCTCAGCCCCTCCGTCACCGGCAGGCCCCCGCCCTCGACCTCCCGGCCCCATGCCAGCCATCCCCGCCCCCGATACCCCCACCCGTTGCCGCGCCGCCCCGCGCGCTGCTGGACTCCCCCCATGACCTTCACCGCTCCCCGTCGCGTCGTCACCGGCCACACCCCCGACGGCGTCTCGGTGGTCGTCCACGACGGGCCGGTGCCGGTCAGCCGCGAGCTGCCCACGGACGGCGTCGCCTTCCACGAGGTCTGGAACACCGAGGGGGCGCCCGCGCTCGTCACGGCACGGGAGGCGATCGACCCCACCGAGCGCGACCTCACCGTGCCGCCGCCGAAGCTGGGCACGAAGATCCGCGTCAACGAGTTCGCCCCCGGCCACCTCGACGAGCG
>NZ_AUFN01000015.1 GCF_000426525.1 Nocardioides alkalitolerans DSM 16699
CGGGAGGCGATCGACCCCACCGAGCGCGACCTCACCGTGCCGCCGCCGAAGCTGGGCACGAAGATCCGCGTCAACGAGTTCGCCCCCGGCCACCTCGACGAGCGCGGCCTCCAGTCCCCCGTGCACCGCACCGCCACGATCGACTACGGCATCGTGCTCGAGGGCGAGATCACGCTCGTGCTCGACGACTCCGAGGTCACGCTGCAGGCAGGCGACGTCGTGGTGCAGCGCGGCACCGACCACGCCTGGGCGAACCGCGGCGACGTCACCGCCCGCGTCGTCTTCGTGCTGGTCGACGGCGTGTACGACGACCAGCTCACCGCCTCGCTGCCCGCCGGGGCGCTCGACGGCTTGATGCACGGGGGCCCGAGGGACTGACCTGCGGGCGCCGACCGCACTACCTCAGTGCATCGCGCGAGGCGCATCCCCGTCGGTCTCGATCGCGCCGTGGCGCAGGAGCGCGCCGCAGACGACCGCGGCGGCGACGAACATGGCGCCGGTCCACCAGAACGCGGTGGTGTAGCTCTCGACGGCGGCGAGCGCCGCGTTCACGCCCGACGGGTCACGCCCGACGAGGAAGTCCGTCGCGGCCGACGACGCCAGCGCGCTCAGCACGGCGATGCCGATGGAGCCGCCGATCTGCTGGGCCGTGTTGACCATCGCCGAGGCGACGCCGGCGTCGTCGGGGTCGACGCCGTACGTCGCGGCGCTGAAGCCCGGCGCGACGACGAACCCGAACCCGACGCCGACCACGATGAACGCGGGCAGCACGTGGATGACGTAGCCGCTGTCGAGGCCCAGGCGCGAGAGCACGAACATGCCGACGGCGGCCAGCACGAACCCGGACGCGATCGGCAGCTTGGGGCCGATCCTGCCGACCAGCGGGCTCGAGACGCCCGCGGCGACCGTGACGCCCGCGATGAGGGGCAGGAACGCGAGGCCGGTCTTGAGCGGACCGAAGCCCGCGACGGTGCTGAGGTAGAAGGTCATGAAGAGGAAGACCGAGAAGAACCCGATGCCCACGACGCCGACGGCGACGAACGAGCCGCCGCGGGTGCGGTCGCGCACGACGCGCAGGGGCAGCAGCGGGTGCGCGACGCGCGTCTCGATCGCGACGAAGACGGCGAGCAGCACGACGCCGAGGGCGATGAAGCCGAGCGTGGTCGCGCTCCCCCAGCCCTTCACCTCGGCCTCGGCGAGGCCGTAGACCAGCGCCACGAGGCCGGCCACGACGACGATCGTGCCCGGGGCGTCGATGCGGCCGCCGCGCTCGGCGCGGGGCTCCTTCTTCAGCAGCGCGAGCGCGCCGAGCAGGGCGACGACGGCGATCGGCACGTTGACGTACATGCACCAGCGCCACGAGAGGTACTCGGTGAGCGCCCCGCCGAGGATGACGCCGACGGCGCCGCCCGCGCCCGAGACGGCGGCGAACACGGCGAACGCCGTGGCCCGCTCCTTGGCGTCGACGAAGATCACGGTCAGCAGCGAGAGCGCGGCTGGCGCGAGCAGCGCGGCCGAGACGCCCTGGGCGCCCCGGGCTGCGACGAGCAGCTCGAAGCTGGTCGCCGCGCCGCCGAGGGCCGAGGCGACCGCGAACCCGAGCAGGCCGGCGATGAACATGGGCTTGCGGCCGACGACGTCGCTGAGCCGACCGCCGAGCAGCAGGAGCGAGCCGAAGCCGAGGGCGTAGGCGGTGACGATCCACTGGCGGCTCTCGTCGCCGAACGACAGGTCGCTCTGCGCGTTCGGCAGCGCGATGTTCACGATCGACGAGTCGAGCACGACCATCAGCTGCGCGAGCGCGATGACGCCGAGGATCAGCCAGCGGGCGGCGTGGTGCGGGTGGGGTACGGCGGCGGTGGCCGCGGCGGGAGGGGTCTGGACGGAGGACACGAAGGATCTCGTCTCTGGGTCACGGAACGCGCGGAGAGGCCCGGGGCACTGGTCAGCCGGCCGGGACGAAGAGCGGAGCGCTCGACCACATTCGGTGACGAACTGTATTCCAGAAGACGGACCGTCACCATCCGTAGGATGGGAGACGATGGCCACACGTAAGTACGAGCAGGGCCTCCGCGCCGAGGCGGCGGAGCAGACCCGTCGCCGCATCCTCGACGCGGTCGACGCCCGGCTGCGCGCCGCGCCCGCCGAGCCGGTCAACCTCGACAGGATCGCGCGGGAGGCCCGCGTGGCCCGGCCGACCATCTACGCCGTCTTCGGCTCCCGCGCGGGTCTGTTCAGCGCGCTGGCCCACGACCTGTTCACGCGGGGCGGGTTCGACTGCGTGCGGGCGTCGATCCTGCACCCGGACCCGGCGCAGGGGCTGCGCGACGGCTTCACCGCCGTCACCGCGCTCTACGCCACCCACCGCGACGTGCTGCGGTCGCTGTTCTCGATGGCCGCCCTCGACACCGAGGCCGTCGGCGGCGCGGTGGCGACGCTCGAGGAGGACCGCGCCGGGGGCATGGTCGAGCTGGTCCGGCTGCTGCACGCGGCGGGCCTCCTGCGCCCCGACGTCACCCCCGAGGCGGCCGTCGACACCCTGTGGGTGCTCACGAGCTTCGACAGCTTCGACCTGCTCCACACCGGGCGCGGGCTCACCGCCGCCGAGGTCGCGCGGCGGCTCGTCGAGACCGCCGAGCGCAGCCTGTACGACGTCGCGCGCCCCGGCTCAGCCGCCGGCGAGACCCGCGGCCGCGATCAGTAGAGGATCTCGAGCGGCACGGTCGTGTCGGTGTAGCCGGCCGCGACCACGCTCAGGGCGGCGGTCGGCGCGGGCGACCGGGTGCGGTTGATGAGCAGCGACAGTCCCTCGGTCTCCGCCCCCGCGGCGAGCTCCGAGGTGTAGGTGAAGGTGGTGACCTCGTTGAGGGCGTCGTACCCGTGGCTCCACTGCAGCCCGCTGTAGCCGGAGAAGCTGTAGGCCTGGCTGTCGGGGAGGAAGGCGACCAGCCCGCCGGCCGGGATCGGGCCGCTGCCGGTGTTGGTGGCGTAGATGCCGAAGAAGAAGGTGCCGCCGCTGTCGGGATCCTGCTCGGACCCGTCCGAGCGGGCGCTCAGCGCGGGGGCCCCGCTGGCCGCGAACGCCGGGGCGGCGGCCACGATCGAGACGGCCGGGACGGCCCAGACGGAGGCACGGATCACGCTGCGGCGGGTCGGGAGGGAGGTCACGGTGCTGACCGTCCCACGCGACGGTCAGGGCGCGTGGCCGAACCCGGACTTTGCCGAACGACGTCCGGCGCCCGGGACGTGAGCGCCGACCTCAGCCGGCCCACACCACCGTGAGCTCGTCGCGCTGCCCGAACCGCTCGAGGTGCCGGGCGACGACGCCGGCGAACTGCTGCGCGTCCTCCCCCTCGGCGACGGAGACCTCGACGGCGAGGTGGTCGCCGGCGGGGCGCAGCACGATGACCTGGCCGCCCTCCCAGCGCTGCACGAGCGCGCCGTCCTCCTCGGTGACCGGGCCGCGCGCCGACCAGTGGCTGGTGAGCTGCTTGGCGTAGCGCTCCGGGCGGTCCGTCGCCATCGTGCCGGTGATCGTGCTCATGGGGTCCTCCGGAGGGGTCGAGGGAACGCAGCGGGTGGGTCTCGGGTGCCAGCGCGACGCTCACGCGCGGGCGGCTGCCTCGTCGAGCTCGCGGAACGTGTCCTCGATCCAGTCGGCGGTGAACGCGCCGACGTGGGGCAGGTGGTCGAGGCCCACGTGCTCGGTGGCGCCCTCCTCGGGCGTGAAGACGCGCAGGTCGCGCTTGGTGGCGTTGACGGCCTGCTCGTAGGAGCGGTGCGCGTAGGCCACGGGGATCTGGCGGTCGTTCTCGCCGTGGGTGATGAGGAAGGCGCAGGTGATCTGCTCGACGACGCCGTCGAGCTGCACGCGGGCGGCCTTCTCGACGAAGGTGTCGACGTCGGTCTCGCCCCACACCCAGAGCACGTGCTCCCAGTAGTGCGGCACCGGGTTCTCGCCCTCGCGCTCGAGGCGGCGGCGCTGCACCTCGCCCCAGTTGTGGTTCGCGCCCCAGGCGACGACGAGCTTGAGACGCTTCTCGTACGCCGCCGCACGCGGCGCGTAGTAGCCGCCGAGCGACCAGCCGACGAGCCCGAGCCGGTCGGCGTCGACGTCGTCGCGGGTCTCGAGGTAGTCGACGCAGGCCTTCGCCCAGTCCTCGCTCTCGACGCGGCTCGTGAGGCCCGCGAAGCGGAGCGCCTCGCCGCTGCCGGGGCAGTCGACCATCAGCGTGGAGATGCCGCGGGCGGCGAGCTCCTGGGGCCACTCGGAGCAGTACATGTGCTCCTTCGTGGAGTCGAGCCCGTTCCACATGATCATCACCGGCGCCGGGGAGCCGTTGGCGCGGTGCGCCTTCATGAAGTACGCCGGCAGCTCGCCCCCCTCGAACGGCACGGCCACGCGGGTGGTCGCCGGGTCGATGAGGTCGAACGAGCGCTGCAGGGCGTCGAGCCCCTGCTGGTAGAAGGGGATCCGCTCGGGGTCCTTGGAGCTGAGCATCCGCTCGGCCTGGCACACGTACGCCGCCGACCGGAACCACTTCTGCCCCGCCGTGCGCAGGTGCCCGGCCTTCTCGGCCTCCTCCGCCTGCTCGGCGACCTGGTCGGCCACGCGCTTCCACGCCAGCATCAGGTCGCGGGTACCGGCATCGCCCTTGCCCGCCGCCTCGCGGATCGGACGACACGCCCGATCGACCTCGTCGATCATCCCGCCGCTGTTGAGCGTCGCCGCGACGCCCAGGCTCCAGATGTAGTTCTCGGGGAAGTACTCGAACACGGCGCCGTCCTCACGGGCAGGGGGTGGGTCGAGGACGACTGTGCCGCCGGTCATGCCGGGGCGGAACCAGTACGTCGTGATGGGGGGCATCGGGGAGGGCGATGGGCACACCGAGTGTTTCGGCCTACCCCGGACAGTTGAGCACCGCCGCCTTCTTCTCGATCAGACTACGGTTGTTTGGCGCAGCACGAACTGTGTTCTGGACTGCCCCGCGGAACGATGAGAGCAAGCGAGTAAAGCTGTGCCAGGCACGAGCACTAAGCACTGTGCATCGACAGCACCTCTAGGCGCACTGCGGCGAGACACTGCCTGCATCACCGGTCGAGGCTCGGCGCCAGGCCAACTTACAAATTGCCACCGATCTCTCCTATTCGACGGCGGGCGACGATAAAATCACCAACTGCACTGTTGGAATTTCCACCGTCCACCATCTGACGAGTCGGGAAAGCGCTAATCAACGCAGCGGCCATCTGACTGGCACACCCCCGACAACGAAACCTCTCCTCGGTCCAAACACGAGTGACAGCGACATACGGTCCGGGCCCCAAGCCATAGTCTAAAGAGCCCGCCTTGTCTCCGAGATACTCCGCAACAACCGTTCCTTGCCTGCGCCGGCGGATCTCTTCCGCACTCTCGTCAGGCAAGTGCACTGTGATCTGAAAAACATACTTCTCGATGCCCTCCGGACACCCGCCCGAAAACACCTCGACAACTTCATCAGTCACGTCTTCTGCCCTCCCTTTGTCATCCATCAACCATGGCATAAGTGGCTAACAGTCTCAACATCCCCGTTCGACGTCGTGATGGCTGCCACTAATCACTCAGGGCCGTGGGATCAAGTTTCAAACTCCTATACGAATACCACCGTTAATGAGGACGACAGGCTTTCATTAACAGTCTCGAATAACCTAGCAACGAAATCTAGGCGATCATCGCCAGCCTATACCTCTGGCGATTCCTGCAACAGAACACCATTGCCTAGACGATCCGCAGCGCTAATGTCGTCGAAATTCAATGAGTTAATTGGCAAAGTAATTCCGCTCTGGTCAAATGCCGTTGGCATGGGCCCTCTCCAAGCATTCGCTATGCCATACTCCCACGGCCAAGAACTTGCCACCGG
Source organism: Nocardioides alkalitolerans DSM 16699 (assembly GCF_000426525.1). Lineage (GTDB taxonomy): Bacteria > Actinomycetota > Actinomycetes > Propionibacteriales > Nocardioidaceae > Nocardioides > Nocardioides alkalitolerans. The sequence continues at coordinate 5,898 of NZ_AUFN01000015.1, forward strand.
CACCCTGCTGCTCCCTGTCGCTTTGGTTGGATCAACGACGGGGATGGGGGCAGCCATTATGCCCCGACCGGACGCCATCCTGTCAGGGTTCCCTCCAGAACCGGACATCATGTCCCAGTAATAGACAGCGCCAAGACGAGGCGGCGCCTCCGACTTTGCCGCGTCCTTCCACCACTGCGACCGTGAGGGAGAGACAGTCCCGGGGACGACGCGAAGTTGTCGCTGGTAGAGCGCAAGATAGCCTCGAAACGAATGCACACGTCCATTCCAACTGAATAGCCCGCCGTTTAGCAACGAGGCTTGAGCGTGAGTCACTGCAGATTTTAAGACATACTCGTCAGTGGCCGCGTCAATAGATTCGACAATCTTGGATTGGTACACATGTATAACATTGCTGGCGTCGACGATGGCCAGATCGCCGCCTAGGACCGTGGCTTCAGCTTGGGATGTGATCGCGTAAGTCGCGTCCTGAGGACTATGACACCATAACGTGGACATCACAGCGTCGGTGACGCCGACCTCATTCAATGCGGTTGAACTCGCAGTCACCGTTGTCGCACCGGCGCCAACCTTCTTGAGTACTGTGGCCGGCCGAGTTGTGGCATAGGCGTAGGACCGCAGGGCGGATCGCGCACGCCAAGAAGCGATCCCCATCGCGCCGGCCAAAATCTGAACGTGACCCATGAGCCCTATTGTGGGCGACCCATAGCCCCACCGCTATGACATTCCTCAAACCGTACTAACGGGTCGAACATCCGTCGAGTCCCCCCAGCCCATAGCAGAGTCCTATGACCAACCTGAAGAAGGGCGCCGTTCAGAAGGGCGTTCAACCGTCGAAACGGCGCGAGGTGGACTGGCAACTGCGCAGTAGTACCGCGATCCCGCCCCGTGTCAACCTGCAACTCTCGGGCTCATCAAATGAGCGGAAGCGGACTCAACGGCTAGCCTCGCATCCCGACCGCTCAACCTACAGTCCGTCATTGTTCCACAGAGAGAACCTAGCTCACGTCCTCAGATCCCCAACCGCTCGTGAACTTGCGACATGTCCGATTCACAACTCGAGGTGCGCGCAAGCGCAGAGCTACCTGATGCAGGCACGTGGTGACAACAATATCCACGCTGAGCAAGAAAGTGCTTCAGTCGGCGGATTGTCAAGTACGGTGCGCATCCACCCACATACTCACGCTGGAGCTCGAGTAGACCCTCAAGTAGTACCGTTTGAATTACCTCAAGACTTGCTATGTTTTCGGTCCGAAGAGCGAACACGCAGTCGCTCAAGACTAGGGACTTTGGCGTGCGAACTAGCCTGATATGTTCTCCACGCACGCGTCCAACTCGCGGGAGCGTAACAAAAGGACCAACCGTCGCCAGCGACGAAGCGGCCTGAGGCAATGGTGGAACTCTGTCAGCCAAACCAGCCAGGTCCCGCGTGTGTAGAAACGGTGCCGACTCAGTGATCGGCGAAAACTTCGCAAGCGAATGTACGGGTACTCGACCGCGAACTAGTTCCACGCACGAGTGCGCACGCAAAGGCAGATCAACAACCGCCGCCGGTCGGGGTGAAATCGAAGGTCGAATCGCGATCAGCACCGACCGCGTTCGCGTACCTTTGAACGCTGTCGACGAGAACTCCGCAACAGTTTCGACCGTTCGGTGCGTGGCGACAGCAGACCAGAAGTCGGCGTCCCGCTCGAGCGAAAGTATGCCAGCGGGGAGCACAGCCAACACTTCCCCGGAGGGAGCAAGTCGCGTCATGGATTGAGCAACGAATGTGGACGCCGGCGTTAGCGCGTAATCGGACCCGTCATAACTCACGCGTTTTGACTGCCCACCGCGATACGAGAACGGCGGATTTAAAACTACGAGGTCGATGTTGGCACCGGTCGATTTCCACGTAGCACTAGCCGCTCGTGATCTCTCAGAGAACATGTCTACTTGCTCAAGCGTCCAATCCGGGTACCTGGTTCGCGTGCGCGCAATCTGGCCCAGATCGATATCTAATCCATAGACGCGGACGTCTGGCCAGGTCGACATTGCCGCGCGAAGTAGGGAGCCGTCCCCAACCGCGGGGTCCATTACGGAACTCGGCCGAATTGTTGCCGCAGTTAGCACCTTCTGTGCCAGCACATCGGGCGTGTAGAAAGCATCGCGCAACCGGTCCATTCGATCCAATCTAGGCATAGTCGCCTACACCTCTGAAAAGATCCGACTCGGCGAACTGGGACACCTCGTAGAGGCAAACTCGTGACTGGCCAGATGTGCGCCGACTTTTCCGAATGGGGTGGTCGTACACAATCTCAGCCCGGCCTGGACGAGCGATGGCATATAGAACAGCCCCAAGACCATGCGGTTTTGTGCCCACAGGTGCAACGCGCAGAAACGCATTATCAAAGTGCATTTGAATCTTCACAAGTTCATGAAATAGATCGAAAGGGCAGTTCGCTTTGGCGAACTGAATTCGGGAATAGTGACCGTCCTGCTCTAGAGTGAGTCGCCCACTTAACAGCGCCTGGGTTGTGTACTCGGGTCGGAAGCCTGGGGCACCAACCACTGGGACCACTCGCTCGCTCGCGGGTTCGGCGCTTTCGAGAACATGCGCGAGACGCGCACCCTCGAACCCTAGAAGCGGGACGAAAACGCTGTCGGCCGGAGCTCGCAGGCGGAGATTAGCCAGTCCTGGAAGAGGTGCAATTCCAGCAATGCTCTCCGACAGGTCGTAGATCATTCCCCGGGTGGGGTTTGCGCTTCTCCTGTAGTCGAGAGGTTCGCGGTATATAACTCGAGTCACGCCACCTAGTTCCAAGGACGCCTGAAGTAGAGGAGCCCAAGTCGAATAGGTCATCCCGGTTATATCAATATATACCACCGGCCTACCATCGAGGGCCGATTTCAACCCCCCTCGGTCGCGGAGGGAGATGGAGATTCCAGCGAGCTCAATGGCTTCCTCACCCGCCTCGAAAATCTGCACGAAATGCGTGTCGATTTGCAAGGCAACCCATGAATCTTGAAGGAGGCTACGCTCCTCTGGGCCGTGACTGTGAAGGTAAAGTGAGTCAGGAGGGCAAATAAGGTCCTCAGGCGCTAACTCGGTTGTGAGGAGGGGCTCGTTCAAAAGCCTCATCCGAAGTACTCCTGAAAAAGCGACATCTGTTCTGGAAGTTCCTCGGGCATCGCCCTACTGCTGCGCTCCAATACTCCTAAGATCGCTGGTCGCGGCGTTCGAACTAGTGAGTAAACGTCCTTTGACGAGATCTCCATACGCCGTTTACTGCGGTAACTGAAGACAAAGAAGGGTGCGAAAATGGGGTGCAACTGATAGTTATAATCTTTCGTCTCGCCCGAAGAGGCTGCCATCTTGTCGCCAGGAAACCTACGAACAGCGAGATGCATAACCGCCGCATTAAGCACATCCTCCGCGAAACTATCGTAAGGCTCTCCCTGACCTGCCTGCACTCGGAACTGGGAAACCTCAGGAGTATGCCCCTCGGGGTCGGCAGCCATCACTTGGAATACGCGACCTAGACTTAAAACAAGCCGCGTAAGATCCGCACCCTGCGCGGAGAGCCCTTGAAGTTGCTCGACCAAGCGCCGCCCCACGGCCTGGGCGGCACCCGTTTGTGTCTGAACCGTCACGGGAGTATTGAGGGATCGCTTATCGGTCAAGTGTTCCTGCAATGCTTCGTTTATCAGCTGAAGCAGGAAGCGAATGTTGCCGTCAGCTAGTAACACGTACGTACTCCAACCGGCGTAGTATTTACTAATCCCGCGGCGCCCCCGTCGGAGCGTATAGAGAGCAGCGTGCTGGTAGTTATTCATACGGTTTGCCCACTGCGCTGGCTCAGCTACCGCCGAACGAAGTACGGTGAGCTCATCGGAGCGCTGTGAGCGGGCCCAGTACTCGACCATGTAGGCCGAAAGAGGCGACATCCGATCGAGCGCGTTCAACTCAGCATCCACTGCGCCCGCGTCGGACAGACGTCCACGCAATGCAAGTTGTTTACTTGAAGCTCCCAACAATTCTGCTTCCGCTTCTTCCGACAAAGAGGGCAGGAGCGCCTCCATGCTTTGGATCTCACCCAGGTCATCTGCAATCCGGGCCAAGCGCCCAGTGCAGACTGCCTTCGCAAACTCGGCGAAATCTTCGTCTTTGAGGCGTTCTGCAATGTCGATCAGCGCATAATCGGCCGGTTCAACTAGGACTTCGTCGGGATTAGTGGTAGTGCGTTCGCGATGACCAGTCGCTTTCATTCCGATTTTGAACGTGTACCCTTCATCGCCAGCATGTTTGATAAGAGTATTGAATACTCGTTGCTGGTAGTCTTCGAAATTTTCGTATTCGTCAACAAGATAGAAAACCGGCTTTCCAATTAGGCGAGAGTCGGCGTTTAAGGACCTTGTCAAGTAAGTGACGGGGCGCGCAAGGATGCTGACCTTGGGCTTCTCCGAGGAGCCGATGTTGTTTATAGCAGCTTCGAAGTCGATTAAGGCATCATCTAGACTGGCCGCCAAAAGTCTGAGATCTCCGGAGACTGGCTTGATTAGCAAGGCACGGCAACAGCGATCGAGTTCGACTGTGTCCAATTTTATCGACTCTTGGTTCGATTCGTCGACCCAAATGAGAAATTCGACAACCAACTGAACCAAGACGATGTTGAGGTAGTGGGCGAAGTATCTTGACCATTCCTCCTCGGTCATGGTGGCGCCTCGAAAGGCGCGTACGGTATTTGTATCGATCCGCCAGTAGACCCCGACGTGGGTCCAGTCGGACATGCTGGCGTCAGACAGGCGGCTGAGTCCCTCGTAGGACAGTCCACGCAGCGCCGTCGTCTTTCCGGTTCCCCGCCCCCCGACCAACAAACACGGACGCCGCGTCAACAATTCTGGCCAATAGGTGGGCTTCGCAAACAACTCGTAGATGTCTGCGCGAAAGTACTCTGCGCGCATGCCGCCGAACACTTCATTGAGTCGCTGCGCCCGCACTGCAGCACTTCCGTCGGTCTTCATGACCGCCTCAGAAGTGAATTCCAGGTGGGCGTATCCGCCCATAGAATGGGCAAGGTGGCATCAGGGACGGAGTGCTCAAATGCGATAGCCAGGGCCAAATCATGCCACCCGAGTTCCATTGTCGGATTGATACTTGCTTGCGTGCTGCACCGAGCCACGAAGTCTCGAGCCCCAGCCTGAAGTTCATCGGGAAAAACAACCGTATCGGGGTGAACGGCCGAGTAATTGTCCGCCAGGAGGTGCGCAGTTCGAAGATGGGCCAAAGTGCAGTGAGCCTCGATTCGAGTAAAAGCGTACGCGGTGGCAACGGCCGGAATATAGAAGGCCTCGACTGGCGAAATCTTAGCAATCTCTTCGAAGGATGTATGGGAGCCGTCCGGCATTGAATAGAACCGTGTCCAGGTTTTTATGAACTGGTCACCCGATCCTGCAAAATCGTCGACCATTACAATCGGTCGGCGCTCACCTCGGTACAGCCGCTCCAAGACCTCTTCGGGGTACATGAACCGAACTTCGTCGATTCCGAGTTCCTGCCGCGCCAGGCGAGCAAAAGTGTGACCAGAGTCGGTCGGGTTTGGTCTCTCGCCAGTCGGGAAAGTCACAAGGCAGTCTGCGACGAATGCGCTCCACACCGATTTCCGCTCCGCGTAAGTGGACAGGCCAGCAGCTACCTCGCTCGAGAGAGAGTGAAAAAGCGAGGTGCACAACTTTGTGGTCTGCTCCATGCTGAAGTAGACCAAAGACTCGAGCAGCGACGCCGCGTGATCGACGTCTTCGGCGTTAAAGCCGTTCAGCCAGCGCTCTGGGTTGGCGCGTGCAGGAATCTTGGGCCAATGGCCAATCGCGCTGAGGTACTGCTTACTAGCGAGCACTTCGTCCTTCGTCATCCCACTCCTCTGCAGAACTCGTAGCAGGACCCTACTTGGTTGCGTGGTTCTTGAGCCTGGCAAATCTGCGTTTCGAGGTCGTGGACAACGCAGGCGGAGCTGTGACTCGCACCGAGGACCGCGCAGGGTCAAACTAGGTCGACGATCCGATCCCCGCTAGACGGACCGGCCCGCGTCCCAGCGGCCTGGATTGACAGCGACATCCCCAGCGAACCCAATCACCGAATCCAGAGCCCATCCCTGACCCGCCCCGCCTCCGCGTCTCAATCAGATGAGGGAGCGCTCAACTCCCCCAGCCCCTCAACCATCATCACCACCCGGTCACCCACCTCCACCGGCGCCGGCACCTGCTCCCCGCGCCTCCCCCACAGCTCCGCCAAGCACCCGCCGCCGCCCGTCGTGCCGGAGGCAAGCAGGTCGCCCGCCAGCACCACGGAGTCCCTCGAGGCGTAGGCGATCATCTGCGCGAAGGTCCAGTGCATGTTGCTGAGGCGGTCGTGGCCGATGAGCTCGTCGTTGACGTAGGCGCGGCAGTCGAGGTCGAGGAAGCCGCCAGCGTCGTGGAAGGGCTCCAGCTCGTCGGCCGTCACGATCCACGGGCCGATCGAGGTCGCGAAGTCCTTCCCCTTGGCCGGGCCCAGCCCGATGGTCATCTCTCGGGCCTGCAGGTCGCGCGCCGACCAGTCGTTGACGATCGTGTAGCCGAAGATCGCGTCCTTCGCCTCGACCTCGGTGAGGTCCGAGCCCGTGCGGCCGAGCACGGCGCCGACCTCCAGCTCGAAGTCCAGGGCGCGCGAGGAGCGGGGGGCGCGGATCGGCTCCCCCGGTCCGTAGAGCGCGTGCGGGTTCGTGAAGTAGAAGTGGGGGTTGTCGTACCAGGCCTCCGGCACGCCCTCCTTGCCGTCGACGCTCTTGCGCACCCCCTCCACGTGGCTCTCGAACGTCACGAAGTCGCGGACGCTCGGCGGCCGGTAGGGCAGCGTCAGGGTCACCGACGCGAGCGGGACGCCGGGGCCGCGGAGCGCCGTACGCCCCGTCTCGAGCGCACGGTCGAGACCACCCGCCACGACCTCGCCGACCGAGAGGCCGTCGGGCAGGGCGAAGACGGTGTCGCCGTCGACCACGACGCCGCGCACGGCGTCGCCGTCGCGGACGGAGGCGAGCTTCATCGGGGTCCTTCGGGGGTGGTGGGGCGGGTCGCGTCCGCGATGCCCTTGTGGGAGACGTGGGCGGTGAGCCCGCCGTCGATGACGAGCTCGGCGCCGTTGTAGTAGGCGCTGTCGTCGGAGAGCAGGAAGACGATCGTCGGCGCGATGTCGGCGGGCAGGCCGATGCGGCCCAGGGGGATCTCCGCCAGCGCCGCGTCATGAAACGCCGGCGAGGCCGACGCCATGAGCGGGGTGTCGACGAGCCCGGGCATCACCGCGTTGACGCGGATGCCGCGTGCGCCGAGCTCGAGCGACGCCGTCCGCGTCAGGCCCCGCAGGGCCCACTTGCTCGAGGTGTACGCCGCCGCCGCGTGCCCCGCCATCGCCGCGACCGAGCAGATGTTGACGATCGAAGCGCCCGGGCCCATCAGCGGCACCAGCGCCTGGATGCCCAGCATCGGGCCGGTGACGTTGATGGCGAACGTCCGCTCCCAGGCGTCCAGCGACACGTGGGGCAGGCGCTCGCGCGCCGCGACGCCGGCGTTGTTGACCAGGCCGTGCACCGCGCCGTACCGCTCCCCCAGCTCGGCCGCCAGCGCCTCCCAGCCGGGGGCGGAGCGTACGTCGAGCGAGCGGTAGGCGACGTCGAGACCGTCGGCGGTGAGCGTCTTGGCGAGGGTGGTGCCGTCCTCGTCGAGCACGTCGGTCGCGACCACCGTCGCTCCCTCGCGGGCCAGGGCCTCGACCTCCGCCGCGCCCTGGCCCCGCGCCGCACCGGTGACGACGACGACCTTGTTGTCGAGCTTCATCTGCATCGCTTTCGTGAGCGGGGGGTGTGGTTTCGAGACGGTTGCTGCGCAACCTCCTCAACCACCGGGGATGCGCGCCTCAACCACCGACCAGTCAGACCGGGGGCGCGACGAAGACGCCGCGGTCGGGGTCGTTGAAGGAGTCGCGGGCGATGATCTCGCTCATCGGGTCGGAGGTGCCCCACTGGTCCTGCGTCATCGGGTCGGCGATGTCGTAGACGCTGGGGTGCCACTGGTCGGTCTCGATCTTCTCGAGCTCGGTCGTGTACTCCATCGTGTTGCCGCTCGGGTCGAGGAAGTAGCTGAAGGTGTTGTTGCCGGCGTTGTGGCGACCCGGGCCCCAGATCTTCTTCACGCCCGCGCGCATGACGCGGCCGGTGCCCCGCATGTACTCGTCCAGGCCGCGCATCTCGAACGACACGTGGTGCACCGACGTGTGCGGGCCGCGGGCGATCGCCAGGCTGTGGTGCCAGTCGTTGCACCGCATGAAGTGCATCATCTCGCCCATGTGCTCGCCCCAGAGCGTGTCCGAGAGCTTGAAGCCGAGCACGTTCGAGTAGAAGTCGCGGGTGCGGTTCGGGTCGTTCGAGTTCATCACCGCGTGCGAGATGCGCACCGGGATGGCCTCGCCCTCCTCGATCGCGCGGTGCTGGCGGGTCTCGACGTCGCTGGAGATCTCGATCGTGCGGCCGTCGATGTCGAAGAAGCGGAAGCCGTAGCCGCCGCCCGCCGTCTGCAGCGCGCCCGGCTCCGTGACCAGCTGGACGCCCTGGGTGCCCAGCTTCTGCGCCAGCGCGTCGACCGCGGCGGCGTCGGTGGCGCCGAAGGAGATGAGGTCGAGGCGCTTGTCGCCCTCGCGCAGCCGGATGACGTACTGCTCCGGCGAGCCCTCGGTGCCGAGGTAGGAGACGTTGCCGTCCTTGCCCGTCTCGGTGAGGCCCCAGGTGTCCTTGTAGAAGGTGCGCTGGGTCTCGAAGTCGGGCACCGCCAGGTCGACGTGCCGCAGGTGCGTGATGCCGTGCTCGTTCAGGTGGCTCATGACGGGGTTCTCTCTGTGGGAGTTCTGGAATGGGGCGGTGGGTTTCGAGACGGTCGCTGCGCGACCTCCTCGACCACCGAGACGGATCAGCCGAGCACCGACGCGCCGCCGTCGACGACGAGGTTCGCGCCGCTGATCCAGCTCGACTCGTCGGAGGCGAGGAAGAGGGCGGCGGAGACGACGTCGGCGGCCTGGCCGTGGCGGCCGAGCGGGATGCGGTCGAGCACGACCCGGCGCATCCGCTCCGGCGGGTCGGCCAGGAGCGGCGCGGTGTTGGGGGTCTCGGTCATGCCGGGGCTGACCACGTTGGCGCGGATGCCGTGCGGCCCGCCCTCCACGACCAGCTGCAGCGTCAGCGCGATCACGCCGCCCTTCGCGGCGCTGTGGGCGTTCTGCGGCATGAACTCGACGCCCCGCATGCCGGCGATGGAGCCGACGTTGACGATCGAGCCCCCGCCGTACGCCTTCAGGTGCGGCCACGCCGCCCGCACCGTGTAGAAGACGAGGTCGAGCTCGTTGCGCATCGTGAAGTCCCAGCCCTCGACGCCCAGCTCCTCGATCGAGCCGAACCGCTGCGTCGAGGCGTTGTTGTAGAGCACGTCGATGCCGTCGTACGTCGCGACCGCGGCGTCCACCCAGGCGCGGGCAGCCTCGGGGTCACCGAGGTCGACACCGCCCATGACGGTGATCTCGCCGCCTGCGGCGCGCACCGCCTTCTCGGTGAGGGCCGCGCGCTCGGCGTCGAGGTCGCAGCCGACGACCCTCGCGCCCTCGGCCGCGAACCGGTGCGCCGCCGCGACGCCCATGCCGCCGCCGACGCCCGTGATGAGGGCGATCTTGCCGGCGAGACGCCCGGTCATGCCCGGACCTCCGAGCGTGGTTTCGAGACAGGCGCTGGCGCGCCTTCCTCAACCACCGAGGACGATGTGCGGTCGAGCAGCTCCACGAGGTTGCCCTCGGGGTCGGCGACGAAGGCCATCCGTACGCCGGGCTCGGGCGAGGGGCGCGGCGACATCCGGTCGGTCGCGCCGGCGGCGAGCAGCGCGTCGTACGTGGTGTCGACGTCCGGCACGTCGAAGGCGACGTGGCCGAAGCCGCGGGTGAGCGCGGCCTCGGCGGCGCTGCCGGGCTGGAGGCCCGGGGTGGAGCCGGCGCGGGCGAGCAGCTCGATGCGGAAGCCCTCGGGGCTGCGCAGCATCGTGCCGCTCAGGCCGACCTCGGCCACCGTGAACTCGAGGTCGACCGCCAGCCCGAACGCCGCGGCGTACCAGGCGCTCATGGCCGGCAGGTCGCCGACGCTGAGCCCGACGTGGTCGAGCACGGGCGCGGTGAGCACGGGCGTCACGACGCGCCCCCGACGAAGACGGTGCGCTGGTTGGTGAACTCGCGCGTGCCCTCGCCGGCCAGCTCGCGGCCGTAGCCGCTGCGCCCGATGCCGCCGAACGGCAGCCGTGGGTCGGAGGCGACCATCGCGTTGACGAACAGCGCACCCGAGCGGATCCGGCGACCGACCGCGAGGCCGCGCTCGGAGCGGCTCCAGACCGCTGCGCCGAGGCCGTACTCCGTGTCGTTCGCCAGCTCGACCGCGTGGTCGTCGTCGCGGGCGCGCACGACCGAGGCGACGGGGCCGAAGGTCTCCTGGTCGAAGCTGGTCATGCCGGGCCGCACGTGGTCGAGCACGGTGGGCGCGTAGTAGGTGGGCTCGATCGGCTCGCCACCGGTGACGAGCACGGCGCCCTCGGCGATCGACGCCTCGACCTGGCGGTGCAGGCCGTCGCGCAGGTCGGCGCGGGCCATCGGACCCACCGTCGTGCCGGGAGCGGTGGGGTCGCCGACCTGCAGCAGGCCGACCCGCTCGACGAGCAGCGCGACGAAGTCGTCGGCCACCGCGTCGGCGACGATGAAGCGCTTGGCCGCGATGCAGCTCTGCCCGCCGTTGCCGAAGCGCGACTTCACGGCCGCGTCGGCGGCTGCCACCAGGTCGGCGTCGTCGAGCACCACGAACGGGTCGGAGCCGCCGAGCTCGAGCACGCTCTTCTTCAAGAAACGTCCGGCGAGCGCACCGACCGCCTCCCCCGCCCGCTCGCTACCGGTCAGCGTGACGGCGGCGACGCGAGGGTCGCCGATCACGCGCGGCATGGTGTCGGCGAGCGACGCCTCGGCCAGCACGAGCGTCACGAACAGGCCCGCGGGGGCGCCGGCGTCGGCGAAGAGCTGCTCGATCGCCAGCGCGGAGCCGGTCACGTTCGGCGAGTGCTTGAGCACCGCGCCGTTGCCCGCCACCAGCGCGGCGCACGCGAACCGCAGCACCTGCCAGAACGGGTAGTTCCACGGCATCACCGCGAACACGAGGCCCAGCGGCTCCGAGGAGACCCACGACCGCTGCGCCGCGCTCTCCATCTCGCGGTCGGCCAGCCAGCCGGGGGCGGCGTCGGCGACGACCGTGCAGTTCCAGGCGCACTTGTCGATCTCGGCCAGCGCCTCCTTCAGCGGCTTGCCCATCTCGGCGGTGACCAGCGCGGCGTACTCCTCACGCCGCTCCGTCAGCAGCTTCCCGACGTCGCGCAGCAGGCCGGTGCGCTCCTCGACGGTCCGCTGCGACCACTCGCCGTACGCCGCGTGCGCCGCCGCGAGCCGGGTCTCGATGCCGGTCTCGTCGTGCACGCCGTACGTCGCCAGCTCGGCCCCGGTGGCCGGGTTGCGGGTCGTGATCTGCTCGGTCACTCAGACCGCCTCCCTCTCGCGTCGACGTGCCGCCGGGATCGGGGGCACGCTCTCGGTGCCGGCGACGACCCGGTTGCGGATCACGCCGACACCCTCGATCTGCATCTCCACCACGTCGCCGACCTGCAGGGGCGGCGGCGTCAGCTCGCCGCGGCGGCCCCACGCCTCGGCGAGCGCGCCGGTGCCGCACGTGCCCGACGCCAGCACCTCGCCGGCGCGCACCCAGGAGGCGCGCGAGGCGTAGGAGACGAGCTGCTCGAAGCTCCAGCCCATGTGGCCGGAGCGGTCGGCGCCCACCTCGACGCCGTTCACGCGCACCGTCATCGCCAGGTCGAGGAAGCCGTCGGCGTCGCGGTGCTCGACGAGCTCGTCCGGCGTGACGACCCAGGGGCCGATGGTGGTGGCGAAGTCCTTGCCCTTCGACGGGCCCAGGCCCAGGCGCATCTCGCGGCCCTGCACGTCGCGCGCCGACCAGTCGTTCATCACGCAGTAGCCGCCGATCGCAGCCCGTGCCTGCTCCGGCGTCGCGTTGCGCACGTCGCGGCAGATCACCGCCGCCAGCTCGAGCTCGAAGTCGAGCCGCTCGGTGTCCGGCTGGGTGACCACGTCGTCGTACGCACCGTGCACCGCGTGCGGGGCCATGAAGAGGAACGAGGGTGCGGCGTACCACTCGTCGGGCACGGCCGCGTCGCCCTGCATGCCCTTGCCGATGCCCTCGACGTGGGACTCGAAGGTGAGGAAGTCGCGCATGGCGACCGGGTGCACGGGCGGGGCGAGCACGACCTCGTCGAGGGTGAGCCCGTCGGAGGCGGCGGCCCGCTCGGCGACCGCGTCACGGACGGTGCGCTCGGCCGCCAGCAGCGCGACCAGGCTGACGCCCGGCTCGACCGGGTGGAGGCGCAGGTGCTCCCCCGCGCCCAGCACGAGCGCGACCTCGGTCGGCGCGGCCGGCACCCAGGAGGCGGGCGGGCCGGGCGGCGCCGTACGGCGGAAGGCGGCGAGACGCACGGCCGGTCAGTCGATCGTGGTGTAGAAGGCGCGCTCACGCTTCGCGAGCACGGGGATCGCGAGGCCGTGGCCGTACTCCGTGAAGTGGTCGGAGGCGCCGTGCGCCAGGTAGGCCGCCTCGTCCTCGTAGACCTCGAAGAGGTGGAAGACCGACGGCTCCGACGGGTCCTGGTAGGCCTGGTAGTAGAGGTTGCCCGCCTCCGCCCGCGAGGCCGGCGTGAGCTTGCGGATGGCCTCGAGCACGACGGCCTCCTGGCCGGGCTCGGAGGTCCAGGTGGCGGCGACGACGTACGACATGGGGCTCTCGCTTCTGCACTCGCGGCGGGTCGGTCCCGCCGGACGCCGTGGACGCTACGGACGCCGCCGAGGGTCGGGAACCAGCCAGCGCGGATGCCAACCATCGTCAGGTGTTGGTTCCGCCGCCTGTGACCTGCGACATACCTTCCGACCGTCCGGCGGGTCCGCCCGCCCCCACAGCCGTGAGGCAAAGATTGGAAGGTGCGCCCGCCATGGACGTCTCCCCAGCGGTCAACCGCGTGCTCGTCGTCGGCGGCGGCATCACCGGATCGGTGCTCTCGCTCGCCCTCGCGCAGAAGGGCGTCGAGGTCGTGCTCGTCGAGCTGCGCGAGACGTGGACCGGCATGGGCCACGGCATCACGCTCCAGGGCAACGCCCTCAAGGCGTTCCGCGACGTCGGCATCCTCGACGAGCTGATGACCCGCGGCGTGCCGTTCGACCACCTGCGCCTCAAGGCCGCGCACGACGGCTCCGTCATCGCCGAGCTGCCGACGCCCCACACCGGCGGCGACGACCTGCCCTCCACCATGGGCGCGCTGCGCTCCGACCTCGCCGACATCCTCACCGCGGCGGTGCACGCGGCGGGTGTCGACGTGCGCCTCGGCACGACGGTGACGGCGATCGACGACACGGTGGTCGAGGGCCGCGCCGGCGTCACCGTCACGCTCGCCGACGGCACCACCGAGCGCGTCGACCTCGTCGTCGGCGCCGACGGCATCCGCTCGCAGACCCGCGCGATGATCGGCATCGAGCAGGGCCCGCGGCCCGTCGGCATGGGCATCTGGCGCGTCGTCGCCAAGCGCCCGGCCGCGATGGACTGCGCCGAGGTCTACTACGGCGGCCCCAAGTTCAAGGCCGGCTACAGCCCGATCTCCGACGACCTCTGCTACGCCTACCTGCTCGAGGAGAACCTCGACCGCAGCTTCGTCGGCGAGGGGCCGAAGGGCGGCCTGCTCAAGGAGCGGTCGGCCGGGTACGGCGGCATCTGGGGCGAGATCCGCGAGAGCCTCACCGACGACACCCTCGTCAACTACCAGTGGATCGAGGCGATCATGCTCGACGAGCCCTGGTTCCGCGGCCGCACCATCGTCGTCGGCGACGCCGCCCACGCCTGCCCGCCGCTCATCGCCCAGGGCGCCGCCATGTGCGCCGAGGACGCCGTCGTGCTCGCCGAGATGCTCACCGCCCCCGGCGCCGACGTCGAGACCGTGCTGCCGGCGTTCATGGAGCGCCGTCTCCCCCGCGTGACGATGGTCCTGGGCAACAGCCTGCAGCTCGCGGAGTGGGAGATGCACCCGGACTCCCCCGACGCCGACCCCGGCCGGATCATGGGCCAGACCCTGAACGCCCTGTGCGCCCCGGCGTGACCGACCTCGACGGCGAGCTCCTGCTGCGCGACGACGCCGGCTTCGAGGCCGCACGGGTCGACCGCATCTTCAACCGCCGCCTCACCTCCCGTACGCCGGCCGCGGTGCTGCGCGTGGGCAGCGAGGCCGACGTCGTCCGCGGCGTGCGGCTCGCCCGGGAGCGCGGCTGGCAGGTCGCCGTGCGCTCCGGCGGGCACAGCTGGGCCCAGTGGTCGGTGCGCGACGACGTGCTCGTGCTCGACCTCGCGGCGCTGCAGGAGCTGTCGTACGACGCCTCGACCGGCGTCGCGACCGCCTCCCCCGCGGTGCAGGGCGGCGCGACCCTCGACCCGTTCCTCGCCGAGCACGGCCGGTTCTTCCCCGGCGGGCACTGCCCCACCGTCGGCATCGGGGGCTTCCTGCTGCAGGGCGGCCAGGGCTGGAACGCCCGCGGCTGGGGCTGGGCGGCCGAGCACGTCGTCGGCCTCGACGTCGTCACCGCCGCCGGCGAGCTCGTGCACGCCAGCGCCGAGGTGAACGCGGACCTCTACTGGGCCGCCCGCGGCTCCGGCCCCGGCTTCCCCGGCGTCGTCACCCGCTTCCACCTCGCCACGCGCCCGCGGTTCGCGCACGTGGTGCAGACCGTGCAGGCCTACCGCCTCGCCGACTTCGACGAGGTCATGACGTGGCTCCACGACGCCCACCACGGGGTCGCGGACTGCGTCGAGATCGTCGCCCTCACCAAGACCGACGACGACCTCGGACCCGTCCTGCTCGTCACCGCTGTCGCGTTCGTCGACGACCTGGAGACGGGCCGGGAGGCGCTCGCGCCGTTCCGCGCCAACCCGGCCCTCGACCGGGCGCTGCTGCACGTCGACGCCCAGCCGACGACGCTCGCCGAGCAGCGACTGCGCCAGCTGCACGACAACCCGGAGGGCCACCGCTGGGCCGTCGACAACGCCTGGCTCACCGGCGACGCCGCGGCCGTCGTACCCGCGATGCGGCGCTCGTTCACGACGCTGCCGAACGCGCAGGCGTTCACCATCTGGTTCTCGATGGCGCCGCTGCGGGCCCTGCCCGACATGGCGTTCTCGATGCAGTCGGAGATCTACCTGGCGTCGTACGTCGTGTGGCCCGACGCCGCCGACGACGACGCGAACGTCGCCTGGCTCGCCGACGTGATGCGCGACCTCGAGCCGGTGACGGCCGGCCAGTACCTCGGCGACGGCGACCTCGAGCGCCGCCAGGTCCGGTTCATGGACGACGCGCACTGGGCCCGTTTCTGCGCGATCCGCGACGCCCGCGACCCCGACCGGCTGTTCGTCGGCTACCTCGCCGGCGCGTCCGGCGCGGCGAACCGCAACCACTGGGAGTGAGGCGCGGAGGCGGACGTCATCCGGACCGAGCCCCCGGGGCCACGATCGGGATGACGTCCCGGTGGGCGCCGTACCCCCGGCGGACTCCCACGACGACGACCTCAGCCGACCCCCGCCGGCGCGCGCTCCTCGAGCACGTGGGCGACCTCGTCGAGGCGGTCGAAGAACCAGCGGTACGCCGGCTCCGCGAGGCGGCTGGGCGCGAAGTAGTAGCCCTCGGCCAGCGTGATGTGGCCGAACGGCGGCTCCACCAGCACGAGCGGCCCGCCCGGCTGCGCGTGGAGGCGCGCCAGGCGCTCGGGCACGATCGCGATCATGTCGGTGCGCTCGATGACGAAGGGCAGCGGCAGCCAGCCCTCCACGGTCACCTGCACGTGCCGGTCGACGCCGAGCTCGCCGAGGGTGCGGTCGACGGGCGTCAGGTTGCGCCGCGAGAGCCCGAACTCGGCGACCGCGTGCGGCAGCGCGGCGACGTCCTCCAGCGTGAGCGCCCCGTCGCGCAGCCGCGGGTTGCCGGGGTCGACCAGGCAGACCATCCGGTCGCGCCACAGCGGCCGGGACTCCCCCGGGAAGCCGTAGCCGAGCGGTCCGACGAGCACGTCGTGGTCGACGATCACGCGGTCGGACTCCCGGATGTCGGGCGGCATGCCCGCCACCGCGAGCCGCACGTGCGGGGCCTGCGCCGTCATCGCGCCGAGGAGCGGGTCGTGCAGCACGCTCATCGCGTAGTCGCTCATCATCAGGCGGAAGACGCGGTCGCTCGTGGCCGGGTCGAAGCCCTCGTCGACGCGCAGCGCCTCGCTCATCAGCCGCACCGCCTCCTGCACCTCCGGCAGCAGCTCGGAGGCGAACGGGGTCAGCTCGAAGTCGCGGCCGTTGCGCACCAGCAGCTCGTCGTCGAACTTGCGGCGCAGGCGCCCGAGCGCCCCGCTCATCGCCGGCTGGCTCAGCCCGAGACGCCGGCCGGCGCGCGTCACGTTGGCCTCCTCGAGGATGGCCCGGAGGGCCACGAGCAGGTTGAGGTCGGTGCCTCCGAGCGTCATGCGGGCTGCCTTTCCACCGTGGGGCGTACGTCGTGTCGCGCCCCCGCCTGCGCATCATCCATCATGGTGACTGCCATCACACCCCCGAGGAGAGCCCATCGTGCGTGAGTCCGTGCGCGACGTCGACGCCAACCTGCTGGTCGCGCTGCACGCGCTGCTCGAGGAGCGCAACATCACCCACGCCGGCGCCCGGCTGATGGTGAGCCAGCCGGCCATGAGCGGGTCGCTCGGCCGGCTGCGGCGGCACTTCGACGACGAGCTGCTCGTGCGCCAGGGCCGCGAGTTCGTGCTCACGCCGCTGGCCCAGCAGCTGCTGCCGGTGGTGACCCGGGCGGTCGAGGCGGCCGAGGCGCTGCTCGGCGCGGAGCGGGCGTTCGACCCGGTCCACAGCTCGAAGCGGTTCGTGGTGAGCCTCTCGGAGTACGCGATGACCGTGCTCGCCGAGCCCCTCAACCGGGCGGTGCTCCGGGAGGCGCCGGGCTGCTCGGTCGCGTTCGACTCCCTGCCGCCCGACCCCGACGCCATCGAGCGCCAGCTGCTCAACCGCGACCTCGTCGTCGGCCCCCTCGGGTTCGGGCTGCCGGGCCGCACCCAGCCGCTGTTCACCGACCGGCTCGTCTGCCTCGTGGCCCGGGGCAACCCCCGGCTGCGCGACGGCGGGCTCACGATCGACGACCTCCTCGACATGCCCCACGCGTTGGCGGAGTTCTACGCCGGCGGCGACCACAAGCGCCCCCTCGAGGTCGTGGCGGAGCGGGCCGGGATCGGCGAGCGCACCGTGCTGGTCACCGTCTCGAGCCTCCTGACCCTCCCGTACGCCGTCGCCGGCACCGACCTCTGCGCCTTCGTGCCCTCGCGGCTCGCGGAGCGCTGCCTCGACATCCTCGACCTCGAGGTGGCCCGCACCCCGCTCGACACCGTCGAGATCACCGAGGCCGCGCACTGGCACCCCCGGCGCTCCGAGGAGCCCGCCAGCATCTGGTTGCGCGGGCTCCTCTACGACGTCGCCATCGCCCTCGAGGACGAGCGCGGCTAGCTCGCCCGTCCGCGCGCGCGACCGAGGTACGTCGAGAGGCCCACCGCCGCGAGCAGCGCGGCGCCGTTGAACACCGGGCTGACCCAGGCGGCCGCGCTCGCGACCGTGAGGCCGCTGACGGTGATCGACACGAACAGCACGCCGATGAGCGTGCCGACGACGTTGAAGAACCCGGGCCGCACGGCGGTCGCGCCGAGGAAGGCCGCCGCCAGTGCCGGGAAGAGCAGGCTGTTGCCGGAGTCGGCGGTGGCGCTGCCGGTGCGGGCGAGCTGCAGGATCCCGACGAGGGCGGCCACCGCGCCGGCCAGCACGAACGACGCGGTGACGTAGCGGTCGGTGCGGATGCCCACGAGCTTCGCCGCCCGGGGGTTGGCGCCGATGGCGTAGAGCGAGCGCCCGTACGGCGTGTGGGTCAGCACGTACCAGAGCACCAGCGCGACGAGCAGCACGACGTACACGACCGCGGGCACGCCGTAGACGTTGATCGATCCGAAGTCGACCAGCGCCGGGGAGATGCCGACGAGGATCGTCTGGCCGCCCGTGTACCACTGGATCAGGCCGCCGAGCAGCGTCGCGACACCGAGCGTGGTGACGAACGAGTTGAGCCCGAACCGCGTGACCAGCACGCCGTTGAAGAGGCCGACGAGGCTGCCGAAGACGAGGCACACGACGCAGGCCACGGCGAGCGACATGTCCTCCTTCGACATCAGCCCGGCGGCGAGCACGCCCGAGGCCGCCGCGTTGGCGCCGAGGGAGAAGTCGAAGTAGCCGCTCACCAGCGGCAGCACCACCGCGAGCGCCAGGAGCGCCACGGTCGCCTGCGTGCCGAGGATGACGGCGAGGTTCTCCGAGGTCGCGAACCGCTCGCTGCTGGCGGGCAGCACGGAGAAGAAGACGACCACGCCGAGCAGCAGCACGAGCAGGGCGTTCTTCTCGGCGAGGCCGCGCAGGTCGTGGCCGCGGCGCGGGCGCCCGGCCTTCCCGGCCCTGCCGCCCGTGGTCGGGGCGGTGCCGGGGCTCTCGGGGGTGCCGGAGCCGGCGGCGGCGCCCGCCGTACCCGCCCCTCGGCTGCTGGTGACGGACGTGCTCATCGGGCATCTCCTGCGGTGAGGACGGACGACTGCGTCGCCGCGGTCAGGTGGTCGGGGGTGAGCTCGTCACCGGTCAGCTCGCTGTCGACGACGCCGTCGCGCAGCACGACGACGCGGTCGCAGAGAGTGGAGAGCTCGAAGAAGTCGGAGGAGGCCACCAGCACGGTGCAGCCGTCGGCCGCGGCAGCGCGCACGGTGGCGTAGATGTCGACGCGCGACATCACGTCGACGCCCTGGGTTGGCTCGTCGAGGAGGAGCAGCCGGGGCGCACGGCGCAGCCAGCGCCCCACCACCGCCTTCTGCTGGTTGCCGCCCGAGAGGGTCGCGAAGTCGTGGTCGACCGAGCCCGCCTTGACGGCGTGGCTGACGACGAGCTCCTCCGCGGAGCGGCGCTCGGCGGTGGTCGCCATGCCCCGCCAGCCCCAGAACGAGCGCAGCACCGAGGCCGAGAGGTTCTCGCGCAGGCTGAGGTTGGCGAAGGCCGACTCCCCCACCCGGTCCTCGGAGACGTAGGCGACCCCCTGGCGCATCCGGGCCTTCACGTCCTCGCGTCCGGTCTGCTCGCGACCGAGCACCCGCAGCACCCCGCCCGACGGGCGGTGCACCCCGAAGATCGTGGTGAGCAGCGCCGAGCGACCGCTGCCGACGAGGCCGGCGACCCCGACGATCTCGCCGGGCCACGCCGACAGCGACACCCCACGGAGCGGTCCGCCGTGCAGGTCGTCGACGACGAGCGCCGCCTCACCGGCCTGCTGGGGTACGGCGACCCGCTCCCGGCCCGCCTCGCCGTCGAAGGCCCGGCCCGTCATGTGGGCGACCAGCTCGGCCTCCGTCGGGGCGGCCACGTCGGTGCCGCCCACGAGGTGCGCGACCGACCGACCGTCGAGGAAGACGGTGAAGTCGTCCGCGACGGCCAGCACCTCCTGCATGCGGTGGCTGACCATCATCACGGTCTGCCCGAGGTCGGCGCGTCGCCGGATCGCGGCGAGCAACGCCTCCGACTCGTGGGCCGGCAGCGTCGCCGTCGGCTCGTCGAGCACCAGCACGGCCTCGCCGTCGTCGCGGTCCTGCAGCGCCCGGGCGATCGCCACCATCGTGCGCTGGGCCGGGCGCAGGCTCCCGACGGGCTGCTCGGGCCGCGCGTCGATCTCGAAGCGCTCGAGCAGCTCGGCGACGTGCGCCCGCAGCTCCTTCCACCGCACGGAGCGCCCCACGCGGGTCGGGTAGCCGGCGGCGAGCGCCACGTTCTCCGCGATGCTCAGCTGCTCGAAGAGCCCGAGGTCCTGGTGCACGAAGCGCAGCCCGGCCTCGGCCGCGTCGGCCGCCGACCAGCCGGCGACGTCGGCCTCTCGGCCGTTGACGACCAGGTGGCCGGCGTCGCCGGGGTGGACCCCCGCGAGCACCTTGATGGCGGTCGACTTGCCCGAGCCGTTGCCGCCCAGCAGGGCGTGGACGGTGCCGCGCCGCAGCGTCAGCCCGGCCCCGTCCAGCGCCCTGGTGGGTCCGAACGACTTGGTCATCCCGGTGACGACGACGGCCAGGTCCGCGGAGGTGGAGGTGCTCATGTCAGCTGACGCCCCACAGCGCCTCGTAGGCGGCCTTGTAGTCGACGTCGGGCTCGTAGTCGCCCTCCGCCGGGAGGTTGTTGTCGGCGTCGACCATCTGGAAGCCGTCGCCCTGCACCTGCGGCTCCTCGCCGTTCAGCACGCGGATGGCGGTGTCGATCGAGCCGTAGGAGCCCCACTCGGTGGCGTAGCCCAGCACGCCCAGGTCGAACCCGGCGGAGCGCACGAGGTCCATCGTCGAGGCGTCGCCGAAGCCGGCGGAGACCGCGAGGTCTCCTCCCCTGCCGGAGGCCTGGACAGCCTGGGCGAGGCCGGCGCTCAGCCATCCGCCGACGGGCACCGAGACGGCGTTGACGTCGGGGGCGGCCACGAGGGCGCTGGAGAACTTCTGCGCCGCGGTGTTGCCGGCGATGTCGGAGTTGGCCAGGTCGAGCGTGGAGACGATCTCGCACTCCTCGCACTCGGCGATGCGGTCGGTGAACCCGGCCGTGATCCAGGGGCCCCAGACGGGGTCGGTGAAGTTGATGAGCAGCACCTTCGCGGCGCCGTCGGACTTCCCGATCAGCCAGTCGGCCTGCAGCTGGCCGTTGAGGCGCCAGTAGTCCTCGATGGAGGTGTCCGGCAGCTGGAGGCGCTCGCTGGCGAGCAACGAGTCACCGCCGACCGCGGTGCAGTCGGAGCCGCCGCCGCCGACGATCTCGACGCCCGCGTCGACCGCCTCGCGCATCGGGGCCTCGACCGAGACGCAGTCGATGCCGACCGGGATGACGACGTCGGCGCCGGCGCTGGTGGCCTGGCGCAGGCAGGTGCCCCAGCCGCCGGGGTTGAGCTGGCCGTCGCACACGGTGACGTTCCAGCCGATCAGCTCACCGGCCTCCTTCATGCCGGCGACCGGCGTGGAGCACGACGGCACCTGCTCTCCGCAGGAGACGACCCAGAGGTTCACGTCGGCCGGCGGGCTGGTCTCCACGGTGGGCGGCTCGCCCGTCTCCCCGGTGTACGCGGCCTCGAGCGCAGCCGTGGCCTCCTCGCCGGTCGGCCCGGAGGCCGAGCCGCCGTCGTCGTCGTTCGACGACGAGATGGCTCCCGAGCACGCGCTCAGGACGAGGGGGGCGACGGCGAGCGCGAACCACGGCGCCGCCCTTCTGATGGGGTTCATCGATGCTCCTACGAGTCGGGCAACAAGCCAGCCAGGCAGCCCGGGAACTGCCGCCACCGGTCGGTGGTGCTCGGAGTGAAGCAGCGGCGCGACATGTAACTGAAGTCACAGTCGGGCATGGCTGTGATCGGCGACACCGATGTCTGGCGCTCTGGCCGGGGCCCCGGCCATGTGGCTGACTCGACCCCGACGACACGCACGCCCCCGTGCCCGGGGGCCGACGAAGGGTGAGGGCATGGACTGGCGCGACCGACCGCCGTACGTCGAGGAGGTCGCGCCCGGCGTCTTCGCCTACGTGCAGCCCGACGGCTCCTGGATGATCAACAACCTGGGGTTCCTCGTCGGCGAGAGCGGCCGCAGCCTCCTGGTCGACGCCTCCTCCACCGAGACCCGCACGCGCCGGTTCCTGGCCGAGGTCGACACCCGGTCGACGGCCGCGCCGATGGCGCTGGTCAACACCCACCACCACCCGGACCACGTCTACGGCAACTACCTCGCGCCCTCGACGACGCCGGTGATCGCCCACACGGCGTGCCGGGAGGAGATGCTCACCGCCGGCCTCGAGGCCACCCGCGTGATCACCGAGCCCGACTACGGCGACCTCCGGATCCGCACCCCCGACATCACCTTCGACGACCGGCTGACGCTGCACCTCGACGAGGTGGTCGTCGAGCTCATCCACGTCGGCCCGGCCCACACCACCAACGACGTGGTCGTCTGGCTGCCCGAGCAGCGCGTGCTCTTCACCGGCGACGTCGCCTTCGCGGGCGGCCAGCCGTTCCTGCTCGAGGGCTCCGTGCCCGGCTTCGCCCGCGCGCTCGAGCGGCTGCGCGCGCTGTCACCCGAGGTGGTCGTGCCCGGTCACGGCCCCGTCTGCCGCGGCGACGACGTGCCCGTGCTGCTCGACGACCTGAGCGCTTACGTCGCGTACGTCGACCAGGTCGCAGCCGTCGCGGAGGCCGAGGGCATGACGGCGCTGCAGGCCGCGGAGAAGCACCGGGACAACCCGTACGCCGGGTGGGCCGAGACGGAGCGCTTCGTCGGCAACCTGCACCGGGCCCTCACCGAACGGGCGCAGGGGCCGGGCGTGCGGTTGCGCGTGCCCGACGCCTGGCCCGACATGGTCGCCTTCCACGGCGGACCGATCGGGTGCCACGCCTGACGGTGCGGCACCCGATCGTCCTCAGTCCGGCAGGTCGTCGATGCTCTCCGGCTCGCCGATCGGGCGGTCGTTGAGGCCGTGGCGGTCGCGCGACGAGTCGTCGTACACGGGTCGGCGCACCCGCTGGATGGAGCCCAGCGGCTGGTGCTCGACCAGGCAGTGCCACGGGTTGAACGACAGGTCGTCGTCGACGTAGACGCGGCGGGCCGGCGAGTAGGAGTCCTGCGCCTCGACGGTGATCGTGGCGACCGTCCGGTAGGGGGTGACCTCCTCGGGCCACTCGACGGAGGCATCCTCGACGGGGGTGGTCTCGAGGTCGACGGCCAGCTGGACGCGCACCTCCCAGGTGCCCTGCTGGTCGGCGAAGAACTCCGAGGTCAGGTCGCGCAGCGCGGAGGGCTCGCCCACCGGGACCCGCCGGCCGGTCAGCTCGGTCAGGTTCTCCGACACCGGCACCGCGGAGACCTTGGCGACGTGCTCGCCGAAGCGCAGCACTCCCTGCGACCAGTAGGTCTCGCCCAGGAGGTGGGTGTGGGGCATGGCCTGGCCGGCCGGTCCCCCGGTCCTGTCGACGCCCACCGCGCGGGCGGCGCCGGCCGCGGCGCGCAGCACGACCCCGGTGGCCACCTGGGCCGGCTCGGGCGCCCTCGCCGCCTTCGCGAGGAGGGCCTGGTCGCGGCGGTAGGTGTGGACGTCACCCGACGAGATGGTCGGGTGGTTGACGAGCAGGAAGTCCTGGGTGCGGGCGTCCGGGGCCTCCGGGAGCGCCTTCTCGCCGTCGACCTCGAGCACCTTGACCGCCATCCCCCGCGCCGTACCGACCCCGTCGGGCACGATGTCGCCCGGCGCCGTCGAGAAGCGGATGATCACCGGCCGCTCCACCGGCTCGGCGAAGAGCCCCTGGCGCAGCTCGGCCGGGAGGTCGTCGTGCACGCGCAGGGTGCCGCGGACGACGCCGTGGCTCTTGGCGTGCGCGTCCCGCAGGCCGTGGCGGTGCTTCTCGAAGGCGAAGGCGCGCAGGTCGGCGAAGATCTCGCGCAGCGCGGCGACGTCCTCGGCCTCGTGCGGCTGCTCCTGCTCGACCTCCGGCCCGTAGCGCAGGTAGGAGCGGGGCGTGTCGGTGTGCGGGCCCACGGTCGGCCTCCTCAGCTGGGGTCCGGCAGGGTCGAGCTGTCGATCACGAACCGGAACCGCACGTCGCCCTCGACGAGCCGGTCAAAGGCCTCGTTGATGCGGTCGGCCGCGATCAGCTCGATGTCGGCGGTGATGCCGTGCTCGGCACAGAGGTCCAGGACCTCCTGGGTCTGCTGCAGGTTGCCGATGAGCGACCCGCCGATGGTGAGGCGCTTGAGGGAGACGACACCGAAGTCGATGGCGCCCTCCCCGATCGGCTCGAGCAGCCCGACCGTCGCCAGCACGCCGTTCGCGGCGAGCAGCGAGAGGTACGGGTTCATGTCGAACGCCGTCGGGATCGTCGAGAGCACCAGGTCCAGCGAGTCCGCCGCATCCGTCACGGCGTCCTCGTCGGTCATCACCACGACGTCGTCGGCGCCCGACGCCCGCGCACCGTCCGCCTTGTCGGCGCTGGTAGTGAGGGCGACGACGCGGCTCGCGCCGAGGGCCTTGGCCAGCTTGAGGCCGAGGTGCCCCAGACCGCCGAGGCCCGCCACCCCCACGACCTTGTCCTGCACGCCCCACCGGGTCAGCGGCGCGTACGTCGTCACCCCGGCGCACAGCAGGGGCGCCGCGGCGGCCAGGTCGAGGGCGTCGGGGATCGACAGCACGAAGTGCTCGTGCACGACGATCTCGTCGGAGTAGCCACCGAAGGTCACCTCGCCGGTGTCGGGGTCCGGGGCGTTGTAGGTGAAGACCGCCGGCGGCTGCTGGTACTGCTCGTCCTCGACCCCGCGCTGCGACTCGTCGCCCCAGTAGACGAGGCAGCCGACGCCCACCCGGTCACCGACGGCGTGCCGGGTGACGTCGGCGCCGACCTCGGCGACGGTGCCGACGATCTCGTGGCCGGGCATGCACGGGAAGTTCGTGGCCAGGGCTCCGCCCATCTCGGCACGGGCCTGGTGGACGTCGGAGTGGCACACCCCGCAGTACGCGATGTCGATGCGCACGTCCTCACGCCCGACCGCCGGCCGGTCGAAGGGCCAGGGGCGGAGCGGGGAGGAAGCGTCGTCGGTGGCGTAGCCGATGTTCGTGGGCACGGGGGGCTCCTGGGGGTTCGGGGGCCGCGCGGGGGCGCGGGGGCTTCGGGGTGGGGGCGCCGGGGCTCAGGGCATGTGCACGAGCTCGATGTTGATGTCGTCCGGGTCCTGGATCGAGAGGATGACCATGCCCGTGTCGAGGTGGGTGACCTCGCCGTGCTCGATGCCGGCCTCGTCGAGGCGGCCGGCCGCGGCGTGCAGCTCGTCCTCCGAGCCCACCAGCAGGCTGAGGTGGTCGAGGCCGACGCGGGTCGAGTCGAAGGTGCCACCGGTCGGGCCGACCGGGCGCAGGCCCAGCAGCTGGTCGCCGACGGGGAAGCCAGCGCCGCCGAAGAGCTGGGCCGGGTCGTCGCGCACGCCGGGCTCGTCGACGCGGTCGCTGAAGTCGAAGGCGGTCTCGACGCCGAGCAGGTGCTGGTAGAAGGCCTTCGAGCGGTGGATGTCGGTCACGGTGAGGCGCACGTGGTGCAGCGCGGTCGTGTGGGCCATCGGGGTGGAGGTCATGGTGGGTCCTTCCGGGTCGGGTCGCGGCCGGGATGCCGCCGCGCGGGTGGTACCCGCCCGGGCGGGCTCGAGGGCCTGCGACGTCGGACTCCACCCTTCCGGTGCACCCCGCCGTACGACCAGTGGCCGTTGCGACGTCCCTCCTAGCATTCGCGACATGCGCATCGTGATCGTCGCCGTGGACGGCGTGGCCGACTCCGGCCTGGGCCTCGTGCTCGACGTCTTCACCGCCGCCAACCTGCTGCGGGGGCGTGTCGACCCCCACCTCGCGGCTTTCGAGGTGTCCGTCCGCTCCACCCGGGCGCAGGTGCGCACCTTCTACGGGGCCGCGTTCACGACCGAGCCGCTCGCCGCCGTCCTCGACGACCCGCCCGACCACCTCGTCGTACCCGGCCTCGGGGTCACCACCGCCGAGGCCGTCCTCGACGTGGTCACGGGCACCGACACCGTCCCGGCCCTGCGCACGCTGCACGACCACGGCGTGCCGACCTCGGCCGCCTGCAGCGGCACGTTCCTGATCGCCGAGGCGGGGGTGCTCGACGGGCGGGCGGCCACCACGAGCTGGTGGCTCGGGCCGGCCTTCCGCGCCCGCTACCCGGCCGTGACCCTCGACGAGTCCGAGGCGCTCGTCGTCGCCGGCGACGTCGTCACCGCGGGCGCCGCGCTCGCGCACCTGGACCTGGCCCTCTCGCTCGTACGGCGGGTCAGCCCCGGCCTCGCCGAGGCGGTCGGCGACTACCTCGCCGTGGGCGACCGGCCCCGCCAGGGCGACGTCGTGCGCCCGAGCCTGCTCGCTCCCACCGACCCCGTGCTCGCGGCCTTCGACCGCGCCGTCCGCGACCGCATCGGCGAGTCGCTCGACCTCGGCGAGGTCGCGTCGGACCTCGGCGTCAGCCGACGCACCCTCCAGCGGCTGACGTCGACCACCCTGGGCATGACCCCCATCCGGTACGTCCAGCACGTGCGCCTCGAGCGCGCCGTCGACCTGCTCCGCACCACCGACGAGAGCGTGGCCGCGATCGCCCGGGCCGTCGGCTACCAGGACGCCACCACGCTCGCCACCCTCATCCGCCGGCGCCGCGGCACCACGCCCGAGCAGATCCGGGCCCGGCGGCTCGCGACGGCGTCGGCGTGGGAGTCGGCGTAGGAGAGGCCGGCGCGCCGAGCGGTGAGGTCCCCGCGGGCGGGCGGGCGGGTCGGGAGGTCAGCCCTCGTCGGTACGGCGGGTCGCCGCGCGCCGCAGCTTCGCCTCGCGGTGGTCCCGCAGCTCCTCGAAGGGCGTGCGCGGGCGGAGGAAGCGGCGGCGCTCCCAGGCGGGATAGGTCAGGTACATGGCCCAGCTCGCGATCACCCACGCCGGGACCGCCCCGACCACGGCCGGCCAGACGCCGGTGTCGTTCACGTAGTACAGCCAGAGCGTGAGCACCAGGGTCCACCCGGCACCGATGGTGACGGCGTACCTCGTCCGTGCGCTCATCGCTCCCCCTCGCCCCAGCAGGGCTGCACGCCCCGCGTCGTACGCCCATCCTGGCCCAGTGCCGGACGGTCGGTGCGGTCTCCAGCGATTCGGGCCGGCACCCGCGAGCCTCGGCCGAGTGTGGCGGACGCGCTCAGGTCGGCCGGGCCTGGCGGTGCATCCGTCCGCCACACATCAACCGGCTCGGCTGAGCGTGGCGGACGCCCGCAGCCCGACCTCGTCCGGAGGTGCGTCCGTCCGCCACACTCGGTGCCGGTCCCGGCCCGACCGCGACCCCGCTCAGCGCACCGCCACCGTCCGCACCGGCGACCCGGCCGAGTTACCCAGCGCGTTGGTGGCGTAGACCCGGAAGTGGTGCGTGCCGGCCGGCAGCCCCCGGAAGTTGAGCGAGCGACTCGTGGCCGGGAGGGCCCAGTAGAGGTTGCCGCGCTGCACGACATACCCGGTCACGGGCAGGCCGCCGGTGACGCGCGGCGGTGACCACGAGAGGGTCACGTCGCGTCCGCGGACATTCGCCGCCGGCTGAGCGGGTGCGCCCGGGCGGCTGGTGACCGTCGCCGAGCGGTCCGGGCTGGCCGGCGAGTTGCCCCACCGGTTCGACGCGTAGACCCGGAAGGTCGCCGTGCCGCCGGGCTGGTTGCGCAGGGTCAGCCGGGTCTGGTCCGCCGGCACCTCGCGCCACTGGGAGCCGGCCGGGCCGGTCTGGTGCACGACGTACCCCGTCACCGGCGACCCGCCGTCGGCCGTCACCGCCGGCCACGCGACCGTGATCGTGCTGCCGTCGACCCGGGTCGAGGGCCGGCCGGGGGCGGACGGTCGGGTGGCGGCCGGGCTGCCGTCGCACACCGTGGCGGAGCCGAAGTAGGTGCGGAGGTAGGTGCCGTCCGCCTCGGGCACGAGCGCGTACTCGCCCCAGTAGACGCGCAGGTCGCGCCGGCCGACGCTGCCGAAGTCGTAGGAGATGGGCGCGACGGCGTCGCCCAGCGTGTCGTCCTCGATGCCGTCGACCCTCTGCCAGCCGTCGGCGTCGCGGTAGAAGAGCTGGCCGATGGTCACCTCGAGCGGGCCCACCTGGCCGAACGAGAGCTCGCAGCCGGCGGTGCGCACCCGCGTGCGCTGCGTGCCGCGACCGAGCCCGCAGTCGAACGTGTCGACGTGGTCGCCCGTGCGCCAGCTGGTGTCGTCGGCATACTGCGCCCGCACCAGCACCGCGGGCCACTCGGTGGCCCGGATCTCGACCGACTCCCCCGGCTGGAGCAGCCCGACGTGCTCGCCCTCCTCGGTGCCGTCCCCGACCGTGCTGACGACGGAGTCGAAGTCGAACGTCTCGTAGATCTCGTAGTCGACGGCGACCCGCCGGTCGTTACGGACCACCACGTCGCAGCCGCTCCGCTCGACCGTCAGCAGGTCGGTGCCCTGCTGCGTCGAGAACGACTCGTAGGCCTGGCCGTAGTGGAACTCCTCCCAGCCGTTCGGCCCCGAGAGCACGTAGCCCGACGTGGGCTCGGCGCCGATGCGCACCTCGCGGAACCCGTTCTCGTCGGCGGCCGGCACCTCGACCCGACCGGACAGCGTCCGCCCCTCGTCGTCGGTGTAGCGCACGCCCCGCACCTGCGGCACCTGCAGCGTGTCGACGTCGACGTACGTCGGCCGCGGCGCCCGCACCACGGTGGCCGCCTCGGCGCCCGGGGCACCCAGCACGACCAGCCCGGCGACGGCGACCAGTCCCGCCGACGCCCGCGCGACACTCCGCCGCGCCCCGCTCCTGAACCTGGACCCCACGACCACGACCTGCCCCCTCGTCCGGCCCCACCGCGGTGCCCGGGCGACATTGAACCCGTCGCCCGGCCCCGCCGTCCGCCGAACGGTGCGACCCGTGCCGTCAGGACGTGTCCCTCGGGGCCGCTAGGGTCCCGGCGTGCCGAGAACCCCGTCGTACGACGCCCGTCCCCGCCCCCGCCTCGGCCCCGTCGGCCGGGTGCTGGTCGTCGTGACTGGCCTCCTCCTGGCCGCCTTCAACGTCTACCTGGCCGCGGTCTGGTGGGAGTCCGACCTCGGGCCGGGCGGCACCACGGACCTGGGCTGGGGCGTCGGCCTCAGCGCCTGCCTCGTCGTCCTGCCGGCCGCGCTCGGCGTCACGACCCGGTGGCGGGGCGGCAGCTGGGCCTCGACGTACGCCGCGACCGTTCTCGGGCTGCTCGTCCTCTTCGTGTGGGTGAGCTACCTGTCGCTGTGGGCGCCGTACATCGGCTGACCCCGCGCTCGGTGGGGTGCCCTCGGTAGACATGGCCGCATGAGCACGCTGATCGTCACCGCGCACCCCGACCCGGACTCGCTCACCCACCAGGCGGCGCAGCGCCTGCAGGAGGCGCTCGGCGGCGCGGCCACCGTGGCCCACCTCGCCCAGGAGGGATTCGACCCGCGCTTCACCCCGGACGACCGCCGGACCTACCTCGGCCAGCAGCACCCCGACCCCGCCGTCGTCGCCGAGCAGGAACGCATCGACGCCCACACGGACCTCGTGCTCGTCTTCCCGGTCTACTGGTGGTCGGTGCCGGGCCTGCTCAAGGGCTGGATCGACCGGGTGTTCATCACCGGGTGGGCCTTCGACCTCGGCGACGACGACCGCATCGCGCCGCGGCTCGGGCACCTCACGGCCCACCTGCTGCCGATCAGCGGCACGTCACGCGCGTCCTTCGCCCGGCACGGCTACGCGCAGTCGTTCGACACCCAGATCGGGCACGGGATCCTCGACTACTGCGGCCTTCAGCGCGGGGCCACCGCGTTCCTCCATGACTCCGAGTCGACCGAGCCGGGCGTCGTCGCCCGTGAGCTGGAGACCGCCGTGACCGCGGTCGTGACTGCCGTCGGTACGGCGCCGACGAGGCCCGGCGAGCCGCCCGCCTGACCGCCCGTCGAGCCGCCCGCCGAGCCGCCAGCCGAGCCGCCAGCCGAGCCGCCCGTCGAGCCGCCCGTCGAGCCGCCCGCCTGAGTGTGGCGGACGCCCGCAGCTCGAGCCGGCCTCGGCCTGCATCCGTCCGCCACACACTCCGGGGCCTCACGGAGTGTGGCGGACGGACGCAGCCCGGCCCCGCTCTGCGGCGCATCCGTCCGCCACACTCCCCCGAGCCATCCACTCCGGCCGCCCCTCCACCGCCGCTCGAGCCGCCCCCCAACGGCCCGCCCGCGCCACCGCACCCCCTCGCCATGCGTAGCACTCCCCACTACTGACCAGTGCATGGACGGATTAAAACGTTTCATTGCCACCCGTTGAATCGTTTTATACGTTCCGCACGTGTCGCGGGTCACAGAAGCCCCGCTCGGGAGGAGAACGATGTCGACATCGAGAAGAGTCCAACGGGCGGGGGTCGCGGTCGCCTCCGCGTCGCTGCTCGCCACCGGATTGGTGGCCACGGCCGGCCCGGCCGCCACCGCGACCGCCACCGCCACCGCCACCGCCACCGCACCCATCACGAGCGCCCCCTCGCTCAGCGCCGCCGCCACTGGCACGACGGCCCCGACCGCGCCGGCCGCCCCCACCGTCAACGACGCCGCCCGTCCGCTCAACGTCGAGGGCGCGCCGCGCTTCGGCTGGCTGCCGCAGGACGCCGACGCCAACGAGGTCCAGACGGCCTACCAGCTGCAGGTCCGCGACGACGCCGGGGCGCTCGTGTGGGACAGCGGCACGCAGGCCTCGAGCGAGCAGAGCAACGTCGACTACGGCGGACCCGCGCTGGCGCCGGGCGCGTCGTACACCTGGCAGGTGCGCACCTGGGACCGCACCGACCGGGTCTCGCCCTGGTCGGAGCCCGCGACGTTCGACACCGGCATCGGCGACGCCGACTGGGACGGCGCGTCGTGGATCAAGCGCACGCCCGGTGCCGCCACCACCCACAGCGTCACGCCCGAGGAGCGGCTGCGGATCGCCGGCAACGGCGGCGCTGCGGCCAACGAGCTCACCCTCGCCCGCGAGGGCGCGGAGTGGACCGACTACGAGCTGTCGATGAAGGTGACCCCGGTCAGCCGCGGCGCCGGCATCGTGTTCCGCGCGCCCACCACCGCGAGCGGCTACATGTGGCAGCTCAGCCCCGACGGCCTCAAGACCCACCGTCGCACGGCGGGCGCCTACCCGCAGGACGCGCGCCGTACGGTCGCGATCACTCCCGCCATCGTGCTGGGCACGACGTACGACGTGCGCATCCGCGTCGAGGGCCAGCGGTTCCAGACCTTCCTCGACGGTGCCCTGGTCGACGACTGGACCGACCCGTCCGACACCGGCTCCACCGCCGGCACGGTCGGCTTCCGCCAGGTCTCCAGCTCGAGCGGCACCGACACGGCCGAGTTCGACGACGTGCGCGTCACCTCCCTCGACGGCGAGACCGAGCTGCTCGCCGACGACTTCTCCGACGGCCTCGGCCAGTGGGCCGTGCCCACCGGCAGCGTCCAGGAGCCCGACGACTGGACCCTGCTGCGCACCGACGTGCAGCTGGAGGACAAGGAGGTCGTGCGCGCCCGCAGCTACGTCGCGGGCAGCCACACCTACGAGCTACTCATCGACGGCGAGCGCGCCGACCGCGGCCAGTCCTTCTCCTACCCGGGCGAGGGCTACTACCAGGCCGCCGACGTCACCGAGCTCGTCCAGGGCCGCACCGAGATCGGTGTCGGCGCGATCCTGCACTGGTACGGCAGCGGCCAGGGCCGACCCGCCGGGGTCCCGGGCCTGCTCGCCCGCATCGTCGTCGAGTACGCCGACGGCACCGAGCAGGTCATCACCTCCGACGACTCCTGGAGCGCCCGCCGCGGGCCCTACCTCTCCGCCGGCAGCCGCAACGGCGAGGGCGACTTCGTCGAGCACTACGACGCGACCGCCGCGGCCGCGATCGGCGACTGGACCTCCTTCGGGTACGACGACAGCACCTGGGCCGTCGCGGAGGAGATCGGTGCCCACCCGGTCGCCCCGTTCACCTCCCTGACGGGTCAGGAGTCCCGGATCACCGAGACCGTCGTGCAGCCCGAGCGGATCCTCGTCGCCGACGACGGCACGGCCGTGGCCGACTTCGGCGTCGTGATCCCCGCCCGCCCGTCGGTCGAGTTCACCGACGGCGTGGCCGGCCGCGTCCTGCCCCTTCGCGCCAGCTACGGCCTCACGGAGGACGGGCGCGTCGCCACCAGTGGCGTCGGCGCCCAGGGCACGAACATGTCGTTCCCCTACACCCAGGTGGCGGGCGCGCAGACCTTCGACGCCTTCACCCACCTCGCGTTCCGCTACCTCGAGATCCCCGGCGCGGGCGAGGAGATCACGGTCGACGACGTGAGCGCGACGATCGTGCACACCGAGGTGCCCGAGGGCGGTCAGGCCGAGTTCACCAGCTCGGACGACACGCTCAACGAGGTCTGGGACCTCATGTCGCGCTCGGCGCTCTACTCCGTGCAGGAGCAGTTCGTCGACACCCCGACGCGCGAGAAGGGCCAGTTCCTCCACGACAGCGTCAACATCTCCGAGGCCACGATGCTCGGCTTCAACGAGCGGGTGCACAGCCGCCAGGCGATCCGGGAGTTCCTCGCCTCGCAGGAGCGCTACTGGACCACGGGCGACGACGCCGGCCGCTTCAACGCCGTCTACCCCAACGGCGACGGCAAGCGCGACATCCCCGACTTCAGCCTCACCATGGCGGGCTGGGTCTGGGACTACTACCAGCAGAGCGGCGACGAGGCGATGGTGGCCGAGGCGTACGACGCGCTGCGCGCCAACGCCGACTACGTGCTGCGCCACGTCGCCACCGAGGGTCCGACCGCCGGTCTGGTCACCCAGCTCAGCGGGGGCAGCGGCGCCTACCAGTACGGCATCGTCGACTGGCCCGAGCACGGCCGCTTCGGCTACGACATGACGGCGGCGGCCCGCACCACGGTCAACGCTCTCTCCGTCGACGTGCTCACCCGCGTCGCCGACATGGGCGAGCTGCTCGGCGAGCCCGCCGACGACGTCGCGGGCCTGCGCTCGGCCCGCGACGACCTCGCGGCCACGATGAACGCCGAGCTGCGCCGCGAGGACGGCCTGTACGTCGACGGCCTGCTCGCCGACGGCAGCCAGAGCCCGCACGCCGGCCAGCACTCCACGTCGTACGCGATCGCGTTCGACATCGCTCCCGAGGAGGACCGGCCGGAGCTGGCCGCCGCCGTCGGGTCGATGGGCATGCGCCAGGGCCCGATGACGGTGCACTGGCTCGCGGAGGCGCTCCGCGAGGGCGGCCAGGGCGACGCCCTCGTCGCGCTGCTGACGAACCCGGACGACTTCGGCTGGGCGCAGTCCCTGGAGCAGGGCCTGACGTTCACGCCCGAGTCGTGGGTGCAGAGCGGCTCGGCGAACAGCCAGTCGCACGGCTGGAGCGCCAACTCGATGACCGACGTGGTCGAGGAGATCGTCGGCGTCCGGATCGCCGAGGCCGGGGCCCGGTCGTTCGAGGTGGTCGTGCCCGAGCTCGAGCTCGAGTCCGCCGGCGGCACCACGCACACCCAGCGCGGCCCCGTCAGCGTGGAGTGGGACCGCAGCAGCGGCCTCACCGAGGCCACCGTCGCGGTGCCGGTCAACACCACGTCGACCGTGTCGGTGCCCGTCGCCGACGGCAACGTCGTGACGGGCCTCGACGGCAGCACCGAGGCCGAGCTGGTGGCCGTCGAGGACGGGCGCGCGCTGTTCGAGGTCGGGTCCGGCACGTGGACCTTCGCCGAGACCGTCGCCCCCGAGCCGGAGCCCGAGCCGCAGCCCGGCCAGTACGGCGTCGGCTCGCGCCTCACCCCGCAGGCCCCGTGGTCGTTCGGCCGGCTCGGCAGCGCCAAGCCGATCACCGTCTACTACGAGGGCGAGGACGGCAGCGCCGTCACCGGCACCGTCTACGTGACGATCCGTCGCGCGGGCACGGCCCAGCTGATCGCGACCGCCCACCGGTACGACGGGCGCCAGCGCCAGGTGGCGACCCCGGTCATCCCGGGTGTGAAGAGCAGCTACCAGGTCGGCGTCACGTTCGTCCCGGACGACGAGGTCTACCGGCCCACCCAGCGCCACTTCTGGATCTGGGCGACCCCGAGCGGGAGGCCGTGACGGCCCACGGCTGAACCACCTTCACGACAGCCCGGCGCCGGTCGGGGACCTCGGTCCCCGACCGGCGGCGGTCGTCGTACGTGCGTGGGGGTGTCAGCCGTGCTGGGGAGTGTGGCGGACGCACGCAAGTACGACCCAGCCACATCGGCATCGGTCCGCCACACTCGGCCCCGGGCGGCTCCGCTCAGCTCGCTCGGTCGGCTGCGACCTCGGCGGGTACGACGGCCGCCGCGTCCGCCGTACGCGCGGCGCGCCTGCGTTCCCACCACGTGAAGCCGACGTGCACGGCGACCGCGAGCACCCAACCGGCGACGAGGTCGATCACGTAGTGCTCGCCGTAGTAGACGAGCGCGAAGCCCATGGCCAGCGGGTAGACGGCGAGCAGCCAGCGCCAGGGCCGGTCGCTCAGCCGGCTGATGGCGTAGATGGTCACGAGCATCGCGATGCCCGCGTGCAGCGACGGCATGGCGGCCACCGGGTTGCCGACGCGGGCGAGGTCGCTGTGGAACCCGCCGAGGCCGATGTCGCGCCAGCCGCGGCCCGTGAGCCGCGCGATCTCCCCGAGGTAGCCCTCGTCGGACGCCAGCCACGGCGGCGCCATCGGGTAGAAGACGTAGATCACGAGACCGGCGAGGTTCATCGCGACGTAGCGGCCGAGCCAGCTGAACCACTCGAGGCGGTTCCGCAGGTAGAGCACCAGCGCCAGGCCGAGGCCGACGACGAAGTGGGTGTTGTAGACGGTCGTCAGGAGCAGGTCGTACCAGCGCGGCTCGCTGCTCACCAGGCACGGGTCGCCGCACAGCCAGGTCTGCAGGTACTCCGTGGGCAGCTCGTTGCCGCCCGTCATCCAGCGGTCGACGTCGATCGGCATCGTCCAGTGCACCGGCATGCCGATGAGCTCGTCGGAGAGTCCGCGGCTGTACATGTAGAGCACCAGCAGGGCGAACGCCGGCCACCAGTCGCGGAAGAAGTGGACGTGCTGGCGCCACGGGTAGCCCGCGTACCAGGCGAACGTGGCGAGCCAGAGCCACACGAAGACGCTGATCTGGTCCTTCGGCAGGCCGATGGTCACGATCCAGGTGGTGAGCGCGACGGCGTAGAGGGCCAACGCCGCCCAGCGCCACCACCGGGGGACGACGGGTCCGTCGTGCTCCCGCTCCGGCGACGCGTCGGCCCGGCCCTCGTCACGAGCGCGGCCCGCTCCGACCTGGCCGTGCTCCTCCCCCTGCAACACCACGAGACGCTCCTTCTGGGTGACCGGCCGGTGGACGCCTACCGACATCCCAGGACCACCCCCGTTCGGGCAATGATCGTCTCCCAGTCACCTCGTGTCTGCCCCGGGGCGCGCCGGAGGGGCACGCCGCCGTACGGCGGGGACGCCGCCGGGCGCCGCGGCGGGCGGGCACAATGCCGCTCGTGAACCACGTCTTCGAGCGCGACGTCCCGATGACCATGCGTGACGGGGTGACCCTGCGCGCGGACGTGTGGCGACCCGCCGAGGGCACGGCCCCCACGCTGCTGCTGCGCACGCCGTACGGCAAGCAGGCCACCCTGTTCGGCGGCGGCCCGAACAACCCCATCCCGTCGCTGCTGTCGTTCCTGCACGCGGGCTACGCCGTCGTCTTCCAGGACGTCCGTGGGGCCTTCGCGTCGGAGGGTGACTTCGTCCCCAAGCGCGACGACATCGACGACGGGCGGGACACGGCGGCCTGGATCCTCGAGCAGGAGTGGAGCGACGGCACCTTCGGCACGTACGGCGCGTCCTACACGGGGATGCCGCAGTGGGCGCTCGCCACGACCAGCACCCCGGGCCTCAAGGCCATCGCACCGAGCGTCGCCGCGGCCAACTGGCACTCCGGCCTCTGGTACTCCGAGGGCGGCGCGCTCAGCCTGAGCCTGCTCACCTCGTGGACCGCCACGATGTACGCCGTCGCGGAGCAGCGCGCCCTGGAGCGGGGCGAGACGTCCGACACCGCGGCCCTGCAACGCCTGGTCGCGGTGGCCGTCGCCCAGCGGGAGGCCAACGAGGCCACCCCCGTGGCCGACCTGGCGCTGCGCGGGCGGGGCCGCTGGGCCGACGACTGGCTGGCCCACCCCGACCTCGACGACTACTGGCGCGCCCAGGACTGGTCGCGCTCGATGTCGTCGGTCCTGGTGCCGGCGCTCTCCAGCACGGGTTGGTACGACGTCAAGGTGCACGCCCAGGTCGCCGACTTCGTCCGGCTCCGCACCCACGGTGGCTCCCCGGAGGCCCGGGAGCAGTCCCGCCTGGTCATCGGCCCGTGGGACCACGTCAACCTCACCGGCTCCTACCCCGACCGCTACTTCGGCCCGTTCCTCACCGCCGACCTCAGCGTGTCGCACGTCGAGTTCTTCGACCAGCACCTCCGGGGCAGGACGCCGCCGGCCCCGGCCCCGCGCGTGCGGATCTTCGTCATGGGCATCGACCAGTGGCGCGACGAGACCGACTGGCCCCTGCCCGACACCCGCTACACCGACTACCACCTCACCAGCGGCGGCGCGGCGAACACCCGCGACGGCGACGGCTCCCTCCAGCTCGACCCGCCGGCCACCGAGGGCAGCGACGGGTTCCGCTACGACCCCCGCGACCCCGTGCCCACCGCCGGCGGCTCGCTGCTCCCGGCCCTGCCCGGACTGGTCGGGCCGGTGGACCAGAAGGTGGTCGACGGCCGGGACGACGTCCTCTGCTTCACGGGCCCGGTGCTGACCGAGCCGGTGGAGGTGACGGGCTTCGTCGAGCTGAAGGTCTTCGTCTCGGCGTCCACCGTCGACACCGACCTCACCGCCAAGCTCGTCGACGTCTTCCCCGACGGCCGCGCCATCAACCTCTGCGATGGCGTCCTGCGCCTGCGCTACCGCAACAGCCTCGCCGAGCCAGAGCTGATGACCCCCGGCGAGGTCTACGAGGTCACCGTGAAGATGTCGGTCACCTCCAACGTGTTCCTCCCCGGGCACCGCATCCGCCTCGACGTCTCCGGCAGCAACTTCCCCCGCTACGACCGCAACTCCAACACCGGCGGCGTCATCTCGTCGGAGGCCCTCGACGACATGGTCGCGGTCGACACGACGGTCCACCACGGTGGCGCTCGCCCCAGCCGGCTCGTGCTGCCGGTGGTCGAGCGCTGATCGGCCCCCCGCTCCGGCTCCGCTCGGGCACCGCACCCGGAGGCCGACCCGGGCGCGAACGTCATACGAACCGAGCCCCCTGGGCCACCATCCGGATGACGTCCTGCTCGGTCCTCCCGCACCACCGACGGGCGCGGACTGTGGCCCGCACCTTCCGACGGCGCCAGTCCGCACCCGCCGCCCCGGCCGGCCCGACCCGGCCCGACCCGGCCCACGCGAAGGCGCGGACGTCATACGAACCGAGCCCCCTGGGCCACCATCCGGATGACGTCCCGCTCGGTCCTCCCGCACC
This sequence comes from Nocardioides alkalitolerans DSM 16699, assembly GCF_000426525.1. Classification (GTDB taxonomy): domain Bacteria; phylum Actinomycetota; class Actinomycetes; order Propionibacteriales; family Nocardioidaceae; genus Nocardioides; species Nocardioides alkalitolerans. The sequence goes on from NZ_AUFN01000015.1 coordinate 43,324, forward strand.
ACCGACGGGTGCGGACTGTGGCCCGCGCCTTCCGACGGCACCAGTCCGCACCCGCCGCCCCGGCCGGCCCGCCCCGGCCCACGCGAAGGCGCGAACGTCATACGAACCGAGCCCCCTGGGCCACCATCCGGATGACGTCCTGCTGGGTCATCCCGCACCACCGAAGGCGCGGACTGTGGCCCGCACCTTCTGCTGGCGCCAGTCCGCACCCGCCGACCCGACCCGCCTCCGTCAGCCGGCCGCGGCCGGGCGGTGCCCGCGCTTCGCCTCCTGGATCCGCTCGTAGACGTGGGTCCGCAGCTCGGCGAACCGCGCCTCCGACCGGGTGGTGAGCTGGTCGCGGTCGTCGGGCAGGTCGATGACGACGTCCTCCAGCACGACGGTCGGCGAGCTGGAGAGGATGATGACGCGCTCCCCCAGGTAGACCGACTCGTCGATGTCGTGGGTGACGAACAGGACGGTGACGCCGAGCCGGTGCCACAGCGAGCGCACGAGGTCCTCGAGGTCGGCGCGGGTCTGGGCGTCGACCGCGGCGAACGGCTCGTCCATCAGCAGCACCTTCGGCTCGTAGGCCACCGCCCGGGCGATCGCCACCCGCTGCTGCATGCCGCCGGAGAGCTGCCAGGGGTACTGCTCGCCCGCGTGGGCCAGCCCGACCGCCTCGAGCGCCTCGGCGACGAGCTCGCGCCGCCGGGCCTTGCCGATCCCCTTCTTGTCCTTCAGGGGCAGCTCGACGTTCTGGCTGACCGTGAGCCACGGGAAGAGGCTGCGCCCGTACTCCTGGAACACCACGGCCATGCCCTCGGGCGGGCCGTCGACCCGGCGTCCCTCCAGCACGACCTCGCCGACGGTCGGGCTCATCAGGCCGGCGATGCACCGCAGGAGGGTGGTCTTGCCGCACCCGGACGGTCCGACGATGCAGACGAGCTCCCCGGGGCGTACGGCGAACGTGAGGTCGCGGACCGCCTCGACGGCCGCGCCGCTGCCGGCGTACGTCTTGCCCATGCCGACGACGTCGAGGGCGACGGGGCCCGGGCCGCCGGACGCCCCGGCGGCGGACTTCTCGATGGTGCTGTGCACGGTCATGTCATGCCTTCCGCTGGGCCGCGCGCAGGCCGTGGTACCAGCCCAGGACGCGACGTTCGACGAGCTTGAAGAGGAGGGAGAGCGCGACGCCGATGAGCCCGAGCAGGATGACCCCGCTCCACATCTGGGGGATCGCGAAGCTGCGCTGGAACTGGACGATCGTGAAGCCCAGCCCGTTGGTCGCGGCGAACATCTCGCTGATCACCATGAGGATCACGCCAATCGCGAGGGCCTGCCGGGCGCCCGCCATGATCTGCGGGCTGGCGGCCCGGAGCAGCAGGACCCGCACGCGGCGGGCGCCGCCGAGCCGGTAGCTGCGGGCGGTCTCGCGCAGCACGGGGTCGACCCCGCGCACGCCCTCGACCGTGTTGAGCAGCACCGGCCACACGCAGCCGGACGCGATGACGGCCACCTTCATGCCGTCGCCGATGCCGGCGAACAGCATGATGACCGGCACCAGCACCGGCGGCGGGATCGCCCGGAGCAGCTCCATCGGCGGCTCGAGCACCGCCCGCAGCACCCGCGACGACCCGATGAGCAGGCCGCCGGCGACGCCGAGGACGATCGCGATCGCCAGGCCCGTCGTGAGGCGCACCAAGCTCGGCAGCACGTCGGCGGCGATGCGCTCCCCCGTCCAGGTCTCGGTGAACGCCGTCGCGATGTCCGCCAGCGGCGGCCAGTAGAAGCTGGTCGAGCCCGCGGTGGCGAACCACCAGGTCGCGACGAGCACGACCGGCAGCGTCAGAGCGAGCAGCGCACGCCGTACGACGTCGGTCGCCGCCCCGGTCACGACGCCGCTCCCCGGATCGAGGGGTGCCAGTGCAGCGCCCGTCGCTCGACGGCCCGGGCCAGCAGGTTGACCGCCACGCCGATGAGGCCGGTGACGAGCACCAGGGCGTACATGTTCTCCACCGCGCCGGCGGACTGTGCCAGCGCGATGATCCGGCCGAGGCCGGGCGAGCCGATGATCAGCTCGCCCGTGATCTCGAGGATGAGTGCGACGGCGGCGGCCAGGCGGAACCCGGTCATCGCGTACGGCATCACCGTCGGCCACACGACCGTCCGGATCCGGCGCCACGTGCTCAGCCGGTAGGACCGGGCGGTCTCGTGGGCGACGGGGTCGATGTCCTGCACGCCGTACACGACCTGCACCAGCACCTGCCAGAAGCTCGCGTACACCACGAGCAGCAGGGTCGAGGTCATGCTGCTGCCGAAGAGCAGCACCACGACGGGGATGAGGGCGACCGACGGGATCGGGCGCAGGAACTCGACCGTCGTCGCGGTGGCCTCCCGGAGGAACGTGGAGCTGCCGAGCACCACGCCGACGACAACGCCCGCGGCGAGGGCGATCGCGAGCCCGAGGGCCCATCCCCGCAGGGTGGCGGAGAGCGCCTCCCAGAACACGGCGTCCCCGGCCTGCGTCACGAGCGCGCGCACCATCTCGCTGAACGGCGGCAGGTAGGCGGGGTTCACGATGCCCAGCCGCGGCACCAGCTCGAGCAGCAGCAGGAAGCCGAGGAGCCCCGCGGTGCCGAGCACCGCGTTCGGCACGGGGCGCCGGGTCCGCCGCACCGGCGGCGCGGGCGGGCTCGACGACCGGGGCGGCGCCGTGGCCGCCTCGAGGGTGGGGGTGGACGCGGACATCACGGCATCATCGACGCGACGTCGAAGGAGTCGTCGATGATGCCGTACTCGAGCATCAGGTCGGCGGTGCGCTGCAGCGCCTCCTCGTCGAGCTCGGCGTCCCAGCTGGGCAGCTCGACCTGCTCGACCACCTCGGCCGGCACCTGCGTGTAGGTGGGCACGAGCTCGACGAGGCGCTCGCGGTCGCCGTCGAGCTGCTCGGCGGAGTCGGCCAGCGCCGTCCGGATGTCGTCGATCGCGTCGGCGTTCTCCTGGGCGAACTGCTTCGTGGTGATCCAGCCCGCGACGGGCATGCCCTCGACGGGGCCGGAGAAGAGGTCGTCGACCTTGCGCAGCCCGGCGGCGGTGGCGCTGGCCTGGAAGGGCTCGACCTGCCAGATCGCGTCGACGTCGCCGCGGTCGAGGGCGGCCTGCATGTCGGGGTAGGGCATCTCCACCAGCGAGACCGCGTCGGCGTCGAGGCCGGCGTCCTCGAGCTGGGCCTTGATGGCGACGGTGCCGATGTTCTGGAGGTTGTTCACCGCGAAGGTGGCCCCGTCGAGGTCGGCGACCTCCTGGATCGGCGAGTCCGCCGCGACGAAGATGCCGTGGTCGGAGGCGCCGACGTCGTTGCCCGCCACGAAGACGATCGGGAGTCCCTGCTGGGCGGCCAGGATGGCGGACGTGTAGTTGGCGTAGGTGACGTCGTAGTCACCGGCCATCAGCCCGGGGATCGCCTGGGCGCCGCCCGCGGTGGCGACGAGCTCGACGTCGAGCCCGGCGTCCTCGAACAGTCCCGCCTCGTCGGCCTCGACGGCGGTGGCGGTGTGGACGAGCGGGAAGTAGCCGATCTGGACCGTCTCGGCGGCGGCGTCACCGTCGCCGTCACCCCCGCCGCAGGCGGAGAGGAGGAGGGTGAGCGCGATCGTCGCTGCGGCGGCGGTGCCGGTACGGCGGGGGCGGAGCGTCATGCGAGGTTCCTTTCTGCGACCGGCGGCTGCCGGTCGGGGTGGGATGCATCAGTCCTGGCCGGCCTCGCCCGCGAAGGCGTGGGCGAGCATCCAGGACGGAGTGGGCGTGATGAGGGCATGGACGACGAGGGGGCCGGCGGCCTCCCCGGCGAGCCGGTCGGCGACCTCGGCGAGGTCGTCGACGTGGCGCACCGTCCGTGCTGCGGCGCCCATCCCCCGAGCGATGGCCGCGATGTCGGCCGGCGGGAAGGTGACGGCGCCCAGGTCGACGCCGCCCTCCCCGGTGACGTGGTCGTCCGCGAAGTGGTGCACCTCCGCGCCGTACGCGTGGTCGTCGTAGACCACGACGACGATCCGCAGACCGAGGCGCACGGCGGTCTCGAGCTCGGCGAGGCCCATGTGGAACCCGCCGTCGCCGACGCCGCAGACGACCGTGCGGTCCGGCTGCGCGACGGCGAGGCCGACGGCCGCGGCGAGCCCGAGGCCGACGCACTGGAAAGCGAGCGGCAGGCAGTAGCCGGCCGGGTCGGGCACCGTGAGGAACATGGCGGGCCAGCCCGAGAAGTTGCCGACGTCGGTGACCACGGCGCGCTCGACCGGCAGCAGGTCGTCGAGGGCGAAGGTGAGGGTGCGCGGGTCCACCGTCGTGGCGGTGCCGTTGTCGTCGTACCCCACGTCGCGCCAGCGACCCTCGACCTTGAGGCGCCGGGCCACCTCCTCGGTGCGGTAGCCCTGACGCTCGACGCCGGCGAGCTCGCGCAGGAGCGCGGTGGCGACCTCGGCGACGTCGGCGACCACGCCCACGTCGACCGCGCGGTGCAGGCCCACGGCCGCGGCGTCGTCGTCCACGTGCACCACCGTGGAGGCGTGGGCGAGCAGGTCGCCGTCCAGCGTCGTCCAGCGGTTGAGGCTCGCGCCCCAGGCCACCACGAGGTCGGCGTCCCGCAGGAGCTGCTGGCTCAGCGGGGTGCCGAACCCGCCCATGACCCCGGCGTGCCACGCCTCGTCCTCGAGCAGCCCACGGGCCACGGCGCTGGTGACGAGCAGGGCGCCCGTACGGCGGGCGAGCTCGCGCAGCTCGGGGCCGGCGTGGCGCGCACCGCGTCCGCAGACGAAGACCGGACGCTCGGCCACCAGCAGCAACGACCGCAGGTCGTCGACCGCCGCGACCGACGGGCCGGGGCGGCGCAGCACGGTCGCCCGGGCGGGCCGGTCGTCGTCGTGCGCCGGGGCCGCCTGCACGTCGAGCGGCATGCTCAGCACCACGGTGCGCCGCTCGTCGCGCGCCCGCCGGTAGGCCGCGACCGCGTCGGCGGCCGCCGTGCGCGACGACGAGAGCCGCACGAAGTCGGCCCCGACCGCGCGGGCCAGCGCCTCCTGGTCGACGGCGAAGTTCGCGAGGGGCTGGCTCGCGGGGGTCTCGGCGGTGAGCACGAGGAGCGGCGTGTGGCTCTTCGCGGCCTCGGCGATGCCCGTGACCGCGTTGCTGTAGCCGCACCCCTGGTGCAGGGAGACGGCGGCGACCTCGCCCGTGGTGCGGGCGTGCACGTCGGCCATCACCGTGGCGCCGGTCTCGTGGCGGGCGGCGACGTACGACGCCCCGTGGGCGCGCAGGGCGTTCGTGACCGCGAAGTTGCCGCTCCCGACGACGCCGAAGACCTGGCTCAGCCCCTCCTGCGCCAGCGCCCGTCCGACGCGCTCGGCGACGGTCTCGGTCCGGCTCCCGGCCGCGACCGACGCGCTCACGCGGCCACCAGCCGGACGGGCATGGAGGCCCAGGCCCGCATGGTGTTGTTGAGGTGGCGGCGCGGCTCTCCGGCCGGCTCGATGCGCTCCACCCGGCGGGCGAGCGCGTGCAGCAGGCTCTCCGCCTCGAGGCGGGCGACGTGCTGGCCGACGCACTGGTGGATGCCCATGCCGAACCCGACGTGGCCCGAGGGGTCGCGGTCGAGGTCGAACCGGTCGGGGTCGTGCCAGCGGCGGGGGTCGTGGTTGGCGGAGCCGAGGAACATCAGGATCTTCTCGCCCTCGGGCACGACGCCGCCCGCGACCGCGATGTCGCGCGTGGCCGTGCGGAAGAACGTCTGCACGGGCGACTCCCAGCGGATGGCCTCGTCGAACGCGACCCGGGCCCGGGAGGGCTGCGCGCGCAGGACCTGCCACTGGTCGGGGAAGCGGAGGAAGCCCTGGAGCACGCCGCCGAGCGCGTGCACCGTGGTGTCGACGCCCGCCGAGAGCAGCGACCGCACGATCGTGGGTGCCTGCGCGTGGGTGATGTCGCCGCGGTCGGCGGCGGCCCAGATCTGGGCGCCGAACCCGTCCGGGGAGAGCACGTCGCGCCGGCACTGGGCGTCGACCGACGCGGCGATCGCGCCGATGCGGGCCTTGCCCTTCTCGACCAGGTGGTTGTCGGGCCCGAAGGCGTTGAAGAGGTGGTCGCCGTAGGGCAGCAGGTGCTGGCGGCCCTCCTGCGGCAGGCCCACGGCGTCGGGGAACACCCGCAGCGGGAAGGTCTCGGCGATGTCGCGCACGGCGTCGACCTCCTCGCGCTCCAGCAGCTCGTCGACGAACGTCTCGGCGGCCGCCGCCCACCGCTCGCGCAGGCGGCGCAGCGAGCGGGGCGCCAGGATCGGCTCGAGCACGTGGCGGGGGGCGTCGTGGTGCGGCGGGTCGGTCTCGAGCAGCAGGCTCGGCGGACGCCACGGCGTCTCGCGGCGGAAGTTGCTGAGCCCGACGCCGGCCGCCGACTGGAAGCCCTGCCAGTCGACGAGCGCGGCGTGCACCTCCTCGTAGCGGCCCATGCCGTAGATGCCGTAGCGCTCGAGCAGCACGAGCGGCCCGGTCTCGCGCAGCGCCTCGTGGAACGGCAGGGGGTCGACGAGGACCTCGTCGGAGAAGGGGTCGACGTCCATCGTGGGGACGTCGGACGTCGTCGGTGCGGTCGCCGCGAGGGGCGGGACCGGCGGTGCGTGCATGCTCATGGGGGGCTCCTGGTGGTCAGAGGTCGAGGACGAGGCGGTCGGAGGCCGACCGGGAGACGCAGGGGTAGAAGCAGTCGCCCCGGCGACGCTCGTCGTCGTCGAGCAGGGAGTCGCGGTGGTCCGGCACGCCGGCGAGCACGGTGGTCTCGCAGGTGCCGCAGACGCCCTGGCGGCACGAGGCGAGCACCGGCACCCCGGCCTCGCTGAGCGCGTCGAGCACGCTGGTGCCGGGCGCCACGTCGAGCACCCGGCCGCTGGTGGCCAGCTCGATCTCGTACGGCGTGGTGCGCGCCGGCGGGCCCTGCTCCCGGGCGGTGAACCGCTCGAGCCGCAGGTGCCCCGCGGGCAGGTCGACGCAGGCCGCCTCGACGGCGGCGAGCAGCGGCGCCGGGCCGCAGCAGTAGACCTTGGTGCCGGCGGGCTGGGCGGCGACGGCGCCGGCGACGTCGAGCAGGCCGTGGGTCTCCTGCGGGCGTACGACGACGTGGTCGCCCCAGCGGGCCAGCCGGTCGAGGAAGGCCATCGAGGCGGAGGTGCGCCCGCCGTACAGGAGCGTCCACGGGGTGCCGAGCATCGCGGCCTGCTCCAGCATCGGCAGCAGGGGCGTGATGCCGATGCCGCCGGCGACGAAGAGGTAGCGGTCGGCGGGCACGAGGGCGAAGTTGTTGCGTGGGCCGCCCACCTCGACGGCGTCGCCCTCGGCGAGCACGTCGTGCACGTACGCCGAGCCGCCCCGCCCGTCGGGCTCGCGGAGCACCGCGACCTCGTAGGCGTAGGGGTCCCAGCGGTCGCCGCACAGCGAGTACTGGCGGGTCGTGCCGTCGGCGAGACCGAGGTCGATGTGGGCGCCCGGGGCCCAGTCGGGCACCCGTCGTCCGGCCGGGTCGGCGAGGCGGAGGCGGCACACGCCGTCGGCCTCGACGGTCTTCGCGACGACGGCGAGGGTGACCTGGCCGGACGGCGTGGCCGGGAGGGTGGCGCTCGGGGAGATCGTGCTGCTGGACATGCCGGGAGGATGCAGAACGAGTGACCCCGGTCACGACCGCAATCCCGTTCAATGGGCCGACGGCGGTGATCGGGGTCACCTCGTCGGCTCCCCGCCCGGGCGCCTACTCCCCCAGCACCGGTCCCCGCAGCGCCCGTTCGAGCCCGCGCCCGGCGGCCCGGAGCGCCCCGAGGTTGGCGGTGACGTGGTCGCCCTCGCTCGGCACGACGATGGCCAGCCCGGCGATCACCCGCCCCCGCGGATCGCGGACGGGCACGGCCACCCCGGTGGCGGCCGGGTCGATGAACCCCGGGCACACGGCGTACCCCACGCGCCGTACCTCGGCCAGCATGCGCCGCAGCTCGACGGGGTCGCGCACGGTGCGGTCGGTGTAGGTGCGCAGGGGCGCCCGCAGCACCTCCTCCTGCAGGGCCCGCGAGGCGTGGGCCAGCAGCACGACCCCGCTCGAGGAGGCGTGCAGCGGCAGGCGCCCGGCGATCTTGGTGATGTTGATGACCGCGTTGCGGGCCGAGAGCCGCTCGAGGAACAGCACCTCGCGCTGGTCGAGCACGCCGAGCTGGGTGTGGTGGCCGACGATCGCGAGCAGGTCCTCCATGAACGGCATCGCCACCTGGCGGAGCGCGAGCGTGGGCGACGCGCGGGACGCCAGCTCCCACATCCGGATGCCGACCCGCACCCGGCGCTGGTCGTCGCGGCGCAGCAGCCCGTGCGAGACCATCTGGTCGACCAGCCGCGACGTCGTCGAGGTCGTCAGGTCGGCGCGCTCGGCGAGGGCGCCGATGGTGAGCGCCGGCATCTCGGGGTCGAACGCCTCCAGGATCCGCACGACCCGCTCGACCACCGACTCACCCGAGTCGGACCTCGCCACGAGCACCTCCCTGGCACCGGGCCGGCCCCGTGGTCGGGCCGGCGTGGCCGCCAGGCTAGGTGGGCGCGCCCGGCGGCGGGAAGCGGGTGGGCGTACGACGCCCGCGCCGGCCCCGACAGTCGCCCGTAAGGATTGCGTCAAGACCGCGCCGGGCGCCGTACGGAGAGCGTCAAGGACGCGCGAGGCCCCCGCCGCGCGGGTCTAGGAATCTCTTGTGACCGACCTTCTCTACCTGCTCCTGACGCTGGGCGTGTTCGCCGCCCTGGCCGTCCTCACCGGGCTCGTCGCCCGCCGTACCGACGACGAGCGGCCCGCCGGAGGTGAGCGGTGAGCGAGCTCCTCCCCGCCCTCGGGCAGGTCGCCGTCCTCGTCCTGCTCCTGGCGCTGACCGTCCCCCTGCTGGGGCGCCACCTCGCACGCACCTACACCTCCGAGTCGCACACGCGGCTCGAGCGCGGCGCCTACCGCGCCCTGCGCCTCGACCCGGACGCCGACCAGCACTGGCGCACCTACGCCCTCTCGGTCCTGGGCTTCTCGCTCGTCGGCCTCCTCGTGCTCTACGCCCTCGGCCGGCTGCAGCACCTGCTCCCGCTCTCCCTCGGCTTCGACGGGCTGCCGGCCGACGGCGCCTGGAACACCGCGGTCAGCTTCGTCACCAACACGAACTGGCAGTGGTACTCCGGTGAGGCCGCCCTCGGCCACCTCGTGCAGATGACCGGCCTGACCGTGCAGAACTTCGTCTCCGCCGCCGTCGGCATGGCCGTCGCGGCCGCCTTCGCGCGCGGTCTCGCCCGCACCCACGGCGCGGGCCGGGTCGGCAACTTCTGGGTCGACGTCGTCCGCGGCGTCCTGCGCGTCCTGCTGCCCATCGCGGTGGTCGGCGCCGTGGTCCTGGTGCTGCTCGGCGTCGTCCAGAACCTCGCCGCCCCCCGGCTGCTCGAGACGCTCAGCGGCGGCTCCCAGTCGCTCACCGGCGGACCCGTCGCGAGCCAGGAGGTGATCAAGCAGCTCGGCACCAACGGCGGCGGCTTCTACAACGCCAACTCCGCCCACCCGTTCGAGAACCCCACGCCGCTCACCAACATCCTCGCGATCTTCCTCATGCTGCTGGTCCCGTTCGCGATGGCCTGGGCGTTCGGCCACATCGTGAAGGACCGCCGCCAGGGCGTCGCCGTCCTGAGCGTCATGGCGATCCTGCTGGTCGTCAGCGTCACGCTCCTGACCTGGGCCGAGATGGCCGGGCCGGGCTCGGCCCCCGCCCTGGCGGGCGGCGCGCTGGAGGGCAAGGAGACCCGGTTCGGCACGGCGGGCTCGGCGCTGTTCGGCGCGGCGACCACCGGCACCTCGACGGGCGCCGTGAACTCCACGCACGACTCGTTCACCGCCCCCGGCGGGGGCGTGGCCCTGTTCAACATGATGCTCGGCGAGATCGCACCGGGCGGGGTCGGCTCCGGCCTCTACGGGATGCTGATGCTCGCCGTCCTCACCGTGTTCCTCTCCGGCCTCATGGTGGGGCGCACGCCCGAGTACCTCGGCAAGAAGATCGGCCAGCGCGAGATCGTGCTCGTCGCGGCGTACGTGCTCGCGACGCCCGTCGTCCTGCTCACCGCGCTCGCCGTGGCCGTCACCGCGCCGGCCGGCGTGGCCGGCCTCCAGGAGTCGGGACCCCACGGGTTCTCCGAGGCGCTCTACGCCGTCACCTCGGCGTCGAACAACAACGGCTCCGCCTTCGGCGGCCTCACCTCGGGCACCCCGTTCTGGAACACCCTGCTCGGGCTCTGCATGCTGCTCGGCCGGTTCGTCCCGATCATCGCGGTGCTGGCCCTCGCCGGCCGCTTCTCGAGCCAGCGCCCGCTGCCCCCCGGCCCCGGGACGCTCTCGACCCACCGTCCGCTGTTCGTCGTCCTCCTCACGGGTGTCGCGCTGGTCGTCGTCGGACTGACCTACGTCCCCGTCCTCACCCTCGGCCCGATCGTGGAGTCCCTCTCGTGAACCAGACCGTCGAACCGCCCGCCACCGCACGCGACGCCGCCCCCGACGACGCGTCCCCGCCCACCCGCACCACCGGCGTCCTCACCGCCGGCCAGCTCGCCGAGGCACTGCCCGGCGCCCTGCGCAAGCTCGACCCCCGCGCCCTGCTCGCCACGCCCGTGATGCTCGTGGTCGAGGTCGGCGCGGCGGCCACCACCGTGCTCACCGCGCTCGACCCCAGCCTGATGGGCTGGCTCGTCACCGTCTGGCTCTGGCTCACCGTCGTGTTCGGCACCCTCGCCGAGTCGGTGGCCGAGGGCCGCGGCAAGGCCCAGGCGGCCAGCCTGCGCGCCCTGCAGACCGAGACCACGGCGCGCCGGGTGCGGGGCGGCAACCAGGCCCGCAACGCCGGCAGCCTCGGCGACCTGCCCACCGACGAGGTGCCCAGCACCGAGCTGCGGGCCGGCGACGTCGTCGTCGTGGTCGCGGGCGAGCGCATCCCCGGGGACGGCGACGTCGTCGAGGGCGTGGCGTCCGTCGACGAGTCGGCGGTGACGGGCGAGTCGGCGCCGGTGATCCGCGAGTCCGGTGGCGACCGCAGCGCCGTCACGGGCGGCACCGTCGTGCTGTCGGACCGCATCGTCGTGCGCATCACCTCCGACCCCGGCCAGTCGTTCGTCGACCGGATGATCGCCCTGGTCGAGGGCTCGGAGCGCCAGCGGACCCCCAACGAGATCGCCCTGAACGTGCTGCTGAGCACCCTGACGATCGTCTTCGCGACGGTGTGCGCCTCGCTGTGGTTCGTCGCCGACTTCAGCGGCGCCCGGCAGTCGGTGCTCGTGCTCACCGCCCTGCTGGTCTGCCTCATCCCCACCACGATCGGCGCCCTGCTCTCCGCGATCGGCATCGCCGGCATGGACCGCCTCGTGCGCCGCAACGTGCTCGCCATGTCGGGTCGCGCCGTCGAGGCCGCGGGCGACGTCGACGTGCTGCTGCTCGACAAGACCGGCACCATCACCCACGGCAACCGGCAGGCGTCCGCCCTGCTGCCGCTGGCCGGCGTACCGGAGACCGACCTCGCGGCCGCTGCACTGCTGGCGTCGCTGGCCGACGAGACGCCGGAGGGCCGCAGCATCGTCACGCTCGTACGGCGCGAGGCCGCCGAAGCGGGCCGCCCCGCGGAGGTCGACGGCGAGGCGGAGGCCGCGTCCGGCACGCTCGTCGAGTTCTCGGCCTCCACCCGGATGAGCGGTCTCGACGTCGGTGACCGGGTGATCCGCAAGGGGGCCGCCTCCGCCGTGGCGGCGTGGGTCTCGGGCACGGGAGCGCCGACGACGAGCGACGCGACCGCCGAGCTGGGGGCCATCGTCGACCGCGTCAGCTCGTCGGGCGGCACGCCGCTCGTCGTGGCGGAGCGGATCGGCGACGCACCCGCCCGGGTGCTCGGCGTCGTCCACCTGAAGGACGTCGTGAAGGACGGCATGCGCGAGCGGTTCGCCGAGCTGCGTGCCATGGGCATCCGCACCGTGATGATCACGGGCGACAACGCCGTCACCGCGAGGGCCATCGCCGCCGAGGCCGGTGTCGACGACGTGCTCGCCGAGGCCACGCCGGAGGACAAGCTGGCCCTGATCCGCGAGGAGCAGGCCGGCGGCCGGATGGTCGCCATGTGCGGCGACGGCACCAACGACGCCCCGGCGCTCGCGCAGGCCGACGTCGGCGTCGCCATGAACACGGGCACGACGGCCGCCAAGGAGGCCGGCAACATGGTCGACCTCGACTCCGACCCGACGAAGCTCATCGACGTCGTCGAGATCGGCAAGCAGCTGCTCATCACGCGCGGCGCCCTCACGACCTTCTCGGTCGCCAACGACGTCGCGAAGTACTTCGCGATCCTGCCCGCGATGTTCGTCGTCGCGTTCCCGCAGCTCGACGTCCTCAACGTCATGCGTCTGTCCAGCCCGGAGTCGGCCATCCTCTCGGCGGTCGTCTTCAACGCCCTCGTGATCGTCGCGCTCATCCCGCTGGCGCTGCGCGGCGTCTCCTACCGGCCGGCCGCCGCGGACGCCCTCCTGCGTCGCAACCTGCTGCTGTACGGCGTCGGCGGCTTCATCGCCCCGTTCGTCGGCATCAAGCTCATCGACCTCGTCGTCTCCCTGCTCCCCGGCCTCTGACGCCGAGAACGGACACCCCCACCATGAAGGACCTCCACGACCTGTTCCGCCAGAGCCTCGCCGGGCTGCGGGTGCTCGTCGTCGCCACGCTCCTGCTCGGCCTCGCCTACCCCCTGGCGGTCACCGGGTTCGCCGCGGTCGCCGCCCCCTGGCGGTCCGAGGGCTCGCTCGTCACCGCCGACGGGTCGCGCACGACCGACCCCGACCAGGCCGTCGGCTCCGAGCTGCTCGGCCAGAGCGTCACCGACGAGACCCTCTTCCAGCCCCGCCCCTCGGCGGCGGGCGACGGCTACGACCCGCTGTCGTCGTACGGCTCGAACCTCGGCCCCGAGAGCCCCGAGCTGCTCGCCGCGATCACCGAGCGCCAGGCCGTCGTGGCCGAGCGCGAGGGCGTCGAGGTGGCCGACGTGCCCCCCGACGCGGTCACCGCGTCGGGCTCCGGGCTCGACCCCGACATCTCGGTGGCGTACGCCGAGCTGCAGGCGCCGCGGGTCGCCGCGGCGAACGACCTGCCCGAGGACGAGGTCGACGCGCTCGTCGTCGCGCACACTGAGGGCCGCACCCTGGGCGTGCTCGGCGAGCCGCGGGTGAACGTCCTGCTGCTGAACGTCGCGGTGCGCGAGGCTGCTGGACGCGGGTGAACGGAGCCGGGAACGGGCGAGGGAGCGGACGGATGGAGCAGGGGCGGGTCGACCTGGAGCGGGCGGGCCAGGAGCGGCGGCGGGGCCGGCTGACGGTCTACCTCGGTGGCGCACCGGGCGTGGGCAAGACCTACGCCATGCTCGGCGAGGCCCGGCGACGCTGCGCCCGCGGCACCGACGTGGTCGTGGGCTACGTCGAGACCCACGGCCGCCGCCACACCGAGGAGCAGCTCGGCGACCTGGAGGTCGTGCCGCGGCGCCGGGTGGAGCACAAGGGCGCGAGCTTCACCGAGCTCGACGTCGACGCGGTGCTCGCCCGGCGGCCCGCCGTCGTCTGCGTCGACGAGCTCGCCCACACCAACGTGCCGGGCAGCGCGCGGGAGAAGCGGGCGGAGGACGTCGAGGTGATCCGGGCCGCCGGCATCGACGTCATCACCACCGTCAACATCCAGCACCTGGAGTCGCTCAACGACGAGGTCGAGCGCATCACCGGCGTCCGGCAGCGCGAGACGGTGCCCGACGAGGTCGTGCGGACCGCCGACCAGATCGAGCTCGTCGACATGTCGCCGGAGGCCCTGCGCCGCCGCATGGCGCACGGCAACATCTACAAGGCCGAGAACGCCCACGCGTCGCTCACGTCGTACTTCCGCGTCGGCAACCTCACCGCCCTGCGCGAGCTGGCGCTGCTGTGGCTGGCCGACCGGGTCGACGACGCGCTCGGCGACTACCGGCGGGCCCACCGCATCGAGCACTCCTGGCCCACGAAGGAGCGCATCGTCGTGGCCGTCACGGGCGGCCCGGAGAGCGAGACGCTGATCCGCCGGGGCGCGCGTCTGGCCCAGCGCGCGTCGGGCTCCGACCTGCTCGCCGTGCACGTCATCGCCACCGACGGCCTCCGCACTCCCGACACCGGCCGGATCGGCCGCGCCCAGCAGCTGGTGGCCTCCCTCGACGGCACCTTCCACTCCGTGTCGGGCGAGGACGTCTCGCAGGCCGTGGTCGACTTCGCGGCCGCGGCCAACGCGACGATGATCGTCGTCGGCGTCTCGCGCCACGGCCGGCTCCGCCGCCTCTTCACGGGTACGACGGGCGACCGCATCGCCTCGCTGGCCGGCGCGGTCGACGTGCACCTCGTGACCCACGACGAGGTCTCCCGGAGCACCGGCTGGCGCCGCCCCGCGCTCTCCCCGTTGAGCCGGGTGCGCCAGGCGCTCGGCTGGGTCGCCGCCGTGCTGCTCCCGGTGCTGCTCACCGCGGGCCTCCAGGCGTTCGACGAGACCGACCAGCTGCCGCTCGCCGAGATGCTCCTGCTCGCCGGGGCCGTGGTCGTCGCGCTCGTCGGCGGTCTGCTGCCCGCGCTGGCGGCGGCCGTCATCAGCTTCTTCGTCCTCAACTACTTCTTCACGCAGCCGACCGGGGTGCTGACGGTGGCCGAGCCGGCCAACCTGCTCTCGCTGCTGGTGTACGTCGCGGTCGCCGTCGGGGTCGCCACCGTCGTCGACCGGGCGTCGCGCCGCGCGGCGGACGCCGTACGCGCCCGCACGGAGGCCGCCACGATGAGCGGCCTCGCGCGCTCGGTGCTGACCGGCCAGGACACCGCGGAGGCGATCACCACCCGGCTCAAGGAGACGTTCGGGCAGGACGCGGTGGCGCTGCTGCGGCGCGGCGCCGCGGGGTGGAGCGTCGTCGCGGCGGCCGGCAGCCCCTGCGCCCGGACGCCCGAGGAGGGCGACACCCGCGTCGAGGTCGACGAGCAGCACCTGCTCGTGCTGTGCGGCGAGCCGCTGCGCGCCACCGACCGCCGGGTGCTCGAGGCGTTCGCGCTGCAGACGTCGCTGGTGCTGGAGTACCGGCGGCTGCGCGCCCGCGACGAGCACGCCGCCACGCTGGAGTCGGCCGAGGCCACCTCGACCGCCCTGCTGCGGGCCGTCTCCCACGACCTGCGCACCCCGCTCGCCACCATGCGCGCCTCCGTGGACGGCCTCACCTCCGGCGCCGAGCTGGCCACCGGCGACCGCGACGCCCTGCTCGGCTCGCTCGGGTCGTCGACCGAGCAGCTGGAGCGCCTCATCGACAACCTGCTCGACCTCTCCCGCGTGCAGGCCGGGCTGGTGCGGCCCACCCTGCTCCCCCGCTCGCTCGACGAGATCCTGCCGCTGGCCGTCGGCGCCCACTCGGCCGACGGCACCGTCGAGCTCGTGCTCGACGAGGGAGCCCCCCTGGTGCTCACCGACGCCGGTCTGCTCGAGCGGGTCGTCGCCAACCTCGTCGGCAACGCCGTGCGGGTCTCGAACGGCGTCCGGGTCCGGGTGCTCGCCCACGTGCTGCCCGACACCGTCGACATCCTCGTCGTCGACCGCGGCCCCGGCGTGCCGCCCGCGCTGCGCGAGCGCATGTTCGAGCCCTTCCAGCGCCTCGACGACACCTCCCCCGGCGGCCTCGGGCTGGGCCTCGCGGTGGCGCGCGGCCTCAGCGAGGCGATCGGCGTGGCCCTCAGCGCCGAGGACACCCCGGGCGGCGGCCTCACCATGGTGCTGTCGGTGCCGCGGCACCCGGGTCCGGTCGGGGCGTCGGCGTGAAGGTGCTCGTCGTCGACGACGAGCCCGACCTCACCCGGGCCCTCGCCATCAACCTGCGTGCCCACGGCTGGGAGGTGGTGACCGCCGGCGACGGTCGCAGCGCCCTGGCCGCGGCGGCCACGCACCACCCCGACGTCGTCCTGCTGGACCTGGGGCTGCCCGACCTCGACGGCACCGAGGTGATCTCCGGCCTCCGTGGCTGGACCACCGTGCCGATCGTCGTGCTGTCGGCCCGCCACCACGGCGAGGACAAGGTGGAGGCGCTCGACCTCGGCGCCGACGACTACGTCACCAAGCCGTTCGCGATGAACGAGCTGCTCGCGCGCCTGCGCGCGGCCGTCCGACGCGGCGCGTCGGCGGAGACGGAGGTGTCGCTCGTCGAGGCGGGCGACCTGACCATCGACCTCGCCCGCAAGAAGGTGCACCGCGACGGGGCCGAGGTGCGCCTGACCCCCACCGAGTGGGCGTTCCTCGAGCTCCTCGCGCGCCACCTCGGCAGGCTCGTGCCCCGCGCGACCATCCTCCGCGAGGTCTGGGGGCCGGCCTACGACCAGCAGACGCACTACCTGCGGGTGTACGCCGCGCAGCTGCGCCGCAAGATCGAGCGCGACCCCGCCCACCCCCGCCACCTCGTCACGACGAGCGGACTGGGCTACACCCTCGAGCCGTGACGCTCCGACCGGTGGGCGGGGCGTCCGGAGTCACAGCCAGCCGCGTCGGCGGAAGAGCAGGTGGAGGAGCCCGAACATGGCGACCATGAGCAGCAGGGCCATCGGGTAGCCGAAGGTCCACGTGAGCTCGGGCATGTGGGTGAAGTTCATCCCGTAGACCGTGGGCACCAGGGTCGGGGCGAAGAGGATCGCGGCCCACGACGAGATCCGCTTCACCTGCTCGCTCTGGCGGTACGTCGCCTCGGCCAGCTCCTGGATCTGGCGGTTCTGCCGCTGGGCCACGAGCGTCGCGTCCACCGTGAGGATGTTCTGGAGGCGGGTGCGCAGGCGCTCGATCCGATCGACGACGCGCTGCACGTGGTCGTCGACGTCGCGCATCAGGCGGGCCAGCTCCTGGTCGACGTCGTGGTCCGCGAACCACTGCGAGAGCGCCGCCACCATGTCCGGCAGCGGACGGGTCGCGAGGTCCAGGTCGTTGAGCTGCAGCGAGAGGTCGTAGATCCGGCGGGAGATGTCCTCCTCCCCCGCGAACACGCCCGCCTCCACCACGTCGACCGCGGTCTCGACTCCCGTGACCACGGGTGCGTACTCGTCGACGACCTGGTCGAAGACGGCGTACAGGACGGCGGACGGCCCCCTGGCCAGGAGCTCGGGCTGGTGCTCGAGCCGACGTCGGACCGCGCCGATGTCGGGCGACTCGGCGTGCCGGATCGTGACGACGAAGTCGGGGCCGGCGAACACGTGCACCTCGCCGATCTCCACCCGGGCGTCGTCGCCGACGAGCCGGGCGGGCCGGAGCACGGTGAAGAGCACGGGCCCGTACTGCTCGAGCTTCGGCCGCTGGTGGGCGGTGACGGCGTCCTCCACGGCGAGGTGGTGCAGCTCGAACTCCTCGGCGACGGCCGAGATCTCGTCGGCCGTCGGCCGGTAGAGCCCGATCCATCCCATGCCGTGCCGCTCGCGCACCAGCTCGAAGGTGACGACCAGCGACTCCGGCTCCAGCTTCGAGCCGTCGGGGCAGTAGACGGCGTTCTGAACGGTCACCATGCCCGCACGATGGCAGCCGGGCCGACCCTTGACGGAATCTTTACGCCGCCCCGGCAGGGCGCAGAATGGTGGCCCTGCTCCCCGACCCCGAGGACGTGTTCGCCATCAGCACCGCCCGCCGCACCACCCCGGCCGACGACGACGTCGCCGGCGTCCGCTTCCCCACCACCGACGGGTCGCGCAGCACGACCCGCACCGGCATCGCCGTCGTGGCCGACTCCCTCACCGGGGTCGACGACGCGCTCGCGCAGCGGGTCCGGGCGTCCGCGTCCTGGCGGAAGGACTACCTCGGGCACCTCGCGGCCTCCACCGCGGCGGCCGCCGCGGCGCCGGCGGCCCGACGCATCGCCGAGCAGGGGCTCGCGTCGGCCCGCGAGCGCTTCGTCTGGGTCGGAGCCGACGGCGACGAGACCCCGGTGGCGCAGCGCTTCGGTGACCACCGCCCGGCCGACGACGCCCGTCGGAGCACGGTGACGCCCGAGGTGGTGCGGGGCGGGCGCGACCGCCTGACGCGCGTCGAGGTGCCCTACCGCGGCGAGACGCTGCACGGCCCGCGGCTGGTGGAGCAGCTCGACCGCTGGGTCGAGGCCGGCGTCGTGGAGCCCGGGTTCGCCGCCGCGGTCACCACCGTCGTCGACGACCCGTCCTCCCTCTCCCTGCCCGGCCACGAGGTCGTCCTGCTCGGCGCGGGCGCGGCGATGGGGCCGCTGGCGACCCTGATGCGCTGGGGCGCCCACGTGGTCGCCCTCGACGTGCCGACCCCGCGCGTCCAGGACCGGGTGCGCGGCCTCGTCGCCGCCGGGGCGGGCGAGGCCGTGCTCGTCGGTGCCGACCTGGCGAGCGACCTCGACGCCGTACGCCCCTGGCTGCGGCAGCGCCGCGAGGCCGAGGCCGTCCCGGTGCTCGGCACCCACGTGTACGCCGACGGCGGCCGCCACGTCGAGGTCACGGTCGCCGCCGACGTGCTCGCCCGCGACACCCTCGAGGAGCGTCCAGAGGCGCTGCTCGCCTACCTCAACACGCCCACCGACACGTTCCTCGTGCCGCCGGACGCGGTCCGCCAGGCGCGGGAGCGGGCGGGCCAGGCGGGCTGGAACGGACGCCCCCACCGCCTGGCCCACCGGGTGAGCGGTCGCCGGCTGTTCCGACCGACGTACGTCGAGGACCTGCACGGCGACGACGGCGAGGTGTGGGGCCTCATCGACACCCTCGTCGACGTCCAGGGCCCGAACTACGCCCTCGCGAAGCGGATCCAGCGCTGGCGCGCGACCACGGCCCACCAGACGGGCCACCGGGTCTCGACCACCGTCGCCCCCGCCTCCTGGACCCGGTCGGTCACCAAGAACCCGGTGCTCGCCGCGGCGTACGCCGGCGCCGGCCGCTTCGGCGTCGAGATCTTCGAGCCCGCCACGGTCGCGCCCCTGCTGGCCGCCAAGCTCGTGGCCGACACGCTCGCCCCGGCCGGCGACCCGACGAGCCACCCGGAGGCGCTCTTCTCCGACACCGCCGCCCACGGCGGCCTGTGGCGCCAGCCGTTCGAGCCCCGCAGCGCGCTCGGCGTCGCGGCGCTCCTGGGCCTGCCGCGCACGACGCTCCGCAGGGTCACGGCGCGACGGGGCTGAGGGGCGGGCCGGTCACCAGGCGATCGGGCCCTCGTCGTCGAAGAAGCCCCCGCGGGGGCCGTCGTCGGGCACGGTCGCGAGGCGGACCGCGATCGCTGCTCCCTGCGCGGCCGTGCGCGGTGCGGCGAACCCGGTGAAGTCGGTCGCGACGTAGCCGGGGCAGACCGCGTTGACGATCACGGGGGTGTCGGCGAGCCGGCGGGCGTACTGCACCGTGAGGGCGTTGAGCAGCGTCTTCGACGGCGCGTACGCCGCCATCACCGGCCCCGTCCGCAGCTCCAACGACCCCATGTTGCTGGAGACGTTCACGATGCGCGGCGACCCCGACCGCTCGAGCAGCGGCAGCATCGCGTTCGTCACCCGGACGACCCCGACCACGTTCGTGTCGAGCACCGTGCGCAGCACGTCGAGGTCGAGCGTCGTCGGGTCCTGCGCGCCGCCGTCGGTGCGCCCTGCGATGCCCGCGTTGTTGACGAGCACGTCGAGGCCGCCCGCCGCGTCGAGGGCACGGGCCGCGTCGGCGACGCTCTCGTCGGACGTCACGTCGAGCGCCACGCCGAAGGCGTCGATGCCGGCCGCCCGCAACCGCTCGACCGCCTCCTCCCGACGTACGTCGTCGCGCGCGCCCACCGCCACCCGGTGGCCGAGCGCACCCAGCCCCTCGGCGATGGCGAGACCGATCCCCTTGTTCGCGCCGGTGACCAGCGCGGTCTTCGTCGTCATGCCGTCCATGCTCCCGAGGGCCGACCCGGTCGTCCACGACCGATCGGGTCGACCGTGATACCCGCGGGGTAACAGCCGGTAGGTTCGGCCCGTGGACCTCGTCGAGACCCGCGAGCTGCGCTACTTCGTGGCCGTCGCGGAGGAGCTGCACTTCGGACGCGCCGCCGAACGGCTCGAGATCGCCCAGCCGCCCCTCTCCCGGGCGATCCGTCAGCTCGAGCGCCGGCTCGGCGTCGACCTGCTCCGTCGCGACCGTCGCGGCACCGAGCTCACCGAGGCCGGCGAGGTGCTCCTGCGCGAGGCCCGCACCGCGCTCGACGCCGTGGCGGCCGCGGTACGACGTACGCGACGGGCGGCCCGACCCGACCGCTCCCTCGTGCTCGCGACGAAGGCCGGCGCGTCCCACGCGGTGCTGCAGCGGCTCCTCGACGCGTGGGCCGCCGACCCCCGCGTGCCCGCGGTCGAGGTGCTGCTGTGCGAGGTCGGCGAGCAGGCGGAGCTGCTGCGCGACGGGCGGGCCGACGTGGCCCTCATGCACCGGCCCGTCGACGACCTCGCCGGCTGCGACACCGAGGACCTCCACACCGAACCGCAGGTGGCGATCGTTCCGGGCACCCATCCGCTGGCGGAGCGGGAGCGCGTGACGATGGCGGACGTCCGTGCCGTGCCCGACCTCCCCATGGCCCGCTGGCCCCGCCTCGACGGCACCTACCCGGAGGGCCCGGGGCCGGAGATCCGCACCCAGTCCGCGCTCGCCCAGCTCGTCGCGCTCGGCCGCGCGCTGCTCGTCATCCCGGCCTCGAGCCGTGCCTGGCAGTGGCCCGAGCACGTGGCGGTGCCGGTCGACGACGCCCCGCTCATCACGACCGTCCTCGCGTGGCCGGCGACGAGCACGTCACCGGAGGTGGCGGCCGTCGTCCGCGCGGCGGCGGACCTGCCGGGGGCGTAGGACCCCGGCGTCAGGCCTGGGCCTTGGCCGCGGCCTTCACCTGCTTCTTGTGGTCGCGCACCTTCTGCAGCGACTCCGGGTCGACCACGTCGGCCACGGAGCGGAACCCGGGTTCGGCGTAGTCCCCGACGACCTGCTCCCAACCCTCGGGGCGTACGTCGAGCTGCTTCGCGAGCAGCGCGACGAAGATCTGGGCCTTCTGCTTGCCGAACCCCGGCAGCGCCATGACCCGCTTGAGCAGCTCCTTGCCCGTCGGCACGTCGCGCCACAGCGCGGCCGCGTCGCCGCCGTACTCCTCGACCACGATGCGCGCCACCTCCTGCAGCCGGGCGGCCATCGAGCCGGGGAACCGGTGGATCGCCGGGGTCGTCGCGCACATCGCGGCGAACTCCTCGGGGTCGGCCTCGGCGATGCGGACCGGGTCGAACGTGCCGAAGCGGTCGAGCACCTTGGCGGGGCCGCGGAAGGCGTGCTCCATCGGGTACTGCTGGTCGAGCATCATGCCGATGAGCAGCGCGAACGGGTCGGAGTCGAGCACCGCGTCGGCAGCGGCGTCACCGGTGATCTGGATGGCCATGGGGTCATCCTGCCGCACGCCGGCAGCGGTGGCCGAGCGCCTCAGACCCAGAGGTGCGCTCCGGTGCCGCCTGGTGGCACCGGAGCACGCCCGGCGTATCGGGCGGCGCGGGGTTCGCCCCCCACTCCACGCGTCACTCCACCACCACTGGGCGGGCGAATCCGGGACTGGGCGGGCAATGCACAGGCCGCCCAGTCCCGGATTCCCCGGCCGACCGGGGAAACCAGGGGAATCGTGAGAGCCGGCCGACGAACGCCTCAGGGCACCTTGACCGCGAGCACGGGGGCCTGGGCGTCGAGGAGGATCCGCTGGGCGTTGCTGCCGAGCAGCAGCTTGCCGACGGGCGTACGGCGACGCAGGCCGATCACGATGAGGCCCGCGCCGAGCTCCTCGGCCACGGCCAGGAGGTCCTCGGCCGGCTCGAACGACCCGGTCGTCACGCGCACCTCGTGCTCGATGCCGGAGGCGGCGAGCGTCTCGCGGGCGCCGACCAGCTCGGCCTCCCCGTCGCCCGCGCTGCGCTGGGCGCTCACGAGCACCAGCCGGCCACCCCGCAGCGTGGCCTCCTCGAGCGCCTTCTGCAGGGCCGCCTCGCCCTCGGGCTTGGCGACGTACCCCACCACGATCGTCGTCACGACTGGCTCCTCGCTGCGCTGGTCCGACGTGCAGACCGACGCTCTCGGCGCCGGGCCCACCGACGCGGTCGTCGGCTGCTGGGCACGCTAGCGGATCCGCGGCCCCCTGTGGAGGAGCGCTGGCCGCCGACGCCGCCGCCGGGCAGGGTCGTGGCCGTGAGCACGCACCCCACCGAGGCCCCCGCCGGCACCACGCCGGCCGAGCTGCGGGAGGCGGTGCGCCAGCTCGTGGCGTCCGGTCGGCGGCGCGTCTTCCCCGCCGCCGTCCACGTCGGACGCCCCGCGGGCGCGAGCCGCTCCATGCCCGCCGCCGGTCTCGACGACCACGCGCTGCGCGCCGACGCCCTCACGGTCCTGGTCGACGGGCTCCTCCTGCGCGAGTCCAGAGGCGCCGTCCGCCACCTGCGTGTCGCGCCGGCCGCTCCCCCGTCGTACCTCGTCTGGCTCACCCGGCCCGGCGACGTCGACGTCCAGGACGCCGACCTCGCGTGGGTGGCCGCGACGCGTACGGCGAGCGCCGAGCTCGGCGTCGACCTCGTGCCGGTCGTGGTCACCCGCCACGGGTGGTGGGACCCGGTCGGCGACGGCCGCCGCACCTGGCGGCGGATGCGCGCCACCCGCTGACGGCCCGGTACCGGGCGGGACCCTCAGTCCCAGGTGTGCACGGGCTCGTTGGTGTGCATCCGCGTGCGGTAGTCCCGCAGCGCCGCCCGGAGCGCGGCGTGCCGCTCCCGGTCGCCCTCCGCCTTCACCCGGCGCACGAACCACTCCGCGCCGTTCGTGCCGAGCAGGCAGCGCTGCTCGATGATGCCGAGCAGCCGGTCGATCTCCGCGGTCGTCGAGCCCCAGCTCTCCAGTCCCTGCCGGGCCAGCGGCAGGAGCCGCCGGAGCACGAGCTCGGTGGCCGCCACCTGGCCGACGTTCGGCCAGTAGAGCTGCGCGTCGATGCCCTGGCGCGCCGCGACGTGGAAGTTCTCCTCGGCGGCGCTGAACGACATGCGCGACCACAGCGGCCGCTCGTCGGTGGCCAGCGCCCGCACGAGGCCGAAGTAGAAGGCGGCGTTCGCCATCATGTCGACGACCGTCGGGCCCGCCGCGAGCAGACGGTTCTCCACCCGCAGGTGCGGCCGGCCGTCGGCGATGTCGTAGACGGGCCGGTTCCAGCGGTAGACCGTGCCGTTGTGCAGGCGCAGCTCGGTGAGCTGCGGCGTGCCGCCCGCCTCGAGCACGGCCAGCGGGTCCTCGTCCTCCGTCACCGGGAGCAGGGCCGGGAAGTAGCGCACGTTCTCCTCGAAGAGGTCGAACACCGACGTGATCCAGCGCTCGCCGAACCACACCCGGGGCCGCACGCCCTGCACCTTGAGCTCCTCGCTGCGGGTGTCCGTGGCCTGCTCGAAGAGCGGGATCCGGGTCTCGCGCCACGTCTCCTTGCCGAACAGGTACGGCGCGTTGGCGCCGAGCGCCACCTGCACGCCGGCGATCGCCTGCGAGGCGTTCCAGTACGCCGCGAACTCCTCCGGCTTCGTCTGCACGTGGATCTGCATGCTCGTGCAGGCCGCCTCGGGCACGATCGAGTCGGTGGTCGTCTCGACCCGCTCGACGCCGGTGACGTCGATGGCGATGTCCTCCCCGCGGGCGTCGAGGATCTGCTCGCTGAGCAGCGCGTAGCGGGGGTTGGGGCTGAGCGTCGCGCGGCTCATGTGCCCCTGCTCGAGGGTCGGCAGGATCCCGATCATCACGAGGTGGGCGCCGACCTCGGTGCTCGCGCGCTCGGCGTCGTTGAGGCTGCGCCGCAGGTTCTCCTCGAAGACCGTGAGGCCTCCCCCGTCGGCCGGGTCGGCGTCGTCGGGCACCCGCAGCCGCGCAGGCGGCACGTTGATCTCGACGTTGAACTGGCCGAGCTCCGTCTGGAAGTCCGGGTCGGCGATCGCCGCGAGCACCTCCGCGTTCTTCAGCGCCGGGTCCTCGTCGGCGTCGACCAGGTTGAGCTCGACCTCGAGCCCCGTCATCGGGTCGTCGGCCTCGAACGCGTTCTCCCGCAGCATCCGCGCCAGCACGTCGAGCGAGCGACGCACCTTCTCGCGGTGCTTGGTGCGGTCCGCACGCGAGAACTCCTGCAGCTCGACCTCGTCACCCATGGCGGCAGCGTAGTGCGCCCCACGTCACACGCCGCCGCCGCGGACTCCCCCGTGGACGGCTCAGGCAGGGCTGCGGCGCACCTCGGCCGTCTGGTCCCACCACGACGGGGGCGTCGCGGCCGCCAGCAGGTCACCGACGAGCCGGCCGAGCCCGTGCTGCGGCACCTCCGCCAGGCAGCGGTCGACGGCACACCAGGCGAGGGCCCCGTTGCCGTGGAGCCACGCCGCCAGGCCGGTGAGCGCGGCCGGCGCCGCCCGCACGCCCGCCGGCGAGCGCCGCAGCAGGTCGCTCCACAGCGCGAGGTGGGCCGCGGAGGTCTCGCGCGTCAGGTGCACCCAGCTCGCGTCGCGGTGCTGGCCGATCTCGAGGGCGAGCAGCATGCGTCCGGCCTCGTCGTCGGTGAGCACGCCGGGCCCGTCCGGGCCGTCGGTCACGGCCGTCACCCGCTCCACCGTCGTCGTCACCCAGGCGGACTCGGCCGGACCCGTCCGGGGCAGCTGGCGGTAGCGCTCCATCGCGACCGCCCGCTCCACCCCGGCCCGCCGGGGCCGGGGCAGCGGGTCGAGCAGCGCCGCCAGGTCGGCGCGGCTCGCGTGCACCACCCGACCGCGCACGACGGCCTCCGTGCGCGCCGGGTGGGAGCCCGCGTCGTACGGCGTGCCCTGCGGGTCGCCCGCGCCCGGGTCGACCCCGCCCCCGGCCGCCAGCGCGAACCAGTGGCTGCCGTCGGCGCGCACGAGGTCGACGACGCGGATGCCGGCCTCGTCGAACGCCTCCGCGAGCCCGTCGGCGGTCGCCTCGGCGAGGGCGTGGTCGTCGCTGTAGACGACCGCGGCGACGATCGCGACGCCGTACCGACGGCAGGGCGCGACGACCTCCTCGACGACGAGGGGCAGGTCGGCGGGGTCGGCCGGCAGGTCGATGCGCAGGTGCAGCCCGGGCCCGTCCTCGGGGTCACGGGGCGCGCCGGACCCGCTGCGCTCCGGCGACGAGACGCCGTTCGCCCCGAACGTCAGCACGACGAGGGAGTCGGACGGCGTGAAGCCGAGCACGAGCGGTACGGCGGCGAGCAGGTCGTCGGGTCCGCGGAGGCGGAGGCGCTGGGGATCGCGGTCCGTGGCGCGAGCGGGGTCGGTGGGGTGGGCGGGGACTGAGGTCTCTCGGTGGTCGGTCATGCCTGCAGGCCTCCCCGGGCCGATCGTCCGCCAGCCCGCGCGTCCGTTCCCTGGGGACGACCAGCCCCGATCCGCGCCCTGGGGACGAAAAGCGGTCCGTCACCGGAGGCGACTAGCGTGGTGCACCGTGCCCCTGCCTCTCGGTCGACGGACCCACGCGTCCGTCCTCCACCTCGACCTCGACGCCTTCTTCGCGTCGGTCGAGCAGCGCGACAAGCCGTCGCTGCGGGGCAAGCCGGTGATCGTCGGCGGCACCGCCGGCCGCGGGGTCGTCGCCACCGCGTCCTACGAGGCCCGGGTGTACGGCGTGCGCTCGGCCATGTCGACCCGCGAGGCCCGCGCGCGGTGCCCGCACGCCGCCTACCTCCGGGGCCGCTTCGACGCCTACCGCGAGGCGAGCGGGATCGTGATGCGCCTGCTGCGCGAGGTCTCGCCGCTGGTGGAACCCCTCTCGCTCGACGAGGCCTTCGTCGACCTCGCCGCGGCCGACGACCCCCTGCTGCCCGACCTCGAGACCGAGACCGTCCGCGCGTTCGCCCAGGTGCTCCGCGACCGGGTGCACGAGGCGACCGGCGGGCTCACCGCCTCCGTCGGTCTCGCCACCTCCAAGTTCGTCGCCAAGGTGGCCAGCGACCTCGACAAGCCCGACGGCCTCCGCGTCGTCCCCCCGGGCACGGAGCAGGAGCTGCTGCGCCCCATGGCGGTCACCGTCATCCCCGGGGTGGGCCCCGCGACCGCCGAGCGGCTCCGGCGCGCCGGCGTGCGTACCGTCGCCGACCTCGAGGGCCTCGGCCTCGACGAGCTCGTGAGCCAGGTCGGCAAGGCCCACGGCGCGGTGCTCCACTCCCTGGCCCGGGCGCGCGACGAGCGACCGGTGGTGGCCGAGCGGGAGACCAAGTCGGTCAGTGCGGAGGGCACCTACGAGACCGACATCGTCGACGTCGGGCTGATGGCCGGGCTGCTCGCGCGGCAGGCGGGCGGCGTGGCCGAGCGCCTGCGCTCGGCGGGTCTCTCGGGCCGCACCATCACCATCAAGGTCCGTCTCGCCGACTTCACCACCGTCAACCGCTCGGCCACCCTGCCGGCCCCGGTCGACGACGGCGCCACCGTCGCGCGGGTGGCCAAGGCCCTGCTCACCGAGCTCGCGACCACGGCCGACCTCGGCGGCGGCGTCCGGCTCCTGGGGGTCGGGGTCTCGGGCCTGGCCGACTGGGTGCAGGAGGACCTCTTCAGCATGCTCGAGCCCGACCCCCAGGGGCCGGACGCCCAGCCGGCCCCGGTCGTGCCCGCCGGCCTCGGCGAGACCGTCGAGGTCACCACGGACGACGGGCACCCCGCCGACCCCACCGCCGACCCGACCGCCGACTCCACAGCCGACCCGGTCACCGCTCCGACCGGCTCCGAGGCCGACCCCCTCGACGAGCCCCTCGCCCGCTTCGCCGACCAGTGGCCGGCGGGCGCCGACGTCGAGCACGACGAGCACGGTCGCGGCTGGGTGTGGGGCTCCGGCCGGGGAGTGGTGACGGTGCGGTTCGAGACGGCGAGCACCCCGCCGGGCCCGGTGCGCTCGTTCAAGGCCGACGACCCCGCGCTGCATCCCTGGCGCCGTAGCCCCGCCGCCGAGCCCCCCGCAGCCGAGCCGGCGGCCGGGCCCGCCGCCCCCGGGGGGTCTCCGGACGGCCGATAGTGTCGTGAGCATGGAGTCCACCGCCGCTGCTCAGCCGCCCGTCGCCGCGTCCCGACCCGTCACCGCCGTCCACCACGGCCAGGAGCGCGTCGACGCCTACGACTGGCTGAGGGCGAAGGAGGACCCCGAGGTCATCGGCTACCTCGAGGCCGAGAACGCCTGGACCGAGTCCCGGACGGAGCACCTCGCGGGCCTCCGCGAGCAGATCTTCACCGAGATCCGCAACCGCACCCAGGAGACCGACCTCTCCGTGCCGGTGCGCAACCGCGGGTTCTGGTACTACTCCCGCTCCTTCGAGGGCCGCGAGTACGGCGCGAGCTGCCGCGTGCCGGTCACCGACGAGGCCGACTGGACGCCGCCCGAGCCCGCCGCGGACTCCTCCCCCGACGAGCCCGCCCTGCCCGGCGAGCAGCTGCTGCTCGACCTCAACGAGCTGGCCGAGGGGCACGAGTTCTTCTCCCTGGGCGGCTCCTCGATCAGCCCGACCACGGCGCTGCTCGCCTACGCCACCGACACGGTCGGCGACGAGCGCTACACCGTGCGCATCAAGGACCTCGCCACCGGCGCGCTGCTCGACGACGAGCTGACGGGCGTCATGGGCGGCGTGACCTGGGACCGCGACTCCGCCTCGGTCTTCTACACGACCGTCGACGACACCTGGCGCCCCGACAAGGTCTGGCGCCACGTGCTCGGTACGGCGCAGGCCGACGACGAGCTCGTCTTCCACGAGCCCGACGCCCGCTACTGGACGGGCGTGGGCCGCTCCCGCAGCGACCGGTTCCTCATGATCGTCACCGGCTCGAAGACGACCACCGAGTTCCGCTACCTCGACGCCGACGACCCCGAGGCCGGCTTCCAGCTCTTCGCCGAGCGCGTCGACGGGCTGGAGTACAGCCTCGAGCACGCCGTCCTGGGCGGCGAGGACGTGTTCCTCGTGCTCCACAACGCCACCGGCCCCGACTTCGCGCTCGGGGTCGCCCCCGTGGCCCCGACCCCCGCCGACGCCTGGGCCGACCTGGTGCCGCACGACCCCGCCGTACGCCTCGAGGCCGTCGACGCGTTCGCCGGCCACCTCGTCGTGCACCAGCGCAGCGAGGGCCTCACCCAGCTGCGCATCATCGAGCTCGACGGCACGGGTACCGGCGAGCGGTCGCGGGGCCTGGGTGACG
The DNA here is from genome assembly GCF_000426525.1 of Nocardioides alkalitolerans DSM 16699. Taxonomy (GTDB): domain Bacteria; phylum Actinomycetota; class Actinomycetes; order Propionibacteriales; family Nocardioidaceae; genus Nocardioides; species Nocardioides alkalitolerans. Next base: position 71,618 of record NZ_AUFN01000015.1, read on the forward strand.
ACTACCTGGTCTCGTTCGACGACGAGCTCTACACGATCGAGTCGGGCGGCAACCCCGCGTTCGACCAGCCGACGGTCCGCATCGGCTACACGACCCTGGCGGTGCCCGCCTCGGTCTACGACTACGACGTGCGCACCCGCGACCTGCGCCTGCTGCGCCGTACCCCCGTGCTCGGCGGCTTCGACCCGGGCGCGTACGTCGAGCGCCGCCTGTGGGCCACCGCTCCCGACGGCGAGCGCGTGCCGATCTCGCTGGTCGCCCGGCGCGAGGTGGCCGACGCCGTCGAGGCCGGCACCCCCGCTCCGCTCCACCTCTACGGCTACGGGTCCTACGAGGCCTCGATGGACCCGTACTTCTCCATCGCCCGGCTCTCGATCCTCGACCGGGGGGCGGCGTTCGCCATCGCCCACGTGCGGGGCGGCGGCGAGATGGGCCGCCGGTGGTACGACCAGGGGAAGATGGAGCACAAGCAGAACACCTTCTCCGACTTCATCGCCTGCGGCCGGCACCTGGTCGCCGAGGGCTGGACGACCCCGGAGCGGATGGTCGCCGAGGGCGGCAGCGCCGGCGGCCTGCTCATGGGCGCCGTCGTCAACCAGGCCCCCGAGCTGTGGGGCGGCATCGTCGCGGCGGTGCCGTTCGTCGACGCGCTCACCTCGATGCTCGACGCGAGCCTGCCGCTCACCGTCGGGGAGTACGAGGAGTGGGGCAACCCCGAGGGCGACCCCGAGGTCTACGCCCGGATGCTCGCCTACGCGCCCTACGACAACGTGGCCGCCGTCGACTACCCCCCGATCCTGGCCGAGACCTCCCTCAACGACACGCGGGTCCTGTACGTCGAGCCGGCCAAGTGGGTGGCGCGCCTGCGGGCCACGGCGGTCGGCCGCCGGGACTTCCTGCTCCGCACCGAGATGGCCGCCGGGCACGGTGGTGTCTCGGGCCGCTACCAGGCCTGGAAGGACCGCGCGTTCAGCCTCGCGTGGATCCTCGACCGCATGGGTCTCGCGCAGGAGACGCCCCAGGTCACCCCTCTGGACTGAGAGGAGCCCGTCGGGACTGAGAAGTCCCTGAGATTCGGTGAATCCGGCAACTCTGGGAACCGGTCACTCGTCTGGACTGAAGAGAGCGCACGACGAACCTCCCGAGCACCCATCGGGAATCTGTACGGCGTCGAACCAGTTACACCAACGTACGTCGCCACCCGCACGCGGCGTACCGACGAGGAGGGCGTCCCATGTCCACACGCACCGCAAGGACCACGACCCGCACGACGGTGAACCGCGACATCGAAGGTCGCGACAGCGTCGGCCTCTACCTGGACGAGATCGCCCGGACGCCCCTGCTGGACGCCGTCACCGAGGTCGAGCTGGCCAAGACGATCGAGGCCGGCCTCTTCGCCGAGCAGCTGCTCGCCGAGGGTCGCGTGGGCCGCCGCAACGGCGGTGCGCCCAAGTCCGCGAACCGCGAGGAGCTCGAGTGGCTCGCCGAGGAGGGTCGTCGCGCGATCGACACCTTCATCCAGGCGAACCTGCGGCTCGTCGTCTCCATCGCCCGCAAGTACGGCCGGTCGCAGATGCCGATGCTCGACCTGATCCAGGAGGGCAACACCGGCCTCATCCGGGCGGTCGAGAAGTTCGACTACTCGAAGGGCTTCAAGTTCTCGACGTACGCCACCTGGTGGGTGCGTCAGGCCATCACCCGCGGCATCGCCCAGCAGGCCCGCGTCGTCCGCCTCCCCGTGCACGTCGTGGAGGAGCTCAACCAGGTCAGCGGCGCCCGTCGCACGCTCGAGCGCCAGCTCGGCCGCGACCCGGAGCCGGAGGAGATCGCCGTCGAGCTCGACATGACCGTCGAGCGCGTCACCGACCTCATGTCGTGGGGCCGTGAGCACGTCAGCCTCGACTCCCCCGTCGACGAGGACGGCGACACCTCCCTCGGCGACCTGATGGCCCAGGAGACCGCTCCGGGCCCGGACCTCACCGTGCTCGACACCGAGTCCCGCGACCGCCTCAGCAACCTGGTCTCGCTGCTCGACGAGCGCTCCGCCGACATCATCCGCTCGCGCTACGGCCTCAGCGACGGTCGCCAGCACAAGCTGGCCGACATCGGCACCAAGCACGGCATCTCCGCCGAGCGTGTGCGCCAGCTGGAGCGGGAGGCCCTGCAGAAGCTGCGCGGCTTCGCCGACCCGGACCTCGCCGCCTGACCGACCACCCTGCGGCCCGCGCCTCACGCGGGTGACGCGCGCCGCAGCTCCTCGACGACCTCCGCCACCCTCCGGCGGAGGTCGTCGTGCGTCCCGGTGTTGTCGACGACGTACGTCGCAGCCGCGAGCCGCTGCTCGCGCGTGGCCTGGGCGTCGATGCGGGCCCGGGCGTCGGCCTCCGTCATCCCGCGGTCGCCCACCATGCGCGCCACCTGGGTCTCCACCGGCACGTCGACCACCACGACGGCGTCGAACGCCGCCGGCTGGCCGGTCTCGACCAGCAGCGGGACGTCGTGGACCACGAGCGCGCCCGGGGCGGCCGCCGCCTCCAGCTCGGTCCCGCGGGCCCGCACCCGGGGGTGGATGATCGCCTCCAGCACGCGCCGCTTCGCCTCGTCGGCGAACACGATGGCGCCCACGGCCGGACGGTCCATCTCGCCCGTGGCCGTCAGCACCGCGGGCCCGAAGGCCGCGACGACCTCCGCGAGGCCCTCGGTGCCGGGCGCCACGACCTCGCGGGCCAGGAGGTCGGCGTCGACGACGACCGCGCCCAGCTCCGCCAGCATCCGCGAGACGGTGCTCTTGCCGGCGGCCACGCCGCCCGTCAGCCCGACCCTCATGCCCGCGCGCTCCCGTCCGGGGTGCCCGTGGTGAACCGGGCGTCGACGGCCACCACGACCTCGATGTCCCGCGGCGACATCTCGAGGTGCGCGTCGCCCCCGCCGGAGGCTGCCGCCATGGCTACGAACGGGCCGCGGTCGCGCAGGAGGTGGTGGCCCGGCTCGCCGCCGCCCAGCATCCCGGCGTCGGCGATCGCGACGTACGTCGGCACGCCCAGCCCGGCGGCGGTGGCGTAGTCCTCGGCCGCGCCCCGGGCGTCCTGCACGGCCTCGGCCCGCAACCGACGGACCAGGCGCGCGCGGTGCTCGGGCAGGAGCGTCCACTCGACGCCCTGCACCTGGAGGCCCTCGACGCCCGCGACCTCGCTCAGCCACCGGCCCAGCGCCACGGCGTCGTCGAACTCCACCCGCACGCCCGCGACGGCGTGGTGCACGAGCGGCCCGCGCTCGCCGTCGTGACGCCAGGGACGCTCGGCGCCCAGCTGCACGTCGTCCACGTGCACGGTGCGCACGGGCCCGGTGTCCGTGTCGTGGAGGCCCTCGAGCGAGCCGCGCACGGCAGCCACGCCCGCCACGACGACGTCGTAGGCGTCGGCGCTCACGGGTGCGTCGGCCCGCACCTGGGCGTGGACGGTGCCGCGGTCGGGCGGGGCGCTGGCCGAGGCGCGGCCCCGGACGGTGATGTCGGTGGTCGTCACGCCCGGAACCCTACGTGGCCGCGGGTTCCCGCCGGCCTGGTCAGCCGGCCTCGGCGGCGCACGCGAACGTGCGCCGGTACTCCTGCGGGCTGACGCCGCGCACGCGCAGGAAGTGGTGGCGCAGCGTGGCGGCGTTGCCAAACCCGACCTCCCGGGCGATCCACTCCACGGACGCGCTGCTGCGCTCGAGCAGCTCCTCCGCGGCCAGCACGCGCTGCCGGGTCACCCAGGCGTGCGGCGTCGTGCCGGTCTCCGCGCGGAAGCGGCGGGCGAACGTGCGCGCCGACATCAGGCTGCGCCGCGCCAGGGACTCCACGCTGTGGTCCTCGGCGAGGTTGCCGGCGATCCAGCCGAGCAGCGGGCCGAGGGTCTCGGCATCGCAGTCGGGGACGGCCCGCTCGATGAACTGGGCCTGCCCCCCGGAGCGCTGCGGCGGCACGACCATCCGGCGGGCGACCGTGCTGGCGGCGGCAGCGCCGTACTCCTGCCGCCAGATGTGCAGGCTCGCGTCGATGCCCGCGGCCGAGCCCGCGCTCGTCACGACCTGCCCGGCGTCGACGTACAGCACCTCGGGCACGACCGTCGCGGCCGGGAAGCGTCGGGCGAGCTCGTCGGTGTAGCGCCAGTGCGTGGTGCACTCGCGGCCGTCGAGCAGGCCGGCGTCGCCCAGCGTGAACGCCCCCGAGCAGACCGAGAGGATGCGGGCGCCGCGGTCGTGGGCCGCGAGCAGCGCGTCGAGGAACGGGCCGGGCGGCTCCTCCCCGCTCGACATGGCCGGCACGGCCACGAGGTCGGCCTCGGCGGCCCGCGCGAGGTCGGCGCTCGGGGCGATGGAGAAGCCCATCGAGGTCGGCACGGGTCGGGCGCCGTCGGAGCAGACCGCGAAGTCGAGCACGGGCAGCCCGTCGTCGGAGCGGTCGATGCCGAAGGCCTCGCACAGCACGCCGAGCTCGAACGGCGCGACCCCCTCGAAGGCCAGCACGGCCACGTTCGTCAGCATCCCGCCATCGTGCCACGTCGATGGCAGCAAATCGATGCACCCCGGCATCTCCGCCACTGGTGGCGGTAATCCCATGGGCGCAGCATTACTGCCATGACCTTCTTCGCGATCCTCCTCGCCGTCCTCTTCGTCACCTCCGTCCTCATGACCACCGACGCGCTGCGCCACGACCGGGGCGCGCCTCCCCGCTCCCACCACGAGGACCTGCTGCCGCCCCACCGGCACCACCTCGCGTGAGCCCACCTCCACCACCACCACCGCCCGGAAACGCGACGAGCGCCCACCCCCTCGCGGGGGTGGGCGCTCGTCGTACGTGCTGCTACACCGACGTCAGCCGGTGGTGCGAGCCGGTCGCTGGGCGACCTGCTCAGGCACCGCCGCCGGTCAGCTTCTCGCGGAGCGCCTGCAGCGCCTCGTCGGAGGCGAGCGACCCGCCGCCGCCACCGCTGGTGCTGCTGCCGCTGTCGTTGCCACCGCTGGCCGCGACCTCGTCGTTGCCACCGCTCGAGTACGACGTGGCCTCGCCGGCCTCGGCGTCGGCCACCTTGGCCTCGGCCTGCTGCTTGACGTGGGCCTCCCAGCGAGCGTGCGCCTTGGCGTACTGCTCCTCCCAGGCGGCGCGCTGCTCGTCGAAGCCCTCGAGCCAGTCGTTGGCCTCGACGTCGAAGCCCTCGGGGTAGATGTAGTTGCCCTCGGCGTCGTACGACGCGGTCATGCCGTAGAGCGTCGGGTCGAAGTCCTCGGCGTCGGCCGCGGCAGCCGTCTCGTTCGCCTGCTTCAGCGAGAGCGAGATGCGGCGACGCTCGAGGTCGATGTCGATGATCTTGACCATGACGTCGTCGTTGACCTGGACGACCTGCTCCGGGATCTCCACGTGGCGCTCGGCCAGCTCGGAGATGTGCACGAGGCCCTCGATGCCCTCCTCGACGCGGACGAACGAACCGAAGGGCACCAGCTTGGTGACCTTGCCCGGCACGATCTGGCCGATCTGGTGGGTGCGGGCGAAGTGCTGCCACGGGTCTTCCTGCGTCGCCTTGAGCGACAGCGAGACGCGCTCGCGGTCCATGTCGACGTCGAGCACCTCCACCGTGACCTCGTCGCCCACCGTGACGACCTCGGACGGGTGGTCGATGTGCTTCCACGACAGCTCGGAGACGTGCACGAGGCCGTCGACGCCGCCGAGGTCCACGAACGCACCGAAGTTGACGATCGAGGAGACGACGCCCTTGCGGATCTGGCCCTTCTGCAGCTGCGTCAGGAAGCCCTGGCGGACCTCCGACTGCGTCTGCTCGAGCCACGCACGACGCGACAGCACGACGTTGTTGCGGTTCTTGTCGAGCTCGATGATCTTCGCCTCGAGCGTCTGGCCGACGTAGGGCTGCAGGTCACGCACACGACGCATCTCGACGAGCGACGCGGGCAGGAAGCCGCGCAGGCCGATGTCGAGGATGAGGCCGCCCTTGACGACCTCGATGACGGTGCCCTCGACGACGCCGTCCTCCTCCTTGACCTTCTCGATCGTGCCCCAGGCGCGCTCGTACTGTGCGCGCTTCTTGGAGAGGATCAGCCGGCCTTCCTTGTCCTCCTTCTGGAGGACGAGGGCCTCGACCTTGTCGCCGACCTCGACGACCTCGGAGGGGTCGATGTCGTGCTTGATCGACAGCTCGCGCGAGGGGATGACGCCCTCGGTCTTGTAGCCGATGTCCAGGAGGACCTCGTCGCGGTCGACCTTGACGATGGTGCCCTCGACGATGTCGCCGTCGTTGAAGTACTTGATCGTCGCGTCGATGGCGGCAAGGAAGTCCTCTTCCGAGCCGATGTCGTTCACGGCGACCTGAGGCGCGTCGTAGTCCGGAAGAGTGGAGATGGTGCTCGTCATGTAGAGGGGGAACCTTTGCGGTGGACAGTTGGAGTCGTGCGGCGGCGCTCAGAGGCCCTCGTCACCACCGGTGGGGACTGCCCGAGGCCGCGTGGAACGACGGCTGCAGGGCGGGTGGTGAGCACGGGTCCGCTCCGTCCGGGACGCAGGCAGACCTCTGGCGCATCTAGAAGGGTACGCCGGGGCGCAGCGCCGCGTCCAACCGCCCTGCGCGGCGGCCCCGCGGGGTCCGGCGCGACCCACCTGCCTACCACCACGGGACCACCCCCGCCACCGGTCGTCTAGACCGCTCGCCGACCTGCCGTGATGTCGGTGACGTTACGTCGAGCACCCCGTTGGGCCCGGCACGTCCCAGAGGGGGGTCACCATGCGCTTCCGTTCCGTCACCGCTGCCGTCAGCGGCCTCGCCGTTGCCCTGACCGGCGTCGCCACGCTCGGTCCCGTCAGCCCGGCCGCCGCCGAGCCCGTCGTCCCGCCCGCGGTCGCCGCGGCGCCCCGGGCGGAGGTGCTCGGGATCGACGCCGTCAACGTCGGGGGGCTCGTCTCCGTGGCCGACGTCGCCGTCGGCGTCTCCCGCACGACCGTCGCGGGCGCCGCGTCGAACGCCTACGCCAGCAACCTGGAGACGTCGCTGCTCGGCACCGACCTGCCCAGCATCCTGGCCCGCGTCGACCAGAGCGCGCCCCCGGACAACGCCACGCCGATGGTGGCCGGCGGCCGCAGCGGCGCGCTGGCCCCGCTGCTCACGCTCGGGGTCTCGGAGTCCGCGGCCCACGCCCGCAGCGCCCCCACCGGCCTCTCGTGCGTCGCCCCCGGCACGCCGGTCGCCGGCTCGTCCGTCGCCACCGCGAACGTGCGGCTCCTCGACGTGCCGCTCGTCGGTGCGCTCCTCGAGCTGCCCGGCACCGCGTCGACGACCTCGACCACGGAGCTGGTGCCCAACGCGGCGACCGACGTCGACGGGCGCGACGTGGTCGCCACGGCGGCCGGCTCGACCGCGGTCGTGAAGCTGCTGGGCGGCAACGTCGAGATCAGCGTCAACGACGCGCCCTCGCTCGTCGCCACCGCGACCGGTCGCCCCGGCGGGGCCGAGGTCGCGTACGACGCCCCCCTGGTCACCGTGAAGGTCGGCAGCCGCACCGTGCGGCTGGACGCCGACGGCTCCCCCACCGACATCTCGCTCCCCGCGCCCCTGTCGACGCTCGTCGACCTGGACATCTCGCTCGGCCAGCTCGAGGACGTCGTGGAGTCCGCCGACGGCACCACCGCCTCCGCGAGCGCCGCGGTGCTGCACGTCGACGCGACGCTGCTGGCGGGCGCCGTACGCCTGCTCGACCTCGACCTCTTCCCCCTCACCGCGTCGGCGGAGGCCCCCGTCGGCGGCGCCGAGTGCCCGGGCATCGACCGCCCGGCCGTGACCCGGCCGACCGACGGCGCCGTCACCAACGACGCCACGCCGGAGGTGAGCGGCACCGGCGAGCCGGGCCAGACCGTCACGGTCGTCATCGACGGCACCGTGCGCGGCACCGCCCCCGTGGGCGGCGACGGCCGCTGGACGTTCACCCCCGGCGCCCCGCTCGCCGAGGGCCCGCACACCGTGACCGGCGCGTACGGCGGCCTCACCTCCCCCGAGGTCGACTTCACCGTCGACGTCACGGCCGACGCCGCACCGGTGATCCTCACGCCGCCGGACGGCTCGGTCACGACGGACACGACCCCGGACGTCACGGGCACCGGCGTGCCCGGCAGCGAGGTCGAGGTGTCCGTCGACGGCGTCCCGGTCGGCACGACGACCGTCGGGGACGACGGCCGCTGGACGGTGCCGGTCACCTCGCCGCTCGGCGACGGCACCCACACGGTGGAGGCCACCCAGACCGACCCCGCCGGCAACACCTCCCCCGCCGACGCCGTCGACGTCACGGTCGACACCGCCACGCCGGGCGCCCCGGTGGTCACCGCGCCGACCGACGGGTCGGCCGTCCGCGACACCACGCCCGACGTGACCGGCACCGGCGAGCCCGGGGCCACCGTCACCGTCGAGATCGACGGCACCGTGGTCGGCACCGACGTCGTCGGCACCGACGGCACCTGGAGCGTCACCCCCGGCACCCCGCTCGGCGAGGGCCCCCACACCGTGGAGGCCACCCAGACCGACCCCGCCGGCAACACCTCGCCCGCCGACGCCGTCGACTTCACCGTCGACACCACCGCGCCGGACGCCCCGGTCATCACGGCCCCGACCGACGGCGCGACGCTCGAGACCTCGCCTCCGGCCGTCACCGGCACGGGCGAGGCCGGCGCCACGGTCACGGTGACCGTCGACGGCCGACCGGTCGGCTCCACGCAGGTCGGCACCGACGGCCGCTGGTCGCTGGCGCCGCGCACGCCGCTCGCCCCCGGGCGGCGCGTCGTCGCCGCGACCCAGGCCGACCGCGCCGGCAACGTCTCGGCGGCCGACAGCGTCACGGTCACGGTGCGCGAGAACCCCGACATCGACGGCGACGGGCTGCCCAACGACGAGGAGACCCGCATCGGCACCGACCCCCGCAACCCGGACACCGACGGTGACGGGCTCACGGACGGCGCCGAGGTCCTGCGCCACGGCACCGACCCGCTCGACCGCGACAGCGACGACGACCGGCTCACGGACGGCCAGGAGGTCCTGACCCACCGGACCAACCCGCTCAACCCCGACACCGACCGCGACGGCCTCGGCGACGGCCACGAGGTGCGCGAGACCGGCACCCGACCGCAGTTCGCCGACACCGACAACGACGGGCTGGGCGACGGCGCCGAGCTCATCGGGTTCCGGATGAACCAGGGTGTCGTCTACCGGCCGAACCGCGCCTACCGCCTCGACCTGGTGCGCACGAACCCGCTGCGCAAGGACACCGACGGCGACGGCCTGCAGGACCGGACCGAGGTCTACGGCGTCACCATCAACCAGAACGTCCGCCTGGTGCGGGGCTCGTACGTGATCGGCCTGAGGAAGTCCGACCCGAACCACCCCGACACCGACCGCGACGGCCTGACCGACGCCCAGGAGGTCACCGGGTCGGCGAACGCACGGTTCGGACGCCGCAAGACCGACCCGACGCATTTCGACACCGACCGGGGCGGGCGCATGGACGGCGAGGAGGTGCAGGGCCGCTTCGACCCGAGCGACGCCTACAGCGGACCCAACAGCGGCCGCTGACGCCGTACGACGCCGCCGCGCGGCCCGCGCGCACCGACGGCCCCGACCGAGCAACGGTCGGGGCCGTCGGCGTCCGTAGGCTGGTGGCCGTGAGCACGGACTCCCCCACTCCACTCCCGCCCGCCCGACCCGCCGAACCAGCCCAGCCCGACCAGCCGGCCGTGTCGTCCGTCCGTCGCAGCGCCAGCGAGGCCGAGTCGCGCCGCGCGAACCGCGCCGACTGGGACCGCTACGCCGACGAGTACCAGGCCACCCACGGCGACTTCCTCGGCGACATCGGCTTCCTCTGGGGACCGGAGGGCCACACCGAGGACACGCTCGCCCTGCTCGGCCAGGTGGCCGGGCGCGACGTGCTCGAGGTCGGGTCCGGCGCCGGGCAGTGCTCCCGCTGGGTGCGGGCACGGGGCGGACGCCCGGTGGGCCTCGACCTCTCCTTCCGCCAGCTGCAGCACGCGCGGCGCATCGACGTCGAGACGGGCGTCGAGGTGCCGTCGGTGCAGGGCACCGCCACCCACCTGCCGTTCGCCGACGCGTCCTTCGACGTGGTGTTCTCGTCGTTCGGCGCGCTGCAGTTCGTGCGCGACATCGACCAGGCGGTCGCCGACGTGGCCCGCGTGCTGCGGCGACCGGGCCGGTTCGCCTTCTCCATCACCCACCCGACGCGCTGGATGTTCCCGGACGACCCGGGCGAGGGCGGGCTGGTCGCCGAGCAGTCCTACTGGGACGCGACGCCGTACGTCGAGGTCGACCCCGAGACCGGGGACACCCTCTACGTCGAGCACCACCGCACCATCGGTGACTGGGTGCGCCTGCTGCACCGCCACGGCTTCACCCTCGTCGACATCGCCGAGCCCCAGTGGCCCAGCGACCACGACCGCGTGTGGGGCGGATGGTCGCGCACGCGCGGCATGCTCACGCCCGGCACGGCGATCTACGTCGCCGACCGGCTGGCCTGAGCGAGGGCAGCCGAGAACGGGACCGGCCCCGGGGCACCGCCGCGAGGGCGGGCCACCGGGGCCGGGTCGTGGTGGTGCGGTCGAGCAGGTCAGACGGTCGCGTCCTTGTCCTGCACCCGACGGCCGCCCCGGTTGCCGGTGGCGGCGAGGAACAGGCCGCCCAGCAGGAAGAGCACGCCGAGGATGCCGCCGAACAGCGGGATCCAGGTGCTGATCAGCTTGAGCGTCGCGTTGTTGTCCTTCGCGGCGTCGACGTTGTTCTGCACCGTGTCGTCGGTGTAGGCGAGCTCGAGGTCGAGGGCGACGTTGCCGTTCTCCAGCTCGCGCAGCTCGTCCTGCGTCTGCTTGATGATCGAGCCGGTGCCCGGGTCGATCCAGTAGACCTTGGTCTGGCTGTAGGTGCCGGGGGTGTCGGCGGCGACGTCGGTGGAGACGTTGTCGACCGAGTACTCGAACTTGTAGGTCTCGAGGCCGTCGATGTCCTCCGTGCCGGTGTACTCCGCCGTCACGGTCTCACCGAGCACGTCGTCCCAGACGTCGTAGTCCTCCTGCTGCACGTCGAAGGGCCACTTGTTGACGAGGCCCTCCTTCTGCTCCGTGCCCGAGGGGACGTAGTCGCCGTTCTCGACCGCGACCGCGGACGTGCGGTCGGTCGCGAACGCCTCGGCCGAGATCGTGACGACGCGCAGGTCGTCGTCCGGCAGGCAGTAGGTGTCGGCGTCGAGGTCCTCGTCGACGACGAGGCAGGTGCCGGCGGCGAAGACGACGACGTCACCGTCGGACGCGTCCGAGTCGGCCTTGGTGATGTTCTGCGCCTTGACCGGCTGCGGCTCGCCGTCGCCGACCTGCACGACGGCGCCGCTGGCCTCGCCCGAGAGACGTGTGTCCGAGTCCGTGTCGAGTGGTGTCTTCTGCGCGGCGGGGTAGCCCCAGACGCGGGCGACGAGCGCCGCGACGAGCAGGAACGAGCCCACGAAGAGCAGCGCCCACATTCCGAACTTACGCACGGTTTTCCCTCCCAGGAATGCTGATGGTCGCCAGACAGTAGCAGCAAGTTACGCACGCGTAACCCGTTTCGGACGAGCAGATCCGACCTCCGTGGCCCGGAGGGAGGAGCCGCTCGTCAACCCCTGCCCGCGTGGCTCTGCTCACGCGCGGCGGCGGGGGCTGTGGGACACTCGCCGACGTGCCCGTGACCACCAGGGACGGCCGCTCCGCGCCCCCGCCGCACGACGAGGTCGCGCCGACCGCCCGCCGCGGCCCCGACTACCTCACCGAGCTGCGGCGTCCGCGCCGCGTCGTGCAGGTGGGCGTGCTGCTCGTGCTGGCGCACCTGGCCCTGCGGGCGTGGGCGCTCTACGGCTCGTGGTTCTACACCGACGACTACCGGCTCCTCACCGACGCGCGACGCTCGGACGGCTGGACGGCCGACCTGCTGCGGCCCTTCGACAGCCAGTTCATGCCGCTGGGGCGGCTCGCCGCCGAGGTCGTGGCCGGCACGTCCCCGGTGAGCTGGCCCCTCGCGGCGTCGTTGGTGCTCGGGGCGCAGCTGGTGGCCTCGCTCGCGTGCCTCGTGATGCTCCTGGTGCTCTTCGGGCGCCGCCCCGCCGTCCTCCCCCTCCTCGCGCTCTACCTCACCTCCGCGATCACGTGGTCCGCCACGATGTGGTGGGCGGCCGCGCTCAACCAGGTGCCGTTCCAGGCCGTGCTGTTCGCCAGCGTGACCACGTGGGTGCTCTACCTCCGCGGCCGGGGCCGCCGGTGGCTCGTGGCGACGCTGGCGCTGGTCGTGCTCGGCCTGGCCTGCTACATCAAGGCCCTGCTCCTGCTCCCCCTCCTCGCCGGCATCGCCGTCGCCTTCTTCGCCCGCGGCGGCCCGCGTGCCCGTGTCGTCCACCTGGTGCGCCGCCACCCGGGTGCGGTGGTCGCGGGCGTCGTCCTGGGCGCCGCGGCGGCCGCGGCGTACGTCGTGCTCGTGCCCCAGGCGTTCTCGGAGGGCCAGCAGCCGCTGGGGCCAGGGGTCGTCCGCGACCTCGTGCGCACGATGCTGCTCGAGTCCTACGTGCCGGGCATGTGGGGCGGACCGTGGCGCTGGGACGAGTCGATCCCGCCGACGTCGTACGCCGACGCCCCCGTCGCCGCGGTCGTCCTGGCCCTGCTGGCGACCGTGCTCCTGGTCGGCGTCACCTTCCTCGTACGACGCCGCGCGGGCCGCGCGTGGGTCCTCCTGCTCGTCTGGCTCGCGGCCGACTTCGTGCTCCTGCTGCTCACCCGGGTGCCCGTCGCAGGCCCCTCGATCGGTCGGGAGTACCGCTACCTCACCGACGCCGCCCCCGTCACCGTCCTGGTGCTGGGTCTCGTGCTGCTCCCCCTGGCCGGTGCGCCGGAGAGCAGCACCGCCCGTCGCCCGTCGGGCCGGCTGGCCGCCGCGGTGGCGCGACCTGCGGCCCGGCCGGCCCTCCGGGCGGTGGCCGTGGTCGCCGTCGTGGGCGTGCTCGCCGGCGGCCTGCTCAGCGGACGCACGTACGTCGGGGCCTGGCACGACCGCAACCCGGGGGCCGCCTACGTGCAGGCCGCCCAGGCCGACGCGAGCAGCCGGGGCGTCGTCGACCTCGCCGACACGGTCGTGCCGCCGTACGTCATGCCCGGGGTGACCCAGCCGTTCAACACGACGCGAACCCTGCTCGACCTCACCACCGTGAACGTCCGCTTCCCCGACACCACCGAGCACCTCGGCGTGCTCGGCGACGACGGGCTGCTGCGGCAGGCGGTCGTCGGTGGCGTGTCCTCGCTGCCCGGGCCCGACGCCGGCTGCGGGTGGGGCGTCGACGGGCGCACCGTGATCCCCCTCGAGCGGGCCGCCTTCGAGTTCGACTGGTGGCTGCAGGTCGGCTACCTCAGCGCGAGCAACCAGAGCGTCGTGGTGCGGGCCGGTGACAGCGAGGTCGAGGTGCTGTTGCGCGCCGGGGTCCACAATGTCTACGTGCGGGTGAGCGGCGAGGTGGACGACGTGGTCGTCCGGCGGTCCTCCGGCTCCGACCCCTCCAACGCCATCTGCGTCGACTCCGTCGTCGTCGGCCTGCCATCCCCCGGAGGACTCCTGTGACCGTCGTCGAGCCCGTGCGTGCCCCGGGCACCACCGCGCGCACCACCTGGTTCCCCCTGCTCGACACGCTGCGCGCCGTCGGGGCGGTGGCCGTGCTCACGACGCACACCGCCTTCTGGGCCGGCACCTACACCGGCCACGGCTGGTTCGGCTCGCTGCTCGCCCGGCTCGACGTCGGGGTCGCCCTCTTCTTCGTGCTCTCCGGCTTCCTGCTCGCCCGCCCCCACCTGCTGGCGGCGACGGAGGGCCGGTCCCGGCCGAGCACCGCGACGTACCTCTCCCGGCGCTTCTGGCGGATCACGCCGCTCGCGGTCCTCGCCGTCGGCATCGCGCTGGTGCTCCTGCACGACAACCGCGACCTCACGGCCGGGGAGCGGATCGCCGCCCTCACGCTGACCAGCAGCTACGTCGGCGGGGTCTACCCGGCCGGCATCACCCACCTGTGGAGCCTGGGCGTCGAGGTCGCGTTCTACGTCGTGCTGCCCCTGCTCATGCTCGTCGGCCTCGGACGCTCCCGGACCGGGACGGGCCTCGCCACGCCGCGGGGCCGCCGCCGGGTCGGCCTCCTGCTCGCCGTCATGGCGGGCGCCTCGGTCGCCTGGTACCTCGTCGGCGTCGAGCGGGTCTCGGCCGGCTCGCCGACGGAGTGGTTGCCCGGCTTCCTCAGCTGGTTCGCCGTCGGCATCGGGCTCGCGTTCCTCAGCGTGCTCGACGCGACGGACCGGGGCGGCCGCGTCACCGCCGCCGCCCGGAGCCTCGCCCGCCAGCCCGGCGCGTGCTGGACCATCGCCGCCGGTCTGCTCCTCGTCGGCGCGACGCCGCTGGCCGGGCCGACCATGCTGGCGCCGCTCTCACCGACCGAGCACGTCGTGAAGAACCTGCTGTACGCCGTCGTCGCCGGCCTCGTCGTGCTGACCGGCGTCTTCCCCAGCACCCCGGGCTACGCCCGCCTGCTGGGCAACCGGTTCGCCCGTCGGGTCGGGGTCGTCTCGTACGGCATCTTCTGCCTGCACCTCCCGATCCTCCACGGCGTCATGTTCGTGACCGGCTGGGAGCTGTTCGGCGGTCACCTGCTGGGCATCTGGGCGTTGACGCTGGTGCTCTCGTACGGCGCCGCCGAGCTCGCCTACCGCTGGGTGGAGGCGCCGGCCCAGCGCTTCGCGCGCCGCTCCTCCCCGACGGTGCCGTCCCCGCCGGTGTCGGTGACCTGAGCCCCCGCCGGGTCCGCGGCCTCGGGCGGACCCGGGAGCAGCACCCCCCGGAGCACGATCGCGGCGAGGGTGGCGACGGCGAGGTACTGCGGCCACGCCGCCGTGCCGGCCCACCCGTTGGCCGACCCCCAGGGCTGCAGGGCGTACGCCGCCGCCGCGACGAACAGCGGGAGCGCGAAGAGCCAGGGCACGACGTCCTCGGCGCTGCCGGGCCAGCGTCGGCCGACGAGCACGACGAGGCCACCGGCGACGAGGGCGACGAGCAGACCGGTCGTCCCGGAGACCACCCCGAGGCCGACGAGCACGCCCACGCCCACGACCGCGGCGGGCGGTCGGCCGTCGCCGACGGCGGGCAGGTCCTCGGACGCGGCGGCAGGCCGACGCCGCACCCGCCGTACGACGCCCGCACCGACGGTCGCGGCGAGCAGGAGCAGCACGGCGCCCAGGCCCACGAGCAGTCCGGCGCGGTAGGTGCCGGCGGGGGCGAACGCGACGTCGACGGGTCCGGTGGCGTCACCGTCGAGCAGCCAGCCCTGCTGCCAGCCGTCGAGCACGACCGGCTCCAGGGACGACCCGTCCTGGGTCGCCCGCCAGCCGGGGTTGGCGTTCTCCCGCACGACGGCGACGGCGTCGTCGGGACCGACCGGCACCGAGCGCGTCGACGTGGCGGGGTCCAGGGCGCCGGCGGGGGTGGGCGCGGCGCCGGAGACCTCCTGGCCGTCCACCCGGGTCAGCACCAGCGCGTCGAGGGCAAAGGCCGGGTTGTCGGTCACGGTGACGTCGGTGTCACCGCGCTCGAGCCGGAGGAACGGCGCGTCGGGGTCGTCCGAGTCGCCGGAGGAGACGTTGCCGAACGGGCACGGCAGGGCCTGCAGCGTGCCGCCGTCCAGCACGGCACCCTCGATCCGCACCGCCGTCGGGACCGCCACGTCGCCCACCTGCAGCAACGGGCCGCTGCCGCACGCCAGCACGGTGCCGTTGAGCCGGTCGCGGAAGCGGTCCGGGGCGCCGGTGAGGCGCAGCTCGGAGATCCCGACGGACGCCTCGTCCTCGCCCGCGCCCGGTGCGGCGACGTCGGTCTCCGCCCGGTCGACCTCGATCGCGAGCTGGTCGGTGACGATCGCCCCGTCGAGGTCGGCGCGGCCGTCCTCGAGGTCGACCGTGCGACGGCCTCCGGGCCACACGAGCGTGACGCGGGTCGGGGCCCGGGCGGCGGCACCCTCGTCGAGCTCCACCTCGACGGCCGTCAGGGTGCGCTCCCCCAGCCACGTGAGGTCGAGGGTGGGCCGCGGGTCGTCGGGGTCCGCCGTCCAGGTCGTGCCGGGGCGCCCGTCGACCGCCGCCGGGGCGGACGCCCTCGGGTCGCTGACGGCGAGGGACGAGGCCCGCGGCGTGATCTGCGAGCCGTCGTCGAGCAGACCCGAGAGCGCGTCACCGCCCCGCGGCCGCACGGTCACCGCCATGCCGTAGTCGGCCTGCTCGGGCAGTCCGAACGTCCGACGGACCTCGGTCGCCTCCTCGTCGGGCACCTCGAGCGTGGCGGCGCAGCGCACCGCGAGACCGACCTCCGCGCACCCGTCGCGCGCGTCGCGGTCGGCCCGCAGCACGACGGCGTCGGGGGCGCCCCAGCCCTCGGGCAGCCGCGGCAGGTCGAGCCAGCGCTCGACCTCGACGCCGGGCACCTCGACCTCGGCCAGGGAGATGTCCTGCTCGCCGGCCGGTGAGGCGTCCTCGACCTGGAGCCAGCGGACCTCCTCGTCCTGGCGGGGCACGTCGACCTCGACGGACTCCCCCGGTCCGAGGGCGAGCTCCTCGCTCCGTCCGCCGGCCCAGACGAGCCGGACCACCTGCTCCTCGGCGGCCCGGTCGCCGCCGACGAGGGTGACCTGGCGCGGCAGCCGGAGCGGCTCGTCGAGATCGAGGCGCCACGAGGCGCGGCCCGAGCCGGCCGCGCCGGCCGTCCACGAGGTGTCGGGCGAGCCGTCGAGCGCGGCGTACGGCTGCTCCCCGCGACGCGAGCCCCCGAAGGCACCGGCGTCGGAGGCCGACGAGCTGGCGGAGACGTCGGCGGCCCCGACGTACCGCGCCGTCGTGGACCAGCGGTCGTCGGTGTCGAGGAGGTAGTCGCGCGCGGGGTTGCCGGTACGGCGCGGCTCGTCACCCGTCAGCACGGGGCTCGTGGCGTCGTGGATGCGGGCGAAGGCGCGCTCCCGGGCCCGCAGCCCGTCGGAGAGCACGACCCGGGCGTCCTCGAACGAGCCCGCCAGGTCCTCGTCCGGCACGTCGACGCCGAGCACGGTCGGGCGGTCGTCGACCACGCCGAGGTCGAGGAGGTCGACCAGGTCCTCGGGGCCGCCGACGACCACGTCGGGCGTGCCCGCGGCCACCTGGGTCGCGACGTCCTGCACCTCGTAGACCTCGACGGCGTCGTACGCGTCGCGCCACCCGCCCTCGAGCACCAGCCGGCGCCCGTCGTCCTCGACGAACGCCTCGCCGCCGGTGCGGGGCCCGAACGTGGCGACGCGCTCGATGCCGGGCGAGCCGTCGAGGGCCTGGTGCACCAGGGCGGCCGACGGCAGGTCGCCGTCCGGCACCAGGTCGTTGCGCACGACGAGGTGCCGCACGCCCGCCCGCTGGAGGTACGCCGTGAGGCCCGCGCCGCCCAGGCCCTGGGCGAGCCGCTGCTCCGCGCCGTCGAGCATGCGGATCGTGGCGGGCGGGGTGAGCGGGATGACGTTGCGGACGGCCCAGCGGGAGTCGGCCTCGAACTGCAGCGGCTCGTCGCGGGTGCTGCCCCACTGGTAGTCCGCGAACCCCGACCCGGGGGCCAGGAGGGCGACGCCGCCCCCGTCGCCCCCGCCCCCGTCGCCTCCGCCTCCGTCGTCCGGGCCGTCGGCGGCCGCGCCGTCCTCGGCGGCGAGGAAGCGGGCGGTCTCCTGCCAGTACGTCGGCACGGCCAGCGTCTCGTCGGCGGGCGCCAGCCGGCCCAGGAGCGCCGGGGTCGCGGCGCCCGCGACCACGGCGACCGTGGTCACGAGCAGGACCCCACGCTCGAGGAACAGCCCGGACCGTTCCGCCGAGGCGCGCGCGCCGACCGCGTGGTCGAGGAGGAAGGCCAGACCCACGACGAGGGGCAGGCGCACGACCGGGTCGAACTTGTGCACGTTGCGCAGGGGCGCCAGCGCGCCGTCGAGGGCGGCGGCGACGTCGCCGCTGAGCCAGCCGGAGACCGCGCCGAGGTGACCGGCGGCGACCATGAGCACGCCCAGCAGCAGGCCGAGGGCGAGGAAGGGGCGGTGCGGGGTGCGCCGGTGCAGCAGCCCGGCGGCGCCGAGCAGCAGCACGACGCCGCTGTTGAGCGCCAGGTAGGAGGTGACGACGAGGTCGTTGCCGGCGCGCGAGCGCGCGTCGACGTACGGCACCCAGTTGGAGGTGCCGCGCAGCGTGTCGAAGACCGTGGCGGGGAACGTCGTCACCGAGCTGGTCTCGATGAAGTCGAGGAACGGCGGGCTGTAGGCGCCCATGAGGAACAGCGGAACGAGCCACCAGAGCGTGCCCAGCAGCGTGAAGACGGGCCACCAGACGAGGAGGGCCGTGCGGCGGGGCCCGCGCTCGCGCGTCAGGAGCCACACCGCACCCAGCGGAATGACGGCGAACGTGGCGGCCGCGTTGACGCCGCCGACCATCGCGACCCCGAGGCCGGCCCAGGCGGCGGCCCGCCGGGGCGAGCCCCGGCGGCTCCCGACGACGAGGGCGAGCAGCACCCACGGGGCCAGCGCGGACGGCCACACCTCGATGGAGCTGGGACCGATGACCGTCAGCATCCGCGGCGACAGGGCGAACGCCGCACCGCCGACGAGGGCCGCGAGGTCGGAGCGCACGCCGAGGGCGCGCAGCAGCAGCGCGGTGCCGACGAACGCGGTGCAGAGCACGAGCACCCACCACAGCCGCTGCACCGTCCAGCCCGGCAGGCCGAGCGCGTCGCCGAGCCAGAAGAAGGGCCCCATCGGCCAGAGGTAGCCGTAGGCCTGGTTCTGCACCTGGCCGAAGGTGCCCTCGGGGTCCCACAGCGAGAGCGCCCGGCCGAGGAAGCCTCCCGGGTCGGCCA
This sequence comes from Nocardioides alkalitolerans DSM 16699, assembly GCF_000426525.1. Lineage (GTDB taxonomy): Bacteria > Actinomycetota > Actinomycetes > Propionibacteriales > Nocardioidaceae > Nocardioides > Nocardioides alkalitolerans. Next base: position 90,598 of record NZ_AUFN01000015.1, read on the forward strand.
CGAGATCGAACTTCGTGTCGGAGACCAGCAAGCCGGGCGACTGGACGAACGCGAGCCCGGCGAGCAGGACGCAGGCGGCGAGGAGGCGGAGGCGGAAGGTCGCCCGGCCCTCGTCGGTCAGCGTCGCTCCAGCACGATCACGAGGTTCCACGTCACCACCTCACGCACGAGCGGCACCCGCAGCAGCCACCAGGACCACCAGGGGTTGTACCGCGGCAGCACGGCGACGACCTCGCCGGCCTCCTGCGTGCGGGCCCAGCGCAGGCCCTGGGCGACGGTCGCGGCGTAGAGCGACTCGCCGTACTTGTTCTTCGGCTCGTGGCCGTGCGTGCGGGTGTAGCGACGGCGCGCGTAGCGACCGCCGAGGTAGTGCCACGGCGCCGTCTCGTGGCCGCCCCAGGGGCCGAACCAGACGGTCCAGGAGAGGAACACGAGGCCGCCGGGCCGGGTCACACGCAGCATCTCGTCGGCCATCAGCCAGGGCGACGGCACGTGCTCGAGCACGTTGGAGGAGTAGCAGACGTCGACGGAGGCGTCCGCGAACGGCAGGGCCATGCCGCTGCCCATGACGGTGCGAGGGTGCACGTCGCCCGCGCCGGCCAGCTCACCCGCGTCGGCGTCGAGGGCGACGTACGTCGCGCCCGCCCCCTCGAAGGCGCGTCGGAAGTAGCCGGGCCCGCCGCCCACGTCGAGGAGGGTGGCGCCGTCGAGGTCGGCGTACCGGCCCAGCTGCGCCACCGAGTCCTGCGCCAGGGCCGTGTAGAACCGCGCCGGATCGGGCTGCTCGTAGCCGAACTCGCGGAAGAGGTGGACGGCACGTCGCAGGGTCGCCGACCGACGGGCCGCCCGGGCGGCGCGGGCTGCTGCTCGGGGTCGCGGCGGGCCGGTGGGGGCGCGACGCGCATCGGTCGGTGGACGCACCCGGGGGACACTACCCGGCAGTAGGGGTGCGCACCGGCAGGTGGGATAGCCTCGCGCGGTCGACCGCCCGGTCGGCCGGCAGGTGGAGGGTGGATCGCAGGTGCAGGGTCGTCACGTCGTGTTCCTGAGCTGGCGCGACACCGCCAACCCCGAGGGCGGCGGAGCGGAGCGCTACCTGGAGCGGATGGCCGCCGGCCTGGTCGCCCGGGGGGCCCGCGTGACCGTCTTCTGCGCCGCCCACGAGGCCGCCCCCGCCCGGGAGACCCGCGACGGCATCCGGTTCGTGCGGGCCGGGTCGAAGACCACCGTCTACCTCTGGGGCCTCTGGCTCCTGCTCACCGGCCGGCTCGGACGTCCCGACCTCGTGGTCGACGTGCAGAACGGCCTGCCGTTCCTCTCGCGGCTCGTCACCCGCGCCCCGGTCGTCGTGCTCGTGCACCACGTGCACCGCGAGCAGTGGCCCGTGGTCTACCCCGGGCTGATGGGCCACGTCGGCTGGTGGGTGGAGCGCACCCTCGCCCCGCGCGTCTACCGGCGCTCCCGGTACGTCGCGGTGTCGTCCGCGACCCGGGAGGAGCTGGTCGAGCTCGGTGTCGACCGCGAGCGGATCGACGTCGTGCACAACGGCACCGACCCGGCGCTGCCGAGCAGCGTCGAGCGCGCGGCGACCCCGACCGTGTGCGTCGTGGGCCGCCTCGTGCCCCACAAGCAGGTCGAGCACGCCATCGACGCGGTCGCCCGGCTGCGCGACGACGTGCCGGGCGTCCGCCTCCACGTCGTCGGGTCGGGGTGGTGGGCCGACGAGCTGGCCGACCACGCCGACGCCGCCGGGGCCGGGGACCTCGTCACCTTCCACGGCCAGGTCGACGAGCAGGCCAAGCACGACGTCTACGCGCTCAGCTGGGTGATGGCGACGCCGTCGCTCAAGGAGGGGTGGGGCCTCGTCATCGGCGAGGCCGGCTCGCACGGCGTGCCGACGGTCGCCTACGCCTCGGCCGGGGGAACGCGAGAGTCGATCGAGGCGGGCCGCTCGGGGATCCTGGTCGACACCTTCGACGAGCTGGTGGACGCGCTGCGCCAGCTGCTGACCGACACCGGCCTGCGCGAGCGGCTGGGCAAGGACGCCCGCGCCGTGAGCCACCGCTTCACCTGGGAGCACGCGCAGGAGCGGTTCGCCCAGACGCTCGACGTCGTGCTGGACCCGACCGGTGGGTCGCACGTCCTGAAATGAGAGAACCGGCGTGGCGCCGAGGCGCCACGCCGGTGAGTCTCACGGCCGACCGATGGTCGGCGAGGGTGGGTCAGTTGTCGCCGTACTGGATGACCGACGCGGCCGGCTCCGACGAGTTGCCGGGCGACTCGCTCGGAGCGCCCGTCTGCGAGCTCACGACACCGACGACAGTGACTGCGGCGACCGATCCGCCGACGATGAGCGACACCAGCGTGCCGATGATTCCCGTGCCCATGATGGACCTCCCTCTTCCTAACGGCGGAGCATACCAGCGAGTACGACGCGCGGGGCATCTTCGCGAGGTCGGGTGTCGTGGCCCGTCACGACCGCGGCGATCCGTCCTCCGGGCCGCGCCCCGGAGCACCCGTGCGGCGCAGCACGACGGCTCCCGCCGGCGCCACCAGCAGCCCGCCGTAGAGCACCCACGCGACCGTCACCGCGCCCACCCTCGCCGCCCCGGAAGGGGCCGGTGCCGTGACGTCGGCCGGGCCGTCGGCGCCCTCGAGGCGCTGGACGTCGAGGCGCTCGTCGCGCAGGAGCGCCGTGCCGGCCAGGTCGGGTGCCAGGCTCTCGGGCGCCGCGTCGACGTCGGGGCCGCGGGCGTGGACGACGTACGCGACGCCCGCCTCCCGCAGCGCCGCCGACCGCTCCTCCGGCGTGTCGAGGGCGAGGGCGGCCCGGACGACCGGACCCCGGGGGTCCTCCCCCGCGACCACGCGGTCGGCGACGACCAGCTCGTCCGAGACGAGCGCCGGGCCGCCGAGCAGGCGGGGCACCGGGTCGAGCACCGGACGGCCCCCGTTCCAGTCGGGGGCGCGGTAGGACGCGAACGGCAGCACCAGCACCGGGCGGTCGGCCAGGTCGCGCGCGGCGGCGTCGGCGCGCAGGGCGTCGCGTGCCTCGCCGTACGCGCCGGGGATCGCGACGGCCTCCAGCCGCCCGGCCGCTCCCCCGGCGAGGTCGGGCAGCAGGAGCACCGGCAGGAGCGCCGCGACGACGGACGCGGCCACGACGGGGGGCCCCCGCAGCGCCCGGGTCGCCGCGGTGACCAGTGCGGCGAGGCCGAGCACGACGGCCGGCACCGCCAGGCCGACGAGGCGCGAGCCGTCCCGCAGGACGCCGCCGCCCGGCACCGCGGTCGCGACGGCGGCCAGGAGGCCCGGCGCGGCCCACGACAGGAGCGCGAGGCCGAGTCCCACCGCTGCGGCCGCTCCCACCGCGGCGGACTCGCGGCGGGGAGGGCCACTGCGCAGCGCCAGGCCGACGAGGGCCGCCACCACCAGCACCGCCCAGGCCCACGCCCGCGGACCGGTGAGGGAGTCGGGCACGGTGGCGGTGTTCCACACCCCGCCGAGACCGAGCACCGCGACCGGGGCCGGGAGGTCGCCCGGGCCGCGGGCCGCGAAGACCTCGGCCGCCACCCGGGCGGCGCCGGCGTCCGGGCGCGTCACGGCACCGGCGGCCAGCCCGGCCACCACCCAGGGCGCGTTCGCCGCGACGGCCACGAGCCCGAGCGCTCCCCACGTACGGCGGGTCGCTCCCCCGACGACGCCTACCAGGAGCACGAGCGCCACGGTGGTGGTGAGGCCGGCCGACGCGCTCAGCGCGCCGACGGCCGCGAGCGGCGCGACCACGAGCGGCAGACCGGCGCCGCCCCGCTCGCGCAGGGCGCGGCCGGCCAGCAGCAGCCACGGGAGCGCGGCGTACGCCAGCAGCACGGGCCAGTGACCGAGCAGGAGGCGCTCGGCGACGAAGGGGTTCCACAGCGCCACCGCCGCGGCCGCGAGCCGTACGGCCGGCGGCGACGTGCGCACGAGCCGGTGCGCCCCGCAGCCGGCGCCGACGAGCGCGCCCAGCAGGACCACCTTCTGGAGCAGCATCCCCGGGACGACCTCGTCGAGCAGGGCGACCACCTGGTCGGAGGGCACCGCCCGGGGGACGCCGTCGCCCAGCCCCCAGCCGGCCGTGGTCACCGCGAGGTCACGCACCCACACGAGGTCGTAGGAGAGCACGTAGCCCGGCAGCAGCGCGGGGCCGAGCAGCAGCAGCGCCAGCCCCACCACGAGCAGGTCGGGCAGCGCGTGCGGGAGACGGAGCAGGAATCGTCCTGACGGCCGGGCTGCAGGCGTCGAGGGCTGTCCCGCACCACCCACCTGCTGCTCCTCCTCGTCGGTCCGTGCGCCACCGCACCTTCGGGCCGCACGCCTGGAGGCGTGATCTAGGCTCCGCCGGGTGACGGGATCGAGGGGAACGCTACGGGAGATGCTCCGTGGCGGTGCGGGCGTGGCGGTCGCCATGGCCGTGATGAACGTGGGCACGTACGGCTTCACCCTCGTGGCGGCCCGCATGCTCGGCCCGCGGGAATACAGCGCCGTCGCGGCCCTCATGGGTCTCCTCATGATCGTCAACGTGCTCTCGCTCGGGCTGCAGGCCACGGGGGCGCGCCAGGTGGCGTCGGCCCCGGGCGACCGCGCCGAGATCGAGAACCGGATCCTCGTCACCGCCGACCGGGCCGCCTGGGTGCTGGGAGCGGTCTGCCTGCTGCTGAGCCCCCTGGTCACCCACCTGTTCTCGTTGGACTCCTGGTGGCCGGCCGCGCTCGTGGCGCTGACCGCCGTGCCGCTCACGAAGATGGGCGGCCAGGCCGGCATCTTCCAGGGCGAGAAGGAGTGGCGGCCGCTCGCCGGCATCTACCTCGCCATGGGCCTCGGCCGTCTCGCGTGCGGCGGGGTCGGCCTGCTGATCGCCCCCAACGCCACCGGCGCCATGGCCGGCGTGCTCGTCGGCGCGGTGCTGCCGATCATCGTCGGCGGGACGGCCCTGCGACGCCGGCGCGGCGAGAGCGCCGCGGCCCCCGAGGTGCGGTCGGTGCTGCGGGAGGTCTCGCACAACTCCCACGCGCTGCTGGCCTTCTTCGCCCTCACCAACGCCGACGTCGTGCTGGCCCGCATCCTGCTCGACGCTCACGACGCCGGGCTCTACGCCGGCGGGCTCATCCTCACCAAGGCCGTGCTCTTCCTGCCCCAGTTCGTCGTCGTCATCGTCTTCCCGTCGATGGCCGCCGACAACGGCGACGGCGGCTCGCAGCGGATGTACCTGCGCGGCCTCGCCCTGGTCGGCGGCATCGGGATCGTGGCGACCGCGGGGGCCTTCGTGCTCGACGACCTCGCCGTCGTCTTCGTCGGCGGTGCCGAGTACGCCGAGATCCGCTCCGAGGTCTGGGCCTTCGCGGTGCTCGGCACCGTGCTCGCCATGACCCAGGTGATGGTCTACGAGGTCGTCGCCCGCCAGCACCGCCGCGCCGTGTACGCCGTCTGGGCCGGGCTGGCGGTCATGCTCGCCGTGGCGCCCCTGCTGGCGAGCGAGACGGCGCTGCTCGCCACCGTGGTGGCGATCAACGCCGTCGTGCTCGTCGGGCTGGTGCTGTTCGCGTCAGTGAGCGGCCGCGTGCCAGCTGACGCCCGTGCCGACGGAGACGTCGAGCGGCACGGTGAGGTCGGCAGCGCCGGCCATCTGCGTCCGGACGAGTGACTCCAGCGCCTCCTCCTCGCCGGGCACGACCTCGAGCACCAGCTCGTCGTGCACCTGCAGCAGCAGCCGTGACGCCAGGCCCTCCTGCTCGAGGGCCTGCTGCACGTCGAGCATCGCGACCTTGATCAGGTCGGCGGCCGAGCCCTGGATGGGCGCGTTGAGCGCCATCCGCTCCGCCATCTCGCGACGCTGGCGGTTGTCGCTCGTGAGGTCGGGCAGGTAGCGGCGACGACCCAGGATCGTCTCGGTGAACCCGCTGCGCCGGGCCTCGTCGACGATGCCGCCGAGGTAGTCGCGCACCCCGCCGAACGTCTCGAAGTACTCGTCCATCAGCACCTGCGCCTCGCCGGGCTTGATGCGCAGCTGCTGGCCGAGCCCGTACGCCGACAGCCCGTAGGCCAGGCCGTAGTTCATCGCCTTGATCTTCGCCCGCTCCTCGACGCCGACCGCGTCGACGGGCACGTCGAAGACGCGCGCCGCGGTGATGGAGTGGAAGTCCTGGCCCGACCGGAACGCCTCCGTCAGGCCCTCGTCGAGCGACAGATGGGCCATGATGCGCATCTCGATCTGGCTGTAGTCGGCCGTCATCAGCGTGGCGTAGCCGTCGCCGACGACGAACGCCTCACGGATCCGCCGGCCCTCCTCGGTGCGCACCGGGATGTTCTGCAGGTTCGGGTCGGTGCTGGAGAGCCGGCCCGTCGCCGCGATCAGCTGGTTGAAGGTCGTGTGGATGCGCCCGTCGGGCTGCACCGTCTTCATCAATCCCTCGACGGTCTGGCGCAGCCGCGCCACGTCCCGGTGGCGCAGCAGGGCGGCCAGGAACGGGTGCTCCGTCTTCTCGAACAGCGTCTTCAGCGCGTCGGCGTCGGTCGTGTACCCGGTCTTCGTGCGCTTGGTCTTCGGCATGTCGAGCTCGTCGAACAGCACCACCTGCAGCTGCTTCGGCGAGCCGAGGTTGATCTCCTTGCCGATGGCGTCGAACGCCTCCTGGGCCGCGGTGCGCACCGAGTCGGCGAACTCCGACTCCAGCTCCTCGAGCTTCGGCACGTCGACGGCGACGCCCGTCTGCTCCATGAGCGTCAGCAGGCGCACGAGCGGCAGCTCGACGCCGGAGAGCAGCGCCGTACCCCCGTGCTCCTCGACCTCGACGTCGAGCGCCTCGGCCAGGTCGAGCACGGCCCGGGCGTGCAGCATCGCGGTCGTCGCGACACCGGAGTCCTCGTCGAACAGCAGGCCCTGGTCACCCGCCTCCTCGCCCGTGCTCAGCTCGCGCTTGAGGTAGCGCACCGTGAGGTCGGCCAGGTCGTAGGACCGCTGGTCGGGGCGCACGAGGTAGGCCGCGAGCGCGGTGTCGCTCGCGACGCCCTCGAGGCGCCAGCCCTGGGCGGCGATCGCCAGCGCCGGGCCCTTCGCGTCGTGGAGCACCTTCGGACGGGTCGCGTCGGCGAGCCAGTCGGCCAGCGCGACGTCGTCGGCCTGGCTCATCGTCTCGACGTCGACGTACGCCGCCCGGCCGTCGGCCACCGCGAGGCCGAGACCGTCGACGCGGCCCGTGCCGGCGCCCCAGCTGCCGCGCACGTGGACCCCCACCCGCTCGGTGCCGAGCGTGCCGATCCAGTCGGCGACGGCGTCGGCGGCCAGCTGCGCCCCGTCGAGGTCGAAGCCGCCCTCCGTGATCTCCTCCTCCGACTCCAGCGTCTCGAAGAGCCGCTCGCGCAGCACCCGGAACTCGAGGCCGTCGAAGAGCGTGTGCACCTCCTGGCGGTCCCACGGCTGGCGCAGCAGCTCGGTCGGCCGGGCCGGGAGGGAGAGGTCGGTGACGAGCCGGTTGAGGTGGCGGTTGCGGATCACGTCACCGAGGTGGGCACGCAGGTTCTCGCCCGCCTTGCCCTTGATCTGGTCGGCGCGCGCGATCACGTTGTCGAGCCCGTCGTACGTCGTGATCCACTTCGCGGCCGTCTTCGGGCCCACGCCCGGCACGCCGGGGAGGTTGTCGGAGTCCTCGCCCACGAGCGCGGCGAGCTCGGGGTAGCGGTGGGGCGGCAGCCCGTAGCGCTCCTCCACCGCGGCCGGGGTCATGCGGGCCAGCTCGCTGACGCCGCGCATGGGGTAGAGCACCGTGGTCGTGTCGTTGACCAGCTGGAGCGAGTCGCGGTCGCCCGTGAGGATCAGGACCTCGAACCCGTCGGCCACGGCCTGCGTGGCGAGGGTCGCGATGATGTCGTCGGCCTCGAAGCCGTCGGAGTCCATGTGCCGGATGCGCAGCGCGTCCAGGACCTCCTTGATCAGCGGCAGCTGGCTCGAGAACTCGCCCGGGGTCTTGGCGCGCTTCGCCTTGTACTCCGAGTACTCCTCCAGCCGGAACGTCTGCCGCGACTTGTCGAACGCCACCGCGAGGTGGGTGGGCGTCTCGTCGCGCAGCACGTTGATGAGCATCGAGGTGAAGCCGTAGACCGCGTTGGTGAACTGCCCCGTCGTCGTGGAGAAGTTCTCGACCGGCAGCGCGAAGAACGCGCGGTAGGCCAGCGAGTGGCCGTCGAGCAGCAGGAGCCGGGGGCGCTCCCCCTCCGGCGCGGCGGGCTCGACGGGCAGGCCGTCGGGGTCGACCTCGGGGCTGGCGTCGGGGCTGGCGGCGGGGGTGGAGTCGGGCACCACGCGACTCTATCGCCGGGCACCGACGGTCCACCCGTTCGCCCGCCGCGCGACGACCCCCGCGCCGCACGGACGCCTCGGCGACGCACAATGACACCCATGAGCGACTCCGCAGACGCCCCGGCCACGCCGTCCCTCGAGGACTTCATCGCGGCGATGCCGCAGGGCATGGGTGCCCTCAACGACAAGATGGGCATCGAGCTCGTCGAGGTCGGACCGGACCGCCTCGTCGCGACGATGCCGGTCGAGGGCAACACCCAGCCCTACGGTCTCCTCCACGGCGGCGCGTCGGTGGTGCTGGCCGAGAGCCTGGGGTCAATGGGCTCGGCACTGCACGCCTACCCGGACCGCGCACCCGTCGGCGTCGACATCAACGCCACCCACCACCGGGCGGCCACCTCGGGCGTCGTGACCGGGACGGCGACGCCCCTGCACCTGGGCCGCACCATGGCGTCGTTCGAGGTCGTCGTCACCGACGAGCGCGACCGCCGCATCTGCACGGCGCGCATCACCTGCGCGCTGATCCCGACCGACCGCGTCCCGCGCTGACGAGGGGACCCGGCCCGGACGGGCGCCGGGTCAGCCGACGCGCGGGCTCGTGCGCCGCATGGAGCGGCGGGCCGCGAGCACGTGCGTGAGCTGCTGGCGGCCCTGGGCACGCGCCATCGTCGGTCGCATGGCGGTGATCCGGGCGCGCACGGCCGACGTCGGGGCGATGCGCAGCGACGCCCGCGTGGCCAGGCCGAGGCGGGCCATGAAGCGGTTCGCGTCGCGCGACGTGCTGAGGGAGGCCGTCGACACCTGCGGCACGTCGTGCTCCTCGGCGAAGGCCACGCCGGCCTCGACGAGGGCCCGCCCCACGCCGCGACGTCGGTGGTCGACGAGCACGGTCGGCGACACGATGTGCACGACCGGCGTCAGGTTGAGCGGGGAGACCGTGGCGACCTGGAGCAGCACGGCACCGGCGAACTCGCCGCCGTACTCGGCGACCACGATGCGCATCTCGAGGTCGCCCTGACCCTTGTCGATGAGGTGGACGACGTCGAGGTCGCAGTCCTCTGAGCGCAGCGAGTGCCGCCAGAGGTCGGCGAGGTCGGGGGCGTCCTCAGGGACGGCGTCGCGTAGAACGAGGGGGGACGCCATCACCGCACCACTGCCGTCATCGTGTGTGCCTTCCACTGCCCAGGGAGACGTCTGACCGAGCCGGTCAGGGCCGTGCATCTGCTCAACCGGCGACCGCCCCCACCCCGGGCGCCGCCGACCACCCTACGCTCGCTCCCGCCGGCTTCACAGCGGAGTCGGGCAAGCCGGTGGACGACCGGGGATCCACCCGGGCGCCGACCCGGAGAGGAGTGCGGAAGTGTTCACCGGAAGCGGCACCGTCGTCAACGTCGCGACCGTCCTGGTCGGCTCGGGCATCGGGGTGGCCCTCGGCCACCGGCTCCCCGAACGCGTACGACGGGTGGTCACCGACGGCCTCGGCCTCGTGACCCTCCTGGTGGCCGGGACGTCCGCCGTGGCCGTGCTCGACCCCTCCCTCGCCGCCGCCGTCGGGAGCGGCGTGCCCATGCTGGTCGTGCTCGGCGCCGTGCTGGTCGGAGGGATCGTCGGCGCGGCGCTCGACCTCGACGGCCGGCTGGTCGCGCTCGGGGGCTGGGTGCAGCGGCGCCTGAGCCGCGGCGGTGACCCGGCGGCGCCGACCGCGTCGTCCGAGCGCTTCGTCGCGGGGTTCGTCGCCGCGTCGCTCGTCTTCTGCACCGGACCCCTCACCGTGCTCGGGTCCCTCACCGACGGACTCGGGGGCGGCGCCGAGCAGCTGTACCTCAAGGCCACCCTCGACGGCTTCGCCGCGATCGCCTTCGCCGCCACCTTCGGCTGGGGCGTGGCGGCCAGCGCCCTGACGATCGTGGTGGTGCAGGGCGGGCTCACGGTCGTCGGGCTGCTGCTGGGCGACGTGCTGCCCGACGCCCACGTCGCCGCGCTCAGCGCGGTGGGCGGGGTGCTGCTCGTCGGGGTCGCGCTCCGGCTGCTCGACGTGAAGCAGGTGGCCGTCGCCTCCCTCCTGCCGGCGCTCGTGGTCGCCCCCGTGCTGGTGGAGGTGCTCGTGCGCGTGCGGTGAGCCACGTTGCTCAACTGCGGCACAAGCGCACCACAAGGACTCACCCGCGCAGGCGCGCGTTCGTCGCCCTCACGGCGCCGGATGGTCACGAAACGGCCACAAATCACCGTGTCTTCCCGAGTCGGCCCCGCAGGCGGTGCCAGGCGACTAGTTTCCCACCAGACGCCGCCGGCTCCCGCCGCGGCGATCCCGAGATTCAACGGAGGATTGATGAAGAGCAGGTCCACCACCTTCCGTCTGGCCGCGATCGCGACGGCCGGCGTGCTCGCGCTCAGCGCCTGTGGCGGCGGCGACGAGGCCGACGACGAGTCCTCGTCGTCCGACGGCTCCTCCAGCACCGCGGCGGAGACGTCCGAGGACTTCACGAACGACGTCTGCGAGGGTGGCACCACCAGCGCCGACACCTTCAAGGCCGGCGGCATCCTGCCGATCACCGGCAACCTGGCCTTCCTCGGCCCGCCGGAGATCGCGGGCGTCGGCCTCGCCGTCAACGACATCAACGCCGCGGGCGGCGTCGGCGGAGCCGACGCATGCCACCAGATCGAGGACTCCGGTGACGCCACCGACCTCTCGATCGCCCAGGCCTCCGCCGGCAACCTGGTCTCGTCCGACGTCTCGGTCGTCGTCGGTGCCGCCTCGTCCAGCGTCACGGAGGGCGTCGTCCAGACGTTCACCGACGCCGGCGTCGTGCAGATCTCCCCCGCCAACACGGCGGTCAGCCTCAGCGGCGTCTCGCCGTTCTACTTCCGCACCGCTCCCCCGGACACGATCCAGGGCAACGCGCTCGGCAACCTGATCGCGTCGGACGGCTACTCCCGCGTCGCCTTCATCACCTTCTCGGACACCTACGGCACCGGTCTGCGTGACGTCGTCCAGGAGACGATCGAGGCCAGCGGCGGCGAGTGCACCTACGGCTGCACGGGCGACGGCGACGAGTTCCCCCCCGGTGAGACCCAGCTCGGCACCACGGTCCAGGCCGCCGTCGACTCGAACCCGGACGCCATCGTCGTCCTCGCGTTCGACGAGACCAAGGCCATCGTCCCGGCGCTCGACGCGACGGGCTTCGACATGTCGAAGACCTACTACACCGACGGCAACACCGCGTCGTACGAGGAGGACTTCGAGCCCGGTGTCATGGAGGGTGCCCAGGGCACCATCCCCGGCGCCGACGCCTCGGAGGAGTTCAAGGCCCGCGCGTCCGGCTGGGCCGAGGTCGGCGGCGACGGTCCGCTGAGCGACTACTCGTACACGGCTGAGTCCTACGACGCCACCATCCTCGCCGCGCTCGCCGCGGTGAAGGGCGGCTCCACCGACCCGCAGACGATCCGCGACAACCTCGTCGCCGTCTCGGGTGGCACCGACGGTGAGGAGTGCACCACCTACGCCGACTGCGTCGAGCTCCTCGACGGCGGCTCGGAGATCTCCTACACCGGCCCGTCGGGCATCGGTCCTCTGAACGAGGACGGCGACCCGACGTCGGCGTTCATCGGGATCTACAGCTTCGACGAGAACAACGTGAACGTCTTCCAGAGCACCGTCGAGGGCGCGCTCGCGGAGTGACCATCCACACCTGCTCCACCTGATCCACCTGCTCCACCGCGAAGGCCCCGGACCTCCTGGTCCGGGGCCTTTCGCATGCCCGGGGGCCTCCGCGTGCCCGGGGGCCTCCGCGTGCCCGGGAGCACGGCCGGGGGTGCGGTAGTCCCTGACGTAGTGGTCGCCGGCTCGCCCGCCGGACGACCACTACGTCAGGGACTACTCGACCCGGTCGGGGCGGTGACCCAAGGTCGTGGCACCACCGGAGGTCATCCGCACCGAGCCCCCGGGGCCACCATCCGGATGACGTCCGCCCACCGCCCTGCACCGCCGCGATCGCCGTACCCCCGGCAGACACCGGAGGTCATCCGCACCGAACCCCCGGGGCCACCATCCGCATGACGTCCGCCCCCGGGGTCGGGTAGTCCGTGACGACCTGCCGGGCTCCCACGGCGTGTCGAGCGGCAGAACGTCACGGACCACCCGACGCGGCAGAGGCACCACCACCTCATGGACGACGTCGTACGACGGCCCGCCCACCGCCCTGCGCCGCCGCGATCGCCGTACCCCGGAGAACAGCGGACGTCATCCGCACCGAGCCCCCGGGGCCACCACCCGCATGACGTCCGCCCCCGGGGCCGGGTAGTCCGTGACGACCTGCCGGGCTCCCCCGGCGTGTCGAGCGGCAGAACGTCACGGACTACCCGACCCGGCAGAGGCACCACCCCGTGGACGACGTCGTACGACGGCCCGCCCACCGCCCTCGCCGCCGCGATCGCCGTACCCCGGAGAACGCCGAAAGCCGGACGTCATCCGCACCGAGCCCCCGGGGCCACCACCCGGATGACGTCCGCACCCGGGTCCCGTACGACGCCCCCTCGGCCCCGGGACGCAGAACGGCCCCGGGACCAGCTGGTCCCGGGGCCGTCCTACGACGGAGGTGCTCCGTCGGTGGTGCGTCAGTGCTTCTGGAGGTCCGACCGCTGCGAGTCGACGTCCTCGGCGAGCGTGCCGAGGTACAGCTCGATCACCTTCGGGTCGTTGGCCAGCTCGCGGCCCGTGCCCGTGTAGGCGTCGCGCCCCTGGTCGAGCACGTAGCCGCGGTCGCAGATCTGCAGGCAGCGGCGGGCGTTCTGCTCCACCATCACCACGCAGACACCGGTCTTGTTGATGCGGCGGGTGCGCAGGAAGGTCTCGTCCTGGCGCACCGGCGACAGACCGGCGGACGGCTCGTCGAGCAGCAGGACCGACGGCTCCATCATGAGCGCCCGGGCCATGGCGAGCGACTGGCGCTCACCACCCGACAGCGCGCCGGCGCTGCGGTCCTTGCGCTCGTGCAGGACCGGGAAGAGGTCCCACATCGCGCCGAGGCGCTCCTGCAGCTTCTTCGGCCGCAGGAAGAGCCCCATCCGCAGGTTCTCCTCGATGCTGAGCGAGGGGAACACGTTGTTCGTCTGCGGGACGAAGCCGACGCCCATCTGCACGAGCTTGTCGGCGCGGGCGTTCGTGATGTCCTTGTCGCCGAGCACGACCGTGCCGGAGTGGACCTTGACGAGGCCGAACATCGCCTTGAGCAGCGTCGACTTGCCGGCGCCGTTCGGGCCGATGATGCCGATCATCTCGCCGGGGTTCGCGACGAGGCTGCACCCGTTGAGGATGTTGACCCCGGGCAGGTAGCCGGCGACGACGTCCTTGACCTCGATGACGGGCTGGACTGCGGTGCTCACGACGTGCCCTCCTTCTTCGCGGACTCGGTCTGCTCTCGGTCGGCCTCCTCGGCGGCGACCTCCTCGGCGAGCTGGTCGGCGACCTCCTCGTTGAGGAGCGCGTCGTCACCGAGGTCGGTGTCGTGGTGCGCGCCGAGGTAGGCGTCGACGACGGCCGGGTTCGACATCACGGTGTCGGCCGGGCCCTCGGCCACCACGCTGCCCTCCGCCATCACCACGACCCAGTCGGAGATGTGGCGGACGACGTGCATGTCGTGCTCGACGAAGAGCACGGTGGTGCCCTCGTCGCGCAGCGACTGGATGTGGCCGAGCAGCGACTGGGTCAGCGCGGGGTTCACGCCGGCCATCGGCTCGTCGAGCATGATCATCTTCGGGTCGCTCATCAGGGCCCGGGCCATCTCGAGCAGCTTGCGCTGACCGCCGGAGAGGCTGCCCGCGTAGTCGTTGCGCTTCTCGAGCAGCTTGAAGCGCTCCAGCAGCGACTCCGCCTTCGCGATGATCTCCCGCTCCTTGGCGGCCCACAGCGGACGGAACGGCGCGATCAGCAGGTTCTCGCCGCGCTGGTCCTGGGAGCCGAGCAGCATGTTGTCCATGACCGTCATGCGGCTCAGGGCCTTGGTCAGCTGGAAGGTGCGCACCATGCCGGCCCGCGCCACGCTGGCCGCGGACGTCTTGTTGAGGCGGCGCCCGTCGAACGACCACGCCGCGCCGCCCTTGCCGGCGGACGACGGCTTGTCGAAGCCGGTGATGAGGTTGAAGAAGGTCGTCTTGCCGGCACCGTTCGGCCCGATCAGCGACGTGATGATGCCGCGCTGGACCTCGAGGTGGTCGACGTTGACCGCGGTCATGCCGCCGAAGGAGCGGACGATCGTGTCGACCTTGAGGATCGGGTCGGGCTTCGCCGAGCCGGGCTCCGACGACACTCCGGCCATGAGGGCCTTGCGCGCCGCCGGGTCGGCCAGGCCGCCCGGCTTCGTGGTCGTGGCCTCAGACATTGAATCTCAGCTCCCTCTTGTTCCCGAGGATCCCTTGTGGCCGGAATATCACGAGGAGCATCAGCACGACGCCGACCACGATGAACGAGAACTGGTCGGTCTGCGAGCTCGACATGATGCTGTCGGGGATGTAGGCGTCGGCCACCTCTCGGATGAGGATGCGGCCCGGGTAGAAGATCAGCGTCCCGAGCAGCGGGCCGAGGATCGTGGCCGCGCCGCCCAGCAGGAGCGCCGTGTAGATGAAGAACGTCATCGAGCGGCCCATGTTGTCGGGCTGCACCGTGCTCGGCAGCACGTAGACCATGCCGCCGATCGCGGCGAACGCGCCACCGATGATGAGCGCCTGCATCTTGAGGGCGAACACGTTCTTGCCGAGCGAGCGCACGGCGTCCTCGTCCTCACGGATGCCGCGCAGCAGGCGGCCCCAGGGGCTGCGGACCAGCAGCATGGCGACGAGGAGCGAGATGCCCACCATCGACCAGGCGACGAGCCGCACCCACCAGCCGTTGCTCTTCGTCTGGTCGAGCGTCAGCGGCAGGATGTAGAAGACCGCGATGACGGCGACGAAGATGAGGCCCGAGACCGCGAGGCCCGTGCGCAGGCGCTGGGCGAACGGCAGGTCGCTGCCGGGCTTGAGCTCCTTCTGGCGGTTGCGCTGGCCCTTGATCAGGAAGATGGCGCCGGCGACGGCCGCGACGAGCACGACGAGACCGAGGATCCGGCCTCCCGTCTCCCCCGCCCACATCGACGACGGCAGCCAGCTGTAGAGGCCCTCCGGCGGCAGGGTCCACCGCCCGTCCTCGGAGAGGAACGAGAGGTTGATGAACGGCTCCTGGTAGCGCGCACCGCGCAGGCCCTGCGAGCCGCCCGTGTACTCGCTCAGGTTCGAGAGGCGTCCGACGTACCGGATGATCTCCGCCGCCGAGATGGTGACGATCGCGAGGTAGTCGCCCCGCAGCTTGAGTGTCGGTGCTCCGAGCAGGACCGCGAACAGCACGGCGGCCAGCAGGCCGACGAGGATCGCGACCGGGAACGGCAGTCCCTGGTCGAGGGAGATGGCGAACCCGTAGGCGCCGAGGAGCATGAAGCCGGCCTGGCCCATGTTGAGGAGGCCGGTGAAACCGAAGTGGATGTTGAGTCCGATGACGGCGATGACGACGCCGGCCGTGGCCGGGTTGACCGCCGTGCGGAGCATCGCCTCGAGGATTCCGATGATGGTGTCCATGGTGGTTGTCCTCTCAGCCGATCCGCTCCGGGCGCCCGAGCAGGCCTTGCGGCCGGAACAGGAGCAGGACGATCAGGATCAGCAGGGCGACGGCGTACTTGAGGTCGCCGGGGGCGCCGAGCGGGCCCGACAGCTCGACGACCACGCCGATGATGAGCGAGCCGAGCATGGCGCCGAAGGCGGTCCCGAGACCGCCGAGCGTCACGGCCGCGAACAGGAGCAGCAGGATCTGCATGCCCGTGTCCCAGCGGATGCCGTTGCTGATGGTCAGCGCGTAGAGCACGCCCGCGAGACCGGCGAGCGCACCCGCGGAGGTCCACACGATGCGGATGATCTTGTCGACGTCGATGCCCGACGCCGAGGCGAGGGCCGGGTTGTCGGAGACGGCGCGCGTGGCCTGGCCGATGCGGGTCTTCACCAGCACCAGGCCGACGCCGATGATGAGCACCAGCGCGATCAGCATGGCGATGACGTCCATGTAGGACAGGCGCACCGGACCGACCGTGAAGCTGTCGAACGTGCGCACCACGACCTTCTGCGTGCTGGCGCCGACGAAGTACTGGAACGCGTACTGCGCGGCGAGCGCGAGGCCGATCGTCACGATCATCATCTGGGTCAGGCCCAGGCCCCGCCGTCGTAGCGGTTGCCAGAGCACCCTGTCCTGCGTGTAGCCCACGAGTCCGCAGATCACGGTCGTCAGCACGATGCCGAGCCAGAGGTTGAGCCCGCCGAGGTTGACGAGACCGTAGGCGACCATGCCGCCCAGGGTCACGAGCTCGGCGTGGGCGAAGTTGGAGAGGCCGGTCGTGCCGTAGATCAGCGACAGGCCGAGCGACGCCAGGGCGAGCAGCAGACCGAGGCGCAGGCCGTTGACGCCGGCCTGCAGCAGCTGGTCGGTCTTGCTCGTGCCGCTGGAGTCGTAGTCGACCGAGCGCACCGTCAGGGCGGGCACGTACTGGCGGCCGAGGGCGTCGACGTTCACCATGACGGTGCCGTCGGGGCCGGCGAACTGCGCCTCCGGCGGGATCTGCTCGAGGCCCTCGGGCAGGCCGTCGAGGCTCAGCAGGTACTCCCCGACCACGGGGGCCTCGAAGCTGAAGCGACCGTTGTCCCCGGTCGTCACGGTCTCCTCGGTGCCGTCCGGCCGCGTCAGGGTCACGTCGGCGTCGCCCACGGGCTCCGCGCGCGATCCGACGGTGCCGTTCACGCAGCTCAGCTCACCAGCGGTCGGCTGGCACAACGTCAGCGTGTTCGCTCCGGCGCTCGGTGTACCGAGCGCCATCAGGAACGCGACGAACGGGAGCACCAGGACCAGACGGGAGAGCTGTGTCGCTCTCGTCGTCCGCACCTCCGGCGGCTCCGTTGCTCGCGACTTCACAATCGTCCTCCGATCATGCCCTCGGGTCAGGGCAACCGGAAGCATAGGTCCGACCTTGCCGATCGATGGGTTATTCGCGTGGGTCAGTGCGAAGCGACACCAAAAGGTGACCTGCCACGACGGCCTCTCCGGCGTACGACGAGACCCGCGCCGAGCCGGGGCTCAAGCGCGGGTCAAGGAGGGGTCAAGCGGGACTCAGGACGCGTCGGTCCCGACGCCCGGACCGTGGGTGATGACGCCCTCGGCGACCTGGCGCATCGAGAGCCGCAGGTCCATCGCCGTCTTCTGGATCCAGCGGAACGCCTCGGGCTCGGTCAGGCCGAGGTCCTGCTGCAGCACGCCCTTGGCCCGGTCGACGAGCTTGCGGGTCTCGAGACGCTCGGTGAGGTCGGCGACCTCGCGCTCGACCGCCGACAGCTCCGCGAACCGGCTCACCGCCATCTCGATCGCGGGCACGAGGTCGGTCGCCGAGAACGGCTTGACGAGGTAGGCCATCGCGCCGGCGTCGCGGGCGCGCTCGACGAGCTCGCGCTGGGAGAAGGCGGTGAGGATCACGACGGGGGCGATGCGCTGGGCCGCGATGCGCTCGGCCGCGGCGATCCCGTCGAGCACGGGCATCTTCACGTCGAGGATCACCAGGTCGGGTCGCAGCTCCTCCGCGAGCTCGACCGCCCGCTGGCCGTCGCCGGCCTGGCCGACGACCTCGAAGCCCTCGTCGTCGAGCATCTCGGCGAGGTCCATCCGGATCAGCGCCTCGTCCTCGGCGATGACGACGCGACGGCGGGCACCCTGGGCTGGTTCGGTCACGGGACGAGGCTATCGCCCGCAGCGGCCCCCGGCTGCCGCGCCCGGTGTGATGCCCGCGATCCGGTACGGTGTCCGGCGGCCGGGCCCCGGTACTCCAACGGCAGAGAGAGTGGTCTCAAACACCATCCAGTGTGGGTTCGAATCCCACCCGGGGCACCCCGCCGTACGGCGCGCGGCACCGCGACCGACGGCTCCGCACGCACCACCGCCCGCCTCCGCGGGCCCGCGACCCGAGGGTCGGAGCCGCCGAGGCGGGCGGTGAGGTCGTGCGTCGGGCGTGCTCAGTCGCGGCGGTAGGCCGGCGCGACCTCCTTGATGGCGTCACCCATCTTGTGCACGCGCAGCGCGTTGGTCGAGCCCGGGATGCCCGGAGGGGCGCCGGCGATGATGACGACGAGGTCGCCCTCGGACACGCGCTCGAGGTAGAGCAGCGCCTCGTCGACCTGGCGCACCATCTCGTCGGTGTGCTCGACCTGGGCGGTCTTGAAGGTCTCGACGCCCCACGTCACCGCGAGCTGCGACCGGGTCGAGGCCAGGGGCGTGAACGCGAGGATGGGGATGGGGCCGCGGTAGCGCGAGAGCCGGCGCGCGGAGTCGCCGCTCTGGGTGAACGCGACCAGGTACTTGGCGCCCACCCGCTCGGCGACCTGGGCCGCCGCGAGGGCGATGATGCCGCCCTTGGTGTGGGGGTCCCAGTCGATGCTGCGGATGCTGGCCGCGGCGTGCCGGTCGGTGGCCTCGATGATGCGGGCCATCGTCTCGACGGCGGTGACGGCGTACTCCCCCACGCTCGTCTCGCCCGACAGCATGACCGCGTCGGCACCGTCGAGCACCGCGTTGGCGACGTCGGAGGCCTCGGCGCGGGTCGGGGCGGGGTTGCCGATCATCGACTCGAGCATCTGGGTCGCCACGATCACCGGCTTCGCGAAGCGGCGCGCGAGCTCGATGATGCGCTTCTGGTGGAACGGGACGTCCTCCAGCGGGCACTCCACGCCGAGGTCGCCGCGGGCCACCATGAACGCGTCGAACGCGTCGATGATCTCCTCGAGGTTCTCGATGGCCTGGGGCTTCTCGATCTTCGCGATGATCGGGACGGTGCGCCCCTCCTCCGCCATGATCGCGCGCACGTCCGCGGCGTCGGCGGCGGAGCGCACGAAGCTCAGCGCGATGAAGTCGACGCCGATCCGCAGCGCCCAGCGCAGGTCGGCGATGTCCTTCTCCGACAGCGCGGGCACCGACACGGCGACGCCCGGCAGGTTGATGCCCTTGTGGTTGGAGACCTTGCCCCCGATGAGGACCTCGGTCTCGACGTCGGTGTCGGTGACGTCGACGACGCGCAGGCGCACCTTGCCGTCGTCGATGAGGAGGGCGTCGCCCACCCCGACGTCACCGGGAAGGCCCTTGTAGGTGGTGCCGCAGATCGACGCGTCACCCTCCACGTCGCGGGTCGTGATCGTCCACCGCTGACCCCGGCGCAGCAGCACCGGCCCGTCGGCGAAGGTCTCGAGCCGGATCTTGGGCCCCTGCAGGTCCGCGAGGATGCCGACGCCGTGGCCGCTGGCGTCGGACGCCTGCCGCACGTGCTGGTAGGCGGTCTCGTGGTCCTCGTGGCTGCCGTGGCTCATGTTGAGCCGGGCGACGTCCATGCCGGCGTAGACCAGCTCCTGGATCCGGCGGGCACTGGCCGTTGCCGGCCCCAACGTACAAACGATCTTGGCTCTGCGCACGGGACGAGACTACGGGGTCCTCACCCACCGAGGTGAAGCGGGACTGGAACGTTCCAAAAGATTTCCTCAACGGTCACCGGGCAGCCCTGCACGCACGACCGGCGCGCCCCCAGGTGGGGACGCGCCGGTCGGTACGACGGTGCTGCCGGGTGCTACCGGTGCTGCCTGTCAGCGGTGGGACTCAGACGACGAGCGGGCGCTCGGTCGACTTGATCGGCACGGGCAGCGTGGTCGAGCCCGTGAGGTACTCGTCCACCGCGGCTGCGGCCGCCCGGCCCTCGGCGATCGCCCACACGATGAGCGACTGCCCGCGACCGGCGTCGCCGGCGGCGAACACGCCCTCCTGCGAGGTGCGGTAGGTCTCGTCGCGCTTGACGTTGTTGCGCTCGTCCAGCTCGAGCTCGAGCTGGTGGACGACCGAGTCGGTCTCCGGGCCCGTGAAGCCCATCGCGAAGAGCACGAGCTCGGCCGGGAGGTCGCGCTCGGTGCCCTCGACCTCGACGACCTTGCCACCCTCGAACGTCACGTCCACCAGGCGCAGCGCACGGACGTTGCCGTCCTCGTCGCCCAGGAACTCCTTGGTGGAGACGCCGTACACGCGGTCGCCGCCCTCCTCGTGGGCCGAGGAGACGCGGAACAGCATGGGGTACGTCGGCCAGGGCTGCGCCGCGGGACGCGCCTCGCCGGGCTGCGGCATGATCTCGAGCTGCGTGATGGACGCGGCGCCCTGGCGGATCGACGTACCGAGGCAGTCGGCCCCCGTGTCGCCGCCACCGATGATGACGACGTTCTTGCCGTCCGCCCGGATCTGGCCCTCCACGCTCTCGCCCACCGCGACGCGGTTGGCCTGCGGAAGGAAGTCCATCGCCTGGTGGATGCCGCCGAGCTCGCGCCCGGTGGCCGCCAGGTCGCGCGGGATGGTCGACCCGGTGGCGATGACCACGGCGTCGTACCGCGCCCGCAGCTGGTCGCCCGTGATGTCGGTGCCGACGTTCACGCCCGTGCGGAACACCGTGCCCTCGCGCCGCATCTGGTCGAGGCGGCGGTCGACGTGCTGCTTCTCCATCTTGAACTCGGGGATGCCGTAGCGCAGCAGGCCGCCGATGCGGTCGGAGCGCTCGTACACGGCGACCGTGTGGCCGGCGCGCGTCAGCTGCTGGGCCGCGGCGAGGCCCGCCGGGCCGGAGCCGATGACGGCGACGGTCTTGCCCGAGAGCCACTCCGGGGGCTGCGGCTTCACGAAGCCGGACTCCCAGGCGCGGTCGATGATCGAGACCTCGACGTTCTTGATGGTCACCGGGTCCTGGTTGATGCCCAGGACGCAGGCCGTCTCGCACGGCGCCGGGCAGAGCCGGCCCGTGAACTCCGGGAAGTTGTTGGTCGCGTGGAGCCGCTCGATCGCCGCCTCCCAGTCGTCGCGCCAGACCAGGTCGTTCCACTCGGGGATGATGTTGCCGAGCGGGCAGCCCTGGTGGCAGAACGGGATGCCGCAGTCCATGCAGCGCCCGGCCTGGGGCGTGATGATCGGGAGCAGCGCGCGGCCGATCCCGTTCGGGTAGACCTCGTTCCAGTCGTTCACGCGCTCCTCGACGGGGCGTCGGGACGCGACCTGGCGGCTCTCCTTGAGGAAGCCCTTCGGGTCAGCCATGCAGCACCTCCATGATCCGGGCGTCCGTCTGCTCCTGGTCGAGACCGTCGGCCGCCGCCTGGGCGCGGGCGTCCAGCACCCGCTTGTAGTCGCGAGGCATGACCTCGGTGAAGCGGGCCACCGAGGCCGGCCAGTCGGCGAGCAGCTGCTCGGCGACCTCGGACCCGGTCTCCTCGAAGAAGGCCCGCACGTGGTCGTGCAGCTCCTCGACGGCGTCGCCCTCGACGGGGCGGAGGTCGACGAGCTCGGCGTTGACGCGCCACGGCTTCAGGTCGAGCACCCAGGCGATGCCGCCCGACATGCCCGCCGCGAAGTTGCGGCCCGTCTTGCCGAGCACGATCACCCGACCGCCGGTCATGTACTCGCAGGCGTGGTCGCCCACGCCCTCGGTCACCACGACCGCACCGGAGTTGCGCACGCAGCACCGCTCCCCCACGCCGCCACGGATGTGGACGGTGCCGGAGGTCGCGCCGTACGCGATCGTGTTGCCCGCGATGATCTGCTCGTCGGAGCGGAACGTCGCCGCGCGGTCCGGGCGGATGACGACCCGGCCGCCCGAGAGGCCCTTGCCGACGTAGTCGTTGCCGTCGCCCTCGAGCCGCAGCGTGACGCCCTTCGGCAGGAACGCGCCGAAGGACTGGCCCGCGGAGCCCGTGAACGTGATGTCGATCGTGCCCTCGGGCAGGCCCTCGCCGCGGTAGCGCTTCGTCACCTCGTGGCCGAGCATCGTGCCGACCGTGCGGTTCACGTTGCGGATCTTGACCTGGGCCCGCACGGGCTCGCCGTTCTCGAGCGCCGGGCGCGCGATCTCGATGAGCTCGTTGTCGAGCGCCTTGTCGAGGCCGTGGTCCTGGGTGCCGACGCAGCGCAGCGCCTGGTCGGGGAAGGCCGACGTGTCGGGCACGTGGAGGATCGGCGTCAGGTCGAGGCCCGCCGCCTTCCAGTGGCCGACCGCACGCTCGACGTCGAGCGTGCCGACCTGGCCCACGGCCTCCTCGATGCTGCGGAAGCCCAGCTGCGCCAGGTACTCCCGCACCTCCTCGGCGATGTAGGTGAAGTAGTTGACGACGTACTCCGCCTTGCCGCTGAAGCGCTCGCGCAGGACCGGGTTCTGCGTCGCGACGCCCACGGGGCAGGTGTCGAGGTGGCAGACCCGCATCATGATGCAGCCCGAGACGACGAGCGGCGCGGTCGCGAAGCCGAACTCCTCGGCGCCCAGGAGGGCGGCGATGACGACGTCGCGGCCGGTCTTCAGCTGACCGTCGGTCTGGACGACGATGCGGTCGCGCAGGCCGTTGAGCAGCAGCGTCTGCTGCGCCTCGGCGAGCCCGAGCTCCCACGGACCGCCGGCGTGCTTGAGCGACGTCAGCGGCGACGCGCCCGTGCCGCCGTCGTGGCCGGAGATCAGCACGACGTCGGCGTGCGCCTTGGAGACGCCCGTCGCGACCGTGCCGACGCCGACCTCGGAGACCAGCTTCACGTGGATGCGGGCGCTCGGGTTGGCGTTCTTGAGGTCGTGGATCAGCTGCGCCAGGTCCTCGATCGAGTAGATGTCGTGGTGCGGCGGCGGCGAGATGAGGCCCACGCCCGGCGTCGAGTGCCGGGTCTTGGCCACCCACGGGTAGACCTTGTGGCCGGGCAGCTGACCGCCCTCGCCGGGCTTCGCGCCTTGCGCCATCTTGATCTGGATGTCGTCGGCGTTCGTCAGGTACTCGCTCGTGACGCCGAAGCGGCCGGAGGCCACCTGCTTGATCGAGCTGCGGCGCTCGGGGTCGTGGAGCCGCTCGGCGTCCTCGCCGCCCTCACCGGTGTTGGACTTGCCGCCCAGCCGGTTCATGGCGATCGCGAGGGTCTCGTGCGCCTCCTGCGAGATGGACCCGTAGGACATGGCGCCGGTGGAGAACCGCTTGACGATCTCCGAGACCGGCTCGACCTCGTCGACCGGGATCGGCTGGCGGCCGGTGGCCTCGCCGTCCTTGAACCGGAAGAGCCCGCGCAGCGTCATGAGGCGCTCGGACTGCTCGTCGACGCGGCTCGTGTACTGCTTGAAGACGTCGTAGCGACCGGCGCGTGTGGCGTGCTGGAGGCGGAAGACGGTCTCGGGGTCGAAGAGGTGCGGCTCGCCCTCGCGACGCCACTGGTACTCGCCGCCGATGGAGAGCTCGCGGTGCGACGGGGCGATGCCGGCCCGCGGGTACGCCGTGGCGTGGCGCCGCGCGACCTCCTCCGCGATGGTGTCGATCTCGATGCCGCCGAGCTTCGACGTCGTGCCCGTGAAGTAGCGGTCGACGACGGCCTGCGAGAGGCCGACGGCCTCGAAGATCTGCGCACCCGTGTACGACGCGACCGTCGACACACCGATCTTGCTCATGACCTTGAGGACGCCCTTGCCCAGCGACTTCACCAGGTTCTTGACGGCCTGCTCGGGCTCGGCCTTGACGTAGTAGCCCGCGCGGGCGAGGTCCTCGACGGACTCCATCGCCAGGTAGGGGTTGACCGCCGCGGCGCCGTACCCGACGAGGAGGGCCACGTGGTGGACCTCGCGGACGTCGCCGGCCTCGACGAGGAGGCCGACCTGGGTGCGGGTCTTCTCGCGCACGAGGTGGTGGTGCACCGCACCCGTCAGCAGCAGCGACGGGATGGGGGCGAGCTCGCGCGTGGAGTGGCGGTCCGAGAGCACGATGATGCGGGCACCCTCGGCGATGGACGCGCTGACCTCGGCGCAGATCTCGTCGATGCGCGCCGCCATGGCGTCGCCGCCGCCCTCGACGTCGTACAGGCCGCGCGCGACGTGCACGCCGAAGCCCGGCATGTCGCCGTCACGGTTGATGTGGCGGATCTTCGCCAGCTCGTCGTTGTCGACGACCGGGAAGGGCAGCACGACCTGGCGGCACGAGTCGGGGCCGGGCGAGAGCAGGTTGCCCTCCGGGCCGATCGACCCGTTGAGCGACGTGACCAGCTCCTCGCGGATCGCGTCGAGCGGCGGGTTCGTGACCTGCGCGAACAGCTGCGAGAAGTAGTCGAACAGCATCCGCGGCTTGTCGCTCAGCGCGGCGATGGGCGTGTCGGTGCCCATCGAGCCGATCGGCTCGGCGCCCGTGTTGGCCATGGGCGTCAGGAGGACGCGCAGCTCCTCCTCGGTGTAGCCGAAGATCTGCTGGCGGCGGGTGACCGAGGCGTGGGTGTGCACGATGTGCTCGCGCTCCGGCACGTCCGCGAGGTGCAGCAGGCCGCCGTCGAGCCACTCGCCGTACGGGTGCTCCGCGGCGAGGGCGGACTTGATCTCCTCGTCCTCGACGATGCGGTGCTCCGCGGTGTCGACGAGGAACATCTTGCCGGGCTGCAGACGGCCCTTGCGCACGATCGTGGCCGGGTCGATGTCGAGCACGCCGACCTCGGAGGCCAGCACGACGAGACCGTCGTCGGTGACCCAGAAGCGCGAGGGACGCAGACCGTTGCGGTCGAGCGTGGCGCCGATCTGGGTGCCGTCGGTGAAGACGACGCAGGCGGGGCCGTCCCAGGGCTCCATCATCGTGGAGTGGAACTCGTAGAACGCGCGGCGGGCGTCGTCCATCTCGCCGTGGTTCTCCCAGGCCTCCGGGATCATCATCAGCACGGAGTGCGGCAGCGAGCGGCCACCGAGGTGCAGCAGCTCGAGCACCTCGTCGAAGGACGCCGAGTCCGAGGCGCCGGGCGTGCAGATCGGGAAGATCCGGTCGAGGTCGCCGCTGATCGCGTCGGAGGCGAGCAGGGCCTCGCGGGCACGCATCCAGTTGCGGTTGCCCATGACCGTGTTGATCTCGCCGTTGTGCGCGATGAAGCGGAACGGGTGGGCCAGGGGCCAGCTCGGGAACGTGTTCGTCGAGAACCGCGAGTGCACGACGCCGATCGCCGAGGCCATGCGCTCGTCGACGAGGTCGGGGAAGAAGTGGTCGAGCTGGTCGGTCGTCAGCATTCCCTTGTAGACGAGCGTGCGGGACGACAGCGACGGGAAGTAGGCGTCCGTCTCGCGCTCGGCGCGCTTGCGCAGCACGAAGGCCAGGCGCTCGAGGTCGAGGCCGGCGACCGCGTCGGCGGTCGGGGCGACGAAGAGCTGGCTGAAGGTCGGCATGACGCCGAGCGCCATCGAGCCGAGGATCTCCGGGACGATCGGGACGTCGCGCCACCCGAGGACCGTGAGGCCCTCCTCGACGGCGACCTCCTCGATCTTCGTGCGCGTCTTGGCGACGTGCTCGTCGTCGCCGGGCAGGAAGCCCGTGCCCACGGCGTACGCACCGGCGGCCGGCAGGTCGAAGCCGGCCACCGCCCGGAGGAACGCGTCGGGCACCTGGAGCAGGATGCCGGCACCGTCGCCGGAGTTCGGCTCGGCGCCGGCAGCGCCGCGGTGGTCGAGGTTGCGCAGCGCCTGGAGCGCCTTCGCGACGATGTCGTGGCTGGCAACGCCGGACATCGTGGCCACGAAGGCGACGCCACACGCGTCGTGCTCGAACCGGGGGTCGTAAAGCCCTTGGGCCTCGGGGATCGCGTGCGAAGAGGGCACGGATGCGTCTCCCGTCGTCGGGGCCCGGCACACGCGCGGTGAGCCGGACGGGTGATGGAGCTGTGGTGGTCGCGGCGGCCGCACGAGTCGCGGGGATCGCTCCCTCGCGAGTCTGCGTGACCGACGGCCCATCGGGAAGGGACGACGTTGGCCCTGCAGGCGCTGAGGTTACCACTGGGAAAACTCGGACGCCGACCATTGCGTCCACGTGAACAGGTCGGCGATCCTGGCCTGCTGGCGACGCTCAGTCGCGCTCGCGGTCGACCTTCTCGTCGACGTCCACGACGCCCGCCCCGTCGTCCGCCGTGACGGCCGCGGCGCCGGACTTCTTCCCGCCCTCGTCGGTCCCGCGGGCGGTCCCCGCCGGGGTCTCGTCGGTGCTCGCGTCGGCGGCCTCCGCGTCCTTCTCGGCCTCGGCGCGGGCCAGCAGGGCCGGCGCGCCGTCGACGTACACCTGCTCCTCGCGGCCCCGGCCGCGGGTGACGACGAGGTAGACCGCCGCGGCCGCGAACAGCAGGATCGAGGTCCACACGTTGAAGCGCAGGCCGAGCACGTCGTTGAGCTGCACGTCGTCGATGCGCAGCATCTCGTTCCAGCCGCGGCCCGCGGTGTAGAAGGCGACGTAGAGCGCCAGCACGCGACCGTGGCCCAGCCGGAAGCGCCGGTCGAGGGCGATGATGATCGCGAACGCCGCGAGGTTCCAGAGGCACTCGTAGAGGAACGTCGGGTGGAAGGTCGAGAACTCCACGTAGCCGGCGGGGCGGAACTCGGGGTCGATCTCGAGGCCCCAGGGCTGGTCGGTGGGCTTGCCGAAGAGCTCCTGGTTGAACCAGTTGCCCCAGCGGCCCGCCGCCTGCGCGACGAGGATGCCCGGGGCGAGGGCGTCGGCCAGCGGGAGGAACTTCACGCCCTTGCGGCGGGCGCCGATCCACGCGCCGACCGCGCCGAGCGCGATCGCGCCCCAGATGCCGAGGCCGCCGTTCCACAGGTAGAGCGCCTCGATCGGTCGTCGGCCCTCACCGAAGTAGAGCTCCCAGTCGGTCGCCACGTGGTAGGCGCGGGCACCGACGAGGCCGAACGGGACCGCCCAGATCGCGATGTCCTGGACGTCGCCGTACGTGCCGCCGCGCGCCACCCAGCGGCGCTCACCGATCCAGACGGCGAGGATGACGCCGGCGATGATGCAGAGCGCGTAGCCCCGGATCGGCAGCGGGCCGATGTTCCAGACACCCTCCGAGGGGCTCGGGATCGACAACGGGATCAGGGCGGCGGAGCCGAGGAGGGCCGTGAGCATGACGCCCATCATGGACGGTCAGGAGGCGTCGCGGGAGAGCAGGGTGTCGAGGTCGGTCGCCAGCTCGTACGGCGAGGTGTCGCGCAGCCAGAGGATCGGCACCGTGTCGTCGGCGTCCATCCCGTTCACCTGGTCGCTGTGGGTGACGTCGTACCCGCCGCTCGCCAGCCGCTGGCCGTCCTCGAAGTAGACGGCGAAGCCGGCGGCGGCCTCCTGCAGCGTGGCGAGGTCGCCGGTGAGCCCCACGAAGGAGGGGTCGAACCGCTCCAGGTAGCTGCGCAGCGTCGCGACGTCGTCGCGGGCCGGGTCGGTGGTCACGAACAGCACCTGGACGCGGTCACGCTGGGCGTCGTCGAGCCGGGTGAGCGCGTTGGCCACGTTCGCCATCACCATCTGGCAGATGTCGGGACAGTTCGTGTAGCCGAAGAACACCAGCGTGAGGTCGGCGTCGGTGCTCTCCGTGAGCGAGAAGTCGGGCTCCCCCGGCTCGGTGCTGGTGAGCGTGACGTCGGGGACGACGTAGGGCTCCTCGTCGAGCACCTGGCCGTACATGGAGTCCGAGCTGATCTCGGAGTTCACCATCGGGTTCAGCGGTTCGGCCCGGCCGCCGCACGCGGTCAGGACGGCGCTCGCAGCGAGCGTCACCGCCAGCGCGCGGAGCGACCGACGGTGGCGGGCCACCGGGCGGGTCCGGTCAGCCACGGGGGGCCGCCACCCGCCGCACGCCGTCCGCGAGGTCGGCGGTGAGCGTGCGCAGGGCGGCGAGCCCCGCGGCGCGGTCGGTGCCCGCGTCGAGCAGAGCGCGGACGAAGGCCGAGCCGACGATCACGCCGTCGGCGTAGGCACCCACCTCGGCCGCCTGGTCGCCGTTGCTGACCCCGAGACCGACCCCGATCGGCAGGTCGGTCGTCGCCCGGACGCGGGCGACGAGCGGACCGGCGAGGTCGCTGGTGGTCGTGCGCGCGCCCGTGACGCCCATGACGGCGGTCGCGTAGACGAACCCGCGCGACGCCTGCGTCGTCAGCGCGACGCGCTCGTCGGTCGAGGAGGGCGCGACGAGGAAGATCTTGTCGAGGTCGTGGGCGTCGGCCGCGGCGATCCACTCGGCGCCGTAGTCGGGCGTGATGTCGGGGGTGATGAGGCCCGCTCCCCCGGCGTTCGCGAGGTCGGCGGCGAAGCGCTCCACGCCGTACCGCTCCACGGGGTTCCAGTAGGTCATGACGACGGTCGGCACGCCCGTGGCGGCGACCGCCTCCACGGTGCGGAGCACGTCGGACGTGCGGCACCCGTTCTCGAGCGCCTGCTGGGCGGCTGCCTGGATCGTCGGACCGTCCATGACGGGGTCGCTGTAGGGCATCCCCACCTCGATGACGTCGCAGCCGGCGTCGACCATGACGCGGAGCGCGTCGACGGCACCGGGGACGTCGGGGAAGCCGGCGGGCAGGTAGCCGACCAGCGCGGCGCGGCCCTCCTCGCGGGCCCGGGCGAAGGCGGGGGCGACGGTCACGAGCCCGCTCCCGCCGACGCGCCGAGCTGGCCGTCGCGGAGGCCGGGACCGTCCTCGAGACGCTCCTCGACGTGGTCCGCGACCTGCTCGACCGCCTCCGGGGTGCCACGGTCGGCGTCGCCGAGACCGAACCACTCGATGGCCGTGCCCATGTCCTTGTCACCGCGGCCCGAGAGGTTCACGAGCACGAGGGCGTCGGGACCCTTCGTGGCCGCGAGCTCGCGGGCCAGGTCGAGCGACCCGGCGACGGCGTGGGCCGACTCGATCGCGCAGATGATGCCCTCGGTGCGGGCCAGCAGGGCCATGGCGTCCATCGCGGCCGCGTCGGTGACGGGCGTGTAGGTCGCCCGTCCGCTGTGGGCCAGGTGGGCGTGCTGGGGACCCACGCCCGGGTAGTCGAGGCCCGCCGAGATGGAGTGCGACTCGACGGTCTGGCCGTCGTCGTCCTGCAGCAGGTAGGTGCGCGCGCCGTGCAGCACGCCGGCCTCGCCGGCCGTGATCGTCGCGGCATGGCGCCCGGTCTCGACCCCGTCGCCGCCGGGCTCGAACCCGTGGACGGCGACCTCGTCGTCCTCCAGGAACGCCTGGAAGAGCCCGATCGCGTTGGAGCCACCGCCGACGCAGGCCGTGATGGCGTCCGGCAGCCGGCCGTAGCGCTCGAGCACCTGGGCGCGGGCCTCGTCGCCGATGCCGCGGCAGAAGTCGCGCACCATGCTCGGGAACGGGTGGGGCCCCGCCGCGGTGCCGAAGAGGTACGCCGTGTGGTCGACGCTGGCGACCCAGTCGCGCATGGCCTCGTTGATGGCGTCCTTGAGCGTCGCGCTGCCGGACTCGACGGGCACGACGGTCGCGCCCAGCAGCTGCATGCGCGCCACGTTGAGCGCCTGGCGCCGGGTGTCGACCGCCCCCATGTAGACGGTGCAGTCGAGACCGAAGTACGCGGCCGCCGTCGCGCTGGCCACGCCGTGCTGGCCGGCGCCGGTCTCGGCGATGACGCGCTTCTTGCCCATGCGCTTGGTCAGCAGCGCCTGGCCGAGCACGTTGCGGATCTTGTGGGCGCCGGTGTGGTTCAGGTCCTCGCGCTTGAGCAGGATCTTGCAGCCCACCTGCTCGGAGAGCCGGGTGGCCTCGTAGAGGGGGCTGGGGAGGTTCGCGTAGTCGCGCAGGATCGCCTCGAACTCGCCCATGAAGGACGGGTCGGCGGTGGCCTCGTGCCACGCGACGGTCAGCTCGTCCAGCGCGGCGACGAGGGCCTCCGGCATGAACCGGCCGCCCCACTGGCCGCCCTCCCCGAAGTAGCCCAGGTCGTCGGCGTCGAAGCGTCCGTTCATCGTGCGGCTCCGGTCGTGGTGGTGGAGGGGGTGGGGGTGGTGCCGATCGCGCTCATCGCGCGGACGGCGCCCTCGGGGTCGCCGTCCTTGACGAGCGCCTCGCCGACGAGCACGGCGCGGGCGCCCTCGCCGACGTACCGCTCGACGTCGCCGACGCCGGTGATGCCCGACTCCGCGACGAGCACCCGGTCGGCGGGCACGAGCGGCGCGAGCCGGGAGAACGCGTCGGGGTCGACCGCGAGGGTCTTGAGGTTGCGGGCGTTGACGCCGACGAGCTCGGCGCCGAGCGCCACCGCCCGCTCCGTCTCGGCCTCGTCGTGCACCTCGACGAGCACCGTCAGGCCCAGCGCGCGGGCCTCGTCGTGCAGGCGGTGCAGGGTGGCGTCGTCGAGGGCGGCGACGATGAGGAGCACCAGGTCGGCGCCGGCCACCCGGGCCTCGACGAGCTGGTAGCTCTCGACCACGAAGTCCTTGCGCAGCAGCGGGGTGTCGACGGCCGCCCGGACGGCGACGAGGTCGGCCAGGGACCCGCCGAAACGACGCTCCTCCGTCAGCACGCTGATCGCGGCCGCGCCCCCCGCGGCGTACGACGCCGCGAGCACCGTCGGGTCGGGGATCTCCGCCAGGTCGCCCTTGCTGGGGCTGCGTCGCTTGACCTCGGAGATGACGCTCGCACCCGGGGCCCGGAAGGCCGGCATCGGGTCGCGGGCGGGCTCGATGTCACCGAGCCGGGCGGTCAGCTCGGTCAGGCCGAGCGCCGACTCACGCCGCGCCAGGTCGTCGCGGACGCCGACGATGATGTCGTCGAGGACGGACACGGACGTCAGTGCTTCTCCTCGTGCAGGCCCATCTTGGCCATCACGAGGAACACGAGGAACGCGCCGGCCGCCAGGGCCAGGCCGACGTAGAACAGCGGCAGGTTGATGGGGTCGAGCATCAGCGCGATGCCGCCCACCACGAAGCCGAGCATCGAGACGGAGACGCCCGTCCAGGCCGCGGGGGTGTTGCCGTGATTGTTGGACATGCGGGGGCTCCTCGGGCGCAGCAGGTCGGGGTCGTACGGCGGCCGCGTGGTGGACGAGCGGCCGAGGTCCAGTCTAGGTGGGGCTCCACGCCCCCGGGCCCGGGGGTCAGCGGGTCGGGTCGTCGCCGTCGTCGATGGAGCGCCACAGGTCGAGCGAGGTCGCCGGCCCCTGCGGCGCGGGGGTCGCGTCGCCCGTGGGCGCGTCGTACCTCGTGCCCATCTCGGGCCAGGACGGCGCCAGCCGGACGGCCGCCACGCAGGCCGCGACGGCCAGGACGGCAGCGACCCCGGCGACGAGGAGCCAGACGGTGTAGGTGGGGTCCGGGGTGTCGGCCCCCGGGACCGCCACCTCCTCGGCGACGCTGTCGGGCAGCGAGACGGCGCCGGTCACGACGACCGCGACCAGGCCGAGCGCGGTGACCGCGCCGAGGCCGGCCAGCACGCGCCGGAACCAGCCCCGGGTCACCAGCACGACGCCCCACGTGGCCAGCAGCACGAGGCTCAGCGCCGCCGCCAGCGGCGACTCCCCGATGTCGGTCGTCGTCGCCATGCCCGCGGGACCGATGCCGGCCACCTGTCCGGCTCCGCCCTCGACGCTCACCCAGGGCCGCGTGGACGCCAGCACCGCGAGCCCGGAGGACGCGAGGCCCACCAGGACGACCGGGCCGAACGTACGGCGCCGGCTGGGACGTGCGGGCCCGGTGCCCGGCTCGCTCGCCGGCTCGCTCACCGGGCCGCTGACGGGGTCGCTCTCGGGGTCGTGCGCGGGGTCGTGCGCGGGCGTGGTCACGACGTCGGCAGGAGGTCGGCGTCGAAGCAGGTGCGGTCACCGGTGTGGCAGGCGGCCCCGACCTGGTCGACCTTCAGCAGCAGGGTGTCGGCGTCGCAGTCGAGCCGCACCTCCTTCACCCACTGGTGGTGGCCCGACGTGGCGCCCTTCACCCAGTACTCCTGGCGCGAGCGGGACCAGTAGGTCGCGCGCCCCGTCGCGAGGGTGCGGGCGAGGGCCTCGTCGTCCATCCAGCCGAGCATCAGCACCTCGCCCGTGTCGTGCTGCTGCACGATCGCCGGCACGAGACCGTCGACGGAGCGCTTGAGGCGGGCGGCGATGGCGGGGTCGAGGCTGCTCACCCCTCCAGTATCGCGGGCGGTCGTCGGCGCGCTCACGCGGTCGTGCCCTGCTGCGCGACCCACGAGGAGTGCAGCCCCGCGTACACGCTGCCGGCCTGGGCCACCAGCTCGTCGTGCGAGCCCTGCTGCACGACGCGGCCGGCGTCGACGACGACGACCTCGTCGGCGTTCTCGGCCGTCGAGAGCCGGTGGGCGATGGTGACCGACGTGCGGCCGTCCATCAGGCGCTCCAGAGCGCGGGCGATCCTCATCTCGAGCGCGGGGTCGACCGAGCTCGTCGCCTCGTCGAGCACGAGCAGGTCGGGGTCGGCGAGGTGGGCCCGCAGGAGCGCCACCAGCTGCCGCTCCCCCGCGGAGAGCGACTCGCCGCGCTGGCCGACCTCGGTGTGCACCCCGTCCGGCAGCTGGGCGAGCCAGTCGTCCAGCCCGATCTCGGCCGCCGCGGCCAGGACCTCCGCCTCGCCGGCGTCGAGGTCGCCGTACCGGACGTTCGCCAGCAGCGTGTCGTCGAAGAGGAACCCCTCCTGCGGCACCAGCACGACCTTGCGGCGCAGCGACCGGCCGCGGATGTCGCGCAGATCGGTGCCGTCGAGCCGGATGGAGCCGTGCGTCGGGTCCATCAGGCGGGTCAGCAGCTTCGCGACCGTGGACTTGCCGGAGCCGGTCTCGCCGACGATCGCCACGCGGCGACCGGCCGGCCACCTCAGGGACACGTCGCTGAGCACGGGCTCGCCCCCGGGGTAGGAGAACCACACCCCGTCGAGCTCGACGTCGACCGCACGGTCGGGGAGGTCGACGCCGGCCTCGCCCGGGTCGACGAGCTCGGCGGGCGTGTCGAGCAGGCCGATCACGCGCCGCCACCCGGCGATCGCGTTCTGGGCGTCGGTGAGGATCTGCGTGCCCATCTGCACCGGGCCGACGAAGAGCGTGACGAGGAACGCGAAGGCGAGGATGCCGCCCGCCGTGATGTCGCCCGCCAGCCCGAGCCACACGCCGACGACGATCACGCCCGCGTTCGCGAGCCCGGCCGAGATGCCGCCGAGGGAGAAGGAGAAGGCGGTGAAGCCCTGGGCCCGGACGCTGGCCCCGCGGTAGCGGTCGATCGCCCCGTCGATGCGGCTCTGCGTGCGGGCCTCGACGGCGTAGGAGCGCACCACGGCGGCACCGACCACCGGCTCGGCGATCGCGGAGAGCATGACGCCCACCTGGCGACGCACGACGCCGTACGCGGCCGACAGCTTGCGCTGGAAGTAGCGCAGCGACGCGAACAGGGGCAGGAAGCAGACCCAGACCACGATCGTGAGCTGCCAGCTGTAGATCGCCATCACGACCGTGGCCACGAGGATCTGGCCGATGCTCACCACGAACAGCACGCCGCCGAACACGATGAACTGGCTGACCTGGTCGATGTCGCTCGTGACGCGGGAGACGAGCGAGCCGCGCCGCTCGGTGTCCTGCGTGCCGAGCGGCAGGTCGTGCACGTGCCGGAACGCCTTGGTGCGCAGGGTCGCCAGGCCGCTCTCGGCGGCGAAGAACAGCCGCGCGGTCATGAAGTACGACGCGATGCCCGTGACGAGCACGGCCAGTGCGGCCAACGCGCCCATGAGCATCGTGAAGGGCACGTCCGGACCGTCCGGGCCGTTGATGCCGCGGTCGAGCGTCTGCTGCACCGCGACCGGCACGACCACCTGGCCGAAGGTGGCGACGACGGCCAGCAGGAGCGTGACGCCCACCCCCTTGCGCAGCTCGGGCGAGTAGCCCACGCCCCGGCGGATCGTCTCGATCGCCCCGATCTCCTCGCCGGAGACCACGGCCGTGACGGCGCGTCCGCGCTCGCCACCGCGGCCCGGCTCGAGGGTGCCGTCGTCCTGCAGGTCGGTGGCCTCGGTGGTCGTGCTCATCGCCCGGCCTCCTCGTCGTTGGTGGTCTCGGAGCCCGCGATGACCGCCTCGCCCGGGACGGGGACCACCGGGTCGACAGCGGCGGCGGCGACCGGGGCACCCGCGTCGTCGGCGGCGTTCTCGTAGGCGTTGACGAGCCCCGCGTACGCCGGGTTGCGGCGCAGCAGGTCGGCGTGGGTGCCGCGGTCGACGACGCGGCCGTGGTCGAGGTAGACGACCTCGTCGGCCAGCCCGATCGTGGCCTTGCGGTAGGCGACGACCACGAGCGTCGTGCCGTCGCCGGCCTCGCGCAGGCCGCCCAGGATGCGTGCCTCCACCTCGGGGTCGACGGCCGAGGTGGCGTCGTCGAGCACCAGCAGCCGCGGCCGGCGCACCAGGGCCCGGGCGAGCGAGAGCCGCTGGCGCTGGCCGCCGGACAACGTGGTGCCGCGCTCCCCCAGCTCGGTGTCGAGGCCGTGGGCCAGGCGTCGGACGAAGGTGTCGGCCTGGGCGACGCGCAGGGCCTCCCACACCTCGTCGTCGCTCACGTCGGCGCCGAGCGCGACGTTGCCGCGCACGGTGTCGTCGAAGAGGAAGGCGGTCTGGGGCACGACGGTGACGGCCTCGGCCAGCGCGCCGTAGGCCAGCTCGCGCAGGTCGACCCCGTCGACCCGGACGCCGCCGGCCTGCGGGTCGACCAGACGCGTGAGGAGGCTGGTGAGCGTGCTCTTGCCCGACGCCGTCGGACCGACCACGGCGACCGTGCGGCCCGGCTGGACCTCGAAGTCGACGTCGTCGAGCACGCGGCTCGCCGGCCCGTAGCCGAAGCGCACGTGGTCGACCTCGAGCCGGGCGCCGCGGCGCTCCCGGGCCGCGCCGGCGGCGCCGCCCGGGCGGAGGCGCTCCTCGCCGTACACGAGACCGCCCTCCTCGTCGAGGACGCGGTGGACGCGGTCGTAGCCGACGACGCTGCGCGGCAGGTCGCCCAGCAGCCAGCCGATCGAGCGGATCGGGAAGGCGACGATCGTCAACAGGTAGGCGATCGTCACGACCGAGCCCGCCTCGGTGGTGCCGTCGAGCACGCGGGCGGTGCCGACCACCAGCACCAGCAGGACGCCGATGTTCGGCAGCGCGTTGAGCGCCGGGTCGAAGGCGGCCCGCATGCGACCCGCGCGGATCGCGACGTCGCGCAGCTCGCGCGTGCGCTCGGCGAAGCGTGCCGTCTCCTCCTCCTCGCGGCCCAGCGTCTTGACGACCATGGCGCCGTCGAAGGACTCGTGCGCGATCTCGCTGACCTCGCCGCGCAGCTCCTGCACCCGCGTCATCAGCGGTGACGTGAGCCGCTGGAAGTAGAGGTTGACGACGATGACCGCCGGGAAGACGAGCAGTCCGATCACGGCGAGCACGAGGTCGGTGAGCAGCATCTGCGCGATCGCGATCACCATCATCGCGATGGTGCCCACCGCCATCGGCAGCGGCGCGACCGGCGTCCACGCCGCCTGCACGTCGGAGTTCGCGTTCGAGAGCAGGACGCCCGTCGGGTGGCGGTGGTGCCACTCCATGGGCAGCGTCAGGTACTGCCGCGTCACCGCGCGGCGGTAGTGCGCCTCCATGCGGTACTGCATGATCCCCGCGCCGAGCCGACGGGCGACGATGCCGACCGCCCGCAGGATCGCGACGCCGACGAAGAGCCCCACCACCGCCCAGAGCGCGCCCGCGCCGACCTCGCCCGTGTCGAAGGCGGGCAGCACGACGTGGTCGGTGGCCCAGCCCAGCACCCACGCGTCGGCGACGGTCAGCGCGCCGAAGAGCACGCTGCCGAGCGCGGAGACGGCGAAGACCCACGGCTCGCGCCGGATCGCCACGCCGAGCACGCGCAGGCCCGCCATCGTCGGTGAGCGGCGGGCTTCGGTCTTCGTCGACACGCGGTCGGGCTCCTCGAGGTGGTCGTGGCCGGAGGCCGGGGAGGGTGGTCGGGGACGGAGATCCAACCTAGAAGAGGCCACCGACATTCCCCGATTCCTGCCCACCCGTCCTCCCCGGCACCGCTGCCGACCACCCCGTAGGGTCGGGACGTGCCGTCCTCCCCCTCCCTCGCCCGCGCCGAGCGCGAGGCGCTCGCCGGTCTGGCCCTCGAGCTCGGGCCGGGTGCCCCCACGCTCTGCGGCGACTGGACCGTCAAGGACCTCGTCGTGCACCTCCTCGTGCGGGAGCGCAACCCGCTGGCCGCGGCCGGCGTGATGCTCCCGCCGCTGGCGCCGGTCACGCGGCGCGTCACCCGGCGATGGGCGCGCGCCGACCTGCCGCTCCTGGTCGACCAGCTGCGGCGACCGCGGCTCACGTGGGCGGCCGTCGGGCCCCTCGACCGGCTCGGCAACACGGTCGAGCTGCTCGTGCACCACGAGGACGTCCGTCGCGCGCAGCACGACTGGGAGCCGCGGCCGCTCGACGACGCCACCCAGGACGCCGTGTGGCGCCTCGTGCGCCCGTTCGGCAAGGTCGCGGCACGCAAGGTCGGCGCGCCGCTGGTGGCCGTCGACGCCCGGACCGGGGCGCGGGCGACCATCCGCGGCGGCGTCGGTCCCGCCGTGGTGACGGCCGCACCGCTGGAGATCCTGCTGTTCCTCCTGGGCCGCGAGCAGGTGCGCGACCTCGAGGTCACCGGCCCCGATCTCGCCGTGCGCCGGCTGCAGAACGCGACGCGCGGCTACTGACGCCGGGCTAGCGACGCACGGGGCGACCGGCGTCGGCGAGCGCGCCCTTCACGTCGCGGATGCGCAGCGTGCCGAAGTGGAACACCGTCGCGGCGAGCACGGCGTCGGCGCCCGCCTCGACGGCGGGGGCGAAGTGCTCGACCGCTCCGGCTCCCCCGGACGCGATCACCGGCACGGTCACCTCACGTCGTACGGCGCGCAGCAGCTCGAGGTCGAACCCGTCCTGGGTGCCGTCGGCGTCCATGGCGTTGAGCAGGATCTCGCCCGCGCCCAGCTCGGCGGCACGCACCGCCCACTCGATCGCGTCGATCCCCGCGGAGCGGCGTCCGCCGTGCGTCGTCACCTCGAAGCCCGACGCCGTGCCCGGGCCGTCCGCCGGGACGCGGCGCGCGTCGACCGAGAGCACCAGCACCTGGTTGCCGAAGCGGTCGGCGATCTCGGCTACCAGCTCGGGGCGACGGATCGCGGCGGTGTTGACGGCCACCTTGTCGGCGCCGGCGCGCAGCAGCCGGTCGACGTCGGCGACCGACGAGACGCCGCCGCCCACGGTGAGCGGGATGAACACCTGCTCGGCCGTGGCCGAGACGATCTCCATCGTCGTCGCGCGGCCCTCGTGGGAGGCCGAGATGTCGAGGAAGGTCAGCTCGTCGGCGCCCTCCGCGTCGTACGTGCGGGCCAGCTCGACCGGGTCGCCCGCGTCGCGGAGCTCGCGGAAGTTGATGCCCTTGACCACCCGGCCGCCGTCGACGTCGAGGCACGGGATGACACGCACCGCCAGCGACACGGCTCAGGCGCCCGTCGGCAGCGTCAGCGCGAGCGCGTCGGCTAGCGTGAAGCGACCCTCGTAGAGCGCCGTGCCGATGATCGCGCCCTCGACCCCGTCGGGGACGAGGCCCTGGAGCGCCTCGAGGTCGGCGAGCTCCGTGATGCCGCCCGACGCCACGACGGGGCGGTCGGTGGCGGCGCAGACGTCGCGCAGGAGGTCGAGGTTCGGGCCCTGGAGCATGCCGTCCTTGTTGACGTCGGTGACGACGTACCGGGCGCAGCCCTCGGCGTCGAGACGGGTGAGGACGTCGTAGAGGTCGCCGCCCTCGCGGGTCCAGCCGCGCGCGGCCAGGGTGCGTCCGCGCACGTCGAGGCCGACCGCGACCCGGTCGCCGTACGTCGCGATCGCCCGCGCGCACCACTCCGGGTTCTCGATGGCCGCGGTGCCGATGTTGACGCGACGGCAGCCCGCGTCCATCGCCGCCCGCAGCGACTCGTCGTCGCGGATGCCGCCGCTCATCTCGACCTTGATGTCGAGCGTGCCGACGATCTCCGCCTGCAGCGCCCGGTTGTCGCCGCGGCCGAAGGCGGCGTCGAGGTCGACGAGGTGCAGCCACTCGGCGCCCGCCTCCTGCCAGCGCAGCGCGGCCTCGACCGGGTCGCCGAAGCGCTTCTCGGAGCCGGACACGCCCTGCACGAGCTGGACGGCCTGACCTCCCGCGATGTCCACGGCGGGCAGCAGCTCCAGGTACGACGACATGCGGGCGGTTCTCCTCGATCGACGGGGTGGTGCGGGGTGCGGGTCGGCCGGGCGGCGACCCGGCGGATCAGGCCCGGACGGCGACGGGCAGCGTCGCCACCCAGTTGCGCAGCAGGGCCGCGCCGGCGTCGCCGGACTTCTCCGGGTGGAACTGGGTCGCCCACAGCGGACCGTTCTCGACGGCGGCCACGAAGCGGTCGCCGCCGTGCTCGGCCCAGGTGACGAGCGGTGCCTTGGTGCGGTTGTTGGTCTCGAGCTCCCAACGGCGCACGCCGTACGAGTGCACGAAGTAGAAGCGCTCGCCCTCGATGCCCGCGAACAGCTGGGAGCCCTCCGGGGCCTCCACGGTGTTCCAGCCCATGTGGGGGACGACGGGCGCCTCGAGGCGCTCGACGACCCCGGGCCACTCGTCGCAGCCGTCGGTCTCGACGCCGTGCTCGATGCCCCGGGCGAACAGGATCTGCATGCCCACGCAGATGCCGAGCACCGGACGACCGCCGGCCAGGCGCCGGCCGATGATCTCGTGGCCCTTCACCGCCCGGAGGCCGGACATGCAGGCCGCGTAGGCGCCGACCCCGGGGACGAGCAGGCCGTCGGCGTCCATCGCCGCCTGCTTGTCGCTGGTCAGCACGACGTCGGCGCCCGCGCGCTCGACCGCCCGCACGGCGGAGCGCAGGTTGCCCGAGCCGTAGTCGAGGACGACGACGGTGGGACGGCCCGCAGGGGCGCCGGGCGTCTCGGTCACAGCGTGCCCTTGGTGGAGGGCACCCCGGTCTCGCGCGGGTCGATCGCCACCGCGTCGCGGAACGCCCGGGCGAAGGCCTTGAACTGGGTCTCCACGATGTGGTGCGGCTCGCGGCCCGCCAGGACGCGCACGTGCAGCGCGAGGTGGGCGTGGAACGCGATGGTCTCGAAGACGTGCTTCGTCAGCGACCCGAGGTAGGCCACCCCGGAGCCGCCCAGCTGCACGTAGACCTGGCCCTCGGGCTCGCCCGTGTGGACGCAGTAGGGACGGCCGGAGATGTCGACGACCGCCTGGACGAGCGCCTCGTCGAGCGGCACCGTCGCGTCGCCGAAGCGTCGCGTGCCCGCCTTGTCGCCCAGCGCCTGGCGGATCGCCTGGCCCAGGACGATCGCCGTGTCCTCCACCGTGTGGTGGGCGTCGATCCAGGTGTCGCCCTCGGCGCGCACCGTCAGGTCGAGCAGCGCGTGCCGGGCAAACGCGGTGAGCATGTGGTCGTAGAAGCCGACGCCGGTGGAGATGTCGTGGCGACCGGAGCCGTCGATGTCGATCTCGACGACGATCTTGGACTCGCTCGTGGTGCGCTCGAGCTTCGCCGTACGGCTCATGCGCCGGGCTCCTTCGGGGTGGTCGGGGTGGTGGGGAGGATCGGGGTGGAGGCGTCGACGAGGCGCGGTGCGTCCTTCGCCACGACCGACAGCGCGTCGCGGAACGCGGCCATCTCGTCGGGCGTGCCGACGGAGACCCGCAGCCAGCCCTCGGGGCCGGTCTCGCGGATCAGGACGCCGCGGTCGACCAGGCCCTGCCAGACGGCGTGGCGGTCGGCGAAGCGCCCGAAGAGGACGAAGTTGGCGTCGGACGCGGCGACCTCGTGGCCCTCCTCGGTGAGCCACGTGACGAGCGCGTCGCGCTCCGCCCGCAGCGAGGCGACGTTGCCGAGCAGCTCGGGCGCGTGGCGCAGCGCGGCCAGCGCGGTCGCCTGGGTGACCGCGGAGAGGTGGTACGGCAGCCGCACGACGCGGATCGCGTCCGTGATCGCCGGGTCGGCGGCGAGGTACCCGAGCCGGGCGCCCGCGAGGGCGAACGCCTTGCTCATCGTGCGGGTGACGACGAGGTTGCGGTGGGTCGGGAGCAGCTCGAGCGCGCTCGGCACCCCGGCCCGCCGGAACTCGCCGTACGCCTCGTCGACGACGAGCAGACCGTCGTGCTCGGCCACCGCGGCGCAGAGCGCCCCGACGGCCTCGGGCGGGAGCGCCGTGCCCGTCGGGTTGTTGGGGCTGGGCAGCAGCACGACGCTCGGCCGGTGCTCGGCGACCAGGGCGCGGGCGGCGTCGAGGTCGAGCGAGAAGTCGGTCTCGCGTCGCCCGGCCACCCAGGTGGTGCTCGTGTCGCGGGCGTACTCCGGGTACATGGAGTAGGTGGGCGCGAAGCTCAGGGCGGTGCGGCCGGGACCGCCGAAGGCCTGCAGCAGCTGCAGCATGACCTCGTTGGACCCGTTCGCCGCCCACACCTGGGCGGGGAGGACCGGGGCGTCGGCCGGGACGTCGCGCGAGAGGTACGCCGCGAGCTCGGTGCGCAGGGCCGTGAACTCACGGTCCGGGTAGCGGTTGAGCGTCGTGGCCGCCTCGGCGACCGCGGCGGCGATGTCGGCCACGCAGGCCGCCGAGGGGCCGTAGGGGTTCTCGTTCACGTTGAGCTGGACCGGCACGTCGTCGGTCGACATCTGCGGGGCGCCGTACGGCGCGATGCCCGCCAGCTCGTCGCGCAGGGGCGGGAAGGTCATGCGAACCGCACCTTCACGGCCGTGCCGTGGCCCGGCAGGTCCTCCGCCTCGGCGAGGGTGACCACGTGGTCGGCCACGTCGGCCAGGCCGTCGCGGCTGTACTCCACGACGTGGATCGACCTGGTGAACGCCCGGACCGAGAGACCGGACGAGTGGCAGGCGCACCCGCCGGTGGGCAGCACGTGGTTGGAGCCGGCGCAGTAGTCGCCGAGGCTCACGGGCGCGTAGGAGCCCACGAAGATCGCCCCGGCGTTGCGGACGCGCCCCGCCCAGGACGCGGCGTCGGCCGTGTGGATCTCGAGGTGCTCGGCGGCGTAGGCGTTGACGACGTCGAGGCCCTGCTCGAGGTCGTCGACGAGCACGGTGCCGGACTGGCGCCCCGTGAGCGCCGTGCGGATGCGCTCCTCGTGGCGGGCGGCGCCGACCTGCGTGTCGAGCTCGACGTCGACGGCAGCGGCCAGGCGCTCGCTCGGCGTCACCAGCACGGCGCCGGCCAGCGGGTCGTGCTCGGCCTGGCTGACGAGGTCGGCCGCGACGAACGCCGCGTCGGCCGTGTCGTCGGCGAGGATGGCGATCTCGGTGGGCCCGGCCTCGGAGTCGATGCCGACCGTGCCGCGCACGAGACGCTTCGCGGCAGCGACGTACACGTTGCCCGGCCCGGTCACGAGGTCGACCTGGCGGCAGGGGCCCGCGCCGTACGCGAACATCGCGATCGCCTGGGCACCGCCCACCGCGTAGACCTCGTCGACGCCGAGCAGCGCGCAGGCGGCCAGGATCGTCGGGTGCACGGAGCCGCCGAACGCCTTCTGGGGCGGGCTCGCGAGCGCGATCGACGGCACGCCGGCGGTCTGGGCGGGCACGACGTTCATCAGGACGCTCGACACGAGCGG
Organism: Nocardioides alkalitolerans DSM 16699; assembly: GCF_000426525.1. GTDB lineage: Bacteria > Actinomycetota > Actinomycetes > Propionibacteriales > Nocardioidaceae > Nocardioides > Nocardioides alkalitolerans. The sequence continues at coordinate 132,456 of NZ_AUFN01000015.1, forward strand.
CGCGAGACCGCCGGGCACGTAGAGGCCGACCCGGTCGACCGCCACCTTGCGGTGGGTCACCCGGGCGCCGGGCGCCAGGTCGCTCACGACGTCGGACTCGAGCTCGGCGGCGCTCGTCACCCGCAGGCGGGCGATCGACTCCTCGAGCCCGGCCCGGATCGCGGGGTCGAGCTGCTCGAGGGCCGCGGTGGTCGCGCCGGCCGGCACACGGATGTCGTCGAGCTCGACGCCGTCGAACTTCGCCGACAGCTCGAGGACGGCCTCGACGCCCCGCTCGCGGACCGCGTCGCAGATCGACTGCACCGCCGGTACGGCGGCCTCGACGTCGAAGTCGGCGCGGGGAACCACGGCGCGGTAGTCGAGGGAGCCGGGGGCGGCTCCGCGCAGGTCGATGCGACGGATCATGCCCGCGATTCTAGGTGTCGGCGCCGACGGCCCCGTCATCGCGGCCGTCAGGTGGGCGGGGCCCATGCCCTAGGCTCGCCGGTGTGAGCGCCGCGGACGGACCAGCCGACGAGTCCCCCGACGACGGCGCCCTGCCGGGTGAGGGACCGGCGCCCCTGCAGCTGCCGATGTTCCCCCTCGGCTCCGTGCTCTTCCCCGGCCTGACGGTCCCGCTGCACGTCTTCGAGGACCGCTACCGCGCCCTGGTGCACCACCTGCTGCGCGAGCCCGACCCCGCCCTGCGCGTCTTCGGCTCGGTGGCGATCCGTGAGGGCTACGAGGTCGGCGACCACGGCAACCAGTCGCTCCAGCGCGTCGGCTGCCGGCTCCAGCTCACCGAGGTCGAGGCCCACGAGGACGGCACGTTCGACGTCGTCGCCGTCTGCCGCGACCGCATCCGGCTCGACCGTCTCGACCCGAGCGGCACCTTCCCCGTCGGCGACGTCGTGCTCCTCGACGAGGAGCCGGCCGCGGGCCTGCCGGTGGTCGGCGCGGCCGTCGACCGCACCTCCGCGCTCTTCACCGCCTACCAGACCGTCGTGGCGCAGCTGCGCGGCGACGTGCTCTCGGGCGAGCTGCCGCGCGACCCGACGTACCTCTCGTGGGCCATGTCGGCCGTGGCCCCGCTCCCCCTGCCCGACCGCCAGCGGCTGCTCGAGACCGACGACACCACCGAGCGCCTCGTGCTGCTCGGCGACCTCTTCGCCTCCGAGCTGCAGGCCATGAACGTCATCCCGTCGCTGCCGGCCACGCGGCTCAACCGCACCGGCTGGTCCCCGAACTGATGGCCCGCAGGGCCGCCGCGGGCAAGGGGGCCGGGCGCGGCGGGACCCCCGCGACCGTCGCGCTCACCGCCGCCGGCACGTGGTTCGAGCTCCACCCCTACACCCACGACCCCGCCACCACGTCGTACGGCGACGAGGCCGTCGCGGCGCTGGGGCTCGCGCCCGAGCGGGTGCTCAAGACGCTGCTGGTCGACCTCGACGGCGAGCTCTGCGTCGGGGTCGTCCCGGTCGCCGGGCGACTGGACCTCAAGGCCGTCGCCACCGCGCTCGGCGGTCGGCGGGCGCGGATGGCCGAGCCCGCCGCGGCCGAGCGGGCGACCGGGTACGTCGTCGGCGGCATCTCCCCCGTCGGACAGCGGCGCCGGCTGCGCACCGTCGTCGACGAGAGCGCGCTCGGCCACCCGACCGTGTTCTGCTCCGGCGGCCGCCGCGGGCTGGACCTCGAGCTGCGGCCCGACGACCTGGTCGCCGTCACCGGCGCGGTCGTCGCGGCCGTGGCCCGCACGGACTGACCGAGCTGACCGGACTGGCCGGGCCGGCCGAGTCGGCCGGCTCAGTCGGTGGTGATGCGCAGCAGGGTGCGCGCCACCCCGTCGCCCTCGTCGATCCGCGTGGAGAGGCCGAGGCCCGCCAGCGGCTCCGCGTTCTCGGCCAGCTCGTCGCCGCCGAGGTCCCGGGCGAGGGACTCGAGCCAGTCGCCGGCGTTGAAGTCGACGAACAGCAGCGAGTGCACGTCGTCGGTCTCGGGCACCACGTCGGCGAAGACGTCCGAGCCACCGAGGTCGCCGTCCTCGGCGAGGGACTCCGCGTGCTCCGGCGTGGTCGCGACCCCGGCGGTGCCGTCACCGTCGGCCACCTCCGGGTCGACGTCGCTCGGTGCTCCGGACGCGTCGAGCAGCGAGTCGACGAGGTCCTGCACCTCGTCGCCCTCGACCCCGAGCAGCTTCACGCCGAAGGGAAGGTCCTCGAAGGACTCCGCGTCGGCGATGGCGTCGACGTCGAGGTCGCCGCCCGCCACGAACGCGGCGCCGTCGCCGAGCAGGGCCTCGGCGTCCTCGGGGAGGCTCAGACCCGTCTCGTCCTCGACCTGCGCCACCGCGTCGTCGATCTCGTCGTCGGGCACACCGAAGGTGGAGGCGGTGTCGAGGAGCGTGTCGTACCAGCCGTCGGCCAGGCCGAGGGCGACGACGCCCGTCGTGTCGTCCGGCAGCGACGCGGCCAGGTCGCCGGCCGTGCCCCGGGTGAGGAGGTCGGTGTCGCCGAACTGCGCCTGGGTGGCCATCTCCAGCTCGAGACCGGCATCGGCGAAGCGGAGCGTCAGGGCAGCGCCCTCGAAGTCCTCGACGGCAGTGCGCACCGCCTCGGCCGCCTCGTCCGAACCGCCGAACTCGGCCGGGTCGAACGCGCCGTCGGCGTCGAGCTGGTCGGCGAGCACTCCTCCGGCGGCGGGAGCGGCGTACATGCTGAGGATGCCCGCGTCGCCGGACGCACCGGTCCAGCGCTGGTAGGTCTCGTCGTCGGTGAGCGGGTTCTCCGCGGCGGCGTCGAGCACGGCAGTCGCGGACTCGACGTCGTCGGTGACGACCATCCAGCCGCCCTCCGCCGCCCAGCCCATCTGCGCGGCCCCGCTGCAGTCCTTGATCTCCTCCATGCCCGCCGAGGCCGCGTCGGCGTCGGTGACCTGGAGGATCACGACGGCGTCGCCACCGGCCTCCGGTGCGTTGGGGTCGTCGTCGTTCGCGACGACCGCCGCGCCGAACCGGTCGCCCAGCCAGGAGTCGATGTCGTCGAACGCGAGGTCGTCGCACCCCGACGTCGCGATGACCTCGTCGAAGAAGGTGCGGCGCAGGTCGGACTCCGAGTCGAGGTCGAGCTCGTCGGACACGTCGTCGAAGGCCGGGAACTTCTCCAGCATCTCCAGGGCCTCGAGCTTCTGCCGCCCGCTCGGGTCGAGGTCGACGCCGACGTAGAGGAGGGTCGAGGCGGGGAGGGCCTCGGCGGCCTGCGGCCCCGTGGCGAAGTACGCCGCGTAGGCGAAGGCGCCGCCACCCACGGCGGCCACGCCGATCACCCCGACGACGCCGAGCACGACACCCCGGCGGGCACCTCCGCGGCCCGACGACGCCGGCGCAGGACCCCAGTCACCGGGACCGTTCGGGCCACCCGGGCCGTTCGGACCATCCGGGCCGGGCCCGGGCCCGTACGCGGTCCCGTACGGGGCGCTCCCCGACGGCGTCGAGGAGGAGGCGGGGGCGGCAGTGGTCGGTACGGCGGCCGACCGGCCACCCCGAGGGGGCAGGGGCGGCAGCGGCGGTCGGGCGTCGGACGGGTGCGTGGACATGGTTCCCCCTGGTTCTGTGCCGTCGTGCGTGCTCCCGGGTGGGCTCGTACGAGCGGCGGTGGTGCGGATCAGCCGGTCGAGGTCTTCCCCTCGGACGGGTCCCCCAACCGCGGGGTCCCGTCGTCGGAGCGCTGCGGCCCGACCCCGTCAGGCCCCTGCTCGCGGGGCGACGGCCACAGCAGGAAGACGAGGGCCACGCCGAGCACGGCGCCGGCGGGCATGGCGGCGTACGCGCCCCAGCCCTCGACCCGCAGGTCGAGGAGCACGGTGGAGCCGTCGGCGCTCCGCTCCGCGACGTCCGACGCGGCGTCCGGGCCGAGGGCCCGGCCGAGCGCGGCCATCACCCAGCCGGCCACGAGCCCGCTGACCGTGACGGCGCCGAGAGCGAGCCACGGCAGGCGCCGGTGGACGACGGCGGTGAGGAGCCCGGCGCCCAGCCCCGCGACACCCGCCACCACCAGGTAGGTCGCCGTTCCGGAGACCGATCCCTCCACCTGGTCGAGCACGTACGTGAACTCGCCGTCGTAGGCGGCACCCTCCGGCGGCGTCCACCACACGACCCACGCGACGGCGCCGACGACCGCCACCTCGAGGAACCACCTCAGGGTGGTGCCGAGGAACCGGAGCGCGTCGAGGGGTCGCAGCCGGGGTTCAGACCCGGGCATCCGCACCCCCGAGGCACCCGGGGCCGAGCAGCTGCTTGAGGTCGGCGATGAGCGCCGGGCTGCGCGTGACGCGCAGGCGGTCGTCGATCTTCAGCAGGGTGGTCGAGCCGCGCGTCAGCAGGCGCAGGTGCACCTCGGTGTTGCCCGGGTGGGTGCCGAGCACCTCCTTGAGCTCCGCGACGACGGGGCCCGTGCACCGCGTGGAGGGCATCGACAGCACGACCGGCCCGCTGGGTCCGTCGGAGAGGTCGGGGACCGAGATCTCCTGCCCGCGGATCTCCGGCTGGTCCTTGTCGCGCGAGAGCGCGCCGGTGACCCGGATGATCGAGTCGGGCACCAGGTGCTGCGACACGAGCTGGTAGCTGCTCGGGAAGAAGAGCACCTCGATGCCGCCGTCGAGGTCCTCGAGCGTGACCGACGCCCAGGCGTCGCCCTTCTTCGTGATCTTGCGCTGCACCGAGGTCACGAGGCCGCTCACGGTCACGCGGGAGTTGTGGGAGCGCTCCTCGTCGAGCATCAGCTGACCGATGGTGCAGTCGGTGCCCTGCGAGAGCACGTGCTCCAGCCCCAGGAGCGGGTGGTCGGAGACGTAGAGACCGAGCATCTCGCGCTCGTGGCCGAGGAGCGTCGTCTTGTCCCACTCGTCGAGGTCGGGCACCGCGACCGTGATGCCGAAGCCCGCTCCCCCGCCGTCGAGGTCGTCGAGTCCCGCGAAGAGGGAGTCCTGCCCGATGGCCTCGTTGCGCTTGATGTCGACGTACTGGTCGACGGCGGTCTCGTGGATGGCCACCAGCGCACGGCGCTTGTGCTTCATGTCGTCGAAGGCGCCCGCCTTGATGAGGGACTCGACCACGCGCTTGTTGCACACGTGGACCGGCACCTTGTCCATGAAGTCGTTGAAGTCGACGTAGCGGCCCTTCTCCTGCCGACCGGCGACGATCCCGTCGACCACGTTGGCGCCGACGTTGCGCACCGCGGTGAGGCCGAAGCGGATGTCGGTGCCGACCGGGGTGAAGTTGGCCGCCGACTCGTTGACGTCGGGCGGGAGCACCTGGATCTTCATGCGGCGGCACTCGTTGAGGTAGATCGCCGACTTGTCCTTGTCGTCGCGCGTCGACGTCAGCAGGGCCGCCATGTACTCCGCCGGGTAGTTGGCCTTGAGGTACGCCGTCCAGTACGAGACCAGCCCGTACGCCGCAGAGTGGGCCTTGTTGAACGCGTAGTCGGAGAACGGCAGCAGGATGTCCCACAGCGTCTTCACGGCGGCGGCGGAGTAGCCCCGCTCCTGCATGCCCGCCGAGAACCCGGCGAACTGCTTGTCGAGCTCGGACTTCTTCTTCTTGCCCATCGCGCGACGCAGGATGTCGGCCTGACCGAGGCTGTAGCCCGCGAGCTTCTGCGCGATGGCCATGACCTGCTCCTGGTAGACGATCAGGCCGTAGGTCTCGCCCAGGATGTCCTGCAGGGGCTCCGCGAGCTCGGGGTGGATGGCCTCCACCGGCTCGCGCCCGGTCTTGCGGCGCGCGTACTTGTTGTGCGAGTCCGCACCCATCGGGCCGGGGCGGTAGAGCGCGCCGACCGCCGAGATGTCCTCGAACGTGTCGGGCCGCATCGAGCGCAGCAGCGACCGCATCGGCCCGCCGTCGAGCTGGAACACCCCGAGCGTGTCACCGCGCTGCAGCAGCTTGTAGGTCGCCTCGTCGGTGAGCTCGAGGTCCTCCAGCACCACCGTCTCGTCGCGGTTCATCTTGATGTTCTTCACCGCGTCGTCGAGCACCGTGAGGTTGCGCAGCCCCAGGAAGTCCATCTTGATCAGGCCGAGGCCCTCGCAGGTGGGGTAGTCGAACTGGGTGATCATGGCGCCGTCGGAGGGGCGACGCAGCAGCGGGATGACGTCGACGAGCGGCTCGCTCGACATGATGACGCCGGCGGCGTGCACGCCCCACTGGCGCTTGAGGCCCTCGATGCCGATGGCCGTGTCGACGACCCGCTGCACGTCCTTGTCGCCCTCGTAGAGGGTGCGGAACTCGCCGCCCTCGCCGTAGCGCTTGTGCTCGGAGTCGAAGATGTCCTGCAGCGGCACGTCCTTGCCCATCACCGCGGCCGGCATGGCCTTCGTGATGCGGTCGCCCATCGCGAAGGGGTAGCCGAGGATGCGGCTGGAGTCCTTGACCGCCTGCTTCGCCTTGATGGTGCCGTAGGTGACGATGTAGGAGACGCGGTCGTCGCCGTACTTGTCCGTCACGTAGCGGATGACCTCGCCGCGCCGCCGCTCGTCGAAGTCGATGTCGAAGTCGGGCATGGAGACGCGGTCGGGGTTGAGGAACCGCTCGAAGATCAGGCCGTGCTGCAGCGGGTCGAGGTCGGTGATGCGCATCGCGTAGGCCACCATCGAGCCCGCACCGGAGCCACGGCCCGGGCCGACCCGGATGCCGTTGTCCTTCGCCCAGTTGATGAAGTCGGCGACCACGAGGAAGTAGCCCGGGAAGCCCATCTGCGTGATGACGCCGAGCTCGAACTCGGCCTGCTTGCGGACGTCGTCGGGGATGCCGCCGGGGTAGCGGACGTGCAGCCCCCGCTCGACCTCCTTGACCAGCCAGGAGTCCTCGTTCTCACCGGGCGGGCACGGGAACCGGGGCATGTAGGTGCCGTTGCCCTCGGTGAACTCGACCTGGCAGCGCTCGGCGATGAGGAGCGTGTTGTCGCAGGCCTCGCGCAGGTCGTACTTGTCGACCCACAGCGCCCGCATCTCCTCGGCCGACTTCAGGTAGTAGCCGTCGCCCGAGAACGCGAAGCGCTGGCCCGGGCCGTCGCCGGCCGGGATGTCCATCGTGCTGCCCGAGTTGATGCAGAGCAGGTGCTCCTGCGACTTCGCGTCCTCCTTCATCACGTAGTGGGAGTCGTTCGTCGCCACCGGCGGGATGCCCAGGTCCTTGCTCAGGCGCAGCAGGCCGTCGCGCACCCGGTTCTCGATCGACAGGCCGTGGTCCATCAGCTCGAGGAAGTAGTTCTCCTTGCCGAGGATGTCCTGGTAGTCGGCGGCCACCTGGCGGGCTGCCTCGTACTGCCCGTAGCGCAGGTGGACCTGCACCTCGCCCGATGGGCACCCGGTCGTGCCGATGATGCCCTTGCCGTGCTGCGAGAGCAGGTCGCGGTCCATGCGCGGCTGCTTGAAGAAGCCGTCGCGCCACGCACCCGTGGTGAGCCGGAAGAGGTTGTGCATGCCCTCGGTCGTCTCCGAGAGCAGCGTCATGTGGGTGTAGGCGCCGCGGGCCGAGACGTCGTCGGAGCCGCCGTCGTAGAAGTTGTGGCCCTTCTTCTCGAACCGGGAGACGTTCGGCGCGAAGTAGGCCTCGATGCCGATGATCGGCTTCACGCCCGCGTCGACCGCCTTGCGGTAGAACTCGTAGGCGCCGAAGACGTTGCCGTGGTCGGTCATCGCGACCGCGGGCATCCCGAGCTCGGCGGCCCGCTGGGTGAGCTTGCCGAGCCGCGCCGCACCGTCGAGCATCGAGTACTCGGTGTGCACGTGCAGGTGGGCGAACGAGTCGGACGATCCGGCAGCCATGGGCTCTGCGGGCTCCCTTGCAAGCGGTGGTGTTCGGGCGTCGAGCGGGTGGTGCACGGTGGCGCGAGGGCAGCCGCGCAGCCCCGCTCGGAGACGGGGACCGGCGTGCTGGGGGAAGGACGTCAGCCTACGCGACCACCGACGACGATGATGCACCCTCCCACCGACAGTCCCGGCGCGTCGCCGGCCCCCGGAGCCCCTCGGCGACGGCCTCCGGGCCGCAGCCCGCGCCACCGCCCGCGCCACCGTGGGCGGAGGGGCTCAGTACTCGTCGCGGATGGTGTCGAGCGCCTGCGCCAGGTCGTCCGGGTAGGTCGAGTCGTACGTCACGTACTCCCCCGACCCGGGGTGGGTGAAGCCCAGCCGCACGGCGTGCAGCCACTGCCGCTCCAGCCCGACGCGGCGTGCGAGCGTCGGGTCCGCGCCGTACGTGATGTCGCCGACGCAGGGGTGCTTGAGCGCCGACATGTGCACGCGGATCTGGTGGGTGCGCCCCGTCTCGAGGTGCACCTGCAGCAGGCTCGCGAAGCGGTGGGCCTCGAGCGTCTCGTAGTGGGTGACGCTCGCCCGGCCGTCGGCCATGACGGCGAACTTCCAGTCCGACTTCGGGTGGCGGCCGATAGGGGCGTCCACCGTGCCCTCGAGCGGGTCCGGGTGGCCCTGGACGAGGGCGTGGTAGGTCTTGTCGACCGTGCGGTCGCGGAACGCGTTCTTGAGGCGCGAGTACGCCGTCTCCGACTTGCAGATGACCATGACGCCCGAGGTGCCCACGTCGAGGCGCTGGACGATCCCCTGGCGCTCCGAGGCTCCGCTCGTCGCGATCCGGTAGCCCGCGCCGGCGAGGTGCCCGACGACCGTCGGCCCCTTCCAGCCCGGCGACGGGTGCACGGCCACGCCGACCGGCTTGTCGATCACGACGATGTCGTCGTCGTCGTGGATGATCCCGATGCCCTCGACGATCTCGGCACGGATCTCGAGCGGGTCGGCCTGCGAGGGGATGGACACCTCGAGGAGCGCGCCGGCGTGCACCCGGTCGGACTTCGCCGGTGACGACCCGTCGACGGACACGAGACCCTCGGCGATGAGCTCGGCCGAGCGGCTGCGGCTGAGGCCGAACATGCGCGCCATGGCCGCGTCCACCCGCTCCCCCGCCAGCCCGTCGGGCACGAGCACGACGCGCTCGTCGGTGCGCCCGCTCACGTGGCGCTCTCGGCGGGGCCCTCGGCGTCGTCCGCCTTCGGGTCCTCGACCCGGCGGCCGTCGACGCGGAGGCCGCGGAACGCCTGGATCACGATGATGACGGCCGCCACGTTGATGCACATGTCGGCGACGTTGAAGATCGGCCAGTTCGGCAGCCGGATCATGTCGACGACGTGGCCGTGGAACGGCTCCGGCTCCCGGAAGATGCGGTCGGTCAGGTTGCCCGTCACGCCCGCGAGGAGCAGGCCCAGGCCGAGGGCCCAGACCTTGCTGCCGAGACGCCGGCTGACGACGAGCACGACGATCGCGGCGACGATGGAGAGCGTGGTGAAGACCCAGGTGAAGTCGGTGCCGAAGCTGAACGCCGCGCCCGGGTTGAACGCCAGGCGGAGCGTCAGCACGTCGCCGATCACCGAGACGTCGTCACGACCCTCGAGGTGGGCGAGCGCGAGCTGCTTGGTGGTCAGGTCGACGGCGTAGGCGACGGCGGCGATCGCCGCGAACATCAGCCAGGTACGACGACGGGCCGGGGGGCTGCCTGGGTCGCTGGTACTCAGCGACGCTCCTCGCGCTGCTTGCATGACAGGCACAGTGTGGCACGGGGGAACGCCATGACCCTCATCTTCCCGATGGCCTCGCCGCAGGACTCGCAGACCCCGAAGGAGCCGTCGACGACCCGGTCGAGGGTGTGCTCGATCTGCGCCAGCGCCTCGCGCTCGGTGGTGACCATGGCGATCTCCTGGTCCCGCTCGAACGTCGCCGCACCGAGGTCCGCCTGGTCGGGGCCGGCCCCGTCGCCGGAGTCGCGCATCAGGCCCACCAGCTCGACCTCCTGGGCCGCGAGACGGGCACGGAGCTCGTCGCGGTGCTCGCGGAGCTCGCTGGTCACCTCGGCCAGCTCCTCCTCGGTCCAGGGGTCCTCGCCGGGCCGCACGGCCAGGGTCGAGGCCTCCACGGGGCCCGCAGCCTCGGGTGTCACCGGAGAGTTCGTCATCGCTGCCTTCTTCGTGGGGATCGAGGGGGTCGAGCAGGAGGTGGTGCGACCGGTGGCCGGGTGACGCGGGCCGTCGGGTGTGCGGACACTAACGTGCCCCCCACCCGCCCTCCAACAGCCCCTCGGGTGAGCCGCGCCGGTCGTCCGACACCACCCGCGGCCGGCCGGGAGAAGCGACGCGCCCGGCCGTCACGAGGACGGCCGGGCGCGGGAGACGCTGGGGTGGGACGGGTCAGGCGTCCTCGTCACCGAGGATGGAACGCAGGCGCTTCGGCGCAGCACTGCTGTCGCTCAGCGGCTGGGCGTCGCCCGGACCGGCGAGCGCCTCGAGCTGCTGGCTGAAGTAGGTCTTGAGACGCGAGCGGTACTCGCGCTCGAACGACCGGAGCCGCTCGACCTCGCCGTTGAGCTTGTCGCGCTCGCGCTCCAGGTCGCCGAACATCTGCTGGCGACGCTCGGCGGTCTCGGTGTCGAGCATCTGCGAGCGCGTGCGGGCGTCGGCCTCCATGCGGTCGGACTTGCTCTTCGCCTCCGACTCGAGGCGCTCGGCCTTGGTGCGGGCCTCGCCGATGATCTTGTCGGCGTCGTTCTTGGCCTCGTCGACCAGCTCGTCGGCGTTGCGCGTCGCGATCTCGAGCAGGCGGGCCGCGGCGTTGGACGCCTCGGGGACCGTCTCCACGCGGATCGTCTGCACCGGGGCCGCTGCGGCCGGGGCCGGCGTCGGAGCGGGGGCCGGCGTCGGAGCCGGGGTGGGCGCCGGAGTCGGAGCCGGGGCGGGCGTCGGCTCCGGGGCCTTCTCGAAGACCGGCGCGGGCGCCGGGGCACCGGACTGCGCGGCTGCGAGCTTGGACCGCAGGTCGTCGTTCTCCTTCGTCAGGCGGGCCAGCTCGGCCTCCACCTCGTCGAGGAACTGGTCGACCTCACCCATGTCGTAGCCCTCGCGGAGCCGGACGGGAGTAAAGCGCTTGTTGCTCACGTCCTCAGGCGTCAGTGGCATGACCACACCCATTCACTAGTCGGCTTGCAGTTACGTCTCCGGGCACACTAGCGCCTCTCCCGTCACACGGGTTAGTCGCAGCGCCACCTTCGGAGGGAGTCCTCGACGCCGCGCCGGTTCCGCCGGCGCGACGGCTTCAGGACCCGAAGAAGATCGAGTTGCTGATGCTCAGCAGCACCATGCTGCCCACGAGCACGATGAGGAAGCTGAGGTCGAGCGCCACCTGGCCGAGGCGCAGCGGCGGGATCACCCTGCGCAACGCCTTGATCGGCGGGTCGGTGACGGAGTAGACGACCTCCAGCACCACGAGCAGCGGACCCTTCGGCTCCCACGACCGGGCGAAGACCTGCACCCAGTCGACGACGAAGCGGATCCACAGCATCGCGATGAAGACGTAGAGGACGGCCGCGATGACCTGTCCGACGATGTTCACCCGTGACGTCAGCTCTGGTTGAAGAAGCCGCCCGCGACGATGCGCTGCTTGTCCTCGGCGGCGACGGTCACGTTGGGCGGGGAGAGGAGGAACACCTTGCTGGTCACGCGCTCGATGGTGCCACGCGTGGCGAAGACCAGGCCGGCGGCGAAGTCCACGAGGCGCTTCGCGTCCGAGTCGTCCATCTCGGAGAGGTTCATGATCACCGGGACGCCGTCGCGGAAGTTCTCACCGACGGTGCGCGCCTCGTTGTAGGTGCGCGGGTGCAGGGTCGTGATCCGCGAGAGCTCGGCGACCGAGCTCACGGGGGCGACGGGGGTGGCGGCCGCCTGCAGACGACGGCGCTCCGAGATGTCGGCCACGGGCGCGGGTCGCGCCTCGGGCGTACGACGACGCACGGGACGCTCGTCGCGGGCCTCGTCACGCTCGTCCGCCGGCGGGTCGACCTCGTCGTCGTACTCGTCGTACCGGGCGTCCTCGAGCAGGCCGAGGTACTCGCCGATCTTGCGCATCGCGCCGCTCATGACTGACTTCCTCAGGAGTTGTGGCGTGCCGCAAGGACACGCTCGGTTGATTCGGACACTACTGGATCGTTGGCCTCGGACCGAGGACCGCGCGACCGACACGCACGTGTGTCGCCCCCGCCGCGACGGCCTCCTCGAGGTCGCCGCTCATGCCTGCCGAGAGCACCGTCGCCGCCGGGTGCGACGACCGCACCTGCGCGGCGTACGACGCCAGCTCGGCGAACGCCGCAGCCGGGTCGCCGCCCAGCGGAGCGACCGCCATGAGGCCCCCGAGCCGCAGCCCGTCGGTCTCGGCGACCGCCGCGCAGAGGGCGTCCAGCTCGGCCGGGTCGCACCCGGAGCGACCCTCGGCGTCGGGCGGATCGAGGCTGACCTGCACCAGGCACGTCGCCTCCCCCGCCCCCCGCTCGACGGCCCCCCGGGCGAGGCCGGCGAGCAGCTTGCGCCGGTCGACGGACTCGACCACGTCGGCGTACGCCGCGACCGCGGCCGCCTTGTTGCTCTGCAGGCCGCCGATGAAGTGCCACCGCAGACCGAGGTCGGCGCACTCGGCGGCCTTCGCCTCGGCCTCCTGGTGCCGGTTCTCCCCCACGTCGGTGACCCCCAGCCCGGCCAGGAGCCGGACGTCGGAGGCCGGGAAGAACTTGGTGACCACCACGAGCTCGACGTCGTCTGCCGGGCGACCCGCCGCCCGGCAGGCGGCGGCGAGCCGGCGTCGTACGGCGTCGAGGTTCGTCGTCAGCTCGGCCGCCCGCGCCTCGGTCGCCCCGGTGCTCATGCCACCACCTGGACCAGGCCGGCGAGCCGGCCCGCGGAGGCACCGTCGCGACGGTGCGACCAGAGCGCGGGGTCCTCCACCGTGCAGCCGCCGACCTCGGTCGACGGCACCGCCGCGGCGTCGAGCTGCGCCCGGACCCCGGCGGCGACGTCGAGGGCGGGCGTGCCCCACGACGTCTCCGACCAGGAGGCCGGCACCGCGGTGGCGACCTCGGCGCGCATGGCGGCGGGCACCTCGTAGCAGCGGCCGCACACGTGCGGCCCGACCCACGCCCGCAGCTCGGTCGCGCCGAGCTCCCGCAGCGCGGCGACCGTGGCCGGCACGACACCGACCGCCATCCCGACGCGACCCGCGTGAGCCACGCCGACGACGCCGCGCTCGACGTCGGCCAGCACGACCGGCACGCAGTCGGCGACCCGCACCAGCAGGGCGGTGCCGACCTCGTCGGTCACCATCCCGTCGGCCTCGGGCGCCGGACCGTCGCCCCCGGCGGACGCCGCCACGACGGTGGCGCCGTGCACCTGGGACATCCCCCGCACGACCGGCTCGCCGAGCGCCGCACGCACCGCCGCGAGGCCGGCGACGGGGTCGCCGACCTGCGCGGGCGGCGTGCCGGGCAGCGCCAGGTTCAGTGGTCGCCCGTCGTGCGACGCCGAGGTGAAGGCCACCTCGACGCGCCCGACGCGCTCACGGAAGACGAACAACGGCCACGGTCACTTCAGGAAGTCGGGGACGTCGAGGTCGTCGTCGAAGTCCACCTGCGGAGCCGGCGCCGGTCGCTGCGCACCGACGGGTACGGCGGGACGCGGCGTCTCCTGGGGCTGGGGCGGCAGCGGCCGGTGGGCCGGCTGCTGGGCGGGCTGCTGCGGCGCCTGGTACTCGGCCGGACGGCGCTCGGCGGGACGCTGCTGCACGGGCGCCGGGGCGCTCTGCGGCTCGGGACGCGTCTCCTGGCGACCGCGGCCCAGGACGGCGCCACCCTCGCTCTTCTTGGGCATGCCGCCGTCGAAGCCGGCGGCGATGACCGTCACGCGCACCTCGTCGCCCAGGGCGTCGTCGATGGTCGCACCGAAGATGATGTTGGCCTCGGGGTGCACGGCCTCCGCGACGAGCGCGGCCGCCTCGTTGATCTCGAACAGACCGAGGTCGGACCCGCCGGAGATCGAGAGCAGCACGCCGTGCGCGCCGTCGATCGACGCCTCGAGCAGCGGCGAGGAGACCGCCATCTCGGCCGCGGCGACGGAGCGGTCCTCGCCCCGCGCCGAGCCGATGCCCATGAGGGCCGAGCCCGCGTTCGCCATGACCGACTTCACGTCGGCGAAGTCGAGGTTGATCAGACCCGGCGTCGTGATGAGGTCCGTGATGCCGGAGACACCCTGCAGCAGCACCTGGTCGGCCTGCTTGAAGGCGTCGAGCACGCTCACGTTGCGGTCGGAGATCGACAGCAGCCGGTCGTTCGGGATGACGATGAGGGTGTCGACCTCCTCGCGCAGCTGCGCGATGCCCTCCTCGGCCGAGTTCGCGCGGCGGCGACCCTCGAACGCGAACGGGCGGGTGACGACACCGATCGTCAGGGCGCCGAGGGAGCGGGCGATGCGGGCCACGACGGGCGCGCCGCCCGTCCCGGTGCCGCCACCCTCGCCGGCGGTCACGAACACCATGTCGGCGCCCTTGATGACCTCTTCGATCTCGTCCGAGTGGTCCTCGGCGGCACGCGCCCCCACGTCGGGGTTGGCCCCGGCGCCGAGGCCGCGGGTGAGCTCGCGGCCGATGTCGAGCTTGACGTCGGCGTCGCTCATGAGGAGGGCCTGCGCGTCGGTGTTGATCGCGATGAACTCGACCCCCTTGAGGCCGACCTCGATCATGCGGTTGACGGCGTTGACACCTCCGCCGCCGATGCCGACGACCTTGATGATGGCCAGGTAGTTCTGCGCTGCTGCCACGGCGGCCTCGCCTCTCGCGTTGGTGTGGTCGGGTCGTTCGCTGCGGGTCTCAACTCTTACCCTCAGGCTGAGGGTTATAGTTATGTCAACCTCTCGATGTGTAGGACGTTAGGTTCCCGGAGCACGTACGGCGGGGAGGCACGCCGCGTGTCGCGCGTGTCGTCGGATCCATCTGCGTGTCGTCGCGGTGGGAGCGCCCCGTCCGCCCTGTCGCTGGCACCGCGACCCGACGGAGGAGACCCGAGGGGCCGAGGGTGCCGAGGGGCCGAGGGTGCCGAGGGGCCGAGGGGCCGAGGGGCCGAGACGGGTGTTCGTCAGGGGCGGGTGGTGGGGCGCCCGGGGACGCTCACGTCGTACACGCTCGCCTCGACGTCGCCGTTGAGGAGCACGTCGAGCACCTCGCCCTTGGCCACGGACTCGTCGGCGCTCCCCCAGACGACGGTGGCGCCGTCGCGGAGCACCAGGGTGATCTCGTCGACGCTGGACGCCGTGATGGTCTCGACCTTCGTCGCGGTCGACGCCGGCATGGCGGCCACCAGCTTCGCGGCCTCACGGACCGTCTCGTCGCCCGCCTCGGGCTCGAGGTCGATGAGCGGCAGGCCCTCTGGCACCTCGTCGTACCGGCGGAACTCGACCCCCTCGCCGTCGATGCCCCGCAGGCTCTGCCCGCGTGCGACGACGGCCACGACCTCGCGCTCGACCACCTCGACGCGGATCTGGTCGGGCCACGCCCGGCTGACCTCGACCTCGGCGACGGCCGACAGCGCGTCGACCCGCAGGCCAACGGCGTCGAGGTCGACGCGGGCGAGCGGCTCGCCCTCCGGCACCGCCGCGGCGGCCCGGACCTCGTCGACGGTCAGCACGTCGGTGCCCACGACCTCGACGGAGGAGACGGCGAGCACCGACGAGAAGAACACCAGCCACGCCGCCACCGCGCCGGCGACCAGCAGGCCGCCCGCGACCGCGAGCATGCGCCACGACGCCCACCGGGACCGCCGGCGCCGGCGCTCGAAGAGCCGCCGGGTGTCGTCGTCCGCGGTGCGCGGCCGCGTGGAGGTGCTCACGACCCGTCGACCTCCGGGGCGGCGGCTCCCCCGGCCAGCAGGTCGAGCACGCGGGGGCCGACGGTCGTGATGTCACCCGCGCCCAGGGTCAGGACGACGTCACCGGGGCGGGCCCGCGCGACCAGCGCCGCGGGCACGTCCACGAGGGCCGGCACGAAGGCCACGGCCTCGGCGGGCAGGGGGACGGTGCCGGCGACGAGGGCACCCGTCACGGCCGGGTCGGCGTCCTCGCGGGCGAGGTAGACGTCGGCGACGACGACCTCGTCCGCCGCGCCCAGGGCCACGCCCATGGCCTCGCCGAAGATCCGCGTGCGGGAGACGAGGTGGGGCTGGAAGGCCACGACGACCCGTCCCTCCCCCGCGACCGACCGGGCGGCCTGCAGGTCGCCGGCGATCTCCTGGGGGTGGTGGGCGTAGCTGTCGTAGACACGGACGCCGGCGGCCTCTCCCTTGAGCTCCATCCGGCGCCGCGTGCCCGTGAAGGAGGCCAGCCCCTCGCACAGCGCGTCGGCGTCGAGCCCGAGAGTGAGACCGAGGGCGAGCGCGGCGGCGGCGTCGAGCACGTAGTGGCGGCCCGGGATGCGCAGCGCGACCGGACCGACCTCGCGGCCGTCGGCCGTGGCCCGGAGCGTGAAGTACGAGCGGGTGCCCTCGAAGCGGACGTCGCGCACGAGCCAGTCGGCGTCGTACCCCTCCCCCACGGCGATCGCCCGCATGCCGCGGCCCCGCGCCGTGCGCACCAGCTCGGCCGCCCCGGGGTCGTCGGTGCAGGCGACGAGGAAGCCGTCGGGCTCGATGCGCTCGAGGAAGTCGTCGAAGGCGGCCCGGTAGGCGGCCTCGGTGCCCCACACGTCGAGGTGGTCGGCCTCGACGTTGGTCACGATCGCGGCGTGGGGCCGGTAGACGAGGAAGGCGCCGTCGCTCTCGTCCGCCTCCGCCACGAAGTGCGGGCCCGCGCCGTCGTGGGCGTTGCTGCCGGTCTGCGCGAGGTCGCCGCCGATCGTGTACGACGGGTCCGCGCCGGCCGCGCGCAGCGCCATGGTCAGCAGCGACGTGGTGGTCGTCTTGCCGTGGGTGCCCGCGACGGCCAGGACCTGCTTGCCCGCCATCACGGAGGCGAGCCCCGCCGACCGGGGCAGCACCCGCAGGCCGCGGGCGAGGGCCTCGACCACCTCGGGGTTGTCCTCCCGGACGGCGGTGGAGACGACGAGGGTGTCGGCGTCGCCCAGCTGCTCGGCGGCGTGGCCGACGTGCACGCGCGCACCGGCGGCCTCGAGGGCGGTGAGCGTGGCCGAGGGGGCGCCGTCGCTGCCGGAGACCGTGACGCCGCGGGCGAGCATGATGCGGGCGATCGCGGAGAGCCCGGCGCCGCCGATGCCGACGAAGTGGACGTGGCCGAGACGGTCGACGGGCAGCAGCTCGTCGGGGACGGGGATCCTCATCACGCACCCCCGGCGGCACGGATCAGGTCGGCGAGCTTGTCGTCCGCGTCGCGCGGGATGAGGGCCGACGCGGCGGCGCCCATCGCCGACAGGCGGGCGGGGTCGCCCGCGAGGTCGGGGACCGTCGCGGCGATCCAGTCGGAGGTGAGCGCGTCGTTCGCGACCATGAGCCCGCCGCCGGCGTCGACGACCGGGCGCGCGTTGAGCTCCTGCTCGCCGTTGCCGATCGGCAGCGGGACGAAGATCGCGGGCAGGCCGACGGCCGCCGCCTCGGTGACGCTCGACGCCCCGGCCCGGCACAGCACCAGGTCGGCGCTGGCGTAGGCGAGGTCCATGCGGTCGACGTAGTGCTCGACCACGTAGGGCACGCCGTCGACGCGCACCGGCTCCGCCTCGCCCTTCGGGCCCACGACGTGCAGCACCTGCACGCCGCCGGCGGCCAGCGCGCCGGCGGACGCCGCCACCGCCTGGTTGAGCGCACGGGCGCCCTGGGAGCCCCCCGTCACCAGCAGGGTGGGCAGCGCGGGGTCGAGCCCGAAGTGGGCCCGCGCCTCGTCGCGCAGGGCCGCGCGGTCGAGGGTCGAGATCATCCGGCGGATGGGCAGCCCGACGTACGTCGCGCCGCGCAGCGGGGTGTCCGGGAAGCTGACGGCCACCGTGCCGGCGAGACGGGCGCCGACCTTGTTGGCGATGCCCGGCAGCGCGTTCTGCTCGTGCACGACGAGGGGCACCTTGCGGCGCTGCGCCGCGACGTACACCGGCATCGAGACGTAGCCGCCGTAGCCGACGACCACGTCGGGCTCGAAGCGGTCGATCACGGCGCCGGCCTCCTTGACGGCCTGCCGCAGCCGCAGCGGCACGCGCAGGAGGTCGGCGTTGGGGCGGCGGGGCAGCGGGACGGGCGGGATGAGCGCGAGCTCGTGCCCGGCGGCGGGCACCACCCGGGTCTCCAGGCCCCGGGCCGTGCCGACGCAGAGCACCTGCGTGTCGGCGTCCCGACGCAGCAGGGCGTCGGCCGTCGCGAGGAGCGGGGAGGTGTGGCCGGCGGTTCCTCCGCCGGCGAGCAGCACGCGCAATGTCGACCTTCCGTCAGGGTCTCGTGGTTCGTCCTCGGCTGGTGCGGTGGGCGACCAGGAGGATCAGCGGTTGCGCCGCCGCGCCTCGAGGGCGGCGGCCGCCTCCGGCTCCCGTCGGGCGAACCCGATGAGGAGCCCGAGGGCGACCAGCGACGGCACCAGCGCCGACCCACCGTACGAGACGAGCGGCAGGGGGATGCCGATGACCGGCAGGAGCGCGAGCACCATGCCGATGTTGATGACGGCCTGCCCGAGCAGCCAGATGACGATCCCGAAGGACGCGTAGCGGATGAACGGGTCCTTCGTCGCCCCGGCGACCCGGATGGCGGCGAACCCGATCGTGAGAAAGAGCCCGAGCACCAGGAGGGTGCCCACGAGGCCGAGCTCCTCGCCCAGCACGGCGAAGATGAAGTCGGTGTGGGCCTCCGGCAGGTCGCCCCACTTCTGCTGGCTGGCGCCGATGCCTTGGCCGAAGATGCCGCCCGACGAGAGCGCGAAGAGACCGTGGGCGGGCTGCCAGCCGGCGTCGTGGAAGTCCTGGAACGGGTCGAGGAAGTTCGTGATGCGCTTCACGCGCTCGGCGTTGGTCGTGGCCAGGTAGAGCACACCCACCCCGACCGCCGAGAGCGCGATCGCGAAGAGGCGGCCCGGGGCGCCCACCACCCAGAGCAGCCCGAGCAGGATGCCGAAGAGCACGAGGGCCGTACCGAGGTCGCGCTGCGCCACCACGAGACCCGTCACGAGGAGCACGCCGGGCACGACGGGCACGAGCACGTGGCTCAGCCGGTCGAGGTGCTTCTCCTTGACCGCGTAGACGTGCGCCGCCCACAGCACGATGGTCAGCTTCGCGATCTCGGAGGGCTGGATCTGCACCGGCCCGAGGGCCAGCCAGTTCTTGTTGCCGTTGACCTCGACGCCGAGCGGGGTCTGCGTGAGCGCGAGCAGCACCATCGCGACCGGCAGCGCGACCCAGGTCATGCGCCGGATGAACGAGAGCGGCACCCGGGCCGCGACGAGGGCCGCGAGCAGCCCGATGACGGCCCACATCAGCTGGCGCCGCACGACCGCGTAGGAGTCGCCGAGGTAGGTGAAGGCGTAGACGCTCGAGGCGCTCAGCACCATGACCAGGCCGATGGTCAGCAGGAGCGCCGAGGCGCCGAGCAGGAGGTAGTACGACGTCAGCGGCCGGTCGAGCGCGTGGCGCAGGGCGTCCAGGCCGGCGAACCGGGACCGGCGGGGCCGGTCGAGCGGGTCGAGGTCCTCGTCGTCCGACGGTCGCGCGGTGCGCGACCGGGAGGACGTCTCGGGCGTCAGCATCACCATGCCCGTGCTCCCTCCCTCGGGGCGGGAGCGCTCAGCCGCGTCCCTGCCGTCGTCGTACCGCTGCTGCGAACGCGTCACCGCGCTCGCCGTAGTTCGCGAACATGTCCATCGAGGCGCAGCCCGGCGCGAGCAGCACCGTGTCGCCCTCGCGGGCGAGGCCGGCGGCGGCCGCGACGACACGCTCCATGGGGTCGTTCCCGGAGGAAGTCTCGTCGTCGTCGAGCGTGATGAGCGGGACATCCGGCGCGTGTCGCGCGAGGGCGTCGACGATCACGTCGCGGTCCCGCCCGTAGACCACGGCCCCGCGGAGCCGCCCGGCGGTGGCGCGCACGAGGTCGTCGAACCGCGCGCCCTTGGCCAGGCCACCGGCGACCCACACCACCGGGTCGTAGGCCTGCAGCGACGACTGGGCCGCGTGCGGGTTGGTCGCCTTCGAGTCGTCGACGTACCGCACCCCGGCCACCTCGCCCACCTCGGCGATCCGGTGGCCGTCGGGGCGGAAGGCGCGGAGGCCGTCACGGACGGCGGCCTGCGAGACCCCGTGGGAGCGGGCCAGCGCCGCCGCGGCCAGGGCGTTGGCGACGAAGTGCGGCGCCGGCGAGGCGAGGTCGGCGATCGTGCACAGCTCGGCGGCGTTCTGCTCGCGGCCCTCGACGAAGGCGCGGTCGGCGAGGATGTCCTCCACCAGGCCGACCATGCCGACGCGGGGCATGCCGAGCGTGAACCCGATCGCGCGGGCCCCCTCGACGACGTCCGCGTCGCGCACCATCTGCTCGGTCGCCGGGTCGGCCACGTTGTAGACGCAGGCCCGCTGCACCTGGTCGTAGACGCGGGCCTTGTCGGCCGCGTAGGCGGCCATGTCGTCGTACCAGTCGAGGTGGTCCTCGGCGAGGTTGAGCACCGCCGCGGACTCCGGGCTCATGGAGCGCGTGTAGTGCAGCTGGAAGCTCGAGAGCTCGACCGCCAGCACGTCGTACGGCGTGGGGTCCATGACCGCCTCGACCACCGGCATCCCGACGTTGCCCACCGCGGCGCTGCGCAGGCCGGCGGCGGTGAGGATCGAGTGGAGCATCTGGACGGTCGTGGTCTTGCCGTTCGTGCCGGTGATCGCGAGCCACGGCGCGGGGCGCTCGGGGTCGCGCAGCCGCCACGCGAGCTCGACCTCGCCCCAGATCGGTACGCCGCGCGCGGCCGCCTGGGCGAGCAGCGGCGCGGTGGGCCGCCAGCCCGGCGAGGTGACGAGCACGTCGACGTCGTCGGGCAGCGTCGCCGTGCTGCCCTCCCCCAGCCGCACGGTGGCGCCCAGGACCTCGAGCAGCTCGCCCTTCTCGGGCCGGTCGCCCGCCGT
Source organism: Nocardioides alkalitolerans DSM 16699 (assembly GCF_000426525.1). Lineage (GTDB taxonomy): Bacteria > Actinomycetota > Actinomycetes > Propionibacteriales > Nocardioidaceae > Nocardioides > Nocardioides alkalitolerans. Next base: position 153,381 of record NZ_AUFN01000015.1, read on the forward strand.
CGAGTCGTCGAGCGCGGTGACGTCGGCACCGAGGTGGGTGAGGTTGTCGGCCGCCGCGAACCCGGAGACGCCGAAGCCCGCCACGACGGCGCGCACGCCGTCCCAGCTGTCCTGCCGACCGAGCGCGAGGGGGTCGCGTCGGGTCACAGGTTCGCCACCCACTCGGCGTAGAAGATGCCCATGCCCGCGGCGACGAAGATGCCGGTGATGATCCAGAAGCGGATCACGACCGTGACCTGCTCCCAGCCGCGCATCTCGAAGTGGTGGTGCAGCGGGGCCATCCGGAAGATCCGCTTGCCGCCCGTGGCCTTGAAGAACCCGACCTGCAGCATCACCGAGAGCGCCTCGATGAGGAAGAGCCCACCGAGGATGACGAGCAGCAGCTCGGTGCGGGTGAGGATCGCGAGGCCGGCGAGCGCGCCACCGAGCGCGAGCGAGCCCGTGTCGCCCATGAAGATGCGGGCCGGCGAGGCGTTCCACCACAGGAAGCCGAAGCAGGAGCCCGTGATGGCCGCCGAGATGATCGCCAGGTCGAGCGGGTCGCGCACCTCGTAGCAGTAGACCGACGTCTCACCCGGCTGGCAGATCTGGTTGAACTGCCAGATGTTCACCAGCGTGTAGGCGCCGAAGACCATCGTGGCGGCACCCGCGGCGAGGCCGTCGAGGCCGTCGGTGAGGTTCATGCCGTTGCTCGTGCCCGCGATGATGAACCAGATGAGCAGGACCGCGACGACCGTCGGCAGCGCCAGCCACGCGATGTCGCGCAGGAACGAGATGTTGTTGGACGCCGGGGTCAGGCCGGTGGTCTCGGACTCCAGCCACGGGGAGAGCGCGAGGGCGCCGAACGAGAGCGCGATGACGGTCTGCCCGATCATCTTCGCCTTGCTCCGCAGGCCCAGGCTGCGCTGCTTGTAGATCTTGATGAAGTCGTCGAGGAACCCGACCATGCCGAGCCCGACGAACAGGAAGAGCAGCAGCCACGCCGACGCCGAGGGCGCCGTCCAGGTCACCAGCTTCGCGACGAGGTAGCCCACGACGGACGCCATGATGATGACGATGCCGCCCATGGTGGGCGTGCCGCGCTTCGTGTGGTGCGACGTCGGTCCGTCGTCGCGGATCTCCTGGCCGTAGCCCTTCGCCGACAGCACGGTGATCGCCACGCGCGTGCCGAGCAGCGAGAGGATGAGGGCGAGTCCGCCCCCGAGCAGGATCGCTCTCACGTCGTCGGTCCTTCCTCTGTGCTGGCTGTCGGGCTGGCTGTCGGGCTGGCTGTCGGGCTGGCTGTCGGGCTGGCTGTCGGGCTGGCTGTCGGGCTGGCTGTCGGGCTGGCTGTGCGGCCGTCCGGGGGGTCCCCCGGCTCGAGCAGGCCCGCGGCGAGCACCTCGAGGGCCGCTCCGCGCGACGCCTTGACGAGCACGACGTCACGAGCCGAGACATTGTGTCGCAGCCAGGCCGACGCGGCCTCACGCGTCGGGGTGACGTGCACCTCAGTGGTGGCGGTCGGCACGCCGGCGGCGATCAGCGCGCCGGCCTCGCCGACCGCGACGAGCACGTCGACGCCCTCGGCGGACACCCGGGCGCCGAGCGCTCGGTGGGCCTCCTCGGCCCCGTCGCCCAGCTCGAGCATCTCCCCCAGCACCGCGACCGTGCGGGCCTCCGGGCGGCGCCGGCCGATGGCGGCCAGCGTTCCGACGGCCGCGCCCATGGAGGCCGGGTTGGCGTTGTAGGCGTCGTTGACGACGACCAGGCCGTCGGCGCGCTCGGAGATCTCCATGCGCCAGCGCGACGCCGACCGGGCCGTGGCGAGGGCGGCGACGACGTCGTCGAACGGGATTCCCACCCCGAGCGCCAGGGCGGCGGCGGCCGCGGCGTTGGCGACCTGGTGCTCGCCCGACAGCAGCAGGGTCAGCGGGGCCCAGGCGCCGTCGTGGCCGAGCTCGACGCTGGGCCGCCCGAGGTCGTCGACCGTCAGCCCGCGCCAGGCCACGTCGCCGGCCTCGCCGAACGTGAGGACCCGCGCCGTCGTGCGCCGGTCCATGGCGGCCGTGCGGACGTCGTCGGCGTTGAGCACGGCGGTGCCCGTCTCCCCCAGCGCCTCGACGATCTCGCCCTTCGCCCGGGCGATGGCGTCGACCGAGCCGAACTCGCCGACGTGGGCGGTGCCGACGTTCAGCACCGCCGCGGCCGCGGGCGGGGCGATCTCGCAGAGGTAGGCGATGTGCCCGATGCCGCGGGCACCCATCTCGACCACGAGGTACGACGTCGTGGCGTCGGCGCGCAGCACCGTGAGCGGCACGCCGAGCTCGTTGTTGAGGTTGCCGGCGGTCGCGACCGTGGGGCCGGCGGCGGCCAGCACGTGGGCGAGGAAGTCCTTGGTGCCGGTCTTGCCCTGGCTGCCGGTGAGCGCGACGACCGTGACGTCCGGCAGGCGGTCGAGCACGGCGCGCGCGAGGCGGCCCAGGCCGACGACGGGGTCGTCGACGACGACCGCGGGCGCTCCGACCGGACGGGCGGCGAGGACGGCGGCGGCGCCGGCCGCGACCGCGCCGGCGGCGTAGTCGTGCCCGTCGACCCGCTCCCCCGCGACCGCGACGAAGAGGCCGCCGGCGGGGACGGCCCGGCTGTCGAGCGAGGCGGGCGCGGAGACGACGACCCCGGCCGCGGTGGGCGGGTCGACGTACCCGCCCGTGGCGGCGGCGACCTCCGCGAGCGTCAGCGGGATCACGCGACCACGCTCCCGCGGGCGGCGATCTCCTCGGCCGCGACGACCCGGTCGTCGAACGGGGAGACGACCCCGTGGATCTCCTGGCCGGTCTCGTGGCCCTTGCCCGCGACGACCACGATGTCACCGGGTCCGGCCAGGGCGAGCGCCCGGCGGATCGCGAGGCGGCGGTCGCCCTCCTCCACGAGCAGTGCGCGCTCGCCGTCGGACAGCTCCGCGGCGCCGGCGAGCACCTCGGCGCGGATCGCCGCCGGGTCCTCCGTGCGCGGGTTGTCGTCGGTCACGACGAGCACGTCGGCGAGCTCGGCGCCGATCCGGCCCATGAGGGGGCGCTTGCCGGGATCGCGGTCGCCGCCCGCACCGAGCACCAGCACGAGGCGGCCGTCGGTGAGCGGGCGCAGCGTGCCGAGCGCGGCGGCGACGGCGTCGGGCTTGTGGGCGTAGTCGACGACCACCGTGTAGTCCTGGCCCGCGTCGACCCGCTCGAGGCGGCCGGGCACCCCGCCGGAGCGCGCGAGACCGGCGGCGGCCAGCTCGGCGTCGACCCCGACCTCGACCAGCGCGGCGAGCGCGGCGACGGCGTTCGCCACGTTGAACCGGCCGGGCAGGGCGACCGCGGAGCGCACCGCGAGGCCACCGGGACCGTGGAGCGTGAAGCAGGACCCCTCGGGGAGCGCCTCGACGGCCTCGACCCACCAGTCCGCGGGCTCGCCCGGCTGCCACTCCGGCGACGCGTCACCGGGAGCGACGGAGAACGTGCGCACCTCGAGGCCGGTCTCCCGGGCCTCGTGCACGAGCCGCCGACCGAACTCGTCGTCGACGTTGACCAGGCCGCGCCGGGCCCGCTCGGGCGTGAAGAGGCTCGCCTTCGCCGCGAAGTACTCCTCCACGTCGGCGTGGAAGTCGAGGTGGTCGCGACCGAGGTTCGTGAAGACGGCGACGTCGAACACGACGCCGTCGACCCGACCGAGCACGAGGGCGTGGCTGGAGACCTCCATGGCGCAGACGGCGACCTCCTGCTCGACCATCGCCGCGAAGAGCGCGTGCAGGTCGGGCGCCTCGGGGGTCGTCAGCGAGGTCTTGATCTCGGCGCCGCGCACCCGGGTGCCGACCGTGCCCACGACGGCGGCGCGCACGCCGGCGGCCGTGAGCGCCGCGTCGGCGAGGCGGGTGGTGGTGGTCTTGCCCTGGGTGCCGGTCACGGCGACCGTCGCCATCCGGGCGGCGGGAGCGCCGTACAGCCAGGCGGCGAGCCGACCCAGCAGCGCTCGGGGCTGCTCGGTCACGAGCACGGGCACGGCGACCCCGGCCCCGGCGCAGCGGCGGGCGCCGTCCGGGTCGGTGAGGATCGCGACCGCACCGGCGTCGACGGCAGCGGGGGCGTAGTCCGCCCCGTGCGCGCGGGCGCCGGGCAGGGCGACGTACAGGTCGCCGGGCAGGACCCGGGCGGTGCTGAGGGTGACGCCCGTGACCGGCGTCGGACGACCGTCGTCGGGCACCGTCGCCGTGGCGTCCGCCGCGACGAGCCAGTCGACGACCTCACCGAGCGGCACGGCGCGCGGGTGGCGCGGCCGGGCGCCGGCGACGGCGTCGACGGGAGGGATCGAGGTCATCGGAGCAGCCTAAGCCAGGTCGTGACCGTCGCTCGCCGGGTCACCACTCGACCGGCAGCGTCGACGGCGCGGCCCCGGTCGGCGCCACGGCGTACTTGCGGAGCACGTGCGACATGATCTGCGCGAACGCCGGCGCCGCGACCGTGCCGCCGCCGCCCGAGCTGGGGTCCTGCACGACGACGTACACCGTGAAGCGAGGGTCGTCGGCGGGCGCGAAGCCGGCGAAGGAGACGGTCGTCCCGTCGTAGCCGCCGTCGACGGCCCGCTGCGCCGTGCCCGTCTTGCCCGCCACGCGGTAGCCCGGGATCTGCGCACCCGGCGCCACACCGACCTCGGGGTCGACGACGCGCTCCATCATCTCGGCGGTGTCGCGCGCGGCCTGCTCGCTGACGACGCGGTGGGAGGTGGCGGTGTCGGTGCCGACCTGGGTCCCGTCGGCCGCGGTGGCGGTGCCCTGGACGATGCTCGGCGAGATCAGCACGCCGTCGTTGGCGATGGCGTTGATGGCGCTGATCATCTGCACGGCGGTCACCGACATCGACTGGCCGAAGGCGATGCGGTCGTGCTCCATCTGAGTCCACGCGTCGGCGGCCGGCAGGATGCCGCGGGCCTCGCCGCGCACCCCGAGGTTGGTCGTCTGGCCGAGACCGAAGTCGGCGAGGTAGTCGTGCAGCTCGTCGTCGGTGAACCGGTTCGCCGCCAGCACCGTGCCGATGTTCGACGACTTGGCGAGCACGCCGGCCAGGGTGAGGCGCAGGTCGCCGTGCTCCCAGTAGTCGCCGATGCGGCTGTCGCCGCTCTCCAGGTACGGCGGCACCTCGATGCGCGTCTCCGGGGTGACCTCACCGGCGTCGATGAGGGCGGCCGCCGTCAGCGCCTTCTGCACCGAGCCGGGCTCGTACACGTCGTTGAGCGCCCGCGAACCGCGGTCGGCGTCGGGCGAGAGCAGGGGGCTGTTGGCGTCGTACGTCGGGTAGTCGGCGAGCGCGATGAGCTCGCCGGTCAGGGTGTCCATGACGATGGCCGTGCCGGACTCGCCGCCGGACTCCTCGACGGTCTGCGCGAGCACCCGCTGGGTGTACCACTGGACGTCGCGGTCGATCGTGAGCTGCAGGTCCTCGCCGTTCACCGGCTCGACCGTGGAGCTGTCGCCGAGCGGGATGATGTTGCCGCCGCCGACCTGGTAGCGCGCCGAGCCGTCGGTGCCGGCCAGCTGGTCGTCGAAGGTGAGCTCGAAGCCGCTGAGGGGCTCGTCGGTGCCCATCCAGCCCAGCACGTTGGCCGCGACGTCGCCGGCCGGGTAGTCCCGCACCGGGTCGCCCTCGGTGTAGACGCCCGCGAACCCGGCCTCCTTGACCTCCTCCACCACCGCGAGGGCGGTGGTCGAGGGCACGCGGCGCGCGACGTACTCGTAGCGGCTGCCGTCCTGCTGGAGCTTCTGGAGCGTCGTGAAGTAGTCGGCGTCGAGGCCGGTCGCGAGGATGCGGGCGATCTCGGGGGCGTCGTCCCGCGTCTGCGAGGGGTCGGCGATGACCATCAGGCCCTCGACCGACACGGCCAGCGGCTCGCCGGTGCGGTCGACGATGTCGCCCCGCGCGGCGGGGAGCACGACCTCACGGGTGCCCCGGGCGGCCGCCATGGCGGCGTACTCCTCGGGGTCGATGCCCTGCAGCTGCACGAGCCGGGCCGCGAACAGCGACATCACCATCGCGATGAGCACCAGGCCCACGCGCAGCCGCAGCTGGGCGGAGCCACGCCGGGAGGGACGGGCTGCTGCGCCCGCTCCCCGACCGCCGGGCGGTCGCCGCAGCGGCTGGCGGTCGCGGGTTCGAGGGCTCACACACACTCCGATGTCGGGTCGGGCCGGGCTGTCGGGCCGGGCTGTCTGGGTGGGGCCATTCCTACCGGCTCGGGACCCCGCGGTCGGGGTCCGTCACCCGCGTGTCGGCCGGGTCAGTTCGTGGGCACCTCGGCCGCGGGCGTCTCGGGGACCGCGGGTGCCTCGCCCGCAGCCGGCGTCTCCGGCGACGCGGCCGGCGGGTCGACGTAGATCGGCGCGGGGCTGAGCTCGGCGGGCTTCACGGGCGCCTTCGGCTCGATGGCGAGCCCGTCGTCGGTCGTGGCGACCTCGCCGGGGAGCACGATCTCGCCCGTGCGCAGGTCGACCAGTGCGGGCTGCGGGGCCGGCACCATGCCCTGGGCCGTCGCGGCCTCGGCGAGGCGCTGCGGGTCGCGCAGCTGCTCGATCTCGCGGACCAGCGTCTGCTGCCGGGCGCTCAGCACCTCGGCGCGCGACTCGAGCTCGGCGCCGGTGAACGCCGCCTGCTGCATCGAGGTGTTGAAGAGGAGGAGCCCCACGATGCCCCCGAGGAGCACGGCCGTCACCAGGATGACGAACGGCACCCGCGCCGCGCGTCGACGGACCCGCGGCACCGACACCAGTCGGGCCCGCGTGGTCGCGACCTCGGCGAGCCGCGGGACGGCCCTCCACCTCGGTGCTTCCGAACCGCTCATCGTCGCCCTCCTCCGTCGTTCCTGCCCCGTCGCTCTCCCCCGGTCGCCGGGTGCACCCGCTCGACCGCCCGCAGCCGCACCGACGCGGCGCGCGGGTTCTGCTCCGTCTCGTCCTCGTCCGCCTTCTCCGCGCCCCGGGTGACGAGCCGCATCGCGGGCTCCGACCCCTCGGGCACGAACGGCAGGTCGACCGGCACCTCGCTGGTCGTCACGGCGGTGAACGCCCGCTTGACGATCCGGTCCTCCAGCGAGTGGTAGGACTCCACGACCACCCGGCCGCCGACGCCGATCGCGCTCAGGGAGGCCGGCACGGCCCGGCGGAGCACGGCCAGCTCGTCGTTCACCTCCATCCGCAGCGCCTGGAACGTGCGCTTGGCGGGGTGTCCGCCCGTACGGCGGGCCGGCGCCGGGATGGCGTCGTACAGCAGCTCGACCAGCGGTCCGGACGTGGTGAACGGGGTCTCGGCGCGCCGCGCGACCACGAAGTCGGCGATCCGGCGGGCGAACTTCTCCTCGCCGTAGTCGCGCAGCACGCGGGCCAGGTCGGGGGCGTCGTACGTGTTGAGGACGTCGGCGGCGGTGCGGCCGCGGGTGGGGTCCATCCGCATGTCGAGCGGCGAGTCCTCGCGGTAGGCGAAGCCCCGGTCGAGCTCGTCGAGCTGGAGGGAGGAGACGCCGAGGTCGAAGAACACCGCGGACGCCCCGCCGACGGCCGCCAGGCCCAGGCCCTCCAGCACGTCGGGGATCTCGTCGTACACGGCGTGGACGCCCGTGAAGCGGTCTCCGTACGGCGCGAGCCGGCGCCCGGCACGGGCCAGGGCCTCGGGGTCGCGGTCGATGCCGACGACGCGGGCGGTGGGGACGCGCTCGAGCACGGCCTCGGAGTGGCCGCCCATGCCGAGCGTGCAGTCGACCAGCACGGCACCCTCGGTACGCAGGGCCGGCTCGAGGAGCGCGACGACGCGATCGAGGAGGACCGGGACGTGGGCGTGGGGGACGGCGTCGCCGGTCGACGTCATCGCGGGGACCCGGCGACCAGGAGGAGGGCGACCGTGAGGAGCACCGAGGCGGCAGCCGAGAAGGCCATCAGGCCGAGCGCGTCGCGCGCGCTCTCCCGGACCCGCGGCGGGCGTGCGCCGTCCGGCGCCACGCTCCCGACCTCTGTCTCGACCATCGTGTGTGTCCGACCCTCGTGCTCGACCCATCCGGACCCTGCGGCCGACCGCGCGGGGCGGACGGCGGTGCGACGTACGACCAGGTCCCTGCCCGCCTCCCGGACGGGGAAGTCGCTCCTCTGGAACCGGGGAAGTGCCCCAGAGGTGCAGGAGGCGGGCCCGAGACCTCGCCGTACGTCGCTGTTCTGCTGTGCCGCCGGGCCGAGCCCCGGCGGGTCGTGCGGTCGAGCGGCCGATCAGATGCCGGGGAAGACCTCGTCGCTGAGCTCCGAGAACTTCTGCTCCTGCTCGGCGGAGTACTCCACCCAGCTGGCCGGGTCCCAGATCTCCACCCGGTTCATCGCGCCGATCACCATCACGTCCTTGCCGAGCGACGCGTAGTCGCGCAGCACGGCCGGGATGCCGATGCGGCCCTGCTTGTCCGGCACCTCGTTCGATGCCGCCGCGAACAACATGCGCACGTAGTCACGCGTGCCCTTGTTCGTGAGCGGCGCCTCCTGGAGGCGCCGGGTCAGCTGCTCGAAGTCGCTCATGGACCAGACCGTGAGGCAGCGCTCCTGCCCTCGGGTGACCACGAGCCCCTCCGCCAGCTGGTCCCTGAACTTCGCCGGGAGGAAGAGCCGCCCCTTCTCGTCGAGCTTGGGCGTGTAGGTGCCGAAGAACACCGGCCACCTCCCGCTCGACGAGGAGCACCTGCACGGGCATCTCCCCCACTGCGCTCCACTCTACTCCACTTTGCTCCCCGGTCAACCACATCCGCTCCCCCACGCCCCTCCCCGCTCCCCCCGCCGCGTGGTGGCGGGCTCCACGGGCCCGGTCGGACCGGTCGGGAGGTGCGCGGGACCGCCCGGTACGCCCCGGAGGGACCTCGAAACGGCCCCGAACGGGTCCGTGGGGAGCGTCGGGGAGGGAGAGGTGGTGGAAAGTGGGGTGGAAGGTGGAGCGGTCGGCCGCACCGGCCCCGGCTGCCAGCCGGATCACCAGCCGGGCCACCGGCCGGGCCACGAGCTGGACCAACCGCGCCCCGTCGGTTGCCCGGACGCCCTACCGTGGTGCCACCCGCCGGTGCGGGCCGGCACGGAGACGCGCCGGGGACGGCGAGACGGCGACACGGGGAGAACAGATGACGACGGGCGCCCACCACGGCTCGGAGATCGGGGCCGACCTGCAGACGCTGGCGCGCGTGACCACGCGCGTGCGTCACAACATCGAGCGGGTCATCGAGGGCAAGGGCGACGTGATCACGTCGGCGCTCGTGGTGCTGCTGGCCGAGGGCCACCTGCTCATCGAGGACGTGCCCGGGGTGGGCAAGACGATGCTCAGCAAGGCCCTGGCCCGCAGCATCGACTGCACCGTGCGGCGCATCCAGTTCACGCCCGACCTGCTGCCCTCCGACGTGACCGGCGTGTCGATCTTCAACCAGGACACGCGCGAGTTCGAGTTCCGGCCGGGCGGCGTCTTCGCCAACGTGGTGGTCGGCGACGAGATCAACCGCGCCTCGCCCAAGACGCAGTCGGCCCTGCTGGAGTGCATGGAGGAGCGCCAGGTCACGGTCGACGGCACGTCGTACGAGCTCGGCAGCCCCTTCATCGTCATCGCGACCCAGAACCCGGTCGAGATGGAGGGCACCTACTCGCTGCCCGAGGCCCAGCGCGACCGCTTCATGGCGCGGGTCTCCATGGGCTACCCCGTCGAGGCGGCCGAGATCGCGATGCTCTCCGCCCACGCCGGCAAGCAGCCCTTCGACGACCTCGACGCCGTGACCGACGCCGCCGAGATCCGCAAGCTCATCTCGATCGTCGCGCAGGTGTACGTCGCCGAGCCCGTCCAGCGCTACGCCGTCGGGATCGTGACGGCCACGCGCCGCTCGCCCGAGCTGGCCCTCGGCGCCTCGCCGCGCGCCACCCTCCACCTCGTGCGTGCCGCCAAGTCCCTCGCGGCCATCAGCGGTCGCGACTACGTGCTGCCGGACGACGTGCGCCACCTCGCGCGCTCCGTGCTCGCCCACCGCCTCATGCCGAGCCTCGACGCCAGCGGCGCCCGCCGACCGGTCACCGACATCCTGGCCGGGATCGTGGCGTCCGTGCCCGTGCCCGGCCGCACCGGCTGACGACCCCGTGCGCACCTCGCTGGGGGCCCTCACCGTCCGGGGCCGGTCGTTCCTCGCGGCCGGGCTGACCGCCGTCGTCTGCGCGGTCGTGCTCGGCCAGAGCGCCCTCGCGAGCGCCGGGGTCCTCGTGGCGGTGCTGCCCCTGGCGAGCCTCGTGCTCGTGCTCGCGACCCGTCACCGGCTGGCGCTCGTGCGCGGCGTCGAGCCGCAGCAGGTGGTCGCGGGCGAGAGCGCCCGCATCCACCTCACCCTCACCAACCAGGGGCGCGTGCCCCGCGCCACGCTGCTGCTCGACGACCACCTGCCGTACGTCCTGGGTGCGCGGCCGCGGATGGTCGTCGGGGCCGTGGGCACCTCCTGGCGCCGCCACCTCACCTACCCGGTCCGCTCGGACGTCCGCGGCCGCTACGAGACCGGCCCCCTGACCGTGCGCGTGACCGACCTCTTCGGCATGGTCGAGCTCGGCCGGACCTTCCGGTCGACCGCCCCCCTCACCGTGACACCGCGCGTCGTGCCGCTGCCCGCCATCGCCCTCGCCGGCGGGTCCGGCGGCGCCGGCGACGACCGTCCCCGCGCGTCCGCCGTCGGCAGTGCGGAGGACGTGACCGTGCGCGACTACCGCCGCGGCGACGACCTCCGCCGGGTGCACTGGCGCAGCTCGGCCCGCACCGGCGAGCTGATGGTGCGCCGGGAGGAGCAGCCCTGGCAGTCGCAGGCGACGGTGCTGCTCGACAACCGGGCCCTCGCGCACGCCGGCCAGGGTCTCTCCTCCTCCCTCGAGCCCGCGGTCGCGCTGGCCGCTTCCGTCTGCACCCACCTCGCCGGGCGCGGGTACGCCGTGCGCCTCGTCACCGCCGACGGGCAGGTGGCCGCGACGACCGCTCGCGAGGGGGCCGCCCAGCAGTCCGCCCCGCTCCTCCACGCCCTCGCCGTCGTCGGTCTGTCGCCGCGCACCGACCTCCGCGGGGTGGCCCCCGACCCCGCCCAGCCCGGGGTGAGCATCGCCGTCCTCGGTCGTCTGGGCCGGGCCGACGAGCCCGTCCTCGCCCGGTCCGCCCGCCAGAGCAGCGGCGCCCTCGCCGTCGTGCTGGACGTGGGCCGGTGGGCCGCCTCGCAGCAGCGGCAGGACGGGTCCCTGCCGCCGCGTCCGGTGGGTCCGGGCCCCGGCGCTCCGTTCGCCGACACGACGCCCGCCGCCCTGGCTCCCCTGGGCTGGCGTGCCGTGGCCATGCGCCCCGACGACGCCCCGGCCGACGTCTGGCGGCGCCTCGGCGCCGCCCGCGCCGTCCAGGTGGGGGCGCGCGGATGACCCCCGACCCCGTGACCCGCCTGCTGCGCCAGGTCGCCGTCTCCTTCGCGGCGGCGGCGACGGCCTGGTTCACCCTGCTCTCCTGGCGCGGCTTCACCACCCGGCCCGCCGAGTTCGTGGAGCCGCTCCTCGTGCTGGGCCTCGTGCTCGCCACGACCGGGTGCCTGCTGCGCACCCTCCCACTGCACCGTTTCTGGGTGAGCCTGGTGCAGCTGCTGGTCACCGGTCTCGGCCTGCTGTGGGTGGTCGTCGGCTCCCCGCTGCCGACGCTCGGGGCCATCGACGACGTCCGCACCCGGCTCTCCGCGGCGGTGGACGCCTCGCAGGCCTTCGCCCCACCCGTGCCCGGCGTCGGCGGCGGCGTGACCGTCCTGCTCGTCGTGGGCGGGGCCCTCTGCCTCTGGCTGGCCGACACGCTGGCGGCCTCGTTCCGCCGCTCGTCGCTCGTCGGGCTCCCGCTGCTCGCCGTCTACAGCCTCCCCGTCACCATCCTGGGCGACGCGCTGCCGTGGTGGCTCTTCGTCGTCTCCGCGCTCGGATTCCTGCTCCTCCTCGCGCTGCAGGAGTCGGAGGAGATCGCCCATTGGGGCCGTCGGGTGCCCGCGCGCGACGACGCCCACCCGACGGGCCGCACGTGGCACCTGCCCGCCGGCGGGGTGGCGGTGGCGGCCGTGACCACGGCGCTCGCGGTCCTCCTGCCACCGGTCATCCCGACGCTCGACACCGGCCTGCTCGCCGACGGCGGGGGCTTCGGCCAGGGGGGCAGCTCGGACGAGATCACCATCCAGAACCCGATGACGGACCTGCGCCGCGACCTCTCCCGCGGGGAGGACGTCGACCTGCTGCGCATCCGCACCGACGACCCCGACCCCAGCTACCTGCGGATCAGTGTGCTCAGCCGCTTCGCCGGCAACCAGTGGAGCTCCGGCGACCGCGACCTGCCCGACGACCAGACCGCGCAGGACGAGGTCCCGGCCCTCGAGGGTGTGGCGCAGGACGTGCCGCGGCAGGAGTTCCCGATGGAGATCGAGGCCACCGACGCCTTCACCTCCACCTGGCTGCCCGTGCCCGCCGCCATCAGCGCCGTCGACGCCGACGCCGGCTGGAAGTTCGACGACACCACGATGGACTTCATCGCCAGCGTCGACGACCTCACCACCCGCGGCGCGACCTGGTCGGTCACGGCGGTCGAGCTGGGCCTCACGGCCGAGGACCTGGCGTCGGCCTCCCGCGCCGCGCTCGAGGTCGACTCGAGCTACCTCGATCTCCCCTCGGACCTGCCGCCGCTCGTGCGCCAGCTCGCCGAGCAGGAGACGGCCGAGGCCGACACGCCCTTCGAGCGTGCGGCGGCGCTCCAGGAGTTCTTCCGCGAGACGGGCGGGTTCGAGTACGAGCTGGAGGCGCAGCCCGGCAACGGCAGCGACGAGCTGGTGCAGTTCCTCCAGGAGCGCTCCGGCTACTGCGAGCAGTACGCCTCCGCCATGGCGGTCATGGCCCGCCAGCTCGACATCCCGGCCCGGGTGGCCGTGGGCTTCCTCCGACCGGAGCGCAGCGGCGACGAGTGGGTCTACAGCGCCCACGACATGCACGCCTGGCCCGAGCTGTACTTCCCCGGCGCCGGCTGGGTGCGCTTCGAGCCGACCCCGGCCGACCGCGCCGCGACGGCACCCGACTACTCCGTGGCCGAGCCCGAGGAGGAGCCCACCGAGCCGAGCCCGACGAGCGCACCGACGACCGGTACGACGCCGAGCCCCACCGGGGGCCCCGACCTGCCGTCGGAGAACGCCTCGCCCGCCCCGGCTCCGGAGGCCGACGACGAGAGCGCGGGTGGGACAGACAGCGCACCCCTGCTGTGGCCCTGGCTCGCGGGCGGCGGCGTCGTGCTGCTCGGCGCCGGCCTCGTGGTGCCGAGCCGCGTGCGTCGGCGTCGTGCGGCGCTGCGCCGCGGCGGCGACGCCGAGGACGCGTGGGCCGAGCTGCGTGACAGCCTGACCGACCACCGGATCGGCTGGCCCGACGGCCTCTCCCCGAGTGCCGCCTCCCACGCCCTCGTCACCGACTGGGAGTCCGAGGTCACGGCGCGGTCCGCCGCGACCGAGGCCGAGCCTGCTCCCGTGACCCTCGACGACGAGGGGCTCCGCGCGCTCGAGCGGCTGACGACGGCCCTCGAGCTGCGCCGCTACGCCCCCGACGGCCGCGGACCGGGCGCCGCGACGCTCGACGAGGACGTCGCGACCTTCGTCGCCGCGAGGACCGCCTCGGTCGGTCGGCGGCGGCGCTGGGCCGCACGCTGGTTCCCCCGCTCGGTGCTGACGCGAAGCGGTGCGGTCGGCTCGGACGCCCGTGCCGAGGAGCCCGTGGGGCGCTGAGGCCCCGGACGCAGAACGACCCCGCCGTACGGCGCGGGGCCGGGCGAGGTCGTCAGGTGGCGGGTCGGGCCCGCCCGTCGGGGCTGCTGCTCAGAAGCCGCCGCTGTCGCGGCGTCGACGCCAGCGCTCCTCGAGGCGCTCCATGAAGGAGCCCGAGGAGGACGGGGCGGACGAGCGGCGCTGCTTGCGGGGGCGGCGACCGCCGCCGTCGATCATGGTGAGCCCGGCGAACGGGTCGTCGGAGGAGGCGGCCGGCGACGTGGGCGCGTTGGCCGACGCGCGGAAGGCGGTGAGCCCCAGCGTCGCGGAGCCGAGCATGACCAGGAAGCCGATGATGCCGACGACCGGGTAGCGGGTGACGACGCCCGTCATCATCAGCGCGATGCCGCCGACGAAGACGACACCGGCGATCGCGACGCGACGGCGGGCGTTGCTGCGCATGCGTGCACCGCGCAGGGTGGACGCGAACTTCGGATCTTCCTCGAGGAGGGCGCGCTCCATCTGCTCGAGCATCCGCAGCTCTTCTTCGGAGAGCGGCACGTTTCCTCCCGTGGGCCTCAGGCCTCGACGACACCGTGGGCGTCCTACCGGCGTCCTCGCCGGGATTTCCCGACCTGGTCGCCGGTCAAACCTCGCGGGTGCGAGAACGCCGCTGCCGATTCTAGGCAGGAGGTGGTGAGGGCGGTAGCGGGACCCACGAATTCGTGTCGCCGACCCCCTCGGGACGTCATCCGAGCAGCGTCGCGGGGCTCACCGCGTGCTTCCCGAACCGCTCCCTGACCCGGTCGACCGCGCGGTCGGCGTCGGACCACCCGCGGTCTGGCTCGCCGAGCCTGAGCTGCGGCTGGAGGCCGGCGCTGCGCTGCAGCCCGGACACGCGCACGCCGACGAGACGGACCGCCCGCACGCCGCCGTCGCGCCCGCACTGCTCGTCGTAGATGCCGACGACCGCGGCGTACAGGTCGTGGGTGACGTCGCTCGGGTCCGCCAGGGTGCGCGAGCGCGTCACCGTCGTGCGGTCCGGGTAGCGCAGCCGCACGGTCACGACCCGGGCCGCGAAGCCGGAGCCGCGCATGCGGCTCGTCACCTTCACGGTGAGTCGCAGCAGCTCGACGAGCACGTCGTCGTACGACGACAGGTCGGCCTCCAGCGTGCGGTCGGCCCCCATCGAGCGTGCCCGCTCGTGGGCCGCGAACTTCGGGCTCGGGCCACCGGGGTCACGACCGTGGGCGAGCGCGTGCACGTGGGCCCCGGCCGACTGCCCGAGCGTCGCCTGCAGCAGGGCGAGCGGGGTGGCGACGAGGTCGCCCACCGTCTCCAGCCCGATGCGCCGCAACCGGTCGCGCGTCTTCTCCCCCACGCCCCAGAGGTCTCCGGCGTCGAGCGGGGCGAGCACCCGTGTCACGTCCTCGGGCGGGATCGCGGCGATTCCGTCCGGCTTCGCGCGCCGCGACGCCAGCTTCGCCACGCTGCGCGTCGCCGCCATGCCCACCGAGCACGTGATGCGCTGCTCGTCGTGGATCTGCGCCCGCAGCCGCTCGGCGATCTCCCGCGGACGACCGGCGTGCCGTCGGGAGCCCCGGACGTCGAGGAACGCCTCCTCCTGCGAGAGGGCCTCGACCTCCGGGGTGACCCGGGCGAACGCGTCGAGCACCGCGGTCGAGACCTGCGCGAAGGCGCCGAAGTCGGGCGAGACGACCACGAGGTCGGGGCAGAGGCGCCGCGCCCGGGCCACCGGCATGGCCGAGTGCACGCCGTACGCCCGCGCGGGATAGGTCGCGCACAGGATGACGCCACGCTCGTTGCCCCCGGCGACGACGACGGGGCGGGAGCGCAGCTCGGGGTGGTCGCGGATCACGACGGAGGCGTAGAACGCGTCCATGTCGACGTGGAGGATCGTGCAGGCGTCCTCGCCCCGCGGCTCCGCGCCGGGCGGCACGGCGCTCACCGGGCCGCCGGGGCACGACCGGCCCCGGGGGCGACCGGGTCGGCGCCGCGGTCAGCGGCGCGCGAGCAGGTGCAGCTGGGTCGCGAGCGGCCGGAGCTCGGGGCGCTCGGCCACCGCGCGCTCGAGGTCGACGAGGGCCTGGGCCGAGCCCGGCTCGGCGTCGACCAGGGAGCCGGGCACGAGGTCGGCGAAGACCCGGACCCCCTGCACCCGCTCGGCCACCAGGCCCGCGCCCTCGAGCAGGGCCTCGAGCTCGGTGACGGTGAAGCGACGGCCGGCGCGACCGTGGCTGCCCGTCTCGTCCAGCAGCTCACGGGCGGCCACGAACTGGCCGACCATCGCCCGGGCGACCACCGCGGCGTACCGCTGGGCCACCAGGAGGCTGAGACGGCCACCGGGGCGCAGGACGTCGGCGATGCGGGAGAGCGCGTCGACCGGGTCGCCCACGATCTCCAGCACACCGTGGCAGAGCACGAGGTCGACGCTGCCGGCCGGCACGAGACCGGGCAGGTCGGAGAGGTCGCCCTGGCGTCCCGTGACCCGGTCGGCGACGCCCGCCTCGCGGGCCCGCCGGTCGAGCGACGCCAGCGCGTCGGGGCTGGGGTCGACGACGACCACCTCGTGGCCGCGGGCGGCGATGCGCACGGCGAGACCGCCGGTGCCGCCACCGATATCGAGCACGGAGAGGGTGTCGGCGTCGAGCAGGGGGTCCAGCGCGTCCTGCACCACCGCGGTGCGGGTGGCGGCCCGCCGCTCGCTGGGGCGTTCGCTCGCGGACCACTCAGACGACATGGCCACCACCCTAGAGGAGGACAGGCGCCGCTCGGGCGCTCGCCCGACCGGCCACGCGTCGGCGGGCGACCCTCTCCCTGCCCCACGCTGCCTCCCTCGCCCGACCGACGTGGGCACGACGGCCTCGGTCGCAGCAGTCGCCCCATGTATCGAACAGGTGTTCGACACATGGAGCGACTCTAGCCCGCGGGGAGGACCCGCGCCAGCGGCCGGGTCGACCCCTCACCCCCAGATGTCGTTCGCCCACTCCGGGTTGTCGACGAACGGGTTGCGGTTGCCCTGGTAGTCGGAGTAGATGAGCTCGTTGCGCCGCTGCTCGAAGGCGTCCGGCGGGTCGGCAGCACTCCACTGGAGCAGGACGGAGACGCGACCGATGTGCGGGGCCGAGCCGTTGCCGACGAGGTCGTTGACCTCGAGGTCGGCGAAGCCGTCGCCGCCCTCGTAGCGGACGGACATGTAGAAGATCATCCGGGCCACGTCGCCCTTGACCTCGTCGCGCGGCTCCCAGGAGTCACCGTCGGCGAAGTTGCCGGGCGCCTCGTCGTTCTCGGTGCCGCCGTTGTCGAAGTCGAGGTTGCCGCGGTCGGAGTTGACCGAGACGTCCTCGGGGCGCAGGTGGTGGATGTCGGTGCCGGGACCGGTCGCCGTACCGAAGTCGCCGTGCGACTTGGCCCAGACGTGCTCGCGGTTCCACTGGTCGACGCCGCCGCCGTTGTTGCTCTTCGGCATGGAGACGCCCGCGTAGAGCGTCAGGACGTTGGACGGGTTGGCCGGGTCCTGGTCGGTGACCTTGAGCGCGTCCCACACCTGCGCGTAGGAGAGCGCCCGCGCGTCGGTCGAGATGATCTCGTGCAGGGCGTCCTGCAGCGCGTCGCCGGTGAGGCCCGCGGTGCCGTCGTAGTAGCCCGACGGTCCGCCCGAGCCGGGCTCCGGCTCCGGGTCGGGATCGGGATCCGGGTCGGGGGTCACCGTGCCGCCGGCCAGCGCGAAGGCGGAGGCGCCGGTCAGCCCCGGTCGCGAGAAGTACGACGACAGCGCGCCCGTCACGTCGACCTGCCGGCCGACGAGCCCCGGGTTGGAGGCGAGGCCCCAGGCGGAGCGGAACGAGGCGGGCACCTGCACGTAGAGCATCTGGCCCGTGTCGGTCGTGCCCGCCGTGTCGGCGATCGCGATCGCGTAGTCGTTGGGGAAGCCGCTCGTGACCACCCGGGTGGACGACGTGGGCTGGCCCACCACGTAGCCCCGGACGGTCGCGGTGGAGCCGTTCTGCGTCGCGCGGGCGGAGGCGACCGAGACGGCCGCCGCGGCCGACGTCGATCCGGAGACCGCGGCGCGGGCGTCCGTCGTGGACGACGGGCTCGAGGACACGGAGGAGGCGGGCGGTGGGCCGGCGACGGCCGGACCCCCCGCGGTGGTCAGGGCCAGGGTCGAGCCGAGGCCGAGCGAGAGCACCAGCGCCACCGCACGGCGGCGACGCGACCCGAGAGATCGGTGCATGGAGGAGAGCTCCGTTCGTCATGCGTCCGCGAGCGGACGTCAACACGGTCAGCGGACCTCGGGCGGACCCCGAAGTCCTCCAGCACCCTAAGCCGAGCGACGTCGCCCGGGGCGGCCTCGAACCTCACGACTTGGTGACGGCTCGCCGACGTCTCGGTGTCGCTCGCGCCGCTCCGCCGCGGCCGGACGCCGTCAGGCGACGCCGGCCCGGAGCACGTCGTCGTCGTCGGACCACGCGTGGGGGAACAGGCCGAGGGAGGTCTCGACCACCGCGAGGAAGCGGTCGGCGTCGCGGACCAGGTCGTCGGCCTCCCGGGCCGTGGCCGCGCGGCGCGAGCCCGCCTGGGCCGCGGCGTAGGTGGACGCACCGGCAGCGAAGAAGGTGGCCCACTCCCCCATCTCGGGCGCGACCTCGGCGAGCAGGACCCAGGCGTTCTTCTGGCGCCGCCGCGCGGCCGTCGTCGGACGCGCCCGGGCCGCGAGCAGCGCCGCCGCCGCACGCAGCGCCGCCACGTGCGCGCAGGCGTAGCGGGTCGGGACGTCGGTCGTGCCGAGCGCCTCCCGCAGCGACTCGGCCGACCGGGAGAGCGCGTGGTGGGTGGCGGCGGGCAGCACGACCGGCGCCGCCGAGCGACCCCGTGCGTCCGCGCCGCGCACCGTCGTACCGCCTGAGCGTCGTGCCGTCATGGTGACCTCCCGTGTCGTGTCGCCCGCCGGTCGGCGTTCGAACATCTGTTCGGAAAGGAACTCTACGGGGCACCACTGACAATGACCAGGACGGACGCGTCCCGGGCCCGTGGAGCACGACGAGGGCCGGTCCCCCAGGGGGAGACCGGCCCTCGTGGAGCGGGTGAGCGGAGCGTCAGTCGCGCGGAGCGGCGACCGGGTCGCCGTCGGCGACGACGGCCCAGTGACCGTTGTGCGCCGTGCGGAAGTAACCGCGGTGGGCGGGGTGCCACAGCAGCACGAGCGTGAGCCCGTGGAGCGCGACGGAGACGGCCGCGAGCGCCATCAGGACGGCGGGCACGCCGGGGCCGGTGCCGATGACCAGCTGGAGCAGGCCGTAGGCGCCGACGACGACGGTCATCGAGAACCGGGCCCACCGGGCTCCGGCCCGGACCATGGCGAGCAGCACGAGCGCCAGCATCACGTAGGTCACGAACAGGGTGAGGGCCACGGGGAAGAACGAGGGCGGCACGACACTGGACTCGGCGACCGCGGCGACCGTCACGCCGAGGTCGGCGGCGCGGGCCGAGGCCCACGCGTCACGCAGCCGGTCCTCCATCAGGTAGGTGCCAGCGGTGATGACGGCCAT
Organism: Nocardioides alkalitolerans DSM 16699; assembly: GCF_000426525.1. Taxonomy (GTDB): domain Bacteria; phylum Actinomycetota; class Actinomycetes; order Propionibacteriales; family Nocardioidaceae; genus Nocardioides; species Nocardioides alkalitolerans. Next base: position 172,745 of record NZ_AUFN01000015.1, read on the forward strand.
GACGACCATCTGGGCGAGGGCGACGCGCAGCGCGAGGACCACGGTGGGAGGCGGCGTCGGGGTGGCGTGGCCACCGACCGTCACGCCGGTCGACTCCTGCTCGGTCGTCATCGCACCCACCGTTTCTCTCTCCCACTCCCCCGTCGGGACCGCAGCGGTGTCTACCCGGCGGTCGTCTCGCGTAAACCTCGACTCTACCGAGCCGACACCGACCCGCCGCCTCGTCGGCTGTGGCACCGACCACAGCCCGCGCCGGGGCGCGCACGACCACGCCCTAGGCTGGCGCGCGTGAGCGCCCCGCCAGTCCCCGACGGTCCCGAGCACGCCTCCGTGGCGCGCTTCCGCGCCGAGCACGCCGCGGCCGGGGGCACCGGACGGCTGGTCGAGCTCCCGTCGGCCGCCCACACCGCCGCGCTGGCCGCCGACGCTCTCGGCTGCAACGTCGGCGCCATCGCCAACAGCCTGCTCTTCGAGGGGGACGGCCGCCCGGTCCTCGTGCTCACCTCGGGCGCCCACCGCGTGGACGTCGCCCTGGTGGCGGGCACCGTCGGCGTCGGCCGGCTGCGCCGGGCGACGCCTGCGTTCGTCACGGAGCACACCGGCCAGGTGATCGGCGGGGTGTCACCGCTCGGCCACCCGGCGCCGGTCCCGACCTACGTCGACCGCTGGCTCGAGCGCCACCCGGTGCTCTGGGCCGCGGCCGGCCACCCGGCCTGGGTGTTCTCCACCGGCTTCGACGAGCTCGTCGCCCTCACCGGGGGCCGCGTCGTCGACGTCGAGGCCCCGCCCGCGCAGGAGGCCTGAGTGGCCCGCGTCGTCGTGGTCGGCGGCGGGTACGGCGGCATGGCCAGCGCCGCACGCCTCGCCAAGCTCGGCCACGCGGTGACGCTCCTCGAGCAGGGCCCGGCCCTGGGCGGCGCCCTGGGCCGTGTCGTGCGCGACGAGTTCGCGTGGGACACCGGCGCCACCGCGACGCTGCTCCCGGCGGTGGCGCGCGACCTGTTCCGCAAGTCCGGTCGGCCGCTGGAGCGCGAGCTCGAGCTGGTGCACCGCGACGTCGTCCGCGAGCACTGGTTCGCCGACGGCACCCGGCTCATGCTCCCCGGCAGCTCGCGCGAGGCCCAGCTGCACGCCGTCGACGCCCTCGGCCCCGGGCTCGGCGAGGCGTGGCTGGCGCACGTCGCGGCGTACGCCGACGACTGGGAGATGCTGCGGCGCGAGTACCTCGAGCGGCCGTGGGACCCCGACGTCATCAGCACCGAGACGCGCAAGCGGGTGCTCACCCGCGAGTCCCTGCACCGCCGGCTCCGTCGGGCCCTGCCCGACGCCCGGCTGCGGCAGGTGGCCGCCCACCCGCTCGAGGCGGAGGGCCACGTCCTGCGCCAGGTGCCCGCCTGGGCGGGCGTGACGGCGTACCTCGAGCAGCGGTTCGGGGTCTGGACGATCCCGGCGGAGGCCGGAGGCATGGCGGCGCTCGGCACCGCGCTCGCGGCCCGCCTGACCACCCGGAAGGTCGAGGTGCGCACGGGCGTCGCGGTGCGGGACGTCGTCGTGCGCGAGGGCCGCGCGGTCGCCGTCGCCACGGACGACGGCGAGGTCGACGCCGACGTCGTCGTCTGCGCGATCGACCCGCGCCGCCTGCCGGCCCTGGCCGCCCACGTGCGCCGCACCCTGCCGACCATGCCCGCCGTCGCGGTCCACCTGGGCGTCGAGGGCGACGTGCCCGACCTGGGGCCCGAGACCGTGGTGCACGGCGACGCCGACTTCACCGTCACCACCGGCGGCCTGGCGCCGGCCGGGGCCCACGCCTGGACCGTGCGCGGCCGCGGGCGCCTGCACGAGGACGTGGTCGACGCGCTGGCCCGCACCGGTCTCGACGTGCGCAAGCAGGTCGTGCGACGCGTCGACGACTCTCCCCGCGACCAGGTCGAGCGCTGGGGAGGGTCGCCCTGGGGCGTGCTCTGGCAAGGCCGCGCCACCGTCACCGAGCGGCTCGGCCCGCGCACCCCCGTGCCGGGGGTGTACGCCGCCGGGGCGAGCGCGACCCCCGGAGCCGGTCTGCCGTACGTCGGGCTCTCGGCCGCCCTGGTGGCCCAGGTCGTCGGGCCCGCCTGACGTCAGGCCGTGATGCGCAGCGCGGTGAAGATGTCGCGCGTCGCGCGCGAGCGGTTGAGCGTGTAGAAGTGCAGCCCCGGCGCGCCGCCGTCGAGCAGCTGCTCGCACAGCTGCGTCGCCAGCTCGACGCCGATGCGGCGCACCTCGGCCGGGTCGGTCACCCCGTCGAACGCGGCGAGGGTCTCGGCGGGCACCTCGGCGCCCGAGAGCTCGGCCATCCGGCGGACCGACTTCAGGTTCGTGATCGGCATGATGCCCGGCAGGATCGGGATGTCGGTGCCGGCGGCGGCCGCACGCTCGACGAGCCCGAAGTAGTCGCTGGCGCGGAAGAACAGCTGGGTGACGGCGAAGTCGGCGCCGGCGGCGGCCTTCGCGGCGAGGATGCGGGCGTCGTCGTCGACGCTCACCGAGGCCGGGTGGCGCTCGCAGAAGGCGGCGACCCCGATGCCCAGGCCCCCGACCTCGTCGGAGAGCGACCGGGCGAGCTCGACGAGGTCGACCGCGTGGTGCAGCCCGCCCGGCGTGGGCGTCCACGGGGCGGTCGGGCCCTCCTTGGGGTCGCCCCGGAGGGCGAGCACGTCGTGGACACCGGCCGCGGCGTACGCCCGCAGGATCTCGACGAGCTCGTCGCGCGTGTGGCCCACGCACGTCAGGTGGCCCATCGGCCGCATGGACGTCTCGCGCGCGATGCGGCCCGTCATCTCGACCGTGCTGTCACGCGTGCTGCCGCCGGCGCCGTACGTCACGGAGACGAACGTGGGCTCGTAGGGCTCCAGCTCGCGGATCGCCGTCCACAGCTGCTCCTCGCCCGCGGCGTCCTTGGGCGGCATGAACTCGAACGAGAAGGAGCGCGAGCCGCGGCGGACCAGCTCGCCGATGCTGGGACGGGCGACGGGGTCAGGCACGGGGTTCTGCGCGTCCGCGGTCATGCGGGCGATCCTAGGTCGCGGCCCGAGCGCGGTGCGGGGGCGTCCACTGGCTAGGCTCACCGACGTGGGCGGCGACCAGCGGGAAGACGACCGGACGAACGACCTGCCGGCGCGCATCGAGGCGGCCCTCGTCGACTTCCTCGACGAGCAGGCCGAACGCCTCGCCCCGCTCGGCGCCGACGCCGCCGAGCTGCTCGCGGCGGCCCGCGGGAGCGTCGCCGGCGGCAAGCGGCTCCGCGCCCGGTTCTGCTACTGGGGCTACCGCGCCGTGCGTCCCGACCCGAGCCCCGCGCAGGAGGCCGCCCTCGTGCGCGCCTGCGCCGCGCTCGAGCTGCTGCACGCCAGCGCCCTCGTGCACGACGACTACATGGACGCCTCCGACACGCGTCGCGGACGCCCCGCCACCCACCGCGCCTTCGAGGCCCGGCACCGCGAGGCCGGCTGGACCGGCGACCCCGTCCAGTACGGCGCCGCGGCCGCCATCCTGCTCGGCGACCTCCTGCTCAGCTGGGCCGACGAGCTGCTCCGCCGCTGCGGGCTGCCGCTCACCGAGGTGGGGCCCGCGCTCGAGGTGTTCGACCTGTGCCGCAGCGAGGTGATCGCCGGTCAGTTCCTGGACGTCTCCGTGCAGGCCCGGGCCGCGGCCGACGTCGCCCAGGCGATGACCGTGCTGCGCTACAAGTCGGCCAAGTACTCCGTGGAGCGTCCGCTGCACGTGGGCGCCGCGCTCGCCGGCGCGGACGACGACCTGCTGGCGCAGCTGAGCGGGTTCGGCCTCCCGGTCGGCGAGGCCTTCCAGCTGCGCGACGACCAGCTCGGCGTCTTCGGGGAGCCCGCCACGACGGGCAAGCCCGCCGGGGACGACCTCGTCGAGGGCAAGCGCACCGTGCTCGTGGCGCTCGCGCTCCAGGCGCTGGACCGCACCGGGGACGACGACGCCGCGGCCGACCTGGACCGCTCCCTCGGCACGCCGCTCGGGCCGGACGACGTGGCCCGGCTGCGGGTGACGATCGAGCGCTCCGGGGCCCGGGAGGCCGTCGAGCGCGTGATCGGCGAGCTCACCGGCCGGGCGCTCGCCTCGCTCGACGGGGCCGGGCTGCCGGCAGGTGCCGCGACGGCGCTGCGCGAGCTCGCGCTCGCCGCGACGCGCCGTACGTCGTAGACGGCCCTCTCAGCCGTCCGTCCTGGACGCGGCGGGAGGGCGCCGGGTCAGTGCATGGCCTGCGCGCGCCGCTTGACCTCGGACCCGCGGTTCTCGCGCAGGGCGTCGATCGGACGGCCGGGCAGCTCGAGGTCGGTGAACAGCCACGCGACGATCTCGCGGTGGTCGTAGCCGTGGTCGGTGAGCATCATGACCAGGCCGGAGAGGCCCTTCACGATCTCTCCGTCCTGCACGAACGCGGCCGGGACCTGCTGGCCCGCGCCCTCGGCCGGCACGGCGGCCGCCAGCTGGTTCTCGCGGATGAGCGTGCGCACGCGGCTCACGCTGATGCCGAGCGCGCGGCCGGTCTCGGCCCAGTCGTTCCACTCCCCGACGAGTGCGCCGAGGTCGGGCTGCCCGGGCGTTCCGGGTGCAGTCGTGTCCATGCGCCCATGGTCGCAGGTGCCCCGACACACGCACGAGTCGGCGCGTCCGCGCCCGGGGAGGGGCACTCCGGTCCGTATCCTGGCGAGGCCCGACCCCCGCCCCCGCTCCTCCCGGAGGAACCCTTGCTGCCCGAACAGCGGCCCCCGACGCCCCCCGGCGCGCCCGGGCACGGCGGCGACCCGCTCGTCGGTCGGCTGCTCGACGGGCGCTACCGGGTGGGCGACCGGGTCGCGCGGGGCGGCATGGCCACCGTCTACGAGGCCACCGACATCCGGCTCGACCGCGTCGTGGCGGTCAAGATCATGCACGCCGGTCTCGGTGACCCCATCACCGGCAACGACACCTTCGCCGCCCGCTTCGTGCGCGAGGCGCGGGCCGCCGCGAGCCTGTCGCACCCCAACGTCGTCGCCGTGCACGACCAGGGCAACGACGACGGCGTCGTCTTCCTCGTCATGGAGTACGTGCCCGGGCGGACCCTGCGCGACGTCGTGCGCGACCAGTCGCCGATGGGGGCGTCCCGTGCGCTGGCCCTGCTCGAGCCGGTCGTGGGTGCGGTCGCTGCCGCGCACCGGGCGGGCATCGTGCACCGCGACGTGAAGCCGGAGAACGTGCTCATCGCGGAGGACGGGCGCGTCAAGGTGGCCGACTTCGGCCTCGCCAAGGCCGTGGACGCCGAGACCCAGCACACCACCACCGGCGGCGTGCTGATCGGCACCGTCTCCTACCTCGCCCCCGAGCTGGTGATCGACGGCAAGTCCGACGCCCGCGCCGACGTCTACGCGCTCGGGGTCGTGCTCTACGAGCTGCTCACCGGCCGCAAGCCCCACGAGGGCGAGACGCCCATCCAGATCGCCTACAAGCACGTGCACGCCGACGTGCCGCCGCCCTCGCGCCTCGCGCCGGGCCTGCCGGCGTACGTCGACGCGCTCGTCGCCCGGGCCACGGCCCGCGACCGCAGCCACCGCCCGGCCGACGCGTCGGTGCTGCTCCACCAGGTGCGCCGCGTCGCGCACGCGCTGGCCGAGGGGGTCGCGGTCGACGAGGACCTCGTCGCCGACCTGCTGCCCCGCCGCTCCTGGGCCGACGAGCACCCCGACACCGAGGAGCAGGTCGACCTCGCCGAGCTCGAGGGCGAGGGCTTCGAGGACGCCGAGCTCTTCCCCGCGCTCGCCCAGGCGTCGGGCACCACCGAGGTCCGGTCGACCGACACGCAGGTACGACGGGCGGCGGCCCCCGCGCCGTACGGGAGCGACCCCGCGCCGGCCGAGCACACCTCCCGCCTGCGTCTCGACGGCGACCCCGACGGCCCGGGCGGTCCGGGAGGCCCCGGTGACGGGAAGGACGGCGTGCCCCCGCGCGAGCGGCCCCGCCGCAACGTACGCCGGCGCCGCCGCATCCTGGCGGTCGTCCTGGCGTGCCTGCTGGTCGCCGGCGGGGCGACGGCCTGGTGGTTCTTCGACGGCCGGTACGTCGACGCCCCCCGCGTGCTCGACCTCACCCAGGCCGAGGCCACCGACCGGCTCGAGGCGGCCGGCTTCGCCGTCGAGCTGGGCGAGCCGGCCTACTCCGACACCATCGAGGAGGGCCACGTCGTCGGCAGCGACCCCGAGGGGGGCGACGACGTGCTGCCGGGCTCGACGATCACCCTCACGATCTCCCTCGGCATCGAGGTCTACGCGATCCCCGAGGTGCGCGACCTCAGCGTCGACGAGGCGCAGGACGAGCTGACCGACCGCAAGCTGGAGTACGCCGGGAGCACGGACGAGTTCGACGAGGAGATCGAGGCCGGTCGCGTGATCGCCACCGACCCGGCCATCGGCGAGATCGTGCGTCCCGGCACCCCGGTGACGCTCGTGGTGAGCGCCGGTCGCCGCCCGATCACCGTCACCGACTTCACCGGCCGCTCCGCCGACGAGGCCCGCTCGGCCCTGGAGGGCGGCGACCCGGAGCTCGAGGGCGACGAGCTGACCGTCCAGGTCAACGAGGAGTTCTCCGAGGACGTCCCGTCCGGCACCGTCATCCGCCAGGACCCCGGCAGCGGCACCCTGTTCCTCGGGGACACCGTCACGCTCACCGTCTCGAAGGGGCCCGAGCTCGTCACGATCCCCGACGGCCTGGTGCGTCGCAGCGTCGGTGACGTGCGCGGCCAGCTGGAGGGTCTCGGCCTGGTCGTCGAGGAGCAGCCGATCGCCGGCGACCTCCCGACCCTGGGGTTCGTCTTCTCCGTCGACCCCGGCTCCGGCGAGCAGGTCCGGCGCGGCAGCACGGTGCGCATCTCCGTCTTCTGACGACCACCCCAGGGGGCGAACGGCCTCGGCCTCGCGGCTGGCCGCGGTCGTTTCGGGTACCCGTACGTTCGGAAGCACCACGTACGCCACACACGAGGAGAAGCGACATGTCCGTCCGCTACACCGTTCCCGGCCTCAGCGCCGACCAGGTCGCCGAGATCATCACCTCCCTGCAGAACCGGCTCTCCGCCTACAACGACCTCCACCTCACGCTGAAGCACGTCCACTGGAACGTCGTGGGCCCGCACTTCATCGCCGTCCACGAGATGATCGACCCGCAGGTCGAGCTCGTCCGCGGGTACGCCGACGAGGTCGCCGAGCGCATCGCGACGCTGGGCGGCTCGCCGCGCGGCACCGTGGGCGCCGTCGCCGCCGACCGCACCTGGGACGACTACTCGGTCGGGCGCGACACCGCCCTGGCCCACCTCGGCGCCCTCGACCTCGTCTACAACGGCGTCGTCGAGGACAACCGCAAGTCCATCGAGCTCTCGGGCGACCTCGACCCGATCACGGAGGACATGCTCATCGGGCAGACCGCCGAGCTCGAGAAGTTCCAGTGGTTCGTGCGCGCGCACCTCGAGGACATCGGCGGTCGCCTGACGACCTCCGGCGCCACGAGCGAGACCGCTGCGGCCGACGCGTCGCGCAGCGACGGCTGACCCGCCCGACCGTGGTCCACCTCTCCCGCACCTTCACCGTGGCGGCGCCGACCGACGCCGTCCACGCGTTCCTCGCGGACTTCGCCCACGCCGAGGCGTGGGACCCGGGCACCGTGAGGTGCGTCCGGGAGGACACGGGTGAGCTGCGGGTGGGGTCCACGTGGCACAACACGTCGAAGATCGGTCCGATGACGACCGAGCTGACGTACGAGCTCAGTCACCTCAGCTCGCACGAGATCGTCTTCACCGGGCACAACAAGACGGCGACGGCCCGCGACCGCATCCGGTTGCGGGCCGCGTCGCCGGGCCACACCGAGATCACCTACGAGGCGACGATCACCTTCAACGGTGCCGCCCGGCTGGCCGACCCGGTGATGCACCTCGTCTTCCTCCGCATCGCGGGGCAGACGGTGAAGCAGATGACCGAGGTCCTCGAGGCCCGCGCCACCGCCGCCTGAGGCCCACGGGTAGGTTCCCGGGGTGCGCAACCCCGTCGGCACCCACGTCACCGTGGGCAAGAACCTCCGTGACGGCGCCCTCGCGACCGCCGTCTCCCTCGGCTGCGAGACCTTCCAGGTCTTCGTCGGCAACCCCCGCGGCTGGGCGCTGTCCCCCGGCAACCCGGCGATCGACACCGCCTTCGCCGACGCGACCCGCGCGGCGGGCCTGCGCACCTTCGTGCACACGCCGTACCTGGTGAACCTCGGCTCCCCCACGCCCGCGACGTACGAGAAGTCCGTCGCCGTCGTCGCCCACAACCTCCTGCGGGCCGCGCAGATCGGTGCCGAGGGCGTCGTCGTGCACACCGGCTCGTTCGTCGAGGCGGACCCGACCCAGGCCGAGGCCAGGTACGCCGCCGCCCTCCGGCAGGTGCGGGAGGGGCTGATGCCCGTGCTCGACGCGCTGGACGACGACGCTCCCTGGCTGCTCCTCGAACCCACCGCCGGCCAGGGCCGCTCGCTCTGCGCCGGGGTCGACGACCTCCCCGCCTACCTGGACGCCCTCGACCGGCACCCGAAGGTCGGCATCTGCCTCGACACCTGCCACGTCTTCGCCGCCGGTGCTCCGCTCGACGAGCCCGGGGGCACGACGGCCACCCTGGACCGGCTCGTCGACCTCGCCGGTCCGGGGCGGCTGCGCCTGGTGCACGCCAACGACTCCCTCGACGTGCGCGGGTCGTTCCGCGACCGCCACGAGAAGATCGGCCAGGGCCACATCGGCACGGCCGCCTTCGAGGAGCTGTTCGCCCACCCCGCCACCGACGGCGTGCCGTTCGTGCTGGAGACGCCGGGCTCGCGCGACGAGCACGACCCCGACATCGAGCTGCTGAAGAAGCTGCGCGGCGACACGACGGCGGACGAGCGGATCGGGCTCCTTCCCGCCGGGTGACCTACGCTGGACCGGCCGTCGGGGGACGGCGATGCGTGAGAGGAGCGGTCAGAGCGCGATGAGCTACTGCCACGGATGCGGTCACCAGCTCGGGACCGGCCGGTTCTGCACCGGCTGCGGCCGACCCGTCACGGCACCTGCCGAAGGCGTCGGCGGACCCGTCCTCGGCGATCCCGACAGCACCGCACAACGGCTCCCCCGCATCATCGTCCCCTCCGACACCGGCGGCGGGCGTGCGATCACGACCGGGGGCCAGCGCGCCGTCGGCACCGGTGGTCACGCCGTCCTCGACGGACCCGGCCCGGACGCCGCCGGTGGCGTCGACCGCTCGTGGTTCAGCGGTACAGCCGTCACCGCGCCCGACGCCGCCACCGGCGCACGCTTCCCGCTCTACGCCGACGAGGTCGACGCCGTGGCCGCCGAGGGGCACGCGACCTCCTGGACCACCCGCGCCGCGACTCCCGCCGCGGCCCCCGCCCCGGCGGCGTCGTACGACGACCCTGCACCCCACCCGCCCGACCGACCCCGACGGCGGCGGTTCCTGCCGGCGCTCGTGGTGGCGCTCGCCCTGCTGCTCGTCGTCGCGATCGTCGGCGGGGCGCTGCTCCTGACCGGCGGCACCGACGACCGGGAGACGGCCGGAGGCACCGGCACGAGCGAGGACCGCGGCGACACGGGCGACGACACGGGTGGTGACACCGACGGGGCGGGCGACCCCGGGACCGGCGGTGACGCGGTCGAGGTCGCCGACCCGCGGCTCCTCGACGGGCTGGCCCAGGTCGAGGCCTCGGCGACCGGTCGGCCGGGCGCCGACGTCGCCGGTGACCCCGTCGCCTACGACGCCGCGAACGTGCTCGACGGCGACCCCTCCACCGCCTGGCGCATCGAGGGCGACGGCACGGGCACCACGCTCACCTTCACGTTCGACGAGCCCGTCGCGATCACCTCGGTCGGGATGATCAACGGCTACGCCAAGACCGACCGGGGTGCCGACGGCACGACCGAGGACTGGTACGCCCAGAACCGGGTCGTCACCGAGGCCCGCTGGGACCTCGGTGACGGCGACGTCGTCGAGCAGGACCTCGGTCGCGACACCCAGGCGCAGCGCATCGACGTCGCGACGGTGGTGACCCGGACGATCACCCTCACCATCGCCGGTGTCTCGGACGCCGCGGGGCGCGACAACACGCCGATCAGCGAGGTCGAGCTGTTCGGCGCGGTGGTCTCCGAGCTCGACTGACCGCGTCGTACGCCGGGTCCCGGGCTCAGGCCGCCAGGACCGCCAGGGCGCGGGCCGCCCGTTCGACGTCGGCGCGAGCCACGTCGAGGTGGGTCACGAGCCGTACCGTGCGCGGGCCCACCGCCGAGACCAGGACGCCCGCCGCGCGGGCGCGGGCGACGTACGCCGGCGCGTCGACCACCGGGACCACCACGATGTTCGTGGCGACGCCGGCCGGGTCGACACCGCACGCCTCGGCGAGCAGGCGGGCGTGCACGTGGTCGTCGGCGAGCCGTTCGAGGTGGTGCTCCAGGGCGTGGAGGCCGGCCGCGGCGAGCACGCCGACCTGGCGCATGCCACCGCCCATCCGCTTGCGCCACACCCGTGACTCGGCGACGGCGTCGACCGAGCCGACGACCAGCGACCCGATCGGGGCACCGAGCCCCTTGGAGAGGCAGACCGCCGCGACGTCGACCAGCCCGCCGTACGTCGCCAGCGGCACCCCGGTCGCGACGTGCGCGTTCCAGATGCGGGCGCCGTCGAGGTGGATGCGGGCACCCCGCTCGTCGGCGAACGCGCGCAGGGCCTCGAGATCGGCGAGGGGCACGACCGTGCCGCCCGCGAAGTTGTGGGTGTTCTCGACGGCGAGCGCGACGGTCGGCACGAAGTAGGGCCCGAGGTCGGGGGCGAAGAGGTCGTCGAGCGCCGTCAGGTCGACACCGCCCGCCGGGTCGCTCCACGTGCGCATCGTCAGGCCGGTGTAGGCGGCGTGGGCGCCCAGCTCGGCCCGCGCGATGTGGGCGCGGGACTCGCAGAGGATCTCCTGGCCGACGCCCACGAGGGTGCGCACGGCGAGCACGTTCGCCATCGAGCCCGTCGGGCAGAACAGCGCGGCCTCGTGGCCGAGCAGCTCCGCCACCCGCTCCTCGAGGCGCCGGACCGTCGGGTCCTCGCCGTACACGTCGTCACCCACCTCCGCCGACGCCATGGCGGCGCGCATGGCGTCGGTCGGACGGGTGAGCGTGTCGGAGCGGAGGTCGACCGGGGCGTCGCTCACCGGCCGGCCACCAGGGGCTGGCACACGTCAGTCGCGCGGGGTGGCGCGGAGCATCTCGGCGACGAGGAACGCCAGCTCGAGCGACTGGACGCGGTTGAGGCGCGGGTCGCAGACCGACTCGTAGCGGTTGCCGAGGTCCATCTCCGCCAGCTCCTCGCCACCGCCGACGCACTCGGTGACGTCGTCACCGGTGAGCTCGACGTGGAGGCCGCCGGGCCAGGTGCCCAGCGAGCGGTGCACGTCGAAGAAGCCCTGGACCTCGTCGATGACGTCCTCGAACGCGCGGGTCTTGTAGCCCGAGCTCGCCGTGAACGTGTTGCCGTGCATCGGGTCGCAGACCCACGCGACCTGCAGCCCGGCGGCCGTGACCTTCTCGACCAGCTCGGGCAGGCCGTCGCGGATCTTCTTCGCACCGAAGCGCGTGATGAAGGTGAGGCGGCCCGGCGTGTTGTCGGGGTTGAGCTTCGACGCCAGAGCGATCGCGTCGTCGGCGCTCGTGGTGGGGCCGAGCTTCACGCCGATCGGGTTCTTGATGTGGCTCAGCAGCTCGACGTGGGCGCCGTCGAGCTGGCGGGTGCGCTCGCCGATCCACACGAAGTGGCCCGACACGTCGTACGGCTGGTCGGTGCGCGAGTCGATGCGCGTGAGGGCGTGCTCGTACTCGAGCACGAGCGCCTCGTGGGAGGAGTGGAAGTCGACCTTGTGGAACTCCACCGGGTCGGCGCCGATCGCGGACATGAAGTCGAGCGCGCTCTGGATCTCGCCGGCGAGCGCCTCGTAGCGCTGGCCGATGGGCGAGCTGCGCACGAAGTCGGTGTTCCACGTGCTGACCTGGCGCAGGTCGGCGTAGCCACCGGTGGTGAACGCGCGCACGAGGTTGAGCGTGGCGGCCGACGAGTTGTAGACGTCGACGAGACGCTGCGGGTTAGGCACACGCGACTCGGGGGTGAAGTCGAAGCCGTTGACGGCGTCGCCGCGGTACGCCGGCAGCGTGATGCCGTCGCGGGTCTCGTCGTCGCTGGACCGGGGCTTGGCGTACTGGCCCGCCAGGCGCCCGACCTTCACGACCGGCACCTTCGCGGCGTACGTCAGCACGACCGCCATCTGCAGGAGCACCCGCAGCTTGTTGCGCACGTTCTCGGCGGTGACGCCCGCGAACGTCTCCGCGCAGTCGCCGCCCTGGAGGAGGAACGCCTCGCCCCGGGTGACCGCCGCGAGCTTGGTGGTGAGGTCGTCGCACTCGCCCGCAAAGACCAGCGGCGGCGCCGTCCGCAGCGTCGCGACGGCGGCGTCGAGAGCACCGCGGTCGGGGTAGGTCGGCTGCTGGGCGGCGCCCAGCGCGTGCAGGGTGGAGAGGTCGGGAATGCTCACCGGGTCAGGGTACGCCGGGCGGTCGGCGCGGCGAGAACCCGTGACGCACGGTGGACGGGCGGGTGGCGGCGCTCAGCCCTCGAGGTCCTCCACGTCGCGGAAGCCCGTCCGCTGGCTGCGCAGCGCGCGGTTCGCGAACCAGGTGACGGCCCACATGACGACGCCGATGACGAGCAGGCCGCCGGCGATCTCGTACTGGATGTACTGCTCGGGCAGGCGCGCCCAGGGCCCGACGAGGTAGGCGCAGCAGATCGCGCCCACGACCGGCAGGACCGTCGGGGTGCGGAACGCGCCCTCCGGGGTGGGGTCGCGGCGCAGCACGAGCACGACGACGTTGACCACCGCGAAGACGGCCAGGAGCAGCAGGGCCGTCGTACCGCCCAGGGCCGGGACGACCGCGCTGTCCGGGTCGGAGAGGCGGACGTAGCTGACGAGCGCCATCGCGATGACGGTGGTGAAGAGGATGGCGGCCCAGGGGGTGCGCCGGCCCGGCAGCACCTTGCCGAGCGCGCGGGGCACGACGCCCTGCTTCGCCATGCCGTAGATGAGGCGGCTCGCCATCAGCATGTTGATGAGCGCGGTGTTGACGACGGCGAACACGGTGAGGAACGGGAAGATCGTGTCGACCGGGATGCTCGGGGCGCCGATCTTGACGACGTCGAGCAGGATGCCGGCCTCGCTGGTGGGCTCGGCGATGTCGTCGAGCGGGATCACGAGCACGACGGTGATGGCGACGAGCACGTAGAGCACGGCGCAGATGCCGAGGCCCGTCAGCATCATGCGCGGGAACACCTTGAGCGGGTTCTTCGTCTCCTCGACCATGTTGACCGAGTCCTCGAAGCCGACCATGGCGAAGAACGCGATGGCCGTCGCCACGGTCACGGCGGCGAACATGTTGCGGTCGCCGGGCGACTCGAAGACGACGATGCGGCCGATGTCGCCATCGCCGGAGGCTGCGGCGTAGAAGCCGATCGTGATGACGATGGCCAGGGCGACGATGGTCACGACCGTCATCACCACGTTGAGCTTGACGCTCTCGCTGACGCCGCGCAGGTTGACGGCCGCGAGCAGGGCGATGATGCCGAGGGCGGTCAGCAGGGTCGCGAGGCGACCGGTGGGCACGCCGCCGAAGACCTCGTCGAGCCCGATCAGCAGGTTGCCGGCCACGAGGTTCGACGACGTGGCGGCGCTCGTGATGCCCGAGCACATCACCGTGAAGGCGACGATGAAGGTGACGAAGTGCAGGCCGAAGGCCTTGTGGATGTAGAGCGCGGCGCCGGAGGCCTGCGGGTACTTCGTCACCAGCTCGAGGTAGGAGCTCGCGGTGATGGTCGCGATCGCGAAGGCCACGAGGAACGGCAGCCACGCCATGCCGCCGACTTGGCCGGCGATGCTGCCCGTGACGGCGAAGATGCCCGCGCCGACGATGTCGCCGATGATGAAGAGCAGCAGGAGGCCCGGGCCCATCACCCGCTTGAGCTCGGGTTCGGCCCCCGGAGGTGCCTCGGTCTTCGCCTGGTCCGTCACGTGTGTCCCTCCGTCCGGCGCGTCAGGAGCGCCGCTCGTGCCGGGTCGCACCCTCCCGGGCACGACCTCCGACGGCTCACTCTGTCGGTGCGACGTCCCCGCGTCCACCGCCACGCCGTATCGATCTCATATCGAGGTGGCGTCGAGCGCGTCGAGCGCGGCCCGAGCGGCGTCCCGCTCCGCGGTCGCGTCGGCCAGCCGCTCGGTGTGCTCGGCCCTCCCCTCCTCGGCGTCCGCGAGCAGGTCCTCGATGCGGCCCTGCTGCTCCTCAGCCTCGGCGAGCCGGCGGCGCAGCTCGTCCACGCGGGACTGCGCCTGCATGCCCCGGGCCTCCAGGTCGTCGATCTCCTCGGCCAGCTCGGCGAGGGCCTCGTCGACCTCGTCGACCTCGCCCTGCGCGGCGCGGAGCCGCTCCTCGGCCGCCTCGCGCAGCCTGGCGCCGGCATCGGGATCGGGCACCACGCGGAGGGCCGGACCGTCGGCGTCCGGGGCGGGCGCGCGGTCGGCGACCGTCGCGACGTGCCCGTGGCCCCCGGGTACGGCGAGCGCGGCGTCCACGTCGACCGCGTCCACGCCGGTGCTGCGCAGCGCGGTGACGAGCAGCCCCGACCGGACGGCCGACGCGGCCCCCGCGTCGAGCATGGCCGCGGTGAGCGTCTCCTCGACCTGGTCGGCCACCGACTCGCTGACCTTCTGGCCGAGCTCCCGGCCGAGCGCACGGGCGCGGGTGGTGACCGCGGCGGTCAGCTGGCGACGCTGCCGGGTGAGGGCGCGGAGGTCGTCGGCGGAGAGCTGGGCCTGCGCCTCCCGCAGGGCTTCGCCCACCGCCAGCACGTCGCCCACCTGGGCGGCCTCGCGCCGTACGAGCTGGTTGACGAGCCACGCCGCCACCGACGGCCGCCGCAGGGCCTTCACCGCGGACGCCAGCGTCGGGTCGTCCGGCTTCAGCTCCTTGGCCCGGCCGTCCCGGGCCGCGGTGAAGTCGGAGGGCGGCAGCGCGTAGAGCGCGTCCGCCTCCGTGAGCAGGCCGGTGTCGTCGGGCACGGCGTCAGGCTAGCGAGGCAGGCGGACCGGGGAGGAAGGATCCGACGCACCCCGGGCGTCGGATCCTTCTCTCCCTCCCCGGGACGCGCGCGTCGGATCACACCCCCACGGAGCTCCGGCGGCACGGCGGCGCCGTCCCGGTACGTGGGGGTCAACGTGACCGGCGTCACGAGGTCACGTCGACCTCGTAGGCCATCTCGACGGGGTGGGGAGGCCACACGGCGTCCCGGCGCTCGCCCGTCGGGCGCCAGCCCAGGCGCTCGTAGAGCGCGCGCGCCCGGTGGTTGCGCTCGAGGCACCAGAGGCTCGCGGTGGCCCCGCCGCCGGCCGCGACCGCCGTCGTCGCGCGCTCGACGCCGGCGCGTCCGAGGCCGGTGCCCCAACGGGTCGGGTCGACGGCGAGGTGGCGCAGGCTCGTGGCGTCGTACGCCGTCAGCAGCGCCAGGCCCGAGGGCGTGGCGGGGTCGTCGACGACGTCGACCCGGGCCCCGGGCTCCTCGAGCAGCAGCGCCCAGCGGGCGAGCACGTCGTCGTCGGGGAACGGGTGGTCGTCGGGCGCGAAGACGTGGCCGAGGCCCGCCTGCGAGGCGGCGCGCTCGAGGTCGAGGAGCGCGACCAGGTCGTCCGCGCCGGCGCGGCGGAACACGGGCACCCGGGGTCGCTCAGGAACCGTCGGCGGGCGCGTCGAGCTCGTCGTCGAGGTCGTCGAGGCCCTGGGCGATGGCCCAGCGGGTCAGCTCGACCCGGTTGTGCAGCTGGAGCTTGCGCAGCGTGTTCTGCACGTGGTTCTGCACCGTGCGGTGCGAGAGCACGAGCCGCTCCGCGATCTGCTTGTAGGAGACGCCCTTGGCGACGAACCGCAGGATCTCGGTCTCGCGCTCGGTGAGGCGCGGGGTGCCGTCGTCGACGGGACCCGACGACATCCGGCGGAACTCGCCCAGCACGAGGCCGGCCAGGCCCGGGGTGAAGACCGTGTCGCCGGCGGCGACGCGCCGTACCGCGGCCAGCAGCTCCTCCCGGGAGGCGGACTTCACGAGGTAGCCCGTGGCGCCGGCCTTCACGGCGGCGAGCACGTCGCCCTGCTCCCCCGACGCCGAGAGGATCAGCACGCGCGAGGACGGGCTGTGGGCGAGGACCTGGGCGGTCACCTCGACACCACCGGGCTCGGGGATCTGGAGGTCGAGCACGACGACCTGGGGCACCGTGGCCTTGAAGCGGTTGATGGCGTCGGTGCCGTTGGCGGCGACCGCGACGACGTCGAAGCCCGCCGCCGCGAGGTCCCGCTCGACGGCGTCGCGCCACATGGGGTGGTCGTCGACGACCATGACCCGCGTGGGTGCGGACTCGTGCGGCGTACCCGTCTCGCTCACTGTTCCCCCTGCTCGTCGCGCGTCAGCGGCTGCTGCCCGGACCCGGCCTCACGGCTGCAGCCGGCGTACAGCGTCCCACGTCGGGTCGTGGGCGTCCTGGAGCCGCGCGTCCGGCGCCGCCGTCGCGAGCGCCTGGCGCACGAGGCCGAGGGCGTCGGTCCACCCGTCGAGGTAGAGGTGGGTGACCCGGGTGCCGCGGGTGAGGAGGTGCGCGACGACGAGGCCGTCGTCGCCGAGCGCCTCGGCGAGCGCCTCGTCGAGACGCTGCAGCTCGGCGCGGCCGGTGTCGTCGGGCATGCCGTCGGTCCCGGCGGTGAAGCGCACGCTCAGCACGCCGTGGTGGTCGTACGTCGGGTAGGCCTCCCCCGTCAGCGGCATCCGGGTGGTGAGCTCGACCGGCTTGCGCAGCGCCGTGCCCCGGCGGACGACCCACGGGCCACCCGTGCCCGACCCGCCCTCGAGCTGGTCGATCAGCGAGCGGAGCGCCGAGACGCCGAACGAGTCCGTCGGACGGTGCTCCGCGCCGGTGACGGTGCCGAGCCAGCGGGCGACCCGGTCCTCCCCCAGCGCCGCGGCGACGAGCGCGTCGGCGAGGGCCTGGCGCAGGCCCGCGTCGAGACCGGTGAACGAGGGGTGGTGGAGCACGACGTCGAAGCCCGCGTCGCCGCGGCGGGCACCGATGGCGACGTCGTCGAGGGAGACCGAGTGCGTCGCCCCGGCGTGCCGCACGGTGACGTCGCCGTCGGCGGAGAAGGTCGAGCGGCCGTCGGCGTAGGTCCAGCGGTCGTGCTCGGGCCCGTCGGGGGCGGCGTCGCGCCACCGGCGGGCCGAGGCGCGGAGCACGGGGACACCCTCGGCGGTCACCACGAGGAGGTGCTGCCCCGGGTTCCCGGCGTCCTCCTCGCAGGCCCAGCGCAGACCGGGCGCGACCGCGCCGACCTGGTCGCGCAGGGTCGCGCGGAAGACCTCGAGGTCCGCCGGCGGACCCTGGAGCGCGACCTCGGCGGCGCCGCGCCCCTCGCTCCCCCACCACGCCCAGAACGCCTCGACCGACGCGGGGGTCGCCTGCGGGGTGGCCTGCTGACGGCGTCCGAACCTCATGGGTGGCGAGCCTATCGGCGGGGGTGGGTGGTGGGGGCGGGGTGGTGGGGGCCTCGCTCGGGGGGTGGGGGCGGGG
>NZ_AUFN01000016.1 GCF_000426525.1 Nocardioides alkalitolerans DSM 16699
AGTACGACCCCGCCGCCTTCCTCCCGGTGCTGCCGGACTTCGCGGCCACGTTCGCCGCGCTCCAGCCCAAGTACGACCCCGCCGCGTTCCTCCCGGTGCTGCCGGACTTCGCGGCCATGATTGCCGCCCTCCGGCCGACCTTTGACGCTGCGGACTTCGGTGCGGAATTCGCTCGGCTCGCAA
Source organism: Nocardioides alkalitolerans DSM 16699 (assembly GCF_000426525.1). GTDB lineage: Bacteria > Actinomycetota > Actinomycetes > Propionibacteriales > Nocardioidaceae > Nocardioides > Nocardioides alkalitolerans. The sequence goes on from NZ_AUFN01000016.1 coordinate 184, forward strand.
CGCGAACACGACCTCGAAATCTTCGCGCGGCAGTCGATCTGGACTTCGAGGCTGTCGCTGCAATAATGATCGAGGAAGGATTACCTTTCTTTCTCGTACCTGACGCAGGCACCGCGCAACAATTGGTCGAGGCCGACACCTCGAAGGACCGACGGGCAATTCTTGTTTCACGCTCTACCGAAATTCTCGCCGCGTGCAGTTCTGTACTAAGTCTCTGCGTAAAGGACGACCTCCCATTTCATGGGGCGGCCCTATCTGAAGCCATAACCGCCTACGAGGCCGGATTCTTCAGATCAGCACAGGCAATGGCTTCTAGCGTCTTAGACTCGGTCTTACGGGAGTACGAATCGATCACACATCGGGACTACGTCGTCGGTCGAAAGTCTCTGAAGGGTGGCATCAAGGGGGCGAGTTATGTCGAGACGCTTCGATTGCGCCCTTGGTTCGCCTTACTCCCTCTGGAAAAGGTGCATTCGAAAGACGAGCGGCCCAACCCGCCGCAGGTTGCCTTCTCTCGGAACGGCACCGCGCACCGTGTCACTCCCGAGCAGTTCACTCGCGCCAACTCCGTCCACGCGCTCATGGTGGCCGCGAGCATCATCGGCTTCGCGCAAGGATTGTGGTGATCGCGCACTGACGCGGCGGCGGTCGGTGTCCTCAGAGAAGCACGGCAAGACGGCTGATGGTGGTCCGGTAGTCCTCCCTCGGCAGGAGCTCGGTCGCCCCTGGGACGGCCCGGAGAGTTTCCAGCACTGCCTGCCAGTTGAGACCGCGGGCTTGCTTCCAGTCGACGCTCCCACGCATCTCGGGGTAAACGTCGAGATCACCGTCGACCTCTTCGGCCGACGCAGCAGCTACACCGATGACCTTGAGTAGAGCTGTGCGCGAGTGCTGGCGGCTCAGCGACTCACTGAGTTCCTGGCGTTGATGCCCTGGCAATATCGAATAGCGAAGGCGCCTCACCACGGTGAGTTCGCACCGGAACTCCTCTAGGAACTCACCGGCAACCGCGATGCGGTTGTACTCCGTTTGCGTGCGGGCTAGATCGTGGTGAAACGAGGTTGATTCTTCACGCGAGTTCATCGAAACGTGGCAAGCTTCGTGCGCAGCCAGACGCTCGGCCAACTCGGGGAACTCTTCAAAGAATTCAGCATCTAGAATCACGACACTAGGAGGGCCGATTAGGGTCTTCGCGGCCGTCGTCCCGCCTCCGCGAGTGGAGACGAAGCCTTGGGCGCCAGTGAGTCGTCGTACCGTGGCGTCAAAATTCCCGGTGACGAACACGGCAGAGGGCGCCGCCCCGACCACTCCGATACCGCGCTTCGCGGAACGGAACCAATCGGTTTCCGTGTTTGCGCCAAACTCAGAAATGATCTTCATACCAACCACCCAGTCTCTTGTCAGAAGAAGGATAAATGCACTGCTAGAGGGGCATGGGTCAGATCCGATGGTCAGGGGGCCGCTGATCTTCCGGTCGGGGCGCATCGGAGTCGATCCGGCGCGGCCGCTTCTCTACCGCCGGGTCAGGCTGAAGATCGGGTGAGGGGCCGGGAGTCGGGATCGACACACGTTCGCGGAGGCGCTGTCGTGCTCGGGCCTCTCGGAGGATCTCGCGGCCGTCGGGTCCGGCGGGCTCGTTGCCGGGCGCGACGGCGGCGAGGAGCGCGGTGGCGTAGTCCTCGGCCGACGCGAAGTCGTGAGTGTCGACGCCGGCGATCGCGGCCACGAGGGGGCGGGTGGCGTTGCGGGTGAGGGCGCGGATCGCTGGCCACTGCGGGGTGGTGGTGACCCGGGCGGCGGTCGCGATGTCGAGCCGGTCGGTCAGGACGCGCTCCGGGCTTCCTGCCGACGAGGTCGGTCGGCCACCGGTGGCGGCAGCGATCCGTGACCAGAGCGCCGCTGCAGCGTGCTCGTCGGGGAGCGGCGTGCGGAGCGCGTGCGCCAGTATGGCGTCGACGCCGTACTGCCCGGGCAGCTCGAGCTCCTCCTGGTCGTCGCTCTCGCCACCGGCCGTGGCGGGGGCCTTGGCACCGCGGCCGCGGTCGAGTTCGGTGAGGATGGTGTCGGAGTCGAGGTCGACCCGCATGAGGAGCAAGGCGCTGGCGTGGGCCTGCTGGTCGGGGGTGCCGCGGGCGATGTCGCCGGCTAGTGATCGCACGGCGCCGAGGCGGCCGTCGATGTGGTCGAGCTGGGGCGCCCACTCTTCGAGGCGGTCGGCGAGGACCTGAGCGTGCAGGGAGGTCGCTGCGGCGGCCGGGCTGTCGGCGGGAGCCTCGACCGCTTGCTCGAGCACCGTGGCGAGGGCGGCGGGCCCGTCGCCCTGCAGCAGGGCCGCAGGGTCCTTGTGGGAGCCGAGCGCGACGGTGCGGGTGTCGAGCGCCCCGGCGGTGGCCAGCAGGTCCCACGCCCGGGCTGAGGCGGCCCGTCCCGCACTGTCGTTGTCGCCGGCGACCACGACGGTGGCGTGGTCGAGGTCGACCACCTCGCCGAGCGCGGCGACGTGCTCGGCGGTCAGGGCGGTGCCGCAGGTCGCCAGGCCGACCATCCGGGGCGAACCCGCCGGGCTGGTAGCGCTGGCCAGGGTGACCGCCTCGGCGTCCAGGGGCCCCTCGACGAGCACGGGAACCGCACCAGCGGCCAGGAGGTCACGGTGCTCGGCCAGCCCGTAGAGGGTCTCGCCCTTGACGTAGGCGGGGGTGGTGGAGGTGTTGAGGTACTTCGGAGTCCGGTCGCCGGCGTCCTTCGCGGCGCGGCCGACGAACCCGACGGGCGCCACCTCGCCGTTGGCGAGGGTGGCGTGAATCGGGAGGACGAGGCGGTTACGGAACCGGTCGACCACTCCGGTGGCGCGTTCGGTGGCCAGCCCGGCGGCGGCGATCTCGTCCTCGGTGTAGCCGTGGCCCACCAGGTGGGCGACCAGTGCTCGCTGGCCGCGGGGGGCGTACCCGACTTTGGGGAGGAGTCCGTCGAGTCCGCGCTCCTCGAGGTACTGCGGCGCCCAGCTGCCCTCGAACTGCGTGCGGTAGAACGCCTCGGCGAGCCGGTGCATCGCGACGATCCCGGCGACCTGCTCCGACACCGCCTCGACGGCAGGAGCCGGAGCGGCGTCGTCGTGCGAGGAGCCCCCGGAGCCCGCGGTGTCACCGGGGTTGTCGGTGTCGTCTGGTGTGGGTGATCCCGTGGGATCACCTGCAGCGAGGTCGAGCGAGGCGACGTCGACCGGCTCCTGGTCGGCCGGCTCCTGGTCGACGTGCGGCTCGTCGACGTCTACCTCGAGGTCCTCGTCCTGGTCGATGAGGACCTGGTCGACCAGCTCGGGGGTGATCCAGTCTTCGCCGTGGGCGAGTTCGTCGAGGCGACTGGTGAGCACGGGCCACCAGTGTTCGCCGGCGAGGTTGTCGACCAGAGCGTTGAGCTGTTCGGCGCTGGCGTTCTGGCCGACCTGGTTGGCCTGCAGGAGGTCGCGCAGGTGGGTGGCCCACCAGTCGGCGGAGCGTCCCGTCGCGGCGGGCTGCACGCGGCGTACGCGGTCGGTAAGGCGGTTGTAGTGCCTGCGGATATTGCGGTCGGAGGGTCGCGGGCCTGCTGGGCGCAGGTCGACGTCGGTGACGTCGTTCGCGGCACGCCACACGGCGAGGTCGGCCACGAGGTCGGTGTCGTGCAGGACGGGCTGGGCCCACGCTGGCGCGGTAGCGGGGGTCCAGGCGCGGGCCTGGTCGGTGAGCGCGGTCGCGGAGGTCTTCACGGCGCGTTCGCGGGCGCTGAGCCAGGTCCCGTACTCGTCGCTGTCGGCGAGGACCGCGGGGGGCGCGGCCAACCACGGCAGCGGGCCCGGCTGCTCGCTCCTCTGTTGGCTGGGAGTGGGATGTGCCCGGGCCAGGAGGAGCGCGGCGAGGTCGTCGACGTCGTCGGGGATCGCGCGCACCGAGGCAGCGCGCTCGAGGTCTGCCAGCGCCGCCCGGACGACGGCAGGGAGCGCCGTCGGGTCCGGCGCCGAGCCGCTCGCAGAGTCCGTCTCCCCGGTCGCTGATTGCCCGCCAGCGGCATCGGCCTGCTCCGCGGTGAGGGGCCGGTCGTACGGCTCCCACTCCTCGACCGCGGTCGACGCCGGGGCGTCGTCCACGGCAGGGGTTTCGTTAGCAGCGGGGACCTCGCTCTCGGTCTCGACCGTGACGTCCTCGGCCGAGGAGACCTCGTCGACGCCCGGGTCGCCCGGGTCGCCCGGGCCGCCCGGGCCGCCCGGGTCGGCCAGCGCGTGGAGGGCGAGGGTGGCGCGCAGCAGCGGCCAGCTGCGGGCTTGGCTAACACCGGGCACGAGGGCCTCGGCGTGCTCGGTGAGGGCGTCGAGCGCGCCGGGGGCGGTTGCCTCGAGGTGCAGTTCTGCGGTGCGTCCGAGGGCGTCGCGGTAGATGGCGGCGTCCTCGCGCAGTGCGGTGGCGGGGTCGTTCTCGTGGCGGATGGTGGTGCGGGCCGACACGGCGCTGTTGTCGCGCTCGATGACGGCGCGCAGTGTCTCGGTGGCCGTTTTCGGTGCGGCCTGGTCGGGGTGGAGCACGTTGTGGGTGTCGCCGTCGCCGCCCATCGCGACGTAGGCGAGGTTGGTGCTGCGTCCGCGGGTCATCGCGACGTAGAGGCTGGCGCGGTCTTCGGCTCCGGTGATGAGGGTGTGGCAGGCGTCGACGGTCTGGCCCTGGGCGCCGTGGATGGTGGTGGCGTAGCCGAGGTCTACGTGGGCCGAGACGTAGTGCGGCGGCAGGACGATCGCGCGTCCGGTGTCGCGGTGAACCACGACCAGGCCGCCGTCGTTGTTGACGCCGTCGACGAGCCAGCGGTCGCCGTTCTTGACGAAGTCGGTGGTGGTAAGCCGCAGCTGGCGGTTGTTGCGCCGCGTCACCACGGTGTCCCCGACGCCGGCACGCAGACCGGAGGCGAGCGCCACGGTCGCGGTGTGGATCGGACGTTGAGCGGGGCCCCCGTCAGCCGCGTCGCGAGGGGCGTCTCGGGCTGCGTGGCGGTGCAGTTGCGCGAGCCGGTTGAGCTCGGTCACCTGGTCGTTGGTCGCGGCGATCATGAGCGCGTCGAGACCCTGGTCCTGATCGTTCTGCCAAGCCTCGAAGACGCATCGGACGATGGCGCCGGGGGCGTGGGCTTGGACGCGGTGGTGGTCGAGGAGGAACCCCAGGGCCTCGTCGGCGTGACCTTCGCGCAGTGCGAGGGAGGCGGCTGCTTCTCCGGGTGTGGTGAAGCGGACCACGTCGGCCAGGGTGCGTACGGCGCCGACCTCGGTGGCGATGTCGCGCAGTGCGCCGCCCGCGCCGACGGCTGCGAGCTGCTGGTCGTCGCCGACCAGGCGCACGGTTGCGCCCCGCTCACGGGCGTAGCGGACGAGGTCCGCCAGGTCGGGCGTGGACGCCATCCCTGCCTCGTCGACCACGATGAGGGTCTGTTTGTAGACACGCGAGTGCGCCCCATCGGGGGTGTCGTTGCGGAGGTCGTGGAGGAGCTTGGCGAGGGTCTCGGCGGGTGATCCCGTGGGATCACCCAGGGACGCGCCGAGGGCCTTGGCAGCGGCCGCGGTGGGTGCGAGCGCGAGGACGTTGCCGCCGGAGTTGCGCCACGCGTTGGCCAGTGCGCGCATGGCGGTGGTCTTGCCGGTGCCAGCGGGGGCGAGCGCGAGCTGGACGCGGGCGCCGCTGGTACCGAGGGCACGGACCATGTCCTGCTGGCCCTCGTTGAGGGTCAGCCCGTTGGCGGTCTCGGTGAGGAACGCGACCGCCAGATCGAGGTCGCTGACCACGGGCGCGCCGTGCTTGGCGGCGGCCTCGACGAGCGTCTTCTCGGCGTCGATGACGGCGGTGGTCGAGTACAGCTGTGCGCCCGGCCGGGCGTACTGCGAGGTGCCGTCGGCGCGCTGCAAAGCGGCTGGAACGGCTGGCGGTGTCGCCACTGGCTTCTCCGTTGAGATCCCGACGGCCCGCAGCATCCTGGCCACGCTCGAGGTGTCGGCGTCGCCCGGGTCGGGACGCGAGAGCGGTTGTACGACCGCGTCGTTCAGGGCCGCCCGGGTGACCCGGTCGACGGCGCCTTCGAGGTGCTCGACGGGGACGCCGCGGGCGCGCAGCACGCGTTGGGTTTCGGCGATGACGTGGGCCGCCTGGAAGCGGGCACGCTCGCCTTCGACGGTGGCCACGACCCTCGCCGCGAGGTCGTCGACCTCGGCGTCGGTCAGGTCGCTGGCGGGGGTCAGGTCGCCGGTGACCGCCGTCGCGAGCATCGCGTCGAGCTGCTCGGAGCCGCCGAGCACCTCGAGCGCTTCGCGGCGCCACTGGTCGCGTTGCTCGCCCAGGGAGCGGTGCTCGTGCTTGGCCTCGCGGGTGTCGAGGTTGGCCTGTTGGGCGAGCCCGAGGGCCTCCTTGCTCGACGGGACACGGCCGTGGTCGGTCTCGAACTTCGCGGTCAGTTCCGCGATCCGGTCCTCGATCGCGGTACGTCGCTGCGACCACCGGTCGAGCAGTTCCGGGGTGACGCCGGCGATCTCCCGGACGACTCGCTTCCCGCTCCCCGGCCCCGCCACCCGCGCCGCTGTCTGGGTCTGCGCGGGTGCCGACTCGTGGGCCGTCTGGGGCGTGGTCTTGGGGCCTCGGTTCGTGTCGGTCCACGAGACATCCAGTCGGGCGCTCAGCTCGGCCTCGATGCGGGTGTTGTAGCGCTCGGAGGCGGCGACGGTGTGCTTGTAGAGCACCTGCCCGTCGATGGCCAACCAGGCTCCGTCGGAGGGGTCACGGACCTTGTTGGCGATCGCCACGTGGGTGTGGAGGTCGGGGTCACCAGAGCGTGCATCGCGGTGGACGAACGCTGCCGCGAGCACGCCGTCGACGTCGACGGTGCGCACGCCACCGGCGCCGCGACGGCTATAGATGACTTCGCGCTCCAACCACTGCACGGTGTCCTCGACGGCCGCCTGGTGGGCAGCCTCGATGACTTCGGAGGTCTCGCGATCGGCCACGGCCCACAGCGCCGAGACGCTCTTGACGGGGCTGAACGTCAGGTCGTAACCGGCGCACGGCTGCTCCGCCGGACGTGACTCGCGAGCGATGAACCCGGACAGTTCACGCGACCCCGGAGCGGGTGGGCGACCGTGCTTCTCGGTGAACAACCGGGTAGCCACGCTGGTGCGGATCTCGGCTCGCACGTCATCCGGGACCGGCGCAGTGCGGGGCTGGCCTTGTTCGATGTTGAAGGCCTCGTAGGCCCGGCTGCACTCGACGACGAAGTCGCTCTCACACCGGGGCGTGGAGAACCTCCGGCCCAGCGCAGATGCCGCTCGTGCTGCTGCTGCAGCGGCACCTGGTGCTCCGCTCGCGGTCATCATCGCGGCGCTCTCCAGGGCGTCAGCGTTTGGGTGACGGCCCTCGCCGAACAGCGCTCGCATCTGCTCCGCACTCACCGTTGAACCCGATTCAACACCGATGAGGTTGGCGATGCCTTCGCCGAACCATCGGCCCGGCGCCTCGCCCTTCTCGCTGTAGTAGTCGGCCAACTGCTGACGTCCGGCGAGGTCTTGGTCGGCCGCAGCCGTCTGGCGGATCAGGTACTGGTACCCGTCACCCGCCGACAGCTTGTGCAGCGACATCACGCCCAGATGGTACGACACTCGCCAGAGTGCAAGAGGTGTGTAGGACTTTTATGCTGGGAATTGGCTTAGGTGGGTGGATGGAGTGATGTGTTCGCTGCGTGGTGCCTTGCTCCTCTGGCCTTCCTGCCTTGCTGGTTGCTAGCGTCTTCTTAAGTCGATGACTCGGGAATCGAACGAGGGGAACCCACATGGCACGGTCAACGCAGGTGGCGGCGCGGGAACGGGCTCGCGAGGCGCTGCGACGCCGCGAGGCAGAGCGCGCCGCGCGCGACGGGATGATCACGCAGGCAGCCGCCGACTACTTCGCTGGCGAACTGCTCGTCGAAGACGGCACCGCGAAGATGCGAGCCGCGATTGTCGCTCTAGTCGACGAACTCGATGAGACGCCGGCCAGCGCAGCGACCTTGCTCGGTCTCACCGTTCGCGAGGTCAAGAAGCTGCGCCGGGACGCAGCCGCCCAGACCTCGACGACGGACTCCTCAGTAGATGCCGACGGATCGGCCGCAGACGCGAACCAGTCCGACGACCAGGACCGCCAGACCCTGCCGCAGGCGTCGGAGCCGGTCGGGTGACCGCCGACGCGCCGCTCGCCCCGACTGGGGAGGACAGCGTCCGCACCGACGCACAGCATCCGGTCGCCCCGTCGACGGCAGCCGCCGTGTCGCAGGGTCGAGCCCACGAGCGTTCACGCGCTCGTCTGTCAGTGGCGAGCGCAGCGAGGGCAGCAGCCACCCGGGGGCGAAGCGCAGTCACCCGGCTCGACGTCCTCGCCGAGCGACTCGCCTCCACGGCGGATCAGCAGATGGGCACGTCTGCTGAGTCTGAGTTCGTCACTGCAGGTCGGCGCGCAGCTGGACCGCGGCAGCGCTAACGTGACCACACAGACACCAACGGCAGCAGCACCGCTCCCCGAGAAGTCGCCGGCAGGACGGGTGCTCGACCTCGAGGTCGACGAAGCGGTGTTAGGTGACGACCGGGTAGCGCGGCGGTTCTGGTCCCACGTGATGTTGGTGCCGGGCTCGTCTTGCGTCTGGTGGATCGGCGCGATCTCCGGGCGCGGGCACGGACGGTTCTGGGTCCGAACCAAGGCCGATGGGAGCGACCACGTCGTGATCGCCCACCGCTTCGCGTACGCGCTCGCCCACAATGCCGCGGCGCTCGCGGCCGCACCCATGCTGACCCACCGGTGCGACAACCCGCTGTGCGTCAACGTCGACGACCTCCAGGTCGGAGACGCGCTCTCGAACGGCCAGGAATGGGCCACCCGTCGCCACCGCATCGGCGGGCCACTGCGAGACGTCAGAGGGTCCTACCAGCGAGCGCTCGACATCCGCGAAGCGATACGGCGAGGCGCAGATTTGGAGGAAGTCCGGCGCGCTGGCGGTCCGGATGCCGACCAGCGATCGCTCTTCTGAACGCTGGCATCCGAAGTTGCGACTGCTCGCAAAATCGGTGGGGGTGGACCTCGTCTGTACGTACCGTTGATCCCGTGACAAGGCATCACTACGTTCCGCAGATGTACCTGCGCCGGTTCGCGGACTCAGACAAGCGACTGGTGCTGGTCGATCGTGACGACCTGAGCAGAGCAGAGGTCACGACGGCCAAGCACGCTTTGAACCTCGATGATTTCTACGGGTGGCACACGGGGCTCGGTCCAGAGGACGTCGACGACCCGGCCGTGCTGGATGCGGAGCACATCGAGAAGCTCCTGGGGGTCTTCGAAAGTCGCGCGCAAGGCGCGTTCGACCGCCTTGTCGAATCTGGGCGCCCGCCGAGGACAGCAAAGGACAAGTACAACCTCAGCAACTTCATCGCGCTGCAGGCGGCGCGTGGTCAGCGCTTTCGCGACGACCAGTCGCAGCTAGCGACCTTCCTCATGCGTAAGCACATGCGTGCCGAGACCAGGCCTGAACAGGTGCGCCAATGGCTCGCCGAACGGGGTGACCCGCACGAGCCCGACGACGTTGCTGCGTTCATTGACAGCGCGTACGGCCCCGACGGGCCCCGGCTGGTGCCGGATCAGGCCTTGGCCATCCAGAACGCTCTCCGTTTCGCGGTGCAGCAAGTGTTGCCCAGCCTTTGGGAGCGCTCGTGGCTAGTCCTCACTTTCGACGAACCATGCCTTCTCACCAGCGACGAGCCCATCGTCGCGTTCGATCCCGGTGGTGAACCAGTCACGGCACTGACTGCGCCGCTGCTGTTCATGGCGGTGGGTCGAAGGCACCTGCTCGTGTTGCGTCAGCCCAGCGACACGGAGGTCCGCGCTCAAGCAGTGACTGACGCTTCGGGGCGCGGCAACTCGGAACAGGCCAAGCGATTCAACGCGCTCGTGGCCACGCAGGCCGAGCGCCACGTCGTCCATCACCCTGATGATGCGGCGCTGGTGGCTGACCTTATGATCGGTCCCCGCACGAGGTGGGGGGAAGAGATTGTGGAACTGATCGAAGACGGCGACTCCGTGACAGTCCGCAGTCGGCTAAGGCGGTTGCCTGTGGAGTGATCCGCGGGTCCTCTTTAGCCTCGTCGCAGGCGGGTGTGCGGGAGGCGGCCGGCGTCGCGCTCGACCTGCGCGATCGGGACGGCGGCCGGGTAGTCGATGGGCGCGATTCCGGAGCCGGGTAGCGGAGTGTGCATGCGCGCGTGGTCGAGCAGTTGCGCCGCAGGGGTGTCGTGGTCCTCGAGCGCATCCTCCTCGTCGTCGTAGCTTCCGTAGAAGTCGTGGTCGAGGTCCACCACGAGAACGGCGCCGGGGTATCGGCGCTGCGCTTCGGCCTCGAGCTCGGCCTGGACTCGGTAGGCGTAGGCGGTGCGTTCGGCGTCGCGCTGGTCCTCGAGCGCCTCCAGGCGCCGCTCGTACGGCGCCACCACCGCCGCGCGGGCAGCCTCAAGCTCGACGACCTTCGAGCGGGCATCGTCGTCACGGGTCACCGCCACAGCGAGCAGCAACGACGTCGGGTCGTTGAGCTGCTCGACCAGGACCTGCACCGACTCAGCGGCCATACCGCGTGCCGCCAGGTCCTCGCGCCACCGCGCCTCGTCGAACGCCGGGGGCGCACCCTGCTGCTCGGTCACCATCGTCCGCATGCCCTGGCGGTGCTCGACGTGGTAGTGCCACACGTACGAGCGAAGGTCAGGCTCCGCCCCAGCAACGGCGGCGTCGAGCTCGGCGGACAGAATTTCGAACGAGTCCCCGTAAAGGCCCGACGTGTCCATCAGGTCCTGCAGCATCGCGGCGGCCGGCACCCGCACCCATAACGGCCCCGTGCCCTGCTCGAGCAGGCGCTCATCCAGTCCGGCGTGGTCCTCGCTCACTGCTCCACCACCACGGCCGTTGCCGACGCGAGCAGATCATGCAGCTTGTCAGCGGTGGCGGCCTCGCGCTCGAACGGAGCACGCTCGGGCGCCCCCGGTTCCTCCGACTGCGCGAGGTGCCTCATCTCGTCGCGGCGATCAGCCACCGCCATCGTCAGACACAGAATCTGCTCATCGGTCAGCGCCGCGCCCGCAGCAGCAGAAGCCGAAGTGGCCCGTGAGCTCGTAGAGTTCGTCATGGTTCCTGCCAATCAGGTCCGTGCCTCCGGGGCGGGTGCCCCCCTTGCCCCGGAGGCGTCTGGTTGTCATCAGTCTCGTGCAGCCATAGCCGCTGGGCTACCGCTCCTCCACAGGTCGCCATCCTCATCATCGCTCCAGCTACTGACAACGCCCGTGGTTCAGCGCCGGCCCGCTTCCCCGGCGGGTTCTCGCTCTGTCGGGCGCCGTCGTCGGTGGCAGGCGGTATGAAGTCTCATGCACTTCACATTGGCCAAGCAGGAGTTCGACCTCACCGCTCAGGACGTTGTCGACGCTGTCCGGGGTCGAGTCCCCGAAACCATCCGCGACCACTGGGTCGACGTCGACGGCGTTCGCTGGCCCGTCAAGCAGGCACTAGCCCTCGCCACCGGGTTAGAACCGACCGCCTTCCACTCCCAGACCAGCCGCCGTGTCCTCGCCGACCTCGGCATGACTGTCGGCGCTGAGAGCGCTGAGACGGCCGCCACGCAGGCGGTGTACGGGGATGGAGTTCGCACGTTCGCACTCCCGCGCGGCTGGGTGCGTGCACGCCAGGAGGTACTAGACCGCGCCCTGGCGGCCACGCTTGAGGCCCTGGCCGGAGACGCCGCAACCGCACGGCTTTCGTCGTACTACGACCCCGACAGCAACTACGCCGGCCTCCTCTTCTCAGACGCCGACGACAACGCCGAGCACACCATCACAGCCGGCGACCTATGGGCCGTCACCACGCTCAGCATGAAGATCGAGCCCCGCCAGGCGAGGCTCGTGTTCGACGCCACCAGCAAGCGAGCAGGCGCCCTGTTGCACGCCATCCCGCACGACACGGCACTCAGCGACCTTGAGCACGCACCTGGTGGATCCGCCGCCACGCTCGAGCGGATGGACGAGCTGCAGGGGATCTTCCGCACCCTCCTGGCAACCGACGAGAAGAACTCCAACCACTGGGTGTTCGCGGCCAAGCTGTGCGCCCGCAAACGCCCCCACCTTTTCCCGGTCCGCGACAACGCCGTCTGCAGGTATCTCGCCGGGCATGCCCTGAAGACGGGAGGGATCGGATCCTTCCGCGTCGACATCCAGGTGATGGCCTACCTCATCACCCATCCCGCCGTCCTCCACGAGCTCACACGGCTCCGCGACGAGATCGAGGTCCCCGTCGATGAGGACCTCAAGCTCCTCGACGCCGCTCTCTGGACAAAGGCGATGTGGGGAGCAACCAAGGCCGCCGCGGCGCAGGAGACCCCCTGACAGCTCTCGCCGTGAACTGATCCTCAGAAAGCAGACTGGCCCTCAAGCTCCAACCGGTATCACCGGATGTGTACTGGCATACCGGCGAAGAAGTCCGGCGTGATCACGAACCCCATGCTTTCGAAGAAAGCACACCTACGGTCGAGCTCTGGACCCGTATCCAGCATTGCGGCAACGAACGAGCAGCCCGCCCTGGCCGCATCTGCGACGAACGCCGAAACGAGCGCCGTTCCCGCCCCCGCACGTCGCCCTTCCTTCTGCACGAGAACGAGGGAGACGTAAGCGTGAGGCGCCGGCGGGATCGACCCCGCCGCAAGGGTGTCGTGAGACCCGAAATCGGAGTCGACCGCCCCACCTAGGAGACCAACTGCCCGGGTCCCGGTTCGCGCAACGTAGTACCGGTGTCGATCTGACGACCTCCACCCGTCGAGGGCGCCGGCGTACTTCTCGGACTGCTCGAGCAGGTAGATGGCGTCACTCAAGTTGACGGTCGTCATTCGCTCTATCCCCACGCGGCCCTTCCCCCAAAGATGTCGGTCGTGGTGGCCCGCCTCCGAGAGGATGGGCGGCTCGCGCCTGGCCGCGGGGGAGAGTGATGCCGCCCGTTCGCGCATGACTCGATCAGCCGGGCCTTGGCGGGCGGGAAAGACGAACGACGCTGTCGCGTGAGGCGCGAAGACCGCGGTGGGGATCGGCGTTGTCCCCGCCAGGTCTGCTGCGAGGTGCCAGAAGCCATCGCCCGAGGCGCTACGAACGACGTTCCGGTCGCCAATGGTGACGTGGTCATGCACGGTGACGACGTCGTCATCTCCGGCGGTAACCCCGTCGAGTTTCACCATATAGGGCTCGTCGACCTCGACGGTTCGCAGAGTTGCGCGGTAGGCGATCTTCGGTGCCTTGAGTGTTGTCATGCGTCCAGGCTGACACCTCTAGGGCGCTAGTGTCTCGTCGACGCCGCGAGATTCAGAAGAATCCTGCTGACCTGGCCGAACGCAGGATCACGTGCCTGGACCGCACCGCAAACGCGCCACTATGCCGCCAAGGTGGGGGACGGCGGGTCCTTCTCCGCCCACGAGTTGGCATTGTCATCGTCGGCGATCACGCAGGAAGCTCAGCCAGGCACGCATCTCAGGCCCAGATTCCCGGATCGCCCAGCCGACAGCAACGACGAGTACGGCGGCGCCCAGCAGCAGCGGGGGTACGAACTCGGTAAGCCCCATTAAAGGGCCAGCGATGACATCCATGGCGAAACGATCCCATCACTAGCGCGATGGTTCCACCATCATCTATCTTGTGATGGTGTACGAGACGATGGATGAGCTTTCAGAGCGGTTCATCGAGTGCGGTGCCGCGCGCTTCCCTGGCTCAAGTCAGGTGCAGACACAGACTGGCTGGACCAGTACGGCCTTCTTGACGGCCTCCTTTCCCGAGGGGAAGGGCGAGAACCCCAGCGACGGGCTCGTGTACTTCAAGACAGCGCACCACACAGAGTTTGCGCCCGAATGGCCCGTAGCGACCGACTGGCCGCTTGTTATCCGCTCGCTACGCAGTTCGCTTGGAATGACGCAAGCCTCGTTCGCCGCGGCAGCGGAGATCGGTACGGCCACAGTCGAGCGATGGGAAACAGGGCGCTCCGTGCCCTTCGGTGGCGACGCGCTCCAGCTACTCAGCCTGGCGGCGCCGCTAGTAGACGAACCGGTCCAACGCGGACAACTGCTGAACGTGGCCGCGGCCGCCGTTCTCCCGCGAATCACCCGACCCACCGCCACCTACAAGGGGACCGAGATTGTCAACTGGCTTCGCTCGGGCAAGCACGATCACCGCAGCCTCGGCGACGCCCTGCTTCACACCCTGCGAGAGGCACGGATCCTGGTGCCCGTTGAAGAGACGGGCAACGAGCTGGTCGACGACGAGTACTTTCCTCTTGCCGGCAACTTGCGCGGCGCCGCCGAAGAACCAGCATGGTTGCCGGAATTCATCCGCCTGGGCTCCAGGCTAGAGACCAGCGACCGACAGGTAATCGTTCATTTGATGCGCCGCCTCGGCCGTGACAGATGACGGCTGCCGAGCCTCGCACGACCAGCACGTCCCCGCGCGAGCATCCACGACCTCCAGGTCGGAGGCGCGCTCTCCAACGGCTAGGAACGAGCCGCTGCGACGCACCCGCCTTGGCAGTTCCCATGCGACCGTCTAAAGCACTGATAGCAAACGTGGGCAGTGAGACCGTTTGACCCCCCGGGCCTCCGTTGGACGCGTGAAGCCCCGCACGAGCCGACGACTACGAGTAGGAGCCGCCCCGTGGCGACCGACCCCGATCCGATAGCCCCTACGGGCATGCCGAGTGAGGTGGGCTCGCCGTTCGCTGAACTCGTCGAGGCGAGTTTGATGCGCAACCTGCGGCAGCAGCAAGTCCTTGAGCGAGTATTCGAGATTCTGACCCTTAAGAACCGGTGGCCAACATGGGACGAACTCGACGACGACCTCGACCGCAGCGGCGGGATTGACGATCCCTGGGGCGAGGTTCACGATCTCGAACGGTCGCTATTTTATGGATTAGGACACCACGAACCATTCGGCACCGACACCGTCGGACTTACTGTTGCGGGTCTACTGAGGGTCGCCGCCGCTGACCGAGATCTCAAGATCCTGGCCAACACGATCCTATGGGCAGTCCAAGAGGCGCGTTCGGCTCCTCCGGGACCTGCAACCATCACAATCAATCCCGAGGTGGTCTCAGAACATGCCGCCGTTCCCGCAGAGGGCCGAACAGACCTGCTCAGACGCCAGCACGCGCTGTGGACCACCCTTCCACAACTTTGGGCGACCGCGAGCGGCGCTGCGGAGATGGGCAACTGGAACGTCGAACTCTCTCGTAAGCAACTTAGGCGCCTACGGCCAGCAACAACTGCGCAGGCACTGTTGGCGCTGCTGCCCGGCCTCTCGTCTCCAATGGCCGCTTCCCTGCAGCGCAACACACCGTCCGCGAACCCCCTCGACACTCGTGCGGGCGGCGCACGCCCCGGAGCGCCGTCTGGGGGATTGAGGTTGAGCTCGAACGAGATTGTTGTGGGGGAGGACGGTTCCGAGTACGACGTCGACTTCTCCGACGTGCTCGGTATCGGGAGCCAGGGACGCGTGGTGGCGGGAACTGGTCCAGATGGGGCAGCCGTGGCAGTGAAGGTGGTCGACATCCGGGCCGGTGTCGGAACTGAGCCGTGGGTGCGCGATGCGCGCGCCGCCATGCGTGAAGCGGTCGTAGGCGCGCATCTTGATGCGGTCGGTACACATGCCGTCGTCCCACTTCTCACTCTGCACCTTTCTGAGGACCGCCTATTCCTGGTATTTCCTCGAGCCGAACAATCGCTTGCCGATGTCATCACGACTCGGAGAACCGCAGCAGCAACTGTCCCTCATGCGTCGTCGAGCGACCTCGAGGCACGGCTTGTTGGCATCGAACTGACTAAAGCACTTATTCAGCTCCACGAGCGCGGCGTGGTGCACCGCGACGTAAAGCCGAGCAACGCTCTGTTCTGGAACGGGGCCTGGCGCTGGGCCGATCTTGGCATCGCCAGGATGCTCGACCACCAGACTGAGACCATCACCTTTATCGGGATGGGAACGAGCGCATACACGGCCCCCGAAGTGATCGCAGGCGGAGCTCATACCGTCCGCTCAGACGTCTACTCGCTCGGTTGCACCCTGTACGAACTTGCAACCGGAAGCCTCCCGTTTCCGACAGACTCCCGACAACGTCACCTGACCGATCTGCCGGACCTCGACGCTGTCAAGGACGTCGTGATGGCCCGCGCTTTAACTTACGCCCTTTCAAAGACGCATGACTCCCGTGTGACTGCGGCACAACTACTGGAAATGCTCTCTGGAGCGTCCGCTACCAGCACCGAGCTTGAGGGGCTCCGATCACTCGCTGTCCGCGGACGCCGCCGCAAGGACGAACTTGCGACCCAGGAAGAACAGGCTGCACAACGCGAGCGGGCTTCTGAAGACGCTATGGCTCAACTGCGTCGGATCTGGAACGCATTCCTGGCGGAGGCACGGGCGGTCGACCCTGAGGCCGACGGTGAGCACGAAGATCAGAACAGATCGGTGCTCCGGCTGCACGACATCCAGATGCTCGCCTTCTATACCCGTCCGTCCAACGCAGCCTGCCCCGCCACGGCGGTAGGCCACATCAGCTTGGGGTACACCGACCGGAGGCCGGTCGCCGTGGCCAATACTTATGCTGAGCCAGACCCGGCAGATGACGGCGTGTCGCGGTGGCACCTCGTTCAGTTGCAGCCAAACTTCATCCGCGCCAAGAAGGTGGACCGAAGTCAATCTGGCCGAGTCGTTTCTCTGGACGCACTCGAGACCTGGCTAACCCGACGCGCTGAAAACAGGTCCGGGCCACCTGACTTGGTGGCCAAAACAGCGAAAGAACTTACGCCTCAAAGCCTGGGACATCTTCTCGTTACGGAGGCCACGGACGACCATTAAATCGGCCGCGCGACACTAAGGCAAAGCCGTCTCTGGCACCGACCTCGAGAGTAGGCGCCACTGGCACCACCGACAACATTGGTCGTTCCAGTCAAGTGGACGTCATTCATTGTCTAGCGCGAGGCGCGGATCACCGCTAACCTCTAGCCCATCAACCAGCAGGGGGGGGCATGCGACTTTCGCAATTTTTTGGCTTATCTGGCACACAGGGCACCTTCGATTTTATTGACGTGTACGTCGATAAAGACGTCGCGTTGTTTATTGACCCATCGGCGATAGCGACCATCAACTCAGACTGGGCTGACGAGTGCACCGCGACGGTTCAGAGTTTCTTCCAACGAGTGCTGCATGAGGTGAGCGCCGGACACAAAACTGCCGCCCTCGACCTGCTAGGTCACCTGAGTGAGGAAAACGCGACACATCTCGGCTACTCACAGAGCAGCAAGGGCAGTGGCATCGGCGCTGGACTTGCCAAGAAGTTCTACGACGAACTCTCCAGCAGCGCGGCGGTCACGACTGGCCTCATCTCCGACCTCGAGGAGACGGCGCTGCTCGTACCAGGTATCGAAGAGGACCGGATCTCCGACGTAACCACAAACATTCTTCGTAAGCAGTTGGCCGAGTACACAGTGGATGTTGCAAACTACTACGGTATTCCGCTCCACAGTGGCGTGGCTCTGAACGGGCCCGAGTGGGACTTGACAACAACCAGCTGGAAGACGAAGACCTATAACTTGCCGATGGGGCCGCAGGGCCCACTGCTGTTGGTGCCCAAGTCAATCGCACGCCGCAAGTTGTTCTTGAACGCTGGTGATTACTACACGTGGCACGTCTTGGAGCACTTGAAGCAACTTGAGTACAACAACCCTCAGTCCCCGTTTATGGTCATCCTGAAATCGGGCACACCGAAGGTGCGCAAGACTGCTCTGAGTGACAGCCTAAAGTCCGCCGCGAAGGCAGCCACAGGCAATAAAGCCGTCATCAAACACATCAACGCCGCGACCACCGCGCAGGCTCCTGACATCCTGAGCCGCTACCGTGCACTCCAGGATCAGCGAACAGTTCGGGCGCCCACCTCGGCAGAGGTAGCAACTGCGACAGATACTGCTGAGGTCGACCTCGACAACCTCCTAGCGGAGGTGCTGGCCGTTCCTACTGGTAAGCCCACCGCAACCGATTATGAACGGGCAGCCGAGGCGCTGCTGTCGGCCCTCTTTTACCCCGAACTCCTCAACCCCATTCGCCAGTTCCGGATGCATGACGGTCGAAAGATTATCGACATCACCTTCACCAACGCGGGTGACCCGAAACGGTTCTTTGGCTGGCTCGGCGCTCATCACCCTGCCGGACACGTCTTCGTTGAGTGCAAGAACTACGCTGGCGATGTGAAGAATCCGGAGTTCGACCAACTGGCTGGTCGCTTCTCGCCGTCGCGTGGCAAGTACGGTCTGCTTGTCTGTCGAACGATCACTGATAAGTCCAAGACAATTCAATCGTGCCGCGACACGGCGCAGGATCAGCGGGGCTTCATGACACCGCTCGACGACGACGACCTAAAGGTCCTGGTGGAAGAGTCAAAGTCCCAAGGTTCGGTCAGCGAGCTGGGCGGCCTTCTGCACAAGAGGTTCCTCGGCTTGATCTGATGCGCGCTCCGCTTGACGTGATCTCGCAGCGCCGCTCGTCATTGACTCCTAGGCCGGTAACGACGCGTCAAGCTGGGTTCTAGCAGGAGTAACTACTACCGCCTGAGAGATCTCACGACGGGGTCCCACAAGCCGCCGATAACCATCGTTATGTCGCAATACCGCGACTCAACCCCCCCCCTCAAGGGGGCTGATGCAGCACCAGTAGCCCCAGGGCCCGCCCCAGCAAACGCCCTCGGGGTCGCGCGTTCACTCACAAGCCAACACGATCCGACAGGAACCAACCTCCTCGCCCCGCACGGACCAGAGTCCGTCTAGTTGCCCATCCGGGCTTCGGAGCGGGGTGGTTCAGGAGAACCCCTTCGGTCCAACCGGCAGTGGTTATCGGTTCCGATAATGCTACTGTTGTTGACATGCAGGTTCTCGATCGCGACACCTCGACTGTTGTGGCTGCTCTTCGTACGGCTGTCGCGGAGACTGGCATGTCTCAGGGAGAGTTCGCTCGTGCTGTCGGCACGTCGGGGTCTCGGTTCTCGACGTACTTGACCGGGCATACGCGTCCTTCGGCGTGGTTCTTCCTTCGAGCAAAGCGAATTGCTCGTTCCATGGCGCTAGCCGGCGAGCGTCGTCTGATGTCGGCTCCCGCGACCTCGGCCGCGATGCGGGTCAGCCTGGCGTCTGGTGATGACGATTGGGTGTGGCGGATGTTGCTTCAGGGCCGCGATCACCTTCGCCTGATTCTTGCCGGCTCGACGACAGCCAGTGAGCCGGATGAGGACCTGCTGGGTGCTTGGGAAGCGGCCCCGGAGAGTACGGGGGAGCCCCGTTGGGACGCCCTGCTGGCCGCCCTAGCTCGACGAGAGTTCGAACAGGCAGGACTTCCTTCGCCAGCATGGACTTCTGTCGATGCGTTGGACGACCCGTGGGTCATGCCCCACCCGTTCCTGAGCCCGGAGCGCGTTCGAACTCAGACTCCTGTGTGGTTGCGAGAGTTGAACATCTTCGTTCCTCAGCGTGATCTGGTGACCGCATGAACGCCTGGTGTCGATCGGTGCCGCACCGGTCTACCCGACTGGCAAGGACGTTGTATGGCTGAGCAGGGTCGGCATCACGAATTCGATGCAGCCGAGGCGGCCGACCTGCTCGGCGAACTGGACCGCCGGCTGCGGGACCGGGGGGCGGCGGCAGCCGTGTTCGTGGTGGGTGGCGCCGCGGTCGTGGCCTCCGGGCTGCGGGAGGGACGCCTCACAACCGATATCGACGCCCTGACCGACGACGCGGTAGTTTTCGAGGTCGCTCGTGAGATCGCGGTGGAACGGGACCTACCGCCCCAATGGCTGAACAGCGGCGCCAGCATGTGGATGCCGCCCCATCCTGAGGGAGCGTTGGTCAGGCCGGCCACTCCAGGGCTCGCGGTGCGCTACGCAGACGAGGGTTTCCTCCTGGCCACCAAGCTGGTGTCCCAGCGCGCTAAGGACGCCGCCGACGTGATCGCACTCGCGGACCGACTTGGTATGGGAGAGGCGACAGGTCCGGAGCTCGAGGCGCACATCCGCCACTACTACACCGATGTTGAGGCCTTGGCCTTCATCCTCGACGGTGACGACGTCGACTCGGAACTACGGCTGCTCTCAAACGACGCAGCTCGCGCTCTGGCCGTCGCCCGAAACGGGAGGTCACGGCCGTCCGCCACGCAAGAGGCTGAGCCGGTCGCCATTGAGTCGGACCGGCGAGCGGGGCGCGACCGCCTCGCGGCCGAGCGGAAGGCGGCCGATGGACGTGGCCCCGGCACCGATCCACGCGACGCTCAGGACCGCAGCGGGCCTGCGGTCAAGACTGCCGTGGCGCCGGTGCTGGATTCTCGCAACGAGAACCCAGCCCGGCGGGGACCTTCCATCACCTGAGTCCGCCGCACGCAGCGGTGAGGCACGCAGCTCATGCCGCGCGGGGTTCGCTGACGTAGGTGTCCGGCGAGGAGAGCGGCTTGTGTGGCCAAGAACGCTTCCTCGCGCTCGTTCGCAAATGCCTAACTGGTCGGGCACCCATGCGTCGATTGGTGTGTGTAGGTGTGAGCCGATACGGATGGGGGCGCTCCCAGGCGGCGACGGATGCTTGCTGGAGACGGCTGGGACCTGGTCGTTCCCTCGCTGGCGGTCGCTGACTCGTGAGGCATGCACGTCGGGCCCAGAACTGACCATCAAAGTTGGCCGAAGCACCCGCCGATAACCTAGATTATATCAGTGCGACAAGAACTCTCGACGTGGCGCGACCCCCCGATGGACCGCCCCAACCACCGATGCGCGAACGCGAGAAGGCCCCGGACCAGTAGGTCCGGGGCCTCGGTCCAACGCGCGAACGCCCCACCCATGACGCACCGCCGGCGCTTGCAGGGGCGGGCCTCATGGCTAGCGGAACTTCGCTAGAACTGACGGTTCCTGGGTCGACCACGAACATTAAGGCCCCGGGTCGCGTGCAAAGCAGAGGCGGCCCGGGGCGTTCGTAACCATCGAAGCATCCTCCTCATGAGCGCGACCTTCTCAGCAGACCGAGTAAGAGAGCTCTACGAGTGGAGCCAGCAGATGGCCTCCGCTTCGTTCGGGCGAAAGTGCGTCAACTCCGAGCGACTCTCCTGGGACCTGGTCGCGCCGATCAAGAGCAGCCCCTCGGGACCGTCCGCCTGGCAGTGTCGTCGCCGCGGACCGCACAGGAAAAGTTTGCCTCCAAATGCGGGCGCAACAGCTAGTCTGAGCCTGGGTGATTGGACTATCGCCGTTTTGATTCGGGGGGCTAGGGCATGAAAAGCGAGTGCAAGAAGTCCGAGGTAAGTCAGCCGAGGGAGGCTGGCGCTGCTCGAGCGGTGTATAGGTCAGCGGTGGCGACCTTCATGTTCGCGGTCATCCTGCTCACGCCGTCAGGAGCTCATGCTGCCGCGTTGTGGGGGCCCGAGAAGGCCTTCGCGGGCCCGAACCTCGCCATTTGGGTGAACGCCACGGTGGGTCGGACTGGTGCCGGTGGCGATGCCTACGGCACGGCGGTAGGTTTGGAAACTCCCCAGCGAATGCCTCGCCTCTTGGCCGGAGTCCGAACTCACCTTAATTTTTACCAAGGGCCGCTCTGCGAGACCACCGGATGGTCCTTCAACCAGGGCAACGAATGGAGCTACATCGCCTACGGTTGGCACGACTGCGCCGGGGTGGTGAGGGCGGTTGGTGCCACACAGACGTGGCTTGGGGCGCCAAACCGGGACTACTACTTCAACTGGGCGCACCCCACCTCCGACTTCATGGTCTTTAGCTGAAAGGCGGACAACACTCATGAGGAACTCCTCCGCACTCGGCGCAGCGATCGGCTCAGCCGCAGCCATCGCCGTCGCTTCCGTCGTCGCCATCGGCACATCCAATGCATCTAACGATCCCGACCTGTCATCGGCAGAAATCTCGGCGCAGGACCATTCAGGACGGGCGGCGGAGGTTAAGGACTGGAGACTCCCCTCCGGCGAGAAGCTCGTTACAGCCAATTTTCCACGGAATGCCGACGGTCTCACCTACGGAATCGACGCCGCCGTGACCGCAGAGGAGCCACGCCCCGACCTCATGGCAGTCATTAGCGATGAGGGCGACTTGGGCTTCCTGCTGACCGAAGACTTCAATGAGGAATTTGCATCCCGCGAGGCAGTCGAGGAGTATCTCGTCGCCATGGAGCGAAACGGCGGTGTCGAAAAGCACGACGTCTACGCTCAAGACGGCAAGACAGTGATTGGCACTTTTTCGACCACTCCGTCGAGTGGCGGCGACGCAGGACGATGATAGTCAGATTGTCAACGACAATCTCACCCTTTCGCGAGGAGGGTAACAACGGCGCCTGCCGACGCGGCTAGCAACGGGATGTTTCCGACAAAAGTTACTTGCTCGGTCGCCTCGTAGCCGCACGGCTTGCGAGCTGCACAACGTCACCGGGTGCCCGTCGATCCGAGTCGTCCGAGGCCTCAACCCAGGCGGCGATCAGGTGCGCCGACACACCGGTCTCGTGGGAAGCCTTCGCGATGTGACTGCGTCCGTACACGCGACGCAACGCTTGGTCCAGAAGCAGCGGGCGTTCGATCGCAACGTCGACCGGCTCCTCGCCGCGACGCCAGCCGGCCGAGGACCACTGGATGTACAAGCTCTTGGCCCGACGCTCACTAATGAGGCCCAAGTCCTTCGCCCGATGAATGGCCGCGCCTACCGATAGGCCGAACTCTGCCTTGACCTTGAGGTAGCCGTGCAGCGTCAAGGTCTCGCCGATTCGCTGTTCTGCTGACTCCGCGGGCAGAAGCAGAGCACCTGCGAATCGGTTAGCGCGCAGCTCACGGGGGTCTCTCACCAGAGTGAGCCCGCGCTCGAGGTCCTGGTCGGCCATGAGGTGAAACAGCTCGTGCGCCAACGTGAAGCGCTGTTCGGCACCCGGTAGCGCGGAAGCTAGCGCGATGGTGGGGCGCGCGGTCAGTCTGTTGGGTCTTGAGGCCCCGGCGTGCGCGTTGTCGGTATGGCCGTCGGGGTCGAGGGTGTGAATCACTCCTACTCCGAGCCGTTCAGCCAACCGCCTTCTCACTGGTGCCCGCGGTGACGGCCTCGGTGGCCGGTTTGGCCTGGCTGACGTCCGCCAGCATCCGGGCGGCCACCACGTCGGGGCGATGCCCTCCGCCTCGAGCTGGGCTGCGGTCTCGGCGCGCCGCTCGCGGCTGTCGTAGGCGGCCACACCCGCGATGCGCGCGAGCGTCGCACGCTCGTTCGCCGCCGACGCCGCGGCGACCTGGTCGAGGGCCGCGGCCCGCTCGTCGGGGTCGGGCTCGTAGAGCGCGGCCGCCCGGGCCTGCTCGGCCAGCCGCTCGCTCTGCTGGTCGGCGCGCTCCTCGTCGAGCGTGGCGGTGGCCATCAGCGACTGTGCCTCGACGCCCTGGGCGGCCGCGCTGACGCGCGCTGCCTCAGCCCGGATCCGGTCCTCCTCGGCGAGCTGCTCCTGTGCTCGGACCGCGGCCGCCAGCACCTCGGGGTCGAGCGCTCCCGCAGCACCGGCCGCGTCGACCTCGACACCGAACCGGTCCTTGACCTCCGTCTCGATGCGACGCTTCACCCAGTCAGCGTTGAGGTCATCGGCCGACCAGGCGAAGTCATATCAGCGATGGTGGTGTCGGGGCAGCAGGGCGAACGCGCTCTCCGCGATGGCGGTCAGGCGCTCGGGGCTGAGTCCGTAGGAGCCCACGACGTCGGTGCCGCGGACGATGGTCAGCAGGAGGTACGCGAGCTCCAGCGGATCCGCGTCGGGGTCGAGGTCCCCGTGACGTTGCGCGGCGTCGATGCACTCGGCCACCGCCGTCGCCATGGTCGAGAAGCAGTCGTTGGCGAGCCGCTGCACCTCGGCGTCGGAGGCGCCGATCTCCAAGGCCATCCGGGAGGCGAAGCACGACGCTGACGCCCGGTCGTCGACGGGGGCCACGTCGTCAGCGAGGGGCACCCCGTGCACGGCGCGGAGCAGGTAGCCGTGCAGCCGTTCCAGGGCGCCCTCGTCAGGTCCGGCGAGAGCCCGCGGTGCGATCTGCGCCAGCCGGGCGAAGTATCCGGCCATCGACTGCAGCAGCACCCCGCGCTTGCCGTCGAAAGCGCCGTAGAGGCTGCCGCGACCCAGGCCGGTCGCAGTGCTGATGTCGTCCACGCTCGTCCCGTGGTAGCCCGCAGTGCGGAACTGTCGTTCGGCGGCGTGGAGGACGTGGTCGGGGTCGAAGCTCCGTGGTCTCGCCATGCCGTCACCGTAGGCCGGGAAACAGTTCTTGACAACTCAGTACGGAACGATCTACGTTTCTGACCGTTCAGTACACAACTGACGTCTCGGCGCCACGCGCACCTCCACCCATCGAAGGAACCAGCATGCAGACAGCTCCCGTAGCCCTGGTCACAGGCGCGTCGTCCGGAATCGGCAGGGCCACTGCGCTCGCCCTCGTGGACGCCGGTTTCGTGGTGGTGGGCACGAGTCGGGACACGGCCGACGTCGAGCCCCCCGAGGGCGTGACGCTCGTCGACCTCGACGTGTCCAGCGACGAGTCCGTCCGTTCCGTCGTCGCCGAGGTGATCGAGCTGTTCGGTCGCATCGACGTCCTGGTCAACAACGCCGGAGTGGGGGCGATCGGCGCTGGCGAGGAGAGCTCCATCGGTCAGGCGAGGCGCGTCTTCGACGTCAACGTCTTCGGGCTGATGCGGATGGCGAACGCCGTGCTGCCCCACATGCGGGCCCAGAGGAGCGGTCGCATCGTCAACGTCTCCTCGGTGCTCGGCCTCATCCCTGCTCCGTTCATGGCGGTCTACGCGGCCACCAAGCACGCGGTCGAGGGCTACTCCGAGTCCGTCGACCACGAGCTCCGCGAGCACGGCGTCCGGATGCTGCTGGTCGAGCCGGCCTACACCCGGACGAGCTTCGAGGCGCGCAGCATGGAGCCCGATTCGCCCCTGCCGGTCTACGCCGGGCAGCGGGCGGTCGCGCGGGACGTGCTGGCACAGGCCCTGCGGGTCGCTGACGACGCCGGCGTCGTCGCGAAGGCGGTCGTCGCGGCCTCCACGGACGCCACGCCCCGGGTCCGCTACACCGCCGGTTCCATGGCCACCCGCGTGAGCCTCCTGCGCCGCCTCGTGCCCTCGCGCGCCTTCGACAGGCAGATCCGCAAGCTCAACCGGCTCGCGAGCTGACCCGACGTCCGCCCGGGTGGCCGACCGGACCGCCGCGCCGTTCGGCTTCGCGCCCCTGACCGGCGACCTGCTCGCTCTGATCGACCATGGCGTCGGTCGTCCACCAGTCTCGGCTGCATCCTGCCCCGGAGTTCGACGACCGCCACCGGTTCGCGGCCCCGAGCGAGAGCCAGGTCGCCTTCTGCCTCGGTCACGTCCTGCACGCCGAGGCCCTCGAGGCGATCGCCGGACGCACCGCGGCCCGGACCGACCAGCGGGTCCCCCCACCCCCACCCGTTCACCTGCTCGGCTGTCCAGCGACCCCGCAGCGGCCCACCATCCCAGGAGTTTCCAATGTCCTTGCTGGTCACCACACCCGTCTCCCAGATGTCCGGGCCCTACGCCCGGCGCTGGTGGGCCCTTCTCGTGCTCTGCTTGAGCTTGCTGGTCACCGTGATGGCGAACACCTCACTGGTCGTGGCTGCCCCTGACATGACCGCCGACCTCGGCCTGAGCAGTAGCGATCTGCAGTGGGTCGTCGACAGCTACACCGTTCCCTACGCGGCGCTCATGCTGGTGCTGGGATCTCTCGGGGACAAGTACAGCCGGCGTGGGGCGCTCGTGCTCGGCCTGCTGGTCTTCGCCGGCGGTTCGGTGATGGGGAGCATGGTCGACGAGACCTCGCTGGTCATCCTGGCGCGCGCGATCATGGGGGTAGGCGCCGCGGTCGTGATGCCGGCCACGTTGTCGCTGCTGGTCGCCACCTTCCCCCGTGGTGAGCGCATCAAGGCCATCACCATCTGGGCCGCGACGTCCGGGGTCGCCGTCGCCACCGGCCCACTGGTGTCCGGATGGCTGCTGGAAGATCGCGGCTGGGCCTCGACCTTCCTGATCAACGTGCCGGTCGCCCTCCTGGCCGTGGTCGGCGCGCTCGCACTGGTGCCGCCGTCGAAGGCGGACGGCATGGGCCGCATCGACTACATCGGTGGCCTGCTGTCGATCGTGACCGTCGGTTCCTTGATCTATGTCGCCATCGAGGGCCCACACTCGGGGTGGAGCGCCGGACCCGTCGTCGCCGCCGTCGTCGCCGCGCTCGGCCTGGCTGCTTTCGTAGCGTGGGAGCTGCGACACCCCCACCCGATGCTGAACGTCCGGAAGTTCGCGCATCGACCGTTCACCGGCTCGGTGCTCGCCATCCTCTTCTTCTTCTTCGGCACGTTCGCCGTGCTGTACTACTCGACGCAGTTCCTGCAGTTCGTACTGGGCTACGACGCACTCGCCACTGGAGTCCGGCTGCTGCCGCTTGGCGGAGCCGTCTTCCTCGGGTCCATGGTGACCGGGAAGTTCACTCCGAAGCTGGGGGTGAGGACCATGGTCGTGACCGGCATGGTCTTTGGCACGGGCGCCATGGTCCTCCTGACGCAGATCGACGACGCGTCGACGTACGGCGACTTCGTGGCACCGCTCATGATGCTGGGCTTCGCACTGGGGCTGAGCAGCGCGCCCGCGACCGACACGATCATGGGTTCCTTCCCCGAGTCCGAGCTGGGCGTCGGCGGGGGTGTCAACGACACGGCGCTCGAGCTGGGCGGGGCCCTGGGTATCGCTGTGCTGGGCTCGATCCTCGGCACTGCCTACCGGGACAAGCTGACCGACCTCGCCGGCGACGGGCTCACGGCGGAGGCCATGGCGGTCGCAAAGGACTCGGTCGGTGGTGGCCTGGGCGTGGCAGGGCAGATCGCGCAGGACCCGGCGGCTGGCGCGGAGCAGGCCCAGGCCGTCCTGGAAGCCGTCCACCAAGCATTCGCCCACGGCGTCGCTCACACGAGCCTCGTCGGCGGAATCATCATGGGCGTGGGAACGCTGCTCGTCCTCGCGGTCCTCCCAGGCCGTCGCGGCTCCGCGCCCACCGACGTCGATCGCGACCCCCAGACGGTTACGACCCCGGCAACCCCGACGGCGTCGGTAGGGAAGCACCTCGAGGGCGTCCACTAGACCCGCCGCCCCCACCCGCGAGCACCCGTCGACCGAACGCCGCCAGACCGAACGAAAGGACCCCTGACCATGACCGACCTCACCACGCACAGCACGACGAACGCGACGAGCTACCCCGACCAGGGCGACGCGCTGGACGGGACGACCGTCGACGCGGTCGTGATCGGCGGGGGTGCCGCAGGGTTGAACGGTGCGCTGATCCTCGCCCGCTCCCGCCGATCGGTCGTCGTGATCGACAGCGG
Source organism: Nocardioides alkalitolerans DSM 16699 (assembly GCF_000426525.1). GTDB lineage: Bacteria > Actinomycetota > Actinomycetes > Propionibacteriales > Nocardioidaceae > Nocardioides > Nocardioides alkalitolerans. The sequence continues at coordinate 27,686 of NZ_AUFN01000016.1, forward strand.
TTCCCCGCGCAACGCGCCGGCGGAGGCCGTGCACGGCCTGCTCGCCCTGGACGGGACCCCTCCGTCGGAGATCCTCCGACGCGGCCGGGACCACGTCCGTCAGTACGGCGGACGCGTCGTGTCCGGCGAGGTGGTCGCGGCCGAGCTCGCCGCCCCGTCGCCGGACGGGGACCTGCGCTTCACCGTCACCCTGGCCGACGGCGGCCGCATCTCGGCGCGCCGCGTCCTCGTGGCCACCGGCCTCACGGACGTGCTGCCGGAGGTGCCCGGGCTCGCCGAGCACTGGGGCCACAGCGTCGTGCACTGCCCCTACTGCCACGGCTGGGAGGTGCGCGACGAGCCCATCGGCATTCTGGCCACCGGCCCGGTGTCCGTCGCCCACGCGTTGCTCTTCCGTCAGCTGACCGACGACCTCGTCTACTTCGTGAACGGCATCGACCTCGACGACGACAGCCGCGTCCGGTTCGCCGCCCTCGGCATCCGCGTCGTCGACACCCCCGTCGAGCGGGTCGTCGACGACGGTGACGGCGAGCTCGCGGGCCTGCGTCTGGCCGACGGAGAGGTCGTGGCCCGTCGGGTCGTCGCGATCGCCGCGCCGCTCCAGGCCCGCACCCAGGGCCTGGAGGGCCTGGGCCTGCCGGTGAGGGCCGTGCAGAACGTGGGCCACTCCTTCGCGTCCGGCGTGGCCGGCGCCACCGACGTGCCCGGTGTGTGGGTGGCCGGCAACGTCACCGAGCTGACCGCCCAGGTCGGGGCCTCCGCCGCCGCGGGCGCCCTCGCGGGCGCCAGCATCAACACCGATCTCGCGACCGCCGACGCCGAGGCAGCCGTGCGGAGGGCTGCCGGTCGCAGCCCGCACGGGTCTGCCGGCTGACCGGTCGCGTCCACGATCAGCCCCCGCGCCCTCAGTCAACAGGCGCCGGGCGCGCTGGGTCGCTGCAGCTACCGGACGTGATCAGCGCCCAGCCATCCCGCCCAGACGGTGTCCATACGCCGAGGCGGTAGCGGCTTGGCGAGCTGCGGGGCGGGCGGGCCGCTCAGGCGCCCTGCACCCAAGGGTCGGCGGCCACGGGCTGGCCATCGTGTGATGCCACGGTGGCGAGATTCGCGAGCGTCTCGGGGTGCAGGAGCACGTGGGCCGCGTCGGCAGTGAGTAGTCCGGTGGCTACGGCGAGCTCTTGCACCGTGCCCTTTCCCGCGAGCGCACCCTCCGCGATCTCTGCTGATCGGTTGTAGCCCAGGGTGGGTGTGAGTGCTGTTGCCAGCCCGGCGTTCCGGGCAACCTTGACGGCGACGCCTTGAAGGTCCACTGCCAAGTCGTCCACGCATAGGAGCCGCAGCGAGTCCATCGCGTTCGTGAGCCACGCGGCTCCTTGGAGCAGGCCGTGGCAGATGATGGGCTCGAAGGCGTTGAGCTGCAGCTGGCCGCCCTCCGCGGCCATGGTCACCGTCATGTCGGTGCCGACGACCCAGAACGCCACCTGGTTCACCATCTCGGGGATGACCGGGTTGACCTTGCCCGGCATAATGCTCGATCCGGCCTGTCGTGGGGGCAGCAAGAGTTCGCCGAGGCCGGCTTGTGGCCCCGACGACAGTAGACGCAGGTCGTTGGCGATCTTTGACAGTTTCACCGCCAAGCGTTTCAGGACGCTGGATCCCTGCACGAAAGCGCCGGTATCGCTGGTCGCCGCCACGAGGTCGTGGGCCCGTACCAGCGGGAGCCCGGTGACGGCGGCTAGGTCGGGGACAACCCGTTGCGCGTACCCGGGGTCGGCAGTGATGCCGGTTCCGATGGCCGTGGCACCGAGGTTGACCTCGCACATCAGGCTTCGTACGTCGCGCAGTCTCGCGACCTCCTCGCGGAGGGTGATGGCAAAGGCGCCCAGCTCCTGACCTACCGTCATGGGGACGGCGTCCTGCAGTTGAGTGCGGCCCATCTTGGCCACGGTGCGGTACTGCGTCGCCTTTCTGGCGAAGGCGTCTGCGAGCGCTGTCACGGCGCTGCTGAGCTCGTCCGTGGCGAGCACGAACGCGATCCGCACCGCGGTGGGATAGACGTCGTTGGTGGACTGCGATCGGTTGACGTGGTCGATGGGGTGGAGCACGTCGTAGGCACCGCGAGGCTGACCCAACAACTCGAGGGCTCGGTTGGCCAGCACCTCGTTGACATTCATGTTGGTCGAGGTGCCCGCGCCTCCCTGGACGACGTCGACCACGAGCTGGTCGTCGAATCGGCCGCTACGCAGCTCACCCGCCGCTTGGAAGACGACGTCGTGGTGGGCGGCGGTGAGGAGGCCGATCCGCGCGTTCGCCCGTGTTGTGGCCATCTTGACCGCGCCCAGCGCAGCAACCAGGCCCCGGTGTCGCCCGACGGGGATGCCGCTGACGGTGAAGTTCTCAAGCGCCCGCGCGGTGTGTGCCCCCCAGTAGGCGTCGGCCGGTACGTCGATGGGGCCGAGGGAGTCGCGCTCGGTTCGCATGGGACCCTTGGGCCGCTCCGGGGCGGTCACGTCCGAGCCGCCGCGACGTCGAGCGCCGTGTGGGCCAGTGCGGTCGCAGCGTCGGTGAGCGCGTGCTCAGCGGCCACCCCGACACAGTGCGCTGCAAACTCGGGCTGGTGGTTCGTGGCCGGCAGCGAACCGATTCCGATGTACGGGTGGATGGCCGGCACGACTTGCGAGACGTTGCCCATGTCTGTCGAGGCACGGTTCATTCGCGCGGCGGTGCTCCCGGTGGCGAAGGTGCGACCGAGCGCCTCGGCGTTGCGCCGGTAGGCCGACAGGGCGGCGTCGTCGGTGCGGAACTCGGCGTAGGGCTTGCTCTCGGGCACGATCTCCAGCTCGCACCCGGTGGCGTGGGCGCCGGCCTCGAAGCAGCGCCAGATGCGGGGCTCGACCTCGGCGAGCTCCTCGAGTGTCTCGGCGCGTACGTACCAGCGGCCCTCCGTGCGCGCCGGGATGGCGTTCGGTGCTGCGCCTCCGTGCGTCATCACCCCGTGCACGCGCACGCTCGGGGGCAGCTGCTGGCGCAGGAGGCCGACGGCCACCTGGGCGACGGTGAAGGCGTCGGCCGCGTTGATCCCCTGCTCGGGGTACGCCGCCGCGTGGGCGGAGCGTCCGGTGTAGGTGACGTGGGAGTGCGAGACTGCGAACGGCCTCGCCTCGGCGACGTCGACGGGCGCGGGATGCGCCATCATGGCGAGGTCGAGGTCCTGGAAGGCCCCACGGTCCAGTAGCTCGATCTTTCCGCCGCCGCCCTCCTCGGCGGGGGTGCCGACGACCTCGACCGTCAGACCGGCGCTGTCGGCCAGTGGCGCGAGGGCCCGGGCGGCACCGACGGTGATGGCGGCGATCAGGTTGTGCCCGCAGGCGTGTCCGAGTCCGGGAAGTGCGTCGTACTCCGCGCACAGGCCGACCCGGAACGGCCCGGATCCGATCCGCGCGTGGAAGGCGGTGTCGAGTCCGAGGTACCCGGGGGTCACGGTGAACCCGGAGTCGGCGAGGGGCGCGGCGACCCACGCGGCGGCGCGGTGCTCCTCCCAGGCCGTCTCGGGGTTCGCGTGCAGTCTCTCGGAGAGCCCGACCAGCACGTCACGGTCTCGGTTGACCACCCGAGCGGCCTCGGCGCGGTCGGCGGGGCGGCCCGTCGGGTCGGTGGTCATCTGTCGTCTCCCGCAACGCCGTAGGAGGGGGAGGTGGCGGGGTCGAGGGCGCGCTGCACGTAGGCGTCTCGCTGGGGGAGCCACAGATCAAGCAGGTCGCTGAGGTCGGCGACCGGGGTGTCGCTCCAGTCGACACGTAGGTCCGTCTCGAGCCAGGGCGCGGTGCGTACGACTGCGAGACCCGCTGAGTGCACGGGACCGGCTTCACCGCCGGCCTGCAGCCCGGCAGCGAGCGAGGCGAGGAGCCGGCGTTCGAGCTCCAGCCCGCCGCCGCCAGTTGGGGAGCCGAGCGGGGGGTTGGTCTCGAGACCGGACCCGAACGCGTCGACCATGACGTCGACGACGACCGTGTCGGCTAGCATGTTGCCCGCGACGACCACCCCCACGCCCGTTCGCTGGTGGTGCGTGCCCAGCGTGTGGTTGCCCGAGAACGCCGCGGATCGCCCGTCGAGCCCGAGCACGGTGAGCTGTCGGTAGTCGATCCCCGGCACGGCGGAGGTGACCGCAGCGAGAGCTTCCTCAGCGCTGGCGCCGGCAGCGAGGCGGTCGAGGAGGGCGGAACCTAGCCGCGGGTCGGTGATGTTCTGGGACGTGGCGCCGCCGATGCCCGCCCGGAGGTGGACACAGCGCGCGGCGACCGCGGGGCTGGAGGAGGCGACCGCGACCCCGACACCGCCGCGACCGTCGGTCCCGAGCACGGAGAAGGTCACGAGTCGTCTCCCGGGGAGACTGCGATCGCGTCGATCTCGACGAGCCACTCGGGTCGCGCCAAGGCGGTCACCACGAGCCCCGTCGAGATGGGGTGCACGCCCTTGGTCCACCGTCCCACGGCGTTGTAGACCGCCTCGCGGTAGCGCGGGTCCACGATGTAGATCGTCAGCTTGACGAGGTGCTCCAGCGCGCTGCCGGACTCTCGCAGGAGCAGGTCGATGTTGGCCATGGCTCGCTCTGCCTGTGCCTCCACGTCGCCGATGCCCACGGATTCGCTGGTGTCGAGGTCCTGCCCGATCTGACCGCGCACGTAGACGGTGTTGCCTGCGACCACCGCCTGGCAGAGGTCGTTGTCGAGGGTCTGCTCGGGGTAGGTGTCACGCGTGTTGAAGGGTCGGATGCGGCGGTGGCCGCCGACCACGATGGGGGGATTGGCCATGGGGTCTTCCTGTCTGTGGGGGCGAGTCATCAACCGTTGGCGAACCAGGTCGTCTTGAGCCCGGTGTAGTTGAGCAGGGCGTGGAGGGAGAGGTCGCGCCCGAAACCTGACTGCTTGAAACCCCCGAAGGGCGTCGTCACGTCGAGGGCATCGACGGTGTTGACCGATACGGTGCCGGCGCGGAGCGCCGCCGCCACGCGATGCGCCTGTCGCAGGTCGTCCGACCAGACGGATGCGGCCAGACCGTAGAGCGAGGCGTTGGCCGTGGCAATGGCTTCTTCCTCTGAGCCGACCTCGACGATCGCCAGCACGGGACCGAAGACCTCCTCTTGGGCGAGGCGGTCGCGGGCGCCGATGCCGTCGATGACGGTAGGAGGCACGAACGCCGATGTCGCAGCCCCTGCGACGTGGAGCCCACCGGCCAGCAGGGTTCCTTCCTCGGCGCCGAGCTCGATGAAGTGGCGCACCCGGCGCGCGTGGGTCGCGCTGACCAGGGGGCCCATGCGGGTGGCTGGGTCGAGCGGGTCCCCCGGTGTCAGCGCGATGGCGCGTGCAACGACGCGCTCGACTAGTGCGTCCTTGATCGAGCTCTCGACGACGAGACGCGAGTTGGCCGAGCAGACCTGGCCCTGGTTGCTGAAGATCCCGGCGCAGACTCCGTCGGCAACAGCGTCGAGATCCTCGACTCCGGCCAGTACGACGTTTGCGCTCTTGCCGCCGCACTCGAGCCAGACCGGTTTGATGTTCGACGCTGCGCTGTAGTGCAGGAACTGCCTTCCCACGGCCGTCGAGCCGGTGAAGGTGACGACGTCGACGGCGGGGTGGGTGCCGAGAGCCCGGCCGACGATGTCGCCCGCACCCGGGAGCACCTGGAGCACCCCGTCCGGCAGGCCTGCTTCCGACGCGAGCTCGGCGAGCCGCAGCACCGAGAGCGGTGACTCCTCCGAGGGCTTGAGCACGACGGAGTTGCCCATCGCGAGCGCGGGAGCGATCTTCCACACCGCCGTCTCCAGCGGGTAGTTCCAGGGGATGATGGCAGCGACGACGCCGAGGGCCTCGCGGGTGACGATTGCGAGCTGGCCGTGTGCGGTCGGGGCGACCTCTCCGTAGATCTTGTCGACCGACTCGGCGTACCACTGCAGGATCGCGGCGGAGCCGGGCACGTCGATCGTGGTGGTGTCGGAGATGAGCTTGCCGGCGTCGATGGTGTCGAGCACCGCGAGCTCATCGCCGTGGGCCCGGATGAGGTCAGCGAGCCGCAGCAGCACCGCCTTGCGGTGCGCTGGAGGGGTGCGGCTCCAGCGGCCGTCGTCGAAGGCCCGTCGGGCGGCGTCGACGGCCCGATCCACGTCAACGACCCCGGCCTCGGCCACTTCCGCGACGACCGCACCCGTTGCGGGGTTGATGCTCGGGCGCCGCTCCTCGGATGCGCTGGGGCGGAAGGCACCGTCGATGAACAGATCGGTCCGTGGGCGCAGGACCGAGGAGAGGGACCTCCAGTGGTCAGCCGCGTGGGTCATCGGATGGTTCCTTCCGCAAGGTCGGTCGGGGCCTGGTACTCCAGGTAGCCGAGCTGCGTCACTAGGTGGTCCACCACGTGACGGGCGTCGTGCCACACGCCCCAGATGAAGCTGGACCCGCGTCGCGAGAGCCAGGGCAGACCGAGGAAGTAGATGCCGGGGGCGGCACCGACACCGCGGCGGTGCACCGGTCGACCGGCGGCGTCGAGGGCGTCGGCCTCGGCGTCGAGCCAGCCGAAGTCCTGGCGGAAGCCGGTGGCCCAGATGATCGTTGAGACACCCGACGCGGCGAGATCGAGCTCGCGTCGGGGGTTCCGGAGGGCCTCGGGATCGGGTCCGAGGTCTCGGGCCTGAGGCTCGGGCGGGAGGTCGATTCCGGTGCGCTCGACGTAGGCGTCGGCGGCGTCGAGGAGCGCCGTGTAGTTGGCGTCACCTTGGGAGATGTTGTCTGCCAGGTCGTCCTCGAAGCGCAGGACGCCTTGATCGTACGAAGCGGTCATACCCACCAGCCCGATCCCGGCAGCCGACAGCTCGCGGAAGTCGACCGTGTGTCCGCCTCGAGCGCCGCTGACGGCGATCGTGACGTGGGAGGCCCCTTCGGGGGGGGTCTCGGCATCCCACAGGCCGAGGACGCCGAGCCACCAGCAGAAGTCTCGACCACGGTAGGAGCGGGGCGGTCGGTCGTGCGGACCCACCGACAGGTAGACCTCGCGCCCCGCACGGCGAAGCTCATCGGCGATCTGGACGCCCGAGGAGCCCGCGCCCACGACGATGACTCCGCCCGGCGCCAGCTGGGAGGGGTTGCGGTAGGTGTGCGAGTGGATCTGCTGCACCGGGGCCCGCTCTGGCACCAGCGTCGGCACGACGGGGTGGTGGAAGGGGCCGGTCGCAGCGATCACGAACCGCGCGTGGATGGTTCCGGTGCTCGTCTCGACCACGAACCCGTCGACACCGGTGCGACGTGTGACGCAGAGCACCTCGACACCGCACCGGACGGGGGCGGCGATCTTCTCGGCGTACGCCTCGAAGTAGGAGGCGACCCGCTCCTTGGACGCGAACTGGTCGGGTCCGAGGTCGTCGAACTCCAGTCCGGGGAAGCGGTCGTGCCAAGCGGGGCCGTTGGCCACGAGCGAGTCCCACCGACCGGTCCGCCACTGCTCCGCGACGCGGCCACGCTCGAGCACGACGTGGGCGACGCCGAAGTCGCTGAGGTGGGCGCTCGCCGCGATGCCGGCCTGGCCAGCGCCGACGACGACGACAGTGGTCTCCTCGACGATCATGTGAAACCTCCGTTGCAGGGTTTGCCCAGCCCCTCGTGGGGTGCGCCGTGTGGATCGATGGTGCGCCGACGTGATCTGTCCCGTCCAACAGATGTTGTCGGGGTTTCATATCTGGAAAAGCGATGCGTTGCCTTGGGAACGGGTTGCGCGGGGTGCGTCACGCGAGGGTCATCGCGCTCATCGCGGCGATCATCACCGCGTGCGGCCCGGGGACCGTAGGAGCGGTGTCGGGGTGGTCCTTGACGCAGGCACCGCGGAGGGCCTCGACGCCTCGTCGTCGACGAATCACCCAGGCATAGGTGACTGCGAAGAGGAGGGCGGTGACGACCGTCCGATCGCCGCCAGTCCCGTGATGAGGGTCGGGGGAGATGACCTGCCCGGCCCCGGCCGACCCGAAGAGGGGCGCGAGAGCTGCTACCAGGATGAGCGCGGCACACACGTGCAGGTCGACGGCACAGAGGCGCAGTTCCGCGGACGTCGTGGCGCCGTCAGGTGCCGATGCGGCGTGACCCGCGGCGACGGACAGCAGTATCGCGCCCGCGCCGACACCAGCCGCGATGCACAGCAGGATGGGCCGGTGCATATTGACCGCCATGCCTGCCATCGCGACGGCCACCGCACCGTGGGCAGCCCGCGACGCAGCGCCCTTCGATCGCGCGGTCATGACGGCGGCGGCGCCACAGCACAGCAGCGCCATCGCGATGTGCATCGTCGCAGTCCCGATCAGTGGCAGGAGCCAGTCGCGGGGTGGCAGGCCGCGCGCGGACGGGGGGCGTCGAGCGCGGGATTGCGGTCGAAGAACCCGTTCGGCTTCAGCACGAAGCCCGTGCGGTCCACGGGCATGATCGGCCAGTCCTCGGGCCGGGGGAAGTGCGTGAGCCCGAAGGTGTGCCACACGACGATGTCGGTTCCGTCGATGTCGCGGTCGGCGGCCACCCAGGTGTCGATGCCCGTAGCGCCCGGGTTCTGGTTGACGTACTGGCCCGATGGGTAGCGCTGGTCGTCGTCCTGGGCGGTCACCCAGAGGTGTCGGGTCGTGAACGCCGCGCGGCGAGCGATCGACGACGACGGGTCGGCCATGAGGGTGGGCTGGCCCTCGGGGTGCAGGCTGTAGCCGACCGGCTGCCCCACTCGGTTCAGACTGTCCGGGTTCGAGAGGTGCCAGGTGCGGCCCACATTCCCGTCGGCCTCGCGGGCTGCGTCCGATTCCCGTCGCAGGCGCGTGGACCGTCGGGTGAATGCGTTGCCGTAGGCGTTGGTCGCCGACACGGGCACGCGGAGGGCGTCTACCTCGTCGACCGCATTGCCGACCCCGTCGATCATGAGGTCGAGACGCGCCGAGAACAGGTGCTGGTGATACGGCGCAGCGACACCAGGAGCGATCTCGCTGGCCCAGGGGTAGGGCGCCCCCGTGGCGTCGGCGCTGGGGTAGGACGACGCGAACACGACGCCGGTGGCCTTGCACTCGAGCTCGATGGTTCCGTCCAGGTACAGGTACCAGTAGAAGCCGTAGTCGTAGTTGCCTACGGTGATGAAGAACGAGATCACCAGTCGGCGTTGGCGCCTGGTCGAGGACGTGCCGTTGTACATGTCAGTGTGCTTCCAGAGCAGGCCCGCATCTTCCTCGTGCATGCAGATGGCGTTGCCGATGGTGCGAGCACGGCCGTGGTCGTCCGCCACAGAGGCGTTGAAGTAGTGGATCTCGCCGAGACAATCGCAGCCGAGGGCCAGGGAGTTGGTCTCCTTGCCGAGCGAGTACTCCCCGGCGTCGAAGTAGTTCTGCCAGAAGCGCACTGGGGACGGGTCACCGTAGGGCACCACCATCTCGGCGACGGAGGCACGGTAGATGATCGGCCGGACTTGGCCGCCTCGGTCGGCGTCGCGGAACCCGATCTGGTGGAGCGTCAGGCCCTCGACCTGGTCGAAGCCGATGCGGAACTCCCAGTTCTCCCAGCGAACGACGTCGCCGTCCACCTCGAAGCTCGGTCCTTCTGGTTGCGTGATCTCGATGGGCTTCTGCGTGGTGCGCTCCGGGAGCGACGGCGCCTCGAAGTCGGCGCGCTCGATGGGCAGGTCGTAGATTCCTTCGTCGATCAGCTCGAGGACCTCGTGGGTGATGAGGTCGACATACGCGACGATCCCGTCGACGGGGTGGGCCCACACGTTGTCGATGTCGTCGAGCTGCAGGAACGACAGACAGCGGACGAGGCGCCGACCGGACTCGCCCTCGATCCCGAACTCGCCGGCACTGAGGGCGGAGATCCTGATGCGCTCCGGGGTGGTGAGTCCGCGCAGCGCCATGGCGGCGCACCACGATTCGTCAGCCCACAGGATCTTCTCGACGAGCTCGAACTCCTCGGCCATGATCGGTGGCTGCCCCTCCTTGGTCACGTCTATGTCCCGGCTGGTCGCCACTGTGCCCCGGGTTAGGGAGACGACCACCTCGCTGACCGCGCCCGAGGAACGGTCCAGCAAGGTCGACCTGATCCGGCGTTCCCATGCGGTCCCGGGGGTCCATGCCAGGACCTCGTGCTTCCCGGGCTCGTCGAGCATGACCAGGGCAAACCGGGTGTGTGTGCTGATGAGGCCCGCCTCATCGAGGACCGTACGGTTGCGTTCGATCTCCTCGGTCGTGAGACGAGCGAGGGGGTGGCGGGGGGTGGCGGTGTCGATCGACATGCGGAGCCTCCAGGGGGACCGAGCGGGGTCGTGCGGGCGGACGCCCGCACCGATTCTTTATTGTGAATCACAAAGAATATCGGGGTGTCACGGATCCAAGCCCAGATGACCTTTCGGATCAAGGGGTTCGTACGTCTGGATTCTTTGATGTGGCGCATAGATAATTCAGGCATGCCTCGTCCGAAGGATCAACGTGAGCGCAAGCGCGTCATCGTCGAGGCGGGTGCACGCGCCATCGCCGCCACCGGGGTGTCCGGCCTGCGGGTGCGCGACGTCGCCGAACAGGCCGGCATCTCTGCCGCCTTGGTCAGCTACTACTACCGCCACCTCGATGACCTGGTCCTGGACGTCCACGCCCACGCGTCCGAGCGCTTCTGCGCGGCGCGTCGCGCCGCAGCGGAGGCACACGAGGATCCGGTCGACCAGCTCGCCGAGCTGGTCGACCGCGGGGTCCCTGCTACCGCTGACGATCTGTTGTGCCGGGTGCTCTACGAGCTGCATGTGCATGCGGCGCGGAGCCCGTCTCACGCCGCGCTCATGTCAGCGCTGTGGGAGCAGGAGGTGTCGTTGTACGAGGTCGTGCTGGAACGGGGCAGAGCCGCCGGGTCCCTTTCGCTTGGCGCTCCCGCACGCGAGGTCGCCGAGACCTTCGTCGCCCTCGAGGACGCACTCGGACTTCACGTGGTTGCCCGCAACTCACGACTCTCGCCGGAGCGGGGCCGCGGGCTGCTGCGTGCGCTCGCCGAGCGCGAGACGGGCGCCGTGCTTGACGCGGCTCTACGCGCGTCTCATGGGAGCACCTCGGTCGGGAGCGTGAGGAAGCGATGAAGACACCGTCCTTCACCTTGGTGCAGCTGCGGTACTTCGCCGCGGCCGCTGAGCTCGGCAGCATGACCGCGGCGTCGCGCCAGCTGCTGGTCTCGCAGTCCGCGATCTCGACGGCGGTCGCCCAGCTCGAGCGCGAGCTGGGCGTGCAGTTGCTGCTACGTAGCCGATCGCGGGGGTTGGCGCTCACCTCGGCCGGCCGCGACTTTTACGCCGAGCTTCGAGGCTTCCTCGCGCACTGCCAGGAACTGGCGGATTCAGCGACCGACGCCGGGCAGGAACTGGCAGGGGACCTGGTGGTCGGGTGCTTCGAGACGCTGGCCCCGTTCTGGCTGCCAGACCTGGTTGCCAGCTACACGCAGCGGCACCCGGCCGTGCGGATCACCGCGCGAGAGGGTGAGCATGCCACTCTGAAACGAATGCTGCGCGAGGGTGAGTGCGAGGCGGCACTGATGTACGCCTACGACCTCGAGGACGATCTCGAGACGGTGACGATCGCATCGGCCGCTCCGTACGTCGTGCTCGGCGTCGCGCACCCGCTGGCACGCAAGACATCCATCCGGCTCGCCGATCTGGCGTCAGAACCCGTCGTGATGCTGGACCTCCCACACACGGCCGACTACTTCCGAGCCCTTTTCGAGACGGTGGGCGTCCAGCCGCAGGTGCGGCACCGCACTCGTGGCTACGAGACCGTGCGCGCCATGGTCGCAGCCGGACAGGGTTTCGCCATCCTCAACCAGCGACCGTTGCACGACCAGACGTACCGCGGGGGGTCGGTCGTGTGCCTCACGCTCGATGACGACCTGCCCCCGCTGGATGTCGTGGCTGTACGGGTGCGCGCCGCCCGCCCGACGCGCAAGGTGCACGCCTTCATCCGGACGTGCTTGACAGTCGCGGGGCGGAATGCGGACAGCGCCGAGGATCCTGCTCCGATGTCGGTGGAGTAACGGCGACGTTTCGCAGTCGCATCGACGGGCGAGCGGTGCTCGGCAGCGCACCGACGGTGGCGTGTGCCCAGCGCCCGGGAGCGTCCGACCGGATCGAGGCCTGACGGCGACCGAACCGAGGTCCCCATTTTTGTGGGATCGCGTCATCTGCAGAACAGATGTAAACGGGGGATCACAAGCCTTGTTCAGAAGATGGCGGCTGATCAAGACTGCCGCCACACCGATGCAGGTGGCGGCCTCACGGGCCGAGCCGGCATCCGACGGACAGGATGAACATGAGCTCAGAACGAGACATCACCGCGACGTCGCGTGGCCTCATCGAACGCAACACGATCGGCCCGGTTCCCGCCGACGAACGAAACGGCTCCGCGCTCGGACTCGTCGGGATCTGGCTCGGCGTCAACATGCTTCCGCTCACTGTCGTGACCGGCGGGCTCGCCACCACCCTGTTCGCCCTTCCCTTCTGGTGGGGCGTGCTCGCCATCGTGCTCGGCAACGTCATCGGCGGCGTGCTGATGGCTCTGCACGCCTCGCAGGGCCCGAGCCTCGGGGTCCCGCAGATGCTCCAGGCCCGCGGACAATTCGGCTCGCGCGGCGCCGCGCTCATCGTGGTCGTGGCGACCGTGATGTTCATGGGGTTCTACATCTCGAACCTCGTGGTGGGCTCGCAGTCGTTGAGCTCGGTGTTCCCCTCCATCTCGACGAACGCCGCCATCGGCCTTGCGCTCGTCGTGAGCATGGGAGTGATGGTGATCGGCCTGCGGCTGATCAAGCTGCTACTCACCGTCTCCGCGATCGTCATCGGCACGCTCGTGGTGCTGGCCCTGGCGAAGATCGTCTCGGATGGCGTACCGGCGTCGGTGCTTCAGCAGGGCGGCCTCACCGCCACCGGTTTCTTCTCGATGCTCGCGGTCGGGGCCGTGTGGCAGATCGCGTACGCCCCCTACGTTTCGGACTACTCCCGCTACCTTCCTGCCGGCGTCGGCAGTCGATCGGCGTTCTGGGGCACGTTCGCCGGCTCGCTGCTCAGCGGAGTCCTCATGATGGCTTTCGGGGCTCTCCTCGGCGCGCTCTCCTCGACCGGTGATCCGATCCTCGGCATCGACGAAACGACGGGAAGCCTCGCCACCACCATCCTCATGGCCTTTGCGCTGAGCTCGATGCTGGGCAATGCCGGCAACGTCTACTGTGCCACGCTGACCACCCTGACCCTGGTGGAGAACGTCCGGCCGGGCTGGATCCCACGAGCCCGCGGCCGACTCGTCACGTCGTTCGCGCTGCTCCTCCTCGGAGCCGCGGTCGCCCTCGTCGCCACCGACAACTTCCTCGCCGACTTCACCAGCTTCATCACCATCCTGCTCTACGTGTTGATCCCGTGGTCCGCCATCAACCTGATCGACTACTTCCTCATCCGGCACGGGTCCTACGACGTCGCGTCGTTCTTCGAGCGCGACGGCGGGCGCTACGGACAGTGGAACATCGTGGCCCTGGCCGTCTACGCGGTCGGGCTCGCGGTACAGGTGCCGTTCGCGGTCCTTCCGCAGTACGTCGGCCCGGTCGCGACCTCGCTCCACGGAGTCGACCTCGCCTGGGTCGTCGGGCTCGTCGTATCGGGCGGTCTGTACTACGCCGTCGCTGCCCGGGGACGAGACACCAGCACCCTTTCCGGCGCTCACCGGCCCTTCGACGAGCTCGCCGCCAACTGAACGAACAGAACCGGGAGCCCATCACCGTGACCGACCCCGACCTCGTCTTCATCGACGCCCAAGTCCACGACCATCCCCAGGCGACCTCGGTCGCCGTGCGCGACGGTCGTATCGAGCAGATCAGCAGCACCTCTCTCGCCCACCTTGCCGGGCCTAGGACGGAGGTGATCGACGCCGCCGGAGCCACACTGCTGCCAGGATTCGTCGACGCCCACGTCCACCCCATGGCCGCAGGCGTTCAGCTCATGACCTGCAACCTGGCCGACCTGCCGCACGACCTGGGGCGCTACCTGGACCGCATCGACTCCTACGCGAAGGACCATCCCGAGGCGGAGTGGATCGCGGGCAACGGCTGGTACGGCGACACGTTCCCGGGGGGTCTGCCGACCCGCCAGCAGCTCGACTCCGTCATCCCTGACCGCCCTGCGGTCCTCGTGAGCCACGACGGACACGGGGTGTGGGCCAACTCCCGCGCCCTGGAGCGGGCAGGGATCGACGAGCGCACACCCGACCCCCCGTTGGGCCGGATCAATCGCGACCGCGACGGTCGAGCAACGGGGGTGCTCGTGGAGCGGGCCGGCGACCTGGTCACCGGGCTCCTCCCCCCGATCACCGACCAGGAGCTCGACTCCGCGCTATTGACCGCCCAGGCCTACCTGCACAGATTCGGCGTCACGTCCTGGCAGGACGCCCTGGTCGGCCCGTTGTGGGGGATGGCGGACCCGCTCGACGTGTACCTCCGCCTCGCTGACCGCGGCGAGCTCACGGCGAGGGTGGTCGGCGCGCTGTGGTGGGAAGCCGCTGCCGGGCTGGAGCAGATCGATGGACTGCTCGACAAGCGCGAGCGCAGCCGCCGCAACCGTTTCAGAGCCACCAGCGTCAAGATCATGCAAGACGGCGTGTGCGAGAACTGCACCGGAGCGATGCTCAACCCCTACAGCGGAAATCCTGCGCACGACACCCCCACTGGGATCTCGTTCATCGATCCCGACGAGCTGGCCGGCATCAGTCGGGCTCTCAGCGATCATGGATTTCAGATCCATATGCACGCCGTCGGCGACCGAGCGGTGCGGGAATGTCTGGACGCCCTGGAGTCTGTTGGTCCGGCGGGAGCCGAGAGACGTCACCAGATCGCCCACCTCGACGTGGTCGACCGCGCTGACATCCCGCGATTCGCCGAGCTCGACGTGATTGCCAATATTCAGGCGCTGTGGGCACGACGCGACCGCGAGATCGTCGAGCGCAAGCTGCCGCTCCTCGGAACAGAGCGCGAGCGACAGCATTTCCCGTTCGGCGACCTCTACCGTTCCGGTGCGCGGTTCGCCATGGGAAGCGACTGGCCGGTGACCGATCCCAACCCGTTGTGGGCCATCTACACGGCGGTCACGCGCACAGCTCCCCCAGGAGATCCCCACGGAACGGGCGACGATGCTCAGCGAGTGCCGCTGGAACCCCGCCAGGCGCTCACGGTCGAGACCGCGATCGAGGCCTACACGACGGGTTCTGCCTACGCCAACGGGATCGAGGACGAGGCTGGCTCCATTGCGGTCGGCAAGCTCGCCGATCTCGTGCTGCTTGATCAGCCCATCCTGGGTCACCACGACATCAGCGAGGCTCGACCCGCACTGACCCTGGTTGACGGGCAAGCGGTCTACCGTGCGCCATAGCAAGGCGCCTGCGATACCAGATCCGCATCGCTGCCTTGGGCAATGTGAAGGCTCTGAGCCCAAAGCGTCCTGATTCAGCCCCGGCGGGTGGGCGGTACACGGGGGATGCTTGGGCAAGTCGATCCCTGCTGGCGAGGGCTGCCGTGGCCTTCTCTCCTCCTCGTGACATTCATCCGTAGACCGCGGCGGAGTGATCGTGGGATCGCTGCGCGATCCGGGCCTCGGCTGGCCCATCTGTTTGGCCAGGCGCCGCGCGGCCGCCTCGTGGAAGGACTACCGCGGTGGACGCCATCGACGTCGTGCTGGCCAGCGTGGCACTGGCTCGCCCGCCCGCCCTGCCACCTGACGTCAGGCGGGGTCGGCTGGTGCGGGCGGCGCGAGCCGTTCGAGCGTCGACCGGAGGACGTAGGGCAGGACGCCGCCGTAGCGGTGGTAGAGCTGCTCGCGCGGCGTGTCGAGCCGCGTCGTGACGGTGAAGGTCGTGACCGCACCGCCCACCGGGTGGGTCGCGGTGACGGTGAGCCTCGGGGGCGCCGACGCGCGGCCGGCCAGCCCCTCCACGGCGAGCACCTCGGACCCGTCGAGCCCCAGCGAGGTGGCCGAGTCGCCGTCGGCGAACTGCAGCGGCAGGACGCCCATGCCGACGAGGTTGGACCGGTGGATGCGCTCGTAGGACTCCGCGATGACCGCACGGACGCCCAGGAGGGCGGTCACCTTGGCGGCCCAGTCGCGCGAGGAGCCGGTGCCGTACTCCTGGCCGCCGAGGACGACGAGCGGCACGCCCGCGGCGGCATAGCGGTCCGCGACGGTATCGACCTCCTCGACGGGGTAGGGGAGGGGTGCGGTCAGGTCGGCGGTGAGTCCGCCGGGTCCTCCCTCGGAGAGGCGGTTGCGCAGGCGCGGGTTCGCGAACCCGCCGCGCCTCATCACCTGCCAGTTGCCGCGCCGCGAGGCGTAGCTGTTGAGCTCGGAGACGTCGACCCCCTGCCCGCGCAGGTAGCGGCCGGCGGGGCTGCCCGACGGGATGCGCCCGGCCGGGCAGATGTGGTCGGTCGTCACGGAGTCGCCGACGTACTGCAGGACCCTGGCTCCTGCGAGGTCCGCCAGCAGCGGCGGCTCGGTGCGACCGGCGCGGTGGGCCGCCGCCGCGGCGTCGAGGAACGGGGGGCGATCGACGCCCTGCGCGAGACCCTCTGCCCGCACGGCACGCTGCGTGCCGTCATCAACCTCGGCAACCCCGTGCTCGTCCAGGGCACTCCGGACGCGCCGACGGGCGTCACCGTCGACATCGCCACCGAGCTGGCTCGGCGGCTCGGGGTCGACCTCGAGCTGCGCCCCGTCGGAGCGGCGCGCGACTCCTACGCCGCGCTCGTCGACACCGAGGTCGACCTGGGTTTCCTGGCCGTCGAGCCGGCCCGCGAGGCAGGGGTGCGCTTCACGAGGCTGTACGTCGGGATCGAGGGCGTCTTCGCCGTGCGCCCGGGATCGACCACGGTGGTGATCGACGACGTCGACGTCGCCGGCACCACGATCGCCGTGCGCCGGGGCTCGGCCTACGACCTCTACCTCACCCGCACCGTCCGGAACGCGACGATCGTGCGCGGCGACGAGGTGATCGACGTCTTCGTCGACCAGCACCTCGACGTCCTCTCCGGAGTGCGCCAGCCGACGGAGCAGCTCGCCCAGGCACACGGCCTCCGCGTGCTCGAACCCGCCTTCCAGGCCATCCGCCAGGCGCTCGCCGTGCCGCGCGAGCGCGGTGCCCGGGTCGTCGAGCTCTTGGACGACGTCGTGGAGGACCTCAAGAAGAGCGGCTTCGTGGCCGACAGCCTGCGCCGCGCGGGCCAGGTCGCCTCCGTACCCGAGTAGGCCCCGCCACGGCCCCGCAGTCGTCCACACACGCAACAGACGCCACGGACCGGACCTCGTCGATAACTTATTTGTGTCGCTCTACATTGATGATGGCCACCGCGAACGCCCACCCGCCAGATTGCAGGTCATTGGCTCAATCTGTTCACGACGCAATCGGAGCCGCCCGCGGACGGCTCGGGAACGGGAGAGGTTGGGCCCGCCGCGAGGGGGCTTGTGCGTGCATCTGGGGTTGGGCGACATCCACACCTGCACGTCGTCGAGACCCCGAACAAGCGAGGTCGAAGCCCTGTCGGGAGTGAGGCCGCAGAGGCGGTGTCACTGCCTAGCGGCTCCCGGTAGTCGGTCGCTGCGCAGGCCACCGAGGCCCTGTCACTATGTCCCGGCAATCAAGTCGGCCGGGTCCGCCGCCGAGCCGGTGGTGGCGGCGTAGGACCGGTCGATGGAGGTGAGCACGGTGTCGAGGGTCGCCGCCCTGTCCAGCACGGCCACCCCGGCCAACGGACCCGCGACGGTGAGCATGGCAAAACCGTGCACCGCGGACCAGCAGGTCACCTCGGCGCCCGGTCGCGCGGCAGGGGCGAGGAAGCCGACGTCGACGAGCTCGTCGAGGGCCTCGCCCAGCAGGTCGAGCGGGCCCTGCCCACGGCGGCGCCAGTCACCGTCGCCGGCGAGGGCGGCGAACGCGGCCTGGAAGAGCCCCGGCTCACGCAGCGCGTAGTCGACGTACGCCCGACCGATCGCGGTCAACCGCCGACGCGCCCGGAGGACGGGCGCGACCTCCACGCTGCCGCCACCGGCGTCGAGGTCGGCCAGACGCACCCGCATCGCGCCCACCACCTCGGTCATGGCGTGGTCCGCCACCGCGACGAGCAGGTCCTCGCGGTGGGCGAAGTGGCGGTATGCGGCGTTGTGGGAGACCCCGACGCGTCGGGCCAGCTCGCGAAGCCCGACGCCGCCGGGGCCATGCGCTCGCGCCGCCGCGACCGCCTCCTCGACCAGGGCCTCCCGCAGGCGGCCGTGGTGGTAGGCGGCACCGGTCATGGACTCACCGTAGTCGAGGGGACGACGGCGCAGGGGCCGGCTCGGGGTCGCCCGGAGCCTCGTCCGCGAGCGGGTCGTAGCGGTCGCCCGGCAGGGCGAGCACGGCCGCGAGCGCACCAACGAGGCACAGCACCCCGACGACGACGCACCCCAGGGCGAGGCCGTCGAGGAACGCCGCGTCGACGGCGCTCCCCAGGCCCGGCACCTGCGCGGCGAGGGCGTCCGCGAACCCGACCGAGTCGGCGGCCTCCTGCGCCGTGGCAGCGTCGACCCGGCCCGCGAGGAGCCGGACGAGCTGGTCGCCGTACTGCGACGAGAACAGCGAGCCGACGACCGCGACGCCCAGCGTGCCGCCCAGCTCACGGGTCGCGTCGTTGACCGCGGAGCCGACGCCGGCGCGAGCAGGCGGCAGCACCTGCATGATCGACTCGGTCGCCGGGGTGCTGACCAGGCCGATGCCGAGACCGAGCAGGACCATCTGGGGCACGACCACCGTGGAGTAGGGGACGTCGGCCGAGATGGTCGAGATCCAGAGGAACGCCGCGCCCAGGAGCACGAGGCCGGGCGTGACGACGGCCCTGGTACCGAGGCGGGGCGCCAGCCGCGCCCCCACGATCGACGCCACGGCGATGGCGGTCGCCACCGGCAGGAAGCGCAGACCCGTCTCGAGCGGTGAGTAGTCCCGCACGAACTGGAAGAACTGCGTGATGAGGAAGATGAACCCGAACAGCGCGAAGAAGGCGACGGTGACCGCAGCGCAAGCGGCGCTGAACCGGCGGTCGAGGAACAGGGTCACGTCGATCATCGGGTGCTCGACGGCGCGCTCGACGAGCACGAACACGACCACCAGCGCCGCGGCGACCGTGAACCCCGCGACGGTCTCAAGGCTTCTCCAGCCGTGCTCGGGGGCCTCGATGATGGTCCAGGTGAGCGTGCCGAGCGCCGCAACGGAGAGCACGAAGCCGGGGCGGTCGACGCGCGGCACCGAGGGGTCGCGCGACTCGGGCACGAAGGCGAGCGTCATCGCCATCGTGAGGAGGCTGACCGGCACGAGGGCCCAGAAGACGCTGGCCCACGAGAAGTGCTCGAGCAGCAGACCGCCACCCACCGGGCCGAGCGCGACACCGACGCCGACCGAGGCGCCCCACAGCCCCAGGGCGGAGGCCCGCTCGCGGCGGTCGGTGAAGGTGTTGGCGATAATCGACAACGTCGTGGGGAAGATGAGGGCCGCGAAGGTGCCCATCGCGAACCTGAGCGCGATGAGGGCGCCGCTGGTGTCGACAAGAGCGGCGGCCCCGTTGGTGACCGCGAAGCCGGCCAGGCCCAGCACGAGCGCCGGCCGACGCCCGAAGCGGTCGGAGAGGCTCCCCATCGCCAGCACCAGCGCGGCGAAGGCGAGGTTGTAGCCGTCCACGATCCACAGGAGCGACCGCGTGCCGGCGTCGAGGTCCTGCGCGATCGTCGGCAGCGCGACGTTCACGATCATGGTGCTGAGGTTGATGGTCAGTGCGGCCAGGCACACGGTGAGCAGCACCAGCGGCTTGCGGGGCACGAGGGCTCCTTCAGAAGTGGACGATGTCAACATGACCCTTGCCCATCGATGTTGACAGTGTCAATATCGGACGGGCGTGACGCAGGTCCCTGCGCCACGACACCGACCGAGGAGAAGCAGATGAGCACCATCCAGGGAGCGGTTGCGGTCGTGACCGGGGGCCAGCGCGGGCTCGGCCGGGCCTTCACCCAGGCCCTGCTCGACCGCGGGGCCGCCAAGGTCTACGCCACCGCGCGCGTCCCCGCCCCGACCGACGACCCCCGCGTCGAGGCAGTCGCCCTCGACGTTGACGACGAGGAGTCCGTGCGGGCGCTCGCCGAGCGTGCCGCCGACGCGACCCTCGTGGTCAACAACGCCGGCGTGCTCCACCCGACCTCGCTGCTGACCGGTCCGATGTCCGACGTCGTCGCGACCTTCGAGACCAACGTCTTCGGCGCCCTGCGCGTCTCGCGCGCCTTCGCCCCCGTGCTCGGCGCCAACGGCGGCGGCGCCCTGGTCACCCTGCACTCGCTGCTGTCGTGGGCCTCGGGGTCCGGCCCGTACGGCGCCTCCAAGGCCGCCCTCTGGTCGATGACCAACTCGATCCGTTCCGAGCTCGCCGCCCAGGAGACGCTGGTCGTCGGCGTGCACCTGGGGTTCGCGGACACCGAGATGGTGGCGGCCATGCCGGGCGAGAAGCTGGCTCCCGCGACGGTCGCCGACATCGTGATGAGGGGGGTCGAGGCCGGCGAGACCGAGGTGCTCGTCGACGACGTCACCCGCCACTTCAAGGCGGCGCTGTCCGGCCCCGTGGAGGGCCTCGCCCTCCCGCTGGGTTGACCGTTCCTCCCACCCGACCCGACCGACAGGACGGAGCACCCCGTGCCCCTCTGGACCATCCACACCGCCACCGGCACCTACACGGCCGACGACAAGCGCGACCTCGCCCGCGCGGTCACCGGTTTCTACACCCGTATCGGGCTCCCCGCGTTCTACGTCGTGACGGTGTTCGAGGAGCACGACCGCGAGTCGTTCCTCATCGGCGGCGAACCGGCCGTCGACGCGGTCCGGTTCGTCATCGAGCACATCGCCGTCCACAGCGAAGGACCCGAGCAGCGCCGCGGCCTCAGCAGCGCGATCCACGACCTGCTCGCGCCCTTCACCACCGGCCGCGGCCTGTACAGCGAGTTCCACGTCGACGAGACCCCGCGCGAGCTCTGGTGGGTCGACGGCCACGAGCCTCCCCCATTCGGCAGCGCTCAGGAGAAGCGGTGGGCGGAGGCCAACCGCCCGGTGGCCTGAGCCCCAGGTCCGGTTGGCGGCGTCAATGCGGTCGTAGCTGCGATGGCGCTCTTGTTCTCGACGGCCGGAGCCGAGGAGACCGACGAACCGTCGGGCGGCGTTACGGCCACCCAGCTCGACCTCCACGAACAGGATGGCCTCGCGGTCGACTCGCAGTCGTAAGCGATGGAGATCGGAGTGCCCGTAGAAGTAGCGCGCGACCGACTCCTACAGCAACGACCGTTCTGCGTTCTTCGGGTCGCCTGTACCTTGCCGGAGCTCACCGCCGATAACTTATCTTATGTCGGCCTACGGCCTGTGCTAGGCGAGATCGACTCGAGGTCGCATCTTGCTCCCCGCAGCGAGAACGGCCTCCGTGACCTCAACAGCGATCCGACCCTGAGCCAGAACGCTCGAAAGGTCGACGCCGTGATCAGCCAGCAAATCCCTAGCCACGCCTAGCATCTGGGGTGACTCGGCTGGACCGAGCGGGCCAGGTTCGGGCAGACCCCACACGGACAACTGCTGGTTCGCACGCCGGTAAGACGCATCACTAAGTCGACCCAAGCTGTGGGCTCGGAACACGAGGGCACGCAGGCTCACACCCCAGTGCCGCTTCAAATCGTGAAGCTTGGGCCAGTCAATTCGAGATGGAAGTTGCCTAAATATCTCGTCCTGAGGCATCAGCAATTCGGACGCAAACGAATTGGCCTCGCGCTCAACCAGTTTTGAACCAGGCTCAGTGTCCGGGTGCAGAACGAGATGGCCCAACTCGTGAGCGGCATCGAATCGCGAGCGCGCCTTGTCATCCTTGGACGGGCTTAAGAAGACAAGCGGTCGCCCCCCGGACTGGGTGGACAGCGCATCAACCATTGCGTCAGTACCTCGCGGGAGTCGAATAACTACCACGCCGTGCGCCTCCAGCAGCTGAACAACCGAAGGGATCGGCCCAGCTTCGATGCCCCACTGACGTCGAACTTCGGCAGCGGCGTGAAGGATGGCCTCGGGTGTAATCTCCACTGGCAACTTCAGCTCAGGTAGCGCAACCTCGGGCAGGTCGACGTAGTGTCCCAGCAGCTCAACAAGCTCGAGACAGAGCTCGCCGTAAGCAAGTACCTGCTCACGAGCCTTCGCCGACGTCGCCCGCAAGGACCGGAAATGCGCACCAGAAGCGGGAAGCAATGTCATTGGATTGCCGGCTCCGAAAAACTCTCGCGGCATCCCGAGAACTAGGCATATCTGCGCAAGCACAGCTTGTGTCGGGCGGGTGGCTTTTTCGTACTGCGTGATGGCGGTTGGTGTTACCCCCAACGCGCGCGCCAGATCCGCCTTGGTCATGCCGCGTAACCGGCGAGCGACAGTGAGACGACTCGGGTCGAAGTCGGTTGAGCCTGCTCGCAGACGGCTCTCAGAGCTCACCCCTGACCCTCATCGCTCGGGCGCATCTTGATCTTGATAATCGGCGCCGGTGTCGGTCGCTTATCGAAGTTCGGGCCTTGCGGAGCCACCGAAGTAGTCCCAGCGACACCGGAAGCTTCCGCCTCGTCAAACCAAAGCGTGGACTTCGCAATGAAAGGCGCGTCCCCGATTCCAGGGAGAGTCATCCATCCGGCGGTCTGACTGCGCCCAGGCTCCCCCGCCCACACCACGAGGAACTCACGAAGGGCGGAGGCGGGCTTGTCCGAGAGGTGAGACCAGATCGTGCCTTGCCCTGACGCAGGCGTGAAGTAGCTCCCAAGTTCCTCGCTGTTGGTCTGAGCAATACGCTGCCGCGTGTCGGACTCGCCGTCCCAGTTGACCATCGAGTCCCAGCCCAGGGTCCGGCCAGCCGCAAGCGGCGCCTTCATCACGAAGAAGTGCCGCCCACTCAACGTCAGTTGAAGCGCTCCATGCGGCTTAGAGAAGACCAGTCCGGGAGTTCCCCAGCCGCATTCCAGCTGACCACTGCCGCTCGGCTCTTTGACACCACCGCCCTCGCCGCCCGTGCCACACATCTCGCGCTCAATCAAGTTCGAGAGATTGCGCGCACATAAAGTGCCCAGCGTAGTCGAATCGTCCCCTAGCTCGGGCTCGTGTCGATCTTGATTCCTACTCCAAACCAGGGTGGCGAGACTACTGAAAGCCGCCGACAGACCGGACTTGTTCCAGATGTCGACTGCAGTGTCGACTGCCTCACGGGCTACTAGCTCAGCTTCGCGCACCACCACAGTGAACCACAGCGAGCACTGAGATGCCAATAGTGAACTACCATGCGCACCTCGCGTTGCAATCTGAAGCGATGGTTCTGGGCCGACTCGCATGGCACATACTGCGCCGTCTAATGGCCGAGCCCGTTTGACGGCTCGAGCAGCATTACCTGCTGCGCAGCCGGGGGCCACGTGGGCCAGCCGCTAAGCCGCCGCCGTTCAACTTTGGCCACCACCGAACCGCGCGGATTGTCTCGCTCGACAGCGGTGGGCACCGCGCGTCCCCTCGTGAACGACAACGGCCTGTGAGCCGGCGGGGTCGTCGCCGGCTCCGTGGCTGTCGCGGGCACCGTGCATGGCATAGGAGATGAACGGCTGCTTGCGCTCAACGGCCCGCCAGTTGAAGGCGCGCCGAGGACCTCTTCGTTGGGGTAGCGCAGCGGCTGGATTTCGTCGTACTGGTTGCCCTGCCACAGCGCGCGGGTCGCGTTGCTCGACGTCCGGCGGGGCGCAAGGGGCCGGTCGACACGTGGTAGCACCACCTCGTGTTTGGACATTGGTGCCCAAGCCCGTCGTGAGATCGTCATCGGGAGGGTCTGAGGCTCTGAGAACACCCCCTCGTCGCCAGTTGACCGCGGCTGTCAACCACCAACAACCTCACGCCGTCGGCAAAGCGACGTGAATAAGCGTCCGCTCGAGATCAGAAATTGTCGCCACCGGAGGTTCTGTGCGAGGACCAGGCAGATCGGACGACCACGCCAGTGTTGGAGTTTGATAGAACGCGCGAAGGACGAACTCGATTACATAGTAAGGGCTAGCACCACACGTCAACGGAATACGACAATGCTTATAGGATCCAATTGTGAGGTGGGAGACTGGATGACGAAGCTCTTCTACAACCGCTTCGCGAGCGTCGTAATCAAATCGTAGCGGCACGGTCACCGCGCCCTCGTCGACCACGTCTCCGAAAAGCGCGTCACCAAGATAAAGCTCAGGGTCTTCTTGGAATACTGTCAGGTCAGGCGAAGGGAGAAATGAGACCGCAGATCGTCGCAGTTGGCCCTTTCCACTTGCCGAGAACTCGTACTTGAACGTCATTAATGCGCCGTCAAGGAATCGCAGATCGAAACTGTTTCTTGCGGTTAACTCCCGATGCAGTTCGGCATGGGGAACGCTGCCCACCATTTTCGGCGGGTCTGCGCGCCAGTAACTTGCGACCAACTCACGAACACCATGACGCGGATTCTGCTTGTGAGCAGTGTTGTAGGAACTCAAGAGCCCCCGGGCAAGCAGAAAGCGGGTTGCTTCATTGAGTTCGGCGCTGTACAGGTCGATCAACAAATTAGAATCCCGCGCCCGGCTTCTGCCCCAACTGAGTCAGGTATCGAACCAGCCGCTCACGCGTAGCCGGATCAATATCCTCTGTGTGAATCTCTCCAGAATCTAGGTCTTCGAGGATTGAATTGAGATTCCGGTCAGCGCGACGCACCTTGCCCACCTCCGCCCGGGACAGGTCTCGATGAACAATTTGCATCGTGGTGCGTTCGACCTCCGTCGGATAGCGGAACGCTAGCCGAAAGTTCTGGCGCTTAACTTCGGAAAACTCGTCGATGAGTCGATCCATGTCTTCGCCAACGCCGGTCACCCGAACCCACGCCTTACTGCGAGTGATTGCCGTAAACAGACGATTTCTAATCGTGGCGAGACTGCCGGTATTGGCTATCGACTCATGCGCGTTGGTAACGTAAACCATGCCCGCCTCGTTACCCTTGGCGCGGTAAATTCCGGTAAACGTCACACTGGGCTCGTCGCGCCGGAAGAATACATCGGCAGCTGTATCAACTCCGGCCAAGTGACTGGTGATTTGACGGTCATACAGGGAGGCCATAATCGGGCCGAGGTTGGGTCGTGTCGTATACGGGTCGGGATTGATGACGATAATATCAGTTGCTAGCAATTCGTCGGTGGTGACGTTTCTCTGTATCTCGTCGGCAAGCCATTCGTTTTGCTTCTGGACAGAATCGAACCGGATGAACTGAATAAGATCATCGTCGTCGGAATGCGCCTCTAGGAACTGGGGACTTGATTCTCCAGTTCGCGACAATGTGACGTCCTGTCCCTCAGTAAGAGACCCTTCAAGCACGTCGTACCCAATCTCGCCCCAAAGCTCCTTTTGCTCGAAGATCTGCACCAGTCCAGTCGTCCGACTGGGGGGTGGTGTTCGGTAGACGCCGAAACCCAGGGCGTGGGCCGTCACAAGCACAGGACGGGAATTTCGATAGCACTTCTGCAGAATGATGTCCTTCCGATCTACATCTGGATCGTTCGGATCAAAACTTACTCGGGGCTTCTCAGTCTCGGGAGAAACGCCAAAAATTTCCTCTGCCGGCGGGAGGCCCGTGCCAGCGAGAGTCTGCAATTCGTCGTACGCGTAAACGAGACGCTTTTCACCGCGAAGCATTTCGTAGCACATGCGAAGGAAGGACGGCGGCAGGTCCTGGGCCTCGTCCACTAGGATGGCATCGAACTGCGGAATAATGTTCGACGCCTCGGTCAGCGCATCGCTGCATGCCTGACCGAAAGCGTCACGTTGTCCCCATCGATTCTTGGCACGGCCAAAGTCATAGAACGGCACGTTATTGGTTGTGCAGAACTTCCGATAAACCCCGTCGCGCCGATCTCCTCCGCCACTGCCCCACGAGTTTAGGACATGAACCTTGCTCCAATCCGGTTCCTCCTGGGTCTGCGCGATCGTAAACGTGTTGATCAATCGACGGAACTGATCGGACAGCGACCGCGCGTTGTAAGTAACGGCAATATCCCACTCCGGGTGTGTTGCGTGCAGATAGGCCGCCTTCAGAGCTAGCACAATTGTCTTTCCCGATCCAGCTAGCCCTCGAATGCGCTGCACTCCGTCGATGGTTTCAATCACAGCTTTCGATTGCTGATGGTCGAGGGTCGCGATAGATTCCTCGAGGAGCTTGAGTTTGGCACCCCGAGAAGTCTGATTCGTGACTGGTCTTGGCGTGCTGGACGCGCGAATACTAGATACGGACTGCAGGGCTGACACGGCGTTGCGAAACACAACCTCGTCGCAGCCGGGCCAGTCCAGTTCCCCAATGGTTGACTCAAGGTTCTCATTGGTTGCTACTGGGTGGTCCGAATCCTGAAGATCAGGAACGACGCTGACACCAGGGGCGTAGGTGACGGTGTGAATCGGAATCATCAACTGGCGGCGGGACACCAGGCCCGCATGTTGCTTCAGACGAATTTCTAATCGGTTGAAAGCGTCGTCTTGGCGATCAATTACGTCGCCCAGGTCGGTGCCCTCCACGAGGTCAAAAAGTACGACCCCCTTGGTCGGCGAGACGTACACAGCGTCGAGCGGGCCCCTCCGATCGACCGTCGTCGTGATCGGATAACCGACAAACAACATCCCGCCGCCGTGAGCCGTGCGCGATTCAAAGTGTTGGGCTAGCAGGCCGCTCGAGACCGGCTTGCTGTTCGTGCCTCTCACAACCTCGTTGATCGTCACGCGGTCTACCCTCTCATCTGCAGCCACGAAGCTCGTCCTATCGGCAACACGTTGATGGCCCGCCCTTGTGGGCGTCCCCTTGACCACGGCCCCAATGAACGCGGGCGCTGGTTACAGCCCTTGCGCTGGCTCATCCACTGGCGGAGTGCCTAAGAACGAGGCTCTCGTCACCTCCATACCGTGTGTCTTGGGGCCGGCCGTCACCGCCTCACTCAACCCTCGGCGCTTGGTCACGGCGGGCCCGGCGGTGATCCCCGCGGCCGAGCGTCGCTCAAGGTCCCTCCTCAAGTGCGATGCTGCCTCTCCAGCGGCGGCTGCCTCGGCTTGACGTTGCTGGGCGAGTCGTAACGCACTAATGGCCTCGACGAGGGCAAGGGTGTTAATCACCAGCTGGGCGAGCTCGACGTGCTCGCCGGCGCTGCTGGCGCCGGCGAGGAACAACGCGGCCACCCGCAGGCTCGAACCGGCTCTGCGGGGCGGCAGCGCCACGGCGTAGCCCGTGATCTCCCCGACCTCCGCCGCACCGCCCACCACGGTGCCCACGTCGCCGTTGACGGCGTCCTGAGAACCGCCCGGTCCGGTGGTGGCGCGGCTGCGTTGGGAGTGCCGTTCGCGCACGAACAGGCCGCGCTCGCGCAGCTGCTCGAGGTACTCCAGTGGCGTGGACGACGTCGACGCGCAGTAGCGCATCGTGGCCACCATCTGCTCACGGGTAGCCAGGCGTATCTCCCCGGCCCAGCCCTCGCCCGATGCCCACCGGCGTTGTAGCGCCGGCAACGTCAGGTCGGCCGTGAGGCGGCCGCCGCTGAACCTGACCGGCTCCCCGGCGGCATCGACGTCGCCGGGCAGCGCGAGCGAGTAGCCGGTCACCTCACCCTCGTGCCGCGTCGACATGCGCGGGAACACCAGTACCCCGTCGGCCTCCAGGGCGTCCTTGAACCCCTCGAAGTCCGACGTACCGGCCGCAGCGTTCTGGGCAGCCTCACGCAGCCACAGCCGCGCCGGGACGAGGCCCCGATCGCTGGCACCCGGAGGGCTTCCAGGAGCACGCTCAGGCCCGTCGTCGGCCGCACTCGCGCGGCGCTGCGCCTTCTCCCGCTCGGCGCGTGTCGGCTCCACCGCGGCCGTCCCGTCGCGTCGTTCGGTGCGGGTGATGTCCCACTCCTGCTCGAACCGCGACGCCACCCGGCCGACCGCGTAGTAATCGTTCATGGCCTGCTCGCGGGTGCCATCGGGGTGCGCGAGCGTGGCCACGATGTGAATGTGGTCGTTGCCGCCGGCGCTCACCCCGTGACGCACAGCGAGCCACGCGCAACCGTTCGGATCACCCGCCGGAGCGATCCCGGCCTCGGCCACGATCGCGCGCGCAACCTGCGCCCACTCCTCATCGGTTCGTACCCCGTCCTCGGGCTTGATAGCCACCGAGCAGTGCCACACGTGCTTGCCCTCGAACGCGTCGGCCGCGTGCACCGGGGCCTCCATCATCGACACCAACCGGGTGAACCACCACCGGCCCCGGCAGACCCAGCCGTTGTCCTGGCCGCGCTCTCGCGTCGCATGGCCTCAGCCATCCGCTCGGCGCGGTCGCCGCGCAACGCGGCGAGCCCGTTGTCGAAGATCTCCAACAGGACCGGGTCCATCCCGGGCGGCGGCACCACGGCGGGCGCCGGGCGGCGTCGTCGACGTCGCCCGAACATCACTGCTCCCCCGCCTCAGCCGGGGCCGTCGAGCTGGCCCGCAGGGCGCGCACCACGGTGGCCCGCGAGACCCCGATGGTGGCGGCGACCTGGTCGAGCGTGAGGCCGTCCTCGTCGCGCAGCCGGCGAGCTGCGGCGACCCGCTCAGGCGTCATCACCTTCGGCCGCCCACCGTGTCGGCCGCGGGCACGGGCGGCCGCGAGACCAGCGCGCGTGCGCTCGACGATGAGCTCGCGCTCGAACTCGCTCAGCGCACCGAACACATGGAAGACCAACCGGCCTCCTGGCGTGGTGGTGTCGATCGCCTCGGTCAGGGACCGGAACCCGATACCCCGCTCCTC
Source organism: Nocardioides alkalitolerans DSM 16699 (assembly GCF_000426525.1). Lineage (GTDB taxonomy): Bacteria > Actinomycetota > Actinomycetes > Propionibacteriales > Nocardioidaceae > Nocardioides > Nocardioides alkalitolerans. Next base: position 56,605 of record NZ_AUFN01000016.1, read on the forward strand.
GAGCGCGTTCACCTGCTCGATGAGGTCGCGCAGCGACCGGCCCAGACGGTCGAGGCGCCACACCACGAGCACGTCGCCGTCGCGCAGGTAGTCGAGCACCTTCGTGAGCTCCGGCCGCGTCGCGGTCGCGCCACTCGCGGTCTCGACGAACACACGCTGCGCGCCGGCCGCGGTCAGCGCGTCGACCTGGAGCCCGGCCGACTGGTCCGCGGTCGAGACACGGGCGTAGCCCACCAGCGTCCGCACCCGCTCCGGCACCGCAGCCGTCAGCCCAGCCGCCGCCGCAGCCGTCATGCCGGTTACACCGGGAACGGTGGTGGTGGGGCTGTCGTCGACGAGGGTCACGTCGCCTTCTCCTTCGGGGTCGATCACGTGGGCAGTGGCGGTGGCGCCGGTCGTGGGATTAGCGGGTGACGCCGGGCGGCGGTGGCTGCTTGGGCTGGCCAGCACCTGGCGCCTGGGGCCCGCCAGGGGCGTACCGGGAGCGTGGGCCGGGCGACGTCGGTGGCTGCACCACCGTGGAACGCGGCACGGAACCGAGCTGCCACGGTGCTCGCGGCTGTGCCGCTGCCCCGGTGCTGCCGGAGCGGTCAGCGGCGCATTCGACCCGTGGCCGGTCGTGGTCGAGGATGCGACCCCACACCTGCTGGGCATCGGCGTTGTCGAGCGTGTGCCTCTCGTGAGCGGCGTGAAGGTCGCCGCACTGCCGCAGCCACACCCGTGCCTGCTCCGGCGACAGCGGCGCCTCCATCTGCTGACGGAGGGCCGCGCTGAACGCTTCTCCACGCGCCTGGAGAGCGGCCGCGTCAGTGCCTGCGATCGGTCCGTCGACGAACGTCTGGTCCGCAGCTCGGGTGTCACCGCGCAGGCGTCCACCTGGGCGGAGGCGCCAATCTGCGCCGCGGTACCCGGGATCGCCGCGACCGCCTGCTCGTGCGCCGCCCCAGGCGTCCAGCGAGCCTGCCGCCCCTGGTCGACGTCGCGGTAGTACCGCTCGAGCGTGGACAGCCGGTTCACCTCCGGCTGCACCCCGACAGCCACCGCGTGCACGTCGTAGCCGTGCGCGGCCGCGAGCTCAATCGTCTTCATCGGCACGCCGGCGTTACGCCAGGTGCCCTCAACCAGGATCGAGTAGCGGTTCTCCAGCGCGTGGTCGACCGCAAGACGCAGCCACTCCCCCACGGCCTGCGCGGTCACGTCCGGCATCACCAACGGCTCGCGGTCAAGCACGACGCGGTAGTCGGGGTGGAAACGCCGGTAGTCGTCGCCGATCAAGCGCGTCACGGGCCCGTAGCCGCCGTGCTTGACGAGCTGATCGCCGGCCTTCGTCTTGCCCGCGCCGGGCTGGCCGCCGAGGAGGATCAGCTTCGGCCCGTCGGCTGCCTCTACCGCGTCGTGGAAGACCCGTGGTTGCACCAGATCGTCCCAGCGCTTTCGGAGGTACTCGACAGGCAGCTGGGTGCGCCACCGCTCAGCTACCTCGTCGTGCGGGCGCCCCTCAGGGGCGTGGGAGAAAGGGCCCCAGAGCGGCCATCTCCTCCTGCCAGGACGGGATCGCCTCCACCTGGGCGCCACGGTCGTTGGAGTCGATCGCCGCGCGCTCACGCTGCAGCGCGAGATCTCGACGCAACCAGTAGCGAGTCCCCGCAGCGTCGCCGGCCTCGACGGCCTGGTCATACAGCGCGACGAGCGTGCCGCCGAGCTGGGTGCCGGTCTCGTGCATGACGTCGTAGAGCACGACGTCGGAGTAGTCGTCGAAGGCGGCCGCGGCCGCGTCGACGACCAGCTGCTCCTGGACCATCGCTCTCTCCTCGCGCTCGGGGCCGGTACTCGTCCCTCGATTCTACGCCGGGCGGATCAGAAACGATAGATGCGCGTTACGTGATCCGTAGATTCTGGCCATGAGTTCTGACCCGCACTTCCGGGGTGCTGAGCGGCCCGCCGGCAGGAGGGTCAAAAACCAACGATTCCGACCCTCCCGCTTTCTGGCCGCGGTTCGGGGGTGTCCGACCGCGTCACGCGTAAGGGACGTGTCAACAGCTCAACCAGGTGGCCAGATGGGTCAAGAACGTAGAGCGCTCGTTCACCGTCTTCATGGCGAATCTCGTTGTCCTCCGAGCGTCGAGGATCACCCCAGTAGTCGATTCGAGACTCGATCAGGGATGCCAGAGCGCGACTCGACGGGCCCCTCCCCGGTCGCGAACGGCCGCGGCAGCTCCACCTCTGGCCAGTGACGCAGGGTTCATGCGAGCTCGGGGCGCTCGGCGTGACGGTGCGCTAGGCGAACGCGCGTGAGCTAGCGCCGGCCGCGAGGTGACTCGGGGGTCCATCCGGCCGACCGGGCGGTGCTCACCGCGGTCAGCTGGGAGGTGACCTCCAGCTTCGACAGGATGGTCTTGACCTGGGTCCGCACGGTTGATTCCGACACCACCCGGAGAGCGGCGATCTCGCGCACCTGACGGCCAGCGATCAGGTGGCCGAGGATCTCGCGCTCACGCGGCGTGAGCCGATCCAGCCGCTCGCGTTGGCCCTGACTGACGGCCCGTTCGAGGTGCCAGCTCTTGAGAAGACTCTCGCGCTCGACGACGTCCATCACCGCCAGCCCCTGGGTCAGCCGACGCGTCACCGACAAGATCTCACTGAGGGGCTGGGACTTGTTCAGCACCTTCCTCGCGCCGTACCTGATGCACTCGCCCCACCGGGCTCGCTCGTGGGACGCGGTGACGACCACGACGGCCGCGCCGGCGTGCGCAAGGGGGCTGATGAGTCGGGCGCCGTCACCGAAAGCGCCGAGGTCGAGGTCGAGCAACACGATCTGCGGCCGGTGATGGACCACGGCCGCAACTACCCGAGCCGTGGAGACGGCCACGTCAGGGGCGGGGACCTGGCGCACGTCGTACCCCTCGAGCCGCATCGCGATCGCGAGCGCTTCGGCGAAGAGGGCGTGGTCCTCCACGATGACCGTGCGTGGCTGTAGGTGCCCCAGCCGGCTCACTGTGAAGTGTCTTGGTCTCGAGGGGAGAGCCCCTGCCATCCGGTCTCGCAGCCACGGTCCGTGCCTCGGGGTGGGCATTCCTGTGCGGCGAACTGGACTGGCAAGGTGGTTCGTTGTCGCATTCTCTGGCCTCAGACGTCGGGCCGTGCCTGGACGTGGTTGACACGCGGCGACACCCCGTAGTCGTCGTCGGACGAGGCGGCACGGTCGACGTGGCGCGAGGCCATGGGCGTTCTCGCTCGAGCGGGGCGCGAACCCCGCTCAGATGTCAGTGCACCACGGCCCGGCTCCCCCGCACAGGGCCGCCGAGCTCTCGGACTGACGAGCAAGTTCCGTCAATACCCGAGACTGGGGATGGCAGCACACCCAGGAGGATGTAGGCGCCCCACTGCACCGCCTCGACTGCTCCGGTCCTGAGGGACGTCTCCGCGGACGTTCTCCGGGGCCGGGCCAGCCGACCTTGCTTCCTGGCGTGGTCAGCGTTGGGTGCCTACTCCAGCAGCGCGTATCGCACGATGTCCGAGACGGAGTCTCTCGGTGTCCCACGGCTGGGACACCCGAGGCCAGGCATCCCCCGACATCGCCTTTGTGTCGACCGTCCCCTAGGAGGTCCTCCCGCGCCCTCTCAGAGACACAGGTGCGGCAGGCACTCAACGTCAACGATCGAGACGCCGGCAGGATTGGTCGAACGCGATTCCTGATCAGGGCAGCACGACGTGCAAACAGTCACGCACATGCAGGCCACCCGCAGGAGGGTGAGCGTTCCATGAGCTGCTCGCTACGCAATCGCCAGGCAATACCCACATAGGTCGCCCGCTCTTCTAGCGAAGTTCAGCACCGGCTCATAAACGACCGTTTTCGACCCGTATAGCCCCCGTTTGCTGGGACGCGTTCCGGACGGGTCATACGGGACGGTCGGTGGGCCTCAACCGCGCGGACGCGCGACCCAGGTCCGAACGTTCCCGGTAGGGGATCGTCTATCGGAACGTCCCTGCGGGGTCATCTCGCGGCGGTGTCACTCGTTGGGACTCAGGCGGGGCGGGCTACTGCAGGGCGGCGCGTCTGCCGTCGGGACGGTCCGGGTCGTCGTCGACCAGGGTTGAAAGAACGGAGCCCGCGGATTGGATCGATTTGGCCGCCACGCCGCGGCCGAAGATCACTCGATTGCCGAAAGCTCGTCAACCAAATTCTGGAAACTGCCCGGCGACTCATGCGTTGACGCGTTGCTGCCAGCGAGAGTGGCGGCGTTCCTGGCCCACCCAGCAACGTCTTCGACGGGGACGCGCATGGTGTCAAAACCTCCGTTCTCGGTCTCGAGAAGAGCGCCCTGCGTGCTCAGACCGATCAGCGGCTCGCCGTCGGGGAGTCCGGCGTTGACGAACTCGCCGTCGAGGGGGAAGCCAATCGCGATGATGCGGGTTCCGACGGGCGCCGCGTCCTCGAACTCCTGCACGGTGGGCGGCGCGTACTCCGGGGTCAACTCCTCGCCTACGGGCATCCACTCCATGCCGCGCTCGACCGAGAAATAGGCCACCTCGCGCTGTGAATCGTCGACGACCTTGCTCGCGTGCTCGACCTCGATGGCGAGGGTCGCATAGCGGGTCGTGACGTCGCCGTCGGAGACCACGCGGCCCTCTGACCAGCTCAGGATGCGTCCACTCACGGCGACCTGATAGCGGTCGACCTCTTCGGTCAGGGTTGGGACCGAAACATAGTCAGACAGAGAGGAGTCCTCGCTCCCCCTGAACACGGCCGCGTCAATGCTGTTGGCAGACGTCTGGTCGGCCGTCGGCCTAGCGCTCGCCTCGAGGCCTGCCTCCGAGCCCGAGTTGGAGAACTGGCTGAGCGCGATCGGGGCGGCCACGACCGCGGCTACCGTGGCTGCCACGGCCAAGACCGCCACGCGCCTGGGCGGGCGTCGGGCGGGCGCGGTCCTGCCCCGCAGGGATGGGAACGGCGCGCTGTCGTGGTGCTCGTATGCGGCGCGGACTCGCCGGTCGAGATCGTCGCCTAGCGACGGTCGCTTCGTCTGCTTTGTCGGCTGTGTCATGGCCGGGCTCCTTCGATAAGAGTGGGTCGCGTCATGGGTTGTTCGAGTGCCTGACGCAGGTTCGCGAGGCCTGCGGATGTGCTGCGCTTGACCGTGCCGGGGGTGCAGCGCAGCAACCTGGCCACATCGGCGACGGACATGTCCTCGAGGTAGCGAAGCGTTACGACCTGGCGTTGCCGTGGGGGCATCCGCGCCAATGCGCTGACCAGCACCAAACGGTCGAGCGCCACACCTTCGAGGTGCCCCAGATCCCCGCCAACCTCTCCTCTCAGGTCGTCGTGGGATGACCCGTCGCCCAGGCGCTCGCGCGAGTGCCAGGCGCGGCGCATCTCGGTGGCGTGGCAGCGCACCAGGGTCGTTCGCGCATAGGCGAAGGGAGCGTCGGGCGAACCGCGGCGCCACGCCCTCAGCAGCTTTTCGAACGTCACCTGGATCAGGTCGTCGGCCTCGGCCGCGTTGCCGGTCAAGCCGAGCGCGAGACTGCGAAGACGGCCGTGGTTCGCTCGCGCGAACTCGACGAAGTTCTCGTCGCTCATGGGAGTGACTCCTTGCTGCCGTCGATGTCTCCGATAGAGACGCGGTGGGCATCGCAATCGGTTGACTCGCACACGCGTTGATCTTCCGGAGGTCAAAGGCTCAACTCTGAGAGGGGTTCCGATAGGCGTCGGGGTCAAGTGGTGGAGGGAGCGGTTCTGCCACGATCTCAGTGACACCGACGATGAGGTCTTCTGCCGCTCACCGAACCAACGACGCCAACTGCGCCCCAGTGGATCGCAGGCACCCCCATGAGCGCACAGCTCTCGGTCCGTCGAGCGGCGGTCCCAGGGCGGCGGCCCGGAACGCGCGGGCGCTCAACACCTGCCGGACATGGTCGAGCGGAACCAGCGCGGCCCGGCCTCCTGCGAGGGCCAAGTTGGCCGCGATCAATCGAGTGGCGGCCTCAGGGCTGCGGCCCGGAAGGCCCTTGCGCTGAGGACCTGCAGCACGTGGTCGGAGCGGAACCAGCGCCGCCCGGCGTGCTCGGTCGAGGGCAGGGACTCGCGCGCGACGAGCTGATGGATCCGGCTCGTGCTCAGCCCCAGCACGTCTGCGACCGCGGCCTGGGTCCACCACTCGTGCTCGTCGTCGGGCGGGTCACCTCGACGCGGGCGCGACGCCTCCTGCTCGCGATCGAGCCTGCGCTGTTCCTCGCCGCGGCGCTCGGCCGCGACCAGCGGCCGGAGCCCCTCGAGGTCGGCTCGGCGGATCGTGGGCGCGCGCAGCACCGCGCGCTGCTCGACCATCCCGTCCGCCACCGCGCGGCGTATCCGGGTCGTCGTGCACCCCACCAGCACGGCAGCCTCGTCGACCGTGACCCATGCGGCGCGAGCGGCCACCAGTTGCTCGAGGCTGGCCTCGTCGACCTGGTAAACGCCCTTCACCAAGGCGGCGTCCAGAGTGCCGTCGTAGATCAGCTGGTGCACGCGTGCAATCCCCAGACCCAGCGCCTCGGCCGCCTGGCGTGTCCTGACCCCCACGGTCGGCATTTTCCACGCGACCCGATGACCCGTCACGCCCCGGGCGAACTCACGGGGATCAGCGAGGGTTGGTGTGCCCGCCGATCAGCCGGGCCCGGACGCCCTCGGCGCCCTCCCGGACGGCTTCAGGATCCGCGCCAGTGGCCAGGAGAGCGGCCGCGGCGTCGATCATCGCCGGGTCGCTGGTCCCCGGCGAGGCCAGGTAGGCGCCCAGCAGGAACCCCGCCGCGTTGCCGACCAGGTCACGCCGCCCGCCGCCGGCGAGGCGCCGCAGCTGCTCGACGACTTCGGCCCTGGTCTGGTGATCGCGCACCAGGCGCAGCGCGGTGGCGTGAAGCGAGATCACTGCCGCTGTGTCGGGGTCGAGTCCGCTTCGCGCGCCCATGGCCGGTAGTAGAACACGTGTTCGAAGGATGTGGGATGCTCGGATCCGTGACCACCCTGATCGGTACGACCCGCGCCGCCGGCGACGTCCCCAGCATCGTCGACGACCCCGCGACCACCATCGTCGTGGCCTGCAACAGCGAGCCCGACGGCCCCGTGGGCGACTACCAACGCGCCTACGACGCGATCATCGCCCGCGTGCCCGACGGGCGACGCCTGCTCCACGTCCGCCGCGACGACGACGCCACCCCAGACCACACCCTCTAAGGCACGCACGACCGACCGCGAGGAGGTCTTGAGGGGTGTCGGCGAACCCGCCGAAGGACGACCGGTGGAAGCCCTACGACGACGTGCGCCTGGTGCTGGTCCGCAACCCCGGCCGGCTCAAGCCGTCACGGGGGCTGATCTTGGACTGGCGCCGGTCCACGACCGTTGGCGGCGGCCGCCGCGGCTCCTGGGAGGCCCTGGTGACGTACTGCGACGACGCCGCACTGCGGCCGGTGATCAAGACCGAGTGGCTGCCACGTGAGCGACTGATCCCGATCGCGGTTGACCCGAACTGGACCGGCGTCGGCGACCACGCCGGCTGACGGCGCCCCAGCCTTCCGAGCTCACGTCGGTTCGCTGGCACGCCTTGGTCGGCCGCGCGGGAAGGGAGACGCTCGTCTCCATTCTACCGTTCGGTAACCAAGTACGACTGGCTGTGCCACCCTCAGCAAGGGGGTGAATGCCATGGGAATGGGAGACCAGGCAGCGGGGTCCGAGACACCACGGGTGGAGGGTTCACAGATCGTGCAGGTCGCCCGTCTGCGGGCGGGCGACCGAGTGGTGCTGTCGTCCCTCGAGTACTGGGGCTGGCTCGAGCTCGTCGCCATCGACGGCTCGGCGGCCACCGGGTACGCCTACCTGCTGACCCTGCGAGCGCGATGCGCTGCCACCCGACGGCTCGTAGACGTCACGACCTGGCGCCAGGGCTGGGACACTGCGGCCAGACTTTCCCCACCCGCGCGTCTGCGTCGACCGTCCCGATGGGAGGCCCTCCCGCGGTCTCTCAGAGACGTGTGTGCGGCAGTCGGCCGGTCTCGCGCTCGATCTGCGCGATCGGGTCGGTGGCGGGGTAATTCAGCGGCGCGAGCCCGGAGCCGGGCAGCGGCGTGTGCATGCGGGCGTGGTCCAGCAGCTGGGCCTCAGGGGTCGGGTGGGTCTGGAGCTCGTCACGGTTGTCGGCGGCGTAGCGGTCCAGGTCGAGGTCGACCACGACCTCGAGGCCGGGGAACCGTCGTGCTGCTTCGGCCTCGATCTCGACCTGTAGGCGATGGGCGTACTCGGTGCGCTCGCGGTCCTGCAGGTCCTCCAGGGCCTCCAGCCGCTGGACGTACGGCGCCTCGGCCACCGTGCGGCGCGCCGCCAGGTCGACCAGGGCCGCGCGGGCGGCATCGTCACGCGAGACGAACACCGCGAACATGAACGAGTTCGGGTCATCCCGCTGCGCCGCGACTGACGCGATTCCCTCGGCCGTCACGCCGAGCGCGACCAGGTCCTGGCGCCACCGCGCCTCGTCGAACGCCGGAGCGCCCTCGGTGACCGGCACCATCGTGTTCACGCCCTCGCGGGCCTCGATGCGGTACTGCCACACGAACGGACGATCGTCGAACTCGCCGTCCATGACGGTCATGGCGTCGTCGAACTCCCCAGACAGGATCTGGTGGGACTCGTCGTAGAGACCCGAGACGTCCATCAGGTCCTCCAAGATGCCGGCGGCCGGCACTCGCACCCGCACCGGCTCCCTGCGGTGCTGAAGCAGGCCCTGGGGGTCCTCCCCCACGGTCGAGCGCACCATGGCGCGCACGCTCTCGGCCTCCCACGACCCCGGACGACCAGCAAGCGCGGCCTCGACGTCACCGAGATTCGCCACCGCGCCGGTGACCGCGAGCGTCACGAACTCCGCCCAGTCGGTCTGGTCGGTCTGCTCGGTCTGGGCGGTGGTCGGGTGCGGTCGGCGCAGACGTGCGCCCGCGGTCAGGGCCGCGATCGCCGCCTCTAGGTGCTCGTAGTAGTCGCGGAGCCACGCCGTGTCCGGGTCGAGCTGGACAGGCGCATCGGCCCGGTCATCGCCCCCGTCACCCGTGGCGTTGTCGCCGGGTCCGGTCGCAAAGTCGCTCATGGTTCCTGCCAATCAGGTCCGTGCCTCCAGGGTGGGTGCCCCCTTGCCCCGGAGGCGTCTGGTTGTCATCAGTCTCGTGGAGCCGTAGCCGCGGGGCTACCGCTTCTCCACAGGCACCTACCTCGCTCATTTGGACCCATCATCCGGCGCGACACTGACAACGCACCCGCAGATTCCGAACGCCTACCCGTTGCGCCCCCCTGCTGCCAGGCGTCCGCCTGGCCAGCGGGAGCGCGACAGGGGGCTGGTGACGAGGGGGTGGGGACGTCGCGCTGCGCATCAGGCCCCACCCCGCGCTACTCGCAGTGCCTGGGCACGGTGGGAGACGGGCGCCTGCGGCGCGCTTCACCGGCACCCTGGGCGTCGCCCCTGGTTGGGCATCCGGGCTCTCGGCCCCAGGGTGCCCCGGGCAGTGGACGACTGAGGTTCCCTCACGCAGGTCCGTCGGTGAGCGCACCCCGGGCCTGCGCGGTCTTCACTGCTCGACGATCCATCCTCTCTTGCCAGCCCGCCAGGTGATGACGACGAACACAAGGGCGTTGATGGCGAGGACCACGCCCAGCACGAGCAGCGTCCAGTCGACCCAGAGCGGCAACCTTCCACTGTCCGAGCTCACGTTGCTCGAGGAAACGGCCGCGAGCATGAGGCCGACGAACGCCTGCAGCGCCCACCACGTCGCGCCCACGGCCTTCTTCGAGTCCCTCGTCTCGCCCATGCTTGGAACCTAGGCGACCCACGCCGTCGGCTGCGCGTCCTCTGCGAGAGCTTCCGCGCTACCGGCGCACAAGGGGAGGGTGCTCCGCGGGGCGCAGATCCCCGCGAAGCACCCTCCCTGCCCATCCGGGACCTCAGCGGTCGGCGCCGCTGCCGTCGTCGGTGCCGTTGGTGTCGGTGCTGGTGCGGCGCGGGTTCTTCTCCAGCTTGGCGCTGGCGTACGACAGCGAGGCGCCGATCTCGCCGTCGCGTTCGTTGACCACGACGACGTCGCGGGTGCGCTTCTCCCCGGACTCGCGGTCCGCCCAGGTCTCGGTCTCGACGTGGCCGTGGACCACGACCCGGTCGCCGCGGCGGATGGTCTCCGCGACGTTCTCGGCCGGCTGGCCCCACACGGTGACGTTGTGGGCGGTGGGCTCGGCGTCTTCCCACTCCCCCGCCCGCTCACCCGCACTGATGCGGACACGGCGGTTGACCAGGACCCGCAGGTTGGCCACGGCCTTGCCCTGCGGGGTGTAGCGCAGCTCGGGGTCGGCTACGGCGTTGCCGGCGAAGGTGATGACGGTGATGCTCATGGTGGTGTTCCTTTCCGAGAGTCCCGCCCTCGTGGTGGGCGAGATGGGGGCGCGCTGCCCACGGACGCGGGCAGTCGAACGCGCCGATTTCTTGCTGGTGCTGGGGCTGGTGGACCGGTCTGTCCCCTTGCTCCCAACAACTGCCGCGAATCGCGGCCGCGGCTGCTGGTGAAGGGCCGGCCAGGAGCGCAGCGGCGCCGGCATGTCTTGCCCTTCGCCCGCGGGTGCGGCCGTAGAACGATTGCGGCGTTGGGAGCAAGGAAGACCCCGTCTGTCACGGCTCAGTCGTTCACGCCGGTCTGCATCGGTCTGCGCTGTCTGATCCGTCTGAGCCGGATCGGGCTGTCTCCCGGACCCGCGGTGGGGTCCGGGTGTCGCAGCGGGCCGGGTGAGCTGGCGAGCCCGGTCCGCCGGCCCGGGCGGTGTGCCCGGGCTGTCTGCGGTGAGCGGGCACGTGGGTGGGTCGCGAGCTCGTGAGGGGGACAGCGGGGAGGCGTCGCCGGTCGGGGCGGGTCGATCCCGACCCGGCCGGCATCCCGCGCCGCTCGAGGCCGACCGGCCTGCTCGGCTCGCTGACGGTTAGGGACCGGCCCCGGCCCGCCGCGATGGTGCCGACGGGCCGGGGCATGGGGATCAGCCGCGATGTGGACTCTTGGCACCCGCAGCGTCGGGGCGTTTGGAGGTGCCTGCGGCCGCGGACGGGTCGTCGCAGAAGACGCTCGCGAGGTCGTCCCACGCGCTCGGCGGCATCCCGGCGGCCAGGACGTCGTGCAGGATCCCGGCGAGCCCGAACTCGTCCACACGGGCACTCGCCTCGCCGGGCGCGTGGTGGCGGACCTGGTCGCACGCGATCCACGCGAGGGCGCCGTGGCCGTAGAGCCAGGCGGTGAGCCCGGCCAGGATGAGCGGAATCGTGGCGTGCTCGGCCGGGACTCGTCGGGCGATGTCGGCCCACAGGTCGTGGTCGATGCTGGCGGTGGACCTGCTCAGGTCGCCGGTGACGACGTCGCGCAGCACACCGATCCCGACGTCGGCCGCGATCCGAGCCACGGCCTGGTCGTCGACCCGCACCCGGTCGGTGCGCCACTGCGCGACCTGGGCCCGCAGCCACCGGGCCTCCTCGCGCTGCCACTCCCCCGACCCACCCTCGCGTGTCACCTGGGTGTTCAGCCCGGAGTAGAGGCGGGCGCGGTCGGTGCGGACGGAGGCGATGAGGTCGGCCATGGCGTGGTGGCCTGCCCGGTCGCGAGCGGTGGGCTGCAGGTGCGCACCAGCGTCCTCACGGCTGGGGGCGGGGGCACGGCGACCGGCGGCGACCACCGGGGCGGTGACGCGGTCGTGGTCGGCCTGCGTGATGGGGCCGCTGGGTCGGGTGAGGATCCCGGCGGCGTGCAGGCCCCGGACCATCTGGGCATCGGTCTCGGGGTCGAGGAGGTCGCCGTGGTCGATCCACCTACCCACCTGGGTCCCGTCGTTGTTCTCACCTGGGTCGTCGGTGGTGCGGGTGATCTGCAGGACGGGTCCGATGGTGCCGGTGGTGAGCACGGCCGCAACGCCCAGCAGGGCGTCGCGGGCGTCGTTCTGGTCCTCGGTGTAGGAGACCAGCACCCACACGGTCTCAGCAGTGCCATGCCGTGCCGCGGTCTCGCCGATCACGGTCGCGACCTCGAGCACGCTGGACGCGTCGTGCGGGTGGTCGACCCGCAGGTGCGGACCACTCCCCCGCTCGCCCCCGACAGCGAGCACCACAAGGGAGTCGGTCGGCTCGAAGCCGAGCAGGACGGGCACGGTCGCCGCGACGTCGGCGGGGGTCTTGATGGTGAGCCTCATGAGCGGGCTCCTCTCTGCGCCGGGGCCGGGTGGTGGCTTGTGCGTTGCCGACCGTTTTTCGCCCTCCCCGGGCAGGTTCTGATGACGGGGGCCGGTGGAGTGCCTGCAGGCAAGGGGCCGCCCAGCGCGGCACAACGGAGCGCAGCGTCAGCGGAGTGCAGTGGAGCCGGGCGTCTCGGGGCGGGTACATCTCCCCCTTGCCGGAGGGCACGCGGCCCCCAGAATCAGTGGCCCGGGGAGGGGAAAAAGCTCCCCGGAGCGAAGCGGAGGGACGAACACCGTGCGGCCCGCAGGGGCGGCCCATTTCGAGAGCGCAGCTCGGGGCCGTGCAGCTGGCCGCGGGGATACCGACTTGCTTTAACTAGCGGAGCTCGCTGGGTCCTTCGGCGAGATGAGCCGGGCGAGGAGGAGCACGAGGAGGAGATGGCCTGCCAGGACCTCGAGCACGAGGAGCGTGGCGGAGCCCGGCGTTCCGGCGGGTAGCGGCGAGGTGTCGCTGGCGTACCCGATACCGAAGGGGAGGCCGATCAACCAGCCCTGCAGGGGCGCTGAAAGAACCGTCGTGATGATGGCGACCGTCAGGAACGCGCCCGATGAGCGACGCGAGACGAGCCAGACTGCCTGTGACACCGCGGCCAGCCCGCCGAATCCGATGACGAAGGCGATGAAGACCAGACTGCGATGCGGGTCGATAGTCGACTCGCCCGGCTCGGTTCCCCCATTCACGATTGCCGGCACTAGTAGCGCGGTGACGACGATGGCCAGGACGCTGCCGTGCAGGAGCACCGCGGCCAGGAGACGGCTCCACGGGAAAGGCGAGGCACGAGGCGTCGTTTCCATGTCGACACACTCGCCGCGGCGAGACCACCGGCGCACGAGCCCGGGTGCTCAGACACCCCACCACCCGCGCCTACCTCCCGCCTCGCCGCCCGGAAGGGACGGGGCACGACAGGGGCCCGTGGCGGGCGCCCTGGGACGCGCAGAACGTCGCGGGCGCCCGCCACAACAGCTTGCTTCCGCACGTGGGTCGGATCATCCCGGCCAAGCCGTGAACCGATGTCGCCCGTCGCGTGGCGGCGCCTAAGGGACGGGACTCGTCTCGCGGGAGCCACGAGCGGGGCACCGGCGCTACGCAGGGCGGCCTAGTGAGCGGTGTCGTAGGCCTCGCGGACCTCGGCCGAAACGCGACCGCGGTCGGGGACGTCCCAGCCGTTCTCGCGTGCCCAGTCGCGGATCTCCTTGGCACTGGGTCCCGTGGCGGCCGGCGCGGGCGTGCTGGCGTTGCGGCGGCCCCCGCGGCGGCTGCCGCCGGCCTTCCGGCCGGCGTTCACGTACGGCTCGAGCGCGGTGCGCAGCTCTTGCGCGTGCTCGTCGGTGAGGTCGATCTCGTAGGTGGCCCCATCGAGTCCGAAGGTGACGGTCTCGTTCGCCTCGCTGCCGTCAATGTCGTCGACAAGAATGATGTTGACCTTCTGCGCCACGGGGGATTTCCTTCCGAGAACAACTGAGTGGTGGGTGAGCGTTCACCCAAGCATCCCAGTCGTCATTTCCCAGACGCAAGTGCATAGCACTGTGAGCGATTAGGGCCGGCCCCCAGACGCGCCTTCGACCTCAGAGCGGGAGTTCAAAAAATTGCGCGTCGATGAGCACTTCTTGGGATTTCTTCGACGCCCGGGAAGGTCGTCGCGCTCCAGGGTTCGTGGGGTGACCCTGGACGCTGTAATCCACTCCCCCGTTGGGTCGGTAGACGCAATAGCCGATAGGAGCGGATCTACGGTCCAGAGTGCTTTCTTCGACCGTTCTGTGTCCGCCGAACGCCCGAAGGCCCCAGCACCCAATCTGATGACGCCTCCCGATCACCGCCGCTCGCGCCAACGCCCGTCAGGGGCAGCATTGCCGGAAAATGAGTGACGGCGCCCCCACGTCTGGCCGGCGTGCCTACTGCGTGCGCAGGAACAGGCTGGCGTTGATGAGCTCGGTGCGGTCGTTGGCGCCGAGCTCGAGCACCAGCTGGTCGAGGACTTCCAGGTCACGCTGTCGGAGCCGGATCTCGATTGCGACCTTGGGCTCGGCCGCCGAGCGCGGGGGCTCGGCGGTGAAGAGCCCGGTCCGCTGGGGGACCTCAGCCCTGCGCAGCTCGGCGATCCGGTCGGCGAGGCTCCCGTCGGTGTAGCCGGCCTCGACGGCCTCGAGCAGCACCGCGGCGTGTGTGAGGCCGGCCTCACGAGCGTGGCCGGTCAGGTAGCGGTGCGCGCTCTCAGGCATCCGGACCCCGACGCGCACCCTTGTCGCGATGGTGGCGTCGATCCTGACCGGGGCGACGGGATGCGCAGCGCGGGCCGCCGAGTCACTTGGAGCGACCTCTGAGGTCGTCTGGCTCGTGCCGGCGACGCCCACCGACGCGCCGGCAGGGGCGACCTGGTCGGACGCCGCGCTCAGCGCCGCGTCGGAAGCGTCGTCGACCACGCCGGCGGAGGGACCGGCGGAGGGACCGGCGGAGGGACCGGTGGAGGGACCGGTCTCGACCCGGTCGGCCGGGGGCTGCTCGCTCGGGTCCCCCGGCTTGGCCGGGGCTGGGTCGGCGGGCGCCTCCGGGGCAACGGAGGCGAGTCGACGCCGTGGCGGGGAGTCGAGGATGCCGCGGAGGCTCCCGATGCGGTTGTCGGCGCTCATGCCACTCCGATCGTGTCGTGCTCGAGTTCGTCGATGCGCAGCAGAAGCTGCTCGGTGACGCGTACGTAGTCGTCGGCCAGCGCCGGTGCGCTGCCGGGCAGTCGTTGCGGCGCCACCGACGGGTCGCGCAGCGACTTCCAGAACGGCTCGGCGCCTTCGACCTTCTCGGCGAGCTCGTGGACGAGGATGCCCTGATTGCGGGTCTCGCGGGCGACGGCGGCGCTGTCGCGGATGCCGTGGTCGAACAGCGGGGCGACGTCGCCGAGCAGCCGCGTGATGTCGTCCGCAGCGGAGGCGCGCACTCGGGTGGCGGCGGTGGGGACACCGATGAGGACCACACCGAGGATGTCGAGGGCGTGGGCCTCGGAGCGTGCTTCGGCGACGCGGGCGGCGATGCGCTGGATGGCGCGGATCGAGCTGGTGTCGGCCTTGGTGGGGATCAGCAGCCACCGCGAGGCGCTCAGTGCGAGCAGCTGCAGGGTGTCGTCGGTGGGTGGGGTGTCGATGAACACCAGGTCGTACTCCCCCGCCAGCGGCGCCAGACATTCGGCGAGCAGGTCGAAGGTGGCGCGGCCCCGTGCCTGTCGGGCCAGCAGGGCTCCGCCGACGTCGGAGAGGTGTTCGCCACCGGGGATGACGTCGAGGTTGGGTCGGACGTCGGTGAGCACGGCCTGCAGCGGGCCGCCCCCGAGCATGGCGTTCGCGAGGTGGCGTCCGTCGTCGAGCCCGGGATGGTTGAAGTAGCCGAGGTCGTCCGACAGGTCGCCCTGGGGGTCGAGGTCGATGAGGAGCGTTCGATGGCCGGCTGCGGCCGCGAGGCCGGCCGCGTTGGCGGTGAGAGACGTCTTGGACACTCCGCCCTTGCCGGTGGCGACGCACACGACGCGTGCGAGCCGCGTGTAGTCGGTCATGGGCACTCCCCCGCTGGCTCGGTCATCTGGAACGACACCCCTCACCCACGGCGGTCACCAACCGGAAGGCACGTGCGGCGTCGTCATTCATAGGACCACGCCGACAGCCATCACAGGTGGAGCGACACGCCGCAACCGCTGGCCGTGCACCTCCGACGCCCTGCACCTGCCGTACGACACCGCGGCCCAAGGCGGTGCGTCTGACCACCGGGTGCGCCCGATGCCATCAATGATTGGGGTCCATCACTGACTACAACCATTGTTGCGCCCAACCGCAACAAACATCGACGCTTATCGTTGTGCCGTCCAGCCGCCATTGCCAATGCTGTTGCCAGTTGGCCACCCGTCAGGGATCTACCGTAGTCGCGCCGGTCGAGGCTCCCATTGGTGTAGTCGTACGACACTGCATACGCGGCGTCATACATTCCGCCGGACATTCCGCCGGACGGCGAGCCAGACGGTGCGTCATACGCCAACTCGTACGCGAGACCGGCCACATGGTCATACGTTCTGTCATACGCTTTGACCTGCAACGATGTATGTCCAACCCGGTGCGCCATGCAGTCTGAGCTGCTGAGCAATGAACCACACCGGGTGTATGCGTCATCGAGGTCGGACTGCACATCGAGCAGACTAGCCGTGTCCGTGGGGGAGGGGTCGAGAGTTTCTGCCCAGCATTGTCCGCACCGATTCACAACGCGACATCCCGCTTGCTCCCGTCAACGGATGGGCGGGGCTCGATGCCCCCAGGCCCATCCGCATGCCGGGCCGATCCGCCGGGGATACCGACGGCAAGAAATCTCCGGGCGTCAAGCGATCTATATGTCGACATGTAGCCTTCCCGCCGCCCCGTCGGGAGCAGTGGACGTCCTCGGTTGTCCACGACGGGATGGCCCGCCCGGGTGGGCGGACCATCCTCTGCGGGGAGCGGCGTGGTTCAGGCGGTACGGCTGGTGATGGTGAACTCCTCGACGTCGGAGAGGGTGTAGCCCCAGTCCTTGAGCGCTCGCAGGTAGCGGCCTGCGGTGTTGTTCTCGCCATCCTGGCGCCAGGTGTGGCGCCCGGTGCTGGCCTCGATGAGCGCGAGGACCTGGACGAGCGCGATCACGATGCCACGGTTCTCGCTCGCGTCGGCGACGAGCCGGACAGGGGTGGTGTCGACGCCGTAGGTGGGGGAGTCGTCGGTGCTGGCTCCGAGCCAGGCGGCGGCGAGGTGGTTGCCTTCGATGTCACCGAACAGGTGGCGGTCGAGGCAGATGGCGGAGGCAACGAAGGCGGCGGCGCCCTTGGGTGGGGTCTTGCGGGCGGCCAGGTGGGTGGCGATCCAGTCGCGTCGCACGGTCTGGGCGGCGTACCACGCCTTGTTGTTCTCGATGACCAGGCGGCGCTGGGCGCGCTTGGTCTCGGCCTCGGCTTCAGCGGCCTCGGCGCGCTTACGGGCTGCGCCGGCCGCGTCTTCCTCGGTGGGGGAGAGGCCCGACCCCGACGGGTCGCTGCTCCCGGTGTCGTCGGGGTCGGTGACGCGGTCCCAGAGACGCACGTGGCCGTTGATGTGCCAGTCGGTGCAGCCGTAGGTCACGTCCCACCGCGCGACCTGCTCCGCGTCGTCCCACGCGGCGACGTGGGCGGCGATCTTGGCGGGCTCCTCGGTGCCGTCGTCCTCGATCTCGGGGGCTTCCTCGTCCAGCTCGTTGCCGGCGGCGTCGACCCAGACGTAGGTCTCCTCGGCCCAGGCGACGTGGCCGGGGCACGAGCCGTGCACGCCTGCGTATTCGGCCGGGTCGGTGAGCGTCCCTGGCTCGGTGTGGGGGTCGAGCCGTAGCCCGCTGAGCGCCTTGGTGATGTTGTCGTGCCAAACGGGCGCGTCGATGACGGTGACGCCCGCCTCGGCGATGGGGGTGAGGACCGCCTCGCGGGCGGCCTCGCGGGCGCGGTCGTCGCGCAACCGCTGGGCGACGTGCTCGAACCTCCCTGTCCGGACGGCGCCGCGCAACGCGGTGACGGCATCGGTGTCGTCCTCGAACTCCGCGACGACAGCCAGCTGGTCGAGGTTCATGTCGTCCCACCGGGCGGCGGCACCGCTGGCGAGCGCCGACTTGCTGACGGTGAGGGCGGCATCGACGTCGCCGCGCTTGATCCGCGCGCGCTTGGCGATCTGGTTCGCGGACAACCCGAACGCGGCCAGTTGCCCGACGGCGGCGAGGTCGTCGGCGACGCTGAGCCCGGCGCGGTGGGTGTTCTCGTCGCGCTGCTCGATGACTCGGCTGATGCCGTCGGCGGCTTCCTCGTCGCCGGTGACGTTGTCGGTGGTTCCAACCAGGTACACCGGAACGGTGTCGCGCCCGGCCTCGACGGCCGCGAGGGTGCGGCGGTGCCCGAAGCGCACCACGAGGGCCTCGCCACCGGCGCCGTCCGAGCCGTCCGAGCCGTCCGAGCCGTCCGAGCCGTCCGAGCCGTCCGAGGCTTCGCCGGTGCCGTCGACGGTGCCGTCGGTGAGGGTCTGCTCGATCTTCGCGCCCACGTAGACGAGAGCAGTGATCGGCTCAAGGACACCGAGGTCGCGGATGGAGTCGATGAGGCCCTGGTCGGGCTGTGCATCGCGCACGTTGCGAACCAGGTGCAGGAGATGCGGGTCGACGTGCACGATGGTCCCGACCTGCTCGGCCCATTCACCGGTGCCGGTGGCGATGGGGGAGTGGTGCTCACCGCCGTCGGTTCCGTGGCCTCCATGGATGGTGTCGTCGCGGTGACGCGTGTCCGGCTCGCCGTCGATGGACCCCGCGACGTTCACCTCGTGGATGGGCTCGTGGATGGGCTCGTGGGTGAGCTCGTCGTCCGTGACGGTGTTCCGGGTGCTGGTGTTCCTGCTGCTGGTGGGCATCGCTGGCCTCTTCCTGCGCGGGGTGTGGGTGGCGGCTTCTGCGTTGCCGACCGTTCTTCGCCCTCCCCGGGCATGGGAGATCACGGGCCGGTGGAGCCGGCCGGAGGCAGGGAGCGGCCCAGCTGGCGGAGCTCGCGGAGCCGGCGTCTCGGGGCGGGTGCTACTTCCCCTTGCCGGAGGTCGGCGCCGGCCCACGATCGGGTGACCGGGGAGGGGCTTGAACTCCCCCGTAGCGCCAGCGGAGGGACGACACCGTCCGGGCGCGAGCCCGTGCCTGATCGCCTGCTCGCCGGCCGGCCCGGTCGGCCAGCTCGTTCGACGGGGAGTCACCGCATCGATCCTTGAGTCGGCCGCGGGCTGACCTGCCTGAGCCTCGATTGCGCCTCGACCACCCATCAACGGGGTCAGCCCGCGAGGTTCTCCATTCCGGGGAGGGCCTCGGCGCTGTGCTGCCCGTGGTGAGTGCGCTGTCGGGTCGCTGCGTTCGACACAGCGTCGACGGGGTGCCGGGCCGTGGTCGAGCGGCCAGGGTCGGGCCACCCCTGGGGCACGTTCCATCGCGTGCGGTGGTCGCTCCATGCCATAACTGCGGCTGCTTTCTCGGGTCCTGAGAGGGCAGCGAACGCCGCGGCGCGCTCGGCGCTGCGTTGGGCGTAGTCGCGGCGGCCGAGCTCGAGGCACCAGGTGTCGTGTCGGGTGCGTTCGTCGATGCCGAGGTGGTGTCGGTGCTGGGCCCAGCGTTCCTTGAGGCGTCGCTGGTCGTCGATGGAGTGGCCGGCGTACGCAGCGGCGTGGTGCTGGGAGCGTTCGCGTCGCTGTTCGGGGGTGTGGTGCGCGCACCAGCGTTCGTAGCGGTCGCGGGCTCGCGCGCGTTCTCGTGCGACCGCGGCGGTATGGGCTCGTCGCCAGCTGGTGCCGGATCCGGTGCGGTATGCGGCGCGTTCGATCGCGACGCGTTCTTCTGCGCGCGCTCGCTTCTCAGCGGCCACGGCTCTCAGCGCCCCAGTGTCGGTGGACGTGTCGGTGAGGGCCTGGGCGTCGAGTCGTCGGTAGGTCCCGTCGGGGAGGACCTGGGCGAGGCCTGCGGTGATGAGGGAGGCCGCGTGGGTGCGAACGGTGCGTTCTTGCCGGGGCGTGAGCCGGGTAGAGCGATCTGACGTGAGGCCGGCGTGGTGGGCGGCCTCTTGGAGGTCAGCGCTGGCGTCGGTGGGGGAGGGCAGTGCCCGCCAGAGGCTGTGGGCAGCTGGGGGTAGGTGGTGCCAGAGGCCGGAGCGGTGGGGGGTGTGAGAACCAGGTGGTAAAGGAACGGACACCCCGGGCTTGTCCTGAAGGTCGTTTCTCGAAAGTCCGGGCTGTCGGTAGCGGGGCGCGAGGGCGAACTCGTGGGACGAGGTGTCGCGGCGGGTGGGGTCGAAGGTGGTGAGGAGGGCACCGAGGCGCGCCGGTCCTGGGTCGTGCTGGGCGGCGGGTCCGAGCCGAGGCGTGGCCCCGTGGCCCGCACGATCGGCTCGGTGATCGCCGTCGTCGCGATCGGTGGGGCCGGCGGGGTCGGTGCGGTGGCCGAGGAGGGCGAGGGCCGCGGCGATGGTGGGTCGCGAGAGACCCGTGTCGAGGTGCAGGTCGCGCTGGGGGCAGGGGACCTGGAGCTGGCCGGTGCGGGCCATGCGGTCGAGGAGGGTGTGGGCGACGAGCAGGGTGCTGTGCCGCTGTCGGGGTCCCCATGCCCACTGCAGGTCGATGAGGCTGCGGCGTGCGGCCTCGACGGCGTGCAGCACCTGAGGGCTGGGCTCGGCGACCCGCCCGACGTGGCTGGGCTGGCTGGCCTCCCTGGCCTGGCTGGGCTGGCTGGCGCCTGCACGCGCGGTGGTCTGGTGCTGGCGCTCCGCCTCGCGCCCGCCGGTGGCCGCGTCAGTGCCCGCACCGTTGGTCGCGCTGGGGTCCTCGGTCTGCTTGCGCCAGGTGGTGTCGGTGGCGGCGGCGGCGTTCCAGTGGAACTTGATCCACCATGCGCGGCCGCGGCGCCGGGCGTGGGTCATGGCGTCGGGGTGGGCGGCCTCGATGGTGTCCCAGGCGTCGTCGAGGCCGTAGCCGGCGCGCAGGAGCTCGGCGGTGGCGACGAGGTCGACGGCGGAGGCGGACTGGTCGCCGCCGCCGATGCGGGGGCGGACGCCATGGGCGAGGTAGGCACGCCAGATGGGTGGCAGGTCGCGGCGGCGGCGTTCGAGGGGCATGAGCGCGGTGACCGATGCGCGCCGGGTGCGGCGCCTGGGGGTCGCCGTCGGCTCGGACGCGACTCCGTCGGCGCGGCTCTCGCCAGCGCCGGCACCGGGACTGCTCTTACGGGTCGTCGCGTCGCGCCCCGCGGCCGGCACGGTCAGGCGGACGGCGATCTGCTGGAGGTGGCGTAGCCGCTGGACGAGGGGGCCTTCGGGCTTGGTGGTGCGGCCGTTGCGGTGGGGGGCGGTGAGGGGACGGATCGCGGTGCGGGCCTCCAGGGCCTTGGCGGGGAGCCCGTGCTCGGTGCGCAGGTCCTCGATGAACGCGGGGAGCTCGTCGACGAGGTGGTCGAGCTGGTCGGGCGCGGCGTGCAGGTAGAGGTGGCTGCGGCCGGTGGCGCCGCCGGAGGGGCGGGTGAGGTGCCAGATGCCGCGGGCGGTGGCCCAGCCGGTGAGCTGGTCGAGCAGGAGGTAGCCGTGGGCTCCGGGAACGTCGATGTCGACGGCGCGGGCGGCGTCGACGAGTCGGCCGACGACGGTGGCGGGCCGGTGGCCGCTGTCGCGGGCGGCGTCGACGATGTCGAGGCCGTTCTCGAGGGTGGTGACGACGATGCCGGGAACGGCGCGGTTGGTGGCGTCGATGACGAACCAGCCACCGGGTCGGAAGAGGATCTCGTCGATGGCGAGGGTGGCGGCGGCCCACGTGGGCCGGCGGAGCGCGGCCGCGCCATTCTCGGCGTCGGCGACGTCGGCGTGGTCGCTTCCGGTGGTGGTGGACATCAGACCTCCACCTCGCGCGACGTCTGGTGGGCCGGTCGCCGCAGCCCGACGGCACCATCGCCGGCACCGACACCCGCACCCGCACCGACACCTGCATCGGGACCGGCGGGGGTGTCAGACGACCTGTCATACGCGGTGTCAGGCGTCCTGCCAGGCGCAGTGTCAAACGTGCTGCCAAGCGCACTGCCGGGCGTGCTGTCAGACGGAGCGGAACCAGCGCGGGCGGTGCGAGCGACGCGCTGGGGCGGGCGCGCGGGGGAGAAGACGACGCCGGCGCAGACGCCGGTGAGTCCCCAGGGGTCGTCGCCGCGGCGGTAGGCAGCGTCGATGCGCAGCGCGTCGAGGAGGCAGGCGGTGGCGAGAGGGCAGCGTTCGCAGACCTCGGCTGCCTGGGCAGCGAGGTTGAGATCGGTGAACTTCTCGGGTGTCGCTCGACAGGGTCGGGCGACACGCGACACGCGCGGCGGGTCGGTCAATACCGTTTCCGCGCGCGAGCATGCTGCTAGCATCGCGCTTGCCTCACTCAGTGGTTGGTCCCGTTGATCTGAAGGCGTAACTGAGCCCCTCCTTGGCGGGAGAGCTCATACATCACCGTCTAGGCGGTGGCGGTCAGGAAGAGTTGGCGCTCTTGCCTAGCCGAATAACTAAGACTTCCGAGGTCACCGTGTTGGCGCACGGTGGCCTCGAGTCATTTCAGGATGCGCTCTGCAGCGGCAGCTCCTCGTCGTCGTTGGGGCGAGCCGGTCCGTCGAACCACGTGGGGCGACCGTTGGCGTCGATCGCGGTGTGTTCGAGGATCAGTTCCAGGGCGTGAGCCTGGCTCACGCCGAGGTAGTCGGCGATCGAGTCCACCTTCTTCTTCAGCGGTGAGTCGACCTTGGCGAAGAGGTTCACCTTGTCTTGCACGGTGCCGCGCTGGCGGTACGGACGAGCCATGCTGTTCTCACCCCTAGAGTCCCGTGGACTTTCGATTGCGAAATTGGTTCCGGGGTAACTCTGTCGGCGCGCACCGGTGTTGTCGCGCTCATCGGTGGCGTGTCGCGCCGATTCGATTGCGAAATCGGATCCCCGGGCGCCGGCACCCGTGTCACCCCAGACGGCGTGCGACGACTCAGCTACTCGAGCTGGCGCCGAGCATCGAAGACGGGCGACGCGGCGCGTGGTCGCACCGCCTTCACGGGTCCCTGCCGCGTCGGGACCGGGCCGCCTCGAGCGGTGGGCCTCACTGACCCGGGGCAGAGCGCCGGCCCCGGATCGAGGACGTGCGCCCTCGATGCCGGCCGCCTCGCAGATCTTCCCGCCATCCCGCCTGCCGGAGAGCAGCACCACGGCACGCGCGCTCAGTCGTGTGGGCAGGTCGCGCGGCCCGGTCGGCACCGAGGTGCGGACGGACGGGGCGACACGCCGACAACTGTTTTCAGGCGCGGTCGGGAAAAGGCGCGGTGCTAACATCAACTCGTCCTTGTGCTAGGGGACGCGAAAAGCCCGGCAAGGCTTTCCGGAGGAGTGAGATCACCGTCGAGGCGGTGGCGGTCAGGCGAGCTACGAACTCGAACTGCCGAACTAAGAGTGACTACGAGGCCCGCCCGGCAAGGCGGGCCTCAAGTCATTTCAGGAGGCGCTTGCCAGCGGCAGCTCCCTCTGGGCCGTGTCGCTACTGGTGGCCGGCAGGGGCGTCTCGACGCCGACCGCGTTGCTCACCAGGTACGCGATGTAGTCGCTGTAGCTGAGACCGAGACGGTGCGCGTCATCTCGGACTTTGTCCGCCGCCTGACGCGGGATCCGCGTCATGAAGGCGTGTCGGTCACCCTTGCTCGGTCGTCCAGCCATGCGTCCATCAAAGACGGCTATTTCTGAAATGCGCTGCATTTATCGCCTGGGCGGCGTGTCGGGCCCAGGGCCCCAGGAGCGGGACTCCCCGGCCCGCTTGGTGGCGTTCGCATGAACCTGCTCAGCCCCGGAGACGGCATGCTCCAGGGTCGATCCTCGTCACTGCCGTGTCCGTCCGACCCGGCGACCCCGCAAACGCCCGCGAGCCGTGAGGACTTGTCGTCTCATGGGTGCCCTCGCCGCAAGCGGAATCACGAGACGCCGCACGCTCAGCGCGCGGCGTCGACAAACCCGTAGGACTGGCCCGCCAGGAGGGCACTGATCCGAGCACGGCGATCGAGCTGGGGATCCTGGGCTGATGAGCAGACCCACCTTCGAGGTGCCGTGCTGCGTCCGTTCCCTACGGGTCGGCTCGGGTCGCGCGAGGGGGGCAGCGCACTTCTCCCTCGGCTGTGCGCCTCCTCGGGGGCCCGCACGCCGGTGATCCAAACCGGTCATCGCCACGCTGGCACCCAGGGGCCAACTGGCAGGCGGCGGGCTGAACGTCCTTGCATGCAATCGACACCCCGCGAACGAGAAAGGTCGCACCCGTCCCCATCGCGACCTCGAGGACTCACAGCCCCCTGTTTAAGACGTACGAATATTCTTCCGGTCTGCGAGGAGCAGCCAGCCGGTCGAGACGTCTCGACCGGCCGACTCCCACGTGTGCAGCCCGCAGCGGAGACGTCACACGCCGACGTACTCGTCGTTCTCTCGATAGCCACTTGCCGGGTGAGTCTCTCCGAGGAGCGGACCGGCTCCGGGGAACAGCTTCTCGCGAAGAGTGCCGTCGCGGTACTCGCGCTGCATGAGCCCGCGCTCCTTCAGGACGGGGGTGACGTGCTCCGCGAAGTCGGTGAACGAACCAGGCACGGTGATTGACATGACGTTGAAACCGGTGACCCCGGCACTGGCATAGCGCTCGATCTGATCGGCGATCGTCTCCGGGGTGCCAGTGATCCGCCACTGGCGGACCTGGTCGCGACCGAAGTCGGCAAGGGTCGGGGTGGTGCCCGCGGGAGCGTTCTCGATCGCCATCTTGATGAATCCGGCGCGGATCCCCTGAATCTGTTCGGCGACGTTGACGAGCGGCTCGTCGGGCGCGAACTTCGTCAGGTCCACACCGGCCGCCCCGCTGGCCACAGCCATCTGGGCAGTCACGTCGGTCCACTCGTCCAGCTCATCGGCCTTGCGCTGCGCCTCCTCCTCGGTGGACCCGACCACGAAGGTGAGCCCCTCCATGAAGTGGATGCGCTCAGCGTCACGACCGTACGAGGTGGCGAGCGCCTTGACCTTCGAGACCTGCGAGGCGGAGGCCTCCGGACTGCCGGAGATCAAGAAGAGGCCCTCGGCGTTGCGTGCGGCGAAGTCCATACCGGCCGGGGATGCGCCCGCCTGGAACAGCACCGGGGTGCGCTGAGGCGACGGCTCAGCAAGGTGTGGACCCTCGACCCGATACCTGGCGCCGACGTGATTGATGCGGCGGACCTGGCGCGGGTTGCTGTAGATGCCTGCTTCCTTGTCCTTCAGGACGGCGCCGTCGGCCCAGGAGCCCTCCCACAGCTTGTAGACGACCTCGGCGTACTCAGCGAGCCACCGGTAGCGCTCGTCGTGATCGACGAGCCCGTCCAGGCCCATGCTGCGGAAGCCGTTCTCGGAGAAGCTGGAGACCATGTTCCACCCGATCCGTCCCTTCGTCAGATGGTCGAGTGTCGACATCTGACGAGCAAACGGGAACGGGTGCTGCTGGAGGACCGAGCTGGTGTACACGAAACCCAGGTTCCGTGTCGCCGCCGCCATCGCGGAGAGGAGCATGGAGGGCTCGCTGTTCGGGATCTGCAGCGCCTTCTCGAGGAAGACGTCAGTCGAGCCGTTGATGGGGGAGTACATCCCGAAGTTGTCGGCGATGAAGATCGAGTCGAAGTGGTGCCGCTCGGCCAGCTGCGCCAGCTCGATCCAGAATTCGAGGTCGTTGTACTCAACGGCCCGCGACTCCGGGTGCCGCCACATCCCGTGCGAGATGTGCGACGGAGTGTCCATGATGAAGAAGTTGTAGGCCAAGGGTCGGGAGTGAGCGGGCATGTGATCGGGCCTTTCGACGGCTCCTGCGACTGGGCAGGTTGTGGAGGATGATGGAACTGCTCGACGGCGGACCGTCGACCGCAAGTCCCGACACGGCGGATTGCGGATTGGTCCCGGACGCTTGGCCGACGCGCTCGACGGCACGACCCGGGCCGAGTCCGGCACTCAGGCGCTCAGGCGCTCTGATCAAGCTCCCGCAGGCTGCGGTACCGACCTTCGAAGTAGAGCAGTGGTTCACCGGATCGCCAGTCAGACGGGCACAGCTCAACCACTTCGCCGATGACGATCGAGTGGTCGCCGGCGTCGTACTCGGTCCAGATCGCGCAGTCGACCCACATCAGGGAGCCGGCGATGACCGGGTTGCCGGACTCGGCAGGATGCCACTGGATGCTGGACCACTTGTCCGTGCCGCGCCGAGCGAACTGCGCCGACACCTCGGCTTGCTCCGACGCCAGCACGTTGACCGCGAACCGGCCTGCCTTGCGGATGCGCGGGTAGGTAGTCGACGTCTTCATGACACTGAAGGAGACGAGCATCGGGTCGGCGGACACGCTGGAGAACGACTGGCAGGTGAAACCGATCGGTCCGGTCTCGTCGACGCCGCTGATGATGGTGATCCCCGAAGCGAACTTGCTCATTACGTCGCGGAAGGCGCGAGCGTCGCCATCACGGAGGGGGGCAGTGGTCACGGGGCAACTCCTTGATTCGGAAAGTTCATGCTCGGGGGAGCGCGGTCGCGGCGGCAACGCGCGCGAGTCGGTCGAGGTTGCGGGAGTACTCGGCAGCAGCTGCCTCGACGACCTCTTCCAGCTTGTCGAGCTGGCTCAGCGCGATGTAGAGGCCCCGTCCGGGGATGACGGCGCCGAGCTCGCTCAGCAGCGGCGCCAGTGTGAATGTCGGACCCATCTGGTGCCCGAGGTCTGCGCCGGTGTGCAGCGGTATGGCGGTCACACCGGCGAGGCCGTTGGCGGGGTACCGGTCGAGGAACGCCTTGAGGAGGCCGGTGTAGGTGGCCTTGTACGTGGGGGAGGCCACCACGACGAGATCCGACTCGGCCACCGACTGGTTGATCGCCTGAAGCTTCTCGGATGGCCACACCAGCACCTCGTCCGCGTAGTCAGCCAGGTCGACGACGTCGACGGTGTAAGCGCCTGGCGCCAGGAGCTTGCTAACCAGCAGTTCGGCGAAGCGAAGTGTGCGGGACTGGGGCTTGGGATTGCCCACGACGATCGAAACTCTCAGAGACACGTTGCTGCTCTCATCCTTGCCGATGAACGGGGATAGGAGAGCAGTCGGACCGCATGCACGCCACGCGTCGCGGGGAGATGCGGAGCTACTGCTCCTCCATACTCCACCGGGATCTTGTGGCTCGGTGGGCCTGCGACGTCTTACGTCGCAGGCCCATTATGTCGAATGTGACCGGGAGCACAAGTGGTTCGACCTGATGGAGCCACTTCTGGTGGGCCCGTGGGTGAGAGCGCGCCAGCCGGAGGAGAAAGGCGGTTGTTGGTTGACTAACATGTCACACTCTTGCCATGAGGCTGTCAAGATTTGTGCGCGCTGCGGGCCTCGAGCAGTTCGGAGGGCCGGAGGTGCTCACCATGGTCGAGGTGCCCGCGCAGCTGCTAGGCCCGGGTGACGTGCGATTGCGCGTCCGCGCCGCCACCGTCAACCCCACGGACACCATGCTGCGCGCAGGCGATTACCTGCAGTACTACCCCGATGACCCACTGCCTTGGGTCCCTGGCATGGACGTTGCGGGGGAGGTGACCGAGGTGGGCGAGCGCGTCAGCCACCTCCGGGTCGGAGAGCTCGCCATGGGAGTGGTCGCGCCCCACGGCGCCTACCGCGAGGACATCGTGTTGCCCGGCGACTCCGTGGTACCCGCACCGCAAGGCGTCGGTGCCGCGGCCGCAGCGACGGTGCCGATGAACGGGATGACGGCGTGGGCTGCTCTGCGCGCCTTGGCGCTGCAGCCGGGACAAGTGCTCGGAGTGACGGGGGCCGCGGGATGCTTCGGTGGATACGTGGTGCAGCTGGCCAAGGCGGCTGGGCTGACCGTGGTGGCCGATGCCTCGCCCAGCGACGAGGAGCTGGTCCGCGGGCTGGGGGCTGACATCGTCGTGCAGCGTGGCGATGACGTCGCCCGCCGGATGCGCGAGCAGGTCCCTGACGGCGTCGACGGGCTAGCCGATGGTGCTGTGCAAGGCCAGCTGACACTGGGCGCGGTCAAGGACGGAGGCGGGATCGCCACGGTTCGCAACTACGTCGGTCCCGACGAGCGAGGTCTGCGCTACTTCCCGATTCTCGTGGGAGATGTCGCTGAGGAACGCGAGGCGTTGGACGGGTTGCGCCGCCAGGTGGAGGCCGGGGTCCTCACTCCGCGGGTGGCACGGACCTTCCCTGCCGAGGAGGCCGCGCAGGCGCACCGCATGTTGGAGGGTGGGGGCGTCCGCGGAAGGATCGTGCTGAGGTTCTGACCCAGTCGATCGGCTACGAATCAGCCGCCCTCTCCATACGGATCGGCACACCGTTGAGGATCGACATGCCGGCGACGGCCTCGACGTCGCAGGGGTCGACGAGGTCGTTCGTGTTCACTCCGCCGATGGCGTTGGCACGCTGCCACGAACCGCCCCGATGACCCCACCCATTGGGCACGCTCACCACGCCCGGACGGATGTCTTCCGTGATGGCTGCGGGCACCACGACTGACCCAACGCGGGACGTCAGCCGCACCTCCTCGCCGTCCGACACCCCGCACGCCACCGCGTCGTCAGGATGGATCAGGGCGGCGAATTGATAGTCGTCGGGGTAGATGCGGCTCGCATTGTGCATCCAGGTGTTTTGCGAACCCTTCTCCCGTCGGCCGATGAGTCGTAGCGGCCACTCGGCGTCCGGCTCGGCGTGAGCGAAGAGCCGTCCGACCTCGGATCGAAGCTGTTCTGAGTACAGCTGGACGCAACCGTCGGGCGTCGGGAGGTCGTGCGTCAGGCGACCCGGGGGGAGCGTTGCTCGCAGTGCCACGCCGTTCGGGTGCCGATCGACGAGGTCGGCGAAGGTCAGGTCATCCACCGGTCCCTGAGCGAGCAGTCGGTCGATGAGCTCGACGGGGGTCGGCCTTGCTCCTCGAGCCGCGGCGGTAGCCGCGAGCTCAGGATCCGGGCACGATCCGCCGAGGCCCATCCGCCGCGAGATCTCGTCGAAGATCCACCAGCTGTCGCGCGCCTCCCCCCGCGGCTCGATCACCGCCGCCGTCGCGTACGCCGACGGGCGGAGCTGGGTGTCGGCAGTCGTCAGCGGATAGTCGCTGCGCTCGAACATCGTGGTCACGGGAAGCAGCACGTGGGCGAAGCGATTGGTCTCGTTGACGTACAGGTCCATGCCCACCGCGAAGTCGACGCGGGACAGGGCCTCCTCCAAGCGCTCTCCGCCCCCTCCGCTGGAGAGCACCGAGTTGTTGCCGTAGATGACGAGGCCACGCACACGATCGTCGCCGGGCTCGAGGATGTCGGCAGCGAGACCAGCGCTTGGCAGGCTGCCTCCGACTTCAGGCCGGCCCTCGGCTCGGGTGCGGCGGGTCCCGGAGGGGGCTGCGGCGCGTCCCCCGGTGAGGTCGATTGCTGCCCAGCCGGCGAGCATCCCGCCAACTCGGTCGATGTTGCCAGTCAGCGCCAGGACAGTGTCGAGCAGGATGTTCGTGAGGGTGCCGAAGCGTTGGGCGCAGGTCCCGGTCCCGCCGTAGGTGACAGCCGAAGAGGCTGTCAGGAACGCTCGGCCGACGTCGACGAGGGTGGCGGGATCGACGCCGCACCCAGCCGCACACTCGACCAGGTCGAGGCCGGCGACGAGGTGCGCGAACTCCGACCAGCCGGCGAGCGGAGTCCCGTGGTCGGGCGCGCCCGAGAGCTCCGCGCAAATGACGTGGCAGACGCCGAGAAGAAACCACGGATCGGTCCCCGGACGAAGGCTGATGTGTTCGTACCGCTCGGCGGTGACGGTGCGGCGCGGGTCGACGACGAGGACGCGCCCGCCCCGGGCGACGATCGCGTCGAAGGCCTCTCGCGTCTGAGGTTCGCTGAGGCGGGTGCTGCGCGCGTGCAGCGGGTTCCCGCCGATGATGAGGGCCAGGTCGGTGTGCCACAGGTCGGGGCGGGGAAAACGATTGATCGCGCCGTAGAGCGCCTCGTTGGCGGTCAGTCGCGCTGCGGCGTCCTCAGCATTGACGGTGTAGGTGCGCTCGATGCCGAGCGCGGTTGCGAAGCCGCGCCCCCACAGCACGCCACCGGAATCGAAGAACGGTGGATTGCCCCGCAGGACGGCCAGCGCAGCCGGCCCTGACTCGTCACGGACGTCGGCCAACCCGGCCGCGCACCGGTCCAGCGCCTCCTCCCAGGTGACGGGTGAGAACGCCCCCGGGCCGCCGGTGCGGACCATCGGCGTGGTGATCCGGTCCGGATCGTAGGTGAGGTCGACCATTGCCTGCGGCTTGTTGCAGGCGAAGCCGCGGGAATGGGCGTGGCTCGCATTGGGACGCACGCGATGCAAGCGTCCGTTGTCGTCCAGTTCGGCGATGAGACCGCAGGCCGCCTCGCAGATGCGACAGTACGTCGAGACCGACGACGTGGCATCACGCAACAGCGGGTTCCGAGCTGGCGGCAGTGAGGACGGTCGCCACTCGCCGGATGGGCCCTCGACGCTCAACTCGCCGTCTCCTCGTTCGGGCTGGTGAGGGCGTCGAGGAGCGGTTCGACGCTGGGCGCGGTCGGCAGCTGCGACACCTCCTCGATGATGCGGCTGGCAGCACGCTGGCCCAGGACGGGCTCGACGAGCGAGCGGAACTTGCGGACGAGCGACTCCCAGCGGAGCGTGAGATCGTCAGCTGGGGTGGGTCGGTTCACGTCGACCTCCACCTGGATGGTGCCTTTGTCGCGCCGGTTGACGGTGACCACCGACGATCGGATGGTCGAGTCTCGGCGCGGCTCCACCGTCACTCGGTCACGGAGCGCCACCACCCGCGGATCAGTGAGGTGCTCCAACGCGAACGCGCTCTCGGTGAGGTCACCTTCAACCAGGGCCATGGCCGCCGTGAAGCGTAGACTGAACTTGCCCTCGAGCGGAGTGGCCGGCTCTGAGATGTTGCAGACGCTCAGGTGCCCGGGCGGAACCGCAAGCTCGATGGACTCAACGTCGTCGGGTGTCAGGCCGGATCTGCGCAGGCTCAGCATGCCCTCGATGGCCGAATGGGTCAGGTAGCAGGCGGCGTGGTGCTTGAAGAGCACCTTGGTGACGGCTGGGGCCGACCACGCCCACTCTGGAGTGACACCCAGAGCATCGGACTGGGTGGCCCTGAAACCTTGTGGTGAGGCCAGGACATCGCGATCGGCGGTCACCCCGCGTCGCGCGAGGAGCACCGCACGCATACCGCTCTCTGCGGCTGCGCCGACCTGCAACGGCTTGGACATGGTGCCGAACATCGACTTGAGACCCGACGCTCGTGACCCGACGATCCCGAAGGTGTCGAGCCAGGCCTCGTCGGAGAGGCCCAAGAGGCGGGCGCCTGCGGCGG
This sequence comes from Nocardioides alkalitolerans DSM 16699, assembly GCF_000426525.1. Taxonomy (GTDB): domain Bacteria; phylum Actinomycetota; class Actinomycetes; order Propionibacteriales; family Nocardioidaceae; genus Nocardioides; species Nocardioides alkalitolerans. The sequence continues at coordinate 87,812 of NZ_AUFN01000016.1, forward strand.
CCGCGCCGAACGCGCCCACAGTTGCCGTCGTGTGGAAACCCGTGGCGTAGTGCGACGGCGACATCAGCCGGCCGACCAGCGCCTGGGTCTCGAACCCGGTGACGAAAGCAGCGATCAGGTCGTCGCCTGTCACGGCCTCGCCCTCGGCGAGGGCAAGCAGTGCTGGCAGGACCGGCGCCGAGGGGTGGCCCTCCATGAGGGCGCTGACGTCATCGAAGTCAAGCGCGTGGGCGGCGGTGCCGTTCACCAGTGCAGCCTGGGCTCGAGTCACCGCCTCCCCGGTGCCCCACAACGTCGCGCGTGGCGTCCCGCCTTCCTCCAGCACCTCGGCGCGCACGAGACTGGTGACGGGCTCGTGCGCGCCCGCGATCGCCACTCCCAGGGTGTCGAGCAGGCAGTGAAGTGCGCCTTGGACGACATCGTCGCTGCGGTGGTCGATGCTGCGGGCGCGGGCGATGGCCTGGCTGGTCAGAGTGGGTTCGTCGGTCACGGGGCCGCTCCTCCGCGGCATCGAGTGGCACGCAGGGCCGCCATCGAGCTCACCAGGTGGCTCACAACGGACGCCGTCGCATCAAGGTCGAACGCTCACCCTCGAACACCACGGTCCCGTCCTGGCGGCGGCCCCAGTGTCGGAAGGTCACCCGTCCGGACTGCTCGTCGCCGGACGGCTCGACCGCTACGACCTGGGTGAACGCTTCGATCGTGTCGCCGTGGTGAACGGGGGCGCGGAAGCGCAAGTACGACCACCCGAGCTCGGCCACGGCGTGCTCCGCGGTGTCCTGGGATGCCAGCCCGTAGACCAAGGACGCCGTGGCCAGACCGAAGACGAGGCGGTCATCGCCTAGCGGGGAGCCCTTCATGATGTGATCGTTGAAGTGGGCCTGGGCAGTGTTCATGACCTGCTTCGCAGGACCGCTGCCCTCCACCTCGCCGACGGTCGCTGCCCGCGCGTGGCGCATCTGCTGGCCCGGGTAGTAGTCCTCGAACCATCCCCAGGGGCCAAGGACGGAGTCGTGGCTCACGGTCGTCGTCATCTTCACCGCTCGTTGTCGTTGGAACCTGGCTGGGAACACGAGGAGGCAGTTGCCCACTCCGCCAGGATGGAGGCGGGGTTGTCCTCGCCGAGCTTGGGTCCGCGCCGAGCTACCCGGGAGGGCGTCGTGCTGAACTTGATGGGTGAGCCAGCGATGGTCACGGGTAGGTCCGAGCCTGGCTCCTCGACCTCGACGAGCATCTCTCGTACTCGGACATGGGGGTCGTCGAAGATGTCAGCCGCAGTGTTTACCGGCCCGATCGGAACCCGGCCGCCGAGTGCCGTCACCACGGAGTCGTTGGTCTGGCTCAGCAGCCACGCTCCCACGAGCTTCTGCACCTCGTCGTTGTGAGTGACACGGGCTGCGTTGTCCACGAATCGCGGATCCTCGGCGAGGTCCGGACGTCCCATCGTCTCCACGAGGATGCGCCAGTGGTTGTTGCTCGGGGCCGCCACGGCCATCCAGCCATCCGACGTCGGCATGATGTCGAAAGGCGCGAGCAGCGGGTGGCCGTTGCCCATGGGCCGGGGCACGATGTCCAGGTAGGAGTGCTGGTAGACGATTCGTTCGCACATCGCGAGGACGGCGTCGTACATGGCGACGTCGACGAACTGTCCCTCGCCCGTCCGCTCCGCGTGGCGAACCGCTGCCGCGACCCCCAGCGCGAGCAGCGTTCCCGGGAAGATGTCCCCGATGCCGGGGCCAGACTTCAGGGGAGCCCCGCCGAGCTCGCCGGTGATGCCGGCGAACCCTCCCATCGCTTGGGCGACGACGTCGAAGGCGGGCCACGCCTCGTAGGGGCTCGTCCCCGACCGGGAGTCGCCGAACCCGCGTAGAGCGGCGTAAACGATGCGCGGATTGACCTCCGCCAGCCGCTCGTAGGACAGCCCCAGGCGGTCCATCACTCCGGCAGAGAAGTTCTCGACCACGACGTCGGCAACCTCGACCAGCGCCAGGAACGCGGCTGCGCCGTCGTCGCTCTTCAGGTCGAGGACGATGCTGCGCTTCCCGCGATTGACCGATTGGAAGTAGCCGCCGAGAGCCTGGTCACGGTCGTCGCCAGCACGGTAAGGGCCGAGACCTCTCGTGCGATCTCCGGTCGCCGGCTCGACCTTCACGACGTCTGCGCCCATGTCGGACAGCAGCATGGTCGTGAAGGGGCCGGCAAGCATTGCCGTTAGGTCGAGGATCCGGACGCCTTTGAGGGGTCCGGTCGCGGAGCCGCCAGGCGCCTGGGAACTCACGAAACCCCACAGAGGCGAGCGCGGTCCAGTACCGCCTCGAAGATCCGAGCGGTCGCCGCGTCGATCATCATGCCCTGGAACGCGGCCGCGCCGAGCCCGGCAGCCTCGGCTTCCTTGACGGCCTCCACCGCTGCGGCCGCGCGTTCGATCTCGCCGGGGGTCGGGGCGAAGACCTCGTTCGCGATGGCGATCTGGCTGGGGTGGATGGCCCACTTGCCCACGGCACCGAGTGTCGCCGCCCAGTTGGCCTCACGCTCGTAGCCCTTGGGGTTCGCGATGCCACCGAACGGGCCGTCGACCGCGTCCAGGCCGTTGGCACGGGCCGCGACGGTGACGCGGTTGCGGGCGTAGTGCCACACGTCGCCAGGGTAACCGTTATCGCCTTCGGATGCGGCGCCGATGTGTCCGAGACGAATGCCCTGACTGGCTGACAGATCGCCGACGCCCAGGATGAGTGCCTCCAGCCGCGACGAGGAGGACGCGATGTCCTCGACGCACGCCAGAGCCTGCGTCTCCTCGATGAGCACCTCCAACCCGATCCGGCCGACCTCCAGGCCCAGCTGCGTCTCCAGCTGGGTGAGCAGGTCATCGACGAACCACACGTCGCGGGGCGCGAACACCTTGGGAATGATGATGACGTCGAGGTTCTCCCCCGCCGCGGTGACGATGTCGATCACGTCTCCGTGACACCACTGAGTGCTGACCGGGTTGATGCGGACCGCGCGGGTCTTCTTGCCCCAATCGAGCGTGTTCAGACCCTCGATGATGTTCGCGCGTGCCGGCACCTTCTCGTTGGCGACCACGGAGTCCTCGAGGTCGAGGAAGACGAGATCCGCCTCGCTGGCTGCGGCCTTCGCGATCATCTTGGGACTGATGCCAGGGGTCGACAGCTCGCTCCTGCGGAGGCGGTTGGTAGGCATGGGTGTTCCTTTGCTTTGAAGATTCAGGACTGATCGCCGCGCTTGGCGACGAGATTCGTGCGAACGAACTCGAGGACCAGCTCTCGACGCTGGTTGTGGGCGGCGGTGTGCCACGTGACGATGCCGACGCCGGGCCTGGAGGCGGATGTCCGCATGTCAACGACGCGTGACGAGGCAGAGATGGTGTCTCCTGCGTAGACCGGACGCAGGAACTTGCAGTCGTCGATCCCCAGGAACGGCCCGCCGCTCTCGCTCAGGTCCTCGACCGAGAGTCCGACGGCCGTGCACAGCACGAGCATCGGGTTGAGCACCTCTTCAGGGTGCCCCTGCGACCGGGCGTACTCGCCGTTCAGGTGCAGTGGCAGCCATGCGCATGTGGCCGTCGAAAAGGCGAGGTTGTCGGACTGGCCGAGCGTGCGTCCCCAGTGGTGGTCCATCGCCTGACCGACCGCGAAGTCCTCGTACTTGTTGCCCTTCCCCATGAGGGGGAACGAGTCGAGGTCCGGGATGCCGTCGGCGTCGCTACCGGGGGTGAGGGTCGCGGTGCGTGGCCCTCGATCGGCAGTGACAGACGGTCCCTGGCCAGCTGAAGTCATGGCCACCATGATGGATCAAATTTGATGTTTGTCAACGAACAAATTTTCTTCGCGCGCCGATTCGGGGAGAGCGAGAGGCTTCCTTGACAAAAGGTTAGTTGGCTGGTCACCTAATAAACATGTGGCCTCGGTCACTAAGCCGTGTGCGCCATCCTTCAGAAACGAGAGAGCGTTGAGAATGAACGGGAACCGTCGATCGAGTCGGCAACGCCGACTGGCAATCGCGTCCGGTCTGCTGGCCACTGCGATGCTGACCAGCGCATGCGCTGAGTCGGGAGACGATGCCGGTGACGACGGTGCGTTCGTCGTCTACGCCAGTGTCGGCCTCTCCGGTGGCGATTCGGGCTTTGCTCCGTCCATCGAGGCGGGCATCGAGGCTGCGATCGCGGAGATCAACGAGAACGGCGGGCTGCTCGGCCGCGAGGTGAGGCTGGAGACCGACAACAACGAGAGCGACCCGACCAAGGCCGTGTCCCTCCTCCAGGACCGCATCCGCGACAGCGCCCCGGACCTGGTCTGGGCAGGCACGGCGAGCTCGGAGAGCCTTGCTCTCCAGAGCCTCACGACGCGCGAGGAGATCATGGCGCTCAACAACGGCTCAGCGCCCGAGCTCGGTGATGCGTCGCTGTTCCCGTACGCCTTCAGTGCCGGGGTACGGCTGCAGTCCGCGGCGGAGTACCTCGCAACGACGGTCGTCGACGAGGGTTACCAGAACATCGGGATCATCGCAGGTGACGACCCTGCCGGCGAGGCAGCGATGTCGCTCTACGAGGACGCATTCGAAGATGCTGGGTTGGATGTCGCCACCGAGTCCTACGAGGCCGAGGCGGTAGAGGTCGACGGTCCGCTGGCGCGCTTGGCGGAGAGTGACCCGGATGTCGTCATCTTCAACTCGACGTACCAGGCGGAGCCGGTACTCAAGAGCCGCATCAAGGTCGGGATGGAGGACGTGCCGTTCATCGGCGATGTCTCGACCACGATCCGGTCGCTCGACGAGACCCTGAACGACGCTGAGAAGTCCGGGGTCGAGCTGATGTCCTACAACGTCAATGCCAGCACTGCTGACAGTCCCGGCGTGACGAACCTGCTGGCGTCGCTCGACGCTGCCGGTGAGACGCCCGAGACCGCCTTGTACCTCTACGCGCTCGGCTACGACCCGATCCTGGCCTACGCCAACGCCGTCGAGTCCGTGGGCTCGACGGACGTGACGGAAGTTCGCGCAGCCATGGAGGCCGGCGAGGGGGACACCTACGAGCTGTCCCTCTCCGACGATCCGGGATGGAGCGAGACCGACCACCTGGCCTCGGGGGAGGGGCGCTTCACAATCATCCCGGTAGCGCCGCTCGTGGCTGGTCAGTTCCAGATCGCGGAGTGAGGCGGTGGCAACCGCACTCCTGACGGGTCTCGTGCTCGGGTCGATCTACATCCTCGTCGGCTCAGGCATCAATCTCGTCCGGATCGCCACTGGTGCCTTCAACTTCGCACAGGCTGCCGTCGTCATGGTGGGCGCGTTCATCGCGTACGAGTTCGGTGTGGAACGCGGCCACTCCACCCTGATCGTCATCCTTGTCGCCGCCGCGGTGGGTGCGGTCATCGGCGTCGTCACCGAGTTCGTCGCGATCCGACCCGTGGCTGGCAAGGGACTGCACGGGGAGCTCGTGACAACGGTCGGTGCCTCCACGATCCTCACCGGCCTGGTCGTCGTCATCTGGGGAACCGAAGTCCGACCCGTGGCCCCGTTCGTCTCGGACGACGTGGTCTCGATCGCCGGCGGGCGAGTGACCGTCGACGGGTTGGTCATCATCGGCGTCGCGATCGCCACCTGCCTGGGCCTGTGGGCCTGGTCGCGTCTCACGATGACGGGGCTGGCCGCGTTGGCGCTGTCCGAGGACCGGGACGCCGCGACCCTCCGCGGCGTCAACGTCCGCTACTTGTCCATCCTGGCGATGGCAGCTGCTGGCGCCATCGGTGGCGCCGCCGGTCCCATCATCGGGACCCAGACGCTCGCCGTGTCCACCGTGGCTGCCGTCGTGATCCTGAAGTCGTTCCTGGTGCTGATCGTCGGCGGGATGGGCTCCTTCCCGGGCCTCCTCGTGGGTGGACTGGCCATCGGATCGATCGAGGCAGGAACCGTGCGCTACCTGGGCAGCGAGTACTCCACCTTCATGTTGTTCGCACTGCTCCTGGTCGTCCTGATGGTGCGACCACAGGGCATCTTCGGGCAGACTCACGAGAGGACGGTATGAACATCCTTCGCCGGCTGGGACTCAACGGCGAACGCCTGTGGGTCCTGCCGCTCTTCCTCGGCGTCCTCGCCATCGTCGCGCCCTGGCTCGGCGTCGGCGCGGGCGACCTCCGCCAGCTCATGCTGGTCGCGATCCTCGCCCTCACCGTCAGCGGGCTGAACCTGGCCTGGGGCTACGGCGGTGAACTGGCCATCGGGCAGCTCGCCATGTATGCCCTCGGCGCCTACGTCACCGGCTACCTGGTGATCGAGGGCCACGACCTCGCGGTGGCGCTCCTGGCCTCGGCGGTCGCGTCCGCCGCACTCGGCCTCGTGACGTCGTTGCCCGCTCTGCGCATCAGCGGCTGGGGGGTCGCGATGGCGTCGTTCTTCCTCATCATCATGATCCCGCAGGTCGTGAAGCTGTTTCCCGACCAGACCGGCGGAGGCATCGGCCTCATCGGCATTCCTGCCCCGGTCTTCCTAGGTCGCGAGCTGGACGACAACCAGTTCTACGCGCTCGTCATGGTGGTTCTCGTCCTGTGGCTGCTCGTCATGCGCAACCTGGTGACCTCGCGCCACGGATCGGCGTTGCGGGTGATGCGCGAGAGTCCCGTCCTGGCCGCCAGCCTCGGGATCGACGTCCGACGTATCAAGATCACTTCCTACGTCCTCGGAGCGGTGCCTGCTGGCATCGCCGGCAGCCTGTTTGTGTTCGTCGACCGGTTCGTCGCCCCCGACTACTTCGACTTCGCTGCCGCGATCCTGATCATCGCCGCCGCGGTGCTCGGGGGAGCGGAGACCGTGTACGGCGCGGTGGTGGGGGCAGCGATCTTGACAGTGCTCCCCGCGAGGTTCGGGGTGTTCGACGAGTACTCGGAGATCGTCTTCGGTGCCTTCCTCGTCGGCGGCGGGATCCTCCTCACCAACGACAAGCTGAAGATCCGGATGGACGGACTCAAGCTGCGCGTCCGCAACTGGGGCGCTGCCGAGCCGCAACGTGGACCGGCCGCAGCGGGCACCCCGAACGAACTCCCGGCTCTGCCCCCACGGACCGTGGTCGTGGAGGAGGTCTCCAAGTCCTTCGGCGGCAACCGGGCACTGAACGGCGTCTCGCTCGAGGCGCGGCCCGGAGAGATCACAGCTCTCATCGGAGCGAACGGATCCGGCAAGACCACCTTGCTGAACATCATCTCGGGGTTCTACGCAGCGGACTCCGGTGCTGTCAGGCTGGATGGACGGGCACTCCCGCTGGGGCATGCGGTGCGGACTGCGCGTAGAGGTGTCGCGCGGACGTTCCAGACACCCATTGTCCCCGCGTCCATGACCACCGCCGAAGCAGTCGCGGTGGGCCGGTACATCGCCGACTACGTCAGTATGCCGTCGTCCATGGTCCGTGCGCCCCGGTATCGGAAGGTGGCCGCTCGCGATGCGGAGCAAGGTGCCGTCTGGTTGCGTGCGACCGGCCTGGCGGACCAGTCGCGCTCCTTAGCGCGCGGTCTGTCCCTGGGAGACCGGCGGATGCTGGAGGTGGCGCGAGCCCTTGCCACCGGCGCATCGGTTTTGTTGCTCGACGAAGTGGCCTCCGGACTCGACCTTGAGGACCTGGAGCGCCTCGGTGCACTCCTGCGCGCGGTGCGCGACGCAGGCGGCACCGTCATCCTGGTCGAGCACAACTTCCGTCTGGTCACCGATCTTGCCGACTCGATCTACGTCCTGGAGCGCGGAGACCTCATCGCTCACGGCGACGCGGCGCACATCCGGCAAAACGAAGCGGTCGCACGCAGCTACCTGGGTGACGCCGTCGCCCCGGGCCTCGCGAAAGGACAGGCATGATGGCTGACGAGATCCTGACCGTCTCCGGCCTCAGCGTCGGCTACGGCGACATCGGGGTGCTGCAGGACGTCGGCATCCGAGCGTGGAGCGGACGGGTCACTGCGATCTTCGGTGCCAACGGTGCTGGAAAGACAACGCTGATGTCGGCGATCGCCGGGCTCATCCCGGCACGGTCGGGCAGCGTTGTCCTCGCTGGCCGCGACCTGGTCGCGGCCTCGGCGAACCGGCGATTCGTCGCCGGCATCAGCCTCGTGCAGGAAGGCAAGCGAGTCTTCCACCAGCGCACGGTCGAGGAGAATCTGCGCCTCGGCGGCTACCGGATGGGGCGACGCGAGCGCGCCGCCGGCCTGGACGGGGCGTACGACCGATTCCCCGTGCTGGCCGACCGCAGGGCGGCCAGGGCGGGATCTCTGTCGGGAGGTCAACAGCAGATGCTGGCCATTGCCCAGGCGCTGGTGTCGCAGCCCAAGGTTCTGCTGCTCGATGAACCGTCGGCGGGGCTGGCACCCATCATCGTCGCGGAGCTCCTTGGCACGATCTCGACGCTGTCGAGTGAGGGGATGGCGGTCGTCCTGGTCGAGCAACTCGTCGGCCAGGCCATGACGGTCGCTGATCACGTCATCGCGCTCCAGCAAGGCCGGGTCGTCATCGACTCCCCAGCCGCTGGGGTCGATGGAGACCAGCTGCACGCGGCCTACCTCGGCGAGCAGGACCACACGGTGGTCTGACACGCCGACGAGTCTCGACAAGAGAGCCGCCGACCCGGGAGTCCCGGGTCGGCGGCTCTTCACTCATGCGTGACGATGCGTCAGATCGGCTGCAGCTCACCTGTCGCTGCGGCGTCGGCGGCATGCAAGGTGCACGTCGCCACCGCTGCGAGGTGCTCGCTCTCGTCGCCCAGCAGAAGTCGGTCGACCTTGGCGCGACGCCAGTAGAGATGGGCGTCGTGCTCCCAGGTGAACCCGATGCCACCCAGCACGTGGATCAGTGTCTCGCACGCGGTCTCGAAGGTGCCCGCACAGTAGGCCTTCGCGGCCGATGCCGCGATCGGGAGCTGATCGGGGGCGTGGTCTGCCGCCCACGCGGCCCACCACACGAGCGAACGGAGCTGGTTGACGGCCACCCAGTCGTCGACCAGCCGGTGCTTGACCGCCTGGTAGGCGCCGATCTGACGACCGAACGTCTCGCGGGTCTTCGCGTACTCCAGGCCGATCTCGACCGCACGGTCCGCAGCGCCGAGACCCTCGGCCGCCAGGATCACGCATGCGACCTGACGAGCCCGGGCCCACCGTGCCTGCGCGTCCTGGGCTACGACCTCGGACGAGGTCAGCTCGACATATCCGAGGCCGCGTGTGGCGTCGATGGGCTCCCCCAGCGTCACGCGGCCCTCCCCGATGACCAGGTCATCACCGTCGAGCGCGAGGAAGTGCGTCGCTCCGACGACGTCCATCGACGGCCGCGATCCGCTCGGCGGGCCGTCGAGCACAGCCAGCGACAGCCGACCCTCGCTGAATGCCGCCAACCGGTCGGCGTCGTCCGCCAGCAGCACGGCAACCCGTGCTGCAGTGGTCAGCGACGGACCCGCGAGCTGCCGCCCCGCCTGCTCGGCAACGAGCGCCATGTTCAGCAGCTCGGCTCCCACTCCGCCGAAATCCTCTGGGATCGTCAGCGACGAGAATCCGAGCTCGGCAAGGACCCGTCGGCCCGGTGCGGCTTCCCCAGGCGCTGCCAGGAGGGTGCGAGCGTGCTCTGGTCCTGCCTGCTCGGAGAAGAAGTCCCGTGCATGCTGAGCGAAGTTCCGCTGCTCGTCATCGATGTCGAAGTCCATGCTCTTACCTGCTCTCGGCGATCGGGGTGGCGGTTGCTGCAGCCGGCGTTCGCGGACGATCCGGCGGCAGACCGAGGACTCGTTCGCCGACGATGTTGCGCAAGATCTCGTCCGTCCCGCCGGCCAAGGCGATGCCCGGGGTGGACGCCGCGGCGGAAGCCCACCGCCAGTCGCCGTCGCGTGAGCGCGCCAGCACCGCATCCTCGCCCAGCAGGCGTAGGCCGAGGTCGGCCGTGGCATGCGCCACGCGAACGGCCGTCAGCTTGCCGGCGCTGGACTCCGGGCCGGGATGCTCGCCCTTCTCAAGGGTCGTCTGGAGGCGGTAACCGGAGTAACGCGCCGCCAGGGACTCGACCAGGACGCGTCCCAGCGCCTCGACGGCCAGCACTCGGCGCTCCTCGCTGAGGCGAGGCAGCAAGCGGTTGGCGTGCGACACCAGGACATCGCTGCGCACCCCGAGTTCACCGCCACCGCCGCCCACAGCCATCCGCTCGTTCATCAGGGTGGTCAGGGCAACTCTCCAGCCGTCGTCCACGTCGCCGAGGCGCTCGGAGTCCGCGATGACGACATCGTCGAGGAACACCTCGTTGAAGCTGTGGTGACCGTTCATCTGGCGCAGCGGTCGTACGGTGACGCCGGGGGCTTCCATGTCGATGACGAACATCGTGAGCCCACGGTGGCGTGCTGCCTCGGGGTTGGTGCGCGCAAGGAGGATCCCGAATCGGCAATGCTGGGCCAGCGTCGTCCAGACCTTCTGACCCTGGACGTGCCAGCCGTCGTCGTGACGGGTGGCTTTGGTCCGCAGCGCGGCCAGGTCGCTGCCGCCACCGGGTTCGCTGAACAGCTGGCACCACATGTCGTCGGCACGCAGGAGGCGCCGGATGTAGCGCTGCTTCTGGTCTTCGCTGCCGTGACGCAGAATCGTGGGGCCGCACATTCCGAGACCGACGTGACCGACCGGTCCGGCGACCCGCGCGCGGTGCAGCTCCTCGTTGATCACCGCCTGCTGGGCGTTGGTGCCACCACCGCCGCCGTACTCCTCGGGCCAGGTGAGACCCATGTAACCCGCATCGAAGAGCACGGCCTGGGTGCGACGCAGCTCGTCGACCCGTTCGTGCCCCGGCTCCTCGAGGTAGGCGCCATCGCCGTGAGCCAGCTCGTCATGGTGCGCCGCCAGGAACTGGCGCACCTCGGCGCGCAGCCGAGCCTGCTCGGGGGTGTCGTCGAAGTTCACAAACTCATCCTCTGCTGATCGTTCGCGAGCTGACGGCGCGCCTGCACCGAAGGGGGGTCGCCGTCAGCACCCGCACTCGTCGGACGGTGACGGCGTCGACGACGGGGTGAGGGACCAGTCTTACGGAGGGCGCGATGAGATGGAAGAGGAAACTTGTTGGTTGACAAAAGAAATATGTACGGCATGCTGGCGGCATGTATCGGACATGTGACGTGACGTCGATGGGCAGGAGCGCACAGTGAAGAGCTACGGCCACTGGATCGACGGCGCCGAGGTGTCCACGACGGCGGTCGAGCAGATCGCCTCGACCTCCCCGTGGACAGGGGAAACCGTGGCGCAGATCGCTTCCGGAACCCGTGAGGACACCGACTCCGCCGTCGCCGCCGCCGCTGCGGCATTCCGGGGCTGGCGCGAGCGCAAGCCGGGCGCGCGTGGCCGGCTGCTGACCGCGATCGCCGACGCCCTCCGCGCTGAGAAGCACATGCTCGCCGAGCTCGAGGGAGCCGAGGCCGGCAAGCCCGGGCCCCAGTCACTACGCGAGATCGAGGCCGCCGCCAACTACTTCGACTTCTACGCCGGTCTGGCCAACCTGCCGGCCGGCGAGGTCATCGACCTCGGTCCCGGCCTGCACGGTTACACGACCTACGAGCCCTACGGGGTCATCGGCGTCATCACGCCGTGGAACGCGCCGCTCAACCAAGCGGCGCGCGCGATCGCCCCAGCGCTCCTCGCCGGGAACACGGTCGTGGTCAAGCCGTCGGAGTTCACCTCGACGACCACCCTCGAGCTGGCGCGCATCGCCTCGAGCGCCGGTCTGCCTTCCGGCGTCCTCAACGTCGTCACCGGAACCGGCTTGGCCGTCGGGCAACCGCTCGTCGAGCATCCCGATGTGCGCAAGCTCGCCTTCACCGGCTCGCTGCGCGCCGGACGCGAGATCGGCAAGGTCGCGGCCGAACGGGTGCTGCCCCTGACGCTCGAGCTCGGCGGCAAGTCCGCCAACATCGTCTTTGCCGACGCCGATCTCGAGGCAGCGGCCGCCGGTGCGGTGCGCGCCTTCACCGCGAATGCCGGTCAGGTGTGCAGCGCGGGTACTCGACTGCTCGTCGCGAACGAGATCCACGAGGAGTTCGTCGCCCTGCTGCTCGATCAGGTCGGTCGGGTCCGCCCTGGTGAGTCCTACGGGCAGATGACCACTGAGGACCAGTTCACGAAGGTGCAGTCTTATTTCGAGGTCGCCCGCAACGACGGCGCCACTCTCGCTGCGGGCGGCGCGTCCGTGGGGGACGGCTGGCTCATCGAGCCCACGGTCTACACCGATGTCGTCAACACGATGTCGATCGCCCGTGAAGAGGTCTTCGGACCAGTGTTGGCGGTGCTGCGCTTCGACACCGAGGACGAGGCGGTGGCCATCGCCAACGACTCCGAGTTCGGCCTGGCCGCCGGCATCTGGACCGGCGACGTCGCTCGCGCGCACCGCGTGGCGGCGCAGCTGGAGGCAGGGCAGGTCTACGTCAACGACTGGCTCACCGGCCTGGTGGAAGGTCCGTTCGGGGGCGTCAAGAACAGCGGCTACGGCCGCGAGAAGGGCATGGAGGCCTTGAAGCACTACACCCAGACCAAGTTCGTGGCGGTGCGCCTGTGAGGCCGCGGTTCCCGGCGCTGAGCGACGCGCACCTCGACCTGCAGGAGCGAGCCCGCAAGCTGGCCGACCTGTGCGATCCCCTCGCGGATCGTGCCGACGAGAGCGACACCACCGATCCTGACGTCCGTCGCCTGCTGCAGGCGAGTGGCCTGGCTACCGTCCAGGTCCCGGCGGAGTACGGCGGACTGCTCCCCGCTCCGGATTCCCTGGCGGTGACCGTCATCCGCGAGCAGCTGGCGGCGTCGTCCAGCCACCTCGACTCCATGTTCGCGATGCAGGGCATCGGCAGCTACGCCATCTCGGTGGGTGGCACCGAAGAGCTGAAGCAGCGATGGCTCCCGCAGGTCGCCTCGGTCGAGGCGATCGCTGCCTTGGCGCTGACCGAGCCCGACGTCGGCTCGGACCTCAAGGCGCTGGCCACCACGGTCGTGACCGACGGCGACGAAGTCGTCGTCAACGGCGTGAAGAGCTTCATCACGAACGGTGGTGACGCCAGCTTCTACTGCGTGCTGGGCAAGGAGCAGGACGGCGGCTCCGAGGGCTACTCCCTCGTGCTCGTGCCCGCTGAGACCCCCGGCGTGACCACGACCCGCCCGTACCAGATCATCGCGCCGCACGTGCTTGGCGACATCACCTTCGATGAGGTCCGAGTCCCCGCGTCCCACCGGATCGGGGTCCCTGGCAAGGGCTTCTCACTGGTCCTGGCCACGCTGGCAACATTCCGAGTCTCGGTGGCCGGCGCGGCCCTCGGCACGGCGCAGGCCGCCCTCGACGACGCGATCAGGCACGCGGACGGCCGTGAGCTGTTCGGCACGACACTGTCGCGGCTGGGCCCCGTGCCGCAGCAGCTGGCGCTGTCGTGGACCGAGATCGAGATGGCCCGCAGCTTCACCTACCAAGTCGCTGAGGCGGCCTCCAAGGATCCGCTGGGAAGCCTGCACCTGTCGTCGATGGCCAAGCTCGCGGCGACCGAGATGGCCGGGCGCGTGGTCGATCGCAGCGTGCAGGTCATGGGTCGTTTCGGGTTGGTCCGCGGCTCGCGTATCGAGCGCCTCTACCGCGCCGCCCGACCTATGCGTGTCTACGAGGGCGCCACCGAGGTTCTTCTCGACTCGCTCTCGAAGCAGCTGTTGAAGGAGTACCGCGCGTGATCGTCGACGCCCACTGCCACGTCTGGCCTGACGCCATCGCCCGGCAGGTGCTCGCCCAGAGACCCGTCGGACTCGACTCCGTCCACGACGGCACTCTCGACGGCCTCCGGCGCACCATGGACGCCGCTGGCATCGACATGGCCCTGACGCTCGCGGTCGCCAACACCGGCAAGACCGTCGCCCGCACGAACGAGTTCATCGGGCGCGTCGACCGGTCCCGCTTCGTGCCGTTCGGCACCGTGCACCCCGACCTGACCGTCGACCAGAACCTGGCCGCGCTGCACGAGAACGGAGTGGTGGGGGTCAAGCTCCACACGCTGTTCCAGTCCGTCGCCTTCGCCGACGAGCGCACCCGCGAGATCCTCACCGCGCTTGCCGAGCACGACATTCCCGTGCTCGCCCACGTCGGTTCCGGCGGCGAGGCGCAACAGAACGAACGGGGCGCGCCCCGAAGCCTCAACGCGATGATGCACGCCATCCCTGACCTGCGCCTGATCGCCGCCCACTATGGCGGCTACGAGGTGCTCGACGAGGCCGAGAAGTGGTCGGTCGGCATCAACGTCCACCTCGAGACCTCCTGGCCGCCGAGCATGGGCGTCCTCGAACCCGACCGCGTTCGGAGCATCATCCGCCGACACGGAGCCGACCGCGTCGTGTACGGCTCGGACTGGCCGATGACGGACCCGGCCAGCGAGATCGCTGCCATTCGCGCCCTCGGTCTCGAGCCCGACGAGGAAGCCGGAATCCTCGGCGACAACTTGGTGCGCCTCCTCCGGCTCGACATGCCGACCGGTTCGTGACCCGGTTCGGCTCCTGTCCACGACACTTCCACGATCAGGAACAACGATGAACTCCACGGACTCCACGGACACCCCGCTGCTCATCTCAGATGAGGATGGGATCCGCACGATGACCCTCAACCGCCCCGCCGCACGCAACGCCGTGAACCTGGCGCTCGCCACGGCCATCGACGCTGCGGTGACCGAGCTCGACGAGCGCGACGACCTGGTGGTCGGCATCATTGCGGCGAACGGCCCCACGTTCAGCGCGGGCATGGACCTCAAGGCCTTCCTCCGCGGCGAGCGGCCGGTCACGCCCGGGCGCGGCTTCGCGGGCCTCGTCGAGGCTCCTCCGCGCACGCCCCTCATCGCCGCGGTCGATGGCCCGGCTGTGGCGGGCGGCTTCGAGATCGTGCTGGCGTGCGACCTGATCGTGGCTGCCGAGAACGCCTTCTTCGCGTTGCCCGAGGTCAAGCGCGGGCTCGTCGCCGCTGGCGGCGGCCTGCTGAGGCTCCCCGGTCGGCTGCCCTACCACCTGGCGATGGAGCTGGCGCTCACCGGCAAGCAGATCTCTGCAGCCGACGCTGCGAACCTGGGCCTGATCAACCAGGTGGTGGAGCCCGGCACCGCGCTCCAGGCAGCGAAGGCGCTCGCCGCCGAGATCGCCGTCTGTGGACCGCTGGCCGTGGCGACCACGAAGCAGATCCTGCAGGACAGCCCGAGCTGGACCGCCGAGGAGGCCTTCAGCCGCCAGTCCGACCTGTGCGACCCCGTGCGGTCCTCGGTCGACGCGGTCGAGGGCGCTCGGGCATTCACCGAAAAGCGATCGCCCGTCTGGACGGGCCGCTGACCACCACCAACGAAGGAGCGCGACCATGGACTTGAGCCTCGAGGGCCTCGGAGTGATCGTGACCGGGGCGAGCAAGGGCCTGGGTCGCTCCGCGGCCCGAGCCCTCGCCTCCGAGGGTGCGCACGTCCTGGCGGTGGCCCGCACCGCCAGCAGCCTGGAGGACCTGGCCGGCGAGAGCTTCGCCGGAAGCATCCAGTCGTACGTGTGCGACATGCGGGACCGCGCGGCGGTGGCCGGACTGGCCCAGGTGGCGGTCGAGCGGCTCGGCCGGCTCGATGTCGTCATCAACAACGCCGGGATCGCACCGGCCGCTGACTTCCTCGAGATGGACATGGCGGTCTTGGATGAGGCGATGGAGGTGAACGTGGCGTCGATCGCTGTTCTGTCGCAAGCCGCCGGCCGGCACTTCGTGGCGACGGGCTCGGGAGGACGGATCGTCAATGTCGTCTCGACGACGGGCATCTTGGGCAAGGCGCAGCTCGTCGCCTATTCCGCCTCGAAGGGTGCGGCGATCCAGCTCACCAAGGCGCTGGCCGCTGAGTGGGCTCGTCATGACATCCAGGTCAACGCCATCGCCCCAGGTGCGTTCGCGACCGAGGCGCAGGCCTACGTGACCGGCAACCCGGACGTCCTCGCCAAGCGTGTTCGGAAGATCCCCGCCCGTCGGATGGCGGAGGCGGACGAGATCGGACCGCTGGTCTGCTACCTCTCCTCGCCTGCGTCCCGGTTCGTCACCGGTGCGGTCTACGTGATCGACGGCGGCGAGACCGCCAAGCAGTAGGTCCCGACCAGACCCACGCCTACGGCCCTTGCGCCGGACGTGCGATCGTGGTCTCATCAGGACTTGTTAGCCAACAAACAACAATGTGTGGCAGGAGATGTTCATGAGAGACGCAGTCATCGTCGATGCGGTTCGCACCCCCATCGGCAAGCGCAATGGCGCCTACGCCGACGTCCACCCGGCTGTGCTCTCGGCCGCCGTCCTGGAAGCCCTCCAGGAGCGGACCGGCTTCGACCCCGTCGGCATCGACGACGTGGTGTGGGGGTGCGTCAGCCAGGTCTCGGAGCAGGCCGGGAACATCGGCCGGAACGCCGTGCTCGCCGCGGGCTGGCCCGAGAGCGTTCCGGCTACTTCGGTCAACCGCGCCTGCGGCTCGAGCCAGCAGGCCGTCAGCTTCGCCGCCGCAGGTGTCATCGCCGGTCACTACGACTTCGCCGTCGCCGGTGGGGTCGAGTCGATGACCCGCGTGCCGATGGGCAGCTCGGCCCAGGGTGCCCAGCCGGTCCCCGAGTCGGTCCTCGAGCACTACGGGGTCAACGGCTTCAACCAGGGCGTCGGCGCTGAGATGATCGCGGAGCGTTGGGGTCTCTCCCGCACCCGCCTCGACGAGTACGCCCTGCGCTCGCACGAGCTGTCCGCGAAGGCCGTCGACGGTGGTGCCTTCGACTCGCAGCTCGTGCCGCTCGCCGGGCTGGACAGCGACGAGGGCATCCGTCGCGGCGGCACGCCCGAGAAGCTGGCAACGCTCCCCACCCCGTTCAAGGAGAACGGGGTCGTCTCCGCCGGCAACGCCTCCCAGATCTCCGACGGCGCCGGCGCGCTGCTGCTGACGACCTCCGACCTCGCCCGGTCGCGCGGCCTGACCCCCATCGCTCGGATCCACACCTCCGTGGTGGCCGGCGACGATCCGGTCATCATGCTGACCGCCCCGATCCGCGCCACCGAGCTGGCGCTGAAGAAGGCCGGCCTCTCCATCGACGACATCGGCGCGTTCGAGGTCAACGAGGCGTTCGCGCCGGTGCCGCTGGCGTGGCTGGAGGAGACGGGGGCCAAGGAGGACCGGCTCAACCCGCTGGGCGGCGCGATCTCGGTCGGCCACCCCTTGGGCGGCTCCGGCGCGATCCTGATGACCCGGCTGGCCAACCACATGCGCGACAACGGCATTCGTTACGGCCTGCAGACCATGTGTGAGGCCGGTGGTCTCGCCAACGCCACGATCCTCGAGCTGATCTGACCGGTTCGAGCTGAGCTGCGGGGTACTCGGCCCCGCCGAACGCGTCGGTGAACTCACCCACGCAACGACGTACTACTCCGGCGCAACGTTCGTCGGCGACCACAGACAGGAGAACAGCATGCAGGTAGAGGGATCCGTCTTCGCGGTGACGGGTGGTGCCTCGGGTCTCGGGCTGGCGACGGCGCGACGGCTCATCGACGGCGGCGCAACGGTCGCCCTGATCGACCTGCCCGGGTCGGACGGCGAGGCCGCGGCGTCCGACCTCGGCGAGCGGGCGCTCTTCACCCCCGGCGACGTCACGGACGAGGTCGGTTTCGCCGCCGCGCTGGCGACCGCGGCCACCCGTGGCCCCCTCCGGGGCGTCGTGCACTGTGCCGGTGCCGGCCGCCGGCTGCGGCTGCTGGACAAGGAGGGCAACCCCGGGTCCCTCGAGGACTTCGAGTTCGTCATCCGACTCAACCTGATCGGCAGCTTCAACGCCCTGCGGCTCGGCGCTGCTGAGATGGCGAAGCACGAGCCGGTCGCCGGCGAGCGCGGTGCGGTCGTCCTCACGGCCTCGGTCGCGGCGTACGAGGGCCAGATCGGCCAGATCCCCTACACCGCGTCCAAGGCCGGCATCGTGGGCATGACCATCACTGCCGCCCGCGACCTGGCGAGCAAGGGGATCAGGGTCTGCACCATCGCCCCCGGCATCATGGACACCCCGCTCCTCGCGCGGCTGCGCGACGACGTGCGTGAGGGTCTCGCGGCGAGCGTCCCCAACCCTCAGCGTCTCGGCACGCCGGACGAGTACGGCCAGCTGGCCGTGCACATCCTCGAGAACGCCTACCTCAACGGAGAGACGATCCGTCTCGACGGCGCGCTGCGCATGGCACCGCGCTGACGCCGATGGCTGACCTCGAATACACCGTCCAGGACGGCGTCGGCACCATCCTCCTGAACCGTCCCGACGTCAAGAACGCGTTCACGCTCCAGATGATCGATGACTGGGCGGCCGCACTTCACTCGGCGCGCACCGACCCGGATGTCCGTGTGGTCGTCCTGACCGGTGCCGGTGACGCCTTCTGCTCGGGGGTCGACCTCTCAGTTCTGCGGGAGGTCGGCGACGAACCCCTGGCCCTGAAGTCGATGCTGACCGAGCGCGTGCATCAAGTCGCGCTCGCCGTCGAAGCTCTTCACAAGCCGATCATCGCCGCGGTCAACGGCGTGGCCGTGGGTGCCGGCATGGACATGGCGCTCATGTGCGACATCCGCATACTCTCGCGGTCGGCTCGGATGTCCGAGGGTTACATCACGGTCGGCTTGGTGCCCGGCGACGGAGGCTGTTACTACCTCCCGCGTCTGGTCGGCATGGAGAAGGCCCTGGAGCTGCTCTGGACCGGTGATTTCGTCGATGCCGACGAGGCGGTGCGGATCGGTCTGGCGACCCAAGTCCACGACGACGCCGACTTCGTCGCCGCCTATCGGGCGTTCGCCGACCGGCTCGCCGGGCAACCGCCCCTCAACGTCGCCATGATCAAGCGCGCTGCGCTGCAGTCCGCCGGAACCGATCTGCGGACCTCGCTCGACCTCATTTCGTCGCACTTTGCTGTCATCCATGGCACCCGAGACTCCAAAGAGGCCCGCGCGGCCTTCGCCGAGCGTCGGCAACCGCAGTACGAGGGTCGGTGAAGGAAACCTATGAACCCGCAGGAACCCGTGGTCCTCACGTCTTCGGACGGGATCGCCACACTCACGCTCAACCGCCCGGAGCGCAAGAACGCCGTCGACGGCGCCATGTGGGGCACGTTGACCGAGCTGCTCCAGCAGCTGCGCAACGACCCGGACGCCCGCGTCCTGGTGCTCCAAGGAGCCGGCGGCGACTTCTGTGCCGGTGCTGACGTCGCGAAGAGCTCACAAGCCGAGCATCCGGTCTCACGGCTGCGTCGCATCGGCGACGTGGCCCTGGCGCTGTTCGACCTTCCTCTGCCCACCATCGCTAAGGTGGACGGCGTGGCGGCCGGAGCCGGCTGCAACATGGCGATCGCCTGCGACCTGGTCGTCGCGTCCGACCGCGCTCGCTTCTCGGAGATCTTCACCCGTCGCGGTCTCTCCATCGACTTCGGTGGATCGTGGCTGCTACCCCGGATCGTGGGCCTTCAGCAGGCCAAGCGGCTCGCTTTCCTGGCGGAGGTCATCGGCGCGGAGGAGGCGGAGCGTATCGGCTTGGTGACGTGGGTGAAGCCCGCGGCCGAGCTCGACGCGTTCGTCGACGGCCTCGCCAGCCAGCTCGCCGCTTCTCCGCCGATCGCGCTGGAGCAGACGAAGAGCCTGCTCAACCAAGGCGTCGGTCTGGACCTCGCGGCTGCGATCCGCAACGAGTCCACGGTGCAGGCGGTCAACTTCGCGACCGAGGACGCGCCCGCAGCTTTTCGTGCGTTCCTCGACAAGACCGACCCGCCCGCCTACACGGGTCGCTGGGTGCTGTCATGAGCGGCCCTTCGGCTGTGCGGGCCGCCAAGAACTTCCTCGACCTCGACCCCGTCGAGCTGCCGGCGGAGCTCGAGGAGCTGCGCCGCGAGGTGCGCGCGTTTTTGCACGACGAGATCGAGAGCGGCCGGGTGACACCGCATGTCGACCAGTGGCTGGCCGGATGGGATCCGGCATTCAGTCGCCGGCTCGGCGAGCGCGGTTGGCTCGGCATGACCTACCCCCGCCAGTACGGCGGGTCGGATGCTGGTGCGCTCGCTCGGTTCGTCGTGACCGAGGAGCTGTTGGCGGCGGGTGCGCCCGTCGCGGCGCACTGGATCGCTGATCGGCAATCCGGACAGGCGCTGCTCAACTTCGGTACGGAGGAGCAGCGTGAGGCCTTCCTGCCACGCATCGCCCGCGGCGAGGTCTTCTTCGCCATCGGCATGAGCGAGCCCGACACCGGTTCGGACCTGGCGTCCGTGCGCACCCGGGGAACTCGCGTGGACGGCGGCTGGCAGATCCGCGGAACGAAGATCTGGACGAGTGGTGCGCATCACGCCGACGCGATGATCGCTCTGATCCGCACCGAGGCCCCCACCGAGAACCGCCACGCGGGGCTCACCCAGGTCATCGTCGAGCTGCCGGACCCGACCGTCGAGGTCCGGGGCGTGCGACTGCTCACCGGAGAGCACCACTTCAACGAGGTCGTCTTCAAGGACACCTTCGTGCCCGACGCACGCGTCTTGGGCAAGCCCGGTGCGGGATGGAGCCAGGTGACCAGCGAGCTGGGCAACGAACGCAGCGGGCCGGAACGGATCTTGTCGACGCTCCCGCTGCTCGTCGAGGCCATGCGGTGGATCGCCGAGAGCGGCACCCAGGTCTCACCGGCACGCCTGGGCGAGCTGTACGCCCGGCTCTGGGCGCTGCGGCAGATGTCCCTGGCCGTCGCCGGTCGGCTCCAGCTCGGCGAGGACCCCGCAGTCAGCGCGTCGATCGTGAAGGATCTCGGGACCCAGTTCGAGGGGAGCCTGATCGATGCTGTCCGCGAGATGGTCGATGTGGAGCCCGACTACGCGTCGGCGCACGCGCTGCCTCGAATGCTCGCAGAGGCAGTCCTCCACAGCCCCGGCTTCACCCTGCGTGGTGGCACCAACGAGATCCTGCGCGGGATCGTCACGAAAGCAGTGGGTTCGGCATGAACGAGATCATCGAGGCCCTGACGAAGGCGGTCTCCGACGCCTGCCGCCGACACCCGTCGGTTCCCACCGGTCCGGGCGGACCGGGCGAAGGGCCAGCCTGGAACGCCGAGCTGTGGTCGGCGCTCGACGACATCGGCGTCCTGCTGCTCCCGGTCCCCGAGGATCGTGGGGGTGCGGGGGGCGACCTGGCCACGACCGTCGGTGTCCTCGAGGTTCTCGGCGCGGAGTCGGCAGCAGTCCCGTTCGGCGAGAACGCGTTGCTGGCGGGCTGGCTGCTGTCGGAGTGCGGAGCGGAGATCCCCGGCGGGGTCATGACCGCCGCCGTGGCAGGAGCCGAGCTCGGCATCTCGCGTGCGGGCGATGACCTCGTGCTGGACGGCCGCATAGCCCGCGTTCCGTGGGGCCGTTGTGCGGACCATCTCGTGGTGCTCGCTGGTCGCAACGTGATGCTTCTCCATCCCGGCCAGTACGAGATCCACCACGGCGCCAACCTCGCCGGCGAGCCACGTGACGACGTCGTGTTCGAGACCGCGTCGATCGGCGACGCGCAGATTCGCCCGTTGCGGGACGACTCGCCCGTCGACGACGAGTCGTTCGCGGCCAGGACCGCGCTCGTCCGCGCGGCTCTCATGGCCGGCGCGGCGCGGCGCGCGTTCGAGCTGTCCACCGCGTACGCCTCGGAGCGCCAGCAGTTCGGTCGCTCGATCAACCGGTTCCAGACGGTGCAGCAGTACCTCGCTGCCATGGCGGGCGAAGTGCTGCTGTGCAAGGTGTCCGCCGAGGCGGCAGCCGCAGCTCTGGACCGCGACGCGGAGCACGGAGGGTCGGCCGCCACTGCGGCGATGGTCGCGGTCAGCGCGGCTGCCAGCACCGTCGCGCGTACTGCTCACCAGGTCCACGGTGCCATCGGGTTCACCGAGGAGCACAGCCTCCGGTCGAGCACGACCAGGATCTGGAGCTGGCGTGACGAGGGCGGGGGAGCCGGGACACGGGCAGCGCAGCTGGGCGCTCGTGTGGTCGGCACTGGGGCCGATGGACTTTGGCCTTCCTTGACCGTCTAGCCGGCACGCGCCGGCTGGACGGACGTAACGGAACGGAGAAGGACGACATGACCATTGACGAGCTCCTCGATCGCGAGGCGATCCGTGAGGCGATGGCGCAGTACGCACGCGGCATCGACCGTCAGGACGCCGACCTGGTTCGAGACGCCTACTGGCCCGAGGGGTGGGACGCCCACGGGTCGCACGAGGGAACGCCGGCGCAGTTCGTCGAGTTCGTCCAGGCGAACTGGCCCCTCTTCCGGATGCAGCACGTCTTCGGGCAGCACCACATCGAGCTAGCCGGTACCCGGGCGAACGTCGAGACTCAATTCGTCGCCCACCACCGACTTCTCGAGCAGGGCATCGAGTACGTGCTCGGCGGCCGCTACAACGATCGCTTCGAGAAGCGAGGGAACGTGTGGAGGGTCCTCCACCGCGTCGTCGTGTTCGACTGGCGTCGGCAGTGGAGCTCCGCGGAGGGCGACGAGGAGAAGATGTCGGCACTCCCGGACCGCAATCGCGGCGGGACGGCCAACGACTACTCCTGGGAGCTGTTCCGTTCGGCACCCGACGCCTCCACGGGGCCCTGGGCGTAACGTCGCAAGCGGTGAACCTGCGACACCAAGATCGGCGCGAAGTTTGCGAGTTGACAAGCAAACTTCGCCCGGTGACACTAGTTGTGCTCTGGATCACCATCCCGTTGGTGGTCGTCGAGCGTGCGAGGAGCTGAGATGACGACCAACGCCACGAGCGTGGACGACCTGCTGATGGATCCCGCGTGGTACGCCCGCAACGATTGGCACCCGACCTTTCGAACGCTGCGCCACGAGGACCCGGTGCACTGGGTGGAGGACCGACGATACGGTCACCCGTACTGGGGGGTCTTCTCCTACGAGGCGATCCGCGAGGTCTGGGAGCGCTGGGACCTCTTCAGCAGTCGCCTCGGCACCGTCCCGCCGCGTGCGGCCAAGCGGCACCCTCCCGAAGAGCTGCACGCGATGGGTCTCGACGTCACCCCTCCCTACCTCGACCCGCCGGTGCACGGGCTCTACCGCCGCCCCATGAACAAGCACTTCTCGGTGCCGGCGATCGCTCGGCTGACGGCGATGATCGACGAGAACGTCGATGACCTGATCGCCGAGGTGGCCGAGAAGGAGCAGTTCGACTTCGTCACCGACGTCGCTGCCCAGCTCCCGATGCGCATCATCTTCGCTCTGCTCGGGGTCCCGCGCGAGGACTGGGACGAGCTGCAGCTCTCCGTCAACCGTTACACCATGCCCGCGAACCCCGCGTTCACGATCGACGGTGACCCGGTCAAGACCGCCAAGGTCGGACGCCGCGTGGTCGACAACTACTCCGCCCGACTTGCTCAGGCGCGCCGTGACGAGCCGCGGGACGACATGGCGACCGTCATCGGGTCGGTGAAGATCGACGGCGAGCGGCTCAGCCTGCACGAGGTCCGCAGCTGGTTCAGCACCCTGATCGCCGGTTCCCTGCAGACGACACGCAACGGTCTCGGAACTGGGATCTGGCAATTCCTCGAGAACCCCGACCAGCGCGACCTCCTCGTGGCGGACGAGAGTCGAGCGGCCGACGCGGTCGAGGAAGTTCTCCGATGGGGTAGTCCTTCCCGGATGATCCTGCGCGTCGCCAACGAAGACCTGGAGTTTCGCGGCAAGGAGATGCGAGCCGGCGACTGGGTCATGTTGTTCATCGCCTCGGGCAACCGCGACGAGTCCGTGTGGCCCGACGCGGATCGCTTCGACATCGCCCGCGAGCGGACCGAGCACCTCGGGCTCGGGCACGGCATCCATAAGTGCCTCGGGCGCAACCTCCTCCGCTTGGAGATGGCACGCTTCTTCCCGCGGTTCCTGAATGCCTTCCCCGAGCTGGCGATCGCGGGCGCGCCGTCCTTCCTCGCCGACTACAACGGCAACGGTCTGCACACCCTGCCCTTGACTCACCACGGCGTCGTCCGCCGCTAACCCGGAGTTCACCCATGACCAAGATCACGTTCCGCCTGCCCGCCGAGGACCGCATCGTTTCCGGTGAGCCGGGCGAGAGCATCATGCAAGTCGCCGTACAGGCGAACATCCCCGGGATCGTGGGGGAGTGCGGCGGCGACATGTCCTGCGCGACCTGCCATGTCTACTGCGAGGACCAGAGCGGGTTCAAGCGGATCTCTGCGGACGAGGAAGACCTGCTCGAGCTCGCTGACGCGGTCCGGGACACGAGTCGGTTGAGCTGCCAGCTGAAGCTGACCCAGTCGACGGCAGAGGTGACCGTCGAGGTTCCGCAGTGACGTCTTCTGCCGAAGACGCCCCGGCCCGGTTCGATGTCCTGATCGTCGGTGGGGGCCATGCCGCGGTGCAGGTCGCGGCGGGATTGGCCGGAAAGTACGAGGGCAGTGTCGGCGTGCTCTCGGCCGAGCTGCACCACCCGTACCAGCGCCCGCCCCTCACGAAGGGCTACCTGTCGGGCGAGGTCGACGAGCACGAGCTCCTCCTGCGGCCTGCGTCGTTCTGGGAGGCGCCCGGGGTCAGCCTCCTCCTCGGGCACCGCGTCACGGCGGTCGATGCTGAGGCACACGTCGTCTCCACGCAGCACGGCGTCCGTTACAGCTACGGCACCCTCGTCTGGGCTGCCGGGGCCGAGCCGCTGCGGATCGGGCTCACAGGCGCCGATCTGCCGGGAGTGCACGAGCTACGCACGCTTGCCGACACTGCCCAGTTCAAGCGGGAGATCGGTCCGGGCGCACGGGTCGTCGTCATCGGTGGCGGGTACGTCGGGCTCGAGGCTGCCAGTGCGAGCGTCCATGCTGGCGCTGAGGTCAGCGTGGTGGAGGCGCAGTCGCGGCTCCTGTCGAGGGTGACCGGCGCCGACGTCGCCGAACACGTTCGCCAGCACCATCTCGCCAGCGGCGTCACGATCGAACTGGACGCCACCGTCGTCGGTGTGATGGACCGCGGTGGCCGGGCCGGTGGGGTGGTGCTCGGCGACGGCCGTGAGCTCGCGGCGGACGTCGTCCTCATCTCCGTCGGAATCCGACCGGCCAGCTCCGTGCTGGCTGACGCCGGGGCACGCTGCAGCAACGGCGTCGAGATCGACCTGCGAGGTCGCACCAGCCTGCCTGACGTCTACGCCGCCGGGGACTGCACCTGCTTCCCGACAGAAGACGGGGCGCGGATGCGGCTGGAGTCGCTCCAGAACGCCGTCGAGCAAGGTGACGTGGTCGCCCAGACCATCCTGGGCGAAGAGGCGACCTACTCGGTGGTCCCTTACTTCTGGTCCAACCAGGTGAACCTCAAGATCAAGACCATCGGGCTGGTCTCGGGTCACGACGAAACCCTGGTCCGCCGCGGACCGGCACCGGGATCCCTGACGGTCGTCTACCTGCGCGGGGGGCGGGTCTGCGCCGTCGATGCCGTCAACGCCATGAAGGACTACGTCGACGCACGCCATGTCCTCGGGGCGCGGGTGGACCCGAACCTGGTGACCGACCCGACGACGCGGTTGCGCGACGCCTTCAGGCCTGAGGTCGCCGGCCACGGAGCTGCATGAACTCCCCGACGGGCGTCGTGCTGTCCTGGGCGGTGCGCCCGAGCTTCCGGCAGTACGTGGCCGATCTGCCCGACGGCCGTGAGGAGTGGAGCGGTGTCACGTTGTCATCCGGGGGAGCGGTGGAGTTCCCTGCCGACCCCGGGGCCCCTATCGCGCCGGCTGCTGGAAGGACCAGCGTGACCTATGCCTTCACGGGGGCCATCAGCTGGTGGGGACATGGCGGTGCTCTCCGCGTTCAGGTGCGCGACCCGCATCTCCACCTGGTCGGTGAAGGGCGCAGCACGTTGTCCGTGCGACAAGCTGGGAACGGCGCTGACGGACGACCGGTGATCGCGGCATTCGTCGAGCACCACGTCGACGCCGGCATCCTCCACGTACCCCTTCCGCGGTTGACGTGGGACGGGGTCAGTCTGTTCGGCGACGTGTACGAGGTGGGTGCGCCCCTCGCCCCGCTGCAGGTCGCCCTCGGTCACCAGGAGGTGAGCACATGCGGGCCGTGAGAGTGCATGGCAGTGGCGGACCCGAGGTACTGCGCATGACGGAGGTGCCCGACCCGGAGCCCGGGCCGGGAGAGGTGGTGCTGAGGGTCGCGGCGAGAACCGTCAACCCCACCGACACCATGCGCCGATCGGGCGCCGCCGCCTGGCGCGTGCCGCCCGACGGCCCGTACGGAGTGGGAATGGACGCCTCGGGAACGATCGAGCAGGTGGGTGCCGGGGTCGACCTGCACGTGGGTGACCGCGTCGTCGCTCTCGTCCTGCCCTCCCAGGACAGAGGAGCGTACGACGAGCTGGTCGCGGTGCCCGCGACCCAGGTCGCGCGAGCCCCCGTCTCGATCGACCTGGTCTCATCCGCGACGTTGCCGATGAACGGCCTCACGGCCATCCTCGCGTTGGACGCCCTCGCGTTGCGGCCTGGGGCGGTCCTCGCCGTCACCGGTGCGGCAGGCGCTGTCGGCGGGTACGCGATCCAGCTGGCCAAGGCGCGGGGACTCCGGGTGGTCGCCGACGCCTCCAAGGCCGACGAGGAGCTCGTCCGCAGTTTCGGAGCCGATCGGATAGTGCCGCGCGGCTCGAGTTTCGCCGAGTCCGTGAGGGACCTGGAGCCAGACGGCGTACCAGGTCTCCTCGACGGCTCCGTCCAGGGACCCGAGGTCCTGCCAGCCGTGTCGGACGGAGGCACAGTCGCCGTTCTCCGGCCTCCTGACTTCGAGGAGAGCCGCGTGGACGTGCGCTTCGTGAGGGTCTCCACAGCCGTCGAGCGGCCGGGTCTGCTCGACGAGATCGTCGGGCACGCGGAGGCTGGCCGGATGACGACGAGAGTTGCCTGTCGCCTTCCGCTTGCCTCGGCTGCGGAGGCGCATCGGCTCCTTGAGCGTGGCGGGCTCCGTGGCCGCATCGTCCTCGTTCCCTGACGTCTCGCCCACGTCACCAACCCCGCTAGGAGATCACCATGGTCGAGTCATCGGACGACCTCGGAGTCGTCGAGGACGGCTCCACGATCGAGGTGATGCTGTACGACGTCCAACCTGGGCGCATGGACGACGCGGTGCGTGCGTTCCAGGAGACCTTCGCGAGCTTCCGACCCGCGGGCTTCACGGTCCTGTTCGCCGCAGCCGACGTCGCGCACCATCGCCTCATCTGGGTCCACCGCTACGAGCGCGGATTCGACTTGGGAGAACGGTTCTACCTCGGCAAGTACCCCGACCTGGTCCACTGCCTGTGGGCCGGTACACGGTACGACGCCGTGGCCGCGTCCGCAGACCTGCCGGCCCGGCCGCGCGCGAGCGCGCCGCCACCACCGCCGCGGACGCTCGCTGAGCTGGCCGACGGCCCCACCGTCGAGCTCAAGGTCTACGAGGTGAAGCAGGGGCATTGGGTGCCGTTCCTCGAGTACTGGCGGAGGATCGTCACGCTGCGCCGCGCCGCTGGCTTCAAGGTGGAGTTCGCCGTGGCAGACATCCCGGGTCACCGGTTCGTCTGGGGCGTCAGCGTCGACGGTGACTTCACCGGCCAGAACGAGACCTACCTCGACGGCGAAGACCGGCGTGCGGCCAACGTCATCTCGGATCACATCGGCCGCTTCGAGATCCCGAAGGTCGTCTACCTGCCAGTCAGCTGAGCACGGGGGTCTCATTTGATGAGCAGGGCGAGGCGCCCGTTCCGTCGTACGGGGCGGGCGCCTCGTGCTCCTCTGGTGTCACGCGGCTGGCGCGGGTGTCGGCGGCGGGCGCGCGGTCATGTCCATTTGCGGGGCGCTCGGTGCGTCGGGTCGGGGAGGACGCTCCATGCGCTGCTCTCCCGCGGTCCGCAAGCACCTCAGTCCGCAGCAGTCGCGTCATGCTGTCGAGTTCTCATTGCGCCGTCGCGGCGCCCTGACTCCACTCAGTCAAGACGGCCTGCACGTCCACTGCAGTGCTGGGCGGAGGGGATGGGCGGCCAGCACCGGTACGCGAGAAGCGAGGCGCCGGTAACGGCTGGATGATGCCGTTCAGGTCAGCGACGACCTCGCGCTCCACCAGGTGCGGGTGCTGGCTCGCCTCGGTGAGCGTCAGGACCGGCGTCACGCATGCGTCGATTCCGGCGAACGTCGCAGTCCATTCTTCCCGGGTGCGCTGCAGGAACGCGTCAGTCAAGCGGGCGTGAACGGTGGGCCAGCCGGCACGGTCGTGCTGTTCGGGAAGGTCGGCGTCGGCCAGGCCGACCGTCTCGAGCAGGCGTCGGTAGAACTGAGGCTCGACCGAGCCGACCGCCATGTACTTGCCGTCGGCGCACTCGTAGGTGTCGTAGAAGGGAGCTCCGCCGTCCAGCAGGTTGGTGCCGCGTTCCTCGTGCCATGAGCCGCCGCCGGACATCGACCAGAGCATGTGTGCGAGGACGCTGGCGCCATCCACCATCGCCGCGTCGACGACCTGACCGACGCCGGAGCGGTCGCGTTCCCACAGTGCGGCGAGGATCCCCGTCAGCAGGAACATCGATCCGCCCCCGAAGTCTCCGATCAGGTTGAGCGGCGGGACGGGGCGCGCGTCGGGGCGACCGATCGCATGGAGGATGCCCGCCACTGCCAGGTAGTTGATGTCGTGGCCCGCGCGGTCGACCAACGGGCCGTCCTGGCCCCAGCCCGTCATGCGGCCGTAGACGAGACGCGGGTTCGCGGTCAAGCAGTCATCGGGGCCGAGGCCGAGACGCTCGGTCACCCCGGGGCGGTACCCCTCGATGAGCACGTCCGCCTGAGCCACGAGGTCGAGGACCCGCTGACGGTCGCCCTCGTTCTTGAGGTCGGCTTGGACGATGCGCCGCCCGCGCAGCTGTTCGTTGCGTCCCTGGGCACCCAGCCCGAATACGCCATCGGGGCGCTCGACGCGCACCACGTCGGCGCCGAGGTCGGCGAGGATCATGGCGGCGTGCGGGCCGGGCCCGATGCTGGCGAGCTCGACGACGCGAAGACCCGCGAGAGGTCCAGCCATGGTGACTCCTGGGATGAGACGAGGCGCCTGGGGCGCGCTGGATCGTCCGACGCCGGGCGGGGTCGGGGACAAACGTGGGCCGTCAAGAGGGGAGGCCGGCCTCGACGGACTCAGGAGACCCCGCGGACTGCAATGCGCCGGACGCCGGCGTGGACGTGCTCGTCTCCGAGGCCGGAGCAGACGCGTCGTCGACAGCTCCGAGGCCGATGGCCTCGGCTGCCTCTGCCGCCACGACGGCCGCGGGATCGGTGGCCAGGGCGCGGTACGTCTGGTCGATGAAGGTCGCCAGGACGGCCTCTGAGTCGATGCTCTCGGGGTCGAGCTTCCACAGGTAGCCGACTCCGCGGAGCTGGGCCACGATGACCGCAGCCTGCTGCTCGGGATCGACCCCCGGGATGATCGAGCCGTCCTCGAGGCCATTCCGGATGTACTCCGCCATGCGAGTGCGCTGCCCCCGATGGAACTCGATGAAGCGTTCGCGGAGCTCGGGGACCGGTCCTGCGGCCTCGAAGATCAACGCATACAGGATCGTGAGTGACTTCGGGTTCTTGGCGTACGCGTTCTTGATGCCCGTCAGCATCACGTGGAGGGCGTCGAGGCCCGTGAGTCCACGCTGCACGGGCGCCACGGTCTCGACGTCCCACCGGTGGACGATCTCGTCGACCAACGCTTCCAGCAGCTTCCCCTTCGACCCGAAGCGAGCGGTCGCGAGGCTGCGGCTGTATCCAGCACGCTCGCCGACCGTCGCCAGGGTCATGGACTGGTAGCCGCCCTCGGCGACCAGCTCACCCGCAGCGCGCACGAGCAGACGCGTGGATCGCTCTGAACGAACCTGGTGACCGTTGAGGGTCGGGTTGGCAGTCATCGGCTCTCCTTAACTTGTCGGCAAGACAGCAAGATATAAGGCGATGGTCTTGCGCGACCCCGATGTCCCGGCTGCGGTCCGGAAGTTCTGCGCATTTATCGGAACGGGGTCGGAGGCAGGAGTCGATCGGAGATGAGCCGCTGCATGATCTCCGAGGTCCCTTCGAAGATCTTGGTCAGCCGCGCGTCTCGCCAGTAGCGCTCGATCGGGAAGTCCGTGGTGTAGCCGGCTCCGCCGTGCAGCTGGAGCGCTTCGGAGGTGACCCGCTCGGACATCTCGGCAGCGGCGTACTTGAGCATCGCCGCGCGGACCTCGCTCGCCTCGCCGTTGTCGACGTCCGTGGCGATCTCGTACATCAGGGCCCGGCACAGCTCGATCTCGGACGCCATCGAGGCGATCTTGAACCGTGCGTTCTGGAAGTCAGCGATCGGGTGTCCGAACTGCTCCCTTTCCTGGACGTACTTGATGGAGTCCTCCAGCGCCCCGCGCGCCAGGCCGATCGAGCGCGCGGCGGTGTGGATGCGAGGTGTGAGCATCCCTTCTGCCACGCGCTTGAACCCGCGGTCAGGCACCGCCGACGTCTCGTACCCGATCAGCCCGTCCTCCGGCACGAAGCAGTCGTTGAAGGACAGCTCGAAGGTGTGCCAACCGTGGTAGCCGATCTTGCGGACGGCTGTGCCCGAGCAACCGGGCGGGAACTCGCCGGGAGTCTTGTGCAGGATGAACCGGCGGATGCCGTCGTGCCGGTTCGCGGGGTCGAACGGCGTGGTCCGGGCAACGACGACGATCCCGTCGGCTTGGTCGGCGAACGTGCACCACATCTTCTGGCCGTTGATGACCCAGCCGCCGTCCACCTTGTCGGCCCGGGTACGAATCGAGGCGATGTCGGATCCTGCGCCCGGCTCGCTCATGGCGAAGGCGCCCAGCCATTCCCCCCGCGCCGCGCGTGGCAGGATTTCTGCGCGCTGGCTCGGGTCGAGACCAGCGGCCACACCCGAGCGGGTGATGATGCTGGCCACGCTCATCCATGCGCGTGCGAGCTCCTCGGTGATGAGCGCGTACTCAAAGACCCCTAGGCCGAGTCCACCCATGTCCTCGGGAATGAGGATGCCGAAGAAGCCCAGGTCGGACATCTTGCGACGCAGGGCGTCCGGGATGATGCCACGCTCGGGGTCGAGCTCGTTGGCGACCGGCAGCACTTCGCGCATCGCGAAGTCGCGCGCCAGCTCCTGGATGGCTTCGCGCTC
Organism: Nocardioides alkalitolerans DSM 16699; assembly: GCF_000426525.1. GTDB lineage: Bacteria > Actinomycetota > Actinomycetes > Propionibacteriales > Nocardioidaceae > Nocardioides > Nocardioides alkalitolerans. The sequence goes on from NZ_AUFN01000016.1 coordinate 118,994, forward strand.
CTCCGTGCGGTACGCCGACGGGATCTTCGGACGGGGGTCGACCAGGGGTCGTGCCACGACAACCTCTTCTATTGTTGGTTGGCTAGTTAATACTTCGAGGCTAGTCTGTGGCGCGGGCCACGACAACCCCAGGTGCGTGAGTGTGGGGTGTGCTGCTGCACGACGCGGCAGTTGTCGGTGGTCGACAAGCAAAGACGACACTGGTTGGTCCTGCGGACCTAGCCCCGTTCTGCGCCTTCCGGCTGAGGCCGGCGCCTCGGGTAACCAGCACCCTTCCGGAGCCCCTGGGCTCCTCCACCACAAGAGACGGGCACAATGGCGAAGCAACTCGAGTTCTGGACCAACTTCACCGAGACCGACCCGCGGGCCGCTGCCCAGCAGGCACTCCAGTTCGAAGCCGACGGCTGGGACGGGGCCGTCATGGTCGACTCGCAGTGCATGTTCGCAGAGGTGTGGGTCTACCTCACGATGTGCGCTCAGGCGACCGATCGGATCAAGCTCGGCACCGGCGTGACGAACCTCGTCACCCGGCACCCGTCCGTCACCGCAGCCGCCGCGGCGTCACTTCAGCTCGTCTCCGGTGGGCGTGCCTCGCTCGGCATCGGTCGTGGTGACTCCGCACTTGCGTACGTCGGAGCCTCCCCGCAGAAGATCTCCCAGTTCGAGCACTACCTGGACGTCGTGCAGACCTATCTCCGTGGAGACGAGGTCGCCATGGCCGATGCCAGCGCGATGTTGGTCGGCGCCAAGGTCGGGTTCGACAACCTGGCGATCGGGTCGGCGCCGCCCGGTAGCCGCATGAAGTGGCTCGACGCGTTCGAGATGGACAAGGTCCCGGTCGAGGCCTACGCCACGGGGCCCCGCGCCATTGCCGCCGCCGGTCACATGGCAGACAACGTGATGCTCATGTTGACCGCCGAGGTGCAGCGCGTGGCGTGGGGAATCGGGCTCGTTCGCGAGGCAGCCGCTGCCGCGGGGCGCGACGGCGTCGGCATCGGATGTGCCCTGATGGTCGTACCGCACGACGACCCGCAGGTGGCGCGTGACCTCGCCCGTCCCCAGGTCGCCAGCCAGGCCCGGTTCTCCGTGATGAACCACAAGGTGATCGGCCCGGCGACCGACGCACAGACGGAGACGCTGCTCGCGATCGCGAAGGCCTACGACATGAACAAGCACGGCGCGGTGGAGGGGGCGACCTCGTCGCACGCCGACGCCGCCGACGACGAGTTCGTCGACCAGTACGGCGTCGTCGGGACGGTTGACGCGTGCGTCGAGCGACTCCTGGAGCTGAAGAGCCTCGGGGTGGACCGGATGAGCCTGTGGCTGCCCTACGCGAGGAACGACGTGTCGCGCCGCTCCTACGACCTGCTCATGGGTGAGGTCCTGCCGCGCGTGCGCGCCTCCGCGTAGCGGCTCAGGAGGGTCCCTGGCCAGCCGCGGTCCTCCGCATCACGTCGCGGTCCACCAACTTGCGGCGCGGGCGGGGCGGAACGCCCCGCCCGCCCGCCTCGCGCTCGTGGCGGTCGACGCTGCGCCAGCCCACCATGCCGACCGGCTCGGTCCGGCGCTGCCGGAGCACGTCGAGGAGGGTCTCGACGGATGCTGTCGGCGGGTTGAGACGCCCGGCGGCGGCGTCCTCCAACAACGCTGCGACAGTCTCCTGGGCGCAGACCTTGTTCGTGCCGATGACTCCCGACGGCCCGCGCTTGGCCCAGCCGGCGCAGTAGAGGCCGGCGATGGTGTCTCCGGTCTCGTGGACCTGGACGCGACCACCGAGGTTGGCGATGGTGTGTCGGACCGGGTCGAACGGCAACCCCGGGACCGGCGCCACCGCGTAGCCCACGGCCCGGAGGACCAGGCTCGTGTCGATCGTCTCGAGCTCGCGGTCCGGCTCGCGGGTCGAACGCAAGCGCAGCTGTTCGACGGCGTTCTCCCCGGTCATCTCGACTGCTTGCAGCCCGAAGCGGAACGTGATCTGTCGCTCGCCCGTCGCTTCCGTGGTCGCGAGGTGCCGCAGCAGCTCGGCCTTGCGCAACTGCGTCCCGGTCTGGACGGCGTCGAGGCCTATCTCCAGGTCGGTGGGGGGAACGCGCACGTCGACCTTCTCGAGTCGCCCCAACTCGGAGAGCTCGGGCCACGTGCACGCCGCATCTCCGGGCCCGCGGCGACCGACGACGACAACCTCGCGCACCTGGCTGCGTCGCAGTGCGTGCAGTGCGTGGTCGGCGATGTCCGTGCGGGCGAGCGTGTCGGGCGTGCTGGAGAGGATGCGGGCCACGTCCAGGGCGACGTTGCCGTTGCCGAGCACGACGGCAGTGTGACCGTTGAGATCGAAGGTGTGGTGGGCGAAGTCCGGATGACCGTTGTACCAGGCCACGAACTCACGGGCGGGGTGTGAGCCGCTCAGCGACTCGCCGTCGATACCGAGGCGTCGGTCATCGGTTGCTCCTCCGGCGTACACGACGGCGTGGTGGCTGGCGAGGACCTCGTCGATGGCGACGTCGACGCCGACCTCGACGTCGAACAGGCAGGTGACTTGCGGTCGGGACAGCACGGTGTCGAAGAAGTCGCTCACCAACTTGGTGCGGGGGTGATCGGGCGCGACTCCAGCGCGCAGGAGACCGAAAGGCGTGATGAGACGGTCGAGAACTGTCACTTCGATGCCGGGGATGTCAGTGAGCTCGGCAACGGTGTAGCAGCCGGCTGGTCCGCTGCCGATCACGGCTATGCGCAGGGCTGTCGTGCCACGGTCGGTTGCGCGAGACGCCGTCGGGCTAGCGGGCGCTTCGAGGAACCGCGGGGTGAGGGGTTCCTCGACGAAGTGGTCGCGGTTGCGTGCAGCGAAGTCGCTCAGGTGTGCGGGCAGGTCTGTCTCGTCGTGGATGGCGGACACGGGGCAGGCATAGGCGCATGCGGCGCATCCGATGCAGGAGGCCGGGTCGATGTAGAGCTGGTCGGTGGTCCGGAACTGCGGGTCCTCAGGTCGCGGACGGATGCAGTCCACCGGGCAGACCTCGACGCACGAGGCGTCGTTGCAGCAGCCGTCGGCGATGACGAAGACCATCAGAACTCCCTGGGAGAGAGGGGGCGGCCAGGGGCAATGGTCTGGTCGCTTCGAGATTGCTTGTTGACAACTTATGTTTACACCCCCACTCTATCTGTGAGCCGCGTCACGACGCGGAGGCGGGAACCCCATTCGTCGCCTAAGCGACGAGTCGATCGAGAGAACGGAAGACAATGCGCGGTGCGGTGATCCGGGGGGTCGGGCAGAAGTTCGAGATCGCGGAGGTCGAGATCGCAGACCCCGTGGGGCACGAGGTCCTCGTCGATGTCCGGGCCTCGGGCCTGTGTCACAGCGACATCTACGTGCAGCAGACCGGCGGAATGGGTTTCTCCATGCCGATCATGCTGGGCCACGAGGTGGCCGGAGTCGTCGCGGCCGTCGGCCCGTCGGTGTCCCGGCTCAAGGTGGGCGACCACGTTGTCGGCGCCGCTCTCCAGCCGTGCGGCCAGTGCAGCGGCTGCTTGCGCGGCAAGCTGTGGGCTTGCCGCAACCCCGGAGCGCTGGACCGTGAACCCGCCGACGCCCCGAGGTTGCGGGACGACCACGGGCCGATCGCTCAGCTCCAGGGCTTGGGTGGCTTCGCGGAGCAGGCGCTGATCCACGAGAACCAGCTCGTGGCCATCAACCCCGCCATGCCCTTCGAGCAGGCGTCGGTGATCGGCTGCGCTGTCGCCACCGGCGGCGGTGCGGTCTTCAACGTCGCGAAGGTGCAGCCGGGTGACACCGTGGCCGTCTTCGGGTGCGGAGGAGTCGGACTGAACGCCATCCAGGCGGCTGCACTCGCCGGAGCGACCCGCATCATCGGCATCGACATCCAGGCCGACAAGCTCAACCTGGCGAAGCGGTTCGGAGCGACCGACGTCGTCGACTCCACCGCGACGGACGTGGTCGAGACGGTCCGCGAGCTGACCGGTGGGGCTGGTGTCGAGCACGCCTTCGTGATGGTCGGCGTCACTGCCGTCGCAGACGCGGCGGTGCAGATCCTGGACTTCGACGGCACCGTCTACCTCGTCGGCGCGTCCGGCACGGGCGCCGAGCTGCCGCTGCGAATCTCGCCGACGGACACGACCTTCCTGCCCCACCAGCACGGCGTCCGTGGGTCGTGGCTCGGTTCCTCGAACTTCTACCACGACATCCCGATGTACGTAGAGCTCTATCTGGCGGGCCGCCTGAACCTCGACGACCTGGTCTCTCAGACCATCAGCCTCGACGAGATCAACGAGGCCTGCGAGGCGCTCGAGCGCGGCGACATCGCGCGCAGCGTGATCGTCTTTCCGGCCGACTCCTGAGTCGAACCCACCCTCGTCCACTCACATCGCAAGGATCAACTGATGAACGCAGCGTCCGCTCTCGAACTACATCAGAAGACGGCCACGCAGGTCCTGCCTGAACCGTCGCTCCACATCGGTGGCGAGGTCGTCACCGCGACGAGGCGTGGCACGCTCGACCGCATCGACCCGACCACCGGTCACGTGCTGGCGGCCTTTCCCCTCGCTGGCGAGAGCGAGGTCGATCAGGCCGTCCGCGCAGCGCGCCAGGCCTTTCCCGCCTGGCGCAGGATGCCGGCCGACAAGCGTCGCCGCCTGCTCTGGGACATCGCCCGAGCAATCGAGGCGCATGAGCAGGAACTGAACCAGATCGTCGCACTGGAGACCGGGTTCCCCGTCGCTGGCGGTGGCATGACGATGGCCATCGACTACTTCGAGTACTACGCGGGCTGGGTCGACAAGTTTGAGGGCGAACTCATCACCGCCTACCCCCAGCCAGCCCTCGACTACGTCAAGTACGAGCCGCACGGAGTCATCGGCGCGTTCGTGCCCTTCAACGGTCCCGTGCTGAACACCGCGATGAAGCTCGCACCGGCGTTCGCGGCTGGCAACTGCGTGGTGTTGAAGTCGCCCGAGCTCAGCCCGTTCGGCGTGATGCGTCTTGCCGAGATCCTCCGGGACGCAGGTTTGCCGGACGGTGTGTTCAGCGTCCTCTCGGGCGATAAGGAGACGGGCCAGGCCATCATCCGTCACCCCGACGTGGCGAAGGTCGTCTTCACTGGAGGCGGCACCGTTGCCCGCAGCATCATGTCGGTCGCAGCGGAGTCGCTCACGCCGGTGACGCTCGAGCTGGGCGGCAAGTCGGCGAACCTGATCTTCGCCGACGCCGACCTGGACGCCGCAGCACACGTCGCCGCCTTCGTCAGCACGGTGGCCGTCGCCGGACAGGGATGCCTGTTCCCCACGCGGCTCATGGTCGAGGAGTCCGTCTACGACGAGGTCCTCGAACGGGTGGTGGCCGTCAGCAACAGCCCGACCATCGGTGACCCGCTCGATCCGACCGTCGGAATGGGGCCGGTCATCAGCGAGAGCGCCGCCGACCGGATCCTCTCCATGGTCGACGAGGCTCGCTCCGGGGCGCGGGTCGTCGCAGGCGGTGAACGCCTCCAGACGGACCTCGGCGGTAACAGCTTCGTGCGACCGACCGTGCTCGCCGACGTCGACCCGTCGAGCACCATCGCCCAGCAGGAGGTCTTCGGGCCCGTCCTCGCTGTGATGCCGTTCAAGGACGAGGCTCACGCTCTGAAGATGGCGAACTCCACCGAGCACGGTCTTGCCGCCTACGTGCACACGAACGACCTCAAGCGCGCCCACCGGGTGGCCGACGGCCTGGTCGCGGGCTGGGTCGGCGTGAACGGATTCCCGGACCTCACGGCCTCAGCTCCGTTCGGCGGAGTCAAGGGCTCGGGCTTCGGCCGTGAGGGCGGTCGCGCGGGCATCGAGGAATACGTCTACCAGAAGAACGTGCACGTCCCCCTTTCATGACGGATCGGCGACGGGTCAGGAGACCATGATGGAAGCCGAAGGACAGGCCCGTCTGCAGCTTGCAGGGGTGTCCAAGACGTTCGGGGCGGTTCGAGTCCTCGATGACGTGAGCCTCGACATCGCCGCAGGTGAAGTACATGCGCTCGTGGGCCAGAACGGCTCGGGCAAGTCGACCTTGATCAAGGTGCTCGCGGGGTTCTACCAGGCTGACCCTGGAGCCACTGCTGTCATTGACGGGGCTCCACGAGAACTAGGAGATCCCAACGACATCCACGCGGCGGGCGTGCGGTTCGTCCACCAGGACCTGGGTCTGGTTCCCGCCCTGTCCGTCGTCGACAACCTGGCCCTCGGGCACGGCTACGCCCGCTCGCAGGGGATGCGGATCAATTGGCGCGAGCAGCGAGCCGCAGCTCGCAGAGCGCTAGCCGCGGTCGGTTACGAGCTCGACGTCCGCCGACTCGTCGACGACCTGCAACCAGTCGAGCGCACCGCCGTGGCCATCGCACGAGCGCTGCAAAGTGCCCACGGCGAGATGTCAATCTTGGTGCTCGACGAGCCCACGGCGACCATGCCGAAGGGTGAGGTGCAGCGTCTCGTGCAGATCGTCAGGGCGGTGCGCAGCCGGGGTGTCGGGGTGCTCTACGTCTCGCACCACCTCGAGGAGGTGTTCGAGCTTGCCGACCGCGTCACCGTCCTCGTCGATGGCCAGAGAGTTGGGACCGAGCGGTGTTCGCAGATCGACCACAAGAAGCTCGTCACCATGATGACCGGCGGTGTGGTCGACGACGTAAGGCGACGGGCGGTCGGCACGCGCGGCAAGACGATGCTGTCGTTGGAGCGTCTGTCCGGAGCAGAGCTGACCGGTCTCGACCTGCAGGTGAGGGCTGGCGAGGTGGTCGGTGTCGCCGGCATCACCGGGTCTGGCCGAGAAGAGATCTGTTCGCTCGTCTTCGGGTCCAAGCCACGCCGCGGCACGGTCACCGTCGGAGACCGCGAACTGCCGCCATCCCGTCCTGACCGGTCCTGCCGGGCAGGCTTGGCGCTCGTGCCGGCAAACCGGCTCCGCGACGGCGTGGTGATCGGCCTCAACGTCCGCGAGAACCTGAACATCACCACCACACGGGGCCTTGCCAAGTTCTCGTTCATCCGTCCTGGCCTCGACCGGCGCCAAGCGGCGGCGCTCGGCACGAAGATGTCGGTCAAGGCACCCTCCTTGGACGCATCGATCGAGGCTCTCTCGGGCGGCAACCAGCAGAAGGTCGTCTTGGGCAAGTGGCTCCAGACGAACCCGAGCGTGCTGCTGCTCGACGAGCCCACCCAGGGCGTCGACATCTCGGCCAAGGCGGAGATCCACCGCCTGATCGACGACGCCGTGAGCCAAGGCCTCGCCGTCCTCGTGTGCTCTTCAGACGAGGCCGAGCTCGAACGCCTCTGTGACCGGGTCGTCGTCCTGCGCGAGGGCCGAGCGGTGGCAGAGGTCGCCGCGCCGGACATCCGGACGCGTCAACTCATCCACTTGAGCCTGGGGCTGACCGCATGAACCAGGCGGACAAGGAACCTACGATGACCACCAGCAGCACATCTGGCCCAGCGCCCGGCCATCGAGCCGCCGCGCCGGAGCGCCTCGAACGGGACGCTCCGGGTCCCGACTCCAAGAACCGCCCCGCCTGGTCTGCCGGCGCCCTGCGCCTGGACCGATTCTCCGGCCTCTACCTCGCCGTCGTGCTGGTCGTCGTCTTCTCGGTGATGCTTCCCGACACATTCGGGACGATGGACAACGCGCGCGTCATCGCTGCCAGCTCGGCGATCGCTGGCATCCTCACTCTCTCGGTCGCGCTCTCCATGGCTGCGGGCACGTTCGACATCTCGCTCGCGGCCAACATGACCTTCTCGATCTGTCTGCTCGGAGCCCTGCTGACTCGGGGCGATCTCGCCTGGCCGGTGGCGGTGTCACTGACGATCGTCGCAGGTGCGCTCGTCGGCGCTGTGAACGCCTTCGTCATCACGCGCTTCGGGGTCGAGGCGATCGTTGCGACCCTCGGCATGTCGTCCGTCCTCGCGGCGCTGTCGTTCTGGGTCTCCGACGGGCAAACCGTGCTCATCAGCGACGCGGGACCGTCCTTCGCCGATGCGGGTCAGTCCACGATTGCTTCGGTACCCATCACCGTCTTCTACCTGGCAGCGGTCGCCATCGCGTTGTGGTTCGTGCTGGAGCACACTCCGTTCGGTCGCTACCTGTATGCGATCGGTTCCAACCCGCAGGCCGCGAAACTTGCCGGCATCAAGGTCCAGCGCCTGCAGTCGCTCTCCCTCATGATCACGGGCGCGCTGGCTGCGCTCGCCGGCGTCATCCTGACGATGCAGCTCGGGGCAGCATCCTTCGGCGCGGGTGCGCCCTACTTGCTGCCCGCGTTCGCGGCAACCTTCCTCGGGTCCACCCAGATCCTTCCCGGACGGTTCAACGTCAGAGGAACCATCGTGGCCCTCTACCTCCTGGCGATCGCCGTCAAGGGTCTCCAGCTGCAGTTCCCCGACCTGCCCTGGATTAAGGATCTCGTCGAGGGCTCGGTCCTCATCGTGGCGGTCAGCATCACGGCTCGGGCGATCAGTCGGCGCAGCACGCGTTGACGATCGCGTCCGAGCGACACCTCGACTCGGATCTCGGAAACCACCAGCTCGGTCCTCGCGGCACGCCCCGGCGGCCGCCGACATCGCAGAAAGCAGGTCGTGCCATGTACCGCCGCACCACCCCCACGCACCGGAACCGGTGGCTGGCTGGCCTCGTCGCCGCCACTACCCTCACCACCGTTCTCGCCGGATGCAGTTCGGCCCGTGAGAACGCCGCCTCCGAACGAGAAGACGACGGCGACCTCTCGGCTTCCGCCCAGCAGTGCCTCGACAAGGCCAACGCGTTCCTCGACGATCGTGGGCTCCTGCCCGACGAGCTCGCCGATGAACTGACCCCGTTGAGCGAGCCGCCGACCAGGGGCCTGACGATCACGCGGCTGTACCCGGGATCGGTCCCATCGTCTGGTGAGGTGTCACAGGCCATCGTCGACAACGCCGACGAGCTTGGTTGGACCGGCAAGAAGGTGGCCTTCGACGGCTCGGTCGAGGATGTCAACCGCAAGCTCCTCGAGGCCATCGACGACTCCGACATCGTCGAGGTCGACGGATTCCCGCCCGCTGCGGTGCAGCCGGCCATCGCGGCGGCAAAGGAGAAGGGCGTCCTGTTGATGCTCGGAGCGATCACCGACCAGCCCGAGTCGATCCCTGGCTTCGGCGCGGTCCCGAACGGTGGCGACCTGTTCAACCAGATGGGCGAACTCGCGGCCTACAGCTTCATGCGCGCGACCAGGTGCCAGGGGAACATGGCCGCCTTCGGCCTACCCTTCGACGCGATGCGGACCGTCGGCAACAGCGCGGGCGAGGTCGTCGAGCGCGAATGCGAGAACTGCACGTTCTCCTACACCGACATCCAGACCAGCGACATCGGTTCGCCGGCCGCCACCAACACCGTGGTCTCCAAGCTGCAGTCCGACCCGTCGATCGACTTCGCCTTCTTCACCATCGGCGACCTCGCGCTCGGAATCCGCCCGGCCATGACTCAGGCTGGGGTGGACGCCGAGATCGGCGGCGCCCTTCCCTTGTCGTCCAACCTCGCCGACCTCCAGAACGGAGACAACTCCTTTTGGGTGGGCGCGGCGAGCGAGGTGACGGCACTCAGTCAGCTCGACAGCGCAGCCCGAGCGCTCGACTCTGGCCAGACGGTCGTGGGAAACCGGGTTCCGCTCCCGATCTTCACCCAGGACAACCTGGAGTCCGCTGATCCGGTTCCGGTCTACCCGACGGACATCCTCGCGCAGTTCAAGCAGCTCTGGCTCGTCGAGTAGTCCGCTGTCCCCGGCCGTAGGGGTGCCTGCACCGGTCACGTCGACCGACCGGTGCAGGCTCCCCCGGAGTGCGGTCTTCAACGTCTCGAGCAACGGCCCGTCGAGGCACCTGAGCAAGACGCGGAGTCAGTGCACCTGGTCCTCCCGGGTTCGACGCACGGTCGTGCTGCACGGAGTTCGCCTCTGGGGGACCACCGCTCCGGACCAACACACAGCCGGCCCTTGGCTGAGACGTCGTTCCCGGGAACCGGAGTGGTGGGCGGCCGATGGGTAGCGACAACGCTCGCCTGCAGCCCAATCCGGGGCAAGCCGAAAGGAACTGTCTGATGGCTGAATCATCAGCCCCGTCCTCCGGACCTTGCGGTCGCGAGTTCCGGTCGATGGGTGGGCACGTGCCCGCCACGAAATCGAGCACCATCGCCTGGTTCGTCACCGCGCACACCATGAGAAAGCGCATCACGAGAGCGGGGCCGGCTCTGGAGCCCGCTTCCGTCGCCCACGCCAAGCGGATGGGATCTCTCCGAACTGAATGCGGAGAGGATGCGACAAGCTGGCCGAAGCTCTGGCATGAGGCGTTTCCCTACGAGGGAGCGCGGAACTGCACCGTGTGTCTCGACTCGACCGCCCTCGTGCGCGCCGACGGGCGCGACGACGGGCGCGACGACGGGCGCGACGACGGGCGCGACGACGTTTCTGCGTGAGAGAAGGGGCCGCACATCGCTTGCCGTCGTCACTGGCCCCGCGGAGGCCGCACGCGCGACGTATATCACCGCTCGGCCAATGCGAGTTCGACCGTTGCAACGGGTGCGATCGAAGCGTCCGCCCCAACCGACTGGGTCCACGGAGACGCAGTCTGAATTGCCCAGCTCTCGATGGAGGTTCCACATGACCGAGTTTCGTCCCCGCCGCTCGGTGCTCTACATGCCGAGCTCGAACGCGAAGGCGCTCGAGAAGGCCAAGACCCTTCCCGTGGACGGCATAATCTTCGACCTCGAGGACGCCGTCGCACCCGAAGCCAAGACCACCGCCCGGGCGTCGGCCGCGGCTGCGGTGCGCTCCGGCGAGTATGGTCGCCGTGAACTGGCGATCCGGCTGAACGGCATCGGTACGCAGTGGCACGACGACGACCTGGTCGCGGCCTGCCAGGCCGGGCCGGACGCGATCGTCGTACCCAAGGTAGACAGCGCGGAAGAGGTCCGCGGCCTGGTCGCGGCAATGGAGGCCGCCGGCGCCCCCGAGCACACCCGGCTGTGGGCGATGATCGAGACGCCGGTGGCCGTCCTCGACGTGCGCTCGATCGCCCGTGCTTCAGCGCGGCTGGCCGTGCTAGTACTCGGTACCAACGATCTCGTCAAGGAGCTGTACGCCGAGCACGTGCCCGGCCGCGCGCCGATCCTGCCGTCGCTGCACCTCGCCTTGCTTGCCGCCCGGGCCGCGGGCATCTCGATCATCGACGGCGTCTACAACGACGTGAAGGACACCGAAGGCTTCATCGCCGAATGCCGTCAGGGCCGTGACATGGGCTTCGACGGCAAGACCCTCATCCATCCCGGCCAGGTCGAGGGCGCCAACGCCGCGTTCGCGCCCTCCGCGCATGCGGTCGAGGAAGCTCTTGGCCTCATCCAGGTCTGGGAGGACGCTCATGCGGCGGACGCCGGCTCCGGCGTCGTCACCTTCAACGGCCGGATGGTCGAGAACCTGCATGTCGAGTCGGCCCGGCGGACGCTCGACGTTCATGCAGCGATCCAGGGCCTCGCGTGAGGCTTCGGGGTGTGGATGCCTCGCAGTCGACGGGCTACCGTTTCAGCGTCCCCCGACCTGGGTCGGCTCGAGCGGCAGGCTCACAGAACTGGCCCGCCTGATCGGGGCCGACAGGGCTCGGTCCAGGTAGATGGTGGCCGGGTCCTGAGCCGTTCGCGCTGGCACCAGGGGCTCGCCCCCTCGCCTTTCACGACCCGACTCGAGGCGGTCGGGCTGGGAGTGAGTCGTCACACACTGTCGCTGAGCCCTTCGGGCGCTCGCTCCAACCCGAGCGCACCATGGCACGCAGCGCTCGACTGGGTCCCGTCCGTTGGCCCCGCGCCGCATATCCAAGCTGTAGTCAGGACGCTGAGGAACGGGTCGCTCCTTCGAACGTAGGCCCGGGCGTAACCGTTGTGCTGCGATCAGGAGCTCGTCGGTAGCGGTGACGAGGGCCTGGCAAGCGACGGCTAGGGGGAGGACTCCTCCGAGAGGGCAAGGCGCAGCGGCTCAGCAAGCCGTCGAAGGCCGTCACGTACTCCGCGAGTGCGACCAACCACTGCTGCTAGGCCCGACCCGAGTTGTCCGATTCCGCCCTGATGACCTCCAGGCGCTCGACCAGCTCGTCGTAGCGGGCCTGGAGCAAAGCAGAAACGAGTGCCTGGCGACTGGGGAAGTGCCGATAGAGGTGCCTGGTCCGACGCCGGCTCGCTTGACGATTGCCTCCAGCGAGCCGCCTACGCCCCTCTGGCGAAGTAGTCCTCGGCGACCTCGAGGATGGGGAAGCGATTGGTGCCCCGCCAACACGCTGACGCGGCGTTCCGGCCTCCGCGGTGCTCACGGTCGGATCTTTTTTCCAGACGCGGGCGAGGCACATCCTCCGAAGCAGCAAGTGGCTGGGTGGTCAAGCGGAGGCTGCCTCCTTGCGAAACGGAATGTATGTCCGTAATCTTTCCAAGCGAGGTGGAGGCTACCTCCGTTTCACTGGTCAGCACGACTTGCCGTCGCTGAGCGCTCGACGACAAGCACCACCGCGTTTGCTGGCCGATCCCCGGCAGCAACCGTTCGTCGGCGTCGCGCGCGGCGGCCGAGTCGCCGACATCCGTGCCACGGCGACGATTCCGCCTCGCGGGTGCCCTCGTCGCCGGCGAGGGGGGGCCATCACTGGATCGACGAAAGGACATCAAGGATATGAACGAGAACTCGTTCCTGCTGGGAGCGGTTCTGGGGCAGATGCACGGCAACCACCCGGGAGCCTGGCGGATGCCTGGTGCTGACCCGAACGCCTACACCGATGTGACCCCCTTGATACGCGCCGCTCAGGCCGCCGAACGCGGCGGGTTGGACTACGTGTTCCTCCCCGACCGGGTCTTTATCTGGGGCGACCTCGAATCCGGACCGCCCATCGTGACGATGGAGCCGACGTTGACCTTGGCCGCGATTGCTCCTGCGACGCGACGGATCGGCTTGGTCACCACCATGTCGACGTCGTTCGTCGAGCCGTACACCCTCGCCCGTCAGCTCCGGGCGCTGGACGTCATGAGTCACGGACGCGCGGGATGGCAGGCCATCCCCAGCTACGAGCCGGAGGCCTTCGCCAACTACGGACGCCCGGTTCCCTCGCGTAGCGACAAGTACGAGCGCTTCAACGAGGCCATCCACATCACCCAGGCCCTGTGGGGAAGTTGGGACAGAGCCGCCGGCACTCCCGACAAGGCCACCGGACGGTTCGCCGACACCTCGAAGATCCGGCCCATCGACCTGCGGGGGCGTCACGTCGCTTCACGTGGCCCCCTGCAGATCGCGCCGTCCGAGCAGGGCCAGCCGGTGATCTTCATGCCCTTCGCCAGCGGCCTCGGGGTGCAGGCAGCTAGCAGGTACGCCAACGGCATCATCGCCCAGGCCTCCTCGCTGGAAGAGTCCAAGGCTCAGCGCGACATCATGCGATCGATGACGGTCGAAGCCGGCCGCGACGCAGACGAGGTGAAGTTCCTGTCCTTCTTCGCCCTCACGGTCGGCCCCACCCTGCAGGAGGCAGTCGAACGACGCATGGTGCTCGAGGAAGCTGCCGGCATCGAGCAGCGGCTCGCTCACCTGTCCGCCGTCCTCGGTGTGCGCCTGGACCCGGCTGATCGGGACAAGCCCCTCAGCAGCGCTCAGCTCGGGTCACTGCGCCCCCACCCCGGAGTTGCCCAGGCGGCCCGCGCCCTCGACCTCGCCCGCGAAGGCCGGACGCCGCACGAGATCCTCGGACACGGGGTCCTCGACCAAGCCACGTCACTGGTAGGAACCGCCGAGCAGATCGCCGACACCCTGCAGGAATGGGTAGAAGCCGGTGCCGCCGACGGCTTCACCGTCGTCATCGACGATCTGCACGACGGCATGGACGCTTTCGTGGACCAGGTGGTCCCCGTCCTGCGTCGGCGCGGCCTGCGCCCTGACGACTACACCGGCGCGACCCTGCGCGATCACCTGGGCCTCCCGGAGCAGATCGGCCTCGACCCGCGCCTCACCGTGGATGAGGGGGCGTGACCCGATGCGAACAGCGAACGAGGAACAGCGGACTCCAGCAGACCCCGCCGTGCATCACGGCTCGGTGACCGCGCAAGAACTGCGGCACGTCCTCGCTGGTGTCCCGACCGGAATTGTCGTCGTTGCTGCCGAGGTCGACGACCGCATCGTCGGCCTCTCAGCGAACTCCTTCACCTCGATCTCCATGGAGCCGCCTCTGGTGTCCATCTCGTTCGGCCACACCTCCACCACGTGGCCACTCTTACGGCGCGCCACCCGCTGGGGCATCAGCGTCCTGGGAGAAGGTCAAGCCGACGTTCTCGCCCAGCTGAGGCAGCCGGCCCACGAGCGGTTCGACAACCTCGACATGGAGGTCCGATCTGGAGCAGCTTGGATCAACGGCGCCCTGGCCACACTCACCACCGAGACCGAGGCCGAGATCGAGGCAGGCGACCACGTCCTCACCCTCCTACGGGTAATCGACCTCGCTCGCGACACCGGACAGCGGCCACTGATCTACTTCGGCAGCGACACGCACCGCATTGCGCACCGCACCTCAGCCGATGTCGCACAAGAAGCCGGTTCTGCCGGGGGCGACGAGAGGGGCGGTCGCCCCAGGAGGCGGTGCGCATGACGTGCCCGATGTCCTGGTCGAACACTGGCCGGCCGGCGCCGAACGCGACGGTGCCGCCCTCCCGCCCCGTCTCCGTCATGGTCCTCGACACATGGCGCTCTCGCTGGGGTCGTGGCGCCGTTGATCGCCTCGGATTTCGGCAGTCTCGGTTGCTCGGAGTCGGGGACACGGATCGTGCAGGCCTGGACCCCAGCAGCCGTCAGCAGCGTGGCCGCCTGCCCGTCGCCGCACGCCACGTGGCCGCCGCGACCCAGGGGGAGGGCGACGGTGGCCGGCCCCTCTGTCTCCTGCGACGCGACCATGTCGGCCCCACGGCGGGTCATGCCGATCCGTCGTTCATCCAGCGTCGGCAAGCGCGGGCCGTTGCCCTCGTGGACCAATCATTGTTTGCTGCGGGGCGAGACCGCGAGGGACGCCCTCCTGGCAAGATGACACCAGCTGCGGAGTGAGCGGCGCGAAGGTGGGACCGTGATGACCTTGTCGGGTGCTCGTGTCGGGTTCGCCGCGATGCTGGAGCAGCTCGCACCCTCGCGGGCGGTGGCGCTGGCGGAGCGCGCGGAGGGCGCAGGCTTCCGGGGCACGATGGCGAGCGATCACTTCCAACCGTGGCTGCCGCGGCAGGCCAACGCGTCGTTCGTCTGGAACGTGCTCTCCGCGGTGGGGGTGCGCACCACCGGTGACCTCGGTCCTGGGGCGTTGACACCGACCTTCCGGTGGCACCCTGCCATGGTCGCGCAGGCTTCAGCGACGCTGGCGGCGATGTATCCCGGTCGCCACTGGCTGGGGCTCGGCTCGGGGGATGCGATCAGTGAACACGTCACCGGCGAGTACTGGCCCGAGCCCCATGAACGCATCAGCCGGTTGTTCGAGGCGATCGAGCTGATCAAGAAGTTGTTCGCTGCGTCGGCTGCAGGTCGGGACGTGCGGCACCGCGGCCAGTACTTCAAGATGGAGTCAACCCGTCTGTGGACCATGCCCGCGAAGCCGCCGCCGATCCTGGTGGCGACCTCCGGGCCCGTCACCGCTCATCGAGCCGGCAAGACCGTGGACGGCCTGATAACGATGAACGCGCCGATCGAGCGGCTCGCCCTTCTGCTCGACCGCTTCAACGCCGGCGTCAGGGAGTCCGGAAGGCGGTTGGAGGACGCGGACCGCATCCTCCAGCTCCACCTGAGCTGGGCCGCGACGGACGAGGAGGCGGTGGCAAATGCGGTGCGCGAGTGGCCAAACGGGGCGATCGGGCCCGTGAAGAGCGACGTGCGGTCGCCGTTCGAGTTCGCTCAGATGGGCCGTCTCGTCGGTCCCGACTCGTTCGAGGGACGGGTCTCGATTTCGGCCGACCCCGAGGTGCACCGGCGCGTCATCCAGCGGTGTCTCGACGTGGGTTTCGACCGCGTCTACCTGCACAACGTGGGCCCCAATCAGGAGGAGTGGATCGACGTGTTCGGCCGAGACGTGCTGCCCGGTCTCACGGGCTGAAGCCCCCCCCCCCCCCCCGCCCCCCCCCGCGCGCCGGCGGTCCCATCCGGTGACCCGGACAACACGGAGCGACGGACGGTAGTACGGTGGTGCTGACCGTCGGCCTCGTGTGGCCGGTCACACGTCCGCTGCTGTGCGGGCGGGGTCGTTCCTCGCATCGATGTGCTCGTCACTGGAGGTACGGCCATGCCCACAGCAGTCTCCGCTCGCCCCCGCGATCTCACGCTGGACGAGGTGGTGACGTCCTTGTCCGCAGCGGGATCCGATCTGACGGCTCTAATGGCGCGCGCGGCTGCGGCGAGGGACGAAGCACTTCGGCGGATGGGGCGGCCGGGAGTGATCACGTGGTCCCGCAAGGTGTTCGTCCCGGTCACCACCTTGTGTCGAGACCGGTGCCACTACTGCGTCTTCGTCGACACGCCGGCCAAGCTGGAGCGCAAGGGCGTGCCCGCTTACCTGACCGAGGATCGTGTCCTCGCGATCGCTCGGCAGGGCGCGGCGCTGGGATGCAAGGAGGCGCTGCTGACGCTGGGGGACCGCCCCGAGGACCGCTGGCCACTGGCTCGACGGTGGCTTGACGACCACGGCTTCGCCTCCACCCTGGACTACGTGGCCCACCTGGCGCGGCGGATCACTGCCGAGACGGGTCTCCTGGCGCACCACAACCCTGGCGTGATGTCGGCTGACGAGCTGGCGATGCTGCGTTCCACCGCGCCGTCGATGGGGATGATGCTGGAGACCACCTCGGCTCGAGTCTTCGAGGAGCCGGGCGGTGCCCACTTCGGCTCGCCCGACAAGGATCCGCGGGTGCGGCTGGCGGTCCTCGAGGACGCCGGACGTGCGCGGGTCCCGTTCACGACTGGCATCCTGGTCGGCATCGGCGAGACCGTCACCGAGCGGGCTGAGTCCCTGCTCGCGCTGCGCGACGTGCATCGACGCCACGGCCACCTCCAAGAGGTGATCGTCCAGAACTTCCGGGCCAAGCCTGCAACGGCGATGCAGGGCGCGCTGGATGCTGACACCGAGGGATACCTCGCCGCCGTCGCGACCGCACGGCTCGTCCTGGACCACGACGTCCGGCTGCAGGCGCCACCGAACCTCTCCGACCCCGACGACCTGGGCCGGCTCATCGCAGCAGGCATCGACGACTGGGGCGGCGTGAGCCCGTTGACGGCCGACCACGTCAACCCCGAGCGGCCATGGCCCCAGGTCGAGGCGCTGGCACGGACGACGGCCGAGCACGGCTTCGCGATGCGGGAGCGGTTGACCGTGCACCCGCCGTACGTCGCGGACCCCGGGCGCTGGCTCGCGCCCGCTCTCCGACGTCCCGTCCTCGACGTAGCCGGGGCCGACGGGCTCGCAGCCGACGGACTGGTCATCAACGGGCCAGCCCGTCACGGCGTGCCGCCGCGGGCGCGCAGCGCCACGGCCCGCGACCTGGTCGAGCGGGCGGCGCAGGAGCCGGGCACGCTCGACGTCGACGACCTCTCCTCGCTCCTCGATCTCGACGGCGATGACCTCGATCGGCTCTGCGAGGCCGCGGACGAGCTGCGTCGTTCGGTGGTCGGCGCCACGATCACGCTCGTGGTCAACCGCAACCTGGGCAGTGACGTGATGACGGACCCGGCGATCGTCGCGGCCGTCGCGGCGGACGCCTGGAACCTCGGGGCCTCGGAGCTGTGCATCCAAGGCGTCGCCGACCGGGCGGCGCCGATCGACGTCTACGAGCAGGTGACGCGAGCAGTCAAGGAGGGTGCCCCTGACATCCACCTCCATGCGTTCCGTCCCGCAGACGTGGTCGACGGCGCACACCGCACCGGCCGGACCTTGCGGGAGCAGCTCGAGGCACTGCGCGAGGCGGGCGTCGACACGGTTCCGGGAACCGGAGTGAAGCTGCTCGACGAGTCGGTACGACGACGCGCCTTCCCCAGCGACCTTCCTGTCGAGGTGTGGACCGCGTCGATCACCGCGGCGCACGCCGTGGGGCTCCGCTCGACCAGTGTGATGTTCTACGGACACGGCGAGACCGCGCGAGAGCGGGCCTCGCACCTGCTCCGGCTGCGGGAGCTGCAGGCCGTCACCCGTGGATTCACGGAGATCGTGCCCATGGCAATGCCGGGCGCCGGGGCGCGGGACCACCGCGTCGTGCACGCGGTCGCCCGGATCGCGCTCCACGGCTCCGTTCCTCACGTGCAGGCGGCTTGGACGCGCCTGGGGGCCGCAGACCTGCTCGCGGTCCTGCGGGGTGGGGCGGACGACCTCGGAGGCACGCTCCTGGACGGCCGGGTCAGGCCGGACGCGGGAGCCGAGAACGGGCGGCAGCTGAGCGTGGACGCCGCCCGCGGGCTCGCGCGTCAGCTGGGGCGGCAGCTCCGGTTGCGGAGCACGACCTATGCCGACGCGCCGAGGCCTGCCCGATGAGGACGGACGTGCGGGTCGCCATCATCGGAGCAGGCTTCGCCGGCATCGGTGCCGCGCTGCGCCTGCGAGAGGCCGGGATCGACTCGGTCGCCGTGCTCGAGCGCAGTGATCGAGTCGGGGGGACCTGGCGCGACAACCGATACCCGGGCGTGGCCTGTGACATCCCGGCACACCTCTACTGCTTCTCGTTCCTGCCCAACTCGGGCTTCACCCGTCGCTTTGCTGCGGGGGACGAGATTCAGGAGTACCTCGAACGTGCGGCCGACCCGATCCGTGACGTGCTGCAGCTGGGGACCGAGGTCGTGGACGTCAGCTGGGACGAGTGGGGAGCCCGGTGGTCGGTGGCGACCGACCGCGGAACCGTCACGGCCGCGGCGGTTGTTCTTGCGTGTGGCCGGCTGACCGAGCCGCGGTTGCCGGAGGTACCCGGGAAGTTCGGCGGGCCCGTCGTCCACTCGGCCCGGTGGGACGAGGCGCTCGACCTCACCGGTCGACGGGTCGCGCTGGTCGGCTCGGGGGCCTCGGCCGTGCAGCTGCTCCCGCACGTCGCCGATCAAGCCTCGTCGGTCGTGGTCCTGCAGCGCAGCGCACCGTGGGTGCTTCCGCGCGGCGACCGCGCTCACGACGAGGTACAGCGGCGCAGGTGGGCCGAGCGTCCAGAACTCCTCGCCCGGCTCCGTGCCGAGCTGTTCGAGGAGGCGGAGGCCGGGCACGCCGCCCGCGTCGGCGACACCGTTGCACGTGCCGAGCTGTGCGCACGGGCGCAGCGTCACCGGCGGGACCAGGTCGAGGACGAACGGTTGCGCCGTCTGCTAACGCCCGACCACGAGATCGGGTGCAAGCGGGTGCTCTTCTCGGACGACTATTACCCGGCGTTGAGTCGGCCCAACGTGCGCCTGGCAGCGGCGGCACTGGCGGGGTACGAGCGCGACGCGGTCCTCGACGGCAACGGGTCGCGGCACGAGGTCGACACCGTTCTCCTCGCCACCGGTTTCGAAGCGGCGCGCCAGCCTTACGCGCGGCTGGTGCGCGGTCGCGGGGGCGTCAGCCTGGAGCGCCGGTGGGCTGACGGGATGCAGGCCTACGGGTCCATAGCCGTTCACGGGTTCCCGAACCTCTTCGTGCTGGACGGGCCCAACGCGAGTCTCGGACACAACTCCGCGGTCATCATGATCGAGGCTCAGATCAACCACGTGGTCGGCGCGCTGGGTGAGGTAGGGCCTGGAGGTCTCATCGAGGTCGATGTCGAAGCCGAGCGTCGTTATGCAGAGGAGATGGCGCGCCGCAGCGTGCAGACCGTCTGGACCTCGGGCTGCAGCAGCTGGTACCTCGACCCCGGTTCGGGGCGGCAGGTCATGCTGTGGCCCGGCACAGCCACGGAGTACGTCGAGCGCTTCGGCCACTTCGACGCCGCGGCCTACGCGCTGGTGGCCCATACTTGAGTGGTCGGTCACCAGCCCGATAAAGCCAGCCGCGGTGGGCAAGTCGCGGCTCGTGGTGCCGGGCGTGGACCACCGCCGCCTGGTGCGAGCCATCGCGCTCGACACCATCGATGCGGTCGTGCTCTGTCCGCCGGCGCTCGCGTGCTCATTGCGCTCACAACTTCCAGTCCGAGCCCGGAGGACTGACACGCGAGATCCACCACGGCCAAGCCTTCTCGTGCTAGCCGTCCTTTGGCCGGTTGTGGGTGCGGGGTGCGTCGTAGTTCTCCTCGTGTGGTCGACCCCGCGAAGGTGGTCTCATGGTGCTGGGAGGACTCCGGGAGTGTCGTGGACCGTGACGCTCTCGTGCAGCGGGACCCGATCCATGACCAGGTCGTTGGTGGGTTCGGTCTCGTCGGCTCGGCCGAAGGAGATGGCAAACAACAGCTTCAGGTCGGCTGGGATGTCGAGCACGTCCCGGACGGTGTCGGCGTAGTGGCCGATCATGGTCTGGGGGATGCCGCGGTAGCCGCGGGCGGTCAGGGACAGCAGGAAGTTCTGCGCGTACATGCCCACGTCGCCAGCGGCCCGCACCCCGTCGCCCAGCATGGGCATGAAGAGCAGAGCGGTGTGCGGTGCTCCGTAGAAGTCCAGGTTGCGGCGGACGGCCCGCTGGCGCCCGTGGTGATCGGAGCGTTCGATGCCCATCGATCCGTAGACCGCGGCGGAGTGGTCATGAGACCGCCGCAGGTAGCGACCGCCACCGTAGTCTCCGGTGAAGTCCGGGGTGGTCTCGCCCCCGTCGAACGCGGCCGAGAGTCGTTCAGCCAAGGTGTCGCGGGTCGCGCCGGATACGAGGTGCACGACCCAAGGCTGGGTGTTGCTGTTCGATGGAGCTCGTTGGGCGTCTTCGAGCACGGCTCGGATGTCGTCGGCCGGGAGCGGAGTGGGCAGGAACCGCCGGGCCGAGCTGCGGGTGCGCAGCACGTCTAGGGCGGTCACGGTCGTGGGGGTCACGGCATTCCTAGGTCGGCGGGTCGAGGTCAGGACGTGGTCTGCGGTCGGCAGGAGGGGCGTCAGTGTCCGGGAGAGGCGTCTCCCAACCGAAGCGCAGCAGGGCCTGCAGGGCTTGACCGGACGCCTGGTCGGCCAGGGCGGCCCCCGTGACCCACACGGTCGCCAGCACGCTGAGGAACAGCTCGCGTGCACCAACCCATGGGTGCGCTCGACCGTCGCGCTGCGCGGCAGCGAGAAAGTGGCCGGTGGTCGCGACCAGGTCTTCGCACGTGATGGTCAACGGGGAGGTGTTGTCCATCGACGCTTCCCGCAGGGGCGCCGGTAGACCGTCGAACGCGGTCACGAACTCGTGCAGGGCCTCCAGCCACGCCTTGAGCGCAGCTACGGAGTCGCTGCCACGCTCCTCGATGGCCTGACGGCGGGCTTCGAGCTCGTTCCAACGGGCCTCCAGCAGCGCTACCAGCAGCGCCTCGCGGGTGGGGAAGTGTCGGTAGAGGGTGCCAGGTCCCAAGCCGGCCCTCTTCGCGATGGCCTGCATGGGCCCGTCCACGCCCTGCTCGCCGAAGAACTGCTCGGCGACCTCGAGGATGTGGGTGCGATTGCGTTCCTTGTCCGACCGGGTCTTGCGGGTGCTGTTTTGTCGATCACTCATCGCGAAGGCGCCTCTCGTTGACAAAGCGGACACTACGTCCTTATGGTCGGTCGGCACAAATGGAGGTTATGTCCGCATGGGACCCCGTGGCGGCTGCTGTGCATCGACAACTACCAGTGCGCGAGGTTGGCGGCCAGCGCCGCAAGCATCTTCGCCGTGGGCAAGAGTTCGTTCATTCTCGGTGTGGTGCTGGACGAGATGCACGGCAACCGCCAAGGAGCGTGGCGGATGCCGCTAGCGGGTCGGACCGCCTACACCAAGGTCCCTTCCTCGGTGCGCGCTGCTCAGACTGCCGAGCGCGGCGGGCTCGACTACGTCTTCCTGCCCTACCGGATCTTCATCTGGGGCAACCTGGAATCGCGACCGCCCATCGTGTCGATGGAACCGACGCTGACGTCGCCCGCCAGCCGGCGCGACCGTGACTCATCGCACGCTTGGCGATGCTGGAGCCGCCGTCCCAAGCGAGCCGGCGAGAGGTCGCCTCGCGGGCAGGAGCGCACACCATCGAGCTGCTGGACCTGATCGTCGCGGACCTCGTGGGGAGCGGCTTCGTCGCTGCCAGCCTGCGCCGAGCTCGCTAGGTGGCGTCGGTGCCCGGGTGGGCCACGCGCGCGGCGCCCGTCGACGTTGTCGGGCTGCGTTCGCACGGCACGCTCGCGTGGTGGACCCAGGGCGTCAGCGCACCCCTCAATCGGTAGCGGCCAGACCTTCTGCTTGGCCTAGTCCGCGAGGTCCTTGCGTGTGCGGACAAAGTCGCCGAAGCCGGGAATGGTGAAGCGGAGGCGGCCATGGCCGTGAGGCTCGACCAAGCCACGGTCGATGAGTTCTTCCCGCGGCCGGCTGAGCGCAGTCGACTCGACACCAAGCCGCGAGGCAATCTCGGCACGGGTTGCGCTGTCGCCACCGTCGGCAGCGATCGCGGTCATGATCCGTCGCTGCTCGGCGGTGGCGCGCGACCAGCGGGTCTCGAAGAGGTCGCGCATCCGGGTTTCGGCCGCCTCGGCTCCGAGACGGACGTGGCCCACACCGATGCTTGCCCCCGCCTCAGGGCGCGCGGTGTTCCAGGTCTCCTGGCCGAGCAGCTGAACTTTGTGGGGGTAGCCCTGGGCAAGCGCGATGGCTTCGAGCAGTGCGTCGGGTTCCCAGCGGACGTCGAGATCGCCGGCGGGGTGCTGCAGGGCCTCGGCGACCGCGACGTCGTTGAGGCCGCCGACCTCGACGAAACGGGTGCGTTCACCGAAGGTGGCAGCCTCGGTGACGGCGGCGTGGATCGACGGCAGGCCGGCGGCAACGATGGCGACGGGGGAGGGGGGAGTGCCGTCGAACTCCTGCAGCGCGATGAGCAGCGACTTGCGGTCGTTGAGGCGTGCTTCTTGGAACTCGTCGACGAACAGGACGAGGCCGTGGTGGTCGTGGTGGTGGGCGAATTGGGCCCCGTCCTCGAGGACCTCTGACAGCACGCGTCCGGACCGGGGTTCGTTGTCGTCGTCGACGCCGGGGCCGTGGACGTCGGCGGTGACCTTGGCGGCGCCGGGGATGCCGAACTCGACCTGGACCTTGTCGAGGCGGTGCAACAACCCGGTCGCGCGCTCGCCGAGGGACCGGTGCTGCACCGAGCGGCTCAAGGAGCTCGAGACGGCCTCGACCATGGTCAGGTCGGAGCGGCCGGTGACCCAGGCGGTGAGGAAACCGACGTCGTCGGCGTCCTGCTGGGCTTGGCGCAGGAGAGAAGTCTTGCCGAGTCCCCGGGGGCCATGGAAGGCGAGGAGCGGTCCCGCGGAGCGCCCGAGGTGGCGGATGCGTCCGAGCCCCTGGTCGACGAGGTCGCGCTCGTAGCTGCGTCCGGCGAGGTAGGCGGGCCGAGAGCCGGGGGCGTAGGGGTTGGGCAGCATGAGCGCCATCCGATCAGGCGTCGCCGCCCGTATGGGTTCGTATTAATCGGCCGAAGTATACGGACCTATACGCCAGTCACCGAGGTTCTGGCCGGGCGGTCAGGGAGCGGGCAGACCCTGCGGGTCGGGCGGTGTCGATCGCTGCGGGTTCGTTCTCCCCGGGCTTCCGATTGTGAGCCGCCACGGGGTGCCCGCAAGGGCAAGCGTTGCTCCTGCGGCGCCCTTGCGTCCAACCCGCTCTGCGCGGCTCGTCGTCACAAGCTGTACGGGGAGGGCCGAAGGACCATTGATGAGGCGGGGATGTAGGCCGCGTGACAGGCGAGAAGGGGATTCGCCATGGCGCAGCAGGTGAGAACGACAGCTCGCACGTCTCGTAACTCAGAAGTGCTGGGGTGGGCAGCCGCGGCGACATGCGGGTAACCCGACATCGCGGGTCAAGGTGTCGCCGACTTCAGGGGGCGGTGGTCACGGGCTGGCGAGGTACGTGCGCAGGACCTCGGTGAGCTCGTTGACGCGAGCCTGGTCGACGCCGTGCTCGAACCGAGCGGTGTTGTTGACTCGGGTCTCGGTGATGACGCCGAGGTCGACGAGGAGGCGGGTGTTGCGCGCGACGTTGGCGGTGATGACGCCGAGGGCGCGAGCAGCGTCGGCCTGGCTACCGGGGCGCTCGGCGAAGTGGCGGATCAGGCGGATACGCAGCTCGGAGCCGAACGCTTGGGTCGCGGCGATCACCGCGAGCGGAGTCTCCCCGCCTGCGACACGCACGACTCGCGGCATTGGGCCATTGTGCCCGTCAGAGCAATAGACCTGAAGCGAAAGTCGGAAGGGGCGCGTGGCAGCGAGCCGCGTTCACCGAAGCGTCCGGACAAAGTTGGTTCCAGAACTCGAGCAGCACCGGCTCGAAGCCTTCGCCGCCGCGGCCCGCCGCACTTTCGTCAGAACGCGCTTACGTCGCGATGAAGTCGTCGAGCGCGCTCTTGAGCTCGCGGAGTCGATCGACGTCGACCTTGAACACCGTCGAGCGCTTGTCGGTGGTGGATGGCTCTGAGATGAGCACGCCCGCCTCGATCAGGATGTTGGTGTTGAAGGCCACCGAGCGTTGCGCAGAGCCAAGCGCGGTGACGATGTCCCGCTGCGACGCCCCAGGGTTTCGCAGGACGTGGCGCAGGACGTGTACGCGCAGCGGAGCGCCGAACACGCGCGTCGCCACCTCGACGTTCACGGGCGTGTCCGCTGTGAACTCTGCGACGCGGGGCACTCGCGCATTGTGCCCGAGGCATGAGTGTGTGACATCGGCCCTCCCGAGTAGAGTCGTTTATTCGCTGCACTGTAGTAGCGTAACCCGAGCACAGCGGGGGACAGCCGCGGCGCGGTCGGCAGCCACCAGGTCAGACGCGTGGCGGGTTGTCCCCAGGGCCGTTTAAGTTATGGGGGCCCACAGAAACCGCTCGGGGGAGAGTGGGTAGCGAGTATCTCGGGTAGTTTGTCGACCCCGTTTCCGGTCAGCCGGTCAAGCGGGTGAGACAGCCGCAGCATCGCAGATTTCTTCGCGCACCTCTCCTTCCGAACGACACTTGGGCCCTAGCAAGAGCCTGCAAGTTCGACCTACTCGGGAGGGTCATCAGTGGCTGAGGATCAGCAGGGTCCAGAGGACCCGTTCAAGCTTTTTTCGGCTGGTGCCGATCGGTACGCGAGTTACCAGGAAGGGTTCGGGCCGCCGGCAGAGCCTGGCCCGGACCCGGTGCCAGCGATCGCTCCTGCCCCGGAACCGGAGCCGGAGGTGTCGGCGTTGCCGGTTCCGCTGGCTGCGTCGGTGGCGGGTAAGGCCGGAGCACGACGGGTGCCGTGGTGGCGCTGGTGGAGCCGTAACCGGTTCCCCACCGTTGAGGACCAGGCGCAGATGGCGGCCGATGAGACAGCGATTCGGCAGTGGACCGCGCCGCGGTCTCGCAACGTGCTCGTCGCGAACATCAAGTCGTCGGGGAAGACCGGGGCGAGTCTCACGCTGGGTGGGTTGATCGCGGAGACCCGGGGCGGGTCGGTCGCGATCACCGAGGCGACCCCGATGGCCGGCGACCTCGCCGCGCGAGCCGAGGGCAGGCCCACCATCGGTCTGGGCGAGCTGGTGAAGTCGGCGCACCTGATCCGCAGTGTCGGGGAGCTGTCGGCGTTCACCGCGCCTCAGAGCTCGCTGGCCACGGTGGTCGGCTCACCGACACACAGGGCCCCGATGGGCGGCCAGGACGTGATGGCGGTGCGTCGGGTGCTGGACACCTACTACCAGCTGACCATCACCGATACCGCGAACGCGACGGTCGACATGAGCTTCCGTACCGCTCTCGCGACCGCTGACGCGGTCGTGGTGCCGGTGGTGTGTTCGCTGGCCTCGATTCGTGGCGCGCAGGCCGCGCTCCGCGCTGTCGCGGAGTACGGGACGCCGGGGCTGCTGAGCCGCGTCGTGGTGATCGCTTCGCACGACGGTGGCCACGAGGATCCGGGTCTGGCGGCGGACTACATCGGGATCTGCCAGGGCCTGGGCCATCCGGTGCTCGAGGTGCCCTTCGACCCTGCGCTGCGCAACGACAGCAACGAGTTCTCGATCTCCTCGCTCTCGAAGCGGTCGAGGTACGCCTGGACCCGCGTCGCCGCCACGCTGATCGAAACCCTCAGACATGCCCCGGCCGACCCGCTGGTGCCTAACCACAGCGCTGGGCACACGCCCAACGCCACCACGTACGACAACTCTCGGAAGGCGAACTGACCATGGAGAACCCCGTTGACGGCCTGGTGCCGGACTTCTCGATCTTCGGTGGCGAGTTCACGCAGTGGTGGCAGAAGCTCTACGTCGCGCTGCTGGCGATCGTCATCGTCATCCTGATCGCCAACTTGGTGCTCGGCATCCTGCGCATGGGCGCCGCCAACACTGGAGGTCACCCGCAGCAGCAGGCGGAGGCACGCCAGGGCGCGGTCCAGGCCGTGATCGCGCTGATCTTGGTGGCCAGCATCGGCACCCTGGTGGGTGCCATCTTCGTCATCGTCGGCTAGCCGGGCAGCCCGCAGCGACGGCTGTTCTTCTCGCCCTCGCTGTAGCTGGGCTCATGATCGGCGCTCTGTTGGCGCTGATCTCGCTGGTGCTGATCGCCAGCGACCGTCGGTCCCCCTACCGGGGACGAGCGGCGCTGGGGTCCCTAGCGATCGCCTTGCTCCTCGTGATGGGGCTCGGCGTCGTCTACGGACGGCACTAGCAGCAACACGGGCGCGGCCTCCGCCGACGACCGGTCGAGGACCGCGCCCCCTGTTTTCGGGTGATCCCACGGGATCAGTAGGGGGTGGCCCCATGGTGGGCACCAAACAGCGTTACGCCACGGGCCCGTCGAGGGCCCCGTGGATCGTGGCGGGCGTGGTCCTCGTGGTCGCGGTCGCCGTCATCGCATGGATGCTCGGCCGCGACAGCTCGTCGGCCGAACCAGCACCGGCCGAGACGTCCTCCGACACCCCGTCCGCAGCCCCGCAGGCTGCCGACGGATGCCTCGGAGGACCTGACCCAACGACCGCGATCCTCGCCGCCCAAGAGGAAGCGCCACTCACTGCCGAGGGCGCCGCCGCCTTCGTCGCCACCTACGTCCGGTGGCGCTTCCAAGCCCCGCGCTCTGTCGCGGATCTAGAGACCACCGGGCCACAGATCTGGACCGAGGACGTGCCTGCAGACGAGCGCGTAGAAGCGCCGATAACCCCCGGCGCCACCCTTCGAGCATCTCTAGAAGATCAGACCTATGAGGTGCGTGAGGCGTCAGAGGAACGCGCTCTTGTTGCTCTGACGCTTATCGGATACGACACCGAGGGCCTCTACCAGGACGTCCAGAGCGTGGCCTTCTTCGCCGTTGAAGCTGTAGACGGCGTCTGGCGGATCGGCCCGCAGGCGGACGCACCATCGGCGGCCTTCGAGACGGCAGATGACTCTGCCTCGCTCCAGTCCTTCAAGTCCGAACTCGCCAGCAGCGGTACGGCGTTCGAGGGGGGATGCTGAGTGAAGACCATCAAGATTGCTATGACCATCCTGGCGGCGCTCGTAGTGGTCGTTCTGGGCCTCGCCTCTAACGCCGTCGCCGCCGACACCACCTCAGCAAGCGCCAACCGCGTCGCAGTGAACCCATTCTGCGGGCTAGCCGGAGCCGTCGGCGCAGACCGAGCCGAGGCCGGCTGCGAGGCCCTGACCGGTATCGCTGAGGACCAGGCCGGCGACCTCGTGGGGGGCGTGCTCAGTGGCTCTCCGGTGATCGAGCAGGGTGCCGACGCGGTCGGGGCGGCGCGGGGGATCGCAGACTTCATCTCGGATCCGTTCGGGCACATCGCTGAGAAGCTGCAGGCGTCGACGAAGTCGCTGGTCGACGACATTCTTCCGACGATGACGAAGGCGCTTCAGCCGGATCTGTCGGCGGAGTGGTTCGTTGACGCCTACCAGTTGACGTTCACGCTCTCGCTGCTGTTGTGGATCCTCCAGCTGGTGTGGTCGTTCGCGCAGTACGGGCGCGGGCGCCTGGGGCCGGGAGAGGTTCAGGAGGTCATCCTGGAGCGCACCCCGCTGTTCTTCGCCGGTGTGCTGTTTGGGCCTGCGGTGGCGGTGTTCTTCGTGGGGCTCTTCGGCGCGTTGACGAACGGGATCATCGACCGCGTCTTGGGCAGGTCACTGGATTCGATTAATGAGGGCATGGGTGCCCTGGTTGAGAGTGGGGGCCCGGACCAGGTGGTCGGTGGCGCGATCGTGGCGATCATCTTGTACCTCGCGATGGTCCTGGGTCTGCTGTGCCTGCTGCTGACGTTGGCCGTGATGCTCGTGACGCTCTATCTCTCGGGCGTGGCGTTCCCGCTGGTGTGGCAGTGGGTCACCAACCCGCAGCACCCGGAGCGCGGCTGGAAGGTCGTCGGTGTGTGGGGCGGCATCTTGGTGACACAGCCGTTGATGTTCTTGATGCTCGGGGTGGCGCTGAACATGGCGGCCGGCACCCTGCTGCAGGGGCAACTGCCGGGCAACGACTCGGGCGCCCCGAACGGTCTGCGTCTGCTGGTCGGTCTGCTGATCGCGGGCATCGGGATCTGGATGGCCGCACTCACGCCGGTGATGATGAGCCGGTTCGCACCCGTCTGGGCCGGTGTGGGTGAGGGCGGCGTCGGGCTGCGCGACCTCAAGCCGCGTGGCGGCGGGATGGTCGCTGGCGCCGTGGCTGGGCGGGCCAGCTCGCTCGCGACGGCGTCGCGCTCGGGAAGCGCGCGTTCGAGCCGTGACGGCGGCGGGCGAGCGCTCGCGGCGTCGCTGTCGTCTGGGGGGATGGGCGCTGCGGCTGGCGCGACGACGGGCGGCGCTGGAGGCCGCCAAGCTGCGGCGGCCGGCCGTGGAGCGGCTGCACCGGCAGGCGACTCCGCGCAGAAGAGCGCCAACCTCGGTTCGGGCGGGCGATCGGGAGCGGACATGGTCTCGGGCGACGTCGGCGGTGCAGGCGGTCCGGGTCGAGATGCAGCCGTGTCTCCGGGCAGGTCCGAGCCCGGCCCTGGGCTCGCGGGCGCTCCGGGGGGACGCGGGGACGCAGGTGGGCCGGGGTCCTCTGGTGGCGGCAGCAGCCTGGCGGGCGCACCGGGTGGATCGCGCACCGGTGCCGCAGCTGGGTCCGGCGGGGGAGCGGCTCCGCGGTCGACGGGGTCTGCAGGTGGCGGGGCTCCCCGTCCGGCGGCTGCCCCCGCCGGGTCGGCCGGCGCTGGGGGCCGCCACAGCGCCCCGCCGTCCTCTCCGGCGTCGCCGGGGTCGCGTCCAAGCGCTGCCCCCGCTCGCCGTGGCGGCGGGCAGGACGGTCACGCACGACCGAATGCTGACGGCTCGACGCGGTCGCTGGGTGATCAGTCATGAGCATGTTGGATCAGCGGTTCCTCGGAGGCGAGGCTGGCCACCGGGGCCTGCTGACGGGTCGCGGGGGCAAGGGCAAGACGCTGCTGCTGTTCGCGGCTGTGGTCGCCGGGATCGTGCTGGCGCTGCTGTTGTCGACGACCGGGCTGATCATGGGCGCAGTCCTGCTGGTCGCGGTGTTCGTTGCGACGCTGCCGTCGCAGGCCGGTAGCCCGCTCGAGCGGGCGAAGGACAATGCGCGGTGGCGGCAGACCACTCGGTCTGGGATCGACCGGTTCGTGCCGGTCAGTCGCCGCCCGCGTGAGGTCACGGAGGCGTTCGAGGCTCCGCGGCGTCCGTCGCGGGCGGCGCGGTTGGAGTACAACGCCTACCGCGACTGGCCCGAGGGGGCGCAGTCGATGGTGTGGCTCCACGCCCGGCCGGGAACGCCGGGGATCGCGTGGCACGCCCCGACCGGTGAGGACGCCTGGCTGTCGGTGGTGTTCCCGCTGCACGGCGCCGTGAGTGGCCTGGAGAGCAACACCGCGTTGAACAACCGGACGAGGGCGTTCGGGGCCGTGCTGGCCGAGCTGGGCTCGGAGTGGTCGCTGGCCAAGCGGATCCAGATCATCACCCGGGTGCAGCCGATCGACACCGCTGCTCACGAGGCGTGGGCGGCCCGCGAGGTCGATCCGGCAGCCCCGCCGGAGCTGCTGGGGTCCTACCGGGAGGTGCTGGAGCGGCTCGGGACCGGGACGCTGCGACAGAAGCACTTCGCGGTGGTCCGGTGGCCGGTGACGCCCCGATTCAAGGCGACCGCGAGCGCGCTCGGGCCGGAGCAGCAGGGCTGGTTGTGGCTGATGCGCGACGAGATCGACCGGATCTTCCGCGAGCTCGACCACGCCGGGCTCGGCCCGGGCCCTGCGCTGTCGGCCGCACAGGTCGGCGCGGTGCTGCGTCACCAGCAGAACCCGTCGTGGCCCATCGACCACGCCGGCGACGTCAACCCGTTCGAGCTGTGGATGCCGAGCCGGGAGACCCGTGGGGCGGTGGCGGTGCACGCGCCCGGGCCGGACGGGACACCACAGACCTGGCTGCACCGGACGGCGGTGGTGCCGATCGAGAGCGTCACCACGTCGGCTCGTGACGCGCTGTGGATGATGCCGATGCTGTCGTGGATGCGCAAAGACGTGGTGCGCACGATCTCGGTGCAGCTCGAGGGCATCCCGAAGCGCCTGGCGCTCAAGAAGGCCCAGGACGACTTCACCAGCGACCTGGCCGACGAGTACGCCCGTGCGGCGAAGGGCCAGCTCGTCGACGGCGCCCTGTCAGTGGCGGCGTCGGCGTCGAAGGCCCGCATCGATGACCTCGAGCCCGGCCAGCAGGCCCAGGGCCTGGGATGGGCCATGCACGTGACCGTCTCGGCCCGCACCCCAGAGGAGCTGCGCGAGGCGTGCGGTCACATGCGCGAGGCAGCCGACAAGGCCGCGATCGGACTGCAGTGGCTCGACACCCAACAGGCAGCAGCGCAGGCGTGCACCTGGCCGCTGGCGCGCGGGATGCGCGCGGGCCAGCACACGACCTCGCTCGACCGGATCAGCGGCAACGCGAAAAGGGGGCAGGCATGACCACCCACCAGCAACAGACACCAGCCCAGACCGCAGCCCAGACCGGGCGGCAGGAGAACCACCGGCCGGTTCCAGACGCTGCGCCGGCGGCCGTGGTGCCGCTACGGAAGAACACCTGGCCGGTGGGTGATCCCACGGGATCACTCCCTACGGCAGCTCGAGGGGACCGCGGCACGCGGGCCAAGCGGACCGGGCGGACCGGGCGGGCCGGGCGGCGGGTGGGTGATCCCGCGGGATCACCCACCCTTGAGCGGTCGGCGGTCGACGCGCTGCTCCCCGCCCCTGCGGACAACGACGTACGGCCGCCGCGGCGGCGGCGGTTCGCGTTCAAGCCGACCCCGACGACGGGGGCTGACGACGGGACGCCCGGGGCCGACGGGCGGTTGGACGTGCCCCTCCCGCAGGGCCCGAAGGTGCGGAGGGGGACGCTGCGGATCCGCGATGGCTGGTACGCGCCTTTGGTGTCGCCCGCACCGACCACGACGCGTCAGGGCGAGATCTTGAACCCGGCGCTGATCGGTGAGCCGACCGACGCGGAGGGCGTCCCCATCGGGCGCGACATGTTGTCGGGGGCCCCGGTGGCTCATGACCCGTTCACGGCGTACGCGACGAAGCAGATCACCTCGCCGTCGGTGCTGGTCATCGGCATCATCGGCTCGGGCAAGAGCAGCCTGTTGAAGACGGCCTACGTGCTGCGCCCGTTGGCGTTGAAGGCGCGTCGTTGCGTCGTGGTCGACCGCAAGGACCGCGACGGTGAGGGCGAGTACAGCGAGCTGACCCGTCGCTACAAGGGCGCGCTGTTCCAGATGCGCATCGGTGGCGGCGGCACTCGTCTGAACCCGCTGGACCCGCAAATCCTCGCCGCGCTCGGGGCGTCGGGTCAGTTCGGGTTGCTGAAGGCGATCGCGGACCGCGCGAACGACGGCGCAGCGCTGGACCCGAAGTGGGAGAAGGAGGCGCTGCGCGTCGCGTACCGTCGCGCGCTCGGCGTGGCCGAGGCCGCTGGTCGCGTGCCGGTGCTGGCTGACGTCACCGGCGCGCTGGGCGTCGTCGACGGCGTCGAGGCGTGGGCGTCGTACTCGCCAGCGGCACGCGACCGGATGCACCAGGCTGGTCTGTCGGTCAAGCACCTGCTCAACGGCGTGGTCGCTGACGAGCTGGAGGGCCTCTTCGACGGCCCCACCTCGGAGGAGGTGAGCCTGAGTTCGCGGTTGACGTCGTTCGACATCAGCCAGCTCCCCAAGGACGGACCCGCCACGGCGCTCGTCCAGGCGGTCGCGCACGCGTGGCTGCTCGGGACGCTGCGCAAGGAGCGGGGGATGGGCACCAACTTCTTGGCCGAGGAGGGTTGGGAGATGGTCTCGGGGCCGGTCGCTGAGCAGATGAACGCCAACCAGATGCTGGCCCGCGGCCTGGGGCTGTCCAACGTCGTCGCGATCCACCACCTCTCCCAGATCCCGGGGGGCTCGGCCGCGCTGTCGATGGTCAAGGAGCCGCAGACGCTGCACCTGTACCGCCAGGACCGCCTTGAGGACCGCGAGGCGTGCGCGCGGTTCTTCGACCTCGACGAGACGGCCACCGAGAAGCTCGGCAACCTCGACCAGGGTGAGCACCTGATGAAGGTCGGTCTGCGGCCGCCGATGCATGTCCAGCACGTCCGCTCGAGCCTGGAGGAGGTCCTCACCGAGACCGACTCCGCCATGCTGCGGGAGACCCCCTCGGGGGCAGCGCCGCTGGGTGAGACCGCAGAGGTCCCCGTATGAGCACCAGCAAGGGCGGGGGCAGGGGTGCGGGGCGTCGTGAGACGAAGGCGCTGACGCCCGCGCAGATCTCGTTCCGCGCGTACTCGATGCTCGCGGTCGTCGTGGCCACGCTGCTGGGCTGCTGGCACGCGGCCCTGGTGACCACC
The DNA here is from genome assembly GCF_000426525.1 of Nocardioides alkalitolerans DSM 16699. GTDB lineage: Bacteria > Actinomycetota > Actinomycetes > Propionibacteriales > Nocardioidaceae > Nocardioides > Nocardioides alkalitolerans. Next base: position 151,943 of record NZ_AUFN01000016.1, read on the forward strand.
GTGGCGGGAGTCGGGTGGGGCGATGGGCTGGAGACCATCCGCGCTCTGACCCGGCTCTCACCGGTCGCTGGGCACCGCACCCGCGACGCCTCCACCAACGCCTCGGGCGACGGGGCAGGTGACGGGTCGGTGACGGTGACGCTGGTGGTGTTCGGGCTCTACCTCGCCGTGGCGATCGCAGTTCTGACGTACCTGGGTCTGAGGATCGTGCGCCGTGTGTCGGGAGCGAAGTCCGGCGCTGGGATGGCGACGCGCGACGCGGTGCGCTCGACGTTGGGGATCAAGCCGGTGCGCGCGCACGCCGCGCAGACGCGGCCAGCACTGTCGACCTCGGAGCGCAAGCGCGCCGGTGTCGAGGAGATTGGCCTTCAGCTGGGAGAGCTGACCGGTGGTGGTCACGAGCCCGTGGTCATCGGGTTCGATGACCATCTCTCGGTCACCGCCGTCACGGGTGCCGGCAAGTCGGTGTACGTGATGGTGCCCGCGGCGCTCTCCGCGCCGGGGGCCCTGGTCGTGACGTCGAACGAGGTCTCGATCCTCGACGTGATCGCCACGGCGCGGGAGAGGAAGGGCCGTGTGTGGGTCTTCGACCCGCTGGGGCGCACCAGCTGGCCCGAGCCGATGACGTGGGACCCGGTCGCCGGTTGTGAGGACGGCGAGCAGGCCCTGGCCCGGGGGATCGCGTTCGCGTTCGGTCTGGGCACCAACGACTCCAGCACCACCAACGCCGGGTTCTTCCGCACCAACGTCCAGATCGCGCTGTCGCGGATGCTGCACGCCGCCGCACTGAGCGGCGCATCGATGCGCGACGTGCTCGGGTGGGCGGCCAACCTCGGCACCGACTACCGGATCGCGGCCGAGATCCTCCGCTCCGACGAGCGTGCCGAGGCCGGGTGGGCCACCGCCCTGGAAGGCGTGGCCACCGGCGCCGACGAGACCGTCGCGTCGTCGCGCAACACCCTGATGCAGGCCGTAGAACCGCTGGCGCTGCGCCGGGTGTCGCAGTGGGTCAGCCAGCGTCCCGGCGTGCCGGTGTTCGACCCCGACGCGTTCGTGCGCTCGACCGACACCCTCGTGCTGATCTCCGACGACTCCTCCTCGACGAACGTCGGGCCGCTGTGCACGATGCTGTTCCAGGAGGTCGTCGACGCGGTGAAGCGGTGGGCGCCGCTGGCCCCGTTCGGGAAGCTCGACCCGCCGATGCGGATCGTGGGCGACGAGTTCGCCAATATCGCGCCGATCGAGAAGGCCCCAGAGATCTCGTCCGAGGTCCGCAAGCTCGGGGTGCAGATGGTGCTGGCGTTCCAGTCCGAGCTGCAGGCCAAGACCCGGTGGGGCGACAAGCGCGGCCAGACGCTGATGGAGCAGATGGCCGCCGAACTCGTGCTCCCTGGCCTGAAGTCGACCAGCACGCTGCAGCGCTACGAGTCGCTGAGCGGGCGCGTCGAGGTCGAGCAGCACACCACCAGCTACAGCCCAACACAGGCGGATGGGCGGGCGCGGGGGCCGGTGCGGGCGGGTCGAGTTCGTGGCAGGAACGCAACGTCCTGCGCGCCGACGAGATCCGCCAGCTCGAGGACGGCACCGCGCTGCTGCTGTGGCGCAACACCGCCCCGGTCATCGTGCGACTCACCCCATGGTTCGAGCGCCCAGACGCCGCGGCGTTGAAGGCTGATGCCGCCCGCGTCGCCCAGCGACGCATCGACCACGCCGCAAGCGTCCGCGCAGCCGCAGGTGCCGCTCTGGGCGTGGTCGATGAGAAGGCCCCGCTTGCCGGGCCCGACGGTTCACTAGGTGGTCAGGGTGCTCAGCGGTGAGCGAGCACGACCTGGATGCCCTGCGGGAGCGCATGGAGGCGCTCGACGTCGACGTCGACGAGCTGGCGTCGTCGCTGGCAGACCTGCTCAAGGGCCACAGCCAGCTCGAGGAGGCCATCGACCGTCTCGCCGGCGTACTGGAGGGCCAGGGCGCACACGGCGGCACGACCCCCAGGAGCGCCGGTGCTGCCGGTGCTGAGCCGGGGGCGGTTCCGCCGTGGTGGGTGCGGTCCGCGACCCGGGAAGACTGGGCCGAGCTGGCCGAGTGGGTCGACGACCTCGCCTCCACCTTCGAACTCGACCGCCGCGAACTCCGGCCGTGCTGGCCCGCCCACCCCGCCGCGGTCGAGGACCTCGCAGCCGCGCGCACTGCGTGGGCAGCAGCCCACGAGAACGACGAGATCTCCATGTGGATCGAACGCGTCCTGCGCCCCACGCTCGACCGCCTCGAGTCCACGTGGACGCGCTTCTGCAACAACGAGCACAAGGCGCCCCAGCCCGCACCGGCCACCGACACGCAACTCCTCACCACAGCGCTCCAGAGCGCCCCTGAGCGCCCCACAGAGGACGAAACGGACCACGACGGCCACGAGGCCGAGTAAGACGACCAGCAGGACGCACAGGCGCCCTAGAGCGACCAGCACAGGCCCCTGGCCGGGGCCCCCAACGGGGAGGAACACGCGATGAGTTCTCGGGAGATTCGCACCAGCACCGCCAGCACACGCCGCCACGGTCTAGGACAGGGAACCAAGGCGGCGATGCTGGGCTGCGCGCTCGCCCTGGTGCTCGCGGGCTGCGGCAGCACCGACGACGAGGCGGGTGATCCCACGGGATCACCCTCGTCGCAGAGCCCGGCCTCGTCCGTAAGTGATCCCGCGGGATCACCGTCGAACGGTCCACCGTCGACCACTGCCACGCCCAGCGCGGCACCGACGGCGACCAACCCGCAGGACGGGATCCGCCCCGAGGGCACTGATCCGAGCACGGCGATCGAGCCAGCGGTCCTGGCCCTGATGACCTGGGGTCGGCCGACGGTCGCCTACGACCAGTGGTGGGCGGAGCTGTCTCCGTTCCTCGACGACCGCGCGCTCGAGGCGTACGTGGCTACCGACCCGACCGTGCTGCCCGACATCGCCGCGTCGATCGACATGAGCGCGGCACCGGCCACGCTCGCCCCCGAGACCGGGAGCGGGCACGTCGTGGTCGACGTGCCCAGCGCGGCGGGTGTGTTCGGAGTCCAGATGACCTGGTCGAGCGACCCCGAGACCCCTCAGCGGCGCGCCGGATGGCTGGTCGACCGGATCTACTTCCCGGACTCGCCCCGTGAGTAGCTTCCTCGGCGGCCGCGGTGGCGCCCCGACGAGCCCGACGACCGTGGCGGGTGTGGGCGGCGCGATCGGGAAGGGGGTGGTGCGTCACGCGACCCGTCCGCTGCGCATGTTCGTGCTCGTCATCGGCCTGGTCTTCGCGGTCGCGGCCAGCTGCACCGTGGTGATGATCGTCGGGATCAGCCGCAGCGACCCGGCCGCCGGCGCGGACCCCTGCGGCGTCGGTGCGGGCGATCCCGCCGCGACCGCCGGAGCCGTGTCGGGCCCGATCGGACAGTGGAGCGCCGAGCAGGCCTCCAACGCGGCCGCGATCATCTCCGCCGGCACCGAGCTCCGTGTGCCCGCCCGAGCGCAGGCGATCGCGGTGATGACTGCGATGGGCGAGTCGAGCCTGACCGTCGTCGATTACGGCGACACCGCCGGGCCCGACTCCCGGGGATTGTTTCAGCAGCGTGCCAACGGGTCCTGGGGGTCCTACGAGGACCGGATGGACCCGCGGATCAGCTCGATCAACTTCTACCGCGCCCTACTGCGCGTCGAGGGCTGGGAAGCGATGGAGCCGACTATGGCCGCCCACCGCACCCAGCGCAACGCCGACCCGTACCACTACGAGCAGTGGTGGAACGACGCCGTCGACCTCATGAACGCCCTCACCTCAGCCAACCAGGGGAGCGGCGTCACCGACCCCAACACGTCCGGCGGCCAGCCCACCAGCGGCGCTCCCATAAGTGGTGCTCCCGACGCTGCACTCGAGCTGATCGGGTGCTCGGCGCGCAGCGTCGCGCCCGGCACCGTCACGCTCCCGGTCCCAGCCGGGTACGCCAGCGCCGATCGCGGCAACTGGGGCAACGCGGGAGGCCGCTGGGCCCGTGGCCACACCGGGACCGACTTCTCGGTCCCGCTCGGCACCCCGGTCTACGCCGCCCACGCCGGCATCGCCCGCACCGACAACGCACAACGCTCCTGGGCCGGGCCGCACTTCGTGAAGATCACCACCGGCCCCGACTCGCTGGCCACCTGGTACGCCCACATGAGCAGCCTCACCGTGGCCGACGGCGAACAGGTCGAGGCCGGGCAACAGATCGGCACCGTCGGGTCCGAGGGCAACTCCACGGGTCCGCACCTGCACTTCGAAGTCCACCCCGAGAACGGCCGCATCTACGACGACAACATCAACCCCACCCAGTGGCTCGCCGAGAACCTCGGCCGAGACCTGACCCCGTGAGGAGGGCCGTGAAAGGACGCAGCAGATCACGCACACCGCGACCGAGGGGCCGTTTGCTCGAGCGGTCGGGAGCGCGAGGAAGAATGTGGGCGGCCTCGACGCGGCGACCCGCCCGATGACGACCATGAGTGGTGGACCCAGGCCGCGGTCGTAGACGTGCTGGGGCTGAGCACAAGCCGGATACACCAACTCGTCGCACGGGAGTCCCTGCCGTCCACCGAGCACGCCGGACGACGCTGGTTCCGCTCCGACCACGTACTGCAGGTCCTCAGCGCCCGCGCCTTCCGGGCCGCAGCCCTGAGACCGCCGCTCGACTGATCGCTGCGCGGCCCGTCGCGTTCGATCGAGGAGCTTTCGAGAAGTCGGCAGGGCAGTTTCCGCAAGAGGAGGCCGCGCAGCGGGGGTCAGCTGTGACGGCTGCCGGCTTCAACCTCCACGGCCACACCTGGCCGGCCACCCCCCTGCGGCACACACGGGCTCACAGCCCCGCTACGGTCCGGGTCGGCGAACGGTGGGCCACCGTCATCCCTCACAGCCTGGCGGGCGTCGAGCCGACGCTGGGCGTAGAAGTAGGCCGGGATCAGCAGCGAGACGGCGCCCGCCCAAGCCAGCGGAGTTCCCCACACGACACCCGCGTACCCGAAAGCGGCACCCAGTACGAGGGCGGTGAGCAGGCGCATTCCGAGCTCGACCACGCCGGTGAAGAACGGGATGGCGGTGCGGCCGAGACCCTGCAGGGCGCCTCGAAGGACGAACAGCACACCGAGGATCCAGTAGAGGCTCGAATTGATGTGCAGTGGCAGCGTCGCGAGCTCGACGACCTCGGGCGCCTGGTCAGTGACGAAGATGGTGACGATGCGACGGCTGGCCAAGAAGAGAACGACTCCGAGGAACGCTGAGGTTGCGAGGGAGACCCAAAGCGCTTGCCGCACTCCTTGACGTATCCGGTCTGGACGGCCAGCGCCGTAGTTCTGGGCAACGAAGGTGGTGACGGCGAGGCCGATCGAGGCCAGGAGAGTGACTGCCAGCCCGTCGACGCGGGTGTAGGTGGTGAAGGCCGCGACGGCATCGGGTCCGAGGGAGTTGAGGCGTGCTTGGACGGCCACTGACCCGAGAGCGATGATCGAGGTCTGGAAACCGAGCGGGACCCCGAGCCGCAGCTGGCCGACGACTGAGCCGCGGCTGATCTGCCAGTCAGCGCGGTGCAGGTGCAGCACGGTGACGTTGCGTCGGACATGGGCCAGGCACAGCAACACCGAGGTGACCTGGGCGAGGATCGTTGCGAGCGCGGCGCCGCCGATCCCGAACCCGAGACCGACGATGAAGGCCACGACGAGGACGGCGTTCAGGACGCACGAGATCAGCAGGAAGATGAGCGGCGTGCGGGAGTCCCCGATCGCGCGGATGGTCGCCGCGAGAAAGTTGTAGAACATCAAGGACACGACGCCCAGGAAGCTGATCTGCGCGAAGGTGGTGGCGTCGTCGAGCAGTGTCGGCGGGGTTCCGAGCCGCTCGAGCGAGAACCTCGCCAGCGACGATCCCAACGCGGTGAGAACGATGCTGACGGCGAAGGTGAGCACGGCTCCCGTAGCCACGCTGCGCCGCAGGGCTGCGTGGTCGCGGGCGCCGTAGGCCTGAGCAGTGGGATGGCGAAGCCCGTGGTTAGCCCCCATGAGAAGCCCAGCACCAGGAAGATCAGGCTGGTGGTGGACCCGACCGCGGCGAGCGCCTCCACACCGAGGGTGCGGCTCACGACGGCAGCGTCGACGAAGTGGTAGAGCTGCTGGACGATGTTCCCCAACATCAGGGGGATGGCGAAGATGACGATGACGCGCCAGGGAGTGCCTGACGTGAGTTCCTTGGTCACTGCGTGCTTCTCGTTCCGAGTTTCGTCGATGTCGTTGAGTGCTGGCGAGAGGTACTCCCGCGGCGTTAGTCACGGCACGTGTTCGCCAGCGCTTGGTCACGAAGTGCCGCTCTGGGGGCGCGCGCAGCGGCCCCGAAGCCTTGGGAGAACCCGGGGGTGCGGCCGTTTTTGGGCAGGGTGGTTCTTGATCAGGGTGGTGCTGATGAGGGTGGTGCTGGTTGGTCGCCGAGTGGCCCGTGTCAGCTCGTCGCGCGTGCGGCGGTGTTCCAGCTGGCGAGGATGCGGAGCTTGTCGACGTCGGCGGGGGTGCTGCCGGGGTAGACGAAGAGGACCTGGTCGGGATCGCCCGGCAGGTTGAGCGCTTCGTAGGTGATGTCGAGACGACCGACCACGGGGTGATCGAACCGCTTGCTTCCCCACGTGCGCTCGACGACGTTGTGCTCGGCCCACCAGAGCCGGAACTCGGGGCTGGCCTGGGAGAACTCCTCGACCAGAGCGGCGGTCTCGGTGTCGCCGGGGTAGCGGCCGGCGTCGGCGCGCAAGACGCCGACGACGCCGGAGGTGACCTCGGCCCAGTCGAGATAGAGCGTGCGGGCCCCCGGGTCGGTCAGCAGCCAGCGCAGGAGGTTGCGGTCGTGCGCGGGGCGCTGGAGGAACGGCACCGTGAGTGCGTCGAAGAGCGCGTTGGTGGCCAGGACCTCGTTGCGCCGTCCGAGGATGAAGGCGGGCTGGTCGTTCATGCCTTCCAGCAGCTTTACCAGGGCCGGCCTCACCGTCTGAGCGCTGGGCGTTGACCGCCCCCGGTTCTCGCGGCGCGGCTGAGGGCGCATCAGATCCTGCAAGTATTGGGTCTCAGGTGCCGTCAGCTGCAGGGCCTCGGCGATCGAAAGGATCACGCCCTCCGAGGCGCTGGTCAGCCGGCCCTGTTCGAGGCGCGTGTAGTAGTCGACGCTCACCCCAGCGAGCATCGCGACCTCTTCGCGTCGCAGCCCCGGGACCCGGCGACCGGGGTACTTCGCCAGCCCGGCCTGCTGGGGGCGCACAGCGTCGCGGCGGGCCCGGAGGAAGTCGCGGAGCTCAGAGCTGGATCGAGGCATGTACCCAGTGTGGCCCCGCGTCGGCGGTGAGCGTGAGGCACGAAGGGGGGCAGGTTCTTCCCAGGCAGAACCGGGCCCGTCGGTTGGCTTGGTTGACCCTGCGGCGGGATCCATCGTGGAGAAGTCCTCGACGGCACCCGGACACGAACCGCGGGCACGAACCGCGGCTCAACGGCGCACTCCGAGCAATCGTCGCGACCACCGAGGGCAACGCACCACCACAAGACACCGACGCAGCGCAGGACCCACCCCCTGCGCTGGACGAACGCGCCTTGGCGCGAGGAAGAAGGCCTACCCATGGAGGACACCACCACCCACGAGGTCACCCACGAGGTCACCCACGAGGTCAGGCTCGATGTCACCGCGAAGACCTGGTTCATCACCGGCTGTTCGACCGGTTTCGGTCGCGAGCTCGCCGCTGCAGTGCTCGTCGCCGGGGACCGAGCGGTCGTGACCGCACGCAACATCGACCAGGTCCAGGACATCGTCGAGGGCAACGAGCGGGCCATCGCGCTCCCGCTCGACGTGACCGACCCGGCGCAGGTACGGCAGGCGGTCGCTGACGCCGAGGAGCGTTTCGGCGGCATCGACGTCCTGGTCAACAACGCCGGAATCGGCTACTTCGCTGCCGTCGAAGAGGCCACCGACGAGGAGATCCGCCGCATGTTCGAGATCAACGTCTTCGGGCTCTCCGACGTCACCCGCGCGGTGCTGCCCGGGATGCGCTCACGGCGCACCGGAACAATCGTGAACTTCTCCTCCATCGGCGGGCTCCGCGCGTTCCCGGCCGTCGGCTACTACGCCGCGACCAAGTTCGCCGTCGAGGGGCTCACCGACGCCCTGCGCCAAGAGGTCGCGCCCTTGGGCATCGACACGCTGCTCGTCGAGCCCGGCCCGTTCCGCACCGACTGGGCCGGCCGCTCGGCCAACGAGACCCTCCCCGAGAACGAGATCGCCGACTACGCCAAGACCGCCGGCGCGAACCGCGCCAGCTTCCGCGACGCCACCGGCAGCGAGCCGGGAAACCCCGCCGCCGCCGCGCGCGCCATCATCGACGTCGTCGCCCGCGAGCAGCGCCCCCAGCGTCTCCTGCTCGGCAGCGCCGCCTACGACGGCGCGATCGACCAGCTGGAGTCCATGCTCAGCGAATTCCGCTCCCTCGAGGAGATCAGCCGCTCAGCCGACTTCCCCGAGTCCGTCTGAGCGACGCCTGCAGCCCAGCTCATCAACCCACCACCACACCGGAATCCGCTGACGGTGTTGTGCGCAAGTAAGGGAGAACCTGATGACCCTGACCACCAACACCCTCACTCGTCACGCAGGACGAGGCGCTGATGCCCTCGCCATGGGCCAAGTTGAGATCCGGCATGGCCGGGCGTGGATCGACACCGACTCTGGCGTGCGGATCGGCTGGACCCTCGCCGAACCCGTTAACGCGGGTGCGACCTCTGGCCCTACGAGTGGGGACAGCGGGAACGATCGTGCAACGGTGATGCTGCTGCACGGCGCACCCCAGACCAGCCACGCGTGGCGCAAGGTGGTCGTCCCTCTCGCAGCGGCCGGTTACCGGGTGATCGCCCCGGACTTCCGCGGCGCCGGGGCCTCGACCCGACCTCCGGGGGGCTACGACAAAGCGACCATGTCCGCCGACCTCCACGCTCTGATCCACAACGTGCTCGACATCGACGGACCCGTCAGCGTGGTGGGCCACGACCTGGGCTCGATGCTCGCGCTCGGTTACGCGCTGCGCTACCGCGACGACGTCGTCAGCCTCACCACGATGGAAGCGCCGCTGCCCGGCAGCGACTACTACGAGGAGCGCAAGGTCGCCAAGAGCGCCTGGCACTTCGACTTCCACTCCAACCCCGATATCGCCGTCCACCTGGTCCACGGCCGGGAGCGTTGGTACATCCAGCGGTTCTACGACGACCTCGCCTACCAGCCAGGCGCGATCACCGAGAGCGACATCGACGTCTATGCCCGCGCGTTCGAGGCACCTGGGGCCATCAGGGCGTTGTGCGAGATCTACCGCGAACTCGACCACGATGCCAAGGTCCACCGCGCGTCCGTCAAGGACCACGGCAAGCTCACCGCGCCGGTCCTCGCCACCGGCGGCGGCGCTCAGAGCCTGGCCGCCAACTACGGGCCGATGTGTCGCGACGTCGCCGAGAACGTCACCACCGAGCTCATCCCTGACGCGGGCCACTGGGTTCCGGAAGAGCAGCCCGAAGCGCTGATCGATCTCTTCCTGCGCTTCGACACCGACGCCCGACGCGCCTGACCTACTGCCGTCGGCCCCCTCACACCGACCGACGAACCCACAAGCTAAAGAGAGAACTCCATGACCACCACCCCCGACCGCGGCGCCCACCTCGCCGACCGCGTCGTCATCGTCACCGGCGCTTCATCCGGTATCGGTGCGGCCACCGCGACCGCCCTCGCCGCCGCGGGCGCCAAGATCGTTCTTGCCGCCCGCAACCCCGACAAGCTCGACGACCTCCTTACAACCATCGCTGCTGGCGGCGGCACCGCTGTTGCCCGCGTCACGGACGTCACCGACGCGGACGACGTACTCGGCCTGGCTCAGTTCGCCCGCACCGAGTACGGCCACATCGACGCCCTGGTCAACAACGCCGGCCTGATGCTCTTCTCCGCCTGGGCCGATGTGGCACTCGACGACTGGAACAGCATGATCGACACCAACATCCGCGGCTACCTCCACGCCATCCGAGCGGTCCTGCCCGAGATGCTCGAGCGCGGCAGCGGCCACATCTTGAACATGAGCTCCGTCGCCGGGATCCACGTGGGCGACACCAGTGGCGTCTACAGCGCCACCAAGTTCTTCATCCGCGGCATCACCGATTCGTTGCGCCAGGAGGTGGGAGTCGACAAGGGCATCCAGATCTCGATGGTCAGTCCCGGCGTCATCGACACCGGCTGGACCGACAAGGTCTCCAGCGACGGAGGGCGAGAGGTCGCCGAGCGCGTCAACGCCGATGCCATCACCGCCGAACGCGTCGCCAGCGCCGTCCTCTACGCCCTCGACCAGCCCGCCGACGTCACCGTCAACGACATCGTCATCCACCCCACCAAGCAACCCTGGTAACCAGACGTCCCTCATGCAGATCAACGAAGCGCTCGCACACGCACGATCGGCCGAGCTGCTTCAGCAGGCCGCACAACGCAACCTCACCCGACAACTCCTCGCCGCTCGCGAGCCCGCACCCGCCCGGGGTACCGATCCCCAACGACGTCGGCGACCCGCGCGAGCTCGCCTCAGTCGCGCCGAGACCGACCACGCAACCACCTGAGCAAAGGACCACAGCACCCATGAGCACCCCCCGACCCGCCCCCCTGGCACTGATCACCGGCGCCTCCAGCGGCATCGGCCTCGAGATGGCCCGTGACCTCTACCAGCGCGGATATGACCTCCTCATCGTCGGCTCCTCCGAACGCATCGACGAGGCCGCCGCGGAACTGCGCGGCCCCGACCCGACCACCGAGCGCACGATCATCCCGGTCCGGGCCGACCTCACCACCTACGACGGCGTCGAGGACGTCTGGACAGCCTTCACCGACCTCGATCGGCCTCTCGACGCCGCCCTGCTCAACGCGGGTATGGGCATCGGTGGAGCCTTCGTCGACACCGACCTCGACGACGAGCTGAAGATGATCGCGCTCAACTGCACCTCGCAGGTCCACCTCGCCAAGCGCGTTATCCCCCTCCTCGTCACCCAGGGGCACGGCCGTGTGCTCTTCACCAGCAGCGTCTCGGCCACCACCGCCACCCCGTACGAGCCCGTCTACGGCCCCACCCGCTCCTTCGTGTTCTCCTTCGCCAACGGCCTACGTGAAGAACTGCGCGGGACCGGCGTCAGCGTCACCACCCTTCTCCCTGGCGCCACCGACAGCGGGTTCCACGGCAAGGCCGGCATGGGCGACACCAAGTTCGGCGACAACACCTGGAAGAACGACCGTCGCGACGTCGCTCGCCAGGGCGTCGAGGCCATGCTCAAGGGCCGCCCCCACGTGATCGGCGGAAACCGCGCCACCAAGCGCACCGGGCTCCTCAACAAGTTCCTCCCCGAGACCTACAAGGCACGCCGCCAGGGAAAGCAGGCCCGCCCAAGCCATTGAGGTCAAAGGGCCAGCGACAGTGCCCGAGCGCGGTCCCGTTTGACGATCCTCTAGCGGGACACTCAGCCCCCGGCACTCGTCCTCGCGCTTGAGACATATCGACTGTCCCGTATGACCCGTCCGGAGCGCGTCCCAGAAGACGGGGGTATGCGGGTCGAAAACCGTCGCTTGTGAGCCAGCATTGGTGCCGGTCTCGAGGAGGCCGTCCGGAGCGGCTGGCGGAGACCGCCGCTCGGTGGCGGGGGGTGGCCGTGGGGGTGGTGGCGTCGAGCGGGTGGACCCCGGCGTGGGTAGCGCACCAACACCGACCCGTCGTCCGGTTTCCGGGCGCGAGGCAGCGACCGCCCGGCCTGACAACAAAGACCCTAGCTACCCCACGTGGGGAAGCTGTCGCCCCGATCGTCTGCGCTAGCTCGTGATGAGTGGAGGACGGCGAGCGGGGTGTAGTCCTCGAGTTCGATGTTGGTTGCCGGCCTGTCGATGACCTTCATGAGAGGGCCTGCGAATGAAAGCGACGAGAAGAGCAGGTTGCGCAGGACGATTCCGTACCGTGTCCTCGGTGCCATGAGGCGACCGGCGTTGACTTTCTGGGAGATCGCGGCATAGTCGCGAATCTTGTTCTCGTAGGCGAGGAACGCTTGGGTGTGGGCGCCGTTCGCCTTGGCCAGTTCGCCGGCCAGCACGTAGGCACCGACGAGGGCCAGACCCGTCCCGAAGCCGCCGAGGGCGTTGCCGTACGCGGCATCGCCGACCAGGACGACACGGCCGTTGCTGTAGTGGTCGAGGGTCGCGCGGCTGATGGAGTCCATGAAGAACTCCTCGGCGTGGGGGATCTGGGCGACAAGCTCGGGCAGGCGCCACTGGCCGCCGCTGAGGGCGTCGACGGCCTGCTGCTTCTGGAGCGCGATGTCGTCGCGGGCCGGTGGCAGTAGCTCGGAGGCGAAGACGAAGAATGCAGGTGCCTTGGTGCTACCGATGGCGGCCATGCGACCTGGCTCGTTGTACATGATGTCGTCCTCGCCCGTCTCGAGGCCTGCGAGGACGTAGTAGTAACCGAGGTGGTGGACATAGTCCTCCTCAGGTCCGAAAGCCAGGGCTCGGACGTTGGAGTGCATCCCGTCGGCGCCAATGACAATGTCGAAAGTCTGTGCAGGCGTGTGGAGGAACGTGACGTCGACGCCGGTGTCGGTCTCGGTCAGCGAGGTGATGGAGTCGCCGAAGATGTATCTCGCCTCGTCGGCGGTCAGGCGGTAAAGGATCGTGGCGAGGTCGCCGCGCGGGACGTTGATCTCGCCGCCGGCGAACTCCCCGGGGATGGTGCCGACCTTTCTGCCTTTCGCGTTGACGGTGATGCCGTCTGCGTTGGGCACGTTGGCCGCCATGACGTCGTCAAGGATGCCCATCCGTTTGAGCACGTCGTGGTGGACGGGTCCCTTGAAGTCGACTGCCTGACCGCCGGTGCGGATGCTGTCGGCCTTCTCGACGACAGTAACGTCGAATCCGAACCGGTTGAGCCAGTAGGCGACGGCTGGGCCACCAATACTGGCTCCGGAAACGAGTACGCGCGGGTTCTTCATGGGAGTCCTTCTGGCGTTCGTGAATGCCTGCGAGCAGGTGGCTCGGTCATTTGCCACTCAGTGCGGCGTGGTGGCAGCGTTCTCGAGCAGGTTTGCGAAGGTCCGGTCGAGACTTGTGATGGCGATGTGAAGCGGTGCGAGCATGCCGTCGGCCGCTTCGGCCTGTGAGTTTCGGTTCAATACGTTCGTGCCGATCTGATCGTGAATGGTCTGAATGACCGCGACGATCGCCGAGGCGTGCCAGTGAGCGACGATGTTCGGCAGTTGGGGTGTGGTCGCTGTGATCGCTTCGGTGATGATCCGGGCCTGGGCCTCGCGTTCCTGCAGGGTAAAACGACGCAGAACGGCACTCTCGACGCTCTGCGCGAGGAACTCGCCGCGCGCGCGACCGAGGTCTGACTCCCGGTAACGCTCGACGTCGAGTTCGAGCAGCGGCAAGAGCGCAGCAGCTGGGCTGATCTCGGCGGTCCGATGTTCGACCGCGTCGCGGTAGAGGACGCGGAACTGGTCTGCTCGGTCGAGGACAAGGTCCTGCTTTGCGGCGAAGTAGTTGTAGACAGTCTGGTCGGAGACCTCTGCAGCACGAGCTACGTCGAGCATCGTGACGGCGTCGTAGCCGCGCTGGGCGAACAGTTCGGCAGCCACGTCTGCGATCCGCTGCCGGGTCCGCTGCTTCTTCTTGCTCCTCAGGCCACCCTCGGCTTCCACTTTTTTAGTGTAACCACAAACTTTGGCATCACCAATCCACCTCACGGTCCAGAACGCATGTTGCGCACTCAAGTTCGGCTGGGGGGCGGGCATGGGTGACGCTCGCCGACGGCGACCGCGGGGACGATTGCCGATCGGCAACGTCCTGCCTCACACGTGCTACCAGGCTCAAGGGAGGGTCTGATGCCCGTTCCCGGATCGACAGTTGTCGTCTTTGGTCAAGCCCGCTTCCACAGGGCGGCGTCAGGTCCTGGCCGTCAGAAGCCGGTGGGCGGTGCGGTGACGTCGAGTGCCCAGATGACTCCGAACTTGTCGCGCAGTTGACCGGCGAGCTGCGACCACTCAGAGGGCCCAAGCAGCTGCCGGATCTCGGCACCGTCGAGGAGCCCATTCCAAGCGGCCGTGATCTCGTCGACATCGGTCCCGCTCAGGTAGACGTACGAAGCGTTCGACCCTTGGTCGTAGAGCTGGTGAGGCCACACATCGAAGGCCATGACACGGATACCCGAGGTGGTCTCCACCTGGCCCCACACGATCCGCTCGGCCCATGCGGGGTCTTCGCTGGCGCCCATGGCGCCGTAGGTCATCGCGTTGACCTCGGCGCCGAAGGCTCTGGCGTAGAAGTCGAGTGCCTCGCGGGCGTTGCCGTTGAAGTTGAGGTGCGGGGTAGTGGTGATCGCCATGTGAACTATTCTGGCGCGTGAACAGGTCAGATTCTGTCCTGATCTCGCGACTTCGTGCGATTAGGGCGCTGGTGTTCTGTTCCCGGCGGCTACGACGACACGGAGGAGGTGGAGCGCCACGGTGGCCGGGCTGCTGAACCCCAGCGCGACAGAGCGCGAGGAGCAGGCCAATCGCGAGGAGATGGCACGCGATCGCTGGAGCCACCAGTTCGCGGCCCAGTCCGCGCCAGCACCCGCCCCGAAATCGGACCGAGTACCCGATCGGGCCCGAGTCGTCTTGGGCTCAGCGGATCTTTGGCGTTGATTGGTGGGTCGGCGAGCAGCCGTCCGAGAAGTTGGACAGGCTGTCCGCTGCAAGCTGGCTTTCGGTCGGTCGCGCGCGAGCTCTGCTCTGTGACCGGCGTGGGTACGACCAGGCGGACTATCCGAATCGACGAGTCCGTGTGGGACCGGGCGAAGGTGGTCGCGGCTCGCCGTGGTGAGAGTGTCTCTGATGCGGTTCGAGCCGGGCTTGTCGCTTACATCTCCAGTGACGGGGAGGGCGGTTCGCCCAGCCACGACTGACGGTCGGTGGTCGATCCGGACCAGAATCGTTCGTTTTTGACCCTCCCGCCGGCGGGCCGCTCAGCACCCCAGAAGCCCGGGTCAGAACTCATGGCCGAAATCTACGGATCACTCCGCGGACATCTATCGTTTCTGAGCCGCCTGGGGTAGACACGGGGCAGAGCACTACACCCCAGGCGAGGAGAGCACGGTTGATTCAGGAGCAGCTCGTTGCCGACGACAGCCCCGCGGAAACGAGCAACGGGCACGCGTCCACTGCCGTGCCTAAAAAGGTACGGACGCTCGTCGGGTACGCCCGGGTCTCGACCGCGGACCAGTCGGCCGAGCTGCAGGTCGACGCGCTCACCGCGGCTGGCGCGCAGCGGGTGTTCATCGAGACCGCGAGCGGTGCGACCGCGACGCGTCCTGAGCTGACCAAGGTGCTCGACTACCTGCGCGAGTGAGACGTGCTGGTGGTGTGGCGCCTGGACCGTCTAGGTCGATCGCTGCGCGACCTCATCGAGCAGGTGAACGCACTCGAGGAGCGGGGGATCGGGTTCCGTTCCCTGACTGAGGCGATCGACACCACGACACCAGGAGGCCGCTTGGTCTTCCATGTGTTCGGCGCCCTCAGCGAGTTCGAGCGCGAGCTCATCGTCGAGCGCACCCGCGCCGGTCTCGCAGCTGCACGTGCCCGCGGCCGACGTGGCGGACGCCCGAAGGTGATGACGCCGGAACGGGTCACGACCGCCCGCCGACTGCGCGACGAGGACGGCCTCACACTCGACCAGGTCGCGTCGACCATCGGAGTCTCTAGAGCCACCGTTGTGCGTGCGTTGCGGGCCGCCCCTATCGAATGAGGAACACTTGGGCGCATGAGCGAGGACCGCCCGGAGGGACCAGAAGAGAGACCAGAAGAGCCCGATACGCCGAGCGACGACCTTGATTCAGAAGAGAGTTCGGCGCCACGACGGCCTACTAATGAGATGACCAGACCGGTGCTGCCGGACTTCGCGGCCACGTTCGCCGCGCTCCAGCC
>NZ_AUFN01000017.1 GCF_000426525.1 Nocardioides alkalitolerans DSM 16699
AGGGGTTCGGTCTTGGTTGCACCATCGAACGCGATAGCTCCGAGTAGTGGCGCGGAGGCGACACTTGTCACTTCCTCGGCGTTCTTGATCGTGTTCTCAAGCACGTCGCGTAGGCGACGCCCTACACGCCGTCGTCGCCGTACTCGGCCTCGAAGGCCGGCTCCGACCACCTCGTGCGCGCGTGGGGGCGCTCCTTCGGCGTGCAGGCAACGGTGTCGAACTGCTCCGACAACTACGGGCCGCGGCGCGATGAGCCTCGTGGGACGCGTCCGTCGCTGCCGAGCGTGGTCGCGACAAACGACGACGAAAATACGTCGCCGCCTGGGCGTGCTGCGCGGCATGACCGGCCTCTGGCAGGTCTCCGGCCCGTCAGACCTCTCGTGGGAAGAGGCGGCACGCCTCGATCTCCACTACGTCGACAATTGGTCGATGCTGCAGGACTTCAGCATCCTGGTGCGCACGGGTCGGGACCGGCTTTGGCTCCCGAGGCGCCTACTGAAGTCCGTCCTGCCCACGCATAGTCTGTGTGCCATCAAGCCGGGGTGTGCCGCACCACGATTGGTCCACCTCAGCACAGCCAACCAGCACCCGACAGAGCTACTACACCGCGTAAGGACACCCTGTGACCTCCGTTGATGCCGCGGCCACGACCCGCATCGCGTTGTTTGGCGACTCAATCGCCGCCGGGCTTGGCGTGAAGGAACACCGGTACGGTGCTCTGGTCGCTCAGTCTCTGCAAGCCACTCTCGTGGACTTCGCGTCGACTGCAGCAACTGTCAAGGACTCGCTTGCTGCGTTCGAAGCCGATCCACGAACCGTTGACATCGCCTTGATCGCCCACGGCATCACAGAGGCGATTCTGCGTCCAGAGGTGAGTCGGTTCAGTCGGCTCCCGCGCAGGTGGAGGCGACCCGGATGGATGGATCCTCGTCCCTATTACTCAACGCGCTTACATAGACGAGTATCCGAGCGGATCGAATCCTCGCTGAGATGGCGCATCAAGAATCTATTAATTCGGAGAGGTGGGGCAATTCAGTTTGTGTCCCCCGACGACTACGCCGACGCTCTCGATGTGTTAGTCCGACTTCTTGGCCGGCACGGTTGCGGTCAGATATTCATCCTGGAACCCACACACATCAGCGAGCGGTTCTTCCCGGGCAGCAATGAAGCAATGTTGCACTACGCGACCGTAGCGAGGGCTCGGGTCTCGGGAGTGACCTGGATCCGGACTCGCTCGGCGGTGCGAGAGGAGGCCCACTACTTCCTCGACGACTTCCACCCCAACAGAGAGGGGCATCAAGCTATGGCCTCGCTGATCACGAAGATCATCTTGGGACAATCGGAGGTCAATCAGAGCTTTTCGAACGGAGGTGGCCTTTGATGAATCTTCTACACTGGGCACGACAGTTCAAGCACGGATTGGTTAGCTTGTACTTGAACGACTTCGTGGCGCGATTGCTTTCGCACGCCTTGCGACGCGTCGCCTATAGCAGAGCCGGCCTCGTCATGGGCTCTGGATCGAGCATTCACCGAGGTGTCAGGTTCGACGGGACTGGGAACTTCGTAATGGGGAACAACTCGGTCATCAACCGTGGCTGCAGACTTGACAACAGGGCCATGGTGACAATCGGGTCTAACGTCAGCATTTCCGAGGAGGTCATCGTTCTGACTGCCGATCATGACCCCGTAGACCGCGACTTCAGCGGCCGCGAGAGGCCCGTCCAGATTGACGACTACGTTTTCGTGGGCACAAGGGCGACAATTTTGCCTGGCGTCAATCTTGGACACGGGGCCGTGGTCGCGGCGGGCGCTGTTGTCACACGCAGCGTCGAACCCTTCAGCATCGTTGCCGGAGTACCAGCCAGGGTAGTCGGGCAGCGTCGCAACGACCTCTCGTACAGCGCCGAGTACAAGCCGTTCTTCCGCTGACCTGTCGTATGGCCTAGAACGGCGTGCGATCCACGACGCTCTTGTAGATGGAACGCAGGGTCGCAAGTTGTCGCTCTCGACCCAACACTTGTTCCGATAGGTTGCCAGCTCCCACAGACAAGCGCGAGCGCAGCGTTTCGTCATCTAGAATCTTGCTTACCTGATGTGCGAGAGCGGCATGGTCGCCGTCAGCGAAAACGAGGCCGGCCCCATACTCCTCAATTGTGCGGGCGAGTGCCGCGGATTCTGGCACAACTACGGGCATTCGAAGACTTAAGGCTAACGCAAGAACATTTCCCCACGGCTCGGCCTCGGACGTCAACACGAAGACATTCGCCCGATCCAACCGAGCTGCGACGGCGCCACCTGGAATTGACCCTTCGTAACTCAAGTTTTTATTCAAAGCAACTTGACGACGCAAAAACGCTTCGTCCCCTTCGTCGGGACCAACCACTGTCCATGCCTCGGTCCGTCCCAGTTCACCTGCTCGCGCAGCAGCGGCAGCGAAGGTCGAAACTCTCTTCCTCCTATGCAAACGAGCGATCCATATGACCTCGCGGCGGTGGTTGACCCCCCGCACGTCATCGGGAACTCGCGCCGGAGCTGCGGCCACTGGATTGCCCAGGACCGTTATGCATGGCCCACCTTCCCCGAGCCATCCACGCACCGACTCGGCCTCTTGTTCAGTCAACGCAATGATTCCGCCGCTGCGGCGCAACAGAGGACGAAGGAACAAGTCGATCGAACGGTGAAATTTGGATGAACGTGCGGTCAGCATCCCATGCGTCTGAGCAACCCACGGTCGCCGTAAAACTGTCAGAACCAGGATGACCCAGACGGGTCCCAATTCGCGACTGACCGAAACATGGGCGAGATCGCAAGCCCGAACTTCGGCTATGGCGCGTGTTGCCAGTCGAAACGAAAACACGCCCGTGAACCCCGGGGACGGGACTAATCGCCGCACTCGGGCAAGTGCGAGAGGCCCGGTGGCCGCCTCCAAGGGTTCATCACCTTCGAAAGAACCAGCAAGCAAGGTGGGCCTCATACCGAGTTCTGTTGCCACCGCCACCTGCCGCACCGACGTGTCGTACGGACCGCCGTATCTGCCGCTCGCGCTCGCCAGAGCAACGAAACGCAACAGTCGCAGCTCAGAGACCGAATCGGAGGCTCTCACTTTCGGCGCCTTTCACCCTCAGCTAGCCTTCTTACGACCCTGGCGGGCGAACCGGCCACCACACACCATGGATCGACAGACCGGGACACAACGGAGTTCGCACCGACGACTGCTCCGTCGCCAACCACGACGCCTGGAAGGATGACCGCATTCTGGCCGATCCATACGTCGTGACCAATCACAACCGGAACGCACTTAACACCCGCCCCAGGCTCGACCTCATGGAAATCGGTATCGGAGATGCTCGCTCGCGGACCAATGCGACAATAATTGCCAATCGTGACCGAATCTGCAGACTGAATCGATGCGCCGGAGTTGACCAGCACCTCGTTACCGATTGAAATACGCCCGTCTCCGTGAGTCCGAAGGAGCACCTTTGCTCCCTCTCCCCCAAAAACGACCCTTGACCCGATGGTGATGGTGCCCTCATTCGAGATGTAGGGCCGCATGCCGACTACTGCGGGCCGTCGACCGAACTCGACGCGCTGAAGCAGAAGGGGCGCCATCGCTTTCGCGACACCCCACTCCCTAGCCAACCGGGCCACTACACCATGCCGCATGATCATCTCTTTCGTCGAGGACGCTGGAATCCTGCGCTTTCTTGGTGCAGTGACACTTCCCCTATCAATCGCTGAAGAGCCTCCGCGGCAGCGTCCACAGACATCCTCGACTCGTAGAAAGCTTTCCCCGCAAGTGACAACCGAAGAGTTTCCTCACCGCTATGACTGCTGAGATTGGTGATCGCTGCCCCGAGCGCCGACGCGTTCTCGGGCACAAGGCACACAGCTCCGGCCGCCGCAAGATCAGGCCAAGTCTCCAGACCTGAGAATGCCACGACAGGAACGCCGTTTTGCAAGGCGGCTGCGAGTGTGCCTTTACTCGCAGCGGGGCCGTCGCTCCCTGGAATCAGCGCTACGGTCGACTCGGCGAGAGTTCGCGATGCCTCTGTTGCACTCAAGCGACCGGTGAATGTGTAAGAGACTCCATTACTCTCCAGGGCTGCGGCCCACGAGCGGCCCTGCGGCGTCGATGCACCCGCCCCTCCAAGAAGAATAACCTCGTCGACTACACCTGCAAGGCCTTTCGCGATCAGCTCGTAGGGAATTCGGGGGTGACCCCAGCCAGCCACGCAGACCGACGTGGGATGGCCAGCGCTCGGGCGCGTCCAATCAATTCGGGGCCAGTTACTGAAAACGGGAATCACGCGGACCTTGCGCGCAGACACTCCCGCCGCGCACAACTCCGCCGCCCGCCGGTCCGTAGTCACCACAACACGGTGACTGCCAGCCGCCACTACCTTCATCGCGAGACGATGCATCGCTGACAGCACCCACGTCTTCGGTCGGCGTCCATATCCCGGCCACATCTCGTGAGCAACAGTTATTGTGCCAACGCCCCGTGCCCTGCTGACAATTGGAAGAAAAATACTGGTCAACGGGACGCCACGAAAACTCCCTCCGAAAGAAGCGTACTGAAAGATCAGAACATCCTGGTCGACTGGTCCCATCAATTCATGGGAACTTCGCAACATTGAAAACAAGCCGGTTGTTTTCTGCCGCAATGCAACCGACACTTCATTGCCGTCGGCATCAATCCGATCGGCCAGGGTAATGCTGTAGTCCCGCACTCCGCAAGAACCAGCGTTAACGAAGCCCCGAACAGCAACTCTCTGACCGCCCAACTGGGTCATGTCGACGGCCTCCAGGGGTGACACTGAGTAGACGAGATCGTCGGCGCGAGTGGGCCAACTCGTGGGAGACTCTAGTCGGAGCGTCCGGTCAGGCGCTCCGACACCTGATGCCTGGCCGCCGTCGTCTTACAGGGAGACGCCCGCTTGAGTTCGTCGCCCCCTCAACTGTCAGCCACTCGCCCCGTCGACGACCCAGGGCGGGCCTTCCGAGACCAGCTCCTCTTCGTGTGGCTCACGACATACGGGATCTTGTGGATCTACGAAGGCGCGCTTCGTAAGTGGGTGCTGCCGGGCGCTGCGGATGTCATCTACCTCGTGCGCGACGCATCGACTGTCGTGACCTTCCTCGCCGTCCTGATCCTAGGCACCGGAAGGAGACCATCCCGTACGTTTGCTGCGGCGATCGTGGTCGCCTTCGGGCTTGCCGTTCTGTCCATTCTGCAATTGATCGTCTCCGGCGGGATTACTCGCGTAGCGGTCGTGGGATCCGTGGGATACATTTCGCCACTTCTCGCGGCCGGCCTAGCAGCGCTGGTCGGCGACCCCCGGCGAGTGCTCGACTCACTTTTGCGAATCATCCTCTGGAGTGCGCCTATCCAGGCTGGCCTTGCCATCCTGCAGGTAGTCACGCCCCCCTCAGGGTTCTGGAACCGCGTCGGGACCGAGGAAGCTGCACTCTTCACCGCAGACGGCATTGTTCGCGCCTCTGGGTCCTTCACTTCACCGACGGGATTGACTTGCTTCACCACCTTGCTAGCTGCCCTGACCCTCGGGCGTCTCTACGACGAAGGACGTAGGAGCGGGCGTGGTCTCACGGGGATGGCAGTCGTCAGTTCGGGGGTTCTGCTCAGCATTGGGGGATCGCGCGGAGCGCTTCTTGTGGCGGCCGCATTGTTCGTCGCAGCGCTAATGCTCACTTTTGGTCGCGCCGATCGCCTCGGGCGCTCTCTCGTCAGAACCACTGCAATCATCGCGGCTTCTCTAGCCCTATACTTCCTTTCTCGGGCTGCCTTGCCAGCCGTAACCGAGGCCTTCAGTGCGCGCCTGACGAATGCGAGTGAGAATGAAGACACCGTTGGTCGCGTGATCGTTACTTCTTTCGGATATCTTTCGCTTCCCTATGATCTCCTAGGGGCTGGTGCCGGGAACCACACTAACGCGGGTGTCGCTCTCGGGGCAGAAGGGCCCTGGATCGAGAACGAGCTTGAGCGGTGGGTGGCGGAACTCGGATTGGCGGGACTGCTCGCCGGAGTCGGTCGCCAGCTGCTCAGTGTTGTCGGGCTTGTATACGCTCTCCGCGCTTCGATTCGCTCTGGGTACACTCGGCCGTACTTCGTCATCGCCGCACTCTCGACCACGCTGATCGCAGGGAGTGGGTTTTCGCAGCCGTCACAGCAAGGCATGACTGCTCTCATGTTGGCAATCGTATTGCTGTCCTACCGTGAACTTTCCGACCGAAACGGGCAGCCTACCAATGACTGACTTCCAATCAGCCCTTTACGCGTGCTCCGCAAAACACTGGAACCACGTTGCAGACGGGCTTGTGTCTCGTGTGCCAGAAACCGCTTTGATCACCCCGTTCGCGCTCTCGCCCGAAGCCGCTCAGATCATCGGACGTTCGACCGTTCTTCCCAGGAGCGTGCGGAAACTGCTCCTGCGGCGGGTCAACTCAAGCGGCGTAGCGAACGCTGGCGGTCTGGGCGCGGGACAGTTCGTACTTCCCATGTTCGTCCACTTGGGCCTCAAGGTTCCAATGGCGATCAGACGTCAGGCAATGACTGCGCAGGCTAGTCGAGTCGCGCGAGTGGCCGAGTCGCTGAAGGGACGATCAGTAGTCCAGTTCACCGACGGCTTCGGCCACCGTATCCGCCGCGATCGCACTCCTGAGGCGACAATCATTTGTGAGAGGCGCAACCTACATCAAGATATTTTTACTCAAACATTCGAGACTTTTGGCAATTTTCCCCACCAGCATCTAGATCGCGATCCGATCGAATCATTCCTGCTGGCGGAGTATCGATTGGCCGACAAGATTCTAGTCTACTCTTCGTATGCGCGTCAGACTTTTCTGGATCGCGGTTTTGATCCAGCCCGAGTCGTGGTGGCGCCGCTGCCGGTCAGTCTCTCGGCCACGGCTGGATCGATGAAGCCGCCCGAGCGCGACAAAAGGCGGATGCTTTTTGTCGGCCGATGCGAGGTGGTCAAGGGCGTCGACCTAGCTGTTGCCGCTGCTCGCCTGGCCGGAGTCCGAATCACTGTAGCGGGACCTGCGTCGCCATCAGTACGAGAGTGGCTCAGCGCGCAGAGGCACGTCGACTATGTAGGTTTGCAGACGTCCGAGCAGCTGACGAGCCTCTTCCGCAGTGCGGGAGCCCTGATCCTGCCGTCGTACGAGTCTTTCGGCTTGGTTGCCTTCGAGGCCGCTCATTATGGTCTTCCTGTTATTGCTGCCGACACCACGGGCGCATCCGAGTACCTGGACCTGGATGCCGTTGGAACTCAGGTCAGGGGTCGCTCAGTAGACACCTGGGCGTCGGCAATCGATCGTCTCCAGACTTCTGGTCGTGAATGGACAATGTTGTCGCAACGGGGCGCCGAAAAAGCACGGATGTTAAGTCCTCAGGAATGTACGAGGAGGTGGGCAAATGCAGTCTTCGGAGAAGGCGAAAACTGAGCTATTCGCCAGATCAATCTTGGTAGTCGGACCTCATCCCAGGGATGGCAGGTCGATGCAAAGATATGTCGGTATTGTCGAACAGGCATTAAAGCGCGAAGGATTCGAGCCAAGAGTAGCGAGGCCGCGTGCGATTTTTTCTCGGCTGCCTGGATCATTGTCGAAGTTCGGAGCCTACGTTGACAAATTCATAATTTTCGCTCCCACTCTTTCGCTCAGATCGCGGCAGTTCTCGTCGGTTCTGATTTCTGACCACTCAGACGCTGTCTACGTCCACTACCTACGACGGGACCGCCGGCGAGTGGCCGTTGTATGCCACGACCTCATAGCCGCGAGAGCGGCCATGGGTGAGATCAGAGAGCACAGGACACGACCCAGCGGGCGGCTTTATCAAACCGCGATTCTGCGCGGGCTGAGACTATCGGCTCTGGTAATTTGCGTTAGCAACACCACGCGCCTCGATGTTCAGCGCATCGTCGGCGGAAACTCCGCCGTGGTCCACAACCCCGTCGGCAGAGCCTTCGACCGTCCGCGGCGCCACGATCGCACCCGGGATTTTGTCGTCGTTGCGCCTCCACATTGGCGGAAGAACCGCCTGTGGGCCGTGGAGTTTTGGCTGCTGGCACGACGACTCCCTGGGTTCGCTGCTTCGCGGCTCCACATCGTCGGTGGGGCTCTTTCCGCTACCGAGAGAGTTGCAGTCGAGGGTGAGGGAGCGCAGAACGCGGTCATGATCCACTCTGGAGTTTCGGACGACGAGTTAAACGCGATCTATGGAGCATCCTTCGCAGTCATCCAGCCCTCGTTGCACGAGGGGTTTGGGTGGCCAGTCGTGGAAGGACAATCCGCCGGCACGCCGGCGATTTGCATCGACACGCCGATCAATCGCGAGATCGGTGGTGAGGCGGCTATTTATCTACCACCCGAGCTGGGTGAGGAATCCGCCCACGCGGCCGTTCAAGCGTTAATAGACCACCGCGCAGCTTTTGACGAGAGCTGCGCTCGGAATGTCGCAAGATTCAGTCAGGCAAACTTTGACACCTCTCTGCGAGCCTGCCTTTCTGAGTCCTAGCAATCTAGTCCCTGCCGCCGACCCGCGGCGATCGCGATTCTCACTTTTAGAAGGATGACGACATATGGAGACGCTGGCAATTGTCACGCCCAGCTACAACCAAGGTCCCTACCTGGAACGCACCATCCAGTCAGTTCTGGATCAGAATGATCCGTCGCTGCGGTACGCCGTTGTTGATGGCGGCAGTCGAGACAACTCGACGCGGATCATAAGGAAGTACGAAAAGTACTTGGCTTTCTGGTGCAGTGAACCCGACAAGGGCCAGACAGATGCGATCCTGAAAGGGTTTCGTGCCGTCGGCGGTGATATTCGCGGCTGGATCAATAGTGATGACGAGTATGTGCCGGGTTCTTTTGCAAAGGTGCGGAAGGTGTTTGCTACCCGGCCAGAGGTTGGACTGGTGTATGGGGAGCGCGTTTTGATCGGGCCCGCAAGTGAGGTGCTCGGATGGACCCGGCAGCCAGCTTTTGATCCTTCTAAAGCAGGATTCAACATTCCTTCGGAGACCGCTTTCTGGCGGTCGACCGTGGAGAGTCGAGCAGGTTCGCTCGACGGCAGTCTGCAGTTCGCAATGGATCTCGATTTTTTTTCACGCTTGTATCTAGCCGCCCCTACGGTCAAGCTGAATTCCTATCTTGGGAAGTTCAGGGCGCACGAGGAGAGTAAGTCGTCCACGATTCCTGAGGTGGGAAGGGAGGAGGCCGCGGAACGATGGCGCCGGCACTTCGGCGACAATGAGATGTGGTCGATTCAGCCACCTCGGCTTTACGCCCGTCACCTTGCAGCTGGTCTCCGCAGGCCACTTCTGCTGGGCGCACCGTACGCGAGGCATCGGCTCTTGAGACTCACTCGCAGAATGACCGGGGGGTCCGGTGCCTGATGGTGGAGAAAGCGCTTGCGTAGATTTGGGAAGTTATTTCTTCAACAAGGTGCGCTGACTGCTGCGTTTCAACTGATCGTGGCCATCGCAGGAATTCTGATCGTCCGTGATCTGCCGAAGTCAGAGTATGCGCATTATGTCCTCGCGATCAACGCGGTAACCACAATCTCCGCTCTGGCGGAGGCGGGCGTGACGTCGACCCTCTTGTCGCGAGGGGGTGACCTTCTTAATCGCGGCATGAATCTGACTCGCCTTGTTCAGCAGGCTGCTCGATTCAGGCTCGCCACCTATGCTCTGGCCACAGCGGCAGTAGTTCCAGTCTTCTCTGTCCTCTTGCGGGGAACGGGCGCGACGGTTCCGAACCTGGCGGCGATGTTGTGTATCGCGGCCGTATCGGCCCTCTGCTCTTCGGTCAGTGTGGTGTCTGCGACCCTTCTAAGGCTGGGGGGGCGGTTTACCACCGCCAATCTCATTCTGCTCGCCTCGGCAACAATTCGGCTCGCCGCAGTAGTGTTTGTCGTTGTGGCCCCAGTACCAAACCCGATTATCGCATTCTTGGTTGTGAACACGTTGGCCCTTCTGTTTGAATCCTTGATTGCGTCACGACTGGCTACAACTTTGGTCACGTCGGGGCTAACTGACACTCAGAACTCTTACTCGCCAGCACTTGCAATGAATGCGAGAAGACAAATCCCGAATAGCGTTTTCTATGTCATCCAGGGCCAGGCGCTTGTAATGATTCTGGCCACTCTGGGATTATCCGGAGCAATCGCTGAAGTGGCTGCGTTGTCGCGGTTTTCGCTGGGTTTCATCGTAGTGGGCGGCGTGATTAGTCAAATCTTCATGACTTCTATCGCAAGACAGACCTCGAATCGGTCGGCACTACGGAAGTACGTTCAGGCGATGATGGCATACCTGTTTGTTGCGACCATGGGATTTCTATGTATCGTTGCGACCCCCGGAATTTGGCTGTCCATCCTTGGGTCGGAGTATTCTGGATTGCATCTTGAATTGATCCTGATTAGCGCAGGCGGATTGCTTAGTTCTCTGATCGGCGTGGTCACATCGCTGAACCAAGCGAGGGCGTGGACGCGGCGCGCTTGGCTTTTCATTCCTGCCACCTTGACATGGCTTACCGTACTTGCATTGTGTCTTCGCCCGAATGATATTTTGTTGGCGTCGATTTTCTTCATGCTCGCACCACTGGCTGGCCTTCCAGTGATGCTCTACTGTGCTTGGCTGGGCTCGAGAGGGTCTACAACCGGTCAGCGGTAAGCGTGATCTGGGAGACAGAAGGTGAGGCACTTCACCCAAGTCGCTAGGGACGGTTCTCCTGATCGCAGGTACGAACGGGCTGCGTGTGGGATTGTTTCCGGGATCGCCTTGTCGCGCAACGGGCAGACCAGCTCGCCGCTGACCATAATCATCAGGAGTGACCTTGAAGCGTGCCCTCATCACCGGCATCACCGGCCAGGACGGTTCCTACCTGGCAGAGCTGCTGCTCGCCAAGGGGTACGAGGTCCACGGCCTGATCCGTCGTGCCTCCACCTTCAACACGTCGCGGATCGACCACCTCTACGTCGACCCGCACGACCCGGAGGCCAAGCTCTTCCTCCACTACGGCGACCTCAGCGACGGCGCGCGCCTCGTGACGCTCATGGCGGAGATCAAGCCCGACGAGGTCTACAACCTCGCGGCGCAGTCCCACGTGCGGGTGTCGTTCGACGAGCCCGAGCACACGGCCGACACGACGGGCACGGGCTCCATCCGCCTGCTCGAGGCCGTCCGGCTCTCCGGGATCGAGACGAAGTACTACCAGGCCTCGTCCTCCGAGCTGTACGGCGCGACCCCGCCGCCGCAGAACGAGGAGACGCCGTTCTACCCGCGCTCGCCGTACGCCGCCGCCAAGCTCTACAGCTACTGGATCACGAAGAACTACCGCGAGGCCTACGGCATGTTCGCGGTCAACGGGATCCTCTTCAACCACGAGTCGCCCCGTCGTGGCGAGACCTTCGTGACCCGCAAGATCACGCGTGCCGTGGCGGCCATCGCCGCCGGCAAGCAGGAGCACCTCTACATGGGCAACCTGGACTCGGTGCGCGACTGGGGCTACGCGGCGGAGTACGTCGAGGGCATGTGGCGGATGCTGCAGGTCGACGAGCCCGACGACTTCGTGCTCGCCACCGGCAGCGGCATCACCGTGCGCGACTTCCTCGAGATCAGCTTCACCCACGCGGGCCTCAACTGGGAGGACCACGTGAAGTTCGACGAGCGCTACCTGCGCCCGACCGAGGTCGACGCCCTCATCGGTGACCCGAGCAAGGCCAACGAGAAGCTGGGCTGGAAGGCGACCATCGACGGCCGCGAGCTCGCGAAGCTGATGGTCGACGCCGACATGGAGGCCATCAAGCACGCCGGCTCCACCTGGATCGACGAGGTGAAGCTCGCGTCGTGGGGCACGGCATGAGCGAGGCCGCGACCTTCTCGCCCCGGCCGCTCGACCGTGACCAGCCGTTCTACGTCGCCGGTCACCGCGGTCTCGTGGGGGGCGCGCTCTGGCGCACGCTGGAGACCAACGGGTTCGAGCGCCTCCTCGGGCGCTCGTCGTCCGAGCTGGACCTGACCGACCGCCGCGCTGTCTTCGCGTTCTTCGAGGCGGAGAAGCCGACGTACGTCGCGCTGGCCGCTGCCAAGGTCGGCGGCATCCTCGCCAACAGCACCTACCCGGCCGACTTCCTCTCGGTGAACCTGCAGATCCAGACGAACGTCATGGACGCGGCGCTCGAGCACGGTGTCGAGCGCCTGCTCTTCCTGGGCTCGTCCTGCATCTACCCGAAGCTGGCCCCGCAGCCGCTCAAGGAGGAGTACCTCCTCACGGGCCCGCTCGAGGAGACCAACGACGCCTACGCGATCGCGAAGATCGCCGGCATCCTCGGCGTGCAGGCCGTCCGACGCCAGCACGGCCTGCCGTGGATCTCGGCCATGCCGACGAACCTCTACGGCCCCGGCGACAACTTCTCGCCGCAGGGCTCGCACGTGCTGCCGGCCCTCATCCGCCGGTACGACGAGGCCGCTCGCTCGGGTGCCTCGACCGTCGAGAACTGGGGCACGGGCTCGCCGCGACGCGAGTTCCTCCACGTCGACGACATGGCCGAGGCCTGCCTGTTCCTGATGGAGAACTACGACGGGCCGTCCCAGGTCAACGTCGGCTCCGGCTCCGACGTCACCATCAAGGAGATCGCCGAGACGATCGCCGAGGTCGTCGGCTACACCGGCGACGTCGAGTGGGACACGACGAAGCCCGACGGCACGCCCCAGAAGCTCATGGACGTCGGCCTCATCAACCAGGCCGGTTGGAAGGCCCGCATCGGGCTCCGCGAGGGCCTCGAGTCCACGGTGGAGTGGTACCGCGCGAATGCCGGCTCGCTGCGGCAGTAGCGGGCCGCCACGACCGAGCATCAACGACGACGGCGCCCCTCCCGCGAGGGAGGGGCGACGTCGTACGTGTCGTAGGGCTCAGCCCTTGTCGTTGATCATCCCGGCGCCGACGGTCACGCCGGTGGCCTCGTCGATGAGGATGAACGCCCCCGTGGTGCGGTTGCGCGAGTAGGCGTCCACGAGCAGCGGCTGCTGGGTGCGCAGGCGCACCCGACCGATCTCGTTCACGCCCAGCTCGCCGGCCTCGAGGTCGCGGTGCAGCGTGTTGACGTCGAGGCGGTAGTCGAGCTCCTTCACGAGCGCCTTGACGGTGCGCGTCGTGTGCTTGACCAGCAGCTTCTGGCGGGGCTTGAGCGGCGTCGTCGACATCCAGGCCACCATCGCGTCAATGTCCTGCGTGACCGTCGGCGCGTTGTTCGGCCGCGCGATCATGTCACCGCGGGAGACGTCGACGTCCTCGTCGAGGCGGATCGTCACCGACATGGGCGGGAAGGCCTGGGCGACCTCGTCGTCGAAGAGGTCGATGCCGGCCACCTTCGCGGTCATGCCCGACGGCAGCACGACGACGTCGTCGCCCGGCTTGAAGACGCCGCCGGCGACCTGGCCGGCGTACCCCCGGTAGTCGTGGTGGTCGTCTGACTTCGGCCGGATGACGTACTGCACCGGGAAGCGCGCGTCGATCATGTCGCGGTCGGAGGCGACGTGGACGTTCTCGAGGTGGTGGATGAGCGAGGGCCCGTCGTACCAGGGCATGTTCTCCGACCGGGTCACCACGTTGTCGCCCTTGAGCGCCGACAGCGGGATGATCGTGAGGTCGGGGATCGTCAGCTTCGTCGCGAAGGCGCTGAACTCGCGCTTGATCTCGGCGAAGCGCTCCTCCGAGAAGTCGACCAGGTCCATCTTGTTCACGGCGAGCACGAGGTGGGGCACCCGCAGCAGCGAGAGCAGCACGGCGTGACGACGCGACTGCTCCGTGAGGCCCTGGCGGGCGTCGACGAGCACGAGGCCGAGGTCGGAGGTGGAGGCGCCGGTGACCATGTTGCGCGTGTACTGCACGTGGCCCGGGGTGTCCGCGATGATGAACTTGCGGTTCGGGGTCGCGAAGTAGCGGTACGCCACGTCGATCGTGATGCCCTGCTCGCGCTCCGAGCGGAGGCCGTCGGTGAGCAGCGCGAGGTCGGTGTAGTCGTAGCCCTTGGAGACGCTCGTGGCCTCGACGGCCTCGAGCTGGTCCTCGAAGATCGCCTTGGAGTCGAGCAGCAGCCGCCCGATGAGGGTCGACTTGCCGTCGTCGACGGAGCCGGCAGTGGCGAAACGAAGCAGGTCCATCAGAAGTAGCCCTCCTTCTTGCGGTCCTCCATGGCAGCCTCGGAGAACCGGTCGTCGCCTCGGGTGGCGCCGCGCTCGGTGAGTCGTGCGACGGCGATCTCGTCGATGATCTCGTCGGTCGTGGAGGCCGTGGACTCCACGCAGCCGGTGAGGGTCAGGTCGCCGACGGTGCGGAACCGCACCGTGCGCTCCTCGGCGACCTCGCCCTCGCGCAGCGGGTTGAACTCGCTCTCCGTCAGCAGCATGCCGTCGCGCTCGAACACGCGGCGCTGGTGGGAGAAGTAGATGGAGGGGATCGAGATGCCCTCGCGGTCGATGTAGTGCCAGATGTCGAGCTCGGTCCAGTTGCTCAGAGGGAAGATCCGCATGTGCTCGCCCTCGTGGATGCGTCCGTTGTAGAGGCTCCACAGCTCGGGGCGCTGCATCTTCGGGTCCCACTGCCCGAACTCGTCGCGGTGGGAGTAGACGCGCTCCTTCGCGCGGGCCTTCTCCTCGTCGCGCCGGCCGCCACCGAAGGCGGCGGTGAAGCCCTCCTCCTCGATGGCGTTGAGGAGGGTGCCGATCTGCATCCGGTTGCGCGAGGTGCGGCCGTCGTCGACGACGATGCCGTTCGCGATCGCGTCCTCGACCGAGGCCACGACCAGGCGCAGCCCGAGGCGGGAGACCCACTCGTCGCGGCAGGCGAGCACCTCGTCGAAGTCGTAGCCCGTGTCGACCTGCAGGACCGGGAACGGGATCTTCGCGGGGAAGAACGCCTTCTCGGCCAGGCGGAGCATCACGATCGAGTCCTTGCCGCCCGAGAACATCAGGACGGGCTTCTCGAACTCGGCCGCGACCTCGCGGAAGATGTGGATCGACTCCGCCTCGAGCTGGTCGAGCTGGCTCAGTCGGTAGTCCGGATGGGTCCCCGGGTCGGTGGTGGACATGGATCGAGATTACGAGCGAGCGGGGGTCGCCCCCGACACGTCCCGAGGGATGAGAGTGCGTCTCACCCCTCGGGTCGCGTGTGCGGGGCGCGACCCAAGGCCGACGTCCGCGCCGTCAGGACCCGTGCGCCGACTCGTGCGTCGAGGCGTCCGCGAAGTCGGTGTAGGTGTAGGGGTTGTCGAGCACCTTCGACTCGGGGACGTCGGGGTTCATGCCGCCGAGCCAGGCCTCCTCGCCGAGGGTCTCGCGCAGGTGGGCCACCGTGTCGCCCACCGTGCTGCGCGCCGCCCCCAGGTCGACGCCGACCAGCTCGTGCGCCTCCTTCACCACCCGGCCGTCGACCAGCACGGTGTGCACGTCGCCGCGCTGCGCCTGGAACACGATGTGGCCGTACGGGTTGATCAGCGGGAACATCGCCGGGGAGCGGTCGTTCTTGATGAGCACGAGGTCGGCACGCTTGCCGACCTCCACGCTGCCGACGAGGTGGTCGAGCCCGAGCGCCCGGGCGCCGCCCAGCGTCGCGTACTCCACGACGTCCTTGGCGCGCAGCCCCAGGTGCGTGACCGTGTCGCCGGTGGCGTGCGCCTCGTGGTGCTCGCGCGACCGGTCCGACGACAGCGTCGAGCGCATCGCGGCGAACATGTCCGCGCTGAACCACACGCTGGTGTCGACCGAGAGCGAGATGTCGATGCCGTGACGCCGCAGCGACCAGCTCGACGGGAAGCCCTGGCCGCAGCTGGCCTCGCTCTCCGCCGACACCGACGCCTTGCCGCCCGAGGCGGCGATGCGCTGGTAGGAGTCGTCGCTCAGCGTGGCCGCGTGCACGTAGACGGTCTGGGGCGTCATGAACCCGTGCTCGTGCATCAGCCGCACGCCGTTGTCGTTCGTCGCGCCCCACACGCCCGCATGCGTGGTGACCGCGACGTCGAGCTCGCGCGCCGCCTCGAACGCCGCCCGCTCCGGGAACTCCGGGTCACCGGTCACGTCGAAGGCCAGCTGGAAGCCCAGCATGTCCGAGCGCGGCATGCGGCGCTCGACGAAGCTGCGGAAGTCCGCGCTGTTCGTCCACTCCCACGGCGCGGCGTGGATGTTGCCGTAGCCGAACACGAACCGCGCGGGCACCGCCTCGAGCGCATCGACCGCCGCCTCCGCGTGCTCGACCGTCGAGAGCCCGTGCGACCAGTCGACCGAGGTCGTCACGCCGGCGTCGATCGCCTCGATGCCGCTGAGCAGGTTGCCGGCGAAGATGTCCTGCGGACGGAACTTGATGCCGTGCTCCAGGTAGTTCCACACGAAGTACTGCGTCAGCGTCCAGTCGGAGCCGTAGCCCCGCAGCGCCGTCTGCCACATGTGCCGGTGGGTGTCGATCATGCCCGGCATCACGATCCCGCCCGCGGCGTCGATCTCCCGCGTGCCCTCCGGGACCTGCAGGCCCGGGCCCACGGCCTCGATCCGGTTGCCGACCACCAGCACGTCGGCGTCGTCGAGCACCCGGCGCGCAGCGTCCATCGTGACGACCACGGCGTTGCGGAAGACGGTCGCGTCACGCGCGGCGGGCGCGGAGGCGGTCGTGGCGGACGTCGCGGTGGGCGTCGTGGCGGGGGTGTCGGACATGGCGGGACCTTTCGGACGGTGGAGAGAGGGCTGCGGCTCGGCGCGGGGTCAGGTGGAGATGTCGGGGTAGGGCATGCGCACGTGCGCGAGCTTCTCGGCGTAGTCGAGCTGCATGCCGAGCGGCTCGGTGAAGTCGCGTTCGAACATGGCGATCCACAGGGTGAGCGCGAGGAACGGGTGCGCGCCGAGCTCGAAGAGCGCCACGTGGTCGTGGGTGGCCAGGGCGGTGCGCTCGTCGTCGGTGAACGAGAGCCAGGTCGTGGTCTCGGCGGTGATGCAGTTGAGGATGCGGCCGGCCATCTCCTGCTCCCACCAGGTCACCGTGCCGGCGGGATCGTCGCGGTAGCGCTCGGTGAGGTCGTGGTCGCGGTCGATCGTGTAGAGGAACTTGTTGACCAGGTACTTGCTCATGCCCGCCCTCCCGGCGTGGTCAGGGAGGACGGCGCGTCGATCAGGTGCGGGTTCGGGTACCAGGTGAAGTAGGCCTCCATCGTGTGGAAGAGGCTCAGGCTGTCGGCGTGGTCGGCCTTCTGGTAGCCGGCGACGCCCATCATCAGCATGAAGTCCATGAAGCCGTGGGTGGCGTTGCCGGGAGCGTGCAGGCTGTCGAGCGTCACGTTCCCCAGCACGCCGTCGATGTCGCCGTTGCTGATCCACTCGACCGCGCGGGCGTCGAACTCGGGGTCGGGGCCGGTGGGCCCGAACTGCCGCGGCCCGCCGAGCTCGAGCGAGAGGTGTCCCGAGCCGATCACGGCCACGCGGAGGTGGCTGGGCCACGACTCGATGATCTCGCGGATGGTGCGGCCCAGCTGCACGAACCGCTCGGGCTGCGGCAGCGGCGGGGCGAAGATGTTGGTGTAGATCGGCACGATCGGCAGGTCGGCGTCGGGCCGCACGGTCAGGATCGGGCAGGTGATCGAGTGGTCGATCCGCAGCTCGTTCGAGAACGCGAGGTCGAAGCCCTTGTCGAGGCCCTGGCGCAGCATGTACGCCGAGAGCTCCTCGTCGCCGCGCAGCAGCAGCTTCGGCATGCCGAACTCACGGACCTCGTTCTCCCAGTTGGCGTCGTACATCGGCGCCTTGCCCACCAGGAACTGCGGCATGTTGTCGAGCCACAGCTGGTGGAAGTGGTCGGAGCCGACCATCACCAGCACGTCGGGGCGCGCCCGGGTGAGGGTCTCGCGGTAGGTCGCGATCTTGCTGATCCACTCCGCGGCGAACGGCGGCGCCTGGTCGGGCGGCAGCTGGCTGGTGCGGTAGTAGAAGGGGTGGTGCGTGGTGGCGAGCACCGCGACGAGGTCGGCCATCGTTGGGAGCCTCCGGTTCAGGCGACGGGACGGGTCGCACGCAGAGCGCGGCGACGCGGGAGAAGGGGTGGGACGGCGGCGGCGCAGCTGACCGGTCCGACATCGACGGTCGCGGTCACGTCGAGGGCTCCTCGCGCGCCTGCTCCTGCGCGGCGAGGGCGTCCTCGGGCGGGACGAAGACGGCGTTGTGCTCGACGGCGAGGTAGACGTCCATGCCGACCGGGTTGCGCAGCTCCTCGGCGAGCTGGCCGAGCAGTCCGGCCGCGCGGGCGAGCAGGGCGAAGCCGCGCAGCAGCGGCATCGGCAGCTCGAGGTCGGCCAGCGCCGCACCGACGACGCCGGCGCCGTTGAGCACCAGTCGGCGACCGATGAACTCGGGGTGCACCCGTCCGATCGCCTCGAACAGCGCGAGGTGCGGGCCGTAGGTGTCCTCCTCGCGGGCGATGCCGACGAGCGCCGGGGTGCGCGGGTCGAGCTCCTTGTGCACGGGGTGGCCCAGCCCGGGGATGGTGCGCCGCTCGGCGCGGGCGGAGCCCACCACCTCCCGCGCCACGTCGTCCCACCCGGCGTCGTCGGCGGGCAGCTCGTCGAGGCCCTCGACGACCGCGTGCAGGAACTGCCCGCAGTCCTCGGTGACGCCGAGGAAGCGCGAGCCGCCGCCGAGCAGGCCGGCGGCCATGGCGCCCTGCACCGAGTCGGGCGCGCTGAGGAAGGTCAGCCGCGCGGCGATCGCGGTGGGCGTGAAGCCGTGGTCGGCCAGCGCCAGGAGGCAGGCGTCGAGCATGCGCACCTGGCCCGGGGTGGGCGTGCGCAGCGTGACCATGCGGAACACCAGCTCGGTCAGGCCGATCTTGCCCATCAGGTCGCCGGCGAGGTCGTCGCCGAGCAGGGTGATGGTCGAGGTGGTCGACATGCCGAGCGAGGTCGGGAAGCGCAGCTCGCTCATCGCGCGTCCTCCTCGGCCAGGCGCTGCAGCCACGCGCGCACCTCGGCGCCCTGCTGGTCGAGCGAGGGTGGGGCGAGCTCGTAGCGGGCCTCGGAGCGCGAGAAGCGGATCGGGTGGCGCACCAGCGGCACGGCCGCGTCGCCGTCCCCGACCTCGACGACGGGCTCGAGACCCAGGCTGTCGGCGAAGGCCACGCCCTCGGCGATCGAGTTGATCGGGCCGGAGGCGACACCGGCGTCGGAGAGGACCTCGAACCACTCCGCCTTGGTGCGCCGGGCGAGCAGCTCCTCGAGCAGCGGGCGCAGCTCCTCGCGGTGGGCGGTGCGGTCCTCGTTGTGCGCGAAGCGCGGGTCGTCGACCAGCTCCGGGGCGCCGAGGGCCCGGGTGAGCGCGGCGAACTGCCGGTCGTTGCCCGCGATGACGATGATGTCGCCGTCGGAGGCGGGCAGGGGCTCGTAGGGGAACAGCGACGGGTGCGCGTTGCCCATGCGGTGCGGCGTCGTGCCGCCGGCGACGTACGCGCCCGACTGGTTCACCAGGCCCGAGAGGGCCGAGGAGAGCAGGTTGACCTCGATGTGCTGCCCGCGCCCCGACGCGTGCCGCTCGTGGAGCGCGGCCAGCACGCCGACCAGCGCGTGCATGCCGGTCATCACGTCGAACACCGAGATGCCCGCGCGGTACGGCGGGCCCTCGGGGTCCCCGGTGAGGCTCATCAGGCCCGACATCGCCTGCACCATCAGGTCGTAGCCCGGCAGGTGGGCGCCGCCACCGGAGCCGAAGCCGCTGATCGAGGCGTACACGACGCGCTCGTTGCGGGCGCTGACGGACTCGTAGTCGAGGCCGTACTTCGCGAGCCCGCCGGGGCGGAAGTTCTCCACCACGATGTCGGCGCGCCGGGCGAGGTCGTGGGCGACGGCGAGGTCGGCGGGGTCCTTGAGGTCGAGGGCGATCGACCGCTTGTTGCGGTTGACGCTCAGGTAGTAGGTCGAGACCTCGTCACGCACCGGGGGCATCCAGGTGCGGGTGTCGTCGCCGCCCGGACCCTCGACCTTGACCACCTCGGCGCCCAGGTCGGCCATCAGCATCGTGGCGTAGGGGCCGGCGAGGATGCGCGAGAAGTCCGCGACGAGGAGCCCGTCGAGGGGTCCGCGGGAGCTGTCCGTCATCGGTTCGATTCGTCCTTGTCCGTCAGGCGGTCACTTGTCCGTTTTCTGTTCCTACTGTGACGGGCGCCACGACGGGGTGTCAAGAGGTCCTGCTCGGGCGGCGGCACCGGGCATCGACTGGCCTAGGATCCGACGAGCCCAGGAGACCTACGACGAGGGGAGGCGGAGGCGATGGCCAGCCGTGGCAACGGACCGGACTTCATCGAGGCGCTCGCGCGCGGGCTCGACGTGATCAAGGCCTTCGACGCCGCCCAGCCGGCGCTGTCGATGTCGGAGGTCGCGGCGCGCACCGGTCTGGCGCGCCCGACGGTCCGTCGCATCCTGCTCACCCTCGAGGAGCTGGGCTACGTGCGCTCCTCGCGCGCCGGGTTCTCCCTCACCCCGCGGGTGGTCGAGCTGGGCATGGCCTACGTGCACTCCACGGGCCTGTGGGACGTCGCGCGTCCGCACATGGAGGCCCTGGTCGAGCGCACCGGCGAGTCGTCGTCCATCGCGCAGCTCGACGGCGGCGACATCCTCTACGTGGCGCGCGTGGCGGTGCCGAAGATCATCGCGCTCAGCGTCACCATCGGCACGCGGTTCCCGGTCGCCTCCACGTCGATGGGCAAGGTGCTGCTCGCAGCGCTCGAGCCCGCCGAGGTCGACGCCGCGATCACCGAGCCCAGCCGCTCGGGGGTGGCGGTGCGCCACACGCCCGACCGCGCCGAGCTCGAGCGCGAGCTGGCGGAGACCCGCGAGCGCGGATGGTGCCTGACCGACGAGGCGCTGGCGGCCGGCGTGCGCTCGGTGGCGGCGCCGCTGCGTGGCGCCGACGGCACCGTCGTGGCGGCGATGAACGTGACGGTGCACGCGGCCGAGACCAGCGTGGAGAAGCTGCTCGACGAGCACCTGCCGCAGCTGCTGAGCGCGGCCGCCGCGATCAGCGACGACTTCGCCCGGCGCGGAGCGGTGCCGGCCGTCCAGCGCTGAGCGTCCCGCTCGCGGACGAGCGGACGAGCGTCAGTCGCGGCCGTAGATGTCGCGCGTGTAGACCTTCTCCGCCACGTCGGCCAGCACGTCGGTGCGACGGTTGGCGATGATCACGTCGGCGCGCTTCTTGAACTCGTCGAGGTCGGCGATCACCTCGGAGTTGTAGAACAGCTCGTCCTCGAGCGCGGGCTCGTAGACCACGACCTCGACGCCCTTCGCCTTGAGGCGCTTCATGACGCCCTGGATGCTCGAGGCGCGGAAGTTGTCGGAGCCCGACTTCATGATCAGCCGGTAGACGCCCACCGTCGCCGGGCGGCGTCGCAGGATGTCGTCGGCGATGAAGTCCTTGCGCGTCGTGTTGGCCTCGACGATCGCGCTGATGAGGTTCTGCGGCACGTCCTGGTAGTTCGCCTGCAGCTGCTTGGTGTCCTTCGGCAGGCAGTAGCCGCCGTACCCGAACGACGGGTTGTTGTAGTGCGCGCCGATCCGCGGGTCGAGCCCGACGCCCTCGATGATCTGCTTCGAGTTCAGCCCGTGCATCGCGGCGTACGTGTCGAGCTCGTTGAAGTAGGCGACGCGCAGCGCGAGGTAGGTGTTGGCGAACAGCTTGATCGCCTCCGCCTCGGTCGAGTCGGTGAAGAGCGTCGGGATGTCGTCGTCGAGCGCGCCCTCGGTGAGCAGCTCGGCGAACAGCCGGCCGCGCTCGCCCGTGTCGCCCACGACGATGCGCGACGGGTGCAGGTTGTCGTAGAGCGCGCGACCTTCGCGGAGGAACTCCGGGGAGAAGATGATCGAGGCGCCCGGGTGCTCCTCGCGGATGCGGGAGGTGAAGCCGACCGGCACCGTCGACTTGATGATGATCGAGGCGTCCGCGTTCACCGCCAGCACGTCGTCGATGACGCTCTCGACCGTGCTCGTGTCGAAGTAGTTGTTGACCTCGTCGTAGTTCGTGGGCGTCGCCACGATCACGAACGTCGCGCCGACGTACGCCGCCGCCTTGTCGGAGGTGGCGGTGAGGTCGAGCTCGTGCGTGCCGAGGTAGTCCTCGAGCTCGACGTCCTCGATCGGCGACTCGCGGCGGTTGACCTGCTCGACCTTCGACGGGTCGACCTCCACGGCCACGACCTCGTGGTGCTGGGCGAGGACGACGGCGTTGGAGAGGCCCACGTAGCCCATGCCGGCAACGGCGATCTTCATGGGAGCGAGCGTAGTGGCTGCCGACGGGCCCCGGGTACGGCGTGGGTCAGCGGCGGCCGAGCGCGGGCGCGATCTGCGTCACGAGCCCGTCGATGTACGACGCGCAGGCGGCCGCCGCCTCGGGCCCGCGGCGGTACGGGTCGGAGACGTCGACCGCCGGGTCGGCTGCGGGCCGGTTGGCGCCGATGAGGGCCACGACCTCGCGAGCGGGCAGGTCGGCCGCCCCCACCTGCGCGACCCCCCGCGCGAACTGGCCGAGCGTGAACACCTTGCGGAACGCGCCCGGCTGCTCGTCGAGGATGTGGGAGCGGTGACGGCTCTCCGCGGTCAGCACCAGGTCGGCCTCGTCGACGAGCTGCCGGGTGAGCGGACGGCTGCGGAACTCGGTCGGGTCGAGGCCGCGGTCCCGCGCCTGGGCGGCCATCTGCTCGTCCATGGGGTGCTGGGTGAAGCCGTGCGTGCCCGCCCCGACCACCTCGACCGCGTCACCGACCTGCTCGCGCAGCACCAGCTCCATGTAGGGCGAGCGGCAGATGTTCGCCGTGCAGACGACGAGGACCTTGAGGGGTGGGAGCGGCGGAACGGGCGCGGGGTTTCGAGACGGTTGCTGCGCAACCTCCTCAACCACCGCGACGGTGTCGGTGGTTGAGGAGGCCGCCTGCGGCCGTCTCGAAACCACGGTCTCCGCCGGGTGGGTCAGCAGCCCCCGCCGCTCCAGTCCCGCCAGCACGTCGCCGAGGGCGTCGTCGACGCTGCGGCCGGTGGTGTCGACGACGACGTCGGCGTCGGTCGGCTCCTCGTACGGCGCGGAGATGCCCGTGAAGTCGGGGATCTCGCCGGCGCGGGCCTTCGCGTAGAGACCCTTGCGGTCGCGTCGCTCGCACTCCTCGACGGGCGTCGCGACGTGCACGAGGAAGAGCTCGCCCCCGGCGTCCGTGACCATGCGTCGTACGTCGTCGCGGGTCGCGGCGTACGGAGCGATCGGGCTGCAGATCGCCAGGCCGCCGTGGCGCGCGACCTCGGCCGCCACCCAGCCGATGCGTCGGATGTTGGTCTCGCGGTCGGCCGGCGAGAACGTCAGCCCGGCGGAGAGGTTGCGGCGCACGACGTCGCCGTCGAGGCTCGTGACCGTGCGACCCGTCGTCTCGAGCACGTGGTCGGTGAGGGCGCGCGCGATGGTCGACTTGCCGCTGCCCGAGAGCCCGGTGAACAGCACGACGACGCCGGGTGCGCTCGGGGCGCC
Source organism: Nocardioides alkalitolerans DSM 16699 (assembly GCF_000426525.1). GTDB lineage: Bacteria > Actinomycetota > Actinomycetes > Propionibacteriales > Nocardioidaceae > Nocardioides > Nocardioides alkalitolerans. The sequence goes on from NZ_AUFN01000017.1 coordinate 23,556, forward strand.
GGAGGCCACCCGGGCGGCGAGCGGGCCGTCGCCCGCCGGGAGCTCGATCAGCGTGCCCTCGCCGGTGTAGGCGGCGAGCGCCCGCTCGCGCAGGTCGGCGTCGGTGTCCGGGTGGTCGTGCCGGGCCAGGGGCACGACCACGGCATGCACGTGCGCGAACTCACCGGTCGCCTCGAGCGTCGAGCGCACGAGGTCGAGCGGTGTGGTGGACGTCGGCCAGCCGACGCCGGCGAGCAGCAGCAGCACGATGTCGGTGTCGGCCGCGGAGAGCTCGCCGAGCTGGCTGACGGTGAGGGGCTCCTCGACGGGCACGCGGATGGCGTCGCCGAAGCGTTCCTGCACCTCGTCGGCCGTCAGGCGGAGACGGCGGAAGGGCCCGTACGACGGCCGCCCCAGCGGCGCGACCTGCCAGCCCCACACCTCGCCGTCGACGACCTGGGGGGTGACGCGCGCCAGCGGGGCACCCTCGGGATCGACGAGCTCGATCTCCTCCGCCGAGGCCAGCTCGGGCGGGAGATGGAGGGAGACGCCGTTGAAGAAGGTCGGCGGAGCCACTCCCGCGATCATCAGCTCGAGGTCATCTTGCTCACGTGCGGAGGGGCAATGTTGCGGAATGGCCGTCTGCACCCTCATATCCTGCCAGGATGGGGGGCGACACCGTCGTCTGGCCCATTGACCGGTCGTTCGCCATCTCGAGGAGCCACATGCGTCGTCCCCGCGCCCTGATCATCGGGCTGAACTACGCCCCCGAGCCGACGGGCAACGCGCCGTACACCACCGGTCTGGCCGAGGGCCTAGCGGAACACATGGACGTCCAGGTCGTCACGGCTCACCCGCACTATCCCCAATGGCGGGTACAGGACGGCCACGGCGGGTGGCGCGTCGACGACGACCAGCCCGGCCTCAAGGTCACCCGCCTGCAGCACTACGTGCCGGGCAACCCGACCGGGGCCTCCCGCATCCTGAGCGAGGCCACGTTCGCCGCACGGGCCGTCGCGGCCAAGGTCGACCGGCCCGACGTGATCGTGGCGATCAGCCCCAGCCTCCTCTCGGTGGCCTCCGCCCAGCTGCTCGCGCGCCGCTGGCGCGTGCCGGTCGGCGTGCAGGTGCAGGACGTCTACTCGCGGGCCGTCGCCGAGCTCGGACTCTTCGGTGGGCGCGTCGACCAGGCCGTGCTCGCGCTCGAGAGCCGGCTGCTGCGCCGCGCCGCCGGCGTCGTCACGATCCACGAGCGCATGGCCGGCGTGCTGCAGAACCAGCTGCGCGTGCCGCGCCAGCAGCTCACGGTCGCCCGCAACTGGACCCACATCAAGCCGGCGGCCCGCACCGCGGCCGACGTGCGTGCCGAGCTCGGCTGGGGCGACGAGGTCGTCGCCCTGCACGCCGGCAACATGGGCGCCAAGCAGGGCCTCGAGAACGTCGTCGACGCGGCGCGCCTGGCCGACAGCCGCGGCGACAAGATCCGGTTCGTGCTCCTCGGCGACGGCAACCAGCGCGCGGCCCTGGAGCGGCGCGCGCAGGGCATCCGCAGCCTGACGTTCGTCGACCCGCTGCCCGGCGAGGGCTTCCCCGACGTGCTCGGCGCCGCCGACGTGCTCGTGCTCAACGAGCGCGCGGGTCTCGAGGAGATGTGCGCGCCCTCGAAGCTGACGTCCTACTTCGCCTCCGGCCGGCCCGTCGTGGCGGCCACCTCCGAGCGCAGCGCGGCCGCCTTCGACGTGTACGACAGCGGTGCCGGTTCGGTCGTCCCGCCGGCCGACCCGGCCGCTCTCCTCGACGAGGTGCTGCGCCTGGGCCGGGACGACGAGGGCACCGGTGCACGCGGCCCCGTCTACGCCGAGACCTACCTCAGCAAGACCGCGGCGGTCGAGCAGTACTACGACTGGACGATGTCGCTGCTCGGCGAGAAGCGGTCCCCGAGCACCGTGGCGGTCGGCGCGCCGTAGACGGCGTTCGCGGGCACGTCCTCCTTCACGACCGTGTTCGGCGTGACGAGGGCGGAGCGCCCGACGGTGACGCCGCCGAGCAGCATGCAGCGCGACGTGACCCAGGCGCCGTCCTCGACGACGACCGGCCGGGTGATCAGCGCCATGTCGCGACGGTGGGCGTGCGAGCCCGTGGTGATGAAGGTGCCCTGGCTGAGCACCACGTCGTGACCGACCACCACGCGGTCCTGGTTGTGGATCCACACGTCCTCGCCGATCCAGGAGTGCGCCCCGACCACCAGCTTCCACGGGAACTTCACGCGGAGCCCCGGCCGCATGATCACGTGCTCGCCGATCTCCGCGCCGAAGCGTCGCAGCACGGCGATCCGCAGCCGGGAGCTGATCTGGAAGGCGTTCGTGACGAGCAGCCGCTCCACGAAGGCCCAGGCGAGGACGACCCGGAGGGGGCGGTCCCACGCCTCGCGCGCGCCGGGGGCCCGGGTGAGGTCGATGACGGGTGGCTCGAAGCGCTCTGGCACGTCTCGGACTCTAGTGCCGGGAGGTCGGTGCGCGGCGGAACTCGGTGCGGGTGCTCCCTAGACTCGTCGCATGCCTGCTCCCGAGATCGTCGCCGAGATCGTCCGCTCCGGGTTCGTCGAAGGGGTCCACCGCGGGTCGGTGGTCGCCCTGAGCCCCGACGGCGCCGTCGACTGGTCGATGGGCGACGCGACCTCCGCGATCCTCCCGCGCTCCTGCAACAAGCCCGTACAGGCCCTCGGCATGCTGCAGGCGGGCCTCGACCTGCCGCCCGACCTGCTCGCCCTCGCCTGCGCGTCCCACTCCGGCGAGCCGTTCCACATCGAGGGTGTACGACGCATCCTCGCCGGCGCCGGGCTCGACGAGTCGGCGCTCCAGACCCCGGCCGACTACCCGCTCGACGACGAGGCCCGGGAGGCCGTGATCCGCACCGGCGGCCACAAGGCGCCCGTCCTCATGAACTGCTCGGGCAAGCATGCCGCGATGCTCGCCACCTGCGTCGTCAACGGCTGGGACACCGCGACCTACCTCGAGACCGGCCACCCGCTGCAGCGCCAGATCGCCACGACGTTCGCCGCGATCACCGGCGAGGACGTCGTCACGGTCGCCGTCGACGGGTGCGGGGCGCCGCTGCTCTCGACCTCGCTGCCGGGCCTCGCCCGCGCCTTCCGCACGCTGGCCGTGGCCACCGAGGGCCCGGAGCAGCGCATCGCGGAGGCGATCCGCAGCCACCCCGCGAACGTCTCGGGCACCCGCCGTGACGAGCTCACGCTCCTCACCGCCATCCCGGGCGCGATCGGGAAGGCCGGGGCCGAGGCCTGCTACGTCGTGGCCCTGCCCGACGGCTCGGCCTACGCGTTGAAGATCGAGGACGGCGGCGCTCGGGCCCGTCCGGTCGTCATGGCGGCCACGCTGGTGCGGTTCGGCGTCGACGCCGTCGACGGGGTCGACGGCGCGGCGCTGCGAGGCACGGGTCGCCACGAACTGCTCGGTGGGGGCGTCGCCGTCGGAGAGGTGCGGGCGACCTTCTGAGGCATCTCCGCCGTGGGCGGGGCGCTCAGGACATAACGGAGCCGCCCTGCTCTCTGGGGTTCAGCAGGGCGGCTCCACTCAGAGCTCGCGGTCGACCGGATGTCAGGGTCCCGGGTTCCCGGCGTCGCTCCGAGATCCACTGTTGCACGACCACTGTCAGGGTTCAAAGCATGATCAGGTCAAGATTTCCGGCGAGTTTCGACGCCCCGGACCCCCCACCCCAGGTGCGAGCAGGTGCTAGCAGCGTGCTCGCAGTCGAATCCCTGGTCACCATTGGGATGTTCGACTGCCGTGTGGGCGTCGTCACCCACGAGCCCCTTGATTGTGCTAGCTAGAGTTAGCACCATGGAACTCATGTCCAAGGGCAAGGTCGGCAAGACCGTCGAGACGTTGGGGGAGTACCTCAAGGAGCAGCGCACCTCTGCGCAGCTCTCACTGAGGCAGCTCGCCGAGCAGGCAGGCGTGTCGAACCCGTACCTCAGCCAGATCGAGCGGGGACTGCGCAAGCCGTCCGCCGAGGTGCTCACCCAGATCGCCAAGGCACTGCGCATCTCCGCCGAGCAGCTCTACCTCCGGGCCGGCATCACCAGCCCTCCGGAGGGCCAGGGTGGTTCCGTCGAGCTGGCTGTCCTCGCAGATCCCAACCTCACGGAGCGGCAGAAGCAGTCCCTTCTGGAGGTCTACGCGTCGTTCCTGGCGCTCAACGCGGGACGCGACGCCTGACAACCCCCTCGGCCGTGACCCGGTCGACAACCCTGAAGGAGTGAACATGGCCAAGGCCAAGTTCGACATCAAGTCCGAAGCCACCAAGACCCTCTACGCCGGTGCCGGCGTCGTCGACCTCGCCGTCGAGGTCGTCCGCGAGTACGTCTCCTCCGCCCAGGCGAAGGTCACGACGACTGTCGACGGCGTCCAGAGCGACGTCACCAGCCGCGCCAAGGGCTACCAGGCGAAGGCCGCCGACGTGCAGAAGAAGGCCACGTCGTTCGACCTCGAGCCCAAGGCCCTGCGCGACAGTGCGCTGACGACCGTGAACGCTCGCGTCGAGGCCCTGAGCAAGGAGGCCAAGGAGCGCCGCGCCGCCATCGAGGCGAAGGTCGCGGAGTTGCAGGCAGAGGCGAAGGCCCTGCCCGAGAAGGCCAAGAAGGCGGGCGACGAGTACGTCGGCACCGTCACCGAGACCTACACCGAGCTCGCGAAGCGCGGCGAGACCCTCGTCTCCCGCATCCGCAAGCAGGAGTCGACGCAGGCCGCCACGTCCGCCGCCAAGACCACGACGTCCCGCGCCAAGGCCACCAAGACGTCGGCTACGAAGACGACGGCGGCCGCGAAGACGACCGCCAAGACCGCGACGACCCGCGCCAAGAAGGCCGCCACCACCGGCCCGGCCAAGGGTGCGGCCACCACCACGCGCAAGAAGGCGGCCACGACCAAGTCGACCGCCAAGGCGACCGGCACCGCGGCCAAGAAGACCGCCGCCAAGACCACGGAGGCCGTCGCCGAGGCCGCCAAGAAGGTCGGCGACTGATCGCCTGCATCACCTGAACGACGAATGCCGCGGTCCTTTGGGGCCGCGGCATTCGTGCGTCCGGTGGGTGACCTATCTGGTCACCACCGACCCCAGTCGATGAAACGACGGCGTGCACGTCCCGAGCGGCGCCGGGCCGACGTGCCAAGGGCTTCCGTGAATGATGCCGCCGTGGTGTCTCCGAGGGTGCCGGGTGGAATCACCATCGTGACGACCAGGCGGCGGGCGTCGCCGAGCGAGCTGACCCCGCGGCCCACTCGTCGGAGATGCATCAAAGTCCCGTGTCCGGGGGCTCGGCCAACGGAGGTGACGAGTTCGCTCTCCTGCCGCCGCCGTGCCAGGGGCAGGCTTCGGTGACCTGCGAGCCGCGCCGCCCGGTGAACTGCGGGCGGAGCGGTGCGTGGTGTTCCGAGGCCGTCGAAGGCGACCCCGAGGGACCTTCGCTGAGCACGCGTGAGCCTGGGTGGTTCACCAAGGGCATGCTGGGCGGAGGCCAGAAGGTGGATGTCCACGAGGCTGCGCAGCCACGCCCAGTCGTCCTTCGCGGCGTGGCCGCACGACTGGAGCAGAGCGTCGGTACTGCCGAGCGTGTCCAAGGGCCGTCCTGCGAGCTCCACGGTCGATCGTCGCCCCCACAGCACGTCGAAGGGCGGGAGAGAGCTGTGATTGGGATCGGGTGCCCAGTGGAGGTCTATGGCGCTGGTCGGCCCGCTCAAGGCCAGCTCGTAGAAGTTGCTGACGACGAAGCGCCATGCCCACGACGGACCCGGCTCGGGGTAGGCCGGGTCGGCGGCCCAGCCGGCGTCGACGAGCGCCGTACGCGCCGTGACGAGGTCGTCCGGGCTCACCAGCAGGTCGAGGTCGCCCGACCCGCGGGCGGTGAAGTCGCCGTACGCCTGCTGGGCGAGCGCGATGCCCTTGAAGGTCAGCACGCGGACGCCGGCGTCGCTCAGTGCGTCGACGGCCCGGAACAGCTCGCGCGCCATCATCAGGGCGGGCATCCGTTCGCGCTGCCCGCGGGCGGCGATCGTGGCCCGCAGGTCGTCGGCCAGGTCGAGGCGGTCGAGGTTCAGGGAGAAGAACGGCATCAGCCGGTGCCGGTCGGTCGCCTCGACGAACGCGTCCGCCGTGACGTCGGCCGGCAGCCGGAACACGGGGGCGTCGTCGCCCGCCAGGACGGCGCGGGCAGCGTCGCGCACGGCAGCCACGGCCGAGGGCGAGAGCACAGGACGTTCCTTCCGGGTCGGACGTCCCGACCCTAGTTGTCTAGGGTGGTCGCCGTGAACGTCTTCGAGATCCAGGGCCTGGCGATGCTCGTGCTGCTGCTCGCGCTCATCGCAGTGAAGGCGTTCACGTTCGTCAACGCCCTCATGTACTCCGCCGAGGCGTTCGACGCCGCGATGAAGCAGCCCAAGAAGACGTGGATCACGATCCTCGGCATCGGCCTGGCGATCCAGCTCGTCACGCTCGTGATCGCGCTCGGCCTGCTCACGAGCATCCTCAACCTCGGCTTCACCATCGCGGCGCTCGTCTACCTCGCCGACGTGCGCCCCGCGCTGCGCCAGGTCACGCGCCGCAGGTAGGGGTGTCGCGACAGTTCGGCGAAAGCGCGGACCCGGCCCGCCGTCCGGCTCCATACTGTGCTGCGCGGCTGCCGCTGCCGCGCGACCACACGGAGGAGCCCCCATGTCTGACGTCCGCCACAACCGACGCACGGTGATCGGGGCGACCGCCTGGTCGGTCCCCGCCATCGTGGTCGCTAGCGCTGCACCGGCGGCAGCGGTCTCCGCGTCGCCTGGTCCGGTAGTCAACCTCGGCACGAGCGGGACCCAGCTCTTCACCAACCCCCAGGGCACCTTCTACGACGTCGTGCTGCGCGACGTCACGATCACACCCAGCTCGGCGGTGGCGGCCGGCACCCTCGCCCTGGTGGTCACGTTCCAGCCGAGTGCTTCCTACCCGGAGGGCAGTCACCCCGGCCTGGCCTACGTGGGCAGCCCCAGTGGCTGGACGCCGAGCTCGACCGCGGCCGCGAGCTCCTACACGTACACCTACAGTGCGGCCATCCCGGCGGGGTCGACGATCGCCATCCCGACCGGGGTCTACTTCGGGACCAACTATCAGACCAACCGGCAGCAGGGACAGGGTGTCTTCACCTTCGCGGTGTCGGCCCCCGGCTCGACGACGAGCTTCGTCACGCTGGCGACACCCCAGCAGCAGGTCCAGCGCCTGAGCCGCTCGGCCGAGGGCGCTGCGCCCCGATCGTCCTAGTCGGCGCTGACGTACTCCTCGAGCTGCTCGAGGGAGTCGCGCGGCACGAAGCCTGTCGCCTCGATCTTGGCGAGCGCCAGGGCGCTGTTCTCCGGTCGCGGCGAGAGCGTCTTGCCCGCGGCGTACTCGGCCGTCGTGATCGGCGTGACGTCGTCGGCCGAGCGGCCGCTCAGCTCGAAGACGCGCTTGGCGTAGTCGGCCCACGAGAGCACGTCGCCGCTGCCGGAGACGTTGTAGGTGCCGTACGGCGCCTCCGAGTCCAGCAGGTGGCGCACGGCGCGTGAGAGCTCGCTGGTGAACGTGAGGCGGCCGAACTGGTCGGCGACGACCGTCGGGGAGAAACCGTTGCCCGCGAGCGTCTGCATCGTGCGCACGAAGTTCTTGCCGTCGCCGATCACCCACGAGGTGCGGAGCACGTAGTGGCGGGGCGCGAGGCCGACCGCGATGTCACCGGCGGCCTTGGCCTGGCCGTAGACGCCGAGCGGGGAGTAGGGCTCCTCCTCGGTGTGCAGCGACTGGGCGCCGTCGAAGACGTAGTCGCTCGAGACGTGCACCAACGTGAACCGGTGCTCGGCGGCGAGCCCGGCGAGCGTCGCGGGCGCCGTCGCGTTCGCCGACCAGCAGACGATGCGCCCGTCGGGCGTCTCCGCAGCGTCGACCGCGGTGTAGGCGGCGGCGTTGAGCACGACGCCGTACTCGTTCCACGGCCACGCTGCCACGGCGGCGGGGTCCGTGACGTCGAGCTCGTCGAGGTCCACGAGGTCGGCGTCGGGGAAGTCCGCCTGGAGGGCGCGGCCGAGCTGGCCCTTCGCGCCCACGATGAGCGTCCTGCGCGGCGCCATCGGCTCGACGTCGGCGAGGCGCGGGTTGTGCTGGTCCTTCTCCGAGATCTCCGCCTCGGCGAGCGGGATCGGCCACGGGATGCCGGCGGTCTCGTCGGCCAGGTTCAGCGCCGGGTAGACCTTGCCCGCCTGGTAGTGGTCGTTGACCAGGTACGTGTACGTCGTGCCGTCCGCGAGCGCCTGGTAGGAGTTGCCGACGCCGCGGGGCACGAAGACGGCCACGGACTCGTCGACCTCGATCCAGAACGTCGCACCGAAGGAGTCGCCCTCGCGCATGTCGACCCAGGCGGCGAAGACGCTGCCGGTGGCGACGGTGACGTACTTGTCCCACGGCTCCGTGTGGATGCCCCGGGTGGCACCACGCGTGGCGTTGTAGGAGACGTTGTTCTGGACCGGCCCGAAGTCGGGCAGGCCCAGCGCCGTCATCTTCGCGCGCTGCCAGTTCTCCTTGAACCAGCCGCGCGCGTCGCCGTGCACGGGCAGGCGGAAGACGAGGAGGCCCGGGATCGGGGTGGTCTTGACAGTGAGCTCGGTGGTGGTCACACCCCAGAGTGTTCCACCACCGAGCTCGCCGGCGATCGTCAGCCGGGAATGCCGCCGGAGCTCCACGGCACGCGCACGGCCTGCGACGTGAGGCCGGGGGACGTACCGATGATGTCGTAGCCGCCGTCACCGTTGAGCGCATCCCAGCCGACACCGAGCGGTGAGGCTGACTGCGAGAGCGGGGCGAGCGTCACGGTCATGACCCACGACGGGTCGCCCGTTCCGCTGCGGACCCAGATGCGCGGACGGCTGTAGGTGGTGCGCCGAGCGGTGGCCGACTCGTACGGGAGCGTCACCGAGACGCTGATGGTGTTCCGGGCCGACAGGTTGCGAGCCGTGATGGCTGCGTAGCCGTCGCTGGGACGTGTCGTGGAGAGCTCGAACGCCTCCGTGCCGGTGCTGGCGGCGTAGGCGGGAGCGGCCGCGACGACGGCGACCGCGGGGGCGGACCACGCCGCAGCGCGGAGCACGGAACGGCGGGAGGGCGTGTTCATGCGCGAATTATTTCACGGGCGCTACGGCCGTGTGAGCAGATTGCAAAAGTCCAGCCGTCGGCAGACCCGGGTCCCCCGACTGTGTTTCCGAAGCGTGTCTTGGTTACTGGCCCTTCGCGGCGTACGTCGCCTCGACGGCCGTCTTGTGGGGGCGCCACCAGGCCTCGTTGTCGCGGTACCAGGCGACCGTGCGGGCGAGGCCCTCGGCGAAGTCGCCGTACGCCGGGCTCCAGCCCAGCTCGGTGCGCAGCTTCGTGGAGTCGATCGCGTAGCGCAGGTCGTGGCCGGCGCGGTCGGTGACGTGCTCGAAGTCGTCGGCGGAGCGCCCGAACGCCTCGAGGATCATGCCGACGACCTCGAGGTTGTTCTTCTCGCCGTCGGCGCCGATCAGGTAGGTCTCGCCGATGCGGCCCTTCGTGAGGATCGTCCAGACCGCGGAGGAGTGGTCGTCGGCGTGGATCCAGTCGCGCACGTTGAGGCCGGCGCCGTACAGCTTCGGCCGCTGCCCGTCGATCACGTTCGTGATCTGGCGCGGGATGAACTTCTCGATGTGCTGCCACGGCCCGTAGTTGTTCGAGCAGTTCGACACCGTGGCCTGCACGCCGAAGGAGCGCACCCAGGCGCGCACGAGGTGGTCGGAGCCGGCCTTCGAGGCCGAGTACGGCGACGACGGCGTGTAGGGCGTCGCCTCGGTGAAGCGGTGGGGGTCGTCGAGCTCGAGGTCGCCGTAGACCTCGTCGGTCGAGATGTGGTGGAACCGCACGCCGGCCTTGCGGACCGCCTCGAGCAGCACGAACGTGCCGACGAGGTTGGTCTGGATGAAGGGGCTCGGGTCGTTGAGCGAGTTGTCGTTGTGCGACTCCGCGGCGTAGTGCACGACCGCGTCGTGCTGGGCCACGAGCGGCTCGACGACGGAGGCGTCGGCGATGTCGCCGACCACCAGCGACACCCGGTCGGCGGGGAGCGCGGCGAGCGACTCGCGGCTCGCCGCGTAGGTGAGCTTGTCGAGGACGGTCACCCGGGCGTCGGTGTGCTCGACGACGTGGTGCACGAAGTTCGAGCCGATGAACCCGGCACCGCCGGTCACGAGGATGCGCTGCATGCCGGCCAGCCTAGAGTGAGTCCATGCGCGGAATCATTCTGGCCGGCGGCACGGGCTCGCGGCTGCACCCCATCACGCTCGGCGTGAGCAAGCAGCTCGTGCCCGTCTACGACAAGCCGATGATCTACTACCCGCTCACCACGCTGATGCTGGCGGGCATCCGCGACATCCTCATCATCACCACGCCCCACGACGCGGAGCAGTTCCACCGCCTCCTCGGCGACGGCTCCCAGCTGGGCGTGTCGATCACGTACGCCGTGCAGCCCAGCCCCGACGGCCTCGCCCAGGCCTTCGTGATCGGCGAGGAGCACATCGGCGACGAGACCGTCGGCCTCGTGCTCGGCGACAACATCTTCTACGGCCCCGGGCTCGGTACGCGCCTGCGCCGCTTCGAGGACCTCGACGGCGCGGCGGTGTTCGGCTACCAGGTGGCCGACCCCACGGCGTACGGCGTGATCGACTTCGACGCCAACGGTGTGGCGACCTCGATGGAGGAGAAGCCGACGCACCCGAAGAGCAACTTCGCCGTGCCCGGTCTGTACTTCTACGGCAACGACGTCGTCGAGCGGGCCAAGGACCTGAAGCCCTCCGCCCGCGGCGAGCTCGAGATCACCGACCTCAACCGCATCTACCTCGAGGAGGGGCGGCTCCAGGTCGACATCCTGCCGCGCGGCACCGCCTGGCTCGACACGGGCACGTTCGACTCCCTCAACGACGCCAGCAACTTCGTGCGCACCCTCGAGGGCCGCCAGGGCCTCAAGATCGGGTGCCCCGAGGAGGTCGCCTGGCGGATGGGCTTCCTCAGCGACGACGAGCTGCGGGCCCGCGCCGAGCCGCTGCGCAAGAGCGGGTACGGCGCCTACCTCGAGGGCCTGCTCGCCTGACGCCCCGCGTGACCACCCGGACATGACACGACCGGCACCCGCCACTCCCCAGAGGGGTCGGGTGCCGGCCGTGTGTCCGGGAGGGACGGACCTCAGTAGGCGCCGCGGGAGCCGAAGACGGCCCCGACCGTGCGCACCAGGATGCTGAGGTCCTGCAACATCGACCAGTTGTCGACGTAGTAGATGTCGAGGCGGGTCGCCTCTTCCCACGAGAGGTCCGAGCGGCCCGAGACCTGCCACAGACCCGTCATGCCGGGCAGGACTCGCAGGCGGCGGCGCATGTCGTCGTCGTACGTCGCGACCTCGCTCGGCAGCGGCGGGCGCGGCCCGACGAGGCTCATCTCGCCGCGCACCACGTTGAACAGCTGCGGCAGCTCGTCGATCGAGAAGCGGCGCAGCCACGTGCCGGGCTTCGTGATGCGGGGGTCGTCCTTCATCTTGAAGAGCCCGCCCTCGAAGCCGGCCTCGGCGTGCAGCCGCTCCAGGCGCGCCTCCGCGTCCACCACCATCGTGCGGAACTTGAAGCACCGGAACTCGACGCCGTCGCGGCCGGTGCGGATCTGGCGGAACAGGATGGGGCCGTGGTCGAAGGCCCACACGCGCGCGGCGGCGACGACGATGAGCGGGCTGAGCACGGTGATGAGCGCCACCGCGCCGACGAGGTCGAAGGTCCGCTTGGCCCAGCGCGACGCCTTGGCCGAGCGCGCCTGGTCGAGGTGCATGAGCGGCAGGCCGCCGACGGGGCGGATCGTCACGCGCTCCCGGGCCACGTCGGTGACGCTCGGCGCGACGACGACCTGGGTGCGGTGCTGCTCGAGCTCGTACGCCGCGCGCCGCATGTCGCTCGACGTGCGGAAGGCGCCCGAGGCGAAGAACACGATGTCGGCCTCGGCGCGGGCGGAGACGGCGGCGAGGTCGTCGGCGTCTCCGAGCACCCGGATGCCCGAGCCCGTCGTGTCGGCGACGTGGCCCAGCGGGGTGGCCGCGCCCACGACGTCGTACCCCAGCCACGTCTCGCGGTTGAGCACGGCGGCGATCTCGTCGATGTGCGACGGGCGGCCGACGATGACGACGCGGTGGCGCAGGAGGCCCTTGCGGTGGGCCTTGTGGAGGGCGCGGCGCAGCGCGAAGCGGCTCAGCAGCAGCAGCGGGATGCCGAGGCCGATGGCCAGCAGGAAGAAGCCGCGCGAGAGTGGGAACTTGGCGAGGTAGCAGCCGATGCCGACCGCTGCCGCCACCGTCAGGGACGCGTTGAGGACGCGGCGGTACTCGTCCGGGCCCGCGCCGAAGACGGAGCGCTGGTAGCCGCCGCCGGCGGCGATCGCGAGGAGCCAGCCGACGAACATGAGCGGCCCGACGACGCCGAGCTGGTCGGCGACGTCGCTGCCGCCCGTCTGGAAGACGGGGAGGCGGTTGCGACCCGCGGTGGCGAGCACCGCGGTGAGGGAGATGACGACGATGTCACCGACGAGAGCAGTGGCGGGCAGGTAGGACAACGCGCGCTGGCGGGCCGGGATGGCTGCTGCGCGTCGCGCTTCCTTGCGCTCCACTGAGTCGAGGACGACGGTCATGGAGCTCCTCGAGACGACCTGAAGGGTGGGCTCCTCGATTGTGGGCCACGATCGACCCGCTGTGGGTTCGATACGGCGATTACCTGGTGAAATCCGTGTGTCGTTGGTCATCACGGCCCACTGACCTGCGGTATCGGGCGCGACGGGCTGCGACCGGCGCGCACGCAGTGGTCTAGTCCACCCAGGGGTGGTCTCACCCGATCGGGTGTGCGGCCTCCGCGACGTCGTGGTCGACCATCATCCGCACGAGCTCGGCGAAGGTGACCTTCGGCTTCCAGCCCAGCACCTCGCGGGCCTTCGACGCGTCGCCGAGCGTCAGGTTGGCCTCTGCGGGTCGGAAGAACGCCGGGTCCTGCCGCACCAGGTGGCTCCAGTCGTCGACCCCGACGTGGCCGAACGCCACGTCGAGCAGATCGCGGAGCGAGTGGGTCTGGCCGGTGGCGATCACGTAGTCGTCGGCCTCCTCCTGCTGCAGCATCATCCACATGGCCTCGACGTAGTCGCCGGCGAAGCCCCAGTCGCGCTCCACGTCGAGGTTGCCGAGCGTCAGCACGTCCTGGAGGCCCAGGCTGATGCGCGCGACGGCCCGCGTGATCTTGCGGGTCACGAAGTCCACGGGGCGCCGGGGCGACTCGTGGTTGAAGAGGATGCCCGACGAGGCGTGCATGCCGTGCGACTCGCGGTAGTTGATCGTCATGTGGTGCCCGAACACCTTCGCGACCGCGTACGGCGAGCGCGGCCACGGCAGCGTCGTCTCCCGCTGCGGCACCTCCTGCACCTTGCCGAACATCTCCGAGCTCGAGGCCTGGAAGAACCGGGCGCCCTGCGGCTCGGTGTCGGTGTAGAGGCGCACGGCCTCGAGCACGTTGACGACGCCCTTGGCGTTCACCTCGGTCGTGAGCTGCGTGCTCTCCCAGGAGTTCGCGACGTACGACATCGACGCCAGGTTGTAGACCTCGTCGGGGCGCGATGCGTAGACGGCCCGCACGAGGCTCGGCAGGTCGGTCAGGTCGCCGTTGTGGAGCACCGTCCCGGGGGCGATCGCCTCGACCAGCGCCTGCTTCGCGTTGTTCTTGCCGCGGATCAGCCCGTGCACGTCGTACCCCTTCGCGAGCAGCAGCTCGGCGAGGTAGAGGCCGTCCTGGCCGGTGATCCCGGTGATGAGGGCGGAGGGTCGCGCGGACATGCCGGGGATTGTGCCAGTCGCGCTGTCATGGTCGTGGGCCCGGCTGGCACAGTGACGGGATGCAGTCGGTCGGGCGTCACCGGTGGATCGCCCTCGCGGCGGTCGTGGTCGCCGTCGTGCTGGTCGTGGTCGTGGTGCAGCGGGTCGGACCCACCTCCGACGACACCACGACGCCGCCCGTGCCGTCGGTCTCCCCGTCGGTCGACCCCTCCGCGGACCCGACGGCCGCGTTGCCGCTCGCGGGCCGCGTCGTCGTCGTCGACCCGGGGCACCAGCTCGGCAACGGACGGCAGTCGCGGCTGGTGAACCAGCTGGTCGACGCCGGCGGTGGGCTGCGCAAGCCCTGCAACTCCACGGGTACGGCGAGCGACGACGGCCTGCCCGAGGCCACCGTGAACTTCGCCGTCGCCCAGCGCCTGGTGGCGCGGCTCGAGCAGCTGGGCGCCACGGTCGAGCTGACGCGGACGACCAACTCCGCCGAGGAGTCGGGGCCCTGCGTCGACGCCCGCGGACGTGCCGGGCGACCGGGTGCGGACCTCCTGGTCAGCCTGCACGCCGACGGGGCGGCGGCGTCGGACCGCGGGTTCCACGTGATCGCGCCCGGTCCGCTCACGGGCGACGGGCCGTCCCGCACCGACGTCCTGCTGCCGGAGGCGGCCGCCCTGGCGTCGACGCTGCGCGACGAGCTGCTCGCCGCCGGGTTCCCCACGGCGCCGTACGTCGAGGGCGGCCTCGACGAGCGCAGCGACCTCGGCACCCTCAACCTCTCGCAGGTGCCGGCCGCCATGGTCGAGATGGGCAACCTCCGCAACGCCGACGACGCCGCGCTGCTGGGGTCGGAGGAGGGCCAGCAGGCCTACGCCGACGCGATCGCGTCGGGCGTCGTCGCGTGGGTGGGCGCCGACCGCCCGTCGCGCTGACGGGTCAGCGCACCCGGACGCAGACCATGCCCGTGCCGGGGGACACGTCGGCGCCGCGCACGGCGTACCAGCGGACCCACGCGTAGCCGTACGAGGTGCGGAAGGAGTGGAGGGGCGTGGCCGACAGCGGCCCGACGGGCCGGAAGCCGGCCGCCGACGGCTTCGTGGTGCAGTTCGTCGCCGCGTGCCAGTAGAGCTGGTAGCCGGTCGCGCCGGTCACGCGCTGCGCGCTGGAGGTGACCACGTCGGCCTTCGTGGACGTCGCCGTCGTGCCCTGTACGCCGGGCAGGGGAGCGGGCACGGCGAACGGCACGGTGATCACCGGGGCCCGTACCCCGCGGGCCGACGTGATGACCCGGACGTCGTACCGCGTGCTCGCGCTCGCGCCGGTGAAAGTGGCGGTGCTGCCCCGGACGGTCGCCGGGAGCCAGGTCGACGGGCGGGCGCGGTCGCGCACGAACACCTCGATCCGGTCCGCCCACGGGTCGGTGGCGACCGTGAACGTGATGACCCTCGCCGAGGGCGCGATGCGCACCGTCGGCGCCTTCAGGCGGATCGGGCGCAGGACCCCCAGGTCGACCATGCCCTCGGCGACGGCCCGGGCGATGCGCACCTCGCCCTCGGCGTTCGGGTGCAGGCTGTCCCAGGTGTGGACGCCCTTCTGGTAGACCGCCGGGGCCGGAGCGACCCGGGCCCGTGCCTCGGGGGTGTCGAGCCGCGCGGCGATGCCGCCGAGGAGCCGGGTGAACTCCGGCACGCCGGCCACCCACGTCTGCGTCGGCGGCGCGATGAGGATGTCGAGCTCGGGGTTGGCCGTCCGCATCTCGACGAGGCGCTGCTCCATGAGCTGCGCGGTGGCCGCCGGGGTCGCGCCCATCAGCATGTCGTTGACGCCGAGCGCCATCACGACGGTGTCGACGTCGTACTGCGTGGTCCACCCCGCGATGCCGGGGATGTCCGACAGCTTGAGGCCCCACTTGGAGGCGTGGTCCTGGTCGAAGCCCGGCACCCTGTAGCCGTCGGCGTAGTGCGTGATCGAGCCGTCCGGAGCCTTGTAGCGCAGGCCGTTCCACGGGCCGACGAAGTCGAAGGCGACGCCCTGCGCGGTGAGGTACTGCCAGAAGCGGTAGCGCCACGTGTAGTCGCCGCGCGAGCCCTGGGTCACGGAGTCGCCCAGGATCATGATGTTCAGCGGCGACGCCGGCGTCGGCGGGGTCGACCGGGGCGCCGGGGTGGCGGGCGCGCTCGGGCCGACCCGTGGGGCCGCGGTCGCGGGCGTCTCGGCCGGCGCGGGGGTCTCGGTGGTCCCGGGGAGCTCGGCCGGCGCGTCGGTGGACGGCTCGACGGGACCGCCCGGTGCGGTCGGGCCAGCCGTCGGGCCGGCGGTCGGGCCGGCGGTCGGGCCAGCGGTCGGGCCAGCGGTCGGGCCAGCGGTCGGGCCGGACGTCGCAGCCGGCGGCGCGGTGTCGTCGGCGCTGGCGGGAACGGTGACGCCGACGAGGGCGACGAGGAGGGCGGGCGCGAGCATCGTCGACGCTCGCGTGCGGAGGCGCAGGGACAAGGGGATCACCATCAGGAGAGGCGGGCGGGTGGCCGGTCAGACCTCCCGAAGCCTCTCCGTGGACCAGGCGCGCGCGATGTCTGCGCACACCCTCTCAAGTCCAGCCGCAGTTCGTTGAACTTTCGCCCAACTCCAGGGGTCAGCTCGCCGGTACGGCGGGGCGCATGCGGGTCTCGGTGGCCGCCGAGGGCTGCACCGTCTCGACCACGCGGCCCGAGCGGCCCTCCAGGATCTCGATCGGCTCGCCGATCCTGTCGGCCGTCGTGCGGGCCACGCGCTGGGCGATGTCGAGAGTCAGCTGGCCCAGCAGGTCGTTCGACGACCCACGCGCAGGAGGGTAGGTCTCGGGGCGGTCGATGAACCGCAGCTCGTACGTCACTCCTTCACCCAAGCACCTCGACGTTGCGATCGCGAACGTGGGTCGAGCGGCTCACCCCTGGGGGCGGGATGACCTGGACGGATCAGCGCCGGGACGAGGAGCCGTCGGAGAACCACAGGAACCCGCAGGCAGCGACGACCGCGGCCCAGACCCCCACGACGGGCAGGTCGCTCACGTGCAGGCCGTGCGAGGGCGTGAACGACATCAGCACCCGCCCCGACCACGGACCCTCACGGGTCACGAGCAGCAGCGCCATCCACGACGACGCCGCGACGATCAGGAGCAGGGCGGCGCGTCGGAGCATGCGGAGAAACGTACGTCGTGACGCCCCGCGGATCGACGCATCCGCCGGTGATGTCGCGCGGTCGCTCGGTGAGGTGCGTCTCAGTCGTCAACCACCCCTCCGGGTGTCATGGCACCGACCCCACTTCGACGTCATGACACGCCTCCCCACACTCTCCGCATGACTGGTAGAGGCACCACACGCAGGACGGTCCGTGTGCCCGATCCTCTGTGG
Source organism: Nocardioides alkalitolerans DSM 16699 (assembly GCF_000426525.1). Classification (GTDB taxonomy): domain Bacteria; phylum Actinomycetota; class Actinomycetes; order Propionibacteriales; family Nocardioidaceae; genus Nocardioides; species Nocardioides alkalitolerans. The sequence continues at coordinate 40,848 of NZ_AUFN01000017.1, forward strand.
AATCATGCGCTCGCCGTCGCGGAACGGCGCGGCGAGACTCTCTCGGACGTGATCCGGCGAGCCCTCGAGGAGTACCTCGCGAAGCACGCCTGAGCCGCACCGTCGACGACCGGGTGTCGTGACACCTCTGCCCGACGTGTGTCATGACACAGGTTCCGACAATCTGCGCCATGCCCAGCCGCGGGACCACCCGTAGAACCATTCGAGTCCCCGACCATCTGTGGGTCTCGGCGCTCGCCGCCGCCGAGAAGCGCGGGGAGACGCTCTCCGACGTCATCCGTCGTGCCCTCGAGGAGTACGCCGAGAAGCACGACTGATCCCGGGTCCGTCCTGCCGGTGGTGCCGCGCGAACGCGAGAGCGCCCGCCCCGCAGTGCGGGACGGGCGCTCGTGAGGGGCTCGCCTCAGAGGTGCTTGGCCTGGCCGGCCGCGAGCAGGTCGCGGATCTCCTGGAGGAGCCGGACGTCCTCCGGCGTGCCGGGCTGCGGGCTCGGGAAGTACTTCTCCTTCGCCTTCGTGTAGGGCAGCACGATGAGGAAGTAGACGACGGCCGCGAGGATCACGAACGAGATGGTCGCGTTCATGAATGCGCCGAAGGTGTTCGCCTTGTTGGTGAACACGTCCTCGACGCCCTTGGGCAGCTGGGCGGTCAACCAGTTCGTGAAGGTCGACACGACCGCGCCGAACGCCGTACCGATGATGACGGCCACCGCGAGGTCGATGAGGTTGCCTCGCAGCAGGAAGTTCTTGAAACCGGTCACGTGGTGACTCCTTCGTACGGATCCCGAGGCCCCGCGGTGCGGGGCTGCCTGACCCGCACGTTAGACCCTGGCCGCTCGACCGGAGAAGACACCACAGGGGTGGGAGGGCGGGGTCACGGGAGCGTGGCCGAGGCCCGCACGTCGCCGGTCGCGACGTCGACGACCTCGACGAGCACCCCCGGCCGGTGGAGCGGCAGCGGCACGCGGGTGACGCCCGTCGTCACCTCCACGTTGAGGAAGGCGCCGTTGCCCGTGGCCGGGTCGGACGCCATCACGAGCGCGTAGAAGGGCTCGGCGGAGTCGACCACGACGTGGCGGTCCTCGACCACCAGGCCGGGCCCCCGCCGGTCGACCGGCGCGTTCTCCATGAGGGTCATACGACGATGGTCCTGACCCCACCTCAAGATCGGCGCAGGGTCGTGTGAACACCTCCGTGGTGCTGCGTTGCGGCCAGGCAACGTGGTCGCGCCGGCGCGCCTCAGGGCCGGAAGGCGACGGTCAGGAAGTCGCGCACCGCGGCCCCGGCGACGTCGTGGGCCTCGCCGGAGGCGACCGCCACCACGACGAGACGACCGGTCGTCGCGCCCGGCTCCGAGGCGTCGCCGGACTCGGGCAGAGCGACCACCCGGACGTCGCGCCCCACCGTGCGGGTCGACCCGGCCTGCGGGTCGGTGGCCACGAGGTCCACCTCGTCACCCAGCCGCAGCAGGGCCGCCGTGCCGGGGTCGGGCAGCCGCACCGGTACGGCGACCTGGCCGGGCGCGAGGTCGAGCCCGGCAGTGCCGACGAGGCGGGCCTCGGTGACGGTCTCGGCGGCCGGCACCGGGCCGGCCAGCACGCGGCCGAGGAGGTCGTCGGGCGCGGGGGAGCGCGCAGGGGCCGCGTCGAGCGGCACCGCGACGGTGGTGAGGTCGGCGGCCGCGAGCGTCGTACCGGCCGGGAGGTCACGGGCGGCGACGGTGACCTCGGTGGTGGCGGCTCCGGGGCCGGCGGCGGCCTGGAGGCCTGCCAGCACGGCGATCGCGACGGCGACCGCGGCGAGGAGGCGACGGTGGAGCAGGAGGCGCCGGCGCGCGCTGCTCAGGGAGCGGCGCGCGCCGCCGAGCGACGAGGGGCGTGGGTCCATGGGGCGACGCTAGGCCGGATCGGCCCGGCGCCGCCGCCGTCATCCACAGGGGTCAGGCGGGGGTCTTCGACGACGAGGTGCTCGACGAGCCGCCGGTGCTGCCCGAGCCGCCCGAGCCCTTGTCGCTCGACGACGAGCCCGAGCTCTTCTCGCTCGTGCCGCTGGACGAGGAGTCGGACTTCTTCTCCGAGGAGCCGCTCGTGCTCGCTGCGGGGATGTCGCTCGACGAGGTCGTCGAGCGACTGTCGTTGCGGTAGAAGCCCGAGCCCTTGAACACGACGCCGACCGCGTTGAACAGCTTGCGCAGCCGGCCCTGGCACACGGGGCACTCGGTGAGCGCGTCGTCGCTGAACGACTGGACCTGCTCGAACGCGTGGCCGCACTCGGTGCAGGCGTACTGGTAGGTGGGCACAGGAACCTCCGGGAGAGCTGAGCTGACGTGGAGCCCGGGGCGTCGACCGCGGTGGCGGTGCTGGCACTCTCGGGACTCGACTGCCAATGGTACGTCGTGCCTGGCGCCGGGGTGGAGCGGGCGGCGGATCGGGGTCAGTGACGCGCGTCGACCCGACCGGCGCCGGTGAGCGCCGCGTGCACCGGGAGGTCGTGGGCCTCGCTCGGCACGTCGAGGCCGACCTCGTCGTCGTGGAGGAGCACGAGGAGGGGAGGGGCGGGCCCGTCCGACGGCAGGTCGGCGAGAGCACGGTCGTAGGCGCCGCCGCCGCGGCCGAGCCGCATCCCCGTCGGCGACATCGCGAGCCCGGGCAGCAGCACGACGTCGGCGGCCGCCAGCCCGTCGGGCTCCGGCTCGCCGGTCGGCTCCCGCAGGCCGCGGTCGGTGGTCACGAGGTCGCCCCGCCCGCCGTACACGCCCCACGTCATCGAGAACCCGGGCCCGAGCAGCGGCAGCAGCACCCGCACGCCGCGCGTGGTCAGCGCGTCGAGGAGGGGGAGGGTGGCGGGCTCGGCGCCGACCCCGACGTACGCCGCGACGCAGGCCGCCCGACGTACCTCGGCCTGGTCGAGCACGACGGTGGCGAGCTGCTCGCCGTACGACGCCCGCTCGGCCTCGCTGCGCGCCTCGCGCCGGGCGAGCACGGTCGCGCGGAGGGCCCGTTTGGCCGCCCGGACCCCGTCCTCGCGGTCACCCCTCGGGAGGGGACCTGGGGACGGGGGTTGTGGGGAGGGCACCGCACAAGCCTACGATCGCGCCCATGGGGAGCCCTGGCCTGCACGCAGCCCGCACGAAGATGGTCGACGCCGGCGTCGACGACACCGCGATCGAGGTGTTCTCGCACTACTACCGGCTGCTGGAGCACGGCGAGACCGGCATGATCGCGGAGGACACGATCGAGCCGCTGGACATGCCGGCCCTGGCCGACGTGGAGGTGGCCGACGACGTCGCCGCCGAGGCGCTCTCGAAGACCGCCGTCATCAAGCTCAACGGCGGCCTCGGCACGTCGATGGGCATGGACCGCGCGAAGTCGCTGCTCTGCGTGCGCCGCGGCCTGTCGTTCCTCGACATCATCGCCCGCCAGATCCTGCACCTGCGCAGCCAGTACGACGCGAAGCTGCCGCTGCTTCTGATGAACAGCTTCCGCACCTCCTCCGACACGATGGCCGCGCTGGAGCGCTACGACGACCTGCCGCTGAGCGAGCTGCCGCTCGAGTTCGTGCAGAGCAAGGAGCCCAAGCTCCGCGCCAGCGACCTCACGCCCGTCGACTTCGCCGAGGACCCCGACCTCGAGTGGTGCCCGCCCGGCCACGGCGACATCTACCCGGCGCTGCTCGGCTCGGGCCTGCTCGACGAGCTGCTCGACGCGGGCTACCGCTACGTCTTCGTGTCGAACTCCGACAACCTCGGCGCCGTGCCCGACCCGCGGGTGGCCGGCTGGTTCGCCGAGTCGGGCGCGCCGTTCGCGATCGAGGCGGTCCGCCGCACGGCGTCCGACAAGAAGGGCGGCCACTTCGCCCGCCGCAAGAGCGACGGCCGCATCGTGCTGCGCGAGTCGGCGCAGACCCGCGACGAGGACCAGTCGGCCCTCGCCGACCTCGACCGCCACCGCTACATGTCGACCAACAACCTCTGGTTCGACCTGGCCGCGATGAAGAAGACGCTCACCGAGCGCGAGGGCGTGCTCGGCCTCCCGCTGATCCGCAACGTCAAGACGGTCGACCCCGCCGACAGCTCCACCGAGAAGGTCGTGCAGATCGAGACCGCCATGGGCGCCGCGATCGAGGTCTTCGACGGAGCGGTGACGATCGAGGTCGGCCGTGACCGCTTCATCCCGGTGAAGACGACCAACGACCTGCTCGTGCTGCGCAGCGACATCTACGCCATCGGCCAGGACTTCGTGCTCGACCAGGTGGCCACCGACGTGCCGTTCGTCGACCTCGACGGGTCGTTCTACAAGCTCGTCGGCGACTTCGACCGCCGCTTCCCCGAGGGCGCCCCGTCGCTCAAGGACGCCGAGACCTTCCGCGTGCGCGGCGACTGGACGTTCAAGAAGGACGTGAAGGTCGTCGGAGCGGTGGAGCTCGAGGAGGGTACGTCGGCCCAGCGTGTGGAGCCGGGTACCGTCCTCGGGAGCTGAATCCCGACCCGGCCGCCCGATCCCCCCGGCGGCCTCCTGGACGTACCGAGGAGCCGAGAAGACCACGATGGCTGATCCGACCCCCCTGACCGGCGTACCCGAGTTCTTCGAGCGGGTCATCGAGGGTGTCCGGACGCTCCCGGCGATGTCGCAGCCGCTCCTCGAGTGCATCGGTCTCGCCTGCGCCGAGGACGTCACCGCCGACGTGGCCCTGCCCTCCTTCGACAACGCCGCCATGGACGGCTACGCCGTCGTGCTCGCCGACCTCGAGGGCGCGACGGAGGACACCCCCGTCCAGCTGCCCGTGATCGGCGAGATCGGCGCCGGCCAGGCCCGGATCATGGCGCTCAGCCCCGGCACGACCGCCAAGATCATGACCGGCGCGCCCGTGCCCGCCGGCAGCGACGCCGTCGTGCCCTACGAGTGGACCGACCGCGGCGTCGCCCAGGTGCGCATCGGTCGCGCCCCCACCCCGCTCCAGCACATCCGCCACGCGGGCGAGGACGTGCGGGCCGGCGAGATCGTCGTCTCCGCCGGCACCGTCATCGGGCCGCGCCACATCGGGCTGCTCGCCGCCATCGGCCGCTCCCACCTGCTCGTGCGCCCGCGCCCGCGCGTGGTCGTCATCTCGACCGGCTCCGAGCTGCGCGACCCGGGCTCCGCGATCGGCCACGACTCCATCTACGACGGCAACTCCTGGATGCTCGCCGCGGCCGCCCGCGCCGCCGGGGCCAAGGCCTTCCGCGTCGGCATCGTGCAGGACGAGCCCCACGCCTTCCTCGAGGCCCTCAGCGACCAGCTCGTGCGCGCCGACCTCATCGTCACCAGCGGCGGCGTCAGCGCCGGCGACTTCGACGTGGTCAAGGAGGCGCTGAGCGCCTACGGCTCCATGTGGTTCGGCTCGGTCGCCATGCAGCCCGGCAAGCCGCAGGGCTTCGGCCTCGTCGGCGAGGACGGCACCCCGATCATCACGCTGCCCGGCAACCCGGTCTCGGCGTACGTCTCGTTCGAGGTCTTCGCCCTGCCCGCGATCCGCAAGCTGATGGGCGTCGCGCCGTACGCCCGCCCCCTGCGCCGCGCCCTGCTCACCCACCCCGTCACCTCCATCCGGGGTCGGCGGCAGTTCCTGCGCGGGGAGTACGTCGTGCCCACCGGCGTCGGCGGCAACGCGGCGCGCTCGGCGCACGTGACGCCCGTCGGCGGCCCGGGCTCCCACCTCCTGGGCGACTTGGCCGCGTCGAACGCGCTCATCGTCGTGCCCGAGAGCGTGACCCGCATCGAGGCCGGCCAGCCCGTGCACGTGCTGGCGCTCGACGAGCAGTTCTGAGAGGACCGGCCGTGACCGACGCCCCCGTGCCCGACGCCCCCGTGCGCCTGACCCACGTCGACGAGCGCGGCGCCGCCCGCATGGTCGACGTCTCCGAGAAGGCCGTCACCGCGCGGTCGGCGACCGCCACCGGCCGGGTGCTCGTCTCCGCCGAGGTGGTGGGGCTGCTGCGCGGCGAGGGCGTGCCGAAGGGCGACGCGCTGGCCGTGGCCCGCATCGCCGGGATCATGGCGGCCAAGCAGACGCCCGCGCTCGTGCCGCTGTGCCACCCGCTCGGCATCTCCGGGGTCGAGGTCGATCTCGAGGTCGTCGACGAGCCGGAGCCCGCCGTGGTCATCACCGCCACCGTGCGCACCGCCGACCGCACCGGCGTCGAGATGGAGGCGCTGACCTCGGTCTCCGTCGCCGCCCTCACCGTGATCGACATGGTGAAGGCCGTCGACAAGCGCGCGACGATCACCGACGTACGCGTCGAGGCGAAGAGCGGTGGGCGCTCGGGGGACTGGACGCGATGAGCGCCGCCCCCTCCCCCGAGGGGCAGGCCGTCCTGCCCGCCGCCGTGGTCGTGGCCTCGAACCGCGCCGCCGCCGGGGTGTACGACGACACCACCGGCCCGCTCATCGTCGCCGCCCTGCGGGAGTGGGGCTTCGACCCGGGCGAGCCCGACGTCGTGCCGGACGGGCAGCCCGTCGGGGAGGCGATCGTCCGGGCGGTGGCCCTCGGCGCCCGCGTCGTGCTCACCACGGGCGGCACCGGGCTCACGCCGACCGACCGCACTCCCGAGGTCACCGCGCCCCTGCTCGACCGGCAGGTGCCGGGCATCGCCGAGGCGATCCGCGCCGCGGGCGTGGCGAAGGGGATCCCCACCGCCGTGCTCTCGCGGGGTCTCGCCGGGGTGGCCGGCCAGTGTCTCGTCGTGAACCTGCCGGGCTCGCGCGGCGGCGTGAAGGACGCGCTGGCGGTGCTCGCCCCCGTGGTGCGCCACGCCGTGGAGCAGATCGTCGGCAGCGACCACGCGCGCGGGTCCGGCGACTGAGCGTGGGGCGTGCGGACGGCATGCGGTGGGGACACGCGGCGGCCTGGCCGGCCCGGCTGGTCGACCCCGACCCCACGACGCGGCTCGTGCTGCGGCCGATGGCGGTGCGCGACGCCCAGGAGTGGATGGACGTGCGCACCCGCAACGCCGACTGGCTCCGCCCCTGGGACGCGACCGCCCCGCCCGGCGCGGAGGTCGACGGCCCGGCGACGCTGAAGCGCGTCGTACGACGCCTGCTGCGCGCCGCAGACCACGGCGAGGCCATGCCGTTCGTGATCGAGGTCGGGGGCGAGTTCGCCGGCCAGGTGACCGTGAACAGCGTGGTGCGCGGGTCGGCGCAGTCGGCGTCGATCGGCTACTGGATCGACCAGCGCTTCGCCGGACGCGGCCTCATGGCCCGCTCCGTCGCCCTCGCGATCGACCACTGCTTCGGGCCGGGCCGGCTGCACCGCATCGAGATCGGCATCCGCCCCGAGAACAGCAACTCGCTGCGGGTCGTGGAGAAGCTGCAGATGGCGGAGTACGGCTACGCGCCCCGTTATCTCCACATCTCCGGAGCCTGGCGCGACCACCGGCTGTACGCCGTCACTGTCGAGGAGGTCGGCCCCGGCGGGATGCTGGGCCGGCTCTCGCGCTGAGCGTGCCGAGCTGTCGCGTCTGCACGCTCGGATGGCGCCGACCTGTCGCGTCTGCACGGTGCCGAGCCGGCAGTTCTGCAGCGCTCGCACCGGTGCGGACCAGCGCCCGCGGATTCCGGCGGCCGGAGTCCGCGCCCCATCCACGCCGTGCGGCAGGTGCCGGCGCGCTGCTGCGTGCGGACCAGCGCCCGCGGATTCCGGCGGCCGGAGTCCGCACCCGCCGCCCCTCGCGACGCCCGACCCGCGCAGAGCCGACAGCTCGGCGCTCCCCGACCGTGCAGACGCGACAGCTCGGCGCTCGCCGGCGGTGCAGACCCGACAACTCGCCACCCCGCACCCCCGAATCACACGAGTCACAGAAGTGAACGCCCGACACACCCCTGACCTGCGCGTTCCGCATGCCGGGCGCTCCTAGGCTCGCGTTCGTGGATCTGAGCGGTGTCATCTTCGTGGCCGTCGCCATCGCATGGGCGGCGTACCTCATCCCCAAGGCGCTCAAGCACCACGACGAGGCGGTCGAGACGCGGTCCGTGGACCGGTTCTCCTCCACGTTGCGCGTGCTGGTGCGTCGCGGTGGCGCGCCCGAGGGCGGTGCGGCCGACGCGGTCGCGACCCTCGGTGCGCCCGCGACCGTCGACGTGCCCGTAGCTGCGCCCACCCCTGCGCAGCTCCGGGCCCGTCGCGCCGCCGCCCACCGGGCCATGCAGCGTCGCCGCCGCGTGCTCTCGGTCGTCGGCGGGCTCAACGTGCTCGGCGTCCTGCTGGCCGCCTTCGGCGTCATGCCGTGGGCGTACGTCGCCGCGCCCGTCGCGCTCCTCGTCACCTGGCTCGTCACCTGCCGCGTGATGGTCAAGGGCGAGCGTGCGGCGCTGGTGCGCCCGGTCGCGGTCCCCGCTCCCGCGACGAAGCGCCGCGACGAGCCCATCAACGCGGCCAGCCCGGAGGAGGACATCACCGTCCCCGCCGGCGAGATCGACCACGAGGGCCTGCTCGCCGTCACCGCCTCGGCCGACACCTCGGTCATCACGGCCGTCGACGCCGAGCTGCTCGACGTGCGCACCATCAAGGACGACCGCGACCCCGCGACCCTCTGGAACCCCGTCGACGTGCCGCTCCCGACGTACGTCGGCAAGGACCACGCCGCCGCCCGCGAGCTGCCCGCCTTCGACTTCGACGACACCGGCGTCTGGACCTCGGGCCGCGACGAGAGTGACAGCGACCTGGTGCGCCGCACCGCTGCCAGCCGCGACGAGCGCGACTCCGGCGAGGGCGAGGCGCGCCGCGTGGTCGGTCACTGATCCCGTACGGCGCACGCCGGGTCGGATTCGGCCCGGACCGCGGGTGGTGCTAACGTTTCTCCGCGCGTCATCATGACGACGCACTGGGGCTGTGGCGCAGTTGGTAGCGCGTCTCGTTCGCATCGAGAAGGTCAGGGGTTCGAATCCCCTCAGCTCCACCAGCAGTCGAAGCCGGGCCCTCAGGGCCCGGCTTTCGTCGTCTCCGGGACGCCGGCGCCCGGCGTGACGAGCGAGACGCCCCGATCGCTCGGGTGCCCGGGCCCCGGGTGGCACTGTGGGGAGGGCCGACCCTCCGCCGGGCCGACGCGACCGCCGTCCGCACCACCCCGAGGAGCACCCATGGCCACCATCGCCGACGAGATCGTCCGGATCGTCCACGACGCGGGGGTCCGTCGCATCTACGGCCTGCCGGGTGACTCGCTCAACGGGCTGACCGACGCGATCCGCCGCGCCGACGACGTCGCCTGGACCCACGTGCGCCACGAGGAGGCCGCCGCGTTCGCCGCCTCCGCCGAGGCCGCGATCACGGGCGAGCTGGCCGTGTGCGCCGGCAGCTGCGGGCCCGGCAACCTGCACCTGATCAACGGCCTGTACGACGCCAACCGCAGCCGCGTGCCGGTGCTGGCGATCGCCGCGCAGATCCCCGGCTCGGAGGTCGGCACGACGTACTTCCAGGAGACGCACCCCCAGGAGCTCTTCCGCGAGTGCAGCGTCTACAGCGAGCTCGTCAGCACCGTCGAGCAGCTGCCGCGCGTGCTCGAGATCGCGATGCGCGAGGCCGTCGAGCGCCGGGGCGTCGCGGTCGTGGCCATCCCGGGCGAGATCCTGCTCGAGAAGGCGACGAAGGCGCGGACGTCCGCGCCGATCCGCACCCTCGACCGCGTCGTGCGGCCCGCCGACGCCGACCTCCGCCGTACCGCCGAGCTGCTCAACGCCGCCGAGCGCGTCACCATCCTCGGGGGCGCCGGCGTCGAGGGTGCCCACGACCAGCTGCTCGCGCTCGCCGGACGGCTCCAGGCGCCCGTCGTGCACGCGCTGCGCGGCAAGGAGCACATCGAGTACGACAACCCCTACGACGTCGGCATGACCGGGCTGCTCGGCTTCTCGTCGGGCTACCGGGCCATGGAGAGCTGCGACGTGCTGCTCATGCTCGGCACCGACCTGCCCTACCAGCAGTTCTATCCCTCGGACGCGAAGATCGTGCAGGTCGACATCCGCGGCGAGCAGATCGGGCGGCGCACGCCGGTCGACATCGGTCTCGTGGGCAGCGTCGCCGACACCATCCCCGCGCTGCTGCCGCTGCTCGAGCAGAAGGGCTCGGCGCACCTCGACGACGCGGTCGCCCACTACAAGAAGGCCCGCCACGGCCTCGACGCCCTCGCCGACGACGACCGCGGCCGCACGCCGATCCACCCGCAGTACCTCACCCGCCTCGTCGACGAGCTCGCCGCCGACGACGCCGTCTTCATCCCCGACGTCGGCTCGCCGGTCGTGTGGGCCGCGCGCTACCTGACGATGAACGGCCGCCGCCGCCTCATCGGCTCGTTCTCCCACGGCACGATGGCCAACGCCGTGCCGCACGCCATCGGCGCCCAGTCGGCGCAGCCGGGCCGCCAGGTGGTCGCGCTCTCCGGTGACGGCGGGCTCGCGATGCTGCTGGGCGAGCTGCTCACGCTGCGACAGAACGGGCTGCCGGTGAAGATCGTCGTCTACAACAACTCGTCGCTGAACTTCGTCGAGCTGGAGATGAAGGCCGCCGGCATCGTCAACTACGGCACCGCGCTCGACAACCCCGACTTCGCCGCCGTCGCCGAGGCCATGGGCATCAAGGGCATCCGGGTCGAGAAGCCCGGCGACGTGGAGGGTGCGCTGCGGACGGCGTTCGCCCACGACGGGCCCGCCCTCGTCGACGTCGTCACCGCCCCGCAGGAGCTCTCCGTGCCGCCGAAGATCACGGCCGCCCAGGTGAAGGGCTTCTCGCTCTACGCGCTCAAGACCGTGATGTCCGGCAAGGGCGACGAGCTCGTCGACCTCGCCGAGACGAACCTGCTGCGGCGCATCTTCGACTGAGGGTCCTAGCCTCACGCCGTACGGCGCGGGGCCGGCGCCGGTCGGCGCTGGTCGGAGCCGGTCGGCGCAGTGCGTCCCATTGGTGCCACCTGGTGACACCGATGGGACACGCTGCGCGCAGTCTCGCCGCTCGAGCGGCGAAACCGCCGCCCGTCCCCGCCCGACCCCCGCCGCCCTCAGGCCTTCGCGGCCTCGACGACGGCGCGCGCGGCGGAGATGTCGGTGATCTTGATGCGGGGGCGCTTGGCGTCCTTGCCGCTCTTCTTCTCGTGGGTGTCGATGGCGCGCCACCCCTTCACGTCGACGGCGTCGGGCAGCAGCGTGTCGAGGTCGTCGGGGGTGGCCGGGGCGGGGAGCGTGCCGGCGGTGAAGTCGTCGAGCAGGCCGGCCACCGTCTCCTCGGCGCAGAGCTTGTTGGTGCCGATGACGCCGGACGGTCCGCGCTTGATCCAGCCGGCGACGTACGTCTGCGCGAACGCCTCGCCGGTGGCGGGGTCGGTCACGCGCCCGCCGTCGTTGGGCAGCACGCCGCGGTCGGCGTCGAACGGCACGTCGGGCACGGCGTCGCCGCGGTAGCCCACCGAGCGCAGCACCAGCGAGGTCGCGAGGTCCTCGGTCTCGTCGGTGGCGCGGGCGACGATGCGACCGTCCTCCTCCACGAGCTCGGTGCGGGCCAGGCGCACGCCGGTGACCCCGGTGGTCTCGTCTCCGAGGATCTCCACGGGCGCGGAGAGGAAGCGCAGGGTGACCGTGCGGCCCCCGCCGTTCTCGCCCGCGATGTCGCCGACCTGCTCGAGCACGTCGATCTTGTACGCCGCCATCGAGGTGGCCTCGGGGGCGCCGACGCCGCGCGACGCGGCGAGCTCGTCGGCGTCGACGACGACCTCGATGCCGTCGGTGCCGGCCAGCCCGAGCAGCTCGGGGGTGGTGAAGGCCGCCTGCCCGGCGCCGCGGCGCCCCACGACGACGACCTCGGTGACGTTCGAGTCGCGGAGCACGTCGATGGCGTGGTCGGCGGTGTCGGTGCCGGCGACCCGCTCGGGGTCGGAGGCCAGGAGGCGAGCGACGTCGAGGGCGACGTTGCCGTTGCCGAGCACCACGACCCGGCCGTCGGTCACGTCGGAGAGGTCGAAGTCGCGGTCGGCGAAGTCGGGGTGCGCGTTGTACCAGCCCACGAACTCGGTCGCGGAGCGCGAGCCGGGGAGGTCCTCGCCGGGGATGCCGAGGCGGCGGTCGTGCAGGGCACCGACGGCGTACAGCACCGCGTGGTAGCGCTCGGCGAGCTGCGCGTGGGTGACGTCGGTGCCGACGGTGACGCCGGCGAAGAGCCGGAACCCCTTGCGGGCCATGATCGCGTTGAACGCGTCGCCCATGGCCTTGGTCGCCTGGTGGTCGGGCGCGACGCCGTACCGGACCAGCCCACCGGGGGTCAGCAGCCGCTCGAACATGTCGACCTCGACCGAGATGCCGCGCTGTCCGAGCAGCTCACCTGCTGCGTACGTCGCAGCCGGCCCCCCACCGACGATCGCGACGCGCAGCGTCTCGTCGGGCGCGCCGTCGAAGGAGCGCTTGGGCTTGCGGGGCACGACCTCGTCGTACTCCTTCTTCTCCGGGTCGGTGAAGTAGTGGGCGTTGATCTCCTCGTAGCGGGCGAACTCCTCGGGCAGGTCGTAGTCGGCGTGGATCGCCGAGACCGGGCAGGCGTCGAGGCAGGCGCCGCAGTCGATGCACCCGTCGGGGTCGATGTAGAGCATCTCCGCGGTCCGGTAGTCCGGCTCGTCGGGCGTGGGGTGGATGCAGTTGACCGGGCAGACCGGCACGCACGTGGCGTCGTTGCAGCAGTTCTGCGTGATGACGTGCGTCAACGGATGCCCCTTGCTCTCGGTGCGGTCGTGGTTGTGTCCCGGCACACACTAATTCATGAGCACAGTATGCATGGTTGACGGGCGAAGGATGCGGGTCAGTCCTCGACGGCGCCGAGGCGCTGCAGGTACGCGTCGCGAGAGGGGATCAGGTGCTGCGCGCAGAGCGTCGCGAGCGCGTCGGTGTCGCCGTCGCGGAGTGCGCGCAGCATCGCCCAGTGCTCGTCGCGGGCGCGCCGCAGGTGCTCGTGCGAGGTGACGAGCACCGAACGGATCGCGTAGGCCATCTGCGCGTGCCGACGCACGGCGTCGACGAGGAGCGCGTTCTCGGAGAGGCCGAAGAACGTGTGGTGGAAACGCAGGTTGGCCCGGACCGCCGCCCGCGGGTCGTTGGCCTCGACCGCGTGGTCGTGCTGCTCCTGCACGGCGACGAGCTCGGCCAGCCGGTCCTCGCTCGCGGGGGTGGCGATGCTGCGGGCGCAGTGCACCTCGAGCAGCTCGCGCACGTCGTAGAGGTCGACGACCTCCTGGGCGCTCCAGGCGCGGACGAAGGCGCCGACGTTGGCCCGGCGCTCGACGGCGCCGCGGACCTCGAGCTCACGCAGCGCGCTGCGGGCCACGTGGCGCTTGACGTCGTACCGCGCGATCAGCTCGTCCTCGGTGAGGCGCTCGCGGGGGTAGAGGCGACCGAGGGCGATCTCCTCCTCGACGGCCGCGGCGACCTGCTCGGAGCGGCCGGGCAGGGGCGACGTCTCGATGCGCTCGGCCGCCCGCTCCGACATGTCCCGTTCCTCTCGTCGCTGGCCACGCGCGGTGCCCGCGAGGCCGGCGACATCGTCGCACGACGGTTGCGGGCGTCGGCTGCCTGTGATCTGATGCACATCGTTCTCGACAAGATTATCAATAACAAGGGCGATAAATGACTTCCGAGACCTCACCGACCGGGCTGCGCTCCAACCTCGTCAACTACGGCGACGCCGAGTTCGCACTCTTCCTGCGCAAGGCGTTCATCAAGGGCGCGGGCTACAGCGACGACGTGCTCGAGCGTCCCGTCATCGGCATCGTCGACACCGAGAGCGGGTTCAACCCGTGCCACGGCAACATGCCGGAGCTCATCAAGGCGGTCGAGCGGGGCGTGATGATGGCCGGCGGCTTCCCGGTCTCGTTCCCCACGATCTCGCTCCACGAGAGCTTCTCCCACCCGACCAGCATGTTCCTCCGCAACCTGATGGCGATGGACACCGAGGAGATGCTCCGGGCCCTGCCCGTCGACGCCGTGGTGCTCATCGGCGGCTGCGACAAGACGGTGCCGGCCCAGCTCATGGGTGCGGCCTCCGCCGGGCGCCCGGCCATCCAGCTCGTCACCGGCTCGATGCTCACCGGCTCCCACCGGGGCCGCACCGTCGGCGCCTGCACCGACTGCCGCGCCTTCTGGGGCCGCTACCGGGCCGAGGAGATCGACGACGCCGAGATCGAGGAGGTCAACGGTCGCCTCGTGGGCAGCGTCGGCACGTGCTCCGTCGCGGGCACGGCGAGCACCATGGCCGCCGTCGCCGAGGCGCTGGGCGTCGCGCTCCCCGGCAGCGCCGCCCCGCCGGCGGTCACCGCCGAGCGGATGCGCGTCGCCGAGATGACCGGCCGCCGCGCCGTCGGGCTCGCCGAGGAGAAGCTGGACATCAACCAGATCCTCACGCCCGCGGCGTTCGACAACGCCTTCCGGGTGCTGCTCGCCATGGGCGGCTCGACGAACGCCCTGGTGCACCTCGCCGCCATCGCCGGCCGCTGCGGCTACACGCTCGACCTCGACGCCTTCGACGCGATGAGCCTCGAGACCCCCGTGCTGGTCAACCTCAAGCCGGCCGGCGCGCACTACATGGAGGACCTGCACCGTGCCGGTGGCGTGCAGCGCCTCATGACCGAGATCAGCGACCTGCTCGACCTCGACACCCTCACCGTGACCGGCCGGACCCTGGGGGAGGAGCTCGCGGAGGCGCCCGCGCCGTACCCGCAGGACGTGATCCGCCCGCGCGAGGACCCGATCTACCCCGCCGGCAGCATCGCCGTCCTGCGCGGCAACCTCGCCCCCGCCGGCGCCATCATCAAGCAGGCCGCGGCGGCGCCGGCGCTGCTCGAGCACACCGGGCGCGCCGTCGTCTTCGAGGACGCCGCCGACCTGGCCGCCCGCATCGACGACGAGGCGCTCGACGTCACGGCCGACGACGTCCTGGTGCTGAAGAACATCGGGCCGGTCGGGGCGCCCGGCATGCCCGAGGGCGGCTACATCCCCATCCCGCGCAAGCTGGCCCGCGCCGGGGTGAAGGACATGGTGCGCATCTCGGACGGCCGCATGTCCGGCACCGCCGCCGGCACGATCGTCCTGCACGTCTCGCCCGAGGCCGCCGCGGGCGGGCCGCTCGCCGTCGTGCGCGACGGCGACACGGTGACGCTCAGCGTGAAGGACCGCGTGCTGGCGATCGACGTCGACGACGCCGAGATCGCGCGCCGCCTCGCGCTGGTCGAGGTGAGGCCGAAGCCGAAGCGGGGCTACGCCAAGCTCTTCGTCGAGGAGGTCACCCAGGCCGAGGAGGGCTGCGACTTCCGCTTCCTCCAGGCCGAGGAGACGACTGCCGCCGTGCCGCGTCGTGCCGGGAGCACCGGGACCGCAGGGGTGTCGTCATGAACGTCGACCTGAGCCACGAGGCCTGGACGATCATCGCCGGTGTGCTGGCGATCGGCCTGCTGCTGACCCTCATCATCGTGTTCAAGTTCCAGGAGTTCCTGGGCCTGCTCATCACCACGATCATCTTCGGGCTGGCGGTCGGCTTCGCGCCCAACGACCTGATGGACCTCATCGTCGAGGCCATGGGCGGATCGCTCGGGCAGCTCGCGCTGGTGATCGGGCTCGGCTCGATCTTCGGCACGGTGCTGCAGCACGCGGGCGCCGCCGAACGCATCGCGGTCACCCTCGTCGAGCGGTTCTCCGACCGCACCGTGCTGTGGGGTCTCGGTCTCGCGGGCTTCCTCGTCGCCACCTCCGTCTACATCGACGTGGCGATCGTGATCCTGGTGCCGATGCTGTACGGCGTCGCCCGCCGTACCGGCCGCTCGCTCCTCCACTACGGCATCCCGATGTGCGCCGGTCTCTCCTGCGCCTACACGTTCATGCCGCCGGCCCCCGGCCCGCTCGCGACGGCGGGCATCCTCGACGCCGACCTCGGCCTCGTCATCCTCTTCGGCGTCATCTGCGGTGTCCCCGCCGTCGCCGTGGCCGGCCCGCTGTTCGGCCGGTGGATCGCCAAGCGCATCTACGTCGAGCCCCCCGTGCTCGCCGCGGGCGGCGGCGCGCCGGTCGGTGCACCGGTGGGCTCCGGCGGCAACGCCGTCCAGGGTGATGGCACCGGCACGAGCGCGCAGGTGGACCTCGCCAAGGGTGACCAGGCCGACCCGGCGTACGACGCCCCGCGCACCGACCTGCCCAGCTTCGGGCTCGTCGTGGGGGCGCTGCTCCTGCCGCTGCTGCTCATCATCGTCGGCACGATCGGTCGCCTCGTCGACAACGGCACCTGGTACACGGCCGGCCTGACCTTCGTCGGGCACCCGGTGATGGCGCTGCTCATCACCGTGCTCGCCAGCATGTGGGTCTTCGGCATCAAGCGGGGCAGCACGAAGGACGACCTCCAGGTGCTCGCGACCCGCGCGCTCGGGCCCGCCGGCATGATCATCCTGGTCACCGGCGCCGGCAGCGTGTTCGGCGACGTGCTCGTGGCCTCCGGGCTCGGCGACACCATCGCCGACGGCATGGAGAACGCCAGCATCCCCCTGGTCGTCTTCGGGTTCGTCGTCTCCGCCGTCATGCGGATCTCGCAGGGTTCGGGCCTGGTCGCCATGGTCACCGGCGCCACGTTCAGCGCCCCGCTCGCCGACTCGCTCGGAGCCAGCGACGCCAGCGTCGCGCTCCTCTGCATCGCGATCGCCTGCGGCGGCGCCGGGTTCTCGCACGTCAACGACTCGGGGTTCTGGATGGCCAACCGCTACTTCGGGATGTCAGTGGCCGACACCCTCAAGTCGTGGACGGTCATGAAGTCGCTCGTCGGGCTGACCGGCTTCGTCGTCGTGCTGGCGCTGAGCCCGTTCGTGCCGTGAGCCGGTCGTTCGTCTGACACCACGGCCGTGCCGGCAGCGAAGCATCGCGTCTGGTGCGGTGCAGTGGTGTCCGGGTGCGTGGTCTACCGCGTGTGCAGTAGCCCGGACACCGCGTTACACGCCGCCAATGCACCGGAGGCGGGCGGAGCATCGGCTCCACCCGCCTCCGGCGGTCGATCTGGGGGATCAGCCCGGCTGTGCGGCCCCGTCAGCCCGCTGCCTGGACCGTGTCGTCGGTCAGCTCCGCGGCGGGGTCGCCCTCCGGCACGCCCAGGGGCTTGCCGAAGACCACCACGTTGTTCTCGTAGTACTCGCCGTTCCAGTCCGCGCAGGTGACCAGCACCAACCGTCCGTCGCCGGCGGTCTGGCCGAACAACGACTCCGCCTCGGCGGCGACGTCGTCGCGGGTGTAGAAGCGGATCTTCTCGACCTCGTAGCGCATCCGGCCCGCGTCGCTGACGACGTCGACGACGTCACCCTCCTCGAGCGACCCGATCCGGTTCATCGACCCGCCGCCGGTGTGGACCGAGTGGCCCGTGATCACCGTCTGGCCGGTCTGCCCTCCGGGCTTCGCGCTCTGGTTCCACCAGCCGACCTTCTCGCTGTCGCGCGGGGGGTCGAGCACCCGCTCGGGGGAGATGCTGATCGGGACGATCGGCGCCGCCACCTCGAGCCGGGGGATCTCCAGCCGGATCGGCGTGGCCGGGTCGAGGGAGGCGTACGCGAGGTCGTCAGCCGCCCCCGAGTCCGCCTCCCCGCCCGGCCACGCGATGCCGGTGCCCACGAGGCCGACACTGAGGACCAGCAGCATCGTCGTCAGCGCGGTGAGGAACGCGTTGCCGCGGCTCACCCGTGCCGTCGGCGTGCTCTCGGTCATCGGTGCCTCCGTCCGTCAGCTGCGGCGCAGCTGGAGGAAACGGTAGCCGCCGACCAGACCGGCCAGGAGCGTCATGGCGCCGAGCGCCACGGGACCCCAGGGAGCCGAGCCCTCCTCGCCGGACATGCCGGCGGGGACGGAGATCGGGACGGTCGGGTTGTTCACGGGCGGCGTCACGGTCGGCGGCTCGGTGGCCGGCGGCGGCTGGGCGACGTCGGCGACGCCACCGGCGCAGAACGCCTTGCCGAGCTCGACCGAGGCGAGGCTCGAGCTCAGGAACTGCTGGGCCGCGGGGAGCACCTGCACGTCGAGGGCGGTGACCTCGATGGAGCTGGGGCTCGGCTGGCTCTGCTTGTTGAGGGTGACCTCGAGGACGTTGTCACGCAGGGGGCCGAGGAGCGGCTCGAGCGCGGTGGTGAGCTCGGGGACGAGCAGGTTGGTGACGTCCTGGATCTGCGCGAGCAGCAGGCCCAGCGGGCCGAGGGCGCCGTTGAGGCCGTTCTGGAGCTGCGTCTGCAGGCCGTTGAGCACCGCGTTGACGACGTCGTTGAGGTCGGCGGTCAGCTCGGTGTTGGGCTCGAGGTCACCGACCGGCAGGTCGAGGATCGTGATGTCCTGACCGGCCACCGTCACGTAGCCGCGGAGGCCGGCGACGTTCGAGTCGGCCGAGGCGGACGTCGAGTTGGCGGTGCAGGTGCTCTGGATCGCGCCGGTGGTCTCGAGGACCACGCCCAGCTCGCCCAGGCCGCCGAGCACCTGGTTCAGCACGTCGCTCAGCGGGGCCAGCACCTGGCTCGCGAGCGGCTCGCCCAGCGCCTGCTGCAGCGGCACGGTGAGAGGAGCGAGGATCTCGCTCTCGATCACGGTCGTGTCGCCGAGGTCGATCGTGCCGGGAACGAGGGAGACGGCGTCGCCGCCGGTGAGGCAGGAGCCGTCACCGACCTCGACCACGACCGCACCCGTGCCGGCGACGCCCGAGCAGGCGTACGCCGTTCCGCGGCCACCGGTGACCGCGGTGGTCGCGTCCTGGTAGAGGACGCCGATGCTGACGTTGCTCTGGTTGGAGAGCAGGTCGGCGACGGCCGGGTCCTTCTGGCCGGTGGCGGTCTCGGTGGTGCCGTCGTTGACGACCGTGTACTGACCCGAGTCGACCGGGCTGCCGGCGATCGTCAGGATGGCGGCGGTGGCGCTGGCCTCGGCCGCCGGCTCGGCGGCCACGGCACCCGGAGCCGTGATGACGCCGACGACGGCGACGGTGGACAGTGCGGCGACGAGGCGCGCGGCGGAGCGTTGCACAGGAATCCCTCCCAGATGGACGAGCACGGGCCGGTGCCGCGACGGGCGGCGACTGGCTGACGTGCTCAACGACACAAGCTGGCTCAGGGTACTCTCAAGTTCTCCTCAAGGAGGGCCCTTCTCGCCTCGTCGGACCGGGTGGAGGTCGAGATGGGCGAACCACCCCACGGATCCCGTCGTCGCTGGACGTACTCAGGGGTAACGCTCATCGGAGCGCGCCTGTCAAGAGTGGTCTAGACCGAGGTGTGACGGCCGTCTCCTGGCCTCGTCTTGAGGAATCGTTGAGGGGTCGTCGACGGCCGGATGGAGCAGGCCTCGAGCTGTCGGCGTCGGGCTCAGTCGAAGAGGTCGAGCACCGGCGGGTCGGCGTCGCGCAGCGTGAAGAAGTACGTCGCCGCCAGCTCCATGTGGGCCCGCCAGTGCTCCTCGGCGCCCTCGGCGTCCTGGGCGCGCACGAGGGCGAC
Organism: Nocardioides alkalitolerans DSM 16699; assembly: GCF_000426525.1. Lineage (GTDB taxonomy): Bacteria > Actinomycetota > Actinomycetes > Propionibacteriales > Nocardioidaceae > Nocardioides > Nocardioides alkalitolerans. Next base: position 60,336 of record NZ_AUFN01000017.1, read on the forward strand.
CAGCCGGGTGTAGGAGCGGACGGTCCGACGGAAGCGGACCGGGGTGTCGGTGTCCCGCCGGGTGCCGCGCGCGACTGTCAGCTGCGCGTGGGTCGCCACGATCTCGATGAGCACCGAGCCCTGGAGGCCGAGCGTCCGGTTGCCGCAGCGCTCCATCACGAGCTGGTGGAAGCGGTAGGTCAGCTTGGTCCACCGCTCGTACGACGGGATCTGGTCCTCGCGGCCGTCGAGGCTCGCGCGCAGCTCCCGCACGCACGCGTCGAGGTCGTCGAGGTCGGTCGCCGTACGGGCCAGGGCGAGGTGGCGGGCGCAGGCCGGCTCGATGACGAGGCGCGCGTCGTACACGTCCGCGATCGTCGTGCCCGCCAGCTGCAGCAGCAGGCCGGTGTGGCGGGTGGCGACCCGGGGGCTCGGCTGCAGCACCTGCGCGCCGCCGCGCGACCCGCGTCGTACGCCGATGAGGGAGTCGGCCTCGAGGATGCGGAACGCCTCGCGCAGCGTGGGGCGCGAGACGTCGTACTGCTCCATCAGCTCGACCTCGGTGGGGAGGTAGGTGCCGGGCGGCAGGCTGCCCCGCACGATGGTGCGCCGCAGGTGGGCCGCGATCAGCTCGGCGGTCTTCGGAGCGCGGGCCACGACGCCGTCCTGGTCGGCTCCGAGGACGGGAGCGGCGTCGTTGAGTCCGGCCACCTCCGCATCCTAGGTCGCTCAATGATGATCATGCTTGGCGTTCGGATGCCGGGCGGCGGCGCGGGCGGTGAGAGTGGTCACTACGCTCGCCCCCGGGGGCCGAGCGACCGGTCCGTCGAGCGCCGCCCCCGCCCCGACCTCGACCGTCAGCGAACGCCGCGTCACCCGACGCGGGCCCGACCGAAGGAGCCACCGCCGTGACCATCCCCGAGAGCCTGCAGGGCAAGACCATCGCCGTCCTGGGTGGCACCGGCCCCCAGGGGCGCGGCCTCGCCCGTCGCTTCGCCGCCGCCGGCCTGCCGGTCGTGCTCGGCTCGCGCACGGAGGAGAAGGGTGCGGCCGCGGCCGCCGAGCTCGCCGCCGCGCTCGGCGACGGCGTCGGTGCGGTCACCGGCTCCGACAACGCGGGCGCCTCGACCGCCGGCGACGTCGTGCTCGTCGTCGTCCCCTGGGACGGCCACAAGGAGCTGCTCGAGAGCCTCAGGACCGAGCTCGCCGGCAAGGTCGTCGTCGACTGCGTCAACCCGCTCGGCTTCGACAAGCAGGGCCCCTTCGCGCTCAAGGTCGAGGAGGGCTCGGCCACCGAGCAGGCCCAGGCCGTGCTGACCGAGTCGACCGTCGTCGGCGCCTTCCACAACGTCTCCGCGGTGAAGCTCGAGGACCCCGAGGTCACCAGCATCGACACCGACGTGCTCGTGCTCGGCGACGAGCGCGAGGCCACCGACCTGGTCCAGGACCTCGCGTCGGTCATCCCGGGCGTCCGGGGCGTGTACGGCGGCCGCCGCCGCAACGCCCATCAGGTCGAGGCGCTCACCGCGAACCTCATCGCCGCCAACCGCCGCTACAAGGCCCACGCCGGCGTGCGCATCACCGACATCTGAGCCCGACGCGCCGCACGCCCCCACCCGAGCCGGGTGGGGGCGTGCGGTGTCTTCGGGTGGGCGCGGGGGTGGGTGGGGTGGGCGTCAGGCACCCCCCACCCTCACCAGCTCGACTTCGTGATCCCCGGCAGCTCGCCGCGGTGGGCGAGCTCGCGGAACCGGATGCGCGAGAGCCCCGCCTTGCGCAGGTAGCCCCGGGGTCGTCCGTCGACCTGGTCGCGGTTGCGCAGGCGCACCGGTGACGAGTCGCGCGGCAGCTCCGAGAGGGCGCGTACGGCGCTGGCCAGCTCGTCCGAGCCGGGCTCGGCCTTCCGGACGGCCTCCTTCAGCTCCGCCCGGCGCTCGGCGTACCTCTCGACGGTGCGGCGTCGCCTCGCCTCGGCCGCGATCTTGGACTGCTTGGCCATTCAGCGCTCCTCTCGGAAGTCGACGTGCCGGCGCACGACGGGGTCGTACTTGCGGACGACCATGCGGTCGGGGTCGTTGCGGCGGTTCTTGCGGGTGACGTACGTGTAGCCCGTGCCCGCCGTGGAGCGCAGCTTGATGATCGGGCGCACGTCGCTGCCCCGTCCCTTGCCGGCCATCAGAGCCGCACCCCCCGCCGCTGCAGGTCGGCGACGACCGCCTCGATGCCGCGGGCGTCGATCACCTTGATGCCGCGGGCGCTCACCCGCAGCGTGATCGTGCGGCCGAGGCTCGGCACGACGTACCGCTTGCTCTGGATGTTGACGTCGAACCGGCGCTTCGTGCGGCGGTGGGAGTGCGAGACGTGGTGGCCGAATCCCGGCTCCCGGCCCGTCACCTGGCACACGCGTGACATCGGGTCTCCTCTCGTGTGATGATTGATAACGATTCTCATTCTAGTCACACGTCGCAGGAAGCGAGGAACGCCCATGAAGCAGGGCATCCACCCCACGTACGCCGACGTCGTCTTCCGGGACCGCTCGGCCGACTGGCTGCTGCTGACCCGGTCGACGATCGCCCCGAGCAGCGGTGAGACCGTCGAGCTCACCGGCCGCACCTACCCGGTGGTCGACGTCGACGTCTCCGCGGCGAGCCACCCCTTCTGGACCGGCCGCGGTCGGGTGCTCGACACCGAGGGCCGCGTCGAGGCGTTCGAGCGTCGCTACGGGGTACGGCGCAGCGGCGGCCGCGGGAACGCGGGTGCGGAGCCGGACGGGGGAGCCGCGTCGTGAAGACCCCCGTCGTGCTCGTCACCGGCGTCGCCCCCGACGCGATGGCCGCCACGCAGCTGGGCCTGCTGTGGGACCTGCCGCACGCGGTCGCCGTGCGCCACCACCTCGACCCCGCGCGCAGCGTGCTCACCCGGGTCGTCAGCGACATCACGGGCGTCGTCGAGCACGAGGAGATCGAGCTCGAGCACGCCTGCACGAGCTGCGCCCTGCGCGAGGACATCGTGCCGACCCTCGACCGGCTCGCCCGCGACGGCCGGTGGGCCTCGATCGTCGCCCACCTGCCCGTCGGTGCCGAGGCCGACCAGGTCTGCACGGTGCTGTCGTGGGACGCCGCGCTCGCCCGCCGGCTGCGCATCGCCGCCGTCGTCACCGCCCTCACGCGGGGCCGCGTCGTCGAGGACCTCCTCGGCTCCGACACCCTGGCCGAGCGCGGGCTGCACAGCAGCGAGGACGACGAGCGCGGCGTCGGCGAGGTCGCGTGCTCGATGGTCGAGTACGCCGACCTGGTGGTCACCGCCGCTGGTCCGTTCGAGGCCCTCGCGGACGAGGCGGTCGCCACCGAGCTCGACCTCCTCCGCGTGCTCGCGCGCCCCGGCGTACGTCTCGCGACCGCGCCCGAGCTGCTGCCCGGCGCGACGCTCCTGCAGCGCCCGCACCACCGGCACGACGCCACGCGGGCGTGGGCGTCGCACGTGCGGGAGGGCGACCTGCCGGGGATGCCGTCGAACCGGGTCTGGTGCGTCGACCTGCGCGCCGAGCGGCCCTTCCACCCCGACCGGCTGCTCGAGGACCTCGAGTCCCTCGGCGCCGGCCCCCACCGCAGCCGCGGCTGCTTCTGGCTGCCCACCCGCCCCGACCGCGCCCTGCTCTGGGAGGGCTCCGGCGGCCAGCTCAGCGTCGGTGACGGCGAGCCGTGGGGGCGTCGTACGCCGCGCACGCGCCTCGTCTTCGTGGGTGTCGGCGACCCGCCGGCCCACCTCAGCCCCACGTTCGCCTCGCTGCTCGTGCCCCACGCGGCGATCGCGCCGGGCGTGGAGTGGCGCTACGCGGTCGACGGGTTCGAGCCCTGGCTCGGCCCCATCCGCCACGTGGCCTGAGCCCCGCCGTACCCGACCGAGAGGAACCCCGTGGCCGTCCCCAAGCGCCGCCTGTCCCGCAGCAACACCCGCCACCGCCGCTCCGCCTGGAAGGCGGCGTCGCCCGACCTCGTGCCGGTCGTCGTGCGCGGCGAGACGTACGACGTCCCGCGCCGCCTCGTCGCGGCCGTCCAGCGCGGTCTCGTCGACCCCGTGACCGGGCGACCCTCGCGCGGGCCCGGCCGCTGACCCGTCTGCACCACCACCGCATCCCACCGAGAGGAACCCCCATGAAGGTCCGCAACTCCCTGCGCTCGCTCAAGGACCAGCCCGGCTCGCAGGTCGTCCGGCGCCGTGGCCGCACGTTCGTGATCAACAAGCGCAACCCGCGGCTCAAGGCCCGCCAGGGCTGACCTCCGCACGGCGCCCGCCCCACCAGCCGGACGCCCCGCGGCGCCGCGTCCGCCGTACGCGAGACTCGCCGGCATGACCGACGCCGAGACCCACGTCACCTACGCCCTCGACGCCGACGGCGTCGCCCGGATCACGCTGGCCGACGGCGACCACGGCAGCCCGATCCACGTCGCGTCGCTCGCGCAGCTGCTCGAGGCGGTGCTGCGGGCCAACCGCGAGCGGGCGCGGGTGATCGTGATCGCCGGTACCGGGCGGTTCTTCAGCGTCGGCGGCGACCTCGGGCAGTTCGCCGCGGCCGACGACATGGCGGCCTACATCGACCACCTGGCCGACGGGCTGCACCGCGCGGTGAGCGAGCTCGTGCGCTCCGGGGCGGTGGTGGTGGCGTCGGTGCAGGGTGGCGCGGCCGGCGCCGGGTTCCCGCTCGTCGCCGCGGCCGACGTCGTCGTCGCGGCGCGCTCCGCCTCGTTCACCCTCGCCTACACGAAGGTCGGGCTGAGCCCCGACGGCGGCTCGAGCATGCTCGTGCACACCCTCGGGCTCCACACGGCGCTGCGCCTCGCGCTGCTCAACGACCGGCTGAGCGCCGAGGAGGCGCAGGCCGCGGGCCTCGTGGCGCGGGTCGTGGACGACGGCGACCTGGAGCGCGTCACCGACGAGCTCGTGGCGGGTCTCGCGGCCGGGCCGACGGGCGCGTACGCCGCGGCCAAGCGCCTGCTGCGTGATGCGGCCGAGCCCGCCCCCGAGACCCGGTTGCGCGCCGAGACGCTGGCGATCCGGACCCAGGCGGGCGGGCCCGAGGGACGCGAGGGCGTCACCGCGTTCACCGAGAAGCGGGCGCCGCGCTTCCGGGGGTGACGGCGCGGGTCGGCGGGGACGACGGCGGACGACCGGTGACGGGACGGGACGCGTCACCCGTCGCACCCCTGCCGGACACCCACCTCGTCTACCCTCGTCGGTGGACCCGGTTCGGTCCGCGGTGAGCCCGGTCAGGGGGCTCCGGCGAGCCGGGACCCAGCAGGAGGTCATGGCATGAGAGCACGCGTGGGCGCCCGTACGGCGGCACTTCTCGGGGTCGTCGCGATGGTCGCGGCCGGCTGCAGCGGTGGGGACGACGACTCGGACGGCGAGGCCTCGGGCGACCGCACCGACTGGCCGGAGACGCTCGCCGACGCCTGCCCGGAGATCGACACGCTCCTCATCCCCGAGGCGGTCGAGGAGGGCGACGTCGACTACGGCGCGCTCGCGACCGACCTGCGCGACTACGCCGAGAACGGCGGCGACGAGATCAGCGCCGCCGTCATGCCCGTGGCCGACGCGGCCCAGGCCGTCGCGGACTCGCCGGGCGCGGACGCCGAGGCGGCGCTCGAGGAGGGCGCCCAGCTCGACCCCGACAACCTGCCCGAGGGCATCGAGGACCTCGCACCGGGTGAGGAGCTCACCATCAACCCCGAGGTGACCCCCGGCCCCGACGCGGCCGCCTACTCCGAGGCCATCACGGCCTACATCGACTCGCTCGCCGGCCTCAACACCGCCTGCGGCGACGCCGGTTCGCCGCTCGCGCAGGCCACGGAGGACGCCGAGGGCTGAGCGGGCCGACCGCAGCACCCCGAAATCTGACGAGGGCGCCCGACCGGATCTCCGGTCGGACGCCCTCGACGTCTGCTCAGGCGAGAATCACGCGCCCGAGACCTGCTTCTTCAGGGCAGCGGCAGCCTTGAACGCCGGCGAGGTGCTCGCGGCGATCTCGATCGTGTCGCCGGTCTGCGGGTTGCGGCCGGTACGGGCGGCGCGCTCGCGGGTCTCGAAGGTACCGAAACCGGCGACGGCGACCTTGTCGCCGGCCGCGAGGGCCTTGCCGATCGCGTCGAAGACAGCGCTGACGGCAGCCTCCGCCTCGCCCTTGGCCAGGTCCGTCGAACCGGCGACCTGGTCGACGAGCTCCTTCTTGTTCATGTGTGACTCCCTTGTGAACGACGTTGCTTGCGAGATGACCGTATCCCTGCCGACCACATCCGCGCGCTACCGGGCTGCTGCGGGCGCGGGCGTGTCGGATCCGCGTGGTTGTGCGGATTTCTGCGCACCGACCTCGGTGGCCCCCTCCTCGGAGGGTCCGTCGGGGGTCTCGCGGGAGGCCCGGTCGGCCCGTCGCAGCACCCCGCCCGCGAGCAGTGCGAGCAGCAGCGCGGCCGCCGCGCCGGAGACCGTCACGACGTACGCCGCGGTGTGCCCCGCGGTGAGTCCGCCGAGGTCACCGGCCTGCGCGGCGTCCGCGAGGTGGCCCGCGAGCGCCGAGCCGGCGGCGTACCCGAGGCCGGTCGCGCCGGCCAGCAGCGTCATCGCGGTGGTGACGCGGTCGCGCGGCACGACGCGCTCCGCGAGCGTGAACGCGGTGATCATGAACGGCGCCACGGCGAAGCCCAGGAGCAGCGTCACGACCGACGCGCCGGTCAGGGAATCCACGATCAGCAACGGCGTGGCGAGCACGGACAGGCCCGCCGCGGCGACCGCGAGACGCGCCGGCAGGCTGAACGAGTCGGGCAGGTAGACGGTCGCGAGGCCCGCGAGGACGCTGCCGATGCCGAGCAGCGCGTGCACGAGACCGGCCGCACCGGGCATGCCGGCGGAGGTCGCGAGCACCGTCGACCCCGTCTGGATCGAGCCGAAGATCATGCCCAGGCAGCCCTGGGCGAGCAGCAGCACGAGCAGGGCGGCGCTGAGCAGCGGCGCGTCGGTGGCCGAGCGCGTACGGCGGAAGCCGGCCGGCGCAGTGCGGTGCAGCGCGAACCACGAGCCGAAGACCGCGAGCATGCCCGCCGCCGTCAGCAGGGCGCCGGCCGGGGAGACGAGCGCGGCGACGACGCCGACGAGCGTCGGGCCGAGCACGAACGACGCCTCGTCGGCGGCGCCCTCGTAGGAGAAGGCGGTCGAGACCAGCCGGCGCTGGTGGGTCTCGTGCGCCGTGATCGGGCGCCACCGCACGCGGGCCAGAGGGCCGACCTGCGGCAGCGAGGCGCCGGCGAGGGCGGCCGTCGCGAGCACGAGCAGGGTGGACGCGTCGGACGTGGAGGTGAGCACCACGCCGACGAGACCGGCGGCCCCGAGCGCCGACTGGATGCCGACGACACGGCGCTGGCCGAAGCGGTCGGCGAGCGTGCCGGTGAACGGGGAGGCGATGGCGTTGGCGATGGCGAGCGCACCCGCGGCGGCGCCGCCGGCGCCGTAGCTGCCGGTCGCGTCGGCGACGAGCAGGAGGGTGCCGATCTGGGCCATGGCCAGCGGGATGCGGGCGACGAAGGCGACGACGACGTAGAGGGGGCCGACGAGGCCGAAGAGGCGTTGGTAGGAACGCAGAGGTGACATGTTCTTGCTCCGGGTACAGCGAGGCCGCGCGTCGTACCCACCTCCAAGACGCGCCCGAACCCTGAGCATCGCCAGAGTACGCCCGTGCACCCCCGTTCGCGTAGCCCTCGCGACCCCTCCGACCGCCGATCGGCCAGTGGTGGCGGGCGTTAAGGCCAGCCTCACCTGTCTGGAACCATTCCAGAAAAGGTGGTTCAGTAAGCGACATCGGCCGGCACCCCGGCCATCTCGCACCCCAGGAGAGGAGCTCGCCATGAGCGACACGATCCAGAGCACCACCCCCACGCGGACCCACCAGGCCGCGCCCCCGTTCAAGGCGTCGCAGCAGCTCGCCGACAACCTGCAGCAGGTCAGCGCCGACCTCGTCGACCTGCACCTCGTCGGCAAGCAGGCCCACTGGAACGTCGTCGGCAAGAACTTCCGCGACCTGCACCTGGCGCTCGACGAGGTCGTCGACGCCGCCCGCGAGTTCTCCGACACGATCGCCGAGCGCATGCGCGCCGTCTACGTGACCGTCGACGGCCGCGCCGCCCGCGTCGCGACCCAGTCGAGCATCGCGGAGTTCCCGGCCACCGAGATCGACACGGCCGACTGCGTCGACCTCATCGTCGGCGCGCTCTACGCCGTCGCCGGCACCGCGCGCCGCGTGCACGACGCCGTGGACGCCGAGGACCCGACCTCCGCGGACATCCTCCACACCATCCTCGAGCGCCTCGAGCAGCTCGCCTGGATGATCGACGCCGAGAACCGCACGGCCAACGCGAGCCAGCCGGCCAACATCAACGAGTGACCCCCGCCGGGCTCCGGGCCCGGCCGATCGACCTCGAGTCGGCGCCTCTGCACTGCTGTGGTGCGTGCAGAGGCGCCGACTCGGTGCATTGCCGGGGTCTGCCTCAGAGCTTGGCGGAGTGCAGGATCCGCTCGACCTCGATGCGCAGCGCGACGCGCTCCGGACGCTCCTTCGGCTGCCGGTAGCGCCGGGCGTACATCTCGACGGCCCGCGCGACCTCGTCCGGCTCGGTCGTGGCGCGGGCGGTGCCCTCGATCGTGGCCCAGCGGGCGCCGTCCACCTGGCCGGCGGCGACCGGCCCTCCCGGGCTCTCCAGGACGTTGCGGGCCTTGCGCGAGCTGGGGAACGTGATCACCCAGGCGCACCCCTGGTCCACGTCGAGCGCGACGCCGACCGGCACCAGGTGGGGCCGTCCGTCCGGGCGCAGCGTGGCGAGCGAGCACAGGTGCCGCTCGGCCCAGAAGGCTGCGAGCGCCTCGGGCACGTCGTCCCAGCCGGGGGTCCACACACTCATGCCTGCTCCTTCGGGGTGACTGCTCGACGTCGTACGACGGCCACGGCCGCCAGGGGAACGATGGCAGCCGCGACGGCGACGACCCCCACCGGCACCGACTCGGGCTCGCCCGAGAGCCGGTTGACCGCGACCCACGCCAGGCCCCACGACTGGGCGAGCGCGACGGCGACGCGAGCGCCGTACCGGCCGGCCCACACCGCGGCGACGGCCGCGACGAGGACGAGCGCCAGCACCGAGACGACCACCGCGACCGTGCCGGTGCGGGCCTGGCCGTCGTCGGCGCTGCTCGCCGCGATGTTCGCGACGACCGCGACGCTCACCCAGCCCAGGTAGAGCCCGAACGCGCCGTCGACGGCGACGCGCTCGACGAGGCCGTCGGGTCCGGGGTGGCGGGTGAGGCGCTTGACGATCTCGACCAGCACGGCCAGCAGCACCACGATGACGGCGACGCTCGTCCACAGGAAGCCCTGCAGGGCCGCCGCCAGCCAGAGCGCGTTGAGCACGAGCGAGGCGGCGGCGAGCCAGCCGATCGCGCGGTGGCGCGCGGACGCGGCACGGTCGGGCAGCCACTGCACGACGACGTACGCCACCAGCCCCGCGTAGACCACCGACCAGATCGAGAAGGCCGTGCCGGCGGGGGTGAGGAGCGAGGAGTCCGCGGCGAACGCGCCCCCGGAGGCGTCGGCGACGCCCGTGCCGCCCAGCACGCCCGAGCCGACGAGGCTGCCGACGACGCAGACCACGAGGGCGAGGGTCACGCCCGCCTGGCGGGTGCGGTCGGCGGTGGTCGGCGTCTCCCCGGTGGTCCGGGCTGCGGTCGTGGTCACCCGCTCATCGTGACAGGTCCGCGGGGACGCCCCGGCTACCGTCACGAGGCATGAACGCCTCGTCCCCGTCGCTCTCCGTCCGCGTGGGATCGGCCGTCGACACGCTGCTCGACCGCACGATCGCCCCCGGCTACACCAAGCTCGGCCTCGCGGCCCGCCGGCGGCTGCCCGGCTGGCCCGCCGACCCCGAGCGCCGGGCCCTCGCCGGCCGCACCGCCGCCGTGACCGGTGCCTCCTCCGGCCTCGGCATCGCCGTCGCGGAGGGCCTCGCGCTCCTCGGGGCCCGCGTGCTCCTCGTGGTGCGGGACACGACCAAGGGCGAGAAGGTGCGTCGCGAGATCCTCGACCGCGTGCCCGGCGCCGCGCTCGAGGTGCACCGCTGCGACGTGGGCGACCTCGACGACGTACGGCGGTTCGCGGCCGACCTCACCGACCACCTGGGCGACGACGCGCTCGACGTGCTCGTGCACAACGCCGGCGCGATGCCGCCGGAGCGCACCACGTCGACGCAGGGCCACGAGCTCTCGATGGCCGTGCACGTGCTCGGCCCGGTGCTCATGACCGACCTGCTGCGCCCCCGGCTCGCCGCCTCCGGGGTCGGCGCTCGCGTCGTGATGGTGACCTCGGGCGGCATGTACGCCCAGGCGATCCCGGCCGACGACCCCGAGTACGACGTGCCGGCCGACGTCTACAAGCCCCCCACGGCGTACGCCCGCAGCAAGCGCGCCCAGGTCGAGCTGCTCGGCCCGCTCGCCCAGCGCTGGGGCGGCGACTCGATCACCATCGCCGCCATGCACCCCGGCTGGGCCGACACCCCGGGCGTCGTGGACTCGCTGCCGCTCTTCCACAAGATCACCGGACCGGTGCTGCGCGACGCCGACGGGGGAGCCGACACCATCGTCTGGCTCGCCGGCACCTCGCCCCGGCCGGAGGGCGGCCTGCTCTGGCACGACCGCCGGCCCCGCCCGACCGCCCTGCTCAAGAGGACCCGCGCCACGAACGCCCAGCGCGCCGAGCTGTGGGACTGGGTGCGCCGCGTGACGCAGCTGGGGGTGTGAGGGGCGGCCTCGCGCCGGTTTCACCGGCTAGCCGGTGACACCAGCACCTGGCGCGCGAAGGTTCGTGCGCCAGGTGCCGGGTTCGTCACCTAGCCGGTGAAACCGGCACCCCCCGGATCCACCCACCCCGCTAGATCCAGCGGTCGAACCAGATCCGGTCGAGCCACTCGCCGCGGGTGAGCAGCTGGTCGGTGTAGATGGGCCAGAACCACGCGAAGTTCAGGATCACCAGCACGAGCACCGACCCCGCGACCACCACGCCGACGGTGCGCCGGGGGGTGGGGTACGGCGTGCGCCCGACCATCCTGCCCATCGCGAGGCTCAGTGCCATCACCGTGAACGGCAGGATCGCCATCGCGTAGAAGAGGAAGATCGGCCGGTCGGCGTTGCTGAACCACGGCAGCCACGTCGAGGCCGCGCCGACGACGGCGACGCCGTAGCGCCAGTCGCGCGCACCGACCCACATGAGCACCGCGAAGGCCAGCGCCAGTGCGCCCGACCACCACAGCACCGGCGTGCCGAGGATGAGCACCTGGCGCAGGCACGTGCTGTCCGCGGCGGCGGTGCAGCCCTGGTCGCCGGGCTCGATGCCGTTCTCGGCGTGCACGCCGACGGGGCGGTTCAGCACCAGCCAGCCCCGCGGGTTCGACTGGTAGGGGTGGGTCGCGCAGTCGAGGTACTTCGTGTGGAACGTGTAGAGGTCCTGGTGGTAGTAGGCCAGCGAGCGCAACGACTGCACCACCTCGCCGAGCCCGGAGGCGTCGGGCTCGGTGGCGGTCGGCCAGCGCTTGTCGGGGTCGAGCGTGGCCTGGCTGTCGCAGTCGGCGGCCGGAGCGACGAACTGGGTGTACTGCGTCGAGGAGAACGCCTGCTCCTGCTCGTCGGCGTGGATCAGCCAGCCGGTCCAGCTCGCGACGTACGTCAGCGCGGCGACCACCACGAGGTAGCCGAAGGCCGGCAGCCCGTCGACCACCACCGCGCGCAGCAGCGAACGGCGTACGCCGAACATGCGGCGCGCGCCCGCGCTCCAGACCCACACCAGCACCCCGAAGGCGGCGAGCGGGTAGAGCGCCGTCCACTTGGTGCCGACGGCGAGCCCCCACATGACGCCGCCGGTGAGCAGCCACGGCCGCCACAGCAGCACGCGCACGGGGCCCCAGGCGCTCCAGCGGCCGGAGCCGTCGAGGGGGTCGGTCGTCGCGCCGGGCGCGTCGGGGTCACCGGGCGGGTCGACCACCAGGTGCGCCAGCCTGGCGCGCACCCAGAACCGGTCGTTCACCACGCAGGCGACGCCGCACATGATGAAGAGGGCGAGGAAGATGTCGAGCAGCGCGAGCCGGGAGAGCACGAAGTGCATCCCGTCGAAGGTCATCAGCAGCCCCGCGACGCAGCCGATGAGGGTCGACCCGCTCATCCGGCGCACGAGCCGGCACATCACGAGCACCAGCAGGGCACCGGCGACGACGGAGGCGATCCGCCAGCCGAACGGGTCCATCCCGAAGGCCTTGATGCCGAGCGCGATCATCCACTTGCCCACCTCGGGGTGGACGATCATCGACGGCTGGTCGCTCCAGACGTCGGTGTCGCCGGCGAGGATCGAGGCGTCCGCGGTGTCGGGGTAGTCGAGCACGTAGCCGTGGTTGAGCAGCGACCACGCGTGCTTCGCGTAGTAGGTCTCGTCGAACGAGAACTCCCGCGGGGTGCCGAGGTGGTAGAGCCGCAGGCCCAGCGCCAGCGCGAACACCGCCAGCGAGGGCAGCCAGCCGCCCCAGCGCGTCGTCCAGCCGGCGAGCGCCCGGTCGACGGCCCGCGGCACCGGGCCGCCGCCACCGCGACGACCGAGGGTGAGCGTGCGCCGTACCCGACCGCCGGGAGCCGACCCGGGCTCGTCCCCGCCCGAGGTGCTGCCCGACGCGCCCCACGGCACTGGCGCCCCCGGGCGCCCCGAGGTGTCGGTGGGGGTCGTCACGGGGGTGAACTGTACGGATCGCGCCCACGCTCACGTCGTACGCCGGGCCCTGGGATGATCGCCGGGTGAGCGACGACGGGGCAGCGACGGCAGCGACGCGCACGACGACGGGTACGGCCGCCGCCACGGGGGAGGGCCCCGGCGTGCTCGTGCTCGCCGGCACGCCGATCGGGCGCCCCGACGACGCCCCGCCCCGCCTGGTCGCCGAGCTGGCGGGCGCCGACGTCGTCGCGGCGGAGGACACGCGCCGCCTGCGTCGCCTCACCTCCGACCTGGGCGTCGAGATCGGTGGCCGGGTCGTCAGCTACTTCGAGGGCAACGAGGCCGCCCGCACGCCCGCGCTCGTCGAGGCGCTGCGCAACGGCGAGCGGGTGCTCCTGGTGACCGACGCCGGCATGCCGAGCGTCTCCGACCCCGGCTACCGCCTCGTGGCGGCCTGCGTCGAGGCCGGCATCCGGGTGACCTCCGTGCCCGGTCCGTCGGCGGTGCTCACCGCGCTCGCGGTCTCGGGCCTGCCCGTCGACCGGTTCTGCTTCGAGGGGTTCCTGCCGCGCAAGGCCGGCGAGCGGTCGCGGCGGCTGCTCGCGCTGGCCGGCGAGGAGCGCACGATGGTGTTCTTCGAGGCGCCGCACCGCACGCAGGTGACGCTCGAGGCCATGGCCGAGACCCTCGGCGCCGACCGCCCGGGCGCCGTGTGCCGCGAGCTGACGAAGACCCACGAGGAGGTACGGCGCGGGCCGCTCGCCGAGCTCGCCGCCTGGGCCGCCGAGGGCGTGCGGGGCGAGGTCACCCTCGTCGTGCAGGGCGCCCCGGCAGGCGGGACCTCCGTCGCCGACGACCCCGACAGCCTCCGCGCCGCCGTCGCCGAGCACGAGGCCACGGGCGAGCCGCGCAAGGACGCCATCAAGAGCGTCGCCGAGCGCGCCGGCGTGCCGAAGCGGGTCGTGTACGACGCGGTCCACCGCGCCTGAGCGTCACCGGTCGGCCGGCCCCGTTTCCCGTGGCCGTCCGCGGGTAGACCGGCTGCCGTGCCCGTCGAGCTGCTGCGCCCCCTCACCACCGACGACCTGCGCGGCCTGGCCGACTGGACGTGGCTGCCGGGCCTCACCGCCCTGCGCCCCTGGCTGGTGACGGCCCTGGCCGACGTCGTCCTCCAGGGCGACGACGGCCTCTGGTTCCTCTCCACCACCGCCGGCACCCTGGAGCGTCGCTGGGACGACGTCGACCAGCTCCGCGCCGCCGTCGCCGACGTCGAGGGCGCCGACGAGATCCTCTCGGCCTGGCTGGTCGAGGGCGCGGCGCGTCGCGGGCTCGAGCCGGGGCCGGGCCAGTCCCTCGTGCTCGTGCCGGCACCCGCCGTGGGCGGCGGGTTCGACCTCGAGCACCTGGCCCTCTACGACACCGGCGTCGCGCTCTCCCTCTCCGCCCAGCTGCACCGGCAGCTGCAGCAGGGTCCGCCGGCCTGATCCGCCGGCCTGATCCGCCACCCGGTCCGCCGGTCCCGACCCACCGGTAACCTCGCGCCCATGGCAGCTGCGCGCGTCACGACGTACGAGAACGACGGACTCACCTTCGACGTTCGCGACGAGGGGCCGCTCGACGGGCCCGTGGTGGTGCTCCTCCACGGCTTCCCGCAGCGGGCCTCGTGCTGGGACGCGGTGGCCCCGCTCCTGCACGCCCAGGGCTACCGCACGGTCGCCCCCGACCAGCGCGGCTACTCGCCGGGCGCACGGCCCGAGGGTCGTCGGGCCTACACGGTCGACAAGCTGGTGGGCGACGTCGTCGCGCTGCTCGACTCCCTCGGTGAGGCCGGCGCCCGCGTGCACCTCGTCGGGCACGACTGGGGCGCGATGGTCGGTTGGGGCGTGGCCGCCCGGTTCGGCGACCGCGTGCGCACCTGGACGGCCGTGTCGGTGCCGCACCCGCAGGCCTTCATGAAGGCGGGCCTGCGCAGCACCCAGCTGCTGAAGTCCTGGTACATGTACGCCTTCCAGCTGCCCCGCCTCCCCGAGCTGCTCGCGGAGAAGAAGGGCGACCGGCTCGAGCGGATGCTCGGCTCGACCGGCATGACGCGGGCCGAGACGGCGCGGTTCACGCGCGAGATCGTCGAGTACGGCGCCTTCCCCGGCGGCCTCGGCTACTACCGGGCCCTGCCGTTCTCGCTGCGCGGCGGCGTCGGCGGCCGGGTGCGCGTGCCCACCACGATGGTGTGGAGCGACGGCGACACCGCCGTCGACGGTGCCGGCGCCCGGCTCGCGGGCGACTACGTGCTCGCCGACTACGAGCTCGTCGTGCTCGAGGGCGTCAGCCACTGGGTGCCCGAGCACGCCCCCGAGGCGCTGGCCGAGATCGTGCTGGAGCGCATCGGCAGCGCGGGCGACGCCGCGTGAGCGGACCCACCCGCTCCCGCGCCGGGACGACCGAGCAGGGCAGCCGGCGCGACCGCTCCCGGCCCCCGGCGCCGGAGCCCCTGCCCCACCCGGTCGTCGACAACCACTGCCACCTCGACATCGCCGACGGCCGCGGCCCGGACGACTGGCTCGACGTCGACGCCGCCCTCGCCGCGGCCACCGCGGTCGGGGTGCCGCGCATCGTGCAGATCGGCTGCGACCTGCCCGGCGCCCGCTGGGCGGTCGAGACCGCCGCGTCGTACGACGCGATCGTCGCCGGGGTGGCGCTGCACCCCAACGAGGCGCCGCTGCTGGCCGCCGAGGGGCGGCTCGAGGAGGCCCTGGAGGAGATCGAGCGGCTCGCCGGCGCCCACGACGGCGTGCGCGCGGTGGGTGAGACGGGTCTCGATTTCTTCCGGACCGGCCCCGAGGGCGTGGACGCCCAGCGCGAGAGCTTCGCGCGCCACATCGACATCGCGAAGCGGCTCGACAAGACGCTCGTCATCCACGACCGCGACGCCCACGACGCCGTGCTCGAGGTGCTCGACGCCGAGGGTGCTCCCGACCGCTGGGTGATGCACTGCTTCTCCGGCGACGCGGCGTTCGCGCGGGCGTGCCTCGACCGCGGCGCCCACCTCTCCTTCGCCGGCACCGTCACCTTCAAGAACGCCGCTGACCTGCGCGAAGCCCTCGTGGTCGCGCCGCAGGACCGGGTGCTCGTGGAGACGGACGCGCCGTACCTCACGCCGATGCCCTACCGCGGCCGGCCCAACGCCTCGTACCTCGTGCCGCTGACGGTGCGGGCCATGGCGGAGGTGCGTGGCGACGACCTCGGCGAGCTCTGCGCGGCCGTCGACGCGAGCACCGAACGGGCCTTCGGCGGCCCCTGGGGCACCCCCTCCGAGGCCTGACCGAGGGGTGCCTGCGCGGGCGCGCACGGCATGTGTCACGCGCGTGAAGATGTGGAACGGGGATTTGACCGGTCGCCGATGGCGGTTATGGTCGAGAAACTCGTTAGCCGGGATCGGATGGGTGTTCGACCGGCGCAGGGTGCGGCTCGCGGGCCTCGCAGCAGGCAGACAACTGCTGCGGATCGGCCCGTCTTCCCCAGTCGCCCCGTCTGGATCCCGTAGGTGACCGGCCCCGGCCGGTCACTGCCACGGGCCCGGGTGCGCCGACGTCCGAGAACCGGGAAGCTCTTCGTTCGGAGAATCGTGCAGCTCATCAACTCAGACGGTCGGGGCGACTTCGCCCGCATCGTCCGCAGCCGTGGCTTCGTCATCGCCCTGGTGGCCCTCGTGGTCCTCGCCGTCGCGGGGACGACGGCCGGCTACGCGGCCCTCAACAAGACCATCACGCTCAGCGTCGACGGCGACGTCCGCACCGTCTCGGCCTTCAACGGCACGGTCGGCGACGTCCTGGAGGACGAGGGCATCGAGGTCTCCGACCGCGACCGCGTCGTGCCCAGCCTCGACGAGGCGGTGGAGGACGGGTCGAAGATCAACGTCCGCTACGCCCGCCCGCTCGAGCTCACCGTCGACGGCGCGACCGAGACCCACTGGGTGCTGGCCGCGGACGTCGACAGCGCGCTCACCGAGCTCGGCCTCCGGGCCGACGGTGCGCAGCTCTCCGCGAGCCGCAGCGCGAGCATCGGCCGCGACGGTCTGGCGCTCGACGTCGTGACCCCGAAGACGCTGACCATCGCGGTCGGCGGCGAGGAGCCCACGCAGGAGGAGGTCGCCGCGATCACCGTCGCCGACGTGCTCGAGGAGCTCGACATCACCCTGGGCGAGGCCGACGCCGTCGTGCCGGCGCTCGAGACCCCCGTCGCCGCCGGTGACGAGATCGTCGTCACCCGCTGGCTCGCGCAGGAGGCGACCGTCACGGGCGAGTCGATCCCGCACGACACCGTCGAGGTGCCCGACGACTCGATGTTCGAGGGCGACACCGAGGTCGAGGTCGAGGGCCGCGACGGCACCGCCGACGTCACCTACCTGGTCGTCAAGCGCAACGGCTCGTCGATCGGCAGCCGCGAGCTCGAGCGTGTCGTCACGCAGGAGCCGGTCACCGAGCGCGTGCTCGTGGGCACGAAGGAGGAGCCGGTGGCCGAGGCCCCGGCCGCCTCGTCCGGCTCCGGCTCGTCCGGCTCCGGCTCGAACCCGCCGCCCAACTACGCCGGTGGCAGCACCGTGTGGGACGACCTCGCCCAGTGCGAGTCCGGCGGCAACTGGTCGATCAACACCGGCAACGGCTACTACGGCGGCCTGCAGTTCAACGCCCAGACCTGGCGCGCCTACGGCGGCTCCGGCCTCCCGCACCAGAACAGCCGCGAGGAGCAGATCCGCATCGCCACCAAGCTCCGCGACGCCCGTGGTGGGTACGGCGCGTGGCCCGGCTGCGCGAGCAAGCTCGGCCTGCCGCGCTGATGACCGCACGACCGTGAGGTGAGCCGGGCCCGGCCCGCAGCACACACCTCGCACGACGACGAACGCGCTCCCACGTCGGGGGCGCGTTCGTCGTTTCGTAGGCTGCTCCCCATGACGGACTCCGGAGACCAGCCCGGGCACGACCCGGGCGACCCGGGCCCGCGCCTGCTGGGCGCGAGCGACGTCCGCCGCCTCGCCACCGAGCTCGACCTGCGGCCGACGAAGCAGAAGGGCCAGAACTTCGTCATCGACGGCAACACCGTCCGCCGCATCGTGCGCGACTCCGGCATCGGGGCCGACGACGTGGTGGTCGAGGTCGGTCCGGGCCTCGGCTCGCTGACCCTGGCGCTGCTCGCGGTCGCCCGTCGCGTCGTCGCCATCGAGATCGACGAGCTGCTCGCCGCTCGGCTGCCGGCCACGATCGAGGAGTACGCCCCCGCCCAGGCCGGCGCCTTCGAGGTCGTGCTGGCCGACGCCCTGCGCCTCACCACGCTGCCGGGCGAGCCGCCCACGGCGCTCGTCGCGAACCTGCCCTACAACGTCTCCGTGCCCGTCCTGCTGCACCTGCTCGGCCTGCTGCCGAGCCTCGAGCGGGGCCTCGTCATGGTGCAGTCGGAGGTGGCCGACCGGCTCGCCGCCGGGCCCGGGTCGCGCACGTACGGCGTGCCGTCCGTCAAGGCGGCCTGGTACGCGGACGTCCGCCGCGCCGGCGCCATCGGGCGCAACGTGTTCTGGCCCGCGCCGAACGTCGACTCGGGCCTCGTCGCCTGGACCCGGCGCGAGCCGCCCGTCACCACCGCGAGCCGGGCCGAGGTGTTCGCCGTCGTCGACGCCGCGTTCGCCCAGCGCCGCAAGACGCTGCGGGCGGCGCTCCGTGCCGTCGTGGGCTCCACCGAGGTCGTCGAGGCCGCCCTGGAGCACGCGGACGTCGACCCCACCGCCCGCGGCGAGGTGCTCGCGGTGACCGACTTCGCCCGCGTCGCCGAGGGCCTCGCGCTCGCGCGCGCCGCCGTACCGTCGACGCGGCCCGCCGACCTCCAGCCCGACCCCCAGCCCGACCCCGCGACCACCGAGGAGCCGCCCGCGTGACGTCCCAGCCGGTCCGGTCCGTCACCGTGCGCGCTCCCGCCAAGATCAACCTCTACCTGGCCGTCGGCGCTCCCCGGCCCGACGGGTTCCACCCGCTCGGGACCGTCTACCAGGCGATCGGCCTGTACGACGACGTGACCGTGCGGCCCGGCGGCTCGGGCACGGTGCCGCTCCGGGTCACGCTGGACGCGGCCGACCACGTCGAGGCCGACGCCGTCCCCCTGGCCCCCGGCACCAACCTCGTGCACCGGGCGGCGCAGCTGCTCGGCGCGCACCACGGCCGCACGCTGCGGGCCGACCTGCTCATCGACAAGGCCATCCCCGTGGCCGGCGGCCTGGCCGGCGGGTCGGCCGACGCCGCCGCGACGCTGGTGGCGCTCGACCGTCTCCACGACCTCGAGACCCCCGACGACGACCTCCTGGCCATCGCCGCCGAGCTCGGCAGCGACGTGCCGTTCTCGCTCCTGGGCGGCACCGCGGCCGGCGTGGGTCGTGGCGAGCTCGTGACGCCGTACGTCGACCCCGCCATCGCCGAGGCCACCTGGTGGTGGGTGGTGGTGCCGTCGCGGGAGGGGCTCTCGACCCCGCGCGTGTTCGCGCACTACGACCGCCTGCGGCCCGACGCCGCCGAGGAGGTCGTCGTGCCCGACCGCGTGATGGCCGCCCTCGCCTCCCAGGACCCGACGGTGCTCGCCGCCGTGCTCCACAACGACCTCCAGCTGCCCGCCCTCGACCTGCGGCCCGACCTCGTCGGCGTGCTGGAGGCCGGGGAGGAGGCCGGTGCCCTGCGGGGCATCGTGTCCGGCTCGGGCCCGACCTGTGTCTTCCTCTGCGCGTCAGGCGACCATGCTCGTGAGGTCGCCGACCGCCTCCGTCCGTCCTGCGAGGTGGTGCTCGTCGCGACGGGCCCCGTCGCGGGCACCCACCGTGTGGAGTACGTCTGATGGCTGTCCCCAACCTCGTCAACCTCGAGAAGGTCTCCAAGTCGTACGGCGTGCGCCCGCTGCTGACGGAGGTGTCGCTCGGCATCGGCGTCGGTCAGCGCATCGGCATCGTCGGCCGCAACGGTGACGGCAAGACCACCCTGCTCGAGGTGCTGACCGGCATCGAGGCGGCCGACACCGGGCGGGTCTCGCGCCAGCGCGGGCTGCTCGTCGGCTACCTGCACCAGGGGGACGAGCTCGACGACACCCACAGCGTGCGGGAGGCCGTGCTCGGCGGCCGGGCCGACCACGAGTGGGCGGCCGACTCGACGACCCGGGAGGTCGTGGAGGTGCTGCTCGCCGGGGTCGACCTCGACCGACCGGTGCTGGGCCTCTCCGGCGGCGAGCGCCGCCGCTGCTCGCTGGCCGCGCTGCTGCTCGACGAGCACGACCTGCTGATCCTCGACGAGCCCACCAACCACCTCGACGTCGAGGCGGTCGCCTGGCTCGCCCGTCACGTGGCGGCCCTGCCGTCGGCGCTCGTGGTCGTCACCCACGACCGCTGGTTCCTCGACGCCGTGTGCCAGTGGACGTGGGAGGTGCACGACGGGGTCGTCGACGCCTACGAGGGCGGGTACGCCGCGTTCGTGCTGGCGCGCGCCGAGCGCTCGCGCCAGGCCGCCACCGTCGAGAGCCGTCGCGCCAACCTGGCCCGCAAGGAGCTCGCCTGGCTGCGCCGCGGCGCCCCGGCCCGCACGTCCAAGCCCAAGTTCCGCATCGAGGCGGCCAACGCGCTCATCGAGGACGTCCCGCCGCCGCGCGACACCCTGGCGCTGCAGAAGTTCGCCACCCAGCGCCTCGGCAAGGACGTCATCGACGTCGAGGACGTCGACCTGCGCCGCGGCGAGCGGGTGCTGCTCGAGCACGCCACCTGGCGGCTCGGCCCCGGTGACCGGGTGGGCATCGTCGGCGTCAACGGCGCCGGCAAGACCTCGGTGCTCTCGCTGCTGGCCGGCACGCTCGACCCGCAGAAGGGCCGGGTGAAGCACGGGCGCACCATCGCCCTGGCCCACCTCACCCAGCAGCTCGACACCCTCGACCCGACGATGCGCGTGCTGCCGATGGTCGAGTCGATCCGACGCGTCACCAAGACCGCCGACGGCGAGATCACCGCGACGTCGATGCTCGAGCGGTTCGGCTTCACGGGCGACAAGCTCGTCGCCCGCATCGGTGACCTCTCCGGTGGCGAGCGCCGCCGGTTCCAGCTGCTGTGCCTCCTGCTCGAGGAGCCGAACGTGCTGCTCCTCGACGAGCCCACCAACGACCTCGACATCGAGACGCTGCAGGTGCTCGAGGACTTCCTCGACGGCTGGCCCGGCACGCTCGTCGTGGTCAGCCACGACCGGTACTTCCTCGAGCGCGCCACCGACTCGGTGTGGGCGCTGCTCGGCGACGGCCAGATCTCGATGCTGCCGCGCGGCGTCGACGAGTACCTCGAGCGCCGCGCGGCGGGCGACGACGCGCCCCCCGTCGTCCGCGCCCAGGCCGACCGGTCGAGCGCACCGGCGGGCCGCACGGCCGCGGTGGCCGCGGCCTCGGCGGCGTCGGCGGCGCCCAAGGCGAAGGTGGGCGGGGCCGAGGAGCGCTCCGCCCGCAAGGCCGTCGCCCGCGTGGAGAAGCGGCTCGCGAAGATCACGCAGGAGGAGGCCGCCCTCAACGCGGAGGCCCTCGAGCTCGGCCAGGACTACGAGAAGATGGCCGGCGTCAGCGCCCGCCTCGCGGCGCTGGCCGACGAGAAGGAGCAGCTGGAGCTCGAGTGGCTGGAGGCCGCCGAGATCCTCGGCTGACGGCAGGCCACCTCGGCGGGAGCCACGAGCGCAGCGAGTCGCGTCTCGACACCACCCCGGGTCGGGCGGCGGTCAGCCGAACGGCCCCATGAGGGTCCGGAGCAGGTCGGCGAGGCGGGCGCGCTCCTCCTCGGGGAGTCCGGCCACGATCTCGGCCTCGGCGGTGAGCAGGGCCTCGAACGCCCCGTCGACGGCGGCCTTGCCCTCGCGGGTCAGGCGCACGAGCACGCCGCGGCGGTCGTTCGGGTCGGGCAGGCGGTCGACCAGGCCGCGGGAGTTCAGGCGGTCGACGCGGTTGGTCATCGTCCCGCTCGTCACGAGGGTCTCGCGCAACAGCCTGCCGGGGGAGAGCTCGTACGGCGCCCCCGCGCGCCGCAGGGCGGCCAGCACGTCGAACTCCCACGGCTCGATGTGGTGGGCGGCGAAGGCGCGGCGTCGGGCGAGGTCGAGGTGACGGGAGAGTCGGCTGATGCGGCTGAACACCTCGACGGGGCCGAGGTCGAGGTCGGGACGCTCGCGCGCCCACGCGTCGACCAGCTCGTCCACCTCGTCATGCATGTCCGGCATCGTAGCGTCGATCGAGAATCTTGACATCGAGACGTTTGCGGCGCAGGCTGGATTTATCTTGACGTCAAGACATCCACGACCACAGGAGGTGCCCATGCGATGGGATCCCGAGCGCTACCTCACGTACGCCGACCACCGCGGGCGGCCGTTCCTCGAGCTGCTCGCGCGGGTGCTGCCGCTGCCCGACGTCGCGCCCCCGGCGACCGTCGTCGACCTCGGCTGCGGCCCGGGCAACGTCACCCGCCTGCTCGCCGAGCGCTGGCCCGGGGCCGACGTGCACGGCGTGGACTCCTCGGCCGAGATGATCGAGCGCGCGCGGGCCGAGGTGCCGGGCATCGCGTTCGAGGTCGGCGACCTCCGCGCCTGGACGCCGGACGCGCCCGTCGACCTGCTCGTCTCCAACGCCACGTTCCAGTGGGTGCCGGGCCACCTCGACCTGCTGCCCCACCTGCTCGACCGGGTCGCGCCCGGCGGCACCCTCGCGTTCTCCGTGCCGGGCAACTTCGACGAGCCCAGCCACACCCTGCGCGCCGAGCTGGCCGCGGAGGCGCCGTACGCGGACCACGTGCGCGACATCGCCGACCCGTCCTCCCACGACCCCGCGACGTACCTGGACGTG
The DNA here is from genome assembly GCF_000426525.1 of Nocardioides alkalitolerans DSM 16699. Taxonomy (GTDB): domain Bacteria; phylum Actinomycetota; class Actinomycetes; order Propionibacteriales; family Nocardioidaceae; genus Nocardioides; species Nocardioides alkalitolerans. The sequence goes on from NZ_AUFN01000017.1 coordinate 82,975, forward strand.
CTGACCCGCGCCGGCGCCGTCGTCGACGCCTGGGAGACGACCTACCTGCACGTGCTCACCGGCGAGGACCCGGTCTTCACCTGGGTCTCCGGCACGGGGGCGCGTCCGACCCTGCAGGCCCTGCCCGACGACCTGCGCGACGACTTCGTCGCCGCGTTCAAGGCGCGCCTGCGGACGGCGTACCCGACGCGGCTGGGACCCGACGGTCCGTTCGTCGTGCTGCCGTTCCGTCGCGTGTTCGTGGTGGCCGAGAAGCGCTGAGCGCTCGCCGGGGGCGGGCAGGTGGGCGAGGGGTCAGCCCCAGAGCTCCCGGACGTCGTCGGCGGCCTCGAGCCCCTGCGCGTGGCCGGCCCGCGCGGAGGCGACCTTCGCCGCGGGGTCGAGCACGTTGCGCCCGATCGCCGAGCGCGAGGCGTCGTCCGGGGCGAGCACGAGGTGGTGCACGCCGCGCAGCAGGGCGGGTGCCGCCCTCATGGGCCCGACCGACCGGTCGACGGGCGCGAGCACCAGGACCCGCTCGTGGTCGGCCGCGAGGTCGGCGTTCGTGCCCGACCGGGCGCCACCGTCGACGTACACCCCGCCCCCGATCGGCACGGGCGGGTAGACGCCGGGCACGGCGCAGCTCGCCGCGACGGCGTCGAGCAGGGTCACGTCGGGGTCGCTGCCGTCGAGCACCCGCAGTCTGCCCGTCTCGGCGTCGACGACGGTGATCCTCAGGGGCTCCGTCGGCCAGTCGTACGACGACAGCCGCCCCCGGATGGCGATGTAGCGCTCGTCCAGCGTGGGCGTGCGGCCGGCCGCGGCGCGCCGTACGGCGTACGCCCCGAGGTGGCGTCCGAAGCGCTCGAGGTCGCCGCGGGCGAGCAGCAGCCCGCGCGCGTAGGCGAGCAGGACCAGCGGCGAGATGGAGGAGCGCGGGGCGTCGGGGCGCGGCGGCGTGGTCTGGGCGGCGTAGAGGTCGGCGAGCGGTGTGCCCGACCGGATCTGCGCGCCGACGACGGAGCCGGCCGAGGTGCCCACCACGAGGTCGGCGGCGGACGCGCCCGCGGTGACGTCGACGCCGGCCGCCGCGAGGCCGTGGAGGAGCCCGGTCTCCCAGGCGATGCCGGTGATCCCGCCGCCGCCGAGGACGAGGGCGCGGGAGAGCGGGGCGGCGGGGGTGCTGCGGTCGGCGTCGTCGCCGGGGGAGGTCATGCCCTCATCGTGCCGGGTGGGGCGATGGACGACCTACGTTACCGACGAGTAAGGTACGGCGCATGCCCAAGGTCCTCCAGCTCTGGAAGCAGAGCACGTCGCTCCCCGTGGTCGGTCCGCTGCTCGGCAAGCGCCTGTTCTCGCTCGCCTTCTCGCAGCAGGCCCCCTACTTCGCGACGATCCGCCCGCGGTTCGTCGAGCTGCGGCCGAACTACGCCGAGCTCGTCATCCCCAAGCGCCGCGGCGTGCACAACCACCTCAAGACCGTGCACGCGATCGCGCTGTGCAACGGGCTCGAGGCCGCGATGGGCGCCCTGGCGGAGTCGACCGTGCCGGGCGACAAGCGCTGGATCCCCAAGGGCATGGACGTCAGCTACACCGCCAAGGCCACCAGCGACATCCGCTGCATCGCCGAGACCGACCCCGAGCAGTGGACCGGCGACGACCCCGACCTGCCCGTGCGCGTCAAGGGCGTGCGCGACGACGGCACCGTGGTCGTCGAGGGCGTCATCCGGCTCTGGGTCACGCCGAGGAAGAAGTAGCCCCCGCCGTACCCGCACAGCACGAGAGCCCGGCACCGAGACGGTGCCGGGCTCTCGTCGTACGTGGGGGAGGGTCAGACGGCGCGACCGCTGTCGACTCCGCCGACCATCGGCACGTCGAGCTGCTTCTTCTCGCCGACCAGCTTGTGCTGGAGGTACGTCGCGAGCCCCGTGAGCAGCAGGTTCACGATGATGTAGATCGACGCGATCACGATCGCGGTCGGCACCTGGTTCTGGAACTCCAGGTAGATCGGACGCATAACCGCGGTGAGGCCCGGGGCGGTGATGTAGAACCCCAGGCTGGTGTCCTTCAGCGCCACGACGCACTGGCTGATCAGGGCCGGGAGCATGATCTTCACCGCCTGCGGCAGCTGGATCAGCCAGATGACCTGCGACTTGCGCATGCCGATCGCGTACGCCGCCTCCGCCTGGCCCGGCGGCACGGCGTTGATGCCGGCGCGCAGCACCTCGGCGAGGACGGAGCCGTTGTAGAGGGTCAGCGCGATGACGACGCACCAGAACGGGCTGAGCGGGCCGCCGCCGATGGAGAACGCGAGCCAGAAGAACGTCATGAGCAGCAGCACGGGCACGGCGCGGAAGAACTCGACGACGAGCCAGGCGGGTGCGCGGACGATCCGGTGGTCGGAGAGCTTGGCGATGCCGAAGACCACCCCGAAGACGATGGCGAGCAGGATCGCGCCGAACGCCATCTGCAGGGTCTTGAGGAGCGCCTCGAGGATGACCTCGAGGTAGGCCGGGGTGAGGAACGGCTCCCAGAGCGCGTACTCGAGCTGGCCGCGGTCGTTCAGCCGCATCACGACGAGGACGAGGAACCCCACGAGCAGGAGCAGCGACACGATCGTGAAGATGCGGTGACGCCGGCGGGCCTTCGGGCCCGGGGTGTCGAAGAGGACGCTGGCGCTCATCGGGCAGCCGCCTTCCAGCGCCGCTCGAGCGCGTACGAGCCGAGGGCGACGATCTCGACGATGATGATGTAGCCGACGGCGATGAAGAAGAAGATCTCGACGGTCTGGTCGCCGTACCGGTTGCCGAGCAGCCGCATGGTGGCGGTGGCCTCGGCGATCCCGAACGCGGCGGCGACCGACGTGTTCTTGGCCAGCGCGATCTGCACGCTGGTCAGCGGGGGCACGACGGCCCGCAGCGCCTGCGGCATCACGATGTTCGTCATGTTCTGGCCGAACGTGAGGCCCAGCGCGCGGGCGGCCTCGGCCTGGCCGATCGGCACGGCGTTGATGCCGGAGCGGAACGCCTCGCAGACGAACGCCGACGTGTAGAGCGTCAGCGCCAGGCAGGCCCGGAAGAAGAAGCCGGAGATGTTCCAGTCACCGACCCGGATCTCCTCCACGAAGTTGAACGTGAAGCCGATCCGGGGCATCGCGATCGCGATGAAGATGAAGATCATCAGGAGCGGGGTGTTGCGGAACAGCGTGACGTAGGCGGCGGACGCCTTGGCCAGCACGCTGATCGGCCCGACCCGCGCGGCGGCGAGCAGCGCGCCGAAGACGAGCGACGCGATCCCCGAGGCGACGAACAGACCGACGGTCAGCCCGAAGCCCTTCAGGTACAGGTCGAAGTCAGTGGTGATCGCCTCCACGTGGCGGCTCTCCCTTCGGAAGGTGGGTCAGGAACGTGCGGATCCCGAGCATGCGACGGCGCCGACGCGGCGGTGGTCACCGCCACGTCGACGCCGGACGCTCAGCTCAGGCGCACTCGTCGAGCGCCGGGGGCTCCGGGGTCTCGTCGAGGGAGACACCGAGCGTGTTGTCGAACGCCTCGGCCCACTTGCCGTCGTCGAACGACTCGGTGAGCGTCTCGTTGATCCAGCCGCACATCTCCGGGCTGTCGATCGAGTAGCCGACGCCGTAGCGCTCCTCGGAGAACGGCTCGCCGACGACCTTGAGGGCGTCGGGCTGCTCGGCCGCGTAGCCCAGCAGGATCGCGCCGTCGGTCGTCATCGCGGCGACCGTGCCGTCGACGACCTGGTCGACGCACTCGGAGTAGGTGTCGAAGCCGCGCGGCACCGCACCCTCGGCCTGCGCGTTGTCGAGCGAGGTCGAACCGGTGACGGAGCAGACCTCCTCGCCGGCGACGTCGGAGACGTCGGCGATGTCGCTGTCGGAGGGCACGAGCAGCTGCTGGCCGGTCACGTAGTACGGACCCGCCTGGCCGACGACCTCACGACGGGCGTCGGTGATCGAGTACGACGCGATGACGAGGTCGACCTCGCCGCTCTCGAGGAACGACTCGCGGTTGGCCGAGATGGTCTCGACCCACTCGATGTTCTCCTCGTCGATGCCGAGGGACGCCGCGAGGATGGTGCCGATCTGCGGGTCGAAGCCGCTCGGGTCGTCGTCGGTCGCGCCCTTGTAGCCGATGCCGGGCTGGTCGAACTTGACGCCGATCTTGATCGTGCCCTGGTCGGCGAGCTCGCGCATGCGCGTGCCCTCGTCGAAGCTCTCGGCGGCGTTCTCGTCGACCTCGACGTCGACCGAGTCGCCCCCGTCGCTGCCCGCGTCGCCACAGGCGGCGAGGGACATGGCGAGGCCGAGGCCGGCCACGGCTGCTGCAGTCCTTCTGAGTCGCATTGGTTCTCCTGGTTCCAGGGCCCCGAGAGGCCCGTCATGGGGTGTGACGGTGCTGGTCCTGCTGATGCTGCTGGTGGTGCTGGACCCGACGCCCGAGCGAGCGCGTCCACGTCTGGGGTCGGGTCAGTGCTTGAGGATCTTGCCGAGGAAGTCCTGCGCACGCGGGCTCTGCGGGTTCGTGAAGAACTCCTCGGGGGTGTTCTCCTCGACGATCTGGCCGTCGGCCATGAAGACGACGCGGTCGGCCGCCGTACGCGCGAAGCCCATCTCGTGGGTCACCACGACCATCGTCATGCCGCCCTTGGCGAGCGTGACCATGACGTCGAGGACCTCGGAGATCATCTCCGGGTCGAGCGCGGAGGTCGGCTCGTCGAAGAGCATCACCTTCGGCTCCATCGCCAGCGCCCGGGCGATCGCCACGCGCTGCTGCTGGCCGCCGGAGAGCTGGGCGGGGTACTTCGCGGCCTGGTGGCCGACGCCGACCCGGTCGAGCAGCTCCTGCGCCTTCGCGTCCGCGTCCGCCTTCTTGACGCCGCGGACCTTGATCGGGCCGAGCGTGACGTTCTCGAGGATCGTCTTGTGGGCGAAGAGGTTGAAGCTCTGGAAGACCATGCCGACCTCGGCGCGCAGGTTCGCGAGCGCCTTGCCCTCCTCGGGCAGCGGCTTGCCGTCGAGCTGGATCGATCCCTCGCCGATGGTCTCGAGGCGGTTGATGGTGCGGCACAGCGTCGACTTGCCGGAGCCCGACGGGCCGATCACGACGACGACCTCGCCGCGGTGCACGGTGAGGTTGATGTCCTTGAGCACGTGCAGGTCGCCGTACCACTTCTGGACGTCGGACAGGACGACGAGCGGCTCACCCTGGGCAGGGGTGGTCGGCTCCTTCTCGAGCGCGGTCATGGGGCGAAACCTAAGCCGGTCCAGACCGGCGGTGCTACGTGGGAGGCCCCACGGGCGCAGATCGGGACCTATTCGTGACCGACGTGGGGGCGGACACCCACCGGAGGTCCCAGGATCAGGGTCGCCACGACCTGACCCCTGGGGGACCATGACCACCGACCTGCCGCCCACCGGCCTCACCCGCCGCTCCGTCGTCCGCACGGTGGCCTGGGCCACGCCGGTGGTCGCCGTCGTCGCGGCCGCACCGGCGCACGCGGCCTCCGTGCCGGGCGGCGCGAACGTCCAGGTGACCGGGGACCTGCGCTGGTACGAGATCCCCGACGTCGGCTACCTCGTGGGGTTCCTGGACCCGCGCGCGCCCGACCCGGACTCCGACTTCGGTCTGGTCGCCAACGCGGGCGCCGGGCTCGCCGGGCCCGCGACCCTCGTCGTGACCGTCACGACGGCGACGCCGCTGACGTCGGTCGACCAGGTCCTGGCCGCCTCGCCGGGCGTCCTCGCCGACCCGGACGACGACCCGGCCACCGTGGTCGACGGGGCGGCACGGCTCGCGGTGCCGTTCCTCGACGGGGTCCCGGCCGGGTCCTCGGCCCTGACCTTCGTCGCCACCGTCCTCCAGGTGGCCCCGCGCCCGACGCGGGTCACCTTCACCGTGCTCGTGGGCTCCGACGTCGTGGGCCTGTCGGTGTTCGACGCGCCGGCGACGTTCGTGCCGCTGCCGGTCGACTGAGGGGCGGGGGCCGGCGGGGCGGACCCGGACGCCCGCGGGGGTTCGTGCGGCGCCGCGGTCCGCCGTACCCTGGGCCGGTCATGTCTGAGACCCTCACCGCCCCCGCGACGACCGACCCCGAGACCACGGGGGCGCTCCCGCGCACCTACGCGGTGCGCACCTACGGCTGCCAGATGAACGTGCACGACTCCGAGCGGCTCACGGGCCTGCTCGAGGGGGCGGGGTACGTCGCGGCGCCCGGCGTCGACGACGCCGACATCGTCGTGCTCAACACCTGCGCGGTGCGGGAGAACGCCGACAACAAGCTCTACGGCAACCTCGGCCACCTGGCGTCGGTGAAGGCGGGCCGGCCGGGCATGCAGATCGCCGTCGGCGGCTGCCTCGCGCAGAAGGACCGCGGCGAGGTCACCCGGCGCGCCCCGTGGGTCGACGTCGTGTTCGGCACCCACAACATCGGCTCGCTGCCGGTGCTGCTGGAGCGGGCGCGCATCGCGGAGGAGGCGCAGGTCGAGATCCTCGAGTCGCTCGAGGTCTTCCCGTCGACGCTGCCGACGAAGCGCGAGTCGGCGTACGCCGCGTGGGTCTCGGTGTCGGTCGGCTGCAACAACACCTGCACGTTCTGCATCGTGCCGGCGCTGCGCGGCAAGGAGAAGGACCGCCGCCCCGGCGACATCCTCGCCGAGATCGAGGCGCTGGTGGCGCAGGGCGTCACCGAGGTGACGCTGCTCGGGCAGAACGTCAACGCGTACGGCGTGGAGTTCGGCGACCGCCAGGCCTTCAGCAAGCTGCTGCGGGCGTGCGGGGAGATCGAGGGCCTCGAGCGGATCCGGTTCACCTCGCCGCACCCGGCCGAGTTCACCGACGACGTCATCGACGCGATGGCCGAGACCCCGACGGTGATGCCGTCGCTGCACATGCCGCTGCAGTCCGGCTCCGACAGGGTGCTCAAGGCGATGCGTCGCTCATACCGCCAGAAGAAGTTCCTCGGCATCATCGAGCGCGTGCGCGCGGCCATCCCCGACGCCGCCATCACCACCGACATCATCGTGGGCTTCCCCGGCGAGACCGAGGAGGACTTCGAGGCCACGATGCACGTCGTGCGCGAGGCCCGCTTCTCCGGCGCGTTCACGTTCCAGTTCTCCAAGCGCCCCGGCACCCCCGCCGCCACGATGGCCGACGAGGTCCCGAAGGCCGTCGTGCAGGCGCGCTACGAGCGCCTCGTCGCGCTCGTCAACGAGATCGCGTGGCAGGAGAACCGGAAGCTCGAGGGGCGTCGCGTCGAGCTGATGGTCGCCGAGGGGGAGGGTCGCAAGGACACGGAGACCGCCCGTCTCACCGGCCGCGCCGCCGACAACCGCCTCGTGCACTTCGAGGCCGACTTCTCGCTCGTCGACGGAGCCGTGCCGCGCCCGGGCGACATGGTGGAGGTGCGGCTGACGTACGGCGCGCCCCACCACCTCGTGGCCGACGGACCGGTGTTGGCCGTGCGCCGTACCCGCGCCGGCGACGCCTGGGAGGCCCGCACCGCCGCCCCCGCCGCGCCGACCGGCGTCACGCTCGGCATGCCCACGATCGGCGTGCCGGCCCCGCTGCCCGAGGGGCCCGGCTGCTCGGTGGGGTGACCCGCCCGTCCCGCGGCTGTCGCCGGACGTCGGTTCACCCGCTCGCGGTGCCGCTCACCGGTTTGTGGGGCCCGCGGCCCCGTGTGCGCCGGCCCCGTGTGCGCCGGCCTCTGCGGCACGGTTGACACGTAAACCGGCACCTGGCGCACTAACCTTCTCGCGCTAGGTGCCGGTTTCACCGGCTAGCCGGTGAAACCGGCGTGGCCCCACGCACACGACGCCCGCCCCCAGACCTCGGGGGCGGGCGTCCGTCGTACAGGTGCGGTCGGTCAGGCCGTCGGTCAGGCCGGGGGCTCGGTCTCCCCGTCGCTGTCCTCGGCGGGCTCGCGGTCGTCCTCGCCCTCGGCGGGGGCCTGCTGCTTGTCGTCGGCGGCCTTCACCTCGTCGGGCACCACGTCCTCCGTGGCCGGGTTCTTCGCCGGATCGAGGTCGGGGATCGCCAGCTCGCCGGTGTCCGTGCCGTAGCGACCGGACTCGTCGATGGCGTCCGGACCTCCCGGGTTGGGCTCGGCGGGCTCGATCGTCGGGTCGGGCTGCGGACCGGGGTCGCTCATCGGTTCTCCTCGTGCTCGTCGTAGCCGTAGGTGAGGTACGGCGCCGGGCTGTGCCCCAACGTACCCACCCCTCCGGCGGGCCAGTCGGCACCCGCCTCGATCGACGCCCGGAGCACCCCGAGCACCTTGCGCTCGTGGGGCACGACCGGCTCGGGCAGCGCGCCGAGGCCGAACCAGCGCAGGTCGGCGCACTTGGCGCCCTCCATGATCCGGGGCTCGCCGGTCCACGCCGAGGTGGCGAAGAAGAAGTCGACACGCTCGTCGATCGCGAGGGCGGGACGGTCGACCGGGGAGGTGCGCTGCATCGTCGCGACGAACTCCAGCGTCGCGTCGGTGATGCCGAGCTCCTCCCGGGCCTCGCGCGCGGCGGCGTCGTACGCCGTCTCGCCCTTCTCCACGTGGCCGGCGGCGCCGGCGGCCCAGTGGTCGTCCATGTAGCCCGTGCCGGAGCGAAGCTGCAGGAGCACCTCGGGCAGGCCGCCGTCGGCTCCTGGCCGCAGGCAGAAGACGTACGACGCGGGCACCACGACGAACCGGCCGAGGCCGACGGGGTCGGCGGAGGTGGTGCTGGCGGTCACCGGAGGGGGCCGGTGCCCGTCCCGCCGGGCTGGTCCGGGCCGTTCTTCTTGTCGAGCTTCTCGATGCCCTCGCGGGCCTTCGTGGTGCCCTTGGCGATCTTGTCGGAGTACTTGCCCTTGGTCTTCTTGTCGGCGAACGCGCCGGCCTTCTCGATGCCGCCGGTGACCTTGTCGCCGTGCTTGTCGACGGCGTCGGCGAGCTTGGGCCCGGCCTTCGTGCGCGCCTGCTCGACGGCGCCCTTCAGCTTGTCTGCGAAACCCATGGGATCCTCCTGGGGGTGGGGTGGCGGTGGGGAACGGGCCCCACGCGTCGGTGCTGAGAGAATATCGACCATGCCTGAGCACCCCTCCCCGGTCGAGCCGCCGATCGTGGCGGTCGTGGGCTCGACGGGCGCGGGCAAGACCGACCTCTCCCTCGACCTGGCCGAGCGGCTGGACGGCGAGATCGTCAACACCGACGCGATGCAGCTCTACCGCGGCATGGACATCGGCACGGCCAAGCTGCCGCCGGCCGAGCGCCGCGGCATCCCGCACCACCTGCTCGACGTGCTCGACGTCACCCAGGCCTCCACCGTCGCCGACTTCCAGACCCGGGCGCGGGCGACGATCGCGGAGGTCCGGGGCCGCGGGCGCGTGCCCGTCCTGGTCGGGGGGTCGGCCCTCTACACGCGCGCCGTGCTCGACCGCTTCGAGTTCCCGGGCACCGACCCCGTCGTGCGGGGGCGTCTCGAGGCCGAGCTCGAGACCGTCGGCGCCCGGACCCTCCACGCCCGCCTCGCCGAGCGCGACCCCCAGGCGGCCGCCGGGATCATCCCCGAGAACGGTCGCCGTGTCGTCCGCGCCCTCGAGGTCATCGAGCTCACCGGGCGGCCCTGGAGCGCGTCGCTGCCGCAGCTCGTGTACGACGACCCCCGCACCGTCCAGGTCGGCGTCACGATCGACCGGCCCACCCTCGACGAGCGCCTCGCCCGTCGCGTCGACCTCATGTTCGAGGCCGGCCTCGTCGAGGAGGTCGAGCGCCTGATGGCGGTGGGGCTCGTGGGGAGCCCCACCGCCGGGCGCGCCATCGGCTACCGCGAGGTCGTCGCGCACGTCGAGGGGACGCTCCCGCTCACCGAGGCGCGCGACCGCACGATGTACGCAACCCGCCGCTTCGCCCGCCGCCAGGACGGCTGGTTCCTCAAGGACCCCCGCATCACCTGGGTGCCGTACGACGCCGAGGACCGCGTCGACCGCGCCGTCGCGGCCGTGGACGCCGTGCGCCACCTCGCCTGAGCCCGCCGACATGTCGCGTCGGCATGCCGAGGACGCGCCGAGCTGTCGGGTCGTGCACGACCGTGCGCGGCAGACGCGACAGTTCGACCTCCGTGAGGCGTGCAGACGCGACAACTCGGCGTCCGTGAGGCGTGCAGACGCGACAACTCGTGGTGAGAATGGGTCGCCCCCACTCGAAGGACCCCTCATGAGCACCGTCTACTACGTCGGCACGAGCCTCGACGGCTTCATCGCCACCCCCGACCACTCCCTCGACTGGCTCACCAGCCGCCACATCGAGGAGGACGGGCCCCAGGGCTACCCGGCCTTCGAGGCCGGGGTGGGCGCGATCGTCATGGGCGCGGCGACGTACGAGTGGGTGCACGCCGCCGTCACCGAGGCCGGCGAGGGGTGGATGTACGACGTGCCCGCCTGGGTGCTCACCCACCGCGAGCTCGCGCCGATCGCGGGCGACATCCGGTTCGCGAGCGCCGACTCCGACGACGAGGTCCGCGCGCTGCACGCCGAGGCCGTGGCGGCCGCCGGCGGCAAGAACGTGTGGATCGTGGGCGGCGGCGAGCTGGTGGGCCGCTTCGCCGACGTCGGCCTCGTCGACGAGCTCGTGCTCGCGTACGCGCCGTGCGTGCTCGGCGCCGGCGCGCCGCTGCTCCCGAGGGCGCTCGACCTCGAGCTGCTCGAGGTGGACCGCAACGGTGACTTCGTGGTGGTCCGGTACGCCGTCGCGCGCTGAGCCCCACCCGTCGTACCGTGCCCGCATGGAGACGAGCTGGACCGAGGTCACCGACGAGGCCGAGCTGACGGCGCTGCTGGGCGTGCCCGCCCCCGCTGCCGTGGCGAAGGAGCGCGACCGGCTCGTCGCGCGCGACGTGGAGTGGCTCGAGGCCTCCGGGTTCTGCGTGCTGGCGACCGCCGGCGCCGACGGCTCCTGCGACGCGTCACCGAAGGGCGACCCGGTGGGCACGCTCGTGCACGTGCTCGACGACCGTACGATCGCCGTCGCGGAGCGCCCCGGCAACCGGCGGGCCGACGGCTACCGCAACATCCTCGTCAACCCGCACGTCGGCCTGCTCTTCCTCATCCCCGGCCGCGGCGACACCCTGCGCGTCAACGGTCGTGCCCGTCTGGTGCGCGACGCCCCGTTCTTCGACGCGATGGTCGTCAAGGGCCACCGGCCCGTGCTCGCCGTGGTCGTCGAGGTCGAGCAGGTCTTCCACCACTGCGCGAAGGCGTTCCTGCGCTCCGGGCTGTGGGACCCGGAGACCTGGGCGCCCGAGGACCACGTGCCCCGCCGCGCCGTGCTGGCCCACGAGCTCGAGCGCCCCGAGACGAGCGTGGCCGAGCTCGACGCCTACTACGGTCCCGCGTACGGCGAGCGCCTCTACACCTGAGGCGGTCCACGCCTGAGCAGGCCGGGCGTCCCGGGAGGGTGGGGCTACGGCGCCGGCTCCCGCGGCCCCTGCGGCACGACGCCCGCCCGGGTCGCACCGGGCGCCCAGCCGGGCGGCCCGAACACGTAGCCGAGCTTCTCGCGCAGCCCCTGCGCCGCGCGCACGTCGTGCGCGATCTCGCGGTAGTGGCCGTACTGCAGCGTGAGCAGGTCGTAGGTGTCGACCTTGGTGGTGAGCCCGTACGTCGGGCGCTGCCGCTCGGGTGCGAAGGTGCCGAACAGGCGGTCCCAGACGATGAGGATGCCGCCGTAGTTCTTGTCGAGGTACTCCGGGTCGGAGCCGTGGTGCACCCGGTGGTGCGACGGGGTGTTGAGCACGAGCTCCAGGGGGCGCGGCAGCCGGTCGACCGTCTCCGTGTGGGTGAAGAACTGGTAGATCAGGTTGAGCCCGAACGCGACGTAGAGCGTCCACGGCGCGAACCCGAGCAGCGGCAGGGGCAGCCAGAAGAAGAACTCGAACCAGGGGTTCCACTTCTGGCGCAGCGCGGTGCCGAAGTTCATGAACTCGCTGGAGTGGTGGGCCTGGTGGCCGGCCCAGGCGATGCGCACCCGGTGGCTGAAGCGGTGGTGCCAGTAGTAGCCGAGGTCGAGACCGACGACGAGCAGCACCCAGTACCACCACGTGTCGGTGGGCAGCTCCCACGGCGCGAACCACACGAAGACGGCCGTGAACGCGAAGAACGTGACGACCTTGAACGCGGTGAGGAAGAAGACGGAGACGACGCCCATGGAGATCGACGCGCGGGCGTCCTTGAGCGCGTAGCCCGTCGTGCTGTCGTCGTGGTCGAGCCAGCGCAGTGCGGCGAGCTCGACGAGGATGCACAGCACGAAGAACGGCGCCGCGTAGGTGAGCGGGTTCTTCAGCGGGTCCAGCAGGTCGGCCATCACGATCCCTCCGATATGACTGCGCGGTAAGTTACCAGAAGGTCAATTGCGGTGGGTAGGCTTTCGCCATGCCTTCCGCGTCCGCCGGCACCACGCGCCGTACCGCCCGCCGCACCGGCACCAAGGGCGTCCCGCGGGCCGACCGCGAGGAGCAGATCCTGGACGCGGCCCTCCGCGAGCTCGGCCGGGTGGGGTTCGCCGCCACCTCCGTCGCCGCCGTCGCCGAGCGGGCGGGCATCTCGAAGCCGCTCGTCTACAACTACTTCGGGTCGAAGGAGGGCTTGTACGGCGCGTGCGTCGACCACGCGGGCGACCTCCTGGGCGACGAGATCGAGCGGATCGCCGGGCTCGGCGCCGTCGGCATCGAGCGCGGCATGCTCACGCTCGAGGGGATGGCGGAGGTCCTCGACTCCCGGCCCTACCTCTGGCGCGTGCTCTTCGACCCCTCCGCGCCGACCGAGGGGCCGGCCGCCGACGCCGTACGGCGCGCGACCGCCCGCATCGAGCGCATCGCCGAGGAGGGGGTCACCGAGATGCTGACCCTGGCCGGCGACCCCGACCCGGTCGACCACGCCGTGATGACCCGGGTGTGGCTGGGCATCGTCGACACCGTCATGCGCTGGTGGGCCGACCACCCCGAGGAGCCGGCCGTCGAGGTGAGCCGCCGGGCGCGGCGCATCGTCGGCGCGCTGTTCGTGGACGCGTCGGGGACACTGGAGCGGTGACGACCGTGCCCGCCGACCTCCCCGCCGCCCGCGCGCCGTACCCCTTCGCGAAGGGCCACGGCACGAAGAACGACTTCGTGATCCTCCCCGACGCCGACGGCACCCGCCACGCCTCGCTCGACGTCGCCCGCGTGCAGGCGCTGACCGACCGCCGGGCCGGCATCGGCGGCGACGGCATCCTCCGCGTCGTGCGCACCGCCGCCACCGACGACCCGGACGCGGTCGCCGGACGCGACGCGGCGGAGTGGTTCATGGACTACCGCAACGCCGACGGCTCGGTGGCCGAGATGTGCGGCAACGGCATCCGCGTCTTCGTGCGCTGGCTGGTCGACCACGAGGGCGTCGACGGCACCGTCGCGATCCCCGTCGCCACCCGCGCCGGGGTGCTCTCCGTGGCCCTCGAGCCCGACGGCCGGGTCAGCGCCGAGGTCGGCGCCCCGCGGCTCCTGCCCGCCAGCGAGGTCACCGCCGCCGGCCGCACCTGGCCCACGACGGGCGTCGACATGGGCAACCCGCACGCCGTGGCCTTCGTCGACGACCTCGCCGAGCCGGGCGACCTGCGCACCGAGCCGACGTACGACGCGGGGCTCTACCCGACCGGCGTCAACGTCGAGTTCGTCGTACGACGCGGCGAGCGCCACGTCGGCATGCGCGTGCACGAGCGGGGCTCCGGCGAGACCCAGTCGTGCGGCACCGGCGCGGCGGCCGTGATGGTCGCCGCGGCCCTGGCCGACGGCGCCGTGCCGGCCGACGGCACCCCGCCCGACGCGCCCGTCGTCTACCGCGTCGACGTGCCCGGCGGCGAGCTCGACCTCACCTGGACCCCGGCCGGCACCGTCGTGCTCACCGGCCCCGCGGAGATCGTCGCGGAGGGCGTCGCCGCGCTCTGACGGCGCCGTCGGGCTCCTCGGGAGCCGGACTCCTCAAGAACGCCGAGCGGCGACCGATGAGGGGATGGTCCCGGTCGGATGGAGACCCCGGGCAGGTCCCGAGGAGGTCGACCGTGGCACGCACGACCTCGCCGAGGCGCTCGGCCGACGACCGGCGCGACGACCAGCGCGGCGCCGTCGCGGTGCTCGTGGCCCTGCTCATGGCCCTGGTGCTGGCGATGGCCGCGTTCACGGTCGACCTCGGGATGCAGCGCGTGCTGCGCTCCGACATGCAGGCGGTCGCCGACGCGGTCGCGCTCGACCTCGCCTGGCACCTCGACGGTCGGAGCGCGAGCGCCCTCACCCCCGAGGTCGACGCCGCGATGCGGCAGTCGCTCGCCCGCAACGGGGCCTCGCTCGGGGACACGCCCGCGGTCACCTACGTGCTGGGCTTCCTGACGCCGGCGGGCGCCTTCGACTCCCGGCTGCAGCCGGCGGGCGCGACGACGGCGATGGCGCCGACCGCGGTCCGGGTGACCGCGAGCTCGCGCGTCGACTACTCCTTCGCCCCCGGCGACGGCGCCGCGACGCGCTCGGCGGTGGCCGCGGCCTCGGCGTCGGCGTGCTACCAGGTCGGCTCGTACGCCGGGGTGGTGCGCACGGGCAGCTCGGCGCTGCTCAACCCGGTGCTGCGCCGGCTGGGGCAGAGCAACGCCGTCCTGGCGGCCGCCGACTACACGGCCCTGGCGGGTGCCTCCGTGAACCTCGACCAGCTGGCCACGGGGCTCGGGCTCGCGTCGTACAACGAGCTGGCCACCGCCAACGTCACCGCGCGCAGCTTCTACACGGCCCTCGCCGCGTCGGTGGGGAGCAGCGCCGGGTCGACGACGCTCTCGGTGCTCAACGCGCTGAGGACCTGGAGCAGCACGACGGCGCGGATCGACGTGGGTCGCCTCCTCGGCGTGACCTCCGGATCGGGAGCCGTGCTCGGGGCGACGTACAACGTGCTCGACCTCGTCGCGGGCTCGATGTTCGCGCTCAACGGCAGCAACGTGGTGAACGCCTACCTCGGCGCGCAGCTGCCCGGCACGGCGAACCTCGGCGTGGCGATCAAGCTGGGCCAGCGGGCCCACAAGTACTGCGGACGGCCCGGCACCGCCGCCACGACCGGGTCCGGGGCCGACACCGAGCAGCTCGGCGTGCACGTCGACGGCTCGTTCAACCCGGGCACGGCCACCGTGCAGGTGCCCGGCATCCCGGGGCTGCTGGGCTCGCCGGCGTCGCTGACGGTGCACCAGCCGAACCACTTCGGGCTCGACCTCTCGCTGGCGGCCACGACCGCGACGCTGACGAAGGTCACCTGCGGCGGTGCGTCGGGCACGACCCGCAGCGCCACGCTCGACGTGCGCAACGGGCTGGTGACCGTCGACCTCCAGACCCCGATCCGCACGACGCTGCGGGCCGGCCTGAACGTCGGGCTGCTCGGGGCGCTCACGCAGGTGCAGGTCGACGTCAACGCCACCGTCCGGGTGCGCGCGACGATCAGCCCGTCGGGCGTCACCGACTTCACGATCACGGTCCCGCCGCAGCAGTACGACACGCCGTACGCCACGTCGACCGGCGGCTTCTCGGTCGGCACCCCCACCGTGCAGGCGGGCGCCAGCGTCTCCGCCCACGTCGCCCTCCTGAACGGCACGCTGGGCGCCTGGGTCAGCCTCGACGCGACGCAGCAGGCCCTGCTGCTCGACTCGGCGGTGAAGGCGGCGGTCAAGGCCTACTTCGACGCCTCCAACCCGACGAGCATCGCGAGCGGCCTGATCAACCCGCTGCTCGGCCTGGCCGGGGCCGAGGTCGCGGGCTCGCGCGTCACCCTCGAGAGCACCCCGCCGCTGCAGTGCGCCACGCCGGCGCTGCGCGGCTGACCTGGGGCGTCCCGTCCGTCGTGCGACGGTCGCGCACTGTTCGCGGGCAGGTGGACGCGGGCTCTCCGTGACGGTGCCGCGGGTTCACCCGGGGTCGTTCGACTGCGGACGTGCCGACTTCTCGGGGTCTCGGACAGAGCGTGCTGCGGCGGCGGGGGCTCCTCGCCCTCGCCGGAGGCGTGACGGGCGGGGTGGTGCTGGGGCGGCCGGCCTGGACGCGGCCGGCGGTGCAGGCCGCCGTGACGAACCGGCCGGTCCCGCAGAGCACGGCGGGCCTGATCCGCACCCGGGACGCGATCTCCCACGTGCAGACCGGTGACGTCACCCCCACCGGCGGGGTGCTCTGGGGGCGCAGCGAGGGCCAGGGCCAGCTGCACCTCCGGCTGACCAGCGGCGGTCGGGAGGTCCGCACCCAGGTCGGGCCGGCCGCCGTCGACGCCACCGACCGCACGGCCCGCATCGACCTGTCGGGGCTGGCACCGGGCCGGGAGTACGAGGCGCAGGTCTGGTTCGCCTCCGCCGAGGGGGTCGCCGGGGAGCGCCGTACGGTCACGTTCGCCACGCCCGCCCTGACCCCGGCCGCCACGTCGTTCGCGTGGTCGGGCGACACGTGCGGGCAGGGCTACGGCATCAACCCCGACGCGGGCGGGCTGGTCGGGTACGCCGCGGTGGCCGACCTGCGACCGGACGTCTTCATCCACTGCGGCGACAACATCTACGCCGACGAGCCGATCACCGACACGGTGATCGAGCCGGGCGGCACGACCTGGCGCAACCTCGTCACCGACCACGTGGCGCGCCCGGCGCAGACGCTCGCCGAGTACCGCGGCCGCTACCGCTACGTGCTGCTCGACGAGAACGTCCGCCGACTGCACGCCTCGGTGCCGGTGATCGCGCAGTGGGACGACCACGAGACGACCAACAACTGGTACCCCGGCGAGGTGCTCGGCGACGACACGACGTTCCCGTACGACGAGGAGCGGCGCGTCGACGTGCTCGCGGGCTTCGGTCGTCGGGCCTGGCAGGAGTACATGCCGATCGGCACCCGCCACCTGCTCGGTCGCGGGGAGACCGGGTTCGCGGCGAAGGGCATCTACCGCAAGGTCTCGCGCGGGGCCCACCTCGACGTGTTCTGCCTCGACCAGCGCTCCTACCGCGGCGGCAACGACGAGCAGCTCGCCGACGGCGGTGAGCGGCCGGCCGCGCTGATGGGGGAGGAGCAGACGGACTGGCTGATCCGCGAGGTCACGGCGTCGAGCGCCACCTGGAAGGTCATCTCGGCCGACCAGCCGCTCGCCCTCGCCCCGCGCCAGGAGCGGGACTTCGACGGCTACGGCAACGGCGACGACGGCGCGCCCCGGGGCCGGGAGCACGAGGTCGCCCGTGTGCTGAGCGCCTTCAGGGCGGCGGGCGTGCGCAACGTCGTCTGGATCACCGCCGACGTCCACTTCACGGCGGCCCACCGCTTCGACCCCGGCCGCGCCGCCTTCACCGACTTCGACCCGTTCTGGGAGTTCATCGCCGGCCCGCTCGCCTGCAGCTCGTTCGGCACCAAGACCCCCGACACCACCTTCGGCGCCGAGCAGGTGTTCGCGAAGGGCAACCCCGAGCCGAGCCGGCGCGCGCCGCGTCCCGACCAGCTCTTCGTCGGGTACGGCGAGATCACCGCCGACGGGCTCCTCACCGTCTCGCTGCGGGACGCGACCGGGGCCGTGCTGCACTCCGTCGACCTCGAGCCGGAGCCGGTCGGGCGCCGCCCGGGCTGAGCCGGCCGTAGGGACGTCCCGCCGCCCGGCGCCCGGTCACGGGCCAAACCAGTCGCCAGAGTTCGCCCCTGCGACCTACTCTGGGAGGCGTATGAGTAACGCACACGACTTCTCCCTCGCCTCCGAGCTCGCCGCCACCGACGGCTGGGACTCCGACGACGAGCCCCTGGACGCGACCGACGAGCTCGACGACGAGCTCGACGACACCGAGGACGACGGGTTCGTCTCCGGCTACGACGACGACGAGCCCGACCCCGAGACCCTCACCGTCGGCGCCATGGAGCTGGCCGAGCGCCACCAGCTGCGCCGCGTCGCCAGCCTGCGCACCGAGCTCGAGGACATCACCGAGGTCGAGTACCGCCAGCTGCGGCTCGAGCGCGTCGTGCTCGTCGGCGTCTGGACCACCGGCACCACGGAGGACGCCGAGAACTCGATGGCCGAGCTCGCCCTGCTCGCCGAGACCGCCGGCTCCGAGGTGCTCGAGGCCGTCTACCAGCGCCGGCAGACGCCCGACCCCGCGACGTACGTCGGTCGCGGCAAGGTCGACGGCATCCGCGAGATCGTGCAGGCCACCGGGGCCGACACGGTGATCTGCGACGGCGAGCTCGCCCCGAGCCAGCTGCGCAACCTGGAGGACCGGCTCAAGGTCAAGGTCGTCGACCGCACCGCGCTGATCCTCGACATCTTCGCCCAGCACGCGAAGAGCCGCGAGGGCCAGGCGCAGGTCGAGCTGGCGCAGCTCAGCTACATGAAGCAGCGCCTGCGCGGCTGGGGTGGCAACCTCTCGCGCCAGGCCGGTGGCCGGGTCGCCGGCGGTGCCGGTATCGGTGGCCGTGGTCCCGGTGAGACGAAGATCGAGACCGACCGTCGTCGCATCAACACCAAGATCGCCAAGCTGCGCCGCCAGCTCGCCCACATGAAGGGCACCCGCGACACGATGCGCTCCGAGCGCCAGCGCCACCAGGTGCCGAGCGTCGCCATCGCGGGCTACACGAACGCCGGCAAGTCCTCGCTCCTCAACCGCCTCACCGGCGCCGGGGTGCTCGTGGAGGACGCGCTGTTCGCCACCCTCGACCCCACGACGCGTCGTACGACGACGCCCGACGGCCGCGTCTACACGATGTCCGACACCGTCGGGTTCGTGCGGCACCTGCCCCACCAGCTCGTCGAGGCGTTCCGCTCGACGCTGGAGGAGGTCGCGGACTCCGACCTCGTGCTCCACGTCGTCGACGGCTCGCACCCCGACCCGGAGGGCCAGATCGCGGCCGTCCGCGAGGTCTTCGCCGAGATCGGCGCCGACAAGGTGCCCGAGCTGATCGTCATCAACAAGGCCGACGCGGCCGACCCCCTCGTGCTCGCCCGCATCCAGCAGCGCGAGCCGCACTCGGTGGTCGTCAGCGCGAAGACCGGCCAGGGCATGGACGAGGCGCTGCGCGTCATCGAGGGCGAGCTGCCGCACCCGGCGGAGCCGTTCGACGTGCTCGTGCCCTACGCCCGCGGCGACCTGATGAACCGCATCCACCAGCAGGGCGAGATCGAGGCGCTGGAGCACACGGCCGACGGCACGCGTGTCTCGGGACGCACCAACGCGGCCCTCGCGGGCGAGCTCGCGACGTACGCGGTCGGCTGACGAACCCGTCGGTCGGACCCGGCCCGGGGCTCACCCCGCCGGGGGAGGAACACGCCCGTGCGCCGGGATGCGGGGCGGCTGCACGCGGTCTGTAGTCTTGCGCCGTTTGTTGTCCGGATCCTCCCTCGCCCAGAGCAGGTAGTGCATGTCTCGCGGAATTTTCCTCCGACTGCTGTTCGTCATCGCCCTGCTCGCCGCCTGCGGCGCGGCGGCGTGGAAGATCGAGCCGAACCTCGGTATCGACCTCGAGGGCGGCAGCCAGATCACGGTCACCGTGCTCTCCGACGAGGAGGGCGAGACGCCGTCGGCCGACCAGGTCGACCAGGTCGTCGAGGTGCTCCGCCAGCGTGTCGACGGCCTCGGCGTCAGCGAGGCGACGGTCGTCCGCTCGGGCTCCAACCGCATCATCGCGGAGCTCCCCGGCCTGCAGGACCCCGACCAGGCGCTCCAGGTCATCGGCCAGACCGCCCAGCTCGAGGTGCGTCCGGTGCTCGACCCCACCACGCTGACCGAGGCTCCGGTCGACATCGCGGAGGCGGCGGACGACCAGCCCGCCTCCACCGTCGACGAGGACGGCGCACCGCTCGCGGTGGGCCCGGTCGCGCTCAAGGGCGACGAGATCACCGGGGCGCAGGCCGTGCAGCCGCAGGACGCGGTGGGCTGGGCCGTCACGGTCGACTTCTCCGACTCGGGCTCCGACGCGTTCGGCGACCTGAGCCGCGAGGCCGCCTGCGCCACCGGCGACGCGAGCCGCATCGCGATCCTGCTCGACGACAAGGCGATCTCGTCGCCGCAGGTCACCGTGCAGTGCGGCGCCTCGATCACGGGCTCGACCCAGATCACCGGTGACTTCACGCAGCAGACCGCCGACGACCTCGCCGTCCTCATCGAGGGCGGCTCGCTGCCGCTGCGCATCGCGAGCGAGGCCGACGGCGCCGACATCGCGCCCGACGTGCGCACCATCGGCCCGACCCTCGGTGCCGCCGCCATCAAGGCGTCCGCCGAGGCCGGCATCATCGGTGTGGCCCTCACCGGCATCTTCATCATCATCGTCTACCGCCTCGTCGGCTTCCTCGCGACGGCCGCGCTGACGTCGTACGCCCTCATCTCCTACGCCCTGCTCGTCTTCCTCGGCGCGACGCTGACGCTCCCCGGCCTCGCGGGCTTCGTGCTCGCGATCGGCATGGCGATCGACGCGAACGTGCTCGTGTTCGAGAGAGCCAGGGAGGAGTACGCCGCCAACAAGGCCGGCGGCATGAGGCGGGCCCTGCAGATCGGCTTCAACAAGGCGTTCACCGCCATCCTCGACACCAACGTCACGACCCTCATCGCGGCAGCGCTGCTCTACTTCCTGGCCTCCGGCCCCGTGCGGGGCTTCGGCGTCACGCTGGCCATCGGTGTCATCGCGTCGATGGTCTCGGCGCTGATCATCGCCCGCGTGCTCACCGAGGTCGCGGTCTCGAGCCGCTTCGTGGCCCGCCGACCGCGCATCACGGGTCTCGACAACATCGGTCGGGTCCGGGTGTGGCTGGAGAAGAAGAACTTCCAGATCATCCCGAAGCGCAAGGTGCTGCTCATCGCGGCGTCGATCTTCTTCGTCGCGATGGTCGCCGGCATCGGCGTGAAGGGCCTCAACCTCGGCCTCGAGTTCACCGGTGGCCGCAACGTGGTCTACGCGACCACCGAGCCGATCTCGGCCGACGACGCCCGCCAGGTCGTCGCCGACGCGGGCTTCCCCGAGGCGACCGTGCAGACGGCCGACGAGGGCGACATCTCCGTGCGCACCGGTCGCATCACCGACGAGGAGGAGCAGCAGATCCGCGACGCCCTCGACGCCGAGGTCGGTGTCTCCGACGTGGTCGCCGACGACAGCCTCGGCGCAGCGCTGGGTGGCGAGCTGCAGCGCAACGCCCTCATCGCGTTCCTCGTGGGTCTCGCCCTGCAGATGGCCTACCTGGCCTTCCGCTTCAAGTGGACCTTCGGCGCCGCTGCCGTGGCGGTCATGTTCCACGACGTGCTGATCGTCATCGGCGCCTTCGCGTGGCTCGGCAAGCCGGTCGACGGCGTGTTCCTCGCCGCGGCCCTCACCATCATCGGCCTGTCGGTGAACGACACCATCGTGGTGTTCGACCGCATCCGCGAGAAATGGTGGGCGTCGACCGACGAGAAGTTCATCGACATCGCCAACAAGGCCACGCTCGACACCATGCCGCGCACGGTCAACACCGGTCTGGGCTCGCTGTTCATCCTCGGTGCCCTGGCGCTGGTCGGTGGTGACTCGCTGCAGGACTTCTCCATCGCCCTGCTCATCGGCCTCAGCGTCGCCCTGCTGTCGTCGGTCTTCGTGGCCACGCCGATCCTCACCTACCTGCAGGAGAAGGCACCCTTCAAGCGCGAGAAGCGCGAGAAGGTCGTGCGCGACGAGACCGACTCCGGCGCCGTCGTCTGACCGCTGCTCCCGTACGACGCCCCGGCCGGGCACCCCTCGCGGGGTGTCCGGCCGGTGTCGTCCCAGGCGACGAGCAAATCGTGAAGCATCTACATGATGTAGTAGCATCACCGCCATGTCCGACGCCCCGCCCACCCTCCCCGAGACCGCGCTCGACCGGTTGCTCGAGCTGACGCTGACGGTGCAGGACGACATGACGTCCGGCCTCTCGGCCCTCGGGCTCACCGAGTCGCGCACCCACCTGCTGTGGGTCATCGCCGCTGGCGGCCCGCAGACCCAGCAGGCGCTGGCCGCTACGCTCGGGGTCAGCCCCCGCAACGTCACCGGGCTCGTCGACGGGCTCGTGGCCGGCGGCTTCGTCACCCGCGAGCCGCACCCCACCGACCGGCGCGCCACGCTCGTGACCCCGACGCCCCACGGCGCCGAGGTCATCGCCGGCCTGGTCGCGGGTCGCCGTACCCTCGCCGACCAGCTCTTCGGCGACCACCCCGCCGCCGAGCTCGAGCGCCTCGTCGGCGACCTCGCGGCCCTCACCGCGCGGTTGCGGCGACTGGTCGAGGAGGCCTCGCCATGACCGACGACACCCCCCGCGTGCCCGTCACGGCGCCCGGACGCCTCGGCACCGCCGGCCTCGTCCGGCGCCTGCTCGCCGCGGAGGTCGCGGGCTACCGCAGCATCGGTCGGTGGCTCCGGCGCCGCCCGGCCGTGCCCGCCGACCACGAGCCGGTCGGCTACTCCCAGATCGTCGGTCCGATGCTGTGGCTCTTCGTCTTCGGCTCGGCCGTCGAGGTGCCGGTGGTGCACGTGCTGCTGCACCGGTGGCCGGCCGTGCAGTGGCCGGTGACCGTCGTCGGCGTGTGGAGCCTGGTCTGGATGATCGGCCTCCTCGCCGCGCTGCGCACCCACCCCCACCTCCTCGGCCCGGCCCACCTGCGTGTCCGGGCGGGCGCGACGGTCGACGTCGCGGTCCCGTACGACGAGGTGGTCGCGGTCGTCACCAGCGAGCGGGAGCTGCCGGACTCCCTGAAGACCGTCTGGGCCGAGGAGGAGACCGACGGCGTCGGGGTCTGGTACGCCGTGGGCGTCTCCGGTCGCACCAACGTCCAGCTGCGGCTGGCCCGCCCGCTTGCCGTGCCGGCGCCGGGACTGCGGGCCGCGGGCGAGGTGGGGGCCACCACGATCGGGCTGTGGGCGGACGACCCGCGGGCGCTGCGGCGGGCGCTCGAGGAGCGGCTGGCCGCCGCACGACGCGGCTGACGATGCCCGCCCCGGCGACCTGTTGACGGGGGTCCGCGTCCGTCGGCGGTCGCGGCTAGGGTTCTCGGGTGCCTGAGCAGACCCCCGCCCCGACCGCCCGTGTGCGCGAGGTCCTCGCGACCGCGGTGTCGGGCCTCGGCGGGTCGGAGCGCGCCGGCCAGGTGCAGATGGCCGAGGCCGTCACGCGGGCGCTGACCGAGGAGGAGCACCTGCTCGTCCAGGCCGGCACCGGCACCGGCAAGTCGCTCGCCTACCTCGTGCCCGCGATGCTCCACCGCCAGCGGGTCGTCATCGCGACCGCGACGCTGGCGCTGCAGCACCAGCTCGTCGAGCGCGACCTGCCCCGGCTCGTCGAGGCGGTGAAGAAGGAGAAGGGCGTCGACACGTCCTACGCCGTGCTCAAGGGGCGCTCGAACTACGCGTGCCTGCACCGCATCCGCGAGGGCGTGCCCAACGACCAGGGCGTGCTCGTCGACGTGCCCGAGGGCTCGCTGGGTGCCGAGGTGCTGGCGCTGCGCACCTGGGCCGAGAAGCAGGCCGAGACCGCCGGGCCGGGCGACAAGGACCACGCGCCCCGCCACAACGACCGCACCTGGCGCCAGGTGAGCGTCTCCGCGCGGGAGTGCCTCGGGGCGGCCCGCTGCGCGTACGGGGAGGAGTGCTTCGCCGAGCGCGCGAAGGAGAAGGCGGCCCAGTCGCAGCTCGTCGTCACCAACCACTCCCTGCTCGCGATCGACGCGATCGAGGGCATCCCGATGATCCCGGAGTACGACGCCGTGGTCGTCGACGAGGCCCACGAGCTCGTCGCCCGCGTCACCCAGGCGGCCACCGACGAGCTGAGCGCCAACGACGTCGACCGCGCCGCCCGCCGCGCGCAGAAGCACGCCGGCGACGGCCAGGGGCTCGGCAACCCGGCCGACGACCTGGGCGACGCCTCCGAGTCGCTCCGGGCGGCGATGGCCGACCTCGAGGGCGGCCGCATCGACCGTCCCGACGACGCGCTCGCCGACGCCCTCGTGCTGGTGCGCGACGCGGCCCGCGACTGCGTCTCGGCCATGGCGCAGGCCGCGAAGGGCCAGGGCCAGGCCGAGGAGCCCGATGCCGGCCGTGCCCAGGCCAAGGCCGCGGTGCAGGAGGTCTTCGCGACCGCCGAACGCATGGCCGCGGGCTCCGACGCCGACGTGCTCTGGCTGTCGCGGCCCTACCAGGGCTCCGGACGCGAGCGTCAGCCCGACCGGCTGTGCATCGCCCCGCTGCAGGTGTGGGGCCAGATGCGCGACCGGCTGCTCGCCGAGTCCACCGTCGTCTTCACGAGCGCGACCCTCATGCTCGGCGGCAACTTCGACGCCGTCGCCGCGACGGTCGGTCTCAAGCCGTCCGAGCGGGTGCCGGAGAACGCGCCCGACGACACCGGGGCCGCCGAGGTGGCCGAGCGCGGCGAGGACGTGCTGCCGTGGCGCGGCCTCGACGTCGGCTCGCCGTTCGACTACGGCAAGCAGGGCATCCTGTACGTCGCCCGCTCGCTGCCGCAGCCCGGACGCGACGGGCTCGGCGCGGCGCAGATCGACGAGATCGTGCGGCTCGTCGACGCCGCCGAGGGCCGCACGCTCGGACTGTTCTCCTCGCGCCGCGCGGCCGAGGCCGCCGCGGAGGCGGTGCGGGAGCGGCTGCCACACCTCACCACCCTCGCCCAGGGCGACGCCCAGCTCTCCGAGCTCACGCGCCAGTTCGTCGGCGACCCCCACACGAACCTCTTCGGCACCCTCGGGCTGTGGCAGGGCCTCGACGTGCCCGGCGACACCTGCCAGCTGGTGATCATCGACCGGATCCCGTTCCCGCGCCCGGACGACCCGCTGATGTCGGCGCGCCAGCGCGCGGCCGACGCCGCCGGCGGCAACGGCTTCATGCAGGTCGCCGCCACCCACGCCGCCCTGCTGCTCGCCCAGGGCGCCGGCCGCCTGATCCGGACCACGAGCGACCGCGGCGTCGTCGCCATGCTCGACCCGCGCCTGGTCACCGCGCGCTACGGACGGTTCCTCGAGGCCAGCCTGCCGAGCATGTGGCGCACCCTCGACGGCGACGTCGCGGTGAAGGCCCTGGCGCGGCTCTCCGCGGCGGCCGGCTCCGAGAGCTGAGCCCGCGCGCCGAGTTGTCGGGTCTGCACGCGCGTACGGCGCCGAGTTGTCGGGTCTGCACGCCCGTACGGCGCCGAGTTGTCGGGTCTGCACGCTGGTGCGGCGCCGAGTTGTCGGGTCTGCCACGCTCAGATGCGCGCCTGTCCCTCCCAGGCCTGGCGACCCGTCGGGAACGGCAGCCCGAGGAACTTCGCGACCGTCGGCGTGACGTCGACCGTCGTGGCCGGGAGCGGTGACGACCCCGGGCGCACGATCGGGTGCCCGCCCGAGACGAAGAACGGGATCGGCGCGGTCGGCGGGTGGCCGTGGTTGCCCGGGATCGGGTTGCTCAGCACGTTCGGATCGCTGAACCGCCAACCGGCCTGGCAGTAGACGACGACGTCGCCGGCCTCCGGTCCGAGCCGCAGCTGCCGCTGGACCTTCGCGCGGTCGTAGACGCCCAGCACTCCGCGCTGCGCCCGCGCGATCGCGACCATCCGGTCGACGCCGGCCTGCCGCTGCGACGCCGGTCCGGTCCAGTAGAGGAGGTTCGCACCCCCGTTCTGGGCGATCTCGACCTTTCCCGCGAGGAACGGGTCGGCCGCCAGCGGGCGGGTCAGCGAGATGACGCGGTGGGGGAGCGACCAGTCCATCGAGTGGTCGGCCAGCACGACGACGATCGACTTCTCCCACCGACCGGTCGTCCTCAGCATCTGCACGAACCGGCCCACCTGGAGGTCGGTCGTGACCAGCGCCGTACGGCGGAGCACCTCGAGCGAGAGCCCGCCGGTGAGGTCCGTGTGGCCGACGCGGTCCACGTCGCCGAGGTTCACGAACACGAGGTGGGGGTCGAACCGCTCGACGATGGAGAGCGTGGCGTCCATCGTGAAGCTGTCGGGCGCGTGCCCGGAGATCGGCACGATCGGCCGGGGCTCCCAGCGGTACGTCGCCTGCCGCCCGAAGATCCCGTAGAGGTACTCCTTGCTCAGCACGGTGCCGGAGGTCATGCCGTGCTTGCGTGCCCACCAGAGCAGCGTCGACGCCTTGAGGTCGCCTGGCCGGTCGAGCGTGCGCTCCTCGCCGAGGGCACGGTCGAAGAACGAGTTCGCCGGCACGCCGTTCCGGTCCGGACGCACCCCGGTCATCATCATGACGTGGTTGGGGATCGTCTCCATGACGGGCAGCGACCGCGCGGCGGGGTAGGTCGTGCCCGACGACCGCAGCGCCTTCAGGTTCGGCATGAGGCCGGAGTCGATCTCGTCGGGTCGGCAGCCGTCGACCACCAGCACGTACGCCCGGTTCCAGGTGCGGGGGGCGGCCACGGCCGTCTCCGCGCCGGGGGCGGCGGAGAAGAGGAGACCGGCCCCGCCCGCGCCCGCGACCTTGAGGAACGTACGGCGGTCGGCGGCGGGTCGGAGCCGCTCGCGCTCCGGGTCGCCGTCCAGGAACGGCGACGGCCCCCGCCGTACGGGAACGCAGCCACGGTGCTCGTGGCGCTGGGGGTGCTCGGTCATCTCAGTTCCCTCCCACGGGGGCGCTCGCGCGTCGGAGCGTGTTGGTGCCGGCGAGCGTCTGGAACGACGTCGCCCAGGTGCTGCCGGCGTTGCGCTGGTCGCGGGCGCCGGTGACGAACCAGTCCATCTGCACCCGCGCGCTCGTCACGTCGAGCACGGAGTAGCCGTGGCTGTCGAAGTCGAGGTACTTCACGTGCCGGTTGGCCAGCTTGATGACGGACTCCACGCCCAGGCTGGCCGTGCGCGGCCGCGCGGCGAGGATGTCCTTGAGGTTGTTCGAGGTGACCGAGCTGCAGACGAGCTCGACGCCGGCGGAGCGCCCGAGCGGGTACGTCGCGACGTCGTACGGCAGGTCGGCCGCCCAGCCGGAGTGGATGTCGCCGGTGACGAAGACGGTGTCGCGGATCCCCTGGTCCCGGATGTGGGTGAAGAGCTCGCGACGGTCGTCGGTGTAGCCGTCCCACTGGTCGACGTTGTACGGCGACCCGTCCCGCGGCAGCAGCCCGGTGACGTCGTTGACCGGGTCGAGCAGTGCGGTGGGCAGCTGCGCGAACGTGACCGGGGCGATCATCACCGGGTTGCCGACGAGCTTCCACTGGACCTCGCGCGACGCGACCGCCCGCTTGAGCCAGTCCATCTGCTCGCGGCCGGTGATCGTGCGGTCGGGCCGGCTCACGGTGGCGTCGACGATCGGGTACGCCGCCTGCTCGTCGCGATAGCTGCGCAGGTCGAGCATCGACAGCTCGGCGAGCCGCCCGAACCGGAGGCTGCGGAAGAGCCGGGTGCCGTCGCCGAGCGCGGTCGTCGAGCTCATGCGCACCGGCATCCACTCGTCGTACGCGCGGTGGGCGCGGGCCCGACGACGCTCCCAGGTGTCCTCGGTGGCGGGCTGGTGGTTCTCGGCCCCGTCCCGCCAGGCGTCGTTGGTCGACTCGTGGTCGTCCCACGTGACGATGAACGGGTACTTCGAGTGCAGCCACTGCAGGTCGGGGTCCTGCTTGTACTGCGCGTGCCGCTGCCGGTAGTCGGTCAGCGTCGTCATCTCGCGGGCCGGCACGTGGGTCCGCACGTCGACGTCGTCGGGGCCCATCCCGTACTCACCCGGCCCGTACTCGTAGACGTAGTCGCCGAGATGAAGGATCGCGTCGAGGTCGCTGCGCGCGGCCAGGTGGCGGTAGGCGTGGAAGTAGCCGGCCTGCAGGTTGGCGCACGAGACGACCCCGAAGCGCACCCGCTCGGGCACCGAGGCGTAGTCGGGCGCCGACCTCGTGCGTCCGACGGGGCTGGCGACGCCGCGGTGCACGAACCGGTAGTAGTACCAGCGCCCCGGCTGCAGCCCCCACGCATCGACCTTGACCGTGTGGTCGGCGCTGGCGTCGGTGCGCACGGTGCCGGACGTCACGAGGTGGCGGAACCGGGTGTCCGTCGACACCTCGTAGCGGACCGTGACGGCGGGCCCGCGCCCCGATCCGGGTGTCGCTCCGGGCTCGGGGGTGACCCGGGTCCAGAGCAGCACGCGGTGGGCGAGCGGGTCACCCGAGGCCACCCCGTGCAGGAAGTACGGCGACGAATACGCCGCGCGGGCGCTGTCGTCGACGAACGAGGCGGAGGTGAGGGCGGCAGCGCCGGCGAGGGCGCCGGTGGCGAGGACGGTGCGGCGGGGGACCGGGGGCAGCGAGAGGCGGCGCTCACCGGGGGCGGGTGCGGCGGGGGTCACACCCGCTGAACGAGCGATCCACCCGCGGGTCTCGCCCCAGGGGCGTGAGCACGGTCCGTACGGCTGACGTTCATCCGCCGTACGGCGAGCAGCCCGTCGTCACCTCGGGCTGAGCGTGCCCGTCCGCGACGCCGGGCCGAACCCGACACGGTTGTAGGCCTGCACGTCGACCATCCACGTGCCCCGGCCCAGCTCGAGCGAGTGCGACCGGGCCCAGGGCGGCGCGAGGCGGATGACGCGCTCCGTGCTGCCGACGCGGTGGGCGACGACCCGGTAGCCCTGGATGGCCGCACCCCCGTCGGGAGCAGGACCCCAGTGGACGGTCAGCGTCCGGGGTGGTCCGTCGGGGCCGGGCACGGCACGGATGCCGGTCAGGGCGCCCGGGGCCGTGGCCGGCGGGGTGCGGAGCCGGAAGGTGACCGGTGGCCCGTTGCCCCGGTGGGTGGACGCGCGGACGGCGACGTCGTACGTGCCCCCCGGCGCCAGCCCGGTGAGCGGGATGCGTCGGGTGGTGGCGGGGTGGAGGCGGTGGCGACCGTTGACGGTGAGGACGTAGCCGGTGACGTCGGCGCCCGATCCGGGTGGTGCCGTCCAGTAGACGGTGAAGGAGGTGGGGGTCACCCGGGTGGCCCCCAGACGCACGACGGCCGCCGGCAGCGTGCGGCCGGTGGCAGCGCTCGAGGGGCTGACGCGGCCGTCGACGAGGGCCTGCACCCGGAACGCGTGGAGGGTCGACGGGTCGAGACCGCCGAACTGGTAGGACCCACCGGCCGTCGTGGCCGAGGTCGTCGCCGTGCGGGAGCCGACCTGGATGTCGAACGGCCCGGCGACGGAACCGTGGACGTCGAAGAGCTGCACCCGGTAGGCCTCGGCGGCCGGACCGTCGGGTGCGGCGGACCAGGTGCCGACCAGGACGCCCGGCACGACCGGAGCGAGACCGACGCCCGCGGGCTCGCCCGGGGTCGCCGATCCGTTCGTGCACGTCGCCGTCACGGTCGTCGTCCACGCGCCGACACTGCCGTAGGCGGATCGGGGGCTGCTCCCGCCGGCGGGAGCCGGGCCCACGACCACCGCATCGCCGTCGACCTCCACGAACCACGCACCGGCGGGCAGCGTGCCGGAGCTCAAGCGCGCACCCAGCCCGCTGACGGTGCTCTCCGATCCCACGGTCGTCTGGACCCCGACCGCCCGGACGGAGCTGCCGCGGTCCAGCAGCCGCAGCCGGAGGTCGAGGTTGCCCCCCGTCGCCGGGGCCGCCACGGCCGAGAGCGTGCTCTCGCAGGTCGTCACGATCTTGACGACGTCGCGGTCGGCCGCGGTGCCGATGACGCCGCTCGCGCTGCGGCCCGACGTCACGGTGGTCGTGGTGGTGCCGGGGCTGTCACCGTGGTCGTCGGCGCGCAGCGGGAGGCCGGTCGCCGCGATGACCGCCAGGTCGTCCTCCTGGTTGGTCGCCCCCGAGAAGTCTCCGCTGCTCCACTGGGTGAGGGGGCGACCGGAGGAGAGACCCATGAGGGGGCTCCAGTACCCGTGGCCCGGGTCGTACTCGGCCTCGCCGCGCCCGTCGTGGCTCAGCCCGAGGGTGTGGCCGAGCTCGTGGCTCGCGGTCTGGGCGAGCCGGTCCGGCAGGGCGGTGTGGCCGGCGAACGCGTCCGGGAACACCCACACCGGTGACTGTGCGGCGGAGTCCTCCACGTCGAACACCTGGATGTGGGCCGCGCCGGCGCAGTCGCCGCAGATCGCCGTCCGTGCGTCGGTCGAGGAGCTGAAGAGGACCCGCATGCCGAAGGCCTGGTCGTCCGCGGCGGTACGCACGAGGGCGGCCTCGCCGGGGTCGGCCGTCGTCACGTTCACCGCGAAGGGAGCGAAGTCGTCCGCGACCCGCTGCCAGACCTGCTGCACGAGCACCTGCTCGGCCTCGGTGAGGGCCGCGGTGTCGGTCCGGCCGCCGAGGCCGGCGTACGTCTTGGTAGGCAGCCCCTTCTCGGAGTTCCAGCGGGTGCCGGACACGAGGTGGCCGTCGAAGTCGAGGTAGATGGTGCGCTCGGCGCCAGGCAGGGACGACAAGCGGAAGGTCTGGTCGAGCGAGTACGGCGGTTCGGCGCCCTGGCTCTCGGCACGGGACCGGGCACCGCCGACCGGAGCAGCGGGCGCGGGATCGGTGGCGACCGTCGACGTGGGCTGACCTGCACCGGTCGAGGCGTCGCCGTCGGCCTGGGCGATCGCCGGGAGCCCGGTGAGCGCGAGCGCGACGAGGAGCGCGCTGGTGAGACCACGTCGGAGGTGCATGCCCATCATCCAACCGGGTCGAGCACCACGCCGACCATAGCCTCGGTGGGGTATGTGGACGGGTCGCCGATCGCGACGACCTGGGGACGAGTAACGGCGCGGACGACCGCTCAGAAGAACGACAGCACGTACGTGCCGAGCAGCGCGACGACGATGACGAGCGCGACGATGCGCGCCCAGGTCGGGACCGTGCTCACGAAGACCTCCGGTGACGTCGAGGGGCTGAGGTCGCGGAGCTCCGGCGGGTCGTCGAGATCCCCGTCGTACCCGCCACGGGTCTGCCCCGAGGGATGCTGGCGACGGGCCTCGAGCTCGCCGGCGCAGTCGTCGAACCAGGTGTCGACGGCGTGGGCGTCGTACACCTGCGAGCGGTGGACCGCTGCGAACGGCCGGGTCTCGACGGGGCCGGGGTGCAGCCCTGTGCGCCGACTGCGGTCGACGTCGTCGAGCAGCGCGGCCACGTGACGGTCGACCGTCGAGATGTCGTAGCCGTGGGCAGCCTCCAGCACGGGGAAGCGCGGCGCACGGACGGTCATCGGATCTCCTCGGAGAAGGTGCCTGAGATCGTACGGCGCCCCGCGCCCGGGGGCCGCACCGACCCGAGCGGGCGAGACCGCCCACGGGATCGGCCCGGTCACCCTCGTGCGGGGGACCGGGCCGATGGGGTCGGAGCGGAAGCGTTCGACGGGAGCGGTCAGAGACGGCGGAGGACCGCGGTGACCTTGCCCAGGATCGTGGCGTGGGTGCCGTCGATGGGCTCGTAGGCGTCGTTGTGGGGCAGCAGCCACACCTCGCCGTTCTTGCGCTGGAACGTCTTGACCGTGGCCTCGCCGTCGATCATGGCGGCGACGATCTCCCCGTTGTCGGCCGTCGCCTGCTGGCGGATCACGACGTAGTCGCCGTTGCAGATGGCCGCGTCGACCATCGAGTCGCCGGCCACCTCGAGCAGGAAGAGCGTGCCGTCGCCGACCAGCTGCTGGGGAAGCGGGAACACGTCCTCGACCCGCTCCTCGGCCAGGATCGGCCCACCGGCAGCGATGCGACCGACGACCGGTACGTACGTGGCTGCGGGCAGGGAGTCGCCGATCCCGGTCTCGTCGACGTCGGTCTCGTCGACGGAGCTGACGGCCGCACGGCTGACCGACGTCTGGGGGACGACGACCTGCAGCGCGCGAGGGCGGTTGGGGTCGCGACGCAGGTAGCCCTTGGCCTCGAGCGTCTTGAGCTGGTGCGCGACGGAGGACGAGCTCGTGAGACCCACCTGCTCGCCGATCTCCCGCATGCTCGGCGGGTAGCCGCGCTCGTCGAGGGCGCGCTCGATCACCTTGAGCACCTTCGTCTGACGGGGCGTCAGGCCCGTCTTTCCGGGGGGCCCGTCCGGAAGCTCCGTGACCGTGCCGATCTTCCCGGTGGTGCCCGTCGCTCCGGACTTCTTGCTGCCTGCCATCTTCGCCTTCTCTCCGCTGCCTGGAGGCCGCGTCGTCGTACGCCTCAGCTCTGACCAGCACGGTAGTGCCGATCGACCTCTGTGTTCAAACATCTGTTCGACTGGCGTGTCGGAGGCTCTCCACAGCCTCATCGAGTCGCAGCTTCCGCGCGGCCGCGTCGAAACTTTGTTCGACGAACCCCTTGCAAATGTTCGAACGCCTGATCTAATCTCGCTCACGTGTTCGATCGAACGTCTGATCGAGCATGAGGTGTACGGCGCGAACCGGCAGCCGACTCGACGTCGACTGTCAGTGGTCGCCGATAGACATCTGTTCGTCCGATGCACCGACCGCCCCCTTCCCCAGGAGGTCACCATGAGCGCCACGTTCGCCACCCCCACGTCTGTCCGCCGCCCCACTGCTCGTCGCGCGTCGACGCACCCGGCCGTGCGATTGACCCGACGCGGGCAGATCGTTCTCGTGAGCTTCGCGCTCCTGCTGATGCTGGGTGTCGGTGTGGCTCTCGGTACCGGTTCTGCGGCCACGGACGACCCCGCCCCGAGCGGCGCCACGGAGACCGTCCGAGTCGCCGCCGGTGACACGCTGTGGGAGATCGCCGCTGAGCGGGCGGGCGGCAGCGACGTCCAGGGCGTCATCGACGAGATCCGTTCGCTGAACGCGATGAGCACCGGCTCGCTCCAGGCGGGCCAGCTGTTGCTCGTCCCGGCGAGCTGACGAGCGCGCGCCCCGAGGTTTCGGCGGCGCGCCTCCACTGACCCCGACAGGTCGCCTCGACCCCGATCTGTCGGACCACGGGGAAGAAGCGAAGGGCGGACCGCGACGGCGGTCCGCCCTTCGTGCTGTTCCGGGGCCTCCCGCCTCGTTGACCGGTTCGCGCTGGTCGTCGCTCCTGGACGGGTCGGTCCAGCTGTTGTGTGTCTGATCGGTGCCACCCGGTGGCACTGATCGCACACGCTGTCGGACTGATCAGTCGACGAGGACGGGTGTGCCTTCTTGGACCTGGAGGGCGACGTCGGGGCTGGTGATGGGGACGGTGCCGTCGACCGGGATCCAGGGACCGCCGTTGACGCGGAAGTCGGCGCTCCAGGTGATGGTGACGTTCAGCTGGTAGGTGCCCGTGCGCTCGTAGGCGTGGGTGACCTCGAGGTCGGGGTAGGGCGCGCCGGGTGTGGTGGTGGTGCGGGTGGTGCCGTCGCCGAAGTCCCAGGTATAGGACGTGGGGGTGATGTCGAGGTCGACGGCGTTGGTGAGCAGGGTGAGGTTCTCGACGAAGGGCTCGGCCTCGGTGAGGAAGTTCGTGTCGAAGTTGACGAGGGTGAGGCCGTCCGGCGGCTGGATGGTGAGGACGGCGTCGGGGAGCGGGACCTCCTGAAACGCCTGGAGGACGATCGCAGGGGTGATGACGGGTGCGGCGGCCTCTGCGGGTGCGGCGGGGTCGGCCGGGTCTGCGGGTGGGGCGCAAAAGTCGAAGAGCTCGGCGTCCTGCACAAGTGCTTCGCGGACGCAGATCGGGTCGAGGCCCGAGTTCCGAATGAAGGGCCCGCGTACGCCGGTCGCGTCTTCCTGACGAGTTGCGCTCGGCCCGGATGGGCCCGATGCCGACCCCAGGCGTTGTTCCGCACGAACCGAAAGTCCGTTTCCCCCGGTCTCTACCGTGGTGTTCGGGGTCGAATTGGGGTTCGGCGGCGGGTTGGTGGGTTCCGCATGTGCTGTCGTCGGCATCTGGGCGAGGCCGAATGTGGCCGCGACGCAGGACAGAATCAGGACTCGGTAGGCAGCGCGAGCCATGTCATCTCCCATGAGTCCCCGGCCCACGATGGGTAGGCGCCTATCCGATATGGCCCGCCCTCGTACTCCTCGACAGTGCCGTCGTCCAATCGGATCGTCTGTGGTGCCGTCGTCATCTCGACGTAGCCACCCCAATCGGCGCCGTAGTCCAGCGGTAGGGGGCGAATTCTCTCGATCGCATAGGTGCCGCCGTCGACGCTTCCCGAGCCGGCGTAAACCTCGTCGACAGCTTCAACGAAGCCCAGGCAACCGAGGCACTCCTCGCCGCTCAGTTGTGCAAGTAGTCCGGAGTCGCCGGTGGCCTGTGCGTGATTCAAGGCGTCGATGTAATACCGCACGAACGCCTCAGCCCCGGCTTCGCTCTGCTCCGTCGCCGCCTCCGGCAGCTCGGGTGCGTCGACGTCCGGTTCGGTGGTCTCCTCGGCGGGCTCGGAGCTGGAGGACGTCTCGTCCGGGCTCGGATCGGCTGAGGCGTCGTCGCCGGTGCATCCGGCGAGCAGTGTCGTGCCGGCGGCGATGCCGGCGAGCGCGAGGCGTAGGCGCACGGGTTCCTCCCGAGAGAACCGTCGGTCGACGCGGCCTGGAGCGTCGGCGTGCCTACGAATCTAATCCGGGTTCGCCGACGCGGCCAGTGCCGATCGTCGACCTGTGGAGAACCTCAGCGGGCGGCGCGCCGTCCGCCCGGCGGCCGCGGCGGGGCCTCGGGATCGGCGGGGGGAGCGGTCGCGCCGATGCTCCGCAGCGCGGCTGCGCCCAGCAGGAGCCCGATGAAGAGGCAGGCGATCGCCCCGAGGGACGCGAGACCCAGGAACCACCAGGCGGCGGTCTCCCCGGCCCGCGCCGATGAGCCGAAGTCGATCGCGACCCAGACGAGGTAGCCCCACGCGACGATGGTCACGGTGATGGCCAGGGCGAACCCGGCGAGCGTGCGGCGCGGGTGCCCACCCTCGGCTTGGGTCTCCCGCCGTACCCCTGCTCGCTTGCCCGCCACGTCGCCATTCTTGCCGACGGACCCTGAGGTCCGCACGGCCTTGGACGAGGTCGTGCGAGGTCGCCACCGGGCACCACCCGCCTGGAGGACGAGCCGGCGCGACACGCCGACCGGGCGGTCCGGCGAGGCCCTGACCTGCACGTTCGCCGGTGGTGACGGATCCGATCGACGGGTTCTCCCGACTCGCTTGCACGCATCTGGAACCGGGCGTACGGTTACCCCCACATCTAGTAGTTACACGGATGTAGTTATCCACATCTAGTTCCACAGGTCGGGCCGGGATAGTCACAGAAACCCTCGGCCTGTCCACAGATCCACACCGTTCATCCACACCCGGACTCGTCGAGAGGAGCCTGCCGTGCACTGCCCGTTCTGTCGGAACAGCGACACCAAGGTCCTCGACTCCCGGGTCGCGGAGGATGGTGGCGCGATCCGTCGCCGCCGGGCCTGCCTGGCCTGCGAGCAGCGGTTCACGACGGTGGAGCAGATGCAGCTCACCGTGCTCAAGCGCTCCGGCGCCAGCGAGCCGTTCAACCGCGAGAAGGCGATCTCCGGCGTCCGGAAGGCCTGCAAGGGCCGTCCGGTGAGCGCCGACGAGCTCGCCTGCCTCGGCCAGCAGGTGGAGGACGCGCTCCGCGCCTCCGGTTCCGCCGAGATCCAGGCCCACCAGATCGGCCTCGCGATCCTCGGTCCGCTGCGTGCGCTCGACGAGGTGGCCTACCTCCGCTTCGCGAGCGTCTACCGCTCCTTCGAGTCCGCCGCCGACTTCGAGGCCGAGATCGCGCTCCTGCGACTCGACCGTGAGGCTGCGGCGGCTGTCGAGGCCGACCCTGACTCCACTGTCAGTGGCGACCGGCAGCATGTCGGGGAGCCTGCCTCAGCCACTTCCGGCTGACCCAGACCGCCCGGCACGTCGTGGGGAAGCGACGTGCCGGGCGCACCACCTCTTCCTCTGCGCGTCCCCGATCCACCCCGCACCAGACCCCTCCACGGGCCCGAGCCCGCGGAACAGTCGCCACCCCCGAACGGTTCTACAGACGGGCCCCGAGCACCCTCGGGCCCACCGATCGGCGGCGACCGCACGACGTACGCACAGCAGTTCAAAGCCGACCAGACGAGCAGGAGATTCCATGACGGAGACGGTGAGCGGCCCCGGAGCAACGGGAGCCGCAGGCGAGCCCACGACGGGCAAGAGCGCCGGCCTCACCATCGAGCGGGTGTTCAGCACCGACGGTGTGCACCCCTACGACGAGATCACCTGGGAGCGCCGGGACGTCGTGCAGACGAACTGGAAGACCGGGGCGACCGTCTTCGAGCAGCGCGGTGTCGAGTACCCCGACTTCTGGTCCGCCAACGCCTCCACCATCGTCACCACGAAGTACTTCCGTGGCGCGGTCGGCACCGACGTGCGCGAGTGGAGCCTCAAGCAGCTCATCGACCGGGTCGTGAAGACCTACACCAAGGCCGGCATCGACCACGGCTACTTCACGACGCCCGCCGACGCCGAGGTCTTCGAGCACGAGCTCACCTGGCTGCTGGTCCACCAGTACTTCTCGTTCAACTCCCCGGTCTGGTTCAACGTCGGCACGGCCTCGCCGCAGCAGGTCTCGGCGTGCTTCATCCTCTCGGTCGACGACTCGATGGACTCGATCCTGAACTGGTACAAGGAGGAGGGGTTCATCTTCAAGGGCGGCTCCGGCGCCGGCCTCAACCTCTCCCGCATCCGCTCCTCCAAGGAGCTGCTGTCCTCCGGCGGTACGGCGAGCGGCCCCGTCTCCTTCATGCGCGGCGCCGACGCGTCCGCGGGCACCATCAAGTCGGGCGGCGCCACGCGTCGGGCGGCGAAGATGGTCGTCCTCGACGTCGACCACCCGGACATCGAGGAGTTCGTGATGACGAAGGCGCGGGAGGAGGACAAGATCCGCGCCCTGCGTGACGCCGGCTTCGACATGGACCTCGGCGGCAACGACATCACCTCGGTGCAGTACCAGAACGCCAACAACTCCGTGCGCGTCAGCGACGAGTTCATGCGCGCCGTCGAGGACGGGTCCGAGTTCGGCCTCCGCTCCCGCCAGACGGGCGAGGTCATCGAGACCGTCGACGCCCGCGACCTGTTCCGCAAGATCTCCGAGGCCGCGTGGGCCTGCGCCGACCCCGGTCTGCAGTACGACGACACGATCAACGACTGGCACACCAACCCCGAGACGGGCCGCATCACCGCGTCCAACCCGTGCTCGGAGTACATGAGCCTCGACAACTCGTCGTGCAACCTCGCGTCGCTCAACCTGATGAAGTTCCTGAAGGACGACGACACCTTCGACGCCGAGCTCTTCGCGAAGGCCGTCGAGGTCATCATCACGGCGATGGACATCTCCATCTGCTTCGCCGACTTCCCGACGGAGCCCATCGGCAAGACGACCCGCGACTACCGCCAGCTGGGCATCGGCTACGCCAACCTCGGCGCGCTGCTGATGGCCATGGGCCTCGGCTACGACTCCGACGGCGGCCGTGCCATGGCCGCGACGATCACGTCGCTCATGACGGGCACGTCCTACAAGCGCTCGGCCGAGCTCGCCGGCATCGTCGGCCCGTACGCCGGCTACGCCCGCAACGCCGACGCGCACCAGCGGGTCATGCGCAAGCACCAGGCGGCCAACGACGTCGTGCGCACCATGCACACGAACGACACCGCGGTCCACCGCCTCGCGACGAAGGCCTGGGCCGACGTCGTCGAGCTGGGCAAGGTCAACGGCTACCGCAACGCGCAGGCCTCCGTGCTCGCGCCGACCGGCACCATCGGCTTCATGATGGACTGCGACACCACCGGCATCGAGCCCGACTTCTCGCTCGTGAAGTTCAAGAAGCTCGTCGGTGGCGGCTCCATGCAGATCGTCAACCAGACGATCCCGCGTGCGCTCAAGAAGCTCGGCTACCAGCCCGAGCAGGTCGAGGCCATCGTCGCGTTCATCGGCGAGAACGGTCACGTCATCGACGCGCCCGGCCTCCGCCAGGAGCACTACGAGATCTTCGACACCGCGATGGGTGCGCGCTCGCTCAAGCCCATGGGCCACGTGCGCATGATGGCCGCCGCGCAGCCGTTCCTCTCCGGTGCGATCAGCAAGACGGTCAACCTGCCCGAGAGCGCCTCGGTCGAGGAGATCGAGGACGTCTACCTGCAGTCGTGGAAGCTGGGCCTCAAGGCCACGGCGATCTACCGCGACAACTGCAAGGTCGGCCAGCCCCTCTCCGACGGCGGCGGCAAGGCCAAGAAGGACGCCGCGGACGCGGCCGACGCTGCTGCCCAGGTCGTGGAGAAGGTCGTCGAGAAGGTCGTCTACGCGCCGACCCGCAAGCGTCTCCCGAAGTCCCGCACCTCGCGCACGACGTCCTTCACGGTCGGCGGCGCCGAGGGCTACATGACCTCGGGTGCTCACGACGACGGCGAGCTGGGCGAGGTCTTCCTCAAGCTCGGCAAGCAGGGCTCGACCCTGGCCGGCGTCATGGACGCGTTCTCGATCGCCGTGTCGATCGGCCTGCAGTACGGCGTGCCCCTCGAGACCTACGTCTCGAAGTTCACCAACCTGCGGTTCGAGCCGGCCGGTCTGACCGACGACCCGGACGTCCGGATGAGCCAGTCGATCATGGACTACATCTTCCGCCGCCTGGCGCTGGACTACCTGCCCTTCGACGAGCGTGCCGGCCTCGGCATCTACTCGGCCGAGGAGCGCCAGCGCCACCTCGAGACGGGCTCCTACGAGCCGGTCGAGGAGACGGGTTCGGCCTCCGAGCTGCTCGACGCCCCGGCGATCGAGCTCAAGCCCGAGGTCCCGGCCGAGGTCAAGATCGAGTCCGCCGGCGAGAAGCCGGCGCCCCAGGAGGCCCACACCTCCGCGGAGCTCCTCGAGAAGATCACGGGCACGGCGGTCGACAGCCCGCTCTGCTTCACCTGCGGCACGA
This sequence comes from Nocardioides alkalitolerans DSM 16699, assembly GCF_000426525.1. Lineage (GTDB taxonomy): Bacteria > Actinomycetota > Actinomycetes > Propionibacteriales > Nocardioidaceae > Nocardioides > Nocardioides alkalitolerans. The sequence continues at coordinate 121,744 of NZ_AUFN01000017.1, forward strand.
AGATGCGCCCCGCCGGCAGCTGCTACGTGTGCGAGGGCTGCGGCAGCACCAGCGGCTGCAGCTGAGCCGCGCCGCCGTCAGCGCCCGACGCTGACGCGTCACGCCGTACGACGCCCCGGCCCCGGTTCCTCCCTCACGGGAGGTGCCGGGGCCGGTGGCGTTCGAGCAGCGGGGGCCTCACAGCGCCAACCCCGTCCGGCTCCACCACACCTCGTAGGTCACGACCATCAGGGCGACGTACGCCGGGAGCATCACCGCCGACAGCTTCAGCAGGTCCCGCGCGTCGAACCCGCCGCCGTCGCCGTCCGTGTCGGTGAAGACGAGCAGCGCCTTCGAGCTGACCGGCAGCGTGAGGCAGTAGTCGATGCCGACGCTCGCGATGAACACCACCGCGACGGCGTTCAGGTCGAGGCTGGCGGCGAGGAAGAGGAACGGCGGCACCAGCGCCACCGCCCGCACCGTGTGCGACGTGACGTAGAAGTGGGCCGTCGCCGCCAGCACCGCGATCGCCACGACGAGCGCCACCGGGGAAGTCAACCCGGCGATCCCGCTCAGCGCGAAGAGACCGCCGACGATCCACTCGCCCGCGCCCGAGTCGACGAGCGCCCCGCCGAGCGCCATCGCCCCGGCGACGAACAGCACGAGCGACCACTTGACCTCGCCCACGCCCTGGCGCCAGGTCAGGACGCCCACCTGCGGTGCGCACAGCGCCAGCGCCGCGAGCAGCGTGACGGTCGCGATCTCGAGCCCGTGCCACGGCTCGGTGAGCCACCCGGCGAGCGCAGCGAGGAGCACGCCGCCGGCGACCCTCTCGGCCCGGGAGAAGGGCGCGTGCTCGCCCCGGGGGAGGGAGACCGGCCGCCGCCGCTCCGGCCGGCGCAGGAACATCAGCTGCACCGCTGCGCACACCAGGACGCTGGCGACCAGCCCGAAGGGTGCGCCCCACAGCAGCCACTGCGCGTACGAGATCGTCTCGCCGGTCGAGCGCCGCAGCAGGTCGACGGCGACCAGGTGCGAGGTGGCGCCGACCAGGGTGCAGACCGTCGAGACGAGCACGACGCTCGGCACCAGCAGGGCCAGTGCCCGGGTGACCCGGCGCTCGCCGGTGCCGGCGTCGAGCTGCTCGCTCAGCGTGGCGTGCACCGGCAGCAGCACGGCGGCCCGGCCCGACGTCGACGGCACGAGCAGGGAGAGGGGCACCACGGCCAGGGTCAGCAGCCACATCGCGCCGCCGACGGTGCGGGCCCGTCCGACCGCCACCCGCGCCATCCGGTGCGCGAGCCCGGAGCGAGCGAGCGCTCCGCCGACCACGAACGCCCCGATGACGAGCCAGACCACGTCGCTGCCCAGCGACGCGAACAAGGCGTCCTGCCCGCCGGCGGGAACCGTGGCGACGACGCCGGCGACCAGCGCGACGTACCCCACCTCGAGGCGGGTCAGCGTCCACAGCACCGTGGCCGCACCGAAGGCGAAGAGCGCGCAACGGGCGTCGAACGACAACCCGTCGGGCATCGTCACGAGCGCGCCGACGGTCACGATCAGCGAGACCGCCCAGGTCGTACGGCCTGAGACCCGCACGCCCGTGCCCCCGCGACCGTCCGCCGACCCGCCGCCTCCGTCCGCGGCCGGCCCCGCAGCGGCCGGCAGCGGGCGGGTGTCGACGTCGGCGCTCACGCCGCGCTCCTCGCGCCACCGCGTACGACGCCCGCCGGGCGGCCTCCCATCTGGCAGCCGATGAGCACGAGGCGCAGCGCGCGCTCGGCCGCCTCGGTGAGCAGCTCCGGGCAGCGGGCGATCGACTCCTCGAGGCTGAGCGGGAGCGGGACGATCGAGGCCACGGCGTCGATGCCGATGTCGTGGACGTGGTGGGCCCGGCGACCGATGGTGCCGGCCAGCGCGAAGACCGGCTTGCCCTGCGCCTTGCCGCGGCGCGCGACCTCGGCCGGCACCTTGCCGTGGGGGGTCTGCTCGTCGACGGCGCCCTCCGCGGTGATGACGAGGTCGGCCGACGAGATCAGCCCGTCGAGGTCGACGTGGTCGAGCATCACCTCGAAGCGGGGGAGCAGCCGCGCGCCGAGCGCGGCGGCGAGACCCGCGCCGAGCCCGCCCGAGGCCCCGGTGCAGGGGGCGGTGGCGAAGTCGGACGCCGTCGGCTGCGCGCCGTCGCGCCGCAGGACCTCGGCCCAGCGCACGAGCGCGGCCTCGAGCTGCTCGACCTGCGCGGGGCTCGCACCCTTCTGCGGCCCGAAGACCCGGGCGACGCCCCGGGGGCCGGTGAGCACGTTGTGGGGGTTGCACGCCACGAGCAGGTCGACGTCGGCGAGGCGCGGGTCGAGCCCGGTCAGGTCGAGGGAGGCCACGGCGCCGAGGGCCGTGCCGCCGGCGCCCACCTCCTGGCCGTCGACGTCGAGGACCCGCGCGCCGAGGGCCTGGAGCGCGCCGGCACCGCCGTCGCACGTGCCGGAGTCGCCGCACCCGACGAGGATCCGCCGGGCGCCCTCGTCGAGCGCCGCGAGGATGAGCTCGCCGACACCCCGCGTGGTCGTGGCGCCGGGTTCGCGCTGGTCCTTCGGCACGAGCCGCAGCCCGGCCGCCTGCGCCATCTCGACGACCGCGGTGCCGTCCGCCTCGCCTCCGAGCAGGGCGAGGTGTGCCGTGACGGGCTCCCCGACGGGGCCGGTGACGCGCCGCGAGACGAGGCGTCCGCCCGTGGCGGCGGCGAGGGTGCTGGCCGAGCCCTCGCCTCCGTCGACCACCGGCACGCGGTCGACGACCACGCCGGGCAGCGCCCGCCGTACCCCCGCAGCGATGGCGTCGGCGACCTGCTCGGCCGACAGGCTCTCCTTGAAACCACTGGGGGCGATCAGCACCCGTCCCGGGACGTTCATCATCGGCTGCTCCTCGTTCGTGACGCAGCGGGTGCCGCGTCGTGAGGAAGAACCTGCCGTTCAGTCGTGAGACACCTGTGAGTCGTTCATGAGGCCGCTCTCACGCATCGGTCGCCGGGCGGGGAGCGTCGAACATCGCCGCCGTCGCCTCCTCCCGCGCGCGCCGTCGCGCCCGCCACTCGTCCGCAGAGACGTCGGGCGCGACCGGCAGCGCATGGCTCCGAGGTACGACGCCGTGGCGGCGGAGGTGCTCCTCGACGAGCGTCTCCTCGCTGACGGTCCCGCTCGCGGCGAGGTCCCGCAGGTACGGCACGAGCCACACCGCGCCGGCCGACTCGAAGTGCGCGCGCCAGCGCTCCTCCAGCTCGCCGCTCGGCTCGAGCACGTAGTCGACCGGGTAGACCCCGCCAGCGCCGAAGTGTCCGCTGCCTGTCGACAAGGCGACGTACGCCCGCGGGCCCGACACGCTCACCTCGACGACGTACGGATGGCCCACGGTGCCGATCTGGCGGCCCTCGCCGGGTGGGACCTCGCTGCTCGCGAGCTCCAGGAACCGTTCCTGCACGATCTGCCTCCCTCGTCCGGCCGCGGACCCCGCGGACGGACTCACCCTGGCACGGGACACCGCGCCCGCTCAGTAGAGTCGTTCTCCGACCTCCTCCCGACCCCCGGAGCGCCATGTCCCCCGACGCCGACCAGCCCGCCGACCAGCCCGGCGACCTCGACGCCGCCCTCGCCGCGCTCGGCAGCGAGGTCATGCGGATCGCGTCGCGGCGCTCCGCGTCGTACGCCGGCTCGGTGCTCGACCAGTCGGCGTTCCGCATCCTGTGGCGGCTCGTGGAGATGGGTCCCCGCACGCTCGCGGAGCTGACCGACGACCTCCTGCTCGAGCGGTCCACGGTCAGCCGCCAGGTGTCGGCGGCCGAGCGACGGGGCCTCGTGCACCGCGACACCGAGCCGGGTCCCGGCGGTCGTCCGGTCGCGGCGACCCCGGACGGCGTCGCGGCCTACCGCCACGACGTCGAGCTGCGGGCCGTGGTCTGGCGCCGCGCCGTCGCCGAGCTCGGCCACGAGCCCACCGCTGAGCTCGCCGACACGCTGAGGCTCTTCAACGACGCGCTCGACCGCGCCCACGACGAGGCGCGCGTCACCGACTGACCGCTGGACCCCACGACGGCCGGGCTCGTACGACGACGGGCCGCCGGCCCCCGGAGAAGCCGACGACCCGTCGGTCGTGGAGGAGTGGAGCTCAGGCCTGGGCCGCCTCGACCTCCGCCGGAGCCGCTGCGCCGGACGCCACGGACGCCGTCGGCGCCACTCCGGCGTCGTCGCGCCGTGGGATGAAGACCGCGATGGCGACACCGATGAAGGCGGCGATCGCCCCGGCGGCGAAGCACAGCTCGAACGCGCTGCGGGCGGGGATCTCCACACCGCCGAGCAGCTCGGTGCGGCTGCTGAGGATGGTGCCCATCACGGCGGCGGCCACCGTCGTGCCGACCGAGCGCATGAGCGCGTTGAGGCCGACCGCCGACGCTGCCTCGCGCGGGGGAGCGGCGTCGAGGATGAGGGTGGGCATCGCCGCGTACCCGATGCCGACGCCCGCCGACGAGATGCAGGAGGCGAGCAGCAGCTGCCAGGGCGCGTCCATGAGGAAGAGCGCGACGAGGTAGCCGACGCCGAGCACGACCGCGCCCGCCATCAGCGTCTTCTTGGCGCCCACGCTGGTCAGGAGCTTGCTGGAGATGGGGGCGAACACCATCATCATCAGGCCCGCAGGAGCCATCCAGAGCCCGGCCGCGAGGATGCTCTGGCCGAGGCCGTAGCCCGTCATCTCGGGCAGCTGCAGCAGCTGGGGGACGACGATCGACTGCGCCATCATGCCGAAGCCGATCGCGACCGCGGCCAGGTTGGTCATCAGGATGGGGCGCGAGGCGCTCGTCCGGAGGTCGACCAGGGGGTCGGTCTGCCGCAGCTCGTAGGCGCCCCACGCCAGCAGGACGACGATGCCGCCACCGATGGCGCCGAGCGTCCGGGCGTCACCCCAGCCCCAGGCGGTCGCCTTCGAGATGCCGACGAGCAGCGACACGAGGCCGACGGCGAGGCCGAGCGCGCCGCCGAGGTCGAGCCGGCCACCGCGGTCCGCGTCGTGCACGTGCGGCACGGTCACGATCGTGAGCACGAGGATCACCGCGGCGAGCCCGCTCGCCATCCAGAAGAGCGCGTGCCAGTTGCCGACCTGGACGATCCAGGCCGAGAGCGGCAGGCCGATCGCGCCGCCGACGCCCATGGTGGCGCTCATGGCGGCCGTGGCCGTCGCCGTCAGGTGCGGGGGCGTCACCTCACGCATGAGCGAGATGCCGACGGGGATGAAGCCCATCGCGAGGCCCTGCAGGGCGCGGCCCGCGAGCATCGGCACGAGCGAGTCGGAGAGCGCGCAGACGACGGATCCTACGAGCAGGATCCCGGTGCTCACCACCAGCACCCGCTGCTTCCCGACGAGGTCGGCGATGCGCCCGGCCACCGGCATCGCGACGGCCCCGGCGAGCAGCGTCACCGTCACGACCCAGGCGGCGTTCGACGGGCTGGTGCTCAGCAGGCGGGGCAGCTCGGACTGGATCGGGATGACGAGGGTCTGCGTGAGGGCGGCGGCGAGGCCGCCGAAGCAGAGGACGATGACGGCGGCCAGCGGGTTCGCGCTCTTGGCGGGCGTCACGGAGAGGTCGGAGGGCACGTGTGCAAGATACACATCGTTGCTAGGTGCAACCAGTTGTCGGCCGTGCGACCCACGTCACCCTCAGCCGACGTCCCCCGCGCCGCCCCTCACGGTCGTGACCGCCAGCGTCACGAGGTCGTCCCCGGTGCGTCCCGGCCAGCCGTGCACCGCCCGTCGCCACTCGTCGGGCACGGCGCGGGCTCCCCAGCGGGCACCGAGCAGCCCGCCCGCGATCGCCGCCACCGTGTCGGTGTCGTTGCCGATGCGTACGGCGTTGTGCAGCGCCGCCTGGAGGTGCCCCTCGGGCGACGGCCCGTCGGGGGTCGGGGTGCCGACCACCGCAGCGGTCGCCGCCTGCAGTGCCGTCACGGTGAAGCCGTTGGGCGTGAACCGGGCCCCGGGGACCGGACCGCCGGCAGAGCGCCCGGGGTCGAGCGCGTCCCCGACCCACTCCGCCCACTGCGTACGGCGCTCGTCCGGCAGCAGGTCCAGCCCGGCGGCGACGTCGACGCGCGCCTCGAGCACCGCGACCCGGATCGCCTCGCACCACAGCACGCACGAGTCGCCCCCGAGGGGATCGGCGTGGGTGAGCTCCGCGACCAGCCGCGCCGCCCGGGCCAGGTGCTCCCGGTCGTCGAGGTGGGCGAGGGCCACCGGAGCCGTCCGCATGAGGGCACCGTTGCCCGCCGACCGGTCGTGGGCGGCCGCGTGCGCGGCGGCCGCCTCCCGCATGACCCGCCCGGCACCGGACTCGCCGGCGTCGAGCCGACCGCGCGTCACGCCGAGCACGCTGCTCGTCTGGATGCCGATGTCGGCCGGTCCCGCGTCGTACCAGGCGAGGAAGTTCTCGGCGATCGCGTCGAGCGCCGCCGCGGTCGTCAGGTCCGCGCCCGTGGCGGCCACCAGGGCGATCGCGGTCGCCATCGAGGTGTCGTCGCTCCACTCGCCCGGTGCGAAGTCGCCCAGCCCGCCGCCCGTCATCTCCGCGAGCTCGCCCGGCCCGGGCGCGGTGGCGAACTCGTAGGGCACCCCGAGGGCGTCCCCGGCGGCCGTGGCGAGCAGGACGCCGGCGGCGCGGTCGGTCTGGGCGGTGTCGAGCTCCATCGGTGGCTCCCCTGGGTGTTCGGCGGTCCCGTCGGGCGGGTGCTGGATCGGCGACCAGTCTGCCCGTACGGCGGGGGCCCCGCCCGCTCCCGACGTGCGCCGACGGCGATGCGGCAGACTGACGGCGGGCCGGAAGGCCCCTCCGTCGGCCAGGGAGGCCGCCGTACGACCGAAAGGCAGTCAGTTGTCCACGCACGCGAACGTCCTCGACGATCTGGAGTGGCGCGGCCTCGTCGCGCACTCGACCGATCGGGATGCCCTCTACGAGCACCTCGGTCAGGGCAGCGTTCGCTACTACGTGGGCTTCGACCCGACCGCGCCCAGCCTGCACATGGGCAACCTCGTCCAGATCCTGACCGCCCGTCGCCTCCAGGAGGCGGGGCACACGCCGTACCTGCTGGTCGGCGGCGCCACCGGCCTGATCGGCGATCCACGGGACTCGGGGGAGCGCACCCTCAACACCCTCGACACCGTCAAGGAGTGGGTCGACCGCCTGCGCGCGCAGCTCGAGCCTTTCCTCTCGTTCGAGGGGGACAACGCGGCGACGATGGTGAACAACTACGACTGGACGGCGTCGCTGTCGACCATCGACTTCCTGCGCGACATCGGCAAGCACTTCCCGGTCAACCGGATGCTCGCCCGCGACACCGTGAAGCGCCGGCTCGAGTCGGGCATCAGCTACACGGAGTTCAGCTACGTGCTGCTGCAGTCGATGGACTACCTCAACCTCTACCGCGACCACGGCATCACGCTGCAGTTCGGCGGCTCCGACCAGTGGGGCAACCTGACGAGCGGCGCCGAGCTCGTACGGCGCGCCGACGGCGGCCACGCCCACGCCTTCGCGACGCCCCTCATCACCAAGGCCGACGGCACGAAGTACGGCAAGAGCGAGGGGGGAGCCCTCTGGCTCGACCCCGAGATGCTCTCGCCGTACGCCTTCTACCAGTTCTGGCTCAACGTCGAGGACGCCAAGGTGGGGGAGCTGCTGCGCGTCTTCACCTTCCTCTCACGCGACGAGATCGAGTCGCTCGAGGCGCAGAGCGCCGAGAAGCCCTTCCTCCGGCTGGGGCAGAAGGCCCTGGCCGCCCACGTGACGGCGCTCGTGCACGGGGAGGAGGAGACCCGCCGCATCGAGGACGCCTCCGCCGCACTCTTCGGGGGCGGCGACCTGAGCGCTCTTCCCGGTACGACGCTCGCCGCCGCCCTGCGGGAGGCGGGTGCGGTCACCTCGCCGGCAGCGGGAGAGCGGGCAGGCATCGTCGACCTGTTCGTGCTGGCCGGTCTGGCGAAGAGCAAGGGTGAGGCGCGTCGCACCATCGGGGAGGGGGGCGCCTACCTCAACAACGAGCGGGTCACCGATCCCGAGCTCGTGCCGGGACCCGGCGACGTCGTCGGGGGGTCGTGGCTCGTGCTCCGCCGGGGCAAGAAGAACCTCGCCGGCGTCGAGCTCGTCTGAGCTCGATCGCCTGCGCGACACCTGGCACGGCCGGCCCGCAACCACCGGAAACCGCGTGGTTGCGGGCCGGTTTGCGTCCGAGGAGGGGTCGTCAACGCGCTGTGGCCGGGGTCACGCGGTGGAGGTTTGACCAAGTGGCAACACGTGCGTAATGTTCTTCCTCGTTGCCCCGCAGCGACGGGGAGCAAGACCGAGAGGTCGGGCTCCCGGCCAGGGCGACCACCACACAATCAGAACCTCAATTCGAGGTTGCTGCGCCGCGTGCGGACAGCGACCGAAAATGCGAGGGTAATGAGCGCGCGGTGAATCGGACGAAAACCCCCGAGTTTGCATCTGGGAAATCATCCGGTAATGTTTCACCCACAAGCCCCGAGGGGCCGCAGGGATGCGGTTAAGCGGTGCGCGTGTGATTCTTGAGAACTCAACAGTGTGTCATATAAGTCGACGAATTAGTTTGTTTTGTTTTTGCCTCGTCGGGACTTGTTGATCAGCGGCTCATGCCTTTGGGTGTGGGTGGTTGTGAGGCGGGTTTTGATGTTTCTTTGGTAGAGATGATTCTCGATGATTCTAGCAATTGTCGGGGTTTGTTTCTGTCTGGGATTTTGGCTCTTATTGTTGATGCTTGCCCAGTGCTTTGGTGCTGGGTGGGTGTTGTTTTCGATGGAGAGTTTGATCCTGGCTCAGGACGAACGCTGGCGGCGTGCTTAACACATGCAAGTCGAGCGGTAAGGCCCTTCGGGGTACACGAGCGGC
>NZ_AUFN01000001.1 GCF_000426525.1 Nocardioides alkalitolerans DSM 16699
CTCGGCGACGACGTTCAACGCGACGAAGGGGAACTGGGCGCGACCGGCCCCTTCCATGTACGGCCACCGCGTGGGGGCGTTCAGCGCGAGTCGCGGCGCCTCGGGTGCGGTCAGGAGGGAGGTGTCGACCTCGGGCAGCGACAGCTCGACCTGGGACCCCTCCACCCCCGGACTCGCAGGCTGGACGACGTACACGGAGTAGTCGCGCTGGGGGTCGGTGTAGGCGCACGAGGGCACGTGGAACCCCGACCGCTCGTCGAACGCCGGCGTCGGGAGCCGGTGGGCGGGGGCGGCGAGCGCGTCGGCGAGGCCGACGGGGGCCACGAACGCCTGCACCGGAGCGCCACCCTGCTCGGTCGGCACCGCTCCGCTGACGTCGAGGTAGGTGCTCACGCCGTCGCGGAAGCCGACCTCGTCGATCCTGCCGAACGCCGCGGACAGCTGGGTCGCCGGGGCTGCGGGCGCGCTCGCTGCGGCGGGCGGGACACCGGGCAGCAGACTGGCGCTCGTGGCGATGGCGGCGCCTGCTGCGATGAGGGCACCCCTGCCCCGTCGATCGTCGTGTCGTGTCATCGCTGCCCCCTCGAAGTCGACGGCTACCGTTCCGCCGTGGAGGAAGGATAGAAGATCGGCCACCTCGAGGTCGGGCGTCCAGCACGAACCGCAGGCGCTGCACCCCGCGGTTCCTCAGAGCTGGTCGACGACCCGCTTCGCGTCGGCGAGGCCGAGGCCCGACTCCGCCCGCAGCAGCTTGATCGCCTCGATCTTGCGGTCCTTGGCCGCGAGGGCCCGGACCTCGGCCGAGACCTTCACCCCGTCGACCATCCCGGCCTCCGCCTGGACGACCGCCGGATCGACGCCGAGGCGCCGCGACAGCTCGTCGACGAGGCCCTCCAGCTCGCGCACCCGTCGCTGCAGCTGCTCGACCTGCCTGGCCTGGCCGTTCCCGAAGAGACCCATGCGGTCGACCCTAGCGATGCCCGGGGCATCGGTCAGGGCCTCGGTCGAGTGTCGGTCAGGGCGTCGTACGACGCGTCGCGGCCAGGTAGGCGCGGCCGCGCGGCGAGACGTCGTACCCCACGTCGAAGCTCTCGGTGAGGCCCAGGTTCTTCAGCTTGCGCACGTCGATCTTGAAGGGGTCGCGCTCGCGGCCCATCTCGGCCGCGAGGTCGGGCGCGCGCACGTGGGGGCGGCGGCCGATGAGGGCGAGGGTGGCCATGGTCCACGGTCCGTGGCTGCTGGCGCGGTCGAGCCGCTCGAGGCGTCGGTCGAGGTCGGCGACGTCGTCGGGCGTGAGGTCGGTGGCGTTGCGCAGGGCGATGCGGGGGTCCTCCCCCGCCCACGCGAGCGTCACGCGGTACGTCGCCTGCTCGGCCGCCGCGTCGGCCGGTCGCAGGCGCGACCGGAGCGCGTCGGCGTCGGGGAAGCCCGCCGCCCGGGCGTCGGCGAGGGGGATGGCGTGCTCGTCGACCGGCTCGACGGCGGTCACCCGCACGACGCCGGCGACGGTGCGGAACTCGGAGCCGACCCGGACGTCGGGGCGGGTCCACCGGCGGAACGCGAGGGTGATCGAGCCGTCGGCGACACCACGGGCGACCTTCGCGGGGAGCAGCACGCGTCGATCATCGCCCGGTCGGGGCGGCGGTTCCAGGGCCGGGCGCGGTGAACGGCTTGCCGAGGTAGACCGACTCCGGCTCGTCGCGGTAGAGCCCGTAGCCCGGCACGGGCACGTAGCCCTCGCGCTCGTAGAGACGGATCGCCGCCGGCTGCTTGAGGCCCGACTCGAGCACGAGCCCGTCGTACCCCGCCGCGGCCGCCTCGGCCTCCAGGTGCAGGAGCATCACGCGGCCCAGTCCCCGCCCGCGGTACGGCGTCGCGACGTACATCCGCTTGATCTCGGCCGCGCGCCGCAGCCCGAGGGCCCCGACGTCCGGTCGCGCCCGCCAGGCCCCGGTCGCGGCGGCGTGCCCGTCGGCGTACCCGACGTAGAAGCTGCCGGTCGGCGGGTCGAACATCGTCGGGTCGAGCGGGGTCTCGTCGGGGCTGCCGTAGAGCACCGTGTACTCCGCCTGCACCTCGCCGATCAGCCGTGCGGCGTCGGCGTGGCCGTAGCCGACGCGCTCGATCCGCAGCCCCTGCTCGCCGTGCCGTGCCGTGCTCACCAGGTGTCCTCCGCTCCGTGCCGCCCCGACGCCGGTGACACACTAGAGCGGTGACGAGCGACCTCCGGATTCCCGCCGACCTGCTGCCCGCCGACGGACGTTTCGGGTCCGGCCCCTCCAAGGTCTCCGACGCGGCGCTCGCCGCCCTGGCCGCGTCGGGCCGCTCGCTGATGGGTACGTCGCACCGCCAGGCCCCGGTCAAGAACCTGGTCGCCCGGGTGCAGGACCGGCTGGCCCGGCTCTTCTCGCTGCCCGACGGCTACCAGGTCGTGCTCGGGCTCGGCGGGTCGACGGCGTTCTGGGACGTCGCGACCTTCGGTCTCGTCCGGGAGCGCAGCCAGCACGTGTCGTTCGGCGAGTTCGGCGGCAAGTTCGCGCAGGCCGCCGTCGACGCCCCCTGGCTCGCCGACCCCGTCGTCGTGACGGGCGCGCCCGGCACCCTGGCGACGCCCTACGCGGTCGACGGCGTCGACACCTACGCCTGGCCCCACAACGAGACGTCCACCGGCGTGATGGCGCCCGTGCTGCGGCCCGCCGGGATCGCCGAGGACGCCCTCGTGGTGGTCGACGGCACCTCGGCCGCCGGCGGCGCGCTCGTCGACGTCGCCGAGACCGACGTCTACTACTTCGCGCCCCAGAAGGGCTTCGCCGCCGACGGCGGTCTGTGGTTCGCACTGATGTCGCCCGCCGCGCTGGAGCGGGCCGCGGAGGTCAAGGCGTCGGGACGGTTCATCCCCGCCTTCCTCGACCTGACGACCGCCATCGAGAACTCGGCGAAGAACCAGACCCTCAACACCCCCGCCATCGCCACACTGTTCCTCATGGCCGAGCAGCTCGACTGGATGCTCGCCGGCGGCGGCCTGCCCGGGATGGCGGCGCGCACCGCCGCGTCGTCCTCGACCGTCTACGACTGGGCCGAGGCGTCGCCGTTCGCGACGCCGTACGTCGTCGACCCCGCCGCCCGCTCCCAGGTCGTGGCGACGGTCGACTTCGCGACCGAGGGCGAGCACGCCGTCGATGCCGCGGTGGTCGCGCAGGTGCTGCGCGCCAACGGCGTCGTCGACACGGACCCCTACCGCAAGCTCGGCCGCAACCAGCTGCGCATCGCGACCTTCCCCGCCGTCGACCCCGCCGACGTCGCCGCCCTCGTGGCCTGCGTCGACTGGGTCGTCGAGCGGCTCTGAGGAGCGGACGCGTCGTACGACGCCCGTCAGACCCGGGCAGCCCCGTGGGCGGTGGGTAGTCCCTGACGAAGTGGTCGTCCCGGCAGTCGGCGAGCGACCACATCGTCAGGGACTATCTCGTGGCCGGGGCCGCCCGGGAGCCCGGACGAACCGGAGGCCCCGCCTCACCCCACCGCGGCGGCGAACTGCGACCGGTAGAGCGCGGCGTACGCCCCGTCGGCCTCGAGCAGCTCGGCGTGCGTGCCCTGCTCGACGATGCGGCCGGACTCCATCACGAGGATGACGTCCGCGTCGCGGATGGTGGAGAGGCGGTGGGCGATGACGAACGACGTCCGGTCGGCGCGCAGCGCGCCCATCGCCTTCTGCAGCAGCAGCTCGGTGCGGGTGTCGACCGAGCTGGTCGCCTCGTCGAGGATCAGCAGCGCCGGGTCGGCGAGGAACGCCCGCGCGATCGTCAGCAGCTGGCGCTCGCCGGCGCTGAGGTTCTCGCCGTTCTCGGTGACGAGGGTGTCGTAGCCGTCGGGCAGCGAGCCGACGAACCGGTCGACGTACGTCGCCCGCGCGGCCTCGCGGAGGTCCTCCTCGCTCGCGCCGGGCCGCCCGTAGGCGATGTTGTCGCGGATCGTGCCCTCGAAGAGCCAGGTGTCCTGCAGCACCATGCCCGTCTGGCCCCGCAGCTCGGCGCGAGACAGGTCGGTGACGTCGACGCCGTCGAGGGTGATGCGACCGCCGTCGAGCTCGTAGAAGCGCATCACGAGGTTGACCAGCGTCGTCTTGCCGGCGCCGGTCGGCCCGACGATGGCGACGGTCTGGCCGGGCCGGGCCACCAGCGAGAGGTCCTCGATGAGGGGCCGCTCCACGTCGTACGAGAACGACACGTGCTCGAAGGCCACCTCGCCGCGGCCGCGGGCGGCCTGCCCGGAGCCGACGGGCCGCATCTGGGCGGCGACCCCGGGGTCGACCTCCTCGTCGGCGTCGATCAGCTCGAAGACCCGCTCGGCCGAGGCCACGCCCGACTGCAGCAGGTTCGCCATCGACGCCACCGTGGTGAGCGGCTGGTTGAACTGGCGTGAGTACTGCGTGAACGCCTGCACGTCGCCGATCGTCAGCGACCCCGACGTCACCCGCAGCGCGCCGACGACGGCCACGACGACGTACGACATGTTGCCGATCAGCATCATCACCGGCATGAGCATCCCGGAGACGAACTGCGCGCGGAACGACGCGTCGTACAGCTCGCCGTTCTGCTCCTCGAACTCCTCCATGACCGCCTCGCGGCGCCCCATCACGGTGACGAGCGCGTGGCCCGAGATCGACTCCTCGACGTGCGAGTTGAGCGTGCCCGTGCGGCGCCACTGCGTGACGAACTGCGGCTGGCTGCGCTTCATGACGGCGCGGGTGAGCACGAGCGAGATCGGTACGGCGATCAGTGCCACCAGGGCGAGCAGCGGCGAGATCCACAGCATCATCGCGAGGATACCGACCACCGTCAGCAGCGAGGTGAGCAGCTGGCTCATCGTCTGCTGCAGCGTCTGGCTGACGTTGTCGATGTCGTTGGTGACGCGGCTGAGCAGCTCGCCGCGCGGCGCCTTGTCGAAGGTGGCCAGCGGCATCGCGTGGATCTTCTTCTCCACGTCGGCCCGCAGCTCGCGCACCGTCGACTGGACGACGTCGTTGAGCAGGAAGCCCTGCAGCCACGACAGCAGCGCGCCCGCGACGTAGACGCCCAGCACGATCAGCAGCGCCTGGCCCACGGCGCCGAAGTCGACGCCCTGGCCGGGCACGAGGTCGCGCAGCCCGGCGACGACGTCGGCCTGGGTGCCGTCGCCCTGCGCGCGCAGGGCCGCGACGGCCTCGTCCTGGGTCTGGCCCGGCGCCAGGCGCTCGGAGAGGAAGCCGGTGAAGACGAGGTCGGTGGCACGGCCGAGCAGCCACGGCCCGAGCGACATCAGCGTGACGCTGCCGATCGCCAGGAGCACGACCAGCGTCGCCTTGACGCGCTGCGGGCGCATGCGGCCGACGAGGCGCTTCGCCGACGGCACGAACGTCATCGCCTTCTCGCCCGTGCCGGCCATGCCGACCGGACCGGGCCCGCGCTGCGGCACCTGGATGCGCTCGGTGGCGGCGAGGTCCTGGCCCTTGGTGCCGGCCCTGGTGGTGTCGGCGCCCTTCGTGGTGTCGGTGCTCATGCCGCCTCCTCGTCGGCGCTCAGCTGGGAGGCCACGATCTCGGTGTACGTCGGGCACGACTCGACCAGCTCCTCGTGCGTGCCGGCGCCGACGACGGCACCGTCCTCGAGCACGAGGATGAGGTCGGCCGCCCGGATGGTGGAGATGCGCTGCGCCACGACGAGCACGCAGGAGTCGGTGGTGTACGGCGCCAGCGCCGCCCGGAGTCGGGCGTCCGTGGCGAGGTCGAGCGCCGAGAACGAGTCGTCGAAGAGGTAGATCTCCGGCTTGCGCACCAGCGCCCGCGCGATCGCGAGCCGCTGCCGCTGGCCCCCGGAGAAGTTGGTGCCGCCCTGCGCGACGGTGGCGTCGAGACCGTCGGGCAGACCCTCGACGAAGTCGCGTGCCTGGGCGACCTCGAGGGCCTCCCACAGCTGGGCGTCGTCGGCGTCGGGGGCGCCGTGGCGCAGGTTCTCCGCGATGGTGCCGCCGAAGAGGAACGCGCGCTGCGGCACGAGCCCGATCCGCGACCAGAGCAGCTCGGGGTCGAGGTCTCGCACGTCGACGCCGTCGACCCGCACGGTGCCCGCCGTGGCGTCCATGAGGCGCGGCACGAGGTCGACGAGCGTGGTCTTGCCCGAGCCCGTGGAGCCGATCACGGCCACCGTCTGGCCCGCGTGGGCCTCGAAGGTGACGTCGCGCAGCACGGGCCGCTCGGCGCCCGGGTGGGTGAACCCGACGCCCTCGAAGGCGAGGTGGGCCTGCTCGGTGAGGGCCTCGACGGGCACCTCGGGCGGGTGCACGCTCGACTCGGTGTCGAGCACCTCGGCGATGCGGTCGGCGCAGACGGCGGCGCGCGGGATCTGCATCAGCATGAACGTGCCCATCATCACCGAGAACATGATCTGCATGAGATAGCTGATGAAGGCCGTCAGCTGGCCGACGCCCAGCTCGCCGGCGTCGACCTGGTGGCCGCCGAACCAGATGACCGCGACGCTCGCGGTGTTGACGATGAGCAGCACGAGCGGGAACAGCGTGGCGAGCCACCGGCCGGCGCGGATCGACACCTCGGTGAGCTGGGCGTTCGCGTCGGCGAACCGCTCCGTCTCCTCGGGCTCGCGCACGAAGGCGCGCACGACCCGGATGCCGGTGACCTGCTCGCGCAGCACCCGGTTCACCGTGTCGATCCGGCCCTGCTGCTTGCGGAAGTTCGGCACCATGCCGCGCACGACGATGCCGACGGCGAGGAACATGACGGGCACGACGATCGCGAAGATCCACGACAGCCCGAGGTCGGTGACCATCGCCATCGCGATGCCGCCGAACATCATGATCGGCACCGAGACCGCGATGCTGCAGGTCATCAGCGTGAGCATCTGCACCTGCTGCACGTCGTTGGTCACGCGGGTGATCAGCGACGGCGCCCCGAACTGCCCGACCTCGCGGCCGGAGAAGTGGGTGATGCGGCCGAAGAGCGCGCCCCGAAGGTCGCGGCCGACCGACATCGCCGTGCGCGCCGAGAACCAGACGGCGGTCACCTGGCAGGCCACCTGCCCGAGGCAGACGACGAGCATGACGAGGCCGACGCGGGCGACGTAGCCGGTGTCGCCCTGGACGACGCCCGTGTCGAGGATGTCGGCGTTGAGCGCCGGCAGGTAGAGCATCGCGCCGGTCGAGGCCAGCTGGAGCAGGCCGATCGCGACGAGCCAGCGGCGGTAGGGCCGCAGGTGGGTCCGCAGGAGGCGGAAGAGCATCAGGACTCCTCGGGGAGGTCGAGGCCGTGTCCGCCGGGGGTGGGGCGGAGCGTGCCGTGGAGGATCACGTCGACGATCTGCTCGGGTGAGAGCGGGGAGTCGGCGCTGAGGTGGGGGTGGCTGCCGGAGAACGTCAGCAGCCGCAGCAGGCGTACGACGTCGGCGACCGGCACGCGGAGCGCGTCGGCATCCGGCTCGACGAGGGCCGCGAACGCCGCCGCGCTGCGCCTGCGGGCGACGTCGCCGTCGCCGTCCTTCTGCAGGCGCTGCGGCGGGCCGACGAGGCCGAGGGCGGTCATCACGGTGAATATCGAGCGGAACCGGTGCTGCACGACCCGGGTTGCGGCGAGGAGCCGCTCGCGCAGCGGCAGGCCGAGGTCGACGCCCTCGAGCTCGCGGATGAGCGCGGAGGGGTCGAACGCCTGGTCCAGCGCCGCCGAGAACAGCTCGTCCTTCGTGGCGAAGACCCGGAAGATCGTGCCCTCGGCGATGCCGGCGGCCTCGGCGATCTGCTTCGTCGTCGTGCCGCGCCCGTGCACCGCGATGAGGGGCAGCGCGGCGTCGAGGATCGCGCGCCGCCGCTCGTCGGGCGGCAGCGGCGAGGCCCGCCGGGGCGCGGGGTCGGACGCCGCCCGGTCGGTTGTCACGGAGGGCGCGGTCTCCGGGGCGGGGGCACTGGTCACGATCGTCGAGCATAGGTGAGTGAGCACTCACTCACCAGCGACTTTTCGTCGGTGGAACGGGCGGGCAGTTTCGCCGCTCGAGCGGTTAAACCTCCTCTTCGCGCCTTGAATTTCGGTCGCCAAGAGGCAGTTTCGCCGCTCGAGCGGTGAAACTGCCGCCCAGCCCCTCAGCCCAGGGCGGCGACGACCCCGTCGTACGCCCGGCGCCCGAGGGCGACGATGCGCGCCTCGCGGACCTCGGTCGGGGTCTCGCGCAGCGTCGTCACGGCCGCCGCGACCGCGTCGTCGAACGGCCAGCCGTAGACCCCGGCGCTCACCAGGGGGAACGCCACCGACCCGGCCCCCAGCTCGTCGGCCACGGCCAGCGCCCGGGCGTAGCAGGAGACCAGCAGCGACCGGTCGCGCTCCCCGCGCGTCCAGTTCGGCCCCACCACGTGGATCACCCAGCGCGCCGGCATCCGGCCCGCGGTGGTCCAGCCCGCGTCACCGGTGGCGAGGCCGTCGGGGAAGCGCCGGCGGCAGTCCTCCAGCACCTCCGGGCCGCCTGCAGCGTGGATCGCCCCGTCGACGCCGCCCCCGCCCCGCATGCCCCGGTTGGCGGCGTTGACGACCGCGTCGACCGCCTGGGTCGTGATGTCCCCGGCCACGACGGTGACCTCGGCGTGCCCGCTCACGCGTCCGCCAGCAGCCGCAGGGTGGCCTTCTCGTACGCCGCCTGCCGGGCGTCGACGGTGTCGAAGGTGCGCCGGGTGGTGGCCTGGATGGTCCGCCCGGCCTCGTAGGCCTCGACGACGCGCGGGTCGACGTACGCGCTCCGCGCCAGCGTCGGGGTGTTGCCGAGGAACGACGAGACCTCCTTCATCGCCCCGCTCACCGCCCGCTTCTGCGACGCCTTCGTCTCCCCCGGCTCCTCGGTCTCCGCGAGCGCGGCGGCCGCGAGCACGGTGGCGTGCCAGGTGCGGAAGTCCTTGGCCGTGCCGTCGAGCCCGGTCGTCTCGCGCACGTACTCGTTCACCAGCGCCGGCAGCATCGAGCGCCAGCGGCTGCGGTCCTTCCAGGCCAGCAGTCGCAGGTCCTCGCCGCGCCGGCGGCGCATCACCTCGAGCGCCTCGATCACGGTCACGTCGTCGATCTCGATGCGGTGGTCGACCCCGGACTTGCCCCGGAACGAGAAGACCAGCAGGTCGCCGCGCCGCCGTACGTGGCGCCGCTCCAGGGTGGTCAGCCCGAAGCTGCCGTTGGTGTCGGCGTAGACGTCGTTGCCGATGCGGAAGTAGCCGAGGTCGAGCAGCCGCACGGCGGCCGCGGTCGCCCGCTCGAGCGGCATGCCGTCGCGGCCGAGGTCGACGAGCACCGTCTCGCGCGCCTTCGCCAGGGCCGTGCCGAACGCGACCATCCGGTCGAACTTCTGCTCGTCCCGCTGCTCGCGCCAGGCCGGGTGGTAGAGGTACTGCCGCCGACCGGCATCGTCGGTGCCCACCGCCTGCAGGTGGCCGTTCTCGTGGGGCGTGATCCACACGTCGGCCCACGCCGGGGGGATCACGAGGGCCTTGACGCGCGCCACCTCGTCCTCGCCGAGGCGGGCGCCGTCACGGTCGAGGTAGCTGAAGCCCCGCCCGACCTTGCGACGCGTCCAGCCGGGCTGGTCGGGAGAGGTCCTGCGCAGCCGCACCATCCGAGCGACGCTAGCCAGGCGGGGGTACGGCGCGGCTCACCCGGGAGGGCGTCTGCGGCGCCCGCGCACGAGGGCGGCGCCGAGCGCACCGAAGATCACGAGGCCCACGACCCCGACCGCCACGAGCGGCCACCACGGGACGGTGCCGTCGATCGTCGGGTCGGCGTCGGTGCCGTCGCCGACCGCGGGGTCGTCGACGAGCGGGGCGTCGCCCGCGCCGTCCGAGGGCGTCGTCGTCACCGGCGCCGTCTGCGCCACGAGGTCGTCGGGCAGGGGCACGTCCAGCACGGGCTGGTCGGCGCCCTCGCTGCTGATGAGCAGCGAGGTGGCGTCACCGGCGGCGTCGACCGCGACCGCCTCGCCCTGCTGCTGCTGGGGCAGGTCGAAGCTGCCGACCTCGACGAGGTCGGGATAGCTGTAGACGACCGCGGCGCCGTAGGTGCGCACCACGAGGTGGCGGCCGTCGGGGAAGAAGGCGGCGTCGGTGGCGATGCCGACCGCGGGCCCGGCCTGGCGCAGGACGTTGGGCGCCGTGCGGGAGAGCTCCTCGGGCGCGAGGTAGAACGCGCCGCCCAGCACGCCCTTGCTGACGACGAGGATCTGGCCCGTCTGCGGGTGCACCAGCAGCGACTCGGCGTCGCGGGCGCCGTCCTCGAAGACCATGCGGTAGCGGGCGGGCTGCACCTCCTGGTCGCCGCGTCCGACGGGCACCCGCAGCAGCGTCACCGAGTCGCGGGCCGCCAGGTTGTCGCCGATGTCGCCGACCCAGACCTCGCCGGTGGGGGCTCCGCGCTCGTACGCCGGCGCCACCGCCTCGACGTCGGTGGGGTCGGGGCTCCAGCTCGTGACCCCGACGGTCTCGCCCGACGCCGGGTCGACGGTGAACACCCGCCCGGCGTCGCCGGAGTCGTTCACGGTCACGAGCAGCCCGTCGACGACGGCGAGCCCGCTCGACTCCACGATGTCGGGATCGGCGAACCGGGTCACCTCGGTCGCCCCCGTCTCCTCGGCGGCCGGCGTCAGCGACGCGCCGATCGCGAACGGCAGCAGCAGCGCGGCCACGGCCGCCCCTCCCACGAGCACCCGCCTCACCTCACGTCGAGCAGCTCGGCCAGCCGGGGGCGGATGCCCCAGGCGGCGACGAGGTCGTCGTACTCGGTGCGCACCGCGCCGCCCTTGACGGGCTTGCCCGCGCGCACCGCCCGCAGCAGCGTGTTGCGGGGCGTGTGCTGGCTCTCGACGAACTGCACGACCTCCACGCGGTAGCCGGCCAGGCGCATCAGCGAGGCCCGCAGGCCGTCGGTGAGGGTGTCGGCGAAGCGCTCGCGCAGGATCCCGTGGCGGGTGAGCATCGCGTACGGCGCAGGCGTGGGCGTCCTGCGCAGCTGGGCGGCGACGTCGTGGTGGCAGCACGGGGCGGCCAGCACGAGCGTGGAGCCCCACTCGACGGCGCGGGCGAGCGCCTCGTCGGTGGCGGTGTCGCAGGCGTGGAGGGCGAGCACCACCTCGGGCGGGCCGGCGAGGCCCGGCAGGTCGCTGAGGTCGGCCCCGGCGATGCTGCCGACCGTGAACGTCAGCTCGTCGGCGACGCCGAGGCGCTCGGCCACCGCGGTGTTGTGCTCGCGGGACTGCTCCTTCACGTCGACCCCCACCAGGTGCACCGGCAGGCCGCGCACGTGGCTGAGGTAGCGGTGGGCCGCGAAGGTCAGGTAGGCGTTGCCGCAGCCGAGGTCGACGACCCGCAGGGGCTCCTCGACGGTCGGGCGGCGCAGGTGGCCGCGCTGGACGGCCTCGGTGACGGCGGCCTCGAGCAGGCGGGCGAACTCCTCGACCTGGCGGTACTTCGCCTGCCGCGTCGGCTTGATCCGGCCCTGGGCGTCGGAGATGCCGAGCGCGACCAGCACCGGGTCGTCCTCGGGCAGGAGCCGCTCCTTGTCGCGGTCGTGGCCGCGGTCGGCGACGACCTCCTCGGCGCGGTCGGTCGTGTGGCAGACGGCCTCGAGCCGCTTGGTGACCCGCACCTGGTGGGTCTGCGTGGTGGTGTCGACGTGCCAGTTGCCGAACGGCTCGTCGAGCAGCGCGTCGACGGCCTCCCGGGCCTCGACCGAGCCCGCGGGGTGGTTGGCGGTGTGGGCCTGCGTGGCGTCGTACGACGTCACCTGCAGGTGGCGGCCCGCCTTGAGGTCGACGTAGCGCAGCTCGGCGCGGCGCCAGCGCGGCTCCGTGCTCTTCTGCCGGCCCGACGCGACGGCCTTGACGAGGGCCTCGGGGTCGAGCAGGTGGGAGCGCATGCGCGTCAGCACGCGGAGGAGGGGTTCGGTCACGGCACCACCAGGGGGTTCAGCGGGAGGAGGGGCGGGCCGGTCACCAGATCGCGGCCACCACGACGATGAGGATGAGTGCCCCGAGCGCCACGGGGATGATGAGGCGGCGGTGGCGGGGGTTCACGGTCCCGAGTGTAGGTCGCCCCTCCCGCCCGTCCGTCAGGACCAGGCCCCCCGGGTGTACTGGTCCGGGTACGGGCCGTCGTGCCGGTCGACGCCGAGCTCGTGGGCGGCCCGCTGCGGCCAGGCCGGCTCGCGCAGCCCGGCGCGGGCCAGCAGCACGGCGTCGGCGTGCCCGTCGACGAGGATCTTCTCCGCCTGGGCGGGGTCGGTGATCTCCCCCACCGCGGCGACCGGCAGGCCCGCGGCCGACACGGCGTCGGCGAACGGCACCTGGTAGCCGGGGCCGGTGGTGATCTCCTGGCGCGGGTCGGCCCCGCCCGAGGAGACGTCCACGAGGTCGACGCCGTGACCCGCGAGCACGCCGGTCAGGCGCGTGGACTCCTCGACGCTCCAGCCGCCCTCGACCCAGTCGGTCGCGCTGATGCGCACGAACAACGGCTTGTGCTCGGGCCACACCGCCCGCACCGCGGCGGCCGTCTCGACCACGAGGCGGGTGCGGCCGGCGAAGTCCCCGCCGTACGCGTCGGTGCGCGCGTTCGCCAGCGGGCTCAGGAACTGGTGGAGCAGGTAGCCGTGGGCGGCGTGGATCTCGACGACGTCGAACCCGGCCTCGTCGGCACGGCGCGCGGCGGCGGCGAACGCGTCGACGACCCCGGCCACCTCCTGGAGGGTGAGCGCCGCCGGCGCGGTGAAGCCGTCGAAGGCCAGCGCGCTCGGGCCCACCGTCGGCCAGCCGCCGTCGGCCTCCGCGACGGAGCCGCGACCGGTGCCCGAGCCGTCACCGGCGCCGCGCCACGGGGCGTACGTCGACGCCTTGCGCCCGGCGTGCGCGAGCTGCACGCCGATCGGGGTCGAGCCGTACGGCGACTGCGTGTGCGCGAACTCCACGACCCGGCGCCAGGCCTCGGTCTGCGCGTCGTTCCAGAGGCCGGTGTCCTCGGGGCTGATCCGCCCCTCCGGCACCACGGCCGCCGCCTCGGTGAGGACGAGGCCGAAGCCGCCCGTCACCCGCGCGCCGAGGTGCACGAGGTGCCAGTCGGTGGGCACGCCGTCCTGCGCCGTCACGGAGTACTGGCACATCGGCGCCAGCCACACCCGGTTCGGGAACGTCACCCCGCGCAGCGTCAGCGGCGAGAACAGGACGGGCCCGTCCGTCGACGCGGCGTCGTCGGGCACGGTCAGGGCAGCGGTTCCGGTGGTCACGTACGGCCCCAACGACCACCGGGCGCGGGGCATTCCTGGCTACCCGTCCCCGGCGCCCCGTGCAACGCGGTGTCCGGGCCACTGCACACGCGGCAGGACACCCACCCGGACACCACAGCACCGCAGAAGTCGCCGTCGGGCCACGGGCTCACTCCCCCGCGGGCCTGCATCACTCGGCGGCGACCTGCGGCACGAGGGCCGGATCTGCCCGCACAGGGTTCGCCGCGCCTGCGATCCGGCCTCGTCCGGTCGAGCGGGTCGAGCGGGTCGAGCGGGTCGAGCGGGTCGAGCGGGTCGAGCGCACGAAAATCGCAAAACGAGTCCCGGAGAGGCCCGGGTGGTCCGATTCGGGACGCGTTCTGCGACGTCCGTGCGGCGCGCCCGGCCGGTCACCCCGCCAGGTAGAGGCAGAACGGGTGCCCGGCGGGGTCGAGCAGCACCCGCACGGTCTCCTGCGGCTGGTACGACGCCAGCCGCGCCCCGACGGCGAGCGCGTCGGCGACGGCGAGCTCGAGGTCCGAGACCTCCACGTCGAGGTGCGCCTGCATCGTCGGCCCGCCCGCCACCGACGGCCAGACGGGCGCGACGTACTGCTCGTCGAGGGCGCAGGCGAGGTAGGTCCGGGCGCCGTCGCGGGCGTCCGCCAGCGTCACCCAGGTCTCGTCGTGCACGGTCGCGCGCCACCCGAGCAGCCGCTCGTAGAAGCGCGCCAGGCCCGCGGGGTCGGCACTGTCGAGCGCGACGCCCCACCACCCGGTGCGTCCGCGGATGCCGCTCGGCGCCGTCTGGTCCCCGGAAGCGCCTGCCTCGGTCTCCCCCATGCCCGCCACCGTAGGACGGACGCGACCCGTCCGGGAGACCTCCGGCGCCACTTCTGCGGTGCTGTGGCGTCCGGGTGCGCGTTCTTACGCGTGTGCAGCAGCCCGGACACCGCGTTAAACGGGGCGCAACCGCTAGACGGGACGCAACCGTCACACGGGGCGCGCCCTCAGACGCGCGAGGCCAGCAGCTCGGCGAGGTGGAGCGCGGGCACGTCGGCGAGGTCGTCGAGCTGGATCTTGCAGCTCATGCCGTCGGCCAGCACGACCGTCTCGGGGTCGCGGGCGTACGCCGCGCGGACCGCCGGCAGCAGCTGGCTCTCCGCGACCGCCACCGACACCTCGTAGTGGCCCTGCTCGACACCGAAGTTGCCCGCGAGGCCGCAGCAGCCGCCCACCCGGGTGACCTTCGCGCCCATCGACTTCAGCAGGTGCTCGTCGGTCTCCCAGCCCATGATCGAGGCCTGGTGGCAGTGCGGCTGCGCCACGACCTCGACGCCGGTGAGGTCGGGCAGCGCGATCCGCCCGTCGGCCACCAGCCGCGCGAGCAGCTCGCCGAACGTGAGCACGCCGCGCGCCACCTCGGCGGCCCGCGGGTCGTCGCTCAGCTCCTCCAGGTCGCTGCGCAGCGCGGCCGTGCAGGAGGGCTCGATGCCCACGACGGGCACACCCGAGGCGACGTACGACGCCAGGGTCGCCGCCGTGCGGCCGGCGATCTTGCGGGCGGTGTCGAGCTGGCCGGTGGTGATCCAGGTGAGGCCGCAGCACGCGCGCTCGTCGATCACGCGCACCGTGAGGCCGGCGGACTCGAGGAACCGCACGGCCGCCAGCCCGCTGCCGGGCTGGAAGTGGTTGGTGAACGAGTCGGCCCAGATCCAGACGTCGGGAGCCGCCGTGCTCGACGACAGCTCGGCGGCGACGCCCTGCTTGCGCGCCGTACGACGCAGCGAGCGCGTCGCGAACTGCGGCAGGCTGCGGCGCTGGTCGACCCCGGCGGTGGCCCGGGCGACCCGGGCGATCGGACCGGCCTTGAGGGAGGCGTTCGCCAGCCCGGCCACCGGCGCGGTGAGGCGGGCCCACATCGGCAGGCGACCGAGGATGTAGTGGCTGCGCGGGCGACGCTTGCCGGCGTACGTCTGGTGCAGCACCTCCGACTTGTAGGTCGCCATGTCGATGCCGGTCGGGCAGTCGTTGGCACAGCCCTTGCAGGCCAGGCAGAGGTCGAGCGCGTCGTGCACCGCGGGGTCGGTGACGCCGCCGACGAGCTCGCCGTCCAGGGCCTCCTGCAGCACGCGGGCGCGGCCGCGGGTGGAGTCCTTCTCGTCACGCGTCGCCGTGTACGACGGGCACATCACGCCCGTGCCGGTGCCGGCCCCGCCACCGACGAGGCACTTGCCGACGCCCGTGCAGCGGTGCACCGCGTCGCCCATCGAGCCGCCGTCGTGGGTGAACCGCAGCAGGGGCAGGGGCTCGCGGTGGCGCGGCCGGGAGGCGCGCAGGTCGGCGTCGAACGGCGCCGGGTCGACGATGTTGCCGGGGTTCATCACGCCGAGGGGGTCGCAGATGGCCTTGGCCTCGGCGAACAGCTCGAGCGAGCGGGCGTCGTACATGGTCGAGAGCAGCTCGGAGCGCGCCCGGCCGTCGCCGTGCTCGCCCGAGAGCGAGCCGCCGTACTTCTGCAGCGCACCCGCCGCCGCCTCGATGAAGGAGCGGAAGGCCGCCTGGCCGTCGGCGGCCGTCGTGGTGGCGCCCGCGCCGGGGACGAGCGGGAAGTCGATGCGCACGTGCACGCAGCCGTCGCCGAAGTGGCCGTAGGGCACGCCGTCGAGGTCGTGGGCGCGCAGGAGGTCGTCGAAGTCGCGCAGCCAGGCACCGAGGTGCTCGGGCGGCACGGCGGCGTCCTCCCAGCCCGAGTAGGCCGGCCGGGTCAGCGAGCGGGCGGCGAGGCCGGCGCCGTCCTCGCGGATGCGCCAGAGCGCGGCGGCCTCCTTCGGGTCGGTGACGATGCGGCTCTCGAGCGCGCCGGCGACGGCGACGAGCGAGCGGGCGACCGCCTCGGTCTCGGGGACGGTCTCGCCGGTGATCTCGGCGAACATCCAGCCCGCGCCGCGCGGCAGGTCGGGCACGGACTTGCCGGAGCGTCGCACGATGTCGACGATCCGCGCGTCGAGGCCCTCGCAGGCGACGATCGGGAAGGCCAGCAGGGCCGGTACGGCGTCCGCGGCCTCCGCCATCGACGGGTAGCCCAGCGCCACCAGCGTGCGCACCGGGGCGTCGCGCACGAGCCGCACGGTCGCCTTCGCGACGACGCCCAGGGTGCCCTCGGAGCCGACGAGGAAGCGGTCGACGCGGCGGCCGTTCTCGGGCAGCAGGTGCTCGAGGGAGTAGCCGGAGACCTGGCGGCCGAAGCGGCCGAACTGGGTGCGGATCTGGGCGAGGTCGCCGGCGGCGAGGCGGTCGAGCGCGTCGACGGAGCCGCCGCCCGTGCGCGGTGCGTCGCCTCCGAGCTCGAGCTGCTCGCCGGTGCCGAGCACGACGGAGAGCGCCTCGACGTTGTCGACCATGCGGCCGTAGCCCAGCGCCCGCGAGCCGCAGGCGTTGTTGCCGATCATGCCGCCGATGGTGCAGCGGGTGTGGGTCGACGGGTCGGGCCCGAAGCGCCAGCCGTGCGGCGCCGCGGCCTTCTGCAGCACGGCGTGCACCGTGCCCGGGTCGACGACGGCCGTGCCAGCCTCGGCGTCCACGGAGTGCACCCGGTTGAGGTGCTTGAGGGTGTCGACGACGAGGCCGGCGCCGACGGCGTTGCCGGCGATCGACGTGCCGGCCCCGCGCATCGTCAGGGGCACCCGCAGCTCACGGGCGACGTCGACGACCGCGGCCAGCTCGTCGGGGTGGCGCGGGCGGACGACGGCCTGCGGTACCACGCGGTAGAGCGAGGAGTCGGTCGAGTACGCCGCCCGCGTGACGACGCTGTCGTCGACGTCGGTGACCCCACGACGCGTGAGCGCCGCCACGAGGTCGGGGGTGGCCGGAGCCGCCTGCTCGTCCGCCTGCACATCCACCGTCACGCCACCATTGTGCGCGCCCGTCGCAGCCGGGCCGCACACGGTCCAGGGTGCGTGCCCCGTCCCGGCCACGGCCCCGCTCCGCGTCGGCCCCCGGGGTCGGCGCACGCCCACCGGGTACCGACGGTCACCCGCGGCCCCGGGCCCACCGCCCGAGGCGTCGCACCTCTCCCCCGACCCGCCCTGGAGGCCCCGTGCTCACCCTCGTCACCCGCACCGCGCGTACGGCGGCCTCCGTCGCCGGCGGCGCCCTCGCCGGGGCCACCCGGGCCACCGCCGCGCTCCGGCCCACCGCCAAGCCGCTGCACCCCGACGGCGCCGTGCTCGAGGGACGGCTGCGGCGGCACGGCTCCGATCGGAGCACCGGCGTCGACCTGCTCGACCGCGCCGGCGAGGGCCTCGCCCTGGTCCGCGTCTCGCGGGCGGTCGGCCTCTCCGACCCGTGGCCGGACATCGCCGGGCTCGCGGTCCGCCTCACGCACGAGGGCCGGACCGGCGACCTGCTCTTCGCCACGACCGGCTGGCACGGTCCCACCCGAGCGCTGCTGCTCCCGCGCCGCCACATCGCCACGCGCCCGCTCACGACGCTGCTGCCCTACCGCACCCCGACCGGCCCCGTGGTGCTCGGCGCGCGCCCCGACGGGCCCGCCGCCTGGGACCTCTCCTGGGCCCGTGGCATCGGCCCGTGGCACGCCTTCGGCCGCCTCGAGCTCGACGGGAACCCCGGCGACCCGGCCCGCGCGGACGGGGGCCCGGACGACGCCGACGTCGTCTTCGACCCGGTCCTGAACCAGCTGCCGGGGCTGGCGCAGTACCCCGTCGTCACCCGCCTGCGCCGCCCGTCGTACCGGGCGGCGCAGGACAGCCGCGACTGAGCCCGCACCGGCCGCCCGGCACCGGTCGCCCGCACCGGCCGTCGGGCGTTCAGCTCACCAGTGCTCCATGGACGCCGTCACGACGGCCGCGAGGTCGTCGGTGGTGACGTCGATCGGGGCGGTCGCGAGGAGCCGCTGCTGGGCCCAGGCGCCCTCGACCAGTCCGTCGACGTCGCCCGCGCCGTACCCGACCTCGGAGAGCCCGTTGGGGATGCCGATGTCGCGCATGAGCTGCGCGACGACGGCGGAGAGCCGGCCGGGGCCGTCGGGCTCGGCGACCGCACCGTGCGGGTCGAGCAGGCGGGCCGCGGCGAGGTGGCGCGTGGGCGACGCCTCGAACGTGAGCCGGAACGCCTCCGGCGCCGTGAGGGAGACCGCCATGCCGTGGGGCACCATCGCGGCGTCCTCGGGGTAGCCCTCGGGCCGGTAGTCGCGCACGCGGCCGGCGACCGGGTAGGCGCAGGCGTGCGGGATGTGCACGCCGGCGTTGCCGAAGCCGAGACCGGCGAACGTGGCCGCCATCGCCATCTGCTCGCGCACCCCGCGGGCCTCGTCGAGCGGGGTGCCCGCCCGCGCCGCCTCGACGGAGGCCCGGAACGAGCCCGCGAGCAGCGACATCGCCTTCTCGCTCCACACGTCGGAGATCGGGTTGGAGCCGCAGTAGGGCACGCGCTGCTCGGCGGCCTTGGCCGGGTAGTCGGCGTACCAGCGCGCGGTGTAGCTCTCGAGGGCGTGGCAGAGGATGTCCATGCCCGCGCTCGCCGTCACCATGGCCGGCTGGGTGAAGGTGAGGTCGGGGTCGACGACCGCCAGCGTCGGCCGCAGCCGGGCGTGGCTGATGCCCGTCTTCACGTGGAGGTCCAGCACGTCGAGCACGCAGATGGTGGTCGACTCCGCGCCGGTGCCCGTGGTGGTGGGCACGGCCACGAGGGGCAGCAGCGCGTGCTGGGGCGCCTGGGCGCGGCCCACGGGCGCGTTCACGTAGTCCATGAGGTCGCCCGGGTTGGTGACGAGCAGGTTCACGGCCTTCGCGGTGTCGATCGACGAGCCGCCGCCGACGGCCACGATCGCGTCGAACGGACCCTCGGCCCGGCCGAACTCCACCGCCTCGATCATCGACGCGTCGGTGGGCTCGACCCGGGCGCGGTCGAACACCACGACCTCGGCCCCGGTCGCCCCGGTGATCTGCTCGGCGATGCGGGCGGGGTGGCCGGTGGCCGCGACCCCGGGGTCGGTCACCAGCAGCACGCGCTTCACGCCGTACGGCGCGAGGTCGTGCCCGATCTCGGCCGAGGCTCCCGGCCCGAGCTTGAGGCCGGGGGCCGCGTAGGTGAAGACCGTCTCCCGGTGCTCCGGGGCCTGCTGCGATGTGGGCTGCGTCATACCGCTCAACGTAGCCCCCACCTCAGAGCCCGAGCGCGTACCGCACCGTCTCCCGGACGTCGACCTGCCCGTCGAGCACGTCGACGACGGGCACCCAGGCCGCGGCGTCGGTGGTGCCGCCGACCTCGAGCACGCGGGGCTCGTCGGTGGTGAGGGGCCGCCCGGCGAACAGCAGGTGCACGCCGTGGAAGTCCTCCTCGCGCCCCGACGGCGCCGTGCCGACGAAGTGGGCGTCGTGCACGCCGAGCACGTTGCCGACCTCGATCTCGATGCCGGTCTCCTCCCGCACCTCGCGCGCGACCGCGGTCGCCGGCGCCTCGCCGTGCTCGAGCCCGCCCCCGGGGAGCGCCCACTGCCCGGGGTGGGGACCGCGCGCGGAGTTGCGGGTCAGCAGCACCTCGTCCGTGTCGGGACCCTCGGGGTCGTCGGGCCCGCCGCGGCGCACGACGGCGTACGCCGCCATCCGCTGCCGGCGCGGGGGCAGGCGGTCGGCCAGGGCCTCGAGTACCATCGGCACGACGGGCACGCGGCCGTCCAGCACCTCGGCCAGCGGCAGCCAGGCCGCCGCCATCGTGGAGCCGTCGACCTCGACGACGTGCGGCTCCGGGGAGTCGATCGGCACCCAGCCGTCGTAGACGATGCGGAGCGCGTGCGCGTCGACGCGACGGCCCTCCCGCCAGGCGCCAGGCAGGTGGGCGGAGTAGACCCGGGCCGAGTCGCCGACCTCGGCGTGCAGGCCGGTCTCCTCGTGCACCTCGCGCACCACGGCGTCGCGCGGGTCCTCGCCGTGGTCGAGCCCGCCGCCCGGCAGGGTCCACAGCTCGTCCTTCGTCACCCGGCCCGCGAGGCGGCTCAGCAGCACCTCGTGGCCCCGCACGATCACCGCGTAGGCGGCGACGCGCTGGCGTCGGGGCAGAGCACTCATGAGGCCCAACCTAACGTCTGGGACTCCTGGGACCGCCGCTTGGACACTCCTGGGAGCCCTTCGTTACGTTGGCGAGATGTCTAGACCACGGGACCCCTGGCTCGACAACGCCAAGATGCTGCTCATCACGTCCGTCGTGGTGGGCCACATGATCGCGGCCCTGACGGCCCCCGAGCCCCTGCGCCAGCACCTCTACGACGCGCTCTACGTCGTGCACATGCCGGCGTTCGTGCTCGTGTCGGGCTACCTCTCGCGGTCGTTCTCCTGGACCCGTCGCCACCTCGTGGCGCTCGCCACCACGGTCCTGCTGCCCTACGCGGTCTTCACGATGCTGCTGCGCTGGCAGTACGAGGCGCACGTCGGCGAGGCGCCGCCGCACCAGGTGTTCGTCGAGCCGTTCTGGGCGATGTGGTTCCTGCTCGCGCTGGCGGTGTGGCGGCTCGCGACGCCCGTGCTGCGCGCGCACCCCGTGGCGGTGCCGCTCTCCGTGCTGGTGGCGCTCGTCGCGCCGATGACCACGTTCACCTACCTCGACTTCGACCGGGTCCTGCAGTTCCTCCCGTTCTTCGTCGTCGGCCTCCACGCCCGCCGCGAGTGGCTGGAGACGCTGCGCCACCCGCTGGTGCGGGTCGCGGCCGTCGGCGTGCTCGTCGTGCTCTGGCGCGCCACGGCCGACCTTGAGTCGTGGGCGGGCACCTCGTGGCTCTTCAACGCCGACGGCTACGAGCTGCTCGGCGCGACCGGGTTCGGCGACGGCGTGCAGACCAAGCTGGCGCTGCTCGCGCTCTCGTTCGTGGGCGCCCTGGCCGTCCTGTCCCTGGTGCCCGCCACGGGCGGCTGGTTCACGACCCTCGGCGCGCAGACGATGACCGTCTACCTGGCGCACACCGTCGTGGTCCAGGCCCTCCAGTACGACGACGCGTTCGCCTCCGTCACGGACCCCCACGCCCAGGTGCTGCTCGCGGTCGTCCTCGGGGTCGCGCTCTCGCTCGTGCTGGCCAGCGCCCCGGTGGTCCGCGCACTGCGGTGGGTCACCGACCCCGTGGCCGCGGTCAAGGACCTGCGGGCCCCTGCTCCTGCTCCGGCTCCGGCTCCTGGGGACCCCACGTCGGACGCACCGCGCTCCGCGGCACCACGTCGAGCTCGCGAGACTGCCGACGCGTGAGGGCGTGCCCGCCCAGGTGGGCGGGGTGCCAGGGCGCGACCTCGCCCGGCCGGGGCTGGTGGTGCGGCTCGCGCTGCAGCGTCTCGAGGGCGACGGTCATCCGCTCCCCCAGGTCCCGGGTCGTCGTCACGAGGTCGGCGTCGGGCGGCACGTGGAACGCCGCCTCCAGGCGTACGTCGACCCGCCGCCCGTGCCAGCGCAGCTCGGGTGCCGGCTCCGTGCCCCAGGGGGTGCGGCCCACCGTCCAGAGGCGCTGGGCGCCCCACATCGCCCCCGGCACGATCGGCGCGCCGGTCTCGCGCGCCAGGGCCGCGGCACCGCGCATGAGCGAGCGCACCGTGTAGGAGTACGAGATTCCCGCCTCGGGGAACAGGCCGATCACCTCGCCGTCCTCGAGCAGCCGCCGGGTGCGCAGGTACGCCGCCGCCGGGGCGTCCCGGTCGACGGGCACGTGGCCCATCGCGTCGAGCACGCGTGCCGCGGGTGTGTGCCAGATCGGCTCGCGACACAGGAAGCGGGGGTAGCGACCGCGCTCGACCGCCGGCACGCCGAGGAAGAGGAAGTCCAGGTACGACGCGTGGTTCGCCACCAGGATCGCCGGGCCGCTCGTCGGCACGTGCTCGGCGCCGGTGGTGCGGACGTCGAGCCGCAGCGCCCGGAAGGCCGCGCGGGAGGAGCGGACCACCGCGCGGTACGTCCGGTCGCGGGAACCGGGTCGGGGGCTGCGGGGACTGCGGGGCACGGAGGTCCTTCGGCGGCGTCGGCCCCGCGGATCGGTGCGGGGTGGGTCGTCGAGGCGGGCCACGGGCAGGCACGCGCGCAGGGAGCGTAACCGCCGCGGACGGCACCGGGCCCGGGCGGATCCGCGTGGGCGTGCGTCAGGCGAAGGGGGGACGGGCGTCCCGGGCCGCGGACACGCGCCCCGCGCGGCGCCACACCCGGGCGGCGACGTCGCGGTCGGCGTCGTCGACGAGGTTGCCCATCCACCGCAGCGCCAGCGTCATCGCGAAGCGCGAGCGCATCCCGACCGGGCCGAGCGCGGGGAGGAGTCCGGGAACCGTGACCAGGCCGGCGAGGCGGCGGGCCACGGAGAAGGCCTCGCCGTAGTGGTCGACGAGCACCCGGCGCCAGGAGTCGGTGAGGTCGGACCGGCTGCCGGCGGCGAGGAGGTCGGCCACCATGCGCCCGGTCTCGAGCCCGTAGTCGATGCCCTCGCCGTTGAGCGGGTTCACGCAGGCCGCGGCGTCGCCGATGAGCGCCCAGTTCGGACCGGCCACGTTGCTCACCGCCCCACCCATCGGCAGGAGCGCGGAGGTCGACGCGCGCAGGTCGCCGTCGAGGGCGAACTCCGCACGCCGCTCGTCGGTGTAGAGCGACATCAGCGGACGGATCGAGACGTTCGCGGGCCGCTTCGCCGTCGCCAGGGTGCCGACGCCGATGTTCACCTGGCCGCCGCCGAGCGGGAAGATCCAGCCGTAGCCCGAGAGGACCTCGTCCTCGGGCCCGCGCAGCTCGAGGTGCGAGCTGATCCACGGGTCGTCGGAGCGGGTCGAGTCGATGTAGGCCCGGCCGGCCACGCCGTACACGGTGTCGCGGTGCCACTCGCGCCCCAGCACCTTGCCGAGCGGGGAGCGGACGCCGTCGGCCACCACGAGGCGCCGGCAGCGGATCTCGACGCGCTCCTTCTCGCCGGACTCCCCCGTGCGCTCGAGCACCACGGCGGTGACGGGGCCCTGCTGGCCGCCACGACGTCGTACGTCGACCGCCCGCAGTCCGTCGACCGCCGTCGCACCGGCCTTGATCGCGGTGGTGCGGAGGTGGTCGTCGAGCTCGGTGCGTGCGACCGCGGAGCCCCAGTTCGGGAGGCTGCCGCCCGGCCAGGGCAGCAGCAGCGTCTGGCCGAAGCCGTGGGCCCGCAGGCCGAGGTTGACGGTGTGCTCGCGCAGCCAGTCCTCGAGACCCAGGCGGGACAGCTCGTGGACGGCACGCGGCGTCAGGCCGTCGCCGCAGGTCTTGTCACGGGGGAAGGTGGCGGCGTCGACGAGCACCACGTCGAGCCCGTGCCGGGCGGCCCACGCCGCCGCCGACGAACCGGCGGGGCCGGCACCGACCACGAGGACGTCGGTCTCCTCCGGAACGCCTGCCACAGCCACCCGGTCATCCTCCCACGCGAGCCCAGCCGCCGGTTTCACCGGCTAGCCGGTGACAGTGGCACCTGGCGCACGAAGGTTCGCGCGCCAGGTGCCGGGTTCGTGACCTAGCCGGTGAAACCGGCACCCCCACGCCGACCCACCCCCGACAACGACACCGGCCCGCCCCCGCAGAGCGGGGACGGGCCGGTGGGGTCGGACGGTGACTCAGGCCTGGTAGGACCCGAAGTCGAAGTCGTCCAGAGCGACGGCCTGGCCGCCACCCGTGTTGCCGAACTCGTAGTCGTAGGAGTCGTAGCCCTGGACGGAGTACGCCGCGGCCCGAGCCTCCTCGGTCGGCTCCACCCGGATGTTGCGGTACCGCTCGAGGCCGGTGCCCGCCGGGATCAGCTTTCCGATGATCACGTTCTCCTTCAGGCCACGGAGGCTGTCGGAACGACCGTTGATGGCCGCGTCGGTGAGCACGCGGGTGGTCTCCTGGAAGGAGGCCGCCGAGAGCCACGACTCGGTCGCCAGCGACGCCTTCGTGATGCCCATGAGCACCGGACGACCCGAGGCGGGCTTGCCGCTCTCGGAGACGACCCGACGGTTCTCCGTCTCGAACCGCACGCGGTCGACGAGGTCGGAGGGCAGCAGGTTGGTGTCACCGGACTCGATGACCGTCACGCGACGCAGCATCTGCCGCACGATGATCTCGATGTGCTTGTCGTGGATCGCCACGCCCTGGCTGCGGTACACGTTCTGCACCTCGTCCACCAGGTGCTTCTGCGCGGCACGCACACCGAGGATCCGCAGGACGTCCTGCGGGTCCGGCGTACCGACCGTCAGCATCTGGCCGACCTCGACGTGGTCGCCGTCGTTGACGAGCAGGCGCAGGCGCTTGGAGATCGGGTACTCCTGCACCTCCGAGCCGTCGTCCGGCGTCACGAGCAGCGTGCGCGCCTTGTCGGTGTCCTCGATCTCGACGCGGCCGGCGGCCTCCGAGATCGGCGAACGACCCTTGGGCGAGCGGGCCTCGAAGAGCTCGACGACGCGGGGCAGACCCTGCGTGATGTCGTCGGCCGACGCCACACCACCGGTGTGGAAGGTACGCATCGTGAGCTGCGTGCCCGGCTCACCGATGGACTGGGCGGCGATGATGCCGACCGCCTCACCGATGTCGACGAGCTTGCCGGTCGCGAGCGAACGGCCGTAGCACTTCGCGCACGTGCCGGTCTTGGCCTCGCAGGTCAGGACCGAACGGACCTTGACCTCCTCGATGCCGGCCGCCACGAGCTCCGCGATCTTGACGTCGCCGAGGTCGCCGCCCGCCTCGACCAGCGTGTCGCCGGTCTCGGGGTGGGTGATCTCGGAGGCGGCGGAACGGGCGTACGCCGCGGTCTCGACGTTGTCGGCCTTGCGGACGACACCGTCCTCGCCGCGCTCGCCGATCTGCTTGGGCAGACCGCGCTCGGTGCCGCAGTCGTCCTCGCGGATGATGACGTCCTGGCTGACGTCGACGAGTCGACGCGTCAGGTAGCCCGAGTCCGCCGTACGCAGCGCCGTGTCCGCGAGACCCTTGCGGGCACCGTGGGTGGCGATGAAGTACTCGAGGACGGTGAGGCCCTCACGGAAGTTGGACTTGATCGGGCGCGGGATGATCTCGCCCTTCGGGTTCGCCACGAGACCACGCATGGCGGCCACCTGGCGGATCTGGTTCATGTTTCCGGACGCGCCCGAGTCGACCATCATGTAGATCGGGTTCTTGCGGTCGAAGTTCGCCTCCATGGCGTCTCCGACCTTCGCGGCCGCCTGGGTCCAGATCTCGATGAGCTCCTGGCGACGCTCGTCGTCGGTGACCAGACCACGCTCGTACTGCTTCTGGATCTTCTCGGCGCGCGCCTCGGAGGCCACGAGGATCTCGGCCTTCTCGGCGTCCGGCGTCGTGACGTCGTCGATGGAGACGGTCACGCCCGAGCGGGTCGCCCAGTGGAAGCCCGTGTCCTTGAGCGCGTCCAGCGACGCCGCGACCTCGACCTTGGTGTAGCGCTCGGCCAGGTCGTTGACGATGGCACCGAGCTGCTTCTTGCCCACCTCGTAGTTCACGAAGGGGTAGTTGGCCGGCAGGGTGTCGTTGAAGATCGAGCGACCCAGGGTCGTCTCGAGCAGGATCGCCTGACCCGGCGTCCAGGACTCCGACAGTTCGTGGCCGAGCGGCGGCTGGGCGTCGTTGAGGCGCAGCTTGATCTTGCTCTGCAGCGTGATCTCGCGACGGTCGAAGGCCATGATCGCCTCGGCCGGCGACGTGAACGCGCGGCCCTCGCCGGGCTCGCCCTCACGGTCGGTGGTGAGCCAGAAGAGGCCGATGATCATGTCCTGCGACGGCATCGTCACGGGACGACCGTCGGACGGCTTCAGGATGTTGTTCGTCGACAGCATCAGGATGCGGGCCTCGGCCTGCGCCTCCGCGGAGAGCGGGAGGTGCACGGCCATCTGGTCACCGTCGAAGTCGGCGTTGAACGCGCCGCAGACGAGCGGGTGGATCTGGATGGCCTTGCCCTCGATGAGCTGCGGCTCGAACGCCTGGATGCCGAGACGGTGCAGCGTGGGCGCGCGGTTGAGCAGCACGGGGTGCTCGGTGATGACCTCTTCGAGGACGTCCCACACCACGGCGTAGCGCGCACCGGAGGTGGCGCGCTCGACCATGCGCTTGGCCGACTTGATGTTCTGCGCGTGGGAGAGGTCCACGAGGCGCTTCATCACGAACGGCTTGAAGAGCTCCAGCGCCATCTGCTTGGGCAGACCGCACTGGTGCAGCTTCAGCTGCGGGCCGGAGACGATGACCGAACGACCCGAGTAGTCGACGCGCTTGCCGAGCAGGTTCTGGCGGAATCGACCCTGCTTGCCCTTGAGCATGTCGGAGATCGACTTCAGCGGCCGGTTGCCCGGGCCGGTGACGGGACGACCGCGGCGGCCGTTGTCGAACAGCGAGTCGACGGCCTCCTGGAGCATCCGCTTCTCGTTGTTGACGATGATCTCCGGCGCACCGAGGTCGAGCAGCCGCTTGAGGCGGTTGTTGCGGTTGATCACGCGGCGGTAGAGGTCGTTCAGGTCGGACGTCGCGAAGCGACCACCGTCGAGCTGCACCATCGGGCGCAGCTCCGGCGGGATCACCGGGACGGCGTCGAGGACCATGCCGACCGGCTGGTTGCCGGTCTTGCGGAACGCGTCGACGACCTTGAGGCGCTTGAGGGCGCGGACCTTCTTCTGGCCCTTGCCGTTGGCGATGGTGTCGCGCAGCGACTCCACCTCGGCCTCGATGTCGAAGTCGTGCAGGCGGCGCTGGATCGCCGTGGCGCCCATGAAGCCCTCGAAGTACTTGCCGAACCACGACTTCATCTCGCGGTAGAGCATCTCGTCGCCCATGAGGTCCTGGACCTTGAGGCTCTTGAAGGTGCTCCACACCTCGTCGAGGCGGTCGATCTCGCGCTGAGCGCGGTCGCGGAGCTGCTTCATCTCGCGCTCGGCACCGTCGCGGACCTTGCGCTTCGCGTCGGCCTTGGCACCCTCGGCCTCGAGGGCACCGAGGTCCTCCTCGAGCTTCTTGGTGCGGTCGGACAGCGAGCCGTCGCGACGCTTCTCGAGGCGCTCACGCTCGAGGCTGATCTTGCCCTCGAGGTCGGAGAGGTCGCGGTGGCGCGCGTCCTCGTCGACGGACGTGATCATGTACGCCGCGAAGTAGATGACCTTCTCGAGGTCCTTCGGGGCGAGGTCGAGCAGGTAGCCGAGGCGGCTCGGGACACCCTTGAAGTACCAGATGTGGGTGACCGGCGCGGCGAGCTCGATGTGGCCCATCCGCTCGCGGCGGACCTTGGAACGGGTCACCTCGACGCCGCAGCGCTCGCAGATGATGCCCTTGAAGCGCACGCGCTTGTACTTGCCGCAGTAGCACTCCCAGTCCCGGGTGGGACCGAAGATCTTCTCGCAGAAGAGGCCGTCACGCTCCGGCTTGAGCGTGCGGTAGTTGATGGTCTCCGGCTTCTTGACCTCGCCGTGGCTCCACGTCCGGATGTCGTCCGGGGTCGCGAGACCGATCTTGAGCTGGTCGAAGAAGTTCACGTCGAGCACGATGGCTGATTCCTTCGTTAGTTCTGTGCAATCAAGACTTGACCGAGGGCGGGCAGCCCGCCGCCGCTGGGGCGGCGGGCTGCCCGGTCACTCAGACTTCTTCGACCGAGCTGGGCTCGCGACGGGAGAGGTCGATGCCGAGCTCCTCGGCGGCGCGGAAGACGTCCTCCTCCGCGTCACGGAGCTCGATCTGCGAACCGTCCTGGCTGAGCACCTCGACGTTCAGGCAGAGCGACTGCATCTCCTTGACGAGCACCTTGAACGACTCCGGGATGCCCGAGTCGGGGATGTTCTCGCCCTTCACGATGGCCTCGTAGACCTTCACGCGGCCCGGCACGTCGTCGGACTTGATCGTCAGCAGCTCCTGCAGGGCGTAGGCGGCGCCGTACGCCTCCATCGCCCAGACCTCCATCTCGCCGAACCGCTGGCCGCCGAACTGGGCCTTACCGCCCAGGGGCTGCTGCGTGATCATCGAGTAGGGGCCGGTGCTGCGTGCGTGGATCTTGTCGTCGACCAGGTGGTGGAGCTTCAGGATGTACATGTAGCCCACCGAGACCGGCTCCGGGAACGGCTCGCCGGAGCGGCCGTCCAGGAGGTTGGCCTTGCCCGTCGAGTCGATCATCCGGTTGCCGTCGCGGTTCGGGATCGTCGCGCCGAGCAGGCCCGTGATCTCGTCCTCGCGCGCCCCGTCGAAGACCGGCGTCGCGACCTTCGAGTTCGGGTCGGCCTGGCCGGCGCCGATCGAGATCAGGCGCTGCTTCCAGTCCGCGCTCTCGGGGTCGCCCGAGAGGTTGAGGTCCCAGCCCTGCTTCGCGAGCCACCCGAGGTGGAGCTCGAGGATCTGGCCGATGTTCATCCGTCGCGGCACACCCAGGGGGTTGAGCACGACGTCGACCGCCGTGCCGTCCTCCATGAACGGCATGTCCTCGATCGGCAGGATCTTCGCGATGACGCCCTTGTTGCCGTGACGGCCGGCGAGCTTGTCACCCACGGAGATCTTGCGCTTCTGCGCGACGTAGACCCGCACGAGCTGGTTGACGCCGGGCGGCAGCTCGTCGCCCTCCTCGCGGTCGAAGACGCGGACGCCGATGACCGTGCCGGACTCACCGTGCGGCACCTTCATCGAGGTGTCGCGCACCTCGCGCGCCTTCTCGCCGAAGATCGCGCGGAGCAGGCGCTCCTCGGGCGTCAGCTCGGTCTCGCCCTTGGGCGTGACCTTGCCGACGAGGATGTCACCGGTGGTGACCTCGGCGCCGATGCGGATGATGCCGCGCTCGTCGAGGTCGGCCAGCATCTCCTCGGACACGTTCGGGATGTCCCGCGTGATGTCCTCGGGACCGAGCTTCGTGTCGCGGGCGTCGACCTCGTGCTCCTCGATGTGGATCGAGGTGAGCATGTCCTCCTGCACGAGACGCTGGCTGAGGATGATCGCGTCCTCGTAGTTGTGACCCTGCCACGGCATGAACGCCACGAGCAGGTTCGCACCCAGCGCCATCTCGGCGTCGTCCGTGCACGGACCGTCGGCGATCGGCGTGCCGACCTCGACGCGGTCACCCTCGCTCACCAGCGGGCGCTGGTTGATGCAGGTGCCCTGGTTCGAGCGCTTGAACTTCGCGAGGCGGTACGACGAGTAGCTGCCGTCGTCGTTCATGGTCTCGACCAGGTCGGCCGAGACGTCCTTGACGACACCGGCGGCCTCGGCCACGACCACGTCACCGGCGTCGACGGCGGCACGGAGCTCCATGCCGGTGCCGACGAACGGCGAGTCGCTGCGGATGAGCGGCACGGCCTGACGCTGCATGTTGGCGCCCATGAGCGCGCGGTTCGCGTCGTCGTGCTCGAGGAACGGGATCAGCGCGGTCGCGACCGACACCATCTGGCGCGGCGAGACGTCCATGTAGTCGACCTCGTCCGCGAGGATCGCGTCGACCTCACCGTTCTTCTGGCGGACCAGGACGCGCTCCTCCGTGAAGCGGAGGTCGTCGTCGAGCAGGGCGTTGGCCTGCGCGATGACGTAGCGGTCCTCGTCGTCAGCCGTCAGGTAGTCGATCTGGTCGGTGACCTGACCGTCGACGACCTTGCGGTACGGCGTCTCCACGAACCCGAACGGGTTGATGCGACCGAACGACGCGAGCGAGCCGATGAGGCCGATGTTCGGGCCCTCCGGCGTCTCGATCGGGCACATGCGGCCGTAGTGGCTGTGGTGGACGTCGCGGACCTCCATGCCGGCGCGGTCGCGGGAGAGACCACCCGGGCCGAGCGCGGAGAGGCGACGCTTGTGCGTCAGGCCCGCGATGGGGTTCGTCTGGTCCATGAACTGGCTCAGCTGGGAGGTTCCGAAGAACTCCTTGAGAGCCGCCACGACGGGACGGATGTTGATGAGCGACTGGGGCGTGATCGCCTCGACGTCCTGCGTCGTCATGCGCTCGCGCACGACGCGCTCCATGCGGGCCAGACCGGTGCGGAGCTGGTTCTGGATCAGCTCGCCCACGGCGCGCATGCGACGGTTGCCGAAGTGGTCGATGTCGTCGGCCGAGACCTTGACGGGCTTGTCGTCGGGCCCGTGGACGACCTCGCCGGCGGCGTCGGTGAAGTCCGGCGCCTCCATCGGGTTGCCCGCGGCGTGCAGCTCGACGATGTAGCGGACGGTCGCGACGATGTCGTCGATCGTCAGCGTCTGCTGGTCGAAGGCCTGCGCCACGCCCAGCTTCTTGTTGATCTTGTAGCGACCCACCTTGGCGAGGTCGTACCGCTTCGGGTTGAAGTAGTAGTTGTTCAGCAGCGTCTGCGCAGCCTCACGCGTCGGCGGCTCGCCGGGGCGCAGCTTGCGGTAGATGTCGAGCAGCGCCTCGTCCTGGTTGGCGGTGTTGTCCTTCTCCAGGGTGAGCATCATCGACTCGTACTGCCCGAACTCCTCGCGGATCTGCTCGTTCGTCCAGCCGAGCGCCTTGAGGAGGACCGTCACGTTCTGCTTGCGCTTGCGGTCGAGGCGGACGCCGACCAGGTCGCGCTTGTCGATCTCGAACTCGAGCCAGGCGCCCCGCGAGGGGATGACCTTCGACGTGTAGATGTCCTTGTCGGACGTCTTGTCGGCCGAGCGCTCGAAGTAGACACCGGGCGAGCGGACCAGCTGCGAGACGACGACACGCTCGGTGCCGTTGATGATGAAGGTGCCCTTGCGGGTCATCATGGGGAAGTCGCCCATGAAGACGGTCTGGCCCTTGATCTCACCGGTCTCGTTGTTGGTGAACTCGGCCGAGACGTAGAGGGGGCGGGAGTAGGTGAAGTCCTTCTCCTTGCACTCCTCCTCCGTGTACTTCGGGTCCACGAAGACGGGGTTCTCGAAGGAGAGCGACATCGTCTCCGAGAAGTCCTCGATCGGGGAGATCTCCTCGAAGATCTCCTGCAGACCCGACTTCGACGACACGTCCTCGCCCGCGTCGACGCGGGCCTGGACCTGGGCTTCCCAGCCCTCGTCACCGATGAGCCACTCGAAGCTCTTGGTCTGCAGGTCGAGCAGCTGGGGTACTTCCAGCGGCTCGGAGATCTTTGCAAAAGAGATACGGCGGGGATTACCAGCGTTGTTGCTCGCGGCCAAGACCATTCCTTCGGAGAAGTTCGCTGAAGGGGTGGCGCCGGCTGACCACTCGATCAACCACCGGGCAGGCGATGAGCATTTGAGAGCAGGCGCAAAGCGCTAACATACAGTCTTGGTCAACCGCGCGCAAGGCAGGACCGTGTGACCGGAGGAGACCTCTCGTTGCCGAGGATCATGGCCCCGGGTGCGGCCGGTCGTCAAGCGCGGGGCCCGCACCATGGGGACGAGCACGCAGGGCGCCGGCGTCGCCGTACCGGGCGGTCCGACGGTCTCCCGCGGGCCCGACCCCGGTGCGGTCCAGGCTCAGGGCGACGAGGCCACCGAGGCGAACTGGCCCTCGAACGACCCTGGAGGCGGGGTCACCCCGTGCTCGCGGCACCAGCCGCCGGGCTCGCGCTGGCTGCGGCGCGGGATGCCGTTCGACGGGTCGAGCTGGAGCGGGATCGGCGGCAGGGGCGGCAGCTCCTGGCCCTCCTCGGCGGCGAGGTCGCCCGCGTCCTTCTCCTCGCTCATGCCGATCGGCCCGATGCGCTGCGCGTTGAGGAACTGCCGCACGACCGGCTCCTCCGAGCTGAGCAGCATCTCGCGGGGGCCGAACATCGCCAGGTGCTTGTGGTAGAGCAGGCCGATGTTGTCGGGCACGGTGCGGGCCGTGTTGATGTCGTGGGTGACGATGAGGAACGTCGCGTCGATCTGGGCGTTGAGGTCGACGATCAGCTGGTTGAGGAACGCGGTGCGCACGGGGTCGAGACCCGAGTCGGGCTCGTCGAAGAGCACGATCTCGGGGTCGAGCACGAGGGCGCGGGCGAGGCCGGCGCGCTTGCGCATGCCGCCGGAGATCTCGCCGGGCAGCTTGTCCTCGGCGCCGACGAGGCCCACGAGGTCCATCTTCTCCATGACGATGTTGCGGATGTCGGACTCCGACTTGCGCGTGTGCTCGCGCAGCGGGAACGCCACGTTGTCGTAGAGGTTCATCGAGCCGAACATGGCGCCGTCCTGGAACAGCACGCCGAAGAGCTTGCGGATCTCGTAGAGGTCCTTCTCGGAGCACGTCGCGATGTCGGTGCCCTCGATGACGATGGAGCCCTTGTCGGGCTTCAGGAGCCCGATGAGCGCCTTGAGGAAGACCGACTTGCCCGTGCCGGAGGGACCGAGCATCACGCAGATCTCGCCGGCGGGCACGGTCAGCGACACGTCGCGCCAGATGACCTGCTTGCCGAACGACTTCGTCAGGTCGTCGACCTGGATCTCCACTCCCATGCGCGCCTCTTCCTCACGTGCTGCATCCGGCCACGGAGCCCACGCGACAGTGCGGGGCGGCCCACCTGGGTGGACAACTGTTGACTGGCCGCGATGTTACGCGGATCACCTCGCACGGTCGAGGCGGCGCCCACGCGTCGGTCCCCCGCCGATCGAGGTGCACGGCCCGGAGACGCCAGCAGGGGCGGCCACCCGGAGGTGGCCGCCCCTGCGGCGTACGACGGCAGGCGCGAGGCCTGGACGTCGTGGTGTCTCTCAGAGACCAGAGGTCACTTGAGCGTGACGGTGGCGCCGGCGCCCTCGAGGGCCTCCTTGGCCTTCTCGGCGGCCTCCTTGGTGGCGCCCTCGAGAACAGCCTTGGGGGCCGCCTCGACGAGCTCCTTGGCCTCCTTCAGGCCGAGGGAGGTCAGGGCGCGCACCTCCTTGATGACGTTGATCTTCTTCTCGCCGGCGGCCTCGAGGACGACGTCGAACTCGTCCTTCTCGGCCTCGGCCTCGGCGGCGGGCGCGCCGCCACCAGCGGCGGCCGCGACGGCGACCGGGGCGGCGGCGGTGACGCCGAAGGTCTCCTCGAACTGCTTCACGAACTCGGAGAGCTCGATGAGGGTGAGCTCCTTGAAAGCCTCGAGCAGCTCGTCGGTGCTGAGCTTCGCCATGGTGGCGTTCCTTCCTAGTCAGGTCGCGCGGCGATGCGCCGTACGACCGGGGTTTTCTTCAGGTGGTGGTTGCTTCGGCCTCAGGCCTCGGCGGGTGCGTCCT
Organism: Nocardioides alkalitolerans DSM 16699; assembly: GCF_000426525.1. GTDB lineage: Bacteria > Actinomycetota > Actinomycetes > Propionibacteriales > Nocardioidaceae > Nocardioides > Nocardioides alkalitolerans. The sequence continues at coordinate 33,382 of NZ_AUFN01000001.1, forward strand.
CGGTGGCCTCCGCGTCAGCGGGGGCCTCCGTGACCTCCTCGGCAGAGGCTGCGGCCGGCTCACCGGCACCACCTGCGAGGACAGAGGGGTCGTTCTCGGCCTTCTCCTGCAGGGCTGCCGCGAGGCGAGCGGTCTGCGAGGGGAGGGCGTTGAGCACGTACAGCGCCTGGGACAGCGTCGCGGTCATTGCGCCGGCAACCTTCGCCAGCAGCACCTCACGGGACTCGAGGTCCGCCAGCTTGGCGATCTCGGCAGCGTCGAGCTGCTTGCCGTCCAGGATGCCGCCCTTGATGACAAGGGCGGGGTTCGCCTTGGCAAAGTCACGCAGACCCTTCGCCGCCGCAACCACGTCGCCCTGGATGAAGGCGATGGCGGTCGGGCCGGTGAGCAGGTCGTCGAAGCCGGAGATGCCCACCTCGTTGGCGGCGATCTTGGCCAGCGTGTTCTTGACCACGGCGTAGTTGGCGTTCTCGCCGAGGGAGCGCCGCAGGTTCTGCAGCTCCTTCACGGTGAGACCGCGGTACTCGGTCAGCACAGCAGCAGCGGAACCGTTGAACGACTCAACGATCTCCGCGACAGCAGCTGTTCTCTCTGGCCGCGCCATGGGTCTCCTTCCGAACTACGGTCGTCGAGACCACAGCGAAGGACCCGCGGGAAACACGAACGCCCCGAGCACAGGCTCGGGGCGCGGAGTTCGACGCGGGGCGTCGTACTGCTTGCCTCACCTGCGCAGGATGTCCGCGAGTGCGGAACCTTCGGTCATCCCTCACCCTCGCGGGCACGGCATGACAACCGGCGGTCTCTGGTTGCAAGCAGGAACTGTACGGCGCGGGGGGGCGCCGTACCAAATCGGTCGGGCGACCCACCCCCGTTCGGCCCGCGGAGGACGGCGCGCGGCTCTAGTCTGCGGCGGTGACAGCACCTCCGGCCCCCGGGCCCGCCGCGGAGCCGCCCCGGCGACGCTCCCCGCTCGCCCGCCTCGCCGGCTTCGGTCGCGGCTTCGGCCGGCCGCCCCGGCTGCTCGGCCTCGACGTGGCCCGCGGGATCGCGGTGCTCGGCATGGCCGGAGCCCACATGGGCGTCGTGCCCGAGCTCGAGTGGTCCGACCCGGGCACGTGGGGCGGTCTGGTGCACGGCCGTTCCTCGATCCTCTTCGCCGTGCTGGCCGGGATCTCGATCGCGCTCGTCACGGGCCGCACCCGGCGACCCCCGGTCGAGGACCTTCCCGGCCTGCGGCTGCGGCTGGTGGGGCGCGGGGCGGCCATCTTCGCCATCGGGATCCTGCTCGAGCTGCTCGGCACGGCGGTCGCGGTCATCCTCACCGTCTACGGCGTCCTCTACGTCGCGGCACTCCCCTTCCTCCGCTGGCGGGCGTCGCGGCTGCTGCTCACCGCGGCCGTGCTCGCGCTCGCGGGCCCGGCGCTGCTGGCCGGCGTACGGGTGCTGTCGCTCGACGCGTACGGCGCGGGGCTCGACTTCGTCGTGTTCGGCATCTACCCCCTCACCGTCTGGATGACCTTCCTGCTGGCCGGCATGGCCCTCGGCCGCCTGCGGCTCGACCGGGCCCGCGTCGCCGCGCTGCTGCTCGTCGTGGGCGCCGTGGTCTCCGCGACCGGGTACGGCGTGGCCGCGCTGGCCGGCCCCTCCGTCGACCGTCTGGTCGAGGAGGCGTGGGACGAGGACCTCCAGGAGTCCGCGAGCTTCCCCGAGGACGTCGACGACGTCGAGGAGTTCAGCATCGAGAAGGTGCCGACGGACGAGGTCGACCTGACGGGCCTGGTCTGCGAGGTCGACAGCGACGGCTGGGTCATGTGCTACCCGGAGGAGGACTACGCCGACTTCTCGCTGGGCGGCTCGTCGTACGACGGCAGCGGCTCGGTCGTCGAGCTCGACGGCTCCGAGGAGCACGTCGACGACGACTCGCCGTCGTACTGGGAGCAGGTCACCGACGGCCGCCCCGGGACCATGATGCTGGGCGCGCTCGTCGCCGACGAGCCGCACTCCGGCGGGACGCTCGAGATCCTCGGGTCGGGCGGGCTCGCCGTGGCGCTCGTCGGGCTCTGCCTGCTCCTGGCGCGTCCGCTGCGCTGGGCGTTCCTGCCCCTCGGTGCCCTGGGCTCGATGCCGCTGACGGCGTACGCCGCGCATGTCCTCGTGCTGGTCGCCGTGGCCGGGCCGGGCGGCTACGTCTCCAGCAACGCGACCTGGGGCTGGACCTGCCTGGGCCTGGTGCTCGGCACGACGGCCTGGGCGGCCCTGCTGGGCCGGGGGCCGCTCGAGCGGCTCGTCGGCCGGGTGGCCGAGGCCACCGCCCGGGGCACCGCACGCTGACGCGCCCGGAGACGCCAGCAGGCCCGCCCCGGACGGATCCGGGACGGGCCTGCTGAGGTGGTGCGGGTGAGGCTCAGACCTCGTCGTCGGTCGCGACCGACTTGATGCGGTTCGGGTCGACCTGGACGCCGGGGCCCATCGTGGTCGAGACCGTGACCTTCTTCAGGTAGCGACCCTTGGAGGACGACGGCTTGAGCCGCAGCACCTCCTCGAGGGCGGCGGCGTAGTTCTCCGCCAGCTGGGACTCGGAGAACGAGGCCTTGCCGATGATGAAGTGGAGGTTCGCGTGACGGTCGACGCGGAACTCGATCTTTCCGCCCTTGATGTCCGTGACGGCCTTGGCGACGTCCGGGGTCACGGTGCCCGTCTTCGGGTTCGGCATGAGGCCACGGGGGCCGAGCACGCGACCGAGACGACCGACCTTGCCCATCATGTCGGGCGTGGCGACGACGGCGTCGAAGTCGAGCCAGCCGCCGTTCACCTTCTCGATGAGCTCGTCGCCACCGACGTGGTCGGCGCCGGCCTCACGGGCGGCGTCGGCCTTCTCGGCGTTCGCGAACACGAGGACGCGGGCCGTCTTGCCGGTGCCGTGCGGGAGGTTGACGGTGCCGCGCACCATCTGGTCCGCCTTGCGGGGGTCGACGCCGAGACGCATGACGACGTCCACGGTCTCGTCGAACTTCTTCTTGCTCGCGGTCTTCGCGAGCGTGATCGCCTTCAGCGGGCTGTAGAGCTCGTCCTGGACGAACGTCTCGGCCGCTGCGCGGTAGGTCTTGCTGCGCTGCATGTCTGGTTCTCTTTCCTGCCAGGGTGTGGTCGCTCGAGCCAGCGCGGCTCTGCCACAGGTGCGGGTGGTGCTGGTGCCGCGAACGGCGCCGGCATGATCAGTCGGTGGTGACGCCCATCGAGCGGGCGGTGCCCTCGACGATCTTCATCGCGGCGTCGATGTCGTTCGCGTTGAGGTCGGGGAGCTTCGTCGTGGCGATCTCGCGGATCTGGTCCTTGCTCAGGTGAGCGACCTTCTCCTTGTGCGGGACGCCGGAGCCCTTCTTGACGCCGGCGGCCTTCTTGATGAGCTCCGCGGCCGGCGGGGTCTTCGTGACGAACGTGAACGAGCGGTCCTCGTAGATCGTGATCTCGACGGGGATCACGTTGCCGCGCATGGACTCCGTCTGGGCGTTGTACGCCTTGCAGAACTCCATGATGTTCACGCCGTGGGGGCCGAGGGCCGTACCGACGGGCGGGGCCGGGGTGGCGGCGCCAGCCTGCAGCTGCACCTTGACCAGTGCGGCGATCTTCTTCTTGGGAGGCATGTTCCTCTGTCTCTTTCTCTTCTCGTGGTCATGACGAGCTCGGCGCGGGCGCCGGACTCTGCCACCGGGTGCTGCGAGCGACGACCGATCCGGTCGCCTGACGGCTCAGGAGAGCGTCAGACCTTCTGGATCTGGTTGAAGCTCAGCTCGACCGGGGTCTCCCGGCCGAAGATCTCGACGAGGGCCTTGACCCTCTGGGACTCACCGTTGATCTCGGTGATCGTGGCGTGGAGCGTGGCGAACGGACCGTCGACGACCATGACGGAGTCGGAGACGTCGAAGTCCGCGACCTCGACCGCACGCTTCTGCGTGGTCGAGCCCACCGGGGCGGGCTTGCCCTCGGACTGCGCGTCGGCGACGGCCTGGGCCTCGACGGCCGGGGCCAGCATCGACTCGACCTCGGAGAGGCTGAGCGGCACGGGCTGGTTGCTGTGGCCGACGAACCCGGTGACGGACGGCGTGTGGCGCACGGCGGCCCACGACTCGTCGGTCAGGTCCATGCGGACGAGCACGTAGCCCGGCAGGACGGTGCGGCGGACCAGCTTGCGCTGGCCGTTCTTGATCTCCGCGACCTCCTCGGTGGGGACCACGATCTCGTGGATGTAGTCCTCCATGTTCAGGGAGATGATGCGGTTCTCGAGGTTCGCGCGCACCCGGTTCTCCATGCCGGAGTAGGTGTGCACGACGTACCAGTCGCCCGGCTTCGCCCACAGCTCGCGACGGAACGCCTCGAGGACGTCCTCCTCCTCGTCGTCGCCCTCGGCGGACTCGTCCTCGGCCGCAGGGGCCTCGGCGTCGTCGTCGATGGCGGTGACGACCTCGACGGTCTCGCCCGTCTCGGGGTCGGTGACGACGTCGGCCTCGTCGGCGGACGGCTCGGTGAGGGCGTCCTCGAACGCATCCGCCGTCGTGTCGGCGACCACCGCCTCGGTGTCCTCGACCTCGTCGGCCGGGGTCGCGTCGACGTCGGAGTCGGCGGTCTGCTCGACCGCCTCGATCTCCTCGTCGGTGGGGGCGTCGTACTGGTCCGACACGTTCTGCTCCGTCATCTGTCCTCTACTGATCAGTTGTCGTGGGCCGCGGTGCGGCGTACGACGCGGCCGGGCGGGAGCCCGGGAGTGGTCACTCGCCGGTGGTCGTGAAGATCTCGTAGACCAGCTGGCCGAAGCCGAGGTCCAGGAGCGACACCAGCACCATCATGACCAGCACGAACACCATCACCACGATGAAGTAGGTGACGAGCTGCGGCTGCGTCGGCCAGACCACCTTGCGCAGCTCGGCGACGACCTGCTTGTAGAAGGTGATCGGTCCCGTGCGCGGCTTCTTGCTCTCGTCGCCGCGAGCGTCGTCGTCCTTCGAGCTGCGCACTGCGCTGCCGTCCGACACGCTGTCCACCCTTCATCGCCTGACTGGTTCCGTCCGTCCCGATCTGCCGGACGGACGGTCTTCCTCGCAGGGCACGAGGGACTTGAACCCCCAACCTTCGGTTTTGGAGACCGATGCTCTGCCAGTTGAGCTAGTGCCCTTCGGCGGTGCGGGAGGTCGTTCCCGGGTGATCCCGGGCGCGACGGATCCTTGGTCGAACCGCCAGCCGCCGAGTGTACGGGTACCGACGATGCCCCGTCCAAATGCATCGACGTCCCGACCCGCGACGGCACGACCGAACCTACCCGGTGGCCCCGCGCCCCTCCCCCTAGAGTGCGGACATGGACGCCCCTCGCGCCCGGCCGCTCGAAGCACTGCCGAAGGCCCACCTGCACCTGCACTTCACCGGCTCGATGCGCCACGCGACGCTGCTCGAGCTCGCGGCGCGGGACGGCATCCGCCTCCCCGACGCCCTCGTCCACGAGTGGCCGCCACGCCTGGCGGCCGCCGACGAGAAGGGCTGGTTCCGGTTCCAGCGGCTCTACGACGTGGCCCGCTCCGTGCTGCGCACGCCCGACGACGTACGACGCCTCGTGCGCGAGGCCGCGGAGGACGACGTCCGGGACGGCGGACGCTGGCTGGAGATCCAGGTCGACCCCAGCGGGTACGGCGCGCGGTTCGGCGGCATCACGGCGTTCACCGACCTCGTGCTGGACGCCGTGCGCGAGGCCTCCGAGTCGACCGGGCTCGGCATGGCGCTGGTCATCGCGGCCAACCGCACCCGGCACCCCATGGACGCCCGCACGCTCGCGCGGCTCGCCGGGCAGTACGCCGGCCGCGGCGTCGTGGGCTTCGGGCTCTCGAACGACGAGCGCCGGGGCTCGACCCCCGACTTCGGGCCCGCCTTCGCGATCGCGCGTCGCGCCGGCCTCGCGCTCGTGCCCCACGGCGGGGAGCTGCTCGGACCCGAGTCGGTGGTCACCGTGCTGGAGCACCTGGGCGCCGACCGCCTCGGCCACGGGGTGCGCTCGGCCGACGACCCGCGGGTGCTCGACCGGGTGGTCGCCGCCGGCGTCGCGCTCGAGGTCTGCCCCACGTCGAACGTGTCGCTGGGGGTGTTCGGCGACCTCACCTCGGTGCCGCTGCCGACGCTGCTCGAGGCCGGCGCCACCGTCGCGCTCGGCGCCGACGACCCGCTGCTCTTCGGCTCCCGCCTGGCGGGCCAGTACGCGACCATGCGCGCCGCGCACGACCTCACCGACGCCGACCTCGCCGAGCTCGCCCGGATGTCGTTCCGCGCCTCCCGAATGCCCGAGTGGCGCCGTACGGAGTGCCTCGCCGAGGTCGACGCCTGGCTGGCGGGGTGAGGGGCTCTGCGCCGGTTTCACCGGCTAGCCGGTGACACCAGCACCTGGCGGGCGAAGGTTCGTGCGCCAGGTGCCGGGTTCGTCACCTAGCCGGTGAAACCGGCACACCGGGCTACAGCGCGCAGCCCACCGTCAGGGGCTCGTTGACGAGGCGTACGCCGTACCGCTCGGCGACGCCGTCGCGGACGGTCCGGGCGAGGGTGAGGAGCTCCGCGGTGGTGGCGCCGCCCCGGTTCGTGAGGGCCAGCGGGTGCTTCGTCGAGAGGCTGGTGCGCGCGTCGGGGCTGACCGCGTAGCCCTTGCCGAAGCCCGCGTGGTCGATCAGCCAGGCGGCGCTCGTCTTCACGCGCCCGTCGGGCTGGGTCCAGCGGGGCGCCTCGGGCGGGAGGGCGTCCGCCTCCTCGGCCGTGAGGACCGGGTTGGTGAAGAACGAGCCGGCGCTCCAGGTGTCGTGGTCGTCGGCGTCCAGCACCATGCCCTTGCCGGCGCGCAGGCCGAGCACCGCCGCGCGGACGTCGGCCAGGGGTGCCCGCTCCCCCGGCTCGACCCCGAGCGTGCGGGCGAGCTCGGCGTACGCGACCGGGGCCCCGAGCGCGCCGACCCGCAGCTGGAAGGTGACGTCGAGGACGACGTACCGCTCGGGCTCGGCCTTGAAGCGGCTGTGGCGGTAGCCGAAGCCGCAGTCGGCGGCGGCGAAGGTGCGCTGACGGTCGTCGACGCGGTCCCAGGTGCGCACCGAGGCGATCGTCTGGGCGACCTCCTGGCCGTAGGCGCCGACGTTCTGGATCGGGGTCGACCCGACGGCCCCGGGGATGCCGGAGAGGGCCTCGAGGCCCACCCAGCCCTCCGCGACCGCACGGGCGACGAACGGGTCCCACGGCTCCCCCGCCGCGACGGTGACGAGCACGCCCCCGCAGGTCGGGTCGCTGCCGCCGTCGGCGTCGTGGTCGGCGCGCACGCCCCGGGTCGCGACCGCGACGACCGTGCCGGGGAAGCCGGCGTCGTCCACCACGAGGTTGCTGCCGCCGGCGACGAGCAGCAGGGGCTCACCCACCGCGTCGGCGGTGCGGACGGCCTCGAGCAGCGCGGCCTCGGTCGTCGCCCGCAGGAAGCGGCGGGCCGGACCGCCCAGTCGCAGCGTGGTGTGGTCGGCGAGCAGCTCGCCGGCGCCGTCAGCAGCGGGTGCCTCAGGCACGCACGACCGCCCGCGGGTTGCCGAGCACCTTGGTGCCGCCGCTCGTGACGGTCAGGGCCAGCGTGACGAGGCCGTCCTCGACGGAGCGGACCGTGGCCGCGACGACGACCTCGACCCCGGTGTCGTCGTCCGGCACGACGACGGGGTTCGTGAACTTGGCGGTGAGCTCGACGACCTCGGCCCCGCCGGTCCACTCGGCCACCGCACGGGCGGTGAGGGCCTGCGTGAACATGCCGTGGGCGATGACGCCCGGCAGGCCGACCGTCGTCGCGATGCGATCCGACCAGTGGATCGGGTTGAAGTCGCCGCTCGCGCCGGCGTACCGCACCAGGTGGGCGCGCGTGACGGGGTAGGTGCGGGGCTCGAGCTCCTGCCCCGCCTCCCACGTGCTGAGGTCGGCGCTCATGCCCCGGCCTCCCCGCGGTGGACGAGCACGGCGCTCGTCGAGCAGACGAGCGTGCCGTCGGCGTCGGTGACGTCGCTGCGGGTGCCGAGGATGTCGTTGCCGCCGATCTGGCGCAGCGAGGCCACGGTCAGCGCGGTGGTGAGCACGTCGCCCGCGACCAGGGGGCGCTCGTAGGCGAACTTCTGCTCGCCGTGCACGATGCGGGAGAGGTCGACGCCGACGGTGTCGAGGAAGTCGTTCATCGCGGCGAAGGCCAGCACGATCGGGAAGGTGGCCGGCACCTGGCCGCCCGGCTCGTACGGCGTGCCGCTCGCGGCCGCGAACTCGGCGACCTTCTCCTCGCTGACGCGGTAGGGCTGCGTGGCGGGGAACGTGCGCCCCACCAGCGTGCTGTCCAGGCTCATGCCCGCCACGCTAGCGGTTACCGCCCGGTGGGTGCAGACGCGACAGCTCGGCACGCGCACGCGGTGCAGACGCGACGGCTCGGCTCGTTCGGGCACAGCAGAACGGCCGCCCCGGTGATCCGGGGCGGCCGTTGCGAAGCCGAGAGGGAAGAACCCGTCAGCGGGTCTCGCGGTGACCCGTGTGCGTCCGGCAGCGGGGGCAGAACTTCTGCAGCTCCATGCGGTCGGGGTCGTTGCGGCGGTTCTTCTTGGTGATGTAGTTGCGCTCCTTGCAGTCCACGCAGGCAAGCGTGATCTTGGGGCGAACGTCGGAGCTCTTGCTGGCCACGGGATGTCCTCGTCTCGGTGTTGCGTCGATGCGTCAGGTCTGTAGCGGGAGCGGGACTTGAACCCGCGACACCACGATTATGAGTCGTGTGCTCTAACCACCTGAGCTACCCCGCCATTCCGGGCGGAGGTTCTCCGTCGTCCGCTCTGCGCGAACGACGGAGACCCAACCCAGAGCCCCTTTACGGAATCGAACCGTAGACCTTCTCCTTACCATGGAGACGCTCTGCCGACTGAGCTAAAGGGGCAAGCGACGAGGAAGCATACACACGCCTTCTCGCCCAGGAGAAATCGTGCCGCCGTGCGCCTCTGACAGCGCTCGACGACGGCCTCGCCGGGGACTTTTCTACCATCCGGAGGGCCGGTCCGCGCAGTCGGGCCGAGGCACGACCACGCGGACCGGCGCTGGTCAGGGGCAGGTCAGCACCCCGTCACCGCCACGTCAGCGGGAGATCCGGTAGCGCAGGTACTGCGCGAGCACCTCCCCCGGTCGCACGGCCCGGTCGAGGAACACGAGCTCGTCCATGCGGCAGTTGCACGGGTTCTGCTCCCGCGTGTTCTGCGGGTAGGAGCCGCCGATCTTGATGCCCCGCGGGAGGGTGTCGCTGGTTCCCGTGCCGTCGACCTGCCACGGGTCGCCCGTGGTCGTGTACGACGCCCGCAGCGGCAGGCCGTTGCGGTAGAGGCGCATCTGGCCGGTCGTGTAGTCGAACGTCGCCGCGAGGTGCACCCAGGTGTCGGCCGGGAGCAGCGTGCGCCAGTCCTGGGTGGCCGCCAGGGTCTGGGAGGCCCCGTCGTCGAGACGGCGGCCCAGCGCGACGAGACGCAGCTGCCCGTCGACGTTGATGAGCTCGAGGAGCGCACGCACCCCGTGGCCGTCGGAGTTGCCCGCGAGCACCCCGGCGAGGCCGACCGCGTTGTAGGTGTCGTCCGGGGCCGCCGTGTTCGAGTTGGGCAGCGGGTAGGAGTCGCCGCTCATCTTGAACCAGCCCATGACGGTAATCTGCTCGGCGCCGGAGAACCTCTCCAGGCTGGCGACGCCGTTCGGGTCGTAGACGCCCGCCCGCCAGTCGTCGTTGCCCGCCTGGCCGGGGTTCACCTGCTGCGTCTGCAGCGACGAGATGCTGCCGCCGAACGCGCCGTCGAGCACGCGCTGCTCGCGGCCGCCGTTGACGAGGGAGAGCAGCGTGCCGGACGCGCCGGCGTCCTCCTCGCGCGTGCCGTCGACCGCGAGCGGGTGCTCGAAGTCGTAGCGCGCGACGACGTCGTCGGCCAGGGAACGGGCGACCGGGTCGATGCGCGGCGCGACGCGCGTGCCGACGACCTTCCAGATCTTCCCGTTCGCCTTCGACAGCAGGTAGAGCTCGCCGGCGGCATCCGTGCCGAAGCGCAGGTCGACGCGGGTATCGCCCGCGAAGTCGGTCATCCGCAGGCGGGTGCCCGAGGTGTCGAAGAGCTGCAGCTCGTTGAGCGCGGCCTCGCGGCCGGTCTCCTGGCGCATCTGCGACGCCTCGGCGTAGTAGACGCGGCCGTCGACGATGTCGCCGAAGACGTACTTGCCGCGCAGCAGCGGCAGGCGACCGCGGTAGACGTAGCCGCCGCCCAGGGCGTGGCCGCTGTCGGCCGCGCACGGCCAGCCGGCCGGCGGGTCGTGGTCGTAGGCCACGACCGGGTAGACGTAGCCGTTCTCCTCGTCGTCCGCGGGGAGCGGGTAGAGGGCGCACTCGTCCTCGGGGTCGAAGCGGAACCGGCCCTCGCGCTCGCTCCAGCCGAAGTTGTCACCGGCGCGCACCTCGTAGACGGACTCGATCGCGCGCTGGCCGATGTGGCCGACGTACATGCGGTGCGGCGCCCGCGAGTCCCACGAGAAGCGGTGCGGGTCGCGCAGGCCGAGGGCGTAGGTCTCGCCGATCCAGCCGGCCTCGCCGACGAACGGGTTGTCGGCGGGCACGCCGTACTCGCCGTTGGGGCCGTTCGTGCCCGTCGGGTCGATCCGCAGGATCTTCCCGTACGGCGTGGCCGGGTCCTGCGGCACGTCGGTGCCGAGGCCCTCGCCGCCGTCGCCGACGGCCAGGTAGAGCAGGCCGTAGTCCGGGGTGCCCGGGCGCGCGGTGGGGTTGAAGTCGATCTGCTGGATCGCGTGGATCTGGGAGAAGAAGCCGAGCCGCAGGACCTCGCGGCTCGTGCCGGCGAAGACGTCCGCGGCCGGGTCGTCGGCGGTCCACTCGGTGACGACGGAGTGGGAGAACTCGCGGCTCTGGCCCGGGTAGGTGAGCTCCTTCGTGCCGATCGCGCCGAACGCCTCGGTGTGCACCGTGTAGAAGACGCCGTTGGTCTCGAACTCGGGGTGGAACGTGACGAAGCCGAACCCGCTGCCCATGCCGCGCCCGGAGAAGAAGTCCGGGTGCTCGGCGCGCACGTCGAGGTAGACCGTCTCCTCACCGTCCTCCACGAAGTAGAGCGGGCCGTTGAGGTCCGGCACGAACTGGCGGCCCGAGGCGTCGGGGAGGTCGCCGATGTGGTTGATGCGGGCGTGGCGCTGGAGGCGGTAGTCGGTGGCCGGCGGCACCGTCTGCGTCGCCGGGAACTGGTGGTGCTCCTCGAGCACCAGGCCCAGGGGCGACTGCGCGGGGTCCTGGGGCACGGGGTCGGCGATGCGTTCGTCCGGGTCGAGCGAGGTGACGGTGCCGGTGGTGCCGACCGCCGCAGCGGGCCCGAGCAGCCCCACGACCAGTGCGGTCGCGGCGACGGCTGCCCACCTTCGGGTACTTCTCATGACGGGTACTCCTCGTCTCCCCCCGGGCTACCGTGGGGCTGGGTTGATGAAACCGCTGCCGGTGGCCGCCGGCAGCCGCGCCGCCCTCGCCCTCACGGGCGGGGGCGGCGTGCTCGTGGGGGTCAGCGCAGGCGGGAGCCGAGCGCGACGAGGCCGCGGACGCGGCCGTAGTTGTCGAACGAGCCGAAGCCCACCCGACCGCCGGCGAACGTCGTGTCCGTCGCGGTCATCAGCGGGCGGCGTGCGCGGTCGACGTGCACGGCGATGCGGCCCGACCGGGCATCGAACGAGAGCCGCACGTCGTGCCAGTCGGTGTCGTCGATCGCGGGCGGGGCGCCGACGGCGCCGTCCCACTGGTCGTCGATGCGCACGCGGTCGGCGTCGTCGACGCGGAAGATCCCGTTGTGGGGATAGATCGTGTTGTCCTGCGAGAGGTGCGCGTAGTGGAACCGCGTGGGCGACGTGTGGTTCCACACGAGGACCACGTCGCGGTCGTTGCGCTCGACCGGCTCGTCGACGCGCACCTGGGCGCACAGCTCGACCGAGGCGAGCTCGGGGCCGCGGGTGACGACGGCGTACTCGAACGGGCGGCGGGGGCCGACGGGCGCCGTGCCGCGCTCGGTCATCACGACCTCGCGGCCGGTGAAGGCCCACTTCGAGGGGGTCAGCGGGGCCCAGTCCGACGCGCGGGCGCGCGGCACGACGAGGGCGGTACGCCGGGCGGTGGCCGCGGCGGGCGGGGCGAGCGCGCCGCCGGCCGTCGCGATCGCGAGGGCGGCGGGGGCGAGCAGGGCGGTGCGGCGGCGTACGACGGTGGACGCGTCCATGGGGGTGTTCCTTCCCGAGAAGGGACCCCGGGCCCGCGGTGGGCCCGGGGCGTGGTGCGGTCAGACCAGGTGGGGCTCCACGAGCTCGGTGTAGCGGCGGGCGAGCGTGGCGACGACCTCGTCCCCGGGCGCGGCCCAGAGGTCGGCGTTGAAGATCTCGACCTCGACGTCGCCGGCGTACCCGGTCGCGGCGACCGCGGCGGTGAAGGCGGCGAAGTCGATGTGGCCGTCGCCGACCATGCCGCGCGAGAGCAGCGCGTCGGGCGGCAGCGGGGTGATCCAGTCGGCGAGCTGGTACGACGCCACCCGCGCGCCCGCGCGGGCGACCTGGGCGAGCACGTCGGGCTCCCACCACAGGTGGAACGTGTCGACGACGACCCCCACCGCGTCGACCGGGTGCTGCTCGGCGAGGTCGAGCGCCTGGGCCAGCGTCGAGACCACGCCGCGGTCGGCGGCGTAGATCGGGTGCATCGGCTCGATGCCCAGACGAACCCCGCGCGCCTGGGCCTCGGGCACCAGCGCGGCGACCGCCTCGGCCGCCCGGCTGCGGGCACCCGCGAGGTCGCGGTCGCCCTCGGGCAGGCCGCCGGGCACCAGCACGAGCACCGGCGCCCCGAGCGCCGCGGACTCGTCGAGCGCCCGGAGGTTCTCGTCGTGCGCCGCGGCCGCGGTGTCGGCGGGGCCGGTGAAGAAGCCTCCGCGGCACACCGACGAGACCCGGAGGCCGGCGTCGCCGACCATCCGCACCGCCTTGTCGAGGCCCACCTCGGCGACCGGCTCGCGCCACACGCCCAGCGAGGGCAGGCCGGCGCGCACGCAGCCCTCGATCGCCTCGGCCAGCGACCACTCGGCGGTCGTGCGCTGGTTGAGCGAGAGCCGCGCGAGCCGGGGGTCGCCCGGCTCCGGCGTCGGCACCCGGGCAGGAGCGCCGTTCGGCTGGTCGAGGGGCCGGTCGAGGGGCGCGCTCACGCCGTCACCCCCACGACCTGCAGGTACGACGCCCACCGCGCCGCGGCGAGGTCGGGGTCGCGGAGCAGACCGGCGGCGTCGGCCAGCTCGACCACGCGGCCGAGGTGCACCGCGTCGCGGCCCGCCTGCAGGCCGCCGAGCATCGTGAAGCCCCGCTGGTGGCCGTTGAGCCACGCCAGGAACGCGATGCCCGTCTTGTAGTGGAAGGTCGGCGTCTCGAAGAGGTGCCGCGAGAGCGGCAGCGTGGGCGCCATCGCGGCGTCGTACGACGCCAGGTCGCCCGCGTCGAGGGCCGTCAGGGCCGCGGAGGCCGCCGGGGCGACGGCGGCGAACGCACCCAGCAGGGCGTCGGAGTGGTGCGTGCCGTCGCCGCGGATCAGCTCGGGGTAGTTGAAGTCGTCGCCCGTGTAGAGGCGCACGCCCGCGGGCAGCGCGGCGCGCAGGCCGGTCTCGTGGGCGGCGGAGAGCAGCGAGACCTTGACGCCGTCGATCTTCGCGGCGTGCTCGTGCACGACCGCGAGGAACGTGGCGGTGGCCGCGTCGACGTCGGTGCTGCCCCAGTAGCCGCGCAGCTGAGGGTCGAACGCCTCCCCCAACCAGTGCAGGACGACGGGCTCGGCGACCTGCTCCAGCAGGCGGCCGTAGACCTTGGCGTAGTCCTCCGCGTCGCGGGCGACCGCGGCCAGGTGGCGCGACGCCATGACGATGACCTGCGACCCGCAGCCCTCGACGAAGGCGACCTGCTCGACGTACGCCTCGAGGACCTCGTCGACGCCCGTGAGCCCGACCCGGTGGTCGGTGCCCGCGCCGGACGCGATGCGGGCACCGACGGCGAGGGCCTGGGCCGACGAGCGGCGCACCAGCTCCTGCGTGCCCGCCCAGTCGAGACCCATGTTGCGCTGGGCCGTGTCCATGGCCTCGGCCACGCCGAAGCCGTAGCGGAAGAGCTCGTGGCGGAAGGCCAGCGTCGCGTCCCAGTCGATGGCCGCAGGCGCGCCGGGCACGTTGTCGCCGAACGGGTCGGCGGCGACGTGGGCGGCGGCGAAGACCTCGCGGGAGGCGTAGCCGCCCGGGTGGTCGACCCAGTCGCCCGGGGCACCCAGGTCGAGCGACCTCAGGGTGCCGTCGCGCTGCGGCAGGGCGACCCGGGGGCCGTCGGGTGCGCTCACGACGTCCTCGTCTCGAGCACCACGCGGCGCCCCTCGTTCGACGAGGTGAGGCCCGCGTCCACCAGCTCGAGGCCGCGGACCGCCGACATGAACTCGTAGGGGTGCGGGCGGCCGGCGTCGACGTCCTTCAGGTAGGCCTCCCACTGCGACCGGAAGCCGTTCGTGAACTCCTGGTTGTCGGGCACCTCGTCCCACTGCGAGCGGAAGTCGATCTCGGTGGGCAGGTCGGGGTTCCACACCGGCTTGGGCGTGCGCTCGCGCGGCTGGATGCGGCAGCCGAACAGACCGGCGACCGCCGATCCGTGCGTGCCGTCGACGTGGAACTCGACGAGCTCCTTGCGCTCGACCCGGGTGGCCCACGACGAGTTCATCGACACGATCGTGTCGCCGATCTCGAAGATGCCGTACGCCGCGTCGTCGGCCGTCGCGTCGTACCGCTCGCCGTGCTCGTCCCAGCGCTCGGTCACGTGCGTGACCGCCTTCGCCATGACCGCGTCGACGCGGCCGAAGAGGTGCTCGAAGACGTAGTTCCAGTGGCAGAACATGTCGAGGACCATGCCGCCGCCGTCCTGGGCGCGGTAGTTCCAGCTCGGGCGCTGGGCGGGCTGCCAGTCGCCCTCGAAGACCCAGTAGCCGAACTCGCCGCGCACCGAGAGGATGCGGCCGAAGAAGCCGGAGTCGATGAGGCGCTTCAGCTTCACCAGGCCCGGCAGGAAGATCTTGTCGTGCACGACGCCGTTGATGGTGCCGGCGGCGATGCCGGCCTCGGCGATCTCGAGGCCCTCGTCGACCGTCTCGGCCAGGGGCTTCTCGGTGTAGACGTGCTTGCCGGCGGCGAGCGCCTTGAGGATCGCCTTCTTGCGCTCGGAGGTGACCTGGGCGTCGAAGTAGACCGTCGCGGTCTCGTCGGCGAGGGCCTCGTCGAGGTCGGTCGTCCAGTCGGCCACGCCGTGCTGGGCCGCGAGGGCGGCGAGCTTCTCGGCGTTGCGGCCGACGAGCACCGGCTCGACCTGGATGCGGTCACCGTCGGGCAGCAGGATGCCGCCCTCGTCGCGGATCGCGAGCACGGAGCGCAGCAGGTGCTGGCGGTAGCCCATACGGCCGGTGACGCCGTTCATGATGATGCGCTGGGTACGGACGGTCATGGGTTCGTCTCTTTCGGCAGATGCGGGAGGGGGTCAGGCGCCGGCGGCGGCGTTCGTGGGCACGGCGGGCCGCCCCCCGAGGTAGAGCTCGGCCAGGCGCGGGTCGGCGAGCAGCTCGGGCGCGGGACCCGTGATGTGCACGCGGCCGAGGTCGAGCACGCAGCCGATATCGGCGGTCTCGAGGGCCCGGCGCGCGTTCTGCTCGACGAGGAGCACCGCGATGCCCGCGTCGCGCATGCGCACGATCTGCTCGAACATCGCCGTGGTGCGCTTCGGGTCGAGGCCCATGCTGGGCTCGTCGAGGAGCACCACCTTGGGGCTCACCATCAGCGACCGGGCGAACTCGACCTGCTTCTGCTGGCCGCCCGACAGCGAGCCGGCCAGGTCGCCCCAGCGCTCGGCCACGATCGGGAAGAGCGTCTTGACGAAGTCGGTGCGCTCGGCGACCAGCGCCTTGTCGCGCACGGTGTAGGCGCCGAGCCCGACGTTCTCCGCGACCGTCATCTCCTTGAACACGGAGTGGCCCTGGAGCACGTGCGAGAGACCGGACTTGATCATGTCCTGCGCACCGTTGCGGGTGACGTCGACGCCGTCGACCAGGATCGTGCCGGAGCGCGGGGTGAGCATGCCGCTCGCGACCTTGAGCACGGTGGACTTGCCGGCGCCGTTGGGGCCGACCAGGCACACGATGGTGGCCGCGGGGACGCGGACGGTGAGGCCGCGGAGCACGAGGGCGGCGCGACCGTAGCCGGCCTCGACGTCGACGAGCTCGAGCAGCGGGCGCGGGGGGTGGGGGGCGTCAGACGCCAAGGTAGGCCTCCAGGACTCGTGGGTCGTTCTGGACGAGGGAGGGCGGGCCCTCCGCGATGGGACGGCCGCGGTCGAACACGACGACGTGGTCGGAGAGGCTCATGACCATGTCCATGTTGTGCTCGACGATCACGAACGTGCGGCCCTCGGCGTTGAGCTCGCGCACGAGCGTGCCGATGCGGCCGATGAGCGCCGGGTTCACGCCGCCGGCGGGCTCGTCGAGCATGATCGTCTCGGGGTCGACCATCAGCACGCCGGCCAGCTCGAGCAGCTTCTGCTGGCCGTAGGAGATGTCGCGGGCCTCGGACTGCTCCAGGTGGTCGATGCCCACCCGGCGCAGCAGCTCGCGCGCCTTGGCGATGTCGCCCGCGTTGCGGGAGCTGCCCAGGCGGTGGAGCACCGAGGTGGAGCGGACCCCGACGAGCATGTTCTCCAGCACCGTCATCCGCGGGAAGATCCGGCACAGCTGGAAGCTGCGGCCGATGCCCGCGGCGGCGATGCGGTGCGGCGGCTTCGACGTGATGTCGCGACCGTCGAGGGTGACCCGGCCGCTGTCGGGCTTGATCATCCCGGTCACGCAGTTGAAGAACGTCGTCTTGCCCGAGCCGTTCGGCCCGATCAGGGCGTTGATCTTGCCCTTGTGGAAGGTCACGTCGGCACCGTCGACGGCACGCACGCCACCGAAGCTCTTCGTGAGGCCCTTCGTCGCGAGCGACACGGTCGGCGCCGTGGCGCCGCCCTGCTCGGGGATCGTGGCGGTCATCGGAGGTCCTTCCCGGAGCGCGGCGGCACGGTGGCCAGGTCGCGCTCGTCGTCGGTCGCCGTCGCGGTGCCGGCGCTCTTGTCGTCGATCGAGGCGTTGTGGGCGAGCAGCTCCTCCGCCGTCATCTCCCGGATCGAGCTGCGCTGCGGCCGGAACCGGTCGACGAGCGCCCCGATCGCCGGGATCACGCCGTCCGGCATGAACATCACGACGAGCGCGAGCAGCAGGCCGAGGGCGACGAGGTGGAACTGGGAGTCGCCGTAGTGGACCTTGAAGAACTCGAGCGAGTAGCCGACGACGACCGCGCCGAGCACCGGGCCGAAGAGGCTCCGGATGCCGCCCAGCAGGCTCATCAGGACCATGTAGGAGCCGATGAGGATCGAGAACTGGAAGATCGGGTCGAGGTAGCCGAACCACAGGGCGTACATGCCGCCGGCCAGCGCGGTGAAGAAGGCCGAGATGACGAAGACGGCGAGCTTGTAGGCGCCGGTGGGCACACCGAGGGCCTGGGCCTTGTCCTCGTCCTCGCGGATGGCCTTCAGCCCCGTGCCGAAGCGCGAGCGGTCGATGAACCACCACACCGCGAGGGCCACCGCCACGAGCGCGACGTTGAGGTAGAAGAACCGCTCGTGCTGCTCGGGCCGCAGCACGTCGGGGCCGAACGGGCGCGGCACCCGCAGCCCCTGGGCGCCGCCCGTGAGCGAGGCCCACGACTGCGCGACGAGCAGGAGGATCAGCACCAGCGCGATCGAGACGATCACGAAGGAGGCGCCGCGCACCCGGAGCGACGCGATCCCGATCGGGACGGCGAGCAGCGCGACGAGCACGGCGGCGGCGACCAGCGCCACCCAGGGGTTGAGGTCGAGCTCGAGGACGAGCAGCGCGGTGCCGTAGCCACCGAGGCCCGTGTAGGCCGCGTGGCCGAGCGAGATGTAGCCGGTGAAGCCGCCGACGAAGTTCCAGCCGACCGCGAACGCGGCGTAGCTGGCGATGACGACGCCGACCGACAGGATGAAGGCGTCGGTGGCCATCATCGGGAAGGCGAGGACGAGGGCGCCGAGCACGACGGCCAGCACCACCTTGCCCCCGACGATCGTCAGGTCGAAGCGGCTGCGGCCGGGGGCCTCGCCGTCGACGTGGGCGGGCGCGGCGCGGTCAGAAACGCTGGGCAAGACGACCTCCGAAGAATCCCTGGGGGCGGACGAGGAGCGTGGCGAAGAGCGCGACGTAGAAGACCGTCTGGGCCCAGGTGGTGCCGAGGGGCAGCTGCAGCAGGCTCTGGGTCACGCCGAGCAGCAGGGCCGCGGCCGCCGCTCCCGGGATGCTGCCCAGGCCGCCGACGACGATGATCGCCATCAGCGGTCCGATCCAGTGCCAGTGCAGCGAGGGGTAGATCGTCGAGTCGAGGGCGAGCGCCGTACCCCCGATCGCGGCCGTCGCGAGGCCGAGGCCGAAGCCGAAGCCCGCGATGCGGTCGGTGTTGACGCCCAGGAGGCGAGCCGCCTCCGGGTGCTGGATCGTCGCCCGCAGGGCCTGGCCGAAGCGGGTCATCTTCAGCAGCAGGAACAGCGCCACCAGGGCGGCGGCCGCCAGGCCGAAGGCGATGAGCTTCACGACCGCGATGCGGGCCCCGAAGAACTCGATGCTCGAGCCCGAGTAGCCCAGCTGGATGCGGCGCTGCGTGCCCGTGAAGAGGAAGCCGAGCATGCCCTCGATCGCCAGCGCGATCGCGAAGGTGAGCAGCACCGACATCATCGTCAGCGTCGCCGGGCGCAGCCGGGAGATGAGACCCCGCTGCATCAGGTAGCCGACCACGAAGAACAGCGGCACCGTGACCGCCAGCGAGAGCAGCGGGTCGAGCCCGGTCTGCTGGTGGAAGAACCAGGCGAGGTAGGCCGCGAGGATGAGGAAGGCCGAGTGGGCGATCATCACGACCCGCATCACGCCGAAGTAGAGGGTGAGGCCGGCGGCGAGCAGGGCGTAGAGGCCGCCCAGCAGGACGCCGAGGATCAGCGTCTGGAGGAGGAGCGATCCGGACACGGGGCGATCACCACGCCGGCTTGGGGTAGATGAGCTCGGCCTCGGCGGCGTCGGACGGCATCACGATGCGGATCTCGCCGTCGACGTACTGCTGGATGAGGTGGGCGCTCTGCGGGCGACCCTCCGGGTCCCAGCTCAGCGGGCCCACGACCGTGTCGACGGTGGCGTCGCGCAGGAAGTCGATGAGCTCCTGCTGGCACTCCGGGGACGGGTCGGCGCACTCGGCGGCCTCGACCGCGGCGGCCACGACCTCGCCGGTCGTCCAGGCGTTCGCCTCGTCCTCGCTCGGCGCGTGGCCGTGCATCTCGGTGAAGTGCTCGACGAACGCGACGTTCTCCTCGAAGGTCGCGTCGGGCGTGTAGCCGGTCGGCGAGATGATGCCCTCGGTCTGGGAGCCGATGGCCTCCGGGAACTCCGGGTTGGTCGGCGCGGTGGAGAAGGCCGCGAGGTCGGGCTGGTAGCCGAGCTGGCGCAGCGACACGATCAGGTTGACCGCGTCCTGGTACTGCGTGCCGCCCACGACGATGTCGGCGTCGGAGTCGGCGATCTGGGCCGCGATGCTCGAGAAGTCGGTGGTGTTCGGCGGGTAGACCTCGTCGACGACCGTCTCGATGCCGGCGGCGGCCAGCTTGTCGCGCAGCCCGTACGCCGTGCCCTGCGCGAACGGGTCGTCCATGGTCGCGTACGCCGCGGTCTGCGGGCGCTGGTCCTCCGGCATCGCGAGGATGTGCTCCGCGAGGAGGTTGTAGTGGTCGTCGGCCACCGCGGGGGCGGCGTAGAAGAGGTTGTCGAAGCCCTGCTCGAAGACCTCGTCGGCCGCGCCGGCCGGCTCTACGAAGAGGAAGCCGTAGTCCTGCGCCACCTGGGCGGCGGGCACCACGAGCCGGGTGGAGAACGGACCGAAGATGAGGTCGACGTTCTCCTGGTTGATGAGCCGCTCGTAGTCGGAGGCGACGCGGTCGGCGTTCGACTGGTCGTCGAGGATGACGAGCCGGACGTCCTTGCCGAGCAGCCCGCCGTTGGCGTTCACGTAGTCGGCCCAGGCCTCGTAGCCGCGCTGCACGCCCTTGCCCGGCTCGCTGAAGTCGCCGGTCAGCGGCAGCGAGATGCCGATGACGATCTCGTCGTCGTCGCCGCTGGCGGCGTCGCCGCTCCCCAACCCGCACCCTGCGGCCAGCGCCGTCAGCGCGAGGCACGCGAGCGTGGCGACGCCGGTGCGTCGCATCGTGGTTCGATCCCTCATGGTGGTGATGCCCTCCGTCGGTGTAAGCGCTTACGTAAGCGCTTGCAGTAACGTAGGACACAGTGGTGTCATGTGGCAAGGGTCACATGGCAGATCGCGGCAGAAGGGGTCGGAGATGGCGACGAAGGAGACGGGTCCGCGACTCATCGACGTGGCCCGGGCAGCGGGCGTGTCGATCGCGACCGCCTCGCGGGCCATGGCCGGCACGCCCGGCGTGCGCCCCGCGGTCGCCGAGCTCGTGCGCAAGCACGCCGACGAGCTCGGCTACGTCGCCAACGTGCACGCCCGCACGCTCGCCGGCGGGCACAGCCGCACCGTCGGGCTGGTCGTCCACGAGATCGGCGACCCCTACTTCTCCGAGATCGCGAGCGGCCTGCTCCGGCTCGCCGACTCCGAGGGCCTCTCGCTGCAGATCTGCCACACCGGGCGCGACCCGGAGTCCGAGCTGCGCCACATCCGCACGCTGGCCGCCCACCGGGTGGCCGCGATCGTCGTCGCGGGCTCCGGCTTCGTCGACCCCGCGGTCGAGGCGCCGGCGCGCCGCGAGCTCGAGCGGTACGCCGCGAGCGGGGGCCGCGTCGCGGTCATCGGCCGCCACCACCTCGGCACCGACGCGGTGCTGCCGCCCAACGAGGACGGCGCCCGCGCCGTGGCCGAGCACGTGCTCTCCCTGGGCCACCGGCGCCTCGTCGTCGTCTCCGGCGCCCCCGTGCTGACCACCGTCGCCGACCGGCTCGCCGGGGTGCGCGCGGCGCTCGCCGACGCCGGCATCCCCGAGGGCGACGTGCCCGTGCTCGAGGGCCCGTTCACCCGCGACGGCGGCCGGGAGGCCGCCCGCCGCGTGCTGGACGAGCACCCGGAGACCACCGCCGTCCTCGCGCTGAACGACGACATGGCGATCGGCTGCCTCTCGGTGTTCCGCGAGCTCGGTGTCGCGGTGCCGGGGCAGATCTCGGTCACCGGCTTCGACGACGTGGCCGTCGCGGTCGACCTCAACCCGGGGCTCACGACGTACCACCTGCCGATGGCGCAGATGGGCGAGGAGGCCCTGACGCTCGCGCTCAAGGAGCCGAGCGTCCGGCCACGGCGCCAGCTCACGCGCGGCGAGCTGGTCGTGCGGGGGTCGACGGCCGCGGTGCGCGCGGACGCGCTGCTGCTCTGACGCCCGCGCGCCCGCGGGCCGTCAGGCCTGGTGCACCAGGCGCCAGGGGTGCGCCTCCTCCAGCTCGTAGGCCAGCTCGAGGAGCATCGCCTCGCGCCCGGCCGCGGCGCTGAACAGCATGCCCTGAGGCATGCCGTCGGCCGTGGTCGCGAGCGGCAGGGAGAGCGAGGGCTCCCCCGTCGCGTTCTGCAGGGGCGTGAACGCCACCCAGTCCATGAGGCGGTCGATGACGGTCTCGTAGGGCTGAGTCGGGTCGAGGTGCCCGACGTACGGCGTGGGCGCGGCGACCGTGGGGCTGAGCACCACGTCGTACGAGCGGAAGAAGCGCGCGCTGACCTTCGACGAGGCCGTCAGCCGGGCGATCGCGAGCGGCAGGCGGTGGAGGCGGCGGCGCGCGTGGCGGTCGAGCCCCCGGGTGAGGTTGTCGAGCCTCGACGCGTCCCACGTGCCGCGGTGGGTGAGGCGGCCGGCGTTGACGAGGTAAGTGGAGAGGAAGGCCCAGTAGAGAAGGAAGTCGTCGGCGAAGTAGTCCGGCACGGGCGGCTTCTCGAGCTCGGTGACGTGGTGGCCCAGGGCCTCGAGCCGGCGCCCGGTCTCGAGGGTGAGCTCGCGGACCTCCGGGGTGGCCGCCCGCCCGACCGAGTCGGTGACGACGGCGACGCGCAGCCGCGGCGTGCCCGGCCGGGTGATGTCGCCGACCGGCGGCAGCTTGAGGTTGCGGTAGACCTTCTCGGCCTCGCGGAAGAACGCCGCCGTGTCGCGCACGCTGCGGGTCACGACGCCGTCGGAGACGATGCGCACCGGCATGTCGCGGAACGTCTTGTCCTGCGCGAGCCGGTTGCGGGTCGGCTTGAGACCGACGAGCCCGCAGGCCCCGGCCGGGATGCGGATCGAGCCGCCCCCGTCGTTCGCGTGCGCGATCGGGACGACGCCGGCCGCCACGAACGCCGACGACCCGGCCGACGAGGCGCCCGCGGTGCGGTCGGGGTCCCACGGGTTGCGGACCGCACCGAGACGGGGGTGCTCGGCCGAGGCGGAGAAGCCGAACTCGGACAGCTGGGTCTTGCCGATCGGCAGGAGCCCGGTCCCGCCGAACATGCGGAAGAAGTCGCCGTCGACCTTCGCGGGCGCGCTGACGAAGGCGTCGCAGCCGTCCTGCGTCGGCATGCCGGCGACGTCGACGTTGTCCTTCACGAACGTCGGCACCCCGGCGAAGAAGCCGCCCCGCGGGTCGCGGGCGGCCTTCCGGGCGCGGGTGTAGGCGTCGTACGCCAGCCCGTTCAGCGCCGGGTCCACCGCCTCGCAGCGCGCGATCGCGGCGTCGACGACCTCCGGCACCGAGACCTCGCCGGCGGCCAGGCGCTCGACCAGGCCCACCGCGTCGAGGTCACCGAGGGCGTCGTCTCCGAAGGCGTGCACGCGATCCATGCCCGCACGCTACTGGGGGGTAGGTGGGGGTGGAAGGGGGCACGGGCTAGCCCGGCAGGAACGACTCGACGACCTCGACGGCACGGTCGGCTCCCCCGCCGCGGGCGATGTCGGCGGCGACCTCCTGGCTCCGCGCGACGACCTCGGGCGCGGTGACCGCCTCCAGCGCCGTCCGCAGCTCGTCGGGGGTCGCGGTCGCGGCGTCGAGCCGTACGGCGACCCCGGCCGCCACCAGGGCGTCGGCGTTGTCGAACTGGTCGAAGTCCTGGGGCACCGCGATCATCGGCGTGCCGGTGACCATGCCCTCGGCCGAGCCGCCCATCCCGGCGTGCGTGACGAACGCGTCGGCGTGCTCGAGGATCTCGCGCTGCGGCACCCAGGGGTGCACCTCGACGTTGCCGGGCAGCGGGGCGTCGCGGGTCAGCTCGTCGCGGGTGACGTGCTGCCCGACCTGCAGCACGACGTGCCAGTCGGGGCGGTCGCCGTACGCGACCAGGCAGCGCCGGTAGAAGTCGGGCACCCGGGTGAAGGCCGTGCCCAGCGAGACGAGCAGCACGCGACGGTCGACGGGCGGGCGCCAGGCGACCTCGGGGTCGGGCCGACGGACGGCGGGCCCGACGAAGGTGTAGACGTCGCGGTCGACGCGCTCGGCGTGCGGCTGCAGCACCTCCGGCACGAGCACGACGCAGCGCGGCGGGCGACCCAGGTAGGCGAGCGGGTCGGCGGTCACGCCGTTCGCCCGCAGGAACGCCGCCTCGCGCTCGCGCAGGGCGACGCCGCGGGGGTCGTCGAGGATGCCGGCGAGGAAGTCCGCCATGTCGGCCTCGTAGCCCTCCCAGGCGACCTACGTCGGCGAGAGCTGCACGATCGGCACGCCCCACTCGTCGGCGAGGATCCGCGCCGGCACGGCGGCGATGTCGTAGAGGAAGAGGTCGGGCCGGTCGTGCTCGTAGAGGTCGCGCAGCTGCGGGAGCATCGCCTCGTAGTCGGCCTGGAACACCGTGAGGTGGTCGATGGTGTCGCCGTCGAAGGCCGGCCCGGCCGCGTCCCCCTCCGCCGCGCCGGCGTGGTTCGGGCGGGGCAGGGTCGAGTCGTACGGCGCGAGCTCGGCGCCGGTGGCCTCGACGACCGCGCGGAACGAGGGGTCGCAGGCGTAGGTGACGCGGTGGCCGCGCTCGACGAGCCGGCGGACGACCTCGAGGCTCGGGTTGACGTGGCCCGGCGCCGGGATGCTGACCATCGCGACGTGGGCGGGGCGGGGTGGGTGGTCATGGAGACTCCTCGGATCGAACGAGACGGTTCGTATCGTCTCGCTCGATGACGCTAGCATCCGAGCCATGCCGGACGCCTCCGAGTTCTCGTCGCCCGCGCCCCGCCGCCGCTCCGAGCGCTCCCGCGCCGCGATCCTCACCGCGGCGCTCGAGCTGGCGGTCGAGGTGCCGTACGGACGGCTCGGCATCGAGGCGATCGCGGCCCGGGCCGGGGTCGGCAAGGCCACGATCTACCGGTGGTGGCCCTCGAAGGGCGCGATCCTCATCGACGCCCTCGCCGACGCGAACGCGCGCTCGGCCGAGGCGACGTACGGCATCCCCGACTCCGGCGACCTCGAGGCCGACATGGCGGGCGTGCTGCGCGCGATCGTCGACGAGCTGGCCGACCCCGGCTGGGACGCCCTGCTGCGCGCCCTCACCGTCGAGACCCTCCTCGACCCGGCGCTGCGCACCACCGTGCTGGAGACGATCTTCACGCCCCAGCTCGCGATGGTCGCGCGCCGCTTCACCGCCGCCCGCACGGCCGGGCAGCTGCGGGACGACGTGGACGACCTCGGCGCCTTCGAGCTCTTCGTCGCCCCGGTGTTTCACCGCTGGCAGGGCGGTACGGCGCCGCTCGACCACGCGTACGCCGACGCCGTCGCCGCGCGGGCGTGCCGGGCGCTGGCGCCGTAGCCCCGCGTCGTCACACCAGGCGGCTCAGCCCGGCCAGCAGGAGCGGGATCAGGACGGCGGTCGCGAACGCCGTGAGCCCCATGGCGAGCCCGGCGAAGGCGCCCTCCTCCGGGTCGTCGGCCAGGGAGCGCGACGTGCCGATGCCGTGCGAGACCGAGCCCATAGCGACGCCGCGCGCATGGGGGTGGCGGATGCGGGCCCGCGTCATCACCCAGGGCCCGAGCACGGCGGACATGATGCCGACGAAGATCGTCAGCACCGCCGTGAGCGCGGCGATGCCGCCGACCTGCTCCGAGAGCACGATCGACACGGGCGTCGTCGCGGCCTTCGGCGCCATCGTGAGCGCCAGCTCGTCACCGCCGCCGAGCAGCCGCACCAGCCCGTAGCCGAGGCTCACCGAGACCACGACCCCGAGCGGCACGCCGACGAGGAGCGGCACGAGGAGCCGCTTCAGGTGGGCGGCCTGGCGGTGGAGGGGGACGGCCAGCGCGACGGTCGCCGGGCCGAGCAGGAAGACGACGAGGTCCGCGCCGCGCAGGTACTCGTCGTACGAGACGTCGGCGAGCAGCAGGAAGGCGGCGATGGCCACCACGGCGATCAGCACGGGCTGCGTGGCGGCGTGCCGTCCGGAACGCTCGTGCACCACGCGGCCGAGCCGGTAGGCCCCGAGGGTGAGGAGCACACCGAGCAGCGGGGAGGTGCGCAGCCACGTCCAGGTGGCGTCGAGCTGGTCGGTCACGACGCCGCTCCCCCGGGCGCGCCGGGCTCCCCGGTACGGCGCCCGCGGTCGCCGCGCGGGAGCAGCAGCGTCACGGTCCAGCCGACGAGGACGAGTCCCACCACCCACGAGACCACGAACGCGACCGCGAGCGGGAGGGCGGCGTCGCGCACGGTGGCGAGGACGGCGACGATCCCGACCCCCGCGGGGATGAAGAGCAGTTGGAGGTGCGAGAGCAGCCCGTCGGCCGCCGTGAGCACCGACGAGGTCGCGGCGGGGCGCCGTACCTGCAGCGCGACGAAGAGCAGCAGCATCCCGGCCACCGCCCCCGGCACCGGCAGCCCGGTGAGCCGCACCAGCAGCTCGCCCACCAACCAGAAGCCGGTGAGCCAGAGCAGCCCGTCGACGAACCGGGTCGAGCCGGGACGGGCCGAGGAGGTCATGGAGGCGCATTCAAGCACCCGCGCCCGGCGGTGGGCTCGAGCCCGTCGCCGGGAGCTACCGGGGCGTAGCCTTGTAACGATCCAAATGCATCTCCTACGCTGATCGCGCGGTGCTCGTCGAGCGCCCGAGGTCCACCCCGGACCCACCCGAGAACCGCCCCCGAGGAGCAGTCCGTGACCGCACTCCACCCCGTGCTCGACGAGGTGACGCAGCGCCTGGCCGAGCGCAGTGCCGCCGGTCGCGCGGCGTACCTCGCCAAGATCGACCGGGCCGCCCAGGCCGGGCCCGCCCGCGGCCAGCTGGCCTGCGCCAACATCGCGCACGGCTTCGCCGCCGCCGACCCCGACGCCAAGCGCGACCTGCGCGGCACGACGAAGCCGAACGTCGCGCTCGTGTCGGCCTACAACGACATGCTCAGCGCCCACCAGCCCTACGAGGGCTACCCGCAGGTGCTCAAGCGGGCCGTGATCGACGCGGGCGGCATCGCCCAGTTCGCCGGCGGCGTGCCCGCCATGTGCGACGGCGTCACCCAGGGCCGGGCGGGCATGGAGCTCAGCCTCTACTCCCGCGACGTCATCGCCATGTCGACCGCGATCGCGCTCAGCCACGACATGTTCGACGCTGCGCTGATGATGGGCGTGTGCGACAAGATCGTGCCCGGCCTGCTCATCGGGGCGCTCTCGTTCGGCCACCTGCCGACCGTCTTCGTGCCCGCCGGGCCGATGGAGTCGGGGCTGCCGAACAAGGAGAAGGCGCGCATCCGGCAGCTGTACGCCGAGGGCAAGGTCGGCCGCGACGAGCTGCTCGAGGCCGAGTCGGCGTCCTACCACTCGGCCGGCACGTGCACGTTCTACGGCACCGCCAACTCCAACCAGCTGCTGATGGAGGTGCTCGGCCTGCACCTGCCGGGCGCCAGCTTCGTGAACCCGGGCACGCCGCTGCGCGAGGCGCTCACGGTCGAGGCCGCGGCCACCGCGACCCGCCTGACCGGCTTCGCCTCCGCCAACGGCGGCGCCTCGCTCGACCCGACCCCGATCGGCCGGATCGTCGACGCCAAGGCCGTCGTCAACGCCTGCGTGGCGCTGCTCGCCACCGGCGGCTCGACGAACCACACGATGCACCTCGTCGCGATCGCCCGGGCCGCCGGCCTGACCCTCACCTGGGACGACCTCTCCGACCTCTCCGCGGTCGTGCCGCTGATGGCCCGCATCTACCCCAACGGCTCCGCCGACGTGAACCACTACGCCGCCGCCGGCGGGCTCGCCTTCTCGATCCGGTCGCTGCTCGAGAACGGCCTGCTCCACGAGGACGTCGAGACGATCGCCGGCCCGGGGCTCTTCCGGTACGCCGTGGAGCCGCGCCTGGTCGAGTCCGGCGCCGGCGCCGGGGCCGTCGAGTGGGTGGCCGGCCCGACGGAGAGCGGCGACACCTCCGTGCTGCGCGGCGCCGACGCCCCGTTCTCCCCCGACGGCGG
This sequence comes from Nocardioides alkalitolerans DSM 16699, assembly GCF_000426525.1. Taxonomy (GTDB): domain Bacteria; phylum Actinomycetota; class Actinomycetes; order Propionibacteriales; family Nocardioidaceae; genus Nocardioides; species Nocardioides alkalitolerans. The sequence continues at coordinate 61,004 of NZ_AUFN01000001.1, forward strand.
GCTGCGGGTGCTGCGTGGACCGCTGGGCACCAGCGTCATCAAGACCTCGGCGGTCTCGCCCGAGCACCGGTACGTCGCGGCGCCCGCCAAGGTGTTCGACGACCAGGCCGACTTCCTGGCCGCCTTCGCGGAGGGCGAGCTCGACGGTCAGGACTTCGTCGCGGTCATCCGCTACCAGGGCCCGGCCGCCAACGGCATGCCCGAGCTGCACAAGCTCACCCCGTCGCTCGGGGTGATGCAGGACCGTGGCCAGAAGGTCGCGATCGTGACCGACGGCCGCATGTCCGGGGCCTCCGGCAAGGTGCCCGCCGCCATCCACCTCACGCCCGAGGCCGCGCTCGGTGGGCCGCTGGCCCGGGTGCGGGACGGCGACCTGATCACCCTCGACGCCGAGTCCGGCACCCTCGAGATCGCGCTCTCGGCCGCCGAGCTCGCCCACCGCGAGCCGACCGGCTCGGCCCCCGACGACTGGTCGGGCACCGGGCGCGAGCTGTTCGCGGCCTTCCGCGCGACCGTCGGCCCCGCCGACGAGGGCGCGTCCGTGTTCCCCGCTCCCGCGACCACTGCGTCGCCCGCTTCGACCGCCGTGGAGGCCCGTCGTGTCCGCACCGTCTGAGACCACCGTCCCGCACGCGTCCCTGCTCGACCGCGTGCCCGTCGTCCCGGTCGTGATCGTCGACGACCTCGCGCACGCCGTACCGATCGCGCGCGCCCTCGTGGCCGGCGGCCTGCCGGTCATCGAGCTGACCCTGCGCACCCCGGTCGCGCTCGACGCGATCCGGGCGATCGCCGACGAGGTGCCCGAGATCCTGCTCGGCGCCGGCACCATCACGACGCCCGCGCAGGCCGAGGAGGCCGTCGCGGCCGGCGCGCAGTTCCTCGTCTCCCCCGGCGCGACGCCCACGCTGCTGTCGGCGATGGGCGCCACCGGCGTCCCGTTCCTGCCGGGCACGGCGACGGTGTCGGAGGCGCTCGCCGTGCTCGAGGCCGGCTACGCGGAGATGAAGTTCTTCCCCGCCGAGGTGTCCGGCGGCGCGGCGTACCTCAAGGCGATCTCGTCGCCGCTGCCCGCGGCCCGGTTCTGCCCCACGGGCGGCATCACCCCGGCGAACGCCTCGTCGTACCTGGCCCTGCCCAACGTCGGCTGCGTCGGCGGCACCTGGCTCACCCCCGCCGACGCCGTCGACACCGGCGACTGGGGTCGCGTCACGGCCCTCGCCGCCCAGGCGGCCGGCCTGCGCTGAGGCGGCCCGCCCCGGAATGGGTGGGGGCGTCCCGGGGTTCGGGCTGCCATGGACCTCGAGGTGGTGCTGCCCGACGAGTCGACGTCGATGCCCGTGCGCGTGCTGGTCGACCTGGCGCGGGCGGCGGAGGACCTGGGGTACTCCGCCGCCTGGCTGCCCGACCACGTGCTGCCGCCGAGCGCGTACGGCGCGACGTTCGGGGGCGTCTACGAACCACTGGTGACGATCGGGCACCTCGCGGCCGTCACCGAACGGCTGCGGCTCGGCACCTCCGTGCTCGTGGTGCCGCTGCGCGACCCGTTCCTGCTCGCGAAGCAGGTCGCGACCCTCGCCCACCTCTCCGACGGCCGCGTCACCCTCGGGGTCGGCGTGGGCTGGAGCGAGCCGGAGTTCGCCGCGCTCGGCGCCGACCACCGCCGCCGGGGCGCCGTCACGGACGACGCGCTCGCCCTGCTGCGGCACCTGCTCGGCGGGGGCACGGCGCCGTACGAGGCTCGTCGCTTCTCCTACGACCTGGGTGTGTTCGCGCCGGTGCCCCCCTCGCCCGTGCCGATCATGGTCGGCGGCAACAGCGACGCGGCGCTGCGGCGGGCCGTGCGGTACGGCGACAGCTGGCAGGGCCTGCCCGAGAGCCCGGCGGCCTTCGCCGAGCGCGTACGACGCCTGCGCGAGCTCGTCGAGGAGACCGACCCGGGTCGGGACGTCGCGACCACGCTGCGGATCGGCTGGGACGGGACCGCACCGATGGAGCAGGTCGCCGACGACGTCGCCGCGTACGCCGAGGCCGGCGCGGCACGGGTCGCCGTGCACCTCGGGGAGCACGAGGGCACCGCAGGTCGGATGGAGGAGCTGGCGGCCGCGGTCGCCGGGCGCGGCTGAGGGACCTGTCGGGTCGTCAGGTCGGGCGGCGGGCTTCGATGAGGTGCCGGGTGGAGTGCGCCACGAACGGGCCGTCGCGCCGGAGGCGGGCGTCGAGCTCGCGCAGGCGGTCGGCGTACCGGTCGACCGAGAAGTCCGGCACCCACCACACGCACCTGCGCAGGAGCCAGATCACGGCGCCCACGTCGTGCAGCTCCATCCGGCAGCGGGTGACCCGGAGGTCGGTCACCACCAGCCCGGCCGCCTCGGCCTCAGCGGCCTCCTGGCGGGGGTCCCGGCTCCGGCGCTGCTCCGGGAGCGGACCGAGGAAGAACTCGATCAGCTCGAACGCCGACGCCGGACCGACGTGCTGGGCGAGGTAGCGGCCGCCGGGCACGAGCACGCGGTGGATCTCGGGCCAGTCCGGAGCCACCGGGTGTCGGGCCGTGACCAGCTCGAAGCTCGTGTCGTCGAAGGGCAGCACGGCTCCCGGTCGCGTCTCGTGCACGTCCACGCCCCGGGGACCGAGCAGCTCCTGCGCACGACGGGCGTTGGGCCCCCACGACTCGGTGACGCACATGCGGTCGGGCAGCACGGGCACCTCCGCGACGACCTCGCCGCCACCGGTGTCGAGGTCGAGGGCCGAGCTGACCTGACCGAGGTGGTCCGCCACGAGCCGCGCGTAGCCCCACGGCGGACGCTCCTCCGTCGCCCGCCCGTCGAGCCACCCGAAGCCCCAGCCGTCACGTCGGCCGCCTCTGCCTCGGCCACCAGGTCGTCGAAAGCCCTCACGCGCCCATGGTGGTCATCGCCGTCGCGGGGGGCCAGCGGGTTTCCGTGCGGGCGCGCCGGTGGCCCCGGGCACGGGTGTGCGCGGGGCTGGCGGGGTGGGGTGTGGTGTGGGTGTGGTGTGGGTGTGGGTCAGCCGGGTGGTTCTGGGGGGCTGGGTGGGTCGAGGTCGTGGGTGCCGTGGTGGTCGCGCATCCAGTGGTGGCCGTGGGGGCTGGTCCAGGTGTAGGTGCCGGGGGTGAGGGGCGTGTAGGTCCAGCCGGTGTGGGTCTTGAGGCGGTGGTGGCGTCGGCACAGTGGGGCGAGGTTGCAGGTGCAGGTCGCTCCGCCAGGACTCGCGCCGCCGGGACTGCCGCCCGGTTCGGGCCCGTCGAGTTCGGGGCTCGTGTCGTAGGCGGTGATGTGGTCGCAGTCGGTGGCGTGCCGGTCGGGGGCCAGGCGCCGGGCGGGGCGGGTGCAGTGGGGGAACACGCAGTGGTGGTCGCGCAGGGCGACGCGTTCGGTGATGCGGTCGGGGATCTCGTAGGCGTCGACGTGGACGTGGTCGGCCAGGTCGATGACCGGTACGACGCGCAGGTCGACGGTGGGGCGTGCGCACCAGTCGCGGATCAGCTCGGCCGGGACCGGGCCGCGGAGGTGCTCGGCCCGGCCGATCCCCACACCAGAGCCTGTGTGGCCGGTCGCGGCGTGGAGCTGGTCGAGGGTGAGGTGGAGGTAGAGGTTCACGCCCCGGCGACCCGACGCCCGGCGGGTGAGGGCCCCGACCGACTCCATGTCAGCACCGGCACCGCCGCCGGCCGCGGTCGTGCCGTCGGCACCGGCCCCTGCATCCTCCGCGCCACCGGTCATGAGATCCAGGGTGAGGTCGGCGCGGGCCAGGTCCCCGAGCGCCGCAGCCCGTCGCGCACCGAGCGCGGCCTTCGAGCCGAGCAACTTGTAGGCGTCGGCCCGACGGGCGAGCGCGTCGTCGAGGTCGTAGGCATCGAGCATGTCGACCTCCGCGCGGATCTCGACCGTCCCGGAGTAGGTGACCCGGTCGCGGTCGATGCTCACGTGACGTCGTTCGTCGAGCTCGTGCTCGGCATCGTGCGCGATCCGTTCCGCGGTGTCGGGGTCGGTGCGCCAGATCGCCTCCTCCACCAGCGCATCCAGACGGGCGACCCCGATCGTGCCGGCGACGGGGGTGACGTGGCGGTCCACGAACCCCGCCACCTCGACCGTGTGCGCCATCGTGGCCTCCGCGACCCGCCGGGCCCGCCACACCGGCACCCTCCCGGCGACCACCGCGGCGTACAGCCGCGGGAGGCGGTAGCGCAGCTCCACCGCCGCCGCGACGTGCGCGCGACCCGCGGCAGGCGACATCCCCAGCACCGCGACGAGCTCGTCGATGGCGAGGTCCTCCACCAGCGGCGCTCCGGGCCCGGCGACCGGCACCACCGGACGGAACCGTCCGGGGCGGGTGACGTGGTCTGCGGAGTGCATC
>NZ_AUFN01000002.1 GCF_000426525.1 Nocardioides alkalitolerans DSM 16699
TCCGGGCACTCCACCGGCCCCCGTCATCAGAACCTGCCCGGGGAGGGCGAAAAACGGTCGGCAACGCAGAAGCCCACCACCCGGCCCCGGCGCAGAGAGGAGCCCTCACATGAGGCTCACCATCGCAACCCCCGCCGACGTCGCGGCCACCGTGCCCGTCGTGCTCGGCTTCGACCCGACCGACTCCCTCGTGGTGCTCAGCGTCGGCGGCAACCCGTCAACCGGTGGGGGAAGTGGCCCGCACCTGCGGATCGACCACCCCCACGACGCGGAAGCCGTTCTGCAGGTCGCAACCTCCATCGGCGGCGTCGCGGCCCAGCACGGCACCCCCGAGACCATGTGGGTCCTGGCGTCCTTCACCGAGGACCAGAACGACGCCCGCGACGCCCTGCTCGGCGTGGCCGCCATGCTCACGACCGGGAAGATCGGCCCCGTCCTGCAGATCACCGGCGACCGGTGGATCGACCACGGCGACCTCCTCGACCCCGAGACCAACCCCCAGACGAACCGAGACCTGCACGCCGCCGGGATCATCACCCGCCCCAGTGGGCCCGTCACCCAGGCCGACCACGACCGTTTCACCGCCCCCGCGATCGCGGACGGTCGCCGTGCCCCCGCGCCCAGCCGCGCCGAGGCCGGGGCGCACCTGCTCCCCACCGCCCACGACCAGCAGGGCCACGACCGGCTGGCCGACCTCATTGCAGATCGCCGGGCCGCCGTCGGCACCGACCGGCTGCGGCTGCGCCTCGAGCCCACAGCGGATGAGGTGGGGGAGTGGGGCCACGAGGAGGCCAGGTGGCTGCGCGCCGTCGTCGCGCAGTGGCGGACCTACCGGACGCCGCTCGCCGACCACGACGTGGCCCGCATCGTCGTCGACGTCGCGAACGGGACCCTGCGCGACGTCGTCACCTGCGGTCTGCGCCGTGACACCGCCAGCGTCGACCACGACCTGTGGGCCGACGTCGCCCGACGTGTCCCCGCCGAGCACGCCACGGTCCCGCTGATCCTGGCCGGACTCACCGCCTGGCTCCAGGGCCACGGCGCGCTCGCCTGGATCGCCTACGACCTGGCCAACGTCGGTGCCCGCGACCAGGCGCCCGCCGGAGCAGATGACGGGGTCGCGGCGTCCGGTCTCGCGGGCCTCCTGCGCGACGTCCTCACGAACGCAGTCCCGCCCACGACGTGGGAGAAGTTCGCGGCCGCCCTCCGCTGACGCTCACACGTGCCCGGACCGCCAGGACACACGACCCTGGCGGTCCGGGTCCACCGCATCCGGGCGACCTGCGGGGTGGTGCCGGTCGGCCCGGGATCGACCCGGACCGACCGGCCACGCCACCAGCTGCCCACCCCTGCAGCGAACGCGCCCCACCACCATCGACACAACGAGGGTACTGGCACACCGCCGCGCCGGCGGTCCTGGCTCGCCAGCTCACCAACCCCGCCACGACACCCGGCCCCCAACCCCAGGGGGCCGCGTGACAGCCCCTCAACAGACCAGAACCAGACCCGGGAAAGCGGGGGTCTTCCTTGCTCCCAACGCCGCAATCGTTCTACGGCCGCACCCGCAGGCGAAGGGCAAGACATGCCGGCCCCGCTCCGCTCCAGCCGGCCCTTCACCTACGACCACGACCGCGATCCGCGGCAGTTGTTGGGAGCAAGGGGACAGACCGGTCCACCAGCCCCACCAGCACTCAGCACCCCGACCGAGAGAGGGAGACGGCCGATGCGGATCAGCGACCAGGCCCAGGCCGCCGCTCGAGCGCAGCGCGCTCTCACTGCCCTTGAGAGCCACCCGGCCACCAACCGGACCCAGCTCGGCGCCGCGCGCGAGCTGCTCAACACCACCCGCAACCACCACAACCCGGCCACCGTCCGCGGCGCGCTCACCGCGCTCGAGGACCTCGCCGCCGCGGTCGGCGGCCGCCCCAGCTGACACCACTAGCCAGCCACCTCAGCCACACCACGCGGGTCCGTGCCTACGGACCTCAGTACCTCAGTACCTCCCGGATACCCCCGGGGGAAACCCTTCAGGAAGGAACCACCGCCATGAGCACCACCGTCATCACGTTCGCCGGCAACGCCGCAGCCGACCCCGAGCTGCGCTACACCCCGCAGGGCAAGGCCGTCGCCAACCTCCGGGTCCTGGTCAACCGCCGCGTCCGCAACAACACGGGCCAGGGGGCGGGGGAGTGGGAGGACGCCGAGCCCACCGCCCACAACGTCACCGTGTGGGGCCAGCCGGCCGAGAACGTCGCCGAGTCCATCACGCGTGGCGACCGGGTCCTGGTCCACGGCTACGTCGAGACCGAGACCTGGACGGATCGTGAGTCCGGGGAGAAGCGCACCCGCGACGTCGTCGTGGTCAACGAGCGCGACGGCGAGATCGGCGCGTCCCTGTCCTACGCCACCGCCGAGCTCGAGAAGAACCCCCGCCGCACCGCCAGCGGCACCAGCAGCGACAACGGGGGCGACAACGGGGGCGGCGCCGGCAGCTGAGGGCGACCAGCCGGGACGAGGGCCGGCCAGCTCGGGCGGGAGGGTGTTTCGTGGGGATCTGCGCCCCGCGGAGCACCCTCCCCGCCGTGGGGAACAGCGCGGGGCACCCCGGGGGCCGTGGGGAACAGCGCGGGGCACCCCGGGGGCCGTGAGACCGGATGCCCAACCAGGGGCGACACCTAGGTCCCGGTGACAAGTTGGCGATCCTCAGTGTGCCGCTGTTCGTCGCGGTCTAAAGTTCTGTCGTGGACGCTCTCGGTGCTAGTCAGCTGGTACTTGCCGCCCGGGAGCTGGGCGCCCGCGGGTCGCGCTCAACGGTCGGCTCGGCCGACCCCGCCGCCGAGTTGACCCCCACCGCCGCCGCTGTTCTCGCCGCCGTGCCCGCCTGGTGGTCAGCGCGAGCGTCAGCAGCGGGGTTGTCCGGCGCCTGGCTAGATGTCCACAGCGCGGTCTCTGCCGAACCACCGCTCGAGCTCAGCGAGGAAGCGCCTCCGCTGGAACCGTCATGGGGGCCGTTGCGGCCCGATGAACTGGGATCCGCATACGTCGCTGCCCTTGATCCCGGCGTGCGAGCTCGACACGGGCGGCACTACACCCCCAACGCGCTTGCCACCCAGCTCTGGGAGATGGCTCGAGCCGGCTTGGGGCGCCGGCACTACGGAATGGAGCTGACCGGGCTCGTTCGCGACCCCGCCTGCGGGTCCGGAGCGCTGCTCCTTCCCGCTCTACGAGAGCACTTGGCGGCCAGCGTTGCCACGGATCCGCAGATCGTTCTGGCGGGCCTGCCTTCCCGTATCGAGGGAATCGACGCCGACCCAGCTGCGGTCTGGATCGCGAACGTGGTTCTAGCCGCCGAGATGCTGCCCACCTTGATGCGTGTGCCCGCCGCGCGGCGACGGCCCCTACCCGCCCTCGCGCGAGTGGGTGACGGACTCGCACCGGCCCCCCCCGCTCTTGCGGTCCTTATGAACCCGCCGTACGGCCGTGTCCGACTCTCGGCCACGGACCGCGAGCGGTTCGCCGATGTCCTCTACGGACACGCCAATCTCTACGCCATCTTCATGGCTGCCGCGCATCAGAGCCTCGACGACGCCGGAGTCCTCGCCGCCCTGGTCCCGACGTCATTCACCGCAGGCCGCTACTTCGAGCCGCTGCGACGCTTACTCGCGGGCGACACCCGCATGCAGTCGATCCGTTTCGTTGAAGACCGCTCCGGCGTTTTTGGGTCGGTGCTGCAAGAGACGTGTCTCGCCGTGTTCACGCGCAAGCGCGTACGCAGGACCACAGTGACGAGCGCTGGATCCAGAGTCTCGGAGATCGCCACGATCGCGACACCGCGGGGCGGCCGGCCGTGGGTCCTGCCACGCCGGGCTGACCTCGCACCCATCGCGGCCGGATCTTCCACCCTGCCCCTTCGACTCTCGGACCTGGGCTGGCGAGTCACAACCGGACCGTTGGTGTGGAACAGAAGACGCGACGATCTGCACCAACACCCAGCCCGATCACGACGCCCGGTGCTCTGGGCCGCGGACCTCGACGGCGGACGGATCCACCGCGACCCCGCCCGAGCTGCGCTGCGCTACCTCACCATCCGCGACGACAACGACGCCCGCCTGATGGTTCTCACCGAACCCTCGGTATTGGTTCAGCGCACAACCTCACCCGAGCAGCGGCGCCGGCTCGTCTCAGCTGTGCTGAGCCCCGAGACTCTGACCGATTGGGGCGGCGGCGTCGTCGTCGAGAACCACGTCAACGTGTTGCGACCCCGACAGGAAGGCCCCGCCATCTCCGCGCAGCTGCTGGGTCGACTTCTTGCCACCACGACGCTTGACAGCCTGACCCGATGCATCTCCGGGTCTGTCGCGCTGTCCGCGTACGAGCTCGAGGCGTTGCCGTTTCCAAGCCTCGAGGTGCTCGACCAGTTGTCGGTTCTGCCCGATGACGAGTTCGAAGCGGCTGTCCGCGGTCTTTATCACCTGGACGGCTCCCGATGAGGCCAGTCATCACCCGGGCGTTCGCGGTAGAACGACTCGCTCAGATCTTCCCGCGAGCCGCTTCTGACACGGTGATGTCTAGCCCCGTCGCGGGCATGGCGGTGGCCGCAATGATCTATGTAGACGCAATCGCACCTCAGGCAGGGTCTCCCAGCGTCTGGGCCAGGCCATCGACGGTGATGTGGATGTCGGAAGCCACGCTCGAGCACGCTTCGGATGACAATCGGCGGGACTGGCGCATTGCGGCTGCGAAGAGCCGCAGAGCAGCAGCTGATCTTGTCCAAGAGTGGGGGATCGAGTTCAACCCCTCCTACGCGGACAACAGTCGCGAGACAATTCGCGACGAAACGTTCCACAAGTGGCTGGAGTCGGGTGCTGTGCGGCGCCGATCAGACAAGGCCACCTCCTACCCCGGCCCCATATGGGCTCTAGAGGACGACTTCGCAGACCTCTTCGACCCGTCGCTGACGCAAGATGAGTTCGACGCCGCCGTCGAGACCTGGCGCGATCGTCATCTCTCGCCGGGCGCGAAGTTGAAGGCTGCCTTCGCGACTTACGAGAAGCGAGACCAGTCCGCTGTCCGTGTCCAGCTCCCCGGCGGCATCACCCGCACGCTCGAGCCCGGCATCGCCTCCCTGATCCTGAAGGGCGTCATCGAGGGATGGGCCCCGCTCCGTCTGGGGAAGCCCGTTGTCGTCGCCATCAGCGAGCCAGGAGAGAAACTCTTTGCTGGTGACAACGACCTGCTCCGGTTTCTCGGCATCACCATCAACCCTTCAACGCTTCTCCCGGACGCAGTATTAGCCGACCTGAAGCCAGATCCAGTTGTGTTTTGGATCATCGAAGCCGTCAACAGCGACGGGCCTATCGACGATGCCCGCCGAGCGAAACTCGAGACGTGGGCCGCGGCGCAAGGTATCGACCCCGAGCACTGTCGTTTCCTGACTGCGTTCCGTTCTCGCGCTGACGCCGCTGCGCGGAAGAGACTCAAAGACCTGGCAGCGGGCACGTTTGCCTGGTTCGCCGACGAGCCGACACACGAACTAGCTTGGCGCGATCTAGCTGAAGACTCGGAGGCTGCGGGTCTACCCGGCTTGGGTGGCGACCAAGACCCACATGGAGTTGACGTCGTCGAGGTCGCAGCTGCGACGACGCAGTCCGATGGCATCCGCACCGAGAGAATCACTACCGCCACGGACGATACCAACTATCTCGGTGGCTCCGGAACCTCGGAATACTACGAGTATCGATGCCCGTGCGGCGACGGAAAGATTGTCGAAGAGCACGAGAATATTCCAGGAAACCGCGAGCATTACGTGCGAATGGACTGCGGGAAATGTCGCGAGGAATGGGTGTTTGTGCTTGACAAGGGCGTGCGGCAGTGGCTCATTCGACGCGCAGACTCGAAGCCTTAAGCCGATTTTCCTGGGTATAGCTGGACTTGATCCCAGTCTTACGCGCGCGGCGGCAAGGGTCAGTTCCAGAGATCCTCGCCGGTCGCCTTCTTGAGGTCTGACTTGACTTTCCCTCCAGTTTTACCCACGAGATGCTTGACCAGCTCGTAGTAGTCCGTTACGTCCTTCTTGTGGACGGCGCTGGCAGCTGCGCCTCGGTGTGCGATGGAGCCGCGCAGGCTGACGAAGTCATCTAGTTTTTTCGATGCTCTGTCCGCGCTCATGCCCTCCCAAGACCAGGTTTGCGACATTCCCGATATTCCAAGCGCGCGACTGAACAGGTCGTCGATCTGCCCTGTTTTGGGTGTGTTGAGTCTTCGGTTTCGTTCGGTCTGCAGGTCCGTCAGTCGATTCTCCAGAACGGGGCGCCACCCATCTCCCGCCAGGCGCCACATTGCTAGCTGGTCGTGGTCTTCGTCGAGTTCCTTGGCGACCTGCTTTCGCAAGTCCTTCGGCAGTGATGCCGCGTCGGGCGCTTTTTGGACGAGGAATTCGAGGCCCTCGGCAGCAATATCCTCGCAGTAGGCCTCCCATATTGCTGTCAGTAGAACAACTGCCGCTTTGTGGAGAACCTCAACCTGGTGCTTCCGTCCAGGCTGGTCGCCTGCGATTGACCCGTGAATCTCAAGAAGGCGGTCAATGTCTTCGCAGCTTGTGTTGAACGCCTTACGTGCCTTGGATGCCATGGACTCTTGTTTACACCCGCCTTGAGGTGCAGAGACGGAGTATGGCCAAAGTGTGTGCGCAAATTTTGAGCCGCCGCGTTTTCTGGCGCTAGGACCTCAAACGATCGGTTCCCGTTCGCAGACACCCCGGTTGTCCGGATGTGCTGCCAGCAGTCTCACGTGGGGACTTGCGTCCTTCAGTCCGCTTTCGTGCGGGGCCGGCGTTGGCATGATTCGTGTCGTGGGTACGACTACCGGACAAGACGACGTCGAGCTGGCGACTGGCGCCGGCAATCGAGCCGTTGATGACGCGGTTGAGGAGGGCTCCGGGGCCGGTGGCGAGCCGACGTGGCTGACGCAACCCGACGCTGCTGCGCTGGTGGGTTGCTCGATCGCAGTCATCGATTGGCACAGCCGGCGCCCTGAGTCGCTGTTACGCACCCGCCCTCGCCATGGGAGCCGTCCGACGTTGGAGGCGGAGTCGGTGCGGGAGTTCGCCGCGTGGTGGGCCGAGCGCGAACGGGCGAAGCGGGCGCGTCGTCGGCGGCGCGACGAGCTGGCCGAGCGCGAGCTCGCCCGGCGCGCCGACCCCGGACCTCGACGAGGACCGGAACCCCCACAGGAGTGCGTGGCAACCATCGAGGCGGCGGTCGCCCTCGACATGACCCGCGCCCACGTGCTGAAGATGCTCAGGACCGGCGTCCTGGACGGGGTGAAGCAGGGACGCCGGTGGTGGGTCGCCGAGACCTCGCTACAGCAGATGCTCGACGAACGCGCCCGGTGGGCGACCTTCGAAGAGACCGCCCGCATCGCCGGCTGCACCACCGCCAAAGTCGCCGAGGCCGTCCGAGACGGGATCCTCACCCAACGCGACCCAGGTGCCCCGGTGCCGACCGTTCTACGTACCGATATTCCCGGCCTGGTCGAGCACCTCGCGAAGGCGACGCCGCCGTGGGGAGCCACGCTCCGCGCTGTCCGCCGCAGCACGCGCCTTCCCAGCGGGGAGTACATGTCGCAGACGCGGCTCGCCGAGATTGTGGCGCAGGTCCTCGGGCCCTGCACCCGCGTGACCATTGCCCGGGTCGAACGCTCACCGACCCCTCCCGCCAGCCGCGACCTGCTGCGCGTGGCTACCTGCATGGCCGCAGCCCTCGGCCTCGACGCCGACGAGGGCGCCCAGGACCTCGGCCGCCACCCCGCGGCTCTCGACCTCACATCCGACGACCTCCGTCGCCTGCGCAAAGACTCAGGAGCGTCAGCTCGCCGCGGTGACCCGTGAGGTTCGTCATCTGTGGTCGTCGTGGGCTGTCCGCGTTTGCTCCGCCTACTCCAGGGGTCGGTTCGTCGTTCGTGGGTCGGCACTGAACCCTCGCTAGACGAGGGGCGGCTCGTCGACGCTCAGCGCCTGCCGCGCCCGCGTCTTCGAGCGCGCGCGGGAGGGCTCCCGGCGGTGAGGGTCGTGGCAGAGGTGCTGTCGAGGGGGAGCCTGGCCGCGGTGTCCCAGCCGTGGCGCCAGGTCGTGACGTGTACGAGCCGTCGTGTGGCAGCGCATCGCGCTCGCAGTGTCAGCAGGTAGGCGTACCCGGTGGCCGCCGAGCCGTCGATGGCGACGAGCTCGAGCCAGCCCCAGTGCTCGAGGGACGACAGCACCACTCGGTCGCCCACCCGCAGACGGGCGACCTGCACGATCTGTGGACCTTCCACCTGTGGTTGGTCTGGCTCTGTCTCGGATCCCGTTGTCGGGTCCGGGTCTCCCGTGGCGTCGACCTCGCCCATTGTCATGACACCTACCCCCGCATTGAGGGTGACACAGCCGGCCGCGCTTGGTTACCGAACGGTGGATGTGGAGCCGAGGGTCTTTGCGTCTAGGGACAGTTGATGCATCTGCGCACAAACACGTTCAGCACTCGGCACGGCGGCCTGATCTAAGGCCGTCGTCCCGATAGGCGATTCCTAACCGGAACGCTCATGGTGTGCGAACGGCTTCTAGGTCCACCTGGGGCTTGGCCTTCTCGTTGGGGTGCCGCGGTTCGGGTTCACTCGCCGAGGCGTCCGCGCGCGGCTGGGTCTTGGTCCCGTCCGATCAGGGGGCCGTGGAGGCGGGCGACCAGGGAGGCGCTGCCGAGGATGGCGGTGCCGGTGAGCAGGACAGCTAGCGCGCCGGTAGTGGTGGAGCTGAGGTAGATGGTGCCCGTGGCGGCGGCGAGGGTCACGGTGGTCGCGGAGGCGAGGCCGGCGTGGGTCCGCAACCTCGCGGCGCGATGGCGCCCGGCGAGCTCGAGGCGGTGCGTGCGCGCATCCCTTATTCGTTCAGCGACCAGGAGCCGCCACAGCACTCCGGCCAGTCCTGCTCCGAGCGCGAGCACGGCGGAGATGTTGAAGGCGTGGGTCATGCGACCTCCAGGTGGGGTGTAGCAACACCCCAACGGCACTCGACCGCCGGCGACCCGTCCGGGCTGTCCGGGCGCGTGTCGTGCGGTGAGCGGGTCCCCCCGTCACGGGCACTTGGGCGAGCGAGCGCGTCGTCGCCGAGGGGAGGTAGCGAGCGCGCAAGTACGCCCTGTACCCGGTCGTGGATCAGACCACCCGCCGATGTCGCGTGACGGTTGTGGTGGCGTCGCCGCGGCCGGCCGATAGCAAAGCGTCTAGCTGGGTGCTGCGAGCTTCTTCGTGGTCTCCGCCCTCACGTTGGAGGTGGGCGTGGACCTGGTCGACCACTCGGACGACGTCGCGCAGCGTCGCCACCGTCTGCTCCAGCTCCGAGGCGCGACACTCGGTGTGCCCGACCCCGAAACCCACCCCGCGGTCATTCACCGGAGCGGCCCCGGCCCCGTCTGCGACCGCGGCCGCGGCCGCGGTCACGGTCTGGGCGCCGTTGGTGCCAGTCTCGGCGGCTGTTTCGACGATGTCCTTCGCGATCTGCTCGAGGACAACCATCCACAAGTCGGTCGGCCGGCGCTCAAGGCACACCTCTACGACCAGCCATGACGAGTCGCCGGGGACGGTCTCACCCGCAGCTCACGACCGGGCGCGAAGCATTCAGAACGGTCTTCCATCGAGACACCTCCGGGAGCACCTACAGGCACAAACCACGACAACTTCTATTCGTCGCCCGGCGGTCGCTCAGATGGGAATTGGCCAGAAGGGGGTCCCGGCGAGACGCGTTTCCGCGACGACCAAGGGGGCGGCCAAGTTGGGGCGCGAAGGGTCGGTCGGGCCCGGGAGCCGGTCGCCACCGTCGTTGACCAGTTCAGGCCGTCCGACTCGTCACCGACGTCCCGTTGCTGGCCGCTCCGCGGCCCGGGTCGCTGCATGTTCGTCAGACGTGGTGTCTGGGCTGGGGCACGATGGGTGTCATGACGGGCCCCGAGCAGTTCAACCGCGACCTCGCCGACATCGCACGCAGCATGCAGGGTGAGCGCTCGACCGTGGCCACCATGCAGCTCGCCGTCGAGGCCGCCCGCACCGTCATCACCGGGTGCGAGATCGGGGCGGTCTCGATCGTGACGAAGACCGGCATCGAGACGCCCGTGCTCACGCATCCCCACGCCCGCGACATCGACGAGTGGCAGTACGAGCTCGGCGAGGGTCCGTGCCTCGACGCGCTGCAGCGACACGAGCTCGTGCACAGCAACGACCTGACGACCGACGACCGATGGCCGCGCTGGGGCCCCCGGGTCGCCCGGGAGCTCGGGATGCGCAGCATGCTGAGCCACCGGCTGTTCTCGAGCGCCGACACCCTCGGCGCCCTCAACCTGTACGGCGCCGCCCCGTCGGCGTTCACCACCGACGACATCCACCACGCCACGACGCTCGCCGCCCACGTCGGCGTGGCCCTCGCCGCGGCGCAGGACAGCGAGAACCTCGTCGTGGCGCTCGACACCCGGACCCTCATCGGTCAGGCCACCGGCCTGCTGATGGAGCGGTTCGACCTCAGCCCCGAACAGGCCTTCGCCGCCCTCGCGCGGATCTCGCAGACCCGCAACATCAAGCTACGCGCCGTCGCCGAGCACCTCGTGCGCACCCGGCAGCTCCCCGGAGGGCCTTGACGCTCGGGCGTCGAGACCGCCACCGCGCGAGCACCGCCGTCTCACACGGGCGTGACGGTGCCGCCCCATGACAACGCGCGGGGATCTGCATAGATCGGCGCAGAGATCGGGGGGATCCCTGGCTTGCAGGTGGCCCACCGCGGCACCATCGCCGTCGCTAGCGAGGCCCGGAGCGGGGACCCACGTCACTCTCACACTGCCCCGTCACCACTGAAATCGTTGAGGAGGAAGACCCTTGGCCACGCTCGAGCCCGCGAAGCGGACCGCCCGACACCACACCGCGCCCACACCGCGCCCGGGATGCGCACGTTCCCATCCGATCGCAGTCGGGCTTGCAACATGCACATTTTGTCACGAAGCCGCCGGTACTTCGCCTACGGTGGAGGTGTCATGAAGCTATTGCCCGACCTCCCGATCGCCGCGGTCGAGCCGGGCTCAGTTCACCGGCTGGTCGACGCCATGCTCGACCACGTCGAGGCGTCTCACCCTGGACATGAGTACGTGATTGCACTGCCGCTGGGGGCTGCGCCGTTCTTGCCTCGCGACGACGACCGGCTGTGGCGGATCGTTGACAGCGAGCTGGTCGCCTTGCGGCGCCACGTTTACCGCGCCCTGGAGGCCGTGACGTACGAGCCCCTCGAGGACTGGCAGATCGTTGCCGGGCCCACCTGGGACCTCCGCCTGGCCGCAGCTCCACCCGGGCTGCCACCGGTCTACCTCGGCGATCTACGCACCGGAGTATTAGCTGTGTGCAGACATCCAGACGCGACTCGCTGAACACCGGGGGCCACCCGACCTGTCGCGACGCTGGCGCGAGAGAGGAGATCTCGTGAATCCCAACACCATCTGGTACCTGGTGCGCTACATCGAATGGTCTTCGCGAGACCTGGCTGCGTTGAAAGTTATCGACCGGCTGGTGGTGCCCGGCGGCGATCTCGACGCCGCGCGTAGGCGCGCGGCCAAGGTAGCCAATCAGGTTGGCGGCCCGACTCAGGTTGTGGAGAAAGTGTCCGGGCGCATTGTCGCAACCATCCACCCCGAACCACCTCGTCTCCCTCGGTAAGAGCAGCGCCCGGTGAGTGGTTCACGCAGGTCGAACATGAATGCGGCCACAAGGCCCTCCTGGCTGATGCGTTTCCTCCAGGTTCCTGGACCAAGCGTGGTTCATCCACGTGACCGCGCTGACCGCGCTGACCGCGCTGTGGAGCGCCGCCAGATCTCGACGACAAACGGCCCGGTCCTCGCGGAACGGTGTCCGCCGGGACCAGCAGCCCGCTCAAAATGGGTCGTTTGTGAGCAGTCCGGGGGAGGGGCCGGGCACCACACCGGCCTCGATTCGGGGGCGCGAGGTGCGTGTCCCGCCCGGATCGCGTTCCCGCGCGGTTGAGCGCGGACCGGAACTACGGCGCCTAGGTCGTCATCGCGCTGGTCAGACGTGCCGCAGCGTCACGCCGGCGTCCTCTAGGGCCCGTCTTACGTCGTCCTCGAAGGGCTCGACGTAGACCACGGACTCGAGCATCGGGAAGCGTTCAGGGGTCACATCGACCCAGGTTCTCGGGTCGAACAGGTCGTCCTCGCCGTCCCAGCTGGCTGCGATCAGCATGAAGATCTCGATCCCGCCGTCCCAGACCAGGCGCTGCACCAGCGAGACCTGCGCCCTGTCGAGTTCCAGGTCGCGCGCCCACTGTTCGATCTCCGGGATCCTCTTGTGCGCGTAGGTGTCGTAGATCAGGTCGTCAACCTCGTGAGGGTCGATCCCGCGGGTGGCCTCCAGCCATTTGTGCGCAGTGGGGTGGGGTGGAACGACAGCGCCCTCCTTCATCAGCTGGTCGATGACCAACAGCTTGATGACGAAGTCCTCGAACTCCACCACGTCGCCGAACTCCTCGCGATCTGTCATGCCGAAGAGGCTCCCTCCGCTGGCTTCTCCCCAAACGCATGACAGTGCTGACAGGGCCAGGGCAGCATCGAGTACGCCGTCGACCGACTCGACGTTGTCCTCTACGCCGGGCACATCACGGTCCTCTTGGCTCTCACAGACGGGCGGTCGTCGGTAAGCCGGTGATCTTTCTCGGCCACGGAGTTGCGGCTTCTTCGTTGTTTCGGGCTTCGTCGGCTAACGGCCAGCGACAGGTGTGGGGGTCCAGGTGGTGGCGTCGTCGGTGGACCAGAGGGTGGTGCCGTCGGTGTCACGGCCCCAGATGGTGTCGCCGGCGCCCCAGAGACTCTCAGCGAGGTAGTGGTAGGGGCCGGTGTCGAGCGCGGGGTCGGTGCTGCGGGCTGGTTCTCCGCCGGCGGGGATCCGGATGACGTTGGTGGTCTCCGCGTCGTCGATGACCAGGGTGCCGGTGGGGGTGATCGCGATGGCGGAGAAGGCGGCGGGTGTGGCCGGGAGGTCTTGTTGAGTCCAGGTGGCGCCGTCGTCGGGGCTGGTCCACATCGTGCTGACCGACGTGGCCTCGCGATCGTAGGAGGTGGTGGCCACCAGCCACGTACCCGCCGCGGCGAGAAGACCGCTGGTGGTGGTGGGTTGCACCCCGCCGCCGGTGACCGGGCTGGTGTCGAGCACGGTGCTCTCCCACTGGTTTCCGTCCCATCGTGCGACACCGGCCTGGGCGCCTTGGTCGGCCTCGATGTCCTCGAACGTGGTCCAGCTAGCGACGACGTCACCGGAGCCGGTGACCACCGCGGCCGTGACTGCGTCGACCGCGGCGTCGGCGTCGGCGTCGGTGTCGGCGTCGATAGGTGGGAACTGGGCGATCTCACCGCGGGCGGGTGAGAACAACCGGACGGTGCTCTCCTCGTCTGCGCCGGGGGCCGCGACGAAGGCGACGTCCCCGGCCTTGGGGGACGGGTTGCCGCCGGTGGGTTCGGGTTGGGTGACGCTGCCCTCGAGGTCCACGGCCGTCGCGGTCGAGGTGGTGGGGTCGAAGGCGAGGAACCCGTCGGCGTGGGCCACCAGCAGTGGCGGCACAGCCGCAGCGGGAAGAGAGACCGCGGTGGTCTCACCGTCGACGGGACGGATCGCCAACGCCCAGTTCTCACCGGTGGCGTCGCCCCATACCGTAGCCACGTCCCCGGCGGAGGTCGTCCTGGAGCTGTGCGCCACCGAGGTGGGCGCAGCAACGAGATCCGCAGCCTCGCCCGAGATCTCCGCTCCGTCCGTTCCATCCGTCTCGTCGGTGCGGGTGGGCTCGACCGCCGTGGGGGCCGGCGAGGACGAACCCGTCGGCCCGGCTGGTCCAGCTGGCTGGGGGGAGGAGTCGTTGGTGTCGAGGACGTCGAGGCCCACCACACCGACCACCAGCGAGGCCGCCACAGCGACCGAGGCGACCGCCATCTGGGTGCGGCGACGCCGCTGCCGGCGCTGGGCACGCCCGTGGACCTCGGAGAACGCAGGCAGATCGGTCGCGGCAGCGACGTCGTCGACCATCGGACGCAGGGCGCGCTCCAGGCGCGGGTCGAGGTCATTCATGACGGGTCCTCCACAGACGAGCGTGCCGGTGAGTGTGCTGGGGTGTGGGGCTGGGTGTCGTCGAGGATCCGGGCCAGGGCGGTCCTGCCGCGAGCGAGTCGGGCCTTGACGGTGCCGGTCGGCACTTGGAGGGTCTCAGCGACCTCGTGCACAGACAGGTCGGCGAGGTGGTGCAAGGCGATCGCCTCTCGTTGCGCGGTGGGCAGCTGACGCATGGCGGTCAGGAGGTCCATCCGCTCAGCCCAGAACTGGTCCGTGGACACCCTGGCGCCGGCCGAGTCGGTCGGGGCCTGGGCGCGCTCGCCCGCTACGACGAGGCGCGTCAGGTCGGTGAGACGTCTGGTGCGCCGCCAGCGACTGCGAGCGAGGTTGAGAGCCACCGTGCGCAGCCACGCCTCAGGATTGATGAGCTCGACGAACCCCCGGTGCTCGAGCGCACGGGCGAAAGCCTCCATTACGGCTTCCTCCGCGTCGCCATGATCACCCGACACGACCGTCAGCTGCGCGACCAGGCGCCGATACGACACGGCGTAGATCTCCTGAACGCGTTGCTCCCTTCGTGCCCGAGCACTGCTGCCGACCATGCTTCCCCGTCCCGCTACCACCGCGTGGCCGCTCATCACCGCCGCACCGGATCGTCCCGGCGCCACCTGATCACACGACTACTGAGCAGACCGTCCGGTTGCGCACCCACCCAGAAAAATTCTCCGAAGATGCGGGCGCCCCCTGGCCGAGCCGCAAGCGGGAGGCCGACAAACACGCAGATCGAATTCGTTCGTTTCTGGTCCGCCCCGCTGCCGGCGTCCGGAGACGTGGACACGCCGGCGTTCCGCGTCCCGAAACCCAGGACCGAAACCATTCTGTCCCGAAACGGTCGCTGGATCGTTTTCGGGATGCGCGGTAGAATCGGGTGTAGGTCGAGAGGAGTCAGTCATGGCGAAGACGCCGGTTTCCGGGGTTCGTGCGACGTCGGTGGGGGAGCGTGAGCGGCGTGTTGCCGAGGCGATCCACAGTGGCGAGATGGAGGGCCTGACGGTGTCGGCCCGCGGCCGCGACGACGCTGCGGAGTACGTGGCGGGGCGCATTGACTCCGACGAGCTCGTGGCGCGTGCGCGATCGCGCTATGGCCTCGACTGAGCCCGACGGTTTGTTCGTCGATCCGTACCTGGACCCGGACACGGTTCTGCTGCGCAACAAGGTCGGCGCCCGCACCAAGGTCGCTCTCGAGGAGATCGAGGGCGACCTTGCGTTTGTCCGGTTGGTGCAGCTGACGGACCGGCCGGCGGCATGGGGTGTGAAGGCGACCGGAGATCTCGACGAGCTGCGCGCGATCCACCGCCACCTGTTCGGCGACGTCTACGACTGGGCGGGGGAACTGCGCACCGTCGACGTCCGCAAGAACGTCGAGGGAGCCGGCTACTTCCTGCCGGTTTCGATGATCGAGCGCGCCTCGGTGTACGCGGCGGAGGAGCTGCGCGCCGATGACCACCTGCGAGGCATGGAGCGCGGTCGGTTCATCAAACGCCTGGCTCACCACTACGACCAGTTCAACTACATCCACCCCTTCCGTGAGGGCAACGGCCGTACCCAACGGGTGCTGTGGAACCGGGTGGCGCGCGACGCGGGCTGGCAGCTCGACTGGCGCCTGGTGCACGGGTCGACCAACGACGCCGCGTGCCGCGCCGCGTCCGACCAGCACGACCTTGCGCTGCTACGCGCGATGTTCGACCGGATCGTCACCGAGGCGGCCCCCGTGGCCGGCCGGGACCCGGCGTGGCAGGCCGCCGAGCTCGCGCGGCTGTCGTTTCCCTCGAGCACGCACGCCGGCGGCCGCGCTGACCGAGACCGCGAGGCCGACCACGGCAGGACGGTCGACGAGGCGGGGGACCGGTCGAGGAGTCAGCTGGGGCGCCCGGCCAGTGCGGCGGGTCCGGTCGAGGGGCCGGGGGAGGAGATGGAGCGGTGAGCAACGTCGTCGGGTACGCGCGGGTCAGCACGCGTGAGCAGAGCCCGGAGGCCCAGGAGGCCGAGCTGCGAGCCGCTGGCGCGGTGCGGGTGTTCGTCGACCACGGGGAGTCCAGCCGGATTGCGGACCGGCCGCAGTGGAAGGCGTGCGGGGACTACCTGCGCCCGGGAGACACGTTGGTCATTCGTGCGCTGGACCGCATCGCGGGCACCGAGCAGATGGCCATCGAGCTGATACGCGACCTGGGCCGGCGCGGGGTGCGGCTGCGGAGCCTGACGGAGCCGTTCCTTGACGTCGACACGTCCACGCCGATGGGGGAGGCGATTGTGGGAATCATGGCGGTGCTCGCCCAGCTGCGGGTGGCCACGATCCGAGAGAACACCCGCCGTGGCCTGGCGCACGCACGTGCCCAGGGCCGTGTCGGTGGCCGGCCCTCGGTGATGACCCCCGAGCGCACCGCGGCGGCCGTCAGGCTGCGCCAGGACGGCCACAGCATCCAGCACATCGCGACCGTGCTTGGCGTCGGCAAGTCGTCGGTCGCTCGAGCGCTCGCGCGCAATGAAGACGATCTCAACGCCGTCCAGTAGCGGTCAACACGCTTAGACGCGCGCTTCACGTCCTGGGTGGGTTGTCCGCGGCAGTCTGTGGCGAGGTGTCAGAGGTCGACGTACTTGTCGGTCACAGCGTCGCTGCCGAGGTTGTTGATGAGGCGGAGTCGGGGTGTCCGGTCGGGCGCGAAGACCCGATCGTTGATCGCGTCGCGCATCTTGGTGCGCATGACGGTGATGCTGGACGACTCCCAGGCGGCCGCAGTAGAGGCGAGCACGATTTCGTCGGCCTGCAGCACTGCTGCCCACTGCAGCCGCTTGTGGGCAGCTTGAGCGCGGCGTGGCGCCGTTCCTTCCAGGGAGTCGGATGTCTTGACTTCGGCGGTGATCAAGGTGCCGTCGACGAGTGCGACGAGGTCGACTTCGGCAACAGACTGCCGAGTTCCGAGTTGGTACAGGTTCAGCTCGGCGCAGTCGGTGTAGTTCTTCGGTTTTCTCGACAGATGGGCAGTCAACCAGGCTGGCGCGTGGCCATTGTTCTTGATGAGATCTCGCGCGACCTGGTGAAGGTCGTAGAACCAGGTGGGTTCGTTGGCAGGCTGACGCCACGTCTGGAGGGTGAGTTCGCTGTAGGAGCCACAGCGGCCGCACCGGTTGCGCTGGCCGAGGTCGTCCACGGGTACGAAGCTGAGGGTCTCGCAGGTGCGGCACTGCAACATCAGGCCGCGGCGGATCACGCCACGCGCGAGATGGATGTCGAGTTCGATCCGGGTCTCACGCTCCCGTGCTGCGCGATCATTTTCGCTCTCGTCGTCGTTCGTTCGCGGCACCAGGATGTCTCGGATAGTTGAGAAGGGAAGGAAGCCGCCGACACCGGTGATGAAGACTCCGTCGCCTTCAGGATAGGCCGTCCGCGTGCTCTTGCCGGTGGGGACGAACGCCTTCGCCAGCGCGGTGAAGTTGTGTGCGAAGTCGGCGCTCATTGCTTGCCGGGAGCCCCACATCTGTTCCAGTAGGTGGGCTCGGCGCCCGGCGTCGGACCAGCCGGTGTCGTAGCCGGCCTGCCCCGCCATTGCGTCGCACCACGCCTGGAGGTTGAGCGATCGCGTTCGAGGCCGCGCGAGGCGCTGCTCGAGGGTGGCGCCGGCGGCGATGAAGTCATAACGGCGGCTTTCGTAACTGACGCTGCGGTTACCCGACCGGATCCAGGTCTCGTACTTGGCGTCGGCGTGCGCAGCGAGTTGTTCGCCGTGAAGACCGCGTCCTAGGGGCATGGTTGACCCCTCGATGCGTAGGTCGACCTGCCAGATGACGTCAACGCCGTCGAGCTGAGTGTTGGTGGGTCGTAGCGGTGGTGGCGTTGTTGTGAATGTGGTGGCCTGGTCGTCTTCCAGGACGGGCAACGTCATTCTGGTCGAGTACTCATCGATCACGGCTAGGTGCAGCATCCCGCGGGCGGGGAACTGTGGGGACGTGTCGGTTAGCAATCGCCGTCGTGCGATGAGCTTGGTCCGGCGCTCCGTTGACGCCTCGTTGGGTACCTCGGAATGGCTCTCGCCTTCGCCGTCGTTGGCTGCGGTTTCCTCGCCCAGGATGAGGTCTGCGATCCCGTCCAGGAGCTGCTTGTCTGCGGATGCGGTTGTGATCACCGCGTGTCCTAGTCGGAGCAGTTGATCGCCCAGCAGTGAGAGGGCGGTAGCGCCGTGGCGGCCGGCCTCGGTGAGGTTTGGGGCCAGGGGAGACCAGTCACTGTGGATCCAGAGGGCCTTCCCGTAGAGCCGCTCATAGATCAGTGCCAAGGCGAAGTCGTCTGGGGTGTCGCCGACCACGATGGTCGTCCGTCGGCGCGCTGAGGCATCGCCCACGGACACAAGGCCAGGCGTGGATCGATCCCAGGCTTGCGGCAGAGTCTTGGTGTCGGCGCCCAGCTTGAGACCGCCATCGTGGTGGATCAAGTGAGCTGGCGGCCGTCGATTCGTGCCGAAGGCCTGACGTACGTGGAGGGAGTAGAACCATTCGGCCATTGCGAGAGCTTCGGTGGGCGAGAGTGCATCGGGGGCAGGGTTTGGTCCATCGGTCTCATCGGGACTGGGAAGTTCGGGTTCGTCTACCGATCCCAGGAGGGCGGCCGTCCAAGAACCCCATGGGCCGCGGAGCCCCGGCGGCGCAGCTACACAGAGGCCGGGCACCTCTCCGACGCCTGCGACGGGGGACAAAGCCACGGTGGTGTCGAGCGACATGACCGATTCTTCGTGGTTGCTCCACGCCTGGTCCCAGCGCACCAGCGCCTCTCGGTCTTGCGCCGGTGGCGGAACGGTCTCGTCGAGGCGGCGATACACCTGGCAGGTGAGCGACACGTGGTCGCGAGCCGCGTTTGTTCTCCGGTCGTGTGCGTCTGCTGTGGCCGGCCAGTCATCCAGTACGGCGGCGTCGAAGCTCTCTCCATCGGGGTCGCCGAACATGGCTCTTGCGGAGCGGTCAGCGGTGAAAAGTTCCCGCCAGTCGACTTGGTGCGGAACGACGTAGTCGGGGTCGTAGGCCGCCACGGCCCGTAAGACGTGATCGGACACGACGCCGTCAAGGTGGGGAACCAGGACGAACCCAGCGCCGCCCCACAACTGGTTTGCTTGCCATAGCGCCCGGCGCGCGAAGTAGTCCCAGTGTGGAGTCGAGGCAGGAAACACGATCGCAACCCGGGGGGCGCGCAGACTGAAGTACGTCTCGCTGTAGCTCGGGCGAGGTTGGCTGCTGTCGATCTCGTGCACCAACGGAGCGTATTGCCTACCCGCGGGGCGCGCCCCACAAAGTACGAGTACGAGTCAGCGATCGGGTACTGGCGGCGCCGTCTCGTGTGATGAGTCTTGAACGTCCCCACTCTTGCCCCGCCCCCGATAGATGCCGCGTCTCTGCGCTCGACGGTTTCTGTGAAGGGTGCGGCGGAGCCGCATCACGGAGTGACGCGTAGCGCCCTTCGCGGGGGCCGGCGAGGGTGAAACGATCCGGCGTCGGGGAGGGGCCCACGGACCTGGAGCGCGTTGCCTAGTTGTTGGCGTGTTCGGTGGGCTGCGTGTCGGTGTCGGTGCCGTGATCCTGAGTTGCCGGCGCGGCGTCGGAGGTGTCGGTGTTGGTGCCGCTGCTGATGGCGCGGGTGCGTCGTGTGCGGCGCTTCTTGTCGGGCTCGGCGAAGCCGATCTCTCGGAGTTCCTTCTCGGTCCATCCGGCCTTGAGCGCGGCACGGTACGTCTGGGCGTCCTCGCGCTCTGCGGTGCTGATGCGTTCGGCGATCTTGGCCTGGAGCTCGGCCAGTTCGCGGTCCGTCTCTGCGCGGACGTCGATGACGTTCTGTCGTGCGGTGGCGACGTCGCGCACAGCAGTGATTCGGTCGTCCTGGAGGCGTCTGGCGCGCTCGACGGCTTCCTCGACGCTGAGTGTGTTCGACATGCGCTCAGCCTAGGCGAGTGGTCGGTGTGGTCGGAAGGCCGAGACGCTTGGTTGTGTCGTGCCGCTGCGCTGCCGGCGCTGCGCACTGGTCGCGTCCCGCGACCTCTACCGGCTGCCGCCGCTAGGAACTGCCAATCGTGCCCCGGACGGAGCAAGCTATAGGATCAGCACGGCTGATTGGTTGCGACTGCGCCTAGCGTCCCCCAGACTGGGGTCTCAGTCCCCACAGGGGGTGGGGTCGCTGCGCTGGGCTGAGGAGGAGACAGGCTGTGTCTGTCTGGGGTGGGAACGACCCGGGCGAGGGTGCCGACAGCTCCGCTGGTCGGCCTGCCCGGTCCCCGCGCCGGCGTCGTCGCGTGGTGGGTGGTCGTCAGCACCGCCACGAGGTGAAGGTGACTCCCGAGGAGGAGGGCCAGCTGCTCGCGCTGGCCCTGCGCTACGGGGTGAGCATCCCGAAGTTGCTAGTGGAGTCGGCGCTGGCCGGTGGGGCCGCGAACGCGGCGACGCACTCGCTGGTGCGTGATGACGTCCTGGCCGAGCTGTTCCGGCTTCACCGGGTCCTTGCTGGTCTGGCCACGAACGTCAACCAGATGGCCAAGGCGACCAACGCGACCGGTGAGGTCCAGGCCGAGATGAGCGTGACGCTGGAGGCGGTCCGCCGTCTCGCGTTCCGCATCGACGACGCGGTCGATGCCCTCAGCGAAGGCCCACGATGAGCAGCGTCATGACCGGTGTCCGAGCCCGTGTTGTGGCCGGTGTTGTGGTCGGTGTCCGGGCTGGCGTTGGGGCGGGTGTTGTCCGGTGATGCCGAACGTCACCAAGGGCGACCGGATGGCCGGTCTGCTGGTGTACCTGACCGGCCCGGGCAGGTCGAACGAGCACACCGAACCGCACCTCGTCGCGGGCGACGAGGCATTGATGATGTGGCACGACGACGACTCGTTGGGACGCGACTCGGCGTTGGCGATCGCGCGTCACCTCGAGCGCCCACGCAAGGCGTTCGGCGTCGACGTCGCCGGCGGCCACGTGTGGCACTGCTCGCTGTCGCTAGCGGCCCGTGAGGGCCAGCTGAGCGACGAGACCTGGGGCGCGATCGCGTCGGACTTCGTGCGCGCGATGGGCTTCGACGACAACGAAGGCACCAAGGCCGCGTGCCGGTGGGTCGCGGTGCACCACGGGTTGTCGACCAACGACAACGACCACATCCACATCGCGGTCAACCTGGTGCGCGAGGACGGCACCAAGGCCACCACCCACAAGGACTACTCGCGCGTGCAGGCGGCCTCGCGCGCGCTCGAGATCAAGTACGACCTGGAGACGTTGGAGTCGGTGCAGGCCGAGCGCGCCACGCGCGGCTACGACCCGGCCGAGCGAGAGGCCCAGGCACGCTCACGTGCGCGCGCCCGCTACGACCGTGAGCACGCCGGCGACACGGCCGCTGGGACGACTGGCGAGCAGACGGGCGGTCCTCGCTGGGAGGACCTCACCGGCGACGCCCGGGCCGCGCTCGTGGCGGCCGAGATGCGCACGGACGAGCCGCGGTTCCTACTCGCGTTGAAGGTCCGTGGGTCGGCGTCGGCGAGCCGTTCCGAGGGCGAGTTCGTGCGCCGGATCCGACGCGACGGCCTGCTGGTACAGGCCCGGTTCGCGCACGGCCGCACCGACGTGGTGACGGGCTACTCGGTGGCCGAGCGTCCCCAGTACGGGGAGCGTCCGATCTGGTACGGCGGTGGCCACCTGGGCCGCGACCTGACGCTGCCGCGGCTGCGCGACGGGTGGGAGGACACCCCCACCGGTGCGAGCGAGGCCGCGGCCGAGTGGGCCGCTGCGAAGCGTGGTCGACGTGTGGTCGCGCCGGGCCGCGAGAACGTCGAGCCGACGCCGGCGCAGTGGGCCGCGCAGGCCGAGCGCGTCGAGCAGCTGGTCGAGCGGTTGCGTGCCGTGCCGGTCACCGACCGCGACACCTGGGCGACGGTGGCGCGTCAGAGCGCGGGCGCGCTCGCGGCGTGGTCCAACGCGACCGAGGCGGTGCCCGGTGAGCTCGCCGCGGCGTCCGAGGTGCTGTCTAGGTCCGCGCAGACCTACCGTCGCACGGTGCGCCCCCAGAAGGCCGGCACGGTGGCTCTCTCGGGGGCGGCGATGTTGTTCGCCAGCGTCGCGCACGGCGGCCGTGGACCGGTCGCGCAGGCGGTGATGGTGCGGCAGATGATCCGCCTGACCTCCGGGGTGATGGCGGCCGCTCGAGCGGCGCAGGACCACCGCCAGGCCGACGTCGAGCTCGCAGCGGCGCGTGCGTCCCTGGTGGCCGTCCACGATCGCCTGTCGGACGCCACGGTGGCAGCACGACCGCTCGAGCCGCTCCACCCGGAGCGCAGGCACGATCAACAGCCCGGGCGGCGGGATCGTCACGACGATCGGGCGGTCCGTCGCGCGGCTGCGTTGGAGGCGGTCGACCCGCAGGTGCGGGCGATGTTCGAGGTGGTCAACGCCAGCCAGGCCAGGCCGGCAACGGAAGCCAGCACGGCTCCGCCGGTCGGGCCTGCGGCGGCGACGTCGCGTCGATCCGGCGGCCCCGGGCGGGACGCCCGCGAGCATGGGGAGGTCGAACGGTGAGGTGAGGTTGCCCCTGCTGGGACGGGGACAACCTGGTAGCAGCGTGGGCCGCCCGATGATCGCCCGGCGGTCGTGTTGCAGCTCGAAGCAGCTCGGGATGAATCGAGAGGACGGGGATTGGTCATGGACAACACCGCAGGTAGCGGAGACGGCGTCGACGAGGCGATGGAGGGGCTGGTGCGGGTCGCCATGACTGCGGCCCTGCAGGTGGCGCAGCAGGTCGCCCGCGCCCGGGAGAACGCGCTACGGCGCGCGCAGGCGCAGTCCGCGCAAGAGGCCCGCGAGGTCCGCGCGCGCTACGAGGCCGAGCGCCGCGTGACGGGCTTCCAGCTCGCCGCGGTGACCCGACCGGAGTGGTGGGACAAGGCCACCCCCGAGATGATCGGATCGGCCTACCGGACGGCCTACGCCTGGTCGGCCGACGACCTCAACGCCGACTGGGTGAAGCGTCGCATCGAGACCGAGGTCAAGGACCGATTCGGTGTCGAGCTCGACGCTGCCGGCGGCGCCGGAGCGCTCGACCCCCAGGTGCTCTCCGCCGCGGTCCGAGCCCATGAGCAGCTCGCCGAGGAGGGCCGGATCCGGGCTGAGGCCGCGCGCGTCGGCGCCGCCGCCCAGGGCGTCGAGGCGCAGACACTGATGGCCACCGCCACGCTCGACGAGCAGCGCGCCGACCAGCAGACCGACCAGCAGAGCGAGCAGCAGGCCGAGCAGGCCCGGTCGGCCGCGCTCTACGAGCCCGATCCCGACGAGCGGGCCGCGGCCCTTGAGCAGGTCGCCGCGGCGTCCGCGGCGAACGAGCGAGCAGTGCTGGCCCGCGTCGCGGGCGTGGCCGCCTACGACAGTCGTGAGCGACGTGCCGAGACCGCGGCCCAGCTCGAGGCGAAGGGCATCGCCCCCGACGTGGTGGCTGCCCGGATGCTCGCCGACGTCAGCCAGGCCAAACCGGCCACCGAGGCCGTCACCGCGGCCGTCACTGACAAGGCCCTGGAGACGTCGCAGACATCTCGACGGGCGCTAGGCCTCCAAGTCACCCAACGGGGCCGTGACGGCGGTGAGCGCGGCCGCTGAGAAGTTCCACTTAGCCGGCCGCGTACCAACCCGCAACCTGCGGGTGGTCCCAGAGTGAGAAACAAGTCGGAGCTCGGCCCATGGAGCGGGTGTGTGTCCCAAGGTCACGCGATCGCGAGGCGAGCGGTCTCAAGCAGGCCGAGCATAACACGGCTGGTGGCCTCGTACTCGCTGGGGTCGACTCCCACGCGCAGACCGAGGTTGTCTGCAGCGAGGCGAACGGTTCGCGCGACCGCCGCGGCTTCGCTCGCTCGCCGCTCCAGGTGGTGCAGTCTCCATCCGCGGGCGCCGATGCCGTCAAGAGCCTCGAGGTCGTTGATCCGGCTCCGGACCGCGTGCTGACGGCGTCGATCGCCGAAGCTGCTCTCGACCCCCCGTGGGCAGCAACCCGGATCGAGGCATGCGAGGTCGGCTCGCAACTTCTTGAGTGCGCCCAAGTCACGAGCGGCGTTGAGCGAGATTGAGCGGCCCAGAACATCGATGTACGCGCCGGTGTACCGAGGGCCGTCGCCGTCGTTCCCGGGCGCGCGGTTACGACGCTCGCCCGTCACGTCGTAGCGCTCGCTCGCGCACATTCCGACCTCGTACCCGGCGGCACCGAGGGCAACCGCGAGCGGGCCACTCTGCCCCGCGTGCCACGCGATGAACTTGCCCTCCCGAGCTGCGCGGCGCCAGATCCGACTGTTCTTGTGCAGCGACGCCTCGGTGATCTTGGACGATCCAGAGAGGCCGAGAGCGAACGGTCCAGTCGCGACGGCGGCGGCGCCGGAGATCACGCGGCCGGAGTAGTTGCTCCACTTGTCGCCGTCGAGTCCTGCCCGGTGACGCGCGATGCTGACGACGGGAAACACGTCGTAGTTGAGTCGCAGGTCCTCGCGGACGTAGTGATGCGTCTCTTGCATCAGGGCGCACGCAAGCTCGATCTCGAGGTCGCTGAACCTCTCCAGGTGGAGGTAGGGCGGGATGATCGCCGTGGCTCCATGGTCCAGCTCGAACTCCACGATGTTCTCGATGAGAGCGCGTCGCCCAGTTGAACTCCGGAGCTCGTCCAGGGTGACCGCGCGGGAGTGCGCGAACGGCAACTTGGCCCACGAGTCGTCCGCGCCCTGTGTGGAGAACAGAAGGTTGGTCTGCGGGTCGACAAGCATCTGCACGGCCGCGGCCGTCGTTGCCTCGGCGAACGCTGTCGTGCGCACGACAGCTGTGGCGTCCACCACGACACGTCTGATGTACCTCGCGCGGCGTGGCCCGAGAGCACTGGGAGCCGTCAGCAGCTCCTCGATGACACGGTGATCGTTGTGACGCCCCCGCAGTACAAGTTCGCTCATCGGGCCCTCCTTGAGTCCTGAGCTCGTCGCCGGGCACGAACTCTAGCACGAACTCTTGATGGTGTTCGCGGCGAATTTCGTACCGCACTTCGGTATGCACTTCTGGCGTGGTTGACCTAGGCTGCTGTCCTAGCGCCCTGATACCGGGAGAAGGAGATGCAGAGATATGACCTTTGCGCAGGCATCGCAGGAAAGTGCCAGCAACCAAGGTGTTGCTCGTGTCATTGCGCGGGCGCGAGAACAAGCGGACCTCTCGTCTGCGGACTTGGCGCGCATCGTGGGGGTGGGGGAGCGCCAGATCCAGAACTGGGCCGCGGGAAGGTCTGGACCGGGTAGCAAAGAGAAGCTGCGTCAGCTACTCGACCTGCAGTACGTCCTGGATCTGGTGAGGGAGATCTACGAGGACGACGGTGCGGTGATGTGGCTACATGCCCGCAACCGAATGCTCGGCGGGGGGCGTCCGCTAGATCTGCTGGCAGAGGGGCGGACTGACGAAGTCATCAATCTCCTCGACCGAATCGCGGACGGAAACCATTGACATGTCCAACGACCGCCAGCTCGTCCGCCTCGTCGACGCCGTGCCTGTCGTTTCGATCGAAGGCAACTACTACCGGTTCACCAGTAGCCGTCGTGCCCGTACCGGATCGGCGCTAGCGGGAAGTGACGCTGGAGGGCGTTGGGGGCCGCCGAAGTCTTTCAGGGTCTTGTACTTGAACGATGATCACGACGGGTGTGTGATCGAGGCGTACCGCCACACCAGCGATCAAAGCGCCGATCCGACGGCCCCGGCCGCCCGGTTGGCCCTGATCTCGTGCGAAGTCAACGTCTCGAACATCGTCGACCTTCGGGGGGCGACGGCTCGCTTCGATCTCGGTCTGGAGGCGGCGATCTTGATGTGTGAGCCGCAGGGCCACGATGGCGTGGCCTATCAGGCGTGCGCGCGCATCGCAGCAGCGGCTCACCAGCTTGGTCGACGCGGGATCCTGGTGCCCTCGTCGACCGGACGGGGGAACACCTTGGCGCTGTTCACCGACCAACTTCCCGATGAGGAGAAGCCCTCGCGCGTGGGTGGTGTTTCTGAATGGGAGGGCCTCCCCGCCGATCCCCGCCGGCTGCGCATCATTGGCGGCGAGGCCTGACCTCTCGTAGGCCTGAGGTGCTCGGGCGCGATGAGCACGCTAATTCTTGTCAGGTCGACATAATATAAATTATCGGCGGTGCCGTTTGCGCAGGTCAGACGCCGGGCCAGACTCGTCTCGGCCACGGTAGTGACGTCGAGGATCCCGCTGCTTGGAGGCTTGAGGGCACAAGGGTGGTGCTGCTTCGATCGCATCCCTCTGTGCCACGGGACACGCGGCGATTCGTGCCAGCTCGAAGCCCTTGCGACTAGACAGGACTGATGCTACCTTTTTGGAGCGGACCCGCCCCACTACTCGTGGCAAGGCGGGTCTTGCTGCGTCTTGACCTAGTTCACGGGTAGAGCCTCCCGCGCAAGCTGGCCTTAGATCTGGTCGAGGGTGCCAGAAATCCCAAGGTAATGGTTGAACCAATTCCACGCGAACTGATTTCCCGCGTGCTGGTTCAGATTCATGTAGGCGACATAGGCGACTAGGTCAGCCATCTGAGTCCATTGGGACATCCTGCTGTCGTGATAGGCCGGGTCCTCGATCACGTGACGATCATCCAACTTTAGAGACCGGTGGGCGTCTCGGTAGCGCAGGTCCTGGCCGTCCATCGTGATGAAGCCGTACGCGTCGGACGCGCGAAGTTCATGGTCGAATCGGCTGACCAGCGCTGCATACACGTCATGCTTCTCGTCGTTGTAGGCCGTCCCCCGGGCGGCGGTATGGCGATGCACTGCTCCGACGCGGATCTCAGGACAGTCTCGGATGACCTCCAAGCACAGTTCACCGACCTCGCGGCCGAGATCCTTCCATCGGATCGTGCCATCAGGATTCGCGAACCGCACTGGCGGCGCTGCAGTGATCTCGCCGCGACCCTGAAGGAACTTCGTGGCGTGCAGCTCGGTGGACACGTGAATCACGTAGTCGGTAAAGAGTCGCTTGCGCAGATCGAGCCATGCTCGAAGGCCACGGCGCCAACCCTCCGGACTCACCTCTACCCAGCCATAGACGATCCAGCCGCGGTCCTCCACACCGGAGTCATCGACGTAGATCATCCGGGTCATCTCACCCATAGCGTCAGCACCACCAGGTCACCGTTCGTGCCCGCGAACGGTTCGGGGCTGGAGTCTCGTAGGTTAGCCGCACCCGGGCCACGAAAGGCGCCTTTCGGTTCCGGTGGTGCCACTTTGGCAGCGCGGGTGCGATGCGAAGACCGTTCCAACGTCGCCAGCTCGCACGCCTGCCGGGATCCACTATCGGAGGAGTCTCGCCCCAGCCAAGCGGCGCGCCCGCCGGTTACCTAAACGCCTCAGCGCCGTTTCCCGCCAGGTACGGTAGGCCACGGGTATCAATTTTTGTCCGATTACTCACACCCGGGTCGCAGCCGCGAGGGTATCGGCATGAACGAATTCGCTGGCGCGGTCGACCTCGAGGCCGAGAAGTTGCCCCTTGTTGTTGATGTGCAGATCAATCTGCCCCGCCACATCTGTTGGCAGATTTAATCGCAGCACGCGTGTTACGTCCGTCCGCTCGTTCGAAGTAAGCGGGGCGCGTAGCAGATCTTTGGTCGCGTCAAGGTGGACGGGATACTGCCGTCGTTCAGTGCGGCCGCCGGCATCCACGGCTAGGGCGCTCATTATGTTCGAGGCTCCGATAATTTCTAACCCCAAGAGATGCCCGTCCTCATCAAGATCGACAACGATGTCGGCCGCTAGGTCAGTCGGACTGACCAAGTCGTCAAGGTTCCGGCGCGCCTCCCCGTTTTCAATCTGCTCCTTCAGGTACATATACGCGCAATCCGCCTCGGTATCGAATTTAATCAGCACGTCTTTACCTCTTTCCGTTCCAACCGCACGATATAACGCAGCCCCTTTGGTCTGTCACTGCCCAGACCCTCCTGCCCCTGTAATGCCACGTGTTCGGCTTATTGCCCCGCGATTTCCTGCCGGTCCTTATTGCCTGGTAGACCATATCCTCGGAGATTCCTCTCTCCTCCATCCGCTCCCGCGCATGGTCTGAGAAGCAATTGTGCACCAGAACTGGGTGGTCACTCGCGGTGCCGTCCGGTGAAGATGGGACAACGTAGTACGTGTGGATACGGTCGACAGTGAGGTTGTGGACCGCCGCCATGCGTACGGTTTCGGAGAGCCTGGTGACCTCGATGAGCTGGCCGTCATCGCTGATCAGCAGATCGCCGACCTCGAGGTCGCCGGCGTTCGTCCAGCCCCTCGCCTTGACCCAGAAGGGGTGGTTGCTGGTCGCGGTGACCCACTCAGTTTCGCCGTCGGCGTCGGCGTCGGTCCCGAGCCGTACGAGAGCCTTGAGACCCTCACCCAGGATCAGGTCGGTGACCTCCTCTGCGGCGGTCTCACCCGTCGCGGGGTCGGTCGCCAACACCAGATCGCCTACGTCAACGTCCTCGATCGGCTTGGTCGACCCATCAGCGAGCAGCACTAGCGTCCCTGGGACGAAACTGTTGCGACAACGCCTGCCTGATCGCGCCCGGCGGGCTGCGCGAGAGGCCGCGCGACCTGCGGAGCGCGCGCTTCTGGCGGCCTTGTATCCCTTGTACGCGCGATACCCGCGCACGGCCCAAGCAGCTTGTCCAATTCCGGGGACGAAACCAGCCGCCGTGAGAGCAATGTCGACCCGGTGCTTCTTGACGAACTTGGCCGCCTTCTTCAGTCGCCTCTTTGCCTTCTTGGCGGCCTTCTTGACGAACTTCGGAACCCCCCATTCGCCGTCAAGGTCAGTCATGTTGACGGGGTCCGTGGGGTAGACGTACGTATTGTCGTTTCCGCCGCGAACGGGGTCCATGGAGAGGAAACGCCCCGTGGCTGGGTTGTAGAGGCGCGCGCCCATTGTTGTCAGTCCGCCAGTGATGCCCTGATTCTCGCGCTGGTTCTGCCCGAGCCAGCCGTAGCGACCCTCCACTCCGGGAGAGTTCTTAGCAGCGCCGTACTCGGTGTATTCGGTGTAGCTCTCGAGGATTCCTGGTCCCGTAGCGTTGGTCCCGAGGTCAATCGTCGCGGTGATGTCGTCGTGCAAATTGACGATGTTGAGGCTGATCTCCCCGGCCTGGTCCTGCGTCATCGAGAACGAGCCGGAAGCGGCTGCGATGAAGCGCTCCCAGGAGTCGGTCCAAGGGGCCGCGCCGTTGGGTCGCTGACGGGTGTGCGTCCAGGCGGGAGAGTCCTCAGTGTCCGAATAGTGGTGGGTCGTCTCTTGCAGGGTCGTGGCGTTGCTACTCGTGGAGGTTGTTGACACACGCCCGGAGGCGTCGAGGGTAAAGGTCTGCGCGCGGGTGATGGTGCCGGCACCGCCCGCGGGATCAGGAACCGTCTGACTAAGGGTCTTCACCATGTCGTCGGGGTGGTACGCGAGCGTGAGATCGCCTGCGGTCGCAGATGTCGAGCGGTCGGTGTGGCCCTTCGGAACCGTGGTGGTGCGGCCCAGATTGTCGTAGACGTACCCGGTGATGCTGCCGCCCGTGAGGCGGTCAGCGGCGTCGTATGTGTAGGCGGTCGTTGCCGGGTTGAGGTCGGTCTGACATGCGCCTGCATTGCCCGGGCCGTACGAGTTCAGGGTTGATCGGTTCGAGTCAGGCGTGAACGTGTAGGTGCGGCTAGTGCACTGTCCCGCGGCATCTGTGTCACGGACATGCGCGAGGCGATCTCGGCTGTCGTAGGTGTAGTTCACCGTGCCGGTGGGGCTCGTGCCGGAACGCACGCGGCCGTCGGCGTCGTAGGTCTGGGTGTAGGCAATGACGGGGCTGGTGCCGCCACTTGTTGTGCGCGTATAGGAGAGGTCGGTTGCGTTGCCGTCCATGTCGTAGCTGGTCGTGGCGGTGTATCCGCCGGGATAGTTTTCGACCAGCAGTTTGCCGTCGTGGTTGTACGCAGCGGTGATGGTGTCACCATCTCCTGAGGTGAATCCAGTGTCGAGGCTCGTCACCAATCCACGGCGTTCGGTCTTACCCAAGGCGTCCGTGCCGTCGTAGGTGTAGCTGTAGGTGCCCTTACCGTCGCTGAGCGACGCGAGTCGACCGTCAGTGCCGTAACTGCTCGTGGCCGTGTTGCCTACGCCGTCAGTTTGGGTGACCACTCGACCCCAAGAGTCGTAGGTCGTGGTTTGTGTGCTGGTGCCGTTGCTGACTGAAGTGACCGCACCCGTGAGCTCGTGATAGCTGGTGGCCGTCGTGAGGTTCTCTGTTCCGACGGTGGTCGTCTCCACCGTGGGTCGAGACTGAGCATCGAGCTGCGTCACTACGACCCGGGTCGCGGATCCAGACGACTCTTCCTCGCGGACGGGAACGGTGAGCATCGAGTAGCCGGTGGTGCTGTCGGTCGGAACGGGGGCGCCCACGGCGGGTGTGCCAGCCGGCCGGACGACGCACACGAGCCCTGCCCACTCGGGCTTGTCACCGCATGCGGTGATGGAGCTGGCACCGGCGGTGTAGTAAATCGTCTGAGTGGTGCGCGGGTCGGACGACGTCGCAGCGAGGCCATTTGCCATCGCGGTAACCGCTGGCGTGCGGGATTCCGTGATGTTGCCCTGCTGGTCGTAGCGGGTCAGCGAGACAGCCCAGCCCGGCGTGGGGCCCGTAGTGATGGATGGGTCCTCGACGAGCACCCGGGTGGGTGCCTTCAAGGTCCAACCATCACCGTCTGTTGCGGTCAGCGGGTGGTACTGATTACGGCTGCGGGAAAGGTCGTGCCGAGTGGTCGATGCATCGGCGGGGTAAGACCCAACGACAGCACTTGTCTGTTCGATCTCGAGGTCGTAATCCCCTTCGGGGATACCGGTGGTGGGCCGCCCAGGCATCAAAGACGCTGGGGCTTCGTCGTCATAGACGGTCTCAGTCAGAGTGCGACCCATGAAGATGGAGCCGTCCTCTAGGACGACCTCCCGGCTAGGGGAATATGTCGCCTCTACTCGCGTGCCTGCACTGTTGTAGACCGTGTGTGAGGCGTAGAGGTCAGCTGCCGTTGCGGAGAGCTCGGCGTTTGCACCTCCGTCCTCGAGGGCGCGGTCGCGACCTTCAGCGTCCAGATCCCAGACGATGTTGCTCTTGGCGTCATAGCGCTGGGACTCGATCAGCCACTGCCCCGCCCCGTAGACCGCCTCGTTCGTGGTACGGCCCTTCTTGTCGAAGTAGGAGATGGTCGCGTACGACCAGTCGCCTGCAGCAGGAGAAGCGTTGCCGGTGTAGTCGGGCTCAAACACGGCTGTCGCATAGATGGGCGCGGCGTCCGCAGGCTGGCCCCAGGCGGGGGTCGCGGTCGATGTGAGATCCGGGAGGCCGTCACCTGACAGGGGAACGTTGTACTTGACCCGCCAGGTTGCTTTGGAGGACGTGCTGACGAGGGGATCGTGTGCGCGTTCGACTGTGGTCAGACGACCCTGGGTGTCGTAGGAGAACTCCCACGGGACCACGCCGGGCTCGTTGATGGTGGCGACCATCTTCTTCGGTGACGAGCCGACTGTGATGTCGGTGTAGGTGAACTCCACCTTTCGCGCCGAGGTGCCGTCTCCGAGGCGGGGGTCCCACGCTGCAGTCAAGATGTTGTCGTTGTTGTAGGCGTACTTCGCGACCGGAACGGACACCATTTCTGCGGTAACCGGGTTGGGTCGCCCGTCGGTGCCTGGCTTGGGGTCCCAGATGCGCAGCCGGACCTCGGTGAGCCGCTTCGTCCCGGTAGCGCCGGTCCCGTTGCCGGTGTAGATCATTTCAAGAGCCCTGCAACCACGCACAAGGCTCGTAGGGCTGCAGCTGACGCCGCTGGGTGCGGGCGCAATGATCCAGGCCGTAGTGCCATCGGCGTTGTAGGCGTAAGTGGTGGTGGAGTTGCTCTCAGGGCCCCTCACCGACTCGGTAACCCAGGTGTAGCCGGTGGCGCCCGTCGAGATCCTCTTGAACGTCGACGTGGTGTTCTCGGTGTCGACGATGACGAGGCGGTGGGAGACACCGGGCTCACCTGTGACGGGATCCAGTCTCACTCTGTCGCCAACGAAGGCGGTCTCGCCAACGCCAAGGTAGAGGCCCGTCTGTTGCGCAGCTCGAGTCCCGGATTCGTGTGCGTAAACGTATGTGCTGCCGGAGTTGTCGTTGAGCTGCAGGGTGCCGTCGAGGTTGGTGCGGTCGACGAGGGTGAAGCCCGCAGCGCCATATGAGGGGCCGCTGAAGTCTCCGATCCACCCGGGTCCGAACACGGACTGCGGGCCGGTGGTCTCGCCCGCAAGTGTTAGATGCTTGCGCCCGATACTGATTGGCTCGCCATAGCCGGGAACCTCGATGTCGGCCCCGCCGACACTCATCTCGCCGGTTGCGAGCGCAACTGCTGCCGGCCCAACGGCCTGGGTAGGAAAGTTCTCCCCGAACGCGGATTTGATCACGTTCACCCGCTCGAAAGGCGAGTCCTTCGTGCCACCGCCCGGGTAGGTGAAGCGAACTCGAACCTGCACGAGTGCGCCCAGGTCGATGTCATCTTCACCCCGTGCATCCCACAGAACGCGAGGAGTTTGCGAGATGGACGTGCCACTTGGAGCGGTAACAGTTCCAGTCCAGGGCGATCCGGTCTCGGCGACGTCCACCTTGGTGGCGTTGGTCCAGCCGGTCGTCGTGTCGCCTTCGGTGGTGGGCGCGACGCGCCACTGGACGGCGGCGGAGGTGGCGCCTTGGGGGGCGGATGCCTGGACGGGGAAGGTAGTCGAGGAGGTGGTGTCGGCGACGGGTTCGTTGAGGCCGGCGGCGCCGGTGCCGAAGCCGTAGGTGACGCGGCTGGTGGGGACGCCGGCGGAGGAGAAGCCCTGGGCGACGACGTTGGTCCAGCCAGTGGCGGGAACGGGCACGTTGATGCTGGAGGTCCCGCCTGCGGTGGGCCGGGTGGAGCCGGCAGATTCGCCGTTGACCTCCCAGCGGACCTCGACTGCGCCGGTGGTGTTGACGGCGCAGGTCGTGGAGCCGCTCGTGTTGGGGAGGGTCTCGTACCAGGTGCCGTTGGCGTAAGGCCCGCAGTTGTGGTTGGTGTTCATGACCGGGGCGACGTTGTTGACGCGGAAGGTGCGCCATCCGGACCAGGGGCCGATGCCGCCGTTCTCGTCCTCGCCGCGGGCGCGGATGACGTAGATCTGGCCGTTGGTGAGTGCGGCGCCGATCTGGCAGGACTCTGCCTGGCCGGAGCTGATCCAGTCGGTGAGGCAGGTCGAGACGACGTTGCCGGCGGCGTTGTTGAGGCGGACCTCGTAGCGGTTCTGGATCCAGGTGCCGTCCTCGTCGACGGAGGCGCTGACGAAGGTGGGGCGGCCGGTGGAGACGTTGAGGACGTTGTTCCAGGTCATCCCGACGCCGAGCGCGAGCTTGGGGATCGAGGTGTAGGAGGGGGCGGCGTTGTAGGTGACGCGCAGGTAGGGCTTGTAGGCGGCGGTGTTGCAGACGTTGAACGCGGTGGAGGTGTTCATCGAGCAGAAGCGGCGCTCGAAGGTGGCGTCGGCGTTGGCGGGGGTGGCGAGGCGGACGCCGCGGTTGGTCCAGTAGCCGTCGGCCCAGTTCTGGGCGATGGGGGTGACGTTGACCTCGGTGTAGCCGGGGCCGGCGTTGGTGCCGGTGCAGTTGGTGCCGCCGCGGTTGGCGGAGTGGGCGGTGAACTGGGTGGAGTGCACGGCGGGCTGGGTGTTCCAGGCCATGTTGCCTTCGGTCCAGGTGCCGTTGACGCCGTGGACGTTCATGGTCTTCGCCGCGCACGAGCCGGCGTAGTACTGGTAGAGGCCGAGGTGGGCGCGGGCGATGTCCTTGCCGACCAGCGGCGCGGTGTTGAAGTGCAGGTAAGACTGCGCCTTGTTGGCGTTGCCGCCTGCGGTGGTGGGGCCCACGAGGAGCTTCATGTCGGAGCCGTTGCCGCCGTTGATGTCGGGGCGGACCCAGGTGTCCTGGACCTGGGTGAGGCGGTCGACCTGGGGGTCGATGACGACGGGGTACTCGATGTCGTCGCCGGTGAGGAAGCCCTCGGGCGGGGTGACGGTGAGCTCGTGGGCGGTGACCTTTTCGGCGCCGGTGCCGCTGGTGCCGGTGGCCTCGAGCTGGACCTCGAGGGGGACGGTCTCGTCGGGCATGCCGGTGGCGTCGGTGGTGGAGTCGTCCCACGCGACGAGCTCGGAGGTCGCGCCGACCGCCTCACCAGAAGGGTCGGTGAGGACCAGGCCGTCGGTGTGCACGTCGGGGGCGAGGGTGGGGTCGGCGGCGAGGGCGTCCTCGGTGGTGATGAGGTTGGCGCCACCGGTGGTCCGGAGACCGAAGGTCACTCCCCCGGTCTCGATGGCAGTGGTCTCAGCGGGCGTGAGCTCATCGTTTATCCGCACCCACGCCGAGGCGCCGGCGGTGGTCATCGCGACGACCAGGTCCATGGACTCAGAGATCTCGTAGGTCGCGACACCACCCTCGACGCTCGGCTCGCCCAGATCGCCGCCGGGCCACGTGATCGCGAGCGCGGCGCCGTCGTCGAACTCGACCCGGGCAGCTTCAGGCTGCCCGTTCCAGGCGCCGCCCACGATCACCGTGGCCGGCGACGCGGCGGGGGCGTAGCGGCCGCCGTCGATCTCGGTGAGCGTGTAGTCCACGTCGACCCACGACGGCTCGGCCTCGCCGGTCTCAGGATTCATAGCGTCGCGCTGAATACGGACGGGGCCACCGAAGTCCTCCAGCGTCAGGGCGCCGTCGGGCTCGACCACAGTGGTCGCCGACTCGGTCCGAGCCGACATGTCCTCCACCGGGAGATCGATCTGGCGGGCGAGCAGCGCGGCCGACACCCGGTCGGGGCGGTCCGGGATGCCGTCGCCGTTGGAGTCGTACAGAGTTGCCGGATCTGGCTCCTCAACCGCGGCAGCCGCAGGCGGGTCCAGGATCAGCTCGTTCGTCGTGAAGACCATCGCGAGCAACGCGGTCGAGGCGACACCGGTCGCCAACCAGCGTGGAATCTCGACGCCGCGAGTAGTAACAGGCAGCCACATGGCCACTCCCCCAAGATCGGCCCGGACCCTCCCCAGGCAAGCATCGGAAGTAGACGGCCTACCCCTCGGTAACGAGGGCGCGATTCTCAGGAACAGTTAAGAAATGACCCGATCGGACTACCCGCGAAGTGCTCCCGTGGGGAGAGATCCCCATGCGGCGCATATAGTCCCCATCACTCCCTTCGCTGCCGAAGTCATGCCGGAGTCGCCGAAGTCGGTCGGTGCAGTCGCCGGTCGTGCCACCCCTGAACCATGTGCTGGACGATGGAAATAGGGATGGCGAGCGCTGCGCCGAAGGCCAGCGACGCACCGAAGGTCAGGGGAAGCTCCCAGGTCGGGCTGAGCCAGATGACGACGACGACACCGCCGGCCGTCAAGGCTGCGGCGACGAAGCCGAGACGGACGGCCTTGGGGTCGGGGTCGGGGCGGACGTTCAGGTAGTCGGTGACGTTGACGGTCGCCCGGTCTCGCAGACGGCGAGCAATCTGAGCATCCATCGCCTTAAAGCTCTCGGCGAGCTCGAGGTCCTCACGGATGGCTGATCGCAGACGGCGCCGGTAGTCCAGGGCGAGGGCGAACATGCTGAGGAGAACACCCGTGCAGGCGGCGACAGCGCTCACAACAGCCAGCACTTCTTGCTCCCCAGGTCTCCGTGGTGAATGCACCGATGGACAGCGCGTCGGATCGCGCGGTCGTCGGGCAGTGAAGCGGCAGGTTAGCGACCCGGCGACGACGTTGTGCAGACTTCGAGTTGCGGTCTAGAACAGCCCCTCGGGTGGTGGCTCGTACGGCAGTGGTTTGCCCTTGGCGGCGTGGTTGGCGGTGTCGTCGGGGTTGGCTGCTGCAAAGGGGCCGTCGGGGTCCATCAGGATGGCCATATGGTGGTCGGCGTGGTCGCGCCACCACACGCTCATCCCGGTCGTGGGATCGAGGCGGAGGTGTTCCCAGGCCCGCCAGAGCGCCTCGAGACGGATGATGGCCTCGGGGAACTCCCACCAGCGGGCCGCCCAGACGCGGCTGCGGCCGTTGATGGAGCGCCGGTAGGTGCCGATGAGGTACTCGCGCACGAACTCGTCGACCGAGCCGTAGTACAGCTCGTCGCCCCCGGCAGCAGCTGCCCCGTCCGGGGGGTCTGACTGATCTGGTTCGCCGACCATGTCTGCGAGCTCGGGGTCGACGTCGCCGGCTCGGTCGACGTCGAGGTCTGCGTCGGCCCAGTCATCGGCCCAGTCATGGGCCGGGGTGTTGGTCTCGGTGTCGGCCCGCTCGCTCATGTGGGCGCCTTCTCGGTCGACACGGTGTCGCCGGCGACTAGCTCGTCGACGCCGGTGTCGACCTTGTGCAGCGTCACCGCGGCCTGAGGGTCGTGGGCGGCGATCGAGGCGCGTACGGCGGCCGCGTGCGGGCCGGCCATCCACGGGTTGAGTCGTATCAGGGTGGGCCGGTTGCCGGACGCCAGCACGACGGCGCGACCGCGCGGCAGGGCCGCGAGGTCGGCCACGTCCATGATCCGTTCGCGCTGCAGCTGTCGCGAGACGCTGCGGGTGCCCTTGCCGCGCGACGTCGATGAGGTGACGCGGTCGTAGTCGCCGATGAGGCGTGAGAGGTTCTCGAGGAACTCGGTCTCGGCGACACCGCCGCCGTAGACCTTGACGTTGGCGGCCGACCACAGCTTGGTCATCCCGTCTCTGCCCCAGACCTCGACGCCTTGGGACCAGGACTGCAGGAACGTCATGAGCACGATCCCGCGTGAGCCGTAGTGGGAGTAGAGGTCGGGCAGCTGGCGCCAGCGGCACACGTTCGCGGCCTCGTCGAGGACCCCGACCATCGGCACCGCTAGGCGCCCGCCCGCCGATCGGGTGGCCAGGTCTTCGGCGGCCTCGACGACGGCCGCGGTCAACGCCATCACCAGCGGCCCCGCGGAGCCCTTGCCCTCCTTCGACAGCGAATACAAGGTGCCGCCGCCGGCCACGAACTCGGCGGGGTCGAAATGCGACCGACCAGACCCGCCCGCCCCGGCACCAGCGGCAGCACCGGTGTCGGTGCCGGTGTTGGTGTTGGTGACCCAGCTGGCGATGTGCCGGTACGTCAGGCACGCCGCCATCCGTCGGGCGGTGGAGTAGATGCCGGCGCGTTCCTTGTCGGCGGTGGTGGCGATGCCGGCCATCTGATCCGCGGACAGCGCGAAGTCGTGAGCACGCAGGATCTCGGCCGGCTCCTCGTTCCCGGGCCGGGTCAGCCACGTGTAGACCTGCGTGATGGGCCGCTCGTCGAGGGCCGCGGCCAGCAGGCAGCACGAGAGCAGCGACTCGCCCTGGGTCTCGAAGTGGCCGTCACTGCGCTCACCAGTGCTCGCGGCCGCGAAGTGCTCCGCGAGCTTCTCGGCCCGGACCTCGTCGGTGACGTAGGACAGCGGGTTCCACCACCAGGTCGGCTCCTCGAGCGCGACGCCTTGGGGATCGAAGACCCACACCGGCCCGGCCGCAGAGCGCACGTCGCGGGTGGCGTCGACCAGGTCACGCTTGTTCGAGGTAGCCAGCACCGCGCCGGGGGCGGCGAGGATCGGCGGGATCGCACGCGAGCTGGTCTTGCCGGTGCGAGGCCCCGCGACGTCGAGGTGCTGGTCCTCATACGACCCGAACAGCTCTTGCCCACCGGCGATGGCCGTCCCGATCGGCACCCCCGGCGACGGGGCGCCACCAGGGGCGCCAGGTGCATGGGTGGTGACGTTCAGCCGTGCGGCGCTCGCGGCGGCGCTCTTGCGGGTCAGGCTCTCGATGTCGCGGCCGCGGCCCATGTAGGTGCTGGCGGCGTCGACACGTGAGCGTCGACGTCGTCGACGACGACTCGACACCACGAGCGCCATGACGATGGCGAGCCCCAGGGCGAGCAGGCCGCCCAGCACCCAGGTGCCGGCGGTCGGCCAGGCCAGGTCGCCGGCGACGACGGCGAACACCACCTCGAACGGGTTCGCCGGCACCCGTGTCGCGGTGCCCTCGAGCGCGTAGCCGACGCGGATGCCGACGTTGACGCCGCCCACGGCGAGCACGACCGCCGCCACAAACAGGGCCATGGCGATGACCTCGGCGCCCGAGCTGGCGCCGGGCTCACGTCGCCGGTCGTTCCGGCCGGTGCTACGTCCGCTCATGACGGCTCATCTCCGCTCGAATAGTCGTGCAGTTACCCATAGAATTACTGAATGCGGTCGCGCAACCAGGTGCTCGGATTCACGTTGTCTTCGTAGATCGAGCCGTTATTGCTGTGTATTTCGAAATGCAAATGGCAACCGGTGGAATTGCCCTCGCTGCCGACCTCGCCGAGCTGCTGACCGGGCGTCACCTGCTGGCCCGCGGTGACGTTGACCGCCTGCATATGGGCGTACCAGCTCGCCGTGGTGTCCGGACCGGTGACGACCTTCACCAGCCACGGGCCCGCCCAGGACTGGCCGGTGTCGATCTCGACGACGCCGGCATGCGCGGCCAGGACCGGGGTGCCGCACAACACCGAGAAGTCGGTGCCGGTGTGACCACGCGCCCAGTTGCCACCGTCGTTGCCCCAATTGCCCCGGTCCGCGTCGGCCAGGTGCGCCGGCACCGGCCAGGTCACGTCGCCCACGGCGATCGGGGCCGTGCCCGCGTCCGTCGAGCACTCCGACGACGCGGTGAGCGCGCCCGCGATCGCCTCCGGACTCAGAGGCACCCCGTTCACGGTGCCGGCGACGGTCTGGACCATCGTGACGGCCTCTGGCCACCACCGCTCGTAGTGGAACGGGTCGGCGTTGCGCTGGGTCTTGTGGGCCGCCATGGTCGGCTCCATCGCCTCCCAGCCCTCGACGCGCACGAGTGCTCGGTAGAAGTTCACCGAGCTCCTGACCGGGTCCATCCGGTCCTCATAGGACCCCCAGGCGCCGTTCGCGCGCTGCTGGAACAGGCCGCGGCTGTCGGGGCCTGCGGTGTCGCCGTAGTCGATGACCCGCAAGCTCGATTCGCCCATCGCGGTCATCACGGCGATGGTCTGAGCGCGCAACGACAGCTCGAGCGCTGCGCCGGTGCGGATGATGGCGACGGCGTTGCCGACCTGCTCGGCGTCCCACTGCCCGACGACCGGGGGCAGTGCAGCGTCGGCGTCGACGTCGATGCCGGGGCCCAGTCCGCCGGGTCGGCAGCTGGCGTCGGCGTCTGCGCCGCCGGCGGTGGCGAGCAGCGCGAAACCGAACACCAGCCCGGCCACCAGCACCACGGGCGCGAGCAGGATCGCGGAACTGCGCTGGAGGTCCATCAGCTCAGCCCGTCTGGCCCGGTAGCTGGCTGGGGGCGGGGAGGTCGGGTTCCTGGTCGGGGAAGTAGACCCGTCCGACCTTCCAGCCCGCCTGGGAGCCGGTGCGGCTCAGCCGCACCTTGAACACGCCCTGGCCGGTGGTGAACCGCACCACCGCGGAGGTGTCGACCGTCTGGGGGTCCAGCGTGCCGGCGTCGAGGATCTCCAGGGCCGGGACCAGCGTCGGGTCGGTGGCCACGTAGGCCTGCTGGCCTGCCGGCGTCATCAGCGGCTCCAGGTCGGCCCACCACTGGGCGTAGCCGACCTGCGGTCGCGCCCACAGCTCCAACCACTGGCCAGCGACCGTGACCGCGTCCTGGGCCTGCGGGGGCGCGGTCTCCTCCTCGTGGAGGTGTTCCCCGCCCTCCTGGTGGGGGTCGTCGGTCTCGCCCGGAGCGCTGGGGCCGGTGGTCTGCTCGTCCGCGGCGCGGTCGAGATCCGGGGCCTCGACGCCGCACCCGGCGACGCCGAGCACGACCGACGCGCTCACCGCGGCGGCCAGGCCGGTCCTCAGCGCGGTCTTGAGGGCCGCCCGCCGCAACCGCCGGGCGGTCATGCGACGCCCTCTGCGACACCGGCGTCTGGCAGGGCCACGATGGTGGTCCCACCGCGGTTCCAGCGGTGGTTGGTGTCGTGTAACGACAGCTCGGCTGCGCTCATCGCGACCTGGGTCGCGACGCCGGCACGGCCCGCGACCTTGATCAGCACCTTCCCGGCGTCCGGCGGCGGGGCGGGCTTCTCCTCGCCCGTGTGGGGGTTCTTGATCATCTGCGGCTCCCACCCGGGCGGGGTCGACCAGCCGGCGACCGTGGCGATCTCGGCCGCGGAGAGCTTCTTGACCCGCGAGAGCGCCTCCAGGTCGTCGGCCCCGAGCGCGAACGTGGCCACGATCTGGGCCCGCTCGACGAACCCGCGGGCCTTCTGCACGTCCGCGGCCG
Organism: Nocardioides alkalitolerans DSM 16699; assembly: GCF_000426525.1. Lineage (GTDB taxonomy): Bacteria > Actinomycetota > Actinomycetes > Propionibacteriales > Nocardioidaceae > Nocardioides > Nocardioides alkalitolerans. The sequence goes on from NZ_AUFN01000002.1 coordinate 40,486, forward strand.
ACTCCATCGACTCCAGGTCCTTCATCGAGTGGGAGATGAAGATGTAGGAGACTCCGTCCTCGCGGTTGAGCCGGGTCAGCGAGTTCATCCGGTCGACCAGGCCGACGCCGGGCAGCCCCATCGGGCGCCACATCTCGTCCATCACCGTCAGGAACGACCGCTGCGGTGCGACGCCGGCGTCCGCCAGTGCGTTCGCTGCCTCGATCGCGGCGAACGCCTCCGACCAGGCGGTGAGCATGACGGCCGACAGGATCGCGTTGGGCCGGTCGCGCACCGCGGAGATGTCGATCGACAGCGCCGGTGCGTCGAGCCGCAGACGCTGCGTGGTCTGCCCGTTGAACGTCGGCCCCAGACGCCCGTCGATGACGGAGGCCACCGACAGCGTCAGGTGGCGGGTCTCGCGCTTGAACGCCGCGACGTCCTCGGCCCGCAGAGCGTGCACGAGCTCGGGGCGCGGGTTCTCCAGCAGCGCCAGGAGGTCCGCCAGCGTCGGGGCCTCCCCATCCGCATCTCTGCCTGGGCTGGGGCGGGTGTCATGGAGCAGCCGGATCGCGGTGCGCAGCGTGATCTCCTCGGCCTCGAGGAGCGTGGAACCGCGGGCGATGCTGAGCAGTGCCGCGGTGGTCTGGGTGCAGCGGTCGACCGCGACGGTCCGCAGGTCCTCGCGAGCTCGCCCCTGCAGCCGGTCCGCGGCCTCGGCCAGGGCGCCCAGGTCCAGGGGGTTCATCCGGTCATCGGGCCCGCCGGCGCGCACGACCGTGCCGCCCAGGGCCTCGATGACGGCCGAGTAGTCCGGCTTCAGGTCGCCGCACACCACGGGCACGGTGCCCATGGCGGCGGCGCCGACGATCTGGCGCACCACGAACGTGGACTTGCCGAACCCCGGCAGCCCGAACACGAAGATCGACGGCGTCGAGATCAGGCCGTGGCGAAACCACGTGATCCCGTCGCAGCACACGGTCGTGCCGGTGATGATGTCCTGGCCGACCGGGACACCCATCGCCGGTCGCGACGAACCCCCCGCGAACGGCCATAGACCGCACACCTGCACGCTCGTGCCGCGCCACCACGGCGGCGTCGGCATGACTCCCCACCGGCCCCCGCCACGGCCCTTGAACCCCCGGGCCGTGCGCGGGTTGGTCCGCCACTCCAACGGCTCAGGGCCCGTCTCGTCCCCGACACCCGGCCCGGCACCTGCCCCGGCACCGGACAGGGGGGCGGGGGCCTGGTGGGCGTGACGCCCACCGGCGCCGGGCGCAGCGACGCCCGGGCGCCGCCCGGGCCGCGCGACAGCCCCGGCCTGCCGACCGGACTGCTGGCCGGCCCGGTGACCGGTCTGAGTGCGGCGCAGACGCGCCCACAGGCCCCCACCCGTCGGACGGCCGGGGCCGCCGGCGTGGGTACGCCGGGCGCTCACAAGTACTCCCGGATACGGGTGGGGATCACGGTGTGCTCCCACGGCACCACGCCGGCCGGCAGCGTGGTGGCGAACGCCGCGGCCTGGCTGCCCCAGGCGCGGCGGATACGCATGGACGCCGCACCCGCGTTCGACTCCATCGTGGCCACCGCCTGGTCGAGGTCCTCGACGTCGGTGACGGTGCCGGTGATGAGGATCGAGAACGGCGTCAGCGTGGCGCCCGTGGCCACCTCGAGCCGGGACCGGTCGGTGGCCTGCATCCGGAGCTTGGCCTGAGCGGTGGTGCGCTTCTTCGACTGGCTCGAAAGGAAGATCGCCGCGTTCGCGTCCCGCTCGCTCGAGGTCACCGCACGGTCGGGCGTCATCGGCCGGTACAGCAGCGCGACCCGCTTGCGGGTGAAGTCACGGTGCGGCGCGATCAGGTGGCTCAACCCCATTTCGGTGATCACCGACCGGGGAGCCTGCGACAGCTCCCACGTCACCGAGATCCCCGAGTCGTGGGTGAGCCGGTCCCACGTCTCCTGGTAGGCCACCGGGCCCGCCTCGCCCCATTCGAGGACCTGGGGGTGGCCGGCGGCTTCGGCCTGCTCGATCCACGGCTGCGCGGCCGGGTCGTAGGCGGTGTAAACGATCTGCGGCAGCGCGGCCGCGGTCACCATCGACACCGCGCCGCCGCCAGCGGCACCCAGACGAGAGACCAGCTGCGGCACGCGGCGCGCGAGCTCGGAGAGGATCGCGGTCTCGTCGTTGCGGCGGTTCAGCAGCCGGCCCCGGTAGGTGAGCTCGATGTAGGTGACGTTCTCGCTCGAGGCCGACGGGTAGCCGGCCACGCAGGCGTCCATCACGTCGCGCGCCAGCTGGGGCGCGCCGGGGTCCATCATCGAACCGACCATCGTCGAGAGCCGTCCGCCCGGGTCGGGCGCGGTGTCGCAGATGGCCTTGACGCCCACTAGGCCCGGGTCCTGGCCCAGGTGGCTTAGCACCTGCGACCAGCCCGCGACCCAGCCGTCGATGCGCTCCTGGTCCTGGAGGCCGGGTCCGTCCGCGACGCACCTGGCCACGATCGTGTAGAGCCCCCGCGCGAGCGGGTTCTTGATCACCGCGAAGCTCGACCCGAACGGGTCGGTCTTCTCCAGCAGGTTCGTGCGGCCCAGCGTGCCCGGCAGCCGCATCACGCCAGTGGTGCCCGCGGCCGCCTCGGCGACCGGGGCGTTACGGGAGAAGACCCCGCTGCGCCACTGGTGCTCACCCCGGTTGCGCACCTGCGCGAACCCGATTCGCCGGACCAGCCACGGCCCAGCAGGGGTCCCGAGGAGACCGAACGCCACGCCGGTCACCGCGAGCATGACCAGCATGGTCGGGAACGACTGGAGGAAGATGAAGACGCCCATCGAGAAGACGAGGCCGCCGAGGAGCACCACCGTCGCCACGAAGCCCGCGCCCATCACGCCCGGAGACTTCTGCTGCGCCCAGTTCCCGTAGGTCGGGCGCGCCGCCGTAGCGGCGTCGTTGGTGCTCATGACTCATCCCCCTCGATCATCGATCCCGCTCCATCGGCAGCACGGCGCCCGCCCGATGCGCCCGCACTCCCGGCCTGCCAGGCCGGCCGACTCCCAGAAGCCGTCCCCGGCAACGCCTGGCCCCCACCGCCACTCGAGACGCCGCCAGGGCCGGAACTCCCAGCGCTGGAACTGCCCGATCCGCTGCCCGCGGAGCCGGGGCGCGCCTGAGGCCGGGCACCAGGTGCAGTGCCAGCCGTCGAGGTCGACGTCGGACTCGCGCCCGCTGGCCCCGAACCGCCAGTAGTCGTCCCGGCCGCACCGGCGCCCGTCGCGGGTCCACCAGGAGCTCCGCCAGCGGCCCCACCGCCGCTCTCCGAGCCGCCCTGGCCGCCCTGGGCGCCCGACGCGCCGCCCGTCGGGGCATCGCCACCGCCAGGGGTCTCCAGCGCCTTGTCAGCGCCACCCGACCCGCCCGATCCGGCAGAAGAACCCGGGCCGCCCGCAGGGCCGCCCGACCCCGACGGACCCGAGCCCCCACCAGCACCAGAACCGCCACCGGAACCGCTGCCGAACCCCCCGAGAGAACCCCCGGCCCTCGACGCGGCACTGCCGCCGGCGAGGCGGCCCACCGACCCCATCGCCCCGGCGCCCCCGGCACCAGAGCCCGCAGCCGCGAGGCCGCCCGCGGCCGCACCACCGGTTGCCAGGACCGCGCCCGTCGCAAGAGCGCCGCCGACCACAGCACCGGCCATCGCGCCGGCGTTGGCGCCGCCCATCGATGCCGAGACCGGCGCCACCAGGCGCAGCAGCCCGGGCAGGGCGATCAGCGAGAAGAGCATCAGCATGATCCCGCCGATCTTCTCGATCGGGTCGTCGCTCGAGGTGCCCACGATCGCGATCGCGTAGATCAGCGCCGTCACCGGCTTGATCAGCACGAACGCCAGCAACCAGCTGATGATCCGGTAGTAGGCCTGCTGTCCGGTACTGCCCACCGACGCCGCCGCGGCGATCGGCAACGCAGCCGCGAGCAGCGGCACCACCGCTGAGCGGGCGATCATGATCGCGAGCTGGGCCAGCTGAATGATGATCACCAGCAGCCCAAGCATGAAGACGATCAACACGTTCTCGAATTGCATCAGGTCCATCTCGACCCGCGCCTCAGACATGATCCAGTTCGTGAACTCGTCACCCGCCTCGAGCGCCACGGTCAGCACGAACCCCAGCCCGCCGGTGATCAGCACGACGCGCACCACGGCGTAGGCGTACTCCCGTCCGTGCTCCCACCGCTGCGTGACCGCCAGCCGGTACGCGGTCACGAACGTCGCCCCGATCAGAACGAGCGCCACGATCGGGGCCAGGTGAGCGTTCGCCCACGCCACCACCCCACCAGAGCCGAAGCTCGGGTCGGGGTACTGCATCCACGCCGTCATCAACGTCGTGAACGCCCACTCAGCACCGTCCGCGGCCGCCTGCGCCAGCTGACCGAACGCACCACCCAGTAGCGCGTTGCCAGCATCAGCGACCGCGCCCCCCGGGTCCCTCACGACGTCGACGACGTCCTCACCGAGTTCGACCGCGTCACCTCCAGCACCGATCAGGTCCCCGGCAACCGAACCGAGGCCACAGTTGAAACCGGCAATCAGCCCTCCGCAGTTGTCGCCCTCCGCCTGCAGGGCAGCCGGGTTAGTCGCGACCGCAGGGGCAGCCAGCGCGGACGACTCGACGGTGATCGCCGCGCCCGTCCGCACAACTGGCGCCGCACCCGCACCCGGCCCGAACGCCGCTGAGGTCGCTCCCACGACTTCCCCGGCGCCCTGGTCGCTGCTGCTGGAACCTTCGGTGTCCGGCTCATCAGCAAAGCTCGGGCCCCATGCGAAGAAGCCCTCTGTCGTCGGGACCTGCCCGGTCGGCACCTCGTCATCGTCGAAGTACGTGAACTGCTGGTACCAATCACCGTCCTGCCAGCGCAGGTCCACAGAGAACACGACGAGAGCACCGTCAGGCGTTTCATACAGCAGGCTCGCGACGGCCCGGTCAGAGTCGTACCGAAGTAGACGTGCACCGATCAGATCGGCCTCCAGGTCGCCTTCGCCCGCCAGCTGACCGCTGCCAGCTCGGGCTTCTCGCACGGCGCCCAGGTACTCGCCGGCCCGGGTCGCGCGGGTCTCGACGTACTCGAGCATCACGGCACGTGTGTTCATCGCCGCGACGCCGGCGGCGGCCGCCGAGACTGCGCCCTGCGGGTTCCGTGCGTAGCCGGACCGGACCCCGGTTGAGCTCTCTTCGCAGGGCCCGAGTTCGGAGTCCTCGGGGAACGGTAGGGACCAGTCGGTGTTCCAGGATTCGACCTCGAAGGGCACCTCGGGGACCGTCTGGTCGCCGTCGGGGAGGTCGCAGATCGACGACGACGGCTCGCGTGCGTCGTCGGTGCTCTGCGACCCACCTGACGCGGTGGTGTTGCTGGCGTTTCCGTTGTCGCGCCCGACTGTCCACCCGGCGATCGCGACGCCGGCGAGCAGAACGCCGATCACGACCGCAACGGCGATCTTCACCCAGCCCCGGCGGGGCTCGTCGTACTCGTCTCGCCTGAACATGGCCAGGGCCTCAGACGAGGAAGAACACGATGGAGGTCGCGGAGCCGACGAGGATGCAAGCGACCATCACCATCATCAGCTGGCCGAAGTGCTCCGAGACCGTGCCGCGCTGGTACGAGACGGCCATGCTGATCGCTGCGATCAGCACGCCCGCGACGCACGCGAGCATCGCGACGCCCATCACGACCCCGAGCAGCGTGTCGGCCTTCTCCTGCAGACCGCCCGGCAGCGTCGGCTCCGGGTCGACCTCGAACGCCGAGGCCGGCCCAGCGACGGCGAGCGTGGCCAGGGTCAGACCCACCGTCATGGTGGTCATGGTGGCGATGCGGCGAATGATCTTCATGGTGTCCTCCGAGATGAGTGGTGCTGTGTGGGGTGGGGTGTAGGACGAATGGGTCTTCAGCCGCTGTGGGCTTGAAGGTCGATCAGCTGTCGCGCTAGCTGCTGGGTGATGGGGCGCGGTGCGCCCGGCACGTGCTCCCACAGACGAATCCAGGGAACGCGGATGATCGTGGGAGCGACGGCCTCGAGCTCGTGCAACCGCACCTGGACGTCGCGACCGGGGCCACCTCGTCGCCGGTCGGCGACCACGACCAGCGCCAGGAGGCGGACGTCGTCGATCGCGCCGGAGAGGACCTCGCGCATCAGCGTCGATGCCGCTGAGAGGCCCTCGGAGGTCGCGCGGGCAACGATCACCACGTCGCCCGGCCACCCGATCGCGCGTAGCGGCCACTGACGTGTCAGCGGCAGCCCCAGGCCGGTTGCCTTGGCCAGCGAGGTCTCCCCTGCGCCGTCGTGCGCGCCGACCCAGACGAACCGGTCGTCTCGCGGTGCCGGGCGCGTGATCCGCGGCGAGACCGTCGCCGGGCGGGTCGGAGTCACCGGCAGATCCACAGCAGCCCACAGCTGGTCGCGCTCCCCGTCAACGTCCTGCCGCTCGTCGAGCTCGCTCGTCGCGCCGGCGTCGATCGGCGCGACCGTCCAGCGCGCGACAAGGTTCGCCGTCTCGGTCGTCATCGCCGGCCCTCGCTGTCGCAGCCCTGGGCGTCGCTGAGCCCTACGGCGCTCGTCACGAACGCACGGAACCCACACGCGTCGCTCTCGCGGTCCGCGTCAGGGCTGGGAGACGACGAGGACGACCCCGCCGGGCGGGTGTCGCTGCCGGCGGAGTCCATCTGGTTGGTCGACCACACGGCACCGACCGTCGCGCCGACCACAGCGATGACGCCTGCGGTGACACCGAGCTTGAGCCGCCCACCGAGCCCGCTCGAGGCGATGCCGCGAGCTGAGACCCCGCCGCCGGTCCCTCTCGGTTTCGCAGCCCGTGGAGGAGCCAACGACGGTGCCGACCGAGGAGCCGTGCGCGGTGCGACTGTCTCCGCCGGTGAGGGCGAGACGTCGACGACGTCCCAGCTCCCGCCGTCCGGGTCGACCACGAACTCCACGACGCCGTCGGGGTCCTCCCCCACACAGCGCACGGCGCGCCCCAGAGGTTGCGCGACCGTACGCGCCACCTCGTGCACACCAGCGACGTACGGATCGATGCCAGCCGCGACGATCACGGCCCGGCCGTTCACGGCCACTCCACCAACAACCGGGTCCACCACGAGCCGGACAACCGGTCGCGGCGGGACCCGGGACGAAGATCCCGAGCTCCCCATGTCCATCCTCCCGAGCGGTATTTGGACCATCAAAATCTAAAGACGGCCACCGACAACGCCAACCAACGGGCCCTCACCCGGCTGGGTTGAGTGCCCCATTCGCGATGTCACGACACCGCGTTCCGGTGCAGAAACTTGTAATGCGAGGACCTGCAGTCCGATCGGTCAATTCCTGCACACCAATGCAGAGCGTTTGCGTCCGCTACGCTACCAGATGTGCACGTTTAATGAACCATGTTGCGGAGGTGTGCCATGCGTAGAACCAGGTCAGGCAGAATGCCGACGTGCCCAAGGTCATCGTCGTCACCACTGCGGAGACGCCGGTGAATGTCGAGATCGCTACGAGGGTCTTCGGGTCTGCGCTCCGGGCTCACCTGATCCGCCACTACCTCAAGACGCCGGGACCTCAATCGCACGCAGCTGAGGCTCTCGGCGTTACCAGGCGTGCAGCGTCGATCAACACCAAGCTGCTCCATGACGCCGGTGTGCTGATCGAAGAGCGGTCGGAGACTGACGGCCGCCTGGTCATCTACCGCGTTGACCAGGGCCGCGTCGCCGAGCTTGAGGCGGCCCTGCACGACTTCGTCGCCGGCGAGTAGCCGCGGTCGGCGCCCGACGCATTGCGCGGTCCAAGCGACACGCCGACACGACCCTTAAATGTCGAGCATTGCGGCCACCGGGCGATTGAATGCCCGTAATGCGCATGCGCAAGTTCGCGACTTGAGGAGGAACCGATGGCCACGACCCACCGCCCGTACCGGCCGCATGGCTCGGTGCGCTCGAAGGCCAACTTCACCGCGAAGATCGACGCGCCACTGAAGTCGAAGGTCAACGCTGTTGCCGACTACATCGGCGTCAGCCAGGGACGAGCCCTCGAACTCATCCTCGAGAACCTCGCGATTGACGCGAACGGACGCCCGGCCTGGTACGACGGCCCCGTGCGCCCCCACGACGACCAGGAGCTGCCTCTGCAGAGCGCGTCCTGAAATGACTTGAGGCCCGCCTTGGGGGGCGGGCCTCGCAGTCACTCTTGTTCGGCAGTCCGAGCTACCAACTCGGCTGACCGCCACCGCTAGACGGTGATCAATCCACACGAAGCCTGATGAGGGCTTCTACGCGTCTCCAACCCATCGAAAGAGACGATCCGATGGTAACACCGTGCCTGGGCGGAGCCAGGCCCAAATCGCCGCCTCCGCGTGTCTTTACCCAGCCGCTCTGCACCGCAGTGGCGGCCGGGTGCTCGCCTACCCCCGTGGGGGGGGACTGCGCGTGAGCACGCTGCTGCAGCTCGACGAGCTGCTGTTCTCTCCCACGGCCTGGTTCGCGATCGCCGCGGACAACCAGGCCGTGCCCGGCGTGCGCGTCCCCACCCTCGAGACCGGGCTCTCTCTGGTCGGTGAAGGCGCGGTGGCCACCGTCGTGGGACGGGTGCGCCCCGAGGTCCAGGTCGTCGACGTCGACCTCTCAGGCGAGCGTGGCCACGCCGTGGTCGAGCAGCTCGCCGCCTGGTGCCGACGTGCCGACCTCTGGCACCTCGTGCGGCCCTCCGGCGGCGCTGACGGCCGCCACCACCTCTTCGTCGTCGCCGGCAAGCACGTCGAGGACCTCCACGCGACCGTCGAGCGCCTCCGTGTCTCGATGCGCGCCTCCGCGCGCACCATCGACACCCGCCGCTCCGGCCACGTACGCCCCCTCAGCGCCCCACACCGCCTCGGTGGCCACCCGAAGCCCTACGGAGATCTCCGCACGGCCCTGCGAGCCCTCAGGACCGCTCTCAGCGACGCACCCGTTGCTCCGCGGGCCCCTGGCGCCGGCATGCCGCCCCAGGCGCCGCGCCCGACGGCTCGCCGGTCGTCGGTCGCCCGTACGCCGCTGGCGCCCACGCGGCCGCGCCGACGCGTCGACCTGCCCCCGCAGTGGGCCACCTACCTGCGCACCGGTGTCGCGCCGCCCCACGGCGGCGAGGACCAGTCACGCTCCACCGACGAGCTGCGCGCGACCACTGCGATGCTCCACGCCGGCCACACCGCCGAGTCCGCGTGGGCGCTCATCGCCGCCGCCCACCCCGACGCGATGAGCAAGGCCCGCGGCAACCGCCGCCGCTGGATCGCCTGGGTCTGGAACGACGTCGTCGAGCGCGACGCCACCAACTCCAGCACCGCGGCCGCCGTCGGTGGCCGTGCCGTCTCGGCGGACACCGCCCCCCTCACTGGCCCGGAGCCCAGCTACCTGCCGAGCCCTGCCGTGGCGGCCGCGGTCGCGGCCGCCCGTGCACGTCTCCTCGAGCGCGCCTGGACCCTCCCGCTGCGCCGGCGCCGCTCGCTGCTCCTCGTGGGCCACCACGTCCTGGACCGCATGGCCCGCACCGACACCTGCCGCGTCCCCGTCCCCGAACGAGATCTCGTCCTCGACACCGGCCTGCGCGACCGCAAGACCATCCGCGCCGCCCTACGCCTCCTCGACGGCCCCCCATCAGGCCGCCCAGCTGATGTCCCTGCAGGTGCCTGCAGCGGTGTCGGGGTGCTGCACACCGACACCTGGGACCCCGCCAAGAAGGACTCCTCCAGCTACGAGTTCGAAGTTCACCCGGCCCCTGACGAGGGGGTGCGGGAAATCCCCCCACCTGGTTTTCACACCCCCCTCCCCCGCGGCCTCTGGACCCAGTTCCCCGGACATGCCCACGCGCTCTGGCGCGCCCTCGCCTCCAGCCCGGAGGCCCTGACCGTTGATCAGGTCCTGCACGCCAGCGCCCTCACAGACACCCCCATCAGCTCGCCCAGCCCCGCACAAGCACGTACTGGCCATCAGGTCCTCACCGAGCTCGCCAGAGCCGGCCTCGCGCACTGCACCGCCGATGGCACCTGGGTCGTGCGCCACGCACCCGGCCTCGAGCACACCCAGCGAGCCGCCCGCCGCCACGACGAACTCTCGGCCGAGGTCACGGCCGAACGCGCCGCCTACCGGTCGGCCACCTCGAGCTGGAACGTTGAACGAGCACGCGCCCACAAGGCCCAGTTCACCCGCGAGCGCGCTTGGTGGAACGCCCTCGACCCCACGGAGCGCGACCGCCGACGCGACGCCTGGCGCTCCGAGTTCGACGCCCTCGCTGTCCTCGACCAAGAACGCCTTAAGACCCACCTGGCCCAGCGACGCATCCGCGTCGGCGTCGACGAACCCGCGCGCCACCGCGCCTGGCTCGACGCACTCCCCCGCCCCGATTACGCCACCCGCGTCAGCGAGCGCCAGCGCCGCTACGACCAGCTCCCACGGCCCCTGCAGCAAGCGTCCGTGGCCGCGTGGGAACGCCACCGCGCCCGCTTTGGCCTCGACCGGCACCTCGTCGACGACAGCCAGGAGTTCGCGCTGTTGCCCGACACCGCTGAGGAACGCGACCGCGCCCACCTCGAGACTCAGACATTGCGGCTAGCCGGCGTCAGGGTTGCCGGCTGACTTATCGGCGCTCCGTAGCGCAGTATGTCAGTACCTACGGAGACAATGACGGGTCGTGCCCCTCGCTCAGCGGTTCGCCCCTGAAACGCGACGCGTTCCGTACTGGCCACCGGGGGCCCCTGAAGAAAGTTCGGCCTCCGGTGTCCGATCCCCGGGGCTGATCGGCACCTCCTCTTCGGTGTAAGGGCAGCTCGGTCGAGTCGCGGCCGAGCGCCCGCAGCGGAAGGGACCGAACCCGATGTTGGACTGGATGATGACCAACGCAGACACCGTGATGCGCCTGATCCCGACGGCAGTGGCCGTTGTCACCGCCGTGGCGAGGCGCCGGGGCAAGAACGAATGCCCCCGATGTCACGAGGCGGCACGCGACAACCGGCGCAGGCTGCGCTCTGCGCGTCGCGACCCGCTCCCCCCGCGCTGATCCCACACGCCCCGCGCCGGCGCGCCGGGCGCCTGAACGGGGCGCCCGGCGAGGGCCGCTGCCTCTAGCCCTGGAGCAGGTCGTAATACTGCCGGCGCGCACGCATCGAATGGATGACCAGCTGATCGCCGCTGTCGAAGGTGAGCACGACGATCTCCAGGAGCCGGGCCTGCCGATCGAAACCCAGGAGGAGCTCGCGCGAAGGGCTGTCGTCGTCGAGCCAAGCCCGGTAGACCGGCGACGCGGCCGCGTGCAGTGAATCGTCGGGATCGATGCCGTGCTTGAGGGCGGAGCTGTGGATGTTCACTAGGGACGCAGGACCAGGCGAGAGCGCCGGATCACTGGGCGTCGACGTACTGACTAACGGCCGCCCGAATTGCCTCGGAGCGCGTCACGTTCTGCGCCAGGGCAACCGCCTCCAGTGCGCCGAGCAGCGTCGGGTCCATCCGGACTGGCACCACGGCGGCGGGCCCATCGCCCTTCGCCGGCCGGCCCCGCCTGCGGAGCTGCTCGACCGGGTAGCCGGCCTCGGCCTCATCAGCCCACGCCTGGATCTGAGCGTCGGTGACCGGCTGGCCATCGACCGTCTGCACCTTCGTCTCGGAACCCATGCACCTAGGATACTCCATTTTCGTATTACGCAATGCGGGTCATCTCGACCGCCGCGACCGTTCGACAGGCGACTTGGTCTTCGACAGGTGCTGAGACGGCTAGTCCGGACGCCGTTGGGCGATCTGGAGCGCCCGGAAGGCCTGCAAGGGTCAACCGAGGTTCTCAGGGCGGCGCAACGGGGACCCGCGTCCCGTAGCTGTCGGCAGTCCTACCTAGAGTCTTTGGTGTCGGTCGCTCACGCGGGACCGGCCCTCCAAGCGCCCGGCGCGGCGGCCCCGCAAGGGACCACCGAATCAGTCGGGAGGAAGGAGGTGGGGACTATGACTGAAAAGTCATCAGAGACACCAGAACCAACAACTCCGACTCCAGAGCAGGAACCGGCAACGGACCCTGAACTGGAAAAGGAGAAGAGGGCCGAGCGCCGAGCCAGGCGGGCAAACCTGGCCATGAATGGCGCTCGAACCCTCTTGGCACTCCTGAGGTTCTGGTGGGGCTTCTAAACCCACCTAGGGGCTCCGTCCGGTCTTACACACCGGGCGGGGTCCCGCTTCTTGCAACTCCCACTGTACACAGGCTTAGCGCACGCAGAACCCCACGAATTCCACGATCCTCCAGGACACGGGATTCGTGCACGACGAACGTCGACGAGCAGCCCCCACATCTCAACGGCCTCGAGCTGCGCTCTCGAATCGGCCGTCCCTGCGGGCCGCACGGGGTGAGTCCCTCCGCTTCGCTCCGGAGAGTTTTCTCCTCCCCGGGCCACTGATTCTGGGGGCCGCGTGCCC
>NZ_AUFN01000003.1 GCF_000426525.1 Nocardioides alkalitolerans DSM 16699
CGGGGAGCGGTGAAGGTCATGGGGGGAGTCCAGCAGCGCGCGGGGCGGCGCGGCAACGGGTGGGGGTATCGGGGGCGGGGATGGCTGGCATGGGGTCCGGAGGTCGAGGGCGGGGGCGTGCCGGTGATGGAGGGGCTGAGCGCTTCTCGGGGTGGAGGAGCGAGCGTCTCGAGACCACGCCTCTGGGTGGTGGAGGAGCGAGCGCAGCGAGTGTCTCGAGACCACGCCTCGGGGTTGTTCACAGGGGCTCGATCGGGCGCCCGGCGTTGTCGGTGGTCGCCCTTAGCGTTGGTGTCATGACGGGGGTCAGGGCGGGAGCGCAGAGCGGTGCGGTGGATGTGCATCCGTGGGTCGACTGCGTCGCCGAGCTGACGCGGTCGTTGGACCGGTTGGCCGGGTCGGGGGTCGATCCGGACTGGCTGGACACGTCGGCCAGGGGCGCGTTGCTGGTGGAGCTGGCGCGGGTGGGGGAGCGGGTCGCTTCTCTGCGGTTGCGGGTCCTGGCGGGGGCCGGTGATTTGGCGGCGGAAGCCGGTGCGCGGTCGGCCGGGGCGTGGCTGGCGCACGCGACCCGGCAGGACCCGGGACGCCTGCGGTTCGAGGAACGCCTCGCCGGCCGGCTCGAGTCGTACGACGCGACCCGCGCCGCTCTGCGGTCGGGTGAGGTGTCGGTGGGTCATGCCGCGGCGGTGCTCGATGCGCTGGAGGAGCTGCCTGCGGATCTCGACCCGGACGTGGTGGCCCGCGCGGAGGCGCACCTGCTGGGCGAGTGCGCGTCCTTCACCCCGAGGCAGGTACGACGCCTCGGGCGCCACCTCCTGCGCGTGGTCGCCCCCGAACGAGCCGACGCCCACGAGGAGGCGGTGCTGAACGCGGAGGAGGCCAGGGCACGGGTCCGGACCCGGTTGACGTTGTCGCCGCAGGGCGACGGCACGACCCGCATCACCGGGCTCATCCCCGACCTGTCGGCGGCGGTGCTGTCGCGGGCACTCGAGGCGTATACGAACCCACGCCGCGACCACCACGCCTCCGGTACGACGGGCGCCGCGGCGGGCCACGGCCCCGATGGCGCCGGCACGACGAGCGCCGTGGCGGACGGCGCGGGCGCCGACGGTGCGGGCTCCAACGGTGTGGGCTCCGCGGGCGCGGGTGACGGGCAGCGGATCCCCGCCGAGGTACGCCGGGGGCAGGCGTTCTGCGCACTGGTCGAGCACCTCCCGGTCGACGGGCTGCCCAGCCAGGGCGGGTCACCGGTCGCGGTGATCGCCACGGTCGAGCTCGACAAGCTCACGGACGCCCTCGGCGCTGTCACCCTCGACACCGGTGGCGAGATCTCCGCCTCCCACGCCCGCCGCCTCGCCTGCCAGCACGCACTCATCCCCGCCGTCATGGGCGGGGCGTCTGTGCCGCTGGACCTCGGCCGCAGTGCCCGACTCTTCAGCCACCACCAAGCACGCGCCCACACCATCACCCACCCCGAGTGCCAGACCGACGGCTGCGACATCCCCGCCGCCTGGTGCGAACGCCACCACAAGATGCCCTGGAACACCGGCGGACCCACCGACCTCGCCAACCTCGTCCTGCTCTGCGCCCATCACCACCACCGCGCCCACGACCCGACCTACGCGACCACCTGGTCCGAGGCCGGCGCCGTCACCTTCCACCGCCGGACGTAGGTCGGGAGGAGACCGGACGACCCGCCCACCGGAACGCCACCCCACGCCGTCCCGTGTGACGGATCGACTGCTGTTCACGACCCCGTCGCCCGCCGTACCGTACTTAGTACGGAAGGAGGCGGCATGACGACACAGCAGACGCACGCAGGCTCGACGACGCACGGGCGACGCTCCATGGCCGGGGTCATCGCGACGATGATCTCCGTCGCGACGCCTCCGTTCCTGGTCGGCACGATCGCGATCCAGGTCGCCGCGACCATCCCGTTCTCCGCCGGCCAGCTGGGTCTCGCCGTCGCGGGCTACTACGCCTTCTCGGCCGCGTTCTCGCCGCTCGGCGGTCGCCTCGTGCAGCGCTGGGGGGCCACCCCGTCGATGCGGCTGGCCTGCCTCGGCGCCACGTCCGGTCTCACGGCCATCGCGCTCGCGGACGACGGCACCACCGTCGTCGTCGCGCTGAGCCTGCTCGGGCTGCCCAACGCCCTCGTGCAGCCGGCCGCCAACCAGGTGCTCTCCGACACCGTGCCCGCTCGGCGTCAGGGCGTGGCCTTCGGACTCGTCCAGTCGGCCATCCCCTCGGCGACCCTGCTCAGCGGCGCGCTGCTCGCCTTCTTCCACACGGGGGAGAGCTGGCGGACCGCCGTCGGGATCGTCGCGCTGCTGACCCTCGGCGCCCAGCTGCTCGTCCGCGCGCCGCAGGCGCCCGCCGTACGGCGTGACGACGCGCGCCCGCCGCTGGGCCGCCCGATCGGGGGAGCGCCCCTCATGGCGGCCCTGGTCGCCGGCGCCGTGCTGGCCTCGATGGCGGCGACGAGCCTGCCCTCGTTCGTGGCCTCCAGCGGCGCGACCCGCGGCCTCACGCCCGGCCAGGTCGCCGCCGTGCAGGTCACCGGCAGTCTCGCGTGCATCGGCCTGCGGGTGCTCGCGAGCTGGCGCGGCTCGCTGCTCGAGGGTTGGCGCGTGCTCGTCGGGGTCGCCGGCATGCTCGCCGTCGGGTCCCTCGGGTTCGCGCTGCTCGCGACCCCCTCCGCCGCGCTGTTCTGCGTCGGCGTGGTCGTCGCCTACGCCTTCGGGTGGGGCTGGAACGGCCTGTTCAACCTCAGCGTCTCGCGGGCGCGCGCCGGTCGCGTGTCCGCCGCCACCGGACTCACCCAGGGCGGCGTGTTCTTCGGCGGTGTGCTCGGACCGCTGCTGTTCGCCGGGGTGCTCGACCTCCAGGGCGTCGGCGCGGCCTGGCTCGTCGTGGCCGTGGCCGCCCTCGCCGCGTCGTCGTCGATCGTGCTCGCCGCCCGTCAGTGGGCCGGTGCCGAGGCAGAGAAGGAGTGCACCACATGATGGAAGAAGAAGAGGGCGTGCTCGACCTGATGGTCGAGTCGCTCACCCGCATCGCCGACGGCGTGCTCCAGGTGACCCTGGTCGACCCCGACGGTGCCTGGCTGCCCGCCTGGACGCCCGGGTCGCACATCGACCTGGACACCCCCGACGGCCTGCGCCAGTACTCGCTCTGCGGCGACGCGGGCGACCGGCTGCGCTACACCGTCGGGGTGCTGCGCGAGCCGTCGTCGCGCGGCGGATCGCGCCACGTGCACGAGGTGCTCCGACCGGGCGACGTCGTCGAGGTCGGCGGCCCGCGCAACCACTTCGAGCTGCTGCCCGCCAAGCGCTACCACTTCGTCGCCGGCGGCATCGGCATCACGCCGCTGCTGCCGATGCTGCGCGAGGTCGACGCACGCGGGGAGGAGTGGCGCCTCACGTACGGCGGCCGCACCCGCGCCTCGATGGGCTTCCTCGAGCGGCTCGCGCCGTACGGCGACCGCGTCGAGCTGTGGCCCGCCGACGAGTCGGGGCTGCTCCCGCTCGACCGGCTCTTCGCCGAGGCCGCCGACGGGACGGCCGTCTACTGCTGCGGTCCCGCCGGTCTGCTCGACGTGGTCGAGCGCGCCGGCCTGGCCCGCGACGACGTCGACGTGCACCTCGAGCGCTTCACCGCCAAGGACCTGTCGGGCTTCGTCGACGAGCCGCTCACCGTCGTGGCCTCCCGCAGCGGGCTCGAGCGCCTCGTCGCCCCCGGCGTGAGCGTGCTCGACGTGCTCGAGGAGGGCGGCATCTCGGTGCCCAACGCCTGCCGCGAGGGCGTCTGCGGCTCCTGCGAGGTCGCCGTGCTCGAGGGCACCCCCGAGCACCGCGACTCGATCCGCACCGGCGCCGAGCTCGACGACACCTCCAGCCTCGCCGTGTGCGTGTCGCGCGCGACGACCCCCCGACTCGTTCTCGACATCTGACCTAGGAGACGACCATGACCGCCACTTCGGACGAGCCCCGCGTTGCCAAGCGCCGCAGCCGGGTCGAGAAGACCGCCGAGCCCAAGCCCGAGTCGCCGGGCAACGACTGGTCGTCGTGGCCGACGTACGACGCCGCCACGCGCGGCTTCCGCGACTACTGGTACCCGATCATGTGGGCCGAGCAGATCGGCCAGAAGCCCGTGCCGATCACGCTTCTCGGCGAGAAGATCGTGCTGGTGCGCGACGGCGACCAGATCCACGCCCTGCACGACCGCTGCCCCCACCGCGGCGTGCCGCTCTCGCTCGGTCGCCGGCAGTACGAGGGCACCATCAGCTGCCCGTACCACGGCTGGACCTACAAGCTCGACACCGGGAAGATGTGCGCCGCCCTCACCGACGGGCCCAGCTCGCCCATCAACGGCCGGGTCGGTGTGAAGACCTACCCGGTCGAGCAGCGCCTCGGCCTCGTGTGGGTGTACGTCGGCGACGACGAGCCCGCGCCGGTCGAGCGCGACATCCCCGCCGAGCTGGTCGAGAACGACTTCGCCCTCGGCGGTCGCTGGGACATCCGCGAGGGCAACTGGCGCTTCGCCGCCGAGAACGGCTTCGACGAGGGCCACGCCAAGTACCTCCACAACACCGCTCTGTGGCGCCTGTTCAAGGTGATGCCGGCGTGGAACGAGACCCGCGTCGTCGAGAAGGACGGCTGGCTCATCCGCGTGCAGGACGCCGTGCACTGGGAGGCGAAGTTCCCCGACCTCGGCACCTGGACCAACAAGCGCTGGTACAAGCGGATGCCGCTGCCGGACGCCCCGGGCAAGGCCGACGACGTCAACCCCGTCATCAAGGCGCTCGACCTGCCGGGCTTCGTCTCGATCCGCCTGCCCGGCCTGCTGCGCGTCGCCTACCCGCACTTCATCCACTACGAGTGGTACGTGCCGGTCGACGAGCACACCGTGCGCTACGTCCAGATCATGGTGCGCTTCGAGAAGGGCGCGAAGGCGGCGGCGTTCAAGGCCAAGTACCTCGGCGCCATCCGCTGGCTCTTCCACGGCCAGTTCACCGCCCAGGACGCCTGGATGGTCGACGTGATGGACGCGCCGCCCGAGAAGCTCTACCGCCCCGACCTGTCGCTGACGGCCTGGCGCCGCCACATCGAGCAGGTCTCCCCGAAGGTCCAGCAGGACCCGACGGTCCGTGTCATCAAGTGACGTCGGCCCCGTGCTGAGCCACAGCTGGCGCGGCACGCGGGACGCCGGCACGCCCGTGCTCTTCCTGCACGGGGGAGGGCCGGGCTGCGCCAGCGCCGTCGACTTCCGGTCGGCGGCGCCGGCGATCCTGCCCGCGCGCCCGCACCTCTTCGTCGACCTGCCGCAGTACGGCGGGTCGGTGGCGGCGCGTCACGACGACCCCGTCTTCGACCACCACGCCGAGCGGCTCCGGATCACCCTCGCCTGCCTCGGGGTGGAGCGGGTCGACGTCGTCGCCCAGTCGCTCGGCGGCTCGGTGGCGCTCGCGCTCGCGGCCCGGGAGCCGGGCCTGGTCGGTCGGATCGTCGCGACCGGCAGCCAGCCCGTGCCGGACGAACGCTCGGACGTCGCCCTCGCGGTCGGCGCCCGGACCCGCTACTACGGCGGCGACGGCCCCAGCCCCGCCAAGATGCGCGAGCTGATGGCCGGGCTGGAGTGGCACGACCCCACCGGTCTGCCCGAGGTCGCCGTACGGCGCCGCTACGCCTCGAGCGTCACGCCGTGGGCCCTGGCCGTGGCCGACGGGACGGGCCGCGGCACGCCCCAGAGCCTCGCCGACCGTCTCGACGCGGTCGCGGCGCCCACGCTGTGGCTCTGGGGGGAGCACGACCCCTTTGCGCCCCCGTCGTACGCCGCCGACCTGGCGACCTGCATGCCCCGGGCCGACGTCGCGGTGCTCGCCGCGACCGCCCACCACCCCCAGGCGGAGCGTCCGGAGGAGTACGCCCGCTTGGCCCACCAGTTCCTCGAACGGAAGGACGACCGATGACCACCACCCGCGTGCTCCGCATCATGCTCGCCACCACGCTCCTGCTCGGCGGCGCCTGGCTCGCCCGCCGCACCCTCGTCCAGGTGAACGGCACCGTCGTGCGCGACGTGAGGAACGGCCGGTGAGCTCCGCCGTACGGGACGACGCCGTCGAGGCGGTGATGGCGCACGTCGACGCCGACCTGCTGCGCGAGGTCGTCGTCGGCCTCGTCGACGTGCCGAGCCCCACGGGGGAGGAGCGGGCGCTCGCGACGTGGGCGGTCGACCACCTGGCGGGGGCCGGGGTCGAGGCCCGCGTGCAGCCCCTCGACGACCGGCAGGCCAACGCCGTCGGCCGGGTGCGGGGCGCCGAGGGCGGCCCGTCCCTGCTGCTCTACGCGCCGATCGACACCCTCACCACCGGCAACGCCGACGAGGACGAGCCGTGGGCCGCGGACTCCCTGCGCCCCGACATGCTGCCCCACGCCCGGGTCGACGGCGACCACGTCGTCGGGCTCGGCGCCAGCAACCCGAAGGGCCACGCGGCCTGCGTGATGGTGGCGGGCGAGGCGATCCGACGCAGCGGGCTCGCCCTGGCCGGCGACCTCTGGCTGGGCCTCGGCGCCGGCGGCATGCCGACCAACCGCCGCGCGCGCCCCGACCTGCCCCGCGAGAACGCCGGCCAGGGCGTCGGCTGCTCGTTCATGCTCGAGCAGGGCGTCTTCCCTGACCACGCCGTCATCGCCAAGCCCGGCGGCGCCGTGGCGTGGGAGGAGGTCGGGCTGTGCTGGTTCGACGTCACGGTGCGCGGCACCTTCAGCTACGTCGGCAGCCGCCACCGGATGCCCTACGTGAACCCGATCGTCGAGATCGGCAAGGTCGTGGCGGGCATCGAGGCGTGGCTCCCGACGTACGCCGCCCGCCACACCGCGGGGCTCGTCGCGCCGCAGGGCAACATCGGCTCCGTGCGGGCGGGCTACCCCCACATGCCGGCCGTCTCCCCGGCCTCGTGCACCCTGCGCGTCGACCTGCGCATCGGCCCGGACACCACGCCCCAGCAGGCCCGCCGGGAGTTCGGTGAGGCGATGGCGGGCATCCGCGCCCAGCACCCCGAGCTCGACCTCGACTGGGACATGGTGCTGGCGATCCCCGGCACGCGCACCGACCCCGACGCCCTCGTCGTGCGCGCCGCGGTCGCGGCCTGGGAGACCGACCGGGGCCGGACGCACGAGCCGATCGTCGCCAACAGCGGCGCCACCGACGCCAACATCCTGCGCAGCCGTGGCGTGTCGACGGCGCGCATCGGGATGGACCGCATCGGCCCCGACGCCCCGCTGGCCCTCGACTTCCCGGCCGGCATGAACGTCGTCGACGTGCGGGAGATGGCGCGGCTCACGCGGTGGCTGGTGCGCACCGCCCTCGGGGTGCTGCAGCCGACGGCCTGACCGTCGGCCGGTACGACGTCAGCCGTCGAGGTGGCCCTCGCGCGCCAGGGTCGCCTCGACGGTGTCGCACAGGCACGCGACGCCGAAGGCGAACTGGGCCTCGCCCGGCAGCTCGATCAGCTCGTCGCGCAGCTCGACCAGCCGGGGGAACTCGGTGAGCGGCAGCGACGCGTAGAAGTGGTGCTGCTGGCGCCGCAGCTCGGATTCGTCGGGCGACTCGTCGCTGGTGCCGCGCGCCCAGGGCCGCGGGGTCTGGTAGCTGGCGAACCCGAGCGCGTGCACCATGAGGAAGCCGTAGCTGCGCACCGCCAGCGGCCCGGGGATGCCGCTGCGCATCAGCCGGTCGATCACGACCTCCATCGCGCCCCGACGGGCCTGCGGGCTGTCGGTGATGCGCGAGGAGAGGATCTGGGCGATCGACGGGTGCTCGACCATGAGGCGGCGGAACGCCTGGGCGACGTTCTCGATGGCCTGGCGGGGGGTCTCGTCGGGCTCGCCCTCGGGCAGGGCGAGCGAGCCGAGCGCCTCGTCGGCCATGGCGTCGAGGATCTCCTCCTTCGACCGGAAGTAGCCGTAGAAGGTCATCGTGCCGACGCCGAGGGCGCTGGCGAGGCTGCGGACGGTGAGCTTCTCGAGCCCGCGCTCGTCGGCGAGGGCGAGCGCCTGGCGCGCGATCAGCGGTGCGCTGAGGGTCCGGTCGCGCGGAGGCGTCGGCGGGACGGCAGAGGCATCGTTCATGGCGTCCTCACCCTAGACGCCGCGGACCGCGGCGAGGCGTCGGTGCAACCGGAGACCGGACACGGTGGGGGCCGAATCGAGCCGGCCCAGGTCGTCGAGCACGGGCCCGACCACGTCGGGCGCGACGCCGGCGTCGGCGAGCACGCGCAGCGCCTTGACCCGCAGCCGGCCGGGCGGGACGGTCGGGGGCTCGGCGCGCACGGTGACCTCCGTGCCGTCGTGGGCGCGCAGCAGCAGCCGGCAGCCCCACGTGCCCGCGGACGCGTCGGCCCACGGGCGCAGCTCCAGGGTCGGCAGCGGCGCGAGCCCCTCGAGCGAGGCGGTGCGGAAGAACCGGGCGTCGCCGGCACGGCCCTCTCGGACCGCCGCGACGACGTGGGCGAGGCTCGCCGCCGCCCGCGTGGCGTCGGGCACCTCGACGTCGGTGGTGACGAACCGCAGCAGCGGGGCCGGCAGCTCGACGGTGATCGCGGCGAGCGCGTCGACCCGGTGCGCGCCGGTCTCCAGCGCGGCCGCGACGGACTGCAGCGGGCGGGCGCACGGGTAGGGCTTCGTGGTGGTGGCGCGCACCCCGTCCCCGGGCTCGCGCGGGCCGGGGTCGCCCCACGTCGGGAAGGCGCGGGAGGCGGGACCGCCGAGGTACGTCGCGGAGGCCGTCAGGCCGGCGCCCGCGAGGTGGGCCGCCCGCAGGCCCGCCACGGCGGCGTCGGCGGCCGCCAGGTAGTGGCCGGCCCCGAGGTCGTCGTCGGAGAGCAGACCGCCCGTGCGGGCGGCGGCCAGTCCGAAGGCGGCCGCGAGCGCGTCGTCGTCGAGGTCGAGCAGGAGGCCGACGGCAGCGGCCGCGCCCAGGGCGCCGACCGTCGAGGTCGGCCACCAGCCGTGCGCGTACGCCGCGGGGCCCCCGAGCGCCTGACCGGCGAGGCTCACGACGTCGTAGCCGGCCACGACGGCGTCGAGGAGCGCCGTACCGGAGGAGCCGCGCAGCTCGGCCACGTGCCACGCGGCCGGCACGACGAGCGCGGCCGACAGCACGGCGGCGCCGGGCTCGATGCTGTCGAGCTCGTCGACGTGGCAGGCCAGGGCGTCGAGGCGCACGGCCTGCTCGAGCGGGTGGCCCTCGCCGGCGAACGAGCGGTGCCGTCCGGTGCCGCCCCACGCTCCGGCGGCGGCGACGGTCGTCACCAGCGGGTGGGACGCGCCGAGCCGCATGCAGGCGACCGCGTCGAGGACCTCGAGCGTCGCCCGCTCGCGCACGTCGGACCCGGCCGCCGCGGCCCGACGGACCGTGGCGACCAGGTCGCGGGCGTGCAGGCCGGTCTCAGCCGGCATCGCGCAGGAGGGGGAGCACCTCGGCGGCCACGGCGTCGCGCAGGCGGTGGGGCAGGTCGTACGAGCCGACGTGCTGCAGGAAGATCGACGTGGCGCCGTGCTCCTGGGCGTCGCGCACCTTGGCGACGATCTCCTCCGCCGTGCCGAAGAGCGCGAAGGAGCGGGCGAAGGTGACCGCGTCCTCGTCGCTCACCCACTGCGAGCAGTGCTCGACCGCGAGGTTCCAGTCCTCGGCGTGCACGAGGTCGGGGTAGACCTCCGGCACGTGGGCCGGGACCTCGATCTCGAGCCCGGCGGTGGCCAGCGCGGAGCGGCCGCCGTGCTGCGCGATGCCGGCGCAGATGGGCTTGAGGATCCGGGCGTCGCGCTCGATGTCGTCGGTGACCATCGCGTGGGCCGAGACGACGATCTGCACGGAGCCGGGATCGCGCCCCGCACTCTC
Source organism: Nocardioides alkalitolerans DSM 16699 (assembly GCF_000426525.1). Classification (GTDB taxonomy): domain Bacteria; phylum Actinomycetota; class Actinomycetes; order Propionibacteriales; family Nocardioidaceae; genus Nocardioides; species Nocardioides alkalitolerans. The sequence goes on from NZ_AUFN01000003.1 coordinate 9,907, forward strand.
GGCGCCCTCGCGGACCAGGCCGACCGCCCGGGCCAGCAGCGGGGTCGAGACGCCGCTGAGCAGCACCGCACCGTCGGCGACCTCGCCGGCCAGGCGCAGGTTGCGGGGACCGCTGGCGGCGACCATGACGGGCACCGCGCCGTACGGGTCGCGCATGCGCACCCGGGCCTCGCCGAAGGACGTCTCGCGGCCCTCGAGCAGGTCGCGGACGGCCGCGATCCCGTCGCGCAGCTCCTTGCCGGTGCTGGGGGAGAGGCCGACGGGCTCGACCGAGCTGTTGCCGACGCCGAGGCCGATGCGGAACCGGCCCGGGGCCGCCTCGGCGACCGTGCGGGCCAGCGAGGCGACGACGCTCGGGTGCCGGGTGACGACGTTGGTCACCGCGGTGCCGAGCCCGATCCGGGAGGTGGCGGCCGCCGCGGCGAACAGCGTCATCCACGCGTCGCGCCACAGCACCTGGGAGTCGGGCACGTAGACGTCGTCGAACCCGGCGTCCTCGACCGTGCGCACGAACTCGGCGATCTCGGCGACCGGCCGGCACGGCGGCACGCGCAGGCCGATCCGGAGGTCACCGCTCACGCGTGCGCCGCCAGGAACGCGAGGGTCTCCTTGTTGAAGCGGTCGGCGTGCTCGTGCTGCGGCCAGTGGCCGCACTCGGGGTAGATCGCCAGCTCGGAGCCGGTGATCGCCTCGCTCATGGCACGGGCCTCGGGCACGTCGCCGAACGGGTTCTCGGCGCCCCACACGACGCGCGTCGGGGCCGTGATCCGGCCCAGCTGCTCGGCGGTGAGGAGGTCGACGCTGCGGTTCTCCATCTCCTGCAGGCACAGCAGGTGGTCGATGTTCTCGACGAAGGAGGGCCGGTGGTAGATCGTGTGGCGCACGTCGACGAGCTCGTCGGTGACGTTCGCCGCGTCGTGCATCAGCAGCTCGAGGCGGCTGCGGGTCAGGTCGCGGTCGTCGGTGGTGACCGCCCGGCGGGTGCTCGTCTTGATGCGCTGCATCACCTCGGGGTTGGCCACGGTGCCACCGGCGGCGACCAGCGCCAGGGTGCGGACGCGCTCGGGGCGGTCGGCGGCGAGGCGGCCGGCCACCCAGCCGCCGAGGGACTCGCCGATGAAGTGCGCCGAGGTGAGGCCCTGGGCGTCCATGTAGTCGAGCACGTGCTGGACGTAGCCGGGGATCCGGTACGGCACGCCCGGGCTGTCGGTGTAGCCGTGGCCCATCATGTCGATCGCGTGGCAGTCGTAGTCGGCGCTCAGCACGGCGACGTTGCGCACGAACGCCTCCAGGTGGCCGCTGGTGCCGTGCAGCAGGATGATCGGCTCGCCGGAACCCGCGCGCAGGGCGCGGGTGCGCAGGCCGCCGGCGTCGACGTACTCCACGGTGAAGGGCACGTCGAAGAGGTCGGTCCAGAGGGTCATCGCTTCTCCTGGGTGAGGTGCGGTGCGGGGTGCGGGTGGGTGGTGGTCAGGCGGGGTCGACGACGGCGACGGCCATGCCGGTCAGCCACTCGTCGACGGGGGCGTAGGCGAGGGTGCGGCCGCGACCGCCCACGGCGGCGGCCATCGCGATCCATGAGCGGATCTCCTGGGCGCCGTTGCCGGCGACCTTCTCGACCTCGTCGTTGGTCAGGGCGAGGGTGGGGGAGAGGTCCCCCGCGGCCAGCTGGGCCAGGAAGTCGCGGTCGAAGTCGGGGTTGATGTCGGGCTCGGCCGCCCGGATGATCTGCCGGCGCCGCACCTCGAACTCCTTCCACTGCTCGCGCCCGTTGAGCCACGCCTCGACGAGGAAGCGGTCGTCGTCGGAGAGCGCGGCCGCCCAGTCGGGCCAGGGGAGGCGGTGCGAGAGGCCGCCGGAGGCGATCACCGCGACGCGCTTGTCGGCGCCGTCGGCCTCGATCACACGCCGTACCGTCTCGCCGATCGCCCGGGCCCGGGGCAGCGGGATCAGGGGCGGGGCGAACATGTTGAGCACCACCGGCACGATCGGCACGTCGAGGTCGGGCACGAGGTGCTGCAGGCTGTGGGTGATGCCGTGGTCGACCGTCAGCCGCAGCGAGAAGGCGGGGTCGAACCCGTCCTGCACGAGGCCGTCCACGAGCGACTTCGCCAGCGCAGTGTCGACCGGCAGGGGGCCGGCGGGCGTCTGGGCCTCGCCCGCGCCGTTGACCTCGGCGACGCCGACGGTGATCGACGGCATGAGGTCGAGGAACAGCCCGCGGAAGTGGTTGGAGCCGATGACGACGACGGCGTCCGGCTTCTTCTCGGCGAGGTAGTCGCGGGCCGCGTGGAGCCCGTCGCGGAAGCGGTGGGCGTCGGGGAGGTGGTCGACCTCGGCCCAGTGGGTGTTCATCAGCGTGCTGTGGGAGGCGGCGACGCCGGCGACGACGGTGCTCATGCGCTCAGCTCCTGGGAGGTCGAGGGGGCGACCGAGGGGTCGGTGGTCTTCAGGTGCTCCAGCGCGATGTCGACGATCATGTCCTCCTGGCCGCCGACGAGCTTGCGACGGCCGACCTCCTTGAGGAGCGTGCGGGCGTCGACGCCGTAGCGCTCGGCGGCGGACTCGGCGTGGCGCAGGAAGCTGGAGTAGGCGCCCGCGTGGCCGAGCGAGAGGGTCTCGCGGTCGACCCGCACCGGGCGGTCCTGCAGGGGCCGCACGAGGTCGTCGGCGGCGTCCATCAGGGCGTCGAGGTCGCTGCCGTGCTCCCAGCCCATCAGGTCGCACACCGCCACGAACGCCTCGATCGGGCAGTTGCCGGCGCCGGCGCCCTGGCCCGCCAGCGAGGCGTCGACGCGCTCGGCGCCGTTCTCGACGGCCACCACGGTGTTCGCGACGCCCAGCGTCAGGTTGTGGTGGGCGTGGATGCCGACCTGGGTGCCGGGGTGGAGCACGTCGCGGTAGGCGCGCACCCGGTCGCGGACGCCGTCCATCGTCAGGTGGCCGCCCGAGTCGGTGACGTAGACGCAGTGCGCGCCCGCCGACTCCATGACCGTGGCCTGCTGGGCCAGGGCGCCGGGGTCGTTCATGTGCGACATCATCAGGAAGCCCGCGACGTCGAAGCCGATCTCGCGGGCCGCGGCGATGTGCTGCAGCGCGATGTCGGCCTCGGTGCAGTGGGTGGCGATCCGCACCGAGCGGGCGCCCGCCGACCACGCGTCGCGCAGGTCCTGAACCGTGCCGATGCCGGGCAGCAGCAGCACGGTCAGCGTCGCGGTGTCGAGCACCTCGGCGGCGGCCTCGATCCACTCGAGGTCGGTGTGGGCGCCGGCGCCGTAGTTGACGCTGCCGCCCGAGAGCCCGTCGCCGTGGCTGACCTCGACGGCGGCGACGCCGGCCGCCTCGAGCGCCGCGGCGATGGTGCGCACCTGGTCGGTCGTGTACTGGTGGCGGATGGCGTGCATCCCGTCGCGCAGGGTGACGTCCTGCAGGTAGATGCGGGGGGTCGTGCTCATGCGGTGGCCTCCAGCGGTCGCCGGGCGACCAGGGTCTCGCCGACCCGCAGGGCGGCGGCGGTCATGATGTCGAGGTTGCCGGCGTACTCGGGAAGGTAGTCACCGGCGCCGGCGACCTCGAGGAAGATCGACACGAGGCTGACGTCGTCGCGTCCCGTCGCGCCGGCGAGGCGCAGCAGCGGGTCGTCGGCGGCGAGCGCGCGGTGCTGCACCGCCTGCTTGACCCGGTAGCCGCCGACGTAGTCGCGGACCCGCTCGGCCATCGCGGCGACGGAGCGGGCGACGGCCCGGGGGTCGCTGCCCGTCGTGAGGCAGTAGACCGTGTCGCGCATGATCATCGGCGGCTCGGCGGGGTTGAGCACGATGACGGCCTTGCCGCGCGCGGCGCCGCCCACCTCGACGATGGCCCGGCTCGTGGTCTCGGTGAACTCGTCGATGTTGGCGCGGGTGCCCGGGCCGGCCGAGCGCGACGAGATCGAGGCGACGATCTCGGCGTACAGGACCGGGGCGACCTCGCCGACGGCCGCCACCATGGGGATGGTGGCCTGGCCGCCGCAGGTGACCATGTTGACGTTGCGGGCGTCCGTGAGGCCGGCGAGGTTCACCGGCGGCACGACGAGGGGGCCGATCGCGGCGGGGGTCAGGTCGACCATCCGCGCACCCGTCGGCTCGATGAGCTCCCAGTTGCGCCGGTGGGCGCCGGCCGAGGTGGCGTCGAAGACGACGGCGACCTCGTCGAAGCCCGGCATCCGCAGGAGGCCGTCGACGCCCTCGGCGGTGGTCGGCACCCCGAGGCGGCGGGCGCGGGCGAGACCGTCGGACGCGGGGTCGATGCCCACCATCGCGGCCATCTCGAGCACCTCGGAGCGCCGGAGGACCTTGATCATGAGGTCGGTGCCGATGTTGCCGGAGCCGATGACGGCCACCTTGTGCCTGCTCATGCGCCGACCTCCTCGAACTCGACCGCGACCTCGCTGGTGCGGTCGCCGTGACGGAACGTCGCGACGTAGCGGTGACCGGGCAGGGCGTCGACCATGGGGCCGAGGGCCCCGCTGAGCACGACCTCGCCGGCCCGCAGCGGCGTGCCCAGGTCGGCGAGCGTGCGGGCCACCCAGGCCAGGGCCGCGAGCGGGCTGCCGAGGCAGGCCGACCCCTGGCCGCTGGAGAGCTCCGTGGCGCCGTCGGTCATGGTCACCGTCACCTCGCGCAGGGCGTCGGCGTCGAGGGCGACCTCGTCGGTGCCGAGCACGAAGAGACCGCTCGAGGCGTTGTCGGCGATCGTGTCGGTGATCGTGATGTCCCAGCCCGCGATGCGGCTGTCGACGACCTCGATGGCCGGCACGGCCCGGGCGATCACGCCGAGCAGCTCGGCGGGGTCGTCGGGCACGGTGGTGACGTCGGCGGCCATGACGAACGCGATCTCCGCCTCGACCCGCGGCGCCAGCACCCGGTGGGCGGCGACGGGCCCGTCGACGGCCATGGAGGCCAGCAGGGTGCCGAAGTCGGGCTGGTCGACGCCCAGCTGGGCCTGGACGACCGGTGCGGTCAGCCCGACCTTGCGGCCGACGAGGCGGTCGCCGGCGGCCAGGCGCCGGTCGATGCCGCGCTGCTGCACGGTGTAGGCGGTGGACAGGTCCTCGGTGCCGATCAGCTCGCGGACCGGGCCCGTGGGGGTGCCGCTCGCGGCGGCGTCCCACAGTCGGTCGGCCGCCTCGGCGACGCTCTGCTCATTCATCGAGAGCGAATCTCCACGACCCGCGGTGCCGCCCGGTAGCCCGGTTCCCGTGAGGCGGAACGCCCGCCGGTACGTCGGACCTCCTCGGCGTTGCGCAGGTAGCGCGACAGCCCGAGCGCCGACGTCTTCACCGCCGCCGCGAGGTGCGGCATCCGGTAGGCGGACACGGGCACCGAGATCGACATCGCGGCGACGACCTCGCCCTGGACGAGCACCGGCGCGGCCACGCACTCCCGGCCGATGGTGGCCTCCTCCCGCTCGAACGCGAGCCCGGTCGCGCGCACCTCGGACAGCTCGCGGGTCAGGCGAGCGGCGTCGGTCGTGGACTTGTCGGTGATGCGCCGCATCGGGCGGGAGAGGAAGTCGGCGCGCACCTCGTCGCTGCTGAACGCGAGCAGCGCCTTGCCGATCCCCGTGCAGTTGAGCGGCAGCCGCCCGCCCACGCGGGAGGGCAGGCCCAGGTCGGAGTGGCCGTGGATCTTCTCGACGTAGACGACGTCGAGGCCCTCCCGCACGCCGAGGTGGACCGTCTCGTGGGTCGCCATGAACAGGTCCTGGAGGAACGGCAGCGCGGCCAGCCGGAGCTGGTGCTCGACCGGCACGAGGCTGCTCAGCTCGAAGAGCGCGATCCCGAGCTGGTAGCCGTCGTCGTCCTGGTCGAGGAGGCGCTGGTCGATGAGCACCGCGGCGAGGCGGTGCACGGTCGACTTCGGCATGCCGGTGCGCTGGGCCAGGTCGGCGAGGCGCAGGTGCTGGTCGCCGCTGCGGAAGGCCTGCAGGATCCGCACGCACTTCTCGAGCATGTTGGCCTGGTCTCGGGCAGTGGAGTTCCGCGGCACGGGACACCCCCTTTCACGTAGGCCCGTGACCCGGCTTGCATACCGGCCCAACGGGTCGAACGGCCGCTCGGCGGATCGACCTGGACGGCGTCACCGGGCGGGGAGCCGGCCGAAACAAACAGGAAATGTCTTCGGTGGAGGCTTCAGCCCGGTGAAATAAAATGTACCGTACAAAGTACGGAGACCGGCTCGATGCGATCAGAACCGCGTGGACCGGAGGCGGGTCGGCAGCGTCGACGACGTCCGCGCTCCGTCAGGTCGTCCCGTACGACGGGAGCGATCCCGTCGCGTCGATCGGCGCCGCACCAGCGGCACCAGGGAAGGAAGAACCCGATGAGCACCCACATGGCCACAGCACCCGAGCAGGGGTCCGCGTCCTCGGGAGACCCGATCCTGGAGGTCCGCGAGCTGCGCAAGCGCTACCGGGCCGACGGCCCGCTGGTCTGCGACGGCCTCGGCTTCCGCGTCGAGCGCGGCGAGTTCGTCGCCATCATCGGCCCGTCGGGGTGCGGCAAGTCGACCCTGCTGCGGATGATGTCGGGCCTGCTGGCGCCGACGTCCGGAACGGTGGCGCTCGACGGCCGCACGATCTCCAAGCCCCCGCCCGAGATGGCGCTGGTCTTCCAGGACTACACGCGCTCCCTCTACCCGTGGCTGACGGTCGAGAAGAACGTGCGCTTCCCGCTGGCGGGTGACAAGAAGATGCCGGCGGCGGAGAAGTCGCGCCGGGTCGCCGAGGCGCTCGCCAGCGTCGGGCTGACCGGCTTCGAGGGCTACTACCCCGGGGCGTTGTCGGGCGGCATGCAGCAGCGGGTCGCGATCGCCCGCGCCATGGCGTTCCAGCCACAGATCCTCCTGCTCGACGAGCCCTTCGCGTCGGTCGACGCGCTCACGAAGGAGGGCCTGGAGGACACGCTGCTCGACGTACGCGACCGCCTGCGCGACGCGGGCAACACGATGCTGATGGTCACCCACGACATCGACGAGGCCATCTACCTCGCCGACCGCATCGTCATCCTCAGCAAGCCGCCGTGCGTGGTCGCCGAGGAGCTCCAGGTCCGGCTGCCCCAGCCGCGCACGCAGGTCGAGACGCGCAGCGACCCCGAGTTCCTCCGCATCCGCGCCTACATCCACGACGTCATGGGTCTGACCCACCAGCGGCAGGCCGTTCCCGGGCAGCAGAACTGACGACCCCCACCGTGACAGACAGAAAGCAGGGAACGACCATGCGCAGCATCTCCACCCAGCACCGCGTCGGCGCGCTCGTCGCCGTCGCCTCGCTCGCCCTCCTCACGGGCTGCGGCGGCGGCGACGGCTCGGCCGCGGCCGACGTCACCGAGAACGCGGACGGCACCACCAGCATCACGATCGCCACCGTGGGCTCCGACTCCGGCTCGCAGGCCTTCTACGCCGAGCAGAAGGGCTTCTTCGAGGAGCAGGGCCTGGACGTGACGGTGGACATCGTCGCCAACGTGCCCGAGCTGGCCGCGGCCGTGGAGTCGGGCGACGCCCAGTTCGCGCTGACCTCGCCGACCTCGATCGCCTCGGCGAACGCCGCCGGCATCGGCTTCCAGATCGTCGCCGGCGGCGCGGTCTACACCCCCGACAACCCGGGCGTCTGGGTGATGGTGCCCGAGGGCAGCGACATCGAGTCGGTCGAAGACCTGGCGGGCACGTCGATCGCCGTCAACGCCCTCAACACGATGCCGCACCTCTCCACCCTCGCGACGCTCGACGACGCCGGCGTGGACGTCGACGACGTCGACTTCGTGACCCTCGACTTCACGCAGGTGGGCCAGGCGTTCGAGAGCGGCCAGGTCGACGCGGCCACGGTCACGGCGCCCTTCAACGCCCAGATCGAGTCCGCCGGCCTCGGCACGGTGCTGGCCTCGCCGTACGACGCGGTGAACGACCAGGAGGAGTTCTACAACACCATCTGGTTCGGCCAGGGCGACCTCGCCGAGGCGCAGCCGGAGCTCGTGGAGAAGTTCGCCGCGGCGCTCGCGGCCACCAACGAGTGGGCCAACGACCCGGCCAACCGGGACGAGCGCGCGGGGATCCTGCAGGAGTACACGAGCCTGACGGACGAGTCGCTGGCGAACCTGCAGCTGCTGCAGTTCGGCGACGAGCTGAGCGACGACATGGTCCAGCCCGTCATCGACGTCATGAGCCGCTTCGACGTGCTGCCCCGGCCCGTCGAGGTCGGCGACATCATCGCCTGACCCCGCCCCCTGGCGCGGGGTGGCGACCCCGCCCCGCGCCACGGACCGCCACGATCGTCCGGAAGGACCGCCATGAGTACGACGACACCGGTGCGCGAGGCACCGGCGACGGACCGCGAGCCCGCGGCCCCGCCCGCGAGCCCGCGGCGACGACGCTCGTTCCGCCCCCAGCTGCGCGGACTGGTGTTCGCCGTGGGGCTGCTCCTGCTCCTCGAGCTGCTGACCGCGACGGTCATCACCTCGCTCTACGTGCCCCGTCCCTCGGAGGTCGCGGCGGCCCTGGGCCAGGAGCTCCGGGCCGGCGACATGCTCTCGGGCGTCGGCACCACGATGGGCGCCTACGCGCAGGGTCTCGGCATCGCGATCGTGGCGGGCGTCCTCTCGGGGGCGGTGCTGGGTGCGTCGAGGACGGCCTGGCAGCTCTTCCGGGTGGTCATCGAGTTCCTGCGTCCGCTGCCGTCGGTCGCGCTCATCCCGTTCTCGATCCTGCTCCTGGGGGTGGGCTCGACGACGACGGTCGCGATGATCGTCTACGCCTCGCTGTGGCCGATCCTCTTCAACACCTACTACGGCGTCCGGGGCGTCAACGAGGTCTCGATCGACGCGGCGCGCACCTTCGGGCTGAAGCGCTGGCAGATCTTCCTGCGCATCCAGCTGCCGGCGGCCGCGACCAGCATCGCCACCGGCATCCGGGTCAGCTCGGCGATCGCCCTCATCCTCGTCATCACCGTCGAGATCCTCACCCGCAGCGGCGGGCTCGGCTACTACATCGTGCGCATGCAGGTCGCGATCCGCACCGAGGACATGTACGCCGGCATCGTCGTGGTCGGCGTGCTCGGCTACGCGATCGCCGTGCTCATGAGCTGGTTGGAGCGCCGCGTGGTGTTCTGGAACGCCGACCACCGCACCGACGGGAGCCGATGATGGAGAACCGACTCGCCCGGGTGGGCTGGCGCCTGCTGCCGTGGCTCCTGCCCGTCACGGTCCTCGTGCTCTGGGAGTACGGCGGCCGCACCAGCGACTCCATCTACCTGCCCCCGCTGAGCGACGTGCTCGTCGCGCTGCGCGAGGACTGGGTGTGGGAGGGGGCGCAGGACGACCTGCTCCCGAGCCTCCAGCGGTTCGCGCTCGGCTACGTGCTCGGCGCGGTGCTCGGCATCGCGTTCGGCCTCGCCATCGGCTCCTCGCGCCGCGTGGCGGAGTACACGACCCCGACCATGGAGTTCCTGCGGGCCCTGCCGGCCGTCGCGGTCCTCCCGATCGCCGTGCTCCTCTTCGGTCTCGGCAACGGCATGCGCATCTCGATCATCGCCTTCGGTGTGCTCTTCCCGGTGCTCGTCAACACCATCGCCGGCGCCCGCAGCGTCCGCCAGGAGCGCGTCGACGTCGCCCGCATGTACGGCCTCAGCCGGCTCCAGGTGATCCGGCGGGTCGTGCTGCCCTCGGCCATCCCGATGATCTCGGCCGGGCTCCGGGTGGGCCTCCCGATCGCCCTCATCATGATGGTGGTCTCCGAGCTGGTGGGCGGGCAGAACGGCATCGGGTTCTACCTCACGCAGGCGCAGTCGATGTTCGACATCGCGGGCATGTTCACGGCGCTGCTGATCCTCGGCATCCTGGGCAACGTGATCAACGCCGCCTACTCCTGGGTCGAGAACCGTCGTCTGCACTGGGCGAGCCACCTGTGAGCGCCCTGCGTCGCCGTACCGACGCCCCGGCCACCGCTGCCGCCGCGACCCCGCTCGTGACGCTCGTCGTGAACGGGCGGTCGGTGGAGGCCCCCGCCTCGCGCCCGCTCGCCCGGGTGCTGCGCGACGACCTCGACCTCACGGCCACCAAGGTGGCATGCGGTCGCGGGGAGTGCGGTGCCTGCACCGTGCTCGTCGACGGGCGGCCCACGATGTCGTGCGTGACGGCCGCCGGGCTCGTGCGCGGGCCCGTCGAGACGCTCGAGGCGCTCGCCGACGAGGCCACCGACCTGCGCGAGGAGTTCGCCGACGCCGGCGCCTTCCAGTGCGGCTTCTGCACCCCGGGCCAGCTGGTGCACGCGACGGCGCTCGCCCGGCGCGCCGACGAGCTCGTCGGCGGCGACGACCTGCCCGGCGCCGTCCGCGCGCGGATGTCGGGCAACATCTGCCGCTGCACCGGCTACCAGGCGATCACCGCCTCGGTCTGCGCGGTGCTGGAGCGGCGCGCGGCGGGGGCGACCTCGGGCCCGTCGTGCGGGCACGCCGACCCCGAGGAGGCCGCGTCGTGAGCTACGTCGGCTCCCGGGTCCGTCCGATCGACTGGGAGGCCCGCACCCGCGGGGAGACCCGGTTCGCGGCCGACCTGACCTCGCCCCAGCACCTGTACGCCGCCGTCCTGCGCTCCCCGCACCCGTACGCCGAGATCGTCGCGCTCGACGTCTCGCGCGCGGAGCGGCTGCCGGGCGTCCGCGCGGTCATCACGACCGCCGACTTCCCGGAGGGCATCACCTACCTGCACCGCGGCGCCCCGCTCTCCGACCGCCCGCCGCTGGCCGCCGGGGTCGTGCGCCACGTGGGCCAGGAGGTCGCGGCGGTCGCGGCCGACACCCCCGAGGAGGCGCGCGCCGCGCTGCGGGCGATCCGGGTGCGCTACCGGGTGCGCCCGGCGCCGCTCACCCCGCGCGACGCGCTCGCGGACGGCGCGCGCCGCCTGCACCAGCGCGTCACCGACGAGGCGAACGTCGCGTTCCGGCTCGACGCCACCTGGGGCGACGTCGAGACCGGCGGGCGCGCCGGCACCACGGTCGTCGAGGGCGACTACGTCTACCCGAGCGTCTCGCACGTGTGCATGGAGCCGAACACCACGCTGGCCGCCTGGGACGAGGCGTCCGGGACCGTGGAGCTGTGGACCTCGACCCAGGCCCCCTGGTTCATCGCCAAGGAGGTCTCGCACCTGCTGGGCATCCCGCACGACGCCGTGATCTGCCGCGAGGTGGCCGTCGGTGGCGGGTTCGGGTCGAAGTCGAAGGCCTCCGAGCACGAGGTGCTGGCCGCCGCGCTCTCGCGCAAGGCCGGCCTCCCGGTGCTGCTCGAGCTCTCCCGCGAGGAGGAGTTCGGCTCCAACAAGCCGCGCCACCGGTTCGAGACCCACCTGCGCACCTCGGCCGACGAGCACGGCACGCTGCGGCTCTTCGACGCCGACGTGCTCGTCGACAACGGCAGCTACAGCCACATGGGCACGTCCGTGATGCGGGTCGGCATGATCACGCTCGGCTCGATGTACCGCCCCGACGGCGCCCGCTTCACCTCGCGCCTGGTCGACACGGCCACGCAGCCCGGCGGCCAGTTCCGGGGCTACGGCACCCCCCAGGTGTCGCTGGCCGTCGAGTCCCAGGTCGACGAGCTCGCCCTGCGGCTGGGCCTCGACCCGCTCGAGATGCGGCTGCGCAACCTCGGGCCCGAGAACGAGACGACGCTCTGCGGGTACGACGTCACCACCTCCCGCCTGGGCGACTGCCTGGTGGCCGTGCGCGAGGGCCTCGACTGGGACGCCCGGAAGACCGCCGTGGCCACCGGGGCCGCCGGCGGCAGCAGCAGCCGGGGGCTCGGCGTTGCCGCCGGCATGCACGGCAGCGGGGCCTACGCCTACGAGTTCGCCAACCGCAGCGACGCCGCGATCGACCTCTTCGCCGACGGGCACGTGCGCGTGCGCCACGGCAGCGCGGACGCCGGCACGGGGCAGAACACGATCCTCGCCCAGATCGCGGCCGACGAGCTGGGCGTCGACCTCGCCGACGTCGAGGTGCTCTCGATGGACAGCGAGCGCACGCCCTTCGAGCTGGGCGCGTGGTCGTCGCGGGGCACGCACATGACGGGCTCCTCCGTCGGCCAGGCGGCGCGCGAGCTGGGCGACCAGCTGCGCGCCCTCGCCGAGGACAAGCTCGGCGGTGGCCCGGTCACCCTGCGCGACGGCCGCGCCGTGGCGCCGACGGGCGAGGTCGACCTCGGTGACCTCGTGGGCCTCAGCGACGCGGCCGAGGGCGACGTGCTCAGCCACGAGACCAGCTACGTGCTCGAGGGCACCGAGATGATCTCGACGGGCAAGGACCGGTTCAACCTCTCGCCCACCTACGCCTACGCGGCGCACGGCGCGCTGGTCGACGTCGACCGCCGGACCGGCAAGGTCACGGTGCTCGACTACGTCGCCGCGCACGACGTCGGCCGGGCCATCAACCCGACGGCGGTCGAGGGCCAGATCGCGGGCGGTGCCGCCATGGGGCTCGGTGCGGCCCTGGGGGAGGAGCTCGTGCGCGAGGGCGGGCGGGTCGTCAATCCGACCTACCTGCACTACGCGATGCCGCGCTCCGCCGACCTGCCGTCGATCCGCCCGGTGATCGTGAACGCGGAGGACCCGGCGGGTCCGTACGGCGCGAAGAGCGTCGGCGAGATGTCGATCGTCCCGCCGGGCGCCGCGGTCGCGAACGCGGTCCGCGACGCGGTGGGCGTCCGCATCACCGAGCTGCCGATCACCCCGGACAAGGTGGTCACGGCGCTCGCCGAGCAGGAGGGCCGCCGGCGCCACCACGGCCTCTGGCGTCGCCCGGGCCGCTGGTGGGTCGCGCTGCTGCGCGCCCTCTACCCGTACGGGCTGCACCACGTGCTGCACCACTGGGGCACGCGCCTGGGTCGCGGGGTCGGCCCGGCCGGCCACCGCCCGCCCGCGCCGCCCGAGGTCCTGCGGCCGGGGAACCTCGACGCCGTCGTCGCCGCCGTGGCCGACGGCGCCCAGCCGATCGGGGGCGGCACGGACGCGCTCGTGGAGCGGGAGCGGCAGTCCCGCCCCGCACCGGTGCTGGTGTCGACCATCGGGGTGCCGGCGATGCGCCGGATCCGGTCGGAGGACGGGGCCCTGCTCGTCGGGGCGGCGGTCAGCCTGGCCGAGCTGGAGGAGGCGCTCCCGCCCGAGCTCGCCTTCGTCGCCGACGCGGTGCGCAGCATCGCCTCGCCCCAGATCCGCAACAGCGCCACCGTGGGCGGCAACCTCGCCCAGGAGAAGCGCTGCTGGTTCTTCCGCAACGGCTTCTCCTGCTACAAGCGCAACGGCGTGACGAGCCCCTGCTACGCGGTCACCGGTGACCACCGCTTCCAGCACGCGGTGATCGACGGGCACCGCTGCCAGGCGGTCACCCCGTCCGACCTGGGCACCGTGCTCCAGGCGCTCGACGCGGAGGTCGTGCTGCAGCGCGGTCAGACCACCCGTCGGCTGCCGCTCGCCGACCTGTACGACGGGCCGGGCGAGCTGGCGCTCGCTGACGGCGAGATCGTCCAGCACGTCGTCGTACCGGTGCCGACCTCCGGCCGGCGGGGGAGCTTCCGCAAGCTCGCCCTCTACCAGGGCGACTTCGCCACCGCCTCCGCCACGGTCACCGCGAGCGTCGACGACGACGGCACGTGGCACGACGTACGCCTGGTGCTCGGCGCCATGGCCCCCACGCCGTGGCGCGCGACCGCGACGGAGCGGGCGCTCGAGGGCACCACGCCGACGGTCGCCGGCGTCCGCCGGCTGCTCGACCGCGAGCTCGACCGGCACGCCCACCCGCTGCCGGGCAACGGGTGGAAGCTCGACGCCGTCGCTGGCCTGGTCGAGCACGCGGTCGAGGACCTGCTCGCGCAGTAGTCGCCTGCTCGTGCCGGGGGTGACCGGCTCCCCCGGAGGAGCCGCGCTGCCGCCCCTGCCGGGTCACGGTCAGGGGCGGCAGGCGTCGACCAGGTCCTGGAGCCCGGGCGCACCCGGAGCCGGCTCCGTCGCCAGCGCGACGGCGAGCAGCAGCCGGGCCTGGACGGCGGTCAGCAGGCCGGCGCCCAGGTGCGGGGCGGTGAGCGCGGCGTCCGCCGTACGCCCGCGAGCGGTGCGCCGGGCCACGCAGACGACGACGCCGGCCGCGTGCGCCGCGTCGAGGGCCTCGCGCTCGGCCGCCGGCACGAAGCCGGCGCCCAGCCCGCTCACCACGACGCCGCGGGCTCCCGAGGCCACCGCCGCCCGGACCGCGCCGCCGTCGGCGCCCAGGTGCGACGCGACGAGGGCCACCGGGGCCAGCCGGTCGGGCAGCGGCAGGCCCGCCAGGGGCGAGGGGCATCCCGGCACGTCCAGCCGGGGTCGCTCGCCGGGGTGCACGGTGCCGAGGCGGTGGCCGCCGGCGCGGAAGGCGTCGAGGTCGTGGGTGTGGGTCTTCGCGAGACCGACCGGGTGCAGCACCGCGTCGTCCGAGACCACGACGCAGCCGGCCCCGACACCCTCGGGCGTCGCCGCCAGCGTGAGGGCGGCGACGAGGTTGGCGGTCGCGTCCGTCCCGAGCGCCGTCGGCGGGCGCATCGCGGCCGTCAGCACGACCGGCACCGGCGCGGGCCCGACCAGCCAGAGCAGGAAGGCGACCTCCTCGAGGGCGTTGGAGCCCAGGCTGACCACGACGCCGCTCACGGTGGCCGGGTCCGTACGGCGCAGGCGTGCGGCGAGGTCGAGGACCGCCGCGGGGGTCAGGTCGTGGCTCGCGCCGGCGGAGACCTCCTCGACGTCGACGGGGCCGAGCCGCTCCGGAAGGTCGGCCAGGAGGTCCCGGGCCGCGACCGTCTCGCCCGTGCGCCAGTAGCGGTCGCGGTCGGTGGCGTCGTGGCCCCGGGCCTGGAGCGTGCCGCCGAGCGCGAGCCAGAGGACACGTCGTCCCGCGGTCACGGGACGACCGGTCGGCCGAGGTCGAGCGGTGCGGCGAGCTCGGCCAGCACAGCGGCGGCGAAGAGATCGGGCCGGTGGTCGACGGAGGGCACGCCGGTGCCGGGGAGCACGCTGGTGCGCACGACGGGTGCCGCGGTGAGGCCGTCGACGAGCCGCGGGACGTCGGGCAGGGAGTACTCGTCGTCCTCCCCGCACACGACGAGCGTGGGTACGGCGACCGACCCGATGCGCTCCTCCATCCGGTAGCGGTTGACCGCGGCGTGCCCCTCCTCGACGCGGTCGAGCACGCCGAGGGCGTCCCGGAGGAGGCGGTCGAGGAGGTCCGGGCGGTCGGGCGGATAGAAGGCGCGGCGGCGCGCGCGGAGAAGCCCGACGTGCGACCCGTCCGGTGCGACGTCCACGTGGTCGATGGGCGGCGCCTCGGCGACCCGCGCGCGGCGTGGCCCGTCGACGTACGGGACGCCGGAGAGCACGAGGCCGCTCACCCGCCGGCCCCGGCGGGCCGCGACCTCGAGCGCGACCACGCCGCCCGTGTGGTGGCCGACGAGCAGCACGTCGTCGAGGTCGAGCGCGTCGAGGAGGTCGTCGACCGCGTCGGCGAACAGCTCGATGCGGAAGGGCTGGTCGGTGCGGGCGGAGGCGCCGAAGCCGAGGGTGTCCATGGCGATCGCGCGGCAGTGCGGCGCGAGGAGGGGGAGGACGTCGCGGTACTCGTCCCAGCTGCGCGGCGTCTGGTGCAGGAGCACGACCGGCCGCCCGGAGCCTGCCTCCACGTGGTGGAGCTGGCCGAAGCGCGAGTCGGTGTACGCCTTGAGCACGGGACCTCCCGGGGTTGGTGGTCCCGAACCTAGGAGCCGTGGCGGCGCCGCGTCGGGCGGTGTCCCGCGAGACGGGTCGCGGGCGCGTCAGTCCCTCGGGCCCCCGTGCATCAACCCGTCGAGCGCCCCGGCGGGCAGCGAGGCGGTGAGCTGGTCGTCGTACACGCCGTCGACCAGCACGAAGACGACGCGGGCGGTGACGTCGCCGCGGTTCGCCCAGGCGTGGTCGGTGCCGCGCTGCACCACGACGTCACCTGCCCGCAGCGTGACCTCGGAGTCGTCGAGCACGAGCGTGATCTCGCCCTCGAGCACGATGCCGTAGTCGATCGTGGCGGTGCGGTGCACGGGGGACTGGAGGCCACGCTCGTCGAGGTGGCCGGGGGCGAACTCGTTGACGCGGATCTTCGTGCCCAGCTTCGGCGGCGGCACGGTGAGGTCGCGCTCGGTGGGGTCGATCGCCTCCCG
>NZ_AUFN01000004.1 GCF_000426525.1 Nocardioides alkalitolerans DSM 16699
TCCGGGCACTCCACCGGCCCCCGTCATCAGAACCTGCCCGGGGAGGGCGAAAAACGGTCGGCAACGCAGAAGCCCACCACCCGGCCCCGGCGCAGGAAGGGGCCACCATGCCCACCAACACCGCACAGAACAGCGACACCACCAGCCACGACGGCCAGGACGCCCCCACGACGAGCGGCTGGGCCGAGCAGGTCGGGACGATCGTGCACGTCGCCCCGAACGTGCTGCACCTGGTCCGCAACGTCCGCGACGCCCAGCCCGACAAGGGCCTCATCGACTCCATCCGCGAGGTCGGCGTGCTGGAGCCCATCACCGCTCTCGTCTACGTGGGCGCGAAGATCGAGCAGAACAGCAGCGACGGGTCCGACGGCTCGGACGACGAGGCCCTGGTGGTGCGGTTCGGGCACCGCCGGACCCTCGCTGCCGTCGAGGCCGGACGCGACACCGTTCCGGTGTACCTGGTGGGCACCACCGACAACCTCACCGGCGACGAAGAGGCCGCTACCGGGATCAGCCGGGTCATCGAGCAGCGTGACGAGAACACACACCGTGCCGGGCTCACCGTGGCCGACGACCTCGCTGCCGTGGGCCAACTGGCGGCGTTCGGACTCTCCGCTAACCAGATCGCCAAGCGCGCGCGGATCAAGCGCGGCGACGTCGACAACGCGCTGAGCGTCACCAAGTCGGCCCGGGCCAGCGGTGCGGCCGCTCGCTGGGACGACATGACCCTCGACCAGCTGGCCGTCGTCGCGGAGTTCGAGACCGACAGCGACGCCGTCACCGCGCTCCGCGCGGCGTGCAAGACCGGTCAGTTCGCCCACGTCGCCCAGCGGCTGCGCGACGACCGCGCCCGCCAGGCCGCCCGCGACGCGGTCCTCTCCCCCATCGCCGAGTCGGGCATCACCGTGATCGATGCGCCGTCGTGGATGGACGGCACCACCAAGCCGCTGTCTGCGCTGCGCCTCGACCCGCACACCGACCCCGGGACGCTCACCGACCCGGCCGACTACGCCAGCGCGCACGGCTCGTGCCCTGGCCACGTCGCCTGGGCCGAGGAGACCTACGTGTGGGTCGACAGCGAGGGCAACGAGTTGGACGAGGACGTCGAGGTCGAGGACGACGGCACCGAGGAGAGCGCCGCCCAGATCGCCGCCCACGTCGCCGCGTGGGACGACGCGGAGCAGGTGGCCCGCTGGGACGTGACCTACGGCTGCACCGAGTGGCACACCAACGGTCACGTCCGTCTCTGGGGCCGTGTCACCAACCTCGACGACACCGGGAGCAGCGACCCGTCGGGGTCGGGCCTCTCCCCCACCGAGGAAGACGCGGCCGACGCTGCCCGTCAGCGCGCCGATGCCGCCGAAGCCGAGGCCGAGGCCAAGCGCGCCCAGCGCCGCCTGGTCATCGAGAACAACAAGGCGTGGGACGCCGCCCAGGTCGTGCGCCGCGACTGGATCGCCACCCACCTGGCCACCCGCAAGACCCCGCCCAAGGGAGCCGGCGCGTTCATCGGCACCACCATCTGCCTCGACCGCCACCTGTTCGGAGACGTCGAGGGCAACCACCTCGCCGCCGCCTGGCTCGGCGCGAGCGACGCCCCCACCTACGGCGTCGACACCACCCCGGTACGCCTCGCGGCCGCCGCGAGCGACAACCGAGGCGTCGTCATCACGCTCATCCAGGTCCTCGCGCTCATCGAGGCCAGCACCGGACGCCACACCTGGCGCCAGAACGGCGAGAACAACACAGCAGGCCGCTACCTGCGCGCCCTCAAGGACTGGGGCTACACCCTCTCCGACGTCGAGGAGTTCACCATCAGCGCCCAGACCGCCTAACCCACCGACTCCGGCTCCCCCGGGACACACACCCCGCGGGAGCCGGAGCCCCCCGGCGGGCGGTTTGCGGACCACGCCGGCATCGAGCCGGCACGACCCGCGCTGCCGCTCCCACGTCGGCCCACCCGGGACCGGCCACACCATGACAACCGCCGCGAATGACATCATTAACGCTGTTAGCAGCGTTGCGAGTAATGATGGTGTTACCAGTATTACTGTCCTTCCCAGTGTTGATGGTGTTACTGTTGTAAGACGCGTTTACAGCATTACCGCCAAGAGCAGCAATGACAGTGTTGGCAGTGTTGACGTCCCCCCGTTCACAAGCCTGAGGAGTCCGACATGAGTGACGGCGTTCTGGACCGCGTCATCGCGGTCATCAACGGCAAGGGAGGCGTACTGAAGACCACCCTGGTGGCCAACATCGGGGGCTTGCTGGCCGCCAGCGGCTTCCGGGTCCTCCTGGTCGACCTCGACCCGCAGGGCAACCTCGCCGAGGACCTCGGCTACACCGGTGACGAGCGTGACGACGAGGGCATCGCGTTGTCGAAGAGCCTGATCTTCGGGGGCGCGCTCGAGCCCGTGCGCGCTGTGCGGGAGAACCTGGACGTGCTGCCCGGGGGAGCAGCGCTCGACCAGGCCACTGCCGCGCTCGCGGTGAAGGCCAACAAGTCGCCCGACGACGCCAAGCTCGCCCTGGCGAACGCTCTTCGCCCGATCGCCGGCGACTACGACATGATCCTGCTCGACTGCCCTCCCGGCGACGAGACCCTGCAGACCGCGTCGATCGCCGCCGCGCGCTGGGCGCTCGTGCCGGTCAAGTCCGACAAGTCGTCGCGCAAGGGCCTGACCGCCGTGGCCAGCCGACTCGACAGCGTCGTCAGCATCAACCCCACCCTCGACCTCCTCGGCGTCGTGCTCGTCGCTACCGGCAGCGGCAGCAAGGCCATCCACCGCGAGGCCCGCGAGGGGATCGCGGCCCTCTTCGGTGGCGACAGCGACGTCACCTTCACCGCGACCGTGCGGCACTCCGAGGCCACGGCGCAGGCCACCCGCGAGAGGGGCTTGCTCGTGCACGAGCTCGAGGAGCGCGTGAGCAACGGACCCAAGTGGTACGAGATCCGCGCCGGCAGCGCGCGCGCCGAGGGCCTCGCGCCCCGCAGCGCCGGCTCCGTGGCCGACGACCTCCAGGCCGTCGCACAAGAGCTCGTCACTCGCATCACCGCCGCCGAGGCCGACCGAACGGGAGCCCAGGCATGACCGAGAACCGCAGGTCCATCGAGGGACTGTCGCCGCGTCGTGGCGAGCAGGACCTCTCACGACTCCGGCGAAGCAACCGCCCCCAGACCACGGAGCAGCCGGCCGCCGCCGCGCCGTCCACCAGCCAGACCGCGGGGCCGTCGACGGACCAGCAGGTCGACACGGACTCCGTGTCGACGCCGCCGGCGGTCACGGCCGTGGCGACCCCAGATACTCCGACGACGGCGGCCGCGAAGACGCGCGCCACCATCTACCTCGACAACGAGCTGCGCGGCCGCTCCCGCACCGCCTACCGGGCCACCGCCCAGCAAGAGGGCGAGAGCTCGTGGTCGGAGTTCATCGAGAACGCCATACGCCGAGAGGTCGAGCGGCGCGAGCACCTGTACAACGCCGGAACCTCCTACGAGATCTCCACCCAGCCACTCCCGACCGGACGCCCACTCGGCTGACAACACCACCGCCGCCCAGGCATCCTGAGACCCGGTGACACCACCTCCCCACTGACCGTCTGCGTCGGTCGATCCCAACAGGGGAGAGGTGACACCACGCTCGCGGTCAGTCCCACGAGACCGCGAACACCCGCTGTGGCGGGCGCCCGCGACGTTCTGCGCGTCCCAGGGCGCCCGCCACAGCCCTTCTCCCGGAGCCCGCTTCTGCTGACGCGCGCCAGCGCCGCACAAAAATTAATCGCGAGAACGTTGTGCAACGTCGTCTAATACTTCATTGTAGAGGCGTTCCATCATGGAACACCCGAAAGAAGCCGGAATGTCCCGCCGCCCAGACACTTGCGATGAACGAGGCGGCGGGACAACCTCAACGCGAAGGATGACAACAATGAGTGACCACGACAACCTTGTCCTGAACCTTGCTGGGCTCGGACCCAACGACGTCGCCGCGGTGCTGGAGTTTGTTGAGCAGAGACGGGCGGGCGCCACGTCCAGCGTCGAGTACGAGATCGACTACGACGTCGAGGTTCTCCCGAGCCTGACCACGATCGCGCGGGACGCGTTTGGGGTGAACTTCGAGACCGTACGCGCCTCGACCCTCGCCGCCCTCCAGGAGGACGACACCCTCGGCTGGACCGTTGCAGCGGTGGAGGCACTCCGTGAGGACCTCTGGGGGCGCGCGGACGTCCAGCTGCAGGCGTTTGACCACGCGATCATCTTCGGTCAGGGACGCATCACCCGCGCCGAGCTGTACGACCTCGGCCAGTACAACGCCACGCGCAAGCTGAACAACTGGACGGCGCCGTTCAAGGGCGCGCGCGACTGGATTGTTAGCAAGGCCCCTGAGTACGGGGTGCCCGAGGACCACACGCTCGACACGTGGCTCCCGATGGAACCCGACTACGGCCCGGGAACGGGCTTCCGTAAGGCGATCGCGTTCGACGTGCTCGACGAGATCGTCCGCCTGGTGTGGACCAAGGCCTGACCCAAACCGGACGCTGCGGGCGTGCCCTAACGGGCACGCCCGCAGTGCGTATCCGGGGAATGCGCGTGGCGATCACCCTCGATGTAATCGTGAGCAACTGGTCCGCACGCTCGGGCTGCGCCCTCGAACCGGCCGGTCCTACGGCCCGGACGCCAGCTGTGCCCGCACGGTGCTCCGCGCTCGCGAGCTCGCGCTACCCACCGCACGGGGAAGTTTTCTCCTCCCCGGGCCACTGATTCTGGGGGCCGCGTGCCC
>NZ_AUFN01000005.1 GCF_000426525.1 Nocardioides alkalitolerans DSM 16699
AGAGGTGTTTCGGATGGTTAGCATCACCAGATTCGTCATGGGCGCTACTTCGCCGGTACGGGAATATCAACCCGTTGTCCATCGACTACGCCTGTCGGCCTCGCCTTAGGTCCCGACTTACCCAGGGCAGATTAGCTTGACCCTGGAACCCTTGATCATTCGGCGGCAATGTTTCTCACATTGCATTCGCTACTCATGCCTGCATTCTCACTCGTGTGGCGTCCACCGCTGGATCACTCCGCGGCTTCACCCCCCACACGACGCTCCCCTACCCATCCACACACCTGAACCAACCTCAAGGGCGGCTTAGCTAACGTATGAATGCCATAGCTTCGGCGGATGACTTGAGCCCCGCTACATTGTCGGCGCGGAATCACTTGACCAGTGAGCTATTACGCACTCTTTCAAGGGTGGCTGCTTCCAAGCCAACCTCCTGGTTGTCACTGCGACTCCACATCCTTTTCCACTTAGTCACCGCTTAGGGGCCTTAGCTGATGGTCTGGGCTGTTTCCCTCTCGACAATGGAGCTTATCCCCCACTGTCTCACTGCCACGCTCTCACTTACCGGCATTCGGAGTTTGGTTAACGTCAGTAACCTGGTCGGGCCCATCGGCTATCCAGTGCTCTACCTCCGGCAAGAAACACGTGACGCTGCACCTAAATGCATTTCGGGGAGAACCAGCTATCACGGAGTTTGATTGGCCTTTCACCCCTATCCACAGGTCATCCCCTCCATTTTCAACTGAAGTGGGTTCGGTCCTCCACGCGGTCTTACCCGCGCTTCAACCTGCCCATGGATAGATCACTCCGCTTCGGGTCTTGATCGTGCTACTCAGACGCCCTATTCGGACTCGCTTTCGCTACGGCTACCCCTCACGGGTTAACCTCGCAACACAACGCAAACTCGCAGGCTCATTCTTCAAAAGGCACGCCATCACCCCGGAACAAGTCCTAAGGCTTTGACGGATTGTAGGCACACGGTTTCAGGTACTATTTCACTCCCCGCCAGGGGTACTTTTCATCTTTCCCTCACGGTACTTGTCCGCTATCGGTCATCAAGTAGTATTTAGGCTTAACGGGTGGTCCCGCCAGATTCACACGGAATTTCAGGAGTTCCGTGTTACTTGGGAATGTGCTCACACAGCCGAGTGCTTACGTCTACGGGGCTATCACCCTCTACGGCCCCACTTTCCAATGGGCTTCGACTTCACACGCGGTTTCTTACTGTGCACCCAGCCGGCAGACTGAATAAAAACACACCCCACAACCCCACATGCGCAACCCCTGCCGGGTATCACACGCACGCGGTTTAGCCTCATCCGGTTTCGCTCGCCACTACTCCCGGAATCACTTTTGTTTTCTCTTCCTGTGGGTACTGAGATGTTTCACTTCCCCACGTTCCCTCCACACGACCTATATATTCAGTCGCGGGTAACTGGACATGACTCCAGCTGGGTTTCCCCATTCGGACACCCCAGGATCAACGCTCGGTTGCCAACTCCCCTGGGCTTATCGCAGGCTCCAACGTCCTTCATCGGCTCTTGATGCCAAGACATCCACCATGTGCCCTTAATAGCTTGCCAAACAAACCACAACACAACAAAAAACTCGAAACAAAACTACCAAGCACTAATAAAAGATGCTCGCGTCCACTGTCCAGTTCTCAAACAACACACCCACCAACAACCCCCACCCCCACAACAGCAGGAACAGGAACCAAAGGAGGCACCAAGGTCACACACACAACAAACATGTGTGATCCCTCAGGACCCAACAGTGCGTCACACAAGACAACCACCAACCACCAACCATCCACGTTCCACACCCGATACCCCCACCACACCCACACCCCCACCCCGAAGAGCAGGAGAGCGACTGTCATGGAGCAGGCCGTACTAGCCACGGACGGCAACCAGCAAGCTGTCTCTTCATCGACGATTCCACAGAAGCATCGGCACCACCGACACACGAACGGTGTCGCAATGGCACCAACCACCCACACACAAAGGCGCAGGCAGCACTTTGATGACTCCTTAGAAAGGAGGTGATCCAGCCGCACCTTCCGGTACGGCTACCTTGTTACGACTTCGTCCCAATCGCCAGCCCCACCTTCGACGGCTCCCTCCCACAAGGGGTTAGGCCACCGGCTTCGGGTGTTGCCGACTTTCGTGACGTGACGGGCGGTGTGTACAAGGCCCGGGAACGTATTCACCGCAGCGTTGCTGATCTGCGATTACTAGCGACTCCGACTTCATGGGGTCGAGTTGCAGACCCCAATCCGAACTGAGACCGGCTTTTTGGGATTCGCTCCCCCTCACGGGATCGCAGCCCTTTGTACCGGCCATTGTAGCATGCGTGAAGCCCTGGACATAAGGGGCATGATGACTTGACGTCATCCCCACCTTCCTCCGAGTTGACCCCGGCAGTCTCTTATGAGTCCCCACCATTACGTGCTGGCAACATAAGACGAGGGTTGCGCTCGTTGCGGGACTTAACCCAACATCTCACGACACGAGCTGACGACAGCCATGCACCACCTGTACACCGACTAAAAGGGGCTCTATCTCTAGAGCTTTCCGGCGTATGTCAAACCCAGGTAAGGTTCTTCGCGTTGCATCGAATTAATCCGCATGCTCCGCCGCTTGTGCGGGCCCCCGTCAATTCCTTTGAGTTTTAGCCTTGCGGCCGTACTCCCCAGGCGGGGCGCTTAATGCGTTAGCTGCGGCACGGAACCCGTGGAATGGATCCCACACCTAGCGCCCAACGTTTACGGTGTGGACTACCAGGGTATCTAATCCTGTTCGCTCCCCACACTTTCGCTCCTCAGCGTCAGGTAATGCCCAGAGAACCGCCTTCGCCACCGGTGTTCCTCCTGATATCTGCGCATTTCACCGCTACACCAGGAATTCCATTCTCCCCTGCATACCTCTAGTCTGCCCGTATCGGAAGCAAGCCATGAGTTAAGCTCATGGTTTTCACTCCCGACGCGACAAACCGCCTACGAGCCCTTTACGCCCAATAATTCCGGACAACGCTCGGACCCTACGTATTACCGCGGCTGCTGGCACGTAGTTGGCCGGTCCTTCTTCTCTCACTACCGTCACTTGCGCTTCGTCATGAGCGAAAGAGGTTTACAACCCGAAGGCCGTCATCCCTCACGCGGCGTTGCTGGATCAGGCTTTCGCCCATTGTCCAATATTCCCCACTGCTGCCTCCCGTAGGAGTCTGGGCCGTGTCTCAGTCCCAGTGTGGCCGGTCACCCTCTCAGGCCGGCTACCCGTCGAAGCCTTGGTGAGCCACTACCTCACCAACAAGCTGATAGGCCGCGAGCACATCCCTCACCGCTAAACACTTTCCACCCCACCACATGCGTGGAAGGGTCATATCAGGTATTAGCCACAGTTTCCCGTGGTTATCCCTGAGTGAAGGGCAGATTACTCACGTGTTACTCACCCGTTCGCCGCTCGTGTACCCCGAAGGGCCTTACCGCTCGACTTGCATGTGTTAAGCACGCCGCCAGCGTTCGTCCTGAGCCAGGATCAAACTCTCCATCGAAAACAACACCCACCCAGCACCAAAGCACCAAGCAAGCATCAACAATAAGAGCCAAAATCCCAGACAGAAACAAACCCCGACAATTGCTAGAATCATCGAGAATCATCTCTACCAAAGAAACATCAAAACAAACCTCACAACCACCCACACCCAAAGGCATGAGCCGCTGATCAACAAGTCCCGACGAGGCAAAAACAAAACAAACTAATTCGTCGACTTATATGACACACTGTTGAGTTCTCAAGAATCACACGCGCACCGCTTAACCGCATCCCTGCGGCCCCTCGGGGC
>NZ_AUFN01000006.1 GCF_000426525.1 Nocardioides alkalitolerans DSM 16699
ATGGGCTGGGGTGCGTAGCGTGGGACCCGAATCAGTAGTAGTCAAGCGATGGGGTGACGCAGGAAGGTAGTCGGACCACGGCGATGGTAGTCCGTGGCTAAGAGTGTAGGGCGTGACGTAGGCAAATCCGCGTCGCATGTGCCTGAGACTTGATGGGGACCCCGTTTGGGGGAAGCCGATGATCCTATGCTGCCGAGAAAAACCTCTAGCGAGCTATGAGCCGCCCGTACCCCAAACCGACTCAGGTGATCAGGTAGAGAATACCAAGGCGATCGAGCAAACCATGGTTAAGGAACTCGGCAAAATGCCCCCGTAACTTCGGGAGAAGGGGGGCCGGATCCGTGACGCCACTTGCTGGCGGTAGCGGTGATGGCCGCAGAGACCAGGCCCAAGCGACTGTTTATTAAAAACACAGGTCCGTGCGAAGTTGTAAGACGATGTATACGGACTGACTCCTGCCCGGTGCTGGAAGGTTAAGGGGACGGGTTAGACACTTTGGTGTCGAAGCTCAGAACTTAAGCCCCAGTAAACGGCGGTGGTAACTATAACCATCCTAAGGTAGCGAAATTCCTTGTCGGGTAAGTTCCGACCTGCACGAATGGAGTAACGACTTGGGCGCTGTCTCAACCGTGGACTCGGCGAAATTGCACTACGAGTAAAGATGCTCGTTACGCGCGGCAGGACGGAAAGACCCCGGGACCTTTACTATAGTTTGGTATTGGTGTTTGGTTCGGCTTGTGTAGGATAGGTGGGAGACTGTGAAACCTCGACGCCAGTTGGGGTGGAGTCATCGTTGAAATACCACTCTGGTCGTACTAGATGTCTAACCTAGGTCCATTATCTGGATCAGGGACAGTGCCTGATGGGTAGTTTAACTGGGGCGGTTGCCTCCTAAAATGTAACGGAGGCGCTCAAAGGTTCCCTCAGCCTGGTTGGCAATCAGGTGTTGAGTGTAAGTGCACAAGGGAGCTTGACTGTGAGACAGACATGTCGAGCAGGGACGAAAGTCGGAACTAGTGATCCGGCGCTGGCATGTGGAAGCGGCGTCGCTCAACGGATAAAAGGTACCCCGGGGATAACAGGCTGATCTTCCCCAAGAGTCCATATCGACGGGATGGTTTGGCACCTCGATGTCGGCTCGTCGCATCCTGGGGCTGGAGTAGGTCCCAAGGGTTGGGCTGTTCGCCCATTAAAGCGGCACGCGAGCTGGGTTTAGAACGTCGTGAGACAGTTCGGTCCCTATCCGCCGCGCGCGTAGGAAACTTGAGAAAGGCTGTCCCTAGTACGAGAGGACCGGGATGGACGAACCTCTGGTGTGCCAGTTGTCCCGCCAGGGGCACGGCTGGTTAGCTACGTTCGGAAGTGATAACCGCTGAATGCATCTAAGCGGGAAGCACGTTTCAAGATGAGGTTTCCCACCACGAGAGTGGTTAAGGCCCCCAGTAGACGACTGGGTTGATAGGCCGGAGGTGTACAGCAGTAATGCCTAGCCGACCGGTACTAATAGGCCGAGGGCTTGTCATACAAGCCACATCACTACAAAGAG
>NZ_AUFN01000007.1 GCF_000426525.1 Nocardioides alkalitolerans DSM 16699
GCCACGAGCGGCTCGACGACGGAGGCGTCGGCGATGTCGCCGACCACCAGCGACACCCGGTCGGAGAGGAGCGCGGCGAGCGACTCCCGACTCGCGGCGTAGGTCAGCTTGTCGAGCACGGTCACCCGGGCGTCGGTGTGCTCCACGACGTAGTGCACGAAGTTCAAGCCGATGAACCCGGCACCGCCGGCCACGAGGATAAGCCACATTCTGCGGTCGCGCGCCGAGCCGCTGCGCAAGAACGGGTCTGGCGCCTACCTCGAGGACCTGCTCGGGTGAGCGACGGTCACCACTTCTCCCACGTTGAAGTCACGTTGCGCGTCTAGACACCCTAGGCTCCTCCCTGGCACGCGGTCCGGTGCGTCGATCACAGGGTTAGGTGGATTCCGGTGGAACTGAAGGACTATCTGCAGATCGTCCGACGCCGATGGGTCCTCATCGTGGCGACGACACTGATCGTTCTCGCCGCTGCAAGCGCAGTGACCTTTCTGGCAACTCCCCAGTACGCATCCACAGCACGAGTCTTCGTGACGACATCTGAGTCGAGCACATCAGGCGAGGCGGCGGCGGGTGCGACCTTCACTCTTCAGCGCGTCAAGTCGTACGCCGACCTGACGACGAGTCGCGAACTAGCGGAGATGGTTCGCGCCAACTTGGACCTGGATGAATCTGCTCGCGAGCTCAGCGGCGCCGTTAGCGCGCGCGTAGTACCCGACACTGTCATTCTCGAGCTCTCGGTGTCGGGGCCTGATCCCGACAAGGCGCAGTTGTTGACCCAGGGGTACGCGGAAGCCATGACCGTCATGATTCGCGAACTTGAGACTCCGCCAGGCGGGACCGTTTCTCTCGTGAAGGGCACCATCGTCGATGCTGCCTCCGCTCCGCAGGGTCCCGTCTCTCCGCAGCCGTCCCGAAACCTCGCCTTGGGCGGCATTCTTGGACTCCTTCTTGGTCTCGGAATCGCGCTGCTACGGGAAGTGCTCGACAACACGATCAAGAACGCCGAGGAAGTGACAAGTGTCGCCTCCGCGCCACTACTCGGAGCTATCGCGTTCGATGGTGCAACCAAGACCGAACCCCT